>NZ_CP096397.1:0-4800000 GCF_054161325.1 Paenibacillus sp. Z3-2 | reverse complement strand
TGTGACCGTACCCTGCATATTTTGGATGGCTGTACGCAGTACGACATGATCGTTGGTGGTTTTAGTTGCATCAGCAGCATGAATCATTGATGTGTAGCTGGTTGCTCCTGCAGTAAGAATGGCAGTCATCGACAGAACGGCGAGCCATTGATTTCTCTTTTTCAATGTTCCAGATCCCCTTTATGGTTTCGTGTGTGATGGCATGTACAACTGCTTCAGTATAAGAAAGAAACGTTAAGCAATGGTAAAAAAGCATGTTGAATTGTGTAAAAGGTTAGACGGGAACCTTCATACATATAGGACTGGTCGAAAAAGAGAAATTGCGGTAGAATTAATTGAGAATCATTATCAATTAATTCAGGCTTTCTTTACTGATAGTCTGATCAGTTATAGCGAGGTGACTACCATGCGTACTGATGATGCATTAGGCATCATGTATCAGCATTATTTAACCCGGGACCCCTACAGTCAGCAAGATGAACATACATACCTGATCTCCGCTAAGGCGGGCAGTGGAAGTATAAAGAGACTGACCACATACAGTGGCATCGAGATTCTATGTTCTCATGTAGAGTATTATCAGCCATGCCCGACGTACTTTGCGTCCGAGACGCCCGTAGTGGAGTTACAATTTGCCTTGGCGGGTCAACGGCATGTCGATATCTCTGGACAAGAGTATTCGTTATCCATTGGGCAAGGTGCCCTCATTTTCATGCATGATTTCGAAGCGTGGTTCCATCCTCCTGCCAGGGAACCGTATACTTCTTTTTCACTGGGAATTCCGGTGAATCTGTTCAATTATGCAGCAGCACAACTGGGCAGTTTCAAGTCCATTGATTTTAAACAGGTGTTGGGACGAAAAGTGTTCAAGCCGATTGTATTTCAACTGGATAACCGAATACGAACGATGATTGACAGTCTGATTGCGGAATTAAACAACAGTTACCGATCATCCTTAATGATGGAAGCGACAGCCTTGGAGATCTTGAATCGATTTATGATCCAACTGTTTGATCTGGCGCCAATCCCCGCGGGATTCTCCAGAGAGGACATCCGGAAGTTACATACGGCACGGGAGATTATGGAGGCTTGCATGGTAGATCCTCCATCCTTGCTAGCCTTGTCCAGACAAGTGGGTCTTAACGATTTTAAATTAAAAAAAGGATTCAAGGCGCTTTTCGGAAGCACGGTCTTCGAATATTTGCGTCAGGTTCGTCTCGATAACGCCATGAAGCTGCTGCGCAATCAGGATAATAACGTGACCGAGGCCGCCATAGCGGTCGGTTACAGTAATGTCAGTGCCTTTTCGCAGCAATTTTATCGCAAATTCGGCGTGAAGCCCTCTGAGATGAAAAAGATTTATTAAATAAATCCGGCTTGCCGTGAATTGTTCCGTATAGAGGCAGTGGGGATTCTCTCAGCCTTGTATACTCCAGGTACAGTGGATACTGTACTGAAATATAGAGGAGTGTATGAGCATGAACAGAATCAGAGGAAGTATTTTTTTTAGCGTATTTGCAGCCATGTTGGGTCTGATGCTGATTGCACCCATTATGCCACCGCTTATTCGGGAGTTAGGCATGAAAGAAAGCCATTCCGGTCTTATTATTTCGCTGGGTTCCATTATGATGGCTGTAATGGCTCCGGTATGGGGCAGATTCAGTGATTTGAAGGGCAGAAAACCCATCATATTGATTGGATTCATAGGTATGGCTGTTAGCTGTGCGTTATTTGCTATGGCATTGTATGGGGGATTGAATGCATGGATCGGAGGAGGCGTATTGCTTACCCTTCTGATTGTGACGCGCAGTCTGATCAGCATGTTCATTCCGGCCGTGCTCTCTTCTGCCCAGGCCTATATGGGTGATGTGACAGAGGGGGAGGAACGGGGAAGCGGGATGGCGATTATCAGCGCTGCGAATGGACTCGGCCTTGTATTTGGGCCTGCTATCGCAGGAGCATTTACTATCATCGGTCTGCTGTGGCCGCTTTATTTTGGCATTTTTATAGCGATCGCTGCATTTATTATCGCCTTGTTGTTAATTCCAGCAGCCAAACCGGTCATTCAGGCAAAGCCGCCTAAAGTCAACCCTCTCCAACGTGGGTTACGAATGTACCTTGCAGCGGGCTTGGTTACGATGATTGGCATCATGACATTGCAGGTTGTCGGGGGATTTTATTTTCAGGATCAACTGGCCCTCTCCCCGGCGGCGACGGCCCGCATGGTTTCGTTTGGACTCATGTTCTCTGGAGCAGCCATGTTGATCATGCAGGTCATTCAGATGAAGTGGTTGAAATGGCAGCCGCGTCCAATGATTTTGCTCGGGTCCCTTTTTCTGATCGCAAGCATGATCCTGTTTCTGGTCTTCAATGTGTTGTACATGTATTATCTCTCATTCTTCCTGTTCGGCTTGGGTTCGGGTCTGATGATGCCGGGGTTCATGGCAGGTGCTTCGCTCGCGGTCAGCAAAGAACAGCAGGGAGGTGCAGCGGGGATGGTAGCAGCAATTCAGGGGATATCCGCCGTCATTACTCCGTTACTTACAACGACACTCTATCAGGTGGACAAACATATTCCATTTATGTTAGTAGCCGTTCTTGTTGTTATAATGGCAATCTTGATGCTGGGAATGCGGAAAAATGAATCCAATACTGTAGCGGACGCCATTCATTCGTTATAGTCAGACTAGGTCAGAAGGTCAAAAAAGGTCAAAATGGAAGAAAAAAGGATCTATTTTAAAATAGTGAACTAGGGTGGAAGTAAATCGTTTTATTTCGACTTTTACGGACTTTGAGCCTGATCTGCGCTGGTATTATAATAATCCATGTAAGCAACAACAATAAACCAACCACACAAAAGGAGCTGATTTTCATGTTTGATCTGATTCCGTTTCGTAAACGAAATGAAGACCCATTCGGACACATGTTGAAATCCTTCAATGACATGGTTGAGACCTCATTCCTCTCCCCTTTTGGAACTCGCTCCCAGCCATTTCGGACCGACATTCGAGAGGAAGAAGACAAATATTCGGTAGAAGCCGAGCTGCCGGGCATCGCCAAAGAGAACATAGACATTCAGGTTCAAGGTAATGAATTAATTATTCGTGCCAAACGCAATGATATGGTGGAGCAGAAGGATGACTCCAATCGAATCATTCGGCAGGAACGCCGATCCGGTGAATTTATCCGACGTTTCTATGTTGATCATATTGATGAGGAGCATATTAAGGCCAGATTGGAAGATGGTGTGCTGAAACTCGAGATTCCGAAACGTCCTGGTAATGATCAATCTCGCAGACGCATTCAGATTGACTAATATACAGAGAAAAGAATAGTTTCCTAATATGGTGAAAAGCATGCAGGAGACATCCGTAAGGATGTGTTCTGCATGCTTTATTTTTCACTGAGTTGGACGCGATATAATTGAATATCTATTTTGCTGAGTCCGTGTTATTTCTCTGCTGCTGCCTGCATTAGTGCATATATCTTACGTGTGGTATTCACGTTTCTTACGGTCATATAAGTATAGACTTTGGACCCTACAAGCTTGTTCATGCCACTTCTACCTGCGTCCTCTCTGCTGACTGAATATAAAATGGCTCCTGGAACATAGATCAGTCTACCGATTTCCGGTTTGATGGGCAGTTTGTCCAGCACAGAAGGATCATTGATTTCATCCCAGAGAAACAGTACATCACTTTTGGCCGTGTCATCATTAGCCCATTCCGCTGGCAACGCCTGTATAACGGATTGGATTTCATCCATATTCCGCACCATCACCTTGATCTGTAAGCCGAAATCGGCCGCGATGGCCTGTTCTAACACATGGGATATCTCCACATTAGCGTTGGCACGTTCCTGATGATCGGCAAAAATAATATTGCCAGAGTTGATATATGTAACGACATCCAGCATGCCTGCTTGTTCAAACGTTTCTTTCAGCTGCTTCATATTCATTTTATTGTTTCCGCCTACATTAATGCCCCGTAGCAAGGCCACATATATCATAGGGATGCCCCTCCAATTCCTTTAATTCAACGGTTAACAAAAGGACAGATACTCGAACCTTTATTGCAGTATACTCTTCTCCCAATAGATCCTGCAATAAAGGTTCAACTTGCTCCAGATACTCGGGCTTGGTTTCATAGGTTTCTTCATCTTTCACTTCCCCGGCTCCTCATAAGGTTCATTCATGCCAATCCAGCGGAAACCTAGTTGCTGACGAAGCAGATGTTCAGGTGCGACAAAGGAGATTAGTGCGGCATCACCGATCTCGACGGCGGCATTTTTCATTTTAAGTGTACCTTCTGCATTGGCATCCACCATTTCATAGTGACTGTAGAGGTACTGCAGTTCCGGTGAAAGAGGTATTCGCGCGTCTACTTCCGGCTGATGATGATGTTCGCGGGGACGCAGATCATGATTTTTGAAAAGTCCATAAGCTTCATTATATAAATCCTGCTGTTCTATAAAACGGCTTAAGGCCGCATCCAGTTGTTGCATGGTGTCTGATTCCTCCTGGTAACATTCTTTTACAAGTATTGCTGATTCATTTGGTAGCTAACTATAAGCATTATACTATATCAAAGATGAATTCAAAAAAATGTTGAATACGTTTACATTCTTGCGTGAACATGGTATACTTTCATTCAAATAGGATTGTTACTGCTTCGGGCAGGCAAAACCTGAGTATCATTATGCGTGGACTTGGTCCCATTCATAGTGATGTTCGGGTTTTTTTGCATTGATCCCAAAACCAACATCACGCTGTACAGAAGAAAGGGGAACATTATGAACAAAAGAAAATGGTTAAATAGTCTTGCTGCGGGTTGCCTCAGTATGATTCTGGTGATTAGTGGATGCGCATCCCAAGCGCCACAAACCGCGAGTGACACACCGAATCAGACGACAGAACAGGCAGAAAATGAAACTCAGGAACCTGCAAACAATCAAGCGGCCAAAGGCAGAACGGTGATTACAACCGACGGTGAAGTGGATGATATGAACTCGGTCATTCGTTTCCTCTTGTATTCGAATGAGATGGACCTCGCCGGAATTGTACTGACCAGTTCGGTGTATCATTATGCTGGAGACGAGGAAGCGGGGATCAAACCGTTCCGCTGGACAGGCACACAGTGGGTATACGACATGATCGATGCCTATGGCGAGATCTATCCAAACTTGTCCAAACATGCGGATGGATACCCAGAGCCAGAACAGCTTCGAGCGATGACCAAGATCGGTAATATTTCCGATAAAGGGGAGATGGAGAAGGAAACCGAAGGTTCGGAGTTCCTCGAAACTCTTTTCCTCGATGATGACTCCCGTGATCTGATTGTTCAGACATGGGGTGGCACCAATACGACAGCCAGAGCGCTGAAATCGATTGAGGAACAGTACAAGGACACGGCTGAGTGGGATGCGATTCGCAAAAAAGTGAGTGACAAACTGGTCCTGTATATCATTCTGGATCAGGATGACAGCTACAACGAATACATTGCGAAGAATTGGCCGGATATCCGCATTCTTAATGACCAATCGAACTTCTGGCATTTTGCCTATGCATGGAAGATGCATGCCGAAGAAGTGAACAGCAAGCTTCATGGTGACTGGATGATCAAGAACATTCTGGACGGACATGGCAAGCTGATGGATATGTATGCATCGATGGGTGACGGCAAAATGATCGAGGGCGAACTGGCCGAAGAACAACGTGGAAGTGCTGAATATCTCAAGAACAATCCGCAATATGACAAATACGATTTTATATCTGAGGGTGATTCTCCTTCCTTCTTTTATCTGATCGATAATGGGCTGCGCAGTATGGAAGACCCTTCCTACGGCGGTTGGGGTGGACGCTTTGGCGTCGTGAACGACAAGCTGTTTAGAAATAATGTGCTTGATTACGATCCCTATACCAAACGGTATGAAGCCGAGTACTCTTTGATGAGATGGTTTGACGATGTCCAGGATGATTTTGCAGCGCGTGCAGACTGGGCAGTTGCAGACACTTACGAAGGTGCCAACCATAATCCGTCATTAACGATTAAGGAAGGGTTGGATTTGAGTGTTAGTCCTGGGGAGGAAGTTACTCTTCATGCGGAGGGCACAGACCCGGATGGAGATCAACTGACGTATACGTGGTGGAGATATTTCGAAGCTGACACGTACGAGGATTCCAAAGTAGAACCGAACAAAGTTCAGCCGGAAATGGCGGGTGACTTGTTGCTTGGCTTGCATCGTGAACTTGCCAAGGATGAGCAGGTGGATACGATTAAATTGCAAGGCAGTGATACCGAAGCGGTGACATTCACCATACCTGATGATGCCAAATCGGGCGATACCATTCATATCGTTGCTGAAGTACAGGATGATGGAGAGCATCAGTTGAAGCATTATCAACGTGTGATCTTAACCGTGAAATAAGGAATAGAGGGGCTGTCCCAAAAGTCATTAACATGGCTGCGGGACGCCCCTCTTATTTGTATAGTCTCATCGTAATCGATCCGTTAACGCTGGATGCCTGACCAGAAGACATTCCAGGTAATCGCTAAAGCCTGCTCATAGGATTGCCGTGTCTCATACACGAGCTGCACATCCAGTCCATCCATCACGGTAACAAATGCTACGGTAGCTTCTTCCGGGCTCAGGCGTATATCGGGATGTCTGGTAAATACGGCTGCCAGCTCTTCCTTCAGTGTCCCGAGGTACGTTCGATACTGCGCGAGCACAAAATCATGCACCTCCAGCGGTGTGATAAAGGACAGGATATACATAAAAGCGACGTTCGGGTGAGTCAGGAAACGATTTTTGTGTTCATGTAAAAAGGCATATAGCTGCTGATCCAGCGTTTGGGCAGCAGACGTATTGAAAAATTGGCGTACAAACTGCTGTTCCTCCTGCACAACTTCCTCATATAACTCCAGCAATAGCGCTTTTTTGGATGAATAATGATAAGCCAAAGATTGCTTGCGAATGCCGGCCTCTTCGGCAATCTGCGCCATCTTGGTTCCCTCGTAACCCAGGCGATTAAAATGTTGAATGGCAATTTCCTTGATTCGTTTTTTACTCAATGTCTACCTCCAATTGGTGAGCTGTATGCCTCTGCTGTTTTTGGGAGTATACCAAATATAACAAGATATATACCACAAAAATGCCTATAGAGATAGCATACACCACCGTATAGGAAAATGCAGAAGCCACAACGCCCAGGATCAACGAACCACCGCCAATCCCAAGGTCAAAGAAATTAAAAAAGGAAGCCATCGCATTTTCATGCTCATGTTCTTCCACAAGATTCACACACCAGGTCTGAATCGCCGGGAATATGGCACCAAAGCCAAAGCCGTATAACGCGCCGGCGATCAGGAATTGCACATCACTCTGCGCGATAATCAGAACCAGCAGTCCTGCAATTGCAAACAAGGCAGAAGGCAATAACACGGAGCCTGGCCCCAATCGATCAAACATTTTTCCCGAGAACAGTCGGACGGCGAAGCTGGCGATGGCGACGATGAAGAAAAACCAGGCTATATTCTCAAACCCTCTTTCGGCGGCGAATAAAGCTACGAAAGACATGATCGAACCAGCTGCAACACCAACGAGCATAATCAACAGGGAAGGGAAAAGTACTTTCTTCTCGATGAGTTTCACAGAAGGGACATGGGTTTGCGCGGACTCGCTACGTACTCCGGTTTTCGGCTTTCTGGATACAAATACTGTCATCAGGAGAGCTAACAGCAAAATGCACGTGCCTCCCATAAACAGGCTCTGATAGTCGTAACTAAACAAAAGACTGGTGCCGATCAACGGACCAATGGATATGGCGACGGTTTCCCCTACACCGAAGTACCCCATGCCTTCTCCCCGGCGATCCTTGGGTATGTTTTCTGTGGCAATCGTCGCAAAATATGTCGTTGCCAAACCAAATCCGAATCCATGGATCACTCGGAATACGAGAATCATCCATATACCTGACGATAGGTAGTATGCACCTGTCATTAATGCACAGATGGTGATACCGATAATCAACAGATATTTTTTATCTATTCGAGCTGCCAAAACAGATGTGAAGGGTCGAATTAAAATGGCAGAAAACATAAATATGCCAGTAACAAGTCCAATCTGGGATGCTCCTCCACCCAGACTTGAGACGAACAAGGGCAAGGTGGGAAGCAACATTTCAAAGGCCATAAACAATAATGCGTTGGCTAACATGATAAAAATGAATGATCTTCCCCAGAGTTGCTGAGGTGTTGGACTGTGTGTTGAAGTAATCATGGTTTTCCTCCGTAAGTGTAATCTCTGTCGCGCGACATGTTGAACTGAGTTTACCTGACGATGGTCAGATTGTAAAGTATTTATTATCTCGAAAAGTCGAGTAGAGACATTTGGTCAAACGAGGAACGCTGCAGGGGAACAGATAAAATTGATTTACGAATATAATTGTGAATGAATTTTATTTTCAATCCTGGAGCGTGCGGATGGTTAGGTGTAAACTACACAGCCTCTTTGTTCGAGGGCGGTTAAGCAGGATGTATGTGTCAAATTCCTATTCCATCTCAGATCAAGCTTCTCCAAATGGTCCAAATTCATAATGGAATCGGGGATTTCTGATATATCGTTATCTCTCAGGTCCAGTTCAATGAGTCTGCTGAGCTCACCGATTTCCTGTGGCAGATAGGTGACTTTGTTTTTTCTTAGACTAAGCTTTCTCAGTTTCTTTAGTTTGCCCATGGAGCGTGGAAGTTCTGTTATCTTATTGTCGTTGCAGTCCAATATTCGAAGCTCCGTGAGGTTACCCATATGCTCGGGCAGGCCAGTCAGTTGATTCCCATAAACATGGATTTCTCTCAAACGGCTTAGCATGGTAAGGGATTCAGGAAGAGAACTCAGTTTGTTACCATATAACCGCAGTTCAATCAGGCTCTCCAGATTGCCGATGTTGGCCGGAAGCTCCTGCAGCTGATTATCCGTTACGTTCAAGTATTTAAGCAGTCGGAGGTTACATAGTTCCTCGGGAAGGCTTGCAAACCGATTGTTGCTCAGATAGAGAAAAGAGTCCAGTGATCTTAATTGACCAATCTCATTGGGCAAGTGTTCAAGACGATTATGCCCCAGATCCAGCATTTTCAAATGAATGAGCCGACCTATGTACGCTGGTAAAATTTCAATTTCATTCCCGGCATAATTTAATATTTCAAGTTCAGGATGTTCAAGCAGCTGCTTAGGAAGTTTTTTGACCCGGTTGTTATACAGGCTCAATTCGATAAGATGATGTACATTCCATACGTCCTTCGGTGTTTCCGTCAAGTCCATTCCATCCAGATTAACTCTCATGGTATTCTCTCCTCTAACAAGATGATCTATATGCTTATCAAACTATATCAGGACAGGGTACAATATTCTGTATGCCAGCATACGGGAAACGGATGTCTAGAAAGGAAAGAATATGATATGGACCATATGTCGTTTTGGAAAGCTGTTCCTTTATTCAGAGATGTAAACCCTGCTGAAATGCAAGAGATCAGCCTGCTTTTCCGAAAACAGTCTTATTCAAAAGGTAAACGGATTTTTGATGAAGGTGAGGAGAGCCACGGTGCCTATATTGTATTATCTGGAGTAATCAAAGTGTATCGAACGACGAATGGAAGAGAGCATACGATTGATCTGTTGGGCAATGGGGATATTTTTGGGGACATGGAGCTAGTGGACCCGGTCAAGGTTAGATTGCTATCGGTTGTTGCCCTTCGTGAAAGCGTCCTGTACACCATTGACCAGAATCTGTTTAAACAAATGATTGCACAGTATTCAATCGTTAAAGATCGATTGTTACAGCTTCAAATTGATCGGTTGATTTCAGCCAACGAGAAGTTGCATGAAATGAAAACGAATGATGCCAGGACACGATTGATGTTGACCCTGCAAAAGCTGTACTCCAAATTCGGTACGCAAGAAGATGAGGGGGCAATCATTAATTTGAGGCTGACTCATCAGGATTTGGCTGATATGGTCGGAACGCTGCGGGAGACTGTTACGCTTCTGTTAAAGGATTTGCAACATCAGGATGTGGTCAGAATGAAAAATCAAAAAATATATATCAGGAATGTTGAAGTTTTGATGAGCCTCACACGAGGGGGATGAACATACGGAATACTCGTTAATATATTTCGGTGAATCAAAAAAAACGATACGCGCAGTATGGAAAAGCTATTATGCCGTATGGTTTTACCCGAAGGGAGGTGGACATCTGTGTGGACTTGGACAACGATAATGGAGAGTTAAAGGCATATGGCGGCCGGAATTGAGATATATCGAAAGGAGAATGAATATGAACACATGGTCTGCAGAAGAATTATATGATCGTGAGAACCACGCTTGGGAGGAATTAAAGGAGCTGCTGGATGGAGGGCAAAATACATATTCATATGTTCCCGCCGCACGGGAGACTGCAGAAAATACACTCTATCGTCTGCAAATAAGCACCAAATCCTATTTGGGGGCTGTTGCTTATGAGACAGAAGGCATTGTACTGGACCATGGCTGGATCACGCTGCTTGGTGCGGGTGGTGACAGTACATCGGGAAGTCTAACCAGTTGGAATGGTGTGAGTGAGCAACCTTGGGTAGATGTACTGGAAGGCATGATGGTTGTCGCATATGATGCGGCAGGCGGTTTTTTCGGAATGGATACTGGTAAGTATGGCCGAACGGGACAGGTCTATTATTTTGCACCGGATACATTGGAATGGGAATCGACAGAACTGACATATTCAGGTTTCATGAATTGGCTCGCAAATGGGGATCTGGAGAAGTTCTATCAGACCTTTCGCTGGAAAGGCTGGCAGGAAGATATGTCTCAGCTACAGACAGGACAAGTATTTGCCTATTATCCACCACTTTGGACACAGGAAGGCAGCGGTGAGAGCAGTAGTAAAGCCCCAATTAGCGTAATGGAGGCCTGGAAGTTCGCACTGGACGGGAAATAGTCAACATGCTGATTGAGGAACAAAAAAAGGCTCGCGCTTGGCGCAGGCCTTTTGTTCTGAACTTTAAACATTAACTGTCCAATATAACAGGTTCAATGCCTGAGCGTGATGCTCTGCTATGCCAGACGGTCAACCCGAGTGAGACAACGCAGACGAACAACAGACATGCATAGACCACATGATAAGCTTCCTCGACCGAGACTCCCGGAATGCTGTGTAGCAGCAGCCCACACACGGCTACAGACACCGAACCACCGAAGAACTGAATCAGTTGTAGCATGCCCATACCCGAACCTATTTGCGCTTTGGGTAGCACACGTGACGCTTCATTATTCAGTGAAGCCATGGAGGCTGAGAGTGCCGGTGAGAAAAAGAGATAACCACTGGTAATGATCAAGGCGGACTGATCAAGTCCGAGCATGAATAAGGCAAGTACCGCTGCAAGCAAGGTGTGCCCGATGATCATGAATCGCATATTGCCATAACGGTCGATCCAGCGCCCGACGAAACGAGTACAGAATGCTGCAACGATTGCTCCAGGAGCAATCAGCAAACCAATGGCGAGTGAAGAGCGCCCATACAGATCAGCGAGCACAAGCGGCATCAAAAACAGATTGCCCAGATTCACGACGAGCACGCAGAATCCGATAAGGATTAACCGGGTGTATCCCGGCGTTCGGAACACTTGTGGATTCACAAACGGCAGATTCGCTTTACGGATATACAAGAGGTGTGCAATAAGCGAGATAACGCCTATGGCGAACCATAACCAGGATTGCTGGGTGATCGCTACCAGAAGTGTAGTGGCATTAATGACGGTTAATATGGCTCCAATGAAGTCGAACGGCTGATCCGTTTTGACCGTTTCCCGGGGGAGGAAATAGAGTAATACGGGCAGGGCGAGCAGGACAAGTACCGTTATGGCAAAAAGTCCATTCCAGCCCCAGTACTCACTAATGAGTCCGCCGACAATGGGGCCCAGTCCAAAAGCCATCGCACTACCTGATGAGATCAGCGCGATGGCAGCTCCGCGCCGTTCCACCGGGATGTAACGACTCGCAATGACGAGACCCAGACCGGCCATAACTCCTGCACCCGCAGATTGCAGTATGCGTGTCAGCAACAGGATCGGAAAGCTATGCGCGAACAATCCTAGCAACGAAGATAACCCCAGGATCAGGAGTCCAACTGTTAACAGTTTGCGTACCGGAATACGATCTGACAATCGACTGTAGATCACCGTCGACAAAGCGTAACCAATCGAATAGCTTGAGATAACCCAGGACCCCAGATCTGAGGTGATCTGAAGATCATGAATAATGACTGGCAAAGAAACATTGAACATGGTGGTATTCATTACAACGATGAACAGGCAGCATGTCCAGAGTGGCATGACAATTTTATCTTTCACGTAACCATTCCTGTCTTTGGGTATGAATATGAATTCGGATAGAACATCAATGGGAATTTGTATAAAAGCAATATATTATTTTACACCCTATTTCATCATATGGCAATAATGTCATAATATTTCTCGCTGGGATTACTTGTGAATGTGAGACGATAATTCATAGATGAATAAACAAATAGGCGCCCTGACAAAGGGCGCCTATATCTGCATGAAACCTTTAAGAGGTACATCTTTTGACTCTTATGCCGCAGCAACTTGTTTACCGCGATTGCGAATCCACTTGATGACATCCATCAGAATGACGGCAGCAAGAGCGAGTCCGCCTGCAATCAGGAACTCATTCCAGCCAAACGTATCCGGGATGGCGAAGACGCCGCGAACACCTGGAATCAGTGTGATTGCATAGAGACAGAGACATACCAGGATGGAGCCAAGCACGAATTTGTTGGTCGTGAAGCCCACCTGTAAGATGGTCTGTGTGTTGGAACGTGCTGCAAAAGTCTGAAGACTGCGTGCCAGAATCAGTGTTGTAAAGGCCATAGCCACACTGATTTCCTCCGAGATACCAAGTCCGATATATTGGGATACGATAACAGCCGCCCCAATCAGGACACCACGCGTAATTACAGCCTGCAGGGTTCCACCTGCGAAGATGCCTTCGTTAATATCACGTGGTTTGCGCCGCATGACATCCGGCTCGGCCTTCTCGGTACCTAGTGCAATGGCAGGCAGGGAGTCATTCACCAGATTAATGAACAGCAGTTGAAGGGCCGTAAATGGATTAACCCAGCCGACGATCAAGGCAAACAAAATGGCGATAATGGCGCCGAGGTTACCGGCAAACAGGTATGCGATGGCTTTTTTGATATTATCAAATACCATCCGTCCAACACTGACCGCATTCACGATGGAGACAAAGTTATCATCGGTCAGAATCATGGCAGCCGCATCTTTGGCAACATCTGTTCCGCTACCCATCGCTACACCGATGTCGGCTTGTTTCAGCGCTGGTGCGTCATTAACTCCATCTCCGGTCATGGCTGCAACTTTGCCTTTACGCTGCCATGCACGAACAATCCGAATTTTGTTCTCAGGCGATACTCTGGCGTAGACCGAGATGTGTTCGAGTTGTTGATCCAGCTCCTCATCAGACATTTTGTCCAGTTCGGCTCCGGTAATGGCGAGATCGTCTGGTTCGGCAAGGCCAATATCCACACCGATGGCCTGAGCCGTCGTTTTGTGGTCACCGGTAATCATGATGGTGCGAATGCCCGCTTTTTTGGACTCTTCAATAGAGCCGTATACCGCTTCGCGCGGTGGGTCAATCATCGCTGTCAGGCCAACAAGCGTCAGATCATGCTCGTCATCAACGGTAACCTTGTTTTTATCATCGAATTTTTTGTACGCATAAGCCAGCACACGGAAGGCTCGTTTGGAGAAGGCTTCGTTCTTTTCTTCAAATTGTTTACGAATCTCAGGTGTCAGGGGCTGAACTTCACCATTAATAAACACATGACTACAGCGGCTGAACAACACATCCGGCCCACCTTTGGTCAGTAAAGCTGTCTGTCCCTCAAACGTATGAACCGTACTCATGAGTTTTCGATCCGAGTCAAAAGGAAGCTCGGCTTCACGCGGGAATTGGTCACGGATTTCATTGTAATCCTTGTTCACCCGGTTGCTGAAGGCGATGAGGGCCACTTCGGTTGGATCACCCAGTTCCTTGCCTTCCTGGTTAATATTCGAATCATTGCAGAGCACTGCAATATGTAACAAACGTCGTTCCTCATCAGACCATTGATCGGGATCATCGGGGAATTCGTCCTTGGTGCCATGGGGAATGTAATAATCCACGACCGTCATCTTGTTCTGCGTTAGTGTTCCTGTTTTATCAGTACAGATGATGCTGGCAGAACCGAGCGCTTCCACGGCAGGCAGTCTGCGAATAATCGCATGCTGTTTGGCCATCTTATTCGTTCCGATTGACAATACAATGGTCACAATGGAGGAGAGTGCTTCAGGAATGGCAGCAACCGCAACGGCTACCGCAAACATCAGTGCATTTACAATGGACGGTCCGATATTTTCCGTACCTTCGGTCAACCATACCCGACCGGCTTCAATGGCAAAGATGAGAATCGACAAGCCAAGAATGAAAAAGCCCAGTTTTTTGCTGAATGATTCTAATTTACGCTGTAATGGCGTGTTCTTGGCTTCGGCATTTTCAATTAGTTCGGCAATTTTGCCGATTTCGGTTTTGAGTGCCGTACCTGTAATGACGAGCATGCCGCGTCCATATACGACCAGTGAACCACTGAAGGCCATATTGCGGCGATCTCCAATTGGAGCTTCATCCGGGATGACATCGGCGTGTTTTTCCGCAGCTTCGGATTCTCCGGTCAGCATGCCTTCGTTAATTTTCAGACTGCCTGATTCCAAGATACGTCCGTCGGCAGGGACATAATCTCCTGCGTCCAACATAACAATATCACCAGGCACGAGTTCCCTCGCTGGTATGGTCTTTTTCTGGCCATCACGAATGACCTTGGCTTCAGGTGCAGACATTTGTTTTAACGCGTCAAGCGAACTCTCTGCTTTTTTGGTCTGTACTACACTGATCACGGCATTAAGCAAAATAACCAAGAATATGATCAACGATTCAATGAGGTGTCCAAGTACAACCTGTACGGCGGCTGCAATCAGTAGCACGATGACCATAGGGTCTTTGAAATTTTCGAGAAACAGTTTCCAGACTGGCGTTGCATCTTTACCTTTTAACTCATTATATCCTTCCGTTTCAAGTCTCTTGGCAGCTTCGGAGGTGGTTAGTCCCTTAGAGGAACTCTGCACATCCTGAAGGGTTTCCTCTGCACTGTGTCTATAGTGTTCCAATTGACCAGCTCCTTGAATATTAGATTTCTCTGTGTATTACCCTTACGACCAAAATCTAGAATCGTTTCATTTCCATAATTTTTTTTAACCACGAATGTATCCCTCGATAGTACTTCGATCAGAAGTTTTTCTTATGTACACAGTATTTTTCATAATGAGCCGAGATATGCTTCATTCCCAATGTTATTATTTCCAGTGATTCAGAGACATACAGAGAACCAAATACAAGTGTTGGATCAGAAACTGTGTGCACCATCACACATGGACATATCGGGGTCTGTTACGCTGTTTCATAACGAACAGTGTTTAATCTAGTTTGGAGGGGAATCATATGTTTTGTTATCAGTGCGAACAGACGCCGAGTGGCGGGTGTACCGTGGTTGGGGTATGCGGCAAAAATGAAACGATCGCAAGTTTGCAGGATACGATGATCTTTGCGTTAAAAGGGATTGCTGCTTATGCAACACATGCACGCCAGTTGGGATATCATGATCCTGAGGTGGATCGAATTACACATGAAGCATTATATATGACATTAACGAATTCGAATTTTAATGTTCAAGAGCATTTGGAGATGGCGATGAAAGTCGGCAATGCAGCAATCCGCATTATGGACGTGCTGGATCGTGCGCACACAGACCGCTTTGGTGTACCGCAGCCGATTACGGTTAGTCAGAATCAGATCGAAGGACAGTGCATCGTGGTAACGGGACATAATCTATATGCACTGGAGGAGTTGCTGCGTCAAACCGAAGGCAAAGGAATCAACATCTATACCCACTCGGAAATGTTACCTGCTCACGGTTACCCGGCGCTGAAGAAATATGCCCATCTCAAGGGCAATATCGGCAAAGCCTGGTATGATCAGCGCAGACTGTTCGAGCAATTCCCAGGTGCCATTCTTGCAACGACCAACTGTGTCATGCCGATCAAAGGCACGTATGCAGACCGCTTTTTCTCATACGAGGTGGCCGGTCTGGAAGGTGTTGCCAAGATTATGGATGACGACTTCTCACCTCTGATTGAACGCGCTTTGTCGCTGCCTGCGGCTGATGTACAGTCCGAGCAAGTCTTAACGACAGGATACCATCATGAGACGGTAATCGGACTTGCGCCCGAAATTATTCAAGCGGTAAAAGACGGTCATATCCGAAGATTCTTCGTGATTGCGGGCTGTGATGCACCAGGCAAAGGCGGCAACTACTATCGTGAACTTGCTACATCGCTGCCGAATGATACCGTTATTCTGACGACATCTTGTGGCAAGTTCCGCTTCAATGATGTGGATTATGGTACGGTTGGAGACACGGGTATACCGCGTTATATCGACCTGGGACAATGCAATAATTCCGGTTCCACCGTGAAGATTGCAATGGCATTGGCCGATGCTTTTGGCTGTACCGTGAACGAATTGCCTGTCAGCATTGTGCTGTCCTGGTTTGAGCAAAAAGCAGTAGCCATCCTGCTTGGCCTGTTCAGCCTGGGTATCCAGGATATTCGGATCGGACCAAAACCACCTGAGTTCATATCGGAAGGTGTCTTGGATGTACTCGTGGATATGTTCGGTCTGAAGTTAATTACAACGGCAGAAGAAGATATGAACGCGATGTTGGCATTGTCATAAGTGGATAAATGGAACATATAGAACATGTGTTAGAGCCTGCGCTTGTGCAGGCTTTTTTGCTACGTAAACGATGTCATAGGTCCATATACCTTTAAATGAATATGCAATGTAAGGGAAATTAGTTTTATTATCCCATTGAAGTTCTTTCGTGGAAATGTGTATATAGATAGAGGCACATTAGAATGTAGCACATCACAAAACACGGATTTACCGTCACATGAGGAGATTGTACATAATGCATGACACACAGAATGAAGATTGGTTGAAACTCGCAGGTGGCGAGGAGAACATCAAGCTTGTAGAGCACAATAAGGGTATAACGATCCTGATACTGAAGGACAGTACCCAATTGAACATGTCGGTTTTGACCTCCACAGGATATGAGGCAGATATTCGGGTAACGGGTGTGCAGTGCCATCTGGCAATAAGAGATGAATCTGCAGAGATCTACAATACGTTACTGAATATGGGCGTAGCGGAAGCGGAAGGAACAGCATTGCAGGAAGCAGGACACGTGAAGAAGAACAGATTCTCGATCTTACATTTTGTATCTGATGTGTTCAGGCCCTTGATGCCTGCAATTCTCGGAGCCGCCGTTATTAAGATTTTACTCGCTATTATTACATTAGTGGATACCTACAGTTCAGCGGATTCTTCTGCACTGATGGACAGCCAGACCTTTACGATATTCAGGATCATTGGGGACAGTGTTGTTTATCTACTGCCTGTATTGGTAGCAATCAGCACAGCTTATCGGTTGAAGAGCAATATCTATGTTGCTGCATCTATTGGTGGATTGATGTTCCATCCGGAGATGACCATGTTGATGTCAGGTGAAAAAGAGGTTCATTTCCTGGGCTTGCCACTTGTGTCTCAGCCTGCTTTTTATTCGACTGCCATCTGGGTTATTCTAACAATCTGTGCCGCGTCTTATCTGGAAAGAGCCGTTCAACGAATAAGTCCAAAATTATCCAAAGGGATTGTTGCTCCGTTCCTGACGTTATTGATCCTGGTTCCACTGGTATTCATGATATTTGGTCCTATCGGTATCTGGATCGATGGATATCTGCCGGAGGCATTGAATTCACTGTTGGCTAATATTCCAGTGTTGACGGTGATGTTACTTGGAGCGGTCTTCTCACTGATGTTAATTATGGGATTACACTACTGGTTGATTGCCATCCTAATTAATGAAATGGTTATGAATGGTGGTTCCATGGTGATTACTGCCATGTTAGTGGCGATTGTTGGACAAGCGGGGGCCGCGCTTGCAAACGGAATTCGCTCGAAAGAGCCAGCGTCCAGAAGCCTTGCTTTCTGGGAAACGGGAACAGCCCTCCTTGGAGTTGTAGAGCCTGCATTGTATGCGGTCAACATGAGAAAGAGATCCTCTTTCTACGCGGCATTGCTGGGTGGAGCTGCGGGTGGACTATATTTCGGATTGTTATCTGTCAAGGCATTCGCTATGGTGGGGAATCCGAGCTTGGTCAGCCTCCCGCTTTTCATCGAAGAGGGGAGCCTGAATCTGTTACACACTTGCATTGGTGTGGTTATTGCTTTTGGTGTTTCAGGTGGACTGACATATTGGATGGCGGGAAAAGGACAGAAACGGGGATAGGGATCACTGAAAGCTAGCATCGAATAGTTGTAAAATGTTACAAAATGAGCTAAGCGAACATCGTAAGCCTGTACCTGGAAAGACAAGCGAGAACGTTCGATCCAACGATTGTATTTGGTCAGGAAATTGCTGAGCTTGAACGAAGCGAGGACGGTGTATTTGAACTCATTTCCATGTGCTGGGAGAGGTATGACGCAGGTGCAAAAGCTGGATGTTGAAGGTGCCAACCGTTGTGAGCTTACGAATCTGCATTATACGATAACCGATCTGTCCCGATTTGCCGGGAAGCGTGTTCTGATCTCGGATGGCGGCGATTCCGCAGTCGACTGGGCGAATGAAATGGGCAAGATAGCAAGTGAAGTCATGGTAGCACACAGACGCCATGAATTTACCGGACACGAGTCGCCTGTTGCTCAAATGAAAAGCTCTCTTCAATACGTAAAACTGCATATGAATAAAAGATAACATGTCATAGCAAGAAGCCCGATCTGTGTCGAGATTTTTCTCAAACACGCATCGGGCTTCTTTGTGAGAAAATCGTGTGTTTCTCGTAATGAAAGAGATATTAAGGTGCTTATCAATCCAAAATTAAATTATTTCTATGAGAACCTAGATAAGATATTTTGTCATAAAAACCACGTTACTGTTGATTAGTTAAAACCTTTGACGAATGAAAGATTTCCCTCAACTATTAAATTATAATTGTAGAAATGATGATATCTGGGGACTTGCATTTGATTCAGCCTCAATCCACCGAGATAACAATAGAAGAAGCCATCTATAAACACGCCAAAAACGTAAAAAGAACAGCAAAGATTTTTCTACTCCAGAATGTTATACGACAAGTGGCTATTGGATGATCTTACACAACAAGGCTATTTAGGACTTATAGAGGCGTATTCGAAATTTGATTTTAAAAAAGGACATGAGTTTTTTTGGCGTTATGCTTATAAATTCGTAAAGGGAAGAATGATAGAGTTTACAATACAACACTATAATATTGTACGACCTAGCCAAAAAATAAATTGTATAATCCTTAAAATAATGAGTCGAAACCATTATACTCATTTGACTCAATTAATTCAAAGCAAGAAAACCAAGATGAAAGACAGCTTATAGATGTGATTGCGGTCGAAGAAAATCAGGATCAAATATTTCAAATCGAAGTTGTAGGAAGCTTTTCTACAATAGAACAGAAAGTTGCTGACAAGCTAATAGAAGGCTACAGCAGAGAGAATATAATAGAATATTTTACGATCTCCGCAGCTCAATTAAGAATAAATATTGATGAAATATTAAGAAAATGCGATTTCGACTACCAAAAAATTATCAATAGAAATGAGGCGTTACTATTGCAAATTTCAGCACTCAATCTAAATGGTCAACCACAGCAGAATAGTGATGATAATTTTAAATGGGTGCCAATTGAATATATTTTTGCTAATCCCAGTAACCCCAGAAGAGATCTAGCCGTCGACACAAATCAATTACAACCTGGGAATCACAGTTTTTTTTATCTGAGAATTTAGACGGATGAAATATAATATGTTCTAAGAAATGGTATAATATTGTCGAATAACATCAAAATCTGTTAGCTGATAAAAAAATGTTGGAGGTAGCAGATGAAAAAAATAAACAAATTTATATCTTCTCCTCTTGAATTTGAGGTCTTGGAGCATGACCAGGTGATTGCCAAAGTGAAGTTGGATTATAGCAATCAAACGGTTGATGTGTGGCAAGATAAAAGTGTATCGCCTGTTTTTCTCCCTTTTCCAAGCAAGTCTAAGGTGACCGTAGGGGATGTACTGGATTATTTTGAATCAAGATGTTTCCCTCGCACCAGACATCATGCCGATAAAATTTTGCAATTGTTAGGTCTGAATGATTATGTAGCTTCGGAGATCGTAAAACAAACACATGGCGTGTTATATGATGATTATGTCTGGATTCGATTTTCTAATGAGGAGTTGACCTGTGCTGATGTCCATCCCCGTTTTGCAGGTGAGCAAGGATTCTCGTAAGACTTTTGTCAGTAGCAGCAAGGGTGACCAATTAAAATGGAAAATTGAGAATAAGTGGGGAAAAGCTAATAAATTTGGTTATGAAGGACTGGCGGAGTGGGTAGCGTTCGAGCTAATTAGTCGATCCAATATTCCATCAGGACTTATAGTTCCTTATACGCAGTGTGTTCTGATTGAGGAAAACGTTGAATATCCGGGTTGTTATTCTGAAGATTTTCTGCAGCCGGGAGAGAGTATCATTACTTTGCATCGCATTTTGGAGAGTTATGGTGTCAAATTTGATGATTTACAGCAAGGACAGAGCACACGAGATTCCGTGCTTTTAGTTGTTGATTTTCTCAAGGATGTATTGAAATTAGATACGCTAGAGTACTTCTCAATCATGTTACCACTGGACGCGATTCTGCTAAATGAAGACCGACATTTGAATAATATCGCTTTTATACATGGTCCTGATGGATATAGACTCTGTCCACTTTTTGATCACGGTCTAAGCCTTTTGTCAGATACAACAGACTATCCGCTAAGCATGCCAACAAGTATTGCGTTGCGCAAGATTAAGGCGAAGCCATTTAGCAGTGATTTTTCAAAACAAGCACGTGCGCTGGAAACAAATCTTCGACTTGATCGATCTTCAGTTATTCAATTCATTGAACAGCATGATCAAGTTCTTGGGAGAGTTACTCAAATTTTAAGATCCCAGATTCGAAAGTATGAACACTTATTTGTGTGATTAGATAAAATATGTCGACGTATCCTTATTGAAAATAGCGACATATTCATACCAAATAAAACAGCGCCACCTGAATCGTTCTGGTGGGCGCTGTTTGTGTAACCTTTTTTTGAGATGGATAAAGAGTCTTGAATCCCCAGACTGCCGATCTTGGCGAATGGATAGATGATTTTTTAAGGAACCCAGGACATCTTATTTGGCCTTCAGCTCCTCTTTTTAAATTGTAAGGAACATCAGACACGTTATCTAACAAAATCCCCTTATAAAAACACTGAAAACGGCTTTTTAATTGGATATAGAGTGTCTCAGGTTCCTTAGATTTCTGCACGCGCTTCAAATCGTTGAATAAGAAGCCTCCGATTCGTTAGCGCTCGCTCCATGCTATGATCCAACCGGGAGCCGAGAGGACGACCCCGAATCCCGCGATAATGGTCCAGTACATGGACTTAACGAATCTTCAGGCAAACCATGGCAGAAGTCCATCGAGACAGATCGTGTTATTTAGCCTTGACTGGAATAGATATTTCCTCTCCGACCCGTTGTCTGCGGTGCTGCAAGCCGAGGAAATGGCAGATCGAATTATGGCATATTAATTGTCGCTCACGCAATGAGCAGTAAGACTTATCGACCAGATATCATATATGCATATCCCGAATTGAGCCAACCATATATGTGAATATATGGTGAATTCCGTGCTGTATAAGTCCATGTTGGTTCGTTCTCCATTATACTTAAGTAAAACAGACGAGGAGATGGACTCCAGATGAAGAAACAAATGTGGATTATTGCTAGTGTTGTAGTTGTAATTGTAATTGGAACCTATCTGTTTGCGCACAATACGGGCAAGGAAGATGCGGGTACAGCCAGTGCGCCCAACATCAGAAAATTGGTAGAAGATATCAGCACAGGTAAGGAGACGCCGGAATCTGCTTCGATCAATGCCAAACAGTTAATTGTCACCGATCAGGATAAAAAGACCACTGCATATGATTTGCCTGGAAATGAATTCTTTCTTTCCATTGCACCCTACGTGGATCAGACCCATCCCTGTGCAATTCATAGCTTGACCGGCTGTCAGGGGGAAATGGTAGATGAGGAATTCAATGTTACTATTCACGACTCTGAAGGCAACACTTTAATGAAGGATTCCATGATGAAATCGGGTGCAAACGGATTTATGGATCTATGGGTTCCCAGAAACAGAACATATCTCATTCGTGTAGTTCATGACGGGAAAGTTGCAGAGACCCAACTGTCTACATATGACAATGATGATACGTGCATTACTACAATGCAGCTGAGTTAATCAAGTGTGATCTATCTAAGGGAAGGGGATTGCTGAAGAGCAGTTCCTTTTTCCTATTATTCGGAGAATCAAAATCACAGGTGACTTTGCATTGACAAAAATCCATTCCTACGGCATAATCCAATAGTGATAATGATAATTGTTATCATATAAATACATATAAACAGGGGAGAATAAAGATATGAAAAAAGGGTTAAATGGACTGTTGATCATGCTGGCCTTTGTGCTGGTCTTGGCAGGGTGTGGTAAAGCCAGTACTACAACAGATACAAGTCAAGGCAGCGATTCGGGTAGTGCTCCTGCTGAAGAGACCGCAGGTCCTGTTACAGTGAAGCATAAACGTGGAGAGCTTCAATTGGACAAGCCGGCAGAGCGTGTCGTTACACTTGAATGGACATATACAGAAGATGTTGTTGCCCTGGGAGTTCAACCAGTAGGCAACGCAGATAATGCTAACTATAAACTCTATGTAACCTCCGAAGCAGCACTGGATGACAGTGTTACGGATATCGGAACACGCAGTGAGCCGAATCTGGAAGCTATTGCTGCATTGAAGCCAGATCTGATCATTGCCAATGCAGATAATAATACAGCGGTCTACGATCAGCTGAATGCAATTGCACCAACGATTGAATATGATCCGTATGATGGTGACGGTTATGATTATGACAAGATGACAGAGATTTTTAATAACATTGCAACAGCTCTAGGCAAAGAAGACAAAGCAAAACAAGTTCTGAGTGACCTCGATCAGCATTATGTGGAAGCCAAGGAAAAACTGGCTGCTGCGGGGAAAGAAAACTTCAACTTTGCACTGACACAAGCGTTCACATATCAAAATGCAGCCAGCCTGCGTATGTTTACGGATAACTCTGTAGTTATTGGTACGCTCGACAAGATTGGCTTGGTTAATGATTGGCAGCCGGACAAGATGGAGAGTTATGGCTTCTCTACAGTAGGCATTGAGTCATTATCGACTGTACAGGACAGTAACTTCATTTATATTACACAGCCAGACGATGACGTTTTTGGCACAGCCATGAAAGATAACTCCGTTTGGAATGGACTCAACTTTGTGAAGGATAAACGCATATATCAACTCGATAGCACAACATGGACATTTGGCGGGCCGATCTCCTCCAAAGTATTGGTTGATGGTGTAGTCGAGGCGATTACCAAATGAGTTCGGTTCAAGGATCTAAGCCGGCTATGAATTGGCGGACAATAAGCATATATGGGGGCGGTCTAACCGCTCTCATCGTGCTTTTTTTTGTAAGTCTAATTTATGGAGAGGCATCCATTCCTTTGCATGTCGTTTGGGACGCTCTTACGGGCAGACAGGATACACTAGAGCACAATATGGTCTGGGATTTGCGCATGCCACGTACAGTGATTGGTATTTTTGCAGGCGGCGCACTGGCTGTTGCGGGCGCATTGCTGCAGACCATTACTCGTAATCCACTGGCTGCTTCAGATACACTGGGCATTAATGCAGGAGCATACTTTGTGGTGGTGCTGGGAGCTATCGCTTTTCCAGGTCTGATAAGTCAGTCGCCTTTTCTCTTCGCAGCTCTGGGTGGTTTGCTGGCAGCATTTGCAGCTTATTTCATGGGCGGCGGACGAACATCAAGCCCGGTTCGACTTGCGTTGTCCGGTATGATTGTATCGATGGTGCTTGGTTCATTTACAAGCGCATTACATATTTTTTTCTCGATGGAGACACAAGGGTTATTCCTGTGGGGCTCCGGAACACTCGTTCAGAATGACTGGAGTGGTGTGTCCTATGCTTGGCCTTGGGTAGTTGGCATTACTATTCTCGCGTTAATCCTGTCCAAACAGTGGGATATGCTTGAACTGGATGAATCAACGGCTTCTTCCTTGGGACAAAAGGTTGGATTGGCTCGTGCCGGTGGATTAATTCTCGCGGTATTGCTGGCTGCTGTGATTGTCAGTGTAATCGGGCCCATTGGCTTCGTCGGACTGGTTGCACCTCATCTGGTTCGATTGAGTGGTGTACGTTCCAATCGATTACTTTTACCTGGTGTGTTCATATGGGGCGCAGCGCTCCTGGTTGGAGCAGACGTCCTCGCCAAGATGGTACATAACTCCAGCATGGAGCTGCCAACGGGTGCCGTTATGGCGATCATTGGTGCACCGTGGCTCATCTGGCTTGTTCTTACACGCATGAAGGCTGCGAGCGGATCAGGCATGTCTACTTCAATGAGCACAGGAGGAGCCGCGCGTCGCTTTGCATTTGGCCCGATGGCTGTATTATTTTCAGTCATAACCGTCGTGCTTATCTTGCTCAGTACGATGTTTGGCGGTATGCGAATTCCGCTGGCCGATTGGTTGCCGAGTCTGTTCCAATCGGATGGACTGTTCTCCGCTCTGATTCAGCTTCGAATTCCGCGTACACTTGTTGCCGCAGGTGCAGGAGCTGCACTGGCAATCAGTGGAGTGCTCATTCAGATGGCGGTACGTAACCCTCTGGCAGATGCTTCAATTGTCGGTGTGTCCTCAGGTGCAGGGCTTGGAGCGATGATGGTCATCATCTTATGGCCGGGTCTTCCGATATACTTGCTGCCCATTGCGGCAATCATCGGTGCAGCCATTGCTGCAGTGGTTGTGTTCTCCCTCTCTTGGAAGAAAGGACTGAACCCTTCGGCGGTTGTGTTGCTAGGGATCGCGATGTCTGCCATTGCTGGAGCAGGTATTCAGATTCTGATTGTACGTGGTGCCGTCTACGGTAGCAGCGGGTATATCTGGCTGACAGGAAGCACCTATGCTCGTACCTGGGAACAGGTGAAGGTTATCGGATTATTTTTAGTTATTCTGTTACCTGTGGCCTGGTGGCTGGCGCGTAGATTCGAACTGTTGGTATTCGACGACAATAGTGCATCTGGACTTGGACTGGGTGTACGCCGTACACGATTACTGGCCATGACAGTTGGTGTATTACTTGCAGCAGGTGCTGTTGCTTGTGTAGGAACCGTCGGTTTTATCGGTCTGATTGCACCACATATGGTTCGGTTACTGACGGGGAATAAGTTAAGACGTTCGATGTTTTTATCCGCATTAGCCGGTGCAGTCATGTTGGTATTGGCAGATACGATCGGCAGAACCGTCATGGCGCCAACAGAGATTCCATCAGGCATACTCATTGCAATTATCGGAACGCCGTACTTCCTGTATCTGATGTATCGTTCCAACTGGCGCAAGTCGATGAAGTAAGTGGCAATTAAAGACACAGTGCGGGATTTGGAGTGAAAAAAAGCACGCTCATACATCATGCATGAGCGTGCTTTTTGGCGTATATTTTTTATTAACTGTGCCATGTTGCCTTCTTCCTCTGTATCTATATTGAACGAACCGCTCTTAGATAATTTATAAAGACTTGGCTACTATGGGCTGTCGATAAACTTCATATATTGCAGTAGGCGATTCAATACTGCCGCACTCTGAGCCCGGGTTGCCATTTCCTTAGGAGAAACCCTGTTGGGTAGCATACCTTCCATCAAGCCTGCTTCCAGTAAAATGGATACAGAGTCGGAAGCCCACACCGAAAGAGTGGCTCGATCGGCCAACACATTCAGTGCATCCGTGTTCAGCTGAGGCTTCAATCCTGCAAAATCCAATGCACGGACGAGAATTACGGCCATTTGTTCCCGGGTAATTGGTGTCTCCGGTCTAAACAAGCCATCACCGTAACCGTTAATTAAGCCTGCAGCCTGTGCAGTGCCTACGGCTCCAGTATACCATTGCGCTGATGGGATATCGGCAAATACTGATGTTTGCTGGTGCTCAGGCAATCCAAGGGAACGTACAAGCAATGCCGCGAATTCGGCACGTGTAACCGGATTCTCTGGCGCAAAGGTATCATCGTTGACACCCTTGACAATGAATTTGTTTGCAAGCATTTCGACGTCGTATCGTCCCCAGTGATCCTTCATGTCCGTAAACGCATGATTCGCAGATACAACTGCAAACATGCTGTTATGGGGTGTGGAGATGGTGGCTTGCGCCTGCTTGTCATCCTTTGTGAACAGTGAAGGAACAAAATGCATCTGATCCTCTGCATCGATCCACACAGCTGTTGATTTTTCGGATTCAGCCTGCGAAGGGAGTGGAAGGATTCGTTTGCTATATCCCTGATTTAAACGTTCTATCTGTTTTCCATCGATATAAAGGTTGAAATCCATGGGGGTGCCGATGAGCTCAAAGCCTTGCTTCCTCACCGCAGAAACCAGGGTGCTGACGTTATTGGGAGAGGTTTTACCGATGCCAATAGTAACAACCTTGTTGTCAGTCAATGAGGGTAACATGTTCAGGGGCAACTCATAGCTCGCGCCATTGACCTCGAAGGTCACACTGATTTCCGGTTGCTTTTGCATCATTGTCCGTAGTAACTCACCCGGCAGATCCAGGTATACGACAGGGGATTCCGTACTGAAGCGTATCAGTATTCCCGCTTCTAAACCACCGAAGGCTTGCACGAGAGAAGCCGTATCAGGCTTGAGTCGGATTGCAGTCTGAGCGTCAGGGGCTATCTCTGTTGAAGCGGTTGACCTGATGTTCATACTGTTAATTTCGAGCTTGACTGTAGCTGGATCTTCGGCTGGCGGCAAAGCATTCGGGAACTCTGAGGACGATTCTGATCCTGAAGCTGTTGAAGGTGCGGGAGCTGTACCAGCCTGGGGGAATACAGTGATGGTTGCCGTTGCTGTATGGAAGCCATCTTCAGATGTAACCGTAATTATGGTTGTACCTGCAGTTACAGGCTGGATTTCCCCATGTAGATCAACGGTAGCGACAGCCTCATTACTGGAACTCCAGTGAATGTTCTTGTTCGTAGCGTCTTCCGGATCAATGAGTGCTGTCAGTTTAGCCGAGGGTCCACCAGAGGTCAGGTCCAGTTTAGCCGGCTCCAGATGAAGACCGTTAACCGGGACAAACTGGCGAATATGCCTTTGCTCCAGCACGAAGCGCTGCCACGCCTGAATGCGATAGTTCCCCGTGTTTTCATCTTCTGTCACTTCAAACAGGTCCACAACCTGCCCTGGATTTGCACCAGGAATATCGGCACCGGAAATATAGCTTACCGCACCCTCAGGCAGCGCATCTCCAACCGATGGAAGAGTGCTGTCTGTGCGATCCAACATGTAGGCAAAGGAATGACCCGTTTGCGTCGGCGCTGCTGTAATGCTTGTCGCTCCCACCTCTAGTCCGGGCTGAACCGATGCATTCGCAATGCCTGGAGCCTTCGTGGCAACGACAAGTTGCAGAGCGCGTTCAGTTGTGGCCGAGCCGCCATCCGACAGCGAGAGGTTTACGGTATACGTGCCGGATTGTGTCGGTGTACCTCCCAGCTCACCAGAAGGGCTCAAGCTTAATCCTTGGGGAAGTCCGGAGGCGGTCCAGGTAAGTCCTGCGCGCGCTCCATCATAGCCCGCCAGGTTCATGGAATAGGATTCATTCTGAACCGCCTGAGGCATCTCGGTTGATAATATGGCAGGGCGCAAATAAGGATAACCGTTGTTGATCGCAGGATGAATGTTCCAGGTATCTGTAAAATCCCATCCGGTATAAGTAGCATGCTGTTTCATTTCAGCTGTTGTTTTCCCATAGATCTCTACTGTGCTCTGATAAGGATCACTTGCTCCCACAGTCATACCTGTTGTCATCATGTCGTAGTATGTACCCGTTATGTTTGTTTTGGTCACATATCCACCGATCGCACCCCATTGGGAGTAGCTTCTCGGATTCAGCGTGGAGATCGCGCCAGTTGAATATGTATTGTTGAGGATATTGTATTCATCTGAGACGCTTAACTGATAGCCTACAATTCCTCCAGCATATATATGGGAGGTAGGATGCTCCTTGACAGGCTCGTTATCTAGATTACCGGTAAAGTAAGATTCGCTTATGCGGCCCGTAATCTGGGAACCTGCAAGTCCACCTCCATGCAAATTGTCAGATTCGCCTACCGTAACGAAAGCAGCGGAGGAAGAGTGAGACAGACGTGCATTGTTCAGTAATCCTACGATGCCCCCTGTAGGGGTGACACTTTTGGAGATGTGCCCGCTTCGTACAGTTCCTTCCGTATAGACATGATCAATGCTTCCCCCGGATTGAAAGCCGACAAGTGCGCCTGTATTGGAGCCTCCTCTAACTTCGGCCTTCAGGTTAATATATTGAATTCGACCATTGGCCTCACCCAAAAAGCCGTTCGATAATCGGGTGTCGTTGTTTATAGACAAGCCTGTAATCCAATGCCCCTGTCCGTCAAACGTTCCACTGAACGGAGCGTTGTCATTACCTCCAAACGGAATCCAGTCTATTCCCGTCAAGTCGATATCCTCAGTCAGGCGAATGCTCTCTGTCAGATAAAGCTCCTGATTTTGGTTCATGTATACAAGCTGCTCTTTGGTAGATACCTGGACCCAGCCGTTCTCAACCGGAGGAATGGCATTTGGTCCGTCAGGTTCTCCTTCTGCATGTACATAGCTGTACACGCCCAGTTGTCCGGCGATCAGAATGATGGCAAGCAGGATTTTCATCATGGATGAGCGTTTCTTCATTTACACTTCACTTCCCCTTTGGTTTGCAGTAATGGATTATTGAATGGATAAGCATGTGAGGAACCGGAACAGTCTACGCCAATCAAGAAATAGTATAGTATATTATTAAGAAATGCAGTGTCTCGTTTTTGTCTCAAATTATGAATAGAAAGTAGTGTGCAGCATGAATCTTAGATCAGTGGACCGAAATTCCCCTACGCCGTGTATTGTCGGTTTGACCCAGGAATTGGAGGTGTTATCCAATTGGCTTGCTTCGCCTGATGTCACTTCACAAATCTTTTCCATTTCGGGAATTGGAGGCATTGGCAAGACGACGCTGCTCACGGAGATGGCAGCAGAGGCCAAGAGATGTTCAACGGTTACATTGTGGATGGATGGACAGTTCTGCCTGCAGACGCCGCGCGCTTTTCTGTCTCATCTGGAGATGAGTCTTGAAACGGAGTATGGTCGAACACGTGCCGCAGATACCCCACTTCTTACACATGTTGTTGAAGAACTGACCTGTCAACGGACTGTAGTGATTATTGATAACTGTGAAACAATAGATCGGATCGATAGCTGGCTGTTATCCAGCCTGCTTCCCCTGCTAGTAGCAAGCGAATTCTTGCTTATTGTGGCTTCGCGGACAGGTCTGCCCGTTCAGTGGCATACGAATCTTGTATGGGCCAATCAGATTCACTCTTTTGCCCTGGAGCTTTTCACTCGCAAAGAGGTTCACGAATATGTGCAGTCAAGTGGCTTGCCACCCTTCGTACAGCAGAATATTGTACACAAAACAGATGGTCATCCGCTGTTGCTGGCGTTAACGGTGGATATGCTGCGACGTCAGGGAAGGGAGCGAGAGGACTACGCACATCAGATTCCTGGCATATTGAGTGCAGAAATATTCAAGGAAGCAACCTCTACCTATATGTATGAGGCTTTGCAGATGCTGTCGCTGTTCCCGGCAGCGGATCAGACGATGCTGAACCAGTTGTTGACTCATCCTCTGAGTGCATTGGATTACACGGCACTGAGTACATTATCCTGTGTCCGTTCTGGAATCGGCGGGCTTTCTCTGCATCAGTTGGTATCCCGGATGTTGAGGGAGGAATATAAGAGTCGCGACCCCGGCCATTATCAATTGATGCGTTCCCGAGTACTGGAATTGCTAACGAATCAGTATCCTTCACTGAACAAGCTGTTGCAAATGCAGATTGCTGCTCACACTTTGGAGTTGTACCGTGAACAATTGCCCTCGACCCATGCTTATACGGATTTTTCAATGATACGTCAGCGGGAAGTGGAACAGCAGATGTTCTTTGAGCCTGAAGATCTTCCCTACTTACAGCGTTTTCTTGCCGAATCCCTGGCACGTTCAGATTGGCAATCGGAGCTTATCGAGAACGGACAGTATTCTTCATTATTAGATGATATCGCTAATTATGCGTCGGAGGGGATACGTGTCATACGGAATGCGGACAGGGTTCCTTTGGCGTTCTGTGCTGGACTTTGGTTACATGACCAAACGTTGTCCATATTGGAACGATATTCTCCTAATAATATGCAAATGCTGGGCGATCCGGTCAACTCGGCACGCGGGCTCTCTCCTGAAGCGGCTGATACGATATGTGTCCTGTTAGCTGCGGTAGACGTGGAACAGTCTTCGTATCGCCCTGAGGAACTGGGTGGCATGCTGTTTCAATCCTGGCTAATTGATGCAATGAGCGGTTTGCGTGCAATCATTCCCACTGCGGACAGACAACTAAACATGTTACTCCCTCATTTGGGATTTGAGGAGTGGGCAATGCCGTCTCAGCCATATGCCAGGGAGGAGATGCATGTATGGGAATTGGATTTCAGGCAGGCGAACTTTGAGGTCTGGGTTCAGCGTATTCTAAGGCAGAACATTCAGACTGCAGGCTTCATCCCGCAGGAAGCACCCCGTGTCTTGTCCCGGGATGAGGTCAGACTAATGCTTCAACATTTATATGAGGATACGGTACTTGAGGAGATGGTTCCTTTACAGGCAATGGGGTGCAAGGGAGTGATGGCACGTGAGTTGGTCGTGAGCATCCTTCAGGCTGATCCACCGACCTATCCGCTTACTGATCTGGAGCAGCGTATACTTCGGGAAAGCTATCTGCATAGAAACTATCGCAAGTCTGAATTGGCCGAAGCTTTACATATGAGCCGCGCCACATTTTACCGCCATTCGCGGCAGGGCTTCATCCATTTGGGCCATGCGTTCACGCAGAGATGGATGGCTTTGAAATGAAAGACCAGCAGTTGAACGATAACGATCATAACAAACCAAAAACGCGAGTCTGCTGCGGATTCAATCCGTTCCAGCTCGCGTTATTGGCTATTTCTACATGTTTCTGAGAATGCCGCTGTCCTCAACAGAAGCCACTGCTCGGAGAAGGTTCTCATTATCCTGCACCAGTGCCAGTCTGATATATCCTTCACCTGAAGGGCCAAAGGCACTTCCGGGGGTCACGATGACGCCTGCCTGGCTGACCAAGTCCATGGCGAAGTGTTCAGAACCCTCATAATGAGCGGGAATCCGCGTCCAGATAAACATGGTTGCTTCGGGCTTCGTTATTTCCCATCCGAGTCTGCTGAAGCCTTCGCACAGTATGTCCCGTCTTTCCTCATAGATTGCTCTGACCTGTTCAACCTCGGATTGATCCCCGGTAATGGCAGCAATTGCTGCTTTTTGGATCGGTAGGAACATCCCGTAATCCATATTGGATTTTAGCTTTTTAAGCATGGCGACGATGGTTGCATTGCCCACACAGAAGCCGATTCGCGCTCCGGCCAGGCCATAGGTTTTGGATAAGGAATTGAATTCCACACCGACGTCCATGGCGCCAGGGAATGCGAGGAAGCTTCCACATGATTTCCCGCCAAAAACGAGCTCACTGTACGCATTATCATGAAGCACGATAATATCGTACTTCTTGGCAAAGGCAATCAGGTCGAGATAGAACGGATCCGGTGCCATCGCTGTTGTCGGATTATTGGGATAGGAGACCAGCATGAATTTCGCTCGATGAGCGATATCCTCCGGAATATCCTGAAGCTGAATAACATATCCGTTTTCTTCTTTTTGCGGCATGTAAAACAGCTCTGCTCCGGCTAATAAAGGCCCGTCCGCGAAGACAGGATAACAGGGATCAGGTACCAGAACGAGATCTCCTTCGTCGACGATGGAGAGGGAGATATGAGCCAGTCCCTCCTGTGAACCGAGCAAGGAACAGATCTGCGTTCTCGGGTCCAGCTCGACCTGATAGCGCTGCTTGTACCACTCACTTGTAGCTTGCAGCAGCTCACTCTGGTCATTCACCGCGTATATATAATTCGATGGGTCAGCAGCAGCTTCACATAGCGCAGTAATGATATGCTGTGCAGGTGGAATATTCGGTGTACCTACACTGAGATCGATAACAGGTTGTCCATTCTCCAGGCGCTGGCGTTTGATCTCCAGGAGCCGGGTGAAGATCCCTTCACTGAAGTGATCCATACGTTTAGCAAAGTTCATGATGAATATAGCCTCCAATCCTTTTCGTACACATATCTATTCATAATAAATGGATAACGTGCAAATGAGAAGAGGAAAGAGGCTGTCCATTGTACTTGTACTATTCAACCTTGAACTGGCTCAGTTCGTCTTGCAGTTTATTGGATAACTGATTCAATTGCTTCGAAAGATCTGCTACCTGTTCGATGCTATCCAATTGCTCCTGTGTGCTTGCGCTAACTTCTTCCGTTGAAGCAGAATTCTCTTCTGTTGTGGAAGAGATGATCTCCAGTGCCTGGAAGATCTCATCTTTATGTTTGTGTACATGGGTTGTATTACCCGTGATTTGCATCATGCGGAATTTCAAATCTTCCAGATCCTTGTTAATACTGAAGAAGACTTGTTTGGTGTCCTCTACGGATTTGGCATTTTCCTCAGCAATTTTCATACCGCGTACGGTATGTTCCACCGAGATGTTGGTTTTCTCTTCAATGACACGTACCTTCTTGTTGATTTCTTCTGTCGCTTGTGCAGTTTGTTCCGCAAGCTTACGCACTTCTTCTGCAACGACAGCAAATCCTCTACCTTGCTCGCCAGCGCGTGCAGCTTCAATCGATGCATTGAGTGCCAGCAGGTTGGTTTGTGAAGCAATTTGTTTTACAGTGTCCACAAAACTGGATATTTCATTACGGCTCAGATCAATCTCCTGAATGATGGAGGACATGGCCTGTGTGGAATTATGGTTCTCATCAGCCCATTTGGAGAGCTGTTCAACGACTAAGAGTCCTTGGCCGCTCTGGTCCACAGAAGTCTGCACCATCGTCTCGATGGCTTGAGCATCACTCGCAATTTCATCGATTTGATTCGATAATGAACCTGTTTTGCGTAAAATATTTTCCGTCTCAATAGACTGATAGTTCGTCGCATTAGCTATCTCATTGATGGCAGTAGACGTATCGTTCATAGTCACTGCTGTTCTGGAAGATATGGATTGCAGGTCGTTAGACGACTGATTCAGGACATGAGCTGAACTGCCAACCATCTGCAGCATACCTTGAATCTTCTGCACCATTGAATTCAAACCCTGAGCAATCTGACCGATCTCATTATTGGAATTCGTATCCAGCTGAACCGTCAGATCCCCTTGTTCAATCAGCTTGATCTTGGCAAGCAGCTGTGGGATTGCTCTTAACAGATAACGAAGTGTAATGTAACTGATGATTACGAGCAGAATAGTAGCAACGGCAAATCCACCAAGCGTAATCCATGTGAAGGTCTTTAATTCCGCGAGCACTTCTTCCTCGGATATAGTCAGACCTACAGACCACCCTGTATCTATACTGGTTGCGTAGCCGATGTAACGACGCTCCCCATTGTCATTAATCAGCTGCACACCGGATTCTCCAGCGATCATCTTCTTGCCGATGTCCCCAATATCGCCTGTGCTATCCGTAATGTTTTCTTTCAAAACTTTCTCCTGATCGGGATGGTAGAGAATATCTCCAGTCTTGGAAAGTAGAATGGAATAACCCGTGCTTCCCAGTGAATAGCTCTCCATAATCGCCGGGATATCCTTGAATGCAATATCAGCTGCGGCAAATCCGATCATTGTATCGCTCTCATCTTTAATTGGATAAAAAATACCCATAAGTACATTGTTCGAAGCGATATCGATATATGGATCAGAGTAGTACAGAGCATCTGTCGCTAGGACGGGCTCATAGTACGGGCGTGCTTGAATATCAAAATCGGGGGCGGAAGCCGCACCATCGTTTTGTAGCCAAAACCCCTTGCCATCCAGACCGCCGATCCAGGCATCTGCAAATGAAGGTTCTTCCTTTACAATGGCTGCGAGCGTGTCTTGGGTTTCAGCTGCATAGGTAGAAGTTGTCGCCACCTCAGCCGATTCGGTCGTTTCTATATATTGTTGAAATAGTTTATTCGTTGACATCTGTTTAACAAGCGATCCTTTTTCTTTGAATAATGCATCAAACTCACTTACAATTGCTTGAGTCTTGGTCTGAAGCATGGATTCTTGCTGTGTGATCAGAATATTTCGAGTGCTTGAGAACATGAACGTCCCCAGAACTGCAAAGACAACAACAATAATAACGAATAGCACAATGGACAATGTATTTGCGATGCTTGATGCACGCGTTCCCTTTAATCCCCGCTTCTTCAAAACGTTTGTCATGTTCCATCTCCCCAGATGTGTATTACGCTAAATGCGCCTAATTATATGTCGGTATAAAAACTGGATTTGTGTAGATTTCCGCGATAAACTGAAAAAAATCTAACGTGGACTTGTGGTAAATGAGACGGTGATATATCTAACAGGATGGGTCACTATTTCACAGATACTATCAGTATCACGTTGTGAAATATAGATCTATTGAGAACGAGTCAGTCAGGTCAAGTAAATGAGAGTGCACTACGTCTGAACGATTTTGTGAAAAGGTTTAACATATATATGCATTGACGCTTAAACTGGTTTGGCCCGCCCTCGGTTAAGAGAGGCGGGATTTTTTGTACAGTTAGGTTTTGGGAAGTCCTAACTGGCGTTTATACCTGATAATGTTGGCATGTTGATTTTTTTATACAGGCGCCCGCAATGAAGTGGAAAATCTGATGATGACATTTGTAAGTATGTAGTAGGGCTTCGTAACTGGGAACGAGGGACAATCTATTTGAAGTTGGGGAGACTTAATATGTATTGCGAAGATAGACAAGGAATTAAAGAAGGTAAATATCCATATTCAATAAAAGATATTCTAATGTGTTCTTCCCCTAGTGAAAAACCAACTGCCGGCCATGAAAACGAAAAAAAGCACAAGATTGAATCCGACGCCCTCGAGCAGTGAGTCGTTGAATAGCAATGCTTCAAAAAAAGAAATAACATGAGTGCGTAATGCAGGAATCGCTGTTCCGGTCGGGATCGCCACTATAAACAGCACCCACAGCAGCCAACCGACAAGGTGGTGATACCCGGAGACCAGCATGCTTAGGAGCGACATCGTCATCAAATAAAAAATGGTTTGGTAAACAAAAGAACCAGCCACTCCAAATTCATTCCAATGAAACGCTTCAATAAGATTAACGGTGTTTTTGTGGAGCACGTTCACTTCAATCATAGGCCATAAAGAATTGAATAAAGCGATGGTCGCTGCCCACACGGCATAAACAAATTGAAGCCCCCAAAAATATTGTTTTCGGCTTGCGCCTAAATGTACGATGCGTTTGTAATAACTAAGCGGAAGTGCGATTGCGATAATGAGCAAAATAAGCAGTAGCAAGTTTCCATCCGAGAGTCCTTTGTTATTGCTGCTGTCTGTTAAGCGACCAACAATGAATTCCACCAACCTGCCAAGGATGATGAAAATAATGATCATCCAGATGTATATCCTCAATTGCAAATAGGTCGCCTTTAAATGAACGGTCAATGCACCCAATCTAACGACCTCCTTCAATCAAATATGAGAAAAACTTTTGAAGCTTCAAATTTTCAATAGTAATGTCTAGTTTGCGGGCCTGCATCCTGTCCTCATCGTTCAACTTTTCGTAAATGGCGGCAAGCATCCCATGGCCGTAGGATTCCTTATGTAATACTCGCATTCCTTTTGTAAATGAAGCCACGGCATCCGTATTCCCACGAATCAAGTAGGATGCCATGTGTATCCGATTCATATCGTCATGAAGCAGGAGGGAGCCTTCATCAATGATGTAAACTCGCTCTGCGATTGGGGCAATTTCGTCAATCAAATGCGTAGAAAGTAAAATCGTACGGGGATGATTGGCGTAATCCTCCAACAGCTCCTTGTAAAACCTTTCCCGCATCAATACATCAAGTCCAAGCACCGGTTCGTCGAATAATGTCAACCCCGATCGGCTGGATAGACCGATGATGTTTCCTACGAGCGATTCCGTGCCTCTTGAGAGCTGTTTAATTTTTTTGTTGGGATCTAGACGAAACGTTTGAAGTAGCTTATGAGCAAAGGTCCAATCCCAATTGGGATGGAAATTTGCAGCGAATTGCAAGATATCAATCAATCGCGCTCCTCCAAATAGCTTGTTATTCTCGCGTACGAAACAAGTATCCTCCGGGAGCACTCCTTTGCCCAACTTTTGTCCTCTTACCTCAATGGTGCCGTCGGTCGCGAAGAGTCCGCCTGCTATTATGTTAAGCAAGGTTGTTTTGCCAGCGCCGTTTCGCCCGAGCAACCCGTAAATAACGTTTTCTTCCAGATGTATATCCAGATCACGTAATGCATAGGTCCGACCATATTTTTTGTTTAATTTGTCGCAACTCAGCACGATGCTCACACTACATTCCTTCCTTCCGTAATTGTTTAATCATTTCAATGATATCCTCGGTTGTCAGTTCAAGTTTGTCGGCTTCACAAATAAGATTGGACAGGAGTTCCTTGTAAAAACGATTTCTTCGCTGATTCTGGATTTTTTGTTTGGCATCGGATGAGACATACATGCCAATCCCTCTTTTTTTATACAAAATCCCTTCATTTACGAGCAGACCGATCCCCTTCACAACAGTCGCCGGATTGACTTGAAACAGCTGAGAAAACTGAGAAACGGTAAGAATTTGCTCGTCCTCTCGGTAAGTTCCGTTGAGGATATCGTCCTCAATGATATCCGCTACTTGTTGAAAAATAGGCTGCTTTTCGTCGAAAGTGACGCTCATTACCTCACCACCGTAGTTTGTTACACATCTAGCAGGAAAACATAACGTATATTCTAAAATTTGTCAATAACCAATCATTTTGAAGTGGGCGGGTTATTTTTTTACATGAAGTACAGATATTGACAGTTGAATGCAATTAACTATAGTATGTTACTTGAGTGACATACCAACATACTTAGAAATATACTTCCAGAAGGAGCACTCCTGAAGTATGACAAATAGATAGCGGGGAGCTAGAACTTATGAAAACATTGATCGAATTTAAAAACGTAACGAAAGAGTACAACATAGGCGAAGTGCCGATCAAGGCGCTGAACGGCATTAACTTTTCCATCAACGAGGGGGAATTCGTTGTTGTTCTTGGTGCAAGCGGCGCTGGTAAAAGCACGATTCTGAATATACTTGGTGGTATGGATACGGCTACAACGGGTACAGTGACTGTTGGCGGTAAGGATATTACTAGCTTTAACGAAAAGAAGCTTACGGGGTATCGCGCCGAGAAGGTAGGCTTTGTTTTTCAATTCTATAACTTAATCCCCAATTTGAATGCTTTAGAAAACGTAGAATTCGCCACTGAAGTATGTAAAAACCATCTGGATGCCAAAGAGATATTAAATAAAGTCGGGTTAAAGAACCGGATGAAAAACTTCCCTTCACAGCTCTCCGGAGGGGAACAGCAGCGAGTTGCTATAGCACGCGCCGTTGCAAAGAACCCTTTGCTATTGCTCTGCGATGAGCCTACTGGTGCGTTGGATTATGTGACCGGTAAGTCCGTTTTGAAACTTCTTCAGGACCTGAATACGGAAATGAGAAAGTGTGTTGTGCTGGTCACACATAACTCCGCGATTGTCCCGATGGCAGATAAAATCATTCGGGTGAAAAGCGGAAAAATCGATAGCGTAACGATCAACGAGCACAAACAAAGCGTTGAAAGGATTGAGTGGTGATGAAATTATTCAAAAAATTGTTAAAGGATATCAAGCAATCGATGGGTCAATTTCTTGCCTTTGTATTGGTTATCACTATTGGCGCTTTTTTCTACGCGGGGCTGGTTACGTTAAGTGATAATCTCAGTGCTTATACGAAGGAATACTTTCATACGCATAATTTAAGCGACTTGAATGTCTACTACGACCAAATTTCCAAGCAGAACATGTTGAAGTTGGGTGAAATCGAAGGGATAAACAAGATCGAAGGGCGATACACCTTCAATGCGATGCAATCTTTTGACAATACGAAGGCGACCTTAAATATCCATTCGATCCCAGTCGACAATATCATTAATACGCCTACCTTGATTGAGGGCAACACTCCGTCTCGAAAGGATCAAATCTTGCTTGACTCCCATTATGCCAGGGAACATCAGTACAGAGTAGGGGATCAAATAATGTTAAGCATCAATGACGTGGAGGTTGCATTCACCATTAGCGGTTTGGGCGAAAATGTGGAATATGCTAAAAAGAACGAAACCCAGAATCATAAAACTTCCGGATTCGCATATGTGGCTGAAGCAGGTGTTCCTCGAATCGCCGGTAGTCTTTACTATAATGAAGTGTTGATCGATGCGGAAGAAGGGTACGATATAGATTGGTTAGGGCAGAACGTTGAGGCGCAATCCCAAAAACTATCTTATGTAAGTCAAATCAGCAAAGAGCGAACATTCAATTATACGCAGCTACAACAAACAGTCTATAACAATAAATTGATGAGCAAAGTTATTCCGCTGGTTCTCTTTATAATCGAAGCGATCATTCTCTTTCTCACTATGTCTCGGATCATCGATTCCCAAAGGAACCAAGTAGGAATTATGAAGGCGTTAGGAGTGAAGAACAGCAGCATCATGCTCCATTACATGGGGTTCCCGGTGCTTGTCAGCATCATAGGTTCCCTTATTGGTTGCATCGTTGCTGTAATTATATTCATTCCAATGATTGAGGCGTCGAATGCTAGATCCTACTCGCTGCCGAGCATTAACTTCTCCCTATCTTCTTTCTCGATCCTCACGCCTATCCTGTTCTCGAGCGCATTCGGCATGCTGGCTTGTTACTTGAGCGGTATAGGTATTCTGCGGGAACACGCAGCGCAGGCGATGAGGCCTAAACCGCCAAAGAAGATGAAGAAGCTGCTCATTGAACAGTTTTCGGGAGTCTGGAAACGCATTTCCTACAGTAATAAGCTCATTTTGAGAAACATTTTTCTTAATAAGCAAAAGGCGATAGCGAGTTCTGTTGGTGTTGTGGTGAGCACGGTGTTATTAATCACTGCTTTCGGGACTCAAACGTCCTTACAAAGGGTAGCTGACCAGATCGAAGAGGTAAATACTTATGATCTGAAGGTCGAATACACAAGAGGTACAGAGTTAGAGAAGGTGGAGCTACCCACCGGCATTGAAAGCAGCTATTTGCTATCGGCCTTTCCCGTGGAATTCGTCAAAGGCGCTGAACAAGAGAAAGCTACATTGAGCGTTACGGAGAAGGACAACACGCTTATTCAATTTTTCAACGAGCACGACAATCCGATGACACTTATGGACAGCGGCGTGCTGGTACCCAAATCGTATGCGGATCACTATAAGATTGAGATAGGGGATACGATTCAAATTCAATTCACTGATCCGTCGTTTGAGAATAAGAAGGTCGATATGAAGGTTACTCAAATATCTAATCAGTATTCGAGTCCGTCGTTCTTTTGCTCGATAGCGTATCTTGAGAGTGTTGGCATCGACTACAACCCAACCTCGATTCTAGTGAAAGCCAGTAGCGCTGCAGACCTTACTAAGGTCCGACAGTTTTTCGAACAAGACAATCAGGTAGATACAATCGCGGATAAAGATGATTTGAAAGAATCTGCACAATTTATTCTGAAGCAAAATAGTTTTATCTTCATCATTTTTATCATTAGTGCCATCATTCTTTCGTTTGGTGCCATCTACACGATATCCTCCATTAACATCTACGAAAGGAATCGCGAGCTGGCTACTCTTAAGGTATTGGGTTATCAAAAAAACAAAATAAATCGACTTATCTTCTCTGAGAACATGATACTTACCACCTTTGCGGTCATTATAGCACTGCCGATCAGCGGCTACATGTATTCCGTTATTATTGAAGCGTTGTCGAGTACCCATCAACAAATCCCAGATCAGATAAATATATTTGTTATGCTGGTATCAGTCATCCTAGCCTTTTTGCTTACTGCGCTCTCTAACTTACTGCTCCGGAGAAAGGTATCCCGAATTAATATGATTGAATCGTTAAAAAGTATAGAATGAATCGAATAGGATGTGGCTAACAGGTAGGATAGATCAATAAATAATTGAGATGGAGAATCTCTTGCTGACATAATCAGTAAGGGATTCTATTGTAGCTTCTATAATAACAATTCAAGATATGTATACCCACAAGAATCTACGTCAATGAATAGTTCAATATGTATAGATCTGAACCTACTTGACCAAGAGCACAGATGATGGCCTCACACCAATTTGCCAAGGTGCCATAACTAGTTGCGGTGCCACTTACGGTTACACTGTCCAAAGCGTCTGCCCCAATATTTCCGACCCAAACTCCTAAGCTAGTGTAGGGTGGAGATACAGTGAATGGTATTCCGGCTTAGAGCATTTTTGACTTTCGGGCCCAAAAAATACACCACCAAGGATTTAAAGCTCCATGGTGATGTATCCAAACTTTACAGACTGTTACTTATCTCTCGGTTTTCTATTCTTCCCCAGTAGCCACCGGATTCTCCTCATAACTGATCCAGTCGCTCCAGCTCCCGGAATACAACTTCACATTCGAGAATCCCGCTTCTTCCAGTGCAATCACGTTCGGGCAAGCTGATACGCCGGAGCCGCAATACACGATAATCGCACCATCCTTGTCCAGCTTACTAAAACGCTCTTCTAACACCCCAGTACCTGTCCAACGTCCATCCCAATCCAACACATCTTTCCAAAAATAATTCACCGCACCCGGAATATGTCCGGCCTTGGCATCAATGGGTTCCTCCAGACCCGCGTAGCGGCGGGCATCGCGAGAATCTATTAACACAGCACTGCCACTTGCCGAAGCCTTCTGAACATCCTCAACACTTGCCAACATGCCCGGCTGCACATTCACCTCAAAAGAAGCCGGGATCTGAACTGGCACATCCACGGTCACCGGGAATTTGGCGTTTTTCCAAGCGGAGAAACCTTCGTCCATGATATACACCTGCTCATGACCGATGTAGCGAAGCAACCACCATAACCGAGAAGCATTCATGCCGCCTTGGTCATCGTAGGCAATAATGCGAGCATTGGAGCCAATGCCAGCTTTGGAGAGACGACTTGCTAGCACAACCGGATCAGGAAGCGGATGACGTCCTCCGTGTGCAGAGACAGGAGCGGACAGATCTTTTTCCAAATCGAGATAGACAGCACCTGGGATATGTCCAGCTTCATAGGCTTGCCTTCCAGCCTCCGGCTGACCGAGCAAGAATCGGCAATCTGCAATGACGACATCCGGTTCATACATTCTGGCGAGCAGCCAGCGCATGGATACAATATTTTTCATGAAAATACACCGCCTTATGAGAGTGGTAGAGTCGTATATAACTATAGATTAAGAAAAAATACGTTATACCGTTGTAGGTTCAATAGGCCCTTTTCCCGTAACCGAAGCTTCTGTTGAAGCCATTTGAGGTTTGGTTTTACCATATCGAATGAAGATCCATACCCCGAATATAATGACGACGCCGGCAGACATCTGTAATGCACTGAGGGATTCGCTGAGCAGCATCCAGGCCAGCAAAGAGGAGAAAACGGGTTCCCCAAGTACGCCCATCGATACCGTCGTGGCATTCATATATTGAAGCAGCCAGTTGAAGAGATAATGTCCGAAGATCGTTGGCACAATGGCGAGTAGCAGGAAGATTCCCCACTCCGAAGCAGCGTAACCCCCGAACGGATGGCCCATGACCAGATTATATACCGCCAACGTACAAGCAGCGACGAAGAATACCCAGAAGTTATACGAAAATGCACTAAGCCCCGCACGCAAAAATTGACCCAGCAGCATATGAACGGCGACTGCGATTGTACCAAGCAAAGACAGAACATCACCTTGCAGAGCAGTACCCGCTAACTGGAAATCTCCTGCACCAATGACGATCGACCCAAGCAGGGCAATTCCCATGCCGATGATCATCATGCGATTAATTTTGGCTTTGAACAGCCATACCGAACCCGCGAGAATCAATATAGGCTCCAGCGCGAAAATGACTGTGGAACTGGCAACACTGGTGAGTCGCAGCGAACCCATCCAGAGTAGAAAATGAAGAGCCAGCATCACACCGGATGCAAGCAGCAAGCCCCACTGCCGTAAGCTCAGACGCATCATCTCGTGTCTGTACTTCCAGACAAAAGGGAGCATCAGCAGATTGGTCAGAAACAGACGGTACATCGCAATGACCGCAACATCTGCAGTAGAACAACGTACAAAGATCGAAGAGAAAGAAATGGCGATAATGCCGACAAAGAATAGCAGATAAATGGATCTGCCGGCACGGTTCAAGCTTGTCATGGGTGTAGCTCCTTCTTGAAGTCTGATGGCGTAAATCACTTCATTATACAGGAGAAGGTAACTGCAGGAAAGATAAAGAGAACGAAGAGATAAGCAGATTGTAACCGGGCTTGTAACTATTCTGTCATTCTCCCGAACCATTTTTCTATTAATCTTCTATATAGAGACATGAAACGAGATAATACACCAATAATCGGGAAAAATTGAAAGTAAGGAAGTGGCCTGGCAGTGAGAGTTCAACAAGAGAGAGCGGGAGAACGTGGCAGTATTCCGCCCAGCACAAGTCGCACGAAAACACATAAACGAAGAAAAATCCGGTATGGAAGGCTGAGCATAGCTCTAATGCTCCTGGTACTGTTCGTTACCGGTATTACATATGTATTCCTTGGAATGACGCATTGGATCAAAAGCGTTGCGGCGCCGCCTCCGATTACTGTAATAGAACAGCCCGCCAAGCTTGGCATGATACAAGTTACTCCGGATGCGAAAGAGGAACCGGCGCGGTTCCAGGGTCAGGTTCGCAAATTGGCATACATAACGTTTGATGATGGGCCAACAGAATATACGGAACAACTGCTGGATATATTGAAGCAGCATGAGGCGAAGGCTACCTTTTTCATGATCGGACGCCAGTTGAATCAGCATCCAGAAGCAGTGAAACGGCTGTTGAAGGAAGGAAGTTATCCTGGGCTCCACAGCATGACACATAACTATAAAAAGCTGTATAAGAGCGGCAGCTCTGCAAACTTTGTGAAAGAGTTCAAGAAAGAGCAGAAGATGGTGCAGGACCTGATTGGTTTTACACCTCATCTGATTCGTGCACCCTATGGAAGCAGCCCGCAGATTGGAGAAAAATTCAGGGGTGATATTGCTGCAGCCGGCTTCAAACTGTGGGACTGGACGACAGATTCACTTGATTGGAATCTACCCGGTCAACCGGATAAGATTGTGGCGCGGGTGAGCAAAAGTGTACATCGGGATAAGGAAGTGATTCTGATGCACGAGCGCGAGCAGACCGTTGAGGCTCTGCCACGTATTCTGAAACTGCTTGAAGATCGGGGTTACGAGTTCGAAGTATACGATCCGGATGCACACTGGGTAGCCAATTTTAGCGGAGATAGCCGCTTGTAATATAACAACAAGATGATGATGCAAGAGAGGAAGGACTTGGGTGCTAACGAGTAAAAAAGTGGCGCTTGCGGCAGTCAGCGTATTGCTAATTCTGCTGGCAAGTGGTTGTGGAGAGCCGCAGGAGCCTGCGGCAAATCAGGTGAATCAATTGGTGCTCAGCGGACAGGAGATTGATCAGAGTTTGAAGGCTCTGGCCAGTCATGAGCAGGAAGACATGAAGTTATACAAGTCCATTCTAGAAAAAGGCAAGAACAAAAACAGTGATCTTGAAGCACTGCTGGATCAGGCAGAAAATTACATTCATGAACGAAGAACGTTGTTGAAGCAGGCCGAAGGGGTCATGAAACAGACCAGCGAGCAGATGGTAACTCTGCGCAATTCACTGAAAGACCTATCATTTGAAAACGAGGAAACATTGGCCCAGGCTGGGAAGGTGCTGGATCAATATGAAGCAAGAGCACGTGCTTTTGACAATTTCGCAGCTTCGTATCAGCTGAGTCTGGATGCCGATGAGCAGTTATATGGCCTGATGAGGGGAACTGTAGAACCTAATCTGGTTAAGATCAAGCGAGCCATTCGAGTACGGAATAGTGAATATGCGCAGCTTGCTGAATTCCGTAAGCAATTCAACCTGCAGACCAAAGCATTTAACGGAGCCAATGCGAAACTGGTACAGATGGATCAGGCCAGTTAGGTAGAGGACTACAGTAATCGTTCAGACATTTTGCATGATTGAGCTGTCTTTCTCCCGTGTAAGTACTAGTATACAGCCAAGCCAATGAATAAAAAGCAACATGGACAAGCATCATTGCGTATAAGCTAACGGAGGTGTTCATATGCGAAAAGGAAATACAATGAAAGTTAGTACATCACTACTGGTTTTACTTATGGGATTCTCGCTTGTGGCCTGTGGGAACAGTAGTCCTGCTGCACAACCACCTGTCAATAATACGGAAGAACAGTCCCCAGCACCGGTGCAAAAGCCGGATGAAAGTGCTGCAATAGAAGCGGAAGGTATTCTCACTGGATGGGCTGATCCGCACACCGTCGAGATTCGAGTGAATGAAAAACCGATGTCTTTCCAGGTGGGCGAAGATCTGCAGAAGTCACTGGATGATATCGATGACGAAGATTCCGTGCGTTTCAAATATGTAGAGAAAACCATTGATGCAACGACGAAACAGTTGATACTTACAGAGATTGCAAAGATTGAATCAAATGATGATAACAAGGGCTCCAGTGCAGGCGGTGCTGTAACGTCCGATCGCCCGAAGACGTCAGAGCTGGAAGTATCGGTAGAAGGAATGACCGAGAAGCGCCCAGTGACATTGGCACAAGCGAAAGGTTATTCACTTTATATCTTTGAACCGATGGCTTTTGACGCGGAAGATCATGAATTAACAATGAAGATTGATCCGGCTTATGAGGTAGAGATTGAGAAACTGCCTGCGGACTTCAATCTGGATATGCTGAAGATGGATGCCAAGGAAGAGTTGTCCGAGACCGGAGAAGTGAAGCAGTTAACGACTGAACAACTCAGTAACGGCCCGATGAAGGATGCAAGATTGTACATGATGTCCCAGAATGATAAGAAAACAGAGTATTATATTGTCAAAGAATTGGACGGTAATGGTTTCATTTTCCACATCCAAGCACCCATTGGTGAACCTTCTGAAGGTTTCCTGCCGATGGCATACGCATCCCTCAATTCCATCATGAATGAGTAGAAAAGGGATGGGCCACGCGGCTAAACCGAACGGCTCAGTGAATTATAACGATCATTTAAAACAGCGTGTCTCCTTGAGAGAGGAGATACGCTGTTTTATTGATGTTGCTATCCTATGAATGTACATTGCCATGCAAAGACAAAGAGCCGGAAGGAGCGATGCTGACGCATAGGTTCCTCCCGGCTTCTTGGCCGTACTTCTATTCAGTTTGCGGGATCGAACCAATGACCCTGATCCATTACTCAGGTTAGTATAGTCGATTCCTTGCGCCCTCGGAGTTCTTGATAGCGGGCAATCACATTCTGATGAACGGGATGTTCGTCGGGAATTCCCATGCGTTCACGGATAAAGGCGGAGACGCCATCTTCGCGAATCATGTGTTGTAGCTTCATGGCTTCCTCGTCGTGTTCGTCATTGAACAGCATTGCGGCCGCCATGGCAGAAGTTAAATGGGGAATTTCAATTCCGAATTCACTGGCCTGCAGCGCTGGGCGAACAAGCCGGTCATGAGGCGAAAGCTTGCGAAGGGGGGAACGTCCGACCCGGGTAACCTGATCTGTCAGGTTAGGATTGGCGAAGCGCTCCAGGATGGTATCGATATATTTGTTATGCTTCTGTACGTTGAATCCGTGCTTCTGGATGAGCATCTGACCCGTCTCTTCCATAACATGGCGGATCTTGGCCCGAAGGGTGGAGTTACTCATGACCTGTCGAATAGTCTTGAATCCTTCGAGATAGCCGAAGTATGCGGCGACACAGTGGCCTGTATTTACCGTAAACATTTTACGCTCAATATAAGGCTCGAGGGAATCCACATAATGGACACCATCAATTTCCTTGTAACCATCCAGAAAGGCAGGACGATGAACGACCCATTCATAAAAAGGTTCAACAGTGACCTGCAGCGGGTCCTTGTGGTTTTGAGCCGGAACAATCCGGTCCACTGCTGCATTGGGGAAAGAAATATAACGTTCGGCTTTTTTACGAGTAGGTTCATCCAAGAATGGATAGATGCGTTTCTTCAGCCTGGTGCTGCCACCGATGGCATTCTCGCAAGCGATAATATGCAGTGGAGCCTGATTATTGTTTTTCATGCGAAGTTGAATGCCTTTGGCGATAGGCTCGGCGATATCTCCGAGTGCAGATACGCCCACGGCGGTTGTGATCAGATCGGCTGAAGCGATCTCTTCAGCAACCAGATTCTGCTCACTTACATTGATAGCCGTCACGTTGTTAACAATCGTTGTATCCTGATCGCTATTGGCGAGTGTAATGGGATATTCCTGTCTCTCTTGAAGCAAGGAGATTTTCTTCGGGTTACGTGCGACAAAGCAGACTTCGTAGTCGGAAGCGGACAACATATGACCGATAAAACCGCGGCCTATATTGCCCGCACCAAAATGTACAGCTTTCATGTATGAACTCCCCCTTTAAGGATTGAATCGCGAAATTCGTGCAGACCTTAGACGGTAGTGACGAGTGGCTTCGAAATCAAATCATTAAATGTAAGGTCAGTCAAGCAAGACAGCCGTTGGTGAGGCATGTCGAATTCCAATGTTCCTGTAATGGTATTCGAGATGACTACGCAGTGTATACCAGCCGCAGCAGCTGCACGCGCGCCGTTAGGTGAATCCTCAATCGCTACGGCTTCGTCTGCAGTTACTCCAAGGGCTTCAAGCGCTTGATTGTAGAGTTCCGGGTCAGGCTTCACGTTCGCAACATCATCTGCCGTACGGATAACTTCAAAATAATCTTTCAGTTTCAGTTGTTCCAGATGCTGTTCTACCCACTCTCGTTTGGAGCTGGATGCTACAGCAAGTTTTAGTCCAGCTTTACGCGCTTCATCAAGATAGTTCTGAATACCCGGACGAATCACCTCTTTGTTCATCAATGCAGCGTGCTGCAACTGAACGGATTCCCTGAACGCTTCCCGATCGATCGGAAGATTCAAATCTGTGATGAGGTACTCATACGGATTAAATGTTTTCAGACTGGTACCGATGCATTGTGAATACATCTCCAGGGTTAAATCCACGCCGTGTTCCTTGTAAGCATCACGAAAAGCAATATACCATGCTGTTTCTGTATCAATAATCGTTCCGTCGAAATCAAACACCAGTGCCTTAATCATAAATTTGTTCCTCCTGTTTCAGAATTAGTTTGGGGATAAAACAAAATGAAAATTTTCTGCAAATTCATTCCCGTATATTCATTAACCTGCGGGATATTAGTTGACGCAATAAACAGAAAGTGAATACTAATTCGGGAAAAAATATGCGTTGAAGCTAATAAAACCGTAACATAGGACAAACTGAAGGGTCAAGCGCGTCATGATAGTTTACATTGAAAATTTTCACATGCATGACGTACTTTCTGAAAATGACGGATGTTGCAAACCGTTAAGCCCTTTACATGTAAGCGGTGTACTGAATAAACTGTTTTTTCAGGATAATAAAATAAAACTTTTTTTATGAAAATTGGATGTTCTGACCGTTCAACAGCTTTCGACACTTTTATAATAGAAGAAACCGTGCCATGCGCTTTTGTTTTTATTAGCTTTACGCATGATCAGACCATGTGGGAAAATGGAGTAAAAGGTTTTGAAAATCAATGAAAAAAGGAGGGATGTCGTCATGCTTCAAAGGGATCGTTTCGATGGATGTTTGATCGGGCTTGCAGTGGGTGATGCGCTGGGAACTACTGTAGAATTCAGTAGCCCAGGAACGTTTGAACCTGTTACCGATATCGTGGGAGGCGGTGTATTCGGGCTGGAAGCAGGACAGTGGACCGATGATACATCCATGGCTCTGTGTCTGGCAGAAAGTTTGGTGCGCAAGGCAGACTTTGATCCTGCGGATCAGATGCGCAGATACACCAATTGGTATAAGGTCGGGTATATGAGCAGCACAGGCGATTGCTTCGACATCGGCGGGGCTACACGAAGTGCCTTGGAGAGGTTTGGCTTAACCGGAGAAGCCTATAGCGGGTCAACCGACCCGATGACGGCGGGCAATGGATCTATTATGAGGATTGCTCCTGTCGCGATGGCTTATGCCAATCGTCCCCAAGAGGCAGTTCATTATGCCGGGCTTAGCTCCCGAACAACACATGCCGCAACGGAAAGTGTGGAGGCCTGTGAAGTGCTGGTCGCTATACTTGTTGCTGGCCTAAGCGGAGCGGACAAGAGCGTCATGCTGATGCCGGAGACATGCCGACAGTGGAGGGAAGATCCTACTTTTTCACCCGCAATTGAAGAGGTTGTCATGGGTTCGTATCAGAGCAAAGAGCCGCCCGAAATTAAGGGCAGTGGCTATGTGGTTCGTTCACTTGAAGCCGCATTATGGGCTTTCCATAAGTCCTCAAGCTTCGAGGAAGGCGCGTTGTTAGCTGTTAATCTGGGTGATGACGCGGACACCACGGGAGCGGTATATGGACAAATCGCAGGTGCTTATTATGGACTCAGCGGCATTCCGGCACACTGGCGGGACAAGCTGGCCATGCGTGAAACGTTCGATCAACTAACCGATGCATTGTGGTTGAAAGTGACAGGAAATCGTTGATAAAGAGACAGAGGAGAAGAGAACATCTATGAGCAGGGTAGAACACACAACAGCATCAAAATCTTCGCAGTCCGGTAAACGAGGGGCGTTTCCATTATCCCTGTTTTGCCTGACGATTGGGGCTTTTGCGATTGGTATGACTGAGTTTATTATTATGGGCTTACTGCCCAATGTAGCGACAGATCTGAATGTAAGTATTCCACAGGCGGGACAGCTCATTACGGGATATGCGCTTGGTGTAGCGGTAGGCGCGCCGATACTAACCGTGTTCACGCACAAGATTCCGCAGAAAAAACTGCTGGTGCTGCTGATGTGCATTTTCATTATCGGTAACGCCTTGTCTGTCATTGCTCCCACCTATGGACTGCTGATCTCGGCACGAATTCTGACGGCATTTGCCCATGGTACGTTCCTAGGTGTAGGTTCGATCATGGCAACACGACTCGTTGCACCCGAGAGAAGGGCAGGAGCGGTATCGGTTGTTCTCGCAGGGCTCACGATTGCCAACATTATTGGCGTTCCGTTTGGTACATTTATCGGGCAACAGCTTGGATGGCGGTCGTCCTTCGGGGCAATCACCATTCTAGGCATTATCTCGTTGATTGGCATCATTCGTTTCATTCCCGTTATCCCGCAAGGCGCACCAGCGAACCTAGGGCAGCAGTTCCGAAATCTGGTTCGTCCACAGGTATTATTGGTTCTACTCATTGGCGCGTTGGGCTGTGGAAGTCTGTTCGCCGTATTCACTTACATTACGCCGATGCTTGTAGACATTAGTGGTTTTGCCGAGCAGAATGTGACCTGGATTCTGGTGCTGTTCGGTTTCGGTGTGACACTTGGCAACATGGTTGGCGGTCGTCTGGCAGACTGGAAGCTGATGCCTTCCTTGATCATCAACTTCGGCATCCTGGCCGTTCTTCTAGCTGCACTTACGCTTACGCTGGACAATCCTTATCTCGCGGTAATCACCATATTCTTCTGGGGTGTTGCGGCTTTTGGCATTATGCCAGGATTGCAGATTCGAATCATGAATATGACCCGGGAAGCACCGCTGCTGGCAACGACTTCAAGTCACTCCGCGTTTAACCTGGGTAATGCAGGAGGAGCCTATCTGGGCGGGTATGCAATTACCCATACGGGACTTATATCCGTACCTTTGTATGCAGCAGTTATTGCTGCTTTGGGGTTACTGGGATTGCTCGTCAGTTTGATGATGGACCGTAAACAGCGTTTGCCGGAGATTCCGAACGTTGTGGAGCCAGTATCGGTGAACTAGAACATGGCATGTGAAGCCTTTGCTCCTGCATCGACATGTGGGAGTGAAGGTTTTTTTCTAATATCGATTAGTGGGAGAGAATGTTATGTTTTATTATAGAGGTGCGTTCCGGGAAACGGACAATTTCATCTACTTCAAAAGCGATGCTCCATTAGCGGAGAATGATGTCGTTATATTTGGCGAGAAAACATATTTTATTCAAAGTGTAGAGAAAGAATATCTCCTTCTTCAGAAGGTGGGCTCGATTGTTTCCGTAAGTGTATGAGAATGCACTTACAACGTGTGAGCCCCCGATTTTTTGAAACAAATACGTATGGTACAATAAGAGCAAGATGAAAATGGATGGTGATGATTATGACGAATCGTATTCAAGATCTGCAAAAGCTTATTAAACTTACAGGAGAACGTGCCAAATTGGATGCAAAAGCGAATGGAACATACATTGTGTATCAAGGGGATAACGGGAAAATTGTCAGGGAGTATGCAAACGGCATAATCGAAGTAGTTGAAAATACAGGGATCATTCATGACTAAAGCTAATTCGATCATGTATGTGTTTGCAGGTAATAATGGCAGTGGAAAAAGTACCATTCGAAATATGATTGTAGACAAGCTCGGCATTAGCGTCAATATTGACCCCGATTCCTTGGCGCGTAGGATTGATCCAGTTGATCCAGATCGACGTAAGATATCAGCGGGTAAAGAAGCGATTAAACTTGCGAGGGAATGCATTCATTATCAACGTGATTTCTCCATTGAAACGACTTTGGCTGGAGGCAATGTGATACGACTCATGAAGGCTGCCAAAGCGAGTGGGTTTGAGGTAACTATGTTTTATGTGGGGCTGAATGATGTTCTTCTCAATATTGAGCGTGTCGCTGGTCGAGTTCGAAATGGCGGACATCATATTCCGACAGAAGACATCGTTCGAAGACAAACGACATCTATAAAAAACCTGTTGGCTAATCTTCATCTTATAGATGATTTGGTTGTCATTGATAATAGTCAAGCTTCCGGTGAAATTGTAATGCAGGCCGAGAAGTATATTCTGACATATCAAGTGGAAACCTTTCCTGATTGGGTGTTACCGATTGTTGGGGAGCTAGATGGCCTGAAATAAAGCCGATAAACGATTGTCTTCAGAATGTCGTACAATATTATTGAGAAGTGAATGCTTAAAGGCAATCTCTACCGCTTCTGTGTGTGTATGAAATCTTCGCAAGAACATCCTCTTTTTCAAGTGTACGTGCACTTCTGGGCCCCTGCCTACATACAATAGATCGACCCTGTTCCCCCACGTGCTCAGGCCAGATCGTTGTAAAACTGCAGGAGGTGTCATCTGTGCCCGGATTGTTTACCGCTATTGCTCTATTCATTAAGGAGTTAACGTTACTCGTCTCGTATGTCAAAAATAATGCGTTCCCCCAGCCCCTGGCTGAGGATGATGAAGCCAAACATTTACGCCTTATGGCTGAAGGCAATGCTCACTCCCGCAATCTGCTCATTGAACACAATCTGCGCCTCGTCGCGCATATCGTCAAGAAGTTCGACAATACGGGTGAAGATCAGGAAGATCTGATCTCCATCGGAACCATTGGTTTGATCAAAGCCATCGAAAGTTTTCAACAAGGCAAAGGAACCAAACTTGCCACATTTGCAGCGAGATGTATTGAAAACGAGATACTTATGCATCTGCGTTCCCTGAAGAAAACACGCAAAGACGTATCCCTGCATGATCCCATCGGAACCGATAAAGAAGGCAACGAAATTACATTGATCGATATCCTCGGAACAGAAGCCGACGACGTTGTAGATAAAGTGCAGCTCAAGATCGAAAAAAGCAAAATTTATCGCAATCTCGATATTCTTGATGATCGGGAGAAGGAAGTTGTGGTTGGTCGATTTGGTCTGGAAGCGGGCGGGGAAGAGCGTACCCAGCGCGAGATTGCCAAGGAACTTGGAATTTCACGCTCTTATGTATCGCGAATTGAGAAGCGGGCGTTAATGAAGCTGTATCATGAGTTCTACAAGCAAAAATAATAGCTTATCAGACCAGGAGGGCGCCTTGCACAAAGGTGCCTTCTTTGCTGTGCAAAAAAATATATAAAAGAGGGATATGTATTCTGGGCAGATTATTATATGATGAATAATAATATTTTGCATCGTAGAGAGCATGTGCAGAAAGAGAGTGGTGGTTTATCATGCAGCAAGAAACGTTAACAAGGGGATTAAAGAACAGGCATGTGCAGCTGATGGCCATTGGAGGGGCGATCGGAACAGGTCTGTTTCTCGGAGCAGGCAAAACGATCCAACTGACAGGGCCATCCATCTTGCTGGCCTATATCATCACGGGTGTTGTATTGTTCCTGATCATGCGTGCATTGGGTGAACTGCTGCTTAGCAACTTAAAGTATCATTCCTTTGTCGATTTCGTGCGCGATTACCTGGGAAATATGGCGACATTTATTACAGGCTGGACATACTGGTTCTGCTGGATTTCCATTGCTATGGCTGACATTACCGCCGTTGGATTGTATACGCAGTTTTGGTTTCCGAATGTACCTCAGTGGATGCCGGGGTTAATTGCGTTGGTCATATTGCTAATCATGAACTTGGCGACGGTCAAGCTGTTCGGTGAAATGGAATTCTGGTTTGCCCTAATTAAAGTCGTGGCCATTTTGGCACTCATTGTTGTTGGTTTATATATGATAATTAAAGGTTTTACAACCGATCAGGGTCCAGCTAGTTTCAGCAATCTCTGGAGTCATGGGGGATGGTTCCCGAATGGACTGCATGGATTCATCATATCATTCCAGATGGTGGTATTCGCCTTTGTAGGCATGGAACTGGTGGGGCTGACAGCGGGGGAAACCGAGAACCCGGAGAAAGTTATTCCGAGAGCGATTAATCAGATTCCGATCCGGGTACTGCTCTTCTATGTTGGCGCATTGCTGATTATTATGAGCATTTACCCGTGGAACGCCATTGTGCCTACGGAAAGTCCGTTTGTACAGGTGTTTGCTGCTGTAGGTATTGCGGCCGCTGCAGGGATTGTGAATTTCGTTGTGTTAACATCAGCGGCTTCGGCGTGTAACAGTGCCATTTTCAGTACAAGCCGTATGGTGTTCTCCATGGCAAAAGATCACAACGCGCCTGAGTCGTTTGCACGACTGAACAAGCGAAAAGTCCCTTCCAATGCGCTGTATTTCTCTACAATCGTTATTCTGATCGCGATTGTACTGAACTATGTGATGCCGGAGGGCGTATTTACACTGATCACGAGCGTGTCGACTGTATGCTTCATCTTTGTCTGGGGCATCATGGTGATCTGTCATCTCAGATATCGTCGTACTCAGCCGGAACTGGCGAGTCGCAGTCGCTTTAAGTTGCCACTATATCCGTTCTCAAACTATTTAATTTTGGCTTTTCTGGCGTTTGTGCTGGTAGTATTGGCATTGGCTGAGGACACGCGAGTGGCGCTATTTGTCACGCCGGTGTGGTTTATTCTTGTTGCGGGGATCTACCTTTTTAAAAAGAGAAATTTGAGTAATAACAGACAGTAGATCTTACCATCGTTGCAAAATAAAGCCGCCCAATGATATTGGGCGGTTATTCGTATTTAAATTCTTGCAGCCTCTTTGCCTTCACGAATGCTCGCATAGATGGCATCACAGATATCGGTGGTATACTGGCCCGACATCCCTTCAAGTGCCGTGTTGGTGAATGCTGCAACACTAAGTTCTTCTTTTGGATCAACAAACCAGGAATGACCGTAGGTTCCACCCATTCGCCACGTACCCGCTGATTCCGGTGTACCGGCTGCGACAGGATCTTTAAGTACTGTAAAACCAAGGCCAAACCCTCTGCCTGGCCAATATGGCATCACGAGATCACCGATTTGATTGGTAGACATCTCAGCGGCAACGGCTTCTGTAAGGAGAGGCTGTCCTCCTTGTCGCAATGCTTCAAGTAAAGTAAGAAAATCTCCGGTACTTCCAACCATACCCGCTCCGCCCGATAAGTAAGCAGAAGTATGATTCGCACGATTGGGTGCCAGTCGGAAGCCAGCAGTACCCTCAATAAAAGGAATCTGCTCCAACTCGTTATAAAGGAGACGCGGTTCTTCAGAACCATCAGCGTATGCGGCTGTCAATCGATCCGAATCCACCGCAATAAAATCAGTGTCGGTCATGTGGAGTGGATGAGTAACCAGCGTTTGAACAGCTTCTCGTAGTGACATCCCAGTTACCTTTTCGATAACGGCACCAAGTACATCTGTCGCAATGGAATATCTCCACATGTTTCCTGGCTCATACAGAAGAGGAGCAGAAGCCAGCCTTTGCAGATTCTCCTCCAGACTAATTCCAGACCAATCCATTCCGTCCGATACTCCTGCAAGCTCATAGGTTCCCTGGTCTTCTTGGAAGAAACGGTATGTTAAGCCTGCGGTGTGCGTCATCAACTGATGTACTGATATTGAAGCGTCCTGACCATTGGCAAGTTTGGGCCGGAATGCAGGAAGCCAGCGGGTCACAAGATCATGCAGACTCAGCTTTCCTTGTGAGATTAATGCCAGAGCTGCTGTCGATACAATAGGTTTGGTTACGGAAGCAAGTCGAAACAGAGCGTTTTCCGACATGGTGCGCTTTTGCTCCCTGTCTGCGAAACCAGCAGCCCGGCTGTATACCAGTTCCCCTCCTAATGCAACCTGTACAACTGTTCCTACGATTCTTTTTTCGCTTAGGGCGCGATCAATAGCTTCATCCACATAAGTATGCAATGTCGTCATGTCTTCTTTTCCTATGTTTATCTTCCTCTCACCAACTGATGTATTTGATTTCTCGTGTTAACTGTGTTTATTATATAAATGATTGATCTTGTATTACATGGTTTGTTAAAGGCATTATAATGAATTAACGAATATACTTAAGGTAATTTCTGAATATATCTTATGTAATTAAAGGAGTGGATTATATGGATGAAATAGATCAGCATATCCTGTTTCACTTGGAGAATCAGGCGAGATTATCCATGACCGAACTAGGCAAACTGGTGGGGTTATCTCAGCCCGCCGTTACTGAACGAGTCAAACGAATGGAAGAAAAGGGAATCATCGAGGAATATCGAACCGTGATCTCCCCCTCCAAATTGGGCAAGCAGAGCACAGCCTATGTACTTTTTCGTACCCGGGATTGTTATCCTTTCCTGGATTTCTGCCGTGCGTCACCTGAAGTTGTGGAATGTTATCGGATAAGCGGGGAATACAATTACTTGCTGAAAATCCTCACAGACACCATTCAAGGACTCGAGGAATTTGAGAACAAGTGTGATCCGTACGGCACTTACATGACTTTAATCACCATGTCTTCTCCAATTGCACATAAGAATCTCGTGGAAGGACCAAATTTGCTGGCACAGGCAGAATAAGATTCTGGTCTTTATAATGAAAAACAGAAGAGGAGTGCACATCAAGTGCACTCCTCTTTCTTCTGCTGTAACACATGCAACATGTCTTCCTGTTAATTTGCTCTGGTAAATCCATATTTATAAGCACGCATAGCTACAAGCAACGCAGGAATGAGCAAGATAAACAGCGCCCCAGAAAGGTATCCTGCTCCAAATACTTCAAGAAGGATGCCCCCGATGATGCCTCCTCCGCCAATCGCCAGGTTCCATGCTGTAACCAGCATCGATTGGGCGACATCTGTGCTTTTGCCTCCGGCTTGAGCGATGGCAGTTTGTAACAGTGTCGCGGCTCCGCCAAACGTAAGTCCCCAGATCATGACGGCAAGAATAATAATGACAGGTTGATGAGTACCGATTCCCATCACGACAGAGGCCAGAGCGAATGATGCCAGGCTGATGATAACCAATCTCCTCAAAAACCGGTCAATGAGCATTCCGGTTAACCAAATCCCCACAATGGAAGTAATACCGAAAATGAGCAAAATCAAGTCTACTCTGTTAGCAAATACGGTCTGGGTAAGGTAGGGAGAAATATAGGTGTAAAGGATATTATGGGCAAGCATCCAGGCCAGAACAACAAACAGAATGGGCCTAACTCCCGGAATTAAAAACACCTTATGCAGCGGAAGACGTTCCCCAGCGGGCTCTCCGGCAAAATCCGGCATTTTCCAGAGAACCCATACGATTAAAGCTACGGTCAGAAGAGATACTATCCCGAAGATGAGGCGCCAGCCGATATAAGAACTAAGAAAACTACCGATTGGGACACCCAGGGCTAGTGCTACGGGGGTGCCGACCATAGCCACAGCCATGGCTTTACCTTTTAACGAGTCGGGGACCATTCGACGTGCATAACCTGCTGTCATTCCCCATAACACACCCGCAGAGACCCCGGCCATGAAACGAGCGGCAAGTGTCAGGATATAATCCGAAGATAAGGCGGTAACGGTGTTAAAGACAAGAAAACCGCTAATGCATACCAGCAGAAGAGGCCGGCGTCTCCATCCGCGTGTAGCAGCAGTCAAGGGAATGGCAGCAACAAGTGATCCAATGGCATAAAGAGTCACCAACTGTCCGGTAAGAGCCTCTGTGATCCCCAAGTCTTTTGCAATTTGCGGTAGCAGTCCCGCAGGCAGACTTTCAGTGAGGATGCAAATGAATCCCGCCATGGCTAATGCAAGAAGCCCAGCCCACGGAAGGCGTTTTGAAGATATGGAAGGAAGCTCCCTTTGGTTTGGGAGGGTTGTGTGAGCGGTCATGAACAAAACCTCATTTCTTATATTTTAATCCTATCCAGAACTATGCATATAAGCTTATCTGAAAAAATCAAACTTTTGCATACAGGATTAAAGGTAAGAAGGAGGTTTTAGCATGATATTTAATTTATTTATTGAGTTTATTTGTTAATTCAAAGGAATGTTGTCTGTGTAACCATTCAAGGGTGATATCGACAGCTTCCATGTACCGTTGGCCTACCAGTATGCCCGTATGGGTCGTATCCCACAGTCCGGCATATTCAGCATCCAGCTGCTTGGCAGTTAATTTGCCTCTCAGATCTTCGTCTTCGCAGGATACAGCCTTGATCACCAAGCTGGGGCAATGGATCAGGTCGCCATTAATGGATACACCGCCATCTGCTCCAAACATAACGGAAAAGGTGCTAAATGCTTTCGAAGACTCCATCTGAAGATATTTACGCTGAAATGCAATGTCATCTGCCGTCTCATCTATACTGGTCAGTTCATCACGGACAGGTGCAGGAATGATGATCCCAGGTGTGATACGATCGCTTTCCGGGTAGGGTATTAACCCATGAACTTCCTTGCTCAGACTGCTGTCAATTACAATCAGGCTTGCCAGAGTAGCGGTTTCTGCAATCTTTTGACTGAGAATCCCACCCATGCTAAAGCCGATAAGAACGGGAGATTCGTTGAACTCAGCTAACACTTCACGAATATCCTCCAAATAATCGTCAAACGTAATCTTTGTCATGTCCATGACCCGACTCTTGTAATGACTTCTCAAGTTCATGACATAACAGGTCCAACCGTGCTGGGCAAAGTGGGGGATGTATTTGCTCCACATCCAGCTGCCTGTGTATGCACCATGAACAAACAGGAGTGGTGGCTTCTTGGTCTCTGTTTCTTCGTCATGAGGTGGGGTTCCTTCGAAAATTTCCAAGTGTAAATCATGTTCTCCGATCTTCTTCACCTCATGTTCAGGTAACAATTGGATGTAGTCCGTCATACCCAAAACCTCCTCTAATATATTGGTTTGATGTCAAACTATTTCTCAAAAAAAAATTAGAAGTTACCATGAATTTTCATTAAAATTCGAAGCAGTTCTTTTTTCTCCGCTTCCGTAACGTCCGCATAAAATGTGTCTAGCACGCGCTGCGATATATCTTCGAAGATCGGTTTTAAATCTTCGCCTTTTGCAGTCAAAGCCACATGAACAACTCGCGAATCTGTTGCATCACGCTCCTTGTCGACGTATCCTGTCCGCACCAATTTGTCCACAAGTGCGGTCACCGTGGATTTATCCTTGCCAATTTTTTTGGCGATCTCGGCCATGGTCATCCTGTGATTGTTATACAGGGCATAGATAATATCCCCATGGGACGTAGCGAGTTCCTGGATTCCCTGCTCAGCCATCTCGGTCAGGATGAAGCGGTTGGCCTTCTCTTTAATTTTGGATATGAGTGAAATAGCGTCTCTTGTTTTCATATGTGTAATATAGTTTGTTATCAAACTAATGTCAAGCCTTGTTCCGTGACGATCTGCCCAAGTTGTGCAATATCGCTGTACAGGCTATCGAGTGTGCCTTTGTGATTCGTCGTTTGCAGGAACGTACGTATATTCATGTCATTCAATCCATCGACGGTACCCACGCCCCAGTCTGCATCAGCGAACAGGTCGCCCCGTCCGAGTACCAGATCCGGACTTGCACCTACAACCAGCTCTTTACCTACATGAAATTCTCAATCGTGAGCGGGTACGTTGTTTTATTTGTATTCTCAGGCAGGAACAGCTGCTTATGGATGTGAATTTCATTGCACGATGAACCTCTTTTCTATGTGTTTTTTAATTGACAAAGATAATCATTCTCAATTATAATCCGAGAAAACACATTGTAAATAGCTAAATTCAATTTATTTTACATTTTACGCGAATTAATGGGGGAAGAGATGGCACAGACAGTTCAGGTTCAGACACATCGTATGGGGAAAAGAGAGTCTCTGGTTCATAGTAAAGCCGGGTTTACTTTACTGATTGCAGCTTTAATCATTATTACGATTATTTCTGTAGGGATCGCGGTTTCGATTGGACAGGTCCGTATTCCGCTTGCGGAGTCATATCGTATTCTTTTAACCAAATTAACGGGATTTCAGTGGGGGGCAACACCAATTGAGGCAGGCTCCTTTACCGATATTATCTGGCAGATTCGTTTTCCACGTGTGCTGATGGCGATGTTTATCGGTGCAGGGTTGGCCTTGTGCGGTGCTGTTATGCAGGCTGCTGTGCAGAATCCGCTAGCTGATCCTTACATACTGGGTATATCCTCAGGCGCATCACTCGGAGCTACTTTTGCAATTCTCATTGGCTTCGGTGCGATTGGCTGGCTGGGTCAGACCGGTGTGGCTTTCTGGGCATTTGCCGGGGCGATGGGAGCTTCTTTGCTGGTACTCACCCTTGCGGGGATTCGGGGGAAAATGACGTCGGTCAAGCTGGTGCTTGCCGGAATGGTCATTAATGCGCTGTGCAGTGCCTTCTCCAATTTTATTATTTACTTTGCCAACAACGCCGAAGGCATCAAAACGGTGACGTTCTGGACCATGGGTAGCCTGGCGGCTTCCGGATGGAACAAACTTCCGCTGGTTGGTATCGTCGTGTTAGTGGCGATTCTATTCTTCCTGTTGCAGTCGAGAGTTCTCAATACGATGTTATTGGGGGATGAAGCAGCGGTTACGCTGGGCATTAATTTGAGTGTGTATCGCAGGCTGTACATGCTGTTAACGGCTTTGGTCACAGGCGTCATGGTGGCAAGCTGTGGCATGATTGGTTTTGTCGGATTGATCATTCCGCATATTGTGAGAGGTCTGGTGGGTTCGGACCATCGTAAAGTGATGCCTGTATCCGTGGTGTTCGGAGCCATTTTCCTCATCTGGACAGACGTGATCGCACGATCCCTCATATCCAGCGTGGAGTTGCCGATCGGTATCATTACGGCCATGATTGGCGCGCCGATGTTTATGTATATGCTGGTCAAAAAAGGCTACGGCTTTGGAGGAAATTAAACATGAAGCTGAACGTAGAAAATGTATCCATTTCTGTACTGAACACGGAGATCATCAAGGACATTTCTTTACAAGTGAACGACAAACAATTCGTTGGGCTGATCGGGCCGAATGGTTGTGGCAAATCAACGCTGCTCAAGAGCATCTATAAAGTGATCAAACCGCAGCAAGGCAAGGTTTTTCTGGATAATACAGATATCCTCAAATCCAGCCCGAAGGTCGTTTCCAGACATATGGGCGTTGTCGGTCAGTTTAATGAATTGAGTTTTGATTTTACGGTGCGTGAGATGGTCATGGCGGGTCGTACTCCACACAAAAAAATGCTGGAGACGGATAATGAACGGGATCACGAAATCGTGGAGCAAGCTCTGGAAAAAGTACATCTGACTGGACATGCAGACCGCAATTACGTGTCCCTGTCTGGTGGAGAGAAACAGCGTGTGGTATTGGCGCGTGTCCTGGCACAGCAACCTGAATTCCTGATTCTGGACGAGCCAACGAACCATTTGGACATCAAATACCAACTTCAGATTCTGAATATTGTCCGTGGACTGGGCATTGGTATACTTGCAGCGCTTCATGATCTCGAACTCGCCGCAGAATATTGCGATTATCTCTATGTGGTGAAAAAGGGCCAGATTGTTGTACATGGCAAACCGGCTGATATTCTGACTCGTGAGATGATAGGTGAGGTATTCGATGTAGATTGTGAAATCTATAAGAACCCGGTAACGGGTGGATTGGGCATCGCATACCTTAGCACACGGTAATTAGGACCGTACCTTGTTTAGAGCACTGTTGATAAGTGCTTACAGGTGCGGTCTTTTGTTTTTTTGTTTTTTTTGTAGTGTGAGGACGTAGCTATTGAAGTTTCGGATCGACGGGCTGAACATGAGCACCTTTGCTGACTTCTTCGAAAATATCTGAGGAGTTTTCGCTTGAAGACTTGCTGCTGTTGTGTTTAGATTGTTCTCTCGTTGCTGAACTACTACCTGTAATCGTATAGCTCCGCAGGATCTCCTCGAGCTCTCCGATCGTCACGGGGCGCGCATGTCGTTTCAGTACATAACCTAGCTGGCCATTAGGCTCCACTGTTGCAATCTCCAGATCGTCCACACTCGTAATACCTTCCTTCCTCAGGTGCATCTCGAGCTGGTCCATCGTGTAACGCATACGTTTCAGATTCGGGATAATGACCTTCCCGTCCTCTACCACGATTTTGGAACTGCCACTCATTAGCCGTTCAAAAAAATTAAATTTCAATTGCAGTTGTTCCACTACAAGCAATGTCGCGATAAATACCGATGCTGATCCAATCGCTTTACCAAGCTCATGATTTGCGATGGGCTGCACAATCGTTGTTCCGATGGAGATCATGATGACCGTTGTAACCACACTCATCTGGGAGATTGACTTGCGTCCTGCAATTCGCAGCAGGATCATGCCGACAAGTACAAGTAAAACAGATTTCCATATCCAATCCATAAGTTTGTATTCCTTTCTATTCCAGTTTGCTCTTTGCTTCTTAGGCTGTTCTGGAGATGAGGGAATTATGCAGTTGGCTGAATCCATAGCTTTCATTCCGCCTACCGGATCGTATACAATAGGGTATTGATGAAGTGAACAAAGGAGCGGGTCAGAGTGGCGAAACAGAAATACTATGTTGTCTGGGAAGGTAAGAAGCCAGGCGTGTATAGCACATGGGCAGATTGCAAAGCGCAAACGGATCATTATACTGGAGCAAAATATAAATCCTATGAGTCCAAAGCGGCCGCTGAAGAGGCGTATCGCGCCGGATGGAAAGGGAACTGGGGTTCAAGTGCCGGCGGCAGTGGATCGAAGACGAAATCGGCTACCAGCGGAAGAAGCGCAGGTATGGAAACGTCGGAGGAAGTGGATTATGACAGCATCTCTGTTGATGTGGGTACACGCGGTAACCCTGGACCTGTAGAATACAAAGGGGTGGACACCCGCACAGGTGAGATTATTTTCTCCGTTGGACCAATCTCCAAAGGCACGAACAATCTGGGCGAATTTTTGGCCATTGTACATGCCCTCGCACATCTGAAGAAAGAAGGCAGTACCAAAACGGTGTATACCGACTCGGTCAATGCCATGAAATGGCTGAAGCAGAAAAAAGTAGCTACGACATTAGCACGGGACAACTCCACGGAAGAGATCTGGCTGATGATTGACCGGGCGGAGCAGTGGCTCCAGACCAATACGTATAGCAATAAAGTGTTAAAATGGCAGACAAAGCAGTGGGGCGAAATCAAGGCGGATTACGGACGCAAATAAGCTCGTTAAGAAAGGTGGCTCTAATATTTATTTTGTAAGAATAAACATTTACAATTTCCAGTTTCCATTCTATAATCAGTTCAATACGATATGTTACACACGGAGGAGCCTGCCATCAGCGGGCTTTTTTGTCTTTTTTGGGGTTTCATCATCATATAGTTCATTGAGTTCAGTTCATATTGCAGGAGGCAAAAATGAGTTCCATATACAGAAGTGAAGAAGGAAAAAGCAGCATACTTCAGGAATACGAAGCATATCTTGATGAGTTGGAGAGCAACTTTACACGAGAATTCGTCGGTACGCGCTTCGGCCAAACACATGTGTTATTAACAGGGCCAGAGAACGGTAAACCGTTATTTATCTTCCAAGGCGGAAATTGCGTGAATCCGATGACATTGTCCTGGTTCTCATCCTTGTTCAAGGATTACCGGATCATTGCTCCCGACACGATCGGCCATCCCGGTTACAGTGAGGAGACTCGAATTTCGGCAAGGTTCGATAGTTTGGCTTTGTGGGTCTCGGACTTGCTTGACCATTTTGATATTCAAACATGTGCTTTTGTTGGTCCATCCTATGGAGGGGGGATTATCCTAAGGTTGGCAACGTACATTCCAGATCGTATTTCATGCTCTGTTTTGGTTGCTCCTGCGGGATTGGCGGTCGGTTCCAAACTGAAAATGGTACAGGATATCGTGCTGCCACTCGTGACGTACAGAATGACTTCTTCAACGACTTCTCTGCAAAAAATTGCGGATCGCATGTCATGTAACTGTATGAAAGAATTGGATAAGAATATTATCGGTAAAATCTTCAAACACGTCAGTCTGGAGCAGGATATGCCTAAGATTACGGAGCAGCAAGAGCTTGTTAACTATACGTCACCAACCCTGCTGCTGGTGGGAGAGAAGGATATCTTTTTCCCTGCAGACAAATTAATAGAGAGAGCAAGGAAAATTATTCCGAATCTACAGACCATCAAGTATGATACTGGACATTTTCCTTCACAGGACGTATTGGTTCAGATGAATGAGGAAATACAGCAGTTTTTACAAAAGAATTATTAATAAAATCTGCAAGAACCGACGGAGAAAATGTTTTTTTCCAGTTTAATAAAGTAATTCGCTTTATGTGTCGATAGAGTATATAAGAGATATTTTCTTCTATAGAAGAGCTTGTTATGGATTAGGAACAGATCATAGCCAGTGTGGTATGATTAATATTTAAATATTTCGTGTTAAGGTGTTTCAAATTGCATCATTTGGTTTATATGTATAGTTGGCGATGAAATGCTTACGGGTTAAACCAAATGATGCATTTACGCGGAAAGTCTTCCGATCGACAAGGTTGAAAAGAGGTCTGTTATGAGAAAAGACAATTGCAAAATGGCATTGCAGCGCAATGTGATTATAAATGATACATATCAGGTAAGACAGGTATTGGCCAGCAGTGAGTTGGCTATTGTATATGCAGGGCGAGATCGGAACACAGGCGCCAAGGTAGCCATTAAGGAATTTTTCCCCCAGAGAATAGCCGAACGTCAGGCAGACAAGCGGGGTGTATTTTGTTCTTCGCGAGGATACGGTGGGCAATACCAGGAGTTGCTCGGTGCATTTCTACTCGAAGGTGAACTGTTATCGAAACTGAATCATCCTCATATTGTTTCGTATATGGATCATTTTGAAGCGAATGATACGGGTTACCTCGTTATGGAATACTGCACGGGCATTACGCTAACCGAGTATCTGAATGAACATAATCATGCGCTTGATGCTGCATTCATTACAGAGACACTGCTTCCACTGGTGGATACGCTGGATTATATACACAAACAAGGAATTCTTCACCGGGATGTGAAACCTTCGAACATTATGGTGATGGAGGACGGTACACCGAAGCTTCTCGACTTCGGTTCAGCTACCCGCTGGCCTATGCAATCTGGTGAGAAACAGGCGATATTTACATCGGCAGGTTATTCTCCACTGGAGTTCTATTCAGAGAAATCCAGTCAGGGACCCATGTCGGACATCTATAGCCTGGCGGCACTGCTCCATTATTGGACATGCGGGCAACCTCCCATGGATGTGAAGCAGCGGTTATTCCAGGATGAATTGCCATCTGTTCGCTCACATAACGAATATGTAAACCCTTGGCTCGCTCGTGTTATTCATTGGGGGCTGAGGGTCCGTTCCGAGAAACGCTGTGCTTCCCTGGCCTGGGTCAAAAGTTCGCTGCGAGTTCAAGCCTGGGTGTGGAAAGTGCGTAAACCAGGTACAGTGGAATGGTCTTTCGCCGAGAATGAACATACACAGGTCTATGAAGTGCCGAAAAAGCAACATGAGACGGCCTAAGAGAGCATGATTTTTCTAAGGAAGAAGAGTTTATTTTATCGATGCATATCAAGTGAAGGTGAGCCAAATCAACTCGTGATCGGGGGATTTGGCTCTTTCTTATCCTAGTCTAAACAGCAGGCCGAAGTGAATCGATAGAATTTGATACGAATACCCTATCTCCGATACAATGTTCTCATAGAGTATGAGAGATCAATCAAATACGGTGCAGGAATGGAGAAATACATTATGACTGAATTTATTAATGCTGACGATATTAATGACGTAATTCTGGCTGCGGCGGCAAATGAGCTGGAGCAGATGGTGGACAAAATATGTGAGCTGATGGGCACACCTTTGGAACAAACGACGGAACTGGAGCGTCAGGTGATGGCTGCTTTTGGGTTTGGTGCGGTGTATGGCATTACGAACAGGGATCAGTTGGCGGAGCCACAAGCGCATGCACTAAGTATCCGGATGCTGATTAAGCCGTTTAACTACAGTGAGCAGCAGGCCGTCGACTTTGCCGATGATCTGATTCGGGTGGCTTCGCATCGGGAGGTTCATCCGGTGATGAATACGATTATCCAACGTGGGATTGACGGACACCGCCAGTTCAATCAGGAAGACGATGAGGGATTGGCACGTAACATTCAGGAGATTTTAACAGCGGTTCAATCGCAGCAATAGACGAGTTTTATTAGATTGGGGAGATGATTGCATTGGATCTGATGAAACTAAGCAAGGAACTCTCATACGCTCTGCGTCACGCCCCATGGGAATATGAGCTGGAGCTGGACGAAGAGGGTTGGGTGGAAATCTCGCAATTGCTGGTGGCTCTACATGAAAGTCCACAGTGGAAGGAAGTTACGGAAGCCGATCTGGAGCAGATGATCCAAGCTTCGGAGAAAAAGAGACATGAGATCCATTCTGGCCGTATTCGGGCATTGTATGGACATTCGACTCCGCATAAGATATCCAAGTCATCTGCTGAGCCACCGGAAACCCTTTACCATGGTACCCCGGCGCGCGCAGTAAATTCTATTATGGAACATGGCTTACAGCCGCGGCAAAGGCAATATGTACATCTGTCCGCAGATATCGATACGGCCACTCAGGTGGGACGAAGACGTGATGATCAGCCTGTCATTTTGAAAATTAATGCTGCCCAAGCGGCTATAGACGGAATCCTCTTTTATCATGGAAACGAAAATATCTGGCTGGCCGATCATATTCCGGCACGTTATATTAAGCAATGAGCGATGAACTATTGATCGTTAGCTATACCGAAAAAGGACACATCCAATATTCATTGGTGTGTCCCTTTTTGGGTTTTCTATTTCATTCTCTTCTATCTATAGAGGAGAGAGAATTCAATTCTTGGAATTCTCATATCCCAATCTTACTTGCCTACAATCGCTTTAATACCTTCGCTTAGTGGCTGAGCCGGACGGCCAAGCAATTTCTCCAATGTATCACTCTCTACTGCCAGCGCGCCTTCACGGATGGCACCTTGCATATCAACGAGCATGGATACGACAAAGTCCGGTAGACCTGCGCCTTTCATGATGTCAGCATAAGCGGCATCGTCCACGTTTTGCACGCTGATATCCTGTCCGAGCACTTCACCAACAATGGCGGCCAGTTCAGCTTGAGTGCGCAGTTTGCCGGACAACTCATATACGGTATTCTCATGTCCTTCACCTGCAAGTACAGCTGCAGCAGCATGAGCATAATCACTGCGGGTAGCCCAGCCTACTTGGCTATCGTTGGTGGTATGAACCCAAGGTGCGCCTTGCATAGCCGCTTGAACGCTACCTGCTTCATTTTCCAGATACCAGTTGTTGCGCAGGAAGGAATAAGGGATGCCGGATTCACGAATAGCTTGTTCTGTAGCGCGGTGAACTTCAGCCAGGGAAAGGGTGTTTTTCTCTGCATTCACAACGCTTGTGTAAGCGATGAAGCCAACGCCTGCGCTCTTGGCAGCGTCAATGGCAGCCTGATGTTGGCGAATACGCGTTTCATTGTCACCATCAGTGGAGATGAGCATCAGACGATCTACACCCGCAAAGGCTTTTTCCAACGTCTCCGGTTGATCGAAGTCACCGTGACGAACGTCAACACCTTGAGCATGGAGAGCTTCCGCTTTCTCCGGATTACGTACACTTACTGCCAAATCCTTGGCAGAACCCGTTTTTAACAATGCTTCTACAACCAGTGAACCCAATTGACCTGTTGCCCCAGTAACCAAAATTTTCATCTTCTATTCCTCCTATAATATGTGTTGTGGTTGACTACGTCTTACTTAACCCAAGCTAGCAAGTCGTATCCGTATAGTGCATATGGATGTAATCAAAGGTGTTATAACAGGTGTGATTACAACGAAAAGGTTAAAAAAAGCTCGCAATGAGCTTTTTTTATTCAGAGACATGAACCTGATCCATCATCTGTTGTATCGTTACACGATTCAAACGCTGTTCCATAGCTTTCTGAGCCTCAATGAGTTCGGCGCGCAAGGTGTGTTCAATCATATTACCAACCGGACATTGCGGGTTCGGGTGTTTGTGGAAGTTAAACAGTTCTCCATCCTCCACGACCTCAAGCGCTCGATATACATCGAGAAGGGTAATATTCGCCGGGTCTTTCAACAAGGAAGCACCGCCCACACCGGGTCTAACGTCGATTAGACCAGCCTGTTTCAGCTTGGACATAATTCGCCGGATAATTACGGGATTCGTATTCACACTCTGAGCGATAATATCTCCGGTGCATTCATTGGGCATAACAGCGATCAGGGACAGGGTATGAACCGCGATGGAAAAGCGACTGCTGATTTGTTTCATTGATGATCACCACCGTTGTAACCATAATAGTTACAAAGTGATCTTTTGTCAAATCCTATTTTTATTTCTTCTTAAGTGAAATCGGGCATGCTTTAAATACTTTATAGCTGGCTTTTCTAAGTGAATCTAGCGATAGAAAAATAGAAAAATATGTTTTAATTGACAATTAAAAATAGAGTTATATAATCTGGCTAGATGTCTCGTAGTGAAATGAATTGCGTTGGTTTGGAATAACCTTGTATGAAAGGAGTTGGGCATGTATTTTGCCAGATAAATAGGAACAACTTGTAGATGAGAGGAGCCATGTTCGTTTATGCTGCTAAGAATGCTGAGAAACGATATAACGAGAAAAAAAGGGATTACGGCTGCGTTATTTATTTTTGTACTGCTGGCCGCCTTGCTGGTGTCTTCGGGGTCACGAATGATTATGGAACTGACGAGTTCCATCCAATATCTATTTTCTGAATCCAAAACACCACACTTTGTGCAAATGCATGCCGGAGAACTCGATCAGGTCAAAGTGAACACATGGGCTGAGGAAAATGCCATGGTCCAGCAGCATCAGATTGTGGAAATGGTCAACATTGACGGCTCTAATCTGTTTCTCGGAGCAGAGTCCGAAAAGAACAGTGTTATGGACATTGACTTTGTTACACAGAATCAGGGTTTCGACTATTTGTTGAATCTGGACAGTGAGATTATTCAGGTTAACGATGGCGAGATCGCGGTTCCGGTATATTACATGCAGCAAAATAAATTGAGCGTGGGCGACCAGGTTCGGATCGATAATGGTCAATTTGAGCGTTCTTACACCATCGTTGATTTTGTCCGTGATGCTCAGATGAATCCATCGGTTGTGCACTCCAAACGTTTTATTGTGAGTGATGGGAATTTGCAGGAATTGAAGCAGAGCATCGGGGAGATGGAGTATCTCATCGAATTCCGGTTGACCGATCCCGGACTGACGAGTGAATTTACCCAGGCTTACCAAAATGCCGGACTTCCCAACGCGGGTCCAGTCGTAACCTATGGGCTGTTCCAGGTATTGAATGCGATGACCGACGGAGTTATTGCAGCCGTTATTATTCTGGTTAGTCTAGTGCTGATTCTGATCGCGATGCTCTGCATCCGATTCACGATGCTTGCGACCATCGAAGAGGATTATCGTGAGATTAGTGTCATGAAAGCGATAGGGATCGCAGAGAAGGATATTAAGAGACTGTATCTGATGAAGTATATATTTATGGCCGGATTCGCATCCGTGCTTGGTTACATTGCATCACTTGGCGTTAACAGACTATTTGTTTCCAACATCATGTTGTATATGGGAAAAGCACCTGCAACCCTGTTGCATTTCGCGATTCCGTTATTAGCCGCTGGAATAATATTTGCCATGGTTGTTCTGTTCTGTCGAACGGTACTGCGGCGTTTTCGTTCCATCTCCGCGGTGGATGCTCTCCGTACCGGGAGCCTGGGAGATACACAGATCATTCGAAACCGGCTCAGTTTGTCCCGCAATCGCTGGTCTTCCGTACCTGTTTTTCTTGGTCTGAAGGAAGTGATACAGCGAATCAAGATGTTCCGATTATTGTTGTTCGTCTTTGTAGTCAGTTCATTTATCATGATTGTGCCGGTCAACTTCCTGAACACTTTGCAGGCGCCAAGTTTTATTTCTTATATGGGTGTTGGACAAAGTGATATTCGCATTGACTTGAGGCACACAGACGATGTGGAGCAGCGTTATGACAATCTGGTTGCCCAGATCCAAAATGATAAAGACATCAAAACGTATTCCCCATTGGTAACAAGCCAGTTCAAGATTAAGAATGCGGAAGGAAGTTACGACAATCTGAGTGTAGAAACTGGAGATTTCAGTATTTTCCCATTGTCTTATGTTAGCGGTAATGCGCCAACAACCGAGAATGAAATTGCGTTATCTGATGCAAACAGTAGCGAGCTGCGCCTGAAGACTGGTGAGCAACTTACCTTGCTGGTTAATGGCAAGGACCAGATGATGACGGTCAGCGGAATATACCAGGACGTTACGAATGGTGGGAAAACGGCGAAGGCCTTATTGCCCTACAACAAGGATAGTGTGTTGTGGTACGTGGTCAGTTTGGATCTGAATAATCGTGGGGACATGGCTACCAAAATTGCTGAATATGAGGTTGCTTTCTCGCCAGCCAAAGTAACCGATCTTCAAGGTTATCTGGATCAGACGTTAGGCGGAACCATCCAACAATTGAAATTGGTGACGATGCTGGCCTTGGTCATCGGTGTCTTCATATCTATTTTAATTACAGCACTGTTCCTTCAGATGTTAGTAGCCAAGGACAACAACGACATTGCTGTACTAAGAAGTCTTGGGTTTGCCTTGTCTAAAATCAAGTTCAAGTATGTCGTTATGTCACTTGTCATATTAATCTTAGGGGTTGTTACTGGAACGATATTGTCCAATACGTTGGGTCCGTTGCTGGTTAGTGCCATTATGTCGACGTTCGGTGCTTCCAATATTGTTTTTGTTGTTAACCCGTTACAGGCATATATTTTGTGTCCATTGTTACTTGCGGGCACGATTGTACTGACAGCATGGATTAGTATCCAATCGATCAAGGAAACGAGCATATCCAAAATGATTGTCGAATAGGGAGGATCAACGATGACAACTATACTTGAGGCTAAAGACGTGAATAAATCCGTAGCGATCGGCGAGAATGAAGAACATAATATCTTGAAAGATATCAACCTTCAATTAAAAAAGGGAGAATTTGTTTCCATCATGGGGCCGTCTGGCTCAGGCAAGTCTACCTTACTGTACAACATAAGTGGCATGGATCAGATTAGTGCTGGAAGTGTTTATTTTAATGGCAAAAAAATATCGGCATTTCAGGAGAGAGATCTGGCAAGTCTACGTTTGACCAAGATGGGGTTCATCTTTCAGAATATTCATCTGCTCAAGAATCTGAATCTGTTAGACAATATCGTACTTTCCGCGTATCTGGCCAAGAATAGCAGCAGAGAAACGATTAATACACGGGCGATGTCATTAATGAAAAAAATGGGGATTGATGAGCTGGCTGGGCATAACATCACCCAAGCCTCAGGGGGACAGCTTCAACGGATTGCCATCTGCCGTGCGCTGATTAATAATCCGGATATTTTATTCGGCGATGAACCAACGGGGGCGCTGAATTCCAAATCAACGTATGAGATCATGGATATTCTGGGCGATATTAATGCAACGGGTACAACCATTCTGCTTGTGACCCATGATGTGAAAGTCGCTGCCAGATCGGAACGTGTACTGTTTATGATGGACGGTAAGCTGGTTGCAGACAAAAATATTGGAAAATATGCAAGAGAGCGTCAGGATCTAAAAACTAGGGAAAGCCATTTGGCGCAATGGTTGACTGAAATGGGGTTCTAAAAAAGGAACCTCATGACTACAATAGACCGACAGTCGGTCGATGTATTGGAGGCCAGAATATGAGATTGATAAAGAACCCGGAAGAACGCAGGAATGAGATTTTGAATGCAGCCGAGATTCTGTTCGTGACCAAGGGATATACCAAAGCTACGGTCATGGATATCCTTCGGGTATGTAATATCGCGAAGGGTACATTTTATTATTATTTTCAGTCCAAGGAAGAGGTTATGAACGCCATCGTTATGCGTTTTATTCTGAGCGGGGAGGCATCAGCCAAGGCCATAGTGTTAGATCCCAAGTTGAACGCCCATGACAAAATTTATCGCATCATGATGGCGCAGAATCAGCCTGACGACAGAAAGCATGGCCTCATTGAGCAATTGCACAGTGTCCAAAATGTGGAGATGCATCAAAAGAGTCTTATAGAGACGGTAATTCGATTAAGTCCCATCTTGGCCGAGGTGGTAGAGCAGGGCATTCAGGAGGGGGTATTTCATACGCCTAACCCAAAGGAATCCATCGATTTCCTGCTCGTATCTTCACAATTTTTGCTGGATCGAGGCATCTTTCAATGGGAGGAGGAAGAACTCCAAAAAAAGGTTGAAGCATTCACGCATATTATGGAACGTGTTCTGGGAGCAGAAAAAGGAAGCTTCGCCTACGTCACTCGTCTTTATTTTCCGAATCAAGCTTAGCCGAGAAAGGAGTATCATCCATGGAAAATACCGTTCAAAAATCATTTAAAAAGTTTCTGGTAGTATGGTTCGGTCAGCTCATCTCCATGATTGGGATTGGACTTACAGCCTTCTCCCTGGGGGTGTATGCCTTCGAAAAAACGAATACGGCAACAAGTGTTGCACTGATTACCTTATTCACGTTTCTGCCGAATATCCTGCTTCGACCTATTGGAGGGGTATTGGCAGACCGATTCGACCGTCGAACGATGATGATTATCGGCGACTTGGGGTCTGCGGCCGGTTTGATTTTTATTCTGTCCATTATGCTCACAGGTGATATCCAGTTATGGCATATCTATGTGGGAGTGGCCTTTAGTTCCGTGTTTTCCGCGCTGCAGAGCCCGGCATATAAGGCCTCTGCTACAGACTTGCTGGATAAGGATCAATTCTCAAAAGGAAGCGGTCTTGTACAACTGGCTGAATCCTCGAAGTTTCTGTTTTCACCCATCATTGCGGGCATTCTGCTTAGTATAACAACCATTGAAGTCATTCTGGTCATTAATATTCTGACATTCCTGGTTGCCATTCTGGCTGTGCTGGTTATTCGGAAGAGCATGAAGGTGGAACGAGAGGATCAAGAAGACAAAAATTGGATCACTGATATTCAAGAGGGCTGGAGGGGAGTTGTAACCAACAAGGGAGTACTGTTGCTGGTGGTGATTATTTCACTTGTCACCTTTTATCTAGGATTCCTGGAGACACTCATTGGTCCGATGCTTCTGTCATTCACGGATGCAAAGACACTTGGAACGTTTCAGTCTGTTAGCGCTATCGGCATGCTGATTAGCAGCTTGTGCATCGGCATATTTACAATAACAAAGAGATACGCAAGTGTGCTTGTGATGGGTCTGATTTTGTGCGGTTTGTCCTTTTCGCTTCTGGGGATATCCACCAATATTTATTTTATTATCTTCGCAGGCTTTCTGTTCCTGTCATCGCTGCCGTTTGTCAACATGAGCGCAGATGTGCTGGTGCGAAACAATATCGCCAACGAAAAGCAGGGCAGGGTATGGGGAATCATTGGTATTCTGTCACAACTCGGGTTTATTATTGCGTACAGTTTGGCTGGATTTCTGGCCGACCATGTGTTTAATCCGTTGCTGATGGAGGGGGGAGCACTGGCTTCGTCTGTTGGTCAAATTATTGGAACTGGGCCAGGCAGAGGTATTGCCTTTCTGTTTATCATCGCGGGTCTGTTTGTTATTCTGATCGCAATAATCACATCCCGCTTGAAAATGATCAAATCTCTGGAGCAGAGCCCAGATATAACGGCTCCATCCGATGTTGGCGGGTTGGCGCACGATTAATACGAATCCCACAGCGTAAGCCCTTGTCCGCAGCAGCGTGCAATACTTCTTCTGTACGAAGAAGTTATTCACACTATGAGCAGACAAGGGCTTTTAGTGCTGAGGAGTCAGCAGATGTATTTATACAAGATGCGTTTGTGAATTTGGATTGTCGGTGGAGCTTACCCTTTAACCGCCCCTGAAGTTAGGCCCCCTACAATATACTTTTGCCCAATGAGGAACACAATCAACACAGGCAATGACGTAAGTACAATATCTGCGCTGACCAGATTCCACTGGGCACTGAATTGTCCGAAGAAGTTATACACAGCAAGGGTCATCGGCCACATCTCCACTGTATTCAGCATATAGAGTGGGGCAGTAAACTCATTCCAGACACTCAGGAAATTAAGAACAAATACCGTTACCAGCACCGAGGTTAACAAAGGTACAATGATTCTCAGGAACAGCTTGATCCCATTACATCCGTCCATGATCGCGGCTTCATCCAGCTCCTTCGGGATGTTAGACACAAACGCATACGTAATGAACAGCGAGATCGGAATCCCCATAGCCGTATAGAGCAGAATCATGCCGAGATGTGAATTGATCATGCCCATCGACTTCATCACTTCCATCAGCGGAATGTAGTTGAGCGGCAGTGTAATGCCGAGAATCAGGAAGAAGTACAGAAACTTGCTGAGCTTCGAGTGATTACGGGATAAAGTGAATGCCGAGAAGGCCACAACAAACACCAATAGCAGAGAAGAGGCCCCGGAATGCAGCAGGCTGTTGAAAAAAGAACCTCCCAAGTGTCCTTGTTCATAGACGATTTTGTAATTTTCGAAGATAAACTTCTCGGGCAGTGTCAGTTTCAACACTTTGGCCTCGGCGTCCGACTTGAATGAATTCAATACAATGACGACAAAAGGAATTAGGACCACCAGGCTAAGCAGCCAGGCGAGTACATTTAACCCGATGGAAGCCAATCTTTTTTTCAATCGCATGTCAGTATTCCACCTTTCGGTTCATCAAACGGATGATGAAGAAGGAGATGATCGCCATGATGACAAACAGAATGGTAGATAGGGCGCTACCCAGTCCCCAATACCCTTTGGCAAAAGAGGAATAGACCGCCGTGTTAATCACATCTGTGGCATTACCAGGCCCACCATTAGTCAGCACGTATACGGCATCGAATACCCGTAATCCATACGTAATATTGAGCACCGTGGCAATGGTAATCGTAGGCATCAGCATCGGAATCGTGATCCGGAACAGCTTTTGCCCGAACCCGGCGCCGTCAATGGACGCTGCCTCGTAATAATCGCGGGGGATGGCGAGCAGTCCGGCGATGAACAGCACCATGATGTACCCCATGCCTTTCCACGTATCCACCGCCATAATGGATGGCATGGCCCAGGTTAGGGAGCCCAGCCAGTTCTGGGCGAGAACGTCCAGTCCCATGGAACGCAGGGTCACGTTAACGAACCCGTTGTTGGGGTCGAGCAGACTTTTGAACACGAGTCCAACAATGAGGAACGACAGCACCTGTGGGGAGAAGATGATCATCCGGTGCAGATTCGCGACCTTTACACCGCTGACCAACAGCAGAGCCAGGAATAAGCCCAGCACGGTCTTGGCGATGGAGGTAACGAGGGTAAACAGGACTGTATTTTTAATAAAAAGCAGATAGGTTGGATCACCCGCCAGAATGGTTCGGAAATGCTCCAGACCGATAAAGTTCTTCTCCGAACTATAGCTGTTCCAGTCGGTGAAGGAATAATAGATGCCGAGCAGAGCGGGAGCGACAATGAACAGCAGATATAATACAATCGCTCCGGATGAGAAATACCAGGGATAGATTTTGTTCGCATTCATAATCCGTAACACCTTTCCTTCCTACCAAAATACATGAGCGGGCAAATGCCCGCTGCTTGTAATTCTGTTCAGCGTGTATGTTTATCTGAGATTTGCGCTGTTATTGCCACGCTTCATCCTTCAACACTTTGGCTTGTTCAGCCCGACGTTTATCAATATTTTGCAGAATCTGATCCGGTGTCATTGCGCCAGCGAACATGCCTGACAGGTCCTTGCCGATATCCATCCATTGTGGATCAATGTATTTCACAGCGGCCTGCATGACCGTACCTTTTTCATGATTTTTCTCATAATCAATATAATCCTGTGTCAGCTTTGGTTCGATTTCTGGCCAGCAGATTGTTAGGTTTCCTTCACCTTCATCAAACACACGTTGCAGATGATCATGCTCGGTGATCCAACGGAAGAATTTCAGCACTTCTTCGGGGTGTTTGCTGTTTTTGTTGCCGAACATGGCAGCCGAACCGCCCGGGTTCACCCCTATCGTCTGATTGTCTCCCCAAGGCATGACGAAGAATCCCATATTGTCTTCCATCGCCGGATACGCTTCGGAAACTTCTTTTTCAGTACCTGGCACCCGCAGCAGCATAGCCGCTTTCTCCTGACCAAACGCTTCAATTCCCGCTTCTACCGTATTGGACAAGAAGTCTTTGCCGAAATAACCGAGATCCGCAAATTCCTTCAACTGCTCAATGACCGTCTTGAGCTGTGTCATATCGGCCACTTTCATCTCATTATTGTTCAGTTTCTCGTACGTTCCCGCTGTCGTTTGCTCATAGTTAGGTCCCGTTTCGAACAAAGGCAGAACCTGATACCATCCACTGGCCGGTGCCTGATAGAACGGAATGATATCTTTATCCTTGATTTTCTGGCTGATTGCCTTGAATTCCGCATAGGATGTAGGAGGCTCGATGCCAAGCTCTGCGAATATACGTTTGTTATAGTACACATACCAGATTTTCGATGGGGCAAAAGAAACCCCGTACACTTTGTCATTGTGGCTGACGGTTGGCAAAATCTCTTCCGACATCCGACTTGTGAATTCCTCATTAGTCAGATCGATGGCATTTTCCTCTGGTCTTACGTTGGCCGGCATGCTCAGTGGGTCCACATCCACATTGAAAATGTCAGGTGCTTCGCCAGAGGCCAGCTTCACCTTGACCAGGTCACGCCACTGTGCGTCAGGTACGACTTGAAAGTCGATTTTGACCCCTGTCTCCTGCTCATATTCCTTGGCCATCGTCTGCATGATGCCTGTACGTGGAATACCTGATTGGCTCGTTCCAAACGTGAGGGTCACCTTGCCCGAACCTTCCGCATTTTTCCCTGAGTTGCACCCGGCAAGTAGCAGGGTGGAGAGCAGGAGCACACTTGCAAGCGAAAATAGAAATCGTTTTCTCATTATTGAACCTCCCGGAATATAAAGAAAATTGTCACTTGCCTAAACGCTTAATGTAAGCGTATTCTTATGTGGATAACTTTACTGCGAACAAGGGATATGCTCAATAGACAAAAGCGTTCTGTTGGGTGGACATTTTCGATGGATGTAACAGATATGATCATAGGACGAGGTGTGTGGGGATTGAGGTATCGATTTGGAACGCTTCAGCAAAGCCTGTTTGCCTATTACTCTGCGGTATTTATTATCTTTTCTCTCATTGTGGCAGGGCTTCTGTACGTATTTCTTGCGAGTGACATTCGTCATCGAAGTGAAGAGCAGCAGAAGCAACTGGGAGTATCGATTGTCGGCAATCTGGATCAGGAAGTGGTGAAAATGAATAACTTCTCCATGAATATCGTGTACTCCAATCTGGTGAAGGAACACTTCAGTCATTATTTGGCACCAGCGGAGGACAGTGAGCGGACAATGACGAGTGATCCGGCACTGTACAAAGATACAACCACACTGATTGACGTCATTCTGGCGATCATCAGCAGCTCCAATACAGCCAAGCAGGCCAATATCTATGACGTGAACGGCAAGATGTTGGGAGCGGGTGCATTCAACGGTCAACTGTCGGTGGATCTGACTCAGCGACCGTGGTACAAGGAAACATGGGAGCGGAGTGGCTGGCGGGTAATCCGTCTGTTAGAGGGGGGAGCTTTGCCCATGCCAACAGGCGAGGGGAAAGCGGATCAACCCTACATTTCACTTACCCGGGTATACAAAGATGGCAATTATGTCAGCCAGGGTGTAGTTGAGATTTTGCAGGATGCCGGAACTCTGTTCCAGCATTTGAATGATTTGCAGGCGAGTAACGACGATCTTCGCATCTATGTGATGGATGAACAAAATACACGGTTATATCCACTTTCTTCGGGTGCCGATGCTTCCCAAGCAGGCCATTTCGACGATGTGGATTTGATTCAAAATCGTACATTTCCGCCCGATACCATGCAGGAAGTGACTGATCCTCTGAATCATTCCAAGCAAATGATGACCTACATGACTTCACAGGAGACGGGATGGACCGTTGTTGTCATGCAGTCCAAGCAGTCCCTTTTTACCAACTTGAACCGGATGGCTGTGATGTTTATCGGTGCCACGTTAGCTACCCTGATGCTGATCTTGATCCTCTCATATCTCATATCGAAACGGGTCACTTTGCCACTACATCGCTTGCAGCGCATTATTCAGAAAACGGGTGAAAACGATCTGGTATCGGGTCAGGATTCAGGCCAATTGTTCAAGCTGGAGCATCCCGGTTCCATCCGGGAGATGGATGAGCTGAATGATACGTTTATCCGGTTGAATCAGCAGCTTGTACAGTCCTTTCAGGACAGGCTGGCGATGAAATCTCAGGAGACAGAAGCGAGATTACTGGCGTTGCAATCCCAAATGAACCCGCATTTTCTCTATAACAACATCACAAATATTAGCATCATGGCGGAAGAAGGCATGAATAAACAGATTGTCGCATTCTGCGGAAATATTGCGTCCATGCTCCGTTATATCTCTACTCCGGGCAAGAATGGCGTTCCACTGTCCCAGGAATTGGATTATTGTGAGCGGTATCTGGAGTGTATGAAGATTCGGTTTGAAGATGACCTGTACTATGAGTTCCATATTCCGGCTGAAATGCAACATATTCAGGTTCCAATGTTAATGGTACAACCACTACTCGAAAATGCCATGAAATATGGACTGAGTGATACGCCCCCTTGGAAACTGGTCATTACTGGAGAGTTGGATACGGTAGAGGAGACCTGGCAGATCTACGTTGAAGACAATGGGCCTGGCATGGAACCTGAGGCACTTGCCAAAATCCTGCATTATATCGAACAGTCACAGGAGTGGGAGCGTATGCCTGAGCTTGAGATTAACGGGATGGGACTCAAGAACATCTGGGTCCGCTTGAAATTGTGGTATGGCACGGCAGCTCGGATGCAGATTACGAACAAGTCTTCCGGCGGTGTCCAGATTACAATAGGTGGTTCCATTCGAAAGGAGCATGACTGAACCCGTGACGAACAAATACAGAACGATTATTGTGGAGGACGAGGCCTTGATTCGCCGTAATGTCTCGCGCAAATTCAGAGAGCTCGACAGCCGGTTCGAAGTGATTGGTGAAGCGAGGAACGGTCAGGAAGCTTTACAATTGATCGAACATTCCGTACCTGATCTGGTCGTAACCGATATTCAGATGCCGGTGATGAACGGATTGGAACTGGCCAAATATCTGTATTTTGCCTATCCGCATGTGAAGATTGTGATCCTGAGTGGTTATCATGAATTTGAATATGCACGGCAGGCGATCAGTTACAAAGTGGAGGATTATCTGCTCAAACCATTGTCCGAAGAACAGCTTCGTACACTGCTGGATGCGATGGAACTGAAGCTCGGGAGCGCTACGGATTCGCTTGCCCATGTCAGTGCTGTGCTGGATGAGCAGGTGAAGCCAGAGGATATTGCCGAGGCCGTTAAGCTGTATCTGAAGCAGAATTACATGCATGAGATTACACTCCAGGATATGGCGGGGCAGATGCATTTTAGTGTGGACTATGTGGGGAAGTGCTTCAAGAAGGTGACGGGGGAGACTCCGCTGAAATATATGACAGGCTTGCGAATCAATGAAGCGAAACGCATGCTCGTTACACACGAGAATATGGATATCAAGACGATCGGCGGAGCGGTAGGGTATAGTGATTCCCATTATTTCAGCCGGATTTTCAAAAACAAAACGGGGATGTATCCTAGTGAGTATCGATTGAGCTTACAGCAACGAAAAAAAGCCCTGTCCGTGGATGATGGGGATCCAGATGACCTGAGCTAATTTATTGAAGTAAAGCTTCTTCAGTTATTTTGCGAATATCAAACGGGGATCGAATACCTTCTTCGATGATATCAGGCAGGATATGATTGAGGAAATAACGGACACAGTGGAGATCAATGTTTTTGATCTTGACGAGCGCGTAACGGTACATGACGATGAACTCTTTCTCCGTGTTACCCCGTTGCAGTTCCGCAAAAGCTTCGTACACTTGATCCATCTTGTCTGCAACTTCGAGAATCAGTCCTTCGATCGATTGGTCTTTGCCTTCACGCAGTTGTCTGCGGAAAATTTCTTTGAACTCTTCCGGGATATTCTCATTAATAAAATGTTCAACCATACCTTCTTCCACCTGCTGAAGCATGGAACGAAGTTCAAGTGAATAATGTTTGACCGGGGTCTTGATATCACCGATGAAGATTTCGCCATAGTCATGACTGCTGGTAATCTCGTATAACTTTTTCCAATCAATGCTTACGCCTTGCTGTTCTTCAATATCGGCCAACGTTTTGGCGTACTGAACCACTTTCCAGGAATGGGCGGATACACAATGTTCTTCGAACTTGAATTTGCCAGGGGTCCGAATAATGCGTTCAAGATCATTCAGTGATCTGAAGTACGTATGAATTCCCATAAGAAGAGATCATCCTTTACAAGTTAGGTGGGCGTATACATTGACTATACTTCAGTTATATTAACCACGGATTAACGATGTATGCATTGAATGTAAAATGAAGCCAGAAAGCCACGATGGATGACTGAACGTGAGTTCGTCATCCATCGTGGCTTCATCTGTGCAAATGTTATGCTACCTAACGTAGATAAGTGCAGTTGGGTCAACGATCATGCTTTTTTTCGCACCGGCGAAGTGTACCAGTACGCCATTCCGACAAAGAGGGCACCACCGATGATATTACCAAGTGTCACCGGAATCATGTTGTGGAACCAGCCTGCCATAGTGATCGTATCCGGGTGGTTCGGCAGCAGCCAGGATAAAGACAGCAATGTCATATTGGCAACACTGTGTTCATAGCCACTTGCGATAAATGCATACAGACACCACCAGATAAGAACAAGTTTGGCAATATCCTCTTTGGAGCGAGCGGCCATCCAGATCGCCAGACAGACGAGCCAGTTACATAGAATGCCGCGGAAGAACAACTCAGATACGGGAGCGGCCATTTTTTTGGCAGAGACGACAAACAGCAGATGGTCCGGCGTAGCCGTCTTGAACAGGCCGCTACCGACAATAAGCAAACTTAGCAGGATGGCACCGAGCAGGTTACCGATAAAGACGAGCCCCCAGTTCTTCAACGTATCGTTAACTGTGGTTCGGCCAGCCAGCGTACTCATGGTGAAGAACATATTGTTACCTGTAAACAGTTCCGATCCGGCAAAGATGACCAGTGTGAGCGCGAGTCCGAAGGACATGCCCATCAACATGGTTTGCAGTGGTGACTGCGCCGCAAGGAGCGGAGCACCAATACTGAAGATCAGAACGATGCCAAGTCCTACATAGGCACCAGCCATCAAGGCAGCAACCATGTAACGTGGCAGGCTTGCATTCATTTGATCGCGTTTTTTAACCGCAGCTTCAATAATTCCCTCAACACTTGGTGTATACATCACGGTTTCCCCCATTATTTTGCATCAATCTTTGAATGTTTCAATGGAGCTATATTGCAATCCAGACCTGGCCGTTCTCTACTTTCACTGGATACATCTGTACTTGACCGTTGTCCGGTGCTTGGACAATACCGGTAGTCAGGTCGATTTTCCAATCATACAGTGGATCGTACAGATAATGTCCGGACACGATACCTTCAGCCAGCGGCCCCCCCTTAGGGTGGGGGTTGTGATTATCCGCAGCGAAGATGGTGCCATCCGATGCCAGAAAGACAGCAAGCTGATGATCCTTAATTTCAACTACTCTTCCGATGCGCGGTAGGAAGTCTTCAACTACTCCGGCAGGGAAGTAGGTGCCTGATTGTTTTGTCGTCATCTTGAACCACTCCTTTTATCTATTTAACATTGATCCCGATTCATCTTGCCAACTTGCTTATGGACGAGCTGACACTTCGATGCCGTAGAACATTTTACTTTGGCCTTCTTCATTGCGAATCGCTTTTTGCCAAGGTTCTTCAACATGCTCAAGTGCAAACTCAATCCGCTCCATCAAAGCTTTTCGTTCTTCGAGGTTATCCACGACAACCGAGCGAATATGTTCCAGACCCATGCGTTCCACCCATTCGGAAGTCCGTTCCAGATAGTTACCTGTCTCGCGGTAATATTGCATGATGGCTCCGCACAGTTCGATTAACTCTTCATCCGTTTTTACTTTGCATAGGGAATCAGCAAGTCTTGCTTTAATACCGCCGTTGCCGCCGATAAAGATTTCCCAGCCCCCGTCGTTACCAACGATACCGATATCTTTTGTACATGCTTCGGCACAGTTCCGCGGACATCCGTTGACGGCATATTTAAACTTGGCTGGCAGATCTAGACGTTCGAATTTGCGTTCGATTCTGGCGCCCATAGCCATGGAATCCTGTGTACCGAATCGGCAGAATTGGGAGCCGACACATGTTTTGACCGTGCGCAGCGATTTGGCGTATGCATAACCTGAAGGCATATCCAGTTCAGCCCAGACTTTAGTCAGATCTTCTTTTTTGACACCAATCAAGTCGAGACGCTGACCGCCAGTCACTTTGACTGCTTTAACATCATATTTGACGGAAACGTCAGCGATGCGTTTGAGGTCTGCCGGTGTAGTCACCCCGCCATACATCCGAGGTACAACCGTATAAGTTCCATCTTTTTGAATATTCGCGTTCATGCGTTCGTTAACAAAACGGGATTCCTTCTCATCTTCGTGCGTATCCGGTGCAATCATGCCAAGGTAATAGTTGATTGCCGGGCGACATTTGGAACAACCTTCTGGCTGACTCCATCCAAGTACATTCATGACCTCTTTGGTCGTTTGCAATCCTTTTTGACGGATCTCGGCTACAATCTCATCCCGTCCCATAGATGTACATCCGCAAATGCCCTGTTTGGCTCCCGTACTGAAGTTGTCTCCAAGTACATATTGCAAAATCTGTTCCACAACCGGTTTACATCCACCGCAAGAGCGGGTTGCACCGGTACAGGCTTTGATTTCATCTACAGTGGTCAGGCCCTGATTTGTAATTACATCGACAATAGTTCCTTTAGTCACCCCGTTACATCCGCAGACGATCTCGTCCTCGGGCATCGTTTCAACAGAGGTTGCTTTCTTATGACCGCCGCAGCCTGTGCCCATGAGTGAACCGTACAATTCCTCGGTCATTTCGGTTTGATTTTTGATCAGCTTTTGCAATTCGGCAGAATCCGTAATGTCACCGAAGAGCACGGCACCAACCATTTTATTGTCACGAAGCAGAATTTTTTTGTAAGTCCGTTTCCAGTCATCTTTGTGCGAAATGACGGTGTGTTCCGGACTGTCGATGAATTCACCGGTTGAAAAGACGTCCACACCGGAAATTTTCAATTTCGTTGATACAACAGAACCTTCATAAGGAGCCGTCTCAACCCCGCAGATATGTTTCGCCAGAATCATGCCTTGTTCGAACAATGGGGCAACGAGGCCGTAACATACCCCGCGATGCTCTGTACATTCCCCGACCGAGTACACATTCTCAAGTGAAGTCTGCATATAGTCATTTACGACAATGCCCCGATTCACTTCCATACCGCTTTCACGGGCTACAACTGTATTGGGTTTAATCCCTACAGCCATGACAACAAAATCAACATTCAGTACGGAATTATCAGCAAAACGAATCCCTTCAACCCGTTCGCCGCCCAGCAATTCGGAAGTCTGCGCACCCATCTTGAACCGGATACCCTGACGTTCCAATTCAGCTTTCAACATGGCTGAAGCTTGCGGATCGAGCTGACGTTCCATCAGATCTTGCATCAAATGCACTACGGTAACTTCCATGCCGAGCTGTACCAACCCTTTGGCAGCTTCAAGGCCAAGCAATCCGCCCCCGATAACGGCCGCTCGTTTATACTGTTTAGCAGCTTCCAGCATGACATTGCAATCGGCGATATCACGGAAACCGACGACACCTTCTTTGTCATGTCCAGGTACGGGGAGAATAAAGGAGTTAGAGCCAGTCGCAATGATGGTTTTGTCATAAGGGAAGCGAGTTCCATCCTCCGTCACGACCTCATGGGTATCCGAATCAATGCGGGTTACGGTTGTTCCTGTATGGAGGGTAATACCATAATCCTGATACCAGTGGAGATCATTCAACACGATGTCATCCAGTGTTTTGCTTCCTTCCAATACATAGGACAACATAATGCGATTGTAGTTAGGGTAGGGCTCTTTGCCAAAAACGGTAATATCAAATCGCGAAGTTAATTTCAAAATTTGTTCTACAGTACTGATTCCTGCCATTCCGTTACCAATGATAACGAGTTTCTCTTTTTTTCCGTTCATGTGTGTATGCCTCCTTGGATAGACGCTGTACATTACCAACAATTTTAGTGGTTTATATTTGAAATTATACAAGTAGTTGACGATAGTTTATGTGATTTAATTCACTAATAACGATAGAAGAGTCATAAATATAATGATGTGAGCCCCATCACAGAAAGTGATATTTATTTTCATACAAATAAGGAAATACGAACTATTGTTCTTGTTTTGGTTTCGTTGTACTATCAAAAGTGGGCTATGTATGTTCCCTATTTCTTCGAAAGGAAGTTTTTGCACCATGATGGGAAGATCCCACCTGATGATCGGGACAGGCGTATCACTTTCTGTACTTCAGTTGGCTGGTATGCCGGTAACTGCACCGGCAGTTACAGTTGCTCTGATTGGTTCCTTATTGCCTGACATCGATGAGCCGAATTCGCTGCTGGTATCGAGAGCATTGCCTAATAGCCTGATCAGGCTGTTACAGACCATTCTTTTGCCGACAGCTGTATTTGTGTACTTTTATGTTCATGCCAAACCGTGGAACCTGTTGCTTGCGATCCTCATTGCACTTGTGTCATTTCTACCCTCGCGTTCACTACGCAAAGTGCTGATGTTTGCGATTGGACTAGGGCTCGTTTTCTATGGTCACTCATTCGCGCCATGGAATCTGATTGCAGGCAGTCTGTTAATGCTCTGCACCACCCTAACTCACAGGGGGCTGACACATACCCTATATGGAACCGCAATATGGGCTGGCTTACTTTACAGCACGACCCAGCAGCAGGGACCGGAGATTTGGGTAGCGGGAGGTACGGCATATGCGATGCACTTGTTGGCTGATTCTTTGACCAATCGGGGCATCCGTCCGTTACCACCGCTCAAGTGGCGCATACGAGCCAATCTGATGAGTACAGGAACCAAGCGTGGAGCCGTTGTAGAGAATGTCTGCATTGTGCTTACCCTTATTTTGGCCTGGATTGCATTCTCACCGCTATTTTTATAGCCACCAAAAACGCCAGCCCGCATATTGTGGACTGGCGTTTATAGTTACGCATTTCATAATGAATGGAGCGTAATACGTACGCCAATTCAGGATTGAGAAGGTGAATCGGTTAGATCGTCAATATCGGAAGAACCAAATACAAATAAAACAACAAGAATGACAATGATCAATAGTTCAGCGAACCCATTTCCGTCAAAGTCAGACATCACTTCAACCTCATTTCTTGGCCTTAAAAATTGATTCTCTGTTGGAAAGCCCGTATAACATCATTCAACGTCATATCCCCACCAATCTCATCCAGGAATTGCACCAGTTTGTCTTGATTTGACGGTGTAATATTTTGTAACGTTTTATATTGTCCGACCAGTTCAACGACCAAAGTGGCTTCTCGAAACAATGTGACCGCATCCACTCTTAACTTCCCGCTTACCAGTAATGCTGCAACGATAAGTTCCAGATTTCTCCCTTTAAGGTTGCTATTGAGAAGGGTGTTGGCGGCATTTGTTTTTTTAGAACCTTTATTTGATTTTCCATTCCTTCTCACTGCCATAAACAGGTCCCCCACTGCTTGGTGTTTGAATCATCTACCGTTATTGTATCTTATGTGTAATTCCCTACACTTGCCACTCCGATGACAGAATAACCTTTCTGTGTAAATGTGTTCAACTGATATCGTTGTGAACATAAAAAAGAGACCTCCCGATATAGTTAGGAGGTCTCTTATCAACTGTTACGCGTTATTAATGATGGTATTCATCGTTGTCCGATCCAGACCTTTCACCAGCTTCACAATCAGCTCCTTGGCTGCATCATAGTCGTCTGTGTGAATGATGGAGGAAGAGGTGTGAATATAACGGGCACAGATACCAATTACCGTTGAAGGTACACCGATTCCACTCAGGTGAACTTGACCTGCATCGGTACCGCCTGGCGAGATGAAATACTGCATTTTGATCTGATTGGATGAAGCCGTGTCTTGCACATACTCCACCATTCCGCGATGGGTGAACATACCCGGATCAAAAATACGAAGTAATGCCCCTTGTCCGATATGTCCAAATGACTGTTTATCACCTGTCATATCATTCGCGGCGCTACAGTCGAGTGCGAAGAAGATATCCGGTTGAATCAGATTGGCAGCTGTACGTGCACCGCGAAGCCCCAGTTCTTCCTGAACCGTTGCACCAGCATAGAGCGTATTAGGCAGTTTTTCCTTGTGCAGCGCTTCAACCAGTTCAAGGGCAAGTCCAACGCCATAACGATTATCCCACGCTTTAGCCATAATTTTCTTCGGATTGGCCATGGGTGTGAATTCACAGATCGGCACGATCTGCATCCCAGGATGAATGCCCCAGGATTCTGCTTCGGCCCGGTTGTCCGCTCCAATATCGAGATACATGGTGTTCAGATCTACAGGTTTGCTCCGTTGGGATTCGTCGAGCAAGTGCGTAGGTGTAGAACCAACAACCCCGATAATTCGGCGATCAGGTGTGATAATTTCAAGTCGTTGAGACAGTACAGCCTGACTCCACCATCCACCGAGTGGACGGAATTTGACCATACCCGTTTCCGTAATGCCCGTAGTCATGAAACCTACTTCGTCAAAGTGTCCGGCTACCATAACTTTAGGGCCGGATTCCTCCCCGCGTAATACACCAAAAAGACTCCCAAGACGATCCTGTACGAATTCATCGGTATAAGCGGAAAGTTGCTCTTTCATCCAGCCCCGAAGCTCACGTTCAAAACCGGATGCAGAAGGGAACTCCGTTAACGTGCGGAACATATCCATCGTTTTTTCATTCATGTGTCAACAACTCCTCTGTTGGTATGTATTTCAGGTCACAGTAGAACGGCTACCCGCCTGTTGTCCTCTAAGATGTAGTTCAAAAAGTCCACTTTTGATTACGAATCATGCCTAGCAGCATGATCAGCATCGAATATGAAATTCAGCCGAAATGTCCGTTGCTCACGTAGTTTTCCTACGCTCCGCTACTCCATTTCTAGCTTCATCCCATCTTCTCGGTACTGAAAATCAGACTTTTTGAACATGTCCTTTAAGATGCTGAGGACTTGTTATTTAACCACTGGTCACATTACAGTATGAACCTTGCGCAAGTGATTGTCCATGTTTATGTCACGTATTTAAGGCATAATTTGGGCCCGTATCGTGCCTTAGTTTTATCATTCTATCCGCTGTCGTCGCAATCCTGTCGCCGCTTGAGTGAATATGAATATACGGAGGAAAGGTCAGCATTTTTTGAAGTTCTTCATGCTTCATATTCGCTTGTTAGTACACAGGAAAGGAGCCGGGATATCAGATGAAGCCTCCGGAAGAGGGCACTGAAAAAGTGCTGTTTATCGTTCTTTTTATCTTGCTCGTGATCGTTCTTCTTTATTTATAGGACGTAATCAAATAACTCTGGAGATCCGGCATAATCGAATCTTGCTTCCACGGCTTGATCCTGTTGGAAACATATGCTGTCTGTCGCCGGATACATAACCTACCGATCATTAACAAACAATGTATAGAGGATTACACACATAGGCATTCATCAGCCGCAGCTGTTGATTCATTCACATAAAGGAGGTCTTGTATTTTGCCAGCTCAATCTGCATCCGGAAGCTCAAAAAAATCATCGTCTCTGTCCATGGATGAAAAGGAGTACAAGAAAGTCGCGAAAAAACATGAGCCGCCTCGGCCGATCCTGAAAAACTGCCTCAAGGCATTTCTGGTTGGTGGAACCGTCTGTTTGATCGGACAGGCCATTCAGGAGGCTTTTATGGCTGGCTTCGACATGACATCGAAGGAAGCATCCAGTCCAACGGTTGCTGTCATGATCCTTATAGCGGTTATTCTGACCTGTCTGGGCGTTTACGATAAAATGGCTCAATGGGCAGGAGCGGGTACCGCTGTGCCGGTTACCGGATTTGCCAATTCCATGTGCTCTGCCGCACTGGAACATCGTGCTGAAGGACTGGTGCTCGGTGTAGGGGCCAACATGTTCAAGCTTGCTGGTTCCGTTATCGTGTTCGGTGTCGTGGCAGCATTTGTCGTGGGCATTGTTTACGCCTTTTTAGGATTCGGAGGTGGGCACTTATGAAACGATTGGGTCGCCAGACGTGGCAGTTTGAGAATCGTCCGCGGATCATCGGTAAAGCTGCAGTCGTAGGACCAGAAGAAGGCGAGGGTCCATTGTCATCTGATTTCGATTATGTCTATGACAACCTCGAGATCGGCGAGAAGACGTGGGAAAAGGGAGAACGCAAACTGCTCGAACAGGCCTCCCAACTGGCTTTGGTTAATGCAAATATCACCAAGGAAGAGCTTCACTTTTTTGTTGGTGGAGATCTGATGAATCAGATTATCAGCAGTTCCTTTTCAGCACGAAAACTGGGAGCACCTTATCTGGGTGTCTTTGGTGCTTGCTCCACATCCATGGAAACATTAGCTTTGGCCTCCATGATTGTTGACTCGGGAGCTGGAGATTATGTCCTTGCAGGAACGGTGAGCCACAACTGTACGGTGGAGAAACAATTTCGGTATCCGACGGAGTATGGCTCCCAAAAGCCGCCTTATGCGCAATATACCGTCACAGGATCAGGGTGTGGTGTGGTCTCCCGTACGGGTGACGGTCCCGTTGTTACCAAAGCCACTATTGGACGAATTATGGATTTGGGCATCAAAGATCCCTTTAATATGGGTTCAGCCATGGCTCCAGCAGCAGCCGACACTATAATCTCTCATTTCAGGGATACGGGATTGGAGCCCGGCTATTATGATCTCATTGTGACCGGGGACCTGGCTTCCGTCGGTCTGCCGATTACGAAAGAACTCCTACAAAAAGAAGGCATTCCCATGGAACAGACGGTTTTTAATGACTGCGGCCTGATGATCTATGATCGGGAGAAACAACCTTATGTTGTTGCCGGGGGAAGTGGCTGCGGATGTTCTGCCACCGTAACCTATGGTCATATTTTGAACCGAATGCAGAAGGGTGATCTTAAGCGGGTGCTCGTCGTTGCTACCGGGGCACTGTTGTCTCCAATTTCGTACCAGCAGGGTGAAAGTATTCCCTGTATTGCTCATGCCGTAGCCATAGAAAAGGAGGGATAAAGGTAATGCAGTTCTTGTGGGCATTTATTGTTGGCGGTTTGATCTGTGTTGTCGGACAGCTTCTAATGGATGGGGTTAAACTGACGCCAGCTCATACCATGAGTACACTTGTTGTAACAGGTGCGCTTGCGGATGCATTTGGCCTGTATGACCCCTTGGTTAAATTTGCAGGTGCGGGTGCTACCATCCCCATCACAAGTTTCGGTAATTCCTTGGTGCACGGGGCATTGACGGAGCTGGAAAAAGAGGGATGGCTGGGTGTGATTACAGGGATTTTCGATCTGACTGCGGCGGGGATTTCGTCAGCGATCATCTTTTCTTTTCTCGCGGCATTGGTGGTTAGACCAAAAGGCTAACATAGAATGGGGAAATCTACTTGAACATATTGCGATTCAGAAGAGGCTTCGGATAACTCTATCCGAGCCTTTTTGTCGTATTCATGCGTGAACTGCGGTGAATCTGACGGGTTGGAAACAAATTGTGAGTTCCTTCGAGTGTACTCGTGACCCCGGATCATGTACAATAAAAGGAAATCTGTATGCTTTTTTAGGAGGTTAGACCACATGCCTGTGCGCAAAGAGTCGATCCAAATCATATCCGCAGTTCGTTCGAATCTGGAATCCTGCATTATGGGGAAATCCTTTGAAATTCAACTTTTACTTACAGCTTTGCTTGCAGGCGGGCACGTTCTGATTGAAGACGTACCAGGAACTGGCAAAACGCAGTTGATCAAGGCATTATCGAAATCCATGCGCGGAGAGTATCGACGCATTCAATGTAATCCTGATATTTTACCAAGTGATATTACGGGTGTATCTGTGTTCCATCCGAAGGATGAGCGTTTTTATTTCCGTCCAGGCCCCGTCATGACCAACATCTTGCTTGCTGATGAGATTAACCGGGCAACAACGAAAACCCAGTCAGCTCTGCTCGAAGTCATGGAGGAGCGCAGTGTAACCGTTGATGGCGATACGTATGATCTGCCACACCCGTTCATGCTCTGTGCAACTCAGAATCCGATTGATTTTGAAGGTACGTACACATTGCCGGAAGCGCAACTTGACCGGTTTATGTTGAAAATAAGTCTCGGTTATCCCGATAAAGAAATTGAGAAAACCCTGCTGAAGACGCATCAGTTGGGCCAGCCTGTAGATCGGCTTGAATCCGTAACCCATATGGATCAGATCTCGGCAATCCAACAGGAGATCAAGGAAGTCTTTATCGGTGATCCTGTCATGGACTACCTGCTGGATGTTGTTCGTCAAACCCGCTCCCACCCATCTGTATTGCTGGGTGCCAGCCCACGGGCAGCCATATCCTTTATGATGGCCGTGAAGGCCTTTGCTTTCTTGCAAGAACGTGATTATGTGCTTCCGGATGATGTGAAGACGATGGCCCCTTATGTGATCTCTCATCGTATTGTGCTCCGTCCCGAATCGAGATTGGACAGTATGAGTTCCGAGGCCGTTCTGAATGCCGTACTTCAGCAGGTTCGCGTGCCCGTCTCCATGGGGCAATAGTTCATGAAGCCGCTTTTGAGTACAGTGAACAGAGGACTGCGCCACCCACGCGTATGGAGCATCGCAATGGTGTGGATGTGCTGTCTGGCTTATGTTTTGTTTCAGGGCGGGAAGACATCCCTCATGTTGCTGTCGATGGTGACCCTGCTCTGTGTGTATCTTGCCATTGCCGGATTTAGCGGAGTGAGACGTGCTCAAGGAGTGCGAAAGCTATCCTCTGGCCCGGACCACGAAGGATTATTGCATGCAGGTGATCAGGTTCAAGTACAGCTGAGTCTGACTATTCCGGGATTCCTCCCGCTTCCTTATGTTGTAGTACGTGAAATGCTGCACCGGCATAACGGGGAATCCTGGTCGTTCAAGGAAAGTTTGATTCCCAATATGCGAGGAAATGGCGAGTTGTCTTTCCAGACACCACCACTTGAGCGGGGCAAGTATTTTTTTTCAGAAACAGAATGCGCCAGCGAGGACATATTTGGATTGATTGAACATCGAGGAAAGTTTAAGGCCAAAGGTGAGTTTCGAGTACTGCCAAGAACGGTATTTATTCCATATTGGCAGCTATACGACCGCAAATCACGGTTATCCGGTCCTCAGACGGCTCTAACCCGCTCGCGAAGAGAGACGACCCAGATTAATGGTGTGCGTGACTACGTATACGGAGATCGACTTTCCCGCATTCACTGGAATGCAACGGCGAAGACAGGGAACTGGAAGTCCAAGGAGTTCGAGCATGAGTCGGTACCCAAAACCATTCTGGTTCTCGATGGGCTAGCATCAAGTTATGAACATGGGGATGCATTTGAGATTGCCGTGTCCACAGCTGCCTCTCTGCTGGAGTATGGTGCCAGAGAACGAATGGGAATGGGCTTGTTGACATTGTCAGACGAGACATCCTTCATGGCCCCCAGTGAAAGTCTGTTGGAACGGCAGAAGATGATACATCATCTGGTGGATATTCAACATAACGGGCAGGATACGCAGCTGTTGCCTGGCGTGGAAAGAATCGCACGTCAACTGCCTCAGGGAGCTTACTTTGTCGTGATTTCTCCCCAGAAGGATGAGAAAATATTAGAACTGTTGCGCTGGGCCGATACGCGGGGCATGACTCCATGTCATATTCTGATCGATACCAGTGAATCCCGCCGGAGTGCCCAGTGGAATGCCATGTTGCGTGGAAGAGGCACGAGGTCATTCACTGTTTCTCATTTGCAGGAGCTTCCAACGGTGATGGGGGGAGGTTCTGTATGAGTACAAAAGGAACTGAAAGTGTTACAGGCAAACGATCCTGGTATCATGCAGCATCATTGCTCTGGATTTTCCTCATTGGAATGCAGTGGATTTCATTTACACAGGAATCGTGGTATACAGAAACGACTTCTCTGGTGTTATGGACACTTGCAGCGGTCTGTGTGCTGGAGGTCATTCTGCCCTTCAAAACGATATTTCGCACGATCATCAAGGCGGTTGTCGTCGGTTACATTTTGCATAAAACACTAATTGATTATATGGTATACATCCCTTATGGCTCTTTAACGGATCGAGCGGAGCAATTTATATTGCATATGACGCCGTACATCTGGTTCTCCCTGTGTGCATGGGTGATGCTTGAAGTTGCCCTTCGCCTCGTGACCACCACACGTCGCATTCTTGTTTTTCTGGGTGTCAACATCATTTCGATGGGGATTCTCGATTCTTTCACCCAGATCCCACTTTGGATTGAAATCGCGTGGGTGATGTTTGCAGGGATGGGATGGCTCGTATGTCAGCATTTCCGCAATTATCAGCTACAGTATCCACAAGGTTGGAAGCGAATCATCCGTCATCCTTATAAAGTCCTGGCCAATATTGCCATTATCTTTTCTTTAATTATTGTGGCCAGCGTCAATATGCCGGAGATTCCACCCACCTTGACAGACCCATATACGGCGTGGCGTAACTATACTGGTACGTCCACAAGTCAGGCTGGTAACGGCAACCTTGATATTCCGGCGGCTACCGAATCGGGATACAGCAGGGAAGACAATCAGCTTGGTGGAGGGTTCAACTTCGACTATACTCCTGTCATGTCTGTCACCACCAATGAGCGTAGTTACTGGCGCGGTGAGACACGTGCAGAGTATACAGGTACAGGCTGGGATGACCGGGGACGGGGTGCGACAGAGAATGTTGAAGCAGGACAGCCTCTGGAGAATGATGAATCCGGAAACGTGAATACCAAACAAGTAACCCAGAATGTAACGATGCTGAATGATAATGTTTATCCGATTCTCTTTGGTGCGTATTCGATCGCTGAAGTGAGTTCGATTAACGGTGAGGACAGAGCAGAACGTATGTTGTGGAATGCTGAACAGGCTGAACTGCATGTGGTGACAGACCGTCAGCAACCACAGTATCCCAAGACGTACACCATCGTATCGGAAGCTCCTGTGATTGTGGAGGATGAGCTGCGTACAAAGTCTTTTGAAGATCTGTACAACAGTAATCCGGCAGACGATATGTACTTGCAGTTACCATCCCGTTTCCCTGACCGGGTGTCAGATTTGGCAACTGAAATAACGGCATCTGCGAATACCCCGTATGAAAAAGTAGCATTACTGCAAAACTATTTACAAACCAATTTTGAATACACGAACAATCCGGATTTATCTCGAAAAGTAAGCAGCGACTTTGTGGAAGGCTTCCTGTTTGACATTATGGAAGGCTACTGTGACTATTTCTCCACTGCGCTGGTAATGATGGCGCGCTCGGAGGGCATCCCTGCAAGGTGGGTTAAAGGTTATGCGCCTGGACAATTGTCCCTGAATTCGGACATGCAGGCTCCACGTCAACCTGGCGCGGAGATTGAGACGACTTACACCGTTACGAATGCAGATGCACACTCTTGGGCAGAGGTCTACTTTGGTGAGTATGGCTGGATTCCTGTTGAAGCAACGCCGGGCTTTGATATGCCTTTGCTCACGGAACAACCTGATGTACAGCCTGTAGATGAGCCTGAAGAACAGCCAGAAGAGGAGCCGGTACAAGAGGAAGAGCAGACTCCTGCACCAGAGCAGGCCTCGTCCACCATCCCGACTTTTGTCATCTGGGCTGCAGGAGCCATCATCGTATTGTGGATAGCATATATGTTCTGGCGTAATCGCTTCTCCTTACGATTCCTCCTGCTTCGTTTACGGACAGGTGGACCGCTCACCCCTGAACAGAAGGTGGTGGCAGAGACCGAGCGTTGGATACAATATGTGAAACGCAAAGGTCTGACCCGGAGCGGAGACGAGACACTTCGTGAATCGGTAAACCGCTGGAGCCAGGCCAAACCAGCTGCAGAAGCTACATTGCATGAGCTTCTCATGAAGTTTGAACAGACTCGCTACAGTCCGGCTTCCGTAACTGCCGACGACTGGAAGGGTGTCTATCAGACAGCCTTGAAGCTGCGGAAGGAACTGAAAGCGGAACGGGCATAGTTGCAGCCCGTCCCGTTTTTCCTTTTTTCCTACGCCATCAGGCGCTGTATGCATTTTCAGGAAAGACGGATTTGTGATATAGTGTGTCGTATGAAACTGAGGTGACTTCTTTGTTTAAAATGTTAATGCCCAAGCTGCGTGTAGACACGGTTTTTGACATTAATCTGGAAGAGCTGTACGCTCAAGGCTACCGTGGAATTATAACTGATCTGGATAACACACTCGTTGGAGCCAAAGCCCCTGACGCTACGCCCGAACTGATTGAATGGTTTGCACGTGTGAAAGAGGCAGGTTTCAAGCTGATGATTGTGTCCAATAACAATTTGAATCGTGTATCCCTGTTTGCTACCCCGCTGGATATCCAGTTTGTGCATAGTGCACGCAAACCATCGAATGTACCGTTTCGTAAAGCAATGAAAATGATGGAGTTATCTCCTGAAAAAACGATTGTAGTAGGCGATCAGATGCTTACGGATGTCTATGGAGGGAACCGAATGGGGCTATATACCGTTCTGGTACTGCCAATCTCCATTGGGGACGAAGGCTTCATGACCCGCTTCAATCGACGCGTGGAACGAATTGCTCTAACGAGTTTACGCAGGAAAGGCTTATGGCTTGAGGAGGAAAAGAAGAAATGACAGAACCGCATAACGGCAACCTTGCCGTAAGGTGCAGCGGATGCGGCGTGCATCTGCAAACAGAAAATTCGGAATTACCAGGGTTTATCCCCGAGAAGGCACTGGATCGTGAACCGGTTATATGCCAGCGCTGTTTCCGTATCAAAAACTACAATGAGTCATCATCCGTTACGGTGGATCAGGACGAATTCCTGGCTCTGCTTAGCAAAATCGGGGATAAGGATGCACTTGTCATCCATATCGTTGATTTGTTTGACTTTGATGGCAGTATTATCTCCGGTCTGCAACGTTTTGTAGGTAACAATCCGGTCTTGCTTGCTGTGAACAAAACGGACTTGCTTCCGAAAGTAACTAACTGGAACAAGGTTCGGAATTGGGTACAAAAGCAAGCCAAAGAACAAGGTTTGCGTACAGTGGATGTAGTCTTGTGCAGTGCGAAGCAAAATCAGGGATTCGACCGACTGCTTGAGTTAGTTGGAACCTATCGCGAAGATCGTGATGTGTACGTGGTTGGCGGTACCAATGTGGGCAAATCCACACTGATTAACCGTCTGATCCGTGATTACAGCGATCTGGAGCAGGAACTGACCACATCCCGTTATCCGGGAACGACTCTGGATATGGTGAACATTCCGCTGGATGATGGGAAATATATTATTGATACGCCTGGGATCGTGTATCCATGGCGTTTCAGCGAGATTGTTTCCCGTAAGGATCTCGCTGCCATCATGCCTGAAAAACCGCTTAAACCGGCTGTTTATCAGTTGAACTCTGGTCAGACGCTGTTCTTTGGCGGCATGGCTCGATTTGACTTTGTTGAAGGAGATCGCCAATCGTTCACTTGTTTCATCAGCACTGCGCTTGATATTCACCGGACGAAGCTGGAGCGTGCAGATGACCTGTACCGCGACCACTTGGGGGAATTGTTATCTCCGCCAACCCGTGAAGATGCAGCAGAGATGGCTGAATGGACAAGACATGAATTCCGTATCAAACGCGGCAGTCAATCGGATGTATTTATCTCTGGTCTGGGCTGGATTAAGGTGAATGGCGATATTGGAGCACTTGTTGCTGTGCATGCTCCAAAAGGTATTCGTGTACAGATCCGCCCATCCTTAATCTAATGTAATCTCAGAACCTGTACATCAGAGCGGATCGGAGGCGGACCTATGTTTGAGGAAAAAAAGTTCGACCCTTCACTTCCCGTGTTGCTTGGCGTTATGGGTAATCCTATTGCTCATTCCAAATCACCGGCAATGCACAATGCGGCCCTGCAGGCTGCTGGAGTGAATGGAATGTATATGCCACTGCATGTTCATCCGGATCAACTGGAAGCAGCAGTTCGGGGAATTGTGGCATTGGGCTATTGTGGTGTCAATGTCACCATCCCGCACAAAGAGCAGGTGATGCAGTACCTGGATGTGATCGATGAAAGTGCTCGCCTGATTGGTGCGGTGAATACCATCGTCAATGAAGGTGGAACACTGACAGGGTACAATACGGATGGTATTGGCTATGTCCGATCCCTGAAGGAAGAGGCTGTGCCGGAGCTTGCGGGCAAACGTATTGCTGTCCTGGGAGCAGGTGGAGCGGCGAGAGGTGTTATATACGCACTTGCATTGGAGAAGCCTGAGCAGATCCATATTCTGAACCGTACAGCGGACAGGGCTATTGCACTTGCTTCGGATTTACGGGGCCATGGCTTGGGAGAAATCTCGGGCGGTGGCATGGAAGACGCTGCGACGGTCTTGGCTACGGCTGATATTGTGATTAACACTACGGCTGCCGGAATGCATCCCCATGTTGATGACGTACCGGTTGATCCTGCACTAATTCGTGAAGGCGCAGCTGTGAGTGATCTGATCTACAATCCGCTGGAAACCCGCTTGCTTCGGGAGTCGCGGTTACGTGGATGCACAGTGCACGGTGGTCTGGGAATGTTTGTATACCAGGGCGCTGTAGCCTTTGAACATTGGCTCGGCATCCCGGCTCCTGTGAAGACGATGAGACGTGCAGTGTTAAAAAGTTTTGAAGTGTAAAAATATAATTGAACGGTCAGGTCCGGATAGTCTTTGAACTGTCAATCAGGGCCTGCTCAATATAAGGAGTATGGAGTATTCATGTTAAACGGTAAACAAAAGCGCTTTTTGCGGTCACAGGCACATCACCTGACCCCTGTATTTCAGATTGGTAAAGGTGGAACAAACGAGCACCTGTTCCGTCACATCGAAGATGCGATTGAGAAGCGCGAATTGATGAAAGTGCAAGTGTTGAACAACAATGACGAGGACAGAAAAGAGATGGCAGAAGAAGTTGCCCGTGAAACGGGAAGCGAGCTTGTACAAGTCATCGGTAACACAATCATCCTGTACAAAGAATCGCGCGATAACAAACAAATCGAACTACCTAGATAAGGGAGCGTGACGCGGGTGAAGATCGGCATCATGGGTGGTACGTTTGATCCGATCCACATGGGACACCTCCTGGCAGCTGAAGCGGCAAGGGATTCGCATGCACTGGATGAGATCTGGTTCATGCCCTCTCATGTTCCACCTCACAAGCGCGGAGCCGGAGCTTCGGGACAGCAACGTCTCGATATGACGGAAGCTGCTGTGAAGGGTGTTCAGCAATATGAGGTGCTCGGCATCGAGATGGAACTTGGCGGAGTGTCTTATACCATCGATACGATGAAGGAACTGTGGCGTCGCCATCCTGAACATGAATTCTATTTCATTATCGGGGCAGATATGGTGAACTATCTTCCCAAATGGGAGCAGATTGAAGAGCTTGCAGAACGCTTAACCTTTATCGGAGTTGGTCGGCCGGGCTTCCAGTTACATCTGGATGATTTACCAGACGAGTTACAGGATCGGGTCCTACTGGCCGAGATGCCCTTGGTTGATATTTCATCGACAGCCGTGCGCAGACGTCTCGCCAAAGGACATTCGGTACGTTTCATGATTCCTGATGAAGTGCACCAATATATTGTAAGGAGCGGTTTATATGGAACTAAGCCGTGAGGAACTGATTCAAGCCGTATCCGGACAAATGCCGGAGAAACGCTGGAAGCATACACTGGGTGTAATGGAATCGGCAGTGATGTTGGCTGAAAAATACGGTGCTGATCCTGTAAAAGCGGATCTGGCAGCGATTTTGCATGATGTGGCGAAGTACTGGCCCGTATCGGAGATGGAAGCGGTCATCCGTGATAATGGATTAAACCAGGAACTTCTGCAGCATGACAAGCAGCTCTGGCATTCCGAAGTCGGTGCTTTTGTAGCCGAGCGTGATTACGGTGTTGAAGATTCCGAAGTTATTCATGCCATCCGGTGGCATACCTCGGGTCGGGTGGGCATGAGCCTGCTGGACAAAGTGGTATGCCTTGCCGATTACATTGAACCGGGACGAGATTTCCCGGGAGTGGATCACATTCGCGAACAGGCTGAGCATAGTCTGGAGGAAGGTTTAATTGCCGGATTCGACTCGACGATCAGCTTGTTGATCTCGCAGCGCCGTGTCATTTATCCTTTGACCATGCTGTCGCGGAATGACTTAATTGCACAATTATAGAGGTTGTTCAAAAAGTCCACTTTTGATTACGAAGGATGCCTAGCGGCATCATCAGCATCGAATATGAAATTCAGCCGAAATGTCCGTTGCTCACGTAGTTATCCTACGCTCCGCTACTCCATTTCTAGCTTTATTCCATCTTCTCGGTACTGAAAACTGATCTTTTTGAACACACAATTATAGATTATGGAGGTTGGTTCATGACAGTATCATCGAAAGAACTTATGAATATGGCGGTTGCTGCCGCTGACGACAAAAAGGCATCCAATATTGTTGCATTGGATTTGATTAATATTTCCCTGGTGGCTGATTATTTTGTTATTTGTCACGGGAATTCCGATACACAGGTACAAGCCATTGCCACTGAAATTCGCAAACAGGCTCATGCAGCCGGAGCGACGATCAAAGGTATCGAAGGTATGGATTCTGCACGTTGGGTACTGATGGACATGGGCGATGTCGTTGTTCATATCTTCCACCGCGACGAGCGTGAATACTACAATATTGAACGTCTATGGTCTGATGCCAAAGTGGTGGAAACCGTATGAGTTTGATTGCTGGAACAGTCGTCTCTTTGCCGGTTTCACGTGAAGTGTCTCCGTTTGGCTTCTTTTTGACGACAGGATCGGAAGATGTACTGCTTCACTACACCGAGTTAACGCGGGATGTTAAGATTGGCGAGACGCTTGAGGTCTTTGTATTCTTTGATACAGAAGACCGTCTGGCCGTAACGATGAAAAAGCCTTATCTTATGCTCGGCGAAATGGCACGACTGGTTGTGGCTGATGTTCACCCACGACTGGGCTGTTTCCTGGAAATGGGACTTGGTCGGCAATTGCTGCTTCCTATTCGTGAACTGCCTGAACTGGAAGAACTGCGCCCTCAAGTAGGGGATGAAGTCTTTGTAATCATGGAACATGACAAGCAAGGACGTCTGCGTGCCAAATTGGCCGGGGAACGTGAGCTTTCACCACTGTCTTTCCATGCTCCAACTTCATGGTTAAACGAGTGGGTTGAAGCGACGGTATACAAGGCACTGCAGATGGGTACTTTTGTACTTGTAGAGGGCGGTGTACTGGGCTTTGGCGCGATTGGTATGATTCATTCATCCGAACGCAGTCATATGCTGCGTCTTGGTGAGAAAGTTAAATGTCGGGTGACACTGGTACGTGAAGACGGACGTGTGAATCTGGCCATGACTCAACTAAAACAAGTTGGACGTAACGAAGATGCAGACAAGCTGCTCGCTTTCATGAAAGAACGCCCTATGGGCGGCATGCCATACTCGGATGCAACTCCGCCGGATATCATCAAGCAGCGCTTTGGCATCAGTAAGTCTGCTTTCAAGCGTGCCTTGGGCAAATTGATGAAAGACGGACTGATCGTGCAAAAGGAAAGCTGGACGTATTTGTCCGAATCTGCACCTGCGGATCAGAATGATTCGAAGTAATTGAAATGGATTAAGTGTATGTCATATTGAACTCGCAGAAGGCAGGGTTAGGCTGGGTAAACACCGGATGCCCCTGTCTTTGCTTTTGTTATATATATTGAACTAAACATTTACGCGAAACGGAGAGGACAGAAAGAACCTGAAGAAGCGGAGCGTTCGCCTTTATCCCCGGATTTACTCCTTTATAAAAGGAATCAAAAAAATCTGGGGATAACAGCGATCGGAAGGTTGTTCTGTCATTGGAGTGTCCAGTGTAAATAATCCTTAGTGCAACTTGTATAGACCAGGATTGAAAAATGAAATTGAAAGTGCGGTGCCTGACATGTCTTACCGGAAATTTGCCTATGTCTATGATGAATTAATGGAAGATATGCCTTATCCGGACTGGATAAGGTTTGCAAGAACAGCCTGGGAACATCATGGAATGCCCAAAAGTGTTGCTGAACTTGGCTGTGGAACGGGCTCGATTACGATCCCGCTCGTGAACTCCGGTTTTGAAGTTACAGGCATTGACCTCTCAGCAGATATGCTGTCGGTTGCGCGCAGTAAGATGGAGGCCACGCCTCAGGGTCATCGCTTGTACCGCGAAGGCAGTGTACGTTGGGTGCAGCAGGATATGCGGGATTGGCGAGTTCCGGAGCCTGTAGACTCCGTTATATCTTTCTGTGATTGCGTCAATTATCTGCTCGAACAAGAAGATGTCGTTCGTACATTCGAGCGCACATATGAGATGCTGAAACCTGGTGGAACGTTCCTGTTTGATGTTCATCATCCCAATACCCTTATTCGTTATGATGAGGAACAGCCTTTTGTGCTGGATGAACGCTCCGTATCGTATATTTGGACCTGTGGATTGGATCAAGATCGATGTGAGATTGAGCATCATCTGAGTATCTTTTCGCGTGTGGATGATGGTAGCAAAGATATGTATCAGCGTTTTGAAGAAGTCCATGTCCAGCGTGCATATCATCCGGACTGGATGAAGCTGGAGTTATCCAAGGCAGGCTTCAGAGACGTAAAGGTATATGCCGATTTTGAATGGGAAGAAGCCGGAGACAGCGCACAGCGCTTGTTCTACGTTGCTGTGAAGTAAGAGCGAATGATGAGAGCTGTCCTTATGGTACATAAGGGCAGTTTTTTTGTTTGATTTTCCATGGAGCATGAATAACAAGCTTCTGTAATAGGCAAAAGGAAATGCGAGGAAGACTTACGAGCGTGACAAAAAGTATTGCCAGTTAAAGTGAAGGAGGCCATAATGGTTGGATAGAAAGCGTTTTCTAACCGAATTAATTGTCAAAGTGAGGTGCAGTAATGGAAAGTACATATAAAACAAGACTCACGCCGGAACAGCTGAATGCCATAATCAAACAACATTTCTCTACAAGTATACAGGATTATAAGGAGATGGTGGATGGCTGGGCCAATCATGCATATCTCATTACCCTAAGTGATACACAGCGGGTGGTACTCAAAATTGCCCCGTCGGCTTCGACCAATCTGATGCGCTGTGAGCAGGACCTCATGATTGCCGAGGTTGAGGCATTACGCCTCATTACGGAATTACAGGATGTTCCCGTACCGCAAGTGCTGGTTTATGATGATTCGTTAACCATTGCTCCAGCGCGTTATTTTATCATGGAGTATATGTCTGGAACACCCTACAATCAGGTCAAGGATCAATACGCGCCGGAAGAGCAGGAAGCTATTGAACAGCAGCTAGGTCGTTATAACCGTCGGATTAATAAGATCAAAGGCGAGAAGTTCGGATATTTCTCGAAGCAAAAACAGCGTTATTCCACTTGGAAAGAAGCATTTATCCATCTGATGGATGACATTCTTACCGATGGGGAAGAAGCTGGTATTACATTTTCGATTGAATACGCTGAATTGAGACGCTTGATTGAAGAAAAATCGGATGTGTTGGACGATGTAAAAGAACCTGTACTTGTCAGTTGGGATCTGTGGGATGGCAATGTTCTGGTAGACGCAGGTCGTATCACAGCTATTATTGATTTTGAACGTTCTCTGTGGGCAGACCCTTTGATGGAGCATTACTTTAGTCATTTTAACTATACTCCCGGATTCGTGAAGGGATACGGACAAACGATTACGACTGAAAGTGAGCTGATAAGAAGAAGTCTATACGACTTGTATTTTGATCTGGTATTACGCATTGAGTGCGCTTATCGCGAATATGATAATCAGGAACATGTGAATTGGGCCATTCATAATCTGGAGGAAGGCATCGAGCGTTTTCGTTTATCCTGAACAGCCACGAGTGTCATTGATCGGTACGAACCGTGTGCCTCAAAAGGTGATTATAACGTGTAATATTGACTTTGGGTTTGCTTTTTTATATAATGTTCCCGATATTGTATACATATTTCGATGATAAGGATCAGTAGTAATTCCTGTACATAACAGAGAGCCGGCGGTTGGTGCAAGCCGGTTGACAGTGATTTGCGAACTCGCCTTGGAGAAATGCGGTGATTACACCATTCTGTTTAACCTGCTTGTAAAAGCTTGGGCTCAGGAATGGAAATCCGCATCGGTTAACCGCCGTTACAGGTCCAAAGGGAGTGGATGACGAAGCACGTTCGTCCGCTAACTAGGGTGGTACCACGGGAATTCAACCTCTCGTCCCTAGCGCTGCAAACGCTACGGGATGCTGAGGTTTTTTTGTTGCAATTAAAATGCGAATAACCTGAAGGAGGAACAATAGATGAGTGAGAATAACCAGCCGAAACACGGCTATCAGCCACAAGTCATGGAAAAAAGTTGGCAGCAATACTGGGATGAAAATAAAACGTTTAAAACGGGTGAGGACCCTGCTAAACCGAAATTTTATGCACTGGATATGTTCCCTTATCCATCCGGTTCAGGTCTGCACGTAGGCCACCCGGAAGGATACACGGCAACGGATATCGTTTCACGTTACAAGCGTATGCGCGGTTACAATGTATTGCACCCAATGGGTTGGGACGCTTTCGGACTGCCTGCTGAGCAGCATGCACTGGATACAGGTGAACATCCACGGCATATTACATTCCGCAATATTGATAATTTCCGTCGTCAGATCAAATCGCTCGGGTTCTCCTACGACTGGGAATCGTGAGATCAGCACAACGGACCCTGAATACTATAAATGGACACAATGGATCTTTATCCAGCTGTACAATAAAGGCCTCGCTTATGTGGATGAAGTGGCAGTTAACTGGTGTGAAGCACTTGGAACGGTACTGGCTAATGAAGAGGTTATTGATGGCAAGAGCGAACGTGGTGGACATCCGGTTGTACGCAAACCGATGCGCCAGTGGGTCCTGAGAATTACCGAGTATGCGGAGCGTCTGTTGGAAGACCTGGAAGAGCTGGATTGGTCTGAAAGCATCAAGGATATGCAGCGCAACTGGATCGGTAAATCGACAGGTGCAGAAGTGGTTTTTGCCATTGAAGGTCACGAAGAAGTCATCAAGGTGTTCACAACCCGTGCAGACACATTGTTCGGTGCGAGCTTCGCAGTTCTTGCTCCGGAACATGAACTGGTAGAAGCAATTACGACCGATGAACAACGTGAAGCCATTCAGGCTTATCAGGAGCAAGCTGCACGTAAGAGTGATCTGGAACGTACCGACTTGGCCAAAGATAAAACGGGTGTATTCACAGGAACCTATGCCATTAACCCGGTTAATGGTGCAAAACTGCCAATCTGGATTGCCGATTATGTCCTTGCTGGTTACGGTACAGGTGCAGTTATGGCCGTTCCGGGTCATGATGCACGTGACTGGGAATTTGCCAAGCAGTTCGGTCTGGATATCATCGAGGTTATTCAAGGTGGAGACGTTACACAAGAGGCCTATTCGGGCGATGGCGCGCATGTGAATTCTGACTTCCTGAACGGACTGAACAATGAAGAAGCGGTTGCCAAGATGATTGCTTGGCTGGAAGAGAACGGCAAAGGACAAGGCAAAGTAACCTATCGTCTGCGCGATTGGCTGTTCAGCCGTCAGCGTTACTGGGGTGAGCCAATCCCAATTCTGCATCTGGAAGACGGAACCATGAAGACCGTACCGGAGGATCAACTTCCACTGCTGCTGCCTGATATCGACCAGATCAAACCTTCGGGTACTGGAGAATCACCACTGGCGAATGTTACGGAGTGGGTGAATACGGTAGATCCGGAAACGGGAATGAAGGCACGTCGTGAGACCAACACTATGCCACAATGGGCGGGTAGCTGCTGGTATTACCTGCGCTTTATCGATCCGCACAATGACAAGGAACTGATCTCCAAGGAGAAGCAGCAACAGTGGCTGCCAGTTGATCTGTACATTGGCGGAGCAGAGCACGCCGTGCTTCACTTGCTGTACGCTCGTTTCTGGCACAAAGTGCTGTATGATCTGGGTGTTGTAGATACCAAAGAGCCTTTCCATAAACTCGTGAACCAAGGTATGATCCTGGGTACGAATAATGAGAAAATGAGTAAATCCCGTGGCAATGTCATTAACCCGGATGAAATCGTTAATGAATTCGGTGCAGATACTTTGCGTCTGTATGAAATGTTCATGGGACCATTGGAAGCAACAAAACCGTGGAATGCTAACGGGGTTGAAGGCATGCACCGCTTCCTGTCACGTGTATGGCGTCTCTTCATCAATGAAGACACAGGAGCCATCAATGACAAGATTACGGTGGACGGTGGAACAGACGAGTTCAAGCGGACGGCTCACAAAACGATCAAAAAAGTTACGGAAGATCTGGAGCATCTGCGTTTCAACACATCCATCAGCCAGCTGATGATCTTCATCAACGATGCATACAAAGCCGATACACTGCCTCGTGAAGCGATGGAGAACTTTGTGCAGCTGTTGTCACCACTGGCACCGCATATGGCAGAGGAACTGTGGAGCCGTTTGGGTCATGAAGGTGGAATCTCTTACGTGGCTTGGCCTGAATATGATGAGTCCATGACCGTGGATGCGGAAGTAGAAATCGTTGTTCAGGTAAACGGTAAAATCGTAACACGTGCTACAATCGCGAAGGATCTGGATGCACAGGGTATGCAGGACTTTACGATGGAGCTGGCACCTGTTAAGCAGGCGCTGGAAGGCAAGACCATTCGCAAGGTCATTGCCGTTCCAGGCAAACTCGTTAATATTGTTGCCGGTTAATCTCACCGGCTCGGAATAGTTCATCCAGCTTTAACAAATCTTCATCATACTTGTCATGCGTTGTGTGGATCAGGCTGTCGAAAACGCCGTCGAGGCTAACCTTCAGCAGTGCAAGTGCCTGAGCGGTTATACCGCCAGGTACAGCGACACGAGCCTGAAGTTCTTGCGGAGTGTAACCTCCTTCGGTGAGCAGCTTGCCTGTTCCCAGGAGCATTTCGCCAGCCAGAGCACAGGCATCTGCCCTTTTGATGTCTGTCAGCTTCACTGCACTTTCGATCCACTGTTCCAAGAAGAATGATATGAATGCAGGCCCGCAGCTGGAGAAGTCGGATGTAATTCGTGTACAGGCTTCATCCACTTGGTACGGCCTGCCTATATGACTGAGCAGACTTTCTAACACAGCGCGGTCTTCACTGGTCATTCGTTCACCGTGTATGCACAGGGACGCTCCGCTGCCGACCTGGTGTGTGACGCTGGGAATAACCTTGGAGACTTTGCAAGGAAGTGAAGATTCCAGATGGCGCAGCTGCACGGGACTGGTGATCGAGACAACTATATGATTGGGATTCACGACAGGCAGGATGTCTTCAATGACATGTTTGAATTCAAGCGGCTTCACGCACAGGAAGATGATATTGCTTCGGATCACCGTTTCCCGATTACTCTGGGATTCATGCAGACCAGGGTAACGGAGGGATAACTGACGTACTTTGGACGGGGTTCGATTGCTTGCGGCGATCTGCCGGGGCTCGAGTGCACCCGATTGGATCAGGGCATAGATCAGCAGGCTGCCCATGCTGCCGGTTCCGATAAATCCAACCTTCATTGTTTCAGGCCTCCTTTCATGCTTTACGGTACTGGCGCAGTTCATTCCCTCTATATCTATGCGTGAGGACCTGTTTCACATGACATGAAAAATGCACAACTTGTTTCATCAGGAAAGTTCAACGGTTCGGAAGCACCGCCCGTGTTCGAAATGAATGATTTTGAATTCAGGGAGAGAGGTGTGGAAGAATGAGATGGAATAAAGGAATGACCATTGCTGCAGCGGTGGTTGGAAGTATACTCATATTATGGTCGGGCAAAAGTGAACAACCACCTAGTGGCTGGGAACCCTTGCAGCTCGGCACCGAGAAGCCGACGATAGAGCAGGAACTCCCTGCTGTTCAGTCGGCTACTTCGGTTGAGGGTAATACTGGAGCATCTTCGGGAACGGATGCAAGTGGGATGCAGACTGGGAAGGATGCACAGGCAGGAGAATCTAAAGAGCTTTCGAACGTAGGAGTTGAAGGTGATTCTGTATTTCAAACTACAAACCAGACGAATGATAATGCAATGGATGCCTCTGGTTTGACTGAACCGATTGTACCAAGTACGAATTCGAATCCTTCAGTTACCTCCGAGACGGCTTCAAACAGTAATCCAACTGTAATTCGTGAGGAACCTGGAGACAATGACAAGATTGATGTGAATACTGCACCTGTCTCCAAGCTTACAGAGCTTCCCGGAATCGGGGAGAAGAAAGCTCAGGCCATAGTGGACTATCGGAATGCACATGGTCCTTTTGCGAAAGTGAGTGATTTGACGAAGGTCAAAGGAATCGGCATGAAGATGCTGGAGAAGATGGCACCATATGTGCAGATCCGGTAATATTAGAATAAAAATTGTATTGAGCGGGAGGAAAGCAGCATGAGTACAGAGGTACGCAAGGACTGGGACACGTATTTTATGGACATCGCATATATGGTCTCAACCCGTTCCCGCTGTTCGCGTCGTCATGTGGGTGCCGTGCTTGTTCAGGGGAAGAAACTGCTGGGAACAGCCTATAATGGCGCACCCACGGGCGTCCCGGATTGTTCTGAAGCAGGTTGCATGATATCGGAAGAATATGAGTTAGTCGTGACCGATGGGCAAGAAGAAATGGTCAAAAAGCAACGCTGCATTCGCACAATCCACGCGGAGCAAAATTTGCTTTTATTCACAGACCGAATTGACCGCGAAGGCTCGTCTGTGTATGTGACCGACGAACCTTGCTGGACATGTGCCAATATGCTGGCGAATAGCGGGATTACAGAAATCGTATTTCATCGCTCTTATCCAAAAGATACCGGCAAGGTTACGAATATGATGCAACAGAAGGGGATAACGTTTCGCAGGTTGGAGAATTACCAGCCTCCGCGGGAAACGATGATGACCGTGAGCAACTAATACGAATATGGTCTAATATGCGAGGGAGAACCTCCGGCAAGCCTGAATCGGCTTTCCGGGGGTTTTTCTGCGTTCAATGGGTGAAGTGAAGGAGGAGAAGGAATGAAAGGCAGACCGTTACTAAGTTTTACGATTTGCTGGTTATGCGGGAGCGGGATGGCATGCGCATTAACAGGCTGGGCTTTGACCTGGGGGTTCATTGGAGCACTGGCATGTCTGCCACTTCTACTTCGTTTTCTGGATGTGCGTGGATGGTCTGTTTTATTCATACTTGCTGCCTTTATTGGGGGTGCTGCACATTGGGAGTGGAATGACGCACGCAATCACAGCAGTCTGCCGGAGACCATGCATATCGCTGCTGATGCGCTGGACGGATGGTCAGCCGAAATTCAGGGTGAGCTAGTGTCAGATGTACGCATTGATGGAGACCGGGCTGACTTTAAGATACAGATGTCTTCAATATTACCATTATCGAATTCATCAACAGATGCAGATCTGGCAACATTATCTGGATTCAAAATAGATGAACAATTGATGGTGCAAGTCAGATTGGCGGAGGAAGAAGAACAGCAGGTAGCGGCAGGTTGGAAGAGGGGCGATTCAATCACGCTTAATGGTTCTTTTGCCCTTCCTGGTGAAGCCAGGAACTTTGGCGGGTTTGATTATCGCAGCTATTTGCGAACCCTGCACATCCACTGGTTGTTCAAAGTGAAGGGAGCCAGTTCAGTAACAGCAGCTCCCCCTGAAGGGGTTGGACAATTTAACGTACTACGGTGGACGGATTGGACGAGGCATAAGTTGGGTTCAGCGGTCGAACGGTTATTCCTCGAGCCTCATGCAGGGTATATGAAGGGTCTGATTATCGGAATGGCTAATGATATCGATCCAGGTACCTATGGTCAGTTTTCACAACTGGGTCTAACGCATATCCTGGCAATCTCCGGAACTCATGTCGCTGTATATGTAGCTACTCTTCTCCTTATTCTATCCTGGCTAAGGCTTACCAGAGAGACGGCACTCACGGTTGTTCTTATACTGGTACCAGCTTATGTTTTGTTGTCCGGTGGTTCACCTTCAGTGATTCGGGCAGGGATTATGTCCATGATTGGGTTGTATATGGCACGTCGTGATCTCGCCAGAGATGGCCTTCAGATGATTAGTGCAGCTGCGCTACTGATGATGTGGTGGGATCCGTACTTTTTGCTAAGCGTAAGCTTTCAATTATCTTTTCTCGTAACCGCAGGTTTGATGATCTATATGCCTTTGATTAACCGACTGTTCAGCAGTTGGCCGAAATCTCTGGCTGCAACAGCATCCGTTGCGGTGACAGCTCAACTGATTTCGTTTCCGGTAACCATCCTGTATTTCAATCAGTTCTCATTGCTCTCATTTGTGGCTAACTTTCTGCTTGTTTCTTTGATTAGTACCATTGTATTACCTCTGGGGACGGTCGCCATGCTGTTGTCTTTCATATGGGTTCCCTTGGCGAACCCCCTTGCATGGATTGCAATTCAACTGAATCAGCTGACATTTACAAGCGTAGAGTGGATGAACAGCCTGCCGGGTTTTGTACTGATCTGGGCTACGCCTTCCCTGTTGTGGATTGCTGCATATTACGCCGTGTTGTATGCTCTTTTGTATCTAATTCATCAGGGCAACGGTACACAGCAAGAAACGGTGGTTGCTGAGGAGGATACGGCTCCTCTTGTCATGCGACAGCCTTCTGTTGCAATGGGGAATGTGGGCATTCGCTCTTCGATGTCTACCGTGGCACAGGATCAAGGTAAGAACCGTCTAGATGGAAAAGAAACTTCATTAACAACTTTAGGAGCCAGTATCGCATGGCCGGAGTATACAAGTGCATTTTCTGCACGAGGTGCAGGTTACTATGCGCATCAACGTATGAGTAAAGTTCAACGATGGATGTGCGGTTTGCTCGCGATCAGCTTTGTTGCTGGATTGTGGTGGGCATACCAGACTCCGAAGCCTGCTGGAACCGGCATTGTGCAATTCTTGGACATTGGTCAGGGAGACAGCACGTTGATTACAACGCCAGAAGGCAAACATATTTTGGTGGATGGCGGAGGCACGGTGAGCTTTGGGAACACCGAACAATCATGGAAAACAAGGCGTGATCCCTATGAAGTGGGAGCTAAGGTCGTTGTTCCTCTATTGAAAAAGAGAGGCATCCATCAACTGGACGCTGTAATTGTAACGCATGCTGACCAGGATCATGCTGGAGGACTACAGGCTGTGCTGGAACAGATTCCGGTTAAACGATTCATGTTTAATGGCACAACCAGTGGTAAGGAAAACTTTGATAAATTACTGAACACAGCCATGGAACGGAAGATTCCACTTTACGCCATCCAGCAGGGCATGTCTTATAAGGCTGACAAGGAGACGGTTTTACATTTTATAGCTCCAGACCTGGAACACATGGTAGCAGAAGCATCTGGCAGTTTGCCTGTGTCTGAACATCAGAATCATGATTCCGTTGTCTTTTTGCTGGACATGGCTGGGACATCCATGTTGTTCACTGGGGATATGGATGCAGCGGCCGAACAGGACCTGCTCTATACGATTCAAGATGGCTCGCTCGCTGAAGCGTTTGAACAGAGAGGTGCAGATCTTGGAGTTACAGAGGGCGTTGTACAAAGGGTACTTACACGCCCGTTGCAGGTTAATTCAAATAATGTTTCATCAGCATCTGTCTCTATTGACGTGTTAAAGGTCGCACATCATGGTAGTAAAACATCATCAACCGAAGCCTGGCTCCAATACTGGAAAGCCAAAACCGCGGTCATATCTGCGGGTGTTAACAACACATATGGGCATCCCAACCCAGGAGTGATGGAACGTCTGGAAGCTACCGGGTCAGAAATCTATCGAACAGATCAGATGGGTGAGGTCCAGATGAGAGTGAGAGATGGGAAGATTGATATTCGGTACAAGTTGGTTGACAAGGAGGAGGGATGAGTTTTGGCTGGCCTAAATCGTTTTTCTGAATGCCTTTGACTATTATGGATTGATATCCTGTATAAGATCGAATTCAAAGTGCCCATCACCTATAGCATGATGGGCACTTCTTCTTTAGGAAATTTCTTTACCGTATCTAATTGAATTCGACGATCTGATTGATATCTGTTCCTTCAGTATTTTTGCCCAGTAGTCGACGGAACAAGAACTTGGCCATCTTGAACTTGTTGCCGGTATCCCAATACTCGGCAGTTTCGGCTTTGACCTTGATGAGAACGAGGTTCGGATCATCATACGTGGTTTCTAGTACGTTCTCGTAGACCGGGCTCCAAAATTCCTTTATCTTCTCAGAGCTTTCCACGAGTTCGGCTTCGCCACGGATGGAGACGAAAGATTTACCCGCATATGCGATGTTAACTTGCTGGTTGTGAAGCAGTTCATGAAATTTGCTCGTATCTTTCTTGGTCAGGAACCACAGGTTGCTGTCGAACTCGACATCCTGGGTTTTCATTGGGCGTGAAACTAGCCCTTCTTCTGATACCGTTGTAAGCATCGCAACGTCGATGTCTTTGATCAATTCCTGAATTTTCTCGATTGCTTCTTGGTGATCTGAAGTTGGATTCATCGTGTGATTCATCCTTTCGATGTGTAGTATTATCACTATTTCCCTCGCTAGGCTTCGCCAAACCTCAGGGCTTAAGTTAATACCCCGTTTACATGGCGGTGATACCAAACGAATATTAAAGCTTTATCATTTAAGATGACAAACGAGGGAATGAGGACTAAATCATGAAGAATTATCCCATCATCGCCTCCATTACGGTAGACGAGCAAATTTCTCAAGCTATAGCAAGCGATGTGAAGAGAGTTATTCTGATGACAGGCAACATCACCAATCTTGGTTCAATCATAGACAGTCTGCATCAAGGCGGCAAACAGGCTTACGTGCATACCGAGATGGTCTCCGGGATTGGACGAGATGCCTCCGCCATTCAATATCTTGCTGATGTGTTTAAAGTCGATGGGATCGTGACGACGAAGAGCAATGCGGTTTCAGCGGCAAAGCAAGCAGGCATATTAAGCATTCAGCGCATATTTGCCATTGATTCAGCTGCAATTGAGACTGCAGTTCGGATGATTAAGAGCTACAAGCCTGATGAGGTTGAACTGATGCCGGGACTTATGCCCCGAGTGATCCAAGAGCTGAAAGAACGCATTACGCAGCCGTTGATTGTTGGAGGACTTATCCGGCATGAGGAAGAAATTCAGGAAGCATTAAAGAGCGGGGCAGATTTTGTTTCGATAGGCCATGAGAAATTCTGGACTTAATTTCATACATTTATCCTTGGGTGGAGACGACGAGAAAACCCGGTGGTAAGTAAATCGATAGAACCTTGATGTTGAAGGAGGGTGATTTGCTGCTGGGTTTTTTGTGTTGTCCATAAAATACAACGGGAGGTAACTTTAGCATGACCATTCAAGCAGTTGCTCATCGCGGCTACCCAAAGAAATATCCTGAAAATACGATGTCTTCCTTTTTAAAAGCGGTGGAGCTTGGGTTCACACATCTTGAACTGGATGTACATCTCAGCAAGGATGGAATCCCGGTTGTCATTCATGATCATACGCTTGACCGCATGACAAATGGGACGGGCAGGGTAGCCGATTATACAGCTTCGGAGCTGCAATCTTTTAAAATAAAGCAAGATGAGCATATTCCAACCCTTGAAGAGGTGCTGCGTGCTTTAAAGGGTAAGATTGGGCTTAACATTGAGCTTAAGCAGATGGGTAACTATTACCCTCAGCTGGAGGAAAAGGTACTTGAAGTTATCAAAGAATTCAACCTGCTGAATCAGGTAGTCATTACGTCATTTGATTTTGATGCCTTGGAGAAGATCAGGCAATTATCTAGCGATGTACGCATCGGTCTTATCACTTTTGGGTGTTCGAAGGCTATTCTTGACTGGTCGTTAGAGATGGGGGCGACATTCTTGTCCATGCACCATGCCTTCGTGACCGAAGATTACATTCATCGATGTCAAGAGCTAGGAATTCAACTGATGGCTTGGACAATAAATGAGACTTCCATAATGGAGAAATTTCAGGAATATCCGTCCGTATGGGTCTGTACAGATGAGCTCGAATGCTTCATGAATGTATTGGAGTTGTCCAGCTCAGTGTGAGTGGGCAGGGTTAAGGTCATGGAGGATTTGTATGCTTACGATGCGTATTGCTTCGATTTAGACGGGACGATTTATGTCGGCCAGATGATGCTCCCTGGCGTAAACAACTTAATTAGTGGCTTGCGATCACGAGGCAAGCGTCTCTTGTTCCTTACGAATACTCCCATTCATACCAGGGAGGATTGCTACAAGCGGCTGCTGAATTTGGGTGTTTCGTGCCAGCTTGATGAAATTCTGACCGCAGGATACGTGTCAGGAATGTATTTTACAGAGCATGCCCCGGACGCCAAGGTGCTGGTCGTCGGTGAGGAGGCTTTGCAGAGAGAACTTCGTGCAATCGGGATAGCCATTACCGAAGATCCGTATCGATCAACGCATGTGTTAGTTGGCATGGATCGGCAGTTTCATTACGATAAGCTTCATTTAGCGGCAAAAGCAGTTCGTCATGGGGCGGTTCTGCTCGCAACGAATCCGGACAACTGCTGTCCCGTGCCAGGAGATATCATTCCGGACACTGGAGCCATTCTAAGCTCGATCGAGGCAGCTAGCCAGCAGAAAGCATCGGTCGTGATTGGCAAGCCTTCCCGCTATTATGCAGAGAAGGCGCTCGAGCTTTTGGATGTGGATAGCAGCAGATGCCTCATGATAGGTGATCGGCTGGAAACGGATATTTTATTTGGACAGCAGAATGGAATGAAGACTGCGCTCGTGCTTACGGGTATCTCCTCAAGAGAGGATATCGGAAAGACCGGTATCATTCCGGATTATATATGGCCTTCCTTCAACGAATGCATCATGGAGCAGGATGACCATTTAAAGCCTTCAGATGTGTTGCAGGTGGAGAGAGCTTGAGCAGCAAGGTGTCCAAAATAAAGATGGAGGTGGCGTTTAATGCGTCTAGCGTTACTAGGTGATTTTCACTATTCAAGTATGAGTCACGGGACCGAGGAAATGAAGGCTGCGAGAGTCCGGGCATACGAGCATATGCTCGAGGCTTTTCTGAAGGAAGAGGCGGATTTTCATATCTCTATTGGCGATTTAACGCATGAAGGAACGGCTCAGGAACTTCGATCGATTTACTCCATTCTTGCAAGAAGTGAACGGAACTTTATTCATGTGCTGGGCAATCATGATACCTATTCGATACCAAAGCATGAAATTTCCACGCTAACAGGTCAGGATCGCTATCGAACGATTGACACGCCTCATGCCAAGCTGTTTTTTTTGGATACTACCCAGGAAATGAACCGTGAAGATTGGGGAGGAGAACTGGACGGAGAGCAACTGGCATGGCTCAAAGACCAGCTTGCCGATTCGCATAAGAAGCAAGTACTCCTCTTCGGGCATCATCCGGTATTCGATACAACTGCGCGTTCGACGCTCGATAAGCTGTATGTCCGTCCGCAGGATGAACTGAAGAGCATATTCAATAGTCAGCCAGAAGGAGGCATCTATTTTTGCGGGCATAATCACATAAACTCCATCGTTAAGCAAGGAAAATGGCATTACGTACAGACCGCAGCTTGTCTCGATGTACCCGCCTACCGCGTTATTGAAGTTCACGAGGGAAAAGTAGCGATAACTCACCGGCTTATACAGGGTGCCGGTCTCATCGACGATATTCAGAGCTTTTGTAGTGATATGCCGGGCTTTGGACCTGTCGCTGATGCATTGGGAGAAGAAAGCGACCTTGTCTTATCCATTCAATTAGCATCGGCCGCTCAGTAATGTAAAGAGAAGGAGGGAATGTCATGGCACAAATTGTGTTGAAGCAGATTGAAAAAAGCTTCAAGCAGGATAAAGTCATCGAGGGTCTCGATCTGACCATTGAGGATGGTTCCTTTACCGTATTGGTAGGCCCGTCCGGCTGTGGAAAATCGACGACACTCCGCATGATCGCAGGACTTGATAAGGAGTCGGGCGGTGAAATTTGGATCGGAGACCATTCTGTCAATGGATTGGAGCCGGGCAAGCGCAATGTCGCCATGGTATTTCAAAACTATGCATTATATCCAATGATGACGGTCAAGGAGAACATCGAATTCGGATTAGTGAATCGCAAGGTTCCCCGGCCCGAGCGAGAGCGGCTCGTTAAGGAGATCACCGAGGTCGTCGGCCTAGCCGAGTATTTGCACAAGAAGCCGCAGGCTCTGTCCGGAGGTCAGCGTCAGCGGGTTGCCTTGGCTCGGGCCATGGTGAAGAAACCCGCAGTCTTCCTGATGGACGAACCATTGTCCAATTTGGATGCCAAGCTTCGCCATCAGATGCGAACGGAGCTAATCCAGCTTCACAAACGACTAGGCGCAACCTTTGTCTTTGTTACGCATGACCAGGTTGAGGCCATGTCCATGGGAGATCGTATCGTCATCATGAATAAAGGGCGTATTCAACAAGCAGATCGTCCAATGAAAATCTACGATGATCCGGATAATGTTTTTACAGCCCAGTTTATCGGTACACCGCCGATGAATGTAATTAATCGTGAACGTATCCTTCCTTATTTGAATGGGCAGCTTCATGACGACATTGGGCAGATTGGCTTTCGACCAGAGAAAGCAACGATGACACTTGAGAATAGACCGCAGACGGGACATGTTCAATTCACGGCCCAGATCATGACACGCGAGACTCTAGGTGCAGAAATTATCTATCAACTGGATTCGGCGCTTGGACCTGTTGCCGTGAAGAGCTTTTTGAAGCCTTTGGAGTCAGCCTCCGAGGTAAACATCACGGTCTCTATGCAGGATCTGTACTATTTTGATCGGAACGGAGTCCGTGCTCGTCAGCATGAGCGGTCTGAAGCTAGAGAGCTCATTGTCCTGGGAGGGAAATCTTCATGACCGTTTGGTCCAGATTCCGTCCTTATGTGATGGTGGCTCCTTCCATCGTGGTGTTCTCCATTTTTTTCATTTATCCGATCTTCTATATGATCTTCCTAAGCTTTTATAACTGGGATTTCATTAATCCGGTCAAGGAGTTCGTGGGCTTCAACAACTTTGTTGAGTTATTTAAGGATAGTGCATTTCTTCAGGTACTGAGCAATTCCTTGAACTATACGCTTCTTTCCGTATCCTTATCCATTGTGATTTCGCTACTGCTAGCCATATGGCTGAATCGGGAAGGAGCATGGTATGGGTTTGTTCAAGGTGCACTATTTAGTCCACATATTGTTTCGCTTGTATCTGTATCCCTGGTGTGGATGTGGCTAATGGATCCCAAATTCGGTTTGCTTAACGGTTTGCTGGATATGGTTGGCTTGCCCAAGCTGGAATGGCTGAGTAGTCCCGACAGTTCATTGCTGTCGCTAGTACTTGTTTCGGTCTGGAAAGGCGTGGGCTACAACGCTCTCATCTTCATCGCTGGTCTCCAAAGCATTCCGAAGGATGTGTATGAGGCCACAGCTCTGGATGAGGCCAATTGGTGGCGGAAGTTCTACAAAATTACGCTGCCCATGCTTTCGCCGACGCTGTTTTTCTTAATTATCATTAATCTGATCAGTTCATTCCAGGTGTTTGAGACCATTGCCATTATGACCAACGGGGGGCCGATCAATTCAACTAATACGCTCGTCTTTTACATCTACGAGTACGGATTCCGCTACTTCAAGATCGGTTACGCTTCGGCTGCAGGAGTTATACTGCTCGTTGTCGTTGGATTGCTTACGCTAGTCTACTTCAAGTTGCTGAGCCGCAAGGTTCACTACCAATAGAAAGGAGAAGGGAAATGTCATGGCAAGGAAGCCAGTGCTGCGTATCCTGAATGTTACTGCCACGGTCGTATTGGTTGCGATTTTTGCTATCCCTTTTCTATGGATGATTTCAACATCATTGAAGTCTTACCCGGAGACGGTAATCTTTCCACCCAAATGGATTCCCTCCAAGGTGATGTGGAGCAACTTCCAAGCGGCGTGGGAATCGGGGCCTTTTTTGAAATATCTAATGAATAGCGTTGTTGTATCGGTCAGTATACTCCTTCTTCAATTCACAACCATTATATTGGCTGCCTATGCGTTTGCAAGGTACTCCTTCAAAGGAGACAAGCTGTTATTCGGGATAACGATGGTGACCTTGATGATTCCTGGTCAGCTTATTTTCCTGCCTGTGTATTTGTTGCTCAGCAAGTGGGGACTCATTAACAATTTGTTGGCACTTATTCTTCCTTTCTCTTCCAGTGCCTTTGGCATATTCATGCTCCGGCAGTCATTCAAGCAAGTACAGGAAGAGCTCATTGAAGCGGCACGGCTTGACCAAACACCGGAATGGAAGATCATTCTCAAAATTATGGTGCCCATGGCACGGCCAACGCTGGTGACCTTTGCATTGTTCAGCTTCATTGCACACTGGAATGATTATTTCTGGCCGCTCGTAATGACGACCTCCGATGCAGCAAGAACGCTTCCGATTGGGATCTCTAAGCTGCGCGAGGTCGACGGAGGAGCCGCCTGGCACATTTTGATGGCTGGAAACATGATTTTGGTCGTTCCGATTCTGATTGTTTTCTTATTTGGACAACGGCAAATTATTAAAGCATTTGTCTATTCGGGTGTGAAGTAATCTAATTCATAGGGGGCTTTATCCATGAAAAAATTTGGGTCAATTTTGTTAGCAGCAACGCTTGCACTTGCAGTAACTGGTTGTGGTGATTCCAATTCCGCGGGTTCAACCGATAATGTTGCTTCAGGTACTTCCAATGGCACGGCCAATAAACCGATAGAGATTACATATTGGTACTCATGGGGGGACAAGATCGCCGAGAACAATGAAAACTTGGTTAAAATGTTTAATGAATCCCAGGATGAAGTCATTGTGAAGGCGGAATACCAGGGATCGTATGCAGATCAGCACTCCAAGGCACAGGCTGCTTTCGCAGCAGGCAATGCCCCTGAAGTTTGGCAAAATGAAATTGCTTCAGTTGGTGTCTTTGCTGAATCTGGCATGACTCAGGAATTGACTTCATTTGTTGAGAAAGATCAACTTGATATGAAGGATTTTATTCCAGGACTAATGGGAAATTCTTACGTGAATGACAAGCTGTATGCACTTCCTTATTTACGAAGTACACCAATCCTGTATTTGAACCGTACAATGCTGAAGGAGGCGGGACTTGATCCTGCTGGACCGAAGAATTGGACGGAATTTGAAGATTATGCACGCAAGCTAACAGTTAAGGATCAGCGTTACGGTATCTCGATGCCTGTTGATATTTGGTTCTATGAGGCTTTTGTTAGACAGAGCGGAGGAACAATGATTAGCGAGGATGGGAAAAGTGCAGCATTCAATAATGAAACCGGAATTGAACCAGTGAAGTTGTGGCTGAAGATGAAGAATGAAGGCATCATGAGCATCGGTACGACTGATGATGCAGGTACACAAGCGAAGACGGATTTCCACAATCAGCGTGCTGCGATGCTCTTCTCCTCAACTGCGGACTTGACCAATAATATGAAGGTTGCAGAAGAGCAGGGTTTTGAACTTGGGACGACATTTATGCCTGCGAATGATACGTATGGAGTACCAACAGGTGGTGCCAACCTGGTGATGACTTCCGGACTGTCTCCAGAAAAGCAGGAGGCGGCGTGGAAGTTCATTAAATGGATGACCGCCAAAGAGCAAACGATATATGCAAGCTCCTTCACGGGATATTTGCCTAGCCGAATCAGTGCAGTGGAAAGTGATGATATGAAGAAGCTTTATGAGGAAAAGCCGTTGTTTAAGGTGGCGGTAGATCAACTGGAATATGCAGGTCCGCGACCAATGCAGAAGGTGTATCCAGAGATTGGTGAGATGATCAAGGATGAGATTCTTCGCGCGGTTGTTGATTCGTCCATCACGGCAGAGGCAGCTATAGCTGAAGCAGCGAAGAAGGCCGATGCCCTACTGAATAAGTAAAATGATAAGACTAAGAGGCTAGGCGGTATAATTTCCGCTTAGCTTTTTTGTTGTATGAGTCCATGGAAAGTCGCTATTTAATTTGTACTTAGCAGCCCCTAACTTGCTTTCAGGAAATGAATTATGCTACTAGTAATTTATCCATTGCAATTTTACTGGAAATACATATACTATTCAGATCTTTGATCATTTGAACACCAAAGGAGGGCTAAGTGCGTGTCTAAGGAAAAAAAACTCATTATAGAAATGCTCTTTAATAACTGGGGGGGACATCGGACCGACTCACCAAACAATGGATAGAATACAGAATAGATATATTCATGAAATATACACTTAAGAGCCTGCTCCTTCAATCTTCTCAGGATTTTACCTGCTACGTGCTATATGATCCGAAGTCTGAGAACCTCGTACAAGGGACACTAAAAAACTACCCTCCCCTGCCTTCCAATATCTGTTTTGTTACACCTATAGATTACAAAGCTCATGTATTCCAAGATATTGAGGAGTTTAAGTATTTGTACCGTGTCTATCTGTCCAGCGACGATATGTACCACAAAGATTTTATTAAACAACTGCACGTCTATGAACCACAAAAGGGCACGGTTGCCTTGATACCTCAATACGGTTACATCTACGATTCAGTACAAAAGCGACTGGGGAATTTTTTTTTCTGGCTTCCCAGCTACGGTGTAACACTTATCCATGTAGATGAGTATTTAAAAGGACAAGCAGCCAGTTATACCTGGCGCGATGCACTAAAGGTACCCAGGGAATTTATTCATATCAAAGAACCCATCTGGATCAATCATATTCATGGACAGAATACAGGAACGACTTTTGACAATGTACTGGATTGGAAAATAGCTGATGTTCATGATGCTTGTACGTTGGAGCCTTGGAATAACAGTAAGCAACCTAGAGCAGTTTTTGGTCCTGAAATTACAAAGCCAAATGAAATCGAACGGATATTGAACAACTTTTTCTAAATATACGCTTCTTTCCCGGAAGAGGATCCAACAAGCAAAGCCCGCTTTCCGTTACCCTTCACGAGGGAGAATATCGGAAAACGGGCTATTTCTTTAAATGGTTGAAATAATATAAGAACTACTCAATGCCATCCTTAAAGTGTTTGTTCCAGTGTTTGTCGCCTTTGTGCAGCAGATCTTCTACCGTTTTCTCAAGAGTCATCAACAGCTGTGCTCTAACATCAAGTACGGTTTCTCTGTACAGGCGTTCTTCCGATCCAACGATTTTATCGCCGTATAATGCCTGTGCAGCAACGTACTTCCGATGTTCCTCGACCAGAGTATCAATGGATTCCAATGCATGTTCCACAAAATGGGAAATGCTTTGATATTCTTTGGGCATTTGTTCTTTTAAAGCTTGAATTTTCGCAAGAGCTGGCATGCTCATCACCTCGTGTTTATGAATGTAAATTTACAATACACTATTTTCATGAAAGTTACATTAAAAATAGCTTAAATTTGGACTTTATTTATTTTTGGGACCAAAAAAGTGTTTAGCTATAATGTATGCCATTGCATTAGAATTGAGTCGTGTAAGTAATGGAATCCCTTTTGTACTCGTTTGGTGACTCGTTATGCGATTTCTGTTATTCTAAGAGAAGATTTCAGCGGCCCTAATACATACGCCGTTATTTTGTTATGGCAAATTAAAAAAATACTTAACTTTGCAACAATTTTATTGATGATCACGTCTGTAAGGTTGCAGGGAGAGGGGGATCCTTTGTGGTAGAGCCGGAACTCATCAGAGCCGCTCAATCGGGCGATCGCGACGCTCTAATTACCCTATTGCGGGAGATTGAACAACATGTCTATCGGACCGCATATTACATTCTAAATAATGAACAGGACGCTTTGGATGCTGCTCAGGAAGCGTTGATCCGAATTTACACCAAAATCAACTCATACGAAGAAAAGGCCCAATTTAAAACATGGGTACAACGCATCGTCACGAACATCTGTATTGATAAATTCAGAAGAACCAAGCCGTCTGTCTCCATTGACGAACATGACATGGTTTTTCAGGATAATCAGGATGTGGAGTACGAGGTCATGTCTACATATGTGGCCCAAGACATTCAGGATGCGATCAACAAGCTTCCCGAGCATCATCGTACCGTTATTGTTCTAAGATATTTGCAGGACTTATCCTACAACGAAATTGCGGATTGTCTCGATCTTCCGTTAAATACGGTGAAATCTTATCTATTTAGAGCCAGACAACAATTACAGAATCTACTACAGGAATATCAGAAAGGTGGTGTGACAGGATGAAATGCGAAGAGGTGGTGGAATGGATGCACCGCTATCTGGATCATGATCTGGGCGAGACGGAAACCGCGCAGATGCTACAGCATGTGGCGAAGTGTCCGGAGTGCGCCGAGAATTTTAGTTTACTCAGAGCTCTTTCCAGAGAACTGGAGGAGTTACCGCAAGTAAGCCCGAAGTTTAGTCTGGTGGATGCGATTATGCCACAGCTTGATGCCATTGACGAAGCGCGGAGGGAACAAAGTAGCACCATACAAGAAATGAGTCCTGTCCCCGCTGCATTTGAGAATTTACAACGTTCAAGTGAGCGGAAAACGAAGCAAAAATGGCTTAACTCGATGGCAGGACGTATGTCCATGGGTGCAGCGGCTGCGGCAGTTATATTGGGATTCGCCATCTGGGGAAATCCGCCTGAACAGATTGAGAATGCCGATTCCATGCTGATGAGCTCTGGAGCTTCTCAAGAGAGCGGTAATGTGGATGAGAATCCATTAAGCAAGAATATTGAAAATTATGATACTGCCACTTCGTCCCAACCAAGCAGCAACGATGTGTTTGTGGATCAATCGAATGTTTCACCAACTGAACCAGATAACCAAGGCGTAGAAACTATTCCTGAAGAGAATGGTGGAGATAAGGTAGAGGAGCCTGAAGTTCAGGTAGATCAAACACCTAAACAACCGGCAACCGAGCCAACGCCTGCTCCGAACAAAGGAACGCAAGATGATTCGTCCAATTCTCCTTCGACGGATAGTCAGAAGGACCTGACGCCGAATCCGGATTCCGAGCCGCAAAATCAGGATTCGGAAAGTGCTCCTACTTCTTCAGCAGATGGGAAAGTGAATCGGACAACGCAACCAGATAGCGAAGATGATCAAACCTTCACTTCTCAGGATACAGCACCTAATATGACTGAAGATGCTCCGGTAGAAGGCGATGCAGCTACTGATTCCGGTACAGGTGCAGACTCCTCTGGAGGTAACCAAGGATTCGCAGGACCAGATCAGGGGATCACCTCATCGGCAGCATCCAAAGAATGGAAATCACCTGACGGCTCTTATGTGGTTATGCTTATTGGTGATCAAATCAGCATATACTCCAAACCTGTGAATGAACCCGATGTTCTGAATCTGGTTGAACAGCGAAATATAGAGGGGACACTGAAGTCAGCGAGTTGGTCGAAGGATGGCACCCTGTTTAATTACGAAACGGACAAGGACGGAACAACGGCGAAGAACTCGTTTAGTGTACCTTCTGTTTCAGGTGGAGCTTCTGCCAAATAAGTGGAGTTAGGGATTCCAATCCTATAAAACAAAAGAACATCTTCAGTATGACAAGCATATATTGGAAGTAACAAAACGTCCTATCTCAGTTCAACCAACTGACGTCGTATGACCGCACACCAGCTTTTTCTAGAACTGCTGGTATCTGCGTTTATATAGATGTAGGACAGGGGACCTTCATCCGTAACTGGATGTAAGGTCCCTTTGTTGTCTTGCGCTTTTTCTGGTAGGATAAGAGGGATAAGGAGGCACCGTGAATGGATGTGAAAAGTGCAACAAAGGCAATACGTAGTGGAGAACCAGCTCCGATCTATGTGCTGTATGGAACGGAGAAGTATCAAATACAGCAATTTACGGATATGTTAAAAGAGCAGGTTATTGAAGAAGAACATCGCGATTTTGCGATTATTCCATATGATTTGTCTGAAACGGCTGTGGAGGTCGTTATTGAAGAAGCGGAGACCGTACCATTTCTGGTTCCCCGCAAATTGATTATTGTACGCGATGCCAGCCTGTTTACTGCAGGTAAAGAATCCAAGATTGAACACCAGGTTGATCGTCTGCTTACATATATGGACAATCCAGCAGAATACAGTACGATTGTTTTTCTGGCACAGGGGGACAAGCTGGATGAGCGTAAGAAACTGGTGAAGGCTGTCAAGAAACAGGCAGTGGTTCTTGCTTTTGCTCCATTAAGTGGAGATGAGCTGTTGAGTTGGATTGTAAAACTGGCGAAGCAGCGCGATGTCTCTTTTGAAGCTGGTGCGGCGGACACACTTGTTAGCTATGCGGGAACAGGGCTTCAGACGTTATCTGCTGAAGTAGACAAACTATGTTTGTTCGCGGGTAATGGGGGGACAATCAAGCGTGCTGATATTGAATCGCTGGTTGCCCGTAGCACAGAGCAGAATGTATTTTCCCTGGTGGAAGAACTCGCCAATTTGCGATTAGAGAAAGCATTGGCTCTTTTCTATGAGTTATTGAAACAGCGGGAAGAACCGATCAAAATTGCAGCTTTAATCGCACGCCAGTTTCGGATCATGATTCAGGTGAAAGAGTTGGGCCAACAAAGTTACTCCCAGCAGCAGATTGCCAGTCAGCTTGGTCTGCATCCTTACGCTGTTAAGATTGCAGGTGAACAAGCTCGTAAATTTCAGCCGGATCGTCTGAGAATGATCCTGAGTCACCTCAGTGAACTGGATTACCAGATGAAAACTGGAGCTGTGGATAAAGTGCTTGGTCTGGAGTTGTTCCTATTAAGACTTGGTGCGTGAAGTGATTCGTACACCTGATAGAATCATAGTATGAATAACAAACAAAGCGACCTTTGCTCCATGATGGTTAGATCATTGGAATAAAGGTCGCTTTGTCTGTGTCTTATACTTATCGAATCAGATACTAAAAAATCCTGAAAGCCTATGCTGTTCAGGATTTTTCCATTGGATCGTATAAGTAACGCTTCTTACGCTTGTGCGGAAAGAGCGTTCAGTTTTTTCGCCAAGCGAGACTTTTTGCGTGCTGCAGCATTTTTATGAACCAGACCTTTAGTTACAGCCTTGTCCAGCTTTTTGGAAGCAGCTTGAATCGCAGCTTTTGCAGTATCAACTTCATTACTTACCAGAGCAGCATCAGCAGCTTTAACAGCTGTACGGAGTGCAGACTTCTGGGAAGCGTTGAGTGCGCGGCGCTTGTCGCTCGTTTTTACGCGTTTAACAGCGGATTTGATGTTTGGCATTACATTCACCTCCTGTAAGGCATTTGCATGAATACAAACGTTTCACAACTTAAAATATTCTATCACGCTAGCATGTAAAATGCAACAGATATTCCTACGATGTTCGACATGCTGCATAAAGAAACTCTTTTCCCCACACAATATGCTCAAATGCGGTAAGGGAGGCAGGGACAGAATGACACTGGATTTGCAAAACTATACAGTTCGTACCGATTTGGCAATCGACTCCAAGGAAATGGCGCAAGGTGGACAGAAACAGACGATTCCCGGACTACGGGAAGATGTAGAGAAAAAAGAGGGTATTACGATTACACGTATTGATGTACTTAATGATGAAGCAGCCCAAGCCATTGGTCGGGTGAAAGGCCACTATGTCACTTTGGAGGTGCCGTCACTACGGAATGGTGATACCGTACTACAGGAGCGTGTTGCCGCTGAGTTCACGCGTGAGATGGAAGACTTTATGATTAAGGCAGGGATCAACAAAACATCCAAGATCCTGATTGTGGGTCTCGGTAACTTGCATGTCACCCCGGATTCACTTGGTCCGCTTGTGGTGGAGAATCTGATGGTGACCCGTCAGTATTTCGAATTGGTGCCGGATCAGGTCGCACCAGGGTATCGGGAAGTCAGCGCGATTGCTCCCGGCGTGCTGGGTACAACGGGCATTGAATCCAGTGACATTGTACAGGGTATTGTTGACCGTACCAAGCCGGATGCCATTATTGCGATTGATGCCTTGGCCTCCCGTTCTCTGGAACGTGTGAATACAACCATTCAGGTAGCGGACATCGGTATCCATCCTGGTTCAGGTATTGGGAACAAACGGCGAGGCTTGACCCGTGAGATATTGGGTGTTCCCTGCATCGCCATCGGCGTACCGACCGTATGTTATGCGTCCACCATTGTGAACAATGTCATTGAGATGATGCGCTCACATTTCAACCAGGAAACGGATCAGACGAAGCAAATTATGGGCATGCTGGACGACATCGGTGAAGAAGATCGCCTGAGTCTGGTGAAAGAGGTACTGGAGCCATTGGGTCATGACCTAATCGTAACCCCGAAGGAAATTGATGAGTTTATCGAAGGAATTGCCAATGTTATTGCTACAGGGCTTAACGCCGCACTTCATGATGCAGTGAATCCGGATAACGTTGCTGCCTATACACATTAAAACTAAAAACTACTCAGAAGAAGGTCCGAATCTATCGGACTTTCTTTTTTTTTGTTCCTGGAATCTTTCATTTTCCTGTTCTATCAAATCTTGCAGGCTCATAGAGTTGAAGTATAAGAGTTGTCCAGCAGGGAAGGAGACAGCAGAATGAACAAGATATTGGCCTGGAATATTGGGAAGTGGAAAAAAAGATGTCTGCACGTGCTGGCCATGGGCCGTACGTTGTTGTTGCTTATGATCATATCCGCTTTGTTTTTTGTCGTACTTGGTCTCGGGGGAATGGCAGAGAAACGCCTAAATAATTCACCCGTTTCTTCCATGAAAGGATTTGCGAGCGCCGTATCAAGCCGCTTTTTCGTCGATATGCTCGGTATGGAGATGCCCCATCTCACCCAGAAAGAACAGACTTCTGCCATATCAGGAGAGAATCTCACCTCTTTTGTCTTCCAATTACTGACGAATGTAAACCCTCAAGACCCCAAGAGCCTGATTGCGAGAGAAATGCCCGGCATGGGTTCCAACCAACCTGTACTGCTCCGGCCTGGCTCTGGTAACGAAAAGGCCGAGGCTCCCGAAGATTATCAGCCCGGTCCTGGTCTTACGGATACGGCATCTGCGAGTGGAGGGAAACCCGGTAGTGAGCTGCATGTTCCACCAGGTCAGGACAACACGGATCCGCCTGATTCGAGGGAGCCTGGAGATGGAGAAGTTAAAGAAGACCCCCCAGCGAAGGATGGCGAGAAAGACAATAGTGGCTCACCGACATCAGGCAGAAAATCAGTTCTTATCTATCATTCCCATCCACGGGAAGGCTACAATCCACTGCTAGGTACGAAGAGTGACAATCCATCATCCGGCAAATCAACAGGCAATGTGTTTCAAGTGGGAAGCTATCTTTCAGACAGTCTGGAGAAGCTGGGAATCGGCGTAGAGCATGCAAAAGATGATTACCCTACCAAAGTAAAGGATTATAACTGGAACTATTCCTATAAATACTCCCGTCAAACCGTAAAAGCGGCACTTGCTCAAAATGACGATCTGACGTACCTCATAGACATTCATCGGGATTCACAGCGTCATGGCAAAACAACGACTACCATTAACGACTTGGGTTATGCCAAAGTGTATTTCATTATTGGACATGAAAATCCGAATTGGCGGCAGAATGAAGCCTTTGCAGCGAAAATTCATAAGAAACTGGAAGCCAAGTATCCAGGGGTATCCCGAGGTGTGTGGGGCAAGGATGGCGGAGGAGCCAACAACGGAGAGTATAACCAAACACTTTCACCCAACAGCATTTTGATTGAGATTGGCGGCATTGACAATACAGGAGCTGAGCTACAGCGCACATCCAAGATTCTCGCTGATATGATTGCCGAGGTGTATTGGGAAGATCAGAAGGTGGACAAAGCCAGTGCAGAGAACTCGTCGCAGGGTGGATAGGAACTATATATGTAAGAAGACAAAAAATAGTAGAGTGACGGGAGGCAAAGCATATGTCCAGATTCGGTAAAAGACTGTTATCCATTGCTGTATTAATGTTGCTGGGTGTTTTGTTCGGAATGCAGTTGGCTGGCAGTAACTTTCATATCGGTAATCCGTCAGGTGCCACACCAACCGCCGTGACAACAGAGCGAGCGACATCGGTTACCGAATCTGTTCAGACTGCACCTGTCCAAAAGGAAGTCAAAGAACCACCATTTGAACCTGTACAATCACCAAGCCAAGTGCTTGGGGCAGATCAGAATAAAGCTCCGGTTGATGTACTGGCAGACAAAACGGCTGGACTATTGCAAAATCTGTCTCACAGTGGAATCAAGTGGGTGGTCTCTCTTTTTAGCGGAGTTGCTGAATAAAATACCATGATTTAAAGGTACAATATAACCTCTGGGAGTGAATGATCACACTTTATTATAAAAGTTAAGACATCACGGGATTGATGCACTCTGCATCAACTGTTATAATGAAGTGATTGACACTAGGCTGTTTCTGGGGGTAAGGAATGACTGATATTCGGGCAAGACAACGTAAAATTCGTAACTTTTCTATTATTGCACATATAGATCACGGCAAATCAACACTTGCGGACCGGATCTTGGAGTACACAGGTGCGCTCACTTCACGTGAAATGCAGGATCAAGTTCTGGATAAGATGGATCTTGAACGCGAACGTGGAATAACGATCAAGCTACAAGCAGTTGCTCTGAGCTACAAAGCTGATGACGGTGAAGAGTACTTATTGAATCTGATTGATACACCGGGACACGTAGACTTCACGTATGAAGTATCACGCAGTCTTGCTGCATGTGAAGGGGCTCTGCTGGTTGTGGATGCGGCTCAGGGAATTGAAGCCCAAACACTTGCCAACGTGTATCTGGCATTGGATAACAACCTTGAAATTTTACCGGTTATCAACAAAATTGACCTTCCGAGCGCTGATCCTGAACGGGTGAAGCAGGAAGTGGAAGATGTTATTGGTTTGGATACGAGCAACGCTGTTCTGGCTTCGGCCAAGTCGGGTATCGGGATCAAAGAGATTCTGGAGCAAGTGGTGCAAAGTGTTCCGGCACCTACTGGTGACCCGGATCAACCGCTGAAAGCGCTGATTTTCGACTCGCATTATGACCCGTACAAAGGTGTAATCGTATACGTACGTGTTGTTGATGGCAAAATCAAATCCGGTTCCAAAATCAAAATGATGGCAACAGGTAAATCATTTGAAGTCATTGAAGTTGGCGCGTTCAAACCTCGCATGACCATCGTGGACGAGCTGAACGTGGGTGATGTTGGATTTATTGTTGCCGGTATTCGGCATGTAGGCGATACACAAGTCGGGGATACCGTGACAGATGCCAAAAATCCAACACCGGAACCTCTGCCGGGTTATCGTAAAATTAACCCAATGGTGTATTGTGGTCTCTATCCGATCGAAACATCGGACTATGTTGATCTGCGTGAAGCGTTGGAGAAATTGCAGTTGAACGATGCGTCTCTCAGCTTTGAGCCGGAAACATCCAGTGCACTCGGTTTTGGATTCCGTTGTGGATTCCTTGGACTGCTTCACATGGACGTTATCCAGGAGCGGATCGAGCGGGAGTTTAACATTCCGTTGATCACAACGGCCCCAAGTGTAATCTATCACGTCACCTTAACCAATGGTGAAGTGATGAAAATCGACAACCCATCCAACTATCCTGAGGTGGGACGGATTGATTACGTCGAGGAACCATACGTCAAGGCAGATATTATCGTACCGAATGATTATGTAGGTACCATTATGGAACTGTGTCAGAACAAACGCGGTGAATATGTGAATATGGAATATCTGGACACGACCAGGGTTACCATTACGTATGAGATTCCGTTGTCCGAGATTGTATATGACTTCTTCGACCAGTTGAAATCCGGTACCAAAGGATATGCATCCCTGGATTATGAGCTGTCCGGTTACCGTCAGTCCAATCTGGCGAAAATGGATATTGTACTCAATGGCGAACAGGTTGATGCTCTGTCCTTCATCGTTCACCGGGACCGTGCCTATAATCGCGGACGCATTGTCTGTGAGAAACTGCGCGAGCTGATTCCGCGGCAAATGTTCGAGGTGCCAATTCAGGCATCCGTGGGTACCAAGGTCGTTGCTCGTGAAACGGTAAAAGCAATGCGTAAAAACGTACTTGCCAAGTGTTATGGTGGTGACATCTCGCGGAAACGGAAACTGCTTGAGAAGCAGAAGGAAGGTAAGAAGCGGATGAAGCAGGTTGGTAACGTTGAGGTGCCGCAAGAGGCGTTCATGGCGGTACTGAAAATTGATGACTAATAATTCAATTTCGGGTACATCACAGAGTGTGTGTATCGAAATTGAATTGTTGCAAACATGGTTACAACACAAAATATTAAATAACTAAGCTGAAAGGGAAGCCGGATGGCTTTCCTTTTTTCAAATAGAGGGGGACTTGCCATGACATTGGCAGCACACAGCCGGAAGACAGGTGCGCCCCAAGCGGTGTATCTTCACATTCCCTTTTGCACGAATAAATGTTTTTATTGCGACTTTAACTCTTACGTTCTGAAAGATCAGCCCGTGATGCAATATCTCGAAGCGCTGGAACGGGAGATGGAACATACGGTTAAAGCAAATCCACCGGGTGAGATCAAGACCATATTTGTAGGTGGTGGTACGCCAACGGCTCTGAAATCGGATGAGATGGCGGTATTCCTTCGTTCAGTCAAAACGTATTTCCCGAATTGGGCGGACGACATCGAATTTTCGATGGAGGCCAACCCGGGAACAACGGATGCAGAGAAGCTCATTGCGATGAAAGAAGGCGGAGTCAATCGCGTCAGTTTTGGCGTACAGGCTTTTCAGAATGATCTGTTGACAGGCATTGGCCGTATCCATAATACGGATGATGTATATCGCAGTCTGGAGAATGCTCGCAAAGCAGGCTTGAATAACCTCTCCATTGACCTGATGTTCGGGTTGCCGAACCAGACCGTCGAGATGTTGAATGAGAGCATCGACAAAGCGCTGGAACTGGATCTGCCGCATTACTCCATCTACAGCCTTAAGGTAGAAGAAAATACACTTTTCCATACACTGTATCAGAAGAACCAGTTACCACTTCCTCATGAAGATGACGAGTTGGAAATGTATCTTCTATTAATGAAACGGATGAAAGAAGCAGGCTATGGACAATACGAGATCAGTAACTTTGCCAAGCCAGGCTTCGAGAGTCGTCACAATATTACCTACTGGCGTAATGAGGACTACTACGGTCTCGGTGCAGGTGCACATGGATATGTGGGCCGCGAACGGCATATGAATATTAAAGGTATAAATCCTTATGTTGAAGCTTCACGTGCAGGACTGCCTCGTCTGGATCATTTCGAGATCGCTCGTCCGGAAGCCATGGAAGATTATCTGATGGTTGGACTGAGAATGCTGGAAGGCGCTTCAGCCTCACGGTTTAGCGAACAGTTTGGAGAGTCCATGGAAGAAGTGTTTGCGAAGCCTTTGGGCAAAATGCTTAACGCAGGATTGCTTGAGCGGACGGCAGACGGCTTCCGACTGAGTGAGCAGGGTATCCTGTTCGGAAATGACGTTTTTGCGGAGTTTATCGGGTCCATATCGCTGAATTCGTAGCTTGAAATTCTATACGCTCTGTTGTATATTTATTCATATTGATTTTACAGAGCGTGTTATTTTAACAACTACGAAGTCAGCTTTCCTCTGGAAAGCTTGGTAATAGGAGGAGAGCAGGATGTCGGTAATATGCAGAAAAGCCGTGCCGGAAGATGTTGAACCACTGTATGAAATGATTAAGGGCTATGCAGAGCGTGGGATCATGCTTCCGCGATCACGGGAAATACTGCACCGACAGCTGGAGCACTTTGTTGTAGCCGAAGTCGATGGTGAAGTGGTGGGTTGCGGATCGCTTTGTCGTCTGGGGAATGATCTGGTGGAAGTCAGATCACTAGGTATTTCGGAAGGGCATAAAGGGCTAGGTATTGGCTCCCGATTGCTGGACCGGCTGGTAGAAGAAGCGGAGAAACAACAGATTCCGAAGGTTATGGCGTTAACCTATGAAGTGTCCTTCTTTCTCAAAAACGGATTTGCCGTTGTGGAAAAAGAGATTTTCCCCGAGAAAGTATGGACCGACTGTGTTCATTGCAGCAAGCAGGATTGCTGTGATGAGATCGCCGTATTAAAAGAGCTTAACGTATCGGCCTAACAACAGAATGGACTGCATGGATCGAGCCGAGTCAACCTCTGCCCAACATGCAGTCCTTTTTACTTCAAACTATCTTCAGTAAAGTTGTTAGTACACCACGACATTGGTCTATACTATAAATAGATGAGCCCACTCATCAAACTCACTTGACAATGTTCACGTCAGTTTGGTATTTTTGTATTACCGCTTAGCACTCATCTAACCGGAGTGCTAACGACATGGGACAGTACAGTCAGAAGGAGGGAATACTCACCATGTTAACAGAGCGTCAACGAATGATTCTGAACGCTATAGTGGATGACTATATCCGTTCAGCTGAGCCCGTAGGGTCCCGGAGCATTTCCAAAAGGGGAGATGTTGGATACAGTCCGGCGACGATCCGTAATGAAATGGCGGACCTTGAAGATATGGGTTTCCTGGAACAGCCGCATACATCGGCAGGACGCATTCCTTCCCATAAAGGCTATCGATATTATGTCGATCATTTGGTTCCTTGGAATCAGGTGGAGCCCCAAGAGTTGGATGATCTGAAGTCGTTTTTCGCCGAAAAACTGAACGTCATGGAACAAGTTATTCAGCATGCATCCAATATTTTGTCACATATGACAAATTATACTTCGATCCTGCTTGGACCGGAAGTATTCCATACGTCCCTGCGCCACTTCCAATTGCTTCCGCTGAACGAGAGTGAAGCTGTGGCAATCATTGTGACCAATACCGGTCAGGTGGAGAACAAGACGGTCCAGATTCCGCCAGAAATCTCGGTAGCCGAGATGGAGAATGTGGTTCGACTGTTGAACACCAAGCTGGTTGGGGTGCCAATTTACAAATTGAAATCCCGTCTCTATACCGAACTTGGGCAAGAGATGGAACGGCATATTACACGTTATGAGGAAGTTATGCAGGTGCTGAACAGTGCCTTTGACAATGAACATGATAATCGTCTGTTCCTCAGCGGTGCCACCAACATGTTGACTCAACCGGAGTTTAAAGATATCGAAAAGGTAAAAGATATTCTTGATCTGCTTGAGGAGACACCAACACTCATGAAATTGATGATGCCCGTGCCGGGTGGATCTGGTATTCAGGTGCGAATAGGCACCGAGAATGACCATGAAGCCTTTGCAAACTGCAGCCTGATTACAGCATCCTATTCATTGGACGGCGAGGCTTTGGGTTCAATCGGTATTCTGGGACCCACGCGGATGGATTACGCACGTGTCATTCATATTCTAAATACACTATCCCGTGATTTGACGGCGATGCTGACGCATCGTTTCAAATAAGAGACGGGAATGAACCATTTCATTCGCATAAGGAGGTGAACATCTTGAAAGAGGAGCAATCATTTACAGAAGAACAAGAGGTAACAGCAGCTGAGCAGGAGCCTGTCAATGAAGCTGGCGCTGCAGAAGCACAAGCTGAAGAGATCGCTGAGCAGGAGCAGGATGAGCTTGCACGTCTGAAGGCAGAAGCTGAGGAACAACAGCAGCGTTATGTCCGTGCACAGGCTGATTTTGATAACTTCCGTCGTCGTACACAGAAGGAAAAAGAGGAATTGGCTAAATACGCTTCGATGAAGCTGGTCACCGAACTGGTACCGGTTATTGATAACTTCGAGCGTGCAATGGCTACTGTACCGGAAGGAACAGAGTCCGAATCTTTCTCCAAAGGTATCCAAATGATTTTCCGTCAATTGGAAACTGTGATGACGAATGAAGGTCTGACGGCGATGGAATCGGTAGGACAACCGTTCAATCCTGAATTCCACCAAGCAATCATGCAAGTGGAGAGCGACGAGTACGAAGAAGGTATCGTTGTTGAGGAAGTCCAAAAAGGCTACATGCTGAAGGATAAAGTGCTTCGTCCGGCTATGGTTAAAGTTAGCTCATAATTTCCATACAGGAAAGAATGAGTCAGCTCCATGGTTGAATAATGTGGTCGAAGCTTAATATAAAGGTTTGTACACATAGAGCACGATTAGCAACATGAACATCCAATAAGGGTCATACCTGACCCATTCATTTTAAATTGTCGAGGAGGAAATTTTTCCATGAGTAAAGTAATCGGTATTGACTTAGGAACCACAAACTCATGCGTAGCGGTAATGGAAGGCGGCGAGGCTGTCGTAATTCCAAATCCCGAGGGCGCACGTACAACCCCATCCGTAGTAGGTTTCAAAAAAGATGGAGAGCGTGTTGTTGGTGAAACAGCAAAACGTCAAGCGATCACGAATCCGGATCGTACCATCATGTCGATCAAACGTCACATGGGTACTTCCCACAAAGAAACAATCGATAGCAAAGACTACTCCGCACAAGAGATCTCTGCAATCATCCTGCAAAAATTGAAATCCGATGCTGAGGCTTATCTGGGTCAAACGGTAACTCAAGCAGTTATCACTGTACCAGCTTACTTCAATGACAGTCAGCGTCAAGCGACTAAAGATGCGGGTAAAATTGCAGGTTTGGAAGTTCTGCGTATCGTCAACGAGCCAACAGCAGCAGCTTTGGCATACGGTATGGAGAAATCCGAAGACCAAACCATTCTCGTATATGACCTGGGTGGCGGTACGTTCGACGTATCCATTCTTGAACTGGGTGACGGCTTCTTCGAAGTTAAAGCAACTAGCGGGGACAACCAACTGGGCGGGGATGACTTTGACCAAGTGATCATCGATTATCTCGTAAGTGAATTCAAAAAAGATCAAGGCATTGACTTGAGTAAAGATAAAGCAGCGGTTCAACGTTTGAAAGATGCAGCGGAAAAAGCGAAAAAAGAACTTTCCGGCGTATTGACTACAACGATCTCCTTGCCGTTCATCACTGTTGCTGATGGCGTTCCTCAGCATTTGGAGTTGAACCTGAGCCGTGCGAAATTTGAAGAAATCTCTGAAGGTCTGGTTGAGCGTACGCTCGAACCAACTCGTCGTGCATTGAGCGATGCGGGTATGACGGCTAACGATATCGACAAGATTGTATTGGTTGGTGGTTCCACGCGTATTCCTGCAGTACAAGAAGCGATCAAAAAACTGACTGGTAAAGAGCCTCACAAAGGCGTTAACCCGGATGAAGTTGTAGCTTTGGGTGCTGCTGTACAAGCGGGTGTACTGACAGGTGATGTGAAAGACGTTGTATTGCTTGACGTAACTCCATTGTCCCTGGGTATCGAAACAGCGGGTGGCGTATTCACTAAAATGATCGAGCGTAACACAACGATCCCTACAAGCAAATCTCAAGTATTCTCCACATATGCAGACAATCAACCAAGCGTTGAGATTCATGTTCTGCAAGGTGAGCGCGAGATGGCAGCGGGTAACAAATCGCTTGGACGTTTTATGTTGGGTGATATTCCACCAGCTCCACGTGGCGTTCCACAGATCGAAGTTAGCTTCGATATTGATGCCAATGGTATCGTTAACGTATCTGCAACAGATAAAGGTACAAACAAAACTCAAAAAATCACAATCACTTCTTCCAGCGGTTTGAGCGATGCTGAAGTTGAGCAAATGATGAAAGATGCTGAGCTGCACGCTGAAGAAGATAAAAAACGCAGAGAGCTCGTTGAAGCGAAAAACAGTGCAGATCAATTGATCTACTCTGTTGACAAAACGATCAAAGATCTTGGCGAAAAAGCTGATGCTGGCGAAGTTGAAAAAGCAAATGCAGCCAAAGAAAAACTGCAAGGCGTTTTGGCTTCCGACAACCTGGAAGACATCAAAGCCGCTACAGAAGAACTGACAGAGATCGTTCAACAACTGTCCGTGAAGTTGTATGAGCAAGCACAGGCGCAAGAGCAAGAAGCACAAGGTGCTGAAGAGCAACAAGGTTCCGCAAAACGTGACAACGTTGTAGACGCTGATTACGAAGTTGTGGATGAAGATAAAAAACAAAACTAATTCGTAGTTCTACGCGAATTAAACATCGGTGACGTTCGAATTAGAGGGAAAGTCATAGCCGGGGCTCCCGTGCTTTGGCTTTCCTTTTGTCACGATGTGCGATAAGGTGAATGATATGGGGGTGGAAGAGTGGCTGAAAAGCGTGATTATTATGAGGTGCTTGGCGTAAGTAAAACGGCTAACGACGATGAGATTAAAAAGGCTTACCGTAAGCTTGCCCGTCAGTATCACCCTGACGTAAACAAGGCTGCTGATGCGGAAGCTAAATTTAAAGAAGTTAAAGAAGCTTATGATGTCGTGAGTGACGGTCAGAAGCGTGCACAGTATGACCAATATGGTCATGTCGATCCGAATCAGGGTGGATTCGGTGGTGGCGGTGATTTTGGCGGCGGCGGATTTGGCGACATCTTCGACATGTTCTTTGGTGGCGGTGGCGGCGGACGACGTGATCCAAATGCTCCGCAACGGGGGAATGACCTGCAGTACACGATGACCATTGAATTCAAGGAAGCAGTATTCGGGAAAGAAACCGATATTACGATTCCACGTACCGAAGGCTGTGATACCTGTCATGGCTCAGGTGCCAAACCTGGAACGAAACCGGAAACATGCTCGGTCTGCCAAGGTAGCGGTCAGCAGGAAGTCGTGCAAAATACACCGTTTGGTCGTATGGTTAATCGTCGTGCATGTTCGAACTGTAGTGGTTCGGGCCAGATCATCAAAGAAAAATGTACGACGTGTAGCGGTAGCGGTAAAGTCCGCAAGCAACGCAAAATCCATGTTCGCATTCCAGCGGGTGTAGATGATGGCGCGCAACTGCGTATGACAGGCGAGGGCGAGGGCGGTCTGCGTGGCGGACCAGCGGGAGATCTGTATATTGTCATCCGCGTGAAATCACATGATTTCTTCGAGCGTGAAGGCGACGATATTTATTGTGAAATCCCACTCACCTTTGCCCAGGCAGCTCTGGGAGATGAAGTTGAGATCCCGACGTTGACCGAGAAAGTGAAGTTGAAAGTACCAGCCGGTACACAAACGGGAACGTATTTCCGTCTCAAAGGCAAAGGTGTACCACGCCTGCGCGGTATGGGGCAAGGGGATCAGCATGTGAAAGTGGTTGTGGTTACACCTAGTAAGCTGAATGACGAGCAGAAAGATCTGCTTCGCCAGATTGCTGCGCTGGATGGAGAGCAAACACATGAGCATGAGCAATCCTTCTTTGACAGAGTGAAACGCGCCTTCCGTGGCGACTGAGGATAAAATATAGCAAGCCTAAAAGGACACCGCAGCGGTTTTTACCGCAGGGTGTCCTTTTTTGCATGCCCTTTGGAGTGGCTATCCACTGGTTTTGGCAAAATCCATGGATTTAGGATACGAAGAACGGCAGCAAATTGTGGGAGCATTCGGTATATTCTGAGCGAACTTGCGGAAAGATAGCATGGCGAGAATGATATGCATAGCTGTTATGCGAGAAATTAGGGAAGCAGGTGAAGCGGATGACCGAGAAAAATATTTTGGCGTACTTTAACAGCCCGGAGCAAGCTCAAGGGGCAGCCAAAAAACTGGAGGCATTGCGAGTGGAGGACCTGTCGATTAATCGATTCAGCCGATATGCGGGTGTAGGACCAAGCGGGGCTTCCTACAAGCCGGGCGTTTCCGGCAGTTTTTCATCATGGGTGCCCGATTCAATGCAAACGAATGCCAGTGCTGGAATCATGGCTGCGGCGGACCCTTCTGCAAGCGGCATGAGTGATGGTGGACAGGGTGGACCTACAGGAAGAGACGTATTACTAACTGTCGTCGTAGATGAGTCGGTACATCACCGTGCTATGTCCATTATCGAACAAGCCGGTGGAATGATCTAGTTTCAGGAAATCTATATAAGATGAACAGAGAATTACACTTTAACACGTATTAGTTCATTTTAATTTGAGGGAGGAACATAACAATGGCAGAACACGAACGCCCAGGCAAGATTCTCACGAAAACGGAAAAGATGAAACGATTGCAGTCCGCCAAAAATGAAGACGTGGAATTCAGCGCTGAAGCTGCGGATCATGAAGATATAGAGGCACTACGCCGCAGTGAAGCGGCTGATCGACGTCAGGGACGGGAGCTTCATGACTGAAGATCGCTCGGCAGTGACCCTCGAAGCTGTTTTTACCAGCTGGACTGAGGCGGAGTCTGCACGCAGAGCCCTGGAATTGTTGCACCCGAACCAATTAAGTATCGAGAGCGTTAGCAATGAAGCGTCTGCATTGGACTCACACGATGTTACGGGCTCCGATAGTTCTCCTACGGCCGTCGTCGGAGGATTCAGTGGTGAACTGAACGTACTTGCCCTGATTAGTGATGAAACGGAAATGTTATCAAATGGTCAGGTCTATGATACGCCCGAAGAGGATTCGGCAAACAGGCTAAAACAAGAGATATTGCTGACTGTTTCCGTCTCCAACGATTCGTTACCGCAAGCCGCAGAGATGATCACTCAGAACGGTGGACGTTTTTGCTAAATGAGCATTTTGCATAAACCCCGTGAGCGATATGATTCGAATTATGTAAAATGCTTAAGTAAGTGAAACTGATAATGATCATTACACGACAGGATATTCGAGCGGTCAAGCTGCGGATATCCTGTTTTGTTTTTCTTTTACTGATGCGGCTTTGTACTCCGGCTCGCTTGTGTAGTACAATAGTTGGGATGTTTGAAAAATGAGGAGGAAAAACCAAGTATGTTATGGCATGAACTAACAATACATACCACAGAAGAAGCTGTGGAGATGATTTCGAATTTTTTACATGAAGCGGGTGCTGGAGGGGTTTCGATTGAAGAGTCCGGTACTTTAAATAAAAAACGGGACACGACATATGGTGAGTTATACGACGTTCCTTTGAATGATATTCCTGAAGGCTTTGCGGTCATCAAAGGGTACTTCTCCGAAGGTACGGATATGGTTGCATTGCAGTCAGAAGTTAACCCGAGAATTGAGGAACTCTCTGAATTCGGAATTGATACGGGTGAGGTTCGTTATGAGACGCGTACAGTGGACGAAAATGACTGGGCAACGGCCTGGAAGCAATATTTCAAGCCGGTACGTGTATCAGAACGTCTGACGATTAAACCAACGTGGGAAGAGTATACGCCAGAAAGTCCGGATGAGAAAATTATTGAGCTTGATCCAGGCATGGCATTTGGTACAGGAACTCATCCAACGACTTCACTCTGCTTGCGCACACTGGAAACGGTTATTCAAGGCGGCGAGGAAATCATTGACGTAGGTACAGGTTCTGGCATTTTGGCAATTGGAGCGATAAAGCTTGGCGCTAAACATGTGTTGGCGCTCGATCTGGATCCAGTTGCGGTAATCAGTGCCAGGGAGAATGTGGAACTGAATGGGCTGGAGCAACAAATTACGGTTAAAGAGAGTGATCTGCTGTCCGTCCTTGGGAATCAGGACCCTGCACTTGGAGTACAACTGCCTGTTAAGGTTGTGGTTGCTAACATTTTGGCAGAAATCATTTTATTGTTCGTGGACGATGTCTATAATGCACTTGAGTCTGGGGGTACTTATATTGTATCGGGCATTTGGAAGAACAAAGAGCAGGTTGTGCATGATGCACTGGTAGCCTCCGGGTTTGAAGTGAGTGCCATCCACCGTGATGAGGATTGGCTGGCGTATGTAGCCAGAAAGGGGTAACGTATGGACTTTTGGAATTCGTTCTTTCGTTATCCGATCGATCAGCTGCCATTCTTCCTGCTGACCATTCTGATCGCATTTACGGTGCATGAATTCTCGCATGCATATTTCGCCAACAAATTCGGTGATCCGACAGCCAAGCTGTTGGGTCGGGTCACGCTCAATCCAGTTGTGCACTTTGACTTGTTTGGTGTGCTGTTGCTCATTATAGCCGGCTTTGGTTGGGCGCGTCCGGTTCCGGTTAACCGGGCTAACTTCGACAAGCCTAGATTGATGGGCATCATCGTATCCGCAGCAGGGCCTCTGAGCAATCTGTTGCTCGCGATCATCGGTACAATCATCTATGCTTCACTGGTTGGTTCGGGAGCACTCGGCGGCATTGATAATGAGCGGTTGCTGACAGCAATCACGACGTTCTTCGCTATTTTTAACCTAACAAACTTTTTCCTGTTCCTGTTTAACTTGATTCCGTTGCCCCCGCTGGATGGTTATCGGATTCTAGAAGATGTACTGCCACCTTCAATCAGCCGCAAGCTGCAAGGTGTGGAGCAATGGTCCATTTTTATCTTCCTATTGATTCTTGTTATACCTCCGTTGCAAAATGCGACGATTCAACCTTTGTATGAGTTTGCGCAAACAATGTATGTGGATCTGGCAAAGCTGGTTATTGAATTATATCGCTAAAAGCGCATTGTGTTATGGACTGGAATACTGGTCAGAAACACGTAAAAGTTGTATGATCATCTGTGGCGATTGGATTCACGCCTGTCATCAGGCGGGGTGAATTCCAGTCATAACAGGACAGAATGGGTGGATTGACTAATGCAGCGATATTTTGTATCTGCAGAACAGTTTAATGAACATGCTGTGATCATCACAGGTGATGATGCACGCCATATCGGCAAGGTTATGCGTGGTAAACCTGGAGATAAACTGATTGTCAGTGACGGAGACTCCAGAGAAGCACTAGTGGAAATTGAAAGTATTGAAGCAGGCCAAGTGACGGCCAATATTGTAGATTCTTTGGTTATGGACCATGAAGCGCGAATTCGCGTAACCGTGGCACAGAGCTTACCCAAAGGCGACAAGATGGAGACAGTCATCCAGAGATGTACCGAGATTGGGGCAGTATCATTTGTACCCTTCCTATCAGAACGTACGATTGTGCAATATGATGCCAAGAAAGAAGGCAAACGGTTGGAGCGGTGGCGGAAAATTGCCAAGGAAGCTGCCGAACAGAGTCACCGGAATCGCATTCCATCCGTGGAGCAGCCACTTTCCTGGAAAGGGCTGTTATCTTCTTTTGAGGGCTATAGCCTGGTATGTTATTGTTATGAGAAAGAAAACGGTAAGCAGCTGAGAGACGCGCTGAAACCGTTTGTTGAGCAACTTGCACCTGATGCAAGTGCAGAAGTTTTGATCGTTGTTGGACCGGAAGGTGGATTTTCTGAGAAGGAGACGGCAGAGGCCGATCAGGCAGGTGCTGTATCTGTTGGACTGGGCAAGCGCATTTTGCGTGCCGAGACAGCTGGAATGGCGGCACTCACTTGTGTGCTATATGAATCCGGAGAAATGGGAGGAATGTAATTATGCCATCCGTGGCGTTTTACACCTTAGGCTGCAAAGTTAATTTCTATGATACAGAGGCGATTTGGCAATTGTTCAAAAACGAAGGATACGATCAAGTGGACTTTGACGAACAGACAGCAGATGTATACTTGATTAATACTTGTACAGTAACCAATACCGGCGACAAAAAGAGCCGTCAAATTATTCGTCGTGCCATTCGGCGCAACCCGGAGGCCATTGTGGCTGTTACAGGCTGCTATGCGCAGACTTCTCCGGCAGAGATTCTGGACATCCCTGGCGTAGATTTGGTTATCGGTACACAGGACCGTGACAAGATTCTGCCATATGTCAATGAGATTCAGGAGTCCCGGCAACCTGTTAACGCAGTGCGTAATATTATGAAAACCCGTGTGTTTGAAGAGATGGATGTACCTGATTTTGCTGATCGTACCCGAGCTTTCCTGAAAATTCAGGATGGATGCAATAACTTTTGCACGTTTTGCATTATTCCGTGGTCACGTGGATTGTCTCGTAGCCGAGAATCCAACAGTATCATCCAACAGGCACATCAACTCGTACACGCCGGATATAAGGAAATTGTCCTTACAGGTATTCATACAGGTGGATATGGGGATGACATGGAGAACTATGATCTAACTGATCTGCTGTGGGATTTGGATAAAGTAGAGGGCCTGGAGCGTATTCGAATCAGTTCGATTGAAGCCAGCCAGATCGATGATCGCATGCTCGACGTGATTAAACGTTCTGATAAACTCGTTCGTCACTTTCATATTCCGCTGCAAGCTGGCGATGATACGGTATTAAAACGCATGCGTCGCAAGTATACGACAGAAGAGTTCTACAACAAAATGCTTCGCATTCGGGAAGCGATGCCAGATGTGGCGATTACGACTGACATTATTGTTGGATTTCCGGGTGAGACGGATGAAATGTACAGTAATGGCTATGAGTTGATGCGAAAAATCGGTTTTTCCGAAATGCACGTATTCCCTTATTCCAAACGTACGGGTACTCCTGCAGCACGGATGGAAGATCAGGTGGATGAAGAGGTCAAAAATGCACGTGTGCATGAACTCATTGAATTGTCTGAGCAGATGCAACTGGAGTACGCCAAACAGTTTGTCGGACAGGTACTGGATGTTATTCCCGAAGGTGAAGCCAAAGGCCGCGAGGGAAGTGGCAAGCTGCACGGATATAGCGACAATTACATTCAGCTGGTCTTTGACGGTACCATGGATATGGTCGGTAAAGTATGCCGAGTCAAATTGGTTGAAGCTGGCGTGAACGAAAGTCAGGCTACGCTGGTACGTGTATTGGAAGATAATCTCAAGTCCGCCGCGATGTAATCGAGGCGTCAGAAACAAGGATTTCATTTCCTTGGGGAGCTTACCCGTGGAGATGAGGTCCTTCTTTTGCGAAAAATAAGATACAGATATCGAAGTATGGGGGAGAGCACGATGAACAAAAAAGAAATTTCAGCAGGCGGAGTTGTTTATAGAACAGGGGAAGACGGACGTCTTCAAATTCAGCTTATCGTAGATCGTTACGGTAAAACGACTCTCGCCAAGGGCAAAATGGAAGATGGGGAAACGGTTGAACAGACCGCACTGCGCGAGATTCTGGAAGAGACGGGTATGGTCGGTCGCATTGTGGAGCCGGTTAATATTATCGCCTATACGTACCAACATGCAGAGTTTGGCCCGGTAGATAAGGAAGTTCATTACTATCTCGTTGAAGCCGAGAGTGGTGATTTACAGCCTCAGATTGAAGAGATTAAGGGTGTGGACTGGTATGCTCCGGAAGAAGCATGGTCCCTACAGCAGCAGAGTGGATATGATAATAACGATGACATCTTGCGTGTAGCACTGAACAAGTTGGGTGTTAACGTATAACAAATTATTGTTCTAGTCAGTTAGCCGCGCGTTCTATAGGTTTGGATAGGCAGATCATCAAGCCACGGGTGACTTCGCCGCGGGGGCGTGGACCGGTGGTTTTTTGTGCCAGATTGGCAAGTAACAGAACGGCAAAGCAAGCAGTGAACTGGTGATGTTAAAAAGGGTCTGGGCATGCGCGATCTGTGCCCCATTGTCCGCTGACAGCCAAGCCGAAGCTGCATGCAGCTGGCCGATCAGCGGCATGAACAACAGTGCTCCCGCAATGTTTAATACAACATGGGAGGCTGCGACAAATTTGCCTGCGGATGCTCCGCCCGCGGCAGCAATTACAGCAGTGATGCAGGTCCCCACGTTGGACCCGATCACAATGGCGATACCGATCTCCACAGGTAATACCCCTGTGGCTGCGAGCGTAATCGCCATGCTAATGACAGCCGCGCTGCTGTGAATGAGCGCCGTGAGACAAGCGCCTGCCAGGAAGCCCCACCACAAGCTGTCGGCCGAGCGGTCGAGAAACCATTGAAATACGCCCATGCTCCGCAGTGGCAAGGCAATGGATTGCATGACCTGAATGCCTGTCATGACAAGTGCAAATCCGGCAGCTGCGAGGAAGCTGTATTGGATGTTAAACAGAGTCTGCCGCGTGCGTTCAGGAGCGGCTAGATTGCGTTCACCAAGTACAACAAACATGGCCCAGCCCGTCAGCGACAGGACAAGCAGGGGCAGGGAAGCACGTCCGATCTGCAGACCTACCAGCTCCGTTGTCAGGCATGTCCCGATGTTGGTGCCAAGGATGATGCCGAGTGTGCGTCCATAGGTGATCAATCTGGCATTAGCCAGTCCAATGGTGAGTACGGTGACCGCAGTACTGCTCTGCAACAGGGCCGTTGCCCCTGCGCTGAAGGCCATGCCTTTCCAGGGAGCAGAGGTAGCTCGATTGAGCCAACCTGCCAGCATGGGCCCAGCCATGCGCTGCAAGGCGGTTTCCATCAACTTCATGCCACCAAAAAAGATAATAAGCCCATATAGTAGGGGCAATATAACATCTCTAAACATAAAAATATCATTCCTTCCGTTCCGGTTCCTTAACTCATCCTATGAGTAAATAAAGACAACCATGACAAGCCTAAAGGAATTCAGAGGGAAGCGAACCTTAATCCCCCCCATTCGAAAGATACGGTGATTCGAGCAAACGTAGCGAAGAAGACGAAATTGTTACCGAAGAAGCGAAGCGCTCGCCTTTATCCCCGGATTTTCCCTTTGAGAAAAGGGAGTTCAAAAAATCTGGGGATAACAGCGATCAGAGGAACAATTCGTCGCCGTAGCGTCACTTAACTGCCGCACCCCAATTCGAAAGATACGGTGATTCGTGCAAGCGTAGTGGAGGGGACGAAATCGAATCTGAAGAAGCGAAGCGTGCGCCTTTGTCTCCGGATTTTCCCTTTAAGAAAGGGAATCAAAAAAATCTGGAGGCAACAGCGATCGGAAGATCGATTCGAACCCGGAACGCCATTTACGCGCCGCACCAAACCTATCTTTTCAACTAACTATGAAAGAAGTGGATCTACCTTGCCATCAGTTACACTCGAACGCAGTCGCAAAAAGCGGCTTGAACATGCACATCCATGGATATTTAACAACGAAATTGCCTCTGTTGACGGAAACCCGGAACCGGGAGATCTGGTCAATGTATTGAATCATCAAGGTCGCTATCTGGCGACAGGTTATTACAATCCCGCATCTCAGATCACAGTAAGGGTCGTAGCGTATCAACCGCTGGAGTCCGAACAGATGGACACCGCGTTCTTTGCAGCGCGATTCCGCGATTGCTTGCGTCATCGGGAACGCTTTATCCAGGATGGAGAGGCATATCGTCTCGTTTATGGAGAAGCTGATTTTCTACCAGGACTGATTGTTGACCGTTTCGGTAGCATCCTTGTTGTACAGTTGCTTACACTCGGCATGGATCGTTGCCGTGAAGCTATCGTACAGGCACTCATTGAAGTGATGCAGCCGGAAGGCATATTTGAGCGCAGTGATGTCTCGATTCGTGAACTGGAAGGTTTGGAACAAACCAAAGGCCCATTGTACGGGGATTGCCCGCGGCATGTCACCGTTACAGAGAACGGACTACTCATTAAAGTGGATATCGTAGAAGGACAGAAGACAGGTTACTTCTTCGACCAACGCGAAAATCGTGCAGCCATCGAACCGCTTATGAAGGGGTGGGGCTACAAGAGTGGAATCACACTCCAACAGACCGAGCAGGATGGCACAGAGCAGCTGTTGCCAGTGAATAAAAGCGGTAAAGTGGTTACATTCCCTTATTGGGATGGCGCTACCGTGCTGGAGTGCTTCTCACACACAGGCAGTTTCACGTTGAATGCTTGCAAGTATGGAGCCAAAAAAGTGACATGTCTTGATATTTCGGAGCACGCCATTGAGAGTGCACGAACGAATGTGGAGCTGAACGGTTTTACCGATCGCGTAGAATTCGTTGTTGCTGATGCATTCCAGTACTTGCGTGAACAAGTGAAAGGGCTGGATGAGCGTACCGCACGTGCACGTGCAGGCGAACAAAAAGTAGATACATCCAAAGCGCTTGCAGCTGGCGGTAAAACATTTGATGTAGTCATCCTCGATCCTCCTGCGTTTGCCAAAACGAAATCAGCAGTTAAAGGTGCATGTCGCGGTTATAAGGATATCAACCTGCAAGGAATGAAACTGGTTAATGAGGGCGGATATTTGGTAACAGCCAGTTGTTCGTATCATATGCGTCCTGATCTCTTCCTGGACACGATTGCGGATGCGGCGGAAGATGCTGGCAAAGTGCTGCGTCTAATCGACTGGAAGGCAGCAGGTAAGGATCACCCGCAAATTTTGGGCGTGGATGAAGGACATTACCTGAAATTTGCTATCTTCGAAGTGCGCAGTAAAAAGAATTAATTGTACGAATTAAGTTCCAATGAAGTATAGGTCAAGTCTAAAGTCCACAGTGTGAATAGCTGCGGGCTTTTTGCTGTTTTGCTGTGTTAACGGAGATGATCTCCGGTTTTACCGGATAGTGGCAAACGTATGTTCCGAACCAAGTCAGATATGTTATACTGGGAATTAAAATCTTGTACGTGTGGTTTGGAGGATTAGACATGTCCGTTCGTTTTGTTATTGGCCGGGCAGGCAGCGGCAAAAGCTCGCTGATTACCCGGGAAATTACATCCCTTCTTCAAAAGGAGCCGCAAGGTAAACCTTTGATTTTACTCGTTCCGGAACAGAGTTCCTTTCGAACAGAGCAAGCATTGGTGTCTTCTGGAGCAATTAAAGGTACGATGCGTGCAGAAGTGCTCGGCTTTCGCCGTTTAGCCTACCGCATAATGCAGGAAGCAGGCGGTTCTGCTCGTATTCCAATCGGAGCCGAAGGCAAAAAGATGCTGCTCTACAAAGTCATCCAGCGCCGTAAGGATGAATTGAAGCTATTTGGTGCATCTGGCAGCCAGCTGGGTTTTATAGGGGAATTAAATGACTTATATAGTGAATTTAAACGTTATGAAGTTGATCCATCATTGCTGGAAGAAGGGTTGTCTGGATGGAATATTTCATCCTCTTCGCCGATTCTGGAGGATAAGCTACATGACTTGAATCTGATATATCGTGACTATGAACAGGAACTGACCGAATTATATATTGATGATGAAGACACGTTGACCGAACTGACAGAGCGTTTGTCGGAAAGTTCATTGCTGCAAGATGCCCAGATCTGGATTGATGGTTTTCAGGGATTCACGCCACAGGAGATGAGTGTGATCGGTCGGCTCATGTTGCAATGCTCTTCCGTGACGATTGCCCTGACATTGGATCGCCCTTATGATCACGGTGCTTTGCCTGGAGAACTGGAGCTGTTCTATCCCACGGCAAGTGCTTACGCGCGTCTCAAAGGAATGGCCGAAGAACTGGGTGTAACGAGCGATACAACTGTACTTGATTCGGAGACTCCACCGAGATACAAGGATCGTCCGGGACTTGCTCATCTGGAGGCAGGCTTTGATCGCCGAATTCGCTGGAAAAGTGAAGGCCTTGATTCCGGAATCCGATTGGTCGCAGCTGAGAACCGTCGAGCTGAGATGGAGGGAGCACTCCGTGAGATGCGGCGCTTGGCGCAAAACGAAGGTGCGCGTTATCGGGATATGGCCGTACTTGTTCGTCAGTTGGATACCTACGCTGATATAGCTAAACCGTTATTCAGAGATTATGGCGTGCCCGTCTTTCTGGACCGCAGAAGAAATGAACTTCATCATCCTTTATCCGAGTTTATCCGTTCCGCACTCGACATTGTTCGTCGACACTGGCGTTACGAGGATGTATTTCGCTGCGTCAAAACGGACCTACTGCTTCCGCGTGATGGTTCCATCACCCGTGAAGATATGGACCAGCTTGAGAATTATGTATTGGCTTGTGGTATTCATGGGTATCGCTGGACTGACGGCAAACCGTGGAAATATGTGCCAAGCCTTTCGCTTGAAGACAATGGTCAGGATGGCCGTAGTCGAGGACGGGATCAGATGCTGTCTTTAATGGAGAGTTGTCGAACGGTCATTACAGATTCCATGGGTGCTTTTGAGAAACGAATGAAAAAGGCAAAGACAGCCAAAGCCCAATGCGAGGCACTATACAGATTGCTGGAAGAGGCCGAGATTCCATGGAAACTGGAGAGTATGTCTGCTGAAGCTAAGGCTCAAGGTGACCCCGAACGGTCGAGAGAACATCGGCAGATGTGGGGAGCTGTGTTGGATTTATTGGATCAGATGGTTGATATGATGGGGAATGAACGGCTGGATATCACTCTATTTGCCGGGATGATCGAGACCGGATTGACCGAACTGAAGCTGGGTCTGGTACCACCAGCACTTGATCAGGTATTGGTCGGTTCCATGGATCGTACACGTCTTCAGGATATCAAATACGTATTTATTCTCGGTGCAGTGGATGGTGAACTGCCTGCTGTACCTCAGGAGGATGGAGTATTAACGGAGCTGGAAAGATCGTTGCTGACAGAAAGAGGCGTGGCGCTTGGACCAGGAGCAACAAGACAGATGCTGGATGAACGTTTTCTGATCTATACAGCACTTACAGCGGCAAGCAGCCAGTTGTGGCTGAGTTATCCGGTTGCTGATGATGAGGGAAAAACACTGCTTCCTTCCGAGATTGTCCGTCATGTACGGAAGATGTTTGGTTTACAAGAACAGCCATTGCTCGCTCAACCACCGGTTACGAACTCGGAAGAAACTCATTGGTCCTATGTCACCCATCCGGGTCAGAGTCTGTCTACGCTCATTGGACAATTGCGCAAATGGCGCCGTGGAGAAGACATTCCAGAAATGTGGTGGGCGGTCTACAATTGGCATGTATCTCGGGAGACAAGCAGACCTCAGCTAGAGCGGTTGCTGGGATCGATCTTTTACCGTAATCGGGCATTGCCCCTACGTACAGCTACCAGTCGCAGATTGTATGGCACAGAGGTGAGAACGAGTGTTTCACGAATGGAGCGGTTCGTAGCTTGTCCGTTCTCCCATTTTGCTTCGCACGGGCTGCGCCTCAAAGAACGGCAATTGTACCGTCTTCAGGCTCCTGATATCGGACAACTGTTTCATGCTGCATTGAGCCAACTGGCTATGCGATTGCGTGAAGAAAATCGTAGTTGGGGCAGCTTGACTCCAGACCAATGTCGCAAGGAAGCCGAGCAAACGGTGGAGCAGATTGCACCGCAACTGCAAGGAGAGATTTTGTTAAGCACCAAGCGATACGGTTATATTTTCCGCAAGTTGAAGGACATTGTTAGCCGGGCATCCGTTATTCTCGGTGAACAGTCCAGGCGTGGAAGTTTTGAACCGATTGGGTTGGAGCTTGATTTTGGACCGGATAAAACACTGCCACCTCTGCGATTTGAACTGGAGAATGGCTGTGTGATGGAGATTGTGGGTCGGATTGACCGTGTGGATGTGGCAGAAGGAGAGAACGGTCTGCTATTGCGTGTCATTGACTACAAGTCCAGCCAGACGGATCTCAAGCTGCATGAAGTGTACTATGGTCTGTCATTGCAGATGCTCACCTATCTGGAGGTGTTGCTTAGTGCTGCCGAGGAATGGCTTGGAGAAACGGCTATGCCGGGAGGAACGCTGTATTTCCATGTGCATAACCCGTTGTTGCAATCCGCAAATGGCCTGACATCGGAGCAGGCCGGACAAGAACTGTTGAAAAGGTTCAAAATGAAAGGTCTGCTGTTGGCGGACCGGGATGCAATTGCGCAAATGGATAACACCCTGGATAAAGGGTATTCAGCCATTATTCCGGTTGCCCTTAAGGCAGACGGCAGTTTTTATAGCAGCGCTGCAGTAGCTACGCCAGAGCAATGGGATACGCTGCTTGCTTCGGTTCGGAGTAATATCCGCGAGATTGGCACCCGAATTACGGATGGGGATGTGGCCATTGAGCCTTATCGTATTCAGCAGGAAGTGGCGTGCACGTTCTGTCCGTATAAGCCTGTTTGTCAGTTTGATGAGAATATTGAAGGAAATGAATATAACCTGTTGTCCAAACCGGGCAAACAGCAAATCTGGGATATGTTAGCTCACACCAAGGGAGGGGAAACATCATGACGAATATGCCAAAACCGGAAGGAAGCTTCTGGAGTGATGACCAATGGAGTGCCATCTCCGAAAGCGGAGAAGACATTCTGGTTGCGGCTGCGGCGGGATCAGGCAAGACAGCTGTATTGGTTGAACGAATTATTCGCAAGATTGCAGATCCCTCCCAAGGATTCAGTGTGGATCGCTTACTTGTTGCCACGTTTACCAAAGCGGCGGCCGCCGAGATGAAACAACGGATTCGGGAAGCGCTGGAACTTGCGCTGGAAGAACAGCCTGGAGAAGAACATTTGCGTAAGCAGCTGTCGCTGCTTGGGCGTGCATCTATTACAACATTGCATTCATTCTGTATGGAAGTCATTCGCCGTTACTATCAGCAAATTCCGTTGAATCCGGCTTTCCGTATCCTGAATGAAAATGAAGCGGAAATCATGCGGCAGGAATTGCTCGAAGAACTCTTTGAGGAAAAGTATGGTGAAGAAGATGAAGGCAGTACATTCCGTGAGTTGGTGGACTGGTTCAGTGGAGAGCGAAACGATGATGCCATGCATCGACTTGTGCAACGATTGTATGATTTCTCCCGCAGTCATTCCTGGCCGGATCATTGGCTCTCAGAGATGGCATCCGCTTTTCAGGTGGAAAGCGTAGAGAAGCTTGGACACTCAGCATGGGTTCAGAGCATTTTGCGTGATGCGGCACTTGCCTTAAGTGGTGCAGCAGGACTGCTCCGTCAAGGCATCCATATTTCCATGCAGCCTGAAGGTCCGGCACCATATGCAGAGACGTTAAAAGAGGACCTGGTGATGGTGGAAGAGCTGTTGTCTGCGGTTGAGGTTATGCCATGGGAGAGGTTGCCTGAAGTGTTTCAACCCGCTGCATTTGGCAAACTGAAACCCTGCAAAAAAGATCAGACGGACCCGGCATTACAGGATCAGGTGAAGGAACTCCGTGAAGCTGCGAAAAAGGCAGTTTCCGACCTGAAAGGTTCATTGTTCGGAAGAACTGCGTTTTCGTTCTGGCAGGAGCTGGAGCAGGCGGCGCCACTCATGCAGGAACTGTCGAGGCTGGTTAGTACATTTGGAGAACGTTATCGACAGGCCAAACAGGAACGGGGGCAAGTTGACTTCAGTGATCTGGAGCATTACTGCCTTCACATTTTGCGACATGAGGATTCAACGCCTGAACTGTCGATGCCTTCCGATGCGGCTATGGAGTACCGTTCGCGGTTCGATGAAGTATTACTCGATGAATATCAGGACACCAATACGGTTCAGGAAGATATCGTGAAGCTGATCTCCAGAGAAAATCCGGGTAACCGATTCATGGTAGGTGATGTCAAACAGAGTATCTACCGTTTTCGGTTGGCTGAGCCGGGTCTATTTATGAACAAGTATCGCCAGTATGGAGCGAGCACACGTGAGGATGGAAGTGTTGAAGATCGCCTGAGTCGTACAGGCCAACGTATTGATCTTGCACGGAATTTCCGCAGTCGTGCAGAAGTCGTGCATTCGGTCAACATGATATTCCGGCAACTCATGAACGAAGGCGTGGCAGAGATTGCTTACGATGAACGAGCTCAGCTGGCATATGGGGCTACGTTCCCATCAGAGACGCTTGGCGATGAGGCGTATACACCTGAACTCATGCTGATTGATCGTCAGGGCGGTGGGCCTGATCTGACAGAGAGTACGGATGAGAATGGGGATGCATCGATCTCCGCAGAGCTGGAGAGTGCCGAACTCGAAACAGCCCAGTTGGAAGCACGGGCGATTGCAAGGCGTATTCGTGAAATGGTTGGGGACACGGACAAGCCTGCGCTCCATGTATATGACAAAGCCCTGCAAACGATGCGCCCGGCACGTTACGGCGACATGGTCATTTTGTTGCGTTCGACCTTGATGTGGGCTCCGCTCATGATTGAGGAATTCAGACAGCAGGGAATTCCTGCTGGAGGAGAACAGAGCAAGGGCTACTTCCAGGCTACAGAAGTGGAAATCATGATGTCTCTGCTTCAGCTTGTTGATAATCCAAGGCAGGATATACCGCTCGCTTCAGTGCTGCGTTCCCCGATTGTCGGACTGGACGAAGAGGAGCTGGCACAGATTCGTCTTGGTGACAAAAGACAGTCATTCTATGATGCGGTTATATCAGCTGCTGGAGAATGGAACGATTCCTCCACGAATGCCGTACAACAATCCCGGCAGGATAACGATCCTGATTCCAATATGGTCCAGTTGCAGTGGCCGGAAGCCTGGTCAGAGATGGAACAGGGACAGCGGGAAACAGCAGCTTCTGTCGAGGCAGAGATCCTGGATGATGGATGTGAATTCGGTGTGCATACAGATGGAATTCAAGATGCTGGTTTTACCGGGAGCGCAAGCGAAGATATGGGCATAACGGAGATTTCAGGCTCGGAGCTTGAGCAAAAGTTGATCCGATTTATGCGTCAATTGGAGCAGTGGAGACTTGAGGCGAGACAAGGCAGTCTAAGTGAACTGATCTGGCGTATGTATCGGGAAACCGGGTATTTGGACTGGGTTGGTGGTCTTCCAGGAGGCCTGCAACGTCAAAGTAATCTTAAGGCACTGTACGATCGCGCACGACAATATGAGGAATCAACTGCGAATCGCGGCTTGTTCCGCTTCCTGACTTATGTCTCCAGACTGCGGGAAAACGGGGGAGACCTCGGAACTGTAGCAGGTAGTTCAGGTGAGCAGGACAACGCCGTACGTATTATGACCATTCACCGGAGTAAAGGTTTGGAGTTTCCGATTGTCTTTGTCGGGGGCATATCCAAAATGTTCAATCAGCAGGATCTGAACGCACCGTTTCTCATGCATAAGGAACTGGGATTTGGTCCGAGGTTTGTGGATCGTGAGAACCGGGTTGCCTATCCTACACTAGCCAATCTGGCGATTCGTCGTCGGGCCCAATTTGAACTGCTTGCTGAAGAGATGCGTGTGCTGTATGTTGCGTTGACCCGTCCCAAAGAGAAAATGATTTTGCTGGGTACCGTAAAAGATGCATCGAAAAAAGCACTGGCGTGGTCTCAGGTCAAGGATAGCCCTGATCTGGCATTGCCGGACTATCTGCTTGCTGCCGGACGGAGCTACCTGGACTGGATTGGGCCATCCCTGATGAGACATCCAGATGCGGCTGTGCTGCGTGAACTTGCAGGAAGCAATGATTCATTCTCAGCCTGTCTTGCAGATGATCAATCACGATGGGCGATTTCTATTATTTCTGCCGATCAGGTATCCCGTGACCATGTGGTGGATCAGACACTCGGAGAAGAAGACGGGATGACTGAGGTGCGGAAAGAACGAATTGCTGCGCTCAAAGCGGTTCAGCCTGTGAGGTTGGCTCCATCCTCAACTGTAAAAGAGCTGACGGAGAGTGCACAAAATGTAGCTAACCAAAACTTTGGAGATGAAGGTACAGATCCAGGAATCTCTCAAGCAGAAGAGACACACCTGATTCGCGAGGTTGATCAACGGCTTTCGTGGACTTATCCCTATGAAGCAGCAACTCAAGTAGCAGCCAGCACATCTGTGACCGAATTGAAAACGTTACTTGCGATGCAAGACATCCAGTCCGTAGAGGTGATGGAGGAACTGGGAGAACAGTCCGAGAGAATATTAGATCACAACACTTCAGGAATGAATTACATCAAGGGTGAAGCAATCCATGTACTACGTGGCGCATCCGTTGAATCTATCGAGCATGAGGCTGAATTAGGGTCAGTTTCAAACAGTACGGTGAACGTTTCGGGTGCGGGATCTGAGGGTGCGTCTTTCAAATTGCACCTGCGTCGTCCCAAATTTATGGGGGAGAAACAACTGACTGGGGCAGAACGAGGGAACGTGTATCATACGTTGATGCAGCATCTGCCTATAGATGGATCAGGCATTGATTCACAGCTTATTGAGCACACAATTGGGCGACTGGTGGAGCTTCAGATTTTGCTGTCCCATCACGCGGAGGCTATCGAACCTGAAGAACTGGTCGGATTCTTCGATACAGAACCAGGGAAAGAACTGTTGCGTGCAGAGTGGGTAAAACGGGAGATTCCGTTTGTGTATGGACTTCCGGCACATCAGTCCCCTGTGGAATGGCTCCATGAACGTGCAGCGAACTCAGATATGCAGATGCTAAATGAAGATCGCAAAATGCAGGCAACGATTGAAAACGAAACGGTGCTTGTACAGGGCATTATCGATTGTCTGTATGAGGTGGACGGCGAGCTTGTCCTGCTTGATTACAAGACGGATCGAGTATTGGAGCATCGTGGTGGTTTGGATCAACTCACCAAAAATTATCGCTTCCAACTGGATCTGTATGGACGGGCCATTGAAGATATACTGGGTCGGAAAGTTGACCGGAAATGGCTGTACTTTTTTGACGGTGGACATGCAGTGAAATTGTAAAAGAGACGGATTGGAATTCAGAACCATGGATCTCACATGGGAGAGGGGTGGTACGGACGATGCGTATTTTGCATACAGGGGACTGGCATTTGGGAAAAACGCTGGAAGGACGAAGTCGACTGCGTGAACAGGAAGATTTCGTTGATGAACTCGTCAGGTTGGCTGATGAGCAGCAGGCGGATGCCATATTGATGGCCGGAGATGTATATGATTCCGTCAATCCTCCGGCAGCGGCGGAACAACTTTTTTATGAAGCGGCTGCACGTCTGACGGAGCACGGAAGGCCTCTCGTGGTGATTGCAGGAAATCATGATCAGCCAGAGCGGGTGGCTTCTGTGACTCCGCTTGTAAACAGACAGGGCATCACACTCGTAGGCATGCCTACTTCAGAAGCAGTAACCATCCATGCACAGCGGACCGGAGAGACTGCACAGATTGCGGCATTACCTTATCCTTCTGAAGCAAGATTGAATGAATTGCTGACAACGGATGGGGATGAAAATGTGCTTCGTCAGGCATATAGCCACCGGGTAGGCATGTTAATGCAGCGTCTGGCAGCTTCTTTTCGCCCGGATACTGTGAACTTGGCCATGAGCCATATCTATGTGCTCGGCGGACTTGAGAGTGATTCGGAACGTCCGATTCAGATCGGTGGGGCCTACACGGTAGATCCTTCGTCTTTATCGACTGGTGCGCAATACACGGCACTCGGGCATCTTCATCGTGCACAGGCTGTCAAGGGAGACGGTGTGATTCGATATAGTGGCTCTCCGCTGGCCTACAGCTTCTCGGAAGCGGGGCAGAGCAAGTCTGTCACGATGGTTGATCTTGCACCAGGCGGAGCTGCACAGGTAGAGGAAGTCTTGTTAACGTCCGGGCGTCCGCTCGTTCGTTGGCAGGCGCGTGGTGGTCTGGCGGAAGTATATCGCTGGCTGGATGAGGGACGTGATCCGCAGGCTTTTATCGACATGGAAGTGTGGTTGGACGAGGCGATGTCTCTGAAGGAGATTCAGCAGCTGCGAAAATCACATGAGGGTATTATTCATATTCGACCCGTGTATCCCGAGATGGCTGCAGCAGGACTTTTGGAGCAACGATCTGAACTGCCGGTCCACGAACTGTTCCGTAAATTCTATCAGCGTCAGACGGGTGGCGCACAACCGGAAGACAGCCTGGTACAGCTTTTCCTGGAACTTGTCGATGAAGATGAGCCGGGTGTGCGTGAGGAGGTCGAGGAAAGATGAAGCCGATTTTATTAAAAGTCGCCGGACTGCAAAGCTATCGGGAGATGCAGGAAATTGATTTTACCGTGCTGACGGAGACAGGGTTATTCGGTATATTCGGTCCAACAGGCAGTGGTAAATCTTCCTTGCTTGATGCAATCACACTCGCCATGTACGGAAAAGTGGAACGTGCGGTGAACGGCACGCAGGGCATTATGAATCATGCAGAGGATTCGTTGTCGGTTGCTTTTACATTCGAACTGATGTCAGCAGAGGGGACTCGAAGATTTCGGGTAGAGCGACGTTTCAAACGAAACAATGAAGTATCCGTGAGTAACACGATCAGCAAATTCATAGAGACAGTTCATGGCGAAGAACAGGTACTTGCCGACAAATTGGCAGATGTTAATCGCTGCGTTGAAAATGTGATCGGTTTAAAAATGGATGATTTTACACGGGCAGTCGTGCTTCCGCAAGGGAAGTTTGCCGAGTTTTTGTCACTCAAAGGCAGTGAACGTCGCCAGATGCTGCAACGCTTATTCCATCTGGAGAAGTATGGGGATCAGCTGGCCATCAAATTAAGTCGGCGGGTTAAGGATAACGATACGGTTCACCAATCTCTTGCTGCCGAGCAACAGGGACTTGGCAATGCCAGCAAGGAGACACTGGAAGAGACCAAACGTCTTCTTCAAATCGCAGTGCAACAGTCTGAATTGTCTCGCAAAGCGCTGGATGAAGCGGTGAAGGAAGCCGAACAGCTGGGTAAAATACGTGAGTTAAGTAACGAACGGCAGGCCCGTACAGATGAACAGCAGAAGCTGAAAGCACTGGAACCACAGATGGAGGCAGGCGAACAACGGCTGAAACAATCCGTAGCAGCAGATGCAATACTGCCTGCGTTGCAGACGGTTCGAGATGCTATGGCTATGCAGAAGCAACGGCAGGCTATAGCAGAGACAGCTCACCAGCAAGCATTGGAACATGAGCGTCTGTCCGTTCAGGAAGCTGAGAAGGCCGAGATCGCACGTACGCAAATGGCTGAGGAAGAACCGAAACTGCTGTTGCGCCTGGAGCAACTTGAACAAGCGAAAGAGCTGCAAAGGGAACGGGACGGGCTTCAAGCGGATTGCTCTAGCCTCACGCAGCTTCTGGAACAGGGACAGGGCGAACAGACTGCGCTGGGACAGCAGCTTGAGAAAGAAAAGGAGTTGCAGCAGCGCGGGCGCAAACGGCGTGAGGAACTTCAGGAGAGCCTCAAGTCGAATGAAGTGAAGTCAGAGGAACGCAGGCAGCTTCAGGCTGCACTTGAACTGAAGCATCGTGTGGATATTGCCGCGGAGCAGTTGCAGCAAAACAAGGCTGACATGCAATCCTACAAGCAGTCAGCAGAACAGGGAGCCGACAAGCTGAAGGCGGCGGCTGAGGAAGAAAGACGCCTGAGTGATCAGCGTCAGCATCTGATAGAACAGGCGTCAGCAGGTCTTGAGGCCTTGCTTGCCTGTGAGCAGGACATTAGCCGCGAACAGAGCCTGCTGGCCCTTGCTGAGGAACAGCTGCGTGACACGATGCGTGAGCAGGAGCTGCACCGGCTGTCCTCCGCTTTGCGCGCCGAACTGAAGGGCGGCGAGCCATGCCCGGTGTGCGGCTCGCCGCATCACCCGCTCCCGGCTGCGCCGCCGGGAGAAGATCCGCACGCAGGCGATGCGGACCTGGAACTGCTGCGCAGCCTGCACGCGGAGCTGCAGGAGCTGCGCTTTGGGCTGCGCCAGCAGCTGCACGAACGTCGCAGCCTGCTGACGCAGCTTGGCGCTGCGGCCGGCGAAGCTCCTGCCGCAGCCGAGGCCGCGCCTGCGGCAGCGGAGCCCGAGCCCGCCGGGTCGCCCGAACACGGGCGCTCCCCGGCAGCCTGGGCATCGCGTGCCGCTGCGCTGCGCGAAGCCGCGCAGGCGCTGGCTGGCGCAGCAGCGCCATTGCAGGCGGAAGCCGCCGCGTTGCAGCAGGCGGCTGTAGGCGCGCAGCAGCGCCGCATGGAAGCGGCAGCAGCCCAAGAGGCCGGCCGTGCCGGTCTCGCCCAGGCGGAGCGCAAGCTGGCTGAGAGCGAGGCCGCAGCGGCTGCCTTGCAGGGCCGCTGGGCCTCGGAACTGCCGGGCATCGCTCAGGCGGAGGCCAAGGCCCTCTATCAGGCGATGCAGGAGCGCGACGCGCGCGCCGAAGACATCAAGGAACGTCTGAACAAAAGCGTGACGTTCCTTGAGGAAAAAGATCAGATCATCCAATCGCTCCAGCAGAAGCTGGTTGAATTGGACAAACAACTGATCCAGTGGCAAACGCAGTGGCAGGGTAACAGCAAACAGCTGGCCGAGAAGGAAGAACGCTTGCGTCAGTGGGTTGGGGAGCAGCGGGTAGAAGACCTGATTGCATCGGCTCAGGTTCGTCTGGATGGACTGCGAAAAGCAGCTGCCGAGTCGGCACAACGCTTCAAAGAAGCAGACACCCTGAAGCAGGAGTCAACCAAGAAAGATGTCATGGCACAGCAAGCCGCCGTCTCGGCCGCAGAACATTTGCAACAGGCCCAGGAGCGCTGGCGGCAATTGCTGGAACAATCTCCGTTTGACTCGGATGATGCTGTCGTGTCCGCGGCGATTCCATCCCAGGAGGCGGAACGATTGGAAGGGGAGATCCAGCAGCACCGTGAACGTGAGCGTGAACTGGCATCCCAATTGCGCGAACTGGAACAGAAGTTGGGTGGTGCTAATGTATCGGATGAACAGTGGTTCGCCTGTACCGAACGTTTGCAGCAAGTCAGGACTGAGGATGAGGCGGCTCTTCGTGCCAAAGCACGGGCAGAACGTGATCTCGAGGATGTAGAGCAGCGACATGTTCGCTGGACCGAACTGGAGAACAAACGGGTGGAGGTAGGCCGTCAAGGCGAACTGCTCAGCAAACTTCAATCCGCGTTCAGAGGCAATGCTTTTGTCGAGTATATTGCCGAAGAACAACTGATGCAGGTTAGTCATGCGGCTTCTCAGCGTCTGCGTTTCCTGACCAAACAACGCTATTCACTGGAGGTGGACTCCGGTGGTGGTTTTGTAATCTGTGATGATGCCAATGGGGGAGTCAAACGACCAGTATCAACGTTGTCAGGTGGCGAGACGTTCTTGACCTCATTGTCATTGGCGTTGGCACTGTCGGCCCAGATTCAGCTGCGAGGCCAGTACCCACTTCAATTCTTCTTCCTGGATGAAGGGTTCGGTACACTTGACCCGGAGCTATTAGATACAGTTATCACGTCTTTGGAAAAACTGCATGACGACCGATTGGCTGTCGGTGTAATCAGTCACGTTCCTGAACTGCGCGCACGCTTGCCGCGTAAGCTTGTGGTGATTCCGGCAGGTGAAGGCGGAGGCGGTTCGCGGGTGGTCTTGGAGACCCTGTAGAGAGCAAGATGTATAATCTGTTATATGTGCCGGGCTCATGATCCAAGATTTTGCGAGATGGTCGAAGAATACGGCGCTGGACTTAAGTTTATTAGAGACTAGACCTGTCGTCAGAATGACTTTCATTTTTGATGAATCGAATGTTATTGTAAAAAAAATTCTTTTCTTGCTTTTTATAACTTAGCGTAGTGAGTTACATCACAGATACAGGTTCATCTCGCTGTTATACTACAGTTAAGCCGACAAATTTTATTTTAAGTACCCCGGCGGACATCTGATCAGGACGCTTCCTGAATAGATGTCCGCGCAGCAGCCTTCCAAGGAAGCCGCTACGGGGTGCTTCTTTTTTTGTATTTTTAACGTTGTGTCAATTCGCCCAGATCTGAATACCATGAAAAGGTGATCAAGAGCAGATTCAGGGAGGCGTTGGCAAGTGGAAAAGGTGGAAGCGAAGAAAATATGCAAGGAACACATGCACCGATATGTATGTGTGCAGATGAATGACGGCATGCAATATGATGGCATTATGGAAAACGTGGATGATGAAATGATTTATCTGGCTGTTCCAGTTGGACCTGAAGCTGTCGTACATCATGCGAACTGGGCTCCAAATGCAATGCCGGGAGCGAATTACCCTATAGGTCATACCCGTGGATTCTATCCAGGATACGGGTACCCTACGCCTTATCCTTATTATGGTTACGGCCGCAGACGTTTTAACCGACTCGTGCTCCCGTTATTTGCACTCACTGCATTAACGTTGCTGCCTTATTATTGAACCATGCACTGGCGTAAATTCTGATCAGTTGCTTAGATGGAGCGAAATGGGTTTCAACTGAATAAAAAAAAATAATTATTAAAGGATGGATCAAGCATAGAACCTTTCTCATCTCCACGTGCAAGAATGGAACTCATTGAGATGCAGAGAGGTTTTTTGCTTTTAGATAATATCTGTTCATTATCTCCAGTCGATAAGTTCACTTGATTGGTATGGAAAGAAGAGTCTTTAACATGCTGATACTTGTAAGCAAAAAAGATGTTCACCAGTAGTGAAGAAAATTGGACTAGACTTTTTACTTCGGGTATGATGTACAGGAATACATAATTTTGAAAACAAAAGGAGGGTATGAACTATGGATTGCTTATTTTGCAAAATTGTAGAGGGCAGCATCCCCTCCAATAAAGTACTGGAGAATGACCATGTTATTGTTTTTCATGACATCCAGCCCGCTGCGCCTACACATGTTCTCGTCATTCCGAAGAAACATATTGCTTCCATGAATGAAGTTACCGCAGAAGATCTGCCTTTGATCGGTGAGATTCATCTTGCTGCTCAAGAAGCCGCCAAACGTCTTGGCGTGCACGAAACAGGATATCGCCTGATCAACAACTGTGGTAAGGATGGAGAGCAAACTGTCCACCATCTGCATTACCATTTGCTTGGCGGCACCAGACTTGGTGTACTGACAAGTTTATCTGATTCTCACAAATAATCGAGCTAATGTGTGCTAATATCACGGATTTAGACATATGCTTAAATCTATGAATATGTGACCTAACGCTCGTATAAATGAATCAATTCATAATACCTTAGCTAACTCAATAAGGTTACAAAAATCTATTTTTAGTGAGTTATGAAATTGATTCAAATAAGTGATCATTACATTGAGGTTGACACCTTTATTACCTTTCGCCTATAATGAAAGATGATGAACCGTGTTATTGCTCTTGGACGGTCTGGTCGGAGGGAGGGAAAACTGGTGTCTGAAACTAAAGTTCGCAAAAACGAGACTATTGATGCTGCACTTCGTCGTTTTAAACGTTCCATCGCTAAAGATGGCGTATTGGCTGAGGTGAAGAAACGTAAGCATTATGAGAAGCCAAGCGTAAAGCGCAAGAAAAAGTCCGAGGCTGCTCGTAAGAGAAAGTTTTAGGAGGATTTTAACTACATGAATCTTAGCGAACGATTGAACGAAGATATGAAGCAAGCGATGAAGAGTAAGGACAAGTTCAGACTCTCCAACATTCGGTTGATTCGTTCGACGATCAAGAATCTTGAAATAGATTTGAAAAGAGATTTGGATGACAACGAAGTGCTTGATATCCTGAGTCGTGAAATCAAACAGCGCAAAGATGCCCTCCAAGAATTTGACAAAGCGGGCCGTGAAGACCTCGCGGCAAATGCAAAAGCGGAAATTGAAATACTTATCCAGTACCTTCCCGCACAGCTTACCGAAGAAGAAATTAAAGTTATTGTACAGCAGACCATCCAGGAAACCGGTGCTTCTTCGAAAGCCGAGATGGGGAAAGTCATGGCGGCGCTTATGCCGAAAGTTAAAGGCAAAGCGGACGGCAAACTGGTAAATCAAGCAGTTCAACAATTTCTGCAATAAAGCAAATCAATAAACACCTTCTGACTTGTCAGGAGGTGTTTTTTCCACTTACAAGAACGCATTATGTCCTTAATAGCAACTATTTCTTTTAAATGGTTAATATATATTATTATGGTTTTAATTCTTGCAATTGCTCCAGTTTTCAAATATAATTTTAAGATTTTGAAACGAAATGTTGCATTGTACGTAATAAATACCATAAGCTGGACAGTATAACATTAATGGAAAAGGGGGGACTATTGTGAAGGGAAAGCGCCGGAAGAAGCTTGCGGGGCCATTGATGCTCTTAATGCTGCTGACGCTGTTGCTTCCTGTCTGGATTGGATCACCGTCAGCGCATGCAGCTGAGAAGAGTGGCGCCGTATATATTATTCCGGTTGACAAACCAATCGAGCAGGGACTTGGCAAGTTCATGGAACGCGGGTTTAAGGAAGCGGAAAAGATGAACGCTGGCCTGATCGTTCTTGATATCAATACGCCGGGAGGCCGTGTCGACACTGCGGAAGCGTTGGGTACCCTGATTAAGGACAGTCCGATAGAGACTGTTGCATTTATCCGTGGAGATGCTGCTTCAGCCGGAAGTTTTCTGGCTCTGAATGCAGATAAGATCGTAATGTCGCCAGGCAGTATGATCGGTGCGGCAGCAATGGTGGACAGTTCAGGCAAACATGTTGATGATCCAAAGCTTGTTGCGTTTTGGAAAAGCAAAATGCAGGGAGCAGCTGAGATTAGTGGCCGTGACGGCAAGATCGCGGCTGGAATGACGGATGTTAACATGGTTGTGGAAATGCCAGAGATCAATAAAACAAAGCAAAAAGGTGAAATTATTGCTCTCTCGGCTGAAGAAGCGCTGAAAGTCGGTTATGCCGACCACATCAGCAACACACCGGAAGAAGCGGCAACCTGGCTCGGTTACAGTCAGGATGATGTATTCAAGGTAGAACGGACGACAGCAGAGAATATCTCATCTTTTCTTACCAATCCTGTTGTCATGACCGTATTGTTGTTCCTCGGAATCGCGGGTGTAGCCATTGAACTGATCGTTCCTGGGTTCGGGGTTCCTGGTATTGTCGGTATTGTGTGTTTTGTCCTGTATTTCTCAGGAAATTACGTTGCCGGTTTTGCAGGAGCAGAGACGTGGGTATTGTTCACTGTCGGACTCATCCTGATGATTCTGGAGATGTTCATACCAAGCATGGGTATTTTGGGTATTCTGGGATCAATTGCGCTAGTTGCCGGTGTTGTGAGGGCTGCTTATGATACGAGTGATGCATTCGTTTCTTTGGGTATCGCTTTCGGAGCAGCATTGGTAGTCATTGCGATTATCGCAGTACTGTTTAAAGATCGAGGGATATGGAATCGATTTATACTGAGTGACAGTTTGTCTGCGGAACGTGGATACTCCTCCGCTACCGAACGTAAAGAGTTGATTGGACTGCAAGGCATCAGTCTGACACCGCTTCGACCTTCTGGAACAGCGATGTTTGAAGGGGAACGAATTGATGTTGTGACAGATGGGGATTTCATTCCGATTGACACGCCGATTATTGTGATAAAAGCGGAAGGTACCCGGATTGTGGTTCAGCAAGCTTTACCGGTGTAGCCCGCTCTGTTGCCGAAGTGGAATAACGCTTTGGTAACATACATAACCACCTAGCTGAAGCTGCCAGAGAGGTGGTGCATTTATTCATCCATTTAGCAGCTGACTCAGTAATGTCTTTTCTGATGTGTTTATCAAATTCAAATTGCAAATGGAGGAAATTAAACAATGGAACCAACCATGATTACGGTTTTGCTCATTGCGGTAGTTGCCATTATCGTATTGAGCGTATTCTTCAGCTTTTTCCCGGTAATGCTCTGGATCTCGGCAATTGCATCCGGTGTGCGTGTTAGTATTATTACCCTGGTCGCGATGAGACTCAGACGTGTAACACCTAGCCGAATCGTAAATCCGATGATCAAAGCCACTAAAGCAGGTATTCAATTGTCGATGAATCAACTGGAAAGTCACTTCCTGGCTGGTGGTAACGTTGACCGTGTGGTTAACGCTCTGATCGCTGCCCAGCGTGCAAACATTCCACTCGAATTTGAACGTGCTGCTGCGATTGACCTTGCTGGTCGTGACGTATTGCAGGCGGTTCAAATGAGTGTTAACCCGCGTGTTATCGAAACGCCTGTTGTATCTGCGGTGGCAAAAGATGGTATCGAAGTCAATGTTCGAGCAAGAATTACAGTTCGTGCGAATATCGATCGACTCGTCGGTGGTGCTGGTGAAGAGACAATCATTGCCCGTGTCGGTGAAGGGATCGTAAGTACCAACGGTTCGGCAGAAACGCATAAAGTGGTGTTGGAAAATCCGGATCTGATCTCTCGTACAGTTTTGTCCAAAGGGCTGGATTCTGGAACTGCCTTTGAGATCCTGTCCATTGATATTGCGGACGTGGATATCGGTAAAAATATTGGTGCTTTCTTGCAAACTGAGCAGGCAGAAGCTGACAAGCGAATCGCTCAAGCCAAAGCGGAAGAACGTCGTGCGATGGCTGTAGCACAAGAGCAAGAGATGAAAGCACGCGTTGTTGAGATGAGAGCGCGCGTTGTTGAGTCTGAATCCGCAGTACCACTTGCAATGGCTGAGGCTTTACGTAGTGGTAAGATTGGTGTCATGGATTACATGAACCTGAAAAATATTGAAGCGGATACTCAAATGCGTAATACACTGGGAAAACCTGTTGAAGGTTCGAGTTCCAACGATCAGGGTGATTCCAAAAACGGAAGATAGGCGGTGAGTGCATATGGGCCTATTTGAATGGATTTTTGATAATCTGTATATTGTAGCCGTTATCGGCTTTATGCTCTTCTCCTTTTTGGGGAAAGCGGCCAAATCGGCTGATCCGAACAAAAAGCGTCCTGGCAACGGGATGCCTACGTTTGGAGGCAGTGGTGATTCAGACCGAGATGAACGCTCAAGAGACAACTCATCTACGCAACAGTCTTCCGGACATACTGATCCCCGTTATGATGAACAGTATGACGATCGGTACGAAGACGAACAATATGAGAATCAGTATGATCAGCCATATTCGGAGCCTGCTGCTTCTTCTGGCACAGCCAGTAACCATAGAAGTGAGAATTCCTCAAGAGGAATGGAAAGCTCGCTTGAGCAACAGATGAAAGAAGTGGAACGACAGGAGCGTTTGATTCAAGAGAGATTAAATCGCTTCTCTTCTGCAAATAAACCTGTTGTGTCTGATTCCAGTTGGGATATACCCAGCACGGAGGAATCGGGTGTGTCTCCCCTTCGCTCTGCCGATATTCGTACAGGTGTGTTGTGGGCAGAAGTACTGGGTCCTCCCCGTTCCAAACAGCCGTTTGGTACAAGAGGGAAACTGTAACCAAGTTTCATAATGAACAGAAATAGAGCCGTCTCTGGTGAGCAGAAAGCCGCCGGAGACGGCTTTTTTTGTGTTCTTTACTTTTTTCTCAACATTCGTCCCTAACACGCCCCGGAATTTTCATAAATTCTTGAATCTGCGCATAAGTTGAACTGTAGAGGAAGGGGGAAGACCTTCGAATGACCCGGATCAGCCGCAAGCTGCGCAGATGGACCAGTGAAGTGCTGGATCTGCCGCAGGATGTGCTTTATGATATGCCACGGTTAACCCTAATCGGCAGCAAGCAACTGTATATAGAGAATCATCGCGGTGTCATCCATTTCACGCCGGATCGCATCGTGCTGGCTCTTTCCCAAGGCCAGTTGGAGATCAGAGGAACTGCCTTGGTGATACGCAACATTTTGCCGGATGAAGTAGCTGTTGAAGGAACGATTCTGGATATTCATATGAATGGAGTGGAGGGGAACGGATGAAGCAGCCCAGTCTGTACAAACTGCGGGGAGCAGTCCGAATCACGGTCACTGGGGGAGACATTGAAGCATTAATCAACACGGTGGCAGAGCAGGGACTGGAAGTGTGGAACCTGCGTGCTCACGATGGACGCGTAGCAGAGATGAATATTCTGCTGCCGCATTTTTTCAGGCTGCGTCCTGTGTTGAAACGGACAGGCTGCAGAGTGAAAGTAACCCACCGTAGCGGTTTTCCTTTTTTTGCGGCCCGACTATTGCGAAGGAAGTTCTTTCTCGGTGGAATGCTGTTTTTTGTGGCAGCTTTGTTTGCGTTGTCGTCTATGGTATGGAATGTGGAGGTCAAGGGGAACGTTACCATTCCCACGGACGAAGTGCTCGCAGCAGCGAAGAAAGAGGGGGTATACCCTTTCCAGTGGGGGTTCCGCTTGCAAAGCCAAGACAAGCTCTCCAGGCAGCTTGCACTCGCTCTGCCGGATGTAACCTGGATTGGAGTAAGCAAAGAAGGGACAACCATTACCATTCAAGTCGTGGAGTCCGCACAACCGAAGCGCGAACCGTTACTGAATCCGAGACATTTGATCAGCAAATCAGATGCTGTTGTCACTCAAATCTATGCGGAGCAGGGGCGTCCTGTCGTTCAGAAGGACATGCGTGTCAAAAAGGGCCAGGTACTGATCTCGGGCATTCTTGGAGACGAAGAGAACACCAAGACTATTGTTGCCAAAGGCGAAGTGCGTGGACTGGTATGGCGTGAGTATCAGGTACAGGTTCCTCTTGTGCAAAAACATAATACGATGACCGGTGAGAGCAAAGAACGGTTTTACATGGTGCTGGGGAAATGGGCGATCCAATTGTGGGGATACGGAAGTACACCGTTCAGTTCCTTTGATACCGAGAGTAATCATAAACCACTAACCTGGAGATCCTTTACACTACCCATGGGCTGGTTGACAGAGAAGGATCTGGAGACCCGTGAACATGAGGAACAACAGACCATAGAGTGGGCCAGAACGAAAGGATTGGAAGGAGCAAGAAACGATATTATTGCTAAAAACGGCAAAGGAACGAAAATTATAAGTGAAAAAATTTTGCATGAGAAGAAAGAGAATGGTAAAGTTTATATGAAAGTCTTATTTGAAGTAGAAGAAAGCATTGCGGAAGAACTTCCGCTATTCCATAGTCAAGGAGAATGAGGATATTTGTCAGAGCCAACACGCAGCATACAAATCTCCCTCCAGAGTGCGGGAGAGGGCCAATCTCTTTTTGGACCCCAAGATACTTTTCTTAAACTGATTGAATCCGAGATTCCCGCCCAGATTGCATCCCGTGAAGCGGAGATTGTGATTTTCGGCAATGCACAGCATGTGGAATCGCTTGAACAATTATTTGATGTGTTACTGCAGTTGATACGCAATGGATATGTGTTAACCGAAAGAGATGTGAAATATGCGATTGAACTTGCCAAGGATATGCGGGCAGATCAGCTATTGGATCTGTTCAAGGGCGAGATTACCACGACATACCGAGGTAAACCAATCCGTGTTAAAACCATTGGACAGAAGCACTATGTAACTACAATTAAAAAACGTGATATTGTATTTGGTATTGGTCCTGCCGGTACGGGTAAAACCTACCTTGCTGTTGTACTGGCTGTTGCAGCAATCAAGGAAGGCAGCGTCAAACGTATTGTGCTCACACGGCCTGCTGTTGAAGCAGGAGAGAGTCTTGGTTTTTTGCCAGGTGATCTTCAGGAAAAGGTAGACCCGTATTTGAGACCATTGTACGATGCCCTGTATGACGTTATGGGACAGGAACAGACCGCGAAGGCACTGGAGCGAGGGTTAATCGAAATCGCACCACTCGCCTATATGCGGGGGCGTACGCTGGACGACTCCTTCATCATTCTTGATGAAGCACAGAACACAACACCGGAACAGATGAAGATGTTCCTGACCCGTCTTGGTTTTGGCTCCAAAATGGTCATTACCGGAGATGTGACACAGATTGATTTACCGCGTGGTAAGAAATCCGGGCTTGTGGAAGCGAATACGATCTTGAACGAAGTTAAAGAGATTGGATTTGTCTATTTTGCCGAGCAAGATGTTGTGCGGCATTCCCTCGTCCAGAAAATTATCGTAGCTTACAACCACGCCGCAGAAAATCAAGCATAGAAAGGGATTGTCTAAAGTGACCTCGAAGGAACCGTCAAAAGGCAAATCTTTTCAGAATAAGGCTACAGGATGGAAGTATAGCGTGTGGGCACGCTATCTTCTGTTTTTGTTTCTGGTGATTCTTTTCTACGTGAGTCTGGCTTCCAAGTTGCTCCCCGAGCGGTATGATATTCAGGAAGGTACACGGAGTGAAGTGGACATAGCTGCGCCCATGCAGATTCCAAATAACAAGGCCACACTCAAAGCACAGGAAGAAGCTGCTGAACGGGTACAGCCGATATTTCAGATTGTGCAGATGCGAAACGAAAATTTGATGACGACCCTGCTTGATCGTGTAGATCGATTGAACCAGGATGATCAGATTTCAAGTCAGGACAAGATTGATATTTATCGGGATGAAATCCCGCAGCGTCAGAAGGATTTTGTGACCAATTATATCAATAACAATCGGAAAGCCGGTACATACTCCGAGACTCTGTTGGAAGAGATCAGAAACGTGGTACAGGAGCAAAGCTACCGTATTCCCGAAGAAACCTACATCAAAATCTCGCGTCTGACATCGGATGATATCCAAGAGATGAAACCAGTTGCGAGGGATATTGTTGCCCGGTTAATGACAGATCAGATCAACGATGCAACCACTGCACGTGCGAAAGTAGCCGAGATGGTGAGTGTCAGCTCGCTCAGTAAGCGTACGCAACGTGAGGTGGTGCAAGAACTTGCTCGCCTCGTAGTGACCGCTAACCGTTTCTATGACGAAGAGGGAACCAAGGAAGCGAAAGTTCAGGCGCGTGAGAACACGCAAACGGTCTTTATCAAGCAAGGGGACACATTAGTTGCCAAGGGTGAAATGATCACCCCGGAAATGTATACGCTCCTGGATGAGAATGACTTGCTGAAAAATGAAGTGAACTACTGGCCGCAGCTTGGACTTCTTATGTTTTCCTGCCTGTTGTCGGCAGCAATTCTGATGTATATTCAGCAAGGCAGCGGAACGCACTTTAAATATAATAATGCGCAGCTGTTGATGCTTGTTCTCATTTTTATTATTACGATTGTGGTTATGCATGTAACGGCGATTATCCAGACCAATGAGAGGTCTTATGTAGGTTTCCTTGCGCCTGTTGCGGTAGGGGCGATGTTAATTGCGCTTCTCCTGGATACCTCGCTTGCCTTTGTATGTTCGATTTTGATCGGTATGTTGTCCAGCATTATTTTGAACACGCATCAGGGTCAGCTTTTTGACTTTGAACTGGGCTTCTTCGCTGTATTAGTTTCGTTTGTTGCGATCTTCGCAACTCATAAGGCTAGCCAGCGATCAACGATCCTGAAAGGGGCCATTATGGTCTGTCTGTTCGGATCCATAGCCGTCTTCACCCTGGCCTTGATTGACTCGGGCGATTGGAACCGAACCACGACACTGTATGGCGTTGGGTTTGCATTTGCGGGTGGCGTGCTGACTGCGATCTTGGTGATTGGGCTGATGCCATTTTTCGAAACTTCATTTGGTATCTTGTCAGCGCTCAAACTGGTGGAACTGTCCAATCCGAACCATCCGCTTCTTCGCAAGTTGCTGACGGAGACACCGGGTACCTATCATCATAGCGTTATGGTAGGTAATCTGTCCGAAGCTGCAGCAGAGGCCATTGGAGCTAACGGATTGCTCTGCCGAGTGGGATCGTATTATCATGATATTGGCAAGACCAAGCGACCCATCTATTTTATTGAAAATCAGAATAATATGGAGAATCCACATGATTCGATCGATCCGAAACTGAGCAAATCCATTATCATTGCCCATGCGCGTGATGGTGTGGAAATGCAGAAGGACTACAAACTGCCCAAACCTATTCGGGATATTGCGGAACAGCATCACGGCACAACATTTCTCCACTATTTCTATCACAAAGCACTGCGCCAAGCAGAAGAAGCAGGAGTTGAACCTGATTTCACGGAAGAGGATTTCCGTTACCCTGGGCCGAAGGCTCAGTCCAAGGAATCTGCTATTGTTGGCATTGCCGATAGTGTGGAGGCTGCTGTGAGATCTTTGCGCAAACCTACAGTGGAGCAAGTGGAGTCGATGATTGAGAAAATTATTAAAGGGCGATTGGACGATCATCAGTTCAACGATTGTGATCTCACGATGCGTGAACTGGATATCGTCGCCAGAACATTGAAGGAAACGGTGATGGGTATCTTCCACTCCAGGATAGAATATCCGGAGGAGATTAAGAAACCGAAGCCGACTTCGCCCGAAGCAGGCTAGTTCAATAATATGAGCAGACAGGAGTTATGAAGGAATGAGTCTTAATCTGGCATGGAATAATGAACAACAGGACAAAGAAATTACAGAACCAATGATTGCAATGCTGGAACAGTTGCTGAATCTTGCCGGAGAAGCGGAAGGTGTTGCAGACGGGGAAGTGGCTCTGACTTTTGTGAACGATGAGCAGATCCATGAGTTGAACCGTGATTATCGCGGTATTGACCGTCCTACGGATGTATTGTCTTTTGCGATGAACGAGACGGTGGATGAAGAGCTTGATATTATCTATGAGCTGGACGAAGATGAAGAAATGGAAGAAATGCCGGATGTTCTTGGAGACATCATCATTTCCGTACCACGGACCATCCTGCAAAGTGAGGAGTATGGACACTCATTTGAACGTGAGCTTGGTTTTCTGTTTGTCCATGGCTTCTTGCACCTGCTCGGATACGACCATCAGGATGAAGCCAGTGAGGCTGAAATGATGGGCAAACAAGAAGCTGTATTGGCCCAGGCCGGGTTGACACGATAATGAAAAGGCGCTCCTGGGGTCTGGTATTCCGCAATGCTGCGGAAGGAATCGCATATGGGTTGCGGACTCAGCGTAATGTGAGAGTTCACACGGGAGTGGCTGTTTTGATGTGTATAGCCGGCTTTTTTTTCAGAATCTCAAGAACGGATTGGATGTTTGTGCTGACCGCTGTCTTTTTGGTCCTGGTGACTGAATTGATGAACACGGCTGTAGAGGCTGCAGTTGATTTGGCACATCCCCATATCCATCCGCTGGCAAAAGCGGCGAAGGATACCGCGGCCGGGGCAGTTCTGCTGGCTGCGGTATTCGCCGTCATCATCGGTTGTATCGTCTTCATGAAGCCGGTGATGAACTGGCTAGGTTTGTACTGATTTTGTTTTAACTTTGTTTTGATTTTAATACTACACACTAATATAAATTTACTTGATGCAAACACGATAACGGAGAGGTCAGAAGAAACCTGAAGAAACGGAGTGTGCGCCTTTATCTCCGGATTTCCCCTTATTAAAAGGGATCAAAAAAATCTGGGGATAACAGCGCTCGGAAGGTTGTTCTGACAGCGGAGTGCCCAGTGTAAATGCACAAGTTTGATTTTATATTGCACCCTAAGGGAGAGAATAATGATGGATAACGGTTTGTTAATGCAGGAAGCAATTAAGGCACGTACGAAGGCGTATACGCCTTATTCCCATTTTGGTGTAGGTGCGGCTTTGCTTGACAGTGAAGGACATGTGCATCATGGTTGTAATATTGAGAATGCTGCTTATTCCCCAGGTAACTGTGCTGAACGTACAGCGATGTTCAGTGCCATTGCAGGTGGACAGAAGCCTCGCAGCTTCAAAGCGATTGCCATTGTAGGAGACACGGATGGTCCGATTGCTCCTTGTGGTGTATGTCGTCAGGTCATGTACGAGCTGTGTGAACCGGATATGAAAGTCATCTTGGGGAACATGAAAGGTGATCTGCAAGAGACGACTGTTGCCGAACTGTTACCTTGGGCTTTTGGGCCTACTGATCTGAATTCTGCCAAAAAATAAACCAATATTCCAGGCCTAGGCGCCTGAGGAGGAACATATGAAAAAACAAGCATTTAAATCCGGTTTTGTAGCCATTATTGGACGTCCAAACGTAGGTAAATCCACACTGATGAACCAGGTTATCGGACAGAAAATTGCGATTATGTCGGACAAGCCGCAAACAACTCGTAATAAGATTCATGGTGTGTATACATCAGAACATCAGCAAATCGTTTTCCTGGATACACCGGGTATTCACAAACGTCAATCCAAACTTGGCGATTACATGAACCAGACTGCTCTGAACACGCTCGGAGAAGTGGAAGCAGCACTGTTCTTGATTGACGCTTCGGAAGGAATGGGTGGCGGTGATCGTTATATTGCGGAACAGTTGAAAAATATCCGTACTCCTGTCATTCTCGTCATGAATAAAATTGACAAAATTGAGCCGGAAGCGTTGCTGCCCCTTATGGAGGAGTATCGCAAACTGCATGATTTCGCTGAAATCGTGCCTGTATCTGCCAAGCTGGGTAGCAATGTAAGCACCTTGCTCGAACAGCTTGGGAAGTATTTGCCTGAAGGTCCACAGTACTATCCTGATGACCAGGTCACTGACCATCCGGAACAGTTTGTATGTGCAGAGTTGATTCGTGAAAAGATTCTACAGATGACTCGTGAAGAAGTACCTCACTCCATTGCTGTAACGATTGAAGATATGAAAGTACAGGATAACGGTGTCGTTTATATCTCAGCCGTCATATTTGTGGAACGGGATTCGCAAAAAGGGATCATTATTGGGAAGCAGGGTGCTCTTCTGAAAGAAGTGGGTAAACGAGCTCGACATGACATTCAGAACTTGCTTGGTTCCAAAATTTTCATGGACCTATGGGTCAAAGTGAAAAAGGACTGGAGAAATCAGGATCGGGTTCTGCGTGATCTTGGCTTTGGCCGCGATTAATGATTTGAGTTATATCCAGTAATTGCAACACATAGTTTACCTTGCAAGACTCCATCCTATTTGGTAGATGCAGACGTCATTTCCGAAGAGAGGATGAAATTCCGATGCGAGATTTTTCGTGGAAGGTTTTTGCGATGACGGGGGATGTGGAGTCCTATTTGTTATATACCGAGGCGTGTAACTCGTTAGGACAGGAGTCGGAACCTGCAAGGGAAGTGATTGAAGATGAAGAAGCCGAAGGATAACTGGCTAATTCGGGAATGGTTAGGTGACGAGGCATGCTATACAGGGTGGAAGGGATTGTCATCCGCAGCATGGACTACGGCGAAGGGAACAAAATTATTACGCTTTGCACCGAAAGCGGCGGGAAAGTAGGCGTACTCGTCCGCGGTGCCAAAAAACCCAAGAGCCGACATGCTGCACTGGTGCAGCCGTTTACGTATGGTCAATATGTATATTTCCGCAATACGGGTCTAGGCACACTGAATGCTGGAGAGATTGTTGAATCCTATCATGAGTTGCGTGAAGATCTGGTCAAGGCCTCTTATGCCTCGTATGCGTGTGAACTATTGGATCGCGTGCTTCAGGATGAAGAGACAGGTACATTTTGGTTCAAACAGTTAAAGGCGTGTCTGCAGGCGTTGAAGGAAGAGAAAGATCCGGTTGTCATTACAAGTCTGTACGAAATGAAAATATTACAGGCATCCGGTTATGGTCCGCAGTTCGATGAGTGTATCTCCTGTAACCAGGAGCGACCTGATGAGCAGTTGTTTATAAGTCCCAGACTTGGCGGCGTCCTGTGTCGTGCATGCAAACATTTCGATCCTCCGGCGATGTCAGTCAGTCCAAAGGCTCTGAAGTTGTTGCGCTTGTTCGCTCGGTTGGATCTGCAGCGCTTGGGGAATATATCAGTGAGTGAGTCTACCCGTAATGAGATCAAAAAGCTGATGCGTGCCTTTATGGATCATCAGCTTGGCCTGAATCTTAAATCCCGTTCTTTCCTCGATCAGATGGAGAAGTACGGGATTTGAGGCGTTTATGTGGAAGTGAAACTATATCTTGACTTCATACTAGATTTTATATATTATGAAATATAATTTCTCTTTATGAGACATGCATTGAACGAGAAAGTAAAAGACTGGATTTATTGCATTTGTGGGGACAAGTCGTTGTAGGACACTTGCGCATCATGAATGAGCGAGTTGGGGATGGTGGAAGCCTGACTGAATCGGTTTTTGAAACGGCACTCGGGAGCATGAATGGACACGGAAAAGTGGGCTTGAATAACAGGATTATCCTGTTTGATCCAAGCCAAGTAGGGTGGAACCGCGGGAATAGCTCTCGTCCCTACGTCTGTACAACAGGCGTAGGACGGGGGCTATTTATTGTTGTTTTCGCCGTTCTAAGCCTACTAACAAACCATTGAAAAGGAGCATGATTATGAATTTTCAGCAGATGATTCTAACGCTGCAACAATTCTGGGCCGAGCATAACTGTATTATTGTCCAGCCATACGATACGGAAAAAGGGGCAGGTACGATGAACCCGATGACCTTTTTGCGTTCGCTTGGACCCGAACCTTGGAAAGTGGCCTATGTGGAGCCTTCCCGTCGTCCTTCGGACGGACGTTATGGCGAGAACCCTAACCGGCTGTATCAGCATCATCAGTTTCAGGTAATCATCAAGCCTTCTCCGGACAATATCCAGGAAATTTACCTGGAAAGTCTGAAGCGTCTGGGCATTGATCCGCTCAAACATGATATTCGGTTTGTTGAAGATAACTGGGAGAATCCTTCACTTGGTTGTGCAGGTCTTGGTTGGGAAGTATGGTTGGACGGAATGGAGATTACGCAATTCACGTATTTCCAGCAGGTTGGTGGAATCGAGACGAATCCGGTAGCCGTTGAAATTACGTATGGTATGGAGCGTTTGGCTTCTTACATTCAGGAAAAAGAGAATGTGTTTGATTTGGAATGGGTGGAAGGTATTACTTATGGTGATGTGTTCCGTCAGCCAGAATTCGAACATTCTAAATATACATTTGAAGTATCCGATGTCAAAATGTTGTTCACTCTCTTCAACATGCACGAAGAAGAAGCAAACAAAGCCATGGCGCAGCATCTGGTATTCCCGGCATATGACTATGTGCTCAAATGTTCCCATACGTTCAACCTGTTGGATGCACGTGGGGCCATCAGTGTAACGGAACGTACGGGTTACATCACACGTGTCCGGAATCTGGCTCGTCAAGTCGCTGCAACATATATGGAAGAGCGTGAGAAGCTAGGCTTCCCGCTAATCAAGAAAGGGGGAGCCGAGCATGTCTAAGGATCTGTTGTTTGAAATCGGGCTGGAAGAAGTACCTGCACGCTTCATGCGTGCAGCAATCGCACAGCTGCAAGAGCGTGTCGTGAAATGGCTTGAAGCATCCCGCATTGCTTATGGTGAAGTGAATGCGTATGCTACACCTCGCCGACTGGCTGTTTTGATTCAGAATGTGGCTGAGAAGCAGGAAGATATCGAGGAAGAAGTGAAAGGTCCTTCACGCAAAATTGCATTGGACGACAGTGGCAATTGGAGCAAAGCTGCACTTGGATTCGCCCGGAGTCAAGGTGTTGAACCGGACCAGTTCACGTTCAAGGAATTGAACGGTGTCGAATATATCTATGCAACGAAGAGCAGTAAAGGTGTGGAAACGGCTTCTGTGATTGGGGAAGGACTGCTTTCCGTATTGCATGCCATGACGTTCCCGAAATTTATGCGCTGGGCTTCCTATGATTTCAAGTTCGTACGTCCAATCCGCTGGATTGTAGCTTTGCTTGGCAGTGAAGTCATCGAGCTTGAAGTGGCCGGAGTGAAGTCTGACAATGTCACACGCGGGCATCGCTTCCTTGGCGATGATGTGGTAATTTCGAAGCCTGCCGTTTACGTAGAAGTCCTGCGTTCCGAACATGTCATTGTAGATATTCAGGAACGTGAACAGATGATTGTATCCCAGATTCAAGCACTGGCTGCTGAGAAAAAATGGGATATTGCCATCAAGGAAGACCTGCTGGAGGAAGTCCTGTTCCTGGTGGAGACACCTACGGTGTTGTTCGGAACATTCGACTCATCATTTTTGAATATTCCACAAGAAGTATTGATTACTTCCATGCGTGAGCATCAGCGTTATTTCCCTGTATTGGACAGCGAGGGACAATTGTTGCCATTCTTCGTGACGGTGCGTAACGGTGGAAGTGACTCACTTGATGTCATTGCTAAAGGGAATGAAAAAGTACTGCGTGCGCGTTTGTCTGATGCCAAGTTCTTCTATGAGGAAGACCAGAAGCTACAGATTAAGGATGCATTATCGAAGCTGGAAAGTATCGTCTTCCAGGAAGAGCTGGGTACGGTTGGAGATAAAGTACGCCGTATTCGCAAGATTGCCGATGGAATTGCTGCCAAACTGCAAGTATCCGGTGATGTTGCAGAATCCGTTAGCCGCTCAGCAGATATTTGCAAGTTCGATCTGGTGACACTGATGGTGGGTGAATTCCCGGAACTGCAAGGTGTGATGGGTGAGGATTACGCTCGTAAAGCTGGCGAAAAAGAAGAGGTGGCCAAAGCCGTATTTGAACACTATCAGCCACGTTTCGCCGGAGATCAATCCCCCGCTTCGCTTGTCGGTGCCATTGTGAGTGCTGCGGATAAAATGGACACAATCGTGGGTTGTTTCTCCATCAACATTATTCCAACAGGTTCTCAGGATCCATATGCGCTGCGCCGTCAGGCTGCAGGTATTGTACAGATTCTACTGGATCACAAGCTTCCGCTGACATTGTCAGACGTGTTCGGAGTGGCGCTTCAAGTGCATGCCCAGATGAACCTGTTGAAACGTGCAGATGAAGAGGTTCGTAAAGATCTGCAAGACTTCTTCGGTCTTCGCGTGAAAAAATTATTGTCCGAAACCGTCCGTTATGACGTAGTGGATGCCGTAATTTCTTCCGGATTCGATGATATCAGCGCTGTGGTTCCAAAAGGTGAAGCATTGATGGCGGCTGTTCTGACAGGTGACGCATTCAAAACAACGGTTGAATCGTTCAACCGTGTGGGTAATTTGGCTGCCAAAGCATCCAATGCTTCCGTACATCCAGAACTGTTCACAGAAGATGGAGAGCGTCAGTTACATGAGTCATGGAGCAAAACGAATGCAGAATATCGTCAGGCGTTGACTCAGCATGATGCTGCTGAAGCACTGGCTATTGCATCAGCTTGGAAGGATGGTATTACCTCATTCTTCGATTCGGTCATGGTTATGGCTGAAGATGAGGCTGTCCGTGCGAATCGACTTGCCTTGCTCGCGGCTATTGATCGTGACTTGAAAGGATTTGCTGATTTTTCCAAGTTGGTTTGGTAATTGGGCGTATTTCATGAGTCCTTTTCCACAGACTTGGAGCAAAGCTAAAATTCAGTATTAAAGAAGGATATATGAGGGTATAAATATACGGAACGGGTTGTGAAATGTATTTTTTACAACCGCTCCGTATTTTAGCCTTTGATTTCCCTTGTTCCGGCAGAAGGATTTTGCCTGGCCGGGGTCGTATATTACAATATGCAGCTATTTTATGAAACCGGGTGGTCTGGGTTTGAGTGAGTTAAATATACGCCACATTGTTGTGGATGGTGATGCTTGTCCGGTCAAAACCGAGATTGCGCAAACCGCTCGCCTTTTCAACATCCCTGTACTGTTGGTCTCTTCATTTGATCATTTGCTTCAAGGAGGAGAAGGGGTGCGTACTGTGCAAGTGGATCGAAGTGATCAGAGCGCAGACCTCTATATTGCTAATCATATTAAGCCATACGATGTGGTTATTACTCAGGACTATGGACTTGCGGCACTTGCGCTCGGCAAACGTTGTTATGTTTTATCCTTTCGTGGTCGTGAGTTTAACGATCGGGACATTGATTTCATGTTGGATTCTCGTCATACTGCGGCCAAAGCACGAAAAAGAGGCCATTACGGGAAAGGCCCAAAGCCTTTCACAGAGCAGGATCGAGAAATTTTTCAACATAAACTGACAAAACTTTTAAAAGATTTGCAGGAGAATGTGTAAGTTTATCGAATTATATTTACGACGTGTTGAAGAGATGAAGGTGGCCAGAGATGAGTACCGGACAAGGCGGTATACCCGAAAGTATTATTGAATCGGTGTTACAGCAGAATGATATCGTCGATACGGTGAGCCGATTTGTGCATCTGACCAAGCAGGGGAAGTATATGAAAGGCCTCTGTCCTTTTCATTCCGAGAAGACCCCTTCGTTCACCGTTACACCTGAGAAACAAATTTTCTACTGCTACGGTTGCGGCACGGGCGGAAATGCCATCAAATTCAGGATGGAAATCGAAGGGTTATCCTTTCCCGAGGCTGTCAAGACGATGGCGGAAGAAAGCCATATCTCAATGGGGGACTGGCAAGGGCGTGAATCTGCTCATGTGAATCCGGAGACGGAACGTCTGTTGGAGGCCTATGAGCTTACCGCAAAGCTGTATCATTTTTTGTTAAAAAATACAGAACACGGCAAGTCAGCCATGGAGTATTTACGCTCAAGAGGTTTTGGCGACAAGTTGATTGACCAGTTCCAGATTGGTTTTGCACCAAATCGTTGGGATACACTGGTACAATTTCTCGAAAAACGTAACTATCCGCTTGAAGAGATGGAAAAGGGTGGTCTTCTATCACCGCGAAATGAAGGTCAAGGATATGTGGATCGATTCCGCGACCGGATTATGTTTCCGATTAACGGCAGGAGCGGTAAGCCAATTGCATTTGCAGGGCGCATATTGGGAGATGGGCAACCGAAGTATCTAAATTCACCGGAAACCCGGTTATTTAACAAAAGCCGTGTTCTCTATAATCTGCATCATGCCAAAAATGCAATTCGCAAACAAAGGCAAGCCATTTTGTTCGAGGGATATGGTGATGTCATCTCCGCATGGGATCAGGATATCCAGAATGGTGTTGCGGCAATGGGTACTGCGCTAACTGAGAATCAGGCACTGATGCTCAAAGGCATGTGCGACGAGATCATCATATGTTATGACGGTGACCGAGCAGGACAGGCTGCTGCACTCAAAAACTTCCCGATTCTTGAGGAAGCCGGATTGCAGGTCAAAGTGGCTCTCATTCCTGAGGGACTTGACCCGGATGATTTTATCCGGAAGCATGGTGGGGAACGGTTCCGAAACCAGATTGTGGACGGTGCTGTGACCACTACAAAATTTAAACTTATAAACCTAAAAAAAAGCCATATACTGCTAGAGGGTGGCGGACAAATCGCCTATTCAAAAGAAGCGGTAAAATTGATTGCCCCCTTACCTTCTCCAACAGAGCGGGAAGTGTATCTTCGAGAACTGGCTGCAGAAGTGGACGTATCCTTCGAAACATTGAAGCAGGAGTGTAATGAAGAACGGGAGGCAATGAAAAATAACCTCCAGTTTGGGGATAATAACCCGAAAAGGTGGAATAATGGTAGGCAACAAAATAGGCAGGTGCCTACACCCAATCTGTTGCCAGCTTACCACGCTGCTGAACGCAAACTGATCGCCTGGATGTTGCAGGATGATGAGGCCGCCCAGTACGTGAACGAGCATCTTGGTGAAGCTTTTAACTTGGATGATCATGCAGCTATTGCTGCTTATCTATATGCCTACTATGCGCAAGGCAAACCGTCGGATACAAGCCGTTTTATGTCTTCACTGCATGACGATCGCCTGGAAAAAACGGTCAGTTCAATCTCGATGATGGATGGTCCAGGTGAATGGAGTATTCAAATGCTCGATGATTGCATCAGGGAAGTGCTGAAGTATCCGCGTAAGAAAGAGTACGATTTGAAAAAAGAAGAAATGATTGCTGCAGAGCGGGCAGGTGATTCTGTACGCGCGGCACAGATTGCAATTGAAATGATTGCCCTAGAGAGACAGTGAATGTCTGATTATTGGATGTTTCTAGGGAGGAGGGAGTCGAGTTATGGCGAATGATCAGCATACTGAACTAGAAACAGAATTGACACTGGATCAGGTTAAAGATCAATTGATTGAATCAGGTAAGAAAAGAGCTTCGCTGAATTACAAGGAAATTATAGAGAAACTCTCTCCTTTTGAGCAGGATGCAGAGCAAATGGATGAGTTCTATGAGCAACTGAGCGATCTGGGTATCGATGTAGTGAATGAAAATGATGAAGAGGTTACACTTCGTCCTAGTGAAGATTCCGAGAACAACACCAGAGAGGGAGAGGACGAATTCCACTTTGATGATGATCTGAGCTTGCCGCCAGGTATCAAAATCAATGACCCTGTCCGTATGTATCTCAAGGAAATTGGTCGTGTGCCATTGTTGTCGGCAGATGATGAAGTACAACTGGCCAAACGGATTGAGAACGGGGATGAAGAAGCCAAGCGTCGTCTGGCTGAAGCGAACCTGCGTCTCGTAGTCAGTATCGCCAAGCGTTACGTTGGACGTGGAATGTTGTTCCTTGATTTGATTCAGGAAGGTAATATGGGTCTGATCAAAGCGGTTGAGAAGTTTGACCACAAAAAAGGATACAAGTTCAGTACGTATGCTACATGGTGGATTCGCCAGGCGATCACTCGTGCGATTGCTGACCAGGCGCGTACAATTCGTATTCCTGTTCACATGGTGGAGACGATTAATAAGCTGATCAGGGTATCCCGTCAGCTGTTGCAGGAACTTGGGCGTGAACCGACTCCAGAAGAAATTGCTGCTGAGATGGATCTGAGTGTGGAGAAAGTTCGTGAAATTACGAAGATTGCACAGGAACCGGTTTCTCTTGAAACACCGATTGGTGAGGAAGATGATTCCCATCTGGGTGACTTCATTGAGGATCAGGAAGCACTTGCTCCAGCAGATGCTGCTGCGTATGAGTTGCTGAAAGAACAGCTCGAAGATGTACTGGATACTTTGACTGAGCGTGAAGAGAATGTTCTTCGTTTACGTTTTGGGCTGGACGATGGACGGACGAGAACGCTGGAGGAAGTGGGCAAGGTATTCGGTGTTACGCGTGAGCGTATTCGTCAGATTGAAGCCAAGGCTCTTCGTAAATTGCGCCACCCGAGTCGTAGTAAACGACTCAAGGATTTCCTCGAATAATCAAACTATGGGAGACTTTCCGCAAGACGCTTTAGCGGCGGCGGGGTCTCCTTTATTTTTAATTTGAACGTCTTGATTTCTTGGTTTTGGAAATTCATCCTTGAAATGTTTGATTGGATTTTATTTTATCGCTTTTCCTTGTTCAATGCAAATCAATAAATTAAATGAATGGTGTAGGTGTGCTTCATGAAACTTTCGAATCGATTACAGCGAATACATGATCAAATTCCCGAGGGCAGCCGCATGGCTGATATCGGTTCAGACCACGCGTTGCTGCCAGTAGCCGCGATCCGCAGTGGGAAAGCCGCAAGCGCAGTAGCTGGGGAAGTCAACCCTGGCCCTTATGATGCTGCATGCAAACAAGTCAGCGACGCTGGCATGAAAGAAAAAATTACGGTGCGTCGTGGAGATGGGCTTGATGTGATCTCTGCGGGTGAAGTGGATGTCATCACCATTGCAGGTATGGGTGGTGCCTTGATTGCTTCTATTTTGGACAGAGGTATATCCAAACTGGAAGGAGTTCAGTTACTTATTTTGCAACCGAATGTGGGAGAGGACATCCTCAGACGCTGGTTGTTGGAGCATCACTGGGTGGTTGTAGCAGAACAGTTGCTCGAAGAAGATGGCAAGATCTATGAGATTATAACGGCGATGCCGCAATCCGTAAGCCCGATTGCAAATGTTGAGGTGTATCGTGCACGTCCGCTTCAAGGCGGGGCAGAATTGACTGAAGATTTGCTTCTGCGGATGGGACCGTATTTGGTGGATCGTCCAACGGATGTATTTTTTGCCAAATGGGAAAGTGAGATCGTCAAACTGCAAGGGGTTGTAAATTCCATCTCCAAATCGGATCAGGATTCTTCCCGGGACAAGGCGGCTGAGGTAGAACGTCTTATCGCAAACTTGAAGGAGGTTTTGGCATGTTTGCCAAAGGTCAAACTGTAATTCAACTGATGGAGCAGCTCGCTCCTAAACATCTGGCTGTGCCGGATGACCGCATCGGTCTGCAGCTCGGCAGTTTGCAAAAAGAAATCAGTCACGTGCTCGTTGCTTTGGATGTGACGGATGAAGTGGTGGATGAAGCAATTCGTATCGGTGCCAATCTGATTATCGCCCATCATGCCATCATTTACCGACCGGTTAAGTCACTGAGCACGGATACGCCTATGGGTAAACTGTATGAAAAGCTGATTAAGCATGATATTGCTGTCTATATCAGTCATACGAACCTTGACGTGGCCGAAGGTGGCATGAATGACTGGATGGCTGAAGCACTTGGCATTGAGAGCAAGGAATCGCTGGAGGATGTACATACAGATCATCTGTACAAGCTGGCGGTATTCGTACCTCGTACGCATCATGAACTGGTGCTTCAAGCCATCCTAGAAGCCGGAGCAGGAAGTATCGGTCAATACAACAAGTGCAGCTTCAACATGGAAGGTACAGGAACGTTCGTACCCGGAGAAGGGACACAACCGTACATTGGTACTCAAGGGCAGATGGAACGTGTGGAAGAAATGCGGATTGAGACAATCGTGCCTCAAAGTCTGCGCAGTAAGGTCGTTCAGGCGATGCTTAAGGCTCACCCGTATGAAGAAGTCGCCTATGACCTCTATGCAATGGATTTAAAGGGCCGTACGCTCGGTCTGGGACGCTTGGGACCCCTTAGGGAGCCTAAGACATTAGGTGAGCTGGTGGAGGTCGTGAAGACCCAATTCAACGTGCCTCATGTTCGTGTTGTAGGGGATCTGAACAAACAGATCAAAAAAGCAGCGGTTCTGGGCGGTTCTGGTAGTCGTTATGCACTCACTGCCCGCTTCAAAGGTGCGGATGTTATTGTGACCGGAGATATCGATTATCACACGGCACATGATGCGTTAATGGCAGGCATGTGCATCATTGATCCAGGACATAATTCCGAGAAGATTATGAAACCGAAGACAGCCGATTGGCTTCGTTCCCGTTTGGAAGATAAACGATATGATACGCAAGTTACGGCTTCTGAGGTGAATACAGAAGTATTCCAGTTTATCTAAAAAGACAGGTGATGTGGGATTCCCAGTAATATTAAGCTTGTCTGGGAACCCAAATGCCTGTATACTATGTAATGTTGTTCGGAAAGCTTGACAGACAATCGCTGGTGGCCTTTGTTGCCACGAGAGGAAAGTCCGGGCTCCACAGGGCAGGATGCTGGATAACGTCCAGTCAGCGCGAGTTGAAGGATAGTGCCACAGAAATGGACCGCCGATGGCCGGATTTCCGGCACAGGCAAGGATGGAACCGAGGTGTAAGAGACCCCGAGGAACGCTGGTGACTTCGTTCCTGGTAAACCCCATCTGGAGCAAGACCTAATGGGACACAGTCACCTCTTCGGAGGAGACAGCCTTAGCCCGAGGTGTGTCTAGGTTGGTCGCTTGAGCTGTGCAGCAATGTATGGCCTAGATAGATGATTGTCGCTTCTGGTGGGAGGGTAGTTCCCGCATGAACCACGAAGAGCACAGAACCCGGCTTACGGTAAGCTTTCCTAACTGCAACAACAGCATTACAGTGTAGTCCACCTATCAGTCGAGGACAATCCTTGAGATTCACCGATGGCCTGACTGATCAGAAGGACCCATGAACATCTGAACAAACATAACTCCTGTTGATAACAGGTTCTATAAAATAAGGCGGCATGCCCGAGATTCTCGGGCATGCCGCCTTATTTTTGTTTCTCATATCAAGTCATTAACCTTCATACGCTAGTGGATAGCAAAACGTTTATGACAGTTCATTACAGTGTAACAACACTGTCCGATGTCAAGGAAGCATGCCAGCGTTGGATGGCGCGATCCATTCTTTCCACGGCTTCCGGAAGAAGCTCAGGATCTGTATGGGTAAAGTTGATTCGCATACGGTTCAACTCTGGTATGCCCGCATAGAAGGAATCACCTGGGACAATGCACACTTTCTCTTGGATACCGTAAGTGAACAGATTACTTGCCAGCATGCCTTCAGGCAGCTGTAGCCACAAGAACATGCCACCTTGAGGTGAATTCCACGAGATACCTTCCCATGATTTGGCTGCCATGAGTGTGGTCAGTGTTTTCATGCGTTGCTCGTAATCCTGTGAAATATGGCGGATATGTGCATCCAGATCGAAAGATTCAAGCAATGCATGAAGAGCTCTTTGGTCGATGCTGCTGGAATGCAAGTCGGCACCCTGTTTGGCCCGTGCTGCCATTTTGACAATATCAGGAGCAGCCAGTATCCAGCCGGTACGAAGGCCTGGTGCTACCGTTTTGGAGAACGTACTGGTGTAGATAACATTGGAAGGGGCACCATAGGCGGCTGCATCCAGTTCTGCGAGAGCAGGGACATCCAATTGTTCCGGATTGAATCGAATTTCGCCATACGGATCATCCTCCAGAATGAGCACACCATACTTGCGGCACAGATCCACAGCTTGTTGTCTTCTTTCTCTTGACCACACTTTACCCGTAGGATTGGAGAACGTCGGGTTGATATAGACGAGCTTTGGACGATGAAGTTGGAGCTGTTCCTCCAGAGATTCAGGCAACATGCCATGATCATCGCAGGCTACGCCGTGAGATTCAGCCTGATAGGAATGGATGACTTGCAGAGCAGCGAGATAGGTTGGTGATTCAACCAGTACGCGGTCACCCGGGTCGAGAAGGATGCGGCAAACCAAGTCAATGGATTGTTGTGAACCCGTAGTGAGAAGCATGTGGTCTGGTGAAGCGGGAATGCCCTTGGATTCAAGACGCTCGGCAATTTTGGCGCGAAGAGGACGGTATCCTTCAGTCTCCGCATATTGAAGAGCGGCTGCTCCGCTCATAAATACTTTTTCATATGCAACGCGGATGGCTTCCAGCGGGAATGAAGTGTGGGCTGGTAATCCACCGGCAAGTGAAATCATTCCAGGTGCCTGGGCGGCCTGGAGCATGTCGCGAACGACAGAGGACGGGGTGTTTTGTGCCATTTTGGACCAAGGGATACTCATGTTATTCTCATCTCCTGTTATTCACTGTTATACTGATATTATAAACTATTTTAGACGGACTGCACTATAACAGTAAAATGAAGATCATAACAGTTGGGGGGAGCACGTATGCATATTGAATTAAAGCGGGGAAGCAGTACCAAATTGTACGTGCAGATAGCGCTAACGATTGCCGATCGCATCAGATCAGGACTCATTGAACCCGGAACCCGACTTCCTTCTGTTCGTAAAATGACCGCCGATCTGGGTGTAAGCCTGGTCACCGTATCGAAAGCCTATGCTGAACTCGAGGCAATTCAATTGATCACTTGCTCCCAGGGTAAAGGTTGCTATGTAAGAGGCGTGTTGCACACCGATCAGACGGAGGAGATGGAAAGGACGCAGCGGATGAATGGTAATAGTGAATCCAGTACGCCTTGGAATTGGCAGATGGCACTGGTGGATTATTTACCAAGAGCACAACTCTGGAGACATTTTGATACGTCACCTCAAGTACGGGTTGAACTTCATATGTCAGCGATCCAGCCTGAACTCTTGCCTACACGCGAGATTATCGATAGTGCCTACCGCCTTTCCTCGGATCATGCAGAACGTATGGCGGCGTATGGATCTTTTCAGGGAGATCGGGAACTCAGACAGACCTTTGCGGAACATTTTGCTGAGCGTGGACTACAGGTGACACCTGAACGCATGCTGATTACAAGTGGAGCCCAACAAGGAATTGATCTTGTCGCACGGACTTTTGTTGGACCTGGGGATGTAGTGTATATGGAGGCTCCAAGCTATACCGGAGCCATTGATGTGTTTACCAGTAGAGGTGCGAAGATCATTACGGTCCCGATGGACGACGAAGGTATGCGTATTGATCTGTTAACCCGGTTATGTGATACATATCCTCCCAAGTTGATCTATACAATCCCGACCTATCATAACCCAACAGGCATTACGATGAGTGCAAGAAGACGAGCACAGCTCTTGAATCTCGCGCAAAGTTACCACTGCCTCATTCTGGAGGATGACCCGTTTGCAGATCTTTATTTCCGTGCCCCTCCCCCGGCTTCCATTAAATCGATGGATGGGACGGGCCACGTTGTGTACATCAAAAGCTTCAGCAAGGTGTTATCTCCTGGTTGCCGTATAGCTTGCGCTATTGCAGACGGAAGTGTATTGACCCGACTTGTAGCTGCGAAGTCTACGGCGGATTTGGGGAGCCCGCTCCTTACACAGAAGGCATTGCAATCCTTTATTCAGAATCAGTACGGAGTGTATGTATCCCGCTTGAGGGATGAACTGTATTCTCGCTTATGCGCAGCAGCTGAAGTACTGAAAGAGCATGCTCCTATGGGGATGCACTGGCGTTTGCCGGATGGGGGACTCAATCTGTGGCTTCAACTACAGGATAACTTGGATATGCGTGAACTTCATCGTCAGTCACTTGCCGCCGGGGTGTCATTCCTGCCGGGTTCCGCCTGTTATGTGGGTGAGACGGATACATCAAGTCTGCGCATTTGCTTCACCGTGACGAACGTTGAGCTTTTGTGTGAAGGATTGCGCGTATTGTGCGATGTCATTGACAAGGTTACACCTCAGGAAGGCGGGGCAGTGGCGGACAGGCTACCGCTCATATAATTTTTCGGACTATGGACATACATCCAATCCACTTTCGACCTGCTGCAATAGGTTATAGTATCACCAGAAAGGGAGTTGGTTTTGAAATGAACCATTACTGTCCACCGCTTTGCCCGATTGTCTGTGACCCGATCCAGGTTGTTGAGGATTACTACATCCCACAAATCGTGCCTGTAATTCACCCGATTGAAGTTATCAAAAAACATCACTGCGTTCCAATTCACCACCACATGTACCCAGTTGTTGTCAAAGAAGAAGATCCTTGCTATGTATCCAGTCACAATGCGAAGAAGAAATCCGTGAAAAAATCAAGCAAGGCCCGCACAACTTCTCGCAAACGCTAATCGCAGCGGGTGCCCCGGGGAATTGGATTTAAACCAAAGAGCAGCGTACGCCCCGGGGCGCAGCTGCTTTTGTATTTTTTACAGAGTAGCGTCATTACGCTTACTGCGTATACTTTTTCATCGTATTATCCATTTGTTTTCTGACATGCTGGGGCCAAAACTGCAAAGGAGCGCTGTTGCCTGATGCGGCTTGCAGTGCTTTATAGACATCGATTTGTCCATAACCGAAATACTTATCGTGACCCGGATCACCGAGGTCAATGACACTTTGGCGCATTAGATCCATCACTTCCGTGTTGGTTAAGTCCGGGTTCAAGGAACGAATCAATCCTGCAAGTGCTGCTACATGCGGGCTAGCCATGGATGTACCAGACAAAGCTGCATACTGATTGTCCGGATACGTACTTGCGATACTGGACCCTGGGGCCATCACATCCACATAATCCCCGTAATTGGAATAGGAAGCTTTGCTCATATCCGGGTCTGTAGCGGACACGGCAAATACCTCCGGGTAGGCAGCAGGGTATCCTGGACGCTCGGTATTATCGTTCCCTGTAGCTGCAATCAAGACGATATCCCGGTCAAAAGCGTATTTAATGGCGTCATGAAGAAATTGGGCATCGGCATAATTGCCAAGACTCATATTGATGACTTTGGCTCCATGATCAGCTGCCCAAATGATACCTTCAGCAACGGCATACGTGGTGCCTGAACCCGAGTTGTCCAGTACTTTAACGGGAAGTACCTTGTTATACCAGCTCATGCCTGCCACGCCTTCATTATTGTTAACAATAGCGCCGATAATGCCGGCAACGTGTGTGCCATGTCCCACATCATCCAGTGGCTGGCTTCCCGGATCGACCACATTATATCCCTTCAGGAGCTTGCCTTTCAGATCAGGGTGATTCAAATCAACCCCTGTGTCGACCACTGCAACGATAACATCCTTGTTCCCCTTGGTAATATTCCAGCCGCGATTCGTTTCGATTGCAGGCAGGTTCCACTGATAATCGGAGAACAAAATATCGTTGGGTATCGTTACATCTGTTTGTTCAGTTACAGTATCATTGGTTAAATACATGTAGTGGGGTTCCATATAGAGTGGATTCCATTTGCTTTCGAAATAGCTATGCAATTGCTTGTAATTCATGTGTTCTGACCGGAAAACATACGTGTATCCCAGCTTACGCGCAGACTTCGCTCTTAGATCAGATTTAATGATACGCATATCCCGGTCACCAGGATCTTGCCGAAAACGGATAACAATTTCATTTTCGTAAAAATGACTGGCATTGGCATTATCGTGCCCTGTTTTAACCGTGATTTCGTTAAGGGTATCCGGGTGAACGGACTCAATTTTGAACTTACCTTCACGTGGATATGGGATCATGCGCAGATTTTTGCGCTGGTGTTGTTCAACAGCATTCAATACGTTCTGACTGAACAAGGCGATCACAGCTCTTTTACCATCTTTCGCAGGTTGCCCCATCACAAAATATTTCTCTTTTCCCAAGGGGAAAGAAGAGGATTCGAAGCTTTGACGTTTGTTTACCGCTTTTTTGGCGAGGTTCAAAGCATGTTCAAGCTTCTGTTGCTCCAGCTTGCTACCTTGCTTGGATGCCTGATCAAATGGCTTGTTGAATGAACCGTTGGTATCCATGAGATGAATGGATCTAATATGTTTATGCGAACTTTGGAGATCATTCATGTATTGATTAAGCTGCGAAGTATTCATGGTGGAGGTTTTCTCCAGCATGATACTGAGGTGTTGTTTGGCATCCATGCGGGTCAGAAGATCTGTTGCTTTGACATCCTGTACTTTCAGTCGCTGTTTGTTCGTGTGCTCTTCATGAGCAGAGTCGGAAAGGGCGCTTGGCTTAGGTTCGGGACGATTGGATGTTGGAAGCAGCAGAGTCAGGGCGAGTGCTCCCGCACCAGCTGCTATGGCCCAGTTAATCCATTTCGGTCTGGACATGGGGGTGGAACCTCCTTCGTTCATTTTGGACAATCATCAACAGTGCTTCATCATTGTCACTGGTTGTATCTATCGTTAGGATAAGCGGATATTTTTATGCAGGCGAGTTCGAGTCTAACTGCGTATAATAGGCATGTTTGATGGTAGAAACGGAAAGCATGATTAAGGGATACCGCTCGTCATCTTTTTATGGTAGGATTATAGCTGAGAATTCAAAGGTCAGGGGAAAACCACCGTTGGCCGACCTATATGTAAGGACTTATTTAAGGGGGAGCTACCTTTATGTCAGCAGCCAATGTACAGAAAACATGTGAGTCAACTAGGGAAAAGTTAAAACCGGCTATCGATCGGATCGAAAAATTTTTGAATGAAAATGCCTTGCCTGAACTGGATCAGAATCAGACGGAAGAATCAACAGCCTTCTACAAAGGATTTCTTTCAGATCTCCGTCATTTGCTCGTTTTTTCTGAAGTTTCTTACGAAAAACTTGGCGTTGTGCTGCGTCGTGCCAACTTTGATGTCGATTTTGCCGAAAAGGCTCTTTATAATACGTATCACCAATGCGTAAACAGCTTTTTCTATCCTAAAAATGAATGTTATTCTGAAGACGGAAGATATGCTTATACGGGACAAGATGCCATTCGTTTCCGTGACAAGCCAATCCGTTCGGTACGGGATGTCATTCTTGAGGTTTCCAAAACGTACGAAGAATTGCGCGATGATCTGGCATATTATGAAAGTGACTACCTGACTCAGCGCCGTATGCAGAATCAGCGTAATCACGCCTAATTCCTGTTAAAACCTGATATGAAATTGGACAAAACCGCCCTTGTGGCGGTTTTTTTGTGTCTTTATATAAGAATCAGACCAGGACGAGATCATGTCATCATCTGGCATTTCGACGGGGAATATCGGTTTTGTGGCGGGGAGACAATAGTACTCGAGGTGATAAAAAAATGAGCCAAGACAAACCTATTGTCAAATGCAGCGTCTCCAACTGCAACTTTTGGGGAGAAAACAACTTCTGCCAAGCTGATGCCATCATGATTGACATTGACCAACATGCCACCCGTCGTCTGCATGAAGAATTTGCCGGTGAAACATTTGACTCAGATCACCATGATCATGCACGTACATCCTCTGCAACATGCTGTCACACGTTCAAACCCAAGTGAGCAGTCATCCCTATTTCATAACGGAGGTGCTTCCAAATGAAAAATGACGATAATAAGTTTAATTTTAAAGATCGCCCTGAAACCAATGTAGAAGGTGAAAAACAGCGTATGCGTGTCGATTATCCAAGAAAAACACATCGGGAAGAATATGGGGCAGAGGTCGCTCCTCCGACTGTGGTAAGAACTGGAGGCACCGAGCGCACAGAACAGGTACCTGAGAAACATGAGGCAGACCGTGTTATGGAGTCAACAGGCAAAGTCGCGGGATATATGGGGCTTGCCTTCGGGATCGCGTCCTTATTCATGTGGTCAATCGTACTTGGACCGGCGGCAGCCGTACTGGGTTACTATGCATATGTAAATGGTCGGAAAACAGCGGGAGCTTGGTCCATTGGATTGGGTGTTGTAGCCACGCTAAGTTATTTTTTCATGATTCCATTCGCTCGCTAAAGTGTAAAGTATTCATCAAAAGCCTTCTGTTCTCACCCCAAAGTGGTGAATTACAGAAGGTTTTTTTCGTATATGCGAAGCATAAGTGGTCAGATTCATATATTTTTTTGAAAACAATGGAACCTTGCTGTAAAACGATGTAGAATAAGGTCATAATACGCTTAATTATACGGGAGTGGATATAACGCATGCAGATTGATCCACGCGGATCGCGGCAGTTGTTGGAACTGCAATTGTCCAATGTGAATAACCAGACCAATGGATCAGCCCCAGATGCTGGTTCAACAGTGGATTTTGCCAATATGATGGACGGGCTGTTAGGCACGGGTTCCAATTCGACGAACATGACCGGTTCAACCGAAACGATCTCCAAAAGATCCAGTGATGGTCTTTTGTGGCTGCAACTTGGAAGCACGTACAATCCGGATATGAATACGGCAGGGTCGTCCTCTGTCTCCAATAACATCGTTGAGTCTTTATTATCTTTATCCAATACAGGCATGGTGGATTCCGGTGCATCTGTACCTACGGATTATGAATCCATAATTGCGGAGGCAAGCGCCAAGTATGGTGTTCCTGAATCGTTGATCAAAGCCGTCATTGATACAGAATCCAATTTTAACCCGAATGTGGTGTCCTCCGCAGGTGCCAAGGGTCTTATGCAATTAATGGATGGCACGGCTGCAGGGCTGGGTGTGAGTAATTCATTTGATCCTGCCCAGAACATTGATGCGGGTACTAAATATCTCTCCCTTCAGCTCCAGCGTTTCGGTGGAGAAGTGAAGATGGCACTTGCTGCATATAATGCAGGACCGGGTCGTGTTTCACGTCTGGGTGTGTCGAGTGATAGCGAATTGATGAGTGTACTTAACCGTCTGCCTTCAGAAACTCAGAATTATATCTCCAAAGTAGAGAAGGCGCAGTTGAAATATGTGATCTAAACTCACAGAAAGACCTTTGCGATAACACATCATTGCAGGACAAGATCAAATGGGGGAGCAGTAGCGCTTGAAACGCCTGTTCCCGGTTGGTCTTTTTGTGTTGTATGGGTATCGTGTTACAATGCTCACTGTAGATTCATGAACGAAGAGATAAGGGAGGTTTAACCTCATTTGAAATATTTTGATTATGCTGCAACCACACCTCCCCATCCCGATGTGATTCGTACGATGGCCGAAATTATGGAGACACAATTCGGAAATCCGTCCTCCATTCATGGGTATGGAGAGCGTGCAGATCAATTGTTGCGTCGTGCTCGATCCGGATGTGCTACGGCAATAGGCGTTAAGCCTGAAGAGATTGTATTTACTTCCGGTGCGACCGAGAGTAATAATCTCGCGATAAAAGGTGCGGCATTACGTTACCAGTCACGAGGCAGACACATCATCACAACAGCTACCGAGCATGCCTCGGTGTATGAAAGTTTTATGCAATTGCAACAGTGGGGATGGGACGTGACGCTAATTCCTGTCAATTCCGATGGTGTGGTTAATGCTCAGCAGGTTGTAGACGCGCTCAGGCCCGAAACGGTGCTTGTGAGTCTGATGCATGTAAACAATGAAACAGGGGCCATTCATCCGATTGGAGAGATCGGCAAACAGCTCAAAAAGAAAGCACCACGCGTGCTTTTTCATGTGGATGGTGTGCAAGGGTTTGGAAAAATGGAAGCAGCACCTGCCGCTTGGGGGGCAGATCTGTACAGTCTGTCTGCTCACAAGATCCGTGGACCGAAGGGAGCAGGCCTCCTGTATGTGCGAAGTGGAGTGGAGCTTACGCCATTATTGTCAGGTGGATCACAGGAGCATGGCCTACGGGCAGGCACGGAGAATGTGGCCGTACTGGTAGGTATGGCAAAGGCCATGCGAATGGCAGCAGAAGATCAGGTTGATTTTGCAAGGCGTACAACGGGACTTCGTGATCGATTGATGAATACGATACGTGCCATTCCTGAATTTGAATTGAACAGTCGCCAAGAGGGTGCGCCTCATATTGTGCACTTCTCCTATCCCGGGATGAAGGCAGAAGTGGCGCTGCACACCTTGGAGCAACTGGGCGTAACGATATCCACCCAATCGGCCTGTTCTTCGCGTTCGGCTGAACCGAGTCGGGCTCTGCTTGCGATGGGCAGAGAGGCAACTTGTGCTGCTGGGGGATTGCGTATTAGTCTTGGAGATGAACATACAGAAGAAGATGTGGCCTTGCTTGAGCGGGCTTTACATCAGATGGTGGCGCAGTTGCGACCCCTCGAAAGGCGGATGTGAATGGATATGAATTATGATATGCTGCTTCTCCGTTTCGGAGAATTTATGTTAAAGGGAAAGAATCGTGCCCGATTTGAAAAAACGATTATTACACAGGTGAAAGCCTTACTTAAACCTTACCCTGGAGCGAGCCTTCGCAAAGAATATGGCCGTGTCTATGTGGATCTTGGCGGTGAATCACATACTGAGCTAATTACTGTACTGAAGCGGGTATTTGGCGTGATGTCGATTAGTCCGGTTAAAGTTACCCCTTCGGAGCTTGATGAGATTGTGAAAACGGCAGTTGCGTTTATGGATGAAAGGGAAGACGAATTCAAGGAAGGCACCACATTCAAGGTCAATGTAAGGCGGGTATGGAAGGCGTTCCCGAACTCTTCACATGAAATGAATCATCTGGTTGGTTCCCCGATCCTTCGGAAGTTTCAGCAATTGAGTGTTGATGTTCGGCAACCTGATATTGAACTGAGAGTGGAAATCCGCGAACAGGGAACGTATATTTTCAATGAAACCATTCCCGCAGTAGGTGGGTTCCCTCTTGGTACCAATGGAAAAGCGATGGTACTGTTGTCTGGCGGCATAGACAGCCCGGTTGCAGCATGGTCTTCCATGCGTCGAGGACTGGAAGTGGAATGTGTGCATTTCTATAGTTATCCGTTCACAAGTCAGCGTGCAAAAGAAAAGGTCATTGATCTAGCACGTGCACTTGCCGATCACGCAGGAACTATCAAACTGCATCTGGTTCCATTCACAGAGATCCAAACGGCATTTACCCAACTGGGTCAGGATAACCTGATTATTACCCTGATGAGACGTTCAATGCTGCGAATTGCATCCAAACTTGCCGAGCGTGAGCGTGCACTTGCACTGATTACAGGAGATAGCCTGGGTCAAGTAGCGAGTCAGACTCTTCCAAGTATGAATGTCATTGGTCGTGCGACGGATCTGCCGCTGTTGCGCCCACTGGTTATGATGGATAAACAGGAGATTATCACGCTGTCCAAACAGATCGGAACGTATGACATTTCCATTTTGCCATATGAGGATTGCTGTACTCTCTTCGTGCCAAAGTCGCCTTCAACCAATCCGAATCTTCGGATTGTGGATAAAATTGAATCGACAATGAGTTTATTGCCGGAGTGGCTGGATCAGGCGGTAGAGCAGACAGAAACGATCACACTGCATGCCGGTGAAACTTCCGTGGTATCGAATCAGACAGGTGATAATGGGTTGAAAGATGATTGGTTCTAAACTCAATAAAAATTAGCATGGCTTAAATAATAAGGGCTATGTTAACTGCAAAAAAGGACTGAACGATGTAATATCGTTCAGTCCTTTGCTGTATTCAGCACACATATAGATTAGATTAAGTTATGAATAGGAACGCTGCTGTTCCCCGCCAGATCCCTTGTTGCTGGAGCTGCTGGAGCGTTTGCGATAACCTGCAAAGACTACACCTGCAATAACCACAACAATGAAGAGAATCCGCAATGCCGGATGTTCAGTAAAGTAAGGCAAGAGTCGCTGCTCCTCAGTGATCATATTGGAAGCCGTATACCCGAGAACGATGGCCCCGACATAGATGATCCAAGGGAAATGATTGATGAGCTTGATAAACAGGGTACTACCCCAGACGATGATCGGTACGCTGATCAAGAGTCCAAGAATAACAAGCACGAGATGCTGCTGCGCAGCTCCAGCGACTGCAATCACGTTATCTAATCCCATGGCTGCATCCGCGATCACAATGGTACGAATAGCGGTCCACAAGGAAGTACCCGCCTGAATATCATTGTGTTCATCCCCCTGATCCGCCAATAATTTATAAGCAATCCAGATCAGAAGTATGCCCCCTACAAGCAAGAGCCAAGGCACCTTAAGCAACCATAACACGACAACTGTTGCCAAAATCCGAATCAGAAGTGCACCGCCAGTTCCGTATAAAATCGCCTTTTTCTGCACGGAAGGGTGCAAATTTCGAGCTGCCAGGCCAATGACGATAGCATTGTCTCCAGCCAGAATGAGATCAATAAAGACAACGTTCAACAAAGCCAGCCAGAATGTGGGACTAAATAGCTCCATATGATATGTCACTCCTTATATACGGTTCAATCATTAAGAATAGCATGGACAACTCTCACATACAAGTTAATGTGGGGGGGATGAGGACATGGATACACTATGGCTGTTAACTGAAATTTTAATGATCAATCTGGTATTAAGTGGAGATAATGCGGTTGTGATTGCGCTTGCCAGCAAGGATCTGCCACCAATACAACGTAAAAAGGCGGTATGGTGGGGGGCATTTGGTGCGGTACTACTACGCTGCGTATTAACCTTCGTAGCGGTATTATTGCTGGGCATTCCATTTATTCAGGCGGCAGGTGGGCTGCTGCTACTCTGGATTGCAGTGAAGCTGCTGCTTCAAAATGATGATGAAGTACATATTCGAGAGGCTTCGACGACCTGGAAAGCCATTCAAACGATTCTGATTGCCGATTTTGTAATGAGTCTGGATAATGTCTTGGCCATAGCAGCATTGGCGGATGGAGATCTGGCTTTGATCGTGATCGGGATTGCGATCAGCATCCCTATTGTCGTATGGGGGAGCGGTCTAATCGTTGGTTTGTTGAAGCGATTTCCAATTCTGGTGTTCGTCGGCTCAGGCATTCTGGCCTTCACAGCAGGTGAGATGGTTATGAAAGATCCAAAGTTGGGAGAATGGCTGGGAGGAATGGCATCAGAGGTGCACACGCTACTACCCACAGCAATGGCTTGCCTTGTGGTCGCGATTGGAGGCGCACATAAATTTGTGCGGAAGAACGCATAGTTTGATTTCGGGAAATTGCTTGGACAAAGGGCCGTCTGAACCATCCGGTTTAGGCGGTTTTGTGTAGAGAGAAATACGCTTGACGATGCAGTTCTCATTGGGCTAGTCATAAGTTGCAGATTTTAGGGTAATACAGGTAAAGGGAGCAAGCAAAGTACGACATAAAGTATAGTTTTTTGCCGAAACATCGGATACACTAGAAGCAGGATTACAGGGTAGGGGACCAACAGTCATCATGGAATGTGCATCGTTTATAAGAAAAAAGTACATAGCCAATGGTATAAGAGGTGATTGCAGATGAGGATGAGAAATGAAAAAGCGATTGGATTATTTATTGTAGCTGCGGGGATTATTATTCTGCTTGGCAAGTTTGGGGTGTTTGGGTTCATTGGTCGTAATTTCTGGCCTTTGTTGATCCTGCTACCAGGCATCGCCCTTCATGCGTTATATTATGCGCGTATTTCACCATCGTGGTCACTTGTTCCTGCCGGCATACTAACGGTGTATGGTGTTTTATTCAGTATAACGAATACATGGGGTGCAGGACTTATGAGCAGGCTGTGGCCAGCATTCTTGCTGGGGATCGCCATAGGTTTACTGGAATATGCAATGGCAGAGCGGAGAAGACCGGAATTTGTATTACCTGCGGCTTTGATCCTTGGTGCGGTGTCCATCATATTATTCGGATTCACCCTGCTTCAAGCGGGAATAATCTATGTGCTGGCTGTCCTTTTGATCTTGGGCGGAGCCTGGTTATTGCTTGGTCGAGGGCGTCAAGGGAGGGGCTGGTAACATTCCCAGTGGTCTTTTCATGCGAAATATCTTGATTTTTACCTATAATAAACTATAATATAAGGGATATAGACATGCGTCGGGATATCACCGACGCTTATTTTGTGAGTAACCTGCGAAATTGCGGGAAGTTTAGTAGATAAGAATTGAAATTGGAAAGGATATGGATACAAACCATGCATTCAAGAGAACACATTCGCAATATTGCGATTATTGCCCACGTCGACCACGGGAAAACTACGCTCGTCGACAAGTTGCTCCAGCAATCCGGTACTTTCCGTGATCACGAAACGGTACAGGAGCGCGCAATGGACTCCAACGATTTGGAGCGTGAACGCGGTATTACGATTTTGGCCAAAAACACGGCTATAACTTATAAAGATTACCTGATCAACATTGTGGATACACCAGGACACGCCGACTTCGGTGGTGAAGTGGAACGTATCATGAAAATGGTTGACGGCGTATTGCTCGTTGTTGATGCATATGAAGGCTGTATGCCACAAACGAAGTTCGTACTTCGTAAAGCACTGGAGCACAACCTGACACCAATCGTTGTTGTAAACAAAATTGACCGTCCAGCGGCTCGTCCGACTGAGGTTATTGATGAAGTACTGGACCTGTTCATTGAACTGGGTGCCAACGATCAACAACTTGAATTCCCTGTTGTATATGCTTCCGCATTGAACGGAACATCCAGCATGGATAATGATCCTGCGAAACAGGATGACAACATGATGGCGATCTACAATACGATCGTTAGTCATATCCCTCACCCAACAGAGAATGTTGAAGAGCCACTTCAATTCCTCGTTACTTTGATGGACTACAATGAATACCTTGGCCGTATTGCCATTGGTCGTGTTAACCGCGGTGTGATCCGTCAAGGACAATCGGTAACGGTTATTATGCGTGATGGTAAGAGCAAAACTGCACGTATCGAAAAACTGTTTGGTTTCCAAGGTCTCAAGCGTGTTGAGACAGAAGAAGCAGGAGCAGGCGACATCGTTGCGATTGCAGGAATCAAGGACATCAACATTGGTGAAACCATCGCTGATCCGAACAATCCAGAAGCACTTCCAGTTTTGAAAATTGATGAGCCTACACTGCAAATGACGTTCCTCGTGAACAACAGTCCATTCGCAGGTCGTGAAGGTAAATGGGTAACTTCCCGTAAACTTCGTGAACGTTTGTTCAAAGAGTTGGAAACAGACGTTTCTCTTCGTGTTGACGAAACAGAGAGCCCAGATGCATTTATCGTTTCCGGACGTGGTGAGCTTCACTTGGGTATCCTGATTGAAAATATGCGTCGTGAAGGATATGAGCTTCAAGTATCCAAACCAGAAGTTATCATTAAAGAAGTTGATGGTAAGAAAACAGAGCCTATTGAGCGCTTGTTGATTGATATCCCTGAAGAGAGCATGGGTTCCGTAATGGAGAGCCTGGGCGCACGTAAAGCAGAGATGGTTAACATGGTCAACACAGGTAGTGGTCAAGTTCGTCTGGAGTTCCTGATTCCAGCACGTGGTTTGATCGGATATAGCACAAATTTCCTGACATTGACTCGTGGTTACGGTGTTATGAACCATGCATTTGACAGCTACGCTCCGGTAGTGTCCGGTCAAGTGGGTGGACGTCACCAAGGTGTACTGATCTCAACTGAAACTGGTACATCTACGTTCTATGGAATGATGGGCGTTGAGGATCGTGGTACGCTCTTCCTTGAGCCTGGAACAGAAATTTACGAAGGTATGATCGTTGGTGAGCATACACGAGACAATGATATCGTTGTCAACATCTGCAAAGAAAAACAACTGACTAACGTTCGTTCTTCAGGTAAAGATGATACGGTTAAAATTAAAACTCCGATTATCTTCTCGTTGGAACAGGCGCTTGAATATCTGAATGACGATGAATATTGTGAGATTACACCGAAATCTATTCGTCTTCGTAAGAAGATCCTGAATAAATCCGAGCGTGAACGTGCAGAGAAACAACGCAAAATGGCTTCAAAATCCTAATAACAACAAAATAATCTATATAAGTTAACGTTTGATGGAACACAGAAGTTAACGATGTTATGCACAGTGGAAGTAGTGAAGGGATCGGAATCGATTCTGTAGGAGCGAAGCGTTCGCCTGAAAGCTTTCTGAAAGAAAGCTACATCGGAAGCATACGCTTATCCCCGGATTTTTCCATAGAGAAATGGATCAAAAAAATCTGGGGATAACAGCGATCAGAAGAACGAGCTGAGACCGAAACGGTCACGATGCACGTATTGGCTCTAAGTACTAGAGGGAATTCCATCAACCAGTTAACTTATATCCTAGCATGATAACGAAAGGAGCTGGCTGTGCATGCAAGCATGGTTTGCGTCAAACCCGATCGTAGCCTACATCGTCATCTTTGTATTGATTACTTACGTATATAACAAGGTGTTTCGGGTACGTCAGAAATTACCGCTTGGTAAGGAAATCGTTCTCTATATATTGATGGCGATGGGCACATTCATGCTTCTTATTTTTCAGATCGACAAGCTTCCCATCATTCAATGTTTGTTGGTGGCAGTCGGTTTGATGTTGTTAGTGAGAGTGCGCTATTTTATTGAAGGTCGTCAAAAGAAAAAAGCGGAAGCTGCCGCTCGAAACTCATAAATCCTGTCTTGTACAGACCATCCGTTTTCCTTAGGGAAAGCGGTTGTCTTTTATTTAGACAAAAACAGATGTGATAAAGGTGTTGAAGATATGAACTCGAATTCGAACGGACTGCCTCCACGGAGACAGGCACCGACGCAATCCGGCGCTTCTGGGTCGAAGAATGGCAAGGGTAAGCAGCCTAAGAAGAAAAAGAGAATGAATGCGTTTGGTAGAATCTTTTTAAGTCTATTGGTAATTGCCATTGTGGTAGGCGGCGGATATGCGTATTGGGTATACAATCAAGTCGTGGAAACAGGCATCGACAAACCGGTACCTCCGGGGATGTCAGCCACAACAAAACCGATCACGATGCTGTTGCTTGGTACAGATAACCGTCCGGAAACTGGCACGCATCTCTCGGATGTCGTTATGGTGGCTTCGTTGAATCCGGAGACCAAGACGGCAACGATTGTATCTTTGCCCCGAGACACGCGTATTCAACTGGATGGGTATAAATCTAACAAGCTGAACTCCTATTATCCGAGGTTCAAGGCACAGGAAAAGACTACTGGCAAAAATGCAGAGGATCAGATGAAAGAAATGATGGGCAAGTATTTGGATGTAGATATTAATTACACCACCGTCCTGAATTTCCAGGCATTCCGTGATGCTGTCAATGCCGTAGGTGGCGTAGATGTGACTGTGGATAAAAATATGTGTTACAGAGATACAGCCGACGGTACCGATATCAATCTGGTCGCAGGCGCACAACATCTCGATGGTAAAGAGGCACTGGATTTTGTTCGTTACCGCAAATCCAATTGTAATCCAAAGACAGATGAGTCCAACGACTTTGATCGGAACAAACGTCAAAACCAAGTGCTGAATTCCATGTTGGATCAGATGAAATCCCTTGGTGGCATTACGAAGATTAGCAAAGTAATTGGTGCAGTTGACGATAACATGACGACAGATGTGGAATCGGAACAAATGAAAAACTTTATCTCGACGTATTGGAATATCTCTACCTCAGATGTGCATTATACTCCGGTTACCGGAGAGTGGAGAAGCCCATATGTGTATATTAATGAGACGGAACTGGCCAATGCGAAGCAGGCTTTACAAGATACACTTTCTGGTAAAGTAACAACTTCACCTTCAGGTGAATAACCTCCATTCTTTTGGGATTGGAAGCACGTTAATCGGTATGCTATAATAACATAAACCAAGTTTAAGAATTGCATAAAGAAGTTTAGGGGGCTGGTTGAATGTCCGAAGCCGTCACACAATTAACTGAATCTCTTTTACAGCAATTCAAGAATGAGACCTTTGTGCTTCTGAGCACCGTGGATGCAGAATCCGGAGGTCCGACTTCAACAGCCATCTCCTGGATCTATGCGGAGAATGCTTCTACTTTTCGTGTGGCGATCGATCATCGTTCACGCTTGGTGAACAACATGCTCACTAATCCGATCATTACGGTTACTGTCTTTGGAGAAGAGACGGTGTACGCAGTGAACGGACGTGCGACGGTACGACAAGATCCGCTGCAGGATGTTCCATTTAATATGTGCTGTTTCGACATCACGATTGAAGCAGTGAGGAATGCTCTGTTTTACGGCGCTCAACTGTCCTCTGTGCCTCAATATGTCAAAATATATGATCAGCGTGCTGCTGAGAAATTAGATGAGCAGGTTTTTGCTGCCATGAAAAAAGCCTAGTGAGAGATCACTGGGCTTTTTGTTGTCTTTTGTCATTTGAACGCTGCGGCATTTGTTGTTCTTGATCCACGTGTTCATCCGGATTTTGACGGACTTTGACGTCTTTCGGAAGTTGGGGAATAATTCTTCCCACCATGTCAGCGAGTTCTGAAGCAAAACCGGATATCGGGTGTCCTTGACGAATATGTTCACCAATTTCTTTAATTCGTTCAGTAACATCGGCATCGGCAGTAACAATAGAATCTACACCTTCGGGATCTTTGCGAAGCGCTTCGGCAACAGAGTACTTAATCGTACCCACCCGGGCACGTTCAAGTTCACCATCAACATCTATGCCAACTACGGCAGTATTTCCCAGTATAACGCAGTTCGCATCTTCAACACCTTCCACTTGCTTGGCAAGGGCTTTCAGGTGATTAATCCGTTTTTCATTTGACATTCGTCCACTTTGATCATCTTCAACAATGTCCATGTCATGGACTTCGCCTGTATTTTCATTGAAACGGTCCAGACGTGAAGGGTTCATTCGATCGTCCTGTGTATAGATCGGTTGGGTCCCATTCTGTTGATTTTCTCGTGTTTCAATATTGCCTCCGTAACTTCTGGGATGTGACGTATGCGGTTCTTGTGAAGCACTTCGTGAAGTGTTGTTACAACCGGTAATTAAGAAGATTAGAAGCAACGTGCAAACCCAATTTTTCATAAATGTTCATCCTTTCTTGGAGTTTTTCAGAATGGTTGACAATTATTTTGTCCTAGTCGAATACATTTATGTATGGGAGCATGATTGTCCATGCCGCTGCTGATAAGATCATACAATCAAAATGAACTCGGGAATAAAGGGAAACGGGCTTCCTTCCAGGATAATACAAGGATTAATCCGACATTCCCGAGTTTTACGTTCCAGCCCATGCCTTTAACGACGCCGCTTTGGAGGGGATTGAATGAAAAAGATTTTTGTATTGGATACCAACGTGCTTCTGCATGACCCCAATGCCATATTTGCCTTTGAGGAACATGAGGTAATCATTCCCGCGGTTGTACTGGAGGAAATCGACTCCAAAAAAAGAAATGCCGATGAAATTGGGCGTAACGCCCGCAATGTATCCAGACTGTTGGATGGATTACGTGAGCTGGGTCACCTGCACAGTGGGGTGCCTTTGGCTAATGGAGGTAATCTGAAAGTAGAGCTGAATCATCGGAGTTTCGTGAAAGTTCAGGAAATGTTTGGTGAGGTGTCCAATGATAATCGGATTTTGGCTGTCGCGCTGAATTATCAGATTGAGGAAAACGAGAAAGAGATTGTTGAATGTCAGGTGGTGCTTGTCAGTAAAGATGTACTTGTGCGTATCAAAGCGGATGTGCTTGGTCTGTTCACACAGGATTACTTATCAGATCGGACGGCAGGACTCAGTGAGTTATATCCAGGCTATACGGCTCTAAAAGTTCATCCGTCAGTGATTGATGAGTTTTACACATATCGTTTTTTACCGATCAAACCGTTACAGTTGTCATATTCGCTCTACCCGAATGAATTTGTCATTCTCAAGGATGAGATGGGAACCAATAAATCGGCTTTGCTGAAAGTAAATACAGAGGGAACGAAGCTTGAACCGCTTTTCCTCAGTAATGATAATGTCTGGGGCATTAGCGCTCGTAATGCGCAACAACGTATGGCACTGGAGCTGCTTTTAAATGATGACATCCCGCTGGTTACGATTACCGGTAAAGCTGGAACAGGGAAAACCTTGCTGGCGCTTGCAGCAGGTCTGCTTAAGGTAGAGGATGATCATAAATACAAAAAACTGTTGATTGCTCGTCCTGTCGTTCCGATGGGGAAAGATATCGGTTACTTGCCTGGTGAGAAAGAAGAGAAGCTCCGTCCATGGATGCAACCGATTTATGATAATCTGGAGTTCTTGTTTGATACCAAAAAATCAGGAGATATCGATAAAATTCTAATGGGGCTTGGCAGTATTCAGGTGGAGGCTCTAACATATATTCGTGGAAGATCGATACCTGGACAGTTTATCATTATTGATGAAGCTCAGAACCTGTCCCGCCATGAAGTGAAGACGATTGTATCAAGGGTCGGTGAAGGCAGTAAAATTATTTTGATGGGAGACCCTGAGCAGATAGACCATCCGTATCTCGATTCCGCAAGTAACGGCCTCACGTATATCGTGGAACGGTTTAAACAAGAGGGGATCAGCGGACACATCATGCTCGAAAAAGGAGAACGCTCCAAGCTGGCACAGCTTGCAGCTGATTTGTTGTAAAATTCAGGTTATTTATTTCCCGGAAAATGTTACCTTGGAAGCCGGCTCTTGGAGCCGGCTTTTTGCTGAAAAAATGAGAAAGCGTTATTGCACAGAACTCGATATGCTCTTAATATGCAAAAAGCCGGAAAAGTGTTTTTTGGCAGGGTAGGACAAGAGCACTACTTATTTGTTACAATAATTGCTGCAGGAAAAAACGAGGTGAGCAGGGAGGGAAGTTAATGAAGCGTAGACATCAGGTTGTTTTATTCGCGGTATTGCTGCTTTCGTTAACGATCCTGTCTCCGAGTTTTGACTTCAGAGGTTCACAGCTTAATCAGGAACGTGATCAGGAAAAGGATACCTTTCCTGGTTCTTCATCCCGTAATGAGAATGCTCAAGCTCCACTGGAGATTGTAGTCGCCATGTCGGATGAAGAGTTTGAAGCCTTTCAAAAGATAGCAAAGGAAGTTGCTGCTTCTCAGCTGGTAGAGATCAATCTTCGGAATGAGAAGCCGGATACATATAAACGTGTTCTTGATCTTGAATTTTCGCTAGGGGAGAACGGGGATGTTGTTCTGCTTGATAGTGAGGAAGTGCAATACTATGCCCGAAAAGGGCATCTGTATCCGTTGAACGGCACGACATTATCGAAGTCGCTTGGAGAGACGGTTGCTGGGTTACGTGGAATGACAGAGTGGAATGGTTATCAGTGGGGCATGCCCTTTGATTTTGACCCATACATTCTAGCGGCACAATCTTCATTTCTGAAAAAGGCGGGTCTTCAGACGTTACCTCATAGTAAAGATCAGTGGGTTAAACTAACTCAACAGGCCATTGCGGAAGGAATATATTTAATTGCAATGAACATGAACGATGTGTACGGAACGAGTGGGTGGTTGCATCATTTGGAACCGGGGATGGCACCGGATCAAGTTAAGGGAGCGCAGATTTCTTCGCAAACGGGGGATCTCCAACAAGGAATTGAGTTAATGAATCAGATTCAACCGCATATCATGGGCCAGTCTGCCAATCCGGGTTTCTCTTCATCTGCTGACCAGAAAGTAACACCGATGATTGTATCATTGTTATCTCTATTATTAAATGCAGAACAAGCGAGTACAGTTGATAAAGATTCCATAGAGCGTATTTCTATCGAAACGTTGGAACCTGTAAACTCGAGAAGCCTTGTAATTACCGCGGGTTCGGTTGAGGCTGAGGAAGCAAGTAGATGGATTGAAGGCATGACAGCTGCTGGTACACAGTTGAAATGGTACCAACAGACTAATCGGTTGCCCGCAAAGCAACAGGAACTGGATGTGGAATCTGAGAAACTCGCGGGACATTATGACTTGACCAAAGGACAATCCTGGTTTTTAACCGAAGATGTCCCAGCTGTAACGCCTGAAAGCCGTGCTTTGATTATCCGTTTTCATAAAAAAGTGCAACAGTTCTTAAAGGGAGAGATTACTGCTAATCAATACGTAGATAGTATCAGAACGACAAACTAACCTTAAAATGATATGGCGAGTTTTACTTCCAGTACGCCTTCACTTGATGAAACATCGGTGGCTTTGACGAAGGACAAGATTTTCTGTGGATAGAATCCGAGGTCGAACTCTCTTTCCAGCATTCGGCGAGTGGTGTCGGGTAATTCAAGCTGATTGAATACAAGTTTGTCCACATGAAAACGAATAGAGTTTTGAGGCTCATTTTCTACCGTATAATGTCCTTCAATACTTAATTGCAATTGATCTCGCTGACCTGAAGCTGTGATCTTGTCCTGGTTGAATTGAAAGGCAAAGTCTTCAAAGATGGAATTCTGGGAACGTAAAAATGCATTAAGCTCATCCTGACCAATTCGAATCGTATACGTTGTTCCGGTCGTGGATATGCCCCCATTCTGCTCTTGAATAAAATCGGGCAGGTTCTGCATGGCAGATGCCAATGCTTTGAAATATCGTTTCACCTCATAGATGCCGATGTTCTCCCAATATAGGGTCAGTTCATCCATCAGTTTTTGAATCGCTGCCGCATCTCCGCTGGTGGCTATTTGGGCATCAACTTCCTTTTGCAAGGCGACTACACGTTCCCGCTGGTTTTGGAGATCAGTCTTCATTTCAGATAATTCTGATGTAGTTTGACGAATCTGAGTGGAAGTCTGCTGCAGGTTGCGATAACGGTCCTGATATTTGTCCAGCACAGCCTGATCCCGTCCAATAATGATCTGGTAATAATCATACAGTACAAACAGGTCTTTAAATGACCTGGCTCCCAGGACCGTCATGAGGAGATTGTCACGTTCTCCCGTGTAGTAGGACCTCACCACAGCACCGGCCCGATCTTGCTGAATATGTATCTGTTGTTCCTGTTCCTGAAGCTGGACGGATAATGTCTCGTATTGTTGAGCCAGCTGTTTTTGCCTGTCTGCGATGCGTTCGATTTCATGATCGATTTCGACGATGGATAGACTTTTTTGCAATATTTCACGTGTATCCTCGGGTGAGGACTCTCCATAGGCATAGGTAGAAGGTAGCTGTGTGAATAAAATGATGCATAATAAAAAGGCGGCAATGCCGTATTGACGTTTCACCGATCATTCTCCTTTCCATTCCCTAAATGATAATAGTACAGGCTTGTAGTCTTTCAGACAATATATGAAACAAATACGTGAAATATCCTTAGTGGTTACATAACACCACGAACAAACGTGTAATCTGAAAACAACAAAAAAGCAATCCGACTGATGCCGGATCACTTTGATGTTGCAGGTGGATTAGAGCGGCAACCCCATTTGGAATACGGTCCAGTAGCTGAACCCCGTGAAGGTCACGATCATATAACCCCAGAAGAGCAATATGTACGTCCGTTCAGTGAATTTCAAGTATCCCAAAATGACAAAAAACGCAGTCTGCAGGAAAAAAAGCAAAGCCATTTCGACCAGATCTCCCGCAAAAGCCATCAGGCCAATCGCAAGCGTGAAGAACCCGAGTACCCGAAACATGCGTGCCACGGTAAATCCTCCTCTCCTAAGTACGATCATAGATTGTCTACACAACATTATACCGGGAAAGGAAAAACGTGTAAACAAATTTGGGTATGAAAGCGAATTCTTTTTTAGTCCCAAAGCAAGTATAACGGGAGTAGTTTTACAGAAGTTACGTATGAACAAGCCTAAATGTGGAAATACATTTTAGTATGAAATCAATTCTATGAACTCTATGAGAGGCATAAGAATGAATGAAGCAGCTTTTATACCTAATTCACATACCGGGTTTCCGGTAATGCGGACGGTTATTTTAGGATGTTGTTAGGAGGGTATTATAGCATGACTGCAGTGAGACAGGATGCTTGGAGTACAGAGGACGATTTGATATTGGCTGAGGTTACTTTGCGTCATATTCGGGAAGGCAGTACACAACTGGCCGCTTTTGAAGAGGTGGGCGAAAAAATAGGCAGAACTTCTGCCGCATGCGGTTTTCGCTGGAACAGTTGTGTGCGTAAAAAGTATGAGTCTGCCATCAGTAATGCCAAGGCACAACGGCAAAAACGTAGTTATCTCAGAAAGCAGCCGGCTATGCTGGGACCGCAGGTTGCAGCTCTGTCTACAATGGATACCGAAGAACATCTGTACAAATCAGATGGGATCTCGGACGATTCATTATCTATGGATGCAGTAATTCGCTTCCTGCGACAATGGAAAGGAACAGTGCAGGAGAGCAGTCGTCAACTTAAGATGCTGGAAAAGGAGCTTCGAGAGAAAGAAGATGAATTGCTTGAACTGCGCTGCGAGAATGACCGTCTCTCCAAGGAAGTGAACGAAGTACAGACGGATTACCGTGTGGTGAATGACGATTACAAGGCTTTGATTCAGATTATGGATCGGGCTCGCAGACTCGCATTTTTGTCCGAAGAAGAAGAGGAACTCAAAACGCGCTTCAAGATGGATGCCAACGGGAACCTAGAACGGATTGAATAGTAAGAACAGGAGTTTGATTTGCGAAAGTCAGATATGAACCCGCCACACCTCCGTTACATAACGGCAGGTATGACGGGTTTTTAGTTTGGTCTTTTTGTTCTATGATAGATAAAATGAGAATAACTACTGAAGCCGAGAGGAGTGAATTCATATGATCATTGACATCGTAGGAGCAGGGTCACTGGGTCTTTTGTATGGCGGGAAACTGCTCGCGGCGGGTAATCAGATTCGATTTTGGACCCGAACAACTGCTCAGGCAGACCTACTAAACCGTAATGGAGTAACTATCGTGGAACAAGATAGGAAGATACATATTCAACCGGATCAGATACAGGCAAAACCGATCAATGAGTTGTCTGACGCATTGGAGCGCACGCCTGGAGAATGGTTATTGCTAATGGTTAAGCAGACAAGCATTGACGATTTCCTTCATGAGGTTGGTCTATTGAAAGATCAGGTTCTGAACATCGCGTGTTTTCAAAATGGGATGGGCCATCTGGAGAAACTAGAAGCTACTTTGCCGCATTCATTTATATGTAGCGCGATTACCACAGAGGGGGCAAAGCGTACCGAGTACCAGGTGACTCGTGCAGGCACAGGTGGTGAAACCAGACTGGGAAAACGAAACATATATATGGAAGCTTCTACATCTATAGAGATGGAAAAAACATTTACTCTATCGAGACTTATGCAGCAGGCAGGATTTGACTGTACAGTGTCGAATGAAATCGATAAGCTGATATACAGGAAACTGTTGATCAACGCGGTCATAAACCCGCTTACGGCATTATGGCGTATTCCCAACGGTGAATTAATCATCAAGGAAGAACGCAAGCGGTTTATGCGCCAGTTATATGATGAAACATTGGTGATCTACTCCGCAAGTGGAATATACCTAGATCAGGATATGTGGGAGCAACTGATCGGTGTCTGTCGTTCCACAGCCTCGAATACGTCCTCTATGCTTGCAGATGTTCTTCAAGGACGTGGTACAGAAGTCGGATCCATCAACGGACATATCGTAAGGATGGCACAAAAGTCAGGCCTTGCTGCACCTACACATAAAATACTGCTTGATCTGATTGAAGGAATGTAACCGGAAGGAGTGAGTTAATGGGATTATTTATTGTGTTAAGTATACTACCCTTTTTTCCGTTCTTTCTTGTATATTGGGGCATGTACGGGTGGAAAAAAGACAAACGCACAGCATTGCGGATGGCAATGGATGTAACGACCTTTTTTCTTGTATTTTCAGTTTCGGCGTTATTCAACTTAACATTTGACTCGAATTTTGGTTTTTATCTGACACTATTACTCATACTACTAGCACTTGGATTCATCGGAGGGGCACAAAATCGACTAAAGGGGAGGGTCAATGGGGGTAGAATGTTCCGGGCCGTTTGGCGCATGGCCTTCATCATTATGAGTTTCGGGTATATTTTGTTTACTTTATTTGGATTATTTAGATACTTCATGCAACAGATGTGAGGATACATAACGCAAAAGGGCTAAAAAATGTGTCGATTTTGTCGAAAACTGAAAAAAACATTACTTTCTGAAAAAGTAATGTAGATTTTTTTGACCGGTGGTTGTATAATCTATAAACATATAAACCATATCAATTTAGGGGGAACGTGTTAGATGAAAAGGAAAAGTCTATTAGTCCTTTTGACGCTGATTTTGGCGTTCGGTACCGTACTTGCAGCGTGCGGATCGAAAAACGAAGGCACAGGTAACACCGATACTGGTTCTGCAAACGAAGGAAATGGTCTTGCTAAAGATCAAATCCTGAAAATCAACCTGTCAGCTGAACCTCCTACGTTGGACCCGGCTCAAGCAAAAGACAGCCAAACCAACACTGTTCTGAAATTCTTGTATGAAGGTCTTGTACGCATCGATGCTGATGGTAAAGAACAAGCAGGCGTAGCTAAAGACTGGACAATCTCCGAAGATGGTTTGAAATATGTTTTCAACCTGAACCCGGAAGCTAAATGGAGCAACGGTGATGCAATCACTGCCGAAGACTTTGTTCGTTCTTGGGAACGCGCTTTGAAACCGGAAACAGCTTCTCCATATGCATACCAATTGTACTACATCAAAGGTGCTGAAGGTTACAACCTCAGCAAAGATGAAACATACACTGGTACTAAAATCACAGATTTCTCACAAGTAGGCGTTAAAGCTACTGATGAGCACACACTGGAAGTAACGTTGGAAAACCCAACACCTTATTTCTTGGGTCTGACAGCATTCTACACGTACTACCCAGTACATGCATCTGCTGACACGAATGACAAATTCTTCACAGACTACAAAAACATGATCGTTAACGGACCATTTGTAATGGATCAATACGCTAAAGGTCAAAAAATTGTTGTGAAGAAAAACGATGGTTACCATGCAGCTGCCGATATTAAATTGGCTCAAATTGATATGTCTCTGACTAACAGCAGTGCTTCCGAACTGCAAGCTTACAAATCAGGACAATTGGACTACACTGGTGCACCTAACGGTGAAATTCCATCCGACCAAATTCCTTCTGTAAAAGCGGAATTGCCGGACGAGTTCAAAGCTACTGGTATTGCAAGTACGTACTACTACCAGTTCAACGTAAACGAAGCACCATTTAACAACGTTAAAATCCGTAAAGCATTTGCAATGTCCATTAACCGTCAACTGATTGTTGACAAAGTAACACAAGGTGGACAAATTCCAGCATTCGGCTTTGTACCTCCAGGTATCCGTGGTGAAAACGGCGAATTCCGTGATGAGCACAAAGACGATTATTTCACAGAAAATGTGGACGAAGCAAAAGCATTGCTTGCTGAAGGTATGAAAGAAGAAGGTTACACAACATTGCCAGCTGTTACTTTGATCTACAATACTAGTGATGGTCACGCAAAAATCGCTTTGGCGGTTGCTGACATGTGGAAACAAAATCTTGGTGTTGATGTGAAAACAGAAAACCAAGAGTGGGGCGTATTCCTTGAGAACCGTCAAAATCAAAACTTCCAAGTAGCTCGTGCAGGTTGGTCTGCTGACTACAACGATCCATACAACTTCTTGGAAATGTGGACTACTGGAAACACAAACAATGATTCCAAATTCAGCAACGAACAGTATGACAAAGATGTTAAAGAAACTGTGAAATCTGCTGATCCAGCTACACGTATGGCTGCATTTGCTGACGCTGAGAAAATCCTGATTCAAGATGAAATGGGCGTTTTGCCAATTTATTACTACACTAACGTATCTTTGACCAAGCCTTACCTGAAAGGCGTACAACTTGATTTCAGTGGAGCTATTGACTTCACACGTGCATATCTAGAAGAGAAATAAGTTGTTCTGAAGTCTAATATGAATACTTCGGGATATATATGTGGAATTCCATATATATCCCGATTTTTTGTATGTGCACCGATTTTCCTTATAATTCTTGAAATTTCCGATAAATGGATTGGACTTTATTTCTGTCTAATTCTACAATCGATTTGTATACAAAATATTGTTTGTGGAGGTGTGCAAGGGTTGGTTAAGTATGTGTTGAAAAAACTATTATTTATGCTGCTATCGCTTTTCATACTCGCATCTGCAACCTTCTTCCTGATGAAGGCTATTCCGGGTGACCCTTTTACATCCGAGAAAAAAGTATCGCCTGAAATTCGGGTCTTGCTGGAACAGAAGTATGGATTGGACAAACCGATGTATGAACAATACCTGAAGTATATGGGTGGAATCATTAAGGGAGATTTCGGGGTTTCAATGAAATATCTCAATCGAGATGTAGCCGGAATGATCGGCGAAACATTCACCGCTTCGCTGAAGCTTGGAGTGTTTGCAATTGTTATCTCCATTATCGTGGGTGTTTTACTGGGACTTATTGCTGCAGTTTATCATCGTAAACTCATTGATGATGTCACGATGATCCTCGCTGTCATAGGTATAGCTGTTCCGAGCTTCTTGCTTGCGTCACTATTGCAGTATCTCTTTGCTACTAAATTAGGCTGGTTTAACGTTATGGGCTTCGATGGTCCATTGGATTACGTTCTTCCGGTTGCGGCGCTATCTGCATCTCCGATTGCTTTTATCGCTCGTTTGACGCGTTCGAGCATGCTCGAAGTCTTGCATGCAGATTATATCAAAACAGCTAAAGCCAAAGGTCTGAAATGGCCTGCAATTATGTTTAAACACGTTGTAAGAAACGGTATTCTACCGGTAGTAACTTATGTTGGTCCAATGACAGCGAATATCATCACAGGATCCGTTGTAATTGAACAGATCTTTAACATCGGGGGAATTGGTAAAGTATTCGTAGAGAGTATCACAAACCGTGATTACACCATGATCATGGGGATTACGATTTTCTATGGTATCCTCCTGATGTTGGCGCGTTTCTTTACGGATATCGCTTACGTGCTGATTGATCCTAGAATTAAGCTGGAAAGCCGGAAGGGGGCATAACGTTGTCTGGCACGAATAATAAAAACAATGAAACGGCGAACACTGACCTGACTAGTCAGGCAGCGGTTAAACCGCAAGAAAGTGTATCCCTTTTTAAAGATGCCATGTACAGACTTGCAACCAATAAGGCTGCAATGATTAGTCTAGGTGTATTGTTTCTTGTCGTGATTTTCTCTTTGATTGGTCCAACTTCTTTGTTTACAAGTTATAATTATTATTCCAATGATTTGATGAATGCCAATGCAGCGCCGAGTGCGGAGCACTGGTTCGGTACGGACGAGCTTGGTCGTGACGTGTGGGTAAGAACTTGGGTAGGAGCACGTGTATCCCTTACTGTAGGTTTGGCCGCAGCCTTGATTGACCTTGTTATCGGGGTTATTTATGGAGCGATCATGGGTTTCTACGGTGGACGTGTAGATGGAATTATGAACAAGTTTTCCGAAATCCTCTATTCCTTGCCGTACATGCTGGTTGTAATTTTGTTGCTGGTTGTATTGGAACCAAGTCTGACAACGATTATCATTGCCCTCACCATCACAGGCTGGATCAGCATGTCATGGATTGTGCGTGGTGAAATTATGCAACTCAAAAACAGAGACTTTATTCTTGCTGCACGATCCATGGGAGCAAGCACAGGGCGTCAATTGTTCCGTCATTTGCTGCCCAATGCAATAGGACCGATTCTTGTAACATTGACGTTGTCCATTCCAAATGCAATCTTTGCCGAAGCGTTCCTGAGCTTCCTTGGATTAGGTGTATCTGCACCAAGATCTTCACTTGGTTCTATGATCAATGATGCACTTACAGGCTGGACGCTATTCCCGTGGCGGATGTGGTTCCCTGCAGGTCTGATGGTTCTTACAATGCTTGCATTTAACTTGCTCGGAGACGGACTGCGCGACGCACTCGATCCGAAATTACGTAAATAGAAATAGGAGGTGGGATTATGGAGCCGATTTTAACAGTCAAAGACCTGAGTGTGTCGTTCTCAACACGTTCTGGTGAATTTGATGCCGTTAAAAATGTGAGTTTTGAAATTGGCAAAGGAGAGACGCTGGGGATCGTAGGTGAATCGGGTAGTGGTAAGAGTGTTACCGCCCAAACCATCATGAAATTGATTCCCTCCCCGCCTTCGAAGGTCAAAAGCGGAGAAATTACTTTTCACGGGCAAGACCTGCTGAATAAGACGGATAAACAAATGGAAGCCATCCGTGGTAAAGATATCGGTATGATCTTCCAGGATCCAATGACTTCTTTGAATCCTACCATTAAAATTGGTAAACAAATAACGGAAGTACTTCGGAAGCATCAGAACATGTCCAAGCAAGAGGCTAAGAAAAGTGCTTTGGAAATGTTGGAGCTTGTAGGTATCAAAAATGCAGATATCCGCATGAACCATTATCCTCACCAATTCTCTGGTGGTATGCGTCAGCGTGCGATGATTGCAATCGCGCTTGCTTGTCGTCCATCTCTTCTGATTGCGGATGAGCCGACAACTGCACTTGACGTTACAATCCAGGCTCAAATCCTGGATGTAATGAAAGATATGCAGCAAAAGCTTGGAACATCAATTATGCTCATTACGCATGACCTTGGTGTTGTAGCAGGGATGTGTGACCGTGTTGTTGTTATGAAAGAAGGCGAAGTTGTTGAAACAGGAACAACTGCTGAAATCTTTAGTAACCCTCAACATCCATATACGATTAAGTTGCTGAATGCTTTGCCACGCCTGGACGAGCCCAAAAAGGAGAAACCAACTCCGGCTGGTATTATCAAAGGCAGCAACAAGCCTTTGGTACAAGTGAAAAACTTGAAACAATACTTTAATTTGGGTAAAGGTAACATTCTCAAAGCGGTCAATGACGTAAGCTTTGATATCTTTGAAGGTGAAACACTTGGCGTTGTAGGCGAGTCCGGCTGTGGTAAATCCACAACAGGTCGTACTATTCTGCGTCTTTATGAGCCAACTGGTGGAAATGTTAACTTTAACGGAACGGATATCTACAAGCTGCCCCCGCGCAAAATGAAAGAAATGCGTAAAGATATGCAGATGATCTTCCAAGATCCATATGCATCCCTTAACCCGCGTTTCAACGTTATGGATATTATCGGGGAGTCCCTTGATATTCATGGTCTGGCTTCCAGCTCTAAAGAGCGCAAGAGAAGAGTGGAAGAGCTGCTTGACCTGGTAGGTTTGAATCCAAGTCATGCACTCCGTTATCCGCATGAATTCTCTGGTGGTCAAAGACAACGGATCGGGATTGCGCGTGCACTTGCTGTAGATCCTAAATTCATCATCTGTGATGAGCCATTGTCTGCTCTGGATGTATCCATTCAGGCGCAGGTCGTTAAATTGCTTGAAGAACTTCAGCAACGTCTCGGCTTGACATACCTGTTTATTGCGCATGACTTGTCGATGGTTAAACATATCAGTGACCGTGTAGCTGTAATGTACATGGGTAAAGTGGTTGAGCTCGCAGAAAGTGAAGAACTGTATGCGAACCCGGTCCACCCTTATACCAAAACATTGCTTTCAGCGATCCCTGTGCCTGATCCGGAAGTGGAAGCGAACAAGCGTCGCATCTTGCTGCCGGAAGAGCACATGAGCCCGATTCAGAATGGATCTGGCGGTCCTGCTAATGACCCATACAACCTGGAAAATGCTCAATTGATTGAGGTTTCCAAAGGTCACTGGGTTGCAGAACCTTACGTATAATAGAAATTCTAAAGCGATATGCTATTATTGATGTATTAACTGCCGCCGACTTGTTCGGCGGTTTTTTCGTTTTTTAATTACTTTCTTTTGACGAAGCGACCCTGAATTCGGTACAATCAAGTAAGGCTCTTTGAAGCAGAATAGGAGGCAGACCTCATGAACGGTATTACCGAGGCACTCCGCAGCGGATCAAAACTTGCAGAAGATTATATCTGTTCAAGAGAAGCTGCGCGTGGCCTTTACGAGTATGACATTCGCTGGGAATCAGGACTTCATGCGCGTGCCGAGTGGTTGGACCAATCGGAAAACACACGCATTGATCGTCGTGATCTGGCAGAGTATTTACGTATATATAATAAACGGGTGAACAACCATGGAGAGGTTCATGCGTCCATCACACGTTTGGCAGAACAAGGTGCATTGGTGGTTACAGGAGGACAGCAGAGTGGTTTGCTCACCGGACCACTGTTTGTCATATACAAAGCCGCCAGCGTAGTTGCAGCTGCGCGTGAAGCTGAAGAAAGGCTTCAGCGCCCGGTAGTTCCAGTATTCTGGATCGCGGGTGAAGACCATGACTGGGATGAAGTTAACCATACGTATCTGCCTGATCACCAGGGAGACATGCAGAAAGTTAAGTTACCAGGACGATTCGCAGGAAGAGATTCTGTGAGTAATGTTCAAGTGGATACGGAACAATGGATGAATGTAATCGAACAGGTGGAACATCTGTTACCTGATACGATACATAAACCAGGATTGATGAAATGCATCACAGAGATCCATCAATCCAGTTCGAATCTGAGTGATGCCTTTGCCCGTATGATGTCCGCTTTGTTTGCCAACAGTGGACTTATTCTAATGGATGCATCAGATCCAGACTTGCGCAGATTGGAACAGCCTGTTTTTGAACGGCTGATCCGTCGTAATGAAGTGCTGCGTAATGCTTATATACAAGGATCTTCGTTAGTACAACAAGCTGGTTATGCTATGCCTGCCGAAGTGGCAGAGGATGGAGCCAATCTGTTCTATATCCATGAAGGTGTGCGTTTGCTTTTGACGCTGAAGGATGGCTTGTATACTGATCGTAAAGGTCTGGTTTCTTTCACAGAGGAACGTTTGCTTCAGGAGCTAGGGGAACATCCTGAGCGCTTTAGTAACAACGTATTGACCCGGCCCTTGATGCAGGATTCCGTTTTGCCTGTAACTGCTGTTATTTTGGGGCAAGGTGAAATTGCATATTGGGGTTTGACTCGCGAAGCATTCCGTCAGTTCGGGCTGCAAATGCCAATTTTGTTGCCGCGGTTGTCCTTTACCATTATGGAAGATGTTCATCACAAACATATGAAACAATATGGACTTTCCTTTCAGGATGTTCAGTATCATATGGAAGACAAGAAGGAACAGTGGCTTGCGCAGCAGGAGATATTTCAGGTAGAGGAACAATTTGCTAAGGTTCAGGAAGCGTTTCTGGATCTGTATGGCCCATTGTTGGATGAGATCTCGGAGATTCACCCGGGGTTGGAAGGAATTGGGGATACCAATTTGAGTAAAATCACCGAGCAAATGCATTATCTGAAGCAGCAGACTCACAAAGCCATCGAAGATAAACATAATGTAAGTCTAAGGCACTGGAACGGCATTCAAAACTCCTTATTCCCGACGGGCAAACCGCAGGAACGAGTACATAATGCACTCTTTTACCTGAATCGTTATGGCACCGAGTGGATCGATGAACTGATTAAGACCTCAAGCGAATTCCGTGGAGAGCATAAGGTTATTGCACTGTAGAGACCTTTATAATAGAAGAAACACATAAACGAGGAGGAGATGGAATGACTACACCTGCATTGCAAAACAGTATTGTTAAAGATATGGGACTCGCTTCAGAGGGTCATCTGAAAATTGACTGGGTAGAAGCACATATGCCGGTATTGAACCGAATTCGTCGCCAGTTTGAACAGGATCTGCCTTTTAAAGGTTTGAAGGTAGCTATTTGTCTTCATCTGGAGGCCAAAACAGCTTACTTGGCAAAAGTGATCCAAGCCGGTGGAGCAGAAGTAACGATTACCCACAGCAACCCATTGTCTACGCAAGATGATGTCTGCGCAGCATTGGTAGAGGATGGCGTAACTGTATATGCGAAGTACAACCCGGAACCTGCAGAATTCAAATCACTGCAACTTCGTGCGCTTGAGGTGAAACCTGATCTCATTATTGATGATGGCGGAGATTTCGCGACCATTATTGCATCTGAGCGTCCTGACCTCGCAGCGACCATTCGCGGTGGAGCAGAAGAAACGACAACGGGCATTATTCGTCTGAAAGCATTGGCGAAAGAGGGCCAATTGAAGTTTCCGATGGTAGCAGTTAATGACGCTTACTGCAAATATCTGTTTGATAACCGTTATGGCACAGGCCAGTCCGCGTTTGACGGTATCATTCGTACCACCAATCTGGTGATCGCTGGGAAAAATGTAGTGGTTGCCGGATATGGCTGGTGTGGTAAAGGTGTAGCGATGCGCGCCAAAGGCCTTGGAGCGAATGTGATCGTAACCGAGATTGATCCAATTAAAGCGGTAGAAGCACATATGGACGGATTCCGGGTAATGACGATGGTGGAAGCTGCCAAATTGGGCGATTTCTTTATCGCGGTTACGGGCAATAAGGATGTTATCACGGGTGAGCACTACGATGTGATGAAGGATGGAGCGATCCTGAGCAATGCCGGTCACTTCGATGTTGAAGTGAATAAACCTGAACTTGCTAAACGTTCGGAATCGATTCGCACAGTTCGCCGCAACATTGAGGAATATCGTTTCAAAGATGGTCGTAAAATGTACCTTCTTGCAGAGGGTCGTCTGGTGAACCTGGGTGCAGCAGATGGTCACCCTGCCGAAATCATGGATACGACGTTTGCTCTGCAGGCGCTTGGTCTGCGTTATGTGAGTGAAAACTATGCTGAACTGGGTAAAAACGTGGTTAATGTACCTTACGATATCGACCAACAGGTTGCGAGCTATAAGCTTGAAAGCCTGAATATTGGCATTGATTCCTTGTCAGCTGAGCAGGAAAAATACTTGGATAGCTGGAAGTTTTAAGCTCGATCCAATATTTACAAGCTGATGAACCGATTCAAAGGGTATAGAATGGTTTATTGATGATATGGCTGCGGGTAGACATACGATTGTCCGTTTACGGGAAACGTCTTTGATCCTGAGTGACAGGATCAAAGACGTTTTTTTTATGCTTATAAAATAAAAAATCAAGCAATGCAAGAAGGATTTTGATTTTTTTGTGCGAATCTATTATGCTTAGGTGGTGGAAAGTGGGGCAAAGTGGGAGAATCGGGTGAGGAGTGAGTGGGCCAATGTTTATGGGGGAGTTCCAACATAGCATTGATGATAAGGGTCGGGTCATCATTCCGGCTAAATTCCGCGAATCTCTGGGACCGTCTTTCGTTGTCACACGGGGTTTGGACCAGTGTCTTTTCGTGTACCCCATGGAGGAGTGGGGGGTCATGGAACAGAAGCTCAAAGCACTGCCATTGATGAAATCTGATGCACGTGCGTTTACCCGGTTTTTTTTCTCGGGTGCAACCGAATGTGAACTGGACAAACAGGGCAGGGTAAATCTGCCGGGCAATTTAAGAGAGTATGCCAAGCTAGACAAGGATTGTGTTGTTCTTGGCGTGTCGAACCGGGTGGAGATTTGGAGCAAAGGCATATGGGAGAGTTATTTCAATCAATCCGAAGAAGCATTCAACGACATTGCCGAAAAGCTGGTCGATTTTAATTTTGATTTATAAAGTCAGGAGGGGTGCAGGTTGTTTCACCACATAACCGTACTCAAAGAAGAGGCAACAGAGGGATTAAACATCAAGCAGGACGGTATATACGTGGACTGCACTTTAGGCGGTGGCGGACATAGCTCCGTGATTGCTTCCAAGCTTGGTCCAGGGGGACGTCTGATCGCACTTGATCAGGATGATTGGGCTTTGGATAATGCTCGCGAGAAGCTCGCTGCCTATGGAGAACGTGTAACATTGGTGAAAACCAATTTTCGAGATCTGGAACAGGTACTTAAGGATCTGGATGTACCGATGAAGGATGGTGTACCACAGGTCGATGGTATTTTGTACGACTTGGGTGTGTCATCTCCGCAATTCGATGAAGGAGAACGTGGATTCAGCTACAATCATGATGCTCCACTTGATATGCGAATGGACCAGGATGCAATGCTTACAGCCAAAGAGATTGTAAATGAATGGTCAGAAGAAGAGATTGCTCGGATTTTCTATCGCTATGGCGAAGAGAAGTTTTCGAGAAGAATTGCCCGTGTAATCGTTGCAAAACGAGCTCAGTCTACCATTGAAACCACTGGTGAACTAGTAGAACTGATCAAGGAAGGCATTCCGGCGGCAGCTCGCCGTACCGGTGGACATCCTGCCAAACGCAGCTTCCAGGCATTACGGATTGCCGTCAATGATGAGTTAGGTGCTTTTGAGGAAGGTCTGCATCAGGCTGTTCGTTGTCTAGCACCAGGAGGACGTGTATCTGTTATTACCTTCCACTCCCTTGAGGATCGGATATGTAAACAGATTTTCAGCAGTTATCTGGAGAAATGTACATGTCCACCCGATTTTCCGTTGTGTGTATGCGGCGGCAAGGGTACCCTGCGTTTAGTTAACAGAAAACCGCTGATTCCAACGGAAACGGAATTGGCCGAAAATTCACGTGCTCGTTCAGCCAAACTGCGCGTAGCCGAGAAATTGTAGATCAAGAGTGGAGGAGAGAATCGGAGTATGGCATATACACGTGGTAATCTCGCTGTAAAAGAAAAAGCGTCCCAGGAACGTGTGACCCAGCAACGATACAAAGAAACCACCAAAGTGGTGACCCGTCGCACGGGTCTTCCGGCACGCGAGAAGATTTTGTATCTGATTACCCTGGTTGCAGTGATCCTTGTCGGAGGAGCCTTGATGTCTCGTTATGCTCATATCTATGATCTGAACAAGCAGGCACAGGCCACTATTTCAGAAGTTAAGGGGTTTGAGAAGACGATTGCAGACCTGCAAGTGGAAAAAGAAACATTGAACAATCAAGTTATTGAAAATGCAAAACAACTTGGTTATGTTGAAGCTTCCGGCAAGGATGTCATTTTTGTACCTCGCTCAACAAGTTCGACTAAATCAACAGGTACTGAATCGTCCTCGAATACAGCGAGCAGTAAGTAAAGAGGTGTTCCGATGATAAAAAGAATAAAGATGCGCACGTTGCTTATAGGGGGATGTATTACCCTCTTTTTTCTTGTACTCGTAACCCGAATCTTTTTCATTCAAGTGGTAAATGGGGGGGTATGGCAGGAACGGGCGGCCGGTTTGGTAGAGCGGGAACAGACGATTAAGGCTGCACGTGGGACGATTACGGATCGAAATGGTAACGTTCTGGCTACGGATGCACCCGCGTATACGGTTTCGGTGAATCCATTGCTTATTAACGAACTGGGCGTAGAGGATATCGTTACTAGCAGGCTCTCTGCTCTACTTGGGAAGAGCGAGAGTGAGATGCGAGCGCTGGTCACAGCAAAGAAAGAAGATGGCAAATTTTTCCAGCAGCGTGAAGTGCGCAGTGAAGGATATAAAATCAGTCCTGAGCTTGCGGCACAAGTCAACGAGCTGCGTGAGGAATTGCAAGAGGAGCATAAAGCCCGTAATGCAATTGTGATGACTCAGGAGTCGAAGCGCTTCTACCCTGAAGAAACACTTGCTTCTCACCTGCTGGGATATATGAGCCGTGATGGGAAAGCTGTCAATGGACTTGAGGTCTCATATGATAAAGCACTGACAGGCACAGACGGGTATCTGAATTACCAGAAGGATGCCAAAGGTATTAAACTTCCGGATTCACAGGATAACTATCTGCCACCTCAGAACGGGAAAAATCTTAGGCTTACCGTTGATGACACAATTCAATTTTACATTGAGGATGCAATGAAAGAAGCTGTTGCTAAGTATAATCCACTGAGCATGACGGTTATTGCTGCTGATCCGAACACAATGGAGATTCTGGGCATGGCGAACTGGCCAACCTTTAACCCGAATACGTATGCGAGCACGCCTGATCAAAAGAACTTTATTAATCATGCAACGCAATCGATCTATGAGCCGGGTTCTACATTCAAAATTGTAACGCTCGCAGGAGCTGTGGAAGAAAAACTCTTCGATCCCAATGCAAGTTTTGAATCCAAGCGTATGTATATCGGTGGTTTCCCAATTAGTGATAATGGACATGCCTATGGTTGGATCTCTTATCTCGAAGGTGTCAAAAGATCAAGTAACATTGCCTTTGTTAACCTGGGTTACAACATGCTTGGTGGTGAACGTCTGCGTCATTACATAGACGAATTCGGCTTTGGCAAAAAGACAGGTATTGATCTGCCGAGTGAGGCAGCTTCACCAATCAAGCCATTAGTGTACAAATCCGAAATTGCTACCGCTGCCTATGGTCATGGTCTCGTACAGGTAACACCAATTCAACAGGTCGCAGCGATTTCGGCGATTGCCAATGGCGGCAAGTTGCTTGAGCCGCATCTGGTGAAGGAGATCAAGAATCCGAATGATGGGACAACGGAAGTGATCAAACCTAAAGTTGTTCGTCAGGTAATTTCCACGGAATCTTCCAAACTGGTGAGCGGTTATCTGGAACAAGTGGTTGCAGACCAAACGATTGGTACTGGTCGCAACGCTTATATCGAGGGTTACCGTGTAGCTGGTAAGACAGGTACGGCAAGAAAGGTAGTTAACGGGGCATACAGCAAGTCGAAAGACGTTGTATCCTTTATTGGATTTGCACCCGTGAATAATCCGAAGATTGCGATATTAGTTGTCATTGACCAACCTGACGGTACCAATATCGGGGGAGGAACTGCAGCTGCCCCGGTCTTCAAAAAAATTGCAAGCCAAACCCTTCAATATATGGGAGTTCCTAAAGATAGAATCAAAACCTCTGATCAAAAGTCAAAAGAAGTCCCTGTCGTACAAGCCAAGGCGCCAGACCTGAGTGGCAAGACAGCCAAACAGGCCAGAAGCCAACTTCTAAGCGCAGGTATTGCTTATGTGACTCTTGGTCAAGGTGATAATGTTATTCGGCAGTATCCGGTGGCTGGCGCATCGATGAATCCAGGCCAACGAATTTACTTGCTAACGGAAGAAAGTAGCAAAATGAAGATTCCTGACCTGACAGGTGAATCTCTCCGCGATGCTCTTGAAGTGCTTTCTCTCATGAAAGTTGGAGTTACCGTCAAGGGTGAAGGTTATGTCGTGAAGCAAACGGAGCAGGTCGCAGGTGAGCAGAGAACCGTGCTACTGAATTTGCAGACTGCCAAAGCCGCAGTCACTGGCATAGCGGATGAGGCTCCCGTTTCTTCTGATCCGTCGTCAGATGCTGAAGTGAAGGAACAAGAGGGGTCCGGCGGAGAAGGTAAAAGCGATGTAACAGAAGAGACAGATAACAACAATGCTTCTGCCAATGAATCCGAATCCTCTAGCGATCCAACAACAAACGGGGCTTCTCTTCCATAAGGAGCTCTGACAGCTTGTTCTAACCCCCGGTTGTCCTGAATATTCATGAATGGAACGAATGTCATGATTTTGGGACGAGTGGGGGGATCTTTTCGTGAAGGGAACAAGCGTAAATCTGCGGCGCAGGCTGCTATGGAGTTTAATGATTTTAGTTCTGTTATTTTCGGCCCTGGTGATCAGGCTTGCTTATGTACAACTCGGGAAAGGCCCTGAATTGTCAGCAAAAGCAGAAGAATCCTGGCGGCGTAATATTCCATACTCTGCTAAGCGAGGGGAGATTCTGGATCGTAATGGAACCTCTCTGGCCTATAATGTCACAACACCGACCATTATGGCCATTCCGGCACAAGTCAAGGAAGCTGAAACGACAGCCAGAGCGCTGGCTCCATTGCTCGGGATGACGGAAGAGAAAGTGCTGGCAACCATTAAGAAACGAGAATTGATTGTAAGACTACAACCCGGTGGCCGCAAAATTACGATGGAGAAAGCTCAGCGCATCCGTGATTTGAAGCTTCCGGGTATCGTTGTTGCTGAGGACAATAAACGTTTTTATCCTTATGATGATCTGGCTGCTCATATACTTGGTTTTACGGGCATCGATAATCAGGGTTTAACGGGCGTCGAGAAGAAATATGATGACAAGCTGAATGGTTTAAATGGCAGTGTGTCCTACTTGTCCGATGCGGCCGGAAGGCTAATGCCGGGCTCATCCGAGAAGTATGTGGAACCGAAGGACGGCCTTAACCTCAAGCTGACCATTGATAAATCCATTCAGTCTATCATGGAGAGAGAACTGGATCAGGCCATGGTGAAATTCCAGGCGAACTCAGCACTGGCCATAGCCATGAACCCCAAAACAGGTGAAATTTTGGGGATGTCCAGCAGGCCGGGATACGAACCTGCTGATTATCAACAATATCCCGCAGAGATATACAACCGGAATCTACCGATCTGGATGACATACGAGCCGGGCTCCACGTTTAAGATCATTACTCTGGCAGCAGCGCTTGAAGAGAAAAAGGTTAATCTGCAGCAAGATCAGTTTTTTGATCCAGGCTATGTTGAGGTGGGGGGAGCTCGTCTGCGTTGCTGGAAAAAAGGCGGCCACGGTAGCCAGACCTTTTTGCAAGTTGTGGAGAACTCATGTAACCCGGGATTTGTGGCATTAGGGCAGAGGCTGGGTAAAGAATCGCTATTCTCCTATATCAAAGACTTTGGCTTTGGTACCAAAACGGGAATCGACCTCAGCGGAGAAGCCAGTGGAATTCTGTTCAAACTGTCCAGAGTAGGACCGGTCGAGCTTGCAACGACTGCTTTCGGTCAAGGGGTATCTGTAACGCCTATTCAGCAAGTTGCAGCGGTGTCAGCGGCCATCAATGGGGGTAAACTTTACAAGCCCTATGTTACGAAAGCCTGGGTCCATCCGGTAACGGGAGAAGTGATGGAAGAAGCCAAGCCGGAACTCGTTCGCCAAGTGATTTCGGAGAATACGTCCAAGCAAGTACGTGAAGCACTCGAGAGTGTTGTCGCCAAAGGTACCGGGCGTCCGGCGTTTATTGATGGATACCGGGTCGGTGGTAAAACAGGTACAGCCCAGAAGGTTATCAACGGACGTTATTCCTCGACGGAGCATATCGTATCTTTTATCGGTTTTGCTCCTGCAGATGACCCACAGATTGTGGTCTATACCGCAGTGGATAATCCCAAAGGGATTCAATTCGGAGGTGTGGTTGCCGCCCCGATTGTACAGAACATCCTTGAGGATGCCCTGCATTACATGAACGTCCCTGTCCGGAAGGATCAGGTCGCCAAAGAATACAAGTACGGCGAGACCAAAATCGTGACGGTTCCAGATCTGACAGGTGCTACTGTTGAAGATCTATACGAAGACCTGAACATGAATTTTATGTTGGCGAAGTCCGGCAGTGGTAAATATGTCATTAATCAGGCGCCTAAGCCTGGGGCAAGGGTAGATCAGGGTTCAACCATCCGCATTTACATGGGGGATGTGCTGAATGATGCGCATGATCACACGAAGGATGAATAACGGACGCTTTGAAGCCGTTTCGACTTCAGGCGCAACAAAATTCATCCAGGCGCGTTTCATTATGTGTCTGTATTGACGATATTAATCAATACAGACACAAGCTAGAACAGAAGTATAATTGGAAAAGTGAGGTTATTCATGTGCTTTTAAAACAATTCGCATCGATGCTGACCACCGCCCGTATTGTGGGCGAATCGAATACAGAATGCCACAACCTTCAGACAGATTCCCGGCAGGTAAAACCGGGTGATCTGTTTATCTGTCTTCCGGGACATACGGTAGATGGTCATGATTATGCAGAAAAAGCCGTAAATGCTGGTGCAGTTGCATTGGTTGTTGAACGGCAGCTGGATCTGCCTGTACCACAATTGCTGGTGAAGGACAGCCGGTTTGCGATGGCTGTTCTGGCAGATTTCTTTTTTGACTCGCCAAGCCAGAAGATGAATATGATTGGTGTAACGGGAACGAACGGAAAAACGACCACCACGTATCTGATTGAAAAAATCATGAGCGATTATGGACGTAAGACGGGCTTGATCGGTACCATTCAAATGCGTTATGACGGTCGTACCTATCCGATGTCAGGAACAACACCAGAGGCGCTTGATCTGCAGCGCAGTCTGCATGATATGGTTCAGAAGGGGACTGACTGCTGTGTTATGGAGGTTTCTTCTCACGCACTGGAACAAGGCCGTGTGAAGGGAACGAATTTCCGTACTGCGGTATTCACTAACCTGACACAGGATCATCTGGACTACCACCATTCCATGGAGGAATATCGCGGAGCCAAAGGATTGTTCTTCGCACGATTGGGTAACGGATATACGCAAGACACTTCACAGCGTAAATTCGCTGTCATCAATGCAGATGATCCGGCAGCGGCTTATTTCATCTCTGTGACTGCGGCTGAAGTGATTACATATGGCATGGGTGAAGAGGCGGATGTACGCGCATCCCAAATCTCGATCACCTCACAAGGGACTTCTTTCCACGTGGATACATTTGCAGGCAGCACGGATATTCGCTTGCGCATGGTAGGTAAATTCAATGTGTACAATGCAATGGCAGCGATCTCTGCAGCACTGGTAGAAGGCATTCCGCTGGAAGAGATCAAGCGCAGTCTGGAGACGGTTCCGGGCGTGGATGGACGTGTTGAAGGAGTGGACGAAGGACAGCCGTTTGCTGTGATTGTCGATTATGCCCATACACCGGATGGACTGGAGAATGTGCTGCGGACGGTGAAGGAATTTGCCGAAGGACGTGTGATTTGCGTGTTTGGCTGTGGTGGTGACAGAGACCGTACGAAACGACCCCTTATGGGTAAAATTGCTGCAAAATATAGTGATTTTGTACTGGTCACTTCCGATAATCCACGGACAGAAGATCCGGATCTCATTCTCAAAGACATTGAACAGGGCCTGATTGAAGAATCCGTTCCTGCTGAACGTTATACGATGATTGTGGATCGTCGCCAGGCGATTCATGAAGCTATTGAAATGGCAAGCCCAGCCGATGTAGTATTGATTGCGGGCAAGGGTCACGAGACCTATCAGATTATCGGCACAACCAAAACCGATTTTGATGACCGGATCATAGCCAAAGAAGCGATAAGGGGCAAATCCAATTGATAAAAAGAACATTGGCACAATTGGCCGAGATGTGTGGAGGAACATTAAGTGACGTTGCTGTTCATGGCAATGTAATGGTCCAAGGGGTGTTTACCGATTCGCGTAAACCTCTGGAAGGCAGTTTGTTTATTCCACTAGTGGGTGAAAGGTTTGACGGACACGAATTTGTGCAAGCCTGTTTAGAGAAGGGTGCCGCAGGGGCGATCTGGCAAAAGGATCATGGGATTCCGCCACAAGGAGCAGTCATTGTTGTTGACGACACACTTGTCGCACTGCAAGCACTCGCATCTGCTTATCTAACGGAGAATAAAGCTGCTGTTGTTGGCATTACAGGCAGCAACGGCAAGACAACAACGAAAGACATCGTGGACGCCATTCTCTCGACTACGTTTAAAGTGCACAAGACGCAAGGCAACTTCAACAATCATATCGGGTTGCCACTGACTGTACTAAGCATGGACCCGGATACAGAAATTATTATTTTGGAGATGGGCATGAGTGGCCGCGGAGAAATTAACGAGTTATCGGTTATTGCTCAGCCTGATGTAGCGATCATTACGAATATTGGTGAATCTCATCTGCTTCAGCTGGGGTCCAGATTAGAGATTGCCAGAGCCAAAGCCGAGATTGCAGCGGGATTAAAGCCAGGCGGGTTACTGATCTACAACGGAGACGAGCCTTTAATTGCTCAAGTCCTTGAAGAGCCGGAAACGATCCAACCGGAGGGATTGCAGCGGTTTACATTCGGTCTGCAAACCGACAATGATGATTATCCTACCGGACTCATGAATGCGCAGAATGGGGTCGTTTTCACCACCAAACAGTTTGGAGACCTTGCAATTACGCTCCCGCTGTTAGGAACCCATAATGTCGTTAACTGCTTGGCTGCCCTCGCTGTAGCCCGTCATTTTGGAGTGACGACAGAACAGATTGCTGCAGGTTTGTCCCGCTTGAAACTGACAGGCATGCGCATTGAGGTTACTCAAGGCGTAAGTGGTCTGACCATGCTGAATGACGCATACAATGCAAGTCCAACTTCCATGAAGGCTGCCATTGATGTATTAGAGGGTCTGAAAGGATACCGCATGAAAGTGGCTGTGCTTGGTGATATGCTTGAACTCGGTCCTCAGGAGCAGGATCTGCATCTCGGAATCGGTGAGTATATTACATCTGCCAAAATGGACATGGTGCTGGTATATGGTCCGCTATCAGCAAAGATTGCTGAAGGAGCAAGAAAGCATATGCCGGCAGAGGCTGTGCATGCTTTTATAGATAAAGAAGAAATGACCCGTTATCTACTGGAGAAACTTCATCCAAGAGACGTTGTCTTGTTCAAAGCCTCAAGGGGCATGAAGCTGGAGGACGTGGTCGAAGCACTACAAATAGCACCATTACAGAATCGAGTAGACTAGAGGGGTGAACCCATGGATTTTCAGGTATTACTGTTAACAATCGGCGTTTCATTTATACTGGCGGTGATTGCCGCACCGCTCCTGATTCCGTTGTTACGACGAATGAAATTCGGACAGCAGGTTCGGGAAGATGGGCCTCAGAGCCATTTGAAAAAAAGCGGAACACCTACAATGGGTGGCGTCGTCATTTTAGTTGCGTTCACATTGGCCTTTTTGAAATTTTCGGCAGTCAAGAATACAGACTTTTATGTCTTGCTTGTAGCTACGCTGGGATTCGGGCTTATAGGCTTCCTTGATGATTACATCAAAATTGTGTTCAAACGTTCGCTTGGACTGACGGCCAGACAAAAGATGCTGGGGCAGTTGTTCTTCAGTGCAGTGATGTGTTTCTTGCTGATTCAGAATGGACACAGCACAGCCATCTCTATTCCGGGTACGTCATTCTCGTTTGACTGGACCGGATGGTTCTATTATCCGTTTGTCGTATTCATGATGCTTGCCATTACCAATGCGGTTAACTTTACCGATGGTCTGGATGGTCTGCTGTCCGGGGTGAGTGCGATTGCCTTTGGGGCGTTTGCCATTGTGGCGATGCAAGCCACGTCCATGCCGGCAGCAGTGTGTGCAGCAGCGATGATCGGAGCCGTGCTTGGTTTTCTGGTATATAACGCACATCCGGCCAAAGTGTTTATGGGAGACACAGGTTCTCTGGGGATTGGCGGTGCGATTGGTGCAGTGGCCATCGTAACGAAAACAGAGCTTCTATTTGTCATCATTGGCGGTATTTTTGTCATCGAGATCCTGTCGGTTATTATTCAAGTGGTATCCTTCAAGACTCGTGGCAAACGTGTATTCAAAATGAGCCCCATTCATCATCACTTTGAACTAAGTGGTTGGTCAGAATGGCGTGTTGTCATTACCTTCTGGGCGGTAGGCGCAATTTTGGCCGCTCTTGGACTTTATCTCAACAAGGGGTTGTAAATCATGAACCATCCTGAATCATATTGCGGACAACAAGTAGTCGTTCTGGGATTGGCCAAAAGCGGCGTACAAGTCGCCAAAGTGCTGGATCGTGCCGGAGCGAAGGTTACAGTGAATGATAAAAAAGAGAGAGATCAGTGTCCCGAAGCTTCCGAATTGGAGGCTTTGGGAATTTCTGTTGTATGCGGTGGACATCCGGATGATCTGATTCACAGTGATGTGAAGCTGGTTGTCAAAAACCCGGGTATTCCTTACAACGCTGCTCCTGTACAGCAAGCTCTGGCATTAGGGATTGAAGTGGTCACGGAGGTAGAGGTGGCATATCATCTATGTGCTGCACCCATGATCGGTATTACAGGTTCCAATGGGAAGACAACAACGACGACTTGGGTGGGGCAAATGTTGGAACATGCCGGTCTCAAGCCGATCGTTGCCGGTAATATCGGAACCCCTCTCTGTGAAGCGGCAGAGCAAGCTTCTCCGGATAACTGGATGGTTGTCGAGCTTAGCAGTTTCCAGCTCAAAGGAACGGCCGATTTCCGTCCGCGTATTGCGAGCCTGCTAAACGTTGCAGAGACGCATCTGGACTATCACGGGGACATGGATGATTATGTGGCTTCCAAAGCCAAGCTCTTCGCCAATCAGCAACCTGACGACGTGGCCATCCTGAATTGGGATGACCCGGTATGTCGTGGTCTGGTTCCTTACATCAAAGGCAGATTGCTCCCCTTCTCGATGACCGAAAAGTTGGATGAAGGTGTGTATGCAGATCCTCCTTATGTGGATGGCGAAGAGGATGATGTGAAGCGCCAGATTATTTATGCGGATGAAAACGGAGATCACCACATCATTATCGATATTGAGAACATTGGCATCGCTGGACGATTCAATGTGGAAAATGCAATGGCTGCTGTGGCCATTGCCGTAGCGGCAGGAGCTGATCCGGCGGTGCTGGCTGCTCCGCTTGCAGACTTCAAGGCGGTTGAACACCGACTCGAATATGTTCTAGAACATAATGGCTCTGCGTACTACAACAACTCCAAAGCGACCAATTCGAAGGCTACGGTCATGGCCCTGAATTCGTTTAAGGAACCGGTGGTGTTAATTGCCGGTGGGCTGGATCGTGGGTCAGACATGATGGAGTTGTTACCCTTGTTCCAGGAACGGGTAAAAGCTGTCGTTGCCCTTGGAGAGACACGGACAAAAATTGCCAAGGTTGCGGAACTTGCCGGATTAAAGCAAATTAAGGTCGTCGATAATGAGGAGGACGCTGCCCGGACGTTAACCGTTGCTGTGCAGGAAGCATCGAAGCTTGCCAGTGCCGGTGATGTCGTTTTGTTATCCCCGGCGTGTGCAAGTTGGGACATGTTTGCTTCCTATGAGGAGCGGGGACGCATTTTTAAAGAGGCGGCGCATAACTTGTAAGTAGGGGGGTGGAAAAGCCCCTACTTACATGCAAGGGGTGGCCTCCTGATGAAACAGACGCGACCGGCACCAGATATTTGGTTGCTGATTTGTATTTTGGCATTGCTTGCCATCGGCATTATTATGGTATATAGTGCGGGCTCGGTGCTTGCCTTTCATGACTATGGCGATTCATTTTATTTTGTAAAAAGACAGGCTTTGTTTGCAGTGCTTGGGCTTGTGGCCATGTTCGTAACCGCTAATGTAGATTACCGGGTCTGGAGGAAGTATGCGAAGCCAATATTAATTGCCTGTTTTATTATGCTTATTGCGGTTCTAATTCCTGGAATCGGTGTAGTTCGTGGCGGCGCACGAAGTTGGCTGGGCATAGGTTCGTTCGGTATCCAGCCATCAGAATTCATGAAGCTGGGCATGATTCTGTTTCTCGCTCACTGGTTGAGCAAGGAACCTGGCAAAATCAAAACCTTCACAACGGGGCTAATGCCACCGCTTGGATTGATCGGGTTGGCTTTTGGTATTATTATGCTACAGCCTGATTTGGGGACAGGCACCGTGATGATGGGTGCATCCATGCTTATTATTTTCACAGCCGGAGCACGAATGAAGCATCTATGCTTGCTTGCTCTCGGTGGCGTAGCCGGGTTTGCAGCGTTAATCGCGGCAGCCCCCTATCGGTTGCAGCGTATCACAGCGTTTTTGGACCCTTGGTCTGATCCGCTGGGTGCCGGTTATCAGATTATTCAATCGTTATATGCGATTGGTCCGGGTGGACTTGCGGGACTTGGACTAGGAATGAGCCGACAGAAATACAGTTATGTACCCGAACCGCAGACGGACTTTATTTTTAGTATCTTGGCCGAAGAACTCGGCTTTATAGGTGGAATGATTGTCTTATTGTTGTTTCTGGTGCTCGTGTGGAGAGGAATGCGTGTAGCAATGACCGTCCCGGATGCCTTTGGCAGTCTGCTTGGTGTTGGTATTGTAGGAATGGTCGCCGTACAGGTCATCATTAACATTGGCGTTGTTATTGGAATGATGCCTGTGACGGGCATTACCTTACCTCTGATCAGCTACGGCGGATCATCATTAACCCTCATGCTCACAGCACTGGGCATTTTAGTGAACTTATCCCGTTATGCGAGGTGACTATGCGATGCGAGTCGTTCTTAGCGGCGGCGGTACGGGTGGACATATCTATCCGGCCGTTGCCATAGCAAGACAATGCGAGGCGGAGAACCCGGACTCGACATTTCTATATATTGGAGGAACCAGAGGGCTGGAAAGCAAACTGGTTCCCCAGGAAAATATTCCTTTTAAATCCATTGATATTACTGGTTTTCGGCGTAAATTGTCCATCGACAACCTGAAAACGGTCATGCGTTTCATCCAGGGTGTACGCAAATCTAAAAAAATGCTGAAGGAATTCAAACCGGATGTTGTGATTGGTACGGGTGGATATGTGTGCGGGCCTGTGGTGTATGCAGCAACAAAACTGGGGATTCCGAGTATAATTCATGAACAGAACGCTATTCCTGGTCTCACTAACAAATTTTTGATGCGTTATGTGGACACGGTTGCAGTTAGCTTTGAAGGTTCTGAAAAATCGTTTTCCGGTGCGAAAAAGGTGATCTACACCGGTAATCCACGAGCCACTACGGTAGCTCAGGCAAGCCGTGATCGTGGTTTTGCCACGCTAGGGGTACCGATGAACAGCCGTGTTGTTCTTGTGGTTGGTGGCAGTCGCGGAGCAAAAGCAATCAATCAGGCCATGGTGGACATGGCTCCAATGCTGGAACAACTGGATGATGTACATGTGGTTTACGTGACAGGGGATACCTATTTTGATGAAACGCGTGAAGCCATTCGCAGCTCACTCGGGACAATGCCAAACCATCTGCATGTTTTGCCTTATGTACATAACATGCCTGAGGTACTTGCCTGCACATCCTTGATTGTAAACCGCGCAGGGGCATCATTCCTTGCGGAGATTACATCACTGGGTATTCCTTCTATCCTGATTCCTTCACCCAACGTGACCAACAATCATCAGGAGGCCAATGCACGCACGCTTGAAGGTGGAGGCGCGTCACTCACGATGCTGGAGAAGGATCTTACAGGCAAAGTACTGTACGAAGCCATCGCAGGTATTATGAATGATGAATTGGGTCGCAAACGAATGGCTGAAGCCTCTCGTAAACTGGGGAAACCCGATGCAGCTGAAGTGCTTGTAAGTGAAATTCAACGTCTTGCTGCACGCCGGTGAAGTGCGTTTGTGGGCGATTGTCACACACATGACGGGACTGACATAAGATACCGTATAAATCGTGATCATCGTTCCATGGCGCCAGAACACGGTCTGTAGCAACAGAAGATATCGTGTTCATCGGTTTTGAAGCAAAGGAGGAATCAAACATGCACCAGTGGATATCGCACCTATCCCAGAATAATGTTGGCAGAGTTCTTGAAAACGAATCGCTAGCCAAATACACCACATGGAAGATCGGCGGTCCTGCGGATGCACTGGTCATTCCGGAGAATAAAGAGCAGATGATGAATCTCGTTCAATGGCTTCACAAGGTTCAGATTCCGTGGATGCAACTGGGACGGGGTTCAAACATGCTGGTATCAGACAAAGGAATACGTGGTGTTGTAGTGAAACCAGGCGCAGGCTTTGATTATGCCGAATTTCACGAGGGCAGCGTAACCGCCGGCGCGGCGCATTCTTTTGTCAAACTCAGTGTGGTTGCTGCCAAAAAGGAATGGACCGGTCTGGAATTCGGCAGCGGTATCCCCGGCACTGTCGGTGGAGCCGTGTACATGAATGCAGGCGCCCATGGATCGGATGTGTCACGGATATTCAAATTCGCTGAGATTGTACTGGAGACAGGGGAATTGGTGCGTTACAGCAAGGAGGACATGGATTTTGCCTACCGCCACTCTGTTCTGCATGACCGGAGAGGCATCGTGCTGGAAGCTACATTTGAACTTCAGCAGGGAGAGCGCAAAGTCATTTCGGAAGCCATGGCGGCTTACAAAGATCGCCGGCGCCGCACTCAGCCACTACAGATGGCATGTGCAGGCAGTGTATTCCGTAATCCCCCGGGTGATCATGCAGCCCGCTTGATTGAAGCAGCAGGGCTGAAAGGATTGACTCAGGGAGGCGCACAGGTATCCTCCATGCATGCCAATTTCATTGTCAATACAGGCCAAGCAACAGCAGAGGACGTTATCACCCTAATGCAGCAAATTCAGAGCACTATATCATCTCAAAACGGTATTAACCTGGTACCGGAAGTCTTCGTAGTGGGTGAGCGGTAAACCCCGGAGGTGATACATTGGACAAATTGGTGATTGAAGGCGGGAAACCCCTCTCAGGATCCATACGCATCCATGGAGCAAAAAATGCCGCTTTACCGATTATGGCCGCAAGTTTGTTGGCAGATGGAGAAGTTACGCTGCATAACGTTCCACACTTGCTGGACATTGAAGTGATGCTGTATATCCTGGAACGGCTTGGATGCACGTGTCGGCATGAACAGGGAACAGTGACGATTAATACCTCGTCTATCCGGTCATATGATGTGCCAGAAGATCTAATGAAGCAGATGCGCTCTTCCATTTTTTTGATGGGACCATTGCTGGCTAAGTTTGGGCAAGTGTCGGTGTACCAGCCAGGGGGCTGTGCCATTGGAGAACGCAAAATTGATCTTCACCTCCGGGGCCTGGAAGCGCTCGGAGCTTTGATTGAAGAGCAGGACCAACAGATTATCTGTCATGGGAAGAATCTGGTGGGTACCGATATTCATTTGGATTTCCCGAGTGTGGGAGCGACCGAGAATATCATGATGGCAGCCGTTATGGCTAGAGGAACAACAACCATTTGCAACGCGGCAAGAGAACCTGAAATACAGGATCTGCAGCATTTCCTTAATGCTATGGGTGCAAGCATCATTGGTGCAGGAACGGATACGATCACGATTAATGGCGTTGAGAAACTGAAGCCTTGTTCGTATGAGATTATACCGGATCGAATCGTTGCTGGAACCGTGATGATTGCAGCCGCGGCAACGCGAGGCAATGTTACGCTTACACACTGCAATCCTGCTCATCTTACTTCACTTATACATGTGTTGAAGCGCACTGGTGTTCAAATCACAGTCTGCAATGATATAATGACGGTGAGCTGTATGAGCCGTCCCAAATCAGTGGACCGTATTGTGACTTCTCCGTACCCTTCGTTTCCGACAGATCTGCAATCGCAAATCATGGTGCTGCTCAGTCTGGCAGACGGATTCAGTGTGATGAAGGAAACGGTATTTGAGGGCCGGTTCAAACATGTGGATGAGCTGAATGTAATGGGGGCTGATATTTCAGTCGATCTGAACGCAGCATTTATCCGTGGTGTTCCCCGTCTCTACGGGGCTACAGTAGAAGCAACCGATCTTCGCGCAGGTGCAGCTCTCGTTATCGCAGGCCTGGCAGCTCAAGGCAAAACGGTTGTGGAGCAAGTGCATCATATTGACCGGGGGTACGACCAGATCGAGAAGTTGTTCCAGAGTCTTGGAGCATCGGTTGAGCGACAGTCGCCCGTTTCGAAACAGTTGGATTTTGCCAATTAACGTCCTTGGCGTCCCCTTCTTGAAGGGAGGGGACCTGAGGCTTTGTGGAGCGCTACTTATGCCTAAAAGTCAAATTCCGGTTTTGAAGAAGAACCGGCCAAAAGGAAACACAAGCCGCAAAATTGTAATTATTCTTTTATTACTTTTTATTGTATTGCTCGCTGTATTATTCTTTCGTTCTTCCATGAGTCGGATTTCAGCAATTGAAATTACGGGTAATGTATACACAGCGACTCCAGAACTGCTGGAGAAAAGTGGTCTGAGAGAAGGCGATCAATTTTTTGGGACAACTACTGCCGAGGTTATTGAGCGTCTTAAGACAATCAAGGCGATTTCGACCGTTACCGTGGACAAGCAATTTCCGGGCATCATTCATATTAAAGTTCAGGAATATGCTACGGTGGCGTATGAACTTGGTACGGATGGTACGCTAAAAGCGATATTGGCCAGCGGGACAAGCTTGACGGTCCCGGCAACGATCGGTGTTGCGGTAGAGAAGCCGATATTGACCCAATGGAATGCTGATGATCCGCTCAAAGCCAAACTGAGTGAGACGCTGGCTAAAATTCCGAATGAATTGACGACGGATATTTCGGAGATTATCCCGAATCCTACGCCTTCATTTCCGGACCAGATTCGGATGTATACCAAATCACAGTTTGAAGTGATTACAACCGTCTCTCTTTTATCCGATAAAGTGGAGTATCTGAATCAGGTGATCGAGACCGAACGGCCTGGGAAAATTACTATGCTTGAGGCAGATACCTATGTACCTTTCATCCCGGATGACCCGGAGGATGATGCTGAACTGGGAGCAACCCCCTGATCTTTGCCATCATGAGGCCGAATTGATTATGAAAGCCTAGGCAGGTGGGGGTTTGGCCCCGTCAAAGCAATGAAACTTGTTCTTTCTGAGATGAAGAAAAAATGATACACTTGAACTTATGGCACATGAGTTGCCTCCTTCTTTTTTCTTCAAGGTTTTATGTCTATCAACCAGATTTTGACACCTAAAAACATTGTAGAAAAAAGAGGGAAAGCCTGAAGTGTGTTGAATATGTTTTAAGAGTGTTTAAACCCGAACGTAATTTACTATTGGAGTCAGGAGGTGCCACAGACTTGAGTAACAATGACATCATTGTTAGTTTGGACATCGGTACATCCAAAATTCGCGCTATTATTGGTGAAATGAATAATGGAGCCTTTAATATTATAGGAGTTGGATCTGCCGACTCGGAAGGAATTCGCAAAGGTGTAATCGTAGATATCGATCAGACGGTGCAGTCGATTCGCAACGCAGTGGATCATGCAGAACGTATGGTAGGTATTCAAATATCCGAAGTGTATGTTGGAATCTCGGGAAATCATATCGGACTGATGAGCAGTCACGGCGTCGTGGCTGTGTCTAACGAGGATCGTGAAATCGGAGAAGAAGACATGGAGCGGGTGTTGAAAGCAGCCGAAGTGATTGCAGTTCCGCCGGAACGGGAAATTATTGATGTTGTCGCCAAGCAATATGTTGTAGATGGCTTGGAGGGCATACAGGACCCCCGTGGTATGATTGGTGTTCGTCTGGAAGTTGAAGCGACAATCATTACGGGTGCAAAAACCGCGATACATAATCTTTTGCGCTGCGTGGAAAAAGCGGGTCTGAAAGTAAGCGATCTGGTACTCATGTCGCTTGGAGCGGGTCAACTGGCTTTGTCCAAAGATGAAAAAACGATGGGTTCAGTACTTGTGGATATTGGAGCAGGTGCAACAACCATCGCCATTTTTGAAGAAGACAGTCTTGTCGCAACATCAACGTTGCCTATTGGCGGGGAATTTGTAACGAATGATATCGCCTATGGCTTACGCACGTTAACGGATCAGGCGGAGAAGGTGAAACTGAAGTATGGTTGTGCCTGGTTGGATGATGCTGCTGCGGATGTGATGTTCAAGGTAACCCGAATCGGCAGTAATGTAGACAAGGAATTCTCACAGGAGGATCTGGCGGCTATTATTGAACCTAGGGTTCAGGAAATATTCCAGATGATATCTCAAGAAGTGAAGCGCCTTGGTTACAACGAGCTTCCTGGAGGTTATATACTAACGGGAGGTACGGTCTCTATGCCGGGGGTTCTGCAGGTCGCTCAGCATGAGCTTGCTGCTTCGGTACGAGTTGCAGTTCCGGATTATATTGGTGTGCGTGACCCTGGTTATACAAGTGGAGTCGGCATATTGCACAGTGTAATTCGCAGTTTGCGTATTCGTCCCTCGATCAATAACGGCAGTGGAAATAACAATAATAATAACAAGAAACCGACCAACCGTCCGAAGCCGAATGCGGCACAGGAATCGGAGCAAAAACCTGGTCTGTTCGAACGGCTGAAGAATATGTTCAGTGAATTTATATAACAGGTTGGATCCATTTCATACATTCTTGAAGCCGTCTGAATGCGCTGGTACTAAAATAAACGCTTTCGTTCGTCGATATATGAAATTGATTCGGTTCAAATCAAAAATTGGACGGGCCATCCATGCACATTGAGGGGGAGATGGAATAATATGTTGGAATTTGATTTCGAGATGGAGAGCTTGGCTCAAATTAAAGTCATCGGTGTAGGCGGCGGCGGAAGCAATGCAGTCAACCGTATGATTGAAAATGGTGTACAAGGTGTTGAATTTATTACGGTAAATACGGATGCGCAGGCGTTACACCTGGCAAAATCCGAGCATAAATTGCAAATCGGTGATAAATTGACTCGTGGTCTTGGCGCTGGCGCCAACCCGGATGTAGGTAAAAAAGCAGCGGAAGAGTCCCGCGATCTGATCATGAACACGTTGAAAGGTGCAGACATGGTATTTGTTACAGCCGGTATGGGTGGCGGTACAGGTACAGGTGCGGCTCCGGTTATTGCCGAAATCGCTAAAGAGTGTGGTGCACTTACAGTTGGTGTCGTAACTCGTCCATTTACATTCGAAGGACGCAAGCGTTCCAGCCATGCAGAGCAAGGTATTGAAGCCCTCAAGGAAAAAGTCGACACACTGATCGTGATTCCTAATGATCGTTTGCTCGAAATCGTAGACAAAAAGACACCTATGCTTGAAGCATTCCGTCAAGCGGATAATGTGCTTCGTCAAGCAGTACAAGGTATCTCTGATTTGATCGCAGTACCGGGTCTAATCAACCTCGACTTTGCAGACGTAAAAACAATCATGACCGAGCGAGGTTCAGCGCTGATGGGTATTGGTGAAGCAACTGGTGAGAACCGTGCTGCTGAAGCAGCTCGTAAAGCCATCATGAGTCCTTTGCTGGAAACTTCAATTGAAGGTGCGCGTGGTGTCATTATGAACATTACGGGTGGCATGAACCTGTCACTCTATGAAGTTAATGAAGCTGCAGAGATTGTTACTTCTGCTTCTGATCCGGAAGTGAATATGATCTTTGGTGCCATCATTGATGAAGATCTCAAAGAAGAGATTAAGGTTACGGTTATCGCGACCGGTTTTGAAGACAAACCTGCTTCACCACCACCAGGACGTAAACCAGCTCCAGCAACAACGGAGACAACGGATACGCGTTCGCCGAACCTGCGTCCGTTTGGAAATCAGCCGAGCAATGATCAGCTGGATATTCCGACATTTTTACGCAATCGTTCACGCAATAATAACAATGATTAATACACATATCAATTTATCGAAAACCCGGTGCTCCTGATGGAGTGACCGGGTTTTTTTATGTTCTTTAGATATCTTAGCATTTAGCAATGAACAAATTCTGAACATCAGGTATGCGCAATTCCGACAAAAAAAGTTGGAAACACACCCCCATGATTAGACAGACTTTGAACAGGGGGCTCCGTATACTTGTGAATATGCTCATGAATATCGGAATATCACTATTTCGATATGTTGGTTGCAGGTAGGTGAAGAGATTGGTTGTTTATGTGGATCTTATTTTTTTGACAAACCTGTGTATTGACGGTGCTCTCATCGGACTGACCGCCTGGATGCGCAAAACGAAGCTGGTCTGGTGGAGATGGTTGCTATCAGCCATTGTGGGCGCATTATACGTAGTCATGATGTTTGTGCCGGAGTTTGATTTTATGTTCACCTTTTTGATCAAGTTTGGATTCTCTCTGGTTATGCTCAGTATCGCTTTTGGTTTTAAGGGTCTGCAGGCTTTTGCGAGAACGCTCGGTACCTTTTATGTGATTAATTTTGTCGCTGCCGGAGGTATTCTGGGTGTGCATTACATGCTTCAGAGCTCCGGAGAGCTGTTTAACGGCATTTGGTTTACGGCTTCAGGTGGAATGTCATTTGATCTGAAGATTGCTTTCTGGTTCACGTTTATTGTATTTTTTGCTGTCCTGTTTTTATTCAAAGCTGTGCAAAGCTCAAAACGGAAAACGGATCGCATGACGACCTATTTGGGTAAAGTAGAGGTCTGCATCGATGAGGTAGTGATTTCTTGTACAGGCCTTCTGGATACGGGCAATCAGCTCACTGATCCCTTAACACGTATGCCGGTCATGGTGATGGAGGTTTCGTTATGGCAAGACATGTTACCTGCTTCATGGAAGGGCAGGCTCAAGGACGAGGCGCCGGACAACCTTATTATGGAGCTTGATCAAGAGAGTTTTCAGTGGCAGGATCGACTGCGGCTTGTGCCCTATCGGGGCATTAACAAAGGGACTGCGTTTATGTTGGCGATGAAGCCGGACCGGGTGAAGGTAACGATGGAGGAAACATGCTATGAGACGACAAGGGTATTAATTGGGCTGGATGGAGGTGTTTTGTCGTCGGATGGCAAATACCAGGCCGTGATTCATCCTGAACTCGTGCAAGACGCTGCTTCTGCGCAGTCTACGGCTCTCTCTGCGGGAGCAACAGAAAAGCCGCTGAATGTGGTATAGGAGGAACGTACATGCTTGTGAAATGGAAACTGGTGGCGCAGCTGCAATATTATCGTCTGTTATTTTTGTTGGGACTCAAAAGTGAAGAGATTTATTATATTGGGGGAAGTGAGGCACTTCCGCCGCCATTGACACGGGAAGAAGAAGAATTTTTGCTGCAAAAATTATCATCCGGAGACTCGGCTATTCGCGCGATGCTGATTGAGCGTAACCTTCGTCTGGTTGTATACATCGCACGTAAATTCGAGAATACAGGTATCAATATTGAGGATCTGGTTTCCATTGGAGCCATCGGATTGATTAAGGCAGTCAATACATTCGACCCGGAAAAGAAAATCAAACTGGCAACATATGCTTCACGTTGTATCGAAAATGAAATTTTGATGTATCTGCGACGCAATAGCAAGATCCGAACTGAAGTTTCTTTTGATGAACCGCTCAACATTGATTGGGATGGAAATGAACTATTATTATCCGATGTACTGGGTACAGAAAACGATACAATCTATCGGAATATTGAAGAGCAGGTAGACCGCAAACTGTTGCACAAGGCACTGGAAAAATTAACGGAGCGCGAGCGAATGATTATGGAGCTTCGTTTTGGCTTGACGGATGGGGAAGAAAAGACCCAAAAAGATGTAGCGGATCTACTTGGAATCTCCCAATCCTACATCTCTCGTCTCGAAAAAAGAATCATTAAAAGACTCCGCAAGGAGTTCAATAAAATGGTCTGAAATACATCGTTGATCAGAATGGGTATTACTGGCAAGGGTGCCAAGTACGAATAAAAAAGCCTGCCCCGGAGATAATGTACATTAATGTTTCTCCTTGGGAGGTAAATCACGATGACCCGAAACAAAGTCGAGATTTGTGGCGTGGACACCGCAAAATTGCCTGTCCTCACCAACACTGAAATGCGGGAATTGTTTCATTCCCTTCAGCAACACCATGATCGCTCAGCAAGAGAGAAATTAGTGAATGGCAACCTGCGTTTGGTACTTAGTGTCATTCAGCGTTTTAACAATCGGGGGGAGTTTGTCGATGATCTGTTCCAGGTTGGTTGCATCGGCCTGATGAAAGCCATTGATAATTTTGATTTATCCCAGAATGTCAAATTTTCAACCTACGCGGTGCCGATGATTATCGGTGAAATCCGTCGATACCTGCGTGATAATAACCCGATTCGGGTATCTCGCTCCTTGAGGGACATTGCTTACAAAGCACTTCAGGTCCGTGACAGCCTGACGAATAAAAATTCCCGGGAACCGACGATATTCGAAATTGCGGAAGTACTGAATGTGCCGAAGGAAGATGTTGTTTTTGCATTGGACGCCATTCAGGACCCGGTCTCGCTCTTCGAACCGATCTATCATGATGGCGGAGATCCGATCTACGTCATGGATCAGATCAGTGATGACAGAAATAAAGATGTGTCATGGATCGAGGAAATTGCGCTCCGCGAAGCGATGCATCGCCTTGGTCAGCGAGAAAAAATGATTCTGTCGATGCGGTTTTTCGAAGGGAAAACCCAGATGGAAGTGGCTGATGAAATTGGCATTTCTCAGGCTCAGGTCTCACGTCTGGAAAAGTCAGCAATACAGCAGATGCAAAAGCATGTAAAGTCGTAATACGAAGCAAGGACAGGAGGACGATCAATCGGGGGTGTGTATACCGTTGATCGTCTTTTTGTTTTTGGCGGTTTCCACATTCAATGAAAAACAGGACATTTTTCGCCCCTGAAACATATATTGTATAGAAGTGTAAGGAACGGACAGAAGAGGAATAACAGGGGGCGGAAATGAATGAAAGTGAATACAAGCGAAGTAGCGGCAAGAGGCATGAAAATCTCGGACTTTCAGACAAAGGATGTCATTAACATTACAGATGGCAAACGTCTGGGGCAGATCAGTGACTTGGAGCTGGATCTGAAGCAGGGACGAATTGAAGCGATTGTAGTGCCAGGGTATAGTCGCTTTATGGGGCTCTTTGGAGGGGGCACGGATCTTGTGATTCCCTGGAGAAATATTGTGAAGATTGGTTCAGATGTGATTCTGGTGAAGATGGATGAGGTTAAGGAAAACACGTATGACGAGCGTGATCGGGAAGCGCGTCTGTATGATGAACAGCAGCATAACCGCACAGAACGTGTGGAACGCATTGAACGATCGGAACGTAATCAGCGTCGAACGATATAAATGAGACAGAATGTGGCTCATTTGGTACACTGGAAGTGGTGAGGTGAGAGAATGGAACCATTTGTATTGAATAAGGAATTACTTGAACGGACAGTGAACCCAAATTCAGATTTCGGTTCTGACCCGTTATTATTATATGTTGCGCCTTGGAGAGATCAGTTTGAAAAGTTAACGATCGGGTTTACGACAAGACATGGTGGTGTCGGAAATGTTCCCTATGATACCCTCAATTGTGCTTATCATGTGGGGGATAATCCTGAAGCTGTACTTAACAACCGCAGGCTCGTAACCGAGAAGCTTGGTTTTGCAGCGGAAGCCTGGACCTGTGGAGAGCAGGTGCACGGCAAACATGTAGCTGTAGTTAAAGCTGAAGATCGGAGCAGGGGATTACTTGATCGTCAGTCTGCGTTGCAGGATACAGATGGATTGGTCACGAATGTGCCAGGCGTGTTACTGACTTCTTTTTATGCTGACTGTGTTCCGCTTTATTTCTATGACCCGGTTCAGCAGGCGGTAGGTCTTGCTCATGCCGGCTGGAAAGGTACAGTCGCGGGTATCGCTGTATCCATGGTGGAGACGATGGAACGAGAGTATGGAAGCCGCAGACAGGATATTCGGGCTGCCATCGGTCCGTCCATTGGGGATTGCTGTTATGAAGTGGATGAGGCGGTCATGCAGCATGTACGGGTTTGGTTTGAGGATTCACCGGTTAATGATAAATACGAGGATTCTGCTTCTAAACAAGCATATCGACCCGTGAATAACGGTAAAACGATGTTAAACTTGAAAGAATGTAATCGACACATTATGATGAAAGCAGGAATAATGCCGGATCATATCGAATGTACAACATGGTGTACAAGTTGTCATCCCGAACTATTTTTCTCCTATCGGAAGGAAAATGGTGTTACAGGGCGGATGGCGAGCTGGATTGGGCTGGAAGAGAGGTGACCCTCTGTGTCATTGGAGGAGCGTATACAACAGGTAAACCAGAAGATCGAGGATGCATGTCGGCGCAGTAACCGTCAACGTGATGATGTGAATGTGATTGCGGTCACGAAGTACGTCTCACTTGAAACAACGGGATCGGTGCTGGATCATGGTCTTGAGCATATTGGAGAAAATCGGTGGCAGGATGCGCAGGCCAAATGGGAAGCTTTTGGTCAGCAGGGCACTTGGCACTTTATCGGCCATTTGCAGACGAACAAGGTGAAAGACGTGATTGGCAAGTTTCGTTACATACATTCACTGGATCGTTTGTCATTGGCGAAGGAGTTGGATAAGAAAGCAGCTTCACTTGGCATCCAAGTGGAAACGTTTTTGCAGGTGAATATTTCGGGTGAAGAGAGCAAGTATGGCTTACAGCCTGAACAGGCAAGTTCTTTTTTGCGTGATATTCGTTCGTTCCACAATCTTAAGGTCGTCGGCCTGATGACCATGGCACCTCATGAGGAAGATCCGGAGCTGACGCGTCCCGTATTTCGTGGATTGCGTGAGCTGAGAGATCAATTGAATGGACAAGCCCTTACAGCAGAGCCATTGACTGAGCTGTCGATGGGGATGTCCAATGATTTTGAAGTGGCCATTGAAGAAGGTGCAACCTGGGTACGGCTAGGATCGATTCTCGTAGGAAAAGAGGAGGGTTCACGATGGGCGTAATGAATAAATTTATGAATTTCCTCGGACTTCAGGAAGAGGAAGAGATTGTGGAACGTGAACGAATGGCTGCGCAGGAGGAAAATGAGTCTGAACAACAGGAAGCTGAAACCTCCAGTCTCGATAAACGTAGAAACCAAAGGGGGAATAATGTGGTGAGCATTCATTCCCAGAAAAATGTTAAAGTTGTCCTGTATGAACCGCGTTCTTATGACGAGGCTCAGGAAATTGCCGACCATCTGCGTTCGCATCGTACCGTTGTGGTGAACTTGCAACGTATTCGCCAGGACCAAGCGCTGCGCGTTATTGATTTTTTGAGTGGCACGGTATATGCATTGGGTGGCGGTATTTCCAAAATCGGCGGAAACATTTTTCTCTGTACGCCAGATACGGTTGAAATTCAGGGATCAATTACGGAAATACTGGCTGACAGCGAGCAAGATTATAACAGAATGAGGTGAGCCGTTTTTGGAGTCGTTAGTTAATATTTTGGGTTTTGCATATCAAATTTACTTTTACATGGTCATCGTCTACATATTGATGTCATGGCTTCCCAACGCACGGGAAAGCTTCATCGGTGAATGGCTGGGCAAATTAGTGGAACCATATCTAAGTCCGTTTCGCCGATTTATACCGCCTTTGTTCGGTGTGCTGGATATTTCCCCGATTGTGGCGTTGCTTGTTCTTCGACTTGCGCTTGTTGGGTTGATCTCTATACTTGGATATTTTGCATAATAGGGTAGGGTGACATAGATGAGCGGTGAAATTTACGAACATTTTAGCCATGATGAGCGGGACTTTGTAGATAAGGCTTCGGATTGGGTTGAGCAGGCAGGTAAGTATCATGACATGAAGCTAACTGACTTCCTTGATCCAAGACAGGTTTTTATATTACAGACTCTTGCCAATCGCCGTAACGACGTTCAGATTCGTCTGAATGGTGGTTACGAGGTTGCTGAACGCAAGCGTGCGCTGGTTGCACCTGATTATATGTATCTGGATGATGAGGATATGGGAATGCAGGTGCTCAGTATCACGTCTGATGATCAGAAAATCTCGGAGCTGGAGCATGGGGACTATATGGGTTCCCTGCTCGGGCTTGGGATGAAGCGTGGAAAGATCGGGGATATCCAAGTGCTGGAGGACGGTTGCCATACAGTGGTGGCTGCGGAAACCGGCGCTTTTTTATCGCTTCAACTGAATCAGGTGCATCGGTTACATGTGTTCACAGAGTTACTTCCTTTGGATCAGATGCGATGGTCAGAGAGTAAACTGGAGACGATGGACATTACGGTCGCTTCGCTTCGTTTGGATGGGATCTGCGCAGATGTGTATCGGCTTAGTCGCAGTAAGGTGCTGGTGCCAATCAAAGCCGGTCGCTGTCGTGTGAACTGGAAGGTTGAGGAAGACCCCTCCAAATCGTTAAAAGCAGGAGATGTCGTATCCATTCAGGGATTTGGCCGATTCAAGGTTATTGAACAGGACGGGATGACAAAAAAAGGACGCTGTCGAGTGAAAATCGGCAAATTTGCCTGAGACTGTTGCAGGAAAATTGGCTTTCTTGTCGAAATGTTTAACGTAAAGATGTAAAAAATACGCGGTGTTTCCGATATACATTAAGTCAAAGGTTTAAATGAACGTCTGAGGATGCAATTCGGATCCTGCATTCCGTATAAGTTGCCAGAGTTAGGCATCAACGATACGGCCCCTTGGGTGGAACCCCTATGCTGCAACCTTCTCTGAACGGGAAGGAACTTTTACAGGAGGTGGACAGCATGCCATTAACGCCGCTGGACATACACAACAAGGAATTTTCCCGACGTTTGCGCGGGTATGACGAGGATGAAGTCAATGAATTCCTGGATCAAGTCATCAAAGATTACGAAGGCGTCATTCGCGAGAACAAAGAGCTGAGCAATCAGTTGCTGTCCGTTCAGGAGAAACTGGATCATTTTGCCACGATTGAAGAAACGCTCAGCAAAACGATCATCATTGCGCAGGAAGCTGCTGATGATGTGAAGGGTAATGCCAAGAAAGAAGCGCAGTTGATCGTGAAGGAAGCAGAGAAAAATGCAGACCGGATCGTGAACGAATCACTGGGTAAATCGCGTAAAATTGCTTTGGAAGTGGAAGAACTGAAAAAGCAGGCATCGATTTACCGTGCACGTTTCCGCACGCTTGTTGAAGCGCAGCTTGAACTGTTGACTCAGGATGGTTGGGAAGTGCTGGAGAGCCGGGAGCAGGAAGTGCGTGACCGTGAGCGGGAGATGAAAGAAATTTATTAGTCTGTCGCCTGGTTGACTTTTGTCTGCAAAGAGGCTATAACTATATTCATAATGAATAGTGATTCCATGACGGGTTCAGTACGTTATGATCTCATCCCTCAGAGAGTTGGTGGTTGGTGCAAACCAATGGATGAGTTATAGCCGAATATCTCCCCGGAGAAGTGACGCTGAAGCGGTGTACTTGAGTGCCGTGTGTAAGCCGAACCGTAAGCCGTACGTTATAACGGCACCCTGCGGTAGTATAGCGGGGCATAAGCGCTGTTGATGACAGAGCATACCCAGGCTTGCTTGGATGTGGTTTGTGATGAACAGAATTAGGGTGGTAACGCGAGTATAGTCTCGTCCCTTTCCAGGGATGGGGCTTTTTTTGTGTCCAAAAAAGGGCGAACGTCCATGAGGCCCGAAGGGACCTCAAGGAGAGAGCCACCCGCCGGGAGAGCGAAGCGCCCAGCACCGGGTTTCGCCAAGGCGAACGTCCATGAGGCCCGAAGGGACCTCAAGGAGAGAGCCGCCCGCCGGGGGAGCGAAGCGCCCGGCAATCGGGTTTCGCCAAGGCGAACGTCCATGAGGCCCGAAGGGACCTCAAGGAGAAAGCCGCCCGCCGGGGAAGCGAAGCGCCCGGCAACACCGGCCTCGCAATAAGGCCATGCGGCGTTCCCGGAGGGAACAGCCGCAGAATGGCCGCCACCACGCACATAAACCCTCGCCCATAAGCGCCACCGTTCCCCCAACGACAACCTATCCCGGGTGTCCAGAGGGCGGAGCGCCTATGGGGTCCCCCTTGGCAAGGGGGATTTAGGGGGATTGAAACGCTTTTTGTGGACGGTCCACAATCTAACTAAAGAAAGGGAAGTTGATCATCATGCAACGAGTTGACGTCAAAGAGAAGGCACGTGCCAGAGAATTACGCGTGTTAGATAAATGGAAAACGGAAAATACATTCAAAAGATCCATCGAAAACCGGGAGGGTAAGCCAAACTTCGTATTTTATGAAGGGCCGCCTACAGCGAACGGCAAACCGCATATCGGTCACGTACTGGGACGCGTAATCAAGGATTTCGTGGGACGGTATAACACGATGAAGGGTTACCGCGTCGTTCGTAAAGCGGGCTGGGATACACATGGTCTGCCTGTAGAACTGGGTGTACAGAAGAAGCTCGGCATCTCTCACAAGTGGGAAATCGAAGATTACGGCGTGGAGAAATTCATTAACGAATGTAAAGCGAGCGTATTTGAATACGAGCAACAATGGCGTGATCTGACAGAAGGTATTGGTTATTGGACGGATATGGATAACCCGTATATCACCCTGGATAACAACTACATCGAGAGTGTATGGAACATCCTGGCGACGATCCACGAGAAAGGGCTGCTGTATCGTGGTCACCGTGTGAGCCCGTATTGTCCATCTTGTCAGACGACACTGAGTTCCCATGAAGTTGCACAAGGGTACAAAGACGTCAAAGACTTGAGCGCTACAGCCAAATTCAAGCTGAATGACAGTGGAGAATTCGTACTCGCCTGGACGACGACGCCTTGGACACTCCCTTCACACGTAGCACTTGCCGTGAATCCGGATATGGACTACTCCCGTGTTCGCCAAGAGGATGAAGTGTACATCATGGCTACCAATCTGGTTGAGAAAGTGATGAAAGATACCAAAGATGAGTATGAAATCATTGGTGCACTGAAAGGTGCCGATCTGGTTGGCAAAACGTATGATCCTCCGTTCAACTACGTACAGGCTGAGAAAGCCAACATCATTCTGGGCGCAGGTTTTGTAACGGATGCGAGTGGTACGGGTATCGTACACATGGCTCCTGCCCATGGTGAAGATGACTATCGAGTGTGCCGTGAGAATGGCATCAGTTTCGTCAACATGGTGGACCTGGAAGGCAAATTTGTCGCTGAGGTTACTGACTTTGCCGGACGTTTCGTGAAGGATTGTGATATTGATATCGTGAGATATCTGTCCGAGAAGGGACGTTTGTTCAGCAAAGAAAAATATGAGCACAGCTATCCATTCTGCTGGCGTTGTGATACACCGCTTCTGTACTATGCGATGGACAGCTGGTTTATCCAAACGACAGCCATCAAGGACCAACTGATTGCCAACAACAGTGAAGTGGACTGGTACCCGGGTCATGTTCGTGAAGGTCGTTTCGGGAAGTTCCTTGAAGATCTGGTGGATTGGAACATCAGCCGTGACCGTTATTGGGGAACACCGCTGAACATCTGGGTGTGTGAAGAGACTGGCGAACAATTTGCTCCACACAGCATTGCTGAATTGCGTGCTCGTGCGGTAGGCGATGTGCCTGAGAATCTTGAATTGCATAAACCATATGTGGATGACGTTAAAGTCATGAGCTCTTGTGGCAAATATGAAATGAAACGTACGCCGGAAGTGATCGATGTCTGGTTCGACAGCGGATCTATGCCGTTTGCTCAGCAGCACTATCCATTTGAAAATAAAGAAGTGTTCGAACAGCAGTATCCTGCTGATATGATCTGTGAAGGAATTGACCAGACACGCGGCTGGTTCTACAGCTTGCTGGCAGTTTCTACCCTTTTGACAGGCAAAGCGCCGTACAAAGCGGTTATGGCTACAGGTCACGTCCTCGACGAGAATGGACAGAAGATGTCCAAATCCAAAGGTAACGTCATCGATCCTTGGGAAGTGATTGAAGAATATGGTACAGATGCATTCCGCTGGGCTTTGTTATCTGATAGTGCACCGTGGAACAGCAAACGTTTCTCCAAAGGCATCGTAGGCGAAGCGAAATCCAAAATGGTGGATACACTGGTCAACACCCATGCATTCCTGACGCTTTACGCGACCATTGATGGATTTGATCCACAGGAGCATCCGTTCCAACTGTCCGCTCACAAGCTGGATCGCTGGATTCTGTCGAGACTGAACAGCCTGATCCTGGTTGTAGAAAAAGCGCTGTTGGTTAACGACTATCTGAACTCTTCCAAAGCGATTGAAGCGTTTGTTGATGAGTTGAGTAACTGGTATATCCGTCGTTCCCGTGATCGGTTCTGGGGAAGTGGCCTGACAGAGGATAAATTGGACGCTTACCGTACATTGACTGAGGTACTGGTGACTACAGCGAAGTTGGTTGCTCCGTTCACGCCGATGCTGGCAGAAGATATCTATCTGAACCTTGCAACAGGTGCGAGTGTGCACATGGAGGACTATCCAGTAGCCAATGAAGCGCTGATTGATGCAGGACTGGAACAGGATATGGAGACGGCCCGCCGTGTGGTTGAACTTGCCCGTAACGTTCGTAACGAAACAGGCATCAAGACACGTCAGCCGCTGTCTGAATTGATTGTTTCCCTGGATAAAGGCTTTGATCTGGCAAGTTATGAAGAGATCATCAAGGAAGAGATCAATGTGAAAGGAATCCGTACGGAGCATAATGATGCGGAATTCGTTGACTTTACATTGAAGCTGAACCTGAAGGTCGCAGGTAAAAAATACGGCAAAAACGTAGGTTTCCTGCAAAACTTCTTCAAGGGAATGTCCGCAGATGAAACACGTAAAGTGGTTTCGGAAGGTGTGCTGAACATCGTTTCTCCAGAAGGTGAAGAGCTGCAAGTGACGAACGAAGAATTGTTGGTCGATAAACAGGCCAAATCAGGCTTTGCCTCAGCATCTGGTTACGGTCTGACGGTTGCGCTCAATACCGAAATCACGACAGCATTGGAACAGGAAGGTTGGGTCCGTGAAGTGGTTCGTGCCGTGCAAGATACCCGGAAACGACTGGACCTGCCGATTGAGAAAAGAGTACGTTTGACGCTGGATGTGGATGCAGCGCTTCAGGAAGCTATTCAGGCGTTTGATGATGTGTTGCGCGAAAATGTACTCGTGACAGAAGTGACATTTGGCACGAACGAGGCCATGGAACGTGTTGAAGCCGGAGGCAAATCGATCGGTATTTATATCGAGGTGTAATTCGGAGTATCTTCCATCCAACGAGGACAGCATATAGAGTATGGACCAACGAGCCGCAGAGGCAGGGAACATTTTCCCTGTATCTGGGCTCGTTTGGTTTTTGGGCAAAAAGGAAATGATTCTATTGTACAGTCAATCTATATTGATCAAAGGAACGGAGCAAACATGAGCGAACATGATGACAAGCAATCTGCATCCATTTCACAATCGACATCAGATGATCTGACTTCACATGACAAAATTGAAGAGTTACATACCTTGACTAACCGCCTTGCTAATGAACTGGAGCGTTCCCGAATTGCGCAATACACGGAATTGTTAAACAGACCCTGGAAGCTGATTGGACTGAACTTGATGTCTGGAGCCGCACGAGGTGTGGGGATCGCAATTGGGTTCACTTTTTTCGCAGCAACGATCATTTATGTTTTACAGCTGCTTGGGGCGCTCAATCTTCCTATTGTTGGGGATTACATCGCTGATATTGTGCGCATTGTCCAGCGTCAGCTTGATATGAACACCTACTAAGTCATGTAGGGATTGATATTAAGGTGCAATTAATACATGTCATCCGTCTCCGTGTCCGTGTCCGTGTCCGGTTCTAACAGACCATCGCCTTCACCATTCTCCAGGTACTGGCGATATTGCCGGTTGCGCACAATGGATACGTCATGACCGTAGATATCTGTTGCAACAAAGCTTTCGTACGCTTCAACACAGCCTTCCACTTCATCTGTTGCTTCAATGGCCATAACATCATAGCTGTCAATATCTCGTCCTTCAGCCATGGCTGGTGAATTCGATGTGCCCCAGCTCTCAACGATCTGCCAGGCATCCTCGCCATCGAAGCCATTTTGGTCATCATGTTCGTCCAGACTTGTTCGACCAAATGCCGGGGCGAGGAATTCTTCCTCCACAGGGCGGTTTACGGAGACAACCGTTTCCGGTTGATGTTTTTTGCAATATTTGGTGTAGGGCACAGCCTCCATACGTTCATATGGAATGGGTTGCTGGCATACCGCGCACGTACCATAATGCCCTTCTTCGATGGAGTGCAGTGCCGAGTCGATACGCTCCAATTGGAACTCATCGTGTTCCAGCAGGGAAATATCTTTCTCGCGTTCATAGACCTCCGTAGCTATATCACCAGGATGGTTATCAATCGGTGATAGTTCACCTGTCTGTAGCTTGAGGGAGTCTCCGAGGCCATAATGTTCGTTTTCCGATAGTCTATGTTCAATGTCGCGCTTATCAGTCATCAATTGGGAACGTAAAGATTGTAGCTGTTTGGCAGTAAAATGTGACATGGTTTTCCCCTTTCTATTCCGTGTGGAATCCGGATTTTGTCTCTATTGTAGGATGTACCATTAAGGACAGGATTACAGAAGGGAAATGTTATCGTTTTTGCCAAGAGCGTGGCAACACAGCGCGCCGTGGACGATTTCCAAACAGCTGTGCTACAATAAACAAGTCTGGCGTAAGCCTGGTATCGTTTGGAAAAGACAAGAACGGAGTGACAACAAACGTGGTGTATTATATCCTCGCTTTTATCGTATTTTTATTGGATCAGGGAACTAAGTTCCTAATTGCAACCCGGATGGAACTCAGAGAAGAAATTCCGGTCATCGGCAATTTCTTTATCATCACATCACATCGTAATTCAGGTGCAGCTTTTGGTATTCTGCAAGACCAGCGTTGGTTCTTTATTGTGGTTACGGTGATTGTAGTCGTTGCCTTGATTTGGTATTTGCAAAAGGTAAAAGATACCCCGCACAAATTGCTGCCTGTGGCGCTTAGTTTAGTGCTGGGTGGAGCGATCGGCAACTTCCTTGACCGGGCCTTGACCGGAGAAGTTGTGGATTTTGTACAGCTTAACTTTGGAAGTTACACGTTTCCCATTTTCAACATCGCCGACTCGGCAATCTGTATCGGTGTAGCGTTGATCATTGTGGAGACGTTGCTTGAAGGACGGCGCGAAAAAGCAGCCGCGAAGATTGAAGGGAATGAACATCATGAGTAATCTGAATGAGGAACAGATCAACGACGAAGAACTATTGAATGGCAATGAGCGTATGGAATGGACTGTTGCCGCTGAACATAAGAAAGAACGCATTGATAAATATATTACGGAAGCTGTGGACAACGTATCTCGCTCCCAAGTTCAATTGTGGATTGGAGACGGGTTAGTTACGGTAAATGGTGCTGTAGTTAAAGCCAATGCCAAGTTATCCGAAGGTGATCTGATTGAACTACAGATTCCTGAACCAACTTCCGTTGAGATCATTGCCGAAGATATTCCGCTGGAAGTGGTATATGAAGACAGTGACTTGATCGTGATCAATAAACAGCGTGGTCTTGTGGTGCATCCAGCACCAGGACATACGTCTGGTACGCTCGTCAATGCGCTCATGTACCACTGCAAAGACCTTTCAGGTATCAATGGGGAATTGCGCCCAGGTATTGTACATCGCATTGATAAGGATACGTCTGGTCTTATTATGGCTGCCAAGAACGACCGTGCGCATGCCTCACTGGCTGCTCAGTTGAAGGACCATACAGTGAACAGACGTTATATCGCGCTCGTTCATGGTCATCTTAATCATGATCAAGGGACCATTGATGCACCGATTGGACGTGATACCAATGACCGCAAAATGTATACGGTCACGGAACGCAACAGTAAACATGCAGTTACGCATTTTACCGTTACGGAGCGGATCAATGACTACACCTTGCTGGAATTGAAACTGGAGACAGGACGTACTCACCAGATTCGGGTTCACATGAAATTTATTGGTCATCCGCTTGTCGGAGATCCCACGTATGGACGGAATAAAGGCATCAAAATGCAAGGACAGGCTCTTCATGCTGCCATTCTTGGATTCGTGCATCCGACTACGGGAGAATACCTTGAATTTACAGCTCCGCTTCCGCAGGATATGGAAGACGTACTTGCTTCACTGCGCAGTCGTTAACAGCTCCAAGAAAGTACAAATGTTCGGATACTTTGTCCATGGCTTTGAATACGCAAATCCTTCATATTTAATTGTAGAAATTTGCGTCAAATGAGGAGATGAACAACGTTATGAGTATCGATAAATATCAAGAAACTTACATTCAGACTAATTTTGCCGACCGTATCGGTGGCTCCAACTATGGTAAAGACACGAACATTTATAAATTCGAGAAAATCAAACGCGCCAAAGCTTCGGCCAAAAAAGATTTCCCCGATGTGGAACTGATTGACCTTGGTGTAGGTGAACCAGACGAGATGGCTGATGCAGGCATTGTCGCAGCACTTGCAGAAGAAGCTTCCAGACCTGAGAACCGTGGTTATGCTGATAATGGTATTCCTGAATTCAAAGCTGCTGCTGCTTCTTACCTGAAAAACGTATTCAACGTAGAAAGTATCGATGCAGATACTGAAATCGTGCACTCCATTGGTTCCAAACCGGCTTTGGCGATGATGCCTTCATGCTTCATCAATCCGGGTGATGTAACGATCATGACCGTTCCAGGTTACCCGGTTATGGGCACACATACAAAGTATCTGGGTGGAGAAGTGTTCAACATTCAATTGACGAAGGAGAACAACTTCTTGCCTGATCTGACGGCTATTCCGGAAGATATCGCAAAACGTGCGAAGTTGCTCTACCTGAACTATCCGAACAATCCGACTGGTGCAAGTGCCACAGTGGAGTTCTTCACTGAAGTAGTGGAGTGGGCGAAAAAATACAACGTAGTCGTAGTCCATGATGCTCCGTATGCAGCATTGACGTACGATGGCAAAAAACCATTCAGCTTCCTGTCGGTACCTGGTGCGAAGGATGTCGGCGTCGAGCTGCACTCTCTGTCCAAGTCCTACAATATGACGGGTTGGAGAATTGGCTTCGTAGCGGGTAATCCGCTTGTAGTCAAAGCATTCAGCGACGTGAAGGACAACAACGACTCCGGTCAGTTCATCGCGATTCAGAAAGCTGCTGCATATGGTTTGAATCACCCTGAGATCACAGAAAAAATTGCAGAGAAATATTCCCGTCGTCACGACATGCTCGTTGCCGCACTGAATGAACTGGGCTTCCAGGCTGAAAAACCTAAAGGTTCCTTCTTCCTGTATGTTGAAGCACCAAAAGGTGTAGTTGGTGGACGTCGCTTCGAATCGGGCGAAGATTTCTCCCAATTCCTGATCCGTGAGAAACTGATCTCGTCCGTACCTTGGGATGATGCGGGTAACTTTGTTCGTTTCTCCGTTACCTTTGAAGCTAAAGGTGAAGAGGAAGAGAAACGTGTTATCGCTGAGATCAAGCGTCGTCTAAGCGACGTACAATTCGAATTTTAATTGCAGCACCCAATAGCTTCATTATGTACACACGAAGAGACCAGAAACGGTCTCTTTTTTATGTCCATATTAGATTTTTTTTCATTTACTCCCTTTACAAAATTATACAAGCAACATATGATTAGATCTTTACGTTATTTGTTATATACAGAAGTTGTTTTTGAAGGGAGTTATTACAATTGTTATCATCACGAACGAGTACGGTGTCCTCAGCGACTACAAAAAATGGCAGTACAGTTTCAGGATTTATCAGATTGTTAAGACCTAAACAGTGGACTAAAAATCTGCTGTTATTTGCTGCGTTACTTTTCTCTTTTGAAGAGATCCGGACGGAAACCATTCTTGCGACGTTGCTTGGTTTTATTCTATTTAGCCTCGTTGCAGGCTGTGTTTATATTTTGAATGACTATGTAGACCGGGACAGGGATCAGCAGCATCCGGTGAAAAAGTATCGTCCCATTGCTTCGGGTCAGGTGAATCCGGCTCATGCTTTGTTGTTTGGCATTATCCTGTTAATCCTTTCGGTAGGAACAGCCTTCGTAATGAACCCGCTATTTGGGGTATTATGTATCGTCTATTTTCTGTTGAATGTGTCATATTCCTTGGTGCTGAAGCATCTCGTTATCTTGGATATGATGACTATTGCAGCGGGTTTTGTACTTCGTGCTATTGCCGGTGGTGTACTGATCCATGTACCTTTCACACCATGGTTTTTGATCTGTACGATGCTGCTGTCGTTATTTCTGGCCATTGGCAAACGGAGAAATGAACTTACCTTGCTTGAAGGGAACACAGGATCACATCGTAAAGTTTTGGATAACTATTCCATTACCTTGTTGGACCAATTCAATACGATTGTGACGACAGCTACGATTATTAGCTACTCCCTGTTCACATTCACTTCAGATCGAACCATTCATCTGATGTGGACAATTCCACTGGTCATTTATGGCATGTTCCGTTACTTGTATCTAATCCATATGAAAAACCAGGGGGGATCGCCTGATCGTGTGCTGTTTGAGGACAAGCCCATATTAATTACGGTTATATTGTATGTGATAAGTGTTGTTACAATCTTTACTATCTTTGAATAAGACTGAGGGGGATCAGGGTGAAAAGCACGAAAGTCGCGATCTTTGATATTGATAAAACGATTATACGCAGTGATTCCATGTTTCAATTTGTACATTATGGTGTTCGACGTTACCCTTGGCAGGTATGGAGATTGCCTGTCATTGCATTACATACGGTGTTATTCAAGGCGGGATTCATGACTGTGGAACGAGTCAAGCGCTCCTACTTTCAAGAAATTGAGCGCATGTCTGAGAAAGATCTGGAGCATTTCTTTGATACCCGCTTGCGTACATCCATTTTTGCTGAGGCCAGTGTGGAGATGCAGCATCGCAAGGAAGCAGGCTACCATGTCTTGCTTGTCACCGCGTCTCCGCATGCCTATATGAAATATTTTAAAAACTTTCCCTGGGTGGATCATGTAATTGGGACTGAACTGGTCCGTCATGCGAATGGTTACACGTGCAGAATTGAAGGCAGTAATTGCAAAGGGGAAGAGAAGGTGCGCAGAATTCAGGCTTATCTGAGTGAGAAGAACATGGTAATTGACTATGATCAGTCATGTTCCTACTCGGACTCCTTATCCGACCTTCCGGTCATGCAGCTTGTGAGTCAGCGTTACTTTATTAACAAGCGTGTTCCGGACATGGAGGCATTAACGTGGGGGAAATGAAGTCGCGTCATGCAGGTAAATGGTTGATGCTCGTCTCCGCTTTTCTCACAGCCACGGGTCAATTGTTCTGGAAATGGGGACTAACCGAGTGGATATACCTGGGTGTTGGTTTTCTGTGTTATGGACTTGGGGCGATTCTAATGATTAAAGCTTTTGCTCTGGAAAAACTTTCAGTTGCATATCCTCTGATGTGTGCCAGCTACGTGTTTGCTTTAATCTATGGATATTTCTTGCTCGGTGAAGAAATTACGGTGCAGAAACTGGCCGCCATTGTGCTGCTTGGAATCGGGGTGACATTAACCAGTGTTGATCGATAGTTGGATGGTTGCTGTGTTAATTGTCATGACGTTGTGCGGTGCACTGGGCGGGGCCGGATTGAAAGCTTATGCGACGAGTCGCAATCGTCTGCATGTGCTCTTGGGACTCGGATTCTACGGGATGGGTGCGTTACTGAATATTGTGTTGTTGAAGTTTCTTCCATTAACCGTCGTATTGCCTGCCAACGCATTAACATATGTCTGGACTCTCATCATAGCGCGGTTGGTATTTAAGGAGAAGGTGGGCCCTTTACGGTGGATCGGTGTGGCATGTATTATGGGCGGGCTATGTTTATTGGTGTTCTAGAACTTATTTAAATTGGATGTGAAATGAAAGTATGAAATTTTTGGATTACATATTTTATAATCGCAGAGTCAACTATACAGCTTTTTTCCTGTTTGCGGGATTCGCTTTGTTCTATGGTTTAATGAATGGCTCGTATGTTCTGTATATTGAGAATAACGCAGAGATGTTGGGGGCGTATACCCCATTTAATACGACACTGTTTCCAATCAATTTATTCAACTTTGATCCTTCGATGTATTATGGGGACAACAGTTCTTCCGTTATCCACCCGCTCATTTCTTTTCTGGCAGTTACCCTTGCAGCTGTAGCGAAGCTGCTGGGAGGTAACTGGTTCTTTCTAATCTTGCAATCGTTGATCAATGCGGGTTCGGTGGTGCTGGCGTATCTGTTCTTGAGTCAAAAAGAAAACAGACCGACGATCACACCGCTGCTGTTCGCCTTGTTGTTTGGTTTCAGTTCCTACTTGATGTATACCGCGCTGATTCCGGACTCGTATCCGTATGTACAGTTCGTTATCCTTCTCTCTGTGGTTTACATGCAGTATACTCGTGAGCGTCAGGACATACGTTATGTACCCAATGCTTTGCTTGCATCGATTAACTTCGGGCTAACCTCGACAAACATCGTACCGTTTGCTGCTGCCACATTCTTCAATATGCATGCATGGCGCAATAAGGCGGGGTGGAAGAAATATATTGGTATCATGGTGCTAGCAGTTCTGATGATTGCCGTGTTTACCGGCATTCAGTATGTTGCATTTGGAGGTAAGAGCTGGGTTAGTAATTGGCTGTTGGGCATTCAAAATGGCGGGACCAGCTATGCAACGCCATTCCAGATTGCGGTTCATTGGAAAGCATTGAACATGCTAACCATTAATCCGATGCTGACACCGAAGATGCATTTGCTGGACCCTGGCATGGCAGCCTTTGTTACGGATCTGTCCCGTTCCAATCCAATCTACGTGCAGATTACAGGTATCTTTATTTTACTACTGGCATTCATGGGCTTCATTAAGGGCATTCGTGAACGTGAAGTGTGGACCCTTATGCCATATATTATGTTTGCCTTTTTGCTTCATGTTGTTGTGGGCTTCGGTCTGGCCGTCTTTCAATACGATATGTACCTGTATGCGGGACATTATCTGTTTGCGTTTTTCCTGTTGGGTGGAGGTTTCGTCATCCGTATTCGTCCGGGTTTGGGCAAAAATGCACTATTCGTTCTGCTTATGTTATCCGTGCTTATTACAGCTGGTAATAATATATATCGTCATATCGAGACCTTATCCACGATTAAGCAGTCCTATGAACAGCTGGAGCAGGATCGTATGCTCCTTCAAGATTCAGACTCAGTCCTTTAAAAGTATTCTTAACCCTTTACCGTATCTGTGGATGCAGGTAGAGGGTTATTTTGGCTATATCGAATTTCTCATTTGCCTATGGATAAATATGCAGAAATGTTGTATAATTATGAATAACCAATGAGATGTAATGTGCATGGATGTTTTTCGGCCTAACTGCTGATTCTAAGAAGAACGTAGCAGAGGATTTTCACCTGCGATGGTGAGGTGTTGACAGAGGGTTGTCTATCTGTCATAATTCATGAAGACAAACGGACATATTGAGTACAGAACCCTGTGAGGTCCTGCAATATGAACGACATGAATAGCACCTTTAAATCAGTCCCGTGAGACTGGCAAGGTAACGTGAACGATACATCGTTTTTTGCTGCGGCAAATGAAGCGATGCATCCCCGAGAGTAAACTTTCTTCAGAGCGGTCTGAAGTTCGGAGACTCCTTGCCAATAAACACGGCAAGGAGTCTTTTTTGTTCTCCTCGTCACGGGGCCATGATGCTGAAGGGAAAATCCTGAGGAGGCTGAACGCATGAGCACAGAGACACATGTCATTATGGATGAGACGGCGATCCGCCGCGCATTAACACGGATTGCCCATGAGATATTGGAAAAAAACAAAGGAATCGACGATTGTGTATTGGTCGGTATTCGTACACGAGGGGTTTACCTGGCTGAACGGATTGCCGCCAAGATTGAAGAAATCGAAGGCGCCAAAGTCCCCTGGGGAGAACTGGATGTGACTCCTTACCGCGATGACCGCTTGGACGAGAATAAAGCGAATCGCAAGGAAATGTTGATTATGACACCTGAATCACTTTCGATCCATAACAAAAAAGTGATTTTGTTCGATGATGTGCTTTATACCGGACGGACGATTCGCGCAGCGATGGATGCCCTGATGGACTGTGGAAGACCGCAGAACATTCAGCTAGCTGTACTCGCAGACCGCGGACACCGGGAACTTCCGATCCGACCTGATTTTATCGGCAAGAATGTGCCGACTTCCAAATCAGAGGAGATCGAGGTTGCACTCATGGAAACAGACGGACAGGACGAAGTCAAAATCACTCAGAACCGGGGGGAACAAGCATGATGATTACACAACCAGCATTGAGAGACCGGAGCTTGCTTGGACTGAAGGAACTTAGCCGAGGAGAAATTGATTCGATTCTGAACAGAGCAGCTCACTGGGAAGGGCAGAAAGAGAAACTGGTTCCCGTACTGGAATCACGCTTCGTTGCCAATATGTTCTTCGAAAACAGCACCCGTACGCGCTTCTCGTTCGAAATGGCAGAGAAACGCTTGGGCGCACAAGTGCTGAACTTCACGGCAGCGGCATCCAGTGTGGAAAAGGGAGAGTCCATCTACGATACGGTACGCACGCTTGAGTCGATGGGCATTGATGCAGGGGTAATCCGGTTGAAACCGGCAGGCGTTCTGCAACAACTGGCTCAGAAAGTGAATGTACCACTCGTTAACGCTGGAGACGGTAATAATGAGCATCCTACACAGGCACTGCTGGATCTCTACACAATGCGGAAAGCATTTGGCGAACTGAAGGGCCTGCGTGTCTCCATCATTGGCGACATTTTGCATAGCCGCGTAGCACGCTCCAACCTGTGGGCACTGCAAAAGTTTGGTGCAGATGTACGTTTCTGTGCACCACCAACGATGCAGGCACCGGAACTCGCAGAGTATGCGCCTTATGTCGGTCTTGAAGAAGCGCTGGATGCAGATGTAGTCATGATGCTCCGTGTTCAATTGGAACGTCATCAACATGGCTTGATTACTTCAGCTGAGGATTATCGCGAACACTACGGATTGACGGAAGAACGTGCGTCACGCCTAAAACCAAGTACGATTATCATGCACCCTGCTCCTGTGAATCGCAACGTCGAGGTAGATGACGCGGTTGTGGAGAGTGAAGCATCGCGGATCTTCCCGCAGATGGCAAACGGCGTTCCAATCCGCATGGCGGTTATGGAACGTGCGATGAAACTGTAACAGGGTCTGGCTGTGGGTCATAGGCTGATGGTACGGAAGTTCTTATAGAGCAATATGAGAGTACACGATAAAGAAAATCATCCGGCTTGCCTGGTAAACCGGACAGAACCGAAGCGGAGGGCAATTATGCTACAAATTATAAAGAACGCCAACATCTTGAACCAACAAGGGGAACTTGAACGGAAAACCATCATTATAGATGAAGGTAAAATTAAAAAGATCGTTGGTCTGGAAGACAAAGCCGTAGTGGATGCCGAAAAGTCAGCGCATCATGTGACAGACGCATCAGGGAAACTGGTCATTCCAGGATTGATCGATATGCACGTGCATCTGCGTGAACCTGGATTCGAACACAAAGAGACAATTGAAACAGGTGCCCGTTCAGCAGCACAAGGCGGATTTACAACGATCGCGTGCATGCCGAACACAAGACCGGTAACAGACACACCGGAAGTTGTGAAGCTTGTATTGGATAAAGCCAAAGAAGCCGATCTGGTGAAAGTGTTACCTTATGCAGCGATTACGAAAAACGAACTGGGTCGTGAACTTACCGATTTTGCGGCATTGAAAGAAGCAGGGGCTATTGGATTCACGGATGACGGTGTAGGCGTACAAAATGCTCAAATGATGAAGGATGCCATGAGCCTCGCGGCAAGCATGGATATGCCGGTTATTGCACACTGTGAAGATGACTCACTGGTTGTCGGTGGATATGTGACAGAAGGCGAGTTTTCGAAGCGTCACGGCATCAAAGGGATTCCAAATGAATCCGAGGCCATCCACGTGGGCCGTGATATCTTGCTCGCGGAAGCAACCGGAGTGCATTACCACGTCTGCCACGTAAGTACAGAACAGTCGGTTCGCCTGATCCGTCTGGCGAAGTCCATCGGCATTAAAGTAACTGCTGAGGTGTGTCCACACCATCTGGTGCTGTCGGATGAAGATATCCCGGGCATGGACGCTAACTGGAAAATGAACCCACCGCTGCGTTCACCACGCGATGTGCAGGCTTGTATCGAAGGATTGCTGGACGGCACGCTGGACATGATCGTAACTGATCACGCGCCACACAGTGAGGAAGAGAAAGCCAAAGGCATGGAGCTGGCACCTTTCGGAATCGTAGGATTCGAAACAGCCTTCCCGCTGCTTTACACAAAGTTTGTGGAAACAGGACTGTGGAGCTTGGATTTCCTGGTGAAACGCATGACTGCTGATCCGGCACGTGTATTCCGACTGGATACAGGCAAGCTCGAAGAGGGAGCACCAGCGGATATTACGATGATTGACCTGAACGAAGAAAAGGCAGTTGATCCTGCAATGTTCGCAACCAAAGGAAGAAACACTCCGTTCACAGGCTGGAAGCTGAAAGGCTGGGCCGTACAAACATGGGTGGATGGCAAAAGCGTGTGGAGCAACACTGTACAACAATAAAACAGTACCATGGTAACTCGATAAATCATAAATCATTAGAACGTATATCTTGAATTCTTCAAAAAACAAGCCTTTATAACTCTAAATTTACAACTTTTACACCAGTAACATCTTTACAACTAACTCGAGGCAACTCATGCCGAGAGTCCAATATACGAAACAAACAAAGTTGAATGTCATGATTTTGAACTTGGACACCAACGTTACTGCGGAGTGGGCAGAAAGAACCCGAAGAAACGAAGTGCTCGCCTTTATCACCGGATTACATCATTTGAACAATGATAAAAAGTAATCCGGGGATAACAGCGATCAAAGGGTCTTCTGCCCACGGAGCCGCACCAAACGTAACGTCCCCCCATGTTCAACCCCAATGCATTCAACGTTGATAAACACAGAGGAGTGAAATGGGATGCAGGCACAGGCAAGATTATTGTTGGAAGACGGCACACTGTTCACCGGGAAAGCATTCGGTGCTGAAGGTGAAACTACAGGTGAGGTCGTTTTTAATACGGGAATTACAGGCTATCAAGAGGTGCTTTCGGATCCTTCCTATTGCGGTCAAATCGTGACCATGACGTATCCGCTGATCGGAAACTACGGCATTACGCGTGATGACTTTGAGTCGATTCGTCCATACGTACACGGTTTCGTGGTGCGTCGTCATGAGCCAACGCCAAGCAACTGGCGTGCGGAATATAGTGTAGACAATCTGCTCAAGGAATACGGTATCGTAGGAATCAGCGAAATTGATACACGCATGTTGACTCGCCGGATTCGTCACCACGGCACAATGAAGGGAATTCTCACAACAGGATCGAAGCCTGTAGAAGAACTGCTGGAGATGATGGGAGACACCACCATTGCCGAGCTGCGTAACCAGGTGCCAATGACTTCAACGGAGCATGTATACAATAGCCCGGGAACGGCTGAACGTATTGTACTCGTGGATTACGGTGCCAAAACAGGGATCTTGCGTGAACTCAGCAAACGCAACTGTGACGTTGTCGTTGTTCCACACGATGTAACAGCAGACGAGATTCGTCGCCTGAACCCGGACGGAATTCAACTGTCCAACGGCCCTGGGGACCCGAAAGACGTACCTCACGCGGTTAATATGATCAGTGAACTGCTTGGCGAATACCCGATCTTCGGCATCTGCCTGGGTCACCAGTTGTTTGCACTTGCGGCTGGAGCAGACACCGAAAAACTCAAGTTTGGACATCGCGGAGGAAACCACCCGGTGAAAGAACTGGAGAGCGGACGTTGCTTCATCACATCCCAGAACCATGGATTTACTGTTAACGAAGAGTCTGTGAAGAGCACGGACCTGGAAGTTACACATATCAACAATAACGATAAGACTATTGAAGGTCTGAAACATAAATCATTCCCGGCATTCTCGGTTCAATACCACCCAGAAGCAGCCCCGGGTCCTTACGACAGCAGCTATCTGTTTGACCGCTTCATCGAGATGATTCGCGAGCACAAAATCACTAACCCGCAAAAGCCGCGTCAAGCCGTATTGGCAGCCGCAGTGAAAGGAGCACAATAACATGCCGATTAACAAAGATCTCAAAAAAATCCTGGTGATTGGTTCCGGTCCAATCGTCATCGGTCAAGCGGCCGAATTCGACTATGCCGGTACACAAGCATGTCAGGCACTGAAAGAAGAAGGCGTGGAAGTTGTACTCATTAACAGCAACCCGGCGACCATTATGACGGATACAAACATGGCTGACAAAGTATACATTGAGCCAATCACACTGGATTTTGTAACCCAAATCATTCGTCAGGAACGTCCGGATGGCTTATTGCCAACACTGGGTGGTCAGACTGGTCTGAACATGGCTGTGGAACTGGCACGTGCGGGAGTTCTGGAACGTGAAAATGTAAAATTGCTCGGAACACAGTTGACATCGATCGAGAAAGCGGAAGACCGCGATCTGTTCCGTGATCTGATGCGTGAACTGGAACAACCTGTACCTGAGAGTGTGATCGTAACGACACTTGAAGAGTCACTTGAATTTGCAGGTGAGATCGGTTATCCAATCATCGTGCGTCCAGCTTATACGCTGGGCGGAACAGGTGGGGGAATCTGTGCGAACGAAGAAGAGCTGCGCGAGACTGTGGCAGCGGGAATTCGTTACAGTCCGATTGGGCAATGTTTGGTTGAGAAGAGCATTGCAGGCATGAAAGAAGTCGAGTATGAAGTGATGCGGGACAAAAACGATAACTGTATCGTTGTCTGCAACATGGAAAACTTTGACCCGGTAGGTGTTCATACAGGCGACAGTATCGTCGTGGCACCAAGCCAAACACTGTCGGACCGTGAATATCAAATGCTGCGTTCAGCTTCCCTGAAAATTATCCGTGCCCTGAACATTGAGGGTGGATGTAACGTACAATTTGCACTGGATCCACACAGCTTCCAATACTATGTTATCGAAGTAAACCCACGGGTAAGTCGTTCATCGGCCCTGGCTTCCAAAGCAACGGGTTATCCGATTGCGAAAATGGCTGCCAAAATTGCCATGGGTTACACGTTGGATGAAATCGTCAACCCGGTAACTGGTCAAACATATGCTTGCTTCGAGCCTACGCTGGATTACATCGTGAGCAAAATTCCTCGCTGGCCGTTCGACAAGTTCATCTCGGCGAACCGTAAACTGGGAACGCAGATGAAAGCAACAGGCGAAGTTATGGCCATTGGCCGTACATTTGAAGAATCGATTCACAAAGCCGTTCGTTCCCTGGAAATTGGCGTACACCGCCTCTACCTGAAGGATGCCGAGACGCTGGATGAAGCTACGCTGAATGAGCGTCTGATCAAAGCTGATGATGAGCGTATCTTCCTGATTGCCGAAGCATTCCGCAGAGGGTATACGTTACAACAGTTGCAGGATCTAACCAAGATCGACTGGTGGTTCCTGGATAAAATCGAAGGTCTGATCGCATTCGAAGATCGCATTCGAGAAGAGTCCGAATTGTCTTCCGACATCCTGTATCAAGCGAAACGGCTTGGATTCACAGACCGCGCCATTGCTGAACTGCGTGCGCAAGGTCAACCTGGAGGCACATTAACGACTGAAGCGGAAGTTAGAACTCGTCGCGAACAAGAAAACCTTCGTCCAGTTTACAAAATGGTAGATACGTGTGCAGCTGAGTTCGAAGCCACAACGCCTTATTACTACTCGACTTACGAGACAGAGAATGAAGTGATCCCTTCAGACAAGAAAAAAGTTGTTGTGCTTGGCTCGGGTCCAATCCGGATCGGTCAAGGGATTGAGTTCGACTACTCTACTGTACATGCAGTATGGGCATTGCAAAAAGCAGGCTATGAGGCAGTCATTATCAATAATAACCCGGAGACGGTGTCTACGGACTTTAATACATCTGATCGATTGTACTTCGAACCTTTGTTTTTCGAAGATGTCATGAACGTGATTGAACAGGAGAAGCCAGTAGGGGTTATTGTACAGTTCGGTGGTCAAACAGCCATCAACTTGGCAGCACCACTCCGTGCCGCAGGTGTAACGATTCTTGGAACGGATCTGGAAAGCATTGATGAGGCGGAGGACCGCAAGAAGTTCGAGCGTCTGCTCTCCCGTCTGGAGATTGCACAGCCGAAAGGTAAAACGGTCATTTCCATCGATGATGCAGTAGAAACAGCTCAAAGTCTGGGTTACCCTGTTTTGGTCCGTCCTTCCTATGTACTCGGTGGTCGTGCGATGGAGATTGTTTACTCCGATGCTGAATTGCTGACATACATGGAGCAGGCGGTTAAAATCAATCCGGAACATCCGGTTCTGATCGACCGTTACATGATGGGTAAAGAAGTTGAGGTTGACGCCATCTGCGATGGTGAAACGGTACTGATTCCGGGAATCATGGAACATATCGAGCGTGCAGGGGTTCACTCTGGTGACTCTATCGCGGTATATCCTCCTCAACATCTGTCCCAAGATCTGAAAGAGAAGATTGTAGAGATTACAATCAAAATTGCGAAAGAACTGAAAACGGTAGGTTTGGTCAACATCCAGTTTGTTATCCATGATGGCCAAGTATACATTATCGAGGTGAACCCGCGTTCGTCCCGTACCGTGCCATTCCTGAGCAAAGTAACCAACATTCCGATGGCGAACTTGGCAACACAAGCCATTCTGGGTGTGAAACTGAAAGATCTTGGTTATGTTGACGGGCTGTGGCCTGAGTCGGACCATGTATCTGTCAAAGTTCCGGTTTTCTCCTTCGCGAAGCTGCGTCGTGTTGAACCAACCCTTGGGCCTGAGATGAAATCGACAGGTGAGGTTATGGGTCGTGACCCGAATTATGCGAAAGCATTGTTCAAAGGTCTCATCGGAGCTGGAATGAAAATACCGGCAACCGGAGCGATTGTCGTGACTGTAGCAGACAAAGACAAGGACGAAGCTGTACCATTGCTCGAAGGTTTCTACAGACTGGGTTACAAAATCATGGCTACCGGCGGAACAGCAGCTGCGCTTGAAGCAGCGAACATTCCGGTAACGACTGTGAACAAATTGAGTGAAGGTTCGCCGAACATTCTGGATATGATTCGCAGCGGCGAAGCGAACTTTGTTTTCAACACACTGACCAAAGGCAAAACACCGCAGCGTGATGGATTCCGTATCCGTCGTGAAGCGGTAGAGAACGGCATTGTATGTATGACTTCATTGGATACGATTCGTGCGCTGCTGATCATGCTGCAAACGATCAACTTCTCATCGGAAGCAATGCCTGTCTTTGTTAAATAAATAAGACTCTGATGAAGGACATCAGTCAGCCTGCGGGCTGGCGAGATGTCCTTTATATCGGGCAAAAACGGAAAAATGAGCAAGTGGAAGGGAGCGCTGTTGATGAATCACACGAATTTCAATGAAATGGCTGGCCGTTTGATGGTAGCACTCGATTATCCTGGAGCGAAAGAAGCTCAAGAATTGGTACAAGCTCTTGAGGGCATTCCCTGTTATCTCAAGGTGGGCATGCAGCTGTTCTACGCAGCAGGACCTGACTTTATTCGGGAGTTGAAGTCCAAAGGCTACTCCGTTTTTCTGGATGTGAAAATGCATGACATTCCCAACACGGTTCGGGGTGGTGCTGAGAGTATCACGCGTCTGGGTGTAGACATGTTCAATGTGCATGCAGCGGGCGGAACCATCATGATGCGTGCTGCACGTGAAGGCGCTGAGGCGGCAATTGCTGCTGATCCTTCCATACAGAGACCTGAGATCATTGCAGTCACCCAACTGACCAGTACGAGTCTGGAAACGATGAATAACGAGATTGGCATCCCGGGAAGTGTGGAAGCTGCTGTGGTTCGTTATGCAGGCCTGGCCCAAGAGGCTGGACTGGATGGAGTTGTTGCTTCTCCACTGGAAGTGCCCGCAATACGGGCAGCGTGTGGCAGTTCTTTTCATACCGTTACACCAGGAATTCGTCCAGCGGGTAGTGGTCTCGGGGATCAGACACGCGTCTTGACGCCGGGTGAAGCCATTGCCAGAGGCAGCCATTACATTGTTGTAGGCAGACCGATTACAGGCGCTCCCAATCCGCGAGAAGCGGCAGAAACCATTTTGAAGGAGATGTTGAACGCATGATTGAACTGAATGAGATTCCAAATCATATTGCTTCCCAACTGTTGAAAATCAAAGCCGTGGCGTTGCGTCCGCAGCAGCCATTTACATGGACATCGGGCATCAAATCACCGATATACTGCGATAACCGGTTAACGATGTCCTATCCCGAGATTCGTAATGATATTGCTGAAGCCTTTGCAACGATTATTCGTAACCAATACCCGGATGCAGAAGTCATTGCAGGTACAGCAACTGCAGGTATCCCGCATGCTGCCTGGGTGGCTCAGAAGCTGAATCTGCCGATGGCCTACATTCGTGATAAAGCCAAAGGACACGGCAAGGAGAATTTGATTGAAGGGCTGATTGCCGAAGGACAGAAAGTGGTTGTCATCGAAGACCTGATCTCTACAGGTGGCAGTTCGATCAAAGCAGCAGAAGCCGTACGCGTAGCAGGTGCAACACCTCTCGCCGTGCTTGCGATCTTCAGCTACCAGCTGGATAAGGGGGTTCAAGCGTTCGAAGACGCAGGAATTCCACTTCAGACGCTGTCCAATTACACGGCTCTGATGGATGTGGCTTTGGCTCAGGGAACGATTCAGGAGAGTGACTTTGAATTGCTCAAATCCTGGCGTGAAGATCCTTCTTCATTTGGTAAATAATATCATTGATAGCCCGAAAAAATGTTCATGACTGAACGGTATCAAAATTGTAATGATTGCCGTCATAGCGGCAAAACCATCGAATATGCAATAGGCATCCCGCACTTTGGGGTGCTTTTTTCGTTTGTTCATCAAAATATTAACTTTTTCCCTCTACCGTTGTAAAAAGCTTGTAACTTTTAGTTGGGATCGGTCGTTTATAATTCAGTGTAGGTTGGAACAGATTTCTAATTTTAGGTTTTTTGAAGAAATGAACGGGATTTCAAGAAAGGATGAGCGTGATTGCTGGCATGAAGAATTTATTTCTGAGAAAAAGACCTGCCAAGAGCCAGTCAGGCGATGAATATCAACAGGGGGAAACGCAGCTGGAGGCATCAACGGTTTCGGGAGAAAATACATACGAGAATGAACACGATCACCCGACGAGTGAACCTCCGTTACCTGAAAGTGAAATCGCTTCGGATGAAGTGGCTGCAGCTGCTGTCACTACCGTTGATGAACCCCAGAAGAAGATCAAACCGAAGAAGGATATGCTGCCTCCATATGATGGACCTGTACTGGAGGTTCGTAATGTACATCGCAGTTTCCAGACAGGCAGTCGCATCATCCATGTGCTCAAAGGCATTGACATGGAAGTGAATCCGCAGCAATTGGTCATGCTGAAGGGGCGTTCAGGTTCAGGCAAAACAACGTTGCTGAATATGCTCGGTGGATTGGATCAGCCTTCAAGTGGAGACATTCTGTTCTCCGGTCAGCCTCTTCAGGATTGGGGAGACCGGCGGCGAACCGCTTTGCGGCGCAAGGAGATTGGTTTTATTTTTCAGGCGTATGCACTGATGCCCTTATTGTCTGCTTGGGAAAATGTAGAATTGTCGCTGCGAATGGCGGATGTACCGCGAGCGGAATGGAAGGACAGGGTTGGTCATTGTCTGGATCTGGTTGGACTATCCAAAAGGGTGAAGCACCGTCCTTTTGAGATGTCCGGGGGAGAGCAGCAGCGGGTGGCTATAGCCAAGGCAATTGCCCATAGACCCCGATTGTTGCTTGCGGATGAGCCTACAGCGGAACTGGATTCCAAGATGGGCGCACAGGTTATGGCGGTATTCCGCAATATTATTGAAGTAGAACAAGTAACGATATGTATGACAACACACGATCCTACAATTTTGGAGGTTGCGGACCATGTTTATGAAATGGCGGACGGCAGATTTATCAAGTAAAGGGGCCGCTCCGAAGAGGGGGAAACGCGCAGCAATTATTGTAATTGGTGCGATAATGGTTGCAACGATGTCCGGTTGCTCATTGCTGCCGTCAGAAACAGAGGAAGAAGTGCTGCCACCAATTACGCCGCCAACCATCTCCAAGAAACCGGAATACGAAGTCCGGACGGAAACGTTGGAGAAAAAAGTAAGTGGTAGCGGCAAGATGATGAGTCAGCGGGAAGAGAAGGTGTACTTTACACTCGATGGTATGCATGTCAAAGAGTTGAATGTTAAACCGGGGGATAAAGTGAAAAAGGGTCAACTTCTCGCTGTGCTCGATGTGGAGAGTGTAGAGAAGGAAATCCGTGGCAAGAAACTGCAGATTCGCAAATCCGAAGTTCAAATGAAGGAAACCCTCCGCAAGCAGGATGAGATGGACCCGGTGGAGTTCGAAGAGGCAACGATTGCGTTTGAAGAACTGCGCCAGGAACTCGCTGATCTGGAGGAACAACTGGGCAAGGCCACATTGACCGCTCCGTTTGGTGGCACCATTATTGCTGTGCAGGTAGAGAAGGGTGCAGCCGTGAAAGCGTATGATCCGATTGCTACGATTGCGGATACATCGAATCTGGTTGTGGCAGCTACCTTTGCCAAAGAAGATCTGGAGAAGTTCTCAGCTGGTATGAAGGCAGAAGTAGATATTAATGGAGCCGGTAAAGTTTCTGGCAAAATTAAAGTCATGCCTATCGCGGAAGCATCGGGAAGTGGCAGTGGCGAAGGAACGGGTGAAGGCGGTACGCCTCCGACGAAAGAAACGCTGGATAAGTATGTTATCGTTACACTTGCAAAAATGCCAAAAGGTGTGGAACGCGGGACACCTTTATCGGTCTCCATCGTAACGCAGCGTACCGAGAACGCGATTGTGATTCCTGTATCCGCTTTACGCTCCATCGGTTCAAGAACGTATGTGCAAGTGGTGGAGAGTGATGGCAGCAAGCGTGAAGTGGACGTTGAAGTTGGTCAGCAGACATCGACAGATGTTGAGATTCTGAAAGGTCTGACCGTAGGCCAGAAAGTAGTGGGACGCTAATGGGGCTGCCATTGCTTCGGCTGCTGTTCCGCAAAATGTGGAACACACGCTGGATGACCTTCAGCACACTGATCGGATTGATTGTGGCGGTAGCGTTCACCGTCAGTATTCCAATGTATGCCGATGGTGCACTGAAACGGGTCGTCGCGCAGACGCTGCAGGATAATAGTGAAGGATTGCCAGCCGGTTCGTTGCTTATGAGTTATCAGGCACCCGGTGGAGTCAAGACAGACACACGGGGTCTGGATGAAGTAGATCGTTATATTCGTGAGGATGTTCCTCGCGATATTGGGTTTCCTTTTCATACGTATGTGAATTCCAGATCCATTCGGAGCACAGAGGTGAGTCCGGAAGATCCAACCAAAGTGGACGCCAGCCGGGTGCGCAGTATGAGTATGGGCACGATGAGTGGACTGGGTGCGCAGGTGAATTATTCTGCCGGAGTGAAACCTGGCAACCAGATTAAGGACGATATCATCGAGGCAGTCATGTTGGAAGAAGGCATGTACCGTAACGATCTGCATATCGGCGATATTCTGGAATATCCGGTGTATAGCGGCCTTGATATCACGTTACGTGTGAAGATTACAGGGTCCTTCAAGGCAGATGATCCAAACAGCCCTTACTGGGTACAGGGATTTGACGGGATGATGAATGGACTTTATGTGGATGAATCGGTCTTTAATGATGTATTACTGAAGGAAAAAGGCATTCCACTTCAGAATTCACGTTGGTATTATGCTTTTGATCTGAAAGAAATTCAAACCAGCCAATTGTCGGGTCTGACTTCCATGCTGGAAAGGCTGGACATCGATCTGTATCAGCGGTTGAAAGATACGAAAGTGGACATCACCTTCGGTGATCTACTCAAGCAGTTCCGCAGTCAGAGTCTGCAATTGCAGACCATGCTGTTTACCTTGGCAGCACCGATGATTGCGATGGTCTTTTATTTTATTGCGATGAACGCCAGACAGTCATTACAGAAGCAAGAGAGTGATATTGCGGTATTGCGCAGCCGTGGAGCTTCAGCTCGGCAGATATTCTCTCTTTACCTGCTCGAAGGCATATTCCTTGGTGTTATTGCGTTGATTATTGGACCGTTGCTCGGTTGGTTTATGGCCAAGAGTATTGGTTCAGCAAGTGGCTTTCTCTCGTTCGTAGATCGGAAGTCGATTCCGATTGGTATATCCAAAGAAGCCATTCTATTAGGCGTAGCAGCAGTACTTGTTGCCATCATTGCGTCCCTGATTCCGGCGATAACCTACGCACGAGCAACCATTGTGTCGGCCAAGCGGCGCCAAGCAAGGACAGACCGTGCTCCGGTATGGCAGCGCTGGTTCCTGGATGTTGTGTTACTCGGCCTGGCTGGATACGGATACTACCTGTTCTATGAACGTCAGATGTTGACCTTCCAGACCGGAATGACAACCGATCAGCTGCAGGTACAGCCGTTTCTGTTTTTTGTACCCGCACTCGCGATCTTTGCGCTCGGACTGTTCTTCCTGCGCTTGTTCCCGTGGATTTTGAAGCTCATCCAGCTGATCGGTCGCAAGTTTCTCCCGGTCCCGTTATATCTGACATTAACGCAGCTATCACGTTCGTCTTCTTCTTATTACCCACTGATGATACTCCTTGTATTAACATTGGGACTTGGGGTGTACAACTCGGCTGCGGCTCGGACCATTGATCTGAATTCTACCGAGCGTACCCTATACCGTTATGGTTCTGATGTGATTATGCAGACCGTGTGGGAAGGAACGCCTGAGATTAAGCCGGGTGGTTCCGGACAAAATGGCGGTTCGGGTGGAGGTCAACAAGGTGGAGGCGGAGGTTCTGCTGGTGGTGGTTCCGGCGGAGGCAATGGCGGCGGAGGTGCTCCAGGTGGAGGCGGTGGGTCTTCGCAGCCTTCCAAAGTCATCTATTCTGAACCTCCATTCGAAGTATTCCGCAGATTAGATGGGGTTGAACATGCAGCAAGAGTGCTGCAGACCAAGGGTAATATTATCGTTTCTGGTAAATCAGGCGGACAGGGAATGCTGGTCGGAATAGATAATGTAGACTTTGCTCAAGTGGCATGGTTCCGCAACGATCTTTTCCCAGCACATCCTTACAAGTACCTTGACTTGCTTGGTAAATATGAAGGGGCTGTATTGATCTCTTCCAAATTTGCTGACAAGTTCAAGCTGAAAACCGGAGACCTCGTCTCGATGGGTGTGCAGGGACAGGCAATTGAATTCGTCGTGTTCGGGATCATTCCTTACTGGCCAGCCCAGTATCCGGATCAGATGCCATTCTTCGTGGCCAATCTGGATTATATCTATGATCAGGTGCCTCTGATTCCTTATGAGGTGTGGCTGAAAATGGAACCAGATGCCAAAGTGGCTCCATTAATGGAGAAGCTCGCAGCAGAAGGTATTGAGTTATCGTCTGTGCGTGACGTACGCACCGAATTGGTATCTCAGGGCAAACATCCGTCACGGGGCGGTGTATTCGGGATTCTGAGTCTTGGTTTCCTGGTATCGGTTATTATCTCGTTGATTGGATATGTGCTGTACTGGTTCTTCAACCTGTCCGGACGTGTTGTGCAGTTTGGTGTATTACGAGCCATGGGGTTATCCCGAGCGCAACTGAGCGGCATGCTGCTGCTGGAACAGGTGTTCACGGCGGGGCTGTCGATCCTGCTCGGTATCGGTATTGGTCAGGTATCGAGTCGTTTATTCCTGCCATTCCTGCAAACGACGGATAATGTATCTGCTCAGGTACCTCCGTTCCGGATTGTCTTTGAACAGCAGGATATGTTGCAACTGTATGGGGTCACCGTGGTAATGTTGGTCATCGGTGCAACGATGTTGCTCTGGCAGATTCGCAGGCTGCGGGTTCACCAGGCGGTCAAAATGGGAGAGGAGAGGTAAACGTGATCCAATGCGAAGGACTTGTCAAAATTTTTAAATCCAGCGATGTGGAAGTCGTTGCCCTTCAGGGCCTCAACCTGACTGTCAATCAAGGTGAAATGATGGCGATAATCGGTAACAGTGGTAGCGGTAAATCCACACTGCTGAATATTCTGGGTGGGCTTGATCGGCCTACTGCCGGCACGGCTGTTGTGGGAGATTGGGATCTGCTTAAAATGACAGATGCCCAATTGGTCGAATACAAACGTCATACCGTAGGGTTTATCTGGCAAAATAACGGTCGTAACCTGCTGCCTTATCTCACGGCACTGGAAAATGTGGAGACACCCATGATTCTGGGAGGCAAACGTGACCGTGCTTATGCAAAACAATTGCTGGAATGGGTAGGCCTTAAGGATCGGATGCACAACAAATTGCATCAATTGTCAGGAGGGGAGCAGCAACGGGTAGCCATTGCGATCTCATTATCCAATCGTCCCAAAATTCTGCTTGCAGATGAACCAACAGGTTCAGTCGATTCCGAGACATGTGACACGATCATGGCGATTTTCCGAAGAATGAACAAGGAACTCGGTGTTACGATTGTTATCGTTACCCATGACTTGACTCTTGCTGGTAAGGTAGACCGGATCGTTGCGATTCGGGATGGCTTGACGAGTACCGAGTTTGTGAAGCGTAACCCGAATCTGGATGATGAGCATAGCTTGTCCGAGGCGGGTATGCCAGACATCCATGAAGCATTCGTCATTATAGACCGTGCAGGACGACTTCAGGTGCCAAAAGAGTACCTGGAAGCCTTATCCATTGATAACCGGGCTACATTGGAATTTGACGGTGAACGTATTGTCATTACACCGCCAAGATAATATTAGAGGGGGAACTGAAAATGAAGAACAGTATGTGGGGAAAACGTGTGCTTGCTGTCATGGCTACAGCAACACTGGCACTGCCGCTGATTGCCGGTTGTACGGCAAGCGAGGCCAAGGATACGGAGCAACGTGTATTGCGCGTGGCTACAATGTGGGGAGGACAGGATGACAGTTACTTCCGTCAGCAATTTACCGATGCTTTTGAACTGACACATCCCAATGTAACCATTGAGATTGTAGCCGCCGTTGATCAGAGCAGCATGTATGGGTATGGCAACACGGAAGAACAGCAGGAAGTTCCGGATACGATGGAAAGTCTGAAGAAAATTATGACTGGCGATAACCCGGTTGACGTCATCGTTGCCGATACGTCTACAGTCAAATCATTAATTCAGGAAAATCTGGTAAAACAGCTGGACCCGTTGATGCAGGAAGACAAGTTTGACACCAGTGACATTGTTCCTAGTGTACTGGAGGGAATTAAAGACCTTGGAGATCAGAGCATTTATGCGTTAACACCAACGTTCTCCTCTTCGGCTTTGTTCTACAACAAGGGCATGTTTGAGAAAGCGGGCGTGGAACCACCAACGGACAATATGACGTGGGACGATATTTTCAATCTGGGTACACGGCTTACGAAAGGGGAAGGTAAAGACCATGTATTTGGTTTCTCCTTCACCACATATCAGGGTGGTTCGCCTTACTACTCCATGCAACAATACTACAGTTCTTTGCAGCTGAAGACATTCGACGACAAAGCAGAGAAGATGACAGTGGATTCTCCTCAATGGGAGAAAGTGTGGAGTACTATCAGCAAACTTGCGATTGACAAAGTGATCCCTAAAGGCGACGAACCACAGGATCAGGATCCAAGTGGACGCTATGATCCGGTTCAGGGTGATCTGTTTCTGAGTAGCAAGGCAGCCATGGTTATTGGTGATTATAGCTATATTAATCAATTAATCGATGCGAATAAAAATGCAGATAAAATGAAAGATTTTACGAAGGTAGATTGGGATGTTGTAACACCTCCAGTTCACCCGGAAGCTCCTGAAATTGGGGGAAGTATCTATTTGAGCAATCTCATGGCGATCAATAGTGCGGCGCAGAACCCGGATGATGCATGGGAATTGATCAAGTACATGAACAGTGAAGATTGGGCCAAGATCAAGGCACGCAGCAGTTATGAGATGGTATCCCGGAAGAGCTTCATTAAACCAAAAGATGGCTTGGATTATAACATTCAAGCATTCTACTCACTGAAGCCTATTCCGCCAACGAATACCAATCTGGATAAACTGTATCAGAAATCCCCAGGCTTATGGCAAGTAAGCGAAAAAGGGATGGAATATTTCAATCAAGTACTTGAGAACAAAAAGACACCAAAAGAAGCGCTTGGCGAGTGGGCGGCTAAAGGAAATGAGATGCTTGAGAAACTGAAAAAAGACCCTAAAGCCACGTTTCAATGAGATTTGATGATGTAGTCCGATCATGACGAGGATAGCCGCTGAAGATTTTAATCTTTGGCGGCTATTTTTATGTGAAATGGGGTATTCTACAAAAAGCAGGAATAAATGACGACTCCGGAAAGGACGAACGGTATGCACTGGGTGTATTTCAGCAAGTTGTATGCAACCAAATTTCAGGCAGGATGTCTGGCCAAACGAATGGAGCAGGACGGATGGATCTATGGTCACAATGACCCGGCAGAAGTCGAAGTGTATCGTTCACGCAAAGGTCGTTATGGTGTACGTTTTATTCCCTGACATTACCCCTTGACTTATTAAGGTAGTATGGTGTATATTAATTAAGTCGCTGTTTTAATATTTCTTACTGACGCGGGGTGGAGCAGCCCGGTAGCTCGTCGGGCTCATAACCCGAAGGCCGCAGGTTCAAATCCTGCCCCCGCAATTTAGTTTCACTTGGATGATTCACAGCCATCATCTGCACGTTATACATTATGTCTAGGGCCCTTAGCTCAGTTGGTTAGAGCGGTCGGCTCATAACCGATTGGTCACAGGTTCGAGTCCTGTAGGGCCCATACTCTTGAAACCCTTGCTGAGCAAGGGTTTTTTTCTGTCTTCATTTAGGTGCTTGCAACTTCTACGTTTAGCTTGAGCCTCCTGGCCCTATGTAAACTAGATCAATGTCTTTCTTAAATGAAACAGATCATAGGCCTGCCCTCAAAAGCAGGTTTTATTCTTGTTGAAGGGGAACACTGAACTCCATCGAGTAGATAAGGTTCTATGATATAATACATTACAGAGATTGAAATGGTATTCGATAATAAAGTAGTACGTGAACATCTAAGAATCTTATGAAATTATAGATAGAAAGCAGGTTTAACGTTTAATGACGTCAAAAGAAAGTCAACGTTTTCGTTACAGTGAAGCTCCGGTCTGGGATTGGCAACGAGCTTATTATGAACAGAAAGGGCTAGAGGCATGGACTGAGAATCAGGTGCCTCAATATATCACCAGTAATCCAGTGATTGCAACGGCGTATGCAGAGATGATTTTTGGTTTTCTCCAGGACCTCGCGAACAAGGGGCAGATCACTGAGACCGTGACCATTCTGGAACTTGGGGCGGGAGTAGGGCGTTTGGCACATCAAATCCTCGTTAAACTGATCGAGTTAAAGGATTTTGCCGGAATAAAGTTACCTCCATTCAGATATGTGATGACTGATCTTGTAGCGGAGAATGTGCTAGGCTGGAAAGAGCATCCATCGATGCAATCCTTTATTCGACAAGGGATATTGGATTTTGCGCGTTTTGACGCTGTAGAAGATACGGAGTTAAAACTGGTCGTCGCAGGTACGGTTATTCAGCCGGGTAATCTGAAACAACCATTGTTGTTGATTGCCAATTACTTTTTTGACAGCATCCCGCAGGAACTAATCTACATTGGGGATGGCGAGATATATGAGTGTGATCTGCTTGTTCAGTCTCCGGATCATCGTGAACTTGATCCCGCTGAGATGCTGAAGAATATGACGCTGAGTTATGAGTATCGCCGGGCGCCCGAATACAGTGCAGATAACTATCCGTATTCGGAGCTTATCACATTGTACAAGGCGGAGCTGGAGGATTCACATATTCTTTTTCCTGCCATCGGCTTGTCCTGTCTTGAACGCTTGAACAAATTGTCACAGTCAGGTTATGTGTTGATTACCGCTGATAAAGGGGATCATCGGCTGGATAACTGGAAGTTCGCAGAGCCACCTGAATTCGTTCTTCACGGGAGTTTTTCTCTAACAGCCAACTACCATGCGATTCAATATGTCCTGGAACAACAGGGCGCCCATACTCGATTCACGACACATCATTATAAAGATCTGAATGTTGGGTGCATGTTGATGGTGGAAGAACCGATGAATTATGTGAACACGCGGTTAGCCTATCATCGATTTGTTGAACGTTTTGGACCGGATGACTTTTTCAGCATGAAACAATGGGTAGACTCTCGAATAGAGAGTATGGAGTTGAAGCATATTTTACCGTTTTGGCGTCTGGGCGGATATGATGCTGAGTTCTTGATCCACAGTGCTACGCACATTTCCAGTCTGCTTCCTGATGCAAGTGATGAGGAAATGCTCGATATTCAGTCTGGGATTCATACGATGTGGTCGTCCTACTATGTGATGGAGCAGCAAGGGGGACTGGCGTTTCTGGCGGGGCAGTTATTATATGAGATGTATATGTATGAGGATGCCAAACGGTTTCTGGAGATATCGTTGGTTGCAGATCCGAGTAACCATAATCCGGCAGTTTTGTACGATTTGGCTGTGTGCTGTTATGAACTTGAACTGGAAGAAGAAACCCTGGCATATACCCATAAAGTACTGGCTCTGGAACCTGATCATGAAGAAGCAGCAGCGTTACTCCAGAGTTTCGAGTTGATCTAAACAACATAATTGTAGTCTTGTCTCCTGTATGTATGAAATGGGCATGTTTATATAGAAATTGAAACGTTTAATGGACGATCAACGTATTACTGGGATATTAAACCAATTATCTATTTCAACAGAAGGAGACAGGGCTATGAAGAAATTGTTATCCGTTGTATTGTATCCATTAGCTTGGGTACTGGGGGCACTAAGTGTTTTATCAGGAAATGCAATCAGTGTGGCAGACAACGCTCTATTGGTGAAAGATATCGCTACAGATCGAAGCTATGATGGACAGGCTATATATGATAATATTGAACGTAGAAATGTCTAACTACATACCATTGAACTGTAAAGGTAATTGTGTCAGCGATTAATGGCTTTAGAACAATTACTCTTGAAGCGAAGTACGATGAGCAGGAATCTGTTCGTACAACCTTTAAGCCGGTTTCGTACCTTATTTGGGTATGAACCGGCTTTTATTATTGAAGGGGGGATGCCAGTTGAAAATTATCATTGGACAACCGAGGCTCGAACAGGATTTGCTGCAGCTTGGAGCCGAACTCAAGCAACACCCTGATGCAGATGTATTGTTCTTTCCTGAGGGTTATCTGAACCAGAATGTTGAAGAAGCTTGCCGCCTTGCGGCTGAATACGGAACCATGATTGTATCAGGTCACCGCAGACTGGACGAACGTCCGAAGGACCGATCCATCATCATCAATAAGGCCGGAGAGATTGTCTTGGAGAAAGCCAAATACACTCTTGCTGAAGTGGTTGAAGAACAAGGGTGGGTGATTAGCACTGTATTATGTGATGAGCTGGTGCTGCAAGGATTTCGCAACGAAAATATAGGACACGTGGACATCGTTATGCATTCGATTGGTGTGGGCATGTTCAGTGAAGAACAGTATAGCGAATGGGTCGAAGCGGCTCGGCAGATTGCTTTACAGCATCAATGCGTCGTCATAGGGACGAGCCATGCGGATGGTTCCTACCGCGATAGCGAGATCTCTATTTCCATCGCCTATTGTATAGCGCCCGGCGGAGAGGTTGTTTTGGCATCTCATAGTGATACATGTACTCGTACGATTCTTCTGAATAGAGGAGAAGATTTAGCTCCTTCAAGTCACACGACGCAAGAAAACCGAATTAATATCACTGTCAGTCCATCCGCTTAAGCATCGAGCTTGAATCCCGGATGAATGGGCTGATGAACTTGCCGAATCGCCCGGTCACTTGTGCAGAATACGCATATGTTATGGCATACCTTGAAATTCAAAGGAGGCCAATCAAATGAGTCAAGTTGGATACGGTTATGGTGGTAATGTTGGAGGATTTGGCGGCGGATGGACTTCTACAAGTGCAATTCTCGTACTGTTCATTCTGCTCGTAATCATCACAAAATCTTTCTGGCTGTAAGTCACGTATAGAATCGTGCAGGCAATGGCTCCGCTGAGACTTCAGCGGGGCTTTTCCTATTGAATCAAGCGTACTATGACATTCGTGACATTTGACAACTGAAAACAATGTGCTTAAAATCACATAAGAGACTATTAACAGAGATTGAAGGGATAGCAATGCCGTTTATTCGCTTTAAAGGATTCACAGGTCCTCAGCTAGAGGAAGTTGTACCCCAAATTACAGAGCAGATGGCCCTTATTACTCATATTCCACGGGAGAGAATGAAGGCAGAGCGTCATGATGTACAGGCGCTAACACCTTCTCCAGCTTCTATAGAGATTCTGATGTTTCAACGTGATCAGGAGATTCATAACCGGATTGCATCGTCGTTGCAGGCTATTCTGGAAGAAGCATATATGCCGGATGTGCATATTTTCTTCAATATATTGTCACCCGCTTTGTATTATAAACAAGGTAAGCCGCTGACAGATTATCGATTGGATTGAGATTGTGAGAGACGAGCAGATGGTTGCTCGTCTTTTTGATTTACATATATTTCGTATGTTTAGCGATGTGCTGCTTTCTGTGAACCCGGCTCAACGATAAAGAGCATAGCGCAGACACGATAAACAAGGCTGCACCAATAAGGTATACCCATCGAACGCCCAGTTGATCAGCGACTAGACCGAAGATGACGATGGAGATACTCATGACTGTAGAGATCAAGATACCTTGTGCGGCGTATACCTTGGATAGGGATTCGACAGGGGTACTACTCTGAAGCGCTGTCTGCTGAGCCGCATTACGAATCTGATAAACTGGACCCATAAGTAGGCATAACACCAATGCGAGCCAAGGCAGGCTGTTTAGACCATAAGCAATGGTCATCAGGCTGAAGAGAAGCGACCCCATGGTCATGCTGGCGATCAGGTGCTTCTGAATCCATTTGGCCAGAGCAAGAGCCAGAATGCCACCAAGCAGGGTTCCAACAGCGTAACTGGAGTTCATGAGTCCCCACCAACCTTCTCCTCGTCCCAGTGCTTCTTTCGCAAAGGCCAGTGTAATAGCACCAATCCAGACGGAACTGGCCAGACCCTGGGCAATGTCCATAAGTGTGATCAATCGTAAGGTTGGGTTCTTCCAAAGCATACTCCATCCTTCTCGCAGGACATCTCGCTTGACGGTAGATTTCTCGGGTTGTTCTACAATATCCCGTGTGAGGGAACCAAGGGTAATCAGGAAGATCAGAACGGCCCAGGACAGGCTTGTAGCTGCCCAGAATATCTGTGACGCACCCCAGTTCATCACCGCGAATCCTGTCATGGCATACCCGACAATGGTGACAGTCTGATTGGAGAATGAGAGAAGGCTGTTGGCCTTCACCAGGTCTTCTCCCTGAACCAATCGCGGCGTTAGAGCATTCAGTAGCGTAGATTCCCATCCTTCCAAAAAGGAGAGAAGGACAACACCCATCAACAGAAGTGGCAGTTGTGTGCTCAAGTGAGTTAACGAAATCGCGATTCCAGTCATGATGAATGTTTTGACTACGGGAATGCCGATCAACAGTCTGGAGAATGGGAAACGGTTCACAAGTAATGGTAAAGTAAAGCCTGCTGTTATATGTACGATCATACGAATGAATGGAAACATCGCAGCATAGAGTACCGATCCAGTCTGACCGTAAATATACGTAGTGATGACCATGATATATATGATATTAATAAGCGAGAGCAGCGTTTTGGCAGCCCAGTACGGATAAAATGCGATGTTCATGCCAAGATGTCCTTTCCGAAACGATATGTCTATATTACGGGCATTGTCATCTTCGCACCACAAACAAAGTTATCATTTTCCCGTCATTTCAACATAAAAAAAGAAACTGCCCAATAGGACAGTTGTCTTCGGATTTCTATAGTTCATGCCATAGTCAGAGTGAAGGCGATAAGCAACATCAACAAGCTGGTCATTCTGACCATAGTCATATAAGGCCTGCTGGGCTCAGTTTCACCCCGGGAAATCCAGCCATACCGTAGATACCAGCCGAATTTTGGGAAACAGAAATTGATGATGCACAGGATCATGAATATAAAAAAGAGGGTTCTCATACCCATCTTCCTTTCTTGACTTACATAACAGATCTCATCTCAACGTTTGCGTCGGGTAAAGAAGACTACAATCAGAATAATAATGATGATAATTAACAGAAATTTCATTTGTGTTCCTCCTGATGACAAGTTTAATTAAGTCGAATGTTAGTTATGAACTATTACCCATGAATCACATCATTTGAATAACTGTGTTACAATTAAATATATCGGTTTTATATCAACACATACCATTCGGTTAGTTGTATCTTCATATAAAGTACGAAAACAGAATATACAAACAGTAACGTGTATGAGATGAAGGAGGAAGGCATGAGCCAAAATAATCAACTCTCATTACAATGGGAATTTATCATCTCGAAAGTGAAATCCTCCGTGACGGTGGTCGATGCCACCCTGCCTGAGCTTCCGCTTATGTATGTAAATGAACATTTCACCCGGCTGACAGGATACACCTATGAAGAGTCTGTTGGACAGAATTGTCGGTTTTTGCAAGGACAGGACACAGACCCCGAAACAGTAATGCAGATTCGGGATGCATTAAAAAAGCAACAGTCCATTAAGATTGATATCTTAAATTATACAAAAAGTGGCCAGAAGTTCTGGAACGAACTGAATATTGATCCCATCTTCAATGAATCCGGAGAGTGTCTGTATTTTGTAGGCATTCAGTACGATATTTCTGAACGAAAGTATGCCGAGCAGCAGTTGAAATTCGCGACTTCCATGGCTGAGATGAACAGCAGAGGACAGTTGGAATTCATTGGCAAGCTGAATCACGAGCTTCGTACCCCGCTTAATGGCATTATGGGCATGATTGAACTTGCCAGTATGGGTGAAATCAACGATGAGCAGAAAGAATATCTGGAGCTTGCACGTCAATCGGGTGAGGCGCTCCTGAACATCATTAACAATAGTCTGGACATGGCGAAACTCGGCAGAGGGAAAATGGCTGTGGAGAACATTGAATTTCAGCCTCTGAAACTGATTCAACAGATAATGAAGACACATGAGCCTGCAGCACAGGATAAACAAATACGTCTATTCTGTCACGCTGATCTGAATGTTCCTGATGTGCTTGTGGGTGATCCGCTAAGACTTCGCCAGGTACTGGATAACTTGCTGAGTAATGCGATTAAGTTTACGGAACAGGGGGAAGTGCAATTACAGGTGGATGTCAAGCAACAGTTGATGGACACCGTTGTATTGGTATTCTCTGTACGTGATACGGGAATCGGTATTCCTCAACATCATATGGAACAATTGTTTGATGCATTTACACAGACAGACATCTCCCATGCACGCCGATTTGGGGGAAGTGGGCTTGGTCTGACCATCTGCAAAGAGCTGCTGGAACTGATGAATGGTCAGATTTCGGTGGAGAGTACCGAGGGGAAAGGTACACAGTTTGAGGTTACACTGCCATTGCTGCGCCAACAGGCCATTCCCAATGTAGGATAATCATTTCATCAGAACAGCCGGGCGGTCTCGGCTGTTTTTTTATTGTATTGTATTGTTTTACGAACGGGCGTTCTGATATAATGCAAGTGGTGAATGGGGGAGACACAGCATGAGTAAGAGACGCACAAGACGAACACGCAAAGGTAAGCAAGGCTTCAAAAAGCAGATACTGACGTTGGTAGCAATGCTGCTGGTAGCCCTCTATGCCTGGGCTGGGGGAGAATGGCCGGAGGAGATACCTTCTCCATTCGGGGGGACTAACAAGAGTGTGGACCATACCATTACGTTCCCTTCAGAGCGCTATCCCGAAACGGCCAACCATATTAAGGCTGCCATCAAGGCAGGGCATTCGGATGTATGCACCATTGATCGTAGTGGAGCCGAAGGGAATCGGGATTTATCACTCAAGGGCGTTCCGGTCAAAAAGGGTAAGGATCGGGATGAGTGGCCGATGGCGATGTGTGCAGAGGGTGGTACGGGTGCAGATATCCAGTACATTACCCCGAAGGATAATCGCGGTGCAGGTTCTTGGGTAGGGAATCAGTTAAGTACATATCCAGATGGAACACGAGTGAAGTTTGTAGTGAAGTAACGACAGGGTATGGGTGAGCAGAAAAAAGGATAGTAAATCCTTCATTGCGTGGCAGTGGCAGCATGGTACAGGAAAAAGTGAAGAGATAAACCAGACGTTCAGGCGTCTGGTTTTTCTGGTATGAAGTACTGGCATAAATGGATCTTGCTGACGTATCTATACGAGAACTGATTTTCTATATGATTACAGATCCGACTATACGAGTTGCATTCCGCTTAAATGATGAGACCGGATGCTTAACAGACGTGTAACGTGTTCAACTTCATCAAACGGTATCCACAGACTGCCGTGAACGGTACGTAAGGAGAGAATGGATGTATCGGCGGTACGCTCGGGAAACCCGGTTACCGTCTGACCGCTTGTATTACGAACCATGATCTGTTGTTTGCGCCGGATGGCAATTTCTACCTCTTTTTTCATAAGTCATTGCTCCTGATTATGAGATGTTAAATCCATATGTCAATGTTTTCAATGGTTAATTTGACTTCTTTATCTAGTCTATCAGAACTAGGTATAGATTTCCAGAAGAGAAATCAGCAATTCTATAGGTGATTTGTCTTAGCCGTCGTTTAGCCGTTTTTGAATGGGAGTTACGGGGTTATATTAGGGTAAAAGGGAGGGGAACGGAATGACACAATTGATGATTGGGCTGGCCCGTACCGAGAACGAGGCGATATTGATGCTGAATCAGGTGAAAGAGGAAGGCATCAAGGATAAATATTTGGGAGCGGTGGCGAAGGAACAGCTTAATCTTGAGCTGGTGAGCGAGAAGACAGGTCTGCCCAAACCGTTGAAAGGTGCTGGAACGGATGGTGCCTTTGGTGCTCTGAAAGGCATACTGGCTGGTCTGGGGAAGCGAATGGATCAGACGATGTCGATTGGAAAAGCAGTACGCAGACTTGCCGGTAATGAGATTGGGAGTGAGACCGATGATTTGGTGCTTACACTGACGGAAGCAGGGATCTCGGAAGAGGACGCACGGTACTACGAAGAATGGCTGTTAAAGGACCATATTCTGGTTATCGTGGAATGCAGTGAGGAAGAAGCTGCTCGCGTTCGGCCTATTCTACTTTTTTAGTTTAATTTAAGGCTGATTTTAGGTTTCTTTAATGTTGGGGAGGTATTCTTATCTTACACCTCCCTTAATATAGATTGGTTTACCGGAAGTCCGGGACCGCAACTCGGACTTTCTAGGCACTGTGAGCTGACGCTTGCAGTGCCTGTTTCATTTTTATTATTTTTAATAAAAGGTGTTGCAAAGTTAATTCATTCATGGTAAGATATTTCTTGTCGCCAAGAAATAATATCCATGCCGGGGTGGCGGAATTGGCAGACGCACAGGACTTAAAATCCTGCGGTAGGTGACTACCGTACCGGTTCGATCCCGGTCCTCGGCATCCATTAAGAAAAGGAAACTCCTTGATACATAAGGGGTTTTCTTTTTTTTATAGTTTGAATTGAATTGCCTGAGTCATAGGGATTGAGCGTCTTTTTTGCCGTTGGGGACGGATTGGGGACGAGATTTAGGATCGAAGACATCGAGGTGTGCTGTTGTTTTGCGACTTAACTTCTTGGTGACGTGAGCATATGTGTCTGTGGTCACCTGGGAGGTCGAGTGTCGTAACCGATGTTGGATCTCTTTAATAGATGCACCCTGCCCGAGCAAATAGGTCGCATTTGTATGCCGCAGACCATGTAGGGATACATTGCGGAAACCATTCCGCTTACACCATATTGTCCACTGTTGCGATGGGGAGGTGTGGTAATAAGGTTTACCTGTCCCTGCATGGAATACAAAGTTTCTATCTCCGCCTTTCCATGTCCCCGCTGCTTTAGCTTCAAATCGTAATTTGCGCATGGCTTTGACGTGTGCTGCCAACTGCTCCATATACCATTGTGGCATATCTACATAGTCTTCGGATGCTTCGTTTTTTGTATCTGTAATGTCCGCCTGTCCATTTTCTGTATTTGAAATGCTTTCATCGATACGCAACCGGTTATTTACAAAGTCACAGTCGTCTTCATCTAAAGCGATCAACTCCCCTCGTCTGAATCCTCCAATAATCGCTCCTAGAAAGTAGAGTCTCCAGTGCGTGTCGCTATTGACTAACGTTTCAATGACCTCAGTGGCTTCGTCTTCCTCGAAAAAGTTCTTACGGTCTTTCTTTGCCTTTTTGTCTTCCTTGCTTATCTGAGGGCGTTGTACGCCTTCTAGTGGGTTCTTGCTGAGGACGCCCCATTCTACAGATCTTTTGAAAATACTCATGGTCACATCATAAACATATTGAATGGTTCTAGAACTAATGGTTTCTTTACCGCCTCGCTTATCAATTCGCGCACCAGGTTTACGTAAGTCATTAAATAATGTCACCAATCTCATTGTTGTGATCTCATCAAGTTGTAAGTGCCCTATGATTGGAGCTACATGATGATTGATCTTGGAGCAATGTGACAGATATGTGGTTCGCTTTAGTTTTGGCTCACCGTATTTAAGCTTCCATTCATTCTCATAAAATTCTTTGAAAGTAAGCTTAGAGGGCGCAATGTAATTGCCACTCAATACTTCTTGTTTAAACTTCGCGAGCTCGTCATCCAAATAATCTTTTAGTTTCTTAGTTGTTTTCAGCAGTGCTTTATCCTCAACAGTTATTGTCTTTCGAGGACGATTTCGGCTGCCGTCATTATTAAGTCCCAAATCTACGGTCAGTCGCCACTTGTTTTCCCCTCGTTTTTCTATACTTCCTTTTGCCATCTGTTTTCCTCCATTCGAACGTCAGTTCTGTTTTTGTGTATGGTAAACAGCCTTGCGGCTGGAAAGCGCAAAGTTACATTTCTAAGTTATGAAGCTGTTTCGGTATGCCGCATCTCAAGAGGTATGTTTCTTCTGTTTCTCCTGGCTCGCGCTCAGTTAGTTGGGTTAACAGTTTTACAGCAAAAATATTTGCTTGTCGTTCGAATTTGCCTGTATTGAAGAAAGTATGCTCATCAATCCAGAATTGGCTTAGGCCAGAATGAAGTCGATCGTGTCCAAGTTCATGAGCACACACTACACGCTGCCACTCTTCAGGCAAGCCGTTATGTATAACAATAAATCGCCTTCGCAACCGTCTGTAGTACAAGCCTCTCGTACCGGGTCCGAATTCCGCGTGTTGAATTATTATATTAAGTCCTTTAGCTATTACAAAAGGATCGTTGGTCTTGAATCTGCGAACGAGCTTGCGAATGATCTCATCCAAACCGGTCACCTACTCTTCGTCTTTAGGGGTTGCCTTTTTCTTACGTCCATAAGTTTTCTTGTTTAGCTCTTTAGCTTCCCAAAGTAGCCCGGTAAGAATGTCCATAGCTCTCTGACGATTTTCATCTGTAATTGGCACCCCATCAAACAAGACAGGTTGGTCTTCTTCAAGGATTTTCTTAATATCGGCTAAGTCTTTAGCTGTGGCCCATTCTGGAGCGTTGTGAGTAGTGTCTTCACTCTCAGTGAAGTGGTCAAGCGGCTTGTTAAAATAATCGGCAATTATCTTAATCAAGTCAATCTTAGGACTTTTTGTTGCTCCGTTCAGAATCTTAGTGAGTGTTGTATAAGGTATACCTGTGTCTTTAGAGACTCTATAGGCGCTTAGATTATTCGAATCCATCAATTCTTTAATTTTATCTGACAGCATTAACATCACGACCTCCGATAGTATCACCTAAAAAGGATATAACCTAATACGGTTATAATAAAACAAAAAGAGGAGATATGTCAAGCTTAAGAGAGGATCAAAGAGTAAACATATAGTTTTATAACCTAAAACGGTGATGAATGAGTTTTACTATAACCTAAAACGGAGATATAGTGTGTTAAGGGGGTGAACACAACATGGGGTTAACAATCGGAAATAACGTTCAAAAATTCCTTGACGAAAGAGGGTGGACGCCGTACAGGCTGGGTAAGGAAAGCGGTGTTTCAATGACTGTAATATATGGCTTGAAAGAAAAAAAACAGGGGCCAAACGCTGAAACGCTTGTAAAACTTGCAACTGCTTTAGATGTAACAGTTGATGAATTGGTAAGGGATCATCAATGACCCCAGTATACCATACCTCAATAGAAAGGAAATGTGAAATGGATAATCCCTTAGTTTTACTTGAGGCAGCAATTCGTTCAATGATATCCGAGCAAGTAACTATAGCAGAAAATCGACTCAGGGCAGAGTTTGCTGGACTGATTGATAAAACTCTGGACGTAGCAGAGACGGCAGCACACATAGGGATCTCTGAAAAACTGATATACCGTATGTGTCAAGAAGGAAGCATTCCACATGAACGTTATGGGGCATCAGGTTCCAGAAGACCTGTAATCAAGTTACGTCTCTCTGATTTGGAGGCATGGAGAGCTGCTCAGCGGGCTGCTAGTTACAAAAAAGGAAGCTGAATTTAGCTATAACATGCCGATTAACTTCAATTTTATGTTTGAAAGGGGTCTTATCTTGCTCATAGACATTAATAAAATTAAGGTCAGCGACCGTATCCGCAAGGACTTCGGTGGCATTGAAGAATTGGCGCAAGACATTGATCAAAACGGACTTATCAATCCTATAGTAGTAACACCAGATTATCAGTTAATTGCAGGAGAACGTCGCTTACGTGCTCATCAGTACCTGGGACGTAAAGAGGTTGTAGTCCGAGTGATGGAAATCAGTGACTTTGAACATCAGCTTCGGCTTGAAATATCTGAGAACGAGCACCGGAAAGAATTCACGTTCTCTGAGAGGGTTGTATGGGCAAAACGGTTGGAGGAAGTCGAACGAATTAAAGCCAAGGAACGGATGGCAGGAGGGAAGGAAAATATTCCTGCGCATCCCGCTGGACAAGTCCGCGATATCGTTGCTGATCAAGCAGGCTTTGGGTCAGGAAGAACCTACGACAAAGCCAAGTTCATTATGGAAAACGCCACACCGGAAATCATTCAGCAGCTTGACGCAGGGATCATTTCCACTCATAAGGCTTTTACTGAGACAAAGGAGCGACTTGAATCTGCTGTGCGAGAAGCTGAGACTCGGGCCAACCAGGCTGAGCAGGAGAAGGAAGAACTTCAGCGGCGGTACAAGGATGCTATTCCGGCAGAACAGGTGGATGAAGCAGTAGCAGCGGCAGTAGAACGCCGAGATGAAGAGACAGAAGTTCTTCTCGAACAGAAATCTCAGGAAGCTGCTAAGAAGATTAAAGAGCGTGATCAATACTGGAAGGACAAGCTTCAGGACGATGTGGAAGCAGAACGTCTGAAGGTAGAAGAACTGAAATCCGGCTATCAGCGGACGAAAGAAGAGTTGGAGACAATGAAGCTCCAGCAGCCTGATGACTTTGATGAACAACAAGCGGCAGCTCAGATGAAAAAACTTCGCTTCGAAGCTGACAGTAACACTATTCAAATCAGCATCCATGTTAAACAGTTCCTTCAAAAGGTTGGTATTACATCATTCATGCTTGGCGCAGTATCTGGTGCAAGCACGAGTGAGAAAAAACGGTTGTCAGAAGGTCTTGATATGCTTCAATCCTTCATAGACCAGCTTCGGCCGGCAATTAATTCAAGAAAGGTGGTAGACAGACATGACATTGATTCCTAATCAGCCTGACTATCTGACAATCGTTGAAAGACAGTTGCAGCTTACAGAGGCGCAGGGAGTTGCTATCCGAGGATTATGGGATGGCATGAAACAAATGCAAGATGACGTTGCTGAAAAGGTCGGAGAGGTCCAAATGATGGTTCAGGAGGTCCGGGACAGCGTAACGCTGACGGATGCAGAGTGTTACCAACTCCAGTCTCTTGTTCGCAAGAAGTCGAATGCGTTAACCAAGGACCGGTATAAAGAGTCCGATGAGAAATTCAAGGACCTGGTCGGTCGTTATCGTAGGATGGTCTGGAGTAAATTGAAAGATCGGTTTGAGGTAGCGAAATACAGCCATGTACGGCGTATCGACTTTGATGATGCGGTTGAGTTCATTAAGGAGTTTCGTCCGGAAGACTACATCTGAGCTGATAGGAGTTGAAACCGATGAGATTAAAATTCATGACGCTTGATGATTTGGCACGTATCTGGTCACACAAGCCATTACAGCATGCGATCATTCAAAGAAACATTGCTAAAAAGAAATGATGATACGCACTCATAGGTTAATGCAAACCAGAGTATTGCGAAGAAAGATAAGGGATTTGTGTGATACTGCGATTGATGCATTAGAAATGGACCTTAGCATAAAACCTATCAAACAACAAATCAAGGTGCTTCGTAACGAGCTTGAGGATTTGGAACAGTCAATCGATAAGAATGCAGAATATGAAGGACTAATCTGGAAAGAACCATCAGGGTATAAGGTCGAAGGGACAGTGATTGGTTTGTGTAAACACTGCGATAGAGAAGTGTTCTCGGGACAAAAATTTCCTGATCCAAAAGAAGAAGGACTCTTTTGTAACTACTATTGCAGAAGAGTTTACCGCAATAACAGCATCAAATGAGTCCTTAAAGTTAATCGTGCTACCAACACGATCATTTGAAAAACAATTCAACGGAATTATATCACGGAAATTAAATAATGCAAATAGGAGGTCTGCTCTGTGAAAGGAAACAAGGATTTCACTGTATGGGGCACAAGTCTTGCTGTTAGAGGAGATAAAGAAATATCTCACCCCACTTTCATTAGCATGTTAGACATGATGAAAGGAAGAGGCTTCACTATTGGATCAGATCCACATATCAATCGTAATTACTCACTTCTTTCAAAAGATCATTTTGCAGGAAGTAAGGGTGATCTGCTCTTCGTAGCAGAGAAATATAACTGCGGCGCAAAAATTGAATTCTATCAAGAAATAAATGTTGAGAATCGAAACGGTGGAAGATACGACTTTGATAAATTCGATAAGATGTCGTATCTGCTGCAAAAACGATTCTTGGTTGAAATAAAACACATGGAACATTTTTTGATGAGTGAAGGATACTCTTGTGACACTGAGCCAGTTTTGAAAACGTCCCACGATAAGGTATTTCATGAACTTAACTCACCAAGCAGACATTGGAGTTCAGAAAATCTACCTGATTATAACGCTTTGGACAAGGATGGGAAGAGAATATCCAATGGCGAAGTGAAGTATTTCAGAGATCGAAAAGGAACGCTGATGCGCGGCGTAGTCTATCACAATATCAACAATATGTGGTGGGTGATTATGAACAAAGATCATTACACCAACATGGCTGCATTCGAACTGTTTGATCTATTAACAAAACCTGAAAATTGTATGAGGAAGCTTTCGAAAAGATCGGGTCATCACAATCCTAAATCCAGGTTCGTTCCGAGTGAAGAAAATCTAAAAAATTGGAAATCTTCAGGTAAGCAAGCAGGGAGATTCGGCAGGGCAGATTTAGCCAATAGAGTATTAGCCTATCTGTATGAAATAAATTGGATGTCTCGTAAATTCGAGTTTATCAAGAAAGAGAATGGTCGTCTTGGATTAGTCGAAACAGAAGGGAATCCTTATTTCATGGGACAACGTATTGGTGAAAGAAAATATGATCCACCCCAGGCTGTAAAGCTATACTCGCGTAATTTACCGATGTCGAGTACAGAAGCATCGTGGATTAATGGATTGCGTGACTATGTCACTGGTGGCAAACCTACCATTTCAAGATGGTTCTGTGATGATAGAAATGGAGAAGGTGGACAGGCTTACCTTTGGCCTGAGGTCAGGGAACGATTGCTCCATATCGGAGCGCATGTATAAGTAAGGAGTGACTGCATTGTCTCTACAAAAACAATATACGTTAGGTGAGCTATACAGCCTAGCAGAACAGTGCAGTCACGATTATCCGGCTACACTGGCTCGGAAGATTGAGTTTTTGACCGAGGTACAGGTTATTTTAGGCCGTAGAGCTGCTGAAGCAGTGAGAGACTATAAACGCACCTATGCTGAAAGAAAGCGTGTATACGCCGAAGCATACCTTGCTGCCGGAAAAGATAAAGCTCAGCGTGCGGAGCTGGCAATCACTCAGATTCGTCTTCAGGAAGCTGATGCCGAGGCAGACAAGGTTCGATGGCATAACGCAGTAGAAAGTAATGACCAAGTTATAAACTCATTAAAATACAGCCTGAAGGTTCTGCTGGCTGAGTACAACAATCCTGCCAGCGGGAATAGGTAGGGCTGATAATGCGAGGTTGAATCATGGCAGAAATTAAATGGATCAAACTCAGTACCGGAATGTTCAGTGATACAAAGATTGAACTCATTGAAGACATGCCTGAGGCTGATACGATCATTGTAATATGGCTCAAGTTACTGACAATGACCGGCAAGGCAAATATGGGAGGATACATCATGTTGACTGAAAACATCCCATATACAGAAGAAATGCTATTGTCTGCTATTAAACGTCCTTTACCTGTTATAAAAATGGCTTTATCCATCTTTGAGAGATTCGGTATGTTAGAAGTTTCTGAACACGGAGCTTACTTCCTCCCGAATTGGGAGAAGCATCAGAATATTGATGGCATGGATAAGGTCAGAGCACAAACAAATGATAGGGTTCGAAAGTTTCGAGAGAAGCAAAAGTTGCTTTATCCAGGTCAAAAAACTAATCCAGATTGTAACGTTACAGGAAACGCTACAGGTAACGTTACAGTAACGCCCGGTAACGGAACAGAACTAGAACTAGATTTAGAACAAGAAAAAGAAAGTAGTTGTTGTTTATCGCCCGAGGCTGATGACAATTCCAAAGATGAGGGGATACCGTCTTCCCGGCAAGGTACCGTTCCTGCCACTCCTGAAACAGATGCTGACTCTGGACAGGATGAAATATCATCGACTGAATTGGATTATCGCAACGCGGTTGCCAGCAAGTATTTACAACGCAGAGGTAAGGGCATGGATATATCTCCAGCGGATGAGGTGAGCATTTCCGAATTGATCAGAGACAAGGTGCCACTGCAAACGGCTCTTGATGGAGTTGACAAAGCATTTGACAACTTCAAACCCAAGCATTCTCGGGACGAGATCAGGAGCGTGAACTACTGCTCTACAGTGATTCAAGCTCTCCATGCTTCGAACACAGAAAATTCGAATCAATTGGATACACAACATGCAGCAGAACAGGTGCCTCCTGAAAACGTTGTTCCTGAAGTGCCAGGCGAACAGTACACCGAAAACGATCTTCAAAAAATGATTGCTGAACTAAGAGCAAAACAAGGGATGTGAAGCAGTGGGCAGCTTTCAAGAAGAGCTAAAAGCGTTGATGCCAGATCGGTTTTTGGAACGCCGAGCCTCTGCCATTGAACGGATTGATAATCACCCAGAGATGCAGAGGCTTAGACAAAAGTATCCTGATCGCTCCGGAGACCTGACAAGCCCAAGACGGTACAGGGATGTATCCGAACATTTGGCTCAATGTGATGCATGCGAGATGTGCCCCGGTCTAATAGGATGTCAGAACGTCCAGAAGGGGCATAGGAGCGTCGAAGAGCCTAGCCCCGACAAATCGGACGAGTTAGTATTCCGGCTAAGGAAATGCAATTTGTTAAAGGCCTACGAGAAGCAGCAAGGCATCGGTCAGAGAATCAAGAGCCACTATATACCATCGCACATTCTGGATGCCACCTTTGACGATATTGAACCTGACCCACAGCGGTTGGCTGCGATTACGGCGGCAGTGAAGTTCTGTAGCACGTTCGTTCCAGGGGAAACGACAGAAGGATTGTACCTTTATGGTCCGATGGGGGTAGGTAAGAGCCAGATCGCAGGAGCGATTGCTCAAGAACTTGCCAAATGTGACATGGATGTTCTCATGGTCTATGTACCGGATTTTTTGCTGGAAGTTAAAGATGCTATTGGTTCCAAGACAGAGACGGTTGAGAACAAACTTGACTCTCTCAGGACTGCTTCTGTACTGATACTTGATGATATCGGAGCCGAGACCTTAACCATTTGGACAAGGGATGAAGTAATTGGGCCTATACTCCAGCGACGCATGGAGCGGCTGCCGACAATCTTCACATCCAATTTGACTATTAAAGAATTGAGACATCACTTGGCTAATGTAAAGGATGCCAAGGAGATGGACAGAAAGCAGCATGAGAAAAAAGCGGAGCGAATTATTGAACGTATTGAGCCTTTTGTAAAAATACTGCCAGTGGGCGGAAGAAATAGACGGAGGAGATAGTAGGATGTGTAAAACTTGTGGTGGTGCAACGGTAAAATATCAATTTGTCGGTGCAATGATGATGCTTGGTCCATGCCCTGAATGTAATCCAAAGTCGAAAAAAAAAGTGAAGGAGGGAACCCGACCTTATGAAAATAATCGTAGATAGTGAGTTGTTGGTTGAAGCTCTAGAAGATGCGAGCAAGGCCATTTCAAGTAAAAATCTCATGCCTATTTTGGATTGTTTCTTGATCGAGGCAAACAGCGAAGGATTGAAGGTTACTGGGACGGATACACGCACAACGATTCAGTCGTACATCTTCAGCAAAGACGTCCAGGTGGAGGTAAATGGACAAATTGCTATCCCAAAACTGTTAATGGAAATGATGAAGAAGCTCAATGGTGATGTGAGTATTGAAACAAAGGGAACAACCGCGATCATCAGATCCCGAAAGAAAGAAATCGACATGGGCGTTTTCGATCCAGAGGAATTTCCGCAAGTGCCGGATATCGATGATAGTGAGTTGTTTGAGACTACTGGCAAGGAACTCAGGAGACTATTCAAAAAGGCAACTTATGCAGCCGATCCCACGGGTAAAAATGCAGCAATACTCGCAGGAGCACACATCTATATCGATGACGGTTTGATTGGTATTGAAGCGACAGATAGACATCGACTCGCAAAAACGGAGTATGCCACAGATGTTACTAAATTAGGTGGAGCTGTTATAGAGGCTAAGGCACTCGGGGATCTCCAAAAGATAATTTTGGATAAAGACAATATCGAATTTGGTTTCTCGAAATCTGCTGGAGGAGAAGTGGTCCACGTATTTGCGAGAACGGATCGATTCACTTTTTACTCTAGGGTACTGGAAGGTGCCTTCCCGGATGTGAGCCGAATGTCAGTTGTACCGGAGGGTGTTACTAAAATTACGGTGGAAAAAGATGAACTAATGAGTTGCCTCGACCTCGTTTACACACTCGCCAAAGAAGACAAGCACAACCAGATCGTTATCAGTATCACAGAAGATGAAGTGAGTATTCGCGGTAAAGGAAGAGAGACAGGAAAGGCAAACGAGAGCATAGTTCCATTGACATTCAGAGGTGAAAATTTCGCCGTTGCTCTGAACTCCAAGTACTTCATGGATGCTATTAAAGCATTAGATGGAGATAAAGTGACCTTGGTGTTCTCAGGTAAAATAAAGCCTATTTACATCCTGGATCAGAGCGATGAAAAATCGGTGCATATCATATTGCCTTATAGGACGGTAGATGTGTAATGAACAAATACAATGCAACCAAAGTGATTGTTACTGAAGACGGGACATTGTTTTCGGAATGGATCGTTAAAAAGCACAATCTGGATATAACCGGTATACGATTCGATAGTATGGCTGAGGGAGAATATTATCAGTTCCTGCTCCAACAGAAAATGTTCGGGGAGATTAAAGACTTCACATGTCATCCTAAATTTGTTCTTCAAGAGAAACCGAAGGTCACTTACATTGCTGACTTCCTGGTAACGGAATTAGATGACAGTCAGCGGGTGGTAGACATAAAAGGAGTAGAGACCTCCACGTTCCGAGTCAAACTGAAACTATTCCAAGCTATATATCCGACTTTACCAATAGATATACTTGTTAAAAAGCGAGGAGAATTCATTCCTCTTGCACATTACAAGAAGGAAAAATCAGCGCGTAAACGGGCGGCGAATGCACTTAAAAAACGAGTAGATGAAGGGAGAAAGCAAAATGAAAATCAAACATACCGTAATCAAAAACGAGGACATTAATAAGCATCTTAACCAACAGGAGAAAGAAGAATTGCTGCGCTTATTTCATAAAATTCAATATGGTCGAGTTTCGGAGGGAAAAGTTGGATTCAACATGTACCTCGTCATAAATACTGACGAAACTTACGCTGAAGACGTTGTACGGATCTTACAAGAAAACGGCCATTGGGGTCCAACACACGATCCAAATCAAATCGAGTTTCGGCAAGAGGGAGATACGATGGAGCTTCCAGAAGTTAAGAATCCCGTCTGAATGGAAATTAAAAAGGAGCACAGAGGTTTACTTATCCTCTTGCTCCTGCACTATAAACAAATCTTCCACACCTATACCTAATGCTCTTGCAATAGTAAACAAATGTGTAGATTCATGACGAGTATTTCTATCAAATCGACTTAAGGTTCCCTGAGGAATACTGGTCATTTCTGATAATTGTTGTTGAGTAATCCCCTTTTCTTTTAAAAGAGCCATTAAATTAGGATTCACATTAATCATAGTAGTCACCCTTTCAAAGGGATTATACGATAACGAATATTTATTAGCAAGATGGATTGACTGAATATTCGATATCGTATATGATTAAACCAAGAACGAATATACGTAATACGATAACGAATAAAATATCGGGAGTTGAATCAATTTGAGAAGAACTTACAAAGAAACGCCTTATTGGACCGATGGATATTGGGAATTTGAATACGACCTCACTTTACTTACCATCTGGATTAGAGAGTTGAAAGTTCGTCTGAGCGAACGAAAACAGGCCATTAGGCTCAGAGCGTTCACTGGATACGTCCAGTGAGGTTGGCACCACTCAGAGGCAAAGGAAACATTTCCTGACCTCAACAATGAAACAGTGTACTGGAACGATCAACGTTGTGCTAGAACTAAATAGTCAAAAGGGAGGTTTGCTCTATGACTGAAGCTGAAAAAGATGAATTCTCCACAGCTTTATCTGAAAGGTATGCGCAAATCAAACAATTCAGTTCCTATAACAAAGAATTGATGAATACATGGGATGCAGTGATCAGCGATTTACCACCCGACATAAAATCAAAATTTGAAGAAAAACATAGTCGATTGTCGGCTTTGTAAAGGAGGTTTGGATGTGAGTACTGTAGATTTGAACAATTTCGATGAACAACCTGTCGAAGTGCAACAAGCTATTGCTTTTTATGTTGGATACACAGTAAACGGAGTACAGGCTGCCGCTCAGGAAAGACAGGCTCATTACGCTGTTTTAGAGCGTATTGGGTTATTGGAGCCTATAAAATCCGTAGTGGAGTAGCAGTGAAATAGGTTCAAAATATAAGCATAAGCACAGGAAAAACGTTGGAAAGGTGGATGAGGAAATGGCCCATCAGACATTCTGGAAACCAGAGAAAAAAGTGAAAGAAAAGAAAATGAGCAGCTTCGGGCGGAGTAAGAAAGACAAAAAGCCTGTGCCGGAATGGAAGAAGGACATTTTAGCCCATCACCAATCCAGACCAGGCTCAAAAGAGCGTGGCGATTTTCCAAAAGAAGTTATAGCTGAACTTATCGAAGAATCAAACGGAATTTGTGAATGCTGCAAGATTGCGGGAGGGACGACTACTCACCATGTATATCCGCGAGGAAGGAAAGGGCGCGGAGTTAAAACCAACGGGCTGCGGCTTTGCTGGCCCTGTCATGATCGGATACAAACGAATGAGGAATTACTCCAGTTTTGGATATCTGCCTTCCGTGATAAATACGGAGACCGATTCTGGTTCGATGAACAAGATTGGGATGAATACAATCGGAAGCAAGATGTGCAGCAGAAAGTGGATCAGGAAAAACAGAACCGTCAGCAATCTTTAAACCCGGTTAAGGAACTTATCTCTTCGGCGGCAGGACGTTCATTGAAAGCAAAAGAGGTCCGGCTTATTGAAATGATGGATGATAAACAAATCGCAATATTCGAGACTTTAATTAACGATATTGTAAGAGTTGAAGAGAAGCATCGAGTCCCGTTTGGTTACGGACAATTCGATGATTAATATCTATTTACTTCGTTTAACAATGATTTTAAAACATATATATGAGGTGAATCATATCCCCGGATAACAGAGGAAGGGAGACAAGACACATGAAAACACGATGGGATATTTATGAGTGCGAATGCGGACTAGGCTACGCGATCCGACAGGAAGTGGACAATGAAATCGAAGAACCAGCTTGCCCACATTGCGGCGGAACAGATGCACGACTGATCCAATTAAAGGACGGTGAACGAATTGAGCCAACTGGAGCTAATCGATAAATCTGTTGTTGCCAAACCATCGACGGACTGGATCGGCGCGGACGAGAAAGTATTGGCTCTACAAAAGCATCCTAATTTCGCAGTTGGCGAGATCGTTGCATACAAAATGGTTCCATCGATTTTCGATCCAAACAAGGTGTTGGTCTATGACTGCATCAGCAAGGACAAAGGTACCAAGAAAAACCCGTTCCACTACGGGAACATTCACCACACTTTAACTGGAGGTCTGTATGATGCCATTGATCGCGAATACCAGTTAGGAAACCCTGGGTGGTGGATGCTTAATGAACCTTCAAAAGATAAAGCGGATGCACATGCCCAATGGCGTCCATGGATATGGAAGAATGAAACGGCGAATAAAGAATTTTTGGAATGGCATGCTGGTCATTTCGCGGGCTGGACAAAGGAAAAGTGGAAGGCGAATAAACACACCTGGAGAAAAGAGGCGCTGCCGATTGTACAGGTAGCGGAACCAGCTCCAGTTATCGAGAAAGAGGCTCTGGAGCAATTAACACTTTTTTAACAGAGGAAGGGAATACCCTCCACCACAAATTGAGGCTTAGGGCCTCTCCCTACTAAGGAGGATATAACATGATTTGGATAACATTTAGGTGTGATTGCGGATGTCCGTTTGCAATACCAAAATTGGATGTACCAGACCAACCATCTTGCCCTAATTGCGGGATGGAATATGGCGTTGATGCTACAGGAGAATGCATAAATGACCCGAAAATCGAACCTTTTAGGGGTGATATATAGATGACACAAACAGCGGAAATAACCAAAGAACATATTCTCGGAATGAGCCCAGGACGGGATTTAGATGCCTTGGTAGGAAAGTACGTTATAAAAGAAACTCCTGAAATCAAATGGTACGCCGTTAACAAGGAAGAAAACACGATCTGCATGGATTTCAACTATAAATCAGAAGCGGATGAATGGCTTGAATTTGACAACAAGCATTGGCTTGAAAGTGAAATCAAAATTGTGCGGCGTGAAATATATCGGGAATATTCAAAATCTATATCAGCAGCATACATGATAGTCGATCGGTTCAATGAGTTAGATGACAACCAATTAAAGCATCGGTTTATGCGAGAACTAATTGACTTGGATCGCAGTGGAGGATTTGGGCGGGTACACTCCAGCCCGGCTGACCGATGCAAAGCCTCGTTATTGGCGGTACTAGACTTGTAACCATTAAACGAAGGAGTGATCTAAATGAAAAGAGTTGCCATCAAGGTGTTATTGGAACGAGAAATTTGGATCGATAAAGATGTTTGGGAAGATGAGTTCGACGGACAATTACCATCTGACATGGAAGATTTAGAAATGTTGGAAGAAGCCAGCACTAGATATAACACAGAATTAAAGAACGTGGAGATCATTAGCGAATTTGAACTTACTGAGTGAGCCGCGTTATTGGCTGTACTGGACATATACACCTTATCCGGCCTCCGCTTACGCTAAGTAGATTCGGCCGATCCGATGGCGGCTGTGCCGCAAAGAGACGAACTGTAAAACAAATATATCAATTAAAGGGAGCGAAATATATGTCATTGGAAAATGGAATTAAAGACGTAATCAACACCAAATTAGAGGATGGAACAGTCGAAAAGCTTATTGGGGAGCAACTTGAAAAAGGTGTGCTAAACGCCTTGGATAACTTGTTCCGGTCATATGGGGATGTCACGAAAATCATTGAGGAAAAAGTCAAATCAGTAATGATCCCTTATTTGGAAGGTTACGATTACAGCAGATATATCGCCAAGCTTGATTCCGTTTTAGTGGATGTATTACAAAGTTCTGCGTTAGAAAATAAAAAGCTGCTAGAAAATTTCAAAGAACTAATGATTCCTGAACAAGACAAAACAATCAAAGCAACAGAATTGTTCGAACGTTGGATGAAATATGTAGCGAAAAATGTTGAAACGGATGATCTTGATGTTTGTTACGAAGATGGGCCGCCTACTTACGAATATGTGAGTGTAAGTTTTGAAGTTGATTATAACGAAGAACGTTCTTGGAGTGATATGAGAAATGCAGTACTAGTTTTTGAATGTGAACACGATGAAAAGATGAATTATCAAATTAGAATCCACAATTGGAAAAGGTTCGATAAAGATGAATGGACAATTGACTACAAATCTATTCACGACATAAATTCCCTAAAATATTTGGATGAGTTCGCAATATTTTTGATGAAGCTAAGTCAAAATGGAACAAAACTTATCCTTGATTCTGATGGAGATAGTGATGAAGTTGAGCCAGAAGAAAAACCTGAAGCATCGTTCAGCTAATGCACAGCACAACGAAATGACGCATAAGGCCGATAGGCCATCGATATCGACCGAAATACTAAGCGAAGCGAGGCCGTATCAGGTGTTGGTCGGTCTCCCCAAATAGGAGGATATACAAACCATGAGTAAAACAATCGACTTCTATAAAACAAGCAATATGGCAATCGAGATCGTTGAAATGTACTGCGATATATGTGAGAGCCCATTCTATGAACTGGATGGACGCGAACTTGATTGTTGTCCTAAGTGTGAGCATCCATTTGTGTCATGCACTCCAGGACAAAATGATTCAGACCGTGACACTTATCTCCTGATTGTAGACCCGGTAACAGGTGTTCCAGCGGTTGTGAGACGGGACGGGAAGCCTATGTTGGATAAGGGATACGAGGTTAAACCGGGCGACATTGTGAACGTGGTCGATGAAATACAATTCCCATTCCTGAAGAAAGTTGAGGTTGATCATATCGCATGGCACCGGGGCGGCTGGTATGCGGTATTAAGATTCGCAGACGAATTATACACGATTCCGCTTGAAAGAGTTGTGTTGGCTCCCAAGGAAGGAGCGGACCAATGAGCCTGTATGAATTCAAAGCAAGAGCGTGGGATACAGAAACCAAAGAAATGTCATACGAGTTCTTGGAACGGAACTGGCTAAGGGTATGCATATGGTCGCCGTACATGGTGTTAATGCTTAAATCCGGGGTGAAAGACAGCAAAGGTAAGGATTACTACGATGGCGATATCGTTAAAGTAAGCAAGTTGAATTTTGAGAGCAGCGGCCCATTGCCTGAAAATCTGGTAGTGAGGTTATACGGCGGCATGTTCCAGTTATTCAGAGGCAATGAACCTTTAATGGGTTTGCATTTGGGATATATAGCAGACGGAGAAGTGATCGGAAATGTCTATGAAAATCCTGAACTATTGGTTAAGGAAGGAGCGGGAAAGCATGAATAAGGCGATATACACCAAAACGGGAGCTTTACGCAAGAACCCACCGCCTCAATATATCATTCGAGGTACTACCAAAACTGTTCCGACTAGACAATTGCAAAAAATAAGTCTAACAGACATGACTTTCTTTCTCGGTCCACAAGGGCAACCATTGGTTGAAAACCCAGATTATACGGAGTGGATGCATGCAAGACGTGAACATGAATCTCATATAGCAGCACACAGAATGTAGGGGAAGGAGCGGGTGCAGAATGAGACAGTTTGGATTAACTTACGACGATGCCATTGCAATACAATCCTGTTTGGTGATCGGGCTTGAGGCTCAGAAGATCAGATACGATGATCACTGTCATGAAATGTCATTCCCTGATCGGATGGCAGCGCAAAAGGACTCTTCACGGACCATGAAAAAGATTGCATACCTCAATAGATTCACCGGGGCTCATAGCAGACGGAGCCTGAAAAAGTTAGGAAAGTTGGTGGTGGAATGAACAACCGAGTAGCTGGTTTGATAAATGAGTGGGAAGGCGTAGCTCCAGAGGATTTGATTGAAGCTATAAACGAACGTGATCAAGCAATGAAAGAGCTGACTGAAATTAATGCTAAGATTGCTTCAGACCGGGATCAGGTCAAGAGGGAACTTGAGTGGTTCGAAGGTCGGTGCTTGGAATTAATGAGAGAAAAATGTAAGCGGGAGATCCGGGAGGGAACGGCATGAGCAAAGAAGAAGTAGTAGTTATCACACCTAAGCAGGAAGACATTGATGATACAAATAAGATCATCCAGTTAAACTTCTTCTCGGATGTAGATAAGGAAGATATCCGTAAAACTAAATGGCTCCTCGGGAAATATATAGACATGATTGATATCATTCAAAACTATGAATTTGCACTAAAACAAATCGAAAACGGAATGTCTGCATACGATCTACTATCGGCGGAGGGATCGGTTGCAAAACGGGAATCCGGGCATGAACTGACATCAGATGTAACGGCGAATTCGGTGATTTTGAAGGACAAGCGTCATGATAACTACAAGCTTTATGTATTCATAACCAATAACATTAGATTCGCCATAAACAACATCAAAGATCCTCATGAGAGTGTAGCTGCGAGACTGCTATTTTTGGAAGGGAAGAAGTATCTGAAAGCACAGGTGTACATGGAAAAAGGATATCGCAAGGACGTTCCTGGTATTGCAGCAACTACATTTGCGGATAAACGGCGTAGAGCAATAGCTAACATCGCTAACAGTCTTAAGTTCAATAGAACTTTGGACTTTGTAACAATCGACTATGGTCGTGGGCGGAATAAGGAAGGTGAAATAGGATTGTTAAATCCCAATTGAATTGAGAGAAAGCCCTGCCAGCATTGATGTTGGCGGGCTTTCTCTTAAGCACAAAATAGAGGTTTAAATTGAATATTGTAGTGTATAAAAAAGCATCCCGAAGGATGCCTGGATATTACTTTACATATAAAAAACCTTCACTTGGAATCTTTGCAATAGTACCATCCTCAAAACGAAGCAGGATATACTCATTCACAACCTCAGATTCTACTTTCAGGCTTCTTACATTTTTCCCAATCATATCTGTAGCACGAAGCACTTCAATTTTTCTTGATCCTTTACAAACAGTGCATGTGTCGTACTTCGGTATTCCAGATCTCTCCATCCAGAGATTCGTGTCATAGTGAGACGGTGAATTCCTATCATGCCTATCCCATTCTCTGTCCCACTCTTCATTAATTATTCTACCTTTGTCGTCGCAATGAAAACACTCCAAAACTAATCACCTCCTATTTATTTCTATATCGGCAAGCTATAAGGTGATTTTTAGTCAAAAAAGATCCCTCCACAATGAAGAGCCCACTGATAGACATACTTATAGTGGCGATTAACAAGGAGCAAATATTCTCAGTGGCGGACGAGTTGGACGTGGAGGAATTAAACCAACGCTTGCTAATGTGCGTAAGCGGCTTGGGAGCGGTAGTATGATTAAAGTACAATGAGATTTATTAATTATACTCGTTTATTCATTGAATCTAATGTATGAAAAGCGAAGTAAAATTGTAATAAAAGCATGTTATCTTAAATCCATATAATAACGTAAATGAGAAGGTCGCTCTTAGGAGCGGCCTTTTTGTATTGGAGGGAAGAATGTGGAGGGTAACTATTTCAGCAGAAATGAACCGGCTATTCCAAGGGTATCGGACAAACAGCCGGAACAGTGTCGTGGGTGTGGGTGGGGAACGTGGACAGGAGTGAATCAATTGTGCATGCTACCATCTCCTCGGAAATCTAAACTGAAAGGGGTGAAATGTAATGAAATTCGTACAACCCATCCGTGACCCAGTGAAGTTGAAAACGATGAAAATTAATTTGAAAGAAAAAAATGAGAGAAACTATATTCTTTTTCAAGTCGGGACTAATACCGGGTTTCGAATATCTGACATATTGCCATTAAGAGTTAGAGATGTTAAAGGAAGTCATATTCTGATATATGAAAGTAAAACAGGGAAAGAGAAGAAGGTTTTGATACGTAAATCACTGCGCAGGGACTTGGATGCGTACATTGCTGGGAAAATGGACTGGGAGTACTTATTCCCTAGTCGGAATAGAAAATCAACTTTAGATCAGAAACCGATTACCAGGAGTATGGCATACAAAATCATCAGAGATGCGGCTGTTGAAGTTGGATTAACTGAAATAGGAACACATTCAATGAGGAAAACGTTTGGGCACAAATTTTACAACGAAAAGAAGGACATAGCGTTACTAATGGATCTGTTCAATCATACAGAAGAAAAGGTGACTTTAAGATACATTGGCATCCTTCAGGACACCTTGGACGATGCATTAGAGGACTTTGAGCTGTAACGAATTCACTTCAAACAGGTAATGATGAATTCAAAATGTGGGAAACGGTAGAAAACTGGTAGTGAAAAGGAATCTGAGCAATTAAGGAATTACACACAATACGTATTAAGGAGAATTTGATTGACATTTTATTGCTGATTAAGGCTGGTTGTGCCAAGGTTTGTGGCGCTCAACTGCTCAAACTCATTCGTAACGTTTGACTATTACTGACCTTAAATAGGAATTCCAACTCAATTGCATGAAAGTGGTGATAATTTTGTGAGCAGGAAGCAGAATCCAAATCGTAAAAAGGCGTTCAAAATTTGGAAAGATAGTGGCGCTGTGATGAAGCCGAAAGAGATTGCAGAAAAGTTGGGCATCACACCTGAATCAGTCCGAAAGTGGAAATCACTTGATCAATGGGAAGGGAAGATGGCTAACGCTAAACCGGGTGCTCCCCGTGGCAATCAGAACGCTAAAGGTAATCGAGGTGGAAAAGGAGGTCCACTGGGCAATCAGAAAGCTGTAACTCATGGATTGTTCCGTAAGTTCGAGCCGCAAGATCCTGAGTACCTAGAACTCATAGATATTGTTCAGCAAATGGAACCTATAGACATGATCTGGCATAACATCACCCAGGGATTCCGTAAAATCATTTGGGCGCAGCGTATCTTCTTCATCAAAGACAAAGAGGATATGACCAAAGAATTGAAAAGGGAGAAACCAGGTGAGTATGGAGATGAATATGAATGGGAAATCCAATTCGCTTGGGATAAATATGCTAGTTTTATCAAGGCCGAAGCTACGGTCATGCGTGAGATCAGGGGAGCTATCAAACAATTCCTTGATATTGCACCACAGGAAGATGAGCGCCGATTGAAGTTGAATCAGATGCAGGCCAAAGTTGATAAAACCCGCCTTGAAATTGAGAAATTGAAGAACGGTGATGGAGATACCGAGGATGACCTCATAGAAGATTGGGTAAAGGCGGTGGAGTCTGGTGAGTAAAGAGTCTCCACAAACGAAACGCAGATTTGCTGCATTCAAAAAGCGAATCCCTGAGTACCGGAAGAATCCGGTTCTTTTTTGCGTGGAATTACTGAAATTCACTCCTGATGAGTGGCAAGCAGAAGTAATGATGGACATAGCTGGAAGTCCGCGAGTGTCAGTGCGATCTGGACAGGGTGTTGGTAAGACCGGCCTTGAGGCTGCGGTGGCATTATGGTTCCTATCGTGTTTCCCGTTTCCGAAGGTTATCTGTACAGCACCGACACGTCAGCAGCTGCATGATGTCTTGTGGGCTGAGATTAGTAAGTGGCAGGAGAAAAGTCCTTTGCTCAAACGGATTCTCAAATGGACGAAGACTAAGATTTACATGCGCAACTATGAGGAACGTTGGTTTGCCACAGCCCGGACAGCTACCAAGCCGGAGAACATGCAGGGTTTCCATGAAGACTACATGTTATTTATTGTGGACGAAGCGTCTGGCGTTGAAGATCGTATCATGGAGGCTATATTGGGTACGCTCTCAGGTGAATTCAATAAGCTGCTAATGTGTGGGAACCCAACACGAACCAGTGGAGTATTCTATGATTCTCACAACCGAGATCGTGCTGATTACAATACACATAAAGTATCTTGCTTAAACAGTCCTCGGACAAGCAAAGAGAATATAGCAATGCTTGAACGTAAATACGGAAAGGGATCTGATGTATGGCGTGTCCGAGTTGAAGGTGAGTTCCCTCGTGGAGAGTCGGATACTTTCATAGCATTGGAAGCCGCTGAGTTTGCGAAGAATGAAGTACGAATTGAATCAAACGGACACAAACTTACTGTCGGCGTTGACGTGGCTCGTTTTGGTGATGATGAGACGACCATATATGGACAAATTGGTGGGAAGGTGGCGAAGAGTCACTTCCACCACAAGCAGGATACAATGACGACTGCCGGCTGGGTATTACGGATCATTGATGATATCAAGTCAGAGCACGCAGAAGTGGATGAAGTGGAAATTAGAGTCGATGATAGCGGCGTAGGTGGAGGTGTGACGGATCGACTGAATGAGATCAATGATGAGAAGGGGCTCGGATATACTATCATCGGTGTTAACAATGGTTCATCGGCAGAAGATGCTCATTATGGAAATCTTGGGTCTGAAATGTGGGGTCACATCAAGGCTTTACTTGAAGAAAACATGAGCAACTATATGTTAGGAGTTCCAGGTGTTCTTGAATTACCTGATGACGAGAAGTTGGTAACACAGCTGACATCCCGAAAATGGAGAATGGGAAGCAACGGCAGAATCTATCTGGAAAAGAAAGATGACATGAAGAAGCGAGGACTTCAATCTCCCGATAGAGCAGATGCTTTTGTTTTGGCTTTTGCTAATATTCAAACAGAATCTGGATTTGCTTTTGGGTAAGCATCTCGGAATAATCCATTGTTGGAAAAAAGGTGTTATACTACTCTAAGACTGACTATTCGATTTTTCCACATGGAGGGAATTATGGACAAAAGATATCAGGTGTTTGTAAGTTCTACCTATCAAGACCTTCAAGAAGAAAGACAAGAAATAATGCAAGCATTACTGGAGCTGGACTGTATCCCATCAGGGATGGAGCTTTTTCCGGCTACAAATGATGATCAATGGACTCTAATCAAGAGTGTTATAGATGATAGTGATTATTATATCTTAGTACTTGGTGGAAGATACGGTTCTATTGGACCTACTGGGATTAGTTATACCGAAATGGAGTATAGATACGCTCTGGAAATCGGAAAACCTATCATTTCTTTTATTCACAAGAACCCTCAAGAATTGCCTGCCAATAGAACAGAAGCTGAAAAGGAAGGCAGAGAGAAGTTAGCAGACTTTAGGGCGCTGTCACAAGAGAAACTAGTTAGATATTGGACTAATCCATCGGATTTGGGCTCGGTAGTATCAAGAAGTCTAACTAAACTAATAAAATCAAATCCAGCAGTTGGTTGGGTGAGGGCAGACTCAGTGTCAGATGATGGATCTGCTAAAGAAATACTAAGGTTAAAAACTGTGATAGATGATTTACAAGCTGAATTGAAAACAGTTAGAACAACTCCGCCAGTCGGAGTAGAAAACCTGTACCAAGGAAAAGATGAATTTGAGCTGGGATACACGTTTGTAGCAAGGAAAACCCCTAGTAGCGGTATTAGCAGATTGAGCGGAACATTAGAAGTGAGCTGGGACGAAATTTTCTATTATATCGGACCTATACTGTTGAATGAGTCGACTGAAGATGAAATGGCAAGAGCTTTGATTAAGCTTATTATTGATGAAGATGGAAAAAAAATAAGAGAGAGTAGTTCAATTAAAAATACATCAGTAAGTGTTAATTCGACTGACTTCCAAACTATTAAAATTCAATTGAGAGCACTTGGATTAATTGCAATGAGTTCGAAGCAGAGAAGTGTTAAAGATACCTCAACATATTGGATGCTTACGCCCTACGGTGACGAGTATTTAATGTCATTAAGAGCTCTGAAAAAATAAATTTCTGTATATTATAAAACTGAATGGTTGCTATAGTAACCATTATTATAGATTTGGAGTGGTACAAGCGATGTCAATTATATTAGAAATTCAAAAAGAAGCTCTTGATCCATCAATTCCAGTTTCAGTGTTACTAAGAAAATTCTATACAATATCAAGAAAGTTACATCTATCAGAACATGAGAAATGGGCTAATCTAGAGATGAATGGCTATAATCTTGACGGAAGTGTTTTGCCTGAATACAGAATGGTACATGGAGAGATCAAGGCTAAAAATCCTGCAATAGGCTATATACCGGCGTATCTTAGCCAAGGATTGGAGATTTTATCTCAAAGAAAAATATATAGTCCTCTAACTCAAATTGAGGATCAAATTAAATTAGGTGAGAGTGATAATGGAATTCTTGTATATAACTTTCCAACTGAAATTCAAAAGGTTGTGATGAAGGCAACAGGTCATGATTATCAAACTTCTCTCCATTTTCCTATTACTGAGTTACAAAAAATTGTAGCTAAGGTTAGGAATATTATTCTTGAATGGACAATACAGTTGGAGGAAAATGGAGTTTTGGGAGAAGGCATGACATTTAATAACAAGGAAAGAGAGCAAGCATCAAAATCTGGAGATATTATAATAAACACTATAGGGACAATGTATAATTCTCAAATTCAACAAAAGGCAGTAAATTCTTCACAAGAACTTACCTTATCAACAGAAGTTATTTCTCATGAGTTAAGCTCTATTCTTAAAGATATCAAAAAGTTATATGAAGAATTACAAGAGCAAGACACAAAAGAAGAGTTAAAAGCTGATATTGAGTCGCTGGAGGCACAGTTAAAATCACCAAAGCCTAAAAACGGAATAATTAAGGAAGGTTTGAAATCAGTTAGGAATATTGCTGAGGGAGTTACTGGTAGTTTAATTGCGACAGCTTTACAAGGGAATATCACTTCATTTATAAATAAAATTGGTGGATAAAATCCGTAGTAATAGTGAATAGAGTCAATGTTATTATAAATCCATAGAAGTATGATCAAAGAAAGAAGGTAAGGAAACATTTCCTGCCTTCTTTTTATAGGAGCGGATGCCTTTGTGTTTGCATTTGCTGAGATAGGTTAAATCCGGTCTTGCGTTTGGATAATCAGTAAATATTCAGATCAATAGTCCATAATAAATGATATAATCGCCTTATTCATTCATGGAAAAGGTGTGTGGTTAAAGTGACTGATAATCAAAATACTGAATATGAACTGTTTGCTAAAGAAATTTATGAAACATTGCATAAAGCTGAAGGTATAAACACAATTGATGTTAGACATAACATAAAGCTGATGGGTAGCTCTGGGTGTGAACATCAAATAGACGTATATTGGGAATTCGAAATGGTCGGATTAACGCACAGAGTTGCTATTGAATGTAAAAACTATACTAACAATGTTTCGATAGGTAAGATAAGAGATTTTTACGGCGTATTGTCTGATGTAGGGAATATACAAGGGATATTCGTTACAAAGAAGGGGTTTCAAAAAGGTGCAAAGCAATATGCTGATAGTAAAGGTATCAAATTGATTGAATTAAGATTTCCGGAGAGTGGAGATTGGGAAGGAAGGATTAAAGATATACACGTTGATATGACTATGTTGAAACTGGACGTAAAAGACATCTTAGTGAGTCCTGATGTTGACTGGATCAAAGAAAATTTGAATATGAAGAAAGGTGATAAATTTCAGATTTCATTAACAAAGGATACAATAATTCAAGATGAAATTGGAAATAAAGTGAATTCAGTTGATGAACTGTATAAAAAATTACCAAATTCAACTACGGTAGGAACTGGTTATGAATATGAGTATGTTTTTGATAATGGCTTTTTGATAAATGAAGCAGGGGTAAAATTTAAATTAAAAGGTTTTAAATTTATTTACGATGTAATCGTTTCAAGTACCACATCATTTGCGATTGAAGGGGATAAGGTTGCTAAAGCAATTCTGAAGGATGTTAAGTCGGGTGAGATAAGTTTCATTGATGTGAGCGGTAATGTGAAGAAGAGAAATCCGGAGTAAATTAGCATTAATCCAATGATATTATAAATCCATAGAAGTATAACAAAAGAGAGAAGGCAGGAAATTTATCCTGACCTTCTCTCTTTGTTCTATTACAAGTTCAACCATTCAGCTATCTCAAGACCCTTAAAATATTCTTCAATATATTCTAAGAAAGCTGGATAGTCAGTTAGAAACAAGTGCATAAGTTCGTTGTCAGTCATTTTCTTCACCTCCACTCTATAGTATGCGCCATTCTACATTTTTTTATTCCTAGTCTATTATGAAAGGAGGTAAATACTTGGGTATTAGAACATGGTTTATTAGTTGGTTGGAAGCGGGAAGGATGAAAAATGAACCTGATCGAATGACAGAGAGTTATCCTTTCCCATTCGGAGTAATGATGCGTAAAGGCAATAACCAGCCAGCACCTAAACGTACTCCTACAAACTTGCGAAAGCTTTCGGAATCTCCGATACCTAGAAGGGCAATCAATGTCATCAAAAACGGAATTACAAAGCTGAACTGGTCTGTGACAACTATTGATGAGAATGAAAGCGAGAAGTATCGCGAGTTATGCAAGATCATTGAACGATCTCTATTGAAGCCTAACCCAGGTGACACATTCCGTTCGTGGATTGAGCAGCTTGTGGAGGACATGCTTGTTTGCAGTGCGGGTTCATCTGAGATTCTTCGAGCAGGAGATCCACTCAGGCCGTTTAGGATGTATCCTGTTGATTCGTTCTCAGTAGATTTGTATCCGGAATGGGATGGTAAATCGACTTCGTACAGGTATGCTCAGAGGGTTAACGGTCAACATATCCATCTTAAATCTTCTGAACTGATGTATATACGTATGAATCCAAGGAGTAATACGCCATTTGGTCTTTCTCCACTTGAAGTGGTTTGGGAGTCAGCAGAAAGTTTTATTTCTGCTCATCGATCTGCAGGTAGGCAGACTTCAAATGCAGGCAGGCGTAAATTGATCAACTTGGGGAAGAATGCAGATGCCGTAGCAGTAAAAGCATTCCGATCTTATTGGGAAAACGAGGTCATGGGCAGGGGGATTGACCCAATCATTGGTGGTGAGAATCCGGGAGTTCTTGATCTTGGGGCTACTGATGACAAAGCCTTGTTCCTTGAATGGCAGCGTTTCTTGATTGAAATCGTGGCTATCTCCTTTGATATATCTCCCAAAAAGCTTGGACAAACTAAGGATGTTAATAGAAGCACCGCTGATAGCGAGGATGAAGACACAGAGGATACCGTCCAATCTATATCAGAGAATATTATCGAGCATATTAACAATCACATTATCGACGGTATTTTTGGCATGGGTGGCGTGCTTGAATTCAAGTTTCACTATGAAACGTCATTGAAGGATAGGAAGCTTAAAGCTGATATTGATGCAATCTATTTAGATCGTCGAGTCATAACGCCGGATGAGGTTCGTGATGAACAAGCTAAAAAAGCATTGCCGAATGGTCAAGGTGAAGTATTACTTGTTCCAGGCAAGACAACTGTAGTTAATCTGAATGACCTCGCTGGAGGACAACCGCAATCCAAAGAAGAAACCACCAGTAATCCTCCACCAAACACAACCGAAGAGGATGAACCTTAACACCGCTTAAACGAGCTGGTGTTTTTTTATTTTCACAGAGAGATGGTGAGCGAGAACTCCAATTTCGCGGGAGGGGGTGAGAAGTTAAATGCTCAAAACATTGAAATTGAGTAATCAACGGATGCGTGTACAGGACTTTAAATTGTCTGATGAAGGTGGGCATCCGAACAAAGTTCCTTTCAAGTGTGCACTATTTGCTGTCGATCAGCCGAGCGATGGATCACCGCATGGTGCTGGAGGAAAGAAGATCAGAATTTCATCAACCGTATGCGATCAATACCTACAAACGTTTGTAGGTATGGCGCTCAACATTGATTATGTAAACGGAATGGCAGACCACGATCCTCGTTTTAAGGTGGCCTTCATCGAAAAAGCATCACGGAGCATGGATGGATATGCATGGATAGAGGGTTTTATCTATGGCAAAGACTTTCCGGACGTGGTTGCAACCATCCGTTATTACAACGGGCTGGCTAAGGAATACAACTGGAGTGAATATCAATTCGGCGCATCTCTTGAAATGGAAGCATCTGTACAGAATGCATCCGATGACGAGAACGTGCTTGATGTGATGGAGTTCTGCGGCACTGGGGCTGCAATTCTATTCGCTGATGCAGCTGCTTATAAAACAACGAGCTTTGCAGCTCGAAATACAACAAAAGAACAGGGGGATGTCGAAATGACTCCGGAACAAGCGAAAGCGATGGAAGATGCTATGAAGACATTACAAGATAGTATGGCGACGATTACAGCCAGTGTGCAAAGTGTTGTGACAGAGGTCGGGTCTATTAAAACCGAAGTTACAAATATGAAGGCATCGAAGGAAGAGGATGAGCAAAAGACGGCAGAGGAACAAGCCGCTGCTGATCTGAAAGCAGCTCAAGACAAAGCAACTGCATTGGAGAAAGAACTAAAAGAGTTGAAGGCTGCGGCTACACCTCCTGGTGAGCCAGAACGAAAAACAATTAGCGCTACTTCATTGCTCTCGAAATATGGTGCTAACCTTTCTGGAAGCGAAGATGGGACTGATTATAAAACCTTCTGTGCTTCAGTTGATGCCCTGAACCTTTCGTCCTCTGAATCATTCAAATTAAAAATGCAGGCAAAAGCACAATTTGCCCAGAAAGAGAGCGTGTAATATATGAACAGCCGCGTAGGGCAAGCTCAATTCGTTGATATCGCAGCAGCTACTCAATTCCAAGGACCTGGTGCTCTGATTACGGATGATTATCAAAAAGAAATTACAGACATTCTTCGCCGGAAGTCGGTGTTGGATGGACGAATCAATTACGTACCAGCTACAGGTGATATCTCAACGTACTATGAACAAAACACTGTCAACGGTGGGGATTTCATCGACCCTCGTAATCCTTCGGCTACACCAACAAGCAATGAGCGCACGCCTCATGGTGTGAAGATCAAGGCTTTGACGAATCAGGTCAACTTCGGGCATTACGATGTCACTCTCGGACAACAGCAAAATAACTTCCCGGAACTGAAAGCCAAGGATCTCGATGACATGCTAAATGGTATTGCATTGACACATGGTAAAGCACTATGGCGTGGAAATGACACTGCTTTGGCTGTTCCTACCACTCGACAATACATGGGAATTCCAAGTCAGATCACAAATACGTTCATAGTAGGTGTTGGAGCATCAATTGTTGCTGCTATTCGCGCAAAGGTTGCCGCAATGGTAGGAAGTGAGAAATATGAAGTGCTACCGACAGCGATCTACATTCACCCAATCGGTCATTATCATATGACTGAAGAAGTACGTTTGGCTGTAGAAAGCGGAAAAATGTCTGATCCGTTTGGTAAAACAGTTGTGGCGGGTCTTGAGGTTCCCACTATCATGACAGCGGCTGGCTTGTTACCGATCATCCCTGAGCCGTTTATGCCTTCTAAAGCAAACGAGACTAACACAGGCAATACGGATTACGGTATCGCAATTGTTACCGAATCCATGATTGAGTATCACTATGTTGGCGAAAAGGGTATGTTCCTGTTCGAACTTGGAACAACAAGCAACCTGCTGGAACAATACGTTGGTGTGAAATATGGAGCACCGGTTGCTAAAGGTCCAAGTTACGCTCACGCGTACGGAACTATAGAACGTCCTACAATCGCTTCTGTAGGTTAATCAAGTTCAAGGCGGCCCAGAAGGGCCGTCTTACAGAAAGGAGAATGACTTCGTGGCAAAATCGAATTTGGACAGATTGAAGGATGCTATTTCTAATGCTATTGCACTGTTATCCCAAACGAAAGCCGGAGATGATCCGGGGCAGTATCCAATCGCTGCTGTTGAAGCTTTTCAAAGTGCCATTAAAGAAGCTGAATCATTGGTAGCAACTGATGGTGCTGAACCGAGTCAATTCGAAGTTGGAAATAACGTGCTGAATGAAGCACGAGAAGCTTTTATATCCAGTAAGGTTGTTGAACCGCCAAAAGAAGAAATACCGGATGTTGTTGAATTGACTTTGATCGGCACGCCAAGCCAGTGTAAAGGCTCGCATTCTATCCATTTCAACGGAGGGATTGTGACATTCCAGGAAGGAAAGACATTTGTTCCAAACGCACTAGGTAATACGCTCATCAAAGCTGGTTATGCGAAATGAGCCGTTACCTCGAAGTTACTGATATCGATTATGTTCCTGCCGGTGTCAAACTAACAGAACCTTTGATCATTCGTGCATCTGCCATTATTGACGGCAAGTGTAAGCGTGAGATTGGGGTAAAGGCATACACCGAGCGCATACGGCTCACTGATGCGCAACGAGGACACTTGTCCTATTACCCTGTTGTTGATGTGCTCAGCGCAAAAGGAAGACCTACACAGGGTGTTCTCGGGAATTTCTTCGGTTCTCCTAACTTCGAAACCATTGATGATCTAAGTATCATAGATGTGGACAAGGAGATCGGAACTGTCTGGTGTGGACATTCACCTTTTGGATCAGCCTACGAAGAGTTGGAAGTGAGCTACACAAGCGGGTGGGATATCATACCTGATAAAGTGAAGGTAGCTTGCGGGTTGCTCATTGGTCAGATGGCTACCAATCCTAATTCTAATGTGAAGTCGAAGAAGGATTTCGATTACAGCATTGAGTACTTTGGAAATAACATGATCACACCGGAGATTGCCGATTTGTTGTCGGAGTTCGAGCTTCGGTCATTTAGGTAGGTGAAGATAAATGTTCTATGAGTTCTCTCACCGTCACACTGCCTGTACAGTGGACGAAAATGAGGAATCGGTCATTCTGTCTCGTGAAACAAAAGCAACGACTGTAATGGGCAAAGAATACGTGTACAATGGGCTGTTTTCACCAGATTCAATGGTTGAAAGGGGCTCTTTGGTGCGGACGAGTGATTCTTTCTTAGTCCAGACAATCCGAAATACGGTTGATACGGACAAATACTGTTCTTTAATCAAAACGAACGTTACCGCGGAAGTTCAGCGGTACACGCAGGACTTTGATAAGAATGACAATCCAAAGGGCAAACCTGAGTTTACACCCGTTGCCGCGGATATCATTGGTTTCGCTCAACATGTCTCTGCTCAGCTGAGACAAGAAGAACCTGGTCTTCTATCTACAACTTCCCTTGTTCTTCTTTTGCAGACTAGTGTTGATGTCAGGGAACCGAGTGATCCGGCATTGGTAAGTCCAGACCGTATCGTGATTGCTGGTAAGAAATATCAAGTGGATGTGGTGGATCGGATCAAGTATCCGAATCTCCTACATATTCAGTTGTGCGAGGACAGGCGATGATTACCGGGTACGATGCAGAACGTGCAGCGAAGGACTTGGAAAACAAGTTGGCGGTTGAAATCAAAGGTCTGACGAAAATCGTTATGCTTACTGCTAAGACTGGTATCAGATATTACCCTGCTGTCAGAGAGAGTTTGGAAATGCAAATGACTTTGCTGGCGAACCAAATGATTTCAGGAGACATCACTGCTGATTACTGGCAAGCCTGGCTGGAACAGTTCGGTAAAGGATCACTTATGGCTGGACCGAGTCAAAACCCGGGTCTGGTAAGTTACATGAACAGTGAAGCATGGAACAAGCTGAGGTCAAAGGGTAGCCGGGTAGTTGTAGGCCGGGGTAGAGGTACTTACCGAGCTATCGACGGCACAATTAAAAAGTCCAAAGGCGGATACGCAGGTGTAGATTTGGAGGAGTTGGCAGAACGTGGGGACCTTGATCCTTCGTTCAAAGCCACTCCTCCTACTTATTTTATGCGTATTGCTCTTGAATCCAATCGTGATCGGATATTAAACGGGATTAGTCGTGTCATTACCGAGTTTCCATATCATCGTTACTTCAGGGAGGTGAAGGATTGAGCTTAAAATTGTTGGATGCTGTTCAGCATGCGCTGAAAGCTGACACGGAATTAATGGAAATGTTGTCTCTCGAATCCTCTTCACCTTCCAACGAAGTAGTGATGAGGTTTACAAAGGGGATGGAACCAGAAATCACGATCAGCAACGAAACAGTTCCTCATATTTGCCAATATGTGATGCCAGGGCGCTTTTCACGCAATCAGTTGGTGTTCGAGGGTAAATTCTGTCTGGACTTCTATGCAGGGACAGGTTATGCGGCGAAAGAGCTTTTTGAAAGATCATTTCAAGTGCTGCACGATAAACGTATTACAATGCCGGGCTGGGCCACATACCTCTGCGTATTAACGTATGATGCTGATTTTGCAACTGGAATACAAGGTGTCAAAGGGTATAAGGCCATTTTCGACGTGGACTATCTCCGAATGAATTGAGGTGAAAATATGTCTGAACAACAGCGCGAGGAAGTAGAGGGAAAACCTGAAGCTAAGGAAAAAATTCCTGAGCTTAAGAAGCTGACTCAAGAAAAAATTCGACTGGCAAAGAAACTTGGGCTGATAGACGGTCAGAAGCCTATTGAGGGATACAAAGAAACCGAAGATTACAAACGAATTGAAGAGATTGATATGCGGCTCTGGGAGCTTGTCTAATCAACTCTATACCTAAGGAGGATACACATGAGACCATTAGTATTTGACGGTGTTGGTACAGTTGTAGCAACAGATTTGGACGGGAAAGTGAAGTACGTTGAGGACAAGGTATCAAAGCTCACCTTGCAGCTTCAATTTGACTGGCAAGGGGTTATGGGTGGCGATAGTGGATATGCTTTCCACTACACGGCAGGGGATTTGCAAGACAAAGTAAGTATTGAAGTTCCTCGTTATTCTCCTGTGATTGCAGACATGTCTCAGGGTGCCACAACAAAGCGCAGCACTGCGATGGAGTTCGATGAGACGGAACAAGGTATACTGGGAACTGATGGCTACATGATCAAGGCTCCGGCAAAGTACTCAGGTACATTTATCGAAGAAAGTGATGAAGTGCATCTTGTTGATGCTGATACTGATGAGCGTACTCTTTTGACCCGCGCAGCGACTACACCAACAGATCAACAATACACGATCGATGCAACGGGGAAAATCGTATCTTCCGATGCGAATAAAGGAAAGGAAATTCTGGTCAGATATAAATGGACTAGAGAGGGCACAGAAACGGCATTTGATGGAACACGTCGTCCAGCTCCTTTTAAACTTACTCACCGTTTTGAGCTGCTTGATGACAAGTACGGAAAACCTGTTCCGGTCCAAGTGACTATCTTCAAAGCTCTGGGCGGTGGTACATTGGATGTGTCGCAAGAACGTAAAAAGGCAAACACGACTACGATTGACCTTCAAGTAATGGAGCCTGGGCGCTCAGCTGATAATCCAGAAGGCCATGCTATGACAATTAAGTTCGGAATTTAAACCTTAATCTCAACCCTGCCGGTACTCGGCGGGGTTCTTTTTTTGGTAAAAACTATATTTCAATTCAAAGGAGAATGAACATGAGTGAAGTTGAACAAGCAATTGAAACCCAAGAAGAGAAAACGTTGGACCAGACCTTGAACATTGGCAGCACCGTACGTTTGGCTGAGGGACTACAGAAGACAATTAAGGTCGGAACGATCAAGTTGATTCGGGAAGTTCGGCAGCAAGCGAAGAACCTCAAGGGTATTCGCTTTAGCTATGTAATTGGACGGGATGCCATTGAAGCAACGCAAGTTGGTGAGCAGGATATCCCAGCTATTGACTGTCCGGCTATTGAGCAGGCGTATCAAAAAGCCTTCGATCTGATTTTTGTAGAGGGCCTAACGGATGAAGAGTATGAACAAGTGGACATGGAGGGCATCCAGGCTTTGGATAACGTTTTGGATCGATTTCTATAAAGAATCTTTTCCTCCAGATCCTGATTCAGCTGACGATGATGAGGATCTGGGGGATGGTGAAGTAGATCAACCAGGAACGGACTGGATGGGTCTGTGGGCACTCTGTATCAGCAACGGAATATCAGATACAGAGTGGCCTAATATGACCATACCTAAAATCCGAGCACTCATGAATGAAAAACAACGTTCTCGTGAATTCGAAATTGTTCTTCATGGTGGTACGGTCGAAAACAAAAAGCCGAAGAAAGCAAAATACTTATCCGATCTTGGTTTCTTCCAGCCAAGGTAGGAAGGAGGCAATATGGCAGAGGGTACAAATAGAGATGTCGTTGCTGCGCGGATTAATTTAGATACAGGCAAAGTCCTTCAGTCTTTCAAAAATATCGATACTGGAGCGCGAGGAAACGCAGATGCATTTAAGGCCTTGAATGCTGAACTATCAACCGCTGAGAAATCATACAAGAATATAACTTCAGCAATGGATAAAATGGCTTTAAGTTCGGATCAGCGCCGTCAGAAGATAATAGCCGAATATGAAGCTCAACAAAAGCAAAAACTTGCTCAAACTGCTTTGCTCGGTGCAAAGGCTCAACAGATCGAGCAAACTAACCGCTTGATCGATGCTAAAATGCAGGCGCAGCAAGCCTTGATTAAGAGACGAAATCAACAGATCGAACAATCCGAACGCGAGCACCAGCAGAAGATGCAGATTCTGCAAAATCGTTCAGTTAAATCAGGTCAAGAGGCTGCGAAAGCAACCGGTACGGGTACAGACGAGCGCACACGGGAACGTGTCCTGCAAGAAGAACAGAAGATACGCACTGCTCTTACAGAACGGCAAAGGAAAGAAGAAGCTCTCAGGGAGAAAGTGCTAGCGGAGGAACAACGGATTCGGCAAGCGTTGTCCCAAACTGAACAACAGACCAAGCGCATGGGTACCACTATGGATGCTGTCTCTAAAAGCTGGATCGGTAAATTAGGTGACATGGCTACACATGCCGTTGTGTTCAACACAATGTATAAAGCAATGCATGAAGTCACACAGGCAATGCATGAGGGCTTGGTGGACATAGAGTCAAACATGGCCGGATACGTGCAGACCAATGAACACTATTTTGTTCATTTTGAAGATGGTACAAACAAAATGGTTATGGATACTCAAAAGCTAAACCGCGAAACAAAAGCCTTTATCCAAACTGCTCACGAGCTTGGATCTAACATTTTGGATGTCACGGAGTCAGCTCGTCTCTGGGGCCGTATGTACAAAGACGTTAACGTTGTACAAGAGCTAGTACGGCAATCCACAAAGCTATCTACTGTGGACATGGTAGAGCTTGAGGACGCAACCAAGTCTATGGAGTCGGTTATGTCCCAGTATGGGGTCCATATTACGAATGCGAATGAAGCTATGGTTATCGGTAATCGTGTTCTTGATTCCTGGTCCAAGGTAGCTCACGATACGATGGCCCCAGCTCGTGACCTGGGGGCTGCATTCCAACGGACAGGTAAAATCGCTGCGGAAACAGGTGTGTCATTTGACGTGATGAACGGATTGATCTCTGCCGGTGTTCGTAATACGGCGTTGTCTGGGGAAAACCTCGGTAACATGTGGAAAACAGTCCTAGGTACCATTCGAACAGATAAAGCGGTGGATGAGATTGAGCGTCTTGGTGTTAAAACCAAGGAGGTTGTAGACGGGGTTGAACAATGGCGTAAAGCGGAAGATATTCTATTGGATCTCTCGATCCAGGTAACAGACAAGAACTACGACCTGACTCAGTCATATGCAGATATCTCTCGTGGTGTTTATCAATATGCAAAACTGGCCGCGTCACTTAACGTTGGAGATATCTTGCTGGGTACTGCTGCTTCTATTGGCTCATCCGGCTCTACGATGCAGTATTTGACTGTTCAAATGGACACGATCCAGCGTAAGGCAGCTCAGACCAGAACTTCACTGCTTGAAATCTTTAACACAGCTGGCGAAGATGGATTGCGTCAGATGATTAAAGATGTGTTGGATGGAATTGACCAATTGCTAATTGGATTGACAAAAATACCTACAGGTGTCTATGCTGCCGCTGCTGGATTAAGCGGTCTGCTGTTGGCGTACAAAGCCCTTAGCGGACCTATTGCATCCGTTATAGCGGCTATTCAAGTTTTAAATGCTGCTAAAGCGCAACAAACGGTTTCGACGGTTACCAGCACAGCTGCAACAGCTGCTAATTCGGCTGCAAATACTGTGAATATCGTTTCAAGCGAAGGCGTAACCATCTCCACAGTTCAGCAAACTGCTGCAAGAGAAGCGCAAGCTGTAGCGACTACCACGGCAACGGTAGCAACCGGTGCATTGAGCAGGGCGCAGGCGGCGGCTACCGTTACTATGGCGGCAGCAACTGCTGGACTTTCTCTGTTGGTAGGTGCTATTGCTATTTTCGCAATGAAGAGTGGGGAAGCAGAAAAAGCAGAACGTGATCGGATTCAAATGATGAAGGACAATGATTCTGCGAGTCAACAAATGATTAGCCAGTATCAACGGCAGATTGACTTGTTGCCTAAGATGGTCAATGCACACAATTCCTTAAAAGCGATGATTGATGGTGGAACACTATCCACGAGTAAACAGGAGCAAGCAAAACGCCAACTGGAAGAAATATCTAAAGCGCTTGCGATGACTATAGGAAAAGAAGGACTAGCTCAACTTGAAGCTGCTGGGTTTACAGACGAGGCAACTCAAATACAGATCTCTGCTCTTAATACGTTGATTGACAAGCAACGAGAAGCTAGAAAGGCTGTATTGGAAGATCAAAGAAGTGGTCTACAAGACCAAATGAATGAAAATATCGCTGTCATTGAAAAAACGAAGGAGAAGATAGAGTCTCTTGAAAATAGTTTGATCGCAGGCGGCGTAGAATTTATGAAGAACATTTTCAGTTTCAAAAGTGTGGATGAATCATCCAATGAACTGGAGAATTTACAAAATAAACTTGATTCTTTAGAGACGAAAAATCGTGAGTTGGAAGCTTCCATAAGTGATGCAAATGTCCAAATGCAACAAATGACCGTAGAATCTGTCGAAGCCCAAAAGGAAACGGATGCATTAGCGGGGATAAACGGGAAGGCATCTGATACGATTGAAGAATTGACTGAAAAACTGGTTGAGCAGACGAAAGCTTTGAGAGAGTCCGTTCAAGCAAGTATTTCTTCAGTTTCTGAGCTGAACCAAGTTGCAGACACGCTCTCCAAAGGACAATCATTAAGTGCATCTTCTGTGGCAGACTTGATTCTAAAATATCCTGAATTGGCTTCCCAGATCCGGAAGACAACGGATGGATGGATATTTGAAGGACAAATTCTAGAAAAATTGCGACAAGCTAAAATTAAGAAAGCTATCGATGATCTGAAAGCGGAGAGGGATTCAACGCGCAGTGTGGCGCTGGAGAGTTTAAAACGAATCCAATTTTATGGGCAAGAGTTTGAGTCTATCTCAACCTTTGCTGAAGCTCGTGAAAAGATTAAAGACATTGAAAAAGAAATCACCGAAGAGCAGAAGAAGAATGCTTCTGAATTGAATAGCACGCAGCTTATGAATCAAGGCATAGCTAATTTTCTTCAACAAAAGGCCAATGAGCAGCTTGAAGCTAAAAAACAAAAACTTAATGAGTTAAATGATGTCGTTAAAAAGTATGCTGGTCAACTACAGTTGAGTAATGACCAGATCGAAGCCATGACTAAGCTTTTGGAAGATGACACTTACGGGGTAGAAGACAACAACAAGGCCAAGAAAGAAACCGTAGAAATTATGACGGAATTACAGAAGGCGATTGAAGGCTACAATAAGTCCTTGGAAAAATTGGATTCGCAACAGAAAAGAGTTGCGAAGTCGTCCAAAGAATACCTTGATATCCTAGCTCAGAAGCGTACAGCCCTACTGGAGGAACAGAAACTTTACGAACAAGGGTACAATGATCCAACCCAACTCGTGTCCTCTCAAACGGAGATTACGACAGGTGGCGGAACGTCATCAGACATTACAAGAATGCTGTCCACTGCTGTTGACTTGGCAAACTCTGGTGTGATGCGATACAAGAAAATAGGCGGTGAATTTACCGGTTCATTTGATGAATTCAAACAAAGAGCATACTCAGACTGTTCTCAGTTTGTGCAGGAGATGTTTGAAACGATCGGAGTACAGGTACCGCGTACAGCAGCTCAACAAGCCAAATCAGGAACTGCGGTATCAAAGAAAAATCTTCAAGTTGGAGATCTTGTGTTCTTCAATACGAATGGCAAAGATAACTCACATGTTGGTATTTATATGGGTGATAGCAAGTTTATTCAAATGGGGGAATCGGGGTTAAAGGTTTCGGATTTAAATAGCAGCTACTGGGCGCCGAAGTACAACGGAGCAACTCGTATTCCTGGGCTTTCGACAGATGCTGCCTACCCGACATCCACTAGTTCCCAAACAACTTCTGGCGGAGTCGCATATGCCGGTAAATACGCTTCTGAGATTAATGCTGCTGCTAATCAATTTAATGTTGACCCATACCTTGTCGCTGCTGTGATCCAACGCGAATCAACTTTTGGAGCTAAGGGCGTAACCAATGTCATGCAAGTCAATGGCATGAACAATGCGACAGTAAAACAGAGTATTGATGCAGGGACTAAGATGCTCTCCGAGTTACTGAAGAAATCTGGTGGAGATGTCGCCATGGCTCTGGGCGGATACAACATGGGATCGGGAATTATTGATTGGTTCAAAAAGTCTGGTGGATACAATAAAGCTGATATGGCCGCGTATTCAGAGAAATACAAGAAAGTTTATAAAAGCAATGTATACGGAGATGTAGGGTATGTTGATAAAGTATTGGCTGATTATTCTCCACAAAAGTCCAGTACAACTACACAACCTACACAGAAGCAATTGAAGGATGCAAAAAATACCGCTGATAGCGAACTGCTTCGGATTAGTGATGAACTTTATAACATTGATGTTTCAGAACTGGAGAGTAAACTCGGAATCAAAGATATGAAAATCTCTGACAAAGAGTTGTCTTTAAAACAATCCGAAGCACGGCAGAAGAACATGAAGAAAGACTCCCAAGAGTACAAAGCCGAATACGAGCTTCAATTGAAACTCAAAACTGAAATACAGAAACTGATGCAGGAGCAGCGTCAGATGATCGAACAATCCGGGCTGAAATCAGATGAGTTGACTAATAAGCGGCGAAGCCTGACTGAGAAAATTGGGGATGTGCAGTCCGAGAAAGAAGACATGAAGGATCAGTATGCCAGCGACCAATTTGATACCGCACAGGCCAATATGGAAGCGCGTGTTGAACGCATGCGTCAACAAGGCCGTTCCGAGATGGAAATGACCAAGACGCAACTTCAGTTTTATCAGGGACAACTCAAAAATACGGCCCTAACTGAGGAACAGCGTGTTGAATCAGCTAAACAAGTGTATGACTTGACGAACAAGGTTACGGATCTGAAATTTAAAAATTCAACGAATTGGATTGATAAACAAACAAATCAGATGGAACGTCAAGGTAAGTCTGAGGTTGAGATTTATCAAATGCAGGCCGAGGCTTACAACCGGATGCGAAACGATACCACGCTAAAAGCAGAACAACGAGCTGAAGCAGAGAAAATGTATCAAGATACTTCCAAGAAACTGATTTCGTCTAAGTACGAGTACTCGGAAAAGTGGATTAACAAAGAAGCTACGAAGATGGAAATGTCCGGTGCTCAAAAAGTTGACATCATGAAGTGGGAGCTTCAAGAGTTTCTGAAGATGCAAGCTGATAAGACGATGTCTTCTGAACAGCTGTGGGATCTAGAACAGAAAATATATAAGCAGCGTAATGATCTGGATAAGGAGTACTATTCTGCTGCTGAGAAACGAATTAATCACTTGAAGGCGATCGGTGAAATGACTACCGAACAAGAACTTGCCGAGTATATGAAACTTCAAGCTTCTTACCTGGTAGGAAGCGATCAACGGATGGATGCAGATGAGAAGGTCTACGATCTAAAGAAAAAACTTATGGACGAAATGACCAAGGCAGTATCTGAATCGGTAACTAAGCAGAAAAAGCTATTGGACAGCGCTCTGGATGAGGGAATCAAACGTATTCAGGCTGAGAAGGATGCGTTCATCTCAGCTCAAGAAGCCAAAATCAAAGCTATTGATGATCTGATTCAAGCCATGGAGCGAAGTAATGATCAGGATGACTATGAGAGACTGCGAGCAGAGAAAGTTGCTCGTCTTGAAAAGCTCCAGTCTGCTGTTGGTCCAGAAGGTATTGCTGAGCGAAAACAAGTCCAAAAAGACATTGAGGACCTGGATCGTGAACATGGTCGCAAGCTCGCCAAACAAGCGCTTGAGGATCAGAAAACGGCGTTGCAAGAGGAGAAAACAACTCGCGAAAAAGATTTTGACGATAAAGTTCAAGATGCTAAATCTCATTATGATAATCTCTCTTCCGCTTTTGATGAATTTTCTTCGAACAGTGAGCTGTCTGCCGAGAATTTGAAAAACATTCAGATTATGAAGGAGAGCGAGAAGAACGAAACGATACTCGGAATGCTTGATGCATTTGTTTTGGAATATCAGAGCCGTCTTGATCAGATTGCGGCGGCAAGTGCTTCACTTGGAGTGACTGATGTCTCTGGGGGAGCTTTGGCTCCAGGAACCGCCTCGAAGGACTCTGCATATCAAAAGGAAATTGATCTGTACACCTATAACGATAACAAGGATGCTTGGGATGCAGCTAAAGCCCGAGGTGATGCTGAAACCATGCGACTCCTTCAAGAACAAAACGATGCCATTCGTAAGAAGTATGGGATTGATAAAGATACAGGTAAACTCCAGCATTTTAGTGAAGGGGGAATAGTCAAAGGTCCTCGCGGTGCGGCTGTTCCAGTTATTGCGCACGCTGGCGAAGCTATTCTTAATGACCGACAACAGGATTCATTGTTTAATCTCCTAAACCTACGAATGCACAGACTAGACTTTACAATGCCTGAATTCTCAGTTCCTCAAGGTTCAAACGGAGTAAATCCGGAGAGAACCAGTAATCAATTCGTAATTAAATCAGGAGATACTTATATCGCGGACGAATCGGCTGCGAAGGTCTTCTGGAGTGAGCGCGATAATTTGATGCGGAGGATGCAGGCTAGAGGAGGTAAGGGATAATGATCAATGCTACTGCTGATGGGAAGTCCTTTCGTGATATCGGACTTGGCCTGAAGAAGCACAACATCCCGGTATTGCCACCGACGAGGGACTACAGTCTCGAAATTGCAGGGCGGGATGGAGAGATCGATTTTGGTAGCACATATGGCCCAAGAGTAATTAATCTGGAGTGTATCGTTATGGCAGACGATGCTACCCTTGACTATCACAGAAGAGTCGCCCAAGTGGCGGCTCTTTTTAATATCAAAAAAGGGGACATTGTACTCACGTTTGAGGATCTTCCGGGCAGAAGATATATCGGAAGGTATGCTGGGACGATGGATATTGAAAAGATTATTTTTGATGGGGAACTGACAATACCAATCAAAATGGGCAAACATCCCTTTCCGGAAAGCGATGAAAACATGCTGGAAGAAACTATTACTCATTCTCCAGAAAAGATCAAAGTAATTTCTTTGGGGGATGAACGCGCAAGTCCAGTGATTGTTTTAACCAACACAGGTTCCGCAACAATTCAAAAGTTCAAGATTCAGAATGAATACTTGTTAGAGGGGTGATCTGATGAACATTAGTAAATATCTAGCGACCAAACAACTGAATGTATCAGCAAGAGGGGAGAAATTCACTTTCCCAGATAGGCTATATGTCGCTCTTTATAATTCCGATCCTACCTGGAATGATACGGGGCAAGAGGTGTCCGGTGGAGGTTATGCCAGACAAGTGCTCACCTTTGCTGAACCGGCTCAGGTTACTGTCCAAGAGTTTCACCCAGTTACGGGGGTCTTGAGCAATATACAAAAGATGTCCATCAAATCTGCGGCAGATGTAGCTTTTGCAGTAGCGACAGCCAATTGGGGCATAGTTACACACTTTGGACTGCGGGACGCTGTTACAGGCGGTAACCTTTATTATTTCGGGACGCTCGAAACACCACGGAGCATTTTAAATAATGACATTTTCAAGTTTTTAACTGGCCAAGTGGAGATCCGGTTGAACTAAGGGGGTAAATACGATGATTGAAACAATGTATCCGGCAGCAGTCAACAGCAGGCAGACGGAGCTGGCGGAGGCTATTGACGATACTCAGACAAGTTTCACGGTACTGGATGGATCTGTTCTACCACCTGCGCCTAACCTGATCACGCTGGGGACCGATGAATCGGCTGAGACCATTAAGTATGAAGGGTTGAGTGGAAATACACTTACGGTGGTATCCAGAGGGTTTGAGGGTGTGGCTAAATCTTGGGTGGCTGGAACGAAAATGGCGAGATACTTCACCGCTTACGATCACGACACATTCCGAGTGAACATTACTGATCTGGACCAACGACTAGACAACATCCCTGCACCACAGGACGCATCTTTAACAGATAAGGGTATTGTCCAACTGTCTAAGTCAACGACAGGTGACAGGGATACCATAGCGGCTACGGAATCCGCAGTGGGTTCCGTGCAACAGCAAGTTGGTAACTTGGCCGACCTACAAACAACGGACAAGGACAACCTGGTTGATGCGCTCAACGAGGTTTTTCAGTCTGGCGTTGACGGGAAAAATCTCATTGAATCCGCCGTCATCGTCAAAGGGGGAACGGTAGCAGGGACTTCCCCACACTCTTTTATAGAACTTGCGGATGGGATTGGGACGATTGAAACTGCAACGGTGATTAACGGTCAACAAGAAGCAGTTGGTATTTTTAAGAGTAATATTCAGGCTAATGATCCGATTAAAACTCGTTATAACATAGAGCAAAAAAACGTAGCTACGAACTTTGCGAATAATGGTCAATCCGTTCGATTTAGCCCGGATAACAGATACATGGCTGTAAGTGTTATGAGCACCGGAATAACCATGTTCAAGAGAATAGGAGATGAGTATAGTCAAATACCGATTCCATCCATCTCCGAATCCACTAGATATATATCGTTTAGCCAAGATTCTAAATTCTTTGTGGTCCCGAGTCTGGGAGCTGTATCTTTAAGGATTTTTAAAATTGAAGAAGGGGATATGTTCACAGAAATCAAGGGTTTTATTATCCCAAGTGGTCGTTCTAATTACACAGACTTCAGTTCAGATGGTAAGTATTTAGCAGTTTCTTTGCTTGAAGATCCTTACATTGCAATATATAAAATTGAAGGAGATACGTTTACAAAACTAGCAAACCCTAGCGTACTACCGCCGAGCGGTGCTTATGGTATCTCCTTTACCCCAAATGCGGATTATCTTGCTGTAGCCCATGGAGGGAGCAATATTGCAAGTATATACAAGCGCAATGGGGATGTATTTACGAAGCTGGCTAACTTGCCTAGCTTGCCGGGGACCAACAATGGTTATGGATTGACCTTTAGTCACAGCGGTGATCACTTATTTATTGGCACTAGTGCTACTCCCGGACTTCTGTGGTATACACGGAATGGTGATTCATTCACTAAAGTGAACATATCCAGTCAGGCAACTAATGTAATTTATGATATAAGGTGTAGTCAAGATGATAGGTATATGGCTATTGCTATGTATAGCAGTCCATATATGAGTCTTTATGATTTGAAAAACGGCGGTTTTAGCAAGTACCCTAACCCGAGTGTTTTACCTACTGGTATTGGTTATGGAGTTGATTTTAGCCCAGACTCAAACTTTCTAGGGGTTGCTCACGGTGCGCTTCCTGCACTCACACTTTACGATACGCGTGATGGAGTTCATTTAAGTTCAAATGTAAGGAGTTCTATATCAGCTTCAGATATTGGACTAGGTTATGCAAAAGAAAGCGGGATTGCAGGGGAAGCTAAAAAAATAGTGAAGATATGGAGCTGATATAAATGAGTTTTTACATTCAAGTCGAGCAGCAAACTCAGATTATTCGAGACATCATCGAATACCCGTATGAGGGTTATCAAGAGGTAGACATCTCAACGCCGCTCCCGATTGGAATTAACGGAGGATACTATCGCTGGCAGGATGGACAACCTGTGTTGGATCAAGCCCTGAAAGATGAGGTAGACAAAGCCAACAAACCCATTGAATACGTAGAACTGGAACGCAGACTTGCTGCGTCAGAAGCTAGTTATGAGCAATTAGCCTCTGAGAGTAACGCCAATCAGTTAGCTCTCATGGAGCTTCACATGATGTTGCTTGGCGAGATGCCAGATGCGTAATAATCTCGCCAGGCTACTGATCCGTTGGGCTGTAGCACTCATGAGGGGAGGTGACACCATGTTAGCTGTATACGTAATGATGATTCATAAGGGCTTGATCAAGCTGGAGCAAGTGCCAACAGGAAGCCGTGAGAAAGTGGCTGCTGTGTTGGAAGTGGCAGAGATGGACCAAAACGGAAATATCGTGTAATAGGCGTTCCGACATCGGAGCGCTATTTTTATGACTGATTTCAGACCATTTAACAACTTATAAGCTAAATCGTATAGACCTAATAACAACAAAAGGAGGAATTAAACATGCCAATTGAAACGAAACGTTTAAAACTTCCCCTACCTTTGGGGAATGAAAGTGTAAGTCGTGTAGGAATCAATACGATCTTTGAGAAGATCGATGAGGGTGTTGCAACACGGGAAGATGTGGAAGAACTTCGCCAATTGGTCAACGAGATGGACATTCCTGATGCATCATTAACTCAGAAAGGTAAGGTGCAGCTGTCTAGCAAGACAGACGGAATGTCAGAGTCGGTGGCCGCGACAGAGAAAGCCGTTAAAGGAGCATACGACCGTGGCAGCGCTGGAATCACAGCAGCTCAAGTGGCACATGATATCATTAATAACAGAGATGGATTCGGGATAACCACCAGAATCAGCGTAAACAATTATGCAGTGACTCTTACGCCTGCACCAACCGCTCTTGTTGCTGGTTTAAGAGCTACCATCATGATAAATGAAACTAATACAAGCTATGTACATCTCGATGTCAATGGGCTCGGCGGAAGGAATATCTTAAAAACTGATGGGAGCCTCCTAAAAGCCAATGCACTCCGAGCAAACGCTGTATATTCGGTGGTTTACAATGGCGCAAATTTTATCTTACAGGGTGAAGGAGGTGAGTATGGTACAGCGGTAGCTGGTGATGTCAGAGCAGACAAAACAATAGGAACAGAATCTGGTATTGTAACTGGAACCATGCCCGCTGCTTACGGAAAAGTTCAGTCTGAGTTTTTAAGAACAAACGGTCTACCGAATGGCAGCTCTCAAGTCATCCCTGTTCCTGCTGGGAAGATTTATGTAGGTGTAGGAAGTGGGCAGTTCGCTAACTACGGATCTTTCATTCGGTTGATGGTCAATCCAGGTTATGTGTATAGAAACGATGTAGCGGCAACTATCGTATCCGCTCTTAGTGAAACATCAGCAACAATAAGTAATACTACAGGTTCCTACTCGTCTTTTGAATTATCATTATTAACACAATCAATTGTTTAGGAGGGTTTGTTATGTTATTAGAAAAATGGGTAAGAAATCGGTATAATATTGTAACATTTGAAATCGGATTTCCTGAACCGACTGAACATATTATGTGGGGGAATAAGCTAACAGGTACACATTTTAGTGTGTTCTCTCCAATTAAAATATTCTTAAAATTATTTGAAGGAAAAGTAGATATGGATGGATCTGATGAGGAGATTCTACAGCGAATTAAAGACGTGTTTCCAAATAATGAACAAGGATATAACGACTATATCATATAACGAGTGTACCTAGGTGGTTCGCTATTTTTATGCCCTCTGACCACACTAGAGGGCTTTTCATATCAAAGGAGGCGGGGCCGTGTTTAACAGAGGGGCTTTCAACCGTATGGCCTTTAACCGCCAAATATCCGTATTCGTCTTTGGTCGGGCAGTTGCTGACATATCAGGATCTACTGGAGCCGCTGCAACGATGGAAATGACGGGTTCGGCGGTTATGGATGTCAATGCGGGAGCGGCAGGGGATTTTGTCCGTGAAATCTCATTTGCGGCTGTTATGGATGTAGCTGCTGGCACCAAGGCGGATTTCATTCGAGAGATTACCAAACGAGCTGTAATGGATGTTGGTTTTGGAGCAGGCGCTAAAGGCAGTAGGTACCATGTGGAGTTCTTGGAATTCACAGGGCCGTTTAAACCAGGTGATCAAGTTATCATTGATGCTAATACGTATAAGATCACGCAAAACGGAGTGAATGCCTCACACTTGCTTGAAGGTGATTTCTTTGACTTAAATCTTGGAGAAAACAATCTCACATGGACAGACCCTGAAACAGGTAGAAACGTTCTGATTCGTGTTACACATAGAGACAAATTCCTGTACTAATTGAGGTGTGATATGCCTAACCCAACAATGAAAGTATTCGATAAGAACATCCGGCGTGTAGGTACGTTGGTTGATAGTTCAGATATACAAAGAAGAAGACGTATTAACAGTGATTACGAGGTAACATTTATGGTTCCAATGACCTCAGATGATTACCGTGAAAAAATAGCAATTAAAGGCCACGTTCAAGACGAACGTGGCCAATTTTATGTCATTCAGTCCCGGAGTCGGTCCCGTGAAGGTCGTAAACTCATGGCTTCAATCTATTGTAATCATGTCATGTTCAAACTTAACGACTTTAAGTTTCCCTATACTTCATACATCGACGAGGCTTATGGCGTACATCTCAACGAACTAACGGAGTTAATTACAAAAGCTACAGGCGGAAGATTTACATTCGTTATCCACGATACGTTTGATTTACATGACGTTAAGGATTTCGGACGGGGAACATGTCTGGAAGCTTTGAATAAGATTGTCGATATGTATGAATGTGAAGTTGAACCTGATAATTTCGTGATTAACCTCAAGAAGAGAATAGGATCAGACCACGGATTGCAGTACCGGCTTAAGAAGAATATCGTATCCAGCTCATTCAAAGACAAAGGGGAATCTCTTGTTACCCGGATGTTTGCTCAGATGAAAGATGGTAGGACATTCATCGGTATGGATGCGTCCTTACTGACGGATCTCGAAAGAAGCCTATTGTCGAGCATACCAGGAACAATTGTGGATGGTAAACTCACAGTCAACTACCTCATATCACCATTTGCACAGTACTGGGCCAGCGATTCGGTTCCATTTTATGATGGGGAGATCATCGAGCAGGATATTGAAGAAGCAGAGGACTTGCTGAAGGCTACACGTAAGGCGCTACTTGAGCAAGAGGTTGTTTCTCTGGAGGCAACCATATCCACGGCAGACTTGTTCAAAATCGACCACACAGAACCCAAGCCTCATTTGGGTGATGATGTCATGTGTATTGACCCTGATATGGGCATGAACCGATTGAAAGCTCGTATCACTGAACTTACAGAGTATCCATACAGTTTGGACAAGCATGCTGAACCGACGATCTCCAATATCAATTTAAGAGATTACGATGATATTATCAGTGATTTAGAACGAAATAAGAATATCACCAACAACCTATTTTCAAACGGGAAGATCCGGACGGATGTCTTTGAATCATTTGCCAAGCAAGCGGTCATTGACATCAACAACAGCAAGACTGAACTGATCTATCCACCAGAAGGCGGGATACTGGCTCAAGAGAAAACAAACCCATTGGAGCAAGTCAGGCTCACTTCTAAAGGAATTGGGATATCGACAGATGGCTGGAAATCGATACGTGCTGCCATTACAGCCAGAGGCGTTGTAGCTGAGCAAGTAATAGGTCAACTGGGTAACTTTGTCTCCATGTTGATCGGCAATGGTGAGGACATTGTACAGATCAATACAAACGGCATTGCAGCGGGGGCATCGTCATTTAATAGCGCACCCTTCAGACTAAATATGAAGGGCGATTTGATAGCGAATAGCTTAACAGCGAACTATGCCAATATTGAGTACTCCAATTTTAAAAACGGGGCCATCGTTGGTTCCTCAATAAATGTAGGCAACGGGATGTTCACAGTTACCTCGGGAGGGATCATGTCGGCTGTAGGAGCAAACTTCTCTGGATCAATTACAGCTTCCACTATTACAGGAACAAATATCAATGGTGGTACAATTACCGGTGCTTTAATTCGTACTGCTCAATCAGGAAGGCGTGTAGAGCTAGATTCCCAAGGATTGCGCTCTTATGATGCAGGAGGACGTACACGGATTCAGATAGCTACTACTGAGGATGCTACAGCTGCAGCGATTATTTGGAGAGATACTAACGGATCGTCCGTTGGAGAGATAAACTCTTATGAGTCTAGTGGACAGCTTTCTATTATTAGCAACAACTTGTTTCTGGGGTCGAATAATACAGGAAATCCGATTAGACTTTATGGGCGCGTTATTTTTGGAGGTTCAGTTACTGGACTCGTAGTTCCTATTGAGAATGTCTCTGGCTTGCAGTCTTTATTGTTTAATCTCCAATCTGACATAGGGGAGTTGACTAGAAGGTTTAATAACCATAGTCATAGCTTGACGCTTCCCACACATAACCACGGTCTACAAAATGCTACAAATTGGGGAGGAACCTTCCCAACCTCAACTCCGTAATGTATCATAATAGGTAAATTGCACCATTACGGAGGAAGACTATGAAAAAGATTGTATACATTGCTGGTGGTATTCTTATTGGTATTGTTTTTTCGACAGCAGGAGGGGCGTTTGCCGACACCATTAAAAGTGTGGTCGGTAAGAAAGTGACTGGAGAATACAACATTGTAGTGAATAATCAATCGTTGTCAGAAAAAGGGGCAGTAATTGATTCAAAAGCAAACGTACCAGCACGAGCATTATCTGAAGCACTAGGAGCTGAGGTCAAAGTGGAAGGAAGAACAATTTATATTACGTCCGATGGAATCGGAGGCCAAACGAGTAGTGATGCCATATCCGATCACTCATCTAACAAGTATGTAGGTGATACAAGAAGCAGTTTAGAAGAGCTGAAGAAAAGTATTCAAGATAAAATTTTGAGCCCTGCCTATGATGGGAAAAAGAAGTTAGAGGCGCAAATCGCTGAATTGAAATCTTTGAATGCAGATGATGCTACGACAAACTTGGAGAAACAATTGAGTCAGTATAATGCTGATATTAAAAAGTACGAAGCCGAAATAAAACTAATTGATGAAGTATTACTCACTGCTAAATAGAATAAGTCTCTGAGGGTCCGTTATCGACGGGCTCTTTTTTTGTTAGTGTGACTATAAATCCGTAGCCACACCGTAACAAAGATAAAAGATAATAAATCCATGAAGCCCTATTCCTTAATTGGAAGGGGCTTATTTTCGTATAGAGAGGAGGAAAGGTCTTGGCAAAGATGACACATAGACTACAAGTTGAACTGGATTTGAATAAACCGGTTGAAGAATTGACCCAGGTAATCTCTGCGGTTCTTAGCTCGCACCCACTTAATCAAAAAGAGATTCTGACAGCTTTAGATTTGGAGATCGGAAATGCACGGGCAGCGATTGAGATTCAAGAACAAAAAGAGAATACGGAAGCTATTGAATAGGGCAGGAAACATTTCCTGTACAAAGGGAGGTTTTTTGAGTGACAGATGAAGAACGAAAATCATTAAAAACTATGGAGAATGCTAAAGAGGCGGCAGAAAAATTGTTTGCGCACCTCTTCGCTAATTCAGATTATATGTTAAACGTTTCTATTACAAAGAAAGACAAATCATATGACCACGGAGTATATCGATGCGCTATAGGAGATGTCCCTGAGACAGGGATTACCCACCGTCATGAAATATCTCTTCACTCACCTACCATTAGTTCTGAGTAGGGAACTCTTTTTACAACTCTGATCGGAGACTTTATTAATAACTCGTATTGAGGATGATCGGAAGATTTTCCAGTCCAATAGTTCTCGGCATAATAAGCAGAAGTTAAAAACGAAGGTTTATCCATATCAGTTCCAAGCCAAGAAGCATCGAGTTTAACGAAATCGGAGTGTTCGAATTCAACTTCCCATACAGCAAACGATTCTTGATTTCCTAGCTTCTTAAACCAAAATCTAAGTTCTTTCATTGTTTCAGAGGCGAAGAATGATTGAAACCTTGAAGGCATGTGAGCATAATTCAACCTTCGTTCATACTCAAAGATGTTTTCTGTAAAGACATCTTGTATTTCTTCTCTTGTTTGAGGTTGTCGGGCGTAGTATGTATTTCCATGAAACGATAAACCATCAGGGTAACGTTCGTCCATTATTTCTTTTAGAACTCTGGGCTCGATATTAATATCACTCATCAAATTGATAACTTCGTTTTCTTTAAGCCGGTTGTAACGATCTATGTGATATGCAAGCAAAGAATGAACCTCCTTAGATTATGTATGTTACGGGAATTCTACACGAAGGGAAGGTTTTCCTTTTTAAATATTTTATCAGCCTTGGGTTGAGGAGCTACTTTCGTTTAAGCAGTTGAATTTGTAGGGGGAGTCGAAATGGATTGGATAGCAATCCTAGGTATTTTAGGAACGCTCAGCGGACTCATTTTAGGATGGGCAGGTCGATCAAGATCATACAGACAAGATATTATCCAAGAAGCAGGGGCTGATGCCTTGCAACGCGCAGACGTTGATTACATAAAGCGCGGCGTGGATGATATTCGGCTTGAACAAAGAGTCCAGGCACAGCGCGTAGATGCGCTTTCAGAACGGGTGACGCGGGTTGAAGAGTCGGCCAAGCAAGCCCATAAGCGTATTGACCGAAAAGAAGATATTGGAGGCGTATAGAATATGGACTGGAATACAGTGTTTTCATTAATTGATCCTAAGTTGTTTATTGTATTGGTTGCATGCTGGGTCCTTGGTATTGGCATAAAACGTATCCCGAAGATTCCGGACTGGACCATTGTTTTCATCGTGACTGCATTCGCTATTGTTATTACAAGTTGGACGCTTGGCTGGTCTCCCGAATCGCTTATCCAGGGAATATTGGTTGGAGCATTTGCGGTGTTCGGTAACCAGGTGATTAAGCAAGCGAAGAAAGGAACTGAACAGTCATGATCTCAAAGGGAAATTTCTTGCTGCTAGAGTCATCCGAATTTAAAGGGTGGCTCGACAAGCAGAAGATAACAAGGAGCATAGACAAGCTCCAGGTCCATCATACTGTTGCACCTAACTACACTACTCGTCAGGTGGTCAATGGAGTAGCGAAACAGGATGTATGGAAATGTCTTGAGGGAATGAGGACTTTCCATTTATCTCAGGGATGGTCCGGTACAGGGCAGAACATAACTGTACTTGAGGATGGACGTATCGCTATCAGTTTAGATCGGGATCTCAATAAAACGCCTGCTGGAATCAAGGGAGCAAATACAGGAGCTTTGTGTATAGAAATTATCGGAAACTTTGATCAAGGTGGAGACACGATGACAGCAATTCAGAAACAAGCTGTAATCCACCTATATGCTTGTCTCGCACTCAAACTAAACATACCTATTGATACATCCCATATTGTGTATCATGCCTGGTATACGGCATCTGGTGCATGGATCGGAGATTACAAAAAAGGTCAATCTAGCAAGACCTGTCCGGGTACAAACTTTTTCAGGAAGGGGAACACCAAAACGGCGGCAGAAAAAAGTTTTATTCCGGCAATAAAAACGGAAGTTGAACGCATGAAGAAAGGGGATGAAGAACCTGTGACAGCAGAAGAGAAGAAGCAAATGGACGAACTAAAGGTGACTGTTGAATCCCAAGCTAAATGGATTGCTGCTCAGAAGGCCAAGGAAAACATGGAATGTCCTAAATGGGCAGAAGAAGCTTTCGAGTATTACAAGAACTATATTAGTGATAAGACAGGGAGTTACGACTTTTGGCGTCTGTTGGTTGTGAATTTCAGGAAAGAAAAACAATAAAAATATTGCGAAGGCTCTTATTAAAAAAGAGTCTTTCTGATACATAAACTAGTTGACAATGGGAACATATGTTCTTTAATATATCAATAAAGTTAAGAAATCTGATTTTTTTAACGTACACTTCCAAAATTCAACAAAATAACCTAAAATAAAATCAACAATATATTTGACTGTATTGTATTTATTTTAAGTTAGTTGAATTGCAGGGGGATTCGTATGTTGACAGAGAGAACAATTAGGAATATTCATATTCTACATTGGGAACGTTTTTTTAGGGAATTTAATGTTCCTAATAGAACCGTTCGTATTAGGGCAGAGAGTGATAAATATACAAGTATTTTAAAAATTATAGGAGAGGAGCTAGCATCAGATAGTCCTAGTTTCTCAAAAGGAGCACTGGATAGATTTCTATTTGACCAATTGTTCTACGCTATTAGTGATCATCATTACTTGTACCAGACAAAGAGTCTCTTTTATGACAATAATATGGATAAGGATTCAACAGTTAGGCTATTGTTATCTGGCAGTTTACTGAAACTGAATCTAAATTTATTTGATTGGCCGGATGATAATACCCATACGATTAATGCCTGCACAACTAGACTTGAGTTTGATGAAAACGACCTTCTGGATGAGATACATGTCCTGATAAGGGTTGGAGAGATTTCTGGAGAATTTGGAAGGACTAATGTTTTTTGTGGTGTCGTCATATCTGTAAAAAGTAATACAATTATACTAAAGTTCAGACATGGTCAAGTAGTTCATTTGCCAGATAGCCAAATGAAAATCAACAAGGAACTTAAAAAGATATTGAATGGTGAGGGAAGGGACGGAAAACAGTTTGAAAACTTGAACCTACACGTTTCTTCTTTAAATGAATTTGATGTACAATCAACGATCTATAAACTGTTCAAAGACTTAAGTGAAGAAGCTGAAGAGAAACTTAATAATGAGCTTGACAGTTCTGTAGAAAGCAAAATTAGGACTTTTCTTGAACGTGATCTGCATATAGAATCAGAGGAAGAGAGTTTTAGCGAGTATATTGAGCAAATCAAAGCCGTTGTTTTTCAAGACATCAGTAGTAGAATGACGCATACATTATTTAAAAAAGGATGGGTGTTCAAATTTGTATTTAGAGAAGGAGATCACAGTAAGGCTTCATCTAATGCGGAAAAAAGATCACCCGTCTATAGTCACAAATCTTTCTGGCAATTAAAAGAGCTCATTCATTCTATTGAGGAATTGCAGGAAGCTGGCTTCCATTGGAATTTGAATGGCGTTGTAAGTGATAGTGAATTTGTTGACGTGAGATTAGAGTCCAAGAGCGGAACTTTACTAATGCACTATTATTACAATACTAGAAGCGTTAGAAAGGAGAAGGAAAATTATGTTATACGAAAAATTACTGAGCATCTATCAAGCAAAGAATCTTAATCTACAATTTGACGAATTCATGCTCGATAATCTTTTTGAACAAATAAAGTGGAGTATGAAACGAGGAAAAAGAAATCTCAGTCCATATAAATTTGCCAGCATGAGTGGTATTGAAACGAAGGCTGCTGTTACATTCTTTATGTGTTTTTCTGACCAGGAACTAGGAATTTTTGAATTAGAGTTTTTCATCGACTGCAATTCGAACAACTGTCAGGAGAGGATATATCTAACAAAAGAGATGCTAAGCAAACATGATAACATTATATACTGTGAGGGGTGTGCAAAATCTTTTAGTGTAGCAGAGGTATTAGATCAAGTTAAGGTTTACTTTCGTTTGAATGATACAGCGTGTATGTTGTGTAAGCAATCTGCTGTTCCTGACACGAAAAAGGCAGACCCCAATTCAATATATGATATCCTTAATGGGATGTCTGATAATTTAAAGTCGGTCTCCCCTTCATCTTCCAATAAAGCTATCGAGAAGGTGGTTGAAGGGGAGACCTTTGCTGAGTCAGTTTCATTGGAGACTATTGTGGAAATCAATCAGCAGAGCGATGTGCCAGTTCTAAAATATAATTTTTTGAGAGATATTGCAGACTACATTCATAGTTAATAAAGGGAAATTATATGAAAAATGAAAATTTGATTATTGCTGCCAAACTTGCGAAATTACAAGAGTTTATTGAAATTGATATGATTAGTGGAAAAAAATCTGGTATTAAGAATACAAAAAAATCGTTTAAATTCAAATGTATATCAGTTGTCTTATCAAGTTTGATAACTATTACGCTAGGTCTTACTTTGGACGACAAACTTGAATATAACGGACTTAATATTGTCATCAGTTTAAAGAATTGTGCAGTCGTTCTTAGTGCCATCCTTACAGGAATAAGTGCGTGGGATGCTTTTGCAAACTATACTTCGCGTTCTCAGCAAGAGAGTTCTATTGTAAATAAATTAAACATGTTATACAAAGATATTTCTCTATACCTTGAGGAAAATGAAGATTGTAAAGAATCTGAGTATGAGAACTTTAAATCTAGATATAACAAGATCCATGAAGATTATTCTCAAGATCGAGAGGCTCCCAAAAAGAAGGAACCCGAAAAAAAAGAAGATGTTTAATTCGTTAATAAGAAAAGATCTTGCCATGTCAGGCGAGATCTTTTCTTATTAACGAATTTTGCTGATAGAAGCGGCATTCAAGATTTGAACAAAGCAGTTACTTTACGCAATGTGACTCTTCCTGATATAGTAATAATTAACAACATGAATAGTCTATCAGACCTAGGTATATTTTTCTATAAAATAGTATGGGTGTGGAAAATGAATACATATCGAGTGTTGGAAACAAATGAAGAGTTCTTTGTCGCTGCTTTATCACAGATACATGTCTCTGTATGGCTTGTTCTACAGGATCGAGAGGTGATTATGGATTATGGAGGGTTATTAGAAGCATACAGTGATGTATCAGTAAAGATTGCTGGAAATCGATATTTTAGAGACAAGTTTGAGTTTAGAGCGCACATAGTAATTAACTATAATTGAAAACTGCATAAGGGAGAAAGTTATAAGATGGGCAAAGTGCAAGATTATTTGATGAAAATTATTTATTTGTTCTTAAAGATATCAGAATGGATAAAGAATAGAAATTTGTTGAGATGGTTACTTCAAAACAAAACAAAATTTTTTAATGCATTAGCTGTATTTGTTGCTATTCTTGGTGTAGGCTTAATCCAAATATTTAAACCGTACATAATGGACCTTTCAGTTGTAAGGGAAAAAATATATGAGGATAAATTACAAAAAGTTAAAATCGGGTATTCAAAGAAATATGTTGAAGATTCAATGGGCACTCCAGAAAGAGAACAAAAAATAGCTTGGTCAGATTCATACGGAAATGACCATTTAATAACAAGAACTGATTATATCAAAAAGGACTTTTTGTATACGGTTTTCTATAAAGATGATTTAAATGTTCTAGGGTACGGTCTAATATCAAGAAACAAAAATTTCAATCCAAGGTTACCCTCAAAAGAATCTCCAGGTCTTTTGAAAAAAAGCCAAAATAGTTATTTGAGTGAACATGGAGAGGTAAGATTTACAACATTTCACATAGGGACTAGGGGTGACGTTTCAGATTACGAAATGGATTTTGATTACGGTTCATTAAGTACTCAAGGGATAATAACTGGGTTTGGAGTTTCCGAATTTGGTTATCAACAACATAAGGATTCGCTTCCAATTTATATTATAAATTCCTTGTTCAATGCTCCCTTCACTGAGAACTTTTACGACAATAATGGCTTTTACAACTTGCTAGGCGATACCGCCAGAACATACACACAATTTAGCGAGGTCGAAAAAAGCAGAAGTATCGACCCGTCTGATGAAAATAGAAAGATGTTGATCCCAAATGTAGTTCTTGTTTTTGATGGAACAAGCGGTTACGGCTATACAGAAATCAATAATTTTGACATAGCCTTTGAATTTATAATTGATCAACTCAAGTTTGGTTTTTTGTATGAAAGAGGAGAGTTCAATAACATAACAGAGAGATTTTAATGAAACGGAAGTTTGAATTCAGCGAATTAGTGCAAGGTGATTTGATCAATTAATTAAACATATATAGCCAAACTTAAGAGCAGCAAAGTATCATCGCTGCTCTTTTGAATCTTTAGATTACCTCTTTAACTAGTCCCTCAGTGTTATTCCGTACATTACCAACTTCATTTGGTACCTCGTAAGCTCTCATTTCTGACGCTTGATATGGTTTAAGCAATTCAAGCAGGGACTGAACATCATTATCTCTTCCAAGCCATTCAGCCTCATCTTCAGGACGCAGAATCACCGGCATACGATTATGGATGTCTTCCATCAGACTGTTTGGTTCAGTAGTAATTATGGTACACGTGCTCAACTTGTTTCCGTCTGGATCTGTCCAGGTATCGTACAGACCTGCCAATGAAAATATGCTGTTGTCCTTCATCAGAATTCGCATAGGTGTCTTGGCTGTCCCTTCTTTACGCCACTCGAAAAATCCCGAACATGGGACGATGCAACGTTTGGACCCAACTAACCGTTTAAAGGCTGGCTTCTCTGCCAGCGTCTCGGACCGGGCGTTGATCATCTTGTTCCCGATCTTGTCATCCTTGGCCCAAACGGGTACCAGGCCCCATCGAAGCGAACCTAATCTGTTACCATGCTTGCTGCCGATAATTGTGGGAATGTATTGCATGGGTGCTGCATTGTAATTAGGTTTGTACTCAAAGCCATCAGCTATAGATGCATAGTACCTGTCCATTATGGCGTCTAAGGGATCAGTGATTGTAAATCTTCCGCACATACAAAGCACCTCCTGTATTGTCTTTACAATATATAATCACACAATAAATTGATCAAACACGGGAATACGAAGCAATCCGGATTTGGTCCAGTTGCGCATTTTTACTCTGGCCTGAATTCGGGGTTCAAGGTAAACGTTGTTCTTATCTTCACCCGTTATCAGCTGTTGGCAAACTCCACGAAATGCTTGCTTATGTTTTTGACTCGGGCCATGCTCAATAATCCCTACCGGGCGCATCTTGCCTGACGGATCTGGAACAGCAGCGAGCCATCCAAACTCAGATTTCTTGTATCCTGTGATGAACACATCGGCGTAGGACCAGTTAATAACCTTCAACCACTCTCTGGACCGCCTGCTAACGTACTGGCTGTCTTTGCGCTTGCCAACTACACCTTCCATACCCATAGTTTCTATCTGAGAGTACAACTCTTCTCCGGCGCCTTCTATATGTGGAACAATGCCAAAGGAGGGAGAGGGTAAGGTAATACTGTGTAGAATAGCTTTACGCTCCAGGAGAGGTAGTTTGCGTAAGTCCTTACCCTTGTAATGAAGGATATCAAATATTGCAAACGTAGCAGGCAGCATACGAGTGAGTTGTTGTATCTTACTATCCTGTTTAGTGCTGAAGCGGCTCATGACTGCTTCGAAATCGTTCAATCCTGTTGTCGGATCGGCGCACGCTACTTCACCATCTAATATGATGTCTGAGTCAAACGGCAACTGTAATTCTGGGTACTGACGAGTGCAGTCGTTGTTGTGACGTGTATATAACCGGACGTTACCGGACTGTTGCGAATATATAAGACGGTGACCATCTACTTTCGGTTCAAAAATAAAATCCGAATGCGAGAACGGTCCCGGTGCTGTTTCTAATAACATTGGGCTGATAAACATAAAAACACCTCACCTCATTATAGCGTTTTGCCATAAAGAGTAGAGGTGGTAAGTTTTAGAGAAGCAGATCGTATTGTTCTTCTTTTTTCTTGGTATTATTGAGCTATCGTTTCCCGTTAGTTGAACGCATTCAAGCTATTATAGAAATCTCTTATTTATAATTTAGTTCTTCTTCGCAGTTTCAATAAGAAGATTGTAGATAATATTTACAGCATCATTACGTTCGAAAGAGTTCATATTTTCAATATACTGTTCTTTATTTTCTGATAAATCATTAACACTAGCAATCAAGCTATCAGTGTTCAATTGTTCTTCATGTAGCACTTTGCAGTAACCTTTGCTTTCAAAAGAACCTGCATTTAGAAGTTGATCTCCTCTACTTTGTTCCTTAGTTAAAGGTATCAAAATCATTGGTTTCTTTAAAGATAAAAACTCAAAAATTGAATTAGAGCCAGCTCGTGAGATTACAATATCGCACATGGCTAATATATCTGGTAATTCTTCATTTATATACTCATATTCACGGTACTCAGAATTTGAAATTGAAGAATCAAGATGTCCTTTTCCACAAAGATGAATGACTCGAAATCTTTTTGTTAATTGAGTTAATGATTCTCTAACTACATGATTAATTTTCCGTGATCCTAAACTCCCTCCCATTATTAGTATTGTAGGCTTTTTATTATTAGAAAACCCCAAGAATGCCCGTCCACGTTCTGCATTTCCCTTCGTTAATTCTTCTCTAAGAACGGGTCCTACATAATAACATTTATGATCCTTAAAGGCAGAAGCTGTTTCAGGAAAAGTAGTGCATATCAGATTAGCAAACGGACTGGCTAGCTTGTTGGCTAAACCTGGAGTTAAATCAGATTCATGTATGATAACTGGAATTTTGTTCAACCATGCACCAATGACAACTGGTACAGAAACAAAACCACCTTTAGAGAACACAATATTTGGCTGCTGCTTCTTTAGAAGTTGATATGCTTGAAAAATTCCTTTCACCACTTTAAATGGGTCCTTTACGTTCTTCCAATCTAGATACCGTCGTAGCTTCCCTGTAGAGATTGAATGGTATTTTACATTAAAGTTAGATGTGATTAGTTGCCTTTCAATACCATCCACTGAACCAATATATTCGGCTACCCAGCCTGAACGGATAAATTCAGGAATCAAAGCAATATTGACTGTTACATGTCCTGCAGATCCACCGCCAGTAAAAATTACTTTTTTTATTTTAACCACCTACCGTTGTTGTTTTAGTTCATTATACTCGATGCACTTTCTTTATATCTCAAGTGTTTTTAACTCGCAAGTTCAATTGAACATAAGCAATCGATCACATTCATCGGCTACCAGTCACATGGTTTTATCTTAATATTCCTTTGGCTATTTAAACTAACCTGCCCGTTAGCTGAACAAAAGCAGCCGATCACATGGGTCAGCTGCATTCTTGGCATTGTGGAGTTAACATTTTCTGTTAGCTTAGACAGCTGTCTTAAAAGATTAACTCACAATCTTTATGCTCCCATACATCAAATAAGTTTCCATCTAGATCTTCAAAAACAAAAAACTTGCCGTAAATGCCTTCATTGCTAATTGGTCTAGTTGTAACTCCATCCAATGTTAGTCTCATGTGTAATGATTCGATATCATCTGTAAAAAATGTTACAACCCACCTTGGCCGTCCATTTACTTCAAAAACCGCTCTTGTATCATTATCAGATTCAATTAAATCAATTATTGGGCGGTTATCCCTGAATAAACTTATATAATTCCCTCTATCGTTTCTGATGTTAAAACCAAAGTGACTGACGAACCATTCTCCAGATTTTTTTGCATTTTTAACTGGAATTACATTATATGCGATTCCTAAAATACTCCCATTTACCATACTACTCAGCCCCTGTCATAAATTCGTCTCCAAATTAATTCAAGGTTGCTATTGCATTATCCTGCCCGTTAGCTTAATGATCGATTTTGGATAAATGCAGATAATATCTAGTCTTTCGACTGGGTATTTTTTTCTGTTGAATATCGAACGTATATTCGCATATAATAGCTAAAAGCAAACAAACGTTCTTATTATTGGAGGGATGAGCATGCCAGTGAAATACTTGGGTTGGTTAGTTGAAATCATTTATGAAGATCAAAGCGGAAAGATCACGAAACGCCGTATCCAGGTCAAAAGCATCCGATCCGGAATGATCAGAGCTGATGATCTATTGTCGGGGCAGCCACGGACCTTTAAGGAATCCGGTTTACTGGCATGCAATCCGATCATGACGACAGCACAGGGGGCATAAACATGTTGACTGATTACGAACGGAAAGTACTAAGGATCTTGTTTAATTACAGTAGCGGCCGCAGACGCTTACCAACGATCCATGAACTTACGGTTAAGACGGGGAAGGGGAAGCAGGATGTTATGGCTGCTCTTGATGGTCTAATTAAATCGGAGTACATAAATTGGGAAGATAAATCAGACAGCAGAAATCTTGTTATCCTGGAAGGCTGGGAACGAGAATCGGAAAAGCCTAAGCTACCCAAGGCACCGCCATTGGTACAGCAGAATGATTTAAGTTACTGGACCCAATATTAAGGAGGCGTTTATTATGGCAAGCAAATTGACGGCGAACGGTGTATACGAGGGATCTCGTATCATTTTACCTGAACATCGTGAAGCATACCTGGCTCAAGAAGCGTTACAAAGGCGACGCGGGAAGCCAGCCTTGGACGAACAAGAAATGCAGCTCATTGAAGAAGCGATCCTGGAATCTTACAAAGAATGCCGCTCTGTTACGTTGACGGTATTTAACCCATTTGATGATGAAATCATGCGGGGCGTTGTGACATCGATCGATAAGCCAAACAGAAGAATCAAACTTGTACGCGGTGATGAGGATTACAGTTGGCCGAGGATAGAAGAGATAATTTCAGCATCAATATAAGATTTAGAATAAATAAAATCCGTCAGGAAAGCACCTGTCGGATTTTTTATTATCCATAAATCATCCCAAAAACAACTCTACAAACTACCTCCAATGCCTACTGTATGTATTAAAATCAGACTTGTATTCGACAATTTAGTAAATCATTAACAAGAATATGTGTTCTGTGTAAGCTGTAAGATTTATCTATAATACAAAGTCAATTCATAGTTTAACGAAGTAGAAATATGTAAAGTTTTACCTTCAGGACGTTCGACACATTGCGACACCATATGTCATAGAAAAAAGGTATTATTTACATATCTGTTTTAGAACAAATTGTTCTAAATTTTCCGGGGGAGTGCGGTAACACCGCCTCATGCACGCTTTACTTTGTACTCATATAGATCTTCCCATTTACAACCCAATAACAGCACGGCAGTATACATATCTTCAGGCAGCATCACACGGGTATTGTTACAAAAATGGGATATCATTCGCTGGGATCGTCCAGATCGATTAGCATACTCGGTCTGAGTTAAACCCTTTGCGTTAATGAGTTCAAGAAGCCTACATCTCCCTCGAGAGATTTCCACTTATTGACCTCCAGTAGCCAGTATTCCCACGATTATAACACTGGAAAGCTCTGGGGGTAAACTGAAACTAAGGGGCGTTCACCATGCGATCACACCAAATTGATGTTCATCAGACGCTTACTCAAGAAGCAGCTAAAACCCTTGCGCAGGTTTTAGTTTCTGCGCAAGGGATAAAAACTCCTGTTCTAGTAAAAGTGGTCTCGCCGTCTTTAGATCACACAGTTTTGCTTGAATAAATCAGGGGACGGGCTGGGGACGAATTGGGGGCAGACTGTAGGTCAACCCATAGAAACCAGTCCAAATGAGAACAACACACGAACAGCTTGAAGCCTTGTTATTACTATATTTTAGCCTGTCGTTCCATTTCAGACCAATCAAAACTCATGTCTTAAAATCCTGCGGTAGGTGACTACCGTACCGGTTCGATCCCGGTCCTCGGCATCACGCAATAAATCACGGTTGCATCAACGCTAAATGAACGTAACGTAAAGTACATGCCAATCCTGCGTACTTGAGTCACCATGTTTAGCTGAGGCACAAGACTTAAGCACTTCCGTTCTATACGAATGGAAGTGTTTTTTGTTTTGGCGAGAATTACGAAAGTTAGCGTAGATAATCGTGGGAGGAGGGTACCGCGGTTCCTCGATTATAAGCGTGCTGAGGGGTTAGCCGAGCCAGACGCAGAGCGACTATACGTGGCACGCGGGACGGCTTTATTCGGAAGTATCCGAGCGCTTGGTCAACGGCAGATAGACTTGCGGATGCGACCTTCGAGTATCTGGCGGAAGATAGACGCGTTGCTCTTGTTCGGCGGTCAGAAAGGGCCGACGTCCAATAGGTGGTTCGAGTCGCAAACATGGATTCCCTCTTTGCGATAGGCGTTGATGTAATTGTAGACGGTTGAAAGTGAACGTCCGATGATCTTGCTGATGTCCTTATTGGACACGCCATGAAGATCAAGCAAGATCGTTTGATATCTTTCGTGCATTCGCAAGTCCTTGTTCGTTTTGATGGTTGTCTTCAGCCCCAAAATTTCAGGATTGTTCGGTCTTCATTATGGAATTTCGGTATTCACTTGTCGTATCTCACGGGTTCATAGGGGAATGATTTTTACGTTGTACGACATTGCTTCCGCTGTCCAGAATATTATTCCAATCGCTAATTGCCGGTGTGGTGCCTATGACTAGGAGATTCGGGGAGGTACTCCCTTTTCTAGACCCGAAAAAACTACTCATGTTAAGGGTCCTGAATTATGAAATTGTAACGTAAGTTAACCTGTACCCAGAAAATGGAGTCAAAGGGAAAATTATTAACAGGTACCTTGCAATAAACAGTAGCAGGTGGTAATATTTGTATTAACAGCTACTGTTTATTGCTCAGTACTAAATAAAGCGTGGTGAAAAATTATGAATGTTCAATTCAAGAAGGGTGTGTTGGAGCTTTGTGTTCTTGTTTTAACATCAAAAAAGGACCGTTACGGATATGAGTTAGTGGAACAAATATCGCAAAAATTTGAAATAGCGGAAGGAACCATCTATCCGTTGTTAAGAAGGCTGGCTTCGGAAGGATTATTTTCAACCTATTTATCCGAATCGGATGAGGGGCCTCCCCGCAAATACTATACGATTACCCATGAGGGAAGGAAAGTTATGAACAAAATGATTGAAGAATGGAATACTTTTGCCGTAGGAGTGCAGGAAATGATTGGGGAGGGATCGGATTGAATAAAGAAGGCTATCTAAATGAATTGGCACAGTATCTGAAGCTGCTTCCTCCTGAGGAATTTACTGATATTATGGCTGAATTCAGGGAACATTTTGAGTTTGCCAAATTAAGCGGACGGTCTGAAGCAGAGGTGATCTCCAAGCTGGGAAATCCCCGATTGGTTGCTCGTGAAGTACTGACCCAGTCTCAAATTGAAAAGGCGGATAAATCGCCTACGCTCTTAAGCGTAACTAGAGCAGTTATGGCAACAGTGAGTTTAGGATTGTTTAACTTAATTATCGTTATGCTGCCATTTGTCGCCTCTTTAGCTATCATTGCCGGGGTATTCGGCTTTGCGATTTTCTTAATCATTTCGCCGATCTTGTTCATTATTCAGAATCAGTCGGTCACGTTTTTGTTCAATGATATTTTTCTTATGCTTGTCTTGGTCGGTGGAGGAATTTTGATAGTCATTGGAGCATTAAAGTTTACCCGGATTTATTACAATCTTGTTATCAGGTATCTGAAATATAATTTGAAAGTCATAAAAAAGGATGTGACCTATATTGAAAAATAGATTCCGGAACTTAACCAGACTTGCCCTTCTACTGATCGTTATCGGAGCAATTGGAAATGTAGTGCTGTATATGTTAGGAAAGTCGCCATTTAATTTGGGTGAGATTTCTGCTGAACAAAATGTTCGGATGGACCAGACAACAAACGTCCTTATCCATACTGAAACAGGGACGGTAGATGTGGTGTCAATTAAGGGACATGAAATCAAGGCAACTTTGGAGGGAAAGACAACAAAGCAGACGCTGAATGATTACCGGTTGGATATCAATCAGGATCAGGGACAAACCAGAATTGAAGTTGTTCAGGACAGCAAATTCCGTTTCTTTGATATTTATACGAACCTTAAACTCACGATAGGGATTCCTGAAACCCAGTTAAACCAGCTGGAGGTTGTGACTGACACAGGAAATATTTATGTAGACTCCGTCTTGGCGAGCGAATATCGGATGATAAGCGACACGGGTTCTATAAAGATGGATATAAAAGAGGGGGTAATAAACGCAGAATCAAATACGGGAGCAATCACGGCTTCTCTTGTTCACATAAGTCAAAATATCCGTGCTACATCTGATACGGGAGATATTATCATCCAAACAGTTGAAGCTCCCCAAGCGCTCCGTACCAAATTCTCTGCGGACTCTGGAACAATTAAGGTGACACTGCCGAATTATCAGGATGGTTACATCGGTGAGGGAGGGCCATTGGTAGAACTTATCTCTGACACCGGCGATCTTAAGATCGAACAGTCTTCAGGCGAACATCAGGAAGAAAAATAAGATTAATTTTAGGGGGAATCCTTTTGATAACACAAAATTTCAGGAAAGAAACTTTAATCAAGACTGTTGATTTATGCAAAGTCTATTCCTCGGGAAATGAACAGTTTCTCGCAGCTAAAAGTATTAATCTTGAAGTATACAAAGGTGACTTTACAGTTATTATGGGCAGTTCGGGCTCGGGTAAATCTACGTTATTATACCTCCTCAGCGGCCTGGATGGAATCACTTCCGGAGAAGTGATCTTCAAAGGAGAACGAATTGATGAATATTCAGAAAAGGAAATTACGGATTTCAGGTCCAACAAAATCGGCTATGTGTATCAATCGATCAATTTGATTCCTGATTTCACATTGCTTGAAAATGTTGCTTTCCCGGGGTACGTGGCTGGCCGCAGCAAAAAGGATGTGAATAAACAAGCATTAGATCTGTTGAATAGGATAGGGATCGGGGCTCAAGCCGAACGCCTGCCATCCCAAGTATCTGGGGGCCAACAGCAGAGAGCAGCTATTGCCAGAGCCTTGATCAATTCCCCGGAAGTGATTTTTGCGGATGAGCCAACAGGGGCATTAAGTCAGGAGCAAGGTGCAGTTATTTTGGATCTTTTGACCGAGATGAACCAGAATGCTCAATCGATCGTTATGGTGACGCATGATATAAAAGCTGCATGCAGGGCGGACCGGTTAGTTTTGGTCAAAGACGGAAACATCGAAGGGATTTTGGAACTGGGCAAATATTCACCGGATGAATTGAAAGCAAGAGAAAACCAAATATTCATTTTTATGTCAGGTAAGGAGGGGTAGGGATGTATGCAGCATGGAAACTATGTTGGACGAACCTGAAGCATAAAAAAGTACAAAACAGCTTCATTGCAATCATCATCATGCTTGCAGCTCTACTCCTTTCGACGGCTGTGTCGGTTCTGAACAACACAAATCGTATGTATGAGAGTATGCATGATCAGTCCCACGGCGCCCATCAAATATTGCGGATGGAGAACGGCATCCATGACCCGATTCAGGTACACAATTGGTGGGAGAAGCAAAAAGGCGTCATGGTTTCGGATTTAATGCGGTACCGTTATCTGTCTAGTATGTCTCACGCTGGAGAAGAGATCCCTAATGTTGACTTATTCATGATGGATACGCCAAGCGGTCCTTTTCCCGTCGACCGGCTGCAGTTTGTGGAAGGAGAAGAAAAAAGTACACCGGAAGCAGGAAGCGCCTGGATTCCCACCTCTCTGGCTTACCCCAATGATATTCATGTTGGGGATCCGATTGAATTTAAGACGGACGAAGGGGTTATCCGGTTGAACGTTGAGGCCGTCGTCGTGGATATTTCATACTGTTCGCCATTTGCTACGAGCGGGAGAATCTGGCTGAATCATCAGGATTATAATCAAAATATGACCACATTGCCGGGCGACGATAAGTATATGACCGGATTGCGATTTGATGACTACAGCCAAAACAGGGCCTACTGGGAAAGGTTTGAACAGTCTCTCGGGACCCCCTATCTGGAATCGGTTAAAGACTTCGACAGCTTGTCTTCGTATTATATGATTGCGAACCAGGTCATCAGTTTCATTATGATATTTCTTGCAGTCGTCATGATCTCTGTTGCCCTTTTCACCTTGGGGTTCACGATTTCCGATGCCATTATTTCCAGCTACAGAACGATCGGGATTATAAAATCCGTCGGATTATCTTCCCGCAAAGTAATTATGGCTTATGTAGCGCAATATACCTTCTTGGCGCTCGTTTCGGTCATCCCGGGGATTCTGGTCAGCAATATCCTCTCCGGTACAATTGTTGCAAATTCCATGGCTTATCTCAACACAGGGTCATCAAGTATGAATGGGCTGTATTCAGTAACAGGCATTTGGACTGGCGTGGCTGTAGTAGCGGTTATCTTCCTCTCTGCCCTGCTGTTCTCTAATAAGGCGCGTAGTGTCGAGCCCGCACAAGCCGTTCGTTATGGCATGTCGGAGAAGACGTATTCCCAAAAATCAGGAGGGAATGGAACATGGAAACGTAAGCTTCTCCAGATAGGCGCTCTTCCGACTTCTATGATTATCGGGCTAAGAAGCGTCACGAAAAATATTCGGGGTTCGCTGCTGATTGTTCTGATATCGGCTTTGTCCACCTCTGTACTCGTTTTTGGTTTCCTGTTTGTATACAGTATTTCTTCCATACATGGAACCATTGCCAAATGGGGCTATGATTCGGCCGATCTGTCCGTAAGAATTGATAATCCAGCCAAATTGACCTTTGAACAGCTTAAAGAAGAGGTTCTTTCGGATCCGAGGGTTGAGAATTACTCGCGTTACGGGGATGCAAATGCGGTATTGCCGATGCCTCTGGAGCCTGGGGTTAAAACGAAACAGGATACGATGGGGATATTACTGACGGTGGCCGAGGGGAACTATGATGAAATAGGCTATGAAAATGTGGAGGGACATAACCCTGTTGCTGACAATGAAATCTCAGTCGGTGTGAATGTTGCAAGAACTCTGGGCATCAAGTCAGGCGATTCACTGGACATTTACATTGAGGGTGAAAAACATACTCTGACAGTCACCGGGATTTACCAGGCGATCGCGAACATGTCCAATACGGGGCGAATTACCGCTGACGTCATAAGAAAAAGTAATCCAGACTATGGAAGTGCGATGAACACAACATTTGTTAATCTGTATGAGGGAGCTTCAGTTGATCAATTCGTGAATGAGTTGAATCAGCAATATGGAAGTGTAATCTGGATAGCAAGTCAGGCTACGCTGGTTGATGAGGTGTTCTCCCAGGCTGTCACGATTATCGTACTGCCAATGTCGGTCATGGCGCTGTTGTTTATCGTCATTACGTTTGTTATCATATACAGTATTTGCCGAATTAACATGAAGAAAGAGAGCCGTACCTACGGAATTTACAAGTCAATCGGTATGACATCCCGTCAAATCCGTTTGTCGGAAACCACTGGAATCCTGGTCGTATCGGCGATCGGTGCGCTGGTCGGAATTCCGTTAGGTTTAGTAGGACTCCCCCCTCTGCTTAACTTCATTTTGGCCGATTACGGAATTGTTGAAGTTCCACTGATTATGAACGGTGGAGGGATAGCCTTGATGATACCTCTAAGCGTCATCGCTGCTGGTCTAGGTTGTTGGGCAGCATCCAAATCTATTCAAACTACATCTCCTCGACTTTTGACGATGGATTAATAGAAAAAGGGATGTCTCAAAAAAAGCCATGAAATGGCTGCTTGAGACATCCTTCTTTTTTTGAAGAGAGAGTACGTAAAATTGAGGTGAAACGCTCCGTCTTCCTCCGCCAGGTAATATATCTACTTTCAGGACAGTCTCTTTTTAAGCCAAAAACTTACTTGACATGGAAATAAATTGTACTGTATTGTAATTTTATGCTTAAATTACAGCTACATCCTATTTTTTTAAGCATAACTCGAAAATCACTTCTTCTTTTATCAACCACAAATCGACATCTTTCATCAAAATCTCCCAACTTAGAGTATTTTTCATACCGCTTTAATAGTTTTAAAACAAAATACACGAATCGAGGTCTGCTTATGCCAACTACGGCATTTTTGTTTCCGGGTCAGGGATCACAATATGTCGGTATGGGAAGAAAGCTGTACGATGAATTTACTATAGCAAAGCGTTGCTTCGAAGAAGCAAACGATACGCTGGGTTTCAATCTTACTGAAATGTGTTTTGAAGGCAGCCATTCACAGCTTATGCAGACGATGAATACACAACCGGCCATATTGGCAGTAAGCGTCATTGCCTTCGAAATCGGCAGGAGGGAATTGGGTTGGGAACCAGATTTTATGGCCGGACACAGTCTTGGCGAATATTCCGCACTTGTATGCAGCGGTGTGCTATCTTTGCGGGACGGGCTCGGGATTGTAAGGAAGCGGGGGATGTTAATGCAAGCTGCGCATTCTTCCGACATTGGAGCGATGGCCGCTGTGACGCATGCTGCTTCTGATCAACTGGAGGAGTTTTGTCGTCAAGCTAGTAACGACACATCACAAGTTGTTATTGCTTGTTATAACTCTTTGAACCAACATGTGCTTGCCGGTCATCGAATAGCTGTACAATCGGTGGTTCATCGGCTGCAAGCGCAATTTCCGGATATAAGCGTAAAATATTTAAATGTTAGCGCCCCCTTTCATAGTCCATTGATGCAATCAGCGGCGGAGCAATTGGCCGTTGAACTGGAGAGGATTGAGACCAGGGACGCCCGGTGGCCGGTCATATCGAACGTGACGGCAAGACCATATGGGCGGCAAGAACTACTTCCGCTTCTTTACCGCCAAATGACCCAACCGGTTCGCTGGTTGGAAACGATGCATTATCTGAACAGTCAAGGAGTCAGCCGAACGGTGGAAGTCGGGCCACGCCAGATATTGACACACCTAATGAAGGGCACCTATCCCGCGGTTCAGACTTGCCAATTTGATCATCCTAAGCAATTGGAGGAGCTGCGCGCATGGTTTGACAGAAGCGAGAATAATCGTGAAGCCGTCATCGCCAGCATTCGAGAATCTTTGACAGCCGCTATCATTGCGCGAAATCGGAATAATGATGCCATAGCGTTCAGTGCCGGCGTAATTCTGCCCATCCAACAAATCAGGGATTTGATCGAAAAGTTGTGTGATAATAATCCTTCGGATTTTACACAAACGCTAAATCGGATTAAAAGTCTGTTGCAGTCAGTACTGTTCACCAAACAATTACCGCTGGAAGAACAAATGAAAATCACTGACAAGTTACCGGCAATGGATTAGGAAGCCGCACTAAAGCCGCTCTAATGAATTTCATCATTTTTTTGGGGGGAACAACGTGTACACAAAGCAATTTACAAGCCTGGTTGATGTAATGAAAGAAAGAGGGAACACAGCGGATCGGGGAATCATTTTTATTGAAGGGGACGATCAAGAGAATCAGCTTACATATAAGGAGCTCTATGAAGAAGCCTGCGGATTTTTAGGCTACCTTCAAAAGCAGGGAGTGGAGACAGGGCAGGAGGTTGTGTTTCAAATAGACGACAATCGCCACTTTATTATCGCTTTTTGGAGCTGTATCCTTGGCGGTATCATTCCTGTCCCGGTCAGCACTGGGAACAATGACGAACATAAGAGCAAAGTATTTCGTATTTGGAATATACTGAATCGCCCTTACCTGCTTGCAAACTCGAAAATTTTGAAAAATTTGGAAGAGTTTGCGGTGAAGAGCGAACAGACCGAATTATTCGACAAGCTTCGCGGCAGGGTATCACTTCTTGACGACAATTCAGTATTCTCACGGGCATTCTCTCCCCAAATCCATAGTCCACATCCCGAAGATATTGCTTTTATTCAATTTTCATCAGGTTCGACGGGAGATCCCAAAGGGGTTATACTGACCCATCGCAATCTGATCTATAACGTTAACGGTATTATAAACAGAACTAAAACCACCTCTGAAGACTCCTATTTGCAGTGGATGCCTCTGACTCATGATATGGGAATGATATGCAACCACTTGACACCTCTGACAACCAACTCGGATCAATATATTATTCCAACATCCTTATTTATAAGACAACCCGCACTATGGATCAAAAAAGCAAGCGAGCATCAGGTTGCTGTCATCTCCTCTCCGAATTTCGGCTATAAATACTTACTGCAATTTTTCAAACCGGAAAAAGCTGAGAATTGGGATTTATCAAATATCCGCCTGATTTATAACGGAGCAGAGCCGATTTCAACCGAGCTGTGTTATGAGTTTCTGGACACCTTTGCCCCTTACGGTCTAAAACGGACTGCTATGTGTACTGTTTATGGGCTTGCCGAAGCTTCTGTAGGCGTTGCTATACCTCCGATCGAAGATGAATTTGTGACCGTATTTGTCGACCGCCGTCATCTTAATATTGGGGAACAGGTTATTGAAGTTGATCAAGAGTTACCCTATGCGCTGTCCTTTGTCGAAGTAGGTTACCCGATCGACTACTGCCAGTTGAGGATCTGTGATGAGGACGATACAGAGTCCATGAACGGTACCATAGGCCATATACATATCAGGGGGGATAACGTCACCAAAGGATACTACAATAACCCGGAAGCAACCCGGGAGCTATTGACACCGGACGGATGGGTTAGAACCGGGGATTTGGGATTCCTCCGTAACGGTCAGTTAGTCGTCACCGGACGGGCGAAGGATATTATTTTTGTGAACGGGCAGAACGTATACCCTCATGATCTGGAGCGAATCGCCGAGGAAGTAGACGGTGTGGAGCTTGGCCGAGTAGCCGCATGTGGGATTTACAACACAGATAAGAAAAAGGAAGAAATTGTTTTATTTGTTGTCTCCAAAAGAAAGATAGAGAAGTTTTATCCGATCGCGCTAAAGCTAAAGCGGCTTTTGAACGAGCGGGGAGGCTGGGAAATTGCGGATGTGGTTCCGACCAAGCGAATGCCAAAAACGACCAGCGGAAAGATACAGCGGTATGTGCTTGCCCAACAGTATCAGAATGGCGAGTTTACCGAGGTTTTACAGGAATTGAAGAGTATGTTCTCAGCAGAAAAAAAGGAATTGGGGGACGAGCAGCAAGAGTCTTTCCATCCAAGAAGTTCGCAATTGGAAATCGAGTGTGATATCCAGCGTATCTGCCGCGAAGTACTCGGGAAAGACGAGATCGGTGTTCGGGACAGTTACTTCGAGATGGGAGTAAACTCCCTCCATATGGCGCAAATGGCTGACCGGATCGAGAATAGGTTTTCGGTCAAACTAGCAGTTGCAGATTTGTTCGCTAATCCGACGATTCATGACTTGGCCAAATTCCTGAAGTCGGAACCAACTTTATCCCATCAACCGGAGCAAAATGGAATTGATTCATCGAAACAGGATCATGATATCGCGATTATCGGGATGTCACTTCATTTGCCTGGTGCGGCAACGGTTCAGGAGTATTGGGGAAATTTGATGGAAGGCCGCCATCATATCGGAGAATTGCAGGGTGATCGGCGGGAAGATGCCAAAGATTATTTATCCGTGATGGGGCTGGATGTCGAAGAACCCGACTTTAGAACCGGAGGATATTTAGAGGAAATTGATAAATTCGATTATACATTTTTCAAAATTACCCCTAATGAAGCCAAGTTAATGGACCCGAATCAAAGGTTGTTTACTCAGCAAGCCTGGAAAACACTGGAGGACGCAGGGTATGCCGGAGGCAAGCTGCGCGGCCGGAAGGTCGGGGTGTACGCCGGTTATTCAAAAGTGGGATATGACTACGAACGCCTGATTTCCAAAGCACAGCCGGACCAGATATCAAATTATATCGTCGGAAACTTGCCCTCCGTTTTAGCCAGCCGCATCGCGTATTTTCTTGATTTTAAGGGTCCGGCGATAACCGTAGACACGGCATGTTCTTCTTCCTTGGTCGCTGTTCATATGGCGTGTCAGGCGATTCGCTCTGGCGAATGCGAGATGGCGCTGGCTGGCGGGGTCAGAACTTCCATACTTCCCTTGTCTTTAGGGCTGGATATGGAATCCAGGGACGGTTATACCCGCGCCTTCGATTCGGATTCGGACGGAACGGGCGTGAGCGAAGGGGTGGCATCCGTGTTGTTGAAGCCTCTGACTCAAGCGCTCCGTGACGGAGACCAAGTATATGCTGTCATTAAGGGCAGCGCGGTGAATCAGGATGGAACGACGGTAGGAATTACGGCGCCCAACCCTGCTTCCCAGAGTGAAGTGATCCGAGCAGCCTGGGAGGATGCGGGCGTGGATCCAGCAACACTTACGTTTATCGAAGCTCACGGAACGGGGACGAAGCTGGGCGATCCAGTCGAGTTTTCAGCATTAGAAAAAGCATTTGCCGGATATACAGATAAGAAGCAGTTTTGTGCACTGGGCTCTGTGAAGGCAAATATTGGACACACTTTTGAAGCGTCTGGCATCGCTGGTCTGATTAAATCGGTTCTGATGCTTAAGCACCGACAAAATCCGCCGCTGCTCCATTTCAGAGAGCCAAACAAAAATATAAATTTAGAGCATTCCCCTTTTTATATTAATTCCGAGCCCGCTGCATTTGATTCAACAGAGCAGCTGCTTCGCTGCGGAATCAGTTCCTTCGGATTCAGTGGAACGAACTGCCATGTGGTTATGGAGGAATTCGTTGATCCAAGAGCGGAAACAGCGGAACAAGAGGATGGACGCCCCCATTTGTTCACCCTATCTGCCAAAAGTGAAGGCGCTCTTCAGGAGCTGCTCCGCAATCATGTGGACCATTTGAACTTATATCCGAACCAGACCTTATCCGATATTTGCTGCACGGCAAGCACAGGGAGGGCTCATCTTGAGTATCGCATCGCATTCGTCTGCCGCTCACGTGAAGAATTAACCCGTAAACTGACAGATCTTGCTGAGAACAAAGGACAGCAGGGAATATTTCGAGGTGTATATCGGATCGTTTCCGAGTCAAACCAGGAACTCGGGAGGGGAGAAATCACTGAGGAAGAATTACACCGAATCAATGAAGAAGCAGCCGCGATGATATTGGACCTCGCTTCCACGACGCCAGAGAGCCGGGGGTGGGAGCTTGAACGGTTATGCGAGCTGTACGTTCAGGGCGCGCGGATCGAATGGGACAAGCTCTATTCCGGGAGAAAGGTTCCCTTGCCGCTGTATCCTTTTGAGCGTAAGCGCTGCTGGATCGAAATTGATCGAAGCGATTATCGAAAGGAGGAAGGACAAACGGACTCTCAGCAAAGGGAATTAATGACACCAACCGCTGAAGCTTCCCATTTGTCGGCTGATGTAGAGAAAACAGTGAAGAAAATGATCGGTGATGCCTCAGGATTGGACGTGACTGAGATAGACAGCTCCGCCCACTTCCTTGAAATGGGACTGGATTCCATCATGCTTGTCCGGATTCGTAGGGAAATTGAACATATTTATCTGCTGGATATCGCGATTGAAAGGTTTTTCGACTCGATCACCAATGTCCACACTTTAACCCGATATATTATCGAAAATGCAAATTTGAAACCGGCTGTGGCTTCGGCTCCTAAGGAAGTCCCGAACCAAGAGGAAGAGTCTCAGAAGCAAGCGGTGCTTCAGGAAGCAGAAGATCAGCGACTTCAGGCTTCAGCGACTGTTTCCGCGGAGATGAAGGATTGCATATCTCCGCCGGTTACGGGAGTCTCGGCATTGGAGCGGATTTTTACCCAGCAGATAGAGCTGATGACCCTTCAACAGCAAAATGTGAATGATATTCTCGGCAGGCAGTTGGAGCTTTTAAGCGGCAGCGGGGCAAAGATGAGCGGAACTGAGGGAGACGGGCGGGATTTTGACGTTTTGCCGGGTGGATACAAGCGGGGAGAGAAAGAAAAGGGGGGACCAGACGGCCTGAGCACAGCCAATCTGTCGAACTCTGTATCCTCTCCTGATTCCTGCGCTACTCTCGAATCGGCCGAAGTGTTTCAGGCCGATCCTGCCCTTCGGGTTATGCCAACCGGCAGCGGTGGGCAGGCGCCTAAGCCATTTATTCCCTATCAGCCGATGGTGATTGGAGAGGACGGAGATTTTACAGAGCAGCAGAAAGAACATCTGAATAAGTTTTTTGCGGAATATACAAGACGTACAGAAGGGTCTAAAACATATGCGCAGCGGACGCGGTATGTCCATGCAAACAACCGTAATGTACCGGGATTCCGTTCCTATTGGAAAGAAGCAATTTATCCGATCGTAGCCGAGCGTTCTTCGGGTTCAAGGATGTGGGACGTGGATGGCAACGAATATATTGATTTGACAATGGGCTTCGGAGTAAATCTGCTCGGGCATAATCCGGAATTTCTCGTTTCAGAGATGAAAGAGCAATCCTCTTCTTCTCTGCCGCCGTTAGGCCCGATGTCTGATCTGGCTGGCGATGTAGCGAAAAGAATTAGCCGGATTACGGGCATGGAACGCGTGGCTTTCTACAACTCCGGAACAGAAGCTGTAATGGTTGCACTACGTACGGTGAGAGCTGCGACGGGACGCTCGAAGGTCGTCATTTTTTCCGGCTCCTATCACGGTACATTCGACGGCGTGTTAGGGGTATCCCATCCGGATTCCGATGTTGCCGCGTACCCGATGGCACCTGGCATCCAGGCAAATTTTGTTCGAGACGTTATCGTGCTGAACTACAATAAGCCTGAATCGTTGGAACTAATCCGCAAGTATGGCCATGAGTTGGCGGCGGTGCTCGTCGAGCCCGTGCAGAGTCGTCGACCGGACCTGCAGCCGCGCCAATTTTTGCAGCAGCTCCGGGAGATCACCTCCGAATCGGGGACGGCGCTTATTTTTGACGAAGTCATCACGGGGTTCCGAATCGGCCTGGCAGGCGCTCAAGCCTGGTTTGGCGTGAAAGCCGATCTGGTGGTGTATGGAAAAGTGGTCGGGGGAGGTCTGCCTATCGGGATCGTGGCCGGGAAAGGAGATTTCATGGACCCGATCGACGGCGGGAAGTGGAACTTTGGAGATATCTCCTATCCGTCAAAGGCCGATCGTAAAACCTTTGTCGGAGGCACGTTCTGCACTCACCCGCTCACGATGCGAGTGGCTCTAAAAACGATCGACTATTTGGAGTCTCAAGGCCACGCATTGTACGACGAGTTGAATAGTAAAACAGATTATCTCGTGCAATCATTGAATGCCTTCTTCAAAGAGCGGAAAGTTCCGATTTATATGGTGAATTTCGGATCTTTATTCCGCTTCGTTTCCTTCGGAGATATCGAGCTGTTCTTCTATCATTTGAACCACAGAGGACTTTATGTGTGGGAAGGGCGTAATTGCTTCATGTCCACGGCCCATACCTATGAAGATATTAATACGATCATTCACATCGTAAAAGAGACCGTGAGCGATTTACAGCGCGGCGGCTTTCTGCCAGGAGACCCACCTCCGGACGATGACGGCGGAGGAGGAAAGCGGGTCAAGTTGTCCAATGAGCAAAAACAGCTTTGGATTTCCTCCGTTACAGGCGGACCAGCTTCCGCTTCGTTGAATGAATCCGTATTGCTTCGAATGAAGGGTGCTTTAAATATTGATGCGTTACGGCAGGCGGTCAACTTACTGATCCGCAGGCACGAGGCCCTGCGCACGGTCATTGATGCCAGCGGCGAATACCAAGAGATTCTGCCCGAGGCCCAAGCACCGTTGAAGGTGCAGGATATGCGCGGTGATTTGGCTGATAGTAGTAAGGATAATCTGGATCGCTGGCTGGCGGCGGACGCTTCCGAATCAATCAGTTTGCAAACCGGGCAGTCGTTGTTTCGGATTACCGTGTTGCAAATGGACGATGAGGAATACATTTTGGCATTTTCCTTCCATCATATCGTCATTGACGGTTGGTCCATCGCCATATTTGCAGGCGAGCTGGAAGAGGCTTATTCAGCGGTCTGCGAAAAACGGATACCGCAGCTGCCGCAGCCGGTCCAATTTCGCGAATATTTGCAATGGCAGGAACAAAAACTTCATCAACCGGATGCCGGCGAGGCTGCGGTGTTCTGGTCGGCCCAATGCAGCCAGCTAGTTCCAACCTTACAGCTGCCTTCGATTCACGGATACATTAGAAAAAAGATGTTCAATGGCGGCAGGCATACTCTAGTGCTGGACCGGGATGAGACGAAGAGGTTAAGAGCGCTCAGCATTCGTAGTAAGAACAGTATTTTCATTACCATGCTGGCTGCTTACAGTTTGTTTTTATATCGGCTCACCTATCAAAGACAAATTATCGTCAGCATTCCAACGGCAGGACAATCCCACATGGGGGAGACCCACCTGATCGGAAATTGTGTGAATCTGCTTCCTATATATATGGAGCTGAATGGCAGTGAATCGATCACTGACTACTTAGGTGCCGTAAAGGAAGTCATGCAGCGGGTGGACCGGCATCAAAGTTATTCGCTCGCAAGCCTGATGGAGCACATGCCTGAAGTGCATATACCGAATTTGAATATGATGTTCAATATGGACCGGCCTGTTCGTCAACTGAACTTTAGTGGATTAGAAACCGAGCTTCTTCCGTACCCTGTTCGCCATTTGCATTATGATTTGTTTCTTAATGTAACGGAAATCAATCAAGAGTTGAGGTTGGATTTCGATTTCAGCACTGATTTATTCGAACCGGAAGTTATGAAGATTTGGGCGGAAAGTTACCGACATCTATTACTTTCCATGACGCAAGATTCCTCTATGAGTGTATCGCAGTTGTCGCTGAGTACCGAAGAGCATACGCATGCGCTGACGCAGTTCCGGAATAAACATGAGGGAAAGTATATTCTTGATTCGCAGCGGAAACCGGCTCCGATAGGTTCCATCGGCGAACTGCATACCTTGAATTTAGAGAACGATGCAATGATACCTTCGGGACAGCTCGCGATGATTGTTCCTTCCGGGGCGATGATCATGTGTGGGGATGCTGACCGCTGGGCGGAAATTCGCGGATACCGCATCAACTTGACACAGTTGGAAGCCGAGCTGATGAAGCTGGAAAGCTTGAAACAGGCTCAAGTGGCTGTTAGGAGAATAAAATGTCATCACGCATCCACAAGACTTGCGGCGTATATTGCATCTCAGATCCCGATCGATGTTTCGCGTGTCCGAGTGGAGATGGACGAACGTCTGGCCGAGTATGCAATTCCTGCTGATGTGGCGGTACTGGAATCGTTCCAGCGATTGGATGACGGGTCCATCGACGAAAATGCACTATCCGGTCTGGATATGTTTTCGCAAGATCAGGAGCCGTTAAATGAGACGGAGTCCAGCATTGCTGAGATCTGGAACGAACTTTTGGGGACCGAGCATGTTGGTGCTAACGATCATTTTTTTAACATTGGCGGCAACTCTTTGAAAGCGACAGTCATGCTGTCGCGAATATACCGGGAGTTTGGTATTCAAATTCCAATTGGCCAGTGGTTCCAGCAGCCGACGGTTCGCCAGTTATCCGGGTTGTTGAACGGGCATGCGGAGGAATCATACGATCTGATTCCGGTACAGCCTCAGCAGGAGTACTATGGAATATCCGCGTCCCAGAAGCGGATTTATATATTGGAGCAGCTTGAGGCGAACAGTCTTATCCACAATATCCCGGGTCAGATCCATCTTGCGGGTGAGCTGGATCCGGACCGGTTAATTGCTGCTCTTGGGCAAATTGTGGACAGACATCGGGTGTTTCGAACGTCTTTTGAAATTCGGGGCCAGGAAATTGTGCAGAGAATCGGTGATCCGGTTGTGCTGGACGTTCCGTACTCGGAACTGTCTTCTGAGGAAACAACAGATGACCGGTTTCGAAATTTCGTAAAGCCGTTTGATTTGACCCAAGCGCCGCTTTTCAGGGCAGAGCTTGTCAAACTGTCCGATGCTGAATCTCTGCTGTTAGTAGATATGCATCATTTGATTTCAGATGGTTATTCCATGGCCGTATTTATGAAAGAGCTAGTAGGATTGTATCAAGGACATGCACTGCCAGAGCTTAGAGCACAATACACGGACTTCGCTGTCTGGCAGAATCAAACGGTTAACGAACAACATGTGAGAGAGCAGGAAGCTTACTGGCTTAATGAATTTGCAGGAGAGCTGCCCACTCTGAATATGCCAATGGACTATCCCCGGCCTGGACAACGGAGCGTGGAGGGGGAACGGCTAACCTCCTGCTTGGACGAAGGATTGACGAAAAGACTTCGCCGATTGGCCGCGGATACGGGCACCACGTTGTACATGGTTATGCTTACCGCTTATAAAGTACTGTTGCATAAATATTCCTGCCAGGATGACCTTGTTGTTGGCACTCCGGTTTCGGGGCGTATTCATCCCGACATCGAGCCGCTGATTGGTGTGTTTATCAATACTGTTGCAATCCGTAGTTATCCGGCCAAAGACAAGACGTTTGCCGAGTATTTGGAGGAAGTTCGGCACAGCAGCATCGGAGCATTCGAAAATCAAAGTTATCCCTTTGAAATGCTGGTGGAAAAACTCAATATCCGGAGAGACCCCAGCCGCAATCCGTTGTTCGATGTTATGTTTATTTTTCAAAATATGGAATTGGAGGGTGTATATGGAGCGGGAGTGACATTTAAGCCGGAAGAGAAAAATCCCGGTGTGTCCCCCTATGATCTGACGCTTAGCGCTGAGGACTGGAATGAGGAATCGTTAACCTTAAACTTTGACTACAGCAAGAAATTGTTCAAGCATGAAAAGGCAGAGCGGATGCTCGTGCATTATGTGAATATTCTAAATGCCGTAGCGGATCAATCTGCATTGACTCTATCGGAGATTGATATTTTATCCGCGGAGGAGCGTCAACAACTGCTGTTTGAATTTAATGCAGCCGAGCTTCTTTATGACAAGCAGTTGACAATCGATGAGTTGATCCGGCGGCAGGCAGAACGTGCTCCTGATGAGGTTGCGGTGATTTGGGAGGATAAGTCTTATACCTACAGCGAACTGGATGCGAAGTCGGACCAGCTCGCGGCTGCGCTTCGGCAAAAAGGGGTGCTGCCCGGAACGATTGCCGGGGTAATGGTTACCCGATCGATTCATATGATCGTGGCTTTGCTTGGCGTATTAAAAGCGGGAGCCGCTTACCTGCCGATTGATCCGGAATATCCGGTGCAGCGGATTGAGTATATGCTGGTTGACAGCGGTGCGCAAATTTTGCTGACCGAGCAAGGTCTGAACGTCCAAGTGGAATGCAGTGTCGCAACGATCAACATGCACGATGAGAGCTTGTATCGGGGTATAACACCGGAAGATATTGCCTCTTCACCAGTTCATACATCCGATCACAATGCGTACGTTATATATACCTCGGGCTCTACGGGAAATCCCAAGGGAGTCATGATATCACACCGGGCAGTCCATAACTTTATCGAAGCTACGACCAAGGAGATCGCATTCTCCCCCGGCAAGAGCATACTGTGCCTGACGACGGTTTCTTTCGACATTTTTGTTCTCGAAACATGGGTGCCTTTAACCAAAGGGCTCACTGTCGTCATCGCAGGAGAGTCGGACCAGCGGGATCCCTTAGCGCTCAACCGTTTGATCACGAAACATCATGTGCAAATGCTCCAAATGACGCCTTCCCGTTTGAAAATGCTCCTGGGCGGTGACCCGGACATGACATTTCTGAGCAGTGTGACCGACATTATGCTCGGCGGAGAACCCCTCCCGATTTATTTTTTACACCGACTTCAGGAGGTTTCCGGTTTAAACATATTTAATATGTACGGTCCGACAGAAACGACGGTATGGTCCTGTATCAGTGACTTGACGAAGAAGGAAATAGTAGATATCGGTACACCGATTAGCAATACACAGATTTATTTACTGGATGCCAACGATATGCTGGTTCCGATCGGGCTGCCCGGGGAGCTGTGCATCGGAGGAGATGGATTGGCCGAAGGCTACTGGCAGCGCGACGATTTGACGAATCAGAAATTTGTCGACAATCCGCAAGTCCGGGGCCAAAGAATGTACCGGACCGGAGATTTGGCTAAATGGCGGGAGGATGGATGCCTCGAATATATAGGCAGAATGGACTTTCAGGTTAAAATCCGTGGGTACCGGATTGAGCTCGAAGAAATTGAGGCAGCGATGATTCGTCAGCTTACGGTAAAGGAATCCGTCGTGGTGGCCAAACAGGACAACCAAGGGAATTCCTACCTCTGCGCTTATTACGTTCCGCAAGCGGGAAGTGAACTGGGCTCGATTCGGGAAAGCCTGCTCAAGTCGCTACCTGAATATATGGTGCCTTCCTACTTTATACCGCTGGAGCAGATGCCGTTGACGCTAAACGGAAAAATCGACAAAACAGCAATGCCTGAGCTGGAAGTGAGTGCACTTACTTTGGAGTCTTATACGCCTCCGGAAAATGCAATCGAAGAGCGACTGGTTCTGATTTGGGAAGAAGAACTGGGCCTTGAGCAAGTCGGCATTCATGATAATTTCTTTGAACGGGGTGGCCACTCCCTGAAAGCGACGATCATGATCGCCAGAATGAACAAAGAATGGGATGTGGGAATATCGGTGGGGGAATTTTTCCATCATCCTACGGTACGAGGATTAGCGAGGTTGATTCAGCATGGCAACCATCGTACGTTTGATGAAATTCCCGTTGCGGAAACTCGCAGCCATTACGCATTGTCAGCGGCGCAAAGACGTCTGTTTATCCTTGAACAATTGAATGGGGCCAGCACGGCATATAACATGACGGCAGCCTTTGAGATCGAGGGAGATCTGGATATTGGAAAGCTGGAGACTAGTTTCCGTACCATGATACAAAGACATGAAGCGTTCCGCACCTCCTTCCGGACGGTCGACGGGGAGCCAGTGCAGACCATTCATCCTGAGGTTGAATTTGCCATCGAACTTGCCGAATGCATGGACGATGCTGATTTAAATTGGCTTTCCAAGAGATTCATCATGCCTTTCGATCTAAGCAAGGCTCCATTATTTAGGGCATGTCTGGCAAAAAAGGATGCAAACTGTTATGTGCTGCTGATTGACATGCACCATATCATTTCGGACGGTTCTTCCATTGAAGTGTTCATAGAGGAATTTAATACGCTGTACAGCGGCGGTGAACTGCCGGAGCTTCGAATTCAATATAAAGATTATGCCGCCTGGTATAACGAGCATCTGCATGAGGGATTGTTTGAGGATGATAAGCAATACTGGCTCAAGCAATTTGCCATAGAGCCTCCAGTATTGAGTATGCCGACCGACTTTCCTCGTCCGCAATACCAAAGTAATGAGGGGGCAAAGCTTGAAGCTTCTGTTGGTTCGGAGCTGACAGCTCAATTGCAGCAGTTAGCGCTCGAAACGGGGACAACTGTCTATATGATTTTACTTGCCGGGTATAGCATCCTCCTATCAAAATACGCCGGACAAGAGGACATCATTGTAGGAACGGCGTCAGCCGGAAGAGATCATGCTGATCTGCGCAAGGTGATGGGCGTATTCATCAACACACTGGCGATTCGAACCAGGCCGGAGGGCCGGAAGAGCTTCCGCGAGTATTTGATGGAAGTCAAAGACATATGCCTGAACGCTTATGAACATCAGCAGTTTCCGTTTGAGAGCTTGGTAGAGGCATTGTCGATTCCGAGAGACTTGAGCCGAAGCCCATTGTTCGACGTGATGCTGACGATGCAGAATGCAGACGAAGACGACTTTCAAGTGAAAGGTCTGGCAGTCAAACCTTATGCGCTGGAGCAGAACTCATCCAAGTTTGATATCTCTCTGCTGGTCAAACTGACCGGGGATAATATTCTTTTGGAATTCGTCTACAGCACAGCTTTGTTTACTGCTGATACACTGGAACGGTTTGCTCAGTTATTGGTCCATGTGCTTCACACGTGTGCGAACAGGCCGGAGCTGGAGCTGGCCAAGCTCTCCCTGCTGTCGAGTGAGGAGAAGACAAACGGTTCGCATAGGCTGATGCTCCAAGATACCGAGGCTGCGATGAAACCGGCTTTCGGCACAATGATTGAATGGTTCGAGTCGACCGCAAAACGGATGCCGAATCAGACGGCGCTTGTCTGCGGAGAGGATCGATGGAGCTTTTCCGAACTAAATGGAAAAGCCAATCGGTTGGCAAAAATGCTGCTGGAGAACGGTTTCGGAGAAGGCAACCGCATTGCCGGGATTATGATGGAGAACCGGCCCGAAACGATAGCCGCCCTGCTTGCTGTTTTCAAAGCGGGAGGCACGTATTTACCGATTGATCCCGAGTTCCCTCAGGAACGAATCAAGTACATGTTGGCGGATTGCGGCGCCCAGTTCCTACTGACCTATGCTGCGGATCTGCTTGCGGCTGACACTGCGGGGCAGTTATTCCTTCTAGATCATCTCAAAGCGACAGATGGTCTGGAGAAGAATTTGAATATTCCGGTGAAAGAAGACGACTTGGCCTATTTGATCTATACCTCCGGGACAACGGGGACACCTAAAGGCGTTATGATCGAGCAGCGCAATTTGGTCAATTATGTGCACTGGTTTGTGACGAGTCAACGAATCGATGGCACAGACAAAACAATGCTGCTTTCCTCGCCCGGGTTTGATTTGTGCTATACCGCGCTGTATCCGGCGTTAGCGGGCGGCTGCGAGCTGCACTTGCTCGACCGACACGATTATGTGGACCCGGCTTTTGTACTGGACTACATGTCATTGAACGGCATTACATTTATTAAAGCGACGCCGTCTCTGTTTCACATTTTGGCGAATCATGAACGGTTTGATACGGAAGGGCTGTTGAACTCGCTGGAACTGATCGTTCTTGGAGGCGAGAAAATAAGGATACAGGACGTTAAACGATATTTTGAACGGTATCCGTACACCAGATTCGTAAACCACTACGGACCTACGGAAGCCACGATCGGATGTATTGCTCATCCATTCGACCGGGATTCGTTCGAGGAATTCAGCAGTCAGCCGGTGATTGGGCAGCCAATCTTTCATATAGAAGCACATATTATGGATAATCATGGAAACTTGTTACCGGATGGAATACCAGGTGAGTTGGTGATCGCCGGGCGGGGGGTTGGACGCGGATATTTGGGACAGCCAGATCTTACGAACGAAAAGTTCATCTCCCATCCCCTCCATCCTGAACAACGTCTGTATAAAACGGGAGACCGGGCTAAGCGATTGCCGAATGGCAGCATTGAGTTCATCGGCAGAGTCGACCATCAAACCAAAATCCGTGGTTACCGGGTAGAGCTTGCTGAAATCGAGTTTCAGCTTGCGGCTCATCCGGATGTGCAGGAGGCCGTAGTTACCGTGAAGGAAGACGACAACGGCAGCAAATACGTTTGTACCTATCTGGTTACTACTCAAGTGCTGACAGCGCAGGATATGAGAAACTATTTAGGGGCCAGACTGCCGGCATATATGCTGCCTTCTGCTTATGTTTTCCTTGACCACATGCCGCTCAATGAGAACGGCAAGGTGAACTTCAAAGCGCTTCCCGATCCGGTCATGGAAGTCAAGCCTTTCGGAGAAGACTCGACTCCAATAAACGAAATTGAGGAAGTGATGCTGCGTGTATGGGAGGAAACGTTGGGCGTACAAGGTATAGGAACGGATCATAACTTCTTTGAATGCGGCGGCGATTCCATCAAGGCACTGCAGGTATCTTCACGATTAACAGCTTACAGTCTGCGGATGGAAATGAGGGATCTGTTCAAACATCCGACAATCCGGGAATTGAGCAGATACGTACAGACGCTGACTGTCAAAACCAGTCAGGAGCCGGTGACGGGAGAGGTGGGCTTGACTCCGATTCAATATCGGCTGTTCGAACAGAAATGGGAGTATGTCCATCATTACAATCATTCAGTCATGCTGCACAGGCCGGAAGGCTTTGTTCCGGGGTTGGTCGCCGAGGCGTTCGATCGTCTGGTGGAGCACCACGACGCACTGCGGATGAGGTTTGGCTTGGAGGATCACAGGATCGTTCAGTTCAATCAAGGGTTGGAAGAAGAGGAGTATTACAAGCTGAATGTGATCGATCTCAAAGGAACTGCAAACACTGTGGCCGAAATCGAGCGGCAATCTGCCAAACTGCAGACGGAATTGAATATTGAACAGGGACCGCTTATCCGACTGGCGATCTATCATACAACTGCCGGAGATTATCTGTTAGTTATCATTCATCATCTGGTCGTTGACGGGGTGTCCTGGCGGTTCATTCTGGAGGACTTCTCCACTGCCTACAAGCAATTGATTGAACAATCGGAGGTGATTCTCCCGGACAAAACGGATTCCTTCAAAGCATGGTCGGAGAAGCTGAGAAAGTATTCCGTAAGCTCGTCACTATTACAAGAAACAGGATACTGGAGTGCAGTCGAGCGGACTTCCGTCACCGAGCTTCCCGTCGACCATTCGATTTCTTCGAATCAGGCAGGGGATCACGCAGTTCAGAAGCTGACATTGGACACCAGTGTTACCCGTAGCCTATTAACAGATGCTCATCATGCCTACAGTACGGAGATACAAGATCTTCTTCTTGCGGCTCTGAGCCGCACGCTGAAAGAGTGGGCAGGTTCCGGTAATATACTGATCCAATTGGAAGGGCATGGCCGGGAGGACGTAATAAAAGGGGTCAATGTGTCGAGGACGGTAGGTTGGTTCACATCCCTGTTCCCGTTCGTGCTCGGACAGGAAGGGGCGGACGATCTTGCCGAATTGATCAAGAGAACCAAGGATGAGTTGCGAAGAGTACCGGGTAAAGGGTTGGGCTACGAAATCATGAAATATTTGACCTTCCATGACCCGACCTCCGAACTTTCACTGGATTACCTGCTCAAACCGGAGCTTGTCTTCAATTACCTTGGGCAGTTTGACCAGGAAGCAGCGCGGACGGCGGTGTTCCAAGTGTCCGACATTTCGACTGGACCCGAGGTTGGACCGCAGGTTCAGAAGGGATATAAGCTGGAATTGAATGCCATGGTCGCCAACGGTCAATTCAGTATGGAAATAAACTACAACAAGTATCAATATCATCAGGAAACGATTCAGTGGCTCGCTAAGCGGTTTGGAGAACATCTTGAACAAATTGTCCAACACTGCTGCCGTAAGGAAGTTAAGGAAATGACACCGACCGACTTCCAGTACAACAAACTTTCGCAAAAACAATTGGATGCCATTTCTCGCAAGTTGAAGGAGAAGCTGTAGTCCTGCCGTAGGTGGAAGCTGCCGGATTGGTGGCAATTCGGCAGCCAAAGTAGATGGGGAGTGTGTGACATTGAGCAATCATGAAATTGATAAAATATACCCGCTTACGCCGACTCAAGAAGGAATTTTGTTCCATTCCTTATTAGAACCCGACTCTGAAGCGTACTTTGAGCATGTTTCCTTCACGATTCAAGGGATGCTATCACTTCCAACAATGAAGCGCAGTTTTACAACCTTGGTAGAACGTTATGATGTATTGAGGACGGTATTTATATATACGGAAGTGGAGCAGCCCTTACAAATCGTTTTGAACCAATGCGAGCCCGAAATAAGCTTTGAGGACATTTCGACCTGTCCGAAGGAAGAACAGCCGAGGCTCATCGAGATGGTTCAAGCACGGGACCTGGAGCGAAAGTTCGATTTAGAGACAGGCCCGCTCTTCCGCATGACTGTGTTCAAACTGGATAAGGATGTCTACAAAGTCGTCTGGAGATTCCATCATATCATTATGGACGGCTGGTGTATGGGGATCCTTGCCCAAGATTTGTTCCAAATTTATGAGGCTTTGGAGAGTGCTTCCCCGCTACGATTGGCTCCGGTATATCCTTATAGCGATTATATAAGGTGGCTCGGGGAGCAAGACCAGAAGAATGCTCTGCAATACTGGAGCCAATACCTTGAGGATTACGAATTGCGGGCGACGGTCCCATCCCTGGGGGGAGGGGATGATCGAAAAGGGTTCGATCATCGCAAATACCATTTTAAATGGGATGAAGATACAACTCGGCGCCTGAAAACGCTGGCCGTCAAACATCAGGTGACGTTAAGCACGGTGTTCCACGCGATTTGGGGTGTATTGTTGCAGCGTTATAACGACAGCGAGGATGTTGTATTTGGTTCGGTCGTATCAGGCAGGCCGCCAGAATTGCCTGGTATCGAGAGCATGGTGGGACTGTTTATTAATACGGTTCCTTTACGAATCAGAAGCTATGAGGACACCTCATTCCAAGAGCTGCTTGCCCAAGTGAATGATTCCATGCTGGAAGCGAACCGGTATAACTATGTTTCATTGGCGGAAATCCAGTCAAAAACAGTACTCAAAAATCAACTGATCGACCATATTCTCGTTTTTGAGAATTATCCGCTGGAGACGATGGGCGGCGATGAAGGCAGATTGTCGATCGTCGACAGTGAAATGGTGGAACATACCAATTACAATCTGGACGTGACCGTGTTCCCGGAACAGGAACTCGAAGTGTTGTTCACCTATAACGGATTTCTCTATGACGAGCATTTTCTGCACAACTTGGAAGGGCACTTGAAGCAAATCGTGAACATTGTATTGGGCAATGATGGTGTGTATTTGCGGGATATCGAGATCATCTCTCAACAGGAAAAGCGGGTCATTCTGACCGACTTTAACAACACGGAAAAGGAATTCAGGCTTGACAAGCCTGCGCATGAACTATTCGAAGAGCAAGCACGACGTCACCCGGAAAAAGTTGCACTTCGCTATCAGGAGGAATACCTGACTTACGATCAGTTGAACCGAAAAGCGAATCGCTTGGCATGCATATTCAGACAGTTCGGGCTTGAAAAGGGTGATTTTGCAGCGGTGATGCTGGACCGTTCACCGCTTATGGTAGCGAGCATACTCGCCATTTGGAAACTTGGAGGGGCTTATATACCTGTCGATCCTCAATATCCACAGGAGAGGAAGTCGGGGATCGTTGCCGATTCGGATGCCAGAATCGTTGTTGCATTATCCGGACACGTGGAGGATGAGCTGAAAGCACGTTATCCAGGCCGGTTTGCGGAGTTGGACAACCTTGTACCTCCCGAGGGTGAAGAGGCCGAAAGCAATATCTGCGTCCCGGTAGAAATGAACGACTTGGCCTATACACTCTTTACTTCCGGTTCGACGGGAAAACCGAAAGGAGTCTTGATTGAGCACCTGGGGATGCTGAACCATATTTGGGCTGAAGCGCATGATCTTCATTTATCTGATGATATTGTGTTCGCCCAGACGGCAAATCACTGCTTTGATATTTCGGTATGGCAATTATTCGGTGCATTGGTACTTGGCGGGACCACGGTTATCTATCCAGAGGAACTGATTCTTTCACCCGAGCGGTTCATCCATCAGCTCATCCGGGATCGGGTAACCCTTCTTGAAGTCGTTCCTTCGTATTTGAGTGTACTTTTGGATATCGTTAAGGCACGTTCTCTTCGTTTTGAATCTCTGCAGCATTTGATGATTACAGGGGAGGCCGTCACGCCTGCGCTGGCTGCACGCTGGTTTGAGCTTTGCCCCGGAATCAAAATGGTTAACGCGTACGGTCCGGCGGAGGCATCGGATGATATTTGCCAGTATGTCATGGATTGTTCACCTGAAAATAAGGGATATATCCCGGTCGGAAAACCGTTGTCCAATATTCGAATGTATATTGTTAACAAGCAATCCCAACTGTGTCCGATTGGAATCATTGGCGAAATTTGTGTAGCAGGAATTGCAGTAGGAAGAGGTTATCTTAATGATCCGGAACAGACTTCAAAAGGGTTTATGGAGGATCCGTTTGCTTCCCGGCCAGGCGTTCGATTGTATAGAACTGGAGATTTGGGCAGATGGCTTCCTGACGGTAATGTCGAGTTCATCGGCCGCAAGGATCAACAGATCAAAATCAGGGGATTCCGGATCGAGCTCGGAGAAATCGAGCACCGGTTAAGCGAGCACGAACAAATTCGGGAAGCAGCAGTGCTTGTCAAGGGAGGGGCCGAGAAATACTTATGCGCGTATTACACGGCTTATGTCGATCTGACGGCATCCGAATTGAAGGAGTATCTGGTCGCCTGTTTGCCGGATTATATGGTTCCTACAATCTTTATACAACTGGAGGATATGCCGCATAATGCCAATGGGAAAATTAACCGAAGCCGGTTACCTGAACCTGTCATCGAGCGTAATGAGGGCGAATTTGTGCCTGCACGCAATGATACGGAGGAGGCCTTAGTTTCCATTTGGACTGAGATTCTGGAAGTGAAGAGGGTAAGCATAGAAGATAATTTCTTCAGTTTAGGCGGACATTCACTAAAAGCAACGATCCTTGTTTCCCGTATTCAAGGGGAGCTTGGTGTTGACGTAACCGTGAGGGACATTTTCGAGTATCCGACCGCTGCTCTTTTGGCGGAGCGACTCCGGGAAATGAACGGAGATGTGTACTATGAAGAGTCCATTTCACCGGCACCTGCCGATGACGCTTATCCAGTGAGTCCGGCGCAAAAAAGAATATATGTGCTACATACGCTAGAGGAGTCGGAATCAACGGCATATAACATGCCGTTCGCCTACCAAGTTCAAGGCCGTTTGGATTCCGCGCGCTTACAACATATTATCAATCGGTTGATTGACCGTCATGAGGTATTTCGAACGTCGTTCCGGTTTGTTGACGGGGAGCTGGTCCAGATCATTCATCCCGAAGCGTACTGTAAGCTTGAAGAGGTAGAAATGACTGGTGCGGGTAAGGAGCAAATCGATGAACAAATCAAGTCGTTTATACGCCCGTTTACTTTGGAAGAAGCACCGCTCTTGCGGATTCAATGGCTTCATACCGGACAGGCCGCAGGTGTGCTTTTGATCGATATGCACCACATTATTTCCGACGGTTTGTCGGGAGTCATTCTACTGGAAGAACTGGAGCGGATGTATAACGACAACGATCTGCTGCCGCTTGACATCCACTATAAGGATTATGCCTTCTGGTTGAATGAACGGCTCGGCGGGGAAGAGATGCAAAGCCATGAATCTTATTGGCTGGAGCATTTCCGTGGTGAACTGCCTCTATTAAACCTCCCGCTGGATTACCGTAGACCGGCCGTGCAGAGCTTTAACGGCAAGACGTTGCAGCTTTCGCTGTGCTCGGAGCTTGCCGGATCGCTTCAGAAGATGTCTCAGGACATGGGCGTAACTTTGTTTTCCGTGATGTTAGGTGCTTACTGCACCCTGTTATCGAAATATAGCGGTCAGGAGGAAATTATAGTCGGAACGCCAGCCGCCGGGCGTAATCATCGGGACGTACAGCACATGCTGGGGATGTTTATCAACACAGTGGCGCTTCGCAATTTTCCGGAACAGCATAAGACGTTTCGCGAGTTTGTCAGGGAGGTTATGGATCACACGTTATCAGCAATCCATCATCAGGATTTCCCTTTCGAGCGGTTGGTGGAGCTGCTTGATCTGAATCGTGACACAAGCCGAAATCCGCTTTTTGACACCATGTTTAATTTGACGGACCGCGAGAAACCGGAAGTTGCTATAGGCGATCTGCTCCTCACTCCATATGAGCTGAAGACCGACATCTCCAAGTTCGACTTGATGCTGGATGTTTATGCGGATCATACCGAGATCTCCCTTGATTTGCAGTACAACACCGATTTGTTTTCAGATTTCACCGCACAACAAATGGGCCGCCACTACTTGCAGATCCTCCATAACCTTGTAACGGCTCCCGATATATCGCTGGGAAGCGTGGAGCTGCTCAGTTTGGAAGAGCGCAAGGAAATAATGAGTTGGGGCCGGGGACAAAAGGCAGCCTATGACTTCAATCTGAGTGTTTCTCAACGCTTTGAGCGTTTCGCGTATGAACAGCCGGATTCGCCGGCAGTGAAATTCGCTGGGGGAGTATGGAACTACGCCGAACTCAATGCTAAAGCCAACCGGATTGGCCGTTACCTTCAAAGGAGTTTGGGTGATCTGCCGGAGGAAGCGATTGCTGCAGTGATGTTAGAGCGCTCCCCCGAATTTATTCAAAGCGTGCTCGGCATCTGGAAGGCGGGAGGCGCCTATGTTCCGATCGATCCGGAGTATGGAGTAAAGCGCAAAACGGGTATTTTGGAGGATTCCGGTGCACGAGTTCTTATAACCCGCTCGGAATATATCCGGGATGGGTTGGAAGAGCAATATGACGGGGTGATTCTTTGCCTTGACTTGGTGCTGGAGGAAATTGAGAAGGAAAGCCCGGTGAATATCGGGAAACTGCAGGGTGCGGACAGTCTGGCATATATATTGTTTACCTCTGGCTCGACCGGAAAGCCCAAAGGCGTAATGATCGAGCATCGGGGTTTATTGAATCACATCCTTGCCGAAGCCGATGCTCTTGCTCTGGATCATCGTCTGGTCTTTGCCCAGAACGCCAATATCTGTTTCGATATTTCGGTATGGCAATGCTTTGGTGCTCTTGCATTGGGCGGGACGACCGCGGTGTATCCACAAGATATGGTACTTGAAGCAGAACGTTTCCTGGAGGCAATTACCGCCGATCGCGTGACGCTTTTGGAAGTGGTCCCATCTTATTTGACAGTCATGCTGGATGTGCTGGAACAGAAAGGGATAAAACTAGACTTTCTAGGTCACTTAATGCTTACGGGAGAAACCATAAAGCCGGATTTGGCTCGGAGATGGTTGAACCTGTATCCAGGAATTCCAATCGTAAATGCGTACGGACCTGCGGAAGCTGCCGATGATATCAGCCAGCTTGTGATCCACGACTTGCCTAAGGAGACAGACTTCGTCCCGATTGGTAAACCGCTGGCGAATTTAAATTTGTATGTGGTCGATAACCAAATGAAACTTTGTCCGGCAGGCGTTTACGGAGAAATTTGTGTATCTGGTGCGGGTGTAGGGCGTGGATATATCCATGATCCGAAAAGAACGGACCAGTCCTTCGGGAAAGATCCATTTGCTCCTTGTATCCCGGAATCGGGTGATATCCCTCGTCTGTACAAGACCGGTGATTTAGGGCGCTGGCGGCATGACGGAAATCTGGAGTTTCTCGGACGTAAAGATTTTCAGGTCAAAATCAGAGGCTACCGCATTGAGCTGGAGGAAATCGAAGTTTGTATTATGCAATCCCCACATATCAAGCAGACGATTGTATTGGCTAGAGAAGATGATACCGGAAGCAAATATTTGTGTGCATATCTGGTTCTGGAGCCTTCTGCGCAAGACAGCGAAGAGAATTGTCTCTTGGAGTTAAAAGATGAATTGGCAGCAGCATTGCCCGGCTATATGATACCGTCCCACTTTATCATTCTTGCAGACATGCCGCTTTTGATCAGCGGGAAGATCAACAGGGATGCACTGCCAGCTCCCGAACGCAGCGCGGCGTCGAGTGGGAATTATACGGAGCCCCGTAATGAAGTGGAGCAAATCCTGGTGACGATTTGGGAAGAGGTTCTCAGCGTCCACAAGATCGGGATCGATCATAATTTCTTTGAGCTCGGGGGGGATTCGATTCGAGCCATTCAAATTTCTTCGAAGCTGAGCAATCAAGGTTATAAGTTGAAAATGAAGGATCTGTTCCAAAATCCGGAGATTCGGAAGCTGTCCAAATATATTCAGGCGGACCACCGCGAAATTGATCAGGGGCCGGTCGAGGGATTTGTGAAGCTTACTCCAATTCAGCAGTGGTTCTTTGAATGCGGATTCTCACCGGCAAATCACTGGAACCAGGCTGTCGTTCTGCATAAGCGTGAAGGATTCGATGCGGACCTGTTAAGGGAGGTCTTCACCGGGCTGATCCGTCATCATGATGCGTTAAGAATGGTTTTTAAATGCGAGGAAGGATTATGGATGCAGTATAACAGGGGGGAGAACATTCGGGTGGAGCACCCGTGGTTCGAACTTTTCATCAAGACAATGGCCGACGGGGATGATGGCCGGATTGAGATGGCCCGAATCATTGATGAGCTGCATGGCAGTCTCGATTTGGAAAACGGACCTTTGGTTAAGGCGGGATTATTCAAGACAAGCCAGGGTGATCATTTGGCGATCATTATTCACCATTTGATCATTGACGGTATTTCCTGGCGCATTTTATTCGAGGATTTGACGCTTGCGTATCATCAAGCAGAGCGGGGCGAACCTATCGCGCTGCCGTCCAAGACGGATTCCTTCCAAACGTGGGCGAACCGATTAACGGAATATGCAAACAGTGAAATGCTGCAGAAAGAGAAGTCCTACTGGCGACAAATCGAATCGCAGAACATTAAGGTCCTGCCCAAGTCTGGCCTTTTTGAGGGCACTGCAACAGTCTCGGATAACATGTCGTATTCCTTTAAGCTGTCTGCAGCCGAAACCGGGCAGCTTCTCGGTAAAGTGCATAAGGCCTACAATACGGAAATCAACGACATTCTGCTCGCTGCATTGGGACGGGCCGTAAGGGAATGGACCAACGAGGAAAATGTTTTGATCTGTCTTGAAGGACATGGCAGGGAAGACATCATGAAGAACGTGAATATCAGCAGAACGGTCGGTTGGTTTACTTCCATTTATCCAGTCGTATTGAACATCCCGGGTTCAGCGGATATATCCTACCACATCAAATCAGTCAAAGAGAACTTACGTCGCATTCCGAACAAGGGTATTGGCTACGGAATCCTGAAATACCTTGGTGAGAATCGACTTGAGGACGAGCTGCAATTCCGGCTGGAGCCTGAAATTAAGTTTAACTACCTGGGGCAATTCGATAACGATGTGAATACAGAGCTGTTCGGTGCTTCCGACGTGCCATACGGTCAAACCGTTAACCCGGAAGCTGAAAGGGAAGTGGCTTTGAATATTACGGGCCTTGTGGAAGATGGCTGTCTGACGATGTCGATCGACTATAATCTTGCGGAATATACAGGAACGGAAATCAGCCTCCTGGGCGGCCGTTTTAAGACACAGTTGATGGAAATAATCAAGCATTGCATGGAAAAAGAGACTCAGGAACTGACGCCTTCCGATGTGGGGGGAGACGATTTGTCCATTGAAGAGCTGGAAGCCATTATGGATTTTTATAACCAATAAAAATGAATTTAGGGAGAGATGGTCTTGAGCGATAAGCTGACTATTGCGGGGGTATACAACTTAACACCGATGCAAGAAGGAATGCTGTTTCATTCCTATTTGAACCCGGATTCCGCCGCATACTTCGAACAGTTTTCCTGCACCGTCTCGGGAAGGCTGGATGCCTTGATATTGGAAAAAAGTTTTAATGTCCTGATCGACAAATATGATGTGCTTAGGCTTAATTTCATCCATGAGAACACAAAAAATCCAAAGCAGGTTGTATTCAAAAAGCGCGTGATGCCAGTATTTTATGAGGACCTGTCGCCGTTTGGCGAAATGGAGCAGGAGCAGTATATCCGCCGCTATATCCAAGAGGACCAGAAGAAGGGGTTCGACCTGGCCAAGGATGTGCTGCTTCGTGCGGCCATGCTGCAAACCGGTGATCTCAGTTATAAGCTGATTTGGAGCTATCATCATATCATTCTGGACGGTTGGTGTTTAAAAACAATCGTTCAGGAATTGTTTGACGTCTACAAATTGCTCAGCCAGGGTACGTTTTCATCGGTGGAAGAGGCGCCGCCTTTCTCCCGATACATTCAGTGGCTGGACGGGCAGAACCGTGAAGAAGCTCGAAGTTACTGGGCCGGATATTTGGAAGGCTACGAATCAGATATTGATCTGCCCTCCTTTGGCATGAACACCCAGGTAGGCCCGAATGGATATGGTCGCAGGGAGGTACGGCAAGGAGAGCAAGCCGTTCAAGTGGACCGTACCTACAAAATAAGCCAGGAAACGACGCAAGGGCTGGAGCATCTGGCCAAAAGTCATCAAGTGACTTTAAATACGGTGCTCCAGTCGGCCTGGGGCTTGTTAATGGGCCGCTATAACGGAACCGAGGATGTGGTTTTCGGTACCGTCACCTCCGGCCGACCGGCTGAAGTGGAGGAGGTCGAGAACATGGTCGGGCTGTTCATCAATACGGTCCCGATCCGGATCGCCTTCCAAGGCGGGATGCCGTTCTCTGCATTAATCCGGGAGGTCCAGCAGTCCTCCTTAGAAACACAGAGCTACGACTTTTATCCGCTAGCTGAGATTCAATCCCTGACTTCCAAGAAGCAGCATCTGATCTCTCATATTTATGCCTTTCAAAATTATCCGGTGAGTGCGGACCCTCTAGATGAAGGAGAAGAAGCGTTTGCAATTACTGAGCTTGAAGATTTTGAGCAGACGCATTATGACTTTAACCTCATTCTTATGCCGAACGCTGGGCTCGAAGTCAAATTTAAATATAACTCGGCCCGATATGTCCAGGCCGCAATGGATCGTTTGTTCCGGAATTTTGAGCAAGTGCTCGATCAGGTCAGCCGGAACGCAGACATCCTGATTCAGCATATTTCAGTCATTACAGACGACGAGAAACAGCAAATCCTGCACCAATTCAACACCGTTGGCGAATATCCGAGGGATCAAACGATCGTGCAGCTGTTCGAGCGTCAGGCCGGGATGATACCGGGAAACATCGCTATCGTGAATAAGGAACGCAAACTGACTTATGCGGAGTTGAATGCGCGGGCTGATCGTCTGGCATCCCGACTGAGAAGAAAGGGTGTTGTTCCAGACAGCGTCGTGGGCTTGATCGGCGACCGTTCAATGGAGACGGTAGTGGGTATGCTGGGTATTTTAAAGGCTGGTGGCGCCTATTTGCCTATTGATCCGGAATACCCGGAAGATCGCATTGCCTTTATGTTGAGGGATAGTCAGACGAGATGGATCGTTACGCCGGAGTGTTATGCGGACAAGCATATGGACGGAGTCGAATCCATCATTCTGGATCGGGAAGAGGATGAATATTCTTCAACTATGATAGAGGACCGTGCACTCGATGCGGAAAAAATTCTTACGCCCTCAAACCTGGCCTATGTGATGTATACCTCCGGTTCGACGGGACGTCCCAAAGGGGTGATGATCGAACATCATAATGTGGTACGGCTGGTCCAAAACAGCAACTATGTCCCTTTTGAACCAGGAGACCGCTTTTTGCAAACCGGAGCTCCTGTATTCGATGCCTGCACATTTGAGATTTGGGGGGCGCTTCTAAACGGCCTGGAACTGTATATCATCGACAAGGACTCGATTCTGGATGCGCAGCTGTTGGGAGAAGCGATTCGTGAATACCGTATTACAACCATGTGGCTCACTTCTCCCTTGTTCAATCAGTTGTCTCAATTGGATCCGACGTTATTCCGTCCCCTTCGCTTCTTGATCGTCGGGGGGGATACCCTTTCCCCTAAGCATATTCGGCTTGTGGCGGACCAATGCCACAATACGACGATCATTAACGGGTATGGGCCGACTGAAAATACGACGTTTTCCTGCTGCTACACGATCCGCTCGTTCGAGGAAACAAGGATTCCGATCGGCGGACCGATCGCCCATTCTACTGCTTACATCGTCGATTTATACGGGCATCTGTGCCCCGTCGGTGTTCCGGGAGAACTGTGGGTTGGCGGTGATGGCGTCGGGCGCGGATACATAAACAATCTGTCCCTGACTTCGGAGAAGTTTACTGCAAGTCCTTTTATCGAGGGAGAACGGATTTATCGTACGGGGGACCTGGTAACCTGGCTCCCGGACGGAAGCATCGATTTTATTGGCCGGTTGGACAATCAGGTGAAAATACGCGGTTTCCGCATCGAAACCGGGGAAATCGAAAGCCGGATTCAGATGCATGTAAGCGTGAAGGAGGCTGTAGTCACAGTAAGAGACAAGGGTGACGGTCTGAAATCATTATGTGCTTATGTGGTTGGTGCGGAAAATCTCGATGCGACAAGTATGAAACGGTATCTTTTGAATGATCTGCCTGATTATATGGTACCTGTTCATTGGATATTTATGGATCAACTACCGCTTACTCCGAACGGCAAAGTTCACCTGCAGGCCTTGCCGGAGCCCGTGGAGGCTAATGCTCTGGGTAACGAAGCGTTTGTTGCACCTCGGAACGAAACGGAGCAAAAGCTGGCGGACATTTGGAGCGCTGTACTGGCCATTCCTTCGATCGGGGCGAATGACCATTTCTTTGAGCTTGGCGGTCATTCCCTGACAGCGTTAAAGTTGGTCACGGAAATGAAAAAGCAATTTGAGATCCAACTCCCTTTAAGCGATATATTCCAGACGCCGATTCTGGCAGAGATGGCGGCGAGGATCAACAGGAACGAAGATGAGGAATTTGTTGGGATCGAGCCAGCTCCCCTGGCTGAGTTCTATCCAGTGTCCTCTGCGCAAAAGCGCCTGTATGTTTTGAATAGTATGGCAGGAATTACAACAGCGTATAATATGCCGTTTGTCCTGCAAATCGAGGGTAAGCTTGATGTCGACCGGCTGGAACAGTCTTTTCAAATCTTGATTTCCCGCCACGATTCTTTACGAACCTCTTTTGCGTCTTTGCATGGGGAACCCGTTCAGGTGGTGCATGAGAACGTACCCTTTGCTTTAAAGGAACTGGAGTCTCATCCTCGTGAGGATATTGAGAAAACCGTCGATCGATTCGTAGTTCCGTTCGACCTCGGAAGCGCACCTTTGCTGCGGGCGGGACTATCTACAATAAGGGAAGAATGCTGTCTTCTGATCATTGATATCCATCATATCGTCGCCGACGGTGTCTCCATCGGAATCATCGTTCAAGAATTCTGCAAATTGTATAACAGCCTGGGTAAAGAAGCAGATGCAAAAACTCATGCAGGGCATTCGGTTCGACGTGTTCAATATAAAGACTTTGCCGTTTGGCAAAGGAAACAGTCCGGCTCCAGAGAGCAGCAGGAGCAGGAGCATTACTGGCTTAATCAATTTGCCGAAGAGCCACCCGTGCTTAATTGGTTGACTGATTATCCACGACCGCAGATTCAGAGTTTTGAAGGAGCTTTTTCCTCAGTGAATCTCGATGAAGAGTTGACCTCCCGGTTGAAACAGCTGGCCAATGAAACGGGAGCCACCTTGTATATGGTTATGATGGCTGCTTACAGCATATTGCTTTCCAAATATGCCTCCCAAGAGGATATTGTGATTGGATCTCCGACAATGGGCAGAACTCATGCAGACGTGCTTCAAACGGTAGGTATGTTCGTCAACACGCTTGCTTTGCGTGTAAAACCGGAAGGAATAAAAACGTTCGATCAATTCCTGTGCGAAGTGAAACAAACGACGCTTCAGGCTTTCGAGCACCAGGACTATCCATACGAGGAGCTTATCGAGAAGCTTGGACTCAGACGTGACTTAAGCCGTAACCCGCTGTTCGACACGGTGTTTACGCTTCAGAACCTCGGTATTGAAGAGTTGGCTTTAGACGGACTTACCGTACGTTCCCGTTCCTGGGACGGACAGATGTCGAAGTTTGATTTGACATTGACGGTAACGGAAAATGACCGGGGAATGTCCATCGAAGCGGAGTATGCTGCGAAGCTGTTTAAAGCCGGGACGATCGAGCGCCTGATGACGCACTACATTGAGGTTTTAAGGTCAGTGGTTGTTAGCAGACATATCAAGCTGGAAGATATAGAACTGCTGCCGCCGGAGGAGCGGAGCTGGATTCTGGAACAATTCAACGGTTCGAAAAAGGACTTTGCCCATAACCGGACCGCTTATGAGTTGTTTGCAGAACAGGTCAAGCGTACACCGGACCATACTGCCCTCGTCTTTAAAAACCAGCGGCTGACATACCGTGAACTGGAGGAACAAACAAGCCGTCTTGCTTACGTTCTGCTGGAAAAGGGTGTGAAACCCGGGGGGATCACGGCAATCATGGTCGAACATTCGGTCGAAATGATTGTGGCAGTGCTTGCAGTATTACAAACGGGGGCGGCATATCTCCCGATTGACCATGAGTACCCTGCTGATCGTATTACTTACATTCTGGAGGATAGCAAGGCTGACTTGCTGCTGACGAAAAACGGGCTGGCACAATCGAAAGGTTTGAGTCTCCCCTGGATCGATGTAGAGGAAGTGCTGATGCCAAACAGTGAGCTTCATATACAGAAGCCGTTCTCGATGCCAAAGGGTTCGTCCGCCGACTTGGCCTATGTGATCTACACATCAGGGTCTACGGGGAAACCGAAAGGCGTGATGATCGAACACCGCTCTCTGCTCAATATGACCGGATGGTATCAATCGTATTACAGGCTGACGCCTGAGGACAAAAGTACCAAATACGCCGGATTCGGCTTTGATGCCTCTGTGTGGGAGATATTCCCATCACTCTTGTCGGGTGGTGAGCTTCATATTATCCCGGAGGAAATCCGATACGATGTGCCGCGATTGGCGGATTACTACAACGAACAGGGTATCACTGTCAGCTTTCTGCCGACGGCCGTCTGCGAGCAATTCACCCAGATCCAGAACGATTCCCTGCGTGTGCTGCTTACCGGTGGAGATAAGCTCAAGTCTTATCATCCCGGATCCTATGAACTGGTAAATAATTATGGACCTACGGAAAATACCATCGTGACGGCGGCTTTCAAGGTGAATGGCGAATACGATAACATTCCGATCGGCAGCCCGATTGACAACGTAAGGGTGTATATCCTTGACAGAAATGATAAGCTCCTTCCGATCGGCATTTCCGGTGAACTGTGTATTGCCGGAGAAAGTCTGGCACGGGGGTACATGAACCGGGACGATTTGACGGCGGAGAAGTTTACCGCCGATCCGTTTCAAACCGGTGAAAGAATGTATAGAACAGGTGATCTGGCTAGGTGGCTCCCTGATGGAAACCTGGAGTATCTAGGCCGGATGGACGAGCAGGTCAAAATACGCGGTTACCGCATCGAGCTTGGAGAAGTGGAGAATGTCCTGCTCAAACAGGAGGGCGTTGCTGAGGCTATCGTTGCTGTGGTACAAAATCCGAAGCAGGAAACAGAGTTGTGCGCTTATATTACGACATCCCGTAATATTGCCGTCCGCGAGATTCGGGGATGTCTGGCGCGGGAGCTGCCGGAATACATGATCCCTGTTCACTACGTGGAATTGAACAAAATCCCGCTGACCTCCAACGGAAAGGTGGATCGCCGCGCGCTTCCGCAACCGGACTTTGCATCCGCTGAAGCAGATAATTATGTGCCACCGCGCGGTGTGACGGAACGAAAGCTGGCCGAAATATGGTCGGAGGTCCTTGGAGCGGCCCCGATAGGAGCATACAGCCATTTCTTTGAACTGGGCGGGCATTCACTCAAAGCGGCAGCGCTGGCGTCCCATATCAAGGAAGTCTTCCAGATTGACTTTCCATTAAGCAATATTTTTCAACATCCTGCGATGGAACAGATGGCTGAGGCGATCGACGCTTTGGAACAAACAAGCTATTCCTTGATCGCAAAGGTGCCGGAAAGAGAGCATTATCCGGTGTCGTCAGCACAGAAGCGCTTGCTGATTCTCAATGAGCTTGTAGGGACGGGGACGGCTTATAATATGCCTTTTGTTTTACAGCTAACGGGGGAGCTGGACCGTGCACGGCTGAAGCAGGCATTCACTACCCTCATTCGCAGGCATGAAGCATTCAGGACCTCGTTTCGGTTCGTGGAAGGAGAGCTGATGCAAATGGTGCATCGCGACGTTTCTTTCTCCATCCGGGAGCTTGAGGCACCGGAAAATCCAGACCATATTGCGGAAATCATAGAGCGGTTCGTTGAACCTTTCTCCTTGCAAAAGGCCCCGCTAATGCGCGTGGGCCTGGCAAACTTGGGGGATGACAGGCACATTCTGATCATTGATATGCATCATATCGTTTCGGATGGAGGATCGATCCGCCTTCTTGTCGAGGAACTGAACTTGCTATATAGCGGCCAAGAGCTGGATGATACCTCATCACGCATCGAATATAAGGATTATGCGGCATGGCAAAGTGAAATGCTTCAATCGGAAGCCTACGCGAAGCAAGAACAGTATTGGCTGGAGCGTTTTGCAGGAGAGCTGCCCGCTCTAAACCTTCCGGCAGATTATCCACGGCCGCAAATCCAAAGCTTTGAAGGCGATGCTTTCTCTATTGCGATCGGCAGTGAATTAAGCTCTCGGATTCTTGGGGCGGCTGCCCGGACTGGAACTACGTTATACATGTTCCTATTGGCTGCATACAACATTCTTTTGTCTAAATACGCCAACCAAGAGGACATTATCGTAGGCACACCGACCTCCGGTCGACTGCAAAAGGAATTGGAAAGTGTCATCGGTATGTTCGTCAATACGCTGGCGATTCGAAATCAGCCGGAAGGAAGCAAACGGTTCTTCGACTTTTTGGAGGAAGTTAAAAAGCATTCGCTGCAAGCATTCGAGAACCAGATGGTCCAATATGAGGATTTGCTCGAAAGGCTGAATGTACGGCGGGATGTCAGCCGAAATCCGTTGTTTGATACTATGTTTGCCGTCGATAACGTCGGCGTCGGGGAAATTCAGCTTGGTGAACTTCTTATAGAGCCGTATGACTTCGACAACGGAACATCCAAATTCGACCTGATGGTTACGGCAGCAGAAGAGGAGGGGCAAATTCGCCTGGATGTAGAATATGCCCGGAAGCTGTTCCTTAAAGATACGGTGGAGCGGATGATGGCGCATTATCTTCAAATTCTTGAAGCTGTGACGACAGATGTGGAGATCCGGCTATCCGACATCCATATGCTGACGGAAGAAGAACGGGGTCAGATCATTGGAGACTTCAACAACACGAAAACCGAGTATCCCCATCAAACCATTCATGAACTGTTCGAGGAGCAAGTGGATAAGCATACAGAGAGCATCGCGCTGGCTTGCGATGGTATCAAACTGACATATGGCGAACTGAATGCCAAAGCAAACCAGCTTGCGGCACTGCTGCGAGAGAAGGGCGTAGGTCCTGAACGGGTCGTTGCCATCATGGGTGACCGTACGCTGGAAATGATTATCGGGATGCTCGCCATTCTAAAAGCGGGAGGTGCTTATCTTCCGATCGATCCTGACTATCCGCGTGACCGGGTGGAGTATTTCTTCAAAAACAGCGGTGCCAAATGGCTGCTTGCCCGGAGCTGCTTTGCAGATCGGGCTGCCTGCGGTGCGGAAGTCATCTTGATGGATCATCGGCAGCTCTGTGACGAGAGTGCCCCGAACCTGCTGAATAAGACGGGCACCGACAATCTCGCCTATGTAATGTATACATCGGGATCTACCGGACTTCCTAAGGGCGTTATGGTAGAGCATCTGGGCGTTTCCAGATTGGTCAAGAATACCAACTATGTTCGATTCAGCACTGAAGACCGGGTCTTGCAAACGGCGGCACCTGTATTCGATGTCAGTGTATTTGATATATGGGGAGCGCTGCTGAACGGAGCGAGGCTGTACCTGGTCGACAAACTTACGCTGCTGGATCCGGTCCTCTTTGAATCCGCGCTTCAGCAGCATGACATTACGACTTTGTGGTTAACGTCGCCGCTGTTTACACAATTTGCCCAACACAAGCCAAACATGTTCCGCAACGTAAGCTATTTGATTGTCGGTGGAGATGTTCTCTCCCCGAAACATATTCAGCAGGTAAGAGAGCAATCCGGTCCGTTAACCATGGTCAACGGGTACGGACCTACGGAGAATACAACCTTTTCCTGCTGCTTCGTCATCGATAAGGCATACGGTAATAGCGTGCCAATTGGGCCGCCGATCAGCAACTCCACGGCCTATATTGTCGATAAATACGGGAATTTGAATCCGGTAGGTGTCCCCGGCGAGCTTTGGGTAGGGGGAGACGGCGTGGCTCGGGGATATATAAATAATGAAGAATTGTCGGCTCAGAAATTTTTCTCCAATCCGTTTGTTCCAGGCGAGCGGGTATACCGGACCGGGGACGCCGCCAAATGGCTCCCAGACGGCTCTATCGAGTTTATCGGCAGAATGGACAATCAGGTGAAAATTCGGGGGTTCCGGATCGAGACAGGTGAGGTCGAGAATATACTGCTCAGTCATCCTTCCGTGAAAGAAGCCGTCATCCTTGTCAAGCAGGCCGGAGAGTCGCAGGATAATAAGATCCTTTGCGGTTATGTTGTGGCGGAGGTTGAATTGACCATACAGTCGCTAAAGGAGTTTATGGGACAGCAGCTCCCCGACTACATGATACCGACCGTAATCCTATTTATGGATCAGCTTCCACTCAACGTGAATGGCAAAGTTGACCGAAAAGCGCTCCCCGAGCCGGATTATGATGTAACCGAGGCCGAATATACTCCGCCAAGGAATGAGGCGGAAGCTGTAATAGTGCAGGTCTGGTCGGAAGTGCTGGGATTGGAACGGATTGGTGTCCACAACAATTTCTTTGAAATCGGGGGACATTCATTAAAGGCCATGCAGGTGGTTTCAAAGCTGGCTAATCTCGGCTTCGAACTGAGTATAAATCAGGTGTTCTCCCATCAGACTCCTGCCGAGCTGGCGGATTCTACGGTACGTTCTGTAACGGTGGAATCCGAGCAGCGCCTTACAGATATTCCCACTGCGGAACAATGGCTTGGGGAACGCTTGGAACGCACATGCAGCTGGAAAACTTATTCCGTTGACGGCGAGGAATTCATGGTCGTCCACATTTCAGGAATGGATGAGGGACTGAAACGGAGAGCAGAGAACTTGATTGCTGAACACCTGGACGAGAAGATTCAACCGCACTTCATTGCGGATGCTTCGAGCGTGCTGATTCCGACATCAGAACGGAATTGGAGCAGGCAAGAACTGAACGACCAATTGGGCTTGCGGCAGACGAATGGCGCAGACTGGGTAGCAACGGTGATGAATTCGATCTCACGGAAGCAGAAGGCGTACGCCAAAGGCATTACAAACCAGACGGTGGTCAAGGAGTATGATATTTCGCCTTCTCAAACGTACCATTTCAAGTATAAAGATGTATCGGGAACCATGGTTAAATTCGGGAAAGTAATTCAGCCTGAGTTATTGGAACGAGCCTTGCAGCGAATTGTGTCTGTCGAGGAAGTCATGCGCAGTGTTCTCATCGAAGACACTGAAACGGAAACCGTACGTTGGCGATTGCATGAAAGCCCGGACCAGCTAGAGCTGCCAACTTTAGATATTTCCGGTTTCGAACCGGAGTCGCAAAGGGATATTCTGCGGGCGCTTATGAAGAATTTTTTCATCAGGCCGTATACGAACAGCGATCCATTGATGTACCGGGTGCTGCTGGTCAAGCAAAACGTAAAGGAATATGTCCTGCTGCTCCCGTTCTCACATACGATTTTCGATTACATGAGTAATGAAATTCTTCGTAATCGAGTAATCCATGAATATGAATCACTCAGCCAAGGGAGAGTTGACGAAACAAAAAAAAGCCGTACCTTTACGGATTTTGCCGACCAGATTCGCAGAGGCCCGGAAGGGATCTCGGCAGCAAGTTTTAACGAGCTTTACAATATTCCGTCATTTGAAGCCGCTGCTAGGGAAATCGCCGTCAGTATGTATCGGCGCAGCGATTTGGATCCGGCAAAGATTACGGTTCTCCATTATAGCGTCCCATTTGATATGGAATTATCGCAAACGCTGGATGCAGAGTTTAAATGGAAGACAGCTTTGGGGATATGCGCTGCGTTTTTCGGAACGTACTTCGGTAAGTCACAGATTCCGTTGTGGATGACGCATTTTGGCAGACAGTACCGTGATCAGTCTTATTTCGATATTGTCGGTGAATGCATAGATTATATTCCGCTGTTGTTAGACTGCGGAGAAGAAATGGACAGGCAGACCGAGTCGATCAAAGAGATGCTGAAATCTGCCTCCGAGCATAACATTCATTTTGCGAATCTGGTGTACAACGAATCGATTGATCCAGCCTTTATGGATGCGGCGCGGCGGTTGGCCGCAGCCCATCGGGAGATGCCGATCAATTTCAACTATTTGGGTGAACTCGGCACGGATACGAATTTGGATTACCTGGAGGAAGATGGTGTGAACTGCGATGAACCGAACCGGATCTTATGCATGGCGTGGCACCAAGGGAACCAGATTTACATGACGCTTGTGATTCCTGTGGAAGAGAATCCGCATTCTCTTCGCAGCATACTGGATGAAGCCGCACGGAAGGTTATAAAGGGTGTAAAAATATGAGAAACTCAACCAATATTATCGTTTTCAGTCTAAGTAGGTTAATTACCGAACTGGGAACATCCATCTTTCGCTTTGCACTCAGTCTGTATGTTTTGGATCTCACCGGTTCATCGAGTATGTTCGCTTTAGTGTTGAGTTTTACCTATATTCCGGGCATATTCGTCAATATTATCGCTGGGGTGTTCGTTGACCGCAGCCGTAGTAAAAAAAGGATTATGGTCGTCTGTGATTTTCTTTGCGGAATCTCAATTCTAATGCTTATGTTCATGTTTCAATCTTTTCATGACAGCATTTGGCTGTTCGTTGTTTATGCTATGATCTTGAGCGCTCTTCAAGCGCTCTTTACCCTGACGGTAAACTCATCCGTTCCCAATATTGTCTCACCGGAAAAGGTTCCGATGGTCAATTCCAGCACCCAGAGCATCGGTGCTCTAGTTAGTATACTGGGACCGGTGATCGGTGCAGTAGCTTACAGCAAATTTGGGCTGGAGTATATCTTTTTGATCGAGGGAGCCGCGTTCATTCTCTCCGGGTTTTTGAATTTGCTATTGAAATTCTCGCCCCGCAAAGAGGAGATCGGGGAAGCAAAGCCTTATTTTGAAAGTGTAAAAGAAGTGTACAAATATATTCGCCGCCGGGCTGCAATCAAATATCTGCTGATGATTTTTGTTTTTATTAACTTTGTAATTGTTCCAGCAGTTTCCCTTATCCTGCCCTTTATCGTTTATCAAGCGCTCGATATGACGCCACAGCAATTGTCATTTATCGAAGCGGCGCTGGCGGCAGGCATAATTATCGGGGCCGTAATTGTGTCGGTACCGGCCATCAACCGCTTTATTACCAACAAAATCTTCATTCTAATTCAGTTTCAGGCGTTGATGATTGTCCTATGGATGTTCCCCCAGTGGCCCATCTTTGAAACAAGCACAAAGGTCGTGCTTATGATAGGTTTCATGATCGTCTTGATGTTTACCGGAATACTTAACACCATGGGCAATATTCCAATGCTTTCTTATGTTCAACTTTATATACCTGAGCGAATAAGAGCGAGCGTTTTGGGGGTGGTGAACACAGTAATAACGATCGCTGTGCCTCTAGGAATGGGAGTATACGGTGCACTTCTGGAAGTTGTAGACTGGTACTATATCACACTGGTTTCCGGTGCCGGTTTGCTTGTGGTCGGCATCCTGGCTTATCGTAACCGCGATCTCAGAGAGTTTTTTACCCAAGGCAGCGAGCCTGAGCCTTTAAGAGTTGTGGAAACACACGAGGCCTGACAATTTCTATTGAAGTTGCAAAAGAGGAAAAGGGGAAATGTAAGATGAATACGTTCGAAAGAATTTTATTCCTTCATATTCGGAGCATCCTTCAACCTCAACTTTACGCCCGATATTCCCGTAGTGTAGAAAAGGCACTAAGAGGACCGCGGTAGGCGACTACCGTACCGGTTCGATCCCGGTCCTCGGCATCTTAAAGAAAAGATCGTATGACGCTTGTTAATCAAGCTGCATGCGATCTTTTTTTATGTTCTTTTATATGAATGGAATGTCATGATCCACTACTTCACCATGCAGCTCATAAACACAAACGCTGCATAATACATATCAGAAAGTGGATTCGACGGTCTTTTTATGAAGAGACGGGACAATGGTGTATACTATCCGTAGGCATATATTACCTTTACCTTGCTGAACGATATAAGTTCAACTACACATTTACACGATAACGGAGAGGACGGAAATAACCTGAAGAAGCGAAGCGTGCGCCTTTATCCCCGGATTTTCCCTTTCAAAAGGGAATCAAAAAATCTGGGGATAACAGCGATCGGAAGGTTGTTCTGTCATCGGAGTGCCCGTGTAAATAAGCATATTTGAACTTATGTAAAGTCACAAAACCAATAAAACAATCTTATGGACGGAGGACTCAAGTTTATGTTGAAACAGCTTAAGCCATACAAGGTGTTACAGGAGCGCAGAATCGAAGAACTGAAATCGGATGCGTATCTGTTGGAACACCAGAAATCCGGAGCCAAAATTGTACTTTTGTCCAATCAGGACGACAACAAAGTATTCAGTATCGGTTTCCGCACACCTCCGGAAGACAATACAGGGGTAGCCCATATTCTTGAACACTCCGTGCTCTGCGGGTCCAAGAAATTTCCGGCCAAGGATTCTTTTGTTGAGTTGTTGAAAGGTTCATTGAATACATTCCTTAACGCCATGACGTATCCCGATAAGACGATCTACCCGATCGCGAGTCGTAATGATCATGACTTCCATAACCTGATGGATATATATCTGGATGCGGTATTGAATACGAATATTTATGAGAATGAAAAGATATTTCTGCAGGAAGGTTGGAATTACAACCTGACCTCTGCCGACGATGAGTTAACCTATAACGGAGTTGTATATAACGAGATGAAGGGTGCCTTTTCTTCACCGGAACGAATGGTGCGCAGAGAAGTGTTAAACTCCCTTTTCCCGGATACAACGTACTCCTCCGAGTCTGGCGGATTCCCGGAAGCTATTCTGGATCTGACCTATCAGGGGCTACTGGATTTCCACACGAGATACTATCATCCGTCCAACAGTTACATCTATTTGTACGGCGATATGGATATGGAAGAGAAGCTGCAATGGCTGGATGAGAACTATCTGAGTGCATATGATCGAATCGAGATTGATTCTGCTATTCAACTCCAGCCTGCCTTTGCAGAGCGGGTGGATACGGTCAAGACCTACTCTGCGGGAAGTACGGAATCGGAAGTGGATAACAGCTTCTTGACCTACAATGCGGTGATCGGCACAAGTCTGGATAAGGAACTGAACATTTCGTTTCAAATTCTGCTATACGCACTGCTGAACGCTCCGGGAGCGGTATTGAAGCAGGCATTGCTGGATAAGGGCATTGCCAAGGATGTCTACGGTTCGTATGATGACAGTCTGTATCAGCCTGTATTCACGGTTGGACTGAAGAAGAGCAACTTGGCGAGCAAAGAGGATTTCCTGGGAACGGTAAAAGAAGTGCTTGAACGTGTGGTGAAAGAAGGCTTCGATCCTAAAGCACTGCTTGCAGGGATTAACTCATATGAGTTCAATCATAGAGAAGCAGACTACGGCAGAATGCCGAAGGGCCTGATCTACGGATTCTCTTCCCTGCAAAGTTGGTTGTACGATGAGGAAGCACCTTTCACACATCTGGAAGCCAATGACGTATTTGCTGAACTGCGGACAAAAATGAACGAAGGTTACTTCGAACAACTGATAGAGAAGTATATATTGCAAAACACACACACTTCCTTTGTGGCGCTTACCCCGGATAAGGGGCTGAACTCACGAAAGGAGGAAGCGTTGAAAGAACGTCTGAAAACTATTCAGGCCGGTCTTAGTAAGGAAGAAGTTCAGACGTTGATTCAGAAAACGGAAGCACTCGCCGAATATCAGAATACACCTTCAACCAAAGAGCAGCAGCAGGTCATTCCGACGTTATCGATCGAAGATATCGAACCAAAAGCCTCTACGTTGCATCAAACGGTGAACGAGGTCGATGGCACAACCATTCTGCATCATAACCTCTACACGAACGGAATTGGTTATCTGAGACTGTTGTTTGATATCAAAGAAGTTCCACGTCATCTCCTGCCGTATGCAGGATTGCTGAAAAATGTATTGGGCTACGTGGACACTCAAAACTACTCGTTCAATGAACTGTCCAATGAGATCCATATCCATTCAGGCGGTATTCATAGCGGGATTGGATCTTATGCTAACGCGCATAAGCACAATGAATTCAAGGCGACCTATGAGTTCAACGCGAAAGTGTTGTATGACAAGCTTGGATTTGCCTTTGACATGATCAAAGAAATTGTGTTCACATCCCGATTTGATAATTCGAAGCGATTGTACGAGATCATCTCCCAGATGAAAGGCAATCTGCAACGTAATCTGATCAATAGCGGACATTCTGCGGGAATTGGCCGGTCTTCGTCCAAACATTCAGCGGTTGCGGATTTCAGAGAAGCTGTGAGTGGCATTGCCTTTTACCAGTGGCTTGAAGATCTTCAAGCGAACTTTGAGACAAGAAAAGAAGAGTTATCTTCCAGCCTGCAAGAGTTGACAGGGTATATTTTCAGACCGGAAAACTTGCTTGTTAGTTATACTGCCGATGAGCAGGGATATGAGGGACTGGAGCAACAGGTATCCGATCTGAAAGCGAAGCTGTTCACACATGCGGTTGCCAAGGAAGAGTTTACGTTCACACCTGCTACTCATAAGGAAGGATTCCGATCCCCATCTGAGGTACAGTATGTCGTGCAAACGGGTAATTATATTGACAAAGGATATCAATACACGGGTTCACTCCGGGTTTTGCAGGGGATTCTGTCTCTGGATTACTTGTGGACCAATATCCGTGCCAAAGGCGGAGCCTATGGTTGCATGTCAGGCTTTAGACGCAATGGAGACAGTTACGTTGCATCGTACCGAGATCCGAACCTGGATAAAACGTACAAAGTATATGAAGAAATGCCGCAATATCTGAACGATTTCCGGGCAGACGAGCGGGAAATGACGCGTTATATCATTGGTGCAATTCAGGATCTCGATACGCCGAGAACGCCTTATGGCGAAGGAGCATTCTCTCTGGAGTGTTATCTGTCCAATGTGACTGAAGCAGACCTGCAGAAGGAACGTGACGAAGTATTAAGCACCAAGGAAAGCGACATTATCGGTTTTGCCGGACTCGTATCCGCTATACTTGAACAGCAACAGCGCTGCGTGATTGGGAATGAGAACAAGATTGAGGAACAGAAGCAAATGTTTGACGAGACGCTTGATTTAATTAAAAATTAAACGTTTAGTCTCGCCGATCCACAGATCCCCGATCCAATAGGCGTCAAATGCGAAAGGCACTTGTATGAGCTGGTATGAACAGCTTATCAAGTGCCTTTTTTCTATAAAAAGGGCCTATCCCCATCCCATATGAAATGAATGATCCGCCTCGTTGTTCAGGTGACCGCGAGCATATTGTATATTTTCAACGTTCGCAGATCTTCCTTTGAGATTTTCAATTCATGATATAACTCCTGATTCTCAGGCAGCGGAGTTCTGGAGAATAGCATTTTGAGCGCAATAGGCATGAAAGGTCGGAAGGAGACACCTGCCATCAGTCCCCACTTTTTCTCCGACTCTTGAAAAGATGCCAAAATATTAATATATAGATTCTCCAGCGGCGTGGCCTGATTCTTCAAAATCAGCGTGGTCAGTGTATCATAATGCTCGGTGTGGCCCCAATACATATTCTCGCACTCCTGGTAGTTCTCGAAGTCCTTCACATTCATATACATCACGGTGCGATAACGGTTGGCATCCGACTGAGCCATCATGTCAATGACACAACGAATGAGACTGTTGTTACGCCCATCATAGAAATAAGAATAGAAACGGGTGGAGTTTTTGAAAAAGCTGGATGGGACCGCATTCATCAGGGGAGAAGCATGCCTTGGCTCTTGGTACAAGAGTTGCTCCACCTGAATGTTGAGCGCATCTGCAATATGATGTAACGTGACCAGATCGAGTGAAATATCTCCGCTCTCATATTTGGATAGTGTGCCCTTGCTCTTGAAGATCTGATCCGCAAGCTGTTGAATGGTCAGTCCCCGCCACTTCCGAAAGTTTCGTATTTTCTTGCCGACTTCCTGATTGATATTGTTCATAACCGGTTCTCCTTATGCCATGTTTCTTGAGAGTACGTGAAAAAGATGAAAGTCATTCAGAAAAATGATGCTATATGAGAAATATATCACTTTTTCACGGAAATACCTATTTTGGAGAAACAATAATCTTGATTTGTTTCGTCTGAATAGATTCTATTGCATTTGATGCAATTACTGCGTCATGGAATAATAGAGGCAAACGACATGAACCGACAACGGAAAAGAAGAGCAGACAGAGGAGCAGAAGCTATGAAATATAACTTTGATGAGATTATAGATCGTACAGGTACGAATGCCATGAATACGGATGGTTTCCGTCAATATATTTTTAAAGCGACAGAAGATATGACATTTCCATTCAAGGACGAAGAATTCATTCGCATGTGGATTGCGGATATGGAGTTTGCCACACCTCCCGAGATTCTGGATGCAGTCAAACAGCGACTGGATCGTAGAATCATGGGTTACTCCCAAGTGTTCGATCCGGCATACTATGAAGCTGTCTCGAATTGGATGAGAAGGTATTATGATTGGTCCTTCCCCAAGGAGCACTTGGAGACCTCAAATGGAATCATTCCGGCTTTATATGAACTGGTGGAATATATCTGTCAATCGGATGAGAAAGTACTGATCGTGACACCTTCTTATGGTTTTTTCAAGTCAGCTGCGGAGCATAATGATCTTGAACTGGTGTGTTCGGATATGATCAACGAACAGGGGCGTTACTCGATTGATTTCGAGGATTTTGAAGCCAAGGCGAAGGATGAGAAGGTAAGGGTATGTATTTTCTGTAACCCGCATAATCCGTCTGGACGTGTCTGGACAACGGAAGAGCTGCAACGTGTGGGCGAGATCTGCCTGAGTAACAACGTATGGGTCATCTCGGATGAAATCCACTGTGATCTGCTTCGGACTGGCAAGAAACATACACCACTCGCTAAGCTGTTCCCGGATACGGATCGAATCATTACATGTATGTCCCCGAGCAAAACATTCAACATGGCTGGTCTGATGTTCTCTAATGTCATTATTCCGAATAAGGCACTTCGAGACACCTGGCAGGCGCGCCATTATGGTTTCAAAAACCCGCTGAGCATCGCTGCCACTCAGGCTGCTTACGAAACGGGTGATGAATGGCTGACAGAATTAAAATGTTACCTGGATGCCAATTTTGTCTACGTAGAACAGTATGTGAAGCAACATCTGCCACTGGCCGTCTTTCACATCCCGGAAGCCACATATCTGGCCTGGATTGATATCTCGGCATATGCTCCCAAGCATGTAAGTCTATCTTTATTCTTCGCTGAGCAAGCGGGTGTGTTGCTCGAAGATGGTCATATGTTTGTAGCGAATGGAGAGGGTTGTATTCGGTTGAATCTGGCTTGTCCCCTTTCTGTCCTTCAGGAAGGGTTACGGAGAATTAGCAGTGTGCTTGTAAAAGAAGTCGAAGAGGTACCCATTCAAGTGTAAAGTCACCCATCCCCTGATGCGCGATTCTGGCCTGCTGTCCCCGGTTATGTTAAAATGGTGGATAGTCTACGAGTCGCATGACATGCGGCTCTCAGAATGAAGAGCCTCGTAGTAGTTGGGCAGCACGAATCTGCATTCATCAGGGGAAAGGAGTCTATACATATGTTTGGAAACGACTGGGACAAGGTGCTTCAGGAAGAAACGGAAGCCGAATATTTCAACAAGATTCGTTACACACTCGCTGCCGAGTATAAAACGCAGACGGTCTTTCCGCCCAAAGAAGACCTGTTCTCCGCATTGAAGCTGACTCCGTATCATCAGGTTAAGGCTGTAATTATTGGTCAAGACCCTTATCACGGAGCGGGTCAAGCCCACGGATTAAGCTTTTCGGTTAGACCCGGAGTTCGCGTACCGCCTTCTCTGAAAAATATATATAAGGAACTTCAGGCCGATCTGGACCTGCCGATTCCGAATCATGGATCTTTGGTCCATTGGGCGCAGCAGGGAGTCCTGCTATTAAATGCCGTTCTGACGGTCCGTGAAGGTCAGCCTAACTCGCATCAAGCACTGGGGTGGCAGACATTTACGGATGCTGTAATTCGTGCGCTGAATGAACGTTCAGAGCCAATGGTATTTATGCTATGGGGCAGTCATGCCCAGAAGAAAGGTGCTTTTATTAACAGGGACAAGCACCTGGTACTGGAATCTACACACCCCAGTCCGCTGGCTGCGCATCGTGGATTCCTCGGCAGTCGTCCCTTTTCCAAAGCCAATGATTTCTTGACCTCCAAAGGTATTGAACCGATCGATTGGAAGATACCTGAAAACTAGACAGATGGAGGTGAGAACATTGCGACATTGGATAGGACGAAAAGTAGCGGTATATCGTGCGACAGGCATACGGGAGCCATTGAAAGGAACGCTGGTCGAGTGGGATGAAGAAGCGGAATGTGTACGGATCGGACCGAAACGGATCAAGGTATCGTTTGACAATATCGCAATGATCAGACCTCTTCCTGAAGAGAGTCTCCCTTTAAAGAAAGCACGTTCTGAAGTGCACAAGGTTGGATATGTGATGAAAAAGGCGATTCAGTTCGAAAATGCCATCTATTTCAAATCACAGGTTATGATCTGGCGCCGGGCCAAAATTGTAGCATTATCCACGACGATTCTGCGTCATGACGAGGATCAGGTTGAACTTGCAGATGGCCGGGTGCTTCGTAAAGACAAGCATATGTTTGTCGTTCGTTCACGCCGTGGGATACGTTAGTACCACGAAGATTTAATATTCATTTCATGCAAAGATCATACGGATTTAATGTTCGGTCTGTATATTAGGTAGTAACAACCCCTTCTAAATTGATATGTATTGAAATGGGAGCCCGGCCGGCTGCAAACGGCCGGGTATTTTTTTGTCCATTGGTTCTGTTAACCTGTTGTACATACCCATAACATTCATGTTATATATTATTAAAATAGATCATGAGAAGGAGTGAAACTCATTGAAACGTATATGTGTTTTTGCAGGCTCTAACCCGGGAAATCATCCCGATTATACAGAGAAGGCTGTTCAACTGGGCAAACACATTGCCGATCGCGGATATGCACTAGTCTATGGTGGTTCTTGCATGGGCTTGATGGGTGCAGTTGCCGATGCAGCTCTTAAGCAAGGTGGAGAAGTGATCGGTGTCATGCCTACCGAATTGTTCCGGGGTGAGGTTGTTCATGGAGGGCTTACACAGCTGATTGAAGTGGGAACCATGCATGAACGGAAGGCTACAATGGCGGAATTATCCGATGGATTCATTGCACTTCCCGGAGGCATGGGTACATTTGAAGAACTATTTGAGGTACTGTGTTGGGCACAGATTGGCATTCATCGCAAGCCTGTGGGCTTATTGAATGTCAACGGATATTATGGCCCGCTGATGAAGATGGTAGAACATAGCGTACAGGAAGGGTTCTCCAACACGTCACATCTTAGTCTGTGGAGCCTGGAATCCGATCCAGCTGAACTGCTCAACCAGATGTCGTCCTATATTCCGGCAGAGTTGACCCAGAAGTGGTCACAGCTGAACTGACAGTGAGTGTACAAAAATAGGGAGCTGTAGCCAATCGCTTCTGAGGAGAATTTTCGATCTGCCCAAGCAAGTCACGCTATTGGACATAGTCTATAGTGTACTTTAGTGAAGAGGGGAGTGTCACTCATGAGCGAATTCAAAGGCACAGGTTACGGTTACGGCGGAGGCTTGAGTGGTGGAGCATGGACATCGACAGGCGCAATTCTGGTGTTGTTCATTCTGTTGGTTATCATCTCTCGCACATTCGTTCTCTAATTCGGCCAATATTCCGAGACGGGAATAGCGTTGCAGGGGCAGCGTCCGAACAAAAAATGACCTTTCCAAAGAGACGCCGGTATATGCTGGCGTTTCAGGGGAACGGTTTTTTGACGTTTTCTGTATAAGCGAATGAAAAAGCAAAAACCTGCCCCTGAATAATATCGTCAGAAGCAGGAGAGAGCCTCCTTAGTTAATCGCTGCTTATCAAGCAGCTTACACCACAACAGCAGTTTGATCCGGATTACTTAACGATTTCCAGGCGATATATAGCCCGATGGCGGCCGCAATTAAGGAAAGTATAGCTGCAACAATAGCCAGCTGATCCAGTGTGTTGGGTGAACTGGAGTTAAACGAACGCTGATTAGCCGTCTTGCCGGATTTGTTTTTGATATGGACAGATGATCTGGAATGCCTGGAAGCCGACTGTAATTGGGATGTGCGAGGGCGTGTAGGTGTCGATTTTTTCTTTGAGGAGTTCAATAGTCAACCTCCTTATAACGGAGTGCAGTGCTTCCATCGTTCATACTATGTTATGTCGATTTCCAGATTGAGTTCGCAAAAATGAGTGAATCCCCAGCCCGTTGGATGTTCAACTATATAGCTTCCATTGGCGGAGTAGTCATGTAATTAAACGCTCTGTTAATACAGGTCTAACAAACGGTGTTTATAGTGAGGATCATAGAGTTAATGTTGAACGCAGGAGGCGCTGGAATGAGGAACATGGAGATTATTGCCCATCGCGGCGCATCTGCCGTATGCCCTGAGAATACGATGAGTGCTTTTGAACGAAGTCTGGAACTTGGAGCGACAGGTATTGAAACCGATGTACAGATGACGCGTGATGGCAGATTGGTGCTAATTCATGATGAGACGTTAAGCCGAACTGCGGGTGTGGAAGGTTGGGTTAAGGATACAACCTATGATGAATTGCGCACACGGGATGCTGGTTCCTGGTTTCATGCCGATTTTGCCGGGGAACGTATTCCTTCTCTGGAGGAGCTATTCAAGCTGGTACAGGGGAAAGGCACCCTGCTTAATCTGGAATTAAAAAATGGTATTGTGAGTTACAAGGGAATGGAAGAGAAGATTATACAGGCAATCCGGGATTGGAAGCTGGAGCAACAGGTCGTCCTGTCCAGTTTCAACCATGCTTCACTGGTGAGATGTAAGCGTCTTGCCCCGGAGATTCGTACAGCGCTTCTATATATGGAAAAGTTGTATCGTCCCTATGACTATGCCGCCAAACTTGAAGCTTCTGGTCTTCATCCCTACAAGCTGGCAGTTACACACGAAGATATTGCTGCAGCACTGGCACATGGTGTTGTAACCTATCCATTCACGGTGAATGATCCTGCGGAGATGCAGGCCATGATTGACATGGGTGTACAAGGAATCATTACCGATGTTCCGGATGTTCTGGCATCCTTAATTTCGGTACATGCCCGATAATCAAGTTTGTGTTTTACATGTGTCTACATAAGCAATGACTAGGCTACGTTCGAGCTTTTTGGCTCCGCGTAGCCTTTTTGCGTGCAAATTTGTGTGCAAATCTTCATATATGCAATAAACATGTCCCATTTGTCCATTGCCAGAGACCGTGGATTCACTTACAATGATCTATGGTAATGAGAATCAATATCATTAAAGTTCGGTATTTATAGAGAGGTGATTGTTATGTACATAGGTTTGAGCAGCTCTACTCATAACGAGGGTGGACGCGTATGAGTTCAAAAGCTTCACCAGCAAATCATAATCCGGAATCCCCCACAGCGAAGATACATACTCGTCCGTGGGCAGCCACACTTATTCTTACAGGGGGAATTTTATTACTCGCTCTGGGTATGGCTTTATCCATTTCTTTTGGTGCTGCTGATATTAAACTTGGTGTAGTCTGGAAGGCTATTTTCGACTTTAATCCTGAACTGACTCCGCATCAGATCATATGGGAGATTCGGTTACCGCGTATTCTTGGCGGAGCAATGGTAGGTGCCTGCTTCGCTGTAGCTGGTGCGATCATGCAAGGCATGACCCGTAACCCGCTGGCCGATTCCGGTCTGCTTGGGCTGAATGCGGGTGCTGGATTTGCACTTGCGATCTGTTTTGCCTTTTTCCCGGGCTTGCCATTTATGTACATCATTATGTATTCCTTCATTGGGGCTGGGCTTGGGGTCCTGTTGGTGTATGGTTTTGGTGCAGCTTCCAAATCGGGTCTAACTCCTCTACGCCTTGTCCTTGCAGGTGCTGCTGTATCAGCCATGTTGTCTGCACTCAGTGAAGGGATTGCATTGTATTTCAGAATTGGACAAGATCTGGCTTTCTGGACAGCTGGCGGTGTAGCCGGAACGAAGTGGTCTCAATTGGAGGTTATGTTCCCATGGGTACTCGCGGCACTGATCGCAGGTCTTCTCATCTCCCGTTCCATTACTTTGCTTAGCCTCGGAGAAGATATTGCTGTTGGCTTAGGCCAACGTACGGGTCTGATTAAGCTCGTGGGCCTGATTGTTGTACTAATACTCGCAGGTACGGCCGTGTCCGTCGTGGGTGCGGTTGGTTTTGTTGGACTCATTATCCCCCACCTTACGCGAAAGTTGGTTGGGGTAGATTATCGTTGGATTATTCCATGTTCCGCAGTAATGGGCAGTCTGTTGCTTGTATTTGCGGATCTGGCTGCACGTATGATTAACCCGCCTTACGAGACGCCAATTGGCGCATTGGTTGCCCTTATTGGGGTACCATTCTTCCTCTATCTGGCGCGGAAAGAAAGGAGGACTCTGTAACGATGGAATCCTCAACAATAGTTGGAGCAGAGCGCAAAAAGAGAGCCAAGAGTACGATAGTCCTCATTGTGCTTGCCCTATTAATTATTACGGCTTTTGTGGTGAGTATGAACACAGGTTTTACCAAGCTTTCGCCGCTTGAGGTGATGCGTACCCTGTTTGGCGGAGGCACGGCGAAACAGGAGTTAATCCTGTTTGAATTCCGTCTGCCGCGTATTGTGATTTCGGTAATGGTCGGTGCCGGACTCGCGTTATCTGGTTGTATTTTGCAGGGGGTATCTCGTAATGCGCTGGCAGATCCGGGTATCCTCGGGATTAATGCAGGTGCTGGACTGGTTGTCATGCTTTTCGTTTCCTTCTTCCCGACAACGACAGCAGCGCCGGTATTTCTGTTGCCAATTCTGGCACTGATCGGTTCGGGTTTTGCTGCATTTCTGATCTACGTACTCTCTTACAAAAAAGGAGAGGGCATTCTGCCTACTCGTATGTTGCTTACGGGGATCGGGGTAGCGGCGGGAATTAGCTCTGCCATGATCGTGCTTACATTGCGGCTTAGCCCGGAAAAGTATCAATTCGTAGCTACCTGGATGGCTGGCAGCATCTGGGGTTCGAACTGGAAATTTGTAACCGCATTACTGCCGTTTCTGATCATTCTTGTACCGCTTGTCCTGTATAAGGCGCGTGTACTGAACGTGTTGAATCTGGGTGACCAGACTGCAAGTGGACTCGGGACTCCGGTTGAGCGTGAGCGGTTGATTCTGCTTGCGGCTGCCGTAGGGCTTGCGGGCTCATGTGTATCTGTGAGTGGGGGGATCGGTTTTGTCGGTCTGATCGGACCTCATTTGGCGCGTCGTCTGGTGGGTCCAAAACATCAGTTCCTGTTACCCGCATCTGCGCTGATCGGTTCATTGCTCGTGCTGGTTGCAGATACGCTGGGCCGTGTCATACTACAGCCTTCGGAGATACCTGCGGGTATCCTGGTTGCCATTATTGGAGCGCCATACTTCCTGTACCTCTTAAGCAAGACGAAATAGAACGTAATCATCATGGTGTGGTTGCATAAGGAGGACATTAGTCCATGCTTCGCCGTTTCTTTGCCTATTACAGGCCTTACAAAAAGCTCTTTATTCTTGACTTTAGCTGTGCGATTCTGGTCGCGCTGCTGGAGCTGGTTTTTCCACTGGCAGTCAACCGGGTAGTCGATGATCTGCTGCCAGGCGGCCGCTGGGATTGGATTCTATGGGCGTGTCTGGCATTGCTGGGCATCTACTTATTGAATTCATTTCTGAACTTCGTGGTTACCTATTGGGGACACAAGCTGGGCATTAACATTGAGACGGATATGCGTAAAAGTCTGTTTAATCATGTGCAGAAGTTATCGTTCCGTTTCTTCGATAATACGAAAACAGGACACCTCGTGTCCCGTATGACTAACGATCTAATGGATATCGGTGAGATTGCCCATCATGGTCCAGAGGATGTTTTTATCGCGGTGATGACACTGATTGGTGCATTCAGCATCATGATGAGCATTAATGGCAATCTGGCCGTGTTAACTTTTATCATTGTACCGCTGATTATTTATCTGTCGCTCTACTTTGGCAGTAAAATGTCCAAGGCATTCAGTCGAATGTTCGGGGATATAGCGGACTTCAACGCTCGCGTTGAGAACAATATTACAGGTATTCGTGTTGTTCAGGCTTTTGCTAATGAAGAGCATGAAAAAGCACAATTCGCTGTAAACAACGGTCGTTTCCGTCAGACCAAACTAATCGCATACAAAATCATGGCCTGGAACTCCTCTGTCAGTTATATGCTGATGAAGCTGGTATCCCTCTTTGTCCTGGTATGCGGAACGTGGTTTGTCATTAATGGCAGTATGACCTACGGTCAGTTCATTGCATTTATTATGTTGTCCAATGTGTTCCTGACACCGATCCAGAAGATTAACTCGGTTATCGAGACGTATCCCAAAGGGATTGCAGGCTTCAAACGGTATACGGAGCTTCTCGATATGGAACCGGATGTGGAGGATCGTCCAGGAGCTGTCAGGGTATCACACTTGCGTGGGGATATTCGTTATGAACAAGTGACCTTCGGTTATTCGGATCAGGAGCCTGTTCTCAAGGGTATCGATCTAAACGTGCATGCAGGTGAAACGGTGGCCCTTGTCGGTCCATCGGGTGCAGGGAAAACAACGTTGTGCAGTCTGCTGCCAAGGTTCTATGATGTGCTGGAAGGTCGCATCACGATCGATGGCCAGGAGATACAGAGCATGACGCTGGACTCCTTACGCAGTCATATCGGTATTGTACAACAGGATGTATTCCTCTTCGATGGAACCATTCGGGAGAATATTGCCTACGGCAAGCTGGATGCATCCGAAGAAGAAATCTGGATGGCCGCCAGACGTGCACAGATGGAACCCTTGATTCAATCGATGCCGGAAGGGCTAGATACGTTAATTGGTGAACGTGGTGTGAAACTGTCCGGCGGACAGAAACAGCGTTTGTCCATTGCCCGTATGTTCCTGAAAAACCCACCGATTCTGATCTTGGACGAAGCAACATCTGCTCTGGATACAGAAACGGAAGCAGCGATTCAGCAATCCCTTGCTGAGCTGTCCGAGGGCCGGACGACGTTAGTCATCGCCCACAGGCTGGCTACGATCAAAAATGCAGACCGCATTATTGTCGTTGCTGAACAAGGTATTACCGAGCAGGGGCGCCATGAAGAATTACTCGCAGCAGGTGGGGTGTACAGCCGCCTTCACTATGCACAGTTTGGCGCGTAACGTATCCGACGTGGATATAACAATGTAAATACGAGAAGTAACGCCATCGTTCATGACTTGGAAGGAGTCAGGACGGTGGCGTTTTTTTCTTTTTTCATGATCAAGTGTGGGTCAGGGGTACTGTGCTCTTATCTGCCTGTGATCATGGATATGGAAACGGGTAATATAGTAAAGAGAACGCTTAACGTGTAAGATATGTTCATCATCTTGCAAGATGTAGGAGGTACACGATATGCAGTTGAACGATATGCTGAAGATTCTTATAACCTGTCTATTATTTATTCTGATTTGGTGGCTTCTGACTCAAGGGATTCGCAAACTTTCTAGTACTCGTGCGGGGTCCGGTTTCCGACGCTGGGGTGGATGGTCCATTGGACTTTTCATTGTTGGCGCCGTGCCACTCGGTTTTTCGCTATACACAGAGATCTTTGATAAGCGTCTGGATGCTAACATCGGGTTGGGGCTTGCCATGTTTTTTGTATGGGCTTATTGTGTGATCTTGTTGTGTGCGGCGTTGGTGGTATGGGGAAGGTATGTGTACAAAAGGGATATAAAGAAATGAATATTTGGTTTGATCGTGCTGAGCCCGTCAGGAAGTTAAGGGTGAACTAAAGGCTATATTCGCAACAATAACATGACATGGAACGTTAAATTTAGAAAGAGGTTATTAAAGGGGGATTTACATATGTCCAATCTTCGTCGAGTCCTCATATTGCTCTCAATCCTAATCGTATGCCTTACTGGATGTTCAGGACATATCGAGTGCAACTCTGTGCAGGCTCAAGCCAATGCACCAAGTGAAGATGGATTCACTGGTTATGTGGTTGAACGCAAAGACAATTCCATTCTTGTTGTTGATCCTGCATATGAGGATTTTAGTTCCAATGGAGGAAAGAGTCGGTATTATCCGGCAAAATGGTTCTCCAATGCGCCTGATCCGCAGATCGGCTCCTATGTTGAAGTCTGGACGGATGGAGGCCCGGAAAATCAACCCTATCCTGGGCAGGCCAGAGCAGAAAAGATAGCGGTATCTTGTCCAGTGGCACCGGATGGTGCGCACATGACGGATGCGGATGCGATTCGTAGCGGACTGCATTCACTTGATACAGAGAACATGCATATTCCCGTCATAGAGGACACACGGTTTGATGCAGATACAGGGACATGGACCATTCAGATGCGAGATGCGAATGCAGCGAATGAAGGGCAAATAGTTCATGTGACCGTGAAGGATGAGGAGAAGGTTAAGACACAAGGCGGAGAATAAGGGGTTCATAGCTTTATGATGGTGGGGGAATGCGCGTTGCACATGAATATGATTCAAATTGAAAGAAATGATGTGGATTAGATTCATTGCAAGCTATCATGAATTTTGAACCGCCTGTAAGTTCCCTTACTGTCCATCATGTATTATGATTTTATAAAAATGGAAAGGAATCTTCTGCTTATGGAATTATCAAGGTCTCAGCAATTAGCTCAAGAGCATGTAACCAATTATGCAAGAAGCCGAAAAAATGAGGCGGAGCAAACCATTAGGGAAATTCTTCGTATGTCCAACATCGAGCTTAATACATTTGAAGATGCTATCACTAAACTAAAATCTCATGCAAGTATCGCGTTACACTTTCACCCAGATCGATTAGATCCGAATATGAAAAGCGTGGCTGAAGCACTACTTGAGCAAGGAGTTTATAAAAGTCAATTTGAAACTTTTTTATCGAATGGAAGTGTATCCGCATTTTCAGGCGGTGAACGTGACGTTTGGGAGAATAAAATGTTTGGCGGAGCGTACCAAATAAATGGCTCAACCAATAGCGAACGTCCCAAGTATGGGACACTCAATGTCATGTTACATCCCGATGGACCTGCTCCGCGTTTTGGATCATGTTATTTCCTTTTATCCACTGAGGTCTCTCAACGTTGCACGTATACATATTTGGATTCTCATCAAGAACCTGAGGAAAAGGGAACGTATGAGGAATTTGACCTCATTTTGGCTGCTCTCATGAGGGATGTATTCTATAGTAATTTTGCCATTGGTGAAAGAAATCTAACGGTTCAAAAGTTAATTGACCATATGCACGTCAATCTTGAGAAACCATTCCAAAATCCATCAAACCAAGAGCCAAACCGAAATCTGGACCATTATATCGAAGCGCAGGTTCATGGTGACATTTCCCTTGAAAAAGATGTAAAGATGCTTGTTGCCGACCCATCATTAAAAGGCACCCATACAGGAAGAATCTTAGAGCAGATATGTTTAAAGTATTCAATTGATCTCCACTGGCACATGGGCTTTACACTATTAGTTAATGACGTTCCTATGGATTTTCGAGGTCCTTCGATGCCTTCACTAGCCAAGAGAATTGCAAAAAGTGATTTGATTGCTGCAAATATCATTGGTTCTGCAGCTATGGACTTGAAACGAAACCCAAGCCATTGGAGCGATAGAGGAACCTACAAAGAAGTTCTACAAGAGTTAAAATTACTCTGGCATGTCTTAGTGAGATATGGAAAGCCAATGGAAGAGTGAAAACATTTTCGAAATTAAAAATATTGAATATGGAGTGATAACAATGCTAAAATACCAAATTCTTTTTCCTACTTGTTTGCGTATTTCCTGAAGTTTAAATTGTTACTCCATAATAGTATTCTAACGACCTTGAGTGCCTAGCCGTTCAAGGTTTTTTTATCATTCAAACGGATTACTGACTATAGATTTATCTATGAATCTGTTGTGACAAAAACGAACGTATGTTTTACAAATAAGTTGACTTTTTGTCCTGACAATAATATATTATTGTCAGGACAAAAAAAGAGGTGAAGCAATGTCCGCCAAAAAGATGGGGCGGCCTAAATCTGACAAACCCAAAAGCAGAACGATTGAAATACGTGTTGATGAGGAAATTATGAACAAGCTCGATATTTCGGCTGAGAAGCTGAATACGAATCGATCAGACATCGTTCGCAAAGGGATTGAGAAGATTTACGACGAGCTCCAAAAATAAAAAGGAAGCAGCGCTAGTCCCACGAAGAACACGCTGCTTCCTATACCGCAATCACTTGAATGAGCGACTGCATAAATATCCTACCATGTGTAGAACGTTCATTCAAGTGAGGTGCGAATTGATATACAGGAGGATGCACATGAATTCGATATTAGAAGCATTATATAATGGACGACTTCGACCGGATGAGATGATGATGCCGACACATCCTGAATACCAAGCGTTAGGGCGGCAGATTGCAGCTCTGACAGAGCAATGGAAGAATCGTTTGAGCGAGAATGAATTTCTTGAGCTTGAACAGTTATTTGACTTGTGTGGCAGATGTGAGGGCATGCATACGGAAGCAGCGTTTGCACAAGGTTTTCGTCTGGGTGCCAACATGCTAATTGAAGTCATGAGTCAGCGGGAGGAATCGGTGTTGGAGTTTAACTAAGTTTAACGATGTGAACAGAGATCCGGTTTACTTTTACAGCTAAATTCTCAGGAAATGACGTGCATACAACATACTCATTTTGCACCATAAAATTGTATCATAAATTTAGTATAACAAAGCCCTCCAACCCTCTCTGCATTCAGCAGCAGGGTTGGAGGGCTTTACTTAAACATAGAGTTAAAAAATCTATATATAGGTAAAGAACCTGTTAAACAAATTGTTCCTTAATCCGCAATATTCCCCGCCATCTTCAGACGGCGAGCAATTTCCTTGAAGTCTTCCTGAGAGATGCCTGGTGCGAATTCTTCCTCCACTGCCGGAGCTTCCGGAATCGGGAATCCCTGAGGTATGCCTTGGATAACCTCCAAAGGTTGTCCATCTTCGGGGTGCGTTCCTTTCCAGATCTGATCGATGGCATTAAAGTCTTTATCACTATAGGTATACAGCTTGGTGTGTACCCCTTTTTCCTCATATTTACGAGCTTCATTGAAAGCCTTATTATCCAGTGAAGGAATCGGAATCAGTTTGGTCACATTTACGCCGGTTGCAATTTCGATTGCTTTTGCATAGGCAACCACGTGCACTCCGCCACGTACAAGCAGAAAACCGACGACTTCGCGGGCTGCCGGGTGATCTGTCATTTCATATACTTTCATTTTATGCGTACGTGCACCACATTCGAGGAAGAAGTTATGCAGCAGATCCTCGACCAGATTACCGCTATTGAAGACATTCGCACCGGTCCACGGATTACCCATGGAGTCGAAAGGCATTGCTCCTTGTGCTCCTGCCAGGAAGTGATAGGACAGACGAGCATCCTTCACGGAACCGAGGGGGGTATTGTCGGGTTCTTTGTATTCGGTTGATCCTCTAAGGCATTTGTTAATACCATGAGACACCAGCTCAACATGACCTAATTCTTCGGCTGTAATACTCATGACGAGGTCATAGAAGGGCTTCAACTTTTCTTTGGAGCGAAAATTAAACGATTGATAGAGGTAGTTGTTCAACGTTGACATTTCTCCGAATTTGCCACCGAGCAATTCTTGTATGGCTGCTGCTGCATTCGGATCTGGCTTTTCGACATTAGGAATCTCAATCAGGATTTCATCCAAGCGTTTGAACATATAGGGATAACCTCCTCGAATGTGGTGTTACAGATCTTGTGGGGATTCAGATCGTGAAGTCACTCTGTCATGGCTCATTACACGGCTATTACCTTTTTTAAACATAAAATCAACCAAATGGGACTTAAGTATTGCATATCACATGCCTCATCTCGTCCAAAAATAGCGCGGATTTTGATGTTTCTAATGATTCTGATGTACATAAGCAGCGGGACTATCACGGCATATGTCGCTACGAACGAGGCTCAGGTGGACGAACAAACGAGGAAGTTACTTGAGAAAAAATACGGGTTGGAACGTCCTGAGGAGAGACAGACATAACAACACTTATTTTCAGGTGACTGGGGTATTAGCTTCCAGACTGGGCCTCCTGATTCGTTTGACCGACTTGTGCATGTAGTTCCCTTTTCCTTAAGGCCACTGGCCTGGATCTTTCGTTTATTCGGGTAAAATAAAACTCATACGGGCAATATAACAGAAACATATTGTCCCAAGGAGTGAGTGAAATGAGAATGCTCATCGTTACCGTCATGGCGGTAGTCCTGAGTTTAGCCGGAATCACGTCAGGAACAGGTGCCGCCATCCCGGATTATGCGAAATGGGGAATTATTGCGGTCAAAGAAACACAAACCAAGTACAATGTGGATATATTGGACTACAAGCATATCGGTCGGACATCTCTCACAGCAGATGAATCACGAGAACAGTTTAAGTTGTGGGTTCGTGCTAAGGATGGTAAGCAATTCGCAGTCTATGTCAATGTTGACTTTAATCCGTCCACGCAGCAATTGAAAAAAGTACAATTTTCGGAATCGGATCGACATTGATTCGGCACAGGACTTGGTGACAATAAGTCATGTTTTTACATTAGCTATACCATTAGTAGGACCAGACTGCCTTAATCTCTAAGGTGACAGTCTGGTCTTTTATTTATGTATAAAAACCTTTTTTTACTATTGAATAAAGAACTTATGTTCGCATATAATAAGAAATACAAACAAACGTTCTTATCGGAGGGATGATCATGCTAGGAAAATATATTGGCCAGATGGTGGAGCTTGTCTACATGGATCGTGCTGGACAGATTACGCAGCGACAGATTCGCATAAATAGTGTACGTGGCGGGATGATTAGGGCCTCAGCAGGAAAAGAAGGCTCGCCCCGAACATTCTTGGAACAAGGTATTCTGGCATGGCGTCCTGTTACGGATATGAATGGGGAGGTAAAGTATGCTGAACGACTTTGAACGCAAAATTTTGCGAATTATGGTGAACTATGCAGGACAACGGCGCCGACTACCACGTATGGATGAACTGGAGAACAAGACCGGACGAAGCAAAGCATTCATTCATGAGTCATTGCTGGAGCTTGAACGTACGGGGCATATCGCTTGGAATAACCATTCCACTCTCGAAGGGATACAGATTTTGCAGGCTTGGGAACAGGCACAACAGCCGATTCGCAAAAGCCAGCCTTCCGGGGACTCCGTAAAATATTTTACGGACTACTAGTATAAATAAGAAACGCCAACCCGGATAACCGGATCGGCGCTTACTGTGTCACACGTACGACGTGTGTATCTATTTTAGAAATGGGGGAGTTGGTCCAGGTTGTTGGTTGGGTCGCCGTCGGCATCGCCGCGAATGTACATTTCTCCATCCTTGCCTTTAAATACATTCACGCCGGCAATAGCCCCAGCTTGTGCTTCTGCAAGTGCCTGTTGATAATCCAGCACGCGTCCTGCTGAAGTCTGAAAAGCTGTCAGGTCACCATCGCCGTTTTTCTGTACTGCTGTGAAACTCTCGCGTGTCGTTTGATCCATGATGTCACACTCTCCTTATATGACGAGATAGGAATCTGTTTACCTGATTAGCCTATCCGAATTCCTCGGAAGTATGCACCATGTGGTGATAAGACCTGCCTAGGCCGAGGTTTTACAGACTCTTTCTCATACGAACATGCAATATATCTGCATCATAAAATGGTTCTTCCGAAATCACTTCATAACCTAGTTTCTCATAGAATTTCTGTGCCTGACATTGAGCATCGAGTACGGAATAGGATAAGCCGAGTTCACGTGCCCGTTCCTCCATCGCGAGCAGAAGCACACGTCCATAACCGAATGAACGATGAGACTCAAGCACCGCGATCCGCTGCATTTTGGCAGTATCCTTACTGTAATAGATCAGACGTCCCGTGGCCACAGCCTGTCCATCTGTACTTAATAATACATGATGCACATCCGGACTGATGACATCGTATTGATCAATCTCAATCTCGGCAGGCACCTGTTGCTCAATCACAAAAACGTGATGGCGAATCCCCAAGGCTTGCTCCAGTTGTTCTTTCGTCGTTACATAACTAATCTCAGCTGCCAATTCCATTCCTTCTTTCTGCTCTTGCGCGACATATCAGACTGAATTATACAAAAAAATGCTTTTCCTGTATAGTTAAGTCTGGGACATATTGGGAGAGGAGGGGCTAGTGATGGGCATGGCAGGCATCATGGTAATTACATTGCTCATGTCGGCGGGAATGATTACTCTGTTGTATTATGTGACCAAGAAAGCATACTCACGCAAGTGGGATGAAGATGAGTAATTCCTCTGTTTACTCTTCATGGCAAGACTTCGCTGCTTCCTCCCGGAGAATATACATCCTGAATCACAGATTTGGAGTATACGTCCAGCCAGACAGGCAGAGATTCGCCATTTTCATTGGGCTGTTGTAATTGTTGGAATTGTACCGTATGTTCATCTCTCTCTAAGCTGCAACCGGTAACGGTTGTAATCAGAACGATAAGCACAACAAAGGGGAGGAAGCATTTTGTAAATATATATTTATCGTGGTCCCGGCGTTTTGTTTTGTTTCTCATGGGGAATTCACCTCGTTGCAGAAATGGTAATCTTTCCTTTATTGTGCTCCATTTCAGGTGATTTATAACCAAATAAATTATTGACAATGAACACGGTTACTTGATATGATACTGTTACTTGATTGGGAAACAATTATATATCATGATCTGTTAGCTCAGCTGAATATAGTAGTATGATCGTGATTGATACATTTTAATTATTACAGGGCGATAGCTCAGCGGGAGAGCATTATCTTGACAGGGTAAGGGTCGTGGGTTCGATCCCCACTCGTCCTATTCAAAAAACCGAAAGCAATTCCTTTTGAGATATCTCAAGAGAGTTGCTCTCGGTTTCTTTCATTCCAAAAATAATAATAAATTTTATGGCTACCTGCATGACTATGTGTAGGTAGTTTTGTTGCGGAAAATCAGGGAAAATGGTACAATTTGGATGTTGTTTATATGGTGAAAGTAGTAATGGATACTGGAAAAAATAACACAGAAAAAGATATGGTGGTGGAAAAATGGTGCAAATTAAACGGGTGGCAACTCTGTATCGTGTATCTACAAAAGGGCAGTTAGATGGAAATGATATACCAATGCAACAACGATCATGTAGAGGGATGATTGAAAAGAAGGATGGTTGGAAACTGGTAAAAGAATATACAGAAAAAGGTGTATCCGGTTTCAAAGTATCCGCTTCTAATCGTGACGTGATCCAACAGGCTAAAGAGGACGCAGAAAATGGCTTGTTCGATGTATTGTTAGTCTTTATGTTTGATAGGCTTGGGAGAAAAGAGGATGAATCTCCCTTTGTTCTTGAATGGTTTGTAAACAAAGGGGTCGAAATGTGGTCTGTAATAGAAGGTCAACAAAAAATTGAAGCACACACAGATCGGATGGTCAATTATTTAAGGTTTTGGCAGTCAAGCGATGAAAGTAGAAAGACCTCTGACCGCGTCAACGAAAAACATATGCAGATGGTCGAAGATGGTGTTTTCAGGGGAGGGGGTATCCCCTACGGTTATAAAAGTGTTGATTCAGGTAATCTAAATAAAAAAGGGAAAGCACTGCATAAACTAGACAAGCACGAAGAAGAGTCAAAGATCGTACATAAAATATTCCGATTAGTTCTCGAAGAAGGATATGGACAATTAAGAATAGCTAAACTTCTAAATGAAGAAAATGTCCCGACAAGAAAAGCAAAGCAATGGGGGGCTCCAACTGTAAATGTCATACTTAAGAATCCAATTTACAAAGGAGTGATGAGATACAGAACAGAAAAGGGAGACGAAATATTCTCAAAACAGATCCCTGAATTAATAATAGTTTCAGAAGAGGAATGGAAGACTGTACAGGAAATAAGAGAGAAAAAGAACCCCAAGAATTACCAAAAAGGCGAAGCGTCCATTCCGATGAGCACTAAAGGGAGTTTGCTTTTAACTGGGATAGCCAGATGTGGTTGTTGTAACTCTAGATTGACATCGACTACTTTTGTAAATAAATACAAAGCAGCAAGTGGAGAAATTATTAAATACAATCAGAATAAAAGTTATCGTTGTAGTGGGAAATTGCAAGGGAAAACTGACTGTAACGGACAGGCAACCTTTTCTTCAAAGAAAGTAGAGAGGCAAGTCTTGGAGAGAGTGGATATATACTTAGGTCAACTTAGCACCATAGATTTTCAATCAGAAATTGAATCAATAAAACAGAATGTTTCTAATGAAGAAGAGGAGAAAATTAAAAAACTGCAAAGTATACTGGAAGGGCACTATGACGAGCTTGCGGCATTAAACGCTGAAGTTCCAAAAGCTATCATGGGGAAGAGCGCCTTCAAGCCAGAAATGCTCAATGGTCTTATTGAGAAAAAAGATAACGAAATTCAGAAAACTTCGGAAGATATCAAAGGAATAGAGAAATTATTAGCTTTTAAAAAAATGGAGTTATCAGAGATGGAGACTCTAAAAGATTACCTTCCAGTTTGGAAGGATGTATTTAGAAAAGCTTCTACAGAAAAGAAGAAAATGATGTTAAGTACATTGCTAGAGGTGGTCTATATCAGTAAAGATAAAATATTGGTTGAAATCAAGGGTAGGATAAAAGAATTACTCGGGTCATCTATTCAGAGAGAGTAAGGAAACGAAGAACTCACGTTTAGAGAAAAATAGGTCAGTGGTTCGAGCCCACTACAGATCATACACGAGAAGCCTTACGATGTAAGGCTTCTTTCTTTTTTTACATACATGAATACGATTTACAATTGTTTCATTATTCTCTCCTCTTATTAAACAAAATTTAAATCGAACATAAATTCAACGTAAGGTTCGTCTTCTATACTTGGTTCTGAGATCAACATAGAATACGAAGAGGAGAGAACTTATGAATTATTCAAGTCCCTTTACATCAAAGATAGCCAGAGTAGGGATCGCAAGTACACTGGCCTTATTGCTGGCAACGAGTCCACTTGGGAACATGAATTATACTGCGGCTCAGGCAGCGCCCACATCTGGAACTGTAGAATCTGCTGTACATAACACACAGAAAGATACCCTAGAGCAGACCCCGATTCAATACGAGATCCAGGCTCGGCTCAATGAGAAAGACATGACCCTGCAGGGTAACGAAAGGATAACTTAGCGTAACACAAGCAAGGATACACTTCAGCAGTTGGTCCTCCATACTTATGCTGATGCGAACTTGACGAAGTCTACACAGGCGACCATGTTTCAACAAGACAATGAAATGATCAGCACAAATAATCCAGATAAGAAACCCGAAGATTTCCTTGGAGGGATGGATATTCAGGGCATAACAATAAATGACCAATCGCTGGATTTCCACAAGGAAAACCAAGTGTTGAGCGTACAGTTGAAAGAGCCCGTTCAACCAGGCGAATCTGTAGTATTCCAGCTGGAATTCCAGCTGAACATTCCATATGGATCGCAGCGAATTTCCTACTACAAGGATATGATTAATGGTGCACACTGGTTTCCGGTGATGTCTGTCTACGACGAAGTTAAGCATCAGTGGAACAAGGCACCCTATAGTCGAACATTTGAGAGCGATTATTACACCTCATCGGACTTCGATGTTCAATTAAATATTCCTGATGAGTATCAGGTAGCCATGCCGGGTATGCTCACCACTCGAGAAAGTACAGAATATGGACGTAAAGTTGTCTCTGCTGTAGCGAAGAATACAAGAGAATTTGTTTTCTTTGCCAGTCCAAACCTTCAAGTGGAGAGCGTTACCCGTAACGGTCTGACGGTGGAATATTATTATTCCAACGATGATCCTTCCAAGAAAGAGATGGTTGACCGGTATATTAATCGGCATTCAAGGTTATTGATTTTTATAGTGAGAAATATGGGGAATATCCCTATCCCGAGTTCCGAATCGTCGAGACGCATGTACAAGGCGTCGCTGTGGAGTATGCAAGGCTAATTCAGATGGGACAGATTCAAAGCGGTGTTGTTCCAGAAAAAGATACAACATTTGTTCATGAAATAGCACATCAGTGGTTCCATGCATTGATCGGTAATAATTCGGAGACAGAATCCTTCCTGGATGAAGGATTTGCTGATTTCTCCATGGTGTATTTTGCCGAGAAACAGGGAGACAAGCTAAATGGTTTCAGATCCATACAGTTTGATACTACGCCCGTAGATATGACCATTGCGTCAACAAACGATGAGGCAGGAGATTTGGCCGGTCTGGTCTATTACCAAAAGGGAAGACAAGCGATCTATCAGCTTTACCGTTCCGTCGGTGAAGAGAAATTTGATGAGTTGATGAAGACATATTTCAAACGCTACGTGTACCAAAATGCAACGGTAGAGGGGCTGCTTCATACCATTGAAGATGTGCTCGGTAAAGAAGTACGTTCAGAAATGCAGATGGCCCTATATCAGCCTAACTTTGTCTTAAAGCAGGAATATCAATTATCACAAGAAGAGACCGCGGCCTATGTGCATGACATCTTACAACTACAGTATCAGACTGTCATGGGTATGATCCCTGATCTGCCTGATGAAGTGATGAATCGATTGATGGACAAAATCCTTCAGGGGGAGGAGTTAACTATTGTGCTCAGCGATCAGGTGAGCAAGCTTGCAGCTAAACAGCAGGAAGATATGGTTCATCAGTTGACCGGATTCCTTGATATGAGCGGTGTGAAATACGACGTTATACGGGATCGCAAGGAACTGAAGCAAAAGATGAAAAAAGAGATCGGCAACAGCAACCTTATTGTAATTGGCAACGCGAAGTCAAACGGTCTGGTGCAGGCTTTAAAATCCAGCATGATCGATCGGGCGAAACAGACAGGTTTTCCTTGGAAGAATACTATGAATGAACCTCTCGCTGCTGGTGCATATGTGATCAAACATCCCTATAACCAGAATCGATTGATGCTTCACTATTTCTGGAATGAGGATCATCTGAGTGATGCGGCATATGAACCTTTTAAGCTGAAAATACAGGAGTCTATCGGATTCACTAACGATTTTTACCAATACTATCTATTGGATAACCAAGGCAAGGAGAAATCCAATAAAAAAATAGTGAATCCCATATCTTCATTGTTTGCGGAGCAATAAGTCAGTGGCTTTAGAAACGTGAAGAAAGCATCTCTTGTGACACCACGAAAAGACTTGTTTAAGAGAACATCTATATTGCAGTTTCTTCCTCTAATCAGGTTAGCCAATTCTTATTGGTTAGCCTGTTTAGTCATGTTTAACAAAAGCAAAACGATGGTTGCACAACTCACTCCCCTCTAAAGGAAAGCTATAACCTCAAAAAGTCTAAAAGGGATAAAATTTTATGTTGTTTCGCAAACCAGTCTTTGAATATTAGGCCTTAAAATGGGCATGATGCTTTAACAGAAAGGCAACTTCATGAATATACTTATCGTGAGAAAACAATAGGAGGGATTAATATGAAGGATCAACATTATCCGGGCATGCCATGGAAAGGGACAGTCACTGATCACAACGGTAAGGAAAGTAAAGGAATCAACAAAATGAAAGCGTATTCATATATTACAGGCATTCGCTCTATCATTCGTGTTATTCAGGGGCCAGCTGCGAATGAGGGTAATGTTGTTGATTCCTCATATCTACTAAAAGGCACATTGGAATTAGTATACTTCTCTCCATTGGACATTGTCACCCTGCACGTAAAGGAGGTTGTGTAACATGTCAATGGTTGAAAAAAATATCCAGGCAGAACTGACTGCTAATGTCACAGCCAACAGTGTCACTTCGCCTTACGATTATTGCGATGCAGAATCCCGACTGATGCACACGCCTCAATTTGATAAAAAAATGGACAATCCTATGTATACCGCTGCAATGGCGGGACTTCAATCGATCTATTGGTTTCGGGCGATCAAGGTAAAAGGGCTTATCCCCGATGCCAAGGCTGATTATTATGCCACGTATTCTACTAATCATAATCATATCGGAGGAATTGGACTAGCCTACTCGAACAGCCCGACAGGACCATGGACGAAACATGGACAGGTATATCTGGATACTGTGGTTGGGAATTCGACGGAAACTCCATTTGTAATCTGGAACGATGTTGAACAATTATTCTTCATGTATTATCAACAAAACGGGCTGGGGATTAATCAATCAACCGCACTTGCGACATCTGTGGACATGATCAATTGGACAAGAGTAGGTTTGATTTTGGATAAACCTCCTGGTTTTCCGGGTGATGGGCATACCGGATACTTCTCATGCTTCAGAAATGGCGGCAAATGGATCGGTTTCTCGGTTATGGGCGGGGGTGACTTTGGCCGTAAATGTATCTGGCATTCTCATGACGGGCGCTGCTGGTTAGCTGATCCCAGACCATTATTGGGTGGTAATGATGCCACTTTAACTGCGGCAGAGAACATTTCGAGATCCAATGCTGGTGTATTTATGTATAAAGGAAGCATGTGGTGGCTAGGCATGTTGTCAGCTTATGCTTCAGGTGGGGCTGCGACCGTAGCCCGGCCTGCGATCGCCAGGATCAGCGCAGACTTTCGACAGCTGCTGGATAAACCTTCAGATATACATTTTCCGGCATTGACCTGGGAAACGACGAACATGCAATCCATGATGGTGTCTGTTATGGACGGTGTAGTGTACGTGTATTACAATACCGATCATAATATCGGTGTAGCCTATTCGGTGGGGGTGTAGAGATGGTTATACGTGATGCAGCGGGTCAGATCGTCCCCTTCGGCAAGGTCCACAAACAGCTTGTGGCCGATTTCCTTCACGGAACGTTACCGGACTGGCTTGAGGTGGTGGGTACACCAACGTTTGAGCCTTTGCCTGATAGAGGAACCATTACAGTCACAACAGCGGCAACGGCAGGAGCATCCGCAGAGTTGAAAATGAAGCATCTGATTGATAGCTCGAAAGTAACCGCTATTGCGTTCACCTTGGAAGCGCTACAATTGAACGGGAATATTGGTATCTCGGTTCAGGTCGGCATTAAATCAAAGGATAGCAAAGCAGGAATCACCTTTTTTCAGAACGTCAATCAGAAGTATGGTATGGTTCGTGCCTATAAAGCAGACGGAACGTACACCGATTTCAAGCAAAACATGGTGTTCTTCACCACACATGGCGTAGCAGGAGATGAGGCACAGAACCGTAAAAATCTCACTGTGCTGCTCTGTACCGGATTACAGTTCTCAGCTGGGTTCGAGAGACCGTCTGTATGGCTTGGTGCAGATGACCAATACGGCGGTGTTGCTGCTGATCTCAGCGGTGGACTGTTCCAACATGGAAACCTGCAATGTCTGTTAAAATTGACAACAAGCCCGGCAGAGGCGAAGTATTTCAAATGTGCACAGGTGAAGGTCGATATCTGGAGTAACTGATTGGTTAGACAGGTTAGGGAGGCATTTGACGATGAACACGATATATTATTCAGCAGAATCACTTGAAAATGTTGAGCAGTTACTAACTTTATATGAAGCTTTGGGATGGAACTCGCTGAACCTAACCCTTGATGAGTTGGAGCGTATGTGCAGACAGAGCTGGTATGCATTATATGCGTATGACCAACAGCGCTTGGTCGGTATGGGGCGCGTAATATCCGATGGGGTCATCACAGGCATCATATGTGGAGTAGGTATTCTGCCTGACTACCAATCCCGAGGAATCGGTAAGGAGTTGTTAACACGAATCATTGAACATTGTGAGAAAAATAAGGTGATTCCACAATTGATGTGCACCGAAGGTTTGGCAACCTACTACGAAAAACTCGGATTTGAGAGATTTACGATTGGAATGACGAAGAGAATAAAGCGATAAAAGCTGTTCGTGAGTATAAATATGTATGATCTGTCCTAACGATAAAAAGTATATTTAGAAGTCGCTATGTAAGCGGCTTCTTTTTTTTTTGTTTCAAATAATAATTTACAAACACAATCAAATTGTGTACAATCAAATTGTTAGCAAAACAAAAAACAAGAAATCATGTTTAACCAATAAAATTAAATTCGAAAAGGAGTCTTACACATGAAAACATTATATGAAACTACAGTAATTAATACAGGTGGTCGTCAAGGAATCGTACAATCTCCAGATAACGTGTTTATGTTGGATGTCGCTGCCCCCCCTGAACTTGGAGGCGAGGTAACGACGGCTACGAATCCGGAGCAGCTGTTTGCAGCAGGGTATAGTGCTTGTTTTAACTCCGCGCTGGAGTTCCAATTGAAGAAACACAAAGTTGAAATTGAAAGAAGTACCGTAGCTGCAACCGTAATGTTGGTGACGGACTCTGAGGATAATGGCGTGAAGCTTCAAGTAGATTTGGAAGTTAAAATTCTCGGTCTGGATGAGGAGACAGCACAGAAGTTTGTGAAACTTGCCCATGACTACTGCCCATATTCCAAAGGAATCAAAGGGAACGTGAATGTTAACGTGGAACTGGCGTAAACATTGATACTATGTATAGTTGATTAGAAACCTCCGAGAAATCGGAGGTTTTTTTTGGTATTTTCTGCAGAAGAATCAAATTCTCCCTCTAATATGGGTTATAATGGTGTAAGGATTAAACAAAGCTGCTGAAAGGGGAATGTACTTATGATGGATTTTAGCAAACCACCCCATGGCTCTGAGACTGATACCCACCGTCAGCGTCATCAGGAAAATGAACAGAAATACCTGTCCGGAGGGAAGAGCATCTGGTATGAAATTAGTAATTGGCTCATTCTAGCAGGCATCCTTCTAGTCATATTCTTATTATTTAAATACGTTTTCTAAATAGACACACAACCGGGCGAATCCCCATATGATGCATTACATCAGTAAGCACTTGGGGAAATGGGGAATCCGGGATGGCAAAGGCAAAAGGAAAGAAAGCTCCCGCGCTGAAGAGTGACAAAATTCGTGTGTCCATGAAGTTGGTCACTTCGGATGTATGCGAGAGATGTAAAACACCATGTACACGAGGAATGGAGTACGCTGCACGGATGAGAATTGAAGGGGCTGTAGGTAAAGGTGTTCCCTGTATACTGACCCGCCATACTTCTTCGTAACTCTTCATGTAATCCCGTATATATAACAATAATAGGATAGGGGCATCCTTTAATGAGGATTGCCTCTTTTTGCGTATTCCAATGGGTGGAAAAAATGTTGGATAAAAAATGAAAAATGATGAAAAACAGCGCAACTTTGTGGATGAATCTGCAGTATAAATGTACAACAGCTAGCAGCAGGGGAGGGAATATTGACGGGATGAAATGGAAACGAATATTGCTGTGTGTCACGGTATTCTCCTTGCTCGGCGGGTCTTTATTGTTTGCGGATTCGGTGAACGAGAAGATTCGAGTTCTCATTAACGGCAAGGAAGCAGCTGACGGAGGTTACCTCATTGATGGAACGACCTATGTACCTGTAAGGGAAGCCGGAGGCGTCGTCAAATGGGATAGCAGTAACAAGAGAGTAACGGTGATTAAACCGAATGTACATATTTTTCTCTTCAAGGGAGACACTGTATTTGGTAACGTTAACGTGGGTAAACTGAAATTCAATGTATTTTCACAAGTGGACAGTTTAACAGCAGATGTAGCTGCCGTGAAAGTAACCATCACCAATCCAAGCGGTCAGGTGAAGGATATCCAGTCACAGGAGCTTACAACGCAGAAGGATAATTTCTGGTTCCGCACATATGATTTTACGTATGATTTCAGTCGTGCTGGCAAGTACCAAGTCGGTTTTCATATTAAAGAAAATGCAAACAGTAACTACGTCCTGGTAGCGGAGAAAATCATTACAGCGCTGAACGATTGAAGCGAAAGTAACGCTGCCCTTTTAAATTGACCTGGCTCAATGAACATGTTACGATATGCAAGGTTACACAATTTCTATTTAAAAAGCGAGGTATTTCAATGAGCGATCACACACATGAACACGGCGATGGCTGCGGATGCGGGCAAGACCACGACCACGACCACGAGCATGAAGAAGTCCTTCTCACATTAACAGACGAGAACGGCCAGGACGTGGAAATGGTTTTGGTGGAGACGTTTGACGTGGAGAAGCATGTTTATGCGCTCCTGCTGGAACGTAACAATCCTGAAGCTGACGGCATCATCCTGCGTATGGAAGAAGAAGACGAGGAAATGGTGCTCTACAATATTGAAGACGAAGAAGAGTGGAACCGCGTTGAAGCGGCTTACAACGAACTCGTTGCATCACAAGAATAGTCAATCTTTTGGAACATAGCATGAAGGCTCCTTGATTTCAAGGGGCCTTTTGTTTGTTTTCAAGAGGTATTCGAGCATTATCAAGCCCGTATGGTCAGAAAAATAGACGGAAAAATGCAAACTTGCTTGTCTCATAAAATAAAAAAGGACCAAGCTTAAGGCTTGGTCCTTCAAGTTCATTCCATTCACAGGGTAATGGAGTTGTTTTAGAAAATGGCATCGGCTTCCACGATCACTTTAACGTTGGTTACGCTGCGATCTTCGGGCCCTTTGACAGGTAATCCAACTTCGACATGGTCGATGATATAATCGATGTTCTCTTGGGTAATAACCTCACCCGGTAACAGGATTGGAATTCCTGGCGGATAGACATAGATGAATTCCGAAATAATACGTCCTGCGGATTCCTTGAATGGAATCACTTCGGTATCACCATAGAATGCATCCCGTGGAGTCAGCATCAACTGTGGAATATCCGGAACTTTAACCACCAGTTCATGCGCCGGGTTCACTTGATAATAGGTACGGGAGAGATCCTGCAAAGCGTTCAGCAAGATATCCACGCTGTCATCCGTATCTCCTGGGGTGATGAGACACAGAATATTGTACATATCACTAAGTTCGACCTCGATGTTGTAATGTTCGCGCAGCCAGTTCTCTGTCTCATATCCTGTGATGCCCAGATGGCGGACATGGATCGTTACTTTGGTGGGATCATAATTGAAGGTAGCTTCTGTACCCAGCAGCTCTTTGCCGAAGCAATATAGTCCGTCCATATCGTTAATCGAACGTCTGGCGAAATCAGCCAATTCAATCGCCTTTTGAGCAATTTCACGACCGTTGAGGGCCAGATTACGTCTGGATGTGTCGAGTGAAGCGAGCAAAATATATGAAGTTGATGTTGAAGTGAGAAGGCTCAGGATCGTCTGTACACGCTGTGGATTCACGAACCCGTTCTTCGTGTTCAGGTTGAGTACAGAGCTCTGCGTCATGGAGCCACCAAGCTTGTGAACACTGGTTGCAGCCATATCGGCACCTGCTGCCATCGCTGACAACGGCAGATCCTCATGGAAATGAATGAGTACGCCATGTGCTTCATCCACAAGCACAGGGACTTGATAGCTGTGTGCCAGTTCGACAATCTCTTTCAGATCGGTTACCACACCGTAATAGGTCGGGTTAATCACCAGCAATGCCTTGGCATCCGGATGACGTTCAAGTGCGCGGCGGATAGACTGTGTGGTCACTCCATGGTCAATGCCCAGATTGGCATCTTGGGAAGGAGAGACAAATACGGGCTTCGCGCCTGAGAAAATAATGGCGGACAGAACCGATTTATGCACATTACGGGGCACAATAATTTTGTCACCCGGTGAGCATACAGACAGAATCATGGTCATGATGGCACTGCTTGTGCCTTGTACACTAAAATAGGTATAATCGGCTCCGAAGGCATCTGCTGCCAGGATCTGTGCTTCCTGAATGACACCGGTTGGCTGATGCAAGTCATCCAGCGGTGCGATGTTAATCAAATCTATGGAGAAGGCATTATCGCCAATAAATTCACGGAATTCAGTATCCGCTCCCAATCCTTTTTTATGGCCCGGAATATGAAACTGTACCGGATTGAGTGCCGCATGATTTTTTAAAGCGGTAAACAGCGGCGTACGGTGGTGATTCATCAGTGCTGTCACAACCCTTCCTAATAAAATTGGTAAACAAAGTTGAGTATAGCAAATTAAGAACCGAATGCAAGCAGTATAATCGACAATTTTTTAAATTGCCGAGATTTGGTCACATTCCCCAGGGTTACACTATGGATAGGGGATAGGCAAATGAACGCCGAAAGGGGAAAAAGAATGCAAACCGATACGAAACCAGCCAAAATTTTGCGATCACCATTTTTTATCGCGATGTGGCTGACACTTTTTCTAATTGAAATTATCAAAGGGGCCCTGTTGGTAGCTGTTCTGCCCGTGTATATGGACAATATTCTGGGACTATCCGCTGGTGTCATCGGTGTGGCGTTTGCTCTTCAATATCTGGGAGATAATCTGTTCCGGGCACCTTCCGGCTGGGCAGCAGAACGGATCGGATTCCGTGCAACGATGGTCACAGCACTAATCTGTACCTTAATCGCTGTAATTATGATCCTTTTTCTTAAAAGTGCCTTTGGACTGGCCATGGCCTGTCTGATCCTTGGCATTGGTACGTCACCGCTTTGGCCTTGCGCCATGACAGGGGTAACTGCGATGTCAGGCCCGCAGAACAAGAATGGTACAGCGATGGGTGCACTGGAGATGGCTGCTCTGGGCGGAACCGGGCTTGGACCAGTAGGCATGAACTGGTTGCTGGAGCGTACACATCATGATTATCGAACCATATTCCTCGTGCTGATGGGGTGTGCCATACTGGTTATCCTGGTAGCGATGATTCTGCCCGGACGTGTCATTGTCGAAGGAGAGCATGCCGAGCAAGCGGCGAAGAATGGAAATGTGAAATATCCAGCCAAACCGAATCTGCTCACGCCGTTCATCCGGCTGCAAAAGAGTGTAAAGGGCACATTGCAACGAGTGCGCAGTACGCTTAATGTCAATCCGCTCGTGTATCCTGCCTTATTTATGCAGTCGTTTGTCATCGGGCTGCTCAGTCCTGTAATTACGCTATATACACGCACAGACCTGCAGATTTCACCGAACCTATACAGTTTGTTGCTGATTGCGGGTGGTGGAATAACGGTTATTGCCTTGCTGCCTGTAGGTAAAATGGTAGACAGGTTCGGCACGAAACCGTTCCTGAACGTTGGTTTTTTGATGGCGGCCGCGAGTCTGTTCGCGTTTTCCTCCATAACGTCTATTCCGGTGGTGTTTGGCGTTGTCATGCTGGTGGGGATCAGTTATGCCATGATTTTGCCAGCCTGGAATGCTTTTGTAGCTACGCTGATTCCCAAAGGGGAGCGGGGAGCGATCTGGGGATTCTTCCTTACATTGCAGGGATCAGGCATGGTTGTAGGCCCCATCGTATCCGGGCTGCTGTGGGACCATGTTAGCCATCCGGCTCCATTCATCGGGAGTGCCATTGTCATGGCAGGACTTGCCGTAGTGCACTTTGTATTATCCCGAAATCCGTTTCGTACCGCTCCAGCCAAATAAGAAAAAGAAAAGGGAGCTCCGTCAACCGTCGTGGTTACTGGAACTCCCTTTTGACTTGGCGGTTGTTGTTCCCGCCACGTCATTCAGTGCAAATATCCTTTGCACATATATAGCTGCTTAGCTTAAGACAAAGACATTTTATAAAGCGGCAGCAAGGTTTGGAACGTTGAACGGGCCGTTTCCAGGAACTTGTCCCCATCCGCGGCAAGCGGATCATCCCGATCAATACGCAGTCCGCACATCACCTCGGCTTTTTTCACTGTCTTCAGCTTGGTCATGATTGTTTCATAATCCTCATCCTTCATGTCCTTATGTAGTGTGCCAATCCGAGAAAGTCATCTGCATACCTCCATTTCGCGTCCATTATATCATGAAAATCGGGGGCTCGCCCCTGTGCGCCTGCGGAAAGCTGCAATCCAAAGGTCCTTTCGGTGAAAAATAGTCAAATAACCAAGTACCCTTACATAAAATGAAGTATAAAATAGGGTAAGCCGATTGAGTAGAAGCGATTGAAGACGAGGGCCGGAGCAAATCCGGTACAGATGGAGGGAGTGCCGTGAATAAGAGTTATGAAGTTGAATATTGCAATCTGGAGCTGCGGTTCAACCGTCGGCATATCCAAAATTTGATCAAAGACCTTATTCGTGAGGGGTATTCACTATATTGGAGCGAGGACGAATCCTTTTTTATCCTGTCTGTCCGTACCGGCCGCAAGCTGGTAAAGCTCCGTTTTCAACAGACACGCAGTGGGAACTATAAGATGACAGGCGATTATATTATCAAGGACGCCAAGCTTGCAGAGTGGTTGGAGAAGCTGATTGGAGATACACGTGGGCATGCGGTTGTGAAGAGGTTCAAGGATCAGCAGATGACTGTGGAGAACATTTTGTTCGGTGAAGTCATTCGTCTCGTTGAAGTGTCCGGGTTCAAACAGCGTGTCATTTTTCAAAAGGAACCTGCGCCAACGGCGGAAGAGATGGAAGAAATGTTCCTCTCCCGCGAAGGCGAGGAGCGACTGATGTTGTTGCGCATGGAAGTGGACGATGAGCTGGAGCGCCTGTACACGGCCATGCAGATGGATAATATCGAAAAAGCAAATGCTTGTCGTGAAGTCTTAAAACAGCTGTCTGGACATTTGTTAATGCTGGAAGGCTGATCAAGACAAGGCCGTATTTATGAAAATACGATGAACACCTCAGCAGATTGGGGTGTTTTCTCGTTGCGTAACTGTGCCACGGGGTTCACTTCTATACATAAAACCGTTAAAATGGGAGTATTGTTGAGAATTTATTTCAATAAAATTAATTGGAGCAAAGGATGGAGGACCAGATGACAAAACAACAAATCGGCGTAATTGGCCTGGCTGTCATGGGCAAAAATTTGGCCCTTAACATTGAAAGCAGAGGTTTCTCGGTATCGGTATATAACCGTTCCCCGGAGAAAACCAATGATCTTCTGAAAGAAGCTGAAGGTAAAAACCTGACAGGCTCATTCTCCATTGAAGAGTTCGTAGCATCCCTGGAATCCCCGCGCAAAATTTTGATCATGGTACAAGCCGGCAAAGCGACCGACGCAACCATTGAACAACTGCTTCCTCACCTGGATGAGGGCGACATCATCATTGATGGAGGGAACGCATACTTCCCTGACACGCAACGTCGCAGCAAAGAGTTGGAAGACAAAGGCATTCGATTCATCGGTACAGGTGTATCCGGTGGTGAAGAAGGCGCATTGAAAGGCCCTTCCATTATGCCGGGTGGACAGGAAAGTGCTTATAAACTGGTTGAACCGATCCTGACGGCGATCTCGGCCAAAGTCGGTGACGATCCGTGTTGTACATATATTGGACCTGACGGTGCCGGACACTATGTGAAAATGGTGCATAACGGTATCGAGTACGGAGACATGCAATTGATTGGTGAAGCGTACCACTTGCTCAAATCCGTATTGAATGTTTCCGTTGAAGAGCTTCATGCAATCTTTACGGAATGGAACCAAGGGGAGCTGGATAGTTACCTGATCGAAATCACAGCAGATATCTTCTCCAAATACGATCCTGAAACTGGAAAACCAATGGTTGACGTTATTCTGGACGCTGCTGGACAAAAAGGAACAGGTAAATGGACAAGCCAAAGCGCGCTGGATCTCGGCGTACCATTGTCCATGATTACAGAATCCGTATTCTCCCGGTTCTTGTCTGCGATGAAGGACGAGCGTGTAGCAGCTAGCAAAATCCTGAGTGGACCAGCGACGGAAGCATTCTCTGGCGACAAAAAGGCATTCATCGAGAACGTGCGTAAAGCGCTGTTTGCAAGTAAAATCGTATCCTACGCACAAGGATTTGCACAAATGCGTGCAGCTTCCGATGAGTACGGCTGGGATCTGAAATACGGCAACATTGCCATGATCTTCCGTGGTGGTTGCATCATCCGTTCGCAGTTCTTGCAAAACATCAAAGAAGCATATGACCAAGATGCAGAACTCAAAAACCTGCTGCTTGATCCTTACTTCCAAAACATCGTTGAATCTTATCAAGGCGCATGGCGTGAAGTTATAGCGGCTGCTGTAAAACAAGGTATTCCAGTACCTGGATTCTCCAGCGCATTGTCTTACTACGACAGCTATCGTACAGAGCGTCTGCCAGCAAACTTGCTGCAAGCGCAACGTGACTACTTCGGTGCTCACACGTTCAAACGTGTGGACAAAGAAGGCAGCTTCCACCACAATTGGATGAGTAGTACCACATATATGAGTCGATGAGATTGGTAAAGCGCCCTTACGCAGGAGCTTTGGCCCGTTGAGAGACTCGAAAGAGGCTTGGCGTTCCGGTTATTGCCGGTTAATGCCAGGTCTCTTTTCGTTTTATACAGCCGTGTTATTTGTGAAAGTACTTCAGTATGATCTGCGTCCTTAAGATGCGGAAGCTACTTGATCTGCCTTGGAAGTTATTCATGGATGTTCGAAATGAAGTCGTAAGGCGATGGTCTTTCCCAGTCCGCAGGGCTGTGTTATGATAGGACAAAAGTGCTCACGAATTGCTTGGATTAAAGGAGTGTACACCTTGAGCAAGTCTAACAATATTATTCTCATCGGCATGATGGGAACCGGCAAATCAACCGTCGCTGACATGCTTGCACGCGAGCTTGGTTACCGATTGATTGATGTGGACGCCGCGGTGGAGAAAGAGGAAGGCTGTACGATTCCAGAACTGTTCACTGGCAAGGGCGAGACGTATTTCCGTGATGCTGAGAGTCGCATGTTGTGCTCGGTACTGGAGAAAAAGTCACAGGTGATAGCGACCGGCGGTGGTGTAGTGCTGCGTTCGGATAATTGTGACGTAATGTCGAAGAATGGTTGGGTTGTTGCCCTGACTGCTGATCCGGCAGTGATTGTAGAGCGTGTTAGCGGTTGTGACAATCGCCCGCTTCTCGCAGGCAATGCAGAGGAACGCATTCAGACGATTATGGAAGAACGAAAAGATGCATATCGGTTCGCGCATTATACGGTGGATACAACCGAGTTATCCGCTGGTGAAGTGACTCGTTTAATTTTAGCACATTACCGCGTCTAAGCTTGTGATCGTCGAAGTTTGTTGCTTGATAGAGGGCGGCGGATATAAGAAAACGGGCCATATTGGCCCGTTTGCAGGAGTGGGCTAGATCACGAATTTATAGTGTCTTAGCTCCGATTCTTTCTAGTCTTCCTGTTGCCATTGAAGCATGCCGCCGACCATGTTCGTACAGCCTTCATATCCGAGTTGTTGCAGATATTCACAGGCACGTTCACTGCGGTAACCGCTACGACAGATGATGATAATCTCGCCTGACTTATCAATCTCAGACAGTCGGTCCGGAATTTGTCCAAGCGGGATATGCTTGGCTCCTTCGATCATGCCTTGCGCGACTTCATCGTCCTCGCGGACGTCTATCATCTGCAGCTTCTCTCCCGCCTGTAAACGGCGACGCAGCTCAGACGTTTCAATTTCAGCTATTTGTGTCATATTCAGGTCCTCTTTTCTGTATGGACTTAACGCCTATAATGATACCCAAGCGATGTACGGAATGTCAATTTGGCGACAATATAATCAATGAAGGAGAATTTCATCCATGGACGTTATTGTTAAACCAACCCCTACTCTGAACGGGGAAATTGGAGCTCTGTCCTCCAAAAACTATACTACCCGCTATTTGCTGGCTGCTGCGTTGGCAGAAGGCACAAGTACCATTCATTTCCCCGCACACAGTGAAGACAGTGACGCTATGCGCAGATGTATTCGCGATCTTGGGGCAGTGCTTGAAGAAGACGACAGCAAGATTGTGATTCAGGGCTTCGGCAGTCATCCCCGTGATGTGCGTGAATTGAATGTAGGGAATGCGGGTGCTGTACTTCGTTTCCTGATGGGCGTTACGGCGCTCTGTCCTGAAGTTACCTTTGTGAATACGTATCCGGATTCGCTCGGTAAACGCCCGCATGATGACCTGATTGATGCACTGGGTCAACTGGGTGTAGAAGTACAGCACGAACAAGGGCGCTTGCCGATTACGATCAAAGGCGGCAATGCCAAGGGTGGGCACATTCGAGTATCCGGCTCCGTTAGTTCCCAATATCTGAGCGCATTGTTGTTTGTTACGCCTTTGCTTGCAGAAGACAGCACCATTGAAGTGCTGAATGACCTGAAGTCCAAGGTCGTGATTGGACAGACCCTGGAAGTGTTGGAGCAGGCAGGCATCGTTATCCATGCAAGTGATGATTACATGTCTTTCCGTGTACCAGGTGGACAGGCTTACCAGCCAACGACCTACACGGTTCAAGGAGACTACCCGGGCTCAGCAGCGGTTCTTGCTGCAGCAGCGGTTACACAGTCTGATGTGAAGATTTTGCGCTTGATGGAGCAGAGCAAACAAGGTGAACGTGCTATCGTTGACGTGCTGCGCATGATGGAAGTACCACTCACACATGAGAACAATGTGGTTCATGTTCAGGGCAATGGCAGACTGAAAGCAATCGAATTCGACGGGGATGCCGCGACGGACGCCGTTTTGGCTATGGTAGCCGCAGCTGTGTTTGCGGAAGGCACCTCACGGTTCTATAATGTAGAGAACCTGCGCTACAAGGAATGTGACCGAATCACCGATTATTTGAACGAACTGCGGAAAGCAGGAGCGAACGTGGAAGAGCGTCAGGCTGAGATTATTGTACACGGACGTCCGGAAGGCGTTGAAGGCGGCGTTGAGATTAACGCTCACTACGATCATCGCGTAATTATGGCGCTCACTGTCGTTGGACTGCGTTCCAAAGAACCGCTTCGTATTCGGGATGCACACCATGTAGCCAAGTCTTATCCGCAATATTTCGATCATTTGCAGGCGCTTGGCGCTTCGGTTCAATGGGTAAAAGAGTAAAATAACTGAAAACCTGTCTTTTGAACACGCACTTTTAATCAGAAAAGGATGGTGCTTGAACATGGAATTTAACAACCCTACTCGTGAAGAAATTGGACAACTTTTGCGCAAGGCAGGCAACATCGCAGTCGTCGGCTTATCAGACAAATCGGATCGCACATCCTATATGGTAGCAGAAGCCATGCAGAGCAGAGGCTATCGCATCATCCCGGTTAACCCACAGGTACAGGGGGAAATTCTCGGAGAGACGGTATATGCCACGCTTGCGGATATTCCAGAGCCGGTAGACATTGTTAACGTGTTTCGCCGCGAGGAGTTTTGTGCGGATGTGGCTCGTGACGCTGCTGCCATCAAAGCGAATGTACTGTGGCTGCAGCTTGGCATCCATAGCGATGAAGCGGTCCAGATTGCTGCGGAGAACGGCATGACAGCGGTAACGAATCGTTGTATCAAGGTAGAGGATTCCATCGTTCTGCGCGGCGCTGGACGCGGCTAAGAAGCCCATTCACCTGTGATCTGATGATCTCCTGATCGCACCCAATTGAATGTATATAGGATGAATCCCGTTAACTTGAAGTTGACGGGATTTTTTCTGTGCTATTTTTGCCGTATTAATTACCAATTGGTTACTGTTTTGCTTTGACAAAACGTTGCGTAAAGCTTACCATCTAGGATAGAAAGGAGAGGTCGCCATGAATTGGCTCGGATCCTTGCAGCAGCTCGGACGAGCGGTAATGCTGCCTACAATGGTCCTTCCCGCCGCCGCAATTTTGCTCAGTGTGGGCAGTCTGCCCTGGAACGCCTGGGGATTGGAAGTTGTCGGTGAAGTGTCTACCGTGGCCGGACACGGTATTTTTTATTTTTTACCGTATCTGTTCGCTGTCGGTGTAGCCCTGGGACTCTCCAACCAGGCCGGGCAAGCGGGACTCGCTGCGCTGGCTGGTATCGTGATATATGATCAGGTGACTCGCAACTTCGGCGACGGCACCGTTCAGCCCGCTTCCTTAATTGGAATCATACTCGGCGCGCTTGCCGGGGGAATGCATAATCGGTTCAAAAGTATTAAACTACCCGAGATCTTACAATTTTTCGGGGGTTCAAGGTTTGTTTTGCTTATCGTTGGACTCTGTTCGGCTCTGTTCTCTTGTTTTATGCTATGGCTCGCTCCGATTTTACAACATGGATTGAATGCCGTTGCCACTTGGGAATACAGTCTCGGTGGGTTTGGACTGTTCATCTATGGAGTGTTATACAGGGTGCTGGTCGCTTTCGGACTTCATCACCTGCTTAACAATGTGTTTTGGTTCCAGTTGGGAACCTTTGAGACGCCTGATGGTAACATTGTGCAAGGGGATTTGCCCCGATTTTTTGCAGGTGATCCAACTGCAGGATTCTTTATGGCGGGTTTGTTTCCCATCATGATGTTTGCTATTCCGGCGATAGCCTTCGCTATTATTCAGGAAGCCAGAGAAGATCTGAAACCGAAGATCAAGAAAACTTTTCTGACATCAGCACTCGTTTGTTTTCTGACGGGGGTATCCGAGCAGATTGAGTTTGCTTTTTTGTTCGCTGCACCTTATCTGTTCATCGTGCATGCAGTCATGTCCGGTGTTGCCATGTGGATCAGCTACTGGCTCGATATCCGGCACGGCTTTTCGTACTCCGCAGGTATTATTGATTACATACTCAATTTCCATCTATCGGAGAATGCTTGGAAACTCATTCCGGTTGGCATACTATATGGGCTGGTTTACTACTTCCTGTTCCGATGGGCGATTCGTACATTCAAGATTCCAACACCGGGACGTGAAGAGGGATCGATGCTGGAAGATTGGGTAGGGAACATTCCTTATCAGGCCCCTTTGATCCTCGAAGCATTGGGTGGAAAAGGAAATATTGTACAGGTTGAGGCCTGTATTACACGCCTTCGCCTGACTGTGCATGATGACCGACTGATCGACACGGGGGCCATGAAGAGTATGGGGTCCGCCGGACTGATCAAGCTGGGCGGCGGTAACGTACAGGTGGTATTCGGTACCTACTCGGAATTGATCCGGGAAGAAATCGCGAAGCTGCTCGAAAGAGATCTGCAACAGGTTCTGTTCTGTGCTCCCGTTCAGGGTAAGATGCTACCGATTGAAGAGGTTCCAGATCAGATCTTTGCAGCCAAGCTTGTCGGGGATGGGGTAGCCTTTGTCCCGGAACGCGGAGAGCTGGTATCACCTGTGTATGGAACGATTATGCATCTGTACCCGACCATGCATGCCCTGGGGATTTCCACCCGTGAAGGGCTTGAGGTGTTACTGCATATCGGCATCGATACATCTCAGTTGAAAGGTCATTTTGAAGCTTTTGTTCAGGAGGGCGATACGGTGGAGCCAGGGCAGTTGTTGATCAAGTTTGATCTGGCGGTACTTCGCGAGCAAGCGGCGTCACTGACAACACCCATGGTAATTACGAATCCGGATCGTGTAAAATCATGGAGTTTTGCTCCATTTAAGCAAGTTAAGAAAGGTCAGGCATCCGTTATGTCCGTGGTGCTCTATGACAGGAACGTTGGAGGGGTAGAATGAAGATACAAGGCATCAACGGAGCTGCAGGCATAGCCATCGGCAAAGCATTTGTCCTGCCCAGTTGGGAATGGGATCTGCCGGATCAGAAGATGGATTCGGTAGATCTCGCCCAGGAGTTCGAACGGCTGTATGAGGGCATACGGACATCAAAGGATGAGATCGAATATATCAAGAATGAGTTCAAGGAAGTCGTTGGTCCCGAGGAGTCCAGTATTTTTGATGCACATCTGGCCATCCTCGAAGATCCGGTATTCATGAACGAAATCCGAGGCATTATCGAGCGTCAGTACAAGGCGGCAGAAGTGGCGGTGAAAGAAGCCATTGACCACTTTGTTACGATGTTTGACCTGCTGGAAGACGAATATATGAAGGAGCGGGCTATTGACATCAAGGATGTGGGTAACCGTCTGCTCAAGCATCTGCTCGGCGCACCGGAGATTACACTTCCTTCGGATACCCAACCTTATGTACTTGTTGCGAAAGAGCTGTCGCCGTCTCAACTGGCACACCTTAATCCCACTCATGTGCTTGGCATTGTAACCTTAATTGGCGGGAAAACATCACATTCAGCAATTATGGCTCGTGCACTTGGCATTCCTCTCGTTTCCGGTCTGGAAGCGAGTCTTGGCATGCCGGTAGAGACAGGTGATATGCTTGTGGTAGATGGTGACAATGGCTTGGTATTTACCGATCCGGACCGCAAGACGATAGAACGCTATACGATGCTTCGCAGCAAACAGTTGAAGAAAAAGGAACAGCTACAGGTGCTTGCAACGGTGGATGCTGTAACCAAAGACGGGGCTGTATTACATCTTGCTTCCAATATCAGTTCCGTGAAGGAACTGGACATGGCTTTGAAACATGGAGCGAAGGGTGTAGGCTTGTTCCGGACAGAGTTCCTGTATATGGACCGGGCTACATTCCCGGGAGAGCAAGAACAATATGAGGTATACCGCCTTGTGGCAGAGAAAACAGCAGGCCAATCCGTTGTCATTCGTACACTGGATATTGGTGGTGACAAGCAGCTTGATTATTTTGAGCTTCCAGAGGAAGACAATCCGTTTCTGGGATACCGTGCCATTCGGATTAGTCTGGACCGCAAGGATCTGTTCAAAACACAGCTTACAGCCATTCTGCGTGCCAGTGCCGCCGGTAATGTCAAAATCATGTATCCGATGATCTCTTCGGTGGAAGAGCTTCAGCAGGCCAATGAGATTCTTCGTGAGGCGATGTCCGATCTGGACGAGCGGGGACTGTCTTACGACCCTAATATTCAGGTGGGGATCATGATTGAAGTTCCAGCAGCAGTGATGATTGCAGATCTGCTCGCTGAGGAAGCGGACTTCTTCAGCATCGGTACGAATGATCTGGTTCAATATGTACTGGCAGTAGATCGAATGAACGAACAGATTGCCCATATGTATCATCCCTATCATCCGGCTGTTCTGCGGATGCTTCGTGCCACAGCAGATGCGGCTCACACAGCCGGCATTGATGTGAGTGTGTGCGGGGAGATGGCGGGGGACGAACGTGCCATTCCGCTATGGCTGGAGCTTGGCATTCGCCATTTGAGTATGTCTCCACAATCCCTGTTGCGTGTGAAGCACAGAGTGCTGAACACAACGGCATCAGCAGCCAAGGAAGAAGCTCGTAAGTGCTTCGCCCTACGGACCAGCGGGGATATTGAGGAACGTCTACAAGTTTTTAATGACTCTACGGGGAATTCGGACGAACAGAGTGGATCAAATGCATCGTGAAATGGATTATTGGATATAAATACCTTTAAGTTAATATATTTACATTTGTGATAATTATTTATCGGTAAACTTAGTTAACAAAATAACCCCACTGTGCATGAAATCAGCACAGTGGGGTTATTTTTATTTGTCAGCGAGTGCATCGCAAAATGCCTTACCGTAAGGCGGAAGATCGGGTGGACGACGTGCTGAGATGATATGTCCATCGACAACAACCGCTTCATCTTTCCAGATGGCACCTGCATTTTCCATGTCATCCCGAATACCTGGTGTAGAAGTTACCGTAACCCCGTCCAGAATTTTGGCGGAGATCAGGACCCAACCAGCATGACAGATCTGTCCGATCGGTTTCCGGTCTGCATTCATTTCCTTTACAAGCTCGAGTACTTTGGGATAACGACGCAGCTTGTCCGGTGCCCAGCCGCCTGGTACGAGAATTCCATCATAGTGTGAACTGTCGAGTTCATCAAAACTGTATTCAGCTTCAGCCGGGACGCCATATTTGCCAATATAGGTTTTCCCTTTTTTCTCTCCAGCCAGATGTACCTCTGCACCTTCTTCGCGTACACGATGCACAGGGTACCACAATTCCAGATCCTCGAATTCTTCATCGACCAGAGCGATGACTTTCTTACCCGTTAATCTCATATTCATCTCTCCTTTTGCGGTGATTAGGGATGTCGCGTCTTTAATTGTAACAGATTCTCCGCGGGACTTCATGGAAGTGCATATTCACTTTTGAGGAAGCGATTACAAGTCAGTGACTGCCTATATTTCGACAACCTTGATCTGGTGGGAGTGGTAATTTGTGCAACCTCTCGATTACAGCAGGATTTGAGCCGAAATAGGTCGAATGGTACTTATATAAGAGTATAGAACGAATGAGGTGATGGTTGTGCGCAAGTCGTGCAGATGTGGACATGTTATGGAATTGGAATTAAGAACAGTGGTATACGCCAAAAAGGTGGAGATTCGAAACGTACCTGTATTTGCGTGTACAGACTGTGTATCATACGAAGTGCTTCAGCCGGTCAAGCCGGATTTGACAGAATGCATAAGCACGCTGGGCGAACAACCCGTGAAGCAGGACGTATCTTTTGGTGAACGCAATGAACTGGCAGACTTGTTTCACGAGCAACTGCTGGCCTGGCCAGATGCGACCGATCGGGAGATGGAATATCGCATGCAGCAAGCGGTGGAGGGGCGTATTAATCTGCTGTTGGATATTATGGGTTACGCAACCAAGTCTGGAGATGCATCGTGGATTGAGAGCACGGAGCGCAGATTAAGTCAATTATCCGGATTTGTGTGGCAGGAGTACTTCTCGAATGTTGTCTAATTTTGACGTGTAAAATGCTTGTTTTCATGAAAATTGGCTTTTTCTCGCACTTTTTGTTAAGATATCGAAGAGTGAAAACGCTCAACATAGCGGTATTCCTGGTAAAGGGGGATGTATATCTAATGGCTGACATGACTAAAATGACAAGTATTGAACAGCTAAACTCCGCGGTGGAGGCTACCAAGGATCAACCCTTGCTTCTGTTTAAGCACAGCACACGCTGCCCGATCAGCTCGAACGCTTATCAGGAGATGAACGATTATTTGCATAACAATCCCAATGAACAAGTGAAATATGGCATTATTTATGTCGTGGAAGATCGCCCGGTATCCAATGAAGCAGCAGACAAGCTGGGTGTTAAGCACGAATCTCCACAGGCGATCCTGATCAAAAAGGGAATTCCTGTATGGCATACTTCCCATTCAGATATTACTAGCACTACACTTACAAATGTTTTGAGTGAGTCCTAAAGCCTATTTTAATTGATTAATGCAAAAAATTGTCGTAATATAAATCTTAATGAAAATGGTATGAAAATTTACTGGTAATGGAGAGAAGTACTGTGACGGTAACCATTTATGATGTGGCACGTGAAGCTGGAGTGTCTATGGCAACGGTATCACGGGTAGTTAATAATAACCCTAATGTCAAACCGCAAACGCGGAAAAAAGTATATGAAGCCATCGAACGGTTGGGATATCGTCCTAATGCGGTAGCCAGAGGTCTGGCGAGCAAGAAGACAACCACGGTCGGGGTCGTTATTCCGGATATTTCGAACTCAACCTTCGCGGAGATTGCCCGCGGAATTGAAGATATTGCGAATATGTATCACTACAATATTATTTTGTGTAATGCGGATAAGAAGAAAGAAAAAGAAATTCGTGTTATTAACACTTTGCTCGAAAAACAAGTAGATGGACTGCTCTTCATGGGCGGAACAGTAACGGACGAACACATTCAGGCGTTCCAGTCTGCGGCTGTGCCGATCGTACTTTGTGCAACGAGTGATGAGAAGGGAACATTCCCTTCTGTGGATATTGACCATGAGGCGGCTGCGTTTGACGCAGTAAATACCCTGATTCGTCATGGACACAAGGAAATCGCGATGATCAGTGGTACACTGCAAGATCCTGCGAATGGTTATGCGCGTTTCCAAGGTTACAAGAAAGCACTGGAAGCAGCAGGCATGGAATATCAGGAGGATCTGGTTCGTATCGGTAACTATCGTTATGAATCCGGTGTGGAAGCAATGAAATATTTCCTCGGACTGAAGAAAAAGCCTTCGGCAATCTTTGCTGCAACAGATGAAATGGCGATTGGTGCCATTCACAGTATTCAGGATGAAGGCCTGAAAGTACCGGATGATTTCTCCATTATTAGTGTGGATAACATTCGTATGGCTTCCATGGTGCGTCCTCAGTTGACGACAGTGGCTCAGCCGATGTACGATCTTGGCGCAGTAGCGATGCGTTTGCTGACGAAGCTGATGAAGAAGGAAAATGTAGAGAACCCACGGGTTATTTTGCCGCATGAAACGATTCTTCGTTTGTCAGTAAGTCACGCAGATGTAGTTTAATCGGGATGTTATATAGAAAGGGAGAAGCTATTCTCTCTACATAATGGATATGCGAAAGCTCCGGAGACGGAGCTTTTGTGCTGAATGAGATTAAAATGTAAACAGGGGGTATCCGAAGATGCGTGAAACGATCGGTATTATCGGAGCAATGGACGAGGAAGTAGAACTTTTGCTGGCAGGTATGAAGCAGCTTGAGACGGTCAAACAAACCGGTATTACTTACGTTGCAGGCGAGTGGCTTGGCAAGCAAATTGTCGTGTGTAAATCCGGTGTAGGTAAAGTAAACGCAGCAGTTACAACGCAGATCTTGATTGATCGGTTTCAGGTTGACCGTATTATCTTCACAGGTGTTGCGGGGGCGGTTAACCCGGAGCTGAACATTGGAGATATGGTTATTTCGTCCGTATGTGTACAGCACGACATGGATGTAACGCCACTGGGGTTTGAGCGCGGGGTTATTCCTTACCAGGAGACATCTGCATTCCCTGCCGAGGCTTCGCTTATTACACTGGCTGAAGAAGCGTGTAAAGCGCAGGGAGCCAATTATCTGATCGGTAAGGTGTTATCGGGAGACCAATTTATCGCAAATAAAGATACGGTTAACATGTTATATACTGAAATGGACGGTGCATGTGCGGAGATGGAAGGGGCTGCAGTTGCTCAGGTCTGTTACATGAATCGTGTACCATTTGTTGTCTTGCGTGGGATGTCAGATAAAGCGGATGGTTCGGCACATGTGAACTTTGCTGAATTCACCGTGGAATCTTCGCAACGTTCACACGGCATTGTGGAGCACATGCTCGAAAATATGTAACGGTATAGCATGGAATGTGATGCAATCCGTTATGAACGAAAAACCGCCCATCGGTCAGCTGTTCCAGGAAGTATGGAGCAACGCTGCGAGAAGCGGTTTTTTATGTATATTGGTTTTCAAAAGGTTCCTTGAATCATCAATACATGAACCGATGGCGGAAGCGAACACGATCAAACTGTTCTTCCGATGTTATGGGCACCTGACTTCCGATTCGCACCATCAAACAGTTTGCTGGGTGTGAACAGATTTCGGGATCATCCGTTGCATACCAGGTCATATCGATCGTCTGCATCAGCCTCTCCATCATTTTGCGATAATCCCATACGTTTAGTCCACTACCCTTCAGATCCCAATGCCAATAATACTCTGTGGTGAAAATAATATAATTCTCCATGTGTTTATCATCCAACGCTGTAAGCAACATTTCACGTCCAACGCCAAGCGAGCGGTAGTCGTCCGCAACCTCGATTGCCCCAAGCTCAATCAAATCAGTCATGTTGCCCTCGGACCAGCGTTCGCATTCATCCGCATAGTGAAAAGTTACGTAGCCGATAATCGTTTCATTTTCGTGTGCGATGATGATTCGTCCTTCTGGCAATGCTGCAATCTCGGCCAATGCTTCCTGCTGTTCGGCTGGGCGCCGAAAGGCATCCAGATCGGAATGAAAGGCAAAATTGGTTATCTCCTTGGCCTGCATGGGGCCTTCAATCGTAATTCGATGGCCGGACTTGAAGATGGAACGCATGTGATGTTCCTTGATATGTTCCATGGTTCATGCTCCTCTCTCCCCCTACTTATTGAGGTTGTTCAAAAAGAACGCTTTTGATTACGAAGGATGCCTAGTGGCATCATCAGCATCGAATATGTCATTCAGCCGAAATGTCCGTTGCTCACGTAGTTTTCCCTACGCTCCGCTACTCCATTTCTAGCTTCATCCCATCTTCTTGGTACTGAAAACCGATCTTTTTGAACACGTATTTATAGCAAAAACCCAAAAAATTGAAAAGCCATAGACGACGATTGAAAAGATTTGCTATAATTGCGTAGACAAAAAATGTTCACAATTCAACGCAGTATGGATAACATCTGTTTGGCCGAGCAAGTACATGATGAGATGTTCTCTCTACTAATGTAAGCGCTAACTGGAAGTTCAGTCAACACAAAGGCAATGAGAATTAACCCACAACGGGAATCGAAATGTCGAGTTGAAGGAGGCTGGCAAGCATGAGTCAAGCACATGGTGAGATGCTGCAAACGGTTGTGTCCGAATCTAACCTGGGCGATTACACGGAGGCGAGAAGCCGGTTCGATTGGGAATCGGTGGAAAGGCACTTTACGTGGCACGCCAGCGGAAAAGTGAATATGGCGCATGAAGCGATTGACCGTCATGTTCTGGAAGGAAGGGGCGGAAGAACCGCTTTATTGTATAGCGATGCTTCGCGCGAAGAGGCCTATACTTTTGCTGATCTGAGTGAACAGTCGAGTCGGTTCGGAAATGTTCTCCGCAAATATGGCATAGCCAAAGGGGAGCGTGTGTTTATTTTTATGCCACGCAGTCCGGAGCTGTATTTTAGTCTTCTGGGTATATTGAAGGCTGGAGCCATCGCGGGACCTTTGTTCGAAGCGTTTATGGAAACGGCAGTGAAGGATCGGTTGGAGGATAGCGGGGCTGTAGCACTCGTCACGACTCCGGAATTGTTGGGGCGAATCAAACGTTCCGAATTACCCGAACTCAAACATATATTTATTGTGGGTGGCGGCGCACAGACGGAAGAAGGACTCATTGATTTTGATGCAGAGATGTCTGCCGCTTCGGATGAGATGGAAGTGGAGTGGCTGAACCGTGAGGATGGTTTGCTTATTCACTATACCTCAGGCTCTACGGGTAAACCCAAAGGGGTGTACCATGTTCAGAATGCCATGATTCAACACTATTATACAGGTAAGGTTGTGCTGGATTTACGTGAGGATGACGTGTACTGGTGCACAGCTGACCCTGGTTGGGTGACAGGTACCTCTTATGGGATCTTTGCCCCTTGGCTCAATGGAGTAACCAATGTGATACGTGGCGGTCGTTTCAGTCCTCAAGATTGGTACAATACCATCCAGAAGAACAAAGTCACCATCTGGTACAGTGCACCAACGGCCTTCCGTATGCTGATGGGAGCGGGGGAAGAGACCATTGCCCAGCATGATCTGAGCAGTCTGCGCCATGTAATGTCTGTTGGTGAACCGCTCAATCCGGAGGTCGTTCGTTGGGGATGGAAAGCCTATGGTCAGCGAATTCATGATACATGGTGGATGACCGAAACAGGCGCACAGTTGATCTGTAACTATCCCGGAATGCCGATCAAGCCCGGCTCCATGGGACGTCCATTGCCTGGAATTGAGGCAGCTATTATTGATGATCACGGGCAGGAATTGCCGCCATACAGTATGGGCAATCTGGCCATACGCACACCTTGGCCATCGATGATGGTGAAGATCTGGAATAACCCTGCGAAATACGAGGAGTATTTCAGGCTTACAGGCTGGTATGTATCCGGGGACTCTGCTTATATGGATGAGGAAGGGTATTTCTGGTTCCAGGGACGGATTGATGATGTGATTAATTCGTCAGGAGAACGAATCGGGCCCTTTGAGGTGGAGAGTAAGCTCCTGGAGCATCCTGCGGTAGCGGAGGCGGGTGTAATCGGCAAGCCGGATGTGACACGTGGGGAGATCATCAAAGCCTTTGTAGCGCTTCGTGAAGGATATGAGGCGACCCCGGAGCTGAAAGAAGAGATTTATCGTTTTGTTAAAGAGGGCCTGTCTGCCCACGCTGCTCCGCGTGAGATTGAGTTCAAGGATAAACTGCCTAAGACTCGTTCCGGCAAGATCATGCGCCGTGTGCTGAAGGCCTGGGAGCTTGATCTGCCAGCAGGAGATCTATCTACCATTGAAGACTAACGAACCAGTGTCAGGATCGGATCATTAAAGTGTCAAAGGCGATGTCGATTTCGATACAAAACGATCCAGGAGAGAAGTCATTACTAAACGAAGCCCAACACGGCGATCCTCTCTATTAAAATCGGTTGTGGAAGCCCGCTTATGCCCACGGCATGAAGCGGGCTTTTAGCTGCACAAGCACATGAAAAAGCCGCACCCTCATATACGGTCTGAGGGTGCGGCTTTTTGTGGATCACTACGTTGAATCAGGGTTGAAAATGTACGGCTGCAGAAGGCTCGGATTCACCCGAGCTGTTGCTGGCAGATACTTTGAACCATCCACTGGTAGACGCAGGCACTCCATAATCCATGGTAGTTCCCGACGTTGTTCCAATTTTGGTGTAAGGAGCCGAGCCTGTTTCACTGTAATATACAGCGTAACTATCTGTGTTCGGATTGGACGCCCATTGAATGCGCAGTCCTTGAGTGAGAGCAGATACGCTGACTTGACCAGGTGTGCCTGGGGCTGTCGTTGTGGCATTATCGTTCTGCGTTTCTCCTGGAGTGATGACTGTACCCGGAACTTCAATCGGCTCATTGATCTCTTCTTCCACAGGAGGGACTACACTTCCCATGCTATTGACTGTAGCGCTTGGAGCAGACTCTCTGCCTGCAACATCCACTGCGGTCACATAGAAGGTGAAGCTGCCACCTTGCGCGGCATATGCCGAGAATGATCTGGATTCACCCGTGAGGACAACCTGACCCTGGTTCTGGAATCCTCCACCGTTTACAGACCGGTACAGACGATACCCCACGACATCATTTTCAGGTGTGGCATTGAATGTAATTACAGCTCGGTCGCCCGAGGTCGAGATTCTTACGTTACCTGGTGCATCAGGAGCTTTGCCGTTATCTGTTCTTGGATCGATCTGTGTCGGCATGTCTGCATCTGCATCTTCAGGGAGGTAATAAGCAAGTGACTCATGTCGACTCATACGTGAGAATGCATTTTGCAATTCTTTGATGAGATCCGAAATTGGTTTTTTACGCTTGATTACCGTTTTTTCTTTCAACATGTCCGAAGGTGTTCCATCACGCGGAATATAGTTTACACCATTGAAAGTAATGTATTTGGCTTTGGCAACACCGTCATCGCTATCCTTAGGAACGAATTTGCTGTTGAAGATATCCGTAACAAATTTGTCAGTCAGTGATGTTGGTAATTTGCCACTGTAGGCCGATACCGTCCGCGTTTCAATACCAGATGGTTTTTTGAACGAATCCGTGACGAACAGATCTTTTTGCGTATCGATCACTTCATTCAGGATTTTCGACCACAGTTGCTGCGCACGTTTTCTCTGTGATTTGCTTTCCAGCGTATTCACTGGCTGTTTGTATCCAACCCATACGCCAAGTGTGACATCTGGTGTGTATCCTTCAAACCAAACATCCGCATAGTTTTGAGTGGAACCCGTTTTACCTACGATCGGCACACTCTTGGAATATTTGTAATTCTCCCGTACTTTATCTGCCGTACCTTCCGTAATAACGGTCCGCAGCATATCGGTCATCAGGTATGCTGTTTGCTCCGAGAAGGCTTGCACAGGTTCAGTATCGTGTTTATAGACGATGTTTCCCTGGGAATCTACAATTTTGCTAATCATGTAAGAATCGTTATACACACCATTATTGGCGATGGCACCATAGGCACTGGTCAGTTCTTCAACGGTTACACCGTATTGGAGACCTCCGAGAACACCTGTCTGAGCCTGATAGTCTTCCTTCTGAATGGTGGTAATCCCCAGTTTCTTGGCGAAGGTCCAAGCCTTCTCGATCCCTACTTCTTCATTAAACAACTTCAGAGCCGGTATATTAAGAGAATAATTCATTGCTCTGCGGGCAGTAACCAGTCCCTGATACCGGTTGTTGGCATTCTTGGCAATGTGGTAGCCGCTCGGACCATTTTTGAGGATGATCGGTGAGTCATCAATAATAGAAGCAGGTTGGACAAGGCCTTCATCCAGAGCTGGCAGATAAGCTGCAATAGGTTTCATCGTTGAACCTGGCTGACGCACCATCTGTGTTGCATAGTTCATCTGTTCGTCCTGGAAATCCCGTCCCTCAATCATACCTAGAATAGCACCGGTTTTGTGATTAATCAGGATGGCAGCAGTTTGTTCTTTCCCTTTGACAGGATCATCTGTTGAGAAATTGCTGTCATCTTCGGCAATGGTACGCATCGTTTTGTATATGTTTTTGTTGATGGTTGTGTAGATGCGATATCCGCCTGTACGCAATTGCGTCTGGGCTTCTTCCAATAGTGCACTGCTTTCCTTCTGAGGTGTTTCGTCATCTGTAGCTTCGCTGCCGGATTCAGCTGTGTCTGAATTCAATTGTTTCATCAAAATCTGTGCAGCTTGTCGTTCCGTTTCCATCATAAGATATGGATAAGTATTGTAAGCCTTGATGGTCTTCGGAGCGAGTGAACTTTTGATATCAAATGCAAGTGCTTCATCGTACTGGGATTGATTGATTTTACCCAGTTCAAGCATACGGCGTAATACCAGATGCTGACGATTGATTGCGCGGTCAAAATTTTCCTCTACAAAATCGCCTTTACCGTTAAAGGCAGAGTAAGAGGAGGGTAGTTGTGGCAATCCAGCAAGATAGGCAGCTTGAGCAATATTGATTTTTTCAAGATCATTAATGTTGAACAGTCCTTTGGCAGCCGCCTTAATTCCGTAAACGTTGTATCCGCTGGAACCATTACCAAAAGGAACCTTGTTCAAATAGGCTGTCATGATCTCGTCTTTGGTCAGGAAACGTTCAAGTCGGAGTGAAAGCAAGATTTCTTTCACTTTCCGATCTTCCGTACGATCCAGATTTAGAAATACACGACGCGCTAATTGCTGAGTCAGTGTACTACCGCCGGTTTGTACTGATTCTTTCAGCACTTTTTGTTTCACGGCACGGAGCGTTCCGCTCATGTCTACACCTTTATGTTCGTAAAAATGATTGTCTTCAATCGAAATGACAGCATCAATAACCTTTTGTGGGATCTGGTCCGTAGTGACCGGACGCCTGTCTTCTTCCGTACGTAATTGACCGATCGGACTGCCGTCGGCAAAGTAAGCAAAGCCTGTGATGGAGTTTTCGCTGACTTTTTGTTCAATCAGGGCCCTTGAACGGACAGGCTCGTCTTTCACAATGGAACTGACGTATCCCATCAAAGCACCGCCTGCAAATAGTGCCCCCATAAATCCAAGGACAACCATCCATTTGACGAAAGTTCCCAGTCTGCGGGCAAAACTACGCTTGCGTGCAGGCTGTTCATCGGGCTTTTTCTTATTAACATCAACCATTCAGTGTCTTCCTCCTTTTAACAGCACTTATTATAGCATAAAAAGGCGGGTTTGCATGCCTGAGAAATACAAGTAATGGTCGAAATTTGCCATTCTGCCATGGATTATGCTATATATCATGCGATATTGAAGCACATTTCATGAGTTGTAAGCCAAAAATAAGCAGGCCACCTCCATGCTGAGGTGCATAGGGTGGCCTGAATGAAGTGTCGTATTTGAGTTCTTCTACATCAGGTTCTGAAGCGTTGAATCAGTTCTAAAAGTTCTTGGGTTAGACTAGTCAGCGATGCAGATGCAGCTGTAATCTCTTCCATAGATGCAAGTTGTTCCTCAGAAGCAGAGGCAACACGAGTCGGGTGATTTGCTGTCTCATGACCAATGTTTTTGAGTTGCACACAGGTGGCATCAACCTGCTGTGATCCTGCTGACATCTGCTGCGCAATGGCTGAGACATGCTCAATCTGCTCATTAGACTGCAGGCTTTTGTTGTAAATGGATTTCGTGTTAAATGCAATCAGGGCTCAAATGATAGAAAAATGCATAGAAAAACAGCTGCCGAGAAAATCTCGACAGCTGTTTGGATTGAAACTTTAATGTGATTGCAACGATTAACGGTTGTAGAACTCGACGATTTGTTTTTCATCGATGTCTTGGGACAATTCAGCGCGCTCAGGCAAGCGGATGAATTTACCTTCTACAGCTGCTTCGTTGTATTCAACGTATGCTGGAAGATGCGAACGGCCTTCCAAAGCTTCTTTAATGGAAGAAAGAGCGCGGCTCTTCTCACGCAAGCCGATTACATCGCCAGTGCTTACTTGGTAAGAAGCGATATCGACTTTTTTGCCGTTTACAGTTACGTGACCGTGTGATACCAACTGACGCGCTCCAGCGCGGGAGTTAGCAAACCCAAGGCGGTAAACGAGGTTGTCAAGGCGGCACTCAAGCAAGAACATGAAGTTTTCGCCGGCGATACCTTGCATTTTTTGAGCTTTAGAGAACAGTGTGCGGAATTGCTTCTCGCCCAAACCGTACATGTGGCGCAATTTTTGTTTTTCTTGCAATTGCATACCGTAGTTGCTCATTTTTCTGCGTTGGTTAGCTCCGTGCTGACCTGGAGGGAAAGGACGTTTCAATTCTTTGCCTGTTCCGCTCAGGGAAATGCCGAGGCGACGGCTCAATTTAAATTTAGGACCAGTGTAACGTGCCATGTTTAAAGTAGCTCCTTTTTAGTTAAAGTTCATATTAGGGCTCTGTTTGCGCTCCAATTTGTTGATGCGGGCTTGGCCTCGCATAGAACGATCAGGAAAGTTCAGCCGCTGTCCTGAAAGCAACAAAAAGAATGAGGGTGACACAACCGGTAATGCCCAAATTTAAAGACCCATTAGTAGTCTTCATCAACAATTTATATTACAGTTTAAGAGAACCAAAGTCAAGCGTAGAATAAAAGCAAAAAAACGTCTAAATTTGTCGATAGGTCATTGGGCCTAAAATAATGGGACAATTTTCTGAAATATGGATGCAAAAAAGCTTTAAACAGAGTAAAATAGATTGTATCTTAACTTTAAATCATCTTTATGTAACAAGGTTATCGCAACGAATTTGCAGGTTTGCGATAACGTCTGCAGATTAATGCATCCTGATGGATGCAAAAACGGTGCAAAGGAGCGCCTGACATGTTAGAACATCTAAGAAGTTTACCTGCCAGCTTGAATTCACGAAGTTCGGGCGATTCCGCATCTTTTGCCGCTCCTCATCCTCATGAAGAGCATGTGTTGTGGATGCAAAAAATGGATATCACACCTTTTGATTTTTCATATTTGGGTAGCTTGCTAGAGCAGGCTTACCGTGACTGGAACTCCAAAGTAGATTCAGGACGGACCAGGACATCAACATTTTACAGCGTATGGAACACGGATGGTAATTGTATAGGGTACGACAGCAATCGCGAAGTTGATTCGGGTGTGGATATACACAGTCTTGTATTGGAATGTATCGATAAAAGACAGGTCCTATCCTTCAGAGGAACAAGCGAACGCGGAGAATATCTTCTAATAACACATCCTTTATTCTCTAGAATGAACAAGGATATGTTTGCCGTATTCACTGCTGTAATCTATGAATCCAATCGATATGAAACGTCTGAAGCTGTGGTTCGATCTGAGGCATTGCATTACCGCACCTGCTTTTACCGAAGATTTGAATACATATTTATGACGGACCTGTTACATGCTCATGAACACACAGCGCGTGAAGAACACCGGAGGTCTATCCTCTTTCAGATTGTTCAGCGAATGCATGACAAAATGGATGTCGACGCTATATTGGATGAAGTATTTGACAGTATGGACTATTTGTACCCAGCTACGTATATCAAACTCTATATGTCTCAGGATCAGAGTAACTTTAATCCTCGGATTATACCGTTGCTGGTACACGAACGAGGGGAAGATATATGTGTGCGTTCGTTTATGGAAGGCAAGCTGATCATTTCTCGCTCAGATGTTGGAGAGAATCGCATCATAGAAGTGGGTCTTCCTCTGAAAGGAAAACAAGGCATATACGGTGTGTTCCATATTGAAATGAATGATGAGATCATGGAAGAATCAGATCTGCAATTGATTACGATGATGGTAGACACCGCGGGCACGGCCTTTGAAAACGCCAAGTTGCACGAACAATCCAATATGTTGATTCAGGAACTTCGTTTAATTAATGACCTTACCCAGCGCTTGAACAAAAGCCTGCATCTTTCGGAGATTTATCAACTATCCGAGCAAGAGTTGAAGGAAATATTTCAGGCTGAAACGTGCTGCATTCTTCAACTCAATGATAGTACGAATGACTTTGAAGTCATGTCATCAAATGTGAAAGATGTTTTTCACCAATCATTTTCTGTAGACTACGGTATCGCAGGCTTGCTGTATCGAACAGAGGAACCACTTATTATATCCAATTATGCGCAGTATGATAAAGTGTCGTCCTTTTTCATGGAAGATACCGGATCCATGTCACTAATTGCATCACCGATCAGAGTCAACGGTGAAGTGAAGGGTGCCATTTTGTTGGGACACAGTAGAGAGCAATATTTCTCATATGATAATTATCGGCTCTTGCAGATGCTGTCCATTCATATCGGACTTGCCTTGTCGAATGCCACGCTTCATGCCGAGGTTCGGCGTTTGGCTAATCTGGATATGCTGACAGGGTTGTACGTCAGGCATTACCTGGATAGTGTAATTCACGAGCGTCAGGCTCACGAATTCTGTGGCTCGCTCATTGTGGTGGATATTGATCAGTTCAAGCAGGTCAATGATACATTCGGACACCAGACGGGCGATCAAGTGCTGAAGCAAGTAAGTGAAATAGTTACCAGCTCTGTTCGCCCTGAAGACATCTGCGCTAGATGGGGTGGAGAAGAATTGGCCATCTATATGCCGCAAGTAAGTGTCCACCAGGCGTTAGAATACGCGGAAGTGATTCGAAGGAGAGTCGCGGAGGAAACCAGACCTCTTGTCACGGTATCCAGTGGCATTGCCGAGTGGAATTGGATGGATGAGAAGGTTAGTGTGGAGTCCTTGTTTTATCGGGCTGACATGGCTTTGTACAGCGCCAAGAATGGCGGTCGGAACAGAATCGTTGTAGAAGAACAGGAAGTAACACGTTAAGAGAGAACCATTCCGATTGCGGAGTCGTTCTCTCTTTTTTATGTATTGAAGATCAAGTTGTTTATAGAAGGAAGTATAAGCAAATACGGGCAGGGCAATCTATGGAGAAAGTTGACGGAAAGGTGAAGATGGACATGAACATGCTTAACCGCCGGTCGGTACGTACTTTATGGTTACTCGTGATTATCGTGATTATTGGCGTTCCGGGTTGTGGATTAATCCAGCGTGATCAAACGCCTGAAGAAGTTTTTTCCTTGGCTTTATCCGGGATAGCTGGTAAAGAAACATTAAGTTTTGAGGGAGAAGCTGGACTGCGACGGGAGAACAGTGGACTGTTCGAGAATCAGTTCAAATTTGAAGGGAAGCTGGAAAATCATGATCGTCTTACCCTGCAGACCCGATTGCCTGGAGAGGTAACCGCTGTGGGCACGGGCATTCATACGACTGCTGTAAACAATAACGGACAGCCCAGTGGGTTTAGCGCCTCTTTCGAGCGGAAACAGGGGCAATGGATGGCACTGTCTGCGCAGCATGAACCGCTGCGTGGTTCTCTTTCCCGCTTTAATCCAATCGCTCAATTGGAGAAGATTGATGGGTTAAATAAAACGATTCAATCCGAGTATGGGTCCGGTCGTCGAACCAGAACATTACGGATTGAACTTGCGCCGGAAGATGCCAAAGCATGGGCTGTAGCCCAACTAAACGACGAGATGAACGCCATTAGGTCAGAATATATGCATAAGGCAGCTACGGTGAAAGGAGCGCGTAAGGAGAAGCTTGAGAAGGATCTGGAGAAAGTATGGGAGCAGGGTGAAGCAACGATGCAACAGATGATGAAACAAGCGAGCGTGCAGACGGTATACCATCTCACAGTCGATCGAAAGAGCAGTCTGCCTCTTCGCTTATCCTCTGAAAGTCAGGTGAGTTACACGGACAATAAACACAAAAACAATAAAGAAGCCCTTGTCACGGATGTAAACTTCAAGTCATATCAATAATGAAGTGAAGGACTGCCTGCTGACGGGATGACTGTTCGCGTGCTACAATAGTATCGTAATTTACCGTTGTTCAATTCAAGTATGGCAGATGACAGGAGGATTTTACCAAGATGAAAGACCCTAGAATTCAAAAGCTTGCAGCAAGCCTGGTGGGCTATTCTGTAGATGTACAGCCTGGTGAAAATGTATTGGTTGAGATGATTGGATCGGAACGTGATCTGATTAACGCGATTATTGAAGAAGTAGGTAAAAAAGGCGGTAACGTCTTTGTACAGTTGACGGATAAAACCGTACAGCGCGCTATGCTGAAAAATGCGACAGAAGAAATGATGAAAACGTGGGCAGAGATTGATCTGAACCGTATGAAACAGATGGATTGTTATATCGGCATTCGTGCGGGAGAAAATGTGAATGATCTGTCCGATGTGCCGGAAGAAAAAATGAAAATGTACAATTCCTTGTACTCCCACCCGGTACATAGTGAACAGCGTGTCAAACATACGAAATGGGTTGTACTTCGTTACCCTAACGCAAGTATGGCACAACTCGCGAATACGAGTACAGAAGCGTTCGAAGATTTCTACTTCGACGTATGTAACCTGGATTATGCCAAAATGGACAAAGCACAGGACTCATTGGCTAACCTGATGAAACGGACGGACAAAGTTCGCATCACGGGACCAGGAACAGAACTTAGCTTCTCCATTAAAGATATCGGTGCAGAGAAATGCTCTGGCCAAAAAAATATTCCGGATGGCGAAGTGTACAGTGCCCCTGTACGCAACTCCGTGAACGGAACGATTAGCTATAACTCGCCAACCCTGTACAATGGAGTTACTTTTGAAAATATCAAGTTCACGTTCAAGGATGGCAAAATCATCGAGGCGACAAGCAACGAAACAGAGCGCTTGAATGAAATCCTGAATTCGGATGAGGGTGCCCGTCATATCGGTGAATTCGCGATTGGATTTAACCCGCATATCCTGCACCCAATGAAGGACATTCTGTTTGATGAGAAAATCGCAGGAAGCTTGCACTTTACGCCGGGTCAGGCTTATGAAGAAACGGATAATGGCAATCGCTCGTCCATCCACTGGGATCTGGTGTTGATCCAGCGTCCGGATTATGGTGGCGGAGAGATTTATTTTGATGATGTATTGATTCGTAAAGACGGTATCTTTGTTATTCCTGAGCTGGAATGCCTCAATCCGGACCGTTTGAAGTAAGAGCAGGATTTTGCTGTTGCTAGGAAAGCGGATTCACGGTATCATGTAGTGGTAATTAATAGATGATACCAAAGTAAAAAGACGGAGGGATTCCTATGTCGAGTAATAACGCAGCTGTAGTAGAAATTGCTCAAACAGCAGGCAAGTTTACTTCTTCAATCGTGCTTCATTCGGAGAACAAGTATATCGATGTGAAAAGCATTCTCGGATTGTTTACAACGCTGATCAGCACGCACAGCTATGAACTGCATGTTCATGGTCCCGATGCAGTTGAAGCGAAAGCAGCCATGTCAGAAGTGTTTGCCAAGCATGGACTGAATGTAAGCATGGCATCTGAGTAATAGCTCTCAAGAAGCACCTCTGCGTTTTTGGCAGGGGTGTTTTTTGGCATTGCATGACTTGAATACTCATCTGGACATCCCTGGAACAGCGGGAATAAGCTGAAATAGAAGGCTTCACTTTGTGGGCTTATTTTGGTCAGGTTCTTGTATTAGCTCTTCATTTCGTCTAATATTAGAGGTAGAACGTCTTTACGCGATTTTTGGGACATAGGGGGGAAAAATGCATGACTTCATCTGATCTGCAGGACCAGCTGAATTTGAAAGCGATCAGTCTTCTTCAAGAAGATGCAGATAAAATACAGAAGCTTATTGAAGTACAGATGGAGAATCTGGCTACCCGCTACTGCCCTCTCTATGAGGAAGTATTGGATACACAGATGTATGGGTTCTCCAAGGAAGTTGACTTTGCTGTTCGTGCAGGGCTCCTTCCAGAAGGTGCAGGTAAGCAGCTGGTTAGCGCGCTTGAGCGGAATTTGGCAATTTTATATGAAGCCTTGAACAAAAAGAATGAGCAATAGCCTGCAATCGTGCGGGTCAGAATAGAAGGCATGCAGGCGTTTATGCATGCTTTTTTTGTACGTCTGAACGGGATTGTGATGCAACTCACCCAGAAGACGTATATAAGCGAAGAGACAGCTCGACATGGATATTCGAGCTGCCTCTTGTGGCTTGTTTATTTTAAAAAGATGGCTTGGCGATGGACTTGAACAGGTTACACCAGGAAGAAGGATACACCGAGTATGATATATACCACGAGCAGGAGTAGCCCTTCATACCAATTCGTTGAACCATCTTGGGTGATGGACTTTGCAATAAATACGGATACGCCGATGGCGACCAGCTCAATCGTTGTAAATACGATATCCATGGTTCTACCTGTGAAGTAGCTGACAAAAATCAGCACAGGGGCAACAAAGAGCGCAATCTGCAAGCTGCTGCCGACAGCAATCTCGACGGCTGCTCCGATTTTATTTTTCATGGCAAGCATGATGGCTGCACTGTGTTCCGCTGCATTACCGATGATGGCGACAAGGAATGCACCGACAAACAGCTCACTAAGTCCAAATTCCGAAGTGAATACTTCGAGCGTCCCGACCAGCCATTCACTGACGAAGGCAACCATGACCGTTGCGAGCACCAGGTAGAGAATTGATTTTTTCTTGGACCATGCCGGAGCATGCTCATGCGGTAGCTCTTCATCACGATCCTCAGTGACGTCCGCAAGGTAGTTCTTGTGCGTCACCATGGAGAATAGTAACCAGGCGATATACGCGAGAATGAGCAAACCGGCCACGATGAGGCTAAGTGTATTGGTGTCTTTCTGTGTAATGGAATGTGTATTGAGAAAGACTGCCGGAATAAACAGGGCTATGATGGCAACAATCATCAGGGAACCATTCAGGCCTGCAAGTGATACATTATAATTCTGGATTTTGAACTTGAGTCCTCCAGCAAAAATACTTAACCCAAGCACTAACAGCAGGTTTCCGATGATGGAGCCTGTCAGACTTGCTTTGACCATGTCGAACAGTCCCTCTTTGACGAGGAAAATGGCGATGATCAATTCGGCTGCATTGCCGAAAGTCGCATTCAAGAATCCACCTAGCCGCTGTCCGGCATAGTGGGCCACATTTTCGGTGGCTTTACCTAGAAAACCGGCCACAAAAATAACCGAAATGGCTGATATCACGAACTGTAGAATCGAATCCCATTTCATGTAGTGGGCGATGGCACTGAGTGCAAAGAAAGCAATCAGCAAAATGGATGAAATCCGGTTTCTCACAACAAACACCTCGGTTATAAAATATTTTGTTTTGAATTGCCATGTAAAACGCTTATGAGATTATTTTCATATTTCAATATAACCAAATGGTGGTAGGTTGTAAACGCATCTTTTTGAGTTTAATTTGCTTTTTGGGGTGGAAAGGATTTAAAATACGAGTAACGAAGTGAAGGAGGATGTGGCATGGCAGAACAACTTCAACTGGAGAGCGGAAACATCCGGATTGCCGATGACGTGGTTGCGAAAATTGCCGGAATGGCTGCAATGGAAACGCCCGGAATTGCCGCAATGTCTGGAGGATTGTCAGAGGGCTGGGCGAAGCGACTCAGCGGTAAAAACGTACAGAAAGGCGTGAGCGTTGAGGTCGGCCAGCTGGAAGCAGCCATTGACCTGCGCATCATCGTCCTGTACGAAACCCCGATTCATGAAGTTTCCCGTATGCTTCAGCAGAATGTAAGAGAAGCGGTAGAGACCATGACCGGATTACGCGTGGTTGAAGTCAATGTAAAGGTAGAAGGCGTATCTTTCAAAGGCGACGATCTGTAAAATTTCGCAATCCGCAATGGAGTACAGAGGCATATTGGCCTTGTTCTTCATCTTGATAGACAGAGTGTACCCAGTACACACAAAAAGGCTGTGCATCCAATCGGGTGCACAGCCTTTTCTGTGTTGCTTTTCAATTGAATGGCTCAAGCTCCGTTTCTGTAGGAACAGTCCCGTTTATCGTATCCGACGGATGGACTCCCGTGAACGAAGAGCAGGAGAGGTGCGAGTCTGTGTCTGTACAGTCACGGACTTGGTTTTCTCTTCCTTGATCACGTCCAGATTATTGGTGCGCGAGATACTGAGCAGAATGCCCATGGCGACCATCATCACAAAGAGTGAGGTACCCCCATAACTGATAAACGGAAGCGTGACCCCCGTCACCGGAATGGTCTGAGTTACACCGCCGATGTTGATAAATGCCTGTATTGCGATCAATCCCATGATACCTATGCCGACAAGTGTTCCGAACGGATCAGGGCAACGCAGTGAGACAATAATACCTCGCCAGATAAAGTACAGATAAACCAGAAGGAATAAGGTACTTCCGAGGAATCCGAGTTCTTCTCCGATTACGGAAAAAATAAAGTCATTGTACGCATTTGGCAAATAGTGAAGCTTCATCGTACCTTGTCCAATCCCGGAACCCGTCATGCCGCCATCACCAATGGCAACAAGGGAACGGTAGAGGTTGAGACTTCCGCCATTAATATCAGATAATGGATTCAGGAAAGCCTGAATACGTCCGATCTTGTAGTTCTGCTCGGCAGTGACCGCTGTTGCAGCAGTCGTCGTGTCTGAAGGAGATATGGAAGAAAAAAGGGAATTTGCTCCGAAAGCCAGTGCTCCGCCGAGTACAACCAGGAGAATCGAACCCAGGATATGTTTCATACTGGCCCCACCGGCATAGATCAAGAGACCGCAGGTGGACACCAGGATGAAGGTAGTACCGAAGTCTGGTTGCAGCATGATCAGTCCTGCGATGAAACCAACGATGATCAAGACGGGAAAATACCCTGTCTTAAAAACCCTGAATTTCTCACCTTTTTTGGTGATCAGTGCAGAGAGATAGAGAATGATCGCAATTTTGGCGAACTCCGCAGGCTGAAGACTGAAGCCGACAATTTCAATCCAGCTTCGGGCACCGTTTACCTTCTTACCTGCGACCAACACAATGAGAAGCAGTACCGTAGTGAACAGAAAAAATGGTGCATAAAGCTTTTTATACTTGTTGAAACGGATATTCATGGCGAAAAACATGCCAAATAGACCGATAATCGCCCACATAAGTTGTTTTTTCGTGAAGTAAAGGGCATCATTGTTAAATCTTTCGCTTGCGATTGCAATGCTGGAACTGGAGCTGAATACCATCACCAGTCCGAAGCCCACCAACAATAAAGTGAGGATTAGCAGTTGAAAATCCGGCGTGCCTCTCTTCGTTTTCGTTTGGGCCGTTTGTTGTTTCATCGTTTGGCCCAGCCTATGCTTCCAGCAGTTCTTTGAGCTGCTGTAATTTTTCGGCTGCCAGCTTCACGACTGGCTGCGGAACGGAAGAGTCATAATCCAGACCGTGAGGGAAGGTGGCTTTGCCGAGATAAACGGCTTCAACAGCAAGAATCGTATCCGGTTTTTCCAATTTGCCTTCCACTGCGCGGGTATTAATGCGTACAAAGTATTCTGATTTGGTTTGTTCATCTTCAATTTTGTAGTCATATGTAGCACGGTAATATTCCCATTGCCACCGGACAAATCCGACTTTCTCGGCGCTCTCATCCAGGTATGCCAAGTCGCTCTTCAAGCCATCCAAGCCTGTATTCTCAAAAATCATAAGCGTTTGATCCTCCTCATCAGCTTCCGAGTGTAATTTCTCGTGCATTTCTCTAGTTCATGATAGTATGTTTCCCCTTCCCGTGCAAGCTTTCCAGGGGTGTTTCGTATCGGTTTTCTTCCAATTCTGCTACAATATACAGCAATAGGTTTGAAGAGGAAGGTTCGGGCTTGATCCAAGTCCCGTTCAAGATTGAAAGGGTGGAGAGATATGACTAATAATATATGGTGGGAAGATCTGCAGATCCACATGGTGGAATGGCGGCGTCACCTTCATCGCAATCCTGAGGTTTCCTTTCATGAGGAGAAGACATCCTCTTTTGTAGCGGATATGTTGGAGAGCTTTGGCGTTGAAGTGAGACGTCATGTTGGCGGTCACGGGGTCATCGGTACACTTCGTGGGGACAAGCCAGGGCCTGTCGTCATGCTGCGGGCCGATATGGATGCACTGCCGATTCAGGATGAAAAGGATATAGAATATGCGTCACAACAAGCAGGAGCGATGCATGCATGCGGCCACGATGGTCATATCTCGATCTTGCTGGGTACGGCATTGTATTTCAGCCGTCACAAGCAGGAGATCCGGGGAGAAATTCGGTTTTTGTTCCAGCCAGCAGAAGAACTGCTTCCTGGAGGTGCAGTCCAGGTCATTGCGGATGGGGCGCTTGAAGGCGTGGATGTCATATACGGGATTCATCTGTGGACCCCACTGCCTGTAGGTGTTGTTGCCAGTAAAGCAGGGCCGATGATGGCGGCTGCGGACGACTTTTACATTGAGATCAAAGGCAAAGGCGGACATGGTGGGATGCCGCAATCCACCATAGACAGTCTTATCGCGGGTTCTGCGCTTGTGATGCAGCTTCAGACGGTTGTCAGCCGTTCGGTTGATCCATTGCAACCAGCAGTGCTGACCATTGGTACAATGCAGGCTGGCTCCGCTCAAAACGTGATTGCAGAGCAGTGCAAAATGAGCGGCACAGTGCGGACGTTTGATGAAGAGACGCGAAATGGAATGAAAGAGCGAGTACTTACCATGGTAGCCCAGACAGGAGCAGCGTATGGTGCGGAGACTCAAGTGAAATATATTATGGGATACCCACCTGTGGTAAACGATGAACAGGAAACAGCGCGTTTCTTCAGGGAAGCTACCGAAGTATTTGGGGCAGACCGTGTACAAGCGTCCCCGATGCTGATGCCGGCGGAAGATTTCGCGTATTACCTTCAGCAGGTTCCAGGGTGCTTTATGTTCGTTGGAGCAGGCAACCCGGATAAAAATGCGATCTATCCGCATCATCATCCGATGTTTGATTTTGATGAAGACGCCATGCAGACAGCCGTGAGATTGTTTATCGCCATGGCCAAGGGTTACACAGCCGAATGACTTTATAGCCAGTTGGGCATCCTGTTCATACCGAGGTATGGGCAGAATGCTTTTTTTTGTGGATTTTTATAGAGGTTCATTTTCGGAACTTACCGGAACTGGACTTTTTTTGATAGGAGGAAGGTTCGCATGGGAGGAACAGAACATACGGAAAGAACGGATGCATGTATCGTTCAACGGGATTTTACGGTTTTGCTGGAAGTCGGCCACCCCGGATTCGAGAGAGCAAGAGAGCAGCTTGGAAAGTATTCAGAACTGGTCAAGACACCGGCGACGTTTCATACCTATCGAATCACTCCGTTGTCGCTCTGGAATGCGGCGGCACTGGGATGGAATGCAGATCAGGTCATCGCAAGTCTGGAGTTGGTATCCCGTTGGAACGTGCCTGCTGCACTCATACAGGATGTTTGCAGGATCATGGATCAGTACGGCAAATTAAAGCTGCATTCTCAAGCAGATCACGCCAGAATGCGTCTTTACAGTGAGGATGAACGGTTGCTGGATGAGTTAAGTGGATTGAAAACGATAGCCGCCTTTCGCATGGAACGCACGGACGCCCATGAGCTTCTGCTCTCAGGGGAACAGCGAGGGTTATTAAAAAGGGAATTAACTCGGCTGGGTTACCCGGTGCTTGATTACGTGGGATATCGGGAGGGCACCAAGCTTACATTTGGATGGCGAACCAATGATTCGGAGGACAACTCAGAGCACTTCGCGTTGCGTTCCTATCAAAAAGAGGCCGTGGATGCATTTGAAGGCAGTGAAGGCATGGGAGGAAGTGGCTTGCTTGTGCTACCCTGTGGGGCAGGCAAAACGGTCATTGGTATGGCCGTTCTGGAAAGGCTTCAATGTGAATGCCTTATTTTGACGTCCAATACGACGTCTGTGCGACAGTGGATTCAGGAGATTCAAGACAAAACAACGATTACCAGTGAACAGATTGGTGAGTATTCAGGTCAGAAGAAACAAGTGAAACCTGTGACTGTAGCTACATATCAGATTCTTACACACCGGAAATCAAAGGATGCTGATTTTACCCACATCAAATTGCTCAGCGAGAGACAATGGGGGCTGATCATTTATGATGAAGTGCATTTACTGCCAGCGCCGGTGTTTCGTGCAACTGCAGATATTCAAGCTACTCGAAGGCTGGGATTAACGGCAACGTTGGTTCGAGAGGATGGCTGTGAAGAGGATGTATTTTCGCTGATTGGTCCGAAGCTCTATGATATGCCATGGAAACAACTGGAGCAGCAAGGGTGGATTGCCAATGTACAATGTCAGGAGATACGCATCCCGTTCTCCTCGGAACTAAGATCGAATTATCTTCAAGCCGAGGTGAAGCACCAATTTCGATTGGCTGCCGAGAATCCGGCAAAGGTACGTGTAGTCAAGCGTTTGCTGGAACGTCATCGGGATTTGCCTGCGCTAGTGATTGGACAATATTTGGACCAACTAGAGTTGATTGCCCGGGAAATTGAAGCACCTCTGATCTCTGGGACAATGTCACAGCAAGAGCGAATCAAATGGTTTGAAGCATTTCGGCGTGGAGAGATTAAAACGATTGTTGTGTCCAAGGTGGCCAATTTTGCCGTGGATCTGCCGGATGCTGCTGTTGCGCTTGAAATATCCGGTAGCTTCGGTTCAAGGCAGGAAGAAGCACAGCGGTTGGGACGAATCCTGAGACCGAAAACAGGAGAAAACAAAGCTTACTTCTATGCGCTGGTTTCAGAAGATAGTAAGGAACAGGATTTTGCATTAAACCGTCAGATGTTCTTGGTAGAGCAGGGATATGAGTATGACATCGTTCATGAAACGGACTAGGTCATTTATACTCGCGAAAAGAGGAGGGAAAAGGAAATGTCTTCATTTGAACCATTAGATGAACCTGAGGTAGTGGATTTTGATTCTTGGTCAAAGCTCACTTCAATGGAGCAAAAAGTACTGGGTGCAATTTTTCACAAACATGCTGGGCAGCCTTTTACCTCTCTCCCCCCAAGACAACAGTGGGCCATCGAAGGATTAAGTGGTGCAGAGGCCAAGTCTTCATTTGCCAGCCTCAGGCAGCAAAGATGGATTGAATCTGTTCATAAAAGTTGGGGGGAACGTTTATTCTATATTCCTGCTTCCCGATTGGAGACATTGACGATTGCGTGTGTGCAAAAAGTGGGCCTTGCCGTTGAACAAATGACGATGCGTGCTCATGTCGTACAGGAGGGAAAGCCGGATATCGCAGCAGAGCTGATTCATCTGATCGCTTGGATCGGAAGAGAAGGGCTTCCCTTGACAGGTAAAGGGACGATACATAAGAGAACGGTTCAAAAATTAAGTGCAATAACAGTACTATCCGCTACAGACTTTGAAGGTTTGGGGATTCGATATGAACATTCAGATCTATATCCGGTTCACGTTGCAATCCTTCTCGACCTATTGCTCAGTCTGAAACTGGTTCAGAAGGCGGAGGGGCGGATTCGGATCGTAGATCGTCAATTACAAGAGTGGTTGAAGCTCTCGTGGCAACAGATGTACCGGGAAGTGTATCAAGCTTGTGTAGAAAGATACGCGGCTGCTGAACCAGCATTGCAGCACTTTCGTTATCAATTGGCAGTGCTAACTCCGGAGAAGAACGTATGGTGCCGTATAGTAAATGCGAATTCGGAACCAAAGATTAGGGACTGGCTATACGCATTGGCTGGCTGGGGTTATGGTGAGGTTGGAGAAGATCCGTCAGGAGAAATGGCATTCCGCTGGCTGATCGACCCGCAGAGCTTGCTATATCGAGGGCATGAGGCGGTGAGCGAGATGGAGCCGTGTGGATTTTACGTGCAGCCTGATTTTGAAATGTTGGTACCACCGGAAGCAGGGCCTGGTGTGATCTGGTTGCTGGAGCAATGCGCCGAACGGGTTACGCGTGATCGGATGTCCATTTATCGAATGACAAGAGAGCGAGTCGTATTGGCTATAGCCAGAGGATTTGAATTACACGAATTGATGGAGTTTCTGGATCAATATGCTCTGACAGGCGTGCCGGAGAATGTAAGTATTGCGTTAAAGGATTGGGGAAAGGAAGCGGATACTGCATCATTGACTATAGATCGAAACATGGAGTTATGTACAGGCTCTACAGAGGATCAGGAGTCATTAGAAAAAGATGTCTTGAGCGGTGTATATTCTTTCCACACACCCGATAATCAAGGTCTGGTTATTATCCCTGCATTTTTGCATGGGATGGAGCGTGATCATTCTGTAATTGAGAAGACGTTCTCTCTGTTAGGGATTGAGGAGATACCTGAGACCTGGTACAGGGAGTGGCGTCGATATCACAGTTCAACAGCACGACAGATTGCTGCCAAAGCCATTGAGTGGCAGACCAAGCTGGGGATACAACAGAATCATTGTACACAATACCTCATTCCACATCAGGTAGAGGGGCATGAAAAATGGACATTAAGCGGATGGTGTATTCTGGATTCAAGTGAATGCTCATTAGAGACAGAATGGCGTACATTCTCCCCGTCGGAGTGGGATACAATGCGTCTTATCCTGCCAGATGATGTCATAACCTAACTATTTGAGTGAGTATCAGGTTGAAAGACGAATTTCCAAGTTTCCCTTATTTCTAATTGCAGGAAAAACTCTTCTTAACTATTCATGGATATGCTATGATGAGGTAGTCTACGTTAAGTAGAACTTTATATATAGATAGGATGAATATTTCATGAGCGTAGCGGAAATGAACACGGTCGATATGGCACAAGTGTTAACGGGCGCATATGAACTGGGCGACATGATTAACCAATCTGCCGAAGTATCGGATTATTTATATTGGAAGCAGCAAGTCGAGACTACCCCTGAGATTCAGATGGGGATTCGGAAGCTGAATGCCAAGAAGGAATTGTTTGAAGAAACACAGCGTTTTGGTCATTTTCACCCGGATTACCATGCAGCGAAAGACCAAGTGGAAGCGCTGGAACAGGAGTTAGAAAATTTTGAGGCGGTAGCCCGCTTCAAACAGGCAGAGAAGTCCCTGGATGATATGTTATTCCAGATGTCAGAGACTATTGCATTCGCAGTGTCAACGACCATCAAGGTACCAAGCAATGATCCGAATCCGAAGGGCGGCTGCGGTAGTGGCGGCAAGTGTGGTTGCAGTTAAGCAATCGGATAGAGTAATTAATTCAGACTCATGACAGACCGGACCTTTAGGGATGAATGCTTGCTCGGTTAAGTAACCGATCAACAATCATCCGGGGATGAATGCTTGCTCGGTTAAGTGACCGATCAACAATCATCCTCTAGGCGCCGGTCTCCATTATAGAAGGGCGGGGACGATGATGTTTGCGGAAAGGACAGGATTCATTATTTGGGTCAGTGATTTGAAGGCTGCCCGTAATCTCGAAAAATATGGCACCGTGCATTATATCTCCCGCCGTATGCATTATGTGGTCATGTATGTTAATGCAGAACGGGCAGAAGATACGATGAAAAATGTGAAGCGACTTTCCTATGTGCGCAAGATCGAACGTTCGTATCGAAACGAGATCAAAACCGAGTATGCCAGTAAAACCATGGACAAAACGAGCTTTTACGGAATATAGACGAGAAACTGGAGGGACCCTGTGGGGTCGCTCTTTTCTTGAATTATGCACAAACGGACTTTTATGAAAAAAAGTTAAACTTACGCCTTGAGGTTACGGGACTTATGTTGTAATATATTTGGTAATAAATAGATAGAAAGTCCTATCTGGTGGAGAGTGATTCCCATGCGTGATAAGGTGATGCAACGTTGGAGCACCTACGAGCCGTTTTTCGTGGCTCTTGGAGACAAGAAAGTGGCCGACATCGTCATTACCCATCATGCCAAGATGCGGTATGCAGACCGTATTGAGCCTGCACGTAGTGATGATGATCATATTGCAGCGTGGTTATGGGAGTGTCTGAAGCAGGACCGTATAACACCATACTACCGTAATGAACAGGACGTCTACCTGATTGATGAGGATCTGGTCGTGGTCGCCGAATTTTCCGAACTTGAAGGAGAATATGATATTGCAGGCAACCCGCTGCACAAAATGATTGTAGTTACGTTTCTGGGACGTATGTCAGAGACCATTGAGTTGAGAGACCTGAAATCATATTACTCATGGTTAAGACATTCAAGAAGAATGACACTGGTCAAAAATAGTCGCAAGCATAAGTAAGTTGAGTAGATTTAATATGTTGAAATCATAGATTCAAGTATCATCGCATGCAGACAAGCTGCATGCTTTTTTTGTTGCCAAGCGAGAAATCGGCTACAATGTAGAGAGTGTAATCGAAGAGGGGCGAAGATATGAATTTTCACCAATTGCATATTTTTTATACGGTAGCAGAGAAAGGCAGCTTCTCGGCTGCTGCACAAGCATTACATATGACTCAACCTGCAGTAACAATGCAGATTCAATCACTGGAGGATTATTTTGGAACCAAGCTATTACATCGTTCCACCAAAAAAATAGAATTATCCGAGGCTGGCCGGACGTTATTGCCTCATGCGAAACGGAGTGTGGAGCTGGTCAGACAGACGGATGAGGCGATGTCTGCGTTTACCCAGATGTTACAAGGCCGACTCCAGCTTGGAGCCAGTTTAACGATCGGAGAATATGTACTCCCACGCATGCTCGGACCGTTTGCACTTCAATATCCCGATATTTCCATCGTCATGAAAGTGATGAATACAACGCAAATTATGGATGATATATTGAAGCACCAGCTTAATTTTGGTCTGATTGAAGCGCCAGTGCACCACCCGGACATGATTGTAGAGCCTGTTATGCAGGACGAGTTGAAACTGATTGTACCTGCCGGACATGATCTGGCTAAGCGTAGCAAAGTGAATCTTGAAGATGTAATGAATTATCCCTTTGTGCTTCGTGAGAAGGGTTCGGGAACCCGTCAGGTGATGGAAGATCAATTGCAAAAGAAAAAGATTGATCCACAGGACATGAATGTTGTGATGGAACTCGGGAGTACTGGAGCGGTAAAATCGGCTGTTGAGGCAGGGGTAGGAATTACGATGTTATCCCCCTCTTCCGTGCAGCATGAGCTGGCCCTGGGACTCGTTCATATTGTGGATATCCGTGGACTTGAATTCAAACGGCAGTTCTATGCCATCCATCTAAAATCGTCCTTGTTGCCCCTGTCAGCCGTCGCTTTCCTGAACTATCTGCGTCAACAGGAGCAACATAAGCCCGAACGCAAAACAGGTAAGGCATAATAGCAGGCAATATCAATAATAGATAAGTTAATCACAATCCACTTTTGAAGGAAAGGAGCTATTATGCATGAATCAAAGCCTAGGACGCTGTGATCTTCATACCCATAGTCAGGCCTCCGATGGAATGCAGCCACCGGCTGATAATGTGAAGCTTGCCAAGCAAAAAGGACTATCTGCGGTTGCCCTAACGGACCATGATACAGTAGCCGGTATAGCAGAAGCGCAGCGAGCGGGGAAAGAGTATGATATTGATGTCGTAGCAGGTGTTGAGATCAGCACTCGGGCTGGCGGCAAAGATATTCATGTGCTGGGTTATTACGTGAATACGGAGGATGAGCAGTTCCTGCAACGGTTGCGCGGATTAAGAGAAGCGCGAGATGAGCGCAATCATCTGATTATTGGCAAGCTCCAGGAACTTGGGCTTGATATAAGCTGGCAGGAGGTACTGGATGAGCTGGGACGCCCGTTAGAGCCGGATGAGAGTATCGGCAGACCACATATGGCTGATGTGTTGGTGAAGAAGGGGTATGCTGTCGACATGCGGGATGCATTCGACCGATATCTTGCTGAAGGCAAGCCTGGTTTCGTATCTGTCCCCCGAGTTGCACCAGAGGATGCATGCGAGTGGATCAGAGCCGCAGGGGGAGCTGCTGTTATTGCCCATCCGGGTCTCTATAATGATGATGAATTGGTACGTCGAATTATCGCAGACTCCCGTCCGGACGGTATCGAAGTATTTCATTCGGACCATGGCCCGGAAGAGGAACACAGGTATGCGGAGATGGCTAGGGAATATGATCTTATTGAAACAGGTGGATCGGATTACCATGGGGAACGACAAGGTGTTGTTTTCCACGGGGATCTCGGTAGCAAGACGGTAGCGGTTGATGTCTTGAAGAGACTGCAGGCGGCTGCACACAGCAAGAGGTAGTCTAATCTAGACAGGTTTGTATTCATTATGAATGAATTAATATTTGATTAAAATGATAAATAAGCTGAATTTCACGTATCATTCAAACAAGTAATGCAACCAGAAAAATCCCCTGAACCGTTATGGTCAAGACCCCATTTAACAGACATTGAAAAAAACACCCTAGGCTATAAACTGCTTCCGGAACCCTACCGGAGGCAGTTTATTTAGTTTTCGTTGTGGTCGATGTTGGTTGTAAAAATGGATATAGGCTTCAATTCGCCTTTGTGCCTCGTCCATATTTCGGATATCATAAGGATAGAGCCCTTCCGTTTTGAGATGCGAGAGGAAGCTCTCCATCGAGGCATTGTCATAACAATTTCCTCGGCGTGACATGCTGATTCGGGCGCCAACCTTTGGCAGCATGTCGTGGTAAGCATAGGACGTGTACTGGAATCCCTGATCGCTGTGAACGATCAGTCCCGTCACGTCTTTTGTCTTGTTAAAGACATTCTCAAAGGTCTGCAGCACCAGCTGATTGTCGTTTCTCTGACTCATGTGATAGGCTACAATCTCATTATTAAATAAGTCTTTCACGGCAGAGAGATAGATCCACGACTCACCCACACGGAATTGAGTGACGTCCGTGACCCATTTTTGGTTCGCTCTATCTGCTTTAAAGTCACGCTTCAGCAGGTTTTTAGCAACACGTCCTTCAGTTGAAGAAGCGTAATTACAGCGATGCTTCCGCCGAATTCGTGAGCGGATTCCAAGCGTCTGCATCAGCCGTAGTACTTTCTTATGATTCATCCAGACCCCGTGGTCCTGTAGCAAAAACAACTGAATCTGGCGGTAGCCATACACTCCGTTATATTGGTCGTAAACTTTCTGTACAAGTGCCTTGTCTGTTTGATCCCGATCTTGACTTTTGCGTTTGAGGTAAGCATAGTAGCCACTTCTAGAGACTCCAAAAACCTGACAAAGTGCGCTCACTGGATACTCTTTTGCGGCTTTCTCGACACTCATATATCTTTGTTTTTCATCTCCTGCATCCAGTTTTCCAAGCACTTTTTTAACATTTCATTTTCACGTATCAACCGCTACATCTGTCTGTCTTGGTCAACGTATGTCTCGCGTCTTCCGCGATGATCGATGAGTCCAAACTCACCGGATTCTTTGTACTTTTTCATCCAGGCTTTGAGTAGATGTCTGTCTGTCATCCCAAACTTCTCCATGATTCTGTGGTAAGTCCAGCCTTCCACCAAGTGAAGATGTATTGCCTCCATCTTTATCTCGAAAGAATACTGTTTAAACTTTTGACCTTTAACTGCTGGCATAAAAAAATGCCCCCCTAGAATTTCATCGGATAAACCAGGGGTTTATTCCAATGTCTATTCTAAGGGGGGCACTTCATTTAATGGTCAGGGGATTTTTCTAATGTTACTGTTACATCTCAACTTACGAAATAAGTCTCTTATCCATTTTTAATGGTGGATGGCAGACTCTTGATCAATTCATCATTTGGCGTGACAAACAAGGTCTTCTGGTGATCATAGATGACAAAACCAGGCTTCGCACCACTTGGTTTGCGTACATGACGGATAAACGTGTAATCCACAGGCACACTGCTTGATTCCTTGGCTTGGCTGAAATAGGCAGCAAGCTGTGCCGCTTCTTCCAATGTAGCTTCACCAAAGTCAGTACTGCGAATGACCACATGTGAACCTGGAATGTCTTTGGTATGCAGCCAAGTGTCGTTGGAAGAAGCGAGACGGTTGGTCACATACTCATTTTGCAGGTTGTTTTTGCCCACAAGAATATCAATCCCCTCGGAGGAGGTGAATTGGTGTACGGTCGGACGGTCGCTTTTCTTCTTCTTTTTACCCTTTTTGTTACGGTCACGAAGGTATCCCTGTTGCACAAGCTCATCCCGTATTTCCTCAATATCGTTCATGGATGCAATGGACAGCTGCTGCAACAGGTTATCGAGATAGTCAATCTCGTCTTTGGTTTTGCCAAGCTGCTCATGAATGACAGCCAGACTGTTCTTGTACTTGTTATACCGCTTGAAATAGCGTTGTGCGTTGTCAGACGGTGTAAGCAGCGGATCAAGTTGAATGGTAATGTTGGCTTGGTCTTCATCATAGAAGTTCACAAGCTCCACGCTCTTATCCCCTTTGCGCACCTGATGCAGGGAGGCGAACAGCAACTCACCCCATAGTCTGAACTTGTCCGCATCGTCGGCTTCCAGCAGATCCTTGTTCAGGTTATCCAGTTTTTTGATGTTCTTGCTTCGCTCGTTCTGCAGAAAACGGAGCAGATCACTTACTCTCTGTTTAACCGTGTCCCGTTCAGCCTTGTCTCCGTAATAATCTTCCATGCACTTGCTCATCGTGTCATAGGTTTTCTCCAAATCCTGAATGCTCTGAAGATGAACGGCCGAGAAAATCATTTTGCCTTTGACGTTCATTCCGGTTACAGGCGTGTAGAGATGATCTCTGACAGGACCCATCACGGCTTCAAAAGCGTTCCAGAGTGCCCCGGCCTCAATTCGACTCTCACCCTCAACCACAGCCTGAGTGTTAACTGTGCCTTCAGCAGCAATCCCACGGGCAGCGATTTCTCCCGCAATTAACGGGCTAAGACCGCTAAAGGAGTTCACGAGCCAACGTGAAGCTTCTTCTTCAGCGCCATGATAGCTTTCCTCGAATGCTGTACGGTTCACTTCGAGCGGATTACTTTTATGTTGTTCAGGTGGGGTGGTATACGAGAATCCGGGCATGATTACCCGGTAGCTGCTGATGGACGGAGTCACATGATGAATGCCATCCAGAATCGTTCCTGTTACAGGATCAAGTAAAATAATATTACTGTGACGCCCCATCAATTCAATGATAATCCGTTTAACCGAAATATCCCCCAGTTCGTCGCGCTGGCGCACATTGATGTGGATAATACGTTCCATGCCAATCTGACGGATCTCCTCAATGATTGCACCTTCACAGTGCTTGCGGAGCAGCATGCAGAACATGGGTGCTTCCGTCGGATTAAGGAATGTCTTTTCCGTAAAATGCACACGGGGATATGTCGGGCTTGCCGAAACAAGCAATTTACTATTTCCGCGCTGAGCACGCAGGGTGAGAACTACATCATGGCCATTCGGCTGATGGATTTTGCTGATACGTCCACCAATGCAGCCTTGCAATTCATGAACAATGGCCCGTGTTACAATGCCGTCTAATGCCATTTTTCCACTTCCTCTCTCTATCGAGCATCTGCATTTTATCATGCCAAATGCTTCATCTATATAACTGAAACGAGCAACCAGGTTATGTAAAAAAAACAGGACTGGCTGCAGATTCTTCGTTGCTTGCCTGTTGAACGCTGGAATCAGTACTGCGCAGAACATCGCAGACTTTTATTTTAGCCTATTCTGTCCATCAGGGAAAGGATTCACCTCGGGGGTGCTAATCACAGACCTGTCCGAATACATATAGAGCAGGTAGTTTGTCCGGCATAGTGTACAGCCTGTCGACCAGCGCGCCGGTGAAGCATGTGAGCTTATTTTGCAGATGAAATACAGACTGGGAGGGAACCTTGAAGCATGGAACATACCAAGTGGCATCAACTAAGTGATGAAGAGCTTCGCAACACTCTTGGCGTCAGCCCGCAGGAAGGATTGACGGATGAAGCTGCAGCAGAGAAGAGGAAAGCTATCGGTTCGAATGAGCTGAGCGAGGGGAAACGTATTTCTCCAATTACATTGCTCTTGAATCAATTCAAAGATTTTATGGTGCTGGTATTGATGGGAGCAACGTTGGTATCCGGATTGCTGGGTGAGTATCTGGATGCGGTAACGATCGTGGCCATTATTGTGCTGAATGCCATTCTGGGGTTTGTGCAGGAATTCCGGGCAGAACGATCTCTTCGTGCATTGAAACAGTTGTCCGCACCTCTCGCCAAAGTGCTTCGATCGGGCCAGGAAGTACATCTTGCCGCCAAACAACTTGTACCCGGGGATATTGTCATGGTGGAAAGTGGTGACCGAATACCTGCTGATGTACGCTGGCTGGAAACGAACAGTCTGGATGTCGAGGAGTCGGCGCTTACCGGGGAATCGGTGCCCGTAAGCAAACATTGCCTTCCGATTGCCGACGAGGATGTTCCACTTGGCGATCAGAAGAATATTGGTTTTATGGGGACCATGGTCACTCGTGGCACGGCCAAAGGTGTGGTTATCCGTACAGGAATGGAGACCGAGATGGGCAAGATTGCCGATCTGATCCAGAATACGGAGGAGCAAGAAACACCACTACAGCACAGGCTGGAACAACTGGGCAAAATTCTGATTTTTGTCGCGTTGGGATTAACCGTCATGGTCGTCGTGGCAGGTATATTGCACGGACAACCAGCTGTCGGCATGTTTCTGGCAGGGGTTAGCCTCGCGGTGGCTGCCATACCGGAGGGTCTGCCGGCCATTGTAACCATTGCACTTGCCCTTGGCGTGCAGCGGATGATCAAACGTAAAGCTATTGTACGTAAGCTGCCTTCTGTCGAAACTCTGGGCTGCGCGTCCGTAATCTGCTCGGATAAGACAGGCACGCTCACCCAGAACAAGATGACGGTAACGAATGTGTGGCTGGAGGGACGCGACATCAAGGTTACCGGGGATGGTTATGCACCCGAAGGACAGATGCTGGAGAACGGTCGCATGGTGGAACTGAAGAGTGACCAGTCCCTGCGCAGAATGCTCCAGATCAGTGCGCTTTGCAACAATGCCAGTATTGTGGAGAGCGTTGCAAGCCAGATGGGGAACAAGAAAAAGGGCAAGGATACGAAAAAGGAAAGCAAGAAAAACACGAAAAAAGATGATCTCCAAGAAGAAACGGTCAAGGGAGAAAATGTGTTCTGGGAGCTGAAGGGCGACCCGACGGAAGGGGCACTCGTCACACTGGCCTCCAAAATGGGACTTACCCCCGCTGGCCTCAAAGAATTGTATGCCCGCGAGCAGGAGTTTCCGTTTGATTCGGAGCGGAAGCGCATGTCTGTCCTGGTTCATCACCAGGGGGGCCGAATGATCTATACCAAAGGTGCACCCGATGTGTTGATCGGACACTGCAGTTATATTTTATGGGAAGGCAAGGTGGTACCTTTCACTGGAACGCTGCGGCAGAAAGTGATGGCAGCAAATGAGAGCATGGCCGGAGCGGCACTGCGTGTTCTCGGAATGGCCTATCGTGAAGTTCGGCCGGAAGAAAAAGTGGCTGACGAACACGCCGCCGAAAGTCAACTTGTCTTCGTAGGGCTTGCAGGTATGATTGATCCACCGCGTCGTGAAGTGAGAGATGCGATTGCCACATGCCGCAAAGCGGGTATTCGCACCGTCATGATCACAGGTGATCATGGAACAACGGCAGAAGCCATTGCTCATCAGCTGGGTATTCTTCCACGCGGAGGCGCTTCGTTAAGTGGTCAGCAACTGGCAGGCATGACGGATGAGCAACTGGATAAACAGGTAGAAGGCATCTATGTGTTCTCCAGAGTGTCTCCTGAACATAAGCTTCGCATCGTAAAATCGTTGCAGCGCAAAGGGCATGTCGTCGCGATGACGGGGGATGGGGTAAATGATGCTCCAGCGATCAAAGCGGCAGATATCGGCATAGCGATGGGCATTACAGGCACAGATGTGACGAAGGAAGCTTCGGCGCTCATTCTGAGTGATGATAACTTCTCGACCATTGTGGCTGCCATTGAAGAAGGCCGTAATATCTATGAGAACATTCGCAAGTTTATCCGTTATTTGCTGGCATCAAACGTGGGCGAGATTCTAACGATGTTCTTTGCGATGATGATGGGCCTGCCGCTACCACTCGTGCCTATTCAGATTCTGTGGGTTAACCTGGTGACGGATGGTTTGCCTGCAATGGCGCTGGGGGTAGATCAGCCTGAGAAAGATTTGATGGAGCACAAACCCCGGGGAGCCAAAGAAAATATATTTGCCCGCAGACTGGGGTGGAAAATTGTCAGTCGGGGTGTACTGATTGGATTATGTACACTCGGAGCGTTCTGGCTCACCCTTCAGGCTGCACCGGATAACCCGGGTCAACTGATCAAAGCACAGTCTGTAGCTTTCGCTACACTCGTTTTGGCGCAGCTCATTCATGTCTTTGATTGCCGTAGTTCACGATCCATCTTCCACCGGAATCCACTACAGAACAAATATCTGGTTCTTGCCGTTATTTCATCGGTTGTACTGATGTTAATTGTCATGTACGTTGAGCCACTTCAACCGATCTTCAAAACCGTACCTCTAGGTTTGCGTGAATGGGCGATCTGTATTGTTGCTGCAGGCATTCCAACGTTCCTTATGGGCGCAGGCAGCGTGTGGGGTGGTCGTCGTAACCGCCGTCGCATGGGGGGTTCTGGCCGCTTCGTACCGAAAAGTACAAAGTTTTCGGCATAAAATCAATACCTTTTCCTTACCCATTTCGTTATGCTATCCTCAAAATGATTCGAAGCGGCAGCTTTGGCATTTTGCAGGATAGCATTTTTTGGTGTAACTGTTGAATATGAATTTCTATGGTGATCCTGTAGAAGAGCAAGAATATAGCTTTGGCAGCAGACTGCCAAAAGGAGTGGGCAAGGTTATGGAATTTACGAAAATGCATGGACTTGGTAATGATTTTATCGTTGTATATGGTGAAAAGGAGCTTCCGGCAGATGCTGCAGAATTGGCTGTGAAATGGTGTAACCGTTTCTTCGGCATCGGTGCGGACGGCCTGGTTTATATACTGCCTTCGGAGAAGGCGGACTTTCAGATGCGCATCATGAATTCGGACGGTTCCGAAGCAGAGCAGTGCGGTAATGCCATTCGCTGTGTGTCCAAATATGTATACGATCATGGTCACGTTAGCCAGGAGCAGATCACCATTGAAACGATTGGTGCAGGCGTACAACCGGTAAGTCTCAACATTCGTGATGGTAAAGTGGAAACGGTTCGTGTGGATATGGGTGAGCCTATCCTGAATGGCCTACAGGTACCTACAACGGTGGATGCGAATCCCGTGGTCGATTATCACATTGAAGCGAATGGACATGCGTTCAAATTCACTGCCGTATCCATGGGTAACCCGCATGCGGTCATCTATGTAGATGATGCTGTGAATTTTGACCTCACAACTTGGGGACCACTTCTTGAAGTGCATCCGCTGTTCCCGAAAAAAATCAATGTGGAATTCGCCACAGTTCGTGACCGTGGATATGTGGACATGCGTGTATGGGAACGTGGAGCTGGCCCAACACTTGCTTGCGGAACCGGGGCATGTGCAACACTGGTATCCTCTGTCCTGAATGGGCATACAGATCGTACGGCAATCATCAGTCTCAAGGGTGGGGATCTTCACATTGAGTGGAATGAAGCTGACAATCATGTGTACATGACCGGACCTGCTGAAGTTGTTTTTAAGGGAATCACTTCATAAAAAGTGGAATGTTTAACCAAAGGGGCCTGTGGGCCTCTTTTTTTAATCTGCATCAAAAACCTGTGTTTTTCTTCGTTTTTTAGCGTTTTTTGTGTTACATTAGTATGAAAATGATCACAGCTAGGCGGGGGGAAAAGGGATGAAGGCGGATTTGCGCAAAGTTATGCAGGAACGGGTTCTCGTTGGAGATGGGGCCATGGGAACATTTCTGTACCAAATGGGGTTTCCGGTAGGGATTTCATATGAAGAATTGAACTTGATTTCACCTGAAGTGGTGGCGGATGTACATCGCCGTTATCGGGATGCAGGTACAGAAATATTTGAAACGAATACGTATTCTGCCAATTACGACAAGTTGTCTAAGTTCGGTCTGGAGTCCAAGGTGGAGGATGTGAACCGTGCCGGTGTACGTATTGCCAAAGAGGTGGCTGGAGCTGACGGTTACGTTCTTGGTGCAGTAGGCTCTATTCGTGGCGGCAAGCGGACGAACGTGTCCACAAGTGAACTCAAACGCTTCTATCAACAACAGATCTCTGCTCTGCTCGATGAAGGTGTAGATGGCATTTTGCTTGAGACCTTCTATGATATAGAAGAGATGGATATTGCCCTTTTGCAAGCACGCAAGCTGAGTGATCTGCCTGTAATTGGACAGTTCGCGGTAGAGGATGTAGGGCATACGCTGGACGGATATACGATGCCTGAAGCCTTCCGGATCATGCGGGAGCAGGGCGCGGATGTGATCGGTTTTAACTGTCGCTCCGGTCCAAACGGGATAATGCGTGCCATGGAAACCGTCTCTGGTCGTATTGGTATTCCGATGTCCGTCTATCCGAACGCGGGTGCCGCGGATTATGTAGATGGTCAGTTCCGTTATGGTGCAACTCCGGAGTACTTTGGTCAGACGGCAGTGCAGTTTGCCGAACTGGGCGCTCGTATTATCGGCGGGTGCTGCGGGACTACACCTGATCATATTACCGCAATGAAAGAGGCGCTCGCCGAATATGTACCTTCGCCTATTTTGGAGCCCGATCCGTCCGAATCCAAAGCTCGTATCGTGTTGCATGAACATGTGGATGAGCGTTCCGGACGTGGAGGACAGCCTACAATCGTTGATCTGGTCAAGCAGCGTCACACGGTCATTGTTGAACTTGACCCGCCTCGTGACTTGGACATTGCCAAGTTCATGAAGGGTGCCGAGACACTGAAAGCGGCAGGAGCAGATGCCCTGACCCTGGCGGATAATTCACTAGCGGTTACACGGATGAGCAACATGGCGCTGGGTCACCTCGTTCAGGATCGTACGGGCCTTCGTCCACTTGTGCATATTGCCTGCCGTGACCGGAATCTGATTGGAACACAGTCACACATGATGGGTTTTGATGCTTTGGGGATTAATCATGTACTGGCTGTAACAGGAGATCCTGCAAGGTTTGGTGATCTGCCGGGTTCAAGCTCAGTATACGATCTGACTTCTTTTGAAATCATACGCATGATCAAGCAGTTGAACGACGGAGTGGCTTTCTCAGGTAAACCGCTGAAGCAGAAAGCCGGTTTTGTCATCGGAGCGGCATTTAATCCCAATGTGAAATATTTGGATAAAGCTGTACAACGTCTGGAGAAGAAAATTGCCTCTGGCGCAGATTACATCATGACACAACCGATCTATGACCCTGAGTTGATTGTAGCAATGCACGAAGCGACCAAACATCTGGATGTGCCCATTTTTGTAGGTGTAATGCCGTTGGCGAGTGGACGGAATGCAGAGTATCTGCACAACGAGGTTCCGGGGATTCAGCTCTCGGATGAAGTGCGTTCCCGGATGGCGGGTCTGGAAGGGGAAGAAGGCCGTGCTATGGGTGTAAAAATTGCCAAAGAACTGCTGGATGTAGCAACAGTCCATTTCAAAGGCATCTATCTCATGACACCGTTTATGTTCTATGGCATGACGGCCGAACTGACTCAATATGTATGGGAGAAGTCGGAGCATCAATGTCCTACTTGTTTCAACCCTAATAATCAATTACAATAGTAAAACGGATGTGATGCCGATGTCATTCAGTATGACCGGATACGGTCAATCCGCCTTTCATTTTGGCGGCTATAAGGTACAATTAGAGATCAAATCTGTTAATCATCGTTATTGCGAAGTGATGATGCGTCTGCCAAGAGAGTGGACGTATTATGAAGACGGTTTGAGGAAGATCGTACAGGGTCGTTTGAAACGTGGGCGGATTGATGTTTATGTAATGAAAGAAAAAGAGGAAGACCAGGCTCTTCCCGCTGTTCTGAATGAACAGACGGTCAGGGCCTATCTGCAGGCTGCAGAGCAACTGGAGACTCAGTATGGAATGCAGGGCAAACCAAGTATTGTGGATATGCTTGGGCTGCCAGACGTCATGGTTCATTCGGATGGGACAAGTTCCATTCCGGAAGAGCAGAAGGACGAATGGGAGCGAGTGCTGCAGGAAGGATTGAAAGAGGCTTTGTCCAGCCTTGAGCAGATGCGCGCTCGCGAGGGTCTTCATCTGGCCAGTGATCTGGAACGGCGGATTACCCGTCTGGAGTCGCTGCATACCGAGATGCTTGATCTTGCTCCGACTGTGGTAAGTGATTACCGTAACAAGTTAAGGCAACGGCTTACGGAAATGCAGGAAGAAGGCTCTTTCCCTTTTGATGAGCATAAATTGGGTATGGAAATTGCAATGTTTGCCGATCGTTCTAACATAGAAGAGGAGCTTACACGTCTACTCAGTCACTTTGGACAGAGCAGGGAACTGCTGAAGAGTGATGAGCCGGTAGGGCGTAAGTTGGACTTTCTAATTCAAGAGATGAATCGGGAAGTCAATACGATTGGATCAAAAGCCAACCATTTGGCTCTGGTGAATCGTGTTGTCGAGATGAAGGCGGAGCTGGAGAAGATTCGTGAGCAAGCGGCGAATATCGAATGAACGGCCATATTTCGGCATAAGAGTCGCATGTATAGGGGGAAGAACCTGATTATGGCAATCAAACTCATTAACATTGGATTCGGTAACATCGTATCGGCGAACCGGATTATATCCATCGTGAGTCCGGAATCGGCGCCGATCAAGAGAATTATACAAGAGGCAAGAGATCGTCACATGCTGATTGATGCAACGTACGGAAGACGTACTCGTGCCGTAATTATTACGGATAGCGATCATGTCATTCTGTCTGCAGTTCAGCCTGAGACGGTCGCCCATCGTCTTTCTTCGAAAGATGATGACAACGACGAATAAAATGGAGTGTAATATGTCTAAGGGATTACTGGTAGTGTTGTCCGGCCCATCAGGGGTCGGGAAGGGTACTGTATGCAGCGCATTGCGCAAACGGGTGCCGGAATTGATCTATTCCGTATCGGCGACAACCCGTCAGCCTCGTCTGGGTGAAGAACATGGTGTGAACTATTTCTTCAGAAGTCATGAAGAATTCCAGAACATGATTGCTGAAGATCAATTGTTGGAACATGCGGAGTATGTTGGTAATTATTACGGAACACCGCGTGATTTTGTAGAGAAAACGATTAACGAAGGCCGCGACATCATTCTGGAGATTGAGGTTCAAGGCGCGTTAAAAGTGAAAGAGAAATTCCCGGAAGGGATCTTTGTTTTCCTGCTTCCTCCTTCATTGGACGAGCTGAAAGATCGCATTCAGGGGCGTGGTACCGAAAGCCAAGCGACCATTGATCACCGGATGTCTGTGGCGGTCGATGAGATCAGTCTGCTGGAGCAGTATGATTACGCTGTTGTTAATGATGAAATTGATTTGGCGTGCAAGAGAATAGAAAGCATCATAATCGCCGAACATTGTAAGATCAATAAATAATCCCTTTTGCCGCTGCAGAATGCGATATAAGTGGGGCAGTTGTCATATCATGTATTGAAGCAGTCCATCTTGGACTGTCCAAATGTGAAGACATGCCACATCAGTTCTGTCAGGCGGCAACTTGTGATTATACTAATGCGAAGAGGTGTTTGTTAATATGCTGTATCCTTCTATTGATGAAATGATGAACAAAGTCGACAGCAAGTATTCCCTTGTTGTTGCTGCTTCCCGCCGGGCTAGACAGCTACGTGAAGGTGAAAAAACGGATTTAAAAGGTGCGAGATCCCATAAACAAGTTGGCGTTGCACTGGAAGAAATCTATGGAGACCTGCTCGTTGTCATCAAAGGACAGGACGAAGAAGAAGAGTAAGCCGCCTGCGGCTGCTCTTCAACTGCATACGGCGCAAGCCGGATTAATTGACAACCGCGAGGTTGTTATTTTTTTACGAATAAGCATATTTTAACGGAATCTTAATTAGACGTCGTATAAATATCGGGGGAAATAAACATGTTGAACGGTAAAAAAATCGTGCTTGGTGTGACAGGCGGCATAGCCGCTTACAAAGCGGCAACATTATGCAGCAGACTGGTGCAAAAGGGGGCGGATGTTCATGTAATTATGACAGCTTCCGCTACACAGTTTATTACCGAATTAACGCTGCAAACGTTGACCCGAAATACCGTATATACCAATACATTTGATGAGCGTGAACCAGCGGTTGTATCTCATATTCATCTGGCTGATCTGGCTGATCTTGTTCTGGTTGCCCCGGCTACTGCGAATGTGATTGCCAAGATGGCGCATGGTATGGCAGACGATATGCTCTCAACAACTCTTCTTGCCACGACTGCTCCTGTAATGATTGCCCCAGCCATGAATGTACATATGTATGATCATCCGGCTGTACAGCATAATATGAATCTGCTTGCTGAACGGGGAACCTTGATGATTGAACCAGGTGAAGGACAGCTTGCATGTGGTTATGTCGGCAAGGGACGTCTGGAAGAACCGGAGACCATTGTTGATGTGGTAGAGCGTTTCTTCGAACAGCGTGAATCTGAAGATCGAGCTCAAAAGGGACAAGATTTACTGTTACAAAGCAAGAAGGTTGTGGTTACGGCTGGGGGCACGATTGAGCGTATTGACCCCGTACGATACATTACGAATGATTCGTCTGGCAAAATGGGATTTGCCATAGCCGCAGCTGCGCGTGATCTGGGGGCAGATGTGAAATTGGTTATGGGTAATACCCAAGCGAAGCCACCGGAGAACGTTGAGTTGATCCCTGTACAGTCTGCACAGGATATGTATGAAGCTGTAACACGCGAGTGGGATGATGCAGATATCGTGGTTAAGGCGGCGGCAGTTGCCGATTATCGTCTAAAGGAAGTTTACACCGAGAAGATCAAGAAGAAAGGCGACACGCTGTCGCTCGAACTTGTTAAAAATATAGATATTCTTGAAACGCTGGGCAAACAGAAAACCCATCAGTTTTTAATTGGTTTTGCTGCGGAGACTCAGTCGGTTGAGATGTATGCACGTGAGAAATTGGAACGGAAAAACTGTGATCTGATCGTAGCCAATGACGTAACCCGCACGGGTGCAGGATTTGGAACAGACACCAACGCGGTACATATCTATGACCGGGAGGGTTTGGTGGAGGAGCTTCAAGTGATGGCCAAGCACGATGTGGCTCATCGGTTGCTCCGGATTGCGGCGGAGCGCATTGCCGGGAGGAATTAGGATATGGAGATTGCCAAGGTCATTGTCGATGTTCCTGTGAAGGAAACAGACCGGCCGTTTGATTACTTGGTACCTGAATCGATGAGGGAATGGATCGAGATTGGCAGCCGGGTGGGTGTACCTTTTGGCCATCGGACGGTACAGGGATTCGTGATTGATCTTGTGCCACGTACCGGGGAGGAATCATTCAAGCTGAAGCAGATTCAGGAGTTGCTGGATATTGTTCCCCCACTGTCAAAAGATTTGGTTGAACTGGCCGAATGGATGAGTGGGCGTTATGCCAGTAACCGGATTTTGTCATTGCAGGTGATGGTACCAACGGCATTGAAAGGGAAAGCAGAACGATACATCTCGCTGGGAGATGCACTGGACGGAGAGGTCGCCAGTACACAACCGGGCGATGAGGTGTTATTTGTTTGGGGACAAGAGTCTACGACCGAGAAGGTGCAGCAGGATATCATCCGTTTTGTCAAAGGTCGGGGTCAGGTACCCCTGCAACAGCTCAGTCGGAAATATCCGAATCATGCTGCGCTGATCAAGAAATTATTGCTTGGTGGTGTACTGCTGGAAAGTCAGGCCATCAAGGACAAGCTGAATAAGAAAACAATGAAGTCTGTTGATCTGGCCGTAGATATCGCTGCTGCTCAGGAAGCACTTGCTTCGTTCCCGGCGAAAGCACAGCGGCAGAAGGAGATTCTGGCTTTTTTGCTGGAAATGAAAGAGCTTCTGCCCATGCCGATGAAAGAAGTGTTATCTACACTGCAGGTATCGGCAGCAACGATCAAGGGTCTTGAGGAAAAGGGACTGATAGTAACCGAGGACGTCGAGGTTTTTCGTGACCCTTATCAAGGCAGGAAGTTCAAAGCGACTGAACCGTTGGTTCTGACCGATGAGCAAAAACATGTTTATGACAATATCAATGGCCGATTGCAGGAACAGCGCCATGGGGTATTTTTGCTGCATGGTGTCACGGGTAGTGGCAAGACGGAAGTCTATCTTCAAACCATTCAACAATGCATCGAGCAGGATCGGCAGGCCATCGTACTGGTGCCCGAGATTGCATTGACACCACAGATGGTAGAGCGCTTCAAGGGGCGCTTCGGCGACCAGGTTGCGGTCATGCACAGTCGTCTGTCTGGCGGTGAACGTTATGATGAATGGCGCAAGATTCGTGAGGGTCAGGTGAAGGTTGCGATTGGGGCACGTTCAGCCGTATTTGCTCCGTTCAGTCGGCTTGGGCTGATTATTATGGATGAAGAACACGAGACTTCCTACAAACAGGAGGAAACTCCGAAATATCATGCCCGTGATGTAGCGGTAAAAAGAGCACAGCAGCACCAGGCCGTGGTCGTTCTGGGTTCAGCGACACCTTCGCTGGAAAGTTATTACGCTGCACGATCGCAGAGTAATGATGACTTTGCACCGCTCTTGCTCGAAATGCCAACTCGGGCACTGGGGAACAAGCTGCCTGAAGTGCGGATCGTTGACATGCGTGAAGAGTTAAAGGACGGCAACCGCTCCATGTTTAGCAGGTCTTTGCATAAAGGGCTGGAGGAGCGTTTGGAACGTGGTGAACAGACGGTACTTCTGCTAAATCGCCGTGGATATTCGACCTTTGTCATGTGCCGAAGTTGTGGATATGTGGCAGGCTGTCCCGAATGTGATATTTCATTAACGTACCATCAGCGCTCCAATAATCTCCGTTGTCACTACTGCGGATATGCGGAAGCGGCTCCTGAAGTGTGCCCGGACTGTGGAAGTGAGCATATTCGATATTTTGGTACAGGTACGCAGCGGGTCGAGGAAGAGCTCGCGAAGCTCTTTCCAGGTATTCGGGTCATTCGAATGGATGTGGATACGACAACAGAAAAAGGGGCGCACGAGAAGCTGTTGAAACAATTTCGTGAGAAAAAGGCGGATGTATTACTGGGCACCCAGATGGTTGCGAAGGGACTCGATTTCCCGGATGTAACCCTGGTTGGCGTGATAACAGCGGATTCAGCACTGAATTTACCTGATTTTCGTGCTGCTGAAAAAACGTTTCAGTTGCTAACACAGGTAGCTGGCCGAGCGGGTCGGCACCAATTGCCTGGTGAAGTGTTTGTCCAGTCCTATACGCCGGAGCATTACTCCATTGGGCATGCGAGCCAGCATGACTATGTATCGTTTGTACGTGAGGAACTACTGCATCGTCGCAATTTGCAATATCCGCCTTACTGTCGCCTGATTCTGGTGACCTTTTCGCATGAGCAGCTTCCGGTATTGATACGCCTTGCCGAGAACTACACGCGAATCTTAAAGGAGAAGGCTAATGCAGCCGGATGGCTGGGCAGTCTGGATCGTTTCAGTAATGATGCCTTTGATGTGCTGGGGCCGGTAGCGTCCCCGATTCCACGGATCAAGAATAGATACAGATTCCAATGTATGATAAAATGGCGGGGGGATGTAGACGCCATAGGACTTGCTCTGGCAACGGCCCGGCGCATGGACGATGATGTTCAGGCGCAAAAACTACTCATTAGTCTGGATGTAGACCCGCAAATGTTAATGTAAGCATTTTGCAGCAGTGCGGATGTAAACAAGCGGTATAAACATAGATTAAAAATGAATACCCCAAAAATACAGATATCGTCCTGAAATTATGATGAGGATTAGGAAGGTGCTTACAACATGTCGATTCGCATTATCGTTCAAGAACCAGATGAGGTGCTCCACAAGAGAGCCAAAGAAGTAACCAAAATTACACCAAACGTACAAAAATTGCTGGATGATATGGCTGACACCATGTACGATGCGGAAGGTGTGGGTCTTGCGGCACCACAGGTCGGCATTTTGAAACGTCTGATCGTAATTGACGCAGGTGATGAGCAAGGGCTGATCAAGATGATTAACCCGGAGATCATTGCAAGTGAGGGAGAACAATTCGGACCAGAAGGTTGTCTGAGTATCCCTGGAATTAATGGTGACGTTCGTCGTTTTGAGACCGTGACGGTCAAAGGTCTGGATCGTGAAGGTAAAGAGTTGATTATTACGGGTAGCGGCCTGTTGTCCCGTGCATTCCAGCATGAAATTGATCATCTGGATGGCGTACTCTTTACGGATATCGCCGAGAAAGTGTACGAAATTGCAGCAGATCAAACGGGACCGCGTCGTAATTAAGGAGTGATCGATTTGAATATTGTTTTTATGGGAACACCTGAATTTGCAGTTCCTTCTCTCGATATGCTGATTGCAGAGGGATACAATGTGGTGGGTGTGGTGACTCAGCCTGATAAACCACAGGGGCGCAAAAAAGTACTTACGCCAACACCGGTTAAGGCCGCGGCAGAACGCCACGGTCTGCCGGTGTTTCAACCTGTTAAATTGCGTGATCCGGAAGCCGTAGCCCGCTTGGCTGAATGGAAGCCGGATCTGATCGTTACCGCGGCCTTTGGACAGATTCTGCCCAAAGCCGTGCTGGATATGCCTGTTCGCGGTTGTGTGAACGTGCATGGCTCTCTTTTGCCGAAATATCGTGGAGGAGCCCCGATCCAACGTTCCATTATTAACGGAGAATCCGTGACAGGAGTCACATTGATGTATATGGCTGAAGGCCTGGATACCGGAGATATGATCTCGCGTGTGGAACTGCCAATTACGGATGAAGATACATCAGGATCGATGTTTGATAAATTAAGTGAGGCTGGTTCCAAACTGCTTCAGGCAGAAATGCCACGATTGATTGCAGGCGAGACAACGGCGGTCCCTCAGGATGATGCCGAAGCTTCGTATGCCCGCAATTTGACTCGGGAAGACGAGAAAATGGACTGGAGTCGTACTTCACGCGAATTGTTCAATCAGATCCGCGGCCTTGTGCCATTTTCGGGTGCATTTACGATGTGGGATGATCAGGTCTTCAAGATCTGGGCTGCGGCTAACCCCGATCAGGTGGATCTGGCAACTTCTTCGGATGCTGGACAAGCAGAGCCGGGAACGGTGTTGCAATTGAACAAAGCAGGGATTGAAGTTCGTACAGGTAATGGCTCGCTCTGGTTAACTGAGGTGCAGCCTGCAGGCAAAAAGGTGATGCAAGCCGCTGACTTTGCTCGCGGTGGTACACTGAAACCGGGAACGGTGCTGCGATGAGCGGTAATACATCGGGGCGTTCGTCAGGCAAAGGCCATAAAGCCACAGGAAATACATCCGGGCGTGAAGGAAACCGTCGTCCGAATTCAGGTAAATCGGGTGGCGTAGGAAATGCTTCCGCTAATGGTGCATCTCGCTCCCAGAAACCCAAAACATCTGCTCGTGCCTTGGCAGTGAAGGTGCTTAGTGCAGTTGAGCAAGATGGGGCATACAGTAATCTGGAGTTGAACCGTCGTCTGAAAGAGGCGGATTTAAGCCCCGCGGATGCCGGACTAGCTACTGAATTAGTGTACGGAACAATCGCTAGATTGAATACACTTGATTACTTTTTGGAACGTTACGTTGCCAAAGGGGTATCCAAACTGCAACCTTGGGTTCGCAGCCTGCTGCGGATTAGTGTATATCAGATGATATACCTGGATCGTATTCCGGAACATGCCGTGGTGAGCGAAGCGGTCAATCTGGCCAAGAAACTGGGCCATCAGGGAATCTCGGGCATGGTGAATGGTGTGCTCCGCAATATGATCCGCAATCGGGATGAACTTCGTATTCCAGAACATCTGCCCGTTGCCGAACGTATTTCACTTGAGCATTCCCACCCGTTATGGATGGTTGAACGCTGGATTGCCCAGTACGGCGAGGAGACGGCGGAAGCTATCTGTCGTGCGAATAACGAGCCGCCAGCGGTGAGTGTTCGGGTCAACACTACGATGACCACACGGGAGAAACTGATGCATGAGATGAGCAGCACAGGTGCAGTTGTTGAAGCTTCTCAGCTGAGTTCCGATGGTATTCTTGTACGTAGTGGCGGAAACATGGCTCTAACGTCCTGGTACCGGGACGGATTGTTCTCTGTACAGGACGAAAGTTCCATGCTCGTGGCTGAAGCGGTTGCGCCTGAAGAAGACCAACTCGTATTGGATTGCTGCGCAGCGCCAGGTGGTAAAACAGCTCACATGGCGGAGAAAATGCACGATCGCGGTCGTATTGTCGCTAACGATGTACATGCTCACAAGCGCCAGCTGATCCTGGATCAGGCGGAGCGTCTCGGTCTGAGTTGCATTGATGCTGTAACAGGGGATGCTCTTGATCTGAATGAGCGTTATCCGGAAGCGTCGTTTGACCGTATTTTGCTGGATGCACCATGTTCCGGTCTTGGTGTTATTCGTCGCAAGCCCGATGTGAAATGGACCAAATCCGTAGAAGATATTGAAGATATCTCCAACCTGCAGCGTGAACTGCTTGATCGTGTGGCGCCGTTGTTAAAACCAGGCGGGATTCTGGTTTACAGTACGTGTACCATTGAACCTGTCGAGAATGAGGTTATGGTCGCAGACTTCTTGAACCGACATCCGGAATATAGTCCAGCGGAAACGTCCGTCTGGTCCGATGCGGAGACAGTGAACCTGAAGGTCGTCAACGGTGGGGTTCAGATTTTGCCACAATTCGCTCACAGCGACGGATTTTTCATCGCACGGTTGACAAAAACAGTGGAATAACAGTTTAATAGAGCACGGAAGGATGGCCGCCGAGGGGAACTTCGGCGGATTTCTTTGTGATGGGACTTCGAGTTTATGGTCAGACAAAAGGGATGACAGGGTGCGATGGTGGCATTGAGGTGTTATAATGCATGAAGTACAGACATCAAGGGTATACATGGATGTAAAGTGGTCTTTGTGATAGAATAGGACGAATGGAATGTAAAGTAGGAGCCAAACGAAAAGAAAAGAAGGAATAGGTGTTGACAACAAAATGAAACCTTTTATATATGATTATTCTCTGGAAGAACTGCAGCAATGGGCTGTGGAGAATGGGGAGCCGGCGTTTCGCGGTGGTCAAATCTTTGACTGGATTTATGTAAAACGCGTGAACGATTTTAGTGAAATGACGAATCTGTCCAAGCCATTGCGTGAAAAGCTGACAGAGCAATTTGAATTTGTAACGCTTAAGGAAATTACAAAGTTTGAGTCCAAGGATGGGACCGTAAAATTCCTCTTTGGTCTTCATGACGATCATGCCATTGAGACAGTAATCATGAAGCACAACTACGGAAATAGTATCTGTGTAACCACACAGGTTGGATGTCGTATTGGTTGTACGTTCTGTGCGTCCACATTGGGTGGGCTCAAGCGTAACCTTACGGCTGGTGAGATTGTTGCTCAGGTTGTGCAGGCCCAGAAAATTTTGGATGAACGCGGCGAGCGTGTCAGCAGCATCGTGATCATGGGTTCGGGTGAACCGTTCGAAAACTATGAAGCAACGATGACTTTCTTGCGCATTATGATTCATGAAAAAGGACTGAACATTGGTCAGCGTCACATCACGGTTTCAACAAGTGGAATCGTTCCGAACATCTACAAGTTTGCGGATGAAGATACACAGATTAACCTCGCCATTTCGATCCATGCACCAAATGATGCACTGCGTTCGAAATTGATGCCGGTTAACCGTCGTTTTCCTTTTGAAGACGTGATGGAGTCCCTTCGTTATTATCTGGCCAAAACAGGTCGGAGAATTACGTTTGAATATGCACTCATTGGTGGGGTAAACGACCAGCCAGAGCATGCAGCAGAACTGGCAAGCGTGCTTAAAAACATGTTGTGTCACGTTAATCTGATTCCGGTTAACCATGTTCCTGAACGCAAGTATGTAAGAACATCGAGAAGCGACATTTTCAATTTTCAGAAGATTCTCTCGGAACAGGGTGTTAATGTAACCATTCGTCGTGAACAGGGACATGATATTGCTGCCGCTTGCGGTCAGCTTCGTGCAAAGCATATGGAGTTGAGGTGAGAACGTTTTGATCAAAACAGTTCATGTGAGCCATATCGGACGGGTGCGTTCGGTGAATGAAGATTCAGCCTGGATTCGTAATCTCGATACAGGATATATTCTGGGTATTGTTGCCGATGGCATGGGTGGACATCTTGCAGGGGATACGGCAAGCCGCTTGGCAGTGGAGACGTTGGTGCACGATCTGGGAACGCTGGAACCAGGTCTGTCGCATGCGTCTCTGTCTGCAGCTCTCAGCGATGCTATTTTGCATGCCAACGAAGTCATATTCCGCACGGCATCTACAGATGACAAGTACCACAACATGGGAACAACGGTGGTTGCAGCGTTATTGAACGATACGGAAGGTGTTATTGGACACATCGGTGATAGCAGAGCTTACAAAATTGCGAACAAAGCTGTGATCCAGCTGACCGAGGACCATACACTGGTGAATGAATTGTTCAAAAACGGCCAGATCAGTAAAGAGGATGTGTCTCATCATCCACGTCGCAACGTGCTGACTCGTGCGCTTGGAACAGATGCCGAAGTGAAGGTGGATCTGGATACCGTTAAGCTGGAGGAAGGCGAAGTTCTTCTCCTGTGTAGCGACGGTCTCAGTAACCTGGTCAGCAATGAGCAGATTATTCAGGTTGCCGGCAATCAGGAACTGGCATTGGAAGATCGTGCAGACCGACTGCTTCAGTTGGCTTTACTTGCTGGTGGAGACGATAACATCACGGTTGCATTGTTCGAGTTGCAGAAGGAAGGTTCCGTGGATACGGAAACGGGGTGTGAGTCATGATTGGGCACCAGCTAGGCGGACGTTATGAAGTAATTGAGCGAGTCGGCGGTGGCGGCATGGCTCTCGTGTACAAAGCCCAGGATCTTCTGCTGAACCGGAATGTAGCGATCAAAGTCCTTAGACAACAGTTTGTGCATGACGAAGAGTTTATTCGCCGTTTCCGCAGGGAAGCACAATCGGCAGCCTCACTTTCTCATCCCAATGTAGTCAGTATTTATGACGTGGGACAGGAAGATGACGTTCATTATATTGTCATGGAGTATGTGGAAGGCAAAAACCTGAATGAAATCATTAAAGAACGTGCGCCTCTGCAGGTGGATGAGTCGGTAAGAATTGCTTCCCAGATCGCAGACGCGCTTGATCATGCACATCATAATCAAATCATTCATCGGGATATCAAACCCCATAATATATTAATTGGCCGGAATGGCCGTGTGAAAGTAACAGATTTCGGGATCGCTCGTGCCGTTACATCTACAACAATTACGCAGACAGGTTCCGTAGTCGGTTCTGTACATTACTTCTCACCGGAGCATGCCAAAGGCATCGTTACTGGCGAAAAATCGGACTTATATTCTCTTGGGATCGTATTGTACCAAATGCTGACTGGGCAACTTCCGTTTTTGGGGGAAAGTCCAATCAGTGTAGCATTGAAGCATTTGCAGGAAGAGTTCGATGAACCACGCAAATTCAATCCTCTGATTCCGCAAAGTGTGGAAAATGTCATTCTGAAATCGATGCGCAAAAATCCGCAGGAACGTTATCAGTCAGCCAAAGAAATGCAGACCGATCTGGAAACTTGCCTGATGCCGGAGAGACGCAATGAAACGAAGATTGATTTTCCGGATGAGGATGATATAGACCAGACTCGCGTTATGCCAGCCATCAAGCCTGAACCGCGCGGAGTTACATCGACGGGTGCAGTGCCTGTGATGGAGTCTGACGATGAAGCAGGCAAAGCGAAAGCAAAGAACTGGAAGAAGCCAACACTACTCATTTCATTAACTGTTCTTATTCTAATCGCCATGGTGGGGGTTGTATGGTATGTCAAGGGTATGCTGGTTGTACCTGAAGTTACCGTACCTAATGTGATCACCCAGACGGAAGAAAAGGCTCGGGAAATACTCGAGGAGAAAGGACTCGTCGTCAGTGATGAGGTCATCCGTCTGTATCAGGAAGATGTCGAACCCGGTATTGTTTTTGACCAGAGCAGAAAAGAAGGCGATGTCGTCAAAGAAGGTTCCGAGGTCCAGATCAGTGTTGGTGCAGAAAAAGAACTGGTGAAGATGATTGATGTCAAACAAGAGACTTATGATGAGGCTCTCAAGAAATTGACTAAGCTTGGTATTAAGGAAGATCAGATTCAGCGGAAAGATGAGTTCTCCAATGATGTGGCTTCAGGTACTGTTATTTCCCAGACACCTGGCGTCAATGAGGAATTCGATCCAGAGGCGGTTCAGATTGAGTTAACCGTAAGTAAAGGCGCCGAAACGGTTAAAATGCCTGAACTGAAAAATCTAACCCGCAGTGAAGCCGAAGAAAAAATTAAATCTGCTGGACTTGTGCTTGCTCAGGTGCAGGAAGAGTCAAGTTATACGATGGCACAGGGCAAAGTGACGCAGCAATGGCCTGTGGAAGCTGGCGCAGAGGTGAGTCCTGGCGATAAAATTACGATCTTTATCAGTACAGGGTACCCGCCTGAAGCGCTCCAATATCCGTTCAATATCAATGTATCACCCAAAGAAGATGGCAAAAACAGTAAAATCCGTATCACGTATGAAGATGCACGCGGCAAGAATCAGGAATGGGGAACTCGCACCGTCAATTCAACCCAGACGCTAACCATTCCACTTGTGCTCGCTCCAAATGAAAATGGGGCAGTGTCCGTGTATCGAGATGGACAGTTCCTGGACACGTATCTTGTCTCCTACAGTGAAGCCAAAAACGGAACAGTGAGTGTACCTTCCATTGACCCGGAACAAAGCACACAGCCACCGCCAGAGAATGACCCTGATCCGGGTGTAGGTAGTGGTGAAGAGGGCAGTGTTGACCCCAACCAGGAAGGTGAGCCTGAGTCTACACCGGCAGATGGTGAGGGCGACAGTGAAGAGGAAGACACCTCTGCCATGAACAACGACAAAGGTCATGGCAAAGGAAAAGAAAAGAAAACGGAAGTAGATAACGCATCAAGCCGTCCATAAGGGCGGCTTATGCTGGCGTCTGGAGTAAATGTACCACCATCTAAAGGAGGGCGACGGAGCTATGCCAGAAGGTATCATCGTTAAAGCGCTAAGCGGTTACTATTATGTCATGCCAGTGGAAGACAACGGGGTTCCTTCGGTTGAAGGTTCCGCCGTTCAATGCAGAGCCAGAGGTATCTTCAGAAAGCGGGGAACCTCACCGCTTGTAGGTGATCGCGTCAGCTACATGTTGACTGAGAATGGAGAAGGAACGGTAGATGAAATTCGGAAGCGTGAGACGGAACTTATCCGTCCTCCTGTAGCCAATGTAAGTTTGGCTGTTTTGCTGTTCTCAGTGAAGGAACCGGATATGAACCTGAATCTGTTGGACAAGTTCCTTGTTCACATCGAACAGGCGGGGCTGGATGCACTCATTGTGTTGACCAAACAGGATTTGGCAGATCCAGCCAAAGATATCGTTGCTGAAGTGAAAGCATTGTATGAACAGGTGGGTTACGAAGTAATCTCGACAAGTTCACGTACCGGTGAAGGCAGTGAATTGCTCAGGGACCGTCTGGCTGGTAAGATCAGCGTATTCTCCGGACAATCCGGTGTAGGCAAGTCTTCGATGTTAAATGCATTGATGCCGGGCCTGACGCTGGAGACAAATGCGATCAGCATGCGCCTCGGACGAGGGAAACATACCACCAGACACGTGGAACTTATACCCCTGGATAATGGCGGGTTCGTTGCAGATACGCCGGGATTCAGCCAACTGGACTTCCTGGAGATCGGTGTGGAGGAACTCTCTACTTGTTTCCGGGAATTTGCCCAGTTTGCAGATCAGTGCAAGTTTCGAGGCTGTACCCATACACATGAACCAGGATGTCGTGTGCTTGCGGCCAAGGAGGAGGGTCTAATCTCCGAAAGCCGATATCAGCACTATGTGCTGTTCCTTACCGAAATGAAAGATAAGAAGCGGAGGTATTAACATGATTAAAATTGCCCCATCGATATTATCAGCTGATTTTGCCCGACTTGGCGCGGAAGTTGCAGAAGCCCAAGCTGCAGGAGGAGACTGGATTCATGTTGACGTTATGGACGGTCATTTCGTCCCTAATATTACGCTTGGACCTGCGATTGTAAAGGCGATCGCTCCACATACAAGCTTGCCGCTCGATGTGCATTTGATGATTGAAAACCCGGAGCGTTATGTTGAGGAATTTGCCAAAGCGGGCGCAGCGGTAATTACCGTTCATGCTGAGGCTTGTGTACATCTGCACCGCGTTATTCATCTGATTAAGGAGCAGGGAGTGAAGGCAGGGGTTGCCCTTAATCCGGGAACGCCAGCGTCAGCCATTCTCGAAGTTTTGGATGATGTTGATATGGTTCTTGTCATGACAGTAAATCCTGGTTTTGGCGGACAGGCATTTATCTCGGGCACCATGAACAAAATCAAGCAGATTCGTACCTGGTTGAATGAAAAGGGGCGCCATGATGTACATATCGAAGTAGATGGCGGAATTGCTGCGGACACAGCCCCGCTTGTGGTAGAAGCTGGAGCAGATGTACTCGTTGCCGGAAGTGCTGTATTTGGCCGTGAGGATCGTGCTGCTGCGATTACTGAAATTCGCCGTAGCTATGGGGGCTAATCTATGACCCTTAAGGAGACGCTGTGGACGATGGCTGCGAGTCTTGCGACGGGACTCGTGCTTGCTTTGTTTGCGGTTATTCAATCCCCGTATAATGCCATTACGTCATTGATCGGGGTGGGCGTTGTTATTATGTATTTCCGCAAATTTGATCGTACGGGACATCGGGTTACTTTTGTTATATTCAGCATACTGTATTATTTATTAAGTGTTTTCATGATCGCTGTCTATCAATATATTCCTTCCCAAACGTAAATGACCTGATCTTCGGGCTTGTCATTGTGGAATAGGGATCGAAGGTTCCGCATAAATATGGTTACATGAGCAGGTTTCTCATGTAGCCTTTTTTGTCGTGTTTGAGGTAAAGAAGGCCTGGAGCATAGGATACGGCGGACGCATGAGCATGATGGGGAGGGTGAATTATGAAATTTTACACATTCAAACTGCCGAAGTTTTTGGGAGGATTTGTAAAGGCGATTCTTAATACGTTTCAAAAGAACTGATCAGATTGATAAGGTAACAGGGAATACCGCCGCTTTGGCTCAGGCTTATCTGGAATTCGTACCTGCGAAGCGCCATGCGGCGGCCATTCACATGTTAATGAGCGTATTCAAGATCCCTTTTTTTGAATACCAAAAAAGCACCTGCAAGGAACAAGGTGCTTTTTGCTTACCCGATTTATAGTAGCTTTGCGTGATTATACGCGAGTCACTTTACCGGCTTTCAGTGCACGGGTGCTTACGTATACACGTTTTGGTTTGCCGTCAACGAGAATGCGGACCTTCTGAACGTTTACGCCCCAAGTACGACGGTTACGGTTGTTAGCGTGGGATACGTGGTTACCGGTGCCCGGTTTCTTACCTGTCACATAACATTTGCGAGACATAGATTACACCTCCTATCCTAAAATAACCAGTTGCCTTCGGAAACGAGAGATCATTCCATAAGGACTAAATTGTTCTTCCTGATCATCAAGATCAGGTTTCAGTAGCTAATGGTGTTGTTCAAGCCGGATGACCGGATCATTTCCATTACTTAACCTGCATAAAACAATACTTGAATATAATATCATAATCAAAAAAGCTTCGTCAACTGATCCAAAAACTTTATTTATTTCTCCTGTCTAATATAGTACAATGTTGAATAGTCCATAATACAGTGGTGAACAGGCTGTTGCCGCGGGAAAGTCGGAGAATAAACCGTATCTAGAGGTCGGTGGTCTGCTTTTTTGGCAACGCTGTGAGCTGCGGCATTCCATCAATTGGCACCAGTCTCCATGCGGCATTCATGTCGGCTCTTGATACCGGTGCATATCCGTATGCCCCGAAGTTAGGGGTGCAGAGAGTGCAGGATATTGGTAGCCCGGCCGCCCAGACCGTTAATCCGGCTGACATTATGTATTGTATGCCTGTGCCGGACAAGGTATGGACGAAGAATAACGCAGTCCGCGTTAGCGCATGAACAGACCAGACACATCTTGGTGCAAGGTGTTCGTGTATCAAGCTAGGAAGGGGAATTCTCACTTGAGTATACGTTCTTTAAATGGAACAGATTTCACCGCAATGGTACTTGCCGGAGCGGAACAACTTGGACAGCATGCAGAGCACGTCAATTCCCTGAATGTTTTCCCTGTGCCGGATGGTGACACGGGAACGAACATGAATTTGACAATGAGTGCAGGAGTTGCAGAGATTAAAAGAAAAAGTTCTGCCTCCATCGGCGAAGCTGCCGGTATTCTATCGAAAGGCTTGCTTATGGGCGCACGGGGGAATTCGGGAGTTATTCTATCGCAATTGTTCCGTGGATTTAGTCGTTCAGCTGCTCCCTTTGAGGAACTGAATACGCTCCAATTTGCAGCAGCCCTGCAGAACGGTGTTGACGCAGCTTACAAAGCTGTCGTAAAACCCGTGGAAGGGACCATTCTTACCGTAGCCAAGGAAGCGGCCAAACATGCCAGCTACTACGCAAGACGGACGAATGATATTACTGAATTAATGAATGAAGTTTTGTTAAAAGCAAAAGAAGCACTGGCAATGACTCCGGAATTACTGCCTGTATTGAAACAGGTTGGTGTTGTGGATTCAGGTGGTCAGGGGCTTGTATATATCTACGAAGGCTTTATGGAAGTGTTGCTGCAAAGTGACGGAGGAAATCGTACTTCCTTGAAGAAAGAATCGACTCCAGCTGCGGCAGCATCTGCATTGAAACCGGCTGCACCGGCAGAAGTGGTTGTCAAGAAGCCTGCACAGCAGGTAATTGCACCGGAGATGCCGTTGTCTGCTCAGGCGAGATTGGAAACGGAAGATATTGAGTTCCTGTATGATATGGAATTTTTCATTAATCGTGAGCTTGGAGAGAACGCAGGAGTGGCATTCGATGACGAGGCATTCCGGAAAGCGTTGTCAGTTAATGGGGATTCGATCATCATCATTGCCGATGATGAAGTGATCAAAGTTCATGTCCATTCCAAGACACCAGGTGATGTTTTAAATCTGGCACTGCAATATGGTGAAATCACACAGATTCATATTCTCAATATGCGTGAACAGCATCGGGATCTGCTGACGGCAGGAATGGATATTGCGCCTTCACCTGAATTGTTTGCAGACATTCCACCTGAGGCAGCGCGAAGCCTGGAAGAGGCTGTGCTTCCTGCAGATGAGATGGCACCGTATGGTTTTATTGCGGTATCCTCCGGTGATGGTATTGCAGAGATCTTCCAAAGTCTTGGCGTCGATGTCGTTCTGTCCGGTGGACAGACGATGAATCCAAGTACTGAGGATTTTGTGAAAGCCGTTCGTTCAATTGCTGCGGAGCAGGTATTCATTCTTCCGAATAACTCGAATATTGTACTGGCTGCCGAGCAGGCGCGTGAATTGCTTGAAGATGAGCGCCGGATTACGGTTATTCCAAGTAAGACCATCCCACAGGGAATGGCAGCTGCGTTTGCTTTCCAGGAAGACGAGTCTGCGGAAACGAACCGTGACCAGATGCTGGAGGCAATAAGCCGGGTACAGTCCGGTCAAGTGACTCATGCGGTTCGTGATACGCAATATGATGACTTGGATATCAAGGCCGGGCACTACATCGGTATTCATAACTCCAAAATTGTAGCGACGGATGAAACCATGCTTCAAGCATGTGAAGATCTGCTCAAACAGATGATGGAGAGTGGAGATGAAGTGGTGACGATCCTTGAAGGGGACGAAGCTGACCCTGAGGTTACCGCTGCCCTCGCTGCATGGCTTGAAGAACACTATCCTGATGCTGAGGTAGAGGTACATGTTGGAGGACAGCCAGTGTATTATTATTTGTTCTCCGTAGAGTCCTAATAGCACTCTAGCGAAGAGGAGGAGAGTCATGAGCCACAAGGTTGCGATTGTAACGGACAGTACGGCAGATATTCCCGAAGAACTCATTCGTAAGTACGGGATGCACATTGTTCCACTGCGTGTTCTGTTCGGGGAAGAAACATATGCAGACGGCATTGATCTGACTTCGGAACAGTTCTATGAAAAATTGAAGAAGGTATCTGTGTTGCCCACAACTTCACAGCCATCTCCAACCGATTTCATGAATGTGTATCAAGCACTGCTGGATGAGAACCCGGAACGCCCGATTGTATCCATCCACCTGTCATCCGGCATGAGTGGTACCTATCAATCGGCCATGCTCGGCAAGTCTTTGCTGGAGCGTGAGGGTGACATCACCGTGCTGGATTCGAAGTCAGCATCTTATGGATACGGTCTGATGGTGGTACAGGCTGCTGAACTTGCCGAACAGGGCAAGTCAGCAGTCGAAATTACTGCGGCTATTGAAGGGATGCAACAATCTCGCAAGTTGTTCTTTCTCGTAGATACTCTGGAGTATCTGCAAAAGGGCGGTCGGATTGGCAAAGCTTCAGCCATCTTGGGAACGCTGCTTAATATTAAGCCGATCCTGTCTATTGATGAAGAAGGCGTTATCTACGCAGTTGAGAAAGTCAGAGGTCATAAAAAAGCAATGGCACGCATTATTGAGCTGTTTCAGAAGGATCTTGCAGGCAAACGGGTTAACCTGGCGGTAGGGCATACCGCAGACCCGGGTTCAGCGATCGCTTGTGCAGAGCAGCTGCGTGGTCATTTTACACTGAATGAAGTGATCTATACCAATATTGGAGCTGTAATAGGCAGTCATGTTGGGCCTGGTGTCATTGCGATCTTTATGTGGCCTGTTCCGGAATGAGGGATTAGACATGAAATTGGAAGAAATATCGGTTAAGCAAATTAACGGCGTGAGTGCTCTCAAAGAGGGAGAGCTTCACGCCTTTGGCATCTCTACTGTTAAAGATCTTCTGGAATATTATCCCTTCCGTTATGAGGATTATCGTCTGCGTTCGCTTAGTGAAGTGAAAGATGGAGACAAGATCACCGTCCAGGGACAGGTGATGGGTATTCCTGTATTACAACGATACGGCAAAAAGTCCCGTCTCACCTGTAAGATCATGACGGAAGAATGGATGATTACAGCAACGTGGTTCAATCGCCATTTCCTCAAAGAACAGCTTACGCCCAATCGGGAGATTGTGATTACAGGAAAATGGGAACAAAAACGTATGCAGATGACGGTCACTGATTCAGAGTTCCCGGATAAAGGCGATGGGCGTTCAGGCACATTGCAACCTGTATACTCGGTAACCGGGAAGCTCACGCAACAATGGATGCGCAAAACGATCAATCAGGGATTAATCCAATTCGGAGATATGATTCCCGAGATTCTGCCCCAATCGTTGATGAAGAAATATAGTCTGATGCCACGCAAGCAGGCGATTGCGGGGATTCATCGTCCGCAGGACAACCGGGAAGGTCAACAGGCCAGACAGCGGATGGTGTATGAAGAACTGTTTCTGTTCCAGTTGAAAATGCAGGCGTATCGTGCGTTGAACCGGAATCGCATGGATGGCATGGTACATACTACGGACAATACGACGATTCGTGAGTTTGTACGCAGTTTGCCTTTTGAATTGACAGATGCCCAGAAAAAGGTGGAGCTTGAGATTCTGCACGATATGCGTTCCCCCTATGCAATGAACCGCTTATTACAGGGAGACGTGGGCTCCGGTAAAACGGTGATTGCGGCGATTGCGCTCTATACAACGGTTCGATCCGGTTTTCAGGGGGCTCTGATGGTGCCTACAGAGATTCTGGCGGAGCAGCATATGCGGTCACTGCAAAAACTGTTTGAACCGTTTGGGGTAACCGTAGGGCTGTTAACGGGCAGTGTAAATGGGCGTAAGCGTAAAGATCTGATCGCATCGTTGCAAATGGGCATGATTGATATCGTGGTGGGTACACACGCCCTGATTCAGGAAGATGTCTTCTTCCGTGATCTGGGTCTTGTGGTGACGGACGAGCAGCATCGCTTCGGTGTGAATCAGCGCAGCGTTTTACGACGCAAAGGATATAATCCGGATGTGTTAACGATGACGGCTACACCAATTCCGCGGACACTGGCCATTACGGCATTTGGGGATATTGAGGTATCCACGATCTCGGAACGTCCGAAGGGACGGATTCCAATCTCTACGTATTGGGTCAAACATGACATGATGGAGCGAGTGCTCGGTTTTATCTCCAGAGAAGTGGATCAGGGACGTCAGGCCTATCTGATCTGTCCACTCATTGAAGAGTCGGAGAAGCTGGATGTCCAAAATGCCATTGATCTGCATGTACAGATGCAGCAGAACTTTCCGAAATATCGCGTGGGTCTGCTGCATGGCCGGATGACGGCCGCGGAGAAAGAAGAGATGATGCGCGACTTCTACAGCAATGATATTCAGCTTCTCGTCTCGACTACCGTTGTGGAGGTTGGGGTCGATGTGCCAAATGCAACATTGATGGTCATTATGGATGCGGACCGCTTCGGGCTGTCACAGCTGCATCAGTTGCGTGGTCGGGTGGGTCGTGGGGCCCATGCATCCTATTGTGTACTCATTGCCGATCCAAAGACGGAGGTTGGGCAGGAGCGCATGAAGGTGATGACGGAAACCGAGGATGGATTCGAGGTATCTCGTCGGGATCTGGATCTTCGGGGTCCAGGTGATTTCTTTGGTACAAAGCAGAGTGGATTGCCTGAGTTCCGTCTTGCCGACATGGTTGCCGATTTTGCTGTACTGGAACAAGCCAGAGATGACGTAACCCACTTGATTGAGGATGCGACCTTCTGGACGTCTATGGACTACGCACCTTTGCGTGATTTCCTACAGCAACAGCAAGTGTTCAAAGGCGATTTAATTGACTAAGGTTTGCCGATACGACTGGATTTTTCATATTACCTTTGTAAAAATAGACAAGTGTACAAGCCCTCCCGACATATGAATAGGAAGTGAGTTTATTCTTTGGGAGGTGCTGTACGTTTTGGGTTACCAACAATATGGAATCAGTCCGCAGCTGGTGGAGCGGATCAAATTAAAGATGAAAAATCCTGCTGTCAAAGAGCGTATCAAAAGGTTGATTGATGGCGTGACCAAGTCTGATTTGCAAGATAAGGCCAAGGTCAGAAGGTTGGTCAAGTCTTCGGCAGTCATTATGAATGAAAATTTCTCTACGGCGCAGGAGGAGCAGTTCGTTGCTTTTGTACTCGCACAGAAGATTGATCCGAACAATACGTTTCATCTGATTAAGCTGTGGGGGATGTTTAGGTAGGGATACGATGTAATGTTGGGTGGGTTAAAATGAACTACAGGGTGTTACACGTGGCCACTACGAGTGCAGTACCATCTTTCGATCGCTGTTATCCCCGGATTTTTTTGAATTACCCTTTGAAAGGGTAAAATCCGGGGATAAAGGCGAGATTATGCTTACGAAGTAGCTTTCTTTCAGAAAGCTTTTAGCTTCGCTTCTCCAGATTGGTTCTGCACTCTCCGTTACTGTGTAGCTGGAGTTCATTTTATAAAAAACCAAATTACATCGAATGTGTATGAGGTAATTTTAGGTAAGGGCGGACCCTAAGTCAGAAAGATGACTTAGAGTCCGCCCTTTTTGTTCGTTATAAGCAGGGACAAGCCTTATGGCAACGTCTCGGTTGATTATGCTCAACCCAAATCCCTTGAAAATGATGAAGCACTTTTAGATGGTGATTCAAGATCGATTATAAATTCCTTTCTAACAATGCCCCCACTCGTTGTGCCATATAGTGAGGGGGGGAGGGCTTTCCATTCTTGAACCACCATTCCACTACCCCTACGATAGCAGCTCCAAAAAATTGAATAATCACATCTTCACTGTCACCGTGACTTAATCCTTGAGAACTTCCTTCGGTTATGGTTTCTACATTCTTTAACTCTTGGAGGACAAACTCAAGGAACCGACTGCGAAAAAAAGGTCCTCCTTGATTCGCCAACATCGTTGAAAAGAATAAATAATGACTCTCAAAGTACTCGAACCATAACAATACCGCATCAAAATAAACGGTATTATTAGCTGCTAATTCACAGAGTTTCCGTAGTTCGTAAATATGTTCTTCGATTAGCTTATCTAGAAGATCAAATTTATCTATGTAGTGAAGATAGATGGTTCTTCGGCTAACATTTGCCCTATCGGAAATTTCTTGTATAGTAATTTGATCCATTTTTTTTTCAATCATCAGTTCAATCAGAGCTTTTTTTATCGCTTCTTGAGATTTGATTATTCTTCTATCCACCTTAGACACTGTGAGTCACCATGCTTTCTAAAATAAATTACACAACTTCAAATGATTTGTGAACAAATGCACGAATTACGGTTATTTGGTCATTGCTGACGCATTATTTTTTTGTTTATGATTATACACAGTTGTTACCTAATACACCATTGTGCATTTTTATGTGGATATTAATTGAACCAGTAGGAGCCGATCTTCTTCGCGGTTGGCAAGCTGCGTCAAAGCTTTGGCAGCCACCCGTGCTGTCCAGTAAAGCAGCTATGAGTAGAAGTAATAATGATCACATTCGAAGGGGGATCTACTTAATGAAGATTACGGTAATAGGAGCGACGGGTGCGACTGGCAGGAAAGTGATAGAGCGAGCACTTGATTTGGGGCACGAGGTTGTAGCCGTGGCTCGCCGGCCGGAAGTCATCGCCCCCACAGCACGCCTCAGCGTCCGACAGGGAGATGTACTCGATATGCCGAGCATTGCCAAGGCCTTGGCCGATACAGGTGTGGTAATTAGTTGCATAGGTCCTACCGGAAACTTTTCGCAGGGTACCGTCATATCGGAGGGGATCTCGAACATCCGCAAAAACTTTTCGCCAGGCACCATCATGTCGGTGGGCATTACGAACATCCTAGCAGCCTGTCAGAGCGCCGGAGTTAAGCGCTTCGTCATGCAGAGCGGCATTGGTCTGAGCGATGGAAAAGAACTTTCACCACTAAATCGCTTGGCCATAAACATTTCGGGTCGCATTTTCACGAAGGCGGTTGAGGACAAGGCCATTGCCGAGCGTGCAGTACAACGGAGCGAATTAGATTGGATCATTGTACGACCGCCAGCTCTTAGCGACGTAGCCGCCACTTCGAAATATACGGCAGGCCCCTCGACCCGCATTTCTCCGCTCCGGCCACTTTCCTTCGCTGACTGCGCCGACTGCCTCGTAAGGGCGGCGACGAATGAGCCAACCTGGGTCAGGAAGATCGTTAACGTTGGGCGATAATGGGGTCTAATTTTGATATTTCTAAGTATTGTTCTTTTGAAAGGGTAGTTTAAATATCCAATTGAAATCGCGTGTTGACTACAAAATGAAGGTTGAAAACTATCCCCTTCCAAGGTAAGATCAACGAACTTTTACCTTGGGAGGGGATTTTTGTGTCGATAAAGATTGCCCAGAATGGGAAACCCGCATTGGAACAGCGTTTTTAGATTCATTAGAACACTTTAATCTAATTTATCTCTCTTTGTTAATACCGTTAAAAGAACGAGTGGCTACTAATGAAGCGATGAACACTAAAATTAAAATGTTGTTATACGGGTTTCCTTTAAGTATGTAGACTTGAACGATGAGTGCCAGAGTTGAGATGCTTAAGATTATTCGCAGGACAATCGCCGATGAGTGATCGGGATTCTGACTTCGTTTGGAGAGAAAAGATAGGGTGTACCATAGAAGACTAAAAAGTAGAATTGCAAGCATGCATGAACACCTTTCTGTATTAATTTCATTGTACAATTGGAATAACCTGACAACTGATTATAACATAGGTTTTTCGGGAATCGCAGATATTCATAGAAGTTAAGGGATGAACTATGGTGTGCATGGTGCAGTATTGTTGATGCATTTTCACAGGATGGACTTTGCTTTCCTCCGGGGGGAGCGGTAAACTGTTGCATACGAGATGAAGGAAATTGCGTTACAATGAGACATGTTTTTATTTTGGACAGATGTGGAGGAAGTACGATTGGAAATGTTTACGATGCTGCTGGGTTTATTTGAACGGGCGGCGCTGCTGATTATATTTTTATTCTTTCTGTCGAGGGTGCCGAGATTTAGGCAGATTCTGCAAAAAGGGAAATTAAGGTGGCAGGAGTATATTGCGGTTACCTTGTTATTCTGTGCTTTTGCCATCTTCGGCACGTATACCGGCATTAATGTTGAAGGTTCACTGGTGAACGTGCGGATCATCGCCGTGCTTTCGGGTGGTATTTTGTTCGGAGCGCCTGTGGGTATTATTACGGGTATTGTCTCCGGGGTGCATCGGTATCTGATTGATATCGATGGAGTCACAGCCATACCGTGTCTGATCACGAGTATCCTTGCAGGTCTGGTCTCTGGATATATACATAAGTATACGCCCAAGCCCAAGCGATGGATTATTGGTATTGGTGCCGGAATGATCTGTGAAGCGCTGACGATGTTACTGATCCTGCTATATTCCTATCCCGATCCACTGGGTGCTGATATTGTTTCGCAGATTGCCTTGCCTATGATTCTTGGTGAAGTCAATATTGGGCTGATTGTGCTATTGGTGCAGAGTGTAGAAGGGGAAAAGGAGATGATTGCGGCTCGTCAGGCGAAGCTTGCGTTGGAGATTGCGAACAAAACTTTACCGTATTTCCGTTCGATTGATGAGGAGTCTCTGCGTAAAATCTGCCGGATTATTCAGGAGGATATTCAGGCTGATGCGGTTGCGATTACGGATACCCGGAATGTACTGGCTTATGTAGGATTTGGTGAGGAACGATATCATATTGGCAATGAGATTATTAGTGAGATGACGAAGAAGACGATATCCAGCGGGGAGATTACGATCAGCAATGATGTGATTGATGAAAAAACACCGGATATCCACTCGCTTTTAATCATTCCGCTCAAAGAACGAGGAGACATCACAGGTGCGCTCAAAATCTATTATCGCAAAGCGTACAAAATTACGTATCCATTGCAAACGATGGCTGTAGGTCTATCGCAGATCATCTCGACCCAGATGGAGGTATCGCGGGTAGAGGAGATCAAGGCAGCTGCCAACAAAGCAGAGCTGCGTGCATTACAGACAACCATTCACCCTCATTTTCTGTTTAATGCGCTAAATGCGATTGCTTCGTCCATCCGAACCAAACCGGATCGTGCGCGGGAGTTGATTGTCAATCTATCCGGATACATGCGCTACAATCTGGAACTGTCGGATGAGTTAATCGATATTCACAAGGAACTGGAGCAAGTCCGCAATTATGTGGAGATTGAGAAAGCCCGCTTCGGCAGTCGACTTAATGTGATCTATGAGATTGATGAGGTCGCGGTGCATATCCCGAGTCTTGTTATCCAGCCGCTCGTCGAAAATGCAATTATACATGGCATTCTCAAGGTGAAAGGACCCGGGACCGTTCGAATTCGGGTACAGGATTATCCGGAGTTTGTGCGAATCAGTGTCAGTGATACAGGAGCAGGCATTGGAGCAGACATTATAGAACGGGTCTACCATGACCGCATGCCGGGTAACCAGATCGGGCTATATAATGTGCATCGCCGGGTTAAGCTCATCTACGGACAAGGTGTAACCATTACAAGGCTGGAGCAAGGAACCGATATTTTATTTGATGTGCCCAAAGGAGATGTCGTAACAAGGTGATGATGGATCAATGAAAGCTCTTATTGTGGAAGACGAGATTCTGGCAAGTGAGGAATTGAATTATTTAATCCAGGAACATAGTCAGATTGAGGTGGTGGATCGCCTTGAAGATGGGCTGGATGTACTGAAGTTTTTGCAGGAACAAGAAGTTGACGTGATTTTCCTCGATATCAATATTCCCTCGCTGGACGGCATGATGCTGGCCCATCATATCGGGAAGTTTGCAACTAAACCTTATATTGTATTTACTACGGCGTATAAGGAACATGCAGCAGAAGCCTTTGAGTTGGAGGCGTTCGATTATATTCTGAAGCCTTATGACGAGAAGCGAATCGCTGCGATGCTCCATAAGCTGGAGGTGTCTTTCAAGCGTGATCATGCGCCGGTGGAGCAGCATGTTGAGGATGGACCAGCCCCTACGGCGGACGGATCTGCTGTGCAAGGGGAACTGTTACGAGATACGAATTCCCATACGGACAGAAGAATTAATTTGCTGCGGAATGACAATATTATTGTTACGGATACGGCAGACATCTACTATGCGGAAGCGCAAGAGAAGGTGACGAAGGTATATACTAAAAATGGTGAGTTCACCATGCCAGTGAGCATTTCGGATTTTCACAGCCGTCTGCCACAGGACACGTTCTTTCGCTGCCACCGTTCGTACGTCGTAAATCTGTCGCAAATCCGTGAAATAGTGCCTTGGTTCAACAATACGTATCTGCTCCGTTTGCGCGATTTGGAAGCTGAAGTGCCCGTGAGTCGCGGGAAGGTCAAAGAATTCAGGCAACTCATGCGCATCTAGAAGCATTTCATTCCGCATCTGATGCAACTCATGCTCAAACCGGTGTAATGAATCCCCTTTCATGTATGATTAGCTTGTGAACGCATTCATGTATATGACATCGGCAAAGGGGAGATCACGATGAAAGCAGCAATTTCATCAGCACCTACATCAACATTTGCACCTACAAAAATGAACCGCTGGCTTATTGTTTTGGGGACTATCATTGTACAAATGGGTCTTGGAACCATCTATACTTGGAGTTTATTTAATCAACCGCTGTCTGATCGTTTCGGATGGGACGTCAGCTCGGTCGCGATAACTTTTTCAATTACCAGTTTTGCATTGGCATTTGCCACATTGTTTGCAGGACGGTTGCAGGAACGTTGGGGCCTCCAGCGCCTCATTCGTGTAGCCGGGGTTGTGCTTGGACTGGGTCTGATTCTGAGTTCCCAAGTTACTTCCCTAACACTGCTGTACATTTTGGCTGGATTTGTCGTTGGTTTTGCAGATGGTACGGCGTATATTACGTCGCTGTCTAATCTGATCAAATGGTTCCCGGAGCGTAAAGGCCTGATCTCGGGGATCTCGGTCGGAGCTTTCGGTACCGGTAGTCTATTGTTCAAATATGTGAACTCGGCATTGATTGGTGCCGTTGGTCCTGCTCAGGCATTTATGTATTGGGGTATTATCGTCCTCGTTCTGGTCGTTGCGGGATCATTCCTGATTCGTGAAGCTGTTGTTCGTGAACAGGCTCCGGCAAGTAAGGAAGGAACGAAACAAGTCGTGGCACGTCATGACTATACAGTAAAAGAGATGCTGCGTACGAAAGAAGCGTACATGCTGTTCGTTATTTTCTTCACGGCGTGTATGAGCGGCCTGTATCTGATCGGTATTGTCAAAGATATCGGTGTACAGCTCGCTGGACTTGATGTAGCTACAGCTGCGAATGCAGTCGCCATGGTTGCGATCTTTAACACGGCAGGACGTATTATTCTTGGTGCGCTGTCGGATAAAGTAGGACGAATGAAGGTCATCGCTGGTGCGCTGCTGGTTACAGCCGTAGCTGTCATGACACTTAGTCTGGTTCCACTAACCTTCGGAATTTTCTTCGCCTGTGTAGCGGCCGTTGCATTCTGCTTCGGTGGTAACATTACGGTATTCCCGGCGATTGTGGCCGACTACTTCGGACTGAAGAATCAGAGCAAAAACTATGGCGTGATCTATCAGGGATTTGGATTTGGTGCTTTGGCTGGATCGTTCATCAGCGCCCTGCTGGGCGGATTCCATCTAACCTTTATCGTGATTGCTGTACTCTGCGCTGTCTCGCTGTTGCTCGCACTGATCATTACACCTCCGGGTCAAGGTCGTCGGGCACGTCAACGTGAAAAACAGATGAACCTTAATCCTTCATCACGGGCAAGCTAAGCAACATGCACTGAAAGCACCGAATAGGATATTTCTTCATTGTAAAAAGTAAAAGAGCGGTCTCCAGATGAGGCCGCTTTTTGGTATCTACTAGCCTGATTGCCGGCCTGTTGGTCTGTTGAACTATCTGGCTGATTGCGAGCGTGGTGCCTTGTGTGCATTCCCTCATTCGCTTCTGTTATACTCTAGGTGATTCCAAGAAGATTAAGACCAAGTTATGTACGCCAGAGGAGGCATATCATGAACTTCATTAAATACACACAACCTGATTTTGATGATTATTATGCGTTGGTTTCCAATATGGAAGTGATGAAACAGATTACAGAACGTGCAATCCCGGAGCAAGAGGCGAGATCGCAATTCGAGTCCATGCTGGATTTTAATGAGCGTTCCACTTGTGGACATTACCGAGTATTTAGTGAAGATGGTGCCGGTGTGGCGTATGCCAAATTGATCCCGGATGAGGCAGACCCGAACCGGGCCGAAATAGGTTACATGATCCTGCCTGAACATTGGGGCAAAGGCAAGGGAACTGCAATAGCATCTCGGCTGATTATACAGGCACAAGCCGCAGGGATTGGATCACTCTATGCAGTCATTGATCCATCTAACGTCGCTTCCCGTCAGATCTTAACCAGACAGAACTTTGTGTCCACCTGGACTGGCGATTACGAAGGTCTTCCTGGTGAGATCTTGGAGTTAAATCTTCAAATGAAGCGGTAAAGGGAACAATCTTAGGGTAATCAGATGCTTATATAGAGATGTGGAGGAGATGACATATGAGCAATTCAACCATGGAACGTCTGAATGCATTACTGCCGGAGTGGCTGGAGACCAGTCGTTTGCACACCGGGCAGGGTAAAGTGGCTTCTTATATTCCAGAGCTTATCAAAGCCTCACAGGATGAGCTCGGTATACATATCATGGACACCGAAGGTAATTATGTGTCGGCTGGGGATTGCGGTGTCCCATTTACGATGCAAAGTATCTCCAAAGTATTTACCCTTATTCTGGCCTTAATGGATCATGGAGAAGAAGCAGTCTTCTTTAATGTAGGAAAAGAACCTACAGGCGATGATTACGATTCAATGGTTAAGCTTGAACTAGTCGAACCTGGTATTCCGTTTAATCCATTGATCAATGCAGGTGCAATTACGGTGTCCTCGCTTGTTGGAGGAGACTGCAAGGAAGAGAAATCACGGCGCATCCTGGAGTTTTTCCGCAAGCTGGCACATAATGATCGGCTGGGCTATAACGAAGAGGTGTTTCAGTCCGAATCGGAGAGTGGTCATATGAATCGTTCACTTGGCTACTTTTTGAAGCACAACGGGGTCATTAAGGATGACGTTGAAGACGTGCTTGCCGTGTATTTCCGTCATTGCTCCATTGAAGTGACGTGTGCCGATCTGTCCCGAATGTCACTCATTCTGGCCTACGATGGAACAGATCCAATTACGGGAGAAGAACTCATCCCTCGTCGCTATGTTCAGATTGCCAAAACCTTTATGACCACCTGTGGTATGTATAATGCATCAGGCGAATTTGCCATCGAGGTCGGCTTGCCCGCCAAAAGTGGAGTATCCGGTGGAATTCTGACCCTTGTACCGGGACAATTCGGCATAGGTCTTGTCGGCCCGGCTCTGAATCGCAAAGGCAACAGTATTGCTGGCGTGCATCTGCTGGAGCGTCTTTCCAAGGAATTCGACTGGAGCTTATTCTAAGAAGTTTACTGAAAAAAGAAGTTATACCCTTATATGTAGCCGATGAATCATGTATCTGATATTTTGCTTCTTTAGAACGAAGTGAATGGTCTGGATATGTCTCGTCGGCTGCTTTTGGTATTCACCAGGAAGTGTAGGAAGACAGTCCTGCATAGCAACGGCAATGCTGCATCTATCATGGAATATCCACAACATCGGGGTGGGTATATACCCCTTCATTCATTGGCAAGCGCCACATCCGTAATGAGGTTCATCTGAATATCCCGGGACCCACCTTCCATCAGCAATCGGAGAGTACGGGCAGGACGGTCCAGCCGAAGCACCTGTCCCGTGTAACGGATATCGTCATGTTCGTGAAACAACGTAATGGTAACGATATCTCCAAGCACCATTGAGTTGCTGAGCAGACGGGACATTTCTTCTGCGGCCTGGGCATCCAGGGATGGGCGGGTACGAGGAGCGAGTTGTTCCTGATGAAGAATATAGGCTTCCCGATGTTCGGGGAGCATCATGCGTGAGGACTCGAAGATACCGTTTTGCTGCAATTTTTTACTCATTTATAATGACCTCCAATTTTATGAGAACGTTCCTGTGCCTGCGCGGACGAGCAGAGGGAGGATGCCCGCATGATGGCGGTATCTCCGTACCTGCGCTTGATATCATCCGTGGCACGTTCCAGTTCTCTCTTGCGTTCGCGGTCATCGAACCAGGACAGCTGCACTTCGGAATCAGGCACTAGTCCGGTCAGTGACACGCTGATGCGGCGGATGGGTAATCCGTCCCAATGGCGCAGGAACAGAGCTGCTGCCGCATCATATACTTCATCCGTAATGTTGGTGGGTTCATTCACCTTCATCTGGCGGGAAAAACCGGTAGGCCGATCATAATCCTGTCCGCGACATCCAACCGAGACAACATGGCCCATGAGCGATTTGTCCCGGGAACGTCGACTGACGAGCTCCGCTAGTTCAAGCAGCACCACCTTGATATCTTCCCAGGAGTCATAGTCCCGGGGGAGGGTCATCTGATGTCCAATACCCTGCTGCTGATGAGCATATGTCCCGGGTTTGACTGGAGAATCATCGATACCGCGGGCAATACGCCACAGTACCTCGCCATTCACACCCCAACGTTCTCTCAGCCGAGACAGCGGAGTCTGGGCCAGATCACCAATGGTGTGAATGCCCATCTTGTAGAGATGCTGCGCCATGCGGGAACCGACCATGAACATGTCTCGCACAGGCTTCTTCCAGATGGTGGACGGCAGATCTTTACGAGGCAGCGTGCAGATGCCATCAGGGACTTTTTTGGCATACAGATCACAGGCCATCTTGCTGACGACCTTGGTATCACTGATACCGATTCGAATGTACACACCCGTCTCATCCATCACTCTGGATTGAATGCTGCGGGCAATCGTCTCGGGACTGCCAAACAGATCCAGGCTTCCGGTGACATCGAGGAACTGCTCATCAATACTATAGGGTTCCACCAGATCCGTGTAAGACTGCAGGATACGCGTAATATGAAGGGATACCCGAATGTACTCGGCCATCCGGGGGCGAACAACCACAACATCCGGACATTTGGCGAGCGCTTCGCCCAGTCGTTCTGCTGTCGTAATTCCATAGGACTTGGCGAGTGGACAGGCCGCAAGAATAATACCCGAACGGCGCGCCGGATCTCCCGCGACAACGAGGGGTCGATCCTTGTATTCGGGGTGTGCAGACTTCTCCACACTGGCATAGAATGACTGGCAGTCGGCCAGCATGATGACACGTCTGTCTTGGCGGGGCATAAGACTTCTCTCCTTATCCGTGATGCTGTGCTCTGTTAAGCATCGATTATCTTCATTTGAACATCGATATTTAACAGTTTATTTACAGTATGGAACAAGTGTTCCTGTTTTATAAGCATATCCGACAATTCTAAATGCGGCAACCGGAATTATTTTGCAAATTGGACACAATTATGGATTAGCTATATTAGAGGCAGAAATTAGGAAATAAGATGTGCTTTTTTACATTTAATGTGAGAGATCCGTGACCTCTGGGTGATGGCCGGGCGTTCATTTAAGTTTTTGTAAAAGGGTTATAAATGGGCACAGACCTATAGAGGGGGACGGACGTCCTTTTTTGATTTTCTGCATTTTTCAGAAAACCTTGATGTGACGCGGAATATCGCTGATGCGTTATCGGACTATAGTATCAATTTTGTAATCTTTATGGTTAATACTGTAAAAAGGTCCGCAACTTTAAAATATGACTCGCGTTTAATGGGGTATGTGTTCCATCCGCAAATGATGCCTGTACCCGCGTTGCGCATAACAATAAAGGTTTCAGAAGTGCAAGATTAGCAGGGCATCTAATCCATGCGATTCAACAGATATTAGAGTTTGGGTATCAAAAGTATCTCAGAGAATTCCACCTGCCAGTTGATGGCTTTTATTACGAATTATGGGCAGAATGTTCCATTTCATGTTTGCTTCCATCAGCCTAGTTACAAATGCAGAGTCTTAGCGCTATAGTGAGAACTACGCCGCTGACATCCCTACCAAGCGGACATCCGAAACAAAATGATTCGTATGCTTCATGTTGGACCATTCGGTGTTGAGGCAGGATGCATATTAGAGAGGTGAGCAATCTAAAGACATGAGCAGACAAAGACGAAGACGCTGGTTATTAACGGTGTTGACAGGAGCAGTGGTGGTGACTGGCGGGATATTTGCCGGATGGCACTATATGCAACCCGAGCTCGTTACGTACACAGCGGAGAACGGCACGGTGATGAAATTCAAGACTGATGGAGACCGATTCATGGAATACGGGCCGGATGGAATGTGGAGGGAGATGTTCGTCAAAGGTGTCAACCTGGGCGCAACTTCACCGGGGCACTACCCGGGAGAATTCCCGCTGACCAAAGAGGATTACTTGCGGTGGTTCCAGCAGATCGAGGATCTGGGAGCCAATGTGATCCGGGTATACACGGTTCACGAACCGATTTTTTACTCCGCATTGGTCGAATACAATCGTGGCCGGGAGCAACCGTTATATTTTATACAGGGCATATGGTCACCTGAAGAGGAGTTGATTGAGAAGCAAGATGCCTATGATGCCCATATTGAGCAGACGTTCAAGCAGGAGATTGAAAAGGCAGTATCCGCTGTCTATGGCGATGCGGACATTCCTGCCAAGCAGGGAGAGTCCAGCGGCAAATACAAGACGAATGCTGGAAAATATCTGATGGCCTGGCATGTGGGTACGGAATGGGACCCGGCGATGGTAGACAATACGAACGCGAAACATGCGGACGTGCCGCAATACAAGGGAGTTCATTTCTCCGCGAGTCCAGAAGCGTCACCGTTCGAAAATTGGCTGGCAGAGCTGCTGGATCATACGGCGGTTCTGGAGAAGAAGTATGGATGGGAGCATCCGATGACCTTCACCAACTGGGTAACCACCGATGTGCTGGATCATCCCGGCGAGCCGCTGTATGAAGAGGATCTCGTCAGTGTAGATGCGCGTCATATTCAGCCGGAGGCGTGGCAGGGAGGTTATTTTGCAGCCTACCATGTGTACCCGTATTACCCGGATCTGTTCCATATCGATAAAACACTCCAAACGATCAAAGATGAGAACGGTGAGTACAACACGTACAAAAGTTATCTGCGTAAGCTTAAAGCCGAGTTTTCCGATATGCCTGTAATGATTACAGAGTATGGTGTACCTTCTTCTCTGGGTATTTCCCATCTGGGTATGGGAGGCCGAAACCAAGGTGGACATAACGAGGTGGAGCAGGGAGATATTGACGCGTCATTGACGCAGGATATCTATGATGAAGGGTACTCGGGAGCGATTGTGTTCATGTGGCAGGATGAGTGGTTCAAAAAAACATGGAACACGATGCCACTGGAAATCCCGGCTGATCGCCGGGCATACTGGCTGAACGTGCTGACGAACGAGAAGATGTTTGGTCTGCTTGCCATGGACCCGGGTAAACAGGAACAGTTGACCATGGATGGATCACTGGATGACTGGGATGATCTGAAGGATGAAGAAGTCACCACCTGGCAGGGCCAAGTGGACGGCATTCAGGAAATGAAGATGACCCATGATGAAGCCTATTTGTATATTGGGCTGACCTTGGATCAACCTTTTGACCCGGATCAGACGGTGCTGCGAATTGGGACGGATACCCTGGCTGGAGGCAGTCAGCCTGATAAGTTACTCCCGGGCCGTACGCTTAGTGATGGTCTTGAGACGGTGATTACACTGGGGCAGGATGAAGAATCTCAGGTGGAAATCGCCAAGGATTATGACTTTAATCAGCGTCTGTACGGTAAGGATGGATACGACATGTTACCAGACAAGCAGTCTGATTCCGCAGATCCGTTCCATCCATGGAATCTGGCAGTCAGCCTGAAGATGACACCGCCGGATACGCGATCTGCCCATCCGTTCATGAATGAAAGGGTCGGGACATTGAAACGGGGAACCACAGCACCCGGTCAGCCCGATACGGATTCGTTAACGACATGGCAGTATAACGGCAATCAGGTAGAGATGCGAATTCCCTGGATGCTGCTCGGGTTTGGTGATCCGAGTTCGCTGCAAGCGATTGACTATGGACCGCTCAAGAATGGCCGTGAGTTCTCCACAGTTGCTGTGGAAGGTGTTACTCTCATTCCATGGCTCATGGACCGCGCCACGGAAAAGGTGTCCTGGCCTGGGGGAGAACAGACGACCTTAGACCTGAAGACGTTGCCGGTGTATAGCTGGCAGCCGTGGGAACAGGTCCAGTATAGCGAGCGGTTGAAGCTAAGCTACGAGAAAATGAAGCAGAGCTACGAAAAAATTCCTAGTTTTCAGATCGAATAAATGAGTATAAAGGAGGACCTTTTCACATGTTTCCAAGTTTGGCTTTGGCCTATTTGTTTCTGTACATCTGTATCGCACTTGTTGTTGTAGGCGTCATCGTATTGTTTGCCATGAAAATGTCCCACAACGGCAAACGACGCAAGATTGCGTTCTATGAATTGAAACAGCGTGACTATTTCACTTATCTGCAAACGGCTTTGACCGAGAATAGTCCGCTCAGACTGCCACCAGGCAAGCTGGCTCCGCTGGAACGCCGGGTCATCCAAGACAGGCTTATTGAGTGGATTGATCAGTTCAAAGGGGAATATCGCGACAAATTAATCGCACTATGCCGTGAAGCAGGATTCGTAGAGCACGACCTGAAAGAACTGGGTCGTCTGCGTTACGGTCGCCAGATTGATGCGGCTTATCGCTTGGGGGGCATGCGTTGTCCCGAAGCTGTTCCGGGTTTGATGGAATTGCTGAAGGATGAGAAACCGGGCCCGATGGCCATTATGATTGGTCGTTCCATCTCCAGATGTACGACTCGACAAGGTGAACTGAAAGACATGCTGGCGTTGCTGTTAACCAAAGGCAAGTCCATTCACCATCTGGCAGCAGATATTCTGCTTGAAGCGAGTCTGGATACGAGCAGAATTCTAATCGAATTGCTGGAAGACCGGAATCCTGATTTTGTCAAAGTTGGACTCGTTGCGATGTGGGGGCAAGCTGTACCTGAAGTGATGCCTGCGCTCGACAGACTCGTAGGCGCCGAACATCAGGATGTACGCGCCGAGGCGGTGAAGCTGTATCTTAGCGCAAGTCCGGCACTCCGGGATGAGACAATTCTGAAGCTGATCCAGGACCCTGATCCGGAAGTTCGCGCCGAAGTGGTGCAAGCGCTCGGTTCGAAGCATGCATCTGGCAGCATTCCATTGCTGCGCAAAGCGCTGCGGGATGAGGACTGGAGAGTTCGCTATAACAGTGCCGAGAGTCTGAGCAAGCTGGGCGAACCGGGATTCGAAGCGCTATGTCAGGCTGCGGTGCAAGGTACAGGTGCTGAGCGCGAGATTGCGATGCAGCAGATCGTGAGTACCATGCAGCACACGAGAACTGAGGACAGCGCAGTAGAGCAGATGATTGCACATAACAAAAAGAGACTGCTCTATGATCGCTATTTTGGCCCTGTACGAGAGAACAGAACCAGCAAGAAACGCACAGGTGTGGCTACGGTAGGAGGGGATTACACTGCTTAGGGATCTACTGTTAATCTACGGCATGGTCGCAATCTACTATGTTGTTTTCGTCAATACGCTCTACTTTTCCATTCTGGCGTTATCATTCCGTAACATCTGGACGATCTTCCGGCGGTCGCATTATTCCAAATACAATACATTGTCAGGCTCGGAACTGGTGCCTTCGGTTTCCCTGCTGGTACCAGCGTACAACGAGGAACTGACGATTATTGAAAATGTGAACTGCCTGATGACGCTGAATTATCCAACGTATGAAGTCATCGTCGTGAATGATGGCTCCAGTGATGCTACGCTGAAGATCCTGTTGGAAGAATATCGCCTGAAGCCGGTACCCGATACGAAGATTCGGGGCAAAATTGCTTGCCAGAAAATTCGCGGGATCTATCATAACCCGGAGTTCCCGGATCTGTATGTCATTGACAAGGAAAATGGCGGGAAGGCCGATTCCCTCAATGCAGGAATCAACCTGTCCCATTATCCGCTGATCTCTTCGATTGATGCCGATTCGTTGCTGGAGAAGGATGCCCTGATCCGCATGGCACGCATGTACATGGAGAATCCGGAAGAGACGGTAGCAATCGGTGGAGATGTAAGGATCGCCAATGGCTGCAAAATTGAAAACGGGGCAGTGCAAGATGTATCGCTGCCGCGCAAGATCTGGCCCATGTTCCAGTCGATCGAATATCTCAAAGCCTTCCTGGGCGGACGGATTGGCTGGAGTCACATGAACGGTCTGATTATCGTCTCCGGTGCCTTCGGCATGTTCCGTAAGGACGCTGTTATCGCCGTAGGTGGATATCGGGATGGTTATCCTGGGGAAGACATGAACATTATCATCAAGCTTCACCGTTACATGCTGGAAAACAAATTGAAGTACCGCGTCGCCTTCTGTCCTGAGGCCGTATGCTGGACGCAGGCACCGGATTCTTACCGGATCTTGTCCAGTCAGCGCAAGCGTTGGGGCCGCGGGAATCTGAAGAACATGATCGAGAATCGTGGCATGTTGTTCAATCCGAAATATAAGGTTATGGGTATGGTTACCATGCCATATAACGTTATTTTTGAAGCGCTGAACCCGTATTTCCGGATTACCGGACTTCTGGCACTCGCCGGATATGTACTTCTGGATATGACCCAGTGGCCGGTCCTGGTTCTGTTCGGACTGCTGAACTTCGTGAGTGGTTACCTGCTGAGTGTAGGCGCACTTGTCCTGGAAGAGATTGCTTTCAAGCGATATAACAAGCTCTCCGATCTGGTCAAAATGCTGGTCTACTCCGCGCTGAAGTTCATCGGGTACCATCAGCTGGGCGTACTGTGGAGATTGCAGGGACATGTGCAGTTCATGCAAAACAACAATTCATGGGGTACCATGACACGCCAGAGCTGGTCCGAGGATGAAAAGAAAACAAGCGAAGCCGCTTGAGTATAGAGATCATGGCACTAAAGCAACAACAGATAGATAATCGAGGAGAAGGGTGGAAAAGAACATGCCAAATACGGCGACATTGCAGCGTGAGGCTGCCGTTAATGTGTACCGAAGTGTAGAACAGGGATTGAAGGAAATGGGTGCCGAAACATGCGGCTTAATGTTCATCCATTGTGCAGGACATGCCCAACCTGAGCAGCAGGTCAGGACACTTCTGGAGCAGACGAGCGAGTCTGCTTTCCAGGTGTGGAAGGATGGGGCCACTCAGGCGATTGCTGTCCTGCTGCCAGGATTGTCACTGGATGAAGTTCACTATGAAGGGCTTCGGATTAAACATGAACTGCAAGAGACCGTTCCCGGTGCCGATCCACAGATTACACTGGCCAGTTTCCCGGAGGGGGAGCGCCCTTCGAAGGCAACCATTCAGCATATGGCTGAATTCTCGAAGCTTATAGATTCATCGGAGATTCATATCTACACGCTGGACACGACGGCGGACGAGCCGGAACGTATTTTGATTGTGGACAACGATCCGACGGTACGCGAATTCCTGCAGTTGCGACTGAAGATGCAAGGATACGAAACCTATGAAGCTGTCGATGGACTGGCTGCACTGGAGTTGATTGAGAAAGTCACACCTGATCTAGTGCTCACCGAACTGAATCTATATGGCATCGACGGTCTGCCGTTCATACATCATATCCAGAATCTGGAGATGGAGCAGCCACCCAAAATCGTAGTATTGACCGAGCAACGTGTCGAGCAGACGATCAGTCAGTGCTTCCGCAGCGGAGTGGATGATTACATGACCAAACCGTTCTCACCTGTAGAACTGGATGCCCGAATTAGACGCTGCCTTCATTAGAAGACAGCTTAGAGCAGTAGCCAACCATCTATTTACATGGATTTTAAGCACCACCAAATACATTGTCCGGAGGGAATATCATGGAGAATCAACAATTCCACACATTACTGAATGCAATTGAAAATAAAGAAGCTGTACTCGGCGTCGTCGGGCTCGGTTACGTAGGACTTCCACTTGCCGTGGAAATGGTCAATCAAGGTTTCACGGTAATCGGAATTGATCTGGATGCGTCCAAAGTTGAGAGTATCTATCAAGGAGATTCCTATATTCACGATATTTCGTCTGATGAATTGAAACAAGTAATGCAAAGCGGCCGTTTCCAGCCAACGACGGATTACAGCATGCTGCGTGTGATCGACGCACTCAGTATCTGCGTACCTACACCGCTCAGTGAGAATCAGGACCCGGATACGTCTTACATCGAGACCGTTGTGGATCAGATCAAACTGCATATGAAACCAGGTATGCTGATTACACTGGAGAGCACTACTTATCCAGGTACAACCGAAGAACTGATTCAGCAGAAGCTGGACAAGATCGGACATGAAGCGGGTAAAGACTACTTCCTCTGCTTCTCGCCTGAACGTGTGGACCCGTCGAACGGACGCTTCACGACATATAATACTCCGAAAGTAATCGGGGGCACGACCGAAGCTTGCTTGAAGCTCGGAACAGCACTGTATAGCAAGTATGTTGAAACCGTAGTGCCGGTATCTTCGCCGAAAGTGGCTGAGATGTCCAAATTGCTGGAGAACACATTCCGCAGCGTGAACATTGCCTTTGTGAATGAAATGGCGATGATGTGCGACCGCATGGGCATTGATATCTGGGAAGTTATTGACGCGGCGGCGACGAAACCATTTGGTTTCATGCCATTCTATCCAGGCCCAGGCATCGGTGGACACTGCATTCCGCTGGATCCAATGTATCTGTCATGGAAGGCCAAAGGCTTCCGTTTCTATAGCAAATTCATTGAGCTGGCGCAATCCACCAATGACAACATGCCATATTATGTGTTGAACAAAACATCAACGATTCTGAACGAATACGCTAAATCCGTACGTAAATCCAATATTCTGCTACTCGGCATGTCGTACAAACCAAATATTGCCGATCTGCGTGAATCACCAGGACTGGAAGTATATGAACTGTTCAAGGAAAGTGGAGCCAACGTCGGCTACTACGATCCACACGCGGATTCCTTCCAGGACAAGCATGGGGAGACCGTACACAGCGAAGTGTTCAATCTGGAGCAGTTCAAGAAGTACGATTGCATCGTGCTGATCACCAACCACAGCGATTTGCCTTACTTTGATATTGCCGAGATGGGTGTACCGATTCTAGATACACGTAATGCATTCCGTTCATACACACATCCGCATATCTACAAGATTGGTCACTCGGTACAGCATCCTGTGCTTGAGCCAAGTGAAGCGTTGCTCGTCTGAGGAAATATATGAGGCAACGGGGCAAGCTGGTAGGTATGGCGAAATGGGCCATTCTGGCTGTGGTGTTGTGCCTGCTGCTTCTGTCCTGGATGTTCAAATGGTTCAAGGCGGAGGAACACAAAGCGACCTGGCTGTGGGACGCGTCCATTATTGCAGAGCAGACGCCGGAGATTATCGCCTTTTCCAAAGAACAGGGTGTGGATACCATCTTCCTGCAAATCCAGGATGAGGTGCCTGATGCAACATATCGCAAATTCATTGCGGCTGCCCGGCAGGCTGAGATTGAAGTGCATGGACTTAACGGTCATGCAGACTGGGCCTATGAGGAGAAACGGGATGAAGGGCTTGCTTTTATTGAGCGAGTACGAGCATACAATGAAGCTTCCGCGAAGAATGAACGCTTCCAAGGCATTCAACTGGATGTGGAGCCTTATCAGCTGAAGCGCTGGGAGAATGAGGAGAGCAGCGTCATTGCAGAGTGGCAGAACAACATGAAGTCCTGGACAAATGCAGGAGAGGATGCCGGACTGTATATGAGCGCTGCCATTCCGTTCTGGCTTGATGCCCGTCAGTCGGCTGAAGGGGATGGTACATTCAGTCGCTGGGTGATCTCCCACTTCGATGCGGTGGCAATTATGGCTTACCGGGACAGTGGGCGGCAGATGTATGATCTGTCCAAGGAAGAACTGGACGAAGCGGATGAGCTCGGGAAGAAAGTCTGGATCGGAGCGGAACTCGCGGACACACATGAGGGGGATCACCTGACCTTTTTCCGTAAACCGGTTAGCAATATGAATGAGGAAATGGCGAAGGTGTTCGATCTGGGTTCCTCTCATTCTTCTTTTGCAGGTGTAGCTGTGCATCATTATGAAGCATGGTATGCAAAGGAGAACGGTATTCCACTTGCGCGCAAGGATGAGAAGAAGGAATAGCGTTAGGTCGACGAAAAAGGCTCGGGGTTTCTGGCACGTGCGTAAAAGACTATAATATAGAAAGAAGGCAAGTCCCGGGTTGAAGGGGCTTGCCTTTTTTGGTGCTGGATTAAGTAATGGATTCTGCAGCACGCACGAGATATGGATCATAGGCTGGGGAGCGAAAGGCCGCTCCTTTACTCTTTAGTACTCTCCGCTGTACGATAGCGATTGGGAGGCAGACCGACGTGCTTTTTAAATGCTTTGGAGAAGGAAAACAAGTCCGGGTAACCTACGGAATGAGCCACCTCTGTTAAGCTTAGCGGCGTCTGCACGAGCAGGCGTTTGGCCTGATTCATTTTCAGCTGCTGGATATATTGCACAGGGGAGACACCATAGGCTTTGCGGAATTGTTTGGCGAAATGGGTTCGATCCACACCAGCATGAGCGGACACACCTTCCACGGAGATGCCGCCTGCAAAATGAATGTCCATGTAATCCTTGCCTTTCTGAAGCCAGGGCGTGGTTGAATCCGGTTGCAATTCTTTGGTTGCAGGGGAACGGGCTATCCGGTCAAAGAGATTCAAAAACCGGGTGAGTCGTCCCAGATCGCTCGCTCCATCCTGAGGTTTGCGAACATCCTCCATGAATGCGCGCATGGCGCTTGCAGTCTCGGGGGTCAGTACACCTGAACGGTACGGTGAGTCGGGTGTAAGTCCAATTCGAGACAGCAGTTCGGCTGCATGTGCACCGTCAAAGGCAATAAATATTTTCTGCAACGTGTTCTCTGGATCAGTCCAGTACTCATGGGGAACATGTGGAAACAGACAGAATGCATCCCTGGCTCGAAGGGCATGACGCTGTCCGTTTTGTATGAATGTCCCTTCCCCCTCCAGTACAAACAGCAAATAATAATAAGGCGTAGTACGCGGGCCAATATGATAGTTGGTCTTGGCTATATTACGGCCAATGCGAATCGGCCAGGCGCCACCAGCTTTCTCGAATTCAGATGGCGTGAAGAAAATAAGTTCCAAAAACTCATGGTGGTCCTCCTTCATGCTCTCGGTCATCAGGAACACCTCTTTAATATCAAGTATCGTTTATATAATCTAAAAGTTTCGCTTATAACCCATTATACAGGTGGGTTTTATATATATTCAAGATCAGGAAGACCTAAATCTGAGAAAAGACCACAAAATGACAAAATAAAATTGCCGCGAAATGACATTGCTCACAGACAAATCAATTGTTATGATGTCCATACCTATTAAACCAAGTTAATTAATCGGCATTTGAGTTTGGTTATGCCTAATAAATCAATTTAAAGAATGACACGACAACGGAGGGGACAGAAAGTACCTGAAGAAGCGAAGCGTGCGCCTTTGTCACCGGATTTCCCCATGTAAGGGGAATGAGAAGAAATCTGGGGACAAGAGTGCTCGAAAGGTTTTCTGTAACCGAAGTGCTTGAGTGAAACATTTTTAGAGCAATTTATCATAGAAGGGATTGACTTTTGTGAGCGAACAGGAAGAAATGAAGTTTGGATGGTTTTTGCCAACAGCAGGGGATGGTAAGTATGTAGGGGTTGCCCCGGAGCGGGAGCCGAGTCTGGATTATCTGGTCGATGTGGCACAGACGGCGGAGAAGGCAGGATTCGAATTTGTACTGATTCCGACAGGGGGAGCCTGTCTGGACGCATGGGTGGTCGGCTCGGCTGTGATGAGTCACACGAAGACATTGCGTCCCCTTGTCGCCATTCGCCCAGGTTTGGTTACACCGGTACTGGCTGCACGCATGGGAGCGGCACTGGATCAGCTCTCTGGCGGTCGCGCCATGATCAATGTGGTGACAGGTAGTTCTGTTCGAGATCTGGAGGAACTCGGCGATCCACTGGCACATGCGCATGATGAGCGGTATGTGCGGGCGAGCGAGTATATGGAAGTGATGAAGCGTTCATGGACCCAATCGACGGGACTGAATCTGACGGAGTTTGCCGGAAGCGGTTCGAACTCTAGCGCAGATGCACCCAGCGATCCCAATCCTGAATTCAACGGCCAGTATTACAACTTCAAAGGACCGGTAGGCATGCCGGAGACGGTGCAAAACCCGCATCCACCATTCTATCTGGGAGGAAGTTCACCGATTGCCAAAAAGGTCGCCGTTGAACATGCGGATACGTTCCTGATGTGGGGCGAGCCTTATGACTGGATTCAGGAGCAGATCGAAGAGATTGAGGTCATTCGCCAGCAAGTGAAAGAGGAAACGGGACAAGATCGTCAGCTGCGTTACGGCATGCGTGCCCAGGTGCTCATTCGGGATACCGAGGAAGAAGCATGGGCAGCAGCGTGGGAGATTATTAGCCAAGTACCACCAGAAGCCATTGAGAAAGCCAAAGCCGCTTTTGCGGAGACGGACGCAACCAACCAACGCAGACAGAACGAGCTACGGGAACTGTCCGAGAAGCAGCAGTTTGTTGTAGGGCCCAACCTGTGGACGGGCTTGTCCGTTGTGCGTTCCGGCGGTGCGATCCTCATTGTAGGTACAGCCGAACAGGTCGCTGAACGCTTGATGGAATATGGAGATCTGGGTGTAACGACGTTCATTCTGTCCGGTTACCCGCATCTGGAAGAAGCCGAAATCTTCGGCCGCACGGTTATGCCGATCATTCGCGAGCAATGGAAAACAAGACAGAAACAGCACTCAGTTACTACCAACTAAGTAAGTTGAACTAATCTTTTTATACGAAAACGGAGAGGACAGAAATAACGTGAAGAAGCGAAGCGTTCGCCTTTATCCCCGGATTTTTCCTTTTATAAAAAGGAATCAAATAAATCTGGGGATAACAGCGATCGGAAGGTTATTCTGTCATCGGAGTGGTCAGTATAAACATTCTTTAGTTAAAATATCAAGCATCCTCAGGAGGTCACCTTTTCATGAAAAAAAATAAAAAATTAATCCTGCCTCTCGTCAGTATGCTGGTTATGTCCATCCTGCTGTCAGCTTGCGGCGGTGGGGATAACGCGTCATCCGGAGAGAACGGCTCCTCCGGTTCAGGCAAAGTGACCCTCAGCTTCATGCACTGGCGTGGAGAAGATGTGGAAGCACTGAATAAGAGCATTGACGCATTTGAGACAGCAAATCCGAACATCAAAGTGGAGATGCAGACGCTACCCTCCGATCAATACCAATCCACCGTTCAATCCAAAATTAGTGACGGTTCGGTAGGGGATGTATTTGCATCCTTCCCGGGTGCACAGTTCGAAGCTTTCACCAAAGCTGGCTTGTTCACGGATCTGACCGGATCATCGTTCCTGTCGGCTTACAATTCGAAGCTGATTGAATCAGGACAGCACGATGGCAAACAATATGCGATTCCGTACCAACTCGTATATAACGATCCAATCTATAATGTGAAATTGTTTGAACAATACGGCTTGACGCCGCCAACCGATTGGGAAGGCTTCCTGGCACTTTGCCAGAAGCTGAAAGACAATGGCATCATTCCGATTGCCTTTGCCGGAGCGGATATTGGTCCAGGGCAATTCATGAATACAATGGTGATGAACAATGCACCGAGTGACGACATTTTTACCAAAGTAGAAGCTGGTGAAGCGAAACTGACGGATGAGTTCTGGGTGAAAACATTGACGCAATTTAAGGAACTGAACGATAAAGGTTACTTCCAGCAGGATGCATTGGGTACGAAGGACCCTGCGGCTGGCGCACTGTTTATTCAAGAGAAAGCAGCAATGCTGGCAAGTGGATCATATCAATTGGCTCAGAACAAGCAGCAGAATCCGAACTTGGAGCAAAAACTGCTTGCACCGATTACCGTAAATGCAGATCAAGCGAAGTATGAAGGGGTTCATACGACCACATTCATGCTCGCGGTGAACAGCAAGTCAAAACATCCGGAAGAAGCGAAGAAGTTCATCGAATTCTTGAGCAATCCGGAAGTGGCTGGCGAATACGCCAACCAAACGGGACAGAATGTAACGGTAAATGATGTGAAGTATGATACACCTGAGCTTCAGGTAGCGGGAGATTGGGCAAGCAAAAAGACTGTGTTCCAGCCACGGTTCACCATCCTGAACGGAGACAATCAAAAAGCAGTAACCAACTCCATTCAGGCCGTGCTGAGCGGCACTTCTCCAGAAGAAGCAGCACAGCAGGCACAAGCGATCATTGATCAGCATATCGGGAAATAAACGATGAAAAACCGTCTTCAGCTATCCCTGTTTCTGATCCCTGGGTTGCTGCTGTACATTGGATTGTTCGTATTTCCTACATTGACGGGGCTGTTCTACTCCTTTACGGATTGGGACGGGGTATCCCCGTCGTATGCATTTGTAGGGCTGGATAATTACAAGGACAGTCTCAGCAGCATCGTATTCCGCAAAGCCTTCGGCAACAACGTGGAATTCATGTTAACGGTTGTTATTGCACAAACCTTTATTTCACTTGTCCTGGCTCTGCTCCTGGTACGTAATACCAAGACACGCATTGTGCTTCGGGCATTGTATTTCCTGCCTGCGATTCTGTCCTCCGTATCGGTCGGATTGATCTGGGCATTCATGTATGATCCATCTATCGGATTGATCAACTATGGACTAAATGAAGCGGGGATGAACAGCATCGCCCGTAACTGGATTGGTGATCCGAAGATCGCTATCTATTCCATCGCTGCGGTGCAAGTCTGGGCCCATGCTGGGCAGATGATGATCGTATTCATTGCAGGTCTGCAAGGCATTCCGGCAGAACTGTATGAAGCGGCTCGTATGGACGGCGGCAGCAAATGGCAGGTATTCCGTACCGTGACTTGGCCGCTGCTGGCACCTTCGGCAACGATTGTTGTGGCTTATACGACCATTCAGTCGTTCAAGGCATTTGACCTCATTTTCACAATGACGGACGGAGGCCCGAATTACGCAACTGAAATTTTGACAACATATATCTATCATACCGCCTTTGGCAGCTATTCATTTGGTCTGGCTTCTGCCGGTTCCATGATCTTCCTGGTGTTGCTCGCGCTCTTGACGTTATTGCAGTTCAAGGCACTACGCGCTGACCGGGTAAGCTATTGAGGTTGATGTTGGAGCATTCATCCTGCAACCGAGGCAGAAGGGAGTTCACATGTTCTTAAAATGGTTCAATCGCCTGATCCTATTAGTGTATGCACTGCTGATCATGGTGCCGCTGTACTTTGTATTTGTATCTTCGTTCAAAACAAGCAGCAACTTCTTTACCAGTCCGTTCAGTTGGCCGGACCCGTTTACGTGGGATAACATTACTGGCATGTTCCGTAATCAGCCGATGTGGCAATATTTCGGGAACAGTCTTATTGTGACGCTCGGTACGGTTGCAATTGAGTTATTGCTGAGCAGCATGATTGCTTACGCTATTGTCCGCTGGGGCGGCAGTGTAGGTAAAATCGTGTTTGCTCTGTTCGTAGCCGGTCTAATCGTTCCTTCCCAAGTGAGTATGCTACCGATCTATTCCCTCACCCGTACGCTCGGGTGGTCGGACAGTCTAACAGGACTGATTGTCGTTTCCGCCGCTATGCTGATGCCTGTCTCTGTATTTATGTTGACAGGCTTCATGCGCATGCTCAATTCGGAGATTTTGGAAGCGGGCAGTATGGATGGAGCAAGCGAATGGAGGCTCTATACCCGGATTGCACTGCCACTGGCTGCACCGTCGCTGGCGGCAACGGCTACGTTCCTGCTCGTCATGGTCTGGAATGACTTGCTTATTCCGATGCTGATGCTCAGCAGTAAGTCCAAGCTAACGTTACCGCTCGCGCTAATGCAGTTCCGCGGAGAATACGTGACGAACTATCCGATGATGCTTACGGGTGTGCTGGTAACGGCTATTCCGATGATCGCGCTGTTCCTTATACTCCAGCGTTACTTTGTAGCAGGTCTGACAGCGGGTTCACTCAAGGGGTGAGATATCGCAGAAATCGGAAGGAAAAGCTTATTTTGCATTGATTTCTGGAGCATTCTGCATAATAATGATTTAGTGTCAGAATGACTACATAGAGATCAAGGGAGCTATAAGTGATGAGCAAACTGGAAGTATTGCGGAATCCCAAGCAGCGCAAGCTGCTGTTCAGTGCCGGCATGAGCTGGCTGTTTGATGCGATGGAAGTCGGTATGATCTCCTTTATCGTGGCTGCACTCGCCAAGGAATGGAGTCTCAGTCCCGGACAAGTCGGCGTGCTTACGAGTATTAACTCCATCGGTATGGCGCTAGGTGCTTTGCTTGCAGGTGCACTTGCGGACCGTTTTGGACGGAAGGCCATACTGATGTGGACCTTGCTAATCTTCACGATTGCAAGCGGTCTATCTGCACTTGCGACTGGGTTCGCCGTATTGTGTGCACTACGTTTGGTCGCGGGTATCGGACTCGGCGGAGAGCTGCCCGTGGCATCCACGCTGGTATCGGAGTCGATGCCTACAGCGGAACGGGGACGTGCCGTTGTGTTATTGGAAAGTTTCTGGGCTGGGGGCTGGATTGTATCAGCACTCATTGCCAACTTTGTCATCCCGGAGTACGGATGGAGAATTGCCTTTGCCATAGGAGCGCTTCCGGCGTTCTACGCACTGTATCTGCGTCGTGCCATTCAGGACCCACCGCGGTATAAGAATCATACCAAGCTTCATAAAATTACGTTCCGCGAGAAAGTGGCTACCGTCTGGTCCGCACCACATCGCCGTACAACGTTGATGCTCTGGATTTTGTGGTTTACCGTCATTTTCTCTTATTATGGGATGTTCCTGTGGTTACCTTCGGTTGTGATGGCGAAAGGATTTACGTTGGTTAAAAGCTTCCAGTACGTGCTGATCATGACGATCGCACAGTTGCCAGGGTACTTCACCGCGGCGTACTTCATTGAACGTTACGGTCGCAAGTTCGTACTTGTTGTGTATCTTACTTTGACTGCATTCAGTGCGATTGCGTTCGGACTGGCAACAACGGAAGCGACGATCCTGACCGCAGGGATCTGTCTTTCATTCTTCAATCTGGGAGCTTGGGGTGGCCTGTACGCCTACAGCCCGGAATTGTACCCGACATCTCTTCGTTCGACAGGTGTTGGTCTAGCTACATCGGTTGGCCGGATCGGTGGCGTACTTGCCCCATTAATGGTCGGTATGTTGGTTCAGCGCGAAGTGGCAATTAGCCTGATTTTCACGATTTTCTTCGTGACAATCCTCATTGGCGCAGCCGCTGTGCTGTTCTGGGGCCGGGAAACAAAGGGTCAGGAACTAGCTGAGTAATTGTCATTATATTCAAGCGCAACTTTTGTACGGGTCTGCCAGCCTACGGAAATGCCGGGTTGGACAAGCGGTATTTGGTTGATAGAAGAAGGGGTATGACCATGGTGTGACCATGGGCTCATGCCTCTTTTTGCCATGTTCAGCGTCGTTTTTTCACTGCGTCATCGGTCCGATAGACTTCATTTTTTCTATATCCTATAATGACACTCGGGATGTAGGGCCGTGAGGATTCAGGGGAAAGAAGTGGAATCTGGATTCAGAAAAGTGGAGGTTAATGGAATGATGAAGAACAATATTGGAATGGATCGAACGAATGAAATGAATGGAAAGAATATGATAACTGAATTAGATAGCACGAATGAGGGGCTGGATCTGTTAGCGATTGCTGGCAACATGGAACCTATCACCGTCAGTCGGAAAGTCACTCATGGGAAGGGAAGAACGGCTGGCAAAAGAGCAGGGCGGGTCAGTATGCTCCTCGGTGCCTACGCATTGACTCTGGGATTGACCGTGGTAGCTCCTTCTGCAGGAGCACAGAAGCTGGAACAGGGCGTTCGTAGCGAGCATGTGCTGCAATTGCAGGAGCAATTAAGCGATCTGGGCTACTTCGACGCCGGAATGACTGGATATTATGGGTCGATTACCAAAGGTGCTGTCCGTGAGTTCCAACAGGCTCAGGGACTAAGTGCAGATGGCGTGGCAGGTCCTGCGACGCTCAACAGGCTGAACAAAAAGGCCAAAGCAGAAGGCGAAACGTTACGCCAGTTGGCGAAGCTGATCCATGGTGAGGCGCGCGGAGAATCTTTTGAAGGGCAGGTCGCTGTAGGAGCGGTTGTGTTGAATCGGGTACATTCGAGTGAATTCCCGTCGTCGATTTCGAAGGTTATTTTCCAGAAAGGGCAGTTCACGGCTATAGACGATGGCCAGTTTAATACCAAGCCAACCCAGACCTCTTACAGGGCTGCTCGCAAAGCTTTAAATGGCGCTGATCCGACGAACGGAGCGCTCTATTATTACAATCCGAAGATTGCCACTTCGGTGTGGAGCAAGAGCAGGCCAACGCTGCTGACCATTGGGCAGCATGATTTTACACGTTGAGTTAGGTTTGAGGAATTAGAGCAATAGTAGTCTAATATAACAATGAACCCCGGCTGTATGCTGTTGATTTGCAGATAAGCTACCGGGGTTTATGTAATCATGTGCAATTGCTGCATCACGATTCTATCCAAACCTAGAGATACAGGAACATTTGATTACAATGGAAAATATAATTGCTAAAAACTGTACCTATAATTTTTAGAAAAAACAATATTTTACATACTTACACCCATTATATTACATATTACGGTTTTAAAATACATATAATTCTATTAGTATTGATAGTGAAAATTGAACTGGCCAGTGATGTTTTCAATACTACTTATCGGGAGATGAGAAATTGTTTAAAAAATATATTCCTTCAAAAATTATATTATGTTTAACGTTGATGTTTGCGCTTCCTTACCAGATTGCGGGGGCGGATTCGGTTAATGGAAATAAGTTGGATCAAATCGTTTCTCTACATGAGAATGGTTTAACGAGAGAAGAATTACAAGAGACCATTTTGGAAATTTCACAACAACAAGGAGTAAGTCAGGAAAAAATAACAAATCAAATTCTCCAAGAGTTACAAGTTAAACAACTTGAGCAGACACAGGAGCCCTTAAGAACAGCTAAATCAACTAAAGACAAAGTGCAGGTAACAGAGCCTGATGTAATCAACCCGTTTTCTGATAGTGGTAGTGATGGAAATTATCAGCTTAATGAAAGTCGTAAAGGTACTTTTTTTTACCAACCAGCATCCACACTTGGTTTACCACACGGGCATATAGGAATGTATTATACAAAAACTACAATTATTGAAGCTGCTAACCCTAACGATGGTGTGAGAAGTGCTTCAGTAGCAAACCGCAAAGTATCATCTGGGTCCAGAATCATGTCAACCACGGTAACAACTATCACCAAAGATGAGGCTGCGGCAAACTGGGCATATGGAAAGAAAGGAAACAGTTACAATAATAACTTTGTATCAAATCGTTCTTGCGATGGTTCCAAGTTTAATTGCTCTCAGTTAGTATGGTGTGCTTTTAAACAGGCAGCTAACATTGATCTTGATAAAGATGGAGGATGGGGAGTATATCCGGTAGATATACGTGATCACAAAAATGTATACGATATTAAGGTCTACTAAACGATCATAAACATAATAAGTTTGAGCAATAAGCTTCTGAATAGTAGGGCAGAATTTTCTGCCCTACTATCATTAAGAAAAAGTAACCGATGAAGTGATGGTAAAGAAGTTTACTGGATAATCTATACTTAATCATCTAGCAAAAGGAGTTCTATGATATGAATTGGTTTTCCAGGTGTAGGTATGCTCTTTTCTGTTTGTCTTGTTTAATGATGATACTTTTGCTTATTGCCTGTAATGAGCAAAAGGATGAAAAAGTTCCTTTAAAGAGTTCCATAGCATCTGTTCTATATTCAACAGATACTGCAGGTGAAAAGTTGGGATCGGGAGTAAGTTATATGTTCCTAATTTCGGAAAATGGTGATGTTTCAACAGTTAAAAAAAGCGGCTTAGAGTTAAATTCTATTATTCCTTATAATAATCAGATACTGCTCCATCAGAAAAATGAAATGATAGGAATAAAGGAAGATGGTCTTATGAATCACACTGAGTTTAAAGGATGTAGTGCTCCTTCTGGATATGGGCAGTCATCGGGATTATTGAAGAACCAAGGTTATCACTATTCTTTGTTTAATATCGGATTCACCCCTGATATGGATGATTATATTTCCAGAATTAGATGGGGAGACGCAAAAAATAATTATTGCAAAGAACTAGGAAGTTATATTGAAGCTACTGGACATGATGATAATAACATTTATTTGCTTAGTGGTGACCAGATAGATCCTACGAGATTGAATTTTCAAAGGGTTAATATAGGAGATGGTACGGTTGATGAGAGCACGCTGATTGAACTGAAAAACATGAAATCCGATTCAAGAATAATGTTTACCCGATTGATTCCATATGAAAATAGCCTTATAGGTATTTTCTCAAACTCATCTCAAAATAGTACTCAACTTCAACTATTGGAACTTAACCCTGCTCATCCAGAAGATGCGAAGATATATCCTCTAAAAGAATATTCTGAAGGAACTTCAGATTATTTTTTGTATAACAAGGATTCGATTCACGTCTATAACGGACTGATTTATTATGTCGATGGATACGGAGATGTATATTCATATGATCTAAAAAATGAAATATTAGAAAAAGAGTTTCATTTTGAAGGATATACTCGTACACCCATGCTTCAGGATGAACAGGTATTTTTCAAGAATGATCGACTCTTTTTTTTCCGAAATAACCGTGATAAAGGTGACCATCAGATTGAGGCTTATTCATTGAATGGCGATAGAGAATCCATCCTTCCTGTAAAAGGAATTGAACAAGCAATTGGAAGAGATAAAGTTCATATTTATGATTTTAAAATCTTAAAAGAGTCTGCTTTGGATTAATTTGAAATTTGGAAATTTCAAGTTAAAAGTTAATGAGTTATTTAGTGCATTTAAGCGTAATAAAATTGGAGGGAAGTATGTTGGTTAACACATTACAAGAGTTGTTGTATCGTGCTGAAAAAACAGATAACGGACTCTATGAAATCTCTAGTTCTACTGATGTATTCGTATCTTATGCGGAGCTTTTAAAGACATCGCTCAATGTCCTTCATTTAATCCAATCTTCAGGCGTTGATCCTCGGGATGAAGTTATTCTTTTTGTGGAAGATTCATCTCGATTTTTGCACACTTTTTGGGCGTGTATTCTAGGCAATATGATCCCCATACCATTAACTGCTTCAAGCAAGCCAGAACATCTGAATAAACTTGATAATGTATGCAAAATATTGAAAAAACCATATATTATAACGGATATCCCTAAAAAACTAAACAATACTTATGAAATCATAACGTATAATGAAAAACTAAAAAGCGAGAAGGAGGGCGTTATCTCGCCTTCTGATTCAAGTCAGATTGCCTTCATCCAATTTTCTTCTGGATCAACGGGAGATCCTAAAGGTGTAACACTGACCCATCGTAATCTTCTATCCAACATTTCGTCAATCATTAATGGAATGGAGTTTACATCCACTGAAAGATCTCTCAATTGGATGCCATTCACTCATGATATGGGGCTAATTGGAGGTCACCTTACTCCTCTTGCCGCTTGTAGTGATCAATTCCAAATGCCTACTGCATTGTTTGTACGACGACCTGTATTGTGGATAAAAAAGGCAGCAGAACATCGAATAAACTACCTCAGCTCACCTAACTTTGGTTACGGCTATTTCCTTGATTATGTGAAGGATAGTGACTTGCAAGATGTCGATTTGACTTGCGTAAAGTTGATTTTTAATGGAGCGGAACCAATCTCTGCTGAACTTTGCCAACAATTTGCCCAACGGCTTGCACCTTTTGGTTTATCTTCGCAGGTATGGTTCCCGGTATATGGTATGGCAGAGGCAAGTCTTGCTGTTACATTTCCGCGCATCGGAGAAGGATTGAAGAGTGTTTACTTGGATCGAAGAAAATTAGGTACAGGGGAGTACGTGCAAGTTGTTTCACCATCAGATCCCTACTCCACTGTTTTTGTAGATGAAGGTTATCCCGTTCAGGATTGCTTGGTGAAAATTTGTGGAAAACATGGTGAACTTTTTCCTGAACAAGTGGTTGGTCAAATCTACATATCAGGTAACAACGTGACAAAGGGATATTATAATAATGAAACAGCCACTAAGGAAGCGTTGAGCCCGGACGGCTGGCTGAAGACAGGGGATCTAGGATTCCTGTATGAGGGGCGTCTTGTTGTGACTGGACGGGAAAAAGATATTATTTTTATTCACGGTCAGAATGTATATCCGCATGATATTGAAAGGCTGTTGGAGCAGAAAGAAGGAATAAAACCAGGTCGTATTGCTGCTTGCGGAGCTAGGAATGACACGTCAGGAGAGGAACTTATATTATTCTGGTACACGGCAAAGATTGATTATGATGCCCTTCTTCCCCTCTTCTCAAGGTTGAAACAAGTTGTAAAGGAAGCAACAGGGATTACTCCTAAAGAAATTATACCGATTAGGCGGATTCCTAAAACGACAAGTGGTAAAGTACAACGTTATCAACTTGCCTCCAGGTATGAAGAAGGTGAATTTGATGAGTTGGTTGAAAGAATTCGCGAAGAGGTAGCCGTTCGTCAAGCTCCTAAAGTTTCACGACTACCTCAAACAGAGACGGAAACACTGCTTTTGTATCTTTTAAATGAGACTATTGGAGACAATACTATAGAGATGTGTGTTACGACTGAATTTGATTTGATAGGATTAAATTCACTGAAAGTTTCTTATTTTGCAGCACAAATCTCAGAACAATTTCATGTTCACATACCTGTATCGGTATTTATACATTCCAACACTATAGAAAAGTTGGCTGTTGTTGTTGATCACGAATGTAACACGTCTTCAAAAAGTTACTTTCATGAGGACCATCAAAACCAATGGATGCCAGGTGATCTCATACCAGCTCCTTTGAATCTGCAAAGATTGTATGTTATGGATAATATGAGTGAGGTTAAAACCGCTAATCATCTTACACTTGTTCTTACAACTCCTATGTGCAGAAGTTTAGAGGACTGGAATCAAGCTCTAAGAGAAGTTACTCAGCTTCATGATGCTTTGAGAATGTTCTTTGTTGTCCATGATAATGAATTATTCATTGATTTCGTCTCAGAGTGTACGTGTACATTCGAGAGAATTTCAATTGAAAAAGATCGTGTTGATACATCCATTATAAATTGGATTAAGCCGTTTGACTTGAATAAACCAACTCTTTGGAGAGCTGGACTCATTGATTTAGAAGAACAACAAAAGCTAGTTTTTGATTTTCACCATACTGTAATAGATGGTAGTTCAGCAAAGATTTTTGTTCAGGATCTATTCTCTCGTATTTCAAATAAAGAGGTAATAAACCCAAATATAAGATATGCAGATGTATGTACGCGATTCGCTGAGGATCTAAGTGCAGGGGGCTTGGATGAAAGTAGAGCCTATTGGATTGAGCAATTTGAGAATGGTATTCCAATCCTTGAGTTGCCATCGGATAAATCTAGACCATTGCACAAGACATATAAGGGAGCATCCATACAATTTGAAGTAAATGAACAACTAACTTCTGGATTAAAAGCTCTGTCAGAAAAACAACGCTCAACAATATATATCATTCTGTTGTCTGCATACTATCAACTTCTTGCACGCTACACTGGTCAGGATGATATTGTTATGGGTACACCGTTTGCAAATCGAGCGCATCCCCAATTGAGTCGGACTGTAGGTATGTTGATTAATACGCTTCCTATCCGAGTTCGAAGCACTCAAGAACACACATTTGCTGAGCTGTTATCCAGTGTAAAAACGAAAGTATTTGAAGCTCTGGATCATCAAAGATATTTATGTGAGAACCTAATTATGGATCTTAATATTCCTCCGGTAACAGATCGGAATTTGCTCTATGATGTCGTTTTTATAATGCAAAATTTCATAACTTCTGGTGACAACGAAAATGAGCAACTGGACTGGGCAGAATTTTCCCACAATTCATCAAAAGTAGATTTATCACTTGAATGTGTGGAGTTAAAAGGCGCTCTGCGACTTACTTTGGAGTACAGCACAGACTTATTCACTGAGAACACCATACGGCGGTTAGCTAACCATTATCTGCAAATTCTACAGAGCGTAGTGGAATATGAAGAAATCAAGCTCTCAAACATGGAGTTATTAACAAATGATGAGAAAAAACAGTTAATACAGTTCAGTAATGCCGTTAATCTGAACGGAGATCTTCACCCAGAAAACATTCCGTTTGTCATGCAGTTTATGGACCGTGTTAATCAACATCCAGAAGCTATCGCCTTGCAGTATAATGGACAATCCATGACATATAGGGAGCTTGATGAGATTAGTAATAGGCTGGCTACCGAACTCATTGATAAAGGCATTCGTAGAGAAACAATTGTTGGCGTTATGACCTATAACGGTGTGGGACAAGTTGTTTCATTGCTTGCGACATGGAAGGCGGGCGGAGCATGTATGCCTATTGATCCCGACTATCCAATTGAACGTATTGAATACATGGTATACGACGCTCTTCCAAAAGTTATCATCTCAGATCATTCTTTAGTTGAAGGATTGTTACCCAGATTGGAGCAGATCGATGTGTTGGCTTATCTGGAGCAGCCAGGAGATTCAAAGATAACTCCCAAGCCTATAACCTTAACACAACCACAGGATTTAGCATTAATTATGTACACCTCAGGTACAACTGGCAAACCAAAGGGGGTTATGGTCGAACAAAGAAATCTGAGTACGTATATTAAAGCCTTTCAAAATGAATTTAATATTATTCCACAGGATGTTGTATTACAGCAATCCTCCTTTGCATTTGATAACTATGTAGAAGAAGTTTTGCCAACCCTTGCAGCTGGGGCATCGTTACTAGTGATGGATAAAGAAGATCTCCTAAATCTTTCTCTTTTAAATCAGCGTTTGAGAGAGTGTAAAGTTTCTGTAATAAGCTGTTCCTGTCTGTTACTCAATGAGCTAAATAAAATGGACATCGCTTCTTCTGTTCGCCTAATGATCGGTGGGGGGGATGTATTGAAGCCAGAGTATGTATCCAACCTTCTCGACAAATGTGATGTATACAACACCTACGGCCCGACAGAAACGACTGTTTGTGCAGCCTATTATCGATGTGATGCAGGGAGAGAAAGGTATCCAATCGGAAAGCCAATTGATGGTTATCGAATATATATCGTAGATTCTCTTTTCAGAGAAGTTCCCATCGGTATTGTCGGGCAAATTTGTATTGCTGGAGCCGGTGTAACTAGGGGCTATTATGGAAAAGAGGAATTGACAAACGACAGATTCGGGGAGCATTTCATCTCAGGGGAGCGAGTCTATCTAACAGGTGATTACGGTCGTTGGATGGCTGATGGTAACATTGAGTTTTTAGGGAGAACAGATCGCCAGATTAAAATTCGCGGTCACCGAGTTGAGCTAGATGAAGCAGAACAGGCGGTCGCCCGGTGCAATGGCGTGAAAGATGTCAAGATAATTGCCGACCAAGAAAAAGGAGGAGCATCTGTTTTATTGGCATATTTGATTACGGATCAACCTATATCTTCCAAGGATCTACGCGAGCAATTGATTCGAAAAGTACCAGAATATATGATTCCTTCTCATTTTATAGAAATTGAAAGTTTTCCAACGACGACTCAAGGAAAATTAGATGTTCGTAAACTGCCTAAGCCGAGTGCCGTAAACCATGATATAGATGAGTACGAGCTGCCTGAGGGTCCGATTGAACAACGTTTATCCGAAATGTGGAGTGATTTGTTAGGGATTGAAAGAATTAGTGTTCATGATCATTTCTTCACTATTGGTGGACAATCGCTTAAAGCAGCATTACTGATGAATGATATTCGTAATGAATTCAACGTGTCTCTCTCTATTCGTGATCTATTTCTAATGCCGACGATCCGTCAATTAGCTGTATATATTTCCGATAGTAAGAAATATGATCAGGATCTAATACCAATTACAGATCGAAATTGTAGAGAATGGCCAGCTTCTCGTGCGCAAGCAAGAATGTATTTAATGCAAGAGCTCAATCCGGATTCTACAGGCTATCATATTAGTAAAGCATTAAGAATCCATGGACCATTAGATCCAGTCCGGCTGCAATCGTCGTTGCAGCAATTAATAGATAGACATGAATCACTGAGAACATCATTTCATTTGAATAACGGGTTGGTTACCCAGAGAATCCATGATGCTGTCGAACTTCCATGGAAGTTTGAAATACTGAATCATGAAGATTTTGATATTTGCCAAAGGCAAGAATTAAGACCATTTCAATTAAATAATCCCGGACTAATTAAGGCTGTGCTCTACTGTTTAGCCTCTAATGATCATATTTTATGGATTGATATGCATCACATTATTTCAGATGCCATGTCGGTGTCTATCCTTCTTGGTGAGTTTCAGAGTTATTATGTACAAGGATTACCGTTGAATGAATGTCATCTTCAATATAGAGATTATGCTGTATGGCATTCACATCTTTTAGAGTCAGGTCAGCTTAATGAACAGAGAGACTTTTGGTTGAAAGAATTTGATACGCTGCCTGAGCCGTTGAATCTACCATTAGACCTTCCAAGACCTTCTGTAATGTTAGGTTGCGGAAAAACATATACATTCAAAATTGACCGGGATCTCGCGAAACAGCTCAGAGAAGTTTGCAATGAGAACGGGTCGACCCTGTACATGCTTTTACTCAGCGCCTATGCTGTCTTACTTGCTAAATATACCGGTCAGACAGATGTAGTCATTGGCACACCAGCTGCGGGAAGAACTCATAAGGACACTCAAAGTATAGTGGGGATGTTTGTCAATACACTTCCAATTCGTGTTCGCCCTGATATGAACCATACATTTAAACAATTGCTCACTAATGTAAAGGATACTGTAATTAAGGCACTAGGAGCTCAGGATTATCCATTAGACACGCTCGTTGATCAACTAGGTCTTCGTCGTGATCGTAGTCGCAATCCTTTGTTCGATACAGCATTTGTGATGCAAAATGTATCCGTTCCAACTTTATTGGAAGAAGACTTTCAAATGGAGGACTATCCGATAGTTCAGTATTCGTCCATGTTTGATTTGTCTTTGGAATGTAAGGAGATTGAAGAAGGACTTTTATTCGAATTTGAATACAGCACAGAACTCTTTCTACATTCTACAATACAAAGAATGGCAGATCACTTTAAACAATTGTTAGGAGTACTATCAAGCAACCTGACGAAGCAGATTAAAGATGCTCAAATCATGGAGCCGAGTGAAATGATGCAATTACATTCCTGGAGTACCGGCATTTCTCGTGAAATATCTTCCCTAGGAATTATAGAACTGATTCAGCAGCATGCTCATAGCGATCCAGAGAAAGTTGCTATAAAAAGTAAAAATGATTCTCTCACGTACCAAGAGTTGAATCAACTTAGTGGCAATATCGCTCGGAAACTGTTTGAAAGAAATTTGGGTTCCGAATCGATCATTGGAGTATACATGACAAGAGGGCCTTTACAAATAGCTACATTGTTGGCTGTATGGAGAGCCGGAGCGGCATATTTGCCTATAGATCCTGAGTATCCAGTAGATAGAATTCGTTTTATGCTGGAAGACAGTAAAGCAACACTGCTTCTTGTTGACAGTGAAATCAACTTTAATACTCCTGGTACTCCTGTATGGAATGTAGGAAGTGGTAGGGGGGATTCAATTACTGATGATCTTAATGCTTTATCTATGGAGGAACTACCTGATAGATCAGAAGAGTTAGCTTACATTATATATACCTCTGGTACGACGGGTAAGCCAAAAGGAGTCATGGTTGATCATAAAAATTTGATGGCATATACCACTGCATTCTTGGAAGAATTTAAGTTGAATGGGATGGATACGGTTTTGCAGCAAGCATCCATGGCGTTTGACACATATGTAGAAGAGGTTTTTCCTGCGCTCTCTGTTGGTGCAAGTCTTATTATTGTAGAAAAAGATGAACTTCTGCTACCAGCCCAGCTTAGGGAGAGGATGCAGAATGAAAAGGTTAGTGTAATCAGTTGCTCACCGCTTTTATTAAAGGAGATTAACCAATTCAAACCTATCGCTTCCCTAAGATTGGCAATTAGCGGAGGAGACGTACTGAAGCCAGAGTATATCGATCAACTGATCGAATACTGTAAGGTGTACAATACCTACGGACCAACAGAGACAACAGTTTGCGCAAGCTACTATGAAGTACAGGGCGGGGAGACTCGTATTCCAATCGGAAGGCCAATTACAAACTATTCTCTGTATATACTGGATACGAATTTCCGCCCTGTACCCATTGGAGTAACAGGACAAATTTGTATTGGTGGTGCAGGGCTTAGTAAAGGTTATCTGGGTAACAAAGAGTTAACAGAAGGTAAGTTCCGCAATGACCTCTTCCCTGAAGAAACGATGCTTTATCTAAGCGGAGATCTTGGCAGATGGTTACCTAATGGCAATGTGGAATATCTAGGAAGAAGTGATCAGCAAGTCAATATCAGAGGGTATCGGATTGAGACCGAAGAAATAGAACGAGCCCTCTTAAATCATCCAAGTATTATTCAAACAGCCGTTATAGCCTTACAAGAAGAAGAGCCGTATTTGTGTGCTTACATTATAAGCCGGAACGAATGGACGATTAGAGAGCTTCGTTCTTATCTTGCTTTGAAGTTACCTTCCTACATGATCCCTTCTTTTTTTGTGGAACTTGAACGGATTCCGGTAACGATCAACGGTAAAATTGACGTGCAACGTCTTCCGGATCCCAAGGAAATGAAGAAAGATCAAACCACTGATTTAACACCGAGAAATAATACAGAACGACAACTTCTTGAAATTTGGAAGGATGTTCTACGGATTCCTTTAGTTTCGGTTGATTCGGACTTTTTCGAGGTGGGGGGGCATTCTCTTAAAGCACTTGAGCTAGCTAGTCGGGTTCAGGAACAGCTTCATAAACGGATCGAAACAAGCGCGGTTTTTGAATATCCTAGATTAAATGAATTATCGGATTATATTATTTCGTTGTCTCCTGATCAACCTGAGACAGTAGCGATTCCAAAATTATCGAAACAGTACAGCTATCCGTTGTCTTCCAACCAGAAACGGTTGTATCTAATTGAACAACTAGAAGAACCAGGAACAGCTTATAATATGCCAGCTGCGTTCCGAATAATAGGAAATGTATCCGTATCTGAGTTGGAAAAGGCGTGGATGAAATTGCTTGCTCGGCACGAAATTCTACGGACTTCTTTCGAGGAGGTAGACGGGGAGCCGCAAATGATTGTGCATGATCAGTTAAACAACTCATCATTTACAGTTATTGAAGGTCCACAATCTATAAATGATCTTATCTTTCCTTTTGATCTCACACGAGCTCCACTATGCAGAATGTGTGTACTCAAGGAATCAGATAATACGTTAACTATAGTCATTGATATGCATCATATTGTTTCGGATGGGCTGACAGTAGACTTGTTGTTCCGTGACTTTGAAGCACTTTATAGAGGTGAGGAACTTAAGCCGCTTGAACTACAGTATAAAGAATTTGCAGCATGGCAGAATACGGAAGGTACATCTCAGAACGATCAACTTTCGTACTGGAAGAACGCTCTTATGGGAGAATTACCGGTTCTGCAATTCCCATATGATTACAATAAAAATCTAAATGCTGGCTTGTCTGAAAGCGAGCTAATTAAATATCACATGGACTCTTCCATTTATTTGGCTGTTCAAAAGAAGGCGAGTAGTCTCAGAGTTACACCGTATATGCTATTGTTGGCTGTTTATCATGTGCTCCTATCTAAGTACACAGGTCAAGAGGATATTATTGTAGGTATCCCTGTCTTAGGACGGTCAAGACCTGAATTTGATCAAGTCGCAGGAATGTTTGTCAATACGCTGGCCAACCGAAGTTTCCCTCGCAGTGATCTTTCCTTTGCAGAATTTCTGCAAGAGATGAAACAAGCTGTTACAGGAGCTTTTGAAAATCAGGATATTCCTTTGGAACGTGTCATTGATAGGTTGAATGAGGAAGGACAGACTTCAAATATTAATCTTAAATCTCTGCTCACAACAATGTTCTCCTTGCGCGAAGAGACTGAACATGAAAGAACATTTGCAAATTATCCTGTGGAAATGCTCTCTGTATCGAGTCAGATATCAAAATTCGATTTCGGTATCGAGATAGTAGATCAAACCGATAGTTTTGCACTGGAGCTGACATACGCCAAATCTATGTTCAGATATGTAACCATGGAAACGTTCGGACGAGCGTATATGACACTTCTGAAGTCTTTTCTAGAAGATGCAGAAATGAAGCTTTCGGAGGCATCTATTCTATCGGCTAAGGAATCTCTGGCCCAACTGGAAGCTTTTAATCCAGGTCCAACAAATAAAGTATTTAGGCCGATTTATTTGGATATTGAGGAACAAGCATTACGAACGCCAAATGATTCAGCTTTAAATTATGGTGTGAATTCCATTTCCTATCAGAACCTGAATGGAAAAGCCAACGGTTTGGCTATTAAACTACAGGAAATGAATATTCGCCAAGGAAGCTGCGTTCCTGTTCTCATGGATCGCTCTCCAGAACTAGTTATTTCACTACTTGCTATTATGAAATCAGGAGCAAGTTTTGTTCCAATGGATCCTAATTGGCCGGCAAGTCGAATAGGATCCATTATCCAGGACACAAAAGCAACGGTTATTCTATTTAATCATCATCAGGGTATGCCCGCAATTGAAGTTGGCGACAGCATGCCAATTGGAGTAAGTATTGATCAACTTGCACTCGCAGATAATTTAGAGCCGAGCGCTAGACCTGAAGATCCCATTTATATTATTTATACATCAGGTTCAACAGGTAAACCAAAGGGTGTTGTTGTACCGCATATAGGCATCTCTAACCGATTTGCTTGGATGAATGATTATTTTGGCTCTCAAGTAGCCACATCTGTTCTTCAAACGACCCATCATGTGTTTGACAGCTCAGTTTGGCAATTTTTCTGGCCGCTTACTGTCGGAGGGAAAACAGTATTACCAGATGGCGAGCAACTTTTGTCTGCAACGTATATTGCATCTGTTATTGAAGATAATCAAATTACACTTACAGATTTTGTACCCTCTGTATTCAATGTCATCGTGGATCAGTTATTAAACGGCTCAAAGAAATTGTTACAAAAACTAGCATCCCTACAAAGCGTAATTGTAGGTGGAGAAGAAGTAGCCGCAGTTACTGTTCATCAATTTCAAGAATTGTTCCCAGACATAAAGTTAACAAATCTATATGGTCCTACAGAAGCAAGCATTGGTTGCATATACCATCAAATTGATGGGAATGAGACCGTGCGGATTCCAATTGGTCGACCAGTTCATAACACACAGATTCTAATCTTGGATAAGAATCTGCATCTCGTTCCTCCTGGTGTAATTGGTGAGATCTATATATCTGGGTTATGCCTTGCAGATGGATATTTAAACGATACGGAGAAAACAAACGCTGTATTTTTGAAGCATGCTTTTCCAGAAGCAGGATGGGAACGAATGTACAAAACAGGGGATTTAGCAAAATATGATCATACAGGGAATATCGATTATATGGGGCGCTCAGATTTCCAAGTGAAAATTAGAGGGCTTCGTATCGAATTAGGTGAAATTGAATCTCAAATCATGCTAACAAACCAGGTGAAGGAAGCGGTTGTGACTACTGCTGATTCTGGAGGACAAGCCGTCCTGTGTGCTTATGTAGTACCTTACGGGAAATTGGATATTGCAGAATTGAAGCGAGAGCTACGCCTTGTTTTACCAGGATACATGATTCCCGCAGCTTTTGTCAGTTTAGAATCAATGCCACTGTCGCCAAGTGGTAAAGTGGATCGCAAAGCACTTCCGAGTCCTGACTGGTCAGAACACCTAGCATTTGTCTCAACATCCAATAACATAGAAGATGATATCAAACAGCTGTGGGTGGACATCCTCGGTTTTGACCATTTTGGTGTCACAGATGACTTCTTTATGCTTGGTGGACATTCTCTTAAGCTTTTTGCGCTTGCTGCTGGGATTCAAGAGAAATTTGGAATTCGTATATCACTCAAAGATTTACATTCTTTATCAACCATCCGTGAGTTAGCTCGATATACTGAAGAGCGATATAGACCAGAAGGCTTGCACAAAGAAACTCAATTTTCGGTCTTCCCAGCGGACCAGGAGGAAATCCGTGTACGAGCATCTGCACAACAAAAAGCACTCTATGTCCTAGACCAATTCGATGGAATAGGGTTAGCGTATCATATGCCGAGTGTTTATCAATGGATTGGTGAGTTTGATGAAGTACGTTTTAATCAGGCTGTACAGAAGCTAATTGACCATCATGAAGCACTTCGTACTCGATTCCATCTTGACGGAGATGTACTCATGCAAGTGATAAGAAAGAAACAACTCATTGAGATAAACCATTATGAATCTACAAATGAATCTCTGGAATTTTGGAAGGAAACCCTTATTAATCGATTCGAATTATCTGACGGACCCTTGTTTAAAGTAGTGACGGTTAAACAAGAAGAAGTAAGGTACGTATTGATGGATATGCATCATATTATTTCCGATGGTCACTCAATGCACATTATTTTAAGAGACTTTCAGAGCTTGTATGAAGATCAGCCCATTCTCGGCTCTCCAACCCAGTTACGTCACTATGCGGAGTGGCAACATATGATGTTGGAGTCGGAAGAAGGCACAGCACATGAACAATTTTGGAGAAATATGCTTGGTTCGGACCCTAAACCGCTTTTGCTTCCTGCAGATTATGAGCGTCCAGAAATACAAAGTTTTGAAGGAGACATGCTTTTCGTTGATTTTGGGGAAGAGCTTTCCTTTACAATACTAAGGTTTGCTGAGGAGAATCATTATACAGTATATATGCTTATGCTTGCAGCGTATTCCGTGCTTCTCTCTATGTATTCCGGAGAAAGAAAACTAATTGTTGGTACGCCAGTTTCTGGTCGAACCAAGTCTTATTTTGAGAATACGATTGGTATGTTCGTAAATACGCTGCCGTTCCAGTTGAGTCTGGACATGGAGTCTTCTTTTGATGATTATTTGAAACGGGTTAAAGAGTGGGTGCTTGAAGGATTGGAGCACCAAGATTATCCTCTAGAAGAGATTGTGCGCAATTTGTCTCTACACCGCTCTGCAGATCGTTCTCCATTATTTAATGTATTGCTTGCAGTAGAGGGTACGGAGCAAAAACAGGTTTCAGAATTAATGCGTCCAGTGTCCCTTCCAGGGTGGGAGGATGAAACCGTGAAATTTGATCTCGCTGTCACTGTACGAAATGACTCGGATCGACTGATTGCGGAAATTCAGTATGCAACTACCCTTTATAAATCAGAAACGATAAGCAAAATGGGTAAGCATTTGATGGAAGTTATAGTGCAGATGGTTTCAGACGTTCAGAAGCCTTTATCCTCAATTCAGCTTGTACACGTTGATCAGAATACCCAGAGTAAGTTGAAGTCTTTGAAACAGGAATTATATGAATTTGATTTCTGATGAAATGGTTAGCATATAATACGGCTTTTATCTGCAATAACCAGGGAGTGTGATGGTGTGTTTAATCAACTTGAGAAATCTATAATTGTCAATTCTGATCGCTTCAAAGAAATGAAGCTATTTTGGCAGAATGAACTTGCCAGTATCGACAGGAGTTTAAGAAATATGGAAAGTGGAACGACTGGTAATCCAGTCGTTCTGCATCTTTCTTTATCCGATGATGTCAATGGTATGCTTCATCGATTGGGAAGAAATGACCCGTTATTAATGTACAGCCTACTGTTGTCCGGACTACAGATAACCGCAGAATACTTTTGGGATGTTCAGAAGAGCGTATCCATTAGTCCATTACTCCAAAAACTAAAAACGGAAACTACGTTCGGTAAAATGATTCCTCTTTTTGTGGAAATGGAAAATGAAACTACATTTTCTGATTATGTAAAGAAAACAAGAGATAAACTTCTGACTTGTTATGAACATCAGGATTATCCAGTGGAAGAACTATGGGAAGCAGACTATGTTGTACCGACGGGTACAGATAGTGTCATTTTTTGTGCGGGCTTTCAGGGGCTGCATAGCTCTTTTGATGAAATAAGTATACTGAATGAATACCCGAAATTTTTATTCACTGAAGAAGAATCAAATATTGAGATCGAGATTCATTATGATTCAACCATGTATCAATCCTTTGTTATGGAAAGCTTTCTAAACTGCTGGTCAAATGCGCTAGAACAATTCCTATCTTCACCCTCTATGTTGATCAAAGATACACAGTTCATCAGTGCACAAGAACTACTAAAATTAAAGGAGCAATCCAGTCCAGATTATCATCATGTAACCACATTGGAATGCAATCTGATCACATTGTTGAAAAAAAGTGTATCTATCGCTCCATACCGCATAGCCGTCTGGTCACCCGATGGAGAGCTTACTTTTATGGAATTAGATAAACGATCTGATCAAATTGCCAGTCACTTATTAAAAAGTGGTGTAGTCAAGGGTGAAATTATCGGTTTGGAAGCAGATCGATCCGAACAGACGATTGCTGGTATCTTCGGTATCTTAAAGGCTGGCTGCGCCTACTTGCCGCTAGATCCTACGTGGCCTGAACTTAGAGTGAAGGAAATTTTAAATAATGCAGGAATATCTAAAATGATCATTACAGGTCAATCTATTCAGGGAGTAGAGCGCAGTGAGGTCATTAATCTAAACCAACCTCTTGCTGCGGCAGACAGTACCTCATTTCCTGAAATTCAACCTAACGATCTAGCTTATGTAATATACACATCAGGCTCTACTGGAAAACCCAAAGGCACCATGATTGAGCATAGAAATGTCATCAACTTAATCGAAGGTCTAACGGCTCAAGGAATATATAATATTCCGGGCCAGAGGGTTGCTTGTGTAGCACCATTTTATTTCGATGCCTCAGTCCAACAGATTTTTCCCTCTTTATTGCTAACCAATTCTTTATACATTGTGCCAGAAAATACTCGGTTGGATGGAGAAGCTTTGCTTGATTTTTATATCGATCACCAAATCGATATTTCAGATGGGACTCCTATGCATCTTCGAATGCTGACAGTTGCCAGTCAACAACATAAGGATAAGAAAATAAAGATTAGTCAGTTGATTATTGGAGGAGAGGCGCTTCCCTATAACGTTGTGAGTGAGTTCGCAGAAGCATTCCCAGACGAAGCTCCATTAGTTATCAATGTTTATGGTCCTACGGAATGTTGTGTGGATACAACTGCGCATATCATTTCTCCTAGGGAGATGACGGACATTCCAACAATTGTCCCTATCGGGAAACCTCTGATGAATCAAAGTGTTTATATTTTAGACAAGAATTTAGAATTCAGACCGGAAGGTGCTCCTGGTAACCTTTACGTTGCTGGATTTAATGTGGGGAGAGGGTACTTGAAGCTTCCGGAGCTGACCAAAGAACGGTTTATTCGTCATCCTGATCTCGAAGGAGCAATTCTTTACGAAACCGGTGATTTAGCGCGTTGGGTTCCTGATGGAGTAGTAGAGTTTTTAGGGCGCGCTGATTTTCAAATTAAATACAATGGTTATCGGATTGAGCCGGGAGATATTGAACAAGCGGTATTAAAGTATGAATATGTCACGGCAGCGCTTGTCAAAGTGGTTATCTTGAATGAGAATCAGCAGCTATTAACTCTATACTATACAAGTAGCGATGATGTTTCTCATGATAAACTAAAAAAACACTTATCTTCTTTATTACCCAGTTATATGTTACCACAAGTAATTATCAATCTAGATCAATTTCCGCTAATGGCTAACGGGAAGATTGCTATGAATCGGCTTCCCGCCCCTAAGCTGGAGCTTAGTGCAGAGAAAGACTCTGATGGGCCACAGAATCATTTTGAACAGCAAATTTCTGATGCTTGGACTGTGGTGTTAGGAGGGAAATCTCCTGGCATGAACCACTCCTTTTTTGAATGGGGCGGTGATTCACTCAAAGCGCTTCAGCTGAAGCTGGAGCTCGAAAAAAGAGACATCCTGCTAAAACTGCATGACATATTTCAATACCAGACTATTCGTCGTTTATCACAGAGATGGATGGACCTTAACCTTGAAGAGAAAGAAACCAAAAGACAGATGAAATTGTTCCTTCCCGAATTGTTTCAGCAATTTAAAATACAACCCGAGGAGAAGAGCCTATATATACATGGCGATTATAAAAAAATGTGGGTTGTAGACGGTAGAAATGAAGGACAAGTTGAGTCTATGCTTTCTTTTGTTAAACAAAATTACGTGAAAGAAGTATATCCTCATTATATTGTGCGATCAGAGAATCAGGTTCAGTGGGGTTGTAAAACTTTCCGTCCTAATCTCGAAAAGGAAATACTCGGAATTCTAGATTATATTATGAAGCAAAATGATCGTTTGTCCAAAGAAATTACTCAAAACCCGATTATAGGACGGTTTGATGTGTCTCCTATGCAGAGAGCTTTTCTAGAAATATCCAACGCATATTCTGGAGTTATACTGACTGCGGACACCATTCTAGAAGAAGAGGATATTCAGGATGAATTGGGATTCATGATTAAAAATGAAGTTCTTCTTCACTGTAGCCTTAAGCATGTAAACAACACTTTTGAATGGAATGAACACATGCTTCCTTCTCATTTGAGTATTCCTTTGGTAGATCTCAGAATGTATAATCCAGAAGAGCAAAACCATATACTGCACATATTGAATTCCCGACTCTTCTATGATAACTATGCACTGACTGAAGGGAAATTATTTCGTATCGGTGTAGTAAGAATGAATGAGAGAGAATACCTAATAATATTGGCTTGTCACCATGCAATTTATGATGAAATGAGTGGTGATTACATTCAGAAAGTGCTAACAGAACGACTAGAATTTAAGGAATTTGAAAGAACATACCCTACTGAAAGAAAAATGCATTATAAGGATTATGTTGAGCAAATTCTAAAAGGTCCTGTTGTTCCAGAGCAACACATTATTGATGTCTTTTCTTTAAATAGCTTTGATCAAGCCTCTAAGAAACTAAAAACGTGGCTTGATCAGCATACAGATGGGGTTCTTAGAAACTTAAACATTGAAGTACCTCTTATGCCTAACGAAAAGGACAACTCATCTGAGTTTTTCTTTGATATATCCCTTCGCCTGATTCAAAAGTTTGGTTATGAATGGCTTGGTATTCAGGACCGTGAAATTCCGTTGCTACTGTTTAATTACGGTCGTCGGTATGAGCATTTTTCATATTATGATATGGTCGGGGTTTTTATCGATATCTTGCCCTATGTCCTTCAGGATGAAGTAAGAAATTATAATAGTGAAATCCGCAATCTTCTCAAAACCATGTCTAAACAAAATATCAATTTCACAGCTTTTCTATACGGAGATAATGAAAAATATCATAGTTCAAACATTGCTGACTTGATTAATCCAACAAACCATTCGGGAATATGGTTCAACTATCATGGGAAAGTAGATAACGACAAATTAAATGGTCTTAGAACAGTTAATAAACTTGTTAAACAAGAGACAGATATTCATCATGCAAATCAAATTTTCGGAACGGCGTCGGTGTCATTTGATGTCAGTTATACGAACGAATATTATCGCTTATCATTAACAGTTCCATTGGATATAAAAGCAGAGGATCTGAAGAATGAAATTCATAGCCTGATTCATGAGAAGAGCTACATGTCTACAGGTGCCCGATGACGAGAGCAAAGTATAACTTGTCGGTTCTGCTTTTCAGTAGGGTTGTATCAGAAATAGGTAACATGATGTTTACCTTTGCTCTCAGTTTATTTGTGCTCGATACAACAGAATCTGCTTTCTCTTATTCATTGATACTTGGTTTTTCTTTACTGGCTAGAACCTTTGGGAATATGGTATCTGGTAATCTAGCAGATCGTTTGAATAAAAGAAATCTCATTGTTTCAGCCGAAATATTAAATGCGCTTGTGTTAGGTATGCTAATTGTATTCCTTTGGAGAGGGGAGTTAAATTGGTCTTTCACATTTTTTGGGAGCGTTCTGCTAAATATCTTCTCTAGTCTTCTTAGAGTCAGTACACATGCATCTATTCCGGAACTTCTAAATGAGAATCAGGCAAATAAAGCCAATGGTATGTTTCATTCTATCGGAGCGATCTCAATGATTGTTGGTCCATTATTAGCAGCTCTTTTTTATGAACATTTGGGATTAATGTTTATCTTAATATGGAGTGCTGTATCATATGGGATTTCCGCTATTCTATTGCTTTTTCTTACTAATCCCGACTCAGAGATCTCTGATACACTAAAAATCAATAAAAATCAGGTTACGGACTTTAAACACGCGATAACTTACATTCGTTCCTACGTATTACTTTACTTTTTTTTACGAACTGCTGCTGTTCTCAATTTTATTCTGTATCCTATGATGGTGTTAGTCATGCCCTATATCGTATATCAAGTCATTGGCTTGACAGCTATCGGATTGTCCATTATCCAAGCCGCATGGGCTTTGGGAATGACATTAGGTGCAGCTATCATTATGCGTAGAAACGATACGAGTCATTTCATGCAAAGATTTTTCAGCTATTTGATATTGCAGGGAATACTAATTGCTGGCTGGGCTTATTCTTCCCTTTCCGTATTACAGGACCTCAATGATTGGATTATCGTGTCTGTGTATAGTGTGCTCGTTTTCTTACTTGGTGGGCTCCAAATGTTTGTCCAAATTCCGCTGTATACCTATTTCCAGTTCCGTATTGATAAAAGTTATCGTGGTAGGGTGTGGGGGATCGCCAACGCAATGACCGACATCGCTGCTCCTTTCGGACTGTGGATCTATGGAATTGTACTAGAAGGAACTGAGTGGTATTTTGTACCGTTGGTTACAGGAATACTTGTTGTTTTAATATGTAGTTATTTTGTTACTTCCAAGGGGTCCAGAGGTCAAATCGCTAAAGAACTGTCAGAACCCCTTCAGCAGGGAGGATGAAATACTACTAGAGGTTAGGGGAAGCGCTATGATTAACAAACTAACAATGAAAAGCGCAGGCTGGATTTTTTTTGTATCCTATGTCACTGGTATTATGCTGTCGGGATGGATGAGCCTGAATGGGAACGAGCATCACGAGAATCTCATGTTGTTTCTTGGATATGTATCGGTAGGGCAGATCGTATTAAACGTGCTGCCCGCCATCATTTGGTGCAGATATCAAAAATTAAACTTCCGAAAGGTATTTAGGTTACATAAGGTCTCATTGAAAAATATCGTATTATCTTTGGTTATTTTTGCGTTGAGCCAAATTATTTTATTGTTTTTTCATCAGGTAACCCAAGTATTCTCCTTATTTCTTGGAGGTTCCTATGAGACTTCACATTACCCTGTTGCCAATTCACTATTTTCTTTTGGTATCCTTCTGTTGAGTATTGGCATCATTCCACCTATATGTGAGGAGTTACTGTTTCGAGGTGCTCTCATTACTGGTTATGAAAAGCGGGGACTCTTACTAGCAGCTGTAATAAGTTCATTTTTATTTGCTCTGTTTCATGATAATCCCTATCGACTAGTCGAATTATTCGGATCTGCCTTAGTTTCTTCTTTACTGGTAATAAAATCGGGATCTATTTACCCAGGTATTATCGTTCATATAATAACGAACTCATCCTTTGTGATTAACTCATATATTATTGGAGGAGATATGCTGGAAGGTATTACACAACCTGAAGGCCCAGAAAAAAGTGTTATGCTGATGACAGGCTGTGCATCTCTTATCGTATTCTTTATTTGTAAATGGCTATTTACCTTATTTGATCTTCCTAAAAGAGATGTGGAGGATAAGAAGATTAATGCCTCCTTAGTAAGTTCCTTCGGTTGGCTCATTCCTATTTTGTTATCTGTCCTCGTATTTATTTTTAAATATACGTACTTATGACTTGGGAAGAAGATACATGAAACGATGTAGATATCGTTATGAGGAGGCTATGGAATACCAATTCCTATGAAATAAGTCTTAGATTTGGTTCGCATAGGTTACACATTCGAAAAAGCCATCAAACAATTTGATGGCTTTTTTTGGTGACAGTAGGGCAGTACTGGCTACACGAACGCCACTTTCTTGACAGGAATAACCGGGTACTGGACGTCCATTCTCACCATTTTCTTCACTACTTTACCTCATAGTAGCTCGATCTTGGGATGCTCACAAGCCGTAAATATCAAGCCGGATCGCATAGGGCTACAAGAAGCGGCACTGGATATCCTTGAAACCGAATCGAATTTACAAAGTATATATAAAGGAGGATATCATTTGTTAGGTGTAGATTTGGATGAACGGAGAAGTAACATTTAGACAGATGTAGAAGAAGTTTAAATGAACGATGCGGATTCCTTCGTGCAGATGAGGTTTGTGCTCGATTACATCCATAGAGGGGAGGACGAATATGCCGTTTATTGGGGGAATCATTTTAATTTTTATCCTAGCATTTATTCTCTGGTCATTAATGTTCCCACTATTCAATAAAATAGGTAGTAGAATTTTGAAGAAATACAATAAATTCAAACAAGAGGAGAATGGTGATGAAAAATTCAAAGACGTTTAGAGTAGGGGCGATTGCGGTTGCATCCGTTATTATTGTGGGAGTATTACTGGTGACCTTCTTTTTAACACGAATTCCTAATGGATATGTTGGGGTCGTGTATTCACCAAATGGAGGCGTAAAAGATAGTACACTGAGTCAAGGGTGGAAACTCGTTGGAGCATTCGATAAAGTGACGAAATATCCTATCCGAATTCAAACGGTGGAATACAGAGATATTCAGATTGCTACTTCTGACGGGAAAAACATCACAATCGATTTTGCTTACAACTATCAAGTAGAACCTAGTAAAGTATCTTCTATATTCAATACATTTGGGCCAATTAGCATTCAAGAAATTGAGGATACATATCTCAAAACACGTTTCCGTGATGCAGCTCGTAAAGGTATTTCCAAGTTTACAGTCATTGATGTTTATGGTGAAAAGTCATCCGAAGCAGGCTTAGACGTCGAACAACGTTTTTCTGATGATGTTAAAGAGTTAGGCTTTATTGTATCCAACGTTACCGTAGGTGTTCCTCAGCCTGACGCCAAGACTCAGGAAGCAATCGATAAGCGTGTTGAAGCTTCTCAAGAACTGGAACGTAAAACGACTGAACTGGAGATCGCCAAGAAAGAAGCAGATCGTAAGCGTGTGGAAGCACAGGGTAATGCAGACAAACTATTAATCGAAGCAGAAGGTCAAGCTAAAGCAAATAAAGAGCTTCAGCAATCATTAACAAGTCAACTCGTTGAATATGAAACAATCAAGAAATGGGATGGAGCACTCCCATATGTGAGTGGATCAAACACGCCAATGATTCAATTGCCGACTACAAAAACAGAGCAAAATAGCGGCGCGGGGAGCGTATCTCCCTAATTAATGATTTGAAATGCATGCCTTGCTTTCTCACCAATTTAATGTGTTGAACTCTAATGAACAAGCCGGTCCAATCGTGGGCTGACTTGTTCATTTTTTTGAGTCTTTTCAAAGGTTAGTTAAGCCTTGACATTGGATTTACCTAGCCGATCCTGTACAATGAGTAACGACAATAACAACGGTAGATTAAGGATGGATCAGCATGATGAGAATTATCATATCACCAGCTAAAAAGATGAAGATTGATACCGATCTTATGGCTATCGCGCAGATGCCGCATTTTATAAATGAGTCAGAACATTTATTAAGTCTGCTTCAAAAGTTATCCTATGACGAACTCAAAACGTTGTGGAAGTGTAACGATGCAATCGCCGAACAGAACGTGGAGCGGATTCGGAATATGAATATAAAAGCAAATCTTACACCAGCCATCTATGCCTATGAGGGCATTCAGTATCAATATATGGCTCCGAGTGTTTTTCAAAATGAGGAACTGGCGTATCTGGAGCAGCATTTACGCATACTATCCGGTTTTTATGGCATGTTACGCCCTTTGGATGGGGTTACCCCTTATCGGTTGGAGATGCAGGGCAAGCTGCAAGGTCCAGGTTTCAAATCGCTCTATCAATTCTGGGGCAGCAAGTTGGCAGATCAGCTTCAAGCGGACAGCAACTGTATTCTTAATCTGGCTTCCAAAGAGTATAGCAAGAACATCACCCCTTTTCTGAATGAGGAAACCCGATTTATCACTTGTGTATTTGGACAAATGGTCGAGGGGAAGCTTGTTGAAAAGGCAACCCGGGCCAAAATGGCTAGAGGTGAAATGGTACGGTATATGGCAGAACGGAAAATTACAGATGTGAAGGATGTTAGAAGCTTTGATCGGTTAGGTTTTGTTTTCTCAGAAGAGAAGTCGGATGAGAGCAATTATGTATTTATATATTTAGTGGGACAGTAGCCAGATTTCCTCTGATCATACACCAGAATGATAACTATTTATTTACTCAAAAGTCGCCAACTGGCGGCTTTTTTATTTTTCAGGTAATAAATCTAAATCCTTGTCCAAATAGGAAGACATTTAACTTCAAATGAAATAACATTTCAACTTCGTCCAATCTTTCATTCTATTTCGAATGAATCAAGATAATTACAGGTTATATTCATTGTTATCTGAAAGGGGAAAGGAAAAAAGTCCCTGAAAGTAGGGACTAATTAACTATGTCCTAAAATAAGGAAAATGACGATAATGATTTATTAGGCTCCATTTATACCACTGATGAGGAAGTAAATGGAGAAAAAATATAAAGGAGGAATATGAATTTCATGAGTTTAAGAAAAGGTTTTATTGTCTTTCTGATGGCTTTGTTGTTGATTGGAACCATGTACCCAACTAGCGGTTATGCTCTTTCGGATCAATCGGATGCCATAATAACAACTGAAAGTAGCACCGAGAATGTCGATGTTTCTATGGAGGATACAGCTTTAACAGACGACGAGGATCTGGATGGTATTGATCCGGACGTCCATGAAGAACCAGAAGGTGTAGACGAAGATATAGAAGATGTGGAAGGTGTACCGACAGTGACGGAGGATACCTATGAAGAAAATTTCTTCTCTCCTCAATCTATGGCATTAGCCCAAGAGCAAGTTATAGTCATGTATCCTGGTGATTCTTATAGATTCATTAATAATGGAACCCGCTTACGATCCTTGAAGACAGATGCGGCAACATCGAGAAGCAGTTCCTATGATTATGCCGTTTATAAAGCAGATGGAAGTATTTCAACGGATAACATGAATTCGACTAGTAGCTTATCCGTAGGAGCGGGATACACCGCTGTCGTGACTTCAAGTGGGAGCAATGCATTTACAGTAACAATACCTTCTGAATTTACTTATAGTGTATCTGCGAATCCTGCCTTACATAGAGCGACCTTGTCCAAAGGTGAGAGCTATCGGTTCGTCAATGAAGGAACACAAACGAGAGCTGTTAGTGCGGATACCTCCACAACTCAAGACCGGAGATATGACTATGCAAACTACAATGAAGATGGAAGCCTTTCTAGTTCGAATTTTGAATCAACCGGCAAACCATACTTAGGGGGAGGGAACGAGATCATCTTTACGGGGGCCGGAGCACAGCCTGTCACCGTTGGACTTCCGTACGAAGTATATACCGGTGAATGGAGTGATGAGCCAGCCTATACGCGTACGACTCTACAACAGGGCGAGAGCTACCAGTTCACCAACATCAGTTCCAAATCAGATGCGCTCCAAAGTGATGGTTCCACCAAAGATAAGCATGACTATGTCGTTTATCTTCCAAATGGAACAGAAAGTTCTACAGGGACGAATACATCCACTAAGCCTACTGTAGCAGCAGGAAGAACCGCTGTTGTAACCTTGGTTACAGCAACGCCTGTAACATATGGTGTACCCTATCGGACATTTGATGTCCAAAAAGCAGGTGGTGATGCGATTACTCGAATTACTGTATATCCTGGAGAATCTATGATTTTCAGTAATAATGGTTCGTTGGCCAATCCGATAAAAAACAATGCCAGCAGTACCAATGGAGCCGTTTTTGATTACGTCCTGTATACAGCAGAAAACGTCGTTCATTCGGATGGTTTTAACAAAAATACCAATCCGATCATTCGCTCACAAGGGTATGCGATTGTGACGGTAGCTGGGCAAGTCCCCATTGAGTTTAGTTACACAGATGATTTCTCGGTTGAAGAAAGCATGGAACCCGCATACCATCGCGTGACACTCAAACAGGGAGAAAGCGTGACATTTTGGAATAACAGCACCGATCGGGAATATCTAGACAGTGATGCTTCCACCACCCAAGGTCGGATATTTGATTACGTCACCTATTATCCGGATGGCACAGAACGGAGTACAAGAAAAGCAACAGCGGTTGAACCTGTTGTTTTTTATGGAAATAAAGCAGTAGTCACAGGTGTATCTGCTCAACCTGTAACTATAGGTGCGATTTACACCATTTTTGATGTAGAGGATCGACCAAATGAAGCGCTAAGTAAGATTACCGTGTCACCAGGCCAATCGGTCAAATTCCATAATGGGGGTTCACTTAGTAACCCAATTCGGAGTAACGCCAAGTCGGTAGGTGCTCTATATGATGTCGTGGTGTATAAAGCAGACGGTAGAGCACATAGTGACAAGTTCAATAACAATGGTAGTCTCGCTACAATACCAGCCGGTGGTGAAGCCATCGTTACGGTTGGGGGAAGTACACCTGTATTATTTGAATACACGGATGATTTCTCGGTAGTGGATAGCCAGGAACCGGCTTATCTGCGCGTGACATTGAACAAAGGTGAAAGCTATGCCTTCACCAATACAAGTTCGGATTCGGAAAGGCTCCGAAATGATGCTTCCAGCAGCGCTGGGCGGGTGTATGATTACACGATTTATAACGTAGATGGAACAGTGTCAAGCAGTAGAACAGCAACAGCGATCGAGGCGTATGTCTTGGGTGGTAAAAAAGTTGTCGTTACCAACATCTCAGATCAACCCATAACGTATGGTGGGATTTACCGCGTTTTCCGTGGACAAGATGATCAAGTCCCTTCACCAGAATCGGAAATCACTGTTAACCAAGGGCAGAGCGCAGTATTTACTAATCCGGGTTCGAAACCTGCTCAAATTGAACGAATCGCAGGAGTAACTTCCGTTGTGGATTATACGGTCTACGATACATCCAATAAAGCATTGTATTTCGTGGAAGGTAAAAGTCATGCAACATGGGAGATTCCAGCAGGTGCAACGCTTGTCGTCACCGTAGTATCTTCGGAACCTGTAACGATTCAATATGCCGTTCCTGTGACAGCCATCTCAAGTCAGGAGCCTGCACTTATCAAGCGAGATTTGGCGCCAAATAACACGGTGTTGTTCTCGAATACATCATCCTATGCAGCATTGCTCCTTGCATCTCAAGCAGAAGGAGTGGCCTATGATTACGTTATTCGGGATCAGAAACAAGTCGTTGTTAGGGAAGGAAAGAATGCGGCAGGAGGACAACTCGTACCTGGACATTCTGACATTCAGGTGCATAATGTGGCATCCCAAACGCTGCATCTTGTAGGTCCTTATCGCCACTTTACGGTCAAGGAAGTGAATGTGGAGTTCCTGACCTTGTATGAGGGGGTAGAAACGGTGCTTCCAACCCTTCAGCAAGGCAATGTGTACTATCGTTTTACCCCTTATGGAACTGGTAAGTACCGGATAGCGATCAAAGAGTCAGGAGACTTTTCGATCGAGCCTCGGCTTGAGTTATATGCAGATAAGGAGCTGAGCAGTCCATTAGCTGCTTCAGTGGAGCAGGAGCAGGTGTACGGTGAACAGTATACCGTGCTGGAGTGGGAACTCCAGGGTGGACAGACCTATTATCTGAAGCTAAGCGAAAAGGATGGAAAACCGGTTCAAGGTGACATCAAAGCAGCAGAAATGAACATTCGTAATGATAGCTCTTATGAATACGGCTATGGCAATCAATTGCTTAAAGTCGTTCTATTTACGGGAGATCAAATTGTATTTGAGTATGATCGCAACGGAAATTTGACGAAACGAACGAAAAAGATTTTCCCATTTAATTAAGGATTGTCTAAATCTAGGTTGAGGTGATGGAGTGTTTAAGAAATTAACGATCATTTGGTTATGCGTTATATTGGTTCTTAGTGGGTTCGGTTCTTTTGGATATAGAGGACAAGCAGCAGCGGCGGCAGAAGGTAGGGATTCCCTCCCTTCCGCTACCTACATTACTATCCATAGTTTAAAAGAGCAGTTTGGTATTAAGGAAGATTGGATTGAGAAAAAACTAGATCAAGGTTACTCGCTGTACCAGTTGTATAAAGCTTTACAGACAGATCGCACAGGCGGCGAGGCTGCTGAGAAATGGCTAGAAGCACAAGAAATCAGCGAACCGATCCAAATGGAGGGGCTACGGCCTTCCGGATCATCACAACAAAACACATTCTCGATTAATGCTCTTGGTGAGGATGCTCCAGGTACAGGAACAACCGTGGATGAAACTGGGCTAAATCACGTTGATATCCGGGATGATGCATCGCTTTATATGACGTCTTATGGAGCAGAATCGATCTCTACTGCTACAGGGGAAATGGTGATTCAGAGTACTGACCTTTCTCTGCCTGGACTCATTCCGTTTGATCTGACACGCGTCTATGACAGTGCTAGAGCGAGTGGACAACTCGGCGTTCAATATGACGAAACGACACAAACGTATTCCAATATAGTTACGCCACGTAAGGAAGAACTCTCTGCTGGATTGGGGCAAGGCTGGCGTTGGGACATTCCTTTCATGGAAAAGCGTGGCGATCATCAGTATATTCAGATTCCAGGCGTGGGCTATTACCGCTTAAACGCAAATCTGGAACTGGAAGGTTACGTATGGAATGACTTAAGCGTTAAGCGAGATGCCACTGTGACTGTGAATGGCGTATCAAGCAGTTATCGTCTATCCATCCGTAACGGCTACGATTATCTATTTAATGAAGCCGGAGAGCTGTTGCAAATTACAGATGGCTACCGCAATACCGTGAATTTTGACTATACGACATTGAACGGAAACCAAGCTATTGCACGAATTGAAAACAGCGAAGGTCAGGCGCTGACATTTGCTTATGACAACCTGAAGGTTACTGTACAGCTTGCCGGAACAGATCGGAAAGCAACGTACACGCAACGCGAGGACGAAGGCATTCGCATTTTGCGAGAATACACGGATGCTCTCGATCGCACAACGACGTATACGTACTATTATCCGGAATCCAAATTCAACTTTTTACCTGAGTTGCAAAGCAACCAAAATGCTCAAGGTGTGATGCATACAGCGCTGTTATCGCGTATTACAAGCCCTTCATCGGCTATAACGGATTATGCCTATATTCCGGCGCTGAAGCAGATCGGCGAAGCTTCCTCCCATTTCGTATTCAAAGTAAGAGAACGCAAGAGCCAGTTTAGTACAACGGAAGGCGAAGGCGTTCTGGACAAGGTTAACTTTGAATATTCTGGAGAAGACCTGGAAGCATACGGTCAATCCGCAACATGGGCAACGAAAGTGAAAGCAGAGAACACTGTAGATACTTGGACGTTCTCCAAAATGTTTAGCGCTGCAGCGCATCCAGGTTTGGTTCACGCAGATAAGCACACGTTAACTGGAGATGACGTAACTTTTTCCACGGAGTTCCAGTACGACAGTCAAACGAAGCGAAACCTTCCGACTCAAATGACGGAGTGGGTTAGTGAGGGTGGACGTGCAGGCGAGAAGCTAACCACGACCATGACCTACGATGCCAATGGAATGGTGACGTCCGAAAAACAAAGTACAGGACAAGAATCTACCTATGCGTATGAAACGGGTAAGGCTCCATATCACTGGATCAAACCTATTCGTTCGACCAGCAAGATTAATAGTACCTTGGAGAGATACACCGAAACAACCTATAACAGCCAAGGTTCCGTTCTGCGGAGCACAACTAAAAATGGATACGGCGGGCAGTTGCTCACTGAATCGGAAGTGAAGCTGGATGATAAAGGAAGAGTCATCAGCACCACAGATAAAGGCGGCTATTTAGCTAAAGACAGCGTAGTGACGTTGAGTTATCAGGCTAATGCAGGGCATTTGGTGGAATCCAGATCCATAACCGTGAATGATGCTGCTGGTAAAGCAGAAGCCCTCGTGGAATCGTATCAATATACGAATGCTGGTGAACTGGAAAAGACAACCGATGCATCCGGGGAACAGGAATCGTATCAGTATGATAAGAGAGGGCGACTTCTACAAATCGTCTATGCTGATGGTACGAAATCAACTACGGCGTATGATGATGTTAAGAACATCATTACAAATACATCGGCTGATGGCATTGTCACAACCGAGCGGTATAATCCGTTAGGTCTTTTGGTAGAAGAGCAGACGGCGGAGGCTACGCACAAATACGCCTATGACCGCGAAGGTAATGTTACGGCTGTTGAGGATGCTGAAGGCAATGTTACGAGAGTTGTAGTCGACGCGTTTGGACAAGCGATAGAGACAAAGTATCCAGACGGGACCACCGGAACAACCAACATTGATGCTGTGGCCCAAACGGTGACCTATAAGGATGCTGCTGACAATCAAACACGGGAGAAGAAGGATTTACTTGGTCGAGTGACGGCGGTGGAGGAATATCGGAATGGTGCATATGTTCCGTTACAACAAACCGAGTATGATATCGATGGTAACGTAATTGCATCTATCGATGGTAACGGTCAACGAACGACCTATACGTATGATGCGCTTGGACAGATCACAACAGTAACCACACCGAAGCAAGAGACAAGTCGCTACTTCTATAGCTATCAAGGCCAAGTGACACAGATCGTATCACCGAATACGCAAACAGTCACCAAACAGTATGATGAATTGGGAAGACTCATTAAACAGACGCATCCGAGTCCAGCCGGGTATGCGACAACGTTATATTACGATAAGAAAAGTAATCTGATTAAAAAACAGGATCGACTTGGGAAAGTAACAGAGTATACGTATAACAGTGACAACATGCTCACAGGTATGAAAGCACCGGATACGAATGTATCCTATACGTACGACGAGATTGGCCGCAGAACATCGATGACCGATGACCATGGAAAGACCACGTACAGTTATCGAGCAGCAGATGGGATGTTGAACGGACTGACGTTCCCGGATGGGACACGACTTGATTACGAAAACAATACTCAGCAACGTCTAGGGTATACCTTAACGGATGCCAAAGGACAATCCTTGCGCATTCACGGCGAAGTAGATGCCATGAATCGGGTAACCTCCATGGATATTACCTCGGGTTCAGGAGGGGCTTCTGCACTCGCAGCATCGGGAACGACGCCTGTGGATCGTATGACATTCAGTTATGCGTCCAATAGCTTGCTGGAGAAATTGTCGTTTGGCAAGGGCCTCAGCACAAGCTACCAGTTCAATGGCTATGACCTGTCGGGAATCACGATCTCTCAAGGGACATCTGCGGTGCAACAGTTCGCCTATGAATATGATGGTAATAAAAACATCACGTCCCGTACACAGAACGGGGAAACCGATCAATACACATACGATGAATTGAGCCGGATTCAGACCGAAACGGGCACGCAAAAAGAAACGTATACTTATGACCCGAATGGTAACCGGTACAGTACCGGAAGTGGTAAGGTATACGGTCTAAAGGATGCACAGTATACGTATGACAGCCAGAATCGTCTGATTAAAGCAACGGGTGAAGGCAAAACGGTAACCTACAGCTATAATGGAGATGGACTGTTGTATGAACGTACGGAAGGCGACCAAACGATTCGTTATTACTACGATGAAGAAGCCAAACTCATGGCTGAGGCCACTGTAACGTCTGGAAAAGCTGAGCTATCATATGCCTATATCTATGATCTGTATGGGCAATTATGGGCTCGCCAGGACAAGCAAACAGGTAAACTGGAATACTACCAGTTGAATGGTCATGGCGATGTCGTTGGCCTCGTGGACGATGCAGGCAAAGTGCTGAACAGTTACACCTATGACATCTGGGGTGGACCGTTAACGACGGAAGAAACCGTACCGAATATGCTTCGCTATGCCGGAGAATATTGGGATGATACTGTAGGGCTGCAATATCTGCGAGCACGCTGGTATGATCCAGGCATGGCACGTTTCATCGGTGAGGACACGTACGAAGGGGAACTAAATGATCCGCTGAGTTTGAATTTGTATTCGTATGTGAGTAATAATCCGTTGAAATATGTAGACCCGAGTGGGCATAAACTTTTTCCAACAGGTACAGGGTATACAAATCGACAAATTGTAAATCATTGCTCAAATGTGGGTATAAAGACTTGCTGGAATGAGTTTTATTCAGGTTCTATAAAAGCTTCCATGGCCGTAGCAAACTTTATGGTTATTGATGACATTAACACAATCCGTGATGCGAATGCTTCAACTTTCAGCAAAACTCTTGCTGCTGCTAACTTTATACCTATATCTAAGTTTGTAAAAAGTGGAAAACTGTTTTATAAATTAGTGTCATCTTCAGGAAGAGAGATTGAGAGAGCCATTGAGTTCTCCACATTACTTTCTAGTAAAAAAACGGGTCATATTGGAGAACTTCTAAAGGACTCTGCTCAGAATCCAAAATTAAAAGAGGTAATTAACCAGTTATGGAGACCTGAGAAACCAGGTTATATAGGGAATGGAGGTACAGCTGATTTTGTAAGGAAACAAATTAAATATGGTTTGTCACTAGGACAGACAGATCATATAGTTAAAGCTAAAGAAAGACTGAAAAATTTACAGAAGATTATGGCTTCTGGTAATTTAAATGAAAATGATTATGCTCTTGCAAACGCGATTTATAGTGATTTGAAAAAGGCTTTGAATGGAAAATAGGAGGTTGAAGAATGGAAAGTGACATTTTAATAAATCATTTCTTGAGATTGTTTCCTACATTCCACGATCGTTACTTAGAGCACTTGGATTTTAATCAAGAGTTTCTAGGACATGTGTTTTTTGGAGATGAAGTGTCTACTTATGTTGAAGGATTGCTTCGTGAAAATACTGACATAGAACAAATTGAAAAGTTCTTTAATTTTTTTGAATGGATGGCGACTCAAACAAGTCTTTATATTGTACAAGTGTTATCTACTACAATATTATATAATCTTGGTGGGCATACGGATATTCTAAAAAAAGCACAAAATTATATGAAGCCACATACTAAAAAACTCTCTCAAGAAATAGAAGATTTACATTCAGGGAAATACTTTTCATAAAATAATCGACTGGAGTTTATTTGGAATTTTATGTTTCATTGCAGATCAACGCTGATTTTAATCATTGGGGAATTCCGGGGAATTCCCTTCTTTTAGGTAATATATATAGAAATTTAAGGATACATGTACGACATGCAACCAAGTAAATAGTATTGGAACAAGTCATCATCAAATACATACAGAGGACAAGTATCAGAATAGTCAGACCTTGGGGATGGTAGTATAGCATGTAGCTTCATGTCTGGTGTGGAGGTGAAGGAGTGTCGACTTGGATTAAATTTATATGGATTGCAACTACATTAATTAATTTATCAGTATTTATTTGGTTTTTAGTTGGGGCGACGTCTAATTTTCAAAGATCACTAGATTTGGTTGGTATGCCGATCATGCTTTTCTATGGAGTACCTTCTCTTATTGTTAATATGATTTCTATTGTAATTCTCATAAGGAAATGGAATTCTCAGTTAAGTGTAAATACCATGATTGTGGGGGGAGTGTTCATCTTTATACTGTTGTTCTGTACTCCGGCTTTTGTAACTGCATTACAAAATACGGTGAAATCAGATCAAGTAGAAAGTGATCCGGTCAGTTACACATCTGATCAGAAGTACCAGTACAATATCGAATTAATCAAGATGTCACAGAGAAATAATCAGGTTAATTTAATTGTAAAAGATGTTTCGGGTAAAGCTGAAAAGAAAGCCATTCCATTAGATCTGGACACTGAAGAGATAATAGCTTTAACCACTGGGCCGGGATCCAATTGGCAGTGGGCTGTATTAGAACCTACAGAAAAACCTGAATTATACAAGCTTACCACTACCGAAAAGTTAGGCATGCATAAGGTCTATATGATAGATATTGTAGAAGGGTCTTCGCAAGAAATTAAGTGAACAGACAAACAGAATTTGAATTGCTCCCTGTTTGGTGATTTCCAAGTTTTTAAGCTAATGAATATTTTGAATGGTTTGTTTTAATCGCTCCGCAGAGAATTGAAACATTACAAAAAAATATTAATTTGCTAACAATAATAAATTGATGATGCGTTCTTTAATTTTGATGAATAAGCCAGTCCGCTAGTGGGCTGGTTTGTTCATTTTTTGTAGTTCTTTTGAGAAGCACCACGATACAAAAAAATGGGCTTTAAAATTGGAATTATCAAACCATGCGGTAGAATGAAAAAGTCAAAAATATAACGGTAGATTAAAGGATAAATCAGCATGGTAAGGATTATTATTTCACCTGCCAAAAAATGAAGATCGACACGGATAGTATTGCTAGCGAGCAGAGACGAACTCAAAGCGATGTGGAAGTGTAACGATGCAATCGCCGAACAGAACGTGGAGCGGATTCAGAATATGAATATAAAAGCAAATCTTACGCCAGCCATCTATGCCTATGAGGGCATTCAGTATCAATATATGGCTTCGAGTGTTTTTCAAAATGAGGAACTGGCGTATCTTCAACAGCATTTACGCATATTATCCGGTTTATATGGCATGTTGCGGCCTTTGGATGGGGTTACCCCTTATCGGTTGGAGATGCAGGGCAAGCTGCAAGGTCCAGGCTTCAAATCGCTCTATCAATTCTGGGGCAGCAAGTTGGCAGATCAGCTTCAAGCGGACAGCAACTGTATTCTGAATCTGGCTTCCAAAGAGTATAGCAAGAACATCACCCCTTTTCTGAGCGAGGAGACCCGTTTTATCACTTGTGTATTTGGACAAATGGTTGATGGGAAGCTTGTTGAAAAGGCAACCCGGGCCAAAATGGCTAGAGGTGAGATGGTACGGTATATGGCGGAGCATAAGATTACAGATGTGAATGACGTCAAAGGGTTTGATCGGTTGAATTTTGGTTTTTCAGAAGAGAGATCTGACGAGAGCACGTTTGTTTTCATACAAGCAGAGGGAAAGTAGCCTGCTGTGTAACGGTGGGTTCCTATACAAAGTCGCGCCCTTTAATGTCACAATGAGAAAAGGCGCAGGGATGTATATCCCTGCGCCTGATTAAGAAGCAAATCCGTGTCCATCAACCCAGCCAACAAGGAGGAACCTGCAATTTTACTATCAGCATCGGTTAAGGGATTGAAGCCACTGTTTTTCCTCTGCTTTGTTCCACACATCCTAGACTTCCTGAGATGCATTCTCCAAGGCCGCCTGAGTAAATGTACTAACATAATTGTTAGCAGAAGAATGAGCTGTCACAATCAAATTTCGGTGCAATTGGATTCGTAGCCAAAGCTGATGTGGTTTTGGGCTTCCTTCCCGTATTCCTCATGATAGAACCAGGATAGCCAATTCCGTCAATATTCATATTACATCCTTCCTGTTAACGAACATTAATCCAAGCGGTCCACTGTGTTGGAATATTAATGGAATAGACCGTACCTACAAATTGTCCGCCTGTACTAGGCGCTTCATAAACCCAAGAATGAGCCCAAGCATCTACGACACGATTACCGTCCAGATCAATAGCTTCAGACCAGTTGTTTGTCATTGTATTGCCGGCGAGTGTGCCGTAGTGACTGCTGTCATAACCGATCTGGAAAGTAATACACTGAATCCAAGCCCCACCATGATCATTGGTTGTGGAGAGCGGGTTGTTACTGAAGCCGTAAATTTCTTGGCCGCCATTAGGAGATACGACACCGTATACATTAATGTGAGATACTTTCGGAGCAGGCGCAAACAGAACTGGATCGCCCGCATTATCAGCCTTCTGCGATTTTAATTCAGCCTTAGCCGCTTTCACAGCTTCACGGAATTCTTTGGAATTAATAATTTCTTCCTTTGTCATAGGTTTGGCTTGAGTCACATCACCGTCTGCATAGGCAGCTACATTTAATGAAAGCACTAGAACAAGAATAAGAGCTAAACTAATCAATTTTCTCATAGTAATAAATTCCACCTTTCTTGTTATGGGGATTCTTTTACAAAAATATGCGGTTACGATAAATAGACCTACTTGCAGATTAAAGCCTCTTGCCCTCCTCTCTTTTGAAAATGGTTCTTCCCCTTTTTCTTTACTGAAAACAGAAATAAAGGAGGCAGAACTCTACAGGCTAGAAAACTCTATGAAGTAGGAATGTATATGAAAATGAATGCCTGCCAATGATTATGTGTTGCAGACAAAATGTAAAACTCATTTATACGCATTGATATCTTAGCTGTGATAGGATCTAATACATATCTTGAAAATAAAATATTCTATAATATACATAAAAATTATAATATATTCCATTTATATAGGCATATACTACCCCTAACCATTTGTTAAATGTGATTGATTAGATCAAATGAATCTTCATTCCTGATCCATAATACCCAGATGAATTGATGATCTTTCAAAAGTGTGGTAATTAGTAAGCGAGTCCATTTTAGGGCTGGTTTTGTCATTTTACAGGATCTCCATATATTTGGGGTCAGAGAGATCATAAGGGACTGTAGCACGGATGAAAAGTATCCTGAGCATGGATTAATGAAGTGAAATCAGGAGGTTAGCCGGATGTAATTGCCATTAAACTTCTGCTAACTTAGTCTTATCCTATCTTAGGTGAGCGGTGAAAATGTATGAATACCATTAATGTGACTCCTGAACAGTTACATCACGTATCGAATCATGTGGATCAGGCGAGACAACAATTAGATCATATACGAGAGGATCTTATAAGGCAGATCATGTTTATTCAGACATTGTGTGTGTGTGTGAGTGACACAGGATGAGATTTAAAAATAACCTTGGTGACACTGTGTTGAATGCAGATGTGTTACCAGGGTTATTGATTTTTATGGCGAAGTGTATGATCCCAACTGGTAGGAGTGAGTATTTTGTTTTGTATAAAAAGGGAATATTTCAAAATTATAAAAAAGATCGATTGTGTTAGAATATATAGGAATTATGAAAAAAAGGAGGTTTAAAGTGGAAATACATAATAAATTGAAGAGAATTGAAATTGAAAATAAATCAACCACTAAACAAAAAGTTCTTTCGATTGTGAACGTGATAGTAATTGGAGGGATTTTGGGTTTAGCGGCAAAACTCGTAGATACTCAGGGGATTAACCCCATATTTGATGACATCGGTGGACGTCTAGGTATTTGGATTTTTGTTGCAACCCTTTTATCGGTTTTTAGTTATTCTCCTAAATTAGCAGCAGTTAAGATATGCTTCTTTTTCTCGTCGCTGCTGATTGTTTATTATCTATATACAGTATTTTTGTTGCATTTCTTTCCAATTAAAGAAATCGTGTTTTGGGGGATCTGTGCAGTCGTATCTCCGGTGTGTGCTTATGTAATGTGGTATGCACGTGGTAATGGATTTGTATCTAGTATAATTTTATCCCTTCCGATTACTATTTTAATGTCCGAAGGGTATCAATTACGAAACGCGTACTTGCCCGAGCACGAGCATTATTATTTGAATCCAATACTTATGGGAATATATCTAATCATGGTCACTACTTTACTATTTATTGTTCCTAAGAGAACACTTAAGCTTTTGATTGTACTCCCAATATCTCTAACATTGTCTTTTATCATGATATATTTTAATATCCTTGGGCGGATTTTTGGTGGTTTAAATGGAGTGCTGTGAAGTATATTTAGGGAAAATTTGATGCATCAATGATTTATAAAGTACAAGATGGGTCTGCTGTAGAGACATATCCTATTCCAGATGGATACAATAATTTTGATATGTCTGTTAATGAGGCTCTTACTGATGTTTACAATAATGAAAAAACAATAGAAGAATCCTATCAATATATTTTTGAGCTGTTTGAAGAATAGTCTTTTTAGCATAATAACCAATGGTGACTCATAGACTTGTAGCCAAACATTATGAAAGAGTACCTATTGTAATATGGTCCTGCATGGTTATAGGGGGCAAAACATTAACGAGCCGGTCCATAGATGGACTGGCTTTATCGTTTTAAGTCTCAATAGTTGGATCTGAAAGTAACTTAGGACCGAAGCACGGATGAAGATTATTCTGAGCGTGGGTTCATGAAGTGAAATCAGGAGGTTAGCCGGATGTAATTGTCATCTAACTTCTGTTAACATAGTCTTATCATATTTCAGATGAGCGGTGAAAATGTATGAGTACAATTAAAGTTACCCCAGAGCAACTACATCACGTGTCGAATCAGGTGGATCAGGCCAGACAACAGATGGAGAGTATACGGGGGAATCTGACAAGACAGATCATGTTTATTCAGACATTGTGGATGGGGGCAACGCAGGAGCGATTTTTCTATGAGTTTGAACGGTCACGCCCTATACTGGATAAAGCGTTGGAGAGTATGGTGAAGACCTCCAAGGAATTGAAGGATATTGCCACGCGTTTTGAGAATACAGATGCTGAGCAGGTGAGTCTAGGCGGTGCTATTGGGGCCGTGGGTGCGGCAGCGATGATGAAAAATTCGGTAAGTAACACAGGTTCGAATGATAAGGGCTATCGAATGGCACAAGTTAATATGTTTGGAAAGTTAATGTGGACGCCTGTCAATGAGGAGGGTGTTGCGGATCAGGCTGCTCTTCAAGCTTATGAGAGGGATCAGGGGCATATGGATATCAATCGCATGCAAGCTGTAAAGGTAAAACCCCCTGGGGAAGATATCTATGCGATGCAGATCAAGGCGTTTGAGATGGGCATTCATCCGATGACAGGTGAACCTGTATCTGATAAGTATGCTCAGATGATGTTAACTTCACTGAAGTTCAGCCAGCTATTCATGGCATTTCAGATGGTTCGTGGGAGTATGCCAGGTGGCAAAGGGCCTTTTCGGTTGCCTTCATCCCATCCAGCTGTGGCAAAGATTAAAAAGAATTTGGAAGCGGCTGAAGCGAAGAAAGCGAATGAGCAAAAGAAGGGTTCTGAGAGTAAAGGGCAAGCATCTAAGAGTATAATAAGTGAACATGTAAGTGATGCTGAAAAATTGCAAAGACCATATGCTCACCTAGTAAACGTTGATGGATTTAAGAGAGGTAGCAGACCTGGAGTATCAGGTGGTCATAATATGGACAAATTTAATGAGACCTTACAAGAAGACGCAAATAAGTATGGGCTGAGTGTTAAAAAGGATTATTTTATAGGTGAACCCAAGAAGCACAATGTCGAGGGGATTTACGAGGTGGAGTATCAAATTCCGTCCTTGAAACGAAGTGAATCAGATAAAAGTATTTTTGAACCGATAACGGACTCAAATGGAAATGTGCTTGGGAAGAGAGTGAACGATCCCAAAACAGTATATGATCCCAATATTATCTCTAATGAAAAAATGTATAATTGGGGAAAAGCAGCATTAGAGCCACAAATACAGGCTGGAAACGTGAAAAACGGAATAGTTAAAGGAGAACTAAATGGGCTGAAATTTGTGGGGTTCGTAGATGACAAAGGGAACATAAAGAACTTTTATCCTGCTTTTTAATTAATATCGGAGGAGAGATATGATGTACAAAATTTTGACAACAAAAGCTGAAATAGATAGATTAGTCGAATCTTATTTCTGGATTATTGATTTTCCGAGAGCTTTAACATACTTCGGAGATCATGAGAGACATGGATATGGTTCAGGTCCACTGGAGGTACAATTTTCATCCTATCATATGCCAGAAGAGGAAGAGTATATTGGTGATCAGAAAGTGTGTTTTATTGGAGAGCCTCCAGCATACGATGAAGATGTAATGGCAGTGATGGAGCATGATGAATTTTATAACTATTTGATGATTTACAGTGAGAAGTACGTGGAGGAGCACCCAGAAGCTAAACCGGAGATTTATAATTTATTAGATATGGTAAAAAAAAGATTGGGTTTACATTCTTAACTCACTGATTGTGAATCATAAATCATTTGGAGGAACAACGAAAGTTCGTTTATCTTATATGTCCATAGTATTCATAGTCCAAGTATTGGGTGTACCGTTGGGAAGATATGAAAGCACTAAAAACGTTGCCGTATGACCCCGATTGATGTTATAAAAATCCGAAAGCTCTTCCCACCTGAACGTTGTGAGGAATGAGCTTTTTTGTATGCAGAAAATAACCAAAGAAGGTGACAGGACAGCAAATAGAGGTGCTGAATAAATTATTGTGGGCTATATTGATATGATTACATCCGCCTGTCCATTGTAATAAAAAGATTGGAGATACGAACATGATTAAATATAGGTATGCCATTGAATATAAAGAAGATTTCAACGAAGTTATCGTGGACTTAAGTATAGATTCATCGTTAAAGAACGGTTATCTGGTTAGTAATTCATTGGGATCAGATATATTTGGAGATTTCGCCACGATCCAGGAAGAAATCGGAAACCTAATCGAATTAGTGAAAGGGGAAATAACGTTATATGAAGGTGGAGGGAATGTGAACTTAATAAAATCTGACAAATCTTTTACAACTTTTGAAGATATTTTTGCAGAAGAAGATGAAAAGGACAGTACATGTGAAATTGAGACGTTAGAATATGTAAAGATACTATTGTTATGGGCAAATGAGAACTTTCAGTATAAAAACCAGCGAGGTGTTATCTTGAAAGAAGAAGCGGAATTAGCATTAGAGTGGATAAACAAAAAATATTTTGAGGTCTGTGAGATTGAGAGCCAATAATCGTAAAAGATCGTTGACCGATTAATGTTGAGTTTCAAGATTCTTTCTGTCTTGTTGTTTTCAAAAAAATTCCAGAAAAGTAGTAAAACGTCAGGGTGACTAAATGTCATGCAGCAATGAAAACAACTAACCAACAAGAACTGGTAGAGAAATTAAATTCACATCGAATGTGGATTGAAACCAGTGGAGCAAAAGGTGAAAAATTAGGTGTAGTTGAAATAGATTTTCGACATATCGACATATCGACATATCGATTTATCGGGATATCCTTTGGATCAAGCTTATTTGACCGAATGTGCATTTGATGGCATGAATTTGGAACATATGGACATGTCATCATCGTTGTTATGTTCATCCAGCTTTACTAACACCAACGTAGTAAATGCTGATTTCTATAAGGCAGATTTGTCTTATGCCGATTTTACAGATGCAGATGCCCAAGGTGCAAGGTTTGCCAAAGCGGATCTTTCTGAGTCCATTTTTACAAATGCGAATTTGTCAAATGCAAAGCTAATTTCCAGTTCCCTGTACCTTACAGATTTTCGAGATGCTAATATGAATCAGGTAGATGTCAGTTCAACATCGTTTAAAGGAACTTTGTTGCACGGTGCTAACTTAACAGGGCTTAGAGGAATAGAAGAAGCTTTTATAAAAAGCATCAATATCGGAACGCCAGAAGAACCAAATATTTTGGTGGGTGAAGAAGCAATAAAGTGGTTGCGGGACAAAAGTTTGAGTAAGGAATAGATTCTATGCTCGAACTTGCCTATAATGCGGTCTCACCAGATAAACTGCACTTTGGAATAGGGAGAAATGAAAATGGGGACTTCAGCTGTTATTTTAACAAGACGGATTGTCAAACCAAGTGCGACAGTTCCTCTGTGAAAGATTCGTGAGCGGTTCTCCAACCCAAGCATTTTCGTGGTCTGTGATTCATTAGATCGAGTGATTGGGCGAGAGCTTCATCCTCCACTTGAGCGAGATCGGTACCTTTAGGGAAAAACTCTCGAAGCAACCCGTTTGCATTCTCATTGGAACCACGTTGCCAAGACGAATACGGATCAGCAAAATAAACCTGCAGGTTATGGGTCGTTTCCAGATTGGCATAGCATGCAAACTCCTTTCCTCGATCAGCCGTAGCTGTGAGGAAGGTCCCTGTAGGGTACTGTGAGATCGCTACACCGAGCGCAATCTCCATCGACAAAGCGGTACGGTCGGGCATGAGAACAGCGGTATATAAGCGTGTTTTGCGTTCAATCAACGTCGCTACGCAGCCTTTACTTTTCCCACGACCCGATACGACGGTATCCAGTTCCCAGTGTCCAAACGTTTCACGGGAACGAACCTCTTTGGGGCGATCTGAAATGGATTGACCAATAGCGAATTTACCGCGAGTTTCTGCGGGTTTCTGGCGCTTCCCCTTGTGCCGGAGAACCTGTAATACACCTCGAACCAAGCGCCCAGCGTAGATCCAGCGATAGATGGTTTTGAAGGAGACTGCACGCCGACCTTCGGTACGGAAGCGTTGAGTGATCTGTTCCGGAGACCACGTTGCCTCCAGCTTTTCCTCCAGTGAAGCAGCCAAGTTGTCTGACCATTTACCTGGAAGAGACAGAGGCTTTACGACGTTCCTCATAAGCGTTCTGAGCGTGTTCTGCCTGATAGGGATGCGATGAATTAACACGATCTAGTTCACGGCAAATCGTGGATGAGTGCCTTCCCAGCTCTTTTGCAATGGCTCTTGAGCTTTTGCCTTGTTTGTGGAGGATTTCTAGCTTGCTGCGTTCGATTATGCTAAGATGTGAATAACTCATGGACTGATTCTCCTTGTGTGAATGCTGGTGTGGTAACTTTCATTCTACACGAATCAGGCTATGAGCCATTTTTTATTTACAGTAGGTGTCGCACTTCATATTACAATCCGTCACAAAGAAAGATAAATATTCTCCAGAGCAGCTTCTAGCTGATACTATAGTTGCAGCTTTTCATTCGGACGCAGCTCTTTATTTCTATAACAATAAAACATATACAAATGAAGGAGAGTTCCTGTATACAACGTTGAATATTAATCATAAGTCATTTACAGGGGACAATGAATCCTCATTGATTTTCCATATTCACAGCATTAGTAGCCTAAGTACTGAATTTTATTATCACAAAGATTTAGGTTTAGATCCTAATATATCACTATGCCAAGTCGGGCACATTGAGGATATCTATGGTAATCAAGAGTTGATACTTCATTGTTATTTACGAATATCTCAAGCTGAATCCTGATGATTATTTCTGGATAGCAGACAATGATTGGGTATACAGCTGGGAGGACATACAAAAACTGAAATCTTCACTGTTTGACCCGGACTGGTGCTTTAAGAATCCTAGAGACTGACTCCCAAATGTTATTATGTCATCCTATCATTCGATAGAAGCGGAAAAGTACATTGGTGAAAAGAAAAGAAAAGTGTGTTTCATTGGAGAGCCTCTAGAGGAAAAGAATTATCTTGTTGAAAGATATAAAGAAAAGATTGAACTAAATAAAAAAAAGATGATGGCTTTACAAAAGACAGTGGAGACGCTACATCAGTTGATTGACTAGAAGTGGTCGAAATTAGACCAGATAGAATTAAAAATAACGAGAGAGACCGCAGACGCTCTTTCCAATTGATTGATATCTGAGATAGATCATACGAATAACTCGGATCTTTTATTAGAAGCAATTCACCTAACCCGTCCTACTGTGAATGGATCACAAATTACTTTTTTTAGTATGGTTCTAATTGGGAGGAAGAGGCGAATCGAATGTGTTAACTGAACTTTATACCAAGGAAGACTTTCAACATGCTTGTGATTTTGCTCAAAAGATTGAGGGGGACCGAAGACTTCGGTATTCTAGATAACGTGAGGCTGAATATAGATAAAGTTTTTTGGAAATAAATCATGCTTTACACGATTCGAAAGGCCAGAATAAAGAACCACTAAAGCTTTAGGATAAGTAGCTTGAGTAGAGGGATGAAATATAGATTGTGACGAGGCTCCTTGTAACAGAGGTAGCCTCTTTTTTTTGTTTTATAGGATTACTAAAATAGCTATAATAATCAAATAATATTCATATTTTTTAATTTTCGACAACAAGATTCGACAAGTTTATTTGTAAAGGTGCGATACAATAGGTCTGCAGACAGGGATATAGGGAGGGTCATTGAATGGACGTCAAATTTATTTTACTCACTAAATCAAGAAAGCATGGTAACTATTGTATTGCTGGTGTTGATATTGATTCGCGTAAGTGGATCAGACTTGTATCAAGTCATTATCATCATGCTGTACCAGAAGATGAATTAACTTATGAAGACGGTTCCCAAGCTCAAATTTTTGATATTATACAAGTAAAGCTGACAAAAGCAGTGCCACAATATTTTCAACCAGAAAACTACGAGTATGACTCAAGTTATTATTGGAGAAAATTAGGTGAGTCATCTCTGGAAGAAGCAAAAGAACTACTGGAGCAACATGCGGATACATATATTTTCCATAATTCAGACAGTCGACTAAAAGATATATTTGTTTCAGAGTTTACTCCATCACAACACTATTCACTTAAGCTTGTTTGCGTTACGAGAGCCGTGCTTCATGTTGATAGATATGAAAAATTAAAATATAAACTTTCATTCGAATACAACGGGAATGACTACATTGGGCTAAGAATAACCGATGATGCATTTACTCAGTTGTACCAAAATGAAGGTAGATTCATTCTTAATAATATTGGGTTAGTGATAAGTTTAGGTGAAGTCTATGATAGAGATCAGAATCACTATAAACTTGTAGCAACAGTAATACATTAATGAGTTTTTTATAAAATAATATAAGTGAATGATTCCAAGGATTAGAAACATGAGGTTTGTGATATAATGAGGAGACAGAGGAAAGGAGGCATCAAAATGATTCCCACGGGAAAAATATTCACATCCAATCCAGCAGGGTTGAAGAAAGTAAATTTTGATGCGGATATCTTGCTCATAACGCGAGCAGGTACTGAAATTGCAGGCGCCGAAATTGTAAGAGATCTTTCTCCTTCTTCTGATTTATTCCACACTTATTTGAATCAATGGAAAGATCGACCAGGAACTGAATGGTGGTCAAAGTATGAAGAAAAATTTCTAATAGAGCTTAAATCTAATATGAAATTGAATGCACTTCGTAATGTCTATAAACGATTATTGCTTGGGAAAAATGTGGTTTTAGTTTGCTTTTGTAAAGATCACCGCTATTGTCATAGGAGACTAGTGGGTGAGTTTTTTGAACAGTATGGGGTAGAGGTTCAGGAGTTAAATCCGATTACTGTTGAACAAATTACGCTGTTTTAGGGGTTAAAATTATGAAAAAAGAAATTTGTACAATTGGATTCGCTAAAAAAAGTTTGGAGCAATTTGTAACTCTAATAAAAGATGCAAATGTTACTAATCTTATAGACACACGTCTTAACAATACTTCTCAATTGTCGGGTTACGCTAAAAAAAATGATCTTTCATACGTAATGAAGCTAGTTGGAATATCTTATAAGCATGATGTCATGCTTGCTCCAACAGAAGATATACTCAGTGCCTATAAAAAGAAATTGATGAGTTGGGATGAGTACGAAAAACAGTATGTTGGTCTACTCGAGAAAAGAAAAGTTGAAAATCGTATTGATGATATTTTACAAGAAGAGGTAACTTGTTTTTTGTGTAGTGAAGATAAACCGCACAATTGCCATAGGCGATTATTAGCAGAATATTTAAATAACTACAAAAAGGAAATAAAGGTAACTCATTTAATTTAATCATTTTAATATTGAGGGAGGTATCTTCGCTTGTTGCAAGATACTCTCCATCAAATATACACATGAACGGCAGAGATGCCGTTTTTTTGCATGTTGAAAATGTCGTTGGTTAACAAAGTCGGATGGTCTTTATGGAAGAAAAAGGAGTTCTTTTGGAGGTAATGCTGGTAGCTTATAAACAACTTGTGTCTCTGCTATTATTACGAAGCCTTTGTGGAGTACTGAGGCCGATTTATATTTCAAAAAACAAACATACGTTCTTATGTTTGTGTTAGAATTATTACATACTAATCTCATGGTAAGAAATCTATGAAAGGAGGTTTTGGTGTAGTTTATGAGAAAGGAATCACTACTTTTCTCTTCTGCTTTAGCTGATTCATCATTTGCCCAGCATCTCAGGCAACCTTGTCCTCAAATCATGGCAGAATAGTAAATCAACTAAGCAGAAGAAATCTAAGAAAGAGGATGAAGAAGAAAAATGCATAAAATAGAAGGATTTTGAATATATTTGTCGAAATATTCCTAATACTATAACTCCTTGTATTGTGGAGGAAATGGATTAATGCAAATTTATATAAATAATTTGTGTAGAGGAATAGACAATGAATAATCAAAGTAAAGCTGTAAACGCTGGTGTTCATGGTTCGACGGGCACTGAATTTCAAAAACATTGTGCCCTATACTTTTTGTTCGAAAAATATAAGGATATAAAAAATGAAAAATACTTTATTTGTATAGAACACCATGATGATTTTTTGTTTTGTTATCAAACCTATGATGAACTTATTACCTCCATTGACTCTTATCAAGCAAAGAAGTCTTCTGAAAAGTGGGAAATGAGTACTTTGTATGAATTACTTGGGAAAATGACTGGGGTAGGATTATCACTGAACGCAGATAGCATGCCGAAAGAAAAAAACTATAAGCATAACTTAGAATTTATAACGAATAACTCTATAAAATTAAGTAATGGTGTCAAAGGAAAGGGCAAAAATAAAAGTGTAACTATAAACGAAAGCAATAGTAGGCTGAAATTTACTGAATTAGATTCAGAAATAACTAATAGAATTGAAGTGGAAATTAAAAAAATTCTTGGCAAGGACTTAGAAGGCTTAAAAGAATTAGATAATATTTCATTAGCTTATATAGATCTGCCAAAGAAAAGTGCTGGGCAAAAGGATTTATTAGTTGGACAGTTTAATAGAATATTTGGAGAAAAGGTCAGTGATCATAGAGCTGCTGTTGATGCTCTGTTGCTTTTATTTAGAGATGTAGAGAACACTTTAAACCAAGGCAATGTTGTGAAGTTAATGGATGAATCGAAACGTGTTAGTTCTTCAAGCATTAATGATGCTATTGATGTTATTACTACAAAAACGTTGGCTTTTGATTTGTGGCGAAACGAGGAAAAAGAAGTGTGTAGAAATTTGGGGATTGCCATTCCGGAAAAGAGTGAGTTTAAGCTGAATTTTATTAATAGCTTTGATAGATTTAAAGATTATCAACAAGTTGAACACAGAAAAATACTCTCCTTTGTTAAGGTGAATAGTAATATAATGTACCGTTTTACCGTGGAGACCGATTGTATTTTAGAATTATACCAAATGTTTCGAAAGAACGTAAGTTCTCAATTGTCAGAGCTAAGTATAAAAGCAGCTATTTATGCTGCATATATAGAAGTAAGGGGGCAATTATGAAGACAAAATTAATAATCAATGAACTGTTTGCATATTCAGAAAGTAAAAACAAATATTTTTACACAGAGCTTGATGATAATACAAACATTATTTATGGAAAGAATACTTCAGGAAAAAGTACAGTTTTTCAAATGCTCTTATACACTTTAGGAATAAACGACAATAATGACCACCTAAAAGAAATTATTGAAGAAGGTGCTTTTTTAAGGCTGGATGTGCAAGTAATTAATAATCAGAATAGTGAGAAAGTTACTTTTGTTAGAGATGATGAAACTATTTTCATTAAAATGTTAAATAAACCCACTATAAGGTTTAGTGGTATTAGAGCGAATAATTCTGCTGAACATATTAAACTTAAAGAGTACCTCCATAAACTATTTAACTTCTCGCTTAAATTAGAGAATAAGGAGGGATACAAAGCTGCTCCAATAGAAGCAATGTTTTTGCCTTATTATATACCTCAGTCAGTAGGGTGGGTATATCTTAGAAAATCTTTTAGTAGCTTTGAATATTATAAAAATCTTAAAGAAGACTATCTTGACTATTATTTGGGAATAGAATCACTCGTTGATAGAGATAAAAAGCAGGAATTAGAATGGAAATTGAAAAGTATAGAAGATGAAATTAAATTTTATCTGAATTTAGATAAAAATAATGATGAATTTCAAATTACAAAACTAATTGATGAAGAATTTATTGAAGAATCATTAGAATATATTAAGTCACACAGTGATAACCAGGTGCTTTTAAATAAAAATGAAGAAGAATATATTTCTAAATGTAATGAACAAAGCTATTACAAAGAACGGCTGTCTTTACTTCGGAAAGTGTCAAGACATCATAAGAAACAAAACCCAATAGGGGGAGTATGTCCAGCTTGTGATAGAGAACTCTCATTTAGTATTACTTCATCATATAAGTATTTTCAAGAAGAGAATGATACTGAGTCAGAAATAGAAAAATGTAAAGAGATGATGAAGAAGTTGCAATCGGAGATCAATTCATTGGGAAAACGTATAAATGATCTTAAAGAAAGTAACTTAACAACATACAAAATACTAAAAAGATATTTTAAACATAATTTATCTTTTGATAGTTGGTTGGATAATAAAGTAAATATACAATTGATTCGTGATATTAAATCTAAGTTAGGGATATTAAGTGCTGAAAAAAACAGTATAGAAAATAGTCTCAAAAGATTTAAAACACAAGAAGAGGTTCAAAAGTCTAGATTGTACAAAAGTAAAGAATTTGAAAAAATCTTTATAACTTATGTTGATGATTTGGGTGTTAAAGCTTTAATAGAAGATAGATATACATCATTATATAACATTTCAGCGTTTCCTTCTCAAGGAGTCGAACTTCATAAAACAGTACTTGCATATAACTTTGCTTTGAATAAATTAATAGAAAAAACTGATTGTATACATCGTTTTCCATTTATGCTTGATGCAATTTTCAAGGAAGATATAGAACAATCCAATAAAAATGCTATTGTTGAGTTTATTGGGGAAAATAAACCCACCGATACTCAGTTAATAATATCAATAGCAGAAACTAAAGAAAATGAAAAAAACATACACGAGTATAATAAGAAGTATTTTCATGGAAGAGCTAAATTGATATGTATAGGAGAAGGAGTAAGAGAACGCGCATTTTTAAGTGAATATGATGGTAGCATGGAAAATTATTTAGATGAGACTCTGAATATTATTAATTCATAAGTGTAATTAATTTTGTGCTACACGAATCATTTAGTGCAGTGACAGAGATTTCGTACTTCTTGTTGTAAAGTACCGTGAACTCAAGAAACTTTTCAGGTCGCCAAACTCTACTACAACTGTGTAGAGTATTGATTCACAAGTATCTGTCTTTGAGGAGATACCTGAAACAGTTCTGCATAATTATATTTTTGTTAGAAACTATGACTTTCAGTTAGTTTTGTATAGTGTCAATTTATGTTCAGAAATCAATTTGAATTAACTTGAAGAATATGGATTTTTTATATCCGTCCTATTCAAAAGATAATCAGTGCTGGTCTGATGATAGTCTGCCAGCTTAATCAATATAGTCGTTGGAATGTCCAATTCACCACGTTCATAATTGCTATAGACACGTTGACTACAGCCAAGATAGGCGGCCATTTGTGTTTGGGATAAGTCTTTGTCTTCACGCAAATTGCGTATACGAGCGTACATTATCATCACCTCACCAATATCATACTTTAGCGTGTTATCCGCTATTGATTTTTAGCGGAAAATCCGCTAAAGTATAGTGAGAATAGTTGGAAAAAGACTAGGTGGGGATAATATGTCAAACCTGATCGAGGATTTGTTTCACGGGAACCTGCGGTTGGACGAGTCGATTCATCCTGAGCAAGCTGAGTATCAGGAGATCAATCGCCAGATATCGGACCTGATGCAGGACTACAAAACACAGCTTACGGGGAACGAATACGATGCCTTGGAACAACTGATCGACTTGATCGGACAATCCACGTCCATGTATGTGGAAGCGGCGTTTGAGCAAGGTTTTCGCACAGGCGGCAGACTCATCATTGAGGTTTTAGGCAAAACGTAAGTATTTATCTATCTACTCTATAAGCCAGCAGACAATACACAGCAAATCAAAAGTCCCCTTCTCCATCACCAGCAATCGGCTGGCATGGGGGAGGGGACTTTGCTTTATAAATTATTCTTTTATCTTACTAGCTACCCCCTATCTCGCACCAATATTCGTACCCGATGGCGTACCCGATCCAATCAGATCACTGCCGTTCGCAAGCTTGAGGAAATTGCCCAGGACAGGTGTTCCGTCCGCGCTACGTGTTACCGAAGGCACGAGGGAGACAAAGTCGGCTGCGCTGGCGAGCAGGCCTTTGGCGTTCTCGCTTTTTTTGTTCTTCCACCAGACGTTAGTGCTGCTGACGTCGGTTCCACTCGTTTTGTCGCTAGCGCCGCCTTGGAAGGACAGGTTGTTGGTGAAGATGTGGGTGCCTACATCAAAGGCAAAGTTGCTTTGCCCATTGTTCCAGGAGGTGTTGTTTTTCATCTGGATCGAACCGGGATTGCTGTTATAGGTGAAGCCATGCTTTTTGTTATTAAAGGCAATACTGTTCTCGACAATATGATTCACGGCGATTTTCTCGCCTCCGAGCTTGAAGCCATTGCCATCGCTATCCGAGGTTGATGTTCCGTCCGAAGTTTGTCCATTGTTGTACGCAATACTGTTACGAATGGTTACTGCACCAATGGCGCCCGTGTCTGTCTTGCTGTACAGATCCCAGCCATCGTCCACATTATACGCGGCGATACAACCGTCGAACAGGTTACCAGGGCCTACCGTCAATTTGGCGGCAAAACCATCGGCATCTTCTCCATTATCCGGGTCATAGTTATCATGGGAGTACGAACGAATCACTTCATTATACGCAGGCCATTCACTCTTGGCGGCAGTAGAAGCATAACGTCCCATTTGAATTCCCGTATCCCGGTTATGATGAGCTTCGATCTGTTCCAGGCGGTTATAGCTGCCCCCGATGAAGATCCCGTTGTCGCCCGCGCCCTTAACTTCAAGCCCTTTAACGAACCAGTAGTCTCCGAACATTTGCAGCCCGCGGTTGGTAGAAGCGAAGGCTTGGGCTGAGAAATCAAAGACCGGTTTTTCTGATCCATACGCCACCAGATTTTTGCGCTGCCCTGAAGTACCGCTGTTGCCTCGTTGAATCGTAACCGTTTCCGAGAAATTGTAGGTACCTCCGCGTAGATAGATCGTTTTACCCGGTGCAATCTGGGTCAATGCGTTAGCGAGTGACGTAGGGCTGTTCAGTGTTCCCGGATTGCTGGCTGAGCCGTCAGGAGACACATACAGATCACCAGCGGCAAGTGCGATATTCGAAGTCGCTACCGATTCAGAGGGATTTAGTAAACTGCTCTCGATCAGTTCCGCAGCACCAGCCGATCCACCACCAATCAATAATAGAGGGAACGCGGCGCTCAGACAGATCTGGGCCATTTTCGATTTCAGAGAACGTTCGGATCGTACAGATGCATGAGTAGATGTAGATGGGAATAATTTCATTACGCAAACCTCCTTGGTTAATTGGGAATAGAATGAAGAGCATGTGGTAGCCGTGTACCAGACCGTTATCCATGAGATAAGTCATGCCGGCTGGCTAGATGCAATCTCTAGGACACAGTTTTATGGTAAATGTTGTAAGCGTTATCATCAATAATCATCTGATCAGATGGAGTTACATGCAGGCAGGTCAGGCCTGGAAGCTTCCAATGCCTGTAATATCACGGGGGTTATGTAATCTTTCCATTGGGTGATAGCTCTCATTTAACGAAGAATCATCTGAAATGAACGTAAAGAAGCACGCTTTTCCATTCTCAGAGCACCAGTCTTACCTTTGATCCACTCAGATGAACTTCATTTAATTTAAAATAAATAGCAACATGCATCCTGAAGTGGAGATTAGGAGATTACAATCAAGTTAATCATAAAAAAGCCCCGATAGCAGCTGCAACTGGCAACATGACAATCAGGGCTATGTTTAATTCAGAACGCAATCTGCTTATCCAAAATACTCACATGTACTAACGTTGTCAGACTCATCAATCATCAGTCTAAACGCTGTCCACCTACCTTAATAACCGTCCGTCTCACGACTGCGTTTCTCCGCTTGCTCGACGCTTGGTTCATGTTTCGGTTGAACCGTTGCACTATCATCGGTTGGCACAGAGGCCAGCCCTTCAGAGACGCGCCGACCGTAATCGGCATCGGCCTGGGTGAAGTAAGAGATCATACTCTCCCGGATATCCGGTTTGCATTGTGCCAATGCGCTTACCATGTTACTGATCAGCTCATCCCGCTCCCAATCCTCGAACGCCCGGTACGTATCTCCCGCCTGACCAAAGTCATTCGTACGCTCAATCTTCTCGCGGACAAGTCGGCCTTCCACCAGGGGTTCATGATCCTTGCCACGAGGGGTTGCTTCCTTTAAGCCACCGAGCGATGAAGGTTCGTAATTGACATGCGGATTCTGACCTGGCGCCCGATCCACCTGATACTGCATTTGACCACCAGTCTGATTGGTAGCTACCCGATTTTTCGGTGCATTTACAGGCAGTTGCAGATAGTTCGAACCCACCCGATGACGCTGGGTATCCGAATAGGAGAAGGTGCGTCCTTGCAGTAGTTTGTCATCCGAGAAATCGAGCCCGTCCACCAGAACGCCTGTACCGAACGCTGCTTGCTCGACCTCATTGAAATAGTCTTCGGGATTACGATTCAGCGTCATTTTGCCCACGGGTAGAAAAGGAAACTGATCCTGCGGCCACAGCTTGGTCGGGTCCAGCGGGTCGAAGTCCAACTCTGGATGCTCGCCGTCCTCCATCACCTGAACGCACAGCTCCCATTCGGGATAGTCCCCTTGTTCAATGGCGTGATACAGATCCAACGTCGCATGATTGAAGTTCACTCCCTGAATCTCGGTCGCGTCTTTTTGCAGCAGGTTGCGTATCCCTTGATTGAGCGGTTCCCAGTGATATTTGATGAGTACGCCCGTGCCTTCCTGATTGACCCATTTATATGTATTGACACCCGACCCCTGCATCTGCCGATAATTGGCCGGAATTCCCCACGGAGAGAAGAGGAATGTCACCATATGGGTAGCTTCAGGACTTAGCGAGACAAAATCGAAAAACCGCTCCATATCCTGTGCATTGGTTAACGGGTCGGGCTTGAAGGCATGTACCATATCCGGGAATTTGAGCGGGTCGCGAATGAAAAAGATTTTCAGGTTGTTACCCACCAGATCCCAGTTGCCGTCTTCCGTATAGAATTTTACAGCAAACCCGCGCGGGTCCCGAAGGGTCTCCGGTGAGTGCCCGCCGTGAATAACGGTGGAGAACCGAACGAATACGGGCGTTTTTTTGCCTTTTTCCTGGAACAGACGTGCACGTGTGTACTTCGATACCGGTTCATCCCCGGCCGTTCCATACGCTTCAAATACACCATGAGCGCCAGCGCCGCGGGCATGAACCACTCGTTCTGTAATACGTTCGCGGTCAAAATGCGTGATCTTCTCGAGAAAATGATAATTCTCCAGTGTAGTGGGCCCCCGGCTGCCAACAGTTCGTACATTCTGATTGTCCGTGATCGGGTGACCTTGTCGATCTGTTAATGTCTCAGCTGCCTTGTCTGAGGAATGCTCTGGTTGTGAAGACTGATGATTCATGGAGTGGAGCACCGCCTTTCCTTAAAGTGGATTCTAATATATAATTTCCCTGAAAATTGGTTCTATACATTGAACCTCGCAAATAACCTAGCAAAAAAAAGCTTGTCACCCGATTCATCACGTGAGATAATTAACTTTTGCCCTGCGGCCTTTTTTGAACGGAAAATGAAAGAGGACCGCGTCTAAGAATGGAGGCTGACCTAGGATTGTCTACACAACGTTATCCTTTTGCATATGATCCGGCTGAACCTTTTGTATCCCGTCTGGGAGAGTGGGTTGCTGATGTTTTTTACGATATTTTGCCAGAGTTCGGCTTCGAGGTACGGGATGAACAGATTTTTATGGCGTACCAGCTCGAACGGGCCTTTGGAGATAAAAAGACTATTATGGCTGAGGCCGGTGTAGGAACAGGCAAGACGTTAGTCTATCTGCTCTATGCAGTCTGTTATGCACGTTATACGGGCAAACCGGCGGTGATCGCCTGTGCCGATGAGTCCTTGATTGAACAGCTCGTGAAGCCCGGCGGAGATATTGCGAAGCTGGCTGCACATTTGGATTTGGAAGTGGACGCACGTCTGGGCAAATCACCAGACCAATACGTCTGTCTGAACAAATTAAGTGCGGTGCGATTCGCGGATGAGGATGCGCCTGTCATTGAAGAAGTGCATGAGAGCCTTCCGGATTTTGTGAATACGCCGGGTACGCTTCAGGCTTTCCATCCGTATGGTGACCGCAAACAGTATCCGCATCTGAATGATCGCCAGTGGAACAAAATTAACTGGGACCCGTTCCAGGATTGCTTCGTTTGTCCAAAACGTCAACGCTGCGGACTAACGCTGTCGCGTGACCATTACCGCCGTTCCAAGGACATCATCATCTGTTCCCATGACTATTACATGGAGCATATCTGGACCTATGATGCGCGCAAACGCGAGGGACAATTGCCACTGCTGCCAGATCACAGCTCAGTTGTATTTGATGAAGGACATTTGCTGGAAGAAGCAGCCCTGAACGCACTGAGTTACAAATTGAAACACCGGATCTTCGAGGAACTCGTGACTCGCCTGCTTGAAGGAGAGATTCGTGAATCCCTCGCGGAGCGTGTGGATGAAGCGATTGAGAGCAGTGAGCGACTGTTTGCGTTGCTGGATACGTACACGGTGGCGATTCCGGGATCGGAACGGAAAGAAGTTCGGGTAGAGCCGCCACTGCTGCGTGAGATTGAACGTCTAACCAGTGTGCTGGATGCGATTGGCGAAGAATTGGTATTTGAGAGCGGATTGTTCTCGCTGGATGGGTACCAGATGCGTGTCGTTGAGGAACATTTGGACATGATTCAGTCTGCACTTGCGTTGTTCCGTAAGGAAGACGGCTACATCTGCTGGGCGGAAGAGAGTGAAGATGAGACGACATTATCGATCATGCCGCGTACGGTGAAGGAAATGCTGAATGAGCGTGTGTTCAATACAGGCATTCCAATCGTGTTCTCCTCTGCAACGTTATCCGTGGATAGTTCATTCCGCTATGTGGCGGACAGCCTGGGCATTGATGATTTTGTATCCTTCTCCGTCGCATCACCATATGATTACGCCGACAAAATGCAGATGAAGATTACCAATGAGGCCGTGCCAGGCCACCCGGAGAACGAAAATCGCATGCGGGATGCAGTATCTTTACTTCAGGAGAGTGGGGGCCGTGCACTGATCCTGTTCCGTACGATGGAGGAATTGCGTGCGTTCAAGCAAGACATTGTTCATGTCCCTGAAGCAGAAGGGTTGCGCTTTATGTACGAGGGTGACCGGGAGATCAGTGACCTGATTGCAGCGTTCCAGCAGGATGAGGAGAGTGTGCTGTGCTCCGTCAATCTGTGGGAAGGACTGGACGTTCCAGGACCGTCATTATCCAACGTTATGATCTGGTCGCTTCCTTATCCGCCACAGGACCCTGTCTTCAATGCGAAACGCAGTGCATCGGCAGCACCTTACGAAGAGATTGATCTTCCGTATATGCTCCTGCGTGTGAAGCAAGGTCTCGGACGTCTGATTCGGACGAGCACGGATTCCGGTTCTGCGGTCATTCTCGATGAATCGCTGTATACCAAAAAGGAAGCCAAAGACCGCATTGCGGCTCTGCTCCCCGAAGGTGTGGAATGGACAACCCTGACACACTAATTAGTGTTAGATGTTATAGCGAATATACTTTTTAATGTTTTCACATTTTTTAAAAGTGATATTTGCCTTCATAAAGTCCTTGTTCTCTGCGGATTAAACATTCGTAGGGGAGCAAGGGCTTTTTTGCGTTGTTCAGGCTTTTTTGTTCTTTTACATGTTTCGTTTTGTTGAATTCCTAATGCCTTTTTGTTAAAAAATACCCATGCTCAGATACCGTTCCCCGGTATCCGGCGCAATGCAGAGCACCCGGTGTCCAGGCCCCAGTTCCTTCGCGATGCGAAGGGCGGCCCACACCGAAGCACCAGAGGAAGGGCCGAGCAGCAGCCCTTCCCGGGCAGCAAGCTGCCGCATCGTATCCAGTGCATCCTCATCGGACACCTGGATAATGGCATCCCACACGTCGGTATTCAGGATGTCCGGAATGAACCCCGGACTTGTACCGACGAGCTTGTGTGGTCCGGGCTCGCCACCGGACAGCACTGGAGAGCCTTTTGGCTCCACCGCATAGATACGGATATCGGGCAACTGCTTGCGCAGTTCTTCCCCCGTTCCGGTAATGGTTCCGCCAGTTCCAGCGGTGGCAATAAAAGCATCCAGTTTGCCATCCATCTGCTGCATAATCTCGGGAGCCGTGGTGACCCGGTGAATATCCGGGTTCGCTTGATTCTCAAACTGCTGCGGAATGAAACTTCCCGGAATATCTGCCTGAAGTTCTTTCGCTTTGCGAATCGCACCTGGCATCCGCTCGGCAGCGGGGGTGAGCACCACATCTGCACCATAGGCTTTCAGGATATTGATGCGTTCCTTGGACATGTTGTCCGGCATGATCAAAATGGCTTTATACCCTTTGGCAGCAGCGTTCATCGCAAGACCGATGCCGGTATTACCACTGGTTGGTTCAATAATGGTTGCTCCGGGGAGCAGCAGTCCTGCCCGTTCAGCCTGAACGACCAGGTTGTAGGCCGCACGGTCTTTGACACTGCCACTTGGGTTGAAGTATTCCAGTTTCACGTATACGTCAGCGGATTCGCTGCCTGTGAGTCGGTTCAGTTTTACGGCAGGTGTCTGGCCGATCAATTCGGTCACATCTGCGGCAATGCCTGTATGTGCGGGTGTTAGCTTAGTCGAATGTGTGTTCAAATCCATGAAGTACAGCTCCTTGATTGATAAGACGTTGAGAGTATATCCGGGTTGAAATCAAGTCCATCTGAACAAGTCTGTCCGCCATTGATGGCAAGTAGGCTTGTTTTTATTTATAGGAATTGAACTCAGTTCAAGCCTTATTGGATTGGTTGGATATTCTATTCCATCTTAATGAACGTAACCTTCCGTGGTCAACTTGTTTTGCTGGGGATGGATATCAACTCTGCGCCAGGTCCATCTGCAGATGCCGACTGAGTTCTTTTTTGACTTCATTGCGTGCGAACGTCCATAACATGTAGAAACGTTGCCAATACCCCCTGCACATGTACAGGGTTTCGATTCCATCGGCCTCACGTTTCTCTTCCAACACTTTGACACCGCGAGTTCTCATCTGCTTGCGAAGTTCCAACATCTCCTTGAGCACATTGTTCTGAATACGGGTCAGTGAGAGAATGTAGACTTCAGGCATCTTAAGTGACAATGTATCCAGTGTGCGAATATCCCGTTCAAGTACATCCAGCAATAGCGTGCGCACAACCAGACCTTTAATCAGGCTGTGGTCTTCATCCGCAGGGGATGGGGCGAAAGTAGAGGATGTCATATGTTCACTTCCTTAACCTTTAATTGGAATTTTTTGTTTACAGAACATGTGTTCCTATATTATAATCAATATATGTAATGGAGATACACAATACAACCGAGAAATATTGGAAGCAAGCACTAGCGCATTTTCCTGAAGATACAGATAGTAAATGAAGCTAAGGCTTTAAGGACAAGCTCACTCCAAAATTAGGTATAATTTATGGGTTTTGCAGGAAACCTAAGGCCATAAACCAAATGAGCCTTATGCAATGCAGTCTGCTACAGAAGTAATTACAAAAAATGAATTAAAGCAATTAAAAGCAACGAATTACAATAATGATTCAGGATGATTTGCCGCAACCCGATGATGCCAGGTCAACGAGAAGAAGCAGTTCTATTTTGACGAAAATGAGCAACAAAAAGGCCCCTGCCTTGGGCGGCGGGGCCTATGGAATACTGCCGATTCAGCGGCAGGTTTGATGATGTGTACAGAAATTAAGCAAGATATTGAGGCTTTTCGTAGAACGCCTCTTTTTCAAGGATGACCTTATAAGGTCTTTCCTTGCCCTTCAGGGAGGGCCCAATGGTAGTTAGCGGTACGGCCGGCTTGTGGAAACGATCTTCTTCCTTGGGTTCCGGAACCGGTCGTGATGATTCGGGCGCAGAACTGAGGCGTACCTTTTTTTCGCTGCCCCAGCGCTTGCTTATTTTTTTCGTTTCCGGTTTCATTCCGGTTCGCCTCCTAACAAATCGTTGATGGCGTTGAACAGTTGACGATTCTGTAGGTCAATCTGCTGAAATACCGCCTCATCCGCTTCAATATGTCCAATAATGTGAACGGTGATTACATACCTCTTGGCTACAGGATAGCATAGCAAATATTCTTTCTCAAGGTAATCATCATACAGATTGATCTTGATCTTGTTTTCCCGGTAAGAATCAATCACCAGGATGCGCTTGGGATCATCCGGTTGTTTGTCGTCATTAGCGGACAAGTCATACTTTCTCCCCGGTTCTCCAACATTACCACATAATTGCTCAATATAACCACTGTCATCTGTACGGTATATGGCTGTGCCACGTACGGCAAATGGAGGGTTAGAGACAAAGGCGGTACGCAGGGCATCGCTCATTCGCTCCAGCATTTTGGCATCTGCTTTGCGGGTACGCAGCAATTCCCTAAAGAACCGCAGCAACTTGAGCAGTTGTAACCTTGCTTCTCCCTCAGTACGCTTGTGCTTCTCGATGATATTCTCCAATTCTGGATCACTCCAGCGTCCTTGTTCCTCAATACTGTCTGCGATTTTGGAACAAGCCACCGAGACAGCTGGCGCCCACTTTCCGTCAGAACGAATTTCATACACGAGTGGATTTAATCCCAGCAAATCTGTGGGCATACGCAATCCCTCGACTTTGGTCGTGTCCTTGATGTCCGTAATATCTTCAGGAAGAATGAAAAAAATACGCTTTCGTCCCAGACGGCCCATAAACAGACCCATTTCAAGCATTGTATTATCCCGGACCGACGCGTAGTACTTCCCGCGAATTTTGGATATATCATCCGGATGAAAAATAAAAATGGCAAAGTCTGTTGTACGGACTTCTGCTTCCAGGTCGTCCATGGTATAGCTGCTTGGATTAAAAACTCCAGAGTACCAGGGGGTGACTTCAGCTGAGAAACGTAAGTTTTCGTGTACTGCGGCTGCAATCGGCTTGGCTTCCAGCGAGCAGCCAATAAAGACTCTTGGCTTTAACGTTTTCATCAATCCGCCTCGCTTAAACGGTAGTGGGATTCAATTGTTATATTATACCATAAACAGCAGAGTAAGTATGGAAACGTTTGAGCTGGACCGATAATAAGCCGATTACGTTTGCTATAGTGTATGTTCAAAAGGATAATGATTCCTTAACAAACCCCCAGAAAATAAAAAAAGGCCCCATTTTGTCACAGTTGGGTGACTGACAGTTATTTTTGTGAGCTTTAGTCATAGAATAAAGGAGCAGGTTGCACCATTAGCAAGCATTGCTTATCCTGGTGTTGCTGTACGACTGCTGGAGCAGTCCAAAGGCTGCTTTATGCGCGTTTTTGAGGGGTCTGCTGTTTAGACCCGGTCACGTTGGTGTTATATAATAGAAGAACAAGCAAGTTAGCTTTGGTGTTTAAATTGATTTAATTGCAACTGCTGTAAGTTGGAGATAGAATTTACACAAGAACGAAGAGTGCAGAACCCATCTGTAGAAGCGAAGCGCTCGCATTTGTCAACGGATTTTCCCTTTAGAAAAAGGGAATCGAAAAAATCCGGAGATAACAGCGATCGAAAGAGGGTACTGGAATCGAAGTGATAAGTGTAAAGTTAAATATTCAAGCTTCTGCATTGTTGTTATTTTTCAGTTTAACCAAGCACAGCTAACCACAACAGAACAGAAAGGATCAGGATACCATGAGTTCCCGAAGGACAATCTCCCCAAGGACGATCTGGAAACGTTACGATCTCTCATACACATAGCGCCCCTTGTAGAGTACACCAACCGGTTCAAAAAAACGGCTGACTCTGCGAAAGAGGGGATTGGAATGAATATTCGAAGGACGTACACGATGATTTTTTCCAGGCTTGCCTTTTGCAGGGTACGGTCGGTCTAAAAAACCAACCTACAAACTGCGAGGGAACCTGAATGAAGAGAACATCGTTAACCTTACAACACGTTAAAACAGAGGCGATCAAGTTCGCCATTATGCTGCTCGGTACATTTATTTTAGCTTTTGCCTATTATCACATTAACTTTCAGAATCATTTATCGGAGGGCGGATTTGTTGGTCTGGCCCTGCTCGGAAAATACGCAACAGGCTTATCACCTGCTATCGGTATGTTGTTACTGGACATTCCGGTCATGATCCTGGCTTGGTTCCTCAAAGGCTGGAAATTCATGATTCAGGCATTGCTTGGCGTCGGTGCATTTTCCCTATTCTATGACGGCTTTGAACGATACTCCACACTCGTGATGTCGTTTAACGGAAATCTGTGGATTCCGGCAGTTCTATCCGGTCTAATGACAGGGTTAGGTGCTGGGATCGTGCTTCGATTCGGTGGAGCGACAGGCGGAGACGATATTCTCGCCGTGCTGGTTAGTCGCTGGAAGGGATGGAAGCTGGGAACAGTTTTCTTTGTCAGTGATGCTTTTGTATTGGGATTGTCGCTTTTCTTTCTTCCGGTAAAAGAAACTTTATATACGATTCTGGCCGTATGGATCGCCAGCAAAGTCATTACGTACGTCGTTAGTGTTCCGGCTCGCGGAACCGTGGTTACGACTTCAGCTGTGAAACTGCCGGTGCCATCGGCTGCAGCCAAAGCAGTTAATGCTGCTGCTGTTTCACAACGGACTACGGTGGCTAGAGGGGTATCCCATTGACCATACGTTTCAGAACAACCATAACCTGTGTGCATCATATTCAGGTCTTGATAGTTAAAGTTCAAATAAAATCCCCTTTGTCTGCTCTTCAGCAGCAAAAGGGGATTTTATTGTTTTCGCTCATACAATCCGTGGTGAATAATTTTGCCATTTTCCCATACCATCCGATTCATTCAGGGCTTGATCGAAGAAGCAATCTGACCATCCTGATTATGGATAATCGCTCGAATATTTTGTTTGTTACTAAGTTCTTTGGCCTTATCTACAGCTTCTGCCTTAGTATCAAATGCGGACAGATAGGTGGACTTGCCTTCTTCCTTGATCGCCCAACCGGAGTCGGTAGGCACGACATGGATGTTGTCATGACTTTTGGACGAAGAGACGGGCTCGGAATGACGACGCTCCGTAGAAGATGACTTGTTATGGTTGGAATTTTCGGAAGAAGTTGTGGAGTCCGATTTCGAACTTTCCGGTGTGGGATGATTCTCATCCCACTCTTCCGCCTTAGCTGTGGCAATGGCAATCGAGCGCCCTTCCTCATACCCGTCATCGAGTAGAGCATTCGCGATTTCAATTGCTTTGTGTCTGACACGTGGTTCCAGGTTCTTCATGGATACCGGATAATCCTGTTTGTTCCAAGGCATATGAACCCCTCCTGTACAATAATGGATTAGTTGTATATTACCCTGTGAGGGAAGGGATAAACGATGTTCCAGAAGGATCTCATTTCTATACTTTTGCAAGCGGGAGGAGTATAATGCTGTCCATGAAAGAAATAAGTTCAACAAAAGGAAGATAAAGGAGTACATACATATGTTTAGTCTTAGTCTGGCAATACCTATGCTGTTCACCATGCTGATTCATGCCGCAGACAGCTTGTCATATGCGCTGCGTCTTGGCGGACTACGCACCCGCAGAATCGCGCTGGCCATTTCACTGGCAGGTATCTTGCTGTTGGTTTCTCGAACCTCGAATATGGCCCAGGGCCCGATGGTAGGTAATCTGGTGGATACCGCAACGCGTGGGGCCAATCCACACTTTGCAGCGCAGTTGCATTGGTTAATGGGGGCGGCAACGATAGGAACGGCATTAGCCATATTGTGTTTCCCAACCATGGTGAAGCTCTCATCAAGAATGGTTGTGCATTTTGAAGCAGCCGGTTCCATCCCTGCAATGGTTCGCGGTATGCTGAAGCGAAGCAAGATTAGAAATGCAACGTATTACATCACCCCGCCATCCTGGAAGATGGCTAAACGATTGGTAAGGCATGGGATGCCAAGACGGTTAATGTTGCTGAATGTAGCGGTAACCGCAATCTACACCACGGGTGTCCTGTCCAGCTTGTACGCAGCTTACCTTTATCCAGCGCAGGCTGTAGCTGCATCCCAATCAACAGGGCTGATTAACGGAATAGCAACTATTTTGCTGACCATCCTGATTGATCCACGAATTTCCTTGCTCAGTGACAAATCATTACGTGGTGAGATTCGTTTGGATCGGATGAATCAGATCTACGGGTGTATGCTCGTATCCCGTCTGTTCGGCACAGTTTTAGCACAGTTGCTATTAATTCCATTTGCGTATTGGATCGGTTGGATTGTAAGTATGATGTGATAGAGGCTGGCCTTATCAGGAATGTATTCATACATCCCGAGGGCCAGTTTTTTTGTGAATTTTGGCTCAAAGTGATTCATAAAAAAGACAAAAAAACTCATTTTATATTGAAAATTTACATAATAAGTTATCAAAGTGCAAAATATTTAAAACAACAGTGGTATACTTGTTTAATATGGGTTATTATGAAATGGGTATTGGTTTTCACTTTAATTCCCAAGATATGATAATAATTACATGATACAGAATGTAAACACTTCAGATAACTTCCATTTTCTACCACAAAAAGGCAACCAGACAACGTTCTCTTTGCTTCTCCTTTACAAGTCACTTATTCCAAGGAATTAAACCTCTGATTCAATTTCACTAAAACTATAACGGATGACACTCTGCTAAAAACACAAACAATGAACAAAATTAAACCGAACAGTCTGTTTTTTTTGGAATTTTAGGATCTATATTTTTGATCAACTGCAATCAAAAAGGCTATACACATGGTGTTTTAAACAGAATAGTCAGTCTCTCAGCTCGTAAGTCATCCTTTTTCGAATTTCAATATTGGAGGGATACCTGCTTATGATCGTCATGATTGATAACTTTGATTCTTTCACGTATAACCTTGTGCAGTACTTCGCTGATTTGGGTGAGAGTGTAAACGTGTATCGTAATGATGCGATTACGGTAAAAGAATTGGAAGAGATATCGCCGGATTATATCGTAATTTCTCCAGGTCCATCTAATCCGTCTAATGCCGGAGTTTCTCTTGAAGTGATTCGATATTTTGCTGGAAAGATTCCGATTCTTGGTGTATGTCTTGGCCATCAGGCTATTGCTCAGGCATTTGGAGGAAAAGTGGAATCAGCCCGGCATCTGATGCACGGCAAGACCTCGGATATCTCGCATGATGGTAAAACGTTGTTTGAAGGTATGCCTGCCGTTCTGAACGTGGCAAGATACCACTCGCTTATTGTCAATCCTGATCTCCCGGAAGAATTGGAAGTTACCGCATGGTCCAGCGATGGGGAAGTGATGGGACTTCGTCATAAGAAATGGAGTATAGAAGGGGTTCAGTTCCATCCGGAATCCATTATTACGCCATCCGGCAAACAGATTCTGGCTAACTTTCTGCAGAACTGTTCTCAACAAAAGACGGAATCTGACTCAAGTTACGTTACGCTCTAAACCAACTTCTCAAGGAGGTATTCTTGAATGAATCAACCCGATGCCAATCCGTATATCTTATTTGATTTTGTAGGCGAGGATCGTTGTAAACAGCGTAAAATCTTCAGAAATCCTGTTGAAGTCATTAAAGCGACATCCATTGAAGAGGTAAAACCAGCGTTGCGGCAAATTCAGGACGCTGTTGATCAGGGGTATTATGCCGTAGGTTATGTGTCTTACGAGGCTGCGCCAGCTTTCGATCCCGCTTTTCGAGTTCATTCAGATGTAGTTTTACCGCTCATATGGTTTGGTATTTTTGGAGGGTATGATACAGGTTATGCATCTTCATCTGATGAATATCGGATCTCAGAATGGGAACCAACGGTTACAGAGAAGACCTATCATCAGAATATACATAAAATTCACGAGGCCATCGCGCGGGGAGACACCTATCAGGTCAATTATACGATGCGTCTTCGGTCGGAATATGAGGGTGACCCATACGCTTTTTATACAAAGCTATGTGATGCACAACAGGCGGATTACTCAGCCATGCTGCAGCTCGGTGATATCAGTATCTTGAGTGCTTCACCTGAATTATTTTTCAAAAAGAATGGAAATCAACTGGAGACTCGTCCGATGAAAGGAACAGTGAAACGGGGGTTCTACCAGGAACAGGATGACGAATTGGCTGACTGGCTGTATCAATCCCCCAAAAATCGGGCTGAAAATGTGATGATTACGGATTTACTCCGGAATGATCTTAGTGTTATTGCCGAGACGGGAAGTGTGCATGTCCCGAGACTTTTTGATATTGAGAAATATTATACTTTGTTTCAAATGACCTCTACCGTTACAGCAAATACCAGGTCGCACATACAGTTGGAAGACATGTTCTCAGCACTCTTTCCCTGCGGTTCCATCACTGGGGCACCGAAGATCAGCACAATGGACTTAATTTATGAACTTGAAGATACACCAAGGGAGATCTATTGCGGATCGATTGGCATGTTGAGTCCGGATGGTTCATCCGTTTTTAATGTAGCGATTCGGACCGTGTGGATTGATCATCAGCGGAATCAGGCTGAATATGGTGTGGGCGGAGGCATCACCTGGGATTCGACAGCTTCAGATGAATATGCAGAGGCCAAAACAAAAGCGTTGATGCTAACGGAACAAAAGCCATATTTTGAATTATTGGAATCGCTTCGATTGGAGAACGGACATTATTCCCTCTTGGAAAGGCACCTTGACCGGATGATGGAGTCTGCATCCTATTTTAACTTTGAGGCGATTAGAGAGGATATTCATAACCAACTGACTGCTTATGCCAACGAACATTCAACCGGCCTTCATAAGGTCAGAGTGTTGTTATCTCCAGTAGGACAAATTTCGGTTGAGAGCACGCCTCTTATTGAAACAAAAGAAACACAGACGGTAGCTCTCGCGAAATCATCAATTCTCTCCAGTCAGCGCTTCTTATATCACAAGACCACGTATCGGGACATGTATGATGTTCATCGTATGGCGTGTGGAGATGGCTATGATGTTCTGCTGTGGAATGAGCATAGGGAGCTTACTGAATTCACAACAGGAAATGTTGTCATTGAGCAACAGGGTAAAAAATATACTCCACCCAGAGATAGCGGATTATTAGCAGGTACATTACGAAATCAACTCCTGTATGACGGAGTTCTTGAGGAAAAGGTATTAACATACAGAGACATAACCGAGGCAACAAATATATGGCTCATCAATAGTGTTCGTGGGTGGATCCCCGTTGAAGTTTCACAGGAAAGTCTGGAGCATTCGTTACATGAACTCACCATTACCTCAGGGCAGTGAAAGGAGAAACCGTTCGAATGTCATTTCATACTAGCCTCCAACGTTATATAAGACATGAGCTCCCGGTTCAACAACTTTCTATATCCATGGGGGCAATAACCTCTTCGGGGGCCTGTGATGAACATTGGACCCAACCGACTGCTTCCAGCATATTGAAGGCGCAGGAACATTTCAAATATGGTCAGAGACCCAAGATGTGGGAATCACAACCAACTCTTTCGGCTGGGAAGCCAGCAATTCTGATAGGCGAACCACTTGATTGTTCAGGACATCCTAAGACACTTGCCGAGGCTTTTGATCTGACCGTCAGGAATCATCCAAAGAAGAAATTGTATTATAAGAAAGAAAATGGGGAAGTCCGAATATCAGATTATATGGAATTGTCTCAGGATGCTGAACGCATCCTTCAAGGACTGATTCAACAAGGTGTCCGGCCAGGGGAATCTGTCATTTTGCAAATTGAACGCATAGATCACCTAGTAGCTGCACTCTGGGCTTGTATACTTGGCGGTATGAACCCAGCACCGCTGAAGCCAGCTCTTCACTTGCCATCCGATCACATGGATCACACAAAGTTGAAACAGGTGTGGAAGTTATTGAATTGTCCGCTCATTGTAGGAGATTCTGCTGGTACTTTCGAAGGGGAGGGCACAAGTGAAGAAGCGGTAATTTCGGTAAATGAGCTGTTGCGGCATGAGCGTTCCCAGGAAAGGCACAGTAGTGACCCCCATGCCCCTGTCCTTACCCTCTTTACATCAGGAACAACAGGTACTCCGAAGTGTGTCCGGTATCAGAATCGCCAGATTCTTGCGAATATTATTGGTATCAAACAACATCTGGGCCTGACTTCTGAAGAGATCACCTTGAATTGGATGCCTCTCTATCATGCTGGTGGATTGTTAACCAATCATATCCTCGGCGTTGTGTTGGGCAGTGAGCAAGTGTTAAGTTCCGTTGAGCGTTTTTTGAATTCTCCCACTTCGTGGCTGGAAGATATAGAGGAGCATCAAGTCACATTCACCTGGGCTCCTAATTTTGCCTATGCACAGATGAATCAGCGGCATGAAGCCGTTCATGCCAGACAATGGGATTTGTCATCCATTCGTACCATATTGAATGTAGGTCAGCCGATTTCAGCTCGGACAGGCAAAGAATTCCTTCATCAATTAGTTCCGTTTGGGCTTAGAGCTGATAGCATTGTTCCTGCCTATGGCATGACTGAATTTTCCGGCAGTCTCTGCTTCAGCAGAACGTTTAATCAATCCGAGACAGGTGGAATTCAGCATATTGTTAAGGGGTCGTTGGATAGCGAATTGATCTTTGCAGACTCCCCCATTACGGACGAAACAATAGCCTTTGTCGAGATTGGAGAGGTGATTCCCGGAATAAGTTTGCGGATCGTAAATGATTGCAATGTTCCGCTTCCCGAAGCTCATGTAGGGAGGGTTCAACTCAAGGGAGATTCAATCATAACGGAATACTTCAAGAACAAGGAAGCGACTAACAACGTATTGACAGGCGATGGGTGGTTCGAATCAGGTGATCTCGGTTTTGTTAAGGATGGAGTGTTGACATTAACAGGCAGAGAAAAAGATGTGCTGATCATGAACGGCAAAAATCTATACAACTATGAGATTGAAGCAGTAATGAAGCAAGTATACGGTGTTGATGCTGACTACGTGGCAGCAGCAGGAATATCGGGTGGAGAGTCCGGCAATGATCAACTGTTGTTATTTTATACACCCCAGAATGACGATGAAGGCTTAAATCTGTTCGTCATTCAGGAGATGAGAGGTAACATATCGAGACAATTTGGCGTAAATCCGAGGTTTATCGTTCCGGTGAGCAAAAGGGAATTCCCTCGTACACCTACAGGTAAAATCCAGCGGCTACAACTTGTAGATTTACTACTCGATGGCCAATTTGATGAAACGCTCAACCGAATAGAGTGTATGCTGCATGAACGTCAGCAGGCTCAGATAATGATGGAAGAAGAGGTTGCAGCAACTTCTGTTGAACAGGCTGCTTGGGTACAGGCGGAAGAAGAGGGTTCCAGGGGAGTACAGATCCAGCAAGACAAGCTGTGCATTATTCATTACACATCAGAGCAGGATCATTGCCATGAAGCTTTGGTGTACACCAAAGTACGTGAATATGTAAAGGAACATAATGTACTTCTTGACCGAATTGAAGTGTACAGACAACCTCATATAGGTGAAGGAGCATCGGTTTCTTCTAAGCACTATCCATTTCTTGAAAAGGCATTTCAATCGGTCTTGGGATTAACCCAAGTGACCCACCATGATGATTTTTTTCAGCTTGGTGGTGACTCCCTCCGCATGACGCGTCTGCTCGCGATGATTGCTTCCGAGTATAAGGTGCGTATTCCGGTACAGCGTTTTTTCAGACAAGCAACCATCAATGGAATTCTTCAGGAATTGCAGAATGCGGAACCGTTGAAGAATCATATTCCTATCCCGGTACAGCAGCAACGAACAGAGAAACTTCCGCTTACATTGAAACAAAAAAGTCAATGGGTTCTGCACATGATTGCTCCAGAGAGCGCCTTTTATACCAATACTTTTTCAATTCACTTTACCGGTGTTTTTCATATATACAGGCTTCAGAGTGCTTTAAAAGCACTGATTATGCGGCATGAGGCTTTGCGTGTTCGCTATGGTATTCAAGATGGGGAACCTTATCAATATGTTACGGAGCTAGGATCTGAAATAGAAATTAGACGGATAGATCTTACCCAGCTTCAGGAAAATGAAAGGCATGTTGGAATCAGGAGGGAGATTGATTGGGAAGCAAACTTGCGGTTTGACCTTGTGAACGATGCATGTCTTCGTATGTGCCTGATTGATTGCAGCCCGGACAAGCATATTCTGGTTGTGTCCATGCATCACATTATATCTGATGGCTGGTCAGTGGAGATTTTCACCAACGAATTGGTGCAATTATATAACTCGGAGTTGGGAGATTCGCATCGAATGTTGTCGCCACTTTCTGTCTCCTACTCGGATTATGTGCTGTGGCAATCCTCCATGGAGCAGGGCAGTGATTCTCCCCTGTGGGAACTAAAAGAGTATTGGATCAATAAGCTAAACCGAACATTACCCATCATACAGGTACCATGTGATTTTCCATATCCTGAGGCCAGAACGTACAAGGGAAATACGATCGAACGTATCGTAGACTCCCAATTGACCTCCAGGACATTAGTGAAGGCAAACCGGTCAGGGATTACGCTCTTTATGCTCTTATTCGCGGTGTATGGCTACCTGATCCATCGTTTTAGCAGACAGCCCTATATTCCCATTGGTACCGTCATGTCCAACAGGACCCGTGCTGAGGTGGAGGATCTCATTGGATTTGTAGCAAATACCGTTATTTTGCCCGTCGAGTTTAGTGAAGATATGACATTTGATGATCTGTTGGAACAGGTTAAAGGAATGTCCTTGGATGCCTATCAACATCAGGAAGTACCTATAGAAATGCTGCTACCTGACCTTTCGTATCATACTGCACCGGGATCAACACCGGGTTTTCAAGTCATGTTCACACTGCAAAATGAATTTACACACCAATATCAGCTTCAGGACGTATCTGTCCAGTTGATGATTGAAGCAGGAAGTACATCCAAGTATGACTTGATTCTACATGTATATGAAGAGTCCGATATTCTTAGGCTGCGTATGGAATACAACACGGATTTGTACAGAATGGAAACCATCGAAAGGCTTCTTCAATTCTATATCACCATGCTGGAAGGGGTTGTTGAGCATTAAGCTGTCGAGTCTGAATACATTGCCTGATACCGAGAGGCGTATACTTCTGGAGCAATTCAATGATACGAAGACCACATACCCGCGAGAAGCAACACTGATCAGTTTGTTTGAGGAACAGGCGAAACGATCCAGTGAACGGGTTGCCTTGCGTTATGAACATACGGAGATGACGTATGCATCATTAAATAATAAGGCCAACCGATTGGCGTTATATCTTCGACAGCAAGGCGTGAAACCAAATCAGGTTGTAGGCATTTTGTTTTCACGTTCACCCGGAATGGTTATCAGCATTCTTGCCGTACTTAAGGCAGGTGGAGCTTATATGCCGATTGATCCCGAGTACCCGAAGGAACGTATTCAATACATGCTTGAAGATAGTAAAGCACAATTCTGTATTACGGAAGAGCAGGAGTATCTGCCTGAGGAGATGTCGATTAAGGCAATCGTTCCAGACCTGCTGGATGACGATGGGATAGAAGGCAACTACGCAACAAATCCGAAACAAGTGAATCGACCATCGGATTTGGCTTACATCATCTACACATCAGGATCAACGGGCAAACCAAAAGGGGTCATGATTGAACATTCCAATGTGGTCAGATTGCTTTTTAATGACCGAAACTTGTTTGACTTCACCAAAGAAGATGTGTGGACACTGTTCCATTCATTCTGTTTTGATTTTTCGGTATGGGAGATGTATGGGGCGTTATTGTATGGTGCCAGGTTGATTATAGTTCCTCTGGATGTGACAAGGGAGCCAGCACAATTCTTATCATTACTACAGAAGGAACAGGTCACCATTCTGAACCAAACGCCGACTGCCTTTTACCGAATCGCTAAACTGGAAGTACAGTCAGACTTGGATACACCGTTGGCTGTTCGAAAGGTGATTTTCGGGGGAGAAGCTCTTCAACCTATACAACTACTGGAATGGAAGAAGAAATATCCTCAAGCTCAACTAATTAATATGTATGGAATTACGGAAACAACGGTACATGTGACATATAAGGAAATGGGATGGGATGATATCCAAGGCAAAACAAGCAACATTGGGAAACCCATTCCTACGCTTCAAATTTATATTCTCGATGAACAGCGGGAATTGGTTCCAATCGGTGTGGAAGGGGAGATTTATGTTGGCGGTGAAGGCTTGGCCAGGGGATACCTGAACCGAGAAGAACTGACCACCGAACGGTTCGTTCCCCATCCCTTTGTACCCTCGCAGCGGTTATATCGAACTGGAGATCTCGCTCGCTGGCAGATGAATGGTGAACTTGAATATTTGGGAAGGATCGATCACCAAGTGAAGATCCGAGGTTTCCGAATCGAGCTTGGTGAGATTGAATCCAGACTTTTGGAGATAGATGGAATACAGCAAGCAGTCGTAACGGTCAGGGAAGGGGATACAGGAGAGAGCGTTCTCTGTGCATATTATGTCTCTGAACGACTTCAGCAGAGCAAAGATTTACGAACAAGGCTGTCTCAACATCTGCCGCAGTATATGCTGCCTGCTCATTATATTCAAATGAAGGCCTTGCCAATGACACTGAGCAACAAAGTCGATATCAGAGCACTTCCTGCTCCTAGCGACAGTGTGACTCCAATGGATGTTACCGATTTGGTAATGCCAGGCCATGAACTGGAGTGGCAGATGCTGAACATTTGGCAGGAGATGTTGGATAACCGCAATATGGGGGTAGAGTGTGATTACTTTGAGCTTGGCGGAGACTCCATTCGTGTAATTGAACTGATCAGCCGAATGAACAGAGAGCTTGGACTTCATATCCAAATTGCTGATATGTACGATTATCCAACGATTCGAGAACTGGCTGGACATCGTGCTTCCCTTCATGCACCCGATCCCGTCCGGAACGAGATTGAGATGGAGTTATTACAGATGCGTACGGAGTGGCTGGCGAACCCGACATTACGAGCCTTGTTACCCTCCAATGTGGAAGACGTGTATCCCATGAGCGATATTCAGCAGGGAATGGTGTTCCATTACATGAAAAATGAAGGTCTGGGTGTATATCACGATCAGTTTATATATCAGATTCATGAGCATCGAATTCAGGCGCTGAATCTTCAAACAGTCATGAATGAACTCATAAACAGGCATCCCATTCTGCGTACTGGTTTCAATATTTCCGATTTTCCCGTACCTGTCCAATATACTTGTGAACGTATACATTTTGATATTCAGGAGGTCATACTGGATAGTCTGGACAGCGAATCGATAGAACAGGAAATTCGGAATTATATGGAGCTTGACCGGAAGCGGCCATTTGATATCCAGCATGCTCCGCTGTGGCGTCTGGTGATTTTCACCTCTCAGGAGGAGTCATATGTGGGGTGGATCTTTCATCATGCCATTCTGGATGGATGGAGCGTTGCCGTCTTTATGTCGGAATTACTGAATTTATACGGTGCTCTCAAAGGAGGGGAAGTCAGTGCCTGATCCGTTAAAAACAAGCTACAAAGATTATGTTATAGATCAGATGGCCCAAGCTAGAAATTCGTCCATTATGGAGTATTGGCGTGAAGAACTGCTGGATTATCGAAAATACTCATTCCCGGAACAGTCCGAGATTCATAATGGCAATTCAGTAGCCAACTCAACAGTGACTCTCCTTCCATCGGAACTGTACACCCAGTTAAAAGAAGCGGCACGTAATCAGCGTGTTACGGTTAAATCCTTGTGTCTGTCTGCATTCGTCACTTCATTATATATGCTGTCCTATGAGGATGATATCCTGATTGGGCTTGTCGAGAATGGACGTCCTGTCCATGAGGATGGCGCACGCATATTGGGCTGTTTCCTAAATACCGTTCCTATGCGCACACAATTTGACTCTCTGGTGAACTGGGGAGACATTACTCAAGATGTGTATCGTAAACAAGCCACACTCAAAAAGTATGGCCGGTTGTCCCTTGTTCAGATTCTAAATGCAATTGGGGAGCAAAGCAGCCGAGAAAATCCGCTATTTGATATCGCTTTTAACTATATTGATTTTCATGTGTATGAGTCTGTGGAAAAAGGAATGTTTGAATTTAAGTCTTACAGCTATGAGAAAACAAACACTCTCCTTGATTTTAGTATTTCAGTAACTCTCGGTGAGTTGTCCGTCAAGATGGTGTCATCTTATCCAACAGCATTCACAGATCGGCTGCTTGACGTATATCTGAGGGTTCTTGGTTGCTTGATTGCCAAACCTGAACAGAAAATCGATACAGCTGATATTATCACGGAGGAAGAACACACGTTACTCGGAACTTACAATGACACAACTGCCGAATACCCTTATGAGGCAACCGTTGTAGAATTGCTCGAGCAGCAGGTCATACAGCAATCTGAACGAACCGCAATTGTCATGGGGGAGGAGCAGTTATCATACCGAGAATTCGGTGTGCGAGTTGATCAGTTTGCAATTCAGTTGCTCGAATCTGGTGTTGAACCTAGACAGAATATTGGACTTATTTCAAGGCGGTCCATAGAAATGATAACGGCCATTTTCGCCATTTTGAAAGCAGGATGCACCTATATTCCGCTGGACCCGGAGTTCCCGACTGAGCGAATTCGTACCATACTTGCAGATAGTGATGTGGCTGTACTTATTGCTGAGAAAGATCTGTTCATCAGCGGCTATGAAGGCAAGCAGATCAATCTGATCAAGCAAGAACAGTTGCAGAGTGACTGCGAGCGGCAAGCTGTGGACATGTTCACGAAATGCCACAGATCCGCTGAAGATGTGGCCTATATCATGTATACATCGGGGTCTACAGGTAAACCGAAGGGCGTACAAACGACACACCGTAACATTGTGAAGACCGTAATCAATAACGGTTTTATGGATATTCATGAAACGGACCGGATGTTGCAACTCTCCAACTATGCATTTGATGGTTCAACATATGAAATATTCGGTGCTTTACTCAACGGAGCTACGCTGGTGCTGATTCCCAAGGAAACCGTCCTCAACGTGTCGGAGCTTGCTGATACGCTGGAGCGTGAACGAATCACTTCGGCTTTTATGACTGCTGTACTGTTCAACGCCGTTGTTGAGTGGGATGTTCAATGTTTGAAACATGTGAGAAGGCTTTTCTTTGGCGGAGAGGCTGGATCCAAAAAGCATGTGGAAAAGGCTCTGCAGGTTCTGGGGAATGACCGGATTGCTAACGGATATGGTCCGACCGAAACGACCGTTTTTGCAGCGACTTATCTGGTCAATCAACGTTTGCTGGATTATAACACAGTTCCCATCGGTAGACCTGTTCACAATACCCAGGCCCATGTAATGAATCGAAAAGGACAACTTCAACCTGTTGGAGTACCTGGCGAGTTGTATATTTCCGGGGATGGACTTGCGCAAGGTTACCTGCATCAGGCTGAATTAACCGAAGAACGTTTTGTAATCGGTTCTGCTGGAGAAAGAATGTACAGAACAGGCGACCTCGTTCGCTGGCTGCCGGATGGAAACCTCGAATACATGGGAAGATTGGATCAGCAAGTGAAGATTCGTGGAAACCGGATTGAACTTGGCGAAATTGAGAGCAGGCTATCCAGGATTGAATCGATTCAGGATGCTGTGGTCATGACAGAGAAGGATGAGCAGGGACATACCTATTTATGCGCGTATATCGTCCCAAGTGATAACAAAACTCCTGTGTTGGACTGGAAAAAAGAGCTGAGGCAGACCCTGCCTGAATATATGGTTCCCAATACGTTCGTTACACTGGAAGCCTTTCCCATGACACTGAACGGTAAGCTCGACCGGAAGGCGCTTCCCAAGCCCACGAGAAGACAGACCAACCATTTCGTTGCTCCAGCTAATGTGTTTGAAGAAAAATTGGCACGTATCTGGGAAGAGATTCTGGATATACAGAGCGTCGGAGTAGAGGAGCATTTCTTCGAAGTTGGAGGGCATTCACTTAAAGCTATGATGCTTGTGGCCAGAGTACAGAAGGAAACCGGCGTAAAGGTTTCACTACAGGATGTATTCATCATGCCTACGATTCGGGAGATGGCCATGTGGATCATGGCAGCACGCTCGACAGACCACCCTGGAGAAGAACTTGTGCCCGTACCCTACAGGGACACGTACCCGGCGTCTTCCATCCAACAACGGATGTACATTGTTCAGCAAATGGAAAATGCAGGTGTAAGCTACAATATGCCTTTCCTGCTTCGGTTAAATGGCAAGCTGGATGTGAATGCCTTGGAGAAATCAATGCAGATGCTGATTCAGAGACATGAGGCATTGAGAACTTCATTCGAGTTACACCATGGTGAACTGCGGCAACGTATTCACGGACCTGATCAGATATCTCTTGAACCGTTGCGCCTCAAAAAAGCTTCATTAGCAGATACGGAGGAATCGGCTATCCAGTCGTTTGCTGAACAATTCATCCAGCCATTTGATCTGGGAGAAGCTCCTTTGTTCCGAAGAGGTTTACTTCGGATTAATGAGGAGTGTCATGTGCTACTGCTTGACCTGCACCATATTATTTCGGATGGACGATCGATAGAGATTCTGATATCCGACTGGGTTCGGTTGTATCAGGGGCAGTATCTTTCGGACCTGAGTGTGCAGTACAAGGATTATGCTGTCTGGGAACAGGAGAGGTATCTTCAACAAGAGGCATATAACAAAAGTCAGGAGTACTGGTTGTCCTTGTACAAAATCGAAGTCCCTGTTCTTGAAATACCAACAGATCATCTGCGCTCGCCGATCCGCCGTTTTGAGGGAAGTCGTGTGAACTTAACGTTAGAGCCTGCTCTCGTGAGTCAATTAAAAGATGCGGCAATGACCAATCAACAGACCTTATTTATGCTTATGATGGCATCCTATCAGATTCTGTTGTCCAAATATTCAGCTGCAGAAGATCTTATAGTGGGCACTCCTTTTACATGCAGAGATACCCTCCAGCATGAACAAATGGTAGGCATGTTCGCCAACACGCTGGCACTTCGGAGTGAACCCAAGGCAGAACTGTCGGTAAGCGTATATCTGGAGAAGATGAGAGAAATTACGCTGGCAGCATATCAATACGGCCGATATCCACTGGAAGACCTGATAGATCGCTTGTCACTGCCGTTTGATTCAAGTCGACATCCATTGTTCGACACGATGTTTATGCTACAGGATTCGGCAACAGCACAGATGCATATACCGGGACTTGGGGTCGAGTATGCAGAGTGGGATCATCATGTATCAAAATTTGACATGACATGGGTCTGTACATATTCCGAAGATGATATGACGTTATCTGTTGAATATCGAACGGATCTGTGGGAGTCACATACCATAAAACGGATGTTACAACATTATGTACATTTGCTGCAGCAGATCGTGGCTTTCCCAGAACTGAAAATCGGGGAACTGGAGCTTGTAACCGAATCTGATATTGCACAGATAGATGTATGGAATAACAGCGATGCAGATTATCCTATAGATGTTTCTGTGGCTAGGCTGTTTGAGCAGCAGGTTGAGCTCGGCAGCGCGAATCCGGCTGTCGTGATGGACGGTTACCGTGTTACGTATCAGGAGTTAAATGATCGCGTGAATCGTCTTGCACGATACCTTATTTCACAGGGCGTTCAGCCTGGGCAACGTGTCGGGCTAATCATGGACCGCTCCATTGAGGTCATTGTTGCAATGCTCGCCATTGTCAAGAGCGGAGGGGCGTACGTCCCTATTGATCCGAGCTTTCCAGGGGACAGGAAGACATTCATGTTGATGGATAGCGGGGCAAGGTGGTTGATTGCAGACCATCCTGATCAGATCCCCAACTATGAGGGTGAAGCTCTGATTTTTAATGAAAATGTCTGGGCACACGAATCCAATCAGAATCCGGTTCTTATCCGAAATAATGTGAATAACAGCGCATATGCCGAGTCTCCTGGACCGGAAGATCCCTTATATGTCATGTACACCTCTGGTTCAACCGGCACCCCAAAAGGGGTAATTACGACACACCGCAATGTGATCAAGACGGTAATTCATAATGGTTACGTGGATATCACCCCTGAGGACCGCCTGCTACAGATATCTAATTATGCTTTTGACGGATCGACCTTTGACATCTATGGTGCCCTGTTACACGGTGCTGAACTTGTTCTGTTGAAAAGGGAAGAGGTGCTGGATGGGGGTGCTCTCGCCAAGGCCATTCGCGAACAACATATCACGATCGCTTTCATGACAACGGCACTATTTAACACATTGGTAGATCTGGATCCGTCGTGCCTGAACGGGACTAAGAAAATTCTCTTTGGCGGTGAGAAAGTATCCGGGACACATGTCAAAAAGGCCGTTGATCTGCTTGGCAAGCATAGACTTGTACATGTATACGGCCCGACAGAAACGACGGTATTTGCCACATTTTACTCCATCGTTTCTGGTGAATACATTCCAATTGGTCAGCCAACGAATAACACAAAAGTGTATGTGCTGAACCATGAAGGCAAGCGATTGCCTGTTGGTATTCCTGGCGAGTTGTATATAGGTGGACAAGGACTTGCCCAAGGATATTTGGGACAACCGGAGCTCACCCGTGACAAATTTATAGCTAGCCCATTTATTCCGGGAGAACGTCTATATCGCACTGGAGATCTGGTTAAATGGCTGCCGGATGGAAATCTGGAATTCATTGATCGAATTGACCATCAAGTGAAGATTCGTGGCAATCGGATCGAACTAGGGGAAGTGGAGGGACGCCTGCGTATGCTATCGGGTATCCATGAAGCGATAGTGATGGCGGATCGTGACGATCAGGGTCACTCCTATCTATGCGCGTACACTTTACTTCAGGATGGAGAAGCCAAGCAGCCCTTTCAAGAACTGGTAACGATGTGGAAGCAGGAACTCAAACAACAAATACCGGAGTATATGGTCCCAACCGTCTTTTCCATTTTGAATGAGATACCGCTTACTCCGAATGGAAAGATTGATCGGAAGAAACTTCCGAAGCCGACAATTGTACGAGGTCAGCAATATATTCCAGCAGAGAACCCGGTCCAACAGAGCTTGATTGAGATATGGGAAAGCGTTCTAGGCATTAAGAAGATAGGAATACAGGATCATTTCTTTGAATTGGGCGGACACTCTCTGAAAGCCATGTTACTAGTAGGCAAGATTCACCAGGAACTTGATGTCAGACTTACCTTGCTGGATGTATTCCAGGCCCCAATTCTTCGGGACATGGCTGGATGGATTCAGAAGGCCGCTAGGAAACAGTATAGAGCCATTGAGCCGGCTCCGGTGATGCAATCATATCCTGTTACATCGGTTCAGAAACAGATCTATTACGCCCAGCAATATGAGTACAGCGGAACAAGTTATAACATGCCAATGTTATTTGAAATCTCAGGCGCATTAGACACGGCTCGTCTGGAAGCATGTTTTAGACGGATCATCGCACGCCATGAAGCCCTGCGGACATCATTCGATATGGAAAATAGCGAGTTAACTCAACGCATTCATTCGATAGATGAAGTGGAGTGGAAGCTTGAAAGGTGGACTATGGATTCATTGGAATCCTCGATCCAGGAATCTGATGGAACTGAAACAGATCTAATATCTGGCGTGATGTCCACTTTTGTTAAGCCGTTTGATTTGGCAGAAGCACCGCTGATCAGGGCATGTGTAATTGAATTCGATAGGGAACGGTATGTACTGGCGCTGGATACACATCACATTGTGTCTGACGGGGTGTCTACTCACCTGATATATGATGAACTGTTTGATCTTTATCAGGTACGGACACTCGATCCGATCCGTGTTCAATATAAGGATTATGTGATGTGGAAGCAGAAACAGCAGGCAAGCCGTACGTATGAGGAAACGCAGCAGTTCTGGTTGGCACAGTACTCGGAATTTGAAAGTTCCGCTGAACTTCCAATGGATCGTGCACGTCCTGCCATCAGATCGTACCGGGGGGCATCATATACATTTGGCCTGCCAAGTAAGAAGGTACAGGAATTGAAAAGAGCAGCTGCGGGTTACGGGGCTACTCCATTTATTCTTCTTTTATCGGTGTATGGTCTGATGTTGTCTAAATATACGGGTGATGAGGACATCACCATAGGGGCACCGATTGCCGGACGAGAACATGTAGATGTGGAGTCCACTGTGGGGATGTTTGTAAACACGCTGCCTTTGAAGCTTAATCCAGCTGCTGATCTGACGGTTGGTGAATATATCCAGCATGTCAAAAAATATATGCTGGAAGTGCATGAGCGAGGCATGTATTCTCTCAGCGATCTATTAGACAAACTTCATTTTTCTTTTCAGCCGAGCCGCAATCCTTTATTTGACACATTGTTTGTACTGCAGGATATGACGCTCCCCGTCAAAACACTTCAGGATATATCTGTTCGCAAGTTGGATTGGCATGGACAGCAGGCCAAATTCGATATGTCCTGGGTATGGCATGAAGATGGGGATGAACTCGTGGCTGAGGTTGAATACAGTTCAGACCTATGGGACCGGGTTACCATCGAACAAATGACTCGTCATTATGTTTATTTGCTTGAACAACTATTGAATAACATGGATACGAAACTGCGGGATCTGGAGTTGCTTACCCTGCAAGAAAAGAAATATTTTAGAGAGCTTAATAAAACCGATGCTGAATATCCAAGAGACTGGACTGTTACGGAGGCATTTGAATCCATAGTATCAGAGCAACCTGAACACGAGGCACTCCTGTACGGTACAGAGATGGTGACTTATGGACAACTGAACGAACGCGTAAACCGGATGACAGCATTACTCAAGCGACGTGGAATTAAGCCTGGTGACTACGTCGGACTGTTAACACATCGTAAACCGGAGATGATCATTGCCATCCTGGCGATATTAAAAGCAGGAGGAACGTATGTCCCTCTCGATCCCAAATTCCCTGAAGACCGACTAATCTACATTCTGCGGGATAGTGGAGCTGAGTGGCTCATCATGGAGCAGAATCAGACCCTTGATTCCTACACGGGAACAATCATCCCGTTGCTCGAACCACAAGTTTATGCAGAGGGTAGTTCAATACAGACACCAATCTCCTATTCAGCAGAGCAACCGGTCTATGTCATGTACACCTCGGGATCTACCGGAATGCCCAAAGGTGTGGTAACGAGTCACCGCAATGTAGTGAAAACCTGTATCAATAACGGATTTGTTGAAATTGGGCGAGAGGATCGAATGTTACAGTTGTCCAATTATGCATTTGACGGGGCCACATATGAAATCTTTGGAGCACTTCTTAATGGAGCAACGCTCGTGCTTATGCCCAATCAACATGTTCATGATGTGTCGTATCTTACACGCACATTGAGACAAGAGAGGATCACGAGTCTTTTCATGACAACCTCCCTGTTCAATACGGTAGTTGATTATGACGTACACAGTCTGCGTGGTATGAGGAAACTGTTTATTGGCGGCGAAGCTGCCTCGGTGAATCATGTAATTAAAGCATTGGATGTGCTGGGAGAACATCGGATTGTAAATGGTTATGGCCCGACGGAGACAACCGTATTTGCAGCAACGTATTCCATTGATGAGAGAGTAAGGGAAACCGGGCGTGTTCCCATTGGCCGAGCCATTCATAATACAAGGCTTTATGTATTGAATACATGGGGCAAGCCCCAACCTGTGGGAGTTCCTGGAGAGTTGTACATCGGAGGCGAGGGTCTGGCTGACGGATATTTGGGACAGCCGGAGCTGACGGAAGAGAGATTTCTAGCCTGGCACATGGAAGGGGAAGATAGAGTCTATCGTACAGGAGACCTCGTAAGATGGTTAAAGGATGGGACCATTGAATATTTGGGTAGATTGGATCAGCAAGTGAAAATCCGTGGAAATCGGATTGAGCTGGCAGAGATCGAGGATCACATCCTTGCTCTGAAAGAGGTCAACGAAACTGTAGTTACCGCACATCGTGATGACCAAGGGCATTCCATGTTGGCGGCGTATGTTGTAATTGACCCTGCAAGTGTACTTGCCCGAAATGAAACGAAGAACGAGCATCAAGCCGAGAACTGGAGAAGAATCTTAAAAGAAACACTTCCTGAGTATATGATTCCATCCGTATTCATCGAGCTCTCATCCCTACCGCTTACACAGAACGGGAAGCTGGACCGAAAAGCTCTGCCTAAACCTGACCTTGCCAGACTGTCTTCAAATTATGTGGCTCCTTCAACACATACGGAGAAGGAACTGGCACAATTATGGACTGAAGTTCTGGACCTCGCACAAGCGGGCTTGCAAGATCATTTCTTCGAAATGGGTGGGCATTCATTGAAAGCAATGGTTCTCATAGCGAAGGTACAGGAGAAATGGGCTATCAAATTAAGCATGCCTGATTTATTTAATGCTCCAACGCTGCAACAGATGGCCTCCTTGATTGACCAAGGGGATAAGCAGAATCATACCCGGATTCCGCGCGTCAAAGAGCAAGAGGATTATCCGGTGTCGTCGGCACAGAAGAGATTATATCTGGTGGAACAGTTCGAGGATACCGGGACAAGCTACAATATGCCCATGGTACTGAGGATGAACGGGAAACCCGATGTGATCCGTCTGGAGCTTGCGCTGAAAGGACTTATTCATCGGCATGAATCACTAAGAACCTCCTTCAGAATGGTTGATGGTGAGCTGCGACAGCACATTCATGACCTGAAGGACATGCATTGGAAACTGGAACTTATAGCCGAACCTGAAACGCTTGCTGGTCTTGAGAGGGATGAACAGCTGGCTCGGTATATTGGCACATTTGTCCGGCCCTTCGATCTTGGATGTGCACCGCTTATGAGAGCAGGGTTATGTGAACTTTCAGATAGAGAATATGTGTTGGTCTTGGACATGCATCACATTGTTTCGGACGGAGTGACGACCGGAATTCTATATCAGGATTTTATTCAACTCTATCAGGGACATCCTCTTGATGAGATGACAGTTCAATATAAGGATTACACCGTGTGGATGAGTGAACAGAAGAGCAAGGCGGCCTACCTGACGAGTGAAGATTACTGGTTTAAGCGGTACGAGAGAGACATCACCGTATTGGATATCCTCACAGAGGGTCGTCGCCCAAGCCGGCGACAATTCACAGGTTCTTCCCATACGTTTGAACTGAGTCCTCAGCTGAGTGGCGCAGTGAAACAGTTAGCACAACAGACAGATGCAACACTCTTCATGGTAATGTTGGCAGCATATAACATTCTTCTGTCCAAGTACACGGGGGAAAAAGATATTGTTGTGGGCATTCCATTTGCGGGAAGGACTCATACGGATATCTCTTCCGTTGCAGGCATGTTCGTTAACACGTTGGCGCTGAGACAAGAATTGTGTGGTGATCTCCGGATTCACGAGTGGATCGGTCATGTGCGCAGGGACACGTTGCTGGCTTATGAACATGGAGAGTACCCATTGAATGAACTTATTGAGAAGCTGAATATCGCAAGAGATCCAGAGCGCAATCCGTTATTTGACACCATGTTTGTTCTACAGGATGCCAAACCCCTGACGGTAGAACTGCATGAGTTGCATATTGAACCACTGGATTGGACGAGTAACACTTCTAAATTCGATATGACTTGGGTAGTTCACGAGAATAAGGAATCTCTTAAACTGACCATAGAATATGCGACAGACCTTTACGAGCATTCTCAGATGGAAAATATGGCGCTTCATTATGAGCATGTGTTAAGTCAAATGTCCTCCTCCCCGGACATATTATTGGACGAGATCCAGCTGATCACTCCCTCGGAAGAGCAGGAGATCCTGGTACAGTTCAACGACACTTACGCAGAGTATCCGCGTGATCGTACGATTAGCCAGCTGTTTGAAAGCCAAGTATCGCTTCGTCCCAATCATACGGCGTTGCACTTTTATGGGGATACGCTAACCTATCGGGAGCTTCACCAGAAGGTTTGTCAGCTTGCAAGTTATCTTGAGCAGAGCGGCTTACGCCGTGGAGATGCTGTCGGCTTGTTGGCAGACCGTTCGATTGACATGATTGTGTCGATCTTGGGAATCTTGCGAGCAGGAGGTGTATATGTTCCGCTGGATCCTTCCTATCCACAGGAGAGAATGATCTACATGCTCGAACACTGTAATGCAAGTATGCTCGTTGCTCCATCGGATAGACCTCTCCCTGGGTTCCAGGGGTTCGTGGTTCCATTGGAAGAGTCCAGTCGAACCCTATTAGAGAAAGACAGATTATCTGTTCAATACGATGGGAATCCAAAGACATTAGCGGATGAAGCGACCATGCCAGCGTACATTATGTACACTTCTGGATCGACCGGATTGCCGAAAGGTGTGGTCACTACACACCGAAATATCATTAAGACAGCGATGAATAATGGATTTATCCATATCGATGAACAGGATCGTATGCTGCAGCTCTCCAACTATGCCTTTGACGGATCAACTTATGAGATCTTCGGTGCATTATTGAACGGGGCAACGCTTGTATTGATCAGTAGAGAGGACATGCTGGATATCAACAAGCTTTCCTCTATTATGAAGGGGCAGCGGATCACATCTGCTTTTGTAACTAGTGTACTGTTTAATGCGCTGGTCGATCATGATGTAACCTGTCTGCAACATGTGCATCGATTATTCGTCGGAGGAGAGGCACTTTCCAAATCTCATGTCATGCAAGCTCATCAATATCTGGGAGATGATCGGATCGCGAATGGGTATGGTCCGACCGAAACAACTGTTTTTGCAACGACATATAATGTCGGACGTAATCTGGCAGGTCACGGTTCGGTTCCTATTGGAAGACCCATTCATAATACGAAAGCCTATATTCTCAATGCGCAAGGCCATCTTTTACCTGTCGGTGTAGCAGGTGAACTATATATTTCCGGTGAGGGTGTAGCAGAGAGATACGTCGGAGATCCGGATCTGACACTGAACAGGTTCATGGAAGATCCATTCTGTCCTGGTGAACGAATGTACCGGACAGGGGACAGAGTCCGATGGATGCCTGATGGCTGTATTGAATTTCTTACACGGATCGATCATCAGGTCAAAATTCGCGGGCACCGAATTGAACCGGGAGAGATTGAGTCAAGGCTGATACAGCATTCTGACGTACAGGAAGCGGTCGTTGTTCCTCGTCAGGACAATACAGGACATTATCTGTGTGCTTATATCGTTTCATCGGAAGGATTCCAAGAACAAGAGCTCAGAAAGTATGTTCAGCAGAGTTTGCCCGAATACATGGTGCCGTCGTATTTTGTACCGATTCTAACGCTTCCGGTAACGCGTAACGGCAAGCTGGATCGAGGTGCTCTCCCTGCACCGGATCTGAACAGCATAAAAGGGGATTATCGTCCACCTGTAACTCAAGAAGAACAAATATTGGCCCAAGTCTGGTCGGAAGTACTGGGTGTGGAACATGTGGGAATCGACGACAACTACTTTGTCCTCGGAGGGGATTCCATCAAATCCATACAGATTGCTTCAAGACTCACTCGTCATCAGCTCAGACTACAGGTCAAGCATTTGATGCTGTATCCGACAATCGCGGAGTGTGCCGAGTTTTTGGAACCTATGGAAACGAGGAAAGAGCAACAAGAGATCATTGAAGGAGACATCCCTCTCACTCCAATTCAACAATGGTTCTTTGCACAGGGATATAGCAACATGAATCATTGGAATCAATCCATGATGCTATACAACCGAGAAGGATGGGATACGAACACGGTAAATGAGGTGTTCCATAAACTTTGTGAACACCACGATGCGCTACGTATCCGATTCGATATCCAGCCGGTTGGTGTGGTACAGCGTGTTTCCCCAATAGACAAGGATAAGGATTTCCCTATGGAGATACATGAAGTGGAAGCTGACGGGGATCATGCCCACCTTGAACGTTTTGCGACAGCGATTCAATCCAGGGTGAACCTGGGACATGACTTAATTCAGCTTGGTGTGTTCAGGACACCTGAAGGTGACCATCTGCTTATTGCAATGCATCACCTTATTATTGACGGTGTATCGTGGCGAATTCTGCTGGAAGATTTCCACTGCTTGTATCAGGCTATTCTCCTGGGGGACAAGACGGTGAAGTTGCCCGAGAAGACAGATTCCTATGCCTTCTGGAGTCGTGAACTTCAGAACGTAGCCACATCTGAAGAGATGAAGCGTCAACAAGCGTACTGGCACAAGCTAAATCAGAAAGCACTACAACTTCGCGATCATCACGATAAACCTGGTTTGCTCAAGCAAAGCAAAATAGTGACTTTGGAACTGGAACCTTACAGAACGCGCCAGCTATTGACTGAAGTTCATCGTGCGTATCATACCAAAGTCATGGATATCCTGTTGACGGCTCTCTCCATGACGTATGCAAAAGACATTGTTATCGATCTTGAAGGACACGGGAGAGAAGGCATACTGGACCATGTGGATACCACAAGGACCGTAGGCTGGTTTACCACGATCTATCCTGTGCTTCTCAGTACAGCTCATGAAGAACTTGGTGAAGCGCTGCGTCATACGAAAGAAATGCTTCGTGGCATTCCTGGCAAGGGAACTGGGTATTCCGTCTTGAAATATCTAACTTCCGAGTTGAATTTGGAGGAGTCACCGTGTGATCCCGGCATTGTCTTTAATTATCTGGGGCAATTTGGAGGAGATACACAAGGCGAGTCGTTTACCATGTCATCCATGCCTATGGGCGAATTGATTAGTCCACTTAACCGAATGTCCCATTTCGAAGAGTGGAACTGTGTTGTCGATGAAGGGAAATTCCAGCTGATCCTTCGTTATGATCCTTCAAGGTTGGATGAGAAAGAAGCTATGGAACAAGTAGCCAGCTATGGCTTGAATCTGGAGAAATTGATAGTGCACTGCCTGACTCGTGAAGCTGAGGAGTATACACCCAGCGACTTTAGCGATGCAGACCTCACGTTGGATGAACTTGATGATATCTCGGATATCATTGGCAAGCTGTGAGTTTTCCGGAGATTCCTGGAAATGGAAAGGAATCTCCGGGGCTCCTTCGGCTATCTATAGATTTAAGGGGAGGACATAAGGGATGATGAACAAACCGGAAATTGCTGATATTTATCCATTATCTCCAATGCAAGAAGCACTGCTGTTTCATTCGCTTTACGACCAGGGAGATGTATATTTCGAGCAAATGATTTTTACGATTGAAGGATTCATCGATGTCAAGGCATTGGAACGCTCCATGAACAAAGTTATCGAGAGATATGATACGCTTCGGACGATCTTTATTCACGACAAGATTAACAAACCACGACAAATCGTGTTACGTAACAGAAAAATAAAAGTAGAATCCTATCACTTGACTGAGTCTGATCCAGTCGAGCAACGGAAGATGATCCGGCAGATGGCAGAAGAAGACCGCCAGCGACCTTTTGACTTGTCCAAAGATCTCCTGCTACGCCTGCAAATCATTCATACCGGCCCGGCGGCATATACGCTGATCTGGAGCAATCATCATATTCTGATTGATGGATGGTGCCTGGGTATCATTTTTCAGGAGTGGTTCTCCCTCTACAAACAGGAGATTCACGGAACACCTGCACAACTTGATCGTGTTATTCCCTATAAAAGATATATTAAATGGTTGGGTGAACAGCAGGAGACGGAAGCCAGAACCTATTGGAAGAAATATCTCTCTGGTTATGAGATCGGAGCAGACTTCCCTGCGGAAATAGCTTCGGATTCAGCCGAACCACCGTCGATTCAAGAGATTACGTTTAATTTGGGTAAGGTGCTGACAGAGCAATTAATGGATGTTAGCCGTAAATATCAGGTCACAATGAGCAGTCTTTTTCAGACGTTATGGGGAGTCGTGCTTCAATATTACAGTAATTCTGACGATGTGGTTTTTGGAACCGTAGTGTCTGGAAGGTCGGCTGCCATACCGAATGTGGAGAAAATTGTAGGTTTGTTCATTAACGCTGTACCTGTAAGAATAACGTCGGATGAGAAACAGTCATTTGCCCAATTACTAAAAGAGACACACCAAAATGCCATTCTGTCCGAGGAGTTCAGCTATCTGTCTCTCGCTGAAGTGCAGGCAGAAGCAGGCCAGAATGGTCAGCTGTTTAATCATATTATGGTGTATGAGAACTACCCGTCCAGTGCCAGCATGTTTGATACCAAACAGTCTGAACTGGGATTTGATATTACTTCCATTGAAGCCTATGAACATACCAATTATGATCTGAACATTTCCATAGGTCCAGGTGAGGAGATTCGGGTCAAGATCAATTACAACGAGCAAGTATATTCGGGTCCTTTTATCGAGCGGTTGTTTGTTCACCTGAAGCAAGCCTGCCTATTAATCGCCCGAGAACCCGAGATAAGTGTTTCAGATATTCGTATCCTGACCCCGGAAGAAAACCATATGCTGGCGAAAGGGAACGAGACCATAGCAGACTATCCGAGGGACCAGTCCATTTCAGAATTATTTATTCGACAGGTAGAGTTATATCCTGATCATCCAGCGATTCAATTCGCTCATCAGACATGGACTTATGTAGAACTCCATGCTCTGGTTGAAGATTGGGCCAAAGCGATACAGTGGCATGGCATAAAGCCAGGAGACAAGGTAGGTCTGGTTGCCCGGAAATCCATGGAGATGATCGCAGGCATGTTGGCTATAATTCGGGCTGGCGCTGCCTATATTCCACTTGATCCCACATTTCCCGCCGAAAGATTGACCCATATGCTTCACGATAGTGGTGCACGATCCCTGCTTCGTTTCACTGAATTAGAATTGCCTGGCTATGAGGGAGATATCTTAACCTTGGATATGTTGATGATGCATGAACGTTCATTCAACTCGGACAACCACCAAGAGATTGATATCCTTTCGGGTCCTCGGGATGCCGCGTACATTATCTATACTTCGGGTTCAACTGGCAAACCTAAGGGCGTGGTTGCAACTCATCAAAATATCATCAAGACTGTGCGAAATAATGGTTATGTGGAACTGAACTCCAAAGATCGGATTCTGCAAATTTCGAATTATGCTTTTGATGGGGCTACCTTCGATATATACGGGGCATTGTTGAATGGCTCGACGCTTGTACTGACTACTGAAGAACAGATGCAGAATGTAGCTTCGCTTGCCGATATGTTCACGAAGGAAGAGATTACGGTCGCTTTTATGACAACTGCGCTATTTAACACGATGGTGGATTGGGACCCGAGCTGTTTCAGCAAGGTAAGACATCTCCTGTTTGGCGGTGAGAAAGCTTCAATCAGGCATCTAAACAAAGCATTTGCTGTCCTGGGACCAGAACGATTATTGCACATGTATGGGCCAACAGAAACGACGGTCTATGCGACATATTATCCGATTACGCGGCCTGATCTCGTACCCATAGGCAAACCGATCCATAACACCACTGCTTATGTCATGAACTCCAAACGTAATCCAATGCCTGTTGGTGTGACGGGAGAGTTATACATTGGCGGTGAAGGGTTGGCCAGTTACCTGAATGCTCCAGAATTGATGCTGGAACGCTTTGTGGATAACCCATATGCTCCGAATGAGAAAATGTATAAAACTGGGGATTTGGTTAAACGTCTGTCTGATGGAAATTTGGAGTTTATAGATCGTAAGGATCATCAGGTCAAAATCAGGGGTCACCGCATTGAGCTGGGAGAGGTGCAGGAGAAGATGAGGGCTCTTTCCGGAGTGGAAGATGTTCTTGTTACGACATGGCGGGATGCGCAGGGGAGTTCCAACTTAAGTGCATATATCATCCCTGTTCAATATGCAGATGCTCATGTGGAGCAGAATCAGCAAATTCAGAATTGGAAGTTGGCGTTGAAAGACCGTTTACCAGAATATATGATTCCTGCTGAATTCCAGATTCTTCGTGCATTTCCGCTTAATTCTAATGGCAAAATCGATCGGAAAAACCTTCCTATTCCAAAGGTGATGGGTCAACCCAAAAATCAGCCACTGTCTGGAGATACCGAACATAAGCTGGCTCAGATCTGGGAAGATGTATTGGGCATTAAACCAGGTGCCGGGGATCACTTTTTTGAACTTGGGGGTCACTCGTTAAAAGCTATGATGCTGGTAGCCAAAATACATAAGGAGATGGACGTAAAGCTTTCTTTGCATGAAGTGTTCCATGCAGCAGTACTGCGGGACATGTCTGTATGCATTGAAAATTCTCGCAAAAGTGTATATAAGGCTATTCCTGCCGCGGAACGACAGGACTCGTACCCGGTATCCGCATCGCAGAAAAGAGTGTATATTGCACAGCAGCTTGCTCCCTTGGAGACCAGTTATAATATGCCAATGGTACTGGAGATTGAAGGGAAACTTAACCGGGATAAGCTTGAGAAGGCCTTCATACAGCTTATACAACGGCATGAGGTTCTAAGAACGCGTTTCATCTGGTCTGGTGAACACTTGCGGCAACATATTTTGGAGCCTGCGGAATTAAACTGGAAGCTATTCGACTATGAAATGCAAGAACAACAAGTGGAGATGTATCGCGGCAAGGATGCTGTTGATGGTAAGAAAACGATGATTGCCTTACATCTTGAGACATTTGTACAGCCATTTGATCTTTCAACCGGTCCGTTGATCCGTGCAGCCCTTGCTGAAGTAACATCCGATCGAAGTCTCTTGTTCATTGATATTCATCACATCGTATCTGATGGTGTATCTACCGGAATCATTTATAAAGAACTGACCCGATTATACGAGGGCGAAGAGTTGTCACCCGTAAACCTACACTATAAAGACTACTCCGTATACGAACAGAATGAGCGAACAAGTCAGAGATATGAGGATAATCGGAAATACTGGTGTGCTCAATTCGAGGGTGAACTTCCGAGTACAGAGATTGTACCTGATTATATCAGGCCTTCCGTTCGATCTTATGAAGGGCATTCGATCTCATTTCAACTTGAATCTGAGCTCACGGATCGCCTAAAAGGTCTTGCTGCTAAGCATAAAACCACACTATATGTTGTCTTGCTGGCTGCCTATAATATCATGTTATCCAAATATACCGGAGAAGAGGATATTGTGGTCGGTTCACCCACTGCCGGAAGATATCACGAAGATGTTCAGCCTATGGTGGGTATGTTCGTCAATACGCTGGCCCTACGTAATCAGGTGCCAGGTGAACTCACAGTGGATGAATTCATAGCTCGGGTGAAGTCCAATTTTGTTGAGGCGCAAGAGCATGGAGAGTTCCCTCTGGAGGACCTGCTTGAGCATCTTCAACTGTCAAGGGATCTTAGCCGGCATCCGTTGTTTGATACCCTTTTTGTACTGCAAAATATGGATATTCACCCAATCCAACTGACGGGAACTACATTTACTGCAGCAGAGTGGGACTGGAATCATGCCAAATTTGATATGACATGGGGATGCCAAGAGGATCGCCATGGCTTGAACTGGACAGTGGAATATGCTTCCTCCATCTATAAAAAGTCAACCATTCTGAAGATGATTGATCACTTCAAAAACATACTTGTACAAATGGGTGATGCCCGCATCATGAGGCTGAGGGAAATTCATTTGTTAACGAACGATGAGCAATCCGCTATGCTTGCTTGCAATGAAACTCAGGCAGAATACCCACGTCAATCCAGTATTTCGTCAGCAATTGAGGAGCAGGCTGCCCGAACTCCTGATCAGATTGCGGTCATGGATAAATATCAGAGCTTGACATACAGGGAATTCAACGAAGTGACAGATCAATTTGCACGCGTACTGATGGAAAAAGGAATGAAGCAAGGAGATGTTGCAGGTCTCTTGACAGATCGTTCTCTGGGAATGATCATAGCTATTTTTGGGATTCTCAAGACAGGTGCTATGTATATTCCTATTGATCCTTCCTTTCCCGAAGAACGCAAGCGTTTCATTATGGAAGACAGCAAGGCCAATTGGCTGATCACAGCCAATGAATTAACTATGGCTGGATGTACAACACATCATCTGTCACTTGATGCAATACTTCAAGAGGCAGCAAGGACGAAGCAACAGTTCAGCAATTGGAAGTTGCCAGCAATCTCACCGGAAGCAACAGCGTATATGATGTACACTTCGGGCTCGACCGGTAAGCCCAAAGGGGTTATGACCAGTCATCGAAATATTATTAAGACAGCCATTCACAATGGCTTCAGTGAACTGTCCCCTGCCGATCGGGTACTTCAAGTATCCAATTATGCATTCGATGGTTCAACTTATGAGATTTTTGGGGCACTATTAAATGGTGCATCACTCCTATTAATCGCCAAACATACTTTACTCGATGCTGCCGAGCTGGCCAGAACGATGGATGAACAACGAATTACGTCTGCCTTTATGACGACGACATTGTTCAATACGATGGTCGACTATGACGTTACATGCTTCAAACATGTGAGGAAACTATTCTTTGGTGGAGAGAGCGCATCGATTAAACATGTACTGAAAGCACTGGATTACTTGGGTGAGCATCGTGTTGTGAATGGGTACGGACCGACAGAAACCACTGTTTTTGCTGCGACATATTCGGTTGAAAACAGTTTGCGTCAACATGTTCGGGTTCCCATCGGAAGGCCGATACACAATACACGACTGTATGTGCTTAATCGCTGGAACCAACTCCAGCCTATAGGGGTTCCTGGTGAGCTGTACATCGGGGGGGAAGGTGTATCGAAAGGATATCTGAACCAGCCCGGTTTGACGGAAGAACGCTTTGTTCCAGATCCATTTGTCCCTGGAGAAACGATATATCGAACAGGAGATTTAGTTGTTTGGAGAGAGGATGGCCAACTAGAGTACTTGGCAAGAATGGACAATCAGATCAAAATTCGGGGCAACCGGATAGAACTCGGTGAGATTGAAACCAGATTGAAAGAAATTCCCTCCGTCAATGAAGCAGTGTTAATTGCGCGCAAAGAGGAGCGTGGCGAGGGTTCCCTTCTTTGTGCATATGTAGTGCCCGAAGACCTTGCTACGAAGCAGATGGACAGCTCCGGTCTGGTTTCTAAGTGGAAGGATGAATTGAGACAGTCACTTCCGGAATATATGATTCCTGCTTTTATTCTTATTGTGGACACCATACCGATGACATCCAATGGTAAGGTAGATCATTCTGCTCTTCCCGAGCCTGCGGCTAAATGGAATACGGCGGAGGTTATACAGCCTGAGAACCCGTATGAAGAGCAGTTGCAGCATATCTGGTCCGAAGTTCTCGGGAAGGATTTTCCGGGCATGATGGAATCATTTCTGGATCTTGGAGGACATTCGCTTAAAGCGATGACCATGGTAGCCAAAATACACCAGAAGTTTGATGTAAAGCTAAGCCTTCAGGATATCTTCAGCCATCCTACCATTCGGGAGCAGGCAATGCTTATCCAGGGGAACGACAAGCTTCACAGGCATGTCTCCCTCCCTACTGTGAAACAGGATACAAGTTATAATGTGACTTCTGCTCAGAGAAGATTGTATATCATTCAGCAAAATGAAAATATGGGTACCAGTTATAATATGCCCATGGTATTACGAATCGAAGGTCATCTGAATATTGAACGACTCGAAAACGCTCTGCTTCAGTTGATTGAGCGCCATGAGTCCTTACGAACCTCTTTCTTAGTGGAAGACGATGAGGTTAGACAACAGGTACACGCGCCGGGCGAACTGGACTGGAAACTTGCTATGACAGAAGTAAATAATGGCACATCGCAATACGGGTCTATAGATCATGACGAGGCGTCATGGGTGGCGTCATGTATTTTGCCTTTTGATTTGTTAGCTCCAAGCTTGTTTAGAGCTTATGTCCGCAAGCAATCGGATACGCAGCATCTATTATTGCTGGATGTTCACCATATCGTTTCGGATGGGATATCAACAGCGATTATGTACGACGAGTTATTCAGAATATATGAAGGTGAAGAGCTACCTCTTCTGCAAAAACAGTATAAAGATTACGCTGCCTATGAGCAGCTACAGCAATCAACGGAAGCCTACAGTGCTGCTCGTGATTATTGGCATCGACTGTATGAGGGAGAGCTGCCGATATTGGACTTCCCTCTGGAGAATGTGCGTCCACGAGTACAGCGCTATGAAGGAGCGCAGCATACATTCCTGCTGGGTGACGTTCTTGCCAAGCGCCTGACCGATCTCGCGGCGAGCCAGGATACAACCTTGTATGTACTGCTATTAGCCGCATATTACATTCTGCTATCCAAATATAGCGGACAGGAAGATATCATTGTGGGTACACCGATCGCAGGCAGAGATCATGTCGAAACGGCTTCCATGGTGGGGATGTTTGTTAAAACGTTGCCTTTGCGCAGCGAAATCAAGCCGGAACTTACGGTTGCAGGGTACATGGCTTCATTGAAGCAACGTGTACTGGATTGCTCCAATCATGCGCTGTACCCACTTGAAGAGCTGCTGGATCATCTGCAAATGGTCAGGGAGCCGAGTCGTCATCCCCTGTTTGAAACGTTATTTGTACTACAGAACATGAACATGGCTCAGCTAAAGGCGGATCAGCTAAATATTGATCAGATGGAGACCACAACAGGGCGATCCAAGTTTGAGATGACTTGGGCTGGACATGAGTTGAAAGAAGACATCTCCATGACGATTGAATATAATACCGACTTATTTTCCCATGCCAGGATCCAACAAGTGTCTTCCCATTATGCGCACATTCTTGAACAGATGGTCAACGATCCCAATCTGAGTCTCAACGATATTGAATTGTGTACATTGGAGGAAAGCCTGTACTTTGAGAAGAATGAAGGACAAGTTGTTGAATATCCAAGAGAAGAAACAATACCAGTGCGGTTTGAAAAACAAGTGAGACAGCACGGAGATCGTCCTGCTTTGATCATGGGCTCCGTGAGCATGACCTATAGTGAGCTGGGTATGAAAGTTATACGGATGGCTGAAACGTTAAAACAGGAAGGGGTTCGTCCGGGAGACAGAGTCGGATTGTTAACGGATCGCTCTATGGGAATGATCGTGTCCATTCTCGGCATTCTAAAATCCGGAGCCACGTACGTTCCACTTGATCCGGGCTTTCCACAAGAGCGCATGGCCTTCATGCTTGAAGATAGCCAGGCACAATTGCTCATTGCTGAACAAGGTCGAGCTGTTCACGGATTCTCTGGGAAAACGATGGTGTTAAATGAACAGTGCTGGAGCGGACCTTTTAACGAAGAGTTCGAGTGGGATCAAAAGTCCCAACCGGATCATGCAGCTTATGTGATGTATACATCGGGTTCGACCGGGAAGCCCAAAGGAGTCGTGACTACACATCGTAACATTATGAAGACCAGTATCCGGAATGGGTTCATTGACATGATGCCTACGGATCGGGTGCTGCAATTGTCCAATTATGCTTTTGACGGATCGACATATGACATTTTCGGAGCTTTGCTGAATGGTTCCGCGCTTATCTTGATTTCCAGAGAGGACATGCTGCATATTACAGAACTGGCCCGTACATTGGATGAACAGCGAATTACAACTGTCTTCATGACGACGGCACTGTTTAATACGCTGGTAGACTTCGACTTGAGTTGTCTGAAACATGTGCGAAGACTGTTTTTTGGTGGGGAGCCCGGTTCCAGAAAACATGTCCTGAAAGCACTGGATTATCTTGGTCCCCATCGCATTATTAATTGTTACGGCCCAACGGAAACGACTGTTTTTGCAACAACATTCTCTGTGGACGAGAGTATGCGCGATAGAAGCAATGTGCCAATAGGCTGCCCAGTTCACAATACACAGGTATATGTGCTTAATTCGTGGGGAAAGAGACAGCCAATTGGGGTACCCGGAGAACTCTATATCGGGGGAGAAGGACTGGCACAGGGTTATTTGAATCAACCAGTATTGACGGAAGAGCGATTTGGTAAGAATCCGCTGAAGTCAGGAACAAGACTCTATCGTACAGGAGATTTGGTGAAGTGGTTACCTGATGGAAACTTGGAATTCCTGGATCGTTTGGATCAGCAGGTCAAAATTCGTGGCAATCGAGTGGAGCTGACAGAGGTCGAAGGCAGGCTTCTTGTATTGCCGGAAGTTAAAGAGGCGATGGTAACATCTGGACGGGATGAGCAAGGACACTCCTTTCTCTCAGCATATATCGTTCCTCATTCGACATCTGAGCCTAGGCTGGCGAGTATTATTCGGGAACAGTTGCTTCAAGATCTTCCAGATTATATGGTGCCTTCAACTTACACGTTGCTTGACTCTTTTCCGCTCACCAGTAATGGCAAAGTGGATAAGAGAATGCTTCCGAAGCCACAACCCCTGGTAACCGAGAGTTATGTTGCACCAACCAATCCACTCGAAGCTGAACTGGCCGAAATTTGGACCAATGTTCTGGGGTTATCAAGAGTGGGCATTCACGACCATTTCTTTGAACTTGGAGGGCATTCTCTTAAGGCTATGTCTCTTATTGCCCAGATCCATAAAGCTTTTGATGTAAAGTTGACGGTACAGGATGTGTTTACCTACACTTCCGTGCTGGATCAGTCCAAGTTTATTCAAAAAGCTAGAGGGACCCATCGTTATGCATCGTTGCAACCAGTGACGGTTCAAGATACCTACCCTGCTTCGTCGGCTCAGAAGAGACTATTTTTCCTTCAACATATGGATCAGCAGAGTACCAGTTACAATATGCCAATGATATTTGAAATTGAAGGTGAACTCTCTGCTGAGCGACTCGAGGAAGCTTTCATCTCCCTGATCCATAGACATGAATCTTTGCGTACGTCTTTTGAACTTGTTCAAGGGGATCTCAGACAACGCATATGGCCTGCAGCAGACTTGGAGTGGAGGATGGAGCGTATATTGGCTGTTCATTCGTTCATTCGCCCCTTCAATCTGAGAGATCACAAATCGCTTATTCGTGCAGGCTTGTTAAGTACTTCAGCAAATACGCATATTTTGGTTGTGGATACTCACCATATTGTTTCTGATGGTACATCGACCAGTATTATCTTCAGTGAACTGTTTCAGTTGTATGAACAACAAAAGTTTGAGCCGCTTCCTGTTCAGTACAAGGAGTATGCTGTCTGGGAACAGGAACAGAAGAACGCGGAAAGCTATCGAAGCAGTGGGGAATACTGGCTGAATCAATTCCAAGGTGAACTCTCGGTGCTGAATCTTCCTTATGACAATGCCTATGGCAGAACGGATAGAGCTACTGGGGCACGAGTAGAGATGCAGCTTGGAGCAGAGCTGACTGAGCAGCTGCAGATGCAGGCAGAAGAGAATAAAACAACGTTGTATACGGTAATGATGGCGGGCTATTCCATCCTATTGTCCAAATATGCCGGACAGGAGGATATCGTCATCGGTGTACCTACAGCCGGGCGGGAACATGCAGATACTGCATCCGTGGTTGGCATGTTCGTGAATACGTTGGCATTGAGATTGAGACCCGAGGGAGAGATCGAAGTACAGAGATACATTCAACAGGTTCACAACCTGTTGCTGCAGGGCTACGAACATGGGATGTATGCTCTTGAGGAGTTAATTGAACAGTTGGCATTGCCCAGAGAACTGAACCGCCATCCGCTATTTGATACGATGTTTGTGTTGCAGAACATGGAGCACTCATCACCTGAAGCGAGTTCGATCTCCATACGTCAGATACCTTCTGGATCGAGTGAGCCCAAGTTCGATATGACATGGGGAAGTGTTGAGCACGATGGAGGCCTGAGCCTAACCGTTGAATATAATGAAAATCTGTTCTCTTCGGAAACGATTGAGCGCATGATGCATCATTATGAACATATTTTGCAACAAATGGTGATTCGCCCTTATGAGCAAATCATGAAGATTGAGATGTGTACTCCGGAGGAAAGGCTGCACCTGGCAAGTCTCGAAGGAGAGATCGTAGATTACCCGAGGGAAGAAACGATATCACAAAGGTTTGAAAAGCAAGTGCTGCAATATGGGGATCGTCCATCCGTTGTGATGGGTACGGAGGAGATAACCTATGGAGAGTTGGAGATAAGGGCCAATCAGCTTGCAGAGATACTCCGACTGAAGGGAATCGCCTCGGGTGGAGTGGTAGGATTACTGGCTAATCGCTCCATAGGCATGATCGTATCCATTATGGGGATTTTGAAGGTGGGAGCCGCATATGTACCGCTTGATCCGACATTCCCGGAAGATCGGTTAGCCTACATGCTGAGAGATAGCCAAGCCCAACTATTAATCTTTGAAATTAATCTGGGCGTACCTGATTTTCAGGGTCAAACGATATTGCTAGACGAACGCTTATGGGATGAAGTGGCCAAGGAGGAGGTTGTATCTGATCGGGTTCACACATGGACGGCTGATTCACCTGCCTATGTCATGTACACATCTGGATCGACGGGTGCACCCAAAGGAGTCGTCACTACGCATCGGAATATCATGAGAACAAGTGTGAATAATGGTTTCATGGATATGGGGCCGGAAGATCGGGTTTTGCAGTTGTCCAACTATGCATTCGATGGATCAACCTATGAAATATTTGGCGCATTGCTTAATGGGGCTGTTCTGGTGCTGATTCCCAGGGAGAACGTTGTACACACAGCTGAACTTGCCAGAACGCTGAAAGAAGAGCGGATTTCCTCTGCTTTTATGACAGCTACACTGTTCAATACCCTTGTGGATTATGATGTGACCAGTCTGATACATGTTCGCAAACTGTTTTTTGGCGGCGAAGCAGCCTCCCGAAGTCATGTTCTAAAGGCTCTGGATTATCTGGGACCACACCGATTGGCTAACGGATACGGACCTACAGAGACGACCGTTTTTGCTGCAACCTATACTGTGGATGAAACGCTGAGAGATAGAAGGAATGTACCTATTGGGCGTCCGGTTCACAATACCAAAGTCTACGTGCTTAACCGTTGGGGACAAAGACAGCCGATTGGTGTTCCAGGGGAACTCTATGTTGGTGGGGATGGCCTGGCCTTGGGATATCTCAATCAGCCTGCGCAGACATCAGAACGATTCATTAAAAGTTTTATAACACCTGGAGAGATCATTTATCGTACTGGTGATTTGGTCAGATGGTTGCCTGATGGAAATCTGGAATATTTGGATCGCCTGGATCAGCAAGTCAAAATTCGTGGCAATCGTATTGAACTTCCCGAAATCGAGGATCGCTTGATATCACTACCTGAAGTGAGGGAGGCTGTAGTTGTTCCCAAACGGGATAAACAAAACCATTCTTATCTTGTGGCCTACGTTGTACTGCAATGGGAAGAACAGGCTGGACAGGAACAACAGGCCCATATCAGGCAAGAGTTAAGTTCAATGCTTCCACAGTATATGATCCCGTCTAGATTTGAGTTTCTGAATAATCTGCCGCGCAACTCCAATGGGAAAATAGACCGAAAAGCCCTGCCAGAGCCAGTCAATCAACTGATGAACGGCTATTGTGCCCCCCAAAATACGCTTGAACAGGATTTGGCAATAATCTGGGCACAGGTACTTGGCATTGAACGTGCAGGTACAGAGGATCATTTCTTTGAACACGGTGGACATTCACTGAAAGCCATGATGTTAAATACACTTATCCAGGAGCAGCTTCATATCCGGATAGATCTGCATGATGTATTTAAGTATCCGACGATAAAGTTGTTGGCCGCTTACATCAAGCAGCAAGGAACAGCCCTTTATCATGATGAATATGAGCCTATTCTTCCTGCACTTGAACAGAGCACTTATCCTGCAACGCCTTATCAAGCTTACGGTTACGAAGCAAGCGAGGACAATAATCATTGGAATATGCCAATGGCATTTCATATCAAGGGAAGACTTCAGGCGAAGCGGCTGGAGAATAGTTTTAGGGCTCTAATTGAACGCCATGAAGCTCTGCGTACCTCATTGCACAACGAGGGAGGACAAGTGGTTCAGTGTATTCACCAAAGGACTCCTTTTGACCTGATTCAAGAGAACGTTGAGTCAGAGTCAGACAGAATACGTATCATGGAATCTTTTATTCAACCGTTCAATACAGCACGGCCACCACTTCTTCGTGCGAAGCTGCTCCATATGGGAGAAGAGGATCACGTACTTCTGATGGACATGCATCACGCCATATCGGATGGTACATCCGTAGGCATTCTGATGAACGAATTGATTCAGCTCTATCAGGGGATAACGCTTCCGCTTGTTCAGTTACAATATAAAGATTATGCCGTTTGGCAAAAAGACAGGCTTGATCGGGGAGAATACGCAGAATCCCAAATCTTCTGGAAGGAAGTACTTCGCGGCTACCAACCCTTTACGGTAAGTAGCGAACGTGTAAGTGACAAGGACATCACTTCTTATGTGGGAGATCAGATAGTTGTGAAGCTACCTGCAAGCCATCTCGTACAACTTAGAGAAAAGCTCCATGATTCAAGCTTAACGGACTACGCTATTTTATTTTCGGTATATTTGCTTACGTTGCATCAGAAGACGGAGAGAACGGACCTGATTGTAGGAACGTATGCATTTGGCAGAAGAAGACCTGAATTGCAGGACACGGTTGGTTTGTTTATTAATTCAATTCCCTTGCGAAATATTATATCAACAGGCGATACGTATCACCAATATCTTCTTAAGCTCCAGGCTAACCAAATAGATGCATTTGATCATCAGGATTATCCATATGAAAGAATGATGGAAGATGCAGGTTTCTCTTCTGCACCCGATGGGGATTTGCTGTTTGATACCATGTTTAACCTCAACAATTTTGCTCAGCGCTCTGTAGAAATTTCTGATATTCAGATTACTCCATTCAAGTATGAATGGAAGTTCAGTGAGTATGAGATCTATGTTACAGCTCAGAAAATTGGAGAAGATTTCAGTATCCACTTTGATTATCGGGTGGCAAGTTTCACTCGGGAGGAGATGGAACAGTTTACAAATCAGTATCTGAGGTTATTCGAACATATTGTGGAGAAACCTCATATTCTTATTGATCATCTGAATCAAATGAACTATTGGAAAGATTCTGTGATACACTAATATAAACCATTCATAGGAGGAGAAAAACATGAGCAAATTTTTCAAATTCGGAGTTGTAAGGGACGAGGAAGTACCCGAAGAGATCAATGAATTGGTGGAAGAAACAGAGAAACTGCCTGAGACGATTAGACAGGAATTAAGTGACGCTTTCAAAGAAGAAGATGAAGATAAAAATAAATAATAAATAATAATTTAAGTTTTCATAATGTACCCTCTTGCAAATCTCAGGAAAATATGAGATATGTAAGAGGGTACATACATAAAGTGCATTGACGGAAAAATTTGGATGTGATACTATTAGACTGAATGGTCAGTCTTTTGATGGAGGGGTCTTCAATCGAAGTCAAACGGAGAAAAGATGTTGCTCAGATCAAGATGGATATTGCTCGTAATACCAAAGAGTTATTTGCCCAAAAGGGATATAGTGCAACCTCCATGGAGGACATATGTACAATCAATAATCGAAGTAAAGGCAGTATATATTATCATTTCAAAAGTAAGGAAGAACTCTTCATGTATCTCATCAAACTCAATAACGAAGAGTGGATGGATTCATGGCTGGAAAAGGAACATCAGTACGAGACGTCCGTAGATAAACTGTATGGTCTTGCGGATCATTATGTTGACGATTTGGCGAATCCGCTCAATCATTCGATTAACGAGTTTGTCTCGGGTCAGGTGGTCAGTCAAGAGATGCTGGATGAGATGCTTTCCCTGATCCGAATTCCTTATATGACTTATGAGCGGATCATCTCGAAAGGGATTGAGGATGGCGAACTGAAACCGGAAGACCCACAGGACTTAATGCACATTATTAACGGTCTTTTTAACGGATTAAGCACACTTTATTATGAGAAGGATCTGACCGATATCAGACGACTCTACAAAAAAGGTATTGCCAGCATGTTAGTGGGCATCCAACAACTTCAACAATGAAAAGCTGATGTATAATCAGTTTTTCTTTTGAAAATTAACAAACCGGACAGTCGGTTTAAAGGGAGATGGAGAATGAGCACATTGTTCAGGAACAAAGCTTTTCTTATCGTCACGGGGTCTGATCTACTGCAAAATCTGGCTATATGGATACGGAATATGGCGATCCTTTACTATGTGATGGATCAAACCCAGGGCAATCCCATAGCGGTCTCGCTTATAACGGTCCTTGAGTACGCTCCGATTTTCGTTTTCTCCATCATTGGCGGTGCACTTGCTGATCGCTGGAATCCCAAACGTACAATGATACTGGGCGACATGCTCAGTGCATTATCCATTGTAATGATTATTGCCATCTTGTCTTCTGGTTATTGGCAGATTTTATATGTTGCCACTTTTGTGTCCTCTATCGTTAGTCAGTTTTCACAGCCATCATCCGTGAAAATTGTGAAGCGAAATGTAGAGGAAGAGCATGTGCAGTCTGCAATTGCCATTACACAGAGTGGTCAATCTCTTTTCTTGATTCTCGGGCCTATCGTCGGAACTTTTATATATACCGTTATGGGGATTCAAACCTCGATGTATGCATTACTTATTCTGTTCATGGCCTCCGCTATTCTTCTTACTTTTTTGCCGAAAGATTCCGCCCAGCGGGAAACGGACACTTCATTACTGGCGGATATCAAGGAGGGATGGCAATATGTCGGGCAATCCCGTTCATTAAAAATGCTTAGTTTGGTATTCGTCTGTGTGGGACTCTCTTCAGGTCTTATCAGCCCACTCGAAATATTTCTGATCACTGAACGTTTGGGACTTGAGCAGACGTCATTACAGTTCCTGTCTGGTGTATCTGGATTAGGTCTGCTGATCGGTGGGGGAATCGCTGCTGCTTTGAGTGGCAAGTTGAATCAAACGTTGACTCTAATGGTAGGGGTGCTGTGTCTGGCTGTAACCACGATGGGTGAAGTATTATCCAGTTGGTTCTGGTTGACTCTTGTCATAAGTTTCCTGAGCTCCATCAGTCTGGCTTTTATCAACGTCATTATCTCCACGTACTTAGTTACCCAGATTGATGAGCACTTGATCGGGAGAGTAAATGGTACCATCACCCCGCTATTCATGGGGGCCATGCTTATCGGATCTTCCATGGCAGGTGTACTCATGAATAACACATCCTTAGTTATCGTCTATATCATCTCGGTTACCGTGATGGTCTTGAGTATCCTTCCAGGTATGAGAATTCAATTTCGCAATGAGCAGACTGCTCCCGTGAACACATTGAATCCGGAAGTTGCTCATCAGGCCGTAGACTAGGAAATTGGAGGAAGTTCATGAATTGCATACATCTCATCTGCTTTCCTTATGCTGGGGGTTCATCCATGGTGTATTATCGCTGGCGTAATAACCTTCCTTCTCATATTCAGTTACATCTGGTTGAATTGTCCGGAAGAGGTCGAAGAATGAACGAACCTCTGTACACATCCATGGAACAGGCTGTTGAGGATGCCTATTTATCTATTCCGTCCCACTTGTTCGAGGAGAAGATTGTTCTATTTGGATATAGCATGGGAAGCCTTATTGCTTATGAACTGGCTCATTACATCAAGGATAAACAGGGCAGAGATCCAGCGCATCTTTTTGTGGCTGCGAGAAAGGCTCCACATATAACCAATCATAAAAAAGCGATACATGCATTGCCTCACGATAAGTTTATACAGGAAATGCTTCAACTTGGCGGCATGTCACCAGAAGTATTTGAGAATAAAGAATTAGCGGAGATCTTCGTTCCCCTGCTCAGATCAGATCTGCAGATCGTTGAGAACTACCAGTGGGCAGGGTCAAGAGAGCCGTTAAATACAGATATAACCGTTCTTGCGGGGGCTGATGACTTGATTCCCATGGAACACATGCATGCATGGAACCAAGTAACGAAGGGGAGTTGTACGCTAAGTGTCTATCCGGGTGACCACTTCTTCATTCATCAGCAGTATAATCGGATCACGGAGCAGATCGCCCGTGTACTGAGCGAGTATGTATGATGAGAGCGTAAGCTAATCGGTTGAGGAAGTTGCAGCATTATGCATCTTAACTCCATCCCGATAAATAACAAAAACCATGATCATGTAGGGTCCCTGTATTGTGAGTCTTTGACTATGGGGACTCTACATGTTTATTTAGGAAAGGAATGTATATGAGCATTTTGCATAAATCCAAAGAATGACTTTCAATCAGCAAGATATAGATCGAAATGGTTCTATTCGTCTATATCTTGTACCCGGGAGCGAGTAGAATCGAATTATGCAAAATGCTCATATAAAAAGAGCAGCGGGATTACCCGCTACTCTGGTGTTAGATCGTATTTTATTGGAAAAGGACGGCGTACTCACCGTATCCTTCTTTTTCCATGTCTTCTTTGGGTACAAAACGAAGTGCCGCAGAGTTGATGCAATAACGCATTCCACCTGCCTCGGCAGGACCATCGTTGAACAGGTGGCCCAGATGGGAATCGCCCTCACGACTTCTCACTTCGGTACGAATCATGAAGTGGCTGAGATCGGTTTTTTCCTTCACGTTGTAGTCACGCAATGGACGTGTGAAGCTCGGCCAGCCGCAGCCGGAATCGTATTTGTCAGTAGAACTGAACAATGGCTCGCCCGATACGATGTCCACATAGATTCCGTCACCGTGGTGATCCCAGAATTCGTTATGGAATGCAGGCTCTGTTGCGCTGTTCTGAGTAACTTCGTATTGAAGCGGCGTCAGACGCTCTTTCAGCCCGTCTTTGTCCACGTTGCCAGACCAGTTGCGTTCGATGAAATCTACGCGCCCAGAACCTTTGCTGTAGCGTTTGTAATGGGCAGGGTTCTTCCGGTGATAATTTTGGTGATGTTCTTCCGCTTCATAGAACGGTTTTGCTGGCAAAATGGGTGTGAAGATCGGTTTGTCAAAACGGCCACTTTGTCCCAGCTCCGCTTTGGAAGCTTCCGCAATCTGTCGTTGCTCTTCGCTATGATAGAAGATGGCGGTCTGATATGAAGATCCACGGTCATGGAATTGTCCGCCTGTATCCGTAGGATCAATCTGCTGCCAGAATAGTTCAACCAGTTTCTTATAAGGGAAGATGGCAGGGTCGAACGTAATTTGCACAGCCTCTACATGGCCCGTTGTCTCCGAACAGACCTCTTCATATGTTGGATTCTCGGTATGTCCTCCTGTATAACCCGATACGATCTTATGAATACCGGGCAGTTCTTCAAAGGGGGATACCATACACCAGAAGCATCCGCCTGCAAAAGTTGCTAACTCACTTGAATGTTGTTCCATGCTATAGTCACTCCATTTCTGATGAAGATTTAGCGCTCGTGTTCGAGCTCCAGCAATCTACTGTTTTTATTGAAGCCTAACACAAGCAATTGGCTTGCTCTTCTATTATATCCTGAATTGGCTAGCCAACCAAGCCGCATTGAAAACAAGCTGGATCTGAATAGCTTTTGAGATCCGTATTCAGACTTTGTTGCGTGAGCGAAAGCGAAATAAGAGCAATACAATGGCCATGAGCACCAGATATCCGGCAAGGATTCCCAGGCTCAGCCAGATGGAGCTTTCAGCCTGTGCACCTGCATAGGCAAAAACAAAAATCGCTGGCATTTTGCCAATGGCCGTAGCGACCATGAAGACCCAGAATGGCGTATACGTTATACCTGCGTAGATATTAACAGCCATCTGAGGCACGACCGGAAGCAACCGCATCGACATGACTCCCATGAACGGATGTGCTTCCATCCACGTTGTGAAACGGTTCAAACCCCGAATGCGTTCGAGGTACGATCTCGCCTGATGCCTGAAGATAGTTCTTGCTCCGCCATAGACGAGTATGGCAGCAAGTGTTGTGCCGAGCCAGCATATCCAGGCTGCTGTGGTGGTACCGTAACTGTAACCAAAGGCAATAATAACAAACTTATAAGGAATTACAGGCACAAGAGCAAACAATGTTGCCATGGCGAGTAAAAGCGGGATGGACTGATGGAGATCGGTCCAGGCCAGCAGTTCATATCTGTAAATAAACGTGACTCCTGCAAGTAAAACATATAACAGGAGCCATAACCATTTTCGCAAAATTCCAAACGCTCCTTTCAGATCAGGCAGGTCTAGTCGTGTCCCGATCTGTACTGCTGTTCCTCTTAAGTTTATCACGTTCGCCCATTGTCTGAACAATTCGTGCCGAACTGCTGCAATCACTGGCAAGTTGCTGTCCGAAGGGTTACACTATAGGACGTGGAAATATAGAACCGAACTGAAGGTGGAATGATCATCATGGAAACAACCAAACGTAAACGAATTGCAATTATCGGCCTCGGGGGTATTGCACGTAAAGTATATTTGCCATTGTTGACCGCTCATCCGAACGTGGAGATTGTGGGGATTATGAACCGATCTCCGGAGCCGGTCAAGGCCATTCAGGAGGCGTATAGATTAGAAAGGGGAACCACGGATCTGAAAGAATTGTTGTCCTGGGATCTGGATGCGGTGTTTGTACATACAGCAACGGAAGCGCACTTTGACATTGTTATGCAATGTCTTGAACAGGGATTGGCCGTTTATGTAGATAAGCCATTATCCTATACGCTTCGGGAGTCGGAAGAGATGACGGCTTTTGCCGAGGCACAAGGTCTGTTACTGGCAGTGGGCTTCAACCGCAGATTCGCACCGATGTACCAAAAAGCGAAAGAGTGGATGCAGGGCGGAAAAGGTTTCGAGTCCCTCACAGTGACCAAACATCGCACAAGTATCCAGGATCGTCCTGCGGCAGAAACCATTTACGATGATCTCATCCATATGCTGGATCTAATGCTGTGGTACTCGGATCACAATGTGGAGCTGCTCCATCAATGGATTCGGAAGAATGATATGGACAGACTGCTGCATGCGACCGGAACGGCCAAGCTGGGCAGAACAGCCTACGGTCGATTCGATATGGTTCGTGAAGCTGGGGCAGATCTGGAGAAAGTGGAACTGCATGGTGGTGGGCGATCTGTCGAAGTCGTGAACATGGACACGATCAGCTACTTGGAACAGGGGAGTCTGGAAACCAAAGAAACCTTCGGGAGCTGGGATACCGTGTTAGCACGCAGAGGTTTTAGCGGAGCCGTCGATCATTTTCTGGCGAGTCTGGATACACCGGATGATTGCCTGATCAGTGCAAGTCATGTCATGGACAGCCACGAATTGGCTGAACAATTGATTCGCAAATAGTTGCAAGAATACACATGTGGGGGAATACACGTTATGGATGAATATGAAAAGGAACGAAGTAAACAGATCGAGGAAGCCGTCATTGAAACGTATAAACAAGAAGAAGAGATGATGATTCTGGTATTTGCCCAGTGGTGTGTCAATCATGGATTGGACCCGGAAGAGATGTACCGGCAAGCCTACCCGAATCAGCAAAGCAACGAGCGTTTGCAGCAGGTGCAGAAGCTGATTGTATCCAAGGAGGAAGCCGGTGAGATACCGGATGATACAGTACTTGGTGTGCTGTCCATGTTTGGTAATGAGGATTTGGCGATGGTTGTATCCGAGGCTATAGCCGCGCGCAAATAAGTTCAACTTACGTATACTAATATGATTACATCTGTTCCCGGTGAATAACGCGGAATTCCTTCGGGGACATGCCGAACCGGGAACGGAATACCCGATGGAAATAGGTATAGCTGTTAAAGCCGGAAGACTCAGATACTTGCTCTAGGGTCATTGGACTGAAAATAATCCGTTCCCTGGCCATGTTCAGTCGTACGTCGAGCGTATATTGCATGATGCTTTTGCCAAACGCTTCTTTAAAGAGATGAACACCCCTTGAGACACTGATGCCAATATGTGTTGCCACATCATCCAACTTGAACAAAGAGGAAGCGTTTTCTTCAATGTAGTTCTTGATCTCATAAGCCACATAATTGGTGTTGGTTACCGTCGGATGCTCCGAGAGCAGACGATCCACTTCGAGACATAAGATTCGCATATAATAACTTGAAATTTCAGGGTAAGGATTGGAGATGCGGCGCTGTTCCAGCACAAGTTGTCGAAACAGGACTAGCAGACTTTCCGTCAGTTCGACTTTGATTCGGGTCGGTCGTTTGTGACGTTTCCACCACTCATCTACCCAGGAACCATTGAAGAAGATGTGATAGTCTCCACTCTCCACCAGCCGTTCTCCCATCGGATTAATTTCATTGTCTATTCTAAGCTCATAGGGCTCGTCAGGATCAAAAAGAAGCAAATCGCCCGCATCTACCAGGGACATGTTCCCGTCAATACGTGCACGGCAACGTCCGTCTGTTTGCAGTCTTAAAAGGTAGTTCTTCACCCCTTCAGGCTGCACCATAGCATAAGGTTTACGATGAAATGAGAAGCCTGCTGTAAGAACTTGGCAGGATTGATCTGTCGACATGGGCATACTCCTTGCAATTTGAAAATTATGACCAGATAGTTCATGTTTCAATCATATTATTCATTTTAATTGAAGCTGAAACGGAATACCATAGTATTAGATTTAAGGAACAGGAAACATCCAACAAAACATATGGTTCTCAACCATTCAACCGCGGATTTTCACCATGCGTAAGGAGATGAACGTCACAGTGAAGAAAATGAAAGCAGGCATCATCGGGTGCGGTAACATCAGCGCCATCTACCTGGAAAATCTCAAAAACAACCCGGTCATTGAAGTCGTGGCTGTTGCGGATTTGATTCGTGAGCGCGCTCAGGAACGGGCAGATGAATTTAATATCGCAAACGTTTACAATGTAGATGAGTTGCTGCAAAATAACGAAATTGAACTTGTGTTGAATCTTACGGTTCCAGGCAGTCATGCCATGACTGATCTGGCTGCACTCGAAGCAGGCAAACATGTGTATGCCGAGAAGCCGCTGGCGATTTCTCTTGAGGATGGTCGCAAGGTTGTTGAGCTGGCTGAGGAAAAAGGATTGTATGTTGGTTCTGCACCAGATACTTTCCTTGGCTCAGGAATTCAGACCGCTCGTAAAGCCATTGAGGATGGACTGATTGGCAAGCCGATTGCAGCGACTTCATTCTTCATGGGCGGAGGACCAGAAGCTTGGCATCCTAATCCGGAATTCTTTTATGTCGCAGGTGGTGGACCGATGTTTGATATGGGACCTTACTACTTGACCGCGCTGATTACGCTGCTTGGACCAATACGCAGAATCAGTGCCTCGGCTGGAATACAGATTGCGGATCGCAAGATTGGCTCCGGACCGAAGGAAGGTGCGGCGCTGCAAGTAGAGACGCCTACCCACTTGGCAGGAACCATTGATTTTGCGGAAGGTGCTATTGCAACCATGATTACCAGTTTCGATATTCGCGGAGCTTCGGATCTGCCACGTATTGAAATCTATGGTACAGAAGGTACGCTTAGTGTACCGGACCCCAATTATTTTAACGGGGAAGTGAAGGTTCGCAGATACGGTCAAGACACTTGGGATACGGTCAAACCAGTCTTCGAAAGTGGGCAAAACGAACGAGGCATCGGCGTAACCGAAATGGTTGAATCCATTCGTGCCGGACGCGAACACAAAGCCAGTGGCAAGCTTGCTTATCACGTACTGGAAGCTATGCATTCATTCCAGCGTTCTTCACTTGAGGGCAAGCACATCCATCTGGAGAGCAGCTATGACTCTTTTGCAGTAACTCGCACAGTTCAAACTGAGATTGAAACCGTGGAATCGCACTAGAATGGAGTACCAAGTGTTTGAAGCTTGATGTTCTTTCCGAGTGGAGGAGAATAACCAGTATTCTTACGTTCAATTTCAGGATAGAAACACTTTCGATTTTCCACACTAATCAAACAGGCATGTGATCTGAACGGTAATGGTATACAGTTCAATATTCATGAATTCAGCAATCATACGATATCTAATCCAGGGAGGAATCGCACTTGAAACTCGGCGTATTTTTGGTACTATTCGGAGGACGTAAATTGGAGGATGCTCTTGATTATGTAGCATCCAAGGGATTAAAAGCAGTAGAGATCGGAACAGGAGGACATCCAGGCAATGCACACTGTAAGCCGGATGAATTGTTAAGCAATCCTACAGCACTGAAAAACTTCAAAAATGCAGTGGAATCACGTGGTTTGACGATCAGCGCACTCAGCTGTCACGGTAACCCGTTGCATCCGCAAAAGGATATTGCTAAAGGATTCCATGATGATTTTGTCAAAACGGTAGAACTGGCTGAGAAGCTGGAAGTGCCTGTAGTGAATACATTCTCCGGTTGTCCGGGAGACCATGAGGATGCCAAATATCCGAACTGGCCTGTTGCACCATGGCCGAATGACTTTCAGGAGATCCTGAAGTGGCAGTGGGAGAACAAAGTTATCCCTTATTGGACAGAGTGGGGTAAATTTGCAGCAGACCGTAATGTAAAAGTTGGACTGGAGCTGCACGGTGGATTCTCGGTTCATACACCTGCAACCTTGCTGAGACTGCGTGAAGCAGCGGGTGAAGTCATCGGTGCGAACTTGGATCCAAGTCACATGTGGTGGCAAGGCATCGATCCAGTGCAGGCGATTCACATCTTGGGACGTGAAGGTGCGATCCATCACTTCCATGCGAAAGATACAACGATTGATCCGGTAAACGTGAACAAACACGGTGTAACGGATATGCAAGATTATACAAACATGCTGGATCGGGCTTGGCAGTTCCGCTCGGTAGGTTATGGACATGATAACAAGACTTGGGCAGATATTATGAGTGCCCTGCGTCTGGTCGGATATGATTATGTAGTAAGTATTGAGCACGAAGACGGTCTGATGTCGGTTGAAGAAGGATTCTCTAAAGCTGTGCAAAATCTCCAGCAAGTATTGATCGAAGAGCCGCTGGGCGATATGTGGTGGGTTTAGAGCTACACTAGGGGGAAATTGAATATGATCAACGTCACCATTTGGAATGAATTTGTCCATGAGAAAATTCACGATGAAGTAAGGGAAGTCTACCCGGATGGTCTGCATCGAGCGCTGGCTGACGGACTTGGCGGCGAAGGCTTTGCTATTCGAACGGCTACACTGGATCAGCCTGAACACGGATTAAGTGATGAAGTGCTGAATTCCACGGATGTGCTCATATGGTGGGGACATATGGCACATGATCGCGTAAGCGATGAGATCTCGCAGAAGGTTGCGCAGCGGGTACTGAACGGCATGGGGATGATTGTGCTTCATTCAGGTCATTTCTCTAAACCATTCAAAGCGCTGATGGGAACAAGCTGCGATCTGAAGTGGCGTGTAGCAGATGAGCAGGAAATTGTATGGTGTGTGAATCCATCCCATCCAATTGCGGAAGGCATCGAAGGCAAGATTGTATTGGAAAAGGAAGAAATGTACGGGGAGTTCTTCGATATTCCGGTACCGGATGAACTGGTGTTTGTAAGCAACTTCCAGGGTGGAGAAGTATTCCGGAGCGGATGCACGTTCCGGCGTGGTGAAGGTAAAATCTTTTATTTCCGACCAGGTCATGAGACGTATCCGACCTATTACAAGCCGGAAATATTAAGAGTGATTAGCAACGCTGTGAAATGGGCATATCCTGCCCGTAGCTTTAAGCCGGAATTTGGCAAGAGCGAACCTGTAAGACCATTTGGTGGCGTGCTGGTTTAATTCATAAGCGATCGGAAAGTTGTTCTGACGTCGGAGTGCTAGTGTGAAATATTCTTTAGTTTAACTTATACTGATAATCTATACGAAGGAACCCTTCTCCAAGTCAATGATGACTGTGGCAGTTGGGTTCTTTTTGGGTAAGATAGTACTATGGGGAAGTTATACGATATTTCCCATGGTTATGGGACAGGGTGTACTGTATACTGGGATGAGGATGTAACATCCGATCTGGGTGATATGCTTCTAAAATTTAAACTTTTTAGTTGCAGACGTTTTCTTTGAAGCTTAAATATGTTATTATGAAATATACTAACAAAATGTAAGTTGAGTGATCTCTAAAGAGGTGATTAATGTGGAAGGTCAAGACTTGCGGATGTGTCCGCGTTTTGAGACGGCGTTTTCTTTTTTGGGCAAGCGCTGGAATGGTTTAATTATTCAAACGTTAATGAGTGGTTCGAAGCGATTCAAGGATATCTCCAATCTGATTCCGTCTATGAGTGACAAGATGTTATCTGAACGGATGAAGGATCTTGAAAGTGAAGGTATCTTGGTTCGTCACGTCTATCCCGAGACGCCAGTTCGTATTGAATATGAACTGACGGATAAGGGGAGAGCACTCCAGCCTGTCATGAATCAAATTCAAGACTGGGCTGAGAAGTGGGTTGACTAACGTATAAGCAACATCACCCGCTTTCGTTGCATGAATGACAAAAACCCCTGATTTCTGTGGAAATCAGGGGTTTTTGTCTTAAGTATAATGTGGATTGGCGTTTTTCTCTTGGGCTGTGCACATGTTGTCATGAGTTGTAGTATAATCTATAGAAAATGGCCACAGACGGCCGGAGCGAAGGAGGCCACTTGTCATGAGAGAAGAAAGCTTATCCCGCGAAGTATGCTACGGCAAGCAAGATATTGCAGAACTTGAGAGTGCATCCATTCAGGTCCATCTAATCTACAAAAAAGCTGCAGAGTTGTTCAAGCGCACAGTATATTCCCGTTCGGTTAAGGATGATCTAGCCGAAGTGAATATGTATTCTATGAACAGCGATGGTCCGAAATCAGCTCCGGCGGTGCTGCAAAAATGGATTCAAACGTCCAGGGGCTGGAAGTGTATTGGATGTGAACTAAGGCAACCTGAATCGACAATGTCCCAGATGGAGCAAGCCACGCATGGAAAGCGACTAATGCTGGATGTAGGCGAAGGTCGGTTGGCTCAGGCAGAAATGCTGATTCAGGCGGTTGTCTGGTCTCAATATGAGAAGATTCGAATGTTTGCCCCGTGGCTTGGGGATGAACCCTTTTATAGCGTGCAGGAACTGGATGTCATTGCCCGCTATATTGTGCCTACTTATTTTTCGGAACGACCTTTGCATGAGCAAGGCAAGGTATTCAAAATACACCAACAATATGGTCAGATTCCGCTATATCAGGAGTATGTAGATGTACCTTCCTGCTGCGTGCAGGTGGACGGTGGATTGCTTGAGGGCCGATTGCTGACAGGGGTATATGTATCTGAGGAACAGTTCTTCGGACTCAATCCATATCTGAAAGATGGCGGTGGAGGACGGACATACATGCAGGCTAGTGTCCAATGATAACGTAACCAATAAGAACGTAAAAATGATTTAGATTGGAGAGCCTGTGCGCAGGCTCTCTTTGTTGTACAAGCCTTGTGTGGAGAGTATGCTTCATAAAAGTAACGGCTTTGACACTTTTTTTTGTTGAATAATGTGCCATAATAGAGGTTATGGACAACAGGGTGAGTGATTTTACGCAGGGTGGTGTTACCTACATGAAGAAGAAAATCCCCGGTTACATAGGTGTATGTTTGCTCCTACTGGCGATCTTGGCTGGTTGTAGTGAGACACAGCCTTCAGAGCAGCCAATTGTGAAAGAGACAGAAACAACGAATACGATTACAGTGGCTGTAGATGGAAGTACGTTTTTGCCTGATGCAACAAAGTCCATTAAGCGAGATTTTAGTGAGGGTTTGACACTCAAAAAAGCATTACTGAATAGCGGACTGGTTGATTTTACAGCGGATGGCAAACGGATTCAATCCGTTGGTGAAGTCTCTCTAGATTCTTCGCTTAGCTGGGCTGTCAAATTAAACGGCAAGGATATTGAACAGGAAGATTGGGACATGGAGCTTCATGCCAAAGATGAAGTGATCATTTACGTGAAAGCCGCTGACAGTGGGGGGGATGGCGTTGCATACCAGACAACGTTACTCAAGGTGAGCGGTGGAAACATTATGCCCACTCTCAATCGTCAATATGCTGGCGTCTATGTTCAGGAATGCACAGTTCGCGATGTCTTGAAGTCCAGTGGGATTGTGAGAATGTCGGAGAACAACAAATTTGTTGTTTCGGTCGAGAATGTTACACCCCGCATGAATCAGCGGTGGGTCATTATGGTGAACGACAAGGAATTAATGGAAAATGGTTTGGACATGAAATTGAATCCACGTGATGCGGTTAAGCTTGAATTGACCAGTGCATCCTAAGCATACAACAAAGCCCAATCCCTCTGCAGAGGAATGGGCTTTTTTCATTCAAAAAATATATAAGCGACATTCTGCATAGCATAATCGAAGATTAAATACGACAGATCTCGTTCGGGCAAAGTTCACAGTGACAGATCCCTTGCAGCATCTTCAGATCTTTGATGACAATCATGCCATTGTCATATTCAATCGCATCTTTCTTGCGCAGATCGCTTAACATGCGGTTTACACTTTCACGAGTGGCTCCAATCATATTGGAGAGATCCGTGTGGGTAATCTTTTTGTGAATAATGACATGCTCTCCATGAGGCTCGCCGTATGAATTCGACAGCCGAATGAGGGTGGAGCAGAGCGCGCCTGGTTTGCCATATAACATGAGATCTCGGAACTTAGTCTGAGTTAGCCGGTGATGAATACCCATCCATTTCATAAAGTCGATCGCGAAGTCACAATGCTGGCAGATCAGCATTTCCAGGTCTTTGTGCTCCAGTACACCAATCTCACTGTCTTCCAGCACTTCCGCTGAAAAGCTATGCTTGGAGCCAAAGAAGGGATCAGCCTGGCCGATCATATCACCGGACTGATACATGTACATGATCAGTTCCTTGCCCTCATCTGTTGATTTGGTGATCTGGGCACGGCCCCGTTTCATATAATAAAGTTTGTCAGAGACGTCTCCTTCCCAGTACAGATGGGTACCTTCAGGATAGGTTCTATCTTTCATTGTAACCAGCAGATGGTTGAAATTCGCTTCCGAGAAACAGTTGGTATTGCCGCGCTTTTCCAGTACAGTCGTTAGTTCTCTCATAAGTCTATCTCCCCTTTATGTCCATCGGACGACCTTCTGTAGCTTGCAGTAGCCTCCGAGGTTCGCCGCAAACCGTTGCCGTCCTGATCAGGGTCATCTCGGCCGGGAGGAAGGACGGTACAAATTGCGGTGGTTCAATTTTTAAGTTCAGTATATACCTAAACTTACCTTTTGGGGGGCATGGGAAGGCATCAAAAATGGCGAAATTTCAAACATTGTGATTAAATTCACTTTTAATGGGGAAGGATGTGTTCGATAGCCCTACATTTATTATAGGAAGAGGAAATCAACTTGTTAGCAGACATTACAAAACTAAATTTAAATTTGTTATACTTTGTGAAAAAAATCACATGATTACGTTTTTGGCTATGGTACGATGTGAATGTAAATGAGAGAGACAAACTAATACGAACCTTTAGGAGGATGAGGGAGATGGCTGTAAAGAACGAAGTCGCCCCAGCAAAAGAACCGACAGCAGGTCAGTATATTCAAACGTTAATCGACAAAGCGAACAAAGCACACGCCGCATTTATGAAGATGGACCAGAAGCAGATTGACCGGATTGTGCAAGCCATGGCGCTTGCGGGTCTGGATAAACACATGATGCTCGCCAAGATGGCCGTAGAAGAAACAGGCCGCGGAGTGTATGAGGATAAAATCACCAAAAATATATTTGCAACAGAATATGTGTACCACAGCATCAAGTATGACAAAACCGTAGGTGTGATTGAAGATAACGAATATGAGAGCTTCCAGAAAATTGCGGAGCCGGTCGGTATTATTATGGGGATTACACCCGTCACGAACCCAACATCAACGACGATGTTTAAAGCACTGATCTCCATCAAGACGCGTAACCCAATCATCTTCGGTTTCCACCCATCTGCACAGAATTGTAGCCGGGAAGCTGCTAAAATCCTGCTGGAAGCGGCTGTGAAACATGGTGCACCAGCAGATTGTATTCAGTGGATTGATGATCCTTCCATGGATCGCACGAACGAACTGATGAATCACAATGATGTGGCTCTCATTCTGGCAACAGGCGGATCAGGGATGGTACGTGCAGCGTACAGCTGTGGTAAACCTGCACTGGGCGTAGGACCAGGTAACGTGCCTTGCTTTATCGAGAAAAGCGCGGATATCAATCAGGCAGTTACGGATTTGATTCTGTCGAAGTCCTTCGATAACGGCATGATCTGTGCTTCCGAGCAAGCGGTAATCATTGAAGAACCGATCTTCGATCAAGTGAAGAAAAAAATGATTGCGAACGGTTGTTACTTTGTTAACAAAGATGAAGCAGCTAAATTGACAGCAGGTGCGATTAATGCCGAGAAATGTGCGGTGAACCCGGCGATTGTTGGTCAATCAGCGGTGAGCATTGCGAAGTTATGCGGCATTGAAGTTCCGGCAGGCACCAAAATTCTCGTGGCCGAGATTGAAGGGGTAGGTACGAAATTCCCATTGTCGGCTGAGAAATTAAGTCCGGTACTCGCTTGTTACAAAGTCAAAACGGCAGCAGAGGGCATTGAGCGTGCGGCAGAAGTAGTTGCTTTTGGCGGCATGGGTCACTCCTCGGTTATCCACTCAACGAATGAAGAAGTGATCGGCAAATTCGCAGATCGTCTGCAAACCGGACGGATTATTGTGAACTCACCATCCACACACGGTGCGATAGGGGATATCTACAACACGAACATGCCGTCATTGACACTGGGATGCGGATCATACGGACGTAACTCGACTTCTTCCAACGTAACCGCTGTGAACTTAATCAATGTGAAAAGGGTGGCTCGCCGTACCGTGAATATGCAATGGTTCAAAGTGCCGAACAAAGTCTACTTCGAAAAAGGGGCAACGCAGTATCTTGCCAAAATGCCTGACATCACACGTGTTGCGATTATTACGGATGCCATGATGGTGAAACTTGGTTATGTGGAAAAGGTAGAACATTATCTTCGTCAACGCCAAATGCCAGTAGCGATCGAAGTATTCTCCGATGTAGAGCCAGATCCGTCCACAACAACGGTAGATCGCGGAACGGAAATGATGCGCCGCTTCCAACCAGACTGCATTATCGCACTCGGCGGTGGATCACCGATGGATGCTGCTAAAGCCATGTGGTTGTTCTATGAATATCCAGATACGGACTTCAACGATCTGAAACAAAAATTCATGGATATCCGCAAACGGATCTACAAATATCCACGTCTCGGCGTAAAAGCAAAATTTGTAGCGATTCCAACAACATCCGGTACAGGTTCTGAAGTGACATCGTTCGCGGTTATCACAGATAAAAATCAAGGAAACACCAAATATCCATTGGCCGACTATGAGCTGACTCCAGACGTAGCGATTGTAGATCCGGAATTCGTATACTCCCTGCCTAAAACAGCGGTTGCGGATACAGGGATGGATGTACTGACTCATGCGATTGAAGCTTATGTGTCTGTCATGGCGAATGATTATACGGATGGACTTGCGATTAAAGCAATCCAACTGGTGTTCCAATACCTGGAGCAATCTGCGCTGCAAGGAGATAAACTGGCACGTGAGAAAATGCATAATGCTTCCACGATTGCTGGTATGGCGTTTGCCAACGCATTCCTGGGCATTAACCACAGCTTGGCGCACAAATGGGGCGGTCAGTACCACACCGCACACGGACGCACCAATGCAATCCTGATGCCACACGTCATTCGTTACAACGCGAAAAAACCGACCAAATTTGCATCGTTCCCGAAATATTCGCACTTTGTAGCGGATGAGCGTTATGCCGAAATTGCCCGTATTTTGGGATTGCCTGCTCGCACGACAGAAGAAGGCGTAACCAGTCTCATCAATGCCATTCGCAAACTGAACAAAACATTGGGCATTGAAGAATCGTTCCAGGAAATCGGATTTGATGCCAAAGACTTTGAAGCACATGTAGATTATCTGGCTGACCGTGCCTTCGAAGACCAATGTACAACCGCCAATCCGAAGTTGCCGCTGGTAACTGAACTGGCTGATGTGTACCGCAACGCTTTCTACGGAAAGTTTGAATAAGGAATTAGAACTAAGCGTTCCTTACGGCAAGAGGATCAGGGTTCCCCGAGATGGGGAGCCCCGATTGCCGTCTTTCACACGATAACGAAGAGGGCAGAAAACGGAAGAGCAAAGCATCTGTTTTTCAGGGTCTATTTTAAGATTTGATTTGCTCCGAGTATAGAGGAGCAATGGTTCGGTTCTAGAGAGGTTACATGGAATCCGTGGTGATGTGGCTGTTTGAGCCAGATGTTCACACGATAACGAAGAGGGCAGAAAAACGGAAGAGCAAAGCATCTGTTTTTCAGGGTCTATTTTAAGATTTGATTTGCTCCGAGTATAGAGGAGAAATGGTTCGGTTCTAAAGAGGTTACATGGAATCCGTGATGTGGCTGTTTGAGCCAGATGTTCACACAATAACGAAAAGGGCAGAAAAACAGAAGAGCAAGCATCTGTTTTTCAGGGTCTATTTTAAGATTTGATTTGCTCCGAGTATAGAGAAGCAATGGTTCGGTTCTAGAGAGGTTACACGGAATCCGTGATGTGGCCTTTTGAACAATCCCTTTACACGACAACGGAGGGGCAGAAATAACCTGAAAAAGCGAAGCGTTCGCCTTTATCCCCGGATTTTCCCTTTTCGAAAGGGAATCAAAAAAATCTGGGGATAACAGCGATTGGAAGGTTGTTCTGCCACGCAGTGATCCTGTGTAAAGTTTCGGTTCAATGGGACAAATCGTAGGTGGAGTGAGTTAGTTCACTGACTTTGTGACAAAAATCACAGATGATGAAAGCCCCAAGGCGTATACTGAAAATGTAAGGAAAACATTCATCCCGCGGTTCCGGTTCCCAAGTAGAGAGAACATGATCCGGTTTATGTGAAACAATTCACATTAATCGCGGCTCTGGGCACACAATGATACGAATGAAGCAACATGTTATGTGTCCAGAAATCCAAATTAGTGGAGGGATTACGATGTCGGTGATTGAAAAAGATGTCAAACAACAAACAGGCTGGAGAAACTTTACCAAAGGAACATGGACCAAATCCGTCGATGTGAATGATTTTCTGGCACACAATTTGTCCCCGTATTACGGTGACGAAGCGTTTCTCGCAGGTGCAACCCAGAATACCAAAGAATTGTGGGAGATCGTATCTGATCTGACCAAAAAGGAACGTGATAACGGTGGTGTCCTTGATGTTGACGTGAACACACCAGGTACTATTATTTCTCACCAACCCGGTTATCTGGATCAATCCAAAGAGCAGATTGTCGGCGTTCAGACCGATGCTCCGTTCAAACGTTCCATTCAACCAACAGGCGGAATCCGCATGATGATCGACGCATGTGAGGCATATGGCTTTGAAATGCCACAAGGCGTGATTGATATATTTACAAACATTCGCAAAACGCATAACCAAGGGGTTTTCGATGCTTATACTTCCGACATGCGTGCAGCGCGTAAAGCAGGAATTATCACGGGTCTGCCAGATGCTTACGGCCGTGGCCGGATCATCGGTGACTATCGTCGTGTAGCTTTGTACGGGGTAGACTTCCTGATTCGTAACAAAAAAGGTGAATTGAATGCACTCGAAGTTGATGTCATTGATGAAGATGTCATTCGTCTGCGGGAAGAATTGTCTGAGCAGATTCGTGCATTGCAAGAATTGAAGCAATTGGGTGATATGCACGGATTCGATATTTCCTTGCCAGCGACGACAGCGAAAGAAGCGTTCCAATGGTTGTACTTCGGTTATCTCGCTGCGATCAAAGAACAGAATGGTGCTGCGATGTCACTTGGACGTGTATCTTCTTTCCTGGATATCTACATTGAACGCGACCTGCAAGAAGGCATTCTTTCCGAAGAACAGGCACAGGAATTGGTTGATCATTTCGTCATGAAACTGCGGATTGTCAAATTCTTGCGTACACCGGATTACAACGAACTGTTCAGTGGAGATCCAACATGGGTAACGGAGTCCATCGGCGGTATGTCTGTGAATGGCGAAACACGCGTAACCAAAAACAGCTTCCGTTTCCTGCATACGCTGAACAACCTGGGCCCTGCACCAGAGCCAAACCTGACTGTACTTTGGTCCACGAAACTTCCGGAAGCTTTCAAAGATTATTGCAGCAAGGTTTCCATCGAAACCAGTTCAATCCAGTATGAGAATGATGATCTGATGCGTCCGATCTACGGAGACGATTACGGTATTGCTTGCTGTGTATCAGCGATGAAGATCGGGAAACAAATGCAATTTTTCGGCGCTCGTGCCAACCTGGCAAAAGCTCTCCTGTATGCGATCAACGGTGGTCGTGATGAGAAATCCGGAGCACAGGTCGGACCTGAGTATCCTGCCATTACAAGCGAAGTGCTGGATTACAATGAAGTCATGAAACGCTTCAAACCAATGATGGAGTGGCTGGCGAAGCTGTACATGAACACTCTCAACGTCATTCACTACATGCACGATAAATACAGCTATGAGCGGATCGAAATGGCATTGCATGACCGTGACATTGTACGTACGATGGCTTGTGGTATCGCGGGTCTGTCGGTTACAGCAGATTCACTGAGTGCGATCAAATATGCCAAAGTTAAACCAATTCGTAACGAACAAGGCATCGCTGTTGATTTCGAAATCGAAGGAGACTTCCCTTGTTACGGTAACAATGAAGACAGCGTAGACAGCATTGCTGTTGAACTGGTCGAGAACTTCATGGGCATGATTCGCAAGCACAAAGCTTATCGTAATGCAGTACCAACACAATCGGTTCTGACGATCACTTCCAACGTGGTATACGGTAAGAAAACAGGGACTACACCGGATGGTCGTAAAGCAGGTGAACCATTTGCTCCAGGTGCGAACCCAATGCATGGTCGTGACAAAAAAGGTGCACTGGCATCCCTTGGCTCTGTAGCCAAATTGCCTTATGAACACAGTCTTGACGGTATTTCCAATACCTTCTCCATCGTGCCAAAAGCATTGGGTAAAGAGGAGACTACACGTAAATCCAACCTGACTGCGATGATGGACGGTTACTTCGGTCAAAACGCTCATCACCTGAACGTTAACGTATTTGATCGTCAACAATTGATTGATGCGATGGATCACCCGGAAAACTATCCACAACTGACTGTCCGGGTATCCGGATATGCTGTTAACTTCATTAAACTGACTCGTGAACAACAGTTGGATGTAATCAACCGTACGTTCCATGGCTCGATGTAAGTAATTTGCAAGTAGAGGACCGCTAAAGCAAGGCATTCCAAATCATATTAAACGCACAGCGGATGCGGATACAGAAAGGAAGAGGCAGCATGGTTAAAGGACATATTCATTCACTCGAAACTTTCGGGACGGTTGACGGCCCAGGCATCCGCTTCGTGCTTTTTATGCAAGGATGTCTACTCAAGTGTCAATATTGCCACAACCCTGATACATGGGCGCTGGATGGTGGAAAAGAAATGACGCTAGAGGAGGTACTGGCTGAAATTGAGCCGTATCTATCTTACTACCGCAGCTCCGGAGGCGGGCTCACGATATCTGGGGGAGAGCCGACGTTACAGGCCCACTTTGTAGCCGAAATCTTCAAGGAAGTGAAGCGGCGCTGGGGATTGCATACGACGCTGGACAGCAACGGGTTTAACGAACCGGAGCGGATTCACGATCTTTTGGATAACACAGACCTGGTTCTGCTGGACCTTAAGCATATGGATGACGAGAAACATATCAAGCTGACAGGCAAATCCAACGAGAGAACGTTGAAAACGGCCAAATGGCTATCGGAGCAAGGCCGGAAAATGTGGATACGCCACGTGTATGTGCCTGGTATTCATAACGAGGAAGAGGATCTGCTTAACCTCGGAAGGTTTATTGGAACATTGAATGGCGTCGAAAAGTTCGAAATTCTCCCATACCATCAGATGGGGATCTACAAATGGGAAGCGCTCGGTAAAGTATATCCACTGGATGGTGTTCCTTCGCCAAGTGAAGAAGAAGTGGAGCGGGCGTATCGCCTGATCGAACAAGGTCGCCAGGAAACGGCTGGCATGGCTTGTTCAGGTAAGTGATCTAACCTTTATATATGGTAAAACAATCAACCAAGCAGTCTCTGCGAACATACTTCGCAGGGGCTGTTTTTTTTGTTTCTTAACATGTGGCAAGATGGATTATTTGTCCAGTGAAGGATTTTATCCCTCCATTGATGAATTGTCATCCTTACGATGTAAGCTCCGGCTTTTTATAATCAGAGTGTAAAGTCAAATGCTCAATATCTTGAGGAGGGTCAACCAGATGAAAAAAGGAATGACGTTGCTGCTTTCAATATTGCTTATCACTTCATGGACTTTGGCGGGATGTGCAAGCTCAAGTAACGAGCCACAGCAGGGCGCGGGCAATACACCTGCGGGGGAGACAAGTAAGGAACCGATTGAGATGCTTCTCCGCCACACTCAAGTAGGGGCTGACAAACAGAAACGATTGGCTATCCTGCAGGATGTTGTGGACAAAGTTGAGGGTGAGATACCCAACCTGACCTTTACGTTGGATGGCGTCGAATCCGATGTGAATCGCAAGGAGAAGCTACGCGGGGAGATGGCGGCAGGCAACCCGCCGGATATATTTGAACTGTTCGGCAGTCCGGATTCCAAAGTCTATGCCAAGGAAGGCATGCTGCTTGATCTGACTCCGATTTTGCAAGAGCTGGGCATTCAAGACCAGTTCACATCCCTTGAACCATTCACGTATGAAGGCCAAGTATATGGACTGCCGATTGGCGGTTCGGGCGAAGGTTTTTTCTACAATAAAGAGTACTTTGAACAAAAAGGATGGAAAGCCCCTACCACCATGGCTGAGTTGGATCATATTCTCGCCGAGATCAAGGCCGATGGCAAAGTGCCGCTTGCTTCTGCATCCAAGGCAGGCTGGGTACCGCTCATGTTAACCAATCATCTGTGGTCCCGATATGCCGGGCCGGAGATTACCGCAAAGTTTGCAACAGGTGAAGCGAAATGGACCGACCCGGGTGTTGTGCAAGGTTTTGCCAAGCATAAGGAATGGGTCGATAAGGGTTACTTCAAAAAAGGCGAACTGGGCTTCGAGTATGCCGAATATACCACGCAATTTACGAGCGGAGAAGCGGTGTTGATGTATGACGGAACATGGAAATCATCTGTATTCAAAGAAGGCCAGAGCGGTGAATCGCTCATTGGCAAGGTTGGATTCTTCAATATGCCTCCGGTAGAGAACGGAGCAGGCGATCAGACGTCTTTGATGCGTGATGTGAACAATGGATACGGTTTCTCCGCATCCGTGGCAGACGATCCGCAGAAATTGGAAGCAGTGAAAGCTTTTATCAAAAATTTCTACAATGAAGATATGCAGATCCGTGGCCTTGTGGAAGATGGGGTATTGCCTGCCATGAAGCTGGATGAGAAAGTGCTGACCGATAGTATAACGGATGATCTGATGAAAGAAATTGTGGCCGTCCTTAATGCGTCCAAGACGTCGTTCCCGGCATTTGATGCACTCGTTCAGGCCGATGTGACGACAGAGATCAGCAATCTGCAGATTCAGAAATTGATTGGTGGCCAGACTACGCCAGAGAAAATGGCAGAAGAGCTGCAAAAGGTACAAGAGGAAGCAAACGCTTCAGTGGAATAAACCAATTCAAGATGAAACTGCGATCGTTGAAGTGACTGAAGGAGGCTGACCATGAATACTTCACTCCGCAGCCCGTTAATCTATACGTTGTTTGTCATGCCGGCCCTAATCCTGTTTGTGATGTTCTTTCTATACCCTATTGGGAGTTCCCTGTATTACAGTCTGACGAGTTGGAATGGGGTGTCGGCTGAGCCACGTTTTGTGGGCTTATCCAACTATGTGAAGGCACTGACCGATGAACGGTTTTGGATCTCCACACGGAATAACGGCTTTTTTATCGGATTTTCGGTACTGATTCAAGTACCCCTGATCGTCTTGTTTTCGCTTCTTATTGCCAATGTGAAAAGACTAAAAGGTCTGTATAAAACAGCTGTTTTTTTACCATCGATCATGTCCACAGCCGTTATCGGTATCTTATGGGGATTCATCTATGAGCCCAATATCGGACTATTAAATAAAATTCTTCATGTGCTGGGCATCGATCCAATCTACTGGTTATCGGATAACCGATTCGCCATGTTGTCCATTTTGGTGACCAACGCCTGGCAGTGGACGGGATTTTACATTGTCATGGTGCTGGCGGCCATACTGGCGATTCCCCGTGATCTGGATGAAGCGGCTGCAATCGATGGTGCAACGGCGGTACAACGTGCAATGCGAATTACCTTGCCGCTGATTCGGCCGATCATCTCAGTGGTTATCATGTTGTCCATTGCAGGTGCAATGAAAGCAGCCGATATCGTGATTGTCATGACCAAAGGTGGGCCCGCTGGGTCCACCGAGGTTCTGGCTACATATATGATCAAATATGCGATTACCAACTTCAAATATGGTTATGGCAATACCATAGCAGTGCTGATCTTTGCTCTGACGCTTGTGCTCACTGCGGTGTATCAACTCCTGGTGGCGAGGCGGGGCGAGAGGGTGGAATATTGATGGCGAAAAGCATAAAAAGCAGTATACCTCATGTGTTGTTAATGTTGTATTTAATCGCGATTTTGTTTCCCTTTTTGTTTGTGATTTTCTCTTCCTTCAAGCAGGATAACAATGAAATCGCCCTGAATCCGTTCGGTCTGCCTACAACATGGGAGTTTAACAACTACGTAGAGGCCTGGGTGAATGCCAAGATTGGCACGTATTTTTGGAACAGCCTGTACATTTCGGTTCTGTCGTCGGCATGCACGATTGGGCTCGGTGCCATGTTTGCTTTTGCCGTAACCCGCATGAGACATCAGAGATGGAGTTTGTTTCTGTACAGCCTGATTCTGGCCGGCATGCTTATACCCAACAATGCACTTATGCTGCCGATCTATCTGCTTGTTCGCAAAATGGGCATATTGGATACTCATCTGGCGTTGATCGTGCCTTATGTGGCGAATGCGATCCCTTTCACAATTATTATACTGGCCGCATTTATGCGTTCTCTGCCTGGAGAAATTGAGGAAGCTGCTGTCATGGATGGCTTGAGGGCCCCGGGTATCTTTGCTAAAATAGTGATACCTCTTACAGTTCCCGCCATCGTTACGGTTTTTATCGTTAATTTCCTCGGCAACTGGAACGAATTTTTGCTCGCCAACTATTTTTTATCCACCGATAAATTGCGTACGCTACCAGTGGGCATGGTCCAGTTTCGGGATCAATATCAGATGAACTATGCCCAGATGTCGGCAGGCATTGTGTACAGCGTTGTACCTGTACTTGTGATCTACGCCATACTGCAGGAGAAAATTATTGAAGGAGTAACTGCAGGTGGTGTCAAAGGTTAATACCATGAACCAGTGAATAGGGAGAACGGGATATGAACTTGCGAATGAAGCTGGCCTTGGCATTTCTGCTGCTGATCATTGTACCGATGTGTGCGCTGGGCATTGGCATGTTTCTGGTCACGTCACATACGATTGAGAAAAAGTACAATCAACAGGCCGAATATGCGCTTCAGGCCATTAGCTACAATATCGAGAATGTATTTCAGCAGATTAACAATGTTACCGACAACGGGATAGCCACATCGGTTTTTCAAATGGCATTGAACGCCAAAGATCCGACCAAGCAGGATCTGGGAACCGGTAATCAGTTATCCCTGAATGCCAGCCAGCGCAATTTCCGTTCCCTTCTATATAATTATCCGTTCATCAGTTATGCCTTTTTATATGATTTGCGTTCGTCCGAGAATAATCAGATTGTCTCCATTTTCACCAAAGAAAACTTTCAAGCCCTTCCTTTTCAGCAATTCAAAGTGCATCCCTTATATAATGAAATTAAGCAACTCAATGGTGTCCCTAAATGGCTCGCACCTCTGGAATATTCCGAATTAACGGGTGTAGAACCTGTCTTCACCCAGATCAGACTGGTCAAAGAACTCAGTTATTTTCAAAATATCGGCGTGCTTGTTGTTCAGATCAAAAAAGGAGAGATTGACCGAATCTTCCGCCATCTGCAAATCAGCGATTCAGCGCAGGATACGTCATTTCTGTTAATTAATGAGGAAGGACTAATCGTCTACGACCCCTCCGGACGTTACAATGGCGAGAACATGGAAAATCTGGGATCGAAATCCGGCGGTTATGGTCCCGGCTTTAGCAGCGTCAGAACGGTCTTTGACGGTACGGAGAGTATCATTTCACAATATCATCTGAAGAATTATAACTGGAGTCTCGTCAGTGTCACTTCATGGGAAGCCTTAGCTGCTGAAACGAATGCCTTCGCAGGTTGGTCCGTCATTATTATTCTGTTATGCCTGTTCGCCGCCATGATCTTCAATCTTTTTTTCATGAATCGCATTACGGGCAACATTGCTGTACTTGTAAGATTTATGCGTCGTGTGGATGATGGTGATTTCAATGCGAGGGTGGAAGGAAAAGGATTTGACGAGATGCAGCTGCTTGCGCAGGGGTTCAATGAGCTGTTGGACCGTATTGGCGGATTATTTCGTCGTGTTCGGGCCGAGCAACAGCAGAAGGCTCAAGCGGAATTACGTGTACTGCAAGCCCAGATCAAACCCCATTTTCTGTTCAATACTCTGGAATCCATTAATGGATTGGCACTACGTGGCGAGGGGCGCAAAGTAAGCGAGATGGTCACCAGACTTGGCAATATGCTTCGCATTAGCATCCAGGATCAGGAGGAGATTCCGCTGGGTGAGGAGGTAAGGCATTTGCAGAGTTATCTGGAGATTCAACAGTACAGGTTCAGTGATTTGTTTACGTATGAGATTGACATTCCACCTGATCTATACACCTCAATCGTGCTTAAGCTCACACTTCAACCACTGGTGGAAAATAGTATTCAACATGGGTTTGAAGGGATCACATATCCAGGTGTGCTGCGGATAAGCGCTTATGAAGAACGTGATCATCTGGTGCTACAGATTGAGGATAATGGCATCGGTATTCCCCAGGAAATGCTTGCACGATTTGAGTATATGGCGGCAGATCCGCCGGAATATATGTTAACTGAAGAAAGGGAATCATTGTCCGCCATAACGGAACGCAGAGGATTGGGATTACGAAGTGTAGCAGATCGCATTCGTATTCAATACGGGGCCGGGTATGGCATATTTATATGTTCAGCACCGGGGTATGGCACAGTTATTCAATGTATCATTCCATTATATGAGCAGGAGGAAGCCGGATGAATCTGACTGCAATGCTGATTGATGATGAACTGCCGATTCTGGAAAATCTAAGTTATATTTTACCCTGGGAAGAGATGGGGATCGAAATAACGGGTACAGCAAGAAGTGGCGCAGAAGCGCTGGATAAAGTGACTGAAAGTCATCCAGACATTATCTTATGCGATATCCGGATGCCGTCCATGGATGGATTGGAACTTATTCGATTGCTGCGAGAGCAGGGTGAAACGTGTGAAATTATTTTACTGACGGGATACCAGCAGTTTGAGTATGCTCGGACCGCTATCCAATATAACGTACATGAATACATATGCAAGCCCATTGATTATCTGAATCTGGAACTTAAACTGCGTGAGCTTGCAGAGCAGATCCAGAAGAGACGTCAGGAGAACGAGTCGAAGCGATATCAAAGTATGGAGATGGCAAGTTGGATCAGACAAAAACAGTTGATTGACCTGTTGCGAGGAGAAGCAACGTTGAAGATTTCTGATCCTGTCTCTGTGCCTCAATTCATGCTTCCTTCTGTAGGTTATACATTGCTGCTGATAGATGCAGTCGGTTATTTTCGGCATTCCATTGGCTGGTCCAAGAACCAGCATCAAAGATGGCATGAGGCGATGAGTTCCAGGCTAAGGGAAGTTACGGACAGAATTTCTAATAGCTGTCAGGTTCTGCGTACCCGCAAAGGAGAGTGGTGCATCTTGCTCGAGGCATCGGGTGAGTGGAAACTTCAGTCAGAGGAATTGGCACATCAACTTTTATTGGAATTAAATGAGATATTGTCCATGGATTCAAACGTAAGAGCAAGGGTTGTTCAGGATGATGTACCCGTGAAACTGGAACAGGAAATCCTTGAGCGGTATCAGCATTGTCAAAGAATTCTAATGACACATCCGGAAAGTACAGACAGGGTGCTGAAACCGGAATTCTCGTCATCTTCTTTATCATTTGGGTTTGAGACTTCCATTAAGGCGGGCACATGGATAACAAGAGACGATCTGGAGCTTGTCACACGCTTCATTCGGCAATGGAATAAGCAGGGGTTACTCGATGTAATAGATACGCTTAAACAGCGAATGAGGATCGCTGAGCAATCATTAGGCAGCATGGATGAAACCCATGTTCGCTATATGCTTGTACACATGCTTCGTGAACTGCGCGAAGTCAATGTCGTGGCCGAACAGGACGAAGCGAATTTCTGGGATGCGCTGCAGCGGGCTGTGTCCGTGAGAGAACTGATTGAACTCGCAGAGGTCATCACCCATTCCTGTCAGGGTAAACAATCTCAGCCGCGTCCTTCCATATCGGAACTAATCCGATCTGCATGTGATTACATGAACGCCAGACTGCAGCAGGACTTGGGTATAGATGAAGTCTCGGATTGGCTTGGAATCAGCCCGGGTTACTTTTGCCAGCTGTTCAAAACCCATATGGGGATAACGTTTGTTGAATATATGACTCAGAGACGTATGGAAAATGCCGCCTTGTTGTTGAGTACAACCGAATGGAGCATAACAGCGATCGGAGAAGCAACAGGATTCAAGGAGCGCCGTTATTTCTCCAAAGTGTTCCACAAACACTTTCATATGAAACCATCGGAGTATAGGCAGAGCAAACGGCTGGGTTCGTAGTCTCCAAGGGGAAACGGAGGGAGAGATTGCATGAAACCATTGAATAATTTGACGTTGGAGCAAAAGGTAGGCCAATTGTTCATGTGTGGATTTCACGGTCAGCACGCAGATGAACAGATTACTCGCTTGATCCGTGAATACCACGTTGGGGGTGTCATCTATTTCCGGCGTAATGTAGAAAGTGTAAATCAATTGACGCGACTGTCCGCTGAACTGCAAGGTATTGCTGCTGAAGTGGGGGAATTGCCACTCATGATATCAGTGGATCAGGAAGGTGGCATGGTCGCACGGATCGACAAAGATGGAGTGACCCAAGTGCCAGGTAACATGGCGCTAGGTGCGACAGGTAATCCGGAATATACGCTTGAATGTGCCCGAATTCTGGGTCGTGAGTTGAAAAGCATCGGTATTGATATGAACCTTGCGCCAGTGGTGGATGTGAATAACAATGCTCTTAACCCGGTGATTGGCGTACGGTCATATGGTGAAAATGCCGAGAGGGTAGCTGAGCATGGAGCAGCGGCTATTACCGGTTATCAATCACAGGGCATAGCTGCAACAGCGAAACATTTTCCGGGGCATGGGGATACCACGGTAGATTCTCACCTCGGTATGGTCACAGTGCCTCATGATCGAAAAAGATTGGAACAGATAGAGTTGCTACCGTTCCATCGAGCTATTGAGGCAGGAGTCGATGCTATCATGACGGCTCATGTTATCTTTCCGGCGATTGAACCTGAGCCTGTTCCGGCAACATTGTCACATAAAGTGTTAACCGGACTGTTACGCGAAGAAATGGGCTTCGAAGGTATTATTATTACAGACTGTCTTGAAATGCATGCGATATCCAAGCCATATGGGGTAGCTGAGGGTGCCATTCGTGCTGTGGAGGCAGGCGCGGATCTGATCCTGGTGAGTCACACTTTGCAAGACCAGGTCGCTGCTGTAGAAGCGGTCGTTAGAGCAGTCCGAACGGGGCGGATAACGGAAGAGGTCATTAACAAGTCACTGGAACGTATTATTACATGGAAGGCAGCGCGTTGCGGTTACTGGGAGACCGGTCTGATTTCGCCAAAAACGAATGAAACTGCCGAAGCATTAGATAATGAACCCTTTCCTTCCAATGAATCCATTGAATCGACCTTGTTCAAGATCGCTTCGAGCAGTATTACAGTGGTTCATAATGAAGGGTTGCTGCCGCTGAATCCAGAGCAGGACGTGTATGTCATCTGGCCTGAAGTTGTGCAACGGACAGAAGTGGATGAACCTTGGTCCCATACAGATTCCCTTGGCGTGGCGTTATCACAGCTGCGAGGCAGAGTTCGTGAGTGTAAAATAACGACTCAGCCATCATATGATGAAGCGGATCGGATTTTGAAGGATGTGTCAGAGGCTGAGCAGGTCATCGTATGTACTTACACATCTGCAGGTCATCTTCCGAAAGGGCAACGGTATTTAGTTGAAAAGCTTAGTGAAAATCATTCGCTAATTGTGATTGCTCTGCGTAATCCATATGATCTGCTGGAAATTTCGATGCCCGGAAGTTATGTGTGTACCTATGAAAATACGCCTACAGTCGTCCGGGCACTCTCTCTCGTGTTAACCGGTGAGTTGGAGCCTACAGGAAGCTTACCTGTCCGTTTAGGTTAGACATATTCAATCCTTTATCTCTCTATGGCATGGTACTAATCTACCATTTCCTGGAGAGATTTTTTTGTTGGGAATTGCTATTGGGTTAATTTGGGAGTAGATGCTAAAAAAGATTATTGATAGATAACTATTTTCATAGTATTTTCCTTCTATTAAAAGTTTACAATTCTCCTTTTAACTTTTTAGCAACTTTTCCCGGTTCCAAGCGTCTAATAATATGACTTTTTGAGGGGGATATTTATAAAATGGGAGCAGAAGGAGCCAAAGACAAAGAATGAATTTGAAGAAAAAATTGTCCATACTTACCGCTTTTGCTGTTTTTCAAGCGTTTGCAGTCATTCCTGCCAATGCACAATCAGCTGATCAGAGCGATACTACACCAGTGAATACAGCCAAAGTTAAATCCGTGGAGGTTGTGAAGAAAGAACAAACCATCGCGGAATCCGAAGTGAAATCCGGAACAGACACTCCAACATCAAATAATGAAACAACTGAAGAAGTGAATCCTGAGACAGATGTTCCTACAGGAACAGACGCGACTCCTGTTGAGCCAGTAACGGAACCTACGGACGAAGAAGGTACAGCTGAGGAAACACCAGCACCTGCACCTGCACCGGTAGAAGTGGAGCAACCGTCTACAGGAAATTCAACTGTCGCTGGAGGCGGGGGTGGAGACCTCACGCTGTATATGAACAGCAACAAAATGATGCAAGATGGCAAAACATATCTTGCCGGACAGCCAATGGCTGTTAAAAACGGTGTATCCTATGTAGCCATCCGTGCTCTCGTAGATCGGGTCGGCTATGATGTTAAATACGATAACACAACCAAAGAAACGATCATCATTAGTGGTGAAGATGAGCTGCGTTTCAAAACCAACAGCACAATCTATACCGTTAATGGTGTATCCAGATCGATGAAGGGCCCTGCTTATCAACAAAAGAATACGTTCATGGTGCCACTGACGTCGATTACGCAGGCCCTGAACATCACATATAAAGTTAATCAACCGGCCAAAACGGTTGTATTGAATCTGAGTACCAAACCGGTAGCCAGCTTCACGGTACAAAAAGAAGTATTTGCTGGAGACCAGGTAACCTACACAACCAGATCCAGTTCACCCAAAGGACTCAGCATTGTTGATGAGCGTTGGACTGGCCGTCAGGATTCATTCGACCAACCAGGTTCATATACGGTAACCTATGCGGTCCAGGATTCGAGTGGTCAATGGAGTGATCCGTACTCGGTTACGATTAAGGTTGAACGACCGAATCTGCCACCTGTCGCAATGTTTATGACAGATAAGGAAGAATACAAAATGGGTGAGAAAATCACCTATATTGATCAAAGTACAGATGATGAGAATGCGATTGTAAAAACAGAATGGGATAACAATGCACTGGCATTCTTTGTTCCAGGACCGAAGACCGTAACGATTACAGTTACCGATAAACATGGTGCTAGCGACAGCTATACCAAGATGATCAATATTACGGGCGAAACGCTCTACAGTTTGACTGACTTCAACCAATTGTTCACACCAGTAGGTGAGAAATTTACATTCGACGGTGGCGGCGTACCGGCATTGGAGAAAGTTCCTTTCACCTATTATGATGAACCAAGTCTGCTGATCCGCAGTAACAGCCCGGAAACCGTGAATACGGAAGGCATTGTGTACAAGGAATCTTCCTTTGGACAGACACGCTTCATGATTCACCATGTGAACAACACGGGCAAAAATGTGAAAATGTACGTTGTAGCGACAAACAACAATGCCTACACGGCGTCCATTGAACAGCAAAACATGGGCTTTGCAGGACCGTCTCCTTTTGCAACGGTAGCTGGGAAGTTATCCATTGACCGTTGGTTCCAGTCCATGCAGAATGGCACCGGACAAAAGAAAGTGTACATCCAGCCAGGAGAAAGCAAGCTGATCCTCAATGATCTGAGCGTTCTTCCGATGAAACAGGGACAAGTCATCTCCTTGTATTCGGATGTATTCAGTGACTATGAACTGGATTACAACATTATCATGATCGAAGAGAACAAGGACCCGATGGAAGTGTTGTCGAGCCTGCCGGTTCTGGATCGTGATGGGGTTCACAACCGTGGAACGTATCCAAATGCAACACGGGTTATTACGTACGATCAAGAAGTAGGGTCGAAGCCTGCACGTCTTCCACTTGGAGATAATGCAAGTGATCCAAACCTTGTAGGAACGGATCCTATGGCATATACAGAAGCTTCAAACGCAGGTAACTTCGGTGTATTGTACAAAATTACATTGAATAACGTTGCTCCACGTACTTTGATTTCATTCAACCCTCGTGGGGGCAGATACTCAGGTGTGGCACTTGTGAATGGACAGGTCGTTCAGATTTCCACAGGTAAATCTGTAACAGCACCAAATGAGCAAAGCGTTATGTATCGCACAGGTTCGTACGGCGAGAGTGTAACCATTCTCTTCTCGGCGGCACCAGGTAGTAACCTGCCTGTTAACCTGCTGTTCACACCGCTTCCGGCTGAAAAGTAATATCATGAACATGCACGGACGGTTTGGAGTGAAAGCTTATATCATATATACCCGTTCACCCCAAAAGTCGCCCGAACGATTGATCATCTGAACCGTCAGGAAGGGACTCCATCAAAATGCAATGTCATTAGCTCAAAGCTAAACGTAATGACATTGCATGTGCATGGAGTCCTTTTTATGTGTTGTTGGAATGATATAACCCGGTGTCTTCGTTGACTCTAATCATAATTTGATGCATTATTAGAGGTATACAAGAAAGCAAAAGTTTTCGTTTTTGCTGAATAACTGTCGCTCTATGAATAATGCAAAATGCTCGTATGACAGGAGGTGCTTTAGATCATGCTGTCGACAGAACAGATTATTTCGACCATGTCCTCACAGGGGCTCCGCATTACCGATCAGCGGAAAACATTGGCCCGGTTATTTGCCGAGTCGCCCGGGTATCTTACACCCAAGGACGTCTATGAATATATGGGTAAGACTTATAGCGGACTGAGTTTTGACACGGTATATCGGAATTTGCGTGTGATGCAAGAACTGGGTGTACTGGAACAGGTCATCTTCGAAGATGGCGTCAAATTCAGAGCACATTGTAGTGAAGATCATCATCACCATCATATGATCTGTCTGAAGTGTCAAAAGACATACCCGATTGTTTTTTGCCCGATGCAGCTTGCGGATGCGCCTGAGCAATTTCAGGTTGTAGATCACAAGTTCGAGGTATTTGGATATTGCAAGGACTGTGCTGAGTATGCTCCGGCCAAAGCGGCGTCTGGACATCAACACGCTCACGGGAAGCACTGACCATGAAGTTATCGCGCAGAATTGCTCAGGCACCCATTCGGGTGTACCGCAACTATATCTCTCCATTAACGCCGCCAACTTGTCGGTTCTATCCGAGTTGTTCGGCTTACGCCATGGAGGCGATTGAAGTACACGGTGCGCTCAAGGGCTCGTTGCTAACAGCAAAACGCATTGCCAAATGTCACCCGTTTCATCCAGGTGGTGTAGATCTGGTACCACCGAAGACGGAGAAATCCATGATGGTATCAGAGTAACGATGTAGCCTGAAGTATTCGGGGGGCCTGGAAGCAGGCCAGGATTGAACTTGAGTATGCTGTCCACTTGACAAAGGTGGCCGCATTTCAGTATATTTTTCCTATATGATTTCCAGTGAAGGGATAAGTACAGACACACCCCCAGTGCAGAGAGCCGGATGAGCTGAGAACCGGTCTGGGAGGAGGATGGAATATGGTCCCGGAGGAACCTCTTTCGAGCGTGCAGACAGTGATTTCAGAGCTGCTGTCGTAAGGCTGAGGCGTGATCCAGCGTTAATGGGCGGTCGAAGGACCGACAGAGCCTGTGTTTTGTGAAAAATACGGGGAATTTGGGTGGTAACACGTGAGAGCAACTCTCGTCCCATAGGGGCGGGAGTTTTTTGTGTACTTTTTTAGTGTTTTTAGACGAAAGGGCGCACAAGAAGCAGGAACATTTGAAGGAGGAGAAGTCATTCATGGCTGACCAAAAAACATTTTATCTGACAACCCCGATCTATTATCCGAGTGACAAATTGCATATTGGGCATGCGTATACAACTGTGGCGGGAGATGCGATGGTTCGTTACAAGCGTCTACGCGGTTATGATGCTCACTATCTGACAGGAACCGATGAACATGGCCAGAAGATTGAGCGCAAGGCACAAGAGAAAGGACAATCACCGCAAGCCTTTATCGACGATATCGTTGTGGGCATTAAGGAACTGTGGAACAAGTTGGACATTTCCAATGACGACTTTATCCGTACAACAGAAGAGCGCCACAAAACCGTGGTTCAGGATATCTTTGACCGTTTGCTGAAGCAGGGTGATATCTACAAGGGCGAGTACGAAGGCTGGTACAGCATTCCGGATGAGACTTATTACACGGAGACACAATTGGTTGATGTGGAAAAGAATGAAAAAGGCGAGATTATCTCAGCCAAGAGTCCGGATAGCGGACACCCAGTTGAACTGGTCAAAGAAGAATCCTACTTCTTCTGCATGAGCAAATATGCAGATCGTCTGCTCCAATATTATGAGGAGAACCCGGGCTTTATTCAGCCGGAGTCCCGCAAGAACGAGATGATCAACAACTTCATCAAGCCAGGTCTTGAGGACTTGGCCGTATCACGTACCACATTTGAATGGGGTGTCAAAGTCAAAGGCGATCCAAAACACGTGGTCTATGTGTGGATTGATGCGTTGTCCAACTATATTACAGCTCTGGGCTACGGTTCATCCGATGCATCCCTGTATAACAAGTTCTGGCCAGCGGATGTACATTTGGTAGGTAAAGAAATTGTTCGTTTCCATACGATTTACTGGCCAATCATGTTAATGGCGTTGGATCTGCCTTTGCCTAAGAAAGTCTTCGCACATGGCTGGTTGTTGATGAAGGATGGCAAGATGTCCAAATCCAAAGGCAATGTCGTTGATCCGGTGACCCTGATCGACCGCTACGGTCTGGATGCATTGCGTTATTACCTGCTGCGTGAAGTGCCGTTTGGTTCTGATGGTACATTTACACCAGAGAGCTTCGTAGAGCGTGTCAACTCCGACCTCGCGAACGATCTGGGCAACCTGTTGAACCGAACAGTTGCGATGGTAGACAAATATTTTGAAGGCAAAGCCCCGGCATTTGCTTCGAATGTAACGGAATTTGATGCTTTGCTGGAAGAAGCAGGCCATGCCACGGTGGAAAAAGTGGAACAGTCCATGGAAAACCTGCAGTTTTCCGTAGCACTGACGGCGATCAGCCAGTTTGTCAGTCGCACCAACAAATATATCGATGAGACGCAGCCATGGGCGCTGGCTCGTGATGAAGCAAAACGTGATGAATTGGCATCCGTTATGTCTCACCTAATCGAAAGCTTGCGGATTGCTTCCATTCTGTTGCAACCGTTCCTGACACGTGCTCCTCATAAAATCTGGGCACAGCTCGGCATTCAGGAAGGCGAACTCACGGCTTGGGATTCAGCCAAGCAATGGGGTCTGGTTCCGACTGGAAACGCCTTGCAAAAAGGGGATCCAATCTTCCCTCGTTTGGATTCCGAACAGGAAATTGCTTATATCTCAGAAGCGATGACAGGCGGCCAAAAAGCGGCACAGCCTGAAGCGAGTCAAGCAGATGCTGGAGCTTCGGCAGCTGTTGAACCGGTAACTGCACCTGAAGGTACGGAAGAGATCGGTATTGACGATTTTGCCAAAGTAGAACTGCGTGTCGCGCAAGTCATTGCCTGCGAACCGGTCAAAAAAGCAGATAAGTTGCTGAAGTTGCAGCTGGATCTGGGTTATGAGCAGCGCCAGGTTGTATCGGGAATTGCGAAGTTTTATTCGCCAGAAGAGATGATTGGACGTAAAGTCATCTGTGTGACCAATCTTAAACCAGTGAAACTCCGTGGTGAACTGTCCCAGGGCATGATTCTGGCAGCGTCGCACGGCGACCAACTAACACTGGCTACAGTACCTGAAAACATGCCTAATGGCGCACAAGTGAAATAAGAATATAAATGAATCAATTTCATAATACCTTTAGCTGCTTCAATCAAGGCTAGATATAGATCAAAACGGTTCAATTTGTCTATATCTAGTTACAAAAATCTAGTTACAAAAATCTAGTTTTATTGAGTTATGAAATTGATTCAAGTTCTGTCATAAAATTGACATAAGGTGGCCCGATGTAATTCGGGCCCCTTTTTTTATTGATATAATTCGCATCTTAAGGGAAGAGAACAAGCATAAACTGTTATGAACTTCGTACTTCGGGAGAGAATGAATAGGACGAGATAGCTTGACAACTGGGTTCAGGTTACCTATAATTCTTTCAGTAATGTTTACGATTAAGAGATGCGGAGTGAATCATAATGACATTTTATAAAGTGCAACATCAAGTTCGGGCTAACCGGGCAGGGAAGATGAACAAAAGAGGCAACATGAAGTTGCTATGGACGGGTCTGCTTATTCTCAGTTTGCTGGTATTATCTGCGTGTGGGCAGAATAGTTCCGATAATGCCAAGATGGTGGAAGGTAAAGTAAACGTCGTGACGACATTTTATCCTGTATATGCTTTTACAACTGCAATCGGTGGTGAAGATGCCAATGTCATTAACCTGCTGCCAACGGGAGTTGAGCCACATGACTGGACTCCGAAGAGTCAGGATATTGTCAATACGACCAAGGCACAGCTGTTCTTCTATAATGGAGCTGGACTGGAAGGATGGGTACCAAATTTCCTGAAGTCGCTGAACAGTGATACACAGGTGAAGTCTGTTGCCGTCAGCGAAGGCGTTAAGCTGTTAACCGCTGAGGGTGATGATGGCCATGGTCACGGCGAAGAACACGAAGACGAGCATGCAGATGAACACGCAGATGAGGCTACCAGCGAAGATGTAGCTGATCATCATACTGATCCACATACGTGGGTTAGTCCGAAATCAGCCATGATCATGGCTGAAAACATTAAAAATAGTCTGGTCGAGGCAGATCCTGATCACAAAGCAGGTTACGAACAACGTTATGAAGCGCTTCGTACGAAGCTTGAGACGCTGGATCAGCGTTTTACAGATGAATTGGCTACAGTACCGAACAATGAAATTGTTGTCTCGCACCAAGCGTTTGGTTACCTTGCGCGTGATTATGGATTAACCCAGCATGCCATTATGGGACTCTTCCCCGATGCTGAACCGACAGGACAGGATATTGTGAAGCTTGCGAAATTGGTTAAAGATGAAGGTATCAAATATATTTTCTTCGAAGAGTTGGTATCTGACAAATTGGCGAAAACACTGGCGAGCGAAGCAGGCGTGGAAACCATGGTCCTTAATCCAGTCGAGGGATTGACCAAAGAGCAAGCAACAAACGGGGATGATTATTTCACCCTGATGGAGAAAAATTTGCAAAATCTGCTGATCGCATTAAAATAAGATAGAATGAAGGAATCAGACATAAGAGTCTTTACCGTTCGCGGTGAAGGCTCTTAGGACGCTATGAGATCCTTATATATAATGAAGGGCGGCTTTGCCATGCAGCAAATCATGCCATTATGTCATGATCCAATTATAGAGATCGAGAAACTATCATTTTCCTATGGGGACCAGCGAGTGATTGAGAATCTCGATTTTATGGCCCAGGAGCGGGACTTTGTCGGGATTATCGGTTCCAATGGGGCGGGTAAAACGACATTGCTGCGCATGCTAGTAGGACTGTTACCTCCTGCGCAGGGAGATATCAAACTATTTGGACAATCGATCCGCAGGTTCAAAGATTGGGACCGTATCGGGTATGTGCCGCAAAAGAATGCATTTAACCCGTTGTTCCCTGCGACCGTTCGTGAAGTGGTCATGTCCGGCTTATACAACAACAAAAACATGTTCCGTCGTATGTCTCGCAAATGTCAGCAACAGTGCACGGATGCAATGCAAGTCATGCGGATCGAGGATCTGGCGAACAAACGTATTGGTCAGTTGTCCGGCGGTCAGCAGCAGCGTGTATTTTTGGCGCGAGCGCTTATCAATCACCCGGATCTGCTGATTTTGGACGAACCAACGGTAGGTATTGATGCTGAATCACAAGCCAGTTTCTTTGAACTGATTACGCATATGCATGAACATCACCGGATGACTTTTCTAATGGTGTCTCATGATATGGACCGGATGGAGAGTTATCTGGGTTCCGAAGCTGCGGTAACGAATGGCAAAATTAATTTCCATGTCCGTCATTCGCATGAGTTGCAAGATTGTGCCGAGACCAATCTGCAACATACTACTGCACAGGTACGCTAGCCGTGTTTTATGGCCCATTAGAATTAGAGCAAGGCCGAAGGAGTCGTGTTTGTTTTGGAAATATTAATGAGTGATTTTTTTCAGCGTGCGCTGGCGGGTGGATTGTTAATTGGCATCACCGCTCCGCTGATCGGACTGTTTCTGGTGTTACGGCGGTTATCGATGATCGGAGATACCTTGTCTCATGTGACCATCGCCGGCGTTGCACTCGGATTCCTGATTGAAGTGTATCCCATTGCGGTAGGTTTGATATTTGCCGTTCTTGCTTCATTTGCAATAGAGAAATTACGCAAAGCGTACAAGAGTTATGCCGAATTATCGATTGCCATTATCATGTCCGGAGGCGTGGCGCTTGCTTCATTGTTCTTCACGCTGGGCAAAGGATATAATGCAGATGTCATGAGTTATTTGTTCGGCAGCATATATACATTGGATGCGACGGATCTGAAGCTGGTAGGTGTGGTTACGCTGATCGTGGTGATCGTAGTGGCGTTGTTACATAAGGAATTTTTCCTGCTGAGCTTTGAGGAAGATGCGGCAGCTGTCACAGGATTACCTGTGAGAATTCTGAACATGTTAATCACTGTGATGACAGCACTTGTTATTAGTACGGCGATCAAGATTGTGGGTGCGCTTCTAGTATCGGCGTTATTGACCATTCCGGTAGCTGTCAGCCTATTGATGGCCCGAAGTTTCAAATCTGCCATTATTCTGTCCGTGGTTATCGGTGAAATTGCCGTAGTCCTTGGACTGGTTGTAGCAGGCATCTGGAACCTCGCACCTGGAGCAACAATCGTATTATTGCTGATCATGATGCTAATTCTGACGATGATTGGAAAAAAAGGGTTCCGAGCCTGACGATTAAACGAGCAAGCACGTGGGCCCAGGGAAGGGAGACATCCGCTTCATGCCTGATGTTAATGTATGGATGGCTTTTGTAGCAGGCTTGGTCTCATTTATATCACCATGTTGTCTTCCGTTGTATCCATCATACCTTTCCTATATCACAGGTATGACGGTGCAACAATTGAAGGATGACCGCAATCAGCGAGAAGTCCGATTTAAGACGATGACGCACACGCTGGCGTTTATTTTAGGCTTCTCGGCTGTATTTTATTCGCTTGGCCTTGGTGCCGGACTGTTTGGCCAATTTTTCAATGATAACCGCGAACTGATTCGTCAATTGTCTGCGATTCTGATTATGCTTATGGGATTGTTTTTGCTTGGTGTGTTCAAGCCGCAGTTTCTGATGAAGGAACGCAAGTTGGATATGAAATGGAAACCAGCAGGATATCTGGGCTCTTTTATTTTTGGCATCGGTTTCTCAGCAGGCTGGTCGCCTTGTATAGGCCCCATTCTAACAGCGATTATTGCTATGGCTGCGAGTGAGCCTACAACATGGTTGGCGCTGATTACAGGCTATACCGCAGGGTTTGCAATTCCTTTCTTTATTTTGGCGTTTTTCATCGGCTCGACACGCTGGATTTTACGGTATTCCAATGTCATGATGAAAGTCGGAGGAGCATTAATGTTGTTCCTTGGCGTATTACTTTTTACAGATCAGATGACGAAGATTACAATCTGGTTGCAGCAGATCACGCCAGACTGGATGATTATTTAAACGCATGAACTGAATTTTATTTTAAAAAAGTATGGCAAAGCAGGCTACATAAAACCAGAGTTATTCTGGTCATGTAACCTGCTTTTTAATCGTTTGTTAGGAATACTAATATCAGCTATGATTTTGGGCAGTTTTTCGTTTAGGTGAAATAATCAATATTAGCTAATGGAAAATGCTCAAAAATCCGTTCCGTAATAAATTCGCGAAGCGCATCCTGCTGGTCATCTTTATACACATACTTGTACTGACCCCAGCGGCCCCATTTCATCTTGCGTTTCTCAATATCCATCTCCAGCTTGGTCTTGGGATAACGCTTCTCAATGGTCGCTTTGGCCGTTTTGGTAAAACGGTGTTGAATCATCTCAAACGTAAGATCATTGGTCGCTTCCTCTGGAAGTGTATCTGCCAGCTTCTGCAACAGATCCGAGTATCCTTCTTCCCAGCCTTCATACCACATAATCGGAGCGATAATGAACCCCAGAGGATAACCGGCGTGTGCAATTTTTCCAGCAGCTTCGATGCGTTCTTCAAATCTGGAGGTAGCCGGTTCAAAGTTTTTGATGACATAATCCGAATTGACGCTAAACCGGATACGGGTGTGTCCATTATGTTTAATGTTCAACAACGGATCAATGTGATGATATTTGGTTACGAACCGCAAGCGTCCATATTCTTCTTCAGCCATAAAACGGATCAGGTCACTCAAATTTTCCGTGATATGCTCAAGTCCCACAGGATCGGAAGTACAGGCTGCTTCAAATCGCGTGATTTCAGGCGCGCGTTCTTCGATGTATCCTTTTGCAGCCTGAATGATCTCCTCGGTATTGACGTAGACACGGACATAAGGTTTAGCCCCAAGTGTAGTTTGAAGATAACAATAATGGCAGTGCCCCATACAGCCTGTAGAGATGGGAATGGCATATTCCGCTGAAGGTTTCGACTGGTCGAACTTGAGTGTTTTGCGCACACCGACGACCAGAGTACGCTTCGCCATCCGGTACTTTTCTTGTTCGGTTTCACCCGGCAGGTTCGTGATCCGGTTATGGGATGTGGTCATCTGATAAGGGATGTCTTTGGATGTTACCCATTCCATAATTCGTTTGCCTTTATCATATTCCAACGCACCGGGTTCAAAATACACCAAATCGGGAATAAAGGGTTTAGTACCTTTTGCTTTACGAACTGGCGCTTGGGCGACGCTTGTACTCACGAAATCACTCCTTTCGATGCGGAACCTTAATTAGTTTGCCTCGTTCGGGGAATAGTCACGCCTTCCAATTAATTGCGTAACCATGCACTCTGAATTGTGCAGGACTTGCCAATGCGTATTGATAACATGTATCATTATAAGATAGGGACCTGGCACGAATAGGGCCGGTCAGAGAGAAGAGAGGGAAGCAGATGCCAACGCCCAGTATGGAAGATTATTTGGAGCGTATATACAAATTAATTGATGAAAAGGGCTATGCTCGTGTGTCTGATATAGCTGAAGGACTGGAAGTACATCCTTCATCGGTGACCAAGATGATCCAAAAGCTGGACAAAGACGAGTACCTGATCTATGAGAAGTACCGCGGGTTGGTACTTACGCCAAAAGGCAAAAAGATGGGCAAACGTTTGATGGAGCGCCATCATCTGCTTGAACAGTTTTTGACAACGATTGGTGTTCAGGAAGAGAACATCTATAATGATGTTGAGGGTATTGAACATCACTTGAGCTGGGATTCTATTACTTGCATTGAGTCTTTGGTTGAATACTTTCGTCAGGATGAGAGTCGGTTACGTGACCTCAAAAATCTTCAGGACGTCATGAGTAATACGGAGTCTTGATTTACAGCAGTTAATTTAAACATGGTGATATACAATGAATCGTATCCTGTGATCAAAGGATGCTTCTTGCCGTTTCAATGGCAGGAAGCATTTTTTTTGTGCATTCACACCATAATTTGGTGATATTCGCAACTAAACAACCGTTAGGAGCGTCTATTAAACTAGTAGAATTTACCGCAAATTATAATGATTTTGGAGGATTGCACTGATGAAGCTTCGTAAAGGATTGATGCTGCTGCTCATTTTTGTACTTGGATTACAGACAGCAGGTATGACAGCACAAGCAGCTGGGCAGAAGGAAATCGCTATTTTTCTTGATGGCAACCGCTTGGAATCGGATGTATCACCTTACATCCTGCCTAAGGTAAATGTAACGATGGTACCTCTGCGTGTTATTAGTGAAGGACTGGGTGCGTCTGTTCTATGGTCTCAGGCTACACGTACCGTGACGATCCAGAAATCCGATTCTGTCATCACGATGACGAGCGGACGCCAGCAGGCTACCGTGGATAACACTGTAGTTGGTCTGGATGCATCCGTAGAATTGAAGCAAGGTCGGGTCATGGTACCTATTCGATTCGTCAGTGAGAATCTTGGTATTCGGGTGAACTGGAATCAGGCAGCTCAGACCATTGATCTGTACACAGGGGGCGAATCAGTACCGACTCCTGAACCAACACCGGCAACCCCAGCAGAGCCTGGAGGTACAGGCTCTGTACCAGCTTCTGAAGAGATGCGGGGAGCTTGGATCTCCACTGTGAATGGAGACTGGCCTTCATCCGGGGCCAAGGGAAATGCGGAGAAGCAAAAGCAGGAGTACACGAAACAGCTCGATACTTTACAAGGTATGGGCATTAATGCCGTATTCGTTCAAGTGAGAGCCAATGGGGATGCCATCTATCCTTCAGGTCGGGTACCTTGGAACAGCGTATTGACAGGAACACAAGGTAAAGATCCCGGCTATGATCCCCTCGCGTTCATGGTGGAGGAAGCACACAAACGTGGCCTGGAATTCCATGCCTGGTTCAATCCGTTTAGAGCAACGAATTCGGCGAGTACATCCAATCTGGCTGCAAATCACATTTCCAAGCTTCATCCAGACTGGATTGTGAACGCGTCCGGCAAAATGTACATTAACCCGGGTATCCCCGAAGCCAGACAGCATATTATTGATACGATCATGGAAGTGGTCAATCAGTATGATATTGATGGTGTACATCTGGATGATTACTTCTACCCGTCCAATGTGACCTTTAATGATGATGCAGCCTTCAAAACTTACAACACATTGAATACCAAGGACCGTGCTGAATGGCGTCGTGACAATATTAATCAATTCGTCAAGCAGCTTGGACAGAGCATTCACAGAGTGAAAGCTAACGTTGAATATGGAATTAGCCCATTTGGAGTCTGGCGTAACAAATCCGTTGATCTGACAGGTTCTGATACCAAAGCAGGAGTAACCGCGTATGATAGCATGAATGCGGATGTGCGGACATGGATTAACCAGGAGTGGATAGACTATGTCGCCCCTCAGGTGTATTGGAGTATGACATTGAACGTAGCCCGATACGACAAAGTCGTGGACTGGTGGGCGAATGAAGTGGCTAACACGAATGTAAAATTGTATATCGGCCACTCACCTTATAAGTTAGGTACGCCAGAGATTGGCTGGCAGACATCACAGGAGATCATCGATCAGCTGAACTATAACAAGAAGTATTCTTCGGTTAAAGGGGATATATTCTTTAGTTCACAGTACCTGACGAAGAACCCTCTCGGCTTAATTGCCAAATTAAAAGCTTATTATGGTCTCTAAAACAATTTAACAATACAGTTATAAGACAAACCCTTGTTCTCATAGAGTGGCAGTAGAAACGTGGCTGCCTGGAGAACGGGGGTTTTGTTGTGTTAATTAACGCAGTGTTTGAAGGTGGAGGCGTGAAGGGAATCTCGCTTGCGGGAGCTGTACAGGGTGCTCAAGACTGCGGGGTTCAGTTTAATCGGGTGGCTGGGACGTCATCGGGTTCCATTGTAGCTGCTCTATTAGCGGCTGGTTACCGGGCCGAAGAGATGAAAGTCATTATTGAGAATACGCCGTTTGCTTCATTGCTGCGTCGTTCCCCCATATTTAATACCCGATGGATCGGGCCCGCAGCGAGGCTGTTCTTGAAGAAAGGTTTGTATTCGGGGGAAGCACTGGAATCATGGATTCGCAAGATGCTGGAGCAGAAAGGGATTCGCACTTTTGCCGATTTGCCACAAGGCAAACTGCTCATTACCGCATCAGATATATCCAATGGGACCATTCTGGTGCTGCCAGATGATATTCGGCGCTTCGGAATTGATCCTGCCAAGCTGGATGTTGCGAAAGCGGTACGTATGAGTTGCAGTATTCCTTATTTTTTCGATCCGGTCGTGATACGCAAATCGCCGGTATTCTCCAAAGGTCTGCCTTTTCAAGATCAGTTCGTTTATGTTGTGGATGGTGGATTGCTTAGCAATTTTCCGTTGTGGCTCTTCGATGGTGATCGTTCGGAACGAGGGGGAGACATGATTCCGGTTGTCGGATTCAAAATGGTGGGTAAGACGGAAGTGGAACCTGCACGGATTAAAGGACCGCTAAGCATGCTTCAGGCTCTTGTGGAGACGATGCTCACAGCCCATGATGAGCGCTATATTGAACAGATTAACCGGTTCCGTACAGTGAAAATACCAACGCTTGGGATTAAACCGACACAGTTTCATCTATCGGTCCAAGACAGTACGGCTTTGTATCGATCCGGTGCTACCGCGGGAACCCAATTTTTCAATGGATGGAATACAAAAATGTATGATGATCAGCTGGACAAACAAAGAAAAGAGCTCCGCAAGAAACAAGCTGAAGCTCCGCCTCTGATTCCTGTATAAACACGAAAAAAAGCAATTCTCCACTTGTTGGAAGAATTGCTCTTTTGTATGTTCAATAACGTTTAGTGAAATTTCGGTATATCTTCATCGCTTTTACCTTTTTGTCCCTGAATCACTTGGAAAGGATAATCCTTGCGTTTCTTCGAAGAGCTGCTGCTCTTTCTGGCACTGGACTGTGCATTGACTTTCGCCATAGTTCGTGCCGATGGCTTAATCTTCGGTGATTTGGCTTTTTGTGCCCAGCGACGAGGCGGATACTTATACAGCAGGAATACAGCTCCGAACACGACCAGAGGAATAATGATCCTGGATGGACTAGCGCTTCCCAGCCAAGTCAAGACTCCAACAGCAGCTAGTGCGATGAACGTCCAAAATAAGATTGCCTGCTTGTTCATATCATTCACCCTTTCACAGGATCGAGTGTTGCAACAGGTACTTCTGATCTAGCCGAGACATTGGCGAGCTTGGAATCCAACTCACGCATACGGTTAAACGAAGCAATGGATACTTCAACCTGTTCGTTGGTCGGTTCTTTTGTTGTCAGCAATTGTAGCCACAATCCCGGGTATCCGAGATAACGCAGTACAGGAATATCACGTACCGAATTCGTAAGCTTTAACAGTTCAAAAGAAATACCCAGTACAACAGGCAACAACAGCAGACGCTGACCCATCCGTTCCCATAGGTTATCGTACGTGAAGAGGGAGTATAGAAACACTCCAATAATGACAGTCAGCATAATAAAGCTGCTTCCGCAACGGTAGTGCAGTCGGCTGTATTTTTGCACTTTCTCCGGTGTCAATTCTTCACCAGCTTCATGTGCGCTGATTACTTTGTGTTCTGCTCCATGGTACTGGAAGAGACGTTTGATCATCGGTGTCTGGGAGATCAACCACAAGTAGGCGAGCAACAGGATCAGCTTGATGCCGCCTTCCAGTAAATTATGCAAAAATTGATTGTCGAATGCATTTTTAAATAGAAAATTCTCAATGACAACAGGAAGCAATGTAAGCACAACTTTACCGAAAAGGAATGAAAGGATGGCTACCGCAGTCACACCAATGATCATGCTAAGGCTCCAGCCTGAACCTTCTTTCTCTTTTTGCTTGGCTTTCTCTTCCGGTTCCAGTTCATCATCAGCATAGGCGTCAGCAGAATAATTGAGATGTCTGCTACCTTTGACACTTGAATCTATAATGCTGACAATTCCGCGTAATAAAGGAATCCGCCGCAATTTCGTGACCCAGGACTTGTCTTGCTTGGGAACTTCCAGATACGTAATTTCGCCGTCTTTTCTACGAACAGCTGTAACGTTGACATGTTTCCCACCGAACATTACGCCTTCAATGACAGCTTGCCCCCCATAGCTGACAGGCTTGGATTGTTGAGGCAAATTATTCACCTTCCTATTCTGTTCTAGACCTTCGCGATCAAAGGCAGTTTAATAACCCTATTGTATCGAATTTTAAGAGCAATTTCTAGTTTGTGAGTCAATCCTTGAAGGATGTTGTTAAGATTGTCCTGTTTTGAACATACTACCTCGTAGAATCAGGCACAAAAATCGAGTCATAATACGGAGTTATCAACTGAAATAAAGGAGAATATCGATGACAGAACGTAAGCATGATGATACATCACATGATGAGGGTCAACGACCGAATGAGCGTCAGCAAAAAGATAAGGGCAGACGCCCTACTCAGAGACAAGGTCAAGCGCACTACTATACCAAGCCATTTTCCTTTGCATTAGAGCTTGGCTTCTTTGCCGGCTTTATCTGGGGTGGGTTACACTGGCTATTCTATCTGCTGCATTTTACGATTGTGCCGGTGGGATTTCTGGCCGAGCCTTTTTTCAAACATGAATATATATATACTGCAGCCGGACATTTGACAGGCTGGTTGTTTTTTATCGTTTTTTCCATCTTGGCTTCCTTGCTCTACACGTTCACGATTAGAAAATTAAGAGGGCCTTTACCCGGCATGGTGTATGGAATCGTCTGGTGGCTGATTCTCTTTATCCTGGTAGGGCCGAAACTGGGGATGATGAAGCCTCTGAACGGTTTAACGTGGGATTCAATCATCACGGAACTCTGTTTCTTTTTGCTATGGGGGCTGTTCATTGGTTACACGGTAGCCATGGAGTACACGGATGAACGTAAACGCGAGCCAGAGCAAGCGGGGGCATAGCGCAAAAAAGCTTCTCAATCCGGCAATGGCTGTGTTAAAATAGCAGATGGTTATTTGCAGAGAGGGTGGAGTAGCGATGAAACGAATTATTGTGATCAATGGTCCGAACCTGAACATGCTTGGTGTACGTGAACCGGGCATCTATGGAACGCTTAGTCTGAAGGATATTGAGGACAAAATTCGCAGACAGGCTGATGAACTTGGCGTCTCCATCGCTTTTTATCAATCGAACCATGAAGGGGACATCATTGACCGCATTCATGCAGCGATGGGTGAAGCAGACGGACTGATATTGAATGCCGGTGCATTTACCCATTATAGCTATGCTATACGTGATGCAATCAATGCTGTAAAAGTCCCTACAGTGGAAGTACATCTATCCAACATTCATGCACGCGAAGCGTTCAGACATCATTCAGTGATTGCAGCGGAAACAATCGGGCAGATTGCCGGATTTGGCGAAGTAAGCTATGAACTGGGATTGCTGGCTCTTGTGCGTCATCTGGACAAACAAACCTGAGCCGGGAACCCGGGAATGTGAGAGAAAGAAGGGTTACCGATGGAAAACAAACGAGTAAATAAGTTGCGTGAAGCCATGCGTGAGCGTGAACTCGAAGCAATGCTGATTACAAACCCGATTAATCGTCGGTATATGACGGGCTTTACAGGTTCGGCGGGATATGTGCTGATTACGGAACAGGATGCATATTTACTGACTGATTTCCGTTATATGTCACAAGCGCCTCAGCAAGCCAAAGGATTTACCGTTGTGGAGCATGGAGCTAAGCCGATGGATACGGTGCGCGAATTGCTGACATCCGCGAATATCAAAGAAGTGGGCTTTGAGCAGGATAGTGTCACATTCGGCACGCATTCCGCTTATGCTGAAGCACTTCAATCTATCGAACTGAAAGCTGTATCCGGGATTGTGGAACAACTTCGCATGTTCAAGGATCAAGACGAGATTGCGGTTATGCAGAGAGCAGCAGATCTGGCGGATGCCACGTTCAGCCACGTTCTGCAATTTGCAAAACCAGGCATGACGGAGCGTGAAGTGGATCTGGAGATGGAGTTTTTCATGCGCAAACATGGAGCAACGTCCTCTTCGTTTGACACTATTGTAGCATCGGGTGAACGTTCTGCTATGCCTCATGGTGTAGCGAGCAGCAAGGTCATCGGTCAAAATGAGTTAATTACATTTGACTTTGGTGCACTTTTGGACGGATACTGTTCAGATCTGACACGTACCATTGCAACAGGCACACCTGTACCTGAACTGCGCAAAATTTATGACATTGTACTGGAAGCTCAGTTACATACGCTGGAGAACCTGAAACCGGGTATGACCGGACGGGAAGCAGATGCACTGGCTCGTGATATCATCGCAGGTCACGGATATGGAGATCAGTTCGGACACAGCACAGGCCACGGTCTGGGCATGGAAGTTCACGAAGCTCCTCGCTTGTCCAAGCTTAGCGACGATGTATTGAAACCGGGTATGGTTGTTACCGTTGAACCGGGTATATATATTGACGGGCTTGGCGGCGTGCGTATCGAGGATGACGTGGTGATTACCGAGACGGGTATTCATATTCTCACGAAGTCGGACAAGAAGTTCACCGTAATCGGCTAAATTACAGCCACCAGGGATATAAGACGATTTTTAATGTGTTATTTAAATTGAAAATAAGAAATTCAACCATAACGGAGAGTGCAGAACCAATCTGATGAAGCGAAGCGTTCGCCTTTATCACCGGATTTTCCCATTAATAATGGGATCAAAAAATCTGGGGATAACAGTGATCGGAGGATGGTACTGCAATCGAAGTGAACAAGGTGGCCTTTCTTGAATTCATTTTACATATAACATTAACCCATCGTCTTATATCACCTACTTTTCAACCATATCAGGAGGGATTTTTTGTGATTTCAGTAAACGATTTTAAAACAGGTTTGACCGTGCAAGTAGATAACGATATCTATACCGTACTTGATTTCCAACACGTTAAACCAGGTAAAGGCGCTGCCTTCGTACGTTCCAAATTGAAAAACCTGCGTAATGGTAACACCGTTGAAAAAACATTCCGTGCAGGCGAAACCATTGGTCGTGCCATCATCGAAAACCGTGGCGTATCCTACCTCTATGCAAGTGGTACAGAGCACACGTTCATGGATAACGAAACATATGATCAGTTCACATTGACTAGTGAGCAACTGGAATGGGAATTGAACTTCCTGAAAGAAAACATGGTCGTTAAGATCGTTAGCTACCAAGGTGAAATCCTCGGAATCGACTTGCCAACAAGCGTTGAGTTGAAAGTTATCGAGACTGAGCCAAGCGTAAAAGGTAACACTGCACAAGGTGCTACCAAAAATGCAAAAGTGGAAACAGGCTTGAACGTACAGGTTCCTTTGTTCATTAACGAAGGTGACGTTCTCCTGATCGATACACGTGAAGGTAAATACTCTTCCCGTGCGTAACTTTCACAACCTGTAAGCTAAAAAACGTTACTAACAACCCTTTGCCATTCCTGTGGCAGAGGGTTTTTTCGAAAAAAGATTAGCCTATCAGTCGCTTTCGTAATATACTGGGTTAAAGTCATTTCTCGTAGAGAATAATGACGGTGGACATCAATTATGCATACTGCACAAGGTAGGGAGTGGATTTGCGTTGTCATTGTACGTCATGAAATTTGGGGGCAGTTCGGTCGGAGATACAGAGCGCATGAAGCGTGTAGCCGGACGTGTTGTAGAAAAAGCTGATGAAGGACATCGGTGTGTAGTCGTGGTTTCGGCCATGGGGGATACAACCGATGATTTGATTGATCAGGCAAAACAACTGAATAGTGATCTGCCTGCTCGTGAGATGGATATGCTCTTAACGACAGGAGAACAGATTTCGATCTCTTTGTTATCGATGGCTATTCAAGCGCTTGGACGCAAGGCAGTATCATTTACGGGCTGGCAAGCGGGATTCCGTACAGAGCCGGTTCACGGAAAAGCACGTATACATGATATTCATCCCGACCGTGTGAATGCAGCGCTTGCTGAAGGTAACATTGTTATTGTTGCTGGCTTCCAAGGCATGACGGAAGACGGCGAGATCACAACACTGGGTCGTGGTGGTTCGGATACAACAGCTGTAGCGCTGGCTGCAGCCATTAAGGCTGATGCGTGCGAGATCTATACGGATGTAGACGGAATTTATTCTACGGACCCGCGGATCGTTAAGGTTGCGCGCAAGCTGAAGGAAATATCGTATGACGAAATGCTGGAACTCGCTAATTTGGGAGCAGCGGTGCTGCATCCGCGTGCAGTAGAGTACGCGAAGCATTCCGGTGTGCCTTTGATTGTAAGATCCAGCTTTAACCATAATGAAGGAACGGTTGTGAAGGAGGAAGCAGCAATGGAACAAGGCGTAGTGGTTAGTGGTATTGCCTATGACAAAAACGTGGCTCGCATCAGTATTTTGGGTGTGCCGGATGTACCAGGAGTTCTGGCTGAAGTATTTGGTGCGCTTGCATCCAATCAGCTGGATGTGGACATTATCGTTCAGAGCGGAGTGATGGATGGCAAAGCGGACTTCTCGTTCTCTGTTGCGCTATCTGATCGTGAGAACGCATTGCGTGTCATTGAAGGCCTTCACAGCCGCTTGCCTTACCGTGAAGTCACATCTGAAGAGAACCTCGTTAAAATCTCCATTGTTGGCGCTGGGATGGTCAGTCACCCAGGTGTAGCTGCCAAGATGTTCAAGGTCATTTCTGCTGAAGGCGTGAGCATCAAGATGGTGAGCACTTCCGAGATCAAAGTATCTTGTGTCATTGATGGAGAGAAGCTGCATGACGTTATTAAGGCGTTGCATACAGCATATGATCTCGATACCGCCGAGCAAGCCGTTATTGGCGGACCACAAGATCGCAGATAAGTTGTTTCTACACTTGTAAACATAACAAAGGTGTACTGTTGCCAACGGGCAGCAGTGCACCTTTTTTTCATAGCATTTCTCACAGCAACTTGAATATCTTCTCCCCGCGTATCCCCCGATAAGGCGCCATACGGTTCCCCTCCCCCATCTCCGGAACACAATCCAGCAGGTTTAATTGAGAACAATACGAAATATCATGAACCCTGCCTAACTTCTCAAGCCTTCGCCCACCAGACGATATTCTCATCATATCCGGGATGCTGTCCTTACATTGGGATACCGCCTGATGAAGGACTATACCGAGATCGTTCAATTGAATGGGGGAATAGGATTGTCGGTGTAGCTCTTCGATAATGCATCCAGCACACAAGCCATCCTCCAGTGCAAATTCATCCTGTGTCCCCGCACATAGCAACAATACATCTCTTTGCAGTTCGCATAGAACTGCTGCGACAGCCTGCACATTGAGAAATGATCCAGCGAGTACATGTTTCGCCTTGGAAGCTTTGATCAAGGCCCGGGTCCCATCGGTTGTAGTCAATATGATCGTTTTATCTGCAACACCTTCAGTCATATATTCATAGGGGGAATTACCCACCTCGAATCCGGTAATTTTTTTGTCAAACCGCTCCCCGCCCCGAATGCAATCTTTCATTTCCATTTGTTTGGCTTGTGGAACCGTCTCTACGGCAATCACAGCTGCAGCATTATAAGCCAGGGCTGTAACAATCGTACTGGTCGTACATAATACATCAATGACAACCGCACTACGCCCTGCAACATCAATGGTGCGTAACTCATTCACATTGCCTACCACATCAACTCGCACTCCCCACAACTCCTTCCTGTATCTGGGGATCGGTAGTTCTATTTGAACTGGAATGGAACTTACCTATCTGCAATTACCATATGCATGCACATCTAGACGGGTGCCTAGAGCAGTAGGTTGATCTATGGTTTCAACTCTCAACCGCATTCTGAAGAAATGATAGATTTCAGCGTCATAAATTAAATGTACAGGCATAAACTTGAGATATGAACAAGCGCCAGAAGCGTGAACCATATGATCTCAAGGTTGGAGGAGCCTACTCATGAAGGTGAACTGGAAGGAACTTTTTCCGGAACCGATCCGCACCATTCTCGGAAGAATGCCACCCGCTCTATTGGAACAAGTGGAGGAAGTACGTATTCGTGAAGGCAGACCGCTGGAGATAAATGCAGGCAACACATACCACTTCCTGACACCTCAAGGTAGTCCGACAGGGAACCCTGAAGAGGCGTATGTTCCTCAGAAAGAAGTGACGCACAGGTTGCTGGATCTGATCAGTAACCACTCACTCTACACATTGGAAGAGGAACTGCGCAAAGGGTTCATCACCATCCCCGGGGGACATCGAATTGGACTTGCTGGCCGAACCGTACTAAGCGGTGGGCGTGTCGAATACCTGCGCGACATCAACGGATTTAACGTCCGGGTAGCACGTGAGGTACATGGAGTAGCTGACCGTATCCTTCCTTATCTTCTCGATATGAAGAGCGGACAGGTCTTCCATACGTTGATCCTTTCACCGCCTCAACAAGGAAAAACGACGTTGCTGCGAGATCTGGCGAGACAAATTAGCAGCGGAACGAAGCTTACGGGGGGCAGTGAACTGGTACAGGGAATACGTCCGCGTCTGAAAGTGGGCATTGTGGATGAGAGGTCCGAAATCGCCGGTAGCTACAAAGGAGTACCTGGATTCGACGTGGGCCCACGAACAGATGTGATGGACGGTTGTCCGAAGGCTGAGGGCATGATGATGATGCTTCGCTCCATGTCGCCCGATGTCCTGATTGTGGACGAGATCGGTCGTCCGGAGGATGCCGAGGCGGTGATGGAAGCCCTGCATGCAGGAGTCTCAGTAATCGCGACTGCTCATGGCCGTGACCTATCGGAGCTGTCGTCCAGGCCTGCGCTCAGAACCTTAATTGCAGAGCAGATGTTTCAACGTTATGTCCAGCTGCAACGGACGAGCCGAGGCATGACCTTTCGGCTGGCTGATGGCAAAATGCGTGGTTTGCAGCAGACCGGGGCAGGAGGTGAAGCCTTTGGTTAACATGCTTGGTGCGGTAATCATCCTGCTCGCCAGCACCCTCGCCGGATTTTACAAGGCCAGACAGTATGCATTAAGACCGAGACAGTTGCGAGAACTCATTGCAGCCCTCCAGCGACTAATGACGGAGATTAACTATGGGCTCACTCCCCTTCCTGATGCCATGGGCAAGATGGGAGCCCAGACCAAAGAACCTGTAAAGACGCTGTTCCTTCATGCAGCCACACAGATGGAACCTCCTCATGGACTCACTGCCCGGGAAAGTCTTCAGTCAGGCGTAGATCTGGCTTGGGGAAGATCGGCCATGAAGGCTGACGAGCGGGAAGTCATGCTGCAATTAAGCTTCAGCCTTGGCACAAGTGACCGTCAGGATCAGACCAAACATATATCGTTAGCCATTCAACAACTAATGCATGAGGAATCCCGTGCGCAGGCCGATCAAATGAAATATGAACGAATGAGCCGAAGTCTCGGGATGCTTGTCGGAGCGTTAATCGTCATTCTGATCTTCTGAAATAGCCGGGATAGTGAGGTGCCAAGGTCATGAATCTAGAAGTGAACGCAATCTTTCAAATTGCGGGTATCGGAATCATTATTGCCATGATTCACACGGTACTGAAACAAATGGGAAAGGAAGATATGGCTCACTGGGTGACCGTAATCGGATTTGTCGTTGTATTGTTCATGGTGGTCCGTATGCTGGACAGCCTGCTACAAGAGATCAAATCGATATTTCTTTTTCAATGAAAAACGGTCATGAAGCCGGATGGTGGTGACCTGTGGAAATTATCCAAGTTGTAGGTTTGGCGCTCATCGCAACAGTGCTCATTCTGGTCATTAAAGAACAGAAGCCGATGTTTGCCTTTCTGATTGCTGCCGCGACCGGCATTGTGATCTTCATGTTGTTGATTGGCAAGATCGGTGCAGTCATTGAAGTGTTGAAGCGGCTTGCCGAGAATTCAGGCATGGAGAGTATTTATCTAAAAACGGTGTTGAAAATCATTGGCATAGCGTACATTGCTGAATTTGGTGCTCAGATCGTCAGGGATGCAGGCCAGGAGAGCATTGCGTCCAAGATTGAACTGGCTGGTAAGGTGTTGATCCTGGTACTTGCTATACCGATCATCAGCATTATAATCGAAACCGTCATGAAGCTGATGCCGGTGTAGAAGGGGCGTGCGGACTTCATATGAAATCGATGCATCATAAGCCGCAATGGCGCCTTACGGTTGTGCTGATGCTCTGTTTTCTGTTCGGTATTCTGGGACAGGTTACTGCAAGCTCGCCTTCCGGCGAGTGGATGGAGCAACAGGCCGATCAGCTTCCCAAGGATCAGGTGGAGAAATACTGGGATCAACTGATGCAACAATACGGTGGTTTTTTCCCGGATGGGAAAACCCCTTCCTTCATGGATATGTTAGTCCCCGGCAATGAAGGGTTCAGCCTGAAGTCGGTGTTTGTAGCCATAGGAACCTTCTTGCTGCATGAAATTTTATATAATGGCAAGCTTCTGGTCACGATTGTGATGTTAAGCGTACTGAGCATGATTCTGGAGACCCTTCAGACCGCTTTCGAGAAAAATAATATTAGCAAAATTGCCTATTCCATCTGTTATATGGTCATCATCATCATTGCGATTAACAGCTTCAGTGTGGCGATTGGATACGCCAAGGATGCCATAACCGGCATGATCAACTTCATGATGGCGATGGTTCCCTTGTTATTCACACTGCTCGCGTCCATGGGTAACGTTATCACTGTTTCCGTGACCCATCCACTCATCATTTTCATGATCCATCTGGTGAGTACATTGATTCACATGTTGGTATTCCCGCTACTCTTCTTCTCAGCTGTTCTGCATCTCGTCAGTTCATTGTCTGACAAGTACAAGCTGACACAGCTGGCTGACCTCCTGCGCAATATTAGTGTGGCACTGCTGGGTATCCTGCTAACGATGTTTCTGGGCGTAATCTCGGTTCAGGGAGCATCGGGCTCCGTAGCGGATGGAGTCAGCCTGAAGGCCGCCAAATACATCGCAGGCAACTTTGTCCCTATTGTGGGCAGAACATTTGCGGATGCGACGGATACGGTAATTACAGCTTCTTTGCTTGTCAAAAATGCAATTGGACTCACTGGAGTTATCATCATTCTGTTTCTATGTGCCTTTCCGGCACTCAAAATCCTGGCTCTTGCCTTGATATACAACGTTACCGGTGCCATTATGCAACCGCTAGGAGACACCCCGATCGTAGGATGCCTGCAGGCCATCGGCAAGAGCATGATATACGTCTTTGCGGCGCTGGCAGCTGTCGGCTTGATGTTTTTCCTGGCGATCACCATCCTGCTGACTGCAGGGAATCTGACTGTCATGATGCGCTGAGTGCAGGTTGCAAGAAAGGGGTTGGAAAAGGATGGGGTGGCTGAGCAACTGGCTCCAGGAATTGATCATGATCGTTCTGCTGGCGACTTTCGTGGATATGCTGTTGCCCAATCGATCCATGGAACGTTATGTCAAGCTTGTGCTGAGCCTTCTCATCCTGCTGACCCTTTTATCCCCCGTTACAAAGCTCCTTAGAAGTGATCCGGTTGGTGAACTGAAACGGGCAATGTCGGCAATGGATGCTCCATCGAATGGGAGTGCAACGCTCGAACAGATTCTGGCTCAGGGCAAGCAGCTGCAATCAAACGAACAGGAACAATCCCTGCAATGGACAGCCAAAGAACTGGCTAATGTCATGAAAGGCCAGATCGAAGAAACAACAGGAGCGAAGGTTCGGTCCGTAGAGGTGCAACTGGCAATGAGTAAATATGAAACGGAAATGGAAGCTGCCTCGTCAGTCGAACTGCCTGTAATCCAGCGTGTGCTGGTTGAGATGGCAGGAGAGAATGCAGGAGGAGAAGTGAAATCAAGCCAGCAAGAAGTTGCTGCAAATACACAACCCATATTCGGCACAGATACAGAGTCAGATAAGGATGAATCGCAGAAAACACAGCAGCCCATCCAGATTGGTCAGATTGAAGTGCCTGATGTACAGATTGATGTGAGTAAAAGTCAACATGATGGAAATGAAGCATCTTCCGAGCCTGTTATACGTGATCAGGCAGATGAGACCAAGACCCCAAGCGAGACATCTTCACGGTCAGAACATGCGGTGAAAATTATTACATTGTTGACTGAAAAGTGGGATGTTGATGCGAACAACGTCCAAGTGAAAGAGCCGAAAAGTGCTGACGTGCTCTGAGAAGGAGGGTGTCCGATGAAACAATGGTTCAAAAAGATGGAAACCTGGATGGGTGGCGGTGAGGGTGGGGCAAGGCGGAGCCAAACTTTCCGTTGGTTGATTATCCTGGGTTTGATCGGGGTGGGAATCATGCTGTTCAATTCCTTCGTCAATGTCAAAAAAATTGATTCCGAAAATATCGGTCGGGAACCACCTGATCCGGCAGCATCCATGGCATCCATACAGAGTGATCCGATGGATCAGAACCCTTTTCAGGCAATCGAAATTGCATTTGAGGACAAGATCAAAGGTGTGCTGGAGAATATAGTTGGTGTGGGGACCGTTGATGTGATGGTTACCGTGGATTCCACAGAAGAACTGGTTGTTCAGCGGAACGTGAAGGATTCTCAGCAACTTACCGAAGAGACTGATGCTAACGGGGGCAAGCGACATATGACGCAATATACCCGCGATGGCGAGATTATTACGTACGAAATATCAGGGGATCAGACACCGATAGTGACCAAAAAGCTCAAACCGCAGATCCGTGGTGTGCTTGTAGTTGCGAGGGGTGCAGAGAACAAGGTTGTGAAGGAACTGATAACCGATGCTGTGGAAAAAGGACTGAATGTGGCCGCCTACCGGATCTCGGTTGTACCGCGCAAACAAGACTAATCTGGTGTGATGAATCGCAAGATTCAATTCTCATAAGAGTGAAGCCAATTTGAGGAGGAAGTTCTAATGAATAACAAACGTCAAACGGTATGGCTCGTTTCCATGCTGAGTCTGATGGTCATTTTGTCCGCGTATTATCTGTTCACTGAGGATTCTGGTCCAGTCAATGCACCGGTGGCTGACAGTCAGCAAGTCGATGGAATCAAGCAAGGGGAAGCGACGGAAACAGCAGGCATTCTTGATCCTACAGAAGGTCTGGTCGTGAATGAAGTGGTGAATAGCGGCGAAGTTGAAAGTGATCCAAGTACGGCTGGCACTACTGAAGAACCTGCGGCTACAGAAGATAAAGAGACTGGAAATACAGAGAAAACACCTGCTGTTGAATCAGGCGAGAATAAGGGTGAAGCAGGAAAAGAAGCCGACAAAGAAACGGATAAAGGGGCAGCAAGCACACCCGAGACAGACGGTCAGGCAGAAGGTACGGCAACGAAGACAGATGAGGAAGTTCTCAAGGAAATGGAAGAGCAGAATACGACAGCATCTGCGAGCAGCCAGTTCCAGAACTACCAGTGGCAGCGTGAGGAAAGCAACAATCGCAAGTATGAGGAACTGATGACCGTGGCAGGTGATCTGAGCAAAACGCCAGAGGAGAATGCCAAAGCAACGGAGCAACTCCGTACACTGGAAGAAAAAGAAGCCAAAATTACAGGCATTGAGGAGACGCTTTCCCAGCAGTTCGCCAATGCGATCGTTGAAGAAGATGCAGACAAGTATAAAGTCGTAGTCCTCAGTGACAAACTGGACGTAAAACAGGCGGTATCCATTGTGGATCTGGTCATGAAAGAATTGGCTGTATCCCAGAACAAAATCAGCGTTCAATACGTTACAGAAGAGTAATACAAATCATGGAAATGAAGTCCCGGGAGCTGGTTGTACTCTCGGGCTCTTTCCATTTTTAACGATTATGATATAATACATAAAGCCATATGACCGTCCTAGTGAGACTGGCATGATGCCGAAGGAGTGAATAATGGAAATGTTTAAATTGAGTGAGATCAAAGAACTGATCAAACTGGTAGATGAAAGTTCCGTTCAAGAGTTGGAAATTGAAAGTGAAGGATCACGGTTATCGATCCGTAAACCGGGCAAAACGGAGTATGTTCAGGCAGCTGCTATGCAACCGCAAATGATTGCTGCTCCGCAAGTACAGCCGGCTGCTGTGGTAAGTGAAGCTGCTCCGCAGGTCGATACTACAAGTCATTTACATAAAATTGTATCTCCGATGGTAGGTACTTTTTACAGAGCTTCCTCGCCGGAAGCGGGTCCTTTTGTGAGTGCTGGTGATAAAGTTGTTGAAAAAACAACGGTATGTATCATCGAAGCGATGAAGCTGATGAACGAGCTTGATGCGGACATCAAGGGAGAAATCGTTGAAGTGCTGGTTGAGAACGGACAGCTGGTCGAGTACGGGCAGCCCCTTTTCCTGGTGAAACCGGAATAACCGTTATAGCTGGTTAACAGCTAACCGCATGAGCTTCGAAGGAGGACAAAACGAAATGAAATTTCAAAAAATACTGATTGCGAACCGTGGAGAGATTGCGGTACGTATTATTCGTGCCTGCCGCGAAGTTGGCATATCGACGGTAGCCGTCTATTCGGAAGCCGATAAGGATTCACTGCATGTTCGCCTTGCAGATGAGGCCTACTGTATCGGACCGACACCGTCCAAGGACAGTTACCTGAATTTCACAAACCTGATGAGTGTAGCTACGCTGACGGAATGTGATGCAATCCACCCTGGATACGGTTTTTTGGCAGAGAATGCTGATTTTGCAGAAATCTGTGGTTCCTGCAACATTACATTTATCGGCCCTTCACCGGAAGCCATTACCAAAATGGGAGACAAGGCTGTCGCCAAACAGACGATGAAAGATGCGGGAGTGCCTGTTATTCCTGGATCAGACGGTCTCGTTGAAAATTTGGATGAAGCAATCATGATTGCTAGAGACATCGGATATCCTATCATTATCAAAGCTACTGCTGGTGGCGGTGGTAAGGGAATTCGGATTGCCGAAGATGAAGAAACGCTGATTAAGCAGATTACAGCTGCTCAGCAGGAAGCACAGAAGGCTTTTGGCAACGCTGGTGTGTATCTGGAGAAATTCCTGACAGGTATGAAGCACGTGGAGATTCAGATCATTGCTGATAAACACGGTAATGCTGCACATTTGGGAGAACGTGATTGCTCGGTTCAGCGTCGTCGCCAGAAATTGGTAGAAGAAGCTCCGTGTCCGATAATCTCCGAAGAGGTACGTACTCAAATGGGCGCAGCAGCGGTACGGGCAGCTCTTGCCGTAGATTACTCGGGAGCGGGCACCCTGGAGTTCCTGCTTAGCCCGAATGGCGAGTTCTATTTCATGGAGATGAATACGCGCATTCAGGTAGAGCATCCGGTAACCGAGATGGTTACTGGCGTTGATTTGATCCGTGAGATGATCTCGGTAGCGGAAGGCAACCCACTTTCATTCCGTCAGGAAGACGTGGTAATCAATGGTTGGGCTATTGAATGTCGTATCAATGCGGAAGATCCGGATCGTAACTTCATGCCATCTCCAGGTAAAATCGGATTCTACCTTGCACCCGGAGGACCGGGCGTGCGTGTAGATAGTGCTGCTTATCCCGGTTACACCATTTCACCTTTCTATGACTCCATGATTGCAAAATTGATTGTGTGGGGAGCGAATCGTGAAGAGGCAATTGCCAAGATGAAGCGTGCCCTTGGGGAATTTGCGATTGAAGGCATATCTACAACCATTCCTTTCCATCAAAAATTGCTGGAGCACCCAACGTTCATTCGTGGTGACTTTGATATCAAATTTCTTGAGGAAAACGAGATTTAAAAGGTATATTGGGCTTGTTTGTCATAATGTAGCCCAAATGATATAGTATGTAATAATAAGAGCGCATGTCTCCTGCAAAGGATAAGCCCGCACCTCGCGGATGTTTGCAGGAGTTCCGGTAAAGCCGGACCGGAAGGGTTCTGAAGGTCGATTGACCTGAGTCCAGCGCCCTCACGGATGGCCGCAAACTTATCTCGCGAAAGGTGTGTTGAACAGTTATGAGTACACTACCGACTGAATTTGAACGAACGGATATCGGTGAAATCCAGATCGCACCTGAAGTTATTGAAGTGATTGCTGGATTGGCAACTCTTGAAGTGAAAGGTGTAGCAGGCATGAGTGGCGGATTCGCAGGCGGATTTGCTGAATTGCTTGGTCGCAAGAACCTTTCCAAAGGCGTTAAGGTTGAAGTGGGCCAACGTGAAGCTGCAGTCGATGTTTCCGTAATTATCGAGTACGGATACCGTCTTCCACAAGTGGCTACGGAGATTCAACAGAACGTGAAACGTTCCATTGAGAACATGACAGGATTGAATGTGAATGAAGTGAATGTACACATTCATGACGTTCAGTTCAAGAGCACTGAGAAAGTGGAAGAAATTGACCTGAACAGTCAGCGCGTAAAATAAAAGAAGACAGATTCCCCCGGCATCATCTGCCGGGGGTTATCCCGTCTTGGACAGGTCTTCATTATAGCGAAAGCTAGATGAGGATCTGATTTTTGCTAGTGAACAGGTTAAGCGATGTTAGTGAGCAAGGGAGGCTGTGCAGTTCGTGGCTAAAATACTGGATCGGCTTCTGTTGTTTATATACAGCATAAGCGTTGGAGCAATATCGGCAGCCGTCATTCTTCTGATTAGCGGTGTGCTGCCTTACGAATTGAATTACCAGCAGGAACAAAACGTTATTGTTGCGTCGGTTATTGCAGCAGCGATTTTGTTTATCCTGAGTTTGCGATTTTTCTACATCTCGGTTCGGCGTGAGCGTGCTTCGTTGCCGTCTGTGGATCAACGCACAGAATTTGGTGATGTACAGATTTCGATGGAGACGATAGAGAATCTCTGTTTGAAGGCGGCTTCCCGTTTCCGGGGAGTACGTGATGTCAAGGCACGTATACGTGTGGTTGAGTCAGGACTGGAGATTATGATCCGTGCAGTAGTGGATGGCGAGACACCTATTCCTGCGCTGACTTCTGATCTGCAAAAGGCTATACATGATCATGTGCAAGAGATTACGGGCATTCCGGTATCTTTTGTCACGGTGTATATCGCTAATGTAACCCAGTCGCCTAACTACAAGAGTCGAGTGGAATGAGGTGAGTTTCACTGATGCTGTGGAAAGAGATTTGGGATAGTTACAGAGGCCGAATTACCGGGATTATCGGCGGCATCTTTTTTGGATTTCTTTATGTATGGATCGGTTTTTGGGATATGTTGTTCTTTGCACTCTTGGTGTTCATCGGTTATACGTTAGGCAGACGAAGCGATTCGAAGCTGGGTTCGTCCATTCCCTGGAGGGAGTGGGGACAATGGCTTGGCGATCGCTGGCGTCCGTTTAAGTGACCTACCTGAACCCTGCAATATGTTTCTTCCGAAAATAGAGCTGTAGTTTAGGTTGCCCGTTTTTTGGAGGAAACGTATTGCAGGTTTTTTTGTGAAAAGGGATAACAATAACAATACCATGGAAGCCATCCATCTATCCGATACAGGATATGATGCGATGTTTGCATGATTTTAAAATAAGCATGATGACGCTCCAGACGGAGCGCTGCAGGAGGCAGGACATGAAAAGACGTTTGGCAAGGGAAATTGCAGTACAAAGTCTGTATCACATGGAAATGAATGAGGTAGGTGCAGCGGAAGCTGTGAACATGTTGATCAATGAAGCTGCTGAAGATAACGAAACCGAAGTGGTCATCCGTGATGCAGATGTAATGCGTACCTATGTTACTGAGATGGTACAGGGAGCCTGGAACAATAAGGAAGCGATTGATGGGCTACTCGTGGATTATTTGAAAGGCTGGCAGATTAGCCGTCTGTCGCGTGTAGATCGCCAGATTCTACGACTGTCAACGTATGAAATGGTATTCCGTGATGACATTCCGGCCAAGGTATCGGTCAATGAAGCAATCGAGCTGTCCAAATACTTTGGTACAGAAGAATCCGGTAAGTTCGTCAATGGCGTACTTGGACGTATGATTCAGGAAGTTGATGCCATTAAAGCAAAATTATCTTCTTAGTTCGCTAGTTATTTAATTATATTCACATAAGGGAGAGAGAGTACAATGACAGCATCTATTATTAACGGTAAAGAAGTATCCCAAGAGATCCGCGCAAGCATGACAACAGAAGTAAAACAGCTTAGCGAACAGGGGGTAGTACCTGGTCTGGCTGTTGTGCTCGTCGGGGAAGATCCGGCATCCCAAGTATATGTGCGTAATAAAGAAAAAGCATGTCACGACCTCGGCTTCTATTCCGAAGTGCATCGCTTGGATGCAGACACGTCCCAAGAAGATCTGCTTGCCCTGGTGGACAAGCTGAACAATCAGCAATCCATTAACGGAATTCTGGTTCAGCTCCCACTGCCGAAGCATATTGAAGAGAAAGCGGTTATTGATGCGATTGCCGTGGATAAAGACGTAGACGGATTCCATCCGGTGAATGTAGGTAATCTCGTTATTGGAGACGATAGTCTGCTTCCATGTACCCCAGCGGGTGTAATCGAACTGATCAAGCGTACTGGACTGGAAATGTCCGGTAAACATGCAGTAGTCATCGGGAGAAGCAATATTGTCGGCAAACCGGTATCGCTGTTGCTCCAACGTGAGAATGCGACGGTAACGATGTGTCATTCCCGTACCGCCAACATGAAAGAAATCACACGTCAGGCGGATATTCTGGTTGTAGCCATCGGCCGTGCCAATTTTGTGGATGCTGATTTTGTGAAACCGGGTGCGGTTGTTATCGATGTTGGCATGAACCGTTTGGAGAATGGCAAGCTGGCTGGAGACGTTGATTTTGAGAGCGTGAAAGAAGTATCTGGTCCAATTACACCTGTTCCTGGTGGTGTTGGTCCAATGACAATTACGATGTTGATGCAAAATACATTGATCGCTGCCAAACGCGCTCACGGATTGGCCTAGGGTTCTGTCTGTGGCAGATCAAAAGATCTACTCCATCAAAGATCTGAACCGATACATTCGAATGAAACTGGAATCGGATCAGGTCCTGTCGGACGTCTGGTTGCGCGGGGAGATTTCGAATTTCACACATCACTCCAGCGGCCACATGTATTTTACATTGAAGGACAAGGACAGCCGGATCAAGTCGATTATGTTTGCATCCCATAATCAGCGATTACCCTTTGTACCGAAGGAGGGTGCAAGGGTTATTGCCCGTGGTAATGTCTCGGTGTATGAACGGGATGGGCAATATCAATTCTACGCTACCCATATGCAACCGGACGGAATTGGAAGTCTGTATTTGGCTTACGAACAATTGAAGAAAAAGCTGGAGGATGAAGGGTTATTTTCACCTTCGAGAAAAAGACAGATTCCTCGTTACTCACAGACGATCGGGGTTGTAACTTCACCGACGGGAGCGGCGGTGCGGGACATTATGATCACACTCCAACGCAGATACCCTTCTGCCAAAGTCGTTTTATATCCTGTTCTGGTCCAAGGTAAAGGTGCAGCACCTTCCATTGTTAAAGCGATTGGCAACCTGAACCGCATGGGAGAAGCCGATGTACTTATCGTTGGACGCGGAGGCGGTTCACTGGAAGAATTGTGGGCGTTCAATGAGGAGATCGTGGCAAGAGCAATTGTCGCTTCGGATATTCCTGTCATTTCTGCGGTTGGACACGAAACGGACTTTACCATTGCTGATTTTGCGGCCGATTTGCGTGCGGCTACACCTACAGCAGCTGCTGAACTGGCTGTACCTAATCGAGCCGAGTTGCTCGATCAGATCGGACAACGTCAGCGCCAGTTACAGCACAGCTTGCGTCAGCGTGCTGTTCATAACCGTGAACGACTCGCGAGATTACAACGTTCGCCAGTGCTTGTTCATCCAAGACGTACCTTGATGCAGCACACGGAACGTTTGGATATGATGCACCAACGGCTTTTGAGAACTGTGGATACGCGCATGAAATGGACGGGAGAGAAGCAGGAACGCCTTCGGGCCGCGCTGCAACGATTCAATCCTCGTGATCAGGTCGCTGCAGCACGCCGTGAAAACGCGGCAGCACGCAGACAACTTGAACTAGCGATCAGGTCCATAACCAGATCGAAGCAGCAACAGTGGAAGTCATCTGTGCGGCATCTGGATGCGCTTAGCCCGCTTAAAGTTATGTCACGCGGATATAGCCTCGTTTATGACGAGCAGGAACAACGATTGATCAAGTCGATGAAGGATGTACAGCCTGGAGATTCGATCAAGATTAAATTAACAGACGGACAGCTGGACTGTCAGGTTTGGGGAATGAAGGAGGACGACAATACCCATGGCGAATGAACCGGAATTGAATTTTGAAGAGGCAATGGCGGCATTGGAAGACATCGTAGGTCAGCTTGAGCATGGTGATGTTCCGTTGGAACAGGCCATCGATCTGTTTCAGCGCGGGATGAAACTTTCGCAACTTTGCGGTCTGAAGCTGGAACAAGTGGAACGCAAGATCGAGATGATCGTAGAAGAAGATGGAGAGCTTCGCAAGAAGCCATTCGGAACTGCTGACGATGAGAGCGGTGAAGTCCATGAGTAATCGTCCTTCGTTTCAAGCATACCTTGAGGAAGTCACAGCTGAGGTGACAGAAGAGTTGAAGCACACTATTCCCGATCATTGGCATGTACCTCAATCGCTGAAGGATGCGATGCAGTATTCACTTATGGCCGGAGGCAAACGCCTTCGACCTCTTCTGGTCGTTGCTGCGGCGGAAGCCTTCGGTGCACAGCGTAAAGCTGCTATGCCGGTAGCCTGCGCCGTGGAGATGGTTCACACCTATTCGCTGATCCACGACGACCTGCCTGCAATGGATAATGATGATTACCGCAGGGGAAAATTAACAAATCATAAGGTATATGGTGAAGCAACAGCCATTTTGGCAGGTGATGCACTGTTAACGCATGCTTTTTATAGTATTGTTCAAGCAGGTCGGCGCAGTGGCGTGGCATCAGAAGCTTTGCTGTCCATCGTAGAGGATATGTCTGAACTCGCTGGAGCAAGAGGCATGGTCGGTGGCCAAGTTGCGGATATGGAAGGCGAGCAAGGGATGACTGATCTTGCGCAGCTCCAGTACATTCATCTGCACAAAACGGGCGACCTGATTGTATTCGCCCTCATTGCTGGAGCGCGAATCGGTGGAGCTACAGAAGGACAGTTGGAAGCACTGCGTGTGTTCGGCCGTGATCTGGGGATGGCGTTCCAGATTCAGGATGATATTCTCGACCTGACGGGCGACGAGCAAAAGATGGGCAAGAAAACACAGAGCGATGTGAATCAGCAGAAGGTAACGTATCCTTATTTTATTGGGATGGATGCCTCTATGGATGAGGTGAAGTCCCTTACAAAATCTGCAAAAGATGCACTTGAAAGAGCCGAGTTACCTGATGCATCGAGATTGGTGGAAATCGCAAATTATCTGATGAGTCGAGACCATTAGATTCTGAAGGAACACGCTGTTTCAAAACCTGTAGAACAGTGTAATGAATGTAATGTCCTTTTTCCGAGTGGATGGAAAAAGTTTGTCCCGAGTAGATTCGGGAATACATACGGAGACAGATCATATATATTTTGCTGGCGAAAATGCTCGTTATCGGGAGTATGGTGCAGTAAATTATGATTCTTGTTCTTTTATGTTATAATGATTTAATGTCATTTGATTCATAATGTATATAGGGATTTACACTAATAATTAAACAATCTAGGAAAGCGGGGAGATTCTCGTGCTGCTTCCACAAATTAAACAACCCAGTGATCTAAAATCGATGTCTCAGGATGATCTTGCGCTTTTGTCAGCAGAGATCCGGCAGTTTCTTATTGAGAAACTGTCCGTTACAGGTGGGCATCTTGCACCCAACTTAGGAGTGGTTGAGCTCACGGTAGCCCTGCATTACTGCTATAACAGTCCAGCAGACAAAATGATTTTTGATGTAGGGCATCAGGCTTATGTGCACAAAGTACTCACAGGGCGTATGGATCGCTTTGATACATTGCGTCAACACAACGGACTCTGCGGATTTGTTAAACGTAACGAAAGTGAACATGATGTATGGGAAGCTGGCCACAGCAGTACTTCATTGTCCGCTGCGATGGGGATGGCCCTTGCACGTGATCTGAAGGGTGGAGATAATCAAGTCATCGCAATGATTGGTGATGGAGCGCTTACAGGTGGTATGGCATTTGAGGCCCTCAATCATATTGGTCATGAGCAGAGAAAACTGATGGTTATTCTGAATGATAATGAAATGTCCATTGCTCCAAACGTTGGGGCTATGCATAAATATTTGAGCAAAATTCGTTCGGATCGCCATTATCTGAAAGCGAAAGATGATGTCGAGGGAATGCTCAAAAAAATCCCTGCTATTGGGGATCGTTTGGCCAAATCGGCGAGCTGGATCAAAGACAGTGTCAAATATATGATGGTGCCAGGGGTTCTTTTTGAAGAACTGGGTTTCACGTATTTGGGGCCGATTGATGGGCATGATATTCCCAAATTGATCGAAACATTTAAACAGGCAGATAACGTGGATGGTCCTGTGCTCGTTCATGTACTGACAACCAAAGGAAAAGGCTATAAGCCAGCAGAAGCTGATTCACACAAGTGGCACGGAATTTCTCCGTACAAAATTGAATCCGGTCAAGTGCTGAAGGCTGTGGGAAAACCGATGTATACGGAAGTGTTTGGTCAAACGCTGATTGATCTTGCGAAGCAGGATAAGCGGATCGTAGCTGTCACTCCAGCAATGCCTACAGGATCAGGGCTCATCCCGTTTAGTAAGGAATTTCCGGATCGCATGATTGACGTGGGGATCGCTGAACAACATGCGGCGACGATGTGCGCAGCATTGGCCATGGAAGGCTTAAAACCGGTCTTTGCCGTGTATTCCACGTTTATGCAACGTGCATATGATCAGATTGTACATGATATTTGTCGTCATAACGCCAACGTGATGTTTGCCATTGACCGTGCTGGGTTTGTGGGTCCGGATGGGGAAACACATCAAGGGGTATACGATGTGGCGTTCATGCGTCATATTCCAAATATCGTTCTGATGATGCCAAAAGACGAAAATGAATTGCGTCATATGATGAAAACGGCGCTTGATTATAATGAAGGTCCGATTGCTTACCGTTATCCACGAAACAATGTGGTGGGTGTACCTCTGGATGATGTGCTTGTTACGATTCCGATTGGAACATGGGAGCAATTGCGTCCCTCGGAAGGATATGCCGTCATCGCTTCAGGATCGATGGTGCAGCTTGCAGAAGAAGCAGCAGAGTTGCTGAAACGGGAAGGCATTACAGCAGGCGTAATCAACGCTCGCTTCCTCAAACCTCTGGATGAGCAGATGCTTCGGGATTTGGCTGTTCGAGGTACCAAATTAATTGTGCTTGAAGAAGCATCCCAAGCAGGTAGTATGGGCAGTGCGGTTCTGGAGTTCTACGCAGAAGAGGGATTGCATGATGTACATGTACAACTGATGGGGATTCCGGATCGCTTTATCGAGCATGGCAGTATCAAGGAACAACGTGAGGAAGTGGGTCTTACCGTTGAAAATGTATGTGCTGAACTGCGTAACATGGCTGTTCAATCATCTTACGGCATGCCCAAAACACGTTTTCCTTCGTAAAATTACATGATAGGAGAAAGACATGTCACTCCCGAAAGAACGAATTGATGTTCTGCTGGTTGAGCAGGGCTATTATGAAAGTCGTGAGAAGGCGAAAGCAGCGATCATGGCTGGACTGGTGTATGCCAACAATGAGCCGATTGAAAAAGCTGGTATGAAAATTCCACGGGAAGCCGAGCTGAAGGTTAAAGGCTCGGTACATCCCTATGTTGGCAGAGGCGGATTGAAGCTCGAAAAAGCGATCCGTCATTTCGGCCTTGATATGAATGGACTTGTCATGCTCGACATCGGTTCATCCACCGGTGGTTTTACGGATTGTGCACTGCAGCATGGTGCTTCTCACGTATATGCCATTGATGTGGGCTATAATCAGCTCGACTGGTCTTTGCGTAATGATGAACGGGTTACCGTGATGGAACGAACTAATTTTCGCTATGTGACTCCCGAAGATCTGACGGGACCCGTGCCAAATTTTGCGAGTATTGATGTGTCCTTCATTTCACTACGCATCATATTGCCGCCACTCCTGGCCCTTTTGAAACAACCTGCAGATATCGTAGCATTGATTAAACCTCAATTTGAGGCAGGGCGTGAAAAAGTAGGCAAGTCCGGTGTAGTACGTGATACGAAGGTACACAAGGATGTATTACAGACCATGCTTCATTTTGCGAGTCAACTTGGTTTGGATCTGCAGAGTTTAACTTTTTCCCCTATAACCGGTGGAGAAGGCAATATCGAATTTCTCGCTCATTGGCGTCTGGAAGCACCAGAGGCAACACAACCAGAGAACGATCCAGCTTCACTTGATGCACTTGCGGAGCAAGTTTCGAAGGAAGCGGCGCATACATTTACGGGAAACTCATCATAAGATGGGTTTCTTTTCGCTGGAAAGGTGATCGATGTAAAGGGAAATCATCACTGAATCTCGAATATGTCTTCGAGGTGAGCGATAATGAATGGTCAATATGACACAATCGTTATAGGTGTTCTTGCTGTCTGTCTGATCTTGTGGCTGTTCTTCGGTCTGCGTAATTGGGTGAACCGACCGATGCCTGTAAGCTTGTCTGGAATGCAACTGAATGTGAAGATTCAGGATTCCCCTGCATTAGATCTGCTTGAAGCGCAGGGTTACGAAGTCATCGGTGGTAAAATGAAAGTCCCTCTGGCTTTTGAGGCCAACGAATCCGTATTTTACAGCAGATTATTCATTGATTATGTTGCAGAGCGGGAGGATCTCAGATACCTGGTCAAAACATCGCGTCGCAGACAGCCGCTTGAATTGACTGGACCTGCGCTAAGGGATCGCTTCCTCAATTATCTGTTGTTATATCCTGGTTGTGAAGGATTGCTGTATGTTGACTTGGAGGATTCCGATATTAAGTTAATCAGGCTCATGGACTATCAGGAAGATGTGTATGATGGGGATGATCTGGACTAATATATAAGAGTGAACATGGTTTGGCGAAATCTGCGGCGATCTACAATTGCTGCTTTATTGCAATACATTTAACTGGAGGCATGTATGAAAGGACAAAGGCACATCAAGATTCGTGAAATCATTAGTCAAAATGAAATTGAGACTCAGGATGATCTGGTTGAAGCACTGCGCAAATCAGGTTTCCAGGTGACTCAAGCTACGGTATCCCGGGATATCAAAGAACTTCTGTTAATCAAGATTCCGATGGATGACGGACGGTACAAGTATTCTTTGCCAACAGATCAACGATATAATCCGATTCAGAAGCTGAAGCGTGCACTCGTTGACAACTTCCTGCACATTGATCACACGAACAACCTGGTGGTGATGAAATGTTTGCCGGGAACAGCGAATTCCATTGCTGCTTTACTTGATAATATTGAGTGGAATGAAGTCATGGGCACGATCTGTGGAGATGACACCATCCTGATTATCTGCCGGACTGAAGGTAACAGTGTGACCGTTATTGAGCGGATCATGGGTTACATTTCCTGAATAAGTGATTCAAAAACATAATTTCTGAGTTAGTTCATCCGGAGGTGTTTTTGCAGATGTTAGTTACTTTATCGATTCGCAATCTGGCTGTGGTGGAAGAAGTGGATGTTGTATTCCACCCGGGATTCCATGTACTCTCTGGGGAAACGGGTGCAGGGAAGTCGATTATTATAGATGCACTTGGTTTAATTGCAGGTGGACGCAGTTCAGCAGATCTGATCCGGTACGGATGTGACAAGGCAGAGATGGAAGCCCTGTTCGAGATGGAGCAGAGTCATCCCGTATGGCAGACATTGGAGAAGCTGGGTATCCACTGTGAGCCGGAAGAACATTTGGTCATTCGACGTGAGCTGAACATGCAGGGGAAGAGTACGTCCCGCATTAATGGACAATTGGTCAATCTCACCATGCTGCGGGAAGTAGGCGAGAAGCTGATCAATATCCATGGTCAACATGAACATCAGAGTTTGCTACGCGCTGAGAGCCATCTGGGGCTTCTCGACACCTATGGCTCTGAAGTAATCGGACCGATCAAAGCAAAGTATCAGGAGCGCTACAGCAAGTTTATCACAGCGGAAAAAGAACTGCGTGCGCTCCAGGAGTCCAGTCAGCGTGCTTATCAACTTCTGGATATGTATCGCTTTCAGCTTGAAGAGATCGCAGCCGCAAGCCTTACACGAGGTGAGGATGAATTACTCGGGGAAGAACGGGTCAAACTATCCCATAGTGAGAAAATGATGGACAGTGTTGCCGGAGCGTATGATCTGCTCAGTGGTCAACGCGGACTTGAAGCTGTAAGTATTGCTCTTTCAAGAATTGAAGATATATCCGGATACGATAGTAAAGGTCTGCAACCGATTGTAGAGCAACTGCAATCGGCATTTTATCAATTGGAAGATGCGACTTTCCAGTTAAGGGATTACCGGGAGAAGATTGAATTTAATCCGGCAAGGCTGGAAGAAGTGGAGCAAAGGCTGAATCTGATTTCTGGCCTCAGACGGAAATACGGGGACAGCGTGGAACTTATTCTGAGTTATTTTGATCAGATTAGCCATGAAACCGACCAATTGGAGAACAAGGACGAACGTCTGGAGAAATTGCGAGCTGAACGTGATAAAATGCTTAATCTTGTGATGGAGTCTGCCGAGGAACTCAGCAAGGTTCGCAAACAATGTGCCGAGGAACTCGCCGCACAAGTGGAAAGTGAGCTTAAGGATCTGCAGATGGAGCGAACTTCACTGCGTGTTCAGATTACTCCATTTGAAGATCCGAAGGGCATTGAATGGAAGGGACGCCGTATTCGTCTGAATCGTCAGGGTGCGGACAATGCCGAATTCCTGATCTCACCGAACCCAGGTGAACCACTTCGACCATTGGGCAAGATTGCTTCAGGTGGCGAGCTGTCGAGAATGATGCTGGCGATGAAGAGTATCTTTGCGCGACATGATCAGATACCTGTTTTGATTTTTGATGAAGTTGATACTGGCGTTAGTGGGAGAGCAGCTCAATCCATTGCAGAAAAATTGTTCCGGCTGTCTTCGACTTGTCAGGTATTCTCAATAACTCACTTACCACAAGTGGCTTGTATGGCAGATCATCAGTATCTCATCGAGAAACATGTCTATGATGGACGGACGATGACGCAGGTGGAATCGCTGTCAGACGAAGGCAGAGTGAAGGAATTGGCACGTATGCTGGGCGGCGTGGAAATTACAGAAAAAACGCTGCATCACGCACAGGAAATGCTGAATTTGGCGGAAGCCAAAAAAGGGTGAAACGGACGGCTGGCGTAATGATTGACAGTAATAAAAGCCTGGGGGCGAGGTTATCTTAAAGGTACGCAATTGGCGACCACCTTTCGTCAAGCGAAAGAAGCAAAGGGAGTGTGACAGCCATTGAATTCCCCCCTCAGGAAGAAATTGCTAGGTCTTTTATTTGCCTTCTTTCTTTGTGTGATTAGCCAGGCCATTCAGCCTGTGCAAAGTTATGCTTCACTGCCGGATGAATTACAGGTGTTTGCTGGCAGGCAAGCGGATGTCCGGCTCGCCGTACCTGCTGCTTCAAGCGCCGTTGTAGATCGTCCTGATATCGTTGGTTTGGATGATCAGGCAGCGATGCACTTTACCAGGCAACAACCTTTGCATCTCCACCCTCAACAGACGGGACATGCTAAATTAACGTTGAAGTTGTGGGGGAAAATTCCCGTGAAAACAGTTCAGGTAAACGTGATACCGGATTTGCGTGTTGTACCCGGGGGTCAAACGATCGGCGTCAAAGTTAAATCGGCGGGTATTCTGGTGGTTGGACATCATCTGGTCCATTCTGGCCAAGATGAGCGCGTATCGCCCGGAGAAACCGCGGGCATTAAGCTTGGAGATCTGATCACGCATATGGATGGTAAACGTCTCGATGGTGTGGCAGGTGTCTCCGAAGCCGTTGAACTTGCAGGCAAAAGTAAAAAAGGGATCGATGTGGTATTGAAACGTGGCAAGGAAACAGTCAAAACACGATTGACTCCAGCGTATGACTCCGAGGATCAAGCGTGGAGGCTTGGCTTGTATATTCGTGATTCTGCAGCTGGTGTTGGTACTCTTACCTTCTATGCTCCCGATCAGGGCGTATATGGCGCACTGGGCCATGTCATTACAGATATGAACACACAGACATCCATTGTTGTGGGGAGTGGTCAGATCGTTCAGTCAAACGTTACGTCAATTTCGAAGAGCGAGACCGGTGATCCGGGTGAAAAGCGTGCTCATTTCCTCAAGGAAAGTAAGATTTTGGGCAATATTGAACGCAATACGGCTTTTGGCATCTTTGGTAAAATGTCCGGAAATCCTGAGCACAGTCTGTATTCCAAAGGTATTCCCATTGCTTTTTCTCATGAAGTTAAAGAAGGCCCGGCCGAAATTCTTACCGTGGTTGACGGTCAACAAGTTGAACTCTTCTCCATTGACATTGTTCATGTAGCAGATCAATCTGAGCCAGCGACTAAAGGTTTGGTACTTCGAATTACAGACCCGAAACTGCTGGATAAGACCGGAGGTATTGTTCAAGGCATGAGTGGTAGCCCAATTGTGCAAAATGGTAAATTGATTGGTGCAGTGACTCATGTATTTGTCAACGATCCGAAATCAGGGTACGGTTGCTTCATTGAATGGATGTTACAGGATGCTGGTGTAATGATGAAAAAGGAAAACGCAAAGAACCTCAAGGCTGGATAAACAGCCCTGAGGTTCTTTTTTGTCGAAAGCAAACATAATATATCGGATAATGAAATAAATTATTTATTATATAGGATCAAGAAAAAAAAATAAAGAAAAATAATTTTCGACAGGAGGAATTTAACCTGCTGTGTCGAAAATTTAACCTGTAAGGAAATGTACGAAACGATGTTTAATTTAAAGGAGGATACCGTTTTGCAAAAAATTGAGGTATTGCTGGCCGATGATAATCGTGAATTTACGAATTTGCTTGCCGAATATATATCTGAACAGGAAGATATGGAAGTAACCGGTATTGCATACAATGGAGAAGAAGTACTGCAATTGCTGGAGCAAACACGAGATGTGCCGGATGTGCTGATTCTGGATATCATCATGCCACATCTGGATGGACTGGGTGTGCTGGAGCGCTTGCGCAACCTGAACCTGTCTCCACAGCCTAAGGTCATTATGCTTACGGCATTCGGACAAGAGAATATCACACAGCGTGCCGTGCAACTCGGAGCTTCCTATTACATTCTTAAGCCGTTTGACATGGAAGTGCTCGCGAATCGTGTACGCCAACTGGTGGGAACACAGACCGCGATGTCCACAAGCAACGGCTCATCCATGTTCATGAAATCTAATGTCGTGCCAATGGGCAAACACAAAAATTTGGATGCCAGCATCACGTCCATCATACATGAAATCGGCGTTCCTGCGCATATTAAGGGATATCAGTATTTGCGCGAAGCCATTACGATGGTGTACAACAATATCGAAATTTTGGGAGCCATCACCAAAACACTGTATCCGGCCATTGCCGAAAAATTCAAAACAACGCCGTCCCGCGTCGAACGTGCGATCCGTCATGCCATTGAGGTGGCTTGGACGCGTGGTAACATCGACAGCATCAGCCACTTGTTTGGCTATACGATCAACATCAGCAAGTCTAAACCAACAAATAGCGAGTTCATCGCGATGGTCGCTGACAAGCTGAGAATTGAGAATAAGGTGAGCTGAAAGAGTTAGGAGTAGTGAGCCGGCAAGGAAACTTTGGTTCAGAATAGATTTCAGCCAAATGAAATTTGGTTAAAAATATTTGGATTATATTTTATGCCGATAAACTTTGTGATATATGCCAACGAATACCGTCATTTATTGGATTGAAGATCATCCAATAGATGACGGTATTTTACATTACGAAATAACGGAGATTATGATGATGAGACCTATTTTTACAAAGTTACTTCCGATCATTAAGGAAAAACGTATCTCTTAGTAACATTTTAGAATAAGGAAATATTTTATAAACTTTTACCTTGAGTTAACGATTTTTCAGTTAGAAAGTGGTACGATGTGACCATTGACAAAGACCTACTATATAATTGGAAAGCTTGGATTTGATGCTTCGAATAGAGGGGTAGAGTGGTATGTTTACGCAAATAGGGGAGATTGCTGAACCAATTCCTGTAGTACGATCTGATACAAAATGCGATATCGTCTATCAGCTGTTTAAGTCCAATCCCAGTCTGGAAGGTGTAGCTGTTATGGGGGAGAAGGATGTGTCATTGATGATGCGAGCCCGGTTCTTTCAACAGATTGGTACACAATATGGCTATAATCTGTATATGGGACGCCCTGTAGAGCTAGTGATGAATACGGAGGCACTGGTCGTGGATTATTCGGAACAGATTACAGATGTAAGTGTTCTTGCGATGGATCGAGATGAAGGGGATTTATATGACCTTGTGCTAATCACCTCGGGCGACAGTTTCTTTGGTGCGGTAAGTATTCGCCGTTTGTTACTTGCGGTTGCAGATGTCCGGGCTGAAATGGCGATTTTTATGAACCCGCTAACAGGTCTTCCAGGGAATCATATCATAAATGAACGGTTAAATCAGGCTCTACAGATGGATCATTTTAGCGTACTTTACGTCGATCTCGATCAGTTCAAATCCTACAATGATAGCTATGGTTTCAAGATGGGGGATCAGCTTATTCAGGCAACAGTTAACTTGCTTCGCAAGCTTTTTGTATTTCCGGAAGCTTTTCTTGGACATATCGGAGGTGATGATTTTATTGCAATCCTGAATCATCATAATTACCAGCATATTAGTGAGGAAGTCATTTCAGGCTTTGAGGAAATAAAGAGGACGTTCTACAACGAACATGATTGGAGTCATCAATATGTTCTGGGGGAAGGACGCTCCGGGTTGAATCGGCCCATTCCTCTCGTTTCGGTATCCATCGCTGTTGTGACCAATCGTAAGCAAAAATATGAAAACATAGATCAGATTATCGATGAAGCAACACGGATCAAAAAAGGTTGTAAAGCGATTGCCGGCAGCATCATCTGTGCAAATGATACCGCCAGTAATCCATGTTAGAGTAAGCATTACTCATAATAGATGCAGCTAGCGTGTAAGATGCAAGAAAACCGCTACGCATCTGGCGTTAGTCACCTGTCATAGCGGTTATTCTATCATTTGGATTAGAGTCGAAGGTGGTGTTATAACATGACTCTAACCTCATTATGTATACATATAAGATTGTAGGATCAGACCCTACTCAGATTCGAATATCAACAGATGGATATGAAGCAGTAGGAGATGCAGAAGCCGAAGTTTGCAGGCGGTTTTCGGATATCTGATCTGTGTTTTCGCCATCCAATGACTTCTCCGTATTTCCAGTTTTATTACCTTCATTTACTTCCTGAGCTTCTTCCCCAGATGCTGCAGATCTAGGAGGTTGGACCGCTTCTTTAGGCACGAATTGATGGATCTCTTCCACCAACTCCCCAATCTTCTGATTGACTTTGCTCAACTGAGCATTGATGTCCTGAACTACTTCTCGTTTTGCCTGGAAGACAGTGCGCTCTGCGTTTTCCAGCATCATTGATTTGCCGAGATCGAGGTCATTTCCCGGAGGGTTGATCTCCAGGACAAGTCGGTCGAAGCGGGTTTCTCCCTCGGTAGTCTGTATGGAGCCCTGCATGCGATCACGCATACCGACCAGCTTACCCAATTGATCATAAGTCTGACTATTCTTGATCAGGTGATCAAGTGAAGGGGATTGTGCCTCGTCGGTTGGTTTGGGCTGTTGCTGATGAGTCTTTTCGGGCTGTTTTAATTTGTTCTTTTCCTGCAATTCTTCTGCTTTAATTTGGGCAATCTGGCTGTCGACTTGGGATATGGAGTTTGTTAAGGATTTAATTCGCTCAGCTTTTGTTTTGGTATCCAACTCGTCATTGGCTTTCACGCCCTGCATTTCTTCATTAAGTCTGATCTTCTGCTGCATGAGTCCCTGAATTTCTTTATCCCGATTGGAGACTTGGTTCCCGGGAGTGAAACTGCTTTTGGTTGCAGATGAGATTGAATTCATTACCCTGTTCTCCTTCTACGTTTAATTGTGGTTCTATGTACATATATCGGATGTGAACGGAAGTAAATGAAGATCAATTGCTTCGTTAGAATGGATTCATTTACATAGTCTATTTCGTACTTAATCATTACACGAAGAGACCGCCTAGTTCGGTTAAGCGTTGAATAAAGAAAAAGAATCTCCATGATAAGATGAAATCCAATTCCAGCCTAAAATTACAGTTGATAATGAAAATTATTATCATTTATAATGTAAGGAATATTAGTGAACCTCTGCTACGCATGTATTTCAAGGATGGGTGGCAGAATGATGACCTTGCAAGGTCTTTGTTGCGGGTGAGGCTGGGATTGGAGAGTATTCGATGCAATTAGATGAACAGATGAAATGCTGGAATCATGCCGCAGTTAAGGTCCTGGATATACGCCGGATTGTTATGGAGGCGGGAGCGCAACTGGAGTCCTACATACTTCCGGCAAATGGTTTTATATATGCGATTCGAGGATCTGCTGTACTACGATTGGATGGGCAAGGATACAAGGCAGAGCGATTTTACATGCTTCATGGGGCGAAAGGATCCTCACTGGATATACAAGCTAACGAAGATTTTGAGTATATTTTGCTCTACTACAGAGCATTCATTGCCTTTCCTAGTTATCGCAAAAAGTGGTTAATGGCACAACCTGAGGTTGCACCGTTCTCTTTGCAATATGGCTTTACGCCAAGTAATCCACTTGGGTTGTTACGTTACCTTGACGAGCTTGAGAATGCATGGGTGCAGTCCGGCAGTCTGGATCTGCTTCATACGAAAAGTTTATTTTACCTATTCATTCATGAAATGATGGTTCAGTTGGCAGAGCAGGAGATCAAAACAGAGCTTGCTGACCCGGTGAAAAAAACACTTCGTTATATACAGAATCATTACAGGGAACAGGTCACACTTGATTTTTTGGCTGAACAAATGAACTACAGCTCCCGTCATTTATCGATGCAATTCAAACGACAGACGGGTTACAGTCCCATTGATTATTTAATTCAGACCCGAATCGCCAAGGCTCGCAATCTGCTTGTACGATCGGATGCAACGCTGAGTGAAATTGCAGCAGAAGTGGGCTATTCGGATGTGTATTATTTTAGTCGTATCTTCAAAAAACATGTGGGGATCTCTCCAATTCTGTATCAACGAAAGATGAGGGAAGAAGCTCGAACAGAGGATCGTCCATTGCAAATCTCTGAATCGTCCATTGGCCGGAGATGGAAGTCGAGCTATATTGATTATGAGAATCATTATCAATATATAGACGGAGGGTCTACACCAATGAAAAGAAGAAAAACAAGATCCAGTATGATCATGGTTGCATTATTGAGCATAACGATGCTCCTCGCAGCCTGCTCTTCAGGTACTGCAACAACACCAGTAGCTGGCGAAGGAACGGGTGCCAGTTCCAATAACAGTCGTACGGCCGTGTCATCGGACACAGGAAGCCAGACGAACAAAGACAATGAAACACGTACGGTCTCAACGGTTAAAGGTGACGTGGTTGTTCCAGCGAATCCGAAACGGGTTGTTGTATTGTATCTCCAGGGGGATGTTGTTGCACTTGGAATTAAGCCAATCGCTACCTCAGAAGTATTCGCCGGCGCTGCATACAAGGGCGAACTTGAAGGTGTAAATTCACTGGGCGCCTGGTTTGAACCGAATCCTGAAGCTGTCATAGACCTCGATCCGGATCTGATTATTGCGCCTTCAGAAGAGACGTATTCGTTGTTAAAGGATATCGCTCCTACGGTATATATTCCGTACGAGAAAATGACTACAGAAGAAAGACTCCGGAGTATAGCGAGTATTTTTGGCAAGAACAGGAAGCCCAGACATTAATCACTAATCTCAACAGCAAAGTTGAAGAAAGCAAGAAAACACTTGCAGATGCAGGCATATTGGACAAAACGGTTTCCATTGTGGAGGGCGGTTTGAAAGGTATGGTCGTTGTAGAGAGCAAGCAATATGGCCGAGGATCTCAGGCACTATATGAGTACTTGGACATGAAAGCTCCTGAAATAGTGCAGAAGAAAATTGATGTGGTTTCGGAAGCAGGAGGCTCCAACTTGTCCATGGAAGTACTGCCTGAATATATCGGAGATTATGTGTTACGTTCGGTGTATGAAGGGGCAGATAACCTTACGAATGATCCAATTTGGAGTAGCATACTAGCTGTTAAGGAGGGCCGTCTGATCGAGATTGACTTTGAATTTTTCTATTATTCCGATATCTATTCAGTCAATAAACAACTTGATTTTGTCGTAGAAAAGATGTTGGCGGCTCCAAGGGAGCAATAGTAAGAGCGGTTCGCTGAAGTTTTGTATAAGAAATGTTTGTTTTTTAGTCATTGTAATTTGATAAGATTGCCATTAAACTAGATTTAAGTGATAATGAGAATCGATATCAAATACTCGATGTTCTGGATCGAATTAACGGAGGTATTTTTTAATATGAATCAGCAGTTGGAACTCTATGATGTAACCATTATCGGCGGTGGCCCTGCGGGCATGTACTCTGCCTTTTATAGCGGCATGCGGGATATGAAGACCAAGTTGATTGAAGCACGTGACAGATTGGGCGGTCGCATGCTCTTTTATCCGGAGAAAATGATCTGGGATGTTGGAGGTGTGACGCCAATTCTGTGTGAAGATCTGATCAAACAATTGGAAGAACAGGCACGAACTTTTGAGCCAACCCTTGTGTTTGAACAACAGATTGAAGGATTCGAGCGTCAACCTGATGGCACGATTCTGTTAACTTCTGCAACAGGTGAACAACACTGGACACGTACCGTCATTTTGGCAATTGGATATGGTATATATAAAATGGCCAAGCTGGAGCTTGAAGGTGCAGACCGTTACGAGGTTAGCAATCTGCACTATACTGTGCAGGAATTGGAGCCATTCCGCGGTAAACGCGTGCTGATCTCGGGTGGAGGCGACTCTGCTGTGGATTGGGCGAATGAACTGGAAGCACTGGCAGAGCAAGTTACGGTAGTGCATCGTCGTGACCGCTTCGGCGGGTTGGAGCGTAATGTACTGCGCATGAGAGAATCCTCGGTGGATGTCCGTACACCTTATGCGGTAGAGACACTGCATAGTTTGAGTGGTGATGTGATTGAACAGGTGACCATCTCACACGTGGACACAGGTGAAACTGAACTGCTTGAAGTAGATGCTGTCATTGTAAACCATGGCATGAAGAGTGATTTTGGTCCAATCCGGGATTGGGGACTTGATCTTGGGGAATGGCATGTCACTACCACAGAGAGATTGCAAACCAATATTCCTGGCGTATTTGCCGCAGGTGATTTTGTAGATTATGGTAGCAAACTGTACCTGATTGCGGGTACTTTCACTGATGCAGCCCTTGCAGTAAACAGTGCGAAGCTTTACATGGACCCTGAAGCGGAGAAAGTGGCTTATGTTTCTTCCCATAACAGCCGCTTTAAGGAGAAAAATAAAGCCCTTGGTGTTGTAGAAGAATAAAGCTCCGCAATTGGTTATATTAAGATGACTTCGGGTTCATTCCGGAGTCATCTTTTTTGCATAAAATGGGTAATAAGAAGGCATAATGGCACAAGATAGAACAAGCTCCGAATTGAACATGTACCACCAAATGTCTATAATAAGCCTGAGAAACATTTGAATAACAACAAGTTATGATAATAGATCAGAGTGGAGTGCGGCGTATGAAAAAGGGTTCACAACCACAACGAGGTTTCACCTTCATTCAGCGTTGGTTTAAACGACCTGACAAGAAAAAAATCAAATGGTCTGAAATTTATCTCGCACTTGCTGGTGCGCTTCATCGGCTGTTGGTTGAAGGTCGGCGTGAACGTTCAGCAGCCAAACGGTTACATCGGGACTTGCCGATTAACGCATTGGGCGAGATGAAGTTGGAGCCGGGGGATATCGTGTACACACCAAGCTCGGAATCAACGTATTACGCCGGGCATATGGGCATTATCGGGCTCGACGGCAAAGTGTATCATGTGCACCCTTATGGGCCTGTATTTGCTGATTCACTGGATTGGTATATCACCCGTTTCTATGAAGGTGATCGGTTCATTGTATTCCGTTCCAGACTGAATGAGGCAGGCATGAAGGCAGCAGGCTGGGTACAGGACCATTACAAGCAGGTGAAATTCTACCGTTTGCAGACCAATCTGCATAGTATTGAGCGCAATTACTGTTCCAAGTTTATATATCAGGCCTACCAGTTCACATCCGGATTGGACCTGTGGAGCCGTAAATTTACCCGAATGAAGCAGGGCTACATCTACCCTTTTCGAATTGAGCGCTCACCAGAGCTGGAAGTTCTGGGAACTTTTTATAAATGAGGTTGGAAACCGACTACAATGCTGTTTTTTCCAAACTAAGGAGAGCAGGTTCTGTCGGTTTTTTTTATATGTGCAGAGATTAAAAACAGGAAAAACGCTCAAAACGTCGAATAGATTATGAGATAGGCATGCACAACTTGGAATCGTATACATAAAAAAAGGCGCGATGATTTTTAGCCCAGAGCGAAAAAACGACTACAAAAGTAGGCGAACAGAAAGAGTGAAGCGAGATGAAATGGCCGGGCTTCTTACGCCGATTCCGACTGAACAAAAACGTAGTGAAGCTATCGGACTACACCCCAAAAAAGGAAAGGAGGCACTACTGTTCCATATGCAAGAAAAATGTTAAATCGGTCGTGCATTATGCGGCCCCACAGGGAAATGTTTCAGGTGTATGCAGTTCTTGTAAGTCTTTGGCGGATGAACGAGGAATGTTCCCCATTTAATAAGAAAAGATGCGCTCAGGAAATAACATTGCTTTGATTTATGCGCGTTTTTGTAGTACATTAGCAAATGTATTCGAAGGAGGATTCTAATGTACTCAGGTAGACAAGACGATACTTTATACATCATGACCTACACCTTAAACAGCGGTATCAAGGGTACGGTTCCACTGTCTAATAAGCAGATTATTGAGTGGCTGGATTGCTACAGAAATGAGAAGCGCTTCGTGACCGAAATTGGCAAGGAGTTTTTTGGATTGAATGCAGGATTGGTTGCAGATTTCAAGGTTCAGAATCATTTATCGGATTATCAGCAGACGATTATGCCTACACAGCAGCAGGATAACCTGGAACGCTTGTCTAGTGCTTACAAATCAACCGAGTTATTAATGAAGATTGATTGTAAATGCGGCACGGCTTACGTGACGGAATCTCCATATAAGCGTACGAAATGGTACTGCACCAAGTGTAAAGAGATTGTATTTTTGGATGCCAAAAAAGGAATGGTGGAAACGTCGCGTGGTGACGCTTACTACATGACCAACAAATATTTTGTTTCCCGGGACTAGCGGGAAGTGACCCTGCAAGCATCGCTGAGAAGCGGTGCTTTTTTGTACGATTGCGCAGCTACAACAAAAAAAGCCCATAAGGGCTTTTTGGAGGATCTCAGAGATCTCTTAGAAATTATGAAGAGCATTCAACTTTGTGAGGAGGAATGAAGCAGCAACGACAGCGAGGCTCGTAAGCTTCTGAATCGCCGATCATGACAACCGGACCCAAGGTAACGGGTTCACCATTAACGATACGTTGCGTAAAGGCAGCATCCGGGCTACCACATACGGCACAGAAAGCCGAGAGTTTCTCAATGTCATCCGCCATAGCGAGCAGACCGCCGACAAATCCGAATTCCTTACCACGGTAATCCATATTAAGTCCGTCCACAATAACATGTTTGCCACAATAGGCTAGCTCCGAGACCAGTTCCATAATGGCGCTGCTGAAAAATTGTACTTCATCAAATGCAACAACATCAGCATCTATGGTTTGGTTCAGGATCATTTCTACGGATTCCGGGGTTAATTGCCGGGGAATGGAATGAGCAGGTAATCGATAACCAATTCGGCTCACGATCTCGTCCTGGGCAAATCGATCATCCTCGGCTGGTTTGTAGGCCACAACCTTTTTACGGCCAAATTGAATTAATTTCTGACAACGGCGAATGAGTTCACCGGATTTTTCACTGAACATGGGTCCAGTAATTACGGTAATACGTCCTGTTTGCACGGTGCTGCTACTCCTCTCACATACGGGATTCAACAAAAAAAGCGACCATTACAGAGTACCACAAAATCTTTAGTAAGAGCCAGAACTAATCTGTACAGCTTTGTGTTACTATATGGAATGTTAAGCCGTTGGTTCAGGCAGCTATTTAACAGGAGTTGGAAAAGAGGTGTTTACGATGAGTGAAGCATTAACATCACTGCAAGCGCAATATGAAAGTCTGAAAGAACAGGGGTCTCTGGATGAAGCGACGCAGGCGTTATTTGCAGAACTGTTCGCAGAAGCGGAGAGACTGCAGGCAAGTAACCTTACCTTGCGCAGAACGATATTGAAGTCCTCTTCCAAAGAATCACGTATGTCTACCAAACTGCGGGATGCATTATACGAATGACTCGGAGGTTACTCCGGGTCCTCTTCTGTCTTTAATTTGCGAGGGAATAGAATACCTGCTGTAATTCTGGCAATCATGGCAAAGGTAAGCCCAATGCCGGCAAACATGTAAATCACGGTAAAGGCTTTGCCGAATCCGGTGGCGGGCACAAAATCAGGGTGTCCCACCGTAGTTAAAGTAACCGCACAGAAATAAAGCGCATCGATCCATTGCAGGCCTTCAACGCGCGTGTAAAACAAAGTGCCTGACAGCAGAGTAGCTGCAATTAATACGAACAAAGCCAGAAACTTGGGGTCCTTGAACGCATGATAAATGCCTTTGAGCAATCGTTGTAACGTGATTAAAAACGATACCATGAAGATCCATCCTGTCTATGTATAATTGTCGGTGTGATGCAGAAAAACACACAAAAAGCCCGGACTCATGGAGTCCTTCCGGGCGTCTCTGCTTTTTCAGGTACACTTTTGGATCGGAAACGGGGACCTACATAATTTCGCTTGCGGTCACGGAACAGGATCCAGCCTCCCAGAAAACTCATACCTGCCGCGAAAAGGACAAGTCCACCGCCGAAGGAAAGCCACTGGAAACCTGGTGAAATCAGTTCGTTCCCGTGCTCGGCATAATATAGGAACAGGGCATCTTTCATCATTAGAAAACCCTTCATTGCCATTAAACCGGGAATGACCAGAACAACAATCGCCAAGAATCGCGCAAAGACCAATCTTGTATTCATGAGCATTATACCCTTTCTGCCAGAGTCGACATAAAATAAAGGTTACGCTTACAGATCATGCCTGATTCCATCATAGCTTGGAATGCATGGGCTGTCCATGTGTGATTGGTTCAAACTTTGAGTTGACCGCTTAAGGAGAGTACAATGGTATATAGAGATTATATGCAAAACCATGAGTTAACCGATCATCATCTAATACATTTATATTGAAATTTGATTCATAGAGGAGAACATGAGAGATGCCAATTACATGTGATGTTGCAATACTTGGAGGAGGTACCGGGGGGTACGTTGCCGCGATCCGGGCAGCACAGCTCGGAAAACAGGTCGTTATTATTGAGAAGGACAAACTTGGTGGAACATGCCTGCACCGTGGCTGTATTCCGAGTAAGGCTTTGCTGAAAAGTGCGGAAGTGTACGCCGAGATTCAGGAGAGCGAAACGTATGGTATCGAGACGGCTGGGGCCACACTTGTATTTCCCAAAGTACAGGCGCGCAAGGATGCGATTGTGGAGCAGCTCCATCAGGGCGTTCAATATTTGATGAAAAAAAATAAGATCCAGGTTGTACACGCGAAAGGTCGCGTCATCGGACCATCCATCTTCTCACCGCAGAGCGGAGCAGTCGCGGTGGAGTTTGAAGATGGAGAGATGGATACGGTAGTTCCAACCAATCTCATCATTGCGACTGGTTCGCGTCCACGTGTGCTGCCGGGCCTGGAACCAGACGGCAAGTTCATTATGAGCAGTGACGAAGCATTGCGCATGGATGAGCTTCCAGCATCACTCATCATTGTTGGTGGTGGTGTGATTGGATTGGAGTGGGCATCCATGCTGAATGACTTTGGCGTAGAAATCACAGTGGTAGAAGCAGCTGCTCACGTGTTGCCTGCCGAGGATGAGGATGTTGCCAGAGAAATGCAGCGATTGCTCGGCAAACGAGGTGTTCGTTTCCTGACAGGCGCCACCGTTCTAACGGAGACATATAGCACGGATCAAGAGGGTATACAGATTGACGTGCAGCTTGGAGAAGCAAAACAGGAAACGTTGAGAGCGGAGAAAATGCTTGTGTCGGTTGGACGTCAGGCCAATGTAGAAAATATCGGACTTGAAAATACAGATATTAAATTGGAACGCGGCTTCATCGCTGTGAACAAACAGCTACAAACGGGTGAAGGTCACATCTATGCCATTGGTGATTGCATTGGAGGTCTACAGCTTGCACATGCCGCAAGTCATGAAGGTATTCTCGCTGTCAATCATCTGGCGGGCGAAACGGTACATGCCGTAGAATCCCACCTTATTCCGCGCTGTGTGTATACACGTCCGGAAGCAGCCAGCATCGGATTCACCGAGCGTGAAGCCAAAGAACGTGGTTATGATATTAAAACAGGCAAATTTCCGTTTCAGGCCATTGGTAAATCGCTCATTCACGGAAGTCGTGATGGATTCGTGAAGGTGATCGCAGATGCCAAGACGAATGATATATTGGGAGTACATATGATTGGAACCCATGTGACGGAATTAATCGCTGAAGCTTCACTGGCTCAGATGCTGGATGCTACACCTTGGGAAGTCGGACAAACCATCCATCCACACCCTTCTCTGTCGGAGATCATGGGTGAAGCCATGCTGGCGGTCGATGGAAAGGCCATTGGAATATAAGTCAAACAGGCTTATGAGAAAGGTCCTTTCCTTTTTTGGGCAAAAGGGATTATAATAAGGTTAAGCCAAGTCTTAGTACCAGGTTATAAGATCGGGTAGTAAGAATGGCACAGGCTCTGATTAAAAGGAGGTACCTCATATGAGTTCAAAAGGTACTGCAGACGCGGTCCACAGGCATCAACAGCTGGGGCTTAGCGATGGTGAAGTATTGGATATGTACAAATACATGCTGCTCGCGCGCAAGTTTGACGAGCGTTGCTTGCTCTTGCAACGGGCCGGCAAAATTAACTTTCACGTATCCGGTGTAGGACAGGAAGCTGCGCAAGTAGGCGCTGCTTTTGGTCTGGATCGGGATCACGATTATTATTTACCTTATTACCGCGATTACGGCTTTGTACTGGCGGTAGGCATGACTCCGCGTGAGTTGATGCTGTCTGCTTTTGCGAAGGCAGAAGATCCGAATAGTGGTGGTCGGCAAATGCCGGGTCACTTCGGTCACAAAAAGCTGCGGATTGTGACGGGTTCCAGCCCGGTTACAACACAGGTTCCGCACGCTGTTGGATTTGCGCTCGCTGCCAAAATGAAGAAGCAAGATTTTGTTTCTTTTGTTACGTTTGGTGAAGGATCAAGCAATCAGGGTGACTTCCACGAGGGAGCCAACTTTGCAGGTGTGCACAAATTGCCTGTCATTATTATGTGTGAGAACAATCAGTATGCAATTTCGGTACCGATTCACAAGCAGTTGAGCGGCAAAATATCCGATCGAGCACTAGGATACGGGTTCCCCGGACTGCGTGTAGATGGTAACGATGCATTGGAAGTATACGCCGCAGTGAAGGAAGCGCGTCGCCGTGCCATAGCCGGAGAAGGCCCAACACTTATTGAAGCGATGATGTATCGGTTGTCCCCTCATTCCACCTCCGACAATGATCTGGCTTACCGGACCAAAGAGGAAGTGGAGGAGAACTGGAAGAAAGATGGCGTTCCTCGCATGAAAAACTATTTGATCGATTGCGGCATCTGGGATGAAGCACGGGATGCGGATCTGGCTTCCCAGCTTGCGCTGGAAATGAAAGAAGCAACTGAATATGCAGACAACGCGCCATATCCGAAACCTGAGGACACTCTGACGCACGTTTATGCGGACAGCGAAGAAGGGGGACGGTAAGTATGGCAGTGATGGAATATATTGATGCAATCCGTCTCGCGATGAAAGAAGAGATGGAACGGGATGAAAATGTTTTTATCCTTGGTGAAGACGTAGGTCTTAAAGGTGGTGTGTTTACCACAACTAAAGGGTTGCAAGATCAGTTTGGCGAAATGCGGGTGATGGATACACCTTTGTCTGAATCCGCTATTGCAGGTGTTGCCATTGGTGCTGCGATGTACGGGATGAAGCCGATTGCCGAAATGCAATATTCGGACTTTATGCTGCCAGCAACGAACCAGATCATTAGTGAAGCGGCGAAAATTCGCTATCGTTCCAACAATGACTGGAGTTGTCCGATTGTTATTCGTGCGCCGATTGGTGGCGGAATCTTCGGTGGGTTGTACCACTCCCAATGTCCGGAATCGATCTTCTTTGGTACGCCTGGTCTGAAAATTATAGCTCCCTACTCGGCATACGATGCCAAGGGGCTGCTCAAAGCGGCCATTCGCGACCCGGACCCGGTACTCTTTTTTGAGAATAAAAAATGCTACAAGCTTATCAAGGAAGATGTGCCTGAAGATGATTACATCGTTCCGATTGGCAAAGCCAACGTACTTCGTGAAGGTGCCGATATTACCGTGATCGGCTACAGCCAGCCATTGCATTTTGTGATGCAGGCTGCTGAGGAACTCGAACGGGAAGAGGGCATTACAGCCCACGTTTTGGACCTGCGCACATTACAACCATTGGATCGCGAAGCGATCATAGCTTCCGCTCGTCTGACAGGCAAGGTGCTGATCGTACACGAAGATAACAAAACCGGTGGTGTAGGTGCCGAGGTTGCCGCTATTATTAGTGAGGAATGTCTGTTTGAACTGGATGCACCGATTCAGCGTCTTTGCGGACCTGACGTGCCGGCTATGCCAATTAGCCCAACATTGGAGAAATTCTACATGCTGAGCAAGGACAAAGCCAAAGCAGCAATGCGTACACTGGCCGAGTTTTAATTTCGTTTTTTGGATCGTTTAAAAGTAAAGTTTGGAGTGATAATCAAATGGCTGAACGTATGAAATGGATCGAGGTCATTATGCCGCAATTGGCGGAATCGCTGGTCTCGGCTACCATAGGCAAATGGTTGAAAAAACCGGGCGACCGTGTGGAACAGTACGAGCCGATCTGTGAAGTAATCACCGATAAAGTCAATGCCGAGATTCCATCCACTGTGGATGGAATTATGGGTGACCTCTTGGTGGAAGAAGGCACAACGATTGCTGTTGGTGAAGCAATCTGCCGCATGCAGGTCGCTGCTTCCGACGAAGAAGCGGCTGAGCAAGTAACACAAGTATCGCAACAACAGGAGCAAGTGCAACATAATGCCAGCCACACTCCTGTTCCTGCCTCAAATACAGCAGCACATGACCCTAACCAGCCGATGCGCAATCGGTATTCCCCGGCAGTGCAATCCTTGGCAGCAGAGCATGGCTTGAACTTGCAAAGCATCCAAGGTACTGGGGCCGGTGGTCGGATTACCCGCAAAGATGTGCTGACATTTGTTGCACAAGGAGGTAACGCGGCTGGATCGTCTGCACAAACATCATCTGCAGCAGTACAGCATGCGCCTTCTGGCGTGCCGTCTGCTTCTCCATTCAGCGGAGTGAATCGTGGAAATGGCGAAATGGGTTTAACCGCCGGAGAAGCGATTTCAGCATCCGATGCAGGTGTTCCTGTGAGACATTCTGGTATTCATCTGACCGAAAGTCCGAAAATTCCACAGATCGAAGTGGAAGGAGGAGGTCAGGGAAGATCGGAGTATTTCATCGATGTTACCCCTGTGCGTAATGCCATTGCGCGGAACATGCGTCAGAGCGTATCTGAAATTCCGCATGCATGGACGATGATTGAAGTAGACGTAACAAATCTCGTGATGCTGCGCAATAAACTCAAGGATGAGTTCAAGCGTAAGGAAGGCATTAATCTGACGTATCTGTCCTTCATGATGAAGGGAGTCGTTAATGCGATCAAAGACTTCCCGATCATGAACTCGGTATGGGCAGTTGACAAAATTATCGTTAAACGGGACATCAACCTGTCCATGGCAGTAGGAACCGAAGATTCCGTACTTACACCGGTAATCAAACATGCCGATCAACGAAATATCGCAGGTCTGGCTCGTGAAGTGGATGAGCTGGCTAGGAAAACGCGGGAGGGTACATTGAAGCTGGACCATATGCAGGGTGGTACGTTCACGGTGAACAATACGGGTTCATTCGGTTCAATCCTGTCCCAGCCAATCATTAACTACCCGCAGGCAGCGATTCTTACTTTTGAGTCGATTGTCAAGAAGCCAGTGGTCATTAATGATATGATCGCCGTTCGTTCAATGGCGAACCTGTGTCTGTCGCTGGATCACCGAATCCTGGATGGTGTAATCAGCGGACGGTTCTTGCAACGTGTCAAAGAGAACCTGGAAGGATACACCATGGAGACTAAGGTTTATTAAGAAAATAGTTGAAGGACGGGAAAGTGTATGTGCCACAGGCCGTGCACTTTTCCGGCTGTCTACGGACAGGTGCTCAATTTTGCATTGAACATGAAGCAGAAGGGTGTGGGGAAATCATGAGCAAGCCGCTGGATGTTGCATACATACCGATGCTTGATTATGAAGAGGCATGGAACCGCCAGAAAGCGATTGTGCAGCGATTGGACGAGGGTGAGGGAGCGGAGCAGATGCTTCTTTTACAGCATCCGCCAACGTATACGATCGGGTCACAGAATCATCCGGAGCATCTGCTTCTCAGTCAAGATGAGTTGCGGGAGCAGGGAATCTCCTTGTTTCAAATTGACCGCGGCGGTGATATTACTTATCATGGCCCGGGCCAATTGGTAGGCTACCCGTTGTTGGTCCTTGGTCGGGATGAAGACTTGGATCTACACGGTTATTTACGGAAACTTGAGCAGGTCCTTATGGATTACCTCGCAGATGAGGGTGTTGAAGCCGGGCGCAAAGAGGGGTACACCGGTGTGTGGATTGGTGATATGAAGATTGCTGCAATTGGCATCAAGTTTAATCGTTGCAAACACCGCCGTGGTTTTGTTACAAGTCACGGGTTTGCTTTTAACATCACCTCAGGCATTCAACATGCTGGTTTTCAGGGTATTGTTCCTTGTGGGATTGAGCAGTATGGCGTTACCTCCCTGGAGGATATAACAGGCAAGTCCTATGCAGTGGAGCAGGTAGCGCAGGAGATTGTTCCGTATTTTAATCGCATTTTCCCCTATGAGATCACTTGGGTCACCGAAAAAGAAGCCCTTCAACGTCTGTAAACAGATCATCGAAAGGCTTCAGGGGTTGCTATCCGAACAATAACGGTTCGAGAGCTATGAAAAGGGTGGACCCGATCATGGCGATCAGCATGAGATAGATGATGATTTTGAACCATTTCTTTTTTTGCATGATGAGAGAACTCCTTTCAACAAAAAGTAAACAAGCCATAGTAATTATATTGTACCGTATCCACGAGAGGGAGGAAAGTCCTATGATTAAACACCAACGTGTTATTGATCAGTTCATGGAACTGGTGCAGATTGATAGTGAAACGAAAAACGAACAGAACATCTCCAAGGTGTTAAAAGAACAGTTTGCAGACCTCGGTCTTCATGTCTATGAGGATGACACCATGGAGCAAACGGGACATGGCGCCGGAAACCTCGTCATTACCTGGGAAGCCGAAGGAACAGAAGGGGTCGCACCGATCTTTTTCACATGTCATATGGACACCGTAACGCCGGGACAGGGAATTAAACCTGAACTGGGTGAAGACGGCTGGATTCGCAGTGACGGAACAACGATCCTGGGAGCAGATGACAAGGCCGGAATTGCAGCATTGTTCGAAGCGATTCGTGTGATTCAGGAAAACAACATTCCGCATGGTAAATTACAGTTCGTCATTACGGTCGGCGAAGAGTCTGGTCTGGTGGGTGCACGTGCAATGAATCCAAAAGATATCGAAGCCGAGTTCGGCTATGCGTTGGACTCCAACGGAGCTGTAGGCACGATCTGTGTAGCTGCACCGGCCAGAGCTGAAATTCAGATGAGGATCTATGGCAAGTCTGCCCATGCGGGAGTGAATCCGGAAGACGGGATCAGCGCCATTCAGGTGGCAGCCAAAGCGATTGCAGCGATGACACTGGGCAGAATTGATGATGAGACGACAGCGAACATCGGTAAATTCCAGGGTGGATCAGCACTCAACGTGGTATGTGACTTTGTACAGATTGAGGCGGAAGCTCGCAGTATTGTGCAGGAAAAAGTGGAATTGCAGGTTGCGCAGATGCGTGAAGCATTGGAAACCACTTGCCGGAAATACGGTGCTACGGCTGAATTCAGAAGTGAGATCCTGTATCCCGCATTTGGTTTCCATAATGAACATGAAGTTGTACAGCTTGCACAGCGTGCTATTCGCAGTCTGGGCCTGGAGACAAGTACGTTTGCTTCCGGCGGTGGCAGTGATGCCAACATATTTAATGGATTTGAGATTCCGACAGTGAATCTGGCGGTAGGGTATGAGGATATTCATACAACCAAAGAACGCATTCGTGCCGAGGATATTGTGAAGTTGTCTCAGGTGGTTGTGGCTATTATTCAGGAAAACGCAGCAGATAAGAAATAATATAGAGCACATGTTATCTAACAAGTTCTTAGACAAAAGTCCGAACCCGGTCTGTATCGGATTCGGACTTTTTGTGAATTCATGTTATATTTCATGGGAGAAGACTCGTTCATTTTAAGTTCAAACGGAACTATGTTTCGGGTCATTTATTTACGTCCAGCGAGCAGATCGCTTAACTTGGCATCAGGGCCCCACTCGCGCATCCATTGCTTGAGTATGAGCTGCACTTGCCGGGCTTGTCCTACCACGTGTACGGATTGAGGCGTCAAATAACTGTTCATCGAAAGTCCCCCTGATTCGGTTTATATTTGCTGTGAGAGTTCTATACGCTCACCATATGCCCAAAATCAGAGAATTATACATTAACCGAATATATAAATTGAGCTAATCCTTTACACAAGAACGGAGAGGACAGAAATAACCAAGAGAAGCGGAGCGTTCGCCTTTATCACCAAATTTTATCTATTAGAGAAAGAAATCAAAAAATCTGGGGATAACAGCGATCGAAGGGTTGTTCTGTCATCGGAGTGGTTAGTGTAAGTATTTTTAGTCAATTTATATATAATCCAACGATATGGAGTTGAAGAACAAATGAAACCAAACCAATCTGCCCAATCCATCCATGCGGCACAACCTGCTAATCCGAAGCTGGATGAAGTGACCGTGTCTACCAAGCCGATCTTCGAGGGGAAAGTGATTTCACTTCAGGTCGATACCGTTAAGCTACCGAACGGTCAGACGGCTACACGTGAAATTATCCGGCACCCTGGCGCAGTATCTGTACTTGCTCTGAACGGGGATCGCATGCTTGTTGTGGATCAATATCGTCAGGCAATGGGACGCACCGAAGTAGAGATTCCTGCGGGGAAACTGGACCCGGGTGAAGAACCAGAGGTTGCAGCAGCACGTGAATTGCGAGAAGAGACTGGATATGTAGCCAAGTCACTGCGTCATTTGCGTTCGTTCTACACCTCACCAGGGTTCGCAGATGAGATCATTCATCTCTACATCGCTGAAGAGCTGGAAGCTGGAGATATGGAGCTGGACGAGGATGAATTCCTTGAAGTATCCGAGATCACACTGGAGGAAGCCTATGCGCTCATGGACGCGAACCGGATTAGCGATGCCAAAACAATGATGGCTGTGTACGCATGGGATCTTTACAGAACGACAGGACGGTTATAAGGATGCAGGATCAACTGGCAACGTCCACTTTGTGGGAGCCCTGTTATACGGACCTGCATATCCACATCGGACGTACGTCCCGTGGAGAGGCGGTTAAAATCAGTGGCAGTCGGGATCTGACATTTGAGAACATTGCTCGGGAAGCTTCGGAACGCAAAGGGATTCATTTGCTCGGTGTCATTGATTGTCATTCCCCAGTAGTGCAGATGGATATTGAGCAATTACTGGAGGATGGCACGATGTCCGAAATTGAGGGAGGCGGCATTGCCTACCAGGACACAACTATTCTACTGGGTACAGAGATTGAGCTCCGAGAGCCTGGAATGCGTGAGTTCCATATGCTGGCGTACTTTCGTGATCTGAGAACGATGAAGTCCTTTACGGACTGGATGAAGCGTTATATGAAAAATGTGAACCTTAGCTCTCAGCGGGTATACGTGCCCGCTCTAGAGATGCAGGCCGAGATTAAGGCTCGTGGTGGACTTATTGTACCTGCGCATGTGTTTACACCGCATAAAGGCATCTATGGCAGTACGGCGCCCCGTATGGGCGATGTACTGGACACTCGTCTTGTGGATGCTGTCGAACTGGGGTTAAGCTCCGATTCATCGATGGCCAGTTATATTCGGGAATTGGATCATGTTCCGTTCCTGACCAATTCAGATGCGCATTCCCTCGGTAAGATTGGACGGGAGTATAATGAACTGCAAGTGGCTGCACCTTCTTTTGATGAATTCCGTATGGCACTCCAAGGAGAAGCAGGCAGAAGGATTACTGCCAATTATGGTCTGAATCCAAGGCTGGGCAAGTATCACCGTACCTACTGTGCAGCATGTGGCAGTATTATGGACGAGCAGGCGATGTCAGCAGAGCGTTGTCCTCACTGTGGCAGTCAGAAGCTGGTGCAGGGGGTGCTGGACCGCATTCTGGCGATCTCTGATCGGGAGAGCCCTCAGGTTCCTGCAAACAGACCGGCCTATCATTATCAGGTACCACTGGAGTTCATCCCGGGACTTGGCAAAGCCAAACTGCGTCAACTCCTGGAGCAGTTTGGTACGGAAATGAACGTACTTCACCGTACCCGTGAGGAAGAGCTTGCTGCGGTCGTTGGACCTGTGCTAGCAGGATTTATCGTGGCCGCACGGAACGGGCAACTGGAGCTGTCCTCCGGAGGTGGAGGTACGTATGGGAAGGTTGCAGTTCAAGAGAGAGCATCAGAGTAGAGAGCAGCTTTCACTTCACGAAGAGCCAATCTGGACAAGGAGTCATACAGGTGCGTTTCGGTTCATAAGAATGACTATGAGGATATGATTGAGCATCCTTGCAGCATGACAACCGGAAAGGGGATTCGTACCTGTATGCGCTCTTCCTACTTTACATTTAAAGGTCAGACTTCGTTATATGTATTCGTGGCTGTCTTGTTTCTGGTCGGCGTCATTTTTGGCGCGCTTATGGTCAATGCATTGTCTCTTGAGCAACGTCAGGATCTGGAGGGCTATCTTGGGAACTTCTTCATGACGGTGCAGCACAGCGCACAAGTGACGGAGACCGGGGCATATTGGGACATTGCTATGCTTCATCTGAAATGGGTAGGTCTGATCTTTATTCTGGGTTTATCCGTCGTCGGACTGCCCGGTATACTGGTTCTGGATTTTCTAAAAGGTGTGCTCATTGGATTCACAGTGGGGTATCTTGTTGGGCAGTATTCCTGGAAAGGGTTGTTGTTTGCGCTGGTATCCGTGGCACCGCATAATTTGTTCGTCATTCCGATCCTGCTGATCTGTAGTGTGGCAGCCATGACGTTCTCGTTATACATCATTCGCAATCGTGTTTTGATGCAGCGAACACCGGGTCGACAAAGACCTTTTGCTTCATATATAGTGTTAACTTTGGCCATGGCTGCACTGCTGCTCGGCGTGGCATCTTTTGAAACATGGGTTACACCTGCGATGATGCGTTGGGTCACGCCAATGTTACTGCCGGCCTAGCGTGTACCGTATAGTGTAAAATGTTGACTTTAATTACGCACTCCCCCTATAATGAAAAGAGTGGGTTAAGTTGCAGTGTGCAGTGATTTCCTAGGGGGAGGGAGAAAATGGAAGCACGGATCGATAAAATTAAGCAGCAACTACAGTCCCAAGGATATAAATTAACGCCCCAGCGGGAAGCCACCGTAAGAGTACTTCTTGAGAATGAAGAAGATCATCTGAGCGCAGAAGACGTATTCATGCTCGTTAAAGAAAAGGCTCCCGAAATCGGTCTGGCAACCGTGTACCGTACCCTCGAACTGCTGAGTGAGCTGCATGTTGTAGAGAAAATCAACTTCGGCGACGGTGTAGCGCGTTATGATCTGCGCGGAGATACATCCAAGCATCACCATCATCACTTAATCTGTGTTCAATGCGGAAGTATGGATGAAATACGTGAAGACTGGCTTGGACCGCTTGAAGAGCGTTTGGAGCGGGAATTTAACTTTTCGGTAGTAGATCACCGACTGGACTTTCATGGAATTTGTTATCGTTGCAAAGCTAAAAATGAACAGAAGCCCAAAGATGAAGAATAACATAGCATATCTTCAAGCTCTCACCGGCGGTTTTGACGGGAGAGCTTTTTTGGCACCGGACATGATCTGGAGTTTACCTCCAATGGCATAAACCTGTGTTTATGGACATACCCTGATTTCAAGGACAAAACCGGATTCGAATCAGGAGGGGGACACACCCATGATCATATCAGTGCGGAGAGGGCTCCGTTTTATTCGATTTATCCTATTTTTTGCTGCATTAGTTTATCTGTTTTATCATGTTCTGGATCTGTTTAATGGTTGGATCTCACCTGTGGATCAGTATCAGATGCCGACTGGAAATGCGATCAAAGTATTTCAGGAAACGGATTGGCCGGGTAATGGAGAAGGACGTCCTACGATGGCAGAGCGTCTCCGTTTATTCTATTGGTACGGGGAGTAGCTTCGAACAGTCAGGGATGCAAATACGGGAGCAGTCTGCCGGAGCGGCAGATCTGTCAGTTGAGGAGCGTTGTACATGAAACAGACGATACACGCCTATGCCTTATACTTGGAAGATGATAAAGGGATGTCAAGCAGCACACTTGAATCGTATCTCCGAGACGTGGACAAGTTCATTGAATTTGCAGATAAGGAATATGGCATACACGAAGCCGATCAGGTCAGACGCACACATGTCGTCCTGTTTGCAGGTCAGCTCAAACAGGCAGGACGTGCCAACGCAACGATTGCCCGGAGTATCGTATCTCTGCGCTCCTACTTTCATTTTTTGATGCGGCGGGGTGATATCATACAGGACCCTACGTTCGATGTGGAAGCTCCCAAGGCGGATAAGACGCCTCCACAGGTGTTAACCATCCCGGAGATCGAACAGTTGCTGACAGCGCCTGATATTCGTTCACCGCAGGGTGTGAGAGACCGAGCGATGCTTGAGCTATTGTATGCTACAGGCATTCGTGTCTCGGAACTGATTGCGCTGGACATTCGGGATGTACAACCGGACATGCGCTTTATACGATGTGGTGGGGCAGGCAAAGAACGCATTCTTCCCATCGGTGCGCCAGCCGCACATTGGGCAAGTGTGTATGTGGAGGAGTTCCGCAATCAGTTGCTCAAAACCGATTCGGACGAGCAGGCACTGTTCGTGAATGTGTCTGGCAGGCGTTTAACCCGGCAGGGATTCTGGAAGTTGCTCAAAAAAGCGGCAGTGGATGCGGGTATTTCGGGAGAAATTACGCCGCATACGCTCCGTCATTCGTTTGCAGCACATCTGATTGCGAGTGGAGCAGACACACGTGCCGTTCAAGACATGCTTGGCCATGTGGAGCAGCCTGGACAACAATATGGCAATCATGGTCGGAGAACCATGAAAGAAATCTATGAAACTCATCATCCGAGGGCAAGATAGATTTTGACGCATGGCATTCACAAATAAATGCGGAACATGGTGCCGATTTAGGATAAAATAAATTGAATACATCTAAACGCCGTTATACATAAAGACGGATCGTTTCAACTCAAGGAGGAACATACATCGTATGACAGCATTAAACCAACAAATGATTTCGGAAGCAGCATCTTATATTCAAAGCAAAAGCTCCATCAAGCCGGAAGTCGGTTTGATTTTGGGTTCGGGTCTTGGCGTACTGGCAGAACTGATTGAAGATGGCGTAAGTATCGCTTATCAGGATATTCCGCATTTTCCGGTGTCCACAGTAGAAGGACATGAAGGTGAACTATTGGTTGGAACCATCAAAGGTCGTCCAGTCGTGATGATGAAAGGCCGCTTCCACATGTACGAAGGATATGGTCCCGAACTGACAGCCTTCCCGGTACGTGTCATGAAAGAACTGGGTGTAAGTAGCCTGCTTGTAACTAATGCTGCGGGCGGCGTGAATACGTCGTACGAAGCTGGAGACTTGATGCTGATCTCTGATCACTTGAATCTCACAGGCAAAAATCCACTGATCGGACCGAATGACGCTGCACTGGGTGTGCGTTTCCCGGATCTGTCGGAAGCCTACAGCCGCCGCTTGCGTGCACTGGCGAAGGATACGGCCGCATCACAAGGTTTTAACGTACGCGAAGGGGTATACGCAGGTATGCTTGGTCCGAACTACGAGACACCGGCAGAGATCAAAATGCTGCGTATATTAGGTGCAGACGCAGTGGGCATGTCCACTGTATCGGAAGTGATCGTGGCACGCCATGCAGGTCTGGAAGTGCTCGGTATTTCCTGTATCAGCAACATGGCAGCCGGAATTCTCGACCAGCCGCTGTCGCACGATGAGGTTATGGAAACGACTGAACGTGTGCGTGAGTCGTTCCTGGCGTTGGTATTGGCAGTTATTCCACAAATGTAAGCAAGATTTGAGTAGAGAAGGTTACCTCTTCGAATGAGAAATCATCGGGGGTAACCTTCTCTTGTTATTCTGAACGTACGGTTGCTCATGAGTTGAGTGCAGTGCGTTTTTTTGCTTTGAGCTCCTTTTCTACAAAAAGTTCGGGAAATCATAGGTAAGATGGAATAATTTACTGCAAACGCGCCGACAATGATTAGCAGTACATGCATGGAACATGCAGTAAGCAAGTCATTTGAGGAGGTAACCTAGTGAAAAAAAGAATAATGGCATCGTTCATGACCCTTTGTATCCTGCTGTCCCTTTTGGCATCAACGGCATTGGCTGAAGAAAAACCAAAGGCAGCTGGAGCCGCTGATTTGGCCCCGTCGGCGCTTTCTGCGATCTTAATGGATGCAGATACAGGAACCGTTATTTATGAGAAAAACAGTCATGATCAGCTGCCTCCGGCAAGCATTACGAAGATTATGACGATGTTGCTCACGATCGAAGCGATCGACACGGGCAAGTTGAAGCTGACGGACAAGGTAAGAACGAGCGAATACGCAGCATCCATGGGCGGTTCGCAGATCTTTCTGGAGCCCGGGGAAGAAATGACGGTCGATGATATGTTAAAAGGGATTGCAATGGCATCAGGCAATGATGCCTCGGTAGCGATGGCAGAGAAGATCGCCGGTTCGGAAGAAGCCTTTGTACAGCTGATGAATGAACGTGCGAAGGAGCTTGGCATGAAGGATACTCATTTTGCCAATTGTAACGGCCTTCCGGTCGATAATCATTATTCTTCCGCCCATGATATTGCCGTCATGAGCCGTGAACTACTGAAACATTCCGGGATTACGAAGTACACCGGTGCATATCAGGATTACCTTCGCAAAGATACGGAAAAGCCATTCTGGCTGGTGAACACGAACAAGCTGGTTCGTTTTTATGAAGGGGCAGATGGTTTGAAAACAGGTTACACGTCCGAAGCCAAGTTCTGTCTCTCCGCTACAGCGTCCAAGGATGGACTGCGTGTCGTTTCCGTGGTACTCGGTGAACCGAATACCAAAACACGGAACAGCGAGGTGTCTTCGATGTTTGACTATGCCTTTAGTCAATATACGATGAAGGCGCTATACAAGGCAGGGGATCTGCTGGGTAGTCTGAAAATTGAAAAAGGTGAAGTTGCCGAGCTGCCTCTGAATGCCACGCAAAATTATAGTGTGCTGATGCGCAAAGGAGCCAAATCCAATGACATCCGGCATGAATTGTTGGTCGCCAAAGAATTGAAAGCCCCGATCAAAGCTGGGCAAAGTATAGGTAAACTGGTGGTTTACCAGGGCAACGATGTCATTAAGGAATTCGACATTCAGGCTCCACAGGACGTGAATAAAGCTGGCTGGTGGAAGCTGTTTAAGCGGACGACGTCCAATCTGTTTGATTAAACGGCGAATTACGCGAGTTACACACATCCTTCGAACATATTTTGTAGTTAAATAGGGGTTTTCTTCTAGTTTTGTCGGGGGGCAGGAAAAGCCTTTGGAAACGTAGAAATCCTTGTTCAAGACAGGGAGGAGAGTGGGCAAACGTGAACTTGCATGTGGAAATGGAACACCATCGCGGGATTCTGATTGTACGATTATCCGGGGAGCTGGATCACCATACAGCTGACATGGTACGGATGCAAATGGATGAAGCTATTCAGCGGAAACAAAGCGAGCATCTGGTACTCAGCCTGAAAGATCTGCAATTTATGGACAGTTCGGGTCTGGGTGTCATTTTGGGAAGATACAAGCTCATTAAGAATAAAGGCGGCAAGATGGTAGTATGTGACGTCAATTCGCCGGTGTATCGTTTGCTGGAAATGTCGGGTTTGTTCAAGATTATGCCGATATACGAAAATGAGGGAACTGCTCTCTCAGGTCTGGAGGTCGTCTCATGAATGAAGGAACAGGGACAAATTTCATGAATCTGCAATTCGCGGCCAAGTCAGAGAATGAATCGTTTGCACGGGTAACCGTTGCTGCATTCATCTCCCAGCTTGATCCAACGATGGACGAGCTCAGTGACCTGAAGACGGTCATTTCGGAAGCTGTGACCAACAGCATCATCCACGGATACAACAATAACTCCGAGGGTGTTGTGTCCATCCAGGCCGAGATTCGGGAAGACATGATCACAATTATTGTGGAAGACCGCGGTGAAGGAATCGAAGATCTTGAACTGGCGAAGCAGCCGCTATATACGTCCAAACCCGAACTTGAGCGGTCGGGCATGGGCTTCACCATTATGGAAAACTTTATGGATGAATTCGAAGTCAGCAGTGAGCCCGGCAGAGGCACCTCCATCAAGATGAAGAAAAGGATTGAATCCAAGAAAGCATTGTATAATTAGGGGTTGGTGTTCTTATGGATGCTGAAGTGAAACCATCTTCACAGACCTATTTGGACGATGCCGAGGTCAAACGGCTGATTGCGCTCAGTCAGTCGGGTGACCATGTCTCACGGGATACGCTGGTGAACTGCAACATCAGACTCGTCTGGTCCGTCGTACAGCGTTTTATGAACAGGGGATATGATCCGGAAGATCTGTTCCAGATTGGTTGTATCGGTCTGCTCAAGTCAGTGGACAAATTCGATCTCAGTTATGACGTGAAGTTCTCGACCTATGCGGTGCCGATGATCATCGGAGAAATCCAGCGATTCCTGCGGGATGACGGTACCCTGAAGGTCAGTCGTTCACTCAAAGAGATGGCGAATAAAGTCCGCAAGAAAAGGGACGAACTGTCCAAACATCTGGATCGTCTACCAACGATCAAAGAAGTAGCCGCAGAGCTGGGGGTAACCCCGGAGGAAGTCGTATTTGCCCAGGAAGCAAACAAACCACCGACCTCAATCCATGAGACGGTATTCGAGAATGACGGCGATCCCATTACATTAATGGATCAGATTGCCGACGAGTCTCAAGAACGTTGGTTTGACAAGCTGGCCCTGAACGAAGCCATCGGTGGTCTCAGCGAGCGGGAACGGTTAATCGTCTATCTTCGGTATTACCGGGATCAGACCCAGTCGGAGGTAGCCAGCAGGCTGGGAATATCTCAGGTGCAGGTATCACGTCTGGAGAAAAAAATACTGCAATCCATCCGCGACCAGATCGCGCAGTAATTTCGTGGCGTTTATACACCAATATACGACAACTAACAACCTTCTATCGCGCATTATGGCGAGGAAGGTTATTTGTTGTTAGGCTGTGCATCAAGGGATAATGATTATCCTTCGGATAATGATTGGTAGATCATTAGTTTTTCATTTTCCTTAACGATTACCTGATCTATCGATTTTTCATTTTTGAATTGATAAATTTCTGTTCCCACTGGAAGTTGCGTAGACATCAAATCCTTATATTCTCCCTCTTGTATATATTTATTTTCAATTGTTCCTAACTTTTCACCTAATTGGTCCATATTTTTGATTTCCTCCTTTCTTACATACACTCGATCTTTGAGTAAAAAGAAATCTGCAGATGGATCAGTTTGAATCATCTCATTCGCTAAAATATCGCCAGTACTCATCATCTGGTCTCCGTCGATTTTTTCACCACATCCTGCAATAATAGCTATCAAAAAGACCATTATTATACATCTCATGTAATCCCTCCCTTGAATCTAGTTGATTATATTGAAATTATAAGATGTATTGTAAAATATATCAAATTATTAGGAGGATTACTATGAAATCGAGAAAGTTTTTTTCTTCTTTATTGATTGCTGCGCTTTTCCTTTCTTCAAGCACACTTGCTCATGCGAACGAAACAGAAATTTGGCGCTTCTATTCTAAAAACATGACGTATAAAGTGGACAGTGGTATAAGTTCCCTCATGCAAAAAGGCTGGTCTAATGCTGTTACTCAATGGAATGAAAAGGGAATGAACCTCTATTCTAACAGCAGTTCCGTTAACACTTTAGGTGTCATTAATGAAGTGTCATCAACTTTATATGGAAGAATGAACACATGGCATAACACTGATACTTTTATAATCACAAAATTTCAAGGAGGATTAAATATTGGTAATTCCAATATTACAGGATCAAATGTAGCGACTAGCACTGCAACTCATGAAATTGGACATGCAATGGGACTTGCCCATAACAATAGCAACTCAATAATGAACACTGCTAGAAATAGATCTAATTTATGGTTTCCAACCTCATATGATGTTCAAACGTTGACGCAAATATATGCAGGCACCATTGGATGGAATGCTGTAGCAGCGGCTGTATATCAGACTCAAGTCCCTACCGATGTTAATTTAAGTTATGACTTTCCAACAACCAACAATTTAGAAGAAATGGTCCATGAATCAGACATAATTGTAATTGGAGAATACCAAGCAGGCTTTGAAACATGGAATATGTTACGTGACCCTAATAATAGTCAGAAAGAAAGTGAAGAGGGATTTGTAGAAGGCCAACTTTATAATTTTAAAATCGATAAAGTTATTAAAGGCAGTGTAGATGGAGAGAACATTAAGGTTAATCATCGAGCTGCGGAATCCTTGACTTTAAAGTTCTCTGAAGATGTTGAGGAGCAAGTTACTGTATCAGACCTCCTCTATATAGCACCTAAAACAAAGAGTAAATATGTATTGTTCCTTAAACAGAATAAAGAGCTAGATAATTATTATGGAGCAATAGAACCGTTCTCAGTAACAATTGACAATAATAATTCCGTTAAGCTGCAAAGTAATTTAATTGACAATGTAGGGATATACCAAGATATCGAGCTTAATAAAGTTACGCTACACAACGATACTGTAGATTCCATCGAGGACAATATTTCTGGGATAAGTCTGGATGAACTTCTCAATAAAGTAGCGGAAATTGAAACGAATTAATTTTAAGCAGAAGCATTGGTAGTATCAATGAAAAATAAAGAGCCAATATAAAATCATATTAATCAGGTTCAGATATAAAGACAAATGTCATAAAAATGTAAAAAAATTATACAGGTTGATCCGGTAAATCCGATCGCCTGTTTTTTTGTTATGTAACGACATAAATTTATCATCATCTAAAGAAGTGCACCTAAAAAATAAAGCCAAGTAAGCTGCCGTCTTTGATCCAGCTCCTCCCCGCATATGTATTTCAAACGTTTGGAAACGGGAGGACGATGAATAGCGGAGGGATGAATCGGTCAAAAGGAGCAAAGCGAAAGGGGCTCATCTAATAATACACAAGCAACGTAGTCGGCAGATTAGACCTGAAGAAGCGAAGCGTTCGCCTTTGTCTCCAAATTTCTACATAGTTGTGGTCTAAGACGTATCCAGAAGATAACTTCAAGAGTCATGGAATTTTGAGCAAAAATAAACCCCAAAAACTCATCTTTTAAATCCTTCCCTGCCCCCACCCCAGCATATTTATTACAAACGTTTGGAAACGGGAGGACGATGGATAGCGGAGGGATGGAATCGGTCAAAAGGAGCGAAGCGTTCGCCTTTAGCACCGGATTTCCTCCTTGAAAAGGAGAGTTCAAGAAATCCGGGGATAACAGCGACCAATGACCGATCCATCCCGCAGCGCCCGCACCCACCTCACGATCTTTTCCAACCAGTTTGTAATAAATTTGCACATTCTTCAAATACTAACCTAAATTACGCAGTAAAGGAGTGCTATGGATGTCCCAGACACCCACTCCAATGGTCTACGTTCGTCTACGCAGCCGTATTCGCATCCAGAGGGGCAGAGCAGTCAAGCTTAGAGATATTGCACATGTGCTGACCACTTCTGAAGATCAGGAGGACAGGCTACTGGAGCTTGAACTGCTGCACCCTGGACCGGAGGACGGCAATCTGATACTCATAGATATATTGCAGATCATTCCCCGAATTCGGAACATCCTGCCGGAGGTAAGCGTGGAACTGATTGGATCAGGCCATACGCTTGTTGAAGTCATTGCGGGAAATGGTCAACCTTCCAAGTCCCTGTTCATATTGGTTTGGCTGCTGCTGTTCTTTGGATCGGCCTTAACCATTATGAATTTTCATGCCGATGTGAACATGCAGGAAGTACAGATTCGAATTGTGGAGATGCTTACTGGGCATCGGGACGAACATCCCTATCTGTTCCAAGTGGCGTATTCCATTGGCATTGGATTCGGAATGGCGGTATTTTTCAATCATTTGTTCAAGAAGAAGTGGAATGAGGAACCTACCCCGCTGGAAGTAGAGATGTTCCTTTACCAGCAAAATGTGGATAAATATGTGGTGATTGAAGAAAGCGAACGGATGCATGAGCAGGAACGCGGGGAGATGAATGCGGATGAGCGTTCTTAATGGAGCAATCAGCATTGTACTGGGTATCGCAGGGGGGATTGCCGTAGGAAGCGGCGTAATTGCGCTGATTCTGGTGCTCGATATGATTCCCAGATTGGCTCAACTTACGCAATCGTATGACAAGACCCACTGGTACGAAGGGGCGCTAATTGGTGGTTCACTGCTCGGGACTGTGGCGGACTTCTGGCACTGGAAAATGCATGGGGTACTGCTGCTAAGCCCGGTGGTTGGTCTATTCTGTGGCGTGTTTATCGGTCTGCTGGCTGCGGCGCTCACTGAGGTGCTTAATGTATTGCCCGTATTAGCCAAACGGCTGGGCATGAAACCTTATTTGTTTGGATTACTGCTCGCCATGATTTTAGGCAAAATGACAGGTTCTCTGTTTGATTTTTTTATATATCAGCGGTAGATCGGGGCCATAGGAGGATGGAAAATGGATGAACGTTCGGATCATACAGGCCAGGAAAATAGTGAAGGTATAACGGAAGAGAGGTCACACAAGTCTGCTTACAAGATTCAGAAGGAAGAAGAGAAGAGAGCGTACAATAAGAAAAAACAGAATGAGATGTCTGACAGCATTGAGGAATCGGTGCGGTATTGGCAGGAAAACGATGACATCTCCCCTCGCATGAATGACAATAAATATACACTGCAACAGGTACTCGGGCTGGGTGAATCCTTTGATGTTAATATGAGGGAAATGGTTCTGGGTGGCAAACACGTTGGCTTGCTGATGATCACCGGTTTCGCGAAAGATGAGATATTGCTTGAAGTATTAAAAAGACTGACCTATCTCACGCCTGATGATGTGTCAGGTCATGCACTCAAAACCTATTTCGAATGTTACATTCCACATATTCAGGTGGAAAGAGTGGACAAGATGAGTGCCGTCATCAACAAGGTTCTTACCGGCATGAGTGCGATGTTCGTTGAAGGGGATCGTTCGGTCTTAATTATGGATACCCGGAGTTATCCGGTACGTTCACCCGAAGAGCCTTCATTGGAAAGGGTCGTCCGAGGTTCCAGAGACGGCTTTACCGAAACACTCCTGACCAACGTAACCTTGGTGCGCCGCAGAATACGCGACCCAGGACTGAAGTTCGAGATCATGCAGGTGGGCCGGAGAACACAAACCGATGTCTGCGTGGTGTACATTGATGATATTGTGGATAAAGTACAAGTGGATTCGGTCCGTGAGAAAATACAGCGAGTGGATATCGATGGTATTCCCGCCGCCGATAAACAGTTGGAGGAAGCGATTATCAACAAGGGTTGGAATCCGTTTCCACTCGTTCGTTACTCGGAACGACCGGATGTTACGGCTTCCCATTTGCTTGAAGGACGAGTTGTCATTTTCGTAGACACGTCCCCCAGTGTAATGATTCTGCCTACGACCTTTTTCGACCTCTGTGAGCATGCGGAGGAGAACAGACAGACAGCTTTGATGGGAACATATTTACGTTGGGTGCGTTTTGCAGGGATTCTCATATCGCTGTTTTTGCTGCCGCTGTGGCTTCTCATGGTCATTGACCCTTCGATTAAACCGATGGGACTCGACTTCATTGGTCCACAGGAAAATGTAAAGCTTCCGCTAATCCTGCAGTTTCTTCTGATCGAGCTTGGCGTCGATTTATTACGGATGGCAGCGGTTCATACGCCTACACCTCTGGCATCGGCCATGGGCTTAATCGCAGCCATACTAGTCGGGGATATCGCGGTGAAAACCGGATACTTTGTCAATGAGGTTGTACTTTATATGGCCATCGCAGCCATCGGTATGTTTGCCACGCCGAGTTACGAGCTGGGACTCGCCAACAGGCTGGTCAGGCTGGTCCTGCTAATCGCAGTAGCGATATTTAAGGTTCCGGGATTGGTCGTGGGCAGTACTCTGCTCATATTGGCGCTCACCGTTCACCGGTCGTACAATTCTTCGTATCTCTGGCCTTTTATACCGTTTAATGCAAAGGCCTTGGGCAACTTTTTATTCCGGCTTCCATTGCTGCAAAATAATAAACGTCCATCATTCAACAAAACACGTGACAACACCAAAATGTCCGATGATCCGGACGGCGAACTGCGAAAAAGTAAAAAACACAAATGATCTGCCGAAAAATCCATTCATCTCGCTGTCTAATTTGGTATACTGGTGTAAAATCATTGGAATAGCAACTGTTCCAGTATATAAAAAGTGAGGAATGCAGATTATGTATTTACATGGTACAAGTAAAATAAATGCGCAGGGACATCTGGAGATTGGCGGAGTCGATGCAACAGATCTGAAAGAACAATTTGGAACTCCCCTATACGTGGTGGACGAGCAATTGGTTCGTGAGCGCTGCAGAGAGTACATGGAAGCATTCCGTGCTTCCGGACTGGGCTTTCAGGTTGCTTACGCAAGTAAAGCGTTCTGTGTAATGGCAATGTGTGCCCTTGCAGCAGAAGAAGGACTTTCGCTGGATGTCGTATCTGACGGTGAACTGTTCACAGCACTTCAAGCAGGATTCCCTGCTGAGCGCATCCACTTCCACGGTAACAACAAAACGCTGGAAGAGATCGAAATGGCTCTTGATGCAGAGATCGGATGCTTTGTTGTCGATAACTTCAATGAATTGCATCTGTTGCAGGCTGTAGCAGCGGACAAAAATCGTAAAGTAAACATTTTGCTTCGTGTGACGCCTGGTGTTGAGGCACACACGCATGAATATATTTCTACAGGTCAAACGGATTCGAAATTTGGATTCGATATTGGGAATGGTACAGCATTTGAAGCGATTGAACTTGCTTCCAAGCAGTCCAACTTGGTTCTGTTGGGTGTTCATTCCCACATCGGTTCCCAGATCTTCGAAGTTGAAGGCTTCCAGATGGCTGTTCAACGTGTTGCTGAATTTGCAGCAAGCGTATATGAGCGTCTTAACGTTGCTTTCAAAGTAGTTAACCTTGGTGGTGGATTCGGAATTCGTTATATCGATGGAGATACGCCACTTGAAGTTGCACAATACGTGAAGGCTATTACAGATGCCGTTAAAAATCATTTTGCTCAAATCGGCTATGCCGTGCCTGAGATCTGGGTTGAACCAGGCCGCAGCATCGTAGGTGAAGCGGGAACAACACTGTATACCGTTGGAACGAGCAAAGACATCCCAGGTGTGCGTAAATATGTTGCTGTTGATGGGGGTATGACCGATAACCCACGTCCTGCTTTGTATGAATCCAAGTATGAAGCTGTGCTTGCGAATCGTGCGAATGAAGCTGCTCAGGAAACGGTATCTGTTGCGGGTAAATGCTGCGAGAGTGGTGATATGCTGATCTGGGATCTCGACTTGCCAAAAGTGGAAAGCGGCGATCTGCTCGCTGTAGCTTGTACAGGTGCATATAACTACTCCATGGCAAGCAACTACAACCGGATTCGTCGTCCGGCAGTTGTATTTGTCAAAGACGGTCAAGGAGATGTAGTGGTACGCCGTGAGACGTATCAGGATATCATCCAGAATGACCTGGTACCTGCGCGTATTGGCAAACAGCCAGTTATTCGCTAATTCGTCAAAGATAATGCGTTTCTGCATTATTCATGATATATGGATTTCACCGTTGAAGCAGATGAAAAGGGAACTTCCTTTTTCGTCTGCTTTTTGTGTACTCGGACTAAATAATGAAAAAAGTTGCCGTTTTTTTTGCGATCCAGACATTTTCGGTGTACACTAAGAAAAGTGCTGTAATGCTTGGCCCAGGGTCATGCATTTTGGCACCATTAACGATGGTCAATACGAAAGGAGTCATTTACATATGGCGAAACAAGCGAAAATTAAATTGGCAAACGGCGGAGAAGTTCTTATCGATCTGTTCGATCAAGAAGCTCCAAACACAGTAGCAAACTTTGAGAAACTGGCTAACTCCGGCTTCTACAATGGTCTTACATTCCACCGCGTTATCCCGGGCTTTGTAGCCCAAGGCGGATGCCCTAATGGTTCCGGTGCAGGTGGCCCAGGTTACACAATCAACTGTGAAATCAACCCGAACAAACATGAGCGCGGAACACTCGCTATGGCACATGCTGGCCGTAACACAGGTGGAAGCCAGTTCTACATCTGCTACCAACCGCAACCACATTTGGATGGACAACATACTGTATTTGGTAAAGTAACAAAAGGTATGGAGTTCGTGGACGCTTTAGAAGGTAAAGACAAAATGGAAACTGTTGAAGTTGTAGAAGCTTAATTCCTTCAGCTTAACTGATCCAAACATGAAGTGCTTCTTTTATAGAAGCACTTTTTTTATTTTCCATATGTTACGTGTTACGTATTGAAATCGATGAAGAAAGGATGAATGAAACCTAATGATAACTCAATTCACTTCTTACATACAGTGTGACGAGCGCCCAATGTGCGGGTTATAAGTACAGGGCCTTTGGCGTGGTGGGACTCATCTATCGGAATTAATGAGAACAAGACGATGGAAATGAAATGCTTCCAAGCAAAAACCGTGCCTCCTTGAGAGGAAGCGGTTTTTTGTTGTTTCTTGACTTATTAAAAGTTAGTATGTGACAAAAAGGAACAAAAAACAATTGATTTTTTGGCATTAAAGTGCTAACATCCAATTAATAACGAAAGCAATCCTTCAGGGCAGGGTGCGATTCCCTACCGGCGGTGATGCAGGAAGTGTAAGGACACATGTCCAGCACTTGATGCAAAGTCCGTGACCTGTCTGCCTGTGGCAGATGGCTGATCTGGTGTAATTCCAGAACCGACAGTATAGTCTGGATGGGAGAAGGAGAGGTGCAGACCTAACAGGTTTGCACTCAGCAGGAGTATTGCTGCACAGTCACTATTCGTGATGTATTGCACTGTGCAGGGAAGATCCGGTTATGCCGGACAGTTCCATACATGTGCCACACTATAGAAGCTCTTTACCTGTGATTGATGTTCATTAAGGTATGTGTCTATTTTCACTTGCCCGAAATGAAGTTTTGGGCAAAGTGTTTGGCGTGCTGTATCCATTTCACTCCTGCTGTTGACATTTGTCTCTCATCATCCCCATCGAACTGATTGTTCGACGGGGATTTTTTTTCATAATCAAGACTTTAGACCGCGGGGTGAACGGATTTGGAAATGATCAATGATGAATTTTATATGGCACTGGCACTTGATATGGCGGAACGAGCACAAGGACAGACGGGAATTAATCCGGTCGTTGGATGTGTAGTTGTGAAAGAAGGGCGTATTGTAGGCCTGGGAAGTCATCTGAAACGTGGAACCGGTCATGCAGAGGTGCATGCATTGAACATGGCAGGCAGCGACGCAGAAGACAGTACGGTATACGTTACACTTGAGCCCTGTAGTCATTATGGCAAGACGCCACCTTGCAGTGAACGCCTGATTCACGAAAAGGTGAAACGTGTCGTGGTATGTTGTGAAGATCCAAATCCGCAAGTATCCGGCAGGGGCATTAGCATGCTCCGTCAACAAGGCATTGAAGTTGAAGTTGGCGTATTGCGTGAGCGTGGAAGACGGATGAATGAAAAATTCATTAAATTTATTACAACAGGCCTACCTTTCGTGACGCTGAAGACAGCTACAACTTTGGATGGAAAGATTGCTACACGCAGCGGAGACAGTAAGTGGATCTCTAATGAGCCCGCTCGTGAGATTGTGCATGCCCTTCGTCATCGTCACCAAGGAATCATGGTTGGCGTAGACACAGTGATTGCCGATAATCCGGAGCTTACAACCCGTTTGCAAGTGGAAGGCATCAGTCCGGTACGCATTGTGGTGGACTCCAAGCTACGTCTTCCTTTAGGTGCCAAGATGGTTAAGGATGTTCTAGCCCCAACATGGGTACTGACAACAGACGAAGCCAGTCCTGAAGCTGCTGAGCGTTTGGAAGCCTATGGTGTCGAAATTATACGCTGTGGTCCTGGACCACGTGTGGATCTGTTAAGCGGACTTAGCAAGCTGGGTGAGCGGGAGATTGGTTCAATTTTGCTTGAAGGTGGAGGCACCCTGAATGGAGCCATGCTGGAGGCAAGGTTGGTCGATCGACTGCTTATGTTCATCGCTCCAAAGATTGTAGGCGGTTATGATACACCTGGAAGTTTCCGCTTTGAGGGTGTGGAACGCATGAATCAGGCGATTCAATTGAATCAGCTGGAGATCGAACAAGTTGGGGATAATATCAGCATTGGCGGTATTCCAGTATGGCCTGAATAAATAAATGGATCTTAAAGTAGTAAGTCAGGGTCCTTAGAAATGATCGAGGGAGGCGGCAGCATGTTTACCGGTTTGGTGGAAGAAGTCGGTCAGATTCGGCGTATTGGTCGGAAAGGCGAAGCGATGGTCCTGAATATCGGAGCTTCCGCCATCATGGACGATCTGAAGATTGGCGATAGTGTAGCAGTGAACGGAGTGTGCTTAACTGCAACAACGCTGGAAGGTGGAGGTTTTACCGCCGATGTAATGCCTGAAACGTTTCGACATACCAATCTCAGTCAGTTGCAATCTGGCAGTAAAGTCAATCTGGAGCGAGCCATGCAATCAGGTGGCCGTTTTGGCGGACATATCGTTCAGGGCCATGTCGATGGTACTGGAGTGATTGGCAGTATAACACGTGATCAGAACGCGATTGTGTTTGAGATCAAACCTGATGATCATCAGTTGTTCAAATATCTGATTCCTAAGGGGTCCGTTACATTGGACGGCATTAGCTTGACTGTTGTTCATACGTCGCAGAGCGCATTCACTGTTTCCATTATCCCGCACACCATTGGTGAGACTGTACTAAATGTCAAAAAGACAGGGGATACCATCAATATCGAATGCGATATTTTAGGCAAATATGTGGATCATCTGCTTCAGTATGGAAGAGGACATCAGGAGACAGGTGCTGGCAAGCCGCGTAGTATTAGTGAAGATTTTCTTGCCAATCACGGTTTTGCATAACATCTACACAAGAACATAGAGAAAAGAAATACACTGGAGGTGGACCAATGTCAGAACAATCCATTCTGGACACGGTAGAAGAAGCCATATACGATCTCATGCGTGGTAAACCCGTCATTGTTGTGGATGATGAAGATCGGGAGAATGAAGGCGATTTTATCGCTTTGGCCGAAAAGGCAACACCTGAAGTGATTAATTTCATGATCACTGAAGGCAGAGGTCTGGTCTGTGTTCCGATTACACAACAACGTGCGGACGAACTCAACCTAAAACCCATGGTTCAACAAAATACAGATTTTCATGGAACGGCCTTCACCGTCTCTGTGGACCACAAAGATACTACAACAGGTATCTCGGCACAAGAACGTTCCATCACTGTGAAGGGGCTGATCGATCCTGAAGCAAAAGCTGGGGACTTCCGCAAGCCTGGTCACATGTTCCCTTTGATTGCAAAAGATGGGGGTGTGCTGCGCCGTGCCGGACATACGGAAGCAGCTGTAGACCTCGCTATCATGTGTGGTTCCTACCCTGCGGGCGTAATCTGTGAAGTAATCAAGGAAGATGGTACAATGGCCAGACTTCCGGATCTGCAGGAGATTGCCCGCAAGCATGATCTGAAGCTGATCAGTATTCAAGACATGATTCGTTACCGTAACGAAAAAGAGCAGCTGGTTCAACGTGAAGTGGCTGTGCGTATGCCAACAGACTTTGGCGAGTTCCAAGCGGTGGCTTATACGAACGCTGTGGACAACAAGGAGCATGTGGCTCTGGTCAAAGGTAAGATTGATGGTTCGAAACCTGTACTGGTGCGTGTGCACTCTGAATGTTTGACAGGCGATGTATTTCATTCCCATCGTTGTGATTGTGGTCCCCAGTTTGATGCGGCACTCAAACAGATTCACGAGGAAGGCAACGGTGTGCTGCTCTATATGAGACAGGAAGGTCGAGGGATTGGCTTGATCAACAAACTCAAAGCTTACAAGCTCCAAGAAGAAGGTCTGGACACCGTGGATGCAAACCTGAAGCTGGGCTTTGCTGCCGACTTGCGTGATTACGGGATTGGCGCTCAAATTCTGAAAGACCTTGGGGTTCGTCAGATCAGACTGCTGACCAACAATCCTCGCAAGATCAAAGGTCTGGAAGGATATGGACTTGAAGTGGTGGAGCGGGTTGCGATTCAGATGCAAGAGAACGAGGACAATACCGTCTATCTTCATACGAAACAAGCGAAATTGGGTCATATGCTCAAGTTCGATGATATCGAGCAGAACGAAGAGTAGATAGCTTTAGAGAAACAACTTTCGACATGTAATTTATGGAAGTCGTTACTTAGAGACATCCTGTTCTTACAATATATTATACCGTTAGGGAGATGAATTAAATGCCACAATTTTTTGAAGGACATTTAGTATCAGAAGGATTAAGATATGGAGTTGTTGTTGGACGTTTCAACGAATTCATCACGAGCAAATTGCTTAGCGGAGCGCTCGATGCATTCAAACGTCACGGCGTGAAGGATGAGGAAGTGGATGTAGCCTGGGTCCCAGGTGCGTTCGAAATCCCTTTAATAGCGCAGAAAATGGCGGAGAGTGGCAAGTATGATGCGGTGATTACGCTGGGAACTGTCATTCGTGGATCAACTACACATTACGATTATGTATGTAACGAGATGGCTAAAGGGGTAGCGGCAATTAACCTGAAAACAGGCGTGCCTACAATCTTCGGTCTGGTTACAACAGAAAATATTGAACAAGCGATTGAGCGTGCCGGAACCAAGGCGGGTAACAAAGGTTGGGATGCAGCTACGGCGGCAATTGAGATGGCAAACTTGACGAAACAGCTAAAATAGTGCTTATTTAATAGTAGTGCCCTGCTTTGCGCAGACGAAAACGGGAGACCGGATTCGGACGGCTTAGCAGGGTTTTGTATTTTTCTGGCGGGAGGATTCGTCTAGTGACGGTAGTTACATACAAACTGGAGACTTTTGAAGGGCCTTTGGATCTGCTGCTTCATCTGATTGATAAGGCTGAAATTCATATCCAGGATATTCCCATCAGCGATATTACCGATCAATACATGGCGTATCTGCATTCGATGCAGGAACTGGAACTGGATATTACGAGTGAATTTTTGGTCATGGCAGCAACACTGCTGTCGATCAAGAGCAAACTTTTACTGCCCAAACCACCGGTAATTGAGGATTTTGAGGATTATGATTATATGGAAGAAGAAGATTATGATCCACGTGCAGAGCTGATTGCACGTCTGATTGAATATCGCAAATACAAGGGCATTGCGCGTCATCTTCATGAACGGGAGTGGGAACGGAGCCTTATTTTTTCCAAAGAGCCCGAGGATCTGCGCCCGTATATGCCTGTAGAAGCCCCTTCGAACCCGGTTGAGGGTTTGCATACCTCTGATCTGATTGCTGCATTTCAGAAGGCACTACGCAAGGCTGAGAAGCGTACAACTGTAACCCGGATCAAACGGGATGAAATTTCAGTAAAGGACCGGATACGGGATGTCATCGGCGCTTTGGAAAGTATGGGGCCGGGAGGCAGACTTTTATTCTCCAAGTTAATGGATGAGCATATCTATCGCCATGAGATTGTCGTGACTTTTCTGGCGGTGCTGGAACTGATGAAGATGAAGCAGATTGTCTGTTATCAGGAACGGATGTTTGAGGATATCGTTATGGAGTGGAGAGGGGAAACAAAGAATCATGGATTTTCCGAAATTGAAATCGATTATTGAAGGCCTGCTGTTTTTGTCCGGAGAAGAAGGTCTGAGTATCAAACAAATTGCCGAGATCGTCGATCAGCGAGTCGAGCTGGTAACGGACGCGATTGAGGAAATGATCAGTGAATTTACACAGCAGGGACGAGGTGTACAGATTCTCAAAATCGCTGGCGTAGTCCAGCTGGGCACCTTGCCTGAGCACGCAGTATATTTTGAGAAACTTGCATACTCTCCAGCGCGTACCTCCTTATCGCAGGCGGCTCTGGAGACGCTGGCCATCGTGGCATACCGGCAGCCGATTACACGGGTTGAGATTGAGGAAATCCGTGGTGTGAAATCGGAGCGGGCTATTCATACACTTGTGAATAAGGATCTGATTATTGAAGTGGGACGAGCCGAGGCGATCGGACGACCAATTCTGTACGGAACGACCAAGTCATTTCTAGATTATTTCGGACTGGCTTCACTGAAAGATCTGCCAGAACCAGGTCTGTTCGAAGATTCGGAGAACCTGGAGGAAGAGACACAACTGTTATTCAACAAACTGGATTTGCAACAACTGGAACCGGAAAGTGCTGATCCGGTGGATGATCTAATTCATATCGACAACGAAGATGATTACACGGATTCTTAATTTAATCTGCAAGTTCATATTAACCGACACCCATCAGTGGAGTCGGTTTTTTTGTGCATTGGGATAACAGCGACCGGAAGTTTATTCTGTCATCGGAGTGACCAGTGTAACTATTCTTTAGTCCGATTTATGTATATAAAAGGTATAACGGACCGTTTCCAAACAAATATGAAATGGGATTTTTAGGTCCGACGTGAATTTTTTCCTATTCAAAGTGCCATACTAGACGAGAAAAGAATTGAGGGCTTGGAGGTAAGGCCTGTGTGGATTTGGCTTGGAGGAATCGGGTTGTTGATCGCATTGCTGATTACCGCAGTCCTCATCTCGAATGTTCATGTTCACTTTATTTTTAACAAACACAAAAGTGATGACTACGCCAATATTAATGTTCGTCTTCTCTATGGGATTGTTCGAATGAACTATGAGATCCCGAGTATTGTTTTTCGCAATATGAAGGAAGGTTTTCTGGTCAAGACCGAACAATCCATGAATCATTCCAAAGGGAGGACCGAGGGAAGCGAGCGAGTTAACAAACGTAAAGTTAAAAAGTGGGTTAAAGATGTCAAAATCATGCTGAGGGCTACCGATGCGCTGAAGCTCTGGCTGAAGCAGACCCTTACTCGTGTACATATGACCCAACTGTCTTGGTCTACTCACATCGGGGTGAGTGATGCTGCATATACGGCTGTTCTTACGGGCTGGGTGTGGGCTATCAAGTCGATTATCATTGGTTTTCTGACCTTTCAGGTTAAGTTTGAAAAGACGCCAATGCTTGAAGTTATGCCGGTATGGTCAGATGAGATGGAGTTTCGGACGGAACTTGAATTCAGATTGAAGATTCGGATCACAGCCATTTTGTTTGCGGGAATAACGTTATTAACTCGTGTGTTACAAGTCGAGGGCGGATGGCGGATGTGGTTCAAGCTTCTGCGGGAGCAGCGTCGTAAACACAAGGAGAAACAAAAGTTCGAAGGGGCAAAGCCATAACCTTTTGAAGACAGCGATGTGTTATTCGTTCGTGTTTACCCAATTTGGAATGGCGGTTTCTGATGGATACATGTGATGCTAGGACACTCGATACACATTTTACCAGATGAGTCTGAGAAATCGCAGGATATGGATAAATGCATTTGTTACATAAGTCCCCTGTTGTTTGGGGATCATATGGTTAGATCAAACCTAGCTTACATTGAAACTGGAGGGAATTCAGATGTCAGATCATCCAATTCAAGGCTTAATGGAAACTGCAATGGAAAATATCAAGGCCATGGTGGATGTCAATACTATCGTTGGCGATGCAGTTGAAACACCTGACGGTACAGTCATTCTGCCGATCAGTAAAGTGGGTTTTGGATTTGCAGCAGGTGGTAGCGATTTTCGTGTAAATGATGAAAAGAACAAGGAAACAGGTTCGACGACTGGAGCCAAAACAGAGCATGCTTCTGTATCTTCACCTTTTGGTGGAGGTAGTGGTGGTGGCGTATCCATCCGCCCAATCGCATTTCTTGTCGTTGGCAAACAAGGGGTACACATTGTACCACTCGATAACTCCACGCATTTGTTTGAGAAGCTCATTGACTCCACGCCGTATGTTCTTGACCGAATCCAGGGCATGTTCCAACGTAATACAACACCAACAAATACAACACAAACGAATACAACAGATGTACCCGTTACACCAGACCCATCAACCTATAGCTAAGATCTATACGCAACGATCCCTTCCGCACCCAATGCGAAAGGGATTTTTGTTGTTTTTGCCCTATGGGACATACTCCAAGTTGTCCGGACATAAGATAGTACAAGATTCCAAGTGACCCGGAGGAATGAATTGATGCGAAAAATAACGAAAGTCATTGTATGCATGCTTATCCCTGTCTTCTTGCTGTCTTCATTTGGGGTTTCTCAAGCCCAGGCAACGATTCAAGGTCCGTCTACACATGCGCAAAGCGCTGCTCTCATTGATGTCACCTCAGGCCGGATCTTATACAGCAAAGATGGGGATAAGGAACTGCGAATTGCCAGTTTGACCAAAATCATGACGGCAATCGTTGCGATTGAACACAGCAAGCTGGATGAGAAAGTTAAAGTGACGCCCTCGGCTTTTGCCAAAGAAGGATCATCTCTCTATCTCAAGTTAGGTGAAGAGATGACGCTTGAAAACATGTTGTACGGGCTAATGCTCCGTTCAGGCAATGACGCTGCCTCTGCGATCGCAGAACATGTGGGTGGTTCGGAAGATGGCTTTGTCCTGTTAATGAACAAAAAGGCGGAGCAAATCGGCCTGAAGCATTCCCACTTTATGAACCCTCATGGACTGGATGCAGAAGGTCACTATTCTACAGCTAATGATTTGGCTCGATTAACAGCATATGCTTTACACAATCCGGTGTTCAAACGTATCGTAGCCACGGAGGACAAATCCGCGCCGAATCCCAATGAAAGCTGGGAATACTCCTGGCACAACAAAAATAAAATGCTGCGGATGTATGAAGGTGCGGATGGAGTGAAAACTGGCTACACGAAGAAAGCTTTCAGATGTTTGGTCAGCTCCGCTACACGTAATGGTCAGCAGCTCGCCGCGGTAACGTTGAATGATGGAAACGATTGGAACGATCATGCTCGGATGCTTGATTTCGGGTTTGAGTACTTCCCGTTGGTAGAGGTCGCGAAGCAAGAACAGCCTGTGCAAAATACAGATGTCGTTACAGGGCGCGGATTTTGGTACCCACTGGCTAAGAGTGAACAAGGCTCATTGACCAAGAAGTTGATCCTACACGAAAATCGAGGACAGTCTGAAACGGAAGGCAAGGAACAATCGACAGATCCTTCGTTCGGATTGGCAGGTCGCATTGATATGCAGCTTGATGGCAAACTTGTAGGCTCAATTCCGGTGTACCGCAAAGGTAGTTATATCCCTCCTGAACCGAAGACAGAAGATGCAACGCTGGGCGGAATTGGCGATGTCTCTTCCTGGGCAGCTGCATGGCGTGCTGTATTAAGTCACCTGTTATCGCCTTAGCTAAATTCCCATTGAAGGGAGGATGTAACCCATGATTAATCTAATTTGGCTACTCATGATCTTAATCGGATTTGCTTTTGCAGCCATCAACGGCAACATCGAAGTGGTGACGCAAGCTGCTTTTGATGGAGCGGCAACGGGAGTCACGGTCTGTTTTGGACTCATTAGTGTGCTTGTGTTCTGGATGGGGATGATGAAAATGGCTGAAGATGCCGGTCTTCTGGCGAGGATTGCCAAGCTGCTCGGTCCGGTTGTTGGCTTCCTGTTCCCCGATGTCCCCAAAAATCATCCGGCGATGGGTTATATTCTCTCCAATATGAGTGCCAATCTGCTGGGGCTTGGAAATGCGGCTACGCCGATGGGAATCAAAGCTATGCAACAGCTGCAGGAGCTTAATCCGGATAAACAAACAGCTTCTCCTGCCATGTGCACCTTACTGGCTCTCAATACGGCAAGCATTACCATTATTCCGACAACCCTGATTGCCATCCGGTTAAACTATCATTCTGCAAATGCTACAGAGATTGTGGGCACCACACTGATGGCTACCATTATCGCTACACTTGCTGCTATAATCGCCGATCGCTGGTATCGAAACAGGGCATTACACAAACCGCCGCGTATACAGAAAAGTGGCAATCCCGGCATGAAAGGATGAGCACCCTTGTTAACCTTCATCAACTGGATCTCTGTCTGGGCCATCCCGGTTATTATCGCGTTTGTTCCATTATATGCGTTTACCAAAAAGGTCCCGGTATACGAATCCTTTGTTGATGGGGCCAAAGATGGATTCTCGACTGCAATCAGCATTATTCCGCATCTCGTGGGCATGATGGTCGCGATCAGCGTATTTCGTGCCTCGGGTGCACTGGATTTTGTAATTAGTCTGTTCGCTCCGCTTGTCTCCTGGATGGGTGTGCCGGGAGAAGTGTTACCACTCGGGATTTTGCGTCCGTTGACCGGGACAGGCTCTCTTGCATTTACGACGGATCTGATCAAAACCCATGGCCCTGACTCTATGATCGGACGCATGGCATCTACGATTCAGGGGAGTACGGATACCACCTTATACGTGTTGACTGTCTATTTTGGAGCTGTGGGTATTCGTAACGGTCGATATGCACTCAAAGTGGGGTTGTTTTCTGATGTCGTTGGTTTTATCGCTGCCCTAGCCATTTGTTTACTCGTTTTCGGTTAAAAGATATCTCCTCTCCTTCCGATATATTAGATATGCTAGAATGATAGCGGAGGAGAGTGAGACATGCAGAAGAGTTGGAAACGAATGCTCCGTTTCGGAATGTCAGGCGTGCTTGCCGTTGCAATGCTCGCAGGATCAACGGGACTGGCGGCGGCCCAAGCCGTTCAGACAATACATTTTACAGGCTACTTCGACAAACAGCTGCGTGCACAAATGGCAGTCACAGCGGATTCTTTTCCAGTCGTGAATGTACGTTTGGTCAAGCAGGATGAGCCCGATATGGTATATTATGATGTTGGTACCTCGATCCTGATCTCGAAAGATGAAGTGCTCACGAATTACCATGTCGTTCAGGGTTTTGCTGAACTGTCTGATGGCGATGAAGGTACACTGACTGTTGCGAGTCCTGGTTCCTTGGGGAAGCCTGTGAAGGCGAAGATTATTAAGACAGATCCAGTGACAGACATGGCACTGCTGAAGCTGGACAAGGAAATAGACGCCAAACCGGTCACATTCACGAATGCAAGAGATAATCAGGTTGTCTATACGATTGGATTTCCCAAAAATCCCTTTGGTGATCTTGTCATCCTGGATGAAGATTTTCCTTCAACTTACAACACCATAGCCAAAAGCCGGGTCTATGATTCCCAAGCTTCAGATGTGCCGGGAAAAAAAGGCATCGGCAGTATTGTTAAAGCGGTAGCACAAGGTAATTCAGGTGGCCCTGTTCTGGATCAGAACAATCGGGTCATCGGCATGATGACATTTGTGTACGGTGGACGGACCTATTATATTACTTCCAAAACATTGCAGACTTTTATTAAAGACAGCAGCACGCCTGCCAAAAAGCAGGTTACGGTTGCCGGAAAAGTTTCCAATTAAATAATTTGAAAAAAAAAGCTTATCTTTACGCCATCTGTGAGAAACAGGTTGTGTGTAGGTAGGCTTTTTCTCCATTATATGGAGGAGGAAGATAACCTAAAATGAATATTCATGTCCCCAGTTTACAAAATCATTGGATAATCCTTGTGATTTCCCTGTTTGATGGGTATCATTAGTGTGAGGTGACATGACAAACATGGAAAGATTACAAAAAATTATCGCACAGGCAGGCATTGCATCCCGCCGCAAGAGCGAGGAACTGATCCTGTCCGGCAAAGTAGAAGTTAACGGGGAGGTCGTAACCGAACTGGGTACGAAAGCGAACCCCGAAGAGGATATGATTACGGTTAATGGAAAACCGATCCGCAGTGAGAAAAAAGTGTACTTGATGTTAAACAAGCCAAAAGGCGTAATTACGAGTGCATCTGACCCTGAAGGTCGGAAAATTGTATCCGACTACCTGAAAGGTGTCAAGGAACGCGTATACCCTGTGGGGCGTCTGGATTATGACACAGAGGGATTATTAATTCTGACCAATGATGGTGAGTTTGCACATTTGCTGACGCATCCGAAGCATCACGTACCCAAAACGTATCATGCAACCGTTAAAGGTGTGCCGCATGGTACAGCTCTGGAGAAATTAAAGACAGGCATTATGCTGGATGACGGCATGACTGCTCCTGCAGAGGTGGAGTACAAAGATGTGGATACGGCGGCCAATGAGTCGGTCATTTCCATTACGATCTATGAAGGACGTAACCGTCAGGTTAGACGCATGTTCGAGGCAATCAACCATCCGGTAACACGCCTGAAACGGATTTCGTTTGGTGGGATTTTGCTACAAAACCTGAAACGTGGTTTGACGCGCAATCTGACCAAAGAGGAAGTCAACAACCTGATTACCCTCGCACAATCAGAGCCAGCCAAAAAAATGAAAAAAAGGTAATGTGAGGACACATAATTTTCATAAAACCGCCGCAGTTTTGTGACGTAATTCGCTATAATTGTTCATAGGATGTTCACAGTTGTCTTATACCAATGAGATGCGAATGCTACAGTCACTTAAAAGGGGAGCAGCACATGGGGAAATCAAGAAGAACGGTGCAAATCGTCATTTTGTTATTGATCCTGGTGTTGGGCGGATATGCGATTACCACATCGGTATCCGGCTCGAATGGCAAGCCAAAGGAAGGGGACAAGTCTCCTTCTTTTGAATTGCTGGGCCTGGATGGTCAAGTTCATACGTCTGATGAGTACAAAGGAAAAGCGATGGTGATCAATTTCTGGGGCACGTGGTGTGAACCTTGTGTTAAAGAAATGCCTGCACTTCAGGCGCAAGCTGACAAATGGAAGGACCAAGGAGTACAATTTGTCGGGATTAATGTTGGGGAAGACCAGATGACCGTGGATAATTTTGTACGGCAGGTTGGGGTTACGTTTCCAATCATGCTTGACCGGGAGAAAAACTCGGTTCGTGATTTCGGAATCTCTCCGATGCCAACGACATTTTTTGTATCCGACACGGGCAAAATCTCTACCATTCATATCGGGCAACTTGATTTGGACACACTTGACGCTCAAATTTCGCAACTGGCGAAGCAGCCCTGACAGGAGGTCTATTCGTGTTCCAAAATACCAAATGTGAGTGCGGACACCAAAATCCAGTCGGCACTGTGCTGTGTGAAGCATGTGGCAAGCCGCTACTGGAGGCAGAAGCTAAATCGGATGAAGTGCTGGAAATGCGTTATGATGGCATGGCGCGTCGTTCACAGCGCAGTAATCCCAATTTCATTGACCGCATATGGAACTTTTTTTCATCCGTCAAAATTGCCGTCTATATGATTGTCTTTACACTTGTAGGTTCCATGCTTGGCACGATCTATCCGCAAGAAAGTACGTTCCTGAATATTGATCCTTCCGTGTATTACAAAGAAACCTACGGCCAGTTGGGTCATATTTATTATCTGTTGGGTCTATCCCATACATATGAATCCTGGTGGTTTATTCTGCTACTGGTGCTCATTGGCGCATCATTGGTGATATGCAGCCTGGATCGCGTCCTACCGCTCTACAAAGCACTGAATAAACAGAAAATACGCAAACATACACAATTTTTGACAAGGCAGCGTCTGGTCTATCAAGGTTCCATTGAAGAGGCATCCGAAGACTGGATTAAGAAAGCGGTTACGCCGCTGAAAAAGAAAGGATATCGCGTGCACACCCAGGGTGATGCATTACTCGCCGAGAAACAGCGATTCAGTCGATGGGGGCCATATGTCATCCATATTGGACTCATTATATTTCTGCTGGCGGTGCTGGCGCGAGGGTTACCTGGCCTGAATCTGGACGAGCATGTTGCTTTTCCCGAAGGTGAAATCAAGAAGATCCCGAATACGTCGATGTATCTACAGAACGAACAGTTTAATGTTGAGTTCTACAGTGAGGAGGAAATACCCGAGCAATTCCGCAACCTGAATAAAACCGTTCCGAAACTGTTTGAAACGAAAGTTGTTTTATATGAATGTACAGCAGATTGTTCGGATCTCTCAAAGAAACCTCAATTAGCTGAAGTGGCAAGACATGATGTGCGGGTGAATCATCCATTGAATTATAACGGTCTGAAAGCCTATCAGTTTGACTATGATCTAACACCCACCATTCGGTCCGTAACGCCTGATCTGGTCAATGCGAAGACGGGTGAAGTATACGGGGCAATTAAGATCGATATGGTAGATACCCAAAGAACATTTGAAGCAGGTCCTTATGAGCTGAAGGTAAAAGAAAAGTTCATGGACTTTGGATTGGATGAGAATGGTGAGCCCAAATCAAAATCGCCTTCACCTAATGCACCTGCTTTTCTCTTTCTCATCAAGGGACCGGATCTGCCGGAAGAGGGGATACAATATCTGTATTTTGCGAAGCAGATTGATAAACAACGGTTTCAACAGGATGCAATTAACCAACAGCTGATAGGAACAGAGATTCCTTTACAACTGGAAGTAGACAGCATGGACAAGGTCGATATTATTCAGTCCGTAAGTTATCTCAATATACGTGTGGATAAGGCAATGCCTTTTGTGTGGGTAGGAGCCAGCATTGTTATGTTGGGTCTGATCATGGGTTTTTATTGGCATCATCGCCGTATCTGGATTCGTTTTGATGATAGACAGCTAACGCTGGGTGGACATACCAACAAAAACTGGTTTGGCTTCAGGCGTGAAGTTGCAGCCGTCTTGAAACAGATGAATCTGGAAGTGGAAGAGAAGTCGTTGGATAACGGGGGGAACCAAGCATGAATTTATTGGATTTCAGCAGCGACGCATTTATCGTAGCTTTCTTTCTCTATTGTGCTGCATTCTTGTTATATGCTGTTGCGGTAATGGGCAAAAAATGGAGTAATCGTGATCCTCTAGACCATATGAATCGCTGGGGGAAAAGAGCCTTCGTCGCTTCGACTGTCGCCTTGGCGGCTCATATCGTATTTTTTGTAACCCGATGGGCTGGGGCAGGTCATATCCCGGTTAGTAACATGTATGAGTTCATGTCTTTTCTGTCCATGATGATCATGGTTGCATTTATTGTTGTATATGCTATATACCGCAAGTCATTACTGGGTTTGTTTGCTTTACCACTTACCATCATCATTATGGCGTATGCCGCTGTATTTCCTCAGGAAGTACAACCATTAATCCCGGCACTTCAGTCCATCTGGTTGAAAATTCACGTGACGTTGGCTGCGCTTGGTGAAGCATTCTTCGCCGTTGGTTTTGCGGCAGGGTTCATGTATTTGCTCCGCACCGTTGATTTCAGTGGTAAAGACAAATCTTCAAGACGCCAGCGTGGTTGGGTCGAATTCACCCTGATGACGATCGTCGTAGTCATCGGATTTATTGGAACGGTATTTGCCTTTCGTGCGGCTGGCTATGAGACGGTTTTTGTACAGAAAACGGTCAGCATTGACACAGAGGTACAGGAAAATAGTACAATAGAGAAAGTGATTTATCGCATGCCTCCGATTTTTGCTCCATATAATAGCGAAGTGGAGAGCATGACACCGTTTCTTGGCATGAAAAAACCTTTACTTGAGACGCCTTCCTGGATGAACGGGGTAAATGCCGGGCGTAAGCTGAATACGGTGGTTTGGTCACTCATTGTAGGTCTGATCCTCTATGGAATTGTACGACTAATTGTTCGCAGACCACTTGGACAAGCATTACAGCCGATGATGGATGGAATCGATGCCGATGATCTGGATGAGATTAGTTATCGCGCGATCGCCATTGGTTTTCCGATATTTACGCTGGGAGCATTAATCTTCGCCATGATCTGGGCGCAGATTGCCTGGAGTCGCTTTTGGGGATGGGACCCCAAAGAAGTGTGGGCATTAATCACATGGCTATATTATAGTGTGTATCTGCATTTGCGTTTATCCAGAGGTTGGCAAGGTCAGAAGTCTGCATGGCTTGCAGTTCTTGGCTTCCTGGTCGTGATGTTTACGCTGGTTGGGGTAAATCTGATTATTGCGGGATTACATTCTTACGCTGGAGCGGACTAGGGTGAATCGTATTGCAAAGGTTAAGTTTAGAAGCGGGAAACACAAATTTACCTTTTAATTGAAATGTATTCAAATATTGTTCGCCAGATCGAACATAATAGAAGTGATGAGGAGTTATTGCAAAGGGGCTGGAGAGGCATGGCTGAACATGAGAATCGTATACTGGTTGTGGATGACGAAGAGAGAATCCGCAGACTTTTAAAAATGTATCTTGAAAAAGAAGGTTATGAAATTGATGAGGCCGAGGATGGGGAAACTGCGCTGCGTAAAGCAACAGCAGGGGACTACGGGCTGATTTTGCTTGATGTCATGTTACCGGGTATGGATGGAGTTGAAGTGTGTACCCGCCTTCGTCAGGTCAAATCAACGCCGGTTTTGATGCTCACTGCAAAAGGTGAAGAGATTAACCGGGTTCAGGGCTTCGAAGTTGGCGCAGATGATTATGTTGTTAAACCATTCAGCCCGCGTGAAGTGATTTATCGCGTAAAAGCGATTTTGCGTCGATCTTCCGCTACAGCTTATCTCTCCAAGGAGAGCAATTCGAGTAACAACATTGTGTTCCCGCATCTGGTTATTGAGCATGATGCACACCGGGTAACGGCTGGTGGCGAAGAGATTAGTCTTACGCCCAAAGAATATGAATTGCTGCACTATCTGGCAACATCTCCAGACAAAGTTTTCTCCAGAGAAGAATTGCTCAAAGACGTATGGAACTACGAATTCTTTGGCGATCTTCGTACCGTGGACACGCATGTGAAGCGTCTTCGCGAGAAACTTAACAAGGTATCGCCTGAATCGGCGGCCATGATTACGACGGTGTGGGGTGTGGGTTATAAACTGGAAGTACCGAAGTAGTTTTAATTTCTGGAGATCGCTGGTCGGGAAGTTATGGATCACTATAATCTGCCTTGTGGGTTGTGTACTTATAGCGCTGGGTCTTTTTTTGCTGCCCTACATTGATACGAACTTTGCAGAATCCGAATCCAGAGATATTAAGCGGCTGTTCACCTACATCTGTATCATTGGGTTCAGTTTAACCACGTTCTTTGCATTGTTTCTGTTCACCAAAATTACGCAGCCCATGCAGCAGTTGATTCAAGCAGCCAATGCGATTCGCAAAGGGAATTATGGAACGCGCCTCTCCCTGGTGACAAGTGATGAGATTGGTGAGCTTGCCAATACGTTTAATCATATGGCCGCACAACTTGAAGATAATATTCGAAACCTTAACCATGAGAAAGAGCATTTGGCGAGTGTGCTTCGAAGCATGACCGATGCGGTTGTTACTTTTGATGGTGAAGGCAAAGTTATCCTGACCAATCCGCCAGGTGAGAAGATTATGCAGGCCTGGTATGACCTGGATTGGGCACAGATGGATGAAGGACAAGATTCCGAGCAGTCCTACAAGTCTTCACGGGATGTACCGGAGCCCCTCCTTCCTTTGTTCAGAACGGTGATGGAGCAAGGTGGGGATCAGAACTCCAACGTTCATGTACAGCAAGGTGTCTGGTCTGTTCAGATGGCGCCTTTGTACGCTGACAGTGTTGTCAGAGGTGCTGTGGCTGTCTTGAGAGACGTAACAGAAGAAGTGCGGCTGGAGAAGATGCGGCGTGATTTTGTGGCTAATGTATCTCATGAGATACGTACCCCATTATCCATGATGCAAGGCTACAGCGAAGCGCTTCTGGACGGCATGGCAACCTCACCCGAGGAGAATGAAGAACTCATTCAGGTCATTCATGATGAATCATTGCGGATGGGAAGACTGGTCAAAGACTTGCTTGATCTTGCCCGAATGGAAGCCGGACATACGGACATGGTGATGAAGAAGGTTGACCTCGGAGAACTGTTGGAACGTATGTATCGGAAGTTCTCGGTTCGTTCAAAAGAACAGGGAATCCGACTGCAGTTTGAATGCAAACAGCCAACCATTGAACTTCAACAGGCAGATGAGGATCGACTGGAGCAAGTATTTACGAATTTGCTGGACAATGCGTTCAGGCATACGCCTTCTGGCAAAGATGTAATGATCTCTGCTGAGCTGGTCACACATCTTCGTGCTCCGTTTGTCAGAGTATCTGTGAAAGATCAGGGTGTAGGGATTCCTTCATCCGACTTGCCTTTTATTTTCGAACGATTCTACAAAGCAGACAAGGCGCGTGTTCGGGGGGAAAGTGGAGGCACTGGACTCGGTTTAGCCATTGTGAAAAATATTGTGGATGCCCACCAAGGCATCATTAATGTGAATAGTGTATTAGGCGAAGGTACGGAGTTTATTTTACAATTTCCCGTAGATTCATCGAAATAGCCTGATATCATACAAAAATTGCGAAAACACCCTCTTGTGGAGGGTGTTTTTTTGTTGAAGAGTACCGTTTAATCTTGTTCAACGTGGAACATGAATCATCGTTTTTATTTTGACTAAAAAGAGTGTCCAAGATAATTTCCCCTCCTATGTTACATAAGCTTGAAAAACAAGCAGATTAGAGGAGGATTGAGTAAGCATGTCCGATGATCGAAAAAGGGTCAATATTAAAGCATTTCTGGAAGGCAGGTCTTTCAGAGCAGGCTCTCCGTTCATCCCAATAACATCAAGTGAACTGGAGCAGTTCGACTCTATTCTTGACTCTCTGGCTGTGACTGTTCCTGCTGTGATCAGTCAGCCAACTTCAGCCAATATACTAGCATTACAAAAGGGGTTGCGTCAGTTGCTTACTTTTGTAAATAATTCTGGATTTCGTGCGGGTGTAAAAGCGGAGTTGCAAGCCGTATTAGAATTGACGATTGCGGGCTCAGAGATTGTGCCAGTCCCTCTAATTAATCTCGCAGGAAACTTGCAGAACTTACTGGATGACTTATTGAATGTAACGTTGCTTCTGGAAGTTCCGCCTGCAGCAAAAGATAACCTTGTGGGATTAATTCGTTCCATATCCGTATCCTTAAGTCGGGCCACGACGACATTCGGAACTGGAGGAATTACCGGACCGGCTGGCCCACCGGGAGTTCCAGGGGTACCAGGGGTTCCGGGAGCACCCGGTGTACCAGGCGTGCCTGGGGTGAAAGGGCCTGCGGGACCTGCAGGAGCAATTGGACCCGTGGGACCAGTTGGTCCTCAAGGTGCACCAGGTCCAGCAGGAGCACCTGGTGTTGGCTTGAACAATATTACGGCGTTTGACCCTGCGCTTGGACCGACGTATGCACAAGGTCAGGTCGTCAGTTTTAACGGAAGTCTTTATGTTGTTAATGTAAATGGCCCTATAGGCACGCCCGGAAGTTCACCAGATTATACTCTTCTATTGGCTGGTGGAACGACTGGAGCAACGGGGGGAACCGGAGCTGGTTTGACTGGAGCCTTAGCATTTGATCCAGCGCTCCCGCCGGGTTATCCCGTAGGTCAAGTAATTACGTATAACGGTAGCACTTACATTACAAGTGTAGCTGGTCCAATAGGAACACCGGGAACTTCTTCGGATTATACATAAATTGCTGCTGCAGGGGCTACAGGAGCAACCGGGGTAGGTTTAACGGGGATAACCTCTTTTGATCCAGCCCAGTCTCCGACATATCCAGCCGGTCAGGTTGTCACCTATAACGGTAGTACTTATATTACAAATGTTGCAGGTCCTGGAGGAGTGCCCGGAAGTTCACCAGATTATACTTTGTTAGCAGGGTCGGGAGTCACAGGTGCGACTGGAGCCACGGGCATCGGCCTAAATGGTGCAGTTCCGTTTGACCCGGCAGTAGCTCCGACGTATCCGGCTGGTCAGGTTGTTACCTATAATGGCAGTACGCACATTACCAATGTGGCTTCTCCCACTGGTACTCCGGATACTTCGCCAGACTATACTCTGCTTGCAGGTGCAGGACCTACAGGGCCCACTGGGGCATCAGGCGTAACAGGAGCGACAGGCGTAGGTTTAAGTGGAGTTGTCCTGTTTGACCCAGCAGTGGCCCCAACGTATCCAGCGGATCAGGTCGTAACGTTTAACGGCAGTACGTATATTGCGAATATAGCATCGCCAACGGGAACACCGGGCACATCGCCGGATTACACATTGCTTGCTGGAGCAGGAGCTACTGGAGTCACTGGAGTTACAGGCATCGGCCTAAGTGGAGTTATTCCATTTGACCCGGCAGTAGCGCCAACGTACCCAGCGGGTCAAGTCGTTACCTTTAATGGTAGTACGTATATTACCAATGTGGCATCTCCAGCAGGTACACCGGGCACGTCGCCAGATTATACACTGCTTGCAGGAGCTGGGCCTACGGGAGACACTGGGGCATCAGGCGTAACAGGAGCGACAGGCGTAGGTTTAAGTGGAGTTGTCCTGTTTGACCCAGCAGTGGCCCCAACGTATCCAGCGGGTCAAGTCGTAACGTTTAATGGTAGTACGTATATTGCCAATGTAGCATCACCTACTGGAACGCCTGGAACTTCCCCGGTTTACACGTGATTGCTGGTGCGGGAGCAACGGGTGTTACGGGTGCAACCGGAGTAGGAGTAACAGGAACTACCGGAGCTACGGGGGTAACAGGTGCAGGTCTCACGGGTGTAGTACCATTCGATCCCGCAGTAGCCCCAACGTATCCAGCGGGTCAGGTCGTAACGCTCAACGATAGTACGTATATCGCCAATGTAGCATCGCCAACGGGAACACCAGGCACATCACCAGATTATACGCTGCTTGCCGGTGCAGGAGCCACTGGTGTTACTGGCGTCGGAGTAACGGGAGAAACCGGGGTTACAGGGGCTTCAGGCATAACAGGAGCCACGGGGGTAACAGGTGCAGGTCTGACAGGAATTGTGCCATTCGATCCAGCCGTAGCTCCGACGTATCCAGCAGGTCAGGTCGTTACGTTTAACGGCAGTACGTATATCGCCAATGTAGCATCACCGACGGGAACGCCCGGCACATCGCCAGATTACACATTGATTGCTGGTGCGGGAGCAACGGGTGTTACGGGTGCAACTGGAGTTGGAGTGCAGGAAGCACTGGTGAAGCACTCGCTGGGTTGACGGGAGCGACTGGGGTTACAGGAGCTACGGGAGTCGGCATAACCGGAAGTACGGGATTAACAGGTACAACTGGAGAAACAGGAGCGACAGGTGTAACGGGACAGACTGGGGCAACTGGCGTTACAGGAGCCACAGGCGTCAGTGTAACCGGTGAGACAGGGGCGACTGGTCTCGCTGGGTTGACGGGTGCGACTGGTGAAACGGGAGGACAGGGTTAAGTGTAACCGGAAGTACGGGATCAACCGGTGTAACTGGTACGAATGGCACCATTCTTGTTATTCTGGGCGGAACAGCCGTTGCTCTTCCTGCAAACCAGAACATTGGAACAGGTATTACGGTAAATGGAGCGAATGATACCTTCACTTTGGCTACAGCAGGCAGGTATTATATTAGCTACAAACTTAATCTGACAGCAGCACTCGCCGTACAATCACGGATATTGCTAAATGGAGCAGTGGTTCCAGCGAGTGTGATCTCACCAGTGCTCTCTCTAAGCCAACTGGCAACCGATTTTATTATCACGGTCACAGCGGGTTCGACCATTCAGCTTCAATTGTTCGGCCTAGTAGCAACAGCTGTTCTATCGCCGCCAGGTGCGACACTCAACATTATCCGCTTAAGCTAATTATGAAAAAAAGAGACGGACCCTTTGCCTTTGGGGTTCGTCTCTTTTGATTTTTACTGAATGATAAGTAACTATTCCAGCACGATTTCAACAGCTGTGTTAATTTCCGGAAGTGCAGCAAGCTGAACAAGAACATCTTTGGGAACTGCTTTATCCACGGTCAGGATCATGATCGCGGCACCACCAATGATTTTCCTTCCCACTTGCATGGATGCGATGTTGACATCATTCTGTCCAAGCAGGGTTCCTACACGTCCGATAATACCTGGTTTATCGTTATGGGAGATCAAAATTTGATGACTTTCCGGAGCGATATCTACCGGGAATTTGTCCAGACGAACAATACGTTCTCCATAACCTGCAAGCAATGTCCCCGCTACGCGGCGTTCCTCAGCATCCTGATTCGTAACCAATGTTACGGTAATCAGGTTAGTGAATCCTTTGGTTGCGGAGGTTTGGCTTACAACCACATTAAGATCACGGATTTTGGCCAAATGCATGGAGTTGACGATGTTGGCTTCTCCACCCAAATGTCTGGCGAGAATACCCTTCACAATATAACGAGTAAGAGGAGACGTATCTACTTCAGAAAGGTCACCAGCATAGTCGATCCGAATCTCCTGCACTGCATTTTGTGTAATTTGTGCTGCAAAACTACCCAGTGTTTCACCCAGTTTGAAATAAGGTTGTAGTTTATTCATAACGGTAGGTGCAACCGCTGGCATGTTAACTGCGTTCTTGAATGGTTCGTTACGCAGGATGTGAAGAACTTGTTCCGATACGTCAATCGCTACATTTTCTTGTGCTTCAACAGTGGATGCACCAAGGTGAGGCGTGACAATAATGCTAGGATGATTCAGAAACGGGTGGTCTGGAGCAGGTGGTTCACTTTCGAATACATCAAATGCGGCTCCGGCAACAATTCCTTCGTCAATTGCTTCCACAAGTGCCATCTCGTCAACTACACCACCACGAGCACAGTTGATGATACGCATGCCTTTTTTCATAACTTCGAATTGTGGCCGCGAAATCATGTGCCGTGTTTCCGGTGTTAATGGCGTGTGAACGGTCATGAAGTCTGCATTGCGAATGATATCATCCACACTAGCCAGCTTCACTTGTAACTTCTCGGCACGCTCTTCCGTGAGGAAAGGGTCGTAAGCAAGAATATCCATTCCGAATGCTTTGGCGCGCTTGGCAACTTCACTACCGATCCGTCCCATGCCCAGCACACCCAGCGTTTTGTTTCTTAATTCCACACCCAAGAAGGTTTTACGATCCCACGTACCTTGAATGGTTTTGGCATATGCCTGAGGAATGTGTCGTGCCAGTGCCATCATCATAGCAAACGTGTGCTCACAGGTTGTGATGGTGTTGCCATCAGGTGCGTTAATAACAATAATACCGCGCTGTGTAGCAGCTTCCAGATCAATGTTGTCTACACCTACCCCTGCACGTCCGATCACCTTAAGGTTGGTACCAGCCGTCATAATACGATCTGTAACACGAGTCTGACTACGAACCAAGAGGGCATCATAATCACCAATAATGGCAACAAGTTCATCTTCACTAAGACCGGTTTTCTTCTCAACAACAACATCATTTGCATCCACCAGTTGCTGGATCCCCAGATCACTGATTGGGTCCGACACTAACACTTTGTACATGGTTTCTTCCTCCTTAGGTATGTGTATCTATATCGTCAAGGTCTGACCTCAGCAAGAGGTATTCCTTAAAACCAGGGTGATTCTTCCGCCCAACAACGCGGTGTCGCAACAGAGGGGGAAGGTGAAGCAAATAGAGTGATTCCACAGATATCCTTTAAAATAAATCAAAAAACTCTCAATCCACATACTGCTTGCGCAATAAGGGACGAGAGTTGTCGTGGTACCACCCTAATTCACCGCCGTTTCGCAACGACAGTCTTAGCGGTCAATGAAGACCGAAGAGGATAACGGGTCTAAACCGATTGCACCTACTCCAATTTCAATGCAATAACTCAGGAGCGCTCAAGATCATCTGCCTGCCACCGATTCACACCTACCATCGGCTCTCTGTAAGACGAAGCAACGTCTTTTTTCCATCATCGTGTTTAACGTGACTAATTTTTTCATAATGTATCATGGCTGACATGAGCATGTCAATAGGCTTAAATGTTTTAAATTACTTTGCAGATGTCTTTCCATTCAATCGTAAACAAAGTCATCATAAGCTATACATTAGTTACTACACATACCACAACGAGATGGAATATATGCTGTTTGACGAACCGGATTTTACCGCTTTAATGAAGTAATGGGATTGACAAAAAACCGGGACTTCGGGCAGGCCTTGAACCTATTTGGTTTTTTGGCTATCATTTAGTATACTATCCGATTGGACAACGTAACGGTTATCCATCAAATTTAACTCAAGAGGACAGACGCATCCGATGAAAAAATTCAAGTTTCCCAAGTTCAAGATTCAGAAGGCTGAGCCACAGCAGCTTACCGAGCGATTGCTTTTAATCAATCTATATTTTACACAAGGTCTGACACTGATAATCGGAGTTGTATGGATCTTATTGCAAAAAAGAAACTTGTTAGATGTACTCGCATGGCCTGACAATTACCAATTCATATGGTGGGGTCTCGGTCTTGCTGGTGTCATGCTTGTTATGGACTTGGTACTGTCGTATGTTATACCTCAGGAAAGCATGGATGACGGTGGAATTAACGAGATGCTGTTTCGTGGGCGTCCAATCTGGCACATTGTATGTATAGCAGCCATTGTTGCGGTGTGTGAGGAATTATTATTCCGCGGAGCCATTCAACATGCTATCGGTCCATATTGGACGAGTATTTTATTTGCAGTTATCCACATTCGTTATTTGCGTCACTGGATTCCAACAGGGTGGGTGTTTGTCTCAAGTTATGGATTAGGTTGGATTTACATGCAATCCGGCACGTTATGGGCGCCTATATTGTGTCACTTTATTATTGATTTGGTGTCCGGATTAGCGATACGTTTTCGGAGGGGATCATGAATCAGCCATTAAGTAGAATGAAGACATATGGCAGTCAGCGCAATCGTCAATCGGATAAAAAAGAGACATCCGAGCGTCAGGTAGCTTCTCGAGTCAGCTTGGTTGCCGAGACGGCAGCCGCTGCAGAGGTTGGGGGAATTACACCAATAACTTCCGTTTCCATACCTAGATCACAGCGCAAGCCTTATAAAGAAACGCTGGAAAGTCCAGTACTTCCTCAGAGGGCCCCGGCACGTTCCAAAAAAACACCAAAATCAACCGAAGAATCGATTCCCGAAGCAGGCTCGCTTCCAACACGAACAGAATTACATCCTTCTAGGCGGTTGAAATTAAGCAAGAGGTTTGTAAATTCACTCATTTTTATTTTTGTCATGCTAACGATTAGCCTGGTCTGGTGGGGGGTTGAGGGAGCGCCTCCTCTGAATACCTTTCTACCTTTGCCGTGGTAATGCTATTATTCGCAGGTTCACTCATACTGATAGGAGGTTTATTACTCCTTCATATGTGGCGTGAAGCCCATATTCATCAAATGATCGAAGAAGAGGTTGAAGTGCCTCATCTGCCAACAACCTTTGACGGGACTGTGATTCTTTATCTATCCGACACTCACAAGCGCAAGCTGAAGGTGAAGGATTTTGAAAACCTTGAAAAGCAGGTCGACTGGGTACTGATCGGTGGTGACGTTGCAGAAAAAGAGATCTCATGGTCTGTCGTTAGACATAATATGAAACTCTTATCAAACATTGCTCCCTCTTTTACGGTATATGGCAATCATGACAAGAGAGCCGGTACAGCTCAACTTGCCCGAATCCTTCGGGAATCGGGCGTTCAGCTCCTTCAGGATAACGCGGTTTATCTGCGAAGGGGCAACGAAAGATTGGGACTGATCGGTGTAGACTATCGTTCCAAACAGGGAGATATATTGCTGGAGCAAATCGATGATAAGTATTGTAAAATTGCAATCGTTCATGATCCTTTGCAAGCCCTTCGATTGGAGCAGAATGCAGATCTTATCTTGAGTGGCCATACACATGGCGGACAATTGGTGTTACCATTTTTCGGCCCTGTGTTTCTGAGCAAGGCGTATCGTCCCATATCGAATGGATGGTACTCCCTGAAGCGCAATTCAGAGGACGTTCATCAAGAAGGTAAAATGCTTGTCAGCAGAGGATATGGTACGAATCATCTCCCCCTTCGACTAGGGTGTCCTGCAGAGATGCATCTCATCACATTAAGAGTGCCCACGGAAAAAGCACTCACAGAGAAACAGCCTTGATCCATTGGATCAAGGCTGTTTCATTTTGAGGCGAGAAATGTCGATTTAACGAGCTTCCAGTTCGATCGCACGCGGATCTACAAAAGAATAGCCTTTTTGTTCGAGCTTGGTCAACAACTCATCCAATGCTTCAACCGTCCATGGCAATTCATGCATCAAAATATTACTTCCTGGATTTAACTGTTCCAGTACATTTTGAATGACTTTCTCCGGTTTGTCTTTGGTGCTTTTATCCCAATCGAGGGAACCATTAGACCATGTCATATATAACATGCCATTTTTCTTCACAGCAGCCTTCAGTGGATCATTACCCGATCCAAAAGGGGGACGGAAAAACTGCGGTTCCTCACCAATGGTATCCTTCACAATTTTTTGGACATCCGTAACCTGCTTGGCTGCTTCAGCGCTGGACATTTTTTTGAGATCTTCATGATCCCAAGCATGATTGCCTACAATCTGACCTCGTTCATGGATGAGCTTGAGCAATTCAGGATGACTTTTTACCCGATTTCCATTGACGAAAAATATCGCTTTGGCGTCGTGTTTATCTAAAGTGTCGATTAGTGAATTAATCATCTTTTCTTCTTTGGGTCCATCATCAAAAGTTAACAAAACCACTTTGCTTGGGCTTGTGTCATCATTCGGTTTAATATAATAATTTGAATTCATATGATACGTCTGTTCCACTTTTTCTTCTGCTGGAGCTTGCTCGGAAGGTACAGATTCTTCTTCTGTTACAGTTGACTCGTCCGTTGAAGGCTCGGTTTCAGCAGTTTCAGACTCTCTTGTTTCACTTAAGTTGGGACCACTTTGTTCTTCTTGAATCGTGGTCGTGGGTTCGCCCGCTGGTGTGGAATTTTTTGATGCTTTTTCTTCCACCGTCCCACAGGCTGAAAGCAGTAAACTTGCAGCAATAATCAAAGCGGCGGTATGTCTGAACATGATTTCAACTCGCTTTCCTGTATTTATACGGAATGAGATCGCTCGCTCCCGCAAACACTACATGTGATTTTAACACTTAAAGGAGGTTGGTGTAATGAAGGCGTCATCCTTTTTTTGGGGAATTGCAATTGGCGTTGCAGCCAGTTCTTGGTTGACCAAAGGCAAGTTGCCCATGCTGTCTTCGGGTTCATCACGAAATATGATGGATCAGGCAAAACATAAGATGATGGAGATGACTTTCCCGGGTATGGATGGGTTCACCAGCAAGCAAAATCAACATGGCGAATCTCATAAAACCCCAGCAGTAAAAAAGGCAAGTACAATCACTACGCAGGAAAAAGAAGCGAATATGAGCATGCTCAAGGATTTTATTCGCACTAATCCGGATGTGAAGCATGAAGTTGAGCAGATTTTAAATCAAACAAACACAACAGTACCGGGTTTATAAACCAAAACCACCAATTAGAATCATCCACAGTCTGGATCTGCTGTGGAATGATTCTTTTTTTGTCGATTTTACTTCGTGCATTTAGAGGTATAAAATGATAACATAACTACATAGATTTATTTTCAGCACATATTGTTTTGTGCTTCATAATCTGTTATAAGACTTGCTTATAAAGGGGAGATCCTGTATGAAAATAGAACGACTAAGTCACGATAAGATACGGATTTTCCTGACCTTTGACGATCTGAGCGAGCGCGGAATACAAAAAGAAGATATGTGGCAGGAAATACCTAAGGTTCATGAACTGTTCACTGAAATGATGGATCAGGCCTATTCCGAACTTGGATTTGATGCCACAGGTCCACTTGCTGTCGAAGTATTCGCACTTCCCGCTCAAGGTATGGTTGTCATTGTCACACGTGGAAAATATGATCCGCAACAATATGGTTCAGGTCATGAAGATGATCTTCCTGAAGAAGTATATGAAATGGAAGTTACACTCGAGCAAAGCGATTCCATCGTTTATGCGTTCAAGGACTTTGAAGTGCTCATTGAAGCTGCACATATGTTGCGTCAGCATGTTACGGATGCTGGGAGACTTTATTCGTATAAAGACAAGTGGTTCTTGCATTTGGAACCAGATGAGGTGGATTCCACCAAACATGCGGCATTGATTGCCTTGCTTGCTGAATTTGGTGAAGGTTCTTCAGTTACTCCGGCAGTTATGGAAGAGTACGGTAAAGTTGTTATTCCTGCACAAGCGATTGAGGTTATCTGCACCCACTTCAAACGTCAGGATTAATCTCTAGTTGTAATCGCGTCTTTAGTCAGAGGAGGGAATTTCGGTGCTTTTGTTTTCGGTCTTAGCGGCAGCAGTTGCCCCGGGTCTCGCCTTGTTAACATACTTTTACCTGAAAGACCGTTATGATTATGAGCCACTTCATATGGTATTGCGGGTTTTCCTCATGGGGATTCTGATGGTACTGCCTGTGATGATTATTCAGCGTGGCATGATGATGTGGCTCGGGGATAATCCTTATCTTGAGGCTATTATGATCTCGGGTGGCGTGGAAGAGTTTGTTAAATGGTTCGTGCTTTATCATATCATCTATAATCACACCGAATTTGATGAGCCATATGATGGAATCTTATATGCAGTCGCTGTTTCACTTGGGTTTGCCACAGTAGAGAATGTGTTGTATGCCTTTGCGGGGAATGCATCCGTCTCAGCCATGTTTCTTCGAGCACTGCTCCCTGTTTCAGGGCATGCAATGTTTGCGGTGATTATGGGTTATTACATGGGCAAGGCCAAGTTTATCGGAGGCAAGAAAAAGCGGTGGTACCTGGTTCTTTCACTCGCGTTACCTTTTTTCTGGCATGCACTGTACGACGTCATCATGAACACCATGGTGAATCATTGGTTATGGTTTATAGCGCCACTAATGGCGGGCTTGTGGTATGGGGCAATGGGTAAAATCACACGAGCCAATAACCGTTCTCCGTTTCGTTTTGTGAAGCGGGAGGAAGAGGTTAAATTATAAAAATACGGACACACTGGTGGACATAAAGCGCATATTGCGCCTGCTGCCCCGGTGTGTTTTTATTTTTTTTCGGATAAACTCCCGGGGAATGACCAACAGAAACGGGGATCGACTGTGATGAGAATTAAAATTAAAATCAGATGCAAACAATGCGGTGAACGTTTTACATTGCGAGGCAAGAAAGAACGTGGGCGGATCGAGACGGGATTCAAGCAGTGTCTCTGTGATAACAGGGATCAATTCGAAATCGAAGAAGAAGGCATGGCTACTGGGCTTCAGCTGAATTAAAGGAAATCTACAACGCTACATTAGCAGCCTGCTTGTGTAAGGACTGGAAATCGCATGCATAAGAGATCTTTCTTCGATCCACAATAGAGGTAGTGGTTTAGAAGAAAGGAGACTCTACGGATGTATAAACGTTTAAGTTCAGTCATGTTTCCGATATTTGCGGTACTGTTGGCCGGTGCACTCGTGTGGGGCTATCAGGAGAATCAGGAAAAGAATGCAATACTGATCAAGGCAGAGAATCAATACCAACGTGCCTTTCACGATTTATCTTTTCATATGGATAAATTGCATTCCGAGATTGGCAACACCTTGGCGGTTCACTCCACGTCACAGGGGATGCATCGTAAAGGTCTGATGAATGTATGGCGACTCACCAGTGAAGCGCAAAATGAGATCAACCAACTGCCACTCACCATGTTGCCATTTAACGAGACAGAGGAGTTTCTCTCGCGGATTTCGAACTTTGCCTATCGGGCGTCAATGCGTGATTTGACGAACGAACCGTTAAGTGAGAAGGAAATGGGGAACCTGAAAAAGCTGTATCAGAATTCATCGGAGATTACCAAGAATTTGCAGGATGTGCAGCAGAAAGTCCTTACGGACCGTTTGCGCTGGATGGATGCAGAGACTGTTATGGCAACGGAAGAACAAACAATGGATAACTCGATTGTAGATGGATTCCGTGCCGTGAATAAAAAGGTACAGGAGTACCCGGAGCTTGATTGGGGGCCTTCTATATCGAATATCTACGCCAAACGCTCGGTAAAGAAACTGGATGGTCTGCCGATGACCAAAGAACAGATTCAGAGCAAAGCTGCGAAATTCTCTGATGCAGACAGAAGCAAAATCCAAGTGCAAGAGAACGGTAAAGGAACGGACTGGGAATCGTATACTGCGACAGTCAATCATGGCAACAATGGTAAACTGATGATGGATTTCACCCGTAATGGGGGGATGCTTATCTCTTACAGTGATACACGTCCGGTTGGAACTAAAAAAGTATCTCGTCAGGATGCCATGGCAAAAGCAGATCAATTTCTAACGAATAAAGGCTACAAAGATATGAAGGCCGTAAATTACGATGAATATGGTAATTTGGGTAACCTTACTTATGTGCGCAAGCAAGGGGACACCTTGATTTATCCCGAGAAAATGTCAGTTCGAGTTGGATTGGATACAGGGGAAGTAACCGGCTTCCAGGCGAGTGACTTTGTCTACGAACATAATGACAAGCGCAAAGTTCCGAAAGCAACTCTTACGGAGCAACAGGCTCGTCAAAAACTTAATTCCGAGTTCGAAGAGAATTATGTTCGTAAATCACTGATTGAAAATGATTACAGCAAAGAGGTATTGTGCTATGAATTTGGAGGGAGAATTAACGGTTCCCGTTACCGGATATACATTAATGCGAATACGGGGATGGAAGAAGCCGTTGAGGAGATCAAACCAGTCAACGCAACCTCATAAACAGCTTTAGATAGCCGAATGTTAAGGTGTTCAAACAAACAAGGCAGACCACGTTGTGGTCTGTTTTTTTCTAGTTCAATGTGAGAAAGGTCATGGTATAATAGTCCTTGTACATACAAAGATAAATACATAAAGTGGCGGTGAACCAATTGTTTCCTAAAATAAATGAAGTTCTATACATCCATATTGCTTCCGCAGATGAAAATGAGGAAAACAAAGAGTACAAATCACGCATTGCAGATATGGATGACAACGGTTTTCTGATTGAGGTCCCGATGCAACAGGGAAGCAGCCGTCTTAAAAGGCTCTTTTTCGGCGAGGAATTGTCCATTTCATATATTACGGAAGAGGGAGTCCGGCATTATTTTAATACCTATGTCACCGGATTTGAAGAAGAGGTGGTCCGTCTTGTCCGTATCCGTAAACCTCTTCCAGACGATATATCGAAAATACAACGCCGCAGCTTTCTTCGTGTTCATGCAAACCTTGAAATGGCCATTCAAAGCGAAGACCTGACCCGTGCCGTAGGGTTGACTGAAGATATCGGTGGCGGTGGATTGTCCATCTATGGCGAAACAGGATTTTCAATAGCTGAAGGACAAAAATTGAAATGCTGGCTGCTTGTTCCATACCGTAATTCAACAATTGAACATGTGAATTTTGAGGCTGAAGTGGTGCGGATCAAAACACTGGAAACAGGCAGACTGTTGTGCATGCTAAAATTTGTGCAGATCTCAGACTCGGAACGCCAGAAAATTATCAAGTTCTGTTTTGAGCGTCAATTGGATTATCGTACAAAATAGTAATTTGTGGCATAAAAGGAGGGCGCTGTGGATACCGTAATGAAAAAAACGGAGGATATGTCATGAGTCATCGTCATGCAAACCGCAGATATGAACGCCTCTATTATGTCTTCTCCAGGCGAATGGAAAGAAGGGTGATGATTATGATCACAATCCTTCTAATCCTTCTTATGGTGTATCAATTGCTGCTGCTCGTACCTGGCTTTAAAAAAATTATGACCACCATTGATCGCCTGGAGGGAACGCCAATTCGTGTGCAAACGGTGAATGAATACGAACATCATTGATTTGTCTGTTTTTGCATCCATGTGTAGAGTGTGGTATAATTTTCACGATGCAGGCAATGCCTGTTTTTTTATTGAGGTTTATCGTTTGAGGAGGAATGCCCCGTTGGCAAGCCAGAACACATCAGAGAACGGGAAAATGAACGTTGCAATTGACGGACCTGCCGGTGCCGGGAAAAGCACGGTGGCCCGATTGGTTGCAGAAGCGCTCGCGTATGTATACGTCGATACAGGCGCAATGTACCGTGCGGTAACCTTGCATATGCTTCGGAAAGGAATTACACCGGAAGATGTGACACAGGTACTTCAGGAAGCCCAAAAGCTGGTCATTGATTTACAACCGGATCCCGACGGACAGAAAGTGTTCTGTAATGGGGAAGAAGTAACCTCGGAAATCCGCTCCCGTGAAGTGACGGGAATCGTGTCCCGATATGCGCAAATCGAGGGGCTGCGTACGCAATTAGTGGATACTCAGCGGCAAATGGCTTTGCGCAAGGGCGTCGTCATGGATGGACGCGATATCGGAACGACAGTATTGCCCGATGCGGAAGTGAAAATCTTTATGACTGCCAGTGTGGAAGAGCGTGCGCTTCGCCGCTTCAAAGAACTGGACCCCTCTGAAGGACTGACGTTGCAACAACTGGAGCGAGACATTGCCACCCGTGACAAATTGGATGAGAATCGGGAAATTTCCCCGCTTCGTTGTGCTGAGGATGCAATCGTTCTTGATACAACTGAGATGAACATCCATGAAGTGGTTGACAAAATCGTATCTTATTGCACAATGGTCAGAGGAGAGATCGGTCTATGATTTACACATTTTGCAGCACATTACTGCGGATCATTTACACCATTCTTTTCCGCTTGGAGGCCGTCGGACGGGAGAATATTCCGAAAGATGGCGGCGTACTTTTATGTTCCAATCATATCAGTAACTTCGATCCTCCAACCGTGGGTATCAAAATTCGCCGTCAGGTGCGTTTCATGGCCAAAAGCGAGCTGTTTGATATTCCGGTACTCGGCCGCATCATTAAAGCCGTGGGCGCTTTCCCCGTTAAACGTGGAGGTGTCAGCAAGGAATCCATCAAGACCTCACTCAATATTTTGCGTGATGGTGGAGTGCTTGGAATCTTCCCTTCAGGAAGCCGTCAGAATGACGGAGGCATCGGCAAAAAAGGGGCAGCGAGTTTTGCTCTCCGTAGTGGAGCTACAGTTATTCCTACTGCTATTATCGGTAACTACAAGGTTTTTCGTAAGATGAAAGTTGTATATGGAGCACCGGTAAGTTTGGACGAGTTCAGGGAAGACCCATCCGGAGAAGCTCTGGAGAAAGCGACTGAGAAAATTATGTCCAAGATTAACGAAATGGTCCAAACGGGCGTGCCGAGCAAGTAACGGCTTCGTCGATAGCTGAGTGCATGTTTCCATATTTTTGAGGGAGACTAAGCTTGAGTACTCAGTGATGAAAGTGTTTTGAACTCTGCTACAGGCAGGTTTGAATATAATGGGGTTTTTGAATTGAGGAGGGTATTTGACATGTCGGAAGAAATGAAAAATCAAGAAGCAACCCAAGATGAGTTGGATCAATTCGTTTCCTTGAAAAAAGGAGATACCGTAAAAGGAACCATCGTCAAATTGGAAGATAACCAAGCCTATGTGAGCATTGGATATAAATATGACGGTGTCATTCCAATTCGTGAACTGTCTTCATTGCATGTGGACAGCGCGTCTGATGCAGTAGAAGTTGGACAAGAAGTTGAAGCTAAAGTTCTTAGCATCGACGACGAGAAAGAAAAACTCGTTCTGTCCAAACGTGCAATCGACAGCGAAAACGCATGGGATCAATTGCAAAAGCATTTTGAAGACCAAGACGTATTCGAAGTTGTTGTAGGTGATGTTGTTAAAGGCGGTCTGGTTGCAGACGTGGGCGTACGTGGATTTATCCCGGCTTCCATGGTTGAGCGCCATTTCGTTGAAGACTTCAGCGACTACAAAGGACGCACACTGCGTGTTAAAGTGAAAGAGATCGACCGTGAGAACAACAAAGTGATCCTTTCCCAAAAAGACGTACTGGAGCAAGAATTCGAAGCAAATAAAGCTACAGTAATGGCTGGTTTGCAAGAAGGTCAAGTGATCGAAGGTACAGTACAACGTTTGACTCAATTCGGCGCATTCGTTGATGTGGGCGGAGTTGACGGTTTGGTTCACGTATCCGAGCTGGCTTGGACACACGTTGAAAAACCATCCGACGTTCTGTCTGAAGGCGATAAAGTTAGTGTGAAAGTGCTGAAAGTTGATCCCGAAAAAGGCAAAATCAGCCTGAGCATGAAAGCTGTTCAACCAGGTCCATGGGAAACAGCAAGCGAAAAATTCAATTCCAGCGATATCGTAACAGGTGTTGTAAAACGTCTGGTAGACTTCGGTGCATTTGTTGAAATCGCTCCTGGGGTTGAGGGACTTGTGCATATTTCGCAAATCTCCCACAAACACATCGGTACTCCTCATGAAGTGCTGAAAGAAGGACAGGAAGTTCAAGTTAAAATCTTGGACATGAACCCTTCTGAGCAACGTGTAAGCTTGAGCATCAAAGAAACAGAAGAAGCTCCAGCTCAACCACAAAAATCAGAAAGACCTGCAAGAAACAACGCTCCACGCGAAGAAATCAACAATCCAAACGTTTCCTTGAACAATCAAGGTATGAGCACTACTCTTGGCGAACTGTTTGGTGACAAACTCAGCAAATTCAAATAAGTTAACAATGCATGGTTCTTAGTTATATACTGCATATTTTGCTGAATAACAAAAGCAAGATCGGCGAGCCCTAGGCGGGTTCGCCGATTGTTTTTATTGCGAGTGTATTGGCATGAAACGTTAGCCAAGACATTTCTTTTTTGCTATGATGAGTATCGTAAGTATGGACAGGAGGAGTGGAATGTATGGCAAGACCCGTTGTGGCAATTGTCGGACGACCGAACGTGGGTAAATCCACCATTTTCAATCGAATCATCGGCGACAGACTGGCCATTGTGGAAGACAAGCCGGGCATTACCCGTGACCGCATATACGGAATCGGTGAATGGAACGGTAAACCATTCAGTATTATTGATACAGGTGGTATCGAAATTGATGGTGAGGATGTCATCTTAAAATCAATCCGGATGCAAGCAGAGCTCGCCATTGAAGAAGCTGATGTTATTGTATTCATGTGTGATGCAAAAGCAGGTATTACACAATCGGATGAAGAGGTCGCAGAGATGCTGTACCGTTCAGGCAAGCCTATTGTTGTAGCCGTTAACAAAGTGGATAATATCGGACGAAGTGAGCTCATTTATGAGTTTTATGGTTTCGGCTTCGGTGATCCCATCGGCGTATCCGGAAGTCACGGTACAGGTGTAGGTGATTTGCTTGATGCGATTGTGGAGAAGTTGCCAGAACTTGAGGAAGAGACTTACGACGAAGATGTCATTCGTGTAGCTCTGATCGGACGTCCTAATGTGGGTAAATCTTCACTGGTGAACGCTATCCTTGGTGAAGAGCGTGTCATTGTAAGTGACGTGGCTGGAACAACCCGTGATGCAATTGATACCCCTTTTGAAAAAGACGGCCAACGTTACGTGCTGATTGATACAGCAGGTATGCGTAAGCGTGGTAAAGTATATGAAACAACTGAGAAATACAGTGTAATGCGTGCTATGCGTGCGATTGAGCGTGCAGATGTTGTTCTGATTGTCATTAATGGTGAAGAAGGCATTATTGAACAGGACAAGCATATTGCAGGATATGCATTCGAAGCTGGCAAAGCGTCTTTGTTTGTCGTGAACAAATGGGACGTGGTTGAGAAGCATGACAAGACGATGAAAGAGTTTGAGAAAAATATTCGGGATCACTTCCTGTTTATGACTTATGCTCCAGTCGTATTTTTGTCAGCCCTGACAAAACAACGCTTACAAAAATTGTTGCCGGTTGTGCAACGGGTAGCAGAGCAACACTCGTTACGTGTGCAAACACATCTACTTAACGATGTAGTTTCTGATGCGGTTGCAATTAACCCTCCTCCAACCGACAAAGGACGGAGAATGAGAATTAACTATGTAACGCAGGTTGCTGTTAAACCGCCAACCATGGTTATATTTGTGAATGACCCTGAGTTGATGCACTTCTCATATGAGCGCTATCTGGAGAATAAAATCCGTGCAGCGTTTGATTTCGAAGGAACACCAATTCGCATATTTACTCGGAGGAAGTCCGACGAAAGTTAGGGGAGAAGTGTGTGATTTTACAAATCGCAGCGATTGTACTGAGTTATCTGCTCGGTTCGATCAGCTTTAGTGTCCTCCTTGCAAAAGCGATTCGGGGGATCGATATTCGTCAGCACGGAAGCGGAAACGCAGGAGCTACCAATACATTACGTATATTGGGTAAAGGACCAGCAATTGCTGTTCTGCTACTTGATGTAATGAAGGGTGTGGCAGCTGTATGGATTGGAAGCTGGCTGAGCGACGGTTCTGCCTGGATTCCTGCACTCAGTGGTATAGCAGCCATTGCAGGACATAACTGGCCGATTTACTTCCATTTTCGTGGAGGAAAAGGGATTGCCACGGCCATTGGTGTTCTGGTAAGTCTTGCTTTCCTGCCTGCGTTATGTGCTGGGGTGATCGCCATTCTGTCCATTGTATTGACACGATATGTTTCATTGGGGTCTCTGATTTTTGTGGCATTTACGCCCATCTTTATCTTGGTATTACCCGGATATTCAATGAATATCTTCTGGGGGAGTCTAATTATTTGTCTGTTTGCGTTCTGGAGACATCGTACCAATATTGCGAAGCTCGCCAAAGGACAGGAAAATAAATTGGGATCGAAAAACCCTGGAGGGGGTAAACGAGTTGTCTAAAAAAGTTGCTGTTCTAGTCGCTGGGAGCTGGGGAACGGCTCTGGCCAGTGTGCTAGCTGCTAATCAATTAGATGTGATGATGTGGACTCGTGGTGAAGATCAAACGACGGAAATCAATAGCAAGCACACCAATACTCGCTATCTTCCGGATGCGGAGCTTTCACCTCGGATTCAGGCAACAACTGATATGGAAGCTGCGGTAGAAGGTGCAATAGCTGTGTTGATTGTTGCGCCTTCTTCAGCCATGCGTGCAGTTTCGAACCAGCTTAAGGCTTATTATAAGCCTGAGATGTTAATCATTCATGCAACTAAAGGTTTTGAGACAGAAAGCCTGAAACGGATGTCCACAGTCATTTCAGAAGAGCTGGAATGCGAAGAAGGACGTGTAGTTGTGCTTTCTGGCCCAAGCCATGCCGAAGAAGTGGTGAAGCGTTGCCCTACGACAGTGGTTGTGGCTTCACTTGATAAGACATCTGCCGAGGCGGCCCAAGCTTTGTTTATGAATGCTTATTTCCGTGTTTACACCAATCGTGACATGCTCGGTGTTGAACTGGCAGGCGCATTCAAGAATATCATTGCTCTTGGTGCAGGCATGTCCGATGGTCTTCAATTCGGTGATAATGCCAAAGCGGCGTTGTTGACCCGTGGTCTGGCGGAAATCACACGTATTGGTGTGGAGATGGGGGCAAATCCTTTAACGTTTTCAGGACTTGCCGGAATCGGGGATCTGGTTGTAACGGCTACAAGTCAGCACAGCCGTAACTGGAGAGCGGGTTCCATGTTGGGTCAGGGACAGAAGCTCGATGATGTCCTGAAGTCCATGGGCATGGTGGTGGAAGGCATTCGAACTACACAGGCTGCCTATTTCATCTCTCAAAAATACGGTGTGCAAATGCCGATTGCAGATCAGTTGTATCATGTTTTATTCCAAAAGAGGCAGCCGCGTGATGCGGTTGAAGCCTTGATGGGACGTGACCCGAAGACCGAAATGGAAGTCATGAAGCTTGAAACCTGGGAGCAGTGGCATTCCTGATTGTTATCAGCCTAAACGTATCTTGTGAAATAAGGAGCTTATTCACCTTTTCTGTAGCGGACTCATACTATACACATGAGTATTGCCGGAGGAGGGGAGACGAATGGGTAACAACATTTCCAAAGATGCGCTGAATGCAATCAACAAAAAAACGGGTAAAACGATAACTGAAGGTGCCGTCAAGAAATTGGCAAGCACGGTGAAACCAACGACGATTCAGAATGAAGCTCAGTTGCGCCAATTGATCAAACAAGTATCCGCCATGGCGAAAGTTCCGGTATCTGAGGATACGGTTAAGGATATTGTGAGTGCGGTCAAGAAAAGCGGACTGAATCCAAACAGTATGGAGTCGTTAATGAAAATGATGATGAAAAAATAATAGATCACGCCTGCTTGTGCAGGTGATCGAGTAAGACAAAAAGACGAGTCGGCTTCTGCCGGCTTGCTTTTTTGTCTTTTTTTTGGAAAGTTAAGCTGAATTTCGTGTTATAATAGTTGCAATTGTCACAGTGTCAGTGATGAATATCGGACTAAAGGGGAGACTGCTGGATTATGAGCGCAATGGACAAGATGTGGCTGTCATTGGTCGCTATCCTCATTATGGGATTATCTGTATTCCTGATTACGTTTGCTCGTGCCAAAACAAAAGGCATTGTACGGGGGATTCTTTCCTTGATTGCATTTTTAATTATGCTGATTGGCTTTTTCGGCGGAATCGCTTCTCTGACCTGATTTCCTACGCCTGAAGGATCACATCCGCATAAGCACATCATAAGAACTGACACAATGAACACGGATGAGGGGAGTGTGAGCCAATGAGGCCGCATGACACGGAGGGTCGGACAGAGCGTTATCCGGAATTACACGCGGCTTTGCTGGAAACGGCCAAAGCCTGGAACACTCAGCCACATACATGGTTGCTTGGAGGAAGCTGCGGGTTGCTGCTTCAGGGGGTGGAGTTGCAACAGGCTCCCAGAGATATTGATATCTATGCGGATGTTGCTGCAGCAAAGGAACTTCACCGTATTGCTCCGGGGGAAATGCTAGACGAGCCTGCTGTGGATAAGACAGGACCTTATGCTTCCCTGCTGAGTCACTATCAGGTTGGAGCATGTGCGCTGGAACTGGTTGGTGGTTTCGAAATTTGGGCTCGCAAAAGTTGGTATCGCATCGAGATTGAACATGTACTTGCTCCACATGCGCCAGTAGCACAGGTGGGTTCGTATAACCTGCGCCTGATGCCGCTTGCCCATGAATTGTTGTTTAATCTGCTACGGGGTCGTGAAGATCGTTATGTACCCATTGCGAGACAGATGCGTCAGGAACCACATGTACATCAACCTATAATGACACGGTTAAGTCAACAGAATGTATGGACAAGCCGCTTCAGAGCAGAAGTGGAAAATCTTGTTGGCTTTGCATGGACACAGTAGGTTGAGGGAGGAAAATGATGGACTATAAGATTACTTTTTTACCCATGAATAAATCGATAGCGCTCAAACCAGGGGCAACACTTCTGAATGCGGCAAGGCGTGCTGGAGTCAAGATTACGACCCGATGCGATGGTAAAGCCGCTTGCCTGATGTGCAAAGTGAACGTGGACGAAGAACATCGGGCGGAACTGTATCCACCAACAGATGCAGAAAAACGTAAGCTGGGTTCACTGTTGGAAGCAGGTACACGACTGTCTTGTCAGGCCAAGGTGTGTGGATCTCTATCGGTTCATGTTCCTGAGGACCCTCTGAAGGCAGCCATTCGAAAACAATTGGAACGTCAACAACAGGAAGACGACTGGTTCTGAGATAAGAGTTATTCAAGGAGGATACGGATGATCAGGAACAAGCCAAAATGTGTAGAAGGAAGCGGACGGCAGCGTCTTATGCATCAGATTGGGGGGCTGCTGTTACTCCTGTTGTTTGCTTTTACAGCAAGTGGTTGCATGTATCCATCCCAGAGCACTACGGATCCTAAAATAGCTTATCGGGAAAGTGTGAGCCGTATCCAGAATGCGGTCGAAACATTCCAGCAAGATGAGGGTATTTTGCCAATCATCAATGCAGATATGCAAACCCCGAAATATGAAAAATTCAGAGTGGATCTGCCCAAGTTGAAGCAACTGGGGTATCTGGATGAAATACCGGGAACAGCTTTTGAAAGTGGTGGGAGCGCTTACTTTCTAATTCAGGATGAAGAGGTGAATCCAACCGTTAAAGTGATGGATCTTCTGACCGTGCAGAAAGTAAATGATGTGCAACGAATGGTTAATCAATACAAGACCTTACATAACAATAAGTTGCCAAGCGGGGAAGAACTGTATCCGGGTCTATATGCTGTGGATATGGAGCAGGCTGCACAGGCAGGTACTCCTCCTATAACGTTGAATAGTGTATATTCGGGGCAGGAGTTACCTTTTATGATGGATGAGGAAGGCAATGTGTATGTGGATTATGCTTTTGACATTATGCAGGCGGTGGAAAAGTCTGATGTGTCTCCAGCAGAGACTGAAGATGTTCGGGATGTTCTGTTGGAACACTCCTACTTCGTTCCTGTTAAATCCGTTCCATACGCATGGCAAAATAATATACCGGTTGCACAACCAACCAATTAAAGATTCGTGCATTTCAAGTGGTGTAAAAGTATATGCTGCCATTGATCCAATGGCTTAAGAAGAGATATTCCGCAAATACGGGATATCTCTTTTTTTATTCTAAAAATCATAAGCATTACAGTTATAAAAGCTTCGCGGATCACATAAAGTAGATTGAAATAAAGACGCGCAGTCCGAGATCGGGGGATTCTCCTAATGTCATCACCATAAGATAAAAAAACAAAAATACGCGTCATATTGCCGCATACGGATACATAAGATGATACTAGTCCAATTGCATGTACGAGTTAACGCCGCTCTCGCCGGTTTCATCAGAATGCAACGTTCGGCGGCGGACGACTTCCGGGCACTCACAAAGGCGGCTCTACCGTTGCAGGGATTTCAGTCTTCTGATTGAAAAAACGAAGCGGATGCTCTTTAGCATTTTTCCTTCGGAGTAATTTAGGGAGGGGATTTCATTGGAGAAAGTGGACATTTTTAAGGACATAGCTGAGCGGACCGGAGGGGATATTTATCTCGGGGTTGTCGGCGCAGTCCGGACGGGAAAATCAACATTTATCAAACGATTCATGGAAACCATTGTATTGCCAAACATCACAAACGAGGCTGACCGTGGTCGGGCGGTGGATGAACTTCCACAGAGTGCAGCAGGTAAGACCATCATGACCACGGAACCCAAATTCGTACCGAATAACGCAGTTCAAATCAAGGTAGCCGAAGGACTCGATGTCAATGTGCGCCTTGTGGATTGTGTAGGTTATGCGGTGGAAGGAGCCAAGGGATACGAGGATGAGAATGGTCCGCGCATGATCTCCACGCCTTGGTTCGAGGAGCCAATTCCGTTCCAGGAAGCAGCCGAGATTGGTACTCGCAAAGTTATTCAGGAGCATTCCACTTTGGGTGTTGTGGTAACAACAGATGGCACGATCGCTGAAATTGCCCGCAGTTCTTATGTGGAATCCGAAGAACGAGTCATTGCGGAATTGAAAGAAGTGGGCAAACCGTTTGTCCTGGTCATCAACTCCACTCGTCCTCGCAGTGAAGAAGCCCTGCAACTGCGTAGTGAGCTTGCTGCCAAATATGACATTCCGGTAATGACACTTAGTGCAGCCACGATGACAGAAGATGATGTGACAGGTGTCCTTCGTGAAGTGCTCTATGAGTTCCCTGTGCATGAAGTGAATGTAAACCTGCCGAGCTGGGTTATGGTACTGAACGAGACTCACTGGCTGCGTAGCAACTACGAAAATTCCGTACGGGATACCGTAAAGGATATTCGCAGACTTCGTGACGTGGATCGGGTTGTGGCTCAGTTCATGGAATATGAATTCATTGATCGCGCGGGTCTAAGTGGCATGAATATGGGGCAGGGTGTAGCCGAAATTGACCTGTATGCGCCGGATGAATTGTATGATCAGATTCTCGTAGAAGTGGTTGGAATTGAAATTCGAGGCAAGGATCATCTGCTGCAATTAATGCAGGAATTCTCGCATGCGAAGAGAGAATATGACCGCTTTGCAGAAGCGCTGGAGATGGTCAAAACGACCGGATACGGCATTGCTGCTCCATCTCTCGCCGAGATGGCTCTGGATGAACCTGAGCTCATTCGCCAGGGCACCAAATTTGGCGTACGCCTGAAAGCAACGGCACCGTCCATTCACATGATCCGGGTTGATGTGGAATCGGAGTTCGCTCCAATCATCGGCACGGAGAAACAAAGTGAGGAACTGGTGAGATACCTGATGCAGGACTTCGAGAACGATCCGATCAAGGTATGGGATTCAGACATGTTCGGTCGTTCGCTGCACTCCATTGTGCGAGAAGGTATTCAGGGCAAGATTGCCATGATGCCGGATAATGCAAGATACAAATTGCAAGAGACGCTGGGAAGAATCATTAACGAAGGTTCAGGCGGCTTGATCGCCATCATTCTGTAAAATACCAAAAGACCGTAAGGGGGTATCCCCTCGCGGTCTTTTTAGGGTGATTTCTTAATTTTGGATGAAATGGATAGGAAGGAGAGTTCTTTCGAAAAAACTTAGCGGTTTTTAGCTTTAAATTACTAAAACCCATTTACATACTAGGGATTAGCCGTTATATTAATATTCAACTATTGTGATCGAGATCACAGAGAGTGGACAGGGGGAGACAGAGATGAAAAGAAGAGAGACAAAATGGGTATGGTTGAGTGTGTTTTTAGTATTCGCATTGGCGCTGTCCGCTTGCGGAATCAAAAAAGAACCGGCAGCAACTCCGGCTTCGGGTGCATCAGAAGATACACCAAAAACGGAAGCAGTCACAGGCCCTCTAAGCGGCAAACGGATCGCACTTATTATGGAATTTAATACAGGTACCTTCTCGCAGCAATATGTACAAGGAGTCAAACAAGAAATCGAAAAATTCGGTGGAGAACTGACTACGTTTGTTGCCGATAATGACAAAGCGAAGATGGTATCCTTGCTCGATAGCGCAATTAACCAGAAATTCGATGCCATTCTCACAGATCACGGGGATTCCCTACTAGAGCCAGGTGTGAAGAAGGCAGTAGAACAGAATATTCCAGTCGTCGTGTTCGACGCAGCCATTAGTGTTCCGGGAGCAACAGTCCTGTCGCAGGATGACCAGAAGATGGCTGAACTTACGTTGGAACAAATGAAAAAAGATATCAATGGACAAGGTAACATCGTCAAAGTATGGGTAGCTGGTTTTGCACCAATGGAACGTCGTCAGATCGCATACGGTGAATTCCTGAAAGCTAATCCGGACATTAAAGAGATAGCAACATTCGGTTCTGCACAGAACCCGGCGCTGGATACACAGGCCAAAATGGAAGCAATTCTCAAACAATATCCAAAAGGTGAAATTACAGCTGTATGGGCTGCATGGGATGAGTTCGCCAAAGGTGCAGCGCGTGCGATTCAACAAGCTGGACGTGACGAGATAAAAGTGTATGGTATCGATATGAGTGACGAGGATCTGCAAATGATTCAAGACCCGAAAAATCCTTGGATAGCTTCTGCTGCGGTTGATCCAACAGATATCGGTCGCGTACAAGTACGCTATGCCTATCAAAAACTGAACGGGGACGAGACGGAAGATGCAGTTGTGCTTAATCCGGTCTACGTTCAACGTGAAGCTTTGCCAGATAAACAAATCTCCACTTCAGAGCTGTCAGAGTTCGTTGAGGGTTGGGGAGGCAGTACACAAGGAATCAAGGATTGGATGAGCGAATACGGCATTACTGCTAAATAAGCAGCGTAAGGGAAGCGCGCCGCAAGGCGCGCTTTTTCCACCATAATGAAGATATGCGAGATCTGGATGGGAAATGGGATACTCCCGTGAGGGAACGATTGGAGGTTAACATCATGAGCACTGCACCGATTCTGCTTCAAATGGAACATATTCACAAGCAGTTTTCAGGAATTCCTGCACTGAAGGATGTGGATTTCGCTGTAAAGGGTGGGGAGATTCATGCGTTGCTGGGTGCCAATGGTGCCGGTAAGAGCACGTTAATGAAAATTCTGTCCGGTGCCTATCCATTGGATCAGGGAACGATTCAGTTGAATGGACAAGCGCTTCACTTGGGTTCTCCGGGGGACGCGAAGGCAAGTGGGATTCACTGTGTGTATCAGGAAGTGGATGCTGCACTGGTGCCACAGCTGACGGCTGCGGAGAACATTATGTTAGATCAGATGGCTACATCTGCTGGAGGTTGGTGGAAAAGTCCGCGAAAGCTGCAACAGCGTGCGGTTGAGGCGTTGCAGCAATTAGGAGCAGACATATCTGTTCACCAAAAAGTGGCCGATCTGACGCTCGCAGAGAAACAGATGATACTGTTGGCAAGGATTTTAATTCAGGATGCCAAGGTCATCATTTTTGATGAACCGACAGCGCCGCTTAGTCAGGAAGAAACGGATGCATTTTTCCGAATCGTTCATCTCCTGAAGGATCGGGGTGTAGCTTGTATTTTCATTACCCATCGCCTTGCTGAAGTGACAGGTCACTGTGATCGCGTTACGGTCATGAGGGATGGACAACATGTATTTACCGGTGAAGCAAAAGGACTGACAATTAACGACTTGGTAACACAGATGCTGGGCAAACCATTCGAAGAAGAGTTTCCGAAAACGGAAGCACCTGTGGGAGAACTGTTACTGGAGGCACGTGGGCTTCGTCGTGGAGTGAAGGTCAAGGGTGTTGACCTGTCTGTACGCCGAGGTGAAGTCCTCGCTGTAGTGGGTCTGGTAGGCGCCGGCAAAACGGAAAGCTCTCGATTGCTCATTGGCGCAGATCGACAGGAGGGAGGCGAGGTCCGGCTTAACAACCGTAACCTCCGCCTGTCTCAGCCTGCAGATGCTGCGGCTCTGGGGATTGTTTCTGTACCGGAAGAGCGACGTAAACAAGGAATTCTGATTCAGGAGAACGTGGAACGGAATTTAAGCCTGCCTTTGCTTAGCCGCCTCAGTACACTAGGGTTTGTAAGCCGCAAACGGGAGCGTCAGAATGCGGAGTCATTAGTGAAACAGCTCGGAATCAAGACATCGTCAGTGAAACAGGAAGTAAAGTATTTAAGCGGTGGTAATCAGCAGAAGGTAGCCATTGGTAAATGGCTTAATGCGGATGCGGATGTATTTATATTTGATGAGCCAACCAAGGGCGTGGATATTGGGGCGAAAAGTGACATTTTCCGCATCATCAATGAATTGGCATTGGCAGGCAAGGGCGTAATCTATTTCACTTGTGAACTGGATGAAGGCATGGGGATTGGTGACCGCATTGCCGTCATGTGCGAAGGTGTTATCGTAAAAGAGTTCAAGCGGGGCGAGACTAACCAAGAACAGCTGCTATACTATGCAAGCGGTGGACAAGAGGTGCAATCATGAAGGATAAATCACTGGATTTTGCGTTCCGTTACGGGGCGATCATTGTCATCATAGGTGTTATCGCATTTTTCGGTATTAAATTGCCTTATTTCTTTACGTACAGTAATTTAACTGATATTTTGGGCTCGATCTCTATCGTTACGTTTGTAGCGATCGGTGTTACGTTATCTCTCATTGTGGATGGGTTTGATCTCTCCGTAGGGGCGACCGTCTCATTAACAACCGTCGTTACGGCTTCATTAATGATCTGGTATCAGCAACCACTCGCAATCGTAATTATCGTGCCACTGATCATTGGAGCTGTTATTGGTTTACTGAACGCTTTGCTGATTGTGAAACTGCGTATTCCGGACCTATTGGCTACCCTTGCCACGATGTACATCATCGGAGGCATTCACAAAACGTATGCACAGGGATATACCATTTATAATCACATGCAGTTCCCTGATGGAAGCAAAGCTGCGGGAGAGATGGACCCGACATTCCTGCTCATCGGGCAGGGGAAATGGCTGGGTATGCCCATATCTGTGATCCTACTGCTTGTAGCTGTCATCGGTGTGCATATCTTTTTGACGTATACGAAATATGGGCGCCAGATGTACATTACAGGTGGTAATGAGGAAGCTGCGCGCCTGTCCGGCATCAAGGTGAAAAAGGTGCGTACGCTCGCCTATGTAGCCGCTGGAGTGTTTGCGGCAATCGGTGGTATCATCTATGCTTCCAAAGTAGGGTCCGGGCAGATTGATGCAGGATCACCGTTGTTAATGGAATCCGTAGCGGCTGTATTTGTCGGTTTCTCTGTGTTTGGCGCGGGTAAACCGAATGTCATCGGAACCTTCATCGGTTCGGTTCTAATTGGTGTACTTGTGAACGGTTTGACGATGATGAACGTACAGTATTTCACGCATGATATTGTAAAAGGTGGGGTTCTTGTGCTTGCCCTGGCGGTTACATTTTACGTCTTAAACCGCAACCGGACTTGAAATTGTGGGCTGTCTGTATTAGTATGAAATTTGTTCGGCGTCTGAAATGCCCTTGGTTTCAGGCGACATTCTGCCGAAAATGACTGTTGACCGCTGGCGGAGATTTGTGTTCAACGCTCAAGATGTACGTAGATTTTTTGCGTATGAACGTATATTTCGCTATAAAACGGAAACACAGTATAACATTCAGGACATTGATTCAGGAGGTGAAAAACAAATGAACAAATCAGACTTGATTACACACGTATCCGAAGCGACTGAATTGTCCAAGAAAGATGTAACGAAAGCGGTTGATGCCGTATTCGAAGCAATCTCTGAGGCTCTTCAAAGCGGAGATAAAGTACAATTGGTTGGTTTTGGGAACTTCGAAGTTCGCGAGCGCTCTGCACGTAAAGGACGCAACCCGCAAACAGGTGAAGAAATCGAAATTCCTGCGAGCAAAATTCCTGCGTTCAAACCAGGTAAAGCGCTCAAAGACGGAATTAAATAAGATTTCTACATATTCCATATGTCGACAAAAAGACCGTGACTTGTTCACGGCCTTTTCTTTTGCCCTTTAATGATGATTCTTTCGGGTATCCGAGGGTTCAGGATCATCCGGTTGCCCGGCATAAGCAACGAGAATCAATTCTTCGCCAGCTGCTGCAGACAGATGCTGTTCAATTTCTTTTAATTGATGAATATGCTCGTCTGTGAGTGCGGCAGGGGTGTACTTCATGCAGATTCTCCTTTCTGTGGATGTACAACTGTAGTATGACCCTAGGATATCCGATTCTTGCGGTTTATTCGCATAAGGCGCTGGTTGACAAATGAAACAATCTTAATCATCATTAACGCTATCGAACTAGAAAAGGGGACGTGCGTGATGGATCATCCAACCGGCAATGATTATATTGTAATTAAGGCAGAGGAAAATGGTGTCCAGGTGATCGGATTAACCAGAGGTCAGGATACACGTTTTCATCACACCGAGAAATTGGACAAGGGTGAAGTAATGTTTGCCCAGTTTACCACTCATACTTCAGCTATTAAAATCCGGGGCAAAGCCACGCTGATTACCAAGCATGGACAGATTGAATCGGAGTAATGGACGGTTGAATACGATCAAATGAAGATTGCAGGCATAGCCTGCTTTTTTTCATTGTACAATGAGGTATGAGCCTTTACCGGACAGACTACACTAACAGGTAAAGGCAGGGAGGCGTATATGAAACCGCGGATGATTGTTACTGCTTCAATGCTGGCAACGGTTGCGGCGGTCTTTCTGCTTGTTGCGATACAAACCTTACATATGCGTACATCAGGCGGAGAAAACGTTCAGCCAGTCTCCGCATCACATCAACCAGTCCAGCTAACGGAGGACAATCTCGTAGATGTGCTTAGCACCATGCAGCTATCTACGCCCATTGCGAGAGTAGAATGGAAACAGTCCATTTTGACACTGGACCTCAAGGTAAAGGGCACGGGTACGAGTTACACTGAAATCTATGAGAACATGGCAGCTGTGGCGGAGCTGAGTTTTCGGACTTTGGATAACGTCGAACAGGTGCTGCTGCGTGTGATGGCAGAAGATGAATGGATGCATAAAAGACATCTGTTACTTGCGGCTGATATTCGGCGTGGAGAGTGGCCCCTGTATGCGATTGAAACATTACGGAGCTGGAAAAGCGCTACCTTTTCGGATGAATTGAAGGACTGGTTTCATCTGATGGAGACCGAACTCTGGAAGAAGCAATTCGAAATGACAAGTCAGGGGTAATAGAATAGCAGGATTCAGTGCGTGCCCGTTCAACATATGATATAATATATAAGATTGTAGTGCAGAAATGGTTTAACAATGTATAGGCTCGGAGGCTGAGAATGAATTCATATCGCGTACCCCAACTAGCAAAGAAATTTACGGATTACGACATGATTCGACAACATACGGAAATCCCATCATTTCCGGATAGCCGGGCACGTCTGCTGCAGGTATTTGTGGGCCGCACAGACGAAAAGGTGCACCATGAGCTATACGCTCTTGCAACCTCGCTCGTTCAGTTGGCCATGGATACGCATGATCGAATCGATACCATTTCCGGAGAGCGTAGAGAGCAGGAGATGCGTTCGCGTCAGCTGAATGTGCTCGCCGGGGATTATTTAAGTAGCCGTTTTTATCAATTGCTTGCCCATGCCGGCAGAATTGAAATGATTGGCAAACTCAGTGGTGCAGTATCCGAAGTGAACGCACGCAAGATGACGCTGTATGAACGGATGAAGAAGCTTCTCGTTTCGGCTGATGAATACTTGCGTGAAACGGTACAGCTGAGGATGCAGCTGTTTCTTTCATTTACAGGCATGATTCAAGAGAATGAAGAGTCGTTATGGAACAGCTTGTTGACCGAATTCAGCTCCTGCGAGACGATCGTGGAAGAACTGAAGCGGATGAATGACGAACAACAATATCTTCACAGCTATGCATTCTGGCATATATACGAGCATGGGAATGACGATGAGCGAAATGTGCTGCGTCAGTCTGAACCGGATGCACGCGCATGGAACGCTATGGTGATGAAGCATAAGGTTGGCGAAGCTCTGCTATACAAGCTTCGCGAGTGTACACACCGCATTCAACTGTTGTTGCAAGACGAGGAAGGGCGAATGGGCTTGCATGAGTTACATGCAATACTTGAGCCTTACTTGACATATTTACAGCCTTCACATGCGGCAGTAAGGGAAGATTGAGGGGAGACAGACGAATGGGGAGCGGAGAAACCAAACCGAAAGAAGAATATGTCCATTCGGTTTTTCAGAGTATAGCCGGTAAGTATGATGTCATGAATGATATTCTGAGTTTCCGCAGGCATAAGGCTTGGCGTAAATTCACGATGAAAAAGATGAATATGTCCAAAGGCGATACTGGTCTTGATTTGTGCTGCGGCACATGTGACTGGACGCTCGCCATGGCAGAGGCAAGTGAAACGGGGCACATGCACGGACTTGATTTCAGCAGCAATATGCTGGAGGTCGGTCAGACGAAGATCAATGCAGTGCAGCGTCAGAAGCAGATTACTCTGACACAGGGGAATGCCATGTCACTTCCTTATGAAGATAATTCATTTGATTATGTGACGATCGGGTTCGGTCTGCGCAATGTACCTGATCTCAGACAGGTGTTGTCTGAAATGCAACGCGTGGTAAAACCGGGCGGTATGGTTGTTTGCCTGGAATTGTCCAAGCCAACATGGCAGCCGTTCAAAGGCATTTATTATTTTTATTTTGAGAAGGTTTTACCGAATCTTGCCAAAGTGTTCGCTAAAAGTTTTGAGCAATACAAATGGCTGCCGGAGTCTCTGGCAATTTTTCCGGGAAGGAAGGAACTGGCAGACATTTTTGCAGAAACCGGATTGCAGCAAGTGCAGGCCTACCCTCTGACCGGAGGCATCGCGGCACTGCATATTGGAACCAAGGAGAATCAGCATGTTTAGGAAAATTCGCATCTTTTTAGAAATGATCAAGATTGAACACACGCTTTTTGCTTTACCATTTGCATTTATGGGAGCCATCCTCGGCTCCATGGTAGTGAACGGTACGTTCCCAACCTGGGTGCAGATTATGTGGGTATTACTTGCGATGGTCGGTGCACGTAGTGCAGCTTTCGGTTTGAACCGAATTATTGACCAAGCCATTGATGGCAAAAATCCGCGTACAGCGATGAGAGCCATCCCGGCAGGGCTGTTGAAAAATGGTGAAGTGGTTATATTCGTCATCATCTCATTTATAATGTTATTCTGGGCCTCATCCAATCTTAATGTATTATCCATGCAGCTGTTACCCATTGCTGTGTTTATGCTGGTACTGTATTCGTACACCAAACGATTCACATGGCTATGCCACATCGTTCTTGGAATGACGATTGGTTTGGCACCACTTGGTGGTTGGGTAGCTGTAACGGGTACGATGGATTGGACAGCGATTGTGCTGTACGTTACGATTGTGTTCTGGACAGCAGGTTTTGATATTATCTATGCATGTCAGGATCTGGAATTCGATCAGGGAGAGGGTCTTCATTCCATACCTTCCCGTTTTGGCTTAGCCAAATCATTGCAGATCGCCAAGTTCTTCCATGTGGTTACGGCGGTTGGTTTTCTTGCGTTATTGTTGATGACAGATCTGAGCTGGTGGTATGGCGCAGGCATGTTGGTTACGTATGGAATTCTTTTCTATCAACACTATATTGTATCGCCTAATGATATGAGCCGTGTACAAACGGCATTCTTTACCATGAACAGTTTGCTCAGTTTAATCGTATTTACGTTTACTTTGATTGATCTGGCGGTGAAGTAATGGTACAGCAGCCGGACAATAAACGACTGGTTGTCGGAATTACCGGAGCGAGTGGCAGTATATATGGCATTCGATTAATTGAAACGCTGCTTGATCTGGATTACACCGTTCATCTGGTCATATCCAATGCAGGGTGGCGTGTACTGAAAGAAGAAATGGACTGGGATGTGACGAATCGAGACGCGGTGCTGGAAGAAAAATTCGGAAACCGTGCCGGTTCTCTGATCTATCATCCTGTGAGTGATATAGGGGCCTCCATCGCAAGTGGTTCTTATTTGGCCGAAGGCATGATTATCATGCCTTGTTCCATGGGAACTCTCTCATCCATCGCGCAAGGATCTTCGGATAATCTGATGTCCCGCGCAGCTGATGTCATGATGAAAGAAGGAAGGACGTTGATCCTCGTACCACGTGAGACGCCTCTTCATGCGATTCATCTGGAAAACATGTTGAAGCTCTCCCGTCTTGGTGTAAGAATGATACCAGCAATGCCTGCTTTTTATTACAAGCCTCAGAGTATGGATGAGTTGATTCTGTTTTTGGTGGGGAAAGTGCTGGATAGCTTGCGCATCCCTCATCAACTTTTTAAAAGATGGGGAGAACCGGATGAACGGGGATGACGATTGAGTCCGATCCACGGCTGTCTTTTTTGACAGGGCGTTGCGCGGTGTCGTTGTCCCCCGAATCCCGGGGTATTGGTGAGTGCTGATGGTTAGTCTTCATATACCACAGTCTTGACCCATGCTCCGGCAACTTCTGTACTTTTGTTTCAGAACAAGTCGCAGAGTTTAATTTCCGGGTGTCGGCCACGACATTCGAAGAAGAATAATACGTTAGATTACCTTATAGAAGAACACAAGCAAGAACGGTAAGCCGGGTTTTTCGTGATGCCTGCATGCCCGACTTGCTGGAGGGGAAGGTAAGCATGGATTTATGGACTGACAATACGCTGATACGGGTGAACGAATGAAACTATTGGATATTTTCGGGTTGTTAAAAAAGGACATGGATTATATTGAGAAAGAGTTGTATCGCAGTGTTCGAGGAGAACAGAAGCTGCTTAGTGAAACGTCGCTTCATCTGCTTAAAGCAGGAGGAAAACGGTTGCGGCCCGTTTTTGTGTTACTTGGCGGGAAATTTGGTACATATGATATTGAGCGCCTGAAGTTGGTTGCGGTTCCGCTGGAACTCATTCATTCCGCTTCCCTTGTTCATGATGATGTTATTGATAATGCGGAGACACGTCGTGGGAAACCAACGGTGAAGTCAAAATGGGATAATCGGATTGCCATGTACACTGGAGACTATATCTACGGTAAGGCACTTGAAATGACTGCCGGATTATCTGACCCGGCTATTCATCGCATACTTGCCAAAGCCATGGTACAGATGTCCATCGGTGAGATGGAGCAGATTCGGGATTTTTTCAATACGGGACAAAGTGTTCGTAACTATCTGCTACGGATTCGCCGTAAAACAGCACTCCTGATTGCGGTCAGTTGTCAGTTAGGAGCTTTAGCCACACGTGCCCCTGAGCATGTATCTTCCCTGCTGTATACTTATGGCTACAATGTGGGGATGGCTTTCCAGATTCAAGATGATGTACTGGATCTGGTGGGTACGGAGAAACAACTTGGCAAGCCACCTGGAAGTGACATGAAGCAGGGGAATATCACTCTTCCTGTGCTGTATGCGCTCCAAGAGTCTGAGTTGCGTGAACCTCTGCTGAAGGAGATTTCCCGTGTCCAGCATGAGGAAGGACGGGCGAGTGCATCGGATGCAATTGGAATGATTCGCCAAAGTCAAGGAATTGCTAAAGCAGAAGCCCTTGCTGACCGATATATGAAGAAAGCGCTCGATGCTCTGGATCAGCTGCCTAACATCAAGACGACCAAAAATTTGCGTGATATCGCTCATTTTGTGGTGAAACGTACACATTAACATCGTATGACCGAAGACTCACATGTTGGACTGGACAACGCATAGTTGATTGGGTCTGACACAAGGTGCTCACAACCAAAGTTAAACAGACGTGTGAAATTCCTCATTGGGAGGATTTGGACATGTATGTTACAATCAGAGGGATTGCGTTTACATAGTGATTAACTTTGAACCGTGAGTGAGGAGTGAGCTGATGGATCGTACATTTTTGATGGTGAAACCGGATGGTGTGCAGCGTGGTTTGATCGGTCGAATTATTAGCCGTCTGGAAGACAAAGGATTTAAGTTGGTGGCAGGCAAATTGGTGCAGATGTCTGAGGATCAGGCAAAACGCCATTATGCTGAACATGAGGGCAAACCGTTTTTCGATGATTTGGTTCGTTTTATCACATCTGGGCCTGTATTTGCCATGGTGTGGGAAGGGGACGATATTGTGGCGCTTGCGCGCATTGTCATCGGAAAAACCAATGTGAAGGAAGCAGCTCCAGGTACCATTCGCGGAGACTTCGCCAGCCACACACCACATAATCTGATTCATGGGGCAGATTCGCCGGAAAGTGCTTCCCGTGAAGCAGCAAATTTCTTTGCTTCAGATGAACTGGTGGTATACGACAAGAGCATCGCAGCCTGGTTGTAATTATTAGCCAAAAGGGTGATACACGATGCTGGAGCAAGAACAACTACTAGACCCGGATTACACCGGATTCATTCGTAAAATCAAAGAGAGCACAGGCATTGATCTTGCTCAATACAAGGAAGGCCAGATGAAAAGAAGGCTGACCACACTTCGCAACAAAAACGGGTTTCATACATTTTCTATCTTTTTTGAGGCTATGGAGAAAGACAAATCATTGTTTTACGAGTTCCTTGATCGCATGACGATTAACGTGTCGGAATTCTGGCGTAATCCCAATCGCTGGGAAGTACTGCGGGACGAGATCCTGCCTGAGCTGCTGGGCTCCAAGCGTCGTGTCAAAGTCTGGAGTGCAGCCTGTTCAACAGGTGAAGAACCCTATACACTTGCCATGATTCTGGACACGATGGGTATTTTGAAGGACAGTTCCATTACGGCAAGCGATCTGGATGAAGGTGCATTGGCCAAAGCCAAGGAAGGCCGTTATATGGAACGCTCCCTTAAGGATGTGCCAAAGGAAACGGCGAACCGTTATTTCAAGCAGGATGGCTTGGTATACCGTATTGATGAGCAACTCAAAAATTCGATCAAGTTCATGAAACAAAATTTGCTCGTGGATCGTTTTGACGATGGGTACGATCTGATTGTGTGCCGGAATGTCATGATCTATTTTACCGAAGAAGCCAAGAACCTGTTGTATCACAAATTTGCAGCAAGTTTGCGTCCAGGCGGTATTTTGTTTGTGGGCAGTACGGAGCAGATCTTCTCCCCGGGACAATATGGTCTGGAGACAGCAGAGACATTCTTCTATCGGAAGAAATAATGATATTGGTTGTTGAGCCGTCTGAAGCACATGTACATGTGTTCAGGCGGTTATTTGTATATCAAGTACAAGAAAGAGTCGACTTTCTTGTCAAAGCCGGTCAGCTATACTATAATAAGCAAAGAAATTATGGGATTTTAGCAATGTGAAGTTTAACAGTTTAAAGGGGGAACGTATTATGAGTTTACGCTATTTAACCGCAGGGGAGACGCACGGACCCCAATTGACCGCTATTATTGAAGGATTGCCAAGTAATTTGACGATTAACTTTGAAGAACTGAATTTCCAGCTTCACCGCCGCCAGAAGGGATATGGCCGTGGACGTCGGATGCAGATCGAGAAGGATCAGGCCAATTTCGTTGGTGGTATCCGTCACGGATATACAACAGGTGCCCCAGTAGCGCTGGTTGTTCAAAATAATGACTGGAAACATTGGCAGAATATTATGAATATTGAGCCGATCGAAGGCAGTGACGAAGAGAAACGTCGCGTTCATCGTCCGCGTCCCGGACACGCCGATCTGAACGGTGGACTCAAGTATAATCTCAAAGACTTGCGTAACGTACTGGAGCGTTCTAGTGCGCGTGAGACAACGGTACGTGTGGCATGCGGTGCCATTGCACGTCAGTTCCTAGCTGAATTCGGGATTAAGGTAGCTGGGCGCGTGCTTCGCATTGGAGAGATCGAAGCTCCTTATCATGACCTTCCAATTGATGAACTGATCGCAGTGACAGAAGCTTCCTCTGTACGTGTCACAGATGCTGAGACAGAGAAGAAGATGGAAGCCTACATTGACCAGATCAAACAAGAAGGTGACTCCATCGGAGGAATTGTGGAGTGTATCGTTGAAGGTGTTCCTGTTGGTCTGGGAAGTTATGTTCAATACGATCGCAAGCTGGACGCACGAATCGCTCAAGGCGTTATGTCCATTAATGCATTCAAAGGTGTAGAGATTGGGATCGGATTCGAAGCCGGAGTCATTCGTGGTTCACAGGTGCATGATGAAATCATGCATACGGATGAGCGCGGCTACCACCGGGCAACCAACCGTCTCGGTGGATTCGAAGGTGGGATGACGAACGGTATGCCAGTGGTTGTACGTGGTGTGATGAAGCCGATCCCAACGTTGTATAAGCCACTGCAAAGTGTCGATATTGATACGAAAGAAGCATTCACGGCTCAGGTTGAGCGTTCAGACGCTTGTGCTGTACCCGCAGCGAGTGTGGTTATGGAGCATGTCGTAGCATGGGAAATTGCCAAAGCATTCCTGGAGAAATTCGGCGGGGATTCGATGGAAGAGATCCGTGCGAACGTTGCCAGCTATAACGCTCAGCTGGAGAATTACTAATATGCGTCAGCTGACGGTACAGTTGGAGGAACGCTCATATCCGATTCTGATTGGTAGCGGCCTATTGGCGCAAGCACCTCAATACTTTGAGCAATATGGCTTGACCAAAAAAAGTCCGTTACTCATCATTACAGACGAAAATGTGGCTCCCAAATACTTGTCAGGTTTGGAGCAAACGTTGCGTACGGCTGGTTATACAGTCGTATCGGCGGTCGTCCCCTCTGGTGAAACATCGAAATCCCTTTCGGTGTACCAGGATATGATGACGGTTGCCATCGAAGGCAAACTGGATCGGAGTTCTGCGATTCTGGCCCTAGGTGGGGGTGTTGTAGGTGATCTGGCTGGCTTTGTTGCTGCTACATATATGCGTGGAATCAAGTTTGTTCAAGTACCTACAACGATTTTGGCGCATGACAGCAGTGTGGGCGGCAAGGTAGCTGTCAATCATCCGCTGGCCAAAAATATGATCGGTGCATTCCACCAGCCTGAGCTTGTACTCTACGATGTGGATACACTACAATCCTTGCCGCCACGAGATGTTTCGGCAGGTTTGTCAGAGATGCTGAAGCACGGACTGATCCGTGATGAGGCTTTTGCACATTGGTGTGAGGAGCATGCGGAAGAACTGCTTGCGCTTAATCCGGAAGCACTGGGATACGGCTTGGAGCGAGGGTGTGGCATTAAGGCAGAGATTGTATCCAGAGACGAACGTGAAAATGGAGAACGTGCGTTATTGAACCTGGGACATACGATTGGTCATGCCATTGAAGCGATTGCGGGTTACGGAGAATTTCTGCATGGAGAAGCGATCTCGATCGGTATGGCTGGATCAGCATTGCTTGGTGAGAAGCTTGGTGCGCCAGCAGGGCTCTATGAAGATACGGTCCGCATGTTACGTTCACTTCGCCTTCCGACAACAATGCCTGCGCATCTGGACACGGATGCATTAATGGAAGCGATGATGCATGACAAAAAGTTCCGTGAAGGTCATATGGTGTTCATCATTCCTGATCGGATTGGAGCTGCAAGAATTGTGAAGGACGTACCTGTGTCGGCAGTTCGGGACGTCATTGAAATGCTCAGGAAGGGAGAATAACAGCAATGGTCACACGGGGAATTCGCGGGGCTACAACAGTCACGCAGAACAACGAAGAACAGATTTTGAAAGAAACGGCTGTATTGTTGCAGGAGATCGTGGATCGCAATGAGATCCAACCGGAAGATATCTGCAGTGTATGGATTACGTTAACTGGAGATCTGGATGCTGCTTTCCCGGCAAAAGCTATTCGCCAACTGGATGGCTGGGAGCTTGTACCACTGATGTGTGCACTGGAAGTTCCAGTTAAAGGTGCCTTGGCACAGTGCATCCGTTTCATGGTACATGTGAATACGAACAAGAGTCAGAAAGAAATCAATCATGTGTACCTGAATGGTGCACAGGCATTACGTCCGGATCTGGCAGCACCTTCTGGTTCTTAAGCAAGTGGGTTGTCAAACCGGTTATAATGATGTATAGTGAGAACCAGTTGAGTAGAGTAGAGATTGAGCTGAGAGCAGCTGAGCTAGTGGAGTATATAGCAGAGTCCAGTGGGTGGTAACCGGGGCAACAGAAACCGGTCAACTGATTCACGGTACGTCGTGCTACGGAATAGGTAACAGGAACAGGGCGAACAAATTTGTCTGTCTTAGGACATCTTTTGTTTTGATATATTTTGGTATAAACACAATCAATGAACTCTCCCTTATTAATGAAATATTGGACTGAGTGGTTGACGTGTTATGACTGAAGTATTTACCTGATTGAATGATGTGACTTGCATCCATTCAGCAACCTGTGCATAATCCGACAGCGAAGTATAGGGACTTGTTATTTATGAAGCATCACCCTGTTAAATACAGCTTATAACCAAACCTCTACCTGATGGTAGAGGTTTTTTTCATATTTTTCTACCCATATAGGTTCAACTAAACTTTTTACGCAAAAACGGAGAGGACAGAAATAACCTGAAGAAGCGGAGCGTTCGCCTTTATCGCCGGATTTTCCCTTTAGAAAGGGAATCGAAAAAATCTGGTGATAACAGCGATCGGAAGGTTGTTCTGTCATCGGAGTGTCAGTGTAACCTCTTTAGTTGAACTTATATAAATCTGAAAGGACGTGATCTGATGATAACGCCAAACGTTAATCAAGTACTGAAAATGTCGAATGAGTATAATCTGATTCCGGTAGTCAAACGGATTCTGGCAGACATGGAGACACCGATTCGAATATTCCGCCGTTATGCTGACAACGACCGTGCATTCCTGCTGGAAAGTGTAGAGGGTGGTATTCAATGGGCGAGATACTCCTTCATCGGTACAGATCCGTTCCTGATGATTTCGGCGAAGAAAGGCCGGATTGTTGTAGAAGAAGCAGGGAAGACCCGTGAATTGCCAGGAAAACCGATTGAAGAACTGAAAGCATTGCTGCGTAAGTACCGCAGCCCGAAAGATGATGAACTGCCACCATTCACAGGTGGGGCAATTGGTTTCTTTGGATACGATCTACTGTCCTATTATGAGAAGCTTCCAGCTCACGCGCTGGATGATCTGAATATGGATGACATTCGCTTTATGTTCTGCGACCAGATTATCGTGTTTGACCATGTGAAGCAGCAAATGCTGTTAGTCGGTAATGTACACGTCAAAGACGGAGCGACGGATGATGAGATACGGCAGGCGTATGCAGTGACTTCGGAGAAGCTGGAGCAGGCCGCAGAACGTTTGCAGCAGCAAGGACCCGGGGAAAACCTGAATCCGCGTTCCATTCCGGGAGACGTGGAGCTGGGGGACATTCGCTCCAATCTTACGAAGGAGCAGTTTATCGGCAATGTGGATCAAGCCAAAGAATACATCCGCGCAGGTGATATTTTTCAAGTGGTATTATCCCAGCGCTTCCATATCGATACGGAAGTTTCTCCGCTTCACGTGTATCGCGTACTTCGGACGCTAAATCCATCGCCTTACATGTACTATCTCAAGATGGATGATGAGATTATCGTCGGCACCTCGCCGGAGGCACTGGTCAAGGTGGACGGAAATCGTGTGGAGACACGACCAATTGCGGGCACACGTCCTAGGGGGGCAACAGAAGCGGAAGATCGTGCACTTGCTGCTGACCTGCTACAGGATGAGAAAGAACGTGCGGAACATTTGATGCTGGTAGATTTGGGCCGTAATGATCTGGGCCGCGTATCCAGCTTCGGTAGTGTGAAGTGTGACATGTTCATGGAGATTGAACGGTATTCTCACGTTATGCACATGGTGTCCAACGTTACGGGCGAGCTTAGAGACGACAAGGATTTCTTCGATGCATTCCTCTCATGTTTGCCAGCGGGTACCGTATCCGGTGCACCGAAACTGCGTGCAATGGAGATTATCGCGGAACTGGAGAAAGAGGCACGGGGTGCCTATGCAGGAGCGATTGGATACCTCGGTTTCTCGGGTAACATGGACTCCTGTATTACGATTCGTACGATTATTTTCAAAAAAGGAAAAGCATATGTACAGGCCGGAGCGGGAATCGTGTGGGATTCCGTGCCTGAGAAGGAATATGAGGAAACCGTTAACAAAGCCAAAGCGCTGCTCAAGGCGATTCGGACAGCAGAAGCAATGTTTCCTGCCAAAGACAAAGACAGCACGTTGAGACTGGCGAATGCAGACTATTTTGTCACACCAACCGCCGTTAAGAACTGAGAGAGGAGAGACCGGAGATGAACATGAACCCAATGATGAATGAGAAACCAGTAACACCCGTAGCTGAGATTGCTCGTGAGGAAGGTATGAAGAATGGCTTGGCAAAGGTTTTGGAGGGCAGTCATCTGGAGCAAGCCGAAGCACGAGATTTGATGTATTCGATCATGAGAGGTGAGGCTACGCCGGCTCAAATCGGAGGTTTGCTGATGGCGCTGCGGATGAAAGGGGAAACGGTGGATGAGATCACTGGTTTTGCTGAAGCCATGCGTGGTCAGGGCGGACGAATTCTCACGGATGGCAGCGGCTTGCTGGACACTTGTGGAACAGGTGGTTCGGGTATTCACAAGTTCAACATTTCCACAGCATCCGCCATCATTGCTTCGGCCGTCTCGGTTCGGGTCGCCAAACATGGCAACCGTTCTGCTTCAGGCAAAGCGGGAAGCGCGGATGTATTAGAGGCACTCGGTGTAAATATCCATCTGAACGGCGAGCAGGCCAGACAGTGTCTCGATGATATCGGAATCTGCTTCTGCTTTGCCCAGGTATATCACCCTTCCATGCGGCATGCAGCAGGACCAAGAAAAGAGCTGGGTGTTCGTACTATATTCAACATGCTCGGACCTTTAACCAATCCTGCCGGAGCGGATCGCCAATTGCTTGGCCTGTATGATCGCTCCCGGACGCCGATGATTGCTGAAGTACTGAATCGTCTTGGTCTCAAAAGAGCGTTGGTCGTGGCCAGTCATGATGGTCTGGATGAAATCAGCATCTCGGCACCGACTCAGGTATCTGAATTGCGCAATGGTGAAGTGCACACCTATGATATTGATCCACGTGATATGGGCTTGTCTCTGCATCCACTTGAAGCAGTGCTTGGAGGAGATGCGGCACAGAATGCCGAAATTATTAAGAGGATCTTCCAAGGTGATCGGAGTGCCTACCGCGACGTCGTTCTGCTGAACGCCGGAGCGTGCATCTATGTATCGGGTCTTGCAGATAGCATTGCTGAAGGGGTGACACTTGCCGCAGAAGCAGTAGATTCGGGGAAAGCTGCCGGGAAGCTTGAACAGTTAATTCATACAACGGAGGCGTACAGTCATGTATCTTGATCGAATCGTTGCAACCAAACATAAGGAAGTTGAAGTTCTGGCACAAACATTTCGCATGGATGAAGCTATCCAAAAAATCGAACAACTACCCGCAACCCGGGGGTTTGAACAAGCATTATCGAGCAGACGCAATCGCAAACTCGGTCTTATCGCTGAAGTGAAGAAGGCTTCGCCGTCCAAAGGGTTGATCCGCCCGGATTTTCATCCGGTAGAGATTGCTTCTGCTTATGAACGAGCGGGTGCAGACTGCATCTCCGTATTAACAGATGTGTCGTATTTTCAAGGAAGTAATGAGTACTTGCAGGCTATCCATCAGGTGGTGAACATTCCGCTATTACGCAAGGATTTTATTATAGATGAACGACAGATTGCCGAGGCAAGATTGCTGGGTGCGGATGCAATCCTGCTGATTGCCAGCATTCTGACACCAGAACAGATTCGTCACTATCTGGAATTCGCCAAAAGTCTGGGGCTGGATGCCTTAATTGAAGTCCACGATCGGACAGAACTGGAGCAAGTATTGGGAATTCCGCAGGCAACGCTTGTGGGCATCAACAATCGTAATTTGAAAACATTCGAAACCAGTCTGAATACGACACTGGATTTGATGGAATTGATTCCGAGTGGTGTCACCTTGATCAGCGAAAGTGGAATTGATGGACCAGAATCAACAGTACCTTTAATCGAAGCAGGGGTTCACGGTATCCTTGTAGGGGAGCATCTCATGCGCAAGGATGATGTCGAGGCAGTTGTATATGATCTGATGGGACCCAAATGATGAATACCTCCATACACGATGGCACAGGCGACAGTCAGTCAGAACTGAGAAACCCGCTGCCAGCGGCCGTAAAAATATGTGGACTTCAGGACGTTGAAGTGCTAAAATCGATGATAAACTTGCCTGTGGATTACATTGGTGTTATTTTTGCCAAGTCACGCCGCCGAATCGAACCTCAGCTGGCTGCTGCATTAAGAACGGTGCTGTTCGAATGGTCAGCTTATGATCGGCCGAAGCTTGCCGGTGTATTTGTGAATCCTACTCTCGAAGAGCTGGAACACATTATGGAGGTCGTTCAACTGGATGTTATTCAACTGCATGGACAAGAGACTGCGAAATTTTGCCAGCAGGTGAAGCAGCGGTGGAATGCCGAGGTGTTCAAGGCTATTTCTTTTTCAAAAGATGAAACGGGTCCGGAAGCTGATGATACAGCCATAACGGCTCTTGATGTTTACGATAAATTCGTGGATGCGATATTGCTCGATACCTATGATCCTCAGTATGGAGGAGGCTCCGGCAAAACCTTCGCCTGGGAACGTATTCCTGCCTATGCCGAATGGGCGAAAAGTCACGGCATTGGGATGTTCGTTGCAGGAGGTTTGCAGCCGGACAATGTACAACAACTAATACAGACATATGCACCTTTCGGCGTCGATGTATCCAGCGGCGTGGAGACTGAAGGTGTAAAAGATATCGCCAAAATTACAGCATTCGTAGAAAGGGTGAAGCAGGCATGACACATCAATTGCCGGATCAACACGGGCGTTTCGGTCCCTTCGGAGGCCGCTTTGTACCCGAGACACTAATGAACGCACTCATTGAACTAGAGAAAGCCTATAGCCACTTCTCGGAAGACGAGGAATTTAACAAGGAACTGAACTATCTGCTAAGCGAGTATTCTGGACGTGAAACGCCATTGTACCATGCAGAGCAATTATCTCGTCGCTTGGGCGGACCTAAAATTTATCTGAAACGTGAAGATCTGAACCATACAGGTGCACACAAAATTAATAACGCCATTGGACAGGGTTTACTTGCCAAACGTATGGGCAAAAAGAAAGTGATTGCCGAAACGGGAGCAGGCCAGCATGGCGTTGCAACGGCGACAGTAGCTGCATTGCTCGGACTGGAATGCAAAGTATTTATGGGCGAAGAGGATACACAGCGACAGCAGTTAAACGTATTTCGGATGAAGCTGCTTGGAGCAGAAGTGATTCCGGTTACGTCTGGAACACGTACATTGAAGGATGCAGGTAATGAAGCACTTCGTTATTGGGTCAGCAATGTGGAGGATACGTTCTATGTCCTCGGATCAGTTGTTGGTCCCCATCCTTATCCGATGATGGTTCGGAATTTCCAGCGTGTGATCGGTGATGAGACCCGTCGTCAGATTCAAGAGATCGAAGGACGTTTGCCAGATGTGATTGTAGCCGCTGTCGGTGGCGGTAGTAATGCAATCGGTATGTTCTATCCTTTTATCGGTGATCAGGATGTGAAGCTTGTTGGCGTTGAGGCCGCAGGCAAAGGGGTGGATACCGAGTATCATGCGGCGACAATGAGCAAAGGTACGCATGGTGTATTCCAGGGTTCCATGAGCTACTTGTTGCAGGATGAATATGGACAGGTACAGGAAGCACATTCCATCTCGGCAGGGCTTGATTATCCGGGTGTTGGTCCGGAACATTCCTATCTGAAGGATATTGAACGGGCGAAATATGTACCGATCACGGACCAGGAAGCTCTGGATGCTCTGCAATTGCTATGCCGGACGGAAGGAATCATTCCTGCTCTGGAGTCTGCACATGCGGTTGCCCAAGTTGTTAAATTGGCCCCTGAACTCACAGCGGACGATATCGTTGTCATCTGTCTGTCGGGACGTGGAGACAAGGATGTTGAATCCATCATGAAATACACGGGAGGCGACTTGGCATGAATCTGATGGACCAGACCTTCCAGCAATTGAAGGAACAGAATCGCACAGCACTTATCCCCTTTCTAACCGTTGGAGATCCGGATGTGGAGACAACGATCGATATCATCAAGGAGCTTGAGCATGCCGGAGCAGACATTCTGGAACTGGGTGTCCCGTATTCCGATCCGCTTGCGGATGGACCCGTCATTCAGCGTGCTTCCGAACGGGCATTGAAGAGCCGGGTTACCATTCGTACTGTCATGGAAACAGCTGCAAAAGCTCGTGAGGCAGGTGTGAAACTGCCTTTTGTGCTGTTCACCTATTATAATCCGGTGTTGCAGACTGGACTCGATGTGTTCTTTGAAGAGTTGGTCAAACACGATATTAGCGGCATGATCATTCCGGATCTGCCAATTGAGGAAGCGGAAGAGATGCGTGAGCGTGCACATCGAGCCGGTGTACATCTGGTTCCGCTCGTTGCACCTACGTCTAATGAACGGATTGAGCGGATTGTGACGGGAGCGAGCGGATTTATCTATTGCGTTTCTTCCCTTGGTGTAACCGGAGAGAGGGCTTCTTTCTTTGATGGTGTAGAAAGCTTCATCGAGACGGTGAAAAGTCTGACAGACCTGCCGGTGGCGGTAGGATTCGGTATCTCCAGTCATGAGCAAGTGGCGCATTTCTCCCGCATCTGCGATGGTGTTGTTGTAGGAAGTGCTATCGTTCGTCAGGTGGAAGACGCGATTCCTTTGCTTGGAAATCCCGATACGCGTGAAGCGGGACTGTTGCAAATTCGCAACTTTGTGGCACAATTAAAAGGATAGGGATGTCCTGAAAGTACATCTTTGGACAAGTGCAGTACACGCTGATTCGTGTCCAACATTATTTCAATAACAGGAGGCGGTCGGGTTGAAACCGAAATCCCAGATTGTCAATCTGCCTGTGTACCAGCCGGGCAAACCGATTGAAGAAGTGAAACGTGAACTGGGGCTTGAACAAGTCATCAAGCTGGCCTCCAACGAAAACCCATACGGCAGTTCTCCTGCCGCTCTGGAAGCCATTACGAGAGAAATGACTAACATAAGCATATACCCTGACGGTAGCTCAGCTGAGCTGACAGGGGTTCTTGCCAAGCATCTTGGCGTGGAACGGAACAATCTGATATTTGGTTGTGGTTCCGATGAGATTATTGCTTTGATCACGAGAGCTTTCTTCTTACCCGGAGATGAAACCATTATGGCTGATCAGACATTCTCCGTATACAAAAGCAATGCAGATATTGAGGGTGCCGTTACCATTGAAGTGCCTCTGAAGGATGGAACGCATGACCTGAGCGCCATGCTCGCACAAATCAATGACAAGACCAAAGCGGTATGGGTATGTAACCCAAATAATCCGACAGGTACGATTATCTCCGAGCAGGAACTTACAGCCTTTATGGACCGTGTACCTGCTCATGTGATGGTCATACTGGACGAAGCGTACTATGAATTCGTAACCGATGAAGCATATCCGCAAAGTGTGCCATTGATCGAACGGTACCCGAACCTGGTCATTCTGCGGACATTTTCCAAAATTTATGGTTTGGCTTCGCTCCGGATCGGGTACGGCATTGCACGTCCCGAGATTATTGATTTGATTAACCGTGTACGTGAGCCGTTTAACACCTCGCGTTTTGGACAGGTTGCAGCAACGGCTGCACTACTGGATCAGGAGTTTGTTCAAGAGTGCTCGAAGCGGAATGCAGCGGATCGGGATTTTCTGCAAAATGAATTTACGCGGTTGGGATTGTCGTATTTCCCTTCGCAGGGTAACTTTATTATGGTTGATCTGAATATGCCTTCGGCAACGGCGTTCCAATCCTTGCTCAAACAAGGCATTATCGTTCGCCCAGGATTCCACGTATACCCAACATATATTCGTGTGTCCGTCGGAACATCAGAACAGAATCGTGCATTTGTCACGGCACTGGAGAACACGCTGGCTGAGAAGGCGGTAGCACGCCCTTAATACTGGCGATGAAAGAGTGAGGACCCATGAAACTAAAAATTGCAATGATCGGTGTAGGACTCATCGGCGGTTCACTGGCGCTTTGCTTCAAAGGCAAGCCAGGTGTATCCGTGATGGGCTACGCCCATTTGGAGGAACTGAAGGCCAAGTACATAGCGAGCGGTGTAGTGGATGATGCTACGCTCTCTCTGGAAGAAGCGGTAGAGGATGCCGACTTTATTTTTTTGTGTGTGCCCGTAGGTCTGCTTGAATCCTATTTCGAACAGCTTTCCAAGCTGCCATTGAAAAAAGGATGCATTATCACGGACGTAGGCAGTACCAAAGCTTCCATAGCCGCTTGTGCCGAGCATGTGCGGTTGACCGACGCTTACTTCATTGGTGGTCATCCGATGGCAGGGTCGGAGCGTGCAGGCGTCGATGCTGCCTCAGCCGTGTTGTTTGAGAATGCATACTATGTCTTGACCCCATCAGCACATGTGCCTGAGGAAGCGTACAGCAGGTTGTCGGAGCTACTTGCGTATACGCGGGCACAGATCGTGCGTGTGGAGCCATTGCTTCACGATGATATTGTAGGGGCCATTAGTCATCTGCCACATGTTATTGCTGTTGCGTTGGTAAATCAGGTGCGTCAATATAATGAATCGAATCCGCTATATAAAATGCTGGCAGCAGGTGGTTTCCGGGACATTACCCGGATTGCGTCCAGTGACGCCATTGTATGGAGAGATATCTTGCTTAGCAACCGGGATGTATTGCTGGGCTTGCTCAAGGACTGGAATAGCCAAATGACGGCCTTCACAGATATGCTGGAGCATCAGAATGGTGAAGGGATCGAGGATGCATTCCGTCAGGCCCGCGAGTTCCGGAGTATATTGCCAGAGCGACGTAAAGGCATGATTTCGCCGTTATTTGATCTGTACACCGATGTTCAGGATGCACCTGGTATGATCGGTAAGATTGCAACCGAGCTTGGTGCGAATGACATCAACCTGAGCAACTTGGAGATTATCGAGAACCGGGTGGATGTGCCGGGGATCATGCGTCTGTCCTTCCGTCAGGAAGAAGATATGGAACGAGCGAAGACGTTGCTGGATTCCTTGGGATATCAGGTGTGGATATAAGACGGCGAGATAGGGGGCGAAAGCCCTCTTTTTTGTGAAGTTTTATCGGAGTTGCACATTTGATTCTTGTCCACAAAAAAAGGAGTTATTATCCTGAATTTCCGAAAGCTATAATGAATTCAAACAATTTTACTTAAAGTGTTGACAAAATGAAAACGTATACATATAATAAGGGTACAGTATGGTTTCTCTCCACTCCTATCCAATAACTGTATTGCTCCACGTGAGCAATGGCCGCTTATGTAAGCGGTCTTTTTTTGTCTTAAAAAGGTATTTGAAAGGGTTTTATATGTTGATATTTACACGTATATTTACATCCTCTGTTTACATCACCCTCCTTAATCTGTTAGGATACCTTAGATCAAAAAAATATCACATTTTTGTAACCTTTTCAGAATTTCGTTCGTCTATATAAGCAAGGCCTACCAAAAAGGCCCAAAATGAAGTCATGAACGTGAAAAACACTGCATATGAATGACAGGTCGGGTTACTGTGGATAGCAATGGATTTGCCAGGATGATGCAGACCGTTGTACAATAAATACTGTTAATGTAGAAACGTTGGGGAAATTGCCATTACATAGGGGAATTTGGCGGGAAGGCCAGTTATGGTGCTGAACGCTGTTTATATGCGGTGAGAACCGCAACTTTTTTGTGCCTGTTCGGTAATACATGGATAGAGTCGAACGGGGAGAAGCACATGGATGGGCGAGGAGGGGTCGCACTCAAATGACGGATTCCCAGTTGATTCGAGAGATCAAGGAAGGTAACCTGGAGTTATATTCCGAGCTGATGAGTCGTTATCAGCGTAAAATACTGGCTTTCGTATATCATATGTTGAAAAGTTCCAATATGGAGCTGCTTGCGGAAGATCTCTGTTCTGAGACTTTCTATAAGGCGTTCCGCAGTCTGCACTCTTTCCGTGAGGTGGATGCCTCATTCTCAACCTGGTTATACACCATTGCGAGAAATACGGTACTGAGTGAGCTTCGCAAACAGCGCAGCGGAAATGTCCCACTTGAAGAGAGCGGGATTGTGCCCGTTGCTCCTTCGGAGAATACACCGGAGTATGCTGTACTACGCAGCGAGCGGGTGATGCTGGTTAGGGATGCGATTAACAATTTGCCGGAGAAGCAGCGTTCTGCGATTATACTCCGTGAGTATGATCAACTAGACTACCAAGAGATTGCGAATATTCTTGGGCAGAGCGTCAGTTCTGTGAAATCGCTATTATTCAGAGCAAGATCAAGCGTGAAAACTCAATTGGAACCTTATTTCTTCGAACCGGTGTACGAGCCATATGAAGGGATGAAGAACCGATGAATTGCAATGATGCCCAGGAACTGTTTGCACTGGTCTGGGACTTGCCGGAAACTCATCCTCAGCGGATTGCATTTCATGCTCATCTCGCTGGTTGTGAAGAGTGCTCCGAGCAGTTTGAGGTCTGGGAAGAAGCTCAGATCTTGCTGCACAGCATTCCGGTTCCAGTGACAGAACAACAGGCAGAGAGAGTAAACCGTAATGTTATGGACCGGATCTACGCGGAGTCTCCATGGCTACTGCCGGAAGAGGCAAAGGTTAATCGTTTCTCTGCTGTGATTCGCAAGCATATGTCTTTGTGGATTGCCGCGTTCCTGGCTATTTTTTTATGCAGCTTTCTGTACATGGCAATGTTTAAGCCAGATGTATCAGAAGCTGAGAAAACCAAGGTTGTTGCTACAGGTATTCTGGAGACAGGGGTGGCCGGAAGCGGACCGTCGTCATCTGGATTGTATCAGTACAACATGACTGGAGCGGACAGAGGAAGCATCATTGAACCTTTTGTTGTGAGCATGGGACCTGCTTATCCTCAGTATTGGATGGCCCTGTCTTTACTAGCAATAGGGATGGCTTTATTCTCTCTTGGACGTATGCATCGAACAACGAATAAACGAAAACAAGGTGCGCGTGCATAGGTAGTAACCTTTCGTTCGCCGTGTGGAGAAATGAGGGATGTAAGTGCGAATCGGGCTTATTCGTCACGGTCTTACAGATTGGAATGCGGCGGGCCGTATCCAAGGGCAGACTGATATACCTTTGAATGGAGAAGGTCGTGAACAGGCAGAACGCCTGGGAAGACGTCTGCTGACGGAAGAATACCAATGGGACTATATCATCACAAGTGGATTATCGCGGGCACAGGAAACAGGGGAGATTATCTCCACACTGTTGAATGTACCTTTGCTTGAACCGGACGCACGGTTGAAAGAAAGGGCTTTTGGTCAGATTGAAGGTCTGACTTCAGAGGAGCGAGTTGCCCGCTGGGGCCAAACCTGGGAGACGCTTGATTTGGGACAGGAGCAGATTGTGGATATCCAGATTCGTGCACTGGCATTTCTGGATGATCTATGGTCTGCCTATCCAGATCAAAACGTGCTTATAGTCACTCATGGAGCTTTTCTGGCCAACCTGTTAACGGCCTTGTATAAAGATCGGTATACAGAACGGATTGGAAATCTGTCACTAACGATCCTGGAGAAGGAACGTGATGACTGGAGTCCGCTGTTATATAATTGTACACGACATCTGTCTCTGGACACAGCGAAACAACCTGAGTAATCCAACTTGGGTTGTTTTTTTGCGTTTTATGGGGAAAGAAAGGCTTTATATGATTTCAAACCTCTCATTTTTCTTCTGATTGACCAACTTGAGGCATAGTATGATTTTAAAACATAAAAGATTTCCAAAAAGAGGTTTAGATTGTGGGAATTCCGTCAACGATGTTTACAAAACCAAACTATTTCAGGCCCCGAATCAGCAGCCGAAGTAGTTAACGGGCGAGGCGATGGACCCATGAATCTAGCGGATATGCTTACTTTTGCCGATATTGGCCAGCTTAATCGAATAGCAGACTATTACCAATGTGAATGCAAGCCGAACTCCAAACATGAACTCATCCAGAGTATTCTCACCACATTGGGCAGCAGACCCTTTTTTGAGCAGCAGGTACGTCAACTGAATCAAGCAGATCAGCGCTTCTTGAACAACTTGTTGTTTGATCCTCGCCAGTACTATGGTATGGAAGAACTCGTTGCCATAGCTCGTCAATCGATGGATAAAAAGGAGAGTGAGGCTGGGGCAAGTCCGCGTGATCTTATCCTCCGCTTCAATAAAAGTGGATGGTTGTTCAATGGGACGACGCAGCAGACCAGATATCTGTATCAGGTACCTCAGGATCTGAAATTAAGATTCAGGGATGTCCTATCCACTCATTTGCGAACAGGGATTACGAAAACAACGGAACCACCCATGTATCGGGATGAGTATCATCTCTTGGCGGATGATCTCAAGTTGTTCCTGCAGTTTGTTCAGCAACATGAAATTGCCCTTAACGCTGAAGGTATGATGTATCGCCGCTCTCAACAGCAGATTATGGAGCATCTGCACATCAGTGAGGAATTGGTAGGCAAGGCCGGTTGGAGATTCGGATATGGCCGTTCGTTCAAGGATTATCCGGATCGTTTTGCCCTTCTCTACGACTATGCATTTCACCATCGGCTGGTTCGCGAAGAGCAAGGTACACTGAGGTTATCGCCAGCTGGAGAAGACAAGCTGGGGACTGAGAAAACAGCTGAAATGATACAGCTATTTAGATTTTGGTTAAGATTGTATAAAGGCGCTATTCCAAATCTGCCCTCTATTGTGTATTGGACAGGCGAATGTGCATCTGAATGGTCAACCGCAGAGTCGCTGTTTCGACAGATCGGTCCATTCATTCAGCCGTTCTATTATGATACGGCCGAGGCCATCTATGATAACAGAATAATTAAAATGATGTTGCATCTTGGCATGGTCCGTATTGGGGAACACGAAGAAGGCCGGACTGTTCAGATGACAGCTTGGGGTACGCGTCTTGCTGCATCCTGTCGCTCCATCTCAGGAGACACGACACCCATTATGTTTGACAAGTGAAGGACAAGTTGCTAAAATCACTCCCAAATTAAGGAGTGATATGAATGATAATTCCATACAAAGGTATACAACCTCAGTTACATCCTTCGGTATACATAGCTGAAGGTGCAAAACTGATCGGTGATTTGAGAATGGGAGAAGAGTCTTCCGTTTGGTTCAATGCAGTCCTACGGGCTGATTTGGCTCCTATAATCATTGGGAAGCGCTGTAATATTCAAGATAATGCTGTTGGGCATGTCAACACAGACCAACCTTTGATCTTGGGAGACGATGTTTCGGTAGGACACTCAGCGATCATTCATGGCTGTTGTATTGGAACAGGGTCATTGATTGGCATGGGAGCCATTCTGCTGAATGGAGCCGACATTGGCGAATATACGCTGATTGGGGCCGGTTCTGTAGTTACTGAAAATAGTAAAATTCCGCCCTATACTCTTGCTTTGGGGACACCTGCCAAAGTGATACGTGAGCTGACTGATGCTGATTTGGAGCGGATGTCCAGAACTTCACTGGGTTATGTTACCAAAGGGAAAGAATATAGGAGCTCTTAAATCCGTTTTGGAGGTGCATCCTATTGGATAAAATGAAAGTTACGTATGAAGTCATGTTGGGGCTAGCAGCTGAGATGGTGTGGGACGAAGCGCTTCGCAAACAGCGTAGCGAGAAGCTCTATTTGGAAATCGATAAAGCGTTAGCTACCGGAGACGAAGTAGCTTTCCGGAGTCTGACGGATGAACTGAGGACCATAAACTGATGGGCTAAATACGTCTTTTCTGAGATAAAAGGGAATGCGCAGATGCGTATTCCCTTTTTTGATATGTGTAATTCCAAAATGATTGTCTGGATTTATAAGATATGCTCATATATAATATGGGAATAAAATGGATAGAAAGGGGATATAGGGAATTGAAATTCAGTGAGATGACTCAAGACAGCTGGGCTGAACTGCAACTCTATCTGGATACATGCCTTATTCCATACACAGCTCTTACCGGTGACCAGTCGCCAGTTGAAGCTACCGAGGCACTGGAGCGGCTGAGAGATTTTCTGGATATGGTCGAAATTCCTTTCAAAGGGAGAATCATGACATATCCAGCCTTTCATTATGCTAATTCGGAAATGTCAATGACATTAAATTCCTTGTCCGCCCAGCTTAAATCTTCAGGATTCAAATATGTGATTATTATGTCATCTGATGGTCAGTTTGAAGATGCTGAAATTCCATCTGCTGATTTGGTTTTGAGCCGGTTAACGTTAACTCGTGAGATCGAAGAAGAGGGGATTGCGAGATATGTCGGGGAGAAAATACGAGAGTTATGGAAAAAGTGAGTTTTATGTGACAAATGTGACAATTTTACAACACTTTTTTAATAACGCTTACAATTGAACCTTAAAAATGTGTGACAAATTCTTGACGGTGTTCTAGGGCTACTATATGATTATGTATGTTCTAGTAAGTCGTGGAATTTATGAAAATGAAAACGTTTGAGAGAGTTGGCTGAAAAAGGGGGTTGGAGACAGTATGAGCAGTGAGCATGACCAGCACGAAGCTTCGATGAAATTGCCAAGCCGCATGGAGATGTCACGCAGGCAGTTTTTGACGTACACGCTTGGTGGAGCTACAGCCTACATGGCCGCCGGTGCAATCCTTCCCATGGTCCGTTTTGCGGTGGACCCGATTTTGCAGCATAAGGGAGAAGGCACCTCTGTCAAAGTAGCTGAAATCAGCAAAATTACGAATGAACCTCAAGAATTCACCTTTGAACTTCAACAACAGGATGGTTGGTATCTGAGTAATGCATCGTTGGTGGCCTGGATTCGCAAAGATGAGCAGGGTAAAATTTATGCGCTCTCACCTATCTGTAAACATCTGGGATGTACAGTGGGCTGGAATAGTGACAAAAGTTATCCTGACGAGTATCATTGCCCCTGCCATGGCGCGCACTATGACAAGGAAGGGAAGAATCTTGCCGTAGCCCCCAAACCGCTGGATGAGTACGTAGTTAAGGAAGAGCAGGGTTGGGTATATCTGGGCGACATTGTTCCGAACACCCGAGTGAATTAGGAGGCGTGAACGCAGATGTTTAAAAATGTCTATGACTGGATTGACGAGCGTCTCGACATCACGCCAATCTGGCGGGACGTTGCGGATCATGAAGTTCCAGAGCATGTAAATCCGGCTCATCACTTTTCCGCATTCGTGTACTGCTTTGGTGGATTGACGTTCTTTATTACTGTTATTCAGATTCTGTCAGGCATGTTCCTGACCATGTATTACGTACCTGATATTATCAATGCCTACGCAAGTGTGGAGTATCTGCAGACCAAAGTAGCCTTCGGCCAAATTGTTCGCGGCATGCACCACTGGGGAGCCAGTCTGGTTATCGTAATGATGTTCTTACATACGATGCGTGTGTTCTTTACAGGCTCTTACAAGGCACCGCGAGAAATGAACTGGGTTGTCGGCATGCTGATCTTTTTCGTCATGTTGGGCCTGGGGCTCACAGGGTACTTGCTACCATGGGATAACAAAGCCTATTTTGCAACAAAAGTAACACTGGAGATTGCCAACACGGTTCCTTGGCTGGGACCAATTATCAAAGAATTCCTGCAAGGCGGTACGATTGTTGGTGCACAGACACTAACCCGATTCTTTGCCCTGCACGTATTCTTCCTCCCCGCTGTGCTTCTGGTGCTTCTGGTCGGACACTTTATCATGATCCGCAGACAGGGCATTTCGGGACCACTATAAACTGAGAAGGGAGGAATCGCAATGGCTCACGGACATAAGAAGGATGATGAGGAAAAGGTTATCTTTGTCGGTGATTCACGCGTCCGTAAAGGGGCGGGTTTTATTACCCCTCCTGATTACACGGCGTATCCCGGCAAATCAGAAGCCTTTATTCCCAACTTCCTGCTGAAAGAATGGATGGTTGGTGTCGTTGTATTGGTAGGGATTTTGGTTCTCACGATCTCAGAACCTGCACCTTTGGGATATCCGGCCAATCCGAGCGCATCCGTTATTCCCATGCCGGACTGGTACTTCCTTTTTCTGTATCAGTATCTGAAGTATCCATATGCATCAGGCGATTACGTCCTGCTCGGGGTACTGGGAGTCAGTGGAGTTGCTTTCGGAGCTTTACTGCTTGCACCGTTCCTGGACACAGGCAAGGAGCGACGTTTCTATAAACGTCCTATTGCTTCATCGTTGATGATACTATCGGTCATTGCAGTATTTTACCTGACAAACGTGGCATGGACGCACTACAAGCATGAGCTTGAAGCGACAGGACAGAAACCTGAACATATTCAACGTGAAGAAGAAGCGCTGGAGAGGCATGAACAGGGGCTTCCACCAATTTCCAATGCACCTGGACAGCAACAGGAAGTGGCCATCGTGGAGCAGGATGACCCTGCAATGGAAACGTACAAGAAGGCCGGCTGTATTGGTTGCCATGCGGCTGATATGAAGGGCGCAAGTGGACCTTCACTTCGGGGTGTGGGTGACAAGCACAGTCAGGAAGAGATTCTCACTATTATCAAAGAAGGCTACAACGAGATGCCTGCTCAGTACAATAATGCCATCGCACAAGGTGTTACGGATGAAGAAATTAATCATCTGGCCGAATGGCTTGCGAAACAGAAAGCAGAACAGTAAAATCGAAATAACCAATGAAACCTGATCGTTTATGCGGTCAGGTTTTTTGAAGTGTTTTTGAGCAGCACGTTATCGTGCATAACATGTGAAGAAGGAAGGGGCAGGGAACGTGGCTTTATCGTTTTTCTGGAGTAGGGAGTTTCTAACGAATCGTTATTTCCTGTGGCTTTTGTTTTGGTGTAATGCGGTAGGAACGGTATACGGTTACATCTGGTACGGTGATCAAATGAAAATGACGCTGGCCGAGCAGCCATTGTGGCAGATCGTATTTGTGCCGGATAGCCCAACGGCGAGTTTGTTTTTCACCTTAGCGTTGCTATGGATCCTGTACCCACCAAGGTCCATCATGATCAAACGGATTGGACATGTGATTCAGGCGCTTGCCGTGGTCACATCTGTGAAATATGGCGTGTGGGCCGTATCCATTATTTTCGCTGGCTGGATGCAAGGCGGTACACAGCACTGGCAAGACTGGATGTTGATTGCTTCGCATAGTGCGATGGCAATTGAAGCTCTTATATATGTGCGGTTTTTCGGCTTCCGCTGGGCAGCCCTTGTCGTTGCAGGTCTTTGGACGCTGTTGAACGATACGATGGATTATACATATGATATTTACCCCTGGTTACCCGCATCTCTCTATGATCATGTGGATGGCGTACGTAATTTCACTTTCGGGCTGACGCTGGTGAGTATTCTGTGTGCCTGGCTTGCGTTGAGACAAGCGAAACGAACCTGATATTCGATCTTGAGCTTGTTCTAAGGAACTGCCCGCCGCCATACATTGATGGTGGGAGGGATGTCCATGAAGAGAACGTTCAGGATCAAGACTGGCTTATTGGTGGTATCGTTCATGGCTCTGCTGCTGTGGACGAACTTAGCATATTGTGTATCCGCGCAAAGTAAAGGATTGAATTCGAATTCAGATCAGCAAGTGTCCACAAGCAATTCAATTGCACAACTGAATGAGGAAGCAGCCATATTGTATCGTCAGGCACTCGAGAACAATATCGAAGAAGTGCGAGGAAGCATTCTGCGCATCAGTAAAAGTCTGGAGCATATCTCTTTTGAGGGACAAACGACAGTAGAGGGCATTCATGCCTTGTCCGAAACCGTAGTTGAAGTGAAACAAGCCATTGTGAAGGTGAAAAATGATGATGCTTCTCTTCAGGAGTCCTCTGCCAAACTTAGACTTGCAGCAGATAGTCTCGCCAATCCGACCAAGCCTTTATGGCTTCAGTATTATAAAATCGTGAAAAATGATCTGGATGCTTTATCTGCTGCTACAAATCAGGGGCAAACTGCGGCCGTACTGGCAAACCGCTACGCCGTTCTGGAGGAGCATTACGAGACGATTCGTCCTGCCGCAATGATTCGCCGTGAACCGTATGAGATTGCTCAGATGGATGCCTGGTTATCTCATACCAAGGGGCTTACCACCGCAAAGCAGCCAGATTTAAATCAGTTAAAAAGCATGATAGGCCATGGTGAGGAACTGGTGAACCAGTTATTTGGTCGGGAGAAGGATGAGAGTGCCTTCGTACCGTTTGTACAGGGCCCTGATCGCAGGGCAGCCGGGTTGCTCATCAGTTCGGTCATTGTGGCAACGCTAAGTTATGCTGGGTACCGTAAATATCGTGCACAGCAGCAGGGTATATTTCCTTTTCGGCGCTAATAGAATATGAACCTGATCGTCGTCTATTAAAAAAACCTCTTTTCACATAAACAGCCACTATAACGGCTCTTCATGCGAAAAGAGGTTTTCTTGTAGTTTCTGTATAATACATCAACTTTCTTTGAAACCTTCTCCATGTACATCGTGAACATCGCTGATGATGACAAATGCTCTGGGGTCAATAGAACGTACAATCGTCTGCAACCGCCTGAACTCTTGTCTGGAAATAACACAGTAGGCCATGTGTTTGGCCTGTTTAGAGTATGCGCCAATGGCTGGAATGAGGGTAACACCACGATCCATCTCCCGTGTGATTTGATCCGCAATCTCGGGTGCATGGTCACTGATGATCATAAATGCCCGGGCAGAATATGCACCTTCTTGAATAAAATCGATAACTTTGGAGGCGATAAATACCGCTACGAGCGTATACAGAATTTTTTCTTTGGGGATGTAGATGAGAGAGAGCCCGATAATGACGAAATCAATGCCCAGTAATATTCGCCCCATACTCCATCCGTACTTTCGGTTGAGAATACGAGCAATGATGTCTGAGCCGCCCGTCGTTCCGCCCCAACGGAATACGATGCCAAGACCGGCTCCAAGAGTAACACCTGCATACAGGGCTGCGAGCAGGAGATCATTCTCGGTATGTAATGGTTCAATCCAGCCCAGATGAATCAACTTCTCGAACAACCACAGAAAAACGGTCAATGCTCCAATCCCGATTCCGGTATAGATCATCTGTCTGCCGCCCAGAATTTTGAGCCCGATCAGAAATAGAGGAACGTTTAGAATCAGAGTTGTAAGTGAAGGTGAAATGCCGAATGCATAATTGATCAGCACCGTAACCCCGGTGAGACCACCTTCCATAAGCTGGTTGGGGATAATGAAATAGAGGAGCCCGAAGGCATACAAGGCTGTACCCAGCAAGATGGGTAGAACCAGTTTGACTTGAACCCAGGTTTTGGCAGTGCTCATAAGATCCCTCACTGTAGATGAATTAGAATGAGAAGCAGTCATTCCCATCCTAGTATACCTGTTTATTGATTCTTTAAAAATGATTTGTCGCTGATGATGGTGGAAGTGAATCTAAATAACTGATATTATTAGGAACAAATACGACATCATTTCAAAAGGAGAATCCGTTCTCATGGAGAAAAGCATCGCAGAAATGCAGCGTGAGGTTGATCAGTATATCTCCCAGTTCAAGGAGGGATATTTCAGTCCTCTGGCCATGTTGGCCCGGATGTCTGAAGAGGTTGGAGAGCTTGCCAGGGAAGTGAATCACGAATTCGGTGAGAAGCCCAAAAAGTCTTCCGAAGCCGCCAATTCCATTGAACTTGAGCTCGGAGATATTTTATTTATCACGATTTGTTTTGCTAACTCGCTGGGTATTGATCTGGCTGAGGCGCACGATAAAGTCATGCATAAATTTAACACCCGCGATGCCAATCGGTGGACTCCCAAAAACACCGATTAGGCGTAGATTACATATGCTGTACCATCACCCGATCGGGGAGGGTCAGCTTAATGATGAAACCGGAAGAATATATGCAGCAGGCTTATCGCTGTATATTACAAAATGATTTTGAGCAGGCCATTCGTTGGTTCGAATCAGCCATTCATGCTCATCCGCAACATGCGGAGTTATATTATCGCTGTTCCATTACCCACGCACGCAGCAATCATCTGGTTCCGGCGCTTGAATATGCACGCAAGGCGGTTGAAATGTCGGCAGGAACAGAGGAATATATTTTGCACCTGCAGACATTGGAAGCGAAACAATTGACCTCCAGAGCCAAGCTGTTGTTGGAGCAGGCGGGTATTGCAACACAGGAGCGTTATGTGGAAGCGTCTACGCTGTTGAAAGAAGCGGTGAGACTTGATCCTCTTTCAGTAGAAGCTCATGTCATGCTTGCACTGGCTTACAGTGACTTAAATGAATTTGATTGTGCAATTCAGGCGTTGCGTGAGGCCATTTTGTTGGACCCGCATAACGGACAACTGCATCAGATGTTACAGGAAATCAAGCAACGCATGAAATCTATTCAATAAGAATTCATTTCACAAGGATATCCCAGTCAGTTGAAATGGATTCAACCATATGATCCAATATAGCGAGGAGATGCAGTCAAGATGAGTGAAGTAATAAGAGTTGCGGTGATCGGAGCGGCTGGTCGAATGGGCCGTGAAGTCGTGAAATTGGTACTTCAGGACCCGGAACTGGAGCTTGCAGCTGCAGTCAACCGCTCCGGAGCGGGCACCGATGCCGGAACACTGGTTGGTTTGCCAGAGTGTGGAGTACTGGTGACTGATGATATTGAAATGGCCTTTGCCGAGACAAAACCGCAGGTCATGGTTGATTTTACAGTGCCACAATATGCTTTTGCACATACTGAGATCGCGATCCGTCATGGAGTCAGACCTGTCATGGGTGTTACCGGCTTCACGCCGGAGCAGATCGAACAGTTGGACAAGCAGTGTCAGGACAAAGGAATCGGAGGGCTCATTGCCCCTAACTTCTCGATCGGTGCCATCTTGATGATGCGATTCGCAGCACAGGCTGCCAAGCATATGCCGAATGTGGAGATTATTGAATATCACGGAGATCAGAAGCTGGATGCTCCTTCAGGAACAGCGATCAAAACAGCGGAACTGATTGCTGCTAATCGCGAAGAACTTCGTCAAGGTAATCCGAATGAGGAAGAAACGATTGAAGGATCACGCGGTGGTTATTACAATGGCTTCCGAATTCACAGTGTACGACTACCTGGCGTATTTGCTCAGCAGGAAGTGGTTTTCGGAGATTATGGCCAGTCGCTTAAAATTCGGCATGACTCCTATGAGCGTGCAGGGTATATGCCTGGTGTTAAGATAGGCGTACAAAAGGTTATGGAATATACAGGACTCATCTACGGATTTGATCACTTTATCGACTAAAGGAGATTGTCATGTTGAAAATAGCATTTATCGCCCATGATCGCAAAAAAGAAGAGATGGTTAACTTCGTGACGGCATATGAGCCTGTCTTTACAGACCATCAATTGTACTCGACTGGAACAACAGGGCTTCGTATTATGGAGGGAACATCGTTGCAGATTCATCGATTCGAATCGGGCCCATTGGGTGGAGATCAGCAGATTGGAGCCTTGGTTGCGCAAAATGAGATGGATCTGATTATTTTTCTGCGCGATCCACTGATGGCACAACCACACGAGCCGGATATTAATGCGTTGCTGCGTCTTTGTGATGTGCAGGGGATTCCACTTGCTACAAATATCGCAACTGCTGAAATCCTGGTTAAGGCTCTGGATCGTGGCGATTTTGGCTGGAGAGAGCTGGTACATAAATACAAGCCGGAGGCTGGACTGAATTCAGGTGATTCCGAATGAGTCTGGATATTCTCATCTTTGGAGCACATGCGGACGACGCGGAGATTGGTATGGCTGGAACCATTGCCAAACATACCGCTGCGGGATTGAAAGTAGGCGTATGTGATCTGACTCGGGCTGAGATGTCTTCCAACGGAACAGTAGAGCGCAGAACCGAGGAAGCGGAGAAAGCCTCCCGCGTCCTCGGTCTTTCGTGTCGAACGAACCTGGCTCTGCCTGATCGGGGATTATATCTCACGCCTGAGCATGTTCAGGCGGTAACGGCTGAGATACGCCGTCATGCCCCTCGGATGGTGTTTGCTCCCTATTGGGAAGATCGTCATCCGGATCATGTCAATTGCAGCAAGCTGGTGCAGGAGGCTGTATTTAATGCCAAGCTTCGGAACTACATGCCGGACATGCCTGCCGTGCAAGTGAAGGAACTCTATTTTTACTTTATTAATGACATTGGACCTACGGATTTGATTGTGGATATTACGGAACACTATGAGCAAAAAGAAACCTCGTTGCTCTGTTATCGTTCCCAATTCGAACTGAGAGACGGAGCGGTCTCCACTCCATTGAATCAAGGGTATATCGAACGTGTAAGAGCCCGTGATTCGTTGCTGGGACAACGCAGTCTCATCCCGTTTGCAGAAGGTTTTGCTACAATTACACCTTACGTGGTGCAACAATTTGGCACAGCTGCCAATAAATGATTTTACACTGTACGAGTTAATGAACGAATTGTTTCATTATTCCGTTGCATTTACATCAACCTGCATTACGCGGGAGATCAAAGGAGCGTCCACCGGATGGATCAAAAGTTAAAAATCGGCATTACCTGTTATCCGTCCCTCGGAGGGTCTGGCGTTGTCGCAACGGAGCTGGGCAAATTGCTTGCCGAACAGGGGCATCAGGTTCATTTTATTGCTAACAGTATCCCGTTCAGACTGGGTACATTCCAGAAAAATATTTTTTATCACGAAGTTGAAGTGAATGATTATTATGTTTTCCGTTATCCTCCTTATGATCTGTCACTCGCTACCAAGATGGCTCAGGTGGCCAAGTCACAGCAACTGGATCTGCTGCATGTTCACTATGCCGTGCCACACGCAGTATGTGCCTTTCTCGCGAAACAGATGGTAGGGGATGGCCTCAAAGTGGTTACCACGTTACATGGAACGGATATTACGGTTTTGGCTCAGGATGAATCTCTGAAGGATTTAATTCGTCTGGCCATTAATGAAAGTGACGCGGTCACTGCAGTATCACAAGATTTGATACGGGAAACGGTTGAACTGCTGGATATTCAGCGTCCAATCGATTTGACCTATAATTTTATTGATAAACGAATATATTATCCGCGGGATGCTGCCAGTCTGCGAAGAGACTTCGCAACGCCCGACGAAAAGATATTAATGCATATCTCCAACTTCCGACCAGTGAAACGAACTCAGGATGTGGTCGAGGTCTTCCGTCAGGTACAGGAGCAGGTTCCAGCCAAACTGCTATTTGTTGGCGAAGGGCCTGATTTGCCGAAGATGCAGTGGAAAATTAATGATCTCGGCTTGAATGATAAGGTTCATTTCCTTGGTAAACAGGATGACATTGCTCAGGTCATCTCCATGGCGGATGTGTTGATGCTTCCATCGGAGAAGGAAAGTTTCGGACTTGTTGCGCTCGAAGCAATGGCTTGCGGTGTACCCACAATCGGTTCACGGGCCGGAGGAATTCCGGAACTGGTCTTACATGGTAAGACGGGTTTCCTATCCGCAATCGGGGATACACAATCCATGGCCGAGAACACCATCCGTTTGTTGACGGATGACCGTTTGGCTGCGGAGTTCAGGGAGGCGTGTCTCCAGCGCGCGCATCATGATTTTTGCAATGATGCCATTCGGCATGAATATGAACAGATTTACTACCGGGTGCTGGGAAGGGAAGTTCCAAATCTGAAACCGGTTTGCGGTTAATCGTTTGCTTGGCGAAATCATACTGTGCATACCACAACAGGCAAGAGAAGAGGTGATATGTGGTGGTTCAATGGACACAGGTAGATCGTGAAATGGCAATTCAAAGTGAGAACGTACTCACAAGATTAAATGAACATGGCTACAAGGCATACTGGGTGGGCGGTTGTGTCCGTGATGAATTGCTGGGACGAGTTGTAGACGATATGGATATCACGACATCTGCTTCTCCTCAGCAAGTCATGGAACTGTTCGATGATTGCATTCCTACGGGCCTGCAGCATGGAACGGTGACAGTTCGTTCAGGCGGCTACTACTTTGAAGTTACCACGTTTCGAACAGAATCCGAATATCAGGATAACCGCAGACCTGCTGCGGTTCGATTTGTCCAAGATATTAAGGAAGACTTAAAGCGGCGTGACTTCACGATGAACGCTCTTGCCATGGACGTCACTGGGACAATTGTTGACCCCTTCGGTGGACAGGCAGATATTAAGGAAGAGCGAGTCAGATGTGTGGGCTCTGCGTTGGAACGGTTTGGTGAAGATGCACTGCGGATGCTTCGCTGTGTTCGGTTTGCTTCGGTATTTGATTTCAAAATCGCCCATAATACGTGGAAGGGTCTTGTAAGGCAGAAAGACCTGCTACAACATATAGCGATGGAACGGGTACGCACCGAGATGGTCAAAATGATGTCGGGACCGCATCCATTAAGAGGGTTGGAGCTGTTATACAGAAGTGATGCGCTTGCGCACATCAAAGCGCCAGTTAGCTCCGCCCGCTTCAACAAGACGTTGTTATCCAATCTGGAACAATTGTCAGGCGTGCATGTATTACTTCGGTGGTCACTTATCCTGATCACTGGCGGGTTTAGCAAAGATGAAGCAGATGTTTTATTACGTCAGTGGACATTCTCCAATGAACATCGCTCTCGGATCGCTGGGGTTATTCAGGTGGAGCAGTTGATTCATTCATCAGTCCAGGAACAGAAGGACACGGCCAGTTTGCGATCCGATTGGATTGTTACTGTTCTGGCTTGCGGCGTTCAGGCTGCGGATGATTGGCTGCGGATACAGTCGCTGTTGCCAGCAGGATGGCGGAATCAGTCTGAACAGGCAGAAGTGCAAGTCATTTTGGTTCAAGACCTTGCTGCCGAATGGAGTCAATCGATCCCTGTGCATGACTTGAAAGAACTGGATATCACAGGTGAACAAGTGTTGCAGATGGTGCAGCGCAAAGGCGGACCTTGGTTGGGACAACTCATGAAACATTTGTTAAGAGAAACGGCGATTGGAACGATAGCGAATCAGCATGAAGCGCTAAGCGCAGAAGTGAAGCGGGTGGTTCAAGATGACCAAGCATGAAGATCTGTTACATATGTTATTAAATGCAGAAGGACGATTCGTATCGGGTGAGGAGATCAGCCGTAATCTGTTCATTAGTCGGACTGCTGTGTGGAAACATGTGAACAAGTTGCGTGACATGGGTTATGAGTTCGAGGCTGTATCCCGCAAAGGGTATCGTCTGGTTACCAAGCCGGACAGCATTGACGCTACTGCCCTTCAATTGGCACTGGACACAACCGTATTTGGCCGTAAGGCCATTCTGTTGACCTCGACCTTGTCTACCCAAGGGGATGTTCTGAAACTAGCTGAGCAGGGGCAGGCCGAAGGCGCTGTGGTCATTGCGGAAGAACAAACGGGAGGAAGAGGGCGCTTTGGTCGAAAGTGGTTCTCTCCTCCGGGTAAAGGAATCTGGATGAGCGTCCTGTTGCGCCCTGATTTACCACTTCAGCACACGCCGCAGCTTACTTTATTAGCAGGTGTGGCTGTATGTCGTGCGGTACGAGCTTGTACAGGAGCTGATGCAGGCATCAAGTGGCCAAATGATCTGTTGATTGATGGACGCAAGGTGTGTGGCATATTGCTTGAATCCACGGTGGAAGATCATGAAGTCAGATACTGTATTGCAGGTATAGGCGTGGACGTCAACTTTGATCCCGAGGATTATCCGGAAGATCTGACTACAATCGCTACTTCGCTCAAGATAGAGACGGGGCAACCTGTTGATCGCACCAAGCTCACGGCTGCCATTTTGACGGAATTGGAACAATTGTATTTTTTGTATCAAAAAGAAGGATTCGGTGTCATCTCAGCCCTTTGGGAGGCCCTGTCCGTATCGATGAATCGAGAGATTACAGTTACGAATCCTCAAGGTATCATTGAAGGGAAGGCAATCGGCTTGGACCCTTCTGGAGCACTTGTTGTGGAGAAACATAATGGAGAACATGTACTAGTCATCTCTGGTGAGGTCTCCTGGAAATCATAGCAATTTGTCGAATTTTCAATGGTAAAATGAACACAAGACGTGAAGTTTGAGCAGAACTTTGGTATACTGTGTTCGTGAGGCAATATCGGCTGATACAGACCGAATTGCACTCCGGCAAAAGTAACCTTTGTTCTGCTTTGACGTGTTATACAGAGGCAGACAGCAGTACAAGTATGAAATAAGTAAAGTGAGTTGTTGGATTCTGCTCTGAGCCGAAGAGGACCGAGACAGAAGGGACGATCGCAAGAGACTCTTTTTTGACTTTTCGGGACTTTTTAGTGGAAAACTAAAAGGTTTTTTTTGTTGCGTTTATTTGAAAAGAAGAAAGGAGCCATGAGAGAAAATGGCAAACAAACAAGCGTTGAATATTGTGAAAATGAAAAAATATAAGCAGGATAGCGTGCCGCTCAGTATGATCACGGCTTACGATTATCCGTCAGCTCTCCTTGCAGAAGAGGCAGGTATCGATCTGATCCTGGTAGGGGATTCACTTGGCAATGTAGTGCTGGGATATAACTCCACTCTTCCGGTGACCATCGACGATATGGTGTACCACACACGTTCCGTAGTACGCGGGGCAGAGAAGACATTTATTGTGGCTGACATGCCTTTTATGACTTATCATGGCAGCGTGGATGAGACACTTAAAGGTGTACGTCGACTGATGCAAGAGGGGCATGCCCATGCGGTTAAAATGGAAGGCGGAGTCGAAATAGCGGACACCGTCAGAGCGGTCGTGCAAGCAGGTGTGCCTGTTCTTGGACATATCGGACTGACACCTCAATCGGTTAACCAGATCGGTGGTTACCGGATTCAGGGTAAAGATGCAGTGGATGCGAAACGCCTGATGGACGAAGCAAAAGCACTGGAAGCGGCAGGTGCGTTCGGTATCGTGCTTGAACTGGTCACGGAAGAAGTTGCTCGGGCCATCTCGGAGGAGCTGTCCATCCCTACCATTGGGATTGGAGCCGGGAGAGGTTGTGACGGTCAGGTGCTGGTATTCCACGATGTGGTTCAATATGCCTCTCCGTATACACCTAAACGTTTTGTCAAAACGTATGGAGATGTGGGCACATTAATCAGAACAAGCATCGAAGCTTACGTGAAGGAAGTTAAAGATCGTTCATTCCCGGCCGAGGAGCATGTGTTCAACGCTGCGGATGGTGTTCTGGATCAACTGTATGGACAACAAAAGGAAAAGGTGGAGAGTAACTCATGAAAGTAGTACGGACAATCGCAGAGTTAAGACAGGAGCTAAGCCTGAAGCGTCAAGCGATTCGGTCCAGTGCGTCCGTTGTAGGTCTGGTACCGACAATGGGGTATCTGCATCAAGGTCATGCAAGCTTGATGCAAGCAGCCAGACAACAGAGCGATGTCGTGGTAGTGAGCATATTCGTTAATCCGATTCAATTTGGTCCAAATGAAGATTTTGACAGCTATCCGCGGGATGAAGCCAGAGATGTGGAAACAGCACGTTCACAAGGGGTTGATATCGTATTTATTCCCTCTGTTGAAGAGATGTATCCACAGGCAACGCAGACAACGGTATCTGTTTCACAATTGACTGAGCGCTTATGCGGCGCTTCCCGTCCAGGACATTTTGACGGGGTAACGACCGTAGTCTCCAAGCTGTTCAACATCGTACAGCCACAGCGTGCATTTTTCGGGATGAAAGACGCCCAGCAAGTTGCTGTCATTCAACAGATGGTGAATGATTTGAATATGCCTGTAGAAATTGTACCTTGTCCGATTGTTCGCGAAGAGGATGGCCTTGCCCTCAGTTCACGTAATGTCTATCTTAGTGCTGAACAGCGTACTCAGGCATTGGTTATGTCAAAGGCACTGCGCGCAGCCCAGGAAGCGGCAGATACAGGTTTGGCTATAACCGCCGCAGACATCCGTCGTATCCTGCGTGAGCAGATTACAAGCTCACCGCTTGCCGTTATCGATTACGCAGAGATTCAAGCTTTTCCTAGTCTGGAGCCGCTCGCAGATCAGGAAGAAGTTCAAGGACGTGACAATCTACACATTGCACTTGCTGTGAAATTTGGTAAAATAAGATTAATTGACAATATAAAATTAAAAAAAACAGAGGTGCTGTCCCATGTTTAGAACACTTATGAAATCCAAAATTCACCGGGCTACGGTAACGGAAGCCAACTTGAACTATGTGGGTAGCATTACCATAGATGAGGATTTGATGGAAACATCCGATCTGATGGAAAACGAAAAAGTGCAAATTGTGAACAATAACAATGGTGCGCGTCTGGAAACTTATGTAATTCCAGGACCACGCGGTAGCGGGGTCATATGTCTTAACGGTGCAGCTGCACGTCTGGTACAGCCCGGAGATAACGTCATTATCATTTCTTACGCCATGATGTCTCAAGAAGAGGCAAATACTCACAAACCAACGGTTGTATTTGTAGATGGACAGAATAAACCTGTACAAACGATGAAGCAGGAAGTTCACGCAACAATTATGTAATCGACTGGTAAGGAGAATGAAATCGGCCCTTGAAGCAAAAAATGAGTACAGGTCACTGCACTAATCCATTTTTTCAAGGGTGGGGATGCATCGATGTTCCAGCATGTTTTCGCAGAAATGAACGACATGTTAGATGAAATTATCAAGAGCTATCCTTCCGCTGAAGGCCTGAACAAACAGGAATTGCTGCAAAAGTGGAACTTGCTTAAGCGGATGAGTGACGGAATGCTGGATGAATGGCTGATGTTTGAAGAGAAGATGAGCCAAGTGCGGGAGCGGGAGATGGATAAGCCCGCTTCCCTTGAACCTGAACAGGAAGCAGTCACCGCTCTGCCTGAACTCCATCTGGAATGTTTCAGTCGGGGGCAGGGTTATTTCAAGTTACAGATGTATCCGCAGGCGATCATGCAGTTCTCCCGGGTTGTGGCCGACCATCCGGAGAGTGCATTGACTCGTTTTTACCTGGCGCTCGCGTATCTGAATCTGGAACAAATGGCGGAAGCCGGGACACATTTGCAGCAGATCATGTACCTTAAGGGTTCTCCTCGCTTGAAAGGGCTTGTATGTAACGCCCTGGGCTGTATTCAAGCCAAGCTTGCGAATCCGGAAGCTGCATGTTCACTGTTTGCACAGGCCCTTCAGCATGACCCAACATTGACCGAACCACTGTACAACATGGAAGCTTGCAGGTTGAACAGAGGAAAATTGCAATATGCAAATCAGCTGACGACCCTCCATTAAAGGGGGTATTCGGCGACAAGAAAACGGTGTTCCCTCCTTTGGCATAGCGGCGGGGACACCGCTTTTTTGTGAGTTAATTTTCAAATCCCCTTTTTTTTGCTATGCTGTAACATAGACTGGAATGGAAGGGACCGTACATTGCAATGAAATTTGCCGTATTGGATTTCGAAACAACCGGCACGCAGTCCGACGGTGAGATTATACAAGCCGGACTTGCCATCATAGATCATGACTACAGCATAACTCAAATATATAGTTCTTATGTGAACCCTGGTGTACCGATTCCCCCGTTTATTTCGGGGTTAACGGGTATTACCGATGAAGATGTAGCGGACGCTCCATCACTCGAAGAGATGATGATGGAAATGGTTCCGCTGCTTAATGATGTGGTTCTTGTTGGACACAATGTAGCTTTTGATTTTCACTTTTTGCAGAATGCTCTCGACCGTTGCGGTTATTTACCGTTCACTGGTCGCATTCTGGACACGATTGATTTTCTGAAGATTACGTTCCCATCACTTGGTTCTTATCAACTCGGTTATGTATCTTCTGAATTTGGCTTTCAGCATGATCGCCCTCATCAGGCAGACAGTGATGCACTGGCGACAGCTTATGTGCTGCTCAAGTGTCTGGATGAGTTGAAGGAATTACCGCTCATAACGATTCAACGGCTCAGTGACCTGTTTGCACCAGAAGACAGTGACTTGGGTTGGTTCTTGGACGGAATGCGCAGTGAGAAGGAATCAGAGCCGATTCAGGACCTGGACGGACATACCTATTATCGTCAGCTTGCTCTTAATGTGAGTGATTGGACCGATATTGGTGCACCACGCGATGAGCGGGAGGGTAACCCCCTCGATGGTGTAAGCTTTGAACAGTTTATGGACCAGGTCCGAGAGAATCTGAAGGATACGCTGGATCATTATGAAGAGCGTGAGGCGCAGACTCAGATGTTCAGCAGTGTAAGGCAAGCCCTGAACGAAGAGAAACATCTCTTGATTGAGGCTGGAACAGGGACTGGTAAATCTCTGGGTTATCTATTACCTGCTATTTACGAAAGTGTGAAGCAAGAACAGAAAGTCATGGTCAGCACCCATACGATCAATCTGCAGGAGCAATTGAGAGAGCGGGACATTCCGATGCTGACTCAAGTGGTTCCGTTTCCGTTTAAGGCTGCTGTATTCAAAGGACGTGGACATTACCTCTGCCTGCGCAAATTTGAACACAAAATCAATAAACGTGAATTCGCTACCCCGAAAGAGGATTATTTCACAGCGGCTCAGATGATTGTCTGGCTTACGCAGACCGAAACCGGAGATGATGAGGAACTTAATCTTAGCGGACGCGGAGGAGACTTCTGGGAGACGGTACAGAGCGAATCCGAGTCCTGTCTGGGTAGATCCTGTCCATGGTTCCGCAAATGTTTCTACCATCGCGCCAAACATGAGGCAGGGTTGTCGGATATCGTAATCACGAATCACTCTAAATTATTTACGGATGTAAAAGCAGCGCATCAGTTACTACCAGCCTATGAGAGTCTTGTGATCGATGAGGCACATCATCTGGAGGATGTCGCTGGTAAGCATCTTGGAATGCATATGAAATATTTTACCTTGGTTCATACACTGACTCGCCTGTTTAAAGACAGTCGTAATGGTCAGCTGCCTATGCTTCGTTCGCAGTTATCCGGGCATGAAAATTCGGTGCAATGGGGCTCAATGGTGGATCAGATGTTCCCACTCGCTCTTGAAGTTAAGGAGCTATGGGATCGAATGAGTGATGCCTTGTTCGGCCTTTTACCTGAACGAAGTGATGCTTCACCAGGAGAAACGGGGCAATTTTCCCTGCGTTTGAAGGCATCTCAGAAACCGGCCAAATGGCAGGAGTTGCAGGATCTGGAGAACCAGATCTATGTGACATTAGGCGATTTGGTTCGCAAAGGCGACAAATTGCTGCTTGAGGTGAAAGAAGATCAGGATGATTATCAATCAGATAGCCTGATCACGGACATCACAGGTTTGCTGAAAGATCTGACCACATTGAAGGAGAATCTACGGTTCTTCATGCGTATGGATGACGCCAAAACGGTGTACTGGATGGAAGCCAGCGGCCAGTTCCGCAGTAAATCTCTCCAGCTGTATGCCGTACCTGTAGATGTCAGTGCACAACTTAAGGATTTGTTTTTCGACAAAAAGAAAAGCGTTGTGCTTACATCGGCTACGCTCTCTGTAGATAAGTCATTCCAGTTCATGATTGAACAGCTTGGCTTGCAGGAAGCCTCCGAGAATAATCGGCTGTTAACGTCGATGCTGCCATCACCTTTCAATTATCGCGATCAGGCACTTCTGGTGATTCCGCGTGATTTTCCAAGTGTGAAAGGCAGTGTGGGTGATGCGCACTTTGTCAATATGCTGGTGCAATCACTCGCAGAGACTGCAATTGCCACTCGTGGACGCATGATGGTTCTGTTTACTTCATACAAGATGCTGCGACAGGTCTATGATCCGCTGAAGGAGGCTCTGTCTGGTAACGATATCTCGTTGCTGGGGCAAGGCGTTGACAGCGGAAGTCGCTCCAAATTGACTCGCAGGTTCCAGGAGGCAAAAGCTACGGTGCTTCTGGGTACAAGCAGCTTCTGGGAGGGTGTAGATATCCCGGGAGAAGCGCTAACCTGTCTCGCTATCGTGCGCCTGCCTTTCCAACCACCAAATCATCCGTTGGTGGAAGCCAAGAGTGAGTTGCTTCAGGAGCAAAAGAAAAATCCGTTCCTGAAACTGTCTGTGCCGCAAGCAGTCATTCGTTTCAAGCAAGGATTTGGCCGATTGGTTCGTACAGCGAAGGACAGAGGTATTGTCATTGTTTATGATACAAGGGTGATTGAAGCGTATTATGGTAAATTCTTCTTATATTCATTACCTGGTCCCAAAATGGAGCATATGCTCACAGAGCAGATGGTTCCACGAATTACCGAGTGGTTGGAAAAACCTGCTAAAGAACAAGAATAATCGGTTGTTTTGTTCGTTATATCATTGCATGACGCTACAGTTTGGCGTTAAACTTTATGAGATCTTTCGGATCAACACAGCTGCACGTAAGAACTTATAACCTAAATTACAAGGAGCATTCTGTATAAAAAGTCACTTCTATCTTTGAATTTATACAGAGTGCTCATCTTTTCATCTACTATTTTATCGTGGCCTTGGTAAGGGGGAGCAAGAATGAAATCAGATAAAATTTCGGAAGCGGTGGTACGACGTCTGCCTGTGTACTTGCGATATTTGAGCGAGTTGCATCAGCGTGAGGTGGCTACTGTTTCCTCTCAAGAACTCGGACAGAGGCTGGATCTGAATCCGGCCCAAATTCGAAAAGACCTGGCTTACTTCGGTGATTTTGGTCGTAAAGGGATCGGGTATGATGTATCCTATTTGATCGAGAAGATTCGTCACATCCTCAAGATTGATCAGCAAATTAATGTAGCTCTGGTAGGAGCGGGTAATCTCGGACAGGCCTTGTCCAACTACAACGCATATCTGAAAGACAATATGAAGATTGTTGCTGTATTCGATGCATACGGACCGAAGATTGGCAGTCAAATCAACAGTTTGACGGTGAAACCAATGAATGAATTGACGGAAGCGGTGAAAACGGACAATATCCGCATCGGAATTATCACGGTTCCAGATACGGAAGCCCAAAATGTAGCCGATCAGCTAATTGAATCGGGAATTGAAGCAATTCTTAATTTTGCGCCAACAATTCTAAAAACACCGCCGCATATCCGCATTCACCATGCTGATTTTACGACGGATCTGCTTAGTTTGGCCTATTACTTGGAGACTGGAAAGGACGAAGAGGAAGATGACAACAAATAGATGGGTAATCCACAACGGTAAATTTGCCGTTAATGAAGGCGCAACATGGAATGTGGTTCAAGGTTACATGGTTGTCGAGAATGACAAGATTGTGCATATTGGTGAGACATTGCCGGATGGAGACGAAAATTGTACCAAAGTGGATGGAAAAGGATTGTTCTTCCTGCCGGGTCTGATCAATACGCATGGTCATGCAGCGATGTCGCTGCTCAGAGGACATGGAGACGATCTTGCGCTGCAAGTATGGTTGCAGGAAAAAATGTGGCCGATGGAAGCGAAGATGACTTCACAAGATGTATACTGGGGAACTTCGCTATCGGTGCTTGAAATGTTGAAAGGTGGAACTACAGCCTTCCTGGACATGTATGATCACATGGATCAGGTTGCCAAAGTCGTGGAACAGTCCGGCGTTAGAGCAGCATTGGCACGCGGTGTCATTGGGCTGTGCTCGGAAGAAGAGCAATTGCGGAAGCTGGAGGAGTCGGCTGCTTTTGCGCGTGAGTGGAATGGACAGGCAGATGGACGTATTACAACCGTAATCTCGCCACACGCGCCATATACTTGCCCTCCTGACTACATAGAGAAGCTTGTACAGGTTGCGAACGACCTAAACCTTCCTCTCCATACACATATGTCGGAAACGCTTCGTGAAGTGGAGCAGAACGTGGCTGATTATGGCCTGCGTCCTGTGGCACATCTGGAGAAACTGGGCTTTTTCTCCCGTCCATCCCTGGTTGCACATGCGGTGCATCTGAATGATGAAGAGATTGAGATTCTGGCCCGTCATGATGTGGCTGTATCCCATAACCCGGGTAGTAACCTGAAACTTGCTTCAGGTGTTGCGCGGGTACCTGCTTTGCTGAAAGCGGGAGTTACCGTGTCACTCGGAACAGACGGACCGGCAAGCAACAACAACCTGGATATGTTCGAGGAAATGAGACTGGCTGCATTGATTCATAAAGGCGTGTCCGGTGACCCGACTGCAGTGCCTGCAGGAGAAGCATTACTGCTTGGCACGTCATACGGTGCCAAATCCATCTTCTTAAACAATACTGGAGCACTCCAGGTCGGCATGAAGGCTGATTTTATCGCCCTGGACATTGAACAGGCACATTTCTATCCACATACAGACCTGATCTCGCATACGATCTATTCGGCTTCTGCCAAAGATGTAGAGCACGTATGGGTGGATGGGAAGCAAGTGGTGAAGCATGGCGAATGTCTGACGCTGGATGAAGAGCGCATTTTGCGTGAGTCTCAATTGGCATTTGATGGTCTGCTTGGTCGTTAATTGCAGGACAGAGCATCATAGGGAAAGGAAGTTCGGCTTTTGAAGAAAAAAAAGAAGTGGATATGGATTTCGCTACTTGCACTGGTTCTGATTCTGTTTGGACTTCAGCGTTATTACGTCTATGTCACGCAGGACCAGCGCAAGGAAGAAGCTCTCGCCATACAGGTAGCACAGGAGCAACTGGGCATTACATCCTATAATGAATTGCGAAAGTACATTTGGGGAGATAAAGAAGGCTCTGATAACATCTACTGGACCCTGATCGGCAAAAACAAGGATAACCAGGATGTTATGGTCTGGGTGAAATTCGATGCAAACAATCAACCTGCTACGGGTGCAAACGCTATACACAGCGAGTTGCTGCAGAATGGCATGTCCGAAACGCAGATACGCAATCGCTTTAGTTCTGAAGTTCCTGCCGGTGAAATTAAAAGAATCATGCCCGGAGTTGTGAATGGAATATATGTGTGGCAAGTGTATTATAAAGACGGTACGCATAACCACTATCGCTTTTATCGTTTTAGCAATGGAGAAGAGGTGGACCTGGTCTACACACTACCGAACAGTTAGAACAAATAGCGTGATTCAACTAGTAAATTTTGAAATGAAAGAACCGGCAGGCGGATATCCGACTGAACCGGTTCTTTGTGTTGTCTGTAAACATATTTGATTTAAATAGTTAAAATTAATAATTTATTCATATTTTCGCCTTCGAAATTGTATATACGATGTGATATACTCAGATATGTACTCGAAGTTACATTCAAAACAAATAGTCCTGTCGGAATTTTCGCAGGAGTCTATGTGCACATATTCGTTTATACCAATAAGCCAGTAGGTTAGGCCAAAATCTGGGAGGGGTAATTCACTTGAAGCTAAAAGTATTGCCTATTGCTTTAACTGCCGTCATTTCAGCCGTTGTGTTGTTTGGAGGTTGGTTTGTGTATCGACAGGTAGCTGTGCAGAATCCGATTGAAAAGATGGTTACCCAGTACGATGGAGTCAATGACGTTCAATTAACTATTAACCGCAATGACGTACAATTGAAACTGGATCTGCAACCCGATGTTGATTTGGGCAGACTGGTACAATATATTCACAAAGAAGGACAGACCTTGATTGGAACACGTTCACTGAAATTGGATGTTGTGGATCATTCCAGTGAAGCACTGGAAAGTTGGTGGGGTGATGCGATGTTTACCGTAGCTCAGGCGATGGAGAACAAGCAGTACACCGAGATTACACCTACGTTGTCGAAGATGGCGACGAATGGTATGAAGGTAAATACAGCTATGGATGACAACAATGTATATGTCAGTCTCAGAGACGGAGATGCCAGCAAGTTTATTATTCTGCCGCGTGTGCCCGGTCAGATAGGAGTGTGGCCTAATGCCTAAGTGGACAAAAGAAGTTGCCATCGGATTTTTTCCCGTGTTGATCATTTTCCTTGCTTTTACTGGTGTTAATATTGTTCCGATTCTGATTGCAGCGGTGATTGTCGGAGCTTTGCTGTTCATGATGCAAATGCGAGGCGGGATTACAGTAGGCGCTGCACAGGAACGTAAACGGAAGAAAAAAGGACCTTCCAAGCTTACTTTTGAAGAAATTGGAGGTCAGGACAGTGCCAAGCAGGAATTGCGTGAAGCACTTGACTTTCTCATCAAACATGAAGAAATCCGCAAGTTCGGGATTCGCCCGTTAAAAGGGATTTTGCTGACGGGCCCTCCAGGAACGGGGAAAACGTTGATGGCGAAGGCTGCTGCCCATTACACGGATTCTGTTTTCGTAGCAGCAGCGGGTAGTGAATTCGTGGAAATGTATGTGGGTGTGGGTGCCAGCAGAATTCGGGATTTGTTCAAGGACGCGAGAACCCGTGCCACCAAGGAAAATAAGGAAAATGCTATTATCTTTATCGATGAGATCGATGTCATCGGGGGTAAACGTGAAGGTGGTCAACAGCGTGAATATGATCAGACACTGAATCAGCTCCTGACGGAAATGGATGGAATCTATTCTTCTGATACGCCAAGAATTCTGGTTATCGCTGCAACGAACCGCAAGGAAATGCTGGATAGCGCTCTGACGCGCCCGGGACGTTTTGACCGCCACATTCAAGTGGACTTGCCTGACAAGAAGGGCAGAAAGCATATTCTGGAACTGCATGCGGTGAATAAACCTCTGATGAAAGAAGTTAATCTGGAGAAGACAGCTGAAGAATCGTATGGTTTCTCCGGTGCACAACTCGAAAGTGTTATGAACGAAGCAGCAATATACGCCATGCGGGACGGGCTGTTGAACATTGAACAGCGGCACTTGTCCCTGGCTATTGATAAAGTCATGATGGGTGAGAAGACAGACCGTGAGTCCAGTGTGGAAGAGAAGAAAAGGGTCGCCATTCATGAATTGGGACATGCCATTATGGCTGAACTCGTTCGTCCAGGCAGTGTTAGTCAGGTGGCACTTAGTCCGCGTGGTCAGGCGCTAGGATATGTACGTCACAACCCGCAACAGGAACAGTTCCTCTATACGAAGCGCTTCCTGGAAGAGCAGATCATGATTGCACTCGGAGGAGCCGCTGCGGAGGAAATGTACTACGGTGGACGTTCCACTGGGTCACGCAATGACTTTGATCAGGCAACCAATGTCGTACAGACCATGATGGCTTCGGGATTGACTTCACTTGGTATTGTGAACATGGATATGGTTACAACCGAAGAACTCATGCGGGAGAATAAATTGATTCTGCAAGATCTGATGGAACAGACGAAGCGATTGCTTGAAGAACAACGGACAATTTTCGACAACTCACTCGACATCCTGATTCGGGAGGAAGTATTGTCAGGCGAGCAATTTCGTTGTCAATTTCGTGACAGTGCCCTTTTACCAGCATAATTTATTTATGCTGGTTATTTTTTTTTACATTTCACTCGTGCTAAGATATTATTATATGTTGGGTCGAAATTTGTAATTTTCGGCGAACAGGGTACAATAGAGAAATAGAGAACCGAAAGGATGGAGCAGAACCATGTTTTTCAAAAAAATAGGAGTTGTCGGTGGAGGTACGATGGGACAAGGTATTTCCCAGATGCTCGCAGCCAAAGGACTTGATGTGCTTCTCGTGGAGCATACAACACAAAAACTGGATCATGCATATGACATGATCGAAACGAACCTGGATAAACAACTGGAGAAATGGGCGATTACAAAAGCGGAGAAGAAATTGATTCTTTCCCGTATTACCAAGGTAGCTCATTTAGCTGAACTTGGAACTTGCGATATGGTCATTGAGACTATTTCAGAGGATCTGGATGCGAAAAAAGCAGTATTCAGCCAACTGGACCAAGTTTGCCCAAGCAATGTCATTCTGGCAAGTAACACATCCACGCTGAGTTTGACCGAGCTTGCAAGCTCGACCAAATACCCAGAGCGTGTTATTGGTATGCACTTTATTCACCCGGTTTCCCGGGTTGATCTTGTAGAGATTATTCGTGGACTGAAAACTTCGGATACGACATTCGAAGAAACCAGACGATTTGTAGAAGAAGTAGCGGACAAAAAAGGAGTAATGATCTATGAATCACCTGGATTCGTAACTTCCCGCTTGATCTGCCTGCTGATTAACGAAGCGTTGCATGTATTGCAAGAAGGTGTTGCATCTGCTGAAGATATCGATGATGCAATGCGTATCGGATACAACTTCCAACATGGACCACTCGAAATGGCTGACCGTTTCGGATTGGATTCTGTTGAAGCTGCACTCGAAAGAATGTTCCGTGAATTCGGAGAATTGAAATATCGTCCTTCCACGGTCCTGAAAAAAATGGTGCGTGCAGGACACCTGGGTGTTAAAACAGGCGAAGGATTCTTCAAGTACGACAAGGATGGTGACCGACTGTGAAAGTACTCGTAATTAATGCGGGGAGTTCCTCGCTCAAATATCAACTGTATAATATGACTGATGAATCTGTATTGGCTAAAGGTCTGGTAGAGCGGATCGGAATGGATTCCTCCATTCTGACACACAAACCGACAGGCCGTGAGGATGTTACAGAAGTTAGTGAAATTTTGGAACACACAACAGCAATCCGTAAAGTCATTGATATTTTGACTCACAAAGAAAGTGGTGTATTGGATTCTGTAAGTGAAATTCAAGCTGTTGGACACCGTGTTGTTCACGGTGGTGAAGCGTTTAAGGAATCTGCACTGGTAGATGATGCTGCCAAAGCTGAAATTCGTCGTTTGTTCGACTTGGCTCCGCTTCATAACCCGGCAGCAATGATGGGTATTCGTGCGGCTGAAGCCAATATGCCTGGTGTTCCACAAGTAATGGTCTTCGATACGGCGTTCCATCAAACGATGCCGGAAAAAGCATATCTGTATGCTATTCCGCGTGTACTTTACAAAAAATATAAAGTACGTCGCTACGGCGCACATGGTACTTCCCATGATTTCGTAAGCAAAGCAGCTGCTGAATATCTGGATCGTCCAGTGGAAGATCTGAAGATCATCACTTGTCACGTTGGTAACGGCGGCAGTGTAACAGCAGTTAAAGGTGGCGTATCCGTGGATACTTCCATGGGCATGACTCCACTTGAAGGACTGATGATGGGAACGCGTTCTGGTGACCTTGACCCAGCCATCGTACCTTATGTGATGAACAAGGAAGAACTGAGCGTAAGCGAAGTGAACTCCATGTTGAACAAACACAGTGGATTGCTCGCAATCTCCGGAATCAGCAGTGATATGCGTGAGATTACGGAAGGTATGGAGAATGGCGATGCCAACTCCACACTTGCTTTTGAAATGTACGAATACCGTCTGCGTAAATACATTGGTTCATATGCAGCTGCAATGAACGGTGTAGACGTGATCGTATTTACGGCTGGTGTAGGTGAGAACTCCGTTGTTCTTCGCCAAAAAGTATGTGAGCAGCTTACTTACCTGGGTGTTGAACTGGATGAAGCGTTAAATGCCATTCGTTCCGGCGAACCCCGCCGGATCACAACAGCGAATTCCAAAGTGGAAGTTCTCGTTGTGCCAACAAACGAAGAACTGGTCATTGCACGCGATACACACCGAATCGTATTGAATTCTCAGTAATCTAACTGTAAAGTAAATATAGAATGACAAGGAAGTGCAGAGGACAGGCATAAGCCTGCCCGCTGCATTTTCAAATTTCAGGAATCAAGGGGAGATATGGCATGAATACGAATTGTGTAATTCGTAATGTGAACGAGCATGTGGGCGAAACCGTGACAATCGGTGCCTGGATTAACAACAAACGTTCCAGCGGTAAAATTCAGTTTTTGCAGCTGCGTGATGGAACCGGATATATTCAAGGGGTAGTTGTGAAAAGTGAAGTTAGTGAAGAGATCTGGAACAATGCCAAGAGCCTGACACAAGAAAGCTCTTTGTATGTTACAGGTATTATTCGTGAGGAACCCCGCAGCGCATCTGGTTATGAGATGACAGTAACTGGGGTTGAGATCATTCACCTGACTGAAAACTATCCTATTACACCAAAAGAGCATGGTGTTGATTTCTTGATGGATCATCGTCATTTATGGCTTCGTTCCACGAAGCAACGTGCGGTTATGGTGATTCGTGCAGAGATTATTCGCGCTGTTCAGCAGTTCTTTGATGGTAACGGATTCACACAAGTGGACCCTCCGATTTTGACACCATCGTCTGCGGAAGGAACAACTAACCTGTTCCATATCAAATACTTTGATGAAGATGCTTATTTGACGCAAAGTGGTCAATTGTATATGGAAGCCGCAGCCATGGCGCTGGGCAAAGTATATTCCTTTGGTCCAACATTCCGCGCAGAGAAGTCCAAAACACGTCGCCACTTGATTGAGTTCTGGATGATTGAGCCGGAAATGGCCTTTGTAGATCACGAGGAAAGTCTGCGCGTACAAGAGAAATTTATCGCTCATGTCGTTCAATCCGTGCTGAAAAACTGCCGTGCAGAACTGGAATCCATCGGTCGTGACGTATCCAAACTCGAAGGCATCGTAGCTCCATTCCCGCGTATTACGTATGATGAAGCGATTGAATTCCTGCATGGACAAGGCTTCGATATTCCTTGGGGGGAAGACTTTGGTGCACCGCACGAAACAGCGATTGCTGAGAAGTACAATACACCCGTCTTTATCACGCATTACCCTGCTGGAATTAAGGCTTTCTATATGAAACCAGATCCGAATCGTCCAGAAGTTGTACTCTGTGCTGATATGATCGCACCAGAAGGCTACGGAGAGATTATTGGCGGTTCGCAGCGTATTGATGATCCGGAATTGATGCAACAACGTTTTGAGGAGCACAACCTCTCGGATGAAGCGTATCAATGGTATCTGGATCTGCGTAAATACGGATCGGTTCCTCACTCCGGTTTCGGTCTGGGATTGGAGCGGACGGTAGCATGGATCTGTGGGTTGGATCATGTACGTGAAACAATCGCATTCCCACGTATGCTCTATCGTCTGTACCCTTAATGCTTAATAGAGGAGCGTCTATGGAAGACACGACATCCAAAGCTTGGTTGGATGGAGCAGCTTATGGCATGACTTCGGGCACAGCTCACCTGCCTTATGCCTTGTTACGTTATTATCACCAGCTGGGCCTATCCGATGCAGAAGTGCTTCTTCTGATTCAACTGCTAGGGTTCCGTCAAGCAGAGTTCAATGAGTTTCCCACGCTTGAAGAGCTTGCTACACGCATGGGACTTGCACCAGAAGGTATTGCGAGAATGTTGCAACGACTGATGCGAGATGGGTATATTGCGATTGTCGAGCATCGTGACGAGGAACGTGACATCCAGTACGAACGGTATGATTTGCATGGATTATATGCCAAGCTTGCAACGTGCACTGCCGAAGGAGTAGCGGCTTTCCGTGCAGAACAGCAGAACAGCAGTACAGCACGCCAAGATTCGAACAGTGTTCAAAAAGAAGAGGAAGAACGAAATATGTTCTCCATCTTTGAAAAAGAATTCGGCCGTCCGCTCTCTCCAATGGAGTGCGAGACGATATCCAGTTGGTTGGATCAGGATCGTTATCAAGAGGAACTGATTCTAATGGCTCTGAAGGAAGCGGTTTTTGCAGGTAAAGTACATTTCCGGTATATCGATCGAATTCTGCTTGAGTGGAGCCGCAATCGTGTCAAGACGGTTCAAGACGCCAAGGCATACACGCAGCGGTTTCGTAACGGTGGACGTTAATTCCAGCGTAGGCAAGGACAAGAAACAGGCCAGAAGTCATTCTGTGCCTGTTTTTTTGGATTATAGATTGGATGAGTTCTTAGCGGCATCAACCTTTCAGGCAATGAATTCACTTTGTTTTTAAAAAAATTTGATGGATCACGCAGGGGTTACCACACAAGCTGTCGTCTATTGTATTGGAGAGGAGGGGAGAGTTATTGATGAAGCGCGCGTAATCGAACAAATCCGTCAAGGAGATACATCTCAGATGCGTACTCTGATTGATAAATATAGCCAGCATGTGTACCATGTGGCCTATTCCGTATTGCGGAACGATCAGGATGCTCAGGATGCAGCTCAGGAGGCGTTCATTCAGATGTATAAGTCTCTCCCCGACTACCGTTCCGAAGGTTTCAAAACGTGGTTAACCCGAATCGCCTTTCACAAAGCGATAGATGCCAAACGCAAGCTGGGCAGACGAAGTGCTGAGGATCTGGGTGGAGAAGAAAAAATAATAAACATGCCAGGACGGGATGAAGACGTTCTTGCCCGTCTCGTTCGTGAAGAACGTCAGGATAAACTTCGCGAACGTATTAATCAGTTGCCTGCTCAGCACCGTGACATTATCACTGCGTATTATTTAGGTGAGAAAAATTACGAGCAGATTGCCAGTGATGCACAGGTGGCTGTGAAAACCGTGGAATCCCGTTTGTATCGTGCCCGGCAGTGGATTCGGAATCATTGGAAGGAGGATGAATGGCGTGAGTAAACAGGAGAAGTATACCGCTGCGCAATGGGCTGATTATATTGAAGGCCGTATGAGTGAAACTCAAGCGAGCAGAATGGAACAGCTGCTGATGGAAGACACAGATGCGATGGACAGTTATCTGGAAGCACTCGGCATCCATCAGGAACTGCCTCCGTTGCCTGACCCGACAGGGTTTGCAGATTCAGTGATGCATCGGATTGTGGGTATTCAATCCTCCAAGCCTCAACGTAAATCCCGCGCTGGACGAAACCGGCGCTGGCTTGAACATAAAGTGTTTCATTATGCGGTAGCAGCCTGTCTGACATTGATCTTCCTCTCGTCTGGACTTTTTGACAAGGTAGCCCCGTATCACAAGTTCCAGGATGGCGACCACAGAGGGTCTTTCACGGAGAAATGGACGGAGGCAGCCACTTCATGGCTGGATACCTTCAAGCCTAAACCATAAATGGTTTCGCATTGCCTGAAAAGAAAGGATGACGACTGTGCACTCAGATCGTAACAAATTACTCGCATTTCTATTAAACCTGATACCAGGTCTTGGTTTCATGTATTGGGGACGGGCCGCAAGGGCTGTGATTTATCCATTGCTTTTCTTCGGAACAGCTGTTGGCTCATTCATGCTAGCAATGGTCACTAATGAACAAGATTTAATGATTTTCGGTGCACTTGGTGCTGCTTTCTTCTGGGGGATCAGCATGCTGGACATCGTGATTGTTCTGCTCCGTGCACCTTCTGCCCGAGAAGCACATTATAGGGGATACGGTGCACCTTATGAAGCACCACACCAAGGAGCCGCTTACCAGGGAGCATACATGGGTCAGCACGGGCCTATGGAGCAGATGAATGAAGATGAGCTGCATCAACATCCTGGTGGTGAATATGGTCATCCTGAGGGTCCCTATGGTCAACCCATGTATCGAAAAGGTAGTGAGGGTGAACGGTTCTTCACCATTTTGCTCTCATTTGTTCCGGGATTGGGCCACCTTCATCTGGGATTGTTGCATCGCGGGTTGTCGTTCCTGATGGCGTTCTTTGGTTCATTTGCCATGATGGTTTTCGTGGCTTCGATCACCAATGAATCGGTATTTCTAATGTTCTTACTCATTCTGCCAGTAATATGGGTATACTGCATGTTTGATGCGGTACAGCACGTCCATCGTAAGCAGGCTGGTGAGGTGTTGCAGGATCGGACATTATTCGAAGAATTGGAGATGGGCAGAGTAGCCGGACGACGTAGCAAAGTGCTTGCAACGCTGCTATCCGCTTTTCCAGGTGCGGGTCATCTATATCTGGGATTGCAAAAAAGAGGCATGCAGTTGATGTTCCTGTTTCTCGGCAGTATCTACATTCTGGACCTGCTTCATTTATCGGTGTTCCTGTTCATGATTCCGTTGATCTGGTTCTACAGCTTTTTTGACGGATTACAGTGCTCCAGTCGTTATGGACGCGAGCCATTGGTTGATCAGCCGATCTTCAAGGATTGGGCCCGCCATCAGCGCCTGATTGGATTCGGGATTGCGGCGCTTGGACTATATTACCTAACGATCCGGCTTGTCATTCCACAGCTGAATGAGCTGTTCCCGAATGCCTTTATGACGTATGAGATCCGTTCCTATTTGAACACCGTCATTGTTTCCTTGCTGCTCATTTTTGGCGGCTTGAAATTGCTGTTTGGTAAGCAACGGGAATTGGGAACGAATCGCTCGTTTCATCGAAATGACGAAGAAGCAGACAGTCTCTTTTTATTCAAGGATCGGGATGATCGACTGTAGAGTGACCTAAAGAAAAGTTACACTGACACCACGATGACAGAGCAACCTTTCTAATCGCTGTTATCCCACAAACAAAAAACACGCCGTGGCCTATGTATATCAGCCTTGGCGTGTTTTTAGTTGTGCAGCTTTGATTTCGAATAAATGATTGCTATTTCGTAGCACCCTTCAGCAGAAGTTGACGGTACATCACTTCGAATAGGAATTCGAAAGCCTCCAGATGACGTTTCGCTTCAAAAGCATCCTTGCCCCACGCATATATGCCGTGGTTACGAAGCAAGATTCCCGGAACTTTGGCATCAAGCACATCCGGTACCAATTCAGCAATGGACGGAATGTCCGCAAAGTTAGGCAGGACCGGTACACGAATCTCCGCATTTTCTTCCCAGATGTTGAATGCTTTAATCAGTTCAATACCTTGAATCGGCACATGACCTTCTGTTCCAAAGAATTCACTGATCAGGTTATTAAACACGGTATGCACGTGGAATACAGCGCCACAACCCGTCAAACGATAGATTTCGCAGTGAATCAACGTTTCTGCACTTGGTTTCAACGTTGTCGTTTCGATCGCTTTGCCGTGCTTGTCCACAAAAAGGAAGTCTTCCGGTGTGCGAAGAGATTTGTCTTTGCCAGAGGCGGTAACCGCAAAATAAAATTGTTCTGGATCAAAGTCTCCTACACGCATCGACAGATTGCCACTTGTACCCGGGAACCAGTTACGACTGGCGAACAGTGCTTTAATATCAGCCAGTTCTTCAAGGACCTGACGTTTGTGTTCCAATGTAATCTTTTCAAAGCCCATCGTTTACAGCACTCCTTGTGTTTGCTTCTGTTTCATATCTTCGATGATATCGTAAAAGGTTGCGAATGGCACATGGTCTACACCCAGCTCAATACACTTGTCCGTTAGAATGGAACGGGAATAGACGAGATCCGCGATCTTGGCACCTTCAAAATCCGTCAGACTGTCTCCAATGAGGATTCGATTGAATTGTTCTTCCGGGAAGGTACGAATCACGGTCGTTTTACACATGCCGCAGCCATTCTCACAAGGAGGCTGGCAGGGGTTCGGCCATTCAATCCGAATGGTTTCACCCGAGAAGTCAGCTCCATTGCAATAGACATGATCCTGCGGGATATCGAACGGTGCGAGTAAGGGGTCAATAAAAAAGTCCATGCCGCCACTCGTCACATTGAATTCGATACCTTCGCTACGGACATATTCAAGAAACTCGCTGAATCCTTCGCGGATCCCCGCTTGTCCAAGCACAAATTCCACAATCTCGTCTTTCTGCGATGCAGGCAACAGAGCGAACATGGCCCCAACACCTTCGCGCAGCGAAATTTTTTGCTCAATCGTCTCTTTCATAATCGCTTCAATGCCCTTAGGCTTGAAATGTTTCATGATCGCTACGATGTTGTCCGATAGGGTAATCGTCCCATCAAAGTCACAGAAAATAACGGTTTTCTTATCACTTCTCATCGTTCGCCACCCCACAGATCCAGTGCGCTTTTCAACTCCGGATGCTCGGTTGCATACTGAGCGAGTGGAATGGAACGCTGGGCTGCCTCGATAGCCTGCAGGAATGCACGTCCGCCTGCCTCAGTGCCCATAGGATGCCCATGTATACCTCCACCAGCATTAACGATGACATCTGTGCCAAAGTCGCGCAAAATAAGCGGTACAAGGCCTGGATGGATACCGGCTGAAGGTACGGGCATACTGGTTCGTACTGGCAGATCAGCTGTCAGTAATTGCTCCGTGATCGCCATATTTTCTTCCTTCGGCATCGTAACCGAACCATAAGGAGAAGGGAAGAGCACCAGATCGGCACCCGCTAGACGCATCAACTGGCCTAGTACAACTGAAGCCGACATGCCGTAATGTGGTGAAGGATACAGTGCACCTGCAAGAGCAGGGTGAGCCATAATCGGCACATTAATATCTGGATCACTGCTGAGTTCATGCAGCACATCATATCCGTAGGACAATACGTTGAATAGCAGTGCATTGGCTCCTGCACCAATAGCGCGTTCAGCTTGCTCTTTCAGACGAGATGTAGGTCCCGTAAGATTGGTTGCATACAGAAGTTTCTTACCTGTCTCCTGGCGTGCCTGTTCGGCAGCTTTCATGCAGACCTCGACTCTTTTTTCAATAGGTGTCAATTTATTCTCGAACAGAATTTCATCGTCCTTGATCAGATCAACGCCACCAAGAGCCTGACGAATGAATTGTTCACGCAGTTCATCTGCGTCCAGCCCAATAACCGATTTGAAGATACTCATTAACAGTGGACGGTCATGTACACCAAGCAGATCACGAACACCATTTAGTCCAAATTTGGGTCCCGGGAATGCACGGAGGAAACCATCCGAGAAACCAAGCTTTGTCAATTTGATCCGTCCATCCATTGAGATCTTGCCAAAGACCGTTACGAGCAGGGCAGGGATATCACGGCTGAAGTTCACATCAGGATATCCGATGGTAATATCGGCGTAACGCTCCCCTGCGGCCATGCCATCAGCTTCATGGACTTCTACGCTGATCACTTCACCCAGATGCTTTTGCATGGCTTCACGCTGGGCCTGTGGCAACTCAGTCCAGCTACCAACGGTCATGCCGATGGCGATGGATTGAGCCTTCTTGCGAAAGTCTGCATGATCATCATGCAGACGATATGTGGCTGTGCACATGTTGTTCATTTTAAATCCCCTTCCAAAGCAGCTCCCATCTCCCGTGAGCGCTCTGCACAGCGGTTGACGGCTGCGATTACATTTTCAAAGAAATCTCCTTCGTCCAGCGTCTTCAATGCTGCCTGGGTTGCCCCTCCCGGGGAGGTCACATCACTACGCAGCTTCATCGGCTCCAAACCGGTTTGTTGTACCATACGTGACGCGCCCAGCACCGTCTGAACAGTGAGATCGCGAGATTGCTGGCTGGATAAGCCACCACGAATACCTGCGGCAATCATGGCCTCCATTAAATAGTATACATAAGCAGGGCCGCTTCCGGAAATACCTGTGAGCACTTCAAGTTTATCTTCAGGCACAATGGTCACGATTCCAACCGCTTCAAACATGGTCATTACCGTACTGCGCTGATCATCCGTAATCTCCGCAGAGAAAGCAAGACCGGTTGCGCCAAGTCCGATGGTACTGGAAGTATTCGGCATGGTTCTGGCAATCGGCTGTTTGCGACCGAGCAAGGACTGCATCGTGCGGATCGATAATCCGGCAATGACAGACACGATCAGTTGATCAGGTGATAACAGCGGACCCAGTTCGCGCAGCGCTGCGGCAGCATCTTTGGGTTTCATACAGAGTACAATGACCGGAGTGGAGGCAAGATGATCCAAGGATTGTGAGGCAGTTCCGGTATGTACAGCATAACGGGTGCTGAGCTCCTCCTGACGTTTCTGGTTGCTACGGTTCAGCATCGTAATATCCTGAGGACGAACGACCAGGCGGGAGATCAGTCCGCGCACGATGGCCTCAGCCATCGCGCCTGCTCCGTGGAAAGTAATCTTCTGTTGTAGTAACGTCTGCTGCTCTTGACTCATATTTATCGTTCCTCCTATATAACTGGTGCTGGGATATTATTGACGAATCTGTCCATTGCCGGTAATCCGATATTTGGTTGACGTGAGTGCTGGAAGTCCCATCGGTCCACGTGCATGCAGTTTCTGGGTACTGATCCCGATTTCGGCTCCATAGCCAAATTCGTATCCGTCGGTGAACCGTGTGGACGCATTGTGATAGACGGCTGCTGCATCCACATCATGCATGAAGCGTTCTGCATGAATTGTATCTCTGGTTACGATACATTCGGAATGTTTGGTTCCGTAATGTGCGATGTGCTGCATCGCTTCGTCCAGGTTCTCGACCACACGGATATTTAAAATATAGTCGTTGTACTCGGTCGCATAGTCTTCCTCGGTTGCCTCAAGAGCGGAAGGGACAAGACGGCGCACCGTGTCGCAACCTTTCAAAACCACATTGGCCTCACGGAATTGCTCGGCAAGAGCAGGCAGATGCTCTTCCGCGTATGCGGCATGCAGCAGTAACGTTTCCATGGAGTTACATACCGATGGACGTTGTGCCTTGGCATTGATGGCAATTTCGGCTGCCATGACTGGATCGGCTGACTCATCCACGTAGGTATGGCAGATGCCTGCCCCAGTTTCGATGACAGGTACTGTCGCATTAGCAACCACATTACGAATGAGTGAAGCCCCTCCGCGTGGAATGATGACGTCCAGCAGTCCGTTCAATTTGAGCATTTCATCCACGGAAGCACGATCTGCATCCTCAACGAGTTGCAGCGCATCAGCAGGCATGTCTGTCGTTGCCAATGCCTGATGCAGCACCTCTACAATTTTGCGGTTGGAGGACAGGGCAGAGGAGCCGCCGCGCAGAAGCACTGCATTACCTGTTTTGAGACATAATCCCGCTGCGTCCACGGTTACATTAGGTCGAGCTTCGTAGATGATACCGATCAGACCAATCGGCACTCTCCGTTTTTCAACATGCAATCCGTTAGGGCGAGTGAATGTCTCCAGCACTTCACCGACTGGATCAGGCAGATCCGCAATCTGACGTAATCCTTCAGCAATGCCAGCAATGCGCTCCTTATTGAGGGCGAGTCGATCCAGCATGGATTCCGGTGTACCTTGTTCTCTGCCTCGTACCAGATCTTCGGCATTTGCCGTAATGATGGAATCCGTCTGCGTAATCAATGCATCTGCCATGACACGCAGGGCTGTATTTTTCTGTTCTGTATTCAATCGGTTCAGTTGTGGAACCGTGGCTTGGGCTTTGCTGGCTTTTTCTCTAACTTCACTCATCTTAATTCCTCCTCATATATATAAAGTTAAAATTTTAAATTAATATAGCTTCATCTTTATTTTAACGTAATCCATTCGTCTCTATGAATAACTTCGAGTCTGTGGATGCTAGCGAGTTGTTTCATCACTTCGCCACTGGGAAGGCCGGCAATGAGTCGAAGCTGGTCATCATCATAATTGACAATACCGCGACCTAGCAAGGTTTCATCCATTCCAATGACTTCTACGACGTCTCCGGCATGGAATGTTCCCAGTACTCGCTTGACCCCTACAGGTAGAAGACTGTGGCCCCCATGGACAAGTGCTTCTTCAGCACCATCATCCACAACAACTGTTCCCAGCGGAGTAGACATGAACCCGAGCCACTGCTTTTTACGGGATAGCGAAGCGAGTCGTGTCTCAAAGTACGTTCCTTTGCCCGTGCCATCAACCGCCTGCTGCATATCTCCAGGTACTTTCACACTTCCGACGAATACAGGTACGCCTCCACGTGTCGCAACCTTGGCTGCATCGACTTTGGATCGCATTCCACCTGTACCAACCGATGATCCTGAACCACCGGCAAAAGCGTAGATCTCAGCCGTTATCTCGGGGATACGGTCGTAACGCATGGCAGACGGATCTTTCCGCGGATCTGCGGTGTACAGCCCGTTGGTATCGGTAAGAATGATCAGATGCTGTGCCTTGACCAGGTTTGCAACCAACGCGGATAACAGATCGTTATCACCAAACTTCAATTCATCCACCGATACCGTATCATTCTCATTGAAAATCGGAATCACTCGCTGTTTGAGCAACTCTTCTACGGTCATGCCTGCATTACCCATGCGTTTACGACTGTGAAAGTCTGTGCGGGTTAACAGAATTTGCGCCGTAGTAACGCGGTGCGCTGCAAAAGCCTGTTGATATGCCTGCATCAGTAATGCCTGCCCAACGGCCGCTGCGGCTTGTTTCTCATGCAGAAGTTTGGGACGCTGAGGGTAGCCGATCTCCCGGAATCCGGCCGCTACCGCTCCAGAGGTGACCAAGAGCACTTCATGACCCTGATCAGCCAATGCTGCAATTTCTCCGGCAAAAAAAGTGATCGAACTGCGATCCAGACCGCCTTCTTCCGTTGTAAGCGAGCTGCTTCCAATCTTAACTACAATACGTGAAGTCATGGTTTCACTTCCTTAAACATGATTAATAAGTGCTTCTTGGAGCAGGCTTTTGCGGGTACAAAAAAAACTCCCGCCCTTTAGTTAAAAAGGACGAAAGTTCGTTACTTCCGCGGTACCACCTTTATTGATGATTAGATCATCCGGCTTCATGCCCTGTAACAGAAGGCACTGTCCTGTACGTAACAGGCCGCTCAGGGGTAGGTTTCAGAGAAGAGTCGCGGTAAATTCTTTCAGCAGGGTGGAATTTACTCTCTGGGCGCGACTGATATTCTCTTACTGGTCCCGTCATCACGTTTCGTTCAATATTTCTTATAACATACCATGGAAACTTGGCATATGCAAAGGGGTTATGGTCCTGTAAATTACTTGAATAAATTCAGCTTGCCAATCCGCTCCACAGCTTCGCATAATCGGTTTTCATCACTTAGCAGTCCTGCGCGCACATAGCCTTCACCATGCGAACCAAAACCAATACCTGGAGCTACGGCCACCTTGGCTTCTCGCAGTAACAAGTCTGCAAATGAAGCGGAGGTATAACCGGCAGGTACAGGCAACCAACTGAAGAATGAACCTGCTGGTTTCGAAGCTTGCCAGCCAATCGAGGATAGAGCGTCATAGAACGCATTGCGACGGGATTCGTAACGTGAAACCAGCGAGGCAACACATTCCTGGGAGCCAGTCAGTGCTTCCGTTGCCGCAGCTTGAATCCCACCGAAAAGACTGACATAGATATGATCCTGAAGCAGATTGATTTTAGAGACAATCTCTGCGTTACCAAGTGCGAATCCAACACGCCATCCAGCCATATTATATGTTTTGGATAACGTATAGAACTCAATGCCCACTTCTTTGGCACCAGGAGCTTGCAGGAAACTTACTGGACGATGTCCGTCGAATCCAATCGCACCGTAAGCAAAGTCGCTGGCAACTACGATTTGATTTTGAAGGGCAAATTCAACCGTATCTTCGTAGAACGAAAGGGGTGCCGTCGCTGACGTTGGGTTGTTGGGATAGTTCAGGAACATCAGCTTGGCCTTCTCCCGATCTTCCGCAGTAACGGCTTCGTAATCAGGCAGGAATGCGTTGGACTCCAGCAAAGGCATAAATGACATGTTTGCTTTGGCGAGTGCAACACCAGACCAGTAATCCGGGTATCCCGGATCTGGAACGAGAACGGTGTCTCCGGGGTTAAGCAGTACCTGGGGTAACTGAACCAATCCTGTTTTGCCTCCGAACAGAATCGCTACTTCAGTCTCGGGATCCAGATCAACGTTGTAATCTTCCTTATAACGTTTGGCGACAGCTTCCTTCAGGAAAGAGTATCCTCTAAAAGGGGAGTATTTGTGGTAGAGGGGATTTTCAGCCGACTCTTGCAGTGTTTTCACAATATGGGGTGGTGTCGGTGTGTCCGGGTTCCCCTGACCCAGATTAATCACGTCCTGACCACTTGCGATTTCGCGATTTACATTTTGAACAAGGGTAGCAAAAAATTGCGTTGGCAACTGTGCCATCACATCAGAAGTCGGTATCGTAAAGGCTGAACGAGCAGTTATATGGTCTGAATGGGTCATTATATTCATCACTCCGGTTATTAAAAATGGCAAATAGTTCTCATTAATTTATCACGCCAATCCCGAGCTGTATAGAGGGAAATCTACTTGCGAACGGATTAAAAGAAGGGGAGACCGCTTCGGTATTCAGGGTGTATCCCGGGAATCGCCTGTTTGTCATGGCGGGTGCAGGATTGCCCCAGTTGTTATTGTTATATGGAAAAGACGGGCTGAAGCCAACTGCGGAAATTCAGAAAGTATTAGATGAAGGTGAACCGACATGAAGGCTTTGGATGCCGATGGGGAGCGTACGAAGCAGATATGGGCGAAGATCCATACAGCGATTGAAGAAGGGGAAACGGCATCTGTATTTACAGATCATCGGGGTGCACGATTATTTGTTATGGGCAATATCGGTGAATGTGGGTGATGCGCTCACGATCCATCGATTGCTGACCCTACTCCCTGAGTTGTTATGTAGAAGTTTATAACGGAAACAGGGTTGCAGTCCTTAAGATGATCAAGCTATGATAGCAGGTATTACGGTTCAGAGGAGTGCTTGTCATGACAGAACAACAACATGGGGAAATGCGTGTAGCCCTGATTCAGGGCGATATTCAGCTCGGAGACCCTGAGGCCAATCATAAACATATGCAGTCGTTGCTTGAACGTGCGGTAGAACAATATCCGGATCTGGGGCTGGCTGTGTTGCCTGAGATGTGGAATACGGGCTACGCTCTGACGCAAATTCATGAACTCGCTGACCCGGAAGGCCAGAAATCACGGGAGTGGTTATCTGCTTTTGCTCAAAAACATCAAATCTCCATCGTGGGCGGTTCAATCGCCGAGAAGCGGGATGGACAGATCTACAATACAATGTACGCTTATAATCGTGAAGGAAAACAGGTAACACGATACGATAAATTACATTTGTTTCGCCTGATGGATGAAGAGAAATATCTACAGCCTGGTGCGGAACCTGAAATTTTTGAATTGCAGAACGGTCTTACAGCTGGTGCTTCGATCTGTTACGACATCCGGTTTCCGGAACTGGCCCGCACACTTGCTCTAAACGGGGCCAAGGCCTTGATTGTACCTGCGGAATGGCCGAATCCTCGTCTGCACCACTGGCGTACCTTGCTTACAGCACGAGCCATTGAGAATCAAATGTATGTAATCGCCTGTAACCGTGTGGGTAAAGGGGGAGAGACCGAATTTTTCGGGCATTCCCTCATCATTGATCCTTGGGGTGAGATTGTGGCTGAAGGTGGCGAAGGGGAAGAGATCGTGACCGGAATCATTCGTCCTTCCCTGGTAGATGAGGTTCGAGGCCGTATTCCCGTATTTGAGGACCGTAGACCTGGCGTTTATTTTGGCAAAAAATAAAAAAGCGGAATAAAATTTTTCGTAGAAGTGTTTATTCATCCAGGACGCGGGTAATGATAACTATCCCGTCACCAAGGAGGATGATCAATCAATGGACAACCATGTGAAAGATACGCTCAGGAGACTGGAACAGGATAACACAAGGGAAGATCACTTAAGGGCATTCTTAGAGAATGGAGCAGGAGGGCTATCACCCCCTGATTCAACTGTTCAGGACGAAGGCCGTGTAATGAATCAGCAAAACAGGCTGACAAGCGATCGTAATTTGCGAAAATAAACCGCCAGACATGAAGTTTTCTTATGTACGTTTCTACGTTAACATTATAAATAAGCATCGAAGCTAAACAACTTAACAAGCAACATTGTACTGGAACCAGTTACTGTGATTGCAAAGTAAGAACTTTATCCTGCGGATGCGGGAAACGAGTAAAACAAAGGCTTGGCCCATAGGGGTCAAGCCTTTGTTTTGGTTCAGTACCATATGCCCTCCATATCCATAGGAACAATTCATTAGTCCCCTCTAGACAGTTCGGCAACGGTTTGTTGAAACGTATGGATGAAGGCCTCGGCTGCTTTTGACAGTACTCTTCCTTGACGATAAGCTACAACAAGTGTTCTGCTTGGAGTAGGCTCAGCAAGTGGCACATACACAGGCACGAATTCACTGCGCGGTGCACGGGCAATAAAGCGTGGAACCAGTGTAATGCCCATACCTGTGGCGACCAGCGACTGAACGGTTTCAATATTTGTACTCTCAAACACAACTTGGGGATCAAAACCGGCCTGCTCACAGAGATCAAATGTAAGTTTGCGGAAACCCTGTCCTTTTTTCAACACAACAAAGGGTTCATCACGAAGCTCTTCAATTCGCACAGGAATCGGATGTTCCGGATCTGCCCTGCGTGCCAGAGGGTGATTCGGGGGGACCGCCAGATCAATCCGTTCCTCTCCAATGGTTACATAAGACAAGCTTGGCTCTTGTAAAGGAAGAGATAGCAAACTCAGATCAGCTTTGCCGCTTGCTGTCAATTTCTCCAGTGTAAGCCCGGAGTCTTCCAATAAGGTAACCTCAATCTCCGGATAAGCTTGTTGGAACGCTGGAAGCACATGTGGGAGCAAGTGTGAGCCCGTGATCGGCATGCTGCCCACTACGACTTTACCTTTGCGAAGCTGGGAGATGTCTGACATTTCCTGACGCAATAGCTCCATGGCATCTACGATCTTTTGGGCTTGCTCGACAAACGTAACACCGGCATGGGTTAACTCCACCGTACTTGTATTTCGCTGAAAAAGGAGTACTCCCAATTCTTTTTCCAATTTGGATAATTGCTGACTTAATGAAGGTTGGGCAATATGCAGCTTCTCTGCTGCCCGGGAGAAATTGCGCTCGGCCGCGATTTGCAGCGTATATTGAAGTTGTCTGAATTCCATCGTCATCGGTCATTCCTTTCGTTATGCCACCATTATATCACTACAGATGAAGAAATCATTAATTTCGCTTAATCGCTTGCACTACATCAGAAAAGTTGTTATACTGATTTTGAAAACGCTTAAGAGAATCACTTACCCGGGTAAAACAAAATCAACGTTTTCATATGTATCAGCTTTAAGCTTCAGCACGGATACATTTCAAATGTCATATTCTTTTTTGTTCATATAATTGAATAACAGTTCATCCAACGATGGCGTGTTACTGTTCGGCAGGCAAGACCTAGATTGGGTGGGAAGATTTATTTTTCCTACCCTTTTTAGGTCTTTTTTTGTTTCCTACATGAAATATTGCGGAGGTGCACCATGAATCACAAACAATTAGCCCAATCGATTATGGAGCTAGTCGGTGGCAATGATAATATCAACACGTTAATTCATTGCTCTACCAGGCTCAGACTTACCCTGAAGAATCCGGATATGGCGAAGACCCAAGAAATTAAGAGCCTCGATGGCGTTATTGGCGCAGTGAATAGCGGCGGACAATATCAGATAATTATCGGTAATGACGTTGCATACGTCTACAATGAACTTGCCAAGATGGTGGATACTCAGCAATCAAACGAGATTCAGGAGAAACAAAAAGCGGATTATAGCCCCAAAGGTCTGTTTAATACCTTTGCCAGTGTCATTGCAGGCATTTTCCAACCTATTATCCCAGCTATTGCTGCCTCGGGCATGCTTAAGGCACTGTTGCTACTGGCGACCGTGACCGGCTTGATGTCCAAAGAGAGCCAGACATATACCGTTTTGAGTGTCATGTCTGATGCTGCCTTTTACTTTCTTCCGATTCTACTGGCCTATTCCAGTGCAAATAGATTTAAAACCAATCCCTTTGTTGCCGTTCTGTTTGGTGGCATCATGTTACACCCGAATATGATTGGTCTGCTTGGCGGTGAAGATCCGGTGTCCTTTATTGGCATACCTGTTGCATCCGTTCAATATGCGACATCCGTGGTACCGATTATTCTAACGGTCTGGTTCATGTCTTACATTGAAAAGTTCGCGGACAAGATCTCACCAGGGCCGGTCAAGATTTTCCTTAAACCGTTGATTGTTATTCTCATTGTTGCTCCAGTTGCTCTGATTGTACTTGGACCTTTGGGGATGTATCTCGGAACGGGAATGTCCAACCTGATCTATTGGATTCAGGATAAGATTGGATGGTTGACCGTTGTCATTATGGCTATATTGATGCCTCTAATTGTCATGTTCGGTATGCATAAAGTATTTTATCCTATTATTTTTGCAGCCTTGGCTTCACCTGGATACGAGACACTGGTGCTGGTCGCGATGCTGGCATCCAATATGGCGCAGGGAGCAGGCGCACTGGCGGTGTCATTCAAAACCAAAGATATCAAGCTGAAACAAGTCGCTTTGTCTGCAGGAATTTCAGGTGTATTCGGTATCACGGAACCCGCTCTGTACGGTGTACATTTAAGGCTCAAGAAAACACTGTTTGCCTGCATGATCGGCGCCGGAGTCGCTGGGTTGTTCGCAGGTATTGTGAATCTTAAAGCATATGCTGCCGTGGGTCCGGGGATTGCCTCCATGCCCATGTTTATCAGTGAAGATCATATGAATATTATCTATGCGATCATTACCATGCTGATCTCTGCCATTGTCGCGTTTGTCGCCGTATATGTCATTGGATTTCAGGATGTTGTTCCAACAGCAGTGTCGATGGCAGGCAGTCCCACAATCAAAGCGAGAGGCGAATCTGAAATCCAGCCATCCACAGGGATCAAATCGAAAAAGATCGTTTTTGCTCCATTGGAAGGCAAAGTGCTGCCTTTAAGAGAGGTGAAGGACGAAGCCTTCTCACAAGAGGCCATGGGACAAGGTATGGCGATTCAGCCAAGTGTTGGAAAGGTGTTTGCCCCGTTTGATGGTACCGTTGAGACGGTGTTTCGTACCAAACATTCCATCGGTCTGAGATCAGTAGAGGGAGTTGAACTTCTGATTCATGTCGGATTGGATACGGTGAAACTGAAAGGCCAGCATTTTGATGTAAAAGTAAACGAAGGAGAACAGATCTCTCATGGTCAGCTCCTGATCGAATTTGATCTTGAGGCAATACAAGCCGCAGGTTATGACACCACGACCCCTGTAATTGTGACCAATTCATCGGATTATCTGGAGGTGTTGGGCAATGAAACTGCATCGATAACAGGACCGGGGAAACCATTAATTACGGTGTTATAACCCGCTGAAATATGAATGAAAGGCAGGCAGCCTGATATGGAAGTCGTAAAAATACTGAATTCGAGCATTGTTCTCGCCAGACGTGGTGAGGATGACAAGGAAATTATTGTGATGGGAAAGGGCATCGGCTACAAGAGCAAACCGGGAGATGTCGTGAGTGAGGATGAGATCGAGAAGATCTATGTCCTTGAAAATGAAACGATCTCCTCAGATCTCACTGCCCTGATGAAGGAAACGCCAAAAGAATATCTGATTCTGGCTGATGAAATCATCTCCCATGCCAAACATACATTGTCCCGCCATCTGAGTGATCATCTCTATGTCGCATTAACGGATCACCTGTATATGGCCATGAAGCGATTCAAGGACAATATGACGATCCAGAACCGAATGCTGTGGGAAGTGAAAAAGTTCTATCCACAGGAGTTCAGTATCGGGTTGCACGGCCTGTCTCTCATTCAAAAAGAGCTTGGTCTCACCCTGCCAGAAGAGGAAGCGGCCAATATCGCCTTTCATCTCGTTAATGCCCAGCAGAATGATGACAATATGAATCAGGTCATGTTGATGACTAACACCGTCAAGGATGTACTTAATATTATCAAAATTCACTATCACGTGGAGCTGGATACACACAGCATCAACTATTCACGCTTTTTGACCCATTTGCAGTTCTTCATTCAACGGCTCTTTGAGCATAAAACATTAAATACGCAGGATCATGAGCTCTTTGAGCAGATCGCGAGTAAATATCCGCAGGAAGAAGCCTGCGTACTTCTGATCAAGGATTATATTGAAGCCCGGTTTGAACATACGATCTCCAATGAGGAGATGATGTATTTGATTATTCATATCAATCGGGTCATGAGTCGTAATTAAGCAAGAATGAAAAGAGTCACAGCGTTAATCCAAGGAGGAATACACAATGACCAATACAACAAGAACGTTTCCAGAAGACTTTCTATGGGGAGGGGCAATAGCTGCCAATCAGGCGGAAGGAGCCTGGAATGTGGACGGCAAAGGTCTGTCAACAGCCGACATTGCTATCTATCGAAAAGGTGTGGCCAAGAGTGAGTATAAGAAACACAATGCAATCAATGAAGAACAAATCAAGACTGCGATGGAGTCTACCTCGGATAGAGAGTATCCGAAACGCAGAGGCATTGATTTCTACCACCGTTACGAGGAGGATCTGGCCTTGTTTGGGGAGATGGGTCTAAAAACGTTGCGCCTATCTATTGCGTGGACCCGAATTTTCCCAAATGGTAACGAAACAGAGCCGAATGAAGCCGGTTTGCAGTTCTATGACCGTGTTATTGATGGCATGCTGAAACAAGGAATTGAACCATTGATTACGTTGTCTCATTATGAAATGCCGATGTATCTGGTGAATAACCACGGTGGATGGACGGATCGGACAGTCGTCGATTATTTTGTTCACTTTTGTAAAACCGTGTTCACCCGTTATAAGGGCAAAGTGAAATATTGGATTACATTTAATGAAATTGACAGCATTGTTCGTCATCCGTTTACCAGTGGTGGCATTGTTCCAGAGCGTTTTGAGAATGTGGAGCAGGCGGTATACCAAGGGTTACACCATCAATTTGTAGCAAGTGCGCTCGCAGTGAAGTACTGTCATGAGATCATTCCAGGTTCCCGGATCGGATGTATGCTTACCAAACTGACGACGTACGCTCATACATGTAATCCCGAAGACGTACTCGTTGCTTCCCGGGATAATCAATTCAATCTGATGTTCACGGATGTACAGGTGCGCGGAGCGTATCCGTACTTTACAAAGAGATTTTTTACCGAAAAAGGAATTCATCTGGATATGCTTGAGGGGGATGAGGAGATTCTGAAAGTACACACTGTGGACTTTATCTCATTCAGTTATTATATGTCCCTCGTCTCGAGTGTGGATGGCGACCGATTGGAACAGGTGAGTGGCAATACAACTGGAGGGGTGAAGAATCCGTATCTCCACACCAATGATTGGGGCTGGCAGATTGACCCGGTAGGTTTGCGTATCTCATTGAATGAACTGTATAGCCGTTACGAGGTGCCCTTGTTTATCGTTGAAAATGGGATTGGAGCTGTAGATACGATTGAAGCCGATGGTAGCATTCAGGATAATTATCGTATTGATTATTTCCGTTCTCACATTGAACAAATGCATGAAGCGATTCTGGACGGTGTTGAACTGTTGGGCTATACCAGTTGGGGAGTGATTGATCTGATCAGTTATTCTTCTTCAGAGATGGAGAAACGATATGGCTTTATTTATGTAGATCAGGATAATGACGGCAATGGAACACTGGAGAGAAAACGCAAGAAGAGTTTCCATTGGTACAAAGATGTGATTGCGAATAATGGCTTGTAATACGCGAGTAGGACAAGCACTCCATAAGACGTGTTGACTGGAATGGATCATCTAATGAGTCTAATGAGGAAGTGGGAAAGCAGCTCTGGATTCAGGGCTGTTTTTTCCTGTTTTAGATAAAAGCATTGACAGCGAAGAAGCGGGAACGTAGTATAGACTTTATATGATAATGATAATTGTTATCAACTGAAACCTCTGCTATGAGCAGTGGTTTATTTGCTTTTCCCTCATTATAGGTTAAACCTATTACATCTATAGATATTATATCTTGGAACAATGAAGGACAGGGTGATATATTTATGTCATTCAAGAGCTTCACTTTTTAGAAGAAACACGAGGCTCTTCCAAGGACCGAACTTATGATGAGGTGAAAATGATGAGTAAAAAAACGATGTTTGAGAAAATTTGGGAAAATCACGTAATTCATCAAGAAGAAGGCAAACCGAGCATTCTGTATATCGATCTGCATCTGGTGCACGAAGTAACTTCTCCGCAGGCATTTGAAGGACTTCGTCTGAGTGGGCGTAAAGTTCGTCGCCCTGAGCTGACATTTGCGACAATGGACCACAACGTTCCAACAAAAGATCGTTTCAACATTACAGACCCAATCTCCAAGCAACAAATTGATACACTTTCGCAAAACTGCCGTGATTTCGGCGTGAAATTGTATGATCTGGACACAATTGATCAAGGCGTTGTGCACGTTATGGGACCTGAACTCGGTCTGACTCACCCAGGCAAAACGATTGTATGTGGTGACAGTCATACGTCCACACACGGTGCGTTTGGTGCACTGGCATTCGGAATCGGAACAAGTGAAGTTGAGCACGTTATGGCAACCCAATGTTTGCAACAAGCGAAAGCCAAAACAATGGAAGTTCGTTTTGTCGGCAAACGTAACCCGGGTGTAACCGCGAAGGACATGATCCTCGCAGTTATTGCCAAATACGGTACAGACTTTGCAACAGGTTATGTTATTGAGTACACAGGCGAATCCATCCGTGAGTTGAGCATGGAAGAGCGTATGACGGTCTGCAACATGTCCATCGAAGGTGGAGCAAGAGCAGGATTGATCGCTCCGGATGAAACAACATTCGAATATCTGCGTGGACGTGAATACGTACCAGCGGATGCCAAATTCGATGAAGCTGTAGCAGGTTGGAAACAGCTTGTAACCGATGAAGGTGCCGAGTTCGACCATGTGGTTGAAATCGATGTGGAAACATTGATTCCGCAAGTAACTTGGGGAACAAGCCCTGGCATGGGAACCGACATTTCTTCGAAAGTTCCTGTTCCGGCTGAATTGCCTACAGAAAACGAACGCAAAGCGGCTGAAAAAGCACTTGAATATATGGGACTTGAACCGGGAACACCAATCGCCGAGATTCCAATTGACTATGTATTTATCGGTTCTTGCACCAATGGACGGATCGAAGATCTGCGTGCAGCAGCACAAGTGGCTAAAGGTCACACGGTATCCAGTCGGGTTACAGCAATTGTTGTACCAGGCTCAGGACGAGTTAAAATCCAAGCAGAACAAGAAGGTTTGGATAAAATCTTCACGGAAGCCGGATTTGAATGGCGTGATGCGGGATGCAGCATGTGTCTGGCGATGAACCCGGATGTATTGAAGCCAGGACAACGTTGTGCTTCGACTTCCAACCGTAACTTTGAAGGACGTCAAGGACGCGGAGGACGTACGCATCTGGTGTCTCCGGCAATGGCAGCGGCAGCAGCAGTTAAGGGCCACTTTGTGGACGTACGGGACTGGAATTTCAAAACGGAAGCAGCGATCTAACCAATAACGGACAGAAGGGAGAACGTTTAATATGGAAGAATTCAAAACATTACAAGGCATCGTTGCACCGGTAGACCGGGTCAATGTAGATACAGATGCAATCATTCCGAAACAGTTTCTGAAACGGATTGAGCGTACAGGATTTGGACAATTTTTGTTCTATGAATGGCGTTTTGATGAAGAGGGGAACAACATTGCTTCCTTCGAAATGAACAAACCTCGTTACGAGGGAGCATCCATCCTGATCTCGCGTGCCAACTTTGGCTGCGGATCTTCCCGTGAGCATGCGCCATGGGCGATTATGGACTATGGATTCCGTTGTGTCATCGCACCATCGTTTGCGGATATCTTCTATAATAACTGCTTTAAGAACGGAATCTTGCCCATCAGGCTGTCGGAAGAGCAGGTTGAGGACCTGTTCCAGCGTACAGCAACACATGAAGGCTACGAGATGAATGTGAGTCTGGAAAACAAAACGATTACTGATGCATACGGACTGCATATCGATTTTGATCTGGATGAGCACCGTCGTCAATTCCTGTTGCAAGGATTGGACGACATCGGTCTCACCCTTCAACATGATGATGAGATTGCTGCATATGAACAACGCCACGCGGCAAAACTGTTCGGTTAATCTCTAAAGTATCCTATAACAAAAAGCTTCTGCCTCCGAAAGGAACCTTGTTCCGATCAGTGAGACAGAAGTTTTTTGTAGTTTCAGAAGCTAAATTAGCTTAATAAGTCAGCTATACATAGAACTCCTGATTCTTCTTGGCCGAATACTTCAACAGATACAATAACAGCCGACTAAATAGAGGAATCTAAAAATCGATTACTGAGGTAACTTCAAATGGTCGTTTTTTGTATTCTGAAAATAGACATAGATATAACAAGCCAAATGCACGAAATTCACAAGTGACCATATCATAAGCCATATGATTGGAGATGACAGGGTAGTCCAGATGCCGAACCAAGGCAGCACACGTCCTCCGCCGATAAACGTAACCAATGGGGACAGAGACAAGAGAATTAGAACCGGGATCAGTCTACCGACCGTGATCAGAATCAATTTGCTGATCGTTAGGCGTTGGTTGTTCCGACTTATGCGAAAATAGGCGTATATACCCCATACAAGCGTAGCGATGATCAGCGCAATCATGATCGTTTCCATATTCCGACCGTTTACAAAAGAGGTGTGGGGTTCAAGCCCCCTCATAATATCCGCTATTCCATCAATAAATGCCGAGTAATTCACATAAGCGTTTATACCAGAATTAAACATTACGGCTATGCCCATTTGCTCGTTCAAATAAACCAGTTCTTCTGACTTATAGGTCCAGAAAATGCCGCTGTGGGAGATCGTTCGACCGCTAGACCCATCTTGGTTTGCCAGCCAGCCTATGCCGTACGGACCGATAGCTCCTGCGGCATGGTATTGTTTCATCAACACAGGGGAAACGAGGCGGCCGTGATATTGGGAAAGCATCCATAGGGACATGTCTTCTGCGGTTGAAACGATGCCGGCGGGGCCCTCAATGAACCAAAGCGGTTCGGATTGACCTATAGAGCGTCCCAAACTCAAGTAATGACCTAGCGGAATAGTATTATTCTCATAGAATTGCTGCGTCGTGCTGACACTGAAGGTATGATTCATTCCTAGCGGTTCAAAAATATGTTCTTTCAGGTAATCCGAAAAGCGCTCTCCGCTAACGCTTTCCACGAGGTTCGCCAGCAGCGCGTAATTGGGATTATGATAGCTGTAGGTTGTTCCGGGGATATGGGCAAGTTGAACCGTGTTTAATAATTGGTTCGCCTCAGCCAGCGATTGGAATTGCGGAGTCTTTGTCATATCGGGCTTTATCTTGTCATTGAGACCACTGGTCTGATTCAGTAAATGACGGACCGTGATGTCAAGAACGCGGGGATCCTGTGGAGAAAGCTCTGGAAAATAGGAAGCGTAAGTAGCATCCAAGTCGATCCGACTCTTGTCCACCAGCTGCAGAACGGCCAATGCAGTAAAGGACTTGCTTAGTGAAGCAATGGGAAAAGGGGTATGGCCCGTAACCTTCTGGCCATCCGCGAATGTCCCATAGCCTTTTGCGTAAAAGACCTCATCGTTATTGGCAATTGCCAGTGAAGCAGCCTTAATGTGATTGGCCTTCATGCTCCGGTTCATATATTCGTCGATTTTCTGCAGAACTTCTGTCTTGTCTTTAGCTTCATTGGCGGATAAGGGGGTTGCCCACGTGGTACATAACAATAAGCAGCTAATTGTGATATACATTCTTTTTTTCAGTTTTAGCATGATAACACTCCTTGAATTCAAGATAAGGAGATGTTATCAGATCATTTTCAACTATTTATCAACTTGGGTCCCAATACTTGCCGTCACGCTTCCGCCTCCGTTAGGACCGTTTGTAATCTGGAGATTCCCTTCATGTTTTTCGCAAAACACCTTGCAAACGTAAAGGCCCAGCCCGCGATGTTCGCTCGCATCCCATACTTCTCCTCGGTAAAAAGGGAGTATAGCCTTACTCAGGGCTTCGTCAGAGAAACCAGGACCGTCCTCTGAGACGGTAATCTTCATCATGCCCTCCTGAACGTCATAGTGGACGTTCACTTGACTGGCTGCGTATCTCGCCCCATTAGCCACCATATTCTCGAAAATCTGCATGACGAGATAGGCATCTACATGTATTGAGGCAATATCATATTCCACGGAAGAGACAAAACGTATACCAAACTGTTTCACGATTTGTTCAGCGCTGCCGTCCAGCAAAGCCGTCAATGAGATCGTATCCATCGACTGGAAGTTCAACGGGACATCCTCCAGCCTCTGAATCGAGTTCATGGCCTCTGCATAGCTCTCCAGACGCAAAATGTGAAGGTTCATGGTATGGATCAGGTCCAGCACCTTTTCTTCCGACAACTTCTTCTCGGGAAGATAGGTGGCGAGAAGCTCGGCGTTTCCTTTTAACACTGACAGGGGTGTTCGCAGATCATGGGCAAAAATAGCATTGATCTGCTTGCGCTCTTCAACCGACCGCCAAAGCGTCTCAAGGTTTTTTTCCAATTGTGAGCGCATGTTTTCAAATACCGCGATCAGCTCGCCCATCTCATCCTGGCTGTCATAGGAAATGCGGAAGCCTAGATCGTTGGCCGAAATGTTCTCGGAAGCCCGTTCTAATATCTCCAGCGGACGTTTTAGCTTCCATCTGTAAAATAAAACGGCCATGGTGACAATTCCAGTCGCTACGGTCAGCAGAACCGCCGTGACGAGGGAGGGCAGCACCCAATCCGTTTCTCCGAAACGCAGCCGTAGAATCTCCGCCCAAGCAAACTCCATGGTTATGATGGCCAGCACGGCAATGAGTGTGACCACACACAACAGTATAAAAGATTGCAGTAAGGATAATCGCTTTAAAAACAGGAGTCTAGTCATGAACTCGGCCATTTGTACCCTACTCCCCAAACGGTCTCGATTTGGTTATCACAGCCGTATTCCTTTAATTTGTAGCGAATTCGCCGGATATGCTCTGCGATCACGTTACTGTCGCCTGGCTCGTCTATACCCCAAATCTTTTCGTATATGCGTTCCTTTCCAAACACCATACCAGGATGCGTGGACAGCAATTCGACAATATCAAACTCTTTTTTGGGCAGTGAAATTCGCTTATCCAGGTAGTAGAGCTCCCTGGCCGTATAGTCAATGACCAAATCATCGTTAAACCTTACTGAAGATTTAGTCTGGATTCGCTGTTCCCTGCGTATATGTGCTTCGACCCTGGCCCCCAACTCGCGAATGCTGAAAGGTTTCAAGATATAGTCATCGCCTCCGGCACGAAATCCCGCTATTTTATCAGTATCTTCGATACGGGCCGTTAAGAATAAGATCGGGCAAGAGACGAAGTTACGAATTTTTTCACATAATTGAAGGCCGTTTTGTTCAGGCATGTTGATATCTAACAAAACGAGATCGGGTTGTTTTTCCACTTTCCGCAGCGCTTCCCGGCTGTCCTTGGCCGTCATCACGGAATAACCGTTAATTTCAAAATAATCAGTCAGTAGCTTTCGAAGATCTGCTTCATCATCCACGATCAATATTTTAGGCATCAAGTCTCAATCTCCTGTATTCAAGTATTTGAACTCAGCATAGCAAAAATGGATGAGGAATGTAATTTCCATATGATTTCGGTAACTGGAATAATGGAGAAAGTAACCTTTTTGCCACTCTGTTTCCGACTAAATATGACAACGTTGTAACCGGATGATCAGACAATATCTGATAAACTGATTAGTAGATTATGGAAGGTTACATATTGTCATTGATGTTACGCTGCAGAGAATCAGGTCGGATGTTCAAAAGACAAAAAGAATGGTGGATGAGGTATGAAAAAATGGTCGGCAGCAGTCGTTTTTCTTCTGTTCCTATGTTTATTCCCAGTCATGGCCCATGCAGACACCACTCCCTCGATTGTACTCGACGGTGTAACCATTAACCAGCAGACGGGTGCACCTGCAGAGAATATCGGGAAAACGGTCATGGTTCCAATTCGAATTGTATCCGAGAACCTGGGTTATAAGGTGAAGTGGGAGAAGGAAACTCAGTCTGTCCAGGTTCAAAAAGGAAACAGCATGATCCAAATGACGGCTGGCAAAGATGCAGCTACAGTGAATGGAAACGTGGTGAACTTGGATGCGCCTCCACTGATCAAACAGGGAACTACGCTTGTTCCGTTACGCTTTGTTGGGGAAGGCATGGGACTGCGTGTTGGCTGGGACAATGGAACCAAGACAGTAAGCCTATTTAGTATTCCTCCCGTAGTTGAAACGGAAGGTGACAGTGACCCCGTCGAGGCACCTGTCCCGGATGGTTTGACAGAACTGCAAGGGATCAGCTTCAGCGGAGATCGCTTAATTGTAGCGACAAACGGTACTATTAGCCCGAAAGTTTCCAGTATTGGTGGGCCAGACCGTATTATTGTTGATCTGCCTGCAGCGACATTTTCTCAGGAATTTATTCAAGGACAAGCCTCTAATCCGGATGGCAGCGGACAGATTCTCGTTACGGATTCATCTCTGGTGTCCAAAGTTCGATATGCCATGTTCAGCAAGACGCCTTCCACCGTGCGTGTCGTTCTGGATCTAAGTCAGAAGGCAACAGCCAAATGGTCTGTTGGAGATAACAATGTCTTGCTCGTTGATCTGACAGCCACGAGTGGAGAACCCACAAGCCAACCGACAGTACCTACGAATGACGGGAAAACGACAGTAGTCATTGATCCGGGACATGGTGGTCGTCAATCTGGTGCAGTGAGTTTGTCAGGAGCTTATGAGAAGGATTTCAATCTGGCTGTAGGACTGAAGGTACAGGCAATCCTTCAAAAATACCCAAATATTCAAACAGTCATTACACGCCAGGATGATACAGAACTTTCGCTCAAACAGCGTGTGGATATTGCTGGATTGAATCAGGCAGATGTTTTTGTATCCATTCATGGAAACAAATTCACTACACCGGTACCAAACGGCATTGAAACGCTCTACAGTCGTAAAGAAAGTAAAACTTTGGCTGACACTCTTCACAAATATGTATTGCCGGTAACAGGACTCAAGGATCGTGGGGTTAAAACGGCTAGTCTGCATGTGACGCGTGAAACAACCATGCCTGCTGTGTTACTTGAACTTGGTTTTTTAAGTAACCCTACCGATGAAGCAGTTATGCTCACGGAAGAATACCAGGACAAATGTGCACAGGCAATTGTGGACGGAATTGTTGAATTTTTGGGACTGTAAATTGAATTGTGCGCAAATATGAAGGTTAGGGTAGTACGTTGTTTAGAGATGTATACTTGATAAATAAGGAAAAAAGAAGACATTAAAATGTAAAAAAAAGCTTGATCTGACAACGTTTTTTTTCTGTTATGTTGGAATATATTCGCAACTTTTGAGCGCGAGGGGCGTCTAATAGGTGTCTGGTAATGCCCAAGCGGTCAGTCGGAGTTGGAAAATGACAACATGCGGCAAAAAAATATGAGAATGGTAGGGGTGAAGGATGAAGAAGTTCGGTTTTTTGGTACTGTTATTTGTCTTTGGGCTCGTATTCCCGGGCTATAGTCACGCAGCAACAGACACGAAAATTATCCTAGACGGAAAAGAAATCGTACAGCCATCGGATACAAAAGCGGAAATTATCAACAGCAAGGTGATGGTTCCGATCCGGGTTGTGTCTGAAAATCTTGGATATAGCGTGGAGTGGAAGCAACAAACGCAAACGGTGACTATTAGCAAAGACAACACTGCCATGCAGATGATTGTTGGACAGAAGACGGCAACGGTGAACGGCAGTAACGTAAACCTGGATGCCCCGCCACTCGTGAAAAATGGTACTACGCTCGTACCTCTCCGATTTATTGGTGAGGAAATGGGTCTTAAGGTGGGTTGGAACAATACCACGAAGACGGTAACATTAGTTACCCAGAATTCAGGTTCCGGAAACGGGACAACCACACCTCCGAACTCTGGCAATGAAGGCGGAGGATCGGATCAGGAAGGTCTTGTACTGGTGAACGGCATCAGCTTCAGCGACAACCGCTTCATGATTGCAACAAGCGGAAGTACGAAGCCGAACGTCTTCACGATGACAGGACCAGATCGAATCGTTATAGACTTGCCGAATACCGCATTTGCTGATTCATTCAGTGAAGGACAGGCTTTAGACAGCAACCAGAATGGACAACTCGTCGTTAGCGGCTATCCGGATGTGTCTAAGATTCGTTACTCGTTATACAGCAACAGTCCATCCACACTTCGTTTTGTGATCGATCTGTCGAGTTCAAAAGGGTACAGTGTGCAAAATGATTCCGGACTGATCATGATTGACCTCAACAATCAAAGTGGTACGCCTGCTCCTCCAGTTGGTGATAATGGCAAAAAAGTTGTCGTTATTGATGCAGGTCACGGAGATCAGGATCCTGGGGCAATCGGTGTAACAGGCAAACGTGAAAAGGACTTCAATCTGGCAATAGCTCTGAAAGTAGAAGCCTTGTTGAAAAAAGAATCCAAAATTGACGTTGTGTTAACGCGCAGTGATGATACATTTTTGGCATTAAAAGAACGTGTGAAGATTGCACAAGACATAAAAGCGGATATCTTTATCTCCATTCATGCTAACAGTGGCCCAGCTGCTGCGAACGGTGTAGAGACATTCTATACACGCTCCAACAGCAAAGCACTTGCCACTGTAATGCACAAGTATCTTTTGCAGTCTTCCGGACTGAAAGATCGTGGAGTGAAAACGGCAAGTCTCCACGTAACCCGTGAAACGACAATGCCAGCAGTTCTGCTGGAAGGTGGATTCCTTAGCAACAAGAGTGACGAAGCAGCCTTGTTCACGGAGAGTTTCCAGAACAGCGTTGCCAAAGGGATTGTTGCAGGAATCAAGGAGTACCTGGGAATTCAATAAGGGACAAGCCCTTATGTTGAGGAGGCGGAGTTAGAATGAACAAGAAAATATGGATTGCAGCCTTGCTGGTCACGGTTATGGCAGTTGCTGCTGGATGTGGAAGCAAGCCAACAGCTGCTCCGAATCAGACGCAAGGCTCAGGAACCGAAACCGAAACCGAAACCAATATGACCGAAGTTGAAGGCGAAACAATTACCGAACCGGTAACTGCTGATCCTGAAGAGAACACAACACCTACAGAATCCACGGAAGGAAGCTCAGAGGAAACGACTACTCCGCCTAGCGGAACGTCCACGGAGACGCCAGCAACTTCCGAAGGCAATGAAAAGAAAACGATCACTGTATTCTATACGGATGAAGAAGAACTGGAGTTGCACAAAGCTTCGGCAGAGATTTCATATGCATCGGAGGATGCCAAGTATAAGGCTGCCTTTGAATCATTGCAACAGAGCAAAGACGATAAACTAGTTCCACTGTGGGCGAAAGAGATTGAATTGAAATCTGTGCAGTTCAAAGATGGGGCCCTTACGCTGGATATTCATATGCCAGATACGGCACGTCTGGGTGCAGGTGGAGAATCCTATGCGCTGGATGCTTTGAAACAAACATTCTTCCAGTTTGATGAAGTTAAATCACTTGATTTACTGGTAGACGGTCAACAGTCCGAGAGTCTGATGGGCCATGTGGATCTTGAACATCCAATGACAAGATCCGAATAGGCTGTACAAGATGCTGTCGTACCGTGAATTCACGGAATATAGGTCGTTTTATATGAGAGAGGGGAATCATAGGTGACTTTTAAATATAACCATACATCACACTCTAAAAAAGTAGTATCAGCCGTGCTTGCAGGCATGATGGCCCTTAGCGCCGGTGGAGCTGCCATGGCAGCAGAATCAACAGAAACGGGGCAGGGTCAGACTGCTAAAATAACGAATACGGCTGCACCAACTGGTTTGTTCAGTGACATCAAGGTCGGATACTGGGCTGAGAAACATGTGTACAAACTGGCATATCAAGGTATTCTCCTCGGTAATAACGGCTTGTTCCGTCCAGGAGACGCGGTAACTCAGCAAGAAGCTGTAACGATGGCAATCCGTTTTATGAATCAAGAGGGCCAGTTGAATACCGACACGGCTGCGGCATTACCGACAAACATGGAAGTGGGAAATTATTTCAAGCCATATGTCGCGCTGGCACTTCAACTGGGACTGATTGACAAGACGGAAGAATCAACTGTGGATGTATCGAAGACATCCTGGGGTCAAAAACCGGCTTCACGGGAATGGATTACGAAATTGTTAATCCGTTCATTGGACAAGGATGCTGAAGCCAAGGCACAAAACAATCAATCTACCGGATTTGCTGATAATGCAAGTATCTCCGAAAGTGGTAAAGGTTATGTCAATCTGGCTGTTAGCCTGGATCTGGCCAAAGGTGTGGAAGGCAACAAATTCAATCCAACCGGTTCCGTAACCCGTGCTCAACTCGCTACCTTCTTCAGTCGTGGCGAATCGTTAACGGATACAACGTATCCGAACACATCCACGGGTTATGTGACTGGATTGAAAGATGGGCAGATCACGCTGGTTGTGGACGGTAAAGCCGTTAACTTCGCAGTGAACAGCAGTACGCCTTACTTTACGAAAGACAGTGAAACCCGTGCTTCATCCACAGATGTGAAGCTATATACTAAAGTTATGGTTGTAGGTTCGGCAGGTGGGGCTTCTTATGTGGAAGTCGTTGATGCTACACCGCAGGTGGAAAGCGTTGAAGGTACTTTTGCGCGTTCATTGTCTGGTAACAAGATTGGTATCTTTGTGGGCGAAAATTACGAAACGTACAGTTATGATGAGGCAACTGCATTCATTGATCAGAATGGTAATACAATCAAACTGTCCGATATTACAGCTGATAGCATCATTGAAATACAGCGTGAGACGTTCTCGGCTGACAAAAAAACAGTTGCTATTCGTGTGAAATCCGGCATTGTTAACAAGAGTGACAATGGTGTAATTGCTGAAGTATCCACTTCTGGCAAAACAATCAAACTTGTCAATGCAGCGGGTGCTACAGAGCAGTTTGCATACAATGACAATCTGCTTGTCACATATCAAAACCGTATTCTGTCAGTGGCTGATCTCAAAGCTGGCAGTGCCGTGAAATACACCGTAAAGGACAGTATTTTGCAAACAATCGCATTGTCTCAAGGTGTGGAGCAATCGGTGCGCGGAACATTGGTTGAGATCGGTGGCAACCAGTCCACGTTAACGTTCAAACGTGAAGGGGGTTCCCTTGAGGCGAAACTGCTGACTGAAAAACCGGAAGTTATTATTAATGGTATTCAGGATGCGACACTAAATGATCTAATTACAGATGCAACGAACGGAGATCAGGTGGAGCTGTCATTGAACTCTGACGATCAGGTAACGCGTATTCAGGTGATTGGACGTCAAATGGAACCTATGAACGGAGTAACGGTTGTATCTTACAACAGCAAAACAAAGGTACTTACCGTACTGGACAACAACAAAAAACCGTTTGTATTTACATTGGACGAAAAAACCAAATTGGACTACAATACGACCAAACCTACACTCGCTGGTCTGGAGTCGATTTTAAATGATGGTCGCAAATTGGATCTGGCCTATGTGGGAACACGTGCGTTGTCCGTTAAAGTGATTTACAAGTACGAAGGTACGATTAGCAACATTGACACATCGGGCAGAAAAATCAGTTTGTTGTCTGGTAATCAGACGATTACAGTGCCTTATACTACCGCTCCTACGGTTGAGATCTATAATAAATCGGGCGCAAGTCTGGGAGATTTGAAGATTGGTGACAAAGTTACCGTAACGCTTGGAGCGAATCAGGATGTGGTGCAGAAGGTTGCACTGAACACTGTGGCTCAATTCGAAGTCGTTGCCTTGGAAGCGAATGGTCGTATTCGAGTGAAATCCGATTTGTTGACAAGTCAGTTCTACGTGGATCAAGCGGTATTGACAGGAGAGAGTGGTCAGACGATCACGCCTTCACAACTGACAGCAGGCAACCTGATTAATGTAACGTTTGAAGGAGCTACGCCAAAAGCGGTTCAAGTCGTCAAGCGCACGTTGGCTGAAGTTACAGCGGTGGATGCTTCATCCGTAACACTCAAGCAGTTTAACGGTCAGACTGAAACTGTGCCTGTTAGCGGTTCGGTTAAAGTCGTAAAATCCGGCTCAACCTTAACTTCACTGACGAGTCTTACGGTCGGAGATCGTGTCGAAATGACAAAAGATACGGATAATTCTACACGTTTCAGAGTGCTGACTGTCATGAGCAAACAATTCTGGTCTTATGATGGCGTTGGCAACCAGATTCTGGTTAAACGGGAAACGACAACAGACACAAACTATCGTTTTGCACTCGGATCAAGTGTATTTGTTCACCAGGGTGACAATACTTTAAGCGTGCAATCTCTCAGAGATAATGATAATATTGTATTGTATCTCCTGAACAATGTTATTCTGGAGATTCAAAAACAGTAATCGTTTCTTTTCGAGGATCAAAAGAATGACCGTCTTGATACGGGATCTTTCCCGCATCAAGACGTTTTTTTTGCAAGCTTTTTGGGGTCCCCGCAAAGCACTTGGATGAAGCTTCGAAGTAAGGCTCCGCAGAATGGAGTCATTTTGTGGGAGGTAGCTCTTCATGAATGCAGCGACGGTTAGACATATACTCGAAACTATGGAAGCAATGTTTCCTGATGCACATTGCGAATTAAATCACAGCAATGCATTTGAATTGACGGTAGCTGTCCTTTTGTCTGCACAGTGCACCGATGAAACGGTGAACAAGGTAACTGCAGATTTGTTCCAAAAATACAGAAGCCCAGCAGATTATCTGGCGGTTCCTCTCGAAGAGCTGGAACAGGATATTCGGCGTATTGGTTTGTATCGGAACAAGGCCAAGCATATTCAGAACATGAGCCGAATTTTAATAGAGCAGTATGGCGGCGATGTACCGCAGGAACATGATCAGCTTGTGACGCTACCAGGTGTCGGGCGGAAAACCGCGAATGTAGTTGTTTCCAATGCATTTGGAGTACCGGCAATTGCGGTAGATACTCATGTAGAACGAGTATCCAAGCGGCTGGCCCTTGCAGGTTGGGATGACTCCGTACTTGAAGTCGAGAAGAAACTAATGAAGCGCGTACCCCGGGATGAGTGGACTTTAACTCACCACCGGTTTATATTTTTTGGACGCTACCATTGCAAGGCACAGAACCCTGCGTGTCATATCTGTCCATTGCTGGACATATGCAGGGAAGGGAAAAAACGTATGAAAACGTCCCAAATCAGGAAAGATAAGGAACGTGTCACCACCCGAAAACGAAAATAAATTAATGAGCAGAAAAGGATGAATAATCATGAAATGCATTTCCGTGTACACTGACAATTTTGAGGCCTTCTCCGATATTTTTGAACAGATCGTTGAACAGGAAATGGCTGAAAATGAAGAAAAAGAAGTAGAAGGCATCACAGTAAGCCATTCTGGCGACGTGCCTGAACATTATCTGGAGCGTATGTCCGTAAAACCAGAAGTTGTTGTCATGAGAGACAAAGGCAGAGACATTACAATTCTGCAACATGGACAAGTATTTGAAATCTTGCTGCCTTCCATGGAGAACGCAGTTTCTTAAGAAGTGATCACGCCAGTGGTCTTGTTGCGTTAATGCCATGTGGATCGTCTTGGTTAAGGTGATTGCGTCGGCCTTTAATGCAACAGACATTTGACTGATTGCTGATTATAGAACGTAATACAGATAAAACCGACTTGTTTCGGTTTTATTTTTTTTTAGATTTTAGAATCTATACGCTTAAAGTGGAGCGCTGAAAGATTCGTTAATCGCAAGAAAAGAAATCGCTAAACCATGAATGGTTCATCATATCGATAGTGCTTCGATTGGAAGCTTTTCTTATATTTACTGGGTAGTGTCATGTATATTCAATTCCAACCGTTCAAATTCAAACTTGATAATGTTAAAATAAATGTTGTAAAAGAGATAGACGTCGAAACGGATGTCAAATTAGAGGAGCCAGGGGGAAGGCCAGTCATGTCCAGAACAGCAGATTACCCAAAAGAAATGGCCAAACCTCTGCTTCCGCTGCGTGAAGCGATGGAGCAGACAGGGGACCATACGGCTGTAAAGGCTTTAACGGATTTAATCAGCAAGGCGGAAATGAAACATCTGACGATTGCGTTCTGTGGTCACTTCTCTGCAGGCAAATCGAGTCTAATCAACAGTTTGTGCGGTAAGCGGGTGTTGCCTTCAAGCCCCGTGCCAACAAGTGCGAATGTGGTATCCATACGTAATGGTAAACCGAGAGCACTTATTTATACATCTGCAAACGTAAGCGCTGACAATGGAACAGAAACCCTTGAAGTTTCTCCAGAGGAATTGGAGGCGTATTGCAAAAATGGTGGAGCTTACAGCTCGATTGAGGTATGGGATGATATCCCGCTGCTGAAAGATGATGCTGTTCTGCTGGATACACCAGGTGTGGATTCAACAGATCGGGGGCACAGTCTCGCGACCCATTCCGCGCTCCATCTGGCTGATGTGGTGTTCTATGTCATGGACTATAATCATGTTCAGTCCGAGACAAACCTTTCATTTGCCAAGAGTCTGTCAGATTGGGGCAAACCGCTGTTTCTGATCGTGAACCAGATCGACAAGCATCGGGAGCGGGAGCTTTCTTTTGACCAATACTCCGAAGGTGTGGAAGCTATATTTGCGGCCTGGGAAGTCAGATATGACGGACTGTTATTTACTTCCCTCCGCGATAAGGAGCATCGCTACAACCAGTGGGATTTGCTTCCGGAACTCATTGGACACATGATGCAAGAGAAGGAAGCGTTAATTAAACACAGTTTGGCAAGTTCGGCCAATCATGTAACGGAGCAACACCTGACGAGACAAGCGGAGAAACGCGAGGATGAAGAGAATTCCCTCCTGGATGAGATCGGTGGCAAGGAAGGGATTGAACGCTTGGAACGAGAACTGGAGCTTCTCGATCAACAAGCAGCAGATATTCGTACCGGACCTTCGCGAGTGCGTGAGAAGTTCAGGGCAGAGCTGGAACCCCTTCTGGCGAACGCGAATCTGACTCCTGCGGATATTCGTACGTCGGCTGCCGCCTATTTGGAGAGCCGTAAACCGGGCTTCAGGGTAGGCTTATTATTCTCAGGCGGCAAAACCGAGCAGGAGAAACAGCGTCGTTCATCTGAGCTGGTACGACTATTACAGGATCAGGTTTCCGGACAAGTGGAAGTACATATTCGTACGATGCTTAGGCAACTGGGTGAATCCCATCAGCTATGGGGTGCGGAGTGGGAGCAGACGCTCAATACGGAACTGCCTGCTGTAGATGAAGCACTATTGGAGATGAAACGCAGTGCCAGTGCGGAAGTCTCTCCAGAGTATGTGATTCAATTCAGCAAAGATCTGCGGGGCGAGATCGAGGCCCGCTATCGCAGGGCGGCCATGATGCTGGCCGACCGCATGCTGGAAGTGCTGGCTGCGCAAGGCGAAGCTGCGCTCCAGGCGCTGGACGCCAGCCGCGCAGCGCTGCTGGCGCAATCCGCGGCGGCGGCGCGCTACACGGCGCTCCAGCGCAGCGCCGCCGCAGAGGCAGCAGGGCTGCGCAGCCTGCTGCCGCATGCGGGCCCCCTTCCCTCCGGGCTATTGCCGGAGGTGAAGGGCCCGCACGTGCCCGCGGTGCCTGGACCGAGCGAAGCTCCCGGTCCGCATGCGGGCACGTCAGCGTCTGTGGCTGCGCAGCCACAGACGCAAGAGGCACCGCCGACGCAGCGCACAGCTGCAGCGGGGGTGCCTGGGCCATCGTCGGCGGCTGGCGCACAGCGCCGCCGACGCCTGGACGCAGCAGCGGCACGGCTCGAAGCCGCTGCTGCGCTGGTGGAGCCGTACCCCGCCATGGGGTCGGCGGTACGGGATCTGCGTGCACGCGCGGCTTCGCTTGCGGGCGGCACGTTCACTCTGGCGCTGTTCGGAGCATTCAGCGCCGGCAAATCCTCCTTCGCCAACGCGTTGCTGGGCGAAGCCGTACTACCCGTCTCGCCGCATCCAACGACAGCGGCGATTAACCGGATCATGGCTCCTGCCGGGGGCGCGGAACATGGAACAGCCCGGGTCCGCATGAAGACCCGGGCTGCCTTCCAGGAAGACCTCGGTTATTCCTTCCGATTGCTCGGATTGGGGGAGCCTGGAACCGAGTGGCAGAAGCGAGTACGTTCCCTATCGCCACAGGATGTCCATCCCGCGGGGCGCCCGCATTACAGCTTTTTGCAGGCAGCAGCATCCGGCTGGGAAGAGACAGCGGACCAGTTAGGTCAGGATGTGTTGGTTGATCTGGAGGGTTACCGTAACTTTGTCGCAAACGAGAAGAAGTCCTGTTTTGTAGACAGTATCGATCTCTACTACAGCTGCGATGTAACTGAGCAAGGTATTGTATTGGTGGACACACCAGGAGCAGACTCCGTGAATGCTCGTCATACGGGTGTGACCTTCAATTATATGAAGAATGCAGATGCACTCATTTTCGTAACGTATTACAACCATGCTTTCTCACAAGGAGATCGCCAGTTCCTGAACCAGTTGGGACGTGTCAAGGATAGTTCTGCCATGGATCAGATGTTCTTTGTTGTGAATGCCAGTGACCTGTCTTCCTCCGAGGAAGAACTGGAGCAGGTTCTCGATCATGTGAGCACTCAACTGCGCAGTAACGGAATTCGGGCACCACGACTCTTCCCGGTATCCAGTATACTGGCGATGGAAGGCAAGATGGCTGGGGATTCGAAGCTGCTTGAGCAATCCGGTTTTATCCGGTTTGAGGAAGAGTTCAATCAATTTGCAGGCAGAGAATTAGCCGATCTTGCCATCGGTGGTGCTTCCGAAGAGATGGCACGCGTCATTCAGCGACTGAAGAAGCGTGCGGAGGATGCGGCTCAGGGCGAAGAAGCATTGCAGCAGCGGCGGGATGAACTTGGGACCATTCAGGGACAGTCACGCCAGCGCATACAGCGGCTTGCAGAGCGATCCATGAAGGAAGAATTGTCACAGGAAACAGCAGAATTGCTCTTCCATGTGCGTCAGCGACTTGCCTATCGCCTTGGTCTATTCATGGCAGAAGCATTCCATCCATCCGTGCTTCGGGAGGATCGGGGGAATCTGAAGGCAGCTTTTGCAGCCTGTGGACGTGAGCTTTTGCGCATGATTGCAATTGAACTGGAGCAGGAACTGCTCGCCACAACCCTCAGACTCGAACAGGCTGGTCAGACCTGGCTGATGAAGCAAGTTACGGAATGTATAGACGAGGTGAGACAGTTATCTGGGGGCATGGATGTATCTTTGCCATTGAACGAACATTGGAGTACACCTGTGCTCGAAGAAGTCCGTTTGGAAGAACCGTCCGGGTGGAAGAACTATTTGAATTATTTCCGTAATCCGAAGCAGTTCTTCGAAGGGGATGGACGTCAGCGGTTACAAGAGGCACTGGATCCTGTCCTCAAACAGATGATCATTGAAGTTCTTCCTGCTGCACAAGACAAGCTGATTCAGTTTTATGACAACCAGCTTCGTCAATCATTGCAGCACCAATCCCGTCAGTTGGAAGAACGTCTGGACGAGGCGGTGAGCGGAATTCAAGATACGCTGGAGAGTGGAATTCCGGCCGAGCAATGGTCGAGCTTGTCTGTACAACTGGAACAGATTGAACGCAGTTAAAATCGTAGCATGACGTGTATTCTCTGGAAGTCTTTGTAAAACAAAATGATGGATACAGCAACATATTGAAAATGTTGCGTAAACCAACCCAAAAAGGCTCCTGCCGAAAAGGCATATAGGGAGCCTTTTTTTTGTACGAACAACCTGAAATAAAGAGAATATTCAAACATTTGATTGAAAGGTGGGCATTTACCTTCGTTAATGCGTCAATAAGCTGAAAGCAGGCAGAATATGGTCTGTTATTCGCTTTGCCGCGAATGGGGTACGGTGATAAACTTCATAAATGTTCATAGTATTTTTGAACGACATAAGAGGAGGAGAAACATGGATGTTCTTAGGCAACTGCAAACCTTTTTTTGGGAAAAGCGAACGTATTTATTTGTATCAATCTTTTTCCTCGCCTTAGCGACCGCGCTTGGGTTGGTGTATCCGTACATGCTGAGGATACTGATTGATGATATTATTGTTCCGCGCACTTTTGAAGACGTTCCCATAATTGCCTTGACTGTGTTAGGTGTAGTTATTTTGAAAGCGGGAATGCAGTTTTTACATGGCTTTTTTGGAGGACGCTTGGGTAACTTCCTGGCGTACAGACTCCGTAACGCATGTTACGAAAAGCTTCAATTTTTATCCTTCCGTTATTATGATACGGCCAAGACAGGTGATCTGATGTCCCGCCTCACGGGAGATTTGGAAGCCATCCGTAACTTTATCGGATTTGGTTTCGCCCAGATTCTTAACATGGTTTTGATGGTCGTATTCGGCGCAATCATGATGATGACCATGAGTTGGCAGCTTACGCTGTTCACGCTCATATGCATCCCATTACTTGCCTTCGTTGCGCTGAGATTCGAATCCAAAATTCACCCTGCATTTCAGGAGATGCGGCTGGCGCTCAGTTCACTGACGACAGCGGTACAGGAGAATATCACTGGAGTACGTACGGTAAAATCCTTTGCACGTGAGCCTTATGAAGTGGAGAAATTCTCTATACGCAATGAGCGTTACAAGACGAATCAGATCCATGCCGCAACATTGTGGAGTCGCTATTTTCCAATCATGGAGATTCTAGCTTCGGTGAGTATCGTTCTGTTGCTGGTAATCGGTGGAAAAATGGTTATACAGAAGACGCTGACACTCGGTGAACTCGTTGCCTTTTTCAGTTTGATCTGGTACATAATCGGTCCAATGTGGAACCTTGGGTTCCATATCAACAACTATACGCAATCCAAGGCTTCAGGTGAACGGGTGCTCGAACTGCTCAATACGCCAGTGGATGTGGAAGAAACGCAAGATCCGGTCATTGTGGAGGCAGACCAAGTGAACGGCCATGTGACATTTGAATCCGTTACCTTTGCCTACGGCAACAAAATGCCAGCGGTAACCGATATTAATTTTGATGCTGCACCCGGTTCTGTAATCGGTTTCCTCGGGGGAACAGGGTCAGGTAAATCGACCATTATTCAGCTCCTGATGCGTGCATACAACGTGAACTCGGGAACGATCAAGCTCGATGGAAAAAACATCAAAGATATAGGTATCCGCAGTTTGCGGAGTCAGATCGCTTCTGTATTCCAGGAAACATTCCTGTTCTCATCCAGCATTCGCAATAACATATCATACGGACTTAAGAACGTCACCATGGATGAAATTATCCGTGCAGCCAAGCTGGCCAAGGCACATGAATTCATTATGGAGTTCCCAGACGGATATGACACGGTGGTTGGTGAACGTGGTATGGGATTATCGGGAGGACAGAAACAGCGGATTGCGATCGCAAGGGCTTTGCTGAAAAATCCAAAAATTCTGGTACTTGATGATGCAACCAGTGCCGTGGACATGGAGACGGAACATGAGATTCAATCCGGTTTCCAGGAAGTCATGCGCGGCAGAACTACATTTATTATTGCACACCGGATATCTTCACTACGACATGCAGATGAGATTCTGGTACTCGATGAAGGTCGCGTGGTACAACGTGGCAAACATACCGAACTCATTGAGGTGCCTGGACCATATCAGGATGTTTATAAAATTCAATATGCAGATTATATTGCCCGCGGTAAGCGGGAGGCTGGGGAGCAGGTGAATTCATGAGTGCCGAAACGATAGCAGACAGGCGCGAGGCCAAAGTGGCCTCTGAGAAGAAACTGAATGAACGATTTGTTTATCAGGACGATGAAATTATTGAAAAGCCGTTTAACTGGAAAGAATTCGGACGTTTATTTGCATACATGAAACCTTATGCGAAACAATTGTTACCACTCGTTATTCTAATGATGATTTTGGGTACCATCACGAAATTGTCCGTACCGTTTCTGATCAGTCTGGCGATTGACCGGGCCATCGCACCGGCAACGGGGTTGCCGAGTATGACTATGCTTTATCTTATTGCAGGCTCCATATTCGTGTTGTATCTCATTCAATGGGCAGCCAATACGTACCGGATCAAACTGACGAACATTATTGGACAGCGCGTTATCTATGATCTTCGCTCGGATCTGTTCAAGCATATCCAGAAGCTGTCCTTTAACTTTTTTGACAAAAGACCGGCAGGTTCCGTACTGGTGCGTGTGACGAATGATATTAACTCTCTTCAAGATCTGTTCACCAACGGTGCAGTTAACGTCATGATCGACTGCGTGCAGCTGCTCGGGATCATTGTGATCTTGCTGTTGATTAACTGGAAACTGGGTCTTGCCGTGATCATTACGGTGCCGATCATGTTTATCATCTCTACCAAACTGCGGGTGCTGATCCGTCGTGCCTGGCAGGATGTGCGCATGAAGAACTCCCGTATTAACTCCCATTTGAATGAATCTATTCAGGGGATTCGAGTGACTCAGGCTTATACACAGGAAAAAGAGAACATGAAGTATTTTGACAACATGAACCTGTCCAGCAAAAAGTCATGGGATAGAGCATCAGCGATGAACCAAGGCTTCGGACCGCTGATTGAAATTACCGGCGGTTTCGGTACATTGATTCTCTTCTGGTTTGGTGCTTACCTGATTCAGGAAGGTCAGTTGACCGTGGGATTACTTGTTGCTTTTGCCAACTATGTCGGCAACTTCTGGGACCCGATCAACCGTCTGGGACAGATGTACAATCAGCTGCTGGTTGCGATGGCGTCATCGGAGCGCATCTTCGAATTCATGGATGAAAAGCCAAGTATCGCAGACAAACCAGGTGCCAAGCCGCTTCCTTCTATTAAAGGAGATATCGCATTCGAAAATGTTGTGTTCGAATACGAGAAGGGCAGACAGGCGCTGAAAGGAATCAGCTTCTCGGCGGCTGCAGGACAATCGATTGCACTTGTTGGTCATACGGGCTCAGGTAAAAGTACGATCATCAATCTAATCAGCCGTTTCTACGATATATCCGGCGGACGTCTCACCATTGACGGACAGGATGTGCGGGATGTAACGGTAGAGAGTTTACGCAGCCAGATCAGTATTGTATTACAGGATACCTTCATCTTCTCGGGTACAATCCGTGACAATATTCGATTTGGAAGACTGGATGCAACGAATGAAGAGGTGGAAGACGCGGCAAAAGCAGTCAATGCACATGAGTTCATCATGAAGCTGCCTGGTGGATATGATACTGAAGTAGAAGAACGCGGAAACGTATTATCCATGGGACAACGGCAATTGTTATCCTTTGCCCGTGCGCTTCTTGCCGATCCACGCATATTGATCCTGGATGAAGCTACAGCCAGCATCGACACCGAAACAGAGCTTAAAATCCAGGAAGCGTTGAAGGTGCTGTTGCAGGGAAGAACGTCCTTTATGGTTGCTCACCGTCTATCGACAATCCGGAACGCAGATAACATTATCGTCCTGGATCATGGAGAAATTAAAGAAGAGGGTAACCATGAGCAACTTATCCAGAAACAAGGCGTTTATAATGGATTAATAGAAGCTCAATACAGATTTTTGTGATGATATCCTTGGACGACTGTGAAGTGTCTGATCACATATGAACTTATAACACTCTGGCGTTCTTTAGCCTGATCCTTCAATAATAAGTGCATCTTATTCATTGAAGACAGGTGAAGTAGCCGGAGTGGCTTATGAGGAACACCAAGAGTGGTTCAAAGATTAAATGAAATCTTCAGAGAATAAATCGAAAAATCCCAAGGTTTTAAACTTGGGATTTTTTTGTGTATTTCGATCCGCTGGAGTATTAAAATCTGTTCTTTTAACATTTCCTTAATTATGGGAGGAATGGAAGGAGTATCGAATCTGTGAACGGTAATTGTAAAATTTGATCGAAAAAACACAAAAAATCTTGTAAAATTCACAAGAAAAATAGGGGACACTCTTGCAATCTTTAACCAAAACCCCGAAAATAGAGAGACAGATATAGAAGATTTCTCTTTGGGAGGATTGGAAAGAACATGTGGGGTGCTCCTTTTACGGCTCAAGCCAAAAAAATGCTGCTACTAGGCAGTGGAGAATTGGGAAAAGAGGTCGTTATTGAGGCCCAACGACTGGGAGTAGAGACGATCGCTGTTGATCGTTATGAGAACGCACCTGCAATGCAGGTCGCGCACCGGTCTTACTGCATCGACATGCTGGATGCTGAAGCTTTGAAGCAATTGATCCGTAAAGAAAAGCCTCATTACATCGTACCTGAGATTGAAGCTATTGCAACAGAAGCTTTACTGGAGCTTGAGGAAGAGGGATTTTGTGTAGTACCTACTGCCCGAGCTGCACGTCTAACGATGGATCGCGAAGGCATCCGTCGGCTTGCAGCCGAACAATTGGAACTTCCGACAGCTGATTACCTTTTTGCGGATAACCTGGAACAACTTCAGGAAGCCGTACGTAAGCTTGGCACACCTTGTGTTATTAAACCATTGATGAGTTCTTCCGGTAAAGGGCAGAGTGTATGCCATACGCCGGGCGACGTGAAGGATTGCTGGAACATTGCTCTTTCGGGAGCACGTGGCAAATCCGTTCGTGTCATCGTGGAGAGCTTTGTGCAATTTGACAGTGAGATTACATTACTTACCGTTAGGTCGGTATCAGGCACCGTTTTCTGTCCTCCGATTGGCCATATTCAGAAGGATGGGGATTATGTCGAATCCTGGCAACCTCATGCAATGACTCCTGAACAATGGGAGCAGGCTTGTCATATTGCCAAATCTGTTACGGATGAACTTGGCGGTTATGGACTGTTTGGAGTGGAATTGTTCCTGACTCCGGATGGTGTTGTGTTCAGCGAGGTATCTCCTCGTCCGCATGACACCGGCATGGTAACAATGGTGACGCAAGACAGTTCCGAGTTTGCGCTGCATGTACGTGCAATTCTTGGTTTTCCGGTTACAGGTGTACATCTGTTGACACCGGGAGCTTCAGCAACGCTGAAGGCTAATGATGAGACATCTGACTTTACTATAGGCGGGATTGAAGAAGCACTGGCTCTTCCTCGTACTCAGATTCGTGTATTTGGCAAACCTGAGACCAAAGTAGGACGCCGAATGGCTGTAGCGCTAAGTGCTGGTCAAGATGTGGAAGAAGCTCGTAGAACAGCGGTGCAAGCCGCTAATATGCTGAAAGTGGAGGTAAATCATGTCCAATAATGTTGAGGCCCCTGTACTGATGATCCGAGAGTGTGAACTGCGAGATGCTGAAGCGGTAACGGGACTGATGCGAGAGGTCAGCTATCCGACAACAGCCAATGTCATGAAAGAGCGCATTGAATGTTTGGAAACCAATCCAAACGCGTGCATGCTTGTTGCCGAAGTGGATGAACAAATTATTGGTGTGATTGGCTTGCAATGTGTGCAAAGTCATGCCTATCCAGAACCTGCCGCACAAATTACTTCTCTGATCGTTGGCCAGGAACATCGTGGTGGTGGAATTGGCCGTCGTCTGATGGCTCGTGCTGAAGATTGGGGCAGACAGCAAGGTGGTAAACAACTGTTTGTCACGGGTGCGAACCGTGAAGTGACTTCAACAACATACTCTTTTTATGAGCACATTGGTTTTCAGAAGAGAGGTTATCGGTTCAGTAAGGTTCTTCTATAGTATAAAAAGGTCTTTCCTATAACATGAAAATTCTCCTTATATCCTGATCTGCACCTTCTGGTGTCGTGAATGATAAATAGATGGTGAAGTGGCATTCGACTAGCATCTTTAGTCTGAATGTCTTTTTTTTATGGTTTTGTAAACAGGGATAGTGGCATGCAGAATAAGTGACAGGGCGTGTTTGAAACACTTTAAAAATGACAAAAAAGTTACTTTTCCATATTTTATAGGTACACAATCTCCGTATGAATTGATATACTGCTAGAGTATTAATTACAAAGTTGTAATAACTATTCTTAAGGAGATGAATGAATTTGAAAAAGAAATGGATGAAAACCGTCGTAACGAGCAGTCTGACAGCCGTATTGGCCGTAGGGGTAATGCTCCCTGCTTCCGCGTCTGCTGCAGATTCATCATATAAGACTACCACAACGTACAAAATTACGAGTACAGACAGCCTGAAAGCATATATTGAGCAATGGCTTAAACAAAACGGATACACGGTATCTGAGGGGCAAATTGTAGTGAAACCTGCTACGCAGCCTGATCAAACTCCCAAACCTGCTGAGCCGACAACAAAACCTGCTGAGCCAACAACTAAGCCTGAGCAACCGGCAAAACCAGCACAACCAGCTCCAGAAGAAAAACCGGCAACTACACCAGCCAAAGATCCTTCGAACACGGGCAATACTGGCAACAATACAAATAATAAAGGCAGTGAAAGCACGCAATCTGACTTTTCTGCACAAGTTGTTAAACTGGTCAATGCTGAGCGTGCCAAAGCAGGTCTGAGCGCACTGTCTTCTGATGCCCTTCTGGACAAAGTAGCTGTAGCCAAAGTAAAAGATATGAGCAACAATAACTATTTTGATCACCAGTCACCAACGTATGGTTCTCCGTTTGATATGATGAAACAATTCGGAGTAACTTACAGCTATGCTGGCGAGAACATTGCCAAAGGACAAAAAACACCACAGGAAGTTGTAACAGCCTGGATGAATAGTGAAGGCCACCGTGCCAATATCCTGAGTAAAAACTTTACGCATATCGGTGTAGGATACTACAATGGATATTGGGCTCAAGAGTTTATCGGTAAATAAAACATTTAATGAAGTAATTGTAGATTTGTTATCCATAAAGGTTATGCCTGCACAGTTGAAATCTGTGTATGGTATAGCCTTTTTTCCGTAAAATGACATATGGAAAATGAATTCTACGAATATAGCGCCAAAATTTGCAAATTAACGACAGAACATTTATGTTATTTAGGAATAGCATCATCAGGGCGTGTCTGAAAACTCCGAAGTAAGCGGATTTTCAGACACGCCTTAATGTAAAGTCATTATAAATTATAAGCACCCGGATTGGTGTACATGAGCGGAGATGTGATGATGAAAAAGAAAAAAAGCCTTGATTCAGCACCTTGGATCTGGAGAACCGTTAGTACAGTATCCATTTTGGCAACCTTGTTGTTATTATTTGGATTTGGATACGCGATAAAAGATGTGATTTTCCCCAAGGGAGATTCTGTGTTAACTACGGGACAGGAGACAACTGCACCACCTGAGGATCACGTGGGGGAACCAGCGGTCGTGGAGAATGGCAAAATACGAATGGCCGTCATCGGGGATTCCCTGGCAAGAGGTACGGGGGATGATAAAGGACTTGGCTTCGTGAGACGTGCAGGGAATCTGCTCAAAGATAAAGGATATGACGTCCAGGTTCTCAATAATTTAGGTGTTAACGGGTTGAGAACAGATGCTTTATTGACAAAACTGGATGAGCAAGGTGTGCGTTACGTATTACAACAGTCTAATTTTATTTTAATCTCCATCGGCGCGAATGATCTGTTCCAGGGCGGGCAGGTTTTGCAGGGGGAAGATCCGCCAACAGCAGAACAATTGGCAGCGGCTTTGCCGGAAACGTCGAAACGTCTCCAAGAGATTTTGAAGAAAGTAAAAGAAATCAATCCCAATGCACAGATTGCGTACATAGGGTTGTACAATCCATTTGGCGATGTAAAGGAACTGGAGAAGCCAGGCAATGCAGTTGTTGCTGCATGGAACGATGCTGCGTTGGCTATTTTGAACAATGAGGACAAGATGACACTCGTCCCTACATTCGATTTATTTGAAAATCATCTGGGGGAGTATCTCTCGTCAGATCATTTTCATCCTAACGGACAAGGTTACGAGCAGATTGCAGTTCGAATCTCACAGGAATTCCAGGCGGATACACCTGCAGAAGGGAGCGGAAATTAAATGGCAGAGAAGCAGTATGATTCCGTCCTGTCCGTACAGCATCTGAAGAAGAGGATCGGACGCAAGTGGATTATCAAGGATGTTACATTTGATGTGAAACCTGGTGAAATCTTTGGATTTCTCGGACCTAACGGTGCTGGGAAAACAACAACGATTCGGATGTTGGTGGATCTGATCAAACCGACAGAAGGGAAAATTAAAGTCTGTGGTTATGATGTGAATCGGGATCCTGAGCGTGCTTTGAAGTATGTAGGTTCCATTGTTGAGAATCCGGAGGTATATACATATCTGACCGGGTGGGAGAATCTGGAGCATTTTGCCCGCATGCAACCAGGTGTGGACAACGAACGGATTCAGGAAGTTGTGGATATTGTACGTCTGGATCAACGCATTCATGATAAAGTCAGAACATACTCACTCGGTATGCGTCAACGGCTCGGTATTGCGCAAGCATTGCTCGGGCGTCCGCGTCTGCTCATTCTGGATGAACCGACGAATGGTCTTGATCCGAAAGGCATTAAAGAACTTCGTGTCTTTATTAAGCAACTTGCCAGTGAAGGTATGGCTGTATTTGTCAGCAGTCACTTGTTAAGTGAGATCCAGCTTCTCTGTGACAGAGTAGCGATTATCAGTGCTGGACGTGTGCTTGCCGTTGGAGGCGTTAGCGAACTGATTGAAGATCATTCCAAGTTGGCTATATGGCATGTTTCACCTCTGGAGCAGGGCAAAAAAATGTTGTTGGATGCAGGCATTACTCTGGTAAGTCGACCTGCGGATGTGATGGATGATACCATTGTTGCGGGCCTTGGTCCAAACGCTGTTGTTGCCGAGATGCATGAAGATCGTATTTCTGATATGGTGCAACAGATGGTTGAAGCGGGGTTACAGGTTGAAGGGGTACAGCGGATTCAGCCTACACTCGAACAACTATTCTTAAAAATGACAGAAGGTGAATCCATTGAATAACATCATGCCCCTGGTTCGGAATGAAACGATCAAGATGGTCAAGAAAAAACGCCTTTATATTATTTTTATTGTACTAGCGATCCTTGTACCGATGTTTACGTATGCCCAGATGAAATCTGCGGAGAATAATCGGGACAAGTTTGGTGGCGATTGGCGGCTTGAACTGCAACAGGCCATCACAGACAATCAAAACTCGCTCGGTAGTGATCGGGTACCCGAAGAATATAAAAAGTATAGAACAGTATATATACAGCAGATGCAGTATTATCTTGAAAATGATATCAATCCCAAAGAACCGGGCGGTGTTACCTTTACGCGGGAGTTCATGAACAACGCGGTTGGATTGTTCATTCCACTGTTGATCATGGCCATTGCCTCGGATCTTGTGTCTGGCGAACGAACGACAGGAACCATTAAAATGCTCCTAACTCGTCCGGTTAGACGCTGGAAAGTGCTTCTGAGCAAATTAATCACCCTGATTATGTTTGTATCCATTATAGTGGTATCAGCCTACATTATCTGTTATGTCATATCTGGTGCCGTCTTTGGATACAAAGGTTTCAATATGCCCATCTTCACAGGATTTAAGGTTGTGGGAACAGATGTCGATATGTCGGCAGTGCATGCTGTAGACCAGTGGCTGTATATGCTGATGCAGGCAGGACTGATCTGGTTTGTGAGTATAATCGTGGCTATGCTTGCATTTATGGTATCTGTGCTCGTTCGCAGTACTGCGGCAAGTATCGTCATTATGATGGCTGCACTAATTGCAGGAACGATCTTAACCAGTATGGCAGCATCCTGGCAGACAGCGAAGTATCTGTTCATGGTTAACCTCGAACTTCCGGATTATTTGTCTGGCGGATTACCACCAATCGAGGGAATGAATTTGGGTTTTTCCCTTATTGTACTTAGTGTTTGGGGGATTGCTTCACTCATTGTGTCATTCCTTGTCTTTACGAAACGGGATATCTTGAATTAAAATGGACAAGGATAAGAAAACATCTGTTTGCATTTTAAGCATTTTTTTAGTTGCAAGTTAAGAAGGGGGAGCATGAATGGTCGAGCAAATCGATATGTCGGCAGGATCGACAGGCGGAGGACAAGGGTCTTCAGGCTACGAAGCGGACGACATTCAAGTACTTGAAGGGTTGGTAGCGGTACGGAAACGGCCGGGGATGTATATCGGCAGCACCAGCACTTCAGGTCTACATCATTTGGTATGGGAGATTGTGGACAACGCTGTCGACGAGCATCTCGCCAAATTCTGCTCCAAAATCGATATCACGCTGCATAAGGACGGTTCTATTACGGTTCAGGATAACGGAAGGGGAATTCCGACAGGTATACATAAAACAGGGATTCCTACTCCCCAGGTCGTGTTTACGATTTTGCACGCAGGCGGAAAGTTTGGTGGATCAGGATACAAAAAATCCGGCGGTTTGCACGGTGTAGGTGCGTCAGTTACAAACGCACTGTCCGAATGGCTTGAAGTCGAGATTTTCCGTGATGGCAAGATTCATCGTCAACGATTCGAGTATTGGAAGGACAAAAAAGGGATTGAACATGTCGGAGAATCAGTGTCAGGTCTCGAAGTGTTGGGCAATACCAATCGCACAGGTACAAAAGTTACATTTAAACCGGATATTCGGGTGTTCCAGAGCGGTATTCAATTCAATTATGATACACTGGCAGAACGTCTTCAGGAGATTGCTTTTCTGAACTCAGGTCTGAGAATTGTGCTCAAGGACGAACGTTCGGGCAATCAGGATGAATACATGTATGAAGGCGGAGCAAGCCAGTTTGTTGCTTTTCTTAACGAAAATAAAGATGTATTGCATGATGTCATTCACTTCTATGCGGAGAAGGATGACATTGAGGTTGAAGTGGCGATCCAGTATAACGCAGGTTATACAGAAACGCTGGCTTCGTTTGTAAACTCGATCCCTACTCGGGGTGGCGGTACTCATGAGACCGGATTCAGGGCGGCGTATACCCGTGTTATGAATGACTATGCACGGCGTACCAGCATGATCAAGGAAAAAGATAAAAACCTCGAAGGCAATGATTTGCGTGAAGGTATGATGGCCGTTATCAGTGTCAAAATGTCAGAGGTTGAGTTCGTAGGTCAGACAAAGGATCAGCTCGGCAGCGCTTCCGCTCGAAGTGCAGTGGATTCGGTCGTGTCCGAAAATATTCAAAGGTTCCTGGAAGAAAACCCGCAGGTAGCGCAAACGTTAATTCGCAAAGCGGTTCAAGCCTCCAGAGCCAGAGAAGCGGCTCGCAAAGCACGCGATGATATGCGTACAGGTAAAAAGCGCAGTGAAAGTTCTAACCTGAACGGCAAGCTGACGCCGGCGCAATCGAAGGATTTTACCCGAAATGAGTTATTTATTGTCGAAGGGGATTCCGCAGGTGGTTCTGCCAAACAGGGACGCGACTCGAAGATTCAAGCTATTCTGCCCCTTAAGGGAAAACCGCTCAATCCGGAAAAATCGAAGCTGGCCGATATTCTCAAAAATGAAGAATACCGTGCTATTACAGCGGCGATCGGGGCGGGCATTGGAACCGAATTTGCAGTTGAAGACAGCAATTATTCCAAAATTATCATTATGACCGATGCCGATACCGATGGTGCACATATTCAGGTACTGTTGTTAACCTTCTTTTATCGTTATATGAAGCCATTAATTGATGCAGGCAAAGTATATATAGCTCAGCCGCCATTGTACAAACTTACTCGTAAGTCTGGTAAGCTTGCGAGCGTTCGCTATGCATGGACGGATGAAGAACTGGCTAATTATATGAAGGAATTCGGAAATAATGTTGAGCTTCAACGTTACAAAGGACTTGGTGAAATGAACCCGGATCAATTGTGGGAGACAACCATGAATCCGGAAACACGTGCGATGCTGAAGGTACAGATCGTTGATGCAGCAAAAGCAGAACGTCGTGTATCTACGCTCATGGGTGATAAGGTTGATCCGCGTAAACGCTGGATTGTAGAGAACGTCGACTTTACAGAGTACGAAGAATAGAAGGTGCTTGGAATGAGTCCATCAGAACAATTTATGCCGGCCTTTCTGGAAGAGGTCGTTGGGGACCGTTTCGGTCGCTACTCCAAATATATTATTCAGGATCGAGCCATTCCGGATGTTCGGGATGGGTTGAAGCCTGTACAGCGGCGTATTCTGTACGCCATGTATGATTCAGGCAATACGCCTGACAAGACTTACCGCAAGTCTGCCAAAACCGTTGGAGACGTAATGGGTAATTATCATCCTCATGGTGACTCCTCCATCTATGAGGGCATGGTGCGGATGGCACAACCATGGAAAATGGGCCATATGCTCGTGGATGGTCATGGTAACTGGGGATCTCAGGATGATGACCCGGCAGCGGCGATGCGGTATACGGAGGCCCGTTTGTCGCCGATCGCGATGGAGATGCTTCGCGATATCGAGAAACGGACTGTTCTGTTTAAGGATAATTTTGATAATACGGCCAAAGAACCAGTTGTATTGCCATCCCGTTATCCGAACTTGCTGGTTAATGGTGTCAGCGGAATTTCCTCGGGATTTGCAACGGAGATTCCTACACACAATCTGCGTGAAGTCATTGATGCTTCCATCGCTGTAATGGAAAAACCATCCATTGAGTTGGATGAGATCATGATGTTTATGAAGGGCCCTGACTTTCCGACAGGCGGATTGATCATGGGTGGGGACGGTATTCTGGATGCCTATCGCACAGGTAAAGGACGGATCTATATCCGGTCCAAAACCGAGATTGAAAACATGCGCGGTGGCAAACAACAGATCGTCATTACCGAGATCCCTTATCAGGTCGTGAAGTCTCGTCTGGTTACAGCGATGGAGAACATTCGACTTGAGAAAAAGGTTGAAGGTATCGCCGAAGTGCGTGATGAGAGCGGACGTGAAGGTCTGCGAATTGTGGTTGAGCTGAAGAAAGAAGCGGACGCACAAGGTATTTTGGCTTATTTGCTGAAGAAAACCGACCTGCAGGTCACCTATAATTTCAATATGGTTGCGATCGTGAATAAAGCACCTCATCAATTAGGATTGAAATCGATCCTAGAGGCTTACATTGCCCATCAGCGGGAAGTTGTGACATTCCGTACCCGGTTTGAGCTGGAGAAGGCGCAAGACCGTGCTCATGTACTCGAGGGCCTGGTAAAAGCACTTAACATCCTCGATGAGGTCATTGCGGCCATCAAAGCGTCGAAGAACCGTCAGGATGCTCAAAATAACCTGATGTGGATGTTTGGATTCACGGAACGCCAAGCGGATTCCATCCTTACTTTGCAATTGTACCGTTTGACTAATCTGGAGATCAATTCTCTGGAGAAGGAACTCGGTGAACTGATGAAAAAGATTGCTCAATTACAATCCATTCTGGATAGTGACCGCAAGCTCATCGGAGTCATCCGCAAAGAATTGATGGAGATTCGTGAGAAATACGGCATAGACCGTCGTTCTACGATCCAGGGTGAAGTGGAAGAACTCAAGGTAAATCTAGAAGTACTTGTGAATGCCGAAGATGTATTTGTCACATTATCCAAAGAGGGATACGTGAAACGAACAGGAATGCAGTCCTTTACACGTTCTGGTGGTGAACGGAGCGGAAGTGGGGTAAAAGACGGCGATTATATCGCTCAGGTTCTGGAAGTAAATACGCTTGAGAATCTGCTTGTCTTTACTCGAAAAGGTCAGTATTTCCTGTTACCTGTTCATCAGGTGCCTGAGTTCAAGTGGAAAGATCCAGGTACAGCCATTGTGAACGTCATTCCACTCGCGAAAGATGACCGTATTGCAAGTGTGCTTGCTGTGAAATCCTTCGAAGAGCCAAATCATAGTCTGGTCTTTGTGACACGCAGAGGACAGGTGAAGCGAACGGAATTGAAGGATTACGTTACCAAGCGTTCCGGTGCAGTTGCGGCGTGCAAAGTGGGAAAAGACGATGAAGTCTTATCTGTACATCTAAGTACAGGCGGACAAGATATTATGTTGATTACGAAAGAAGCCATGGCGATTCGTTTCCGAGAGGATGAAGTCAATCCAATGGGACGTGTATCCGGTGGTGTTCGTGGTATTCAGTTAAGAGATTCAGACGAAGTTGTATCTGCCCTATGGGTAGAAGGAGATGAAGGTGAAGTTGCTGTGTTGTCCGATTTGGGATATGGTAAACGTTCATTGCTCCTGGATTACGCTGTGCAGAGTCGTGGAGGCAAGGGGCTTGCCACATTCGAGTTCAAGGAAGGCAAACGTGTGAAACCGAATGGCAGCCGCTTGGTTGGAGCGTTTTATTGCAAAGAGAAACGTAATATCACCGTCATGACCAAAGAAGGTCAAGTGGTTCCGATATCTTCAGAAGGTGTTCCAATAACCGAACGCAAACAAATTGGTAAGCTGCTCGTTCATGTGGACAAACAGGATGAGATCGTTGAACTTCTGAGGGACTTTAATGAGAATCAGCCAGCATCATCTTCATAAAAAATAAGCAAACGAGACTTTTCGCAGAACAGCTAATCCTGTCATGCGAGGAGTCTTTTTTTGTTGTTCAAAGGCGGATTAGAAGAGCGCATCCATGCGAAGTTTAACAACCTTCGTCGATTACGGTCGATCGCTAGGAAAATGAAAAAAGGCAGCAGGAATGCGGCTTTGGAGAGCGAAAACTTAAGCAGGTGAAGTGATAACCGGTTGCAGAGAGGAGCGATGAAAGATGTATAATTCCGATTTTGCCAAGTGCTGGTCAAGACTAACCAAAGATTATAAACTGCATATGGATCAGGAACTGGCACCCTCATTAACGGAGGCTCAACTGGCTGTTCTGGAGGTACTTGAAGATCATCAGAAGATGAAACCTTCGGATCTGATTCCTTTTCTGGCGACTACGCCAGCAGCTGTAACGATGCTGCTCGATCGTATGGAGAAGAACGACCTGATTCGCAGGAATCGAGATAATCAGGATCGACGCATTGTATGGGTATCTCTGTCCGACAAAGGAAGAATGGAGACAGAGCGGGGGATCACCATCCGTAATGAATTCATGAATTCCGTGCTCAGTAACATTTCAATGCACAATCAACAACTGCTGGTATATCTGTTAGGCAAAATGACAACCCCCAAGACCAAAGAGCCTGCATTATCCACTTCGGTATGATAAAATGTTGATTCTTTTGTATAGCCATAGGTGTGCCTGCTCGTTTCGTGCAGGAGTCCTATGGTTATTTTATTTACAAAATACATATGCTACTCACTGTATCTGGGTAAGTTGATTCAGGGCTGAGATATAACCATGTAGTATGTCCTAATATTATTTTGGTGAATTCATATGTAAAGAGTTGACTATGTAAATATTTTTGTTATAATAAGTAATTGTTCCCCTGATATTTCGTGTACGAAATATTATATTCCAAAAGTAAAAGGGTGAATCAATGACTGATACGTATGAAGTATTCTATATTATCAATTCGTTCCGCCAAGTGAATCAAATGCTTTTTCGAGCATTTTGGAATGAAAACAAGGAGATCGAGCTGACTTCGATCCAGTTTATGGTGTTATCCATCCTGAGAGAGCGTCCTTCCATCGGTATCAACGAAGTGGCTGAATTATGCCACATGGGCAGTAGTTCAATGAGCGCTGTTGTAGAGCGGCTGGTCAAAGGGGAATATATCGTTCGGACACGTTCGGATGCTGACCGCCGATCCGTTAAGCTTCAAATTACGGATAAAGGGGAACAGGCACAACAGGAGACGCACCATTTATGGATGGAAAGAGTATCACCCATTCTGGATATATCGAAGGAAGATCTGGAGCACCTGCTTAGAATCCATAGTCAAATGATTGAAAAGTTAGAAGGAAGAGAGATGAACAACATATGAGTACGACTACTGCTGTAGCTCCATCTTCGGCGATGGACAACATCAAGAAAGGCCCAATTGTAGCGGCATTGTTAATTGGTGCCTTTGTAGCATTCCTGAACCAAACCCTGATGAACGTAGCTCTTCCTAAAATCATGGAAGACCTCGCTATCAATGCGAACAAAGCCCAATGGTTGACTACGGGTTATATGCTCGTCAACGGTGTACTGATTCCGGTTACGGCATATCTGATTGCAAAATTTTCGACACGTCAAATTTTTATTACGGCTATGACACTCTTTACCATAGGGACGTTAGTCTGTGGTCTTAGTCCGACCTTTACCATTCTGATGGTAGGTCGTGTCATTCAAGCGGCAGGTGCAGGTATTCTGATGCCTCTTATGACCGTTGTATTTCTGACTATCTTCCCGATCGAGAAACGTGGTCAGGCAATGGGCACGATGGGGATTGCAATGATTCTGGCTCCTGCAATTGGACCTACACTTTCCGGTTATGTGGTTGAGCATTATTCATGGAGATTATTGTTCTACATTATCTTGCCATTCTCTATTATTGCAACGGCAATCGGTATTGCTTTTGTCAAAAATGTAACACGCCAGTCCAAGCCTAAACTGGATTATCCAGGCGTTATTTTATCCACGCTTGGTTTTGGTAGTTTGCTCTACGGATTTAGTGATGCGGGAACAGATGGATGGGGCAGTGTCATTGTTGTTAGCTGCCTGGTTGTAGGTGCGTTATCCTTGATCCTGTTCGTTATTCGTCAGTTGACGACAGATCATCCGCTCCTTGAGTTCCGTATTTTCAAGTACAATATGTATACATTAACGACGATCATCAATATGCTCGTGACAATGGCGATGTTTGCAGGTATGATTCTGCTTCCTATTTTCCTGCAAAACATTCGTGGATTCTCACCCATTGAATCAGGACTTCTGATGATGCCTGGTGCGATATTGATGGGGATCATGTCTCCAATAACAGGTCGTATCTTTGATAAAGTGGGCGCTCGCTGGCTCTCGGTTGCAGGTCTTGCCATTACGGCGATTACAACTTGGGGACTGAGTCGTTTGGCAATTGATACGACGTACGGCTACATGATGTTTATTTACACGGCTCGTATGTTCGGTATGTCGATGCTGATGATGCCGATCCAGACAGCAGGTCTGAATCAACTGCCTCAGCGTCTGAATGCTCATGGTACAGCAATGTCCAACACATTGCGTACGGTCGCGGGTGCAATTGGTACAGCCGTTCTCGTTACCATCATGAGCAGCAAGCTCAAAACGCATCTGGCAGAGACATTGGCTGCGGGTCAGGTTAATCCGAATGATCAGGCGGCAATGGTTCGTGCTACGGCAGATGCAACGATTTACGGCGTAAACTATGCATTCATCGTTGCGACGGGAATGACCGTGGTTGCGTTGATCATGGCGTTCTTTATCCGTAAAACTAAACCGGCGATTGAACCGGTAACAGTGGAACAGGAAAAAGTGACTGCGACAGCATAATTCAATGTCGTCTAAACAAGAAAAGAGAACTCTAGCAGTTGAAGTGGGCGTACCCCATTAACTGTCTTGAGTTCTCTTTTTTGTGTGTGCGCGATATGAGGAGAGTCGTCTTAGTCGGGCTGGGCCGATGGATCGAGAAGGAATACAGGATCGGGCTCATGTCCAAACCGTTTGAGGTCAATGGTTCCGTTCATCTGAAACTCCACACCTTCGCTAATAAGTTCTGTTTCCTGCATCATGCGCGACTGTTCATCCGGTATGGAGATTTCGCCTTTTGCATTGACGACACGGTGCCAGGGAAGGCGTTCCTTGCGGCTCAAGGAGTGCAGAATCCGTACGACTTGTCTCGCGGCTCTTGGGCTTCCAGCGTGGGCGGCAATCTGACCGTAAGTCATCACTTTACCTTCGGGAATCGCCGCGATGATTGCAACGACTTGTTTGGTAAATGGGGTCATTTTATGGCTCCTCTCTGTATCTTACGCATATAGCTGAAAATATTAAAAAACGTGTCATTCAGATACAGAATCTGAACGACACGTTGTATGGACAGATGTGACCTGATCCTGTGCACTTATAGAGGTTGTTGTTCAAAAGCTTTTTGGTACACAGCAGCTGGCCATTCTGCCCAGGGAAATTCTCTTGCAGGCAAAGATTGCAAAATAACCTCTTCCTTGGTAACCGGATGGGGAAAAGCTGCAATTGCAGACCACAGAGCGATCTGTTGCCCGGGTTTATTCACGTTTGCACCGTACTTCTGATCCCCGTACAGCGGGCAGCCGATTTCTTTCATTTGCACTCGAATCTGATGAGATCTGCCGGTGTGCAGTTCGATATGAACCAGGCTGTATCGGTCCGTCTCACCAATGACCTGATAATCCAGAACGGCATCCTTACCGCCAGCCGTACCCTTAGGTACAACAGTAACGGTATTCGTACGTGCATCTTTCAGCAGCGTGTGCTTTAACGTTCCCTGCTGTGCAGGCAACTTGCCATGTACAACAGCCGCATATATTTTACGGAAATGACGTCCCCGCACAGTCTCGGACAATCTCGAAGCGGCTTTGGATGTCTTGGCGAAGATCATTGCCCCTCCAACAGGACGGTCAAGTCGGTGCACTAACCCAAGATAGACATTGCCGGGCTTGTTATAGCGTTCTTTCAGATCCTGCTTCAGCAATGTAAGCAAATCCGGATCCCCTGATGCATCTTCCTGGGTGGGTACATTGACCGGCTTCGTAATACCTAACAGATGATTGTCTTCGAACAGAATCGGAATCGCATCGTGATCATGCCGATGTTCTGACATGATTAGGACTCCCAGCGGCCCAAAATGCCACAAGGCAGATCGAGACCACTGCGTGTGATCGGCAGACCGATTTCACCTGCAGTAATTTCACCACCGTACTGAGCAGACATCGTCATGGTTAGCATGTTGCGCAGAACCGTGGAGGAGATGCCCGTAGTGTAGGAGTTAACCAGCATGAATAATGGATTATCCGACAAGATCGTCATACACGACTTCAAGAAAGGATAAAGGTTCTCTTCCAGCTTCCATGTCTCTCCATTAGGACCTCGGCCATAAGAAGGAGGGTCCATAATAATGGCGTCATAACGATTCCCGCGCCGTTGTTCCCGTTGTACGAATTTGAAAACATCATCTGTAATAAAACGAACAGGGCGGTCAGCCAGTCCGGATAATTGAACATTTTCCTTGGCCCATTGAACCATGCCTTTGGCTGCATCTACGTGAACCACCGAAGCACCGGCATAAGCAGCCGCAACAGTAGCACCGCCTGTATAGGCAAACAGGTTCAAGACGGAAATAGGGCGTCCTGCATTGGAGATTTTATCCATCATCCAGCTCCAGTTGGCGGCTTGTTCAGGGAACAGGCCAGTGTGCTTAAAGCTGGTAGGTTTAATGTGGAATTTCAGGTTTTCGTATCCGATCGTCCAGCGCTCGGGAATGGGCTTTTTCATATCCCAGTTACCGCCACCGGAAGAGCTGCGATGATAGTGACCATGGACTTGACGCCATTCATTAGTCTCTTGCTCAAGGGGCCAGATAATCTGTGGATCGGGTCTGCGTAGAATAACATCTCCCCAACGCTCCAGTTTCTCGCCGCCGCCTGTATCGATTACTTCATAGTCCTTCCAATTCTTAGCTACGTACATAATGATTTATCCATCCTTCAAAAGTCATTTGGATACTATTGTACAACAAAAAAGGGCTTGTACGCCAGTTGGGGGACGGGAGTAAGGAAGGAACCGAGTGGATCTGACCTGAAAGGTCAAAGTATTTTTAGCTGTGTTGAAATCCAACGTGCACCATATACTGAAAAACAAAGATAACCAAAAATTTAATTTGACAATGATAATCATTATCACATATGATTTTGATAATTCAAATTCATTCTTTCTTCGGAGAGAATATTAACATGATCAAACTAAAGTGAGGGAAAAATAGATGGCTAAATTGTTAGTGGCTTATGCAAGCATGACGGGAAATACAGAAGAAATTGCAGAACTGATTGTGGAAGGAATTACACAGGGAGGTCACGAGGCAGACCTGAAATCCGTAACGGATTGTAATGCATCCGATGTAATGGACTATGACGGATTCATGATCGGTGTCTACACTTGGGGAGACGGGGAGTTGCCTGATGAATTCCTTGATTTCTATGAAGAACTGGATGAGCTTGACTTGAGTGGCAAGAGAGCAGCAGTGTTCGGTAGTGGTGACACCTCTTATGAGCAGTTCTGCGGAGCGGTTGATCTCGCCGCTGCCAAGCTGCAAGAGCGTGGGGCGGAGGTATCTCCAGAGATGTTAAAGATTGAATACAGTCCGCTTGAGCAGGAGAAGGATACATGCCGTGACTTTGGCAAACGGTTCGCTGCTGCCGGATTACAGGTGTCCTAAAGGTCATGATAAGACATAATGTTCAGGCGGCGATGCCGGTTGGAAGGAAAGACCTTCCTGGACATCTGCTTGAAGATTACAGATTGGAAGAGATGCTGCGCAGCCCACACCGGTTCATCCGCCCTGAACCGGCGCCTGAACAGCATTCTCCTCTGCAATGGAGGCATCGTGTACAGTATGCGGTCAGTCATGCGGTCAATGCTTTTTACAGTCTTGACCCTGATGTTCGCAAAGAGGTACCCATACAGTATTTACTTGAGAAATGGTGGCCCAAGAAGACGAATGGTTTCGAATCTGTTCTCCATTACTGGGATGTAAAGAACAAGATTACGGATGAATTGTCGCTCGCCGTTGCAATGAACGATGATCTGAAGCATCCAGCGATTCTTTTTGAACAGTGGAGAACGGAGTTGCCTTCATTATCCATGCACTTATCAATGATATTTCAGGCGGCCTGGCAACCAGAAGGCTGGGATTCACTGCTTATTCAGAAATATATGGTTGTCCATGATCCGAATGTGGTTGAGGCATTTCAGCATATGGTCAGTGCATTCTGCTGGGAAGCCTTCGGTCAATTACCGGGTATGATCGAGATTTATTGCCTGCTGGAAGGACGCAAAATAAGATACATCCCTGGACGCCAATCTTTGATTCGTTCCATGGATTATATTCGTTTGATACGAGACAGTATGCCGCAAGCAGAAGTGGTGGGATCGGAGCAGTTTACAACGCGTAACAAAGCACGGATACACGAAGAGGTAGATCGCTGGAGAACGGATGCCGCCGAACCGAAGAAAACATGGTTGATGTAAAGGCGGTCGAAGGATAACCATATATTATGCTGATAGAGGAGGGGATGTTGCCATGTCTACCGGTCTAAGTCAAGATATAAGTAGCGGCAAAAGACGTACAGGAGCTTGCGAATTCAGTCCGTTGCCAGTCCCACAGTCGGTCATACGAAAGCTGCTTGATGATGCAGATCCTTCATTATATGTCATGAGTTCAGAACCCTGGCGGTTTATGTTGTTCGCAGGCGAAGGACGGCAGCTTTATCTGGAAGCGGTCAGACAGAGCTATCCACCCCATCTGGCCGATCGCTACGGCGATTGGGCTACATATCAATACACGGAAGCGATCCCTGCCCACCTGGTTGTCGTGGCACCTACCAATGCCCGTGAGGATGATCTTCTACCCGCCAAAGCCTGGAGCAAGCGCTTTAGTATCCTGGCTGCGGAACAGGGCTTGAATGCTGTCTGGAAGATCAATGATTATCAACAACATCCTGTGTTTATGAATCTGATGGGCTTGACTAGTGAAGAGAAGGTGCTCGGGGTATTTCATATCGGTTACGGAGACCAGCCTGCATTGCGGGATATGGATGCAAGTCGACCAGCCTCTGAACTGATGACGGTCTATGACCATCTGGTATAAACATAAAATGACCCGTTAGTTCTCTTATTTGTTGGTGTTGGATAGAAAATCACGAACGAGCTGACGATTCGTCTGGTCCTTATTGCAGGCGGAGAACAGTCGATTCGATACCGTAATGGTATTGCCAAAAAAGAATCGTTCGAACTGGGTCTGTCTGCCCCCGAATGAACCCGCCCCAAGCTCCCAGATCAGGCGGAACAGAGCGTTGCGTTCGTGAGAAGCCATATCGTTTCCTTTAAGATATACATTCAGTGAAGGAGCGATGTTGGAATGAAACTCTTCTTCCTGAGGGACCATAATCACCCCGCTCGAGCCCAAGAGTTGCAGGATTTCAATCATTTCAGGATATAGTCTCGGAAAAAGGAGATTGGCTGCCATCAATGGTTTGGGTGCAGGTAACACAAATCCCCGCCCGTCTGGTATAGCACCTGCCTCTGCGGCCAAGGCCAATGCTTTTAACGTTTCGAGACCTGCGAACACACGCGCTGTTTTCTCGACAACATGTGCTTCTGTATTCAGATCCAGGGTATCTGTGAGAAGCTGGAGTGTACCGAGAACAAATTCCGTCTTTGCAATATAACGACACAACACCTGATGGCCTGCGTGAATATGAAAATGACTACTACTGAAGAGACGGGAGGACATCTTCTCACTTCCTGCAAAAAATATTCGTTCATGCGGAACAAGTACCTGGTCAAAGATGACGATATTGTCCATTTCTTCATATCTGGAACTCAGGGGATAGTTGGTGTGAGATTCGTCTGCGTAGGTATCCCTGCATACCAGACTGATTCCAGGCAGATCATTCGGGACAGCAAAGGAAAATGCAAATGGATTCTCATCTTCAAATGGGGCAGGCGAAGGTGAAGGATAGACAAAAATCTCATCTGAAGTTGCAGCTTGTGTAGCCATCATGAATGCACCGCTAATAATGAGGCCTTCCTCAGTGCGATCTACGACCTTTGCAGCAATAGCATCCTCCGTAGCGTCCATTTGCCCTGAGATTTTGCTGGCGTGTGGCTGAATGAAAGCATGGGATAGTGTGATATCATGGTCCCGGCAGTACACATAATAATTTTTGAGATTTTCTGCATATTGGGGAGATAATTCGTTCAGGAGATCCGCGCCTGTGTAAAAGGCCATAATGGCTGTATTCATATAGTCTGGTGAACGACCAAGAAAGCCATGATGCACATTCGCCCAGACATTCATTCCTTCCCGTCGTTTACGGAGGTCGTCGACACTGGTTGGAGGCAGGAAGGAAATGCCCACAGGTTTGCCGTCTACCGGGGAGGCATACGTCATCGTTTCTGCCAATGTTGGATCAGATTGCAGATCATACATGTACATCTGAGTCTCCATCAAACCAGCAAATGCAACATGTTCAGAGCGTTTTCCAGTAATAAGCTTACCTTTATACCAGCAGGGGACGGACTGGGCATTAATTCGTTCGCGATACTGTGTGCCACTTTTAACAGGCATTGTTATTCACCTCTTGGTTCTAATCGTTCATGGGCAGATTGACTTCTTACGTAGTGTACGTGGGTGATCTGTCCAATGTGCATTTAAGAGGTGAGCAGGATTTTTGCAGATAGGGCTTGATAATAATTATCATTCTTGTTACAATAGACAAAGAAAAAAGGAACCGGTAAGGGCTCCTTTAAATGGAACATATGCAATTTCTTATTTCACTTCAAAAGTTTTGCAGTCTGTTTCAGCAGATTGACGAACTTCATCGTTGGAAATGTTGCTTACAATGTAGATCGAAGAAGCGTTACATTTGTTTTCATCAGCCCAGTGACGACAGGAATTAACTTCACACAATACGTCTTTTGCCATGATTGTTAACCTCACTTTTAATTTGGATTACATTCGTTGGTATAAAGATTCCGGAAATAGCAAGTTGCCGCTTGCGATATCTGGAAAATTTTGATGCTCTCATGAAATTTAGAGGGCTTTTTTGCGTTATACACAACGATGCATATTTAGAATAGCAAATTTCCTTGAAGCTTGCAACCAAATACCCCACCTTCTAGGGCAATATAGTGCCCCTGCTATAGTTATCTTTGCAAATAGGTGGTAGTATGTTATTATTTAATAGTAATAATTACGATTAAATCTAATTGATTCTATATAAATTGAACTAAACATTTACACGAAAACGGAGAGGACAGAAAGAACCTGAAGAAGCGGAGCGTTCGCCTTTATCCCCGGATTTCCCCTCTAGGAAATAATCAAAAAATCTGGGGATAACAGCGATCGGAAGGTTGTTCTGTCATCGAAGTGGTCAGTGTAAATATTCATTAGTTCAACTTATATAACTTGAATCACGAACTGAAACCATAAATGAAGGAGCATGTGAATACATGAGCAAAATAAATCATATGAATCGGATTCCCCGAGCGAAAGGGATTGATATGGCCGCTTTTTACACACCGAAAGAGTGTAGACGCAAAGCCCAGCATATTGTATTTTCCGCTGAAAATGAGCGTATCATTAATGAATTCATAACCATTCTGGGTATGAAAGAGAAGTTCAGAGAACATGATGTATCAATTCCCAACAAGATGGTCATGTTCGGTCCTCCGGGGACGGGTAAAACATTAACTGCATCACATCTGGCTGAGCGCCTTGATATGCCATTGGTACTCGTGAGGTTAGATGCAATCATTCATAGCCATCTTGGGGAGACCGGAAGTAATGTACGCAAGTTATTCGAATATGCACGAATTAACCCCTGTGTACTATTCTTGGATGAATTTGATGCCATAGGCCGTACACGTGAGAGCAATGATGAGGTGAAAGAGATGGCACGTGTCGTCAATACGTTGTTGCAATGTTTGGACGAATTCGATGGAGACAGTATTCTGGTGGCTGCTACGAATCTGGAAACCCAACTGGATCACGCCATATGGCGACGTTTCGATACCAAGATGACCTACGGTATGCCTGATGATTCAAGCCGCAGATTGTATATCAGCAAGTTGGTGGGGGCATTTGAGCAGGAGAGTCAGATGGAAGAGTACATATGTGAACGCTTGGCAGGGTGCAGTTATGCGGATATCGAGCAGATTGTTCTAAAAGCAAAGCGGAAAGCGATCATCGCCAGCAGTGTGCTCCATAAGCAATTGATCTCAGATGCGTACGATGAGTACAGGCCACGTGTATTAGAGTGTTGAGCGCTTCGGCTCTGGATAAAGCACCAAGGAACAAACATGAAATAGCCCAATCTCCTGAGTGGAGTTGTGGGCTATTTGGCATGTTAGCATGGTGCATTACACTTTAACGGCTGCTCCGTATGCCTTTTCTGTAGCCATGGCTTCTTGCGTTGCAGTCCAGCGTGGCAGGCTTAATCTGAACGTGCTGCCTTCCGGGCTGCTGGAGACAAGTGTCAGTTCACCGCCCTGTTCCTGGGCGAGTAATCGACTATATGTTAATCCTAGACCCAGGCCACGGTTACGACGTTTTTTAAGTTCTCCACGATAGAAGCGTTCAAAGATCTTAGGTTGGTCTTCAGACGCGATGCCTGTACCGTTGTCCTTAACATCAACGTACAGCATCTGTTCTTCTGCGCGTAGATAAATATCGAAGACAGCCTTTTGTTCAGGAGCTGTGGCATGAAGTGCGTTATTGAGCAAATTAACAATGATCTGCTGAATGCGAAGAGCATCCCCCATGGTGAAAAACGTAACGGGAGGGGAGTGCAGCTGAACCTCTGGCATTTTGTCCTCATAAGCAATCTTCCACTGATAGATGATCTCACCGACCAACAGCTTCAGATCCGTTCGTTCCTTGCGAACGGCAACACTTCCTGCAGCCATTGCATTATAGTCAAGCAGATCTGCGACCATCCGTTCCATACGTTCGGATTCTTTCAAAGCGATATCCAAAAATTCTTTACCTTCCTGTGGACTCACGACATCGTCACGGACCGCCATAACGAGCCCCTTGATGGAAGTTACCGGTGTCTTGAGTTCATGACTTACGCCTGCCAGCGATAGTGTACGCCACTCTTCGAGTTGTTGTAGACGTGTGGCCATATCGCGGAATGAATTTACAAGTTCGTTGATCTCACGTTCTCGTGTATTCAAATCAAGACTCACATCATAATTACCACCTCGAATCTGCTCAGCCGCATAGGCGACCTGACGAATCGGTCTGGATAACTTACTGGAGAGGAGATAGATTGTAAACCATCCACAGAGGATTAATCCTCCCAGGATTAGAGCAACAAGCCATATGGTCTCTGGACCAAATGTAATGGATTGCTTGGACTGCATGACCCACACTTTGCCCAAAGTTTGATCGCCTTCGGATATGTTGACCGTTACGCCCGCATATTTGTTGTTTCGCGGTTCACGATAGTCATCTGACAGTCGATAATGCACATCTTTTTGCTCCATTTTAGGCTGGGAAAAAATCAATTGATTGTTGTTGTCCAAGATCATGACACAAAAATAATGATCTGTATTGAATAGTTTCTCGCGTTTGGTTACCAGTCTGTCAAGATCGGGTGGAACCCGAAGCATATTGTTTTTACTAGTGACTTGATCTGCGATCTCCAGACCAAGCAGTTCTGCGGTTTTTAGACTTTTCTCAATAGATGTTGTTCGAATCCAGTAGAGTGCCCCTGCCACAATAATCGTGAAACCAATACACAAAATCAGAAAATATCGCAGTGTCCAGTGTGACAGAATGGATATGGTTCGTTTGGGTTTCTTTGGTTTCAGTTGGCGATCCAAAATTGATACCCCATTCCTCGTAACGTCCGAATTTCTCCTGTTTCGGGCAACCAGTGGGAGAGGGCTTGGCGCAGTCGTTTAATCGATAAATCCACAGCACGATCACTGCCGTCATAATCCATTCCCCATACCTGTTCAATAAGATGATCCCTGGTAAATGTCCGATTCGGATAATCGGACAGGAATAGCAGTAACGACAGGTCGCGAGGTGTGAGTGCAACCTCTGCACCGTTCAACAGCACCTGTTTGGCCGCAAGGTCAATGACGAGATTGCCAAAGGAACGCTTCTCTTCACCACCTGTGGACCAATGTGGATTACGGCGCAACACAGCATTAACTCTGGCGACCACTTCTTCCGGTACAAAAGGTTTGCTCATATAATCGTCAGCACCGGCATTCAGTCCGTTGAGACGGTCTGAAATGTCATCCAGTGCGGTTAGCATAATCACGGGACAAGCACTTTTTTCACGAATAATCCGCAGCAGATCCCATCCGTCCATTCCTGGCAGCATCACATCAAGTAATACAAGGGAAGGCGTTACGGAATCGAAAAGGGTAAGTGCGGTTGGTCCATCTGCTGCATGATGAACTTCAAATTCTGCTTTTCTCAGATAAGCAGCCAGTACTCGTGCAATAGCTTGCTCATCCTCAACGATGAGTATGGATTTCAAGAAAAGCGATCTCCTTTCATTTCAGAAGCTTGTGTACTGATTTTACATGAGCAAGAGCATAAAGCCAATCCTGTATTCGGGTTTAGAAAAATCAGGAACTTGTCGTATCTTGACTTCTTCCTGACACATTCGGTTGATATGATCCATATCAACAAGCAATCTAAACCATAATATACTGGAGGAAACATACAGATGAACAAGAAAGCAAAAGCATGGATTATTACAGGTGTGGCGGCGGTTGCCGTAATCGGTGGCGGTGGTTACTATCTCACCAATAGTTACTTGGGGAACAACGTTGAGATTGAGCAGGTCCTTCCTGCCAGCACAGCGACTTCCACCACAGCAGTAGATAGCACAGGAGCGGTTGTAGCGAATGAAACTGCGGGAGCAGAGCAATTGAATGGAGACTGGAGCATCAGCGAAGGTTCCAAAGTATACTTCTCCGTAACCACATCGCAGGAGACCGTTAATTTTGTGGACGAGCAGGTTACAGGTAATTGGACAATTAATGTAGACGATGCTTCTCAGATGAAAGCTGAAGGACAGATCCAGATGGACGGGATTGATTCCGGAAATGGACAGCGTGATGGTCACGTGAAGCAAGCCGACTTCTTCGACATTGCGACATATCCACAGGCAACATTTACAGCGACTTCATTTGAAGGAGTACCTACGGAGTGGTCTGTCGGTCAAACGGTTGATATTAAAATGAATGGTACCATTACGGTTAGAGGTGTTGAAAAAGAAGTAACATTTGATGCAAAAGCCGCTTATGAGAATAACGAAGTGTTGTTGTCGGCGACATCTATGGTAACGTTCGAAGATTTCGGAATGGAAAACCCGCATTCCGTTGTGCTCTCGACAGAAAATGATATCCAGGTACAACTTGAATTGAAACTCACCAAATAAGTGTAACAACGATCATATATCTATAAATCTGTTCTGTTCTGCCTTAGGGCGGACGAACAGATTTTTTTGTGTTTCTTGCAAAATATCGGATTGCTATAGCACCAATGTAACTTTTACAGGATCATATTGTTAAAATAACTGCTGTTTCCTTTGGATAATGCCGTGTTACCCATCACTATTAAGCGCTTACAATGAGGAGGATTAAAAACATTCATTGATCCATGCACAATCAAACACAAAAAGGGGGAGATCAAGAGTGAACAAGAGGTACATAAGCGGGTGTCTGGTATTGCTGATGCTGTTCTGTGAGCTGGGCTTGATGGTTCGTCCAGCGGCTGCAGGAGATGCGAAAGTGAACGTGGCACTTAACAAGGCGGTTACGGTAAGTGAAGAAGATCTATTGTATGGGGGGCAAAAAGAAAAGGCGGTGGATGGTGATGTGAATACTCACTGGAGTGCGAGCTCACCTTCTTCTGAAAGCAATCCTCATTGGTTGACCATAGACCTAGGTGCGCCATATGAGCTTTCCGGAGCAGAATTGACTTGGAAGGACAAAGACCAAGTTGTAAAATATCTGATTGAAGTTTCTGATGATGGTAACAACTGGTCGACTGTTGTGGACCAAACGACTAACGAAATAAAACAGAGTGTTGCCAGTGAAGAATTCCAGACCAGTACACCTGTCCAGTATGTGAAGATCACGATTCCGTACTATGCGGGAGCAAATTGGTGGCCCGGGATATCCGAGCTTAAGGTCTGGGGAGAAGAGGAAGTCAATGATCCGGCAAACATTACCGGATACGATTCAGTTCAGGTCAAAACATTGGCTGGGGTAGCTCCTGTTCTGCCAGCAGAAGTGAGAGCGCAGTATCTGAACGAAAAATCGGGTTCGGTTCCAGTAGAATGGGACAGTATCGACCCTTCAAAGTACGCACATGCGGGCAGCTTTACCGTGACGGGTGCAGTATATGGTGCGTCCATATCACCACCAGAAGCTAATGTTACGGTTGAGGGATATCGTGAAGACTATGTCAGAGGAGTGGATATTTCCACGTTAACGGCCATTGAGGCTAATGGAGGGAAGTATCTCGATAGTAACGGCACAGAGAGGGACTTGCTTGATATCCTCAAGGATCGCGGTGTCAATTATGTGCGCCTTCGTCTATGGAATGACCCACAGAAATCCGGTGGCTATAACGATAAAGAGGATGTAGTTGAGCTAGCGGCACGGGTGAAAGCAAAAGGCATGAAAGTGCTGCTTGATTTCCATTATTCTGACGAGTGGGCTCATCCGGGACAGCAGCTTCGTCCTGAAGCTTGGGAAGGTTATACTTTTGAACAGTTGAAACAAGCTGTATATGATTATACGTATGAAGTTGTAAGAGAGATGAAAGCTGCGGACGCTATGCCTGATATGGTTCAGATCGGTAATGAAATCAACAGCGGTGTGCTGAATGGATTCAACAGTAGGGTAAACCATCAGGAAAATTATGAATTGTTACAACGAGGCGTTGATGCTGTGCGTGCCCTCCAAGAAGAAGACCAGCATGTTCAGATTATGATCCATCTGGCTGAGGGTGGTAAAGCACAAATGTTTAAGGACTACTTTAGTGAACTAGAGAGTCGTAAGCTTGATTACGATATCATCGGGCTATCCTATTATCCGTTCTGGCATGGGACATTTGCCGATGTGCAGAAGACGATGAATGAATTATCTGACAAGTTCGAAAAAGACGTGATCATTGCCGAGACATCGTATCCATTTTCGTATAAAAACGGGGATGCACACGGTAATATCATTGGATCGGATGAAGCGCTTCATGTTGGGGGAGCAACATTCCCTGCAACGGTAGAAGGTCAATATGATGCTATCGCTGGCATAATGGATATGATTGCTGACGTGCCGGAAAACCGCGGAGCCGGCTTCTTCTATTGGGAGCCCGCATGGATTGCAGCCGATGTAGGCTGGATTGCTTCCGAGGGAGATGCATGGGAGAATCATGCCATGTTCGACTATGATGAATTTCCGGGGAATGGTGGATACTCCTACGAAGGACGCGCCTTGCCATCACTGGATGTCTACAAGCGAGGGCTAGAAAATTTACCTGCGGATCGTCAGCATCTGGCGGCTGCAATTACACGTGCAAAAAGGTTGGTAGCTCCAGATTTTGAAGAAGCGAGTTGGAATTCACTTGCTCCTGCGATTCAGGCAGCAGAGGATGTCTACGACCAAGCGTATACTTCAACTGGAGTGACGCAATCGGACACCAATTCTGCAACAGCTACGCTCGAACAAGTTATGTTGCAAATGAATGTGATCCCTGCGAAGCGGGAAGCTCTCCAATCCAAGCTGACAGATGCTCAGACATACAAGGAGTCGGATTGGTCAGCATTAACTTGGGATATTTTTGCCAAGGCTCTTGCTAATGCAGATAAGGTTATGACAGATCCTAGAGCAACCCAGACTGAAGTGAATGCTGCTGAGAAACGGTTGCAGGATGCGATAAGCGGATTATCGGATGTAGATAAAACTAAATTGGCTCTGCTTATCGGTGAGACGCAACAGCAAAATGAATCTTCGTATACGCATCGTAGCTGGCAAACATTAATAGATGCATTAGGGAATGCAATCACAGTGAGAGATAATCAAAATGCAGTACAAGCTGAGGTGAATCAAGCGCACGAAGCACTGCAACAAGCCAATCAGAGTCTCGTTCAGTTACAAGCATTAACTACAGATAAGACGGCGACGGCTTCAACAAGTGCAGGTACGGGGGACAATCAACCCAACTCCCCAGAAGGAGCAATTGACAGCAATCCCAACAGTTCATGGGGAACAGACCAGAGTAAGGGTAGCTGGTGGCAAGTGGATTTGGGACAGGTTGCTAACCTCCGTAAGATCGAAATGTCGATGTGGAGTGGCGGAATCAAATACACGATCGAAGTGTCCAACGATAACAAAAATTTTGTGAAAGTGGTCGATACCACAAGCGACGTTGTTGTTTCAACAGCGCCAAGACATGTGTTTTTGAATAATACAGAAGCGCGTTATATTCTTGTAACGATTACAGAAGGTCCAGAATGGGTAGGATTTATGGATTTTGAAGCATACGGTACGTTCCCGGCGGACAAATCTGCATTGCAAGCTACGGTAGATGCCGCTGAGAAATTAAAGCAGAACGAATACATGACTTCAAGCTGGAATATATTCAGTGACGCGCTTTCTGAAGCGAAGGCATTCATTCAGGATGTTGAATCTTCAACGCAAGACATAAGCAAGGCGGATCGTGCGTTACAAGATGCTGTGAGTAAGCTTGTGCGTCAAGATGTAACACCTGGCCCTGGCCAGCCATCACAACCAAGTGTACCACCACAACCTTCCAACCCGGGAACAGCTCCAACGCCGGGGAATCCGGATGTAACCCCACCAGTTGGATCGGGTGCTGCACCAGAGAAGGGTTCGATCACGTTAAAAGGAACAACAGCCGGGGATGAGCAGTATTCCATTCGTCCAGATGCATCCCAATTAACTCAGGCACTGCAATCCATAGACGAAGGAAGTCGTACGTTGAAGCTGATAGCAGATGTGCCTGACACAGCCAAGAAAGTCACATTCCAATTGGCTGCAAGTCAACTGGCAGCATGGGTTCGTTCCGAAGAAGTGCAATCCCTGGATGTAGTCGTAGGACCGACTACCGTTCGTGTTCCTCTGAAAGCACTCCCGTTAACCATTGCGGGGACTGTTGGAACGTTCGATATCGTAGTGGCAAAGGGGTCGACAGATACGCTATCAACATCACAAAAAGCAGCGATCGGTGATCATTCTATTGTTGATGTGGATTTGTTGATGAACAATAAGCCACTGCAATGGACGAACAGAGCGATTGAAGTTGTGCTATCTAATGTGGAGCAACCAAAGAAGAATGATGTCGTTATGGTCGTGCATTCCGTATCTCCAAGCGGGGAAATGAAACCTGCTACGTACTCGAAGTACGATGACAAGACTAAAACCATGGCGTTCAAACCTCTGGAATCCGGCAGTTATGTCATTGCGGAAGTTGACGTGCCATTAAATGATTTGCAAAATCACAATTGGGCAATCCAAGAGGTGCATAACCTCTACGGCAAAGGGATTATTTCGGTGATGAGCGCAACCCGTTTTGCCCCGCAAGGTGAACTGACCAGAGCACAATTTTTGCAAATGATTATTAAAGCTATTGGTGATGAACGCCAAGCTGATCCATCGATTTCAACACCAACGGATGTGAAGAAAGGTCAGTGGTATGCCGAATCAGTACGACTAGGAATTGAAATGAACATTATTCAAGGCCGAGCAGACGGAAGCTTTGGAGCCAATGAACGTATTTCACGAGAAGATATGGCCGTTATGCTGAATCGGGCTCTGCAGGTTGTGCAGCGTGATCCGGATGCGTCCAATTCTGCACTAGGAAATACGGTGTTTGTAGACGGCGCCGAGATCGCGGGATATGCGAAAGAAGCTGTAGCGTCGATGCAACAACTTGGATTGTTAAACGGCATGCCTGATGGCACGTTTGCTCCAAAAGAAACAGCCAACCGTGCACAGGGTGCTGTTGCAGTTGCCAGACTGATGGAAAAGTTGTATTAGAAAATAACGAAGCAGGTAAAGAGATCGGATCAAATGATTCGATCTCTTTATTTTTTTGTATAAGAAAAGAGGTTAAGACGAATTCGCTTTCTTTAAATAGGCATATGAACAATTTGTTAATGTCGTATTGACAATATTGATTTCATTTGTTATCATTTCGATAATATCAAAACGACAATATTAAGAAATGGGGAATGATCCATGTTTGGATTCCGATTCGCGAAATTTCAACCCAGTGAGTATGTAATGAAGGTGAAAAATGGTGAGGTACAACGTCAAGGTGTGGGATTGTCCTTCTATTATTATGAGCCGACCACATCGGTAGTGGTTCTACCCGTGTCCTCGGTGGATGTACCATTCATGTTTGAAGAGATTACGGCGGATTATCAGACGGTTACTGTGCAAGGGCAGCTAAGCTATCGCATTGTGGATTACCTGAAAATAACGCAGAGCCTGAATTACACGTACAATTTGCGCAAGAATCGGTATATCTCCGACGACCCCGGCAAGCTGGATCAACGGGTTATCACCATAGCCAAAGTACTGACCAAGAAACATCTGGAACAAATGCCACTGAAAGAAGCTATTCAATCCAGTGAACGGCTGGTGAGCAGCATGAAACGAGAAGTCGTGCAAAGTGAAGAATTGGAGAAACTGGGCGTTGAGCTGATGAGTCTATCGATACTGGCCATTCTGCCTAATAAAGAGACGATGCGTGCATTGGAAGCACAAGCGAGGGAAGAGATTTTGCGTCAGGCAGACGAAGCGCTCTATGTGCGTCGCAATGCATCCATTGAACAGGAACGCCGAGTGAAAGAGAACGAACTGAACACCGAAATTGCCGTGGAGACGAAGAAACAGCAGATTCGTGAGACCCAATTGCAGACAGAACGCTCGGTGAAACAGAAACAAAACGAGATGGAGCAGGAGCAGCTTCAGTTCAATACAGCGATGGAGGAACGTAAGCAGCAACTGATTGAGTTAACCATTGCCAATCATAATGCTGAAGCGGATGCCAAAGCCTATGAGATTGCTGCCGTGATGAATTCATTGCAAAATGTACAGCCGAATGTACTGCAAGCGATGGCAAACATGGGCATGAATTCTGATAAGCTGATCGCACTCGCGTTCCAGGAACTCGCTGGAAATGCAGGCAAGATTGGACAGCTTAATATCTCGCCGGATCTGTTGCAGGGATTGATGTCTCCTACGCCGGGCAGAGATCAGGGAGGTCGAGCAAGATGAGATTGGGAAGAAAAGAACAAGCAGAGAAATCGGTACGTCAGCAGGCTGCAGCGGACGATCGAATGACTGAACATAAGCTGATTCTGGTGAAGCGCCGGACCAGACTGGAGGAGCTGGTGGTACGATATAACACGGTGCAGCAAGCCCAGTTCTATATTGAACGTCTGGGAGCAGATTTCAGTGATTATATGGAGGAAGACCGTCGTTATCGACACTCCGTGCAGCAGGCACAGCAGCAGCTGGGACAATTGGGCCGCGTTCAGACGATTGATCGGGAACATGTGCCCAACTTCATTTTTGGAGAGCAGGATATCGTGGTTGTGGTTGGACAGGATGGACTTGTAGCCAATACCCTCAAATATGTGACCGAGCAGCCGCTCATCGGTGTGAATCCGGACCCGATGCGTTGGGACGGGGTGTTATTACCTTTTACCGTGGAAGATCTGAGCCTCATTGTTCCTGATGTCATTCGAAAGCAACGAACATTGAAAGAAGTCACTCTCGCCAAAGTGGAACTAAATGATGGACAGTATCTATATGGTGTCAATGATCTGTTCATTGGTCGGAAGACGCATGTATCGGCACGTTATGAAGTGCGTTTGGGTGCATCCGCAGAACAACAATCCTCCAGTGGTATTATTGTATCTACAGGCATGGGATCGACAGGCTGGTTCAAAAGTGTGCTGGCGGGAGCCACCGGGATTGTTGGATCGGCGGCATGGCAGAACATGAATTCCGAAGCTGAGGTTGCTACAGTATCCGCATCCATTCATGGAAGCAGGCAGGAGCTGAATCATTTTAACTGGGATGCGCCTTACTTATATTTTTCAGTACGTGAACCGTTCCCGAGCCGGACGACAGCGGCCAATCTCGTCTTTGGACAGATTCATTCAAAGCAACCATTGCACATTGTATCCCAGATGCCGGAGGATGGTGTTATTTTCAGCGACGGGGTAGAGCAGGACTTTCTTGAGTTTAATTCAGGGGTGGAAGCTATCATTGGGTTGGCAGAGAAGAGGGGGCGTCTCGTGGTCTGACCCTTTATTTTCAAGCCGTTTCCGACTAGAATGGGTAACTAGATGTGATACACTGACGTCAGGAAACGGAAAGAGGGTTAACGATGCAGTCGATATTGTTGGTTGAAGATGATGCCAAGCTAGCTGGATTGCTGGCGGCTTATCTGACACGAAATGGATTTCAGGTACAGGTCACGGATGATTTTCGTCATGTACTGGATGAATTTGTGAAAGTGAAGCCGGACCTTGTGCTGATGGACGTGAATTTGCCTCAATATGATGGATACTACTGGTGCAGGCAGATACGCACACATTCCATATGTCCCATTTTATTCATATCGGCTCGTGATAGTGGTATGGATCAGATTATGGCGTTGGAACATGGAGCGGATGATTATATTACGAAACCTTTTCAATATGAAGTTGTCCTTGCCAAAGTCCGTAGTCAGCTACGCAGAGCCTATGGTTCTTACGCTGCTGTTCAGCAGGAAGTGACAGTGAAGAATGGTCCCATGATCCTCTATCCTGAGCGATTCGTACTGGAGTATGATGAACGTTCAACAGAGCTGACACAGAAGGAAGCGATACTGGTGGAAGCACTAATGGCGAAGGCAGGGCGAGTTGTCAGCCGGGAAAAATTGCTTGAACAGATGTGGGAAGATCAGCATTTTATTGATGATAATACGTTGAATGTCTATATTACACGTGTTCGTCGGAAGTTGAAGGAGTTGGGTGCAGAAGAGATTTTGGAGACGGTTCGCGGAGCGGGTTATCGCGTATTGGAACTGGACTTATCCTCACAGGGGAAAGGCAAATGAGACTTTTCCTGAAAGACCACCTGATGTTAGTCGGATTTTATGTGTTACAGATGCTGTTGGTTCCGTGTGTCTACTGGCTCTCTGGTGAGGGCCGCCCGATGAAGATTGTCCTCTATGGTATGTTAATCAGTACCGCAGTGTTGATGGTCTATCTGTTCATACGTTACTTCCAGCTGCGAGCGTATTATCTTCTACTTGAACAACCACGTAAACTCGTAAACGAGCCTTTCCAAACGCTTGGAAATTCGGTCGTTGCAGAAGCGATCCAGGAATTGTTACTTGAACTGGAGCGTAATCGGCAGAATGAGATGGGTCAATTACGTACTAGTAAGGAACAACAGGTGGTATTCATGAATCGCTGGGTTCATCAGATGAAGACACCGTTGTCCATCATCCAACTCACCCTGGAGGATGTGGACGATGAGACGGCGGGCAGTATTCAGGATGAGTTGGATAAAATGCGCAAAGGACTTGAAATGGTCTTGCATTCATCAAGGCTCGAACAGTTCGAAGGTGATTTTCGGGTAGAGTTTTTGTCCTTGCATGAGGTGCTTCGGAGCAGTATAGCGGAGAACCGACGTTTATTTATTCGCAGAGGCATTACGCCAGATATCCGGATGGAAAGCGATCTTCAGATATATAGTGACTCCAAGTGGTTGCGGTTCATGTTCACCCAGATCTTGACCAACGCCGTGAACTATTCCGATAGCAAATCTGGCAAAAAAGTGATCATTACAGGCTATAAACAGGATGAACATACCATCCTGGACATTCAGGATGAGGGAATCGGTATCTCGTCCGAAGATATTCATCGTGTGTTCAATCCCTATTTCACAGGCGAACGGGGCAGGCAATATCACGAATCTACGGGAATGGGTTTATATCTGGTCCGTGAGATTAGTGCCCGACTGGATAACCGTGTGGAGTTGTTTTCGGAGCCAAATGAGGGAACGTTGGTCAGATTCAGCTGGGTTCACTCGAAATATCCGAAGTAAAGAGCGCTTTGCCCATGGGCGAGGTGCTTTTTTTAATGTATAGAAAGTGGTGGAGGCAGGGGAACAGAACCTTAAGCGGGCTGTAAGGGAAGTTTAAGGTAATTCGATAGCACCGTTACGGGAGGTCGGTTAGGATAAGAATAGAATTAACGTATAAAGAATGATGGATCAGGAGGGAATTACGCATGGAAATGTTACAGGTATCGGGACTGAGCAAAGTATATCAGGGCAAAGTGCAGACTCAAGCCCTTAGTGATATTCATCTGACAATCAAGCAAGGTGAGTTTGTGGGCATTATGGGTCCGTCCGGCAGTGGCAAAACCACATTGTTAAACATGGTCTCCACCATTGATGAACCCAGCTCAGGCAAGGTGCTGATTAATGGCATGAATCCGTTTGATATGAAAAAGAAAGAACTTGCCATGTTCCGACGTCGGGAACTCGGATTTGTCTTTCAGGATTTCAATCTGCTGGACACGCTGACTGTCGCAGAGAATATTGTACTTCCATTGACACTGGACAAGGTCAAACTGAAGGAGATGGAGAGCAGACTTCATCGCATTACAGCCAAGCTCGGGATTGATCACATTCTGGATAAACGAGTCTACGAAATTTCGGGCGGACAGCGACAGCGAACAGCCATTGCGAGATCCATGATCAATATGCCTTCGATTGTTTTGGCGGATGAACCAACCGGTGCCCTGGATTCTACGTCATCCCAAGCGGTTATGGAGTCACTTGAACAGATTAACCAGCAGGAGAAAACGACCATTATGCTGGTCACGCATGATCCGCTTGCTGCAAGTTATTGCAACCGCATTGTGTTCATCAAGGACGGAAAACTGGCAGCAGAGGTACACCGCGGAGATAATCGACAGACGTTCTTCCAGCGAATCATTGATACTTTATCCTTCTGGGGAGGGAATTCACATGAGCTTTCCTCAGTTCGCGTTTAATAACATTCGCCGTAATGGGCGAGCGTATATTGCTTTTTTTCTTAGCAGTGTGTTTATGGTCATGATTTTCTTCGCTTATGCGGTATTTATCTATCATCCGTATGTGGCAGAGTTGCCGATGGGTGCGACAACCGCTACGGGGATGCAGATCGCTTCGATTATCGTGTATGTGTTTGCATTTTTCTTTGTTATGTATTCCATCAGTGCTTTTCTCAAATCACGGAACAAAGAGTTTGGCATTCTGACCATACTTGGTGCCGAGCCCAGACAGATTCGGAGATTGGTCATTCTGGAGAATATGTTGATCGGTTGCCTGTCCATTATTGCCGGTATCGGCGGAGGTATGTTGTTGTCCAAGCTGTTCCTGATGTTAACCACTCGTTTTATCGGGATGGATGATCTGCCCTTTTATTTTCCGGTGAAAGCGATTCTGATTACGATCGGGGCCTTTCTGTTATTATTTTTCTGCATTTCACTCTTTACACTTGTTTTTATCGGGAACAAACGGACGTTAGAACTTTTGACGGGGACCAGCAAACCTAAAAAAGAGCCCAAAGCTTCATGGTTCTTCTCCCTTCTGGGATTTGCATTACTTACAGTAGGCTTTGTGGTACTCCGCAGCGAGTTAAATGGCGGAACAATCATGATTGCAGCTGTAACAGGGATAGCGGGAACGTATTTTTTCTACTCTCAACTTTCTGTGCTGATCATTCGCTTATTGAAACGTAATCGCAAAACCGTATGGCATGGTACACGTCTGTTGTGGATCTCAGAGATGAGCTATAAAATGAAGGATAATGCCCGCATGCTGTTTATGGTGACCGTGGTGATTGCGATTGCTTCAATGAGTGCAGTTGTAATTTTGTCACTGGATCAGGAGAACCGGGAGCAGTTTACGAACAACGATTTTCCAGTCCAATACAACGTGTACACACCATCGGATCAAATGGATATGAGCTCTATTGATTCGAAACTTGAAGCCGCAGGCTTGGATTATCAGCAAGTGTATCTGGAATATTTCTGGTCTGATGCGGATCAAAGTGCTGTCTCGGTCTTACCACTCAGTCATTACAACGGCCTCAATGCGATCCTGGGGAAAAAGACGTTCCAGTTGGATTCAGAATCAGCACTATTCGTAGATTCTCGGAATGAGAAGAATCAGGCTCAGATTGATCGAAACAGGTTTCGCAATTATGCGGAAGGAGACACATTGACTCTGAATCTGGAAGCTGGATCAGTCCAACTAAGCGTCTCGGCTACGGATGTAGAGCCACGGTTCGCAACCCTGATCTATTCTACAGGTGTAGTCGTTCTCCCGGATGAGAAGTTTGAAGAGATTACACAACAGAGCCAAGGAAATAGGTTATTTGGCAAAGTTCTGTATCAGATTCCTGCATGGGGCCATGCTGTACCAGAACGGACCTCCTCGGAAGCCATGGTTAGCGATCAGCTTCTTTTCTCCGCGGATTCCATTGAAAGCAGCAACGCTTCAACGGATAATCAATCCGGATATCTGACCACTCGATACGGTGATTTTGAGAGATTCAGACAGGGTACAGCACTCTTTACCTTCCTGGGCATATTTATCGGATTAATCTTCTCGATCTCTTCCGCAAGCTTTTTGTATTTCAGACTGCATACCGATCTTGAAGCGGATGGAAAAATGGTGCATTCTCTTTCGAAAATGGGTCTAAGTTTCCAGGAGATGAAACGATCATCCACCGTTCAGATTGCTATTCTGTTCTTTTTGCCGATCGGAGTAGCGATCATTGAAACTTTGGTCGTAGTTAAGCCATTTCTTACTCAATTCGGTATTACCAATTATACGATGCCGGTGTTGACTGTATTTGGTGCCTTTGTACTTGCACAGACGTTTTATTTCATCGTTATACGTTCGAGATATATCGCTTCACTGCGCAAAATGATGGTGTAACCATCTTAGAAACAAACGATCATAAGGACCGACCATGATTTGTTCATTGCCCGCATTTCTTGATTCAGATCAAGGAAACGCGGGCTTTCTTGCGTTAAGATGAATGCATTCACAGATTATATTATCGAGGAGGACGATTATGATGAGTATCACGTCATTGCAAGAAGTCAAAGCATTCAGCGAGGACCGTTTTACGAAACGTGTTTTATTCCAACAGGGTGGAGGAGTGACCTTTGTCCTTCATTTTCTGCCAGGACAACAGCTTCCCGTTCATAAACATCCGGGCACAGACGTTATTTTGCTGGTGGTCGAAGGCACAGGCACACTTATGCTGGATGGAAAAGAACAAGCGGTGAAACAAGAGGATGTGATCCATTGCGGTGGTGAGGTGGAGTTTGCATTCCATAATACAGGAGATCAGGAAGTTCGTTTGTTCGTGGTGTTAAACAAAGTGCCAGCAGCATCCTATGCAAAGGACATCTAAGATCTAATATCAAGGAAGCGATAAAATGATTCACTGATCGGCACCAATATAAGGGAACTCTATTCTGGAGTTTCCTTATTTATTTTTATTCAAGAATACTCTTCTCCCACATTCGTCCTTCCAGCAATCTCCGGGGGGGATATCAAGTGTATGTTCCCATCGCAAAACAAAAAGCATACTTGGGTCTGAGAACATCAGATTTAAGTACGCTTCTTCGTAATTCGCCAGCAACATGTTTATTCATCCGGTCTATAGTCATTCTGCCTAGAAGTATCCCAGCATTTCCTTGGCTTCATTCGACATCAGCTGTGGAGACCACTGTGGCTCCCACACCACTTGAACGTCAATATCAGTCTTGCTCGTATTTTCCTGTAAAACCCATTTCACCGCACCAACGATGGTATCGTGCAACGGACAACCTGGTGTAGTCAGTGTCATCCGTACATGTACTCGTTCAGCTTCTTCCCTTACTTCATACACCAGACCAAGGTCAACGATATTGACACCTAATTCAGGGTCATATACTTCCTTGAGACATTCCAGTAAATGCGTTGTTTGTTCCATCATGTTCACTCTCCAATCAACCTTTTTAATATTAACGTCGGAATACCAAAGCAATATTCGCTATATATACGATGGAGACCAGAGATAAGATTGTTCCTCCAACCATCATGACCTCTGCCAGATTAATCAGAATTCCACTCACTAGCAGAAGGCTTCCAGCCACCATGGCGAGCATACCCCAATTGACGTTTCGTTCACTCAGCATACCGGCCATCAGCGGTGTTCCGGGTCTGCCCGCCTGCATGCCGTATTTGTGGGTCCACCACAGAAAAGGCACGATTTTGGAGGCATATCCGAGTATGGTGAGGGACACCCAGCCACCGAGATATACCCATCCAGACAGCAGAACAACCCTTGGATGGAGCAGCAGTTCGGTTCCTTGCGCGGAATAGATCAGTAGGGCGACAGCATATACGGCAAAGGCACGACTTACATAGACAGACCAGCGAATGCCCGGGCCGGGGTTGCTTTTGTGACGTTTCTCCTGAATTTGCTCCAAGTGATACACATAGAAGAGTAGGGCTGCAGTTAGGAGCAAGAGCGCGAACCAGAGCAAGCCTCCCTTGATGCCTGTGAGAAATGCGACAACGCCTGTAATTACAGCTGCATTCCACAGAACCAGGACCACTTTCTGCAATCGATTGGAATAATCGTGGGACAGGTAGAACATGGGCAGCATTTTGTAACTGAATCCGGTAATTAACATGCCAAACCAGCCGAGTGTTCCCATCCAGATATGTGCACCGAATAAGCGTTCATGCAGACCATTCCAATCACCAAAGGCAAAATTCAGACCCATCAGCATACCGGATAACCCGGTAAGAACGAGATAGAGACAGGAACATGTTGCACTGATCGTTACCGGATTCCACTGTGAGGCACGGAAGAGGGTAACGGCCATATTCCATCCGAACAACAGGATGCCAGAGAGCGCGAGTGTCGCAGAACCGGCAATCCAGATGACATCTGCACGAATGAAGCCGTATAACATGCCCACGATTCCGATACTGAACAAGAAATAATGACAATAACCGAGAACCAGACTGTAGATGTTCGATTGCAAAATAACATGTATCAACTGATAAACGGCACCCATGGCCACCATGGTTGCCCACCCGAGCACAAACAGATGGGCATGAAACCAGCCTTCGGGTCCTCTGAGTTCATCACCAAGCCAACCTGTCAGCGAGAGCAGAGAGAAGGCGTGATACATTACAAATCCAAAGATGCCCGTGATGATAAAAAGAAACGGCAACCTGGACATGGCTTTCTCCTCCTTACCCTTTTTCAATTCTCACTTTGGCTGTGCCATCGGCTTGATCTTCAACCGTGTAGGTGCAACCGAGATTGTTCAACTCTTCAATCAGAAATACAGGTACACGGTCATTATGAATCAGGACGACTTCCCCAGGTTTGCAACGCTCCAGAGCGGCAAGTGTTCGCATCATGGGCTGTGGCAGTTCCAATCCGCGATTGTCCAATATAACGTTGGGCGCCTGTGGAGTTTCAATGTTTTCAATGGCAACAACTTGCTCCTCCGGATGCCCTTTGCATGAAGCTGATTCTTCGTCTGAACCAGGTTCCGAATTAACTTCTGATCCAGATAAAACCATTGCAGAAAATGCCTTTGCATCGGTTTTATTTTTTTTGTGCACAAATGTGGTAACCCAGTGATCTGAACTCCTACGTTCAGATGTGCTGGAGTACCCTTTCAGCTTGAGAATACCGAGGAGTGGTGTCGGTTTGAATGGAGCATGTAGTACAAACACATCGTCATGCTGAAGGCTTTTGACCGTGTCCATGATCAGCTGAAACGGCTCCAGCTTTTTACTCAGTTGAGGACGCACATCCAATTCAACAATATGGACATCAGATGGAGACATGTGCGTTCACATCCGATCCTGCGCCAGCTACATCCGTCTGCTGTACCAACTGTAGAGATGATTCATACAGGGCGGCCATACCACCGTACAGCGTGTAGAAGAATGAGTCCGGTGCATCGAGGGAGAAGGACAGATATGCTTTGGGGTCCATTCCGAGCACACGCTCAAAAAGTCTTGCACTGTCATAGGCGTAAAAACAGAAATGAGTATATTCGAACACAGGCATTTTTTCGTAAATGGTAATAATCTCTTGCGCATATTCGGCTTGCTCACGCTGTGCTATCTGCACCATGGTTGTGGCATCTTCCAACCTCAGCGTGATGCGAAGTGTAGTATCGTCAATGATTTCAACGTGGGCCATAGCGGTTCAGCTCCAATCTATAGTTTGCTGATCTTGACCTGGAAGGTTGTAGGGCCCTGCTCAATATACTCCCAGTTGAAACCATCAGGATGTGTGGACTGGAACTGGAATCGAAGTGGCTTTGGATCGTGATCGTTGATGAGCAGCATGGATTCCTGTGGTTGCAACTGATCAAACGTTTCGAAAATAACTTTATGTTTCAAATGCGGTGGATACTCCGTGGCATTAATGGTTGCTGCGTATGTGTTCATGTGTCATTCCTCCAAATAGGGATAGTGTGGTGTTGCAATTTGATTATAGAAAACGTGAAGAGGGATCTGTGTGAGCAGGCTCACACATTTCCTTTTGCCATAATTTTGCCTTATTTAGACCAGAATCCTGTTTGGAAAAGGGTTGCGGAGCATATATAGATGTGCAACTGTGCGCTATGTTTCACTTCTTGTGATATTTTGCACAGTTCAGCGAGCGAGACATCCTTATATTTAGCGTCAAGATGACACTGGATGAGATGAAGCAGCTTTCTCCTTTGGCTGATGTGAAGACAGCACCCTAGAGAAGGGAGGTACGTGTATGGAATCAAAATTAATGGACCCGTTTGGAAGAATACATGATTACTTAAGAATTTCGGTTACGGATCGCTGTAATCTCCGCTGTGTGTATTGCATGCCGGAGGAAGGAATGCAGTTTGAACCGACAGAACGAATCCTGTCCTATGAAGAAATCACGTCCATCGTTAAGGCGCTTGCTCCACTGGGCATTCGGAAATTGCGTTTAACTGGAGGGGAGCCTCTTGTTCGCAAGGGGTTGGATCAACTGATTGCGATGTTGTCCGCCATTCCAGAAATTGAAGATATCGCATTGACAACCAATGGCATCTATTTGGCAGCTTATGCGGATCTGCTGAAAGCTGCGGGGCTAACACGGGTGAATATAAGCCTGGATTCTTTGAAGCCAGAACGATTCGCAAGCATTACCCGGGGCGGCAAGGTACAGCGTGTGCTGGACGGCATTAAGGCCAGCCAAAAGGCCGGATTTCATCCGATTAAGCTGAACGTGGTGCTGATGAAAGGCGTGAACGACGATGAGGTGGAAGACTTTCTGAGGATGACCCGGGATGAACCCATTCATATTCGTTTTATTGAGTACATGCCTATTGGTGAAAGTGGAGAAGGTTGGAGATCAGGGTATATGCCCCTCGAACACGTGCTGGAAACATGCGGAGCACGATGGGAGTACGAAAGCTGTGGAGAGATTTATGGGAATGGCCCGGCAGATAGTTATCGCATTGTGGGAGCTGCCGGAACCTTTGGTCTGATTCACCCGGTGAGCAGTCATTTCTGCGGAAATTGCAACCGGCTCAGGCTGACAGCAGACGGAAATATCAAACCTTGTCTCTACTGGTCGGATGAGTTCAATGTTCGTCCACTGGTAGGTGATGACAAGGCGGTGCAGGATTTATTTTACAAGGCGCTCGGAGCCAAACCCGAAACACATGACATGTTAAAAGCCTTAAACGGGCAACAGATTGACGGCACGCCAACGATGCGACATATGTCGCAAATCGGAGGTTAGCAACAGCAGTTCAGGATTCGACTTGCATCAACAGGTCATATATGTGGGAGGACAACAATGAGTAACAAAAGCATGCCCTGGATGGGCAAACTCAAATATTTTGCCAAACGTGAAAAAAGTGCGGAGGGCTGGAGTGAGATGTCCCCGGTCAACCGGGATTGGGAAGATGTCTACCGCCGCCGTTGGCAGCATGACAAAGTGGTGCGTTCCACACACGGAGTCAATTGTACCGGATCATGCAGCTGGCAGATCTATGTGAAAGACGGCATTGTCACTTGGGAAACGCAGGCTACCGACTATCCTTCAACCGGACCGGATATGCCGGAATTTGAGCCGCGGGGATGTCCACGTGGAGCGAGTTTCTCATGGTATCTGTACAGCCCGCTGCGTGTCAAACATCCTTACGTACGTGGTGAGCTGCTGGACATGTGGCGTGATGCGCTTCAGACACATGGTGACCCGGTTCAGGCGTGGTCCAGCATTGCGGATGATCCGGCCAAAGTGAAAAGATACAAATCGGTACGTGGTAAAGGTGGATTAATTCGCGCGTCATGGGGTGAAGTGACACAGATTATTGCCGCTTCGCTGATTCATACGATCAAAGAATACGGACCGGACCGGATTATTGGTTTCTCTCCGATTCCTGCCATGTCGATGGTCAGTTATGCAGCAGGATCGCGGTTCTTATCCTTGATGGGATCACCATTACTCAGTTTCTATGACTGGTATGCGGATCTGCCGCCGGCTTCACCTCAGATCTGGGGCGATCAAACGGATGTGCCGGAGAGCAGTGACTGGTACAACTCGGGATACATTCTGGTTTGGGGCTCGAATCTTCCAATGACGCGGACACCGGATGCCCACTTCCTGGCTGAAGCACGTTATCGGGGAACGAAAGTGGTGTCGATCAGCCCGGATTATGCGGAATATGTGAAGTTTGCAGATACATGGATGTCGGTAAAACAAGGAACGGACGGCGCTCTGGCGATGGCTATGGGCCATGTCATCCTGAAAGAGTTTTATATTGAAAAGCCTACGGACTATTTCATGCAATATGCCAAACAGTATACGGACTTTCCAAATCTGCTGATTGTGGAAGAAAAGGACGGCGTACACACTGCAGGCAGATTTCTCGTTGGGGAAGATCTGGGTATTACGGGCAATAACATGGCATGGAAAACACTTGTATACGATGAAAATAGTGGAACCTATGTGATGCCAAAAGGAAGTTTGGGCTTCCGTTGGGGTGAAGAGGGCACATGGAATCTCAAAATGGAGCAGGTGGAGAATGGTGAGCCGATTGATCCTAGATTATCCATGCTCGGCGTTCATCACGACCTTCTAACCATACAACTACCATATTTTGATGACGAGGGAAAACATGTCATGCAGCGGCAGATTCCTGTACGCCAGATCTGGCTGGGGGATAGATGGATTACAGTAACGGCAGTCTACGATCTGGTACTTGCCAAATACGGAATTGAACGTGAAATGACGCGTTCTGCGGATTCATCAGAAGTAGTCACTGGTGCGGAGCAGTTGAGTGTACGTGTTCATCGTGGAGACGACATCTTGCATGCACCACAGGTAAAACCATTCACCCCAGCGTGGCAAGAGAAAATCACTGGTGTGGACCAAGAGACTGTCGTACAGATTGCACGTGAGTTTGCACAAAATGCGATCGATACCAAAGGGCGTTCCATGATCATCATGGGAGCCGGTATTAATCACTGGTACAACTCCGACGTCATTTATCGCGCCATCATTAACTTAATACTGATGACAGGCTGTCAGGGTGTGAACGGTGGAGGTTGGGCGCACTATGTTGGTCAAGAAAAACTGCGTCCGGCTGAAGGCTGGCAGACGATTGCCTTTGCTCGTGACTGGACCGGACCTGCACGTCTGCAGAACGGAACATCTTTCTTCTACTTTGCAACAGATCAATGGAGATACGAGGAGACCCAAGTAGGAGAATTGACTTCGGCGCTTGAGGGTGAACCGAGGTTCCAGCATGTGGCTGATTATAATGTAATGGCTGCGCGTATGGGCTGGCTTCCATCTTATCCACAATTCAATCGAAATTCAATTGATCTGCATCAGGATGCAATGCAGGCTGGAGCAACGACGAAGGAAGAGATCGGTGCTTATGTAGCCTCAGAATTGCAGAACAAAAATCTGAAGTTCTCAATCGAGCAACCCGATGATCCAGCGAACTTCCCGCGTGTACTATTTGTCTGGAGAGCGAATCTGATTTCAAGTTCTGGCAAAGGACATGAGTATTTCCTCAAGCATCTGCTCGGTGCAACGAACGGATTGCTGAATGATGACGATCATGGACTGCGCCCGGAGCATGTGGAATGGGTGGATGAAGCACCGGAAGGCAAACTCGACCTGATGATCAATATGGATTTCCGGATGGCAGGTACGGCGATGTATTCCGATATTGTTCTGCCAGCAGCCACCTGGTATGAAAAAAGCGATCTGAGCAGTACGGATATGCATCCGTTCGTTCATCCATTTAATCCGGCTGTAGCCACGCAATGGGAATCCCGTTCGGACTGGGATACCTTCAAGGAAATTGCACGTGTATTCTCTGAGATGGCTGCACAGCAATTTGATGGTCCACAGAAGGAGATCATAGCTACACCGCTGTTGCATGATTCACCGGATGAGCTTGCTCAACCGTACGGAGAGATCAAAGACTGGAGCGCGGGAGAATGTGAAGCGATCCCGGGTAAAACGATGCCGCATATTCAGGTCGTGGAACGTGACTATGCTGCCGTATATAACAAAATGATCAGCCTTGGACCTGTGGTGAAGGATAAACCAATCGGTACCAAAGGCATATCCTGGTCAGCCAGTGAGGAGTATGAAAAACTCAAGGGCATCCTGGGTGTGCACCGTAAAGATGGCGTTGGACAAGGATGTCCGGATCTGAGCACAGACCGTAATGTTGCGGAGGCCATTCTGACCTTGTCCAGTACAACGAACGGCAAGATGGCTGTGCGTGCGTGGGAAGCGCTTGAACAGAAAACGGCATTGCATCTGAAAGATTTGGCTGAGGAACGGTCTGAGGAATGTTTTACGTTTGACGAGATCACTTCCAAACCGAAAACGGTCATTACCTCGCCTGCATTCAGCGGATCGGAAAAAGGCGGACGTCGATATTCGCCATTCACCACCAATGTGGAGCGTCTGATTCCATGGCGTACATTGACGGGCAGACAGCAGTTCTACATTGATCATGCGATGCTCCGCGAGTTCGGAGAGACATTAGCGACATTTAAACCTGTGCTGAAGCATACGCCGTTCCATCCGAATAGCAAACGTCCGATCGAAGGTGGCAAGGAAATTGTACTGAATTACCTGACACCGCATAACAAGTGGTCGATCCACAGTATGTACTATGATGCGCTGCCGATGCTGACGTTGTTCCGAGGTGGCCCGACCATCTGGATGAACTACGAAGATGCAGAAGAAGCCGGACTGGTCGACAACGACTGGATCGAATGTTTCAACCGTAACGGGGTAGTCGTTGCCAGAGCCGTAGTGACGCACCGTATTCCTCGCGGCATGGCATTCATGTATCACGCTCAGGACCGTCACATTAACGTTCCGGGCACCAAAATATCACAGACACGTGGGGGTACGCATAACAGTCCGACACGTATTCATGTGAAGCCTACACATATGATCGGTGGTTATGCCCAATTAAGTTATGGCTTTAACTACTATGGCCCGACAGGCAATCAGCGTGACCTCAATGTCATCATAAGAAAACTGCAGGAGGTGGATTGGCTTGAAGATTAAAGCACAAGTCAGTATGGTCATGAATCTGGACAAATGCATAGGGTGCCATACATGTAGTGTTACGTGCAAAAACACCTGGACCAATCGTCCAGGTGCAGAATATATGTACTGGAACAATGTAGAGACCAAGCCAGGGGTCGGTTATCCGAAACAATGGGAGGACCAGGAGCGTTATCGGGGTGGCTGGGAGATGAAGAATGGCAAACTGGAATTGAAGTCCGGCACACGGGTAAGACGCTTGCTTAACATTTTCCATAACCCGGATCAGCCTACCATTGACGATTATTATGAGCCATGGACATACGAGTATGAGAAACTGACGAACAGTCCGGAGAAAAAACATCAACCTGTAGCAAGACCGAAATCCCAGATTACCGGCGAATATATGAATCTGGAGTGGGGACCGAACTGGGAGGATGATCTGGCAGGTGCACATGTAACCGGAATGGAAGACCCCAACATGAAGGGTGTCGAGGATTCGATCAAAATGGATTTTGAACAGGTATTTATGATGTACTTGCCACGGATCTGTGAACATTGCCTTAACCCAGCCTGTGTGTCCTCCTGTCCTTCCGGAGCGATGTACAAACGGGAAGAAGACGGAATTGTACTGGTTGACCAAAATGCATGCCGCGCATGGAGATTCTGTGTATCGAGCTGCCCTTACAAAAAAGTCTATTTCAATTGGCAGACGAACAAAGCCGAGAAATGTACGCTTTGTTTCCCACGGATTGAAGCGGGTCTGCCAACGATCTGTTCCGAAACCTGTGTGGGACGTATCCGTTATATCGGCCTGATGCTGTATGATGCGGACCGTGTTGAAGCCGCAGCTTCGGTTGAAAATGATCAGGATCTCTATGAATCCCAGATGGATATATTCCTTGACCCGAATGACCCTGAGGTGATTCGCGAAGCGCGTGAGGCCGGAATTCCAGAGGATTGGATTGTTGCAGCGCAGCAGTCCCCTATTTATAAAATGGTTATTGATTGGAAAATTGCGCTCCCGCTTCATCCCGAATACCGCACCATGCCAATGGTATGGTACATTCCACCGCTTAGCCCGATTACCAATCGGGTAGAGGGACAGGGAAGTTCACTGGAGGCTAACGATATTTTCCCTGCGATTGATAACATGCGTATTCCGGTGGAGTATCTCGCCAATCTGCTTACGGCAGGAGATACGGATCGAATCCGTGAGGTCCTGCGGAAGATGGCAGTTATGCGCATTCACATGCGTAATCAGCAGACGGGTAAGACCAGTGAATCGGCATTGCTGGAAAGAGTGGGTATGGATGCACAGGAAGTGGAGGACATGTACCGACTGCTCGCGATTGCGAAGTATAATGACCGTTTTGTCATCCCGCCAGCCCATCGTGAGGAAGTGGAAGATCTCTTCAGCGAACAGGGCAGCTGCGGACTTGATTTTGCAGGTGGTCCAGGTTCTTGTGGGGTATTCTGATGGGAAAGGAGACAATGACAACGATGACGTTCGATACCAATGAAGGAACAGGTCAGGCTTTGGTTTACGATACGGATACGAGAAGAATGGTCTGCAAACTGATCTCCTACCTGTTGCAATATCCGGATACAGCGTGGAGAGAGGGACTATCGGGTGTTCAGGAAGCCACACAGTCCATTTCGGATGAGACGGTGAAGCAGATTCTGTTGACATTTGTGGATGAAGCACAGGCGGTAAGCTCGATTGAATGGCAGGATGCCTATGTTCGTACATTCGATTTTGATAAAAAGTCTAATCTCTATCTCACATATGCTCTTCATGGCGATGAGCGGGATCGGGGTCCGGCTTTGATTGAATTGAAGCGCAGATACGAAGCTGCGGGATTTTACATGGAAGTAAGTGAGTTGCCGGACTATCTGCCTATGGTGCTTGAATTTGTAGCTGAGGCTCCCGAGGAAGATGCCTTAGGTGTGCTCTCCAGTTGCCATAAGGCGTTGGTCACAATGAGCGAAAGCATTACGGGGCAGAACAGCCCATATGGACCATTACTCAGCCTGATGTTACAGGTCATTCCTGAGCCTCCTGCCCCGGATGTGCCAGAACAAGAAGAAGCAGTTAACCAACAACCAGCAGATCTTATGCAGATCGCTGCCCAGATGAGGAGGGGGAATCGGTGAGTACACTGGAACTGTTGTTATGGGGCGCTCTTCCCTATATGGTCATTGTTTTCTGTATTACGGCGACGATCTGGCGTTATGTGACGAATCCTTTCAGTTGGACGTCCAAGTCCAGTGAGATGCTGGAGAAACGCATGCTGAAGTGGGGCAGTTTACTCTTTCATATCGGGATATTCGCTGTAATCTGTGGACATATTGCCGGTTTGCTTGTTCCAGTGGAGTTCTATCGCTGGATTGGCCTGAGTGATGAAGGATATCACTTGATGGCTATTGCAGGAGGACTGCCTGCGGGAATCATTGCATTTGCGGGTGCTGTCATTTTGCTGGTTCGCCGTTATGTTGCTCGCAGAGTGCGGGCGACAAGCAGCATTGGGGACTGGATGGCACTTGCCATGTTGATCATTGTCATTGTCACCGGAATACTGGCGACCTCGGCTAATGCGGTGAATCACACAGGTTTTGACTATCGAACAACGATTAATCCGTGGTTGCGCGGTCTGATCGTATTCCAGCCTGATCCGGTTCTGATGCAGACGGTACCGATGAACTTCAAAGTACACATTCTGCTTACCTTTGTATTGTACTGCGTGTTTCCATTTACACGGCTGGTTCACATGCTGAGCATGCCACTGGGGTATTTGAAACGCAGTTATGTACTGTATCGCAGAAGAGATGGAGCAGTGTATCCGAATCAGGAACAAAAAAAGGAAAGGGCGATGTAAATGCAGCATAAAGGAAAGGTTCAACTGCCCTTGCAAACCGCAAGTCTGGTTCTGGGTTTTATGGTATGGGTTATCCTGTCATCTCTGATGCCATTTATTAAAGAGGATATTGTGCTAACTTCTTCCGAGCTTGCATGGGCGACAGCGATCCCCGTATTGATCGGATCGATCGCCCGTATTCCGATTGGTTATTGGACGAATCGATATGGAGCACGCAATATTTTCATGATCAGCTTTGTCCTGTTGCTGGCCCCGGTATGGTGGATTAGCCGTGCGACGTCGTTCAGTGATCTGGTGATTGGTGGATTGTTCCTCGGTATTGGAGGAGCTGTCTTCTCCGTCGGTGTAACTTCACTGCCCAAATATTATCCGAAAGAGCGACATGGATTTGTTAATGGGATCTACGGAATTGGTAACCTGGGTACAGCACTGTCTGCATTCGGAGCCCCGCTGATCGCTGATCGTATGGGATGGTCTACGACGGTTCTGCTCTACAGTATTTTACTATTAGGGATGGCGGCGCTGAATTTCGTTCTGGGTGACAAACAGGAAGTACGGGTTAACGCTCCTTTAATGCAGCAACTGAAGGCCATATCACGCAACAATAAACTATGGTTGCTCTGCTTGTTTTATTTTTTGACATTTGGTTCGTTCGTGGCGTTTACGGTATACTTGCCGAATTTCCTGGTAAGTCACTTCCAGATGGATAAAGTCGATGCAGGTATTCGTACAGCGGGATTCATTCTCGTTGCAACCATTATGCGGCCCGTGGGAGGTTGGCTTGGAGATCGATTTAATCCATTCAAAATATTAATGTTTGTATTCGGCGGATTAACGATCGCAGCGATTGTATTATCCTTCGCGCCATCATTCTATATCTATACCATTGGATGCCTGACTGTGGCATTATGCGCAGGGACAGGTAACGGAACCATTTTCAAATTAGTGCCAATGTATTTCGTCAAACAACCAGGTTTAGCGAATGGGATGATCTCCGCTATGGGGGGTCTGGGTGGATTCTTCCCTCCGTTGATGTTGACTTTGTTGTACAGTATGACCGGTCATTATGCCATTGGTTTCATGGCTTTATCTCAGATCGCGTTGGTCAGTCTTGTACTTGTGATCTGGATGTTCTACCAGGAGAAGCTTCAGTTATCTGCCAGCATTCTGGAGAGTACCATTGAAGCCATTCTGATCACAGATACGAACAGTGTTATTACATCCGTGAACCCGGCCTTTACTGCGGTCACTGGTTATAGTGCTGAAGAGGCGGTTGGACAGAAGCCAAGTCTGCTGAAATCCGGCAAGCAGGATAAACGTTTCTATGACCAATTATGGTTGGAATTACGTGAAAAAGGATATTGGCAAGGCGAGATCTGGAATCGGAAGAAAAACGGAGAGATCTATCAGGAATGGCTAAGTATTACGGCAATCCGTAATGAGGCAGGCGAAGTCAAATATTATGCGGGCATGTTCAGTGACATGGGCAGGCCAGAGCTCACAATCGCCTGATACTTGTATCGGTAATTGTGCATACAGCAAGAGACCTTAACATCGATTGCAGGCGTTAAGGTCTCTTTTTTGCACACAGAGATTGGTATATGGGCTTGGGTACACCCAGTGGAGCTGGGTGGTCACGCATCCCTTTGTTGCTTCAATGCTTGTAAATCAAGAATGATAATTCGGCTGCGATCCACTTCGATCAAATGCTCTTTTGTAAGCTGATTTAGAAGCCGATTCGCTGTTTCCCTTGTTGTACCAATGGAATTGGCAAACTCCTGGTGTGTCATGGGCAGGTTGATGATAATTTGGTCTCCATGCGTCTGTCCATGCTGTTCTGCGAGCATGAGAAGGAAGGAAAGCACACGGTTGCGCACATCCTGACCAGAGAGCACCTGCAATTTATCCTGTAATTCTCGTATTTTGTCTCCGAGTACACGCATGATTTTGATCGCAATCGATGGAGTGCTCAGCATTAATCGTTCGAACAGTCTGACAGGTATGGCCAGTAGTTCGGTAGGGGTAATCGCTTCAGCGGTAGCCGGATAAGGGTGTGCGTTAAAAAAGCCGGTGTGCGGGAACATATCTCCTGTTTTGAGGAAAGAGACAATCTGTTCATGCCCGTTCTCATCCGTTTTATATGCTTTTACAATGCCGGTACGAATGAAAAAAACAGCTTCTTTTTCGCTACCTTCGCTAAAAATGACCGTTTTCTTATGAATGCTTCTGGAAATGACGATATCTTCGACCTGCTTTAATTCTTCGGGACTAAGGTCCTGAAAGATGGGGAACTGTTGTAGAAACTCCGCTGCTGAATCTTTGTTTACCCTGCTCATGAGAATCTTTCCTCTCTGTGTTCATATTTCTGAACTTCGACATCATTCAATCCTAGGAGGTTAACTGTGAAGTGAAAACCAATACGCATTCAATCGTTATCCCTCATGAACATGGCGGCTGGGCCATGGTTAGTGTGCCTTTTCTGGTAGGTGTGATTGCAAGTGGTCCGCACTGGCTGCATGCGCCCTTATTTGTAGCTTGGCTTGGATTATATCTAACAGCGTATCCCTTACTACAGTCTTTGAAAAAGAATGCCAATCGACACCGTCTCTACAAATGGGCGGCAATCTACGGTACAGTGGCTCTAATCTGTCTGATCCCACCCGTTCTGGGTCAGATCTCACTATTATTCTTTGGCCCGGTACTGACTGGCTTGTTGCTGGTGAACATCTGGCATGTGAAACACAAAGTAGAACGCTCGCTTACCAATGACCTGTGTGCCATGCTCGTATTCTCTCTAGGGGGAGCAGCTGCTTATCTCATTGGAGGCGGGCACTGGGACTATGGAATGGCGATCGTCGTTTTGTTTTCTTTCTTACATTTTACAGGAAGTACGTTCTTTGTGAAATCGGTCTTTCGTGAGCGAACGAATAAGCGTTGGCTGATGCTAACTCGTATGGTACATATCCTTCTAATCATTATACCCATGGTGATCGGGTATCCATGGATGTCTTTGGCGTATGTCTATTCCGCTGTGCGCACCTTCATATATGCAGGCAGAACGATGCGCCCTATGAAGGTCGGTATCATTGAAATTATTGGAGCCGTGCAGTTCCTGATCTGGTCTGTTCTGTTGTAATTCGCATCATTTCATCATAGCGTGATTTTTGAACACAGCAGGTGATATAGGTCACAACGTCACAGGATTGTTTTTGATTCGTCGGCAAGGGTTAATGGAATGATAGAAGATTATTGAACAAGAGAGGAGTCGGCCCGGATGTGGACTGCATTCATGTGGGGCGGCATCTCTGCCTCAGCGATTTTGTCATTGGTGCACTTGCAGCGCTGTTTCTAAATATTCCCAAACGAGTCATCGGATGGATCATGGCTTTTGGGACAGGTACATTAATCGGGGCAGCTACCTTTGAACTACTCGGAATGCGCTGAATGATGGAGGGATTATTCCTACAGCCATTGGTTTTACAGCGGGTGCCGTCGTGTATACCTTGTTTGACCTGCTCATCTCGGCACGTGGGTTTGATTGCATCCATGGGATTGCTCGTATCACTATTGTTGGATCTGTGGATGACTACAGGTACATAAATTGAACTAAAGAGTATTAACACGAACTACTCCGATGACAGAATAAGCTTCCGATCGCTGTTATCCCCTGATTTTTTTGGTTCCTTTTCTAAATGGGAAAATCCGGTGATAGCTTATGCTTCCGATGCAGCTTTCTTTCAGAAAGCTTTAAGGCGCACGCTTTGCTTCTTCAGCTTATTTCTGTCCTCTCCGTTTTTGTGTAAATATTAGTTGAATTTATATAAAAAAGAGTATCCGAACAGATGATTTCTGATCGGATACTCTTTTTTAATATTTAAACAAAAGATGTCCTTAGTGGTTGTTGGAACAGCTTCCTCCACACCCGCAAGCTTCTTTCCCCAGTTCATTCGCTTCGGGTAGACGGTTCATTTCCACGGATTTCGTGAAATAGTGACTGATCTGCTGATGCAGCTGGCTGAACTCGCGTTGTGCATAGATGAACCGTCGAATGAGGGGATGATCATAAAGAGCACGTTCTTCCTCTTCATATACCTGAATTTCAGAGGCTAGCAATTCGATATTCTGCCGTTCTTTCTCCTCCAGTGCCTGATGTTTTTCCATAAAACGCTCATACTGGGCTGTGGCCTGCTCATCTGCCGCAAACTGATCAATCATATCTCGCATCTCTTTGTATCCTTCATCCTGTAACAACAGTGAACATAACTCCTGCATTTTGTGCATAATGATCTGTTTGTCCATTTTAACAACCGTATTCATCGCATAAACCCTCCTGTAGATCTTTTCTTAACTGTATACGCTAACGCAATCCCGCACTGTGACGATACTCACATCTAATGTGAATTACATTACTTGTCCAAATACGCTGTTATTCTGTCATCTCAGTGTTAGTGTCAAATCTTTAGTTCAGTAGGCAACCTTTTCCCTAAGCTGCTCCAGTTGAAGAATAAGGATGCAGTTCCCTGTAACCTGAAGCAGTCCCTGGGTCTGCATTATGGCGAGTTTACGACTAAGTGTTTCGGGTGTAATACCGAGTAACAGAGCCATATCTTTTTTGAAAACAGGCAAGCGGATCTCATGCCTTGCATGATTTCGGGTATGGAAATACAAAAGCAACTTGGCAATCTTCTGTTCCGTTGTCATCGCACTGAGTGAACTGTTCCATTCATCTGTTTCACGGAGAAGATTGGAAATGGCAAGCAGGAAATGGTAAGCAACCTTCGGATCATGTTCAAGTAACTGGTCAAAGTCATGCTTGCTAATGGAGCAGATGGCCGAAGGCTCCAGAATTTCGGCGTTCGCCGCATGTGCTGTTTGATGTAACAGGGAATCTTGTCCAAAGAAATCTCCGGGAAACAGAAATCGGATAATATGTTCCTTGCCATTTTCGTTGTATTTGGATAACTTCACACATCCCTGATGAACCACATAAAGCGTATCTGAACGTTCGCCCTCCTGTACGACAACTTCCCCTTTGTTATATGTACGGGTATGCAGAAGGGAGGTCAGCAATGCGGATTCGGATGGATCAAGATGCTGGAACAGAGATACTTTGGAGAAACAGGCATCTTTCGCTTCATGCGCACAGATCATCGTTTAATCACCTCGAATGGTTCAGGATGGGTATAGCCATTGTCATGTCTCAATGAGACATTGCGGGTCCGCCATGATCAGTACCGTCCTTGGTTACACGGAGAACAGCGGAAGCTCCTTTGGCTACATGATTGAACTGATGGGTTACAATCGCATAATCGCCTTCTTCGGTTACGGTGAACTCTACGACAGCTCCACCACTTGCGGGAAGCATAACCGTCTGTATTCCATACTGGATGTTACGTGGGTTACCATCGGTATACACACGGTCCATGATTGTCCCGACAATGTGGAAGGATGAGACTTCATTGGGCCCGGCATTACTGACATAGATCCGCACTGTATCTCCTACTTTGGCTAGCAGGGGGTGCTTGGTCAATCCATAATCATTGCCGTTAAATACGACATATTCCGGTTCCCCGTTCAAAAAGGCTTCGTAATCATGTTCTTTATACCATTCACTCTGAACAAGGGTATATTCACGATCAACCATGTGATCAGAAGGATATCCAGCCTTGGGTTCAACAATAATCATGCCATACATACCGTTCGCGATATGGGCAAGGACTGGTTTGGTTCCACAGTGATACATGAATACACCGGGTGAAGAGGTCGGATAGGTGAACGTGCCTTCCTCGCCTGGCATAACATCAATAAATTTGCTGCTGGGAGCAGCATGTACAGCGTGAAAATCCATGGAGTGAGGCAAGCTGGAATCTTTATTTTTCAGCGTGAACACCAGTGTATCTCCCTCAGTCACTCGCAGAATGGGTCCAGGGACGGTGCCGTTAAATGTCCAAGCGTTGTAGATCACGCCTTTGGAGATTTCGACATCTGTAACCTGGGCAGTCATTTCAATATATACTGTGGTGCCTTCTTTGCGGATGATCGGGTCCACCGGGGCTTGGCTGATGGTCGTAGGCGAGATTTCATTCTGGTGAACAGGTTGAACTGTATCGGTTGAACTACAATGAGACAGAGTGGCTGTGAAAATGGTGAATACGAGTGACCATTTATATACATTCAGGTTCAGTAATGAAAACATAGTTGCACAACCTTTACTCAAGTGATGTTTTTCACAAACTATAAAACAGGCGTTCTTTCATTCCATTCGTTATTTAGTAATAGATTACGTTATTGGAGCAGGAATGGGTGTGATGGGGCACACACTTGGGGAAGTCGTATTAGAGTGATCCCCAATCGTCTTACCTTCGTTCCTTGTGCTAAGGAACGGAGTTTCATATAATTTTAGAAAGATGGATTGGTAAATGTTGAGTATTTTTTGACGGGGTATGTGTCGTAGTTTCAGGAGAAGGGTGGGTACAGAATGAAACGTTTCGAAGATGAAGGTGCATATAAGTACAGTTTCTATTCGGTTCTTCGACGGGGAGAGCGGATTGATGTGAAATGTTCCAAATGCGGTGGGCATGCTTCTATTGAACAACGGAATGATCAACTGGGTTGGAAGTGTTTCGAATGTTACGCTCAAGCTATCTGACTATGCTCTCGCCGTTGATGTTAATGGCAAGTCTTATGAAGCCTGGCCGCTCATTAACAGTTTTGCAGCGATGGACAAAGAGGGAGATAACCGTCAGCTCTATTACCGGATTGATATGAATCATATCCAATACCTGTTTAATCTGGCCTATCAGGAGTATGAAGTGAAGCCCGGTAAGGACAATCCGTATCTGGCGGGTACTGTAAACTATCAACACACAGATCACAACTATGTGCAGACCGAGAGACAGTATGGGAACGCCAATGATTTTGCAACGGTCTTGAATCTGTACGATCAGGATGGGCAGGTCATTTACACCTACAATAACACTGGCAAAGGGGACAAACAGCTGGTAAATTCCATTATTCATCAGGGAATGAGCCGTTCGACTAATGGTGGTGGCGGTGAAGCTGTTCGCGATCCTTATATCAATATTACGGCGTTATTTCGCGACAAGCTAAACATCGATGTGAAGCTGACGGTGGATGAGGAGTACAAAGTGGTTACCATTCGAATGAACAAATCCGAGGCGAGATGATGAATGAGTATGGTGTACAACACGGACCTGCATATCTGGAAGGACTAACAAAGCAGCACGAAGACACCAAGGCCGATGAGGTAGAGTGGAAAGGCAAACTTCAAACGACGGATGGTCATGATAAATTCCATATTTTTTATTATGGTGACTTAACGGAAGATGATCTGATTGCCTGGCATGATTCGACACCGCTTCTTGTATATGCGGAACACACAGTCTCGGGTGAGCGCTATCTGCTCATTGATACCGCCAAGCATGGATATGATGCATTTGCCATTCGCATTCTGAATCGTAAAGGAGTATGGACTGACATAGTACAGGAAGAACTGGCTAAGATCTAATAACGAATGAATCAAACTGAGAATGGGAGATGTCGACAAATGTATATTGTGTCCCGTGCACTTAAGCCGGTTCCAGCAGAGGAACTGAATCAATTTGAACAGCAACATGCCATCTCGCTACCTTCGTCATACCGTTCCTGGATTGAACAATACGGAGAAGGCACATACACGGGTTGGATGAATGTGCAGAGACCGGACCCGGAAGTACTGAAGCCTTTTGTTGAATATGATTTTTGGATACATACGGATGAAACGCCCATAAGTCAGCATCAACTTGAGCAGTGCATTACCATTGGTAGTTCTGTGGATGGAGATTTCCTGGCTGTTCATCCAGAGATTGAGGGGCTGTTGTGGCTACCGCGTCATGATGAGAATATTACCTTGTGGACAGGCTTGGAGACTGAATTTGGTGAAACGCTGGACCGGATCTATTGCGGGTATTACCGTCAGGACCAACCGATAGCACCATCATACTATGAACCGTGGAATGAGCTGCGGAAGCATACGTTTTATCACTTTACAGGGACGGAACAGGGAAGCTCCATGAAGGCACTGGCCGATAGGTGCAAAACGGAATTTAAGTGGGACGCTGTGTTGGAGAATGAATACATGTGCAAGTTGTTTATGGCTTCGATGGGCGGATATTTACGTTTTAACTATGCGAATGGAAGAGAAGTTGCCCTGTTCTATGAAGAAAAGAACGGTGCGGAGGAGGCGACGGATTACGATATCAGTCTGTTTTTGCAATCACATCATTGTACGGCATATGAATAGGGCAGAGTGGAGGACCACATATGAGCTGGTTAAAGGGAGACATCGCGGAACAATGGCGCAATGAAGGCAAGCGTTATGCAAGGGATGTCAATGCGTTTGTACGGAGAAGTATACAGGGAGAGCAACCGGATGAATCTGAGCTGGAGGGAGACTCCAGAAACGGAATGAGCACTGAAGTTTTTCGTATGGTAAGACAGGCCAATCTCCGCGGTGACGTGGAGGTGCTTCGACGTGAGCTACCCGCATCGACTTGGCCTCTGAATGAGGAGTTTCAAGCTTCCATGCAGGCGGTCAATGTTGTAGGTTATCTGAATGAGGAAACGTGTGTATGTCATACGGGGATTTTCACCGAGAATGGTCAGATATATACGATGGATCAGCACGGATGGCTGTCTTTCTCTTCGTATACATTTGCAGGCTGCTCATCCGATGGGCTCGACTATGCGCTTGCAGGACCGGAAGGTATTCGTGTTATCCGTCAGCCTGATCGCAGGTTGGAAGGGCATGAGATAGCGACATACCGTTGGGAGGATATTCAAGCTCGGCTGCATTCGGCCTTACCTCGAATTGAGTCACTTGCGGATTGTGAACATCCCGAACGAACACTAGAGGGGCTTATACCTATGGATGAAGGCAGAGCACTACTCATACATTCACGATACGGGATATATTTGGTAATGCAAGCTCAGGTGAACTTGCTGCATCCAGATCTGGCAGAGATCGAAGAGTATGAGCTAGAGGATACACAGATAGATATGGGACATGCATCTGTATCACGGGATGGGCGATGGATCGCCTATGGTAGCCAAGGGAGCAATCATATGGTGATGGACCGTCAGCTGAACAAGACATACTCCCTCTATCCGGCATCCAGCTATCCTCATTATGCGGCATTCATTAACCAGAACGTCTGGTTCAATGCATGTCATTTCTATAATGGAGTCACGATACAGGTCCCGCTGGAATCAATTTCGGGTAACGAAACAAAGGAAGATTGGTCAGTGATGGACGAGAATGCACGTGTGTATGCAGCGGTGGAAATAGATGCGGGTATGGTGCTTGGGGATGCATATGGTTATTTGTATTGTGTGAATGACAAGGGTGAAGAAGTATGGCGTCATTTTGTAGGCAGTACCATCTATTCTCTCGCCGTATCACCAGAGCGGTCCAAACTTGCAGTAGGTACGTATGGTGGCATGTTGCATGTGCTCGATCTTCATTCGAAAGAGATGGACGAATACGGGATCGGTACAGGTACCCTTCGTGAGCTGGAGCGTTATGTGTTGTGGCGTGGAGAAGAGCCTTTGCGTTGGTGAACTTAAGCGAGAGTAACAGAAGGAAATGTAATGAATATTGAAAGTATACACAAGGAGAACAGATCTGATATAGGAAGGTGTGATGAAACTGGAGCCGAATGTATCATTAAACGTGCTAATGGACGAGCTGAATCGCTTGCTGGATGAGAGAATACAGGATCAAGAGATTCGCCAATTGTTCGAACAATATCAACATCGGGAAGATGCATCCGAGGAAAGTCTGGATCTATTCGAAAAGGAGTATGGCGTCAGGCTACCTAGCGATTTTCGTACCTTTTACCAAAGCAAGGATGGCAGTGGTTACGGGTTGCATGTGCTATACCCAGGGGATGCCGAGGAAGGTCGATGTACGCCCTTTTATCTCATGTCATTGGAAGAGATTCGAGAGACCAAACAATACTTCTGTGAAGTGGATGAGAAGTTGGAAGAGTATTATTCTGCAGAGGAAATTAGCCAGTTGGACCCGGAGATCAAGCCGTATCTGTTTCACAAACCATGGATACCTTTTGCAACGATAGCAGGAGGTTCACTGTATCTGATGTTCGATTTTGATCCAACGGCGGAAGGGACGTACGGGCAGATTATTATGTATGTGCACGATCCGGACTTTGTCTATTATCTAACGCCTACTTTCACGGATCTGCTCGGCATCTCGAACCATAATCTGAAGATGATGGATGAGATCACATATTAAATCATGTATTATATAAATTGAACTAAACATTTACACAAAACGGAGAGGAGAGAAAGGACCTGAAGAAGCGGAGCGTTCGCCTACAAGCTTTCTGCAAGAAAGCTACATCGAAAGCATACGCTATCCCCGGATTTACCCTTTATAAAAGGAATCAAAAAAAATCTGGGGATAACAGCGATCGGAAGGTTGTTCTGTCATCGGAGTGTGCAGTGTAAATATTCTTTAGTCCAATTTATATAGACCCTGAACGATTAGACAATAGCTTTTTAATACTAAAGAAGCTGCCGAAGCAGCTCCTTCATCTAATCTGTAACTGGACTTTGGATAAGTCTAATGATTACCACTGGAAGAAACGGTGTCCGTGAAATCCTCCGCCTGGAGGACCTCCGTGTCCACCTGGGCCACCCGGACCTCCTCCGTGAGGTCCGCCGGGATAGCCACCTCCAGGGAAAGGACCATGGTGCCCACCAGGGTAGCCACCGCCGGGATAACCGCCTCCTGGATAGCCACCATGCCACCAAGGACCGCCGATCGGAAATGGTAGTGGAAAAGGAACGATGGGTGGGTATGGATACGGATAAGGGTAAGGATAACCCGCAGGTTGCGGGGATGACACTGAACCAGGGCCGTATGCCATGTAACAAGCCTCCAATGACTGGATTGATGATATCAGCCTATGCCACAGTGTAATCAGATGATACAGCAGATTGAATTTATGAATAAAAATATGAAGGGGGAAATGCAGGGTGGCCGTAGCTTTTCACACCGATCCAAGAGGAACCGCCTATGAGCTGTTGATTGACGAATTGATCGAGAAGGCAGATCGGTTTATGGTTGTTGACAGAAAGTATGCTGAAGAAAGTACACCTGAAAGAGTTGCCAAAGTGTTACGGAGGTTGGATCCGTATCTGATTGAAAGCAGTAATATGGAAGAAATGATGATGAAAAGTGGCGCCATGTATTCAGAGGGGATTTATTACATATATCGTTGCACGCCGGAATCAGGGCAGATCCTTAAGGAGGAAGCCAATCGTTTTCATGACTGGTTATATCCGTCAATGCCAGATGATCTTTGTTTTCTGAACGAGGATGGAAGTGACTACTTCTACACTGTTGCTCATGAGAATATGTATGGCATGCATATTACACAAGAAGAAGCAATTGAGCTAATGGAGCGAATCACGGGGTTATTTTTTAGATTAGATCGGCATCAGGACATTCATTGCTTATTAGACGATGCGATTAGACATCAGACTGATGTGCTGAATATTAGTTCACATTACTTGAAAGAGATTCCTGAACGTGTTCGGGAATTGAAGCACTTGAAGCGGTTGACGATTTTTGAACAGGATGTTTATACGCTTCCTCCAGCTCTTTTTGAACTGACAACTTTGGAAGAATTGGAGATCATGACGGCTGATTTGGAAGGTATTCACCAAGACATTGGGAAATTGAAACAACTTCGAGAACTTAGAATTTATTGTGGTAGTTCATATCAAGTTCCTACTGGGTGGAAGCCAAAGGAGAAGTCGGATCTTGGTCTGAAGCATATTCCTGCCGAGATTGGTGAATTGAGTGAACTCGTGACTCTGGATATAGGGTACTCGGGCATACGTGAGCTTCCGCCTGAACTGGAACAACTGAAGAAACTGCGTTATTTGAGTGTAACTGATGGTTTAATTAAGGGAATGCCGGACATGGTGAAGCGAATGACTTGGCTTCTAAGTGTAAATTTGAACAGTAGTCCATTAGGGATTAGTTGGGAGGACATTTCCGCCGAAGAAAAATTTTAATAGCCAATAAGCCCTGCTCTGGATGTCCGAGTCAGGGATATTTGGCATGCGAATGAAGTGTGGCGGAAATAGGCTCACGCATCTGGGCGCTGGGCATAAGCTGGAATATAGGTTATGACCTAAACCGAGAGCGAAAGGCAGGCGTTTTATTTTGGCAACCTCATACATGGATTTTACTTTACCAACCACCGAATTTACTTACGATTTGAGCAATAATCCGTTATTCAAGAAGGACGAGAACAACTATATTAACTCTCTTTCCATCAAACAGTTAAACACATTGGGCAATACTTCTTTATTGGATATTTTCCTCAGCACGGGCAATGTGGTTGAACCACATATTCATCAGAATGCAACCGAACTGGTATACTGCATCAGCGGTTCGGCCGTCGTGTCCCTCATTAATCCGTTCACCAATGAATTGCTTCATTTCCCGATTACTCCAGGGCAGGTGGCTAATGTACCTCAAGGTTGGTGGCACTATGAAATGGCTACTGTAGATCATACGCACTTACTGGCGATCTTCGATGCACCTGTGCCTGAAGCGATATTTGGCTCAGACATCTTGCGTCTTACCCCTGCGAATGTTCTGGCTCATACGTACTGTCTTGAAGAGACAAAAGTTCAAGAAGCGCTCGCCCCCATCCAAAAAACAGTGATTATTGGGCCACCGGCAGATTGCCCAACTTCAACTGCCCCTGTCTCTAACAGTGCTCCGCATGTGAATAATCAGCCCTACGTAATGCCTAATGCACAACCCAACATGCAACCTAATACACAGCCAAACATGGAACCTTACGTGAACCGTGTTCCGTACTGGGGCACTTGGGTTGATCCCCGCATTATTCACGAACCGGGTTGCCCGTATTATAGAGAGCTTCCTGTGAATACGAATAATCAAGATTAGATAATGTATGGCTTATTAGACATGGTATTACTAATACATGATTAGTACTTCATTTGAACTTGTTATCCAAAAGAAGAAGTGTCCACAGCGGAACGCTTCTTCTTTCATTTGCATTTATAATATTTATTTACGATGTGTAGTTTCGTCCCAAACCGATCTCCGTTAATAATTGACGATAAGCGATCGAAGTACGATCCGCGGGAATATGGGCCTCGGCATGCAGATCAAGGGGCAGATCCTCCGGTTTCTGTGACTCGACCATCTCACGATCTTCTTCGAATACCTGCAAGTTGAACTTGATCGTGTCTTCTAACGGTGCATCTTTATCAAAGTTTCGTGTGATGGGGCAGAATAGACGGGTGTAACGAGCAGAGATTGGCGAAGCACAATTCAGAATATTCAGCTTGTCGTCTCCTGGAAAATGTACCGTAAGAGATGCCGCAAAGGGTGGGAACACCCGAAACTCGCGCAGCCACTGAAAACCTTCAGGCGCAACAAGATCGTGCCCTTTGCCATAGTTGCTTACCGTACTCCAATACTCAGCCAGCAACTCATTACCCTCGCGTTTCACCTTGTATTGGGGGACTTCTCTGTTGTTTCGGTCACCAAATGTTTCGGTATGCACATAGGCAAAATGGGATACTAACGTTCGACTGCAGGGTATACAATGAGTTTGAGCTTTGGTGAGATTTTGGAGGGGGTTGTCCTGTCATCAGAATTCAGTATGAATATTCTTAAGTCGAACATATCCTGCTGGAATACAAAGATTTTCGCAGAGAATGTCACAGATCCCGGTCGTCGTTTGTCTACAGTATGTAAACCAAATGACGGAGGCGAATGAGATATGAATTTAAGAACGAATTACAGAGTAGCGAGTCCAGGTGCTTTTAAAGCGATGATGGCGATGGAGCAATATATATCCGGGCAATTTGAAGATAAAGTGTTATACGAGTTGTTGAAAATTCGTGTGTCTCAGATCAATGGCTGTGCCTTTTGTCTTGATATGCATGCCAAAGATCTGATGAAACTGGGAGATTATGCGGATCATATTCTCTTGCTGAGTGTGTGGCGTGAAGTGCCTTTCTTCACGGATAAAGAACGTGTTATGCTGGAGCTGGCTGAAGCCGTGACTCGAATCTCGGAACAGGGCGTACCCCTTGCGTTGTACGATAAGGTTCGTGAACATTTCAGTGAATCCGAACTGGTGGATCTGATCCTGGCTATTAATACGATTAATAACTGGAACCGGATTGCGATCACAACTGGGATGTATCCGGGTTGCTTTAACTAAAAATACACGAACCATGCCAGAGGAGGCTTCTTATGAATTCTAATTCTCACGCCAATGAGCCAGAAGTGTCTTCTCTGGATGTTGGTGAGCTGTATATTCGTTATAAAAATTATGCATTTTCGATAGCATACCGTATGCTGGGCAGTGTGGTAGAAGCTGAAGATATCGTGCAGGATTGCTTTGCGGGGATTCAGAGCAAATCTGCTCAGGATATTCGCAATCCGAAGTCTTACATTGCCAGACTGGTTGTGAACCGAAGCTTGAATCTGCTTAATTCCGCCCGCAACCAGCGGGAAAGTTATGTTGGCGAGTGGCTCCCAGAGCCGATGGGTGATCGTGAAGTGGATAACATGCCAGAGGAAACGATGCAGAAGAAAGAGATGATATCGTACGCCTACTTGGTCATGTTGGAACGTCTTTCGCCTGTGGAGCGGGCAGTGTTTGTACTTCGTGAAGCGTTCCGGTATGACTATTCCGAAATAGCGGATTGGTTGGGCAAAACGGAGAGTAACTGCCGTCAAATCTTTAGCCGTGCCAGACGAAATCTGCCCGAAAGACTGCCGCCGATCGAGCAAAGTGATGCGGATATGATAGCCAAAAGCGAATTACTGAGCCGTTTTACAACGGCTTTCCTTCGTTATGATGTCTCTTCCATGCTGGAGTTACTGGGGGATCAGCCTGTATTTACAGCAGATGGCGGTGGCGTTGTGCATACGGTGATGAGAACGATGAACGTCCACAAAGGCGTGCTTGCACTCCTGACCTCACGGCGAGTCCTTACTCGATTGCGTGAAAGAGAATGGGTACCGATGTGGATCAATGGCGAGCTTCAACTCGCGTTGATGAAAGAAGAGCAGTTGTCCGAGGTATTCTGTTTGGAGTTGGACCCTTCCGGTGAGCGGATTGAAGGCGTTTATCTCGTCGTAAATCCGAACAAACTTACATCGATAGACACTTCAACTCTTTGATTAAATCGTACGGATTTGATATGTAACCTTAAAAGCGGCAACCTCTGTCAGGAGGATTGCCGCTTTTTTGCATTCACAGTTTGCTATTCGCCATCCGATTATTCACTGGCAAATTGTTGTTGAACGGGTTCAATGATTGCTCTAATCTCAGGTGTGAGCTCATCCTTGTTCTGATTGAGAACCAGCAAAATCTTTTCTATGGTATCCAGAAGAACACTCTTCGTGTTGGGTTCCCGCTTAGCCAACGCTTTCTCGTAAGCCTTCTTCACTTCAGGATCCATTGTGCGGATTTCTTCGTCTGTATACCAGTCATATGCGGGCGTGTTGTCACTTCCGTAAAACAGATAATCTACAAACAACCATTGTTTTACTTTGGTTGTGCGATTGGAATTCGGGAATTTGTTTAAAAAAGCTTCTTTCTCCAATGTACGCTGAATTAATTCGTTCCAGGAGATGATTATGCCACCATCCGAAGTTGTCATCTGATTGGACTCGGTAGCCATAATGTCAATGTAAGCAGCAATATCAGCCTGAACGAAAGGCTTGAACTTTTGGTATATCTCATAATTGATGATGGGGTAATACAAGCCTTCCTGGTTTCCAGTTTGAACCCGAGATCAGATGCTTCCTGCAGAAGCTTCTTCACGGTCGGATCTTTAATTTCTTTGAGCAGACGACTATATGTAAGCTTCTGCTCGTAACCGAGTTGTTCATGGACTTGAGATAAGGCTTGTTGAAACTGTTCCGTATACATTTGGTGATCCATATCAGCCAGCTTCACGTTCTGCATGTTCTCCAGTTGCAGGGTCATGAGTGTAGCTTGCCAAGGATTGACTTTATCAATATGATTCATCAGGTATTTTCGTGCCTTAACCAGACTCTCTGTGGATTTCACTGCTGTGTACGATAGGTTTGGAATTGATGATACACCACTTTGGAAGCGGGAATAGGCGCAGCCAGTGTTGTTGAGGTCGTAGGAGTTGAGCCAATAGCAGTACAGCCTATAGCCATAGCCAGTAAACCAAGTTTAGCAGGTTGCTTCCATCTCATTCGTATACCTCCCAATGGACAAATATGTCGTTGCACTCTCGTATAACTGCTTTTCATCTTATCTTATATGTATGTTCCATAAGTTGAATATGTAAGGTCTGTCTTTGATTAAACCAACTTCTGGTAACCTAATCAAGTGTCTTAAGCAGGAAAATGAATGATTATAAATAACCAAAGAACAGCCCCTAACACCCGAATGGGTTGAAGAGACTGTTCTGGGTATTTGGACTTTATTTTCTAATTAATGAAGTGGTTTATTGCTAATAGGGATGTAGCGAAGGATCATATATTGATCCAGCACATTATTGTTGGAGGCTAGAATCTCATGCACATCGAACATCTCATGGCCGCCATGATTCATGTTAGGGATGACATATGGATTTACATTCAATGTAGTTGTACTAAATTCTGAGGGTTCATGGAATTCGGATTCATTGTAAATTTGATTCTCCTTTGGTAAATGGTATGATTCTAGTATGTTTGGAGAGTAGTAAATTTATGTAATATGTTATGGGTATAAGGTCAAATAGGAACAGGTATGGTGGTGGTTAAAATGGAAGAGACCGATTGGCGTGTAGCAAAGGATTTGTTCATCAAACATTACGGGAGCACTATACAGATGCATCGAGAAGCCGTGTATGCGGACTATAAGCGATGGGACGTACCCCAAGAGTTAGAAGAACAATGGATAGGAGAGCGAATTCAACAATTAAGTTCCGAACTGTCTATCATGAATTGGGATGCGGTGGATGAGCTTGCGTTGATCGCCAAACATCGGACAGAACCGGGTATTGTTACGGCGATTACATCATTTTCTTCAAGACAGTTGAAGAGTGCGGACAGTATGGTTCGTCTCGTGTATGCTGAACGTCTGATTGAGCTGATTAAGCGGTACGAATCAAGACTACCGATGGACAAGTTACGGGAAACTTATCAATTGACGATGGATTTGCTGGTCGATGTCGCGACTAAACCGTTGGTACTTGATCCGGGCCATGAATTGCAGCAGTATGGTTTGAAGGATAAACGTGGATTGAATTTGCGTGTTGAAAAGAATAAGGAAGAGATCATCCGCTATTTTCGAAATTAATTGAATTTTATCAAGTGAGGTCAAAATCATTGAGAAAACTGAATTATATTCGCATATTTATTTTCCTTAGTGTAGTCACTATAGTAACACTTGGCTTGTACTATGTAGCCGCAGATTGGCTCGATCAACGTTATTTCCGCTTCCTGATCTGGAATCTGTTTTTGGGTTGGATTCCTTTTGTGTTTTCTTATGCATCCTATCTTCTAAGTAATGTGAAATGGAAAGGTGCCGCATGGCTTGCAGTAGCAAGTGGGTTGCTGTGGTTGTTATTTTTCCCGAACTCTTCTTATATTGTTACGGATTTGGTTCATCTGACGGCTAGGAGTTCCCGGTATTATGGTGGTAACGGGGTTGATTACACATATTGGTACGACTTGAGTGTTGTATTAATGTTTGTCTGGACTGGACTTCTGCTGGGATTCCTGTCGATGTATCAGCTTCAGGAAGTGATCTATCACCGGATTGGACGCGGGGCATCCTGGATCTTTGTACTGGCAGGCTGTGCTTTGGGAAGTTATGGGGTCTTGCTTGGACGTGTATATCGACTGAATAGCTGGGATGCACTGACGAATCGCGAGACGCTGATTCAGCTGATGCACGAAAGTGTAAGCCGCCCGTCTCTTGCGTTTTGCCTGTTTTTTGGAACGTTTATCATTACGATCTACGCCACACTGTATTATCTGATCAATACGAGGTCTCCCCGTGAAACAAAGAAAAGTTCAGGAAGTCCCGAGGCGAACCTGCAAGCCTTACGCTAACTTATGTTTTCTGGAGGCAGAACTCATTAGTTCAATCTTAATTTATATTGCTTGAAGGGCTGTTCCAAGTCATATACATGGCTGCTGGAACAGCCCTTTAAATTTCTAACCAGTCCAGGTTGTTCTTGAGGAAGTAAGTATATTCACAGGTGGAACGATAGTCGATAAGACTTTCTCTACCTATTAGAGATTAACTCAAGGATTGTTTTCACAACCAGCTCAGGTTCATCGTGAATAATCATATGACCACTGCGGGTGGCCGTGATGAGCTGACTATCCTCCGATATATTCAACATGTCACGCTGTCCCGATTGCCATATGGATTCGAGCTTCAGTCCAATTTCAACCGAAATCCCTGCTTGCGCATAGTCTTGAGGACGTCCGCGTGCAATGATACGAACAGGGATTGATCCAAGACTTTGGCCACGAATGGCATCTTCTGTTAAATGGGCGTGGAAGGCTTCTTCTTCTTTGGCGTGAAAAAAGGAGGGTGTAGCTATCACATTAACAAAAGTATCTCGATCTTGCTTGGCAACCAGACCATCAAGCAAAAAGTCTGGGAATAATCTGAAAGCGCCAGATACCTTCAGTAAGGATAATAAGGAGGCAGGTGGGTTTCCCTGAAACTGAGCCTGTTCCAACAAAGCCTTTGTATTCTTCTCGTCATCCTCAGGTCTCGCATCAATGAGGACAAGGCTCTGAACCTCACTTGTATAGGTCTGTGCAAAGAGTCTAACATACATACCCCCAAGGGAATGACCTACCATAACGTATGGGCCGCGGATATTCTCCTTCTCCAGAGCTGCATGTAAATCTTTGACGATATTCGCACCTGTGCGTTCTGTAGGTGCAGATTCACTCCAGGCATATCCAGCGCGATCATACGTGACCACCGTTGCGTGTTTGGCTAGTTCCGTCGGAATGTCTCTCCACGACAAACTGGTCTCACCACTTCCGGCCTCCATAAGTATGGTCGGCGAACCACTGCCTTGTTTATGAATGTGCAGCTGGTAACCGCCGACTTGAACTAACGTACCGGGAGGCGGAAAGTTCTTTTTGGCCTGTGACGAAGCAAACCACTCATAGCAGAATGCTGCACCGATCAGCAATAACATGGTGCAGAATAGCCTTGTTATAAAGGTGGTAACTCTGAATTTCTTGCGTTTTGAGGCTGGGATCGTTGTATGCATGATCTTATTAATTCCTCTCCATACAGCAGCTTTTATTCTAATACAATGTATTAAAAAGATTATAGCACAGTGTATTACAAAAAGAGAAGCTTGATGTATAATGATGTCATGCCAAAAATCGTAGATCATGAAAGTCAAAGGAAAGTCGTTGCTGATGCAGCCATCCGGGTCATTCAAGAGCATGGACTGGAGCATGCTACAGTTCGGAATATAGCAAAGGAAGCGGGATTATCTGTAGGTTCCATGCGTCATTATTTTGCCACACAGGCCGAATTGTTCACCTTTTGCATGAATCTTTTTGCAGAACGGGTACAGAAGAGGGTGGAGGCGTTACAGATGAGCGGAACTGTACTGCAGGATATGAAGAATCTGCTCTTGCAATTTCTCCCGTTGGACGAAGACAGAATGATGGAAATGGAGGTCTGGTTTTCGTTTACAGCCAAATTATTGGTTTACCCCGAATTAAAAAAATTAAGTGATCAGATGCATCAGGGGATGTATCGGTCTGCTCAGTGGGTAATCCAGGAGTTGCAGAAGCAGGGCATGACACATCCTGATCTGGATGCCGAGATGGAGACGGAGAAGTTATATGCTCTTGTGGATGGACTCGCCATTCATATGCTAATGCAGCCAGATAGACTTACGGTAAAACGAGTGGAACAAGTGATTGAACAGCATTTGAGCATGCTTTGTCCAACTTAAACTTACGTTGTCTGAAAGAAGGGTGATTTCCTTTTATAAGGGAGTGACCCTTCTTTTTATGAAAATTTGGCAGGTATGCAGGATATGACGAAGAATTAAGAATGAGAATGTAATGAACATAGACAAGTAGGTGAAAAACAAAATGTTGAATGTATTAGAGCTGACAACAAAAGTGGAAGAAGTCATGGAACGTGTGAATTTTTCGGGTGTCGTATTACTCCAGCAAGGCGGGAAAACCCTTTTGAATATGAAACGTGGTTATGCGAGTCGCAGTGAAGAACTTGCTAATCAGGTGGACACACGCTTCGGAATTGCATCAGGATGTAAGATCTTCACGGCAGTGAGTGTATGCCAACTAATTGAAGCAGGCAAGTTGTCTGCGGATTCCAAGCTTACGGATGTGTTGGATGTGGAGTTTCCACTGTGGGACGAAGGAATCACCATCCATCAGTTATTAACACACACGTCAGGCATACCGGATTATTTCGATGAAGAAGTGATGGAAGACTTTTCGGAATTGTGGAAACACAGACCCGTCTACGCGATGCGGCGATTAAGTGACTTTCTGCCCTTGTTTCAGCATCTTCCAATGAAGTCTGCTCCGGGTGCACGTTTTCACTACAACAATGCGGGTTTCATTGTGCTGGGACTTATTGTAGAACAACATTCCGGATCGTCGTTTACAGATTATGTGGAGGAGCATATTTTCAAACCGTGTGGCATGAAGGACTCCGGTTATTTCTTAACCGATCAGCTTCCGCGTAACACAGCCTTGGGATATATAGATCATGAAGATGGCTCCTGGAACACCAATATGTTCTCCATTCCTGTCAAAGGTGGATCAGATGGTGGGGCCTATGTTACGGCACCGGATATGGTTCTATTCTGGGATGCTTTGCTAGGTCACCAATTGTTGAATGAAGAGACGACGCAGCAGTTATTAACTCCACATGCTCATCAAGAGGATGAAGAGTATTATGGGCATGGTATCTGGATTGAACGGCAAGGAGAGGACATTTTCAAATTTCATGTCATGGGGTTTGATCCAGGAGTATCATTCATGTCTTCTGTGTATCCAGACAGAGATCTACAACTGGTTGTGCTCTCTAATCAAGAGTCAGGCCCGTATCCAATAACGATGGCCATCGAAGAAGCTTTGGCATGACCAATAAACCCTCAGCCTAAAGGCAGGCAGGTTATGCCCACATAAGGTTGGGGGTTCATTTATAGGACGAGATAGATAGAATGTCCGTGTTTATAACATTTTCCAAAGTTCAGGTGCGATTAATCGAGGGAAAACATCCAACGGAGGTTTCTCTTTCTTTCGTTTGTCATTGGTTAACACCGTAACGAGTTCCAGCTCAGGAACAATGTATACATACTGCCCACCAAACCCTCGCGCGTAATAATAATGGAGATTGGGCCTGTCGTTATCAGCAGCAGCGATATATTCGGAGTCAGACCTTTCGTTCGGATAGTCATCCACCCACCAATGCCAAGCATAACTGCCGTGATTCGGTGGAGTGACTGTAATGAAAGGCTGCGTCGAACGGGAGACGAGATCAATTGAAATGAGAGACTCACCCTCCCATGTACCTTGCTGTAGAAACAGCTGACCGAATTTCAGCAGATCTACTGGCAACATCTTTAGACCGAATCCGCCAGTATGTACACCCTGAGGGTCAATTTCCCATTCATAATCCTTAATTCCCAGCGGGCCAAAAAGATAACGTTCTGCGAACTCGGCTACGTTCATGCCTGCATTTTGCATCAGGATGGCGGATAGAATCTGTGATACTCCTGAATTGTATTCCATGTATGTACCTGGTTCATGACTTAAGCGCTGTTCCAACGCAAAATCCACCCAATGATCGGTACGGGTCATACGAGGGAATGAATTCTGCCCACCGAACTCGTCCCAGTTGAATCCGGCTGTCATCGTGAGCAGTTGTTCCAGCGTGATCGCAGGTTTACGCGGATCAGGATCGGATGTCAACTGTGGGAAAAAGGTGGAGATTGGGGCTGATGCCTCTGGCAACAAGCCTTTATCCATCGCTATACAGATGAGTGCGGACAGCACACTCTTGGTACAGGAGTTGACTTTTGCAATATCGGTCGCAGCCTCTTGGTTGCGGTAATGTTCGTACATGATCTCACCGCGTACGCTGACCAGGCAGCTTCGCAGATCCAGCGGCGGAATGATTTTTTGTAACTTAGATGACAGGGATGAAGGATTCATAGTGTCCTTTCTGTACGGTTGATTTGTAATAAGATTTTGTGGAAATAGTTGTCCATTATCTTAGCATACTCCCGAGGTAGGGCTCAACAAGCGCTACATTATTATGTCAAAGCAAGCATGTAAAATGCGGTTTTCTATGAAAGCCATAAGAACCACATGCGAATATTGCATAAACCCCCAGCATTGTCTGTCAATCTTATATAATTGTCATGAGAAGAGCACAAGACATTTATTAGAGGGAGGAGGGCTGTGATATGGGAAATATAATAGAAGAAATCTATTATGGTAATTTGAGACCAGAGGAGAATATTGTTCCTAAAGACGCCGGGTATCGATCTATTAATAAGGAGATTACAGCTCATATCGAAAAATTTCAGAGAGAGCTTTCGGAGGATGATTTTAAACAGTTGGAGGAACTATTAGATATGATAGATAATATTAATTCCACTAATTCTTGTGAGGCATTTGTGAAAGGATTTAAAATAGGGACACTAGTTACGAACGAGGTTTTTCAACGAGAGTAGGTTAGAAGGATTAGTAGAAGCGTATAGCACAGTATCCATTAAGATCATGGGGAAGAGGTACTTTCGAAATACATTTGAGTCTAGGTACAAAAATAGGAGCCTTAAATAGCTCCTTCTCACTTAATTACTTATCATTTAACATCTTCATAAGTTCAGCTAATGCTATGAATCCACCGCCAATGCAAATTACGAAACCAACGAATGACCCGAAAATTGAATTGAAAGCTCCATTAGATCTACCATAGTCGTGGCCGCAATTAGGGCAAATGATAGCTGATATTGAGATAGTATTACCACACGATTGGCATTGTTATAACTTTCGGTTAAATCGACCTTTTGATCAGTCTGAAGATATTGATGAAAAATGCTATTAAACAAGCTATACCAAATATAAACAAACAAGTAGTGATAAGACCGGCAATACCCAGAAGTGAGTAAAATGCCATATTATCAAACATTTTATTCCTCCATCTATGTAATAATCCAATATATTTTATCAGACCTGTTTATATATTTCCATTTATTTACATTAAAAGGCTCTGTGCAAATGAGCTCAGAGCCATGTAATTAGTTGGTCGTATATTCACTTATCTCAAACGTCAAAATTTTATTGAATATCACGTAAGCAGTACGCTTGCTGAATGGACCTTTGTTGTTGCTGTATTTGTTGATAGCAAACTTGGCCGGGCCAGTTCCTGCATCAAGAGCATCGTACCATTTGAGGAATGCATTTGCATCACTCATCGGAAGATCGTATTCTTTATTCAAACCTGTTGTCAGGGTTACTACAAGGATGGCGCGGTCTCCCGATGCTTGTTCTGAATACTCTGGGCTCACTATTTCTGATAACCTAGATTCTTACCACTAGAATCAACTGCCAGTCTGTTTTTGTAGTATAGGAATTTTCTCTATGATTAAGAGTTAATTTTAAGAACAATGATGCACTATTAAATATGAAAAAGCTTTACCGACCTAAATAAGTCGATAAAGCTTTACCACTAAACTATTTCTTTCAATAATTCCACACTGTTATTTCTCACATTGCCCACTTCCTTCGGCACCTCATACGCTCGCATCTCAGATGCTTGATATGGCTTAAGAAAACCGAGCAACGATTGGACATCATCATTATCTCTTCCAAGCCACTCAGCCTCATCCTCAGGGCGCAAGATGACCGGCATACGATTATGGATAACCTCCATAAGACTATTTGGTTCCGTTGTAATGATGGTGCAAGTACTCAGTCTGTTTCCATCTGGATCTGTCCACGTGTCATACAATCCTGCCAATGAAAAGATACTGTCGTCTTTCATCAAAATGCGCATCGGCCGCTTTGTTGATTCTTCTTTCTTCCACTCGTAGAATCCGTTCGTGGGGATGATACAGCGTTTGGAACTGATCAGACGTTTAAAGGACGGCTTCTCTGCTAATGTTTCTGCGCGGGCATTAATCATTTTGTTCCCGATCTTATCATCTTTTGCCCAAGTGGGTACCAAACCCCATCGGAGAGCGCCTAATCTATTACCGTTTTTACTTCCGATAATAGTTGGGATGTACTGCATGGGTGCAGCATTATAGTTAGGCTTGTACTCAAATCCATCAGCAATAGATGCATAGTACCTGTCCAAGATAGAGTCTAAAGGGTCAGTGATTGTAAATCTACCACACATACAAAACACCTCCTGTATTGTGCTTACAATATATAATCATACAATGGAGTACGGGGTATTCCTGAATTTTGGGGATGTACATAATAACACCTCAACGTAATTATAGCGGTTTCCTATAAAGGATTGAGGCGGTAAGTTATGGAGAATACGACAAGTGTTGATCAATTCATATAGTTCGTTCAAACCATTCAACGGACTCTGTTAGACTCGCAATTCCTAATACGAAAAGACCTACTCCAAAAAGAAAACAGATAAATATGGAATCACCTAATCCGTTCATTTTACCGTAATGTTCACCACAGTATGGGCAAATAAAGCGGTGTTTGAAATCGAGCGTCTACATGTTGTGCAAGGCGTCATTCTGTCTATTTTTACACCTTTTAATCTTCTATAAAAGCATCCGGAATTCTTCCAACTGGTTGTCTACCCAGCTACCAGCACCACGATTTTCTGATGTACTTATGTATTCGATATCTACATCTTCTTGCCTTTCATAGCCCAACTTCCGTATTATTATTTCGGCAACTCCTTAAAATACTCTCCTTCAGCTGACGCTCAACGTGCATTGGTGCTTGATTTACCACTCCCTCACTTTGTACGTTCTCCAGAAGTGGTTACCTGTCCTGTACAGCGGTCACCTAGACTGTACTCAACCTTGTCAAAGGCTCTATACATAGTAATCGGACAGACTCGGGATTCTGTTTACCTCTATCTATAGCGGTTATTTTTAAGGAACCAAGTTCTTGTCCCAAGCTCAGCACAAGAACATAGTACCGTTGATTGAACAGGACAAGAACAATGTGCCATTGCAGATTAGATTAATATCTAAACATTTAGGTTGTTGGAAATCATAACACGTGACAAAAACGATTTACTATAAAGATCGCAAAATTGATGCTTATAAACTCGTTTTGAGCCAAGGATAAGAACAACATACTATTAATCAGTCAAACAACTAATTTACCGGAATATCATTAAGCTAACGGGCATTTTATTACAATGTCTCTGCAATTTTTACAGAAGATGACGCAGAGAGTGCTTTTCAAAGCAAATAGGAGATCAATATAAGTACGTGAGCTACTGGTGTAATGAGCGACTACCTTATGATGGATTTCTCGCAAATATACCAAATCATTTAATTCAATATTTTGAGATTATATGGAAACTTTCACCAAGTGAGTACGTATGTAAAGTCATACTAGAATACAATTTAATAGGACAAGCCTTCTTGAAGAAAGCTACATCGGAAGCTGGTATCACAATTACAGTGGGTAGTGTTATTGCTTAGTGAGATTTCAGTAGTTATAGGATCATGACCGAGGAGGGAATAAACCAGTGAATATAGTCGTCAACTTGATGCGGAGGTTCAAAGACCGCGATGCCCAGCAACAGTTAAAAGGATATCGAGACAAGGTGGAACTCATCAGAAAACGAAATTTGGAGGCTTGGGACGATCAGCGGCTCCAAGAAGAATCTCTCCGCTTGAAAAAGGAAGCAAAGTGGGGAACACCTTTGGATGAGCTACTTGTCGATGCCTATGCGTTGGTCTGTGAGGTAGCGAAGAGAAAGCTCGGATTACAGCCTTTTAATGTGCAGATCATGGCTGCCATCGCTTTGCATGAGAGATTTTTGATCGAGCAGCATACGGGCGAAGGAAAAACACTCTCTGCTGTTATGCCTGCTTACCTAAATGCGCTGACTGGCCAAGGCGTTCATGTGCTGACGTTTAACGATTATTTGGCAAGTCGAGATGCCGAGTGGATGGGTCCGATCTATCGTTTTCTCGGGTTAAGTGTAAACTCAGTTCAAGCTGGTATGAGCCTTTTGGAGAAACAGGAAGCGTACGCCAACGATATAACCTATGTGACGGCTAAAGAAGCGGGATTTGATTATTTGCGCGACACGATCGCCCTAAACGAAGCTGATACGGTGCATCGTCCATTCCACTACGTCATCGTCGACGAAGCGGATTCATTGCTTCTGGACGAAGCGCGGGTGCCGCTAGTCATCAGCGGCGAGTCGAGCTCTTCCAAGAGCGACGACCTTCGTTTCGCAGAAGTGGCTCGGCAGCTCAACGAAGTTGAGCATTACGAATTCGACGAGTTTAAGCGGAACGTTTATTTGAATGAAGCTGGCGCTGCGAAGGTGGAGTCCCTGCTCGGAAGCGGCAATTTGTACGATAGCCATAATAGTCATTTCTTAACGTCCTTAAATTGTGCGTTGCATGTGGAAACGTTATTAAAAAAAGATGTCAATTATATCGTGAGAGATGGTCAAATCGAATTAATAGATGAATATACCGGTCGTGTGGCGGAGAACAGGTATTTGCCGGATGGACTGCAAGCTGCGCTTGTGGCCAAAGAAGGACTAGAGTGGAAGGCAGGAGGGAAAATTCTCGGAACGATTACCATTCAACACTTCATTAGTTTGTATCCGGGAATTTGCGGAATGACGGCTACGGCGCAGGCTTCAGCAATGGAATTTGAGAATATTTATGCGCTGCAGGTCGTGAAAATTCCGCCGAATCAGCCAAACATACGGATCGATCACCCGCACCGAATTTACACTCATAAAGAAGCCAAGCTAAAGGCGCTTGTACAAGAAATTTCGTCTATCCATGCGATGGGACGTCCGATTCTCATTGGTACGTCTAGCGTTGAGGAGTCTGACAAACTGGCGGAGGCGCTGGTGAACGCCAATGTACAATGCCATGTTCTGAATGCGAAAAACGACGCAATAGAAGCCAAAATCATAGCTAAAGCAGGAGAAATCGGCGCCGTAACGGTGTCTACAAATATGGCAGGTCGCGGCGTCGACATTCGGCTCGGCGGCGGCAACCCGGAGAAGGCAGAAGTTGTCGCCAAGCTGGGAGGATTATACGTGATAGGTACATATGTGAACGAAAGCGTGCGGATTGACGATCAACTGCGCGGGCGTTCCGGCCGCCAGGGCGACCCGGGAGCTTCCGTATTTTTCGTCAGCTTAGAGGACGAGTTGATGCTTCAGTTCGGAATCCACAAAGTGGTTCGCGCTCCTCGGCAGGAGGAGGCTCTCGAGGAGTCAATGCTCCGCAGTAAAATCGAGCATGTTCAGCGCGTTATTATGGGCCAAAACTTCGATATCCACCAGGAACTGAATAGTTATTCCGATATGGTGGAGGATCAGAGGCGAATTCTATACGCTGAGCGACTCAGAATTTTGAAAGGCGAGCTGCCAATGAGCCCTTCGGAGCAGCGGGTACGGCTTTTTTATATCGACGAGTTCTGGGCTGAACATCTGGCATACGTTTCTTACCTTCGCGAAAGCATCCATTTGGAGAGCATTGCCAGCCGTAATCCAATCGACGAATTTCATGCAAAAATTACCCAGGCCTACGAGCAAATTCTGGATAAAATCAATAAGGAGTCTACGAATATGCTTTTAAAGCTTGGAGGTTCAAATGATCCTGCAGAGTGGGAAAAGCTCGGTCTGAAAAGTCCTACTTCCACCCGAACCTATATTATCAATGACCAGTACAGCCAGAATAAGCGGAGTTCATGGACAGGTACGACTGTTTTGGCTTTTTGGGGCAGCAAAATTTTGAAGTTGGCACTGTGGCCTGTATACAGGCTGTCAAAATAGTGATGCAGAGTAGCTTTTTAATTGGAGAAAAAGAGTACCATACGGAATGGTTGGGTATACGATCATAAACGCTATTCGATTTAGACCATTTGGTACTTCGGGGAACGAAATTATCTCAGATGCGACAAATTTAGGTTTGAGATAAAACTTACCGGAAAACGGTAGTGCAAAACATGAAAGGAGTAGTTTGCCGTTGGCAGCTGCTCCACTTTTCGTTGAGCTAGAAGCATAAGTTACTATAGGTACGTCTGAGTAGCAAAAAGGAGGAGGAACATGAGGAAAATAATGTGCATTCTACTGCTGCTACTCATGGGGATTGCGATCATTGCTTGCAGTGAACCTCAAGCTGAGAAGCTGACTACAATGACATTACAAGAACTCTATCCAGGGGATATTGCGAACGTGGTTTCTATTGAGATTACGGACGGTGGCTCAGGCGAGCGGAAATTGATCTCTAACCAAAAACTGATCCTAGAGTGGATCGATCAAATAAAAGATATAAAATTAGAGCCTGATTCGAACCAAGAAGACAGAAGTGGCTTCCTGTACTCGGTATCTTTGCGGGAAGATCACAAGAGTAAGTTGGGATTCACTCCGAATTCGCAGGGCGGGCATTATTACATCCACAACGAGGAATTGACAACAAAAATTCAAGAGTTGTTTGGAAACGAGGATTCCCATAAATGATTAATAGGGACCGCACTAAGGCGGCATTATACGCTACGGGAAACGATAGCTTAATAAAACCAAGAAAGCAGCTGACCAACGTGATCGGCTGCTTTTTGTTTAACTAACAGACAGACAGATAACGGACAAAATAGTTGAATTAAATGTATATTGAGAAAATTATAAATTATTCGAGTTAGGAGAAGCATGAATAAAAGGAAGTGGTGGCCCTACATCGGCACGCAAAATCTAGGCTTCCTGCAGCGAGGTGTTCGTAGGGTTGCCTAGTTTTGTTGTGGTTACAGGTTGTAATCGATGCCTTCGCCAGCGCCTGTGAGGGCATTTACGTATATGTGAGAAACGCCTTCGATCCCAGTGACGGGAAATGCATATACGAGCTTATCGTTGTGGAGCTCTAGCTTTGGCTTACCCGAAACGTTAACTTTTGGGCCAAGCTTCGCGGAGGCTTGCTCCGCTGTCAGCTTCGGGTGAATGGGGAAGGTTTTATTGTAATGGGTAAAATACTTAGACGCATCAAAGCTCTTTAACGCACCAGTACGGCGATCAAATTGCCAAACGACTTTCATCTGCGGAATGGAAACCTGCTCCCGGACCGGAATATACTTGAGATAAATGGAGGTTTCTTTTATCTCTTTCGCTACTAATGTCAGACGTTCGTCAGACCATCGCACCATCCAGGCGTCGGCAACCGCGATAACCTGCTTTAAGTCCACAGATTGCTCCACAGCTGCTTCTTCGGGGATCGAGCCCTTGCGTCTCACTTGGAGCACGTGTCCGCTTTTACTTAGTGTTGCAATATAGGAGCTGGTTGGTTTCCCATCGGTGTTCGATAAATTGAAATCCATGACTTCTCCGAACTCGGGGCCGATCCCGCCGGAGGACATGTGGACGATTTGCTTACCTACTCCTTTATTCCAAGCCTCGCCCATGAAAATTTTCGCTTTGGCCGCAAGCTCCGTAGCCGTATAAGTGGTTTCACCGGCGAAAACGGTTCCTGGCTTCAGAGGTATGTAAGGATTCTGGTTGTACAGGAACTCGTTAAAGGCTTTATTGCCGGACGTGAAGACCGAGTCGAGTTGAGACAAGGCCTCTTCCATTTCGGTCGAAATCTGTTGTATATCTGATAAAGAGGAATCAACAGCTTTCTTTCTCATCTGCTCGAGATAAGGTTGGGCGGTCCTCGCGAACGTTCTCAAACGCTGAATTTGTTCTAATTGATCCGGGTTGAGCGAAATTCCCTTCTCGCTGGCGGGATAGGCCAAGTAGCGGCTGCCTTCCGTGATGAACCACTCATACGAGGACCAAGATGGAAAGTTCATTGTAGCAGATGCGCTCCTTACATATTGCAAGATAACATTGGCACTTTCAATCGCAGATTGGAGGGCAACTTGTCGATCTGTAAACGTAGATGCCGCAAGGGACTCCGCAAGCGCATAGTCGAATTCGCGCAGGTAGATCGATTGCATATGCGACCAGTATTGCGTATTGCGCTGTTGTTGTTGCTCCCATTGTTGATTATTCTGATGCTCCGTATAACTGAAATACGTGCCCGCTAATGTTGTCACGCAAAGCAAGCCAATGATGGATTTGGTGCGAACATTCATGTCTATTAAAACTCCCGTCTTTGTCTTCATAATGCTTATCCACTTTAACAAAGATGAGAACACAGTTTAATGAGTAAATATTTCCAATGTAAATCGTTAGTCCGTTGACCAATTCTGCACGCATGAGGCTGATGAAAATACATTAGAGGTGGGAAATAAGATCATTAGAATATTAGATTATTCACGTTAATTTTCGTTAAATCTTTTACGACTACTTTTGTTAGGATATTGAACTACCCGAGTCTCTTCAGACAGGTGTGAACGAAGTGGCGTCCATCTTAATTAACGCGCCACTTTTAACGAGATAGACGTGTTCTCCTTGTTGTCAGGCAAATTGGTAGTCTATTGCATTGACAAGATAGGCTGGAAAAGTATAGAAACGATTATCGTAATAGGAAGGATAATCATGGTAAGGATGCAACTGATTTAAAGCATACGCAGTTCCCAGCTATATATGGGTTGTAATAGGTAATTGAGGCAAATGGACATAAGGGTAAATGCCTAATTATTTTTTGGAGAAATCAAGAAACCATTCTACGCTAACGGGAAACGATAGTTGAATAAGGAATTACTTAAGTCGACAACATATTGATTAATTGTTGGTCATTTTCTGTTGTATCCGGACGATACTGTGAACGCGCCTCTTTTTAAACTGATGGACAGTAGAGTTTGTTTATAATCAATCTTGGTCTTTATAACATAAATGTTCCTGATATAATCATTTTATAAAATGGAAACAACTGGGGTGGGTAGTATGTTTTGTGAAGAGGATTATACGAAGGTAGCGAAAGAAGCGTTAATTCAATACCCGATAAATTGTGGGAAAGTTGTATACCTCGGGGAAAGTGATAATGTTACATTCCGAGTTCATACAAAAGACGATAATCCGAAGTTTCTTATCAAAATCCATATCTCGAAGAGTTCCAATTACTCAAAGGAAAATATCGAATCAGAACTCATTTGGCTTGAAGCCTTGGATGAAGATACAGGTCTTGTTGTACCTAATCCTTTAAGAAATCTTGAAGGCGATCTGGTCACAGTTATATCAACTGATCATTATGATAATAAATTCCTTGTGACTGTTCACCAGTGGGTTAATGGTAAGGTGCTTAACAGAGAACCAACAAGTAATGAAACTGCAAATTTGGCTCTTTTAATGGCGGCTTTACATAAACATTCTATGAAGTGGAATGCACCTGACGACTTTAATAGACCAATATACAATTCCGATCATTTATATTCTTCACTTAATCAATTAAAACAGTTGGTAAGTTTAGAACTTATGTCAAGTGAAGCATTTGCTTATGTGGAGGAGTCAGCACATAAAATAGCAAAAATGATACAAAGCCATAAAGGAGAACAGAGTAACTGGGGAATCATTCATTCCGACCTTCACGAGAGTAATTATGTGTTTTATGAAGATATTCCTCGACCAATAGATTTTTCGAATTGTGGTTATGGCTTTTATTTATTTGATATGGCTGAAACATTTTTGCATCTTTCAGTTGAAAATAGGAAAATATTCGTTAAATCATATAGTAAAGTAAATCAACTACAAGAAAATTATATAGAGTTATTAGAAGCTTTCTTTATATGGTCAATAATAAGGACTTTCGCATTTCATTCTTTAAATCCAAACGAACAACAATCTTTGGCAGCTAATCTTTCATCAGTTATTCAACATTATTTTATAAAATATTCTAAAGGAGAAAGTTTCTTGTTCAACTAACAGGTGGTTTACCTGTATAGTGACAAAGCATTGAAATTAGCAACCTATTCAAGAAAGTGTTCGTCTAATTACACGGAGATGATCTTAATGACGAAAATGAATAGCTCCATTATAATGTTAGTTTTAGTAGTGTGTATGATTTTTGCAGGCTGTACAAAGGAAAATAATACTGAAATAATATATACTTTCAAAAATAATAGCAAAAAAATAGTGAATGTTATTGGCGGAGCAGGGTATAGGTTGATAAAAAACAACAAAGTAGTAGACGAAGGTGGTGTACCAACAAAAGACTATATTGATTTGGAGCCTAATCAGGATTATACAGATATAAAGACATTTTCGAAACTGGAGCCAGGCTCATACACATGTGGAATGGAACAAAACTATTGTATCTGCTGCTTTTGTTCAACTAACGGGCAGGTTAGTTGAATAATGGCTGATTTCTCCAAATGACGTTAGAATGGTTATAAGCCAATATTAGAGGAGGAAATCCATGCTTGATATTAATCAAATTAAAGAGCTTATTCCCCATAGATATCCCTTTCTTTTGGTCGATAGAATCTTAGAAATTGTTGAGGGAATGAAAGCCGTTGGAATCAAAAATGTGACTTTCAATGAACCTTATTTCCTTGGTCACTTTCCCGATTATCCTGTCATGCCTAGAGTCTTGATTGTAGAAGCACTGGCACAGGTGGGTGGTATCGCAATGTCCAACGTAGAGAGCAATAACCATAAGATTGGGTTACTGACTGGTATTGATAATTGTCGGTTCAAAAAGCAAGTAAAACCAGGGGATCAACTCCATCTTGAATTCGAAGTGAACCGAACCAAGGGACAGATTGTCAAAGGAACAGGCATCGCAATGGTAAACAATGAATTGGTTTGTGAAGCAGAAATAATGTTTGCATTTAGTTCTATTTAGGCATTCAACTAACGGCAAACCTTAGCTTAATACATAATAAAGCAGCTGACACAGTGTGATCGGCTGCTTTATTCAACTAACCGCCTGAATATTAAGGAAGGTAAAAGAATACATAATTCAGCATCCCAAAATAATTTGATTACGTAATTTTAGCAATCGAGGAGTTATGTAAGTGCCATAAAACTAAAAGGAGTAACTTTTACTATGAAGGATTTACATAATTTTGTAAAACTTTTCCTCAAGCTTTGGCCTGTGGGTTTTTTTTGTTTTCACCTTCTGCTATAAAATTTCACAATTTCATGTAAAGTAAAAAGAATATTCTTGTTAAAATGTAAAACACAAGTCGAATTCCCTGAATACCAAAGTAAGTTTGTGTTGTTCAAACCAAATGAGGAGGACACTTGTGACCTACATTGTTCATATACGAGTCAACGACTCGGCAATTCAGACGGTGGTCGAGCATTTGCGTGAGGTAAGCAGAGCCAGTGACGAGCCGGGGCAAAATGGACGTGGAACATCTGGCAGCGCTGGCAGGAGTATTACATGATATGCCAAGTTCACCGATGAATTCAAAAACTATATCCAGCTTGCCGTCGTCCAAATGGTGGGCCTGACCAGAAGGTACCAAGTCGGATGACAGCAGAATGGCTGGCGAATTGCATCATCTCACACCATCAGGGACTGCGGGATTATGTATCACCGGACCGGGAATCTCCTTATCTGAAACTTGTCCAGAATAATGATCTGCCTCATTATGAGCAAGCCAAGCAATAATTCCATCAGCATGTAACAACGGAAGAACTTGACCACTTATTAGCTCAAGCCGTCGAAGAATGAAAGAATTTTATCGTAAAGCCGCTGATCACGGCTTCACTCATGACGAAATACATATTTAGTTGTATGATCGATGCAGACCGAAGTAACACCCGAGAGTTTGAAGAGAACGAGCCTCCGGCTGAGGCGCCGGATTACAAGCCTTTTTTCAAAAAAAGTTACGATGCCCTTATGAACGACCTTCATCAGATAAGCTCGAATAATCCGATTGAGGCGTTGCGTCAGGAGAGATTTCCGATCTATGCGAACAGTTTGCATTTCGTGAGTCGGACATTTACTCCTTGTCTATTCCCACAGGTGGAGGCAAGACGCTTGCGAGTATGCGCTGGAACACAGAAAGCAACGCATTATTTACGTTGTACCGTTCACCACCATAATCGAACAGAATGCTGCGGAGATCCGCCGTAGTTTGCCGGGGGACAATGATGAGGAAGGAATGATTCTGGAACACATTCCAATGTGGTGATAACCAGGATGATGAAAGACAAGACGATGAAGATGGCGAACGTTATGATATGAAACGTAAACAATTGAAGCTGGCGCGGGATCATTGGGATCGCCCGATTATTTCACAACGATGGTACAGTTTTTGAATACGTTTTATGGTCATTCTCTTGAAGGTGTTTTGATTTGTCTCACGTTACGGGGTCAGTCCATAGGACCCTCTATGCGTAAACAGTTGTTTTTTGGAAGAAATATTGCCGTCCTAGCGACTGAACGAGCGAATCTTAACATGTAACCTAGAAATCCCTCAAACGATCAAATACCTCATATAATGCCTCGTGATTAACCTTAACCGAGTCATCTTGACGCAGTTCCAAATTCTCCTGTAACTGATTCAGTAACTCCGTTAGAACAACATAAATCTCTTCACGCTCAACAGTTTCAATAAAGCTGGTCTTGGCATCCATCTTGTTGAAGGTCTGGGTGTAGTTCTCAACCATGGAGACGAGCTGTTTGTGCATAGCTTCCTGATTGTTAAACTCTTGACTTAATTGACGGATTTCCTTCAAGCACTGCTTGTACAATTGAGCTGCTTTTTTCGCGTGTGCTGCCTTAACGTGGTCCCTCCCATCCCAATCCCGAAACGGATTGTTCAGGTTCTCCGCAAGACATTCCGATTTGCGTGGTTTGGTGATTTCCATATCAAGTCCGGCTGCAGCGTATTTTTTATATCTGGTTTTGATCGATTTGGCTGCATCGGCAGGCAGACTGGTTAGCCACAAGGTAGTCAATTTCGGAAGTTGCTCTGGATCAGGGAATTGTTCACCATTGAAGCCGAACAGGTCATATGTAGTGAAGGTTTGCAAATTTGCTAAATGCTGAATCGATTCTATATGGGATACATTGCCGGGTTTACCCCACAATCGCAACTCTGAAAGCTCAGGATAGAACTGCACAAGTGGCCCCAGGTTGAGTTCCGTGATTTCTCTGATATACAGACCTGCAAGTCGCGAGACTCCGATAACTTGTGGTAGGCTGGATGGAACATGGAGAGTTTTGCATTTACCCTCTTCATGAGCCACGATACGAAGATCAGGAGACAGCTCTCCTGTGAAATTCAGACTTTTCAACTTCGTGTTCAAAATTAACCGCTCCAACCCGCTGACATCCACAATAAGTTTGGTCAGGTGACTCTTACTGATATCCAGCATCGTTTGACCATGATTTATGATATGAAGTTCATTGATGAACGGATTCTCCTCTATAAATGAAAAGATCGATTCGTTTCCTCGGTGTAGAGAGGAGGGAGGTTGCCTGCAAGCTCATACTTTGGAGGAACATTAGCATGTACGAAACGATGGACAACTCGATCATTCCAGAAATAGAAATTACAGATCAGTGGCTTCATCTGATGAAGCTGCATTTCATTAGGCAGTTGATCACCAGTCCAATCCAATTGAAGGACTGAGACAAGCGTATCGGAAGATTTTACCTTCTGTTTGTTTCAGTCCAGTTACCTGGCAGGCGGCATATTGTTGTAATTTTTCGACGTATACGCAGTACACATCTCCTACCTTGGGGATCATGTTATGCTCCTTTCGTTCTGCACCAATCGATGCTAAGCTACTTGTAAACCTAGTATTCTGCAGAACTAATAATAGATGAATTATATCAAAGCTATTCAGAGACTTCCATTTGGGGATAGAGTTTGTCTTGCTTGAGCAATTTTATAAAAAGGAACGATGTCTATGGACACAGGTATGAGTCGTAACAAAAAACTCGGTGATTTTTTAAAATCGCGGAGAAGCCGCATTCAACCGGAACATGTCGGGTTGTCGGGATCTTATGGACAGCGAAGAACGCCGGGTCTAAGACGGGAAGAAGTGGCCGTATTGGCTGGTGTGAGTGCAACGTACTACACGTGGCTCGAACAGGGTAGGGAGTTGGCGGCTTCGCGGGAAGTGATGGAGAGCATAGCGGACGCGCTTCAGTTAACGCTGGAAGAGAAGAGCCATCTGTTTGACTTATGGGACCCGAATACGGAACATGAATTCCTTGCTTCGTATTCTCAACTGGAGCCAGGGTGGCAGAGCATTATTGGACAGTTGACTCATCCCTCCTTTATTACGAATGAACGTTCTGAGGTACTTGCCTGGAATGAAGCTGCAACGAAGAATCTTTTCAACTTTTCCTCGATGAAGGTGAATGAGCGTCTTATGATTCGGATTTTATTTCTGGATACAACGCTCAGGGAGCGTATGCACAACTGGGAGGAATTCGCGCGGCACTCGGTAGCTGTTTTCCGTACGTACTATGACAAGTATCCGAATGACGCCGAATTTACCAGGATAGTGAAACAGTTGAGTGAAGAAAGTGTAGATTTCCAAACGATCTGGAACCTGCACCAAGTCGAAATGAAACAAGTCAATCGAGTGTTGCTTGAAACGACGGATCGGGCAGCTGGTGTTGCGCATGCGTACGATATCTTTTCCATGAATAATCTGAACAGCCAATCAGGCATTCATTGTTGTATTTACGTTCCTGTTGCCGTATAAAAGGTCGATCACCCTGGTAATTTCTTTACTAGCATAAACAGAGTGTGGTTGGAATCTCGAGAGTGAAATAGAATGAACTCAAGTTCAAACGTTTCTATATAACGTTGCTATTTCAATAAGAAAAGAGGGAGCCACATGCTCAAAACAAGAACGCTGGGAAATGATAAATTACAAATCTCCGGGCTCGGCCTGGGTGTGATGATGATGCCGGATAATGATGAATCGGTACATACTATTCAGGGTGCGTTGGATGCAGGAGTCACCATGTTTGATACGGCGGATCTGTACGGAGAGTATGAAAAACAGCGATTTGGAGGGAATGAAAAGCTGCTTGGACGCGCGCTTAAAGGTCGAAGATCCGAGGCGATCGTTGCTACCAAATTTGGTGTAACACACACGCAGGGTCCCAAGGGAGATCCGGCCTATATCAAAAAGTCAGTAGATGCGAGTCTTTACAACCTGGGGATGGATTATATCGATCTGTATTATCAACATCGTCCTGATCCCAATACACCCATTGAAGAGACAGTAGACACGCTTGCCGATCTAGTTCAACAGGGGAAAATTCGATATATTGGTTTGTCCGAAGCGCCAGTAGAGATCATCCGGCGTGCACATGCTGTTCACCCGATTACAGCGTTGCAGACGGAATATTCATTGTGGAGTCGTGAGCTTGAGGATGAGATTATGCCTGTCCTGCATGAATTGAACATTGGCTTGGTTCCATATAGCCCATTGGGACGTGGCTTCCTGACAGGTCAGATCCGATCTATGGACGATTTGGCGGAAGATGATTATCGTCGTCACTATCCTCGTTTTCAAGGTGAGAATTTCCAGAAAAATCTGGAGGTTGTCGGACTGATTCAACAAATGGCTAAGCAAAAAGAATGTACGGTCTCTCAACTTGCTCTGGCTTGGTTGCTTGGAAAGGGAGAACATATCGTTCCGATCCCGGGGACTCGCAACTTGGAAAGAGTTCACGAGAACTTGGGAGCGCTACAGGTTTCCCTAACGGATGATGAGATGAACCAGATTGATCGCATATCACCCCAAGGTATTGCAGCCGGCGGGAGATCCCCCGGCCAAGTCTAGTTCCTTAAGATTTGATGCAAGAAACCTGCAGTTTCGGATCAAAAATAGTGTATAACATGCGTCAACGGTATTATCTTTCCATTCTCCGGCATACAGTACAACAATGAGATGTATGCCCAAGGAGGAGAAATAGTCGTATGATTAATCCGATTCTGCAATCCCCGGACGTTCAGCTGGCGGCTGATTCTAATGCTGATGTTAATTACCGGAGGGACCCGCGCAATTATGTTACCCAGCTATTCGAAGCGCAACTGCCAACGATTGAAAATGGTTTCTTCAATGTTTATCTTAGCAAAGGCATTATTGTACAGCCTCATTGGCACACGAATGTTACGGAAATGGTCATCGTCATCAGTGGTGAGGTTACAACATCAGTGTTTAATCCATTCACGCGTGAGCGATTGACTTATCGTTTGAAACCGGGGCAGGTTTCGGTGTTTCCCAAAGGCTGGTTTCACTGGTTTGTGGCTGAAACCGATGATGTACACGTATTAACTATTTTTGATCAACCGACCCCTGATATTGTATTTGGAGCTGATTTTCTAGCCGCAACACCACCGGAAGTGGCACATCGGGCCTATTGTCTGGATGAAGAGGCTTATGCTAGAGCCGTTGCGTCTATTAAAAACGATGCTATTTTGGGACCGCCTATAGGGTGTGATACTGCTGTTTCCGACCTGTCTACCCAACCATCCAATGCACCCAAAGCAACTAAAGAATCTAGGGATTAGGAGCAATTCCTCTCTAATAAAATAGAAGCATTCAAGCCTGCAGCTGGAACTCATCCAGTTGCAGGCTTATTCTATACGTTAACACTATACATATCTCTGTTAATATAGCTGTCCAATATGTAATTGAATATTCCATCTGGTGGGATTATGAGATTGGGCATCTGTTTGAAATGGAGCATGTATGGATATATGTGGGCCATGACGGTGAAGTTGTGGACTGTAGAGCTAGCTTTCATGGCAAAGTGCTGCGGGGATTGCTTAAGGATCGAGTCAATGTGGTTGGGCGTCATGTATGTTTATATTCCCAGCCAATTACCTGCAGACCAAGGCTTTCGTGCCTGCCACGGAGTTTGATGAATATCTGTTGAAACCAGAGATGTTCATGACTTGGGAACAGCTGTTTAGCATAATTCCACAGCGAATTGAGAGCCGATTATTGAACTCGGGCAATTGTATGGTTATTGATTCTAGTCATATTAATTCACAGTTTTGATATGCATATAAATCAAATTCACTTGCCTGAGTTTGATTTTTTGTGGCGGATGATATGAAATGCAGTTTCGGTAGTTAGACCTAAGTCTCAGATTGGATTGGTTTGAAGCGGACTAAAAGAGTTGAGTAATTGAAAATGCATCTTTGTTAGACCGAAGAACTAGATGATAGTTCGTCATCATTTGCATAAAAAGCGAAGCAATATATACAAGCGTATTATGCTAGAAACTGATGTATAGAAAACAATCATGTAATACATATTTCGCATAAATGAAGCGGTTAACTTTACTTAGATAGGTAATTAGTATGTATTGTAACAAATAAATAGAACCTTAATATCTAAAAAAAAATACGTATTGATGAAAATTATCAAAAAAGAAAATCAACTATTCAATTTTAATATAATTTTGTCGAAATAAAGCGTAAGGTGTCTGGAGCGCGATATAGAGAATGGTTTACCAAGCGCTATATATATATGACTGGACACTACGATGCCTAGGAGGAGTTTACATGAAGTGGTTTGGAAATTTAAAAACAGCAACAAAGATTATCTCAGCATTTTTAATTGTGTCGATGATCCTTGCGGCCCTTGGAATCTACTCAGTAGTAACATTAAGAAGTACGAATGAACTGATGCAAGAACTGTACGATAATAATTTGATCTCTATTAAAGAATTATCTACCGCTCAAACGGAATACCAGAGGATGCGGGTTAACATACGTGATCTTAATTTTGTAACCGTAGCAGCAGAAAAGACAAAGATTACAGATAATATTACCGTTATTCGTGAATCCTTGGATCAACGGATTGCTGTATACCGTCCACTGGCTACCACCCCGGAAGAAATGGAGTTACTTCGTAAATTGGATACACAATATGGTACGTATATAAAACTGTATGATCAGGGGATTAAGCTGGCGTTAGCGGATGGTACCACTGCTTTTCAGGTATTCCTGAAAGACACACTAAAACAGCCGGGCGATGAGGTTATGAAGACACTGACGGATCTGGCGAGCTTCAATGAAAATTTGGCCCAGCAGACAAACATCAAGTCTAAAACGGCTTACTCGAATGCTCTTATAGTCACGGTTGTCATGGTTATTGCATCCGTACTTTTCAGTATTTTGATGGGTTATTTTATCTCACGTTCCATCTCAAAACCGCTCATGGCTATGCTAGGACTGGCAACGGAGGTGGCGAATGGGAATCTGACCCTCAAGTCAGACGTGTCCAGCAAAGATGAAGTAGGCCAATTAGCGGCTGCATTGAATTATATGGTCGACAATCTGAAAGAGTTAATCAACAATATCGTGATAAACTCTCAAAGTGTTGCCGCTGCTTCGGAACAAATCTCTGCCAGCACACAGGAAATTGCAAGTACCAGCACAAGTCAATCCAGTGAGGCAGGAAACATCTCCGAATTGTTCAAGGAGCTTTCACTTGCCATTAACTCCGTGGCTGCAAGTGCAGAAGAAGCTGCAGAACTGTCTAATGATACCGTGAAGACCGCTCGCGAAGGTGGACTAGTTGTACAGACTTCATTGGAAGGCATGCAAGCCGTGAATACGAAAATGACCAAACTCGAAGATGATTCTCGTAAAATTGGTGACATCATTGAAGTGATTGACGATATCGCTGAGCAGACCAACCTGCTCGCGCTCAATGCGGCAATTGAAGCGGCACGTGCAGGAGAACAAGGGCGAGGATTCGCCGTGGTGGCAGACGAAGTTCGCAAGCTTGCAGAACGTAGCGGTGAGGCAACCAAAGAAATTACAGTCATTATCAAAGCGATGCAAGAGAATACGAGACAAAGTGTGCAGGCAGTAGCTGCTAGTGTGGAGCAGTCTTCGATGACTGGACAGGCTTTTGATCAGATCATAGATATGGTCAATAACTCCTCACAGAAAGTAAACGAAATTGCAGCTGCATGTGAAGAAGAAGCAGCACAAGCCGCAGAGGTAATGAGTTCTGTTGAATCCATCTCGGCGTCCAGTGAGGAATCCGCTGCTGCGTCGGAAGAGACAGCAGCGACATGCCAGTCTTTGGCACATCTGGCGGAAGAGCTGGCGAATTCTGCAGCTACCTTCAAAACCCAATAATCCAACCGAATTGAGGGTGAATCGATGTCTTCACTTCAGAAGGAACAATATATAGAACTGTCTGTAGGTGCAGAAACTTGCGCCATTCGAATCGAAGAAATTCATGAAATTATTAAAATGCTCAGCATCACAGATATCCCATTCAGCCGTCCAGAGATTAAAGGGGTAGTCAATCTGCGAGGCAAGGTTGTGTGTGTGATGAGCCTTCGAAATTTGCTGGGTATGCCGGATGAACCGGATACCCGAGCGACCCGGATTATTGTGGTTCGACATCAGGATGAATATATTGGCTTGATCGTTGATCGAGTGAATAAAGTAACCACATATTCGGAAATACATCCGCCAACTGGAGGTTACGGTCGTAACCATGAAGGGGTGTTCCATGGTGTAGGTCAACATGGAGATGAGCTTGTAGGCATTTTGAAGCTGGAAGAAATATTGGGCGGTTAGGGAGGAATACACGAATGATGGATTTGTCTGCCTACCGTGACATCTTTATCGAGGAACTGAATGATCAACTGGAACGTATGGATCAGTCTTTGCTGGCACTGGAGCATTCGTCTTCTGTAGAGCTGGTTCAGACGCTGTTTCGAGCAGCTCATACCATCAAGGGCTCGGCATCCACAATGGATTTCCGTGAATTAAGTGACCTTACTCATGAAGTGGAGTATGCCCTAGAATGGGTTCGGGAGAAAAAACCTGAGATGACTTCGCAGCTCATTGATATATTGTTCCGCTCTCTGGACGCTATGAAGGTGCTTCGTGATCAATATATCCGTGGAGAAGCCTATGCAGACTTTCGAGAGGTTGTACGAGAAATAAAGGCATTAATTCAGATGCCCGCTGCCATCGGAAAAATAAAAACACCGCAATTGCAAGCAGCAGAATCGATTGTGGCACAGGTAGCTGTCGTATCAGGCAAGCAGCTATTGTCGATTCGGATTGCACTGGAGCAACAATGCATGATGAAGGCAGCCAGATATCATATTTTGCGCCAACGAATTGAGGAGATGTGTGGTACGGTTGTTGCTACTTCTATCATGGAGAGCCAACCGGGCGCAGAGAATGAAGATGATCATTATGGTCACTTTATCATTATCGCAGCTACTTCGAAGGACCAGCAGCAACTCAAGGCAGAATTGTCTGCAGACTCGGATATTCATATGTTGGAAATTGCTCCATACATACTGGAAACCAATGAGGTTACAGCGACTTCTGCGCCATTGGAGTTAACCTCTGAGACAGAGCAACTGAAACCAAGCGTAAGTACACCTGGTTCGGATGAAAAAATAAAAGCTGCACAACCTACGGTTCGTGTGAGTGTTGAACGTCTGGACCATTTGATGAACCTGGTTGGAGAATTGCTGATTGATCAGACATCCCTTGCAGATCTCAGTGGGTCGGCTGCACGTAAGGAGCCTTCCTCTTTCATACAGAGTATTGGCGGGGTATCCGATCATATGGGCAGAGTGATCAAGGAGCTTCAAGAAGGTGTAATGAAGACACGTATGTTACCCATTGATCAGCTATTCAGCCGCTTCCCGAGATTGGTTCGTGACCTCTCGCAGAAACTGGGTAAAGATCTGGAACTGGTTATTCAAGGTGGAGAGACTGAACTTGACCGGATGATCATTGAAGAATTGAGTGACCCGCTAATCCATCTCATCCGCAACAGTGCAGATCATGGCATTGAAAGTGTAGAAGTTCGAGCGGAACACAGCAAGCCGTCTAAAGGACGTATTACCTTAACTTCGTTTCATGAAGAAAATCATGTCGTCATCCGTTATTCGGATGATGGCAAAGGCATCGATGGGGAGAAGATAAAGGCTTCTGCCTTGGGCAAAGGTATCATTAGTGAGGAACAGGCTGCGCGTTTAACAACACAAGAAGCTGTACATCTCATATTTGAGCCTGGTTTCTCCACAGCTTCTTCTATAAGTGAAGTATCGGGGCGCGGCGTTGGAATGGACATCGTGCGTAGTCAGATCGGGCGGCTCAACGGTATCATTGAGATTGATACAGAGGTTGGCGTGGGCACCACATTTACGATTCGTCTGCCGCTTACATTGGCGATTATTAAAGGTCTCTTAGTTAAAGTGTCGGGCCGAGTTCTGATCTTGCCGATGTACAATGTTGCTGAGATTGTTCGTATCTTTCCCAAAGATATTCAGATGATTCAAGGGCAACAAGCGATTCTGAATCATGGACGAATTGTACCTTTTCACCGACTGTGTGACAAACTCAACTATCCGAGAACAGATCGCATATCCAAAACCTTTCCACTGGTGATCGTGCGTTCCGTCGACAAAATTGCAGCATACGCAGTAGATGAGATCATCGGGAATCAGGAAGTTGTGATTAAGACGCTCGGTACGTATCTGGGTGCGATGAACCATCTGTCTGGTGCAACGATCCTGGGCAGCGGAAGAGTTGCCCTTATATTGGATGCTTCCTACCTGGTTCGCCATTAGTTGTTAGCTATAGATATTATGCAGGCCGAAGAGCCTCGTCATCCATAACTGGATGGCGAGGCTCTTCGTTGTACCTGTTTCATTGTGCCGACTCACTTTTTGAAAATAAGATCCATAAAACGGTTCGCCGCCAGAGAAATCGGCATATTACGTTTAGTCATAATTCCCACATGGGAAGGCGGGAGTGGGACATCAAGCTGAATTTCGAAGAGAGACCCTTCCTCCAACTCTTTGGATATAAATTCACGTGTTACATACGATATGCCCAATCCACGACGGGCAAATTCAATGAGCAGATCAACGCTACCCACCTCAATTTCAGGCTTCAACGTGTAATTATAGCTGTTAAACAACTCGGTTATAGCCATTCGGACCCGGCTGTTCCGGGAGAAAAGGATCAGCTGATGCTCAAGAAGCATCTCAAGTGTCATCACTTTACCCTTCAACTGAGCATAACGTTCCCCCGCTACAAAGCAGTCTTTCAACTGAATGCTTTCCCTGACTTCGAGCTGTGGATCAACAATGGGCATTCGAACAACACCAAGGTCGATCTTGCCTTCCTTCAGAAAAGTAATAACTTCTGGTGTAGTTCCATGGCTCAAGTGCAGCTTGATGTTAGGGTACAAGGTGTGGAATTCCTCAAGGTACGCGAGCATGTAATGCTTGAACAGGGAGTCACTGCCACCGATCCTCAATTCACCATTGTCGAGACTCTTCAGTGCGGCCATCTTTTCTTCCGCAAGCGAGATCAAAATCTGGGATTGTTCAATATAGGAGTACAGACTGACACCTTCCTGTGTCAACGCTACACCCTTGGAATTTCGATAAAACAAAGTGAGACCAAAGCTCTCTTCCAACTGCTTGATGGCATGACTGACGCTCGGTTGAGTGATATACAGTGCTTTGGCAGCTTGTGTCAAACTGCCTGTTTTGGCGGCCCAATAAAATACTTTATATAGTTCGTAATTTGTTGTCATAGATATGGTCTATAGCTCCTGTGAAATATATTAATTACTTGTATAGCTATAAAACGTATTATAGTGTAACTACAACAAAGAAACCAGAGTTACTTGGAAGGAGAACGGTGAGATGGAACCAACTACCATTGTTTTATTTGGTGCTACTGGCGATTTAGCCAAAAGAAAAATATATCCTGCCTTATATAACTTATATCTTGAGCAGAAGCTTCCGGAATCCTTCTCATTGATTGGTCTGGGGCGTAGAGATTGGTCTGATGAATTCTTTCAGGCACAAGTGGAAAAATCATTAAATGAATTTTCCAGACGCCAAGCTGATCCTGAAGTTGTGAAGTCATTCGTGAAAGCTTTTCGCTACAGTGTATTGAATATAAGCCATAAGGAAGATTATATAAAGCTGTTAGGATTAGTTGAACAAAGAGAAGCTGAGCTTGGCATTCCGTCCAATCGCTTGTTTTATCTCTCGGTTGGTCCAGAATTCTTTGAACCCATTGCCGAAAACATTCAAGAAAGCGGACTGGGCTCCACGGAGGGCTGGAAACGTCTCGTCATCGAGAAGCCATTTGGTCACGATCTGCAGTCTGCCAGAGACCTGAATCGCAAATTAAGCGAATCGTTTACCGAGGAAGAAATTTATCGGATTGACCATTACTTGGGCAAACCGATGGTACAGCGTCTGGAGACGTTGCATCAGAGTAACCCGATCATGAAGGCGTTATGGAACAATCGTTACATCTCCAATGTGCAAATTACGGCTAACGAGACTGTGGGTGTTGAAGAACGTGCATCCTATTATGATCATGTAGGCGCTGTGCGAGACATGTTCCAGAATCATATGTTGCAATTGCTCATGATGATGGCGATTCAGCTTCCATACAACAGTACTTCCGAAAAAGTTGGGTTGAAGAAAAAGCACATCATGGAATCGATCCAACCATTACAGAAGCAAACTGTAGGTGCAAGCATCATCCGCGGACAGTATGCTGAAGGCAACATTCAGGGCAAACAAGTAAATGCATATGCTGCTGAACCGGGTGTAGCAGAGAATACGATGAATGACACGTTCATTGCTGCCAAATTGCAAATCGATGATTTCTTCTGGCGCGGTGTTCCGTTTTACATTCGCACGGGTAAAAGAATGAAGGAGAAATCAACACGTATCGTGATTGAATTCAAAGAACCTTCAGGACAGACGAATGTGCTGAAGAACAAGGGTTCCAAGCCGAACCTGCTCGTTATCGAGATGAGTCCTGATCAGAGCATGACATTGCAGCTCAATGCAAGTGATCCTGAGAATAAAGGTGAATTCAAACCGGTTCATATTGATCTTTCTCCGGATAAAGGCGAACTCGCAGAAGCTTACGAGAACCTGATTCGTGATGCTTTGCTCGGAGATCCAACATTCTTTGCCCACTGGGATGAAGTAGAATTGTCCTGGGCTTGGGTGCAACCGATTCTGGATGCATTCCAGGAAAATCTGTTACCACTTCACTTGTATCCTGCGGGTAGCTATGGACCTGCTGAATCGGATGCTATGCTTGAAGCAGAGGGTCACCACTGGTGGTTCGATGAGCCAGCGGATCAGCAGTCTGTAGTTGCAAGTAGTACACCCTTGGCGGTTAATGCGAATCTCTAAACCATAATAAAAAAAATATCTGGAGGTAATTTAATCATGAAATTTTTTATCGATACTGCTAACGTGGAAGATATCCAAAAAGCTTACAAAATCGGCGTATTGTCTGGCGTAACTACGAACCCTTCTTTGGTAGCCAAAGAAGGCGTGAAATTCGAAGATCGTATCGAAGAAATCTTGCGTTTGGTACCTGAAGTGGAGTCCGTTTCTGCGGAAGTGACACCAGATGCCCTTACTGCTGAAGAGATGATTGCACAAGCAGACGAATTGATCAAAATTAACAACAGTGACAAAAACATTACGATCAAACTGCCAATGACACTTGCTGGACTTGAAGCTTGCCGTTACTTGACCAAAAAAGGTGTGAAAACCAACGTAACGTTGATCTTCACGGTGAACCAAGCGCTTCTGGCTGCTCGTGCTGGTGCAACATATGTATCCCCATTCCTGGGACGTCTCGATGATATCTCCGAGGATGGCGTACAATTGGTTGCCAAAGTGGCTGAATTGTTCCGTACACATAACCTGGATGCTCAGATCATTGCGGCTTCCGTGAGACATCCGGATCACGTTACACGTGTGGCGATGGCTGGAGCACATATTGCTACTGTTCCATTCTCCGTCATCGAACAGATCTCCAAACACCCGTTGACAGATCAAGGTATGGACAAATTTGCAGCGGACTGGAAAAAAACTGTACAATAATCTATAACCATTCATTCGTTTCAACTTACTATATAAATAATGGAGTATTGGGAGGACATAATGAGTAAACAACAGATTGGTGTTATTGGATTGGCAGTAATGGGTAAAAACCTGGCTTTGAATATTGAAAGCAAGGGTTTCTCGGTATCGGTATTTAACCGCTCCCCGGAGAAAACGAACGATCTTCTGAAAGAAGCAGAAGATAAGAACCTGACAGGTGCGTTCACAATTGAAGAATTCGTGGAGTCCTTGGAATCCCCGCGCAAAATTCTGATCATGGTGCAAGCAGGTAAAGCGACAGATGCTACGATCGAGCAACTGCTTCCTCATCTGGATCAAGGCGACATTATTATCGACGGAGGTAATGCTTACTTCCCTGACACACAACGTCGCAGTAAAGATCTGGAAGAAAAAGGTTTCCGCTTTATCGGCGCAGGTGTATCCGGTGGTGAAGAAGGCGCACTGAAAGGCCCGGCAATTATGCCAGGAGGTCAGGAAAGTGCATATCAACTCGTAGAACCGATCCTTACAGCAATCTCGGCCAAAGTTGGCGATGATGCTTGCAGCACGTACATCGGACCTGACGGTGCTGGACACTATGTAAAAATGGTGCATAATGGTATCGAATATGGAGACATGCAGTTGATTGGTGAAGCTTACCACTTGCTCAAATCCGTATTGAACGTTTCTGTAGAAGAGCTGCATGAGATCTTTACGGAATGGAATCAAGGAGAGCTGGACAGTTACCTGATCGAAATCACAGCAGATATCTTCTCCAAATACGATCCAGAAACCGGTAAACCAATGGTTGACGTGATTTTGGACGCTGCAGGACAAAAAGGAACAGGTAAATGGACAAGCCAAAGTGCACTGGACCTCGGCGTACCATTGTCCATGATTACGGAATCCGTATTCTCCCGTTTCCTGTCTGCGATGAAGGACGAGCGTGTAGCAGCTAGTAAAATCCTGAATGGACCAGCGACTGAAGCATTCTCTGGTGACAAAAAAGCGTTCATCGAGAACGTGCGTAAAGCGCTGTTTGCAAGTAAAATCGTATCCTACGCACAAGGATTTGCACAAATGCGTGCAGCTTCCGATGAGTACGGCTGGGATCTGAAATACGGCAATATTGCCATGATCTTCCGTGGTGGTTGCATCATCCGTTCGCAGTTCTTGCAAAACATCAAAGAAGCATATGACCAAGATGCAGAACTCAAAAACCTGCTGCTTGATCCTTACTTCCAAAACATCGTTGAATCTTATCAAGGCGCATGGCGTGAAGTTATAGCAGCTGCTGTAAAACAAGGTATTCCGGTACCTGGCTTCTCCAGCGCTCTTTCTTACTACGACAGCTACCGTACGGAGCGTTTGCCAGCAAACTTGCTGCAAGCACAACGTGACTACTTCGGTGCTCACACATTCAAACGTGTGGACAAAGAAGGTTCATTCCACTTCCAGTGGATGGACACAAACGAGTAATTTTAATTCCGAAAATATAGCATTCTTGCAGTCATTCATGAATTTAACTTCATGGTACCTGCAAGGGTGCTTTTTCTCGTTAATGGTTCGAATTTGAATATCATTAAATTGTAATAAAATGTACGAATCTGGGTTTGGCAAACAGATGATCTGACTCTTCAACTACGTTATACTTGTTCAGACGGACCTGTGTCCGTGATGAAAATTCAAAATACAACTTATTGACGTGGAGGTTAGACCGGGCATGTTCGTATTAGCAGGTATATTGTTTTTGGTAGTGTACGGTTTATTAGTGTTCTACATAGGCTGGAGCGGTTGGAGTTGGATGAAACCTGTCGTGTCCGCCAGATTTCGGTGGTTGTATATTATAGCGCTTGTATTCCTTGCTACTTCCTTCATTTTGGCACGAGTATTTGGAAGCATTTCGTTCCTCGGTATCATCGGTTCCTACTGGCTGGCAATCTTCTCGTTATTATTGCTGATTCTGCCCGTCATTCACCTGACGATGTGGCTGCTGAGATTAACCCGTATTCCAAGACATCACACACAGAAGTGGGCAGGTGTCGTTACGCTGGTGTTGTTAGTGTCCACATTAGGTTATGGCATTTTCAACGCCTACAGCCCAGTAGTGAGAACATATAATATTCAGATGGATAAAAAAGTAGAAGGTGTAGACAAGCTCAACATTGTCATGGCTGCTGATATGCACTTCGGACTTCTATCTGGCCCTGCACATGCCAAACGCATGGTCGAGGAGATCAATGCACTGAAGCCTGATCTGGTGCTATATCCTGGAGATATTATTGATGACAATCTGGATATGTATCTGAATAGCGGAATTGCTGACATTATCAGTGACATTCAGGCTCCCTACGGCGTCTATGCTTCGCTCGGGAATCACGACAAGTTCGATGGTCCGATTGAAGATCTGATTGCTGCGCTGGAGAAGAGCAACATGCAAGTTCTGTACGATGACAAGATCGTTTTGGATGACAAGATCACCCTGATTGGACGGAAAGACCGGACAGAGAAGGATCGGGCAGAAGTAGCTGCATTAATGCATGATACGGACTTGAGTCAACCTGTACTTATGATGGATCACCAGCCGTATGACCTGGATATTGCGGAGCAGAACAATGTAGATCTGGTCGTATCAGGTCACACCCACCGTGGGCAGATTGCACCGGCTCAGTTCATCACACAGGCGATCTACGAGAATGATTGGGGTTATCTGCAAAAGGGTTCCATGCACTCCATCGTAACCTCAGGATTTGGCTTCTGGGGACCTCCAATTCGTACGAGTAGCCGTTCGGAGATTGTACAGATTAATGTGACGTTCCAACAATGATGGAAGGCCCTTCGAGAGTAGGGCTGCCTTATAAGCACGTCAAGCGTAGATTGATGATACCGGCTCCGCTTTTATGATGACAAGATCAAATCGACTGTGGTCATAAAGCGGAGTATTTCTTATGCAAAATTCAGATGAATGCTGATTGATTAAGGAGTTTATATTAACATAAGGCGGCTCGATCTCCCGGAAATCGGAGTTCAAGCCGCCTGTTTTTTTATTATGTAGTTAGTTTCTTTCCCATTTTAAAGGAATAGCTTCAAACGAATAAAATGCGCCTTTTGTATTGATTTTACCGATTAGCGTTGTGGCTCCTTTTTTTGTGAAGGTGTATTCGTTTCCTTGGATACGAACGGAATAACCTTTTAGCTCAATACCAAAAATAGATTTGACTGTAGGTGCAGCGATGGATAGTGCTTTGTTTTTGCTGAGCTTGGGCTTGGCAAAAGACTTTTTGAAATCAGCATCATTTTTCCAGTTGATACCTAGTTCGTTGGTGACTTTCCATACCTTTCCGGTCTTGCTGCCGATATGTACGTAATTTAGATTGTTGTCATCCCGATACTGCCATAACATATCTTTTCCTTCTACAGTAAATAAGGTGTAATCAAAAGCTTTTACTAGGGGATTCCAAGTTTTTTGAGTGAATTTCGTGCTATGTTTGTCATCCAGGCATACGCATCATCGATTTTATATTGCAGGATTGCCGACATTTGATTACCTTTGTCAACATCGATATAAAGTTGTTGACTTGGTCCGAAGATGACCCAGTAGTTTTGGAGTAAATGTCCATGGTCCTGATCATTGGCTTTGAAACGCCAGAAAGCACTTTTAATGAAGATATCTTCATCTTCAAATGTTTTTAAGAAGGCATCGAGCTTCAGGCGCAACGCATTATCCATGACTTTATTCAGATCAGCGGTCTCATACATGACAAGAGTGGACGCGACATGATTCGTATCAGGATCGTATCTTTGTGTGAAATCTGCGAATCCAGTTCCATCTATAGTTCCGTTAATGACCCACGGATCAAATGATGTGTCTATTTTGATGAATTGAATGTTTTGTTTCCCCACGAGTTTAACTAGTTCATCACTCAAAAGTTTTTGTGTCTTCCGATCCAGCTGGTCAGCGGACTCGTAATTCTCTATCAACGAGAGTTCATTGGATTTTGCGGCCAAGGTGGGCGGCGCTGATAACAATAGCGAGATGGTAGCAATGACGGCGGTAAACGAAGTGATTTTTTTCAAAGTGGATCCTCCTGATTAGTTTGGGTCATATTATTAAATATCAAAGATTATATTTCATTTCAACTTAACATAAAAGGTAAATATTTCATATGAACAAAAAAAGTGGAATAGTGCGGTAGTATTTTTGGGTTGACACCGTTTTCAGGTTATGATAAATTAGATCCGAGGCTTGTTACCGGTAACGCGGGCAAAACCACGATGGAAATGATTTTATTATTTCTGTTTTGGTTTTGCCCTTTTTTATTCCTCAAAAAAAACCAGGTGGGTCCATAATGATTATTAAACAGATATTTAATAACAATATTGTCAGTACCGTGGATGACAAAAATCAGGAACTGCTGATCCTCGGCCGGGGTATCGGATTCAAGTTCAAAGCAGGCGATGAGATTGATGAAGAGCGAATTGAGAAAGTATTCCGTCTTCAGGATGCATCGATCTATGAGAAATTCAAATCCATCGTAGCTGAAGTGCCGATTGAGATTTTGCAGGCAACAGATGATATTGTGACACTGGCACGAACGCAATTGAATAAAACCATCAGTGACGGGATCTATGTCTCGCTGTCTGATCACATTCACTTTGCTGTTCAACGCTTGGAAAAAGGAATGATTACTCGCAATCCACTCTCCTGGGAAGTTCAGCATTTCTATAAGGCGGAGTATGATGTGGCCAGAGAAGCACTGACCTTGTTGAAAGAAAGACTGGATATTGAGTTTCCCAAAGATGAAATCTGTAATATTGCACTACATTTCATCAATGCGGAAGTGAATGATTCCATGAACGATGTCACCCATCTAATGCAGCTGTTGCAGGAGATCATGAATATCATCAAATATCACTTCAACATCGAATTGGACGAAGATAGCGTCAACTATTTCCGCTTCATCACCCATTTGAAATATTTCTGTCAGCGTGTCATTACACATTCTTCACATGATGATGCCGAGGAGTATTTGTACGAGGTAGTTCGGAAAAACTATCCGGAGACTTTCAAATGTATTGGCAAGATCGAGACTTTTATCCATAAAAACTATCAGTATGACATGACCCATTCTGAACAGTTATATCTAACGCTCCATCTGGAACGTTTGATGAAAACCAAGCGGGACATGTAATGTTTACGCGATAGATTAAACCACAATTTGATATCCTATGGGCTTGTTACTGTTTAATCAGGCAATACCCGAATGAGATGGCGCCATCAATATGCGCTATATTCGTTCGGGTATTTTTTATTGGAAAAATGAGGAGGAAAACATCATGAAACATCAGGAAACGGCGCAGGAAATCATTAAAGCCGTTGGGGGAACAAAAAATATCAATTCAGTGTATCACTGCGTCACACGTTTGCGCTTTGATCTAAAGGACAACGAGAAAGTTGACAATGGCTCACTCAAGAAATTGGATAAGGTCATGGGAACAAATATTTCCGGCGATCAATTCCAAGTCATTATCGGTAATGATGTGGCAAAAGTGTTCGATGCCATGGTGAAGGAAAATCCGGCAATCCAGCAAACTACAGAAAATAAAGAGCCAAAGTCGGATAAAAAACAAAATGTCGTGCTGAAAATTTTTGAAACAATCGCAGGTGTCTTTGCACCGATGCTTCCAGCGATTACTGCGGCAGGTATGCTCAAAGGATTACTTGCACTATTCGTGTCCGTAGGTTGGATGTCTGCCGGAACGGATACGTATCGTATTCTTTCAGCCATTGGTGACGGCGTATTCCACTACCTGCCTTTACTGATTGCAGTCAGCGCTGCTCGCAAATTCGGCAGTAACCCGTTTGTTGCGATTGCACTAGGTACTGCGCTGATGTATCCAGACATGACAGCATTGCTATCTAGCGGTGAATCGGTTGGATTTTTGGGAATCCCGGTTACGGCTGTAAGTTATGCTTCATCGGTTATTCCGATTTTACTTGCTGTATGGTTGATGTCCTATGTTGAGGAATGGGTTGACCGCGTTATCCCTGCTGCACTTAAGCTATTGCTTGTGCCACTGATTACCTTGCTTGTTATGGTTCCGGTGACGCTGATTGCAATCGGTCCATTGGGTACATTTGTAGGTAGCGGCTTGTCTGGCGGCATCAACTGGCTGCTGAATGAAGGCGGATTGATTGCAGGTATTGTTCTTGGCGGTGCGATGGCACTCATTATTATGACAGGAATGCACTATGCACTTGTGCCGATCATCCTGAGTAATATCGCCACATTGGGCTTCGATAAATTCTTGCCATTAACGTATATCTCCAATATGGGTCAGGCCGGAGCGACTTTGGGTGTATTCTTCCGTGCGAAAGACAAAAAGCTTAAAACAGTTGCATTGTCCACGAGCTTTACAGCTCTGATGGGTGTAACCGAGCCAGCAATGTACGGTGTAAACATGAAATATAAAAAACCGTTTGCCGCTGCGATGATTGGTAGTGCAGTAGGTGGCGGATTCGCTCTTGCTTTTGGTGCCAAAGCGTATGTGCTTGCGGGTAATGGGGGTCTTCCAGGTCTGCCAGCCCTGATCGGACAAACCTTCTGGTATTCCTTAGGCGGTATGATCCTTGCCTTTGTAGTTGGGGCAATTATGTCTACTGTGTTCGGGATTAAGGAAGAAGAAGGCGACGCCGAGGCGTTGGCTCAATTCTCACCAGGTGCTTCTGCTGCACCAGCAAAAGCACCTTCCAGCGATGTTGCAACCGTGAACGTGGATGACATGGGCGCTCCAACACCGACGAGTGATGCAGTAGCTGTTGCACCGATGACAGGTACATCGATTCCGCTTAAAGAAGTCAATGATCCAACATTCGGTGATGAATTGATGGGTAAAGGTGTCGCATTTGTTCCAACGGTGGGTGAATTGGTTTCTCCAGTGACAGGTACCATCATGAATGTGTTCAAAACGAAACATGCGATCGTTGTCCGCAGTGATAACGGAATGGAATTGCTGATTCATGTTGGAATTAACACGGTGAAGCTGCGTGGACAGTACTTCGATGCACATGTTGCTACAGGGGCACGTGTACAGGCCGGAGACAAGTTACTCACATTTGAACTGGCCGAGATTGCAAAAGAATACGACATTACAACCGCCATGGTTGTTACTAATACGGCTGATTACAAGGCAGTTTTGCCTGTGAAATTGGGTGAAATCACGATAGGTCAAGAAGTATTGAAAGCTGAAATCTAAACTGTGTCTTCGGAATAAAGACAAAATCAACAAAAGAAGGAGAGATACGAATGATCAATCGACAAGGGTTTCCAGAAGGATTTCTATGGGGCGGCGCTATTGCCGCCAATCAGGCTGAAGGTGGATTCGACGTTGGTGGCAAAGGATGGTCCACAGCGGACATGGTTCCTTATTTTGAGAAAAAGGATTATACCAACCTTAGAGAACTGATGCATGTTACCAGTGCAACGGTTGAGAAAGCAATGGCACATCATAGTGCGGAAGGTTATCCGAAGCGTTATGGGATTGATTTTTATCACCGTTTCAAAGAGGATATTGCATTGTTCGCCGAGCTGGGCTTCAAGACATTCCGACTGTCCATCAACTGGCCACGTATTTTCCCGAATGGTTATGATGCCGAGCCGAATGAAGAGGGACTGCGCTTCTATGACGAAGTGTTCGATGAACTCCGGAAATACAATATCGAACCACTTGTAACCCTCTCGCATTATGAGATGCCTATGGCACTTGTCCTGAAATATAACGGCTGGGCTGGTCGCGAAGTGATTGGACATTTTGTGAGATATGCGGAAACCGTGATGACCCGGTACAAGGACAAAGTAAAATATTGGTTGACGTTCAATGAGATTAACACAACCATTATTGAACCTTTTACAGGTGGCGGTATTATTGAAGATCGAGTTGAGAACACGATGCAAGCTTCTTATCAGGCGCTTCATCATCAATTTGTAGCCAGCAGCCTGGTGACAGAGAAAGCACGTCAGATTAACCCGAACTTCCAGATCGGATGTATGCTTGCTCGCATGATTCATTACCCGGCGACATCGAAACCAGAGGATGTGCTGCAAGCTCAGATCGATAATCAGCTAAACCTGCTGCATACGGATGTACAAGTTCGCGGTAGTTATCCAACGTTCATGGCTCGGTACTGGGCAGAGAACGGGATTACGATTGCCATGGAACCGGGAGATGAGCAGATCTTGCGTGAGCATACGGTTGATTTCATCTCGTTCAGTTATTATACATCCCTGGTATCCGCAGTTAATCCTGAGGAATATGGAGTAACTGGAGGCAACCTGTACAGTACGATCAAGAACCCGAACCTGGAGCGTACGGAATGGGGCTGGCAGCTTGATCCGATCGGTCTGCGGGTTGCATTGAAAGAGCTGTATGATCGTTATCAATTGCCATTGTTTGTGGTGGAGAACGGCCTTGGTGCCAAAGATACCGTTGAAGCAGACGGTTCCATCAACGATGATTACCGGATTGATTATCTGAGAAAACATATTACACAAATGAAAGAAGCTGTTATGGACGGAGTAGACCTGATGGGATATACCAACTGGGGAGCGATTGATATCATCAGTGCATCCACTTCGGAAATGTCCAAGCGTTATGGCGTAATCTACGTGGATCAGGATGACAACGGACAAGGCACATTGAATCGGTATAAGAAAAAAAGCTTTGGCTGGTACCAAAAAGTCATTGCCTCGAATGGTGAGAACTTGGAATAGATCAATCTATAAAGGCACCCCGGCGTAGCACCATTGCGGCGCAGGGGCGCCTTTTTATTATAATCTGGCAGAATTCTCTTGAAGGCTAATGGCACTGTAATGTGAAAAAGATGACTTCATAACATTCGGGATGGTATACTGTGTTCGTATTGGGGGGGATAACCATGAAGAAGCCTATTATAGCTGTAGATATGGATGACACGATATGTCATCTGGTCAAGCGGGCTATTTATCACAACAACCTCAACTTCCCGACCCATCCGCTTCGCTACGAGGATATGATCCATTGGGATACATCCCATTTGCGTCATCCGGAGAGCACGCATGATGTATTCTATGGTCGACCGGGTCTGTTCGAGGAATTGGAATTATACGATGAGTATGTAGTAGATGAGATGCGAAAGCTGAACGATGCTTATGATGTCATTGTCGTGACGGCAGCAGAACCACGAACAGTTGTTGAGAAGTGGAACTGGCTTCAGCAGCACATGCCTTTTATAAGCGCAGAACAGTTTATTACATGTAAAAGAAAAAACCTGCTCAGCTTCGATCTGCTCATTGATGATGGAGCACATAACCTGATTCCCGCGCATGAGGATGGCAAGAAGGTCATTTGTATCCCACATCCATGGAATATACAGGAGCGTGAGCGATACAACTTTCCGTTGATGTCTTCTTGGAAAGAGGCCAAGGCTTACATAGATGAAGTGTTACAGGTTGTCAGTGTCTGAAACGTTAATTTTATTGTCCAGAGCGCAGTGCTCTGGATTTTTTGCGATAAGCCAGTGGCGTTTCGCCTGTTATTTTTTTGAATGCAGCGTAGAATGAATCCATATCCCGATATCCGACCAGCTCTGCAATCAGACTGACTTTGTGCTGTGAACTCTTTAGAAGTTCGCAGCTTTTTTGTATACGGAGGTGTTGCAGGTAGCTGCTAAAGGTCTGACCGGTATGTCGCAGAAACATTCGGCCAATCTGCTTTTCGCTCCAGCCGGTTACACGTACCAGATCAGACATCCGAATACGATTGCCTACGTGTTCCTTGATATAGTGAAGGATGTAATCAAAACCGGTGGAATGATTCTCTTCATCATGTTCCTTTTGATAAAGTTGTCTGTAGGTCATCAATACCAACTGGCTCACCAGGGTGTATAACATGGTAGACGAACCGATTCCCTGAACGGATGATTCACGATATAGCTTCACCATTACTTCTTCAATCTGGTCGTTGTGATCCACAACGGAAATATAAGGAACCTGATTTTGTGCCAGATCCATCAGATGTTGAATGATTTCTTTTTCCTGAATGATCGCTGTCAGGGTGTTGATCAGTTCAGCATTAAATAAACAATTATATAGAATTAACGGATGATCGGTTACGTTGGTGCTGACAGGACGAAAGACATGAGGAACGCCGACAGGAATAACAAACAGCATCCCCTTTGTCACCGGAATGACATCTTCACCGATATGATGAAAGCCCTTTCCTTCGGCAACATAACTATACTCAATAAAATCATGTGCGTGAAAAGGAAGCACAAAATCTTCAGAGCAACGATTGACGAAAAGCTGCAGATGGTTATGCAGAAAGTACTCACTTTTCATAAGTTGTACAGATGAATTCACAAGTAACCTCCTTGCAGAGATGGCTGAACTACCGGATGAAATAGTCCTGATTACCGGGTATTTACGACAACAGGATCGATATAATTATATCGTAACCCCGAATGGGAAGCCAAGATGGAAAGGACGATATGCTGATGTTCAACGTTAGTCACCTTCGTTGCGAGTACAAAATTAATCCGATTGGTCTCGACGTAAAATCACCGCGTTTAAGCTGGCAGCTGCAATCCGATCGTCGGAACTGCATGCAATCGGCTTACCAGATTCAGCTGTCGTTGACAGAAGATTTTAAAGTGATTACATGGGATTCAGGAGAACAAAACACGGATCAATCCATACATGTGGAATTAAACTATTTTCAGCCTTCTCCGCGAACGCGATATTACTACCGAATTCGGGCCTGGGATGATGAAGGAAAGGAATCTGGTTGGTCCGAAACGGCTTATTTCGAGATGGGACTGATGGATAGCAACAACCGATGGAAAGCGGAATGGATTACAGCTCAACCAGCGGACGATGCGGAACGGTCATGCCCGCGAATGCGCAAGCAGTTTAATGTGAAACAACCAGTTACGTCTGCCAGAATATATGTGACAGCACTTGGATTATACGAGTTGCATATGAACAACACAAGAGTAGGAGAAGATTATTTTACACCAGGCTGGACTTCTTATCGTAAACGATTACAATATCAAACCTATGATGTAACACATCTACTTCAGGATGGACAGAACATATTGGGCGCTTATCTGGGTGATGGTTGGTACCTAGGATATCTTGGCTGGAACAAAGAACGGGAGATATTTGGTTCGACATCCGCATTGCTGCTGGAATTGCATATGAAATATGCAGATGGTTCGGAGGAATGGATCTTATCTAATGAGGATTGGACGTCTGCTCCAAGTGCCATTCTCATGTCGGACATCTATATGGGAGAGACGTATGATGCACGAAAGGAGTCCGATTGGTCGGATTCTTCTCAAGTGAATTGGTCACCCGTGAACGTACTGGAACATCCGAAAGATATCATCGTTGCGCAGGAGAACGTACCCGTCACCCAAGTCGAACAGCTGCAGCCAATCGCCTTGCTAACATCCCCACAGGGAGATCGTGTAATCGACATGGGGCAGAATATGGTGGGATGGGTGAAATTCAGCATTCAAGGTGAGGCGGGTCATACGGTTGAGTTGCATCATGCAGAGATATTGGATCATGAAGGCAACTTCTACACCGATAATCTTCGCGCTGCCAAGCAGTGTATTCGCTACACCTGCAAGGGGGATGGAGTGGAAACATTTGAACCGCATTTTACGTTCCAAGGGTTCCGATATGTGAAGCTGGTTGGCTTCCCGGAACACGTTCGTCTGGAGGAGTTCACCGGAATAGTGCTGCACTCGAATATGGAGCAAACAGGTCAGTTCTCGTGCTCCAGTCCACTGGTGAACCAGCTGCATCACAATATATTGTGGGGGCAAAAGGGGAATTTCCTTGATGTGCCGACAGACTGTCCACAGAGGGATGAACGGCTTGGGTGGACCGGCGATGCGCAGATGTTTGTCCGCACGTCGTCTTACCTGATGAACACGGCTCCCTTCTTCACTAAATGGCTGCGGGATCTGGAAGCGGACCAGGGAGAAGATGGAGGTATTCCATTCTTCGTTCCGGACCTGAGAAGTTCCACCTCAGAAGGATGGGGAGACACCAGTCATTCTTCTGCCGCTTGGGGTGATGCAGCAGTCATCTGTCCATGGACCATCTATGAGATGTACGGGGATTCCAGGTTACTGGCCGAGCAATATGAGAGTATGAAGCGCTGGATTGAATACATTCACGTACAGGGTGACAATCCATATCTGTGGAACACGGGATTCCACTTTGGCGATTGGCTGGGACTGGACTCCAAGCCCGATAGTTATGTCGGCGCAACGGACACGGACTATGTAGCAACTGCATTCTATGCCTATTCGGTTTCTTTAACTCAAAAAGCGGCTGAGGTCCTTGGAAAGACAGACGATGCTGAATATTACAAGCAATTGCATACGAACATTGTTCATGCGTTTCGAAATGAATTCGTGACTCCAGCCGGCAAAATTGCTGTTCCGACGCAAACAGCGCATGTTCTTGCCCTTCAATTTGACCTATTGGACGCCACTGCTCGTACTCGTGCTGTTGAACAATTGGCAAAACTCGTGAAAGAGGCGGGCAATCATCTTACTACAGGATTCGTGGGTACACCTTATTTGAATCCGGTACTGAGTGATTCAGGTCTTCACGACTTGGCATATACATTACTTTTTCAGAAGGATTATCCGTCCTGGCTGTATCAGGTGACTCAAGGTGCAACGACTGTCTGGGAACATTGGGATGGGATCAAAGAGGATGGCCGTCTCTGGAGTGCTGACATGAACTCATTTAATCACTATGCGTATGGTGCAATTGGGGAATGGTTGTATCTTTATGTTGCGGGAATCCGGTCCGATGAACGTCAGCCAGGGTTCCGAATGGTGCATATCGAGCCGCAACCCGGACCGGGACTGAATTGGGTGGAAGCGAGTCTTGAGACGATGTATGGCCAAGTCGCATCCAGCTGGCACCGACTGGCGGATAACGAAATGGAGATACGGGTGCATATTCCCGTTAATACGAGAGGCACGGTTCGTTTGCCTGGAGCTGGTGGTCAATTGATTCTGGAGCAAGGGAAACCTTTGGAGCAAGTGAGTGAAGTTCAGGATATTCGAAGTATTGGAGACGATACCGAAGTCACACTGGGATCTGGAAGTTACCAATTCACGTACAAATACTTTAATGCGGGGAAGGAAGAGGATGCGCAAGAAGCCAGATTGACAGAGTCTGTATAATAAATAGAATAAGCAGAAAGATGTACATTTGAAGAGGGTCTGCTCACACGCAGATCCTTTTTCGAACTTCCTTAAAGGTGTAATTGTGATTTGGAGCAATGAAAGGTGAACAAAGAAAGGAGCATACCATGGCAAAACCTGCATTCAAAGATTCACCTTTACGTCGTGAAATAGAGGATCTGGCTAAGCAAAAGGACCACCATACACTGGCCTATTGGGCTGCGGAGTGCGCTGAACGTGTCTTGCATATATTTGAGGTACAGCAGTCGGAGGATCGCCGAGCCCGTAATGCCATTGCCGCAGGACGTGGTTGGATCCGTGGTGAGATTACTATGGTTGATGCTCGAAAGGCGGCTTTTGCAGCTCATGCTGCTGCACGGGAATCGGATCATGTCGCTGCCTCAGCTGCATCTCGTGCGGCGGGGCATGCAGCTGCAACTGCCCATGTGAAGGAACATGCGGTACATGCTGGAACATATGCAATGAAAGCTATCTTTTATGACTGCCCGATGGAAGAGCAAGAACAGCGTATCCTGGAGGAGAGAACGTGGCAATATCAATATCTGTTGGGAGGAAGTACGGACCATGGGGGAAGAACACGTTAGATTAATTAAACCATCACTATCGTATAAGGAAGCCTATTTGGCATTTTATGAAGACTGGGTCAAAAGTGGAGAGTTGATGGTACCTTGGGTCATTTCCAAAGATCCTTACGCGTTTGATGAGATGTTGGCATTTTTGCAGCGTAATGAACGAGGGATCGACATCCCGGAAGGCTGGGTCAAAGACAGTACATACTGGCTGGTCACGGAGAGTCATCGAATCGTGGGTGCCGTGAATATAAGGCATGAGCTTAACGACAGACTATACAATAGCGGAGGGCATATAGGATATGGTATTCGTCCAGGGGAGCGGAACAATGGCTATGGTTCCGCAATTCTCAGGTTGTCTTTGGAGAAAACGAGAGAGCTCGGAATCATCAAAGTATTAGTCGTATGCGACGCGATGAATGAGCCTTCCAGAAGGGTTATCCTTCGTAATGGTGGTATCCAGGATGTAGACTATGTAGAATCCAATGGCAACGTTGTAGAACGATTCTGGATAGATAATGTCGAATAATGCGGAATAATGATGTAATATAACGAAAATAATATGCATTATGATTGTATTACCCTCGCGTGCTGATTAAAATAAAGCATAGAATCTGGATTGCGGCCGGAAACTATCGTCCCATATCAGGCATAAGTGAGGTTATTGTATGAATCAACCGGTTAATCGGCCCCGGCGTATTATGTATCTGGATCTCTATCGTGCTTTTGCCATTATGGCAGTTGTAGCCATCCATGCTACTTCAACGGCCGTTGCGCATTATCCCAAGCATACGCTAGATCATGATGTGTATTACTTCTGGAACACATTTCTGCAATTTGCTGTTCCAGCATTTCTGTTCCTGTCCTCTCTGGTCTTGTTCTACAATTACAGTTCCAAGAAGTATGAGAAGGGCTGGATGCAAGCATTTTATAAGAAACGATTATTCTATGTATTCGTACCCTATGTCGTATGGTCTCTTATCTATTTTGCCATCAAACAGCTGCTTGCTGGTAAAGAACCTCTGACACATGGTGTTCAGTTTGCCAAACAATTAGTGATGGGAACAGCCCATACGCATTTGTACTTTTTTCTAATTATCCTTCAGTTTTATATCGTTTTTCCATTGCTTCTGTCACTTACACGTCATCGTTTGTTTAATCGGTACTTGCCATTATTCTTTATTGCGGCTCAGGCCATATTCTACGTATTGCACTTGCAGTTTCACTTTGAACGAACAGGCAGTTTGTTACCCAGTTACCTGATCGTGATCGGATTTGGCGCATGGATTGGGTTGAACTTTGAGTGGGCATTGCAGAAACTGTATACGCACCGTTATGTGCTTATAGCTGCATTGTTGAGCGGAGGTGCCATTTATATATATGGTAATGCTTATATCAAAACCGCTTTCGCTGCTTACCCAGTTGTGGTCTATACGGTGCTGTTCCTGTTCCGAAATCTGTTTACTCTGTCAGCCTGTCTGCTCCTGCTGATCTTCAGTGAACGAATCGGTACAGGAAAACATATCGAGGTTCGTAAAGCTACGCGTGTTCTGGACTCCCTGGGTACAGTTGCGTTCGGTGTATTTTTAATGCACCCACTTGTGTTGCTCTTCTGGAGGCGTGAATTCACAGATGAACTGGCTCAACATTTCAGTCTGGGCATCATATGTTCTTATGTTGTGGCGCTTCTAATTTCATGGGTGTTCGCAATTGGATTGCGCCGGATGAAGTGGGGATGGGTACTGATTGGACGTTAAGTTAGAATAAACATATACAAGTTAAGATAAGAGATTTCAAGCCCTTTAGTGTTGAGGGGATCACTTGAAACCTCTTTTTTATTTGACCTAAAGAAGGTATCATAGATTCTAATGTCCATAAAATTCAATTAATGGAATGAATATCACCTTGGTCAGGAGTGATCGAATGAAATTTGTGATTATTTTTGGTCCGCAGGCTGTGGGCAAAATGACGGTTGGACAAGAACTGGAGAAGATAACGAATCTGAAATTGTTTCATAACCATATGACGATTGAACTGGTAACTCCATATTTCAGTTACGGTACACCGCAAGGCAAAAGACTGGTGGGTCTGTTCCGTCAGGAGATTTTTGAAGAAGTGGCGAAGAGTGACCTGCCGGGTTTGATTTTCACATTTGTGTGGGCGTTTGATTTGGCGAAAGACGGAGAGTACATTCGGCAGATCAGCGAGTTATTCGAATCTAATGGAGGCCAGGTCTGTTATGTGGAACTGGAAGCTGATGCATTGGAAAGACTAGAGCGCAATAAAAGTCCGCATCGCCTGTTACATAAACCAACAAAGCGTGACATCGCGTGGTCTGAGCGAGATTTGCTTGATACGATGAAGCATTATCGATTGAATTCGGAATCAGGGGAAATCATGTATGAGCACTACATCCGAATTGATAATACGCACAAAAGCCCTGAAGAAGTGGCACAGCTGATCCAGCAACGCTTCAACTTATAATAAGGCATCAACGATATCATTCGGAATGGAGGAGATTTATATGGTGAAAAGCATGTTTAGAGAGATTGTTAGCTCGGAAGAAATGTTGAGAGAATTTGGTGGAATACCAAGGGAACTTGTAAAAAAATAAATCGATTACATATCTGGATGAACATTGTCAGCATTTTATAGCTAAATCTCCGTTGGTATTCCTAGCGACGAGTGATGCTTTGGGCTCTTTTGATGTATCCCCCGTGGTGATGCCGCAGGATTCGTTCAGATCCTCGACGGGAAACATCTGATTGTGCCCAAACGTCCGGAGGAACTGCTGCCCAAACCAGCACGAATTATTGCTGCACATGCAAGCCAATTGGGCGTTTCGGAGGGAAAGTAGCCTGAGACCTATGAGAAAAGGTTGTATTAGACCTGACGTTTGAAAAATGAGGGAATACATATGTATGTTATTGTGCTTCTAGTTTTAGGTGTAATCCTTTGTTTATAATATGCGAGATGATATTCGTGCCATCAAAAATCATCTCGGTCTCATGGATAAAGGGGAAGCAGAAGGGTATGTGATAGAAGAACAATTGAGCCAGGTAGATCGATTGGATTCAGATCAGATGGCTTTCATTAATAGAAGAATCGAAGCGGAACTGGAGAAAGAGAGAGAGAGCCATAAACCGTAATCATTGTGATAAAAGGAGAAGAGTATGAATATGAATTTGCATAATGCAGAAGAATACAGTAACCCTGCTTTATATGATCTTGAAAATAACGGATATACCGATGACATTCAGTTTCTGACAAAATGGGCATCTGGGACTAAGGTGTCATTATTGACATTGCGTCGGTAACTCGTTTCAACATTTCCTGACCCATGAAGACCAGGATGGTTTATTATCCTCTGTTAACAGACATTTGGAGCCGGACGGGCTGTTTATTTTTGGCACCCGCTTTCCTAGTGAGGAAGAACTGTTGCAACCACCTACGGAAGAATATTGGAGGAGTTATACTGACGATGATTTGTAGCAACAGGTTGATGTCTATAAGATCAGTCAGTACGATGCCATCTGGCAAATCCAGCATTATACAATCATCAGAAAGATGAAGGATCATGTTGGAATACGGATGAATGAAATCACGACACACATTCGTTTGAGGTATGTATATCCCCAGGGAGATGAGGCGTGCATTGAGGGCGAATGGATTGCACATTGTACATCTTTATAAGGATTGAAAGGGAACACCTTTGACAAAAGACAGTTATGAAATGATATATGTATGCAAAAAAAAAATCATTTATAGTCAAGAATCAATCGATCTCCGGAATAGCTGCATGGAAATAGTGAAATGGACTCATTGATTTTTTTGTTGCATAATGTAGAAAAATGTAATACCATGAACCCACATATAGTTAACATTGAAGTGAAATGGGCAAGGCCAGTAACCTCGTTGGAAGGTATGGTTTGCCTTTTTCTGTATATTGGAGTGATAAAGTGAAAATCGAGAAGGTGTTAAACAATAATGCTGTAGTTGCCATCAAAGATGAACGGGAAGTGATCGTCATTGGTCGAGGCATTGCTTTTCAAAAGCGGGCAGGTGACCTGATTTCGGAGCAGCATATCGACAAGATATTTACTTTACAGAATGAAGATATTCAGGAAAACTTTAAGGTGCTGATCGCGAGTATCCCTCTCGAATATATGAAAGTATCCGAGGAAATCATCGCTTACGCCAAGTTGAAACTTGGCAAGAAATTGAATGAGAGCATTTACTTGCATCTCACAGATCATATTCACTTTGCCATTGAGCGGTATCGCAAGAATCTGCCCATTCGTAACGGCTTAATCTGGGAGACGAAGCAGTTGTACAAAGAGGAGTACGAAGTCGGAATGGAAGCGCTCAACATGATCTGTGATCAGTTTGGTGTGATCTTGCCTGAGGACGAAGCCGGTTTTATGGCACTTCATTTCGTGAATGCAGCTTTGAACGAGGAAATGCCCAATATCAAGAGTATGACGCAGGTCATGCAGGAAATCTTGACGATCATCAAGTATCATTTCAAGATTGATTTTGATGAGAACTCACTGACATTTTATCGATTTGTGACGCATTTGAAGTTTTTCGCCCAACGTTTGGTGAAGGGAAAACATTACAAGAGTAACAACGATGAGGAATTGTTCCTGATGATTCAGAAAAAGTATCCAGCAGCGCACAAATGCTCGGAGAAAATTAAGAAATTCATTGACAGCAACTACACGTATCAATTATCTGACGAAGAATTAATGTACTTAACGATTCATATTGAGAGAGTTGTGAATGCAACTTCTGAATAATCCCATGCCACGGTTATTATTAATTCTGCTTTGGTGCGCAATGATATATGAGAAGTGGATGTAATGAAGAAAAAAAGGGTTGCAAATGTAGTTCGGATGTACTATGATGAGTTCAAGAAGTAAGCGCATACATTAATCGGATTGTAACTGTTCAATCAGGCAATTCCGACCTTCCTCAGCCTTGAGGATATGGGATGCAACTTACCTTCGCTATCCAAATAATTAAATACCAATGTGTACAGCCTTACAGGGTTGCAACCGTTAAGGGCAAAACCTGAATTGCTGAATAACACGACTGATTTCCGGACGATCCGGTATGTTGTGTATGTTCAGTGGTTCAGGTTTTCTTTGTTTCAAAAGTCATGGGGAGTCTACTTAGAGAGGGAGAATTACAATGAGCAACTACGATCAATTGGCTAAGGACATTCTGTCACGTGTAGGTGGTCGCGAGAACGTAAACAGTGTATTCCATTGCGTAACAAGACTGCGGTTTAAACTGAAAAATGAAAGCGTAGCCAAAACGGAAGAACTTAAAAACCTGCCAGGTGTTATTACCGTCATGCAAAGTGGTGGACAATATCAAGTCGTGATCGGCAATGAAGTGCCGGATGTATATAAAGCAGTCGTTAAAGTAGGGAATTTCCCAAGTGAAGGACAAGTTGAAGAGGAAGCGGACAACTCCGGTAAAAAAGTAAGCTTGTTCAGTCGCTTTATCGACATGATCTCGGGTGTGTTTACTCCATTGTTGGGACTGTTAGCCGCAACAGGGATGATCAAGGGTTTTAATGAGATGTTTGTGTCCTTTGGTTGGATAACTCAGGATTCCGGAACGTATCAGTTATTGAAAGCAACAGGTGATAGCCTGTTCTACTTCTTCCCGATTTTCCTGGGCTACACTGCAATCAAGAAGTTTGGGGGTTCTCCGTTCCTGGGGATGGCCATCGGTGCCTCTCTCGTGTATCCAACGTTAGCCGGGCTTAAAGCAGGCGATCCGCTATACACTTTGTTTGCAGGAACCTTGTTTGAATCACCTATCCACATTACGTTCTTGGGTATGCCGGTGATCTTGATGGAGTATTCTTCATCGGTTATTCCAATCATTATTGCGACATTCGTAGCTGTGAAATTAGAAAGATTCTTCAAAAACGTTATTCCAAAAGTAGTAAGTACATTCCTTGTACCATTCTTCACTCTGCTTGTTATCGTTCCTGCAACATTTTTGGTCATTGGGCCGATCTCCACATGGGCAGGACAATTGATTGGTGCTGGTGCAACTAGCATTTATGAATTAAGCCCTATTGTTACAGGGCTGGTTATCGGTGGATTGTGGCAAGTGTTCGTATTGTTTGGACTCCACTGGGGACTGGTTCCAGTCGCACTTCTCAATCTTAGCACGATAGGTGCAGATCCAGTTATAGCAATGTCGTTCGCTGCTTCTTTTGCTCAAATCGGTGCTGTACTTGCTGTGTTGCTCAAAACTAAAAATACGAAACTCAAAACACTTAGTGTTCCAGCATTTATCTCCGGTATATTTGGGGTAACTGAACCTGCTATCTATGGTGTTACGCTTCCATTGAAAAAACCGTTTATCATGAGCTGTATTGCTGGTGGTATCGGAGGCGGTATTCTTGGGTATGCAGGCTCGAAGTTATATATGATTGGCGGACTCGGGGTATTTGGATATCCAACGTTCATCAATAAAGAAACAGGTTTGGATTCAACGTTCTATATGGCCATCGTTGCAACACTGGTTGCATTTGTTCTTGGTTTTGTCCTGACTTATGTTGTTGGATTCAAAGATCCGGTGGAAAAAGTCGCTACACCAGCTCCAGCACCTGTGCTTGATCCAAATCCGAACAGCAGATACGAAATCGTCAGCCCAATGGCTGGTGAAGTCGTTGCACTGAACGAAATTAATGACGTAACGTTTGCAGGAGAGCATATGGGTAAAGGGATTGCAATTCGTCCAACCAGTGGTAGAGTGGTATCTCCAATTACAGGTATTGTACAAACCGTATATCGTACGAAACATGCCATTGGTCTTGTCAGCGATGATGGTGTAGAGATGCTGATCCATATTGGACAGGATACGGTGAAGCTGAAAGGTCAACATTTTACAACACATGTAAAAGACGGAGACCGCGTTAACGCCGGTGACCTGATTGTTGAGTTTGATCTGCAAGCCATTAAGGATGCAGGGTATGAGACGGTTACACCGATCATTGTCACCAATACTTCGAATTACCTGGACGTTGTAGGAACCAAAGACGCATCCGTTCATGAGAAAGATAAATTGATTACCGTATTAAGCTAATTGAAAATACAAAGGTTAGGAGGAACTCCTCAATGAATGAAAAGTGGACAGCCTTCCCGGAGAATTTTCTCTGGGGAGGAGCAACCGCAGCGAATCAATTGGAAGGTGCTTATCTGGAAGGTGGGAAAGGGTTAACAACCGTAGATTTGATTCCGATTGGTGCCAATCGATGGAATATTGCTCTGGGTAATCTGGATTCGTATGTACCAAAAGAGGGGGAATTCTATCCTTCACATGAAGCCATTGACTTCTATCATCGATATAAGGAAGATATTGCGTTATTTGCAGAAATGGGATTCAAGTGCCTCAGGCTTTCCATTGCCTGGGCACGGATTTTCCCTAATGGCGATGAAGTGGAGCCGAACGAAGCAGGATTGCAATTTTATGATGATGTCTTCGATGAGTTGTTAAAATACAATATCGAACCTGTTGTGACGATCTGCCATTTCGATGTACCTGTACATCTGGTGGAAACGTATGGCGGTTGGAAAAATCGCAAAATGATCAGTTTATTTGAGAAATATGCGACAACGTTATTCAATCGATACAAGAATAAAGTGAAGTATTGGATGACATTTAACGAAATCAATATGTTGCTGCATCTTCCGTATATTGGAGCGGGCATTGTTCTTCAGGATGGTGAAAATAAAGAACAGGTTCTGTATCAGGCAGCACATCATGAATTGGTAGCGAGTGCACTTGCTGTTAAGGCTTGTCATGAGATCATTCCTGGTGCACAGATTGGTTGTATGTTAGCCGCTGGAATGGTCTATCCATACAGCTCTAACCCGGATGACGTGTGGAAGGCCATGGAGAAAGATCGTGAATCGTTCTTCTTCATCGACGTGCAGTCGAAGGGAGCATATCCGGGTTACACGAAAAGATTTTTCAGAGAAAATGACATTCGGATTGACATGCAACCGGAAGATGCAGATATCTTGATGCAGAACACGGTCGATTATATCGGTTTTAGCTATTACGCAAGCCGGTGCACCAGTACAGACCCTGAGATTTTGAAAGATTCGACAGAAGGCAATGTATTTGGTTCGGTAAAGAACCCTTATCTGCAAGCTTCCGAGTGGGGATGGACCATTGATCCCAAAGGACTCCGGATTACATGTAATCAGCTTCATGACCGCTATGGTAAACCTTTGTTTATTGTAGAAAATGGACTTGGCGCTACAGATGTACTGCTTGACAACGACTCCGTAGAGGATGACTATCGCATCGAATATTTAAATAGTCATTTTGCCGAGATGGCTGAAGCGATTCAAGACGGGGTAGAGCTCCTGGGTTACACAAGTTGGGGGCCGATCGATCTGGTCAGTGCGGGTACCGGAGAGATGAAGAAACGTTATGGTTATATCTATGTAGACAGAAACAATGATGGCACGGGCTCACTTCGCAGGGTGAAAAAGAAGAGTTTTCACTGGTACAAAGATGTCATTGCGAGTAATGGCGCACAATATTTCTGATACAAGGTGTTCGACGTTATGGAAAAGACAAAGAGCAGTCTCGTTATTACGGGATTGCTCTTTGTTTATAAGGGAATGAAATTTGACCCATGATATAGCTATTAGATATAATAAATAAATCAAGATAATCTTGTCACTTAAGAAGGGGGAGCATCCAATTATGAAGAAAAAATCGCTTGCGTTTATATCTTCGGGATATGGATACTCCACTGCTGTCTTTTTCTAGAATTTTTTCCAAGGGTGAGGTCTGCCCAAAATCGGAAGAAACTAGGAAATAACGCAGAAAAATCTTAGGAATGACGAGGTAATCAAAATGAAAAACGACAAAATTACTAGAACCAATCCATCCAATATGCCAGCTCCAGTAGGACAGTACACGCATATTACAAAAATCCCAAGGAACGCAGAGCTATTTGTAACTTCGGGTCAGATTGGAGCAGATCTTAGCGGACGCTTTCCTGACAGTCTGAATGAGCAAGTCACTAATACATTCAACAATATTAAAACAGTGCTCGAATCTGAGCGTTTAGATGCTGAACATATTATCAAAGTGAACGTATGGGCTACCGAGAAAATCGATTGGGATTTCTTTTATGCCGAGAGGGGACAGTTATTCGGTAATGATTATCCTGCAATGACGATTGGATATATTACGGAGTTGGGTCTGCCAGAGATAAAAATTGAGATTGAGCTTTGGGCAGCAAAAGTTTAACATCGAATACATTTCATCCAAACCAAGGACATCTAACGTATAGATGTTCCTTGGTTTTTTAATTTGTGGAAAATAGAAGGGGATGCTCGCTCCATGCAATCATGATCGAGAGTAGGTGCATTATGGTACCTGCAAGCTCTGATAGGCATTCAGTCGACCATACGTCCAATAGATCCCGGAGCCGGATACCGGATCAGAAGCGAAGCACAGCGCATCCCGAATCTGAGCATTTGTTTTCCCACGTGCAGCGAGAAGTGCAGCCACTCCAGCCACATGAGGGGCAGCCATGGATGTTCCGCTAAGATAGGCATAGGAACCACCTAGGTATGTGGACAGAATGGTATCACCCGGTGCAGCCATGTCCACCCAAGAGCCGTAGTTGGAGAAATTGGATTTGAGATCGGAAGGATTGGTAGAAGCGACGGCAATTACGTTGGGATAAGATGCGGGTACGATGGGGAAAGAAGTGTTGTCATTACCGGCTGCAGCAATAATCACGGCTCCACGATCCCATGCATACTGTACGGCAGCTTGAAGGAAAGCATCTCCCATCGGTCCACCCAGACTCAGGTTAACAACCTGAACACCATTATTGGCAGCGAAGACAAGCCCGTTACCGACATTGCCTACCGTTCCTTGCCCGTTGTTATCCAGTACACGGAGCGGAACGATGGATGCGAGTGGTGCAACGCCTGCGATACCCACACCGTTGTTGGTGACGGAGGCAGCAATCCCGGCTACATGGGTGCCGTGGCCGTTTCCATCCTCGGGAATGTTATCATAATCAACATAATCGTAACCGGGGAGGAGCTTGGAGGCCAATTCCGGATGGTTCAGCTGTACACCTGTATCGATAATGGCGATTTTGACAGAGCTGTTGCTTTGCGTAATGTCCCATGCAGCCGGTGCATTAATTTTTGACAGATTATACTGATAAGGAAAGAATGGATCATTAGGGGTGAACGAAGCCTCCACGAGGTAATTGGGCTCTGCATGTTCAATTAGCTCATGATCTTTGTAATGTTTGAGCATTCTGTGCATTTTTTTACGGGATTCCATGCGGTACCAACCTAAATCTTTATAGGTCTCAGCGACCTTACATCTACCTTTTTTGTGCAAAGAGTGCATCTCATCCTCGGTTGTATTTTCCTTGAATTTGATTAGGAGCTGGTTTGGCGCGTGAGGATGAAACTGGCTCTCTGCCTGATGGTCCAGATAACGATACACGTACCCGATTGCTAGCAAGATGGTAGCAAAAATACCTAACCAAAACCACATGAGCGTTTCCCCCTCCAATTGAGAATATGACACGCCTTATCGTATGCGAACTCTATCAGACTGCGCGGGCACTCTTTCAATTTGGATAGTAGTGTAGATAGATTGATTGGGCGAGGTAATTTCGGTAAGATGAAATGAAGAGAGCGGATCTGGCATGGAACAAGATCAGGAAAGGCCGAAAGGCAGCTTTCAATACACAGGATAAGGAACGTGGATTTTTTGACACAACTTCAGATACCGACAGTAGCACCTGTTCAGGCACATCAGATTCATGATGCGATTCATTTTGCCATGCGTGTACGCAGAGAAGTGTTTCCCATGATGGATCATACGAGATTACCTGTGGACTTTGAGCAGTTCAGAGAACACTATCTGGACTCCGACGATGCGATCTTTCTCGTTGCAATGGTGGGGGATGTGAACATCGTCGGTTCTATTGGGATTTTGCCATATGATGGACGTATTGAAGCCGTGCAAGGTCGATATGCAGCTCAATCGGCTGCCGAAATAGTAAAATGTTATGTAGATCCCGCGTATCGTAGGTTCGGTATTGGTTCGATGCTGGTGAACGAACTGGAGAACGTGGTGAAGGATATGCACTATACGACGCTGTATTTGCATACCCATCGCTTCTTGCCAGGGGCCGTGGATTTCTGGAAACGTCAGGGCTACACGATTATTACCGAGCAGGACGATGACTGGCAGACGGTACATATGGACAAGTTGGCACGTAAGTGACTGCTTTCCGTTACCTCCTTCCTATCGCTGGTGGCTTCTGAATTATGGCGAAGCGATGTTAAGCGGAACAGAAATTCTGACCATTACGTCTCCAGAACACCGAGAATATACGGACACTGACATTTTGTATATATACCGACTTACCGATGAAGACGCGAAGAAGGAAGGGAAGCTTGCGCTGTTTGTACCGGACGAGGATGAATATTACTATTTTGATACGCGGACGGCTGATCACCTTGGGGAGTACAAAGTGATGCGTTTGGATTACTTTAATGGAGAACCTGAAGTATACGCGGATTCTTTTGCCGGATTTTTGGAGAAATTGATTGATCAGCGAACACCTCGGAATCGGTAAATTGGTATTAAAAACAGAGACATGACATATATGAGATACATGATGGGGGCAAAAACAGATGCAAGAAACGAACCGGAAAATTGTTTTTATTGATATTGATGGCACATTGGTTGACGATGACGGAAATATTCCGTTGTCAGCACAGAAGGCTTGCAAACAGGCGAGGGAGAATGGACATCTACTATATTTGTGTACAGGTCGCTCCAAGGCAGAGATCTATGATTCCATCTGGGATGTCGGATTTGACGGTCTGATTGGTGCAGGTGGAGGCTATGTGGAATTTGGCAAGGACGTGCTTTATCACAAAAGGGTAACAGCGGAAGATGTTCGCCATATGGTCGATTTCTTCAATGAACACGGTATTGATTTCTACCTTGAATCCAATTCGGCATTGTATGCGAGTAGCAATCTGCAGTCTCATTTGGAACGCCGCATCTACGGTGATGTGGAGAATGATCCTGTAGCCAGAGAGAAGAAGGAACTGAAGCCGCACCCGTTTATTGCCGGATTGACATATGGAGAGGCCGATCTGTACAAGGATGACGTGAACAAAGTATGTTTCCTGGAGAGCTCAGTTATCCCGTTCGACCGAATAAAGCAGGAGTTTGCAGGGAAGTTCGAAGTCATTCAATGCACCGTGCCGATCTTTGGTGAAGGAAGCGGTGAACTGATGATCCCTGGTATTCACAAAGCCGTTGCGATTGCAGATCTGTTGGAGCATCTAGACATGTCCCAGGAAGACACATTCGCCATCGGCGATGGCATGAATGATGCAGAGATGCTGGAATTTTGTAACGTCGGAATTGCTATGGGCAACGCGAAGCCAGGTCTGAAAGCCATTGCGGATGATATTACTGGAACCGTTGAGGAAGATGGATTGTATCATAGTTTTGTGAAGTATGGATTGATTGAGGGGTAAGTAAACGAGTAGACTCCATGAAGTCCGCTTACAAATTAGCAGAGTTGTGATATTCCTTCAACATTTGCTCCTCTCTGTCCGATATATAATAAGTACACCTATGTGATCAGAAAGTGAAAGGAGTGCAGAACATGGATATTGCAGCTTTATCAATGGCGATGAGCCAAGCTTCAGTAGTGCAATCGGCCAGCTTGCAAGTGATGTCAATTACAAAAGACATGGCGCAGCAACAAGGCCAGCAGATGGCGGAAATGTTAAAGTCAGTGCCTGCTCCTCACCCTAATCTGGGTGGTAGTCTGGATATTTCAGTATAGGCAGATTAGAAGGATGCATTCTTGTGTAAACATTGCAGCAAGCAAAGCTCAAACAGCTCCAATTCTAACGAATTGAGGCCGTTTGGGCTGTTTATTTTTCAATCTCACGGCTAAACAGGGAAGGGCTGAGAGCGAGCCCCTGCCGAGAAAAAAATCAGATGGGCATGAACTGAGCTCTATTGCAACTGAATCATTTAACCTAAGGTGTAGATACTAAGCAGTCTGTACGAAAAATATCCATCCAATGGCGCTTCAGCAGAGGCGGGACCCTAATTCTGGTTCGGATGATCAGGATCAACTGTAATTTGAGTCATGTGGTACATGGAAAACGCCTTCTTTTCACGTAATGTCGTGCTCTGTGTCATAGTAACCAATAGAGTGCAGAGGGTACTTTTTGAGAGTGTTCATTATCATTTTGCTTTTTTATGTACTTTCGGTTAACAATCCATTGCTTCGTTACATTATAAGTGAGATGATGTGGAATGAAAATCAGTACAAGGTACTAACTCGTTGTACGAATCGAATGAACGTACCAGCACTTAAAGGAACCAGTGGCAATACTATAGATGAGAAGCGGTGGAACAATGTTAATTAACAAATACATAAGTGAAACGGGATTCTGCTCCCGCAGGGAAACGAACCGATTAATTGCAGCTGGACGCATAACGATCAATGGCAGAGTATGTGAAAAAGGGGCGGATGTTGAACCACACGATGTGGTATTCATTGATGGAAAGGAAATTCCTCGTAATGAGAGCGAACCTGTATATATTGCTCTAAATAAACCCATCGGTATTGTCTGCACTGCAGCAGAACACGTAGAGGGGAATATCATCAAATATATGAATTATCCTTCTCGCATATTTGCTATAGGCAGGCTGGATAAGGCATCTGAAGGGTTGATTTTGCTAACGAATGACGGAGGCATTGTGAACAAGATGATGCGTTCGGAGCACAATCATGATAAAGAATATGTAGTGACTGTAGATAAACCCATAACGGACGAATTTGTACAGTCCATGTCCGGAGGGGTTGAAATTTTGGACGTGGTGACCAAGCCCTGCGAAGTGTATAGGCAAAGTGAAGATGTATTTCGTATTATTTTGACACAGGGTCTCAACCTGCAGATCCGCAGAATGTGTAAAGCTTTGGGGTATCGCGTGTTGAAGCTGGAGCGCGTCCGAATTATGAATATTACGCTGGATCAACTGGAGCGGGGGCAGTGGCGTCATCTGGAACAAGAGGAACTTGAGATTCTGCTGTCTCAATTACATGAGATAAAATGAGTTCTGCTGCATGTCAACGCAACGGTGTTCAGACGCAATTAACGTTTATAACAGTAAAAAAGAATTAGACACTAACCCCTACGTGGATTAGTGTCTTTGTTGTTGAATGGCTTACCTTTTTCGCTCTGAAATGTAAGATCCGAATAAGGTTAAGAACGCCCCGAGTATAATCACCCAGGTTATCCGTTCCTGAAGAATCAGTGCAGATGACACGACAGTAATGACAGGAACCAGATAGATGTAGACACTCGTTTTGATAGCGCCAAGAACATTAACGGCTCGGTTCCAGGTCACGAAACACAACGCGGAGGCACCCAGGCCGAGATATAGAATATTGGATAGATTGGTCATATTCGTGAAGCGTCCGAGATCCCAATGGAATTCAAATAGGAACAGAGCTGGTAACATGAAGATCAGGCCATAGAAGAACACTTTGCGAGTGGCACCGATGGTGTGATAACGAAGCTCGCCAATTTTACGCATCAACACAGAATAAATTGCCCATACCGCAGGTGCTATGAAAGCAAGAAGATCACCTAGCGGATTGAGTTGCAGAATGAAACTGCCGTTCAATGCGATGAGTATGATGCCGCTCAGGGCAATCCCGAATCCGATGAGAAAGCGGCGAGTTAACTTTTCTCCATCCAGGAAAAAATGTGCGAGGACGGCAGTAAAGAATGGGGCGATGGAGACAATTACTCCCACATTGGAAGCCGTTGTGTACACCAGTGCTATATTTTCGATGAGAAAATATAACGTCACTCCGCATATGCCTGCTCCGATAAATAACCATTCTTCTCTGAATGATGCGATCCGCAGTGAACGTGGATAGATTAGCAACAATACCAAATACCCGATCAGAAAGCGGAAAAATAGAGTTTCCACTGGAGTAAAGTCAATCAGCAAAACCTTGGTCGAGACAAACGTAGTGCCCCAGATCAGTATAGTAAACAAAGCGAGTAAATGTCCGGTAGAGGCTTTAGTGTTTTGATGGCTAAGATGGCTTGTCATACGATGTTATCGGTGGTGCGTTTCGGTTCTGTGTCATGATTGAAGATACGTCTGTATTGCTTGGGTGTCAGCCCAATTAGTTTTTTGAAAAAATTCGTAAAGTGGCTTTGATCACTGAATCCCGTCTGCGCGGCCACTTCAATCGGAAGCTGGCCTTGTTCCAACAGCCGTTTGGCTTGGTTAATACGAATTGTCTCCAAGTAGCGGTAAGGTGATATCCCCTTCTGGCGAGTGAATAAACGTAGCAGATGATATTTGCTCATCTCCGTCAAGTTGGCTAACTCGTTCAACGAGATGCTCTCCATGTAATGAGATTCTATGTAATCACATATGCGTCTGATCTCAGTAGTCACATCCTGTGTTGCAACGGGTGGTTCAGCATCCGAATAATCTCTCAGCAATTGATCCAGCAGAAAGAGTAACAATTCTTCTTTGCAAAAATCGGATTGCTCCTCCAGAATGATCTGATGCAGCTCATGTAGGGAACCAACAAGTTCACTCTGGTAGAGAACGGTAGAGGTAAACCGTGGCAAGTAAGCTTGTCCAGTAATCTCTTTCACATATTCTCGCATAACGTCAGGCTGGACGTTAATACAGCGATAATCGAGGGTTCTTCCATCGACCTGTTCGCAGGCATGAGGATCATGTGGATTAAAGACAATCATGTCTCCGCTATTCAGAATATATTCTTCGTTGTTGCAAACGAGGTGTCGTTTGCCTTGCTCAATGAATCCAATGACGTAATAGTCATGAAAATGATTGGGGAACTTCTGCATAATGCCTTCAAATTGATAAGCTTCCAGCTGTAGATCAGTATCAAATACCACAGTTCGAACTTCCCGAGTCATGATGCACCTTCTTTCTGGTATGTTAACGTCATTATAGGATGTAAAGAAGGAGTTTTCTTGAACGATATTGCTGTTGTTCGAAGGGTTTGATCGGACAGATATCTCCAAAAACAAAATACTCGCAATCCCCGGGGGAAAGCGAGCCCTTTGCTTAGTATAGTTGATTCACGAGTTCAAACCTATATAATGAGACCAAATGTTTCTGAAACAATACGTAATTTATTTTAATTATTTTAATGTAGTGTAGCCAGTGCTTCAGGTGTAAAAGGCTGAATCTCGGATACGCGGCCTTCGCGTATTTTAACGGCCCATGCCGGGTCACCAAGGAGCGCACGTCCCACAGCTACCAGATCAAATTCCTGATGATCCAATCGCTTCATAAGTTCGCTCATACCTGGATGCTTTGTTTCATCTGCTCCAGCTTCAGGCTCGTCTGGCATACCCACAGAACCAACGGTAATTGTGGTTCGGCCACTCAGTTTTTTTACCCATCCGGCGAATCCAAGCTCAGATCCTTCAAACTCGGGCTCCCAGAAGCGTCGTGTCGAGCAGTGGAAGATATCTACACCTGCATTAACCAATAAGCTGAGAAATTGCCCCAGTTGTTCGGGTGTGTCGAACAGTCTGGCATGATAATCATTCATTTTCCATTGGGAGATCCGCATCGCAATAGGAAAATCAGGACCTACCGCAGCCCGGACTGCCTTAACAAGTTCAACCGCGAATTGTGTTCGTTTCTGGAGGTCGCCACCGTAGCGGTCCGTTCTCCTATTCGTTGTTTTCCAGAAAAATTGATCGATCAGAAAACCATGAGCACCGTGGAGCTCAATTCCATCAAAACCAATGCGTTGTGCATTAACTGCTGCATCTGTATAAGCTTTAATTACAGTTATAATCTCTTCTTCCGTCATAGGCTCACTTACCTGATTACCTTCTATATCAACTCCCGATGGACTTAGAGATGCAGCTTCCGGGTGTGGTTGAGATCCTGAAGGACGAACGATTCCCATATGTAAAATCTGAGGGAAAATCTTGCCGCCGGCGGCATGGACTTGTCGAACTACTTCAGCCCAGCCTTGAAGAGCTGCTTCTCCATACATATGAGGAATTCTAGGCTCACTTGATGCAGATGGATGTTCAATGGTTGCACCTTCTGTAATAATTAAGCCAACACCTTGCTCAGCACGTCGACGATAATAAGCTGCTACATCGGCTCCCGGGACACCATCCGGGGAAAAAGCGCGAGCCATAGGGGACATGACAATTCGTGAGGACAGGTTTAATTTTTGAACGGTGTATGGTTGAAACAGAAGCTCCGTAGAAATAACGTTATGTTGTTGATTACTCAAACTAAGCACCTCCATTATGTTGCACCTTCAAGCGGGTACGAGTGCAATCTTAACAAGGTCTATAGGCATGCTCAACCAACAATCGGAGCATTTTGTTGCTTAAGCGAAAGACTCGGATTATTGTATTGTGTCTGAGAACTTACTTTCACTTGTTGAACAAATAGCACTTATCTATAATGAAGGAGTCTAGCCAAAATATTTTGTGTACGAAGGAGGATTGGGACTCTGGTGTATTGTCTCCAAACTCGAATGATCCGCGTGTAATTCGCACGCGTCAATTAATTCTTGATGCGTTTTTAAACCAATTGAATCTTAAAAACTTCAGTAGTATTACCATTCAGAATATTACAGAACAAGCCACAATCAACAGAGCTACATTTTACGCCCATTTTCAGGATAAATATGCGTTGCTCGAAGCTTTGTTATCGGATGCGTTTATGGAATATGTAACAAAAAGAGTCGATTCGGAAGCCCGATTGTCAGCCGAGACCATGCAGCAGCTTATATATTCGTTATGTGACTACCACGTCTCAAGCAATGAGTGCATCAAAAAATATGATACAGTAGCACCGATTATTGAAGAGAATATCAAAACGCAGCTGGAGCAGTTCCTTCTTCAATTCATGCTGCAAGGAGCGAGAGAAGTAGATCTTAAAACGCTGAAAGCTACTGCGACTATGTTAAGTTGGTCGATCTACGGAATAACGTATCGATGGAGTATCGAAGGAAGACAGGAATCCCCTGCTGACTTAGCCAAGAGAGTGGTACCCTATATGATGGGCGGATTGGAATTGTTGAATTAATTTCAGTTAACGAATACGATTCGGAATGCACAATAGGAGGAATAACAAGATGGTAGAACATTTGGTTGTTTTTAAGTTTAACAATAAAATCACATTAGCCAAGCAACAGGAACTGGTGGCTCAATTGCTCGCGTTACAGGAACAGATTCCAGGAATTGTCTCGCTGACCGCGGGAATCAATACTACGGAGGAAACGGATCGTATCCAAGGTTACACGATTGGCTTGCGAGTGACGTTTGAAGATCAGGAGGCATTGCGCGCTTATGGTCCACATCCAGCTCATCAGGCTTTTGTAGCTTCGCTAGATGGTTGGGTGGAAGATGTAATTGTGGTCGATTATGCTATATAAAGCCCCGATATCGAGGTTTGACGAATATAGGAGTTGAAATCCCAATGTTTAATTTTATTTGCTTACAAAATGAATTCGAAGTATCCACTTATATTGGGATCAAATAGGGATGAATTCTATCACAGACCTACAGCACAAGCTCATTTTTGGGAAGATTATCCTCATATTTTGGCTGGCCGGGATTTATCGAAAATGGGAACCTGGATGGGCATAACCACAGGTGGGCGTCTGGCTGCTGTCACGAATTATCGTGATCCGAATGAAGAGGGACATGCCAAGTGCTCCAGAGGAGATCTGGTTGCTGATTTTTTAAAGGGAACGTCCACACCTGAGCAATATATGCAACGTGCGCAGCAAAATCGCAATGATTATCCTGGCTACAATTTGTTGGTGGGTGATCCTGAAGACTTCTATTATTATTCTAATGTGGGCAATGTCGTGATGAAGTTGAAACCGGGAATATACGGGATTAGTAATCACTTGATCAATACAGATTGGCCCAAGGTGAAACGCGGAAAAGAAGAATTGAGGAAAATCATCAACCGGGAGGGAGAAGGTACCCTGACGGAGCAAATATTAGATTTGCTGCAAATGGCAGACCCTCCAGTGGATGAGCTTCTCCCTCATACAGGTGTTCCATTGGAATGGGAACGTTTGCTTTCTCCCATATTCGTTAAAAGTGATAAATTCGGCTATGGGACCAGAGCTTCATCCGTTGTCCTCATGACCAAAGAAAAAGTATTGTTTACAGAGAGGGTTCATCAGAACGGAGAGGTAATGGAGCAGCGTTTAGAGATAGAGTACAACTTCCGAAAATAGAAACAGGTCATGTCGAGATATTACTTCTCAACATGACCTGTTCTATTTTCTCAACTAACCGCATGAGCCTGCGCGCATGGATGCTCTATCCACTTCTTTCAGGCGGGGACAATCGTAGCAGTATCCGAATTTGGCATCCAGACGATAAGCCTGACAGCAGGAAGGTTTGATCAAAACTTGCCGACCAGGGTCATTTATATGCTGGGTAAACCTCAATTTGATGTCAAACGGATTTTTTAGAAGTCCCAAAGTACTGGCATCCAACCCACGGCGAAGAATATGTTTTTGGAAAGTAATACTTCGTTTGCTATTTTCATCTGATGTTTCGGATAGTTCTTCTTCCATATAACTGTATAAAGCGCTGACGACTTGTCCCCATAAAGAGAGGACGCTGATCTGAGTTATGTCGGATAACGCTTCTAACAGCGGTCGTACGTTCTCTTTATAGAATACTTGTAGAATCTGTGCACACCATTCTTCACGGTTACGCTTGGGAATCTGAATACGCTTTGTATTTTTAATTTTAAATGAAAACAACGGGTATTGTTCCTTGATGTACAGTTGCACACTGATATTAGATAAAGACAAATCGTAAATATAATCGGCACCTCCAAACAGCATGTTCTGAAGCGCACTACATACGGAAGCATACCAGTTGCAGAAAAAAGCTGCGGTCACACAGCGTTCGCCTGACTTGATCAGAGGGCCATACGTGTCGAGCAAATGGTTCATATGATTTTCATGAAGAAGATCTGTAGCAGAAATGGTAAACAGCAGATGCATAGGATCGGGATCATGCAAACTTAGGAAATAACGATTCTCCAGCTCGTTTACTGCCACGTTTAATTTTCTTTCTTCTCAAAGGCTTGAAGCACATCGTTCACTGCGTTGCTATCTGCCAGCGGAGACATGCCCAGACTAAACCATTCCTTACCGCCCATGGTATATACCTGGTTTTTCTTGACTGCAGTCATATTTTTCCACAACGAACTATTCATCATTTCCTTGTATCTCTTTTGCACTTTATCACTGGACTCATCATCCAACTGTAAAATAATATGATCAGGGTTGTACTCAGGGATCTTTTCCAAAGAAATTGAGACACTCATTTCACTCTGTGGAAAATCTTTGACCGGATTTAAACCCAGCTCTTGATGAATGAATTTGCCCCGATCGATATTTTCTCCATATATAACGATCTCGTCAGCCATGATCATCATATACATGACCGTTTCATCGCCAACAAGGGTATCCAGTGTCTTTTTGGCTTCTGCTTCTTGAACCTGCAGGTCAGTGATGACCTTTTCAGCCAGATCTTTCTTGCCCAGAACTTCAGCGATATCTCGCAGTTCATCCCGCCAGTTGTCTCGCTGCGGCAGAAGAACGGTTGGGGCAATGGCCGTCAGTTGATCATAGTCCTTATCGGACCACCAGGCTGGAGCAATAATAAGATCTGGTTGCGTGGATAGAATCGCTTCAAAATTAGGTGTTTGGGCGAGCCCGGTCTTCAATGTGTCTTTCAATGCCTCTTGCAGATAAGCCGGGAATTCTGGATGGTAGTTCTGTACCGCAACAGGTTTTACACCCAGAGCATACAGAAATTCTGGGTAAACAACTGAAAGACCAACAATTCTTTGGGGATCAGCAGGAATACTGACATCTCCTTTTTCACTAGCTACAACACGATTTTTATCAGATAACGCTGTTTCTGATGTGCCGGAATCTCCAGTGGCAGTTCCTGAAGTATCTGACCCTGTGTTGCTTCCTGCACAGGCAGTGCACAGCGCGATTAACAATACAATAATGATTCCTGTACTCCAACCTCGTTTTTGTTTCATTTCTTGATGCTCCCCTTGAATAAATAAATTTTGCAATTGACAATCTCACAATAAGATTGATTATCATTATCACATAAAAAGTTTTTCACCTTGCGGAATATTGACGATCATGACAACGTTTTATGCACGATTACGCCATGGTTCAGATTGCATGAGCATTTGCCAACCGGACTGTGAGCGCGCATCCTCATCACGGATAATCACTAAACGATCAGCATCATATTTGGCCAGCTCTGCAGGTGTAATCCCAAGATTGGGCATCGAGCTATCGATATCATGTGGGGGAGAAATGTGCAAATCATCGTAAAAGACCGTAGCGAGGCTTCTGCAGCCCAAAATGTGTATCAGATCTCCTGAGACTCTAAGAACAAGAAGCGTATCTTTTTTAATGGTGGACTGTATTTGTTCTTTTACAAAGCGTGACTTTCGTTCGTATTTTTCAAACCAGATTTCGGCCTGGGACATTTTGTCCAGAAATTCCGCAATCAGCTGTACATGTTCACGCCAGTTGTGGTCTAACCAGGGCACGAAAAAGGCAGGTGCGATTTGTTTAATCCAAGCCTGATCCTCAGCGGAAACCATATTATCAATTCCGATAACATAATCCGGATTAGCTAGGGCGTGTCTTCAAACTGATTAAATGGTAATAGATGGGTTAATTATATTAAATGAATACACGATACGAAATTCACGAGAGACAATGGCGGCTAATTCAAGATTTGTTTCCACCTGAACGAAAACCACAAGGAGGACGTCCCGCAGTGGACAATCGGATCATGTTAAACGCAATGTTATGGGTAGCTCGTTCAGGTGCCCCTTGGCGTGATCTACCAGACCACTTCCCCAATTGGAAATCCGTCTACACCCGCTTTCGACGCTGGCAGAAAGCGGGCATTTGGGATGAAGTACTAAAGCATGTTGGCGCAAAAGGGGGCAAAGCAAGCAAGCGATCGGACGTTCCCGAGGTGGATTAAGTACGAAAATTCATGCGGTAGTTGACGCGTTAGGAAATCCACTTCGCTTCGACTTGACCGGAGGCGAAGCGCATGACTCCGTCCAAGGTTTTGACATCCTAAAAAGCATGAAACTGACCCAGAAGCAAGTCCTAGCCGACCGAGCATATGATACGAATGCCATTCGGGCCTTTTTAAAGGAACAACAGGCCATACCGGTGATTCCCGGAAAGAAAAATCGCCGAACGACCCTAAAATATGATCAGGATGTCTACAAAGAGCGCCATTTGGTGGAATGCTTCTTTAATAAAGTAAAGAATTATCGTCGTTTAGCGACTCGTTATGATAAATTAGCGTGTACGTTCAAGTCTTTTTTGGCCTTGGCATCCATTATGGTGTGGCTTGCTTGAGTTTGAAGACACGACCTAGAAGAAGTTCTTCTCTTTTTGACACGTTATTTGAATGCAATGATAGGACCAGATCTGCTCCGTACTTTCTCTTGTAATAATCAGTCCAGATGATCTCCCGGTGCGGCAATAGGAGTAATCTCTAAAGGCAGCAATTGTCCGATATTAAAAGGGTTATAGGCAACAATTTTTTGCTTGTTGTTCCTAATAAACGTGGCTGGAGGGATGCCCGCAATCTGCTTGAATTTGCGACGGAAATAAATATCGTTAGGATAACCTACGTGACTGGCGATATCCTTGAGTCGGTATTCACCGCCCATTTTCATAAGTTTCTGAGCTTGATTAATTCGATAAACAGCCAGATATTCGATTGCGCTGCATCCATACCTTTTCTTAAACAGTCTCATAAAATGACGAGAACTTATTCCTGCCACCTTTGCCAAATGTTCAATAGTTAACTCTTGTTGATAATGCTGTTCCATATAGGATTTTACATATTCGAGAGCTGCCTCCGGATCATTTTCATCAACAAGTAGGTCATCTGAAAGAGGTGATGCAGGAGTTCCTGAAAGTAAATTTGACTTCGGAACTGCTTCAGACGATCCTCACTTTGCAGGTATTTCGTAATATTCTCGCACAAAGCGTTTATAGAAACTGGTGAAGAAAGAATAATCTTTTCTTTTATAGGAAAAGGAAGTTCGCCTTGGATTGGCCGAACGGAGTCAGTCGTCCTTGAATCGTGATCGATAATGATATCGAATCGCAGAAGGTAAAGGCCGCGTTCATCCAGTGATTTTGCTGCTGCCTGTACCAGTTGACCAGGGTTACAGATGTACACACTACCTTCTTGCCATTCGATGTACTGTCCATCAATGGTTAGCCATCCTCGTCCGCTTGCTGCAAAAACAAGTAAGTGGGATTCAATGAACTGGAGTTTTAGCTCCCAATCGGTGGCAGTGTTTTTGATATGTTGGATCTGTCGGAGTTTGAAAGATGAATGTTCGAGTATGAAATATTTGGAATTTTCGTTGTTTCTGTTGATATGTACGATGCGAATCACCAACCCTTTGCTATTGAACATTCTAGCTCACAAGCATGCTTATCGCAATTGGTCAGAAATAGAGTAACGTGAGGAAGTTGTTCATCTCTAGGTACTTTTTCTGGATGTAAATAGGGGTGCTGCTCAATCACAGGTGTTAACTATTATGACGCAATACGAATGGTATAGATTTTCTTTTGTATAACATGCCCAATTTAAGTTGAACTCTTTATATCGTATAACAATTCTATGTTATGAATCATGGAACTTCCCTGAATAGTTTATATAATGTGAATCAACATAACATGATTTTGCAGCGATTCGGTTGATTCTAATTTCAGGGGGGCAACGTGGGATGAAAGAAACTAAAAAGATGAGAATTTTTTCACTGGGGATTCAGCACGTATTGGCGATGTATGCGGGAGCAATTTTGGTGCCACTGCTTGTGGGAAGAGCGTTAAATCTGACTGCAGAGCAGTTGGCGTATCTGGTATCCATTGACCTGTTAACGTGCGGGATTGCCACATGGCTTCAGGCTCGGAAAGGGAAGTACTTGGGTATAGGTTTGCCGGCGGTGCTTGGAAGTTCTTTTGTAGCGGTCACACCCATGATTGCCATAGGATCACAATACGGGATTCCAGCCATTTATGGCTCCATCATAGCAGCCGGAGTATTTATCGTCATCTTTGCCGTATTTTTCAGCAAAATCGTCAAATTGTTTCCGCCAGTCGTTATAGGTACAGTGGTGACCATCATCGGTCTTGCACTAATCCCAACCGGCATTAAAAACATGGCGGGTGGAGCAAACAGCGAGAATTTTGGAAGTTTGGACAATTTAGCACTTTCCTTTGGCGTATTACTTTTCATTCTGATCCTGAATCGATATGCTCGCGGTTTTGTGAAATCCCTGGCTGTTCTCCTTGGTATTATCGTGGGGAACCTCGTCGCAGCCTTCATGGGAAAGGTGAATTTTGCCGCTGTACAGGAAGCCTCCTGGTTCCATTTGCCCCAGCCCTTCTACTTTGGATGGCCAACCTTCGAAATCGGCCCCATTATTACAATGATCATTGTAGGTACGGTGGTTATCATCGAGTCCACAGGTGTATTTATGGCTTTGAGCAAAATCTGTGATCAACCGATCAACGAAAAAGATCTGGCACGGGGATATCGCGCAGAAGGTCTTGCGTTTGTTCTGGGCGGCATATTCAATGCTTTTCCATACAATACATTCGCTCAGAATGTCGGTTTGGTTCAGCTCTCCAAGGTGAAAACGACCAATGTGGTTGTTGCGGCTGGAGGCATCCTTATCTTTCTCGGACTTATTCCCAAAGTAGCAGCTTTTGCAACCATTATTCCGAGTGCTGTATTAGGTGGTGCGACTGTCGTACTGTTCGGAATGGTCGTGTCATCCGGGATCAAAATGCTGCAAAACGTCGACTTCGGCAAACAATCCAATCTGTTGATCGTGGCTTGCTCCGTTTCACTTGGGCTCGGCGTTACTGCTGTACCCGATCTGTTTGCCCAGCTTCCTCAAAGTATTCGCATCATTGTTAGCGATGGTATTATCACGGGAAGCCTGTCAGCGATCCTGCTCAATGTCTTCTTTAACCTCGGTTTCAAAAATAGGAGTTTGCCAGTACAACCTGTACAGGCTCAGGAAGTACACACGTAATTCTTGGAATAACAGACATGTCATCGTGTAAACGAAACAGATCCAAGACGGTTTTCTGGGAAGTGGAATGAAGAGCAGTGACTCCACTTGGCAAAGAAACCTCTTGGATTTTTTGTGTTACTATTTATGAGGAATGCAAAAGGAATACAAATATGCTAAAGTTTCATCAAGAACATTTTATATGTTCCCTACATTGAATTTCCATGCGACTACATAAATGAGCATTGGTTCACAAAGGCTAAAATAAAACCAGGGGAAATCCCTTGGGCACAGAAAAGGAGTTGTGATCACCATGCAACAAGAGACGTTGAACAAAGGATGGAATTTGGACAATAGTTATGCGCAGTTACCGCAACCCTTTTTTACAAGTCAGGACGCAGTACCTGTTGAATCACCGAAGTTGATCATCTTCAATAGACTGCTTGCATCCAGTCTGGGTCTGAATGTGGAGTCTCTTGACAGTGATGAAGGAGCGAAAATTTTCGCGGGTAACCTGATTCCGGAAGGAGCCGAGCCTTTAGCTCAGGCCTATGCAGGACATCAATTCGGCAATTTTAACATGCTTGGTGATGGACGGGCTTTGCTGCTGGGAGAACAGATTACGCCACAAGGCGAGCGAGTGGATATCCAGCTGAAAGGTTCAGGAAGAACACCTTACTCTCGTGGAGGGGATGGACGTGCTGCTGTTGGTCCCATGTTGCGAGAATATATCATTAGTGAAGCGATGTATGCACTGGGTATTCCAACAACCCGAAGTCTGGCAGTGGTATCTACTGGAGAAAACATTATCCGCGAAACAGAACGGCCTGGGGCCATATTGACCCGAGTGGCTTCCAGTCATATCCGGGTAGCAACTTTCCAGTACGCAGCCAGATGGGGGTCTATCGACGATCTCCAAGCGTTGGCTGATTATACACTGGATCGACATTTTCCTGATGTCGCCCAAGCTGAGAATCGCTATCTTTTGCTCCTTCAGGAAGTGATTAAGCGTCAGGCCGCGCTCGTTGCGCAGTGGCAGCGTGTTGGTTTCATTCATGGGGTGATGAACACGGATAACATGGCGATCAGCGGTGAGACCATTGATTATGGCCCATGCGCCTATATGGATGCTTACAATCCTTCAACCGTATTTAGCTCCATTGACACGCAAGGTCGGTATGCGTATGGTAATCAGCCGTATATTGCAGGATGGAATTTGGCTCGATTTGCCGAGACACTTCTGCCGCTATTGCATGAAGATGAAGAACAGGCCGTGCAACTTGCTCAGGATGCGATCGCACAATTTTCGGAATTGTACCATCATCATTGGCTTAAGGGAATGCGGGCCAAACTGGGCTTGTTGAATGAAGAGACAGAAGATGAAGCCCTGATCAAAGACCTTCTTGAACTCATGGAGAAGCATAGTGCAGATTACACGAATACGTTCTTGGCATTGACCTTTGATAACTTGGAAGGGACAACTTTGTTTGGCACGACAGAATTTGCTGAATGGAATGAGCGGTGGCAAGCAAGATTGGACAGACAGCATGGAGAGAAGGAAGTTTCTCGGCATTTGATGAGAACGAGTAATCCGGCAGTCATTCCTCGCAATCATCGGGTCGAAGAAGCACTTGAGCGAGCGGAGAATTACGGAGACCTTAGCGTGATGGAGAAGCTTTTGGCTGTTCTTTCCGATCCGTTCGCGCACTCACCTGAACAGGCTGAATATGCCGAACTGCCTGCACAGTGCAATACTTCGTATCAGACTTTTTGTGGGACCTGATTGAACAGTGTGTAATGAAGAGGCTGCCTTAGGCAGCTTTTTCATTTTTTCCATTATGTCATACAATAATTATAGAAAAAGTGATTTACTTTTACAGGCAGGTGCATTCAACCAACAGATCGGTGATCCTTATCTGTACTGGTATATGAGAAGTAAACGACAGGAGCTTGAGCGGATGCAACCTACTAAAGAGAGGTGATTGAGTTGAGTGAGCAAGATATTAATGACGTATGTTATGGCTATGCGTTATCATTTGTCAAAAAAAGAATGAATCTGAACAAGGATGGGAAGCCTTAACTTCAAATGAACAGGAAATTGCTGCTCTATGCAGGAGCAGCAACTTGATATGCTGGAGCAGCAATGTTGGAACAATGAGGATCAGATTGCAGAGAAGGCACATCACTATTATCACGGAAAGTTGAACATGATGACCATATAAGTTGAGTTTATGTGCTTGTCCATTGTTATATTTAAAGTTTGCATACTTGACCTTGCAATGACTCCAACGTTCGGCTATACTTGCTATAAATTAAATACATGAATCACGTTGATGGAGCGCAGTAGCGGCTTTGTCCCTGTTACAGAAAGTCAGGGGTTGATGGAACCTGATACATACAAGGGCTGCGAATTACACTCTGGAGTACTTGGGTAATGCCAAGCGGATGGGCAAACGATATATTGCCGAAAGTGGTATGGATAGCGTGTTAAGGTCACGTGTTGTCCATGCAATTTGGGTGGTACCACGGTTATGATAATCGTCCCTGTGTCTAGTGAAGACAAGGAGGCGATTTTTTTGTGTCCAAAAAAGCCGTTCCAGCGTGTAGTTTCTTAATTTAACGTAAATCATGACTGAATCTAGAGGATCGAAAAGGGGTTTTTACGAATGAATATTATTGATGAACTAGAGTGGCGCGACGCCATTAACCAGCAGACCGATGCAGAGGGATTGCGTGAACTGACTGAAACCAAATCAGTCTCATTGTACTGTGGAGTTGACCCTACGGGGGATAGTATGCATATCGGACATCTCATTCCCTTCATGATGCTGAAACGTTTTCAACTGGCAGGACACCGTCCGGTCATTCTGATTGGTGGAGCTACAGGTACGATTGGTGATCCAAGTGGTCGTCAGGCAGAGCGATCCTTGCAAACGATGGAACAAGTGCAGGAGAATGTGGATGCACTGACAGCGCAGATGAAAAAGTTGTTCGTAACAGACGGTGATAATCAGGTTCGTATGGTGAACAACTACGATTGGACACACAAAATCAATGTGATTGAATTTTTACGCGACTACGGCAAAAACTTCAACCTCAATACGATGCTGGCCAAGGATGTAGTTGCGAGCCGACTGGAAGGCGGAATCTCATTCACCGAGTTTTCCTACCAGATTCTTCAATCCCTCGACTATCTGCACCTGTTCCAGAACGAAGATGTGCAACTGCAAATCGGCGGTTCGGATCAATGGGGAAATATCACGAGTGGTCTCGATCTGATTCGTAAAAAAGAAGGATCTGAAGTAAAAGCGTACGGTCTGACCATTCCGCTCATGCTCAAATCTGACGGAACTAAATTCGGTAAAACAGCTGGTGGCGCAATCTGGCTTGACCCGAACAAAACGACACCATTTGAGTTCTACCAATTCTGGGCGAATACAGATGATCGTGATGTCATTAAATACTTGAAATACTTTACTTTCCTGAGCAAAGAAGAAATTGAAGCTTTGGCTGAAAAGGTAGAGACAGAGCCGCACAAACGTGAAGCACAGAAAGCACTCGCGGAAGAAATGACAAAATTCGTTCACGGCGAAGAAATGCTCGAACAGGCTAAACGTATTACAGCAGCGCTGTTTAGTGGAGATATCCGCTCCCTGACAGCTGATGAAATCGAGCAGGGCTTCAAGGAAATGCCAACGTTTGAAACAGACGGCGAAGCGAAAAATATCGTCGACTGGCTCGTGGATCTGGGGCTGGAGCCATCCAAACGTCAGGCACGTGAGGATGTCACTAAAGGTGCGATTTCCATGAATGGTGAGAAAATTACTGAGCTAGAATTCACAGTTTCTGCAGAGCATGCCATTGGCGGTAAATTCATCATTATCCGTAAAGGTAAAAAGAACTACAGTCTGGTTAAGCTTCATCCTAGTGTCTGACAATTAAAACGTACACTTATACAATTACAGAAACAAACAAAAAGACCGCCTTCCATCTCTGTCAGGCGACAGAGGGGAGGCGGTCTTTCGTATATCAGGCCAGTGTGAGTGACCTATCTTATTGATTTACGATCGCTGTAATCTCTTCATCCAGATCAAGTCGTACGTTCTCACGGTACGCCCGGATGTTGTATTCACTGTGCAGGTAGCGAAGAATCGCTTCAATCATGTTGGACTCGACCAGATATTGACTGCGTCCTTGGATCCAAACTTCAGCGGAATAACCTGTATCTTCTTCCCAGCTCAGTTCCACATTCACATCGGTTGGACGTACACCCTTACGTTCTGCCATATGAATACAGATTGCATTCACAATTTCATCCATGCTCAGAACCATAGAGATTAGTACCGTCCGTTTCTGTTACGGTCATCATCACGATCATTGCGACGGTCATGACGGCCATCCGCTGCAGGTTTGCGACGATTGGAGATGGCTCTGAAGAGTGCCATAGCCAGCATAACAATCAACATAATTGCTGCAACGTTCACGAGCAATCCAAGGATGTTACCCAGGGCGCCCATGCCACCGAACAGTCCGCCGAACATCATACCAGCAAGACCACCAAGCATCATGCCTTTCATGAAGCCGCCGCCACCGCCGAAGAATCCACCACCACGAGTTGCAGCTGCGCCAGTACCGGAGTTATTGCCGGAATTGGATTGATTCACGTTGCTGTTGGAGTCGGATTTCTTAGGTGTGTTGGTATAACTTTTCGTGCCGGATTTGAATCCGCCACCACGTCTTGCATCCGCAGAATCCGGATTCGTTACTCCCACTGTTGCGAACAATAATGTAAAGGCCATAAATACCATCATTAGATGTTTAACTCCAAATTTTTTCTTCATTGTAAAGATCGTAACCCCCCGATTAATTTGTTTGACACGCCCAAAAATGGGCCTTACTCATGTAATACGGTCAACTTGCAGGAACGTTTCAAATTTTGATTAAATTTCTGAAACGCTTGGGCTTGGGTCTTGAATTGCAGCTTGGCCATCAAGCAATTGAGTAACCCAGTTACACCATTCCAGGCCTGTTTGTGCATTCATTAACCCTTTTTGTACCAGGATGTAGCTTCCAAAGTCTCGGTTGCCTACACGAAGATTATCCAGAGGTATACGTGACTTCAGTTCCTCGAAATAACGTATGCGTTCCATAAACCAGCTTTTACGCTCGTTAAGAATGCGTCTCATGCTTCCGTCTTCCGCAATGCCAACACACAAGATACGCAAATTAAACTCATCGCGTGTAACCGGTGCGGTAACAGGAGTAATCATCCATTCCAAGAGCTTTTCAATGCCTTTTTCCGTAACTGCGTACATTTTCTTGTCCGGTTTGTCAGACTGTTGTACCCAGCGGGAGGCCAATAACTCATCGTTTTCCATCTTGGACAGGAGTGGGTAGATCTGGCTGTGTTTGGCCTGCCAATGCGGCTGAATCTTCAGCATCAGATCATAGCCCGATGACTCCTCGCGGGTAAGCAGCCCGAGCAATCCGTAGGAAAGTATGTTCATGCACATGTCTCCTTAATATTAGGGCTGGATCAGAGAAAACAATCAATTTTGATTTCTTTGACCGCTTTCATAAAAGTGTACACTGAAACTGTATGGTTTGACAACCTGACAGAACAACTGCCTTAATTTAGACAAAAAAAGTGCGGACCATAAGGTCCGCACTCCAAACCATTTAGAGAGATTCCTGTTGTCCATACCCCTCAGCGACAAGATCAAGCTCACCTGTGGCAGAATCGATAACCATGCCGTGGACGGGTACATTGGGAGGAAGTAAAGGATGCTTCTTGATCACTTCCACAGTATGTTTTACCCCTTCTTCGACGCTGTCAAACCCGCGCAACCACTTTTGCAAACGGATGCCGGAGTTCTCCAGGGTTGTCATGACTTCTTCAGATACGCCACGCTCAACCATATGTCCAATCATTGTCTCTGCGTGAAGGGAAGCCATACCACATTCCGTATGTCCCACAACCAGGACTTCATCTGCACCCAGTTCATAGATGGCGACAAGCACACTACGCATTACACTGCCGAAAGGCTGAGAGATAATCGCGCCTGCGTTTTTGATGATTTTCACATCACCGTTCTTCAGATTCATGGCCTTGGGCAGCATTTCCACCAGACGTGTATCCATACAAGTGATGATAACCATCTTTTTGGTTGGAAACTTGCCAGCCGTATACTTTTCGTATTCTTTGGTCTCGACAAATGATTTGTTGTAAGCCAAAATCTCTTGAATGTTGTTCATGTCTATTGCCTCCTGTTATCCAATACGACGAGCACGGCCACTTGCAATCGATGCAGCTTGTCCTACGCGCCTTTGCTTTTTTGGTATATCACCGTCAGCAGACGGCATTACTCCAACCTTTTTAGAGGTTGTTCAAAAAGTCCACTTTTGATTACGAATCATGCCTTGGGCATCATCAGCATCGAAGATGAAATTCAGCTGAAATGTCCGTTGCTCACGTAGTTTTCCTACGCTCCGCTACTCCATTTCTTCTTCATTCCATCTTCTCGGTACTGAAAACCAGACTTTTTGAACACACACTTGTAGTAGAATAATGCAATTTGCCTCTGTTAAAAGTTGATTATACTCAATGGGAAAAGTATCATCAATAGGGTATAACATTTTTTTTGAAGAGGTGAACGTTAACAATGGATAAACAAACACAGGAACATTTGGATTCCTTCCGTAATTTGGCTCGTAAAATTAAGAGTTATCATGAAGCCATTGGTTTGCTTCACTGGGATTTGCGCACAGGTGCGCCGAAAAAAGGCGTTCCGACTCGTTCGGAGACGCTGGGTATGTTGTCCACCGAAGCATTCAAACTGCAAACTTCGGCTGACATGAAGACCTACCTGGATGCATTAACTGCTCCAGCGGTATTGGAACAACTCGAAGATATAGATCGTCGTCTGGTTGAAGATTGCAAGAAAGAATATGATCGCAGTCAGTCCGTACCACCGGAAAAAGTACAGGCCTATACCGTGCTTACAGCCAAGTCGGAAACGGCATGGGAAGATGCCAAACATAACAGTGATTTCGCAGGGTTCTCACCCTATCTGACAGATATCGTTAAGTTGAAACAAGAGTTTATTAATTATTGGGGTGTGAAGGATACTCGTTATGATACGCTGCTTGATATGTATGAGCCGGATCTGACGGTTGAGAAAGTGGATGCGGTATTTGCCCGTCTCAAAGCACGTTTGGTACCTTTGCAAGAGAAGATTAATGCTTCGGACCACAAGCCGAATACAGAGTTTTTGAACCAGCTGTTTGACACCGAACAACAGCAAAAGTTCAGTCTGTTCATCCTGGAACAGATGGGTTATGACTTTGAGGCAGGACGATTGGACGAGAGTGTTCATCCTTTTGCAACAGGCCTTAACCCGGGTGATGTGCGGATCACGACACACTATCTGCAGGATGATGTAGCAAGCGCAGTCTTCAGTTCACTGCATGAGGGCGGACATGCCCTGTATGAGCAAAATATTGATGACAGTCTGGCGGGCACCCTTCTTGCCGAAGGGACTTCGATGGGTATTCATGAGTCTCAGTCTCGTCTATGGGAAAATATGATTGGTCGAAGCCTGCCATTCTGGACACGCTATTACAAGGATTTGCAACAGCATTTCCCGCAACTGAACGAGGTTGAACTGGAAGACTTCTATCGTGCAATCAACCGGGTGGAGAGTTCGCTGATTCGGATTGAAGCCGATGAACTGACCTATAACCTGCACATTATTATTCGCTATGAGATTGAGAAAATGCTGTTTAACGATGGCCTTGAAGTGAAGGATCTGCCCGAGACCTGGAATGCAAAATACAAGGAATACCTTGGTATTATGCCAACGAATGATGGAGAGGGCGTTCTTCAGGATGTTCACTGGTCCGGTGGCGACTTTGGTTACTTTGCTTCGTATTCTCTGGGTAATATGTATGCAGCTCAAATTCTACATACATTGCGCAAGGAAATGCCGGAGTTTGATACCCATATTGCCGAAGGTAATCTGATTCCAATCAAAGAATGGCTTACAGACAAGATCTATCGCTATGGCAAAAGTCGCACACCTTCCGAATTGATTGTTGCCGTAACGGGTGAAGAATTGAACCCGGATTATCTGGCCGATTATTTGGAAGCCAAATATGCCGAGATTTACAAGCTGTAGTATCCAATAAACACTATATTGAATAGCATTTAGAAGAGCTGAAGAGTCGGGCATCATTGCCCGGCTCTTTTTTGTATTTAAGTTCTTAACCTTTTGTTGGGCAGCGGCATATCCATAATAGAGAGAAACTGCTGAAACCAGTGAAGGAGGGAAAGACACATGAAATACACGCCATGGTTCGTCCGGGGCATCGTTATTCTGCTGATTATCATTGTGGCGCTCACCAGCTGTAATAAGGAAGAGAATGAAGCCAAGATTACGATAGGCGAAGTGACTCGTTCGGTATTTTACGCACCGGAGTATGTGGCCGTGGCTCAAGGTTTTTTTGAGGAGCAGGGACTTGAGGTGGACATTCAGACGACGGCTGGCGGTGACAAAACGATGGCGGCATTGCTCGCAGGTTCGGTGGACATTGCGCTGGTAGGAGCGGAGACGTCCATATACGTCTATCAGCAGGGAGCAGAAGATCCGGTCATTAACTTTGCCCAGCTCACCCAGACGGATGGTACTTTTCTGTTCGCTCGTAATCCGGAAGGCAGCTTTGATTGGGATCAACTGAATCAGAGTGTCTTCCTTGGACAGAGAAAGGGCGGAATGCCGCAAATGGCAGGTGAGTTCACGCTGAACAAACATGGTATTAATCCGCAAAGTGATCTGGAGCTGATTCAGAATGTGGACTTCGCCAACATTGCTTCTGCTTTCGCTTCAGGCACGGGAGATTACGTACAGCTGTTTGAACCGCAGGCCTCCATCTTTGAACAAGAAGGTCGGGGCAAGGTTGTTGCATCGTTTGGAAAAGAAGGTGGTCACCTGCCCTATACCGTCTTCATGACGAAACAGAGCTATCTTAACGACAATAAGAATATCGTGCAGAAGTTTACGAATGGTCTGCACAAAGCGCAAGCATGGGTAGATTCTCATACGGCTGAAGAGATTGCGGAAGTCATTACTCCTTTTTTCAAAGACATTGATCCAGCCATTCTGGTCAGTAGTGTGAACCGTTATAAGGAACAGGGCACCTATGCAACGGACCCGATCATTGATGAGACAGAGTGGAACAATCTGCTTGATGTCATGAGTGCTGCCGGGGAATTGAAACAACGCGTGGACTTGAATGCGATTGTGGATAATGCCTTCGCGGAAGAAACCACGACATCGAAGTAATGGGTATTCAGGAAAGGGAGTGAGCAGAATGCCTGAATCCGAAAGTGTGATCCGACTGGAAGGAATATCTCAAGTCTACGTTAGCGAGCGGGAAGCTTCATTGGTCATTGAAGACTTGAGTCTGGAGATTCAAAAAGGGGAGTTCGTGAGTCTGGTAGGACCGAGCGGATGCGGTAAAACGACGTTGTTGTCGATCATTGCCGGTCTGCTCACGCCTACCCGAGGAGAGGTTAAGGTTAAAGGCAAGCTTGTTGGCGGCCCTTCATCGCAGATTGGTTATATGCTCCAGCAGGACTATCTGTTTCCCTGGCGGACCATTCTGGATAACGCATTGATCGGACTTGAGCTGACAGGCAGATTGGATGAACGGAGTCGTGCGCGTGTACGTGAACTTCTGGTAAGTATGGGTCTGGCAGGAACGGAGAATCAGTACCCTTCAGAACTTTCAGGAGGAATGAGACAGCGAGTGGCGCTTGTGCGCACGCTGGCAACCGATCCGGGAATTCTATTGTTGGATGAACCATTTTCGGCGCTCGATTATCAAACCAAGCTGCAACTGGAGGATCTGGTTTCGGATACGTTAAAACAGTTTGGCAAAACCTCTGTACTCGTCACCCATGACTTGTCTGAAGCCATAGCGGTCAGTGACCGAGTCATTGTACTTGATCGCAATCCTGGCCGCATCCGTCGTGAATTTGTCATTCCCGATGGAATACGCAATTCTCAGCCGTTCCATGCCAGGGAGCAAGAAGGATTCAATGAGCTGTTTCAGGCGTTATGGAGTGAACTGGACCAGTTCGGGGGAGGTGAGAAAGACGCGTGAATCAAACGAATCCGAAGCAGGAAAAGCGTGACGAATGGATGGGGCAGCTGCATCGGAATCACATTCAGGAGGTGGCCAGATGGCGACATCAAGTGCTTGCTGTACAGTTATCCATGCTGGTATCTATGTTTTTGTTGTGGGAACTGGCAGGCAGACTTCGCTGGATTGATGTGCTGCTGTTCAGTTACCCAAGTAAAGTTTTTATTCAGATCGGCAAGGACATCGCCAGCGGCGAGTTGTGGGCGCATGTTGCGGTAACCGTAGGGGAAACGGCAGTCGGTTTTTTGTTGGGAACACTCGTTGGAACCTTGCTTGCCGTTCTAATTTGGTGGTCTCCTTTTTTGTCCAAAGTGCTGGACCCCTATATGGTTGTGTTCAACAGTATGCCAAAGGTAGCACTCGGCCCAATCTTTATCGTTATGTTCGGCGCAGGTTTTACAGCCATTGTCATGACCACGTTGTCCATCACGGTCATTATCACGACATTGGTCGTGTATAACAGCTTCAATGAAGTGGATCCCAATTATATTAAAGTGATTCGTACGTTTGGTGGAGAACGTTCCGAGATTTTTGCGAAAGTCGTATTGCCAGCTTCTTTTCCAGCGATTGTATCGACCTTGAAAGTCAACGTGGGCATGGCCTGGGTGGGTGTAATCGTGGGTGAGTTTCTGGTCGCGAAACAGGGGCTCGGTTATCTGATTATCTACGGATTCCAGGTGTTTAACTTCACGCTCGTATTATCGAGTTTGTTAATTATCGCTGCAGTTGCCACAGCTATGTATCAACTGGTTGTGTATGCAGAGCGCAAATTGCTGGCTGGGCGCAGGTGATTTAATCGTGTTTAACTGATGATATTTTCGTTTATGATATGTATACAATTTCACAAGGGGTGTCACGTTGCCCGATACCATAAAATCAAGTACCATATTTAGTATGAATATTCCGCGCAGATCCGGAATGAATGCGATGATTGGAGAAGAGGGCCTTGAGGTTCTGTCGCAACGATCTAACTTGCCAGCGTCCCTCATTCGGGGCGTGTTGCTGTGACCGGCATGCATGCGCATGTCGGTTGATGTCGTCTAGTTTACAGTTGGTTGAGTCATACTAGTCATGATGGTTCGTATCCGAAGATCTCGTCAGAGATCAGACGATCGGACAAGTAGTCCATATGAATGAGGCGATGAGCTGGCTAAGAACTTTTTTGCAGCTTAGAGGAGATGGAATGTTAAATGGGTTTTAGGGTAATTAAAACCGCAATCGCCGCATTAATGGCCGTATTGATTGCGGACTGGTGCCGCTTGCCGGGACCAACATCAGCGGGATTGCTTGCCATTCTTGGCGTGGATGTAACGAGAAAAAGAAGTATCCGCACCATATCAGCGAGATTCTTCGCTTCAGTGGTCGGACTTTTATTTGCAAGTGTACTTTTTCACTTTTTAGGCTTCCATTACTGGGTGCTGGCTGTATACATATTGATCGCATTTCCGGTGATTGTCCGGGTAGGCTTCAAGGAAGGCATTGTGACAGGTTCGGTCGTGGTGTTTCGGGTGTTTGGCGGCGGGGAGATGGACATTCATGTCATTCTCGTGCAAATTGCTTTGCTGCTGATTGGTCTTGGTTCAGCAATGGCGGTTAACCTGGCCTATATGCCGGCAGCAGATCCACAGATGCTGCGCATTCGCAAACGAATCGATGAACTTTTCTCGAAGATCTTCAAGGAATTCGCGGCGACGCTGCGTAATCCTAATGAAGCGTGGGCAGGGAGAGAACTGATTGAAGCGGATAAAGCGATTTTGGGCGGCATCGAAGCAGCCAAGCGTTCTCTGGAGAATCAGGTAATTCACCCGAATGAGGAATGGAGTGTCTACTTCTATATGCGCAAAACGCAACTGGACTCCATACAGCACATGATGCATCTGGTGTCCCAGATATATGAGAAGATGCCCCATGCGGAAATGGTATCGGAGCTGTTCGATCAACTTAGTCAGGATGTACTTACTGAATCCTACACCGGACGAACTGAAAAACTTCTTGCGGATGTGCAGGAAGAATTCAAACGTATGGAGTTGCCGGATACAAGGGAAGAATTCGAGATTCGTTCCGCAATTCTCCAGCTGTGCCGTGAACTCGCGCTGTATCTGAAAGTCGCGAAGAAGGACAAAGCACCGTCCCCAATCTCGGACCGGTCCCAATCTACAAACGAATAATAGAAAATAGTTGTCACCCTAGACGGATGCCCTGCATACACTTGTAGTGAATGATTGTATGGAGGAGGTTTAAAGATGTCATTGAGTCATAAACATCAATGTAGAGAGATTATCACGAAGGCGATCTGCGGCAAAGGTCGTAAGTTCTCTACCGTAACACATACCGTGACTCCGCCAAATGGTCCGACCAGTATTTTGGGGGCTTGGATTATCAACCACCAATATGAAGCCGTATCAGCGGGTGACGGAATTGAAGTTATTGGTACTTACGATATCAACATTTGGTATTCTTATGACAAGAATTCGCAGACGGATGTAGCCAAAGAAACAGTGTCGTATGTAGAACATGTGCCTTTGTCCTATCTGGACCCGAAACACCGGACTTCCACTGTAGAGGTATCTGCGGATGCAACGCAGGAACCTAGCTGTGTGGAAGCCACAGTATCAGCAGGTGGAAGTAGTGTAATTATCCGGGTAGAACGGGAATTCGCTGTGGAACTCGTTGCTGAGACTAAAGTTTGTGTGAAGGTCTGCACAGATGGTTGCGGTGATTACGAAGACAAGGACTATGACTTTGGCAGTGGCGATGGAGATTATGACGATCTCGATCCCGATCTGCTCGACGATGAGCTGTGAGATTGACGCCTGCATTTAATAACCGTATCATATGCGCCAGAAGGCGCGGTGAAGAGGGCGTAAGCCCTCTTTCTTCTTAATTAGTGAAAAATGGGTGGTAATGAGCCTCGCAAAGTGCCTGGAATACCTTTCACGAGAAGGCTCCGCATTGCGGGGTTATTTTTATTTTAGTTGGGTGAACCGGGAGGAGGGACGTAATGAATGTGATGGAACAAGCGGAGGAAGCAATACGCCAATATGAAAATATGACCTCAGGTGAACGTACAGAACGGTTGAAACAGGCAGGCATTGAAGTATTGTCATTGCGGGATCGTCGCAAGCGTGAACCGGGTTTGCGTGTACGCTATGATGTGGAGATAAGCTGTCTGCAAGCGATCCGGATCAAACGCAAAGATACTAGCGGCATGGGAGGAACAGAGGAAAGTCTGTTGGAGAGTGAGGGGAGTTCAACCTTGTTCAAGCGTGTTGAACGTCTTGCGATCAAAACGCTGTATACGTTAGGACTGGATCATGGGGCTGTTCGAATGGAATCCTCCGGAAGCGGTGGCTGTGCAGTAATTTCGATCGACCCGTGTCCATGGAAAGGTGTGACCAACCTTGCTGCTACCTACAGAGAAAGCTGGAGGCAGCAGCAAGGGCTTCTGGATGAGGAGCGGAGTCACAGACCCACGCCCATACTCGGGATGGACCCGGAGTTTCTTCTGGTACAGATGCCAGAATCCAAAATCGTACCCGCCTCCAGATTTCTTGAACGCACAGGAATTGCAGGTTGTGATTCCGTGACGGTTGGTGGGCGGCGTATATATCCGGTTGCCGAATTGCGGCCCGCGCCCAGCTCTGAACCGCGTGAGCTACTGGCTCACCTGATGAGGGCATTCGCAGCGGCTTCACGCAGCATCAGTGATCACTCGCTCATCTGGCAGGCAGGAGGGATGCCACAACGGGGGTTACCTCTAGGTGGTCATATTCATTTTAGCGGGGTGAATCTTACAGGGGAACTACTCCGCGCACTGGACAATTATCTGGCATTGCCACTGGCATTTCTTCAGGACCCGCGTGGATCGGGAAGACGGCCCCGTTATGGAGCGCTTGGTGACTTTCGCCTGAAATCCTATGGTGGTTTTGAGTATCGAACGTTACCCAGCTTTCTTGTGTCGCCCCTTGTTGCGAAAGGCGTAGTGGCCTTGGCAGGTCTGATCGCAAGCGGTTATACTCAATTACGGCAGCGTCCGTTGGAGAAGGCCGAGGTGCATACCGCTTTTTATGAAGGAAGACGCGAAGTAATCCAGGAACACATCCCAACTCTGGTAGATGATCTGAAGAGATTGGATGGATATGCACGTTATGAACGATATGCAACCCCGTTAATCCTTCAATTAAAACTGGGGAGAACCTGGGATGAGAGCCGGGATATTCGCAAACTCTGGAATATTCGGGCAGGTTCATGAAGAGCGGACGTTTTTTTGATATAATAAGAAACAAGTCTGTTTAAGTGCGTGTTCAAAAAGAACGGTTTTCAGTACCGAGAAGATGGGATGAAGCTAGAAATGGAGTAGCGGAGGTAGGAAAACTACGTGAGCAACTACATTGTTTTCGAAGGAAACAACCTTCGTAAGCACCCGCTTATTTCGGCTGAATGCCATATTCGATGCTGATGATGCCACTAGGCATCCTTCGTAATCAAAAGCGAACTTTTTGAACAACCTTTTTAAGTAATAGCTACGGAAGATATGGAGCAGCAACCTTTGAAGGAAGTGGCGTATAGCCAACACATAAGGCGGAGGCGCAAATACAGTGCCTGACCGTCTTATTGTCCTTCCAGGGAGCGTTTCTTCCTGACATCATAGGAACGGGATGGAGGATATTCATCATGGCTCAGTATACGCCAATGATTCAACAATATTTGCAAGTGAAGGCCGAAGCGCAGGACGCTTTTTTATTTTTTAGATTGGGTGACTTCTATGAAATGTTCTTCGAGGATGCGATTAATGCTGCCCGTGAACTTGAAATCACGCTGACCGCACGTAATGGTGGAGCGGATGACAAAATTCCGATGTGCGGTGTGCCTTATCATTCGGCTGACAATTACATACAGCGTCTGATTGAAAAAGGATATAAAGTTGCGATTTGCGAACAGATGGAAGATGCAAGTGTTACCAAAGGCATGGTACGACGTGAAATTGTACGTGTGGTCACACCCGGAACGGTGATGGAAGGCAAAACCCTGGGAGACAAGTCCAACAACTACATGGTTTGCCTGACAGGTAATCAGAATACGCTGGCGCTGGCAGCTTGTGATCTGTCCACGGGTGAGTTGTATGTGACATCGGTACCGTATTCCAAGGAATGGCTCAAGGACGAGATCGGCATCTATGAACCATCGGAGCTGGTGGGGGATGCAGCGCTGCTTGAAACGGTAGAAGCCGAGGCATCTCCAATCGGTCGCCCAGTGGTGTACACATCGTGGACAAAGAATAAGGAAGATCTGGTCCGTCAGCAGTTTGGCGAGGCCGTGTGGGCCAGATTGGAGCCTGAGCGTCAAGCATGTATTGCACGACTTTTCTCCTATCTGAGTGAGACTCAGAAACGTTCTCTTGGGCAATTAACACAGATCTCAACCTATGAGCCGGATCATTATATGATTTTGGACCCGTTTACCCGTAGGAACCTGGAATTAGTGGAAACCGTGCGTGAACGCTCCAAAAAAGGTTCATTACTCTGGTTGCTTGATCGGACGGAGACATCCATGGGTGCGAGAATGCTACGTCGTTGGGTTGATAAGCCATTGCTACAAAAAGGGAAAATCAATGAGCGTCTGGAAGCGGTAGATACGCTGTACAACCAGTTTATACTGCGTGAGGATCTGCGCGCAGAGCTCAAAGACATCTATGATCTGGAGCGCTTGGTAGGCCGTATTGCTTTTGGTAATGCCAATGGTCGTGATCTGAATTCGCTCAAGTTATCGCTGGAGAAAATTCCAGGGCTACGCCAGCATTGCGCAGGATCCTCCTCTGCAACACTGCAGCATATTGCCGAAACGATGGATGATTGCAATGATCTGCGTGAAGCGATCGGGCTAGCCATTGTGGACGAGCCGCCGGTATCGGTAAGGGACGGAGGTCTTATTCGTGAAGGATACCATGAACGTCTGGATGAATTGCGTGAGGCTTCGGTCAACGGGAAACAGTGGATTGCGGAGCTGGAAGCACGGGAGCGTGAGGCGACAGGCATTCGATCGCTGAAGATTGGATATAACAAAGTGTTTGGTTATTATATCGAGATCACCAAGTCCAATCTATCCTCGTTGCCAGAGGGGCGTTATGAACGTAAACAGACGCTTGCCAATGCAGAACGATACATTACGCCTGAATTGAAGGAAAAAGAGACGCTGATTCTTGAAGCTCAGGACAAAATGATTGATATTGAGTATGGGCTGTTCGCAGAGCTGCGCGAGCGACTGAACAAAGAGATCGCAAGACTGCAGAAGCTGGCCGAACAGGTTGCAGAGATTGATGTGTATCAATCTTTTGCGGTGATTAGTGCAGAACGCAATTTTGTACGCCCTACGCTGACCGACGGTTATGATCTGGTTGTGGAAGAAGGACGCCATCCGGTCGTTGAGGCTGTCATGCGAGATGGTGCATTTATTGCCAATCACACCGCAATGACCAAGGAAGAGGCGCGTATTCTGCTGATTACCGGTCCGAATATGGCTGGTAAGAGCACGTATATGCGACAGGTGGCTTTAATCTCCATTCTGGCGCAAGTGGGTTGTTTTGTGCCTGCGGGCCAGGCGGAAGTGCCGATTATGGATCGTATTTTCACACGGATTGGTGCCGCGGATGATCTTATTGGCGGACAAAGCACATTCATGGTGGAGATGGCCGACATTCAGGTCATGACGGACAAAGCGACACCGCGCAGCCTGATTATTATTGATGAACTGGGACGGGGAACGTCGACCAGCGAAGGTATGGCGATTGCTCAGTCTGTCATTGAATATGTGCATGATATTATCGGTTGTAAGGCTCTCGTATCGACTCATTTCCATGAGCTTGCTCATCTGGAAGAGAGCCTGGACAAGCTAGCCAATTACTCGATGGCGGTACAGGAAAGCGGCGATAAGGTTAATTTCCTGCGCAAATTGATTGCCGGAGCTGCCAGCAGCAGCTATGGTATCTATTGCGCGCGTCTGGCAGGTCTGCCTGATAGCATTATTGAGCGGGCGAATGGACTGTTGCATGGGTTTGAACATGCGGCTGCTCAAGTAGCGGTGGGCAGTGAATACATCGGAAACGAGAAGCAGGAAGCAGGCCTGAATGGAAAAGGCGTAGAATTCCAGCACACGGACTCGGCGCCAATGATCCGGGAGCATGATACTGCGGAAAGTGCAGATTACACATCTTCTATTGAAGATTCGACCGGGAAGCCGTATGCCAAGAAACCAAACAGCAAGGTACAGTCCAGTGCGAGCCATTCGGATGTGGTTCAACTGTCCATCTTTGGCGATGATGAGCCAAGTGTGGCAACGAAACCGGATGTAGTTACAGTGGATAAGCCAGCACGAGAATTCATCCGTACGATGAAAGATATCGATGTCATGAATATGACGCCTCTTCAGGCGATGCAGCTATTGAATGATCTCAAAGTGAAGGCACAGCAATTATCCTGAGTATATGGGAGGGGGAAAACCTGTGGCGAAAATACATGTGCTAGATGAACATATTGCCAACCAGATCGCGGCGGGTGAGGTGGTCGAACGGCCTGCTTCAGTCGTCAAGGAGTTGCTTGAAAACTCGGTGGATGCAGGCGCCACCAAGATTGAAGTCACGGTGGAAGAGGGCGGACTCCTCAGTATTCGTGTCAAAGACAATGGTTCAGGTATTGAGCCAGAGGATATGGAAACCGCCTTTTATCGTCATGCGACCAGCAAAATAGCTCATGGCCGAGATCTGTTCCAGATCACAAGTCTTGGATTCCGCGGAGAAGCCTTGGCAAGTATTGCCGCGGTATCCAAGGTAGAGGTGTTATCGGCAAGTGGCAATGACGGGCGAGGGCGCCGCATCGTGATTGAAGGCGGGAACCTTGTCTCTCATGAAGATGCAACCTCACCCCAAGGTACAGATTTTGCAGTGAGAGAACTATTTTACAATACACCAGCCAGACTCAAATATATGAAAACGATCCAGACGGAGCTGGGACATATTTCAGATGTCCTATACCGGATGGCGATGTCTCATCCCAACATTTCGTTCCGACTGCGTCATAATGAGAATGTGTTGCTTCAGACGTTGGGCAACGGAGATCTGCTACAAGTGGTTGCAGCGATATATGGTACAAGTGCAGCAAAAGCGATGCTCCCCATTCAGGGAGAAAGTCTGGATTACCGAGTGAGTGGGCTGATCAGCCTGCCAGAATGGACACGAGCGAACCGTGGTGGTATGTCGACGATTGTTAATGGGCGATTTGTTCGCAATTACGGTCTCAATCAGGCGATTCTCAAAGCCTACCATACCTTGCTGCCCATTAACCGTTTCCCGCTTATCGTGGTGCAACTGGAGATGCACCCATCTCTTGTGGATGTGAACGTGCATCCGGCCAAATTGGAAGTTCGCTTCAGCAAGGAACCGGAACTGTATGAATTCATAGAGACGACGTTGCGGGGTATACTCCGGCAGGAGGTATTGATTCCACAGGTCAAAAAACAGCAGATTCGACGTGGAGACGATAGTTCCTTTATCCAGGAACAATTCCTCTTTCCACGTGGTCCGCTGAAAGATGCATCTGATGCAGAAGGATATGGGCAACAAGGTCCACTCGGGAAACCTACTGCTTCACCGCTGAAGTTGACTGCGGAAGATGATGATCTGGATTTAGATGCTCCGGCGGATGTGTCTGCAGCACAACCGGTATCTGAACAGGGACAGACAGTGCCGTTGCCCGAAGCTCCACCTGAGATTACAGACCCCCCAGAGCAGTTAGAAAGTTGGAACGGGGATATTTTGCAGAAGATTGCTCGTAATGACGAAGGTCACACATCTGACAACGTGCAAGAAGGCACTAAGGATGTAAGTACAAGTTCAAGTACAAGTTCTACCGAAACTTTTTCCAGAACTGACCTCTCTTCTCAAGATGGTGCAGGTCGTGGAGCTACAGAAGAACCGCTGGCTGAGGGCACGCCGGCTACGTATCGTTCCGATTCGATGAATTCACCGGTTAGAGAAGCTCGTTCGTCGTATAATCCGTCTTCGGTTACGCGAAGTGAACGGACGTGGAAAAGTTCAGGATTTCCGGATGCCACTAAACTTGCTGCTGCCATTAAATCAGATGCATCCATGCCTGCTTTTCCAGAGCTGAGTCTGATCGGACAGCATCATGGTACGTATTTGATCGCGCAAAATGACCAAGGTTTATATTTAATCGATCAGCATGCCGCTCATGAACGCGTAAATTATGAGTACTATTACGAGAAATTTGGCAACCCTGCCCAGGCCTCACAAGAGTTATTGCTGCCGATTACGCTGGAGTTTACACCTTCGGAGACGGAAAAACTGAAAACTAGACTGGCCTGGTTCGAGCAGGCGGGTGTATATTTGGAGCATTTTGGTGGACAGACGTTCCGTGTGCGCTCCCATCCGTTCTGGTTCCCCAAAGGGGACGAGAAAGACATTATCGAAGAAATGTCCGAATGGGTTCTTAGTGAACGCAGCATAGATGTGGCCAAGATGCGAGAAGCTGCATCCATTATGTGCTCCTGCAAGGCGTCTATCAAAGCGAACCAAAAGCTGACGGATCAGGAAGCAGAAGTGCTAATTCAGCGTCTGGGTTCATGTCGTCAGCCCTACACTTGTCCGCATGGGCGGCCGATTGTGATTTCATTTTCAACATATGATCTGGAAAAATTATTTAAACGAGTGATGTAGCTATTTAGGGGGACATTATGTACATTACAACCGGTGACAAGGAGATTGCCTCTCAGGTGGAGCGTGCGCGTAAGCTCGCTGAAACGACAGGAGGTACCTACGTACCCCGCAATAGAACGTCTTTACCCAGACTGATTGAACAGTATGGTACCAACGAAATACTAGTCGTGCTCAATGGCAGAGCGCGCTTGTTTCGCAAGGATGCGACGGAGCTTGAGTTTCACCCCAGTATGGGATTTGTTCGCGCTAAACGAGTTTTAAGAGGCGAAGCTGATCCCATGCTGGAAGCTGGTTCGGTGCTTAAGGGTGACACGATTGTTGATTGTACCGCTGGACTTGGTTCAGATGCGCTGGTATTTTCGGTTGCGGCTGGTAAGAGTGGTCGGGTCATCGCATGTGAGAGTTCTCAACCGCTCTATACATTGCTGCTGGAGGGCATGTCCCATTATAAGAGCAACCAGCCCTTGGTGGATGAGGCTTTCCGGCGCATAGATCTGCGGCATGTGGATCATCTTGAGTTGCTGCGGTCCATGCCGGATCGAAGCTGTGATACCGTATACTTTGACCCCATGTTCCGTGAACCGATGATGGATTCAAGTGCTATACAGCCGTTGCGAGATTATGCGAATGCTCACGCACTGGATGAACAGAGCATCATGGAAGCGAGACGGGTCGCACGTAAACGTGTAGTGATGAAAGAAAAGCGCGGCAGCGCGGAGTTTGACAGGCTCGGTTTTGAAATACTTGATCGGGCGAATGCAAAAACCCTGTACGGAGTGATTAATGTTGAAAGTGGTAGTTAAACCAAAACCTAAACTGCTTGTGCTGGTTGGACCAACAGCAGTAGGCAAAACGAGAATGAGCATTGAGCTTGCCCAAGCATTCAATTGTGAGATTATCTCAGGCGATTCGATGCAGGTGTATCGTGAAATGGATATCGGAACAGCCAAGATTACCTCTGAAGAAATGAAGGGTGTACCCCATCATCTCATTGATATCCATGAACCGGAGTACCCGTATTCTGTGGCCGAGTTTCAGGAGAGTTGCACACGATTGATTAGTGAGATCCACGAACGCGGTAAAATGCCTTTTATTGTAGGCGGGACCGGTCTGTACGTGGAATCGGTATGTTACGGCTTCCAATTTTCCGATAGCGGTTCGGATGAAGCGTTCAGGGAGCAACAATTCAGCTATGCTGAGCAATATGGGGCGCAGGCCCTTCATGATCGATTGAGGGAAGTTGACCCGGCAAGTGCGGATCGTCTGCATCCGAATGATCAACGGCGAATTGTACGTGCGCTTGAGATCCATCATCTCACAGGAGAGAAGTGGTCTGATCAGCTGGCAGTACAGAAGAAAGAATCGCCTTATGATCTTCTTATTGTTGGCTTGACAATGGATCGCCAGAAGTTATATGCCCGGGTAGAAGAGCGGATTGATCTCATGATCGAACAAGGTCTGGTGGATGAGGTGAAATCCCTGTTGGAACGCGGAGTGGCCAGAGGTCATATTTCCATGCAAGGGCTGGGGTATAAGGAAATTGCAGCATTCTTGCAAGGAGAAGTGAGCTGGGAAGCCGCAGTAGAGTGGTTGAAGAGAGACACGCGTCGTTTTGCCAAACGGCAGCTCTCCTGGTTCCGGCATATGAAGGATATTGAATGGGTGGACATGACGGATACCGAGGATTTTGAAGGCAATTTCAAGCAGGTAAGTGACTTGATTACACGAAAATTTAACTGATTTGAGCAATGAATAGTATTAGTATTGATCTGACCACTTGGAAAGATCGTGACATATGAACCTCTATCTTGTTGCAATTTAAAAAGGGTAGAGGTTTTTGTATATAACTACAACTGATGGAAGAGTTGGAGGGTTCATCAAACAAGCAAGGAATGTGCTTGGAAACGAAGAATTTGTGCCTCTTTTGCAAATCTGGCAAGCGGTGTATAATGGATAAGTCTTCTAGTTATGAACCACGTCAAGATTGGGTGAAAACAGCAGGCAAGGGGTTTTTGTGGATTATATGAAACTGTTCATGATATAATAGCACGAGAGCTACTCAGCGATATTGAATATTACTCGAACACAATTCAAATGAACCAATGGGGGTACGGCTAATGAACAAGTCCATCAACATCCAAGATACGTTCTTGAACCAACTGCGGAAAGAAAATATTCCAGCTACGGTCTATCTGACTAACGGCTTCCAAATCCGCGGGACGATCAAGGCATTTGACAATTTTACGATCGTCATTGACAGCGACGGACGCCAGCAAATGGTCTACAAGCATGCCATCTCCACGTTCACGCCGCAACGCAGCGTATCGCTGATGCAGCAAGATAACAGCGGCGAAGCTTAAAAAATTACGAAACCTTTTCACCAACCATTTCGTCTACAAGTATAGGCAGTGAAACAGAGCAACCTGAATAAAGGGTTGTTCTTTTCATTCCGGGCAAAATATGTTTAATATATATCTGAGCCAACAGACGAATAGAAATTACGCAACCGAAAGGGAGTCAGGAGGTAACATGCCAAACGATCCGTTGTCGAGGTCTAACAATCGCAACAACAATAACAAGTCAGCAAAAAAAGCGAAGCCAAAGACCTCTAAAAAGAAAAAAATTACGGGTAAACGCGTTGGATGGACACTGTTTTTCACAATGGCAATCGCCATATTCTGTGCACTGGGCGGATATTTATTTATTATGGTGAGTGGCGAAAATCTGCTCAAAGCCAACATGGATAAAACCACAATTAATGAAACTTCAAAAGTATATGATCGCAATGGCCAATTAATGGGGGAGCTGTCGATTCAGAAGCTGGAACCCGTCAAAGAAGATGATATTCCTGAGCTGGTGAAGCAAGCCTTCATCGCAACGGAAGATAAACGATTCTACGATCATCAGGGTGTGGATATCTGGTCCATTGGGCGTGCGGCGGTTAAAGACGTCATGGCCCGTTCCATGGTGGAAGGTGGTAGTACACTAACCCAACAGCTTGCCAAGAACATGTTCTTGTCCCGTGACAAAACGTTCTTCCGGAAAGCAACGGAAGTTTCGATTGCAATGGCTTTAGAGCGCAAGTACACAAAAGACGAGATCCTGACGATGTACCTGAACCGGATATTCTTCGGTCATCAGCGTTACGGGATTAAAGCAGCATCTGAATTTTATTTTGGAGTTACCGATCTCAACAAGTTGAAGCTATGGCAGATTGCCACACTGGCAGCTATGCCGAAAGGGCCTTCTGCCTACAATCCGGTGAGCAATCCAAACGACTCTAAATCACGCCGTGGTGTGGTATTGCAGCTGATGTATGAACAAGGCTACATTACCAAGGCGGAGATGGATGAAGCGAAAGAGATCAACTATAACTACAAGCGACCAGAGAAAGAGAAGAAGTATCAGGCCTTTATCGATTATGTACTTCGTGAAGCTGAGCGAGTAACAGGCAAAACGGAAGATGATCTGAATATCGGCGGATACAAAATCTATACAACCATGGATGCGCAGGCTCAAACAGCGATGGAAACTGCCTTCACAGATGATAGTCTGTTTGAGGCAAGTAAAGATGATCAACAGGTTCAAGGCTCCATGGTTATTATGAACCACGAGAATGGCAGTCTCGTTGCCCTCCTGGGTGGACGGGATTATCAGACCAAAGGCTATAGTCGTGTAACGCAGAGTCGAAGACAACCAGGTTCAGCTTTTAAACCGATTGTGTCTTATGCACCGGCTCTTGAATCAGGAAATTACAGTGCCAACTCACCGCTAAGTAATGAGAAGCAATGTTTTGGTAACTATTGTCCTGGTAACTTGCACGGATATTCTTCAACGATCAGTATGACGGATGCCATTACGAAGTCGGAAAATATTCCTGCGGTTTGGTTACTTGATAAAATAGGCGTTAACACAGGCATTAATTTTGCCAAGAGTGTAGGTATACAGCTGACGGATGAAGACAAAAACCTGGCGATTGCCCTCGGTGGTCTAAGTAAAGGTACAAATACACTGGAAATGGCGCAAGCCTATAGTGCATTTGCCAACCTCGGAGAATACCGGCAAGCCTATGCGATTAAAGAAATTAAGGATAGTGCAGGCAAAACCACTTACAAACATGATAACTCGGACACAACGCGTGTCATGAGTGAGCAAAATGCATATCAGTTGACGCAGATGCTGCAAAACGTCGTTAATGACGGTACGGGACGTTCAGCGCGTCTGGATCGTCCGGTAGCGGGTAAAACAGGAACTGTTCAAAGTGGCATCTCTGGCAACAGTGCCAACCGAGATGTATGGTTTGTTGGATATACACCGGAATGGACTGCTGCAGTATGGATGGGGTATGACAATCCGGATGCAAATCATATGCTTAAGAACAGTAGCAAGCTGTCGGCAGCTTTCTTTGCCAAAGTCATGGGAGATGCATTGAAAGGCGTACCTGTGAAGCAATTCAAAGCACCAGCTGGAGGGCAGGCACCTCCGCCAGTAGAAGAACCAAAGCAACCGGCTCTGTCCGTAAGTGGGCTGAGTGGATCATATGATCCAACTGCACAAACCGTCTCACTGAGTTGGACTGGAACGGGTGACGGGAGCACACAATATCGGGTGTATCGTAAAGAAACCTCTGAAGCCCAGTTCAGTCATCTCATTGATGCAATAGGAGCGACCAACGCACAAGATTTAAGTGCGTTGCCTGGTCTAACCTATGAGTACTATGTGACAGCTTACGACTTGGCATCAGGACTGGAGACGGATCCTACCAATACCATTTCTCTGATGATTGAAGCGCAGGAAATGCCACCGGAGGAACCTGATCCGGGCATAGACCCAGGAACAGAGCCGGATCCTGAGCAGCCAGGTACAGAAAATCCGGATAATGGTTCACCGGATAATGGCAACTCGAACGGTAATAACGGAAATGGTAACGGTAACGGTAATGGGAATGAAAATGGCAACAACGGAAACGGAAATGGTAATAACGGAAACAATGGAAATAACGGAAATAACGGTGGAGCCGGTCAAGGAAACGGTCAACCTGGGGGAGGCAACACGCCCCCACCAGATCAGGGTACAACGGAACCAGGGGACACCGGAGAAGGTTCCGATGATGGGGCCGTAACGACGCCTGGCGAGGTTGTAACCCCGGACAGCGGAACGAGTGGTGATACTGGAGGAACAGATACACCTGCAGACTCTCAAGCTGGAACCGGCGGCTAAGCCATTTGAAACACTAAATAGTTACACCAAAAAACTGCTTCCCGAAATATCGGTGAAGCAGTTTTTTGTACTATACGGAACCTCTTTAGTAGAAGCTGATTTGACGAATAGGTGGGACAAAGGTTGATTTTGAGTGTATACCTTAAATATGGTAAGCTGTAACTATTCGTAATACGTTGTGCAGGCAGGTCCAGAGCGCTGGAGGCTATCATGCGGATGTTATTACATTGTTCACCAATATCAGAGCAGGTCACGGACCTGTAGTCGGCAAAGAGGGGTTCGTATGAAACGGAAATTCGGGGACCGCGCGAACTGGCGCCGGATTACGAACCGACAATTCACATGCCGGTTCGTTCAATCCAAGATTTTCACAGGTTATATTACGTTGTACACCATACAGGATTTGAAAGAACCTCTGTGGAAAACATATGGAGGCAGTACCTTCTGTATCGCAGATAAAGGTTATTCTTGGCTGCAGTACTATCCGAAGGGAGAGCACTTCGTGGTTACGGCGATGTTTGACGATCAGGAACGGATTGTGGAGTGGTACATTGATACATGTCGTAGTCAGGGGATAACTGATCAGGGTGTCCCTTGGTTTGATGACCTGTATCTGGATGTCGTTGTACTGAAAGATGGAGAAGTATTTTTGTTGGATGAAGATGAGCTTGAAGATGCACTGTCACGGAAGCATATTACGACGGGTGATTATGACTTGGCGAACAAGACAGCAAAGGAACTGCTGCATGCCATTGATGCACATGTGTTTCCGTACTTTCATTTATCACTGAAACACAGGCAGAGTTTGTTTGAGAACGGAGAGTTTCGAAAAAACATTCAGATTTGAGACATGTACTTCGCCGCAGAATTCTTCTTCTTGATCCTTCTAATATTGGAGCACCTGATAGAATACATTAATAATCAGGAGAGTTCAGCCCGATAAAATAGAGGTGATGGCGAATGAACGGACGGGTCATGGCTGCAGGAGAGCAACCAGGAGGCAGACCATCCAGACAAATTAATATTGTGTTGCGTAACCAGGAACCTCAGATGTTGGTCAAAGATGAAGCGGCGGCAGTCCAGGCAGCTAAGAGTATAACCAAACATACGCACTTCCAGGAGATACAGGGTGAATTGGAGCAACTGGTTGGACTTGAAAATATCAAAGACTTGGTATTTGAAATCTATGCTTTCTTACAGATTGCTCAGATGCGTACTGAAGCAGGTTTACTTAGTGGTGCGCACGTGTATCATATGATCTTCAAAGGCAATCCGGGAACTGGCAAGACCACCGTTGCCAGGATCGTTGCCAAACTCTTTCAAAAGATGGGGGTGTTGAGTAAAGGACATCTTATTGAAGTAGAGCGTGCGGATCTGGTTGGAGAATATATTGGTCACACGGCTCAGAAAACAAGGGACCTGGTCAAAAAGGCGCTCGGTGGGATCTTGTTTATCGATGAGGCATACAGTTTGGCTCGCGGTGGTGAGAAGGATTTCGGTAAAGAAGCAATCGATACGCTGGTAAAATCCATGGAAGATAATAAAAATCAGTTTATACTGATTCTTGCCGGGTACTCAGAAGAAATTGATTTTTTTCTCCAGACGAATCCTGGATTACCTTCCCGCTTCCCCATTCAAGTGGAGTTTCCAGACTATAGCATTGATCAGTTAATTCAAATCTCTGAGATTATGGCCAAAGAGCGTGACTATATTCTAATGCCACAGACCATACTCAAACTAAAGCAGCATTTGCTTCAGGAGAAAAATGATTCACTGCATGCTTTCAGCAACGCTAGGTACGTTCGTAATGCCATTGAGCGCTCGATTAGGCATCAGGCAGTTCGATTATTGGAACAATATACGGAGGGCAGTCCAGGAAAACTGGAGCTGATGACAATCCGAACAGAGGATTTGAACTTTGAGCGAAAGTAAGCGATAATATAGTTTTTACACCAGCCGGCCGGGCCAACCGGTTCGGCTTAAGGCATGCAATGGCATATTCGTGGCAATGAATATCAACAGATAAGCAATTAGAGGGAGTGAACATATACATGACAAATGGTACACATGATACAGATATGGTCAAAAAAGATCGCGCCGTTTTGGTGAGTTTAGTTACGGATGATGTAAAACGTACAGGCATCAATCCTGAGTACTCTTTAGAGGAACTGGTGAAACTTGCCGAGACAGCCGGAGTGGAAGTCTTAAGTGTACTTTCTCAGAACAGGGAAAAACGGGATACCAAATGGTTTATTGGTAAAGGCAAAGTGGAAGAACTCCGTGCGATTGCGGAGGAACTCGGTGCAACTACAGCTATTTTTGATCAGGAATTGTCAGGTGCACAGGTTCGTAATCTGGAAGAGACCCTGGATCTTAAGATTATTGACCGTACGCAATTGATTTTGGACATCTTCGCACAGCGTGCCAACACAAGAGAAGGTATCATTCAAGTGGAATTGGCTCAACATAGCTACTTGCTGCCACGTTTGTCGGGTCATGGCAAGAACCTGTCCAGACTCGGTGGCGGAATTGGAACCAGAGGTCCGGGTGAAAGTAAGCTGGAGACCGACCGTCGTCACATCCGTGGTCGCATCGATGATCTGAAACGTCATCTGGAAGAACTGACACGTCATCGTAAATTGCATCGTGAACGCCGTAAAAAGACAGGTATTGTTCAGGTAGCTCTTGTTGGTTATACCAATGCTGGCAAATCAACATTGCTCAAGCAGTTGACTGCTGCAGATGTTTATATTCAAGATCAGTTATTTGCTACACTGGATCCAACATCACGTACCATGGAGCTTCCGAGTGGCAAAGAAATCGTACTTACCGACACGGTTGGATTTATTCAAAATCTTCCGCATGATCTAATTGCAGCTTTCCGGGCAACGCTGGAGGAAGTAAATGAAGCAGATCTCATCCTGCATGTTGTGGATGCCTCATCGGCAATGCGTGAAGATCAGATGCGAACGGTTAACACGATTCTGCAAGAGCTTGGTTCAGGGGACAAGCCACAGCTAGTACTTTATAACAAAAAAGATGCATGCACACCTGAACAGCTTGAGATGCTTCCATTAGATAAAGACCACATCAAAGTAAGCGCATTAGACTCAGAGGATCTGCTTAAAATCCGCGAATTGATTCAGACAGAGCTTACAGGTGACACGAAGCGCTTCCGTATACCGGCAGAACGTGGTGATCTTACGTCCGTACTCTACAAAATTGGTGACGTAGTGGATACCAGTTTTGAAGAAAATGATGTGATATATGAAGTGGAACTGCAAAAAGGTGAGTATGAGAAATTTGGTCATATGCTTGAAGATTTCATTGAATTGTAATACTCATGACATATTGATGTGATAAGTTGACACAATAATAGATATGAAACGTCAGATTCGTGCTATGAAGGGGAATGAAGTAAGATGGTAAGCTTTGATTCAGAAATATCTGAACTTCAACATCAAGTGGAGCGTCAGATTGAAGGACAACTACAACAGATTGATCGGATCACGGATCACAACCAATGGAAGGTCATTCATGCTTTTCAACAGCGAAAAGTAAGTGATTTCCACTTTGCAGGTTCAACAGGTTATGCGTATAACGATCGTGGACGTGAAGTGCTTGATGAAGTATATGCTGAAGTTTTCGGTGCAGAGGCTGCGTTGGTACGTCCTCATTTTGCTTCAGGTACACATACGATTAGTACAGCTCTTTTTGGAGTGCTGCGCCCAGGTGACGAATTATTGTACATCACGGGTAAGCCTTATGACACATTGCATAAAGTTATTGGCAAACCCGGCGATGGTACTGGTTCGTTACGCGATTTTGGCATCGGTTACCGTGAGACGGCCCTTACTGCTGAAGGTAAAGTGGACTGGGCAGAAGTTAAGAAAAACATCACACCGACTACGAAAGTCATTGGAATTCAACGTTCACGTGGTTATGACTGGCGCTCTTCCTTTTGTGTTGAAGAGATCGCTGAGATGGTTACGCGTGTTAAAGCGCTGAAGGAAGATGTCATCGTATTTGTGGATAATTGTTACGGTGAATTCACGGAGGAACGTGAACCGACAGAAGTCGGAGTTGATCTGATGGCAGGTTCATTGATCAAGAATCCGGGTGGAGGCATTGCGGAAACCGGTGGATACATATGTGGGAAGGAACAGTACGTACAGCTGGCAGCTTATCGTCTGACAGCCCCGGGAATTGGGGGAGAGGTGGGAGCGATGCTGGGGACAACAAGAGGCATCTACCAAGGACTTTACATGGCTCCGACAATTGTAGGACAAGCTATCAAAGGAAGTACGTTTGCTGCCGCAATGTTTGCTGAATCCGGATTTGTAACCAAACCGGCTTGGAATGAAGCTCGTACAGATCTGATCCAGGCAGTTCAGTTCAGTTCTGCTGAGCATCTGATTGCCTTCGTGCAGGGCATCCAGCGTGCAGCCGCTGTGGATAGCCATGTGGTTCCTGAACCATGGGACATGCCTGGTTATGAGCATCCTGTCATTATGGCGGCAGGTACATTCATTCAGGGCGGAAGTCTGGAATTGTCAGCCGATGCACCTATTCGGGAGCCTTATATCGGGTATATGCAAGGCGGGTTAACGTACTCTCATGTCAAATATGGCGTTTTAATGGCGTTACAGACCATGAAAGATCGTAAATTATTGTGAGTTTATCTAACACATCATTGACACTTGGTAACAACTAAATGTACAATAGGGTGAAGAATAGATGACTGGAAGGTTGATGAACATGGGTGATGAAATTCGCAGAAATATGGCCTTATTCCCGATTGGTATCGTAATGAAACTTACGGATCTGTCCGCACGGCAGATTCGTTATTATGAGCAACACAGCTTGATTGTTCCTGCGAGAACGTCAGGTAATCAACGTTTGTTCTCTTTTAATGACGTAGAGAGATTGCTAGAGATCAAGGCTTTGATTGAAAAAGGAGTTAACATCGCAGGGATCAAACAAGTGATGAATCCTGTTTCAAAAGAATCCGAGGAAGCTACAGTTATCACGCCAGATACTGAAGTCAAACGCAGAGAGCTGTCCGACACGCAGTTGCACCGCTTGCTGAAGCAGCAGCTTGTATCAGGTAAGAGACCTGGTCAAGTATCTCTCATTCAGGGAGAGCTTTCCCGTTTCTTTAATAAATAGTAAGTTCGCATAACTTGGCGAGTGAGACGAAATCATGTACTTGTGATGTCAGACTCCTTGACCCGTGGAACTTTCTAATGTACAAATATAACAGGCAAGCCAAATACGCAGATAAGAAAGGGAGAGGTTATAGTGAGTTATACAAAAGAAGACATTCTCCGCATTTCGAAAGAAGAAAACGTACGATTCATTCGATTGCAATTTACTGATTTGCTTGGAGCTATCAAAAACGTTGAGATTCCTGTGAGCCAGTTGACTAAGGCTCTGGATAACAAAATGATGTTCGATGGATCTTCCATTGAAGGTTATGTACGTATTGAAGAGTCCGACATGTACCTCTATCCAGATCTAGATTCTTGGCTTATTTTCCCATGGGTTGCAGAGAACCGTGTTGCACGCCTGATTTGCGACGTATATCTTCCGGATGGTAATCCGTTCCCAGGAGATCCGCGTGGCATCTTGAAACGAAACCTGAAAGAAGCCCAAGATATGGGATTCACTTCCTTTAACGTCGGTCCTGAACCCGAGTTCTTCTTGTTCAAAACAGACGAAAAAGGAAACCCGACTAACGAACTGAATGACCAAGGTGGTTATTTCGACCTTGCGCCTACGGATCTTGGTGAAAACTGTCGTCGTGACATCGTTATCACACTTGAAGAAATGGGCTTTGAGATTGAAGCTTCCCACCATGAGGTAGCTCCAGGTCAGCATGAGATCGACTTTAAATATGCTGATGCTCTGAAAGCAGCAGACCAGATCCAAACGTTCAAACTCGTTGTTAAAACGATTGCACGTCAGCATGGTTTACATGCAACATTCATGCCGAAACCGCTGTTTGGTATGAACGGATCCGGTATGCATTGTAACCAATCCTTGTTCAAAGGCAATGAGAACGCATTCGTTGACGAGTCGGACGAGTTGGGTCTGAGCAAAACTGCACGTCACTTCATGGCTGGAACTCTGAAGCATGCGCGTGCGTTTGCAGCAATTACTAACCCAACTGTGAACTCATACAAACGTCTTGTACCTGGTTATGAAGCACCTTGTTATGTAGCATGGTCTGCTAGTAACCGTAGCCCAATGATCCGTATTCCAGCTTCACGTGGTCTGAGTACACGTGTTGAGGTTCGTAACCCGGATCCGGCTGCTAACCCTTACCTGGCTTTGGCTGTTTTGTTGAAAGCAGGTCTGGACGGAATCAAACGTGAGCTTTCCTTACCAGCTCCAATTGACCGTAACATCTACATCATGTCAGAAGAAGAGCGTGTAGAAGAAGGCATTCCAAGCTTGCCAGCTGACCTGAAAGAAGCATTGAATGAATTGATCCGCAGCGAAGTCATCTGTGACGCTCTCGGCGACCACGCCTTGGCTCACTTCTATGAGCTGAAAGAAATTGAGTGGGATATGTATAGAACACAAGTCCACCAATGGGAACGTGATCAATATATCACGTTGTACTAATAGCTTAATCCCTTGGCGCTCTAGCGCTGAGGGTTTTTTCTTTTTGTGGGCGGGAGTAGATCAAATCAACGAAAAAATAAAGTACCCACAGAATCCCCCGAATTATTCTTCAGCGGCCAATATAACTTTTCAATATTTTGTCTGTCACCAAGGCTAAAATGTTTATCACAAAATCCAGTAGATCGTTGATTTAGATCTTTGTAAAACTTCCTTTTATAGAAGGGGAACTTTCCTATGTTTTACTTAAGGTCTGCATTTGATAAGTGGTATCTCAATAAGTTTTTTATACTGCATTACAATACTCACCTGTCTTTTAACCTATTAAAGAGAAAAAGAAGTTAGCCTTATTTTTAAAGCGCAAAAAACTCGAACTGAATTGGAAGTGAGAGACTTACATAATACCTTCTAAGGCAACCTGATATACATGAAATAGAAAGAATAGTACCTTTCCCACTCTATGGATCAAGCAAAACAACTGGTGACAGCACAACGTGCATTTTTTTTATACAGGACAAATCAAGAATATCGACTATAGGATTAATGCTCTTCAGGAGCTTAGAAAAGGAATTGAAAAGTATCAGCAACGGATTCAAGATGCACTTCGGGCTGATCTGAACAAATCCGAGACAGAAGCTTATGGTTCCGAGATTCGTATTGTGCTGGGTGAATTGGAATTTGCATTAGAACACCTGCAGGAATGGGCTGCACCAAGACAAGTCCCAACCAGTTCGGCTATGTCGGATGGGGTGAGTACCATTTACCCTGAACCATACGGAGTGGCTCTTATTATTGCACCTTGGAATTATCCTTTCCAATTGGCCTTCGGTCCACTGATTGGAGCAATTGCAGCCGGTAACTGTGCAGTTATTAAGCCTTCTGAATTAACACCGTCCGTATCTCGTCTGACGTACGATCTGATTCAGGAGATCTACCCTCAAGAGTATATTGCCGTTATGGAAGGTGAAGTTGAGGCTAGCACAGCATTGTTAAAAGAGAAGTTTGATTATATTTTCTTCACAGGCAGCACGGGGGTTGGGCGCATTGTTATGAAGGCAGCAGCAGGGCATCTGACTCCTGTAACCCTGGAGCTAGGGGGTAAGAGTCCGGCTATAGTTCATAGCGATGCAGATCTGAAGCTGGCAGCACAGCGTCTTGTTCGCGGTAAGTTCCTGAATGCGGGGCAAACTTGTGTTGCTCCGGATTACTTGCTCGTGCATGAACAAGTTCATGATGAACTGATCGATCTGATTGGTGCAGAGATCAAAGATAAATTTGGAGATGATGTGCTACAGAACGCTGATTTTCCGCATATTGTCAACGCACGTAACTTTGATCGATTGTCGAAATTCCTTAATGATGGTAAAACGCTAATTGGTGGACGTTCTGTGCGTGAGCAGTTGCTTATTGAGCCGACTGTACTTGGAGATGTGAACTGGGAATCACATGTCATGCAAGAAGAGATATTCGGTCCGATTCTTTCTGTATTTACGTACTGTGACCTGAACCCGATGCTGGATGAGATCGTCCGCCGTCCAAAACCATTGGCGTTATATCTCTTCACACAGGACGAGCAGCTGGAGAATCAGGTTCTGAATCAAGTATCCTTCGGTGGGGGATGTATTAATGACACACTTTCTCATATGACATCTCATTATCTCCCGTTTGGTGGTGTAGGAGAGAGCGGTATGGGCTCATATCACGGACAACAGAGTTTTGATGTGTTCTCTCATCACAAGAGTGTTCTGAAACGCAGTGAATAATTAGCCGATAAAACAACATAAAACAAGCAAAGAGGTTGTCCTGTTCGTTAGGGCAACCTCTTTGCTTGTATTATTCCATTGCATCTAGTTTTGTTACTCATGTTTAATGAATATCTCGGAAAAGGCCAATGACTTTACCCAGAATACTAACGTGTTTCAAACGTAAAGGTTCGAAGGTCGCATTCTCCGGTTGAAGGCGAATATGATCTTTCTCTTTGTAGAACGTTTTCACTGTAGCTTCATCGTCTTCAGTCATTGCAACGACGATATCCCCGTTATCAGCAGTTTGCTGTTGACGGACAATAACATAATCCCCGTTAACGATTCCAGCTTCGACCATACTATCTCCGACTACCGAAAGCATAAACACTTTCTGTTCGCCTACATAGTGCGTAGGAAGAGGGAAGTAGTCTTCAATGTTCTCGGTTGCAGTGATGGGAACCCCGGCTGTAACCTTACCAACGACAGGAATACGTGCAACGCTATGAGCAAATTGATGAGAATGCTCAGATTCTTCCTGGCTCAAAAGCTCAATAGCTCTTGGCTTGGTAGGGTCGCGTCGGATCAACCCTTTTTTCTCCAAACGATCCAAATGTCCATGTACTGTTGAGCTGGAAGCCAGTCCAACCGCTTCACCAATTTCCCGTACGGAAGGAGGATACCCCTTCAACCGGACTTCATTTCGTATAAACTCCAGAATAGCCTGCTGCCTGCTGGATATCTTCGACATACCGTATCAACCCCATTTTAGTAACGTTTGGGAAAATTATAACATAGAACCTCCGTTCGTACAAACATAAGTTCTAAATAAAATGGCATTAAATCAGTGTTTTTTAACTTTCAGAACAGAATTTGTACAAAAGTTAGAGCAGAATACTACAAATACTGTGCAAGAGAAATTAAATAAGGATGTCTCTCCTTCAAAAAAAGAAGCGAACAATTGTTCTAAAAAGCTATTGAACAAAACAAATGTTCGTGTTATATTGATTCCAACAGATAGGAACAAACGTTTGGAGGCGGGTATTAAATGAGATATTCTACTTATCAAAGCATTTATGAACCAATGAATTCGGAACTGGTGAAGTCCAACATAGGGAACTACAAGAAGGTTTTAGCACGTTTCAAGATTTCTTCATGGATGTTAAAGGTGGCCATTACCTCTTTGATTATATTTATTGGATGTAGCACTGTTTTAACTGTATTTGCTGGCAATGAGAATGATGTTCTTCCAGGAGGAAAGGTAGCCATTTCAGAAGGGGAAACATTATGGAGTATTTCTTTGGAACACAAACCGTCGAATATGGATACACGTGTTTATATAGAAGCAATTAAGAAAGTGAATCAACTTCATACGACTTCGATCCAAGTGGGTCAGGTATTAGCTCTACCGCAATTTGCAGAATAAAATACACATTACTGTGTCTTAGCGCGTGTCAGCTTGACAAGCTGCCTTTATCATGGCAAAGTTAATATGACTTTGTATTTTTGGAGGGGACAAGCTTGGATATAGATAGTCTGGTAGCACGCATAAACGAATTGGCTCGTAAGCAAAAGTCCACTGGATTGTCGGAGGAAGAACTTACTGAACGTGCCGAGCTAAGAGAGATTTATTTAAGTAATATTCGCAGCAATTTCAGACAACAACTGGATACCATTGAGATTGTTGATGATGAGAATGACAAAGGCCACCAAGGCAAACTCAAACACTAACGAAACCTAATGATATCATTATGATATTTAGGTTTCTTCCTGTTATTTTGAGGGTGCAATCTATAGGGGGAAATATTGGTTTACAGTTATGTAAGCCGATACAAAGACACATAAGGGGGATTCTCATGTCGCGTTCGTTCGAGAGAACGGTTAAGAAAAATTCCAAGCAGTTAAATCAGCAACGCAAAAAAAGTGGTCAACCAATCACAGGTACACCAGGTGAAGAAGTCTTTAAAGGACGCAGCCTGTTGTTCCCTATATTTTTGATCGGTCTTGCCTTTTTGTATCTGTTTATGAGCACATTCCTTGTACAAGCTCCAATGACAACCTGGGACTGGGTGACTATGCTGCTTTACGTATTTTTGGCAGTCATCTTCATGCTTCGTCGTCCGTATATCAAGATCAGCAGTAATCGGATTATAACGACGAAGGGGAATCGTGAACGTTCAATCGGGGTTGATGATATCGTCAAATTCAGAATTGAACCAGGTACAGTCGTTATCGAACATAACAGTCGCGGGAAAAGATGGGTGTTTACCAAGTTATTGAATCGCTACGATACAGATGCGATCGCAGAACGTTTGCTGAAGTTTGCAAAAGCACACCAGATCACCGTGGAAACCGTTGAAAAGTAATTATTGCATAAAGGGGTAGATGATCGGAATGGCGTTAAAAGCGATTTTGTTCGACCTGGATGATACTTTATTATGGGATGAGCGTAGTGTTCGAGAAGCTTTTCATGAGACTTGTCTAATCGCAGCGCGAGAGACTGGACTTAAACCGGAAGAACTTGAAGAAGCCGTTCGGAACGAGGCACGTGGACTGTATGAATCATATGAAACCTTTCCTTTTACCAAAATGATTGGAATCAATCCGTTTGAAGGCCTATGGGCTAACTTTACCGGTGGAGATCAACCTGAGTTCCGTCAGTTGGAACAACTTGCTCCTGTTTATCGTAAAGAATCCTGGCGTCGTGGCTTGTTGAAGTTGGGTATAGATCGGGAAGATCTTGCTGAACAACTGGCTTCGCAGTTTGGCGTAGAACGGAGATCCAGACCCCATGTATACGAAGAAACGATGGATACTTTGCGTCAACTACAAGGGAAGTACAAACTTCTGCTGTTAACGAACGGTTGTCCAGCTTTGCAACAAGAGAAGTTGGACGGTGTGCCTGAATTGACTCCTTTCTTTGATGAGATTATTATCTCGGGTAACTTTGGAAAAGGAAAGCCGGATCCTTCGATTTTTGAACATGCCTTGAGTAAACTGGGAGTTAAACCGGAAGAGAGCATGATGGTGGGAGACAAGTTGACGACGGATATTCGTGGTGCGTTATCAACTGGCATCCAATCCGTATGGATTAACCGTGAACATAAGACCAACAATGAAACGTATGGACCTGACCATGAAATAACGCATTTATCGGAATTAGATCAGCTTATTGCTAATTTCTGAGCAGATCAGCTATAACATCTTACCTCAGCACCCTGAAACATTGGAGGCTTCACTGAACGATAATGTCGTTCGTGAAGTTGCCAATGTTTTTTTATTGGGCACTATTGGCTAATTTACCTTGTTAAATGAGATAATAATTTTTTTGCTAAAAGTTATTGAAATTAAGGGGAAGCTGGATTAGAATATAACTAACATACTAGTATGACTAGTATATAGATTGTCCTAAAGCAATTTCTTTTGACTTAATTCATCGAATGGAAGCAGGAGTTGTTGCTTATTATTTTTGGTTTATTGTAAGCGCTTCACCTGTTTAAAGACCTTCTTTCGATTTGGAGATCACACCACCTGGCAAGTGCTAATTCATGATGTGAAGCACCTTGGATTGTGTGATTCTACATAACACACTAAAATGGTATCGCTTACATTCGGCTATTATCTATTTTGTAGTGGGGGTGAAGTTGAAGGAGTTGTTGTCTTCTACAACAGGAGAAACAATGGGGTTGTACATGAATTACTCTTACTTATCAAGTCCTGGATCGGAGTGAAAACACATGGAGTCGGAAACCGCTAAAACAACGTTAACCATGACATCTTTACGTAAAGAGAGCAGATTACGAACGGCAGCAACCTTGTTTCGCAAAGACTGGCAGCTGTATTCACTATTGATCCTTCCCATCATCTATCTCCTTATTTTCAAATATGGACCGATGATTGGTAATGTGATTGCGTTCAGACGTTTTGTTCCTGGGGGAAGTATATTTGGAGAAACGTGGGTTGGATTACGATACTTCAAAATGTTCATTGAGGACCCTACCTTCTGGAGAGTATTCGGTAATACGCTGATGTTGGGTGGACTTGCGTTACTCTTTACATTCCCGGTTCCAATTATTTTTGCCTTGATGCTTAACGAAGTGAAAAGTAAACGATTCAAAAAGTTTGTACAGACCGCGTCTTATCTGCCTCATTTTCTGTCCATCGTTATCGTTGCGGGTATGATCCTGCAACTGACAGCAGTGAATGGTTCCATTAATGGACTGGTGGCTTTCTTCACCGGAGACAGTATTCCTTTTATGCAGCGGGCTGAATGGTTCAGAACAATCTATATCACTTCAGAGGTATGGCAGGGTATGGGTTGGGGAGCGATATTGTATCTGGCTGCACTGACAACCATTGATGATTCTTTGTATGAAGCTGCGCGTATTGATGGAGCCAATCGCTGGAAGCAAACGATTTATGTAACGCTTCCAGGTATCTTGCCAACCATTGTGACGTTATTGATTTTGAACATGGGTAATTTCCTGGCTGTTGGATTTGAAAAGATTTTGCTCTTGTACAATCCGCTTATTTATGAGACATCTGATGTAATCTCCACTTACCTGTATCGGGTCGGACTGGAATCCAGTAACTTCAGTTATGCTACCGCAATTGGCTTATTCGAATCGCTGATCGGTCTGATTCTGGTGTTCTCCGTAAATGCCATCTCACGCAGACTGACACAAAGAAGCTTATGGTAAAGGAGGAGCATCATGCAGGAATCCAGATCTTATAAGGTATTTAAAGTTTTTAATGTCATCTTTCTGCTATTCGTGGTATTTATAACGCTCTATCCATTCTTGAATGTCGTGGCACAATCCTTCAGCAGTGAGTCTTATATTAATTCGGGCAAGGTTAGTCTGTTTCCAAGAGGATTCAATGTGGAGACGTATAAGACCATCTCACGTGACAGCATGTTCTGGACCAATTATAAAAATACGATTATTTACACCGTGGTAGGTACGTTAATCTCCATGTTCATGACGACTATTTTCGCATATGCCCTGTCCAAAAAGAGGTTGATGGGTCGCAAGTTTCTGACGATGTTCGCCGTGTTCACGATGTTCTTCAGTGGTGGACTGATTCCAAACTATGTCTTGATTAATTCTCTTGGCTTCAACAACACCATGTGGGCACTTGTTGTTCCTGGCGCAATTAGCATATACAACATGCTGATCATGAAGTCATTTTTTGAGAATATGCCTGAAGAACTGGAGGAAGCTGCCTCTATTGACGGGTTGAACACCTACGGGATCTTGTTACGCATTATATTGCCGCTGAGTAAAGCGGTTATGGCAACCATGGTGCTGTTCTACGCAGTGGGCCATTGGAATTCATGGTTCCCAGCCTTTCTGTATTTGGACAAAAAAGAACTATTCCCAGTCACCATTTATTTGCGCAATATGATTGCAGGAGCGACCAGCGGGGCATCTGCCGGTGCAACCTCAGCTGATAACCTGACACAGATTGCTGCCAATATTAAATCTGTAACGATGGTATTAACCATCTTGCCGATACTCACGATCTATCCATTTGTTCAAAGATACTTTGTAACCGGTATCATGTTGGGGTCTGTTAAACAGTAATACGTAGCAACTAGAATGATTCACATGATTAACTTTTAGAGGTTATTTAAAAAGTTTTAAGGCAAGGTCAACCTAAACCAAATTCAGGGGGATAACCTAAATGAATCAAAAGCCACGTAAGTTTGTCGGTAAAATGGTTTTGACAACAATGATGACCGTCGTTCTGGCAGCATGTAGCAGCGGTACTGGAACTGGAGGTGACGTCACAGAAGTTCAGACCAACGCTGCGATGGAGAAGTACAATGTAGGGGACACATTTAAAGCGACAGAGCCATTTAATCTTTCCATACTATATAGTGATCAACCTAGTTATCCATATAAAAAAGACTGGTTACTTTTTGATAAAATCACCGAATTGACGGGTGTTACGCTTGAGCCAACGATTGTACCTATGAGCGACTACTCTCAGAAGAGATCTCTGTTGATTAGTTCTGGTGATGCACCACTGGTTATTCCTAAAACGTACCCAGGTGAAGAGTCTGCATTTGTATCTTCCGGTGCGATTTTGCCGATTAGCGACTATATTGATTTGATGCCGAACTTCAAGGATAAAGTGGAAAAATGGGGATTGGAAGATGAACTCGAAGGACTTCGACAGGAAGATGGAAAGTACTATGTACTTCCGGGTCTTCATGAAGAAGTATGGCCAGATTACACACTACTCGTAAGAACAGATGTTTTTGAGGAAAATAACATTGCCATCCCGACCACATGGGACGAATTGTATGATGCAGCCAAAAAGCTAAAAGAGATCTATCCGGATTCCATTCCGTTTTCGGACCGATTCCAATTCAATAGTACGTTGAACATCGCTGCTACCGGTTTTGGCACCAAGGCTGGATGGGGTTTTGGTAATGGACTGACGTATAAAGAAGATCAGGATCAATTTGTGTACACGGCTACTACACCGGAGTATAAGGAAATGCTAACGTACTTTAACAAATTGGTATCCGAAGGGCTGCTCGATAAGGAGAGTTTTACACAGGATGATGATCAGGCTGTACAGAAATTTGTATCCGGCAAATCATTCATGATTAATGGTAATTCCCAAACGGTGGTGTTGCACCGAAATGATATGAACAAAACGCTGGGAGAGGGTAAATTCTCGGTTGCGAAGATTACAGTACCTGGTGGACCAAAAGGACAGCTGATGTCCGGGTCGAGACTTGAAAACGGTGTCATGATTTCCGGGAAAATTCAAAAGAGCGAAAATTTCAAAGCCATTATGCAATTCGTTGATTGGCTGTACTACAGTGATGAGGGGCAAGAGTTCGCCAAGTGGGGCGTAGAAGGTGAAACATTCACCAAAGAAGATGGGAAACGTAAATTGGCAGAGGACGTTAACTACAATGGTTTGAATCCGAAAGGAACGAAGGATTTGCGTATTGACTATGGCTTCTCTGGTGGTGTATTTGCCTATGGGGGTACTACAGATCTGCTGCAATCCATGTTTAGTGAAGAAGAGTTGAAATTCCAGCAAGATATGAAGGATACCAAAGAAGTTATCCCGGCAGAACCACCAATTCCATACTCTTCTGAAGATCGTGAACGGGTGACACTTCTGAGTACACCACTGAAAGATTATTCGGACCAGAATACACTTAAATTTATCTTGGGTGAGCGTGACTTGTCTGAATTCGATACTTTCGCCAAAGAACTGGACAGTCAAGGATTATCTAATTATCTGAAGCTGGCAAATGATACGTACAAAGCCTACAAAGAAAACAAGCAATAACATAGTTGATGCTGGCCGGATTACCGTTTCACTCCGATATTTAAGTGGAACGGTAATTTGTGCTAAGATGAATGAATACGGCTGAGAGAAAGAGGTCAAGGCATGTCACTTAATCAAAAAATTAGAGGCTCGACCCGGGCATATTCATATAATCTGTTAAAAGAACGAATTCTTCATCTGGAACTTAAGCCTGGTACCAAGATTTCAGAGAAAGAGATTGCAGATGAACTGCAGGTGAGCAGAACACCCGTGCGGGAAGCATTCATGAAGCTTGCTGAAGAAGAACTGCTGGACATTATTCCACAGAGTGGAACCATAGTTTCTCATATCAACTTGGAGCATGTGGAAGAAGGCAGATTTATGCGGGAGAAGATGGAGAAGGAAATCGTGACTTTGGCTTGTGTTTCGTTTCCTGAGGAGTTCCGATTCAGACTCGAAACCAACATTGCAATGCAGGAAGTATGTATAGGGAAAAACAATTTCTATCGACTGTTCGAACTGGATGAAGAGTTTCATCAGATTTTGTTTCAGGGCACAGGGAAGCTTAGAACGTGGAAAATGTTGCAACAGCTGAATATCCCGTTTAATCGGTTACGTTTATTACGTCTAGCGGAGGATTCCAACCTGGAGGTCATTATCTCGCAGCACAAAGAGATTTATCGACTTATCACAGAGCGTAATACGGAGCAAGCGGTTCAGGTGATGGAGGCTCATCTCAGACTGGTCGTGATTGAACAGGAATCGATAAAAGCAAAATACCCACATTATTTTATCTAGTACGCAGATGTTGTAAAATACGCTCCATGCCAAAACCCCTGTTCAAATGAACAGGGGTTTTGGTTTATTAAATCGCAACAAGCGAGTCTTAGCCTTGTTTGATAAACGTAGGATCAGGATACGGATCTGCAATCCAGCCATCTTTTTCGATGAACAGACGTACAGCAATGATCTGTTTGTTCTCCATTAAAGTGAAGAAGTGCGGTGTATTCTCCGGTACGGAGATGACGTCTCCAGGAGACAGTTCTACATTAAAGTAGCCTACATCATCTGTAGCTTTGATAACAAAGATTCCTTTACCGGCAACAATTGCACGGATCTCATCTTCAGCGTGGGTGTGGATCTCTTCGAACTTGGCCAGTTTCTCTTCGATATCAGGTGTCTGTTCGGACAACGTGATGACATCCCAGATCTGATATCCGCGACGTGCAGCCAAATCTCTGATTTCATAATCGTAAGTTTCCAAAACCTCGGTTTTCTGATCATCAGTCAATCCAAAGTTATTTTGCAGATCAGTGTTCAGTTTGGATGCGTCCCACTTCTCATATAATACTTCGTATTTGTTCAAGAAATTTCGAACGTTTTCGTCACCAGTGATGCGTTCGTTCGTATTTCGGATTACAATTTCAGCCATGTTCTTTCCCTCTTTTCCACTTGGTTTAATTGAATTATATCGGATTGCTCTGTTTTTGTCGATTCTCAAATTCCGTTCATATTCGAGCAAACCCGCCATCTTACGGGAGCAAAACCGATCTTTCACATTAAGTTAGTTTCTGTTAAACTAAGATTTAACGTTTTGCGGGGGTGAAGATATTGGATAAGATTAGTCTACACGATGCATTAAAACAACGAATATTAATCCTCGACGGTGCAATGGGGACCATGATTCAACAAGTTGATCTGACTGGTGAAGATTTTGGCGGCGAAGATCTGGATGGATGTAATGAAATGTTAGTGCTTACTCGTCCAGAGCTAATCCAGCGCATTCATGAAGAATATCTTGAAGCTGGCGCTGATCTGATTGAAACTAACACATTTGGTGCAACATCAGTCGTACTTGCTGAATACGATATTCAGGATCGTGCACGAGAGATCAACCTGGAAGCAGCCAGAATTGCGAAAGCTGCAGTTGATCGTTTTTCTACACCAGAATCTCCACGTTATGTGGTAGGTGCGATGGGACCAACAACCAAAACACTGTCTGTTACTGGGGGAGTGACGTTCCAGGAACTGATCGACAGTTATTTGGAGCAAGCGCTTGCTTTAATAGAGGGAGGCGTTGATGCGCTACTGCTTGAAACCTCACAGGATACCCTCAATGTAAAAGCAGGCAGCATTGGAATTCAGCAGGCCTTTGAACAGAGTGGCATTACCCTGCCACTGATGATATCAGGAACAATAGAACCAATGGGTACGACCCTTGCAGGTCAGAACATCGAATCCTTTTATATCTCCTTAGAACACCTTAACCCAATTTCGGTAGGACTAAACTGTGCTACAGGTCCAGAGTTCATGCGTGATCACATTCGCTCGCTTTCTGGAATGGCATCGGTTGCCGTTAGTTGTTACCCGAACGCGGGTCTTCCAGATGAGAATGGTAATTATCACGAGTCCCCAGATTCTCTTGCTCAGAAAATTGGTGCTTTTGCCGAACAGGGTTGGTTGAATATTGCTGGTGGATGTTGCGGAACAACTCCCGCACATATTCGGGCCATGCGGGATACACTAGCCCAGTACCCCCCAAGAGAAATGAACGGAACACACCCACCTGCACTGTCAGGTATAGAACCGATCTACATCGAACAAGACAATCGCCCATATATGGTCGGAGAGCGTACGAACGTGCTGGGATCACGGAAGTTCAAACGGCTTATTGTTGAAGGCAAATATGAAGAAGCTTCGGAAATAGCTCGTGCTCAAGTGAAAAACGGAGCGCACATTGTCGATGTATGTGTACAAGACCCAGACCGTGAAGAGTCTGAAGACATGGTGAAGTTCCTTGAACTCGTTGTGAAAAAAGTAAAAGTTCCACTCATGATCGATACGACAGATGCTTCAGTAATTGATCTGGCCCTCCAGTACTGCCAGGGTAAAGCAATAATTAACTCCATTAACCTTGAGGATGGCGAAGAAAAATTTGAGCTGATCACGCCATTGCTGCATAAATATGGTGGTGCGGTTGTCGTCGGAACGATTGATGAACGCGGTCAGGCGATTAGTCGGGAGGACAAGCTTGACGTAGCCAAGCGCTCTTACGATCTACTGGTGAACAAATATGGACTCAAACCAGAAGACCTGATTTTTGATACGTTGGTGTTCCCGGTAGGTACGGGAGATGAACAGTACATTGGTTCAGCGAAAGAAACCATTGAAGGTATAAGAGTGATCAAGGAAGCGATGCCTGAATGTCATACGATACTCGGGATCAGTAACATTTCATTCGGACTGCCTGAAGCAGGTCGTGAAGTGCTGAACTCTGTATTTTTGTATGAATGTACCAAAGCAGGTCTCGACTATGCGATCGTGAATACAGAGAAACTGGAGCGTTATGCCTCCATTCCGGAAGAAGAACGCAGACTTTCGGAAGAGCTTTTATATAATACAAATGATGAAACACTGGCGGCGTTTGTAGCGGCGTTCCGCAACAAGAAGGTTGAGAAGAAGGAAAAAATCTCGAACCTTTCATTAGAAGAGCGTCTCGCTTCATATGTTGTGGAAGGAAGTAAAGAGGGATTGCTGCCGGATCTCGAACAGGCACTTGCCAAATATACAGCACTTCAAGTGATTAACGGTCCACTGATGCGGGGGATGGAGGAAGTAGGTCGTCTCTTTAACAACAATGAGTTGATTGTAGCTGAGGTGTTGCAGAGTGCGGAGGTTATGAAGGCTTCTGTGGCATATTTGGAGCAATTCATGGAGAAGAACGAGACTTCTGTTAAAGGCAAGATCATTCTGGCTACGGTCAAGGGTGATGTTCATGACATCGGTAAGAATCTGGTAGAGATCATCCTGTCCAATAACGGTTACCGGATCATTAATTTGGGTATAAAAGTACCACCAGAACGTATCATTGAGGCATACCGAGAAGAAAAAGTCGATGCAATCGGCCTCTCGGGTCTATTGGTAAAATCAGCGCAGCAGATGATTCTTACCGCTCAGGATTTACGAACAGCAGGTATTGATGTGCCTATTATGGTTGGCGGAGCGGCGCTGACACGTAAATTCACCAAAAACCGTATACGTCCTGAATATAACGGAATGGTTGTATATGCTAAAGATGCAATGGATGGGCTGGATCTGGCGAACAAATTGATGAATCCCGTTACACGTGAAGCGATGCAACTGGAGATGGAAGCTGAGAAAGAAGCAGATGCTTCGGGGGCTGTAGCCGTTCAGTCTCTTCCAGAGCTTACACGGGTGGAGCGTTCGGATATCGCCTTAGATAATCCGGTTCTTGTACCGCCTGATTTGGATCGGCATACCATGCGCAACTACCCGTTATCACACATCCTGCCATACGTGAACATGCAGATGTTGCTTGGACATCATCTGGGGTTACGCGGTTCAGTTGAACAACTGCTTGCTTCAGGTGATAAGAAGGCTACTGATCTGAAAGCAGTAGTGGATGATATCATGCAAGAGGCTGTTCGTGACGGAATTATTCAGGCGCATGCCATGTATCGTTTCTTCCCTGCTCAGTCCAGTGGTAACAGCATCATCATCTATGATCCAAAGGATACCAGTAATATCTTGCATACTTTTACGTTCCCACGTCAAAAAGTCGAGCCGTTCCTGTGCCTGTCCGACTTCCTGAAGCCTGTTGAATCCGGTCAGATGGATTACGTTGGTTTCATGGTTGTTACGGCTGGACACGGTGTGCGTGAACTATCCACTGCGTGGAAAGATAAAGGGGATTACCTTCGCTCGCATGCTCTGCAATCCGTAGCGCTCGAAGTAGCAGAGGGATTAGCTGAACGTGTGCATCATATGATGAGAGACATCTGGGGATTCCCGGATTCTGCTCAGATGACCATGAAGCAACGTCACGGTGCACGCTATCAAGGGATTAGGGTATCCTTTGGATATCCGGCTTGTCCGGATCTGGAAGACCAAGGGCCGCTGTTCAAGTTGCTGCAGCCTGAGGATATCGGTGTTGAATTGACGGAAGGTTTCATGATGGAACCCGAAGCTTCCGTATCAGCGATGGTATTCAGCCATCCGCAAGCTAAGTATTTTAACGTAGAAAAGGCATAAATCAGTAGAGTGTCAGGCAAAGCCCTCCGCATTGTCGGAGGTTTTTTGCTGGCAACAGAAAGAGGTGCGATCCAGAATGGAACTATATTTCCTGGGAACTAATGCTGGTGTACCTACGCTACAGCGGAATGTAACTTCCATTGGGCTACGCATGTTGGATGAGCGCAGAGCTTTGTGGTTGTTTGACTGCGGGGAAGGAACGCAGCACCAGATTTTGAGTTCTCCGCTTAAACTAAGCAAATTGGAGAAAATATTCATTACTCACCTGCATGGTGATCATGTATTTGGACTTCCAGGGCTGCTTTCGAGCAGAGCCTATCAGGGTGGAACTACACCATTAACGGTATATGGTCCCCCAGGTACGGAACGAATGATAAGTACTACAATGGAGCTTAGCCAATCCAGGGTTAATTATGATTTGAATATCGTTGAACATACGGGCGGAGTCCTATTTGAAGATGACAGTTTTATCGTGGAAGCAGCTTTGCTTGAGCACCGGATTGACAGCTATGGGTACCGGATCACGGAAAAAGATCGTCCAGGCAGCCTGGACCCAGCCAAACTGGCGGAATATGGTTTGAAACCAGGGCCATTGTTCGGTCGGCTGAAACGTGGAGAAACCATTACGCTCGATAACGGCCATTCGCTTCGTCCTGAAGATGTATTGGGAGCCCCAAAACGCGGCATGGTGATTACCATATTGGGTGACACACGTCCATGTGACAATGTACATCCGCTTTCCTTAAATGCAGATGTACTTGTACATGAAGCTACATTCATGCATGATCTGGCCGATACAGCGCATGAGTACTATCATAGTACTTCAAAACAAGCGGCAGAAGCGGCTAGAGCAGCCAATGTAGGGCAACTGATCATGACTCACTTTAGCTCACGTTATAAGGATGAAGATCAACTGCAGCCACTTTTGGAAGAGGCGCAGTCTGTATTCCCAAATACAAGACTTGCCAATGAACATCAACTTATTCCTGTCGTGCATCGCAAGCAAGAATCTTAACCATGAATGCGAACCAAGGCACGGCTAAACACGTCACATGAAGAACCGGGTAATTGCACGGGACTGAGGGAGAGGAACTCCCGCGGTCCCTTTTGCAATCTGGTCGGAAAGCGTGTAGGATGGGCAATATGAAGAGGGAAATGATTCAAATTATTTTCCGGGAAAGCGCAGGAAATGACAAGCTTGTACAGAAGGCGCGCGAGTTAAACCGTCGGTGTTCGATTCGGTTCGACTTGCCCGCGTGCATATGCCAGCAAGCCCATATTTTTTGCCTGAATACATAGGTTCGCGTTAAAGTTTGAGATAAATGATTAAGGACATGAAACGTTAATGGGATAAAGAAAGGAAGTGCTGTGTGTGATTAAGGCCTATCTGATTGACTTGGATGGTACGCTCTATCATGGCAGACATCGTATCGAAGGAGCCGATCAGCTTATTCGAACACTGCAAGAGCTAGGCAAGCCATATTTATTTGTAACGAATAACTCTTCTCGTACCCCACAAGGCGTGGCAGATCATCTGAACGGGATGGGGATACCTGCGGATGCGTCTGAAGTATGTACTTCTGCAGTGGCAGCTGCTGAATACGTTGCAGAAGAGTCACCGGGTGCGAAAGTGGCCTGTATTGGAGAAACAGGACTGCTGCAAGCCATAAAAGAAGCAGGGCTACAGTTGACGGAAGATGCCCCAGATTACGTCATACAAGGGATTGATCGTGAATTTTCCTATCAGAAATTGACCAAGGCTCTCCGGTGGATTAATGAGGGATCAAAATTCATCATGACCAACCCGGACTTGCAGCTCCCTTCGGATGATGGGCTGACACCCGGAGCTGGAGCGATCGGAGCAGCAATTGAAGCCGCAACCGGCGTTCATCCTACCGTTATTGGCAAGCCATCGAGCGTTATAATGAAGTCAGCCATTAGCCGGCTGAACTTGGCGTCTCATGAAGTGGCAGTAATCGGAGACAATATGCGTACCGATATTGCAGCGGGGGTGGCAGCAGGATGTGAGACATTGCTGGTTCTTACCGGTGTGACAACACGGGATAATATGGATGGACACATTCAAGCAGCCAAGGCTCGACCTGATCATGTGTTTGAAGATTTGCATAAATTGATGGAGTGGCTGTCGCAACAGACAGACCAAGCTTCCAAAAAGGGGTAATGTATGATGCCGGAACTGCCGGAAATGGAAAATTACCGGACCTTGCTGTCCGAGAAAATACTTGATCTACCGATTACAGGTGTTGTAATTAATCGCGATAAAACGATAAATACGGAGCCTGATCTGTTCATCAGTGAACTTACAGGCAACCGCATCATATTTGTTGAGCGCCGAGCGAAGCATCTGATTTTCCACTTGGCCAATGGCAAACGTCTGGTCCTGCACCTCATGTTGGGCGGTATGATTTTCTGGGGCACGGAAGAGGAGCGTCCTGATCGTTCCACACAGGTGGAAATCCAGTTTGGAGATCACATTTTATTCTTCATCGGTCTGCGCTTGGGGTACTTACATCTGCTTACCTCAAAAGAAACCGAAGAAGCGATGTCTGATCTTGGACCTGAACCTCTGGATCGACGGATGAACGTTGAACGTTTTGCTTCTCTGTTAAAAGGTCGTCGGGGTACGCTTAAGACGACTTTGGTGAACCAGCATATTATTGCGGGGATCGGCAACTGTTATTCCGATGAGATTGCTTTTGCTGCAGGTCTGAGACCAAGCTCCAAAACGCAGAACATTGCGAGTTCGCCGGAGCTGACGGAGCGCTTGTTCCATTCGATGCAGTCCGTGCTTCGCGAAGCAGCTTCTGAGGGTGGTTATATGGAAATGCCACTGATGCAAGGGGACACCAAAACAGGAAGCTTTGACGAGCAATGTCGGGTGTACGACCGTGAAGGAGAGACTTGTCCACGTTGTGGGGGAACCATTGAACGAGTGGAAATTACGGGCAAGAAGGCATTCTTCTGTCCGAAATGCCAGCATGAGGCCTAAATCCGGAATCGGGACACATGTCAGTACCAGAGGCGGATTTCTTCAGGCTGCCAAAAGAGCACATGCGATGGGGGCAACGGCATTTCAGTATTTTCCGAAAAACCCGCGTAGTCTCAGCCTGAAAAGTCTGGATCTCAAGGATGCTGAGCAGTGCAGGGATTGGTGTGAACAGCAGGGACTTGCTTCCATTGCACATTCCCCCTATCCCACGAATCCGGCGTTGGGCATGACCCGTGGAGAGGCGGGGTTTCATGCTACGATAGCATCTATTCGCAATGACCTTGAAATTTCAAATGCTTGCGGTTCTGTCGGGACGGTGGTCCATTTTGGACATATCAAAACGAGCGATCCGCTGGAGGGCTATCAAAACCTGATACATTGTCTGGATACCGCCTTGGAAAATTGGGATGGTCATTCGAAAGTGCTGCTTGAAAATCAGGCAGGTGATCATGGCCCGATGGGCACTACAATGGAGGAAATGATACAGATTCGCAAATTAAGCCGATATCCGGAGCATATTGCTTTTTGTTTTGACACATGCCATGCTTTTGCTTCAGGTTTGTGGTCTTCAGGCAACGAAGCGGCGATGCTCGATAAGGGCAGGGTGCTGGGATACTGGGATGATGTTGCTGCTGTACATTTTAATGATTCCAAATATGCGTCTGGCTCGTGTAAGGATAGACATGCGAGGATCGGACAGGGTTATCTCGGGTACGATTCGATGAAAGCATTGTTAAATGCACCTGAGTTCCGAAAGGCGGTTGTTGTGCTCGAAACCGAAGCGGGCGAAGATGGAACGCACCGTGATGATATAGCGCTCATGCGTTCCTGGTTATAATAGGGAGAGGAGCGATTGTATGCATGTTTTTTTGGATGACTATCGGGCGTGTCCGAAAGGATTTGTTCTGGCAACGAATGCTGAAGAGTGCCTGATGCTGCTAAGAGAAGGTGACGTGGACATTTTGTCTCTGGATTATGAGCTTGGTCCGGATTCACCGAGTGGCGGTGAGGTTGCGGCATCCATAGTACGAGAAGGGTTGTTTCCGCGCGAGATCTATTTGCATACGTCCAGTATGTTTGGGAAACGTCAGATGTACGAGATGTTATATAGCAATAAACCCGATTCGGTAACCATTCATAATGGTCCAATGACGGGTGAGGTCATGCTGCGTGTTGCTGCGGGAGAAGAAAGCTAATGAAGCCAATTACATCCAAAATGTTAATGCGCGGCGTATGGGAAGGCATGCCACAGGCTGTATTTATATATACACCTTTATGTGGGACATGTGCGGCAGCCCGTCGGATGTTGGAGGTCGTTGAGCACATGCTGCCAGAAGGTATTTTATCCGAAATGAACATTCATGACATTCCTGAACTTGTACAACAATTTCAAATTTCAAGCGTACCAGCCGTGATGCTGTTTGACGGCCAGCAAGATGTTCCAAAAATGGTTTATCGGATGAGCTCTGTAGAGCACTTGCTCTCTGAGATCCGGAAGGCGGTGCTGAAATGAGTATAATTTCAATGGAACATGTCTCACTTAGACGAGAAGAGAATCAGATTTTGGATAACGTACATTTGCGCATCGAACAAGGTGAACATTGGGTTATTCTAGGTCGGAATGGTTCTGGCAAAACAACATTACTGGAAATGATGAACGGATATATGTTTCCAAGCCAGGGACGTATTGAAGTACTTGGTAATCTGTATGGACAATGTGACGTCAGGGAAGTTCGTAAGGAAATCGGTTATATCAGCCAAACGTTGATTGAGAAATTAACACCCCGAGATCCGGTATGGGAGGTCGTCGCTACAGGAGCGTACGCTTTTTTGCGTTTTTATCAGACGATTCCTGATGAAGTGAAAGCCAAGGCGATGAGTTTGTTAGATGATATGGGCTTTGCCAACCTGACCAACAACCCGCTTGGAACGTTATCCCAGGGAGAGCGCAAAAAAGTCATGCTTGCTCGTTCATTAATGGCTGAGCCAAAATTGCTGATTATGGACGAGCCTTGTGCCGGACTAGACTTGTATGAACGTGAGAAAATGCTGGCTGAGATTGATCGTCTGCGCCAGCGTAACATTACAGTTGTGTATGTAACACATCATGTTGAAGAGATCGTACCTTTATTTACCCATGTGGCCTTGATCCGCGATGGACGTATTGCCGCGGCAGGCCCTAAGCATGAAGTTTTGACACAAGATACAATTAAGCATACGTACGATGTCCCGGTCGATATCCAGTGGGATGACGGTCGTCCGTGGATACGCGTACGTTCTGGAGGGTAACACAATTTGAGTACACAATCGTCTTGGGAAGAAGGCAACTTCTCCCGTTTTATATGCACAGCCAATCATGGCTTTGCCCCTTATGCTCAGGAAGAGTTGCGCCGCACGTTTGGTGCGGTCAAGAGCACGGTACTCGTACCAGGAGAAATTTTGCTTGCGGGTCTGCCTGTAGCGGAAGAAGAAGTTGCAAGTAAGCTGTGGGAAGAGTATCCAACGTTTTTACGTCATATTCAGCCTGTTCAGTTTCAGGAGAATACAGAAGATTCGGAACAGTCTATTGAGAAATTGATTGCATTCGTTCTGAATCATAAGGAATTGTCCGGCATCCCTGTCGTACTGCAGGTACGGAAGACAGAAGGATCCTTTTGGCAAGAAAATGCGGCCTCATTGAAGCAATTGCTGACAGAAAAGCTGGATGAGCTAGGTTGTGAATGGGTCGTACGTGATGCTGAATATGTCATTTCCGTATTTGCTGCGAATGATATGTTGTATGCTGGCGTATCCAGACCTGAACAGAATCTGTCAGACTGGAGCGGGGGAGCTGTACGTTTTCAAAAAGAAGACGGACAGATCTCGCGGGCTAAGTTCAAATTACTTGAAGCTGAGCAAACGTTTGGTATTGACTTCACTTCTTTTCATAAAGCACTCGATATCGGTGCAGCACCAGGCGGATGGACCTCGTTCCTGCTTGAACGCGGGCTTGAAGTAACGGCGGTAGATCCGGCGAAGATGGATCCGACCCTGCTGACATCACCCAAACTGACTTTCTTGAAAAAAAATGCGGGGGATGTTCGTTTCCGCGAAGGTGAATTTGATCTGCTCGTATGTGATATGAGTTGGAGTCCCAAGCTGATGAGCCGACTTGTATCGGATCTTCTGTATAGCCTTCAGCCCGGGGGAACAGCCATCGTTACCGTGAAACTGTTGCATAAAAAGCCGCTCGCGCTCATTAAAGACGTCATTGATACGTTTGAGCGTTCACGGATGCAGATTCAACGTTCCAAGCAGTTATTCCATAACCGCGAAGAGATTACACTTTATATGGTCAAATATTAAGAAATTGATTCGATTAAGTTCATTAAACTTTGTGCTTTACAATCTATTCCTGCCTGTACTATAATGATACCAATATTAACCATAACAAACCTGAGGGAAAGCATCCCGAAGTGAACGAAACCGGATATCCGGTCTGTTCTTCTTCGGTGAAGCTTTCCCTTTTTTGTTGTGTATTGAAGGAGGAATTAATATGAGACATCCGGCGAGGCTGGAACAAGGAAGCCTGCTGGGAGGTAGATATCGTATCGTATCCATTCTGGGTACAGGCGGAATGAGCCATGTATACGAGGCGGAGGATCTGAAGTTGCCAGGCAAGATTTGGGCAATTAAAGAAAGCGTAACGGATATGCCATATGAAGGCAGTATGGAGACGGAGGCAGCGCTGCTGACATCTCTTCGCCATCCAAGATTGCCGCAAATCGTTGATTTTTTTGTCCCGGATGAAGATGGGTACACGTACTTGGTGATGGAATACATCGAAGGATTAACGCTCAGTGAGTATTTCAAGCAGTGTCGTGGGAAGATCCCGATGGAGCAGTTGACGGAGCTTGTCCTTCAATTGCTGGATGTGTTGAGTTATCTGCATAATCTGAATCCGCCTGTGATCTATAGGGATCTGAAACCATCAAACATCATGGTCACGCCGGAACATGAAGTAAGATTAATTGATTTTGGCATCGCCAGAAGCTACAAAAAACAAAGTGTAGAAGATACGGTCAAGTTGGGAACAGCTGGTTTCGCCGCACCTGAACAATATGGCTCAGGTCAGACCGATGCCCGTTCAGATCTATACGGACTTGGTGCATTGCTCCTGTATCTTATGACAAGTGGGGCGTATACGGAATGGATTCAGGGTGTGGAAAGCTCTATCCGAAGTGATGTTCCGCGGACATACATCCCTGTGGCGAGAAGACTGTTAAGGTATAATGCCGAGGAGCGATTCCAATCTGCCGATGAGGTACGGAAGGAACTGCTCCGAATACCCGGGGGAATAACGCCCAGTGGAGAGACGACGATGACCTTGAATGGCGGAACAAGAGTTATTGCCCTGACTGGTGCTTCACCTGGTGTAGGGGTTACTCACACAGCCATAGCTATTAGTCATTATCTAGAAAGGAAAAACTTCAAAGTAGCTGTGATTGAAATGTCACCTCGTTCTCAATCCTTTGCAAGAATCCAACAAATCGCACAAGCGGGTAAACCGGTGCCTGTAGGCAGACAGTTTGCAGTGGATGGTGTGCATTATTGGAAACAATCCGGACGAGCGGATATTTTATCTTTGCTTGGGGGGAGCTATCAATTCATCGTGATGGACCTCGGCAGTGGTCAGGACCAGAATAGGTTGGAAGAATTCCTGCGTGCAGATCTACCGATTGTTATAGGCTCAGGTGCCGAATGGAGACAGGCGGAGATTGGCGCTTTTGTTCGATCCCATCATCGGTATCCACGAGATAAATGGATATATTGTCTGCCCCTGGCAGCAAGTGAAGCTGTTCAGCGTATTCGTAAAGCACTGGACACAACAAGTGTATACGGTTTGCCGTTACACATTGATCCTTTTGACAAGGACGTACAGATGGATAAAGTGTTTTCTCATATTTTAACGCATATGATGGCACAGCAGCCCAAGAAACGTTCGTTCTTTTCACGAAGGAAAGTACATGATTAGAGGAGATTACGAAAGGAGAGCCTCTGTTGTCTAAATTAAGAAAACAAAGCCGTCAACTGATCTATGCCGGGCTTATCGGAGCAGGAACTATAGGGTTGGTGTTCGGAGGATATGTTATTTATAATGTCAAAACGATGGGTGATGTCAGGTCAGCCGTAGAAGCCCGTTATTTATCAGCATATGAGGAAAAGGAAGCTGAATTAAAGCAGCAATGGAATTCGGGAGCACAAGGCTGGGTTACGATTCGGGATATCGAAGCAGGTGAACCGATATTGCCTGAAGATCTGAAGCTTCTTGCAGTCCCGGACGCACAGGCGCCGCGAAACCTCTGGTCCAGTACCAAGCAAATGGAAGGCCAAGTGGCCAAAATAGAGTTGAAAAAGGGAACAGCCATTACCACCGAAATGGTATATGAGGATACGCCGGCTCCGCCTGATTTAAGAAATCGAGAGCTGCAAGTTGTCCTACTGCCGTCTTCACTCGTTAAAGGAGATATTATAGATGTGCGTATCCAGTTCCCCACAGGACAAGATTATGTTCTCTTATCGAAGAAGAAAGTGGAACGACTAAACGCAGCTACCTTATGGATTACGATGACGGAGGAAGAGATTCTGTCACTCTCAAGTGCAATAGTAGATGCCTATTTACATAAAGCTTCAATCTATGCCTTAACCTATGTAGAACCACAATTTCAGACACCTGCAATCGCGACGTACCCTGCCAATTCAGAAGTGTTAAAACTGCTGGAGAGTGATCCGAATATTGTTCGACGAGCCGAGCAGGAGTTATCCAGACAGGTTCGAAGTTCGCTTGAAAGTTCTCTGGCTGCCTCCATGACAGCACCGTCAAAAGGGGTAGAACAGGATGTGGCACAATCCTCAGTTACTTATAACAGTCGTCCATCAGCGAATAATCCGGCAACATCAGATGGAGTGATGTGGAATGATGGATCAGGAAACGGAGCAGGGGCTGTTACGGAAAGCATGGATAATTCTGCTCAAGCTTCACAATCAGATGAACAGCAGAGTCTGCTAACGGGTGGAGAGTAGGCACCCATCCGAAGATTTCACTGAGTAATTCATATAACAAAGAGTTTGAGAAAAGAAAGGGAGTTAAGCATACATGCATACATGGATCTTTGCAGGTTTATGTGAGAAGAATGATCTGATGCTGTATCTGTGCAAGATATTGGCTTCGACAGGCAGCAAGGTCTTGCTTGTAGATGGAACCTTACAACAGAAGTATGGGCACGGTGTAGGGGACAGTCAGCAATCTTTGCGAATTACGGAATTTGAAGGATTTGATATCGCTTGTCATTTTGTCACTTCATCAGCAGTAGAGAATCATCTTGAAGTAAATGGCGAGCGATTGGATAGTTATGACTATGTGTTATATGACATGGAGACCTCCCACTTTGCTTCGCGCAATCTTTGGTTAAGCGCCGATGTAAGAGTCTGGGTGAGTGATTACGAGCGTTACAATCTGGAACGTGGCAAAGGCTGGTTAAAACGGTTGCTTGAAGAACAGTCATTACCTGTTGAGTTGTCATTCCAGCGTATTTTGATCAATGGGGTAGACTGCAAGCTTGAAGCTCGTTATCTGTGGGCGTATCTGGAAGGTAGCCCGTTTGGTTGGACAGGAGAATCTTTAGTGCTTCCGTGGGATGAGTTAACAGCGGCGGTTAAGCTTGAGAATGAGCATCATCGCAGAGTTCTTCTTGGTCCTCTATCCCGAAATTACAAAAAGTCGTTATGTCGCGTGGTCGAGCAGTTAACAGGTTGGGAAAGTGTTCGCAGTCGTCGGGCAATGAAAGAAGCAGAAAGGATGAGAGCATGAGTACCATTACCTTTTGGAGTCCTTTTGCAGGATCAGGTTGCACCTCAAGCACATTAATTAGTGCCTATGCAATGGCACTTCACTATAGGACAAGGGTGTTACTTGTTAATGCAGGCCTTGTCGGAACTGGCACAGAAGCTGCTCTGCCATCTAATGAGACGGATTCCACAGATTCTGTGTTTACCTTCGAAGAGGGCGGCTGGGATGCGGTTGAACGGCTGCATTCGAGCGGAAGTCTGAACAAGCACAATCTCAGGGATTATACCAAGCCACTTCTGAAGGAAAGACTTGATTTCCTGACTGGAAGAATGAATGAGATGGAACGTTCTCCGCAGGAACATGGAAAGACGGTGAAAAAGTTACTGAACGTAGCTAACGAATATTATGATCTGGTTCTTCTGGATGCGGATCAATCCGGTGTGGACTCGCAGCTCATGCTGCAACAGGCGGACTATGTTGTAATAAACCTTGATCAAAACATGCGAAATTTGGAGTTGTTCTTTGAAGAGATCCTGCCAGAACGAATGAGCAATCAGAATATGCATGTTGTAATTAACAAATACGATCCGCATTCACGTGCAACCATTTCCAATATTCGACGCCGATTCAAATACAAGGGGACGATATCTGCTATACCGTATACAACCGGATATCTGGATGCAATGAACCGGCGAGATGTTGCTAAGTACTTGCAGTTGGAGAGTTTGAGTGAAAATAAGGATACTCGCAAAGGGAGCTTCGCTGCAAGCATGAGCGGACTCGCTCGCCTGATTATGGACGGCGCAGGTATGCGCACGGTTCTGAAGAGGCTGGAAAGGGGAGCCTGAACCTCCGATGATCTGGAATACCATATGGATAAGTTTAATTTTGATTCTGTGCCTGACATACCTCTGGTTTAAGTATAGAACTTTTCTTCGTGAAAAGAATGCTCGTGTTCCTGAACAGGAATCATTCACAATTGACATATTGATTGAGAAGGTGAAGAACTCACTTCATGAGCTTAGTCATAGTCAACTCGCGGATGCAGGTCTGCACGAAGAAGAATATCGTCGAAGAATCAATCAACGTGCCGAGATGAGAAAAGCCCTTAAAGGCTGTGTCTCAGGCAGTATCAGCGACAAAACATATGTCAAAAACCTGATAGGAGATCTGTTGATTCGAAGCATAGGTCTGAACAAATCGAATGTAGATGAAATTATTTTGTTCGGTGAACCTGATTTATTGACGATCCAGGACCGATTCGAAATTGTGTTCTATCTGTACCTACAGCAATTCGGTGTAAATGCTCTTTCCCGAATGATTGATACCTACGATCTTGGCAGGCTGAGAATGGAGGAAGGTTCAGACGATGGAGGGAGTTATTATATCTCCGAGGAGGATATTCAGTATGTGTTCGAGTGCGAATATCGAGAACTTGGATTTAGAGAAAAGACAGATATCATTGTGCAACGTATCTATCAACATTATAAAGGGTTCTCGGTTGTTGATGAAATAAGGGACCAACGTATTGACGGCGTTAGCGGTGGTGTCAGCGGTATGCTGGATGCTATTCATAATATGGGACTTCGAAAACCGGCAACATGGAATGATTTGCTGGATCAAGGACTCGAGGATGATACGCATCAAGAACCGCTTAACGGAATGCAAAGTGTCTGGGTTTTCTATAAAGGTAAGTCCATCCACCTGTCCTTTCTGTCATTCGGCAGCATTAGGGAACTGAAACGGGTCTGCCAGAACATATACAAATACAATTATCCGGGACAGTTGTCGGAAGCGAGTGGGTACAAGGTGAACGAGATGAAAGACGGCTCACGTGTCGTAGTGGTTCGTCCTCCTTTTGCAGAATCCTGGGCATTCTTCGTCCGAAAGTTCGATATTCCGAATGCTTCACTTGAACAACTGATTACGGGTAACAACGCAGAACTGCCAATAACATTGCTTCAATATCTAATGAAAGGAAGCCGGATTACAGCTGTAACCGGGGCGCAGGGGTCTGGCAAAACAACGTTGCTTATGGCTATGGTCAAACACATCTATGCATCGTATACTCTTCGGGTTCAGGAGATGGCGTTCGAACTTCAATTAAGACGGATCTACAGCCGACGTAATATTTTGAGTTTCCGAGAGACCGAACATATTTCAGGTCAACAAGGGCTTGATTTGCAGAAAAAAACGGATGGTACCGTAAATATTCTTGGTGAGGTTGCGAGTGATGAAGTGGCTGCATGGATGATTCAAATGTCACAGGTTGCCAGTCTGTTCACCCTGTTTACACACCATGCCAAAACTTTTCGGGATCTGGTCTTCTCTCTCCGTAATTCCTTGCTCAAGACAGGCATGTTCCATCATGAACATATTGCTGAGGAGCAGGTTGTAAGTGTCATTAATTTCGATGTTCATATGAAGAAAGATGCTGAGGGACGAAGATATATTGAACGTATTACGGAGTGTCTTCCTCGTGCGAATCAAGGTGACAGCGTGGAAGACAGGGCAGGTTTTGCGTTTCGTAATGTTGTGGAGTACAGAGATGGAGCGTATGTTGCGACAGCCCCTATCTCTTCGGGAAGTATAATCGACATGCGAGAACAGATGACATTGCAGGATGCCGAGAAGTTTGAACAATTTATGGAGCAACATTGGGGTGATCAGGATGACCATTAAATGGATTCTGCTCCTCGTATTAAGTATTTGTGCAGGAGGGTTGCTGATCACGCTCTTGGTGTTAAGCTTGCTACGTCGCAGAGGAGGTGGCTCAACAAGTCAATCCGGCGTTATTCTTACGCCCAGCGTGAAGGGATTCAAGGGATTGGGATCACTCTTGTTGCAGTCTTACCGCCTTGGAATGAAAGTCCCACTGCTATCATCCTATATTCTACAAGTGCAGAAGCGTATTTCATTCCGTCACGTGGGGGATGAGCCGTCACTTCGAAGAATGACGATGACAGTGGTTCTGATTATTCTGGGAGGCTATGGAGGCATAAGTATCATTCTGTTTCTTCTGCAGCCGGGTATCGCTTTTGTAATATTGTCCGTGCTCTGTGCTGTGGTGCTAAACAGTCTAGTGCTAGATATGTACCTCAGTCGAATGGAGAAGAGGTTGCTGGTGCAGATGTTGGACCTGTTTGCAGATGTAAGGCATCGATATCATCAGCATGGCATGGTTGAGGAAGCCCTCTATGAAGCGGCTGAAGTAGGTACAGGAGAAGCGGCTGAACAGGTCAGACTAATCTACGAAGCTCTAACTTCTCCAGATCCGAATGAAGCACTTGAGCGTTATTATGAAGTAGCTCCCAACCGTTTTCTCAAAGGATTCGCAGGCGTTTCCTATATGGTCATGGAGTTCGGAGATAAGGACAGGGCACAAGGTTCTATCTATCTTAAAGGACTGGGTAACCTGACTCAGGAGATTCATTTGGAGATTTTGCGGCGTGATAAATTAGATTATCTGCTCAAAGGACTCAACATCATCGCGCTCGCCCCTGTATTGTTCACCGCTCCAATCGAACGGTGGGCCAGAGTCAGTTTCCCGACAATGGATGAATTTTATCGCAGCAAAATGGGTTTTGTTACCAAAATATCGATCTATGTCATCATCATTCTTGCCTATTTGCTTCTGCAAAGGCTCCAGCAATACGATGAGACCCGTTACCGTTCAGGGCATAAGCATTCATGGTTGGATCAGTTTCTGTACAAGCAAACTTTCATACGGAAATTGGCGATGTTGTTTGCAGCGAAACCTGGTAGTGCACAGTACAGCCAAACGATACGCCTGATGAGGGAGAGTAGTTCGGAGTTAAAATATGAATGGCTCGCCATTCGTCGAGTGATGTTATTCGCAGGTTGTTTGGTCCTTACGATGGGCTGCATCTTGCTGTTGCACCAGGTTGAACGTAATCACATCTTGTATGATCCGATAAGGGATGACCGAATGTTTGGCGCAATGGCTGAAGCGGATCTCAGGAAGGCTGAGGAAAAAACAGCGTTGGATCAATCCGTGCTGGAAAGTGTAGAAATGAACCGCGGGGCTACATACGAAGACATCTCCAAAGCGTTACAGCAGTTATCTCCCGTTCAGTTGGATCACGATACACAGACTGAGACGATCACGCGGATTATGCAGAAGCTTGAGGTGTATAACAAGCAATATGTAAGCTGGTGGGAAATGATTATAGCGATTGTCATGGGTGTAGCAGGTTATTACATGCCCGTCTGGTTGATGTTATTCCAGCGGAAAATGCGGCGTATGGATATGCGACATGAAATCTATCAATTCCAGACGGTGATTTCCATTTTGCGTGAGATGGACCGGATGTCCGTCGAAGAGATATTGGAGTGGCTTAATCGATTTGCCGTCATTTTCAAGCGTCCGCTGCAAAAATGTTTGTTACATTATGAACATGGGCCAGAGCACGCACTTGAACAATTAAAGGAAGAGGCGGGCTTACCCGAGTTCCAGCGACTGGTTGATAAATTGCAGCTTGCCCTTGGCAAAATCTCAATCCGTGAAGCCTTTGATGATCTTGAGAGCATGATGGCCTTCTATTTTGAACAGCGCAAGCAGGAGTACAGCAAAATGATTGATGTCAAAGCATCATGGGGGAGAACCATCGGATTTACACCTATGTATGCCCTTATCTTCTTGTATCTGGTCATTCCATTGGTCGGTATGAGCTTCTTGCAAATGAACATCTATTATGAACAAATTCAGAAACTGTAACACAGTCCCTCTGTGTGGAGTCTGAAATATATTAATAACTTATAACTTGGGAGGATTTAACATGAACAATGCATCAAGCGCTTTAAAGGTGGCAGCAGGGATATTTTTGACGATCGCTTTGATCACAATTGTAGTTCTGTTGTTTATTTCGGCTCAGGAGGCAACCAAGACGGCCCAGAACAATTTTGCTGATATTCAAACCGAGTTGTCCCAGGCAGCATTTACGGTATATGACGGAACAACCATCAGTGGATCACAGGTAACCAATGCGCTGCGTAAATACGCGGACAAGGATCAGTTCGGTATTCAAGTTATTACGGGTAAAAATAAAGCAGGTCAATGGTATGGCAATCAATTGAACATTTCACAGGATCTCAATAATGCGGATTACGGTTCGGTTATTGCACCTGACGATAAAGTGGGGATTATTAACCAGACCATGAGTGAAAAAGATAATCAATATGTCAATCCAAGTGGTAAATTCAAAGCGATTATCGTGAAAGACCGATCTAATGTGGTAAGAGGGCTGATCTTCCAGCAATCCTGACAGGAGTTGGTTTAAGATGTCCCAAAATACCCAGCATCTCATGTTGTTTTGTACGGCGGTTGTCTTGTTTGTGACAGCCTGCCTGTACGGGCAACAGAATGTTACGATTTTATCAGTGGCCTTAAAGGATAGAGTACAGACAACAGCAGGTATGGAAGGTCGGCTTATTACAACACTGCGTACAACCAATCCAGATCAGTATAGTGGTGCGGAAGTGCTGCACACCGTGAGGCAGATGACGGGCACAGGCATCCCTGTGGAAGTAGAAGGAAATACGTATTTGATTGATCCGCTTGTCAATAAAGCAGCTACTATTCCTGTCCAACTCAATGCTACCTACAGACCTGAGTTTATACGAAGTGAAACTGGAGAACTGCTCAAAATTGTTTTTTGGAAGGAGGCGAGTATGAATTGATTAATGCCGCATCCAAGCTGCTTGCTGTGTTACTCGCAGTCCTTCTGCTCTATGTGTATCCAGCTGCTGAAACTGCTGATCGGCAGGATGATATAGCACGTATGACGGCTGTTCAGAATGTAACACGTCTTGTTGATGCTGTCCGAACGAAAGGGTACATTTCACCTCGAATGTTGGCTGAGTTTGAGGAGCAATTGGCTCAGACGGGCAATGTGTATGAGGTGTCGATGGAACATTTGCATAAAAAATATGTACCTCATTATACGGACCCTATGGACAATAACAGTTTTACCGGGACCTACGAGATTGTACAGGATGGATATTATTTCGCTCAGATTCGAGAGCGACTATTCCCGTCCTCAGTTGTGTTACCGGCTGATCATCCCGGCCGAAGATATACGTTGACGACAGGGGACTTTTTCACCGTGACGCTCCAAAATACAAATCGTACACCTTCCATGCTCATTCGTGAATGGCTAAGTGGTACAGCTCAGGCTTCGGCGATATTTGTCACATATGGAGGTATGGTCCTCAATGAAGATTACTGAGCTATCTATTGTATTCGTGCTGATCTTTTTTCCGCTCTTCTGGATCATCTCGCTCCATACCCAGGATGCTGAAGAGGCCCAATATCTAGGTCATCGATACAGAGCTGCACTTCAAACCGCAGTCATGGATGCAGGTGCAGTGATGCATCAGAATGAGAAGCAAAATGATGAAGCGGGTTATGATTCAACCAAGTTTGTTAAAGCGGACAAAGAGCTTGCCTTGTTAACATTTACTCAGACGTTGGCTTTAAATATGGGGATTCAGGATGATCCCGCAGCCATTCGAAGTATGTTTAATTACATTCCTGCGTTAGTTATCCTGGATTACGACGGCTATTATATGTTTTCCACAGAAATAGAGATGACAGGTAACCGCGAACATTCTTTTCGGCAAGTATGGAGTCCCAAGAAACCTTATACATATTCCGATTCAAACGGTAGTAGTATTAACTTTACATTGGACGATTACGTGTATGCTTACGATGCAAACGCAGGAAAATGGATAGAGGGATTTCAAAAAGAACTGGCTTCTAGCACTCAGATTCCTTTGCTTCAGGATGCCGACGTATTTGAGCAGGTTAGACGAACCAGAATTGTAACCACTGTGCAGGATGATCTGGCTGATGTGATTAACCGTCATAATGAGTTTGCCAGAAAGAACGGTATTTCCTATACGTTTACGATGCCCCTGATTTCACAGGAGGATTGGTATAACTCCATTAATGATACAGGAATTATGGCTTTTATCCAGGGAATAGCCGTGGGGGATCAGAAGATCAACAATTATGCGATTGGTGGAGGCAGACTTGTGAAGAAAACGGCCATCGTAGGTGGGGTAGATCCTTTAACGGCTATCAAGTATTACTACCCCTCCACATGTGGTAATGGTTACCGTGCCGAAGAGGTGTTCACAGATGCAAGACAAGCAGCTGCACAAGGCTATTTCGAATATAACTGCTCTAATCGTTAGAGGAGCCTGCATGACAAAATCATGGAAGAGGTTCCTGAACTGTTTACATTACTTTCAGAAAAGACAGGACCTGTGCTAGAATAGGGTTTCGGAACAATAAAAAAAGTAATGTCTAATAGATAGGAGCAACCTCATCTTATGAGTTTATTGTCAGTAGAGAACGTGAGTCACAATTTTGGAGATCGCACATTATTTAAAAATGTATCGTTTCGCTTACTCGCCGGAGAGCGCGTAGGACTTGTTGGTGCCAATGGTGTGGGTAAATCCACACTAATGAACATCCTTACAGGTAAATTGCTTAAAGACAGTGGAAAAGTGGAATGGACACCTAAGGTCCGTTATGGATATTTGGATCAGCACACGAAGCTTACGCCGGGCAAAACCATTCGTGACGTGCTTAAGGATGCATTCCTTCCGTTGCTTGAATTGGAAAAAGAAATGATGAATATTACAGACCAGATGGCGGATGCAGATCCAGATAAGCTGGAACAGTTGCTGGAAGAGATGGGCGATATTCAGGAACAACTGGAGCAGGGCGACTTCTATCTGATTGACGTAAAAGTGGAAGAGATGGCCAATGGTCTTGGTTTGTCCGCAATTGGTCTTGATCGTGATGTCGCAGCTCTAAGTGGGGGGCAACGTACCAAGGTGCTTCTTGCCAAGCTTCTGCTTGAGAAACCTACAGCTCTTTTGCTGGATGAGCCGACCAACTATCTGGATGTAGAGCACATTGAATGGCTGTCACGTTACCTGAAGGACTACCCGCATGCGTTTCTTCTAATCTCCCATGATACGGAATTCATGAATGAAGTCGTGAATGTCATTTATCATTTGGAATTTGCCAAATTAACGCGATATGCAGCGAACTATAACAAGTTCCTGGAGATGGCGGATATGAATAAAGCCCAGCATATTGATGCGTATGAGAAGCAGCAAGAGTACATCAAGAAGCAGGAAGATTTCATTCAGCGTAACAAAGCACGTGCTTCAACCTCAGGTCGAGCGAAGAGCCGGGAGAAGCAACTGGACAGGATTGAACGTATTGATCGTCCAGATGAGGCGGCCAAACCAACGTTCAAATTCAAGGATGCCCGCGCGAGTAGCAAAACGGTCTTTGAGGGTATTGATTTTGAAATTGGATACACGTATCCTTTGCTGCCTAAAATGACGATGACGATTGAACGTGGTGAAAAAATTGCCATTGTAGGCTGTAATGGTGTGGGTAAATCGACGCTGCTGAAAACCATCTTGGGCAAGATATCTCCACTCAGTGGAAAGACCTTTTTGGGAGATTATCTCGAAACGGCCTATTTTGAGCAGGAAGTTCGTGCTGGGAACATCACGCCGATTGAGGATGTCTGGAATGAGTTCTCACATTTGACACAGAATGAAGTCCGGGGGCATCTCGCTCGCTGTGGATTAAAAAATGAGCATATTACCCGTCCGCTTAACATGCTGAGTGGTGGAGAACAAGCCAAGGTTCGTTTGTGCAAGCTCTTGATGCGTGAGAGCAACTGGATTCTGTTCGATGAGCCAACGAACCATCTGGATGTCACAGCAAAAGCTGAGTTGCAGCGTGCCTTGCAAGAATTCAAGGGAACGGTGTTGTTGGTATCTCATGAACCTGATTTCTACGAGGGTTGGGTCACCAAAACATGGAATGTCGAAGAATGGTCTGAGAAAAACTAGACGATTCAGGGAACGTTTAATAGAATTGAACGGTGACAAAAAAAACCGTCTATGGTAACATAAGCTACAACTTCATATGAACACTAGGGGGGCCGCACGATGCGGCTGAGATGGAAGAATGCGATTCCGGACCCTTTGCACCTGATCTGGATCATACCAGCGTAGGGAAGTGGCGCGCGCGTTTCAGTAAATGACCTGAGCAAACGGAAATTCGAATGAATTTCAACTGTCGGCTTAGCGAGTTGAAACATGCAGTTCCTTGTATAAGTTATGGTTTGAGTTCCATAGCTGTTTTGTACGAAATGAACTGTATGCATCATTCAGTCATCTGCTCCAATTATTAATACGCAGCCACTCCCCTACGGGAGTGGCTTTTTTGTATTTTTATAGCATTCACGCATGGAAGGAGATGAACAGTACGGCAATTTCTCATGAACATGTACACGGATCATTTGAACTGCATGTTGTATCTACGGGGGGAGAAGATCAAGCCTCTTTTGTGAAATCAGCAAAGGACGTGTGGCCGTGGGTCGACTATATTCACATACGAGAGAAAGAACTCACATGGCAACAAAAGATCGGTTGGGCTGAAAGTTTGCGTGGCATTGGAGTTCCATCTTGCTGCATCGTTATCAATGGATCAGAACTGCCCTCACAGAATGAAACCTATGGCGGTGTGCACTGGGGGCAAGAGGCTATGCGTATGTACAACACTGCTGTCATAAGCAATGTGCAACGACTTCGTCTGGGTGTATCTGTTCATTCAATCGATGAGGCAAAAATCGCTGAAGAACGGGGAGCCGATTACCTTTTCTTCGGGCATGTCTATGCAACCAACAGTAAGCCTGATCTTGACCCAAGAGGATTGCACGCTCTTGCTGAAGTGTGCTCTGGTGTCTCCGTTCCTGTTATTGCGATTGGGGGCATTGAACCGGCGAACATTCGAGCAATCCGCTCAACGGGAGCACAAGGGGTTGCCGTGATCTCGTACATATGGGGTAACGATTCACCGGATCGAGCTGCTGCATCATTAAGACAGGCAATTGTTGATACAGAAAGTCTGAGCCGCTGAATCAAGGAGATGAGATGATGAAAGAGATCGTATCGGGTCAGAACAGAAATCATTTCAGTCATCAACTGAAATCTGAACCGGAATCAAGAAACAAAAGTGTTACGGATAGACCGGATAAGATTCATGCCGAAACTATTATTGTAGGTGGAGGCGTCGTTGGTTGTGCCATTGCATATGAGCTTGCCTCCCGTGGACAGGAGGTACTGCTGGTAGAGCGTTCAGCAATCGCGGGAGGAACTTCGTGCGCCGCGGCTGGAATGCTGGCGGCAGACAGTGAGGATTTTGCTCATCCTTTGATGGCTAAGCTTGCCAGGCAGAGCAGACAGTTACTTCATGAGCAACAGGTGCTAATGGCTATCCTTAGCGGGTTAGAGGTTGGTCTGCAACGCCAGGGATTCCTGACCCCTTTTCGTTCATACAGTGAATTAAGCAGCTATAAGAACAATCGAAATTCTGCTTTGTCTGCTGATGAGGTGTGGTGGGATCGTTACACTGTGCAACAGGAGGCATCATGGCTTAACAGAGATACGTATGGAGCCTACTACAGGCCTTACGAGAGTGAGATTCTTCCTGTCAATCTAACAAAGGCATACGCTGCATCCGCTCAAGCAATGGGAGCACGGGTAATGGAAGGGATACAGGATATACGCGTGCAAGCAAACGAACATGGTGTACAGGGGATCAGCACATCGATCGGTGAGATGACATGCAAACATGTCATTATAGCGGCTGGATTACAGAGTGAAGAATTAATGAGACATGTGAATCTGAGCTTGCCTGTGTGGTCGGTAAAAGGAGAAATAGCTGCTGTTCAGTTCTCAGCTGAACATGCAGGGTACAGACCTGATAGAACGGTGTATGCCGAAGATATCTATATTGTTCCGAAAGCCAATGGAGAAGTGTGGCTTGGGGCAACCAGTCTGCCCGGCAGAACGGATCTGAACGTTTCAGTCCAGAGTGTACAGAAGCTGCTAGCAGCAGCTACCTATTGGGTACCTGGAATGAAAGAAGCTCGATTTTTGAGAGCATGGGCAGGCGTAAGACCAGCCACTCCGGATGGACTGCCTTATATAGGTGCTTGCGAGAGTGTTCCCGGGTTGTTCGCCGCCTTTGGGCATTACCGCAATGGTATTTTGCTCAGTGCTATAACAGGCAGACTAATGGCTGAATTGCTTGAGGGCAGAAGCTCAGAAGAACTCGGGATCGAGGAGCTGAGTCCTGAGCGATTGAACAGAAAGGGAGTGGTGCAGTGAACATCATAGTAAACGGTCAACGGATGGAGATTGAAGACGGATTGAATCGTGTGGACAAACTGCTTAAATCTTTTGATCTGCAAGTCAAAACTGTAGTTGTTGAGCTGAACAGGCATATTTTAACACGTGAGTATCATGAAACGACGGCATTAAGAGAAGGCGATCGAATCGAGATTGTACATTTTGTAGGAGGCGGTTGATAATGTTGAATATTGGTAAATATACGTTTGAGTCCAGATTGTTGCTCGGAACAGGCAAGTTTTCTGATCTTGAAGTGCAAAGCCAGGCTGTGGAAGCATCTGAAACGGAGGTTCTAACCTTTGCTGTTCGTCGTCTGAATCTGGAGGAGCGTAACCAGAAACATTTCCTGGATACGTTGGATCTCGATAAATACACTCTTCTGCCAAATACAGCTGGAGCTGCCACTGCGGAAGAGGCGGTGCGCATTGCTGAGCTTGCACGGGCTTCTGGACTTTGTGATATGATAAAAGTCGAAGTTATCGGAGATGGAATGACGTTGCTCCCGGATCCGATTGAAACGTACAAGGCTTGCGAAATTTTGCTTGAAAAGGGCTTCACTGTACTGCCTTATATTTCGGATGATGTCATTCTGGCCAAAAGGCTGCAATTGCTTGGCGTACATGCTGTAATGCCAGGCGCTTCTCCCATCGGAGCTGGTAGAGGCATCATTAATCCCTATAACCTTGAGATCATCATTGAGCAGGCCGTTGTACCTGTAATTGTGGATGCAGGGTTGCGCTCCCCCAAAGATGCTGCTTATGCCATGGAACTTGGTGCCGATGGCGTATTATTGAATACAGCCGTATCTGGATCAGGAGATCCGGTGAGCATGGCTAAAGCGATGCGAATGGGGGTAGAGGCAGGTAGACTGGCATATGAGGCAGGCATGATTCCCGTGAAGCGTTATGCAGCAGCCAGCAGTCCGGTGGAAGGAATGGTTCATACATGACAGATCAATTAACATCTTCCGAGCAGGCGGATCGGTATTCCAGACAGGAACGTTATGCGCCGCTGGGCAAGGAAGGTCAGGCGAAATTAAAGGGCAGCAGAGTGTTAATCGTAGGCGCTGGTGCACTCGGAACAGGAATTGCTGAAACGTTAGTTCGTTCAGGAGTCGGGCACATAACCATCGTGGATCGTGATTATGTGGAGTGGAGTAACCTGCAGCGGCAGCAATTATATGTAGAACAGGACGCGATTGAACGGATGCCGAAGGCGATGGCAGCGAAAAAACGTCTATCTGCCATTAATTCCACCGTTCATGTGGAAGGCAAAGTGTTGGATGTCAGAGTAGATGAGTTGGAAGAACTCGTCCAACATGCAGACTTGATTATGGATGCAACGGATAATTTTGATACCAGACTACTTATGAATGATATGGCACAGAAATACCGTATTCCCTGGATATATGGTGGATGCGTGGGCAGTTACGGCATTACCTATACGTTTATGCCTGGAGATACGCCATGTTTGAACTGTATGCTGGGAGAAGTCCCTCTTGGGGGAGATACCTGTGATACGTCTGGCATTATTCCTCAAGCGGTACAGATGGTAACGGCGAATCAGACATCAGAGGCGATGAAGTTGCTTAGCGGCAATACGGGTGCACTGAGACGCAAGTTGTTGTCATTTGACGTGTGGAGGAACGAATACATATCCATTAATGTGGATGGTGCGAAAAAGCAAGACTGCCCTTCCTGCAGCGATACGGCTACGTATCCATATCTTTCTGCGTCCAATCTGGAGAAAACAGATGTGTTGTGTGGCAGGGATACCGTTCAGATCCGGCCTGCACGGCGCATGAATCTGGATCTTCAACATACGGCGGATCGCCTGGACAGACTTCAAGAAGGAAAAGTGGAATCCAATCCTTTTCTGGTTTCTTTTACAACAGGAGCTCATAGAATGGTCATTTTCCAGGATGGACGTGTTCTTGTTCACGGAACAAAAGATACAGCCGAAGCACGTACACTCGTTCACCGCTACTTTGGCTGAAGCAAAAATGAAGCAAAGTCTGTTCCCTTAAGGGAATGGGCTTTTTCATTTTACGGCATGATAACTGTAACAACCTTTGCTGCGAGCAGAAGGATAGAGACAGGCCGGGTGAAAACAGTGAAAACAGCCATATTGCTGATGGGAGCAGGAGAGCAGCTTGACCTTATTCAAGACGTATTATGTTCCGAAGGATATGAGGTGCAACGAAAGGAATGGTCTGAACTTAACCAAACCGTTGAGCCTTCATTGTTACATATCAATCTGATCATCCTGGTAGATAGTGAAAAGGGTCAGGGCTATCGGAAACAGAAGAAAGAAGAGCTGAAACAGTGGATGGATAAAGGTCAGGTTATACCTCTACTGGTTATCACTTCTAATGCATCTCCTCAGTTCATCGTGGAATGGCTGGATTTTGGAGCTAACGACGTGATGGAGGAACCTGTTCACTTAAACGTTATGCTGGCCCGAATACGGAATTTATTGCGAGTTTTTGCGAATGTAAAGCAAGAAGGTGAAGAAGTAATTGTAGTTCATGATCTTAAAGTGAATTTGCGCTCAAGAAGGGTAAATCGTGCCGGAGAGTACTTAACATTAACGCCAAAAGAGTATGAATTGCTCGAATTCTTGGCGTTGCATGTAAATGAAGCATGTACCCGAAGTGATATCTTGCGGGAAGTATGGGGTTATGAGTATGCAATGGATACTAACGTAGTGGATGTATACATCAAACATTTGAGAGTTAAAGTGGACAAGGGAAGGAGTGTGAAACTGATTCATACCGTGCGTGGGATTGGTTACATGCTTCACGACAAAAATTAGATTATACAGTGAATTCCATGAATCACCAGTTTAGATTGTGGCAAAAAGAGGGTAAAAATAAAAGACCGGATAGTAATCTCCGGTCCTTACTGATTAGCAATGATAAGTTCTAAAGTACACGACGAGCTTTAACATACGTTCTCTTCCAAGTACCAGAGTCCAGATCCGAGAGGGTTACGCCTGGAGATCCATACGTATGCAGAATTTTGCCATTTCCAGCATATACACCTACGTGAGTGACATTGGAACCAGTAGAACGGCTGCCACTGGAGAAGAACACCAGATCTCCGACACGCAGATTAGCTTTAGACACAGCCTTACCTTCTTTGGATTGTTTCACGGAAGTGCGCGGCAAATCTACACCATACTTTTTGAAAATATATTTCATAAAAGAAGAGCAGTCAAATACCTTGGTTGTTTTAGTTGAAGCACCAAATTTATATGGAGTTCCAGTAAATTTTTTGCCATAGTTAACAATTTGTTGACCTGTGGATACAGAAGCAGTTGCTGCTTGTGCAACAGGTGCATTAGTCATTAGTACAGCTCCAAAACCTAGTGTAGCGCACAACCCGACGGTTACGGCCTTTTGGACAAAGATGTTTGTTTTCATGTTAGTTAGTACCTCCAAAATTCGTTTTCGTTAAGTTGCTAGAGCGAGTATAACAGCTTTGTAACAGCCTAGAAATTGGATAGGGATGTGTAATCCCTTGTGCCACAGTGGTTTGGGTATGTTTATTAAAATACAATTAAAAATGTCAAAAAATTAATCATTGACGAATGATACATATTGATGAAATAGAAAAGACCCTTGAATATCAAGGGTCTTTATTACGTGTGGACCTATTATTTTCATTGAATCACTGGTTACAAAAACGTAATAAATAACGATGAAGCATGCTAATAGATTCAATCTTTGCTCTGAATAATCAGTAGTAAGCCACTATCGATGGTGACTGTACCTGAAGTACCTAATAGTTTGTTGCTAACACCTAAGGATTGTCCCATGCGAATGGTGGCTTGATCCAGTGGATACATAAAACCTTCCAGAGTTATTCCTGTAACTTCATGAGTCAAGGGGAGCAGAGAAACATATTTATAGTCACGGTGCTCAACCACAGCTTTGGATGTTGTCAATGTCATGTAGTTGTGTTTGTCCTGTATCACACAGGAGATGTGATGCTGCATCGCGCGAACCATAATATGTACATTGGCGAGTGTGTGATCCATACGTGTACCTGTAGCACCTAACATTAAGATGTTAGAAGGTTCGTGATCTAGCGCTGTCTCAAAAGCCATTTCTGTATCCGTAAGATCCTTATGAACAGGGTCGCATGTAATGAACTGAATGCTATTGTTGCTTACAATTATACGTTCCTCTTCGGTAATAGAGTCGAAGTCACCCACTGCAATGTGAGGCTGAATGCCGTGTTCAATCAAAAATAATGCACCGCGATCGGCCGCGATAATCATGTCATCTTCTCGTATTTCCTGAAGTAATTCCACAGATAAGTTACCGCCTGTAAAAATAACAATTCGTTTCATCGTCATTTCATTTCATCCTTCCTAATTCTTTCACCAAACCAGTATAATCCACAAAATGTGGTTGCACAATTTCAGTGCTCGCGGATACAATGGGTAGAGCGACACGGAGATGACTTGAAAAGTGAGGTTTGAACAGGTTGGACTTACACATTTTTGAAGTATTCAGTATTATAGGTACCATCGCATTTGCAATGTCTGGTGCTTTCGTGGCAATGGAAGAGGAATATGATATTTTGGGCGTACTGGTGCTCGGGCTTGTGACTGCATTCGGAGGCGGTATTATCCGGAATGTACTTATAGGTATACCTGTAACGACACTATGGAGTCAGGGATCACTTATTATGTTAGCCTTGGTATCTGTAGCAATTGCATTTATACTGCCTCTCAAGTGGATTGGTCACTGGAAGCGAACTGAGGCATTGTTTGATGCAATCGGACTCGCAGCATTTGCAATTCAAGGCGCATTGTACGCGGCGAACATGGGACACCCCATTAGTGCGGTTATTGTTGCAGCAGTAATGACTGGTATTGGTGGAGGCGTTATTCGAGATGTGCTCGCAGGACGTAAACCGCTTGTATTGCGTGATGAAATTTATGCTGTATGGGCAATGACAGCCGGTTTCGTTATAGGTATGGGCTGGTTAACAACGAATGTAGGGCTATTACTGTGTTTCGCAGCCGTTGTGTTCTTCCGGATGTGTTCTGTACATTATAAATGGAAGTTGCCGCGTCGTTCGTTGGTGCCATCGGGTACAGGGGACGTCAGCAGCCAGCCCGAGAGCGTTGTAACACAGCCAGCACCACCGGTACTTCATGGTACGCTAAGCAAGGGGGAATAAATAATATGATTAACGTTTTGTTTGTATGTCTAGGCAATATATGTCGCTCACCAATGGCTGAAGCCGTCCTGCGGCACAAAGTTCTGGAGAAGGGGCTTGAACACCAGATTCGTGTGGACTCAGCGGGTACAGGTGACTGGCACGTTGGTAAACCACCACACGAAGGGACTCGGAAATTGCTGGATACGTACCAGATTTCTTATGCCAACATGGCAGCGAGACAATTCGCCAGCGAAGACTTTACTCAGTTTGATTACATTGTGTGCATGGATAATTCCAATGCAGATAATGTGCGCAACGTTCCAGGCGGAGCTGAGGCGGAAATCATCAAGTTTATGGACATGCTTCCGGAGGAAAAGCTCAGAGAAGTACCTGATCCGTATCACACAGGCAATTTCGAAGAGGTGTACGAACTGGTTAATGCAGGCTGTGATGTTCTATTGAGAAAGATTGAAGAGGAACATTCATTAGATTAGCAAATAAACATGATCTCATATCTACTTGTAATCGGACAAAGAAGCAGGAGTAGGGTACTCAAGCAAGCAGGATATCCTGCTTCTTTTTCAGATCACAATTGTAAGCGGTAACATTATGGAAGAAAACAATAGCGGCCTTTCAGCCGCCTGTTGATTTGGTCCTTTTATCTTTCCTGGAGAAAATAAAGTAATGCTTCTGGCAATTCCTTCTGCCAAAAGCCCCATTGGTGTTTTCCGTCTTTCTCCTGATAGGAGACGAGGGCACCTCGTTTTTCCAGCAATTCTCGAGTATCCCGGTTTAATTGAACAAAATCATACGTACCCGTGTCTGCCTCGAAATCAGTCTCTTGCAAACCAACGATCATCCAGATCGAGAGCCAAGACAGATCTTCAGCCGCGGCATAGATTTCCTGTGAAGCAGAATAAAAGGCACCAGACATACTAATGACACGTGTGAACAGATCCGGATATAACAGAGCAAGATGAAGCGAAACACTGCCACCGAGCGAGTCTCCGGCAAGAATGCGTTCCTGCGGAGAAGGGCGTACAGGATATTTCTCTTCTATATAGGGAATAATCTCTTCAGCGAAGCAAGCGGTATATGCCTTGAACCGATCTCCAAATGGGGCATATTCCTGCGTTCTCACAGACACATCCACCTGAACCCCTACAATAATGAAAGGTTCGGCTCCTTCGTCCAGAATAATTTGGTTAGCTGTTGTAGCAATTCGTCCGAAATTAAAAAATTCTTCGCCATCCTGACAATAAACGACAGGGTAGCTAAGTAATTCGTTATAGCCCGGAGGAAGATAAATACGGAGCGTTCGCTTCTCTCCGAGATAACGACTTTCAATCTCTTCCTTGACAATCGTGCGTTTCAAATAGCGGGAATCCGTCATAAAACGTCACCTTTCTCGGTTAATTTTTTGCATTCGACCGCGCAATACGGTAAGATTACCCTTGTGCGGGGTTAGGTCAAACACGCAAACATGTATTATGCTGTTATACCAATATTAAACCCCTGTTATACATACAATCCGGCAGGAAACATAAAAAAATTACGGATTTCTTTGACGTATGGAGTGAAACAGGTGTATAATAATATTATAACAGCGGAACTTGATATTCAAATTTTTTGTTGAGGTGAAGAAAAAAATGAGCAAGGTTCCTTATGAAGTGTATACAGAGGATGTAGAAGCTCTGTCCGTGCTGTCTCCTGACGGCGAAATTGTTAACAAAGACATGATGCCTACACTTTCCGATGATCAATTAAAAGAAATTATGTATCGCATGGTATTTACCCGTACTTGGGATGACCGTGCAGTAAACCTGGGCCGTCAAGGTCGTCTTGGTTTCTATGCTCCAGTATCTGGTCAAGAAGCTACAATGGTTGGTAGTGAATTTGCAATTGAAAAAGAAGACTTTGTATGTCCTGGCTATCGTGACATTCCGCAACTCGTATGGCATGGACTTCCTCTTTATCAAGCATTCTTGTATTCCCGTGGACACCAACATGGTGGACAAATTCCAGATGGCGTTAATGTATTGATGCCACAAATCATCATTGGTGCACAAATTCTGCATGCAATGGGTATCGCTATGGGTTACAAATTGAAGAAACAAAAACAAGTTGTTATCACGTACACAGGTGATGGCGGTTCTTCTGAAGGTGACTTCTATGAAGGTCTGAACTACGCTGGCGTATACAAACTGCCTGTTATCTTCTTCGTGCAAAACAATGGTTATGCCATCACTACTCCTTTTGCTAAACAAACTGCAGCTCTTTCCATCGCTCACAAAGCGGTAGCAGCAGGTATCAAAGGTGTTAAAGTTGACGGTATGGACATCTTCGCTGTTATCAAAGCTGTTCAGGAAGCTGCTGAGCGTGGGCGTAACGGAGAAGGCGCAACATTGATCGAAGCGGTAACTTATCGTTTCCGTCCTCACTCCCTTTCGGATGATGCTTCCAAGTATCGTACAAAAGAAGAAGAGGCAGAATGGTCTGCTAAAGATCCTATCGCACGCTTTGCTAAATATCTGGAGAAAAAAGGTCTTTGGACTGAAGAAGATACTGCACGTGTGAAAGAAGAAGCAAAAGCTAAAGTAAATGAAGAGATCAAAAAAGCGGAAAAAACCGAGAAAATGACGATTTCAGGCTTGATCGACAGCATGTTCGAACAAACGCCTAAGCACTTGGAAGAGCAAAAAGCTGATTTCCAATAAGTTTTTTCCGATAAAGCATAAACATCCGCGACTTGAATGTCCCGGTATACATGTACGAATTCAAATGTGAACTGTCAATGTTTAAGGAGGAAATGAAGCAAATGGCACAAATGAACATGAAAGAAGCAATCCGTGATGCGCTTCGCGTGGAGTTGAAACGTGATCCTAACGTTCTGCTTTTCGGTGAAGACGTAGGTAATGTAGGCGGCGTTTTCCGTGTAACGGAAGGTCTGCAAAAAGAGTTTGGCGAAGAGCGTGTATTTGATACACCACTGGCTGAGTCCGCTATTGGTGGTCTGGCTGTAGGTCTGGGTGTACAAGGCTTCCGTCCGGTTGCTGAGATCCAATTCGTTGGTTTTATCTTCGAAGCCCTTGACCAAATGGTAGTGCAAGCTGCTCGTATGCGTTTCCGCTCCGGTGGAAAATACAATTCTCCAATCGTATTCCGTACACCATTCGGTGGCGGCGTAAAAGCGGCAGAATTGCATACAGATTCCCTGGAAGGTCTGCTTACGCAAACACCAGGTATCAAAGTAGTTATACCTTCCAACCCTTACGATGCAAAAGGTCTGATGATCGCTTCTATTCGCGATAATGACCCTGTATTCTTCATGGAGCACTTGAACCTGTACCATGCTTTCCGTGCAGAAGTGCCTGAAGAAGATTACGTTGTTGAGTTGGGTAAAGCGAACGTTGTTCGTGAAGGTTCCGATGTAACAATCATTACTTACGGTATGATGGTTCACACTTCTGTGAAAGCAGCAGATGAACTCGAAAAACAAGGAATCAAAGTTGAAGTTATCGACCTTCGTACGGTTAGTCCGATCGACATCGATACCATCGTTGCTTCTATTAAGAAAACAAACCGTGCGATTGTTGTACAGGAAGCTCAAAAGAGCGCAGGTGTTGCTGCTGAAGTCATTGCACAAATCAATGAAAAAGCAATCCTGCACTTGGAAGCACCGGTTCTGCGTGTAGCTGGTCCGGATACTGTATATCCTTTTGCACAAATCGAAGATTCTTGGCTGCCTAACCCGGCACGTATCGTTGCTGCGGTTAATAAAGTCGTAAATTTCTAATTTAATCATCTGACATGCCGCAAGGCGCAGTATGGTGATTCACACCGCAGCGCAAGCTGCACTGTAAACAGCCATTAGCCCCTTGAGTAACAGTTATTTGCATTAGCAGTAACAGTTGTTTCTTGGAGTTAAGGGTTGTTTTCAGGATTGAGCACATAATCAAGGAGGTTTTTCAGTTGGCTAAATTTGAATATAAATTCCCTGAATTGGGCGAAGGCCTACACGAAGGCGAAATCATCAAGATGCACATCAAAGTCGGTGACAAAGTAACTGACGACGACATCATCATGGAAGTACAGAACGACAAAGCGGTGGTTGAAGTACCTTGTCCGGTTAACGGAACAGTTACAGAAGTATTCGCTAAAGACGGTCAAATCTGCCACGTTGGCGAAGTTGTAGCCATCATTGATGCAGAAGGCGAACTTCCTGAGCAAGACGACGCTCCTGCTGGCGATCAAGGCGAGCAAGAGAAAGATGCAGCTCAAGGCGGAGCCGACACAAGCGGTTCTTCTGCAGCAGCTTCCAGCTCGGATGCAGCTAAAGAGGGCGGCAATAACAGCGTTCCGGCAGTACCTGCCAAAGACGTTCTGGCAACACCAAGCGTGCGCAAATTTGCTCGCGAACAAGGCGTAGACATCGCTCAGGTTAACGGCACTGGCAACAACGGTAAAGTAACCAAAGAAGATGTTGAATCCTTCAAAAACGGTGGCGGTTCTTCCGCAGCCGCATCTTCCGAAGCTCCGGCTCAAGAAGAGAAGAAATCCGCAGCACCAGCAGCAGTTGCAGCTAATCAACACGTTGAAGAAGAGCGCGTACCATTCAAAGGTATCCGTAAAGCGATCTCTAATGCAATGGTTAAATCGGCTTACACAGCACCTCACGTTACAATCATGGACGAAGTGGACGTAACTGAGTTGGTTGCTTTCCGTACTCGCATGAAACCAATTGCAGAGAAAAAAGGAACAAAAGTTACTTATCTGCCATTCATCGTTAAAGCACTGGTTGCGGCTTCCCGCCAATTCCCGGCTCTGAACGCTATGATTGATGAAGAAGCTAACGAAATTGTTTACAAAAAATACTACAACATCGGTATCGCTACAGATACAGACAACGGCTTGATCGTTCCTGTTATCAAAGATGCTGATCGTAAATCGATCTGGATGATCGCTGATTCTATCCGTGATCTGGCAGCTCGTGGCCGCGATGGCAAATTGAGCGCGAACGAAATGAGAGGAAGCACAATCTCCATCAGTAATATCGGTTCTGCTGGCGGTATGTTCTTCACACCAATCATCAACTTCCCTGAAGTTGCTATTCTCGGAACAGGACGCATCAGCGAAAAAGCAGTGATCAAAAATGGCGAAGTCGTTGCAGCACCTGTAATGGCACTTTCCCTGAGCTTTGACCACCGTATCATCGATGGCGCAACAGCACAAAACTTTATGAATTACATTAAACAGCTGCTCGCTAACCCTGAGCTGCTTGTTATGGAGGTGTAAGATATGGTAGTAGGCGACGCTTCTCTCAATATCGACACATTAGTAATTGGTGCGGGTCCTGGCGGCTATGTAGCTGCCATCCGCGCTGCTCAACTGGGCCAAAGCGTATTGATCGTAGACAAATCCGAACTGGGCGGCGTTTGTTTGAACCGTGGATGTATTCCATCCAAAGCCCTGATCTCTGCTGCACACCAATATGAGTCTGCACTTCACGGTGAAGCTTTTGGTATCTCTGCTGAGAACGTAAAAGTGGACTTCAGCAAAACTCAAGAATTCAAAAACGGCGTTGTTAAGAAAATGACTGGCGGCGTAGCTGGTTTGCTCAAAGGCAACAAAGTTGAAGTTTTCAACGGTGAGTGCATGTTCATTAACGAAAACGAAGCTCGTGTATTCAATGATCACGAGTCTCCGCGTTACAAATTTAAAAATGCAATTATTGCAACAGGTTCCCGTCCAATCGAACTGAAACCTTTCCCGTTTGGCGGACGCATTCTGTCTTCGACAGAAGCTTTGAACTTGCCTGAAGTACCAAAAAGCATGATCGTTATCGGTGGCGGATATATCGGTGCTGAGCTTGGTCAAATGTACTCCAAATTCGGTGCGAAAGTAACAATCATCGAAGGTCTGGATACAGTACTGCCAGGTTTCGATAAAGACATGACTAGCCTCGTAGCTAAAAACATGAAGAAAACAGGTATCGAAATCGTTACGGGTGCAAAAGCAGAAAGTGCTGAGCAAACGGACAAAGACGTAACTGTTAAATATTCCGTAAATGGTGAATCCAAAGAAGTTACTGCAGATTACTTGCTGGTAACTGTTGGACGTCGTCCAAACACGGATGGAGAACTTGGTCTCGACATGATTGGTGTTGACGTTGACGAGCGTGGATTTGTCAAAGTTGACCACCAAGGTCGTACCAGCATTCCTCACATCTTCGCTATCGGTGACATCGTATCTGGCTTGGCTCTGGCGCACAAAGCTTCTTATGAAGGTAAAGTGGCTGCTGAAGCAATCGCAGGACAACCATCTGTAGTTGACTACAAATGTATGCCGGCTGTTGTGTTCACAGATCCAGAGTGTTCCAGCGTAGGTTACACTGAAAAAGAAGCTAAAGAAAAAGGACACAAAGTTAAAGCAGGTAAATTCCCTTATGCGGGTAACGGCCGTGCTGTATCTTTGAACCATGCTGAAGGCTTCGTGAAAATCGTAGCTGACGAAGAAAGCGGCCTCGTATTGGGTTGCCAAATCGTAGGTCTGGAAGCTTCCAACCTGATTGCTGAGCTTGGTTTGGCAATTGAGATGGGCGCTACTTTGGAAGATCTGGCTCTCACTATTCACGCTCACCCAACTTTGGGCGAAATCGTGATGGAAGCTGCGGAATTGGTTATGGGTCACCCGATCCACATCATCTCCCGTTAAGATCAACTAAGCTTCGGATTCGTCCGGCATTATACGTAAATCAGAAGAGACGAATGACGCTAACGCGTTATTCGTCTTTTTTTTCTGAGCAAAAGCCGAGAAATTCAATATACTAGTGTATATGATATGATGAAAAGTTATCGTTCAAAAGTTTCAGTGAATTGATTTATCCAACTACTCAATTGTGGTACACTGTAGTAATGATCAGTCATGATGTGGCTCCAAGCCAATCACGGTCTATGTATTTAGTATTTAGGACAACAGCGATCGGAAGGTTGTTCTGTCATCGGAGTGGCAAGTGTAAATATTCTTTAGTTTAGTATGAAAAAAGAGTGCGAGGGGATATCAACATGAAAAACTATCTCGATTTATTACAGGATATTCTGAACAACGGCGTGCATAAGGGAGACCGTACCGGAACCGGAACACAATCCGTGTTCGGCAGACAGCTCCGTTATGACCTCTCGGAAGGATTTCCGCTGGTAACAACCAAACGAATTCATCTCAAATCGGTTATTCATGAACTGTTGTGGTTTTTGAGTGGCGATACCAATATATCTTATTTGAAAGAAAACGGTGTGAAGATCTGGGACGATTGGGCGGACGAAAATGGGGATCTCGGACCGGTATACGGCTCGCAGTGGCGTACATGGGAAGCACCAAACGGAGAAAAAATTGATCAGATCTCTGCAGTAATTGATTCGATTAAAAATAATCCGGATTCACGTCGTCATCTTGTCAGCGCATGGAATGTGGCAGAAATCAATCATATGAAACTCCCGCCTTGTCATTTCGCGTTTCAGTTTTACGTTGCAGAGGGTAAATTATCATGTATGCTTACGATGCGTTCCGTGGATACGTTCCTCGGGTTGCCGTTTAACATCGCGAGTTATGCGCTCTTGACTCATATGATTGCTCAGCAATGTGATCTGGAGGTGGGCGATTTCATCTGGTCTGGAGGGGATGTTCACATCTACTCTAACCATGTGGACCAGGTTAAAACGCAGCTGGAGCGTGAACCTTATGCTTTACCTAAGCTGATAATCAAACGTAAGCCAGATTCTATTTTCGATTATAAGTTCGAGGACTTCGAGTTTGAGAACTACCAGCATCATCCGGGCATTAAAGCTCCAATTGCAGTCTAATTACGTGTTCAATCTCGATAAGAGACTTGGATTGAAGGAGTGTATTACCCTTGAGTATTGAATTGGTATGGGCAATGGGGGAGAACGGTGTGATCGGATTGAACAATTCGATTCCATGGCGTTTACCCAAAGATATGGCCTTTTTCAAACAACGTACGCTGAACAAAACGATTATTATGGGGCGTAACACGTGGGAATCTTTTGGCGGTAAGCCGCTTCCTCAACGCCGTAATATCGTAGTGACAAGAGATCTGAACTATAAGGTTGAACAAGCTGAAATTGTGCATACGATTGAAGAAGGACTGACCGTAACTAAAGGGGAGGAACTGTGCGTAATAGGAGGTTCCCAAGTGTATCGTGAGTTCTTACCACTGGCTGATCGTCTTGTGGTGACCAAAATTCATGAGAATTTTGAGGGAGATACGTTTTTCCCTGAAGTGGATTGGTCCGAATGGGAACTGATCGAACAGATTGAAGGCGAACAGGATGAAAACAATGTTCACGCGTATACATTCGAATTTTACGAACGTAAACGGTAAATCCTTCATAATAAAATATGGGCTGAGTTTTTACTGGTATAGGAGTGGCGCTGATTGCGAATTATTCGTGAACAGCGTCTTTTCTTTATGAAAAAATGAGTCACTTATTTGGGAATGTAGCACATATTACATTAATATGACATGTTGGATTGACATGTATATATATTATGCAGACGAACTAGCTTGGAATAGTAAAAAAGTGTAAAAGATTTGGGGTTTTAACGTTGTGAAGTCCTAAAACGGGTCTAATATTCGGAATTTAGAGCGGTTTGTAGCAAAATATGTTGGGGATGATGACAAATTATCTGACATTTATATTACGTTTCGACCTTTTATTCCTTTAACTCATGCCAGATTTCGCAATACAAAAAGCACATTTGAGACCAAAATAAGGGTATTGACCATAGGTAGACTTGAACGATATGATGTATAAAATACAAATAATTATGCGGATAATCCATTTAATATTCAGCACAGTAAATGCTACTATAATTGAAATATCTTCGAGAAGATTTTGTGATACAATAGACAAAAACTCAGGTAATGAGTAATCCATTTCATATAGAACCATGCACATGAAGGGATTAAGACAAGAACGGATGGGGGAAAACGTAAGATGTCTACACCTACTGGATTTATGGAATACAAACGTCAACTGCCAGCGGATCGAGAGCCAGCGGAGCGGATTAAGGATTGGGAAGAGTTTCATAAACATATGGCAGAAGAAGAGCTCAGAACACAAGGTGCACGATGCATGGATTGTGGTACCCCGTATTGCCATACAGGTATAGATATGATTGGCGGCACGTCAGGTTGCCCCGTGCATAACCTGATTCCGGAATGGAATAATCTTGTATATCGCGGACTGTGGAGAGAAGCTCTTGAGCGCCTTCACAAAACGAATAATTTCCCAGAGTTTACAGGTCGCATCTGTCCTGCTCCTTGCGAAGGATCATGTACAGTTGGCTTAATCGGTGAACCTGTAACCATTAAAACCATTGAAGAAGCTATTATTGAAAAAGGTTTCGAAGAAGGATGGGTCGTTCCCCAACCTCCTGAAAAACGTACGGGTAAACGTGTTGCTGTGGTAGGCTCAGGTCCAGCGGGATTGGCTACTGCGGCTCAGTTGAATAAAGCAGGACACTCGGTTACAGTATATGAGCGTTCGGACCGTGTCGGTGGATTGCTGATGTACGGTATCCCGACGATGAAATTGGATAAGAAGGTAGTTCAACGTCGTGTTGATCTGCTTGAAGCAGAAGGTATCCAATTCATTACGAACACCGAGATTGGAAAAGATATTGCAGCACAACAATTGGTAGATGATTATGATGCTGTTGTACTATGCGGTGGTGCAACCAAGCCGCGTGAATTCAATATTGAAGGCAGCGACTTGAAAGGCGTTCATTACGCCATGGATTTCCTGAATGGCAGCATTAAGAGCTATCTGGACTCCAATCTGGAAGATGGTCAATATCTGTCCGCTAAGGATAAAGATATTATCGTGATTGGTGGCGGTGATACAGGATCTGACTGTGTAGCTACATCGCTGCGTCATGGTTGTCGTACTATTACTCAATTCGGTACGCATACACAAGCGCCTATCGAGCGTGACCGTATTAATAACCCTTGGCCGCAATTCCCGAACGTGTACACACTTGATTATGCACAAGAGGAAGCCAAAGCCTTGTTTGGTCAAGATCCGCGTGAATTCTCGATCATGACAACCAAGTTTGTCGGAGATGATGAGGGGAACCTCAAAGAATTGCATACAGTACAGATCGAGCGTATTGTGGATGAAACTGGTCGCAAGATTTATCAGCCAATTCCAGGTACAGAGCGTGTATTCCCAGCTCAGATGGCCATGATTGCGATTGGTTTTGATGGACCTGAACAAACGCTGGTAGAGCAACTGGGACTTGCAACAGATCGTCGTACGAACGTTAAGGCACGTTACGGCAAATACAATACCAATGTGGATAAAGTATTTGCAGCAGGTGACATGCGTCGTGGTCAAAGCTTGGTTGTATGGGCGATTAATGAAGGCCGTGAAGCGGCTCGTGAAGTAGACAAATACTTGATGGGTGCTTCGGTTCTTGTGTAACGAGTTAAAAAAGAACGAATGAATATGAATACTAAACATGTATTATTGTAAATAAGGATATGTATGACAACCCTCGCGTTCAGCGGGGGTTGTTTGTTGTCTTTTGAACAGATAGGACTATATATTTCATGTAAGTGTGAGCAATAGCATTGCTTTTTAAGTGATAAAGATTTATTATTATATTATAATGATTATAAATAAGGATTCACTGAAACCAAGAATGAGTACGATAAAAGTAAAATTTAATGAATAAACCGGAGGTGCGACCTGCTATGGCAAGTAACCGGGAGAAGTCCATTTCAGAACAGATATTTTACATTAAAAACCAATTGGTTGAAAAAGGATATAAGTTAACACAACAACGGGAAGTTACGGTACGTGTATTGCTTGAACATGAGAAGGATCATTTTAGCGCAGAGGAAGTATTTCTCCTGGTTAAAGAGCAGTTCCCTGAGATCGGTTTGGCTACCGTATACCGAACGCTCGAACTGCTGAGTGATCTTCAGGTTGTTGAAAAGATTAACTTTGGAGACGGTGCTGCGCGCTTCGATCTACGGAGTACGGACGGGTCTCATCACCACCATCACTTGATCTGTACAGAATGTGGGAAAGTAGAAGAGATCATGGAAGATGGCCTGCTACGTTTGGAACAACAAATCGAGCGTCAGTATGGCTTTGCTGTCACAGATCATCGTCTGGATTTCCAAGGTGTATGCAAAGAGTGCAGACAAAAGCATGTACTTAAAGAACAGGCAGCAGGTTAATTCATTCTGGGGGCGTGCTCCCGAATACATAATCTGATATAATAGGTTTCAGAAGCAAGGGGCTTCCGTCGGCGGAAGGCCCCTTTTTGCCGTCACGCGGACGGTGAAGGAGGAGAGATGGACGGATGAAGACACTGGTTATAGCGGAAAAACCCGACATGGGTCGAACCATTGCCGCCGTCATAGAACCAAAGGCCAAGAACAATCGTACGTATCTGGAGGGTGAACATTACATCATCACTTGGGCGATTGGGCATTTGCTTGGACTGGCTGAACCGGATGCCTATGATACGAAGTACAAGCGCTGGAATATAGCGGACCTGCCAATCATACCCGATCAGTTCAAGATTGTACCCAATCCGAGAACGAAAGATCAGCTTAAAATGATTGGAGAACTGGCGAAACGGGCTTCAGCGATCGTCAATGCTTGCGATGCAGGGAGAGAAGGGCAGTATATCTTCGCCCTCATTCAACAGCAGTTGAAGCTGCGTCAGCCTGTAAAGCGTCTATGGATATCTGATTTGACGGCAGAGAGTATCAGACGTGGTTTTGATGGTCTGAAGGATGCCTCTGAATTTGAAAATTTGACCCAAGCAGCTCGTGCCAGAAGTGAAGCCGATTGGCTGATCGGCATGAATGCCTCACGCGCGTTTACAACTCGCCATAATGCTTTGTTGTCTGTAGGCCGTGTGCAGACGCCAGTACTGGCGCTGATCTACGATCGGGAAATAGAGATTGAAGCATTCCAGTCGCAGACCTTTTATGAAGTGGCCGCCTGGTTTAGGCAGGAAGGTGTCGAGTACCGGGGGCTGCGTCAAGGTGATAAACTGACCGATGCCGAGGCAGCAGAAGCCATTGCAGCCAGTGTGAAAGGCAAGACAGGGCGGATTGCCAAATACGAAGCGAAGCAGACGAAGGAGTATCCGTACCGTTTGTACGACCTTACCCTTTTACAGCGTGAAGCCAATGCCAAGTTCGGGTATGGTGCCAAAAAAACACTGGATATCGCGCAGGCCTTGTATGAAAAACACAAGGTAATTTCGTATCCACGGACGAACTCCAACTATGTTACAGAACAGAATATTGAAGGTATGCACAAAACGCTGAATCTGCTCAAGAATGGAACGTATAGTGAGCTTGCACAAGGGGCCAAGCCGGAACTTGTTCATAAGAACAATAAAGGGGTATGTAATCCGAGCAGAGTTGAGGATCACCATGCAATCTTGCCTACATTGAAGCGACCGGGTACGTTATCCAAGGATGAACAGAACATTTATGATTTGATTGTAAGACGCTTCTTGTCTCACTTCTATCCTCCAGCGGAGTATAAGCAACATACGGTGCTCACCGAAGTGGAGAAGCATCAGTTTAAGACATCTGTCAAAGAGCTGCTGTCCCTCGGATGGAAAGTGGTCCTCGGTTCTGGAGATCAGGAACAGGGTGGCGCAGGCAAGAAGAAGACTAAGAAGAACAGCAATGAAGAAGAGGAAGCCGAAGAGTGGACGGACAAGGCTTTTGCCGTACAGCCTGACTTACCTGTTCAATGTACGAAGAGTGAGTTTAAGGAAAAGGCGACCCAGCCCCCCAAGAGTTATACGGAGGGAACGCTTCTGAAAGCCATGGAAAGTGCAGGCAAGCAGATCGAGAATGAAGAGCTGCGAGATGCGATGAAGGACAGTGGTCTGGGGACCCCGGCTACACGAGCGGCTACGATCGAACGCCTCAAAAACGTAGGTTATATTACGCTGCAGGGGAAGAAAATGCAGTTAACCCTCAAAGGCAGAACAGCAATTGAATTGATTCGCCGAGCAGGCGTGGATCTGTTAACTTCACCTGAGATGACAGGCCAATGGGAAAGAAGATTATATCAGATTTCCAAAGGTGAGGCGGGTCAGGACAAGTTCATGGAGAATGTCAAGAAATTTACCTTGTCCATCATTGAGAAAGTACGTGTGCAAGCTCCAGCGCCAGCAGATGCTTTTGGAGAAGATTCGCGTGCAGGCAGGGGGAAAGGCAAAGGAGCCAAAAGCCAGGCCGGCAATACGAGGACATCTGCCAAAACAACTAGTGGCGGTTCAGCTGTAAAAACGTCACGTCAGTCTTCGTCTTCGTCAAGATCTAGCAGTAGGACAAGTACGACTACCAAGGCGCCATCTTCAACTGCGAACCAATCAGGAGTGAGAGAGTTACTGGCACCCTGTCCTTCGCCCGGCTGTACAGGCCAGATCATAGAAGGCAAGAAGGGTTATGGATGTTCACGTTTCAAGGAAGGCTGCTCGTTTGTAGTCTGGAAAGAGTATGCGGGCAAAAAAATCACCAGTACGATGTTAAAATCGCTGATTGAGAAGGGGAGTACGCAAGTACTGTCTTTCAAACGAAAAGACGGAAGTACGGTGAAAGCACGTATTATTTTGCAGGACGTGGTAACAGGCAAGTTATCTGGTGAGAAGCAGGATGCGGGATCTTAGTTAACATGTTAACATAAAGCAAAAGGACCCTTAACCAAGGGTCCTTTTCTGTTGCTGCTGTTGTATATTTTCGTGTATGACCTTCGGTACCTCTTCCAGTGCAGTGATGGTGTACATCGATGTTTCCGGATTAGGCTGAAGTTCTACGATGTTGTATTGCCATTCGTTCGGCTGTTTGATGTATATGCTGTGAATTCCGGCTTTTACTGCGGGCATAATATCTGTCCGAAGAGAGTTGCCAATCATCCATGTTGTACGACGATCAAATGGACCGTTAGACAGAATGCCTTCCAAAGCCTCGATGTTTTTGTGTTGTCGAATGTAGATCCGATCATCAAAATAAGCCGAGAGCTTCATCTGATCAATCTTGCGCTGTTGAATCACGGTTTCGCCACCTGTATATAAGTAGAGAGAATGTCCAGCTACTTTGAGGTTCTCAAGCGTTTCAACCATATGAGGGTATGGTTCAACCTCCTGATCGTACACACTCATGCCCAACTTGCTCAGATAAGTTTCTTCTCCGGGAGAAGTTGATCTGGCGAACTTCCCGGAAAAGTAACGATAGGTATCAATCAGAGATTGCGGGAAGTGATGACTAGCGAAGCCGAGCTTGTTCACGCCGGTTACATCAATCTCCAGCTGTTTTTCGCGGATCTCTTGCGTCGTCAGAGAATGTCCGTCAAACCACTCCTGCATATTCTCAAAGAATTCTCCCAAAACCAGGTTGAAATACTTGTTGCAATATACGAGTGTATCATCAAGGTCAAACAAAATATGTTGTTTCATTATTTTCATGATCTAACTCACTCCTTGTTGCCAGTAACCCCATAATGGTTCAACTAAATTATATGCGAATATAGGATTCCAGGAACATATTCAATTCAGATACGCCATCCGGACGAATACTGTATTTCTCTTTACGATTACTTCCCAGCAGATGGGTTCGCAGCAGACCTGCGATGCGTAGCGCCATAACCTGATCTTTGACAGTGTCTTCGTCTTTACCCAATTCTTCACACATCTCAGCGAGGGATTTGGGTTCATCCGATACGTAACGAAGCAGGCGAAGTCTTTCAGGATCAGCCAATGCATGGGTGAAACGTAAAAGGCATGTTGGTGGCTGGTCTTCGTTCTCTTCAGGTACATCTACGGGATACTGCATGATCATCATACCCTCATAGAAGCAGTACATATTAATAGGGCGGTTATGCACCGTTGGAAACAGGATAACTTCATTCAGTCCAGGCATGGGTTCAACAAGAACTCCTGCAGTGGCATATTCAATGAGCAGTTCAGATCCCATTTTATCAAGCAAAACGCGTTTTTCTTCAGCATCTTCTTCCAGCCATACGCGCTGATCTTCACTCATATTCTGACAGTAGTGTTGATCCCATAGTCGCAATAATGGGACATAGCTGTTCCGAATACGCGTAGATTCTTCTATAGTAAGAGCGGGCAGAAGAGGAGATACACGTGCATACAGGTCATCCGCTGTCATTCCGGCAAGCATGTCCAGAAACTCACGATTCTCCTTCGTAACATTTTGATACGCTGCCCATGCAAACAGGACATCAAAATCATCAAAAGGCCAAGTGGCAGCAGGTGCGAGCGCAGCTCGTACATTGGAACTTAGTTTGCCTTCCACTTCCAGAATCCATTCAGGACCAATATCCAGATGCTGAATCCATTTTTTCGTAACATAAACCAGAAAGCTATTGAGCATTTCATATATCGGTGAAACATCAATTTTAACATGATAAGCCATATTGTTGCAGAATCCTCCCGTCACATCTAAGTGTACGCAGCGACTTAAGTACTATTATGGCTTGTTTTGCACGGCGTTGTCCACTATAATGTTCAAGTCCGGGGCAAAGCCCCGATCCATCAATAGCAGTTCAAAACCATATGTATACCATACGAAAGTCGTCAGCGATGACGATTTTTCTTTGTGTGCTCGCAGGAGGAATGAATTCGTGTCATCGATTACTCGCCCCAAACTATCCCACTCGACAGCCAACTATTTGATTTTGATTACAGTTATTGTGGTAGCTGGAATTAGTCAGGGGCTTTTGCTGCCTGTGCTTTCGATTTTTTTGGAGCAAAAAGGGGTTTCACCAGGTTTAAACGGATTAAACGCTGCTGCATTGTACATTGGCTCTTTTGCCATGACTCTAGTTGCGGAACGATTATTGGGAGCACTCGGGTTCAAAAAGCTGATTGTGGGTGGCCTGATATTGGTCATGGTCCCTTTAATACTATTTCCGTATTTACCAGATATTAAAATATGGTTCATTTTGCGTTTGATCGTTGGAATAGGAGACAGCGCACTGCACTACGCGGCTCAGCTCTGGGTGTTGCTTGTTACGGCACCTGAAAAGCGAGGACGCTACATATCGCTGTATGGCATGTCCTACGGACTGGGATTCAGCATTGGTCCGCTGGGAATCAAGCTTCTCGGATTCGGTGATGCTGTCCCTTTCTGGGTATTGTTCGTATGTATGGCAGCAGTACTTATTCTGGTATTAATGAAGCTTCCGAATACGAAGCCGGAAAAAGCAGAGCATGGCCAGCTGCCTGAACGGCGCTTCCGTCGTAGTCTGGCATGGGCTTGGTACGCACTGTTACCTGCCCTTTTATACGGTTATATGGAGGCCGGTATGAATAGTAACTTCCCCGTGTATGGCCTGCGTATTGGGTTCGACACCGATCAGATTTCGTCGTTGCTTCCATTTATCGGTATTGGAGGTTTGTTCCTTCAATTGCCTCTGGGGATGTTGAGTGACCGATATGGGCGTAAAAAGATATTGATGTTTGCAGGCATCAGCGGGGGAATCATCTTCATGCTGGTTCCAGTCGCAGGTACGCATTTCTGGTGGACGCTTGTATTATTAACGATCGCTGGTGGTCTGGTCGGCTCCTTTTTCTCATTGGGGCTTGCCTATGCAGCAGATATTTTGCCTAAAATGTTGCTGCCTGCAGCGAACGTTGTGGCTTCCTTTCATTTCACGATTGGAAGCATTATCGGACCGAATCTGGGCGGCCAGATGATTAACTGGATTTCGCCCGGAAGCATGTTTACCTTGCTGGGAATCATGTATCTTCTTTTCGGCGCGGCAGGTATATTATTTCGTCGTAAACCTGAGTTTGAATCTGTGTTAAAATAGAAGCTGGTGTTCGCATGGAAATTGATGTCCATTTCCGAGTACACTAGTGGTAGGGAAAAACATGGACAAGAGGAGACATCGCGATGATCAGAGTAGAGAACTTGAGTAAATCCGTTGGCGTGGACCGCGTTCCTGTTCTACGGGATATTCGTTTTGATATGCAGCAAGGTGAGATGATAGCTGTAGTTGGCTCAAGCGGTAGCGGAAAAAGCATGCTGCTCAAATGTCTGGCTATGATGGAAAAATGGGATTCAGGTCGATTTACGGTGGATGGCGCCGAGATTTTGAAAGAAGGCTGGTCCGGAAAACGGAAAATTAAACGGGAATGGGCATACTTGGAGCAGAATCCAGAATTATTCCCTAGACGTACGGCTCTTAAAAATGTATTAATCGGACGTTCGGGTCAGACACCCGTATGGAGAATGGTAACGGGCATGGTTCGTTCCGATGATTATATGGGTGCTATGGACTATCTCGAAGGGTTGGGATTACTTGATAAGGCACATCAAATAGCAGAGAAGCTGAGTGGTGGAGAGAAGCAGCGGGTTGCCATTGCAAGAGCGCTTGCTCATGGTGCCAAAGTGGTTCTGGCCGATGAACCTGTAATTGGTCTCGATCCTCACACAGCAGATTCGGTGCTGGAAACCCTGCGTAAATTATGTGAAGAAGAACGTGCTACAGTCATTGCAGTATTGCCTATTGAACTTGCTGAGAAACATGCCACGCGAATCTGGGGATTGGCAGACGGCAAGATTGCTTTTGATATTCGTGGACGGAGACTGACACAGCAAGAAAAAAACCAGATTTAAACTATTGAAAAGAGTGATGAGATTGTTTAATTCACGGTGGGGACGCTTTGTAGCAGCAGGAACAATGGCGATCATGCTTGGTTCTGTTCTAAGCGGATGCACAGTCATAAGTGACCCCAAGGGTTTGATGAGAAAACCAATGATGTCCACAGATAAGGAGAAACTGTACAACGTGGTTCAGGTTAAACTGCCGCCAGAGAGCACGTTGATTCGTCCCAAGGATATGAATAACACCAGTATGATTCGAGTGGAAGACCTGAATGGGGATGGAACTCGGGAAGCGATTGTGTTTTATGAGACGCCGAATGAGAATGTGCGAATCCATGGCATGATTTTGGAAGAGCAGGGAGGCACATGGGTTAAAAAGCTTACATTTGATGTGCCGGGAAATGAGCTGCAATCCTTTAAAGTATTGGATATTACAAATGACGGAAATCCGGATATTATTCTTGGTGTAAGTCTACAGGAGCAGAAGGCCCTGACTGCATATTCCTACAAGGGCGGGGCACTGGAGCAGGTCTTGGGTGGAGTTCCGTATAATCAATATATCATTGATGATGCGCAGGGTAACACGCTGGATTTGAGCGGAGACGGTAAGAGTGATTTTGTTATCATTTCGCTGAACAACAGCGGTTTTGCAACGATTGCGTTATACCAGTACGAAGATGGCAGCTTCAAGGAAGTTGATCGGGTGCAGACCGATTATACCGTTAAAGAAGTTTATAATGCTCTGGGCGGAGAGATCGCCGAAGGGCACATGGGCATTGTACTGGATGCAGAGCTTGATGATCGAAGCTCCTTCTCGCAAATTATCTATGTTAAGGATAATAAGTTAGTGAATGCTTTCAAATCACCGGATCAAACGTATAGAGATGACAAAATTTTAAGCGGTGATGTTGATAATGATGGTATTATTGAGTTTGGACTCAAAGAGACTCCAAAAGGTTGGGAGCATTACGTATTTGACTCTCGGTTGTGGTTTTACACCTATTATCAGTGGGATGGAAAAGACGGTAAGAAATTTGTCTCATTCCAATTCCGGGATGATGCTGATTTATTTCATCTTAACCTTAAGCCAGAGTGGTACGGTAAGATCACTATTGATACCAAATCGGAAAAGGAAAAATATATTCGATTTAAAATGATTGAAACTGACGAAACCGTGGCAGAGATTAAATATTTCACCCTTTCCCAGTGGGAACAGGAGAAGGGTAAAAGCTGGAAGGAAATTACACGAACCAAAGATCGGGTTATTGCTTCAAGGGTAGCACAATCAGAGGCGGGTAAAGATGCGCTAGGAAATACTTCTCAGCTGAATAGAAAGGGAGAACTTAATGAGTAAAGTACTTATTCTTGAGGATGAAGAATCCATCCGCAGTTTTATAGTGATCAATTTAAAGAGAAACGGATTCGAAGTGCTTGAAGCGGGTGATGGCCATGAAGCGCTACGCATACTGCAAACGGTACCGGATATTGATCTGGCTCTGCTAGATGTCATGGTACCTGGTATTGATGGATTCGAGGTGTGTAGACGGATCCGTGAGACCAATGAACGCTTGGGTATCATCTTCTTGACCGCGAAAGTTCAGGAACAGGATAAAGTGTATGCACTTTCCGTTGGTGCAGATGATCACGTAAGCAAGCCTTTCAGCCCTACAGAGCTGATTGCTCGTATTCAGTCTTTATTGCGTCGAGTGAATGTGCACCGGGAAACCGCGGCAAAGGTTACGTTCCAGTCGGGACCATTTTCACTGGATCTGATCTCGAAGCAATTCAAAAAACAGAATGAAGCTATAGAATTAACTCCAACGGAATTTTCCCTGATTCAGTTTTTCCTGGAAAAAGAAAATACACCGCTCAGCCGCGATGTCTTGTTAGATCACGTATGGGGAAAAGAGTACATGGGTGATCCAAAAATTGTGGATGTAAACATTCGTCGTCTGCGTCAGAAAATTGAGAACAATCCTTCCGAGCCCGAATACCTGCAAACTGTATGGGGTCACGGGTACAAATGGAAGGGCCGGGAGCAATGATTAAAAAAGGCATTACTCGGCAGATCGTACTACATTATTTCTTTGTAGTTTTTCTCGCTCTGCTGTTGGTCGAATTCGTATTTATGTTGGCAGTACAAAGGTATTATTATGAAAGTATCTACAATACGATTAGTACCCACATTTCTAATTCAAAGGACTTTTTCGAGCCGATTGCCCGTGAAAATACCACGGAGGATGGCAATAATCTGTCGAGACTCATTGTGAACTTGGCATTGTCCAATACTGAACTTGAAATTTTGGATCTGAACGGGCGCGTATTGGCGAGTTCGACTGCTTTTGAATCTGACCGTGCTGTGCTGCAAACCAGTGATATTATGCAGGCTTTGAACGGGGATATGGGACGCTGGATTGGAAGACAACCAGGTACTGGAGAATCCGTCATGGCCGTTTCACACAAGTTTGATCTAGGCGGCGAAAATACTTATGTTATTCGATATCTGACATCACTTGAAGATGTGAATTCAAAGCTGTTAAATATGGGACTACTTGCCGCTGCGGTCGGTGTTGCCGTGCTTGCGATTGTTCTGATTATCAGTATCGGTATGGCGAATTCCATCGTGCGTCCAATCAACAACATCACTGCAGTATCTGCTCAGATGGCCAGAGGACGGCTGGATGTCAGGGTTAAAGGAAACTATAAGCACGAACTGGGCGAATTGGCATCGACGCTTAACTTCATGGCACATGAAATCGTGCGTAGTAATCAGATCAAGGATGATTTTATCTCTTCGATCTCACATGAATTAAGAACACCTCTCACCAGTATCAAGGGTTGGAGTGAGACACTGGATTCAGGCGGTTATGATCCGGAAGAAACCCGCATCGGAATGGGCATTATCTCCAAGGAAACGGAACGACTGATTGGACTTGTTGAGGAGATGCTGGATTTCTCCAAATTACAGCAGAATCAGATGAAGCTGGTCAAAGGAACCGTCAACATACGTGAAATTGTGCAGGAAACGATGTTGAATGTCTGGGCCAAAGCGGAACAAAAACAGGTTCATCTCAAGTTGGAAACGGATGAGACTCGTGCATATAATGTCCATGGAGACGGGAACAGACTGAAACAAGTCTTCTTGAACGTTGTGGATAATGCAATCAAATTTTCCCATGAGAATTCATGGATCTTCTTGTCCGTCAAAGAGGAGAATGGTCAGATCATTGCAGCTGTTCAGGACACCGGTATCGGAATAAGTGAGGAACATCTAATCAAAGTACGGGACCGCTTCTTCCAGGTGAATCATCAAAATGGGGGAACTGGACTGGGGCTTGCGATTACGCAGGAACTGGTAGAACTTCATGAGGGAACCATTACAATGCAGAGTGAACTCGGCTCTGGTACAACAGTTACGGTCACGTTACCGGCTGTGGCTGAGGAGATGGGTACAGAGGAATCTGTAACGCAGCCTGGTGATACTGAAGTAAAAGAAGAGAGAGCAGCAACCGATGTAAAATTGGATCCAGAAAAGTCTTAAGTTTGTATAAGACCCAAAAAGGCGAGCCACTAAGGTTCGCCTTTTTTTGCACATTATTATGAAGAAAGTTCACCAGCGCGCAAGCGCCCACTTTTCTCATATACTTCTTTCAACATACGAACAGGTTGTGAACGGACAGCCGGCTTGGCAGAGACAATCTCGTTAGGACCAACAACAACAATTTCATCTGCCGTACCTTTAACGATTGCACCGTCTTTAATTATCGCACCTTCACCAATGATGGCGCGTTCGATGTGAACACCACGACCTACGCGTGCGTTCGGCATAACAACACTGTCTTTTACCTCTGAACCCTTACCTACTTCAGCACCGCAGAAGATCACAGAACGTTCGGCGCGACCTTCAATGGCACAAGAGTCGTGAATCATGGAAGCCACATGTTCAATCTTCGTATGTCTAGCTTTGTAAGCATTTGGCTTTGACCGCCAGTCGCGGGTAAACATAGGCCAGTTTTCTTTTTGAAGACTCCAGTCTTCATCGTTGTGCAACAGATCCATATGTGCATCCCAAAGGCTTTTAACCGTACCTACGTCTTTCCAATAACCATTAAAGTTATAGACGTAGAGGGGATTGTTCTCGTTTAACATTTGAGGAATAACGTCTTTACCGAAGTCATGGCTGGATTCAGGGTTTGCTGCATCTTCCAAGAGATGGCGCTTCAAATACTCCCATTTGAACATGTAGATACCCATTGAAGCCAGATTGCTTTTTGGTTCAGTCGGTTTCTCGGCAAACTCGGTTACACGCAAATTAGCATCAGCAGCCATAATTCCGAAGCGATGTGCTTCATCCCATGGAACTTCCATCACCGAAATGGTTGCTGCGGCATTGTTGGCCTGATGAGCCTCCAACATTTCGCGATAATTCATATGATAAATATGATCACCCGACAAAATTAGAACATTTTCGGGGTTTTGCTGATCAATATAGTCAATATTTTTATAAATAGCATCCGCCGTTCCCAAGTATTCGTCATTTCCTGTATGATAAGATGGAAGTAAGGAAATTCCTGGCTGACTTGAGTTACCATGTCCCCATGGTTCTCCTTGACCAATGTGATCATGCAAAGATTCCGCTTGGTACTGCGTTAATACTCCTACAGTATCGATCCCTGAGTTTACGCAGTTACTGAGAGGAAAATCGATGATCCGGTAATGCCCGCCAAACGGTACAGCGGGTTTTGCGACACTTGAGGTTAAAGGGGCTAATCGCTTCCCTTCTCCTCCCGCCAACAGCATAGCGATGCAATCTTTATTAAACATAATCGTTTCCCTCCCAAAATATTGTGCATTGTAGTACATCATTAACGCAAAGTAGAGCAGATGAAACGATTGTTACTGTAAAAATTCAGAAAAAATACAACATTTTCTAACGCACCGCATTTTTCTTTTCAACTTGGCTAGAATGGGGTAATGGTTACTGTTATATCTATTTTCTTGAGAAGAAGGTGATCTCTTGGCCATTCAACCGTTGGCACACCCGGACATATCGCCGGAGCATATTTATTTATTTCATGAAGGCAACCTTCATCACAGTTATCGAATTTTGGGCGCACAGCCTGAGATCTGCGATGGCCGTCAGGGGTATCGCTTTACCGTGTGGGCACCAAATGCCGCAGAAGTAGGATTGGCTCTGGACCGTAATGGATGGAAAGGCGAAAAAGAACCTTTATATAAGATACCCGAATCAGGATTTTGGAGTCGTTTTTTTCCGGAAATTAGTGAAGGAACTTTATACAAGTTCCGTATATTAACGGAAGATGGAACAGAATTGCTCAAAGCGGACCCTTATGCGTTTCATGCGGAGGTTCGACCTCAGACAGCCTCTGTCACCAGTTCAATCGAAGGTTACAAATGGAATGATGGAGCCTGGAGACGCAAACAGCGTGGGCTGTATAACAAACCTCTACATATTTATGAAATGCATATGGGGACCTGGAAGCGCAAAGAAGATGGCAGCCTTTATAGTTACCGCGAGATGGCTGACTTGCTCGTTCCTTACTTATTAGAAATGAAATATACCCATGTTGAGATGATGCCTCTAAGTGAGCATCCCTATGACCTTTCGTGGGGATACCAAAACACTGGATTTTATGCACCAACAAGCCGTTACGGACAGCCTAAAGATCTGATGTATCTGGTGGATACACTACATCAGGCTGGAATTGGTGTTCTGCTGGATTGGGTGCCAGCGCATTTTGCCAAAGACGCTCATGGGTTGCGTATGTTTGATGGTACGCCTTTGTATGAGTATGCAGACCCGATGTTAGCAGAGAAGCCAGGCTGGGGTACACTTAGCTTTGACTACTCGAAACCTGAGATTCGTTCATTTCTGATATCCAACGCATTGTATTGGATGGAGATGTATCATTTTGACGGACTCCGTGTTGATGCGGTTACGAGTATGCTTCGGCTTGATTTTGAGAAACAGCCAGGACAATACCGAACCAATGATGAAGGAGGTCTTGAGAACAAGGAAGCTGTAGCCTTTTTACAGCAACTGAATGAGACGGTGTTCAAGTATTTCCCTTATGCATTGATGATGGCTGAAGAATCCAGTGCATGGCCAATGGTAACGTTACCTGTAGATGAAGGCGGTCTGGGTTTCAATTACAAATGGAACATGGGCTGGATGAACGATACGCTTGATTACATGGAATCTGATTTTCATGAGCGTCCTTCCAAACATCATTTGCTGACTTTCCCGGTCGTATACTCCTTTTCTGAAAATTATGTGCTACCTCTGTCTCATGACGAGGTTGTTCATGGCAAAAAGTCACTCCTTGACAAGATGCCAGGAACCTATGAACAGAAATTTGCCGGCATGCGTGCTTTTCTGGGCTATTTTATGACTTTCCCAGGGAAAAAACTGTTGTTTATGGGTGGAGACTTTGGCCAGTTCATCGAATGGAAGGATGAGGATCAACTGGATTGGTTCTTGCTGGACTATGACAGTCACCGCAATTTGCATAAGTTTGAGCGTGAACTGTCGAACCTGTACTTGAGCGAAAAAGCTTTGTGGGAGCTTGATCATTCCTTGGACGGTTATGAATGGATCACTCCGGATGATCAGGACCAGAGTGTCATTTCATATGTACGCAAAGGAAAAAAACCTGCGGATACACTCCTTGTGCTCATTAACTTTCAGCCGGTCAAGCGGGAGCGTTACCGAATTGGTGTCATGCGTCCCGGTATGTATACCGAAGTTCTGAACAGTGACCATTCCGTTTACGGCGGTTCAGGCATTACTAATGATATGCAGCTACCTACCGAAAAGATTCCTTTTCATGGGCATCCGCATAGTCTCGAATTGGTTTTGCCTCCGCTGAGCATCGTGATTCTAAAAAAGAACACGCGTCGGAAAACGGATGAATCGCCTGCGAGTATAACTTCCGTCAGTTCAAAAAAGAAGAATAAGAATGAAAGTAATACGCTCAAACCGAAGAGGAGGACAAAGGCATGAATATTCTATTTGCTGCTGCTGAAGTACATCCATTTATCAAAACAGGAGGCCTTGCTGACGTAATCGGTGCTCTCCCGCTTGCATTGAAGAAGAGCGGGGCAGACGTGCGGGTGATTATGCCTAAATACAAGGGGATTCCCGATGAGTATAAAGACGCGTTACAGCCCGTCGTTACAACGGATGTGCCTCTGGGCTGGCGTAGACCCTATTGTGGAATAGAAATGCTGATTTATGATGGAATACCAGTATATTTTGTGGATAATGAGTATTATTTTGGGCGTGACGGGGTGTACGGATATATGGATGATGGTGAGCGGTTCGCCTTCTTCAACCGTGCGGTTCTCGAAGTGCTGCCACAGATTGAGTTCAAGCCGGACGTGCTGCACAGTCATGACTGGCATGCAGGGATGATTCCTTTGCTGCTCGAAGCACACTACAGACACGATTCATTCTACAGTGATATGCGAACGGTATTCACCATACATAACTTGTTGTATCAAGGGGTATTCCCGCATCAGTTATTTAGTGAAATCCTGGAGCTGGACGATCGATATTTCACCGTGGATGGAGCCGAGTATTACGGTAATGTCAATTTCCTCAAAGCTGGAATTGTGTACGCTGACCATGTGACAACCGTTAGTCCAACTTACGCACAGGAAGTGAAAACATCTTATTATGGATATGGCCTTGATGGACTGCTCAGTTCACTTGGAGATCGATTTAGCGGGATTGTAAATGGCATTGATACCAAGAGCTACAACCCGGCTACAGACACCAAGATCCCCGTGAAATACAGAACGAGTCTGTCCAAGAAAACGGAAAACAAAATCGAGTTGCAAAAGGAACTTGGATTGCCTGTTCGACCAGATGCACCTCTTATGGTTATGGTCACAAGGCTAGTTGATTCCAAAGGACTTGATCTGGTCTGCCGCATCCTGGATGAATTGTTGTATTATGATGACATACAGTTCGCCGTACTTGGAACTGGTGAGCAGGCCTATGAACACTGGTTCCGTGAAGCGGCAAATCGTTATCCACTCAAAATGTCTGCTCAGATCAAGTTCAACGACGGGTTATCCCGTCGGTTCTATGCAGGCAGTGATATCTTCCTGATGCCATCCAGGTTCGAGCCATGTGGCATTAGTCAGTTGCTGGCCCTGCGGTACGGCAGTGTGCCTCTCGTAAGAGAAACAGGTGGTCTGAACGATACTGTGCAGGCATATAACGAGTTTACCGGAGAAGGGAATGGCTTCTCATTCACATGCTTTAACGCGCATGACATGATGAATACCATTCGACGTGCGGAGGAGATCTACAAACAGCCAGAACACTGGAAGAAGATTGTGAAAAATGCAATGAGCGGAGAATACAGCTGGAATGTCTCTGCTGAGGAATATATGGATATTTATCGTCGAATCACACTCGAACCTGTAAATTGATGCAGTTATCAATGAGCCACAGCATATGATGCTGTGGCTTTTTTACGCAATAAAAAAACACTCCGAAACTTCAGAATAATCGTACTGCATTCATCTGAGGCGGTAGAAGTGTTTTCTTTTGTTATGAGCATGTTATGAGCATGTTTTGACTTAGACTTTAAAATGAATGTTCGCCGGATCAAGCTGCCTGTACAAAATGCGGTACCCGTAAGGATCAAGCTTAACATTCATCATGCCATCGGTTGGATACACTGACTCTTCAGTTAAAGCATCCTTCCAGTCTTTTGTTTCCATGGGGTGAGAGAGCGTACGATCTTGAGATGTATTATTCATCCATACCGTAAAGTGGAGGTTGTCATCTACACGTTCGTACACGATACAGGGATCGTTATGATCAGCTTTGAGGAAACGGAAGCGTCCTTTGCGCAGGGCTTCATTGCTTTTGCGTAAATCGATCATCAGACGATAGAAATCGTAGAGTTCTCTGTCTTGTTTAGCAGGGTCCCATTCCATGCATTTTCGGCAATCCGGGTCAGCACCACCACTAATTCCAACCTCATCTCCATAGAAGATACAAGGTGTGCCGATATAGGTGAAGAGAAATACAACCGACAACTTTAGTCGGCGTTTGTCTTCTCCTAACCGGGTGAGCAGGCGAGGGGTATCGTGGCTGCAGAGCATATTGAAGATTACTTCGTTGGTTTGTTGCGGATAGCGCATAATCAATGAACCCATCTCATTGGCAAAATTATAACCATCCATCGACCCGCAGAAGAACTGAAGTACTTTGTCGGCAAATGGATAATTCATGACGGAATCGAATTGATCTCCCATAAGCCAGGTCAAGGAATCGCTCCATACTTCACCCACAATATAAGCTTCGGGATTCGCTGCCTTAACAACCTTGCGGAAATCACGCCAGAAATGGTTGTCCACTTCATTCGCTACATCCAGTCGCCATCCATCCAGCTTGATTTCCTTGATCCAGTACTCAGCCACATCGAGTAGATATGCCTTAACCTCTGGGTTGGCTGTATTGAATTTGGGCATGTTGCCATAGAACCCAAACGTATCGTAGGTAGGTATACCGTCCTTAATTTGAACCGGATATTCATTGATGTGGAACCAATCCGCATACTTTGAGTTTTTTCCATGTTGGAGTACGTGCTGAAAAGGGGGAAAGTCTTCGCTGCAATGGTTAAATACGGCGTCCAGCATAACACGAATACCAAGGCGATGGCATTCTTCTGTCACTTTTCGTAGCATGGCGTTATCACCGAAATGGGGGTCGACTTTTTTATAGTCAATGGTGTCATATTTATGGTAGGAATTGGCCTGGAATAACGGGGTAAAGTAAATGGCGTTTACGCCAAGTTCAGTCAAGTCATACAGATGATCCAGTACACCCTGCAGATCTCCACCAAAATAATTGTCCAACTCAGGTTTGCCACCCCAGTCATGGGTTTCTTGTGGATTTAGCGTGGGATCTCCATTAGCAAACCGTTCAGTCATGATCTGATAAAAGACAGCTTCTTTGGCCCACTCGGGCACCTTAAACACGTCAATTTCGTGTATGTAAGAGAACTCATAGTATCCTCCGGTGGGATAGGGGGGCTCATAATGAATTCCGTTATCCGCAAGAAACACATCCTCTGAACCGGCAGTTATCCGAAATATATAGGTGAGACGTTTGAATTGTGGCTTGACGGCAGCCTCCCAATAATCAAACATGCGATCGGAAGCAGCCTTCTCCAGTTGAATTTCCTTGTAGGTTCCGTTCCAATTGTACTTATCTCCGGTCAGTGCAGTCACATATTGCACATCATTGCGCTTGGTTCGTACGCGCAGATGTATGGTAGACGAGTTGTAGGCATAAGCCCACTTGTCACGAGGGACATGATACATAGCTTCGAGCAGCATGACAGCACCTCCTGAATATGGATAAATTATAACAATATATAACCAAGTTAGCCAGCAAATGAACCATATTTACTGTAATAAAATGTATTATTTTCAATGTTTTCAAGGCTTTCTTTCAAAGCATATCCAGCTTCTAACTGGATATACTTACAGATTGTTACGAAAAGGGGTACCCGGAACAAGCTTGAAAATTAAGCCTGTCTGGGTACCCCTGTGCAATATGCTGAAGCGGATGTTAACGAATAACTTGTTCAAACTCTGTACGTATGGATTGAAGCAGTTCAGGTTGGCTCAGAACGTCATAGGCTGTTGTAGCGAGTGCCTTGGCTCCCAGAATCATCCCGTCCAGAGCGCGCTCTTGGAGTGCAAGATCACGGAAGGCTATGGAGTGTAGTGTGTGCACCTCGTCTACAACACGAATATAAGGATGGATTGCAGGACATTTCAGGGAAACGTTACCGATGTCCATGGAGCCATGATCGTTGCCACTGACAATCTCTTCTTGCGGGATGCCGAGTTCCATCAGATTTTGACTAAACGCAGCTGAGAATGCTTCATTGGTGACCATCTCATCATAGGACGTCTCATAGTTGGACGTTACCAGCTTGCAGCCTGTCTGGAGAGCAGAGCCTTCAGCGATCTGAATCACACGTTCCGTGAGGATATTCAGCTCTTTTCTGGTTGCGGCACGTACATAAAATTGCGCGGAAGCATAGTCAGGAATGATGTTTGCCGCTTGACCCCCGTTGTTGATCACACCATGGATACGAACGGTGCTTTTCACTTGTTGCCGGAATGCATTGATTCCATTGAACGTTTGAATGACGGCATCCAGTGCATTAATGCCTTCATGCGGACTTGCAGCAGCATGTGAGGATTTGCCATGGAATTCAAATTGGACAGCATCAATAGCCAGCGAGCTGCCTGACTTTTCATAGGCATAATATGGATGCGCCATCAGAGCGACATCGCAGTCATCGAACAAGCCTGCTTCAGCCATAGGAACTTTGGCACCACGGGTCTCCTCAGCGGGTGTACCAAACACTTTAATGGTTCCGCCTACTTCATCCAGAATGGATTTTAGCCCAACAGCAGCCCCAAGACTCATCATACAGATCAGATGGTGACCACAAGCATGACCGATCTCCGGCAACGCGTCATACTCACACAGTAATGCGATGGTAGGACCGGGTTTGGCGGCTGAATAGGTTCCAATAAAGGCTGTGTCCAGTCCAAGGATTGGAGCCTCTACAGTGAAGCCGTGATAGACCAGTTCTTCTTTTAGACGGGCAGAAGCAAGATACTCTTCATTCCCCAGTTCGGGATTGGCACCGATATATGATGAAATGGCTTTAAAACGGGAAGCATATTGATCAATAACCGTCAGGATCTGTGATTTGTTAGATGTCATTAGTAAACTCCTTATGCAAAAATGAAAATAATTCATTGATTATATCATGTTTGCTTCATTTTTTCAGAAACAAGTCAAGATTTGTAATGTCAAAATACATTGCATAATCATGCATTGTACTTTATAATGACTCAGTCATCAACATGAGAAGCATACAAAGTATTGTAAGGGGAGAGAACAAGGTTGAAATTGATAAGTCGTTACACTATGATGCTGTTGACCTTTGTCGTTCTGCTGACGACTGCCGTTCCTGTGGCACTTGCAAGTGGGACTACAGACAATTCAAGCAGTAAAAAGCTGGTGCTCGGTACAAGTGCCGATTTTGCACCCTATGAATTCCATAAAGTGATCGATGGCAAAGATCAAATCGTTGGTTTTGATATTGCCATTGCCAAAGAAATTGCCAAAGACCTTGGCGCTGAGCTTGTCATTGAAGATATGGGCTTCGACGGACTCCTGCCTGCATTGCAGAGCGGTCGTGTGGATCTGGTCATCTCGGGAATGACACCAACCGATGAACGGAAGCAAAGTATTGATTTTTCCGACACCTATTACAAGTCCAAACAAGTAATCATGGTTCGCAGTGCGGATAAAGACAAATATCCGACGATGGCAGAACTGGAGAATGAAAAAATAGGGGTGCAGAAGGGTTCCATTCAAGAGACGATTGGACAGAATATCCCAGGAGCGAAGCTTACTGCGCTCGATAAAATTTCTGATATTGTGTTGCAGTTGCAAACGAATCGTATAAATGCAGCAATCGTTGAAGATACCGTTGCTGCGGGATATCTGGATGATGTGATTGCACTTGCTCCTGCTGTTCCTGATGAAGAACAGGTAGAAGCAGCAATTGGAATCCGTAAAGGGAATACAGAGTTGCTAAGTGCGGTCAATGGAACGCTCGAGCGATTGAAAAGTGAAAATAAGATCGAACAAATGGTCACAGACGCCAGTCTCCTGATGGCTGATAAAGTGAACAAATCACAAAATATATTTGAAGTGTTCTGGCAATACAAGAGCTTCTATGCAACAGGTGTAGGATACACGCTCCTGTTATCTGCACTTGGTGTAATATTTGGGGTGATCATCGGACTGATCATCTGTTTGTTCCGTCTACATGATGTAGCCATTCTACGTTGGATTGGAACAGCGTATGTCGAAGTTATTCGGGGTACTCCGATGCTAGTGCAATTGATGATTATCTACTATGGATTGGCCCTGACATTTGGTATTAATTTTAGTCCCCTTCAAGCGGGGATTATCACACTTTCCATCAATAGTGGTGCCTATCTTGCGGAAATTTTCCGTGCAGGTATTCAAGGGGTGGATCGTGGCCAGTTGGAAGCAGCTCGCTCCCTCGGAATGGGCAGAGGTGCAGCCATGCGTTACATCATATTGCCACAGGCTTTCAAGGCCGTATTGCCGGCAATTGGTAATGAATTCATAACGATCATCAAGGAATCCTCCATTATCTCTGTTATCGGTATGGTGGACATTATGTATCAGGCAAGTGTGGTCAAAAACATTACGTATCAAGGATTGAGTCCGTTTCTCATTGCGGCAGCCATTTACTTTGTATTGACGTTCATTTTGTCCAAGCTGCTGGGACGACTGGAAAGGAAGTTGAGTGCAAGTGATAGACGTTAGACAATTACACAAATCTTATGGAAATAACGATGTGCTTAAGGGCATTAACGTGACGATTGGCAAAGGCGAGGTTGTCGTGGTTATCGGTCCTTCCGGTTCGGGTAAAAGTACATTCTTGCGTTGTCTGAACCTGCTGGAACAGCCTACCTCGGGAGAGATAGATTTTGAAGGCGTGTCAATCACCGATCCGAAGCACAACATCAATGCGACTCGTGAAAAAATGGGGATGGTGTTCCAGCATTTCAACCTGTTCCCACACAAAACGGTACAGCAAAACATTACGATTGCTCCAATTAAAGTGAAGAAGCAATCCACGCAGGAAGCGGAGAAAATTGCTGCTGATCTGCTTAACACTGTGGGCTTGTACGATAAAAAAGATACATTCCCGAATCAGCTGTCCGGTGGACAGAAGCAGCGGATCGCCATTGCAAGAGCATTGGCCATGCAGCCGCATGTAATGCTGTTTGACGAGCCAACTTCGGCTCTCGACCCCGAGATGGTCGGTGAAGTACTCGATGTCATGAAACGTCTTGCAGAAGGCGGGATGACCATGGTCATCGTGACGCATGAGATGGGTTTTGCACGTGAAGTGGGAGACCGGATCTTGTTCATGGATGGCGGGGTTATTGTGGAAGAAGGAACACCAGATGAGGTGTTCGGAGCACCCAAAAATCCACGGACACGTGATTTTCTTGCTAAGGTACTCTAAATTCACAGATCAAATAGCGTTGCTGACTTTATGTCGGTAACGCTATTTTTTATGCGTAATAAACATTAATAGAGTCGAAAAGTAACTTTTCTGTAACTTAATCTTAAGGAATCGATGCATCTGCCATTTCGTGATTATCCAGTATTCTTACAGATGATGATGCGCTGAAAATCATTTGGTAAGAATTACTACAAGTTCAGGTTACAAAATTGTGATATATTGAACTCTGCCGAAACTTCCGGACAGGGAGTGCGGGGGATGTAACGATGCAGATTGTGCAGGGGAAGATCGATAGCACACTGCTTGGGGTGAATTAGGGGTACATAATGTTTCCAGATGTAACGAAGAACCTATAGGGTGGGCTCCTCATCCGAATCCGACAACTAACTTCGCAGGCACAATGAGGGAGGAAGACCATGATTAACAAGAAACGTATAGCCAAAACAGCAGTAGCATTATTGACAACAGCAATGCTTATCCAAGCCGTTCCGGCTCACGCAGATTCAGTTCATGTGGCCAAAGAGGGAGATACCTTCTACACCTTATCGAAACAATATGGAGTAGCACTTAACACGTTGGTTAAAGCAAATAACGACATTTCACCTTACAACATTTATGGTGGTTTGAAAATTACAATCCCCGGCAAAGCAAACAAAGTTGCTGCTGCCGCTACGGAAAGCAAGGCTCAAGCGAAGACGGTTACCACAGCAAGCTTGGACGTTAACGCAGATAACAAAGTGGTTCAAGCCTGGGGCAAAACGTTTGATTACAGTAAAGCAGTCAATGTGAAAGCAACGGCATACTCTGCAGATCCGTCCGAAAATGGAGGATGGGGTGCTGTGGATTACTTCGGTAATGATCTTGAACTGGGTACGATTGCAGTTGATCCAAGTGTGATTCCACTCGGAACCAAAGTATTGGTCACAGGTCACAGCCATCCGGGATTGCCCAAACAGGCTTTTGTAGCCACAGCACGTGATGTTGGCGGTGCAATCAAGGGTCACCGGATTGATATCTTCATTCCTGGTAGCAAGCAGTCCGTAAGCAAATTTGGTTTTCAGGATATCGAGCTCTACATTCTGAAGTAGACATCAAACTACATCTAATGAATTCAAACAGGGTGTCTGTCAGTCGCTAACTTGCGATTGAACAGGCACCCTTTTAACATTCGCAATCATTTCCTTTTACGGATCATGGACACCCTAATCTTTGGCCTTAGGCAATCCCAACATTTCGTCCAATGTGACGAGTTCATATCCGCGGTTACGCAGTTCCTCAATGACTTCGGGCAAAGCCTCAATCGTGCCGTTCAGGTTAGAGCCCACACCGCCTCCTGCATGCTGCAGAACGATGGAACCAGGTTTCACGGCAGACAGGATATTTTCTTTCACCTTTTCTTTGGAGAGGCCTTTCCAGTCCAGGGAGTCAACATTCCAGTTCACAATGCTATAATGCTGTCTGGCAGCCCATTTCAGCTGTTCCTCATTAATGTCTCCGTAAGGTGGCCGTATCATTTTAGGGGTATATCCCGTGAGGTGGTGAATAATATCCCCGGTATGTAAAATTTGTTTGCGAAAGGCATTCATCGACAGCTTACTGAATTCCGGATGATTATAGCTGTGATTGCCAACGATATGTCCTTCCTTAACCATGCGTTTCACCAAATCCGGATGTTTCTCAGCACGACTACCCACGATGAAGAATGTAGCTCTGACTTTGTATTTTTTCAATACATCCAGCACTTGCGGAGTAAATCGTGGATCGGGCACATCATCAAAAGTCAGGGCAACCTGCTTGGTTGAAGGACCATTGGTTTTGAACGTATCGGCATATTTTTGACGTAATTGTCCCAATGTCAGTTGCTCTTCTTCCGCGGAATCTGAACCTGATACCGACTCACTTGGCGGGCTTGAAGCATCCCGAGATGAAACTGGAGCATGATATCCTCCGAGAAAAATAACGAGAACCATCAGCATAATGAGGCGTACGCGCATAATAACGGCCTCCTTTTCCAAAATGACGTTCTCCTTGGTATGCCCGGGGTATCCATAAGTTATGCGTAGTGTGAGAATTTTCATTGCCGATTCATCTCATGAAAGCCATAATTCCTCCATATATAACATATAGAGAAGGATAGGTGGATGACTATGAGTACATATGATTTGAAATCGATACGTTTACAGGTGATTGAAGCAGGAGAGGATAAGGTTTTTCTCGTTACCGGAGGAAAGGCGCATATTGGCGCTGTAGCCACGTTCTATGTGGATCATGAGCGGGTTAGTGGGACTACGGTACATATTCCGGGTCATAAGGAACAAGAGCTCTGTGAGCGGCTTGCCCGAAAGGCTGCCCTGCAGCTGAAAGTAACCGTTACGGTAATGATGGGTATCCATTTTGATTCCATTACACGGATGCAGATCGACGAAATCGTGCAAACTGCAGAGAGGTTGATGGAGGATCATCTGAACAAAGATAAAGAGTCTTCCTGACATAAGGGCAATCGCATGTTTTGATTTTATTTAATAAAATTGAAACGAGTTGTAGATTGTTACGTATGTATAATTATATACGATGTAATATCGACTAGGAGGAGTACCATAATGTCCATTTTCAAACGATTGCGTGATTTAACAATGTCTAACGTTAACGCCATTATTGACAAGGCAGAAGATCCAATCAAGATGACGGACCAATATATCCGTGACATGCAAGAGGATCTCGAGGATGCGGAGAAAGCAGTAGCCGCACAGATCGCCATTGAGAAGAAATTCAAGCAGTTGTTCGAAGAGCAGGAAGCTCTTGTGAAGAAACGTGAAGAACAGGCGCACACGGCGGCACGTGCTCAGAACCTGGATCTGGCTCGCCGGGCTCTGGAAGAGAAAAAGGTTGCCGAAGAGAAGATGGCTGAGTACAAAACCAGCTATGATCAGAACAAGGCTTCTGCAGATAACCTGCGTGGCAAGCTCGACGAGATGCGTAAGCAGTTGACTCAAATGAAGAACAAACGCGAAACATTGGTAGCCCGCTACAATGCAGCAAAAGCCCAAACGGAAATCAATAAAGCGTTGAATGGATTTGGCTCGGATACGGCAAGTGCCGGCCTGAAGCGTATGGAAGAGAAAATGATGCAAATGGAAGCTCAAGCTGAAGCAAGCAACGAGATGTCATCCAAAGGCAAGTCGCTTGATGAAGAGTTCGAGAAGTTGGGTAAAGACCAGGCTGTTGAAGACGAACTGGCAGCATTGATGAAACAGTACGATAATAAGAACTAACACCTTGGTTGTCAGCAGGGTTAACCAGCGGAGGAGAAGAGCGTTTCTCCTTCGCTTTTAAATGCGGTTCATGTTGATATGTGGGGGCTGTGTAAATGGATTTGAACATTTTGGCGATGCTTGTCTGGACCGGTTCTGGTTCGATTTTGCTGTTTGTTTTGATGTATGTTGATTCACTGTTCACGAAATATAAGGATTTTGCTGAAGTTAAGGCTGGCAATATGGCAGTTACTACACGTATGGTGATGAAATTATTTGCGCAAGGGTATGTACTCGCTACGTCCATTTCTACGGCTGGTCATCTAGGAGAAGCACTGTTGGTCTCCGTTGTATCCTTTATCATTTTGTTGATTCTGGAGAGTGTCGTACACTTTATGATTCGCAAATGGGCCACTTTGGATCTGGATACCGGAATTCAGCAAGGAAAGACAGGATACGGGTTGTTCTCTGGCGCTTTACATATCGTAGGCGCACTGATTATTGCAGCTTGTTTATAAGATAAGGAACAGGAGTAATTCTCATGAGTGTATGGAAACGTATTAAAGGAATACTAACGAAACCTGAACCGCCGCAGGCAGAGAAAACCATGCTACAGCTTGCACCTGGTGATATCTGTGAGGTTTCTCTGGTCACTTATGAAGTCGTTGGTCGGGTACAAAATCGGGCTCGAAATGCAGTTGTGCTTACGCTGCAGGATGGTACCGCCTTTCGATATTTGCATATTGAAGAGCGGGAGATCACGCGATATGCCTTATATACACCTATTGATGGCAGGCTTGATGCGCCTGATGAGGTGCCTACATTACTCGATCTGGATGGCCGTGCATATCATCTGGAGGAAGAATATGGGGGCATGGTATCCACGGCAGGCAGAACTCCCTATGGCCAGGCTGGAGAACAATTGGTATGGCAGTATCAGTCTGATGATAATATGCTTCTTCGTGTGGAGTGGCAAGACAGAAGATTTACACTGTATGAGGGTGAGTCCATTCTTCCTGCGGATATCAAAGTGATTCGTTCGAGCTAGGAGAGGTTCCAATGAAAAAACGCTTGGCACATGGATTAAAATTAATGCTGGTCCTCAGCCTTGTGATGTCTCTGTTGTCCGCGTGCGGAGCGCCTTCTGTTCAGGACACATATCCGCTTGAATCGGTTAGTGGCAGTGGTAACTCAACGTCCTATGTGTACCGGGCTTCGGACCGTACGGTTCCGGAAGTGGCTCAGGAATTGTCTGAGCAAAGGCAACCGGATCAGATCTCGGCAGAGAACACGGAGCGTATGTTCCTGGTGTATCAGGACGATTATTATCACCTGCAACAAGATCCGAACAAGCCGGAGGATACCTTGGTTGAGGTGGACTCAAAGGAATATGTTCGACAGAACTACGATTCATCTTTTTTACAAGGTTACCTGACCGCCACATTAATTGGTAATCTATTCGATTCATTTGGCGGGCGGGGGTATGGCAAATATCGGGGTTATACCAATAAAGATACGTATAAACCGAGTGCAGGATCTTACCGCACACCAACGAGTAATGACAAAAAGGTTGCTCCACCCATTACTGTGGATCGGAAAGGTACGATTACAAGGCGCGGAAGTGATAAAGATTCTAGCGTGGGATCTGGCGGCGGATTATTCAACCGGAACAAAGATCAGAGCAAGGGAACCATTGATCGCAACAAGAGCAGTGGTGGGTTGTTTGATTCACCTAAGAAATCCTACAAAAAACCAAAAACCAGAGTGGGCGGCGGCCGAATTAAGAGGCGAAGATAATAAGCATTCACTCATAAGCATGGCTACCAATCGCATCATTCATTTAAGAACAGTGAAAAGGGAAGGCGGATTCACCTCTGCCGGCACATTACCTTGGAGCTGTTCTTTTTGGTTTACGATTTGCGAACATAGCGAATGAATCTGTTTGTGACAGGGGATGCACAGGCTGGCTGTTGGCAGGAATGTTCCGCCCATTTCTTTGGGTGTCAGATGATGGATGGTCGTGTTTACAGGTTTTCTTCCACATAATTCACATTGGTCACTCACGGTTCACGCCTCCTTGTATCATTTATATTATAAGCACATATACTGGCTTTCATTTTGGATGTAGGCTTTGGAATGTTAGCTCCGTAAGAAAACAAGATCTTGTGACAGGAGTCAGTGAGCGATGTACTTGTCATCGGGCTGCTTTCGGGCTACACTTTCTTAAACGATAAGATGTCCTTAGGAGGTAAGAACACTTTTGAAACTGAACTCACATTCACATGATATGACAACTGCCAAGTTCAATCGTACAGCTGTACAGGTACCGGATGCCCAAGCCAAAATAGCTGCACGCGTGACTTCGGGTCCCATAGAGAAAGTTCGCCTTGAATCTGCCCATGGACGTACACTTGCGCAGACTATTCACGCACCTCACCCGTATCCGTTCTTCCGGAGATCGGGTATGGATGGCTTTGCAATTATAAGTACAGATACTACAGATGCATCAAGTGAGCAACAAATCTGGTTTCGTGTAATTGATGAAATCCCCTGTGGATATACCTCCGACCACACCATTGTATCAGGTACGACAGCTCGCATCATGACGGGTGCACAGGTTCCAGAAGGTGCGGACGCTGTCGTCATGATGGAGATGACCGAGAGCAAGGAAGAGAACGGAGAACAGTGGATTGCATTGAAACGCCAGATACTGTCTGGTGCTAACATCACACCCATTGGACTGGAAGTTCAGGAGGGTCAGCAATTGCTTGACGCAGGAACGATCATTAGAGCAGGAGAGCAGTCAGTGTTGGCTACTTTTGGCATTGCAGAAGTTCCCGTATTTCAACGTCCTAAGGTGGCGATATTCGCAACAGGCACGGAATTGCTTGATGTAGACGAGCAACTGCAACCGGGCCGGATACGGAACAGCAACAGTTACATGCTGCGCTCATTGGTCGTAGAAGCGGGAGGAGAGCCGGTGATGTACGGTTCCATTGCAGACGATGTGAATACAGCCAGGACCAAACTGGAAGAAGCCATTCAAGATAATGATATCGTAGTGACCACAGGCGGTGTATCCGTCGGCGATTATGATATTATGGGAGAACTTGTGCTGGAGGAACATGTGGAGATGTTGTTTAACAAAGTGACGATGCGACCAGGCAGTGTAACCACAGCGGCTGTGTACAAAGACAAACTGCTTTTTGCACTTTCGGGTAATCCGGGGGCTTGTTTTGTGGGTTTTGGTCTATTTGTTCGTCCTACCATTCGTTCCATGCAAGCGGATGCTCATCCTTATTTGGAAGAATGGACTGCGATCTTGGAAGAAGGCTACACCAAAGTAAACAATTTTACACGATTCGTACGTGGACGCACTGAAATCCGCAACGGCATGGTGTACGCGAGGCCCGCTGCTGCCCGTGTAGATGAATCCAGCGTGATGATTACCATTAAGGACAGTGATTGTCTGATTGTTATTCCACCTGAGAAAAAAGGTATTCCTGCAGGTGAACAAGTGCGCATCCTCAAACTGCCCTCAGGTCAAGTGAGGTAGCTGATAGATGACTAATATGAGTGGGGAAAAACCATATATCATACAGATTGTGGGTTACAAGAACACAGGCAAAACGACCATGACTGCCGCGATAATCGGGTACTTTTCCTCTATGGGACTTAAGGTAGCAGCGATTAAGCATGATGGACACGACCATTTCGAGATGGATCAGGAAGGAACGGATTCGTATCTTTTTGGGGAGGCAGGGGCCTCGGCGGTCGTTGTCATGTCGGAGAAACGAACATCAATTATGGAACGACAGGCAACCAAGCTGGAGGATATGCTGAGCCATCTGTCCGGGTATGATTGGATTGTTATTGAAGGATTCAAAGAGGCTTCTTATCCCAAATTCGTGATGGTTCGAGAAGAGAAAGACCTGATCCTAATTGACCGACTTGAAGGGGTAATGGGGGTGATCTCATGGCTACCTCCAGATCAAGTTATGGAGCGGGGGATCGTAAATAGGGCTAAAGCGTGGTACTCGGTTCATGAACCGGAAGACATAGCTCAATCATTGTTTGAAATGGTCAAGAGTGAATAAGTACTTAATATGGATAATAGACTTAGCGCGAAAACGTAATATATATTATGTAAACTTAAAAGTATATACTATTGCTTTGGCGACAGATATCGTACCATCTCCTAAAGAATCCATTAAAAAAGCAGCAGACCTTTCTCGGATCGAAATCCTTGATGCGGCTTGCTGCTTTTCGTTCGTTCGGAGTGTTACATCCCGTCTTCTGTACGACGTTCGATGGCTTCGGACATCGTTTTGTCGGTAAGGTGAGCGTAGATCTCGGTCGTTTCCGTAGAAGCGTGTCCAAGCTGCTCCTTCGTTTTATAGATATCATTTTGCAGATAATAGTCAGTTGCGAATGAATGGCGTAATTTGTGCACGGTCAGATAAGGTTTGCCAAAGCGTTTGGCGTATTTCATAATCATGGCCTGGATCGCTCTTTTGGTCATACGGCTGCCTTCTGAATCTCCGTTTCGCAATGCAATGAACAGACCCTTCTCCCGCTTGGGCGTACGGTAACGTGATTGCCTCAGATTCATATAGGTCGCGAGTTCGTCCTTGGCCTGTTCCCTGAAATAAACAGGTGTTTTGTACGTTTCATCATTGTTACCTTTGCGATAGACATATAAGAGCTTATTATTCAGATCGAGGTCATCGACGTTTAGATTCACGACTTCCGACACCCGTAAACCTGAATTGAGAATCAGGCTGGCAATACAGGCGTCACGTTCTTTGTTGAGTTCATGGGAATACAGCGCCTGCTTGTTCTTCTCCATATCTACAGCATAACCTTCAAGAATGTATCCAATAAATTCGAGAAGTTCCTCTTCCTCGAGAATTTTACCTTTGAGTTTGGCAGCGGTGTCCTTGGGTTTATGGGTACGCTTGATCTCAATTTTGGCCATAATATTCCGTTTCAGCAGAGGGTAGAAGTCTTCATCTTCCGCAATCTGGCTCAGGTAATGAAAAAGGGAGCGGAGGGAAGAGAGCTTGCGAGAGACGGTAATTCTCGAATTGGCTCCTTCTCGCTTGGTTGTGAGAAATAACCGATAGGCAGTAACTGAATCCATGCGAAGGACTTCCAGTTCAGACAACGTAACTTCTTTATTAGAGCTTGCCTCGGACAGCCCTTCTGCTCGCAACCAACCGAAGAAAGCTTCGTAATCTCTTACATATTCGAGTAGGGTAGAGGGGGACAGATCAGGCAGCTTGTAGTCCATAAATTGCTGAACGAACCAAGGCATAGAAGGTAGTTTGTCATCCAGCTTGCGTCGATCGATCTCTTTTTGCACGTTGGTCAAGTTCGGCACCTCCATGTGAAAAACATATGAAATTATTATTCAATGTGCTAGTATTCTATGCTCTAGTGTACCATAATTTACATGCTCACAGCTTGTTCACTGAAGTATGAAAAAGGTAGCGGGGGGCTTCCTTGCCCTTCAGCGCGTAAACCTTTAAAGTAATTAGTATACGTAGAGCAGAGGAGGTGAACCGGATGAATATGCAAATAGAACTGGTTCCCCGGGAACGAAGTCAGGTGATTCGGCATTTAATGCAATTTTATCTATATGATTTTACCAAGTATCTGAATATTGATGTAGATAGTAACGGTATTTTCCCGGAATATCCCGGTCTGGAAGCCTTCTGGACAGAGGAGAACCGTAAGTTTCCTTTTTTGATTACAAGTGATGGAGCACCTGCAGGATTTGCTCTGGTGGAGAAGCTGGAGCCTGGAAGTAGGGATAATGATTATTATTTGACTGAATTTTTTGTGATGCAAAAATATCGGCGCAGTGGAGTGGGCACTCGGGCAGCATATGAATTGTTTGAACGTTTTCCTGGGAGATGGAAAGTGACTCAGGTTCGTAACAATGTCATTGCCCAGGCGTTCTGGCGAAAAATTATAGGAGACTATACGGGAGGACGCTTTCGAGAGAAGTTCCATCCGGAGTTGGGCAATCCAAGCCAGTATTTTGTAACCTGATTCCCATTGGGGCTTCACTTACATATAAAGCATTCTACATGAATGCTGAAATAAAGAATCTGATGAAGGAGTGAGTAACATGAATGTACCTACATTCCATCTCGATGGACAAACAGCACTGGTGACAGGTGCGGGGAGAGGGATCGGAAAAGCAATTGCGATCGGACTGGCCCAGTCAGGCAGTGACGTTGTACTTGTATCCCGAACGATGAAAGAAATTGAGGAAACAGCTGCCTACATCTATGAACAGACAGGACGCAAAGCGCTCGCTCTGACTGCGGATGTGACATCAAGAGAACAACTGGAAAGGACGTTTCGAGAGGCGATCTCCGAGATGGGCAGTCTGGATATCCTGGTGAATAACGCAGGGATGAACATCCGGACACCAGCACTTGAAGTTACGGACGAGCAGTGGGAGACCATCATGCAGACGAATCTGAAGTCGGCATTCGTCGCTTCCCAGTTGGCGGGTCAGCATATGAAAGAAAGAGGGACTGGGAAGATCATCAACATTTCATCCGTAGGCGGTCATACGGCTTTGCGGACAGGGGTTGTATATGGTGCGACCAAAGCTGCGTTAATTCATATGACCAAAGTGCTCGCACTGGAATGGGGCAAGTATGGAATCCGCGTCAATTCAGTAGGGCCATGGTATTTCCGAACACCTCTGACCGAAAAGCTGCTGGATGATCCCCAGTATCTGCAGGAGATTGTAAGTCGTACACCGCTTCAGCGAGTGGGAGAACTGGAAGAAGTGGTAGGGCCGGTCGTATTTCTTGCATCAGATGCAGCAGGGTATATAACGGGTCAGACGTTATTGGTTGACGGTGGAATGTCCATCTATGGTTTTTAAATGACCCAATTCACTGAACTTGGAGGAAGATAACCATGGAAACGCGCACTTACGGAAAAACGGGCATGAACGTAAGTACACTTGGATTTGGCGGAGCGGAAATAGGCAAAAATGTATCCAAAGCGGATGTAGAGACATTGCTGAATAGTGCTTTGGATGCGGGATTAAACGTGATTGACACGGCAGAATGTTACGGTGACAGCGAGGAGTTAATTGGTGAGGTGCTGTCACATCGGCGTGATGATTACTATTTGTTCACCAAATGTGGACATGCTGCCGGGATAGAAGGTCCGGATTGGGATGCCAAAGTACTGGAGAAGACGATTGACCGTAGCCTGAAACGGTTGAAAACGGACTATGTGGATGTTATCCATTTGCATAGTTGTTCAGAAGAAGTACTTCGACAAGGAGCGGTTATTGAAGTGCTCCAGCGTGCCAAGGAAGCAGGGAAAACCAGATTTATCGGATACAGCGGGGATACAACGGATGCGCTATATGCAATTCAGACCGGAGTATTTGACAGCCTGGAGACGTCACTAAATATCGCAGATCAGGAAGCGATTGAACTGACTTTGCCTGAGGCGAGAAAGAGAAACATGGGTGTAATCGCCAAAAGACCTATTGCCAATGCGGCCTGGACGTATGAAACACTTTCGGAAGAGGCTTACCCCTTCATTTACTGGAAACGCTTAAGTGAACTTAACTATGGTTTCCTGGGTGAAGATGCTCAGGCAGCGGTGGAAACAGCACTGCGTTTTACGCTAAGTACCGAAGGCGTAGACACGGCTATTGTAGGAACAGCCAAGCCAAATCGCTGGCAGCAAAATGCTGACCTTATTGCTAAAGGCGCACTTCCACAGGAATTGTATGATGAAATTAGAGCACGATGGAAAGAAATCGCAGGAGCAGACTGGACTGGCCGGACATGATTCTTTGCATTTGCCAAATGGATTTTAATTTTGCGAAGCTGCCTATAGGCAGCTTTTTTATTAGCATAGACCTTATATTTTCAACATATGAAAAATTCATAACAGTAAGCATTCTAACCATTTCGTAAAATGTTCAAATTCATCTTAAGCATACTACTTTAATTTTGAGAGAACGACAACTGTATTGGTACTAAAAACTGATTCGTCATATATATAATATTTCAACATATGAAAAATTCACAATAGAAAAGAATGCCCACCGCTGTTACTGCCAATCTTTTAGATACGATTCAGCACGCCCTTCGACTAAATGAACTGCCATCCTTCGCTGTGAAAGTCAAATTACTTCTCATTAACAGAAAATTAGATATCCCAGGAAGGTACCTGCAGTGTATAAAAAGGAATCAAACCAGCATCAACTGCCATGCCTCCCAGTCCTACCGCCCAGCCATGGATAAACCCATTTCTCAATCCCTGTTTCCCTTCCATCGTAATGAATAGGGCTTGTCCGGTTGCTTGAGCAAATGGCTCTCCTCCTATAAACGGGTGGTATAGAGTTTTTATTCGGAGGAGAGTATTTTTAGAATCGACTTATGCTATTCCTTTATTTTGTCCTGCTGAAGAGATTGAAGAAACGGGCATTTGGAAGGAACGGTATCGTCATCGCGCAAAAAATATTGTTTATACTCCAGATTGTCTTGTGATCCATATTGCTTTAATTCAGGATGTGCCGGTATGATATCGTAGGCAGCCAAGCGTGCGCGGATTCTCGGAGCAATCGCTGCAGCTCTCTGGGGTTGTGCGTTCCATATATCGAGCACCCAGCGCGGTGTTAGAGCTAACATGAAATAAGGAAAGTTGCGACTTTGTCGTGATATATGGGCTGGCGTCCCGCAATAGACAAAATATCGTTCGTTATTGTAACAAAACTCCCACATGGGATGCTCTGGATCTTCTGGGATATCTTTTGGCCAAGGCTTGTTGTCCAAGCGTCTGATCTGGATTAATAGATCCCAGAAGGCTTTTTCATAGGCCAATACATCCCGGATCTCTTTTTCCTTTTCAAAAAATAAAATCAATGAAGAATATTCTCCGAATGAACGAGCGGAATCTCCATATTCTTTGAGCATGTCTGATACATAGCGTTCTGCAGACTCGTCCCCGAAATTAGAAACAAAGCCGTATCGGAGGTGATCCAGGGCAAAAGCCTGTGTAGCCGGAATACAGGGAAATCGAGCCTCCCGGTCACTCATTTTGGAAGAGAATAAATGGTAAGCATCTCTCTTCCAGGCTTCGAGAGGGCACTCCTCATTCTCAATCTCAGAAGATGACAACAATAACGACATGAACAGTCCTCCTTTATCTATAGGATATAACCCAAGGGCAAAATGGTGACAGTCCAACTTATTTTTGTTAATGAGACATGCAATTAATCAATGTACTGCACATACATATCACTTATCTAAAACGGATGAGGTGATGTGTTGTTTTTTAATATCAAGGAGTTGCAATATCATGCCAAGCCGGATCGACCCGACCCCGTGTTCGCAAGAAAATTACAAGAAGTACTGGGCGGACAATTTGGCGAAATTACCGTAGCCATGCAGTATTTATTTCAAGGCTGGAATGTCCGTGGGGATGGGAAATATAAGGACCTTCTTATGGATACGGGAACCGAAGAACTCGCTCATGTTGAGATGTTGGCTACGATGATCGCTCGATTGCTGGACAATGCTCCATTGACTACATTAGAAGAAGCTGCCAAAGATCCAGTTATTAATGCGATACTCGGTGGGAGTAATCCACAACACGCGATTGTAAGCGGACTTGGAGCAGCCCCAACCGATAGTAATGGGTATCCTTGGAATGCCAAGTACACAATAGCAAGTGGTAATTTATTGGCTGATTTCAGACATAATCTAGCAGCAGAATCTCAAGGCAGACTTCAAGTTGCCAGACTATACGAAATGACCAATGACCGTGGTGTGAAAGACATGTTGTCGTGGTTGCTGGCTCGGGATACCATGCATCAGAATCAGTGGATTGCAGCGATAAGAGAACTTGAAGAAAAAGAAGGAATTGTTGTACCGAGCACATTCCCGAAAGAACTTGAGAAGAGAGAGGTTGCGTACGTTCTCTTTAACTTCTCTCGTGGTGATGAGAGTGCAACCGGACGCTGGGCTCACGGTCCAAGTATGGATGGGCAAGGAACTTTCCAATATGTTCAGCATCCTCAACCTTTGGCACCTGCACCTAAGCTTCCCCCAGCGCCGCCGTATATTTTTGATACCCCACCTGAGGTTCTAAGAAAAGGAAGTTCAGCGGATGTACCGCCGTATATGCCATAAGAAATGGATTAAAAGTGGATAAGGGGAAACAGAATATATTCTGTTTCCCTATTCATTAACAAAATGCGTGATTCTAGATCATGTACTTCCATTTGTTTTTGAGGTAGGAGCCAATACCAGAGATTGTTAACTGATTGTTTACATAAAATTAGGAAGGTAACAGAAACTAGAATAGTAAGTTAATTGAGAATGGAGGACAAGCATGTTTTTTTATCGTGAAGACCTGATCAATATGATCGTACCAGACAAGCCTGATCCCGCGGCAGCAAAAGTATTGCAAGAGACGCTTGGCGGCCAATTTGGCGAAATGCGGACGATGATGCAATTCTTCTTTCAAAGCAGTAATTTTCGGGGGAATGCTACGCAGTATAGAGACCTGATCCGTGGTGTATTTATTGAGGAATTAAGCCATATTGAACTGGTGCAACAAACCATTAATCAGTTATTAACGGGGGCCGGTGCAGAAGGCGCAGGAGATGCAGGGGTTGACGGTGCTCCATTGGATGAAGCGATTAAACATGCCAACCCGCATCATTACATCATGGGAGCTCAGAGCTCACTGCCTGTTGATGCTGCAGGTAATCCATGGCTTGGGAATTATGTGTACGATCATGGGAATCTGGTAAGTAACTTACTTGATAATATTGTGTTGGAGTCGACGGGTGTGTTGCAAAAATCAAGAATATATGAAATGAGTACTAACAAAGCATTCCGTGAAACGCTGGGTTTCCTGATTGTTCGTGATAATGCGCATCAAAATGCATTTGCCAAAGCACTGGAGACCCTGGGCGTGAATTGGGGCAAAATATTTCCGATTCCCAACTATGATATTAATAAATATCCAGAATGCCGGAAATATGTAGATATGGGCTTCCACAATGCGCAGTTTAATTTCCGTTTAGACAATACGCGTATCGCTGAGATTTTCAGTGGTCAAACACCAAGTCGTAATGGTGGGGAACTGCAAGTGATCGATCCGCCACAAGGTTATCCTCTTCCTTATATGCCTGAACTTCCGAATGAGCATAGCCCGGGGATATATGATCTCAATGCATAGAGAATGAACAAGCGAACCAAAAAGAGACACTTGTGGTCTCTTTTTTTTGCAATAAACACAAAAAAGGAACCCGATTGCTGGGTTCCTTTTTTTGTTACATGAAGATGCTTTATTGCGGGCGGTTTTGATTCGAATACGTACCAAAAGATTGACCATTCGTTGAGATATTAGGAGTGTTATATGGCTGCTCCAAATAAGATACGTGCTGTGAAGATGAGTGTGCAAGTTGTTGTGCAAGACTGGAGATTTGTTGTAATTGCTGGATGGCGGTTTGATGACCTTGCAGGGCGGTCTGAATTATATGTGCAGCTTGTTGCTCACGTTGTGCCAATTGCTCCAGTTGTTGAGCGTTGCTTTGTTCTTGTCTAAGTAGTTGTTGGTATTGCATCGAAGCCTGTTGTGTTTGTTGCGTAAGTTGTTGAGCCAACTGTGTAATTTGCTGCGATTGAGAGAACTGATTCATATGTGAAACCTCCTATGTGTTTTGATGTACTTGTGTAGTATGTGATGAGGTCCCAAGAAATATTCAACACATCCAGTTTAATTCCAATAAGGAATAATTTATGAACATGATTCGCTGTGAATTGGGAAGGCTACCTTTAGTGGCCTAAAATGATACAGAAAAGGAATGACAACATGAGCAAAGCATCGACTAACGCTACAGAAGAAAAGAAATTAAAATGGTGGCAACTAAGTCTGCTAGGTGTAGCAGGAACAATTGGTACAGGATATTTTCTGGGTTCCAGCCTTGCGATCTCGATTGGTGGTCCAGCTGTGCTGCTGGCCTATATCTTGGCGGCCTTGGGTACATATGTAGTTTTTGATGCGCTCGCGAGAATGACAGCAGACCATCCGGAACAAGGGTCCTTCCGTTCGTATGCTAAGAAGGCCTTTGGAAGTTGGGCAGGCTTTGCCAGCGGATGGGTCTATTGGTTTTCGGAGTTGCTAATTATGGGAAGTCAGCTTACCGCGTTGTCCATTTTCTCAAGGTTCTGGTTTCCGGCTGTACCGCTCTGGATCTTTGCTGCAGGATTCGGAATTGTGGGTCTTTGTATTGTATTCTTCGGTAGTAAAGGATTTGACCGGGTTGAAAATGTACTGGCTATCATTAAAATTGCAGCCATCATCATGTTTTTGGTGCTTGCCATCGCTCTTCTCGCAGGATGGATTGGGGGAACCAAGTATGAACATAAAGTACCGTTGGATATGGTAGCAATTTTTCCAAAAGGTGGAATTGGATTGTGGTCTGCGTTTCTTTTTGCGTTCTATGCCTATGGAGGTATTGAAGTGCTTGGTATTATGTCATATCGGCTTCAAAAACCGGAGGACGCTCCAAAGGCAGGAAAAGTCATGCTCATTGCCCTATCCACAGTGTATGTTGTATCCATTGGACTGGCGTTGATCATGGTTCCTTTGAATGCATTCAATCCCAAGGAGAGTCCATTTGTACTGGCGCTCAGTAGTGACCACCTTGCTTTTATTCCACATTTGTTCAACGGGGTGCTCATTGTAGCCGGATTTTCAACGATGACAGCTTCCCTCTATGCGGTGACGTCTATGATTATTACCCTCGCTCAGGAGGGAGACGCCCCGCAGTTATTTTCTCGAAAGTGGAAAACGAAGTATCCGTTATTTGCATTGTCCCTTATTGGTTGTGGGTTAGTTGGTACGATCATCATGTCTCTCTTACTCCCAGGCAAAGTATATGAATACATCACGACTGCAGCTGGACTGATGCTTCTGTACAACTGGTCGTTTATTTTATTATCCTCCGGTAAACTGTTGAAATCAGGCAAGTTCGATGTGATTCAAACGCTGGATCGGCTTATTGTTAATCGCTACTGCAGTCACAGGAACGCTTTTTCATGCACTCAGCAGACCAGGGTTCTATATTAGCTTATTGCTTGTCTCTCTCATTGCCATTAGTGACGTCATTCTACAAAGGATTCGAAAGAAGAAGCCTGCGACCAAAACATCATCAAACGCCGAGAAGGGTGAAAATGAAGGAAATGAGCAGTATTCTACGGGTATAAGCAGTTATCACATCACGGGTATTCGGCTACGAAAAAAAAACAAACTCAAATAAAGAAGAGAAATTGTATGGCTTTATATCCAAAGTAACAGCCAAAACCGACTAAAGACAATCCGGAAATGAGAGCAATTCCCTTAAGCACATTAGTAGTGAGATATTTGCGAAAAAAACTCGCGGCAGTCGCCATGAATAGATCCCACAGAAGTACGCCAAAGATGATAGCTCCACTATAAATCAACAATTGATCCATAGGAGAATCATTTACAGCCTTCGCCAGAACAGAACCGTAAATTCCTAGCCAGAACATGATGGAAAGAGGGTTAAACAGAGACATCAGGAATCCTTGAAGAAATGACTTGGTAAGCTCCGAATCATCTCCTCTCATCTGAGAAGGGGCAAGGTTTCCTGCATTTTTAATACTCTCCACACCCGTATAGATCAGTACAAAACAACCAAACATCCAGAGGAATACCCTTACAAATGGAAGTTCAAGCAGATGTACGATGCCGAAATACACCAGCAGCATGTAAATGATATCAGCTGCGATGGCTCCTAGTCCAACAAACCAGGCAGGCATAAACCCACCTCGAATACCCTTGTCCAATTGCGCAGCATTGATCGGTCCAATAGGGGCTGAAAGTGATAGACCCAGGATAACATATCCAAACAGTATATAAATAAGATTGTCCTCCTTTCCATACTGTAACAGCATATTCTTCAAATTGGTTTTATAGGACATGATTATTTGTCGATGTATACTTTATGAACAATTGATTCATATTAGTCGAAAATAAAGGGGGTGATTGTGTGCTTATGCGTTGGATAAAGGAGATTTTCACATCACAAAAGAAAGGAGAAACATTCAATAAACGAACACAGCATTCTCAAAGTCTGGATATTGCGCTAGAAGATAAACTTAACAGTATTATCAAGGCATTTGAGTATAGTCCTGATTTTGTAGTTCGTGAGTTCCCTATGTTAGAGGGGAAGGGCACTGCCCTGGCTGTATGTTACATGGAAGGCTTGACAGATTCTACGCTGTTGGTTGAACTTATGGACAATATCATTCAATGGATGAATACGAATCACCTACCGGAAGATCAACCGGGAGATGTGTTAGTGAAAAGAATCTTACCCTCCGGAAATATCCGAAATATAGATTCGTCGCAACTTATCTATGAGGCTTTGTTAACAGGCCACGTCGTTATACTTATTGATGGTATAAAGAATGTTCTGGCAGTGCCGGTCGCCGGAGGAGCCAGAAGATCTGTGGAGGAACCCACGTCCCAAACGGTGGTCAGAGGGCCAAAGGAAGGATTCACAGAGGAGCTTACGACCAACATTACCCTTGTTCGACGAAAAATACGGACTCCTGATTTGAAATTCCAGATGCATACCATTGGAGAGTACACCCAGACAGTGGTTGCACTGGCTTACATCCAAGGTATTGCCAAGCCACAAGTCATTGAAGAAGTTACCAAACGTCTTAATGCCATCAACACAGATAGTATACTCGAGAGTGGTTACATAGAAGAATTTATTCAGGATGCACCGCTTACTCCTTTTCCGACCATGATCAACACGGAGCGCCCAGATACGGTTGCAGGCAGTCTATTGGATGGTCAAGTAGCCATTATGGTAGATGGTACTCCATTTGCGTTGATTGCACCTGTGACTTTTTTTAATTTCTTTCAAACGCCCGAGGATTATTATCAGCGTTATGATATCTCTACCTTTCTGCGGATTATACGGTTAATCTGTTTCCTTGTATCCTTGTTGCTACCTTCGACTTTCATCGCACTAACCACATTTCAGCAGGAGATGATACCTACAACGTTATTGGTCACCCTGGCCGCACAACGGGAAGGGGTCCCTTTCCCGGCATTACTTGAAGCCCTGCTTATGGAAATTACGTTCGAGGTCATTCGTGAAGCTGGAGTGCGAATGCCGCGAGCCATTGGACCTGCAATCTCCATTGTTGGTGCATTGGTAATCGGACAGGCTGCGGTAGAGGCGGGATTGGTCTCAGGCGCGATGGTCATTGTGGTTTCCTTTACAGCAATAGCGAATTTTGCTATACCCTATTTCAGTATGGCTACAGCAGTAAGGCTATTGCGTTTCCCGTTTATGTTACTGGCAGGTACGCTAGGGTTATACGGTATATTGGCCGGAGCAGTGCCATTGCTTGCGCACCTGGTATCGTTGAAGTCATTCGGCGTTGACTACCTAATGCCATACAGTCCGTTTTTCAAGTCAAATATGAAAGATCTGTGGTTGAGAGTACCATGGTGGGCTATGAAGACGAGACCTGATGAGAAGACGAATATGAATAAGACGAGACAAGCCCCTCATCAATACCCGTCGGGTTCGAATAACATTGTAGACCGTATTAATGAAGCTGAGAACGAATAAGGAGCGATTTATATGATTCGCTTGCAGTCCATATTAATATTACTCATGGTCGGACTGATCACTGCTGGTTGTGGAAATCACACAGAATTAAATGATCTGGGCATCACAACGGCAACAGGATTTGATCGAAAAAATGGAAAGTGGATCATTACCTATCAGATTATTGTACCGCCAGCGAGCAGTTCAATTGGATCGTCGTCTGGTGGGTCTCAAGCGCCCGTGAACACATTTTCATCAGAAGGCAAAACGATTCGGGAAGCTGTTGCCCAAAGCAGCGTAGAGAATCCCAAAAGATTATATTTTGCACATACCAATGTCGTTCTGATTGGTGAGGAAGCGGCAAGATACGGGATTGCGGAGATAATAGATCACTATTATCGAAATATTGGTTCCAGGGAATCTGCGAAGCTTATTATTGCAGATGGTCAGGCAAGAGAGTACCTCGAAAAATTGATTCCTCCAGAGAAACAGCCTGGGCGTGCTTTATCCGAGATTTTGGAACGGAATAAAGAAAAAGGGTCGTATTATCCCGTGATGAACATCCATGAGGTTGGTCTGAAGATCACTTCAGACAGTGGATCCGCCGGAATTCCTGGTGTTACAGCAGATACACAGGGCGATAACAAACAGAGTTCAATTGATATTTTTAAGGAGACATCAATACCCGGGAATTTAAGACTTCAAGGATTAAGTGTATTTCTCAAAGACAAAAAGATCGGAGTCCTGAACCAAAAAGAAAGTATGGGTATCGCCTGGCTAACAGACAGGGTGAACTGGACTAACTTGACCTATACGGACGCAAAGGGTGAGGTGAACTCTTTTCTTGTGCGTAAAGCAAAAGTTAAGATCATTCCTGTGAAAAAGGGGCTTCATTATGCTGTTCAGGTAGATGCAAAGGTCGACGCTGAGCTGGATGAGAGCACATACGGAGAGGAAATAGTTAGTACACATACCATTCAAGAATTGCAGCGACAGGCTGAACAAGTCATCCAAGCACAGATATTGAATGGGTGGAGAGGGAACCAGCGGCTTCATGTCGATCTGTTGGGGATCGCGAACAAAATACATCAAAGACATCCCAAAGAGTGGAAAATTCTAAAAGACAACTGGTCTAGTGAATTGGCACAGATGGATATTAACATAAACGTAAACGTAACTCTGCAACGAGTAGGTCTGCTTCAAGATTCTTTCAGCAAGTTGCTTGGCGAACAGAAAGACTAACACCAAGGAGAGGTTCAATCATGAAATTAGCTAGGGAGCTTCGCGTATCTGAATTGGCTGTTTGTCTTTCCTTATTTGAAGTTGGCAGTACAACCTTGTTTCTGATAGGTGGAGATGCCAAACAGGATGCATGGTTAGCCATGCTCGCCGGGGCTACTGGTGGCTTGGTGTTACTACTCCTTCATCTGGCTATTCATCATCAGGAACCTGAATTGGATTTGTTTCTTCTGTGTCGCCGCTATATGGGGAAAATATTAGGGACAATCGTAAGCCTTTCATTTGTAGGTTATTTTGCTTATGAAGCTTCACGAAATTTACGTGACATCAGTGAAGTCACTGAATTGACCTTACTGAACAGAACGTCCATGTGGATTATAAGCATGATCACCATTGTCGTCGTATCCAACACTGTACGATATGGATATCGTGTACTGTTTCTCATGTGTATGATTCTATTTCCGCTCATGGCGCTGGGCTATGCATTAATCAGTTTCTTAATTCCCACTACAGGTCTTTTTCACCCAGAACTAGTCTTGCCCGTGTTGGAGAATGGCTGGAAGCCGATTTTCCAAGCTGCTTTTCCGGAGATCGTATCCTTTCCATTTGGGCAGGTTGTCTTGTTCCTGGTCTTTTATCCCTATGCCCGCAAAGGCAGGAATCTTAATAGAGTGGTGATTATCGCCTATACTCTAACGGCTCTCGCTTTAACATTTATTAATCAACTTATCATTTTTGTCTTGGGTCCTCAGATTGCTACCTATAGTACACTCCCGCTTTTGGAGACAGTACAATTGATCGGTTTGACTGAAGTGTTTGAACGGATGGATGCCTTGTTCACTTTACTCCTGTTCCTCGGATTGGGTATTAAAATGGCTGCATTTTTCCATGGAGCCGTGATTGGACTCGAAAGAGTAACGGGAGCGAACTATAGGAAATGGGTGTTTCCAGTAGGGCTTGTTCTATATGGGTTGTCTTTTTTATCACCGACATTTACAGAACATATTGAGATAGGGCGAGGATTCACGTTAAATTATACTTCTCCTGTATTTCAGGTCTATTTACCCGTACTACTATTGGTTGTCATCCTATTGAGAAAGAAAGGGATGCAGAAAAACGAAATGAACGAGCCTAAAATATGAATGCCACATGCTCTGGAATCTAAAAAACGACCCAGTCGTAAACTGAGTCGTTTTTAGGGTTAACCATTAGTTATCATCCAACAATTTTAACGCCATGTCTGATTTCTCCAAATCGTGTTCAACTTGCTCTTCGATACTATAGGGATGATACATCTCATTCTTGATCATATAGTCTGCGATCTTTTGGTGGGTTTCGATTGCAGTATCCAATTGAGCCTTAAGAACTTTCCGAACTCGGGGGGTTGCAGTTTCGGTAAGAGCTATCGCATAGGTACGTACGGCTGACTTGGCAGAGAGAAGCATATCGGTAGCAATGGCCATATCATCCATGGGAGCAACGGCTTTAACGAGCATTTCTTTTGTTTTGGTTGTAGTCATAAGAGCAACCTCCTTATTTTAATAGGGATTTTAATTCTTCAATAACTTTGGAAGAGTTGTCCAAATCTTCTTCAATTAAGGATTTTAGTTTGTCGTCTTTTACCAGTTCCAGCATCGTTACAGCTTTGGTGGCACACGAAGTTTTGAGGGTTAGCAGTTCATGTACTTCGAGTTTCTCATGTAATGCAAGTTCCTTAGTTGCCATCATTAAGCACCTCCAAGAATTGATTATTCTTTATGTTAGTACCCTGATATAAAACATATAAACGGAATTTGTTTAAAATATTTTAAAAAAATAGAAATTAATGTTTTATTTATCTGTTGATTTCATATCCAGGTCATGGTGAAGTTCTGTGGCAGGGATGACGGGCTCATGTATCTGTCCCTTTGGAACAGGATTGGAGATATATACATAGTCTCCGGTTCCATCAGGTGCACTTCCTGTAGCCCATAAACCTTCGGCGGATTCAGTTCCCTCGGAGAGATTCCAGAATTCATAGGCCTGCGGCTGAGATTCTTGCTCGGCTTCAGGAGGGAAAGAAGCTGGAACAACGACTCCGTTCTTTTCCTCCAGTTCCTGAATAGCTGCCATCCATTGATACTGGTGATAACGATCACGTGCTAACATTTTACGGAAAGTAGCCCGTACGCCTTCATCTGTTGTCATATGGTACAGTCTTGCTACCTGAAGGCGACCCTGACTCTCGGCATGCAGATTAGAACGCATGTCTGCAAGCAAGTTACCACTTGCCACGATATAAGAACCATTCCATGGAACACCGTTTGAGTTGGTTGGCAAACCACCAAGACCGCTGACCAGCAGATGTTGCGGATTGATACCGCCCATAATTGCAGCTGTCACAGGATCCTCAGCGGCTTGTTGTTGTGCCTCAGGAGAAGCACCATCCAGCAACTGGCTGATCAATGAACAGAGCATCTCGACATGTCCAATTTCTTCGGTGCCAATATCCATGAGCATATCTTTATATTTCTCTTCACCTCGACAATTGAATCCCTGAAAAAGGTACTGCATCATGACTGTCATTTCGCCAAATTGTCCTCCCAACACTTCTTGAACCTGACGTGCAAGCATGGGATCGGGACGATCTACTTTGACTTCAAATTGCAACTCTTGCTGATGTCGAAACATGTGATTCCCTCCAATAAAAATGTTATAAATTTCTGAATGAATTCAAAATCTTATTAACCTGATCATTGGAAATTAAACAGTAAAATAACAAAAAAGACAAAACAGGAGATAGGGAACTTCTCCTGCTTTGTCTCATAAGTTCACTGCGACATATTCTCAGATATCGCCAGATTATATCTACTCTGAATCCGGTCTTTTGACTTGAAGCGGTGGGGGAATGAGCCATCCTTTTTCTTTGTTCATTTGAAGAATTCTTACGCCTAAAGCCATTTTGGTCACATGATATTTGGCGAACAGAGCACCAATATCTTCTCGGATGGATTGACCAATCGTTTGGCTCGCAGCAACCAGACCCATGGATGTATCGGCTGCCACTTTTGCAGCAATTTCGGGATCTGTGAATCTTGCGCCGGCCGGGATATCCTCCAACTCTACATGTGGTCTTTCCGGCAGTGTAGGTGCAGGGGCAATACCATTTTCAGTCAATAGTGTATCGCATTCTTTAATTTCGAGTTTGGCCTGGTCCAGCAGGTCTTCCAAGATTTTCTTCAAATCTTTATCTCCTGCATGACTCATATAAGCTTGATAGCAAGACACAGTGCCTTTGGCCATTGTAGAGCATTGCCATACACTGAAGATTTCACCATAGTGCATCGGTTCGTTCTTGGGGTTGCCACTTAGAATACCCATGATTTGATTTCCCTCCAGTAGGTTAATGTATCACCAACTTATGATCGCCTGAATTCTATAAAATTATGCACTGAACAGGGAGTGGAGGATGCCATAGTTATTAACATCATTTTTATTATGTAAACCAAAGACGAATTTAAACTATTTTATCTTGTAATTCATTCAAAAAGGAACAACCAGCAGAACAGGTCTGCTGGTGGGAGTGCAACATGTATTTTTAGACTGGAAAAAGTGGGTTACCATTCATCCCGATCCATAATTCTGATTTTTCAAGTTGTCCAGCCAGATGTAACAACCAATCTTCGCGGCCCTTGGTTGCCATCACCTGAACGCCCATAGGCAAGCCTTCTGGTGTCATATGCAGAGGTACACTAATTGCAGGCTGGCCTGTCAAATTCGCGAGCTGAGTGAACGGTGTATACGTAAGACTTGGTTCAAACATTTCATAGATGAGTTGCTGCTGCTTGGTCTTGTCCAACTCGCTAATCCGCATCAGGTTACGAATCTGTTCATCATGAGGTGTTAACTCTCCAATTTTGGGCGCAGAAAATGCATTAACGGGTGTGACATAGAAGTCATAGCGCTCAAACAAGGTGGACATCTGCGCTGCAGCTACATCCCATTCTGCCAGACTATGCACAAATTCCGCAGCGGACACTTTTTTGCCGGCTTCAGCCAGAACCCAGGATTCAATCTCCATATCATCTGAGGTCAGAATTCGTCCCATGGAACGTTCCATGGAAGAGATCATTGCAGCCATCTCGCCACTGTTCATCATATAATAGTTCTCCATCAACCGGACTCCGTTAACCGGACTCAGCTTTTCTTCAACATGATGTCCTTGGTCTTCCAACCAGCGAACGAGTTTATATACTGCTTCTTTGGCTTCTGTGCTGACGGGTGTACCTACAGGTGAATCTGTTGTGTACGCAATTTTCAGTTTGCGTTGATGAGGATAGCTCATATCTGCCAAGTAACTGCCTGGGAATAGTGGTGCATGAAACGCAGCTTCAGGCTGAATGACTTGCAAAGTATCGAGCAGGGCGGCACTGTCCCGAACCGAGCGGGATAGGGCAAAATCAATGGATGCGCCTTGCCATTGACGACCAACTCCAGGCCCCACAGGTGTCCTTCCGCGCGTTGGTTTCAAACCAAACAAGCCGCTGAAGGAAGCGGGAATACGAATCGAACCGCCTCCATCACTGGCTCCGGCAAGTGGGACAATCCCTGAAGCTACTGCTGCGGCAGCGCCGCCACTTGAACCACCTGGAGAGTGATTGATATTCCATGGATTGCGAGTTGGACCATGAAGACGGGGCTCGGTAATATTTTTCAAACCAAATTCTGGCGTATTGGTATGCCCTATAATGATAAAGCCTGCATCGCGCAGTCGAGAGACAAAATTGGAACTGCGCAATGCACGATGCTCGCTGAACAGGCGTGAGCCAGAGGTCAGAAATTCACCTTCCAAGGATTGGGAAATATCTTTCAGAAGCAGGGGAACACCGGCAAAAGGTTGTTCTCCAGGGCGAACCAAGCCTGCTTCTTGCCGCGCACGAGCTTCATATGTACGAATAACCGCATTAAGCTGCGGATTTACTTCTTCAAGGCGTGCAAATGCCGCTTCCAGCAATTCAACCGGAGATACTTCCCGGGATCGGATCAGTTCAGCCAAACCTACGGCATCGTAGGAGGTATATGAGAATGAAGACATTATGATCGTTCCTCTCTGAATATAGTTCATCTGTTGTTCCATATGTCATCGTACCACCGGAATAGATAAAAGACAAAAATGATCGAGTATCGAGTAATGAAGAGAAAAAAAGCACTACTCATCCAATTCGATGTGCAGTGCTTTCATGTTTAAAATTTCCTTTGATAAACCTTAGATAAAACATCCACTTACTCTGTACGAAGCTTCGGTGCCGCATCGGACGCAGTTGATGATCGTTCCTGCTGTTTGGAGATGGCGAAGAGGGCAACCCAGATCAAAATAAAGCCAAGCAACTGCTCCCATGTAATCAGCGTACGGAAAGCAATCCAGTTCACCAACACACCTGCCATCGGGAAGCTCAGTTCCGCGAGAGTTGCGACAGAAGCTTTGGTCGACGACAGACCTTTGTAATATAACAAAAGACTGAGCAATCCTGGTAACAATGCCTGACCAAGAATGTTGAGGATGACAGCAGTCTGTTCACCCGTTCCGGACGGAAACGTCCATACCGCACCTTCGTTCCACGTCATAAAGATCAGGAGCGGGAGAGCAACGACGAAGCGAAGGGAAGTAACGGTCTCGTAACGCGCCTGTCCCAGCATCAATCGGCCCATTACGGTGGAACCTCCCCATAATGCGGCAGCCCCAAGGGATAACAGGCTGCCAGCATGAATCCAGTTGTCCCAGTTACCTAGAGGCATTGTGAAGCCGAATGTAAGCAAATATGTTCCGACAAGTGCAATGAAGAACAGTCCGCCGAAGCGACGAGGCAATGTCTCTTTCAATAACAGCTTAGCCAGAACGATAGCGAAGAGTGGCTGCATTTTTTGCAATAACAGTACCGTGTTGGGATCGTTATGTGTAAGTGCCATGGTGAACAATACCGTTGCGAGTGCTGAACCACCCCATGAGATAAAGATCACGGCAATCCAGTGGCGAGCGCGCAAGTTCTTCAGATCAGCCCGGAATTTCCATAGCACGGGAATGGCTATAAGACTGACGATGATATGCTCCACCAGTACAATCTGCGTGGATGTCATTGTGTTAAGCAAAATAATGCGGAAGAGTGGATCCACACCCCAGAGGGCGGCGCCGAGAACAACAAGCCAGAATCCGGTATTACTTCGTTCCTTGCGGTAAACCGTTGATGCTGATGATGTCTTTTCCATATTCAGGACTCCTTCGTCAGAACACGGAATCTTCAGTTGGCAAAATCGACAAAAGCCCCCGTTTCGGTATATACCAAATAAACGGGGGCTCATCCAAGGACATGCGTCAGGAAAGAGGCCTTCCCGTGAACGGCATGTCAATGTGTTGATCTTCTCTCATCCGGACTGTACCGTCGGCCTTGGATTCACACCAAGTCAGTCGCTACATGTCCTTCGTTAAGAACAAATAGCGAGTCGCGGGCTGGTTCCGAAGAACATCACCGCCGGTTGGGAATTGCACCCTACCCCGAAGATCCTATTCAATTATATAGTGTGTTGAACAAGCTGTAACATTAATAAGTTCATCTTATTCCTGTAAGCGCTAGCAGTTCAAGCATTTTTTCAGAAAATGATATTCCAGTTTCCTTGCTGTCTGCGAAGAAGCACGATCTGACCTGCGTGATACGCATCATGGAGTACCCAGCGAGCTAGTTCGTGTGCCCATTTCTCTTCAGAATCCATATAAGCTGCTTCCAGATCTGACTCCTGTAGCGCCGCCAATTGATCTCGCAACTGTTGAGCTAACCGAGTTGTACCCTGTTGCAGTGTATTCCATCCATCTGCGTCCGTTGCATCTCCAGAATTCCCAAACGTGTATTCATTGGAGTCTACAGCGGGAAGGGTGGGTTCTTTACCTTGCATGCGACATAATAAGCGATGGTTGTAATAATACATATGGTTAACCAACTGCCAGATGCTTAATCCTCCTGAAGGCGGAACCCAGGCTGCTTGTTCTGCTGTAAGACCTTCCAGGGATTTTGACAAAGGCACAATCCAATTGCATTGATCCCAAGTGTCATCCTTTTGAATAAGTAACACATCTAATGCTGTAGTTTTCGTCATTTTTTTATTCCTCCTTGAGTGCTATTGTGGTGTAACTAGCTAAAATTACTTATTGAGGTTACACTTAATATAACACATCAAGAAATGAATGTAACCATCTTTATTGATTTAAGAAGGTTACATGAAACGGAGGCACATATGGACAGACTATGGACCGATTTTGTAAACAGTGATTATCACGATTGGCGTGGGGGAGATCGATCGGAGGACAGGCTCGGGAAGGCAGACTGGCAACGAGACTTTCTGGATCGATGGAAGCTGCAAGCTCCTGTACCCGCATCCTCTGAAGATGAATTGGAGATCAGAAATTTGAGGGATGAATTGCTGACCCTGGGAGCCCGTGTCTCTACTGGAGTATCATTAACAGATGGGGAGAAACAATGGTTGAACTCTGTTATGGAAGCAGGAACTATAAGAAGAAGATTGACCTCAATGAATCAGGAATTGATAATTCAACTTGTTCCGGCAGAAGTTCATTGGCATCAGGTTATGGCTGAGGTAGCTGCTGACTTTGCAATGACTTTGGTGGAGGGAGGAGCGGGCAGAATTCGTATCTGTGATAATTCGGATTGCCGCTGGATGTTTTATGATGATACCCGAAGCAGAACACAGAAGTATTGTGATGATAAGATGTGCGGGAACTTGATGAAGGTCAGAAGATTTCGAGCGAAACGAAAAACCCAAAATTGAAAAATATTAACAATAACTATATAATGTATATATACTAGCGAAACAATAGTCATAAGCCGGACGGATTCGTAAGCAGGATATGATCGTCTTTCAAACCAAATATGATGGGAGATGTGTCTTGTGCGGACAAGTTATCTGTTGAAAAATGGCTGTGTGTTGTCGATGGATGCTCGAATTGGACAGTATAAAAGGGCGGACGTCCTGATCCAGGATTCACTGATCACGGCGGTCCAACCCGACCTTGATATTCCGGATGCGGAGGTCATGGATGCTTCATCCATGATTATTATGCCTGGGCTGGTGGACACGCATCGGCATGTGTGGGAATCACTTGTCAAAACAGCGGGAACCAACTGGTCCTTGCCAGTCTATTTGCAAAATCTCTATTATGGTGCGATGGGAAGCAAGCTCCGTCCAGAAGATAGTTATATTGCCAACCTGCTCGGTTCCTTGGAAGCGCTTAATGCAGGAGTGACGACAGTGTTGGATTGGAGCATGCCGTATTCTCCCGAGCACACGGATGAACTGATTCGTGGACTTCGGGATGCTGGGATTCGGGCGGTATTTGCTCATGGAGTACCTGGTGAGACGAACTACTGGAATAGGGATAGCCAACTCACGTATTCGAATGATGTGCGAAGAGTCAAAGAACGGTATTTTTCATCACGGGATCAATTGCTTACCTATGGACTTGCCATTCGTGGTCCGGAGTTCAGTCATTGGGATACAACGGTGAAGGAGATCGAGCTGGCTCAAGAACTGGATGCAATCTGTTCCATGCATGCCGGATTTGGCAGTTGGGGATCGGTGGATCGTTCCATTAGTCACTTGTATGAAGCGGGGCTGTTAAGTCCACGAGTGAATATCGTTCATGGTAACACCATGGGCGTTGACGAATATAAAATGTTGGCCGATAGCGGCGCTTCTTTGTCGGTCACACCTGAGGTTGAAATGATGATGGGTCATGGATATCCGGCAACCGGCTATTTTCTCGAACATGGAGGAACCCCTACACTTGGTGTAGATGTAGTGACGTCCACAGGCGGAGATATGTTTTCCCAGATGAAGTTTGCACTTCAGGCTGAACGATCCAGAGCCAATGAACAACTTCTGCAGCAGGGTGAGATGCCTGGTGAGTTGAACTTGCAGTCCAGTCAAGTACTGAGATTTGCAACTTCAGCTGGTGCTCAAGCATTGGGACTAGAGCAGAAGGTTGGAACGCTGACCCCAGGAAAGGAAGCGGATCTGATCATGATTCGTACCACCGATCTGAATCTGTTCCCCGTCCATGATCCGATCGGAGCTGTCGTTCAATTTGCCAATCCATCCAATGTCGATACCGTGTTCGTGGCAGGCAGACTCGTGAAGCAAGAGGGCAAGCTCTTGCATGTTGATCTGGATACAATCCGCCATGCGGCGATGCAGAGCAAAGAATATTTGTTATCCCAATACCGGATGTCAGACGCGGAGAGAATTACTTTTTCGTGAATCGTTCTCATAAAAACCTGAAATAAGGTCAGTTCATATTTTCATATACACGACTATCTATATTACGAAATAAAGGGCCGCATAACGTTATGTGGCTCTTTAACGTGTCTGTGTATCGTCCAATTAGACAGAATAAGGTAGAAAGAGACAGCGGAAAAAGACGAAAAGAGCTCTCTTTTGCTGAACTTCATATAACAGAGAATTAAAAAGCGAATTCATAGAAATTAAGACTCATAAAAACTACGCATAATATAAATTATACGCAGTTTTGTTCTAAATCCATTTTCATATTCATCCACGTGCAACAGATCATGATAATATTCGCGGAAAAAGAACAAAATCGAACATTTCTTCACTACTACATCCATAACATATCAAGACGATATAGAAGGAAAAGGTTGGAATGTAGTTCATATATGGGTAAGTAATAGGGGTGTGTCTAACTTGATTACAGTTCGGGGTTGCGGACAAGCCAAATATGAAATATATTTGGGGGTGTGACATGCCATCAGACATAAGAGGGAGATGTATCATGAACACACCATTACATACGAATTCAGATCATCAAAATGCAGCTTTTGGATTTGCACTAGCTGACTCATCCGTACTTGCAGAGGCGCAAATCGTTGTTTCACAACCAGGAGGTGCAGATGACCTACAGTTGGATATTGATCCGCAGCGTCTCATGAAGGATGGACGTAAAGTATCTGTCATTGCGCAACCGTTGGAATCACCCGTCGATCGTCAAGATGCCAATATCATCTATGGTCAGGAGCTGGCATACGTACAATATGCTGTTAACCTGAAAACGGACAGCACGATTTCCATCACTTCTATTGAAGGCGTTGAACAGGCTGTGAATCTTGGTTGGTCAGCATTGGCCGAAGGGGAATACGAACTTCGAATCTCCCTGCATATGAAAACACCTCGTATTGCTGAGGGTGCGCTCGAACCTGAACAACTTGCAATGGTTAAGTATGCGCAGGTTATCACCGTATATATATCACTTTTCCCGGCAGAAGCAGCGTCGTTAGCTTTGACATCTCAACCTGTATGGACTAGGAACCATCATGTATTTGACTCCTATGGCAGAGGAGGGTTTATTCTCGCTGACCTGCCTCGGCTCGCAAAGCGTGTGGAGGAACTGATTGGACCAGGTAACCATAATCTGATCGAACAATTTGCTGAAGGGGAACTGTCGGATACGTTGCTGGAAGAAGGTCTAATGGCGATTGCCTGGGGCGTGACTCCCTGGTGTTATTCACTCTATTCTGCACCAGACCAGCCATCCGCTCGAATGCTTGCCGTGGACAAGCTGGGCGATGAGCCTGAACGAAAAGGGGTCTACCGTATTGATCCATCCATTCAGCAATTAAGTATCGTACCGGCGAACGAACTGGCTTATTGGCCTGCCTGTGTTCAGAACGACTGGCCTGTTATTGATGTGATGGGTGAAGGCGAGACGTTGCATATGGATTTGTATATTCAGATCTGTGAATCCGTAAATGGACTGCACGAGAATCCATTGCCATCGTTTGTACTTACCCGCAGTCAGGGCAAGCCCGAGGCGATTATTCCACTGATTGACGTAGTCATTGTGGATGAGGAATAAGGTCTCCGTTCAGCTTAGGAAGGTTGTTCTGCCATCGTAGTGTCAGTGTAAATAATTTTAGTCAACTTATAAAGAACTGAATCGAGGTGACGTAGACAGATGATAACCGAGGAGATCCAGGAGCAATATGCGGACGAGCTCGAAGCTTTTCACATATGGATGAAGGACGCCGGCTATACAGGACATACGGTAAAATCATACACAGGTGACGTGGTGGAATTCCTGGTCTCCATTCAAGGCAAGTCACTGGAGCAGGTCAAAAAGCTGCATGTGTTGTCTTTTCTGTCCCGTGCCCGGGAGCGTGGGGTTAGCGATGCCACGAGAAATCGCAAACATGCGGCGGTGAACTGTTTTTACAAGTCCCTCATTGAACTTGAAGTATTAACGAATAATCCGGCTTTTGGGATTAAGAAATCCAAAACCGAGAAAAACCGTGCACCGGTTTTCCTTGATGAAAGTGGTCTGACGCGTTTTCTGGAGTCGGTAGATGGCAAGTATCGGACACGCAATCTGGCTGTTTTCCTCCTGATGGGGTATATGGGATTACGGGTGGGAGAAGTGCATGCCTTGAATTGCAAAGACTATAATGCGGAGCGGCGTACACTAGATGTCTTCGGTAAAGGCCGTAAGTGGCGTTCGCTTCCTGTACCGGAAACCGTGGCAGACGTGTTATCTCAAGCTATGGCTGAGCGATTGGACCCTTGGCGGCCAAAAGAGGAAGCGTTATTTGTCTCGCAAAAAGGGAAGAGACTGTCGATTCGCAGCATACAGCTCATATCGACCGAGACCTTTGATCGCTTCCAGCAGGAATCACCTGCTAATCAACGCCAGAACTATTCAAGTCATAAGTTGCGTCACTCCTTCGCGACCATGATGTTACGACGTGGAGCTGACTTGCGTACGGTGCAGGAGCTGCTTGGTCACGCGTCGATTCAAACGACAACCGTGTACACTCACGTCACCAGTAGGGAGAAAGAAGAAGCTATGGCTTTGCTCGACGTTAAACTTCCGAGCGTAAGGTGATGACACAACTACTTCATGATTAGGAGAGATGCATCAGTATGGAAGAAGAGAAGCAGAGTTTGGTGCCAGATACCCCACGTTCCAGAATACACTCCCTATGGGAGGTGTTCTTGGTATCAACGAAGCTCGGCTTAACGTCCTTTGGGGGACCTACTGCACACTTGGGATACTTTCACAATGAGTATATACGTAAAAGAAAATGGATGGATGAGCGAAGCTATGCGGATCTTGTGGGGCTGTGTCAGTTCCTCCCTGGACCGGCGAGTAGCCAGGTTGGCATGGGCATTGGTATCATTCGTGCTGGTATTACTGGAGGGCTTATCGCCTGGATCGGATTTACGCTTCCATCCGTGATTGCTTTGGTGATATTTGCTTTCCTATTACAAGGATATGATATCGGCAACGCCGGATGGCTTAGCGGATTGAAAATTGTAGCTGTAGCTATTGTTGCTCATGCGATCCTTGGAATGGGACAGAAACTTACACCAGATAAAGTGAGAGTTACACTTGCTGTAATAACAGCTGCTGTTGCTTTACTATGGACAGCCATATACAGTCAGGTGGTACTCATTCTGTTAGCAGGATTAGTTGGGTGGTGGCTCTATCGAAAATCACCCCCTCCACATGTTCCTGATCTTGTAGTTCCGATAAGTCGAACCGTAGCCGTGCTGTGTTTGATCGCTTTTTTCGGTCTCTTTATGGCACTCCCGGTATTGCGTCAAGTTACGGGGATCGAGTGGTTATCCTTATTCGATTATATGTATCGATCGGGTTCACTGGTATTTGGTGGAGGACATGTCGTTCTACCTCTATTGGAACAGGAATTGGTACCCAGAGGGTTGCTAAGCAAAGATGATTTTCTGGCTGGTTATGGAGCAACTCAAGCTGTGCCAGGTCCACTTTTTACGTTTGCTTCCTATCTGGGTGCCATAACAATGGGGATTACAGGTGCAATCGTTGCGACTATAGCGATTTTTTTGCCCGCCTTTTTGCTCATCATCGGAACGCTGCCTTTCTGGAGTGCTCTGCGTAAAAATCCGCATATTCAAGGGGCTCTGACTGGGGTCAATGCAGCAGTAGTAGGCATTTTGCTGGCTGCGCTGTATCAACCACTGTGGACGACAGCCATCATCACACCAGCTGATTTCTCGTTGCTAAGCATATTGTTTATCATGCTTACCTTCTGGAAGTGTCCACCCTGGGTCATAGTTGTTGCAGGGATTGTCGGAGGTATGCTAATAGAGTCCATTTAGGTGGCCGAGTGGTCTCGAAAAAGGAAAGAGAGGGTAGAATCCAAGGATTCTACCCTCTCTTTTTCGTGTGAACTATTTTGTGATATTCATACAATTCCAGTTATTTATTAAATGATAAGGTGAAAAACAGAAATAACGGAAATTTAGAATAATAATCCAGGAACAATTATACATAATATTAATTATGTAAACTGATATAGTGAACATTCTTTAAATGAAATCTTAAATCAATCTTCCCAAGAAAATGGTAATCTGATTATCATAACCAAAAAGGCCTTTCGCCTCTTCTCTATAGAAGAAACAAATGGCCTTTTTGGCTGTGCAATATGTTAATTAACAACGTTTAACGTGCTGAATTGTTCACGACATGAATGATTGCTTGATTGGATTACTCCAGTCCAGCGATCTGTTCTTTTAATTTGTTAGCAGATGCCTGGAAAGCCACCTTCTCGGTTTCATTCAACGGAAGAGGCAGAATTTCACGCACACCGTTGCGATCTACAACACATGGAACGCCCAGGTAGACATCCGAGACGCCATTGTAATCTTCAAGGAACGTCGACACGTTCAGAACGGAGCCTTCGTTGCCGAGAATTGCCGCTACAATGCGGTCCAGAGCAAGAGCGATTGCATAGGAAGTCGCGCCTTTGGCATTAATAATCTCATACGCTGCATTTTTGGTACGGTCGAAGATATCCTGTTGTGTTTCTTCATCCAGTTCCAGATCTGTTCCTGCAACGTTAGCCAGGCTCCATACGGGAACTTCGGAATCGCCATGCTCACCAATAATGTGGGCGTGAATACTACGCGGATCGATCCCTTTATTTTTACCAATCAGGTAACGGAAACGTGCGCTATCAAGCAATGTACCCGAACCGATCACACGGGAAGCAGGCCATCCGCTTTGTTTCCATGAAGTATAGGAGAGAATATCTACAGGATTGGTTGCAATCAGCAAAATACCATGAGAATTCACTTCAGTAATACGCTCAATAATATCTTTGAAAATGCTTGCATTTTTCTTCAGCAGATCAATCCGGGTCTCGCCTGGTTTCTGGGAGGCACCCGCTGTAATAATAATGATATCCGCATCTTTGCAGTCGGAGTAATCGCCAGCCCATACTTTCACGCCACCCGTAAATGGAAGACCGTGGTTCATATCCAGCATTTCGCCGGTTGCCTTATCATGATTCACATCCACAAATACCAACTCGGACGAACGCTGTCTCAACATTAGCGTGTATCCCGTTGTTGTTCCCACCGCACCCATGCCTATAATCACGACACGACTTGGTTTCAGCGCTGCACTGTTTGTCATGTTCATATCCTCTCCTTTTGGGTTATACTTCCATCCATATTAAGGGATTAGTGAACATAAAGCGAGTGTTGTCTATAAAATAGTTCACATTTCATGTCTTTTTACCAATTATTCCGTCGAAAAACATAATAGGATGAAAAGGGCTGCAGCGCAGGCATTGAGCAGGCAATGAGCCTTTTACACAAGGTTTGTGGTAGAATAGGAGCAGTGGATTCTGATGAATCGTAAATAAAACGCCATAGGACAGGCATGCGCGCCTGTATATTGGATGAGAGAGGTGGAACCCACTTGCGTTCGCAATGGATTAAAATCGCGCAGACAGCATTGCTGTCTATAGGTATAGTAGCCTTACTGGCTGCCTGCACCAACTCGGATCAACCGCCAGAAGCAGAGCCTCCACAACAGCAGGAGGATGCTGGGAATACAGGACAGACGTTAACCGTTGTTCCCCCGGTGAACAGTACGGAATCTGCGGATATGGCCAAGTACCAAATTCAGACCCGTTTGACCGATTTTCAGTTGCTCAATGACAACGGAGGATTGGCATGGGGGGTAACACGAAATGCGCTGCGTCTGTACTACACGCAGGATCAGGGAAAGACCTGGATCAATATTTCACCTTCGGAAAATGTACAGTTTCCGGCTAACCCTAAATATGGACAAAGCATTTATTTTGTAGATCGTGCGCACGGTTGGATTGTTCGTGAAGGCATGGGTGGAACAGATACCATGGTGCTTCGTACCAACAATGGAGGCGTAAGTTGGAGTCTGTCTTCTCTGTCCAAAACGGATAAAGTGACTGCGATCTCATTTGTATCTCCTGAAAAAGGCTGGATTCTCACCACGGTGGATACCGCTATTGGTAAACAGGACAAGAAACTCTACTTTACCGAGGATGGTGGTATCACTTGGAATCGGATGTCATCCAGTGATGAAGACGGCAAACAGGAAGCAGAAGAGATTTCCAAACGTGGATACACAACAGGGATGACTTTCTCGGATCCAAAGCATGGTTTCTTAACAGCGCTTGAGTTCGGCACACCGAAGTTGTATGTAACGTCAGACGGGGGAGAGAACTGGGACACTGGGCCATCTTTCTTTGATCGAAACAAATTCAACGGGTGTGGTAATTTCAGTGTCAGTTCACCACAATTTTTTGGACGTGAAGTACAGTCGGCCTGGATGTCAATGTCCTGTTCCCAAGGGGAGAGCACGACTTTCAATGGCTTCTTCACAACAGATGGCGGAAAGAGCTGGAAGCTGTCCAACTTCAGTTTGAACAAACAAACGGGTACGAATCGCAATCTTGCACCAGTATTCCTGAACGCATCAGAAGGTTGGGCGATGCAAAAAGGTATAACCTACCACACCAAGGATGCAGGAAAAACATGGAACGCCCTTCCTGCAAACAGTGTACTGGAAAAAATTCTCGAGGATTATCCGGAGATTGTGAAGATTCAGATGGTTACGTCCAAGCTTGGCTGGATATTGGTTGAAAATACGGATGCCAAAAGGTCGCTGTTACTGCAAACGGTAGACGGCGGCGTACATTGGAAAGTACTTTAAGAGTAATGTGTTATAGATGTGAATAGATAGGAAAGTAGAGGAGCCGGAGGGTTCCTTTTCTTTTTTTAGTATGTGAAATAAATCACAAACTAATCCTCCAGAAGGTGATATATTTAACTCAACAAGAGATGGGAGTGATGAAGATGAGAACCAACGGTCAGACTCAATTCACGCAGGCGGACGAATTAACCAGATATATGCTTCAATTATGCTACACATGTGACGATGCCAATCGTTGTACGACAGAGGAAGCAGTGAAGGCTTGCATGGCAGAACACGCACAGGCAGACCAGCCCGAACCAGCCGAAGGCGGAGATGTAACGCGCGGGTTTATGGACTTGATGTACGCATAGTAATCAAAACTGATCAAAAAAAGCTGATATATCAACGTTTTGCCCCCAACTGGGGGCTTTCTTATTATAAAAAATCACTAAAAAAATCACATTTCCTGCAGCACACTCATATTTAACACTTCAGCAAAATGTTTTTTTAACTTTTGGTCCGCATTATTTTGCATTTTCTGAGTGACATGAGTATATATTCCGAGAGTTATTTTTTCATCCCGATGACCCACTCGTTGCATAATCGTTTTTAAATCAACACCTGCTTCAACAAGCATGCTTATATAAGTATGTCTGAAAATATGAGGTGTAGCATGTTTCTTTATAGTTGTTTTTTTCATAAGTTGTTGCATTCTTGTAAGAATGTATTTCTGGTGAACAGGATAACCATCGGGTTTTCTAAATACAAAGTTCTCATCGTGGTAATACTTATACATTTTTTTATGTTGAAGATAACTATTATCGGATTGTTGCTGAAACTTCTTCAACATATTCATTATAGATTCGTCTATAGGTACGACTCTTATTGACGAAGTTGTTTTCGGTGGTGTTAATTCTAATTAATAAAGCTTTTCGCATGAAGAGTTTTGGTTATTCTAATATGATTTGCTTCAAAATCAATGTCTGGCCATTTAAGTGCACAAAGTTCACCAGATCGAAATCCAGAGAAGGCTAAGAGGTTAAATATCTCTTTGTCTAAGTATATTCCATAAATATTTATGACGTTGAAAAAATTTATTAGCTCAACTCGATCTAAATATTTTTCTTCAACAAGTTTATCCTTATTTTCTATTTCAGCTACAGTAAGCATCTTAACAGGAATAAATGGAGTCCGTAGTTGGATTATCAAGAATGTATTTGTTTTTAATAGTATATGGAAAGATCATGTTCGCAGTAGTTTTAAAACCGCTTATAGTGTTGAAAGAATATCCTTGTTCAAACAACTGATAAAGACACTCTTGAAAATCTCTATGAGTAATACTAGAGATCTTTCTTTTTGCGAAGTGTTTGTTTAAATTCTTGATTTCAACTCCTCTGGTTATAATGCTTCGTTTTTTCACCTTACCTTTAGAATAAACTCTAAACCATTCTTCAGCCACATCTTCAAAAATTAAACTCTTATTCTTCTTAGCATTAATACCTCTTGATAATTGATCATACACAGCTTGAGCACGAGCGAATGCTTCCTTCTGAGTATCACCTCTTCGAGGTATCTGTTTCCGCTTTCCAGTTAAAGGATCAGGAGGACCCTCTAAAGTACATATCCATTTGTATCCTTGTTTATTGTTAGCCTTAATCTTTGTATAAGATGCCATTGCCTTTACAGACATGACTCTATACTCTAAACCATTAAGAATAGTGCTTGCATCTATGTATTTATAATCTATTCCCTCTTCAAACAAGCCTAATTTTTTGAGTATGCCACCGCCTGTCTGCACAGTTGCATCGGGTTGAGTTGCAGCGAATACTGCTGCAGCTCCTATAAGTAGTTTTTCACCAGACTCAGTAGTGCCATCACCTCTACCATTAAAACTAATCCCTCTAACTTCGCCACTTTCCTTATTTATAGTACCAACTAGAAATAAGTCATCACTAAAAGAGTATTCAAAGTTCTTAATAATGGAATCTGGATCAATCGGCAGACTCTTGATATTCATGGCCAAATCTAGCTCTTTTGTGAATCCATTAAATCTATCCTTAAATTCTTCTGGAGTGACTCCTAGTGACTCTTTAAGGTGAGCCGAATTCTCTGTTTCCTCAGCATCTGACGTTGTCTGAGAATTTTGTGTTTCTATACTTGAAGGTTTAATATCAAATGTCACTATATTATCCTGTGATTTAATCTTATAAAATACTCCATTATCGTCTAAGCTCCCAGTAAAACTCATAGGGTCACTATTTTCCGCTAGCCAACCTAATCTAGTAAGGAGTTCATTCACATCTTCAATTCCGTAATCTGGGTTTACTGTCATTGTAGTTGAAGCTATTACAGCTAAAGTGTCCTTTCCTGAATCAGCAGTAATGTCTTCGTTACTTACAATAAAGACTTCGTTTAATTTTAATTTCTTATCTGTCTTCATGATCATATTGATGTTTTCATCAAAGGCGTAAGTGAATGTCATAGTACTATCGTCGTTGAATTCCCGGCTCAGTTCTTTAATCACAATCTGATTTAGACTGTGATTCTCGGCTGTAGCATTAAACTGATTTTTAAACTCACCAGCAGTCATTTCAGCTAAGGTACTTTTATTTTCGTTGGTACATTATTTTCTGATTGAATAACAGTTGTATTTGGTCCAGATGGAGAACCGATTCAGCCGCAGGAGCCGACCGGAGACGGCCAAGAATCTGAGAATGAGAACGAACAACCAACTGTTTCACCGACAGATGGTGAAGATCCTGGTACCGATCCAAATGATCGTTACGGTGATAACGATAACAATGACATTCCAGACTGGATGAAGGATGGCGGCGATGATCAGTCCGGATCGAAGGAAATGGACTTTACTTCTGAAGGCGGGGAGGGTGATCCGAAGTCGGCAGCAGATCACCAACACGTAGCACAAGAAGATCCACCTGCAAGTGACAAATATAGTGCACCTGCTGAGATCGATAAGGAACAACTCGAACAGTTCATTCTCAATCAACGGCCGATCTTTGATGAGATCAAGTTCACTGATGGTCCTGCTGATTTCCCTGCACTGCTTCAGCAACGGAAGGTAGAGGGCAAGACATGGTTGGAGATCTCAAAAGAAATGAACATTCCGAGTTCACAAATCAGCTCCAAGTTTAACGCCTACAAAAAGCGAGTAGCCAAGATGATGCAGGATGGCTTGGCAGTCTAAGCATCTTTCATATAGCAGCATCCCCGGTCAAAGTTGGCCGGGGTGATCAGCTACATTCATTGAATAGAACATATGTACTAAATTCTTTAATCTTCAGTAATCTTCAAATCAATAATATGTCTACAGTTGGGACATTTTTTTGTAGCAGTGTAAGTTTTCTTTTGATTTATATCAAGAAGGGATAGCAGCTGAACTAATAAATTTGGTAGTGAAACCAGAGCAAGCAACAAAGTGATTGTACTCATTGCAGCGGTATCAATTAATGCTTTTTGATCTTGAAGCATTCCAGCCATAAAAAAACCTAGGATTATGACAAACACTACAACAAAGGCTATGTATAGTAATCCCCAACTAATATTTGTCCATTTCCACACTGTTTTTATTTTCATTTTTTCACCTCATTATCTATTACGTCTAATGAGATTAGAAGATTCAATATTTGATGCTGAGACGGGGCCTATCGCACGTGGACTGTCGTATCGCTGGCAGCTGAAAATTAAAGGAGCTGAGGAAATGGCAATCTCACCAAAGGTAATTCAGTTGATCGATCATAAGCTGGCACAGTTGATCCGAAATGGATGCCGCGTAGTTCGGATCAAAATGCAGGTACTGAACTGGTGGAACAAGGATCGGTCCAGACGGGTTACGGCATTCTGCGAGTAGAGCCGAGTAATTTTGTTCCGCGTGGCAAGTCATATCTGATCGAAGATCGGTACCGAGGATTCACATGGGTAAGGTAATTCAAAAATGGAGCGTCGTTCTCCAAATATATAGAAAATAAAAGAAGAGGCATGGGCCTCTTCTAAGGGGATTAGTAATAAAGAATACGCACTAGTATGTATTGTCTTCTAGAATAGTGGTAAAAGTTTTGCTACAACTCCTATTAAGATAAATATGACACCAGAACTTACACCCATTGCACTGCTGGTTTGTGTGCTCTCTACATTCTTGTCGCCAAGAGAGATACGCTTAAAAAATCGTGACACCGTAGAGTTAGGATATTTGTGATCATACAGCGTGAGCGCGATTATTATGACACCTAATATAATCATTATCAATTTAGTCATCTCCTTTTAATGATAAATACGACAAATATATTAAAAAGTTCCATTTTAAATTTAGATTTAAGGAGGATCTGCTGATGATCGATTATCGTAGTGTGGACACCGGAGCAGATAGCAAGTCATTTGAAGGCAATTGGTGCTGAGCATCCACCTAAACGGCCTGACAAGCTGGTTACTGCTCCACAACAGCACAACGGCAACAGCAGGTACTACAAACGTGGGGGTGAGTGGTAAGTTGGAAAGGAATTTTAGAGCATTGTTACTGAAATACGGTTATCCGGAGGACTTGGTAAGTGGATGGAGTGCTGAAGACTGTGAAGCGGAATGGGACCATTTTTGCAGTAAGGTCATTCAGGAATAACAAATATCCCCCGCAAGCTTGGCGGCCAGGCGGGGGACACATCGAATTAACCTCATCAAATTATACCACGGGTGAGGGGATCAAAATGGGGAAAAGACGAAAAAACAACTTACAACTGACGTTTAACATACTGCCGACAGATGAAAAAGCTACTCGCCGTGCTGTGGAGGAATATTTGGAGACCGTTCGGCAGTACCGGCAGAACGGTTTCATCCGCCGTGAGGCAGCAGTTACGCAGGCATATGTTTATGGAGAACATCAGTCTACTAATGCAATTAGTAAGCAAACAGAGAGAGTTGCAATATATAATGTGGACAAGGAAGCTGAGTTGAAAGAGAAAGACAGGTTGTTGACTCTTGCTATGGAGAAGCTATCTTCTGTACAACGAGAAGTAATACAACGTAGTTACTTGGACGATGAAGGTGAATTCGATTATATCAGCTGTGGAGAGATGGGACTAAGTGATAGTACATTCAGAAGATTAAAGAATGAGGCAATTAGTATTGTAGCGGCTGCATTAAGATTGGAAGTCGCGGAAGGTACTCAGATAGGCCAGGAATTCGTATGTTAACGTATAGAAAAAGGAGAGCTGAATTAACGAGGCCACTGAAGAACTCGCATTTTTCCTTGTAGGTACGTACCTATTACAAAAAGAAGACATCTGGATCCCTATTTTGGGATGGATGTCTTCTTTTTGTGAACCCTAAGCAAGTTAGATTCCCGAATTTATTCATCTGCTAACTTTAGTATTCGCTTTAGATTTACAGCAAATATGGCCATTGCACCTTGTAATTGCATGCCAAATAAACCCGAGGATGTGGCTATGTCATACCCGTGTCCATGTTTGAGTTCACTGTTTTTTGCTTCAATTTTGTAACGTTCTTTGGATTTATTTTTGAAATATTCTGTTTCTTGAAATGCCATTTGTTCGGAGTGTTCCTCGGATTTAATCGAAACGGAATACGTCTTGCTTTTGGCATCCTCTTTGTAGCAACCTTCCTTTAGTGGACAACGCTTGCATCGCTCCACATCAAAATAATATGTGTCTGTTTGGTTTGCACCGACACCTTTCTTGCCTTGCCGTGCCTTACGGAGGGCCATATGCCCAGCTGGACACACATACAACCCTACGTCCTTATTAAACAGGAACTTCTCTTCCTTCTTACGGTTGCCTTGCGTAATGAGTGGATTGAGTTTCGCTACAAGTTCAATCTCATTTTTATTAGTATAAACAATATTATCCTTTTCGGAATAAGCTGCGTCTCCGATGACAGTCTTCACCTGCATGCCAGCTGCTTTGCTTTTTTTGATTAACTCCTGCAGTTGTTTACCATCATTTTTCTCTCCTGTTGTAATGACGGCCGCTGTAATAATCCGTTCCTCGGTCATCGCCAGATGTGTTTTGTATCCAAAGAAAGCCGAGTCTGCGCTCTTGTGTCCCACTCGTGCATCGGGGTCCGCCGCCAAGCGAAGTTGCTCGACGTCATCTGCAATCGTTTCTTTCAGCAGGTTGAGAGGCTCTAGAATTTTTGGCACTTGTGCGATCCCAGATTCAGTTTCGATGAAAGCGACAAGCTTCTGGCAATACTCGATTTCACCTTCGAGTTCGTTGGTTGTATTCTTTGTCGGCATGTTGGCTTTGGCCGATTCATCCAAGGTATACACAGCTTTGCGCAATTTCCGCGCACGGTCTTGCAGAATTTCTTGTGGTGACTTCTGATTGTAGCGTGCTTTTGTATGCGTAGCATCAACAATAATGGAATGGCTCTTCACGATATTCTGCTCGATCGCAAGCGTCACCGTTTGACCAATGAGCATGTCCAGCAAATCCATATCTTTCAATCGCAGTTTGCGAAATTTTGTCAGGGAGCTTGGGTCGATAACAGAATCTTCTGGCGCCATACCGAGAAAGTATTTGAACGACATGTCGTACTTCGAGCGTTCGACGATATCTACGTCAGACAGTTCAAAGATAGCTTTAAGCAGTAAGTATTTAAACATGCGAATAGGATCGATGGCGTTACGTCCATTGTCCAAACAATATTTAGCTTCGAGTTCTTCATAAATGAAAGTGAAATCCACGAGCTCGTTAATTTTACGGAGCATATTGTCCTTCGGAACGACGATGTCATACAATGCTGCATAAGGACTCAAGACTAAGCTTTGTTGTTGTCGAATCATCCGCTCTCACCTACTTTTCGTGATAACTCAATTATACGCAAAAAAGGGTAAGTTTCTCCAATTTTCTTGAAGAACCTTACCTTTTTCTAAATGAGAACTTTTCAGTGGCCTCGAATTAACAGCTCTCCTTTTTTGATGCTTACTTCTTTCGGGTAGACATCTTTATTACAAAGAATAGTAACGATAAGAAGAATAGGGCTTGTGAAACGTTGACAAATATTCTGATACCTTCGCCCGATTCTTTTATGCCAAATAAGATATCAATTACGGATACCAAACCTGTAATTATAAGTATGATCAGTGAAAGTATGTACACGTTTAGTCCCCCTTAAATATTGGTGCTTTACAGCAAGAAGAAGACGATTGCTCTTGCTGCTGCATCACTTAACCATGCTGGAACACCAACAGATTGTAGAGCATTGGATAGACCATCCTCTGCGGTACCTGTAAAGTCTACCATAATATCCAGCGCTTGCATAAGTACCTGATAACTCAGATAAGTTTTAAGAGTAGTTTTTGCGCCATCTGTCAGCAATGGCAATTTATCTACATATACTTTCGTTAGACTTTAGACGTGATACATTAGAAGCATAGAAAAAGGCGCGAATGAAACGCACAGCTGCACATGCGGCATTGGACTGGGGCGTTCCTCTTCTCGCCTTTTCTATTTGATGCTTTTTCAAATTAAGACTACTAAATCGTCGAGAAGTGATATATAGGAAAACAGGAAGCTCTTAGCTCCGAGCTTCCTATTTTTTATATCTAGTTTTAAGATGTGCCTGCTTGGGCTAAACCATTAAAGGTTACTGGACCTGTAATTGTTACAGCAGTAGGACCTGTATTCGATGCATACATCGTATACCGAATTTGACCAGTTGCAACATCAGTTGCAGGAGGGAAGTCGCCTGCAGCAAAAGTTTCCAGTCTGGATGCGGGGCCAGCAGTCAAAGGGAGTGTGGCAGCAAAAATTAGAAGTCCTGTTCCGAACACACCAGTACCTCCTCTTTCAACAAAAATGTTAACGGTATTTGCTGCTGTTCCACTAACACCAATCGTCCCCCAAAGTTCTATGCGAACATCGCTTTCATTTGGGGTGCCTATTGCACCAACAGTTTGAAGTCCAATATCACCTAGTAACGTTGGGGTTGCTGGTAAAATGGCTGTGCCAGTACCATAAATGTTGTTTAATGAAAGACGGGAATCTAAAAATTGAGTTGCCATTGATAACACCATCCTTTTCTTTTGATAGTTTAATATATTAATAGCAAGTGAGAATGTTTGGACACCGGTTAAGTTTCCCCTAAATTTATGCTAAAACCTATAATGACTGAAATGTTATTATCAATAAAGTGAGGAAAGCAGAGAAAACTGCTGGTTTGTCCCGAATCATCAGGACTCACCCGTTTTCTGTCCCTTGACCCGCATTTGGTAGCTTCAGTAAAATGGTCTTGTTCTTCCTCTATAGTTACATAGTATTAAAGCAAAGAGCGCAGCGTTTTTGCGGCGACCGTTTCGGGCGCATGCTTTTAGGACGTAACAACAACATCATACATATCACATTAAAGTCGTTCCTTCATTGGATCGGCTTTTTTTATTGGAGGAATTGAAGTGATCAGCAGAAGACGGAAGAAGATACGCATTCGCCCCAACAAGCAGCCTGAGAAATGCAAAGGTTGTGTATGGGGTAGATGGGATGGAGTTAAGCAGTTTTGTCCTAAACCTCCTGATTGTTGTGTTAGAAAGGAAAACCCTTCTTGAATGTCGAAATTGGACGTAAGAAAGGGGGAGTTACATGGAACATAGCTTTGTTGATGGGTTTTACTCATTCGTTAGAAAGCAAGCTAAGGAGTACCCATGTTTGAGCTGTATGAGTTATAACAACAAGCCGAAAACAAGAAAATTCATCAGTTCTACAAAGGCGGAAGTAACTTTGGAATGTCGAGACTGTAATAGTGAACGGGTGGTAACTATAGCAATAAGGGATTAACAATATGCAAGTCGCCTTTGTGCGGCTTTTTATTTTGTCCTCATATACAGAATGTGAGCCGTTCTGAGCTTCTTAACATGAGAACGTCCGGTTTGTAGGAATCAGTCCGTTGAAGAGCGGAGAACAGCGTCTGAGTGAGCCTACGCATGCATATGATGGTCATCAATTTGTTGAAACCAACTCAACACAATATAATGTATGAAGGTAATGCTAAACCACCGCCTGTATGATAAATATAGAGAGGACGGGATATACATAATGAAAGAGTACGTCAATGACTTACTTGGGAGTGCTTTGTATAAAAAAAGAAAGTTTCAGGCAGACGAATTTTGGAAAATAGATAAATTATTTGCCGAGGGTTTTGTCTTTGATTCATACTGTCCGTCGTGTAAAAGTGAGCTGCGGCTTTGACTCGGGTCATGCCAAGGGTATGAACTTCAAATCCACACGTCTCAAAAATCTCTCTAGGCACCTTTCCTTGCTGATTCGATGTAATAAAGAGTTGTTTAAACTCGTCTGTATACGTGATTCCCTTTGGTCGTCACGGACTTGACATAGGGATTTCTAGCTAGTTGCTCTACTTCATATGCTGTAAACGTTTTTTTACTCATTCATTATTCTCCGTCCTTGTCTAGTTTATGGTATAACAAAAATACCCCATAGAGAGACTTTTTCAAAGTGTCTACTCTATAGGGTACAGTTTATAACGCTGGTGGAGTCCTTTTTTTGTTTTATTGTTCATTATTACTAAATTAACAAAATATACACATTTTTTTACAAAATATGGTTTATAGAGTATGTGGATTGATATATTATACAAAATGCAACTAAATCCCAATTAAGGAGTGATATTGTTGTTGAACAAAGCGTGGAAAGTTGGAGTTGCTTTCGCATACCTAGTGTTATGATGGTAGGAACATCGGTCGGTGCATTTGCTTCTAGTTTGCCACAAGAAAAAGTCATTACTGAAATTGAAACTACTATTTCAACGCCTTCAGTAACTCCTATTGTAAATGAAACTATCAATGCAGCCCCTGGTAATCTCGGATATAATTCGTGATCTCTTGCCTGGCGATAAATTGAAAGATGCCTGGGATGAAGCTAGTTGGAATATTACTAATGAATTGGATTTCTTAGCTTCATTAGGTGATGCGGTTGAAGACCAAGTTCAAAGTGCCATTGTACAAGCTATTATGGGCGTAGCTCAAGGATCTATTAGTAGTTCAGTGGCTAATAGAATTGCAAATGTAGTAATGTTGTTCTTATAAAAAGGAGTAATATAATACTATGCCAAACGAATCACTAGAAGAGAAAGTGGAAAGATTGGAACTATACGTTAATCTCCTGCGGCAAATTGCTGTAGATCCCGAGGAATATCGATTGTGGGATTGGGTGATTGCAAATGAACTAAACGTTGATCAGTATAATTCAATAAAGCATGTTTTAAAATTATGTGTTCGAGCACATCTTGCGGCGGAGGCAGATCCATCTGTGAAAATTCCTACATTGGAAGAACTGGTAGATGACTTAGTCCCAATTCTATCTCCAAATCCGAGAATAGCACATACTAAGGGTGTTATCGAACTGCTAAGAAATGCTGTGAAAATGACACCTTACCTATCTTTACAAAAATACTTATAAGCGTATCAAAGCGACGAATTTTGACTTAAATGGGTTTTGGAAAGCTTCATCTTGCAGTAAATCTGCGGATGGAGCTTTTTTTATGTTGAATATCGAACGTATATTCACATATAATAGCTAAAAGCAAACAAACGTTCTTGTTATTGGAGAAATGAACATGCCAGTGAAATACTTGGGTTGGTTAGTTGAAATCATTTACGAGGATCAAAGCGGAAAGATCACGAAACGTCGTATCCAGGTCAAAAGCATACGATCCGGAATGATCAAAGCTGAGTGATCTATTGTCAGGGCAGCCGCGGACATTTAAGGAATTCGGTTTACTGGCATGTCATCCGATCATGACGACAGCGTAGGGGGAGATCCAATGTTAACGGATTACGAACGTAAGATCTTGAGGATCTTGTTTAATTACAGTAGCGGCCGCAGACGATTACCGACGATTCATGAACTAACGGTCAAAACAGGTAAGGGTAAACCAGATGTTATGAGTGCTCTGGAAGGTCTTGTGGCTGCGGAATACATACATTGGGAAGACAGGTCTGACACTGCCAACATAGTGATACTGGAAGGCTGGGAACGAGAATCGGAAAAGCCTAAGCTTCCCAAGGTACCGCCACCGGCGCAGTCAAACGATATAAGTTACTGGACCCAATATTAAGGAGGCATGCAACGTGGCAAGTAAATTGACGGCAAACGGATCTATGAAGGTTCTCGTATAATTTTTCCGGAACATCGTGAAGCGTATCTCGACGAAATGAATAAGCAGGTGAGACGGGGAAAACCTATTTTGGACGATCAGGAAGTGCAGCTGATCGAGGAAGCGATTTTTGAGTCTTACTAAGAATGCAGATCAATTACGTTCACTGTATTCAATCCGTTCGACGATGAGATTCTGCGCGGTGTTGTCACAGCTATTGATAAACCGAATAGGAGAATCAAACTTGTACGGGGAGAAGAGGACTACAGTTGGCTTAAAATAGAAGAGATCATTTCTGCAGGCTTTTAAAATGCATCCTCTTTTTTATGACTGAGGTACGTATTTGTTACAATATGTATTAGATAATGCTATTTCATAGCAAATGAGACATCACAAAAAATCACAATAAAAATAACAATCTCTGCGAATAAAGGCGGAGATCAATGGACACCTGTTAAGTAAAAGATACTAATATATGAATTTTTAAACCTTCACCAACATAAGCGCATGAAAGGTGAAAGTCATGACAAGATGGATCTGATGTACGCATAGGCTAATCATTCACGGAGAACGCTCCTGCGGGAGGGTTCTTTTTGATTTATAGTGAAATGTATGCGCTTTTAAATGTACTTCGCAAATATTGCAGCATGGGTTATTATAGAAATAATTAAGGTAATTTACTCAAAATGTGGAATTAATTTAATAGAATCTTAGTTAGGAGGACCATGATATGGAGAAAAGTTCTACAGTTAGATCAAACATGATAGGTGGTAGGCAGGTTGGTGCCATCTCGGAAAAAAGGTATTAGAAATAGGCTGTGGAAGCGGGCAATCCTTACGGTATTTGGGAGAACACCAAGCTACTGAACTATGGGGGACGGATCTTTCGGAAAATCAAATCGAAAAGACAAAACAGCTTTTGACTTCCAGCAATATTGCAGCGACGTTAATCTGTTCACCTATGGAATAAGAAAGTGGGATACCAAAGGATTATTTTGACATCGTTTATTCGATTTATGCGATCGGCTGGACAACCGACCTGGAAGGGACTCTTCTCCAGATTGCTTCCTATCTCAGGAAGGATGGCGTATTTATCTTCAGTTGGTCTCACCCTATACACAAATGTGTTGCTGCAGAAGATGATAGATTTGTTTTTAAGAAATGTTACTATGATGAATCTTGGTACTCGGTAACTCTTGGCGAAAGTAAGCTAGCATTATCGGACCGTAAACTATCAACCTATGTGAATGCATTGGCAAAAGCGGGATTTGTCATTGAGCAATTGATTGAGGAATCTGATGATGAATTGATGCAACTGCAAAATGATGATTTTGCCAATAAAGCAAAGAAGCCCCTGTAACCTTTGTGATAAAGGCACGAAAACTATAGGAGAAAGATAAGGAGAGTGGCTAATGCATATCAATCGAAGATATCACGGTCTTAATAAAGTATTAATTGGTGTTCTGGTACTCGCATTAATCATTGTGACATGTGCGGTACCTGTGCACGCTGAGGTAGAGAAGGTGCAGACTACGCCCTCCAGGATTGCGTTGTCTTCGCTAGAGGAAACGATAGATTCATATGTGGCTACTAATCAGAAAAACACTGCTGCCGTTTCGGTTGTAGCTATCAAGAATGGTGAGACTATTGTGAATAAGGCCTATGGATACGCAGATCTTGAGCAACAGAGAAAGGCAGACACCTCTACTGTATTTGAATGGGGTTCAACCTCTAAACTATTGATCTGGACGAGTGTGATGCAACTTGTCGAGCAGGGAAAGCTTGATTTGGATACCGATATTAGGAATATTTGCCGGAAGGATTTCTAAAGAAACTTGAATATGATGCTCCCATTACCCTAATGAACATTATGCATCATAACGCAGGATGGGAGGATAGATTGATCGATTTATGGTATTCATCTGAGAAAGACATTGTGGATTTAGAAGAAGCTTTACAAAAATTTGAACCGAGGCAGATTGATGAACCGGGGAGTGTCGTTGCTTATTCAAACTATGGTACGGCTATGGCTGCTTATATCGTTGAGGTGCAAAGCGGACAACCCTTTTACAAATATGTCAATAAACATATATTTAAACCGCTGAATATGAAAAACACTTCGATTCACCCATCACAGTATGATAATCTAGACGTCTTAAAAAGAAGAAATGAGATTCAAGGGTACACTACGAATATGAAACTCATCCCTAGGAACAGAGCATACATAAGCTTGTACCCTGCGGCGGGGGCCATTGGCACAGCAGAGGATGCAGCCAAATTTCTTACAGCCTTGATGCCTGTGGATCGTAGCAATTTATTATTCGCGAACAAGGACACGTTAGATGAGATGCTGTCAACAAGTCTATATTACGATGGAACTTCTACTCCTCGAATTGCGCATGGCTTCTTTGAAGTGGAGTACTGGGTGCCTGCACTGGAACACGCTGGAAGTACAGCGGGATTTTCAAGTAAATTTGTTTTTGACCCGGAGTCTAATTTTGGGTTAGTGGTGATGACCAACCAGTCAAATGAAATGGCTTATTGCGTTGGTCTTGTCCAGAAAGTGTTTGGAAGTAGTTTCAGTACGAATTCAGTTACATCTGAGAGTGGAGGATATTATCTGCCTGCGCGACGGGTCGTTTCCGGTTTTACGAAGGCATATTCGATGTTAAGTCTGCAGAAGTATACAACATTTGATCTTAGTAACTTTGCAAATGTTGTTGAGAACAACGGTACTATTGAGAAGGTCTCCATTTCTTATAATGACTTTTTGCCCGTATCCAACTTAACGATAAACTGGATCAAAGCATCTTTTATTGCTCTTGCAGTAGCCATCCTACTCAGTTTAAGAGCTATAATTGGCTATTTTATTCGGTTATCCAAATACAAATTAAAAAACTGGGAAAGACCAGGTACAGGGTTTGATAAGTATCATGTTGGAATTAATATTGCCAGTCTGGCATTGATTTTGAATACGATCCTATTGTTCATGCGCGCCTTAGGCTTCTCCCCCTATTCTTCATTACGCATATATCTCATCTTCAACCTGGTTTATGTCATTATAGCTGTGGCGTACCTTGTCTTGATGTTCTACAAACTGCTGAAGAGAAGTTACAGTAAAAAGCAAAAGGCGGTATACATCATGTCTGGCATGTCAGCTTTCCTGTTTGCTGCTTTTATTGTGGGATGGGATTTGTACTTTTAGCTGAATTCATTCCTACATGTCGTTGCTGAAAATGATGATGGGGAATATGTTGCATACTGCGGCTTATGGTATAGCCAGAAAACAGATTATGTTTATATTGAACCTGTATGTACAGTTCTAGAGTATCGGCAGAAGGGCCTTGGTAAAGCGGTGGTTTTAGACTCATTAGGTTTTCAACAGCACTCACATTATACATTCTATTGGCATAAGAGCTGATATTTTCATAGAGGGCATTATCTAAAAGGGCACGAAATAGTGGAAAGGATGAATCCATGAATATTCAGGATCTCCCAATTGAAATAATAGAACAAATAGGGAAAGTTCAGAAAATCACTTTTCCTAAGCAAGGTCATACTTCTACTGTAGCTATCTTGGATACGCTCGACAAAAAGTACATCATCAAGAAGACAGAAAACGCTCTTTATAATGAATGGTTATTAGATGAATATAAGGTGCTTCAATACCTTTACCATACGGGACTCCCTGTTCCGAAGACATATTTATTTCATGTTGAGGATAGATCGAGATGGCTTTTGATGGATTACATTGATGGAATAAGTTTAAGAGATTTTCTCTCTAAGATGCCTGATCTCCAAAGTAAAGAAAAAGCGATTTTTAACTTTGGTCTTTGTTTGAAGAAAATACATGAATGCTCTTGTCCTGTTGAACTATTGAACAATGACAGTCCTTGGTTAGATACAATGCTTAGTAAAGCAGAATATAATCTAACTCACTTTGCTGTAGACGGATCAGCAGAACTACTTCAACAGTTGAAAGAAGGAAGACCGGAACCAATCAATAACACATTAATTCATGGCGATTTTACCATAGATAATGTACTAGTTAATGATTGCAATATCGTTGGAGTTATTGATTGGGCAGGAGCAGCATACGGGGATCCAAGATATGATGTAGCGTTAGCTATTAGACCGAAACATAATGCTTTCGAAAATGAAAGAGATCGAGAAATATTTTATAACGGATATGGAAAGTTAAGAATAACAGATGAAGAATATATTTTGAAGACGGGATATATAATTTCTTTTAGTCTGGTTTTGAATCATGCTATTCAAACTAATACCCAATTTCTATAGAAGGAGTCAAATAATGAGCCCTCCAAAACATATCGTATCTGCCGCTGCAATCGTGATCAATGAAAAAAATGAATTATTACTTATTAGAGGACCACGAAGAGGATGGGAAATGCCAGGTGGTCAAGTAGAAGAAGGAGAATCCCTAAGTCAAGCTGCAATCAGAGAAACCAAAGAGGAGTCTGGAATCGACATTGAAATCATCAAATTCTGTGGAATATTTCAAAATATCGAAAATTCAATATGTAACACGTTATTTTTAGCAAAACCAATAGGAGGAGAATTAACGACAACATCGGAGAGCTTAGAGTCTGGTTTCTTTCCAATCGAAGAAGCAATTCTAAAAGTCGAATGGAAAAACTTCAGAGAAAGGATAGAGTATTGTTTACAGCCGGAGCTACAACCTTTTTGTATTGAGTTTAGTGATAAGAACAATATTTAAAAGATTACCTAGAAGCGTGGTGTCATCTAAATATTGTAGGAAACTTTATGAGCATTGTTAATTGGATTTAAAACTAAGAGAGAAGAATCTGCTTCTTGGAAAAAACAAAAGGGAAATAGCTGCGTAACGAAGAAGATATGAATATCCATTCCAGAAAGGAAGTCCAATCAATGAAACGAGTCGATGTAGTTTACTCATTGCTAACGAATCCATCCAAATCTAAAGTGCTTGCCGTAAGAAATGTAGGGCGTTCAAGCTGGTCGCTGCCTGGGGGAGCTGTTGAACCCGATGAATCATGGGAACAAGCAGCTATTCGAGAAGCCTATGAAGAAACAGGGCTGGATGTTAACGTCCACGGCATTGTAGCAATCAATGAGTGTAAGTTTGAAGAAATCAAAGAGCATGTCATTTTCACCACATTCAGAGCGGAAATCGTCGGAGGAAGAGAAGAGATATCAAGACCAGACGAAATCTCTGAGATTGCATGGTTGGATATAGAACAGGCAGATGAACTAATGCCTTATTATAAGAATGGCTTTAAAAGCTTACTTGGTGGCAATGAGATTACATATTTCAACGAGGGTAACAAGTGATGTTCTGGAGGTAGTGGTCTACATTTTTAATTAGGGGGCATTACGGTGAATAAGCACAGTGTATACGAAACAAACAGCTTCTATTGGGATATAAAAGGAAATGAATCTTTAAGAGCAATCGTGCTTCCTCATTATGGAGCATTTGTTACAGAAGAGAAACACCAACTTTTTGGTGATGTCTCAGGATTAAAGATGTTAGAGGTAGGCTGTGGAAATGGTCAATCCCTGCAATATCATGGGGATCGCAAAGCAGGTGAACTGTGGGGAATGGATATCTCCGAGAAACAAATTGAAAAGGCAGCGCAACATCTCACCACGTGTGGTCTTTCGGCAACATTGATTTGTTCACCCATGGAAGAGGAATGTGGTATTCCTAAGAATTATTTTGACGCTGTGTATTCGATTTATGCCATAGGTTGGACAACCGATCTTGAGGGTACTTTCCGCCAGATTGCTTCTTATTTAAAGAAAGATGGTATTTTCATTTTCAGTTGGTCTCATCCAATTCATCGAAATGTTGTTGAAGAAAACAATAGATTTGTATTTAAAAAACCTTATTCTGATGAATCTTGGTATGCGGTGTCTCCTGATTTTTGTCAGGGAGAATTAGTTTTAGCTGATCGTCAAATATCAACCTATGTCAATGCGTTAGCGAAAGCAGGGTTTGTTATTGAACAAATGATAGAAGAATCCGATGAGGATATCATGCAATTACATGATCATAGCGATAATCTCCTTAAAAGAGCGAAGATGTTTCCTGTAACCTTTGTTATCAAAGCGAGAAAACTTTAAAAGCTGACTTTTTAACAAGGAGGGCATCAATGAGCAAATTACCTTTATTTATAGTGACAGGCGCAAGTGGAACAGGGAAAACAACGGTCTCATCACATGTTCGCAAGCTACTCCCGGATTTTGACGTCTTTGATATGGATATCATCAATAATGTGGATTGGCAGATTGCCAAAGAGAATTGGTTGAGGATTGCGTATAGTATATCGCTAAGTGGACGAGGGACTGTTTTATGTGGAACGATGGTGCCAGAAAACATTGCATCGTCCGATTACAAAGATCGATTTGATCGGATTCTATATATGAACTTACATTGTAATGATGTCACACGTGAGACGAGGTTGAAATCACGGGGGTGGGATGAGAATTCAATCGAAGATCACAAGAATTTTGCTAATTGGTTACTCCAAAATTCGAAAACTGCATTTGATCCGGAAATGCCAACAATTGATACTTCAGAATTATCAGCAAAAGAAGTAGCTGATCAAATTAAAGAATGGATCTTGAAGAACTGGTAAGTACATCACACTTTCAATTTAAGTTGGAATGTAGAACCAATAAATATAAACAACTAAGCTCTGTAGGCCAGCGCCGATAGAGTTTTTTTAGTTTGTAGCATTCAAATAAAGGCTATTCTACGATGTTATTCGCCCTTTTTCATGAAAATGGGTTTCACTTTAGGGGGGAATTGGTTGTTCGTCCATGCATTTAACCCATCACATACGTACGTTAAACTATGTCTATAGTGAGGTGTCCACACCGTGAGCCATTCGGAAGTGAAGAAGCGTATGAAGAGAAAAAAGGCGACAGTATATCCATGCAAAGTTAAAAGAAAAGAACGCCGATTGAAAGTGGTTAAAAAGTTCGTTCAAGTAAAATGTCCGCCTCCAGAAGTGAATATATCTACTCCTACTGTTGTTGGCCCAACAGGACCACAAGGTTTACAAGGTATACAAGGGGTACAGGGTATTCCAGGTAAACAAGGGGTGGACGGGCCACCTGGAGCTCAAGGACCAGCGGGGGGACCACCTGGACCACAAGGGCCTCAGGGACAGCCCGGTCCCGCTGGAGCAGTAGGCTCTCAAGGACCGGTGGGACCCGTTGGGCCCATGGGAGCTCAGGGGATTCCGGGAGAAGCAGGTGCCGTAGGGCCACAAGGTCCGCAAGGTAATCCAGGTCCTGCAGGTGCCATCGGACCGCAAGGTTTCCCCGGCCCAGCAGGTGCAACAGGAGCGGTAGGCCCAGCTGGAGCAATAGGCCCGGCAGGCCCAGCAGGTGCAACAGGTGCAGTAGGCCCCGCTGGAGCAGTAGGCCCGGCAGGCCCAGCAGGTGCAACAGGAGCGGTAGGCCCCGCTGGAGCAGTAGGCCCGGCAGGCCCGGCAGGCCCGGCAGGCCCGGCAGGCCCGGCAGGTGCAACAGGAGCGGTAGGCCCCGCTGGAGCAGTAGGCCCGACAGGTGCCACAGGAACAGCGGGAGGCGTACTGGGATTTGCTGACTTTTTCGCGCTGATGCCACCTGATAATGCTGCAACGGTTGCTCCAGGCACAGATGTCAGCTTCCCTCAGAATGGACCAACAAGTGGAACAACTATTGCCCGTACGGGACCTAGTGCATTCAATCTGGCAGCGATCGGTACGTATCAGATTTTGTTCCAAGTGAGCATTAATGAAGCGGGTCAACTAATTTTAACTCTTAATGGAGCTGATTTGGCTCCAACAGTAGTTGGGCGAGCAACTGGAACATCTCAGATTGTAGGCATCGCCTTGGTACAAACAACCGTCATCAATTCGATCTTAACTGTACGAAACCCGGCTGGTAATGCGACTGCATTGACAATCACACCTCTTGCAGGAGGAACAAGACCTGTATCGGCTCATCTTGTTATTACTCAACTAGCATAAGATCTGTTAAATACGATTCGGGTTGCCATCTGACTTAATAAATCCGTTGCTTCCAGAAGCAAACATTGGCGATTAGACTGAGATAACCGTCTTTCAATAAGGCGGTCATCTCAGTCGGAGCCGATAATGGCATGAAGAGTGTGATAGAAGATGTGATTACATATAGCGCTTCGTTCATGCTATTCGGGTATGAATCCGGATAACAAGTTTCGTGTTCGTCCGCATATACATTACAGGAGACGGGTCAAGACTCCGGCTGTCCTAAGTTGTATGAACGGAGGGAGAGACATGGGCATTGAATCATCCTGGATGTTTGATTTGTTTGGAACCGTCTTTCCGGTTGTATTTGTTCTAATCATAGGGATTGTCCTTCTGTCGGTAGGAAAAGAGATATGGAGGTGGGGGCGCAATAACTCCGAGCCGCTGCTGACCGTACCCTCCCGAATCACCAGCAGACGGATGAAGATGAGTCAGTCGCCATCTGAATCAGGCAGTACAGCACGAACACTATATTACGTCACCTTTGAAGTCGAGAGCGGAGATCGGCTCGAATTCAAAGTCAATGGCGAAGAGTATGGTTTGTGCGCTGAGGGGGATGAGGGACGGCTCTCATTCAAAGGGACGCGTTACATAGGCTTCGAGCGATATAATCGCTTGTATTCCGAACGCCTACGCGGTTAAACTGAGCAGCTTGCGCCAGGATGGCGTGAGCTTTTTTTGATTCTTTATCGGACAAGCGTTTCTAAATGGTCCTAACGTGTTTTTATATAAGAAGAGGCTTAAAGAGATTATGATCGAAGATCATTACCATAGAGGAGGCAAACAATATGTCATTTACAGATCAGGTCGTTGTTGTAACCGGTGCCGCTCAGGGAATAGGACGAAGTGTGGCTGAGGCTTATGCGGTCGCTGGAGCTAAAGTTGTACTTGCCGACCACAAGGAAGCCGAGGGTGCTGCAGCCGCAGCTTCCATTCGCAATGAAGGTGGAGAAGCTATATTTGTTCAATGTGACGTTCGGAGCGAGCAGGATATTACGAATCTTTTTCGTACGACCGTGGAGGAATTCAAACAAATCGATGTTCTGGTGAATAACGCAGGACTAGCAAAATGGAAGTCCCCCTATGAATTAACACTGGAAGAATGGGACGATGTGCTCAATACCAATGTGAGAAGTTGCTTTTTGGCGAGTCGGGAAGCGGCCAAACATATGAAAAGCAATGAACACGGGGGTGCCATTATCAACATGGCCTCTACCCGTGCGCTGATGTCCGAGCCGGATACCGAAGCCTATGCTGCATCCAAAGGGGCGATTGTAGCCCTGACGCATGCGCTGGCAGTCTCACTGGGCAAAGACCAAATTCGGGTCAATTGTATCAGTCCGGGATGGATTGAGACAGGAGACGTGGAGAAACTGAAAAAGGAGGATCATGAACAGCATCCATCCGGTCGTGTGGGTGTTCCTTCGGATATCTCCCGTGCTTGTCTATATTTATCTGACCCAAGCAATACCTTTGTCACAGGGACCAACCTCGTTATTGATGGAGGCATGACCCGAAAAATGATATATGAGGACTAGAACCGGGATAGAGCCGGGCGAGTCACATGTTGTCCCAACATAAGAGTAATAAGCCCAAGTTAAGCACTTGGGCTTATTTGTTTTTAATAACCCGGTTGCTATAATAAATGTGATTTTATAACAGTAGAGGAATGGAGGGAGTATATGTTCGGGAAACAATCCCGGAAAGTATTTTGGCTGTTACTGCTGATCGGAGGGATGATAATGATAGGGAACGAGTCACCTGCTGAAGCGGACGGCGCGGATATACGGGCGGCCTGGGTATGGCAGGCGCAGTCTGTTAGCAACGGAGACGAGCTGTTGGAGAACGCAGCTAAACGTAAGATCAACCGGCTGTACGTGAATGTGGACATGACGCTGTCCAAGGAGGTATACCAGACGTTTATATCCAAAGCAAGCCGTGCAGGTATTGTGGTTGAAGCGCTGGGCGGCGATCCATCCTGGGCAGTCAATGGCCGTGAAGGTCCCATGCTCAGGTTAGCCTCGTGGGTAAGTGACTACAATCAGGCTGTTGAGTCCAATGAGCGATTTGAGGCCATACATCTGGATATCAAGCCCTATGTGTTACCAGACTGGAAAGAAGATGCCAAGCCGCTGGTTCAATCCTGGGTGGCCAATATGAATCTGTTATTTGAACAAGTGAGACAGGATGACGCAGTTGCAGTGAATGTTGACCTGCCATTTTGGCTTGATTCGTACACCGTCACAGGCAATAGAACTTCTGAGGATGCAGATAACGAACCATTGTCACGTTGGTTTATTGATCGAGTGGATCATGTCACTTTACTGGCTTACCGTGATAACGCGCAAGGTAACAATGGTATCATTCGTTTAATTGAACAGGAAATGAACTGGGCGGATGCGAGCAACACGAGTGTCACAGTGGGTTTGAACACCAAACCGATGCCTGGTGAAGAGTTCACGACATTTGCCGGTAAAGGTGCAACGCAACTGGAAGCTGTCATTGGAGAAGTTGCCTCCGCATTTGGCGAGCATACTTCCTACGCCGGTTCAGCTGTACATGACATTGTATACTGGGGACAATTGGAGCCGACAGAACTGCCATCACCGGAGATTCCATCCAATCAGCCAGAGATTCGGGGAACATATATCTGGGAGGCCTCTCAGGTGACGAATGACGGAGGGGAGCACATACTAGAGTTTGCTAGAGAGCAGAATATTAACTGGTTGTATGTCCGGTTGGATCTGGATCAACCTTATTCCAGTTACCGCAGTTTTATGAAACGGGCAAAAGCTCAAGGTATTGAAATCCATGCGATGGGCGGCCACCCGATCTGGGGCAAAAAGGAAAATCGCCCACGGATACAGCGTTTGATTGATTATGTGAAAAATTATAATGCTGAATCCGAGCCAGATGAACAATTTGAAGGCATCCATCTGGATATTGAGCCTTACACTTTGCCGGAGTGGGAGAGAAATCGGGATACCCTGTTAGCTGAATGGGCTGCCAATATTACATTTTTCCAGGAAGAGACGAAGAAGGACAGTGATCTCGAAACGAGTGCAGATTTAGCCGTATGGCTGGATACCTTCCCTTTGCCAGGCAAAGACATGTCTGTGACGGAGTTTATGATTGATACACTCGATCATGTGTCGATGATGGCATTCCGTAACCAAGCGGAAGGTTCCAATGGCATTGCTGCTGTGGTGAGTCAGGAGATGGAGATCGCAGGTCGTCTGGGAAAAAGGTTGATGATCTCGGTGGAAATGAAGGAGAACCACGAAGGTCCTCATATTTCATTTTATGAGAAGGGGGCGGCGAAGATGGAACTTCAGCTTGCCAAGCTTCCGGATCTGCTGGCCGAACATCAGGCTTATCAGGGCAATATTGTACATGCCTATGATTACTGGATTGAAGCCAAGCCTTGAACAGGCGAGTAATATAAGAAATAACTTGCTTCGGGACTTCACTTTGAGTGAGGTTCCGGGCTTTTTTTTATGGAAAAAAGATGGAATCGTGTCACCGAATGGGCTCCTGCACAATACGATGTACGGTGATGAACAGCTGAAACAAGGGAGGAATCAGACTATGGCTGTTATTAAAGCCAACTCAGAGGACGTCAAGTTATTGGCTAGGCTCATGAGGGCAGAGGCTGAAGGTGACGGCGAACAGGGTATGTTGCTTGTGGGCAATGTAAGTGTGAACCGGGTGCTGGTGGATTGTCTGGACTTTAAGGATATCCGCGACATCAATCGTATGGTATTCCAGAATCCAGGAGGCTACGAGTCCACACAGAAGGGTTACTTTTACCAACGGGCAAGACAGTCCGAGATTCGTCTGGCACAACGGGTGATCAATGGAGAGCGTTTCTGGCCAGCGAGCAACTCATTGTGGTTCTTCCGACCTGTGGCCGAGTGTCCGGCAACATGGTATGACCAGCAAAATACAGGACGATTCAAAGCGCATTGTTTCTTCAGTCCGACAGGAGAAGACTGTCCGGAAGTATATTAAATTTTGGGAGGAATCACTATGATTAATCAACCTTATCAACCTATGACTCAAACGTTGGGTCAGCAAGCGAATTCCGTGTTGGGTCAACAAGCCAATTCTCAGGTTCAAGGTACGTCTTACAAAATCGGTAACGGAATGCCTGCCATGTCACCAACGCCAGGGATGGTATCGCCAAGCTCCACAAGTGTACCCCCGCTCGTATCCAGTGGAAGCCCAATGACACCAACGGGTGCAGTGATTACGACAACGGCTCCACAGTTTGAGCAGTCATACATTGAGAATATTTTGCGTCTGAATCTCGGGAAATTCGGTACATTCTACATGACATATGAAGGCAACAAAGAATGGAACGCTCGCATATTCCAAGGTATCATTGAAGCAGCGGGCCGTGACCATATTATCATCAGCGACCCGAAGACAGGAAGACGGATCATGCTGTTGATGGTCAACTTCGATTATGCTACATTTGATGAGCCATTGTTGTATCAATATCCAGGAGTGATAGGCAATTACCCGCAAGCTCCAAGCAGATGATCATTGGCGCCTCATCATTTTCATAAGTGTTTGGTATGGATAACACATACTGATTTACTTCGCTGTCCCGAATGTGGAGGTTATCCGCAGATGGGACAGCTTTTTACATAAGCGTTTATACAAAATGGTTACATAAATGGTTAAGTCATACGTAACCTTTGGATAACAACATGGCACTTATATATGAATAGAACAAGCAGCATGTCTATATGAAGGGAGTCCACAGCATTGAAGTCATGGATTGAAGCAGCAATGAAAGGCGAACCCGAAGCATACGAACAGCTGGTATCCCAATATCGCGGGATGGCTCTTGCTGTTGCCTACAATCGTTTAGGAAATACATTTTGGGCTGAAGATGTCGTACAGGAGGCTTTTGCTGAAGCCTTTGGCAATCTGTCCAAGCTGGAGGCCCCGGAGGCTTTTCCTGGATGGTTTAAGGTGATCGTGGAGAGGCAGTGTTATCGCTGGCTAAGGCGCAAGCAGCATACCACGATTCCCGTTCAGGAGCTGGAGCATGTATTCCAGGAAGAGGATCAGGCGCATAATCCAGAAGAACAAGCGATGCAAAATGAAATGCATCATACGCTGCGTGATTCTATTGCAATGCTGCCGTCATCGATGCGAATTGCGGTTGAACTGTTTTATTTAGAGGGATATTCTCTGAAGGAAATATCAGAATTTCTAGGTGTCAACGTATCTGCATTAAAGAAGAGACTGTTCGATGCACGTTCCAAACTTAAGCGCTCTATGCCAGTGAGGAATCTGGTCTCTATGTTTAATGATTTGTATGAAGGGGGAAAAGGTATGCTGCACATTATGAATGGGGATCACGCTGCCAATCGTTTAAGAGAGAGTGGAATTCAGGGAGACATCCTGGTGTGGAGAGAGTTGTATACGTTCGGCCCGGTTGCCAAAGATATGTCAGTTGCGAAGAAGAGGAAGAATCGGGCATCCGTGCTAGAGAAGCAGTTGGGGATCCCTCAGAAGGAGTATTTGCAGATCGAGGAACTGGAACGCAAGTTGCATTCGTATCAGCAATATAAGGAAATTGTCTTATGGTTCGAGTACGATCTCTACGATCAGGCGATGTTATCTTACCTATTACATTATTTCAGAGGACAAGGGCTCCAGAATACGAAACTGAATTTGCTCTGTATTGACTCGTATCCAGAGATCGAGCACTTTAGAGGACTGGGTCAACTTACCTCGACACAGATCGGAAGCCTGTCCGGAAGCTGGCATGTGATTGACATAGACGAGCTACAAGCAGGTGCACAATTCTGGGAGGCCTATACGTCTAACGATTTCCGGCAGCATCTGGATTACTTGCAAGCAGATCATACGGTACTTCCCTTTGCAGATGCGGCATTCAAGGCCCACTTGTCTCGTCTGCCATCTGTATCGAATGGCCTGGGAGTCATTGAGCAAACGACACTGGAGACCATTAGAGCGGGTGTAGATCGCCCATATCCTTTGTTTCGTGAGGTAGGGGACAAGCTGCATATTCTCGGAATGGGCGACCTTGAGTACTGGGCACATCTCAGGAGGATGACAGAAGAACCTTATGCGCTGCTTCGGATGACTGGAAAAACAAATTTCCCAAGCTTCATACAGCATGATGAAAAATTTGGTGAAGCCGTCTTTGAGCTGACGGAACTCGGCATTCAGGTGTTGGATGAAGAAGTCGATTGGGCTCTGCTGAAGCAGGATGAGTTATGGATCGGCGGGTTGCATATTGAAGGTGGCAGGCAAGCACTTTGGCGCTGGAATCCAGCTTCGGAGAGCGTAGTGGAGATGGAGCCAATTTAGAGGAATAGAGGATAAGAGGCATAAGAACAGTTTCATTAAAAAGAGAGTATCCCGCCATGATGAATCATGCGTGGGATACTCTCTTTCGGTTACTTTAATATATAAATTAGAAGGTAGCCAACAAGCTCTCTTTTTTGGATTTTAACTGGAGTTTAGCGAGTTAGAATGGACGCGATTAAAAAAAAGTGAATAATTGTCCATTCTAATGTGTCTATAATATATCTCAACAAGAAAGGAGTGCCGGGGGTGACCGAGCATGAACTATTCCATAAGTATAACAAAGATGTATATCGCACTTGTCTGTATATGCTGAAGAACATCCAAGATGCAGAGGATGTATGTCATGATGTGTTTATTACTGTATTCCGTCAGGATTGGAGAAATGTGACGTATCTAAAAACTTGGATTATGCGTATCGCCATGAATCATTGTCTAAACATCATTCGAAAGAACAAAGTAAATGAGAACCGAAACAAGCTACAATTGCTGCATGAACAAAAAGTCCTTACCACAGATCCGGTCGATGTGATCGTGATGGCTAAGCTTTCATTTGCTGAATTGGAGGGGCAGTTACAAAAATTACCAGACAAACTGCTAAGTGTAGTAATCTTGCGATATATTGGCGATCTCTCTATTGCCGAAATTGCAGAGACTTTAAAGATACGTCAAGGCACAGTTCGGACAAGACTACACAAGGCTCTTAAGCTGATGCGAAAAAAACTGGAGAACTACGAGAAGGTTAAAATGAGAGGAGATAGTACTTATGAATTCAATAGAATATAAAGTTAAAAACCTTATGAAGCATTCTAATCCATTGGAGTATCCCGATTTCGATAAAATGTTCAACAGTATTCAAATGGGAGAGCCGAGACTAATCGATGAGATTACTAGTAGGCCGCAACGACGGAACATGAAGGTAGCGATCGTCTTGGGTGTATCTGTAGCTGTTATGGCAACTCCCGTATATGCAGCCTTCCAATACGATTGGAGTGATGTCTTGTCCAACAAGTCAGGCATTAAGACGTCTTTTCAAGCTGGGTATGGCCAGCTCATTGAACAAAGCGTAACAGCTCACGGAGTTACATTGACGGTACATAACGCGTTTGTAGATGATAACCGGACCGTACTCCTGTATACAGTGAAACCAGAATTAAAAACAGAAGGACAAGAGATCAGATATGATCAAATGGTCCTGAAGGACAGCCAGGGTACGCCTATCGAAGGGCACTACTATCAGCAATGGAACGAAGAACAGGGCGTGTTTCAAGGGTATTTCGAGACAGACTGGGTTATGGAAGAGAAACAATCTGACCTTCAGTTCTCCATTACAGATGTTCGGTACTTGCAAGATCTTCAGGAGGAGATTACCCTAAACCCTCAAGATTCGAGCACGCAGAAGTTTAATATACAAAAAAATGGGATAGAAGCAGTAGAAGTTCAATCTTTTGAATATGCTGAAGGTCAAATTATGATTAATTCCGCAGTAACCTTCACCGATCCAGAGATGAAAGGAGAGACTTGGGCAAGAATCATGGCTTATGATCAAAAAGAAGACGTTATAAAGGAAATAGGAAGTCCTGTCTATGGTACAGAGGGGGCATCGAGTGAGTACTCTAGCAGACAGATATTTAACGAACAGCAGTTTAAAGAAGGGGACCGTTTCACCTTCGCATATACTCATGAAAAAGAACGGACGGAAGGCACATGGAACTTGAATCTATCCTTATCACGTCAACAGATGGATACTGGCACATATAAGGAGAAGATGGATATTCCATTGCATTCTTTACCGGAGGAGGCAAGCATAAGTGGGTTGGTAGTAACACCAACACAAATTCGAGTAACGATTGATCATCAGGAAGACTATTATAGATTGCCTTACCGGACTTATCAATTGGAAGTCAACGGCGAGATTATGGATGGCTATGTTTCTCTTGATGGTAAGATGGATCCGAATCAAACAGAACTGCGGTTTGAGCAGTCAGATTCCATTCTCATGGATGTAAGCTCTCTATCTGGAAAACCAATGACTCTAATCGCCAAGGATCGAGTGGATGAGCATGCAGGAAGTAAGGCTTCTATTCGTCTAACGGATATTTCTACGCATTCACAGACCGTTACAAGCAATTATGAAGGGTATCCTTTAATCTGGACCTATTATATCAAGGACGGCAACCTGTACGTAGAATCTAAAAGCCCGGATACCAGTTTCGGTGGGATTAACCAAACTTATTTTCTTGATAGGGAAGAAAAACACTACTTAATACCGCAATATTTCACTGACTCGGATAATAAGCATATCGAGATGTACAAAGATTTTAAGGGCAAAGATCTAGATCTGTACGTATGGAACTACACTACAAAAAATCCGGATGAAGAATGGAGAATAAACCTCAAAGAGTAATCACTTACGGCAATGAGTACAGAAATCATTTATTCACTGAGGTAAACAGGAGTACGAAAATCGTGGAGCAGTCTAAAGGTTGATAGGCTGCTCCTTTTCCGTTGAGCACTAGCCGCATTCTTAGAGCAAGTGAGCCCTTGATACTGATGAATGGATTGGTACCTCAAGACATGTGAATAAAACCTAAGGGGAGTAATCCGTTACTTTGTTTCTAAAATGTTAAAAAAACAGCGTAATCGAGACTTTTGTAAAAGAAATAAGCCGTTTGTGCCATTTCGTTGTCATAGGACACGGATTGACTGTGTAGTGTAGAATTATATAATAAAAGAAGCATATCTTTGTTATTCGACAGAACACGGTGGAGGTGGAAGCATTGGGAAGTTGAAACTGCATATGAACGGCAGAATGGCAAATATCCTACATTTTCGAAGGAGGTGGACCTATTTGCCGAAGAATGACGGCGAATAGGATGACAATTTGAGTGACCCCTTACCGAGTATTATGAATTTAGTATTAATTGGTTTACTTGTATTAATGAATGGTTTCTTTGTGTCGGCGGAATTCGCGATGGTGAAGGTTCGTGGAAGCCGGATTGAGGCCTTGGTGGAAACAGGCAACAAAAATGCCATCTATGCTTCCAATATCGTACGCAATCTGGATGCGTACTTGTCTGCTTGCCAATTAGGTATAACTCTGGCATCACTGGGACTTGGGTGGCTGGGTGAACCAGCGATTGCACACCTGTTAGAACCTATGTTTACCGCATTGGGATTGAGTCCGGTCTATGTACATGGGATATCCATTGCCATTGCATTTGTGATTATTACAATCTTGCATATTGTACTGGGTGAACTTGCTCCCAAGACGATGGCGATTCGCAAGTCTGAGACAATCACGCTGTGGTCTGCAGCCCTGCTAACGTTCTTCTATAAGTTAATGTATCCATTCATATGGGCACTGAACGGTATGGCTAATGGCTTGCTGAGAATGTTCCGAATGGCACCTGCTTCGGAGGTTGACGATGCGCATAGCGAAGATGAAATACGTATTCTGATGAAAGAAAGCAATAAGAGCGGTTTAATTGACAACACTGAATTAGCACTTGTTGATAATATATTTGATTTTACGGATACAACCGCCCGTGAAATTATGATTCCGCGGACGGAAATGATCTGTCTGAATGCCAATCAGTCCATGCTGGAGAATCTGGAGATTGCCAATGAAAGCATGAGAACCCGGTATCCGGTATACAACGGAGACAAGGATCATATTATCGGCTTTATCCACATTAAGGATCTGATGCGATCCCAACTTACGGATACCATCTCCGTAATCCGGCCCATTCTGGCTGTGCCAGATACCACGCTGATCAGTGATCTGCTCAAGCGTATGCAGCGTAGCAAGACACAGATTGCTATACTGATTGATGAGTACGGAGGAACTTCCGGGCTTGTCACACTGGAAGATATCATGGAAGAGATTGTAGGCGAGATTCAGGATGAGTTCGATCAGGAGCGACCTGTCATCGAGCAAGTGGATGAGATGGAATACTCCATTGATGGATTGATGTTGATTGAAGAAGTCAGTGAACGATTCGGACTCGAGATGGATCGTGCCGATTACGATACCATTGGAGGCTGGCTATACTCTAGAGTAGATGCGATCCCACCCCAGATTGGTCAATCAGTTGAGTATGGTGGGTATGTATTTGTCATTCAAGAGACAGAGCATAAGCGAATTTCTCGTGTCAATGTGATTAAGCTGGAACTGTTGGTTGAAGAGGAAGGCGCTTAGCCAGATCGAAATTGTAATGAATGAAGCTGTATGGTGACGTAATGTCATTGTACAGCTTCTTTGCATGCTCATGATTCTTTGGGTGCATGAATGATAACATCGGCGTAACGGTTCTCTGTGACAAAACTATTCTTAATATAAATTCGTTTATAAGTGACGTAAACATTCTCTCCAGGAGCGAGATCATGCTGGATATTCAATTTTTTCCGAGTAGATTACGGGTAATACATAAAACAGAAGTGCTAGAGGCAGTAGGAAGAAAGCAATCCCGAACACACGTAAAGGTTTTGACATGGGAAAGGGTTCGGCCAGTCTGTTTGAGGAAAAGAAAAGCAACGATGGGGGACAGTACAAGTCCCCAGATCATAAAGGGCAATACATAGCGGTCAATCCCCATACTTATCCCGCTTTCTCGGGCTGTAGCCAATAAATATATTAAGGTCCGGACGACCTCATTTGCAGGTCTTGTTGGTTAATATGCTTCCGTGCATACATTACCCAATACATACGGGATGGAATAATTTAGGTTTCACAATGCTGTAAATGGATAAAAAAAGACAAAAGACGCTTCCGACAGAAATATCGGAGCGTCTAAATTTTTTTGAAACCTGTCACCCGATCCGTCCGTTTATACCCTTACACAAAATGAAATATGGAAGCGGAGGATGGATCAATATGAGGAAAATAAAAACGAAGAGCGCATCATCTTCTACACTAAAAATAACCTTTGCTGCCTTGTTACTGGTGCCAACGATCCTAGTCTTACCTACGTCCGAATCAGCCGTTGCAAGTCCGGTTATTAACGTGTCCTCTGGTGCACTTACACCCCCACCGCCGCCAGAACCATCCATCCAATCGTTTGCTACCACTCGGGAACGAGGACATATCTATCAGGCGGTCGGTGCAATTATCCCTGGAGGAGGCCTGTCCGCCATCGTTAATACAAAGACCACGACATATGTGGAAGTGAAGACACTTTCCGTAGATTATCGACTTGAGCGCTGGACAGGAACAGCATGGGTAACTTTTAAAACCAATTCCAACAATGCAACGAATACAAACTTACTGAATGCCACATCAGATTGGACTGTTATGCCAGGATATTATTATCGCGTTACCAGTATTCATACAGCGTATGATGGAAGTACCACGGATACAAGCAAACATGTCTCTGGCACCGTGTTATTTTGATCTTATCGACGGGTGCTGCCGGGAAACTTCTGCTCTTGAAAATCATTGGCAATAGCAGTCATTTCTTCTTCCGAAAGGGTGCCAAACAGACTCATATTGTTGGAACCCATCATCCACTGAAAGGAGTTATAGGGTGGGCCGATATACATCAGTGCTTCCGTGCCGTCCGCCAGCTTTACGGTGCTCATATCACGTAGCATGGCCCCTTCAATTTTCTCCCCAGGCATGACATAGACATAATCAAACTGGATGATCTCATCCTCTATGCTCTTGCCTTCACTGGTATATTGAACTCTCATTTGTGTGGATTCATAATAATCGTCTGGATTCACAGGGTTTTCCGTATCGAGCACGAGTTCGAATTTGACCTTGTTGAATCTCTCGGGAATGGCCTTGGATAACAGAAAGTCACCCATGAACCCTTCGCGTGCGATCTCTTCCGTAACAAGTACTGGACGAAGCAGGTGGCTCGATAACTCATACGAAGGTGTATTCAGAGCCTCTTCTTCTTGTGCTTTAAGAATGTCGTCTAAGCTGGTTTCCGGTGGTGGAGGGGTTTTGGCTGTTGACGGATCAGCCCCCAGATGGGTCGTGCGATCCTCGATGATAATGGATTTCATACCATTGCCCCAATCTTTGATGGATTGCACAAAAGGGGAAACAGCTTGTGTTCCAGAAGGCAAACTGAATATGACCGCTCCGATCGTTACAGATGCAGCGACTACGACAGACAGTCGTAAAGTACGTATTCTTTTTTTACGTAAACCGATTCTGTTAATTTCCTTGTGTACCTTCTGCCAGGATTGCTGCATAGATTCGGTATGGGAAGCGGAAGGGGCAGAGACGGCCTGATGGAAAGCTTCGTCAAAAGCCAGGTCAAACGCAGCGTCGAAATATTCGTCTTCCAGCTCTGAATCAAATAGCTCCACATGCTTATCGGACTTGCCTTTGCTCAATGCTTCCACCCCATTCCTTATGTAATTTCTTCTTGATACTGCCGCGGGCTCTGAACAAGCGTTGCTTCACAATGTCTTCGGAGGTGTCCAGCAGCTCGGCCATCTCCCGGTAGGAGAGACCTTGTTTCCACCGTAACTCCACCAATACACGATATTCCGGTTTGAGCTGTCCGAGATAATATTCAATGGACTCTTCCATCATCTGCGTCTCCACCATGCTTTCTACGGAAGCTGCTGTCTGATTCATCGTCTCCATATCTATAAAAACACTATCCGTGTCCAATTGGTTACGGTTATTTTTATTTTTTCTCAGATAATTAATAGCCGTGTTCCGCGTGACGACCTTGAGCCAAGCTTTCAGTTTGACCTCGTCTTCGAAGAGGGGTTTGTTTTTGATGATTTTGATAAAAGCTTCCTGAATAATATCTTCTGCTGCTGCACGTTCCTTGATGATATAAACGATAAGACCATGTACCATATTATAATATTCATAATACACTTCTTCCTGAAGTGCAGAGCCTAAATTATGGAAATCTGAGGCGAGTAGTAACTGAAGCCGATTGGCCATTTTGTTCTCCTTTCTGGTGAACAGTCCACAAACATTGGTATCATTACATTTTACAACATAATATGGAAACGATACAATGGGAGGTTGGTCCGAGAAAAACCAGATGAGGAGAGCGTGTGTAGTCTCCGAGACAATCTGATGAAAATTAATAAAAGGCTGTCTCGCAAACCATAAACGAATGGTTGCAAGACAGCATTTACGACTGTTCAGTGAAAATACATTACGGGATAGAACTCAACCGTATCCGTTAGAACGCCCAGTCTCCCTTAAGGAAGACAGCTTCACGTTCGCCGTTTGCCGTGATACCGTAGATGTCCGTCTCGGGAGAGCCCATCATGAAGTCCACATGAGTGATGCTGGTGTTCATGCCACGGTCTGCAAGTTCTACAGGAGACATCGTTTTGCCACCTTCGATATTGAATGCATAGGAACTGCCGATCGCAAGATGGCACGACGCATTCTCATCATACAATGTAGTGTAATACAAGATGCCGCTCTCGGAGATCGGGGAATGGAAGGGAACCAAAGCGACTTCGCCAAGGTAGTGCGACCCTTCATCCATGGAGATAAGTCTTTCCAGCGTATCCTGACCTTCTTCAGCATGAAAATCAACGATGCGTCCGTTCTCGAATGTGAGTGAAAAACGATCAATGATACTGCCGCCATAACTGAGCGGTTTGGTGCTGGATACCTTACCGTTAACGCCGTGCTTGGCTGGAGCGGTGAATACTTCCTCTGTCGGGATATTGGCAACAAAAGGTGTACCTTGCTCATTCACACTACCCGCCTGCGCCCAGATATGACCTTCTGGAAGTTCGACAGTAAGATCTGTCCCAGGAGAGAGGAAGTGCAGTGCTTGGTACTTCTTGTTATTCAGTGCAACGGCCTTGGTCTCCAGTCGTTCAATATGCTGTTCCCAAGCCGCTACAGGGTCGTCCAGATCGGCTCTCACCGCAGCAAAAATGGCTTCCCAGAGCTGGCTAACCTGCTCAGCTGCCGGGAGATCCGGGAATACTTTGGCTGCCCAATCGGGCGAAGGGCAAGCTACGCCCGTCCAGCTCATTTTATCCGCCTGTTGATACTGACGGTACTTGGTCATCGCCTGTCCAAATGTACGCTGATGTGTCGAGATTCGCTCTGGGTCAATGCCTTTCATCAGGTCCGGGCTGGATGATAATACCGTCAGGAAGGCTGCATTATTGGCCGCCAGTTCTTCAAGCTCCGCCGCATGCCATTTGGGAGGCTCTTGGAATGATTCCTCAGGAGCCATTTCAAACCGTAAGCGATTTACGGTTTCATCTCCGTATTTTACAATAACCTGCTTGGCGCCAGCTTCGTATCCCTTGCGCACAAGCAAGCGTACGAATTCAGCGGTATCAATCATTGCACTGATGACAAATACTTGCCCGGGCTGAACGTTAGCTCCTACTCTTACAGCAAGTTCAGCGTAACGATCCAGTTTTTGTTCAAAACTTAACATATGAGTTCCCTCCAATGATTGAAAATTCGATCTGTTGACACAGGAAAAGAGAGGAGTAAACTCCTCTCTCCTAATCACGTTAAACCGTTTTAAAATGCCCAGTTTCCTTGCAGGAAGATCGGCTCTTCCGCGCCTTCGGAAGTCACGCCGTGGATGTTCATTTCTCCAGATCCAATCATGAAGTCTACATGAGTAAGACTGGAGTTCATGCCACGTTCAATCAACTCTTCTTTGGACATCGTTTTACCACCTTCCAGACAGAAGGCATAGGCATTACCGATAGCCAAATGGTTGGAGGCATTTTCGTCAAACAGGGTATTGTAGAACAAAATATTTGTATCGGAAATTGGTGATTGATGTGGAACGAGGGCTACTTCCCCCAGATAGTGTGCACCTTCATCCATCTCGATCAGGTTTTTGAGTGCATCCAGTCCCTCCTCAGCGGTGTAATCTACGATTCGACCGTTCTCAAATGTAAGGGAGAATCCATCAATCAGGTTACCGCCGTAGCTCAGTGGTTTCGTGCTGCGCACTGTGCCGTTAACACCGGTTTTCAGTGGAGCTGTGAATACTTCTTCGGTAGGCATATTGGCAATAAAGACATGTCCTTGCTCATTCACACTTCCACCGGATACCCAGATATGCCCTTCTGGAAGTTCAATGGTCAGGTCTGTGCCTGGAGCTGTATAGTGAAGCTTTTTGTATTTCTTGTTGTTCAGCAGATCAGCGCGGGAATCCAGGTTTTGCAAATGAGTTTTCCATTCGGCAACAGCATCCTGCTCACCGATCCGTACTGTTTTGAAAATGACATCCCACAGGCGATCCACTTGTTGTGCTTCCGGCAGATCCGGGAACACTTTGGCTGCCCATTCAGGAGAAGGAACGGCCACGATAGACCAGCTGAATTTGTCAGCCATCTGATAAGAACGATATTTTTCAAGCGCTTTGCCGCGCACTTTCTGGCTAGTAATGATCCGTTCCTGAGCAACACCGTTTAGCAGATCAGGATTCTCAGCGATGACGTGCAGTACTGCGGCGCCTTCTTCAACGAGTTCAGTCATTTCAGCTGCAAACCATTTCGGTTCAATGGAGAAAGCTTCATCAGGAGCAAGATCGTAATGAAGACGGGTAACGGATTCGTCGCTCCAGTTTACTTTAACCAATTTGGCCCCTTTACCGTAAGCTGCTTTAACGATTAGTCGTACAAAATGCGCTGCCGAGATTGGAGCGTTAACCACGAGCGTCTGTCCAGGGTGGACATTGACACCGACTTGAACAGCCAGTTCAGCATATTGCTGCAGATTCGTTTCGAAAGTATTCATGCTATTTTTTCCTCCAATGTGATAATAATATCGTAGCTTGTTGGCTAATATAGATGTTGTTCAAACACGTATTATAATCCTCATTACAACTATGTAAGGAATCAGAAGGGTTCCTTCATTGAATAAGGTATACGTTGCTACGATATATATTGTACAATTAACCAATAATAATTACCAAACTAGGTTTACCAAAAATGTTGGAGAACCACTGTAGATGAGAGATTAAAGGAGAGAATGATTGTGAATATTGAGATTATAAGTGCTGAAATGCGCCGTGAAGATGAAAAAAGTTTCGTGGGGAATACCGTTTTCCGTACAGAAGGTGGAAAGTCTGTGTATGAGATTACCTTCATGAGCAAGAACGGAAAAGATTGGGACTATAGCTTGCATTTCACGGAACAATCCGGAGATGAAGATGAACTGCTGCGTATGGACGAGCTGCTTGAGAATGATGACGACTTGTACAATCAGTTGCTCGATGCTGCCTTGGAGGCATATCCGGCCTAACAGGCCGAGATGTTCTTGTTCTATTGTGTCGTGTCGATGACTATACTAGACGGTGTATGCCCGAAACAGGGTGTATACCGTCTATTTTATTGGAAATATTGAATAGATGATCCAAAAAAGGGAAGTCTACGAGATGAATGGAACCAGAGAGACAATCCGCCTAATGGGAGGTAACCGTGAATGGCATCTGACAATCTGATTACAGAAGGGTTGACGGGGCTTGAAGAAGTCGCGCCCGATATCCTAAGTCTGCGCACACTATTCGTTAATGTCGTGTTCATCGGAGAGCCAGGAAGCAGGAACTGGGTCCTCGTGGACACCGGAATGGCGAAATTCACTGATCATATTGTTCAGGTTGCAGCAGAACGTTTTCAAGGTCCACCGTCTGCAATTATTTTGACACACGGTCACTTCGACCATGTAGGAACCGTTATTGAACTGGAACAATTCTGGGGTGTGCCTGTGTATGCTCACCCGCTTGAAATTCCGTATTTAACGGGGTTAAAAGATTACCCGCCAGCGGACCCTTCTGTAGGTGGAGGTCTAATGTCCAGGTTGTCATTCGCTTATCCCAATGAGGCAATCAACCTGGATGATCGGATATTCAGTTTACCCAAAGATCATTCTGTCCCTGGCTTATCAGGATGGGAATGGGTTCATACGCCAGGTCATACCCCTGGACATGTGTCGCTTTTTCGGGAAGCGGATCGTTTGCTGATTGCGGGAGACGCGATCATCACAGTGAAGCAGGAATCGCTGTGGAGTGTGTTGCTTCAGGACAAACAGTTGCATGGCCCACCGTCCTATTTCACCACCGACTGGCAGGCTGCTCATCAATCGGTTCAGCATATCAGGCATCTCGAGCCGAAACTTGTGATTACCGGGCATGGGCATGCTTTAAGCGGAGATATGCTGAGTGAATCCCTGAAGCAGCTTGATCTGAACTTTGAAGAGAGCACTGTCCCGGATCACGGCAAATATGTGGATTGATTGAACCATGATATGAATGGCACCAGAGACAGCCGCAGCGGATTGCAGCTGTCTTTTTTCTGCCCTTTTTCTGTTTCTATCATGAATTTGTTCTCTATCATAGATTGGTATTTTGTTCGCGGGCATGATATAGTCGAGCCGTATAATATAACCATAGTATGCAGGAGGTACATATAACGATGACACAGCAAAATGCAGCATTTGAAGAACAATTTGGAGGAGTTCCAGCCGTTTGGCTTCGTTTTAATCAATTTGAAGCGGCAGTTATTCCAAGCGTGGGTGCCAACCTCGTCGCTTTCCGTGATACAGAAAAGGGATTTCGTTACTTGAGAGAGCCGGATCAGGATCAAATGGATGAGTTTATGGCTGCACCTGCGGTCTATGGAATTCCGATTCTTTCTCCACCGAACCGTTACGAAGGTGGACGTTTTCCTTGGAATGGTAAAGTCTATCAATTGCCAGTGAACGAACCCGCTACAGGCAACCATCTACATGGATTCTTACATGATGCCGAGTGGAAGGTCGAGGGATATGGATCAGACCAGCTGGAGAGTTATGTGCTGCTTAGCCAGGACGTGAAGGAAGGACATACATTCCATCAGTACCTGCCATTTACGTTCACGGTAACGCTTCGGTACTCTTTGAGTAGCCAAGGACTTCAGCAGCAATTGATCGTTCGTAATAACGGCAAGGAATACATGCCTAATCTGTTTGCATTCCACACCGCGATCGCTGTACCATTTGCACCGGACAGCCAATCCTCGGATTACACGGCCAAAATTACGATTGGACAACGTCGTGAATTGAATGAGCGTTCCCTGCCAACAGGACAATTTCAACCGCTTTCACCAGAAGAAGAACAGTTGAAGAAAAACGGGGTTAGTCCGTTCTTTGCGGCCATGGATAATCATTACACGGCAGAGCCTCAGAATGGACGTAACTATATGGAACTTACGGATCATCGTACTGGTGACAAACTTATATATGATGTGGGTACATCTTACAAGCACTGGATGATCTGGAACAATAACATGGGTGGCGACTTCTTCTGTCCAGAACCTCAGATGAACCTGGTTAATGCCCCGAATGTTGAAGGCATCCCGGCAGAAGAAATCGGTTTGATTGGTCTGGAGCCAGGCGAACTGTTCGAACAGACAAGCCGACTGTACCCAATTACGTCACAAAAATAAATTCACGCTCGTTTTGCGTTGCGCTTACAATTTTGTCGAAAAGGTGAAAACCTGCTCGTAAATCATGTATAATATGACGAGATACACAAGCTTTGTAGAGACCCAAACCATTTTTTTGGAGGAGGACAAGCAAGTGGAATACCGCATTGAGAGAGATACGTTAGGCGAAATGAAAGTACCAGCCGACAGGCTGTGGGGAGCTCAGACGCAGCGCAGTAAGGAGAACTTTCCGATTGGCCGTGAACATATGCCGATGGAAGTTATACGTGCCCTTGCCATTTTGAAAAAAAGTGCTGCGGCCAGTAACCATAAATTAGGTAAATTATCTGCGGCCAAATCAGATGCAATCGCTTATGCAGCAGACGAGATTATTACAGGTCGAATTGATGACCATTTCCCACTGGTTGTGTGGCAGACCGGTAGCGGAACGCAATCCAATATGAATGTGAACGAAGTCATTGCTAATCTGGGTAACCAACTGCTGGAGCAGAAGGGCAAGGAAGAGCGCTTGCATCCAAATGATGACGTGAACATGTCCCAGAGCTCTAACGACACATTCCCAACGGCGCTGCATGTCGCGGGTGTTCTGGCTGTTGAAGATCAACTCTTGCCGGCCATTGCGGTATTGAAAGCCACTTTTGCAGACAAGTCGGATGCATTCAAGGACATTATCAAAATTGGACGTACTCACCTTCAGGATGCTACGCCGATTACGCTGGGTCAGGAGATCAGTGGTTGGGAAGCTATGCTGGGCAAGAGTGAGCGCATGATTCGTGAAAGTGTGCAGTACCTGAAGGAGCTTGCGATCGGAGGTACAGCTGTCGGAACCGGAATCAATGCACATCCTGACTTTGGGGACTTCACTGCCAAGGAGATTGGCAAGCATACAGGTAAAGATTTCGTATCTGCACCAAACAAATTCCACGCACTTACAAGTCATGATGAAGTTGTGTATGCGCACGGTGCCGTTAAAGCGCTTGCAGCAGATTTGATGAAAATCGCCAATGACGTACGCTGGTTAGCCAGTGGTCCCCGCAGTGGATTGGGAGAGATCCGGATTCCGGAGAATGAGCCAGGTAGCTCCATTATGCCAGGTAAAGTCAACCCAACTCAGAGCGAAGCAATCACCATGGTGGTGACGCAGGTCATGGGGAATGATGCAGCGATTGGTTTCGCGGCAAGCCAGGGTAATTTTGAACTGAATGTATTCAAACCGGTTATCATCTATAATTTTCTGCAATCCGTGCAACTGCTGGCGGACTCCATTATTGCGTTTAATGACAAGTGTGCGGTAGGCATCGAGCCTAACCTGGATCAGATTGAACATAATCTGAACAATTCACTTATGCTGGTTACAGCGCTCAATCCGCATATTGGTTATGAGAATGCAGCCAAAATCGCGAAGCTTGCGCATAAAGAAGGATTGTCCTTGAAACAGGCGACGTTACAAACGGGCCTGCTTACCGAAGAGCAATTTGATCAGTATGTCGATCCAGCCAAAATGATCGCTCCAAAGGCCTGAAATCAGCCTAAATGAGAAGTAAAAATCATTGAAGAAGACGACCTGCAGAAGCAGGTCGTTTTTCTAATGCAAATCGATGAACTTAAAGCTTGTCAGACTATACGTATACATATAAACTACATATGCAACAGTTGTACTGAGATTGTATAGGATTCGTATATATTTGGAGGTTTCCGCGTTGTCAAAAACGAGAAGATTTACGATACGCTCCAAAATTCTCTTGGGCTATCTTGTTGTTGTGGTTTTATTTGGTGCTGTCTTGCTGGTTCTTACGGCCCAAATTAATGTCTTGCAGAAGGAAAATGATTTTATCAGCCATCATGATCTGGAAGTACATAATCTGACCAACGCGATTGAAAAAAATGTCTTGAACATGGAAACAGGACAGCGTGGATTCATGATTACAGGCAATGAAAGTTACCTGGAGCCTTATTCCCAAGGCCTCTCCCAGTGGAATTCCAACTATGATCAGTTGAATGTTCTCATTAGTGACAATCCTTCACAGCAGCAGAGTCTGGAGAATATCAAAGCACATATTACCCGCTGGATTGAGATCGCTGGGGAACCGTCGGTGAACTTAAAAAAGCAAGGTGATCAAGCGGAGGTCCTTGCGTTCTTCCAATCTGACCCGGGTAAAACGGAAATCGATCTGCTGAGATCCCAGCTTACAACCTTCCGTAACACAGAAATTGCTCTGACGGAAGCAAGAGTAACCGATCTTGCCAGACGAAGTTCCACACTGCTGACGATTATGTATACGTTATGGGGGATAATTGCAGCATTATCAATCACCGCTGCGTTCGTAATTTCAGGCAATATTGTCAAAACGTTACGAGATGTTATGCAAACGATCAGCGATATTTCCAAAGGTGGAAACCTGAAGCAGAGAATTCAGGTGCGAACCCATGATGAAGTGGGTGATCTGGGGCATGAAACCAACAAATTGCTGGATGAAGTGCAGGAACAGAATCGGATCAAGGATCAGATTACGGGAATTGCTACGCTCTTGCAGAACCCGACCAATCTGGAGGGACTGTCACGCTTGTTCCTGAACGAACTTGCCATCCAGTTTGAAGTGCCTTATAGCGTCCTATATTACTGGAAAGACAATCGACTGCTACGCGTAGCTGCATATGCTGCGGATGGAGAGAAAGAACGTTCGCTCGGTAAAGTGTCGCTTGTCCCGGGTGAGGGACTTGTCGGACAAAGTGCTGTCGAGAAGCGAGTCTTGCGCATGAATGATCTGCCTCAAAACTATATCCGAATCTCATCTGGCCTTGGACATGCATCTGCCACATCACTTACCGTAGTACCGGTCCTGTTCGAAGGCAGAACAATAGCGGTAATCGAACTCGCTTCAATGAATCCGCTGCAAGAGAAAGACATGAAGTTGATGCAAGAACTGACGGAGATTTTTGGTGTTTCACTACACTCCACCGTCACTCGTATGGAGTTACAGAATTTGTATGATGAGTCACAAGTTCTGAATGAAGAATTACAGGCACAATCGGAGAAACTTCAGGCTCAGACCGAAGAGATGCTGTCTCAGACGGAGGAGCTGCAAATGCAGACCGAAGAGCTTCATATGCTTAATGATCGCCTGGAAATACAGAAGAATGCTGCAGAGACCTCAGCCAATGAACTCTCGGTTGTAGCAGATCAGCTACGCACTAGTTCGGGGTACAAATCCGAATTCTTGGCCAACATGTCCCATGAACTGCGGACTCCGCTTAACAGCATGTTGATTTTATCCGAAATATTGTCTGAAAATAAAAATCAAAACCTGAATAGTGAAGAGCAGAACTATGCTTCAGTCATTCACAAGTCAGGTAAAGACCTGCTGAATCTGATCAATGATATTCTGGATCTATCCAAGGTGGAAGCCGGACAGATGGAAGTGGATTTCGATGATGTCTATCTGGGCAGTCTGCCTGAAGTCATGAATCAGTATTTCCTGAAAACAGCGGAGCAGAAAAGAATAGATTTCCGAATTCAGCTCCAAAGTCCTTTGCCGGAAACGATCGTGACTGATGAGATGAGATTGCACCAGATTCTTCGAAATCTGCTCTCCAACGCATTCAAGTTCACCAGTGAGGGTGAAGTTGCCTTAACGATCTCCAGCGTGAGTCTGGCTCATTCGGAAGCCAAAGGCCAAGAGACAGATGTGATTGCTTTCTCCGTCAGTGATACAGGTATCGGGATTGCGGATGACAAACTCCTGCAAATCTTCGATGCCTTCAAGCAGGCGGACGGAGCTACGGCTCGTAAATACGGGGGGACAGGGCTTGGCTTGTCCATCTCTCAATCGCTTGCGACTCTGCTGGGGGGTTCTATCTCAGCAACAAGCCGTGAAGGGCATGGCAGTGTATTCACGCTGTTCCTGCCACTGAGAATGGATGAGCCTGAGACCATGCACACATCCCGGTTGTTCCTGAATGAGGTGGCTAGCACCATCCCCGAGATCAACAAACTTCCTTCATTGACCACAGCTCCATCGGATATGTTATTAACACCTCTGGAAGAAGCGTTGCTCAGCGGACGCCAAGTGCTTGTCGTTGATGATGATATACGTAATGTATACGCATTAGCTAACGCTCTTGAGCAATACGACATGAATGTCATTTCAGCTCAGAACGGATACGAGTGTCTGGAACTGTTGGAGCGCGGAGGAGTAACGCCTGATCTCATCATGATGGATATCATGATGCCGGAACTGGATGGCTATGAGACCACTCGCCAGATCCGAGAACGACTTGGCATGACCCAGCTTCCGATTATTGCGCTGACAGCCAAGGCCATGAAAGAGGATCGGGAGAAATGTATTGCTGCGGGCGCTTCGGACTATCTCAGCAAACCGCTGAATATCAAAGAAGTATTATCTCGTATGAAACTATGGATAAATCACGAAACATTCGAGATCTGACCGTAGTTGAACTAAAAATTATTTACACTGACACTACGATGACAGAACAACCCTCCAATCGCTGTTATCGTGTAAAAGGATTACTTCAACGTTATGTGGGTCATAGTAAATTATAAAAACCTATGCCGATTACAGGAGTGTGTGCTGTGATTAGGTCATAGGTTTTATTTTTTTGTCGTGTAAGCTTTATTCTTGAATTTGATGTTATAATACTTAACAATCAACAAAGTGAAATGGCTGAATATAGATTTAATTAGAAATATAATCCAGAATTAAGTCTGCGGAAACGACAATAATACGATATTGTGTTATATATATGGGAGGTAGTGTCCATGCAACTTACGGTTAAAGAGGCTTTACAGGTATACCCGTTGTCAGAGGCCAAACTGGTTGCGGGTGGAGAAGGGACTTCACGGATGATGAAATCCGTTAATGTCATGGACGCTCCTGATATCGCGGATTGGATCAAATCCGGAGAAATGCTGTTCACCACCGCTTTTATTATGAAAGACAGTGAGACGGATGCATTACGTTTGATGCGACGCTTGAATGAACGCGGCTGTGCGGGACTCGGCATCAAGTTGGGACGCTTCTGGCAGTCCATTCCCCAAGGTATTGTCGAGGAAGCCGATCGACTTCGGTTGCCGCTCCTTGAACTTCCCTTTCAATTCACCTTCTCCGACCAGATGAATGCCTTGTTCAAGGCTGAACATGAACGCAGTAACCGATTGCTGCATGAGGTCGTGCAGAAGCAGAAGAAATTAATGCAGTTTGCGCTGCAACAGCAGCCACACCGGAATGTGTTTGCCGAACTAGTTACAGTGTTGAACTATCCGCTTGCAGTCATTGGTTCTCGTGGACATGTGCTCTATGGCAGTGAAGGTATTGCAGGGGATGCGGTGACTCAGGGTTGGCCTTGGAAATCCGTCATGCATCGCGTGAAATGGAATCAAGGAAGCTGTCACCGCGTACCGATTAAGCAAAATGATGAAGAATACGGATCGTTGCTTGTGTTTACGGATTCAGCCCTGTCGCTTCGAGCAGAAGAAGAGTTGTTTCAGCAGGCTGCCGATGTACTGGCTTTCTATATGGATATGACCTATCGTGAGCACATTAATCCGACCGTGCAGGATGAGATGCGCACACTGCTTACACAGTATTTGGATAACAAAATGACCGTTCAGGAATTAACCACTATGAGTGAGAACAAAGGTGTCCATCTGTTCCAGGGAACCTATCAGTGTGTGCTGATCACGCTTGAACCCACTGTGTTTGCCGAGGGAAAGCTGCTTAAACAGATTCATCGCGAGTTGCAATACAATCCGCTGATGCAATTCACGGCTTCACAGCATTTCCAGATCGAGGATGGCATTCTGTCCATCTACACCTGTCCAACAGGGCGAGATTATGGAGAGGAGCTGTCAAGTTTTCTGTTGAGTCGGTTCGGTGATGTTCTGGCAGCGCAAGAAGCGAAAGGAGCACCAGCTCCGCGCTTCTGGATCAGCAAAATGAAACATGAGCCCAAGTCGCTCCGTGAAGCGTACCAGGAGTGCCTGGATACACGACAACTGGCTCGCCGATTCGGCATGAAAGATCGTGCGCTGCAATTTGAAATGCTCGAATTTGCCTACGTGTTCCAACACGTACCAGATAACATCATGGAGAACTACTGCAATAAAGTGCTCGAACCGTTACTTGCCAGGGACGGTGATCCCAATCAGGTTTTGATGAATACGCTGGAGTCCTTTATCGAGAATGACGGACTGATCAATGAAGCTGCCAAGCAGCTGTTTGTACATCGGAACACCGTTACCTATCGCATGGAGAAAGTCGGCAGCTTGCTGCAGATGGACTTTAAGAAGACGAATGATCTGCTTAAGTTGAAGCTGGTATTCACCTTTCGCAAGTTTGTTCGGGACAAAGCCGCTGCCAGACCGCAAAATGTCCAACTCTAGACCGTACATTGTGCAACATCACAATGCTACCGAGTCAGACACCCAAGAACCGCATTCCCTTGATGGAGTGCGGTTTCTTTATGTTTGAGGATAACGAAAGATGTCCTTGCCGTGCACAGCAAACAAATCGCAACTATGATGTTATGTTATATTACAAAATTGCGTAAATATTGTTGTCGCGACATTGAACGACACTTAAAATGAAGAACTATAATCCACAACAGACCGGAGGTTCTAACATGAGCGACATCATTAAACTTGTTAACAACTGGTCTATCACACAGTTCGTGCATACGTTTGGCGGGTTATTCGAGGAATCACCGTGGGTAGCTGAGCGTACCGGGCTTTCACGACCTTTCGATTCATTTGAACAGATGATGCATGTGATGACGAGTGTGGTTCAGGCATCGGATGACCTGGTGAAATTGCAACTGCTACGAAATCATCCTGATCTTGGGGCGCGAATCAGCATGAGCACCAATTCCGTGCAGGAACAAGCTGGTGCAGGGCTCGATTCACTTTCACAGGAACAATACAACGAACTTCAACAATTAAACAAAGCATATACAAGCCAATTCGGCTTTCCTTTCATATTGGCCGTAAAAGGTCATACCGCAAGCTCCATCCTCGAGTCCATGCGGCAACGTCATCGCCGAGGCAGGGAAGAAGAATTCGAGACTGCCTTGAAGGAAGTTTTCAAGATTGCGGGCATTCGCTTGGAGCAGTGGCTCGCACAGATCGGCCATGAATATGAGTTCGTAAGCAAGCCAGCCGCAGTGCAGCAGCGGACGATGTATTACGGCAAAGGGGATGTGTGGTTGTACCGTTCCTATGTCAAACCGTTGACGGGTATACAGTCGATCCCGGAATCTCCGTTTATGGGACGCAGTAATATTCTGTTTGGATTGAACATTAAGGTCGCTGTGCAGGGCGATGAATTCTTGCCTTCTTTTGCAGAAGGGGATAATTCGCTGGTGGTGGCAACCGATTCGATGAAAAACTTCATTCTCACACATGCAGCCGAATACACAGGGGCAACGGTGGAAGGATTTCTTGCACTGGTAAGTCGGCGCTTTCTGGAGACGTATCCGCAGATGACCAAGGTTCAGATGACAGCAGACCAGATTCCTTTTGAAGATATACCGATTGGGTTGGAAGGAAGCTATCGACCGAGTGCGCTCGTATTTCGTTATTCGCAGAATGATCGCGCGACAGCTGCCGTGGAAGCAGAACGAACCAGTGGCTTGATTAAACTGAGCAACCATTTCAGTGGTGTAGCCGATCTGAGACTGATCAAGGTCAAAGGCAGTGAATTTGCCGGATTTATGCAGGATGAATATACCACTCTTCCAGAGACAAGGGATCGACCGTTATTTATTTTCCTGAATATCAATTGGCGTTATGAAGATCCGAGAGATGGCATCGATGATCAGCGCGGACGGTATGTAGCGGCGGAACAAGTCAGAGATTTGGCTGCTGCGGTATTTCATGAATGTCGGTCCGCTTCCATTCAACATCTGATCTACCAGATTGGACGAAGATTGTTAATTCGATTTGAGCAGTTATGTGAGGTTTCATTTGAATCCAACAACCGGACCTGGGAGACGGTGCTGGAGGAAGTGAAAGAGGGGGAAGGCAAAGTGTTTACCGAGCCGAGACCACCTTATGGATTCCAGGGTTTCTCGATGACAAGGAATGATCTGGGAACAGACGGCCGTGACTCCGGGAAAGAAGGTGACGTCTAATGTCGATGTCTGGTGGACGAATTACAACACATGTGCTGGATACATCCAAAGGCGTCCCTGCTGCGGGTGTTCGGATCGAACTGTATATCCTGAAGAGGGATGAAGAGCAGGAAAGCAAGATAAAAGTTGCTGAGTCGGTAACAAATGCGGATGGGCGTTTGGATGCTCCGCTGCTGGATGGAGGCAAGTTGGAGCAAGTGATATATGAGCTTCAATTCCATGTGGAGAGTTATTACGCACAGCGTTCATTGGAAGAGTTGGGGCAGGCACTGTGGACTGTCGTTCCGATTCGTTTTGCCGTATCTGATGCGACAAGCCATTACCATATTCCGTTATTGATTGCTCCAGGAGGTTACAGTACATACCGGGGAAGCTGAGCATGCACTCATCCGGTTCTGATTCAGGGGAGGGTCATCCATATGACAACATTTGATACCATCATTCGGGGGGCCCGGGTGGTGCTGAAAGACCGCGTAGAAGAACTGGATATCGGCATTACTGGTGAGAAAATAACAGCTATATCCACGCAGCTCGCCGCTGGCGAAGCGACTCGGATCATTGAAGCTGAAGGCCTTACGGTGATGCCGGGTGTAGTGGACATTCATGTACATTTCAATGAACCCGGACTCGCCAGTTGGGAGGGATTCAGGTCTGGATCGGCATCCCTTGCCGCAGGGGGAATCACGACCTATGTCGATATGCCGCTTAACGGCGTACCACCAACCACACGGCCGGAAGCATGGGAGATGAAAATGAGAGCAGCCGCAGACCAATCATATGTCGATTATGCGTTCTGGGGAGGCTTGGTTCCCGGCAATCGTGATGAACTTGCTCCACTGGCAGGGTTGGGTGCTGCCGGATTCAAGGCATTCATGTCCGAGCCGGGTGGTGAAGGGGAAGACATCTTTGCGAGAGCAGATGACCTTACACTGCTGGACGGGATGCATGAAATTGCAAAATTAAACCGTGTGCTGGCACTTCATGCAGAGGACGAAGGCATGGTTGCTGAACTCGGCGCAAAAAGCATTGCGGAGGGAAAGACGGAACCGATGGACTATGTCCAGTCGCGTCCTGTTGAAGCCGAAGTTGTCGCGGTTGCCCAGGCATTGCAATATGGCAAACAGACCGGGTGTGCGCTGCATTTTGTGCATATTAGCACTCGGGAAGCGCTGGATTTGATTGCAGAAGCCAAACGGCGTGGGCAAGACGTCACTTCGGAGACATGCCCTCACTATCTGACACTGACCGATCAGGATGTGGTTCGATTGGGTGCTGTAGCGAAATGCGCGCCACCTCTTCGCAGCTCTTCCGAACAGGAGCAGTTATGGGATGCACTGACGTCAGGATTAATTGATGTTATTGCTTCAGACCATTCTCCATGTCCGCCATCCATGAAACAATCCGATAACTTTTTTGAAATCTGGGGCGGTATATCCGGAGCGCAAAGCACACTGTTGATCATGCTGGAGGACGGACATCTTCAGCGCAATATCGACCTCCCGTTACTCGGAAGGGTGCTCTCCCTGCAACCTGCCAGAAGGCTTGGTCTGGAGAATAAAGGAGAGATTGCGATTGGCAAGGATGCAGATCTGGTCCTGATTGACTGGGAGAAGAGTACAACCCTGAACACCGAGGATCTGCTCTATACACATAAACAGAGCCCCTATGTGGGACGTACATTTAACTGTTGCATTACAGACGTATTCTGCCGTGGGCAAAAGGTATATAACTCGGAATCCGGATTATCTCCTGAACCTATCGGGCGGCACATCATAGTCCACTCCTCTAGTCCCATCGAGGTGGGAACGGAGGAGACGCCATGACAGAGTCTGGAGTATACCGGTCATCCGGTACGAATAATCCACCTATTCCTTTGCTTAATGTAGAACAGGTGGAGCTGCAAGCCATGCTCGACTGGCTGTCGACATATGGTGCGGATGCACAGGGTGGCGTCACGCGGCTGTTGTATGATTCGGCTTGGTGTGAAGCACAAGGAGCCCTTGCTGCCAAAATGCAGGAGAAAGGGCTCTCTCCCGAGTTCGACCAGTCCGGCAATCTATATGGCACATTAAAGGGCGAAGGCAAGGAAACAACGACTGGTGCTGAAGCATTACCGATTGTGACCGGATCACATATGGATACTGTGGTGCATGGTGGTAAATATGATGGTGCTTACGGTGTGGTGGCGGGAGTCCTTGCATTGGAGTATTTACAGAAGCATTTTGGAGCACCGAAACGAACTCTTCAAGTGGTATCCCTATGTGAGGAAGAGGGAAGTCGATTCCCTTTCGCGTATTGGGGTTCACGCAGTATAACAGGAATGACGACTCTGGAAGACGTAGAGCATTTGAAGGATCAAGACGGCATTACCTTTGCACAAGCGATCCGTCATGCGGGCTTTGGACCCGATACTGCATATAGGCCCGCTGCGAAAAATTATGGTGCCTTTATTGAGCTTCATATTGAGCAAGGTCAGGTTCTGGAACGACTGGGGCATTCGATTGGAGTCGTATCCGACATCGTGGGTCAGAAGCGGTTCAGTATTACCGTAAGCGGGGAAGCGAATCACGCGGGAACGACCCCGATGTCCTGGCGCAAAGACGCACTTGCCGGAGCAGCCGAGATGATTACTGCGGTAAGAGGTATCGCATTGGAAGCAGGCGAACCACTCGTAGCCACGGTTGGGCGAATCACGGCCGATCCGGGTGTTGGGAACGTGGTTGCAGCCCAGGCGGTGTTTTCACTGGATATCCGTCATATCCGGCAGGAGAGTATTGATCGCTGCTGGCAGGATATGCTTCAGGCTTTTAGTCGTATCGCAGCTGAGCTGCAGCTCGGACTGGACTGGGAAGAACATCTATCTGTCACACCCATTCCCATGAATGCGCAGATAATCTCGGACATTCAGGACATCTGTGAGCAGGAGCAATTGTCCTACTGGCCCATGCCAAGCGGTGCCGGGCATGATTCGCAGATTTTTCAGCCGGCTTGTCCGACAGCCATGATCTTTGTGCCGAGCCAGGATGGTATCAGTCATAATCCACTTGAATATACAGCTGAAGCAGACCTGATGCACGGTTTTCGAGTTCTGGTCCAGCTACTCTATAAATACGGTTACGGGAGTTGAATGAAGATGTCCAACTATAAAGAGCTATCTCCGTCCTTGCGGACCATTATGACCCCGGGACCCGTTGAGGTTGATCCACGTGTACTTAGAGCGTTATCCTATCCGATCCTGGGGCAGTTTGATCCGGAGTTCACTTCTTTGATGAACGAGACGATGGCGATGCTGCGTGAGCTATATATGACAGATAACGAGTGGTGTTATCCGGTAGATGGCACATCCCGTTCAGGCATTGAAGCCGTGTTGGTCAGTCTGATCCAGCCCGGTGACAAAGTTCTCGTTCCGATCTACGGCCGATTCGGGCATCTGCTGGTTGAAATCTCGGAACGCTGTGGTGCGGAGGTTGTCTTTTTCGAAACGGAATGGGGAACGGTATTTGATCCGGAAGAAGTGATCAAGGCGATCCATGTCCATAAACCGACTCTGGTTGCCATGGTTCATGGTGAGACTTCCACGGGGCAGATGCAGCCCCTTGCCGAGATTGGCAAAGCCTGTCGCGAACTCGATATTTTACTTGTCGTGGATGCTGTGGCGACCATCGGTGGCACGCCCGTGGAGACGGATGCCTGGCATCTGGATGCAGTGATGGGCGGCACGCAGAAATGCCTGTCTGTTCCTTCAGGGATGGCACCTCTCACGTATAACAGTCGTGTGGAGCAGAAACTGATGAGCCGCAAAACAGTTGAGCGCGGACTCCGAGATGCAACCAGTGCGCGGGCAGAAGGGCGCACGATTGCCAGCAATTATTTTGACCTGAGCCAATTGCAGGATTACTGGAGTTCAGCACGATTGAACCACCATACGGAAGCGACATCGATGCTCTACGGTCTTCACGAAGGATTACGTATTCTGCTGCAAGAAGGATTGGAGGCCAGGTTCCAGAGACATCTTGTGAATGAACGTGCATTGGTCGCTGGAATTCAGGGAATGGGACTGCAATTGTATGGGGATATGTCCAGTAAACTTCCGGTGGTTACTTGTATCACTATTCCGGAGGGGATCGATGGTGAGTCGGTGCGCAGCATGTTGCTGAACGATTTCGGCATTGAGATTGCCAGTTCATTCGGCCCGTTGAAAGGGCAAATCTGGCGGATCGGTACAATGGGATTCAGCTGCCAACGCAAGAACGTACTCCATGTGCTCGGAGCGCTGGAAGCTGTTCTATTACGTCATCGACACGTATTACCTGCCGGTGAAGCCGTGCAGGCGGCATTGAATGTGTATGCAGGCAAGGAGGGCGCCTTATGTTAAACCAGATGCCAATCTCGAGAGAGGTCATGGTCACCTCTCCTCATTATCTGGCGAGTGCGGTTGGAAGCTCTATCCTCCAGCAGGGGGGGAATGCTTATGATGCTGCTGTTGCGGTCAGTGCAGCTCTGGGTGTGGTATATCCACATATGACCGGACTTGGCGGGGATGCCTTCTTCCTGATTCATGATGGAGCCAGCGGTGAGATTACCGCCTATAACGGAAGTGGCCGATCAGCCGCAGGCATTCATGCCGATACGTTCAAAGCGATGGGCATGAGTGCCATCCCCCAGCGTGGAGTGCTTAGTGCCATTACGGTTCCGGGAATGGTGGATGCCTGGTGGGAAGTCTGGTCCCGGTACGGTAAGTTATCGTGGAAACAACTGCTTGAACCCGCAGCACAGTATGCGGAAAAAGGATGCCCTGTATCCCGAAATCTCCGCCTGTGGATGGAAAGGGATGAAGATTACATTATGGGGCATACACCGCTGCGAGCGGTATTTGCCCCATTGGGTACACTTTTGCAGGAAGGCGATCTGCTGATTCAGCTTGAGCTTGCTACTTCCATTCGTCTGATTCAGACGGGGGGAAGAGACTCTTTTTATACAGGAGAGCTTGCGAATCGTCTGACTTCGGCTATCCGTGAGGATGGGGGCATGCTTGCACCAGCGGACTTTGCAGGTCATCGGGGCGAGTGGGTGAAACCCGTTAGTACGGGGTATCGTGGCTATGAAGTTCATCAGATGCCGCCCAACTCGCAGGGATTCTCAATGCTGATGATGTTAAATATGCTGGAGCATACGGATCTGTCCTCTGTAGCACGTACCTCACCGGAATTCTATCATCTGATGGCGGAAGTGGTGAAGAAGGCGTTTCGGGATCGTGACCGTTATCTGACTGACCCGGATTTCAGGGATATTCCGCTGGATCATCTGTTATCCAAGGGCTATGGAGACCAATTGTGGAATGAGATTCAGGCTGCTCCACCTGTGGCACAGCCATTTCTGTCCAAAACGATAGGTCAGGACACGGCATATGCAGCCGTTGTCGATAGCGAAGGCAATGCCGTTTCTTTCATTCAAAGCCTGTATTTCGACTTCGGCGCAGCCTATGTTCCAGGGGATACGGGAGTCATTATGCAGAACCGGGGGTCCTTTTTCTCCTTAGATCCGAGAGATGCCAACGTACTGGAACCGAACAAACGCTCATTCCACACCCTCATGCCGGGCCTCGTTACACGAGATGGAAAACCTTATATGCTCGTGGGCACGCAGGGCGGAGAAGGCCAGCCGCAGACACAATTATCGGTGCTTACCGGGGTGCTTGATTATGGGCTCAACATCCAGGAAGCGATCAGCCTGCCACGTTGGGTGTACGGACGTACTTGGGGTGAAGAAGGCGATACGATGCGTGTGGAGAACCGATATCATGATGATGTATGTGCAATCCTTGCCCAGTGGGGACATAACGTTGAAGCGAGAGCGTCGTGGGACGGTATTATGGGACAGTCGCAAGGTATTGTCATTCGTGAGGACGGCATGATTAGCGGCGCAGCAGACCCTAGAGGCGATGGTATGGCTATCGGATGGTAACAGACAGCGATCGGAAGGTTAGTCGTCTGTCATCGGAGTGCGAGTGTAAATATTTATGAGTTGAACGATACAGACAGACACAGATAGGGGAGATTGGCATGGGAACGATCCTGCTGAAGGGCGCACAGCTTGTGACGATGAATGCAGAAGAGGAAGTGTTCATCGGAGATCTGTTGATCGAGGATAACAAAATTAAGGAGATTGCAACACACATCGACGTTCAAGCTGATCAAGTCATTGATGCTCGGGGTAAAGTGTTGTTGCCAGGCTTTATCCAGACGCATATTCATCTGTGTCAGACCTTGTTCCGTGGACGTGCGGATGATCTGGAACTGATGGATTGGCTCCGTCAGCGCATCTGGCCGCTGGAAGCAGCGCATGATGAGGAGTCTGTCTATTATTCTGCGATGCTTGGACTTGGCGAATTGATCTCCAGCGGAACCACGACCATTCTGGATATGGAGACGGTACATCACACGGACTCGGCATTTCAGGCGATGGCACAGAGCGGCATCCGGGTCATCTCCGGCAAGGTGATGATGGATCATGGAGACGAGGTTCCAGAACCCCTGCGTGAGAATACAGCAACTTCACTGCAACAGAGTGTGGATCTGCTGGAGAAATGGAACGGGTTTGGCGGAGGACGCATTCAATATGCTTTCTGTCCACGCTTCGTTGTATCATGTACCGAGGAATTGCTGGTAGAGGTGCGCGACCTGTCCAATAAATATCATGTCAAAGTCCACACCCATGCCTCCGAGAATCGCGGAGAGATCGAATTGGTAGAACACGAACGCGGGATGCGCAACATCGTATACCTCGATCATATCGGTCTGGCTACCCCCAGATTGGTGCTGGCACACTGTGTATGGCTGAGTGAGGAAGAGAAGGAGATCATCCGCAAGCGCGGTGTCAAAGTCACTCACTGTCCTGGATCGAATTTGAAGCTTTCCTCCGGGGTAGCCGATATTCCGGATCTGCTGAATCGTCAGATCGCGGTTGGGATTGGGGCCGATGGTGCCGCGTGCAACAACAATCTGGATATGTTTCAGGAGATGCGCCTCACAGCTCTAATGCAGAAGATTCCTCATGGTCCAACGGTGATGGATGCCCGGACTGTATTGCGCATGGCTACCATGGGTGGTGCAGAGGTGCTCGGCTTGTCGAAGGAAATCGGCAGTCTCGAAGTCGGCAAAAAGGCAGATATGCTGCTGCTGGATCTGGAGGATTTCCACACGTACCCTTCCTATGAGACGGATGTCTATTCCCGCGTAGTATATTCCGCAACACGTAGCTGTGTGGACACTGTTATTATTGACGGAAGTATCGTGCTCAAGAATCGTAAGATTCAGACGATTGATCGTGGCATTGTGCTGCGTGAGTCAGATAAAAGCATTGCGAGATTGATGAAACGTATCTGATCGAAGGAGACTTATGCAATTTCCAGAAAGGATGGAGACCGATATGGAAATGCATGATCTGTGTGCAATTGCAGCCCGTGAAACGCGCTGCGTGCTCGCAACAGCGATCAAGGTAGAGGGTCATGCTTACCGTAAGCAGGGAGTCTCTATGCTGTTGACCGAGGAAGGCAAAATGTATGGCAGTATCAGTCCGGGATGCCTGGAGAGTGATCTTCAGGCCCGAGTGAGTCGTGTGCTGGATACGAAGCAGATGGAATTCGTGGAATATGACATGCGTCCCGAGGATGATCTGTCTTGGGGTGAGACGATTGGCTGCGGCGGGCTCGTTATTGTGCTGCTTGAACCCGTATGTGGTGAGCTCCGATTTATTTTGCAAAAGATGCATGAGTCTTTTCAATCTGGCGCTACAATAGCGTTAACCCGAACATTCCAAGGTGATTATACGAGGGTGGAATATGACTGGAAACGGACTGAGTCTGTGGAAAAGAAGCACGAGCCAATCTTGCGTCCTTCGCTTGTGCTTCGTCAGGATCGCGTGGCGAATCATAATCTGGCACGATTGCAGGTTGATGAACAGCGCAGCAGAGGGATTACCAAGCATGAACATTTGGCTGTAACACCACATTCTCCCGACATACCTCGCCTTACACTCGTGACAGAAATGGTACCAACTACATCAAACGGATCTCACTCATCCCATCAGTCTGCTGATTCACAACATATCTCTGAGGCTGACATACTGACAAACAACACGGTTTCAACGAATCCCTGGGACCTTCCGCAGCAACTCACTTCGCTGTACACGCCTAAACCTCGCCTGATTATCATCGGAGCCGGGAATGATGTTATTCCTGTTGCCAGACTTAGCCGATCCGCAGGATTTCGTGTTGTGGTAGCCGATTGGCGAGAGTCCTTATGCACCTCGGAACGATTCCCTGAAGCTGAACTAGTAGTGGGTTTCCCGCGTGAGATCATGCCTCTGTTAAACGTGAACAACGGGGATTATTTGATTATCATGAGTCACAATTTCCCACGCGAACGTGAATTGTTGGAAATGTTAGTGGACTGTGACTATGCGTATCTCGGCATCATGGGTTCGAAAACACGAACAGCCCGCCTCATCGATGGTTTGCCATCCTTGAAACATATCCATTCTCCCGTAGGCTTGAGTATCGGTGCAGACGGTCCCGAAGAGATTGCCATCAGCATTGCAGCTGAATTGATCGCATGCAAACATAAGGTTTCTTCTTTGAGTTCTGAGGTACAGAAGGGGAGCGTTGCACATGCGAATGACGGGCATTGTTCTGGCGGCTGGTAAGAGTCGTCGCCTTGGCCGGGATAAACTCTCGGTTGTCATGCCTGACGGGAGGTCCCTGGCTGCGTGGTCACTGGAAGCTGCGCTGGATTCGGATCTGGAACAAGTGGTCTGTGTGGTCAAACCGGAAGATTCGTTGGCATGGTTGCCTGTAAAATGGTTTGATTCTGCCTCATATGCCTATCATCCCACAGCCAGACTTCGAATTGTAGTCTGTGCTGACTATGCCAGTGGTATGGCAAATTCTCTTCATTCTGGCGTATTGTCAGCCATGGAGTACAAACCGGAGGGCGTTCTTATGCTACTAGGGGATCAGCCTTTATTAAAAGCGCAGGATATCAATCGTGTGACCACAGCACTGGCTACCCACAAGCTGTGTGACTATGTCGCTGCTACCGATGGAGAGGGGGGCAAGCCGCCCGTTGCTTTTCGCTCCCATATGTTCGGGCCTCTGTTGTCTCTGCATGGAGATGAGGGGGCGCGCAAGATTATGCGCAGTGCCAATTATTCAGGTATACATGTACCTTTACCTGAGAAGCGTTTCTGGGATGCGGATACGGAACCGGAATTGGAACGCATTCTGAATGATGTATTTGAATCGGATAAGACAGACTCATGAACAGGAGAAGATGAATGATTATGTATAACTTAATGACATGAACAGGTCAGCCAGGCAGTCTGGTTGGCCTGTTTGCCTTCTTTTATCGTGTGATGAATGAAAGTTTGTGTTAGCTTTCGCTAGTTCATGATGCATCAGGCACAAATAGAACACGGGTTTTATACATTTATCCAAAACGATGTAAAGGTAATTGACGTTGTTGCTGAACTCTCATATGATTTGAAGAATTATTTGGATCAGACGGTTGAATTTCCTGCCCAAGGAAGAGAGAGAAAGGGGATGCAGCGATGGTAACACCGGCATACGGTTCTGGAGCCATGCCATCGGTATGGCAGCCTGAGAATCTGCAAGAACTGCAAACGTTGAGAACCAGAATGAAGGGAAGATGTTGTTTCACGGCAGGCGGAACTTTACTGCGAACCCAGTGGGAAGGTGGCTTGGTTCCTGCACCTGAACACATAATTAGCCTGGCTCGTATTCCTGAAATGAGCGGTATAACCATTCAGGGAGATGAGATGGTCATTGGCGCAATGACCCGATTAAAGGAATGTGCTTCAGAAGCCTTGCTGCATCAACTACCCATCCTGCAAGAAGCGGTGAAAGCAATTGCTGCGCCTTCCATTCGAAATGTGGCAACCATTGGCGGGAATATTGTATCCGGAGTAGGAGATACGTTGCCTGCTTTGCTTGTATATGATGCGGAGCTGCACTGGTTGACTGACAACGGAATTGAGATCCGCAGAGTGTCATCCTGGCTTCGAGGTGAGCGGAATGGAAGTCGGAATCCAGGTGACGTGTTAATCTCCATTCATCTTCCGATGAGACTGTCATCTATGTTCGATGTGGTGGGTGAGCACACACCTGCTACACGAGAAGTTTCCTTTTACCGCAAGCTGGGTCGACGGGAGACGTTCAGTGCATCACTGGTGACGGTTGCGTTGCATGGGGAGATTGACTCGGATAACCGCTGGACCAAGATTGCGATTGCAGCTGGTGGAGGCTCAGGCATGGCGATGCGACTTCTGGAGTCTGAACAACAGCTTTTTTGTAGCAAAGCTTCTGTTATGCAAGCGGCGACTCTAGCAACTGCTGTAGCTAGCGAATTTACGACGTATGGTGATGCATTTGCAACAGAACATTATCGCAAGCAGACCGCAGGAAACATGCTTGGCGCCGGGCTATGGGAAGCACTTCGCGAATAGAAGAATGGGATCAAACAAAGGGGGAGAGGGATCATGCTGCTGAATCGGGAACAGAGCGGGAAACGCTGGCACCTGCGGCCAGATGGGGCACCCAAAGTAACTGGCCAGCTTCAATACCTGACGGATATGACGCTACCTGACATGATTCATGGCAGAGTATTGCGAAGCGAATATCCTCATGCTCGCCTATTGTCTATAGATACTTCGGAAGCTGAGGCGTTGGAAGGTGTGTACGCGGTCCTGACTTCCAAAGATGTGCCTGGTCTGAATCGTTTTGGCATTGCGACCCCGGACCAGCCTGTGTTCTGTGAGGATATCGTGCGTTATGTCGGTGACGCCATTGCAGCGGTTGCTGCGGATTCTCCGGAACGTGCGGCCCTCGCACTGGGCGCGATCCGGGTAGTGTATGAAGAACTCACGCCACTGGATAGTACAGATGCTGCATTGGCTCCCGGCGCACCAGAGTTACATGAGCATGGGCCAGGTAATGTGCTGCATCGCACGGAGATCAAACGTGGAGACGCCGAGGAAGCCTTTGCGACATGTGATCATATCGTGAAAGAGACGTATTATACGCCTCGCCAGATGCACGCTTACATGGAGACAGAAGGTGGCCTGTTTGTCCCGGATGAAGAGGGACGGCTGAATGTGTACGCGGCAACGCAGCATGGCTATAAAGACCGGATGCAGCTTGCGCGCATCATTGGCTGTCCTGAAGAAGATATCCGGGTGGTGTCTTCACCGATTGGTGGTTCATTTGGCGGAAAAGATGAACTAAACGTACAGCCTTATGGTGCATTACTGGCCTTGAGATGCGGACGTCCTGTAAAAATGCATAATTCACGCAAAGAATCCGTACGTGCGGGGCTAAAACGGCATCCGATGAAAATTGAAATGCAGACCGGCATGAGTCGAGAAGGCATCATACAGGCGCATCGGGTCCGAATAACAGCAGATACCGGTGCGTATGCCACACTTGGTGCACCCGTGCTGAACTTCTGTACCGAGCATTGCCTTGGACCATACGCCATTCCGAATGTGGATGTGGAAGGCGTATCTGTATACACGAATAACGGACTGTCCGGTGAGTTTCGTGGATTTGGCGGGAACCAGGCGATTTTTGCCATGGAAGGCCAGATGGATCGGCTTGCTGCAATCATGAACATGGACCCTTGGGAATTCCGCAGACGCAATATGAGGGAAAAGAATGATCCCGGGCCGCTAAATCAACGGATTCTGGTCACGGATGGACTGTCCCAAGTATGGGAGGCATTGGATCGTTCCGAATTGTGGCAAAAACATCAAAGTCCCCCGGCAGATCCTTCTCTGCCGCCCTGGATCAAACGTGGTGTTGGAGCAGCCATCGCGATGCACGGTGCAGGGCTCGGTTACGGTATTCCGGACCCTGCGGGAGGGCGTCTGTCCCTGAATAACGAAGGCCAGATTGAGGTGGCGTTCAGCTACGAGGAATTTGGGCAGGGGCTCGTTGCAACGCTGGAAATTATGCTATGTGATCTGTTCCAATGCAGTACGTCGGATCTCAGTATCATCATTGGAGACACGGATCGTGTGCCACACAGCGGGTCAAGTACCGCTTCGCGTTCAACAACTATGGCTTGGATGGCTCTTCAACGCTTGCAGACTCCGTTTCGTTCCCGTGTTCTCACTGTCGCGTCTGAAATGTCGGGCATTCCGGCAGAGCAACTGGTGACAGGGCCTGGCGGTGTATGGCGTAAAGACCAGCTTCCTATTGAAACTCTTGAAGTGGAAACAACTGGGCAAGGGGCAGGAACGGGCCAGAAGCAAGAAACGCAGGCGCTGAAGGGGGAAGATCATGATTCTGAAGCTTGGTTCGATTCTGTAGCAAAAGAAGGAGTTCGCTCATGTGCTGTGGTTTCGTATGCGGAGCTTGTCATGCAGGGCGAAGCCGATGAATGGATTTTTGATACAAAGTTTGATTACCCAACTACGCCTGACAACGTGGTAGGCGGTCATTATTTGTATACGTACGCGGCGGTTGCGGCAGAGGTGGAAGTAAACACCTTGACCGGCGAAACCAAGCTGCTCGATACACGCCATGTTGTAGCGGCAGGCCCGGTTATCAACCCTATGGGCTATATCGGACAGATTGAAGGCGGCAGTGTCATGGCTCTTGGATTTACGTTGACCGAGGATGCGGTCATGCAGGACAGCCGCTATGTAACGACCAACCTCGACACCTATCTGATCCCTACGATTCGGGATATTCATACGAATCTGGAGGTTGAGGCCATTGAAGATTTGCCCGAAGGTGACTCGTTTGGCCCGAGGGGGATCGGTGAGATTGGCTCCGTAGCGCTTGCGCCAGCCATAACAGCCGCAATTCATCAGGCGACAGGCGTATGGGTTAACCGTCTTCCTGTACCGAGGGAACAACTGGTCAGACCTCTAAATGTACCTTTGCAGGAAGGAGTGAGTCCATCATGAGTAAACCACTTGAAAACCACTGGACAGCCGTCGTGAATGGGGAGCAGAAACAACTGGAGATCGCCCAAACGACCCGACTTGTCGACGTGATTCGGACTCATTTGCAGCTAACGGGTACCAAAGTATCCTGCGAAGTCGGTCGCTGTGGTGCATGTATGGTGCTGATCGATGGGGAGCCCGTGAATTCCTGTCTAATGATGGCTTATCAATGTAAAGGCAGTGATATTACGACCATTGAAGGCCTGCACGGCGAAGAGAAGGGCACTCTGCATCCGATTCAACAGGCTTTTGTGGAGGAAGGTGGTTTCCAGTGTGGGTACTGTACTCCCGGCATGGTGATCTCCACTAAAGCATTGCTGGATGCACATCCAGAGCCGTCACAAGAACAGATTGAAGCAGGACTGTGTGGGAACCTGTGTCGATGTACGGGATACGGGGGCATTATTCGTGCGGTACGCAAGGCAGGGGAACGTTGTTCATTAACGGAAACATCTGCTGAGGAAACCGTAAGTTGAGCCGAGATAGACCGAAGACATAAGTAAGGGCAATTGAAGAAACGTACTTGAAAAGCATCCGAACAGGAATGCTTTTTTTTGTATTTTATCAGGGTTTCTGCCAAACACACAATAAATGATGAGTTGAAGTTCCAGAGCCGATTTTGTTAGATTATGAACCGTTTTCGTCAAAAACGAAGAGTGCAGAGAAAAATGGGAAATGGTGTTAAAGTGCTGTTATAAAAGAAGTTTCAACATTTACATTCACCATATATTTACAAATATTGATGTGCATGCTATGTTTGTTATGAAAGCGCCATCATGAATGGGTTCATTGACATTTCATTATCATATTTCACTTGGGAAGGAAGATGGAATTGATGAAAAATTTGCTCAAAAAGGCAACCGCAATGATGCTGGCATTGGCCCTACTGCTTGGATTAATGACAGCGCCCGTTCATGCAGACACCCCACTGTTCACCATCGAAAGCGAAAATGCGCAGCTCACCCCGGATCTTCAAGTGGTTACTTCAATCTATGGACAACCCAAGCCCGGATTCTCAGGGGATGGATTTGTCTGGATGCAGAACTCCGGCACATTAACCTTCACAGTTACTGTCCCGGAAACCGGCATGTACGCGATCTCCACTCGATATATGCAGGAGCTCAGTGCCGATGGCAGGTCACAAAATTTGAACGTGAATGGTGTTACCAAGGGGGCGTATATGCTGCCTTACACGACAACGTGGTCGAATTTTGATTTTGGTTTTCATAAGCTGAACCAGGGTACCAACACGATTGAGCTAAAGGCTGGTTGGGGCTTCGCTTATTTTGACACCTTCACGGTGGATCATGCTGATTTGGATCCCCTGAATGTGCAGCCAGTTCTCACTGATCCTGAAGCTACACCGGAAACTCAAATTTTGATGAATTATTTAACGGAGGTATACGGAAACAACATTATTTCTGGTCAGCAAGAGATCTATGGAGGAGGGAATGACGGAGATACAGAGCTTGAATTCGAGTGGATTCATGATCTTACCGGAAAGTATCCGGCTATTCGCGGCTTTGATTTGATGAACTATAATCCGTTGTATGGTTGGGAGGACGGTACTACCGATCGCATGATTGATTGGGTGAATAACCGTGAAGGCATTGCAACAGCTTCCTGGCATATCAATGTACCTCGTAATTTCAATACGTATGAGCTCGGGGACTTTGTGGATTGGAAAGAAGCTACCTACAAGCCGACAGAAACGAATTTTAATACAGCGAATGCGGTAATTCCCGGTACCAAAGAGTATCAATACGTGATGATGACCATCGAGGATCTGGCAGAACAATTGCTGATTTTGCAAGACAACAACGTGCCGGTTCTGTTCCGTCCGTATCATGAAGCAGAAGGCAACGGCGGGCTGAACGGGGAAGGTGCATGGTTCTGGTGGGCTTCGGCAGGCGCAGAAGTGTACAAAGAGCTATGGGATCTGCTGTATACCGAACTTACCGAGACGTATGGCTTGCACAATCTGATCTGGACCTACAACAGTTATGTATACAGTACTTCTCCTGCCTGGTATCCGGGCGATGATCAGGTAGATATCGTTGGATACGATAAATACAATACGATCTACAACCGTTATGACGGTTTGTCTGGCGTACCGAATGAGGATGCGATTACCTCGATTTTCTATAAGCTTGTTGAGTTGACGAACGGTACGAAAATGGTAGCCATGACGGAAAACGACACCATTCCAAGCGTGAAGAATCTGACCGAAGAGAAATCAGGATGGCTGTACTTCTGCCCTTGGTATGGCGAGCATCTGATGAGTTCTGCGTTCAATTACCCGGCAACCTTGAAAACGCTTTATCAAAGCGATTATGTCATTACTTTGGATGAGCTGCCGAATCTAAAAGTTAACAATCCTAACCCCAGTGCATCCATCACACCTGTAAACGTTGAATTTGATAAAAACACACCCAATCAAAGCGACAAAGCCGTAACCGTTAATGCGAACGGCAATACGCTGACTGCTCTCCGGGCAGGCAACAATGCATTGACCGCAACCACGGACTATACTTTGAACGGAAGCACATTGCTGCTGAAAAAAGCTTATCTGGCGACATTGCCAGTTGGCGAGCATTCGATTGTTCTGGATTTTAATCAAGGCCAGGACCCTGTGTTAAAAGTCAAAATTGTGGATTCAACACCGGGTACGAATGCTGTGATTTCTCCTGTGAATGCAACATTTGATAAAGCGACGAACTCCGCGCAGGATATTAACGTATCTCTCACCCTAAATGGCCGTCAGCTTACAAGCATCACGAAGGGGGATGCTGCGCTTGTATCAGGTCAGAATTATACAGCGTCCAGCTCTGCTGTTGTTCTGAACAAATCCTATCTTGCTACACTGCCGCTTGGCCAGAACGTATTGACCTTTCACTTTAATGGAGGCAATAACGCTGTACTTACAGTGAAGGTAGTAGACAGCACGGTTACTGTACCTGCCGAGGATTTGACGATCCAAGCGTTTAACGGCAATACGAGTGCATCCACCAACGGCGTCTCACCCAAGTTCAAATTAGTCAATTCAGGTAATTCGGCGATTCCGTTGAGTGATGTAAAACTCCGGTACTACTATACGATTGACGGGGAAGAGGCTCAGACGTTCTGGTCCGACTGGGCCAGTATGGGCAGTGCGAATGTAACGAGCCAATTTGTTAAACTTGCGACTCCAGTTGCCGGAGCCGATCATTATCTGGAAGTAGGCTTTACAAGTGCTGCTGGGACGCTGAATGCAGGCCAGAGCGCAGAGGTTCAAGCTCGTTTTTCCAAAAACAATTGGTCGAATTACACCCAGACTAACGATTACTCGTTTAAGGCATCTGGTAGTCAGTTCGTTAACCATGATAAGGTTACCGGGTATGTGAATGGTCAGCTGGTATGGGGAATTGAGCCGTAAAGGTAGAAAGAACGTCTAATGAGCTGGATCAGGGATTGAACCTCTGATCCAGCTTTTTATTTTGTAGACGGTGTACACCCGTTAGACCGAATGTTCTCTTTCATGCTCAGTGCGTGACGATGTATCCATATCTGTTAAAATTCGATCTATTATCTTTTTCGTATGCCCCATGATGAACTGAAGAAGTAAACCCGCAAAACATACGGTTAGCAACGTTCCAAGCCCAATCGGCCCACCGAGCAGGAATGCCAGGATCAAAAATACAAGGTAAATGAATGTTCTCGATATAAATAAAGGAGTTCGAGTGAGTTCATGCAGGATTAAAGTTAAGCGGTCAATCGGAATGGGTGCGAAATTAGTCTGTAAATAGATTGCTGTGCCGATACTGATGATTACTAAACCCATGACAAAAATCATTAATTTGGTGTACCAAACTTCGGGCGTAATCAAAGAATCAGATACATAAAGCCATATATCAATCCCGACACCTGTAATGAATGCGGTGATGAGCCCCAGAAATTCGGGTTTTTGCTGCTTCAACAGCGAATTGCACCCGATTAATAGGAAAGCAATGATGACTTCCCAGCTTCCTACACTTAGGCCAACATTTTGGGACAATCCTACCAGCAGTGCGTCAAACGGAGAAGTACCCAGCTCAGATTGGATGGTAAGGGAAATACCAAGCGTTAAGATTAGAATACCTGCGACAAAAAGTACATATTTCAATTCATTCGACCTCTTCTTTTTATTATGTTGCAAATACAACAAAATTGAGTTAGATTCAATGTATCCCTTTTTTATTGCATTTGCAACAAAAGATTAACTTGATAAAGGAATGTGATGATAGATGACGATTCGTATAGAGATATGTACCATTGAACATGTGTGTGAACTGCAGGAGATTAGTTATGAGACTTTTAATGAAACGTTTAAAGCGCAGAATTCGCCTGAAAATATGAAAGCTTATCTGAAGAAGGCGTTTAATCGGGAACAATTAGAGAGTGAGCTATCCATTGCGGATTCACAATTTCTTTTTATTTATGTCAACAATCAAGTTGCTGGTTATATGAAGGTGAATATCAATGATGCTCAATCTGAAAAGATGGGGGAGGAATCCCTTGAGATCGAGCGGGTATACATCAAGAAAGCGTTCCAAAATCATGGGCTTGGTAAGGTGCTGCTCCATAAAGCCATAGAGATGGCAACTGAACATCACAAGACGAATATTTGGTTAGGTGTGTGGGAGAAAAATGAAAATGCCATCGCATTTTACGAAAAGATGGGGTTTGTTCAGACCGGAGCCCATGCCTTTTTTATGGGAGATGAGGAACAGATTGATTTGATAATGACCAAAACGATACTATAACTGGATCATAGAGAGAAGAGCCTGGGAGAAAATATGCTAATAAGCAGAATTCTTTCGGGCCTTTTTATGGTTTGCAAGAACTGTTGAATAATAAAATAGAGAAATCGATGAAAATTAAGACATAACAAATATTATGTAAACTTATTATTTTCGATGACCTCCATAAGATGTATCTATAGCATTTGAAAAAGCTAAAGGCCTGATTAATACAAAATGACATCCAAATTAAGCTCAATAACATTGAAGGAAGCAGGTTGATCTCGGCACATATCATTACAATTTATTAGTGTATTTCTGCGTTTGCAGAGCCTATCGAAAATCGTTTTCGCTCGTAGTCAGTCGGAGACCATTATGTTCTTAATATTCATCATAAAAGTTGTATATACCCTATGTTAACAGAACTTATTGTGTGTGAAATGAATAGCCAATATCACTAAATTGAACAATATGGATTTTTGTGAGGTATGTGGAAATTAAGATTAATATTTCAGGTGAGAAATTAGTTAGATTGGTTCCTAAAACCACCCTGAAAAAGGTAAAAAATCAACCTGATTATAAATTGGATAAATAAGGGGTAAATTGCGAAAAAGGCGCTGCTACGCTGATTTTAGATCAATTTCATATGGATTTGCGATGGATTTAGTACCGCTTTCACGTTATGCTTTTGGAAACTGGAAAGGAAGTGGGAAAAATGGAACGCGAACTGGCGTTGGAAATTGTCAGAGTAACAGAATTGGCTGCGTTAGCTTCAGCACCCTGGATGGGACGAGGTGACAAGAACAGTGCAGATGAAGCGGCTACTTTGGCCATGCGCGCCATGTTCGATTCCGTGTCTATTCGCGGCACGGTGGTAATCGGTGAAGGAGAAATGGATGAAGCACCCATGTTGTACATCGGCGAGGAAGTGGGCAACGCTGAGGGCCCTGAGGTTGACGTGGCTGTAGACCCGCTCGAAGGTACAGAAATCGTGGCCAAAGGACTGAACAACGCTCTATCGGTTATTGCAGTGGCGGGAAAAGGTAACCTGCTCCACGCACCGGACATGTACATGGAGAAACTGGCGGTCGGCCCTGCGCTTGTAGGCAAGGTCAGCATCGAAGACCCGGTTGAAGTCACGCTGGAGAAAGCTGCTGCCGCATTGAACAAAAACATCTCGGATCTGACGGTGATGATTCTGGATCGTGTACGACATGAGAGCACAATCAAGACGCTGCGCAAGGTTGGCGTAAGGATTAAGTTCCTCAGTGACGGCGATGTTGCTGGTGCGATGGCACCGGCCTTCCCGGAGGCGGGTATCGATCTCTATGTCGGATCAGGAGGAGCACCGGAAGGTGTGCTGGCTGCAGCTGCCTTGTCTTGCCTCGGAGGCGAGATTCAAGGACGCCTGATGCCAGCCAACGCGGACGAGTTCCAGCGATGCCTGCAGATGGGAATCGACAATCCTTACAAAGTGTTAACGATGCAGGACATGATCGGAACAGAGGATGTCATTTTTGCGGCAACAGGTGTGACGCCAGGTGAGATTCTGGGAGGGGTAAGGTATTTGGCGGATGATCGGGCTGAGACCGATTCGATTGTTATGCGGGCCAAAACCAAAACGATTCGTTTCATTCGTTCCCAACATTTCCTGCCTAACAAAGAAGTACTGCATAAAGTAAGACAACTCCAATCCACGCCAGAACCTTCGGATCGCATTCCGAGTCATGTAAAAACGTTGGAACAGGCTGAGTTTAGCCAATCCTCTGTTGATCAAGGCGTAACAACGACGTTGTGAACTGGCCTCACCCGCAATTGATCAAATAGCATCACTATCATCAGTTAGTGAGTCTGATAAATAACCTTGAGCCCCTAAGGTTACAGGTGGCATAAATTCAATAAAGTACCATCTCTGGCAAGTTAATAATGAGGACTTGGGGTTAAACCAAGCCCTCATTATTTTTATGTTAAAAGCATTGACAACGGTTACATGGCGTGAGAAAATGTACGCGCGTACATAAATATTGATTTTTAATCATTACATGATTTATTGGTGAGCTAGAAGGGGGTGAAGTGAGTGGCATCTCGTAGAGAAGTGGCTGATCTTGCGGGTGTTTCCGAGGCAACGGTATCCCGGGTGCTTAATGGGGTAGGACCTATTAAAGAAGAGACGCGGCGCAAGGTCCTTGAAGCTTCGGAACAGTTAGGCTATGTGCCCAGCGCACTTGCTCGCAGTTTTGCCAGAAGTAAGAGCGGTAACCTTGGCGTGGTGTTGCCTTATGTTCCGAAGGCGCACCTGTTCTCAGCCTATTTCTTCTCGGAAATGCTGAGTGGGATTGGCAGCAAAGCGAGAGACAATGGCATGGACCTGTTGGTTATGTTCAGGACACCAGGTGAGGTGATGAATTATACGGATCTGTTCCGGCGGCAGAAAGTGGATGCCTGCATCATCCTCGGTGCCAGAGATGATCACGAAGAACTGGCGGCCATACAGCAACTTCACCAGGAAGGTCACCCATTCTGTGTCATGAATCAGCACTTTGAGGGCCAATCGTTCACGGAGGTGGATGCGGATCATGTGGAAGGCAGCAGGCTCGCCATACGCCATCTGACGGATCAGGGATATAGCCAAATTGCTTTTCTCAATGGTCCGGATAGTTACTCTAACAGCCAGGAACGTATGGAAGGTGTCCGTCTAGGTCTGAAAGAAGCGGGGATGGAGCTGGACCCGAGCCTATTGCTTGAGGGCAATTACAGCAGACGAAGCGGCATTGAGGCGGCAGCGATTGTAGCAGATCGGTTACATGAGATCGATGCTGTATTCGCTGCCAATGACCGGATGGCTATTGGAGTCATGCATGGTTTGCGTGAACGGGGAATCCGGATTGAGGATTTTCCGGCATTTGTCGGTTATGACGACTCCGATGCTGCCGAGATGGCGGTTCCGCCGCTGAGCAGCGTCAGGGTTCCATTTTTTGAAATGGGTGAGCTTGCTGCATCGAAGCTTATGCATGGATCAGCGGGTGGAACGCCAGAAGCGAATAACCCTGTTGTAGCTGTAACCGAATCAGCAAGAGCGTTATTGCCTACTGAACTGATCATCCGTGCTTCTTCTATTCGTCAATAGTTTAATGGTGCACATATTGAAAGACTACTTATATTCCAAAAGGAGGAAATGACCATGTCAAATCGTCTTCGTGTCGGAATGGTTGGATACAAGTTTATGGGGAAGGCCCACAGCAACGCCTATCGCAGTCTGCCGATGTTCTTCCCGTCTGCTCCACTGCAGCCTGAGATGTCTGTAATCTGTGGTCGTAACGAGCAGGGAGTACAGGAGGCAGCGAACCAGTTTGGTTGGTCTGAAAGTGTTACCGATTGGCGCGAGCTTGTGAAACGGGATGATATCGATCTGATTGATATTAACGCGCCAAGTGATGCGCATAAGGAAATTGCACTGGAGGCAGCCCGTCAAGGCAAGCATCTGTTCTGTGAGAAACCACTGGCCCTGTCGCTCGCGGATTCGCGTGAGATGCTTCAGGCAGCAGAGGATGCTGGAGTCGCCCATATGGTCGGATTCAATTATCGGTTCTCGCCAGCGGTTCAATTAGCCAAGGATCTGGTGGAGAGCGGACGACTGGGTAAGATCTATCATTTCCGTGCGTTCTTCCTTCAGGACTGGATCATGGACCCTTCGTTCCCGCTGGTATGGCGTCTGCAAAAAGAAGTGGCTGGCTCCGGATCCCATGGAGATCTGGGTGCGCACTTAATCGATCTGGCCCGTTTCCTCGTCGGTGAATTCCAGGAAGTCATCGGCATGAGCGAAACCTTCATCAAAGAACGACCGCTTGCATCTGAGATGACCGGACTAAGTGCCAAGGGCAGTTCCAATGCAGATGCACCGAAGGGAGAAGTAACTGTTGATGATGCCACGCTTTTCTTGGCACGATTCGCAGGAGGGGCGCTAGGAAGCTTCGAGGCTACACGCTTTGCAGCAGGTCATCGCAGTACGAACTCGTTTGAGATTAACGGTAGTCTGGGTAGCGTACGATTTGATTTTGAACGGATGAATGAACTGGAAGTGTATTTTACAAAGGATGAAGAGGACGTACAGGGATTCCGCCGTGTTCTGGCGACTGATCCGGCACACAAATATGCCGAAGCTTGGTGGCCTGCCGGGCATACGATTGGATTCGAGCACACGTTCACACATGAAATGCTGGAGCTGATGACAGCGATCTCTGAAGGACGACAACCATCACCGAGTTTCCATGATGGGGTCGCCTGTCAGGCTGTACTGGAAGCCGTAGAACGTTCGGTGACGGAGCGGCGCTGGGTAACGCTTGAAGAGATGTAATCAAGTAAGGCAAGCGAAGGATGGAACCACAACTAAACTATCCGAAAGCGAGTGATGGAGCGATGAGTAAAGCACTGATTGTATGGGGCGGCTGGGATGGACATGAACCGGAGCAGGTAGCGGCGATTTTTGAACGCATTTTGAAGGAAGAACAGTTCGAGGTTGAAGTCTCGAATACGTTGGAGTCTTATGCGGATGCCGAGAAGCTGCTGGATCTGGATCTGATCGTGCCATTGTGGACGATGGGACAGATTGAGCAGGAACTGGTCAATAACGTATCAGCGGCTGTTCAGAGCGGCGTGGGCTTGGCTGGTATTCATGGTGGCATGTGTGATGCCTTCCGAAATAACGTGGACTGGCAGTTTATGACGGGTGGACAATGGGTAGCTCATCCAGGTAACGATGGCGTCGAGTACATGGTGAACATGAAGCGCGGCTCTAGCCCGTTATTGGATCATATTGAAGATTTTCAGGTAAAAAGCGAACAGTACTACCTGCACGTAGACCCGGCCGTGGAAGTGCTGGCAACGACTCGTTTTCCAGTGGTGACTGGTCCGCATGCGGCGAATGGACCCGTAGATATGCCTGTTGTCTGGACGAAACGCTGGGGCGCAGGACGGGTATTCTATAACTCGCTGGGACACCATGCGGACATTGTGGACATGAAACCCGTAACTGAAATGATGCGCAGTGGCTTCAAATGGACGGCAGCAGGCAAAGAGCTTGCGAAGACCCGGGCAAGTGCAGTACATGAAGTGTACACAGGTATGGCGGACAATCAGAACTAATGAGATTGTAGTTTAATTGCAAACGTAATGTCAGTTTCAACGTTTCATCCTCATTGGATAAACCATTTCTGATCCACGGCGAAGGGAGCCCCAGGCATGAAAACAATGAAAGTAGGTATTATTGGCTGCGGTAAAATCAGCGGCATCTATATGGAAAACTGTCACCGATTCGAGGTGCTGGAACTTGTTGCGGTTGCGGATCTCGACCAGAAGCGTGCCGAGGAGCAGGCAGCAGCCTATAATGTGCCTAACGTATACAGCGTCGACGAAATCTTGGCTGATCCCGAGATTGAGCTGATCATCAACCTGACCATTCCTTCCGTTCATGCGGATGTATGCTTACGTGTACTTGAAGCGGGCAAACATGTCTATGTGGAAAAACCGCTCGCGGTTACCCGTGAGGAAGGGCAAGCCGTGCTCGCAACTGCGAAGCGTAAAGGACTGCTCGTGGGTTGCGCGCCAGAGACGTTCTTCGGTTCAGGCATCCAGACTTCACTTCAATTGGTGGAGGAGGGAGTGATCGGCAAGCCGGTGGCAGCGACCGCATTTATGATGAGCCGTGGTCATGAGCACTGGCACCCAGATCCGGAGTTTTATTACGCGTCAGGCGGTGGGCCAATGTTTGACATGGGTCCATACTATCTCACGGCATTGGTCCAACTGATGGGCCCGATCAAGTCGATTGCAGGTATGACAGGTAAAGCCATGGAAGAACGGACGATTACGAGTGAGAAAAAGAGAGGCCAGACGGTTCCCGTCGAAATTCCAACTCACGTCACGGGTCTGTTGCAGTTTGAACAGGGAGCCATTGGCACGCTGATTACGAGCTTTGATGTATTTGGCGGAAGTGCACTGCCGCCGATTGAGATATATGGCACCCACGGTACATTGCAGGTACCTGACCCCAATACCTTCGGTGGTCCGGTTCGTTACCGCTTGCTGGGTGAACAGGAATGGACGGAAGTACCGCTTCTCCCAGGGTACCAGGAGAATACACGCGGCATCGGTGTGGCAGATATGGCCTATGCAGCGCATAGTGGACGTGCACACCGTGCGAGCGGGGAACTGGCATACCACGTTCTTGAGGCCATGTGGGCATTCCACGATTCATCAGATGAACAGACATTCTACCAGATGAAAAGCTCGTGTCAGCGCCCGGCTGCATTGCCGGCAGATCTGCCATTATACACATTGGATCAGTAAGACAGCTATTGTTGTTTATGTCATAACGAAAAGCCCTTTTCCTTCAATCAAGGAAAGGGGCCTTTTTATAATTAAGGCCATTTAAGGCTCAAATCCCGCCTGACTGATCCAGATCTCATCCTCTGCAAAATAGTCTTTCATCCGCTGAGCGACAATCTGATAGGCGTCCGGATGATACCAGTGCTCCATCCCGACTTCTTGATAGAGTGACTCCATGCCGAGTCGACGGGTTCGCTTGCCTTTGCTACCATCACCCATGAAGTAGTCGTCAATGCATACACGCTGAACCAGAGGTCTCAGGATAGCTGCAAACTGTTCACTGCTGGGTAACACAGGAGCAATCGCCACCTGTGTAGGTATTCCGGCATCCCGCAACTGTTCCAGTGCGCGTAATCGGCCTGCAATCGGGGGAGCGGAAGGACTGAAATGCTTGCGCATATCATCCAGATCCGTCTCCACGGTCATGCTGACCCGAACCCGGTCACCTAACTGCTGTAGCAGGTCTATATCGCGGGTAACGAGCGGACTGCGGGTTTGGACTAAGACGAAATCTGGTGGATACTGTACCATCGTTTCAAGCAATGAACGCGTGATACGCTCCTTGTACTCGGCAGGCTGATACGGGTCGGTACTGGATGACATGAACAGAGTAACTTTCCCTTTCATCCGGGCACGCTGCAATTCTTTGGCGAACACTCGGGAGGCCTCCTGTTTGACATCAACCCACGTTCCCCAATCCTCTTTGCGAAAGAGGGAGACAGGCATCTGTCTGACATAACAATAGGAACAACCGAAGGCGCAGCCTGTGTAAGGATTCAGCGTATGTGTATATCCATTAAGGAATCCTGTTCCCTTGTTGAGTAACGTTTTGGGTACTTTGTAAGTAAGATTCGTCTTCATGAGTTGTCATGCCTTTCGCGGTAATGTGCAGGTGTGAGACCTGTGTGTTTGCGAAATACAGTAATGAAATAAGCCGGGTTGGGTATACCGACATGAGGGCCAATCTCGGTGACCGTAAGTCTGGTATATTCAAGCAATTTACGTGCTTCGGTGATTCGTTTTTCCTGAATATATTGAACCGGTGTGCGGCCTGTAATCCGCTTGAACACGCGATGCAGATGATAAGGGCTGCCATGACTTGCGGTGGCGAGAACATCGAGGGTCAGAGGTTGCGCATAATGCTGGTCAATATACTCCGTAATCCCGTAAATCCACTCTTGATCAGGTACACGCTCTCCTGTTGGTTTGCAACGTTTGCAGGGTCTGAACTTTCGTGCTAACGCTTCTTCAACATGGTTAAATATCAGCACATTTTCAACTTTGGGTGCTCTGGATTTACAGGAAGGTCGGCAGAAAATACCCGTTGTCTGCACGCCGTAATAGAACGTTCCATCATAAGAACTATCGTTGTGGATGATGGCATGCCAGTATTTTTCCTCTATAGATTCGGGAAGTATGCGATCTTGATCTCGACTTTCCACGGTGATCACCTCACCTCTAATTATACCCTTGAATCCAAGGGAGTGACGAAGTTTCGACTTGAAAAGCAAGATATCAATACTTGGGATATAGTCCTTCCTTCAATCTGAACGAAATATGAGCTACAATATACAAGATGGTATACAAGTTAGAACTCCAATGAAATTTATAGATGAAAGAGGTAGGTAGGTATGGTTCGTTTTGGCGTAGTGGGTACCAACTGGATTACAGAAAGACTTCTGGAAGCTGCAGTACAGGTTGAAGGATTCGAGTTGACTGCCGTGTATTCAAGAACTGAAGATAAGGCAAACGCATTTGCAGATAAATATGATGTTGAACACCGCTTCACCTATCTCGAAGAGATGGGGGCAAGTGACGTAATTGATGCAGTCTACATTGCGACACCGAATACGGTTCATGCAGAGCAAGCAGAGCTTTTTCTGAGAAACGGCAAACATGTATTGTGCGAGAAGCCTTTGGCTGCAAATAGCGCGGAAGTGCGGAGCATGATCGATACAGCACGTGAACACGAGGTTCTGCTCATGGAAGCCATGAAATCGACCCTTGTTCCCCAATTCAAAATGGTGCAGTCCAACCTGCATAAAATCGGTCCGGTCCGTAAATACGTAGCAGGATACTCTCAGTATTCTTCGCGCTACGACAAGTACAAAGAGGGGATTGTCCTGAATGCGTTCAAGCCTGAACTCGCCAATGGTGCATTAATGGATCTCGGTGTGTATTGTCTCTATCCGTTGATTACATTATTTGGTGCACCTAACCGGGTTCAGTCCCAAGCGATGATGCTGGAATCTGGCGTGGATGGACAAGGCAGTGTGCTCCTGGATTATGATGGCATGGACGCGGTCGTAACATACTCCAAAATCTCCAACTCTCATGTACCCAGCGAAATCATGGGGGAACTGGGTAGCATCATCATTGACAAGATTGGTTCACCTGAACATGCAGAGATACGTTACAATGACGGTACAGTGGAGCAACTCACAGTCGAACAAACCCATCCGGCGATGTATTATGAAGTGGAGGAGTTCGTGAGCCTGGTTCAGCAAGGCCAAAAGGAATCCGACATGAACACGTATGAACGCTCCTATGTTACGATGCAGGTCATGGATCAGATTCGGAACCAGATTGGGCTTGTGTTCCCTAACGATTGATATAAGAACAGGCATATTGGATGTTGATTTTCATGTTGCAACCGTAATGGAGCTGCTGCGTGTAACCAAACGAGAGGTTCGCATTTTTCCGACAGTTGATCTGTCTGGTGAACGGTACAAGCACATGGATGCATTACAATTAATACTCGTAGAGCGTGGGTGCATCGTATCCGAAAAACTAACATCTTATGAGTTTCAACGGGATGCGCACACCATGCATCAAATTGTTAAACAAAATAGAACGAGGTAGGAGGTTTTTCGGATGAATAAAGTACTTATACTTGGGGGTACACGTTTCTTCGGCAAACGTCTCGTAGATCACTTGCTGTGGGAAGGGAAGTCACAGATTACAGTCGCTACCCGCGGTAAAACGGATGTCGACTTCGGACCCGAAGTGAACCGCATCAAGATGGATCGTGAAGACCCGGAATCTCTGGCAGAGGTTGCGCAGACAGATATGTGGGATGTCGTGTACGACAATATCTGTTATTCTCCAGACGCGGCGAAAGCGGCATGTGAAGCTTTTGCAGGGCGCACCCAAAGGTACGTTTTGACATCTACATTGTCTGTGTACGGTGATCCCAAACCGGGATTTGCGGAAACGGATTTTGACCCGTATACATATCCATTACAGTATGGGAGTGCGGAGGATTTTTCATATGGAGAAGGTAAACGGCTTGCAGAGGCTGTATTCTTCCAGGAAGCGAATTTCCCGGTTGTGGCGATGCGTATCCCCATTGTACTCGGGATTGATGATTATACGAGAAGACTTCATTTTCATATTGAACATGTGCAAAAAGGAAAACCGATCGGCATGCCGAATCCGGATGCAGAGATTGGATTCATCAATTCCACAGAAGCGGCAAGATTTCTCGCTTGGCTTGGACATTCGTCCATTACCGGTCCGGTGAATGCAGCTTCCAAGGGTGCGATTATGCTGTCGGCCATGATGCATCTGATCGAGACCGTCACTGGCATGCAGTCACAGATCCTTACGGAAACTGTGAAAGAAGACATGTCACCCTTCGGGATCGAGCAATCATGGACGATGGACACGACCAAGGCAGAGCAAGCGGGATATACGTTCGAAGCTCTGATGGACTGGTTCCCGGGACTCGTTCGTGAGGTCGCTCTCGCACTACAGTCGGAGCGGTAAAATCTCGGCTCGGATGGAACCATAATGAAACTGAATGAACCTGACGAACCAACCGGTTCGGACGAACGGGTCATTCTAACGAATGAACATCAAACAGGGTGCAACCAGAGTGTAATCTCCGGTGCACCCTTTTTATGTTGTACATTTTTCGAATTTGAACGGGACTAATCTTTTACACGATAATATTTGGTCAACTCTAGCGCTTAACTCTATTTTTGCTCACGTGGAGCAGCAGCCGAAGCTCGAATGCGCAGTTCTGATGGTAGAATGACGGTTTGGGCCTCGGAAGGGGCCTTGCCCTCAATCCGGTCAATCAGCATCTGTACCCCTCGAAATCCAAAATCATATGCGGGCTGTGCAGCTACGGTCAGAAAAGGGTCAAAGGCGGAAGCCAGATCCAGATCGTCGAAACACACAACAGAGAAGTCATTTGGTACACGCAGTCCTCGTTTGCGCAAAAGCCGAATGACCCCGATCGCAAGCATGTTATTAGCTGCAAAAATGGCTGTTGGTGGCTCCGGTTGAGAGAGCAGTCTATCCAGTCCCTCTTCGTCGCTGAAATCGCGGTAACCGGTTCGAAGCACAAGCTCAGGATCGGTACCAGCTCCGGCTTCACGCAAACCTTCTACATAGCCTTCCTCCCGCAGTCTGGCAGTAGAAACCTCCGAAGAACCATTGACCAGTGCAATGCGCCTGTGTCCCAATTGCACCAGATATCGGATCAGGTCAATTGCGCCTTCCCGGCTATCTCCGGCAATGATATCTGACGTAATGCCTGGTACGGTTCGGTCCAGGAAGACAAACGGAATGTTACGTTCCTGCAACTGTTTCAGATGAGTGAGAGAACGATCTCCCGCCGGGGCAAAGAGTACACCATCCACGCGAGTTGACAGAATAGCATCCACGTAATCCTTTTCCTTGTCGTAATCCTCGTCACTGTTGCCGAATAAGAGACGGTACCCACGAAGATGGGCTGCATCTTCAGCACCACGGGCCAGTGTTGTATAAAAAGGGTTGGTAATATCCGTAATAAGTAATGACAGCATCTGGGTTCGTTGAAGCACAAGGCTGCGTGCATTGGAGTTCGGAATATATCCAAGTTCGTCGATCACCTGTTGCACACGTTCGCGTGTCGCAGAGCTTATGCGGCCTGTATGATTAATAACCTTGGATACCGTCATGGCGGAGACGTTGGCTTTTTTGGCAATATCGTAAATCGTAATCAATAGAATCTAACCTTTCCGCAACATAGTCTTACCATTCTATAGGATAATGCCAATTGACAGCAAGATAGGCTCATGCTATGTTAGGGTTACCGATAACCCTAGTGGGTTCTGAACGTCCTTACTACATAAACCATTTCGTTAAATTCGCTCATGCATGTTCCATCTTCTTGAATAGAGGAACTACATACAAGGCTGATTAATGAAATGGTTTATTGTTTTTTTGAAATTATGTAAACGTATTCAAATAGCGAAGAACTGCACTTGTTCATTTGTGTAAGCAGGTCTTGCGTGTAACTCGGGTATCGGTTGTAATTCCGTATTATCTCATTCTAATCAATGCATATGGATCAGACAGAAGGTTTCTCAATTCATACCAAATTCTATGAAGCGAATTGAAGGAGGACATTCTCGTATGACACATCAGGATTATCGTTATAAGCAGGCTTTCCCCAAGATTGGTATTCGTCCCACGATTGATGGAAGACGCAAAGGCGTTCGGGAGTCACTGGAAGAACAAACGATGCGGATGGCGACGTCTGTGGCCGAGCTGCTTGCAGCCGAACTACGGTATCCTGACGGCTCAGCAGTAGAGTGTGTTGTTGCTGAGACCTGCATTGGAGGGGTAGCTGAAGCGGCCGCAGCAGCGGAACTGTTCAGCCGTTCGAACGTGGGTGTAACAATTACCGTGACACCGTGCTGGTGTTACGGTACGGAAACGATGGATATGTCGCCATCCACTCCAACAGCCATCTGGGGTTTTAACGGAACTGAACGTCCGGGTGCTGTATATCTGGCGGCAGTTCTCTCAGCCCATGCACAGAAGGGCATTCCTGCCTTTGGGATCTATGGAGAGGATGTTCAGGATGGAGGAGATACAACGATTCCCGATGACGTACGTGAGAAGTTGCTCCGTTTCAGCCGTGCGGGTCTTGCAGCCGCTACCTTGAAAGGGCAAGCCTATCTGTCGATTGGATCGGTATCCATGGGGATTGCTGGCTCGATTGTGAACGACTCATTTTTCCAGGAGTATCTGGGCATGCGGAACGAATATGTGGATATGAGCGAACTCACTCGCCGTATTGAAGAAGAAATCTACGACCCTGAGGAGTATAAGCTTGCGCTGGCCTGGGTGAAGGAGAATTGTAGCGAAGGTCCGGACAACAACGCAGCCCATCTGCAAACGGATCGTAAACGTAAAGAGTACGAATGGGAAACGGTTGTGAAAATGACCCAAATTGTGCGTGACCTCATGGCGGGCAACCCAAGGTTGGCAGAGCTTGGGTATACAGAGGAATCGATGGGCCACCACGCGATTGTATCCGGCTTCCAGGGACAACGGCAGTGGACAGACCATTCACCGAACGGAGATTTTCTGGAGTCGATACTGAATTCTTCCTTTGACTGGAATGGCAAACGTGCGCCTTATCTCGTTGCAACGGAGAATGATAGCTTGAATGGCGTGTCCATGTTATTTGGTTCGTTACTTACGCATACGGCACAGATCTTCGCTGATGTGCGCACGTATTGGAGTCCGGATTCGGTACAGCGTGTGACGGGGCACCAGTTGGAGGGAAACGCGAAGGACGGCATTCTGCATCTGATTAACTCGGGTTCTGCAGCATTGGATGGCACCGGACAACAGTCCAAAGATGGCAAGCCTGTACTCAAGCCTTTCTGGGAAATTACAGATGAGGAAGTTCAGGACTGTCTAAAAGCAACATCGTGGAGACCGGCATCCGTAGAGTATTTCCGCGGGGGCGGCTATTCAGCGGATTTCTTGACCAAAGGCGGCATGCCTGTAACGATGACACGTCTGAATCTGGTTAAAGGACTGGGTCCGGTGCTGCAAATCGCTCAGGGTTACACGGTCGACCTGCCTGAAGATGTACATGATACGCTGGATCAGCGGACAGACCCAACCTGGCCATCCACCTGGTTTGCACCAGTTCTAACCGGATCGGGAGCGTTCACTTCGGTATACGAGGTCATGAACCAATGGGGTGCGAATCACGGATCCATCTCATATGGTCATATCGGTGCTGATCTGATTACGCTGGCTTCCATGCTTCGCATCCCGGTCAACATGCATAATGTCCCTGAATCGGAGATTTTCCGTCCACGTGCATGGGGATTATTCGGCACAAGTGAGCCAGAGAGCGCAGACTACCGTGCTTGCAGTGTGTTCGGCCCGCTGTATCGTTAAAGCAAGGAGGCATGGGAGAATGGGCAATCAAGCAACACACGTGCTTGCTGCAGATTACGGCGCTGGAAGTGGGCGGGTAGTACGGGGTTCTTTTGATGGCAACAAACTGTCTTTACAGGAAGTGCACCGTTTTAGCAATGAACCCGTGCAGCTGGGCGATGGATTGTATTGGGATTTCCTGCGACTTTTTCATGAACTAAAACAAGGCATTGTGAAAGGGACGCAAGGAGACGCGTATGCGATCCGTTCCATTGCGGTAGATACGTGGGGAGTAGACTTCGGACTGGTGGATGGGACGGGAAGATTATGCGGAAACCCGCGCCATTATCGGGAGGCACGCAATGCGCAGTGGATGAGAGAAGTTCTGCACATATTAAATGAAGAAGAACTGTACTCCATGTCCGGCGTCCTGCCACAGCAGATCAATACGGTATTTCAATTGTTAGGCAGTGTACGAGAGCATGCAGAAGGTTTGCGTCCGGATATGCGGATGTTATTCATGCCTGACTTATTTCATTATTATCTATCCGGTCAGCAGGCTTGTGAGTATACGATTGCGAGCACCAGCGGGCTGTTGCATGCAGGCGAGGCCCGTTGGAATGAACAACTGATCGGGCGTCTCGGTATACCGGAAACATTATTTCCAAGGCTCGTTCAGCCCGGTACCATGCTGGGGCAGTTAACGGATGACTTGTGCGCGGAATTACGGACTGGACCGATGCAGATAGTCTCAGTGGGATCACATGATACAGCCTCTGCCTTGGCAGCGATCCCTGCGATGGATTCAGATTTCGCTTTTATCAGCTGTGGTACCTGGTCTCTTATGGGGATGGAGCGTGATGCGCCTGTGTTGGATGAACGAAGCCGTGCACTGGGATTCACGAATGAAGGGACTGTCAGTGGCAAAGTCCGCACCTTGAAAAATCGTTCAGGCCTGTGGCTGCTACAGGAATGCAAGCGGCAATGGGAGCGGGAGAATCATATATTTACACACGAAGAACTGGTTCAGCTGGCTACCTTAGCAACGCCGCATCTAGGTTACGTATCGCCAGGAGATGGCGTGTACTTGGCGCCAGGGAATATGGCTGAACGAATAAGGCAACAATGCAGTGCCAGCGGACAGATTGTACCGGAAACGACTGGAGCGGTTGTGCGTTGTATTCTGGAAAGCCTGGCGCTGGAGTTCAGGCAGACGCTGGATGAATTGCAGTTGATCACAGGTACAAGACCTCGTGTGATTCATATGGTCGGTGGCGGTGTTCATAATCGACTATTATGCCAATTCACAGCCAATGCGGCTGCGGTTCCGGTAATTACGGGTCCAGCCGAGGCGACTTCAGCCGGGAATTGCATGCTGCAATATTTGGCACATGGAGAAGTGAGTAGCTTGGCCGAGGTCCGGGAGGTCATGGCTGCTTCCTTTTCCCCCGAAACCTATGTGCCTGAGGATACAGAGCAGTGGCAGGAAGCTTACGATACGTACCAACGTATGAATCAAACAAACGCATTAAAGGAGTGATGAGGCACGTGTCTGAACAGCAAGTAAGGGAAGAGTTAACGAAATATGCACGCAGAGCGGTTGCTCAAGGGCTTGTGGTAGGACCTGGTGGGAATCTGAGCGCCCGATCCGAAGGGACGATGCTGTTGTCTCCAAGTGGTTATGCACTTGAGGATCTGGAGCCAGAAGAGTGGATCGCGATTGATATCGAGACAGGGGAGACTCGTGTCGGCTCTCCCCGTCCTTCTTCCGAAGTATTGATGCATCTGTACAGTTACCGTGTAAATCCGGATATTCAAGCCATTGTGCATACGCATCCGGCATATACCATTGCACTCAGTCTCGTTTTCGATGAGTTGCCACATTTGTTTCCTGATCAGTCGGCATTGGTGGGCGATATTGGGTTCGTTCCATATGTTCTGCCAACGACGAAACTACTTGCCGATGCAGTCTCTGCAAAGGTAGAAGAACATACGGCACTTATTCTCGTTAATCACGGATTGGTCACGACGGGCAAAAACCTCCGTGAAGCCTATTATCGCACCCAGGTAGTAGAAGAAAGCGCCAAGGTGTATATGATTGCAAAGGCGGCCGGGGAACCCAAAGTGCTTACTGCTGAAGAATACAAGGACATTCAGTCCCTTGAAAGTGAAGCTTACCGTGTTCAGCTGTTGCAACAACTCAAGTCTTAAACGAAGATTAATCATTCGTCAAAACCTGACACGAAACTGGATAATCCTATATTTTTCTCGGCAACTATTGCATAACCTGAAATACCGAGTATAATACTGGGTAAATAGATGAAAAGGGGATGCAATAAACGATGAAAACACATGCTGAATTGAACTCACTTCTTGTTGACGATTATCTGGATCTCCTGAACATAGCGAAACAGCTAGGTGATGAGGAATGGAAAGATGCTATTCTCCAAGCATTGAAGGAAGAAGTCGATGCGAATCATCATCTGGATTCAAAGGAAGTAAGACAGGATTTATGGAGTCAATTTGAAGGGATTAATGAACAGATGCATGATCTGTTAATGCAACTGAAGCATGCTGACAATCCAGAAGAGAAAGAGCAGATTATTGAAATGATCTGGGGATTGAAAGTGGACCGTCATGCCATCACACGTAAACTTGAAACCATGAGCCGTGCCAGCGCTGGACATCAATAAGCTCAAAGGTTAATCATACATCGAAAACCCCGCGTGCTTCCTGGGAATAATCCCTGGGTCGCACGCGGGTTTTGTTTTTTGCTTTGTTTGTTATGCTACTTTTTGAACTACCTTTCTAAAACTGTTTTGCGAAAGTGCGTGCTTGCTCGATAGCTTGTTGCTTGATCTCATCCGCACGATCTTTATATTGATTATGCCCCTCTACAAAAATGCCATCAAGCTTCGGCACGCCGAGGAAAGACATGATAATGCTCAGGTAACGGTGACCCGATTCCATTTGGGCCGCTGGGCCTTCGGAATAAATGCCACCGCGGGCCTGAATATGCAGCGCTTTTTTGTCAGACAGCAGTCCAACAGGACCTTGTTCCGTATAACGAAATGTTTTGCCAGCTACGCAGATGGAGTCGACATAAGCCTTTAGAATTGGAGGGAACGAGAAGTTCCACATCGGGGTTACAAAAACATATTTATCTGCTGAGGCAAATTGATCCGAAAGTTCATTCAAACGACTTACTTTCGTCTGCTCTTCGGCAGTCAGATCACTGCCCGATTGCAGTTTACCCCATCCACTGAAGACATCCGCATCGATATGGGGAATATCCGAGCGATACAGATCGAGGTGAACAACCTCATCAGAAGGGTGACTTTCACGATACGCATCAATAAATGCTTTACCTGTAGCCATGCTAAAGGAGGTTTCATGATCATGAGGATGGGCAGTAATATACAATAAGGTAGACATGTTATTTCTTCCTCTCTGTGCGATTCATGGGGTGAACCGATGTTGGTACTAATGAAGCGACCGCTGTAGTATGCATCGATTGCCCCGTTTTATACATCAGAAAGGGAACCAGTTGGAATGATCACGCTACTCAATTGGATGGTATATAGTGATTAGATAATCATTCCATGTATAATATACAGGACGAGCATTTATTTTCCAAAGACAATAGGATGAGTGAGATGAGCGCAAATGGGAATGGATCTGGAGAAGCAACGATTAAGCATTGAAGCAGCGAAATTGTATTATCAGTCCGATTACAGCCAACAGGATATTGCCGCAAGGTTAGGTGTATCGCGTCCAACAGTGTCCAGATTACTTCAGTACGCGAAGGATCGTGGGTATGTCCGCATTGAAATTATGGACCCGCTGGAGGATATCGACATCATTGCCGGAGAACTCAAGTCGAAATATGATCTCGATTCGGCACTTGTGTGTTTTGCCCCATTGAAGAGTGATGAGGAAATACAGAAACATATCAGCAAACGAGCAGCGGATTATCTTCAGGAGACGGTCCAGGATGCAGATATTATTGGGGTGACCTGGGGAACAACCATGCATGCCGTAGCACGCCAGCTTCGTCCCAAGCAAGTCAAAGGTGTCGAAGTTGTGCAATTGAAGGGGGGCGTAAGCCACTCCCATGTCAATACGTATGCCGCTGAGATTGTTCATTTGTTCGCTGAGGCATTCCACACGGTACCAAGGTATCTGCCGCTGCCCGTTATTTTCGACAACATTGAAGTAAAAAAAATGGTGGAAGCGGATCGGCATATCGGCAGAATCGTGGAACTGGGCAGACAGGCGAATATCGCCTTATTTACCGTAGGTACTGTGAAGGAAGATGCATTATTATTCAGGCTCGGTTACTTCAATGAAGAAGAGCAACAATTGCTGATGAACTCAGGTGCAGGTGACATTTGTTCACGCTTTTTCGATGCGGAAGGTCAGTTGATCAGTGAAGAGATTAACAGCAGAACCGTCGGGATTGATCTGGCTGAATTGAGAAATAAGGAAAAATCAATCCTGGTCGCCGGGGGACAACGCAAAATTGAAGCCATTCACGCCGCGCTTAAAGGTCATTATGCGAATATTCTGGTTACGGATCAGTACACTGCGCAGGCATTACTGCGATTCTAATTTCAAATGAAAATGTATGACAACATCTGCCACGAAAAAAGGGCGGATGTTTTGCTTTGTTAGGCAGAAAATATAATATAACGAAGCAAGAACGACAAATGGACTTGTGAACAAAAGTTCAATTTGATTTTTACATATGTTCATGTTAGTGTAAGGGTATAGAAAATAACTAGTTCAGATAAGGGAGAGATTCAATTGACTACACCACAATTAGCTAAAATGATCGATCATACGTTGCTTCGTGCGGACGCAACACAAAGTGAAATGACCAAGTTAACCGAAGAAGCGAAGCAATACCAGTTTGCTTCTGTATGTGTTAACCCCGGCTGGGTTGCTTATGCTGCTGAGCAGTTGCAGGGTACTGGCGTAGATATCTGCACCGTTATTGGTTTCCCTCTGGGAGCATCTACATCGGAGACGAAAGCTTTCGAAACTAAGGATGCGATTGCTAAAGGTGCAACTGAAGTCGATATGGTCATCAACATCAGTGCTTTGAAAGATGGCAAAGATGATTACGTTGAACAGGATATTCGTGCTGTTGTTGAAGCGGCTGCGGGTAAAGCTTTGGTGAAAGTTATTATTGAAACTTGTCTGTTGACGGATGAAGAGAAAGTACGTGCTTGTCAGGCAGCTGTGCGAGCTGGAACTGATTTTGTTAAAACCTCTACAGGATTCTCCACAGGTGGAGCAACGCCAGAAGATATCGCTTTGATGCGTCGTACTGTAGGTCCTGATGTAGGTGTTAAAGCTTCAGGTGGCGTACGTAGCCTGGAAGATATGCAGAAAATGATCGAAGCGGGAGCAACTCGGATCGGTGCAAGCTCTGGCGTGAAAATCATGCAGGGTGGTCAGTCTACATCTTCGTATTAAGCAAAAGCTTATGAGGTAAAATGTAGTAGTATATTCTCTGTACTTGGGTTTCAACTCAGGTACAGAGAATACAACTTACACTTATAATTTAAATAACTGAACTTATTGTAAGCGCTTCATAAGTTTTCTGAAAGGATACTGAATTAGAATCCTTAAGAACCCTTTGAGCTGAATTTTTACATCCGGCTTAACTACCTTCAAAGGAGAGATCATATGAAATTTTTAATTGCTCTTATCGGCTTGCTTGTTGTTTTTGGACTGGCTTATATCGCAAGCAACGGTAAAAAGAAAATTCGCTACCGGCCGCTCGCCATTATGATTGTTTTACAAGTGATCCTGGCGTATGCCTTGCTGAATACAGGGGTCGGGACATGGCTGATTGGTGGATTCGCGACCGTATTTAAAAGTTTGCTTGATTATGCGAATGAAGGGATTGCGTTTGTATTTGGTGATTTGACCACCGTAGGTGCAGAGACTGTAGGGACACCGTTCTTCCTCAGCGTATTGATGCCAATCGTTGTCATCTCTGCACTCATTGGGATATTGCAGTATATCCGAATCTTACCTTTTGTTATAAAATATATTGGTCTGGTATTAAGCAAAATCAACGGAATGGGCAAACTGGAATCATATAACGCGGTTGCTTCGGCTGTATTGGGGCAATCTGAAGTGTTCATTTCTGTGAAAAAACAAATTGGGTTGTTGCCAAAACATCGGCTGTACACCTTGTGTGCCTCGGCGATGTCCACGGTATCGATGTCGATTGTCGGTGCCTATATGTCCATGATTGATCCGAAATATGTGGTTACGGCACTTGTGCTGAACCTGTTTGGCGGTTTTATCATTGCTTCCATTGTGAATCCTTATGAGGTTACAGAGGAAGAAGATATATTGGAAGTACAGGAAGAGGAGAAACAATCCTTCTTCGAAATGCTGGGAGAGTACATCCTGGATGGATTCAAAGTCGCCATAATCGTAGCTGCGATGTTAATCGGCTTTGTTGCCTTGATTGCACTTGTCAACGGAATTTTCAGCGCGGTGCTTGGTATTTCGTTCCAGGAGCTGCTTGGTTATGTGTTTGCACCATTAGCCTTTATTATGGGTGTTCCTTGGAAAGAAGCGATTCAGGCGGGAAGTATTATGGCAACCAAAATGGTATCCAACGAATTCGTCGCCATGCTTGCTCTAGCGAAGGAGACCGTATTGTCTGCCAGAACAACAGGGATCGTATCCGTCTTCCTCGTATCGTTCGCCAACTTCTCCTCCATTGGTATCATTGCCGGTGCGGTGAAGGGACTTCATGAGAAACAAGGTAATGTGGTAGCCCGCTTCGGTCTGAAACTGCTTTACGGTGCATCGCTTGTCAGTGTATTATCTGCGATCATCGCCGGACTGTTCTTGTAAACCGGATTATTGGAAGGAGTGCTTAGGTTATGTCAACATTTAAAAGAGTACATCTGATCGTTATGGATTCTGTAGGGATCGGCGAAGCGCCGGATGCAGCAGAATTTGATGATTTTGATGTGGATACCTTTGGTCACATTGCACGTGAACGTGGAGGTCTGAAAATGCCTCATATGGCCAGTCTCGGACTGTCCAACATCAAAGAAATCGAAGGTGTCCCTGTAGCGGATGCACCCAAAGCATATTACACCAAGATGCAGGAAGCATCCAGAGGCAAAGACACGATGACAGGTCACTGGGAGCTGATGGGTCTATACATTGATACACCTTTCCGCGTGTTCGAGAACGGTTTTCCCGATGAGTTGATTCAGCGCATTGAAGAGAAAACGGGCCGCAAGGTGATTGGTAACAAACCGGCCAGTGGCACGGAAATTCTGGATGAGCTGGGTGCCGAGCATGTCGAAACTGGCGCGCTCATCGTATACACATCCGCGGATTCGGTTCTGCAAATTGCAGCACATGAGGACGTTGTTCCACTAAAAGAACTGTATGAGATCTGTGAGTTCTGTCGCGAAATTACACTTGAAGATCCATACATGCTGGGCCGTATTATTGCGCGTCCATTTGTAGGTGAAGCGGGTAACTGGAAGCGTACTGCGAATCGTCATGATTATGCGCTCAAACCTTTTGGTCGTACTGTCATGAATGAACTGCAAGATGGTGGATTTGATGTGATCGCCTTGGGTAAAATCGCGGATATCTACGATGGCGAAGGGGTAACCAAGGCCGTTCGTACCGTCTCCAACATGGATGGCATGGACAAGTTGTCTGAAACGATGGATGAAGAGTTCACTGGACTCAGCTTCCTGAACCTGGTTGATTTTGATGCCTTGTACGGTCACCGTCGTGATCCGCAAGGTTATGCTCAGGCGCTTGAGGACTATGATGCACGGCTGCCAGAGATTTTCGCCAAAATGACTAATGATGACCTGCTGCTGATCACAGCTGACCATGGTAACGATCCAACCTACCGTGGTACGGATCATACACGTGAATATGTACCACTGCTTGCCTACTCTCCGCGCTTCAGCGAGGGGAAAAAGCTTGATCTGCGTAGCACATTTGCTGACCTTGGTGCAACCGTAGCTGAGAACTTTGGAGTGAAAATGCCGGAATATGGTAGCAGCTTCCTGAAAGATTTGAAATAAGTTCTGGGTAAGTAACAGAGAATTTGCGAATTAAAGTATTCTTTCAAAAAGTGGATTAGGGATGTCGGAGTAGCTGAGGCTGCTCCGGTTCCTGCCATAATAGACTAAACATATAACTGGAGGAGATTCATTCATGAGTACTCATATTGGAGCAAAACCCGGAGATATCGCAGAAACGATTCTATTGCCAGGAGATCCTTTACGCGCGAAATATATTGCAGATACGTACCTTGAAGATGTTGTATGTTACAACGAAGTTCGCGGAATGCTTGGTTTTACTGGTACATATCAAGGGCACCGGATTTCGGTGCAAGGTTCAGGAATGGGTATCCCGTCCTTCGCGATCTATGCTAACGAGTTGATCAGCGAATATGGCGTGAAAAACCTGATTCGTGTAGGTACTTGTGGCGGTATGCAGGAGCATGTCCGTGTACGTGACGTTATCCTTGCACAAGCAGCATGTACAGATTCCAGCATGAACAAACACGTATTCGGTGGATATGACTTCTCGCCAATCGCTACCTTCTCCCTGCTGAAAGAAGCGTATGACCGTGCAACAGCCAAAGGCATGAAGATTCACGTAGGTAACGTATTCAGCTCCGATTCTTTCTATCGCGATGATCGTTCCGTTACCGAGAAGTTGATGAAGCACGGTGTACTGGGCGTAGAGATGGAAACAACAGCATTGTACACTATCGCTGCCAAGTTCGGTGTTAACGCACTGACCATCCTGACGGTAAGTGACCACTTGCTGACAGGCGAAGAAACATCTGCCGAAGAGCGCCAAAAAACGTTCAACGACATGATGGTAGTTGCCCTGGATACAGCAATCACACTGTAGTTGTTACATTTTATATTCAATAATCAATTGATTTTGATCGAAACTTTTGTTTTAAGCACGGAGTGAAGGAACCGGGATCGATTCTGAAGAAGCAGAGCGATCAAAAGAACGATCCGGAGCCGGAACGGACAAACAACAAAGTGTTCTGTACAATCAATACACACACAAGGAGAGATCATCATGAGAATGGTAGACATTATTGCCAAGAAACGCGACGGAAAAGAACTGACAACGGCTGAGATTGATTTTGTTGTACAAGGATATACACAAGGAGAGATCCCGGACTATCAAGTCAGCGCATGGGCGATGGCGGTATTCTTTAAGGATATGACAGACAAGGAACGCGCCGATCTGACGATGTCGATGGTGAATTCCGGTGAAACAATCGACCTGTCCGCTATCGAAGGCATCAAAGTAGACAAGCACTCCACAGGAGGTGTGGGCGATACGACGACACTGGTACTCGCTCCGCTCGTTGCTGCGCTGGATGTTCCTGTTGCCAAAATGTCCGGACGTGGACTTGGTCACACGGGTGGTACAACAGACAAACTGGAATCCGTTGCCGGTTTCCACGTAGAGCTTGAAAAAGAAGAGTTCATTCGTCTTGTAAACGAACACAAGGTTGCAGTTATTGGACAAAGTGGTAACCTTACGCCTGCAGACAAAAAGCTCTATGCACTGCGTGACGTAACAGCTACCGTTAACTCCATTCCACTGATCGCCAGCTCCATCATGAGCAAGAAAATTGCAGCAGGTGCTGATGCAATCGTATTGGATGTTAAAACGGGTGCAGGTGCATTCATGAAGACAACAGAAGATGCCAAAGAATTGGCACATGCCATGGTAAGCATCGGTAACAATGTTGGCCGTAAAACGATGGCTGTTATCTCCGATATGTCCCAACCACTGGGTCTGGCGATTGGTAACGCGCTTGAAGTGAAAGAAGCCATCCTCACCCTGCAAGGTAAAGGTCCGAAAGATCTGGAAGAACTGTGTATGGCTCTTGGCCGTCAGATGGTATTCCTTGCTGGCAAGGCAGATTCCTTGGAGCACGCTGAGGAGAAATTAAAAGAAGTGATCCAGAACGGTAAGGCACTGGAGAAATTCAAAGATTTCCTGGCAAATCAAGGCGGAGACGCTTCGGTTGTGGATCATCCGGATCGCTTGCCTCAAGCACAGTATCTGGTTGAAGTTCCAGCAGACAAAGACGGCTATGTTGCCGGAATCGTCGCTGACGAAATCGGAACTGCAGCAATGCTGCTCGGCGCAGGCCGCGCAACGAAAGAGTCCGAGATCGATCTCGCGGTTGGTCTGATGCTGAACAAAAAAGTCGGTGATCCAGTCAAAGCTGGTGAGTCCCTCGTAACGATCCATGCCAATCGTGAAGACGTGGCAGACGTCATCGCGAAGATCAAAGAAAACATTACGATTGCGGATCATGCCGATGCGCCTGTATTGGTTCATGATATCGTAACGGAATAATACATTCAGAGCAGACGAGATGTAATCTCATGTCTGACTGAATATGAAAGCCCCAAAGCGATGTTATCCATCGCTTTGGGGCTTTTTTATATACGAAATATTAGATATGAACCTTATATTTTGTGAGATTATATTTACTCTTACTTCAATATTTGAGATAATATTTAAGTTATATTTTTCCTTTTGAGGAGGGTAGGAATCAGGTTAATATAATGATCATCAATAATAGCTCTTTTGAGATACGAGGCATCTCAAGAAAGCTTAAATTCCATTCGTTAAAAAGGATAAAATGTTAGGTTTTTAAGCAAGTACATACTTTAGGAGGAATTTAAGTTGTTTAGGAATTTTCAGAAAACATTATTTAGAAGAACATTTATTGTGTTGAACGTTTTCATTTTATTGTTTGTAGCGACAGAGCAATTTAGAGCAGAGGCAGCCAATTCAAACTTTGCTTATGGTGAACTGGAAGCGGGAGCAATCATGCAATGGGGGGGGACAGCACTCCTAGCAGCAGCGGGAAATGCAACAAGTATTGATCCCGTTATTATGGAGCAAGTTCATCAATTTGGACAACAGGCATGGCAAGATGCAGATACATCTACAAAATTAGAAATTACGTCCTCCATTCAGGGGTACGACGATTTATGGGGTACCAATAGAAAGTACAGTCTACAATGGTCCTCAGATGCGCAGATTTATTTGGTGAAAAAATGGAATGAATACTTCGGTGCAGGAGCCCTGATTAATGCTTCAAACAATAAAATAGATACAGTTGCTACAATTAATTCTGTTATTATGAATTCAATTGCTGATGCCAGAATGGCTGATACAGGGTTCTATCGAGACTTAGGATTCATAAAAAATGCGTTTGGTAAAGATATTTTCCTTAGAGGAGTTCAGATAGATTATCATGGAGCAATAAATATAAATTTTAATGAACCTTATACAATTCCGAGTGACAGCCCATTATTAAAAAAGAAGTTTCCCAACGCGCTTGTGGCTTATCGCGAAGCGGTGAAGGAGTTAGGGATCAAGCCTACATATCAAACGGTACAGCCTCGTTTTGGATTGCATCAGCATCCTTACACTCGTTATGAACCGTTAGCCTTCCCTGAAGAATTCCCAACGAGACTAACCCTTCCCGCCCTTAAAGGAATCGTTAATAACCAAGGTGTAATAACAACTCTCGAAAAACCAAACATTGGTCGGGTCGGAAACAGTTTAACAGGAGAAATCGCTATTAGTTATCCTACCTATATTGGAGACACAGGCACATTTACAAAGGCGGATTCTGTAACTCAGGCACCTCCAGAAGAGCCGGTTAATGGTGGTGGGAATGGTGATGGAGATGGAAGCTCCAATGACACGCCTACTTATTCACCGCTTGATCTTATTGTATATAAAGCAATGGTGCAATTCATACAGGAATACCGACTTAATCATTCGAATAACCTGGACCAGCTACTGGAGTATATGAAGTTAAGTGATTCCGGCAAGCCATCCAACAAGCAAGTTTGGAATGAGTGGTTGGAAAGCTTCACCAAATAAAGACTTAAAAACACACTATGAAATATGAAATGTATAGTGTGTTTTTTTATATTCACTATTTTAGGTTTCTTATAGTCTATCGGTACTTCTTAATTGTTATTAAGCTTCTCATAGGCCATCACCGAGTCCGCGTTGGTATAAATATAAGGCGTGGATGGCTCGGATACAGGTGTCACCTTTGTGGCGCGAATTTCAATCGTATCCTTACTGTTCACCTGTGCAGAGCCGATGCTACCATCGATTTGTACCCAACTATCTGTAGGGAAGCTATCCGCGTCGGGGATGTGAATCATCACACCGAAGGGAGCCGCATCAGCGGGGCAGCACATAACGAGAAATCGTCCCAGTGCAAAATGTGATTCATGATCCATGCTTTTGTCACGGTAAACAAAACCGGTTAACGAGATATCTTTGCCTGCAAATTGTCGCTGGAACATGTCGATTGTGCCGAGTGTTTCAGAAAAAATCTCGGGATAAACCTTAATGACGGGTTCCGCATACAATTTCTCCGCCAACTCAGCGAATTCGCGGCTGTACTCATCTGGAGGGACGAATTGTACTTTGGTAGCTGATGCAGACTGAACAGCCGTTGGTTGTTGTGTGAGATCTTGTACATTCAATTGCGTTACCGGATCAGGTAAAGGTTCTTTCCGACGAATCTCGGGAGGGGCATAGGTGAGAGACATCCCTTTCTGACTGGCCATGGAGCTGCCGAGAGCCCGATCAGGTAACAGAAACCCCAGCAATAAGGGTATAGCAATCAGACCATATACCAACAAGCTGCGTAGGAAACCGGAAGGGGGTGGATGCTCACAATCGCAATGAACCTCGTTACTACTGAACAGTCCATGCCAGGCCATGATAACGGCAATAAACAATAAGGGAACGGGGCAGCATAACAGCAGTTTTTGCATGGTAGGAGCCAAATAATAATGAAGCGAATCACTTGAATTCAAGTGAATAATGTAGACTGCCAACCCGCCGATCCAGCCCGCACGGATCAGGTTATGCCATTGAATGATGTGTGATTTTGGAACTGGAGGTTTGGTCATTGTATAGACCGTGTGGCTCATATCATCACCTCCTCTCTATTGATAGTCAGTATGAAAGTTCATGTGATTAACCATTTAGGTCTTGAAGTATTTTCTTCAACCTTTATACCAGCAGATTAATCAACCACGAGCCGGCGAAGACGAGTATGATAATCGCTAGACTTAGACCAATAACAAACCGGGTACGGAAGGTCGAGAGCAGCATCAGGGTGCTTTTGAAATCCAGCATTGGGCCAAGTACAAGGAAGGATACCAGCGGCCCCAGTGCAAACGTATGTGAGAACGCAGAAGCCACAAAAGCATCAGAAGTGGAGCAGAGGGACAATACATAAGCAAATCCCATCATGAACACATAAGAGGCGACAGGACCATTGCCAAGTGAGATCAGATCGCTGCGGCTAATGAATGTCTGGATGCAGGCTGTAATCAGGGCACCGATCACCAGATATTTGCTCATATCGACGAATTCATCTCCGGCATGAATGAAGAAGCTGCGCCAGTTTTTCACATGGTTATGATCATGTGCATTTGCGTGTGCATGAGCATGAGATTGCGCCATTTTAAATCCAGGATGCGTCTTGACCTCTGTCACTGCGACTTTTGGCATCCGAAGGGGATTTCGACGAACGAACACATACACGAGCATGCCTATGGAAGCTGCTACGGCAAAGGCCAGTCCCATACGGGCAATGGTAATCTCAGGATGGGAGGGAAAGGCAAGCAAGGTTGCGGTAAATACGATGGGATTCACTACGGGACCACTCAAGATGAACGTAACTGCGATATAGGCAGGCATTCCTTTGTGCATTAATCGTCTAACTACCGGGATCATGCCACATTCACAGATGGGAAAAATAATACCGAGCAGTCCTGCAACCAGCACACCGCCGATCGGATTCTTGGGCGTGAGTTTGCGGACCATTTCTTCGGATACGAACCACTGCATGAGCGAGGACAATAGCACACCCATGAGCAGAAAAGGAGCAGCTTCAAGAAAGATACCTATGAATACCGTTTTCATATTTTGCAAAGCTTCACTGTTCCATGCTTCCTTCAGGTCTGGAGCCATCGTGATCAACACGGGAACAAGAAATGCACAAGGGATCAGGAAGGAAAGGAGCTTCAGATTGACTGCCATTTTCATGAAACAGACCTCCACAACTAGGACTTTGCTAAAATATATGCTTGTACGTGCAGCAACATACATGATTCCTATGTTCTAATCAACATTTTTACGATTAATCAAGATTTTTCATCATATTAGAGTTGACAACCCAAAGAAAACTACGGTATAGTTCGGATTGATCATTTTTAATCGTAATTATTACGATTAAATAAAAGTAGTCTATTTTTGATCCTCATAGGGTCAGAAAGAAGATTATTCATTCCAACTTAAGCAGAATGGAGGAAGCAGAAATGTCAGATCAACAGGTTCAACATCGGGTGCCAGTTACCGTGCTTAGTGGATATTTGGATGCAGGCAAAACGACACTGCTCAATCATGTGCTTCATAACCGCGAGGGGATGCGGGTTGCTGTTATCGTCAATGATCTTAGTGAGGTTAATATCGATGCAGGCTTAATACGAGATGGTGGAGGATTATCGCGTATTGATGAGAAACTGGTTGAGATGTCGAATGGGTGCATCTGCTGCACTTTACGGGAGGATCTGCTGAAAGAAGTTGAGCGGCTGGCGCTGGATGGTTCTATTGACTACATATTGATCGAATCGACGGGTATTGGTGAACCGGTACCTGTTGCGCAGACGTTTACGTATATCGACGAGGAACTCGGCATTGATTTGACGAAATTCACCCGACTCGACACGATATTTACGGTTGTTGATGCTGCTCAGTTCTGGCGTGACTTTTATTCCAAAGAAACATTGAAGGACCGTGGACAGCAAGCGGGGGAAGACGATGGTCGTGGAATCGTTCATCTGCTGACGGATCAGGTGGAATTCTGTGATGTGCTGATTCTGAACAAATGTGATCTGGTGTCAGAGGAAGAACTGACGAAGCTTGAGAAGGCCCTGCACGCCATGCAACCGGAAGCCAAGCTCATTCGCACGACACATGGGCAGATTGATCCGAGAGAGATATTGAATACGGGACGTTTTGATTTTGAAAAAGCAAGCCAGTCCGCGGGTTGGATCCGCGAATTAATGAAAGAGGAACATACCCCGGAGACTGAAGAATATGGAATTCATTCATTTGTCTATCATCGTAAACGTCCATTCCACCCGGAACGCTTGCTGCGTTGGATTGCGAAATATCCAGATAGCATCGTGCGATCCAAAGGTCTGATGTGGCTGGCGACAAGGAACCATATGGCAATCTCTTTCAGTCACGCAGGCACATCGAAGCAGCTTGCGCCAGCAGGAATATGGGTAGGTGCGATGAGTGAGGAGGAAAGGCAACTTCATTTTGGCGATACATTGCCTAGCATACCGGACTGGGATAATGAGTGGGGTGATCGGGTAACCAAATTAGTATTCATCGGCATTGATATGGACCGGGCTGAGATTGAACGTACGCTGGATGAGACCCTTCTTACGGAGGAGGAGATGTTGATGAACTGGCGTGAACTGAAAGATCCTTTTCCGGCGTGGAGTTGACAAAAGAAAAAGCATCAGCTAGTATCATTAAATAGTAATGATTACGATTAAATAAGAGGAGGCAACAACCATGAGAGTCATTGTAACCTTAGCCTGCACCGAGTGTGGGGATCGCAACTATACAACAACCAAGAACAAGCGTAACCATCCAGAGCGTCTGGAGATGAAGAAGTACTCACCTCGTTTGAAGAAAATGACGATCCACCGGGAAACACGCTAAATTTTTTTGTTCATTTTAAATCGTAATATTTACGAAAGGAGGGAGTGGCATGATACTATCTTCCATGCGTGATGTTGTATTCGGATATGGCAAAGAGCCAGTCATTGATCAACTGTCGCTGGATATCCATGTGGGAGAGTTCATAGGCATTACTGGCCCTAATGGTTCTGCCAAAACAACCCTGTTAAAGCTGCTGCTGGGGCTGTTGAAGCCCTGGAGTGGCACGATACATATGAGTCCCCAGATGAAACGTGGGAACAACTCCAATATCGGTTATGTGCCCCAGCAGGTGGCATCGTTTAATAGTGGATTCCCTAGCACGGTGAATGAACTGGTCCGATCCGGATGTTATACCAAACTGGGACTTTTTCGCAGATTTACATCGGAGCAGGATGCCATCGTTGAACGCAGTTTGCGTGAGGTCGGCATGTGGGAATATCGGAATACACGTGTCGGTGAGTTGTCCGGTGGACAGAAGCAGCGGATCTGTATTGCCAGAGCCATGGCTGGGCAACCGCAGGTTCTGGTACTGGATGAGCCGACAACGGGGATGGACCGACGCAGCCGAGAGGGCTTCTACGATCTGATGCGCCATTATACGGATGTTCATGGGTTAACGATTATAATGGTTACTCACGGGTTGGAAGAAATGGGAGATCGATTGGACCGTACCATTACCCTAGAGCGGCAAGAAAGTGAGGAATGGCAGTGTTTGAGTACGAATTCATGCAACGTGCCTTTTGGGCAGGTGGACTGATTGGGGTCATAGCTCCGATTCTGGGTGTCTATCTGATGCTCAGACGGCAGGTTCTTATGGCAGACACGTTATCCCATGTCTCACTCGCAGGTGTAGCGTTAGGTTCGGTCATGAATCTTAACCCGGTCATCTGCGGATTCGCCATTGCCATTATTGGTGCATTACTGGTTGAACAACTCCGTCGAAGTTACCGAACCTATAGCGAGGTTCCTGTTGCAATCATTATGACCTCGGGGCTAGCCCTTGCGGTGGTATTGATGAGTCTGAAAACGAATCTGTCCAAAACATTCAGCTCATACTTATTTGGATCAATTGTCGCGGTTAGCGATATGCAGTTGTGGATGATGGCAGGTGTATGTGTCACAGGTTTGCTTTTTTTCATCATTCTCCGAAGACCGCTCTATAGCCTTACGTTTGATGAAGAGACAGCTTCCATTGGAGGCGTTCAAGTGAGAGGATTATCGTTTGCATTTGCCATTCTGACAGGAATGACTGTAGCTTCAGCCATGCCGATTGTGGGTGTGCTACTGGTGTCTGCTCTCATCGTATTGCCCGCTGCCTTGGCACTCCGAGTATCTCGCAGTTTTACAGCAGCGATGATCGTCGCGGTAATCACGGGGGTAATCGGTATTTTTAGCGGACTGACAACATCTTACCACCTAAATACACCACCGGGAGGAACGATTGCTCTCATCCTGTTGGTCTTCCTATTGACTGGAATATCAGCGCAAAAGCTGATTGCACGATACAACCGCAAGCGTCACCGTAAAGAGAGAAATCAACAAGAACAACGAGCAACGTTAGTTATCCATTCAAGGAGGAATACATCACATGAAATTCAGTAAAAAAACAGCGCTCGGACTGTTATTCAGTCTGACACTTATCGTCGCAGGTTGCGGACAGAAGTCCGCTTCCGATACCAGCGCAGCTTCGACGGGCACTCCCGTTCCAGCCGAGACGGAAACCGCAAAATTAAACGTGCAGGTTAGTTTCTATCCCATGTATGAATTCACTAAAAATGTAGCAGGCGACCTAGCGGATGTACATACGCTTGTTCCAGCAGGTATGGAGCCTCATGATTGGGAGCCAACACCACAGGACATTGCCAGCATTGAGAAAGCGGATGTGCTTGTATACAACGGTGCGGGTATGGAATCATGGATTGATCAGGTCACCGGAAGTCTGAGTAACACTTCACTCATTCAGGTAGAAGCAAGCAAGGGCATCAACCTGCTTGAAGGTGTAGAGCATGATCACCATCATGAACATACAGAGGCAACAGAACACGATCACGATCATGACCATGCGAATGAAGCGACTACAGAAGAGCATGATCACGACCACGATCATGCAGATGAAGCGACTACTGAAGAACACGACCATGATCATGACGCCGAGGCAGAAGAAGGACATGGGCATGATCATGGTGGACTGGATCCGCACGTATGGCTGTCGCCTGCACTGGCTGTAACGGAAGTACGCAATATTGAAGCGGGATTGGCGCAGGCTGCTCCAGAACACGCTGCACAGTTCAAGCAAAATGCAGATGCTTACATTGTTCAATTGGAGTCACTGGATCAGGACTTCAAGGCGGCTGTGACGGATAGCAAACGCAAAGATTTCATCACACAACACGCTGCATTTGGTTATCTGGCTAAAGAATATGATCTGCAGCAGGTACCTATTGCCGGGCTATCCCCTGAGCGGGAACCTTCGGCAGCGCAGATGGCATCCGTTATTGATTTTGCGAAAGAGCATCAGGTGAAGACGATTTTCTTCGAAACACTGGTTTCATCCAAAGTATCTGAGACGATTGCAAGTGAAGTGGGGGCCAAAACGGCTGTATTAAACCCGCTTGAGGGACTCACCGAGGAAGAAATTGCGGCGGGAATGGACTACATTAGCGTGATGAGACAGAATCTGGAAGCACTGAAACAGGCACTAAACGAATAATAAAAGATCGATTTGATGCCTGTCACCGAAAAAGGTACAATAATACAACATGCTGAGGAATGGAGTGCCATTCCTTTGCCTTTTTGCGAAGCAGAGAGCACAGTGATGTGCTCTCTGCTTCGTTTAAGGTGACCGGATAGAGGAGAACAGGAGGAAGCCTTAGATGAATTCAAATGAAGAACATGAAGTGCTATTAAGTGAACAGCCCGCCCTTCTGTGGAGACGGCGCAAGCTGGAGTTGATAAACTGGACGGAGCGTGACAAACATACAGTATCCGCGAAGAAAACGGAAATATGGAATGGCGTTGAAGTGGATGCCGAGCTCGTGAACGCATTATCCATACTTCAGAATGCGGGGGTCAAGACGGAATTTTCATGTGCAGGGGTGAGTCCGCTTGATGAACCCGTCGATCATTCCCTCTATGCTTATGTTACCCTTGTGCAAAGTGAAGTTGCAGATCATTTCGTGCACTATGCACTTAGTCGGATGCGGAATCGACTGCTCGTTACGCTAGAGGCTGAGAAGGGCCGCTATGATCTATCTTCTTTTTTCATTGGACACAATCGGAGCTTCTGCTGGTGGATGGAGCACTGCGCCTTACAGTTCGGAAGCCGAAACGAATCGAGTGAAAAAAGCGTAATATAAAGGATAGGCTTGTTTACTTCAAGGTAAAGGAGGTATGACACGATTGAATAAGTGGGTCAAAACGATACTTTTCCTGCTAGGCTCCGTCTTTCTTACACGATTCATCCCATTCTCGTCCTTGTTCCGTAACCTGGATACGATGATTCACGAATTCGGTCATGCATTGATGACGCTGTTATTGTCTGGTAAAGTGCTGCGGATTGAATTGTACGCTGATCATAGCGGTGTAACGTATTCGTCCATGCTGACGCCAGGCAGATCGATCCTGGTTTCTCTGGCGGGATATATCAGTGCATCACTGTTTGCCTGGCTGTTGTTCTACTTATACCGCAAAGGCTTGCATATGTGGGGACTGGGGATCATGACGGCTGTAGCACTGGTGTCACTCCTGTTATATGTAAGAGGAGAGTTCGGCATGTTATGGCTGACCGGGTTCATTGTTCTGAACGTGGTCATTATGATTTTTGGCGCCAAGATCGTGAAGTTCTATTATCTGTTACTGGCGTTTCTTACACTGGAAGAGTCCGTTGTTAGTGCTGTATACGTTGGAATATTGTCCTGGACGCAGCCTTCACGGGCAGGGGATGCAGCGAATCTCGCTCAGCAGACATTCCTTCCCGCGCTGTTCTGGGGCACGCTGTTTGCTCTAATTGCACTGTGGTGTGCGAACAGAGCACTCACTCTCTTTTTCCGCAAAGAAGGTACTTCGCGTGCACCAAGAGCTCGCCGAGTAAGAAGAGCGTAACGGATAGAACGCTAAAAGGCACTTCCTTTTTCGACAAAGGAGGTGCTTTTTGATGCGGCCAATCAATCCCCCAAGTTGTCCCATAACACGTAGAAGTAATAGATTTCCTCCATGATCGCCTTGTCATCCTCTGCTGCAACGCCGCCCTTAACTCGTGCGAGAGTACCCAGAATATCGTATATCGTCTCACGTTCGACACTGAATTGAATTCGGTCTACGATTCGATCCCAAGCCTGCATTGCATATTCAATCTGTGACTTGGCTGCCGTCCACTGTTTGCCCTCAACGTGCTTTTCCAGCGTTTGCACCGATTCGAGCAAGCGATCTTGGGTACCAAATGGTTTTTTGAGATAGGTTCCGCCAGCCATGATCGCTGCGAATAGCAGGATCAAAAAGATTGGAAGTACATATAGCAACCAGAAACGTGTTTTCATTCAACCGCCTCCGCAATGTAAACATCTAAAATGGTCCTTCATAGTCACCCATATCCGTTTTTTCTTTAAAACGATCCTTGAAAAGATCGATGTACAATTTGTCATTGGGTAGAATGGCCGCAAATGCAATATCCTGAATCGTCACTTTTTGCTTATTCAGTTGTTCGGTAAGCCACTGGATATCCTTATTTCTCTCGTGTAGGTTCTGTTTGATCAGAATACCATCAATGATCAGTTCGGTCATCAGCTTGCTTTTCGGGGGATGCATATGCATGTCCTTGGCTGTCAGTGGCTGATTCTCAGGCTTCAATACAGTGGATAGGCTGCCATCAGGCTCTAGGATTGCGTAGTCCACCGTCGTGATATCGATGATATCCTGTTGTCGCAGCATCATGGTCAATTCATCGAATTTCACACGCATTTTGTGTAGATTCTGTTCCAGAATTTTACCGTTTTGAATGATAAGGGTGGGATCAGAGTCCAGCATTTTGGAGAGGGTTCGACTTTTCAACGTAGCATATTGAAAAATGATCGTTATAATTGTAAAAATGGTCAAGGCCACAAAGTGAATCCAAGCCTTGGAGGACAGTTCTGTTGCGAATGTACCCGCGATGGAACCGATCGTAATACCATTGATGTAATCAAAATACGTTAGGTTGGCCATCTGTTGTTTACCTAGTACTCTTGCATAGATGATCAAGGTTATAAAGGTGATCACCGATCGAACGGCGACAACCCAGGTTTCTTCCATCATATATGGTTCACCTTCCTTTACATTCACAATCTTTGCCAACAATATTCAATCTTATTCTGAACGCAAAAATCCGAAGCCCGTGTGGATGCACTGGACTCCGGATCAGAAGATATCAATAGATAAGGTTGAGTTCACGCCTTGTAGAAAAAGAGAACATTAGACACCGGAATAGGCCATAAATCCGCCATCTACAGGGATGACTGTGCCTGTGACGAAGCCGGATTGTCTTTCATCCGCAAGCCACATCAACGTGCCAAGCAGATCTTCCGGTTTGCCGAAGCGGCGCATAGGAGTATGCGCAATGATTTTACTCGAACGTTCCGTAGGAGAACCGTCTGGTTGCAGCAATAGATTACGGTTTTGCTCTGTCAGGAAGAATCCGGGTGCAATGGCGTTGACACGAATACCGGATTCAGCCAGATGCACAGCGAGCCACTGCGTGAAGTTGTTAATGGCTGCCTTGGCAGCGCTATACGCTGGAACTTTGGTCATGGGCGACGGGGCGCTCATGGAAGAAATATTGATGACAGTCGCCGAAACATCACGTTCAATCATATGTCTTGCAAAGATCTGAGAAGGAATGAGGGAACCGACAAAATTCAGATCCATCACCTGACGAAATCCCTCTACGCTTACATTAAAAAACGTCGTAACGTCCTGCTGTTCCAGATCTTCCAGTCTGAATATTTCATTCGTAGTATTGGCACTGGCATTATTGCCACCGGCACCGTTAATCAGAATATCACAGGGTCCAAGTTGTTCCAGCACAGCATCTGCTGCCGCTTGCACGCTATCGGCTTGGGTTACATCACAGGCTACAGCAATTGCTCTGCCACCAGCAGCTTCAATGGCAGCTACAACTTCCTGACCCTTGGACACGGTGCGGTTCAGTATGGCTACACTTGCACCGTGCCGAGCAAGTTCTTCCGCCATGGACCGGCATAGTACTCCAGCACCTCCGGTAATTACAGCCGTTCTGCCTTCGAGACGAGATGAGCGTTCAAATTGATGTTCACTCATGCTTTGCCCTCCTTTGCAACGAATCCCAGACGCCCCACAGATACATGATTCCCAGAGCCCGGTCATAGAGCCCATAACCAGGTCGGCACTGTTCCCCCCAGAGATGACGACCGTGGTCGGGTCTTGCATAACCTTCATAACCGATATCGTGGTAAGCCTCAACAACTCCCGCAATATCGACGCTTCCATCTTGACTGCGGTGTGACGTTTCAATAAAGTCGCCGTTTTCGTAGATTTTGACATTACGAATGTGGGCAAATGGAATCCGATCCTTGAACTCGTGTATCATCCCGATAATGTCATTATCAGCATTCGCTCCCAGAGAGCCACTGCATAGTGTCACGCTGTTGTAGGGGCTATCATAAAGATTCAAATATTTCCGAACATTCTCCTGACTTGTAATAATCTTTGGTAAACCAAAGATTGGCCATGGCGGGTCATCCGGATGGATGGCCATTCGAATCCCCAGCCGTTCGGCTGTAGGCATAATCTCTTGCAGGAAATAACGTGCATGCTCCCACATATGATCTTCTGTCACATCTTTATAGGCTTCGAACAGCCCTGTTAAATATTGCAATCGTTCCGGTTCCCAACCTGGCATGGTGAGTGCAGAGTTTTCCGTAATGCGTCGAACGAGTTCTAAAGGTTCTATATCTGCGAGTTTACTGTGCTCATAGAAGAGGGCAGTTGAGCCATCCTCCATTTCCTTGTGCATATCCGTGCGAAGCCAGTCGAAGATCGGCATAAAGTTGTAACAGATGACCTTCACACCCACCTGAGCCAGTTTCTCCATCGTTTTAATATAGTTCGCAATGTGTTTATCCCTTGATGGCAGGCCCAATTTGATATCCTCATGGATGTTCACACTCTCAACGACATCCAGATGTAACCCGGCCTTGTCCGCTGCCGCTTTGACCGCGAGTATTTTGTCCATGGGCCATTCCTCGCCAACAGGAACATCGTGTAGAGCCCACACAATACCTTCAACACCCGGAATCTGCCGGATGTGATCCAGTGTTACCGTGTCATTGCCTTCGCCAAACCAGCGAAAAACCATTCTCATCACGTTCACCTCATCATGAATAATAGTAAGAAGAATTCAGTCATTGAAAATAGGAAGGATATGTATCCTGCAGGACAGCCAAATCGGTGACAGTTAAATGCAGATGTTCCTGCATCAGTCGTTCTGCCGTCTGGGCATCATGCTGCTGAATAGCCTGAACCATGGACCTGTGCTGATCAATCAGATGATCCCACTGGTGATCCGAGGACAGACGGAGCATGCGGCTTCGATTCAAATGCACATTCATCTGCTGGATGACAGTCCAGGTGTTGCTTTTGTTGCAGCCTGCAAAAAGAGTGCTATGGAATTCCTCATCCAATTGGAACATTCGTTCATCATCCGGTTTGATCTTACATTCCTGTTGACGCGCAAGGTTCTGTTCAAGTGCAATCATCTGTTGATCCGGAAAATGCTCGCAGGCGAGCCTGATTACGGCACGTTCAAGCTGTTCACGCATGAATCGTGCCTCCTCAACGAGATCGACCTGGATCAGAGAGACGTATGTGCCACGCTGTGGATACACTTCGAGCAGACCTTCCTGGGCAAGTCTCACGAAACTTTCTCGAACAGGTGTCCGGCTGACCTGGAACTCCAGCGAAATTTCTTTCTCTGAAATAGCTGTTCCCGGAGGCAGCTTCAGACTTAAAATCAGCTTTTTAAGCGTGACGTATACCGCGTCCCGGGCGGAGTAAGACTGCTTGTTCATGGAAGACAGACTGTTCGCAGCAGGCAACAAACCGGGTTTGGATGATAACTTGGGGGTATATTCCACAACTTCAACTCCTTCTTTGACATACTACCATACTTGTATGGTAGTATGGAAGCGCTTTATCAACATTATATTGAATTTGTTTAATGATCCACTTGCAGTTCTAATGAGCAGGAGTACAATTCAAATCATTAGGTTCGAATGTTTAAACCAACAGATATCGTGCAGAGAACAATATTATGAAGAATAGTATAGAGGTGAACACCATGGGACAAAAAGCGATCAGCGTTTTCCAAACCTGTATCCCGTTATTTCAAGTATTAAGTGACAACCATCGTCAAGCTATTTTGCTGACACTCAGCGAGAAGGGCAGAATGACGGTAAATGAAATTACTGAACAATCGAGCCTATCCCGGCCAGCCATATCTCATCATCTCAAGCTGTTGTTAGAGAAGGGGCTCATATCTGTGGAACAGAAGGGCACACAGCGTTATTATTCGGCTTCATTGAATGCATCGGTGGAGCTGCTGAAGGAACTGGTAGCTGCTTTGGAAGAAGAGTGTCTGTAGATTAATGGTGATAAAACATGCTTTTGCATGTATCTTATAGGTTCGTAAGTTTAAACGCTTAATCTATAACAAGTAGAGGAGTATGCTTATATGATAACAACTATACAGGAAGTAACCCGTCAGGAAGTTGAACAGATTTTGGAGCAGCAACGACAATTCTTTCGTTCGGGGGCCACACGATCGGCAGAAGCCCGAATTGCCCGACTGACCCAGCTGAAGCAGGCGATTCAAAAGTACGAGACCAGACTAACAGAAGCTCTCTATCAGGATTTGGGGAAAAGTGAGTTCGAATCGTATACGACCGAGATCGGATTCATGATGGACAGCATCACACACACCATTCGTAAAGTGAAGAAGTGGGTGAAACCCGTTAAAGTCAAAACGCAAATGGCACTCCTGGGTTCCAAAAGTTATATCATACCTGAACCCTATGGGTCAGTACTGATCATCGGACCTTTCAATTATCCATTTCAACTCTTGATCGAACCATTGGTAGGCGCTATTGCAGCAGGTAACACAGCCGTGCTCAAAGCGTCAGAGAATACACCTGCGGTGTCTGCTGTAGTACGTGAAATGATTGCGACGGTGTTCGAACCGGCATACGTTCAGGTACTTGACGGTGCCAAAGATACAACGACAGCGCTGATCAATGCGCCGTTTGACTATATCTTTTTTACAGGCAGTGTACCGGTTGGCAAAATTGTGATGGAGGCAGCTGCCAAAAATCTGGTTCCCGTTACGTTGGAATTGGGTGGCAAGAGTCCAGTCATCGTGGATGAACAGGCGGATATCAAAGTAGCTGCGGAGCGCATCATATGGGGCAAACTGCTTAATACGGGACAGACCTGCATCGCACCCGACTATTTACTCGTGCATGAAGGCGTGAAGGAACAGTTAGTTACGGAGATGAAAGCAGCGATCGTGTCTTTCTTTGGTTCAGATATCCAGAACAACAAGGACTATGGGCGAATCGTGAACAAGGGACATTTTAAACGGCTGACGACTCTGATTGAACAAGATCAGGCCAAAGTGATATATGGAGGAGCTTCGGATGAAGAGGATCGCTTTATTGAACCTACGTTGATTGATGCGGAATCCTGGGATGCAGCGACGATGGAAGATGAGATTTTTGGACCGATTTTACCCATCATCAGCTACCGTAATCTGGATGAAGCCATTATAGAAATCGTAAAGCGGCCGAAACCGCTCGCCTTGTACCTGTTTACTTCCGACACCCAGATTCAGGACAAAGTGCTGCGCGAAGTTTCATTTGGCGGCGGCTGCATTAACGATACCATCACGCATGTTGCGAATCCGCGTCTGCCTTTTGGCGGTGTTGGTCATTCAGGTGTTGGCTCGTATCATGGGCAGTATAGCTTCGAGACCTTCTCTCATCTCAAAAGTGTACTAAAGAAAAGCACCAAAGTGAATCTGCCGATTCTGTATCCACCGTATGATAACAAGCTGAAGTTAATTAAACGTTTGTTGAAGTAAAATGTTGCTTTACTGAAAATAAGAACGGGAAACAGTCTGCTACTGGATTTCATTCCGGAGCAGGCTGTTCCTGTCGGTAACGGGATGGCGACATGCCGGACCAGCGCTTGAATTGACGACTGAAGTGGGCAATGTCCTTGTACCCAAGCATGACCGCAATATTCTGAACGGACAGCTTCGGATTACCCAGGAGAATCTTTGCTTCATGCAGAACCAACTGGGATAACACCGCGCGAGGTGACTGACCAAATACCTGTTTAAAGACGCGATTACAGTGAGAAGAACTGATGCCCAGCTCTGCTGCAATATCATCAATGCCATAATGGCTGTCGGACTCATGTCCCTGTTTGAATTGCTGACTCATCAGACCTTGCAATCGATTGCGAATCTGATGTGCGAGTTCGACCTTCTCGTATCCGTCGGTAAACCATTGTGCTGCCTCCTGAGAGACCGCCTCCCATAGATGGCCGAATAGTTCAAACACCGCAGATTGCAACTGCATGCGCTGCACCATTGTACTTGCTACTTCATCATCCGCAGATGACATCAATTTGCGCAAAACTGGCTCGATTTGCTGCGTAACCGGACTATCTGCACTGAATCGTACTTGTTTGAGGCGCGCAAGCAAAGATAGGAACAACTGATCATCAATGTCAAAATGCATGCAAAAATAGGTGAATCCTTTGCCGTTATGGCTCTGGCTGGAATGAATGCTTCCCGGAGGAATCAGGAGCAGCTCGCCAGCCTTTTGAATATACAGGGTACCGTTCACCATCATGCGTTGCTCGCCTTCGGTGACATAATTCAATTCATATTGAGGGTGCTCATGCGCTGGATAATCCCAGTCCGTGCCAACACTTCTCAGATGAATGGCGAATAGATTGACCGTCGTTTGCACATCTGGGTAAAAAACTTCATGTACACTTTCTCCCAAAGCGGGAGGCAAGTAAGTTGAAGACATGGAAGATCCCCCTTATAACTAATGAAATGCTGGGTTAACTTATGAGGTCAATTATAAAACGTTTTTTGTAACCGCTTTAATTCATTATAGTCTATCAGCTTGATTTGGGTAAATATCAGATTGATTTGATCATGGCCTGGGGTGAAACCACGTGGTAGGATGGGGCTAATGAAAACGTATGCTTACCATTCTGAGAGGGGTTATGATTCATGAATACATCCAAATCCATCTTTTATAATGCACATCATGCACCGATCGGTGCTTTTGCCAGTTTCACACTTGGATACAAAGGCGCCAAGGGCGGGCTGGGTCTGGAACTCGGCAAGCCGGCAGACCAGAACGTATATATTGGATTACAGTCTCGCGATGGAGAGAATTATCAGGCGCTTCCTTTTTATGAAGCTACGGAAGATGAGAGCAGCCGTTATGATGTAGAGAAATTGGAGAATGGGGACACGGCTCCGCCCACGACACAGACAAAAGCTCAACAACCTCTTATTTCTGCTTTTCGCGATGAAGAGATTACTCGCGAGTTCACCTCGGGAACGGATACGTGGACTGCGGGAGATCTGACGTTCCGCATCTATTCGCCTGTACGACCCGTACCAGATCCAACGAGTGGAGATCGTGAAGCCTTAATGGATGCACTCGTACCTGCCGTACTGGTAGAGATGACGATTGACAACACGCAAGGTCAACAACCACGGAAAGCCTACTTTGGCTATCAGGGCAATGATCCGTATTCTGCGATGCGTCTGATTGGAGGACCGGAAGGTGGCTCCATCACAGGTGTTGGACAAGGTCGGCTAACAGCCATTATGTCGGCAGATGACGGACTGTGGCCTGCGCGCGGGTTTACGTTGGAGAAGCTGTTACAGGAGAAACATCGGGAGAATCTTGCTTTTGGACTTGGCGGAACTGCAGCATTACTGATGGAGGTACCTGCCGGAGAGAAACGCACATATCAATTCGCAGTATGTTTCTATCGTGGGGGTATTGTGACGACTGGAATGGATACGACGTATTGGTATACGCGGTATTTTGCAGACATCCAGGCGGCAGGAGAGTATGCACTGCAACGTTTCAGTGAGCTGACCGCTTCCTGTGTAGAGGTTGAACAACGCCTTGGGACAGCTGCGCTGACAGAAGATCAATCATTCATGCTTGCTCATTCCATTCACAGCTATTATGCCAGCACTCAACTGCTGGAAGCCGATGGAGAGCCACTCTGGGTAGTGAATGAAGGGGAGTATCGGATGATGAACACACTTGATCTGACAGCAGATCAGCTATATTTCGAGCTTGCATTGAATCCCTGGACGGTGCGGAACGAGCTGGAGTGGTTTGTAAAACGGTACAGTTATACGGACCAGGTACGTTTCCCGGGGGAAGAGAAGTTATATCCGGGCGGGATTACCTTTACCCATGATATCGGTGTGGCCAATGTATTCTCACGTCCCGGACACTCGGCATATGAGCTAGTTGGCATTGATGACTGTTTCTCACAAATGAGCCACGAGGAACTGGTAAACTGGCTCTGCTGCGCGACGATGTACATTGAACAGACACAGGATCAGGCTTTTGTAAAAGACATGTTACCTGTTATTCAGGATTGCTTCGAAAGTATGCTTAATCGGGACCATCCCGACGCAGATCAGCGTAACGGCCTGATGGGCCTGGATAGCAGCCGCACACAAGGTGGGGCAGAGATTACAACCTACGATAGCCTGGATGTATCACTGGGTCAGTCTCGAAACAACATCTATCTGGCCGGGAAGTGCTGGGCGGTCTACGTTGCATCGGAGAAGCTGTTCGCTGCTGAGAAGCTGGCTGATCTGTCCCATCAGGCAGGGCGTCAAGCAGATCGATGTGCTGCCAGTATCGCTGCACAGATGACAGATGGTGGCTACATTCCGGCTGTAATCGCGGAAAATAATGATTCTCGGATCATTCCGGCGATTGAAGGTCTTGTATTCCCTTACTTTACTGGCTGTGAAGCAGCGCTGGATATCAACGGACGTTTTGGACCTTACTTGAAGGCACTCCAAACCCATCTGAAGACGGTTCTTGTACCCGGAACTTGTTTGTTCGAAGATGGAGGATGGAAACTGTCCTCGACAAGCAATAACTCGTGGCTGAGCAAAATCTATCTGTCCCAATTTATCACCAGAGAACTGCTGGGTGTGGAGTGGGATGAGACTGGGAAGGCAGCAGACGCCGCTCATGTCAACTGGCTGCTGCATCCGGAGGAATCCTACTGGTGCTGGAGTGACCAGATCCTGTCTGGTGTAGCGGTTGGTAGCAAGTACTATCCGCGTGGTGTAACATCCATCCTATGGTTGCTTGAAGGCAAAGGCAATCGCCTAGCGCAGATCTATGCCAGTAAGGAGGCGGTACAATGAGCCAATCCGTCGTTCGGTCTGGTCTGTCAGGTCCACAATACGATGCATGGCTGGGATACCACTCCACATTGTCAGGAGCGAATGGGTTTGCCAAGAAGACGGCTCCGCTCTGGAGCAGGCTGATTTTGGCCGAAGAAAACCATCAGATCATTACGACAGCTCTGACCGAACTTTCACAGGGATTGGAGAAGTTGTATGGTGTGAAACCAACGGTCAGTCAGCAGGTTGCTTCTCAGGCTAGTGAGCGAGATGAGCATGCTCCAGCAATACGGATCGGAACTTGGGCTGGAAGTGATTCTGTGGCGGAAGCGTTTAGCGAAACCGAGCGTTCTGCAGTGCAAGGGGAAGGGTATATCATTCGCAAGGACGAGGCAGAAGGTGTACTTGTCATTGGATCAGAGACCCCCCAAGGTGTGCTGTATGGTGCATTTCATTTGCTTCGAGAGATGACACTTGATCAGGAAAGTGCAAGCGTAACGGATGAAGCTGTGGACAAGTGGAGTTTTATTACCGAGCAGCCAACCAATGCGCTACGGATGATTAATCAGTGGGATAACGTGGACGGTAGTATTGAGCGTGGTTACGCAGGAGATTCCATTTTCTATGATAACGGCGAATTCACGCTGGACTTGGAACGCATCCGGGATTACGCACGTTTACTCGCTTCAACGAGCATCAATGCCATATCGATCAACAACGTTAACGTTCATCGGCGTGAGAGCCTGTTCCTGACAGAACGTTACTTGGGTGATGTTGCGAAGGTTGCCGCTGAATTCAGAGCCTATGGCATTCGGCTCTTCCTGAGCGCCAACTACGCAAGTCCAATCGAGATTGGTGGATTGCATACGGCTGATCCGCTGGATGCGCAGGCACGGGAATGGTGGAACATTCAAACGGCCAAGGTGTACGCAGCGATTCCGGATTTTGGCGGTTACCTGATCAAGGCAGACTCCGAGAATCGTCCGGGACCATTCACGTATAACCGTGATCATGCCGATGGTGCGAACATGCTTGCTGAAGCCCTTCGTCCCTTTGGTGGATTGGTCATCTGGCGTTGCTTCGTATATAACTGCAAGCAGGACTGGCGGGATCGTTCCACAGACCGTGCACGGGCAGCCTATGACCACTTTACGCCACTGGATGGGCGTTTTGCCGACAATGTCATTTTACAGATCAAGAACGGACCGATGGATTTTCAGGTGAGGGAAGCAGTATCCCCGCTGTTCGGCGCCATGGAGAATACGAATCAGGTGATTGAGTTCCAGATTACCCAGGAGTATACCGGGCAGCAGCGTCATCTGTGTTATCTGGTTCCCCAATGGAAAGAAGTGCTGGACTTTGACACGTACGCCAAAGGTAAAGGCTCAGAGATCAAACGAATCGCGAATGGTTCTCTTTATAATCGACCTTATAGTGGCTTTGCAGCAGTATCCAATATCGGCGCAGATGCCTGTTGGACAGGACATCCACTTGCACAGGCTAATTTGTATGGATACGGAAGACTTGCGTGGAATCCGGAGCTGTCGGCGGAAGAGATTGCGGATGAGTGGGTCAGACTGACATTTGGACATGAGGACGAAGTCGTGCAGCAGATTACGGATATGCTTTTGAATTCACTAGGTATCTATGAAAATTATACGGCACCTCTCGGTGTAGGCTGGATGGTTAATCCGGAGCATCATTATGGGCCGAATGTAGATGGGTATGAGTACTCCAAATGGGGTACGTATCACTTTGCCGATTGTCACGGCATTGGTGTAGATCGAACGGTGAAGAGCGGCACAGGGTATACCTCGCAGTATCATCCTGAGAATGCTGAACGTTATGAGTCCTTGGATACCTGTCCGGATGAGTTGATCTTGTTTTTCCATCACGTGCCGTACACCCATGTTCTGCATTCGGGTAAGACAGTCATTCAGCATATTTATGATACACACTTTGAAGGCGCTGCGCAGGCAGAGGCGTTAGCGGAGACGTGGAGACAGCTGGAGGGAAAAGTGGACCCCGTTATCTTCAGCAAAGTTGCTTCATTACAGGACCATCAGGCCGAACATGCGAAGGAATGGCGGGATATGATCAATACGTACTTCTACCGCAAGAGCGGAATTGCGGATGAACAGGGACGAACAATCTATTGATTGGTGATGTGAAGAAAGAACATACCTTGTTTTCTTTGATGTAAAATAGACAGCATGGACATACCTGAGGAGGAGAATGCGTATGGGACAACATCAACTGCCCAAGACCATGAAGGCTGCTGTCATGACAGAGCCAGGACACATCATTATTGAGGAACAAGCTGTTCCTAAACCGGCTGCGGATGAGGTTCTTATTCAGGTGATGGCCGTAGGCGTGTGCGGATCGGATGTGCATTATTTTAAACATGGGCGCATCGGCAGGTTCGTGGTGGAGAAACCGATCATCCTGGGACACGAGTGTGCGGGGATGATTGCTGCAGTTGGCGAGAAAGTATCCCGTCTGAAAATAGGAGATCGGGTGGCCATTGAGCCTGGAGTCACCTGTGGACGTTGCACAGCATGCAAGGAAGGTCGCTATAACCTGTGTCCGGATGTACAGTTTCTGGCGACCCCTCCGGTGGACGGGGCATTTGTACAATACATGACGATGCGCGAAGATATGGTATTCCCGATTCCCGACCATCTGTCCTATGAGGAAGCGGCCATGAATGAGCCATTCTCCGTTGGGATTCATGCGGCTCACCGGAGCAAGCTGGCTCCGGGTACGACGCTTGCGATTATGGGGATGGGGCCCGTTGGACTGATGGCTGTTGCGGCTGCAAAATCATTCGGCGTTGAGAAGATCTTTGTTACGGATCTGGAGGAAGTACGGTTGGAAGCGGCTCGCCGTATGGGTGCCACCCATACCATTAACGTACGGAATGAAGATGCGCTGGCCGTGATTCGTGAGTTAACCCGTGGTGTCGGTGTGGATACCGCATGGGAAACTGCCGGGAACCCGAAGGCGTTGCAAACGGCTCTGTATTCACTTCGGCGTGGAGGCAGGCTTGCTATTGTGGGCCTGCCTGCGCAGGACGAGATTGCACTGAATGTTCCATTTATCGCAGACAATGAAGTTGATATCTATGGGATATTCCGATATGCCAACACGTATCCTGCAGGGATTGAATTCTTGAGCTCTGGCCAACATGACGTGATGTCTCTGATTACAGATCGTTATTCACTGGAAGAGACACAGCAGGCGATGGAACGTGCATTACACAATAAGAGCGGCAGCCTGAAGGTCATGGTATATCCGAACGGGATATAAGCTCGTACTGAAAGAGTCCTGAATTTCAGGACTCTTTTTTGTTCTTTTTTGCAAAATAAAGGAATAGACAAGCTCCCAAAACATGGTATAATTCATGATGATTTTAATATATAAAATGATACACACCATATAGGTGAATAAGTACTTAGCGAAAGGAACTGAAGGTCGTGAGAGTACATGAATTTATGATTCACGCTGATTTTCATCGGGATGATCTGATGTCGGTATCTTCTCAAGCATCACGTTTTACCTCGGATATTATCTTGTCGTATATGGAGTCTGAGCATGAACATCGAGTTGATGTCAAAAGCCTGTTAGGGATGGCGTTACTCCCCATTCGATATGGTAGTGTTGTCAGATTGCAGACAAGAGGCAGGGATGAACTGGAGGCTTTGGAGTACATGCTGAATGTACTGGAGAAAGGGACGGCGTAAACCTGATTAGGTGCAAAATCAATAGAAATCATATTTTTTTTAGCTATTCCTCAAATCCTGCTGGTACTTTGTACAAAAAAAGAGTATAATAAAATTTAGTTTGATTCTAAAGAAGTACCCATATTAAAGGAGTGTAAATAGATTATGCCAAAAGTTGACATCCATCCAAAGACACAACTCGTAATTTTTTACGATGCAAGTGCTGATTTCAAATTCCTGAGTTCTTCCACGAAGTTCTCTAACGAAACTATGGAATGGGAAGACGGTAACTCTTACCCAGTAATCCGTGTGGACACTAGTTCCGCATCCCACCCGTTCTTCACTGGTAAACAAAGAAACGTGGATATCGGTGGCCGTGTTGATAAATTTAACCGTAAATACAACATCAACAAATAGTTTGTCCATACATTACAAGAAAACCTCGGGATTCGTCCTGAGGTTTTTTTGTGTACATATACTTCTAGGGGAAACCCTTGTGAGTTTTAATTAATATTTGTAACTATATAAATTGAACTAAACATTTACACAAAACGGAGAGGAGAGAAAGAACCTGAAGAAGCGGAGCGTTCGCCTTTATCCCCGGATTTACCCTTTATAGAAGGAATCAAAAAATCTGGGGATAACAGCGATCGGAAGGTTGTTCTGTCATCGGAGTGTGCAGTGTAAATATTCTTAAGTTCAATTTATATAGAATTATCTATTTTCATTAAAAATTAATTCAACCAATTATTGCGCTTACAACACAATCGGATGTACACTAGAAAACAGAGTTAGAACATATTGGAGGAGGAAGTAGAGATGAGTAGCATCACACATATGGTAACGTTTACACTTTACGCTGGTAAAGATACACCGGAGGCGGAAGCCTTTTTGAAGGAAAGTTCAGATGCACTTGCAGTCATTCCTGGGGTAGAGCAGTTTCAGGTCCTGAGACAGGTAAGTGAGAAGAATGAGTTTGACTACAGCTTCTCCATGGTCTTTGCGGACCAGGCTGCGTATGATGCATACAACAATCACCCGGTTCACCGTCAATATGTAGAAGAGCGTTGGGAAAAGGAAGTCAGTCGCTTCCAGGAAATTGATCTCATTCAACATAATCATCAATAATCCCCACACATATTGAAATAAAGCTGAACTGCCATATACAATATACAGCATTGAACAATGCTGTATATCTCTCTGAATGAAGTTGATTTGATGAAAATTATAACACTTCACGAAATCGTTTTCGGTAAAAATGAATTCAAGGAGGTTTTCGTTGTTATGCAATTGGATCTCACAGGAAAAACGGCTCTTGTTACAGGCGCAACCGGACAACTGGGGAGAGTCATCGCCCGCACGTTGGCAGCCTGTGGCGCCAATCTGGCCCTACATTATATAAATAATGATACGAAAGCACGGGAGCTTCAAGGTGAGATTGAGGCACTGGGGCGTCAGGCTGTCATTGTACAGGGAGACATTACGAAGCAAGACACGGCATTCCGGATGCGTGATGAGATCCAGGCTGTTCTCGGCGGAGTGGATATTGTTGTTGCCAATGCAGTCATTCAGTATGAATGGACCACGGTGTTGGAGCAATCTCCTGAAGATTACTTGAGCCAGTTCGAATCATGTGTCATGCAGAGTGTGTATCTTGCCAAAGCTTTCATTCCGCATATGCAATCGGTCAAAGCAGGTCGCTTCATTGGCATCAACACAGAATGTGCGATGCAAAATTTTGCTCACCAGTCGGCCTACACCGCTGGTAAGCGTGGAATGGATGGCGTATATCGCGTGCTTGCCAAGGAGGTTGGCGAGTATCAGATTACCGTAAACCAGGTTGCACCTGGATGGACAATTAGTGAACGTGATCGTTCCAGTGAACCTGGACATGATGAGGCATATACGCGTACCGTGCCGCTGAAGCGCAGGGGTGAAGATCAGGAAATCGCCAATGCGGTGGCTTTTCTTGCCTCGGACCTGTCCTCATTTATCACGGGTGCCTATATCCCGGTAAGTGGCGGCAATGTGATGCCTGCCATCTAGTTACTCTTTGAGATTCGTGAATCCACATGAAATACGAATAAATCTAGCATAAAAAATCCGTTTGTCATTCGACAAGCGGATTTTTTGGCATTTTCTAACACTGAAATTACGATTTAAGTGCTCCGTCAGGTCGACATTCAGTCTTCCCATCTGGGTCGCCGGTCGAAGCTTGATTACGGCGTGTGCGGAGATGTGAAAGCGACCATAGAAGCCTTGCATACTTATGGAGCACTGGAGATGAAGGCGGCAGGATTCCTGGAATCTGGAACGGAGCTTGTGAACCCCAACCTTGCGATGGTTGCTCAAGCCATGGGCATGGAGGGGATTCGGGGTGGATCATTGATATAGTATGAATCCATACTATATGAATTGTTTTTATGTCGAAAGTCTATTAGAATAGGTAAAGTCAGGAAGGTTTTATGACATTTTTGACTTACATATTGCATTATTACATGTACTAACGTTTCATATCGTATTCATCGATCCAATCACAAGATGACACACACACATGGAGGAGATCAACATGAGTCACGCAGGAAAAGTAGCCATTATCACTGGAGCAGGAAGTGGATTGGGCCAAGCAGCAGCGCTGAAGCTGGCTGAGAAGGGCGCATCCATTGTTGTCGTGGATCTTGTCGAAGAGACAGGTCTTGAAACGGTTAAGCAGATTGAAAAGCTGGGAAGTAAAGCGATTTTTGTACAAGCAGATGTGAGTAAAGCACCTGAAGTTGAGAATTATGTGAAAAAAGCAGTCGAAGAGTTCGGACGAATCGACATGTTCTTTAATAATGCAGGGATTGCGGGTCCTGGAATCAAGTTGATCGAACATACGATTGAGCAGTTTGACCAGATTATTGATATCAACCTGAGAAGTGTGTTTTACGGGTTGAAGTACGTGATTACGGAAATGCTCAAAACCGGCGGAGGTTCTATTCTGAACACAGCTTCCACAGCCGGTATTGTTGGTGTACCCGCGGTTGCACCATACGCAGCAACCAAACATGGCGTGGTCGGCTTGACCCGTACAGCTGCGATTGAATATGGCAAGGACAATATTCGTGTGAATGCGATTGCGCCAGGTACAATTGAGACACCGATGGTCGTTCAGTTTGGTAAAGACAATCCTGAAGTGTTCAAGGCAACTGTTGACAGCATTCCTTCTGGACGTCTAGGCAGACCGGAAGAGATTGCGAACCTCGTTTCCTTCCTTCTGGGAGATGAAGCGCCATATATTAATGGTGCAGTATATCCGATCGATGGTGCAGTTACGGCCCAATAAGAGTTCAGCAGCTCGGCAATACCCGTTAAAATGGTTAAAGAGAGACCACTGTATGCATATAGTGGTCTCTCTTTTTGGTTTGTCTTTGTACTACGAATTACATATCAGGCAGAGTTGTGTGATGTATCGGTTTGTGTACTTTTAGCAGATGCTGAACGATACGAGCTTATAACAATGATGACGGCAACAACGACTCCGAAAGCCCCAATCCAGGTGATGGATGATAATGATATGCTGCTGACTGCGATCCCCCCAATACCTGCTCCGGCAGCCATGGCTAATTGCATCACCGAACTGTTCAGACTTAGCATAATGCCCGAGGATTCCGGAGCCATGGTAACCAGATTATATTGCTGAGTTGGACCCGAAGACCATGCGGCAAAAGACCACAAAATTAGAACAAGGAAGATAGCGAGATGAGAACTTGCCGTTATATTCAGCAGGACCAGACTCACGATATGCAATGTCATGCCTGTGATCAGCGTTCTTTTGACACCCAATCTGTCAGCACTGAATCCTCCAATTTTCGAACCGATCAGGCTTGCTATGCCAAATGCGAGTAAAGCTGAACTGAGTATTGCTTCGCTCATTCCTGAAACGGTTACGAGATAAGGTGAGATATACGTGTAGGCTATGGAATAACCACCTAACCAGAAAAAGGTCACCAGCAGTGCCAATACAATTCGTGGCTGTTTGAGCAAAGAGAGTTGTTTCTTCAGCGGAACAGGAGCTTCTGCTTTGGAAGGCGGAATGGCGGCCGCGATAACCAGCATGGCGAGAACACCAAGAACGGCGATACCGGCAAAAACAAGCTTCCAATCCCAAGATGCAGCCACAAGCCTTCCGAGCGGAACGCCAACGATCAAAGAAGCCGTAAATCCAGTGATTACTGTGGCGATTGCACTTGCTTGTTTGCCCTCCGCTGCTATTTGGGAAGCGACCGTTAATGCCGTGACAACAACAACGCCCGCCCCCAAAGCCATTAACACTCGTGCTGCGACGAACAGTCCATAGCCCGGCAACAGATAAGCAAGAACATTAGCCCCAACGAATAGACCGAGGAAGTATAGCAACAGCTTGCGACGGTCCCAGCGTGAAGTCAATGCAATAATGATAGGTGTACCCAGCGCATATACGAGTGAAAAAATTGTAATGAGCTGTCCGGCAGCGATTAAAGAGATGTCCATAGTATCTGCAATGCGATCCAAAATGCCGGCAATGACATATTCGGACGTTCCTACAAGGAAGCTGACCAAGGCAAGAACATAGATTTTGAGCGTAGAAGACATGGAAACATAACCTCTTTCTGATTATAATTATTATATTTTTAGAAATATAGAAATAAAGACAAGAGAACAAGACATGTATACTGTGAATGCAACCGATCTGCAAACAGTGATGTTACAACCGATAATGAATATTGGTATAAGCGTAAACTTATGTGAACTAGTTCTATCAATAAATGTTGAGTGCTGTTTCAATATTTCTAATTATATAGAAATATAACTCAAATTTTTTTATTTATTTAGCAAATAGGGAACAAACTTTTGTGCGGTCTCTGTGTTCAGGCTGTAGTAGATATAGGTACCTTTCTTCTGCGATGTGAGCAGGCCGCAATCGGACAGCTGTTTCAGGTGATGAGACAGAGTCGATAGGGCAACCGTAACAAGGCGGCTCTCCAGGTCGGCAGGACAAAGGTTGCTCTCACCCGATAGAATCTGAATGATTTTGTAGCGTGTTTGCTCACCCAGTGCTTTATGAATTTTGACGACTTGTTCAAGTTCATTCGAGTGTGGTTGCATCATGTTCTGTCCTTTCGTCTTTATTTCTTATTTCTAGTAATATTGAAATAACAGTATCATATGTCGTTAGAAAAGTAAACTCTCGGTGAAGGTTCCACCTTTCTTCTGGTTTAACAGCCGAAAGTCTGGAATAACTTCCCCCGAGAAGTTATGTGGGTTGTATATTACCGATCCAGGGAATCAACATAGTCTTTGGCTTCCTTCAACGAAAGACCTTTGGCTTCGCGTAGTCGTTTGATCGCCATAATTATTTTCCCTTGTTGTATAAGTGCAAGCAGCTCCTGATCCAGATCCGTTGGGGCTGGTTGGCTTGTGTGGGAAGGGGATGCTTCCTTCGGCGACAAGGTGTAATTGAAGTCGGAGCGTGCGCTTGCGGTTGAGCCGTTCTCCAGACGTTCGACATCTCTTTTCAATTCATTCAATTGGCGTTGCAGGCTGGTGACTCTGAATAGTAACACAAGGGTCAGAAGCAAAAAAACGATCCATACCAAGGTGTTCATTTCCATGATATAAGTTGCCTCACTTTCAATTATTCATAGCTATTATTTAAGTTGGATGGGGATCTCCTTGACACCACGAACAATCATGCCGGGTCTCCATTCGAGTTCATTCACGTCAGCCTGTAGCTGCATATTTGGAAAACGATTCAGAAGCGTGCTGACGGCAATCTCACCTTCTAGACGTGCAAGTGGTGCTCCCAGGCAGAGATGAATGCCTTTGCCAAAGGCCAGATGCGAACTCTTCTCGCGGGTAATGTCAAAGACATCAGCATCCTTAAACTGCTGTTCGTCCCGATTAGCCGAATCAAGCGCAACGATGACAAGTTCACCCTGAGCAATATGCTGTCCACGGAATTCGATATCTTCCAGAGCCCATCGAGATGTACTGAACTCCACCGGTCCATTGTATCGCAGCATCTCCTCAATAGCGTTATGAATAAGCTCAGGCTGGTTGATGAGCAACTCACGTTGCTCAGGGTGCTCCAGCAGAGCAAGAATTCCATTGCCAATGAGATTAACCGTCGTTTCATGACCGGCAATAATTAATAAGGAGACAACGCCAAGGAGTTCTTGTTCAGTCAACTGCTGCCCGGATTCTTCTGCAATGACGGGCTGACTGATCAGATCAGTGCCGGGATTTTTGCGTACTTTTTCGAACCAGGCCGTCAGGTAATCCGTAAACTCCTTGGCATGCTGCTCAAACAACTCTGCGCTCTCGGCTGTGGAAGCATCGATTACCGTATTGGACCACATTCGGAATTTGTCACGATCCTCATAAGGGACTCCCAGTATTTCACTAATGACAATGATGGGTAGCGGGAAGGCAAAGTCATCAATCAGATTCATTTTTTCCTGTGACGGAAGGTTGTCCAGCAGATCATCCGCAATGTCCTGAATATGGCTTCGCATTTCTGCGACCAGCTTGGGTGTGAATGCTTTCTGCACAAGTCCGCGCAGACGGCGATGATCCGGCGGATCGGGGAACAACATATTATTGGAGAAAATGCTTTGATTGTCAGGGCCGTAACGTCGGACCATGTCTTTGCTGAAGCGTTGATCTTTCAAAACCTGGACAGCGTCTTCATACCGAGTAATGATCCAGCCGAACTCTCCATGCGGAAACATGACTCTGAAGACGGGGTCCTCTTTTCTTAATTTTTCATATACCGGATAAGGATTACGTGTAAAATCTGCGGTAAAAAAAGCGGACGTTGAGGTTTCATTGGTTTCATTCGTATTCAAATGTGAAATCTCCTCTCATATGGCTTTATATGACCTGCACCCTTTATATATTCAATACGTATCTATGAAAACGAGGTGAATACGGACATGTCTTACGCACAACTTCCCTTGCATTATCACCAGATTCCGGCAAGTCGAATTGTTCTTGGCTGTATGCGGTTTGGGGGTGAATGGGACGGCCTGCCCATAACTTCAGATCTTGTGACGGAGGGTCACCGGGCGGTAGAAGCAGCGATCGAAATAGGTATTAATCACTTTGACCTGGCGGATATTTACACACGTGGTAAGGCAGAGCATGTATTGGGTCGTGTTTTATCCGAAACTCCAGGTTTGCGGGAACAGATCATTATACAGTCGAAGTGTGGTATACGTCTTGTGGGTGATGATGAAGGACCGCAGCGTTATGACACCTCAGGTGCACATATCCTGGCGAGTGTGGACGGTATCCTGGAACGGCTCGGCATCGATTATCTGGATATTTTGCTGTTACACCGTCCTGATCCGCTCGCGCATCCGCAAGAGATTGGGGAAGCACTGGCTGAACTTCATCAATCCGGTAAAGTGCGTCATTTTGGTGTGTCCAACATGGGTTCTGAACAGATTCGCCTTCTTCAGCTCCATAGTAGAGTACCTCTGATTGTGAATCAGTTGGAGATGAGTTTGGACAAAAACGGATTCGTAGAAGCTGGAGTGACGGTGAATCGACCTCAAGCCAGAGACAACGTATTCCCTTATGGCACGATGGAATATTGTCAGGCAGAGCATATTCAACTGCAAGCTTGGGGTCCACTTGCTCAAGGGAGATTTACTGGCAGGGTCGTCGAGGGTCAACGGCCGGAGATTGAGCATACGGCTCAATTGGTTGATCGAATGGCCATGGAACGTGGTGTTACATCCGAATCCATTGTACTGGCTTGGTTAATGAAGCATCCGGCAGGCATTCAACCCGTGATTGGTTCGATTCGGCCAGAACGTATTCTTGCATGTCGTGACGCGACGAAGGTTGAGCTAACCCGATATGAGTGGTACGAGCTGTATTCGGCTTCATGTGGGCGCAGAATGTAATCAGGGACATCTGAAAGATGAGTAATATCCGATCACAATTCTTAGAAAGTTGGCCGTAAGTTAAGCATATCAGAAGACACAGGCTGCTGGCCTGTGTCTTCTTTGTAATGTTCGGCTTCATTTGGTTGAAACACAATACGGGAAGTGTAATGAATCATAAGGTCATATGGCCTACAATACGAACACATTTGCAATAAGGTACTTATTCGGGGCCGAAACCAGAGTGTGGGCACGACTCTATCAATATTTCACCTTCATATTTGTGCTAGAGGCTATGTCCATGGACTTAGGAAAAGTGCTGATAAGAAGGACGTTTCAACCATTTTTACCGTTTTACCGGGTAGTTGTTGGAGTGCTGTGATAAAATGATAGGAATAAGAACATACGATCTGTTTATGTGAGAGGAGACACCTTGACGATGCTTAAACCACCCGCCGAGATATTATACGAGTCAGAATTACGTGCACTGCGAGAGGAGGATCAGGGGAAACGTCCCCCCAACTGGCTGTTATCTCCCGCCTATGTGCGCGATTTCATTATTGGCAGGGATAAGCCTGCCATTTTGAATGGAGAAGAGATCCCGATTACCCGCAAATTTTATGGCAATGATGTGCTGATTGAACGTGCAGTGGTCACTCTGGCAGGCAATCGGGGGTTAATGCTCGTGGGAGAACCCGGTACCGCCAAAACCATGCTTAGCGAACTGCTGACCGCAGCGATCTCCGGAACCAGTCTGAATACGATTCAAGGTACGGCAGGCACAACGGAAGATATGATCAAGTACTCATGGAATTATGCCATGCTGCTTGATAAAGGTCCTTCGGAAGCCGCGCTTGTACCATCTCCGTTATATAACGGAATGAAGAAAGGCATTCTTACCCGATTTGAAGAGATTACACGTTGTTCCGCTGAGGCGCAGGATAGTCTGATCAGTATTCTCAGTGACAAGGTCATGAGCATTCCTGAATTGGACGGCGGTGTACTGTTTGCCCAACCGGGATTTAACGTGATTGCTACAGCCAATATTCGGGATAAAGGTGTAAATGAAATGAGTGGTGCGTTGAAACGTCGGTTCAATTTCGAAACGATCAAGCCCATTCATAACGTGAAGATGGAAGCCAAAATTATTGAATCCCAGGCACGAAGCCTGTTATTACATAGTGGAATTGAGATTGACATTAACTCGGATGTGGTTGAATTGTTGGCTACGACATTCATGGAGTTGCGTACCGGCATGACACGGGAAGGTTATAAGCTGGATACCCCTCAAGCATCGATGAGCACGGCGGAGGCGGTGTCTGTCTATGTCCAGAGTGCGATGACCTCCTATTATTACGAAGATAAGGCTATTGCGCTGGATCGGTTGGTGCAGAACATGCTGGGGACCATTGCGAAGGAAAATGACAAAGATCTGTCCATTCTCAAAACCTACTTCTCCAAGGTCGTAAAAGAGCGTTCCAGGGAAGAAGGAATGTGGAAGGACTATTATGAGGAGAGAAAATGGATCGGTTAACAGCAGTACTGGACCCTGATGTTGATCAGCTACAATCCTTGTTCGAATCTCAGGTATATAACCTGAGTAATCATACGGTCTATTATCCAATACGACATCACAGCCCTGCGTGTTCGTATCACTTGTTACGATTAATTGGCGAGTACAAGCCGGATATCATTTTGATTGAAGGACCGGAGAGCGGTAATCTGTTAATTTCAGTGCTCAGTGATGAGGCAACCATACCTCCTGTCAGCCTGTACTATACCTATGAGAGTGAATTGGAGAGAGAAGCCTGCTATTACCCGATGCTTCGTTATTCTCCTGAATATGTCGCGTTGAAAGAAGCAGCGCGTCTGGACATTCCGGCAAAGTTTATTGACTTGGATTATCGTCATTTCTCCAGTCGTGCTTCCAAGTCCGGGCAGACAGAACAAAAGGAGATTTCCATCCAGGATGAAACCTTGCTAGCAGGGTCTGAGTTCATTAGCCGGTTGTGCCAAAAAACAAACTGCCGCAGTTTTGATGAATTGTGGGAAAAAGTGTTTGAAATTGGCGGTCTGGAGAAATCCACTCAGGAGTTCGTACAAGATGTATTCACGTATTGTACGTTATCCCGAATGTGCTATTCCACGGAACGATTACAATCTACAGGTGATCTGGCAAGGGAAGCACATATGAGACAATGTATTAAACAAGCGGTAGAGGAGCATGACCGTGTGCTTGTCATTACCGGTGGATTTCATACGTATGGACTGTTGATGTCTGAAAAAAATGAATCGGACTTGGAACGGTCGAAGATGGATAAACAAGGAGCGGATCAACGTTGGGTTGGACAAGATACGTGTCCAAAAGAGGCGGTAGATCCAACTGCGGTTCATCAACAGATGTACCCGATGGTCTATACCTTTGCTGAAGCAGATCGGCTTAATGGTTATGCGAGCGGCATGCCTTATGTGAATTATTACGATCAGATCTGGAACCAGCTGCTTCGCAAAAAGAGTACACCGTATAATCTAACGGCTCTGGACTTGTTATCCCGGCTGATGCGCCAATTACGGGATGGTCACGAACATGTATCAACCAGTGATGCGATTGAGGCGTACAGCATGATGCAGGGCCTTGCGGGGCTTCGGGGTAAAAGGGAAGGCGGCGTCTATGAGTTGATGGATGCAGCACTCTCTTCCTTCGTGAAGGGGGAGCTTACCTTGGCGACCGATAAACCGCTGCAAGAGCTGCAGCAGCTATTGACAGGAGACGTCATTGGAAGCGTGGCTCCCAATTCATTCAGTATTCCAATCGTGGAGGATTTCAAGGCGCGTTGTACAGGGTACAAACTGCAGATTCGCACAACAGGACAACACAAGAAAGTACTGGATCTGTATGCGAAACCGGGGCATCGCCAGATAAGCCAATTGTTTCAATGTATCACGTATCTGGTTCCAGAATTCGCCAAACGACAATCCGGGCCGGACTGGATTGCAGAGCGTGACATGAATCTCGTACGCGAAACCTGGGTTTATATGTACTCATCCCGCATTGAAGCCAGATTGATAGAGAACTCCCTCTATGGCGGAACGCTTGCAGGGGCGGCCACACGCAAAATGGAAGAGCAAATGCAGGAAGTACCGGACCATCACAGTGGTGAACTTGCGCGATTGATGCTTCAAGCGCTATTAATGGGGCTTCAGGACACAGCGATGAAACTCTATGAACAGGTCCGCTCAGCGCTGAGAACCGACGGGAATTTCCTGTCCTTATGTAACAGTCTGCATGTCTTGAACCGAATTCATCAGCACCAGAGACTTTTGGGTTTGTCTGACGAGCAACATCTCCCTGATCTGGTATCCGAAGCTTACAGGAATGCTGTAGACAAACTGCTACAGCTCTCCAGAGCCAATCCGGATGAACATGAAGCCATTATTCAGGGACTGAAGCTGCTAGCCATGCTCGCGGAGTCATCAGAGGAGCATTTTCAGGATGAGACATTCCGAATTCACCTGAGCGAACTTCTGTCTGATCACCAGCTTCCGGCTCAACTGGAGGGTGTGTGTGTGGCTATCTCCTCAGGACTCGGTGACAGGCCCAAGGAAGAGATTGTTGATCGCGCACGCGGGTATATCCGTGGAACACCGGATCAGACCCGTCAAACGGCGCTTTTTTTACAGGGAGTGTTCTCTGTAGCACGCGACGCTTTTTTATATGAAGATCAGCTGTTGTCCGAGTTGAACTATCTGATTGAACAGCTGTCATACGACGACTTCATCAGCATGGTACCGGAATTGCGGCTGGCATTTACCTACTTTACACCAATGGAGACGGGTTTAATTGCTGAGCGTGTGGCAAGTCTGCATCAGGTTGAACCGGAGGAGATGTTAAGGCCTGCGGTAAATGAGCAGATGCTCATTCAATCCAAAGCATGGGATGAAGCGCTTCGAAAGGAGTTCGCCGCATGGAAGCTAATATGAATGAAGCGAAACGGATTACGGAAGAAACCGGAGAAACAAACGAAATCTCCAATTCGGATGGAAGCAACCGAGAGTCTCGACAGTCTGTTGAAACCTTGAATCGATGGCGTCTGATTCTCGGTGAATCCGCCGAAGAAGGGTTGTGCAATACAGACCAATATACGTCGGCTGAATTTCAATATACGGAAATGGATGAGATTCTGGGTTATCTGTATAACCGTGAATACGGTGAGGAACAAGGTTACCGAAAAGAGGGCGGACGCGGTGCGTCTAACCTGACTGTACCGAAATGGTTGCACAAGGTCAGGGACCTATTCCCCAAACCAACGGTAGAAATATTGGAGAAGCAGGCACTTGACCGTTATGGGCTGACAGAATTGTTAACGGATAAAAAGCTGCTGGAATCCCTTGAACCCAACATGAATCTGCTCAAGAACATTATGCAGTTCAAAGGTCGGATGAAAGGCGAGGTGTTAAAGAGCGCCAAGGAGATCGTGCGAACTGTGGTTGAAGAGCTCCGCAGCAAGCTGGAGTCTCAGACCCGAGCCAGTATCATGGGCAAGCGCAGTCGCTATACCTCCAGTTCAGTACGATCCTTGCGCAATCTGAATTTCAAACGAACCATCACCAGGAATCTGAAGAATTATGATAAAAACAAGCGCAGATTTGTGATTGATCGTCTGTATTTCGATGGGAATATACAGCCGCATAACAAATGGAACATCATCATTGGTGTGGACGAAAGTGGCAGTATGCTGGATTCAGTCATCTACAGTTCGGTGATGGCCAGTATCTTCTATCGCTTGAATGCGTTGCGCACCCAATTATTCATATTTGATACGCAGGTTGTTGATCTGAGCGACAGACTGGAAGACCCTGTCGATGTGCTCATGAATGTACAGCTGGGCGGGGGAACACATATTACCAAAGCGATGCGATATGGCGAGACGCTAATCGATAATCCGGGCAAAACCATCTTTATTCTGGTCAGTGATCTGGAGGAAGGGTACCCGATTGCGCAGATGTACAAAGCCTGTAAAGATATCATCGATGCAGGATGCAAGCTGCTGGTTCTCACCGCACTCGATTTTAACGGGGATTCCGTCTATAACAAACACGCAGCACAGACGTTAACGAATATGGGAGCGCATGTAGCAGCGATTACGCCTAACGAACTCGCGGATTGGATTGGCGAGATCATCACTTAAATTCAAGGAGGAATGTGTAATGCTTACTGCAGACCGTGGAATAGAGACTTTGGTGGAGAAGTTTGCTGAAATGTGTTCGAACGATTACTCGCTCAAAACGGACCGGAGTCAGGAAATCATTGATTATGTCCTCGGAACGACGGACAAGTTTCCTGAAATGATGGGTAATTCCACTCATTATGTCTACTATACGACTGAAGCACTTATGAAGCTTGCCAAGAAAGATGATGGAGATATATTTTTCCGGGCAGGGGCTATTGTCATTCATCTGGAATCTCAGTATTCCAGACGTAATTCGTGGAGAACAGATGGTTTCACGATCTGTATCGGACCTGAATCAGCAGTTTACGGATTAAGCGGAAAGAGCAAAAGCCAGGATCGAATGGGTGATTTACTGTTCCGCTTGGAGAAAATTCGTCAGTTTGCCGGCGAGAAAGAAATTCTGGAGGAATTAAAAAGCAGGCTAGGTCTCGTTAAGACCTTTGTTGAATCCAAAAAAGGAAATGGTTATGGAAACCACCAGGGGGAAATTATTGACGCTTTGTTACTTTTGAACCTGTATTCCAAATTGGAAGGCATGAACTCACAGGCTGAACAAGTACAATTACTCAGTCAAAACCTGCACAAGGTACTTCAACTTGTACTCGTTAACGATGCAGAACAGCTTCGTCCAACGTTACATAAGCTTATAGAACCACTGGTTGTATGCTCTGTCCAGAGCCGTTCTATGCAATCTGTCCGTGATCTGGATCCGGAATTCCTTCAACAAAAACGGGATCAACTGATTGCAGAGCAATATCCGAATACAGCATTAAATAAAAAGGATCAGTTGTCGCAAAATGTGTTTCACCAAACGATGATATTGCTAAGCAGTTCGTTATTATATTTGATTAACATCACTGGCGGGAAAGAGCGGTTCCTTGAGAACAAAGGGGAAACGGGACAGGTTTTACTGGAAGTAATCAATCAATTGCATGAGATCTATCCTTTCGAAATGCGCATGTACCTACTGAGTTTGGATTCCAGAGCCAAAAATGTAGACAACCTGTTTACGGGTCTTCTTCCGATCGATGAACCATACCAGCTGATCGAGCTAATCAATTACGAACTTAACATGTACACTATATCTTGGCCCAACCTGCAGTTAGCCATTGCAAGTGAGCCTGATCGATCAAGACGAGCATATAAGCTGCTCAAAACCCCGTATCTCAAGCTTGTGATACACAAGATCATGGGGGATCGTGGACTCGAGCTTCCTGAAGCTGAAGGAACCATTGAAGAAGCCGTCTATGCTGTACTAAGAGAGCCATTGGATGGTGGACGCAGTGGTCTGGCCATCGCACGGTATCTGGAAGGTAAAACTTCATTGGAGGAATACTGGAACGATCCAAACAGCCGCGGTCTCTTCAATAACCTGAATCGTGACAAAAAACGTATTCAGAGTTTAATTGCCATCAGCTTCCTTCCTGAGGAATCAGAGGCAATGCGCCGGTTCGTCGTTATGGCTACTTATCCTGATTGGACCATGGATATCGTCTCAGACATGTATCGATCCTATGCATTTAGTGGTGAAAAGCTTCTTCAACGTTATGGTCAAGACCCTGAGATACAGCTTGAGAAACTGTTGACCAGTCTCATTTCACTCAACGGCATGACGGATTATAGATACAATTCAATGCCCAAGGATGAGTATCGCCGTATCATTCAGCAGAATCTTGAATATGCGCTGAAACAGTATAAAAAACTTCCAACAGACACTCGTATTCTCGTATTGGAAATCACCTTTGAGCAGCGTCAGGAACTGCCCAAAAAACAGTTATCTGAAGCGATTCGTGCCGGATTGCAGGATTCGTCGAAGAAGGCCAACGGTGTGGCGCTTGCTGAATTTAACCGGATGCCTGATGAAGAGTTATACTCGCTTATCTACCGCTCGGAGAAAAAGGTGGGTATCAAAGAGATGGCTCTGACTGCTATTCGCAGTCTCGAGAACAGCAAGGAACTGTACCGTGATCTTTTGAAGGATGAGAAGTCCGACGAGTGGAAGAGTCTGATCCAAATTCTGCTGGATACCGCAGATCTAAGTCCGGAGTATGCCCACGCTGCACTCGCTGATCAGGCAGATGCCAAAAAGCTGTCGAGACTGAGCTGGTTGTCCTTGAAAGATCTCCCTTCCCTAAAACGTATTGAAGATAATCAGCCTTTGGATGATCGGATTAAGCAGTATGCTTTGGTCCAATCGTTGGATCATACCTCCGGGCCCAATGAACGATTGAATGAATTACGGGATTACGTAAGTGAGGCATCGCTCGCTCGTTTTGCAAGTGAACTGCTCCAGGTATGGATTCAAGAAGGTGCCCCCGCGAAAGAAAAGTGGGTGATGTATGTTTCAGCACTCTATGGCGATATTCAGATTGTTCATATACTGGCTCCGCAAATTAAGGAGTGGACGGAAAATAGTCGTGGGGCTATTGCAGCAGATGCTGTGAAAGTACTCGCTTATCTGAAAGATCCATCTGCTCTTATGGCGATTGACAAGATCAAACGTGGCGTGAAGAACCGCCAGGTGAAAGGTGCAGCAGAAGAAGCGTTGCAGCTTGCCGCGGATAATATGGGACTTACCGCTGAACAACTGGAAGATCGGTTGGTCACCACGCTTGGTTTTGATGAAAAAGGAACCATGCAGCTTAGCTATGGTGAGCGTTCCTTCCTGATTAAGGTGAATGGAGACTTGCAAGTCGTTGTCTTGAATGAAGAAACGGGCAAATCCGTGAAGAGTCTGCCTGCTCCTGCACAGAAAGATGATGCTGAATTGGCAGCCCAGTCCAAGGCGCGTTTCACGCAACTGAAAAAAGATCTCAAATCCATGGTTAGCATTCAGGCACAACGTCTGGAAGAGTCATTGTCCAAACAACGTCTATGGTCTGCCGATGAGTGGAAAGCCCTGTTTGTACAAAATGTAATTATGCAAAAATTCGCTGTCGGTCTGATCTGGGGAACGTATGAGAATGGCGTTCTGCTCAGCACGTTCCGTTATATGGAGGATGGTACATTCAATACCGTGGATGAAGATGAGGTTGATCTGCCTTCAGATAGGCTGGTTGGACTCGTACACCCGCTGGAACTGGATCAGTCCACACTCGAAGGCTGGGCAACGCAGTTGGAGGATTACGAGATCAAGCAGCCATTCGAACAACTGAATCGCGAGATTCATCAGCCTGAAGATGAAGATAAAACGAAGAACGAATATGATCGTCTGCCCGAGTCTGATTTCTCGCCAACGGCATTCCCTAAAGCACTGGAGAAATACGGTTGGATCAAAGGACCGGCACAAGATGGCGGCTGGTATCATGAATTTTATAAAGAGTACGGAGATCTTGTTGCAGAATTGCAATTCAGCGGTACGAGCATCACGTATTACGAGGGATTGGATGACATTACACTGGACTCCCTGCATTTCTTCAAACCGAATAACAAGCAATATTATTACTATGGTGACAACAAATCCATTGCTCTGGGCAACGTTCCAGGTCGGGTGTTCAGTGAAACGATCTATGACATTCTAAGAGCAACGGGGCGTTGATGAAGTGAGTGGATTTAAGGAGAAATTCCGAAGCTTTTCGAAGCTGTGTACAGAGGATTATCTGATTCGTTATGCCAACAAGGGGTTGTACAAAAGGTCTTTGAAAGAGTTGGACAACGGTGTGAGTGTAACGTACACATGGAACGAATCATCCGTGAGTTGCCAGCTCAGTGACGGGACACACTGTACGCTCGAAAATACGCTGGATCATTGGGATTGTTCCTGTCCGTCAGACCATATATGCAAGCATGTACTGATTGCCATACTATATGATCAACGGAAACATTCGTCAGAGGATTCGATGAGTGCGGACGAGAAGCATGCGCTGGATAAGGAACCAGGGATATCGGATAATGATCCTTTGGACGTACCAAAAGACCTATCCGTAACAGACTCAGTGTCAAACGTAGTATCAAACGTGGACGATCCAAGCGAAGTTCCGCATTCAGTGTCTCGTGAGATCGAGTCTCGTTTTCGCTGGATGACGGAGTCTGACCTTACAGCGTTAATTAAATCGTATAGTTCTTCCATGGTTGAGGAAGTCGTGTTCCGATTAAGGTACCCAGAAGAAATTAAAATCATTGAAGATTCACTTCTTACGGTGCATCTGACCAATCAGAATATCGAAGTGTCTTTTACGGAGGAACCGAACCTTGCAAAAGCACGATGTAAGGTGCAGCAGACAGCTGGGAAAATGGCCAAGCTTGAAGCTTTGCTACGGTACCGGAACCTAAAAGGCCTGGATGATTCGGATGCATTAAGTGGACGGGTGTACGAAGCCAAGTTCTCTCTTCAGACGGTGCAGGAATGTCGCGTTATGCTGGCAGCATTGTTGAAGACGGGACTGGCCCGTATTCCTCAGTCCTATATGGCCCAACTGGAGACTTTGGCAATCGCAGCCCATAGTGGTAATCTGCCTGATATAGAACGCAATTTACGAGGGATTCAAGGAGAACTACAGTTGTTTTTTAACAGGCATGTACGTTTCTCCATGCAATCCATGCTGGATCGGGTGAGCAAGCTGTATCTTGCGCTCCAGGTTCTTGAAGAGAAAAAGGTGTCTGCCATTCAGCAGAGCCAGCTTATTGGCAGTTTTCGCAGTAAATATTTCGCTGTTCCTTCACTCCATCTATATGGACTGGGGGCTGATGCGTGGGAGACACGATCCGGGTTCCGTGGAATCACATACTACTTTTATTGTTTTGATGATGAGGAAATCTACACGTATAGCGATGTGCGTGCTGTGTATTATGACGATCAGCAGTTCTCGTATACAGAACATTATGGTGCATTCACACCGTGGTTGCCACATCTGACCTTTCGCCAGTTCGCAGGGGAAGAAGTTCAATTCCATTCGGTGAAAGTGAATGAAGAACGACGGATATCTTCCGGGGAAGGTGCAAAGCTTGAGATATTGCCACGAACGGGTGTAGAAACATTGAATATGGGCAAGTACATGCAAGATGTCTCTTCTATACTTCGAGAGGAATCACGATCGTTTGACTTGTTTGCTGCTCCTAAAGAACGACTGGCCATGATCAAAGTTGCTCGCATCGTGGATCATCGTTTTGTCAAACAAACGCAGGATCTTGTCCTGACGGTCGAGAGTTCCGAAGGAGAACGATTGGCACTCACTCTTCCGTATTCAACGGACTGGCAGACGATGATCCAAAGACTGGAGTCAGGATATGGTTCCCAATCGCTTGAACACTTTTATGCCTTTGTTCGTGTGGAACCCAAACGGGTCTGCCCGGTCAGTTTCCTGAAGGGTCAAACGATGCTCAGTCTGAAACTGGATACAGGCACTGGAAGGATGGGTAGACTTGGAAGAATATGATCATTTCATGCAGAAGATCAACAGCTGGTCAGAAGAGTTGTTGCTGCGCGGGTTATCCCAGTTTACGGTCCGAGATATTGAGTTACTTGAGCAGCTCGCAGCGGAATCCTTACGTTTGCAGATGAGCTTCCTTCATGAATTGCTGAATCACGTTATCGAGGAAGGGCGTAGGGTGGCTCTTGGTCAAGGTGATGAAGAACTGTTGTTATTTCAGTATTGTCGTCTCACCCAATATGTACAGCTCAGTGTACAAGAAGAAGCATAGCATGGGTTAGTGGAAGAACCACTGTATATGAGGACAATAAGATTTATTTGATAAGATGTATTATAAAATATAAGAAGATTTGCGGAAGGCTAAGGCCACTGCAAATCTTTTTTTATCGTAGAAGTAAGTAAACGTCATCTTCTCAACGAATATAGGTAGGAAGCGCTGATCAACACGAGCATTTCGTGATCATATCTAGCATGGAAGGGAGGGCGCACGTAATCGTGGAAGAAGAACAAATAAGAAGGGCAGTAGCGAATCGTGATCCTGAGGCCATGGAATGGGTGATGAACCACTATGCAGGTTTGTTATGGAAGATTGCTCATTCCATCCTGTATCATGCATCGACAGAAGAGATTGAAGAATGCGTAGCAGATACATTTTTTGCTTTTTGGCAGAATCCGGATGCATTTCAATCCTGGCGAAGTAGCCTGAAAAATTATCTCGCGACCATCACAAAACATAAAGCGATTGATCGCTACCGGAAACTTAATCGAAGATCTGAGCTTACATATGAAGAGGAGATTCATTCGGTGCAAACGGAAGATTTGTTGGTTCAGGTGGTCAGTAAGGAGACGTATACGGAACTTAATGAAATGATTGAATCTTTTCCCGAACCGGAACGTGAGATTATGAAACGTCGTTTTTATGAAGGACAGAGACCCCATGAGATATCGGAAGCATTGTCCATGCACGTCAGGCAAGTTCATAACAAGCTGTATCGTTCCAGGCAACGATTGAAAACATGGTGGATGAACAGGAAATAAAGGAGGTGATCCTATGGGAGAATCCGAAAAACAATTTACAGAGAAGAACCTCGAGAATATTAAAAAGTTGTTCTATGATAAGTTGGTTTTGCATGAAACCAGACCTAAGTTGAGACCAGATTCATCTATAGATTCATCGGTACAGACCAAGAAGTCCAGGAATAAAAGAAAAAGGTATCGCAAAGCCATCTATATTCCTATAACCGCTGCGTTATCGTTATGTCTGGTTACAGGGGCAGCTGCATCGGTTGGGATCATTGACCTGTCTTCTGTTCTTCATTTTCTGGGGGCAGATCGGATTGGCATTCTTCAGCCTGTTCATCAGGTGAGTGAAGATCAAGGGATTCGTATGGAGATTATTGGTGCTGTAAGGGACGGAGATACAACGGAAATCTATGTTTCTTTGTCAGATCTGACGGGTCAACGTATTGACGAGACGCTGGATGTATATGATTACAGGGTCACCGGAGGTAATGCAAACAACGCTCAGATTATTCATTATGATGAAGCTAATAAAACGGCTATTGTCCGATTCCTCATTCAAGGAAAAGTCAGCAAAAATCGAATTACCGTTCAGATTAATACGCTGATGTCGGGTGCATCTCGACAAGATGGTTACAACGTACAAGTGGACTGGGAGCAGTTGTTACAAGAAAAGCAAAACAATAACTATGATATCGTGGATCAAGATCGTATAAGTGGCTTGGGAGGTAAAACCGATTTTCATTTGGAAAATGATCCAATTCCGGTACTGCATCAAGATGTAACGAATGTCCCCGTTGAGGGTATTGATTGGATGCATATTTCTAATATAGGTTTTGTGGAGGGCAAGTTACACATTCAGATTAATCCGGATAATGAGATAGGCGAGTATAATCATGGATATTTCTACTTCACGGATGAGCAAGGTCAAATGCTCGATATACCTGAATATTCCGTTAGCTATGGACATTATATGAAAGATGGGGTCGGGTATGGAGGAGATTATGAGGAGTTTGTGTATGATCTGTCTGCTGTTGACGATTTAGATAAGCTGAGACTTCAAGGCAGTTTTACGAGTATTAGTGAAGTTGTTCAAGGGAAATGGAAAACCACTTTTAACTTGAGTCAACATGCTTTAAGTAAAGTGGGAAACACTCGCCTCAATGCATATGGGGGCTTACAGGTAAATGTTACTGTGTCTGCCGTTGGCGTTACCCTTACAGGTGAGGCACTGAGCAAGATTCGGATGGAGGATCTGAGTATTGAAGTGCATATGAAGGATGGTACTTCATTAAATGCTGCATTAGGTTTCCTCCAACTGGAACAGGATCTCATCAAGTGGATATCCCCTACAACCATTCCGGTGAACGATGTGAGTTACCTGCTACTGAATGGGCAGAAAGTAATTTTGCAGGATAAATAATATAAAAAGTGAAACAGTTAACTGCTAACCTTCTATGCAAACGATGATGAAAGACCTAGAAATGAATTACATGTCATATCCCGATTTATGACGCATACCATTAGGCGAATGCGGTCATAAGGGAGGAAACTAAGATGTCCATGAGCGAACCGCTATTAACACAAATTGTGAATCAACATATTCCGGCTGGTGCAACGGTCGTCACTATTGATAAACCTGTCAAACATCCAGCGATCTACGCGGCAGACCTTACCGGGGATGGTTTGCCGGAGATTGCTACAGTCTACCAGTTGAATGGTGAGCTATACTTGCTTATTCTAAAATTTTATCAAGGACACTGGATCAAAATGGCTCTAATTAAGGGATTGGGGTACGGGGTGACTCTAATGACCGCAGCCCCAGTAACTTCAACGGCAAGGAATAATCTCATCATCGGGTGGCGGATTGGTGCGATCTGGTCTAAGCTTGCCGTATATGAGTGGACTGAATCTGGACTCAAAGATCTGGCACCTGACGATCAATACTATAGCTATGCAGAGATTATAGATATGCCCGGTCCGCATGGCCGAGATGGCAAGGTGGAAATTGCCCTGTGGATTCACGATACAGGGGAAGCCTATCGCGTGGAGATTATCCGATGGCAAAATGGGAAATGGGTTCCTGCATCGGACGTATATGCAGCCTATTATCCGAAAGTGGTGCAATATTATGAACAACTAACTCAGCATTATCCTGATTATATCTTTTACTGGTATTACCTTGCGGATGCTCAGTATCATGCGGGTCAGTATCCGGCAGCACTCGCTTCAGTTCAAAAAGCACTCAGCTTCCCGGAAGCTTATCCTTCCAGAGAGGTACTCCTTGAGTTGGAAAAGAAAATCAAGCAGGCGATGGTCCCGATAAGCCATGCTCGGGTAGCGACATGGTTATATCCGATCTCCGTTCGAACAACAAGCGGCACCCGCTGGGGTTATATGGATGCACAGGGACATGTTCGGCTTGAACCAGTGCTGGATGACGCCCATGAGTTTCAGCCCAATGGATTGGCTGTTGTGGTCAAGGATGGTCGTGCCGGTGCTATTAATTTGAATGGTCAATATGTGGTTCAACCTGTATACGATTCCATCAACCCCTTTTCCGAAGAACGGGCGATGGTGATCGATGCTCAAGGATTTAAGATGATTAATGAACAAGGTACGGTCCTGACCAAACGAGCATACCCGTATATCTCGAATATGAACGACGGTCGAGCGTTATTTTACGATTCTAATCCTGGTCAGGCAGATGGTTCGGTGAGTCTGTATGGTTATCTGGATGCCTCAGGCAATGAGGTGATTCCGGCGCAGTTTGCGTCAGCGAACGATTTTCAAGATGGCAAGGCGGTTGTGCAGATCAAGAATAATGAATACGCGCTCATCAATCGGAACGGGCAGCGGATTGCGACATATCCATATGCTTATGTGGGGCCGCTTGGCGATGGACTGCTCGCATTTCAAAAAGAGGCCTCGGGCAAATATGGGTATATCGACGAGCGGGGGAATATTCGCATTCAGCCCAAGTTTTCATCGGCATTTCCTTTTAACGACGGGCAAGCGATTGTCAATACAGCGGAGGATTACAAGTCCATCTACGGCGTCATTAATACGCAGGGGTCATTCATCATTCAACCCGCCTACAACGACATTCGCGAACTAGGAGAGCAACGTTATGCGCTGGGGCAAGCAATTAATCCGGAGCAGCCTTATATAGGATCTGTATACGCGATTGCTGACACTAGTGGTCGAAGACTTACAGAGTTCGTATATCGTGATGTGGGCAATTACAAGAATGGTCTCGCGTCCGCATCAGATGGAAGACAGACTTATCTGCTGGATCTGAGTGGAAGACCTGCTTCGGGGTATCCTCATGTAGAAGGTTCGGGTACGCTGGAAGTCGTGGCACCAGATCTGATTAAGGCGTATGTAGACCAGCGCTTATCGTATGTGAATCGGGCTGGACAGATCATCTGGCGGCAAAATACGATCGTTCCGCTTCATCCGCCGTACCGTGTACGCGAAGAGAAGTACAAACCGAACAGGGATTACCTCGTATATTATCCTCAGGTGGAGGGATTGACGAACCAAGCGGAGCAGCTTGCGCTAAACGCCAAATTGAAGCAACTCTCGCAGGTGAAGCCGATTCCTGCCGATCAGCAGCTGGATTACACGTATTCAGGGGATTTTGATATTACGTTTTATCAGCAGCAACTGCTGCAACTTCAACTTACAGGTTATAACTACCCGGCGGGTGCAGCGCATGGTATGCCTACGATGATCTATGCGATCATTAATCTGACGAATGGTCAGTTGTATGAGCTGAAGGATTTATTTAAATCGAATAGTGACTATGTAAAAGTGTTAAGCCAGATTGTAGGGGATCAGATTAAAAATGATCCTCAATACTCGTATGTGTTTCCGGACACTTATAAGGGGATTAGTGCAGATCAGCCGTTTTTTGTTACAGCGGATGCTCTGCATCTCTACTTCAATCCATATGATATCGCTCCCTATGCGGCAGGATTTCCAACGTTTACGATTCCTTTTGTCCAGATCAAGGACATTATTAATACAGAAGGTTCGTTCTGGAAAGCTTTTCATAGTTGAGTGCCCATTCACAGGTTAAGCGATGAAGCCATATATCCAATATGGCTTCCTTTTGGATTCATAGGCGACAGTTTAATGATGTAAGTAACTCCTTCACATATTTATCCATACTAAATGGAAAATATTACGGGAGTTACAAATCAAAGAAGTCATATTTGTCTATACAAGCAAAAAACGAAAACTTTCTCCAACAACACTTCTTTTGCTTGGCGAGAATGTAAATACTTCACCAGTCATTCTCAAGTTAAGCGACGAGGTCATATGTCCAATATGGCTTATAAGAAGCTGTGAGACAACAATAATCCGTAAAGAGGTATTATTGCTCCGTGAAGAGGTAGTGATCATTCAGAGCTCTATGAGATATTAATGTGCGTATATAGCACTTTGCTATATTGATAATGATTATTAATATCAGGAGGGATGAGATGAACAACACATCTAAAGTGTCCGGACTAATGCAAGTAACGAAGGAGCGCAAAGGTCTGCTGATTACAGCAAGTATCTTCTCGACCCTGTCGAGTCTGTTGCAGATTGTTCCTTTTATCGGGGTGTACAAGATCGTCGAGGAACTGCTAATTCATGCGGGGCAACCCTCTGCCATGGACAGAGATCTGTTGATCTATTGGGGGATCGTCGCGTTCGTAGCCCTGATCGCAGGGTTAATTGCGCTCTATATCGGGGGGATGTGCTCACACATCGCTGCGTTCAACATTTTGTACGAGCTCAGAGTGAGACTTGCTGAACATGTTGCCAAAGTACCCATGGGCTATCACACCCGGACGGCAACCGGTGAGTTGAAGAAGATCATCGAAGTCAGTGTGGAGAAAATTGAGAAGTTCATCGCCCATCAGTTGCCGGATCTGGTGAGTGCAATCGTCATTCCGTTGATGCTGCTGGGATATCTGTTCTGGCTCGATTATCGCATGGCGCTGACGCTGTTGGTTCCGATTGGAATCGGGTTCTGGCTGCAAAGCCGTCTCTTCCGCAGCGAACGAGGCCGTCAGGCTTATCGTGATTTTCAACTTGCCATTGAAGAGATGAATGCGACGGGTGTTGAATACGTAAGGGGTATGCCTGCAGTGAAAGTATTTGGGATTACAGCGGATTCGTTTCTGACGTTTAAACAGGCGGTGACACGTTATCGGGATATTTCATTAAAAATAACAGACTTGTGTAAAACATCTTACGGACTGTTTTTTGTGATTATGATCTCGTTATTTACCTTTATTGTTCCGGTGGGTATTCTGCTGTCGAGTGGAGATTCGGGAAATCAGTCGTTTGCGATTACGTTTATTCTGTTTCTGATTATTACCCCGAGTCTATCTGCTCCGTTATTGAAGTTAATGTATCTGGGTAGTGGGATGCGAGAGATTGTGGAAGGACAGAAACGGATTGAATCGGTGTTTGCCGAGCCGGTTGTACAAGAACCTGAGTTGCCCAAAGTTCCCGATACATATGAGGTTGCTTTTCGGCAGGTATCTTTTGCTTATGAACAAAAGGAGAGCGAAGCGTATAAACCTGTGCTTGATCAGATTGATTTTGTTGCGAACGCAGGAGAGATGACCGCACTTGTCGGACCTTCGGGTGGGGGGAAGTCAACCATTGCGAATCTATTGCTTCGTTTCTGGGATGTGCAGGAAGGTGAGATTACGATTGGCGGGATTCCGATTCAAGAGATGGGGACAGAGAAACTGATGGATACGGTGTCCTTTGTATTCCAGGATGTACATCTGTTCTACGATACGATTGAAGAAAATATTCGGATGGGCAATACATCGGCTTCACGACAGGACGTTATAGCTGCGGCTCGAACAGCCTGTTGTCATGAGTTTATAGAAAAAATGGATGCTGGTTATGACACCAAAATTGGAGAGGGCGGCACGTACCTGTCCGGCGGTGAAGCACAGCGAATTGCGATAGCACGGGCGCTGCTCAAAAATGCTCCCATTCTGTCCTGGATGAGGCGACAGCTTACGCGGATGCAGAGAATGAGCACAAGATCCAGCAAGGTCTGGCCCAATTGGTTAAGGGCAAAACGGTACTGATTATTGTTCATCGTCTAACAACGATTCGTGCAGCAGAGCAGATTCTGGTGATCCGGAATGGGACGATTGCTGAGCGTGGGACACATGATCAATTGCGTGCATTGGGCGGAGTATATGAGCATATGTGGCAGGCCCATATCAGTGCAGCTTCCTGGAAACTTGGAGGTACAGTGCGATGAAGAATTATCTATACAATATATCTGGCGGTAACCCTCGTAGTCTGGTCCCGTCGGTGATTGCAGCGATTCTGGACGGGATTGCGAAGATCGTTCCTGCGGCGTTGCTTGTGGACATATTCAATACGATCTATACGTCTTTTGCTGAACCGGACAAAGGATTGGATATTAATCGAATGTGGATTGTCTGCTGCATCCTGTTTGCCTGGCTTCTGGTGGAATATGCGGCTTACGCTTCACTCTATGACAAGACCTACCGGGCAGCATACAGCCTCGCGGCTTCAGGAAGGTTGAAACTGGCCGAACATATTCGCCATCTGTCGCTAGGATTTTTCGGAAAACGTGATCCTGGGGATCTGACGAATCTAATTCTGAGTGATTATGGCCAGGTTGAGCACACGATCTCTCACAATCTGTCGCAGCTGATCAGCGCAATTGTGCTTCCGGTGCTTGCTTTTGTCGGACTTCTGTTGGTGGATTGGAGAATGGCCGTAGCCATGTTTATTGCGGTTCCCTTAGGTGTGGCTCTGTTATGGCTTACGGATTCCATTCAGGCACGACTGAGTGAGAACCATGTTCGAGCCAAAAACGAAGCCGCCAGTCGGCTGCAGGAATACCTGAGCGGTATTCGTGAGATCAAGGCCCTTAACATGGGGGGCAAACGTTTTGAACGACTGCGTCGTTCTTTTGACGAATTGAAATCAGCTTCCATTCGGTTGGAAGGCATCATGGGACCGATGATCATGGGGGCGATGTTGCTCGCACGATCAGGGATGACGTGGATGATTCTGGTCGGCAGTTATTTGCTTGCAGGTGGTGAATTGTCGTTACCGGTATTTCTGTTATTTTTGCTGATAGGCACGAAGGTGTTTGAACCCTTAACGGTAGTACTGATGAGTTATGGGGAGATGCGATACTCCGCATATAGTGCAAGGCGCATTATGGATGTGCAGCAAGAAGTTCCGATGGCAGGAAAGGGAGATATACAGCCTAATCAAGCCATTTCGTTCGACCAGGTGACTTTTGGATATGATGACCAGCAGCCTGTATTAAAAGACTTGTCCTTTACAATTGAGCCGCATACCATTACTGCTCTTGTTGGCCCATCCGGTAGTGGTAAGAGTACAGTCACACGTCTCATTGCCCGCTTCTGGGATGTACAGCAAGGAACCATTCGCATTGGCGGCAGACCCGTTGATCAAATGGACCCCGAGAAGCTGTTGCAGGATATCTCTGTGGTCTTCCAGGACGTGTATCTGTTCCAGGATACGATCGGTAACAACATTCGTGTAGGAAAGAAAGACGCTACGCAATTCGAGATTGAGGAGGCAGCACGGAGAGCTTGTTGTCATGCGTTTATCTCCAGTCTGCCGCAGGGATACGATACACTTGTTGGCGAGGGTGGATCGACGTTATCTGGTGGGGAGAAACAGCGTATTTCCATTGCACGTGCCTTGTTGAAAAATGCATCGATCGTATTGCTTGACGAAGCCACTGCTTCACTTGATCCGGAGAACGAAGCCGCGGTGCAGCAAGCGATTAATGAGCTTGTGGCCGACAAGACAGTCATTTTGATTGCACACCGATTAAAAACCATTCAAAATGCCGATCAGATCCTTGTATTGAACCAAGGTCAGCTTGTAGAACATGGAACGCATGCGCAATTGCTAGATTACTCGGGCATCTACGCTCGTCTGTGGCAATTACAACAGGATGCGGAAGACTGGCAGGTAAAAGTAAACGGATAATGAGGCCGATGAGATAGAGAGAACTGAAGTAAATAAATCTAATATGGCTAAATGAACTGATATAAAAGGAGACTGACAACGATGTTTAAACGAATTCCTGTATGGATTGCACTATGCTGTATGCTTACCTTGGCGGCCTGTGGAACAACCCAGACGACCAGCGAAGTGAACAGCCCCTCCGAGGGAACGGTAAAAGCAACGACCAAAGTGATTACCAATCCAAATGGAGAAGAGATTACAATTCCCCTGAGCCCGGAGCGCATTGTCGATCTATCCGGCTCGACAGAAGAGCTATTGATCCTTGGCAAAACGCCTGTAGCGACGATGAGCGCTGACTATGGCAACCCGGAGGAGATCACGCCAACCATTAAGGATCAGCTGAGTGCAGATACCGTTAATTTGGGCTGGTATGGTTTCCCGTTCAGCATTGAAGCCATAGCGGGTGCTAATCCGGACCTGATTATTCTGGGTAAGGATTTTAACACGGATCAGTATGAAACCTTATCCAAAATTGCGCCTACGATTGCATTGCCTTACTCATACTATGATTGGAGAGAGAGATTGACATTCCTGGCAGATACATTTGAAGAAGAAAGTAAGAAAGAGGACTATTTGGCCCAATATGATGCGAAATCTGCAGAGTGGAAACAAAAACTGGAGGCAGCTGTAAACGGTGAATCATTTGCCGTGATCGAAACATATCCAAATAATCTGGTGATCTATTCGAATAAAGGTGCAGCCGAGATGTTATACGGTGAATGGGGGCTAAAGCGCACAGAAGGTATCCCTGATCCAGAGGGTTGGGGAGGCAAAGAGATCGCCCTGGAGGCTCTAGTTACCGTTAATCCGGATCGTCTGCTGTTGATGGAGAATAGTGAGAACAAGATGGTAGACAGTAAGGTGTGGAATAACATGAACGCCGTGAAGAATGGCAAGATCTACAAAATTTCCAATGTCGATAACTACAACTATTCCTACACAGCCATAGGAAGAATGGAGCTTATGGACCGCCTGGGTACGATGATTTTGGAAGGACAGAAGTAGTTGGATTAGAACGTTCACTTTGGATTAACGTTAACAGAACCTAATGACGCCCTATGAGTGATTTCAGAATGAACAGAAGGTTACTTAACAAAAGTTGAGTAGCCTTTTTGTTTACATAATTATTATTGTGTTGATGTTTGAGGCGAAAGCCACATTTATCAAAAAGGATTATGTAAGAGTAAGGTGTAGTGAACCTCGAAAGTTTGTTATAATATTCACAAAGGGTGCAATTGATAAGATATAGGAGTTGTATCGTCAATAGGTAAAATTTTCTGTTATACTACCTGAGTTGTGTACATAAAGTTAAATATTTTATGAAGGGAGTTCGTGAAGTAATTTAGCTGTTTAGTTTAAAATTGTAGTTTGGAGGAAAGCATTTTGTATAAAGCAGGTTTTTGGATTAGATTAGGAGCAAGTGTGTTGGATAGTCTTATTATTTCAATTCCGTTAGTAATTATTGCAGGTGTGCTTACGGGCAACTTTGATGCGGATGAGCCTATTGCCAAAATATTTAGTGCGTTATACTCAATTTTATTACCAGTTTACTGGTATGGTCGGACCATCGGAAAACGTATATGTGGAATTCGAATCCGTAAATACGATACACATGAATCGCCAAAAATTGGTACGATGCTGATGCGAGTTGTTGTGGCTGGACTTGTGTATGCGGTAACGTTGGGTATCGGAATTATTGTGAGTGCTTTTATGGTTGGTATGCGTGAGGATCGACGTGCAATACACGACTTTATTGCAGGAACAGAAGTAGTCTGGGATTAGTCGGATTAAAGTCAGGTAGAAGTAAAAAAGGCTGCACAGATTTAAAAATCATGTGCAGCCCTTTAAAACATTAGCACTGTTTCACAAAACTAGTATTTTGTACATATGTATAAAATAAAAAAGTTGAAACTATCTACGATTCTTCAATATAATGGCTTTTCATGACGGTCTTTCTGATCCCCTAACAATTCAAACCGTTTAGCTTGATGTCGGAGGACAAGAACTTGTACCGTTAAAGGACAAGAACTTATACCGATTGCCGTTCCCCTTTTCATTATCAAGGCCGTTTAACGAATAAAACACAAAAACCGTCGATCTTTTCAGATTAACGGTTATCAAAAATTCATTTTTTTTACATATGTCTCGACTGTTTTTTGTAGAATCTTATTCTCATCACTTGGATTGTTCATGATAAGCATTGCAACTTTTTGTGGCATGTACGATATCATTGACTTAATATGGCCTTTAGCACTTTCATGCTGATAAGGACATTCGAATTTATTAAGTATCGATTCATTTTTACTTAGATGATAATACTCAATGCTGCTAGAAGAACTGCTCTCATCAAAATTGTATTTAAAAGCAACACTGGGAAAAGACTGATCCCTCATTTTTTCAATTTCCTTCCAGGATGGTACGCTAATTTCTTTACTCCTCTTCCCTGCAATCTCTAACCAAGTACAGAAGAAATTTTCACTGAACTGCATGACTAGTTTTTCAAGAATCCAAGAAAGTATCCTTGCATCAAGCCTTTGGAGAATCTTCATTTGATAACTGACGACCTGATCAGAAAAATACTCCAGAAGATCCCTTATTATTAGTGGTTTAGCATCAGAAATCAAGGTTGTTCTTAAAGAATTATAGCCATAGAAATGTTCCTCCTTTAAAATAGATTTCCTCCAAAAAACATAAGCATAGGCATAGGGACAAATTTCAGGAAACTCAATTACTTCATTCGATTTTCTTAGCTCCATTAATTGAGTGATGCAATGTTGATGGTTTTGGAGTGAATCCTGAAATAGTCGCTCTACAACTCGTTGAACAGTACCAGAAATAACACGCAGTAATTCTTTTAGGTTGCCATTTGAATCATATTGTTATCGGTCACATTTCCAATGGCTTCTGTCTAAAACGCCTATATACCGCTGTTCTCATGCCCGGACAGTACCACTTTGTCGTGACCCATAACCTGCACGTTTACTTTGCCTGATCCGTATTCGTCTTGGCAACGCGGTTCCAACGAGAATGCACACGGTGCTTCGATAGTTTTCCCTAAAGGTACCGATCTCGCTCAAGTGGGGGATGAAGCTCTCGCCCATGACAATCCGTCATACATGGTTTTCGACGAGTGAGCAAAAAACAATATATATTGAAACACATACTATAAGAAAAAAATTATGTTATGCTGTTGAACAAGGAAAGGATATGAAGTACTAGAAGGTTTTCTTGCTTCAACCGTTCTTTAACGATGCATTACATTTAAACGAAAATGCTAATACAACTAAAAATAAGATTCAAAGTATATGCTTAAAGAGCTTCTGCTTGAAAGAGGTCAGGTGTTATAAAAACTGGGGACTTGTCTAAGGGAGATCACCATATCAGAGTGGTTTTTAGCATATATGTATGATTAGGTACATTACGGTGAACCGTATCATAAATAAGGGAAACTTGGGTCAGGGAGGCGCATAGTGAAATCTATCTTTAAGAACGAAGTAGTCGAGAAAGAATACTCTCTTTGTTACGAGAAAAGTTTAGAAAAGTTTGAGACGGATTTTACGTCACATTATATCCCGACAACGTTCGGAGAAACGCATATATTACGTTTCGGCGATACGAAGAAGAAACCATTGTTTCTTCTTCATGGAATGACAATGAGCAGTACGATGTGGTTCCCGAATGTGAAACACTTGATTCAAGAACGAAGCGTTTATGCCATGGATATTATGGGTGATTTCGGCAAAAGCAAACCTGTCGTTCCTATAAAGAATAGGAAGTCAGCGCAACAATGGATTCTTGAAGTTTTGAACGCTCTGCAGTTCAACAAGGTGGATTTGGCAGGCCATTCGATGGGGGGATTTCTATCATTAAGTTTTTCACTGGCCTATCCGGACCGCGTATCCAAGCTGATGCTGTATGCCCCGGCTGGATCTTTCCATAAAATAAGTTTTAGGTTCTTTACAAAGATGTATCCTGCATTATTGTTTCATTCGGAGAAGTCAATTGATAATGCCTTTAGATGGTTTTCAGGTAAAGGGGAGCCATTAGACCCTGTTTTTCGCTCTCAGATCATCGCGGGTTATCGCCATGCGAAACCGCTTCTACAGGTTATGCCCTCCGTATTTTCTAAAGAGGAATTTCATAGTTTCAACACTCCTACGTTGCTCCTAATAGGAGACAAAGAGGTAATATATCCAGCTAATAAGGCGATAGCAAACGCGAAAAGCTTAATTCCCAACCTTGAGGCCCATGTAATCGCCGGTGCAAGCCATGCACTGACTATGGAACATGCGGATATTGTGAACGAATTAACGCATCATTTTCTACAGAAATGAAACATAGTCAATTAAACATGCCGTCAGTTTAAACCTTCTTCGTTTAACGTTTGCTTTTCCACGTGCCGCCTCTAATATATCTTCACCATACTCGATTCTCCCTAACGGGAAATTCCATGTATTCGTAAGCAAACCCCGCTCATTATATTAACCTGCCCTTTGCTTGAACAAAGCAGCCGACACGTTGATCAGCTGCTTTCTAGTATTATTGAATTATCGTTTCCCGTTAGTTCAATACACGCCCCCTCCTATAATTAAACACTCCTTTGAAACTTGACATTAAATTCTGTCGTGGATGCAGTGACATACTCCATATAATTCACAGAGCCGTTAAAGTTCAAATAAGCTTCATAACGCATGCGGATTCCAGGTAAAGTAATCAAATCCAGAACATTTTCCTTTGGAACCCACTTGCATTCGCTCGTTTCATTAGAAGTAGCTAACCCCCCACCCACAGCTTTACACACGAAATCAAACATAACCTTCGTAGGGACATCAGTCACACCGTCATACCACTTATGGATCGCTGTATTCGAAACAATACTAATCAAATGGCTTACCTTAGCGTCAATTCCACTTTCCTCTTTGATTTCACGAATGACGCCATCAATCAGGTTTTCTCCTACCTCAGTTATCCCACCAGGATACACCCAACCATCGTCATGAGCTTTTACTAAAAGGATATTTCCAGTTCCATCTTCTACTATTCCGCCCGCAGATACAATATGTGTCGGGAACGCCATTTTACAACCTCCAAATAAGAAAAAATCTTTATATGTAATTCTACGTGATTCCTGTACTTTCCTGTCTTAATGAATTTCTAGAACATAATATCGACATGATTGAACTAATCTCGAAGTGCTTTATGGGTACCTCCGTGATTTAAAATTCGCTAGTCTTCCCCATATTCACTTTCTAACTCATCTTTAAATTTAAAGTATAGATCAATAACAGAGCCTTTCCCCTGAATCTTAAATCCATCTTACGTGTCTCCTTATAAAATATAGTTTTACTAAGGTTACTTTAATCGATTCAAGATGTTGATGTAATTCAGTTTGAAAAAAGCTATCTGGGGTATGTTTCACTATAACTTTTTCGTCAGATCGGGGTTGCACTTGTGCATGAATTTTGATTCCATCGGTATCTGGGAGAAAAAATGTTGCATTCTCATCAATATGTATAGCTCACCTCTATGTAATAGTCATTCATTACGGATCTATTCCGAATCGTATTGGCCAGTTGAGTAGGCTCTTTCTTACTCATTGATCTTAAAATTCCGTGTTACCCTCTGCAATCAAATGGCACCTGATCATACCACATTACCAATCATTGAAACTATCCTGCTCGTTAGCTGAATGAAATACGGCAAAATACCGATTAGTCCGGTAAGCGTTCAGTTACTTCAGTACTTATCAAGACCTAAATTTAAAAAAAGTAAAAAACATAGGCTGATTGACATATTACACATGACTAATATGTAACAGCCTATTTATTAGGATTACTCCCCAACAATCGCGCTTTATTGCGGAAGATCAGTACTACTGAATAGTATCGTTGTACTACGTAGTAAATAGACCGCTATTTTCCGTAGTTTCTTCTCTTCTCCAACATAAACCGACCGTTAATCAAGTGGAAGGTTTAACAAATATTAAAAACCTAATTAAAGAAGAGGACTTAACATATGTAAGTCCTCAAACGTTCTTTATTAACTTAGTTATAAGTAGATCTCTACTTTATTAATGCACCTATATTAAACTCTCACTTATCCCTCTACCAATTCCAACTTTTCCCCATTAGGACCTTGGAAAAAGGCGATTTTAACAGTACCTTTTAAAATAATTTGAGGTTCTTCATTTATTAATTGAATACCAGCTTCTTTTAATCGCAAAATTTCAGATTCGATGTTATTCACTGTAAAAGCCAGGTGGTTTACGATCCCTTCGTTTTCTACAGGGCCGCCGTATACAAGTTCAATCTCTACACTTGGCTGCTCTGGGAAGAATAGAAAGGCAAGCTCAACCGTTTCATTCAACCATTCTCTTTGCCTTAATTTTAAACCGAGAATATTAGAACGCCAAAGACTCGTTCATATTATTGACCATGATCCCCACATGTTCTATTTTCATAATGGTTTCCTCCTAAAACGAGATTAACGCACATTCATTTCATTTGGATGAGGACCAGTTCTACTTCCGGAATCTAATTTATCAATGGCCTCCATATCTTCATGAGAAAGCTCAAAGTCAAATACCTGAATATTCTCTTCCATGCGGGAAGGTGTAACTGTTTTTGGAATTACAATTGTTTGATTCTGTAAGTGCCAGCGTAATATGACTTGAGCTGGACTCTTGCCATATTTCTCTGCAATCTTTGTAATGGTTTGATCTTTAAGCACATTTCCTCCTCTTTCAAGAGGACTCCAAGCTTCGACATATATATTATGTTTACGGCAAAAATCTTTCAACTCATTTTGAGCCAAATATGGATGACACTCGACCTGGTTAAGCACTGGTGGAATTTCTGTTTCAGCCAGTAACCGTTCGAGGTGTTCAATTTCAAAATTGCATACCCCAATTGCTTTAACACGACCATCTTTATAAAGCTTTTCCAAAGCTTTATAAGAATCAATGTATTCATCATACCTTGGAGTTGGCCAATGTATTAAGTACAGATCAATATAGTCAAGTCCTAGGCGTTCCAGGCTACTTTCAAAAGCAGCAAGTGTCTTCTCGTATCCATGGTCTGTGTTCCAGACTTTTGTTGTAATAAATAAATTTTCTCTGTCTTCATTCTTGACAGCTTCTCTTACGCCTTCTTCATTTTGATAGATCATAGCTGTATCAATACTTGTATAGCCGATCTTTAGTGCAGCTGAAACAGCTTCAGTCGTTTCTTGATTGCCTACTTGAAATACCCCAAACCCAAGCTGCGGCATTTTTACTCCATTGTTCAAAGTTACATAATCCATATTTAGCACACCTCTCTGACAAATTAATGAGTTGCTTAGTATCAATAATCCTGAAGCCATAACTATAATTTAGTTGGAAGCAGTGATTCCGCCATCAATAACAAATTCAGATCCAGTTGAATAACTAGCATCATCAGAAGCTACAAATAAAACGAGTTTAGAAACTTCTTTTGGTTCACCCACTCTATTCAAAGGAACGGACAACCCGTCAATAAAACCTGAAATTTCATCCTGTGATTCAATCATTGGTGTTCTGATTGGCCCTGGGTGTACAGAGTTTACACGAATATTGTATTCAGCAAATTCTTGTGCAGCCGTTTTTGTCATACCAGTAAGAGCGAATTTAGAAGAATCATATGCGACAAATCCATATTCCCCGCGCAATCCGTTAATGGAAGAAATATTTACAATCGAGCCGCTTCCGGCTTTTTTCATGGAAGACAATACAGCTTTCATACCCAGAAAAGGACCAACCTGATTGATTTTGATGACTCTGTTATACTCTTCTTCTGTAATATCTTCAATTTTGCGGAATAAATCGACACCGGCATTATTTACCAGAATGTTTGCCGGACCAAATGCAGACTCCGCCAATTCCACTACTCGATTCCAATCATCAGCATTTGAAATATCATGCTTAATGAACCTCACATTGTCACCTAATTCTTTTGCAAGTGCTTCTCCTTCATTGACAAGAATATCCGAGAATACAACCTTCGCACCTTCTTCAACAAATAAACGTACATGTGCTTCTCCCTGTCCTCGTGCTGCACCCGTAATAATTGCTACTTTTCCATCCAATTTACCCATAAAAATAACTCCTCCTAGTTATAAATAAATTTTTAGATGATGCTGATTAAGTAATTAAAAGTTTCACTAGCATTACCTTATAGTAATCCCCCCCTCAAAGAACTTATAGAGCTTGTTAGCTATCATTTTGTTAACAAAGTGTTAAGCAACATGTAAATTCGATACTCGCACTTACGAACGTTCGTAAGTTTTGAACTAAAAAAATTTTTTATTACTTAGGATGCCCATACAACTTAGCCAGTTAAGTTTGTTTCGCTTGTATGGACATCTTCTTAAGTTACCTTGAAATTCCTCGCCAGTAAATCTCCCACGAGATATTCAGTCTTGATTCAAATTTAGTAATATTTGAATCCGAATAAATTAATTCAACCAGAATTCCATCTAAAAAATTCAGAAAAGAAATCGCTCCATCTTCAGCAGTAACATTAATACCATCAGTTTTAGCTTTCAGGAAAACTTCTTTCAATTTAGATCCTAGCTCTTGGTTATATAGGTAAAAATGATTCATTACAATATCCTGCAAATGAAATGGTGGCATAAAGGCCATGCGTAAAAGAAATTTTATATTTTGTTCTTCTTGCAGTAAGTATCTTTCTTTGTATTTGGTCAACAACTGGAATAGAGCTACTTTCAAATCATACTGCTTATGCTCTTCAAAGAACCGGTTTATAAATACTATCTCCACATTGACTGTATCTTTTATAACTTGAAGAAAAATATCCTCCTTATGTTTAAAATGCGAATAAACCGACTGTTTTTTAATTCCTATATCTGCAACAATATCATCTAACGAAGTAGCTTCATAACCTTTATTAACAAACTGAACTAAAGCACTTTGTTTTATTTCATTTGCTTTCATTATATCCCCCTCGTATTAACGAACGTTCGTAAGTATTTGTATACAAATATACAATCTTCGAGAAAAATGAACAAGTATAATTTAGCAAATAACTAAAAGGATAATTCGCTTCTTAAAGAAACAATGGTATTAACTTTAAACCTACTGCCGAACAAAGTATCATCTACGATTCATTTTGTTTTCCTAGCTCCTGATTTAAAGTTAAATTGAATTTGTCCATTCGAGCCTTACTTACGAACGTTCGTCAGTATAACACGAATTAAAGATAATTGTAAACATTTATATTACTATTTCTTGAACATGTGTTACTGGAACTACCCTAATCACAATCTTTTAAATTAAACTAAACCTGCCGGTTAGTTTAATGAGAAGTCATCCTAATGGGGACTCACGGCAGCTTCCAATTTCGACTCATGGCAAACAAAAATCACTAAAAATATCGGTTGCGGGATTCAAAATGTACAATTTGAGTTAGAGAAAGTTTAAATGAAATCTTTAAAGTCAAAGAAGCCAACCACTATTACACGATTGACTTCACTTGAATTTATTGAGCTATCGTTTCCCGTTAGCTTAATCTCACTCACAAAGTAACCGTAGGCTATTTCTATTGATATTGCTTATAATTATGAGATACAAAATTGTATAGGCCGGTCGAGTTTGCCAGTTTCAAATCCAAGGTGGTGCTTTGTCTCTTGTTCATCGAGCCACTTCTCAACATGTCTGAGAATATAATTTTAGGACAATAGATAAACCCTTAGTTCAATCTGATTTTTATCATTTTTCGTTTACCTACTTGCACAATTAATCCATCTGTTATTAAAACTTCTGATTGAGTATCTTCTATTCGTGAATCATTTACTTTCACGCCCTTATTCTCAATCATTCTGCGTGCTTCACTTTTGGATGCTAACAGTCGCAGTCTAACCAATAATTCGACAATTGTAATCATTGTGGCTCCCGTCCATTGTACTTCTTCAATGTTTTCGGGTATTATTCCTTGTTGAAAAACAGATACAAAATGTTGTTCAGCTTTATCAGCTGAAGACCCTCCATGATACATTTGAACAATTGTCTTAGCTAAAAACATTTTTGCATCTCTAGGATGCAGGTTCCCGGAATCCAGATCCTCTTGAATTGCTCTAATTTGTTCAGTTGGAAGGTCTGTTACCAATTCAAAGTATTTTTTCATTAATTGATCAGGTAGAGACATTGTTTTTCCGTACATTTCTTCGGCTGTCTCATCAATTCCAATGTAGTTTTTCTTGGACTTGGACATTTTTTCTACTCCGTCTAAACCTTCTAACAACGGCATTAGAATAGCCACTTGTTTCTCTTTACCGAACTTTTCTTGAAAATGTCTTCCCATGAGCACATTAAAGTACTGATCTGTACCGCCAAGCTCGATATCACACTCCAAGGCAACTGAATCGTAACCCTGCATTAAAGGGTAAAAGAATTCATGTAGTGAAATAGGCTTTCCCATAGCAATCCGTTCTTCAAAATCATCTCTTTCCATGAGGCGTGCTACAGTAATTTTACCTGCTAACTGAATAACGTCCTCAAAATTCAATTTTGTCAACCATGTGGAGTTGTAATGCAGATCAACTTTATTCATATCAAGTACTTTTCCGAATTGCTCAAAATAGGTTTTAGCGTTATGTTTGACTTCTTCATCTGTCAGAGGTTTTCTGGCAACCGATTTACCTGTAGGGTCTCCTATTTTTCCTGTAAAATCTCCGATCAACAGTTGAATTTGATGCCCGTTTTGCTGAAATTGCCGTAGCTTTTTTAACACAACCGTATGACCCAGATGAACATCTGGTGCCGATGGATCCAATCCTAATTTTATTTTTAGTGGCCTATTCTCCAGAACTGATGTTGCAACCTTAAGTTCCAACTCTTCCGTGGGGATAATGTCCTCAACACCTTGCATGTACTCTTCCATTTGTCTTTCAACATCTTCTAACTGCACATTGGTCAGTTGATTCATAAGATCATTCATTGCTCATTCCTCCAAAAATAGATATTATAAAACACCACAATCCCCTAAAAAGGGACGTGGTGTTTTCACGCGGTACCACCCTTGTTGAAGGACTGTTTCCTTCCACTTATCGAGATAACGGCTCGCCCGTCTTTATGATTTATCTCATAAAGAATGCTCCGGGAGTGTAATTCGCGTTATCTTTGCGTCGATTCGCACCAACCACCGACTCTCTGATCCAGGGAGATAACAACTACTGGATTCCCATCATAGCATTGGTTATTTCGTTTTTTTTAAAAGTGATTAGTCTTAATAACTTTTCTTAAAATTTCTGCTAAAAACTGTTGTTCGTTAGAGGTTAGAGAAGAGACTATTTCAATTTCTTTTTGATGAAATTTTGGGTAGAGTGCCTCCATGACTTGCTTTCCTTTTTCAGTTAAAACTACAGACGTTAATCTTCTGTCTTTTGCTTCACTTTTTCGAAAGCACAGTTCTTTGCGCTCAAGTGTTGTGGTGATATTACTTACTGTTGCTTTGGATACACCTAACGACTCAGCAATTTTTCTAGTCTCAATAGCTTCCCAAATCCACAAATCATATAGCATGGAGAAAGCAGTCCATGATAGGCCGTGCTCTGATAATACTTCTTGTTCCATTTTATTCTTAAGTCCTTGAGCAGAGCGATACAAATTGGTCACGGCTGCGATGGCTTCAAGATTTAGTGCACCGATAGGAAGCTTTGTGAAATGGTTAATGGTATCTACCTCTTCAGGAAGCAACTCACCTTTATCATTAAATGAATGGATTGCACTCATCTCCTCACAGAATATATCGTTAGATAGCTAACGTTAGTTATCTAACGATAATACCATAAAAAAATTGCTGCTGCAATCTTCATCAGCAAAGCAACCTGACTTCGATTTGAACGTTTCAACGCTCAATTTTAAGAAATCAATTTCAGTCCTACTGCCGAGCATAGTATCATTGCGATAAACAGTACTCGTAGCCAGTTTTTAGATTCCCCAAAGAAGATCATACCAACTAAAGCTCCTCCAGAAGTACCAATACCTGTCCAAATCGCATACGCTGTGCCCATAGGCAGTTCTCTCATGGCTAAACTAAGAAATACGAAACTTAGGACAATCCCAACAACAAAAATCATATATGCTTTTAAATCCTTGTCACGCTTAATACGATTCATTCCTAGTACGCCTACAATTTCTAAAAGACCAGCGATAATCAAAAATATCCAAGCCATTATTTGCTTACCTCCGTGGACGGTGAAGAACTACCTACCAGTTTTAGGCCAATTACACCACATAATAATAAAACGATGAATAATAATTTCAGAATTTGGACTGGTTCTTCAAAAATAATCATTCCAGTAAATACAGTCCCTACGGTACCAAGACCAGTAAATACTGCGTACACCGTACCAACTGGAAGTTTAGCCGATGCAATAATAACCAAAGTAAATGATATGATCAGTGATAAGACAGTTATGGTCCAATCAATCCAGTTTTCTGAATGCTTAAATCCAATCACCCAAATCACTTCAAACACGACACCAATAATGATAAGTAACCAACTTCGATTCATTTTTTCTGATTCTCCTCTATGATTTAATTCCTCGCCAAAAGACGTACCATGATGCATCCAGCCTTTTTATGGAGCTTTCCATCCCGCTATATAACATCTCAACAAACATCGCATCCAGCACTGCTTCAAAAGCTCTAGTTGCGTGTTTCACAGAAACATCTTTACTGATCTGTCCTGTACTTGCTCCTTTATTGAACACGTCTTCTAACAAATGTGCAATTCGGTTTAGATATTGTCCGCTGTACTCAACAATGGTGTCATGTAGATGTTCTGGTGGAAAAAATGCTATTTTAAAAAAGAATTTTGTATCTGCAACCTCTGTATACCGTTGTTTATAATCGTTTAAAAAACCGTACAGTACATTTTCTAAAGAAAAGTCTTCCTCTCCTGACAAATAATTTTCAACGAATTGTAATTCTTTCTGAGCTGCAAGGAGGAACATTGAAATAAATAAATCATCCTTGCTTTTGAAATAGTGATAAATGGACTGCTTCTTAATTCCCACTTCAGATGAAATATCTGCAAGTGATGTACCTCTATACCCATTTAGTGTGAAACTACGAAGTGCTACTTCCCTTATTCTGTCTTCTGTTATCATCTAACCCCTCCTACCGAACGTTCGTCAGTCTATCATGAATCTACTGTATTGTAAATAACTTTATTTGTTTTAGTTGTCCAATTGGTGATTAGGTAAGTACCAATAACAGTTGAACTTGTTGTACATATTTGGCTCTTCTCGTCCGTAGCTTATCTTCCGCTTTGATTCACCGACGTATATTTTCTCATCAATTTCCTGAAACAAGTGGACATCAAAGATAGATGATATAGAAGCAAATTTTTAGAACTCATGAGAGAAAATGTTTTTTTTGAAAGCATGGGGGGAGTTCAATCAAAAAAAAGCAGCCGTTCTGCTGGAAGGCTGCTTAGTTACAGTTTAAAACTAACGTTTCCCGTTAGTTTAATCAATCGACCTGACCGTTATAATCTTCATCACGCTCTGGATGCTAACCTTTTAGCGAATGTTACGCACAATACGACACCAATGTTTACAACAAAGTTGGGCCATCCAACTGACTCATGTAAAATAAGAGCTGAGAGTAACAAGCCAAAGAATGGCTGGAGAAGTTGTAACTGTCCAACTCCTACTATTCCCCCTTGTGCAAGGCCACGATACCAGAATACGAAGCCAATATACATACTAAAAAGCGATACATATGCAAGACTTATGAATGAAGAAACGCGGATATTCCCCCAAGATTGCGGTATATAAAGAAATGAGAGTAACAACATGACTGGGAGCGATATGGTCAATGCCCAGGAAATGACTTTCCAGCCCCCTAAACTCCTAGAAAGACGTGCGCCTTCCGCATAACCGTAACCACACACAACAATTGATGCCAACATAAGTCCATCCCCTACTGGAGAAGAGGCTTCCCCGCCTAACAAAGCAAACCCTACTACCAAAAAACTCCCTAAAGCTGATAACACCCAAAAAATTGGCCGCGGATGTTCTCCCCCTCGTAATACTCCAAAAATAGCTGTAGAGAGAGGCAATAGACCAACATAGATAATGGCATGAGCGGATGTGACATATTGTAGAGCTAGTCCTGTCAGCATCGGGAACCCCACTACAACACAAAGAGCTACAAGAATGAGTGGGAGAATATCTCTTCGAACAGGAACTTTTTGCTTGAATAAGAGAAGGCATATAGCAGCCAAAATCCCAGCAATTGCTGCACGAGAAACGGTGAGAAATAAAGGATCAAAATCCGTAACGGCTAAACGTGTTGCCGGTAGAGAACCACTGAATATCAGCACACCTAAGAATCCATTGATCCAACCACTTGTTGTTTTTTTCATTCTGTTCTCCTCGAATTGACTGATATTTTGAATTATAATAGGTACAAAACATGGTGTATATTGTGATAATCCTTATCTGTAAGGGTACAGATTATCAGAACAAAGAGAGGTACTGGTATGACAACTAAAAAAGATATCATTAAACAAGATATACGATCGAATATCGTCAATGGGCTTTTAAAACCTGGTCAGCGATTACCTTCTATCCGGAAACAGAGCCAAAAATATGAATGCAGTCTTAACACCATAATCAGTGTGTACCAAGAACTTGAAAAGGAATTTCTGATTTATTCAAGACCTAAGAGTGGTTACTTTGTTGTCGCGCAAGAAGTGCTATTACCCTTAATAGAGAAAAAGCGAATAGATTTTGCTGCTGCAGCACCTGACCCTACATCTGTACCTCAAATGGACCTTCGACAATGTTTAAACAAAGCCATGGAACTATTCGAAGTATCTATTTTTACTTATACCGATCCGCAGGGACTGCTTTCTCTACGTCAAGAAATTGTAAGACTGTTTCACCAGCAACAAGTCTTTACTTCGGAACAGCACTTATTTGTATTCTCTGGAGCTCAACAAGCACTTCATCTTCTGGCTGGGATGCCTTTCCCCAACGGGAAGGCAAACATTTTGGTTGAACAACCAACCTACTGGGGAATGCTCTCTGCCTTAAAGGCACAAAACCAAAACGTAATCGGAATTGAAAGAACGCCTAAGGGAATTGATTGGGCAGCTTTGGAACGCTATTTTCAAAGTAATATGATCAAGTTTTTTTATACCATTCCACGTTTCCATAATCCGTTAGGTACATCATATACAGCCGAAGAAAAGCAGCGACTAGCGGAACTGGCGAAAGCTTATGACGTCTATATCGTGGAGGATGACTATCTAGCTGATTTGGAAACCAACTCAAAAGAAGATCCTATCTGGTCGTATGGTTGTGCCAGCCATGTTATCTACCTTCGGAGTTTTTCCAAAGTCATGCTGCCTGGATTACGACTTGCTGCTGCAACAATACCGCATGCTTTAATACCACTGCTTCGGTTGCACAAGCAAACGGCGGATCTAAGTACCTCTGTACTATCTCAAGGTGTACTTGAGATTTATATCAAGTCCGGAATGTATGACCACCATGCCAAGCAAATGAAAGCCATGTAATCAACGAATGAATCAGTTAAGAGAATCTGTACGAAGTTTACTCCCTGTAGAATATCGCTGTTCAATTGAATTTGCTGGAGGGGTATTCGCGGCAATTGCTGTTCCGGATTTCAATACAAGGGAACTGATTAATCGATTAGCCAGTCGAGGTGTGGATGTCTTCTCCACAGAAGAACAATTCCTTCCTCATTTCCCTAAAAAAAACCTTTTGCGTCTTGGCATCATGCGCACATCGGAACAAGAAATTGAAGAAGGTATTGGAATTATAGCCGAAGAATTAGAACATGCTAAACAGCAAGTAAAAAGTACTACAACACCATTAATTTGGGTTTAAAGCATTCGTACAAAGCTGTTGGTGAAAATCTTTATAAAAGGACTGAATAACTTGGAAAATCTGTTGCAGAGTCTGATCTCTAAAGTAGAACAACTTCCTTTGTCTGAGGGTGGAAATACGAAACTAACCTCCCCGTTAGTTGAACAAAAGCAGCCGATCATATTGATCAGCTGCTTCCTTGGTTTTATGAGCTCTCGTTTTTAAGTTAGTTTAATGATGGTCTGCATAATTTACTCTTGTTTTGAAGCATGGTCATTGCGTCCTTATCTTCAAGTAATATTCTGTAATTTCATTATTTTACTTTTACCTGCCTGTTCCCTACAGCCCAACGAATCGTTTTACTATCCTTCTGAATCGTTACCTCTTTGGTGCTCTGGTTCCAATTCACGGTTGCCCCAAGCTTCTCGGAGATGAAACGGATCGGCACATAGGTACGTCCTGTCTGGATAAATGGCGCTGCGGTAATACGATATGCACTTTCTCCCACATAAGCTGTCGTGCTGCCGATCACTAAGCGCTGTGTCTTACGCTGACGGCTAGGCAACTCATTTCCTGCCAGTTTCACAAATAATTTATATGTTTTCGATCCCTTGCTTAAATCTAAATAGTTATTTTGCAGCGCAAGTGGTTCAATGAATGCACCCGTTTCATAATACGGAAAAAAACTACGTTGTTGAATCGGCTCTAAATCCCAGACTCGTTTGTTGTTCAAATAGAGGTAAGCCAAACTTTGAAGATTTCTCAATGGCTCCAAATCATAGATCTGGTTAGTTGATAAATCCAGAGAAAGTAAGTTAGTTAATTTTAGATAACGGAGCAAGATCTTTGATGTTATTATTCGCAGCATTGAGTCTCCAAAGATTAACCAATCCTGCTAGCGTCTCGCTAGCGCGGAAAGATCATTGAATTGGTTGCTAGATACCGATAAATCTGTCAACTTCGTTAACTTCCTGAGCGGCTTAATATCCTCAATTTGATTGCCACTCAAATCCAAAGTCGTCAAATTTACAGCATCGGATAGAGGTGAAATATCAGCAATTTGATTTCTGCTTAAAGAGAGCTTCGTCACATTGACTGCATACTCCAAACCCTGCAAACTCTTAATTCCTTTACCCGATAAAGGAACGTCGGTCAGTGACTCTAAATCCTCTTTTGTTAGGGATTCATCGTCGTTTTTATTCAATAATGACTTAAGCGCTTTTCAGTGTACACTGGCTCCGTTTGTTGTCCCTCGACACTTAATTCCCTTAAAAACAGAAATGACTCATCGTCTATGATGAAGGCGTAGAAATAATGCACATCTCCTACGTATTTCTCATTACAATAAAATTCGCAATTTCACTCAAAAGAATTGTGTCTTCTTCATTTGCGCCAAGGCTTCTAATGCTAATCCATAATGTTCAAGCAACTTATCTTTAACAACTTCCAATGTGAGTAAAAAGATGGATACGTGTTTTTAAATCTTACAATATCCTTCCCAGCTGTTTTTCCAAGTTCTTCTGTACTACCAGCTGATTTATATTGTTTATTAAAAATCTATATGCTACGATTTAGAACAGATGTTCAGTTTGAATTGAATATATTGAGTACAACTTGTTAAATGAAACAATAACATTTAAGGTATCATCATCTTAATATGGAGTGATAAAATATGAATAAGAAGCAACTACAAACCAACCAAACGAAGAGGCGGATAATTGAAGCATCAAAGGAACTGTTTATTCAAAAGGGTTATTCTGCAACTTCGATCGAGGACATATCTAGAGCAACTGGAAATAGCAAGGGTAATATATATTATCATTTTAAAAGTAAAGAAGGATTATTTCTAGAGATTCTAAAAGATTGGCAATTAGAGTCAGAACATGAATGGGAACAAAAGAAATTTCAATTCCATTCGGTTACTGAGAATTTATATGGACTTGCAGAACACATGGTTATTAGCGAATTAAATCATCCGCTTACTAGTATTTTCAATGAATTTTATAGTTCAGAATCTTACGATAAGGGAGTATTAGAACAGCTTAACGAATCATTAAATTTCCAAATGGAATCAGCAAAAAAAATAATTATTGAAGGTATTGAGTCAAAGGAATTAATTAATGCTGATAGTTCGGATATGGCTAAAATACTAAGTGGCTTACTGTATGGACTCAGTGAAACATGTAGGGAGCTTAACTTAGAAGAAACACTACTTCTGTATAAGAAGGCAATAGATATTTTTCTTTTTGGCACAACCACACTTAAAAAGTAACCTATTACCCCTATATTCTGGCCATTCCCCCTCGTTTCTAGTATCTTCCTTGGTTCAAGCATAATATATTATTTATTTTGGCAATTCACCATTCATCGTATTATAAAAATGACCTTCAAAACCAATAGGACGAAAATAGCATCCTATTGGTTTTGAAGGATTTTTAAGCTTTTCGAAGAGACTAACAATATTTGAAGTCATTAATTGCTTCAATAAATGATCTAATTATAACTTAGACCGAACGTCCAGTATATTAATGTATTCCCATATCCTCGCGAACAACAAACTTAAAAGGTCGTTACTGTTTCAGGAGATAAGTTAGATGAAGCAAAAAAATCAATTTATTTTTTTACCCGTTGCACGGTATCGGAACTATTGAAAATAAAAAGACGTATCTATTTACTACCCAAACAAAAGAATATCAAAATAACAATTGAGAGAACTGAAGTGGTCATCTATGTTCCGGAGGAAATAATAGATAAGAAAGGTGGGAGCGTCAAGATTTTTAGTGCGCATATTTAAACATTAATTAATAGTAAGTTGGATATCAGTTTCACCTCCTCCTTCACAAAAACAATAGAAGTTAATATTTTTCCTCCACTATGGATAAACAATTCTTGGGTTCCATCTAGAAACTTAACCAAGACCAGTGTATCTCCATACACCGTCTCAATTTGATAGTATTCACCTATTCCCTCGAGTTTTTTCTTGTAAGTGTGCATTTAAAAACCCTCCAATTTATACTTTTGTACAATAAAATTATCACCTGAGTGAGTTTGTTGTATTGAAAGCCGATTCAAAGTTACAAATTTATGAAAACTAGATCAATTTAACAAGAAGGATCCGTAAATAATTGTTTTTTTACCGAAAGATTAACTTTTTCAGAGAATTAGCTGATCTTCAAATGAAGCCCAGTATATAAGAAAGAATTTATGAATTGACGTTCTTATTAGCTCATTTATTGCATTTAAATCTTCAACCTAATAAGGAACTCCTAACATTATTGCAGCAACCCCTCTTGCTTCTTTCTCGGAAAATTCAAATAAAAATGTTGCAGCTTTTTTAACAGGATCAATCTTGTACAGTTCAACAGTCCCATCATTTAGATGTGTGATAATCAATTTCGCACCAGCGGATGTAAGGAAAGTGAATTTCACTCCTATATTCGGCAAATGAGTTTTATTTGTATCCATTTGTTACTCACCTCTTAATTTATTAGACTGAATGTTCATTCTGTATTATGAAATTGAAATACGTAACTACTTCTGAAGTTGGTTTCCTGAACCTACAACGTGCAATGTGCGTTTGTTTTTTATAATACTGAACATTCGTTCTATATAAAATATCATATTTTACTCCACCACTCAACTATTATTATCGACTTGATTGTCAAACCAAGTGCGAGAGTTCCTCTGTGAATGATTCGTGAGCAGTTCTCAACCCAACCGCTTCTACTGGTTATGCCCTCCGTATTTTCTAAAAGGAATTTCATATTTTCAACACTCCTACATTGCTCCTAATAGGAGACAAAGAGGTAATATATCCAGCTAATAAGGCAATAGCAAACGCGAAAAGCTTAATTCCCAATCTTGAGGTCCATATAATCGCCGGTGCAAGCCATGCACTGACTATGGAACATGCGGATATTGTGAACGAATTAACGCATCATTTTCTACAGAAATGAAACATAGTCAATTAAACTTGCCGTTACAGACAGTGCGCTGAACCGTATCGTGTATGACGTAACATCCAAAACACCTGCAACAATAAAAGATCCCCAAACACTCTCTTTTATCTGCGTTGTTCCCAAATAGAAGGGAGTATTTTTTATAACTAAAAATAAGAGTACATTGATCTTTGTATACTTCGACTGAATAGATGAGAAAAAATAATTGTAATCATGCTAGGTGCTCCCGAGGCTGAACAAGTACCATATTTACATATCAAACGAACTCTGTTTTCATCAATTTGTAGGTTGCTTCAGCTACGGCGTTGTTATAAGGACAGCCTATTATACTCAAAGACCGATTAATGTTAAACGCCTCTAATAACTCATCCATCGTCTGGTTAATAAATTCACCTCCACGATCCGTATGAAACCACTGAATTTCGCTTAAGTCGCCTTCTACCTTAGCAAAGGCCCCAATAAAGACGCTATACTTTTGGTCCCCAATATTGATCATCGTTTTATCAAAAAAACGACCAGTAGCCGTATGAAAAGCTGTTGCAATAGAAATTATCTTCATCATAGTAAATTGCCGTTAATTGATTATCCCTTGTTTTGATTGTCAGTGATGCATGTACACCGTTCTTTACCAAATAATAAATCCAATCAACTCCACCCTGTATCTTGTCTATGTATTCATGTGGTTTCTCAGTTAAACGTAAGATATACAACTGATCACCTTTGTAAACTGATACACCAGCTTAATCAGTATTCTTCGCCTTACCATATGTTCATGATACACCTCTTCGCTCTACCTATAGACAAGTGATAGGGCCCTCCTTTTGGGACGGCCCTATCGCTTTATTCTACTATCAGGACCATCGTAACTTTTTCTACCCGGCAATGTTATAGGACCATTCAGTTCATCTTCAGTTACATAGAGAAATATTTTTCCAAGCGTTGGCTGGAACCCAGGTAAAATATGCGTCTCTGTAGATCAAGCAAAGAAATTACTAACTGTGGTTGATCTAGCAAATAATAAACTAGAGGGTGCGAGTTCCGCTCGATAAAAATAGATTGAAGATGGCCCTCTTTTGCGGGTAAAAGCCCTAGTTGCACCTTTTAATCCAGATGATCCAGTACAATGATACATACAAACCGATAACTCATTGTATTTTTAGGGTTACAGTAACTGTAGTTGAAGTGGATTGTTGTAAGGTCCACATTATTCGATCAATCTAGAAAAAAAACAAAAAAGCCGGGAATACCGGGTTTCTCTTCAGTCATTCCCCAAAACTTGTTCGAGGGAACAAAGTATGGCGATCAAAATATTGTGTTGATTTAGGTACATCCATAACTGATTTATTTTTATCTGTTCCCCTCAAAGTTAAACTTCCATTTCTCAACTTTAACATTGTAATCATCTTCTGCAGTGACTCGTTGAACTATTCGGACAGTGATGCTTGTATCGTTACGATCTATAGGCCCTAGTCGGTGCCTGGCATAAGTAACCGGTGGTAGGTTTCGTCGAGTGTATAAAAAAGTTATTGTTTGTACTGTTTAATTAGGTGAAAGATCTGAAAATTTTTATTCTTTCGATATTCTATTTACCCACCAGAATATCAGGCTAATTCCCGTAATTAAAACAACGCTAAAACCGATTATTATTAACATCGAAACGCTCCTATAATATGTTATGGTCTAATAAGTGCTATTTCTTCATTGGAACACTGTGTTTTGGAAGCCGAGGCTTCATAGCAGATTACTGTAAAGTACACAGAATATAAAGACATTTATCAATACATACTGAATATTCAGTTTGTTATGACTCGCGTCGGCGACAGATGGTTTTAATAGAAACTGATGCATCTGGGGACTCATGTGACTTGAAGATTTTATTCACGGAACTATATTTCACCGGGAGACACGGAAATTGACGGATTGTGCCGGAACTGTTTTTTTGTCCACTCCGCATAGGAGGAATGTGTTTCAAGAAGTTCATGGTGACGTCCCGTGCCGGTAATCTGTCCGAATTCAAGAACAACGATCTGATCGGCGTTCGTTATTGTCGAGAGCCGGTGTGCAATAACCACCGTCGTGCAATCACTCATCAAATGCTGCAATGCCTTCTGAACTTCATGTTCAGAATCGCTGTCCAGGCTGGCAGTCGCTTCGTCCAGCAACAAAATGTCTGGATTGCGAAGCAGAGCACGGGCTATGGCAATACGCTGCTTTTGGCCGCCCGACAGCCGAATCCCTCTTTCGCCGACCTCTGTATCGTATCCTTTCGGTAACGAACTGATGAAGTGATGGGCATAGGCCAATTTGCTTGCTTCAATCATTTCTTCTTCCGTTACAGGATCCGTTCGGCCGTAGACAATGTTGTCCCGGATCGTTCCATGAACGAGAGGGCTTTCCTGAGAGACGTAACCGATCTTACTCCGAAAAGATACGATATCGAAGTCATCGATCGGTTGGTTGCCGTAAGTAATCAATCCTTTGGAGGGTGGGTAAAACCGTTCAATTAACGAGAAAACAGTCGTCTTACCGCTCCCACTCGGGCCGACAAGCGCAGTGACCTGTCCGGCACGCAGAGATAGTTCGATTTGCTTAAGTATCGGCTGTTCATAAGAATAAGCGAAACTCACATCGCGAAACACGAGGTCGTGCTTGTCGTCAGGCATTGTGAGACCTTTCGCTTCTTGTTCGACTTCCGCTTCGAGAATAGGCTTCAACCTATCGGCTGCTCCTGACACCTTCTGCAGATGAGAATAGAAAGTAGCAAATGTGTTAATTGGAAGTATAACTTGGAACATAAGTAATACAAATGAAACGAGAACGCCCGTGCTTAATGCACCAGAAGAAACGCGCATGCCTCCGTAAGCCACGACAGCAGTGAGAAGCACGACCATGATCATAGACATAAGCGGGGAAAGAACCGCATAAATCTTCGATTCCTTCATACTGAGCCGGAAAAGATTATCCACTTTTTCGAATCCGCTTGTTTCCTCGCGCTTTTCGGCATTCGAATACTTCACCAATCGGATTTCCCCAATAACCTGAGTTAGAACGGAGGCAAACTGTGCCAATTGGTCATACATTTTCATGGAAATGTCATACATTTTGCTTCCGATCGGCATAATGATGGCCGCACCGAGCGGGGCGGCAAGCAGAACCACTAGGGTTAATCGCCAATCCAACCACAACAGAATAGCCAGTGCACCGATGACCGTTAACAAGTTGGAGAAAAAAGAGATCAAATGTTCGGTAATCAGTGTCCGGATCTCGTCGGTATCGTTGCTAATCCGGCTCATCACATCCGCTGACCGATACCGATCAAAGAAATGGATCGGCAAAGATAGTGTCTTACTCCACAGCCGTTTTCGCAGCATTGTAACCGTTCGATTTCCAGCGTAAGCCAACATGTAGTAAGATACACCCGAAGTCAGGGCTTCCATGAGGAAAATACCTATCAAAAGGGCGATCAGCCCTCCTTTAACTCCTCCAGTGGTAAATTGATCAATGAAGTTTCCCGTCATGACCGGCCAAACTAGACCGGTTAGCGAAGAAACAATGCTCAGCAGCGCGGCTGTGCCCAGCATCTTTTTTGGCATACCGGTCGCGCTCAGCAGCCTGTATAAATAGCGAATCGTCGATTTGTTCACACGACCGACGGTTTCTTTTTCAAATTGAACTTCCATTAAATTAATTCCTCCAAGAATCTATTTGCTTATTTAACGAATTTCATACCATGGAGCAAAATATGGATAGCTTTGCGATAGAGTGTTAAAGTTGCTCCGGGGCAATACCTCGACATATTGCCTAATCCCTCGAATAAGGCTTCCAAAATGATGGCCAGCATATGCGAGTCGTCCGGCGCCAATTCTCCCTTTTCCATGGACTTCTCCAGTATACTTCGGCTGAACGCAATATGATTGGTGACATGAGCCTCAATCATTCTTTTTACTTCGCTGTTGTTCCATTCATCGTCAAAAAACTCCTCCGCTGACTTTGTCACGGGGTGAATCAAATCGCTATCGAGCAGACGCTCAGCCAGGGCATACAAAGTATCTTCAATATTTGTATACTGGTTCGCTTTTTCTTCCCATTGCAAATTGAATTCCTGGTTCAATTCCTCCAACAAGTATATTAACAGGCCTTCTTTATTGGTGAAATGATAATAAAGATTGCCTTTGCTTCCTCCTGCAAGCCTCACGATGTCTTCAATCGTTGTGCCCTTATAACCCTTTTGAGCAAAGAGAACCCTTGCCGCTTCGGCAAACCTCTTTTTGGACTCTTCGCTCTGAATCTGCTTTTTTGTCACTTGGACAACTCCTTTGTTATCTCCCCTGTACCAAATCTTTTATGAACAAAGTATTTTTTATAGTAAAAATAGATCGTAAGCAGCACGATACCTTCCGACAGAGGAACAGCGATCCATACTCCATGAATCCCAAAGAACGGTGGCAGTACGACAAGGAAAATCAGCATCAGGATAATCTCCCTGGCTGCCGTAGCCCAAATTGCCATCTTGACATGATTGATCGATTGTAAGTAAGTCATCATCACGAAGTTAATGCCTACAAACAAGTATGCGATCGAAAAGACTTTAAGCCCGTTTACGGCAAGATCCGTTACTTCCTGCGGGAAGTCACCGAAAATGCTGACGATTGGCGCTGCCCAAAGCTGAGTAATGAGCAGCAGTCCGACTCCGATCCCCAAAGCGGTCTTGGTGGCAATCCGTACCGTATGGCGTTTTCGCTCTTCCTGCTTTGCCCCGTGATAATAACTGATTATAGGCTGAATAGCTGAACCCAGTCCCAGAAAAGCCATCAGCATTACACCGTGCAGATAACTTAATGTGGAAAAGGCCGCGACTCCCGTTGTGCCGACCAATCCTTCCAATACGACGTTATGAGCTACCGTAAATACAGACATGCCCACTTCGGCAATAAAGCTCGGGAAGCCGATAAGGAAAATGATCCAAAGCATTTTTTTATTCCACTTGAATTTCTGGAATCTCAGATTCGTATCTTTTTTAAAGAAATGTGCGGAGAGAACCAGCAGTCCCACAAAAGCGGCAGCCATCGTTCCGATCGCTACTCCCTGTACCCCCATATCCAGTACATACAGGGCAATAGAGTTGAACAAAACATTGGACAGGGCAAAAGTGACCTGAGCGGCCATGGCAAGATTCGGATTTCCGTCGTTCCGGACAAAAACGCTAAGTGCACTCTCAACAGTGAAAATAAATCCGAATAGCAGCATGATCTGCAGATAAGCAAAGGCGTGTGGATAAGTCTCCTGGTTGGCTCCAAGCGAATAGACCAAAGGCTCCTTAAATATATAGGCTACAACTCCAATGATAAGGGTCGCTATAAAAAAAGACAGCCAACGACTGGGAAAAGACCTGCTTTGCCTTCGAATAATTTTTTTCACCTATCGCCTGGGAATAGATGGTTGCTCCACCGATCCCAATCCATAAGGACATCGCAGCAAACAGGGTATACGCCGGACCTGCAATTCCAACCCCCGCCAATGCGACAGCTCCCAGTTTATTGCCTACCATGATGCCATCGATGATAAAGTTGGCTCCCATTATAAGCATTCCTAGCAGGGAAGGAATCAAGTATTTCAGAAAAGCACGACCTACGGACAAGTTCTCCAGTGGGTTTACAGAATGGGTTTCTCTCATGACAATTTTCCAATCTCCTTTAAGTGACTTGATTTTTTATTTTTATACAGAATGAACGTTCAGTATAAATGATAGCAGATTATTTTTCTTTTTGCTATATGTATGTCTAATGATTTGAGTATTGAAACAAGAAGGCGTTTACTCGACACTTGAATGGGCCCTCAATTTCTTATAACCTGCTGTGACTTGAGTGTATAGATCACAATAATCCTGACGGGTGTTATCGACTAAAGTAAATAATGAAATTTCTAAATAAATACAGCTTCCTTCCTTTACTCTCCCCTTCTCAAAAATCTCTCATAAAGGCAACGATGTCAATAATATCACTCCTATAGTCAGGAGTATTAACTCTACCGTAACGTATCCTTCCCGGAAATTGTTGTCATGGTTTAACCAAAATGACATGATGAGAGGACCAGTCACTGCTCCAATACCCAGAAACAATGCAACCAGCTCATATGCGTGGCTTTATAATCCAAACCTACATAGTTACCTAATGCTGCATCCATTGAACCTACAGCTAAGCCCAGATGGATAGCTAGAAGAAATACAAAATGAAATTTTCTGGGATGGAGAATCCAAGTAAAGCAATTGCTGTAATTGCCGTGAAGAATGAAACGATTAACGAAATATAACGGGCATTTCAGTTGTAGCACCAATATCGTGTGGGAAGTTCTCTAAATTATTCATTAAAAATCCAATACATCTCCCCTCCTTTATAACTTAGATAGAACACGCTTTCCAACTGTTCTCCTCGATTATGTACCTCACTTATGATCCATGTACGGCTTAATTCCATAGCTTCTATATTTTCATTCTGTATAACACCATTTTGTATTAATGGCAATGAGAATTGGCCTTTATCTGGAGTCTTTAAGACGGATAATGTCCCCTCAGGTTCGAGTATTGCGCAATAAACATCCCGAAGATCCCAGATATCCTTCTGGCGCAATTGAGCCATCAGCTCATCCAAATTTAAACTTTGTTCAATCATATTTTTTTTTAGCAGCTCACTATCCTTAATTATGTAAACAGGTTTTCCCTCAATAACATGTCTGACTTTCTGATTTTTAAGTTTTACATAGGAGATAATCAGCTGCAGTAGGGTTAAAATAAATAAGGGCAATATTAATACCCAGATTGGCGTATGTTCTTGGTCAATAATCCTTACTGCCAAATCCGCTACCATCACTGAGACTATAACTTCTAATACTCCTAGTTCCCCTACCTCCTTTTTCCCTGTTATTCGAAAGAAAAGTAAAACTACTACTAACGCACATATTACCCGAATAGTTAGTTCGTAAATATTTTCCATTTTTTACCCTCCGTTTAACGTTTTGTATCTATCCTAGGCTATGCCTTTTATCAATCAGTCCTAATAACAGTTAATATTAAGCCACATTCCAATTAATAAAACTGAACGTTCAGTCTGTATTTTGTTTTATTTGATTTTGTGTACGTTGAATACCCGTTGTCCCCTATGAGCAGTGTTTTCTCGTAATTACGTTACCGGCACCTCGCTCGCTAGTTAAAAAATCCCGGCATCATTTAAAAAAGGGCCGTAGAAAGCACATGAACTGTGACCCGTAAGATGGACACTTTGAAAAAAGTGCCCTCTTACGGGTCTTTTGTGTTTTAATCAGATTATAAAAGTTTGTGGGGATGTAGATTATGGGGAAAATCAGACGGGTTTTTACGGAGAAAGAGATCAAGGTACTGGAGTCGAATCCATCCATTCTTCGCGTATCAGAGAAGAATATCACGTATTCCCCTGCCTTTAAGATTGCGGCTGTACAAGCCAATCAGGCGGGGCATACACCTATGGAAATCTTCGTACAGGCAGGATTTAACGTTGAACTGATCGGACAGGAGACGCCAAAAAGATGTCTGGAGCGTTGGAGGAAAACCTATACTTCTTCAGGTGAAGCTGGGCTGCTGGAAGAGCGTAGGGGGAAGGGAAGCTCAGGAAGACCGGTTAGTCGTGAGCTATCGGCTGAGGAAAAGCTCCGTCTTGCCGAGGCACGTATCAAGCTTTTGGAAGCCGAGAATGAACTCTTAAAAAAGCTAGAAGCGCTCGAAAGGCACAAAGGCAACAATGAATTACTAGCGTCTTCCGAGCGCTTTCAGCTCATCAATCAGGTCGTTCGTAAACATCGACTGAGACGCGTGACTCGCTATCTTTGTAAGCTTGCTGAAGTAAGCACAAGCGGGTATTATCGCTGGTGTGCGGCGGAAGAACACCGCCAGCTTCGAGAGGCTGCCGATGAACGAGACTTTTTACTTCTGAAGTCGCACTTTGATGCACTTAGAGGGAAGGCTGGCGCGCTGGTCATAAAAATGAGGTTAGAACGGCTTCATGGAATCGTTATGAATCACAAGAAAATTCGGCGTTTGATGCGGAAATTCAGACTCGTTGCTGTAATTCGTCAAGCGAATCCCTATCGTAAAATGGCTAAAGCGACGCAAGAGCACCGCACCTGCCCGAACCTCCTGAAGCGTCGGTTTGACCGGGGAGAGCCTGAAATGGTATTGCTAACCGACATTACTTATATGCATTATGGAAATGGCCAACGGGCTTATTTGTCCTGTGTAAAAGATGGTGCAACAAAAGAAATCTTAGCCCACTACCTGTCCTCTTCTTTGGAATTGTCTCTTGTTCAACGAACACTGAAGCGACTGCTTAACCGTTTAGATGGGGAAGTACATCCGGAGGCTATCTTTCACTCTGATCAGGGTTTCCATTACACACATCCTGAAGTTCGTTCCAGGATTGCTAAAGCTGGGTTCAAACAATCGATGTCACGAAAAGGAAACTGTTGGGATAATGCTTCAATGGAGACGTTCTTCGGGCATATGAAGGATGAATTAGAGTTCAAGGATTGCTCGTCCCTACAAGACCTTCGAGTTCGTGTCAACGAATACATCACTTATTACAATACCGAACGGTTCCAATGGACATTAAAAAAGATGACTCCTGATGAATACAGAAGTCATCTCATTGCTGCTTAATGAATAGGGACCCTTTTTAAAAGGATCCACAAATGGGGTCACAGTTCAACATTGCAGATTGCGGTATCATTTAAAGTATTCGTGTAGAGTTTACACTAAAGAGGAAATAATCATACATATTAAGCAAGCCATTCAGGTTTTAAGGCTTTAACTTTCGCCTTACAAGGGAAAGTTTTTTCTAAATTAGCTACTTAAAGGGGACTATGTTCTTGGGCCCTAACATACCTTGCATGTAAAGTCGAGGTAACTCTTAACCAGTGCTACCACCTTGTTTCGTGAACTGATCAAATCCGTGGATAGTTAGCAGAATGCTTGATATTGGCGTAAGTGCTATTCTACTACCTGATATTGTTCACAGCTATCAGATGAAAAGCCACCCCCTATTTACCTGGGATAGTTGTTGTTAATTATTCCTCCACATCTAACATTGGATTTAACCCAGCTAGTACGTCATCCCTTTATCTGCCATTTAATGCTTATGACGAATTCTTACGAGTATTAGAGTTATTGTTCTCAAATTCATGCATAAGTTGAAATTTGCGCTCAGATAAGGCGTGAGATATTCGATTATCTTTGATAGATTGGTCAACAAATTCATTACACATATTGTTATTTTTTAATGCTTTACGAATATACTGACGAGTAACACCCAAATACTGTGATACTTCTGTCAATGTAAGATTCATAGAAGAATCATAGTTCTGTAAAAACCTTAATACTCTAAGTTCTTTTTCTAATTGATATTTGTTCATTAGTACCTAGAACCTCCATGCTAAATTTGTATACCTGGCTCATGTTCTAATAAAAGTATTTACGATCCTAGTGACGAAAATAAAATCCAGAATTTTTTCAATCAATTCTTACTGGTATAATTCGCTTAGATATCAATTTTACTTTCAAGGAGAACCCAGTTAAATTACACTTCATAAATTTGATCCCTGGGTACCCTTTTGGATTAACTTATAATGCAAGATTAATTTAGTGCAGTATATTGAGAATCGTACTGTATTAAAAACTTGATACAAATTACGTCTCTTTAGAAATAACCTAACTACCCTTTCCTATCTTTGGAAATTGCGCGAAGGATGATAACCCCCCCGCAAACACCAAGCCATAAAATAATCAACACAGTTGCCAATTTTTTTTCTTCCTCATCATATGTTGCTGATTCTATGTTTTCATTCTCTGATTGAAGCATTGTATAAGGAGCACTTGTTTCAATCGCATGAGTGACTTTAGTTTTTACTCCTATATCCTCTGTTGTAGTTAAAATAAGTAACACAATGAATAATTCAATTAACCTCATACATACCTCCATTAATGTTTAGGTAGAACCAAGCATACTGAACGTTCGTTCTCCATTATGTTAACATAGATCTTTTCACTGTTCAAATTCAGGATGTAGCGATTTGTGGCTTTGATGTTGATGGTAACTTTATATGGTTGCCGATTTCTCCTGGTACTCCGGTAGTTCCGGTAGGTCCAGCTCGCCGGTTGCACCAGTAACACCAGTTGCACCATTAATACTGTCGGAATTTCAGTAATTCTGACGATACGAACCGGTGGACAGCTAAGATTGGATAGAATAAATTTTTTCCTCATACAGATACTTGTACCAACTCTTCTTCTACACCATTTACTAAACATATAAATTCATAACCATCTAGATCTGCAAAATATTCTCTGGTTACCACTTCGTTCGGCTGTATAGTGATTACCTCTTGAACATATAAAGTCCGGGTATCACTTAAATCATATGCTTGGATTTCAATAGTGAGGCTACTCATGATGCTTTGATTGTCTATTTTGATAGTGATCCGTTGTGTAACTCTTTCATTTGTAACTAGGGACATCTTAATTTCAATTGGCCTCGTTGCCCACCGAACATAATTTAAGTTCACACCTTTTAAGTTGTTTTATTAATGTATATATCTGCCCAATATAGTGTGAAAAATATAGGTTAGTGCCGATAACAGTTGTAATTGTTGTACTGATTTGGCTCTTCTTGTCTGTAGCTTATCTTCCGCTTTGATTCACCGACGTGTATTTTCTCATCAATTTCCTGAAACAAGTGGACATCGAAGATGGATGATATAGCAGCAAAATTGTTTTTAGAACTCATGAGAGAAAATGTTTTTTTGAAAGCCAATCTAGAAAAAAGCAACCGTTCCTGTTGGAAGGCTGCTTAGTTCCATAACAATGTGAACAATTTTCATGTATTATGGTACTTTATTGAAGATTTTAGTGCACTTCATCAATCTTTAGATACACATCTAATCGGTAATCGGACCATGTTCTCCATTCCGGCAATCGGTACAAGTTCTTGTCCTTGGCTCAGGACAAGAACTTGTACCGATAAAACAAAAAAGCCGCTATAATAGCGACTTTAATGGGAATATGTTCTTGTCCCTCGACACTTGATCTAATAACTGCCGGATCTCTGTTCCTACCTGTGCATCTGTGCGCCCTGACAGTTTCAACTCTGCCGCCTTCTCCCGCAAGTCCCTTGCCCGTTGCCAATAACCCCGAATCTCGTCCATAAGCTCTTCATAGTCTGCTTCCGCCTGGGCAATCGAGCGCACCGTTTCCGTTTCCTCTACTACTTCCGTTACTACCTGTTCACGTTTTGCCATTGTTTGTTCATCTCCTTAGTGTTTTCTGCATGCAAAAAAGGCTCACTCCATCTTCAACAAGTGGAATAAGCCTTCTAAGTGGGGTCAAGTTTATGTAATCAAGTTTGTAAAGTGTGTTCGTTGTAATGTGTACAGTGTACGACCCTTCTGGCAAGAAGTAAACCCAGCAAATTTCACATTCGTCTTAATCTGCTGACATAGATGCTATCAAGTACGATTTCTTTCCTAATGGTGATCGTGTGTACCATCACTTGTGGTACTGTTCCCCGTAATTATTTACACACAAAAGCCTCATTGCTATCACCTTCATCGACCTATATTCAGGTATTGCTTTTTTCGTTTCACTGCAATAAGGAGGAAGGTTAAGAGACCGTGAATTGCCAATATCGCGATCAGACATTGAATGAGAAATTCGATGTCTGGAAGGAAAAGACCAACCGTCCTCCAGGAAACACCCATACTATATGTGAATAATGGAATCAGTCCGACAGCGAAAATGACGGATAAGATTCCCGTAGAAACCCATAACTTTTTATTTATCCTGGTTCTACGTTTTAAACGGATTAAACTAATAAAAGATATAATAGCCAACAATAATACAACACCAAGCGTAATCCATTGCGTACTAACGTCTAATTGTGCCAAACCCGGATTTTTCCCGTTCATAATGGACCGAATTCCCTCCATTATACTTAAATACGAAACAGCTTCCAATTCATGGTATTTATTCGTCAAAAGAACGGCGCCCAGATCTTGTCCGGGTATAAAGAATATTTCCGATTTATATTCAGGCGTTGCACCCGTATGGTAAGGATAGTTATTGCCCGTTCTTGGGAAATGCCATCCCAAACCATATCGTTTACCATTTTGTGGTGGAGTTTGTAATTGTTTTAGACTTTGTTCTGTTAATAATTCTCCGCCGTTTAACATGAATTTTATAAATTTGGTAAGGTCACTGGCGGTTGAAGTCATATAACCATAAGGCGCTCCCGATTGATCATACAACCCATCGCCTTTAACAGGTTTGCCGACCCATGAATGAAAGCCGGGCACAAATCCTTTGTCTACCGCACTTTTGTAATTGGCAGTAGTGTTGTTCATGCCAAGAGGAGAGAAAATATGAGTATCCATAAATGCTGAGAATGACTGGTTGGACACCGCTTCAATAATAGCTCCTAGGAGCAAATAGTTGGCTGAATTATATTCATATGCCTCACCCGGAACACGGCTTAACTTTACCCCACTCAGTTCTGTAACGGCTTGAGTTATACCTTTCTCCTTATCACGACCTTGCTGATCTGTCACTTTCATTCCATCATAAGCGCTAATCCCGCTTGTTTGTTCTAATAGATGACGAACAGTTATCGATTTTGTTCCATCTGTTTGATACTTAAACCACGGGATGTAAGCTTCTATCGGTTCATCTAGCTTTATTTTTCCATCTTCTACTAACGTCATTATAGCAAGAGATGTCAAAGGCTTACTTACTGAACCTATAAGAAAAGTCGTGTCTTCCGCTACTGCTGACCCGTCACTCATTGTCCCCCAGCTATCTTGAAAGATGGTCTGACCATTATGTACGACTGTTAACGAAGCCCCAGGAATATGATATTCTTCCAGCGCTTCTTTCATAAATGTTTCGATTTGTTGAGCCGTATCTCGATCTTGAGCGGCTAGAGAAAGGGAAGGGGCGACGAGTAGAAAGATGAATAAACTGATTACTAATTTTTTCATATGATCACCTTGCGTGTTAGTTTAGTTGTATATTCAAGTAAACATATAAACATTTATTCAGAATGAGACTTGCTTAAATAAAGCTCAAGGAGCTCGATCAAAAATCTATACGAGTGGTCAATATCAAATTCATCGTCGACAATTTTCTGAAGCGCTAGCCCGTCGAAGCAAGCCAATAGTATACTGGCAAGCGCAGAAGCATTATGGGAATCGCCTAATAAGTGCTGCAACGGTGTGGAAAGACTATCTCTCCCATTCTTGAGAATAGATGCTACTTGCTGTTCAAGATGCCCACTTTCGTTTTTTATCCCCAAAGAATAAATTTCATATCTCCAACGATACCAGTCGGGATTTTTCTCTACTCTGGATTTGATTTCAAGCAAAAGTCCCTCGTGGCTTACAGAGTCTTCCGGCTGTCTGTCATATTGCCTTTGGTAAAGCTTTTGGACTTCATCTTGTACGGAAAGCAACAGTTCTTCTTTATTTTTAAAATAATAATGAACAAGTCCCGATGTCATATCGGCTTCGTTTGCGATATCTTTTATCGAAGAGTTAACATATCCTTTTTTTACAAATACTTTGTAAGCCGCCGCGATTAATCGTTTCCTTTTATCCTGTGTGCTCATATAATCCCACCTTTTTGGTTGGTTGACCAACAAAATTATACTAATCTTATAGAATAAAGTCAATAAATGCACGGTTGGATTGCTTCACATAAGCCTATCTATATATGTTCTATCTAACACAATTTCTTTCCTTATCCTGTGTACCATCACTTGTGATACGGTTCACTGTGATTAATCCTCAACTAACCTGCCCGTTAGTTGAATGGTTTTTTCAACTTTGCCTACGAAGACTGGTTAAATCAACTTTATTAGTTCAAGTTCAGCCTTAGCGTGCATTGAGTTTCTTTATAAGTCTCATGCATTAGCCGTTGAATTAATCAATGAGTTCCTTGTACTCTCCTATAAAGATTTAACAAGTGCAAGTCTATGAAACCCAGAGGTATAATAGTTCATATCGACACGTTCCCTTTGAAACTTCATTCGTTCATAGAATACGAGCGCTGCTTGATTTTTTTCATGATCAAGCGTATACAGCATGACATCACTACATCCGTATTCAGTTATTTTTGTACAAATCTTTGAAATTAGTGTACGTGCAACTCCTTGTCGAAGGTGAGATTTGCACGAACAACGCCAACGATTTCATACCGGTTAACTGTAGGCTGAAGAATGTAGCCAGCATGACCTATGATAGCATCCGCTTCGTCAACCATGACATAATAAGCATTATTACGCTCATCCGACATGTTTAAATATGAACCCCAGCGCTCAGGATACTGCTCCCGAATAAACGACGGGAACTGAAAATCATGATCCTTCATCATTTTCAGCACTGCTGGCTGATCCTGCGCTTGAAAAAGGCGAATAGTCATCTTCTTGTCCTCCTACCGCAAAGTATGCATGTAGACATCTTTTATATTACCAGCTTCATAATATGGATACTCCAGTTTCTGCTGAACTTGAAGAACAATCTCCGTACTCGTCAACATTTCAACCAAGTAAAGTCCCACGTCAATGGAAGCCGTAACCCCCGCACCGGTTACCGTATTACCATCACGCACTACACGCGCTGAAATTACTTCTGCACAATAAGGAGCCAGTAAATCATAAGCTGATGAGTCTTTTTTCCATTCAGGAAACCTGCTGCGCCCAGTAGCAAAGTCCCTGTACAAATAGAAATCTTATACGGTACGTTCTCTGCCGTTCGGACCCAGCCCATGAAATCCTCATCAAATCGAAGCGTTCTAGTTGATAATCCACCGGGAAAAAACACTAGATCAAAATCACCTAGATCAGGTAACACTTCGTTGGATTTCATTCTCAGCCCCCGATCATCTGTTATTTCATTCTTGTTTGCACAGAATGTCCATGATACGTTTTCCTTCGCTTTCAGAATCGCTAGCCATGTCACTGCTTCATAGAATCCAGCTAAGTCCATGCTTGTCATTCCATCGAATAACACAAACGCCATTTTCATTGCCGCCACCATTCCTTTCATTCCCTGAATAATAAATAAAGTGTTTGATCAAAAGATCAAACACTTTGCCCAGGCGTACGGCATATAAAATATGTGCTTCCTCGTGGTTCACTCCACGTTTACGCCAGTCACACATACCAGTTATTTAACAGTAAGTATACATGACATCTTTTTCATTTGTAAATATATGAAATTTATACATACTTTCACTTTTCTCTGTTTTTGATATCGAGCTTAATTCCTATCTTAGAACATTTATTTCAAGACAATCTGCTTTCACTTCTTACGGCAATTCAAACATTCTGCAATTAAGAAAATCATATTTATTTTCCTCCATTTTATTAAACTAACCTGCCCGTTAGCCTAATGAAATTCTAAACGACACGGGTATCATGTTCTTAACCTTTTTAACATCCAACGGTGTTCTTCCTTAGATCAAAAAATAACTGGTTACAGATACAAAAAATCATTATTTAAGTGAACACTTATATAAACCTACTTTTATATCCGTCACATGAACCCCATCCTGAAACTATTCATATAACTTCTTAATCGGAAATGACACAATGTTCTTGTCCCGCGACACGATCCGCCAAGTAACTTTCAAATACGCTTCAGGCAATGTAACCACACCGCCATCTTTCTCAGTAAATCTAAATTGCTACCAAAACATCCTTAGTTACAGCTTCCACCACTTCCGGAGCGATCTTTTCCACATCTAGCAGCTATACGATATTAAGTCTAGGCTTGTATCATCTCTAAGGTGTTGTATAAATTCTTCGAACATGTGAATTGTTTGTTGGTTAAAAGAAAAGACCTCCAGTGAAGGAGGTCTCTAAATTTTGCGAGATCAAAAAGAATGATCTGCATTGTACAAATAATTATGAATACCGTCTTGTACTTTGTTGTTATGCCTCATTTCAAAATAGATCAGACTCAGTAAGACAGTAATCAGCACCAGTAGAACAGACATAATTTTTTGGAAATTAGTCATTACCAATTATACCCTACGTTAAATGTATTATCTAAATCAAACATGTGTTGAACGGCACTGTGCCATTCTGTGACATGAGTCACTTGTAACCCTTTATAAGGATATGCAGAAGCTGCCTTCCAACTAGTGCCGAGTTGAAAGTTATCTGTTGACTGAAGATTCTGTAAGAATTCTGGTGTAATTACCCATATTGCCGTATCTGTGCTTGTATTTTCTGTGAGATCGATGTTTGGATTACCATCATAGCTAAAGCTCCACTCTAGTGCCCATGGGTACGTAAATATAACTTCATATGGGCCACTGCCCTGGTCACCAGGGCAGCATCGTAGAAATCATCTTTTAAGTACATGACGTCGTGTGTGACAGTTAACTTCTTGGCATCGGTAGCGCCACTTAGTTTTTTGATCCGTATAATATCTTTGATTGCAAAATAATCAAATTTTGTATCTGATTCATTCTTTTCTTTGTATAGCAGCCATTGAGTAGTCATTTTTCCGTACTATCTACTCCATAGAGGCCACCTACAGTCCTAATATCAGCTGTGTTACTTTTTACGATAGTTGACATAGGAGTAATCTGATTTGCTCTTTCTTCGTGATTAGTTATTTGGTTCAATATAATAGATGCATCCGTAGGTATCTCGTTTCCGTTCTCATCCATGTTTTTGTAGTTAAGCATCAGCATTTTATAATTCTTGTCCTCCAGGGTATAACCTATAATCTCCTGTTCGGTTGTCTCTTTTAGCTTACCTTCATTTTGTTGATCAACATCATTGATAAAGAGCGATCGCACTTCCCCTTCTTCAGTATTCGTGACTGTAAACTCTAGGGGTTGATTTAAAAGCTCTTCATATTTCCCAGGAGTGAGTCCTCCATATAAGTAAACTTTTTTTCCACTTTGCAGTGCCTTCTGTAAAAACGCTCTCAACTCTGGGTTGCTTTCAACTTCTTTTACATCATAGGCGAAAGAACTGTAGTCATAAAGGTTAGGTAAATCAGAGCTAGGTTTCTCGATTAAAATAATCGACCTTGCTATTGTTTGGTTGACTTCTTCTGCAGTAGCGAAAAATAATCCTTCTTGTTGTACAGCAGGTGTCGCATACAATGACGTACTACTCACTGTAAACAGTAAAGATGCAGCCAAACTTAATCCGAATAACTTGATATTTCGCCTTTTTAAAACCTAGCAGCCGTGTTTAACCCTCATCTTGTCAATTGTCACATAAAAATGTGAATATTTTCATGTATTATGGCACCTTATTGAAGCTTTAAGTGCATGTGATCAACGTTTAGATGTCCATCTAATCGGTAATCGGACTATGTTCTTGTCCCTCGACACCGTCCGTCCGCATTTTTATGTTGCCAGTTAGTTGAACAAAAGCAGCCAATCATATTGATCAGCTGCTTTCTTTGTTTTTTAACTCTATCGTTTCACGTTAGTTTAATGAGCTAATAATAAATCGTTAAGAACCATTACGAACCGATTTGTTGTATAAGCGTAAATCTTTTATTTTCCCTGTAAAATTCTAGCTATATTGAAATTTTCAAATTCTTCTTTAGCCAAAGATGATGTTGAACGCTAAATATTGTTCAGAGTTAATTAAATGATCGACGAGCTCGCGTTTGGAGAGCTTCTTATAACGCCTTCTAACGCGATCGATATCTCTATCTGGATGATGATTATTTTGATTCTTGACAGTATCTTTATTAGTAATTCAAAAGGCTGTTCATTACAGACAAAGTACATAACAGCGATTAGTCAACAATGAGGGTTCTACGCGTCCGCATTATTCCATAATGTTCCCAATCTTTTCAACGTAAACACTCAATGCTTTCCTTTGGATACTTAAAATGTGACAATACTGTTTACCATTTTTTAAGAAGGCTTACGATTTTCTCAGCACGCCGTCTTATTGCGCTAAATCAAATCTCTTGACAGTTTTAATTAGATAGTCCAAGTTGACCTATTTGTTCCTGGAGAAGCTCGGTAAATTTCAGAGCTGTTTGTCCCCTAAATTTCTCCTTGTGATAAATTAGACCAACTTGCCGAATAAATGGAGCTTCGGCAATACTTAATGTTCTTATTCCAGGCCTCTTCCACTGCTTAATCAAGGTTTCCGAAAGGATAGATCCCCCGACTCCTGCTTCAATAAGGTTAATAATTGATTCAATAGAATCGGTTTCGATGGCAGGTCGTAAATGAATATTCCTGAGACGGCAGATTGCATCAATTTGCTGCCGACACTGATAATTCTCAGGGAACAAAACTAGAGATAGGTCCTTAAGATCCTTCAGGCTCACTTCGGATTTCCCCGCTAGGGGATGGTCAACATTGACCGTTAAATAAAGCTTATCGTTGTAAAGCGGTTGGGAAACGATTCGTTCATCATGAACCGGAGTAATAGTAAGGGCCATGTCTATCTCGTTATGAAGCAAGCGTTCCGCAACATTGTCCGCGGTAATGATTCTAACCTGAACTTCTGAATAAGCATCATGAAAATCTGGCAGCAGCCGGCAAACAAGCGAATTTAATTCGCCCGGCAAAACCCCCATGGTAAGACTCCCTCTTTTGATCTCTTGCAACTCCCTAATTTCTTCCCGCACACTTTCAAGGCTGTGAAATAAGGTATTGCAATGTTTCAGCAAAATAAATCCTGCCTCAGTAATTGCCGTCTTCTTGCCTATCCGATCGAATAAAGGTAAACCCAATTCGTCCTCAAGTGCTTTTACCTGGTGGCTAAGTGTAGGCTGCGTAACACCCAACTTCTCAGATGCTCTTGTAAAATGCAGCTCGTGACAAACTGCCATGAAATATTCCAATTGCCGGATTTCCACTATGTACCTCCATGTTCTGAATTATTTATTGATTCATACGTTTTAATGTATGATTTAAACTCATAGTCAGCTTATATTATAGTTAATTATAGATAATTTTAGATAAACAAAACAATCCCCGACCGCCGTCCGATGGGGATTGTTTTGTGAGTAGCTTTTAAAAATTCGTTTTACTAAAAAATTTTATTCGTGCCATGGCGAATGAAGTACACAATCGCAAAAATCGGTGCGTTTGAACCCCGGGAGTAACCGGGCGCATACATCTGCCTTAATATTACCAAAGGTCGTTTCCGGTTTATGAGCAAACCCTTCAAGAAATGCGGGTAAAATTTTGTTCTTGAATCCATCACGCGGATAAGCCGATGTTACCTCGTTTCGCATCTCTTCAGTAAATGCATCAAAATTTTCTCCCATCACGTCATAGCCAACGCCAGAGTAAATCAAGGCGACTTCCGGTTCTTTATACTGGGCTACTCCAATGGTGGTATGCAATGCGATGGCATCCCATACGAGCCGTGCAGATTCTTCAGGTACTCCATAACTTCGTAAAAAACTACGTGCTGCGTTAGCTCCGTCCACCTCAAAACGTTTATCAGGACTGCTGAAGTACTTGGTAAGTCCTAAGTCGTGGAACAAAGCGCTGATGTACAGCAATTCTGAATCATAATTTACATTATTTCTTTTTCCCATCAGTGCACCAAATAGGTACACCCGGTGGGAATGATTCCATAGTAAGTCGTTTCCATGCTCTCGAAGCAACTCTGCGGCTGCTTTAGCCAGTGCGCTGTCTGGTATTTGAATTTCTGCAACAAATTTTGACATGAACAGAACCTCCTGATAATTAATTCGGGGTGTTACGAAGTTAATTGTAAGTTTTGTGTATTCATTGATCAATATTATTGTTTCTATTGTTACCATAAATATTAGACATGATTTTATTTATAGAGACTTATATGGAGCCGAGGGCACAAATTGGTTACTTTTGTACCTTTCATTAGACAATTGAGGCTACTAATTCTACTGTGTTCCTCTACAATTTTTCCAAGATATCTATTGATTGTGCACAATTTCAGTCCATTTCTGCTAACAAAGTAAATCCGAGTCTATCTCCAGCCAAGCATTGAAGAAATTTTCACTAAATTGGATTATTATTTTTTCCATAATCCCAAAAAGAATCTTTGTATCAATACATTGTTGAGTTTTCATTTGAAAACTTACAATTTGTTCGGAGAAATACTCTAGATAACCTTCAATCAGTAAAGGTGCTTCCTTAGACGTGTGAATTTTCCCATTCTCATCATAGAAATGTTCTTTCTTGAGAAGAGCTTTCTGTTTCGCTGTTACCCGTTTTTCCATATACTTTAGACCATCAAAGAACTGATTCCCTACTTTAAGTTCTGTTTTAAATGGGCGGTATAACAGATTCATCTATCCATTACATTACATTCTTTCAAGCATATGAATATAGTACGACTTTGTTTTTACAGGAGGAAAATGAAAATGGCCATATATGAATTACTTAATTATAACCGTGCAGCATTAACGAAACCCATTATACCAGTTGGTACAGATCCAACTTTATTTTTGGAATTTGGACTTTATGTTCCACAAGCATCGAATTTTGTTGAACTGATAGCCACTTTCTGCTGGAATGCCACTTTAGAAGGAAACATTAACTCACCAAGAATATTTATTGAGATTACGCAAGACGATGTCCCGATCGATTTAAATATTGCACAAGATTCTTCGACCGGTTTTGACGATACTTTGACGCTTAACGTAACTACATTCCAACAGATACTGACTGATGTACCGACAGGGCATCATGTTTACAAACTTTATGCCCGTAATTTACAACCGGCAGAAGGAAGTATTATTGCCGTCAATCTGGTAAACCTTTCTGGCAAAGTGATTGGCCCTACTACCTCTTGAAAAAGGCTGGGCATCTGTCATATGAATCGCACTTATGGAGCCTTGAGTTAAATTCAATACAGTTCCCCTAAGATTCCCTATGTACTTTCGGTACAATTATGTATCTACTCGCTCATAAAAGAAGGAATTACTATGGAAGAATTATCAAACGTTCACATATGTCTCGACTGTTTTTTGTGTTTCTGCATTTGTTTTCGTTACCCAAGGGCCGAGCAATTCTTCTCCAAACATGAACGTAGCAAAGTTTTCAGCTAATCCTTCACTTACAATGAGCTCGTCCAAACGAACGTTGTGATCCCACTGAATAAATTGATATCGCACATTATGGTTGCATTCGTGTGCCTGCGCAGCCTTCATTCGAGGAACCGTCTACTCATTTGGCAAGAGTGTACCCCAGAGAAACCCGAGTCCGCTGAACAACTAGAAAACTTAGGCTACATCTGAGGCAACTCAATGGTAACTTTTCCTCCGCCTGACGTTGGATCGTTGGCAACATGGAGCTCCCCACCATGCAAGGAAGTTATAAAGCTAGCAATGTACAGCCCCATGCCGTAATGTCCCTTCGCTCTGCGTGCCGAATCACCCATATAGAACTGCACGGTCGCCAGCTTGAGTGCTTCCGTTGAGAATCCTGGGCCTTTATCTAGAACGCAGAACCGTATACGCTCTTGCGTATAATTAATGAGCAAGGAGAGCTCGCTATGCCTAGGCACTTGGTCTACGGCGTTGGAGATGATATTCATTAGCGCTCTTTCCAACAGCTCGGGATCGACCTGCATCGTATCGGGGAGATCATGAGCTATGACATGTGGAGTAAGCTCCTTTACGACAGCCAGTGCCTGCATCTGTCCTTCGATTTTTCGTATGAATCCCCTTAGATCAACAGTCGCGAGTTGAAGCGAGGTTGAGCTCTCTGTTTTCGTCATTTCAATTAACGACTTGATATAGGCTTCCATCTGTCTTGCACTCTCGGTAATGTAGTCCGTATACTCCTTCTGCTCTTCCGTTAAGCTCGTTTCAGTAAGAAGCTCGACATTACCACGAACAATAGTCAGCGGCGTCTTAACATCGTGAGCTAGTGCAGAGATCTGATCCCGACGACTACGTTCCAGCTTCCATTGCCTCTCCAGCGACTGCTTCAAGGCATGCTTCATCTGGTCCATGGAATGAAGCACACGGTCAATTTCAGCGATCCCGCTGTATTGAACAGTAAAATCCAAATTTTGCTGCTGAAGAAGTTGAGTTGTTTCCTGTAGCCCGTTCATTTTGCGCGCCAGCTTGCGTCCAAAGGAGGAAGCAAGCAAGGCTGACCCACCGAGGAACGCGACGCAGAAAACAACAAAAAAGAAAAACTCAGCACTAGGCACAAGACTGCGAAGTAAGGGATTGCTGAACTGAGCGGTTAAGGAATACCGAAGAATATAGACCTCTTGTTGATGAATGGTTTTCATATAGTTATATGGGGGAGTGTATGAAGAATTTTGATCCTCTAGCAGCCCCCAAGCAAAATGTGCCTGTTTATCCGACAGGTTATGCTCTAGCAGCCCACCATCTAATGTATACTTCGCATATTTGTAAAGCGCATAAGACGAGTCCTTTTCAGGCTGTTGGCCTGCTGCGATTGCAGAGCTAGTTTCTATCGCCTGCTTCTCCGCATAATTAGCGGGTAAGATTATGCCGCTATACATGCTTCCAACAAAAAGTAAGGCCAGAACTAGAGTAAGTCCTATTGTGCCCGCACAGAAAACGGCCAAATATCGGAGAAACAATGTACGGAGCTTCGTTTGCTTGCGTCCAGATATTCGGGAATTTATTTCCATCGGTATCCAATCCCCCATACGGTTTCTACTGGAGCGAACTCTATTCGTGTCAGCTTGGCGCGGATATTTTTAATATGCTCCACAATGGTAGCGGCATCACTCTCGCCGTCGTAGCCAAAGACAGCTTCGTAGATCTGTTCCTTGGAGAAAACTTGTCCTCGGTTCAACGCCAGAAATTCACAAATCGCATACTCGCTTTTGGTGAAAGGGATGATCGTATCCCGTACCGTAATTTCTTTGCCGGATAGGTTGAAATTCACCTCGCCAATACAGAGTACATTACGTTTCTCGCGATTTTCTCGACGAAGATGAGCATGAATTCGCGATCGTAATTCTCCTGAGCCGAACGGCTTAATGATATAGTCATCCGCACCTTCACCAAGCCCTGCCATCACATCATTTTCCATGGATTTGGCGGTCAGGAACAGAATGGGGCAATCTACCTTACTGCGAATCATGCGGCAGAGGGTAAACCCATCCAGCTCCGGCATCATCACGTCCAACAGGATGAGGTCATAAGCACCCAATTGAAGATTCGGCACCTCAGTAGAATTTGTGTAGGTTGTCACGACATGTCCGTCCCTTTGCAATATATTTCGAAGCAACGCGACAACAGCAGGCTCATCATCGACAGCCAGTATATTCGCCATGACACTCACTTCCTTTATAATTGTCCTATTCTAACGATGTTCTTCCTTCCCATCGTCTAAACCAACCTCCTAATAATATCATGATTGCTGCAGTCCCACCTATACAACACAGGATTCCCGGCTGAATAAGCAGCTCGGACGGATACGCCGCTCCCCCTGAGAGCTCAATCTGCATCCAGCTCGTGATGAATCTCGCAGCCCATGCGCTCGGAATGTAAATCCAATTCTGATCGCCGAGCCCTGTCAATAATAGAGCAGCTGCTAGGCTTTCTATAATCCCCAGACCAATGGAGGCGCCTTTGCCGAATCTTAAGCTGATGCAGACATGTAGAGCATAGAGGAAGACACTGCTTCCAAATAGGATACAAGCAGCCTTCACATAAAAAGCAAGCTTGTAGGGAGATTGATCCAACCCATTTAGAAAGCCTGCCCCAAATCCAACCACAGCCAACAACGCACTGCCAAATCCTAAGACGAGAAGCAGCGTCAGCTTGCTGGCAATGGGGATAAGCCGGCTCGGCTGGGCCAGCATCTGCTGGTAATTCCCGGCCGATGCCTCTTGATCAGCTGCGATGGCGCAGACAATACCGATCATCGTTGGAAAGGCGATGGCAATGACCTGCAAATATCCGCTCACCTTGGAAACAGGTGTATACGGGGTATAGGCGAAATAGGCTAGGAATATGCCCAGCCCAGCAAGTGGAACAAGCAGGTGGATAAGCAGCAGCGGCTGCCTTCTAAGCTTCATCAGGTCTGACTTTAGGCTGCGATAGTAAGCGACCATATTATTTCTCCTCCCGGTTGCGGAAAGGCAGCATCGTTAGCGCGGATAGCAGGATAAATAGAGCAAGCGTGATTAGCACACCTGGAACAATGACCCCTCTATCCAAAAGTGCATCGTTAACTGGCACCGGCAATCCATTAGGGAGTACCCCTATTACGGCGCACATAAGACGAGCAGGAATGGCATAAGGAACTGCCCACCAAAGTGATGTTTCGCTAAATAAAATCATGCAGGCGACATTCCCTAACACATTTACAATGAGCGCCGCGAACATGCCGATCCGATCTACAAGAAACAGACAAAGCGGAATCTGCCATAGAAAAGTCAGAAACAGCAGCAGGCTGGCAGTGGCGCTTTCTTGTATATTTATCCTGCCAGGAAAAACAAAGCCGCTTAAGGTAATGGCCGTAAACAGTACGATTGTCGAGGCTAACAGCATCAATGAGCCAGCACCGATCTTACCAAGCCAGACCCGCCCTAGATTAATGGGAAGACCGAGTAAGGCACGGTATTTTAGTTTTCTCCCGTCCTTTTGAACCAGTCCAGCACACATCAACGTTAGTGCCCCGGGCAGAAGCATTGCATACCACCAGTTATAGCTGGCGATTTGCAGGAATGGTCCTGCCATCAACGCCGTGCATAGCAGCAAGGTTAGAAGAGGAGCCAGCCAGATCAACTTATTCGCAAAGGTTCGTTTGGTTTTTAAGATTTCAGCACGAATGTACACTTGCATCCTAGTTCTCTCCCTTCCGATACGCTCGAGCAATCTGCATAAATAAGGTTTCAAGACTCTCTCCTGGCGTGATTGCATCTTGGTAGGCGAGAACGCCCCCCGCTATAATGCCAATGTGATCTGCTATTAGTTCTACCTCGGACAAAATATGGCTGGACAATATAACGGTGATTCCTTGCTCTGGAAAGGAGCGAATCAGCTCCCGCTGCTCTTGAATACCGATCGGATCGAGGCCGTTGGTCGGCTCATCAAGAATGAGCAGATTCGGATTATGGAGAAGGGCAATCGCGATGCCAAGCCGCTGCTTCATCCCCATGGAAAATTGGCCGGAAAGCTTCTTTCCTGTATTCGTCAAATCGACCAGCTGCAGCACCTCGTCAATACGAGCTTCTGGCAGTCCGAGCAGCGTCGCCCGTACCTTCAGGTTTTCCCTTGCCGTCAGATTTTCGTACAGAGGCGGTGACTCAATCAAGGCGCCAATATGGGCTAGGTCATTGCGCGTCCATGGCTTGCCTTGAAATAGAATTTCGCCTGAGGTAGGCCGCAACATGCCAGTCAGCATTTTAAGCGTTGTCGATTTCCCTGCTCCGTTCGGACCGAGCAGCCCATAGACAGAATGCTCTTGAATAGATAAGGAAACGTTGTTTACCGCCTGCTGGCCTTTAAAACTTTTACATAGATCTCGTGTCTGTATAATCATGTTTTTCATCGATACCTTCATCCTTTACTTTCGTTGTTGTGCTTATCTTAAAAGCGAATTCTAAGAAATTTATAAGGATTACCGAGCCGTCGATGATTTTCTAGTAATTCATTGACACGTCGTTAATAAAAAGCACCGGATACGATCTGGAATCCGATGTATACGGTGCTGTATATGCACCTAGCAAAATAGTTCGTAGTAAGTAGAAGATTATGATAGCAATCTAATTTTCTATATCGTATGATTCTTCACATACATTAAGATTTTACAATAATAAGCTTCATAATATGTATCTTATTACACTTTAGGGAAATAAGGTGTACTGCGGATTTATAATTTCCGTACGGGAGTTTTTTCGGAATGGAGTGACTATGAAAAAAATATTGTCTTTATCATTGCATCACTTATACTGTTCACCGGATTCGCAACACCAAGTTATGCAGTATCATATTCGCAATCCGATTCAATACAAACATTGCTGGATGATGCAAGCCGTATATCAGGTGTACCGGGAATATCAATCTCAATACTTGCGAACAATGAAGTGCTCTTCTTTTCTTCTGGGTACGCAGATCGTGAAAAGGGACTGTCGGCAAGTGAAAATACTCTATATGAGTTGGCTTCGGTAAGCAAAGCTTTTACCGGCATGGGTATTCTGCTGATGGAAGAACAAGGACTTCTGTCAATGTCAGACTCTATCCAGAAATATTTGCCTTGGATTACGTTAAAGTATCAGGGGAAACACGTTGATATGCAAAGTATTACACTCAATAACTTTTTACACCATACTAGCGGCTTAACAAATGGCAGTTACAGTCAAGTTCTATCCTGGTGAGCAGTATCATTACGGAACCGTTAATTACGACGTATTAGGTCTGGTTATTGAGATTGTGTCGCGACAAAGCTATGAAGACTTTATGAGGGAACAGGTATTTCAGCCGTTGGGTCTTCACCAGACGAATGTTTATAAAGAAGATGCTCAAGCCACCGGACAGTTGGGGGACTGCACCCCTTTTGTGAGACAGGGATCAAAACACCTTGCAAGTTTAAGCAACGAGTCTTCGGAAATTTATCGGAGACTGGTTATTTAGTTCGCTTGAATTCGAATTAAGTTATAGTAGTTGATGTACTCTCGAGCGGTCTGTTCAACGATGGCCGTCGTTGTGCACCTAAGATCTTCGAGGTAAAACGTTTCAGACTTTAGTGTGGAATGAAACGACTCCATGGGGGCATTATCAGCGGGCGTTCCTTTACGGGACATGCTCATGGAAATGCTTTTTTCCTTAACTACAGTCTGATAAACTTGAGAAGTATACACGCTACCTTGGTCGCTGTGGAGCAGCATATTTGTCCGCTCTGATAGTTGGTCCAGCGTATCCAAAACCAAGGATGTGTCCTGCTTGTCCGCTATACTGTAAGCGACAATCTCCCCATTGTACAGATCCAAAATACTTGAAAGGTTACTGCCGCGTCTAACTCCCTTTTGTCTACGGCCGGAATAAATACGTAGGCTCCCTCCGAAACGAATCGTTGTGCCGTCGTAAGTCCGATCCCGCTTGTTCCTCTAGCCAGCTATCTCTCGTGCCTTGCCATGTTTCATAAATGATCAAGTCATCCGTCTGATCCAGATCGTCCGAAACTATGGCACTAATGAATGCCTTCTCGGATGAGCGTTCTTTATTCTTCTTTCTAACTTCTTATTTGATGGAACCATAAGTACTTGGAAATGACTTTTGACCCTCTTGTTTACCTGCTGAAAAACTGTCGATTGACCTGTTCTATAAATGGAACTATACTTTGTAGCAAAGAAGGTGAGTAGATGAAACAAATAAGCAGTCGCTTTTCGATGGCAGTCCATATTCTCTCGATGATTACGTTGGATCCCATATATAGTACAGGTGATCGAATTGCACGTAGCATCAATAGTAACCCTGTTGTAATTAGAAGGATTATGGCCCAGCTCAAAAAAGCAGGGTATATTGAAACAAAACCAGGAGTTGCGGGGGCCTCCCTTCTGGTATCGCCCGAAAGATTAACCCTGCTGGATATCTTTCAAGCGGTCGAATCTGTGGAAGGAAATCAGCTTTTCAATTTTCACAAGAATGCTGACCCCAATTGCTCTGTAGGTATGAACATTGAATCGATATTATTACCAAAACTCTCTAATGCGCAGAAGGTCATGGAGCATGAACTGGCTTCTGTTACCCTAGCTCAAATTGTGGAGCAAATACGAAAAGAGGCAAATGTAAAATAAAGCTGCTCCTACGGTGTATGGAGTAGCTTTATTTTACATTTTTTAATTTTTCACCAATCAAACAGTAGCTTGCGCGGGCTCTACATATTCAATAAAACTGCCATCGGGATGCTGCACAAAAATGCTTGGACCAATAGGACCACACTGATCCCTTATTATAAGGGTATTTTGTTTTTTTAGTTCTTCCTTCAATTCGTTCATGGAATCCACATACACCACGGCACGGAGTGATTTAGCAGGCTTCATGGAATCGGGACTTCCAGATACAATAACGTAAGGATAGACTGTGGCTAAAGATAAGCCAGCTTCAGGAATGTCCCACGTCCGATCCATAGATCGGTTTAGCAAGAGATTCATAATAAGCAACAGTTGATTCAAGTTGCTCGGTAAAAACGGGGATAAAATGATTTAAGATTTTCATGTTAGCCTCCAATTTTTTGTTTTCTAATTATAACCACAATAGTTATAACTGTTTTAGTTATACAAAAACATTTTGATTCTGTCAATTTATTCGATGAGTATTCTCATGATTTGTATACTTGTCTTGTTTCGTCTACTTGAGATCTGTTTGGTCACTCGACTCCTGGCAATGACATCGTTCTATGACGCCTTAGCTTGGCATCTCTTTTCTACAACACAGAGGGTTTGATAGCTGAGTTTTTCAAACCAAGCCAAAAACACGGGCATGGTTTTCCCCTCTACTTCCTAACTGAAGAAGATTCGACGTTTAGATATACATCTAATCGGTAATAGGAACATGTTCTTGTCCATTCCGGCAAACGGTACAAGTTCTTGTCCTTGGCTCGGGACAAGAACTTGTACCGATAAAATAAAAAAGCCGCTAAAATAGCGACTTCAATGGGAGACGATGTTCTTGCCCCTCGACATTTCTCTTGACTGTTCTTTGAAGCATCTTATGCTCATCACTTGGATTATTCATAATAAGCATTGCAACTTTTTGTTTTTATGGATTAGCGGCTAAAAAATTTCTCTCTTCATAAAAACTTCAACAGATTTTTGAAGTATCTTATATTCAATAGTTTGGACACCGCGTTTAGGGCTTTATTACAGCGGAGTACTTTGCAGCGATTAGCTGGTAATGCGCTCCTTGTAAGTCCATCAATCTTCAATTTTAGAAAACGGCGATTTGATTTTGAAGAATTCTTTATACGTCATTGGTTTTCGGCCAATCAGACGTTCAAGATCCCCAGACGTCTCCGAGAATTCTCCAGTGTTGATTCCACGCACCCAACCTAATAAGAAATCAGTCATAAGAACAGGCAAGCCATTCGCTACCATAGTGTCTATATATTCTTTTTCGCTAATTGCCTCATAAGGGATATTTATCTCATTAATCTCCGAGAGGGCTTCAGCGATGTCTGCAAAAGAGCTTCCCTCGCTGCCACTTAAAGTATATGACTTATTTTCGTGCCCGTTTTGAGTAAGAACGGTTACATTGGCTGCCGCCAAATCGTCCAGAGATGCAGCGGCTACTTTACCGGAACCCGCTGGTACTCGTACGCCGATTTTAAGCGCATCTCCGAAATACGAATGCATGACTTCAAGATACGGTGGATTCCGCAGAATGGTATAGGCTAATCCGGATGCTTTAAGCGTTTGTTCAGCAAATAAGTCTGACATCGATACTTCGGGCACAATAAGATTTGAATTTTCTCTTCGTATGATCGACGTGAAAATCACTTGTTTGACACCAGCCTGTTTTGCAGCTGCGATGACATTGAAATGTTGCGTATTGCGGTCGGTAAATGCTTGCGCGGAAATAAGCATAACTTTTTTAACACCATTGAAAGCCCGCAAAAGTGAGTCATAATCAAAATAGTCCCCCTGTTGAGCTTCTATACCTTCTTTAATAAACTTTTTTATTTTTTCGGATTCCGGATCACGTACCAATACAGCGACCTGATTTGACGGAACTTTTTTAAGAAGAAGCTCTAGTGTCCTGCTGCCGAGATTACCTGTTGCACCAGTAATAAGTATTTTACCCATATGAATAACCCCTTTGTACTTTTATTAATGCTGTAATCTTATAACTAGAAACCAATCGCGACTTCCGAATTGTTCACCAGTTTTATGACCATATGATTGACTGAGAGCCCGCAGGACTTTGTAATTTTGAGCGTAAGGTGGCCGCAAATGCCTATTGCTTTGTCCATGGTTCCTGACTGGACAGGCCGTGTTCCTATTGATGCTAACATTATGATCTTATTCTGTAAGTTGCCATAATATAGAAATGTAAGTTATATTATGGCAAAAAAAAAGGTTATTAACTTACTGTGCCTTTTTTATCATATCATCCATATCATCTTTTATAGTGAAGCTAGCGATAACCTCTTCCTTTGATTAAGTTTGGCAGTAAATCCATCATGGTGAAATATTCAGAGATTATTTGTCACAAATCGAGTTGGAAGCTACAGCAAGGATTGCAAGTTATAATGCTTTAAAAAACTTTCCGTCTTACATTCGTCAGTGTACTCCCCCATTCACCGACTGGTTCAAGCCAGCTAACGATTCTATCATCAATAAGGTTGGTAAGTGCACCTTCATACTCAGCACGATAAGGTTTATTAAGTTCGTGTTGAATCCAACTTTCTCTTGTTCCCTGCCAGATCTCATAGATGACAAGATCATCAGAATGATCAAGATCATCGGAGACGATCGCATTGACAAAGGCAGGTTCACTTTTGAAATTGCTAATCATTGCAAATAGGTTTGCACGGAAAGTTTCTTTCTTACCAGGCTTAATTTTAAAACGTATATTGAGAATTATTTGATTGTTGCTTGTTGATATCACTACACACTCCTTTTATTGATTTTTAATTTTCTTCATGGTCACAAGTCTCATTATGTACTATGTATCACTTTTAAAATAGTACGTACTTTTTAGTTATATAGTAACCAAAAAGTGATAATTGTGATGAAGTAAAGAATAAATTGATTTTTTAAATTACTCTATTCTATATTTAATCTCCGATAATCATCCTTGTTCCATGTCTTATCTGCATAATCCTGACCCCAATCACAAAGTGCTCGCAAAGTGGGTTCAAGTGACATGCCCATCTCTGATATTGCATATTCCACTTTTGGTGGTACCTGATTGAACATTTTTCTTATAATCAAATTATTACTCTCCAACTCCCGCAACGACTGTACTAACATTTTCTGAGAAATTGATGGTATGAGCCTTTTCAATTCACCGGTCCGTTTAGGACCTTTTATTAAGTAATACAGAATAAGAGATCTCCACTTTCCGCCAATGACATCTAAGGTTATTTCCAGATCACAATAAAAAGTTTTCAATTGAGAAACACCATCCCTTATTTAATTCCCATTATTATAGTACATGTGTTGATTAAATCCACCTCCCTTGCCATATATTCTGTCAGTTTTAATCAATGCTATTACATGATCTGATTAAATCAGATATTCTTTAAGACGATTGAACTAACGGGAAATGATTGCTCAAAATGCCTGAGTTATTTATCCTTTTCAAAATTCATATGCGAACAAAAAAAGCTGGACGCGAACCTTAACTAGGTATGGATAAATCTATGCCCGTTGGCTTTATGAAATAAGGTATAATACCGATTAGATATACGACTAATCGGTAATAGGAACATGTTCGTGTCCTATACGTTAATCGGTACAAGTTCTTGTCCTTGGCTCGGGACAAGAACTTGTACCGATAACAAAAAAAGCCGCTAAAATAGCGACTTCAATGGGACCATGTTCTTGTCCCTCGACAAAAATGACAATGTACATTGACACAAAGTTCCCTACCAAAATGACACAAAGAACCCTACTTTCATGCATTTATGCCCTTTGTCTTTAATTAACGGAGCAAATTTGGAACTTGGTAGGCAACTTTATGATGTCATTCTCCAGTCTGGTAGGCAATTTGATTAATTATACATCTCAGATAAAAATAATATCATCATCGAGAGTTTAGTCCTCATTGCAATCTTTTTGGCGACCTCTTCCTTATTCATTGTGATACTACCGAGATAATTATGTTCCAAACTCTTCGATAAGAAAAACTTCAGTTCTTTCAGTATTTTGTCTTTCATTTAGGGTGGCATCAATCCCAATGGTGTCCGCGCACTTCTTGCCAAAAATAATGCGAATTATTGGGGAGAAACATCCGGGGCTGGCATTCGAACTGTTTGAAGGAACCATCGAAGAGATTAAACATGGGCTAGAATCCAGAATAATCGATGTCGGATGGATTATTCCGCCATGCAATGAACTCGAAACGATTCCTTTCTTTCGTGATGAATTATGTCTGGTTCATCGGGATGACCATCCATTGCAAAGTCGTGAAACCATTCATATCACAGATTTAGATAATGAGCCTATGATTGTGTGTCAAGGTGGTTTTGTAACGCCGATTATTGAGATATTCAAAGAATTCGGAACCACTTTGTACGCCAAATATAATGGCCACAACATAAACACGGCGTTGAGTATGATTCAAGAAGGGCTTGGCATCTCAATTGTTTCAAGAACTTCTTTGTCACTATCGTCAATAGCGCCCAATGTGCGCATCCGGACAATTGATCCGCAACCCGTTAGAGAGATTCACCTAGCTGTTCCTTCGTTAAAGGAGTCATCGCACGGGGTGAAACTCTTCCTTCGGACCGCTAGAGAGTTGTATTTATCTGAGAGTCAGATCCACTAGTGTATATTATTTACGTATTATAGACATTCTCAAAACATCCCATCAATCGTACCGCTTCATTTCGATTCCTACACCTGTTTACTATGTACTCAGCTTCAAATCAATGTACATGTAACTTCCCTAAAAAACGATAAAAAACGAAAAACGCCCCTTTTGGGGGCGTCTCTGAAGAGCGAACTCAACTATGAAGTTTAAATTTAACCATCATAATTGGTTACCACCAGAACTTTGTGATAAAGATATCTACCGCTAATTCTTATGTTAATCCTAAATTTTAATACTAGTTCGTTCAATTTGAGATTCCAGAACATTATATAGAGCAAGTTATCCAAGTTTATCTTCATAACAGGATCTACACCTTAAAAAGTGTTTATTGGACAGATGGCTTGGATTCTTCCGGTTCATCTTTTAGATCGGAAACCTTTATCACGGGGTATGTTTGTACCGCACGGTCCAAAGTCTGCTTCTCCATCAGTTTTCCATCCAAGACAACTGCGGAGATGCTTGTCGTGTTTCGAATGTCCTCCAGCGGGTTCTTGTCGAGCAGCACGAGATCGGCGAGCTTTCCTTTTTCTACAGTGCCCAGTTCCTGCTCTCTCTCCAAATATCGCGCCGGATTCAGCGTTGCCGCCTGTAAAGCCTGTAGCGGGGTGAGGCCGCTCTTAACTAGCAACTCCAGCTCATCATGCAGAGAAATACCGTATATAAAGTTAGTCATTTCGAAACTGGAATCACTACCTGCAAGCATAGGCACGCCGGCATCATTCAATTTTTTGACCATGCCTGGCGTTAGGAAATTGATGGCCTCCATTAATTCCGTTTGTTCGGGAGGAGTGGCACGAATCACTTCAGCCCATTGCTTCTGCACGGCCGTCGGTACGTATTTGGACCGCTGATCGATTTCGGTTTTGGCCATATTCAAATAGGTAACAATGGTCGGTACAGGCCAGACTCCCTTTTCTTTGAATTTGCGAAAAAGCTTGCTGGCCTTAACAGAATCATAGGATTCAGACGCCTCGATCTCCGCCAACGAATAACCGAGCAAATCGCTCATGTCGGCATTCTTGAAAATATCGTCTTCAATGCTTGAAGTGGCAATAAACAAACCGTGCAGATGTTCTATGCTCTTGAATCCGAGTTGAATGGCTTCAGTAAGCCGTACCTCAACCGGCAAATGGCCCACTACCGGCAAACCGTACTTTTGGGCTTCATCTATGACCGCCAGAAACAGAGGACGAGGCAACCAGGAGTATACCTTGATATGATCCACTCCATGTGTAACGTTAAGACGTACGGCTTCCCGTGCCTGTTCCTCTGTGTTTAAATAAAACATGTGAGGAGCCTCATCAGCCGGACCTCCATTTAAAGTAGACCCTGCATAGACAAGTCGTGGGGCAGGCATACCGGCACGCATACTTGTTTTCCATATATCGACGTTCTTCAAAGACGCCCCCATCTCTCTTACCCCGGTCACTCCGTTTGCCAGAAAGAGCGGGAAAGCGGCTTTATAGTTATCTTCCACATGGACATGCATATCCCACAAACCGGGAATGACGTATTGGCCTGTAGCATCCCGTACTTGCGCATAATCAGGAATGGCCGTTTGCTTGCTGTTTCCAATGTAACTGATCTTGTTATCCTTTATGATAATTGTTTGATCGTTGCTAAACTTTCCAGATCTTACATCCACGATCGTTGCATGCTCAAGCACCAGCGTCTGCTTAGTCACTGGCTCAATGCTTGCATATCCAGTATCTGTACCCCCCGTTAATGCAATCAATAATGCAAAGATCCCTAACAGGGACTTTCTGAAGCTGCGTATTTCTTTCTTTAAACTCATCCTTATCCTCCTCGTAAAATAAATCATATCAACCGATATAACTTGATTATAGAGTTCAGATCCTGCTTTTTTATTAATTCATTCTTACAAAAAGCTTACACTCTTGCACGAAGCTTAAGGGTTTTGTAAGAATCGAGTAATAAAAATGAAGGCTTTCCCCTTTATAATATAGATAAAATGACCGCAAGAGACTGTACTTAGAGGAGAGCAAAAGTAATGACATTTATTGTACGTAGTATTAACGTCACCAGAGACTATCGCGGCTCAGAGCCCATTTCCAATCTCAGGTTGAATATTCAAACAGGCATAACCCTCGGAGAAATACGTCTTGAACTGCGGAAGGGGGATGGAGTCGTTGCTTAAACTGATCTCGATGGAACTAAAGAAGTACCGTTTCGCCCGTTATATCGGCTATGCCGCCATGGCTAACCTGGCGATCCTTCTGTTCCTGACGATGATAGGTATTACCGATTATGGGGCACAGGATTACGCTTTTGCCACTTACTCGGAGTCGTTCATGCTAATCGATACCTTTGTCAGGGCAACCTTCATGATATTTGCTGGGGCGCTACTCTCAACTATGATTGTTGGGGAATACAGAAACAAAACGCTCGACGTGCTCTTTACATATCCGATCAAACGCCGCAAGTTTATCGCTGCCAAATTGGTCATCATCTTCGTCTTTACGTCCGGAATGATCCTGCTCACCGACGTGCTGATGGGTTCCGTTATGTTTGCCATGGATGGCTTCTATCCCTTCATTGCGGATTCGCTAACGATAGAACAAGCTGGGGTGCTATTGCTCGAGTACACCTTTAGCTCGCTGTCTGCTGCCGCAATGTCCCTAATTCCTTTGTTATTCGGGATGCACAAAAATTCGGTTACGGCCATTATGGTCACCTCCATCCTGCTAACGATCATCGTATGCTCCGGATTTAATGGACCGCTGGTATCCATTAACTCCTTCATTGCGATCCATTTGTCGCTTGGAGCTGCTGGCTTGTTGATTGCCTTACTATCGATGCTTCGTCTGGAGATGAAGGACGTGTAGACAGTAAAACTATCGTAGGTCTGATGGAGTGGTAGTTTATGAGTGTTATGATTTGATGTTTATTTAATATGATATCTCGGAAAAGTTATATGAATTTCATTCGGATCTACAATACATGTCGATAATTGTCGATATAGTATTAATACATATTAATTTATGCACCAAATTGAGGAGTTGAAAACAACATGAAAAACTCCAGCCATTAGTGCCGTTAATTACTCAATAGAGACCACCACTTCTACTTAGATGTTTTCTAATCGGAAATGGGACCATGTTCTAGTCCATTCCGGTAATCGGTACAAGTTCTTGTCTTTTGCTCGGGACAAGAACTTGTACCGATAAAATAAAAAAGCCGCTAAAATAGCGACTTCAATGGGACCATGTTCTAGTCCCTCGACAAAAATTCAATTTTTTCACATACGCAATGCTGCTGGAAGAACTGCTCTCATCAAAATTGTATTTAAAAGCAACACTGGGAAAAGACTGATCCCTCATGTTCTCAATTTCCTGCCAAGATGGTATGCTAATTTCTTTACTCCTCTTCCCTGCAATCTCTAACCAAGCACAAAAGAAATTTTCACTGAACTGCATGACTAGTTTTTCCAGAATCCAGGAAAGTATCCTCGCATCAAGCCTTTGGATAATCTTCATTTGATAACTGACGACCTGATCAGAAAAATACTCCAGAAGATCCCTGATTATTAGTGGTTCAGCCTCAGAAATCAAGGTTGTTCTTAAAGAATTATAGCCATAAAGTGTTCCTCCTTTAAAATAGATTTCCTCCAAAAAACATAAGCATAGGCATAGGGGAAAATTTCAGAAAACTCAACCCTCGATTAGAGAAATAATCCCTCCTGTGTAAGGATTCGGCTGAATGAAATACTTTTATTTCTTCAGGCGAATCCTTAACTAATCGCTTCAGATTGTAATGTTCTGCATGAATGATCCATTTAGACTGCATATTTGATTTCATCAGGCTTGCCTGGTTTGCTTGAAGCCAACGAAGGACATCGGGATTCATTTCATCAGGCGATCTCCATTGGTTCCAACTGGACACATGAAAATTAGTAAAAGCATGTCCACACTTACATTGAAATGCATGTTCTAACTGTTTATTCGACAACAAGAAAGGTATTGCTGACCCACAGCCAGGACAAACATAATTCAATTTAAGATCATGAAATACACTCATCGAAAAGCCTGAACTGATGCAACCAAGAATGAAACCCTCCCTCCATGCACTGCGAACACCAATGTAAGTTTGGATGAAACCAATGCTCGCAGGAACTATATAATTCAGAAAATGGAGCTATCAACGACTGAATATTTTTATCAATGTGCTCTTGCAAGTTGAAATTCATTGTTTGATGAAGTCTTTCGGCGTTAAAACCACTTAACTGTAATAGTTCTCTTTGCTTATCTCAATGTGGTGTTTAATGCTCTTTACATGACTACTGCCAAAGACTTGTAGAATCTCGTTCCGATCTGTGAGGTTTACCAAGGCCAATTTTTCAAATACAGACCATGGCGATTCATATTCATTGATCCATTCTTTCCTCCACACGACATTCATTAATTAATCACCACTACCAGCTAAAATTTCTGACTCAATGTAGCCACTAAGCTTAATGGATTCTAACCAATCTAGAGGTGAAATCCATTCAAGTTGTTCCCCATGAACACCATATATCTTCAGAGCGTTTCAACAGCATACATAAAGTACTCTATAGGGATCTCAAGTTTTGAATGAACACCATGTTCACTGCGAAGGTTTTGAAATTGTTGATAAATTAAAGCAAGTGATACCGAAAAAACGATGCTCATGTGTCATAAAACGTCCAATGATTTGAGACTTACGTTGTCCTAGAAAGAATGTTCTTCTCGTGAGCAACTCTTCTTGACCTACGCAAATCACAGTCATACTTATTTTCGCACGATCCAGTTGTTTGTGGATGTCCATTAACCAAATAAAATGTGATTCTGTTAGGCGATGTGCCTCATCCATAATCAAGACAACCCTTCTTAAGCGAGATAATTCTGCTCTTTCTTTTAGCAAATTGACAATTTGGTTGGCTATAAAGATTGGTATGGGGGCATTCATAAAATGTCGGTGATGTTCCGCTTGCCCTTTTTTGAGTACAGAAAGTAGGTCTCGTCCATTTCCACGATGCCCCGGAACGCTTCAGTTGGTATTTGCTTCAGAGCGGCGAGTATTTTATGCCGCCAATAAAACAAGGTGACATATGTAACTTCACCAAGCAACTCCTTCGCACATTTTCTCAGCGAATAACCCTCAATCATGAATTCAATGAAACTAACCCACACATGGGGACTCCTCGTTCGTTGTAGAGGGGGGTGTTAGGTCATTAAACGTTTGAAGACAGGATTTACAACGGTAACGCTGCCGTTTGACCACTCCAGTTTTAAACGCACGACAGCATAGGTTTGGCAATGCGGACACCAAGTATATAGAGAGATTTTAGAATTTTGGTGTTCGGTGAAAATAATGAATTAGACTGAGTCGATGATTGAATTCGTTTTTTGAATTGAAAAATCGTCAGAACTTGAATTAAACAGAAACAGCGGCGGAGGGTTCCATAGGATAGCTGTGGATTTAATCTTGAGCTTCTTCGAATAACTCTCTGAGCATCCGATCCTTGTTATTCACAAACTCTTTCATAATCATATAATGGTCGGTTTCTTCCAATACTTGGACTTCAATACCATCCGGCTTTAGATTGTAAATAATCGAATCTGGATATGCCATAAGGATTGGGGAATGGGTCGCAATTATAAATTGAGAGTTTTGTAAAACAAGTTCATGGATTCGTGTAAGCATCGCCATTTGGCGAAGAGGAGACAATGCAGCCTCAGGCTCATCCAGAATATATAATCCATTCTCCCCGAACCGATGAATGAAAGTGGAAAAGAACGACTCTCCGTGCGATTGCTCATGCAAGGACTTGCCACCGTACGATTCTATAATAGGGCGAGCAAATGAAGGTTGGCTGTCCAACTCATCGATCGTCGTGGCTAAATTATAATAACTTTCTGCCCGGAAGAAGAAGCCATCCCTCGGGCGTCGCGGACCTCTGATCAATTGTATATATTCATATAAGCTCGAGTGAGTAGCCTGGGTTGAAAAGGAAAAGTTGACTGTCCCACCCTCCGGGTTAAATCCCCATGCGACAGCAATGGACTCCATCAGTGTTGATTTTCCCATCCCATTTTCACCTACGATATAGGTTACCTTGGGGTGGAAATCAAGTGTATTTAGGTTTCGAATGACCGCCAAATCAAAGGGATAACGATTATAGGTGGGTACTTGTTGCCTCTTAAGCTGAATTTGTCGTAAATAGGGATGCTGTATATTAATATAATTCACTCCCTTTTAAGCCTTTGATCATTATCTTACCTTTGTTGGTAAAGCTAACTCATGTCTGTCTCACCCTTTAGTTTACTCCATCAAACAAATAATACATCATACCGAAACTAACCTGCACGTTACTTGATTAAAAGCAGTTCAAATGAACGGCTGCTTTCTTTGGCTTATTGAGCTATCGTTTCCCGTTAGTTTAACGTAAAATTTCTTATTGTGAATAGCTTTTCAGATTTCGGGTTTTTAGGATTCTCGTTGATTAATATCTTTTCTTGTTCTAGATCGCCTAACCTATTTAGCAAAAATTTTCTTGCTTAGTTCCTTAATGGAGGGGTTGTATTCCCCTGAAGTGTCAATATAGAATTTAGGGACGTCGATCTGGGGTTCCTCGTAAGGGCTCGAGTTCAATTTAATTCCTTTTCTGGCCATGTCGACTCCCTTTTCGCCATGGAAGTACTCCCGAAGCGGGTTGTCTAGCCCCCGCCGGACAAATCTGTCGAGCGCGATCTTTTCGTCAACCTTGCATATCAAGAGATAGACCCGCGCCCTTCCCATGAACTGTTCAAGCATAGTCGACCATATACTGTGCTGGAACGCTGCTTCAGCAATCACCGATACATTGTTTGTTATCAGCCACATTAACGTATCAAAGAAGATTTCCGTGGCCGTTATATTGGGCTCCCCTGGAAGCTCGTCATGACTTTTGCCGAAAGTATGCAAATATCCTTCCTTAATCTGATCCCGGTTGATTACTGGCATAAAAATCTCATTACCAAGCTCCTTAGAAAATGTTGTTTTCCCTGCGCCTGGTCTACCAGCGACAACTATTAAATACGGCTTTGTCAAGGGGTTCACTCCTTTTTACGTAATAAAAAGTAAAAATACTATCATAAATATTTTACCAACAAGTATTTATTTATCCAACTTAACTATCTCCCATTTACTCGGCTTATCGTCGGTACGGCGCTTTTAGATACATTTGCATTAAACTGCCCGTTAGCTTTACGAAAAATGGAGCAGCTGCCCATCGGCAAACTGCTCCCTATTGCATTGAACTAACGTTTCCCGTTAGTTGAATCACTCAGCTTTTTGTGTTCCCAATTGGATATCTACAAATGGTACGTATTGGTTTGGTTCAACTTCTTTATATACACGTACAAAATTGACATTAAAGGTTGGATAAGGAGCTAATTCATTCATTGCTAATAGTTTCATTTCGTCAATTTCAGTCTCGCTCAAACCCCAATAGGTTTGCCCCAACGTTAAATGAGGATGATACTTATCCATTTCAAAGTATTGATCTAAAAGTTCTTGTGATGGAGAAATCGCATTTACCAATCTTCTATGTAAATCGATTACATTGCTCGATTCAACACTAAGAAATGTAACAGCACTTCCAAATGACCCAGGTTCTGATAATGATAATTGAAAGCTTTGGATTAAAGAGCATGCTTGTCTTACATTTTCTAACCAAAGAAGATCTACTTTAAGACCACCCTGCGCTTTTACAGTAATGTGAGGCTCCACTACATCGTTAAGACGATTACTGAACCAACGATCACGGAATACCACAATTTTTGCTATATAATCATCTGGAGGGGTTATTCCAATGAAAAATTTCATTTTACAGTCCACATCCTTTAGCAAAATAAATGGATGATAGTCCACTTGTTCTTATCTTCATACTTCTTCGGCTATTTAAACTATCCTGCCCGTTAGTTGAATAAAAGTAGCCAATCACAATGATTGGCTGCATTCTTTGTTTTATTGAGCTAACGTTTCCCGTTAGCTTAGACAGCTGTCTTAAAAGATTAACTCACAATCTTTATGCTCCCATACATCAAATAAGTTTCCATCTAGATCTTCAAAAAGCATTCTTAATCGCAGAAAAAAGAGAACTTTCTTTAAAATCAAGAAAGTTCCCTGCTAGATTATTTTTCAGTGCTCACCTATTTGTAGAACTACGATATTCTCGACCATCGACAAGCTGTGGATGTTCCCCCCAGTTTTCACCCCATATGCGCATTTGCCGAAGCACGGGAATATATTCCTGTCCTTTATTTGTTAGCGAGTACTCAACGGTTACAGGTACGGTAGGAAACACCTGGCGATTGATGACTTTATAGTGTTCCAAATGCCGCAAGACATCCGTTAAAGACTTGATGCTGATGTTATCTAAATTTCTTCGCATTTGATTAAATCGTTGCGGACCCAAACTAAGTAAGGAAAGCACCAAAAAAGACCATTTCCCGCGAACCACCTCCAAAGCTTCACGAATAGAGATGAGGCATAATTCGTCCCCTTTTCGTACATCCATAAAAATCACACCCCTAACTATAATATAGGTAGTCTATTATATTGAGTTATATAAAAAAAATGTGCCTTCTTTAAATAATATAGATGATATTTTAAGATAACAACAGGACTTATTCATGCTATGGTTTAGTTTAAGCGTAAATAGTCTTATAAAGCTTAGAGAGGAGCTTGGGGATATGAGTGATAAAAAGATATTAGTTTTGGGAGCAACCGGACAACAAGGAGGTGCGGCCGTTAGGCATCTAATCGCCGATGGCTGGAAGGTTCGTGCATTTGTTCGCGATTTATCAAGCGATAAGGCCCTGAAACTATCCCAACTGGGAGCCGAGCTTTTTTTAGGTGACATGACTGATCTTGCCTCGCTCGATACCGCTATGCAGGGGATTTATGGTGTATTCAGTGTTCAGGCGTCGAGCTGGAACCCAACTCTCGAAACCAATGCCGATGAGAGACGTATTGGGAAGGCTGTAGCTGACGCTGCCCTAAAGGCGAACATCCAGCACTTCATTTATACATCGGTTGGCGGTGCAGATGCGCAATCCCGATATCGGGATATGCAGAAATGGGATATTGAGCGGTACATTCTTTCACTCGATGTGCCGGCTACCATATTGCGTCCCGCCACCTTCATGGAAAACTTCTCAGACCCGATGACAGCCGGCGTGCAGAACGGAACAATCGCACAAGCCTTCAAGCCAGAAACAGTGATCCCACTCGTAGCTGTGGACGACATCGGTGCTTTCGTCGTTTTAACACTTAATAGCCCAGACAATTATTTGGGTAAAACAATCGAAATTGCTGGCGACGAGTTAACACCCTTGCAGATTGTCGAGGCCATAGGCCATATAACTAACCGAACCATTCCTTACGTTCAAGTTCCGATGGACGCGTTGCGTCAGCATAATGAAATCTTGGCCGGCGTGTTTCAATGGCTAAGCGAAGAAGGCCACGAGGTCGATATTTCTGTTGTACGCAAGGCTTTCCCCAAACTTACGGATTTCAATACCTGGGTGGAAAAGCAAGGAAAAGCGAAGTTTGAGGCATTGTTTCTTACAGAGCTTGCATGAGATTGTTTGTTGACAGGTCTGGCATTTGAAGAGCTCAGTCGTAGCCATCGTCTTAATTGTGGTGATTTCCATCAAGAGGCTGTCCCATAAGTAACCCCGACTTTATGAAGACAATGATCACGGTCGACGGCACTTGGACGGCTCGCTAAGGGTCTCGAACGAAATAAAACAGTCAAGAAGGAGCATGCCTCCTTGGCTGTTCTTCTTACTAGACTTCAATCGATTTAATAAGGCCCTTCAGCTTCTCGGCTGATTTGTGCAACAGCGCCTTCTCGGAATCCGAGATCTCCAGCTTCAGCAAAAAGTACGCATCCCAGTCTCTTCTTCGAGCTATAATTTCAAGTTCTTTATTGTAGTACATTACAAGATCTTCACAGATTTTTTAATGTTCCGGTAAGAATTTTTCTGATTTTGTAATGACAGAGGAAAATAATATTTCTTGAAATCTCTAAGCACTTCCGATGCTTAAACTAACGTATCCCGTTAGCTTAATTAGAATGGATTTTCTCCTTTAAGAAAAGGAATAATTTTATGGTAATTGCATAGCTCTAGCCATAAAAATCTCATCTACTTCACTCACGGACATCCCAAAATGTTTACTAGCTTTCTCAAGTACAATGGGGTCGTGTATTTCAGGAACGTAATTGTTTCCGTAATTCGTTAAGACATCGAACTCCTGCATTATATACTGGTAAAATATGTCTGCATCACTGTTTTGAGTATTACTTGTCTGTACGCTTTCAGTTTTATAATATGCAAAGGAAATTGAGGTAATTCGGTTTTTTCTGTAGAGTGCTACGTAATCATTAAAGCTAAATGGAGATTCATCCTCATAAAAATCATTCAAGTATTTGTAATAATTGATTAAATCTTCGTTTCGGCCAGTGTAACCCTTAGGAATGCTGTACAAGGACTCTAATGCTTTTTTATATTCTCCAGCTTGGTCATAGATATGATACATAGAAAGGTGATACATCATCTGGAGATCCTGACTCGGTGTTTGGATCTTATCAATAAACTCCCTTATTAGTGTATATTGTTCTGAGGCTAAATAGCCGTTCACCTCATCCCAAATTGTCTCGCTCTCGATCGCTACTGTCTGAGAATCACTCGTACTAAAAGCGTATGTATATCCAATCATTTTTCCAAGGGTCTCTTCGGACAAAACAAACTCACCCTCAAGATTTTCGCCTTGCTTACCAATTATGTTTTGAACTGAGTCAGGCTGTATTATAGCTGCTTGAGATGTGATTCGAAGACTATACACTCCAGGTACTAAACCTTTTCCATTATTAGAGAGCCACTCACTTTCTATCATACCGTTATTGACTTGAACTTTTGTCTGAGCAGAATATTCATCTTCACCTGTTACAGATAGAACAAGTTTCGTTTCATTTGGTAAATTAGTGATGCCGGTGAATTTGAGTCGGTTTTCCTTATCAAAAACTTCTGTTACGGTAAGTTCAACATGGAGACTACCACTCCCTTTCCCTGAGCACGCACCGATTACGAGAATTATACTAAGGAAGAGTAGTATAATTCCTGCTTTGATTTTCATATGTTTGATGTATATCCCTCCCAATTTTATTACTCTTTATATCGGAGAGTTAGTCTTGAATGTTGATACCTGTAGAGATTCCAGCTAGTTCGCAAGTATAGTTTGCATAAGAAGAAGAGATAATAGTTTTGCTTATTGAGCAAATTATTACAGTTTCAGCTTGCCCTAAGTGAAAAATCCTACTACTCAGTTGTATTCATCATTAAACTAACCTGCCCGTTAGTTTAATGAAAAGTCGTCCTAATGGAGACTCACGGCAACTTTATTTCGTCCAATTTCGACTCATGGCAAACTTATGCTTCCAATGCACCCATCTACAAACACACATTCCTATTTCGCTTTGAAAAAGTGTAAAAATGCCCGTTTCAGGTCCTTTATGAATGAAAAATCATTAAAAATATCGGTTGGGGGAAGTAACACCTTCAAAATGTACAATTTGAGTTAGGAAGTTTAAATTATGGTTTAAATGAAATCATTAAAGTCAAAGAAGCCAACCACTATTACGATTGACTTCACATGAATTTATAGAGCTATCGTTTCCCGTTAGTTGATTAATAAAAATGTTACTTTATCTATAACTTATCCTCGATTATGATCTAACCCTTGCCCCAAATAAGTCTTTTGAGGTAAATCCATATTGTTGTGTAATTCAGAAATTTCCGAATGAAAAATATCCTGTATTTTAATAGTGAGTATATATCCATTTATAGTGTTAGCAATCATCTCAATCTCAGATAAATTGTATGAATCCATATCCATTTTCGAAATGATCACTTGCTTACCAAGCACTTCTGATAAAGAAAAGATAATTTGTTTCTTTACATCGTCATTTAAATCTTCAAACAGGAGTACAAGGTTTTCAAGGTCATCCTTGTTACCCTTCATTAAACTGGGGAGTGTATATCAATATGTTCAGGGGATGAAGACTTAATAGCATAAATCTCAATGATGTCAACCATTTTAAATTCATAGTTTATGCCTTCTTCTGTTTCAACAAATAAGGAGCCCTCATTTAATTCTTTAGAAACACCACGGAAAAATTCATCTTGATTATTAATTTTAAGTACTACAGAACGTTGTTCTTTAACTGTCATCTCAATAAATTGTCTCTTATTCATCATATTATGAACTGTGTTACCCTCCCTTTTAGAGATTAGTATTCGTTGTTCCTTTTTGTCCTTAGACTAACTTGTGAGTTAGCTATTCCATCAACTATTTCCCTCTAACAGCACCTTTTTAATGTAGTTCTTCGCTTCGGCTAGTGTTATATGTATAAATTTTCTGGAAACATCTAAATCTTCTTTTGTTGTCTCATTGTATGGTTGCTTTTCGCCAATTGAATGAAGCTCCCCGATCAGCTCGTCCCTTAAAGAAGGGAGTCCATTTCGCACCTCAATTATGGAGAAATCGTTGACTGCAGTCTTTATAGCAAATAAACCTAGCCTTCTATATTCAACATAAACTTGACCTTTTATTAAATGCCCCCCTTTCACTAAAAGGTAACTTCCTACTTTATCTTATCAAGAAAATCCACATATTGGAACTACCCTGCCCGTTAGCTTAACGAGGAGAGTTTTGTTTAATCCCCCCTACCCCATTTCAAACTACATTATGATATATAAACATATACAAAAATAATAGCTAAAAAGAATAGATTTATTTGTAAAATTAGGACTATATGATTAATTATTTAATAATAAATAATCATATAGCTCTATTTCATTATGACAAAACATCAGGTAAATTTACATTACACGACAATTCCATATATCGTACGATAATGGCAAACCCGCTGAAAAACGGGGACGCAAAGCTACAGGGGCTAAGGCGAATATTCGCTATGCCAGCCAGTTACCGAATACGACGGGAAACCTCCGTCTATTCTTCAAGAATACCTGATGAGAGGTTATTTGTGCTGTTCAAAAAGTAAATATATGGGTACATCTCCATCACACGTTGTAGAAAAAATACTTAAGGGGGTGGTTGAAGTACAACCGTGGCGTTAGAAAAGAATTTCAAAAAATATTTATATAAGTAACGTTCTCTTATTTATTGAATTGGAGGTAAATGATGTGATGTTTGATTCGAACATAATTGATGACAATTACGATGAAGTTCCCATTCACCATTCCCTCTCGCCTGAGAACATTCGCGATCTGATCGAAGAGAAAGTGCCAGCGATTCGAGTACCGAATTATGTCTCTCCAGGGACAGCCCAGAAAATAATCGATTTCATTCTCGCCCAGGCGTCGCTTGATGCCTATACACACGAGGTCTACACTGATGGCGTGCCGGAGCAGAAATATTATGGGGTCTACCGTGTCGGGACCCCGTTCAACACGACCTACGGCCGCCCGGTCGGCAGCGCCGAACGGGAGACCTACTATCAGGCGGCCCTGCCGGGATTGCGCCGGCTGCGCGATCTTTGTGCACCAAATCTGACGCCCATCGACCGGCTCCGGCTCGATCTTGATGAGGCCTGGATGGATGGCGCCTCGATAGCCGCCTTCGAGGGCCGGAAAATGTTCGCCGGCATGGTGCGCATCATGCCGCCCGACGATTCGCACATTCTCGAAGAGAAGCCGCATGTCGACTGCCTGCCTGCGTCGGTCTGCCCGCTCGACCAGCAGCTCAGCGCGAACATCTATCTGAAGATGCCGCCGGTTGGCGGCACGCTCGAGAGCTGGAACGTCCCAACCCTGTCGTATGCTGACATTGAGCGGCTCCCTGACGGCACCATCGCGCGCACCGACTTGCCGAAGCCGGTCGTCATCCATCCCCAGGAGTGTGAGCTGGTTCTGATCAACACGCGCAAGCCGCATGCGGTCAGCCGCTTCTCCGGTGGCATCCGGATCAGCGTTCAGGCCTTCATCGGATACCAGCCGGGCAAGCCGTTGAGGCTGTGGTGCTGACGCACGAATCGGTCTGCTGCCTGCTCTCCGGCCCAGCGCTTTCGCCCGTCCTCCAGGCCGCGCTCACGCAAGTCACGGTCCGGCTCTGTACCGAACCGGCCTTCGACGACGTCGTGGCCACCCTTGGGGACCGAGCACCAGCGGTCCCGGATGAGTCCGGCTGGTACGAAAACCCCGTCTTCTATGGCTGGGAGCCGAGCTACGCCGACATCATGCGCCTTGCCGCCCCCGCGCACAAACGGCTTGCGGGCCTGTGCAAGGACAAGGCGGCCTTCCGCCGGCTGACGTCCGATCTCATTCCCGCATTCCGTTGTGTTGAGCTGCGTCCCGACGAACTCCACGCGTTCAGGCCATCATGCGACCGTACTTCGGTAGTGCTAAAGCCGAGCATCGGCACCAACTCGATCGGTGTCCGAGTGGTGGCCTCAGCTGACGCCTGGCCGGAGGCCGTCACGCAGTCGCTGGCCGAGATCGCTCAAGCGTCGGCTCGTATCGGCACTGATGTCGTGTCCGACACGCTGTTCCTGGTCGAGGATTATATCGCGGGAACCGAGTTCGCCTGCGACGGTTTCTGGAACCGGGATGGCGAGGCGGTGATCACCGGCATCTACGAGCATCCCTTCGACACGCCGGGCGATGTAGCGGATGTGGTCTATTTCACTTCTCGCCCCATCATGCGAGAACTACTGCCGCCCGCCACCGCGCTGCTGAACCGAATCGGAGCACGCCTCGGCCCTGGGGCACGCCGGTTCGCGTTCCACCTCGAAGCCCGGCAGCGCAGCGACGGCGTGCTGGTGCCGATCGAACTCAATCCCCTGCGTTTCGGGCAGATCGGCTTCTCCGATCTCGCGTTCCATGCCTTTGGCCACAATCCGTACCTGTGCTTCTTCTCGGACACGGGGCCAGACTGGCCCGCCCTTTGTATGGGCGACGACGGTATCTATGCGCTGGCAGTCGGCCTCGCGGAACCGGGCGTAGACCGCATGGCGCAGACTGCGGACTTTCTCGCTGCGGTAGGGCCGGATCGCGTCGGCTATGTCGCGGCGGATCGAGAGGAGTCACCCTTCCTTGGCATCGCCTTTACGCGAGTGCCATCACGGGAGGATATTCCCAGGCTGATGAGCAGCCTGCGGTCTCCTTAGAGCAACGGTAATATTGAAAAGACTCTAAAACGACTATTCGGTACAAGGATAACCTCAATGTCACAAATTTGGGCAGGATGTGTCCACTTAAACTGGAAGCGTTGAACTAATGTATCGGTCGTATTATGAGAGGCTGTCCCAAAAGGTCGTTAGCTAACGACTCTTTTGGGACAGCCTTCTTTTTTAATAAAAAACTGGGTATATTGGGTGAGTTATTGACGATATTTTAGCGTTTTTATGGTAATGCGCTTTTTTATCTTGAAACACGATTCCACTAATGCAACTATCTAGATAACAATCTAATTGGAAATGACACAATGTTCTGGTTCTTTTCGGCATAGGAACCAAGTTCTTGTCCCTAGACAGTCAACCGCTTGATGAAGTCAACGATAGCGGACATTCCTCATTCCGCCTGCTGATATCGTTGTACTTCTCTACAACCGGAATCCATATAGAAGGCTATCTCGCTGCCCCATCTCAACCGTTGCATTAGGCCCACCAACATAGGCGTAATTATCGGCTACTGGCAAGACTTGACCAAAGGCAATCCCTGTACGTCTACAGCAAAATATAGTCGTTCGCAGCAATCGCCTTTAACGTATCAAGCCTTCCATCCTGCTCCGCTGACCGCCAAAAGCTTTCCTTCTCCTTATTCATGCCCGGCATAATCCGTGTAATTGCTCTTCAGCTCTGTTCCAATACCAAGAACGATTTTTCGGACGCAGCGCCCAGGAGGCGATGCAAAGCGAAGCATAGAAGAGCGGAAGAATAGCATGGAATCCACCATCCCCATAATCATGAGCGAATACATGAGATAAGGCCGCACCTATCATTAGAAAAAAGATACCGCTATACCCCCATTCCTTAAGCCGGGGGAAAACTGGTATTACGATCGCAATAACTCCGAGCAATTTCCAAGTCCCGAGAATGCTCGTGATATATAACGGAAATCCAATATCGGTTACTAAATCAACATTGCCGCCATATCGCATCAATTGCCCGATCCCGCTCAATGCAATAGAGAATGCGAGAATGATGGTACGGTCCAATACGCGGCCGTCTTCCCTTCGCCTTTAATGACGAGGTATTGTCCTCACGCTGTGTTCTTCCGGTACCCATGCTTCTGTCATGACGCCGGCATAATCCATGTAATCGCTCTTCAGTTCCGTTCCAACACCGACAACGATAAAGCTGTCTTTCTCCTCAAGAGTTATGTGCTTCCCTCATCACAGCTCCTTCTAAGTATTTGTTTCTTCGCTTCATGGGTTTATAATCACGATAAATCATGTCAAAATATGATACTGTTTAGAGGTCCGAATGAAAAAAGTAGAACGGATTAACATCATCATGCAGTACATCAACAACCGCGCCGCCCATTTTACCATTTCGGAAATCATGCAAGAGTTTAACATCTCACGTTCGACGGTGATTCGAGACATCAGGGTAATTGAAGTGATGGGAATGCCTCTAGTCGCCGAAGTCGGGAGGGACTGAGGCTACTTTGTGATGAACAACTCTGCCCTGCCCGCTGTGCGTCCGCTATGGCCACACGCAATCTGTAACTCCCTTATCTGAAAAGCCGCCACTCTTTCGAAGGTCCCCCCAATCCTGACCTGCTTGATCTATCAGATCTGCCCCATCCTATGTTAGAGTAACTCATCCAGATCCTTCTTGAAGACTGCTACGAGTGGTTTCCGTCGAAGAAAGAAGAGAAATAAAATCTTATCCCTATCTGTAGGTATGGTTTGACAACGGCGAGATTGTCGACAGGAATAATCCGCCTTTTCCCTCCTCTAGGTCGAAACCTTCAATTTGCCGAGAGCTTTTTTCACGATACAGGCGCATGAGATAGGTAAGAAGATTGTAGAACAACTAAGCAATCTGGAAGAAACAATCAACCTCGTCCTCGAACTTGGTCCCAAGGCGATCACCCCAGTTCAAAAAGTACTACCCTTCAAACCTTTTCTTAGGTGGAGATATCAAAGTGAGGGAAATACCGAAAGAAGTTGTAGAAGGAGTGCAGGAGTGAGTGGATATGTTGGGGAACAAGTAATTGACCCCAACTACCGACTGTTAAGCTCATTGAAGATACAGCGATCGCATAGTTTCGATTTTTCAAAGATGACATTTCCGTAATCCACGAGGTTAATGGCGATTATTTTCGCCATACTTGTGATACGGTTCGGCGTATTATCTATAGAGCGAAATCGAAGGCACCCTACTGGGTGCCTTCGATGTTCTTACTGTCTCTCTTTGGCAAATTGGATAAACGAACTCAAATCCATCAACCATCCTTGTTGGGACACTCGTTCACTGTATAGAACGTGCAAGTGCTGCAACAGAGCCGCGGAAATCGGGTCTGCCGTCAGCCGTCCACAAAAGCTCCGTCACAAATGTATGGCGATTCGGATCGTACAGCGGATCTCCTATAATGTTCTTGTACGTTCTTGCGTGGAACACAAATAGCGTCTTTTCGTCGGCCTCTGACACCGTGAAGGAATTATGACCGGGACCATACATAGAGATGCTCTCATCTGTCGAGAAAACCGGTGCTTGCGACTTGCGCCATGAGGTGGCATCGAGCAAATCAGCATCCGCATCGGCTTCAAGCAGGCCCATGCAATAATTAAAATCAGTGGCGCTAGCCGAGTAAGAGAGGAATACCCGATTACCCTTGCGAAGAAATGCCGCGCCATCATTCACTTTATAACCAATGATCTCCCAGTCATATTCCGGCATGGAAATCATCGTTTGCGGCCCAGTCAGCGTCCACGGATTGCTCATTTTAGATATATACAGATTAGAGTTACCTTCGATATTCGGATCCTTTTGTGCGGCAGCGAAATACACGTACCATTTGTCATCAATAAAATGCAGTTCAGGCGCCCAAATATTGGCACTAAGGATACCAGTCTCGCGCTTTCTCCAGATCACTACAGGAGTTGATGTAACAAGCCCCTCAAGGTTCTGGGCTCTACGGATTTCAATCCGATCTACTCCGGAACGGATGCTACGAAGTAATAATAACCGTCCGAATGTCGGTAAATAAAAGGATCAGCTTTCTGCTCAATCCATGGTTGAATGTCGTGTAACACTCTTTGTTGGACTTCCATCTAATCACCTGTTTCATCATGATATATACTACCCTTTAACAGCACCTGCAGTCATACCGTCTATGAAATATTTCTGGAAAGCAATAAACAGTATGAAAATTGGAATGATGGAGAAGAAGGAGCCCACGATCAATAGGTCATAGTTATTGCCATAAGGAGTTAACAACGTTTTTAAACCGATTGGCAGTGTATATTTACTCTGATCTCCCAACACCATGAATGGCCACAACAGATTATTCCAGCTGTTCATACCATTCAGAATGGCCATTGCCGCAAAGGATGGCTTCATAATCGGCATAATTAGTCTGAAATAAATCGCATATTCGTTTGCGCCATCAACCCGCCCAGATTGAATAATCTCTTTGGGTATGCTTCTTAGATATTGCCTGAAGAAAAATATTGTCGCGGCATTGGCTATACCCGGCAGAACGATTGCTGAATAGCTGTTCACCATATTCAAATCATTAATTAGGCTGTACAAAGGAACCAGCAGTATTTCGAAAGGCACCATCATAATGAGCAAAACACATATAAAGAGGAAGTTCTTACCTTTAAAATGATATGCTGCAAAACCATAAGCAACAAATGCGCTTACAAAAAGTGTTAAAACCACTTGAACGATTGTTAAAATCATACTGTTCCAAAACCATACAAAATAATCATGTTCTCCAGTAAACAGATAAATGAAATTGTCAAAACTCATGATACTAAAATCCAAACTTAGGTTAAGACCATATCTAACTAATGATTCACCTGGTTTAAAGGAAGATAGAGCCACTGCATAGAATGGAATCATAATTATAACGAATAGTATAATGAATAAACAAATAATTACTATTCTGGAAATAAAGTCATTCCTCGTCTGGCTGTTGCCCACTTTAATCCTCCTCCTTTTTGAACATTCCACTAAATTTCAACTGCGTTAAATTGATAACCATAGCAATGACTAACAGAACGATACCAACTGCAGCTGCGTAACCCAGCTTATTCTGCTCAATCCCTTGTCTATACAGATATCCGACAATGGTTAAGCCAATATTTTTGGGTGAATTGTTACCGTTAAACATCATTAGGCTCTCGGTAAACATTGCTAAACCTGCATAAACACTAATTGTCGTAACATATACCGTGGTCGGCTTCAATAATGGCATTGTGATCAGTCTAAACTTCTGCCAAGCAGATGCCCCGTCAATTGAAGCAGCCTCATAATATTCATTGTCAATGCTTTTCAAACCGGATAGATAGTAAAGCATATTAACGCCTGTCCATCTCCAACATGCGAGGATTAACAGTGCTGCCATACTCCATTCTCCGTCTTTCAAGAATTTAATAGGCTCTACACCAAATAGACCTAGGAAACTGTTCATTAATGAACCTTCCATTTCACCGAATGTAAGGCGGAAAATGGTACCCGCAACTGCGACAGATGTCAATGCAGGGAGAAAGAACGAAGATTTAAAAAACTCTCTTCCCACCATTAACTGACTGTTTATCATAACGGCGAATAACATTGGAAAAGGAATTAACAGCACTAAGGTTCCTAACATGTACACAATGCTATTTTTAATAGCCGTCAAAAACACCTTATCTGTTAATAATTTCGAATAATTGGCTTCACCAATCCATTTAGGATCCTGTCCCAACATCCTATCTTGAAAGCTCATTACGAATGAATTTACAAGCGGATAAAACCAGAATATCAAAAATATGAGTATAAATGGCAATACAAAAACATAAGGCGCAACTTTTTGAGAGTATACAAATTTCTTTATCATATTCTCAATCTCCCTTGACTAAGATTAAACCTGCCGACCACTATACCTACCGACAGGTTTAATCAAATCATTTACTTATTATATTTATTTCAATTCTTGTTCAATTGCTGCTTGTGCTTCATCCAGCGCTTCCTTCACGTCTTGGCCATCTTCAAAGATAGCATTCAAAGTAACCGTATTGAGGACATTGCCGATCGTCGGTGAAGCTTTAACGGATTTGATAGCTAGAATTTCGTCTTTGATTTCATTCAAAGTATCAAATGCATTTGTTTTAAAGTATTGGACGTATTCGTTATCAGGGTTTTTCGTTACAGCCTCATCTTTCCATACTTCCATGTTGATTGGGTCGAATCCAAGCGTATTCCAGATTTCAGTAGTAGCTTCTTTCGAAAGCTTAGCAAAAGCTACAAATTCTTTTGCCAACTGAACGTCTTTACCATTCTTGGTAACAACTGTGCCAGTACCGCCTAAGCCAACGGAACGAGGATTACCTTCTTCAAATACAGGCAATGGAGCAATTGCATACTTACCTTTAAGGTCCTTCATTTCGTTTACAAAGCGAGACATGTACCACTCAGGCATCAATGCGCTTGCGTAGTTGCCTTTGTTGTATTCGCCTTTTGCTTCTTCTGTATCCGGTTGTCCACCAGGGATCGTATGAATAACATTGTTCTTCTGCAGATCGACTAACATTTCATACGCTTTAATCATTTCAGGCGAGTTAACTTTTGGATTGCCATTCTCATCTGTGAAATCAGCGTTTTGCTGAGCAAGCAACAGCGACCCTTGCCATATTGCTGATGTATCAGCAGTTCCTAAGTACTTACCCGTCTTCTCATAAACCTTGATACCTGCTTGTTTATAATCTTCCCAAGTTTTGATTGTCTTGTAGTCAACACCTGCTTGTTCAAGAATTTCAGTGTTGTAGAAAGCAAGCGTAGCACCTACGTGATAGTCAAAGCCATAAATCTGGTCGGCTTTGGAGTAAATCTCGACACGTGAAGGAACAACAACGTCTTTGTATGGTGCAAATACATCATTTAATGGTTCTAGTGGAACGTTGTTACCTTCCAAGAATTTAGGGAATTGACCAAGCTCGATATCCGCGATATCAGGAGCACCTTTTCCGCTTGTAACTGCCAATAAGAGCTTGTTGTGCATATCATCGTAAGGCATAACCGTTACATTCAACTTAATCTGTTTGTCTGGGTTTTGTTGATTCCATAACCCCAGCATTTTATCTAAATGCATGCCATGCAAATCTACGAATGTCCAGAATGACAATTCTGTAGCATTCTCACCAGCATTAGCGCCTAACTGCTGTGTTTCCGTTTTTGAATCAGAAGAGTTACCACATGCTGTAAAAACAAGTGACATAATAAGGACTGTAACGATGGAGATGAAAGTACTGCGTTTTTTCATTTGTTCGTCATCCTCTCTTTTTTTGTTATGCATTTGAAAAGTCGGCTGACTAGTTAGTTCTGTTAATTTAAGCGGGTTCAATCTACCTTGGCACCACCATCCTTAACATAATTCTAACCGTTCAAAGAAAAGACCCCTTCGCAACAATTTCTCAGATTCCATATTGTAAGCGCTTTACATGCCGTATTATAATATATATGAAATATGCTTTATATAACCAATTGATTATAAAATCATAAAATTTATGGGGAGATGCACCTTTTTGAAAAAACTGGCGCTCTACAAACAAATTCGAGAAGATATCATACAGAAAATTAAATCAGGGCAGCTTCGGCCAACGGACCGGATTCCTTCTGAGCAAGAACTAATGGATGAATTCAGAGTAAGTAAAATAACCGTCAAGAACGCCCTAACCCTACTAGCTGACGAAGGATTAATTATACGCGTACAAGGCAAAGGCTCATTCGTCTCCTCTAGTCTTGATGTTTTTAGCATCCATTCTCTGCCATCCCGCAGCGCGTCGTCCATGCCACTCATCGGCTTCATCATTCCGACGATGAGAACCCGTGTCATTCAGAAGATCGTTGACTACACGGAACAATTCCTGCAAGAAGCCGGCCTCAGCATGGTACTAAGCATCACGCGCGAATCCTCCTCTATCGAATCCAATGTCATTCGTACACTAATGGAGATCGGTGTGAAGGGGCTGATCGTTTTTCCGACAGAAGATGAGAAGTACAACGAATCATTACTGCGTCTGTCGCTCGATAAATTCCCGTGCGTTTTCATCGACCGCTATCTGCGGAACATTGAGACGTACACCATTACATCCGACAATTACGGCGGTGCGTACAAAGCTGTCTCCCATTTGCTATCCAAGAGTCATCAACAGATTGCGCTCATCTCACCTGAGAATGCCAATACAGCCGTCGAGGATCGCACGCTCGGATTCGAAAAGGCTTACACAGATCAAGGCATATCGATTGACAAGAGCTTGTGGTGTCACATCCCTCTTGACATTCTGCGCGGCGAGCAAGCATTGGACTATGTAAGCGACTTCTTGCAGGACCACAGTGGAATTTCGGCCGCCTTCTCCTTGACTGAAGAAACCGCACGCCTTACATCGGCCGCTATAAGTCGTCTGAACAATCACTCAAATATCGATTTGCTATCTTTCGATAATCCACATCTTTCAGGCGTAGCTTATGTACAGCAGGATGAACAGGAAATGGCACGAACAGCCGTAAAGCTGTTACGTGAACAAATGGAAGATATTTATTCTCCTAAGAACGCCGTCATTCCCGTGCAACTCATCTTCCCTTGATACGACAAACATTGCAGCCAGTTGATAGATGAACTGGGCATATCGATTGGTTTTACTGGCGATCTTGTTCATGATTGTCGCCCGGTTTTTTTAAGATTCACTACCAATTTGGTCGTGCCCCTTGCAACGCGCATCTCCTACGCGAATGCTAAGGAATCTCAGAGCATAACTGGCGGAGCTGTTGCGGGAAGGATGGCAGTTGGCTCTAGTTTCCCTACACAACAACACGCCCATCTGTTGTCTTAAGGTTATTCCAGGTCTTTTCAGATGTGACGAGGATGCTCCACTCCAAAAGCGATAGCCCTATGTACCTTTTCAGCGTTACCATGGCCCGAAACCTGCACACATATATACAAATCCATGCCCCACAAGGAACCCCTCAAAAAAACTTGCTCTTATTTATGATACGGTTTACCGTAATGCATCTAAGCACAAAGTACAGTAATACGCATTAGGTGAATTTGGTTGGTTAATGCATCTTGCCTTTGGATTGTTAGCAGTGAGTCTAATTAGCGTTGAAATTGTGATCCTCTCACAGGCTCGTAATATTGCAGGATACACAGGACTCTTTATTCTAGGGCTAAGTGCCATCGGTATAATAATCGCTGCTATTTTTGTGACAGACCCTATATCGCTAAGTCTGGATGATGCGACATTCAGCGGTAGTCTTCTGGTACGCTTGGCAGTTCTAGCATGTGGAATACGTTGCTATGCAATCCGTCTAATACGGGATGCTAAGAGAACAAGTTTAAGATTACATTGGTTTATGTCGGTTTAGGCGAGCCAGGTACTTGACATATGTAATCCGTAGCCCTAAAATGAGCTAAGTCAGTCGATTATGGACTCGATGAGTCGATAATAGGAGCGCAAATGAATTATTCTTAACTCGACTATGCACTTCATGTCCATGGGATCAAAGGAACTGGTTCTTTGTATGAATGCAAGCTGAATCACGCACCTTTTTTTGCCCCTATTATAGATATAAAACATCTATAATATCTTATTTTTAATGTAAGTATAGGAGGCAGTGACAGATCGTATCACTTTACTTTTAAGAACTTAGATTAGGGAGATGACGAACGATGAAAATATTTATGACAGGCGTTACCGGATATATTGGAAGTTCTGTGGCTAAAGTATTGCTCGATGCAGGGCATTCTATCTATGGTCTGACCCGGAGTACCAGCCAAATAAACGAGCTGAAAGAGCTTGGAGTGGAGCCTGTCGTGGGCACACTTGGAGATACGGAAATACTGGCTGATTACGCAAAACGGAGCGATGGAGTGATTCATACAGCTGACGTTGCTCACCGCAAGGCTATTGAGACGTTTGTTAGTGCTTTGCGCGGTACAGGAAAGCCGTTGATTCACACATCCGGTTCAGGCAACGTTGGGGATGATGCCAAGGGCGAATTCCAGAGCGAGCAAATCTATAACGAAGAAACGCCTGTAACAAGGGACTTGGAATCGATTCGAGTCAATGAGCTGGTGCGTAAAGCAGGGGTCGATCAAGGAGTGCGAGGCATTGTCATCGTACCTTCCATGGTATATGGAACGTCTCTCGGACTTCCAAGAGACAGCATTCAGCTTCCAATGATTGTACAGAAATCGAAAGAAATGAACGCCGGAGTATATATTGGCAAAGGTCTGAACAGATGGTCGAACGTCCATATTCGTGACTTGGTCCAATTGTACCTTCTTGCGCTAGACAAAGCGCCATCCTCCTCTTACTTTTTCGCAGAAAATGGCGAGGAATCGTTCCGTGATCTAAGCCGTTACGTGAGTGAGGCGCTTGGATATGAGGGACGCACGGTGAGCTGGTCTCTGGAGGAAGCGGTTGCTGAATTTGGCCTTCTGGCTCAATATACACTTGCGACGAATTGCCGAATTCGCTCTGTACATGCTCGAAACTTGCTTGGCTGGAAGCCTGAAGCCGAATCCGTGCAAACTTGGCTTGCCAATAGCTTTTGAAGATTGTGATGTTGATCAGGGAGGTAGAAGGAAGATGACCAAGATTGAGGCCGAAATATATGATGTTGCGATTGTTGCCGGTGGGCGAAGTCTTATATTCATATGCTTTTATCTAGCCACATGATCTCCATCATAATACTATTTAGATAATGACCTAATCCGAAATGACACAATGTTCTTGTCCCTCGACAGTAATATTAATATTTTACTTTAAATTAAGCTTGCTTACACGTTTTTCACCCTGGACTGCTAAATCCTATTGCATTGTTCTCGGTTTAAATAAACTCGACCAGTTAGATAGTAAAAAGTAAAGGTCAAGATGTACATCTTGACCTTTACCTTAGTAAATCCATATTCTATCAATTGGGACAAAGGAATCTCTTGTTTCACTAACAAAATTGAACTATTTCCGTTCCACAGAGTATCCTTTATCCTCAAGCAACTTCACAATCCCATGCTCCCCTAAGTAGTGAGCAGCACCTATCACAATAAAGTACTCTTCTTTTTTATCACTCTTCAAATATCCATCGATCTTATTAGCCATGCCGATGTTACGGTCGATTAGCATTGCTTTGTTGTACTCTTCGTTATCCGAGTAGGTGTTTGTGAATTCTAACAACTGCTCGTCGTTCCCCGTTTTCCACATCTCAGCCAACTGGTTCATATCATCATCCAACACATCGAAGTTATCGAGTGTTGTATTCAGATTCTCCTCCTGCAGCTCTTTGGAGAAGTTATTGAACATGTTCAGTTGAAACTCGTAAGATTCTAGTTCAATAATTGGAAGTTTTCGTTCAATAGCCTTTTGAACAAAATACAGATCCACCCCTGCCGAACCTTCATATCCAGCAGGCGTAGTCTTAAGGCTGGCGAGTGTATTTTCTACAACCCAAGGCTTGAATTCATCCAGCACATCCGGCTCCAATCCGTTTTTCTTCAAAATATCCCCTAGCTTGGCATACGTTTCGCTTGAAACATGATCCTTCAGTGTCGTCCCATCTTGATAAGATCCCAGATCCAGGATTAACTGTTGTTGTGCTTCGTCTGTTCCTTTACTCACATCAAGCTCTACGCCCAAGTAATCCGCTTCAGCAAAAGCTTCTTCAAACTCTTCATGTAAGGGATAGAAGCTATCATCTGCAAGATGCATGGAGCCCACCAGATATACGGTATTTCCGTTGCTTTCCACTTCCCACATGAAGCCGCGGCTACCCGTTTTTTCAGCCGTTTCTGTTCCTTTGGAGACGAGCAGCACAGTACGTGTCTTCGCATCCCAGTTTACTTCGTAACCTATTGCGTCTCCAACGATACGGATGGGTGCATACGTTACACCATTAATACGTGTTAGCTTGTTTTTAAGAGTAATCGTTTTTCCATCCACAACGGCCGTAATCGTATCATCTGTCGCAGTCTTCAGTTTTACGTCCATCGCATCCAGCGTAGAGCGAAGCGGAACCAATGTTGTTCCCTTATTATTAATTGGTGCCCCTGCAGTATACTCTACTGCCTGATCATTGACTTTAATGGATGTCTCTTCTTGAGGTGCAGCCAGGGCCGGCGCTGCTGAAGCTAGCAAACCTACTGAGATGGTGAGAGACAAGAGCATGTGTTTCCAGTTTTTCATATTATGTATTCTCCTTTAGATAAGTATCGTTCATATTTGAATGAACATACTTAATTATTACGAGTACAGACTGGGAGAAGTTCCACCTTTTCCCTATCACAACCCTCTTTCTTTTTGTGTCATTGCTTCCTACTGTCAGTCCTCTACCGTTTTCTTTGGACTGGTTGCTTCGTCGATGGAACGATCATATGACACACATTAGTTACTCTTACTCTCGTAATGATAATTCGCATTCTCTAGCTTATAGAGGTACGGTGATAACTCTATCCTATACAGTAAATATTTAAAATTTACCGTAACGTTCTCTATTAAAACCATCGCAATTCTAACACATATTTTGGAATTATCCTTCCTGTTAGTTGAACGAAGGCTGAAAATAAGGCATGTAACAATGGTGCGACATGCCCACAGAGTACATCTTCTTCTCTATCGTGCGGCGAACAAGAACCAGGCTAAACTGAGTTTGTCTTATTTAGGAAAAGTGTCTGTCATACTTTAATATTGGAATATGGTTTGGACTTACTTCTGACAACGCAAAAGAGCATTATTGAGCGGTGATGTAGAAATTAAGGAACCAGCAATAATTAAGCTGAGGATCTCATAATTAGATATTTATCTAATCTATAATCGGACTATGTTCTTGTCCATTCCCGTAATGGGTACAAGTTCTTGTCCTTGGCTTGGGACAAAAACTTGTACCTATAAAATAAAAAGCCGCTAAAATATCGACTTCAATGGGACGATGTTCTTGCCCCTCGACATATATATGGCAGTCTTTTATCGTTAAGCAAACCGCAATCAGTTTGATGGCTGATTTTCGTTTTAAACAGTGCGTTTTCCATAAGCGCAAAGAAAGACGCGTACGCCTTCTGAGATGATGCGTTGGGTTTGTTCCTCCTCCAAATTGCTTGCTTTTATCGGTTGATCAAATACCAACAAAAACGTTAAGGCAGCGAAGTGCTTTGTAGCCATTACAGGATCTGGCACATCGAGCAGTCCGGTTTGTCCAAACTCGGTAAACCTCCTGATAATCCCCTCTTCCGTTGCGTTATCCAGCTTTTCTAAAAACGAGCCTGGCAGGTTGGCCGCTTCCATTGTAACCAGACGGATCAAAGCGCTGTAATCGGACGAACCGTTCGCAGAAGCTACGAATTGTTCGCAGAATAAGATGAGCGCCTGCTCCAGATCCTCGAATTCCCAGAGGTAGTCTGATATCCCTTTCTTGATCATGTCCAGAACCGCCTCACTGGTTTCTTCCACAACAGCAAGCAGCAAGTTCTGTTTGTCGCCATAATAATCATAAACGGTCCGTTTGGAAACTCCCGCTTTAGCAGCGACTGCATCGACGCTGGAACGATCAAACCCATCTGAAAGAAACAGGTCTCGTGCTGCCGCAATAATTTTGGCTCGTTTGTCTGAAGAGCCTTTGCGGATTTTTTTGTTTTCCGTATTATCCATCCTTATGTTTCCCCCCTATAGGTATACTATCAAAAATGAGTTCCACTTTACAAGCTACACTGCACGGTGTAGTATAATCAATGCAACATATCACAATCAATGATTAAGGAGGATTTTATCCATGAAAACCGTGCAGTCTTTTGTTGATGTTCTCATTGTCGGGGCCGGACCAACAGGGCTTACACTTGCCTGTGACATTGCCCGTCGAAACGTCGACCATCGTATTATTGAACGAAGCGCCTTATATAACGTAGCGTCTCGCGCCAAAGCAATCCAGCCCCGCTCGCTTGAGGTTGTTGATGATTTGGAGGCCGTTCGTTACATTGTGGACACAGGTGTTGTGGATTTGCCTGTTCGTTACTATACCGCAGATGGCAGGAATGTGGACAAGCCGGCTATTACCGTTGCAGCCAGTGCCGAACTGGAGACACCCTATCGTGATCCGGTCTGGATTGCTCAGTATGATGTGGAAAAAGCATTGCGCGACCGCTATGCGGCGCTTGGCGGTCAAGTCGAGTTGGGCGTGGAAGCTGTAGGGCTTGAACAGGATTTGGATGGTGTGACGGTAACCGTGAATACACCGCAAGGAGAAGAGCAAATTCGCGCTCGTTATGTCGTCGGCGCTGACGGGGGCAAAAGCAATATCCGCAAGTTTATTCAGTTGCAGCTGGTTGGAGAAACACACGATGATGAGCGATGGTATCTTGGCGATGTACGATTGGAAGGGTTAGATCGTGACCATATCCATATCTGGACATCTTCGGAGGGGATGGTCGGGGTGACACCGCTACCGAAATCCGATATTTGGCAGCTGCAGGCTACAATTCCGGCAGACATTGAAGAACCAGAGCAGCCATCGCTAGTGGCGTATCAAGCCATGTTTGACCGCCGGGCTGGGGCAGGACTTGTTCGGCTCACGGATGCTTCCTGGCTTTCCATCTACCGGGTCAACGTCCGTATGGTTGAATGCTACCGCAATGGCCGGGTCTTCCTTGCCGGCGATGCTGCTCATGTTCATTCGCCGGCCGGCGGTCAAGGCATGAATACGGGGATGCAGGACGCGTACAATCTCGGCTGGAAGCTGGCAACTGTCATACGCGGAGCGGACACCGCCTTGCTAGACACGTACGATGAGGAGCGCCGCCCAGTGGCTCAAGCCGTGCTTGAGGACAGCTCGAAGAAGATGGATGGGGTCATAGGAACGGCGACTGAAGGCGGAGGGTTGTCCCTATCTTTGAGCACCATATCCGACGATCTGACGAGTGGGCTTCTCATTTCCTATCGGTCAAGTTCTCTTACCCACCCGTCTGCTCGAACGAATGTTACCCGTTCATTGCCCGGGAATCGTGCTCCTAATGCCGAGGGTCTGCAAGGTACAGATTTTGCGGGAAGTGTATTTGACCTATTGCGTGGTCCACACTGGACTCTTTTGGCTTTTGTAAACCGCACAGATCATCTTTCTTTGGAGAACTTCACCTACGACGAACTTCATGTGCATTGCATCCTTCCATCGCATGTGGAAAGAGTGGAAGGCATGATAGACGTAGCAGGGAATGCCTATCGAATTTACGATGTAACAAGTAATGAATTCGTATTGATTCGTCCCGACGGTTACATCGCACTGCGGGCCTCCATTAATGATACCGCAACGATTTCGAATTACTTGAATTCCATTTATCGCGCAAACTGATTTGGACAAGGCTGGCGGAATTCTTTTCAACATCTCATATGGCTGCCGGCTCTTATATTCGTTTAATTTAGGTTATGGAAGGACTGTTTCTATGGAAGAAATTATTCGAACGGTTAACTTGACAAAGCAATACGGAAATAAAGTCATTGTAGATCGCGTTTCGATTTCCGTTAAAAAAGGAGAAATCTATGGATTCCTGGGGTTGAATGGCGCAGGGAAAACGACAACCATCCGATCTCTTCTCGGAATGAGCAAGCCTTCTTCCGGAGAAGTGTATTTGTTTGGTCAGCGCTGGGCGAATGGGAATCCGGATTTGTCAAGACGAGTAGGTTTTATGGTGGAAGTTCCCTATGCCTACCCTACCTTTACGGTTAGGGAAAACTTGAGTTTGATGGCCAGATTGCGAGGATTACCGGTTCCGAGGGCAGTTGACGAAATTCTGGAGCAATTGAATTTGACCCAATATGCGGATAGTAAGGCAAGAGATTTGTCACTTGGTAACGCGCAGAAACTTGGATTGGCCAAAGCGTTAATTCATAAACCAGACGTTCTGATTCTTGATGAGCCAACCAATGCGCTTGATCCAGCCGGAATTGTCGAGATAAGGGAGATGCTGAAAGCTCTAGCTTCTCAACAAGGGGTTACCGTATTTATATCGAGCCATATCCTTGAGGAAATGTCCAAAATGGCTTCTCGAATCGGCATTATTCACAAAGGCGTTTTACTTGAAGAACTGACAACAAAAGACTTTGAAACCATCCGCCGAAAGCAGTTGATGATCGGTACGAAGGATGCTCGGAAGGCTCAAGCTATTCTTTCAGACTCCGGGTATGCAGTACATTCGACTTCGAATAACTGCCTTGCACTACCGGATGATCATGCCGTGAAGCATCCCGAACATATTGCGAAATTGCTTGCTCAGCATGAAGTGCCGCTCACGATGCTTAACATTGAAGAAGAGAATTTGGAACATTATTTTCTCAAAGTGATCGGAGTTGAGGAGGGAAAACGGAATGAGACTATTGCTGACAGCCTGTAGCGTTGAAGTTTACAAATTGCGTCGATCCTTTGTTTTATGGGGCACGCTTCTGTTTATATTGTTTGTCACCACGTTGTTCTTGGGACAGCCCGATTGGCCTTCTTTTTTTGAACGAACTGCGTTTTTGTATGCATCCGTGTTTGGGCTGCTGGGGTTTGGATTGGTGACAAGCTGGACATTTGGCCGTGAGTATTCTGATCGGACGCTTAAGGATTTGCTCGTTTTGCCTATATCGCGCGGTAAAATAGCGATTGCTAAATATGTCGCAATTATATTCTGGTGTTTTGTAATGATGTTGATCAGCTTTGCTTATGTCTTAATACTTGGTTTTGCTATTGGACTTCCTGGCTTTTCGTTTGCAATTGTACAACATTATTTGTTCCTAATACTTATAATTGGCGCTCTCCACCTATTATTAAGTGCACCTCTTGCCCTGTTAGCCTGTATATCACGCGGTTACCTGGTGCCGATCGGCTTTGCTTTTACAACTTTGATGCTGGCATTGGTATTCGGTCCTACTGCCATTGGCACGTATCTGCCCTGGTCTGTACCTGCTTTGCATTTGCAGGGAAGCGGAGTATCTTCATTTCCCTTGTTGGGTACTAGTTATTTACTGGTTTTCTTAATCGGACTCATAGGTCTCATTGGGACGGTTAAATGGTTACAAAACAGGGAGCAGTGATTGCCAGCCTCTTCATTTTTGCAAAGATCAAGCTTTTGATGCAGGAGCTTTCGTCTTACCTACTTTTCCTTTAATCAGCTCGCTAACTAATTGTTCAGTTGCCCAGCTAATATTACCTGCACCCTTTTGCATGCGCATCCTTCAACATATATCTGAGCTCTGTAGCATAGGAAGGCTGGACCATATGGTCGATAGGTCCTCCCTTCCATTCATCCTCAGCGTCAGCTAAAAGGATATAGAAACCGCGGCATTTTAGGACACAAAATCCTAGAATGCCGCTGTACGTTCCCCGTTAGTATATCAATGCATCAACTCTGCAGTACAGAGGAGTTAATGTACAATGAGAACTGGGCAATAATACATTACATACGGCAATTGCGAACCCAAGAATTGCAGTCCCTATATAGATTAGCTGCGCCAGATAAAGAACGTATTACAATACCAACAGTCAGAAATATAAGTTCAATCAAAATGATGCGTTCAACCCCATACATTCGTCCCCACATGATCTCCATCATGGTACTATTTAGATAATTACCTAATCCGAAATGACACAATGTTTTTGTCCTCCGATACCTCTCAGTGTGCTTTGGGGCGCGAAATGCGTTCCATAATCAAAGCTACTCTGCGTCGGGGAAGAAAACGACCCAACTGTGCGGCCATGAAATTGTTGCGCCCGTCGATGATATAACTGCTGCCTCTATCGATTCCACGAAATCCGGCTTGAACAACGTTCTCCGGGGTGGACATCGCGCTGCCCGCCGCTATGTCCCGGCTGCCGACAGCATCGAAAAAACCTGTATCAGTCGCACCCGGGCACAGGGCAAGTACTCGGACACCGCGTCCGCGTGTTTCCGCCCATAGCGCTTCGGTGAAAGATAACACGAATGCTTTGGCAGCACCGTAAACAGCTGAATAGGCGCAAGGCGCAAACGCGGCCATTGAAGCCACGTTTACGACGATTCCATCCTTACGCCCCTACATGCCGGGCAGAAAGTGATGCGTCAGGTCGACAAGCGCAGCGGTGTTCAGCATAATCTCTTCCTGCTCTCGCTCCGGATCTATATCCTCAAATCGGCCGTATGTGCCGAAGCCTGCGTTATTAATAAGAATATCGACCGTAAGGCCGAGATCGCCTATGGTTTGGGATAGTTGGCGCGGGGCACCTGCTTTGGACAAATCGCTCGGCAGGGCATACGCCTGCACGCCGTGCTTGCGTTTCATTTCGCCGGCCAACGCTTCCAGCTTATCTTTTGAACGTGCGGTCAGTACGACATGGCAGCCTCGAGCAGCCAGCTCTTTGGCATACGCCTCGCCGATTCCGGAAGAGGCGCCGGTGACCACGGCCAGCTTGCCTTGATAATGATATGAAATCATGAAACAACCCCCTAGTCGTTGAAGTTGTCTTGATCATACCAATGACAGGAGGGGCTAACCACAGTGCCTCTATACTATTAACGGGACTGATAGGTTAGGATGAGGGTGACGATTCGGAGTTCTGTGTTAGCAGGAGCGCGAGTCTCTCCTCCGTGCCTGTACCAGGCGTCGGTACGAGAAAGCACCAGTGCAGTCCAGGGTCATTGTCGATGGCGGCAGCACAATGGATCGTGAACTCCAACTTCTGTCCGTCCGGAAAGAGATAATGGACAGGAACAGAGCTTTTTTGCCGAATTTCATGCCACTTCCACAAACGTACGAAGTCTTCGCTGTTCCGTCTCAAAAGTTCGAATCGTTCCATGTACATTGGGTTGTCTTTGTTACGGTCGAAGCTTGCCCGAATTAATGCTGTCATGTAACGGGCGAATTCTTCCCAATTCACAAGCCTTTTCGGGTACTCCGGATCGAGAAACAGCAGCGTCACCATGTTTCGTTCACCTTCCGACAGACGACCGAAATCCGCAATAACGAGCTCTGGTCCCCGATTCCAAACAATCATATCGGCAACCTCATTTGCGATGAAAGAAGGATAACGCAATTGATCCACAAGGTTTTGCAGAAATCCGACATCGAGTTTTTCTGGTTTCGGTGCAATACTGAAACGAACCGGATCGGGTGCGGCCAGATTGAATAAGTGCTTCCGCTCGTCCTCGTCCAGCTGCAGCGCTTGGCTGATTTGGGACAACACATCAGGGGAAGGATTCTTCTCTCGGCCCTGCTCCAGCCAGGTATAGTAAGTTACACTAACATTAGCAAGATAGGCGACTTCCTCCCTTCGAAGTCCAGGGGTACGCCTTCGGCCGGGGAATGGCTTGATTCCCACTTCTTCAGGCTGAAGCCGATATCGGCGCGTTTTGATAAATTCGCCCAATGCGGATGAGAAACGTCGGCTCTCCATATAACTCACACCTCCTTTATTTGGCATACATTGATTATACTCGTTGACGTAAGGTCGAGAACTCCCTGCGAATCATGATGCTTCTCAACTTCTCAAGCAAACGTATGGCTTCCGTAAAGTAATGTCCGGCTAAATAGTAATCCACGGCTTCTTCCAGCAGTCCCGACGACTCGCACCATATAGCAACCGCATTGTATAGGTCCATTCTTATTCCAGAGCTATGATCTCTCAACGGCTTTTACAGAAAATCACCAAACAGATGATGAATTCGGTACCATTCTTTGTTATCGTCCAATGGGATGGGAAACAGGTTAACGCCTGCTGCCCTATACTTCATTCAAAGCAAAGAACAGTGAACTCAAACATGGGCACGGGTATGATATCGCGCCACCACTGAAAGTCAGCCCGAAGCTTTGTTTCCACTTTGATTGCATGATCGAGATATCCCCTCTCCTAAATCCGGCTCGACTCCCGGCGAAATATCGTACAATGATGCGATCGAGAGCGCGGCAGCCCTTAGCTTCATTGCGATGCTGCCGGGCTCGACGACAACAACGTCCGTACGGAAATGAAGCAAAAAGTCGATAATCCACGGCTGGTCTGGCAACGTCGTCCGCACGATTAACGAGCCGTCCGGCTGCCATTCTAACTCATGCTCTTCGAAGTGATCAGACGCGGCGGCCATCGCCGCTCCCTTAAACCGGAGCACCAGCTCGATTGTAGCTCCGTATTCTGGAGTCTGGCGGTCCCTCTTCTGGCTGTCGGAGACAGGTAATTGCCTTCGTACGAACCGCTCTGGGGTTGCCTGCAGATCCCGAACGCGCGAAAGCCGGAACGAGCGGTATTCGTTCCGCTTCAGACAGAGATACCAGACGTTTCCTTTTAGAGCCAGCTCCATGGGCTCCACGGAACGGAGGGTTGTGACCTCACCCTTGCCGTCCACGTAGGTAAAGACGACGACGCGTCGCTCGCGAAGCGTCTGCCGCAGCAGTTCGAATTTGGTACGATCGGCTTCGCTATTCCTCCAGGGAGAAAAGTCGATTCGCAAGTGATCCCTGTAGTCCAGTCCTCCTTGCTCCGCCCGAGCAACCAAGGCTCCGACTTTATCCATAAGCCGCTCCAACTTGTTTTCGTTCATTGTTCCTGTAGATTTCAAGCCTTGCAGCGCGATTATGAGTGACGTCAATTCATCGTACGACAGCAGCTGTCGATCGAGCCGGAAGCTATCCAGAATCTCGAAGCCGCCCTCTGCCCCCGTATAAGATACAATGGGGATCCCGGCGAGATTAAGCGACTCCAGGTCGCGATAAACCGTCCGAAGTGATACCTGTAGCTGCTCGGCCAATTCATGCGCCTGTACGCGCTTGCGCTTTAGCAGGATTATTGTAATCGCCATCAATCTCTCCAGCTTCATCCCTTATCCCTCCGTTGATTGCCTTCAATCCGTATTTCTCATTCGTTCTATCAAATCAATCATTGCTTGTTTCATGGATGTTCGATCCAACTCGATCCACTCCCCATGGCGAGGGAGCACCCATCGGAACGAATGCCGCGCCAGCCGCTCCATGGAGTCCGTCTGCTCGATCCAAGAATAAAAACAGTAATCCCGTACCGCGCCGAGCCCGGGCGTATACCGGTCCCAATGGAGGTGATCCCCCGCGAACAAATAAGTGTTTTTATACAGTAGCACCGTGTGGCCCCTCGTATGACCAGGCACGGGCAATAAAGTCAGATCCGGATGCCAATGAACGGAATTCGTACCCGTCAATAGGCGTTCTGTCCCGTCTCGTTTGGCATCCTCGTCGGCGTGGAGAACGACTTCCGCCCCGAAGCAGTTAGCATATCGATCAGCATCGCTTTTTTCATCTGTATCGTTATGAGTTAAGAATATGGTGCTAATGCCGCCGAATTCAAGCAATTTCTTCGCCAGCGCTGGCACGAAGCGCGGAGCGTCGATCAGCCAGTTACCGTCGTGACGCTGAATGAAATAGCTATGGCCACCGTATGATTTAGCCGAAGAGTAGCCGCAGTAGTACACATCCTCTGACAATGGTAGCGGGAACTCATTCATGGCTTCGACAAGCCCGTCTTTCGATTCGGTACCAATCGCGCCCGTAGGACAAGCCAGTAAAGAATGGAACGCCCGCCGCCTACTTTCGTCAGTTTCAGGCTGCTGAATGACAACGGACAAGCCCTCCATCGGGGAGAAAATGTCAGGCGCCAGCTGCCGGCAAATATCGCAATCGACGCAAGCCGAGTTTACGTAGAAATCACCTTCGGCGTTTCCGGGTAATCGTATTTTTTTCTCAGCCACTGCTTTCACACCCTTCCATTCCAGGCCGTCTCCCGAGCACATTCATACCCCGCATGAATTCCAATAGCTCATTCATTTCCATATTGAACATCCTTTCATCAGTCTCAATATAGACATTTTACTCCCCCATTGTTGACAACTAGGTGTCAACAATGAATTCCAAGAAAATATAGTTCGCGTTACCGAAGCTGCTAGTACGACTCACCACTAACACATTATAGGAATACAATCGATTACTTCTACTAAAAGTATCTTCTTCTCTTTATCAAGTTGGAATATAATTCTCTTTTATAATGCAAAAGGGGGCTAAACAAAGTGAAGATCAGTAAGTTATCGAGTCTGACAAATGTCAGCAGCAGACCGATACGGCACTACGAGGAGAAGGGTTGCTTCAAGCATACCGACTAGAGAATAACTACAGAGATTTTGAGACTGGGTCTAACCGTCGATCAGATTCAAAATTTGTTTAAAGAAGAAGTAGCCGACCCAGATGAATATGAGTATTGCGAAGAAATGCTCACATTGTATAATGAGAAACTGAACACCGTAAAACATCAGATCGATGCTTTAGAGCAACTGAAGAAACTCTTAGAGAGACAAATTGCTTTAAGCCTCGCTAAAAAGAGCAGCAACGTATCCCTTATCGAATTATTGTTAGCTTGAGTTCCCATCCTTCCGTAAGATTGGCCTTAAGATAAGAAGTCCACCTCTCTTGCGTTCAAACGGTTTTTAGATTATCTGCAATACAGCAGCACTACTGAGAAACCTTAATTACTACTAAGATTTTATTTTTTATTAGTCATACTATGACGCCACTTTATCTTTGGTTTTAGGGCGTCGATCCCATTCTCATTGTACTGACTACGTAACTTTGTATACCCCTGGATGAATAGAAAAATCCCCAAAACCCTTGATACGGCTAGGGTTTCAGGGGGGTTCATGCCGAATTAATTATTCAAGTATTTGCCCGTCAGCGATTGCTCTGCTTCAATGATTTGCGAAGGTTGTCCCTCAAATACGATCTGACCGCCCCTGCTGCCGCCATCGGGCCCCATATCGATAATCCAATCCGCCTGGCTGATGACGTCAAGGTTATGCTCGATCACGATAACTGTATTTCCTATGTCCACAAGTCGGTTCATAATGTCCATTAGAAGGCCGATATCAGACATATGCAAGCCTGTCGTCGGCTCATCCATGACATAGGTGCTTCCATCCTTATGCAGTTCGCTGGCCAGCTTGATGCGTTGGCATTCTCCGCCGGACAGGGTACTGAGCGGCTGTCCCAGCGTAATGTAGCCCAGCCCGACATCGCTCATGGCCTGGAGCTTGCGCACGATGCCTTTCAACTGAAAGAAACCCAGTGCTTGTTCTACCGTCATTTCCAACACTTCCGCAATAGACTTGCCGTCCAATTGGTAAGCTAGTACCTCTTCCTTGAACCGCCGCCCGCCGCATGCTTCGCATGGCAGCTTCACGCTGTCGAGAAAAGCAAGATCCGTATACACCGCGCCTAGCCCGTGGCAATTCTCGCACGCTCCCTTGGAGTTAAAGCTGAATAAGCCTTGATTGATTTTGTTGGCGGAAGCGAACGCTTTGCGGATGTCATCCATAATGCCCGTGTACGTTGCGGGATTCGACCGCGTAGACACGCCAACCGCCGACTGGTTGATGACGATCGCATCCGGATATTGCTTCAGGAATAACTCGTTAATCAACGTGCTTTTCCCTGAACCGGCGACTCCGGTAACGACTGTCAATATGCCGGTAGGAATATCTACATTCACATGCCGCAAATTATGGAGGCAAGCGTCCCGAATCGGCATTTTGCCGGATGGCCGTCTGCAATCTTGCTTCAGGACAAGCGGCCGTCTCATATAGTTGCCCGTCAGCGTACCAGACTCCAGCAAACCGTGGAAACTGCCTTCGTATACGATTTGGCCTCCTCTGCTGCCCGCATGGGGTCCAACATCCACGATATGATCCGCCACTTTGATGACATCGGGATCATGTTCGACGACAATTACCGTATTCCCTTTATCTCGGAGCCTCTGGAGCAATTCGTTCAATCGATGTACATCGCGAGGATGCAGCCCCACGCTAGGTTCGTCGAAGATGTACGTGACATCAACTAGGCTGCCGCTCAAATGCTTCACCATCTTCACGCGCTGTGATTCGCCGCCGGACAATGTATCCGTTTCGCGATCCAATGTCAAATAATCCAGTCCAATATCGACGAGATGTTGCAGCCGTTCCATCAGTGATCTCACGATCGGCTCGGCAACAGCGTCATCAATCTCCCGTATGACATTCATTAGCTGGCCAACCTCGATTGAAGTCATCTCTGCAATATTGCGTCCATTAATTCTGCACCTCAGCGTAGCTTCGCTGAGTCTCGCTCCGCGGCAACTCGTGCAAGGCCCCTCCGAGAGGAAAGGCACAACCGCTTTTTGGGTCCGTTCGGACTTCGTTTTCACGTCCTGCTTGATGTATTTGTTGGTGAATTTCTCGATAACGCCCTCCACCGTCATATTCATTGCTTTTCCCGCGAAATCCATCTGCACTTTCCTCGCCTTTGCGTACAGCAGCCGATCAAGCTCTTCTTCCGAATAAGCGTTCAGCTTCTTGTCCGGGTCTAGAGCCCCCGATTGGATAACCATATTCCATTCCCATCCGTCCACTGCGTAATCCGGCAGCTTAATAGCCCCTTCGCGCAGCGAGCACGACATATCCACCGCTTTCCTCACATCTACCCCAAGCCTGCGTCCCAATCCGCTACACTCCGGACACATTCCTTGCGGATCATTAAACGAGAATAGACTTGCTTGTCCGAAATGGGGTTGACCCACTCTTGAGAAAAGAAGACGAAGGATCGGGGCGATATCGGTTATCGTGCCCACAGTAGAATGAGAGCCGCCGCCTAACCTCTTCTGATCCACAATGACGGCCATGCTTAGGTTCTCTATGGCGTCCGTATCAGGCTGCGGTATCCGAGGCAGGAAATTTCGTACGAACATGCTGAAGTTTTCATTCAATAACCGCGTCGATTCCGCTGCAATCGTATCGAATACGATGGAAGACTTTCCGGATCCGGATACCCCGGTGAATACGGTGATTTTCCTTTTGGGTATAAGCAAAGAAACGTTTTTGAGGTTATTCTCCCTCGCTCCAGAAATGATGATATGATCATGTTGGACTCCTGTCATGGTTAATATCCTTCCTCCCGCATGTGTACATGTTTTTTTTCTTCTGCGTATATCTCGATTACACTTATTAATAAGCTCCGAGCTTGGCTCCATGAATCCCTACAATAATCAGCCACGCAATGTCCGTCAAGATTAAGAATCGTCCAAACATAGCGGCCAAAACCTCCAGTCCGAATTGCCCGTCTTGCGGAATTTAAAGCACAAATACCAGCATCGCGAAGATTGCAATAATTGCGCTACTGATTCCAAGAATAACAAGAATGATGCCAAAGTTCACTTGAAATCATAGTCAAACCTCCTATTAGAGCAATTTATTCTCGTTTACTTCTAAATAAAAGGTTTTTAGACTGGGTCTATTCAACTAGAGTTTCCCGTTAGTTGAATAACTGTTGATTAGCTAACTTCATGATGGATTCTTACCAAAACTACTGGATACATAAATAATACGTCCAAACTTTTGTTCACTCATGAACGGAATAACGGATTTAGTCGTCACGAATGCTGCTTTTAGTTCATCGTTTAATTTCTGACTCATCCTACTAGTTCTAACTTTCTTAGCGAAGCTGACCAAAAAACTTTCGGATGTCATTAACTAACAGGTCAGGTGCTTCCATTGCTGCAAAGTGACCACCGCGATCGAATTCAGACCAGTACACGACGTTATGCTCACGTTCGACAATAGCTCTGATTGAGAGGTCTTTCGGAAAAACCGCAACACCGGTAGGAACAGTAGAGCGCTGAGCAGGCATACCCCATGACTTCGCTTCCTCTTTATAAATCCGTGCCGATGATCCTGCCGTTCCGGTCAACCAATACAATGTGACATTTGTTAGTAAGTGGTCGAGATCAACGGCATCTTCTGGTAGATTTGCTATAGGGTCTGTCCATTCCTTGAACTTCTCAACGATCCAAGCAAGCTGACCGACGGGCGAGTCAGTGAGACCATAGGCAAGCGTCTGAGGTCGAGTAGATTGTATAATCGCATAACCCGCTGTCTCATAGCTTTGCTCAGTCAACGTACTGTAGCGCGCTCGCTCAATTTCAGTTAAATCAAGCAATTCTGAGGGATCTCCGGACGGGAATGTTGTAAGCCCGTTTGCATGTATCCCAATGACAGAGTCTGGTGCAAATCGTCCAAGTTCTGGAGAGACCATTGATCCAGTGTCCCCACCTTGTACGCCGTAACGTTCATAACCTAGTCGACGCATCAGTTCAGCCCAAGCTCTGGCTACTCGACCAATGTTCCACCCTACCTCGGTTGTCGGTCCAGAAAAGCCAAAGCCGGGTAGTGATGGTATAACAACATGGAAAGCATCTGCCGGGTTACCGCCATGAGCACGGGGATCGGTGAGCGGTCTTATAATGTTCATGAACTCAACGATCGAACCCGGCCAACCATGTGTGATGATCAGCGGCATTGCTCTAGTTTCTGGTGAACGTACATGCAGAAAGTGTATGTTCTGTCCGTCAATGGTGGTGGTGAACTGTGGGAATTTGTTAAGCGTTTCCTCGTGTTTGCGCCAGTCATATTTGGATTTCCAGTATTCCGCCAGTTCCTTGAGGTAATCAACAGGAACTCCATAGTCCCAACTTACGCCTGCCAAAGCATCCGGCCAACGGATGCGGGTTAAACGGTCTCGTAATTCATCAAGGTCAGCCTGCGGAACATCGATGCGGAAAGGCTTGAACTCAGTGCTCTGGTGGCCACTGCGCGCACTTTGTTGTTCTGGATGAGTCATATTTGGAAAGCCTCCTCTAATTTCTTGTATTTTTTCTTGTGACTGATTAATGTGTCTCTCTATTTAAACTCATCATAAACCAGGCTTGTTGACAACTGTGTGTCAACGATCGATATAAAGTTTAGATATCTCCAAAGCGCTTTTCCGTACCTCTTCAGCAATATGCAGGGGTTCAAGAATGAACAAATCCGTTCTAAAATGAAGTGAAAAGCCGATTAACCAGTCGTTATCCGGATATTGGACCCGAATGATAAGCAAACCATCGGGTTGTCGTTCAATTTCTTCTGAATCAAAATGATCTTCTGCTGGAACCTTAGCCTGTCCTGTAAATCTAAGCACCAGATCAACCATCTTGGAATCGCGCTTCGGACCCCAATTTTCATTCCAACTCAGAAAGCGTCTCCATTCGGGGCCGGAACGTATCCTCAAGAATGAGTAGATTCCGGATCCGAGAAAGCCTGAACATGCGGTAATCATCTCGGTTTAAGCAATAACCGTGAAGATATCACGTGTAGCCTTTGAGCACCAGTCCCATAGGTTCAATGCAACGTTCCGTTTCTCCCCTTGTCCGTCGGTATATGTAAACAGGATCAGCCTTTTATCACTTACGGCTTTATGCGCGTGTCATACTTGTTTCGTTCGGAAAAACTGCTTTTCCACGGATTTAAGTCTATGATGACCTGATCAGCACTAGCCATACGACCTTGTTCTGTCTTCGAAACCAATGCGCCAACTTTATCGAGCAGCCCGTCTAATTTTTGGTTGCCAAATGCCTGTGTAAATTGAATGCCTCGCAAGGCTGTAGAGAGGGGAACCTCCAGACGAGCAGCGAATTCTTGGGCCTGTACGCGTTTGCGGTTTAATAGAAGGATCGTAATGGCCATAAGTCGCTCAATTTTCACTGTTGTCCTTCAATTCAGTAAGGTCAACTGGTTAATAAAATGTTTCAGTTCCACGAACACGATGTTTTAACTCCTGCAGGTAATTAGGCTCTTACTTGTATAATAAACTTTCATTAGAGCTTGAGCTCATTGCCAACACCACTAGCTGATCACTTCTTCTCATATTCCACAGTGGAACTACTCCCTAAGTCTGCCCTCTTTCTCCCGGCTACCACCATCGTAAAACACCCATAAAAATAGGCCAACCAGAATATTTCTGGCTGACCTAATAATACGAAAGCCGCTAAATAAGCGAATTTGAATGGGACAATGTTCTTGTCCTTTGATATCCTCGACATCTTCTCTTCTTCTTCGATGAGGCCAAATCGACGCTTCTAATACATTCGTCATCTTTTACATTTTGTTATTCTTTAGGCATTTCGTTAAAGAAAGCTACATCATCGACTGCCAGCCTCACCGTCGGATGACCTGACTTCGCCGCCTTGCCGATGGCGATGAGCATAATCGGAACGCAGCGTTCTGATATGAGGAACGCTTCCATGAACTTTTGTTTGTCGTAGCCGCCCATCGGTACCGTGTCGTAGCCTTTAGCGCGGGCGACAAGCATGAGTTGCATCGATACTAGCCCGCCGTCGGTATAAACTTTTTCGCGGATGTCCTCGGGCGGCATGCTCGAATACATCCCGGTATAGCGTTCCACGAACGATTTAGCCGTTTCTGCAGGCATGTAACCCGCATCGACCGCCATTCCGTAGATTTTCTCGGCCGATTTATAACACTCCAAATCTCCGAGTACCGCAATGACAGCCGAAGCCTCGACCACTTGCTGTTGATTGAATGCGATCGGAAGCAGCTTCTGCTTCAGCTCCGGCGAGTCGATAACAAGAAAACGCCACGGCTGCAGGTTAGCGGCTGAAGGAGCCAGCGTAGCTTGCCGCAATATTTCGGTCAATTCCTCCCGCGAAATTTTGATCTCGGGATCATAGCTACGAACCGACCGGCGTTCTCCAATAACATCAAAAAAAAGTTGGTGCTCCATCGTTAGAGACGGTTGTGAAACCGACATGTTTTTTTCCTCCCTTTTGGAAAAGCAGCATTCTGCATATGTTCCAATACAACATGAGTCGTTTGAACAACACTTGTTGTATTTATATGTTATAATACCAACCGAATGGTACGCAATCATCAATAACCATAAACCGTTGTATAGACAACACCATTTCTATAATGTCGTTTTATTAGGGGAGATCTTAAAGATGACAATTAAAAAGAATGAAGCTGATCCTCGTGTGATACGTACACGGCGACTCCTTCAAGACGCTTTTGCTTCATTAATTCAAGAAAAAGACTTTAAATCGATAACCGTTAGGGATATAGCAGAGCGGGCTACTGTTAACAGAGCGACTTTTTATGCGCACTTTGTAGATAAATTCGAAATTCTTGAGGCCAAACTAATGGAATCATTTATGACAATCATAAAGCGTAGAATAGACGGTCACGAAGTATTAAATGAGGAAACAATTCAGAGTATTTTTCTGGGTGTGTGCGATTTTCACAAGGGTCTAAGCACGATGTGCAAAAGAAGGTATACATCGCTTGGACCTGTATTCGAAATTCAAATAAAGGAAAAAATTCAAACGATCATTCTTTCCTTTATAGACCAAGACAAGATGCTATCGAGTCCAAACGCGCACTTCTTAATAAATACAGCTGCTATCATGTTAAGTTGGGGGATGTATGGTGCTGCTTACGTTTGGAACAATGAGGGGTGTCCAATAAGTGCGGAATCATTCGTTAAACAGGCTATGCCCTTAATGATGAACGGAGCCAAAGAGTTAGTTGAATGTTAGATCTCATATAATGTGTGAGAAAAGGGCCCCAATCCACATCGGATGGGTCCCTGCTCATTTTCTTACGGGTTGACGGTTCCGTTAATCTTCTCGAAGTACGGGGCCAGCTTGGAGGCCAGCTGCTCAAATTGCTGCTGTTCTTCTATGGTCAGCTTCTCCTCATGTTTGACTCCTTATCATCAGTGATCTTCAGCTTTAATTGAACCATCCGTTTTGTTTATTTCTATGATAGTAACGAGTTATATAAAGTAACTCTAAATAAACAGCAATTAGAATTACTGAATTTCTCCTATTGGATTAGATATTGTAGGTAAATATTGATTTGTCATTGTTTTCGTTCCCTTCGTTTATACAATTATCTTTTATTCTTAGGTGGCAGGATCAATATATAATTATCAAGCCCAAACATCAAGTTATTTGAAGCCAAGATTTTATGAAAACTATTTGATTGAATATATTGCAGTTTTCTTGGCATCATTATAGGTTTCAAGTTGCGTGGCTATTGTGATTCCCTGTGAATTATCTACTCTGAAAAATGAAATGGATTCACACCCATAACCTGGCTGTATGCCTTGACTATATAGCACGTGTCGTCTGATTTTGTGTGGAATACTAGCCAACGGTTTGCATTCTGCTTATGTACCTTAATCATTTGTATACTCTCCCCCTAATGGAATTCTAATAGATTACTGAAAGAACGCAAAAAAAGATGCAATCTTCAAAAATGATTAATCCCGCAAAATTAGTGGAATTGGTCACAAGGACACGATTAATCACTCTTTGAAGAGGCATCTTAATTTAAATCTCTCGTCTGCGCTTGCATGAGAGTTCCATGAAAATATTTATAATACACTCATTGTATCAGTCATGGAGACTTTTAAAAAGTTTGGGTACAGTTCTCCTTGCACAAGTGCAGTGATGACTATGACTCTGTTAGATCAGTTCAAACTCCGGACTACCTGTACTCTTTGTTTACAATCTCGTTATTGTATAAGTCTTTCACTGCCGAAAGATACAGTCAGCGCTCGCCTACCCGGTATTGGGTCACATCCGTCACCCATTTCTGGTTTGGTTTCTCAGCCGTGAAATTACGCTTAAGTAGATTATCGGCGATACGCTCGACTGGCTTGAAGACCCAGCTTTTAACGTGAAATAAAAACGACTATAGATCATCCGAATCTATCTGCTCTAAGGTTGCTGCAGGTAACCATCCTTCAAGCAGTGCTCCTCCTTCCGGATGATTGCTTGCGGCAAGTTCGCCTCCGTGCTGCCTAACAATTCTTTGTGAAATGGTTAAGCCTAATCCGCTGCCACCGGTTGAACGACTTCTGGATGCTTCCCCGCGATATAGAGGTTCAAATACACGCTCAAGTTCTTCCGCAGAGAAGCCCGGCCCGGTATCCCGTATCGTAAACTTAACCTTATCACCAACTTTGTTACACTGGACTTCGATGTCACCACCCGCAGATGTGTGTCTTACGGCATTATCCAGCAGATTGTTCATGGCTCGTTCTAATAAATGCATATCTCCATGGATGATGCACCGATCCGTTACATGGAACGAGATGGAAACTCCTTTTTGCCGAGCCAGTGGACTAAGACTATCCATCGAATTCCGGACGACCTGGTTAAAATCCACCGTTTTATTATGCAGTTGCGACTCCACATACTCCATTTTTGTAAAAGTGAAAAGATCCTCTACCAAACGATCCAATTGGGCCGATTTGTCCTTGCAGACCGCAACATATTGGCCCATTTTCTCCGGAGATTGAGCGATCCCTTGCTCCAAACCATCCAAGTAGCCTCGCAAAGCGAACAACGGTGTCCGTAAATCATGCGCAACAGCCGCAATGACGAATCGGCGTTCCTCTTCCAGTTCAGCCTGTTTTCGATAGGACTGCTCAATTCCCTTGACCATAACATCGAATCCGTCGCGGACTTCAGCGATTTCAGTGACCCTCGACATGGGTAAGCGAACATCCCAATCCCCTGTTGCAATTTGTCTTGCTGCGATCCCCATCTTCTCGAGTGGTTTTAGAACGAATCGTCTCATTTCCATTCCGACAACAAAAATCGCAAGCAGCAGCCCGACAAAAGCTGACATCACTTGAAATTGGTTGGATTGAGGTAAGTACAGAATAACCCTTCCCAGCAACTGGCCGTCCTCGATGACGGAGAACCGCTCGGTTGATAAATTAGTGCCGCGTCGGTCAGGATTGGAACGATAAATTTCCTGATCTTCTGCGGATTCAATGAGAACATCCATCTTCGCTTCACGCAGCGCGGAATACAATTGGTTTTGCCAGACTGGATCTGTCCATTGGTCTGTGTCCGATTCAATTCTCTGCGTCATTTCTGATATATTTCGTTGCAGGGTCTCGTTTTGAAGCCGACCTTGTTCGAAGCTGAGTGTCTTGGTTTCCATAAAGTGCGCAGTAACAAAGAAGATCCACGGCAATAAGAGGATAAAGAAGAAGCAAAGCATGGTAAACGTACGAATGCGGAGCGACCTCATATTACCCTCCCTCAAAGCGATACCCTACTCCCCATACGTTAACCAGAAATATCGGCTGGTTCGGATCAGCTTCGATTTTCTCACGTAGCCGACTAAGATGAACCCGAATTGTATGCCTGTCGCCCACCCCATCCCAAAACTTCGAAAGTAATTGTTCATAGGAGAAAACATGTCTCGGATGTTCGGCAAATAATCGCAACAGCTCATATTCCCTGGGTGTGAGCACGATGTTATTTCCATCCACTAGTACTTCTCTTGTGGACAGGTTTAATTTAATGCGGCCGTAATCCAAGACCCTGTTATCCAATTGTTGTGGGGAAGCGGAACGCCGCAATACGGCTTTTACTCTGGCAACGATCTCACCCGGCGAAGCGGTTTTGACGATGTAATCATCGCCTCCGAGAGTAAGGCCTCGAATCTTATCCACATCATCGCTGCGAGCACTCAAGAACAGGATTGGTACATTGCTCTCCCCGCGAATCCGGCGGCAAAACTCAAATCCATTTTGTCCCGGCATCATAATGTCAAGAACAATGCAATGAATGGCGCTTTGCTTAAATATGTCCCACGCTTGAGCAGTATCACAAGCAGTGTTCACTTGAAAGTTGTCATTCTCTAGAAAATCCCTTAAAAGCTCAACTATACTTTGGTCATCGTCTACAACCAGTATCGTCTTAGATACGCTCATGTTTATCCCACCTTTGCTTTCCTAGTTTATCATTTTTTTAACAAGAACTAACGCGAGCTTATGTATTGTGATGATTTGTTTATACTTTTGTGACCTTTCTGCATCTTCGTTTGAGATATTCGTTTGGTATGCTTCTACTTGCACATATGATCAGCCCATACTTCGGTTGATCGTCCCGCGCAGTCATTGATAAAGGAGGTTTACATATGGGTTTGGAAAATAATTCCCTCTCGTTCTTTCCTTTCGGCGCTTTGTTTTGTCTCACGCTGTTTTCTTTCCTGGCGGTTCGAGTATACGCAATTCGTCATCGTTACAAGAACGATTTTCAAAAGAATGACATCGCTATGATTCTGAAGAACCGAATGGCCAATGGTGAAATTGATGAGAAGGAATATCGTAAGCTGAAAGATCTTTTGACTAAATAAAGACTGGGAGGATTTATGGATGCTTAACGTTCAAATTGTATTGTTTGACGGCTTCGACCTTCTGGATGCGCTAGCACCTTACGAGGTCTTCTGCGCTGCAGCCATGAATGCTGAAAATGCGCTGAACGTAGAATTGGTCACCGCCGAAGGACCAAGATCCGTGCCTAGTGGCATCAATGGGTTGAGGATTGAAGCGAGTGGCATACTGGACCCGGAACGTGCGGGCATTATTCTCGTCCCTGGCGCTTCCGGCGACGTCGAAGGAGATGGGCCCGATTCGGTTCCGGCTATTCTGGGCCGGGCCATGGATACCGAATTGATCGGCATGATCGAGCAGGCTCTCCAGCACGAAGACAGCATAGTCGCAACAGTCTGCGGCGGTTCACTGGTGCTTGCCATGGGAGGCCTCTTGGAAGGCAGACCGGCGGTAACGAACCATCTGGGCATGGACTTACTTGGTGCAACCGGAGCCGTTCCCATCTCGGCTCGCGTCGTGGACGACGGCAATCTGGTTACCGGCGGAGGCGTAACTTCCGGACTCGATGTAGCGCTGTATCTGGTGGAACGTGAACTTGGACCTCGTATCGCCCACGCGGTAGAGCAGTTATTCGAATATGAACGAAGAGGCACGGTTTGGAAGGATACCGGGATAACGCCAAGCGTTAATAAACCATTGACAAGCGACGAACCAAACACCGCGGTGAACAAAACAGCGGTGACACCCACGCCCAGCACGCTGCATAGCAATAGCGCACAGGCATCGGTCTTCGACGGAGATTGGGATACCACCCTCGCTACGCCCGTCGGGAAGCTGGAGGTCAAGCTCTCCATATCAACAAGACACGATATGATCCATGGCACGGCGACGCAAGGAGATGAAACCATCGGGTTTATGAACCCCGTGCTTCAAGATAACAAGCTGGGCTGGTCACTTCGAATCACAAAACCCATGCGCTTGAATCTCAAATTCGAAGTTGTCGTCGATGGAAATCACATGGTTGGTATCGCTAAAGCCGGCCTACTGCCTGCATCCAAATTAACAGGAAATCGAATTTCCTAGCTTCGGGAGTTGCGAACGGATGAAGAAACGGAAATCGTTATACTTATTGTTGGCCTGTGTCAGCATTCTATTTATACTACACGCCTTGGTGAAAAACTATTGGATCGATCCAGGTGCTTCGGGATTTTTAAGCCATAAGACCGGGTTGAAGCGCGAGCTCAATCTCCCGGTTTGGCTTAATGTCATGTACGTTCATGTTGCATTCGCATGTGTGGCCATGGCATCGGGACTGGTTAACTTTTCGAATCGAATATTGGAAAGAAGCCGCAGGCTCCATCGCATAAACGGCTATGTATATATCGTATCCGTACTGCTGGTTGTGCTGACTTCCGGATATATGGCCCCTTACGCCACAGGCGGAAAAATAAGCAGTATGGGATTCAATCTGTTGAATATGATCTGGCTGGTTATCACCATTATTGCGCTCGTCCAAATCAAGAGGAAACGGATCATTCGTCATCGTAACTGGATGATTCGTAGTTACGCCTTTTGCTTCACAAACATGTTGATCCATCTCATTACTTCCCTTTTTCATCAGGGCTTCGGGTACGTTTACCCTACTAGCTACACCATCGGCGTTTACGGCTCGATTGCGCTGCTGCTAGTTATTCCTGAAATCATCATCAGAACAAATCGAAAGGAATGGGTATCAGGATGAAAAAAATACTTAGCTTACTCACGTCGTTAACGCTCGTTCTATGTCTATTAGCCCCCGCAGCAAGCGCACAAACAAACAAGAATCCAGATCCATCCAAGGGTAAAAGCGTGCATGTACAAATCGTATTATTCGATGGGTTTGATCTGCTGGACGCATTAGCGCCATATGAAGTATTTGCTGCTGCCGGAATGTACACTGGTGGAAAAGTTACTGTAGAATTAGTATCTGCAGAAGGTAAGCGTTCGGTACCGAGCGGGCTGAATGGACCTGCCCTCGATGCGCAAGATGTGTTAGACCCTGATCGTTCCGGGATTATTGTTGTTCCTGGCGCTTCGGGGAAGCCATCGGGGAATACCGCAGATGCTATTCCCAACATATTAAGGCAGGCTAAGGATTCGGGATTAACAACGATGATGAAACAAGCTATGAATAATAAGGACGTTACGGTGGCTACCGTGTGTGGAGGTTCATTGCTGCTGGCTATGGATGGATTGTTGAAAGACAGATATGCTGTCACCAATCAGATAGGCATGGGTGCGTTAGGGGCTCTCGGTGCAATTCCGGTCGATGCAAGAATCGTGGAAGATGGCCCTCGTTTGGTAACTGGCGGAGGTGTTACTTCTGGACTTGATGTGGCCTTGTATTTGGTTGAGCGTGAAGTCGGACCACAGATTGCGAATGCCATAGAGAAGTTATTCGAGTACGAGCGTAGAGGAACGGTGTGGCAAGCAAACGGCATACCGCCGATTAACTTTGAGACGAGCCAGGAAACGTCTAAAAAAGAGCAACCGTCTGCACCGGAGAAAAAAGTCGAGAAGTGAGGAATCGATCATAAGTTGCAATGAAACATGTCGTTTCATCTACTCGCCTATGAAACTGAATGAAATCTTTAAACAAGCCGGAATTTTGACGCTTAGCAATTAACAATACCAGATGAAGCTTGAGTAAACAGAGATCCTACCTGCCTAAATAACATCAATTCAAATTAACAACAAAAAAAGCCGTTGATCATCATTATTCAGATCAACGGCTTGTTCATTGCGGAAACAGCTGTTTTATTACTGTTCTTTATACACCCGTACATAATCCACTTGCATAGTCGCCGGGATATCGGAGGCGTTCGGAGTACGGCCACCGTCAAAGTTTCCGCCGATTGCCAAGTTCATAATGAGGTAAAACGGCTCATCGAAAGGTGCATTCGGATTATTCGGTGCAGCTGCGGAATACCACTGTTGGTTGGTCACTTTATAGAAAAACTTGCCATCGACATACCATTTAATGTTGTCCTCTTCCCAGACTACCGAGTATACATGATAATCATTGGCAAAAGTTTGCCCCTCCGGGAAGTGATAATCGCCGCCCGAAGACTGGTTCCCGGGCCATTGTCCACCAAAGTGTATGGTACCGCTTACTGATCCAGGCAGACGGCCTCTCGCTTCCATAACATCAATTTCACCTGATGCAGCCCAAGTGCCGTATACCGAATCTTTTGGAAGCATCCACAGTGCTGGCCATACACCATCACCTGTAGGAAGCTTGGCACGAAAATCTACTCTGCCGTACTTCAAGGACAGTTTATCCTTGGTGTTAATCTTGCCAGAAGAATACTGTGCATACCGATTCGGATCCTGCGGGAAAGATTTGCTATCGTTCATGGCTTTGATATTCAGCTTTCCGTCCTGTACATATACATTTTGGGTGCTGTTCGTGTAGTGCTGCAGCTCTGCGTTACCCCATCCCCATGTAGCGGGATCGTTATTGAGATAATAGCCTGTTTCATAGTTCCATTTGCTTGTATCCAGCGTAGTTCCGTTAAACTCATCCTGCCAGATGAGGTTCATGCCCGCGATTGCCGGGTCGGTTGGCGTTCCGATTGAGATATCCTCTTGATCGGATACATCCGGACGCGGAGCATTTGGATTGCCGATAAAGGTATAGTTGACGAAGTTGTTGCCAATATTTCCGCCCGGCTGTCCGTTCAGTGGATATCCAATACGGAACTGCATATTTTCTTGAATTGGCTGGAACCAAAGACCATAGATATAATCGGCCCAGTAACCCCACTGGTTGGCATCGGACATATTGTTATACCCATTACTGGAGTATGCAAATTTGCTCTGGCTGGAGTTACTCAAATCAACCCATTGCCCATTGATGTTAATCTGGTATACAAAATTGCCCAGTTCCTTGGCGATTGGCGCCCCCCCATCAATTTTCGGAAGCGGAACCCCAATGGAACCATTTGCATCTGCTGTGAAGGTTGTCCCTTCATATGGCGTAATCACATATGAATTTCTTGTAGGTTCATTAAACGTAATGGTATAAACAAGATTAGCCGAAGAAGTCTTTGATTCCAATTTGACATTGATCGACTCCGTTACGTTAAACCAGTACCCACCGCCGCCATCAGTGAATTGGCCAAAATTGTGATCGTAGATCCAGCCGCTGGCTGCGTTATTATCAATATCAATCCAGGTGCTGCTGTTAATAGGTTTGACATACACCTTCAAATCATCCGCAACAGCTTCATAAGTGACCGCAGGATTATTGTTGAACGTTGGATATGTAAAGCCTGCACCGCCTGTGAAACTTGCTGTGATTTGTGGACCTTGTGTCGCATTCATCGCTGTGATGGTTGTTTTGTTGATGTTTTGGAATACAAGTTGATACTCCAACTTAACACCATTCACTTTGGAGTACAGTTGAATCTCGGTTGTTGCGGAGAGGGTGAACCAATAGCCATTGAAGCCTCCATCGCTCCAGTGCCCCCAGTTTTGGTTATAGATATAACCGCCTGCCTGGTCGATATCAACCCAGTTGTTGCCCACTTTTACATTAACGCCTACATCACTGTAAACATCATTCCATGTCGCGGAGCCTCCATTGAACTTAGGCATAACAAATCCGTAGCTGGCCTTGCCAACCCCAGATTTTGAAATAACAGGCCCATCTGCTGGTGAGAAGTACTCCATTGAGGTTACAGTAGTTCCCGCTGCCTGAACCTTTGAAGCTGGCAGTATGCCAATACTAGCCAGCATCACAACCACAAGGAACATACCGAGTACCTTTTTCATAAACCGTTTCGCCGTAAAGTGAGATGGTTTCATAATTGCCCTCCTTTAATAGAATAATAGCTTCTCCCAATCCATGCGCATTAAGGAAAACGCTTACAATTGGGAATATCTTTATTCTATCGAATAGGTTAATTTGCTGAAAAGGTACAATTGTTTTTGTGGTATCCCATTTTTTTGGCTTTTGATTCAATTGGCATATTTAACAAGGGAGATTGTCCGTTTGATTATGCTGTTTCATGGTATAGCGTTAGCTTCGTGCTCTGCCTTCTGCCGCATCATCTGTCGGTACTCTGTGGGTTGGATCTGCATCACAAGTCGGAACGCGCGTGTGAAGCTTTTGTAGCTTTCATAGCCAACCATAGCAGCCACCTCAACAATTTTATGATCGGTTTCGGCGAGAAGCTTGCGCGCTTTATCCAAACGCACATCTCGTAGGTATTCAGCAAAACCTTTACCAATATTCTTCTTAAACAGATTTGAAAAATAAGCATAATTAAGCGATACATGATTGGATACCATCGCGAGGTCCAGCGGTTTGTGGTAACTCTCGTGTATAAAACGAATGGCTTCATTTAGATCCTGCGAATGGCGATAGCTGCACTTATAGTCATAATATAACTGATTCAGCCGAAGCAGCTGCTGTTGCAGTGCTTGTATATAATTACGCATCCCTTGATAATCAAAGAGATTACGCAATGATTCAAGGTCCAGCACTTCTTCCCCCATATAAGGGCGGATAACTCGTTCATATTCCTCCATCATCTGAACGGTGGCTGCGCAGAGCTGCTGGGTATAGCGAATAGGATAGCGTTGCAGCACCTTTTTGTGAAATATTGCAGAAATACCCTGAGTAATCGTCCCACTGTTATCTGTTCCAATCGACTGGAACAGTTCATATAAGTCTTCATAGGGAAGTTGCCACTGCTGTTCCATATGCTCAATATGTACTGGGAAGATACTGTACTGATCAGGAAACAGGTAACTGTGGCGATAGAGCTCAAGCACTTGGGTATAGCTGTCTGGTAGTTCTTTTAACCCCTGAATCGGGTTAGTCATGGCCGTTATAGCATCGATCTTTCCTTCCTTGAGCGCTGCAGGCAAAACACTTGGATCTATGGAAGCATCTACCGCAAGGATCAGGTACGGGCGATGTTGCAGGCAGATACAACCTTGTCTGCCAAACACACCATAAGCAATGGCTTCCATGCTATGGGCGCTGCTGGCTCCGGGCTGGTTCATGCAAACTTCTTCCCGCAGCAGGGCTAGGCGATAATTACGCCATAACGCATAATTTTGTTCCTCAATCTGAAGAATCCATGCGTCATCACTTAACGCACCTTGCATAAACATTCTTAATTCTTTACGAGCGGTCTCTTGAGCGAGACGGGATACACGCTGTATATTATGCGTAAGTGCCTGCCGTGTCTGGATCTCTTGCCATACATGCTCCAGGGAATTTTGCAGATCCTCTCGCTTCAAAGGTTTTAGCAAGTAGCCCTTTGCCCCAAGCCCGATAGCTTTTTGGGCATATGTAAAATCACTATAACCGCTGATAATGAGGTATTCCACATCCATGTATTCCTCTTTGGTTTGAGCCATGAGAGCCAATCCATCCATATCCGGCATCATAATATCGGTAATAACGATGTGAATGCAATGCTGCCGCAATAGGCACAGCGCCTCAATCCCGCTCGCGGCACAGTATATGTTGTTCAGCTCCAGAGGAAATTGATGCAGCATGGCCTGCAGGCCATCACGAATGTGTTTTTGATCGTCCACAATCAGGATATTAATCATGCTCTACCACCCTCCAAGATTTACATTTTCCCAAGGCAAACGTATCGTTACGCAGGTATATGCACCTTGAACACTATCAATCCAAAGACCGCAATTCTTGCCATAATGAAGCTGCAACCGCTTATTCACGTTTTCCAAACCAAGTCCACTCCTGCTAGTAACCATCGGCGTATCCGATTCGCTCCGCAGTACTGCCTGAAGACGGTGTAACGTCTCAGGCTCTAACCCCTCTCCGTCATCTCTTATGTTAATGAAAAGCAGACTGTCATTCTCCACAGAAAAGGTAATCTCTATAGTTACCCTGCCGCCTGAAGGTGCCCCGTGATGAACTACATTTTCAACGATGGGCTGCATACACATCTTGGGAATGGCGTAGCGAAGTATCTCCTGAGGAAGATCCGCCGTCATAACGATACTGCCGCCTTCCATAAAGTTGATGAATTCAATATAATTTTGGATATTGGCAAGCTCATCACGAAAAGCAACGGTATCGCTACGCCACTGCATGCTGTAACGTAGCTGGGAGCCCAACGATACCAATGAATTGGCTATAGCAGGCTGTCTCTGTACCTCTGCCACCATACGGATCGATTCCAGGGCGTTATATAAAAAATGAGAATTAATCTGCGAATGAAGGGAGTGCAACTGTGCGTTTTTGGCAATTAACTGCTTATCCACGACCTGTGTCATTAGACGTTTGACCTCATGTAACATTTTATTGTAATTTACCGCCACCTCATCGATTTCATCCCCTCTTTCGTTCTCATCAAGGCCTGTATCAATCATTGCATCCAGCTCGCCCTTTCGTACCTGCCGCATTGATACCAGTACGCTGTCCAACCGCCGGAAAATACGCCGCGTCGTTTGGGATACGAGTAACATAATCAGCAGCAATACACATAATGTAATCGTTACCACAAATGCATACCAACTGCGCGGCCCCTTCATCAATGCCTGATGGGAAGCAATATCGACCACATAAGTGTTCAACGGAGCGATGTATCGATACAATGCATAGAAGCTCTGATCTCCCACCTTAACATGAAGCGGGCTTTCCTGCGGCAATATATCCAGCTGGTGATGAATACTGCCAAGGATCTCCTCCAGCCCCTGCCCGTACTTCTCAGAAAACTCATGCTGGGGATTGTAAACATACTGGGGAGGATCGCTTCCGTTCATCAATACTGAAAAGAAGTCCCCCTTGCTCTCCTGGAGCAGGTCGCTGAAAAACATGCTGTGCGGGACTCGCACTTCCATAATACTAGGGCGTTTTTGTTCCTGCCCTTGAAGGCGAACCAGACGATAGTAGGATAATGTGTGTTCACCATCCCTAAAAGAAAATAAACGGTAAGCCGCACCACCTTCATCCCGAAGCTTTACCCAATAATCCTGCGGGTAAAATTTCTTATAATGATAGATTTCAGGCCAGATTTCATACAAGTTTGGGTTATCGACGTAAAAGCTAAGCTCACTGATCATCGCATTGCTTTGAATAATATTGAGCATTTGCTCAAACTGGTTCTGCTTAAACTTTACCAGGCGCAGTCCATCCACAAGCATATTGGAATGAATAAAATCCACAAATGACTTTTGAGTGAGGGTCGTATTGGAAGCGTTCTCAATCATGTCCATTCTTCTGCGCAATTGTTCATTCAGCCATGAAACGTGGCTGTTGCCCGTTGCCATAGCGTCCTTATATAGCTGGGTTTCTTGCATGCGGATATACACAAAGGATATCAAAATAACAGGTATGGCAATCATCAGGCTAAATGCCAGAAACAGCTTTTGGGATATACGGGCATTGCGATAAAGCTTCCTCAATCTCGTCAGTAGGTATTTCATTCTGATGTATTCACCACCTTGTTATACCATATATTACTAGTTAGCAGATAGGTAACAATGTATTAGGGAATGGTTATCTGGCTATCTTGGCTTTCCGCAGTTCCAGTTCAGCCTGGCGATATTCCATCACCTGGTTAAAGCCGTAGTTCACACGACGTATCAGAAAATTTTCAAAAATTTTGTCAAAGGCAGCTTCATCCTTCGCTGTAATCAGTTCTGGCAGCACCTCTTCCCAATTCTGAGAAATACGTGACCAGGCTAACGCTATATCGGAATCACCTACAGGATCTAGTCCCTTATAGATGCCGCTGTCCAGATCGGCCTGTTGGTTGGCGAACTCCTCCATTTGCTTAATGGATGGGGTATGCTCTGGTCTCCACTGATTAACGAAAGCAGGGTTTCGCAGCATCCAGTAGGTATCCACAATGCCATATTCCTTTTCCAGCCGCTCCCTATCCGTGTCATGCAACTGGAGCATTGCCGCCGTTAACTGCGGTTTGCCGTTCTCCATCGCCCAGGTTTCCCCTTCTTTGCCCAAAAATAAATCCCGTTGGCCTTCTTCGCTGGCCAGATAGGTCAAAAATCGGATGGCTCTTTCAGGTTTTTTCGTGGATCTGCTAATCATCGTAACCATCCAGCCATCCATGCTGCCGGGGAACAGTTTGGCGGATTCTCCCCTGCTGCTCCGGGGTCCATCTACAGCAATATAGTATGAACTCTGATTCGTAAGGACTTCCAATTTCGAATTGAGGTCCGATATGTCTGTCCATTCCCGAATCATCATAAAATATTGGGCATGGTTGGTTTTTTCCTGCACCTGTGCACTGGAGTCGACCAGAAAATCAACATTAATCAAGCCCTGCTCGTAAGCGGTACGAAATGTTTTCAGCCACTCCATATAATCGGGATCTGTCATTCGGTCGTATACTTTACCGTTCTGTTCATGGGGGATCGCAAGCAGATTTTGCAAATATTCGGTCATCCCATAGGATGCATCCCCCTGTGCCCAAAACGGGCTGATCAGCTGGCCTTTATAAACAGAATATTGATTCTTCAGCAATTGCAATGCATTTAGAAAACCCTTCGGTGTGGTAAGGTCCGGTTTGCCCATCGACTCATACAGATCTTTACGTACGAGAAAGGTTTGGTTCGCTCCCGTCAAGCCGGTTGAACGCATCTGTTCGGGACTGTACGCATCATTGGGGATGACATAGGTATGGCCGTCTTCCTGCCGATACCATTGTAGAGCACCATCGCCTGCTACCTTGTAAAAGTAAGGATCATACTGGTTGGCTAGCTCATCCAGGGCATAGATGAGATTACTCTCCCGAAGTTTGTTAACCGCACTCTCCCAGGAGCCGATGGTTATCAAATCCGGCAGACTACCGGTCGTCAACATCCGTGATAACATCTCGCTTGGTTCATCAGTTGCTACTTCAAATTCGATATTTACCCCTGTTTTTTGGGTGACATATTTGGAAGTCAGGCTCTCACCCCAAGTTTGCCCGTACCATTCGGCTCCAACGAACCACGTTAGATTCACAGGGGTGGTATCCAGCTTCCATGACGGTTCTTCCATATTAAGGCTCTGTATCTGCTCCGTGAAGTCAGCCTTTGTCAAAGCATCCCTATCTTCCGATTGCTCTGACTCAGAACAAGCAGTCAAGCCTGACATCAGACACATCATCAACAAGGCTAAAATATAAGGGCTTCGAAACATGAACACCTAAGCGCCTCCTTTCTATACTGACCTTCTCCAATCCCCATATGCACCAGCATTCCTAGTAGTGGTGGTACAACCGATTTTACTACCCTTGGATTAAAATGGAAATGGTTTAGTGGTCGATTCTCAGATGATCCGCATCATTCCCTAACGAAACATCACTTGTAATAAATCAATGGAAGGGAGACCGATAGTTGAATAAAGCCGCTGATCCTGTTGATCGGCGGCCTTCTTGGGTTCTATGAAAATATTGTTTCCTGTTTGTGAAATTTCCAGATGCAATAGCGGGAACGGATTTCCAGATCCATCGAATTCGGAGCGTCCGCTCACTAAACTACATGACTAGTTTTTCAAGAACCCAAGAAAGAATCTCAACATCAAAACCTTTGGTGGATAAAAAGTGATGGTGGTGACAAATAAGACATACGAACTAAAAAATCCTATTTTGGATGAACAAGACCACATAAGTCCAGAAAAGGGTGATTGGGTTAGTTATAGCTTTATTCATATCAAGAATGAGTGGCCACTGTTCACCTATCCTATACGTAATTCATACTCAGATCGATTTAGTTCGCATGAATTACAATCTCCGCAGGAAACATTCCGTCTGCACAAGCCGTCAAAACAATGCGACCTGGTTCACCAGTCAGCCTGATGACCGTGCCGACACATCCCCGGTACATATGTATTACATTCTGATCGTAGGGCTCACTTGAACAGAGATCACCATTGTCATACCGCACGATTTCTGCCGGCCTGGTAACGTGGAAGGTGACCTTACAATGTGAACTTTTTCATTTATTATGGTACTTAATGCGGTTTTAAGTGTATGCGATCAATCATTGTTTAAATATGCATCTAATCGGGAAGCGGACTATGTTCTTGTCCCTCGATACCATCACTCATTCAGTAAACAATGATTAGCAGTAGCCACAACAGAACAAGGCAGCCCCGCGAATACCTTCGCTGCGGGCTGCTTTGATTTTGCGTGCCAATTTCACATTACCAGAACCGTTCCTGGTGTCCCATCAACAACGAAATACCTTCTGCGAAGTAATAATCACCGTAAATCAATGGAACATTAACATTATGCTTTTCAGGGAAATGGCTCGTCCCATGTAAAATGAGTCCTTCCTCTGTATCCGAATCCCAGGCTCCATAATTCGTATACAATGAATGCAGAATTTGCTTTCCGCGTTCGCGATAGATTCTTGCCTCCAGTCCGTCAACTTGGTCCGCTAGGAGTAGAAGTCCACAAGCAGCGCAAGCTCCAGCCGAGGAATCACGAATCGCAGGAATCCCTTCTGACGAACGGAAATCCCAATAAGGAACATGGTCTTCCGGTAAATTGGCCATAAAGAAATGAGCTGTTTGTTTGGCTGCATTCAAATATTTCGGGTCACCTGTGTACTGGTAACTTAGACTCATTCCATAAATAGCCCATGCCGTCCCACGAGACCACGCAGATTCTGGTGCGAATCCTTGTCCTCCCTTCACTCCAAGCTTTTCGCCGGTATCGGGGTCAAAAACCACGATATGAGCAACCGACCCGTCAGTCCGATAAAAATGCTTCAACACCGTATCAGCATGCTTGATTGCAATGTGCTTATATCGTGGATCTCCGGTTATACTGGATGCCCAATAAAGTAACGGCAGATTCATCATACAGTCGATAATGGCCCAGCCTGCATGTTCTTCCCCATTCCACGCACGAATGAAGTTTCCCTGGGCATTAAAACGTGCAGCAAGTAGGTTTGCAGCAAGCAGCGCCCTTCGTTTAGAATCCTCTGCTCCGAGAATCTTGTATCTTGCTCCACTTGTTAAGGTCCACATAAAACCGATATCGTGATCAATCTTGTTTGAATCGGTCAGCAATATATCCAGCTGGCTTTCGCATGATTCTGCTGATTCCTTTAATTCATTATCTTGCGTATCTCGATAAACAAGCCACATCAATCCTGGCCAAAAACCAGAGGTCCACCAAGATGCTGGCTCAAGCTGATACTCTCCATTTATACTTGCATGCGGGAATCCATCTCCGATTCGATGATGAATACGCTTTACTTTTGCCTTCGTCTGATCCCAAGCTTCTTGCACCCATTCCGTTTTGACCGTCATCATAATTGCTCCTTCCTTTAGGTGAACTCCTATATGTCGTTCGACATTGCTTTATCCAACTTGAGGTTTTTACCTGACCATATCATTAGTGACGTCCATTCTGCCTCTCCTTGCCAGAATTCAGCGTCCGATGGCAGTCCCAAGGCGAGGAATACCGTCGTGCATAAGTACAAGCTACCTGTCGAAATATATCCTTCTCCGATATCAGGCTGACTGCCAGCAAAACCAATGCGAAGCCAACCGGAATCATCGAACGTACCCGGCATCTCGATTTGCCTCCTGATTACGGCAGTAAGCGCGCAGCGGACTTGAGTTGGTAGCAGTTCTTCAGGAAGCTCATCCCTTAGAGCCATTAAAGACAGGTGCTGAAATGCACCGAACCGATAGGCAAGTGATCGTCCAATTGGTGGGAACGTTCCTTCAGGTGATATCATCCGTTCCAAAACGGCTGCATAACGTACTGCTCTTTTCATCACTTTATTCCGAAGTGTACTCCAATCGCCAAATTGATCTCCTATCACATCCAAAATATCAATCATCATGGGTTGAATGACAAAACTGTTGTAATAATCCCAATGAAATGTGGGACCGTCTCCGTATACTCCGTCCCCTTTATACCATTGCTCGTGTTGCCTTAGCGCATAATCGACGCGCATACGATCCCAATTCTCTACTCCCATCCGATACAGAGCGACTTCAATCATGGCGCTAAACAGCAGCCAATTGCTGAATACGGGACGGATAATACGCGTTGCCTTCAAAGCTATAATTAAATTAGCCTTCACTTTCTCATCCAGCAATTCATATAACTCGTTTGGAGCCCGGAGAACCGCGTTAGCAAGAAAGGCTGCGTCAACCAAGGGCTGGCCGCCTTTCGTGAAATTCATCAAGTCAGGCGAATCCGGGTCCGTAGCAGCCTCGATGGCCAGCCTGGCCATACCTGCGATTCTAGCTCGAATCTCTCCCTCGTCTCCACAACGCGGTCCATGCTCAAGCCATGGTGCAATTCCCGCAAGCGTACGTCCCAATGCTTCCAAGTATGTGTAATCTGTCCGATCTCCCTCCCTTGCTTCAACAGGCATATCATTAACCAACCGACGTTCCGATAAAGAATGAAGAACAGGATATGCAATTCGAACCAAGGTCTCCACCCAATACTTCCTATCGCCCGACATCGCGCTTCCCCCTTAATCTGACAGTTGTCTAAAAGAATTATAGTCGGTTGTAACCTCTCCTACAATAAACTATAATGATCAAAAACTGACCTATTGTGCTGAGGAGTGTTAAAGTATGCTGCAGTTGTTCTCATGCGGGTTCCATACCATTCACCATGAAGGAATCATAAGGAATCGTCCGTACGGCTCCGGTAACTACACTTTTGTATTTTTTAATAGCAACGCAGAAGTGAAACTACACAATGACACAATGGTCATTGAAAAGGATACTTTTATCATTTTTCAACCCCGGACCCCCCATTCTTATCGCGAAATTGAGAGCCCTTTCATAAACGACTGGTTTCATTGTAATGGAGATGATTTACCGGAATTTCTTGCGGAATTGAATTTCCCTTTGGATACGCCCGTTGAAGCATCTGATCCGTTGCTTATTTCTAGGTGTATCATGGAACTACAGAACATCTATCGGCTTGACGGACCGTTACGTGAGCGAATTATGGATTGTGACCTTCGGTCTTTTTTTATGAAATTAACCGATTTACGGGAACGAACTGCTCCTCACCAACTGAATCGTTATTACATGCGATTTACGGAACTACGTAATGATCTCTACCGCTTTCCTCACCAGAACGTTTCTGTGACGGAATTGGCTGCACGATTAAATCTAAGTAAATCCTATTTCCAGCGTATATATAAGCAGTTATTTGGCTGTTCTGTAATGATGGATATTATTAACGGAAGGCTTGAACGCGCGAAGTATCTTTTGGATCATAGTGAGATGTCAGTAACCCAGATTGCTAACTCATGCGGCTACGAGAATGACACTCATTTCATGCGTCAATTCAAGAAGTTTGTTGGCATCTCGCCGAGACAATATCGATTCAGAAATGAATGATTTCTATATACGTTGATAGCAGAGGTAAAAGCCTTTGCGACCGTTACGTCCACAAAGGCTTTCGTGTATTCATGTTTCAGTCACTCAAAAAAGACCCACCACCCTCACTTAGATAATCACCTAATCGGTAATGGGAATATGTTCTTGTCCCTCGACATTTTTTCATTGATTTTTAATAACTCATCTTCTCCATTTGAATCGTCTCAAAACTTCGCCAACTCAATTGTTGACTGGGTCATATATTCAAATTACCTCAGAAAAAAACATAGTAATCCCTCCTTACCGTATTAAAAGTTAATACGACAGACACGCAAAAAGTTTGATTTCGCGCTTTTTTATCCGTTTTTCTTCATTCGGTACTGCCCGGGCGTCATGCCTTTCTGCTTGCGGAACAGCCGGATAAAATACGAGGGATGATATCCGACCGATTCGGCGATCTCGTTTACTTTGAGGTCGGTCGTGCATAGCAGCTCCCGGCCCCGTTCAAGACGAAGTTCCATCACATAATCGACGAAGTTTTTGCCATAGGCCTGCTTGAATGAGCGGCTGAGCGTATAAGAACTGACGCCAAAACGTTCCGCACAGCTCTCTAGCGAGAAATCTGCCGTATAATCACGTTCGATCTCTTCCTTGACTCGTTCCGCGAGACGATCAGTATACAGCCGCTCGGCGCTGCCGATCTCGCGGCCGTAAGGTTCCAATACCTGTGTACGCACAAAGGCGGCTATCGCTTTGGGCTGGCGTATAGTGGCAAGTCGTTCATACAATCCCATACGGTCGATGTGCTCGGATTGAGCGCCGTTCTCCATCATCGTGTGCAGTAGACTGCCGAGTAGATGCATAGTCAGATTACGCATTTCCGGCTTCGAGACCGCTCGGCGCGCAAGCTCATCGATCAATTCATCCGTCAGCTCGGCCGCTTCCTCGATTTGGCCAAGCTTGACGCAGCGGAGCAGCTCACGTTCGAGCTCGAATGGATAAGTGCTCTGCTCATCTAGATCCGGCATCCATTCGTCGAGATTCAGAACCCGACAATCTTCGTCGTGCGGAATATGACGCAGTGCACCTCGCTGGGAATGAAGCAGCTCCGGCACTTCCAGAATTCCGGAGGCACTGCCTATGCACACTAGGGTTTGCAGCCGCAGCACAGAGCGTACCGTGCCCGCCAACTCTCCCCCCAGCCTTTTCCACAGTGCGTTCAGCGGCTGTTCATCGCTTTCTTCATTTGCAGCATCACCTTGGATCTTTTCGGCTGAACTTTGCAAACCGTGCATATATTCTCGATTCGTCTCGGCCGTAACGCCGCTTTCATCTATGGAATAAGGAATCAGCACGGCAGCGGTCGAATCCTGAAAATTCACAACGATTGCACGCTTCATACGTTGCTCTACAAATTCACGGGCTACATTGGCGGCAGCGAACGTCATCAGCAGTTCGTCTTCTTCACGGAACTTCGATTCCGGCGGCGACAGCACGCCCACCTGCATCAAGAAAACCGACAGCCGCTCGTCGGGATGGATCGACCACCCGAATCTTTCCATTCGCGACAGCAGTTCCTGCTCGCTCAAAGTTTGATAATGTCCCTGCATCAACTGCATCAAAAAGGCGGATCTCAGTTCGGGATACGTGTGTTCAAGCCGGGCTTCGGCTTCTCTTTTGGCGTCGGCCAGACCGCGCCAACTTGTCTCGATATAGTCCAGTTCATCGTATGGATGTCCAGCCTTCTCGATTCCGGAAGCGGCCGTTCCACTTTTGGGCTGCTGGCTTAGGCGGATCTTACGCAGCAGCCGGCTTAGGCCCTTTTCTTTTTCCGGCGATTCTGCCGTTCCCGCAGCCCCATCCGCTGAAGAGTGGGCAAGCGCCGGCGAGAACTGACCGCTGAGGATCTCTACCAATCGACTGATCGGTCTATGCAGCCGATGCGAAGCCAACCAGGCGATCAGCAGCGCCAGAAGCATGCCGGCCAAACTGACGGCGAGCAGCGAACGTGAGAGCAGTACGACAGGGCGAGTTAATGCTTCCAAAGGCGACACCGTCACGTAAGTCCATTCGACCCCCGGCCGCTGCAGTTGGCTGTGGGAGACGGAGTATGTTTTGCCCAGCCATTTGAACAGATAAGAATCCGGTTTGTCCGAGACCCGGGTACGAAGTTCTTCACGCAGCGCAGATTCGAAAGTTGGAGTTCGCATTGGATCGTCCGGCAGCACATCCGACATACGGATTAAAGGGGGACCGGAACTTGCATACAGAAACGAAGCGCCTTTATCGTCGAACGATGCCCGGCGCATCCGTTCTTCAATCTGATTCCTGTCCAGATTCAGTAGAAGAGCTCCGTAAGGTTCTCCGTAACCGGGCAGCTTCCGGACCAATACGACCTCTTCGTTCTCGGAAGCGGTCCAGCGAAAATCATCCAGCCAATACAGATCGGACGGTGCATCGACAAGCTTTTGAAACCGCTTACTATCTTCTGCGAACGAAATATTTCTTAACCCGTCCGTATCCGACAGCAAAAGCGGCTCGCTGCGCGCAAGCAGCAGCTTTGCGTCTTTCAACTCCGGATACGACGCTTTCATCAGTCCCAAAAAACGGTACAGCTCCTGGGTTCTCTGATATTCCATACGAAGATCCGCTCTTCGCAGATCAGCGTCGAGTCTCGGATCGAGCGCCCAACGGGCCGCAGACTGTTCTACCTGCACGAACAGTTCGTCCATACTTTCCGCCGATCGTTCGACAAGTGCCCGGTGGCTGCCCATGACCTCACGTTCGATGTGCGCCGTACCCAGCGCATAAGACGAGAAACCGATAACCGCTGTGGGGATGCTTGACATGCACAGCGCCAGGATCAGACTGTAGCGATAAAAGCGTCCTTTTCCTTCCCGGCTTCGACTCCACAACCGAAAATTTCGCCAGCTTCGAATATTAGTCATAGCTGCTCCCCCTTTTTTCCAAACGCTATTAGCAGTCCACACAATTTTATGTAAAAAGGAAAATAAACACAATAGAGCCCCCGTTTCCGGAGGCCCTCCTGTGTACACCCTGCTTTTTCGGAATGACTCCGCCGGTCGTTTATTGCGCCGCTTGACGGTCGGCATAAGCCTGATTCAGCTCATCCGTAATTTTTTGCAGATCCGAATCGTTTTTCAATTTCTCGACATAATTGTCCCAGTCCGACAGCGACTGCTTGCCGAGTATAATTTTGGTTTTCATATCCTGAATATTCTTCGCCAGCTCAGGTCCCACCGAAATATTTGTTTCCGAATACAATCCAATCGCTTTGTCAGGAACACTTATTTCTGCACGCTCGTCGATAATCTTTTTGTTCCGCACAAAGATCTCCTGCGGCATGCCGCCCCGATACGCGCGCATATATTTGTCATAATTCATGAAGATTTGACCAAGCGCCTGCGAACCAACGATATCGGTCTTAGCCTGCTCCGTCGCCATCTTGATTCCGTTCTCTTCGGTATAATGAACGCCTTCTAGACCGTAGCTAGCCAGCGTTCCGCCTTCTTCCGACGCGCCGTAGTCCATCAGTTCAAGCAGTTTTTTCAGTTTTTCTTCCGATACGGTCTTGGGAATCACGAACATCCCGAAAAATCCGCCGTCTTTGTTGGTCCAGCCGTTCATCGAGATGAGCGGCAGGAAATCCGCGTCCGGGTTGCTCTTCAGATTAGCTTCCATCGGCTCCCACGCCGCTTCGACGGTGTTGACGGCGCCGCCGGCACGGCCCGCATTCAGCTGGTCCTTGGTCTGGCTCTCTTTCAGAACGGCGAGATCTTCCGAAATCAACCCTTCAGCATAAGCTTTGCTCAACCATTCCAGAGCGTCGCGCATTTCCGGCATCAGGTTAACGTTGACCAGCTTGCCGTCGACCTCTTTCCAATCTCCGGTATTTTGCGTGAATGCGCTAACGATTGCCCCATAGCTGCCGATATTATTTTGATTGACCAATCCTGTGAATCCGATCGTATCGTCTTTACCGTTGCCATCGGGATCGTTTTTTGTAAATGCTTTGAGCACTTCGTAAAATTCGTCTGTCGTTTCCGGAATGTCCATGCCTACATTGTCCAGCCAGTCTTTACGCAGGAACAGGAATGGGCCTCCTTCGACCGGACGTACACGAGGAATCCCGTAGTTTTTGCCGTCGGCCTGCTTGGTGTTGATCCAGGACTCTTCCGGAAACCCCGACAGGTTAGGGTAGTCTTGAATATAAGGCGTCAGATCCCAGAATGCGCCCTGCTGCACCATGGTACGTACCTGAGCCGAGAAGGGATCGTCGACCAGCATCAGATCGGGAATATCGCCCGATGCCAGCGTAACGTTCACCTTGTCGCCGTAGCTGTTCGGCGATACCCAGGTGATATTGAGATCGGTATTTGTCTTCTTTTCGATCTCTTGAACGATTACATTGTCCGCTCCGGGCGGTTCCGGGGTGAAATACATCGACATGATACTGACTGGCAACGGCTTTCCATCTTCTGGAACGCCGGATGCCGCATTTTGATTGCCGCAGGCCGTTGCAGCCAGGGACAGCACCATAATTGACACCAATCCCAACTTCGCTCTCATTTTCTTCCTCATTCTGAATCTCCCCTTTTCTTCGGATAGGTAATCAAACTCTGCTTGTACTTGCGCTTACTCTTTTACCGAACCGACCATCGCGCCCTTTGCGAAATGCTTTTGCAAAAATGGATAGACCATCAGGATCGGAATGGTTGCGATTACAACAGCGGCCATTTTCAACGTTTCCGACGGAATCTGCTGCTCGGCCGTCATCTCGGCCGCTGCCGTTCCTCCCGACGCCGTCGACGAGTCGATCAGCATGTTTTGCAGCAGGACTTGAAGAGGCTGCTTGTTGAAATCGTTGATGTAGAGCAGCGCCGTGAAGAAGGTGTTCCAGTACGCTACGGCGTAAAACAGGCCGAATGCGGCCAGCGATGGCAGTGACAGCGGTAGAATGATACGCCACCACACGCCGATATCGTTACAGCCGTCGATACGGGCCGCTTCTTCCAGGCTGGGCGGGATACTGTCAAAGAAACCTTTCATCAATAATACATACCACCCGCTGGTCAGCACCGGCAGAATTAGCGACCAGATACTGTTGATCAAATGGAGATCGCGGATTAACAAGTACGGCGGAATAATACCGGGATTGAACAGCGTCGTCAGCAGAATCAACAGCATCATCACCCGCCGCCCCTGCAGCCGTCTTCGTGACAGGGCATAAGAGAGACAGGATGTCACGAACAAACTGAGCGCCGTGCCGACGGTAGCCAGAAACGCACTGTTGCCCATCGCACGGATAAAAGAATCGGTGGACAACAAATACCGGTAAGAATCGAGACTCCACTTTTTCGGGAAAAGCGTCGCTTTGTTACGAATGAATTCTGCCGGGTCGCTAAACGATACGACCAGCACGTAATACAAAGGAAACAACGTGACCAGACCGATCACAGTCAGAAAAAATAGATTGGTCGCATTGAATAGACGATCGCTTTTGGACTGGAGCATAAAAAACTCGCGCCTCCTTTCGTTTCTTCACATCGATTGGAACTTCCTATGAACCTTTTCTTAATAAACACCTTCTTCGCCGAATTTCTTGGCTAGCTTGTTCGCTCCGATAACCAGGATCAGACCTACAACCGATTTGAACACGCCGACGGCGGTACTGAAACTGAGTTGGCCCTGCTTGATACCAAGCCGATACACATAAGTATCGAATACATCTGCAACTTCGGATACGGCGCCGTTCATCATCAGGAAAACCTGTTCGAAACCGACGTCCATAATATGTCCAATCCGCAGAATAAGCAGGATGATTACGACCGAACGGATGCCCGGCAGTGTAATATGCCAGATCTGCCGGAAGCGTCCCGCTCCGTCGATCTTCGCTGCTTCGTTCAACTGCGGATCGATCCCGGCCATCGCGGCAAGGAACAATACCGTACCCCAGCCTGCATCTTTCCAGATCGATTGAACCGTCAGCAGACCCCAGAAGTAATTGGGATTGGTCAAAAAGTCGATTTTGTTAAATCCGGCCGCTGCCAGCAGTTGATTGATGATGCCTTCGCCGGTAGACAGAAGAAGAAACGTTATGCCGACGATAATGACCCAAGACAGAAAATGCGGCAGATAAACGATCGATTGGATCGTTTTACGGAACTTGTTGCCGCGCAGCTCGTTCATCATGACCGATAACAAAATTGGCAGCGGGAAGAAAAAAATCAGCGACAGTAAATTGATCGCCATCGTGTTTCGGAACAAGATCAGAAAGTCGGGATTCGAAAAGAAACGGATGTAATGTTCGAACCCGACCCACGGACTCGCCCACATGCCTTGATAAGGCGAATAATTTTGAAACGAGATCATGATCCCCCACATCGGCACGTACTTAAATAAGATAAAGAACACGATGCCCGGCAGTGCAAGCAGATACAAAAAGCGATCGCGCTTGATGCCGTTCCAGATGCTTCGTCTTCGCTCCGCAGCCTGGCTTTTCTTTTTCTTGTATGCGCTTTCTATTTTGCCTTTGCCGGCTGTGTCCATTCGTGAAGCCATATTCCCACACCTCCATCTGCTGGTTTACCGTTCACCCGATAAGTTCCATGCTCCGGCATGTCCGGGAGCGGTTAACGTCAGCATAGGGTCTGAGGCCGTTTCCGGCAATCGACGCTTTTTGCGGCGTTTCGTTTCACAAAGCAAAGAGGCTTAATATAGGGTATCCGATAACAATAATCAACAAGAAAAAGCCCAAAAATCCGCTGATATACTGCGAATTTCCGGGCATTGACTTTTCTTGCAAGCGTAATTAATTCGCTTATTGGCGCGTATTACGGCTGTTAACAGAAGGGGGTGAACCGTATCATATTTTCAATAGGCAATGCTTTTACCCCTTGATACAAAAGCATATTCACCATCTTCTCCACTTCTTTGCTAAAGTAACTTAGACGAGCTTGATTTATCCATCTTAAATGGGGTCACAGTTCCAGTTGAAATAATTCCGAGTATTGAAGCTGGTCTCTTGATCATAATCCATCCTTCAGCGTTTTAGTCACTCAAAAGAGGCTCACCGCTCCCAATTAGATACTCATCTAATCTGTAACCGGAATATGTTCTTGTCCTTTTCGGTAATGGAACCAAGTTCTTGTCCCGCTACTGTTTCGTGTGTTGGCGTTGTTCCCATCCTCCTCACTTTAAGAAGTTACTTTCATCCGATGAGTCGGTTGTGGAGGCAGTGGACTAAAACATTCGTGGTACGTTTGTTCCCAAACCGTTCCCAGGTCCTGATCATTTACTTAAAAATCCATCTACCCACTGCTGAGGATCGAATGCTTTTCCATCCGGATGCTTCACGTCACCCAGCATATTCATCCACGCAAGCTTGGCTTCGCCTTCAGCATGAAATTATAGCGAGATACCCGAAACTGTTTCTTCTGCAGATTATGGACGACAGCAGATACACGAATCAGTTCCGGATCAACACCTGGACCACATACGCCAGAAGAACAACACATCGCAGGATCGTAGATCTCCATTGTTTTCAACACGAACACCCCTTTCGAAATTAGAAAAGCCGGGAAACATTCTCCCGGCAGTTTGTATTATTTGCCGGTTTCAGCGAACGTTTTAATGCGCTCCCCAATCTGGTCACGAACCCTTTGGAATACAGCCCATTTCTCTTCATCTGTACCTTGCGCTTTGGCAGGATCATCGAATCCCCAGTGTTCCCGCTTGACATGTGGTGGTGTCATTGGACATTTATCCGCGGCGTCTCCACACAATGTGACTACAAAATCAGCATTGTTCAACAATTCTGAATCAATGATATCGGAAGTTTGAGTAGAAATATCCAGGTCAACTTCGTTCATGGCTTCCACTGCTTTTGGATTCAGACCGTGTGCCTCAATCCCCGCACTATAAATGTTCCAGTCCTCACTTAGATATTTCTTGGCCCAGCCTTCGGCCATTTGGCTCCGGCAAGAGTTGCCTGTGCACAGGAAGTACAGTGTTTTTTTACTCATGTTCATCGTCTCCTCTTTGTTTGAATTATAGAATGCTTAACCACAGATACAGACCCACTAGCGTAATAAGCAGAGTCGGAACGGTGATAATGATACCTGTCTTGAAGTAAGTGCCCCATGAGATTTTGACGCCTTTCGTGCTAAGCACATGAAGCCAGAGCAGCGTCGCCAGTGAACCGATCGGGGTAATCTTGGGACCCAGGTCTGATCCAATAATATTGGCGTAGATGAGCGCCTCCCGAACCGTTCCTGTAGCCGTTGTTGCATCAATGGCAAGAGCATCAATCAGCACGGTAGGCATATTGTTCATCAGGGATGAAATGACTGCCGCAATAAAGCCCATACCAATCGTTGCAACAAACAATCCCTGATCCGCCACAGCCTGAATGACCACGGCTAGGAGATCCGTTAAACCCACGTTACGTAGACCATAGACCACGACATACATGCCGATGGAGAAGAATACGATGGCCCACGGTGCTTCTTTGACAACCAATGCAGTCGGTACAGCAGAACTGCGGGAAGCCATGATCAGGAAGAATATTGCGACAACACCTGCTACAAGAGATACGGGAATACCGACGAATTCACTGGTGAAGTATCCAATGAGAAGAACACCCAACACCACCCACGACAACCGAAACATTTTCATATCCTTAATGGCAGTTACTGGTGGTTTCAATTCGCTCGCATCAAAGCGTTTGGGAATACTTTTTCGGAAGAAGAGATACAGAACGCCGATACTTGCAACCAGTGAGAACAGATTCGGAACAAACATCCTTCCTGCGTACTCCATGAAGGTAATGCCAAAGAAGTCGGCAGATACAATGTTGACCAGGTTACTTACAACCAGTGGCAAAGAGGTCGTATCCGCAATAAATCCGCTAGCCATAATAAATGGAAATACTTTTTTCTCATCGAAATTCAGTGCGCGTACCATGGCTAGAACAATCGGCGTCAGAATCAGTGCGCCTCCATCATTGGCAAAGAAGGCAGAAACCACAGCTCCCAAGATCGAGACGTAAACAAACATCCGGACACCATTGCCGTGAGCAGCCTTGGCCATATGTAAGGCAGCCCACTCAAAAAATCCGATACGATCCAGAATTAACGAAATCAGAATGATCGCTACAAATGCAAGCGTGGCATTCCACACGATTTGCGTCACATCCCATACGTCCTGGAAATTGACGACACCCACAAGTAGAGCGAGAATTGCTCCGCCGCAAGCAGACCAACCTATGGACAGGTTTTTAGGTTGCCAGATGACGAGGACTAACGTAATTAAAAAGATAATGCAGGCTAACAACGTGGAAAACAAAACCTTCCCCCTCTTTCAGTTCCTCTAAATTTATATTTGTATATAACAATATACTTATATACTAATTAAAAATTAATTACAAACGGATGTAAAGTTCTCTTTATTCAAGGACTTAAGAATCGTTGCCGTGTCCGGCATCAGTTCCAAGACAGATCTAATATAGGGTGTATTCTCTACATTTAAAGAGTAGTATACCCATTGGCCACGTTTATTCTCTTTAACCAAGCCTTGATCCTTCAGCTTGCGCAAATGCTGACTAATTCCAGGTTGTGACATGTCTAAAATCTCTACAAATTCACACACGCACCATTCACGTTCTTTGAGGAGTGTAAGTATAGTAAGACGTGTTTTATCGCCCAGCAATTTAATCTTATCCGCTGCTTCTTGAATAGAATCCATATCACTTCCTCCTTCCGTTAAATATAAGTGCATGCTTATATTATAATATAAAAAAATTGAAGTCAACGTTTAATTCAAATTAACCTAAAAAAGCGTTGGTTCAAATTAGAACCAACGCTTCGGGTGTTCGTAAGCTCTCTTCCATTTTCAATTGGTACAAGAAGTACTGCAATCACTCTTTTCCGCAGCTACCGCCTTCACTTGCCGGCGATTGACACTGCATACACCGGTCTCCGGTAGATCCAGCTCTACTTTTAAAGCGGCTGCTAGATCACCGACTAAAAAGGCCACAACGGATCGAACCTGTTCATATCCTGTAGCCATCAGGAAAGTAGGTGCACGTCCATAACTCTTCATACCTACAATATACAATCCTTGTTCCATCTGACGGAGTTCGTTCTCCCCATGTGGACGAACGGTGCCGCAGCTATGAACATTCGGATCTATTAATGGTGCCAGGGTTTCGACACTTTCGGTAATCTGGTCAATGCTAAGCCTCAACTCTCTTAAGAAGGTAAAGTCGGGTCTGCTACCTGTATTCACAATGATCTCATCCACTTGAGCTATTTCCTGAATAACACCACGTTGCTCTCCAATGATGGTGACTTGATTGCCTTTCTGCTGAAGTTCCTGAATATGAAATGGCGTTATCACGTTGACCTTTCCAGCATCAACGAGTTGATGAATTCGACTTCCTAGTTTACCTCTGGCTTCCAGTTGATCATTCGCTTCTCCACCATAAGCTTCCTCTACTTGATCTCTTCTCATCAACCAGGTCAGTTTTGTACCTGAATCCATTTCTTGCAGACCGGATAGATCAAGTAACGTATTCAAGGCCGAATGCCCACCTCCTACAACGGCAACATGTTTATTCGTGTAACGCTCCCGCGCTTCCCCTAGTACATCCGGAATGCCATAGAATATACGGTCATGAAGAACTTTCTCTCCAGGAGTGAGTACACCACTAGAAAGCACAGGGTTAGCGTGTTCCCACGTTCCTGAAGCATCGATCACAGCTCTAGCTTCATACCGACGGTTCTTCCCCTCCTCTTCAACATAGATCATAAAGGGTTGTTTCTCGCGGCCTACGGTTTTCATTTTATCTGTATTTTTGCGACTAATCCCCACAACACGTGTATTTAAATGAAGATCCGTTTGAATTTTCGGAAGTTTTGCGAGCGGAAGTAAATACAGATCACGCAGCTCATGTCCCGTCGGTAATTCGTCTGGAGATGGGGCAATCCACCCATTCTTCGTCAACAACCTTTCTGCTGCTTTATCTACGTTATACTGCCATGGCGAAAATAGACGAACATGGCCCCACTTGGAGATATTCTCACCTACTTTACTCCCCGCCTCAAAAATGATAAATGATTGGCCAGCTTCAATCAGATGTGCTGCTACTGCCAGACCAATAGGCCCAGCACCAATGATGGCTACAGGTAAATGAGATAGCTCTCCTTGGTGTACAGGCTCTTGAAGAGAGATCTGCTTTTCCGTGAGCGTAGGTGCACAACAGGACTCGACTGGTTTGAATTCAATGTTATTCATTTCAAATGACCTCCAGTAGTTAGTTAAATATATTTGCAAATTACAAGTATCAGAGAAATGTAACGGGGTAATATCGCTCATTACCCCACTGGCGTACAGCACATTTTCGATTTTAACATACTATCATTCAGCAGTTTAACAGATTGCATAACGATTGCTTTTTCTGTATCGGTCATGAAAGAAAAAACCTCTTCCAGATGTGTATTCATCCGATGATCTATAGCTGTCGCTACAAACTTCCCCTCTACCGTCAATCTCAGAATGTATACTCTCCGATCTTCAGGATGAGGTGTTTTTAAGACCAGGTTTTTCTTAATCAACGTCTGTATTTGACGACTAAAGGTTGTAATATCCATGGCTAGCGTTTCGGCAATTTGTTGCATGGATGGCTCATGTTGATGGTCAATTTCATATAGGATATGACTTTGGATTAAAGATATTTCCTGCTCTCCAACCGTGCAACAATTTTTATCCAGCAAGCCGAAGCGACGTACCATGATCTGTAATAACTCTCTTGGGTTTTGGTTATCCGGCAACATGATCACCTCTGTGGTGCCTATTATAAACATATTATTTGTATATTGCAACTATTGTGTATTCTTCTGCTATTTCACATCGTTTTGAATATTAATGATGACTTCAAGTTCTTTTTTCTGTTCGTCCGTCAGCTCAGTCGCACATTTTGTAAGCAAAATATCGGCTAGTACAGCACCTGCCGGTTTATCTTCCACATGTTGAATGGCATTTAGCAAACCTTTGTATCCTTTGGAGCCTTTTTGCTTGGATTCGGTTGTATTTGAAGACACAACAAATGATTAATCATTCGCCTATTTCCTTTTACTTGAATACATTGTAGTGAAATCAAACCTGAAGGGCGGAAATCAAAGATGAATCTTGCTGATCGTGAAGCGATCCTTTTCACTTCAAATGTTGGGGGTGGTTCGTACGACATTTGGCTTTATCAACCTTTAACAGGACAGACCATTAAGCTAACCCAAGATCTTGGTGAGGAATTTTCGATTCCATATTGGTCGCCAGATGTCCGGAACTTCGCCTTTATCGGCAAAAAAAATATCGTGTATGTATTCAATCTAAACAGCAGGGAATTGGCACAAATTGATCAAATTGACGCTTATACTTTACTGAGCTGGTCACCGGATAGTCAATACTTGAGTTATGTAAAAAACGGACGAATTGTGATCTACAATATCAACTCCCATGCCAGCGGTTCGATCATTCAACATGGAGCCTCAGATGTCCAGTGGTTTCCTTCAGGAGTGGCTCTCCTGTTTGCAGCTCCGGATGAAGCAGGCAATACCCAACTATATAAAATCAACCGAGATGGCATGAACAAACAGCAATTAACTCAAAATACTGAGGGTCCTCTCCACAATGTCAGAATATCACCTAACGGAGAGTTTGCCCTATATACTTCCCCAGGAGCCAGCATTTCCTTGATTACAACGGTGAACCTGACAACAGGAGCAAGCTACCAACTTAAAGGTGGACCTCAGGCGAAAAACTATTTCCCCGAATGGTCCCCGGACTCTTCAATCATTGCATACAGTGCCACCGACATCGTGGATAATCAATATGTTTCTTTAATCCAGACTGACAGCCGAGTTGGAGAGCAACAAAAAACATGGGCAGTCTCCACCTGCTTCTCTACCCCTTTAAGTTGGTCGCCGGATGGGAACCGACTCGCTTACTTATCAGGATGTAATAATCAAGAACAAGCAAACGAAATTTGGATTATTGATGTAAGGACACCTAATAACCCGGTCAAAATTGTTGAAGCAAGGTGGATTACAGCTCTAAGTTGGTCCCCACGAGTGCATGATGTTCATCCATATGGATTATATCTCAATCAGGTATACAAGGTATCTTTCTATTATCCGCGAAGCTGGCACAAAGTTACCGAAGAACGATTCGAAGGAGCGGACGGATTTTTTCAGATATCCGCGATCTCTTCTGAGGAAGGAATTCACGAGGTATGCAGAGCGGAAGCTTTTCATATGTTGAAACCCTATGGGGCAAACCCCCGAATTTTCCCTGTTATTATTCAAGCACAAGAAGCCTGTTTCGTATTTCCTTCGGAGGACCAACCCGTGGAAATGAGAAATCAGGCGGCACTTATTGTAAAATATCCTGCTCCTGTTGTGATTCAAGGAAATACGTATTCATATTTCATCTTATGGGCTAATCAAAATCACTTGATTTCACTGGGAAAGACACTTATTTTTATTTAAGGTAAACATTAACCGATATGTAATTATTAATAACTCATACATGAAAAAGAGAGCAAAACGAAATCATCGTTTTGCACCCAGCAGGATTGTGGATATTAGCGAGATGTAAGTAAGTCCTCAGCCATTTTGACCAGATCTTCTTTCCGTAGACTGCTGTCTGAATTATCAGAAATTTCGTACAGCAAAATGATTGGTGATATTGTTGGTCTTAACCACATCAGGGAATGAAGAAGAACCGATCACTTCTTCATGGCCGGCTCTTCTTCATTAAATTTTTATAAGTATCGCGAAATTATGTCTCTTGTGCAATATGTGCGTTATCCGGCGCTTTTTGGTTCATGATCGGAACCATGACCATTGCGCCAAGAAGAAATAATAATCCTGCACCGCCATAGATCGTCCCCAGTGAAAAGGCATCCTTTAACGCGCCAGCAAAAGACATGGAAACGACCATCATGCCAACGAACATCGGATTCAGAACCCCATTCACCCGGCCGACAATCGAAGCCTCTGACCATTTCAGAATCATTGTGCTGATCCCAATATGAATGCAAGGGAAAACAAGTCCATTCAGAAATTGAACGGTCAGGGTGAGCGGAACGCTTGTCGAATACCCTACAATGGCTGTGCAGACTGCGCCTGCGATCATACCTATCGCTAGAAGAATCTGCGGCGGAACCCGCTTGGCGAAGACGGCTACGATTCCGCCACCAATCAGCATAGCTGCACCATTTACCATTAGCAGATATTGCAGGAACTCCTCGCTCCTGCCCAGCCGCTCTGTTACGATAAACAGGTTGAGCGCTTGAGCTACGCCAACAGCGAGTCCCGCGAGAATAAACGCAAGTCCGAGCATCCGCAGTACTTGGCTTTGCCAAACATAGCGGAAGCCTTCAATGAATTCTTTACGGAACTGCCCTTTTACAGCGACGGTTTGAGCTTGCATATTATCCTCTGGCAGACGAATAAGAACGAGTGCGGAGAGCAGAAAAACTACGCCCATGACAGCGATCGATATTTCAAGGCCAAAAGTGCTGTAAACCAAGGTTCCGAGCATAGGACCAAGCACCATGAAGATGGCCATCAGCGATTGGAATAGAGCCATCCCTTGCTGCAGCTGTTCTTCCGGCACATGATACTTAAACAATCGCATGCTTGAAGGTTGAGAGAACTGCGAAAGAATAGCCGAGATGAATGCGACAAGGTAGACGGAGTGCCAAGAACCGTAATGTATGGTCAGAAGTACTACGAATACCGATACCGCGGATAATAAATCGCACCAGATCATCGTTCGCTTCGGCCGCCAGCGGTCGGCAAATGTACCTCCGATGAACGAAAAAACAAAAATTGGCGCGAATTCTGCTACGCTGATTAGCGAAATGGCGTATGGATCATTGTTTGTTCTATCCGCAACGTACAGGAGAATAGCGAAATTACGTACCCAGATGCCAACCTGCAGGAGCACGCTTGATAATAAAATCGTCTGCAGGAACCGATTGCGAAACAGGCTTGGCGCATTAATGCTTTTTTCGTCCCTATTCAATCTTTTCAACCTCCAATTTGTCTATAAAGATGCCCATTTTGAGTAAGATATGACTCTCCTTTCAATTCCTAATTATACGGACTTCATCATCGTTCACCTCCTACTAAAGACTGAAATTTAGAGTCCGGATTGGATCGATATTTTGAATTTTTCACTACGTTCCCGCAAGGCAATATGGAAGTGGATGAAAGATAAGGCAACGGAAAAAGCAATCAAAATGATCAGATTCAAGGATAGTTGCCCCATGGATACCCTTTGCTGTAGGTTGCTAAAGGTATCCAGAAGCCAATACTGGGGAAGAAAATGCGCGAGCTGCTGCATAGTTGCTGGCATTAATTCAAGCGGGAACATACACCCAAACAGCAAGCTGCTAGGTATAAGGATCATATTCTGCATGCCGCACAACCAATACAATCCCGTTTTCAGTTATGCTAAAAACCCTCCATAGTTAGAAAATTAACACCACTATAATTAGAATATTTGTTCTGTTTGTTGTAAATGACTGAACCAGGGATCATTAAACTAACCTGCCCGTTAGCTTAATGTAACAGATAAAATATTCTAATCGACAGTGATACCAAGTTTCTAATCTTTTCAGCAATGGAACTGAGTTCGTGCCTTCAGAAAGCGAATTGTGCTTTTATCTCGCTACATAAGTTCTGTCATGATTATATATAGATAACAATCTAATTCGAAATGACGCAATGTTCTTGTTCTTTTCGGCAATGGAATCAAGTTCTTGTCCTTAGCTTGGGACAAGAACTTGTACCGATTAAATAAAAGGCTAAGGGCGGTTTATTGTTGGATGCTGCTCCATCCTCTTACATCACATTGTCCATAATCATTATCACCCACAGCAACCATCGTACCATCAGATTTCAGTCCGATCGTATGGGCACACCCTGCCGAAATAGCCCTAATTTCGTACCAACCACTTAAATCGCATTGGTGATGTTTATTCAAACCCACAGCAACCATCGTACCGTCAGATTTAAGGCCAACGGTATGATAACTCCCCGCTGCAACTGCTACAATATCGTGCCAGCCGCTTACGTCGCATTCACCTTCATTATTTCGCCCTACAGCCACTACCGTGCCATCCGATCTAAGTCCAACAGTATGAAGATACCCCGCTGAAACAGCCAATATATCGCGCCAGTCGTTTACGTTGCATTGGCGATACTTATTGTTACCAACTGCTGTTACCGTTCCGTCTAATTTTAGCCCGACTGTATGCCAGTCACCCGCTGTGATCGCTACAATATCATGCCAGCTGCTCACGTTGCATTCACCTTCATTATTTCGCCCCACCGCAACCACCGTGCCATCTGATTTAACCCCAACAGTACGGCACCAACCTGCCGCAACTGTTACAATATCGCGCCACTCGCTTACATTGCATTGGTCATGCTTATTCCAACCTACAGCTGTTACAGTACCGTCAGATTTAAGACCAACGGTATGGGCATTACCCGTGTTCATCGCCATATGTACATTACCAGCAACGACTGCGACGATATGGCACCAATCGCTTACCTTACATTGACCGTATTTATTATCACCCACTGCCATTACCGTTCCGTCAGATTTAAGACCAACGGTATGACGACGACCCGCCGCTATGGTATCGTTACGTAATCGTTTCGTCTCTAACACCGTTTCCCTCCGTGAATTGTAGTCCATATTTCACCTTCACAAATTGAGATCCTGCCAGTCCCTACGTTAGCTCAACAGTAAGTCATCCGTCGAAGTCTAGCGTTCGTATCTTTCACTGAAAACAGTCAAGAGGACATTAACATATTATTCTTATTCGATGTTGTATTCTAATACTCCTAGCTGTCAAGATAGCGGAACCACGCGAAGTACTGCCATCCTCGTTTCAGTCGCGTATTGTCAAGCCTACGGCGCATACCACCCGAATACGTAGATGGCTTACGATTGGCGGCGTCGGTTAAGCCGAAACGTCTCATTCAAGTATAGTCCATCAGTTGATCGGCTGCTTTCCTTTTTAAAAGTGATCTCATATCAGTTTTCAAGCCGAAGGGCTGAGTCCACGAGTATCAGTATTTGCTTTTCTCCTGTATGTTTCATTACTCGATAGCCTGCTCTAGCTTCGGTTGCGATTCCTTCTTCATTAGGTACACAGTAGCCTCCTAGTTTACAAGATCCATCATCACGTACGAGTAATTTACCTAATAGTCCCACAGGTACCCATTCTGGTCTTTGAAGACGTGGAATGTACTTTTCTTCAGAGTTCCATTCAGGATTCAACATCGGTTCCTTTTTTATATAAGAAAGTTCAATTATATTTCCTTTATTATCTTTAAAATCTGGTACCTCCACATCATGGTACTGAATTCTACCCCACTCATCTTTTACAAAAAGATTATGCCAACGGAGGTCACTTGAGTCCGCAATAACGGCTGGAGTGGCACTGACTACCCCAATGATGTAATAATCATTAGCATTTGCTTTCCGAATTTTCTCATTTTCTCCCAGTGTAACGAAAAAACCTACATCAATCGGGTTACCATCTTCTGTTTCAAACATCTCTGCATAATCCGCTGCAGCTGGAGACAATAAAACCCCGTCTAAATAGAGATTACCAGTCAATCCTTCGATAACTGCAGAGTTTAAAGTTGGACCCACAGCAAGACCATTTGCTAAATGCCAGGAAAATGGAAAACGTGGGGCCCCATTTTGTCCCATGATATGAGAACCGACATGCACTGCTTGAGTGTTATCTCCTTCTGCATGAGAAGTTAAACCACTTGCAGTTGTTTGGAAACCTTCAGCATGAGAGGCTCTTCCTAATGCAATATTTCCAACTCCCTCTGCGTGTGAAGCCTTACCACTGGCGGTATTTGAAATCCCTTCTGCATGCGAAGCAGTATTACTTGCTGTAGTTAACTGACCTTCATTATGTGAGTCTACTCCGCTAGCCGTTGAACTGTTCCCTTCGGCATGTAAATGCGGTCCAGTAGCCGCTGTAAGATATCCTTCAGCATGAGATGCTACCCCAGAAGCGGTTGTTGATGTTCTGATATCCTTCTGCCTCAGAACATGAACCGTTTGGATTCTGATTACAATTATTAAGCAACTCGTTTCACTCCTTTTTAGCGGTTTGAAAATTTAACACCTGACCTGCTATGTGCCTTCTTGTGTTGTATTTTTCTGAGTTATGTAATAGAAGGAATGCCTGCCATGGGCTAACCTCCTTAAAACTAACTTGTCCGTTAGCTTAATGAAATACGGCAAAATAACGATTAGATATATCCCTAATCGGAAATAGGAACATGTTCTTGTCCATTCCGGCAATCGGGTAGCGTGTCTCCACGCCACAACTCGTTCCTTCCTCATCGATCACTACGTATTCTTGAGCATTTATTACCCGGGTATAATTATCCACTTCCTCCTATACGATCAAAAAAACGTAGATCAGAGTATGTTCTCGTAAATTCCGATAATTACTTTGACTTGCCTCCGGCTTAAATGTTTAGATAAAACAAAAAACCACGCTAGTCGTGGTTTAATACTCAAGGTTTTAAATTTTGTATTATTACTGTCTTAAAAATCGGTTTATATGTTTCAATTAATTCTGAGCGCAGCATTAATTTTAAAAAGTGGGAGGCGCCACTACAGCAATAACTACAGTTTCTCCTTTCCATACATTCTTATAGCTATGCGGCGTCCTAGCATCGAAGTAGATACTATCTCCCTCTTCCAGCGTATATCTGTCATTTCCAAGCACAAACTCCAAGCCTCCCGACTGCACATACAGAAACTCCTCGCCTTCACTGTGTCCTACACCAATATCTCCAGAGGTCGCACCTTCTTCTAGCACGCCCATTAATGGCCCCATCTTGTTATTACTTCCCTCACTAAGGGAATACCACGTAATACGAGAGCCTTCAGAATGCACCAGGGGTTTACGTTCGTTTTTTCTCACAACAACGCTGTGCTCTTTCTCTCCAAATAGATCGGTAAAATTAACGTTCAACGCATTAGCGATCCGTTTGAGCACACTGATGGATGGATTCGCTTTGTCACGTTCTATTTCGCTGAGAAACGATAATGAGATAGAACCTGCTTTTGCCACTTCTTTAAGTGTTAATTTCTTTTGCTTGCGTGTATTTCGGATGACCTCGCCGATCGAATTCATGTTGCATTTCTCCCACATATTCATTTTTCCGCTGTCAGCGAAATTTATATACTGATATTAAGCAAAATAACTAGCAATAGCAAGCATTCTGACATAGGTTCAATTACGGTGTAAAAACGTTGATTTAACAGCATTATTGGACTAAGATTTTAGTAAGGCTGATGTGCAAGTAAGTTCCCGGGATATTTACTTTTTTATATAGGATTTCATTTTCAGCGAAATTCCAACGAAAGCGATGTGGCATATGACGAGGCTACCTAAGATTTACACCGTAGGTGATACTACCGTAACTAGAGTTACTGAAATGATAATTAGTGGCGTTCCACCTGAAGTTTATTTCCCAGGAACATGGGATCCTACTTTTTTGGAAGAAAACCAAGATACCCTCCCCGAGGGCTTGATTGACGAAAATTCTCAACTGATTGTGAGTATCGGCACCTGGGTCGTGAAGACGCCCCATCATACGATTCTTATAGATACTGCTACAGGTAACGATAAAAACCTGCCACTCAATCCGGATCTTGCCAATCTTCAGTTGCCTTATCTCGATCGGCTTCAAGAGGCAGGAGTTACTCCAGAAAAAGTCGATTACGTGTTACTAACCCACTTGCATGTGGATCACGTCGGTTGGAATACCAAGCTCGTTGATGGCAAATGGGTACCGACATTCCCGAATGCCAAATACGTATTCCCGCTTAAAGAGCAAGAGTATTACTCCAGTGGAGCAAGTCATAACAAAGAAAATGAAGCCAACTTCAATGTTTACGAAGAGAGCGTACTTCCTGTCGTAGAGTCTGGTTTGACCGAAACGATCGGCCCAGAAGGCGGAACGTTTCTAGATCTATTTACATTTATTCCGACGCCAGGTCATAGTATTGGACAGATGTCCATTCGTCTTTCATCGGGTGGTGAGGAAGCTCTGTTCGGCGCAGATATCATGCATCATCCATTCCAGGTCTTAAGACCAGATTGGAATTCGATGTATTGTGAATTTGGTGATCAGGCGCGAATCTCACGTCGCTGGGCGCTAGAATACATTGCCGATCGTCCCATTATTTATTTCAGTACGCATTTCCCAGAGAGTTCTGCTGGTTATGTCACCCGAAGCGAAGACGGCTTCAACTGGCGGTTTATATAAGACATCATCTAATTCATCAAAGAGAGGCGAACCCTATCATGTCTAACAACACATTCAATACATCGATCCCCATCGTTTCTGAGAATTTTAAAATAGCTAGCGATACACCGGGGATTGAGTTATCCGTCCTAAATAAACGTCCTGCATCTATGAATGTCTTCACAAATGAAAAAACAATTGTCATGGTTCATGGTGCAACTTATCCAGTAGGCAGCCTGTATGATGTGGAGCTCGACGGCTTTTCCTTCCTAGATTACCTCGCTAGTCACGGCTATGATGTCTATGCAGTAGACGTACGTGGCTATGGCGGATCCATAAGACCACCGGAAATGGAACAGCCTGCTGATCAGAATCCTCCACTTGTCCGTACAGAAACTGGCGTTCGTGATTTCGGATCGGCTGTAGAATTTGTCCTAAAACACCGTAATCTATCCAAGGTCAATATACTTGGGATGTCTTGGGGGGGGACAGTAGCTGGGGCATATACAAGCTTTAACAACAATAAGGTGAACAAGTTAACTCTAATCGCTCCGCAATGGCTGAGCACTAAGCCAATCCCGATTGATACTGGCGGCCCGCTTGGTTCTTATCGCCTTGTGCCCGCAGGTTCTACGAAGGAACGCTGGTTAAGTGCTGCTCCTGAAGGGAAACGTGACGATCTGCTTCCTGAGGGTTGGTTTGAGAAATGGGTTGAAGCCACTCTCGCAACTGATCCTAATACTCAGTCCGTTCACCCTGAACATATTCGCGCTACCAACGGACCGATTCTCGACATCCGAGAGTATTGGACGGTTGGCAAAGCGTTCTATGAACCTAAAGACATCACTGTCCCTGTACTCCTCGTTCATGCGGAATGGGATATTGATGTGCCGTTAGATTTGGCGCAAAACTTCTTTACTTCCTTAACCGGAGCTGCTTATCGGCGTTGGGTGGAAATTGGAGAAGGCACTCATATGGTACTGCTTGAGAAAAATAGAGTTCAAGCGTTCCAAGCTGTTCAATCATTTCTAGACGAGAATTATACACCGGCGGGTCAATAACGTTAATATCGATATCATTCTAAATTTATCCGGTCCGGGTGAACACAAAAAACCATCAATCTTTTCAGACTAACGTTCTATAAACGAGAAAATACCTGCCCCTCTCTAGGGCAGGTATTAAAGGTGAATCGCAAGAATGGTTTACCAACATCAATCACTAAATATTAGTCCAAAAGGCTGTAGATCTGAATGCTCTCCACCTTGGCATCCTTGATATGAAACGACATCACATCCACATAATTGGATGGCTCGTAACGGAAGTCATCCTCCTCATTAGGAGCTCCATCACCAAGCAGTTTCCCCTCAGGGTAGGCGTTCTTGAGTGTATCCAGGCTATCTCCTGCTTTAATGTTTCGCACTGTCGCGTACTTAGGATCTGTCATTTCGATATGAAAGATGGAGTCTCGCTTCCCCTCCGGTATACTGATTGTTTTAATCTCCAGACCAGGATACGTATAAACCTTTTCTGTAAAACCGATTAACGTATCCATGTTTGTTCCATCGTCGGCACTGTACGTATGAGATTTCAGGTTATCCGGTTTGCCCAGCATCTGTTCCATCTGATCTTCATTCGCTGTATCCGAAACCGCAATGGTGTGCTCATTATAGACAAAAGCAAGCTCCTTCAGCACCACATTGCCTTCCTTCTCCATCGAACCTTCCTTAATAGCTTCAGCACTTGGTCCTTCCGAATTTTCTGAAGCAGGCGCAGTAGAATTTGATGCTCCTTCGCCTTTGGCCTGTTCGTCGGGCGTGTTTTTTTCAGCTGAGTTCTGCGCCACTTCTGGCGACTTGGCACCATTGGACTGACAGCCCGTCAGTGCCATCGTTAGTAAAATACTCACCAGGATAACAGCTGTAGCTTTGTTTTTCAATTTCATCATGATCCCTCCATAAATGTGTGATTTCTTCTTATGAAGTGATTATAAAAAAAGCATTTGTTAGTCTAATAACAGAATTGTATCAATCTTGTAACGTTAACTATTTACGCGCGTGTTTACGCACGAGGTAACACAATCGTAACGGTCGTTCCTTCCCCGATTTGACTTTCCATGTCGATATATCCATTAAACCGCTCTACAATCTCTTTGCAAATAGAAAGTCCAAGACCTGAACCGTTCGCTGTGCTTGCATTTTTTGCCCGATAAAAGCGTTCCTGCACTTTCTCCAGCTCATCGCCCGCGATACCGATACCTTGATCACGTATCCGTATAACTACCTCGCTTGGTGTATGTGTAAGCTTCAATTCGATTAGCGATGGACTGCCTGAATATTTGATGGCATTGTCCACAAGGTTGGCGATCGCATGGGACATCAGCATTGGATTCACATTGGCGTGGACTCTCGTCAGAAGCTTGTCTTCCGGTTCCGCTTCCGCTTCCGCCTCCGCCTCCCTGAACATAATCTCGATTCCTTTATCTTTGGCCTTGGCACCCATACTCGTTGCGACTTGTTGAATTAGTTCGTTCATTTCCGTCTTCCGGGCTTCCAGTTCATTAGAACCAGCCTTGTCGAATCGGGATAGCAACAACAGTTCATTAATCAAGCGCGTCAGCCGATCCGATTCCTGCAGCAGATGAGCGTAGATTTTTTGCAGCTCTTTGTTCTCGTTCTCCCCTTCAACCAAGTATTGAGAGAAACCACGAATGGCTGCCAAGGGTGTTTTTAACTCGTGAGATACGTTGGAGACAAATTGTTTCTGGTACTGAATGTAATCATGAAGCTGCCGCCCCATAGAATCCAGCCCATCTGCCAGCATGCCCAGCTCATCCTTCCGGTTTAGATGAACTCTCCGAAACTCCTGTCTAGAGAAACTTTGCGCAGCACCAAGCAACAGCTTAATCGGCTTGGTTGTGTTGCGGGCAATCCACAGACTGGATAACGTAATCAGTACAATAAATCCGCCTGCACCCGCAAACAGGATATAACGGATTTGATCCATAATCGCATAAAAGTAGGAAATGTCCTCCACGAACTCATACACATAAGCGTTTTCGTAATATTGATTCTGAATGGGAGTTGCAAAATAAAGCAGATGATCTTCCGTTACGGTGTAGGCATAACTGCCGCTCAGGGCTTTCTGAATATTCTTTTCAAAAATAAGAGATTTGCCATCATTAATGATGATGCCATCCACAGCCAAGCCCAGCAACTGCTTGGAGCTATCATAGATACGCACTTCCTTGCCTGAAGCTTTCAGCTTCTCCAGAGCAAGTCTGACGATTTCTTTGATCTGCGGCTCTCCTGTCGATGATCTATGCTGTGCCAACACCTCACGGAAGGACAACTCGGACAGATCCGCCTTCCCCATCATCTGTTTTTCAATGGTAATGAAGCTGTAGTAATCGATGGCTTTATTCACCGCAAAAATGATGATGCCAAAGGACAGCACGGAGAAAAATAAATAATTCAGCAGTAACCGGGTTGCATACTTCAGGCCTCGCCACCTCCAAGTTGATAGCCAAATCCATAGATCGTCCTGACATACTTCGGTTCGTCCGCGTTATCCTCCAGCTTCTTCCGTAATCGCATGATGGTCATATCCACACTGCGACTGTCTCCCATAAAGTCATATCCCCATCCGATTTGCAGCAACTCATCCCGGGTAAAGATTTTGTCTGGCCTTTTGAGTAACGTTTCCAGAATTTTAAACTCTTTGGCCGTTAAAGACACGGGGACACCGTTTTTCAGCACCCTTCGGCTTTCCAGATCAAATGTCAGCTCTTCATGAATGATGCGTGTAGATTTCACTACGGTTCCTTCACTTGATTCCTCCTTGCTCTCGTTTCTTCTCAGAATCACCTTGATCCGAGCGAGCAATTCACGATTGTCAAAGGGTTTGGTCATGTAATCTTCCGCCCCTAGCTCTAGTCCGAGCACCTTGTCAATTACCTCATTTTTGGCAGAGAGCATGATCACAGGAACGGCACATTTCCCGGTGATTTCCTTGCACAGGTCATATCCGGAGCAGTCAGGCAGCATCAAGTCAAGCACCACCAGGTCCGGCCCAAAAGCATCCAGCAGCTGCAGGGCTATTTTACCGTTTTCAGCCGTTTGAACGACGTAGTTTTCTCTTCTCAATACGAGCTCAATTAAATCTCGGATTGCGACTTCATCGTCAATGACAAGTATTTTCTTCAATGTGCACCCCTTCTAGCCTTGTTCCCCAGCTAAAAATCATAATTTACCCTCATCTTAGCACAGACCCTTTAGAATCCTCCACCAACTGGAAGATGAGGTATATTCCAATGAGCCCAACATAACTTGTAATAAACCCGAAGAAAGGAGAACATTCCATGGATCTGCTCTGGGTAATCATTGTTGGTGGACTTATTGGCTGATTCGCGGATTTCATATTATTCCAGCCATCGTTGGCTCGAGTATTGCCCTGCTCATCTTCTTCGCTCTGGCACGCGGCGGAGCCTTTCGAAGACGTTAACAAAGAGAGTCGGAAACCAATACGTCGTTCATTAGATATTTTTATAAAGACGCTGCCAGTGCATAAAGGTACAGGATAAACATAAAAGGACCGAAAGCATTCATCGATGGAAGATGAACACTTACGATCCTTTTATGTTTTGTACTGATTTCATCCATTCTTTCAGTGCTTGAATAACCTGATGAAGTTGTTCCTGTCCTGATCGAGATTGATTGAATCCAGATGTTCAATCAGACTTTTTCTGAACATGGCCTCCATTTGGTTACGAAATACCATGCTTCCCTTGCTCTTCAGCATAATCGAGTAGAAAGAAGCATGCTGCTCCAAATATTCAAAAGTGTGAAATAGTGCGGTTTTGGAAGGAAGATGAACCAGGTCATCTCCAGACATACAATGTCGAAGCAACTGGTTAATCTCAGCTGCTATGCATTGCTCGCGCAGATCGTACTTGTCATCGAAATGCAGATACACCGTTCCTCGATTGACATTCGCTTCTGCCGCAATTTGATTAATCGTTATGCTCTCGAATTCCTTTTCTGACATTAGCCTCATAAAAGCATCATTAATCGCTTGCCTTGATTTCTACGGTCGAGACAAACTTGTTAGGTCCAATTCGGTTGACTTCTGCATTAATCGTTCATTTGAATTCCAAAGAAGAAGCTACTGTCATCAACACGACTTCGATCCTTGGTTTTGTACCGTTAGCCGCAACGGCTATATATTCCGCAACGAAGGCAGCGCTTCATACTTATACACTGTCCCAAAGATACATGCTTAAAGACACGGTCTGAACCTCCAAAGATTCATCAAATGTGTTGAACTCTTACTTTACTCTGATTGGTGAGAGCCTCAATCGTTATGCCGTAACGTTGAAACTGTGGATTTAAATTCTGATAGCATCTCTATATAGAATGCAGTTAAGTCATATGAGCATCAAAGCATGGTTTTTGATCTTAATGCAGCCTTAGCGTTTTAATCACTCAAAAGAAATCCAACATGATCATTTAGGTATTTAACTAATCGGTAATGGGAACAAGTTCTTGTCCTTAGCTTGGGACACGAACTTGTTCCAATAAAACAAAAAAAAGCCGATATAATAGCGACTTTAATGGCTATATGTTCTTGTCCTGTCCGTTCTCAAAAGCAGCCGATTACTTTGAACGGCTGCCTTCTTCGTTTCATTAAACTATAGTTTCCCGTTAGTTCAATCATATCAATTCTGAGATAAACATTGGAGTAGCTCCATCCTTTGTATGAAAGCCAAATTTATTATAGAAATCCACTGCATGAGGATAAGAAATTAATACTTTAGTTTTACACCCTTTATATCTATCAAGCATTATATTCATCATTTCCTTACCTATACCCATACTCTGATAACTCGGATTTATAAGCATATAGTGAAAATATACCGTTAAAACACCATCTGACAAAGCATTTATTAAACCGACAAGCTTGCCTCCTTCCCAAGCGGTAACAATTGAATGAGACCCTCCGATTGCTTGTAAGAGCTCGTTTGGATACTTCCCAGACTCCCATTCTACCGAAAGAAATAACTCTTGGAGCGCATCCTGGGCACAACACTTAATTTACCTCAATATACTATTAAAAATAGGTATAGAAAATGGATTAAATCAAGTGGGATTTGTATTTATTCACATTTTGGAGTCTCATCCCATCGTCTCCACCCCTTACAGCAGTTCAAAATGACGTTGAGTCTCAGGTAACTCAGTATTTCCTTTCCACTGATTTGCACCGTATCCCAATTCTAGCACCGCAGCAATGCGCTCGTTACTCAGTACACCAAACATTTCAGTACGGCTCGGGTCGTACATCCAGTCATGCAAGGTACAGCGCACACCCAGACTCTGCTCATGAGCCAGCAAGCGGAAATTCTGAATTAGGCAGCAGACAGCTGCAAAGTCCTCTTCCCGCTTATGTTGATCTGCCTCTTCCTTCACCAAGACCAGAAGATACGCAGGGGCCCGCTCCTGCAATCCGTGCATGATGTCCCCATACCGGTTATCAGCAAAGATAAATCGCCATGGCTCTCGGAGGCCATCATTTGGCGCCCATACGGCATGATTGAGCAATTCAAGGATTAGGTCCTGCGATACCGGTCGTTCCAAAAACTCACTAGGGCCGTCCATATCTCCTTCCAGATCTGACAATTTCATTTTTACATCCTCCTCTTCTATGTAGACTGCCCTCGTAATACGGTCCACTTCTGCTCGGCTGGCGTTCTTTTCCGACTTCTTGGCGCTTTGTCGTAATATCCTATATGAAGAATACCAACAAATCTTTCATCCTCACGTAAGCCAATTCCATTGAAAAAACCTTCATGCTGAATCATGGACTCTGTATCCCACAACATTCCTAACCCTCGTTCCCAGCCCAGCAGTTGGAAGCTCTGCATGACCCCGCAGGCAGCCGCATAATTGCGGTCATTGGTCAGTCGATCCGGGCCGACATTGGACATAACAATGACATGCGCGGGAATATCGGTGAATCTCTTTTTTAAAACCTCCATAAGTTTTCCAGGGATCAGCTTCCCCAGCTTGCTCTGTGACATCTGTTGCATCATGCAGTCCACAAGCCGTCTAGATGATTCAGGAGTTCCGGCATATACCACACGCCACGAGCCATCCTCAACAAATGGTTGAAGCCGTATAGCCTTACGCAGTAATTCAACAACTAACTCCTGGTCCACCGGCGTAGAGTTACATTTACGAATACTCCTGCGCTCCCTGATCAATTCCGCCAGACTCAAATGCTTCACTCTCCTTCGTTCTATCTGGATTCCATATTTATACTGCTGTCTTGAAGAAATTGATGGATTACTTTTAGTTCCGTTTCCGAATATTTGTCGAGAGTACGATAGAAGCGCTCAGCCTCATGTATATGCAGACGTTCATGCAGTTCAAAGATTTTTTTGCCTTGCGGTGACAACCGGAAATAGCTCTCCTTCTTGTTGTCATTCATTTTCGTACGTTTGACGAATCCTTCCTCCAGCAGTTTGTTGCCAATTTTGGTGATACTTGCTTTGGACAAATTCATCACCTCGGCAATACCCGTGTTGTTAATAGGCTCATGCTTTCCTATGCAATCTATCATATGAACCGCGGTCAGATGCTGAGGGATTTTCTCGATGCTTTCTCGCTGGGCGACACTTAGGAAATGCTCGATTTCTGTATCCTTGTGATTCTCATACACATGTAAAAAACGGATAAATTGGTCATGAAGTAACTGTTTTGTTCGATCTTTTGAGATCATCCTTTGATCGCTCCTTATTTACTTGTAAACAAAAATATCATTTGAATAATAGAGTATTTTTAAATAATTTATTATATTTTGTTTACTGGTGAACAATATAACATGAATGATAATGCTTATCAACTATATTCTTTGACATTACACATCACTCTACAATCCCGGACAGAGACCTTCCTTGAACGGAATATCTTTTAACCTACTCGTTAGTTAAACAAAAACAGCCGATCACGCTGATCGGCTGCTTCCTTAAACTTGGGTTATTGGACTAGGTTCTTGGAATTGGCTCGGACAAGAAGCTGTACTGATAAAATAAAAAAGCCGCTACAATGGCGACTTTCAATGGGAGTATGTTCTTGTTTAACAACGATACTAGGGTAAATACAAAAAAAGAAAGACAGTGAAAGCTGCCCCTTCTCCCATAACGACTTACTAATTAAAAACGTAAATGCTAGGTCAGTATCATTCTCTCTACTTAAATTATACCGTTATTTTTTATTTTTTTATAGACTGTTTTTTTTAAAATTCCTACACTATACTGCTAAATACAACCTAAAAAAGAAGAGGTGTATCAGTATGGATGACAAAAAAATGATCGTAGATCAAGGTCCTTTTTTTCATGGTACAAAAGCAAAACTGAAAATTGGTGATTTATTAGAACCACAATTCTTATCAAATTACCAAGAAAAAAATTCTAACCATATATACTTTACTGCAACCTTAAATGCTGCCAAATGGGGTGCTGAATTGGCAAGATCTAATGCAAAAGAAAGGATCTATATTGTAGAACCATTAGGAAATTTTGAAAGTGATCCAAACTTAACTGATAAAAAGTTTCCTGGAAACCCAACACGTTCATATAGATCTAAATCGCCACTTAAAATAATAGCTGAATTAGCTTCATGGGAAAGACACTCCGAAGAAGAGATTAATCACATGATTACATCTTTGAGAAAACTAAGTGAAGAAGGAAAAAATATAATATATGATTAATTTTCAGATCTAATCAGGATTCCAAGAGAGTTCTAGTTTCGCTCAGAGGGAGTCAGGTCTGTATCTCAAGATAAATGTGATTTTTAGTAGGTATACTACTCGTGTTTTCTCTCACTTGATATGGATTAATGTGTGAAAAGATAGTGATTCACGCAGGCTGACATTGTACATCCGATATTTGAAAACACCCAAAAGTCCCTAGAGAGCATTTCTGTTCTGCTTCAATGACTCTATTTTACACAATGAAAAATAAACGATCTATTTTCAGAATTTGCATATTTAAACTCCCAATCGCCATATGTTTCAATTTTCGAAAAACCTATTTGTTTCAGCGACTCATCATACTCTTCTTGGTTTCGGAACCTTAGCTGCATTTTTTCATGAACTAGGACTTTGTCTGTTTTAGTATTTTTTACAATTTCATAAAATGTATAAATATCTCCCTCAAACCCTTCATATTCTGTATAGATTTCTAGAGGATCTCCACTTAGCCTATCTTTAGCTAAGTCAGGAGTCGTGTCCTTCTCCCACTCTTTCCATACTTTTATTAAAGGGTTTCTTGTATCAAAAATAAAGTGACCGCCCATTTTTAGGGAACGAAATACGTCAGAAATTACTTGCTTCCAACTATCATCTGTAAGAAATACCTGTGCAACATTGGCTGTCATAACTACCGCATCATAGGTATTGGTTTGTAAATCCGAACTATCACCTACAATCCATTTTACATTCCCTGAATTATCTTTAATTCTCGCCACTTCAATCGCTTCTTCATTGGGGTCTATAGCTGTAATTTTATAACCGTATTGAACAAGATGAATAGTCCATCTTCCTGTTCCACAGCCTAGGTCAGCTATAAATTCCACTTTTAATCTCATTAACAATGCAAGGAAAAATTCATCGTCTTTTCCCCAATGGTTAATCTGGTCGTATACTAATGGAATCATAAATAATGTCTCCTCACTTTCAATAGCATGTTACTATGGTTTTATAATAAATGGTTCAAAAAATAAGGGTCATAGGGTATGCATTTTTTTTCAATGCATAATGATAATAAAAAACCTCAGCTGGTTAACCGAGCTGAGGTTAATAAATTAACTATTTTTGTTTTTTTCTGTATTTGATTCTATTGACTTCGCTACCTCTAACGTTGTGTTACCTTGGATAGCGACGAGATCACGCCAGTAGCCAGCATAGAAACGATTAAAGCGGCGCTGAGGGCTGTGGAAATTTTCTTCTTGACCATAACCATACCTCCGATATCGTTTACTTAGACTTCACTGATAAATTACAATATCTAACTTTTTTGATGGGTAATCCACCTGGTGATTGTATTATAACGTACTGACAATGATTGTAAAAGGATTTTTTCCCTTATGCCGCTATGTTAGCGACAGAGTCTAAAAAGGCAATTAATTAAAATCTTGCATTAAGTCATCAATGACTGCTTTTACAGTTCTAATCTCTTTAATTGGTGTAAATTCCTGTGCCGACAGTAATATAGCCATCCACTTTGTTACCCTCTAACATTCCGATACGCAGACCACTTGCTCCCCCCATTGCTTTTGCTATATCTTCACGACTGGCACCATTCTCATCTATTTCTACCAGCTTGTTTGATAGTATTGTAGGTAAAGAACGGTACCTCCTTCATCAAATCCAGTGGCAACGTAAATATCGACACCGAATTCTTCTGCGGCTTTTGCATTCTCAATAGTAGGCGTAAGGGGTCTAAAAACAATTTTTATAAAACTTTTTCCTCAATAACGACTTCTAGGATAGGCCATGTGTACGTTAAATCACCACCTACAATTAAAGTCGACCCAAATGGTTATCCGTTAATGCTTTTGTTTTTTGTATTTCAGCTTTCGGCCGTTACTTCGGGTGAACGAGTAACATCAACCTGACTGGCATTCGGTCCTAGAAATCCTATATTTTATCTGTTCTCCTCTTGTTAAACGAATTTTTCTATTATTACTTCGTATATTTATTTTCTGGGTAAGGCAGACCTAAATTCCCCCGAAGTGTGTCGTCCTCGTATTCCTTGCGGAATATGCCTTTATCTTGCAAGATAGGAACAACCCATTGGATAAAGTCCTTAAATCCTGCAGGATGATCTTGTCTAATCAGCAAGATATCCATGACGCCTTCTTGATACCAATGTTCGATTTGTTCGGCAACGTGCTCTGCCGATCCTATCAACCCAGGTTTCGGCATTCGATAACCTTTAGGCATCCATGATTCAATTTCCCTTAGCTTTTCCAGGGCTTCTTTTTCCGTTCTACCAACGATCGGGCTGTGAGAAGGCATCATCAACAGGTCATATGGTGAACGTCCCTGATTTTGCACTTTACGTTTCAGTTCAGCAGTGAATGCCTTGAGATATTCCAAATCATGTCCAGGTGCCATGATAACTTCGGCATGCTGTGCAGCAATATCCATGAATGCGGGGGAAGTTCCTGCTTGAAAGACCACCGGTCTGCCTTGTCTCGATCGACTGATATTTAAGGGTCCCTCTACGGAAAAGTAATTCCCGGTATAATCTAAGGGATGCATTTTACTCGGATCATAAAATATCCCACTTTCCTTATCGCGTATAAAGGCATCGTCTTCATACGAATCCCAGAGGCCTTCAACAATCTCCAAAAACTCTTTTTTCATGGGATAAAGATCTGCTTTTCTTAAATGGGACCGACTGTAATTGGCTAATCCTCCGGGATTCGAGGTGATTGCATTCCACCCTGCTCTGCCCTTGCTAATCTTGTCGAGGGAGGCGATTTGCCTAGCAACCGTAAAGGGATCAGCATATGAAGTCGCTATGGTTGCGGTTAAACCAATGGAATGGGTTACCATACTCAGTGCAGACAAAATCGATACGCCCTCAAACATGCTTAGATAGTGCGGGATCATACCAGGTCCGATATGACTTACGTCTGCCAAAAAGATGAGATCGAACTTTCCCTGTTCAAGTTGTATGGCTTTCTGTACGTAATACTCAATATTTTCACTGGCATCTGCTGGAATAGCGGGGTGTCTCCAACCCGTGTAATTCCAACCCACGCCATCAATAATTCCTCCTAGTTTAAGCTTTCTTTCTTCCATGGTTGAATGCGCTCCTTTTCACGAGTTCACTTATTTCCTTACTTATGATAAATCTAATTCCTTAGCCAATAATTCATGCCCTTTCTTGCGGCTTTCTTGATTAGGGTAGAAGTCTGCAATCATGATTTCATCCACTAAACTTGCTTTCGCAATTTGCCTAAGTTGCTCCGCAACCTGTCCAACACTTCCAATCACAAAGCGATCTTTATTACGTTCTCTAGCCAGCTCTTCATGAGGCGTGTATATGTGATTTTTAGCTTCTTCAGGTGTAGGGAAAGTAAGGTTTTTCGTCCCTGTGCTCATCTGTGCCCACATTAATTCCGCTGGTCCTGCGATATATTTAGCCTCTTCTTCCGTCTCAGCTGTAATAACAATCGTCGCTAACATACTTTGAGGCCCAGTTAAATAGGACGAAGGTTTAAAATTCGAACGGTAGGCTTTTAACATAGGAATAGCCCGTTGCGGTGCCAAATGAGCTGCAAATACAAACCCTAATCCTTTTTCCAAGGCGAAATGTAACCCACCCTCGCTAGATCCTAGCATAAACATATCTGGAACCATTAAATGATCTCCAGGAGGATGGATGTGACTAAACGGGTGGTTTTCTTTAAAGTCACGGGCAAAGAAGGAAAGCAGGTTATCTAATTGCTCTGGAAAATCATTAACCTCCATTAATGCCTGGGATCTTAATAATGCCCACAGGGTTCTACCATCCGTACCTGATGCTCGGCCAATCCCGAGGTCAACACGCCCTGGATACAATCCTTCAAGAAGTGTAAAGTTCTCCATCACTTTCAAGGGACTGTGATTCGGCAACATAACCCCTCCGGAACCTACTCGAATAGTTTTAGTGTGAGCTGCTGCATGCAAGCTCAGCAAGTCTGGTGAAGTACTCATCAAGGTTGTTGTGTTATGGTGTTCTGTAAACCAATACCTGTTGAACCCCTACTGTTCTGCTAATTGAACCATTTCCGTCACATTCTGAAGACTTTCCGCAGCCTCGATTCCGTTATAGATATGAACAAAGTCCAAAATCGAAAGGTGTAGCTCATTTGTTGTACTCACATTAGTTGCTCCTTGCCATCTTAAGTTTATTATTTAGCTTGCTAACTATAAAACCAAAATAAGTTTATTATTCTTTCACAATGTAAGTAAATTAAAATGGTTTTGTTTTGGTTGTTAGCCAATCTTAAGTGTAATCGTTTCGTTTGCAAAGAGGGCAATTTAAATGCACATAGTACATCTTTTTGTACCTATAGATTAGGAGTGATTTGAATGTGGGTTTGCAATGAAGGATTTGAACAAGAATTTATGGATGATAAAAGTGATATGTATGCAATAGCCTTCACCCAGAATGTTCTTTCCGGACGTTGGAAGTATTTTATATTATGGTTTTTAAAAGGTGAAACACGTCGTTATTCAGATATCAAAATATTCCTTGGAAATCTGTCTCAACGTGATGTTTTTCCGGGGTTCCTCCACGAGTGGAGTACTCGTTAACCCAAAAGGGGATGAAGTTTAGGATAAGAAGAGATCGTCTTATATGCAGTTTCTCTGCAGATGGGACTTCTTGTCCCTCGACAATAAATCAAAAAAACCGTTGATCATGTATCAGATCAACGGTTTCAAAAATATACTCTTTTTACAAATGCCTCAACTTTTTATTCTACACATCTTATGCTTGTATGTTGGATTATTGCTCATAACCAGCATTGGATATCTTGTTTATCATTCCAAGAAGGGAAACTAATTTCCTTACTCCTCGTCCCTGCAATCTCCAACCAATGCTCATTTAGTTATTTCAAGCAAGTAAGACATTGATGCCGACATCGATCAATTTGACCTCGTTCAGCAACTGCACCTCAATTTTGGCCCTTGACTTACGTTTATCAATTTTCCGTATCATCGCTTCTTTGCCGAGGAGTGGTCCGGATGTTACTTTGATTTGGTTCCCGCCGAGAATGATATCCGAGTATCCCATTGTTCCGTTGACACCGCATAGCTGGATGAGCCAGTCCATCTGTTCCTTGGGAATCGGAGTGAAAAAATTGGCAGCCTGATCATGCTTGTGAATGCCGCCATTGACCATATACAAAATATACGGCGTTTCTTTGATGTTGTAATATAAATCGTGAATCTGTCCGGTTCGGATAAAAATATAACCTGGGAACAATACTTTGGTGCAATGACGAGTCTTTCCCTGTTTTCGTTCCGGAATCATTCGTTTGGGTACTAGACAACTTAAGTGCTGTAGCGCATAAAATCGATCCATAAAAAGTTTAATTTCTTCTTCTCTTCCACTCTGTACAAAAAAGCTGTACCAGTTCATAGATCCTCCCATGACCTTTTTTATGGACAAATTCAAACCCATTCATTATGTAATATTATAATAAATTACAATTAAGTAAATAAAAAGTGCCTAAGGTCATGGTTCACCCCAGACACTTTTTACGTCTTTTCACCTAACAGATTGATCAGCCTTGAAGCAGAACGGATAAATTTTTCAGCCCGTATACATTGCTGGGGTTGACGTCGACCTCATATTGGGGATGCACTTGAAGCCCCGGATAGGTAGTCAGCATCGCTGTCAGCGCCGCTTTGGCTTCCATTCTGGCCAGATGGGAGCCCATGCAAAAATGGATGCCTTTACCCAGAGCCAAATGGGGGTTATTCTTTCTGCCAAGAATGAACTTATCCCCCTCTTCAAACATGTCCTCATCCCGGTTTGCCGAACCGATCCAATTGACAACATAGTCGCCGGGCTCCAGTACTTTGCCGCCAATCTCTGCGCGTTTGAGCACTTTGCGAATCGCGCGCTGCAACGGAGAGCGGTAGCGTAACATCTCCTCGACAGCCGATGGGATCATTTGCGGATGCTGCGCCAGTTCCTTAACCAGCTCATAGTCATTGAATGTGTAGATGGCGTTGGTGATGAGACTGGTGGTGGTTTCATTTCCTGCGATAAGCAGCATGACACAGCTTGCAGTCAGCGACTCGGAAGACAGCTTCTCTCCATCTTCCTCTGCCTGCGTCAGGTCGGATATGATATCATCGGCTGGATTACGGCGTTTCAGTTCAATGATGTCTTGAAAATAGGCCACAAGCTGTGCACTCGCCTGAGCCTGGAGCTGATAAATGCGCATATATTCTTCGGGCGTATTCTCCTGGGGAGCCAGCGTCAGTGTGTTTGCCCAGTCCCGGAATTGCTCGCGGTCGCTTGTAGGAACACCAAGCAACTCGGAAATAACAATCATCGGCAGCGGGGAGGCAAAGTCCTGCACCATATCTATTTCGATCCGTCCTTCAATCGATTCCATCAGCTCCTGGACAATCATATCAATTCTGGACGCCCAGGAGGACATCGCTTTTGGTGTGAATGCTTTGGCTAACAGCGCGCGGCTGATGGTATGCTTGGGCTGATCCTGAAACATGATCGTATCCTGAATAATCGGTGGAGCAAGTACCTTGTTGGAGAAGTATTCCTTATCCTCAGCAACCCGTTTGACATCCTCGTATTTGAATACACTCCAGACATCCTCTGCTTCGTTATAATGAACCGGATCTTCCTGTCGCATTTTTTTGTACCATGCAAATGGCTCATATTTCTCCGCGTTGGTCTTAAAGCCTGTAACCAAGTTCAAATCGGGGAAACTGCTTCTTTCCTTGATATTCATGCTAATCGCTCTCCTTTATATCCAGATGTGCAGAGGGGATGCAGCCCGTTTGGTCCAAACAGACATTGGAAAGAGCCAGCAGCTGCCGTAAGGTTACAACCAGTTCCTAGTACTGAGTGAACGTTTGTTTCATCACTTTTTCCTCCAGATTAATCCGGTTGAACAGTGTAATGAGATGAAGGATAAACAAAGGCACAAATACAGGCCAGGCTTGAGAAATCAGTGCAAAACCGATAAGCTCGGGAATGATGTTCAGGTAATAATTGGGATGGCGGACCAGCCGGAACAGCGAGCTTTGCACCAGTTTGTGGTCTCTTGCAATGTATAGCTTGTAGGTCCAGAAAGGGCTGAGTTTGCGAATAACATAGATGAGACAGCAAAGGGCAAATACATACACGACAAGACCAATCACGGTCAACGCATTAAACTGCACATCGTAAATAAAGGCGTATACAATGCAGCTCAGATAAATCAGGTTTTGCAGCACAAATAGCACTTTGCTGTTCAGGTTGCCGTACTCTGTGCCGCCTCCTGCAACGATCTTTTTCTCGTTACGCATGGCAATAATAACCGATGGTATACGAATGAGTGAGATTATAATTAACAAAAATCCAATCCACATGGTGATCCGCTCCTTTTTATCGCTTTTTATATTGGCAAGTATGATTACATGCATTTACTCGCCGAAACTTCCTTGCTGGAACTTTATTCGACTTGGTACTAATCAGAGAGTGTCCGGTACCAGTTTCCTCTGATCTTCTGGATGCGTTGGGTTCAGGGAAACGCTGATGACGTTCTGCAAGGTATGGCATTTATTCAGATCTTCCATACCAATATTAGAGGAAATCCGAGCTTGGAGATGATGAAGAAGCTGAAGCGCCAGTACAGAGTCCATTCCGTAATCTTCCAGCGAACGATGCTCGTCCATGTCGTCTGGTGGTATTCCCAGCAGAGCTGCAATAATGTTTCTGACCTCACTATCAACCGAAGGATTCGGGGCTGTTGATCCGATAGCCTCAGCTTTGGCAACGGGTATAGTTTCAATTTCTTCGTTACTTGCTGCTTCGAAGGACTCTTCTATACCAGAACTTTTCACTCCAACCCAGTATTTATCGCGTGCAAACGGATAGGTTGGAAGGGATATCCGCTCAGGACGATCCTCTGTATATAACAGCTCCCACTGGATCGCTACACCCTGCACCCACAGTTCAAGCAATTTATGGTATTTGCGACGTATAATCCATTTTTGCAGCGCTTCGCCGAGTTCTTCATCCTCTCTGAACAGTACTGCCGTCCGTCTGTGAGCAGCAATGGAGCCAATATGGAGCTTGTGACCTTTCGCAGATTCTGATGAACGCTGCGCATGTACGGGATCATCCGAATCCGTCCACAGGTGCGCTTCCTGAACATAGTCGTCCAGCAAGGATTTTAGCTCTGTAATCGATGTGGCTACGAAGCCTGCACGGTATTCCATCGCTTGTCTTCCTGTCTGAAGTGTACAGGCAATGCGGTGCAGATGTTGAGAAGTATCCTCCTCCTCATTGCGGAGCAGGGCAGCCGACAGCTGGATCATCTGTTCCCTTAGCCGCTCCTTGCTTTTGGCCGACAGGACGATTGCAACAGGAGCCAACTTGGATTCAGAAACGGTCATCTCTTCATGCTGTGGTGGTGGTATATATTCCTCCAGAATAACGTGGGCATTGGAACCCCCAAAACCAAAAGAGCTTACTCCTGCCCTACGAGGGATTTCGCTGCCATTGCCGTCTTTGAGTCTCTCCCATTCCTGCGTCTGCCTGACAATGTAGAACGGGCTGTGCTCAAGCTGGATATACGGACTGAGCTGCTCTGCATGCAGGCTTGGAACAAGCTTGCGGTGTTTCATCTGCAATAACACCTTAATTATTCCAGCAATGCCAGAAGCAAGCTCCAGATGACCGATATTTGTTTTGACAGAGCCGATGCCACAGTATGCGGTTGACTGGCCTGGATTGGAAGAATGCCCTGTGGGCGACAAGTCTGCTCTTGTCTCCTGAAATGCTGTCTTGAGCGCATTGATCTCGATTGGATCACCAAGCGGTGTGCCTGTGCCATGCGCTTCAATATAATTTATGGTGTAGGGATCAATTCCCGCCCGAGCATACACGGAATTCAGCAGCGCTGTTTGTGCCTTAGGGTTGGGAGCAGTAAGTGAGCCTGCCTTTCCGCCGTGATTTTCCCCGCTACCGCGGATCAAGCCGTATATGTGGTCATGGTCGCGCTGAGCATCACTCAATTTCTTCAGAAAAATCATTCCAACCCCTTCGCCACGGCCGTAACCGCTTGCCTCGCTTGAAAAGGTTTTGCAGCGCCCGTCCGCGCTAAGCATGCCCGCTTTGGTCAGACTGATATGAGCATCCACGGACAGGATCGTATTTACACCCCCGGCTACAGCCGTCTCGCAATCCCCATTTCGAATGGCTTGAACGGCCCGATGAATGGCGACCAGGGAGCTGGAGCAGGATGTTTCGACAGGCTGGCTAGGACCGTGTATGTTCAGTGTGTAGCTCATCCGATTAGGGCCGACCGAAGGAACGGTGGCTGTGACGGAGTATGCCTCGACCGCTTCATTCGACTGGGCCAGTATGACATTATATCCGCTGCTGCCTGTGCCAATGAACAGTCCCATGGCCGACCCTGACAGGTCTGACGGTGCATAACCTGCATCTTCAATTACTTTCCACACATGCATCATCAGCAAGCGCTGTTGCGGGTCCATGTGAATGGCTTCCTTGGGCGAAATGCCAAAAAACAGTGGATCGAACTCACTGATTCCGCTCATAAATCCCGCATGTTTTACGTTGGTTTTGCCATTCTCTGTAAGCGGATCTCCCATGTAATCCTGCCAGCGCCAACGTTCCTCCGGAATCTCCGAAATGCAGTCTTTGCCATTAAGCAGATTGTGCCAAAATTGCTCCGCGTTATCGGCCATTGGAAACTTGGCGCTAATGCCCACAATGGCTATCGGTTCGGCGGAAGACAGCTGGTCTGAACTAGAATCAAGCTTGCTGCTTGTACCTGCATTGGAACGGGCAGATGCGTGTTTTTCCTCTTCTGAAGCAGTTGAATGCAATGAAGTTTGCAGCGGTTTATGTGAAACAGCATTTAGCGATTCGGGTTGAGGGGCCGTTCTGGCGGCAAAAAGCTGTGTCCACTTATCGGTATGATTTTGCAGCAAATGAACTGCCAACTCGCGAATAGTGGCATGCTCAAAAAAGATGGCGGGTGTCAAACCCAATCCATGGTCGCGGTTCAACCGATCCGCAAGCTCTGTGAACAGAATGGAATCGAAACCGTATTCTGCCCATTCCGAATCACTGTCCAGATCGTAGATACTGACTTTTAACAGGGAAGACACCGTTTGGGATAATAAGGATAGAACCTGTTCTTCCCCCTGATTTTTCTGAAACGAAGGCGTCATTGCAGATCCCGTAACAGGGTTGGATGCTTCATTTATATGCTGAACGATGTCCGCGCCTTCAACTTCAGAAGAGGATGTTTCCGCACGGTTCAATTGCAAGCCCTTTTCCCTCGTTGTCTCTCCAAGTGATTGATCTTCAGCCTGAATCCAGTAACGATTTCTGGCAAAAGGATACGTTGGTACACGAACAATAGTCGGCTTCTTCTGAAGATCATCATATAAGGCCGTCCAGTCTATCGCCTGTCCCTGCTCCCACAATGCAGCCCATTGATGAGGCCTCTCCAACAAAGGACGTTCTTTCACCGAAAGCATTTCATAAGGTGTTTCACTGAAATGTTGTTGTAATGATGACTGGCCTTTCAGGTACTGATCGATCTGTTCCACCAGTTCACTGTGGCTGCTGCCCGTCCAAGCAACCCTGTATTTCATGTCCGTTCTTCCAACCTGAAACGTGTAGGCGATGTCTATTAGGCGCTCAGACAGACCACCGTTCTCCAAATAAAGAAGAACCTGGCGAGCGTATTCGATCAATCTTTCCTGTGTTCTGGCCGAGATCGGAAGAACCACTTCACCATTCCTTGAAACTTCCGCTCCATTGGAATCCGCATCTAATGCAGAACGATCTGTCCATGAGGCTGTAACTGGAATATATTCCTCCACGATCAGGTGTGCATTGCTTCCGCTTGCGCCAAAAGAGCTCAACCCGGCACGAACAGGCCACTCCGCGTAGCGCCCATTCTGTTGTCCATGACGGCGCTCCCAGCGCTGGGTCGTCCGCTGCACGTGGAAGCAGGTGTTCTCAAACGGAATTAGCGGGTTCAGCTCCTCAGCATGCAGCGAAGGAAACAACTCCCTGTGCTTGATTTGCAGGATAAGCTTGGTTAGCCCGGCGATGCCTGCTGCTGCCTCCAGATGTCCAATGTTGGACTTCAGGGAACCGACAGCACAGCTTCGGCCCGGATTGCTGCTGTTTCGAAAGGCTCGCTCCAGCCCCTGAATTTCAATGGGATCACCCAGTGAAGTTCCGGTTCCATGGGCTTCTATATATCCAATGGTTCCTGGTTCGACGCCTGCTGCCGCGAGTGCATCTGCAACGACTTCCGATTGGGCCACTGGATCTGGCACTGTCGTTCCGGACGTTTTGCCAGCATGATTCAGAGCCGAGCCCTTAATAACGCCATAGACCGGATAACCTTGCTTGCGGGCTTCAGCCACCGTTGTGAGCAGGACAGCGCCTACCCCTTCGCTTGGTACATAGCCGTCCCCATCCTTGCCAAAGCTGCGACATTTTCCGTCCGATGACAGAAACTTGGCCTGTTTCAGAAATACATACTTATGGGGATGGGTGACCAGATTCACACCTCCTGCTATGGCATACTGGCTCTGTCCATGTCGAATGCTCTCGCAGGCCAAATGTATCGCTGTCAATGAGGATGAGCACATGCTGTCTACAGCGATGGATGGACCATGGAAATTCAGGTGGTAAGAAACCAGATTGGCGATGGCTGAAGCGTTGCTGCCCATGGCCGTAGGAGTGCCTTGTTGCGTCATGGCTGCGCCAAGCAGTTCATAATGGTTCCAGAACACGCCAGCAAATACACCGACATTCCGCTTGGCTGCTGATGCATCAAGATGCTTGTCACGTTCAATAGCAAAGCCAGCATCCTCACAAGCTGTCCAGGCCGCCTGCAAGAACAGACGTGCCTGTGGGTCCATCCTCTCGGCTTGAAGCGGCGAAATTTGGAAGAAGGCCGGGTCAAAGTCATCGATCATGTCCAGAAATCCGCCAGCCGGGTAATATTCAGAAGCGGAATACGGAAGATGCAGCTCCGTCCAGCGTTCATCCGGCATGGGCGTGATACAATCCCGTCCCTCTTTCAAAATCCGGGCCAATTCGTCCATGTTGTTTGCTGAGGGATACCTTCCCGCCATGCCAATGACAGCAATATCTTCCGGATCTGATGGCGGCGGCAAATGAATGGCCATGTCGTCTCCCATAGCGGACTGAATCCGGGATTTGTTGCCATATACAAGAACGACCTGCGAAACATTCTGAGCAATAATCCGATCGACAAGCTCCATCCCCTCAGCCAGTGGCAGCGGCATTGAACCTGAGGACGTATACATGCTGCTGCGAATATGATCATTCACTTGCATGCCGCCATCTGCCCATAGCGGCCAGTTAATCGTAAACTGGCGTGGAATTGCCCCTTGTGTTCCACCTCTCTCCTGATGATTCAACAAAAGTCTGTCCATGCAGCTGTTGGCCACAGCATAATCAGCCTGCCCTTTGTTGCCTACAATGGCTGACAGGGAGGAAAACGCAACCGTGAACTCTGGCCTAAGATCATTTAAGGCCTGCTCCAGATTCCAGAGTCCATCCATTTTGGGCTTCAACACCTGCTCCAGGTCGGACAAAGGCTTTTGCAGCATCAACTGGTCTTTGGCAGTTCCTGCACAGTGAAACACCCCCGTGATTCCGCTATACTGATCCCGAATCTGCAGTACAGCCTGCTCCAGCTCGGCCTGAACGGTTGTATCGGCCTGAATATATATGGCTTCTGCACCGTTGATGCGCAGCGGATTCAGTTTGCTCTGAATGTTTTCATTCAGCGGAGAACGCCCGACAAGAACCAGCTTGCATTTGCATCGGCGGGAAAGATGAACGGCCAGCGCATACCCCAGCCCGCCCATGCCGCCGGTAATAAGGTAGACTCCGCCAGGTTTATAGGACTTTTCCGTAGAGACCCCTGGAACAGGTATCTCCACCAGCTTGCGAACATGCCGCTGAAGGGAGTCTCCTTTGTACCATATGGAGACAGCGGACCCTGACGAGATGTTTTCGGCTTCGAGTCGAAGTCGACGAATCAACGTCTCATCTATGGAGCTTTCATGCAGATCCATTCTGATTAATTGAGCCCCTAAGGCTGGAAGCTCCATCGCGGCCGTCTTTACCAGCCCTTCAAATCCGTGAATGTATCCTCCCGTGTCACGGAAATCCGACAGCACTTGAAGAACGATTCGTCTGCCCGCATTCGGGTGAATTGCTTTTGCCTGGATCATTCCGTATAACGCGGTTACCTTCTGGCGGTACAGATCAGCGTCCATGGACGAATGATCAGGCAATTGATGAACCTCGTATATATCAGGCTGAAGCTCCATCTTGGCAGCGAGAGCCGGATAGTCGCCATAGAGAACAACTATCCGGTACGGGGTGTGTTCGGACTGAAGCTCTTTTCCATCCGCTATCGTGTGTCGGGCAGATTCAGCCGCATGGATATCCCGGGTTTCAATCCATTTGGGCTCATAACACACAGGCTCTCCATTTTCTTCGATTTCTCTTGCTGCTGGTATTTCCGAATGCGTTGCAGGTTGTTCATCAGTCGAATGACTTCTTTGGGACGGAAGCGTATTCAAGTTCACACTTTCCGACACCGCTGCTGCCTCATTCCAGGCGTCGGAACAATGTGTATGCAGGTATTCGGTCAATGCCTGCACGGAAGAGTGCTCAAACAGCAGCGTTGGATAAAGCGCCATGTTCACCCGGTTTTCCAGCCGTTTCACCAGCTCAAGCAAATGCATGGAATCTAGCCCCTGCTCATAGAAGCCTGCCCGCTCATCCACTGCCTCAGGTAAAATGTGCAGCATGCGTGCGATTTCAGCTTTCACATAAGCCGAAATCGTGGTTCGGATCTGATCTTGGGAGCCCGCAGACATTACAGTTGTCTTTGCCCATTCGGAACTTTCAGCTATTGCCGTTTCAGAAGCTGGCTTGTCGTTGTGTCCAGTTGTCATCGTATTTGTCAGCCCGGTAATGGATGCGGCATGGCGAACTCGCTTTGCCTTCAAATGCACAAATTCCGCAAGCAATCTGCCCTCCCGATCCGTAACAACAATGCTGCGGGAGATGATATCCCCACCGGAAAGATCACTTGGTGTTTGTTCGGTAAACGTGCGAATCTCGGCTGGAAAACGGTCGTATATAACAAATCGTTCAATCATGAACGGAATGTATGGCGGAACTTCTGCATCCAGCCCGCCGACATTCCCCAGGCGGAAGGACGACCCGGCAAAGGTCGCCCCGTCCAGCAGGGCCACATGAGCGTGGAACTTGTCCAGATACTGCTCGGCCAGGCTGCTCAGCCGGATATCCATCCACTCCATTTGGTCTTGTCTGTAGACATCTCCGTGGTTTTTCATAAAGGAAAAATGCTGAATATCGGCCTGTCGGGCGAGCTGATAGATCTGATCCATATCCCACGTCTGAAGCCCGTCTGTGTCCTTGGAAGGTAACAGGTGTGTATGCTGTACAGGTTGTACTGCTCTATTCCCACTGAGCATATACAGCTTGCATTCCATATTTAGTACATCAGATGAAGGCGGCTCACCGTCTTTTGGTACTTTGCGGCTATGGACGGTGACCTGACCCTCATTCATCTTCATGGACAATGTCAACCTGATATCCACATCAAAATCCGTCGAAGTGACAATCGGCTGTGTAAACACGATATCCCGAAGTTCAATGGAGGTTGTCCGCAGATGGCTTCCACTCAGTCGGTACACCATATCCAGCAGCACCACACCCGGAAGGGTGCAGACGCCGTGAACACGATGATCTCTCACGAAATAGTCGCTGTGGCGCAATCGCTGTAAAAATGATTCGGTTGCAGGCAATATCATGATCCGCGTCACTCCCTTCTCATAGCTTGATGAAATCAAAAAAGCTCGAATGCTCCGAATGCTCCGGTAGTTTTTGCATCGACGATGCAGCTGAAACAATGGACGATGCCTCCACCGGTTCCATTGTCTTGACGGGTGGCCAGCAATACTTGCGTTGAAAAGGTGAATCAGGGAAACGAAGCGGCAGGCTCACCATGCGCTCGACAGGAATGCCTTCATTGCTGACAATGACGTGTGCGTTGTTGCCTCCAAGTCCGAATGCACTAATGCCTGCCCGCAGTATGTCGCTTGGACCACTTCCCCACGGCTGGTGCTGCTGCACGATATAAAAAGGAGATTCCCCGAACTGGAACCGCGGATTGGGCTGGTCGCAGTGAATCGTCGGCGGAAGCTCGCGGTGAGCAAGCGAGAGCAGCACCTTGATCAGGCTGGCAATGCCCGATGCGCTCAGCAGATGCCCGATATTGCTTTTGACACTGCCTACGCCGCAAAACTGGCGCTGATTTGTATATTTTGCAAAAACACCTGTCAAAGCCTTAAGTTCGATGGGATCACCGATTAGTGTCCCTGTTCCATGTGTCTCGATATAGCTGATGGTGGAAGGATGAATGCCTGCATTTGAAATCGCTTTTTCCAGTAATTCCTGCTGGGCTTCCGGGTTAGGTGTGGTAATGCCCATCGTTTGACCATCGTTATTGATGGAAGTACCATCGATGACTCCATAGATCTCGTCCCGATCGGCGATGGCTGTTGACAGCGGTTTAAGTAATACAACGCCGCAACCTTCACCCAGCCCGATGCCGTTTGCGTCCGCACTGAACGTTTTGCAACGAGAATCCGGGGATAATACGCTGGCAGCTCCAAGCATCTCGTAGGGCGCATCATCAAGCAGAATGTCCACACCGCCTGCAAAAGCGAGATCGCATTCCCCATCCAGCAGACTTCGTACAGCAAGATGAACTGCGGTAAGTGAACTGGAACAAGCGGTATCCACCACCATGTTGGGACCTTTCAGATTATAATAATGGGACAGATGTGCAGCGATAAAGTTTTGGCCGATGCCAACGATTGTATCTTTGGTGCTGCCGCCCAGCTTGGACGAAAAGTTGCTCGCTCTGGAGCCAACAAATACGCCGGTCTGCGAATTCCACAAACGTTCCCGGCTGTATCCTGCGTCTGCGGCCGCCTCCACGCTCACTTCCAGCAGTTGGCGCTGGAGCGGATCGAGCTGTTCTGCCAGCGTATCCGTAATTCGGAAAAATTCGGGATCAAATTGTTCAATGTCCCGAATGAATGCCCCAATGCGCTTGCTGGAAGCGGAAGTCCTATTGGTGCTGCTGCCTGTCAACCTCAAGCGTTCCGCCGGGAGCTCGGTCATGCTATCTTTACCCTTTTGCAGATTGGACCAGAATTGCGCCGGATTCTCGGCATCAGGAAAATGACAGGCGACGCCAACAATCGCGATTTTATCCCGTTTCTTGGTTTGTTCCAGCTCCACTGGTTTTCCTTGTGCTTCATCCACAGGATCATTCAGTTCGTTCAGTCCGGTGCGACCCTCCATATCTGGTTTAGCATGTTGCACAGGAGTGTAAGTCATTGAACGAACATCGGAAGGTGTTCCAGTCGAATTTTTCGCCAACTTGGAGTTGGGTGCCATCAACAGGTCAGCCAAAGATTCGGGATAGACTCGAACCAGATGTTTTGCTAATTGGCGCAGTGTTGGATGTTCAAGCAGCAGCGAAGGGTCTGTAGCAACATGCTGCAGCTCTCGGTCCATGACCGTCAGAACCTGGACAAGCAGGATCGAATCCATTCCGTAGTGCTGAAAAGGAGTATCTTCATCCAGCCGGGATTCATCCAATCTCAGTTCTTTCGCCATCAAAGCCTTGAGCCACTCCAGTGTCCTGTTCTCCAGCTCCTCCGTGAAGCTTGCAGTCATCCGCTCCACCGGGCGCGGAATTAACGGGATGAATACCTGCTGTGCTTCACTTAACGATGCCTCTGCCTGTTGCTCCGCTTGTTGTTCTCTCTTGAGAACAGGTTCCGATGCAACTACAGCTGGCAGAATAACAGGTCCCCTGTTTTCCCGAATAATCCGATCCAGCCATAACATTCCTTCCGCATCGGTGATGCTGAGAAGGCCACTCTGGCGATATGCCTCGCCAGTGACAGCACCGAAGCCGGATTCCTGCCAGCTTGGCCACTGGATGCTGATGACCGGGAATGAAGAGATGGCTTTTTCCCGGGCTGCGGCTTCGGCGAAATAGTCCATATAGGCGTTAGCCATCGCATAATCGCTCTGCCCTGCACCCAGCGAAGGCATCGCTGAGGATACGGAGGAAAACAGCACAAAGAAGCGCAGTGGCTCATGCCTGAACGCATGAAACAACGCATGTACCCCGCTTGTTTTTGGATCAAGCACCCGCTGCATGGCATCCGCCTGCTTGCGAATAAAAGCCGGATTGGCAGTATCCACGTTGCCAGCACAATGAATAACCCCTCCAACAGGCCCCATTGAGCGCTTAACTCTCGCCAGTTCTACCTGAATGGCGTTCTCGTTCGTAAGAGGAATATCCGTAACAAGCACCTCGGCCCCCAGTTGTTCGAGTTCCAACAGGGATCTGATTTTGGCGCCCGTCGCAGTGTCATGGCTTGCATATGCGTCCCATTCCTCCCGCTGTGGAATAGCTTCCCGTCCAGTCAGCAACAGCCGCTTCACGTTGTGATGCTTCACGAAATGGCGGGCACATGCCATTCCAAGGCCGCGGGTACCTCCGGTAATCCACAACACCTGATTGGCTTCCAGAATCGGTCGTTCCGGATCGATTGGAGATTCCGTAACATCTTTGTTCATACCCGCCCCAAAAGGCATCTCACGCATATAGGAACGCCAGCGTTTACCATCACGGTAGCATATCTCCGGTTCCCGATCTGTTTGCCGGAACTCTGTTGTAATGCATTCGATCGTTGCTTCTTCCGATGCCGACGGATCGACATCCAGATGTCTGGATTGGATGCTTCGGTATTCAGCTTGCAGCATGCGGAATAGACCCGCACGAGAGGCGTGGGCCAGATTCATTTTGGAATTGCGGAACGACTCCAAGCCACAGGTCACCAATAGCAGCAGCATCCCCTCATGACCATGAACTTCTATGATGTCTTGCACAAGCTGCAACCATCCCGGTCGGATCTGTTCTTCGCAGGTATCATCAACAGTGGTTTGCCTCATGCATGCTGTCAGATCAATCAAACCTGTCAGTCCATGCTTCAAACGTTCCTCATCTTGGAGCCAATGGCGTCCCGGATCATCCAACTGTTCTTCATTCAAAACCACCGTATGTTTAAAATGTTCTGTTAATCTCGCAGCAAGGGCTGCTGAATCCCGATTGGCAAGGATCAGAATCTTTCCAACAGGGTTGCTTTCATCAGAGATGGATGCAATGTCCGCAAGCTGCCAGTCTTTGTGATAACTAGTCATTTGGCGCTCCGGTGCTGCTTTTTGAATTCCAGCAGATACAGCAGAGTTGAGGTCATCCACATGTTCAGGGATTACGACTTCCTCCGGCAATTCAAACCAGCAGCGCTCACGCTCAAACGGATAGCCAGGCAGACTAACTCGACGAGGCTGTCCTGTGGAATATAGAACACTCCAGTCCGCTTTGATGCCTTTCACCCACAAATCCAGCACTTTTCCGTAAAGTCCTTCATTTAACCAACGGCTCACCACTTCGCCAAAATGCTCATCCATGGCAATTGCTGCCTGCACAGCCTGATAGGATTTGACTTTTCCAAGGTATATTCCGTCTACCGCCTCGTTCATGTTCTCATTTCCCAGGAAAAGTTGAAGCCGTTCCTTCAACTCCTGAACGGATCGCACTACGAATCCGAGGCGCTCTTCCATCTCCTGTCTTCCGGTCTGAAGCGTAAATGCCAAGCGCTCCAGCAAACGTTCCGGTTCTTCCTCTGCTCCAGCGGTGAGATGCTTCTCATCCACAGCAGTGAGCAAACGTCTAGCTCGTTCCCTGAGAGCGGATGAGGTTCGCGCCGAGAGCACAATGATGACAGATCCTCCTCTTGTTGCTTCGTTGAAGGTCACCCCCTCATGTGGACGGTAATCTGCTTCCTCAATGATCAGGTGGGCATTGGAACCACCCGCACCAAATGAAGACAAGCCCGCCCTGCGCGGTATCTGGACCCGCTTGCCGTTTTCCATCCGCTGCAACGGCTTCCACGCTTCAGCATCCCGCTGTACACGAAACGGGGTATGCGCAAAGTCGATATGCGGATTGGCCGGGTCTGAATGCAGAGAGGGCGCCAGTTGCCCATGTTTCAGCTGAAGCAAAATTTTGGTCAGTCCGGCAATACCCGCCGCGCTTTCGGCGTGGCCGATATTGGACTTTACCGACCCGAGAGCGCAAAACTGCTGCTGGTCCGTGGATTCTGCAAAAGCTTTGCTTAGGCCGGCAACCTCAATCGGATCTCCAAGCGATGTGCCTGTCCCGTGAGCCTCCACATAGGTAATGGTTTCGGCGGAGATGTCCGCCTCAGCAATGGCTCTCCCTATGACACATGACTGTGCCGCCGGATTGGGCACGGTATATCCATTCGTTTTTCCGCCGTGATTCAGTGCACTGCCTTTAATAACCCCGTAGATATGATCTCCGTCTTCGATTGCCTTGTTGAGCGGCTTGAGAATGACTGCTCCGACACCCTCTCCAGGAACATAGCCGTCCCCTTGTGCACCAAAGCTTTTGCATCGGCCTTCGCTTGAAAGGAAGCCACCTTGGTTCAGTAAAATATACTTGTTTGGATGAATCGATACGTTGACACCACCCGCCACCGCCACCTCGCATTCCTTTAATACAAGACTCTGGCAGGCTAGATGAATCGCAGTCAAGGAAGAGGAACACATCGTATCAACAGCCATGCTCGGCCCATTAAAATTGCAATAATACGATATTCGGTTGGCGATGGATGCCGGATTGCCACTTAAAGCGATGGAGGAATCTCCCTTGGCCTGAGCCTGGGCGGCGTACAGCTGGTATTCCTCGTACATGACTCCGACGTACACGCCAACCCTGTTTCCCCAAGTATCTCCGGTTGCAGAAGCCAAACCCTCCGGTGTATACCCTGCATCCTCAATCGCTTCATACGCCGTTTCCAGGAACAGCCGCTCCTGCGGATCCATCATCTGCGCTTCTCTGGGCGAGATATGGAAAAACAAGGGATCAAAACGATCCACGCCCTGGAGGAAGCCTCCCCACTTGCTGCCAGGCTTCGGTGAGTTAGGGTCCGTATGGTGCATATGTAGCCTGTAATCCCAGCGATCCAAAGGAATTTCAGTAACACTATCCCTGCCCTTCATCAAGTTTTCCCAAAATTGTTCCAGGTCGTCTGCCTCGGGATAACGCCCAGACAGCCCAATAATGGCGATATCCTTGGCAAGTGAGTGCACATGAACATCTGCTGGCCCCGAGGGGCGCTGAGCTGGACGCTGAAATGCACGAAATGGAGGGTGCGGCAGCCCCGATTGAGCAGTTTTAACCGAACGTTCCTTACGTTCTTCATATGCCAGCGTAGGAACGGAAATCAGGCGATTGACGGTATCGCGGTGGGCCTTGATCAGATACCCTCTCAACTCTTTGAGGGTCTGATATTCAAAAAGCAGTGTTTTGGACAACGGCCCGAAAGTACCCTCGAGCTGATCCGTCAATTGAGTAATGCTAATCGAGTCTATACCATACTCTTCCAGTCGAGCGTGGCTTACAATTTGATCTGCGGGCACTTTGAGTACCGCGGACAAGGCCTTTTTCAGAAAAGTATCCAATTCTTCCGCCAGTATATTGTCTGCTGCTGTGGTCTGCGCGTGCTTCGTCGAACGATCCGTTGGCAGGCTGGTTTGACTTGAACGCGGTAATAGTTCGCCCTCAGGAACTAACGGTGCTGATGGGAAAGCGTTCGGGTATCGCTGGCTCAGAAATGCGGAAGCAGATTGCAGCGTTGGATATTCCACGAATAGAACATGACTCAGATCCAGCCCACATCGCTCGTTCAACCTTTGGGCCAAGAGCGTTAATTGAGGCTGGTCCAGCCCGCATTCAAGCCAATCCGCTTCGCGGCTAATCTCATCTGGCCCAACACCAAGCAGTTCCGCAGCCAATTCTTGCAACACAGACATGGCACCTGCTTCTGAAACGAATGGGGTATCCCGCGTTGCACGGTTCATATTCCAACGTGTCTCCAGGCTGGAAATCAGCTTCGGAATGTCCCCTTGTACCCCAATGATTTCACATTCTGTGGACTGAAAAGCTCTGTACAGAATCGTAATACCTGCTTCAAGAGCTAGTGGACGCATTCCCGTATTTTCCCATAAGCCCTTCTCTTCGAAAGGGCTTAAATGCATGCCGCCATCTTTCCATAACGGCCAGTGGATGGCCAGGGTCCTTCCTTGCCGTTTTCCGGCCAGCATTAATTGATGACGATACTGTGCATAGCTGCCCATATACGCGTTGGCTGCAGCGTAATCGCATTGGCCCGGATTTCCATATACACCCGACATGGAGGAGAACAGAATAAAAAAGTCCAACTTCATCGCCCGGGTTGCTTCATCCAGATGAAAGGTGCCAGCAACTTTCGGAGCTAACACCTTCTCCATTTCGGCTTTTGTTTTGTTCAAAATGTACTGATCTCCCGTTAAACCTGCACTATGGATGATTCCATCCAGACGGCCGAAGCTATGCTGAATATAAGCAACAAGCTCCGATGTATCTTTTTCCTTGGATATATCTCCTTGGCGATAGATGATCGTGGTACCATTTGTTTTCAAGGATTCCCACGCTTGCTCCTGATTCGCTGATATGTCTGATCTGCCCGTCAAAACCAACGTGGCGTTGACGACCTTAGAGGCAATCTCACGGGCAAAAATATGGCCCAGACCACCTGCACCTCCTGTAATAAGGTACACCCCGCCATTCTTCCAAGGCATGACATCCGTCTCAGCAGGCAGATGGAGGGCTTTCCAGTGAAGCACTTGTCGTTGTGTGTCTTGGTAGCCGATACATACATCCTCAGACTCCCGATTGAGCTTGATTAGTTCGACAGCACGCTTGGTATTACGCGGTTCTCGAGGCCAGCTCTTCGATTCTGAATATCCCTCTTCCATATCTTCAATGAACTGAACGTGAATCCGGGGATTTTCCAGTGCCGCCGTTCGCAGCAACCCTGTTAATCCGCTATACAGCTGAAAATGATCTTCACGGCTGTACAGCAGCTGAATAAGCACATTCTCAGCGTTGGATGGACTGCTCACCAGTTGTTGAAGTACGTGGAGTACCTGGGTTGAAGCGTACGTAAAACGTTTGGAGCTTGCGCCAACGTTGTCAATATCAGCAATCTTTTCAGATCCAAGCGCTACGACCTCGGTTGGTATTTGCTCCCGCTTCAGTCTTTCCTTTATTTCCTCCGCCAGTTCGGCCCAAGGTTCAGCTAGCATTACGATATGCCTGTCATACGGATGGCCCCACTCATTTCGGGCGTCGGCGGTTCCTTCCCAACGAGGTACCAACATGGCCGTTGCCCGCCCATACGGTTCAGCCCCCGGGACTGTACCGTTGTTCAAGGCTCTGCAACTTAGTCCTTGAATAAGAACACATGGAACCCCTGTACTGGAGAACAAATCAATATCCAGTTTAGGCATGGCATCTGCAGCGGATAAAGCGGAATCAGAGCTGAAACGCACATGAACCCACATTTCTTCAGTGCAGGAGCCCAGAACTTGAAGTTCATCCATGGCATATGGAATGGGCAGCATGGAAATTGCGTTTTCCAGCTCTTTGCCCTCATTGTCCTCCATCCACAGCCCGATAGCGGATTGCAAAGCCCCGTCCAGGATGGCGGGATGCAGTACATAGGATTGCATTTCATGCTTCAGAATAGAAGGCAGACGAATCTGTCCTAACACCTCGCCTGCTCCCACGTGTAACTCAACCAACATCCGATGGGCGAGTCCATAGTTGAGACCACCTTGTTTGTAAATTTGGTAGCATTGATCCGCAGTAAATCGTCTGGTGTTGCAGCGTGCCTTTATCTCGGCTGGATCAATCGCCATGGCTGCGACAAGCTCGGGTTCCAGTGAAACGATGCTGGCATAACCGCTGCTGTGCACCCTATTTTCGCCCGATCCATCCGCAGACATCTCACTATACATTTCATATTGAATAGGCTGATCCTCCAATGAGGCATGTAACCGAATATGCAGAGGCACCGGAGTCTCCCTGACAATAAGAGGACGCATCCACACATGGTTTTTCAGGGTAACAGCGACATTCTCTCCTTGTTGTTCGCCTAGAGCATCGCTGACTGCAGCGTGCGCCATTTCAAGGTAGGCCGCACCGGGTAGAATCCGCTCTTGTCCGATTCGATGATCATTCAGGTAAAATTCCTGGCCGGTCAGAACCGTCACGTATTTTTGCTCCGACAAGTTGGACTTATTCTCATGAAGCAGTGGATGAATAAATGGAATATGACCGGAGTATCCGTTATGGGAAGAATCCCCATTCATTTTGAACTCCACAGAAGGTTCACTAGGTACCCAATACCGTTCTTTGGCAAATGGATACGTAGGCAGGCTGATCTTGCAGTGCCTGAATCCGTTATGGAGCAAGTTCCAGTCCACATTTAGGCCTTTCACCCAAAACTCCAGCAATTTTCCGAACTTGCGTTTGGTAATCCAGTTCATGAGGGTATGGCTCATGTCTGCATCGGTTGACAGTATGGATAGCGGCTGTTGTGCATCACCTGCATATCCCACATACATGTCGTCCATATCCTGATCCCCCGAACAGTAGCTTTCCAGTTTCGACCTTAGTTCCTGTAGCGAACCTGTCACGATGCCAAGGCGCATGTTCATCATCTCACGTCCGGTTTGCAGCGTGTAAGCGATGGTCGCCAATTGTTCCTCTTGATATCGATTGGATCGCAGAGCCGTTAACATGCGTTCACACAATTCACGAAGCTGCTCTTCATTCCGGGCCGACAATACGATAAGCGCCTGCTGTTTAGCTGGTTTATCCTGCTCAGCCGACAACATATCTGACTGCTCGGGACAATACTCCTGCACAATGATATGGGCATTGGAACCCCCGGCACCAAATGAGGAAATTCCCGCAATCCGCGGGACTTCTCGTGTAGAGTTTCCTGAATCAATCGTTATTCTGTCCCAGTCACTTAATTGCTTCTGCACTGTAAAAGGCGTCTTGTCGAACTGAATGTGTGGATTAGGCGGGTCCGCATGAATGGAAGGAACCAGCTGCCGATGCTGCATCTGCAAAAGGACCTTAGTCAGGCCTGCAATGCCTGCTGCACTTTCGCAATGACCAATATTCGATTTGGCTGAGCCAATGGCACATTTGCTGTCCGCTGCTTTCCCTTTCCTAAATGCCTGGGTTAACCCTGTAATTTCGATGGGATCTCCCAGTGAGGTGCCTGTCCCATGAGCTTCGATATAGCTGATGTCCGTAATGTCGATTCCTGCCTCCGCGACAGCTGTTTTAATAACCTCCGCCTGTCTGGCAGGATTGGGAACCGTATAACCGTTCGTTTTGCCCCCGTGGTTAACGGCAGTTCCTTTTATGACGCCATAGATATGATCGCCGTCGGCTATGGCACGGCTTAAAGGTTTGAGCATCACAGCCCCTACACCTTCTCCGGGGACGTAACCGTCACCGCCTTCACCGAAGCTTTCGCAGCGACCTTTTGAAGACAGGAATTGCCCCTGTGTTAACATCACATATTTATTGGGGTGAACAGATACATTGACACCTCCGGCGATTGCGGTTAGGCATTCTTTTTTACTCAGACTCTGACAGGCCAGATGAATGGCTGTGAGTGACGAGGAACACATAGTATCTATCACCATGCTGGGCCCATGAAAATTACAAAAGTACGAGACACGATTGGCAATGGAAGCCGGATTACCGTTTAGTGCAAATGGATCTCTACCCGCAATCCTGGCTTCAGCGCCATACAGCTGATACTCCTGATACATGACTCCTGCGAACACACCGACATTCCCCATCTGATCCGGGGGGGCATCTGGACCTGCGGCCTGTTCGCGGGTATATCCAGCATCCTGAAGCGTCTCGTACACACATTCAAGAAACAGTCGCTCCTGTGGATCAATTCGTTCAGCTTCCTTCGGAGAAATCTGAAAAAAGAGTGGATCAAAACGATCCACTCCATCCAAAAATCCACCCCATTTTCCAGAATGTTTTCCTTTCCTGCCATTCATCTCGGTATGAATCCGGTAATCCCATCGATCTTCCGGTATTTCGGTGATGCAGTCCTTCCCAAGTTTCAGGTTCTCCCAGAACTGTTCCAGATTACTAGACTTCGGATATCGTCCAGACATGCCAATGATGGCAATGTCCAGCGATTTGCTATGGTCATGCTCTTTGCTGATCGATTCTCCGCCTTTGCTTCTCGCTGCTGGAATTTTTCTCCGCGAGCCAGCAGACGGCTGCCGCTTATTGAACGAATTCAGACTTTCAGACTTCCGAATTGTGCTGGAATCAAGCTCAGAAGTGCGGAATTGTATGTCTGAATTGCTTTTCGCCTGCCCCCCTGTGAGTTGCTCCAGTCTTTCCCGGTGATGGCTCATGAAATACTCGGCAAGCTCCGCTATATTTTGGTATTCATAGAACAATGTCTTGGACAGCGGACCAAATTGCTGTTCCAATTGATCCGTCAATTTCATTACCATCACGGAATCAATGCCATAGTTCTCCAGAGGCGCATGTGCGTCGATCTGCCGTTCCGGCAGCATAAGGATAGAGGACAATATTTTTTTGACATAACGAATGGCTTTTTCGTTGATATCGTCCTCTCTCTCTTCATGGAGCGTCTCTTTCAAGCTCGACTCCTGTTCTCCAGATTCGGACAACAGCCTTTGCAGCTGCTCTGCTGCCTGCTGATCGCTGAGCTTTCCTTGCTGAATCTTTCGATACAATGTGGACAGTTGGTCTTCCAAAGCGATCACCTCCTTAAAGAAAAACGTCAATCGATATCATTGCTGAAAAAGTCAATCCGCATTTCGCGAAAGTCTTTAAAACCGGCTAGAAGCAAGCAATACAAGTGCAACTACTTGAGATGCATTAGCTGATCAAGGGTACATTCGCCGCTGCGAATTTTCTCTACAAGGTGGAGGTAATTCTCGTCATCGGAATGGCTGTATTCTTTACTAGTATTCATAATCGGTGCTTTTCCGGTAACACCCATGAAGCTTCGCATTTGATCAGCCTCCCCCTGTATGACGACTACAGGTGACCTTCTCTCTAGCAATATCTGCTGGAGAGATCGCATCGCATTTGCACGCTCCAGTGGAGCCGTTCCTGATATTCGCTCCATGTTCTGTCTCGCATGATCATTCATATACATACCGCCCTCTTCCCACAAGGGCCAATTAATGGCAAGTGTAAACCCGTGACGTTCTCCCTGCTGAACACGTTCATTGCGGTATTCGGAATATTCGTCCATAAACGCATTCGCTGCCGCATAATCGGCCTGACCCACATTGCCATGCACCCCGGCAAGCGAGGAAAACAATACAAAAAAGTCCAGCTTGAAATACTGGCTTGCTTCATCCAAATGAACCGTTCCAGCGACTTTTGGAGCCAGTACTTCCTCGATGTCATCAAGCTCCTTTCGGATCATATAACTGTCGCGAAATAAGCCTGCATTATGAATAATTCCATGCAATCCGCCGTGATTTCGGCTGATTTCCATCATCAGTTCATCTACAGCTTCCCTCTTCGAGACATCCGAACGCCGATAGATGACCTCTGCCCCCATCTGTTCCAGCAACGCCATTCGCTGGCGATCTGATTCATCCGGTTCCGAGCGCCCCGTAAGGATGAGTACGGGATGTTCCGCCTGCTCGGCGATATGCTCCGCTATGATAGATCCGATTGCTCCCAGACCGCCTGTAATCAGATACACGCCTCGATCTTTCCAAGGCAGCTCGACAAAGGATGAATGAGAAGAACCGAGCTCTTTCCACAATACTGTATATCTTTTATCGTTCTGATAGCGGATATGTGTGTCGCCAGCGCTTTGACTGCTTTCCGTTAGGATCTGCATAACTCGTTTGGTACTCTGAAGATCATCTGCTTCAATGATTTGAATGATGATTTTCGGATTTTCCAATTCAGCCGTTTTCAGCAAGGCAGATAATCCTCCGAATAATTTGTACTGTGCCCGCTTGGAAACCAACAGTTGAATGAGTACAGCACCTTCCGGTCTAGCTTTGAGCAACTGTTGCACATAACGATAGGCTTTCTTAACAGCAAACAAGTATTGCTCATCCATCAAGCCGGAATGAGCAACCCGATCCGCTGGGTCTGGCCCAAGGGATACATACTGCACATTCGGAAGTTTGGCAGCCATGACGTGTTCCTGCTCTGTCCAGGGGCCAGATAACATGACGATATGACGACTGTATACCACCTCAGGCACAACTACAGCTTCCTGTTCCTTCCACTCTTTTGCAAACATCAGTGTTTGTGATTCGGTTGGAGATGATGTTTTCCCCATGTGAATCTCTCCCTTCAATGGTTTGCTGGTGAAGCCCTCGAATTGCACACATACATTTCCATCTTCATCACACAAGTCGATGTCCAGCTTTTGCAGCGAATAAGATGGCTTATGTCCGTTACTGTAACGAATATAAGCCCACATGTGGGCTGTACAAGGACGGTGGAAAACGGCCCGCTCCAGTGCAAAAGGAAGCAGCGGACTTGGACTTGTTTGCAGTCTGTGATCATCAGGCATCGAATGTGCAAGCAGCAATCCAATGGCTGACTGCAAAGCCGCATCTGCCATGGACGGATGCAGGACGAAGTCACGAGCGGAGTCCCTCACCCGGGCAGGCAGAGCGAGCTTGGCCAGCACCGCGTTTTCTCCCGTATAAACCGTTTCGATCCCTTGCATGGCTGTGCCATAGTGCAGTCCCATCTGTTCAAAAGCCTGATAGCATTCATCCGCTGTCCACGGTTTGATGCACCTGTTTCGTATATCTGCCAGATTCAGCCTTAAGTCTTGAGTCTCGGTTTTCAGCAAAGCCAAACCCTGACTGTGCAGCAACTCGACTGACGCATCTTGGGTGTATACTTCGTAGTGGATGTCTCCCTGCTCTTCCGTATACAAACGCACATGAACGTCGGTGGCCTGAGCGGCGATTACCACGGGTCTGCCCCAGATGATATTTTCCAGGACAATCACCTCGGACACGGAATCAACATGTTCTACAGAGCGTTTCACAGCCTCGCGAGCCATTTCCAAATAGGCTACTCCCGGAAGTACCCGGTAGGTTCCGACCTGATGATCTGACAGGAAAAATTCATCACCGCTGAACCGTGAGGTGAAGCGCTGCTCCGATAACAGGGATGTATTATGGTGAAGCATCGGATGAAGCACAATGGTATTGCGGGAATCTGCCTCGGTGGTACTAGCAACATGCAGCATTCCTTTGGCGTCAGGCAGCCAATATTTTTCCCGCTCAAACGGATAGGTGGGCAGACTCATTTTGCCTGGCGTTATTGGACCATACATTTGCTTCCAGTCCAGCTTCGCGCCATTCACCCATAATTCCAGCAATCGATCCACGTTAACTTGCATCATGGCCTGTCTGACATCTTCAGAAGGAGGTTTGTTCGCTTCTTGCTCGGTGTCTAAAGGAGTATACGAGGTTCGATTAACCCGTCCTCTGTACATCCACGGAATGGCTTGCTTTAACTTTTCGGTTTGAATGGTAACCAGTCTAGCGATCAGTTCATGTATTGTGCTTGCTGTAAAAGCCAAACGTTCTTCCATTGCCTCTCTGCCGGTTTGAAGTGTATAGGCCAGCTTATCTAGCACCTGATCATCCAATGTTCGGCGGCTAATGTATAGTAGAAGTTTCTCCGCCACAGCAACCAGCCTTTCTTCATTTTGGGCAGACAAAACGATCATTACCGGTTGCTCCGAGTTACGTTCTTTCCTGCCAGAAGAGCTTTCTATCACAGGAAAAGAATGTTGAGCAGGAGCAGGAATATATTCTTCAACGATTACATGTGCGTTTGCGCCCCCAGCGCCAAATGAGGATACACCAGCAATGCGCGGTATTTCCCGTATCTGTCCGTCCACCTCAACCATCGGTCTTAACCAATCGCTCGCCTTCTGCTGTACGATAAACGGCGTGTTCTTGAAGTCAATTTCTCTGTTCAGCTCTTCGGCATGCAGACTGGGTGCAATCTGACCATGTTTCAACTGAAGGATAATCTTGGTGAGTCCGCCAATTCCGGCCGCCGATTCCATATGTCCAACGTTGCTTTTCAGTGAGCCGATGGAGCAGTATCCTTTATCCTGCGTATCCTGGCGGAACGCACGGGCAAGTCCAGCCATTTCAATCGGATCTCCCAGGCTTGTCCCGGTTCCATGAGCTTCAATATAGCTGATCCAGCGGGCATCAATGCCTGCCTTGTTGATCGTCTCCCGAATCAGGTCTCCCTGGGCTGCAGGATTGGGAACCATATAGCCATTCGTTTTGCCGCCATGGTTAATGTGGGTTCCGCGAATGACCGCATGGATCTGATCGCCATCTTCAACCGCTTTGGACAGCTGTTTCAGGATAACCACCCCCACGCCTTCCCCGGGTACAAAACCGTCCGCCTCCTGAGCGAAGCTTTTGCATTTACCGTCAGCTGCCAGCATCTGCTGGGCACACAAGGCAACATAGCTTGAAGGATGCAGATACAGGTTCACCCCGCCTGCAATCGCTGCCTCACATTCACCGCGGCGAATGCTTTCACATGCTTCATGGATAGCCGTGAGTGAAGAGGAGCACATCGTATCCACCGGCATGCTGGGCCCATGGAGGTTCAGCAAATAGGAAACCCGGTTTGCGACCGAACTGAACGAGGTCTGCGGGAACCATACACTCCCTTCATTCCATAGTGGCGGGCCGTAGAGGTTGAAGCCGCTTTTGGTAATGCCCGCAAAGACCCCCACTTTTCCATTGTACTGTCGATCCATCTGTTCCCTTGTATAGCCCGAGTCTTCAAGCGCTTCCCATACGGTTTGCAAAAAGAGCCTTTCCTGCGGGTCCATGTTCATGACCTCTCGGGGAGAGAGCTGGAAGAACAGCGGATCAAAATCGGCGTATCCTTCAATGAAGCCGCCCCATTTGCTGTAGCTTTTGCCTTTGCGCGCGGCTTCCTTGCGATCCGGTTCATAGAATCCTTCAAGTGACCAGCGTTCTTCCGGAATTTCCGTGATGCAGTCCTTGCCTGCAATCAGGTTGTCCCAAAATTGCTCCAGATTATCTGCCTGCGGATATTTGCCGCTTATGCCAATAATGGCAATCGGTTCATTGGCAGCCAAGTTAAGAGATGCCGTCATGGGTACATTTTTTGCCGGATCTAAAACAGGCTCCTGCATCGTCATTTCCACTGCCAAAACGGTTGGCTGAATAAGGGATTCGCGCGTTTGTTCCGGCTCTTTTTCAGGCAGATTCGGTAGAGCCGCCGCCAACAGCTCCACTCTGTGCTGTTTCATAAAATAATGAATTAATGATGCAAGTGTTTTGTGCTCAAAAAACAGCGTGGTGTTCACGCCGCCAAAATGTTTGCGCAACTGATTCGTGAGTTGAACAATGAGAATGGAGTCGATGCCGTAAGCCTCCAACGGTTCGGACTCATCGATATGTTCAGGTGACATCCGAATAACCTCTCCGACCAGACGTTTGAAAAATGTCAGGCTGGCCTGCCACATCTGATCGGAATCAAGTTCTGACTCCGACTGTTGTTCTATCTGCATTTTTTCCTTGTTCATGAGCGATATGTTTTCAGAAGAAATCTGCTTATGATTCGACCTGGCCTCCGCAGGAGGTATGGCCATGGATATATACCCGTCACTGAAGGCGGTGATGATTTGCTGCCCAAGACTCTCACCTGGTTCGGCTGGCATCATTGCCTGTCCAAACCCGGTCTCTTGTAGCGTCTTCTGCCATTGCTGTTTGCCAAGAACAGGGGAGCCCCCGATACGGATATCATCATCTTCATACAGCCACCAGCCTTCCAGCAAACCAAATGTCAGGTGGCTAAACAGCGAGCTGTGGGTCAATTCATTCAGCAGAAGCAGGCCGTTTTGTTTTAACAGATAGTGTACGTGACCCAAGGTGCGTCTGATGTTCCGGGTAGCATGAAGAACATTGGCTGCGATGACCAGATCATAACTCCCCAGATCATAGGATTGTTCGGCAGGAGGTTTTTCGATATCCAGCATGGTGCAGTTCAGATAAGGATGATTCTCCCCATAGATCTTTTCTCCATGCAGCAGAAATGCTCTTGAGATGTCGGTGTATGCATACTCCGCAATAGAGGCGGCAAAGGGTTTTATCCGCTCAAGCACCTTTTCCGTCGTTCCTCCTGTCCCGGCACCGATTTCAAGAATACGCAAGCTGGCCTGTGGATTGGATTCAAGCCGCTCGGCAAGGTACGCTGCGGCGGTATCGGCCAGTATTCCGTTGAAATAGTCTGCTGCTGAATTATGCTTGTAAATATTCTGCACCATATCCATCGCTCCGTCGGGGAACATGATATTAGTGGCAGCCAGTTCTCCTCTGACAATCTCCGGCAGGCTGCGTATCATCTGGTCGACTAACTTAACCTGTGGCGCAAAATCCGGGTCCAGCAGCCAGTGCTTCATACGCTGGTCCCATGCCGACCACATCGAGTCAGAAGCAAGAGACTCATCCGACAACGTATACTGTTCTAAGCGCTTTCTGCTTTCCTTCATCCAGCGATCATAGATGGCAATAGGACGGTTTGCCGAATCAGCTGAGGCCATCTGCTGCAACTGAATCGACAGCAGTCCGGCCAGCATGGATTCGAATTCATCGTTAAAGGCGGTCCACTTTTGTTGAAGCGGCTTCACGTTGAGCTGTTGCCCAGAAATTCGATTCCTGAGCTGATGGCGTCCTACTTGCTTCGCTTCAGGCGCTACCATAAACATACGATCAGACGCTGTGCCTTCCACTGCCCCTGGCTTGTCCGTCTGAATGAACGCCAGCTGATGCTTGCCGCCTGCCATCAGCAGTTCCAACGCCCGCATGGCATCCTCAGGATGTATGGAGCCAATTCCCGACTGATTCAGTCTTTGCTTGAAAGCGGCAGGCACCTGACTGGCGATGCCGGTCTCAGCCCAGTAACCCCAATTCATCACTTTTACAGGGAATTTCCAGGATTGTGCTGCAGCACTCATGCCATCGATAAAGGCACATCCGGCGGCATATCCGGCTTGTCCAGCTGGTGTGGTGAACGAGCTCATGGAAGAGAAAAACAGCATGAAATCCAGAGGCTCCTGTCCAAAAATGTTCATCATGTTCATACTGGCATCCAGCTTGGAAGACAATACATTGCGGAAATAATCTGGAGTCATCTGAGACAGACTTTGATCCATCAGACCTACGGCAGCATGCACGACCCCGTGAATGGCTGGGGCCAATGATCTGATCTGGCGGTATGCCTCCTGCAAGCTATGCTTGTCGGCTGCATCCGCAGAAATATACAGCGGTTCGGTTCCCAATTCACCAAGGCGTCTGCATAGCTCTCCGATCCGTGCATCGACCGCTCTTCGGCCAATCCAGATAAGCCGCGCCTGATAGCGCCGAATCAGATATTCACTCCATGCTTCCCCAATGCCGCCCGCACCGCCAATAACGACGTAGACGCCATTTTTTCTGAATGCTTCATGCGAGTCACCCATAGAGCAGACGTTCACAAGTATACTTTCATACCCTTTTCCATTCCGCCAGGCGCGCGTATTCCCATCCCATATCCCTGGAAAATGGCGTTCGGGATGCGCTCCGATGTCATGGACATCATCCACATCCAGATGGCAGACCCTCCAATCCGGCATTTCTTTGGCGAGGGAACCTGCCAGTCCGCTAATTCCGGCGTGCGCAGGATAGATGGCTTCTCCAGCCAATACGTTGCAGGCCCTCTCCGTTATGATGGTCAGATCGAGTCTGCGTGCGTCGTAGCCCAGATTCATCAAGACTTTAATGAGGAGAAATGTCTGAAACAATCCCTGGTTCTGCTCATTTATCACTTCCACAGCATGCTCCGGTCCGTGAACGATGCTTGAGGGCGGCACAATCCAGACCAGACGTCTGATTACGCCATGGCGCTTTAGCTCGAGTTCTAGTTTTGTTTCTAGTGCATCCCCTTCAACCGCAACAGGTCGCAGGTCGGGATGCCATTGCTGAATAACGTCCTGCTGCCTCGACGTCCCACCTACGATAATCCCCGAACCACCGAAAGACATGGACATAGGTTGGGTTACATCGGGATTGGTCGATACTTCTCTCCAACTTGGCGCATAAGTCATCGCTCCCGAGAGTGGAATCTGTGTCAGTGTCTGCTTCTCCGAGGTGGCGTAAGCTATGGTTTCATACGGTATTGGCTTCGCAAATGTATTGTACTCTTCCTGAATAACGCCGGATGGTTCCCCAGGGTACGGTCTGTGCAAAATCGTCAGCCCTATGAATTGCAGGACTATTTTTCCCTGGTCGTCACATAGATCGATCTGCACTTTGCTAGCCGTTCCGGAAGAATCCTGTTCCGGCAAAAGACGCACCCATGCCCAGACGGAATCCGGGCAGTCTCGATAGATTACAGCCTGATCCAAGGAAAAAGGTGTAACTCCCCCTTCCTTGAATTGCGGCAATCCGATGCATGCCTGTATAGCTGAATCCACCAGAGCCGGATGCAGACCGTACTCCTCAGCCGTGGATGCAAGAGATGGCGGCAGTTTCAATTGTGCGATGACTTGCCCCTCTCCAATATGAAGACGCTGAATCCCCTGATGACCCGGTCCATAAAACAGGCCGGACTGCTCAAAGAAACGGTAACATTCAGCAGCCATCATCGTTTGTTTTCCGTATTGCAACAGTAAGGATTCCAGATCGATCGTTGGATAGGAAGCTGCTTGACGAGTGGACGTCGAAATCGTTCCTATATGATGTACATTTCGTTTGGATGGTTCGGATTGTACGGTTCTCTGGTTGTTTTCCCCGCTGGTTATTTCATAACGGATCTCACCTGTGTCCAGCGGAGTCAATCCCAATTGCGCCTGGAGCCTGCTCGGTGTGACTGAATGCAGTTCCATCCCCAGCGGCACAGTCCAGTAGATGTCGCGAAAAACAATAACCCTGTCCTGCCGGGATGTATCTGTCGGAATAACCTGTTCCAGCGCTGCCCTGGCCATTTCGAGGCAGGCGGCCCCTGGCATGATTTTACGATTGTGAATGACATGATCGTTCAGAAAAAATTCCTGTCCGCTCCACTCCGAACTGAAACGAATCCCTTGCAGATCCGATGTATTTCGCTGGAGAAGCGGGTGAAGATAAGATGTCGGTACAGGTTGTCCCGATTTTTGCTCTTTCTGTTCAGGCACCCAATAACGTTTTGTGGCAAACGGATACGTGGGCAGACTGATTCGCTGGGGTGTTCTTCCCATGTAACCTTCAGACCACGGAACCTCAAGCCCCTTCGCCCAAAGATCCAGCAGCTGTCCATACTTGCGTTTGCGGACCCAGCTTTTTACCGTTTCCTGCATATCTGCATCCTCTGCCAGTGCAGCGATGGAGGCTCTGTGGGACTTTATTTTGCCTCGATAGATGTTGTCAGCCTTCTGTGGATCATGAATATAAGCGTCCAGCCGGTCTTCTATTTCAGCAATGGAAGTTGCCACCAAAGCCAGTCGCTCTTCCATCGCCGCACGCCCTGTCTGAAGTGTGTACGCGAGCTGAGGCAGATGACGATCCTCATATCGTCCCGATTGCAACACCGCCAGCAATTGCCGAGCCTGTTCCTGAAGTCTTTCTTCGGTTTTGGCTGACAGTACGATGCATACCGAAGTAGCTTTGTTCATTGAGTCCCCGTGAGCTGGATGAAGGGTCCTATCAGAATTGGCTACCGATTCAACCGGAATATACTCTTCAAGCAGCACGTGTGCGTTTACGCCTCCGAATCCGAAGGAACTCACTCCTGCACGTCTTGGTAGCGTTCTGCCAGCAGAGTCATCGAGCGCTTCCCATGCTTTATTTTCATCGACGATGTAAAAAGGACTTCCTTCCAATTGAATGTAAGGGTTAGGTCTCTCATAATGAACTGTCTTCACGAGCGTTTTGTACTTCATTTGCAGCAGTACCTTAATGACCCCGGCAATGCCCGCAGCAAGTTCCAGATGTCCAATGTTGGTTTTGATGGAACCCAGTCCGCAGGAGGATGAGGTTGTCAGATTGGGTTCCGCAGTTGCAAGAGTCTCCTGAAACGCGATCTTCAAGCCATTAATTTCAATGGGATCACCAAGAGGCGTGCCTGTTCCGTGAGCCTCAATGTATCCTATGGTAGAAGGGTGCACGCCAGCCTTTGAATATGCGGATTTAATTAAGTCGGCCTGTGCTCGCGGATTCGGTGCGGTGAGCGATGCAGCCCGTCCACCATGATTTTCATCCGTAGCACGAATCAGGCCATATATGTGGTCACCTGCTTGCTCAGCGGCCCGTAACCCTTTCAAAAAGATCATGCCAACGCCTTCTCCGCGTACATATCCGTTAACCTCATCGGAGAACGTTTTACAACGTCCATCTGGACTCAGCATACCCGCTTTATTGAAACTGATATGATAGTCCGGGTCCAGAATGGTATTAACTCCACCCACGATAGCAGTATCACAGTCTCCATTTCGTATCGCCTGAACAGCCCTATGAAGTGCCACCAGCGAACTGGAGCATGCCGTCTCCACGGGTTCACTTGGACCGTGTACATTCAGGAAAAAGCTCATTCGGTTAGGACCTACGGAAGCCACATGGCCTGTGGAAGTATATCCTTCGATTACGGTATCCGCCTGTGCCAACAGACGATGATACCCGCTGCTCGCAGTGCCAACAAAAATGCCCATTCGTGAACCGGACAAGCTTGGTGGTGCATAACCCGCATCTTCAATTGCTTTCCAGGCATACATCATCAAAAGCCGCTGCTGCGGGTCCATCAATTCCGCTTCACGCGGGGAAATGCCAAAGAAGCCAGGATCAAATTCGGCGACACCCTCCATAAATCCGCCCCATTTGATGTTGGTTTTGTTATGAGCCTGATCGGGATCTCCGTAATAGGCTCTCCAGTCCCACCGATCTGGTGGAATTTCTGAGATGCAATCCCGTCCCTGAAGCAGGTTATCCCATAATGCATCAATGTCCTTCGCCATCGGAAAACGGCCGCTCATGCCAATAATGGCGATGGGTTCCGGTGCCTTATGATTTTGATGATCGGATTCAGGCAGGCTGGATTCTCGATGGCGTTCGGAGGAGGATACTGAACCTCCCATTTGTTCTTTCTGCTCAGAGGAATCTTCCGTTTCCTTCGGAAATGGATATGGGTTACGGATCGAAAGCGAATCAGCCTGTTCCACCTGTCCGAGCAGATTAGAGGAGACACCTTCTGTTTCATTCTCCTGTGATGAGTCATCAGCATGCAGTCCCACGGTGTCAATGTGCTTCTCAGGCAAAAGTGTATCCCACTGTTTCGGATAGGCTCCGACAAGATGTCCTGTTAAAGACCTTAAGGTGGAGTGCTCAAAGAAAACAGTAGGTGTAAGTTTAAGCGCATAGTGCTCATTAAGAATACCGGCGAAATCGGTAAACGAAATGGAATCGAATCCATATTCGCCAAATTCGACATCTGGAAAGATGTCGGTCCGGTTTACCTGCAGCAACTCTGACATATGATCCGTTAAAGCGTCTTGGACTCTGGAAACGAGCAGCCGTTTTCGCTCATCTTCTGTCGGCCATGTTCGTTTTTGCGACTCAGGAATGTCGCTTGGGACGGCAACAGACGTCATGGATTGTGAAGGAGCTGTTGACACGTTCCATATCGACGGCTGATCCACCAAACCTGCGGAATCAGACATCACACCTGACAGAAATACGTCCGGTTCACCGTAAAAAGCCAGCACTTGGGATGAACCGCTGTTCATGGCCATATGCAGCAGTTTGATTCCGATCGAGGTGTCCATCGGGCGCATTCCCCATTGGCGGCGAATTTTCTGTTCCGCTGCTACCCCTGGTTGCATGCGTCCTTCCCTCCAGAGCGGCCAGTTGATTGCGAGCGTTTTGCCGCTACGCTGTCCGTTCCGAACCAGCACATCTCGGTATGTGGCGTAGGCATCCATAAAAGCATTCGCACAGGCGTAATCCGCTTGACCCGGATTGCCGGTCACAGCAGCGAGCGAAGAGAACAGGACAAAAAAATCGAGCGCCATGTGGGCGGTCGATTCATCGATCCATATCGTGCCGTCCACTTTGGGAGCTAGGACGGATCGGAGTTCTTTTGAATCTTTGAGCCGTAAGCCACGATCTTTCACGACACCTGCCGCATGAATAATGCCGTTCAGTTCACCGTAATCAGACTGAATTTCCTGTACCAGTCTCTGAACTGCTTCACGGGAAGTGATGTCCGCTTTCCTATAAACTACGTGATTTCCGTTCAACTGAAGCTGTTGAAGATGGGCCTGCTGCTCGGCGTTTGGAGTCGAACGGCCGTTTAACAGAATCGTGGCATTCCTGATCTGACTGACAAGCGTACGTGTCAAAGCTAATCCGATTCCGCCGATGCCTCCGGTTATCAGATATACTCCACCGTCTTTCCAGGACAATGAATTGCCAGCGGAGTGAGCAGACAGCTCATGCCAGACTCTTGTCTGCCTGATGCCGGAAGCCGGATAGCGGGCAATTACGTTTTCTGAATGACGGCTCTCAGAAGCCATTTTATCGATCAGTTCTCCTGTTTGTATGGAGGAGTGCAGCTGAATGAGCTGACATGTCAACTGTCGATGCTCTCTAGAAGCCGTCAATAGCATTCCGCCAAGACCATTGAGCAGTCCGCCCTGTCCCTCTTCCTCGAAAGGAATAACGAGCTGAATAAGTGTGCTTCCGGTTTCCGTGTTCACCATTTGTCTAATTTCTTCGAGCAGGTGTGCAGCTGATTCAGTAAAAAAGCTTGCAAGCGGGTGCAGCAATGCAATATTTTGCTCAAATCGCTCAGCGGATGCAAATGTGTCCGTTGCCAGTCGTTCGCAGCGAGCATGAGGAAACGCATCACGCAATGAAGATAGCTGCCCTGTAAAATGATCCGAAATCAAGATCAGATGACTGTTGTACTTAGCGGTTGATTGGTCGGACGAGATCTCAAGCGGCTTCCATTCCGGCGCCATTAGAATCGGCCTCACGTTTTCTTCCTTCTGTGTATCGAAATCTTTCTCCAGAACACGCGGCGTGAATCCGGTCATGCGTATACGTACCACTCCGTCCATGTCGCACAGATCTACATCCAGCTTGTGAATTTTGCTGTCCCGGCTGTTTCCTGAACTGTACGCGGCAACCGCCCACATCTCCGCTGTGCAGGGGCCCAGAATATCCAACTGCTCTAGCGCGAACGGCAGCGCAGGCCTGCCGGAGGCAGCCTGGTCCGTCACAATGCCGAGCAGATATCCGATGGTGACCTGAAGTGCCGAGTCCATCAAGCTGGGATGAAGAATATATTCTTCACCCGAAGCGGTCAGGGATTGCGGGAGTGACAAGTGTGCTATGACACGATCCTGCCCAACATATACGGACTGTATCCCGCGTAAGCCCGGCCCAAGGACGATGCCAGTTTGAGCGGAGACAGCGTAGAATGCTTCGGCATGGATCGGGCTGGGTATGCAGGCTGCAAGTTCGGTTTGAATATCCCGTTCCATCTGAACCGGAAGCTTGGCAAGCATGACTTGGCCCTGACTGTATACCTGTGTATGTTGATCGCTTTCCTTCCCCTGCTCTTGACAAATTTCAAAGTGCATCGTTTCGTCTCCCTCTGTCTGCTCGACAGGACGAAAACGGATGGCATAGGACGCTGATGTTTCATTCAGAATTAACGGGGCAGACCAGATCACGTTTCTCAAGCGAATCATCCTCGAATCCGAGAAATCACCCCATGCCGTATCTGCTGCAAAGCATACCCACTCCAAATGAGCTACACCCGGAAGCACCTTCATCCCCTTCACCAAGTGATCCTTGAAAAAGAATTCCTGACCGCTGAAAGTGGACGAATATTGCAATTGCTTTACACTGGATGTGTTTCTGTGAACAAGTGGATGCAGCACTGTTCCAAAAGCCTGTTTGGCACTCGACGGCTGTTTAACCCGCTGAGTATCTTCACGTGCCGGTACCCAGTAATCGTCCCCTGCAAAGGGGTAAGTCGGGAGCGGGATACGCTGTGCAGAGATTGGAAACAGCTTGTCGAAAGAAAGATCGTAGCCTTGGACATACATTTCGCAGAGGGCTGACAAATGCTCCAGATAAACAGAGGAATCCTCCGTTTCCCGGCATTGCCGTATACATTCGGCGGCGTATCGCTTCAACGAGGCGTTGCCGCGTAGTTCGTTTCGATTAACGAATCCGCTGGTTACTGAACTGCTCTCCCCTTTTGCAAGCCACTCACTCAACTGATCTGCAAGTTGCTCCCCGTTGCGGGCAATGCAGATCATCCGATGGGCCAAGTGAGGTCTGCCTGTAAGTAAGGTATAACTCATGTGCAGACTTCCCGCCGCGGAGTTTTCCTTCGCATAGGACACAAGCTGCTCAGCTTGCTGACGTAATTGTTCCGCAGTACGGGCTGACAGTGCAATCAGATATCCGGGCCGCAGGTCGGAGCTGGCAGCCGGACGCGGGGGTGCCTCTTCAATGACCATATGGGCATTGGTTCCGCTGAATCCAAATGAACTGATCGCGGCCCTTCTCCTCTGGCCTTTTTCGGTGTCCCATGGCTTGGTCTCCGTATTGACATAAAAAGGGCTGTCGCCAAACGCAATGTTGGGATTAGCTTTTTCCATATGCAGCGAAGCTGGAATGTGCTTGTGACGCAAGGAAAGCAAAACCTTGATCAATCCGGCAATGCCCGCTGCGGTTGCCAGATGCCCGATATTGGTTTTGATGGAGCCCAGCGCACAGTATTGCTTCTGATCCGTATATGACGAAAATGCGTTAGTGAGCGCCTGGAACTCGATCGGGTCCCCGAGCCGGGTTCCGGTTCCATGCGCCTCTACCAGCTGAATGCTGGCCGGATCGATACCGAAGCGATCATAAACCTGTTTCTCCAGAGCAGTCTGCGATTTCGCGCTTGGTGCAGTGATTCCGTTGGTCGTACCATCCTGATTGATGCCTGTTCCGCGAATTACGCCATGTATGTGATCTCCATCACGTACAGCATCACTGAGTCGTTTCAGCAGAACCGCTCCAGCTCCTTCTCCTGGCACAAAACCGTCTGCCCGTTCATCAAACGTATGACATCGCCCGGTGGTTGATAACATGCCGGCACGGTTGGCATCCATATAGAACTGGGGAGTCGATTGAATAAACACCCCGCCCGCAAGCGCCATTTCTGTTTCCCTCGCCCACAGTGACTGACACGCCAGATGAATCGCCACCAACGAGCTGGAGCAGGCGGTATCTACCGCAATGGCAGGACCTTTCAAATCGAGATAATAGGCAATCCTGGCTGGAATGATGGACCCGGCTTTCCCCCAGAACGACTGAGCCGGAGGCTGTTCACCCACCAGCTGTCCATAATCCATTTCCGTACAGCCTACGTATACGCCGCATTTACGACCCTGCATCGAGACGCCGGCATAACCGGCATCCTCGAACGTTCTCCAGGCTTCCTCCAGAAAAATCCGTTGCTGAGGGTCCATGTAGGCCGCTTCTTGCCCGGAAATGTTAAAAAAGAGTGGATCAAACGCTTGAATGTTATCCAAAAAGCTGCCCTGGTCGCAAAAGGAAACATCCGCTCCATAATGCTTGGCAAGATTCCAGCGCTGTTCGCGTTGGATCAGGTCATCTCCCTTTTCGAGATGCTCCCACAATTCCGCTACGTCGCGCGAACCCGCAAATCGGCCGCTCATGCCAATGATCGCCACCGGCTCATACGTTGTCAGCTCTTCGCTTTTGTTTCCTTCACTTTCAATCCGGACTCGGGTGGTGACATCAGCTGAATCAGCTGGAAGAGCGGCAGCGGCAGACTGATAGCGCATATATTCCGGCACGTTAATGACAATTTTTCCGATATTTTTTCGTTGATCCATGCAGCGGTAGGCTTCCTGCAATCTGTCCATCGGGAATGTCTGACCGATCAGGGGACGGATGACCCCTTCTTCTACCCAATGCATCATCTCTTGCCTGTATTCCGCGAGCATTTCGGGTTGCTCCATGCCCAGCTTGCGCAGATCCAGACTGTAGAAGCTCTGATTGTGATTGAGTCCCGACAGGTTGACTGCATGGGCGCTTTTGAGAGCTGTCATCGCGATCTCGATGTATCTTCCGTTCCGCGCAAGACAGTTTAATCCTTTTTGCAGCGCCTCGCCTGGGAGGGTATTTAGAATGACATGTACCCCTTCTCCGTTCGTGAGCCGTTGTACTTCCTGTTCAAAGTCCGTAGTGGCATAGTTGATTACATAGCTGGCGCCCATTTCCCGCAAATAATCAAGCTTGTGCTGCATGCTGGCCGTGGCGAAAATTTCTGCACCAAGATGGCGGGCAAGCTGAATGGCTACAAGTCCGACACCTCCGGTTGCCGTTTGGATCAAGACCCGTTCGCCGGGTTGAATATTGGCTTTGCGGAAGGCGGCAATGACGGTCATGGCTACGACGGGCAGCGAGCAAGCTTCCTCATGAGTAAGCCGATCAGGTTTGGCAAACACTTGCTCTGCTTTACACGTAATAGCGGTGGCATGCGCTCCGAGAGAGGCATCTGCATAGAACACTACCTCATCGCCGGTTTTTACCGTTGTAACGGAGGCCCCTGTTTCGACTACAATACCTGCTGCCTCAAAGCCTGGTGTAAAAGGATACGGCGGCATGGTCGGATACAGACCCCGAATACAGAGCAAATCCCCAAAATTCAGGGAAAACGCTCTGACCGAAATGCGCACTTCGTCAGGCCGCAACTCCTGCACAAGGGTCTGATGAAGCTGAAGATCGTTGATCTCCGAGGGGCTTTCAATATGTGTCCGATAAAAATAAGAACCCGAAATTTTGACATTCATTTGAGTATTAGGTGCTTCCACGTTGCTGTTCGCAAAGGGAGTCGATTCATCATTGACAGATGTGGAAGGCAGTGATGTGCCCGGAAAAATGGTTGTCGTTTTATCTGATGCTATTGCAGCTACCGGTTCTGACCCCCAAGTCTGACTCTGAAAAAGCAGCGATTCAATCGTTTTTCCGTATTCCTGTAAAATGTGTTCTGCCAGACGATCCACATTGTTATAGTCGAACAGCACGGTCGTTTGCAAGGTCAGTTTGCACTTCTGATTAAGCACGTTGACCAGATGGACGGCAATAATGGAATCGACGCCATAGTCCGAGAAGCTGCGATTGTTCTGGATTCTGGACTGCTCCATCTTCAGGTCCTCCGCGATGCTTTCACAGATCGCCTTTTTCACAAATTGTTCAGTCATCTCCGCAGTGATGATCCCATGATTCGCAGCGGGCTGCTCCTGTTCATCGAATGATTCGTTCTGGTGTACGATATCGGCAGGACGACTGGGTTGAAAAACGTCCTTAACAACAGGTGCAGAACCGTTAGCGCGAATGACGATACCGTCACTTTTGGCGGCAATGATGTGCTGTCCATAGCGGTCTGCCTGTGCTGACGGGTAATGAACGGAATGATAGCCTTCCCGCTGAAGCATCTTTCTCCAGTTTGCGGCCGACAACGCCGGACACCCCGGGATGCGGACATTCTCATCCTTGTACTGCCACCAACCCTCCAGCAGTCCGAAGGTCAGGTGATTTATTACGGTTTTGCGCGTAATCTCGTTTAACAGCAATTGTCCATCCTTTTTGAGTGATGCCTTGATCATGCGAAGTGTGTCTCGGATATCCGGGGTGGTATGCAGTACGTTGCTCGCAATAATGAGATCATACCTACCCGGTTCGATGCCTTGCTCGGTAAAAGGAATTTTCAAATCGGCAATTTTGTATGTCAAATAGGGTACCGAGGGGCCATACTGTTGTTCAGCATGCATAAGAAAGGCACGGGATATATCGGAATAACAGTATTCCTGTATCTTGTGTGCGACAGGTTTTAACTTTTCAAAAACGACTTCGCTTGTGCCTCCCGTACCGGCGCCGATTTCCAGAATGCTTATTTTCCTGTGTCCTGTTATCTCGGACGTAAATTCATTGATTACGCTCAGTGCCTGTTCCGCAAGAGTTCCGTTGAAATAATCGGCAATGGCATGATGTTTATAAATACCTTCAACCATATGCATCGACGAGTCGGGAAACATCACCTCGGTAGCGGCCTTATGTCCTTTGAGAATGTCCGGAAGAGCACGAATCATCGAATCGGCCAATCTCGCATAAGCGCGCACATCGGGATGCGAGATCCAGCCCGGAAGTCTGCGCTCCCATTCCTCCCAGGATAACCGGGCCCATGCCGCATTCTCTTCTAATTGGAGGCTTTCAACCGGACCAGGCAACTCCTGGGCATATTCGGCAAGCATCAGGCGACTTTCGATCAGCCATTTCTGATAGAATGGGCGAACCGTTTTTTCAAACACAAAATGTTCGTCCATACATCCCGCATTGTGCAGCTGCCCCCATAATAACCGAATAAGAAGCCGTTCGATGCTGCTCATCTGCTCCTGAACCGAATCCATATGTTCTGTAATGATCATCTACTACACTCCCTTTGCATATCGGTCAATGTGCACTTGATCTAACGATATACCGTTAACATTTGATTTTCATTTAATACAAGCATTTCGGGTTTGCGGGTCATCTTGAGTATGACGGCCTGTTGCAGGGAACCTGACATCAGCCATTCCAGAATGGGATGGGCTTCCTCAGCTTCGATAGAACCAATGCCTTTCTGATGCATGCTTTGCCTTACCTGCTCAGATACGACCGAACCGACGCTGCCCCAATATCCCCAGTTGACCACTTTAATCCGTCCAGGCCATTTCCTGTTCATCTGCGAGGCCAGGGCATCGGCATAACAGCAGGCAGCTACATAGTTGCCCTGACCTGGCAGTTTCATCAAGGAGTTCAGCGAAGAGAAAAACAAGACAAAATCGGGTTGCTTCCGAAGCCGACTCATTAATGCATTCACTTGTTCACTAATTTGAACTTTGGCAGACAGCACGTTGTTGAAAGTCTCCTCATCCATACGCGCCAGGCTTCTGTCAGACAACACTAGTGCAGAGTGGATTATTCCATTCACCTGTCCAAACCGCTTTATGACAGACTCATAAGCCTGTTCCAGACGACCGGGGAGCGAAGCGTCTGCCTGGATATAAAGGGGCTCCGGCCCCAATAGGCCCAACTGTTCGATTTCACGGCGAATCTCGGGACTCATGGGGCTTCTTCCTAGCCAGATCACCTGGGCGTTGTAGGTCGCAATCATATAACGTGTCCAGACTTCGCCAATTCCTCCGGCTCCGCCAATAACCAAATAGACCCCTCCCTGCCGATAAGCGGCTAGTGGAACGGAATCGTATTCTACAGGCACTAATTCCTGACGATACCATTCCTGATCCCTCCACACATATGCGTTTCCGTGGGGGTCCGGGGTCATATCTTCAATAGCATCCATTGGGAGAATTTCGCCCCCATTCATATCAATGACGCGAATGGCCCAATGGGCATATTCCTTAGCAAGTGAACCCGTCAACCCATGAATAGCTGCCTGGTCCGGGTCGATGGTATCATCGAAGGAAAGCGCTTGAGCATTCGTTGTAATGACTGTGAGGTGAAGACTTCTGGAGCCGTATCCCAGGTGCAGAAGGCTTTTGACAAACCTGAAGAAACGAGTAAGTTCGGGTACGAAGCTTTCCTGTTCTTCCCTGATTGTTTCTGTCATGCGATTCTCGGACGGTCCAGGGCGACAAAGCCAGATCATATGATCGCAATCTCCTTCGGCCGCAAGCATATCCACCATCTGTGCCACAGATGGCTGTCTCGGAAAGACAATCTGCCGAAAAGCATCGCCTCTCGGGAAACGGATGTTCATGTCGGCATTTTCGCAGAGAATTAGAAGTCTTTCCGTCGGATACACCTCAGTGTTGGGAATGCCTTCATTTACTGATTGCTGCTCTAATGGGGCCCACACTGTTGTAAGAACAGCCAATTTAGCATCATTTTCGGATGTTGCCGCTGCCGCCGACATGGTCAGATCTCGTGTCCAGGGCTCCAGTGCATGCAGATTATTTAAATGATCCCCGAACTGGTTAGTCAAGGCAGCTTCCTCTCCGGTCCAATCCTGCTGGGATTGGGGCGCTGCAGACCACTTCCGTAACGCCAAACCTTCAAACTTCGCGCAAATCAATCCATCCTCACTATAGAGCGTGAGGTCATAACGAGGCATGGAATTCCCAGGACCACTGCCCGCGGTATAACGGACTTCTACCCACATCACAGAAGAACATGGTCTGTAAATCTCCGCTTGTTGCAGTGCATATGGCAGCCAGGGCTCAGGCGAAAGACCTTCTTCTTCCTGGCTCATATCCATAGCAAGTGCAAGACATGCCTGAAAAGCTGAATCTAGCATGGATGGGTGGAGTCCGTATTCCTCCAGGCTTTCTGTACCCGTCATGGGCATGACTAATCGTGCCATAACGCTGTGCTGTCCTGTATATAAATGTGAGATACAGCGGTGAGTGCTTCCATAAACCAGACCTATACGAGAAAAAAATCGATAACCTTTCTCAGATGGAACAATCTTGTTGCCATGACGCTCATGCCAATCAGCAGGTTGGAATAGAGGCGTGTCCCCTGTGGAGCGGATTAGGGAAACAAATCCTTGGCTGCATAATACAGATGGAGCCTCCGCTTTCGCATTGCTCGTAATTTCAAATCGGTACCCCTGCTGGTGTCGCTCGGCCTGCAATTCAAGATGTACAGACAACAGCTGATCCTCTACAGAAGCTGGATTCAGCCATACCAGATCATGCAGACGAATATGATCGTTGCCGTTTTGCTGTCTGTTATGTTCTTCGGGCGGCAGGGAATGCCGCAGAGCTGCTGCAACCATCTCCAGATGAGCCGCTCCGGGTAATATGCTCACTCCTCTTACTTGATGATCACGCAGAAATGATTCTTTTCCGGTAAAACGTGAGCTAAACCGCTGACTGCCCAAATAACTGGTGTTTTTATGCAGCAGCGGATGCAGCCATTCTGTCTGGCTTGGCGCTACGACGTTCTTGGTTTCAAAACCTTCATTCCCCGATGAGGAGGATAAAGAAGGTATCATGTAATGTTCTTCCGCAAAAGGGTATCCCGGCAGGCTGATTCGCCGTGGTTTAACCGTCCCATACCACTGCTGCCAATCCAGCTTCATTCCCCGAACCCATTGCTCCAGAAGCCGAACCGTTTTTCGTTTGCGCATCCAGCTGGCTGCCAGTTCCTGCATATCGTCATCGTCTACAAGTCGATTGTCATTCCGTGCAAGATCGATCTCTCCGGTGAATATCTGTTCATGTGCCGTTTCCCCCTTGAGATACGCCTGCAATTTGCCTAGCATCTCCTTGATGGTATACGCCGTGAAAGCGCATCTGCATTCCATCTCTTCTCTTCCGGTTTGCAGGGTGTAGGCGATCCTTGCGAGATGTAAGTCCGTATAAGCGTTGTCCTGAACGGCTTGCGCAAGCTGTCTCACCTTTATCCTGAGGCGATCTTCGGTTTTTGCGGATAGAACGATCATTACCGGTGCATCGGAATCCCCTACCATCACCGATTTCTGGTCCACCTTGTTTTCCATCCTATATTCTTCAAGAATGACATGAGCATTGGCGCCGCCTGCCCCGAATGAGGAGATACCCGCAATCCGTGGATATTCGCGCATGCCTTCAGGTGTATCCAGTACGGGACGAATCCATGGAGTCATGTGCTGCTGAACGTGAAATGGGGTTTGACTGAACCGGATATTCGGGTTGCTGCTCTCTGCATGCAGTGAAGGCACCAGGCAGCCGTGACGCATTTGCAACAGTATTTTGCTGACCCCGGCGATGCCGGCTGCACTCTCGGCATGGCCGATGTTCGACTTCACTGAGCCGATTGCACAAAATTGTCTATCCGCTGTATGTTTCTCAAATGCCCTGCGCAAGCCTTCGATTTCAATCGGGTCACCCAGTGCAGTGCCAGTGCCATGTGCCTCAATATAACTGATGGTCCGGGCATCTACTCCAGATCGTGAGATGGCTTCGCTGATCACCTTTGCCTGCTGGCCGGGATTGGGCACGGTGTACCCTTTTGTTCTACCCGCTGCATTAATCATGCTTCCTTTAAGGATGCCGTAAATAAAATCCCCGTCGGCCTCCGCCAGATGAAGCGGCTTGAGCAGTAATGCACCAACACCTTCCCCGTCCACAAAACCGTTGGCTCCCTCTCCAAAAGGACTGCACTCGTTGTCTGGAGACAGCATGACTTTTTCGGACAACCTGACATAATGAACCGGGTCAACGATCAGATTCACACCGCCTGCGATGGCTAGGTCGCAGGTGCCGTTGCGCAGACTTTCCATTGCCAGGTGAATGGCCGTCAAGGAGGAAGAGCATGCAGTATCCACGGCCAGACTTGGCCCCGTAAAATTAAACGTGTAGGATACCCGATTAGCTATGGACCAAAAGGAAGCTCCCGTAGGATAGTTGCCATTCATTACGCCTGCGTATACACCGACTGTACCCGCATCGGCAAGAGCCTGAGGCGTATAGCCTGCATCTTCGATGGCAACATAGACCGTTTGCAGGAACTGCCGCTCCTGAGGGTCCATTTGTTCGGCCTCTTTAGGAGAAATATGGAAGAACAACGGATCAAAGTGATAGATACCACGAATAAATCCTCCCCACTTGCTATAAGACGTTCCTTTTTGTCCTTTCTCTGAATGATAGTGGGTTCTCCAATCCCAACGTTGCGAAGGTATTTCAGTAATGCAATTTTTGCCCTGCATCAAATTGTTCCAAAATTCAGCCATATCATCAGCCTGAGCGTAACGCCCGGCAAGCCCGATGATGGCTACTTCACCTGTTGCCTCAGATGGTCGTTGCTGCTTGTAACTATCAGTTAGGTGAGTGGCAGCTTCTGCCGAAAATTCACCAATATTCAGTTCAGGCTCTGTTATCGATTCCGTTAACCCGAGCATCGAGATCAGTTCAAACCTGCGCTTTTCCACAAAATGGTTGACCAGTGCGTCAAGGGTTGTATATTCAAAAAAGAGCACGCTGCTCACATGCTCTCCCATTTCCTTATTTAGCTGCTCAGTTAACTGAATGATGAGAATCGAATCCAGCCCATACATTTCTAGAGCTTCAGCGGGATCGATCTGCTCTGGTTCTACATCCAGAATGGCACCGATCATCTTTTGAAAATACATCATGCATGTTTGTTTTAATTCCCTGTCATCTACAGCAGGCTCTTTCGGGGTTAACGCGTTTAAGGCTGGTTCTAGTTCTTGAACTGTAATAGTCTCTTGTGGCTGTAAAGGCTCTTGCCTTCCAGCTGTGGGCAGCATCTGAGCCGCTGATGAAAAGGTGTGTTTCTGCCGGACCATTCCGTCACTTGCTGCTCTTATAATTTGCTGGCCCAGTCCTTCGGCGGTAGATGCCGGAAATTGTACGTCAAAGTAACCCTCCAGCTCCAGTGCCGCTTTCCACTGATCCGGATGCAGCAGCGGCGTGCCGGGAATACGCACCTGTTCGTCTTCGAACAGCCACCACCCGGTCAGCAAGCCAAACGTGACGTGGTTAAACAGGGAATCCTCAATAATTTCGTTGATTAGCAGTTTACCTTTCAAGGTCAACAGCGCTTTGGCATTGCGCAAAGTATGGCGGATCTGACGTGTGGCGTGCAGTACATTGGTAGCCACAACTAGGTCATATCGTCCCGCTTCAATTCCCTGAGAATGCAAGGGCTCTTCAATATTGAGCAGACTATACGTAAGGTAGGGGTAATACGGCCCATATTGTTTCCTTGCATGCTGCAGAAAAGATTTGGAGACGTCCGTGTAACAGTATTCTTGAATAAGTTCACGGTAGGGCTCGAACTTTTGAAACAGCATGGAGCTTGTTCCTCCAGTTCCCGCGCCAATTTCAAGAATGCGGATCTTGCGATTGCCATGCCCGGGGAAATCCCTGATCAGCTCGATGGCTTCATCTGCAAGCAGTGCATTGAAATAATCTGCAATTGAATTTTGCTTGTATATTCCCTCCACTCTTGACATGGAGCCACCCGGAAACATGATCTCTGTTGCGGACTGTTTGCCTGTAACAATGTCGGGCAGCGCCCGGATCATCACGTCAGCGAGCTCCACCCTTGCTCTCATTCCCGGCTGCGTAATCCAGCGCTCCTTGTGCTCCTCCCAATCAGACCAAATGTTGGTACTTTCGAATTCACCGAGTTCCGGGTTACGCTGAAGAATGCGAAGCGTGTGGTCCATCCATCGTTGGTATGCAGGAAGCACACCAGGATAAGAACAGTGCGAAGTTCCTGCCATCGTTCTAACATCTCCAAGCTGTTCCATCTGAACAATCAACACATGCATCAGTATCTGGTTTAATGAATTCCACAGCTTGTGCTGTAAGGATAACCGCTCATTATCTTGCATGATTTCGCCCTCCTGTTGGATTACACGTTTCATGCCTAATATACTGTCATGAATTCTTGCTCGCTGATCGCGTATGGCTTTGCATCACCAATGATTTTGACCAGTCCCAGTTGAGGAAGTGAACTGGCCAGAAGCAGTTCTAGCGCAGTCATCGCTTCGGGAGGCTCAATCGAGCCAATGCCCTGTTTGGCCATCCGCTCACGATAAGCTGGAGAAGCCACCGTTCCGGTGCTTCCCCAATACCCCCAATTAATGGTTTTAACAGGGTATTGAAGACGACGATGAAGCCACTGGGCGAATGAGTCCTTGAATGTACACCCGGCCGTATAATTGCTTTGCCCGGCAGGTGTGGCAAACGCATTGATGGAGGAGAAAAACAGCATAAAATCAAGGGGTTCCTTCTCAAAGACCTCGAGCATTCCCGCGCATACGTTGACTTTTGCATATAATCCTTCATTGAATTGTGACAAGTCCATTTTCATTACACTGCTGTCTCTCAGTGCAATGGCAGCATGAATAACACCATGAATTGCTCCATGGCGTTGTTTGATTAACCTGTAAGCCTCATGCAAGGCCTCAGGACTGCCTGCATCTGCTGATATATATTCTGGAGCCGGACCAGTTAGAGCAAGCCTTTTCTGCTCTTTTGCAATATCGGGGTTGAGTGGTGTACGTCCGATCCAAATGATCTGAGCGTTGTAGCGACTAATCATATACTCGCTCCAAACTTTACCCAATCCGCCAGCACCGCCTATAACGACATATACGCCGCAGCGACGATAAGCCGATTGCTGGATGGAGGGCAGCTTAACAGGCAGCAATTCGCAGCGATGCCACTGTTTGGCCCGATAGACAGTCAGATTGCTCCATGTATTCTCAGGCACAATGGGTATGCCGCTCAGCGATGGCAGACTTCGATCTGCAAAATCCAGATCAACGACTCGAAACGTCCAGTTTTTGTATTCTTTGGCCAAAGAACCGAGAAAGCCATGTATGCTTGCATGGAGCGGATGCACTTCATCCTGCGCATGAATGGCTATGGCACTAAAAGTAACTACGGTCCATTGGAGAGGGATTCTGTCATACCCTAGCTGCAATAGACTTTTGACCAAACTGAATACAATAATCACGCCTTCCTGCTGGCTCTGAGTGATCGAGCTGGCATCCTTCCCTTCTGCGTTGCCTAACCCCGAGACCCACACCAGATGGTCAAACTGTCCGCAGTTTTCCAGTCTTTGGGCCGTTTGCTCCACAGTTTCGCCAGGCTTCAACAATATCAACGAAGCTCCCGGATAGTGCTGTCTAACCTCATCAAGGTATCCGCTCATCTCTACTGTCTCTGCAACAATGAGGGCCGTTCTGAGGCTCTCGAAAGAAATCCTGCTGTCTTTCTCCGATGGAAGCACGCTCCACACAGGAGCCAACAACTCTGTACCAGGTGGAAAATCTTCGTGCAAATCCCTCGTGATCGTTACCCGCTCCGCATCCTGCATCACTTGCTGCTGCCTCGTCTCTCCCGGCATGCTGCGGCACATGTAATTCCGAATCCGGACACAGACGGTTCCCTCAGCGTCCATTAGATCCATGTCCAGCCTCGCCACATTGCCTCCCATTGGACCACCATCACTGAAACGCACATGCACCCACATCTCCGCTGTACACGGTAACAAGCAATCCATTTCTTCCATATAAAAAGGAAGATTCGTTCCCTTCGCTTGATCCTGAAGGGTGGCGTTATCGTCAAGCAACAACATCGCTGTCTGCAAAGCCCCATCCATCAGGCTAGGGTGCAACGCATAATCGCCCAATGTATGCTCTATATGGGAAGGGATGTTCAGATGTGCCAGAGCCTGACCCGAACTGATGTACATTCGCTCAATCGCCTGATGACCTGGTCCATATTCCAGCCCTTGTTCTCGCAAGCAGGCATAGATGGTCTCATGATCCAACAGACTCTCCTCTCGCATTGCTGCAATCAGAGACGAAATATCAAGACGATCAACAGGGGCCAACGATTTCAAGGCGACGCGTCCTGTTCCGCAGCTCAGACGATCTAGGGATTCGCTGCCTTCCGCACTAATCTCATATCGCAGAATTCCCCGTTCCGTGTCTTCGTAATGTAGTCGAACGGATACCTCAACCGGACGATCATCCACGAAAATCGGACTTGTCCAGGCTGCATTCTTAATCTGGAACGCTTCAAAGGAGGAAGAAGGCGATTGGTTTACACTGTGAAAAGCCATGCGGGCCATCTCCAGATAAGCCACACCTGGAAGTACCCGTTGCCCTCGAACCCGATGATCGTTGAGAAAGAATTCATGCCCTGTAAAGTCCGAACAGAATCTTGTGTCCTGATTAGCCGAAAGGTTGCGGTGAAGCATTGGATGAAGCTGATCATGTTCTTTTTTGCTTTCCGTTTCTTGGAAGGAATCCTTCGCTTTTCTACCGAAGTTGGCAGACCAACGGAATGTTTTTCTTTGAAATGCATAACGTGGCAACCGTACTTTCTGGTAAGGCTCCTCTTCCGCAAGCTGACGCATATCGAGCTCCATGCCGGACAGCCATAATCGCAGTACATTTTCGTGAAATGGTAATTCCAAGGTCACTTCCTCTGCTTCTTGTCCGGTCTGCTTCATCCAATCTGTGGCTTTTTCTGAATGAGGTAGAGGTATCTTACGATCCTTTTCATTTTCACTACTGGATTGAAGGAAGTCATGTAGAAATTGGACTGCGTTGTCCTTTCCACCTGTCCGCTGTTGGTGCTGACGAATAAGTGTGTATGCGCGTTCTGGCAGCATGAGTCCGGAATTCTGGTTCAACTGCGCTGTGATCCGTGAAAGATCATGATGTTCCCCTGTCTCGTTCAACAACATCTCGATAATGTCTCTCCGGGTAATAACCTTATCCGCCAGAAGATCAAGCAGCTCCTGTACAGCCGGAATGTCTGACTCTTCAGATACCTGAAGCTGCCACTTTCGTTTCACCCTGCGTAGCGCATCCATGACTGCAATGCATAACACAGCCGACATGGAACGGGAAGATTCGCTTGTATTGCTGCTGTTGGGCGTTGGTTGCAACTGCCATGGAATGGTTGTTCCCGTGCTCTTCTGCCATTCGTCATTCCATTCATTTATGTAGTTCCTGAACGTATACTGATGCGTGTATAAACGAAGCGCACGATTCATCAATTCGTCTCGGAACCCGTCGTAAGCCTGTTCCTCCACGATCCGTACAGATTGAATCAAATCATGTACATAGGAATCATCAAAAGCAAAGGGCATGATTGGGGATGAGCTTCCCTCTTGCATGACAGGCCATATGGGGCTGCACAGTCTCACGTCTTCGGCACGCTTTTGCTTGAGCAGAACGGAGATCATATCTTCAACAGAAATGTGACCTCCAATGACCCATGCAATCAGCATGCCAATTCCTGTTCCCTGAACCCACCGAGGGGCAAAACCCAGTTGAATCAAGGAAGCAGCATGAACATATCCAGCTATAAAACAATACAGCTCTCGCCGGTCTTCATGCCACGTATCCTGATAATATCCTGCCATCAAGTCTTCCCATTCTTCCCTCATGCCGTTTGCTTTTAATGCTGCCTCGATTTGCCTTTCCGCCTTACGCAGTAATAACTGAGACGTATGTCCAGAGCATTTCAATTGGGCGTATCCTTCCCATGTGGGACTCTGAATGTTCAGATACCCTGCGGATGCTCCAATTTGCGGGCTGCCGTAACAGTCGGAATTCAGCAATGTCCCGAGCTCTTCCTGGGTGTTAACCCATCCGCCAAACCGATATTTGAAATGCTCTCTGCCTTTAAGCAGCGACAGGCTGATGGCCCGTAGAGTATCTTCTGTATTGGAATGCCTGTCGAACCACTGCTGCCAATCTGCGACATGCTCCTGCAAGCTTGCTTCCGACTTGGCAGACAGCAGAAATAATCGGGATGGCTCTCTGGAATCCTGCTGGACGGATAGCTTGGAGAGAACAAATGGTTTGGGAGCAGGTTCGTAGTTTTCGACCACAATGTGGGCGTTTACACCTCCGAAACCGAATGAACTGATCCCTGCGCGCAAAGGCTGTCCCTGCTCCTGACTGTGCCAAGTCTCTTGTTTTCGTGCAACCTCCAGCGGAGTACGCGAAAAAGGAATCATCGGATTCAGCGTCTTCACATGAAGAGAGGCCGGAATTTTCCGATGTTTCATCATCATCATCACTTTAATAAAACCAGCTATGCCCGCTGCACTCTCCAGATGACCGATGTTCGTTTTAACCGATCCGATCTTACAGAATGACCGATCCGGGGTATAGTGCCGAAATGCCTGGGTTAACGCCTCGACCTCAATCGGGTCCCCCAGCGAGGTACCAGTCCCGTGTGCTTCGATATAGGTAATGGTGCGAGGATCGATATCCGCTGCCTTCCACGCAGCTAAAATGACATCACGCTGTGCCTCCATGCGAGGTGCCGTAATGGATAAACTTTTCCCCGTGTGGTTGACAGCAGAGCCTTTAATGATGCCATAAACCGTATTCCCTTGCTCAACGGCTTCCTCCAATCGCTGCAGAAGCAATACAGCGACCCCGTCTCCCGGGACGTATCCGTCCGCGCTCTGGTCAAATGTTTTGCACTGCCCTGTTGGGCTTAACATTCTTGATTGGGAAAAGGAAACATATTTGAGCGGGTCGAGATTCAAATTTACGGCAGAAGCCAAGGCATAATCACATTCTCCCAGAATCAGGGCGCGTCTCGCCTCGTGAATAGCCACGAGTGAGGAAGCGCAGGCCGCATTAATCGGCAGGCTCATGCCACTGAAATTAAACGCGTAGGATATCCGGTTCGCAAGCAAGCTCTCATAATTGCCAAGACAGGCATAACTGTCTGCCTGCGAGGCTTCCATTTGCTGCAAATAACCCGCTGTCATCACGCCGGTATAAACAGCTGTCACCTTCTGCTGAAGCTCCGACAGAGAAATGCCTGAATCCTCGATGCAATGCCATGTATCTTCGAGGAGCAAACGCTGCTGTGGGTCCATGCTCGCAGCCTCGCGCGGGGAAATGTTAAAAAAGCTGTGGTCAAAATCATATGCTCCTTCCACCACCCCGCACCATTTGCTTGAGGTTTTGCCTGCGTCATTCAAGTTTGGCGAATAAAACTGCTCCAAGTCCCAGCGTTCCGGGGGAATCTCGGAGATGGAATTGCGGCCTTGAATCAGGTTTTCCCAAAATGAATCATATCCGCTGGCTCCCGGGAAACGGCAGGCCATACCCACAACGGCAATTTCCGTCCTTTTGCTTCCCATCTGAATGTCTCCTCTCCTTTTGTATCCGCATACTGACCTTTCATCAAGGCTTCATAAGTCCCGCAAAGCGCAGCATGTGTGAGAATGACGGCGGTTTGTCACTGTATCCCGAAGTAGTAAGCATTTGTTCCTTCAGCAGATTGGGACACTTGCCGATTCGACGAAAAGCAGCATTGCGAAGCGTTACAAAAGCGCGGTTCTTCACAAACCAGCAATAGGTATGAGCTGTGCTGTTGCGCTGGATGAGACGCACATATTTTCTTCTTTTTTTCTCATACAGGCGAAGCTGACTTTCCGAGCAGTTATCGGTAATAAGCGCTTCTTCCAACGTATTCGACAGTTCGACAGCACCCTGAATCGCCAGATTCATTCCCTGTCCCAGTGCCGGACTTAGAGCATGGCATGCATCTCCTAGCAGAACGGCGCCGTTAATCGCCCATTTTTCGGTATGCAGATAATAGGCCGGAATGGACTGAACCTGTTTGAAATCCACGATCTGCGATATTTCTTGCTGCAAGTGCGGACACAGGGACAGCAGCATGCCGCGCAACGACTCGATACCGTCCTCCCGGATGCGCTGCCATATATCCTTTCGCAAAGCGAGGTAGATCCGCAGTCTTTGGCCGGGCAAAGGAAAGACTCCGCAGCTTACACCTTCGCCAAAGAAAAAGCTGGCCTCTTCCCTGGTTTTTGTGACATCGTGAAAAGTAAAAGCAAACATTTTTGCCATCTTTTCCTCATAGGGATAAAGGTGATATTTAAGCCCCAGCTGATCACGAATTTTGGACTTGATGCCGTCTGACCCGACAAGGATTTTGCTGCCGATGCGTACTGTTTTGCCCGCCGAATCTGCTTCGATTCCGCTCACATAATGATCGGTGAACAACAGTTTGCCTGCGTTCATGCCGGGGTAGAAGCGTACATTGGGCATTTCCTCAATGGAATTAAACAGGCTTTGATGAATGTGGTGATGGTCCCCGTTCAGCGCATAACGCACAGGCATGTCCATTTCTTCATAGCTGCCCGTAAAACAGTTGACACCCCCAAGCGTGCCGTAGTTTACCCGTGCTACATGAGCGCAGTGTTTGGTTACTTCAGGAAGAACGCCAAGCTTGTCCAACAGATCAATCGTTACCGGCTGAAGAAAGTCGCCTTTTGGAATGTTGGGAAATTGTTTTGAGCGTTCAATCAACACTACCTGTCGACCTTTTCTGCCCATGGCAAGTGCCAGCGCCACGCCTGCAATACCCGCCCCCACGATAAGCACTTCACTTTCAATATCCATTCGATTCCTCCTTATTGGCTTGTTTCACTGCTCATCTAATGGTGCTGGACCGTTTTATACCTGTTGAAGCAGGCTTTCGTTAAGCAGTTGGGCTGTTTCTTCCATTAATTTCTCTCCGATCAGGTGCACATGGCGCTGTGTCCAGGATTCAAGTGTTGTTCCTCGTACCCACTGATTAAAAGCACCGAGTGCCGGACCGCAATATACCTGAAAGTTCACCCTGTGCTGATGATTCTCATCCCCCTGAAGCGCCAGTTTGGCGGAGTACTCCAGATACCATTTGAAGATAACGGCCATTCTGGCCTTGGGACTACGTTCAGCAAGTGCTTTCTCTTGGGTCGTAAGAGCGGATTCCATCTCCGCGTAAATGGTGTCAAAGCTCCTTTTGAAATACTGCTCCTGAAGCCTTGTTTTTGTTTTCTCATCAATCTCGTCGATGCTGTCATACTGGCGATACAGCTCATGTAATTTGTTAGCACGTGCAGGAAAATAAACCCCTTTCTTCAGCACCTGTACCTTGCCTCCCAGTTCAAAAATGCCTGCTGCGGGCGCATATCCGGTATCCTGGACGTTAATTTGCTGAAGCAGTTCCTTTACGAGTTGGCTAGTATTGGCTTCGACCGTACATTGATTAATTGAGCCGGTCAGAATAAAGTCCGCCCCCATGACGAATACTGCCGCAGCCGCTTGGGGTGTACCAATACCTCCAGCTGCACCGACCCGGATTGCTTTGGCGTAGCCATGTTTTTTCATCATCTGATTGCGCAGGGACAGCATGGCAGGCAGCAGGGTCATAGATACTGCACCATCGGTATATCCGGCACAGTCGGCTTCTGCACAGATGTCATCTGCCATCGGCAATTGCCGCGCCCATTGGGCCTGTTCAGCGGAAATGCGTCCTTCAACCAGCAATTGGTCCAGCATGTGTTGCGGAGCTGGACTCATAAACAGCTCTGCCACCTCTGGACGAGAGCATTTGGCGAGAAGAAGATGAGATGAAGCCACAGTACCATCGGATCTGCGATAGATCCCTTTGACCCGATAGTGGACAAGTGCTGGAGTCATGCCCAGAAATCCTTTTGCTTCGATCTTGTTCAGGCCCAATCTAAGCATTAACTCGATCATCTCTTCCTCGCGCTGAGGGTGGAGAGGATCATGAAGCACATTTAATCCCCAGCAATGTTGGACAGGCAATTCTTGGCGGATGGACATCACCGCCTCTTCTACCTCTTCAACGCGCAGTCCGCCTGTTCCGAGAAAGCCGACCAAACCAGCTTTTGCAAGTGTTGTGATCATCGCCACAGATGAAATGCCGCCAAACATGCCTCCCGCAACGTACGCTAGCCTGGCACCATAATCCTGCCTGAATTCAGCGCTGCCCATCCGTTCAGATCGGAAACGCCGCGAACTGCTGAACGGATGGGCAGCGGTCTCAGACACTCGCAATGATTCATCCTTAGGTCCGTCCTTTATCACTGCGGGTGAAGCCGCAGGCGGTTCAACAGATAATTTCTCCACAAAAAGTGGCTGAGTCTGAGCCTGGACAGCCTTTACGAGTTTGATTAGAGCCGTCCCGGGTCCTATCTGTACAATGTCGTTAACCCCTTTTCCCATCAGATATCGAATGGTATCGGTCCATTGCACAGAGGACGTCAACTGCTCCACCATGTTGTGTTGGAGATGATCAACTGTATAGGGTCTTGCCCCAACATTGGAAATAACGGATAGCGTCGGGGCAGCAAACTGAAATTGCTTGAGATATGCGGCAAATTGCTGCTTGGCTGCTTCCATATATCTGGAGTGAAATGCGCCGCTCACATTCAAGATGACGTAATTGGATGCACCTTCCTGCTCAAACACAGATTTCGCCTGGACTAGCAAGTCCTGCGGACCTGAAATAACGATCTGACTGGGACTGTTCATATTGGCGATATCCAAATGGTCAAGGCCATGCTGCGCAAGAATCTTACCCACCTCATCTGCCTGCAGCCCAATCACAGCAGCCATCCCACCGCCTTCTGACCTACCCATTAATTCACCGCGGAACTGGACGATATGTAGTCCGGTTGCAAAATCAAACACGCCTGCAGCCAGTAACGCATTAAATTCACCCAAACTGTGTCCCGCAGCATAGTCCGGCTTCCCCTGTTGCTCAAGTTCCCTGTAGTACATCAGGGCATTGACGGTGTACAGGGCCGGCTGGGTGTATTCCGTTCGTTTGAGTCGGTCTCCGGGGTCCTCAAGACACAGCTCTCGTATGGAATATCCCAATATTTCATCTGCGGTGCGGACCAAGTCCGGATAATGATTCCAAACGTCGTGCCCCATGCCCTTGAACTGCGAGCCTTGCCCTGGAAATACATAAGCCCTCATGCTCTGCTCTCCCCTCTGAATGTTCATGGACGGCTGTTGATATTGCCTGGCCACGCTCTCCAATTGTTCCTTATCCCTGTAAAAGGGAGATAATAATACGACCGCCGCTGATGAAGATCGTTTGTCTGCAAGCCGCTTCACAAAACCTGCAAGCGTACCGCCCGGACTGATATCGATATAGTGATGCGGTCCGGCAGATTCAAGCTTTTGTATTGCTTCGCGAAAGAGAATTGGTTTTCGTGCAACCTGCCAGAAGTGATTTTGTGCAATTCGGGCAGCCTTCCCTCCAGTCATACAGGAGATTAACGGTATATGAGGGGCGGCAAATGTAAATGCCTGCAAATCCTCTGTGTATGCTGTCTCTGCCCTATCAATCCATTGAGAATGATAGGCAAAAGAAACCGGGAGCATCTGACTTAGCACAGCATGCGATGTGAGCCACTCCTGTGCTTTTGTCAGTGCATGCCCCGGTCCGGAAATAACAAAATGCCCGTCATAATTGACGGACACCAAGGTACAATATTCAATTTCCGGGAGTTGCGGATATAAAGATGCATCTCCCAATATCGCTAACATCGCACCAGAAGGGCAATGTTGCTCGAATCGTATTGCCTGCTTCATAACACAGCGCAAGCCATCTTGTGCACTGAATACGCCCGCAATGGCAGCGGCGGCAAATTCCCCAAGGCTGTTGCCGAGGATGTAATCAGGTATCACACCACGAGTCAACAACGATTGGGCAAGTGCATATTCCACCATATAGATGGCGGGATGCGACAAAATCGTACGTTCGAAGCGGTCCTCATCGGTCGACGATTCGCCGTACATATACTGGACGATGGACTCGCCCCCGCATTCCAAAACCGTTTGATCCAGAGCGAGCATCGTTTCCCTGAACAATGCATCCTGCTCAAACAGCTCCTTCCCCATCCGCGGATACTGCGAACCTTGTCCAGAGAACATAAAAACAACGGAATCGCTCAGTCTGAGCACCTCCTTACAAGCGCATCAATAGACATATCAAATAAACTCCGTTATCCCGATGATAAGGGACAGAGTGTTGTGATTAAATGTAAAACTATCATCCTATGTGCATTTTCCTATCTTCAACGTGCCGAAACAACGATTGAATTAGTTGAAATGCTTGTTGAATATACTATACCCAATTTTGTAATTTTTGTAAATGATGGATTGTGTAAACAGAGGTATTGTATATCGTAAAATGATGAATGACATAGTAATATGAAAATAAATAGAGAAAAATGGTTTAATTTTGTTTCGGTTATCTTTCCATAAATAGGAGATATAGCTGGTTAAACGAATAGAAAACAATTAAATATATGACATTAAATGTAGTATTTTTCTGCTATAGTCGAACCACCCGTGCGGACCTCTCATTGAGTCAGATGTTCCATAACGATGTGAAACTGTCGTGTATTATGGTACATATTGAGGTTTGCGAACCGGTTTATTTCCCTGTACCGGATCGACTGAACCGGAGCCACTCAGCCTTAGCCGGTAGTATATACCCATCGGGTATAGCACACTAATCTGCCCGTTAGCTGAAAAAAAGCAGCCGATCACATGGATCAGCTGTTTTCTTGGCATTTGTTGAGTTATCGTTTCCCGTCAATTGAATGAATATTTTACTTTCACAATTCCCGAATCCCCTCTTCTCCAATCAACAATTAAAAGTGGAGTAATGGAACATCACTTCACATCGACGGCCATGATCTCAACGAGTAAAACTGGTGGAGGTGCACTTTGACAGTGCGGAAGGCTCTTTACTTGATGTTTTTATTGACCACTAGCATTTTAATGCATACAAACATTAAGCTGCATACCGTTTGTATGCACGCGCCGCAAAGATATAAGCTACGAACATGATCCCGAGGCACCATGTCAGAGCGACCCATATGTCATTGCCCACCGGCTGTTCTGACAGCAGGGCGCGAATAGCTTCAACGATCGAGGTCACCGGCTGATTTTCAGCAAAGATCCGAACAACTTTCGGCATCGACTCGGTCGGGACAAACGCCGAGCTGATGAATGGCAGGAAGATCAAAGGATAGGAAAAGGCGCTCGCACCTTCCAACGTTTTTGCGGACAGTCCCGCAATGGCTGCGACCCAAGTCAGAGCCAGCGTAAACAGCACGAGTATACCTGCTACGGCAAACCAAGATAGCACCCCCGCCGAGGAACGAAATCCCATAATGAGCGCTACGAGAATGATGACTACAATAGAAATGACGTTGGATACCACCGAGGTTAGCACATGCCCCCACAGCACAGTGGAACGCGCAATCGGCATGGAGCGGAACCGCTCAATGATGCCCCGTTGCTTATCCATAAACAGACGATAAGCAACGTAAGCCACCCCGCTCGCAATAGCCATGAGCAGTATGCCAGGCAACAGGTAGTTCACATAGTTTTCCGTACCGGTTTCGATTGCGCCACCAAGCACATAGACGAACAGCAGCATCATTGCAATCGGGGTGATACAGACCGTGAGGATGGTATCCATACTGCGGAAAATATGGCGCATGGAACGACCAAGCATAACGCTCATATCGCTGAAGAAATGTTTTATTGTTGTCTCCATTAAAGGGCCTCCTTTTTACCGATGATTGCGAGGAATATTTCCTCTAAAGTTGGCTGTTTTTCAACATACTCTACCTTTGGGGATGGAAATAGCTTTTTTAGTTCCGTGAGCGTGCCGCCCGCGATAATCCTGCCCTCGTGCAGAATAGATATTTGGTCGGCAAGCTGCTCGGCTTCCTCTAAATACTGTGTGGTCAAAAATACCGTCGTGCCGCTGTCTGACAGTTCCTTTACAATCTTCCATACTTCGATACGTGCCTCCGGGTCAAGCCCAGTGGTTGGCTCGTCAAGGAAAATGATCTGCGGTTTACCCACAAGGCTCAAGGCGATGTCAAGCCTACGGCGCATACCACCCGAATACGTAGATGGCTTACGATTGGCGGCGTCGGTTAAGCCGAAACGTCTCAGCAAATCGTCCACAACTTGTTGCGGATGATCCAGGTGCCGCAGCTTGGCAATCATGATCAGATTTTCCCGTCCGGTCAATATCTCGTCTACAGCGGCAAATTGCCCGGTCAGACTGATCACTTGCCGCACATTTTTGGGTTTTGACACAACGTCAAATCCGTTCACGGTGGCGGTGCCTCCATCTGGTTTGAGCAAAGTGGTGAGGATTCTAATAATCGTCGTTTTGCCTGCGCCGTTAGAGCCAAGCAGGGCGAAAATTTCACCTTGCTTCACTTCAAAATCGACACCCTTAAGGACTTCTGTATCCTTGAATGACTTTCGCAGACCCTTCACTTCAATTGTGTTTTCCATCCCGAAGGCCTCCCTTTACTTTGTTTGATCCGTACCCTTTTTCATGGCCTTTCTAGCTTCTTGGTCAACAGATTCTTGATAAATGTCCGCATAAGTTTTTGAATCTTTGATTAGACCATCGCAAAAAGCCGCTACATCACTGCCTGTAACTTCGAGCACGCTTTTCCCCGAGACCGCGCCCTCTTCAAAAAGATCGACAATTCCCGAGAGCAACCCCGTCCCGTTAGTTAGCTCAACAGGGCCGACTTTAAAGAGATATTTTTGAATCTCTTTATAAACAATCTGATAATCTTGCGGAAGTCCTTTGACACGCGCCACATGCGCTCTCCACTCTTTTTTTCCTTCAATAATATCTCGGATTTTCAATATACTCTCCTCCTATTTACCTAATTTTTTAACAACATTATTGTTGAGTTGCTCGCGCCACTTGTCCCGATAAGATTTTGCCCCTTCTTCGCCAGCCAGTGCAGAACAGAAGCCTTTGATATCGTCACCTAAAACCTCTTGGATCCGCTGCCCATCCGCTGCGGTTTCTTCTAACAGGCCAAGCACACCGTCCAAAATTGGCATGAGGTTGCGTCCGGTAAAATCGGAGTGTGGCCAAAGATGGTCATTAATTTCTTTCCATGCCGCTTGATAATCCGCCGGCAGTTTTTTGACTCGCACTTCAAAAGCTTTGAATTCTTTGGTCATGTCGTTTCCGGTGATTTTATCCCAAAAATTCATTGTTTTCTCTCCTTTAACTCGTTCATTTTTGATGATACGAATTCCCATTTTGCCCAGAACTTCCGCAGTTCCTCATGCCCTGCTTCATTGATCGCGAAAAACTTTCGCGGCGGTCCCATTTCGGAAGGCTTCTTGGTGGTTTCCACCAACTTGTTTTTTTCAAGCCGGATCAGGATCGTGTAAACCGTTCCCTCGACAACATCTGTGAAACCAAGGGCGTTCAGTCGCCGCGTGATTTCGTAGCCGTATGTTTCTTGGCGGCTTATAATTTCAAGAACACAGCCCTCAAGCACGCCTTTGAGCATTTCCGTTAAATTTTCCAGCACAATCACCCTTTACTATTCTGTATGACAGGTATGCAGTGTTACTTACTACTGCTATAAAGTAACACGTAGTAGTTGGATTGTCAATAGCGTGCAACTAATCCTCCATGTTGTTAATGAAACCCAAAATCGCAGATCTTAGAAAGTCATTTGACAAAAAAAATCCATAGTTCTATAATTTTTTAATAGTAATAATTACGAATAAAAAGGGGTGAAGCAACTTCCAAGTCTAGAATACATAAAAATACACGTATTCCAGTTACCCTTCTGACTGATTTTGCTAGGCACAGGATTAATAACACTGCTGAATTATATACTCACACCACCCATGACAAACAAATTGACGCTGCAGTAAATCAATGCGATGGAATGGATATCGATAGCAAAGGTATCGGGATATATTACAGGTGACTTAGCCGCTAAACGATTCCGATAACGAAAACAAAACCTCCTAGTCTGAAGATTGTACCAGCCCAGCTAGGAGGTCTCTTGTTGTACGGAATAATACTGACTCCCCCTACAACCTGAAATGAGGGCTCAGGAATTAGATATAACTGGCTTGTCGTTACAATTCATAGCACTGGGAAGGATGGTCTCCATGCAAGAAATATTAGGAGTTTATGCATATGCGAAGCAATACAGGAAGCAGATGTATAAAGCTATTATTTATTTAGGAATCAGTGGAGCGTTGAGTGTACTGCCTTTTTATTTCACCTACAATATGATCATACAATTGACCGGTGAGAGCAATGTGACGTTAAGTAATTTGGCTATGACTGCCTGTATGATGTTTATCGCCTTGGTACTTCGATCTTACACCCACAATAAAGGGCTGACTGCTTCCCACCATCTCGCTTACGACACCCTTATGGGCATGCGCAAGCGCTCCGCTGATAAACTGAGGATGATGCCGATGGGAGCAATACAACGACACGGTGCAGGCAGTTTGAAGAAAAACTTTGTCGAAAGTATCGAAGATATGGAGATCATTTTGGCACATAGTATTCCTGAAGGCATTTCCAATCTGCTTACCGTCCTCATTATAACCAGCACCCTATTGGTGATTGATTGGCGTCTCGCCCTGCTATCTCTTGGCACAGTACCTGTCGGTATTGCAGCCATCTCCTTCATGATGAAGAATAGTAAGAAAAGAATAGCTCCTTACTATCAAGCAGCCAAAGAGATGAACGATACAATTATTGAGTATATTTCCGGTATAGAAGTCATCAAGGTATTTAACCAGACAACAGCATCTTTTCGTAAATATTCTTCATCCGTAGAGCACTATAAGCGAACAGCGCTCGATTGGTATCGTATATCATGGCGCTATATGACTGTATACAGCATTGTCTTGCCATCAACCCTGCTTTTTCTTCTGCCCGTTGGAACGAGCTTATATAAAAACGGCTCGCTTACATTTGGCACATTTGTTCTATGTATCATGTTGGCACTCAGTATGGGGCAACCTCTGATCCGGCTGGTCGAATTCATTCCTCTACTCCCCAACCTGAAGGAGAAAGCCAAGAAAATCGAGCAATTCTTCGATGAGCCGGAGATACAGGAAGGCATGATTCGTGAAGCACCGTCTCACTTCACGATTGAATTCCGCGACGTTTCGTTTGGCTATTCGGATCAGAATGTAATTGAGAACCTGAGCTTTACTGCGGAAGCCAACCATGTAACGGCGTTGGTCGGCGAATCGGGCGCAGGTAAATCAACCATAGCCAAGCTGCTCGTTCGTTTCTGGGATGTGAAGAGCGGTGAAATTACGATCGGGGGAATTCCGGTCCAACACCTGACTTTCGAGACGTTAATGAACACCATCAGCTATGTATCGCAAGACGTGTATTTGTTCAATACGACCATCATAGAGAATATTCGGATGGGCAAGCCGGATGCTGCCGATGATGAAATTATTGAGATGGCCAAATATGCCCAATGCCATGATTTTATCATATCACTGGAGCACGGCTATCAGACCATTGTCGGCGAAGCGGGCGATAAGCTGTCAGGGGGCCAACGTCAGCGCCTCTCAATTGCGCGAGCCATGTTGAAGAATGCACCGATTGTTGTACTCGATGAAGCCACATCGGCAACTGACCCCGAGAACGAGGACAAGATTCAGGAAGCGCTCAATACCCTTATTGAAGGGAAAACACTGCTGGTTATCGCCCACCGCCTGTCGACGATTGTTGAAGCGAATAAGATTATTCTGATGGATAAAGGGAGAGTGGTTGCTCAAGGTACACACGCAGTGCTCCTCAGTTCTTCTCCACTCTATAAGCTGATGTGGGGGGCACATATGGAATCTATGAACTGGGATATTAAGGTGAAGGAAAGGAGTGAGCTGCGTGCTTAGGTTTATTGGCAGAATGCTTACTCTCGCAGGTGAATATTCGTGGCGAATCAAGCTCGCGTTTGTCTTCAGCTTCTTGGAAAGTCTGCTGGCAAACACCCCTGTCTTTGTATTGCTTTATATTTTCACAAAAATCATGGACCAGTCCTTAACAAGCATGGCTGGCTGGCTGAGCGGCGGTATTATGCTGGCTGCTATTCTGGCGCGATTTGCGCTGCGGCGTCTATTCCTTACCTTGCAAAGCGGCACGGGATATGAAATATGCGCCCGCGAACGACTAGTGATCGGTGACCTTCTTAAACGTTTTCCCATGAGCTACTTTACAGAAGGCAATCTGGGCAGGGTGACTTCTTCCATCTCAGTTGACCTGGTTTTTATCGAGGTACAGGGTATGAAGGCCATGGACAAGGTTGTGAACGGATTCAGTTCCTTATTAATTGGTTGTATTGTGTTACTCCTACTCGATTGGCGGATTGGACTTGTGACGGTCATCCTTGCCCTATTTGCCTTAGCTGCGCTCGAACGGCTGCAGCGAGTAGGCAAGATGCACTCACCAATCAGACAGGAACAGCAATCCAGGTTGACCTCGTCTATCCTGGAATACGTGCGCGGCATGTCTATTATCAAATCGTTGAACATGACTGGCGAAAAAGCCAAAGATGTCAACGAAACGATTGAGAATGCGCGCAATTATTCGATCGATTATGAAGAGAAATTCACACCGCCAAACTTCCATTATCAAATATGGCTTTCTCTCGCCACTGCATTAACGGTTTTTATGGCAGCAGCCTTCTATCATACCGGCACGATGAGCATCTCGCTGATGCTGATGCTCATCGTCTATGTACACTACATGTATCTTCCTGTCAGAGCGTTGAGCTCACTAGCTGGACAAATAAGGGGCATGGAGACAGCACTGAATCGGTATGAGCAGCTGCTTAACGTCAACATTATCGATGAGGATGGCTATGATATTCCCTTGAAGCGATTCGATATCGAGTTTAAGGATGTATCCTTCTCTTATGAGGAAAACCCAACATTGCGTAACATCAGCTTTCGCGTTCCCGAGAAGAGTATGACTGCAATTGTTGGAGCATCCGGATCGGGCAAAACAACGATAGCTAACCTGATCGTCCGCTTTTGGGATGTCCAGCAGGGCGAGGTCCTTGTTGGAGGTGTCAACGTAAAGGAGATGAACAGCAAAAGCCTGTTGCAGAATATCAGCATGGTTTTTCAGAAATTATATTTGTTCAATGATACAATCTATAAGAACATTCTATTCGGTAAACCAAACGCCACTTTTGAGGAGGTTGTTACAGCAGCAAAAAAAGCACGCTGCCACGAGTTCATCACCTCATTGGAATATGGCTACGATACAGTCGTTGGCGAAGGAGGCGGAAAGCTGTCAGGGGGCGAAAAACAGCGAATTTCAATTGCCAGGGCAATCTTGAAGGACGCGCCAATCGTCCTGCTTGATGAAGCTACCGCAAGCATCGACCCAGACAATGAGAAGCATATCCAGCAAGCGATCAGCGAACTGGTCAAGGATAAGACACTGATCATCATTGCTCACAGACTGTCTACAATTCGCAACGCAAATCAAATTATCGTTCTGGATAAAGGCAACCTGATTCAGAAAGGCACCCATAATGAGCTAATTCAGCATGAAGGCCAATATCGCCATCTATGGCACAAACGGCTGACATCCCGTAGTTGGAAAATCTCTTCCACCGCTGAATCTTCTGGAACGGATCGTTAAATTGTACTTGCTCAAAAAGCTGTAGCGTAACTCACGAATGAGCATAATGAATCACACCCCTGCAGCAACAAAATCTCAGCTCGTTAACAGGCAAACCGCCGATGACTGTTTGATCCTAAGTGAGGTGTTTTATCCTCTCTACGCATGCCAAATAACCTCCGTTAGTTAGGAGGTTATTTGGCATGTATGATTTAAGCGACGTAGCGCGCGTCTTTTTTCAAGATGGATTAAAATGGTGTGATACACGACGTGGATCAGAGACTTTAATCAAAGTGCATTCCCTCAAATGGCAGCACATATTGCGTTTGTTTAAATGAGATGCCTTGAAGGTTCTTCGGGGCCACAATAGTGACAACTCCATTGGTGATGGGAATAAAGACGGCTTCATCGTGAACAATTTTCAAAATATCCGAATATAACAATTGACGAACTTTCTCATCCATAGTACCCATAACCTGATCAATTTTCTGATAGAGCTTATCCGCTTCCGCAATGCCCTTGGTGGTATAGAAAAAAGATGATTTGGATGTAAAGGCAGCGACTGTACTTTGCGGATCATAAGCGAGCCCCCATGTATTGTTAAACAATAAATCATAATCACCTGTGGATCTCCTATTTGCGATAGAAGAAGCTTGTTCTCCGATAAGCTCCAGTCCAATCCCTATCTTTTTTGCGTTGTCTTGGATGAATTCCATTTGCTTTTTTTGGGAGGGAGAGTTGACGTCATAGAAAACCTTCATCGTTAATTTGCTTCCAGCTTTCATTCTGACTTCGCTGCCATTATCTAATTTCCATCCAGCCTCATCCAGTATCTTTTTCGCATTTTCTATATCATAGCCTCGTTCCTGCAACTCGACGTCGGCATAATTGACGTTGGAGGAAAATAGCGTATAGGCAGCCGTTTCGGTACCATGAAGAATTTGATTACTAATTGTTTCTCTGTCAATCGAATACCAGAGCGCTTCCCGAACAGCTGTTTCGTGTACAGGACTATCCACCTTGCTGCTATTGGCCACAATCATATTCGTATTCATTGCTTGACTTCTAACCAGTTGATAATCTCCTGATTCAACTAACTGATTCATCGCTTCCACATCTATACTGTTTGCGCCTCGATCATCCGTAAAAATAAAGTTGACTTCTCCCTTTTTCAGAGCCAAGAATGTCGTTTCGCCTGCAGGAAGTACTTTTGCCGTAATTTTTTTCACTTCTGCTGCTCTGCTCCAATAATTTTCATTGGCTTTAAACACGGCATATTGATCGATTTTATGTTCTGCTATTGAATAAGGACCTGTACCGTTATAACCGTTTACGCCATCCTTTGTTCCACCGTTCTTAAAATCTTTGGGTGAGATGAATACATAAGGTCGGGTCATCGACAATTCAAGCAAAGCCGGGTAATAAGGCTCTGATAGAATGATTTCAACGGTATACTCATCGATTGCTATGACGCTCACAATTTTTGTTGACAGCTTAATCCAAGAATGCGCGCTAGGATTATCATGCACGGCCTCAATATTTTTCTTTACAGCTTCTGCATTGAATGGCTCCCCATCATGAAACTTTACATCTCTTCTTAGATGGAAGGTATACACTTTTCCATCATCGGAAACCTTCCAGGATTCGGCCAACAATGGCTTGATTCCATCTTCTGTATTTTCAATCAATGACTCGTATACCATCCCTTGCGCTGACGTTGAGCCTATATACAGATGAGGATTCATATCATTAATATCTACTGCTGTAGCATATACTAGTTCTTTACCTTTATCTGTAGCTATCAAATCTGCAGCATTGCCCCCGCTGCAACCTGCCAACATAACAATAAAGATGATAGAAGTGTAAAATTGAACAACCCATTTTCTTGACATATAGTATATTCTCCTCTATGTACGCAAGTTTTAATATTTTAACTTCAATTGCATTAAGTTACTCCACAACTTTTCATCATTTCTTTCGCCTCCTTGCTAACATGGATGCCATTCACTTTCGAGTCCCGATGATCTGATCAAATCTTATGTGAGATTAAATTTCACAAAACGAGTTCTAGTTTTATTAGTGAATTGGCATAAAGTTATGCTTAACCGTAATAATTACGATTAAGCATAACTTTGATTGTAGATATAGTCAACCATTATGCCAACTAAATAATGTGAGTTTAAGACGAGACCATGTTACGACAGACAACCCAAAGGATATCATAACGAAAGAAGGATAAATTCATCATCAAAAAACGCCGTTGCAGAATATGCTACACGGCGTTTTTGGATATATAATCATCAGACAACGTACTCTACTGTTGCTTAAACTTATCATATACAATGCGGGCTACTGCATCATGTTGATGAATGGACTCCTCATTGCGGCAATCCACTTTAAATTTGCTTACCCAGTGTTTCTCGTACAAATCGGCTGCCACCAGCCTTACCATATCTTCAACAAACCTTGGGTTCTCATATGCACGTTCTGTAACCCGTTTCTCATCTGGTCTCTTTAAAACAGGATGGAGACAGCTACTTGCATTCGATTCAGCCGCATTCAACAGTTCTTCCTTCCAGTAGCCTGGCAAATTTTCGCTTGGTCTACTCTGCACCTGTATACGGAGCACGCCCCGCTGATTGTGCGCACTATATTCACTGATTTCCTTCGAGCAGGGACACAAAGTCGTGATTTGTATATGTAGACCGGCTCGGATAACCGGAGTCTTGCCAGCTTCCCAAATAACAGTCACCGTAGCGAGCGAATGGTTTAAACCTGAACCCCCCGTTACGGGTGCTACCCGTTCGTAGAACCAGGGATATGTGACTTTCAACTCTGCCTTCGGTTGATGCATCTGTTCAGCAATCTGCTGCGTTAACGTAATTAGATCCGGAATCCGATCACTCAGTCCGTGAGTGCGGCTACGCTGAAGCTGCTCCATCAGACGACTCATGTTAATCCCCTTGGATTCGCGGTCCAGCGATGTCGTCAGTCGAAAATTTCCGATACTAGACAACTTCTCAGGGTCCTTTGCCGAAATGACCTCTAAAGGATACTTCACGTTATCTATCCCAACCTGTTGCAGTTCAAACAGAAAGTCATTTTTTCTATTTTGCAAATCCTGCATCTCTTCTTTGCGAACCGGTTTATTTCCCTGTATCGGATCGACTGAGCCGAATAACCGAAGCCGCTCAGCCTTATCCGGTAGTACATACCCCTCGTGTCTAGCACTTTTATTCATTTTACATTGCTCCTTGTTAGGCACTTGCTTCAGCAACCGCACACTAGCTAGAACGCGTTCTAAACTAGCACGAAGGAGTAATGAGACGCATTTCCTTCGGCAATTCTAAAAGTCGCCCCCAATTTCATTGCATCCTGAAACGGTGAATTAAATCTAGTCTCGTAGGATAGAGGCCATGCCAAATTCCGGCTGGCCCCCTTCCAAAAAAATTACACATTCGTAATCATATTGATTCTTCCTTTTTACCAGCTTGATTTGGTAACACCCGGAATTTGGCCTTGATGAGCCAGTTCTCGGAAAACAATCCGTGATACCTTAAATTTGCGTAAATATCCTCTTGGGCGTCCCGTCAGTTCACAACGGTTTTTCAGTCGGGTCGGTGATGCATTACGTGGCAATTTTTGCAATGCCTCATAATCTCCCTTTTCTTTCAACTCCCGGCGTAACTCTGCATACTTGGCTACAGTCGCCTGACGTTGTTTTTCACGCACTACTTTTGACTTTTTGGCCATTCAAATACATCTCCTTATGAATGTATATTTGTATTCAGATTTCATATTAAACTGCTTCCACAAGCGAAGGCAGAGGATTATCAATACATGCCCCTGAGCAAGCTCTGATCCATAGGGTATCACCTGTGCCTATTATTAATGATGCAGACAAATATAGTCTTATTTAATCGTAATAATTACGATTAAATAAGACTATATCGTTGTTTAGTTTATATGTCAATACAATAACCAGAACGGGAAACGATTGCTGCTAACAAATCAAAGATGTATTGATACTTGCTCATTAACTTTATCAATCAAGAGAGTTAAGTAAAGTCTTAATCTGATTCTTTCCATCGGTACAAATGCCGCCATGGTAACAAATCAGCTCATCAAATTCATAGGTAAGTAATTTTTCGAGAGAGTAAATTGCTTCCTGTACGTTTACAGTTAGGTCATGCCCAGGAATGATCAACTGTCCTTCAATATAAAAGAGTGCATCACCAACTACGAGTTGGCCAGTTTCTTCAAGTAAAAAACTCACATGTCCATCCGTATGACCAGGTGTGTGAATTACCTTAATTCCACCTCCTATGTTCATCTTTTCGTGATCAGATAGTAGCTGATCCACTCTGCTAGAAGGTAAGGCATTCAGTTCGGACTGCCAGGGAACGATGTTATCCTTAATCAACTTTTCGTCGCCACGGATATATGGAGCATCTAAATTATGTGCACAGATGCTAGCAGAGGCATTTACCGCGGATAACTCGGGGAGACAACCGATATGATCCAGATCCTGATGTGTAATTAAAATATGAGTGAGTTGAGCAGCTGAAATTCCTGCGTTAAGCATTTCATTTTCCATGTGTTCAAACTGTTGTGGCAATCCTGCATCAATAAGTATTATTGAATTGCCATCTTGGATCAATATTGGATGGATAGTTCTGTGTTTACCCAAAAAAAACATATCAAGCTCTAACAAACTAACTTTATCTGCAATGGATATCATTCAGTTTTCCCCCCGATCTAGTTGGATGTACTGGTAACAAAACGTCGGCAACCATCACTGACGTTATTTATTCTAATATCTTGTATGGTTATTTTATTTGAACTCTTAAATACATTCCTTACATACTCCATGTATTTCCATGCTACGAGATAACACACGAACTGCCTCTGGTGGATGAACCTGTTCATGATTCGGAGTGAATTCGTTTTGGAAAGTTCGTCGGCAATCTGTACAAATAAAATAATAGGTCATGTTAATATGGTTAGATTTCAACGCAAACCGCACTCCTGATATCATATGGTATTCTTCAAGAACACTGATTTTCACCATTAATCTAAGATTTCTATATACGGTATCATAACTGACCCCTGGGATATATTTTGATAGATAGTCATGAATTTGACGCGGTGAAATGTTCTTATGGAAATTTATTATAGCCTCAGCGATCAGCTTTCGCTGAGTTGTAAGTTTTACTCCTCGAGAAGACATATCATCAATCAGCTTCTCGTACGTATACTCCATGACATTCGCTCCTTATCCAATGAACTAGGGGTAGATTTTAGATGCAGATTCCATGTTTCCAGAGTTTTAATCGTAATAATTACTATTAGTTAAACATAATCTGTTTTATCTGTTTATGTCAAGCTTATACATCCGTTTCTCCTCCTAAATCGTGTAGCCATCCCCTAAATCAATTTTTGTTAAATTCTAAATTGAGATTGGTTGCATGTTTATAGATGTGTTGCTGTAATTTGACAAAAAATAGTTATTCGAATATGATTTAATCGTAATAATTACTATTAATTATTTTAAAGGAGTAAACATTATGCCTACCATTCAGGATACTTCCATCCCTGTTACTGTTCTTACCGGTTTCCTAGGAGCAGGAAAAACCACTTTGCTCAATCATGTTTTAACCGCAAATCATGGTGAGAAGATCGCTGTCATTGTTAATGAGTTCGGAGAAGTTGGTATTGATAACCAACTTGTAGTTGGTGCAGACGAAGAAATTTTCGAAATGAACAACGGTTGCATTTGTTGTACGGTGAGAGGAGATCTTATCCGTATTCTTAGTGATTTGAAGAATGCGAAGCTCGGAATAAATGGTTCCCGTAAGGTAGATTTCAATCGTGTTTTAATTGAGACGACAGGTTTGGCAGATCCAGCTCCAGTGGCACAGACTTTTTTCGTGGATGAGGAGATTGCCGATTTTTACAAATTGGATGCAGTTGTTACGGTCGTAGATGCCAAACATGCTGGTCAGCATCTTGACGAAGGGCATGAGGCACAGGAACAAGTGGCTTTCGCGGATGTACTGCTATTGAACAAAACTGATCTTGTTTCACAAGAGGAATTGCTACAGCTTGAGCACCGCCTTCAGGGCATGAACAAGGCTGCTAAAATCTATCGAACGCAGCAATCTTCAATTGACGTGAAACAAATTCTAGGAATCGGTGCTTTCGACCTAGACAAAAAACTAGAAATAGAACCAGAATTCCTTGAGGAAGACCATCACCATCATCATGACGATGAGGTATCCTCCGTGTTTTTCCGAGAAACTCGACCACTTGATTTAAATAAACTCGAACGATTCATTAACGTATGGCTTCAAGATCACGGTACAGATACGTTTCGTTACAAGGGAATTTTGAACATCAAGGGTTCCAAGAAAAGAATAGTATTCCAGGGCATCCATATGTTATTTGGAGCGTTTCCCAATCGAGAATGGAAAACGAGCGAAGAACCGATTAGCGAATTTGTTATTATCGGGCGAAATTTGGACGAGAATTGGTTCCGTGAACAGTTTGCTGGTTGCGTAGCTGACTAAAAATATAATAAATTATCATTAATTTAATAACCAAGAAGGAGTCGCCCAATTCAGATTGGGCGACTCCTTAAGGATAGCATCGTGACGAAAACAACATAGTTAAACCTTAGTGTTTAATTTCAAACTTGTGGAAATAACCCATTCCAGTTTTCTGGTGATATCCTCTTTCGGAAAATGCTCACCAATAAATACGGCCACATCTTGTACTTTTCCTTTAGGCTGAATAGAAAACAGTTCCAACTCTTTAAACGCATATTGGAACATCATCCTTTTTCCGCTTTCCGTATCCGTAAAGATTCCCTTTGCGCGATAGATGTTATCGGGCAACATTTTAAACATCTGTTTAAAACTGACTTTATCTAAAGAGCAGGGAAAATAATGAGTATGTACCATCAAATGCTCATAAGAATGATGGTCATCGTGTAAGTGATGAGCATGGTTATGCCCATCTTCATGGTTGTTATTGTTATGAATGCACTGTTCTTCCTGCACATTCGCTGCGTATGGTAACATTGAGGTGTTATGACTACTCTCAAGGAATAGATTCCAATCGAGTTGACTCGAGATACTTTGAACAGTGGATATCATAGGAGCGACAGGGTTTAACGCTGCTACCTCTTCTTTTATCTGATTTAACTCCTCTATACTAACCAAATCACTCTTATTAAGTAAAAGGACTGATGCACATCGAATTTGATCTCTCATCAACCGGTAGGTCCTACCTTTCTTTTTGCCAAACCGATGCAAAAAGTCCCTCGCATCAACGATCGTGATATACGCCCTGATTTCAATTGCAGTGCCCATAGCCGTTTCCGTGATTGCATCCAAAATTTCAATTGGATTTCCAACCCCCGTTGATTCAATAATAACTAAATCGGGAGCCTCCTCTTCAATTAAATTCATCAACTCCATGGATAAATCTCCACGAATGGTACAGCATATACAACCATTGAGCATTTCACGCATCGGCACAACCTCTTCCACCATTTGACCATCGAGGTTAACTTCACCGACTTCATTCATAATAACCGCTGGGTTAATGCCCTTCTTATTGCATTCTTTTAGGATTTGTGATAGAAATGTCGTTTTTCCGCTCCCTAAAAAACCTGAGAGAACTAAAATAGGAACAGCGCTCATGTTGGTACTCCCCTTCCTTCCTTTCATTTGTTATGTTGAAAACAACATTCTTATTCGTAATCATTACGATTAAGTGTTATAATATAGCATATCCTATTTTTTTAATAAGTCAATTCATAGAAATAAAAAATGAAGGAGATCATTATGAACGAATGGTATGAAAATAGCTTTGGAGAAGACTACTTACTTGTATATAAACACCGTGACTCAAGAGGTGCTAGAAATGAAATTGATCAAATGATTAGTTGGCTAGAACTGTCTCCCGAGGCAAAAATATTGGATCTATGTTGCGGAACGGGACGTCACTCCTTGGCTCTTCAAGAAGCAGGTTATGTGGTTACAGGCTTGGATTTGTCTGAAGCCCTTCTGAGAGAAGCACGCAAACAAGATGGTGCAGAAGCCATAAACTGGCTACGTGGAGATATGCGTTCTTTACCTCTGGAAGGGGGATTTGATGCCGTAGTTAATTTATTTACCTCATTTGGTTATTTCGAAGAAGATGATGAGCATGTTCAAGTTTTACGTGAAATATGTAGAGTGCTAAAGCCGGGAGGGAAATTTGTTATCGACTTTCTTAATCCTGAATTTGTTGTTCGTCATTTAGTCCCCCACTCGGTCCGGAATGATGGCATATTCCAAATAGAAGAAATTAGAAAAATAGAAGATGGATGTGTAAAAAAGCGAATTAACATAAGCAACAAGATCGATAATACATCTCGTCAATATCATGAGCGAGTCAAACTTTATTCTTTTGACAAATTCGTGGAACTGATGAATAAAGCCGGCCTACAAGTTGACGCTGTATACGGAAGCTATAACAGGTGTAATTACAGCACATTCAATTCTCCACGTATGATACTTCAAGGCCGGCGATAGGTTTGGTAGCATTTTGTTACAACTCTTAATATAAGGTAGACAATTTGTATAAAAGTGAGGAGGAAGCCAGTCCAAAGATGGCTTCCTCCTCACTTTTGCTTGTATAAGAACATTCCTTAACAAGTCTTCTAAATTAATTTTCGTTGATTACTCCGGAATCGAAAGAACTTTCTGATCTGGATAAACCAATATTCATTTTACGAATGATAAGTTAACATAGCGTTATCCACTGTCTGTTTTTTTAGTTTTGCTTATTCCCTTAACTGCTGTACCTGTAGGAATAAAAGTTTGATCAAAATGATAGACCATATGAGAATCGAGGCGTTGACCCTGAAGGTGCTTTTGGACAAGTTCTTTCCCCGATTCAGGGGTGATGTCTTTGTACCATACCCCTTCTGGATAAGCAATAACGACACAAGCATCACTGCATCGACCATTACACTGTGTTCTTGAAGTATGGATGATCTCATGAGCATCTAGCCTTTGAATCTCATCCCGTATAGACCCAGTAATTTCATCTGCTCCAAGTTGCGTACAGCTACCACCATTACAAATTAACAAGTGACATTGCGTGTGTTCTAAATTCCAGGTTGCCAAGGTTTGTTTCTCTCCTTTATGTGTGCAAAATGGCTTCAAATTATGTTCTATGTGGGATAAAAGAATTCTATACTCAGCATAGGCATTACAATTAATCGTAATCATTACGATTAATTGTAATGCAAAAGAAATCATACTGCAACACCTTATTGTGCCGAGACATCAGAACCTTGTCCAAACAATGAATCTAACTGTATGAAAATTTTAATACATTCGAGATTAACTTGCGGGGGCTCGGGAAACGAACTTGTACCGATAACATAAAAAAGCCGCTAACTTAGCGACTCCAATGGGAATATGTTCTTGTCCCCCGACAAAAGAGTTTTTTACTCGCTTTATTGATTTCATTTTTTATAATACCGAGAGCAGCGGGAATCGCCACGGCACGAGATCGAGCCAATTGAGGGGTTCTGACTGTTAAAAATGGTTATAGTATCTTCTTGGCGTAAGGGATTTTCCGAATCAGCATAGCGAGCAAATAACTCGTGATCGTCCCTAACCCACCTAATATCAGAAACTCAATAAACGGTGGCATTAGCGCGCTGTGCAACCAAATGCTATAAGCGATCAATACGAGTGAATGGATGATATAAACCGTATACGAGGTAGCATCCACATTACGTTGAAATCCGTTCGTCTGATTGCTATATTTGCGGTACACTGCCAACAATAGTAGTGAGATGCCAAATCCGATAAAGGGCTCCCACATGGCATAAATGAAGGCATTTGTGTTTAGTCCTCCTCCGGTACTTAATGTCGGATTGATGATGAGAGCGGCGATCGGAAGTATCGGCAGGAAAACGAGTGCGATGATACCCATGATTTTCACGGTTCGACGTGGGATACTCGATAACCACTGATTGCGGTACGCCATGATCCCTGCAATAAAGAGTATGATATATGCAGGAAAATAACCAAAATTCAATCCAAATATCAGCGTACCTATCGGGAATATTTGCCGAATTCCAAAGGTTACAAGCCCGATGAGCGTGGCAGTAAGCAAAAGCACTTTCACCGATGGAAAAGGGATACTCTTCTTCGGTGCACTATCTTTCCTTACCATACTTACAAGCGTATAAACTGAATTAAACACAAGCAGTGCGAGCAAAAACCAGAGTGGACCAGGTTCTGTGATTGCAAAGCTGAGGATCTGTGTCCGATAAAACTCCCAAAATGACACTATTTTGCTAGCGTTTTCGCTGTAGTGGAGCGTAGTGGTATACAAAATCACTGGACTAATGAGGAAGATATAAACGATCAAAGGAATCCCCAAGCGCATCAGCCGATCTTTGAGAAAAGGCTTTGGTCCTTTGCGATCAAAAGATGAGGGCACGAAGTACCCCGCGATAAAGAAGAATAATCCCATAAAGAACGCTTGGTTGATAAAGACAAACAACAGCATCAGCACAAAACTCGCATCAGGCTTTTGTAGCGTATCAAAAAAATACCACGAACCCGGTACAGCATATGTCGTCGCTGCATGATGGAACACAACCAAAATCGTGAGAAATGTCCGCAGATGATCCATATAAAATAGACGATTGTTCATGGTGTTCCCCCTTTTACATATCGTCATACCAGTAAAGACGTTGTCAAAAGAATTCCCTTCAAACAGCCAAATGATTGGATCAATCATTAAGACAGCTATACACATTTCGAGAACTCCTGCTGCAATCGCAAAAAACCAAAGCAGATAAGATTATTTTTTAACCCCAGGCGGAATCCTCTTGTTGGTCGATCTGCTGCTTTCTTTGTATTATTGAGCTATGGTTTCCCGTTAGTTTAATAAACGAACTAGATACTCCTATCAAGCTTGACATTAAATTCTGTCGTTGACGCAGTGACATACTCCATATAATTCACAGAGCCGTTAAAGTTCAAATAAGCTTCATAACGCATGCGGATTCCAGGTAAAGTAATCAAGTCCAGAACATTTTCCTTTGGAACCCACCTGCATTCGCTCGTTTCATTAGAAGTAGCTAACTCTCCACCCACAGCTTTACACACGAAATCAAACATGACCTTCGTAGGGACATCAGTCACACCGTCATACCACTTATGGATTGCTGTATTCGAAACAACACTAATCAAATGGCTAACCGTGGCGTCTATTCCACTTTCCTCTTTGATTTCACGAATGACGCCATCAATCAGGTTCTCCTACTTCAGTTATCCCACCAGGATACACCCAACCATCGTCATGAGCTTTTACTAAAAGGATATTTCCAGTTCCATCTTCTACTATTCCGCCTGCAGATACAATATGTGTCGGGAACGCCATTTTACAACCTCCAAATAAGATAAAGTTGTATATTTATTCCACACAATTCTTGTACTTCCTCAAAACGCGGATCGTCAGAGAATTGGATCTGTGTGCGAGTTAAGCGTCTACTACATGCGGCAAAACAAAATCCTTTTCAGCAGAATATGTACTCTAGTCACTAAATAAATTTTGATTATTTAGCTAATACCCATTTTTGTCGATCAAGAGATGGATTCCGTTCATTTAGAAAGAGTACGCTTCCATCTTCCGATACTTCCAGCGCTTTTTGATGATGAACCGAGGTAACGTGGACGGACCCGTCTTCGTTCTTGTGAAGGACCCAACGCTGGTTGTTGTACCCTAAGTAATGATACAGCTGAAGTTTGTTTTGTCCTATATCCAGATCAAGCGTCTGACCGGCCGTAGTACGAATCGAATACGATCCTGCTTCGTCGCCTGTCGGAACAAATACCCACTTCTGGACGGAAGCTGCACTTGCAGCCTGCAAGGCAACGAGCTCCCCATTGACAAGGTTCACTGTATAAATGGATTTCTGTGCTGCGGCATTTACAAGGCTGGACATGATGATGTTTGCAGGTTCACCGTTGCTCACATTGACGTTTTGATAAGATGCGTAGCCACCAAATACATGAAGTCCAAAGTGGCCTTCTGCAAAAGTACCATCCATTACATCTATGACTTTTAGTCTATCCACATGAACGACAATATGCGGGCCATTCGCTTCTATTTTCACCTTATACGTTTGACCTGGCTGAATGAAAGTCGGTACTTTCGCAAGAACCTGCCGTTCTTCAAATCCTCCATTAATTTTATAGAACAGACGGATCGCCTTCATGTTAGGGTCTAGATTCAGATAGTATCCACTGCCCCCATCCTCGCTAGCCCTGAACAAAATAGAACCTGCCCCTCCTGCTTCACCAAGCATCATGTCTGCTTCATACGTAAAATTCCCAGCCTTCTCTTTAGCGATATAATTCGCATCGCTGAAATAATTACCACGAATCCCATTCTCACTAACTAACCATGAAGCAGCAGACAGATCTTTGGTCCATCCACTCAGGTTTGTCTGGAACTCGCCACCTGTGACTTTAACGAGCACACTTGCGGATGCTTTACCATTCGGAGCAGATACGGTGATCGTGGACGCCCCTTCTTTTTTCGCCTCAATAACCGCCTGTGATTTGTCTACTACGTCTATGGCAATTACTTCTATATTGCTGGACTCCCACTTAAGCGGTTGAACGCCAAAACCTGGTCCATACTCGACCATTGCCTGCAGTGTGTCCGACTCGCCTATACCCAGTTCCCGAACCCTCGTATCCATCTTTATCTGAGCTTTTGAAGGAATGTCCTCATTCCAGACGGATTGAAGTTGATGCACTTTCAAGGAAACAACGTTCACATTCCCGCCTTTCACGTAAAAACTCATCGCTCTACTGGCCGGATCCGGAAATATAACATCTGAAAAGACGACTTTGCCCCCATTACCAAAGGCTTCAACGGAAGACTCATCCACAAGAATACGCATCTTGACCCGATTATTCTCCATTTGCATCGGGGCTTCATGTTTTTTACTGAAAAGGCTGGAAAAATCTGTTACTCCGGATGCAGTTCGGTCCACAAACATTTTACTCTCGCTTGCGGCATAACCCGCTACCGTCTTCTGATTTCCACCCTCACGAATGTTAAAGCCGAACTCGGTCACCGTGCTGGCTTCAGGGATTTCAATTTCAGCTTCAATTTCGTAAGCACCTGAAATAATGCCTCTTAGCAGGTTCTCGGAAGAAGGACTCACCCCTTTGTTAGAAGCGGAGTACAACGTTTTACGCAATGATTCCAATTCTTTAATTGGACTTTGCACCATCCGAATTCCATCTTCGGTCGTTACCAATGATACTTCTCTCGGAATGGTTAGTTCACCTTTCCAATTAGACGTTGGGAAAGCGAACGGATAATCCCAATTTGTCATCCACGCCATCATCACTGTGCGATGATCAGGCATGTTAGCGAAAGACATCGAAGCGTAAAATTCTTTACCAAAATCTGTTCTTAGCACCTTACCCGCCGGATTATCGTTCACGAATTTACCATCAGCTGTTAAATCACCGATGAAATACTCGGCATCTGACCCGCCTGTTTTTGGATTCGCTCCTGTACTGATCATCATAACCCACTTCTTCTGTGACGTTCCGTCTACCGGAAGCTGGAACAAATCAGGGCATTCCCATACGCCTCCGCGGACATAAACACCGTATCCCCAATTATCTGTCAATGTCCAGTCAAGTAAATTCGTTGAAGTATAGAAACGAATATGATCTCCTCCGGACACAACCATAACCCATCGATTATTCTCATCATCATGGATCACTTTCGGATCGCGGAAATCCCAATTCCCAGCGTCTTCTCCGTTCTTTCCTGGGTTCTCGATCACGATCGGGCGCTCCTTCGAAAATTCCCAAGTACGACCTTGGTCTTTGCTGTAAGCCAGACCTATACGCTGGTTCCCATTCGGGCTATCCGGATTAAAAGAAGTGTAGTATGCAATAAGGCCCTTGCCTCCTGAATCTCCGAATAAACCAGATGCATTTGTCATATCCGCAACAGCCGATCCAGACCAGACATGTCCGTGATCATTCCACGGAAGTGCAATGGGAAGCCGTTTCCAGTTCAACATATCTTTACTTACAGCATGCGCCCATGTTCCTCCATCCTGATGGAAGAGATGATATTCTCCTTCGAAGTATACAAGTCCATTCGGATCACTAGCTGAACCACGTATTGGCGTGTAGTGGTACTGTGGACGATATATCTCATTATAATATTGGCTCAGTTCCGTCACATAAGTATCATGGAAGTAAGCCGTCCCCTTTTTGACGACGATTCCGGTATTTCCATTCGTGTAGGTTGAATCTTTCACGTCAATCGCGACCGTAGTGTATCCGTCCAGGAAGACCTGAATTCGATCTCCCTTTGCCTTGATTTCCAGATGATGTTTGGCTCCCATCTGACTCGGATAAGTACGTAGCGAACTTGCAATTAATGTTCCTTTCGTATTCGTCAAACTTACACGGATCTGATCCCCTTCCTTCATAAGAGTAGCTTCATATCCTTCAGCTCCATCGGTTGAAGATCGAAATGCGAGAGCTGCAATAGAATCCGGACGAAGGATAATATTCCCTTCATACACCATATCAGCTGCCTGTTTAGTATAGATTTGCTGTGCTTTGTTCTCATCAGCTCTCGTCCCTCTTTTGCCGCTAATATCAGGCTGCCAACTTCCCTTACTTGCAACTACCGTACCCAGATTACCATTCAGATCGCTCACCATGATGTTCGAGAACAAGGCGGATCCATCCCATACATGGAGCCCAAGTTTCCCGCTTTGATACGAGTTGTCCTGAACATCAATCAATGGTTTATATTGATTGCCCCAATATACTTTTAGCGATGAACCGACTGCCTTCACTTTGAGATGATAGATCTGACCCATTTCTACAGAAACTTTATGCTCCTCCTTTAATTTCCCATCTCCATTCCTTGCATCTCTTAACCGAATCAGACCTGCTTCCGGAATGATTTGGAGCATGTACGAGCTAAAGCCATCCTCATTAGAACGAAACAACAATGTTGCGTCTGCCTTCGTATCCCTGATCATGACACCAGCTTCATAGATAAAATCATCGGACACCGTCTCTGAGATGGCCATTACATTTTCTTTAGGCTGCGAAGTTACCAAGATTCCTTCTGAAGTATCCTCTAATACCCCTTTTCCTTTCACTTGCCAGCCTATCAAATTGGTGTTTAATTTGGATGCGCTTTCAAAAATGTCAAGCTCCTCCTTTGCCTGTTTATTTGTTTCCTGATCAGCGAGCACAGTACTAGCCGCAGCTGATTTAGATGTGAAAATACCGTTTGAAGTCATAGCTAATCCCATTGCCATCAGAAGACATATTGTGAATTTGAATTTAGATTTATCATTCATTCCTTACCCTCTTTTCTAATGGAATTGAAAAGTAACTTTTAACCTGTATAATCTCAGATCCACTTTTCGCTCCAACTTTAACGCAGGTGCCGAGGAGCTTACGGCAACTTCCAATCCGATGACTGTCTCCTGATTGGAAGAGGAAGACTTTCGCACCTTGAACCCGAATTCTATTGCAGTACCGATTTCAAATTCCGCAATAATTTCCATCTTTGCAGCAGAAACAGCAGACAAAACGTTCATATCTGGTTTAATCGTAATGTCTTGCAGAGACAGAATCGGTCTTCTAAGTTGATTTAACTCTGTTATGGGTGCTTGAGTTAGGCGAAGACCGTCCGAACACGTCCTAAGCTGAATCTCGCGTGGGATTGACATGTGGCCACGCCATTCCTTGGAAGGAAGAGCGGAAGCATAACGCCAATTGTTCATTCCAGCCAACCCAAATCTTTCGCCCGTCCTTATTCGGGATACCATCCCAGGTCACGGCCGCGTAAAAGTCAGATCCGTGATCTATCCATTTAATTGTATCGAATGATTCCAATGTTTCATCTAGTATAAAAACCTTACCATTAAAGTCACCTATAAAATACAGCATGCCAGAACCGCCTGCGGGTGGTTCTGAATCGTTTGGATTTACGCCATTTCTATCTCCGACACTTAGGATCAGAATCCACTTAGTGGTATTAGGATCATCATCCACTTGGATTTTAAAAACATCAGGACATTCAAATATTCCACGATGGATACCCGGAATATCGGAACCGAAATCGCTTACAAAAGACCATTCCTTAAGATTCGAAGATGTGTAAAATTCTACACGGTCTCTTACAGCAAGAACCATTACCCAGTTTGAAGATTCTTCATGCCAGAATACCTTTGGATCCCGAAAGTCTAGCGTTTCCGTGGGGAATAAAACCGGGTTACCTTCATATTTTGTCCAGGTTCGACCTTTATCCTTGCTATAAGCGATGCTTTGAACCTGTGGTTTACCGGGCTGAGCGCTGTTGCCATCATTAGTATAAATTGCAACCAATCCTGATCCTTCTTCGTTGAAGAATCCGCTTGTATTATTCTTATCAACTACTGCACTTCCCCAAAAGATCGCTCCATCTTCCCCAGGCGGGATGGCTGGTGGAAGTTCGGCCCAATGTACTAAATCATTACTTACAGCATGCCCCCAATGCATTCTGCCGAAGTCAGGCTGTGTATCATGAGGAGTATATTGATAGAAAAGGTGATATTCACCTTCATAGTAAACCATTCCGTTAGGATCGTTCATCCAATTTTCCTTAGGTGAATAATGTATTTGCGGTCTGTATTCATTTTTATAAATAATGTTTTCTGGCTCTTTGCTGATACTATTTTCCCCTGATAAAAGTACTTTTTTAATTTTATTCACTCTCCTTGAGGCTATTTTGCATGCCTTAATGAGTTTAAAATTGCATTCCTTATTAACAAAATAATCCAACTATTTTCAAACGTCAAAGTATTTTTGATTTATTGCACATATTTTTTTATATTTTTGTCTCTATAAAAGTTTACATTTGCACATTTTATAGCGGATTAATCGAAAATAACAACTTTTATTTAAATTGATCTAAATGTACTTCTGTATTTTCAAACTATATTATTTACAAATGTAAATTAAAGGTGGTTGAAAAGCGTTAATTTAATCTATCCTGTATCCCTGTTATCCCCGCGAGCGGAGCAACACTAGCGGTGGAACAAGCTTCCAAAGCGAAAAAGGCAATGCTCCTGCTTCCTTATTGCAGCCATACTAGATGGCATGTCTTGTAACCGCAGCGATACTCTTTTTGGTTGTTAACAAGAGTGTAACTTTTATCTCGCCATAGGAGCTCCATTATGATGCTATTTAGATAATTACCTAATCCGAAATCACATAATGTTCTTGTCCTCCAACAACCGTGTAGTGGTAGGTCCTCTTTCCGTCATCTTTAGCGTCAGCATTAGCAACTAAAGTAAATAGAAACAGCGGCATTGTAGGACACGAATACCCTAGAATGCCGCTGTATGATTCATTTCTTAAACGTTCCCCGCCAGTATAACAATGCATCATCTTAACAGTTCCCGGAGGAGTTAATGTATAATGAGGACTGGGCAACTTGATATCTGTGAAACCTTGTGACTGACACTTCCAAGCATCATTTCTTTTACCCCCCTTAGCCCACGGCTTCCGATAATAATAAGTTGCTGCTCCGTACCCCTTGCATAATTCAATATTTCATGCCCAGGATCTCCCTTAAGATGAACAGTTTCCGGGTTAATTCCCGCAGACTTTAATTTAGATTTGGCTTGGTGCAACTGTTCCAAACTCGCTTTCTCCATTTCGTTCAGTATGTCTTCCAAAAAATTCTCTGGTACAAATGTCATGCCGTTCCACACATAATCCTGGCTGACATTAACCAAGGTAACTTGAGTTTGTTTATTTTGGGCTATTTCAACGGTTGCATCAAGGAGTTTGTTCGTTATCTCAGCGTTATCAATGGCCACCAAAATTTTGTGAAACATAGTTATCATCCTTTCCGTGGCAGCTCGTAACTATTTCGGCTACCTACAAAACGATTACTTGCTGCTCCTAAACCAACAAAAAAGAGTAATACCGAAGCCCCAAGCAGAATGAAAAGTGGCAGGTTCCAACTATTTGTCGCATCATGCAGATATCCTATAAGGGCTGGACCGATTGCGGCAAGAAGATATCCGATCGATTGGGCCATGCCAGATAGTTCCGCTGCCTGATGCGCATTTTCAGTGCGCAACCCGAAAAACATCATGGACAAACTAAAGGCGAATCCACCACCAATTCCGAGTATGATGATCCACAACAGAATGATATTGGAGTTCCCGTAAAGAAGTCCGAGCGTTCCCGTCAAAAGTAAAATGGTTGTGATGACCACTAGCAAACGTTGATTAAGCATGCGCCCGGCAATAACGGGAACAATAAAGGTAAATGGAAGCATCGCTAGCTGCATGGTCGAGAGGTACCATCCTGATTGGTTGGAGTCAATTCCTTGCTGCTTTAAAATTTCAGGCAACCATGCGATCAGCACATAGAAAACCATGGACTGTATACCCATAAACAAGGTTACTTGCCAGGCAAGCGGGGATCGCCAAACATTCACATCGTTGCTGACCATCTTTTGACTCGTCTTGGCTGTTTGTTTCGTTTGATTTCTTAGTTGGGGTAACCAACAGAGGATCGATACAAAGCTTAGAATCCCCCATATTCCCAATGCTCCCTCCCATTTTAGACCTGCGTTCACAGCTAACGGTACACTGATTCCCGATGCAATTGCTCCACATAAATTCATAGAAATGGAGTAAACACCTGTCATGGAGCCAATTTTATTTGGGAAATCCCTTTTGATTATACTTGGCAATAATACATTACATACGGCAATTGCCAATCCAAGAACTGCTGTCCCAATAAACAGATTAACTGCACCAGATAACGAACGTATTACAATACCAGCAGTCAGAAAGATTAGGGCAATCAAAATGATACGCTCAACCCCATATCTTCTTCCTAATTTTGGTACTAGAGACGATAATAAAGCAAAGGCGAGCAAGGGTACCGTTGTGATCAGGCCTGCTAATGTATTTGAAATATGAACGTCATCCCTTATAAGACTCACTAAAGGACCGACTGAGGTTAAGGGAGTACGTAAATTAGCTGCAATAATAATAATGCCGAGAATGATCAGCCCTATAGAGGGCGGTACGTTTGTTTGTTTATTCGGCATTCTTCATTTCTCCTTCCTGAATTCTTAAGTATTTATATTTTGCTTCCTGCTGAATAAAAAACTTTGCTATAACATCCGCGCGAATAATAAAAGTATATTATAATATACTATAATAAACAATAAGTATTTTAAGATATACTAAAACTAATCTAAAAACAAAAATACAACTCTGAATTCCCATCATGGAATTCGGAGTTGTATTTAATAAGTGGACTTTCGACTTTTAGAAACCATATTTTAAAGATATATGGAGCACTGTTTCGCTATTCATATGATTGGTATAAGAGTGAGGATAATCTGCACGAAAACTGATCGTATCATATTGGTTCAATGTGTAAATCTCACCATTGACTTGTATCTCAATGGAACCAGTCATTACTGTCGCAATTTCAGTTGTATTCACATGATGACCTTCAGGGTAATACGAGCTATTTGGCTGTAAGTATGCCCGACACATTTCAATATCGTCGCTTTTAAAGACTGGTTCAATGATCCAGTTTTTTTCATCATTAGAAAACCGCAATCCCTCGCCTGCTCGATACAAACTAACAGGTTTCTCAGATTTGAACAAAGCCAAAAGCGGTAAAGATATTCCTTTTGAAATTTTCCATATCATTGCCAAAGTTGGATTTGTCTCGCCACGTTCGATATTTCCCAGAGTAAGTTTACTTACGCCCGTTAATTCCGATAAGTCGTCTAAGGTCATGTTTTTTTCTTTTCTGTACTTTTTCAATGCACCGCCGATTTGTAATACAATTTGTTTTGATTCATCGATTTCATTCATTTGATATTCACCTCACCAAGAAACTATATAGCTAGTATATTGTTTATCTAGATTCTTTTCCATACTTCCCTAACGTACTATATTGTCATCAACACCCGTGGGTTCAAAGCAACAACGATGAACCGCGTGCGATGCCACTTTCGTCATTCATTGATGCTACGATAAAGGTACTTGGTACGGATACAGATAAAGTTCTGGTCGAAGAAGCGAAAATGTTTCGAAATAACCCTGGCCCGAACCCGAACGAAGGTGTTTTTGTGACCCACCTTAACGATACGATGAAATCTGAACCTCCAAAGATTCATTAAATGTGTTGAACCCTTCCTTTACTCTGATTGGTGAGAGCCTCAATCGTTATGCCATAACGTTGAGACTGTAGATTTATTAATTTCCAGGAGCATTGGCGGATCATTCCGTTGTAGCACCCAACCGTTGTTACGTAAATATTAATTGAGTTTAAATTCTGACAGTATCATTATATAAAATGCAGTTAAGTCATATGAGCATCGAAGCATGTTTTTTGATCCTAATGCAGCAATTAATTCCCAGTACTCCTACAACAATCATTTTCCAAACCTTCCCCTAACAAAATAAGCTGCCCGTTAAGGCAGCCGCTTTTTAGTTCAGCAGAATTGACGTTAGCCATCCACCCACTAACTTCAAAATCAAAATTGCCCTGTAACAAGCATGCGTTCTCTGGTTATAGGAATGAGGGATAACACAACCTCTTGAGCTGCCTCATAATCATTACTGGATAATGCGTGCAGGGTATCCCGATTAATTCCGATCGCACTGTAGTGTTTGATATGCGGAGTTCGCTTGAAGCGGACGATGGAGTACATGTAAAGTTTATCCCGAAACGAGTCAAATGTGTTCAGCATTACGCCATTGTTCAAGGATTCAACGATCTCCCGCATGAAAAGAAAATGATGTTCGGTGTATAAGGCATAGTCATTCCTTTTCTCAGCGGTTCGCTGGACCTCAACATGAGCTGCAAGTGATTCAAGATTTAAGTAGATCTCTCGGTTCGGGTTTTTCATCATTTCGAAACAGTAAAAAAGCATGGATTGAATCTGTTCAATCAGATCAAGAAATTCCTTACCGCCTACATCCTTGACCAATACACCACGATTTTTGAGAGAAGTCACATAACCTTCTGATTCAAGGCGAGCAATGGCATGACGGATTGGTGTACGGCTCATTTGATACTCCTCCGCCAATTCGTTCTCTGAAAGCAGGGTTTCGGGCATTAATTCACCGCAAACCATTCGCTTACGAAGCATCATATATGCTGTATCGACAAGCGATATTTTGTTCATATTATATTCCCTTTCTCTCATTGATGAGGACTTCATTTGAATTTTAACGCGATCTACACATTTCATCCTATATTACCAGTCTTAGGAGAAGTTATGCAACCAGACTGAGGCAAGAAGGAGTCCAACACTGTATCCCAGTGTCTGGACTCCTTTTTTTAAACCAGATATTTGTTTTGAAGAGCTGTCCTTTGCTCGGCACTAATGCCTAGTCCCTCTTTAAGATACTGATCAAAAGAACCGTAGTTTTCGTCGACTGCTTCAAGTGCCGCTTGTATAAAGGCCGCTTTCATCATTTCCGGAATCACTCCCTTAAGTTCAGGCATTTGATCCATGTATTTTTGATAATCCTTGTTGCTTCCGGAGAGGAAGCGCTGCATGAGTCCATCCACCGCGAGATTCGTCAGTTCATAGTCTTCAATAACTACATCTTGCGGCACACCCAAGGTAAGAAGGATTACTGCACATACGACTCCGGTCCGATCTTTGCCGGCTGCACAGTGGAACAAGGAGGTATCCCGCTCTTCTTTTAATAGTTCATTTAGGATAAGTGCACATTTGTCCGTATTTAAGATCATGGCTTTGTAGCCTGCATGCAGATCATGTCCGATCTTCTGCATTTCCTCAGGACTTGCTTCCGCCATAAAGGGAATATTCGTGTTGATCGCATGGCCAATGGCTGGGCTTGGACGGCTAGCTACTTCAAAATCACTGCGCAGATCACAAATCCAGTCAATACCGAGCGCAGTGGCCGTATGCAGGTCCTGCTCACTAAGCTCATGCAGATCAGAAGACCGCAGCAGCATTCCCCATCGAGTTGTACGACCATCTTCTGTGAGATAACCGCCCATATCACGGAAATTAATTACTCCATCGGTGTAAATCATGCGATCGTTAATGGTTGATATCGACCCATTCGTGAACTTCACATGATAATAGTTTCGGCCAGGAGACACCGTTCTCGTAAATACGGTTCCTGCCGGGTCGATCTGTATATCAAGCAGCGTGCTGCTGGATTCAATCAATTCCGGTAGAACAGAATGGTAAACTGCCTCTGCCTCCATGTTCTCTTCCATATTCCAGGCTAACGTAATCCCGTTATTATCGCTATACCTGGCCTGAACCTGAGGGCCTTGTTTCAAAAGGGAATTAGATGTTGACATTGATATTCCTCCTCAAAGTGATATTCATCGTTATGAATTTGATGAATTAGTTTTGACGTGTTTTTAGCTTCATTTTGTATCGGTTTGCCACAAACTCCACGCTGAATACCATGACGAAAACGACCAATCCGACAAACAAAGCCGCCGCAAAGTTATAGGATTTCATGGCATGAGTCATCTCATATCCAATACCTCCCGCGCCAACCGCACCGAGAATAGTGGATTCGGCAATACCGCCTTCCAGCTGCAGCACGCACCAGGCAATAAAGGCTGTCTTCACGGTAGGCAAAATACCTTGCATGACAATCTGCAGCCAGCTGGCACCCGTAGACTGCATCGCTTCAAGTACGCCCTTATCGATTTCCTCCAGTGACTGGGCAAATACTTTGACAAGCATGCCTGCGGCAGAGACAGCAATCGCAAGCACTCCGGGGAGCGGTCCAAGACCAACGGACACGATAAAGATAAGGGCCCACACAATTGTGGGAATCGCACGAAGCAAGGAAGCAGCGCTTCGAATGATCCAAGCGACGAACGGATGAGGTGTCAAATTGCTTGCAGCCAAAAAGGAGAGAAAGAACGCTACGACGATACCCAGCACCGATCCAAGAATAGCAACTTGCAATGATTCTACAGCAGCGAGCAGGACATGGCGCCAGGCCGAGAAATCAGGTGGAAACATGGTTCCCATGTAACCGCCGAGTTTCGTAAAGCCTTGGGCAATCTTAGAATAGTCGAACTGCAGCTGAACGAGACTGAACACAAAAAGCACAGCAATAAGCGGCAGACCGATCACGAACAGCTTGTTTCTTTTTGGCTTGGGTGGCTCTGGTATGGAAGTATACAGCGTAAAAGATGGCTTCGTTTCGTTCATCTGCATACTCATATGATTCGCTCCCTTACACGATTGGTGATCATTTCCACAATGAGGACGATAACGAGTACAAGCAGAACGGCCATGCTGGCTTCCTGATACTGAAACAATTTCAATTTCGATTGCAAAATAAATCCGAGGCCACCGCCTCCAACCATGCCTACAATCGTAGAAGCACGTACGTTGATTTCGAAGTTGTACAAGCTCCAGCCGATAAACCCAGGTAAAAATTGTGGAAATACAGCTTGGGACAATACTTGAAAATAACTTCCGCCAGTAGCACGAACCGCTTCTACCTGCCCCATATCAATCTCTTCAAGCACCTCGGCAAAGGAACGAGTCAACATCCCGATCGAGATCAAGATCAGCGACATCGTACCAACTACAGCACCAAGTCCAAACGCAGCAACAAGCAGAATCGTCCAGATAATTACCGGAATGTTACGAAACAGTGATGTAGCCGCACGAACAAAGACCTGAAGGTAAGGGTGTGGGCTTGTCGTGGCCGCGGCTAAAAAGGATAACATCCCTGCTACAACCGACCCGATGACCATCGCCACCACACTCATATAAAGGGTCTGCATGGCAGGTTCAATGAGCTGGGAAAGTGAAGATAAATCAGGTGGAAGAAAATCAAAAAAGATAAATCGGAAGCTCTCTCCTACCCCTACGAACAAAGCTCCAAATGAAAACTCTGCGCCGATGGAAGACCAGATGATGAGAGCGAACAGCACGATAAAAAAGAATATCGTCTGAGTGCGTTTCATTTTTCGGGCAGATTGCAAATGAGCCGCATTCATGTCAGGCTGTCTCCTTCACTTTGGGATTGGTCTGGTTGTAAATGAGCCGGATTATATCTTCCGTCAGTTCATCAGGTGTCCCGTCAAACACCTTGGACCCTTTATGGATACCGATGATACGGGTTGCGTATTTCTTCGCGATATCTACCTGATGAAGATTGCACAGGCAGGCAATGCCTTCCTCTTTGCAAATCGTATACAAGTAATGCATAATCGTCTCTGAGGAAGCGGGGTCGAGACTGGCTATGGGTTCATCTGCCAATATCAAGTCCGGCTTTTGAGAAAGTGCACGTGCAATCCCCACTCTCTGCTGCTGACCTCCACTGAGTTCATCTGCCCTCTTATACATCTGTTCATGTAAACCAACACGGTGAAGCATAACCTTGGCGGCTTCTGTATCTGCTTTTGAGTAAAGACCCAGTGCCCCTTTCAGCGGATTCATGTAGCCTAATCGTCCATGCAGCACGTTATTAAGAACAGACACGCGGGTGACCAGGTTATATCCCTGAAAGATCATGCCCATATGGCGGCGAAGCTCACGGAGCTTTTTGCCCTTGATGCCCATCGTTTCACTGCCTTTAAACTGAATCTTTCCGTTTGTCGGCTCGATCATTCGGTTCAGGCTGCGTAGCAAGGTGCTCTTCCCGGCTCCGCTCGGTCCAATGACGACAACGAACTCTCCAGCATTAATCGTTAGGTTCAAGTTATCAAGAGCTTTTGTTCCGTCGGAATATACCTTGGACAACCCTTCCACCTGTAAAAGTGTCATTTTAATTTCTCCTCCTTTCAAGTTCGAATTCTACTTCTTCAGCAGTTCTTCAGGGGACATATCCAGTGCTTTGGCGACTTCCCGGATTGGATCAAAGTCACTGTCACTGCCTTCTACAAAACGGGCTGCGCCGACACTTTCCAAAAATTTAGGATTTTTCGTATCGTAATCCAGCATAAGATCACGCAGCTGTGTAACCAATTCCTCTGGCAAGTCTTGACGATAAAGCAGTGGAGCTCCACCGACGATCGGATCGGATTCGGCAATCACGCGGAAATCGTCCTCTTTAATAAGTCCTGATTCTGCCATCATCGGCACCATGAGACTTGACGTTCCAATCCCATCTGCATTACCGTTTGCCAGTGCAAGCAGTGATTTGTCATGTCCACCGGAGAACGCTACACTGCCGAAAAAGGAATCCAGTTCCTTATTGGAAAGACCAAGCTCTTTCATTAATGTGGCACGTGGGTACAGATTGCCTGATGTTGATGCCGGATCGGCAAACAAAAAATCTTTTCCTTTTAGGTCCTGTACACTTTGATATGGAGAGTCCTTACGAACAAGGATGACCGTATTTGATTGTTGATCACTTTCGGAACGGACAAGCAGTTTGGCATTGGCTCTTTCCGTAGCGATGATGTAACCAAACGGCCCGATCAGTCCAATTTCAATTTTGCCTGCACGCAGGGCTTCGATAACCATGTTATAGTCTTCAGCTACAAAAATTTGTGCAGGAATGCCGGTTGCTTCAGTAATGTCAGTTGCAAGCTGTTCCTGAGAACGGTTCATCTCGCCCTCTTCGCTTGGCATAATACCGATTCGGATTACTTCTGGCATGCCGCCTTCACTTGAGCTTGAACTTGCTGATGCCCCGCATCCAGACAGGATGACAAGCATAAATACAAGCGAGAGGATCAAGCTTTGATAACCTTTACGTTTACTATTTTTCACAATGTATACCCTCCTGAAATTTGGTTGCTTCCATACCGGATTCTCTGGTACACAAGTAGGATACAAGTTGAATGTAAGAAGAATGATTTGGTAAGTTACCGAATTTGTAAAACTTTATAAGGGTATCTGACGTCTCTTGATAATCGAGGGTATCAATTGCCTATTGTGGTTTGAACTACATGTGTATTTTTATTTAAATGTACATCTAATCGGTAATCAGACTATGTTCTTGTCCATTTCGGCAATCGGTACAAGTTCTAGTCCTTGGCTTGGGACAAGAACTTGTACCGATAAACTAAAAAAGCCGCTATAATAGCGACTTCAATGGAACCATGTTCTTGTCTCTCGACATCAATGGGAATATGTTCTTGTCCCCCGACACCGTTAAACTTTTGCAATTCGCAAAGTATTCCCTGGCTCGAACCACATAAGACGATTAGGGAAGTAACCCAGCAAAACATATAGTGTTCGGGACATAGAGTTAAGAAAGTGCGTGTTCGCTTTATCAATTTGTACCCTGCGGAGTATTTTTTATTTCGTATGGATAAATACGTAATTCGTGCTTTGCATTGAGAATAAAGCCCTCGTCGTCTAAGGTGGTCAGAATGATCCTCATGCATCTCGTTCATTATTTAAAACCTTTCAATATGATAAAGGTCACTTTCCAAATTGTCCATATGCAGCAATGCCCCTTCCTCGCCTACCAGGTTCTCTGTAAAGAAAGCCAGGAGCAGCTCGTTAATCGATTGGTGTAGCTTATTGTTATCGATCACCCTGTTTTCGAGTAAAGGGGAGTATAACGGCATATCCGTAAAATCCAGATGATCAGCTTCCGGAAACACAACCTTATATCCCCCATTACGAACTGTAGCTAGTATACCTTCAGATACTTGCTGCGCAATAGCTTCATATCTCATCTGAGAGGAAATCCCATATTCAGCAGGATCTGACCATATGCTCTCCGGCATAGTTGAACTCATAAAATATTCCGTATCACCCGTGATCATATACATGAAGGGCTGCTGTAAACCTTCTATCAGTTCTCCATAAGGGAAGCCATCCATATTAACGCCGGCTTTAATTCTTGGCTCCAGTCGCATAACTTGGGCCGTCAATGCGCCCCCCATCGAATGACCCAACATCCCGATTTTATTTAGGTTCAATTTACCGCTTAATCGACCATGCGGATCTTCTGTCTGAATCGTATTCAATTCATCGATAATAAATTGTATATCCTTCAACAACACCTCATCGATGGCGATCTTCATCAAGTCCCAATTGTCTGCCATCCCCAATTCCACCATTCCTGATGCAAGGCCACCTTCAGACAGCACAGAGGGCAGCATATTATAATGAGGGTGCTCAACACCAACTACGATAAATCCATGACTGGCTAATTCTTCGGCGAACGTTGTATTACTAAATCCCGACATTCCATACCCATGTGAAAGTATGAGTACGGGATATTGTTGTAGATCCTTTGCCACCGGAACAGCATCGTAAGCATGCCCTTCTACTTGATGAACTACATTGGCAAGCAGTTCATTTTCCAAAGAGAGGCTTGCGGAAAGGACATTTTCAATCTCCGATGCATATGGCGCCTTAATTGCATTTAGAGTGGTTTCTGCAGGATACCATACTCTGGATTTCAATTGTCGATTATCCTCCTCTGGGGTATTCACTTCTTCCCTGGATGAGTCTATCCAATGATAGTTAAGTACGCCTACTGCATGAGTACCTGTAGGTTTGGCAAGTTCCACATGTGGAACAACGTAGCCCGGAACTATGATGACTACTATTACAAGCAGTGTGCATAAGCATGCCAATAAAATACGAACCGACCGTCTTTTCACTTTACTCGGCAGAGATCTAGCACGGATAAGACGGCCTACGTTAAGCACAAGGAGTATTCCATAAAGGGTATACAAAGGAATCATAAAGAAGTTAAAGCTATCGAACACAAAATGGAATATCCCTACGATAATTCCCACAACTAAGCTGCTCAATCTTACCCCTAAGTTATACCGATGGAAATTGAGGAATAATTGTACCGCTAACACGATCAGTACAGCAAAAAGACCCATCTCCCACAAACTTGTATTCACACTAACTTCCCTCCCCTCCAAATAAACAGCCACAACTTCCGAAAGATTGAAACCCATAACCAGACCCGCTCCGATCCAATCCATTGCTGAAGGAATCCATATAACATCATGACGTAGAGGAAGATCAATTTGCTCTCAGGGCCTGGCAAATAACTATAGAACATCAGGGCAATGCCCACAAATGTCCAATACGTAAAGCTCACCTTGATAATTTTACCCCTGTGGCTAACGCACAATATAATCCAAAATCCATGAATTATACCCCATGTAAAAATGCTACTCACTTCTATGAACGATGTACCAAACCATAAATTCGTATCTTGAAATATTCGGTACATCGCATACAGGTATGCCAGCATGGATGCTAGAATGGGCAACATCAACCCTTGCAACTTATTAATAATTAAATGATAGAATAAGGAAGCCAACGTCATATAAACGATTGGACAGATTACATGATCAAGTTGGAATGAAGCGTTGTTTATGATGTAGGGTCCCAGCAACGCACAGATCATAATTACTATCCAAAGAAAGCTTTCTAGCAGAAGAAAATGTTGCACAGCAGGACCATAGGATCGGTTAATCTCACCCTGGAGATGGGCTACACCTCCAAATTGACGAAGCGTTTCTTCTGCCGCTTGCGGTGGTGACAATCCCCCCTCTAACCTACCGTAATAGCTTTCGTAGAGATGTTGACGGTACTCCTCTTCAATATCCCTTTTATCCTTCAAGCGTATGGTTAACCTTGTAACAAGCTTTCCGATGTAGTCTTCAATAACCTCAACGCGGTCATATTTGTGCATGTCGATCACCAATAAACCGATTCATTACTGTCTGGAATTTCTCCCATTCAATGGCTTTCATAGAAAATTGCTGGGTTCCCAAATCCGTAAGCGTGTAGTACTTGCGCCGTGGACCGTCCTTTGAGTCTACCCAATAGCTTCTCACCCAGCCTTGTCGCTCCAGCCGTTTCAAAGCCGGGTATAAGGTTCCTTCATTAAAACGAAGAAAGCCTTCACTTAAACGTTCAATTTCCAAAGCTATCTCATAACCATATCGATCCTGCTTCCTTAACAAGGACAATAAAATCGTTTCCGTATTCCCTTTCAAGAGTTCCGTACTTCCCATTATCCCAACCTCCAATCTACATAGAATCACGATATACCCCTACATTGTAATTCTATGTAGCCCTTATTACAATACCCTTTTACCTCATGCACACATATACGAGCAGTTTCATCCTTTTTCCAATACTTTGCATCTTGAAGGCACTGCCCGTTAGTTCAACAAAAGCAGCTGGTCCATTTAAAATGAATTAGCGTGCGAAAATCGACTAGATACCGTTTATTCGATAATAGGAACATGTCCTTGTCCCTCGACAGTAGGTGCTCTTCTTAATAATTTCAATCTCACACTTGAGCGTTATTTAGAAACTAAAATTTCCGGCTTCATTCTCCTTGATGTAAAGTTTCAACATATGTAATAAACCTTTTAGCTGCTGGGGAAATATGATGATCTTCTCTCCACTTCAATCCGATTTCCCAGTACCAACCTTCATCAATGATTGGGATCCAGACCAATCCATCTAACATCAAACCCAATGTCTTAGGCAATACTGATACACCAAGACCCGACTTTATAAAACCGGCTACAGTGATCAGGTCCTCCGCTTCATAGGCCGAAGCAAGAACAAATCCGGTATGTCGGAACCGGGACATAATCGTCGCTTTTAATCCGCAGTTGTTTTTCAATCCAATAAATGGCTCGCCAGACAGCTCAGCCAAACTAAGAGCGCTACAATCTGCATAACGATGTTGGGAGGGAACAACAATATATAAAGGAACATTTTGAACAGTCATCCAGTGATGATTATCCAAAGTAGATTCCCTCGATGTAATCATAACATCCGAAAATCCTTGCTCCAGATGTTCATCTATATCCCCTAAGTTCCCTTGTGTCAATTCGAACCGAACTTTGGGATACTCCAATTGATAACTCCGAATTAGGCCAGGGATCAATTCAACACCGAGAATGTTTAGATAAGACAACGTAATCACACCAGTATCCGGATTGGACCACTCTTCTATTTCCCTTAGGCCATTTTCAATATTTTGTAGGGCTCTACCAATCCATTTAGAAAACATGGTACCGTTTCGGTTCAGTTTTATATTTCGTCCATTTCGCTCAAATAAAGGAGCTCCTATTTCGTTTTCAAGCTTGGCAATTGCATGACTTAACGCTGGCTGAGTAATACCAAGTGTTTTGGAAGCTAAGGTCATATGTTCAAGCCGTGCAACGGTCATAAAGTATTCTAATTGTGTAAATTCCATTAAATTATCCCCTATACATTAATATTATTCATCATTTTCATTATTATAATAAATTGGACGTTATGAAAGTAGCAAGTGTAGTATTAGTTTTAGCTCCTCTCGAAAAACACATCAAGGTTAAGGGACAGAGCGATTCTAAATTAATCATTGAATACCATTACTAGGAGGAATAGATATGAATAAAGAATTTGAGTTCTCTGCATCAGAATTTGAAGGCAAGAAGGTGCTTGTAACCGGAGGAACAAAGGGAATGGGACAAGCCGTTGTAAGAAGGCTTGCAAACGGCGGAGCTACAGTCCTTACTACTGCCCGTTCTCTATCTACTGACTTGACGAATTCGGTCAAATTTGTTCAAGCTGATGTCACCACACCTGAAGGTATACAGCAAGTAATTACAGCAGTAAAAGAGCAACTTGGAGGTATCGATATTATTGTCCATTGCGTAGGTGGATCAACCACACCACCAGGAGGCTCACTTGTATTGAGTGATGAGGATTGGCTTCATGCATTAAATTGGAATTTACTCGCAGCAGTTCGACTTGATCGCGGCTTAATTCCACTTATGTTAGAAAATAATTCAGGCGTTATTCTTCATTTCACTTCCATTCAAAGACGTTTGCCTTTATATGAAACTACACTGGCTTATGCATCGGCAAAAGCCGCTTTGGCTAATTATAGCAAAGGATTATCGAATGAATTTTCTCCTCAGGGAATTCGAATAAATACTTTGTCTCCCGGGTTTATTCAGACAGAAGCAGCTGACGCATTAATTGATCGGATCGCAACGGAAACCGGAAGTCGAGAAAGTGCACTCGAACAACTTATGAGTTCACTCGGAGGTATTCCAATTGGTCGGCCAGGGTTTCCTGAAGAAGTCGCTGAACTGGTTGCATTTTTGGTCTCAGACCGAGCAGCATCCATTACAGGTAGTGAATATGTCATAGATGGGGGAACTATTCCTACAGTCTAATTAGCATTAATAAAGGGAGTGAACAATATGGATCTCAATCATTATCCCTTTTATTACTTTTCTCCAACATGAAACACACCAATTTCAGTTTCACCATCAACATCAAACAGCGGAATATCACGACCATCTGGTGATCTACTGTTCTGTATTGCAATGGCTTCCTCGGGTGATCTCGGTAACTCACCGTCTAAGTCTTTTTTTAGCACATATCCTGCAGTGCCATCCTCACCTATAGCACTGATTAATTCAGGTTCCGTTTCTGGAGAAGTAGCATCTGCGCTTGAACCGTAGGTCTGTCCGTTTTTATTTTTAGGATAGTTCATATTCTTAGGGCTAATATGAAAAGGACCAATTATGTTTTTCCCATAAACATCATACAGTGGGACATCACCAGGTTCACCGAGATAATCTTTTTTCAGCAAGTACCCTTTAATGCCATTCACACTTCCTGCATAGATTAAGTCAGGTAGTATTTCAAAGGAGTTGGACTCTTTAATCGTACCGAATGTCAGTCCATGTTCATTTTCAGAATAGTCGATAGGCGTTATGTGACTTGGATTAATCGTATTTTTAGCACTTGAATTCTGGAATACCATCAGACCGCCTGATACACTAATGATAAAAACCACAAAAAGCGATAATAGGGCGTCCTTAGAGTACATTTTCATAACTGTTCACTCCTCATTCTTTATTAGCTCTTTACTCTATAGCCACACTTCCGTGCTCTTCACATTCTAAACGTTACCAATCCATGGAGAGTTACGGTAATCTAATCGTTAATTAAACAAAAGCAACGATACACTTCAAGAAGTAATCCAATTATGGGGTAATTGCCTTCGATCCCTCGAACTATGGAAGGAACTTCGCGAACTTTGGTACAACACTTTATTGATAAATGGCATGGTCTATTTCGGTTGAGAGACTTAAAACCGGTACTCCACTCCATGAACCGGATCATACAACATTCTTTGGTGGGGACAGCAAGGTACACTGACTGTCCGACACTCAAATGAACAATAATCTTTTCAGTAAAGGAACCCAGTTCTTGCCCTTAGCTTGGGACAAGAACTGGGTTCCTTAAAACAAAAAAAGCCGCTTTAATAGCGACTTGAATGGAACAATGTTCTTGTCCCGCGACAAGTAAATCATCAAGGCAGCGTAATCATTTAAATGCTTCACACAAGAATATCTCCTGCCAGAAACATAATGAAGAAGCCTGATCCACATGGATCAGGCTTCTTCATTATGTTTCTGGTAGTCACCCTAATCCTGATGCGGGAAGCGCTTTTTCACACATTTATGGATCATTTTCATAAAGTTCATACAATACCTGTTTATGGTCTCTACAATTTACGGCGACGATCATAGCATATTTACTAGCATTGTCTAATCCTCAATCTATAGTTGAGTATCCTTCCCTGACCTTTTCTTATGAAAAATCTTTTTTATATTGGACGGCTAGGTAAATACCACCAGCTAAAAATGCCAGTGTATATTTGAACAAGAAAAAGATGGTCCACATATCGTCTTTAGGAAAAATCATGTCACATAGAATAATTGCCAACAGCATATATGAACCGCTTTTCAAAAAGATTTTATTTGTCCGTTCGTCGTCTTGCCCAATCTTCTTATAAAATACATAGGCGAAAATCGCACTACCCATAATCAGTAAAAAACCAACTCCAATGAGAATATTCCAATTTCCTGTGGATTGTTCAGCCCAGGACTTTAAAGGGGAAAAAATTGCGTTGTGGATATCTGAGATAGACTTAGTTATCATTTTAATCATTTCCTTTCACATAAGTAAAAATATCGTTTACATCAACACTAAAAAATTCGGCAATTCGAAAAGCTAACAGCAGAGTCGGAACATAATTTCCTTTTTCCATCACGAAGATGGTTTGTTTGGAAACCCCGACTTTCTCTGCTAATTCTTGCTGAGACATTCTGGCAAGTACACGATATTCATAGACCTTATTTGATATCGAATCACCAAAATCTTTCTTCATGACAACCACCTCTTGAATTAGATTATAAACTCGATTTTTATAAAAGTAAAGTAAACTTATATAAAAGAAATAAATGATTTTACTTATGGTTAGGTTACTTTGATCTAAAAGAGCCAGAATATTGAGAGGACTTCACGAAATCCATGATTCCGTCAGGTTCACATATCGATTGGGAAAAAGTCTGGTTTATAGTAGTGCCTAAATCATTGTGTTATCCTGCCCGTTAGCTGAACATAAACAGCCGATCACGGTGATGGGCTACCTTCGATTTGCTCGCGATTCTAACGGCTCATCTACCGCATTCTACTCCACGTTACACGTTGACTATTTGCTTCAATGATTTTATAATGAATAAAAATTCATTCATTAAAGGAGCGGCCAAAGTGCCCCGTACACCTGAACAATACGAGGCCATGCGCCTTGTAACCCGCACCAAAATCCAGACAGCGGCGATGCGGCTGTTCGTTCGTCAAGGATACGGCTCCACCAATGTGCAGCATATTGCCGATCAGGCAGGCATTAGCACCGGTCTGCTGTACCGCCATTACAAAACAAAGGATCAGCTATTCGAGGAACTGGTCCAGTTCGCCATGACCGGACTTGAGACGCTGATCGCGAAATTTCAGACCTGTGATGAGCCTGCTGAGGAACTTGCACGGTTCGCGAACGAGGTGTATCTCGATCTCTCTTCCGGCGATGACTTGGGACACCTCTTATTGCTGATGTCACAATCCTTCTTCTCCACGGAGACGGATGGTCGGAAAGAGGCTCTCAAGCAGATCAATACCGATCTACTGCAAGCGACTGCCGCGCTCATCGTCCAAGGACAGCGGCAGGGCAAGCTACGTGAAGGGAACGCTTTTGAGATGGCGCAATATTTCTTTTCCTCCATTCAGGGACTGGCGATGATGAAGGTGATGCTGGAGGAAAAATTCACGATGCCGTCGAGATCGCTCTTGACCTTAGTATTCGAAAAGGAAGGTGAAACGTTATGAAGTACTCGGGCGTATTTGAGGTTGTCCGCGCAGACCGCGCGGGTGTAGAGGTCAGAAACCAGATGGCGGAGATTTTCGCTGACGGCTTCTCGCAGTGGCTCACGTATTTCTCTAAAGACCGAGATGTCATCGCAAAGGCGTTCGCCCATATGTTCGTGCTAGATCAATTTTATGTGGCTCTTGATGGCGATCGGGTGACGGCCTTCGGCGCATGCACGGACTGTCAGAGCTTCTCCCTAGAACTTCAGAGCGCACCGCTCCGTCGACATCTGGGTTGGTTTAAGGGTTCGATGGCCGCACTCATTCTGAAGAGGGAGTTCCAAAAGCCGTTTGTTGACCCGCCGCCTGAAACGGGCTCAGTCGAGTTTATCTGTACTGCCTTATCCTTCCGCGGACAAGGAGCGGCTTCGGCAGTTATTACACATATGCTAGTTCATTTGCCATACCGTAACTATCTCATAGAAGAGGTTGCCGATACCAATGTCCCGGCCATCCGATTGTATGAGAAGCTGGGGTTCATGGAGTACAAACGCAAGTCGCTATCTCCCAGGCAGGCCCGCATATCTGGTATTAATCACATGGTCTCGTTGTGTTTGGAGAAGGCCTAAGCCACAACAAGCCTGAACAACTTGCGCTGATAACATTACGGAACGGCATTCCCCCATGATTTGAGGACTTGATCGAGCGCTTCGCCGAACATACCGTCGTAAGCCGGAGTATGGATCCCGTCGGGGCTCAGTACGTTCAGTCGTATTCCTGTACCTTTCAAATCCATGATCCAGCACCTGAACTTAAAGTGTTAAGGATTCAACGCCATCACGCATTCGTTATATGACTTCCCCATTCGCCCTTTGGTTGCAACCAGCTAACGCTTCTATCCACAATTAATTCGCCCAGTGCTTCTTCATAATTCTTACGATATGGCTTAATGAATTCTTCCGCTAGCCAGCTATCTCTCGTGCCCTGCCATGTTTCATAAATGATCAAGTCATCCGTCTATCCAGATCGTCCGAAACAATGGCACTAATGAATGCCTTCTCGGATGACATCTCTTCAATAAGGGAAGATAGCGCCTTGCGGAATTCTTCTTTTTTTCCTGGTTTAGCTTTGAATCGAATATTCAGTTGGACTTGTTGATTGGACATGTGGACTCCTCCTATAAGAGTTTCATATTTTTGCAGTCTAGTTGGAAACCCGCTTGCCCAATCCGTTATCATGAGAAGTGTCTTTTTTCGTGGAATATATCTAGTCTGCTCTTTTAACAAACACCCGGATTATCATCATCAGTATGGCAATATGAAAAATAAATCCTACACTAAAATAAGTCAATGCAGCAAATGATTCACCCGATATTCCTGTCATAAAAACCATTGCTGGCCAATAGGTAGGGATCCAAATGCCTACCCATTGCCATGGATGTGGCACAAAGAAAATAACAATAGGGCCAGCAATAAATAAAAGCGCACCTATCTTGTATAAAGCTAATCCCTCTACTTTATTGGCAGAGTAAGCCGCCACCAGCAGTGCAAACCATGGCGCTTCTATGGCCAATAACAATAGCATAAGCAAAATCTCCACACGGAACTCGGTTAGTCCTGAGCATATTATAAACATCACGGTCAGCACGGCACTTAAGATTGAAGGCAAAGTTAATCTGTAAGACAGATAACCTCTTTTCATAAGCGGGGTTACTGCAAAATAGGAGATGAGGTTTTCATCTCGTTCATCCAACATTAATAATCCAGTCATCATACCTAATAGCATGGGGATGGTTACAACCAGAAGAACTGCAGTAAAGTCTCTGAACTCGTTTAAATCGAAAGAGTAACTTGCCTGCAGCCATTGAGCTACCATTGGAAATCCAAACCGAGTGAGTAAGATTAAGATCACTGGGCCCAAAAAGCCAACCAGTAGTACCGGATCCGTTCCTGCGTGACGGATATCGTTCATCAAAAGTACTCGGTACCGATTCACTTTCCAGCTCCCCTTTCCCCAATTTCTCCTAAAACATACTTCTTATAAGAAAGTTTAGCCCAGCTATAGATCGCATAATTCCAAATGATCAAAACAAAAAAAGCATAAAGAATCTCTTGCATTGACAAAGGAGAGAATGCGGATCCTAAAAGAAGTAATGTACCCTCCGTTGGGAGAATCTGAAATAGCCAAGTATTCCATACATCAAAAAAAGCAAGCAAAGGAAGCAATAATGGCAACGCATAGACTTGAGACATCAGGATAAAACCGTTAATCGTCTGGTATCGAACGACAACCCCGATCGATAATAACGTCATCAGACTCGAAGTTAACACCACACCCGCTGAAAACAAAAAAGGGGATTCCGGAACTCCAGTTGATGTAGTATGAATCACCCACGCCGCGATCAGAGATAAAACAGATAATGAAGCTACTTTGGCGAATAAATAATCACGAATATGGATAGGTGTAACAAAAAGGGGATCGTGAACTCCCTGATCTCGCTCTAGAAGCAAGATCCCTCCAGCAAAAATCAATCCCAATGCACTCGGATCGCTAAAAGTTAACACAATGACGGTTTTTTCCAAGTACTCATCAGGGACAAAGTTCAGCAATGTCCAATAACAGGCACACACAAAGGCATACACGATATAAAATCCATGGCGCCACTGGAATCTGATATCAAAAGTAAAGGCAGAAATGAATCTCATACGAGCTCTCTCCCTGTAACTTCAATAAATATTTGCTCCAGTGAAGCCTCTTGGGAATGAATCGTCTCAATTGAATAATTTCGTATAAGACTTAAAAATATTTCATTATCCCCTAGTCCCTGCTGGGGAAAAGCTGCGCTAATTAATTCCCCTTCTTGACGATATTCAACCCTGATTCTTTTTTGTCCCTTACGCAGTTTAAGTTCCCGAGGGGAATCGATCAGTTTGATTTGTCCATCCACGATAAAAGCTACACGATCACATAATTCCTCTGCTGCTTGCATGTTGTGTGTTGTTATTAGAACCGTTTTACCTTCTTCTTTTTTCTCCAGAATGAGATCCTTCATCTGTTTGGCATTGACCGGATCCAAACCTGAGGTCGGTTCATCCAGGAAGAGAATATCAGGGTCATTCAAAAGTGCACGGCAAAAATTCAAACGCATCTTCATCCCTTTTGATAGTTGAGACACCCTCAGATTAGCTGCTTGATCCAAACCCACTTGCTCCAATAACCCTTTCGGGTCCTCTGTTCGCCCAGCATAAAGTGACCGGAAGAGTTTTAAATTTTCCAACACAGAAAACTTGGAGTAAAAGTTTGGAAATTCAAAGGCGACTCCAATTCGTTCATAGTAGTCAGGTCTGATATCCTTGATCTCTATATCCATCACCTTAACACTGCCTTGATACCCTTTCAGAACACCTATCAATATTTTTTGTGTTGTACTTTTTCCAGCTCCTGATGGACCAAGAAAACCAAAGATCTCACCCTTAGGAATATGGAAATCCATACTATGAATTGCAGGCTCTGTTTGTCCCGGATACGTAAATTTAAGGTTCCGTACATCAATCACACCCAATCATCCTTCCCGTCTTTCAACAATGGTTCAATGTACTTACAATTTCGCAACACTCCATCGATCGATAGATCCACAACTAAAATATGAAGATGGTCATTTGATCAGTCCTTCATAAAAACACATCATCTCCTTTTGAGAATTTACGTTAGTATTAAGCCAAAAAAAGACAAAAGGAGCCCGCTGTGTGCAGGCTCCTCCATTTACAACCATTTTCAGTTTATCCATTAAAGTGTTGATGTAAATTTAACACGTGTTAGATAATTTTGGCAACAAAATTTTATGGCATCACTTAATATTTCCGCTGCCTCTCCAATTATCTGTCTCTACCGTCCCTATAGGTAAACAAAAAGAATCGTCAGCATTACTGCAACGATCCTTCTGTCAGTACGTTAGTAAACAGCAGCGAGATTAACGGCTGCTGTTATTTTACATTTCTTTTGTGCCAAAGTTTCAAGTATACCGTTATCTCAATCTTGTACCTAAGAAGCAATAACCTTAATATTCTCTACCTTATAGCCATTAAGAGCATCTCGTCGAAACGTCATTTGAACTGTTTCTGGTTGTTCTCCTTTCATTACCGTCATCTCCAAAATAAACTTTAGTTCTGGGATGTCCGAACCTTGGATCGGCAACACATGGGTATTCGCGAACAAAAAGTTGTCGTGGTACTTTTGACGAAGAGTGCTCATTATTTGAGGATGCAGTTCGATTATCAATGCCTGCTGAATCAACGAACATTGATTAGTGTCTGCTATTGGCTGAGGCAATAATAGCAAGGCCATTAATACAAGCATAAAGGGAGGAAATCAACAAAGTGATTAAACGGGTCTTGAATGCAAAACCAATTTCTGCATCGGCTGCACGATTGTCCGTCATTTCTGGATTGATCTTCGTGGTTATTCTTGGAAGCCTTCACTTTTTGGAGACGGAATTCGACCCGACGGCAGATTGCGATTGCGAATAGCGCCATACAGCATGGGAATGGTAATCAGAAGGCTGATGATAACCGGAACTACAGACCCCTCAAGTCCAAAGTCACCTCCAGTGAGAAGTGAAGGACCGGTCACTTTCACAATAAACAGACCGTCTGAACTGTGTCCAGAAACAGGGATCCCAAGCAAACCTTCAAGTGCATTCCAGGAAAAATGTAGTCCCATGGCAAACCACAGGTTTCGTCGCCACATAAATGCGGCTCCAAGCAGAAGACCTGCTTCTAAAGTTATGGCGAATGCGCTCCATAATGTTGCTCCTGTATTCCCAAGATGGGCTATTCCAAAGAATAGAGAAGTCACAGCGAGTGCGGTCCAGTTTCCCAGCAATTTATGTATGGCTTGAAACATTAGTCCACGAAAGATAAGTTCCTCGACAATGGCTGCGCCTAAAGCAGCTTCAATTGAAGCGATTAGAACAGTAACCGTATCCGCCTCGTTCACCCATTGAAAGGAGTAACCTCCCAAGGAAACTATAATAATAGTGGATAAGGCAATAAACATAGCCCCGGTTAGTGCTCCCATAACAGCTTCAACCCCTGCACCCTTTCTGGATAACTCAGGAATGGACCGACGGGCCAAATATTTCATGGTGAGTATATAGACCATGATGGCGAGAAAGCCCAACGTTAGTGTCAACAGCAGAGAAAGCACGTCCGGTGCTTGCTCTGCTAGCGGTCGGATGGACGCATCCACAAGAATTATGCCGATAGCCCCCGCAATCATCCAGATGATTGGAAAGCGCCAAAACACACTCCATTTGCTTATTTTCTCACCCATCTGTGAATGTTCTTTGTGTGCAGATCTTTTCTTCATGTCTTGAGTCAGCTCCTCTATAATTTGATGATAGTTATGAGTATGGGCTGAAAAAGTCATAAAGTGACAGTGCGCTTTTGTCATGATAAAGTCATCTGACTATACCCCTAAGAAGCCGGAACTATATAAGTTACCGGCTTCTTAGGGGGCTTGTCTTAGTAATTCATGATTCCCGACTCTCTGGCTTTACGGGCTGCCTCTTGTCTTCCCTTAACATTAAGTTTTGAGTAGATCGTTGAAATGTAATTCTTGATCGTTCCTTCACTAAGAAACAAAGCCTCTGCAATATTTCAATTTCACGGCTACTAAGCCCGTATTCATTATTTTTAATAGCGGATCCCATATATAGGAATTCGCTCTTTGATCTGAGCTGTTGCGTCAACGCCATTCATGACGGGCATATTGATATCCATCAATACCATATCGGGCTGAAACTGATGGCAGCCCTGAACGGCTTCTCCCCATTTTTAGCTAATCCAACGATTTCAATATCTTCTTCCGTGGACAGCACGATATGTAGGCTCTCCAAAATTAATTCCTGATCATCTGCCAGTAATACTTTAAATTTCCCCATGCAGCCCCACTCCTTTCAGGGGAATTTCACATCTGACTTCGGTGATCGTTTCATCTCCTACCTCTGATGATACAAACAGGCTGCCCCCCAGCCGCTCAACTCGATGTTTCATCGTAGTCAACCCGAAGCCATATTTCAATTTGTCAATCGGTTTCCCATTATTTCGAACAACCAGGTGCAGAACGGATTCGGAAAATTGAAGCTCCAAATCCAGTTGAGACGCTTTTCCATGTTTTAGTGCGTTCGTAATAGACTCCTGGATGACTCGCAGAATCGCCTGTCGTACTTCAAAATGCGTGTGCTGCTCTATTCCTAGTACTTTTAACGTCAGGAGAATTCCTGTATGTTCCCGAAAATTGGCCACATGGGCCTCAATCTGCCGTACAAGATTCGACTCCGCTTCTTCTCCAATCTCATGGACAATACTTCTCATTTCGTCCAGATTTTGTTCAGCCAGTGCTCTTAAGCGAATTAACCGTTCCTTGACCTCGGCAGGCTTACGATCCATAAGAGCGATGGAAGCATCAAGACTCATAATGATTGAGATGAAGGAATGCCCCAGGGTATCATGAAGTTCCTTGGACATACGATTGCGTTCTTCAAGCAGAGTCATTTTCTCAATTTCAGCAGCGTAGTGGGTTAACAGCTTATTTTGCTGCTCTACTTCGACCACAAGTTCATTTTTTTGGTAATACGCTTTGGCCACGAAGCTGGCCCATATGCCGATGAAGCAGAATAATACATTATCTGTCCCGCTACTAAAGGCTTGTTCCCAAGGTAACTTTAAATAGTACTGGAAGATAAAGGGAATGAATAGAATTGCGGGAATGACCCAGAATGTCTTCTTGATCAATAAGTACCCCATTGTTAGACTCGGCAGCAGATAGTCTGCTTTGGAAGTCAGCTCCGGATGGATAACAGAGTTCACATAATAAGAACCACCCAGCATTAGCTCCGCGATACAAAACCAAACCTTGTTCATGCGCCGTTGAGGAAACCAGAAGATCATTGGAACGATAAGTGCTGCCATTAGCCAAATGACGTTTAACCATGTTCGGTTCGACATGTCACTCTCTGTAAACAGCCGTGATGACAGCAAAATGTAATGGTATAAACGAAGAGCAAAAATACCCCAATCCATAAAAGATAATATCTTTCTCATGTCATCATCCTATACTGTTTTTCAGTAAGAACATCAGTAGCTCTGAATCTAGTGTATCACTTTTTGTTAGTTTGTTTACTAATAATTACATTCTTCAATTTTCAAATCATCAGCAACATCTATATTCACTGACTCATACAGTTCATGGAAATACCAGATAAGCCCGAAATAAAATGATGATCATGTATCCGATGATTATCATTGAGATACGACAAGAACATATATACTTCAAACAAAAAAGCCGCATCGAATGTGACTTTCAAAGTATTCATATTCTTGTCTTCTGACAGGTCCACATGTGGCGTGTACACCACTGATTCAGGCAACTATCTGCTTAGTTTCGATGAAAGTCATATTCAGGTGAATGTACAACTTGATGTTGAAGGACGATTCATAGAGAAATTTGAGGAAGGAGCAAGGAGCAAGGAGTTAGTCTTCGATGATTGCCTGATAGACCATGGTCCAGAAGTCGTGGATAAGATGTGCAGAATCCGGGGTGGACATCCCGACCTGAGTGAGCATAATTCCTGAGTTGTTTGTCCGGGTCGGCATAAGCCGAGGTTCCGGTTCCGCCGTCCCAGCCGAACTGACCGATGGATGCATAGTCGCCGCGGTAGGTGCGTACCGCCATCCCGAAGCCCCAGCCTCCGTGCTGCCCTTGACCATGTGACAAATGGACGTTGTTTTTTGCCAAGTCCTCTCGGAATGCTTGTTGCTTGGGCGTAAGACGGTTAGTTGTCATCAGCTGGATGGCGGGCCGGGACAGGATCCGTTCGGTCCCATGTATTCCTTGGTTCAGCAGCATCTGTAAATACGCGTAATAGTCGTCAACCGTTGAGAGCAGCCCACCGCCGCCTGCTTGGAACATGGGAGGTTTATTGTAGCGTCCGCCTGCTGCCTCGTCCCATACGATGAACTCACCAGTCTGGGGATCGGGGATGTAGGCGGGAGGCAGCCGGTCAATCTTGCTCTCGGGCACGTAGAAGCCAGTGTCCTTCATCCCTAGGGGATCAAGGATACGTTCGCGCAGGAATGTCTCGAATGTCTGACCCGTGACCCTGGCAACGAGTACGCCGAGAACTTCGTTACTCATGTGGTATTGCCACCGCTCACCGGGCTGGTAGCAGAGCGGGAGTGTTCCCAGACGACGCATCCACTCATCGGGCTCTGGCATCTCCTGCCCTGGCGTGTCATATAACCCATTCTCGAAGATCGCGCTTATGATCGGAGAGCCCATTAACGTCATATCCACTCCGAGCCCGAACGTGGAGGTCAACAAGTCCCGGACAGTAACTGGTCGCCGTGCCGGCACGGTTTCGTCCAGTGGGCCACCTGGTCGTTTAAGCACCTGTCGGTTGGCGAGTTCAGGCAGCCATGGATCTACTGGGTCGTCGAGATGCAGTTTGCACTCGTCGAGCAGCACCATCACCGGAGCAACCGTAACGATCTTGGACGTGGATGCCATCCGGAAGATCGTGTCCCGGAGCATCGGCGCGCCATCGTCATGGCGCATCGTGCCGATCGCCTCGACGTGCGTCTCTCCGTTCCGGCTATTAGGGCGACGAAACCAGGAATCTTCCCGGACTCGACATGTCCTGACAGCACGTCGTGCATTCTTTGCAGGCCTGTTTCGGAGAAGCCTCTGTTGCTTTGTTCCATCTTCGTTTTCATTTCGTTTCCCTCACTTTCCTTTATCAAAAAAAACATTATCTTCTATCTGATACTTTCCGTTGTCGATAGATGAGTCTTCTCAGGAAAGCATCGACAGGGCCGCTCCATCCCCGTTTTTCTAGCCAGACAGCGAGGCAGACACTTGAGAACCAGATCAACACTGCAATTGCAAACACTCCAGCACCATTAAGCACACCTCCCAATCCAAGGGCGACTGGCGAGAGCAAGAGGACAAGCAGCGCTTCCTGGTAAATGTAAAACGTAAGTGATCGTTTGCCAACTGACGCAAGCGCATCCGTCATCCTCGGGGCCGTACGACGGGCTGATATGCTGAACAACGCAATAAGAGCCGTGTATCCTAATCCGCCTACAATGCCGGTCATGATATGGACGATTACAAACCAACTAATTAATTCAGGTTTCGGATTCCACATATTTGCACCAGTCAAAGCATAAGGAAGTGCTCCGATCAGCGATATACCAATTCCTCCAATTGTCATTCGTTTCAACTGGGGACGGAAGCGCTCAGGATTATCCAGCCACCGTTTATGGGCAGACCATACTCCTAAGGTGATAATTAGCAGCATCGGATAGAGCAGCAAATTAATCAGAATCATAATCGGAAATGCAATTATATGCTCCGAGACTAGAAGTAGGTAAGTGTGGGAAGGAGTTAACCCGATGTCCAGTTCTTCTCCCGTCAAAATCGGATATACCGCTACCCAGGCAGTCGGAATAATAGCCATGTATACTGCGCCAATTACGTTCATAGCCCTACGCTGCATCCACACCGGCTTAAACAGCATCCATCCGAGAACAAGACCGGAAATGCCATATACGGCGAGGATGTCTGCTCCTCCAATTATGACAAGATGTATAAACCCAAAAACGATCAATAACCATGAACGACGACGCAACAAGCGCTTCACTTCCATTATAGGTACGCCTTTATCCAGTTGGCGTGTTACCATAGAAGCCAGCCCGTAACCGAACAATGCTGCGAACATCGGATAAGCACGGTTATCCACGAACAACAGGCCAACCAAATTCACGAAGTCTTCAAGCCAATGCTCTCCAAGTGGACGGGTCAGCGTAAACGTCTGCGCTGTAAACAAATATATTGGAGCGTGAGCAATGACGATGAGCAGCAACATAAATCCGCGTCCTAAATCAGGGGCAAGCGATCTTTCCTTATTTGATATTGGGTTTAGACCCGGCAGTCTGCTCTTTCCTCCTTTTTTCAAAACAACCAAGCACCTCACTTTTTAAATTATTATTGATTGACTCAATCAGTCAACAATATGGTAAATTGGGTGCCAATTTTTGTCAACAAAAAAATTCCTTTTTGCTTTCCAAGAGTGAGGAAAGCAAAAAGGCTAAGTTCGTTTACAAACAGGATATGTAGATTGGCGGGGAGCATATTGGAGTGTAGATAGCAGTAGATTCACTTCACTAGCGGATTCTTTTATTTTTGAATAACTCTGAGCAGCATTCGTATATTCCAGTCCAAATTTTGATGAAGCCAGCCCACATCGTCAGCGATCAATCCCGACAATATCGTCAGATAGAGATTGGCAAGCATCTCAGGTTCTTCTTTAACGATTTCATCGCGAGTCTGCCCTTCAATAAGGATGGGTACTAGCAACAATACATATTTCTCACTTGTCTGGCTGATCAGTTTTCTTGTCTCTTCATCAAGTTCAGGATATTTCATACAGCTTTGAATCATTCGAAATACGTCATGACTTCCTGCTGTGATGGCTGACCGGGTGAAGTGTTCTATTTTCTCCAACGGTTTCGCTGACGAAGATCGAACCTCCTCGATCAAATGCTCAGCGCCTTCCATTGCCCAGAGCAGACTTTTTGTAAGTAATTCTTCTTTGGACGCGAAATAGTGGTACATAAGACCGTGGCTTAAATCAGCAGCCTTGGCGATCATGCTCATCTTCGTGCCCTCTATCCCATACTCCGCAAACACCCTTAGCGCTGCTTTTAAAATTTGATTCTTACGTGCTTCCCGAATATGTTTGGATTGCTCTTCCTTGTATCGTGCCATTATTTGAGACCTCTTTTTTGGATACAGTATAGCACATTCAAAATGGCTAGACAGCCCCTGATTAGGTCCCCGATCTCCCAAACACGACTAAATGGACATTCGTATCCTTCGGGCTTAAGGGAAAAGCAGGCAACTTCGTTCGTTGTGTTATATGACTCATTGCCCGCTGGGCAATTTCCAAGTTCAATCCCTATGCTTGCTACAAAAAATAAAGACATTGAAGGCTACTTAGCCTTTCAATGTCTTATTGCAATTATACGAATCTCTCTATCTTGTATCTGAGAACATATTTGGCTTTTGATGATATAACTGTATTGCTCTCTCGTTCTTCTCTAGCTCGGTGAGAGCTGCAGACTGAACTTGAAACGGTTCTTGCACGGACACATACCAACGATTTCGATTTGAAAAATCCACTAAACTGAGATAATGTCCGTGGCCAGCTCCAGTATCGATTCCCACTTTCCCATTACCTATCCAGATTTCCCAAGGTGGCACCTTGAACCGAAACGTGGAAGTATGACCGAAAACAACGGTATAGTTTGGATCAGCCGGGCTCGTAAAGAAAGGCTCTCGTATTTCGGTCAAATCCTCAGGCTTTTGAGCTCTCATAGGAACTCCTGGACGTACTCCGGCATGGACGAATAAGAAGCCATCGCTTAAGAAATACAACGGTAAACCCTCCAAAAAATCGCGATAATGTTCAATTGAAGTTTGATTTTCGGTATTAAGACTCGGCATAGAGGCCAGCCATTTCCGTTCATTGTTACCTTGCAGAGCGATTGCTCCATTCAAGGTTAATTCGTGTACGAGTTGCAGCGTTCCCCAAGAGTCAGGCCCTTTATTGACATAATCCCCAAGCAAAATCAATTGGTCCTGATCGGGACGATAACCCGCAGTATTCAGTAATTGTTTAAGAAGATGTCCGTACCCGTGAACGTCGGACACGGCAAGCAGTCTACCCCTGACCAGGTTCTTCGCCTCCTGGAAAGATCATGGTTTGCTTGGGTGATAATCGAATCCAGCACTCCGAACCGGGTTCGAGAGGTTCATTGCTGAATCCATGGACACTTTGGTTATCTTGGGTTTGCATGATGACTCTCCAATGAATACCTTCGAAAATGGATTGTTTCACTATTACCTGAATTTGATTCGTCGTCTCTTCTTCTCGCTCCAAAGAAATGATTAATTGTTGAGGGTGAGCCATAACAATGGCTTGTCCCCCTCTCGTTGCACGTTCCATCATTTGTCCGATGATAACCTGTTCTCCGATATGCACAGCAGAACCGTCCATCGTAAAGACAGCGCTCAGACGATTGTGATACCCCATCAGCTGGGCGACCCAAGGTGTCTTTGGGTGGTTGAAAAGTTGATGGGGTTCTGCGAACTGATCGATTCCCCCTGCCCGAAGCACCATGATTCGATCAGCCAGAGTGAAGGCTTCAAGCATATCGTGCGTAACATAAAGCACAGTTGTATCCAAATTGGATAAGAGGCTCGCCAACTCGCTGCGCATTTCAGTTCGAAGCTTGACGTCCAGATTGGACAGAGGTTCGTCCATCAGCAAAATGGAAGGTTCGGTGGCAAGCGCTCGAGCCATCCCAATCCGTTGCTGCTGACCACCAGAACATTCGGTAGGCAATCGATCCAGCAGTCCCTCCAATTGCAGCATCGATTGTAAATGATCCAATCGCTGCTTTCTTACCGATGAGTCCGTTCGGGACCTCTTCATACCATACTCAATGTTCTGTTGCACTGTCATGTGCGGCCATAACGCATAATCTTGGAATACCATATTAACGGGTCTCTTCTCTGGTGGCGTGAACTGTTTCTTGCCATCTACCGGTTGGCCGACCATTTCAATGACGCCGCCGTCGATTCTCAGCAATCCGGCGATCAGCTGCAGCAAGGTAGATTTCCCGCAGCCAGATGGACCAAGGATGCATATGCGTTCACCTTGGTTCATCTCAAACGATAGAGGTCTTAGAACTTCTTGCTTATCAAAAGACTTGTGAACCCCTTCAAGCTTAAGAATTGGTTTCATATTGCGAACCTCCATATGTCATGCGGTGGTTTGTGGCTGGACGGATCGCTACACTCTTCTGTAAGCGCCGATCGTTCCAACGAAAAACAGATTCACCTGCAATCTGGATGAGAATAATGATGAATAATAGAATTGAACCACTCAAGATTGTTGCTGCTGTTGCATAACCATATCTACCAAACTCAAAAGCCTGATCAATAACGAGAGGCATCAGGACATAGTTTGCAGGCTGTAACATTGAAGCCAGAGCGAGGTCAAACACGCTTGTGCCGAAAGCCGCCAATACGGCGAGAAGCAATGAACGGCGCGTCAAAGGCAACACGATATGTACCATTCGGCCAATCGTTCCCGCACCTTGCACCGCTGCCGCGTTTAGTACCGAAGAAGAAATGGTGCCGAACGAACCCAACTGAACACGAACAGCGTAAGGAATTGCTCCGGCTATGACCGCAATCACGAGTAAGGCAGGCGTTCCATACAGATGAAGGTTGACATACTCCAGCCATTTTTGATTCCAGACGAAAATGTAGCCGATCCCCATAACGATTCCCGGCACGGCAAGAGATACGATGGAAAATAGCTGCAGTCCGCCTTTCATCGGAAACTGTGTAAACGTAAGCACATATGCCACAATAAAGCCAATGATCATGCTGATCACTGCCGCAATCGCAGCAATGGATAATGAATGGATCATGCCATCCAAAAAATTCAGTCGAGTATGATCTGGCACGCTTGAGGAAAACAAAGAGGCATAATGGCTTAGCGTAAAATTCTGCAAAGCGAAGCCATCGCCCATCTTTTTCATCACTGAAACGCAAACACTACTACCGACGGGAATACCAATGCTGATGGTTAAAAACAAGATCGTAATCAAGTTTAATAGATAGGTTTTTTGAGGTTTAACTTTTATCGTTTTTCTGGCCCTGGAATTAAGGAAGTCAAATCTTGACTTGCGCAGGCTAATCATGAGCACGAACATGGCCAGACCCAGTAAAATAACGAGATAGAATGCAAGTACACCCGCCATATCAAACCGAACCGGTGATTGATAGATGGCGGAGTAAATTGAATACGTTAATGTCGGAAAACGATACACGGTGGACAATGCTGCAGGCAAACCGAAGTCTCCAACGGTATCAATAAAAACCAATGTGGCTCCAGCAGCGATGGAAGGTGCCGAAAGTGGTAATTCTACGGTCCGCCACACCGTCCAAGGACGCGCGCCGTTCAAGCGGGCAGCATGCCCGTATTGGCTGACATTCCACTCGGCTGAAGCTAGCACCGTCAGATAGGCTAAAGGAAATTTGCTTAAAGCCATGATGAACATAAGTCCCATAGGTTGAAACAATAGAGGTGTCACCCACCCCATACTGAGCGAACGGCTTGCGATCCCGTCTGCTCCGGCGAACAATATCCAGCCTTGTGCCAGCATAAACGATGGCATAATAAGCAGAAGCCACACACCGGCGTCCAACAAACGTCCTGCTGCATAATTCCACCTTGCTCTCACCATGGCGAGACAGGTACCGAACAGGGTCCCTAACAGTGCTGTTCCCACGCCTAGCCACATGGAGTTCATCAAGGATTGGCGCCACAAAGGACGATTAAAAATCTCGCCAAGCAACCCCAGTCCTTGGAAACGGATTTCTCCGAAAAATAATCCTGGTAAAAAAGCGTTAAGCAAAACGGCGAGTAACGGCAAGAAGATCACAATGAACAAAATAAGTGCAATGCCAACTCCCCAACGAGTTCCTGGATTTCTCATTGGATTTGTCCTAATTTACGTTCTGGTCGGCAAACCAGGTCTTGATGTCCACTTCGTGCTCAGCGGACCATTCGGCTGGAGGAAGCAGGAATGTTGGATTGGGCTCACGGTCTTTGCGCGACTCTACCCCTTGTACCAGCGGTGTGAAGAAACTGTCAGAAGAGTCCAGCGAAACGAGCATTTGCTGCGTTTCCGGTTGAAGCATAAATTCGATAAATGCTTTGGATGCCGCAGGATTTTTAGTGTATTTGCTGATTGCAGCCACCCGTAGACTACCAGGAGCCCCCTCTTCCGGCCAGATGAGATTCACTGGCTCGCCGGATTGCTTTAGATCATATGCGTTACTCTCTTGTAAAGCGGCAATATCAATCTCACCGGAAACTAATGCACTTCCTAATGGGCCGTTCTTGGGATAAACTCTCAATCCCTTATTCATCATTTGTCCATACTTTTGTTCGGCCTCAGGAATGCTCCAATGATAAAAAAGTGAGGAAACGAGCGGGTATGCGGGAGCGGCCACTGCTGGGTCGGCTTGTCCGGCTGTACCTTCATAATTGAAAAATTCCTCCCATGTCTTTGGTGCTTGTGCCTCAGTCAGACGATTGGTGTTGTAGGCAATGACGGCTGATGCATGAATGGTAACTGGAGTGTAAGCATGATCCTCAGGAACGAGCGATTCTCCATACTCACTGAGGTTATCCATATTTTCAGGTGTCCAATCCGTCATGAGGAACCCTCTGTCAGCCAGATTTCGAATGGAACCATGTCCGTCCATCATGACAACATCCCACTGAGGATTACCTTGTTCTGCTTCAATTTTGGCTAACGCCTCTCCCCCGCCATAATGGACTGCTTCAATTTTGTAGCCCGTTTGCTTTTCAAATTCGGGAGCTACGATATCGACAAAATCATTGCCATACAAATAGATCGTTTTCCCAGTATCTTCATTGGAAGAATTCAGATTCGCTGTCTCTTGAGATGAGGAGACGTTAGTTTCTGCACCTCCTGCAGAAGCATTTCCATTCGTACCCGTTCCTCCACCACATCCAGCAATCACCAGCACCAACGCAAGACTTAATCCACTTAATCGCTTTTTCCAAACGTTATTCATGTTTTTCCCCCTAAGATATTATTTAAGATCTACTATCTATCCTAAAGGAGTTGTTGGAGATTCATATTATGTTAAAGTTAAAGTTGTTTTAAATGATATTAATCAATTGTATGATATGATAGATATTATCTATGTTGAGGGTATAAGGAGTGTATATACATGAATTTGCAACAGTTGAAAGTGTTCGTGCATGTCGTTAACTTGAAAAAACTGTATTTGGTTGCAGAGAAGCTAAATATTACACAACCTACGGTGACATTTCATCTAAACAAGCTACAAGAGGACGCTGGGATGGCGTTGTTTCATACCAAAACCTATCATGTCATTAAACTGACTGAAGCCGGCAAATCCTTGTACCACTACGCCAAGCAAATTGTGGCTTTGGATGACGAAATGCGCCGAACGCTGGAGAATCACAAAGGGACAGCGGCCGAACACTTAAGAATTGGAAGCACACATACGCCTGCTACCTATATCCTCCCTGATTTGTTGTCAGTATTCAGACAAGAGCATGATATTTATTTAAGCCTCGACGTTAAACCAGCTGCTCAAATCGTAGAGAAAATAAAACTTTATGACCTGGATGTCGGTGTCATTTCACATACGGAACCGGATGATCCCGACTTGATTTATGAACCCTTGATGAAAGATGACCTCGTCATCATCTTCCACCCGGAACACGTTCTTGCTGCCAAATCCAAGGTTGAACCGCACGACTTGCAAAGTCTGCCACTGATTGCCCACGAAGAAGGTTCAAGCAGCCGGACAATCATTAACGAATGGGCTATCGAAAATGGTGTTCGGTTTACAGAAATTATGCAAGTTTCGGGATCGGAAGCATTGAAATCAATGATTCGCCAAAATATGGGGATCGGAATGGTTTCACAAGCTTCCATTATTCAAGAACTTGCCAAAGGGGAAATCATGTCTTGTGCCCTTCCGAATTGGAGTCCGATCAGAACGATTTATGCGGTGAGGCATCGTAACAAACTACTTACGCCTTGGCTTCGTCTCTTCTGGAACATGCTCATTGACCGTTTTTCCTCGGAGATTAAATAATATGAGCGGGGGAGTAAATCATCTGCTATGCCCTGTGAAAACGTTCATCAATAGAAAACAGTCGCAGAATACCGACGGTCATGTCGGTATCCTGCGACTGTTTGGTGAGTCTTAGTTCATTTGTATTCCTCGTCTGCCGAGGGTCCATAGAGGCCCGGCACCGGAATATCGAGAAGCCGCAAATAAACCCCGAGCTGCGCCCGGTGGTGGATCATGTGGCTTAATCCGAAGCTGCGAAACGCGATCGCGCGCGGTTGACACAGGATGATATGATCGCCGTTCCGCAAGGTCCAGTGCTCGCCGAGCGTTTTCTCGTCGCATTCGGCTAACAGCTTATCAAGCTTGACGACGTTCGCGTCGAATTCTTCCAGCACATCTTCGCGTCTCTTCAAAGCTTCCCGCCGAAGCGGTACCGTCGAAAGATCGAATTCCGGGTAAAGAAAAATTGCGACTTGCCAGTTCAGCAGGTTAATCAGGTGCGTGGCCAGCCCGCCCAACGTCATCGATTTCACGTGTGGCTTCCACGTCAAATACTCCTCGGGCAAGCGCTCTAGAATGCGGCGAGTATTGGCCAGTTCTTGCATGGCGTCTCCGACGATCAGTTGTTTCACCAAGTTTCCCTCTCCTCACTTGTATAACTGTACTCTATTCAATACTAGCATATATTGTAAGTTTTCTCTTTAACATTCTAATCGAACAAATCACAGATTAGTTATGCCCACCAGCTCCATACATCGTGAAAGATAATTTTTCGTCTTTATTCGACAAACTCCCGCGTACTGAGAGCAATTTTTCTTTGTAATTAGGGAAAAAGTCTCTTTTACTCGTATGGATGTTTCTCCAAAATATAATAGTATATTAAATATTATGAGGAGGATACATATGAAGAAACGATGGAAAGTGAGCCTGGTCCTTGCAGCTGGACTGCTCATTCCTACAACTGTCTGGGCAGCAGGGAAACAGATTACTGCCCAGTTTTCTCCGCAAATTATGATGCTCTTGGAGGGCCGAGTTATCGGGACGCCATCAGATGCGCCAATCTCCTATAATGGAAAAACGTATGTACCACTCCGCCTGGTCGGTGAGTCACTTGGTTATGAAGTCAAGTGGAATGGAGCAAACCAAACGATCTCCATTACAAATCCGGAAAAAGATTTTCCTCTTGTTAAAAATGATGCAGTAGAAATTCTGACATCAGAGGGAAAACATAACTTTGTCACTTCCATGGATAGCAAATCCTTCCTTGGCGGCATAAATCTGGACTTCACCTACACTCTGACCAAAGACGTATCACGACCGCCGGTTATAGTGATGGAAACACTCAATAAAGACCATACGGTTCTTGCAAGTGAAACGAAACTGCTTCAAACCAAAGCCGGCACATATAAGGATTTCATCATCGGGGATAAAAACCGTCTTCCATATAGCGTTAAAATGAAACGTGAAGACGTTATCAAGCAAATGAGCGAAGACTACTATTACCGTATCAAGATTAAATAATAGAACGATGCATAATCATACGGATACCGGCTTTGGCTATTGCACCCTAGAAACCTAATAGTCCACAAACAGAACTTTTACAACAGTAAGCAACCGAGTAACTAATCGGCTGTTTACTGTTGATCCTACCCAGATGAAATTTACTTTATTTCATATAGAACGGGTTGTTACGGTGAGTAACCCAATAGCTATCCTCATCATATCGGTCTCACGTCTTTTGGCTGGGGTCATCAGCGAAGCGCCGGGGATTATTGAGAACGCCCATTTCTGGCCACTTTTGCAGCGCATGAGCATTACATCTTGGGCAATATCTTCAGCGACACCAATATCACGCCCCATTCTAATCAAACGGAAAACGGCCTCCTCCATCTTTCGAACGAAAATGGTCATTATGCCTTTGAGTAGTTATTTCATAAACAAGGCACTGAATATAACGACATCCTGCAAGAAATGAATCGTCAGCGCCCAGAAGAATCCTTTCGTCTCTAACATCGATTTGGCTAAGAACCATCCGATAAAAGCAGCCATCAATACACCCGGTATCCCGCCTGGATTTCCAAAATAATGAACGACACCAAAGATCGCCGCTGCTAAGCCTTGCGCTACATACGGGGAGAATCCATATCTGCTAACAACGGCAACAAACGAAAACCGAAAGATGACTTCTTCTGAAAAAGCATTCATAAGCGCAAAAACAAGGATGAGTATAACTCCAGGATATAACTCTAGGCTCACGCTTCCTCCATAAACCACTTGGAAGTAGATGACGACAGCTGTAACCAACGTAATCACAACCGCAAAGTTTACACCTATGTTTTTCCACGTCTCCGTTTCTTTTGGTTTAATGCCAATCCACGCTTCAGGCCGAATCTTCCCATCTCGCTTTTTAAGGTTTAAATAAGCAAGTCCATCTTTACCTGCCATCCCATATACAATGCCAATTACAATAACAGCCAATAACAATACCGTGATTTGATAACTAATCTCTAGATTATACACATTGCTCTGGAATATCTTTAGTCCGAGGGGCGGACTGCTTCTAATCCATAGCAGGAGTGGGGCACAAGCGACCACTACGATCGTGATTAACAGAATGGGAACGATGTTGAACCGTCGTTTATGACTCATTTTCATGCCCGCCGTTTGGGTGATTTAATGTTATCAACGCATGTTGACACCATTCGATGGTCATTCGAAGATATCGCTCACCATAGTCTAGGGTCAACAACCAGAGCTGTACCTGTTTGCTTTCCCTATCCGAAACACTGTCTTTAATTCCTGCAAGCATTGTCATTAACTGCTTACTCACTACTAATTCTTCTTCGAGAAAAGTAACTAATTGAGGGATATGGCGTTCATCGGAGATAAAGACTTTCATAAGCAATTCGTTCCTCATCACAGATTCCTCAGGCGGTACCGTTAACCATGAATCAAGTTGGTCACATCCCTGTTCCGTGATGCCATAGACGATTTTACGTCTTCCCGTCTCTGCTTCTTCCACAACCGACACAGAGCCATCTAGCTCCAGTTGTTTGATGCTCTTATGAATATGTCCATAGGATTCGTTCCAGAATAGGCCGATACTTTCCTTCGAAAACTTAACAAGTTCATAAGCGCTCATGGGCTTAATACGAAGTAAACCGAGTATGGCAAAATGGGTAGTATTCATTCTTTTCATACGCCTCTCCTCGCATCCAATGTATCTTTAAGATATATAATTAGCATAATACTCCAATACCCTAAAGATTACAATCCATTGCAGAAAATAATATCCCGCTCTGAATGATTCACAGCACATTAAAAAATGTGGAGCCCTCGTTTGCCGTCAACAAGTGTAAGATAATATTTAAACTTGAATCCACTCTGAAGTAGCAAATCATGCTCCAGCTTTTTCATGTAAAGGGGTTTGAGCCGGTCACGGTTCAGGAATTATGTCACAGACAATCCTGATCATAGGTGGCGGAATTGCAGTCCCATGCGCCGCGATCACCTTGCAGCAAATAGGGATGAAGGTAAAAGTATACGAAAGAAATACCGCACCACCTGTTGCTGGCGCGGGTATCATTATCGCCCCGAATGCTTTGCAGGCGCTAAAGCCATACCGTATTTCCGACGAGATCATCCGCCAAGGTAATACAAGCGACGGCTTCCATATATTATCGGATCGAGGCCGATGCCTTCGCATACATGGCAATTATCGTGGAGCATTCTCAGATTACGATGCCAGACGCAGAGAGAGAATCGAACAAATATCAAATCAATCCTGGAAGATCAGAAAAATGGCGCAATCGTAAAGTTTCCCATTCATTAGTGTCAGAAATCGACTACTGAAGCATGCCCCTAAAAGGATTTATCGTAACCAAGCACAGCGCTTGTTCTCATCCAACACCTTACAGATAAAACCGCTTAGCGTTCGTAGCCGTTCTATCTCGGCTTCCATCTTGGAAACAGACTGTATAAGCAAACGCTGCATGTCGTCGGCGTCCCTTCATCTTTCCAATTCCGGATGGCTTGGACGGACAACCCCACCTTTCGGAGGAGCAAAATATGTGCAAGCTGCTGATACATCTCATCCAAGCTATACATCCGATATTGATTCTCATCGATGTAGGATGGGAGCAATATTCCTTTTTCTTCGAAATAACGAATTTGATGGACGGATACGCCCATCAGTTTCGCTAACTCGCTAATGGTGATTTCTTTTCATCTGCTTTCCCCCAGTCACCTTGAATTCCAATTAAGCATGTACCTTAGGGCAGACCTAAGATCAAGTCTTCAGAGTAAAAAACAAAATAGAACTAGTAAGTCCACGTTGAGTTGTACTCTTGTCCTTGATAAAGAATAAGTAACTTATCAATAAATCAAAAAAGCCGCTATAATAGCGACTCTCATTGGTCTATTATTCTTCTTCATAAACTACGACGGTTTTACTTTCTTCTTCCCATTGGACGTTTGATCCAATGCCTCACTTATAAAACGTACGGGTACATAAGTAATGCCTTTTGTAATGGTGGCTGGCGCATCCAAAGAGACGTCTTTGCCATTAACTTTTGCAGTCTTACTGTCAACTACAAGTTTAATACTCACCCCATCCTTCTCGACAGTGATAGATCGTTCTTCGGGATTCCATGCCACTTCGGCTTTCAAAGACTCAGCTATGGCGCGAAAAGGAACAAACGTGTTGCCTTTTTTGACAAAAGGTTCGGAGTCAGAAGCTTCCCCGTTCACATACAGCTTCACCCCATTCTTTTTCCCCGCCTTTTTATTGAGCTTTCCCATTGTTTTGTACAGGTCCAGGTTTTTAAAATTGGCTTTGATGGCTTCTTCCTGCAAATACATCGCGTCAGTCACACTACCGTTTTTTTCGAGCATTTCTGCTGCAGTTTCCAACGCCTTGTCCTTTTCAAGGATGGCTTCAAGTTCTTTGATTTGTTCGTCTGTCAGCTCAGTCGCATATTTTGTAAGCAAAATATCGGCTAGTACAGCACCTGCCGGTTTATCTTCCACATGTTGAATGGCATTTAGCAAACCATTGTATCCTTTAGAGCCTTTTTTCTTGGAATCGGTTGTATTGTTGGTTGTATTATCTGTCTCTGAAGTTGAGGAACCCTTAACTTTGTCATCTTCCGTGCTGACCGCTTCAGAAGACTCGACTTCTTCGGTCTTTTTCTCCTCAATTGGAGTTTCTTTTTCTTTGGGTACTTTTGACGATACCTCTTTACCCGATTGTCCGGGTGGGTTGTTTCCCGGTTTGGCTGAGGTTGTGCCTGCGGCGGTGGCAAGCATTAGCGCCAGACTGGTTAGCAAGATGACTGTTTTTTTCATTGACGATTCCTCCTGAAGTAAAAAATATATGCTCTTTCTTTATCGGAAGAACGGATATATTCTGATAGAGATTTTGCGATAGATTTTCAATGATTTAAGATGCATGATCCCGACGATACAAAAGCTTTAGATCGTGTTCTTTGGCTGATTGTGATTGCGAATAGCGCCATACAGCATGGGAATAGTAATCAGAAGGCTGATGATAACTGGAACTACAGACCCTTCAAGTCCAAAGTCACCTCCAGTGAGAAGTGAAGGACCGGTCACTTTCACAATAAACAGACCGTCTGAACTGTGTCCAGAAACAGGGATCCCAAGCAAACCTTCAAGTGCATTCCAGGAAAAATGTAGTCCCATGGCAAACCACAGGTTTCGTCGCCACATAAATGCGGCTCCAAGCAGAACACCTGCTTCTAAAGTTATGGCGAATGCGCTCCATAATGTTGCTCCTGTATTCCCAAGATGGGCTATTCCAAAGAATAGAGAAGTCACAGCGAGTGCGGTCCATTTTTCCCAGCAATTTATGTATGGCTTGAAACATTAGTCCACGAAAGATAAGTTCCTCGACAATGGCTGCGCCTAAAGCAGCTTCAATTGAAGCGATTAGAACAGTAACCGTATCCGCTTCATTCACCCATTGAAAGGAGTAACCTCCCAAGGAAACTATAATAATAGTGGATAAGGCAATAAACATAGCCCCGGTTAGTGCTCCCATAACAGCTTCAACCCCTGCGCCCTTTCTGGATAACTCAGGAATGGACCGACGGGCCAAATATTTCATGGTGAGTATATAGACCATGATGGCGAGAAAGCCCAACGTTAGTGTCAACAGCAGAGAAAGCACGTCCGGTGCTTGCTCTGCTAGCGGTCGGATGGACGCATCCACAAGAATTATGCCGATAGCCCCCGCAATCATCCAGATGATTGGAAAGCGCCAAAACACACTCCATTTGCTTATTTTCTCACCCATCTGTGAATGTTCTTTGTGTGCAGATCTTTTCTTCATGTCTTGAGTCAGCTCCTCTATAATTTGATGATAGTTATGAGTATGGGCTGAAAAAGTCATAAAGTGACAGTGTACTTTTGTCATGATAAAGTCATGTGACTATACCCCTAAGAAGCCTAATCATATACAGATAAAAATGCCCCCATCATTCTCATAAATGATGGGGGCATTCTCTTATCCTAAACTACTAAACCGCTAAATCAGCAGTTTCTATGGAAACTTCCCTAATGGTATTAATATAGCTTCGGTAGCTTATCCAATGTTATGGCATAGTCACAGTGATATGCGCTGCGCAGCTCCTCTTTTGTCGTAAACTTCTCCGTTTTACCAAAATCCTGAGACCATGTCATAAACCACAGCCACGGGATGCGCGAGGTGGACAAGCTTCTGACACTCGGAATCGGACCAATTTCCCCGATAGCAGCAAGTTTTGGAACTCTTGTTACACTAACTAGTTCTTCATATTCCTTACGTAAATCAGTATGTTGGTGAGCCGGAGGATACATATCTCTGGAAATAATGTCAACCACGTCATCCCCAACATAACCTTCGACTAACGGTGAGTTCCATACCCATATTAAATTCGTTAGATTATGATATTTCGTGTACCGCTCATACATGATACGATATAACTCTTTCGCAATGGCCGGACCTTGGCTACCCCACCAGAACCAGGTTCCTTCCGCTTCATGAAATGGTCTCCACAAGATCGGAATGCGTTTGTCGCAAAACTCGCGGAGGATTTCAGCCATATGATCCATATCGGACAGCAGAGCTTGGTATTCTTTTGTCCCTTCTGTAATCGCTTTACTCACGTTAAAGTCTGTATGCTCCGTGTAGAAGCTTTTATCCCGTCCGCCAAGCGGTGAAAACCAATGCCATGTAAATGTAAGCAATCCTCTGCATTTCTGCGTCCACTCCCAAGCTTTTTGCAGCGTGTCCTGATTTTCAGTAACTTCCAGCAAACACTCTTCGCCACTATCTTCATAATTAATGTTTGGAGAATACCCCAGAAGCTCGAATCCGCATAGTGCTGGCCACTTCCCTGTTACTTGATGAATGTAGTTCAATTCTTCTTGCGCCATGGTTTGTGTGTGCTGTCCCGTAATGATGCCATTCCCTTGAATCTCGTGGAAATAGTTGAGAACAGAACGTACTTCTTCCGATGCATTAGGATTGCAAGGTATCGATTTCATCTTATCCTGCCTTTCTGTTTATTCTCAATTGAACGGTTATTGACCACTCCACAGTTTAACGCGGTCTTTCACATATTGACCAAAAGCCTCTTCCATTTCTTCCACTCCAGCCTTTTCCAATTCAGCCATGTACTCATCCCAGACTTTATCGAAATTTTCCGGTTTGGCCATTACCGCTTCAGGAATCCGTTTCCATGTAATGTCCTTCATTTTGGCCATTAATATTGTCGCCTGGCTATCGCTTGGCAAAGCAATATTGTAAACCGCCCCGGCTTTTCTTTCAGGAAACTCTTCTTCTTGCGGGAAAAGATCTCTCCAGTGCTCGACTTTATAAGCGGCCAAAGCATCTTTTTCGGGTGCACTGTAGGTAGCCGTTAAAAGGTCACTGTTCGTTTTCGTATAATAATTGCCTGTTGAGTCCTTAATTCCGTCACCATAATGAACAGATAGGTTCCAATACAGGCCGAGACCCGATTCCTTCATGTAAGCACTACCTTCGTTGTCCATCTTTTCTTGAACATCCTTCGGTACGGTTCTTTTTCCATTCTCTACAACGTAATCTTGTCCTTCGATCCCCCAGTTCATCAGAATCTGTCCTTCTTCCGAAGCCAGGTAATCTAAAAATTTGATTGCAGCTACGGGATCTTTGCACTCGCTGGAAATTGCGATCCCATATCCTCCGTCAAACCCAGCGGACCAGAAATTTGTATCCTTATACTTTTCAGACAACGTTACTGGATAATGGCCATAAGTCTGGTCAAATTTCCTTGCTGCTTTCAATGCCTGTTGAGCATCACCATAGTCCCATGCAGGGTCGATCAGGCCAAGCACACGCCCAGATGAAACCTTGGATTTGAATTGATCCGTCTTTTGGACAAAGCTTTCCTTATCCAATAAACCTATATCGTTCATATGGTTCAACCAGCGGAAATATTCCCTTTCCTCTGTACGGCGGAAATGATAGGTTACATCAAATGTTTCTTGGTCCACATAGTATTCTCCATCATCAGGTGCACCTGTCGTAAAGAATCCCATGTTTGTCACCTGATACATATGCCAGTCATCCGCATTAATGGTTAGTCCGACATTTTTGTTACCGTTTTCATCTGTTGGGTGTTTAGCCAAATAGTCTGTAAGGACCCTTTCATAGTCCTTTACCGTACGAATTTCAGGATAACCAGCTTCTTTTACAACACGATGCTGAAGTTGGAAGCCGCCGTCGGCTTTGAATTTACGTTCATCGATAGCAGACCAAGTCGGAATGGCATAAATGGCTTGATCCTCCAAACTATATTTAGTACGAACAATCTTATCGCCAAGCATCTTTTTAATATTTGGGGCATGTTCTTCAATCAGGTCCGTCAAGTCAAGAACTGCACCTACATCCACTAGCTTGCCAAGATCTGCCTTAGCTGCTATGAGATCGGGAACTTCACCGGTGGCAGCCATGATGGATACCTTTTGCACAGGGTCCCCTACTGCGAATTCAGCATCCAAAACAACGCCTGTTTTCTCTGTGATGACTTTTCCTATACGGTCATTCATATTGTTCCAGTTAGGACTTCCATCCTCTGAAAAATAAGTAAGCGTGATAGGATTTGAGCCATCTTTACTTGCAGATTCCCCGCCACTACTTCCACTGCAGGCTGCGAGCTGACTGAGCAACAGACCAGCTGAAAGTAGTGTTACTGCTGTTTTTCGGGTTCGCTTTTTCATAAAACAAACACTCCCCATGATTCAGATAATTTAGGATACAAAGTCATTTACGGTTAAGTGTCTCATCAGCTTTTGACAGCACCCAGTGTCATCCCTTTAACAAAGTACTTCTGCAAGAATGGGTACACAATGAGAATAGGCACAGTTGCGATGATGGTAATCGCCATTTTTACAGCGTCAGGAGACACTTGTGACATCAATTGCGACATGTTTTCCCCACGTATATTGTTAGAGTTTGTGGTGGTACTCTGAAGCACTTTCATAAGCTCATACTGCAAGGTCGTCAGGGAGTCATTCGAACCATTATAAAGGTACGTATCAAACCAAGAATTCCATTGCCCGACAGCAAGGAACAAGGCTACGGTTGCAAGCGCAGGCTTGGTGAGCGGTAGTATGACACGCCAGTAAATGGTGAAATCATTTGCCCCATCGAGCTTGGCCGATTCTTGCAGAGCATAAGGAATTCCATCAATGAACGAACGTATGATGAATATATTGAAGGCGCTTACGAGTCCTGGCAAAATATAAACTGCGAACGTATTGATCAGATCCAGATTCTTTATCAAGATAAAACCAGGAATCAAACCGCCTGACACATACATTGTGATCGCCAGAAATACGGAAACAAACCGCCTTCCCTGAAATTCTCTACGAGCAAGTGTATAAGCAACCATTGAACCGCTTACAAGACCTGCCAGTGTTCCTATAACAGTTCGAAGCACCGATATTTTGAATCCCGTGATCAGCCCCTCATAACTAAAGATGAGCTTATAATTTTCAAGAGTGAATTGTCTAGGGAAAATTGATATACCGCCTCGAACAGTATCTACGGAATCGTTGAATGAAATGGCGAGCACATTCAAAAATGGATATAGCGTCGCTATAGTAACGATTCCAATGAAAACATAAACAAAGGTGTCAAATATCAAGTCTTGGGGAGATTTTGCACCGATCTTCGGTCGTTTGGGTGTGACGGAAGAAGTTGTCGGCTCGGATGCTTCCATGTCTGTTCCTCCTCTTTACATAATGCTTTCGTTAGCGAATTTTTTAAAGAGTCCATTCACGACGAACAGCAAAATCACGCTGATGACCGAATTGAAGATACTAATAGCGGTACCGAAAGAATATCTCCCCATTGATAAACCGTAGTTCAATGCGTATAGATCCAACACTTCGGAATAATCGCTAACCATGTGATTGCCGAGCAAGAATTGCTTTTCAAATCCAATACCTACGAGGTGGCCAATCGACATAATAAACAGTACGATGATTGTCGGCCTGATGCCAGGGAGTGTAATATGCCATATTTGTCTCAAGCGACTGGCACCGTCGACCCTTGCTGCCTCATACAGTTCAGGTCCAATCCCCGAAATGGCCGCCAAATAGATAATGGCGTTCCAACCTGTCTCCTTCCAAACATCGGCTCCGGTCACTATTCCCCAGAACAGTTGACCCTTGGCCATAAATTGTATCGGTTGGTCAATCAAATTCAGCCCCATAAGCAAGTCGTTTATCGCGCCTCCGTCGGTTGACAGCATTTTGATGACAATCCCCGCGGCCACGACCCAAGACACGAAGTGAGGCAGGTAAGAAACAGTCTGCACGAAACGCTTCATAAACTGAACCCGTACCTCGTTTAGAACCACTGCGAACAATACAGGAAACACGAACCCAGCCACAAGCCCCATAAGGCTCATTGCCAGCGTATTTCTTAGCACCAAATAGAAATGCTCATCCTGAAACAGTGCTTGGAAATGGTCAAATCCAACCCATTTTTGATCGAAAAACCCTTTGCCTGGTCTATAGTTTTGAAATGCCATCGTCCATCCCCACAGAGGCAAATACTGAAATACAAACACCCAGATCACAAACGGAAATGACATCATGTACAGATATTTCTGATTCTTAAAGACTTTCCACTTTTGTGAATTTTTGTGTTTGCGTGTGCGGAACCTTCTCTCTTCTGTTATCGCTTTCATTTCATCCCCCCCTTTCCTCTCCCATCATAAAACGATTATTATTTTGGCGACATATCGGAGATTTAGTAGAATTTCATTCGAAAATCTTTACTATTTTCAGAAAAATCAATTTTGTTTTCATAAGTTGGTATAATAAAAATCCCCTGCAGTAAAAATGCAGAGAATTTTTATAATTGAATCATTGAAAGTTAACGTTTAGAGAATACTTTTGGCTTCGCCATATTTATTGAGTAGCGCTTAACTTGAACCATACACTGGTATAATCTCCTGTAAGAGGAGGGATAATCAGGCCTGCTTGCATTAAACGATCCCCACCAAAAGTTCCCGTGTGTCCACTCTCTCCACTCACCTCATAAGTTAACGAATGATCCAATCCTTTGAGCTGAAGTACATCAGCAGCAGGATTGGGCTTGGCTAAAACTCGAAAGTAAAATACGATAGCTTCGGATCGATTGTCCGAAACGAACATCCAAGCAGTTTCATTACCTTGAAAAGGGCTCCGAAGTCTAAACAAATCACCTTTTTGGATGAGAGATCGATGTTCTTTGTACATGGCAACCTGTTTTTTTACCTGGTTTTTTTCGGCATCGGTGAATTTGGTCAGATCAAGTTCATAGCCAAAGTTCCCCGACATCGCAACGTCTCCTCTGAATTTAAGCGAGGTTTCGCGGTGGACTTGATGGTTCGGCACGGCAGAGATATGAGCTCCGATGGTACTGACGGGATAAACCAAACTGGTCCCATATTGTATTTTTAAGCGTTCCACGGCATCCGTGTTGTCACTTGTCCAAGTCTGCGGCATATAGTAGAGCATTCCGGGATCAAACCGACCTCCGCCGCTGGAACAACTTTCGAATAAAATTTCCGGAAATGCAGTAGTCAGTTTATTTAAAAGTTCATAGAGTCCAAGCACGTAACGATGTGCAACCTCCTGTTGATTCTCCGGTAAAGCCGTTGCGGAACCAATTTCGGTCAACGCGCGGTTCATGTCCCATTTTACGTAAGAAACAGGTACGTTGGTAAAGATTTCAGCCAGTGCATCATATAAATAATCACGGACTTCCGGCCGTGAAAGGTCCAATACCAATTGCCAGCGGGCTTCCGTCCGGCGACGGCCTTCAACGTGTAGGCACCAGTCGGGGTGCTTCCGGTACAGATCACTGTCGGGTGAAATCATTTCAGGTTCAAACCACAATCCGAATTGCAAGCCTTGGCGTTCAATCCGTTCCGCCAAATCACGCAAACCGTTAGGAAGCTTTCGACGATCTTCAACCCAATCCCCGAGGGAACTGTTGTCGCTGTCACGTTTGCCAAACCAGCCGTCATCAAGCACCAACAGTTCAATCCCCAGTTGAGAGCCTACCTCGGCAATCGCTTCAATCTTTTCTGCAGTGAAATTAAAATAAGTTGCCTCCCAATTATTCACAAGAATTGGTCGCTCCTTGTCCCTATGCACACCGCGGCATAAACGATTTCGGTAAAGTCGATGATAGATTCGGGACATGCCTCCGATCCCTCCATTTGAATATACCAATACAGCCTCAGGGGTTTGGAAGGATTCGCCGGGAGGAAGCATCCAACCAAAATCAAACGGATTCAATCCAATACCCAAACGAACGACTCCAAAAGCATCCACTTCAGCTTCAGCATGAAAATTACCACTATACACCAGATTTACTGCAAAGACCTCCCCGTGATCCTCATCGGCTCCCGGTCTAACGACAGCCGCAAAAGGATTGTGTTGATGACTGCTCATTCCTCGTCTGCTCCCAAGACTAGTACCTCCTGGTCCCAGGGGCCTGCGTTGAAGATGCGCCTCTCGTGCCCAATGACCCGCGAGGTATAACAATTCATAATTGCTCTTACCGTACAAATCCACATTGGCACTAAGCGCACGTAAAAGTTTGATCGTGCTTTCACCAGTGTTCTTAAAGTGAACTGACCTGGTAATAGCCCCATCCCTGAAGATGCAATATTTTAGAAGAACGGTCATTCCTGCATATGCATCCTCCAGTTCCAGCTCCAGGGTATCTGCTTCATGGTCCGTTTCCGTATACACATAAGGCAACCCTTCAAGTGCTGGTTTACCTGCCTTTGTTGAGTACCCTTTATAGCGAAGCTCTGTAATCCGGCTTCCATCTTCGAGTAGAACTTGATAGGCAGGCGACCTGAAGTCGCCTGTTCCGTATTGCGGATATTCATGAGGCATGGAGCCAGGCTCCATTTTTTCCAGACCTGGTACAAGTTTTTCCAGATTACCTTTCTCGGACAAACGTTGCCCCCAATATACCAATATTGGAAAGCCGTCTACGATTTGAATAACATAACTGGTTACATGGGATTGCAGATGAAAAATATGCTGTGACTCGTTAATATAAATTGCCATTACAGTATTCACTCCTTTTAAACTAGATTGTATCTGCTCAATAAAAAAATTGTATTCTATTTCGATTTAGGGACTGCCGTACAATCCTTCGGGAAGTTCATCTAGCGTGATTACGTTGTCATGATTGTATACCTTTTTCAAATATGCCTTTGTATTCGTTTTTCCGTCGCGCAGATAATCGCCTGTCCAGGTATTGAAAAAGCTCCAATGTGCACCGTAAGTCTGCAGCAGATCAGGATCTGGAATAGGCCCGTTTTCTGCAAGCGCTACAAGCTTTTTGTGCTTGCCCAGAATCAAGAGTTCATCAAACTTGGCAATGTTCGGGCTGTGATCACCCGCTGGATTGTAAACGTCGACACTCACGATGTCGACCATATCATCACCCGGGTACCACTCCTCCTTCACAGAGTTCCAAACCCAAATGAGATTGTTTAATTGATGGTGATGGGTCAAACGTTGGTACATTAGTCTATATAATTTTTTGGCAGGTTCAGGACCTTTGGCTCCCCACCAAAACCAGCCGCCCTCCGCTTCGTGCAGTGGTCTCCAAAGTACGGGAATGTTATGATCTTGTAATCGCTTCAACTGAACAGCGATGGCATCAATGTCTCGAATTAAAAGCTTGTAATCTTCCGATTCCGGATGATTCAGGGCATATTCTACATCGAATGTCGTGAACTCGGTATTAAAACCTCGCCACCATTCGCGGCCCGGTTCGTTGCCGCCTATTCCTTTCGGCGCATTCCAATGCCAGCTTAATGATACTATTCCTCCACGTTCGTACCATTCAATCATCTTCTCAACCTCGTTTGAGGTGCTTCCGTTTTCAACACGGGATGGAGAATAATCCATCAAATCACTGGAAACCAGCGCGGGGGATTTTCCTGTCTGCTTGTAGATCCACTTCGCATCCTCTATTGTTTGCTGCCCTGAAATTATCTTCTTTCCATACTGGCTGGTCATGAATTCCAAGAGTGCTTTCGTTTGCAGAGTTGCTTTAGAGTTACTTACGGTATTCCCCTCTATCTTCTGTCTGGATACGTAGGGATCTATCCGTTCGAACTTGATATACTCAATACCATAGTATCCCCACCCCCGTAAGATTTGGATGGAGTTGCTGCCGCGGTTCAGAAGTACTTTTGTCATCTTTTTTTCAGCTTGGACCTTCCCTTGGTTTGGAGCCTTGAGCGTCAATTCACCAGCACCTGAACCATTCACTAGTATAGAGGTCGTTTTATCTCCATTCCCTTCAGGAATGTAGTATCCCAAGCTCAACTCATACAGGCCATTTTCCGGTGCTTCAACCTTGAATGTAGCGCTTCCGTTCTCTGCTTTAGTTTCATGATCCTCTTCGAAAAAATAAGAAATGTAACCTTTACCATCATATGACTTGTCCACAGCTTTGGCAGTTGTCTTGTCCCGTTTCTCAATCCCGTATCCTTCAAGCTGAGCATCTTTAAATGTTACTATTAATGCTTGTGTTTGATCGGGAAAAGGTTTAGGATCAACAACAAATCCTGGTACCGTAATGGCTGCTTCCACCCTGGAATGAGTGAAACTCGACATGATAATACTCAAAAAGAAAATGGCCGATCCTAACATTAAATATGTGTTATTCGTTGCCCTCATTTTATTGCCTCCACTTCGTACAATGCATTCCTGTTATCGCTTTCAATTGTTATGGTCCCTCCTTTCGTATCAACTATATTTGCTAAGGAGGCTCTCGGACATATCACAAATTTCGAATCCTTTCATTCTAAAATCCTTTGTATTTTCAGAAAATCACATCTCTTTTCATGTAGAGATTAGAAAACTCCCCTACTGTTCGTTAACTTCCGTTAGTAGAGGAGCTTTGATTATGGTTATTCTTTTTTTTGATAAAAAGAAGGTGACTCCCCTTCTAGCTTCTTGAATTTGGTGTAGAAATAATTGACGTTTGAATATCCTACCCTTTCAGCCACTTCGTAAACCTTCATATCCTGAGCCAGTAATTCTTTCGCTTTATGAATCCGTATCCGATCAAGATAGGCGTTGAAATATTCCCCCGTGTAACTTTTGAATAGTTGGCCCAGATAGGAACTACTGTAATTAAACAATACGGCAAGCATTTCTAACCTTAAGTTCTCCCCATAGTGCCGATCTATATAATCCAGCAATCGCTTCATTTCATTGTCCTTACTATTATAATCTGCGCATCGAGCGAGCCTCTCCATAACAACAGAAATACGGTCAACGAGATCCCGAATATATCGGGAATGATATACTTCAGCAAGGAATTGGGCCGGGTCTTCTGGATAATCGCTCAAAGACCAGACACGGGAATGAATTTTCCGAACCGTTTCATTCGCGAGGTAGAAGAAACGGTCACGGATCTCTTTTTCTTCAGCCTGATCTGCTACTTGTTGTAATGCTATTTCGTTTAAAAAAGATGAAATCGCACTTGCATGCCCAACATCTACCAGATAATGCAACCTGAAAGCTTCTTCCTCCTTACTTGATAGAGATAATACGGAAGTCTGAACGATTTCTTTTTGAAAGGTTTCCGGAGTTTCCTCCGTTAGCAGCCTCCCTCTATCATAAAAGAAACTGCGCTCCAGAAGGGATCGTGCAGTTCTGAAAGAATGAATGATTTCTTCTAGAGACCGAACAGGTTGGCCTATCGCTACGTCCATTTCAAATCGAAGTTCTCCTGATAATAGCTGGAGATTCTTGTGAAGTTCAGTCCATCCCAATTCGCCGACAGGAGAATCACCAAGCAACAGGACAATGTATGGAGCAAAATATAAAACGATCCCTTTACGCTCCGAAGCATACGTTCTACTGAGTACCTCCTTGAAGTTATGAATCTGTTCGCTTTCTTCTTGATGTGAACCTGAAAACCCAATCAAAAGGATTTGAAATGTTTTCCAAATCACCTCAAATGAGTCGGACCATTCAATGAAAAGGGAATCCTCCGAAGCGTGTCTTTCAGATAGTAAAGAGTAAAGTATCCATTCTGGCGTTTTTGTCTTTTGTAACATGCTCTTTTCCTGCATTTTTGAGAGCTGTTCATGAATCTTTTGAAGCGATGCTGAGAGTTCTTCCTTGTTTACAGGTTTGAGCAGGTATGCTTCGACACCGAATTGAAGAGCTTGGCGCGCATACTCAAAATCGGCGTAACCACTGAGTATAATGACATGACTGATCCAGCCACGGTGACGGATCTGCTGAAGGAGTTCCAGTCCGTCCATGCCCGGCATACGTATATCAACCAACAATACGTCGGGAATCGTTTCTTCGAATATTCGAAGCGCCTCATTTCCACCAGCTGCCGTTCCAGTCACTTCAAACCCCAATTCCCTCCAAGGTATTAACGTTTGCAGCCCCAAACGTAGTTTCGGTTCATCATCAACAATGATCACTGAGAACATGAGGTTCCCCTCCCTCCTTCGGAATACAAAATCTGATGCAGGTGCCTTTGCCCTCTGTGCTTTCAATTGAAAGCCTTGAACCTATACCGTAGGTAAGTTCTAATCGGTCGTTCACGTTACGAAGACCAATACGATTCCCAGATTCATCGGAGTTCATTAACTGTTTTTTTAACTCATTCATTTTCACTGGCGGAATACCCGCACCATCATCATGGATTTCTACAAATAACATCCCTTGATCGTTAAGCTTCGTTCGAACAATGATCAACGTGGGACCTTCTTTCCGATCTAACCCATGGAGTATCGAGTTCTCGACCAAAGGTTGAATGATAAGTGGGGGAATTTCAATGTGTTTGGTTGCTGGGTCGATTTCCATAATGTATTGAAGTCTGTCTTCATATCGGAATTTTTGAAGTTCCAAGTAACACCGAACCATATTTAACTCATCTGAAAGTGGGATCTGGCGACTACCGACCTCTAAACTATTTCGGATCAACATGCTAAGTTGCCATACGGCTTGGGCCAAGCCCTCTTCCCCACGAAGATGTGCTTCCATTCTAATGGACTCAAGTGTATTAAACAGGAAGTGGGGATTGACCTGGCTCGCTAACATCTTAAATTTGATGTCATTTTGTTTTTGTAGTAGTAACTGTTTCTGCTGGTTACTTTCTTGCACCTCCAACATTAGTTCACTGATTCGATGAACCAGATCATTGAATTGTCTGGAAAGTTGTCCGATCTCATCTTTTCCGTCGAGGTCAAGATAAGTATCCCAGGACACCGTGCCTACTCGGGACATGTGTTTACTAAGTCGAAGTAATCTTCTAGCAATAAATGATGCCGAAACATAAACAAGCAAAACGGCTATGATTAGACATCCACCTATAACAAAAGTAGCCAACCGAATGATAGCGTTTGCATCATGCAGAATGTCAGACACCGTAAATACGGAAATGATACGTAGCCCATTCCAGCTATTCTGTGGGGTTATGTTTGCTATGACCACCTTCGAATTTTCCCCATCCATGACAGCTTCATAGCTGCCCTCTGTTTGAGACAACATATTGCTCCCAGCATGCACAGAGGCAAGGTTTTTACCGTAAAGATTTGGCCGGTTGGCTGCCACAATATTGTTGTTGTCATCCACGATCATCGTTGAAAAAGTCTCTTGGGATAGAATAGAGTTTAGCAAATCAGAATTCACATTAATCACCAAAACACTTTCATTTTTCAACTCATCAAGATTGATTTTTCGGACCAGACTTAGATAATGTTTATGATCACGCTCATCCTGAATATAGTCCCAACCTGCGAGCCCTTTTTGACTCAAGGCGGATCTATACCACTCGGACTGTTTCGTTTGGTCGTCTGGCTGCATAAATTCCCAGTTATTGAGCATTGTTGGATTGGATGTATATAACCGAATTGATTTTATTTCTTTATATAGCCGCATATAATCCCGAATGTCAGTATATTGACGATAGGTTTGGATAACTTCGTTATAACTTTCATAGTTGCGGCTTGCTATTGTCTTCATTCGGTTATCATTTGAGAGTTGATAGGAAATATCAATAGCTACATTGATAACTTCCTCTGTCCTTTTTTGGACACGCTCTACGTTATTGGTTGCTTGTTCAAAGGCGTTCGTGATCATTACTTCTCTCAGTTTGCTTGTTAGATAGATACCACTTACTAAAAGCGGGAGTACAGCCACGGTTATAAAAATCAATGATAGCTTACTTTTAAGTCTTATGTCATTTAGTATTCGGATAAAGCGCATAGCACGGTCCTCTTTCCTAAAGTTAGTTCTGTCCACTTCATTAATACTTACCAAAACCATCCTCACACGTGATATCCGATTTAAGAATTTCGTACAGATTTTGTTTGGAATTCTCTAATTTATTTTGTGCTTCTTCAATTTCTGATATTTTCGCTTGGATAATGCTTGCTTGATCATTACTTGAAAATCCATGTTTAGAGATCATAGATTGGATCTCTTGGATCGTAAAACCAACAGCTAAACATTGTTTGACCACTTCCAGATGCTGAATAATGCTCTGCGCGTATACCCGATAGTTATTTTGATCTCTCAGCACATGTTCATCCGTGATAATACCTATCTTCTCATAGTACCGGATAGTGGATATCGGAAGGTTTACCCTGTTCGCCACTTCACTAATTTTCATATGACAACACCCTCATTTCTTTCTCTTGCTATAAAGTATACTTCATAGTTTACAATCCTCATAGTGAGACGGAATGAAATATAACCCATAACCAACTCTCACCAATATTAGATATGAGGAGAGAAATCGATATGAATACAATTACCGGCCAATTCAACAAAACAAATGATTTTGATACCATCGTCTTGGAGCGACATTCCATTAAAGCCTACGACCCTGAAGTAAAGATCAGCCGCGAGGAAATGACTGAAATACTGGCGAAAGCTTCACGTGCCCCTTCGGCGATTAACATGCAACCGTGGCGTTTTCTTGTCATCGACAGTGCTGAAGGCAAAGAGAAACTTGCACCACTGGCCTCTTTTAACCAGACACAGGCACTAACGTCTTCGGCTGTCATTGCCGTATTTTACGATGCTAACAACGTTGAATATATGGAAGAGATCTTCAGTAAATCAGTGGAACTTGGGTACATGCCCCAAGACATCATGGATATGCAGATGCAGCAGGTAAGACCTTATTATGCAAACATCAACGCATCCGAACTGCGTGATATGAACCTCATTGATTCAGGCCTCATATCCATGCAACTCATGCTCGTTGCCCGTGCCCATGGCTATGATACGAACCCTATGGCCGGCTATGACAAAGGCAAGATCGCTGAAGCTTTCGGCCTGAATAAAGAACGCTTCCAGCCCGTGATGTTAATCTCCATAGGCAAAGCAGCCAAAGATGGCTATCCTTCCTATCGTCTCCCGGTTGAAACAATTACGACTTGGGCATAACCAACAGCAAACCTCAAAACAAACATGACAATGCAGAAGGCTATTCATGAGCATAATCCTGCTACCAGTCCAATTCTTTCATAAGAATAGCCTTACAATGATTTGGATAGGAATTTCAACTATAATGATGTGTTTATAACAAAAAGGGTCCTGATGACTTTTGTCATCAGGACCCTTTTTTACATAACTTAAATGTTTGTCAGGTGATAAAATCTTTGGAACTAACTCTGTTGGTTTTATGGGTTTTCAGATGCACGTGATGGATATGTCCGTGCATACTAGCAACCCTTGGCTATCCCAACTATAGGAGGCAGATTCAATGACAACGTTTCTTGACAAATCCCTAAAAACTAATTTTTCTACCAACTCCTCCTGATCCCGTAGGCGTTTGCTTAAAAAAACAATTGAGTCTTCCATCGTCTCCACATAAGTCCCTCTTGTGCCCTTGTTACCAATTGTTCGATTTCACGGATAATTTCTGCCGGAAGCGATTCAAATATCTTTATTTGTGGCAAAAATGATGTTATGTTTTCCCTCGCCTCATGATGTAACATTCTGCCCCTCCTTTCAATGTTACGAACGACAACCTCTCCACTCTCCGCAATGATGGTTATTCGTGTAATTGTGGAGTGTTACAATCATCATAAACGACCACAAATCCCTCTTCTGTAATCCAGATTACAAAGCTTTTCGCTTAAAATTCATAGTCGAACAAGAACCTATATCCCTACAAGTATTCACGAAAACTTGATTTTAGTTTGCTGCATTACTTGAAAATAAGCCATAGTTTGAAAGAGTATGCCTGAATAAAACAAGAGGGGAGTGCATACTCATGCACTCCCTGGTTCTAGCTTATTTAATTAACTTATTTACAGTTATCATCAGTTCATCCAAAACTTTGTGATCGCCTTCTGAAATTCGTTCAATGACACAGCTTTTCATATGATGTTCCAAAAGCTGCTTTCCTACTCCATTCAACGCAGATTGAATGGAGGCAATTTGATGCAACACGTCATCACAATACGTATCCTTCTCAATCATTCCTTTTACTCCACGCACTTGCCCTTCAATCCGATTCAACCGGCTAATTAATTTTCGCTTCGTACTCTCAGAATGATGACTTTTCCGCTTGTTTGAAGATGTATGGTCACATGAGGCGGCCTCAAGTATCGTATCATCCATGTAGATCAACTCCTTTATTACACCTTACCATCCCCCCTACCCTATGTAAAGGAAGCAAGAAATATCAAGTCTTCGAGCAAATCCGGATCTGGTACTGTTAATAACGCCGGTCAAAAGTTGACCGGAGCCATCAGAGTTACTTTACTAACTCAGTGATTTCGTTAAGATTTTCGGCAAAGCCTACAAATACCTTATCTCCAATTACAATGGTTGGAACAACCCGTTTGCCAGTCAAGTTCCAGACTTCCTCAGCGTACTTGGCATCTTCTTCACAATTGTAATCCGTATAGGGAAGCTCACGCTCTCTAAAGTAACGTTTAGCATGATTACAATCGCTACAGGTTGGGATTGAATAAATCTGAATGGATTCCGTCATGCCCAATTACTCTCCCTTGTAGTTCAATATATATTACGCTCCGACGTTATATCCTTTTTTACGGATCGCTTCTTCAATTTCAGCGATTTGAACTTTAGATTCGTCAAATCGAACTTCTACTGTTCCTTGTTCAAAATTAACGTGGCCTTCAGCGCCAATAGCGCTAATTGCACCTTCAATTTTAGATACACAAGAACGGCAAGACATACCTTGAATTTTTACGGTAGCTTCTTTCACTGTTTTCACCTCCTTTCAAGCGTCATCGCCTTCAAGTTCTCCAGTGTCATTCGATTTACGAATTTGCTGAATTTTTCTTTGCCTTTCGCATGCATCTTATAATAATCAATAATTGCGGTAACGAAGGGAATAAGCTGATCCTCCGTTAGTCCGGAACTTAGCAGCATGGCGAAGGAGGTTTTAAGCCCCTTCGACTCGCCACCAACATAAACATCGAACTTATCGCGCATCTTTACGACCCCAATATCCTTAATCAACGGTTCACTAGTGCCTAAGGCGCATCCTGCATATCCTATCTTGATTGGTGTAGGCGTATCGATACCGGAAATGGCCTGATTTAAATTTTTGGCTGTCTCCATGCCTGCTTCTTCTGCACCTCTGCAAAAATTGCAAGCGATCAGACTTTTGGTTACAAATCCTGCAGGATTTATTTCAAGTCCGTGATCCTCAAGTTCATTTTTGATCTGATCTCGTTGTTCAATCGATACTTCTGCGTAGAGTTGCTTAAAGGGTGTCATTTCCACTTTTGAATCTGGACCAATAATCTCACCAATTTTAACTAGTTGCTCCGGAGTGAATAAGCTTCCACCAAGTTGGATTGCTGGACTAATCGCTATTTTAATTTTATCTTCCATGCTCATACCTCTCTACTCACTTTACATCTACTACGAAAGGTACTGTAAAGACTTCCCCATCATGTTGGAATTGACCCCAGATTTTATAGATTCCGCTATGCGGGAAGGAGGTCATAAATTCCGCTTTTGGACCTGTTGCCTTTTCCTCTGTTGGATGAACATGCAGATATTGCTCTGCATCCTCAGAAAGGATAACAACATGACCTACAGCACCGAGGTATTTTTCCAGGTTATTGATCGCTTCGTTCGTTTTCGCATCCATAATATTAAAGGTCAAATTCACATCTTCGTTGGCCTTTTTGGTACTCAATGAAAGCTCGATTTTTTTACCATCCACTTCTTTTACAAGGTTGGAATCCGCTTGAACAGGCTCTTGGGCTTTTTCTGGACCCCCAACGTTCACCCATTCACTGGGTGTAGTACTCGCTCCACCTTTTGGAACAAAGTCGGCAAGGACTTTGTATTCTCCACCGGCTGGAAATGAAGTTTCAATCGCAAACTTTCCATTGCCTTTATAATCAGGATGAATGTGATTAAAATAAGAAAGATCTTTACTCACCACGATAAGGTGCATTAGTTTTTCGTGACCCATTTCAAATTCATTAACCGGATTTTCATCGGCGTCCGTGATTTGGATTGTCAGATGCGAATTTTCGTTGGCCTTCACATCTGATGCAAAGGAGAACGAGGTTTTAAGGGTACTTGCTGTTGAATCAGCATGAGGCCCTGCATGATCATGACTCGCACTTTCATTTTCAGAATTCATTTCAGTATGATTCATACCACCATGTCCATCTGTATGTGCACTTTCTTTAGGGGTTCCGCAAGCAGACAACACACCGAAAGCTAAAACACCGGTTAACATTAGCATGATTTTTTTACTCCTCATCATCATTATTTTCGCTCCTATTCTAGTACCTTGATTAGTGACGTACTTTTACGCGTTGCAATCGAAGGGCATTGAGAACGACGGATACCGAACTCAAGGCCATCGCTGCGCCTGCAACCCATGGGGCTAACAGACCGATAGCAGCAATAGGAATGCCTAAGGTGTTGTAACCAAGCGCCCAGAACAAGTTTTGCTTAATGTTGTTCATGGTTTTACGACTCATATAGATTGCATCAGGAATACTGGATAGATCGCCGCGCATGAGTGTTACATCAGCGGCTTCCATCGCCACATCTGTCCCCGTACCAATCGCCATACCAATATCTGCAGTTGCCAAAGCCGGTGCATCGTTGATACCATCGCCAACCATGGCCACTTTTTTACCTTGAGATTGTAGTTTTTTCACTTCTTCCGCTTTTCCTTCAGGCAAGACCTCTGCACGAACATGGTCAATACCTACTTGAGCAGCGATGGCTTTCGCCGTACGCTCATTGTCTCCTGTAATCATAATGACCTGAATGCCCATTTCTTTCAGACGGCTCACTGCAGCTTTCGAAGTTTCTTTAATCGTGTCCGCTACAGCGACCATACCTGCATACTGGCCATCAATGGCAACCAACATCGCGGTTTTGCCCGCTTCTTCCAAACGTGACATCGAATGATAAGCGGCTTTTGCATCGATGTTAACCTTTTCCATCAGTCGACGTGTACCCACGAGCAGTTGTTTACCATCAACCGTTGCTTGGATTCCGAAGCCCGGAATTGCTTCAAAGGATTGAGTTCCTGGTAGTTCGATATTTCGTTCTTGGATGCCAACAACGATGGCTTCCGCAAGTGGATGCTCAGAATTTTTCTCCGCAGCACCAACAAGTTTCAGGAATTCATTTTCATTGCCAAGAGCGACGACATCAGTCAATTCAGGTTTACCTTTTGTAACAGTACCGGTTTTATCCAGAATGATCGCATCAATTTTATGTGTCTGCTCTAGATGTTCCCCGCCTTTGAACAACACTCCTAGCTCAGCCGAACGACCAGACCCCGCCATAATGGATGTTGGTGTTGCAAGTCCAAGTGCACAAGGACAAGCGATAACAAGAATCGCAATTGCTTTTTCCAACGAACCTGCAAAATCGCCTGGTGTAACCCAGAAGTACCAAATCAAGAAAGCAACTATTGCAATACCTACAACGATCGGGACGAATATACCCGAGATCACATCGGCTACCCGTTGAATTGGTGCTTTTGATCCTTGAGCTTCTTCAACAACCTTAATAATTTGTGCAAGAGCAGTTTCTTTACCTACTTTGATTGCTTTGACCCGAAGAATACCATTTTTATTAATCGTAGCTCCAATCACAGCATCTCCGGCTTTTTTCTCTACTGGAAGGCTTTCACCCGTAAGCATGGATTCATCTACGGATGACATCCCTTCCAGCACCTCTCCGTCTACAGGTACTTTATCTCCTGGGCGAATAAGGACAACATCTCCTACAATGACTTCATCCACTGGAATGGTAACCTCTTTGCCATCCCGGACCACTAATGCCGTCTTCGCCTGCAGACTCATCAGTGATTTAATAGCCTCAGAAGTTCGACCTTTCGCAAGTGATTCAAACAATTTACCCATAAGAACCAGGGTAATAAGGACTGCACTCGTTTCATAATACAGGGATGGACCGTGATGCATGCCGTCAGCCATACTTGACCATTGAATGGTCAAATATAAACTATAGAAGTACGCTGCAGAGGTACCAAGTGATACCAACACATCCATGTTGGCACTCCCGTTCCGGAGAGCCTTATACGCACCCACATAGAACTGTCTACCAATATAAAATTGTACTGGTGTAGCCAGGATTAGTTGGAACCACGGATTCATAAACAATTCCGGTACATAGATCCATGTAGTGAACGAGAAGTGACCTACCATAGTCCACAACAGCGGCAAGGAAAGAATCGCGGAAATCAGTAATTTCCGTTTTTGATTACTCAGTTCTTTAGCACGATGGTCACTTGCACCATTACTGGTACCGTCTTGCTTGGCGATCGCCGTATAACCGAGTTTTTTCACCTTGTTTTTCATGTCTTCGATGGAAACTTCACCAGGGGAAAATTCAACTCGGGCAGTTTCCATGGCGAAGTTTACTGAAGCGTTAGTCACGCCGGGCAGCTTGTTCAGGCCTTTTTCAATTTTGTTCGCACACGCTGCACAGGTCATGCCTTCAAGATTGAATTGCGCAACCTCTGAAACGGAACCATATCCAAGTTTTTTGATTTTTTCCTCAAGTTCTTTCATTTCCACTTTCGTGGGATCATACGTTACACTTGCTTTTTCCAAAGCGAAGTTAACATTCGCTGATGTGACCCCGTCCATTTTGCCGAGGCCTTTTTCGATTTTGTTTGCACAAGCTGCACAGGTCATACCTGTAATTTGTATACTCGACTGTTTCGTCTGAGCCGCTGCTGTTGCCACAATAACTCACTCCCCTCATCGTCCATTACTTACGCTACTTCGTAGCCTTGTTCTTCAATAACTTCTTTAATTTGCTCCAAGGAGACTTGATTTTCATCATACGTTGCTTCAACCGAATCATCACTGAGGTTCACCTTGCCACTCACTCCGATTTCTTTTAGAGCACCTTCGATGGAGTTTACACAATGTTGGCAGCTCATACCTTGTACGTTCAATACAATGTTTTTCATCTTATTTCGTCCCTTCTTGTGGGTGATTTTTGGTTTAGTTTGACCTAAACGATGGGCTATACTCTCGAGGCCAGTTTTTCAGGTCTCATCGAGCTCTTGTACAATACTATACCCCCCTACCCTATTTTAGTCAACATATTTTTATACCCCCATACCCTATATTAACTATATCTCTCGTTAGCTCAATGAATTTTTGGGGAGAAGAACGGATTAGTTATACGCTGTTCGTAATCGGACCATGTTCTTGTCCTTCGCTCGGGACACGAACTTATACAGCAAACATAAAAAAGCCGCTAAAATAGCGACTCCAATGGGAATATTCTTGTCCCTCGACATTTAAATAAATAAGAAAGAACGAATTTCCTTAATCACCACCCTTTACTTCATCAACGATCGGAATTAATTCATACAAGGTACGAACATCACAACCGATGGAATCGGCGATTGATATGGCAATTTTGAGTGGCATTACTCTTTTGTTTTCAATAAAGTCGAAAATTCGTTCCGGTTTAAAAAGTAAGTCTTTTGCCAGCCATTCTGCTGACTTTCCGTATTCCATCAATCGTTCATTCAATAAGCAACGTCCTAGTTTAAATTTCAAGAAGCGATGACCTCCCACGTAACAAGAGCCTATTTTTGCAAAAGGTTTAGCAGATAAGTTTTTAAATCAACAATACGTAAATATTTAGGCTTTTGATCTGTACCACTGATTATCAAGGGGACAAGGGATTCCATTTTACGAATCGAACCGTGACCGCCTCCTCCCTTGTGCGTTGGTGAGCTACCACCAGTAAATTCATATCCTGGTTTTGCCGTAACAACCAAAAAATCGCCTTGATGTGAACGGAGCGCACTTGACAATCGTTTCAAAACATCCGGATACTGATCAACTCAATGAGTGTTTAGCCATATTTAAGCTTAAATCCAACACCTCTTCATCCTGTTCGACCGTCCATGATTGGTTGTATGGATCAGTCAGGTTGCCTCCTGCTTTAAATTTGATCTGTTTGGCTGTTGCTGCTTGAATGGCATAATTCCATTCCTTTTCTTTCCAGGAGATAAAATCGATGCGTGGATCTTTCATTAAAAGGTTTGCCGTATCTCTCAGGGAACGATCCACTTTCAATGAATATACATAGGCCATCGTTTCATTGACGGCAAGAATGATCTCAGTCTCCTTCGATACAGCTTCACCAGGACGTAAAACTTTGGCATCTCCAAGCAAGGAGGGCAGATCAATGACCGGATTCTGTTCTGCAGGCAGAATACGGGTCATTCCGCTGTCGCCTGCAATGATAAAGCTGGCATGATGCAAGGCTTTTTCCGGAGAACCGAATGAGTCCAAAACAGATTGAAGTTGTTGATCCAACTCTTTGACTCCATGAAGGCCCGTAGGGCCGTCTTTATGCAACTCCCGGTCTAAATCCGGCAAATAGACAAACAAAAAATCCGGCAGTTTATTGGATTGAACCAAATATTTCACAGCTTCAATAGCAAAATCATTATTGATACCCATCCGATTTGTTAGGCCATCCGGCATGTTTTTAATACCTTGAAACGGATTAGACAATGCACCCAGAGACAGGAAGTCCGGACCTTTAACATTGATTTCTTTTGGTAAGGAAGTAGCAGCTTGCATCCAATCAGGTATCGACAACTTATGAGCAGACGCCCCTCTGTAAACCAGGCCGTTAATCGAACCAGACTTTAACCCTTGCCGAGCCAAGTCCTCATAAATCGTGGGCAATTCCCTGTTCAAATGACTTTCATTCAAATGGAATAATGCATCAGTCATAACCGGACTAACTCCGAGTTTTAGCACTTCCATGGGTCCGGTTCCGTAATTGATCATTTTCTTATTGTCCGCAGAATACCAAGTTAGACCAGGGATACGGTGATTGTCCGAATACGCACCTGTAAGCAACGAGCTGTCGATCGTGACGGACATTGTGGGAAAAGAACTGACCAAATTTTTATAATATTGCCCGTGTTCGATCAGGAATTTTAATGCGGGAAGTTCCTGCTTACTAATTCCTTGGTCGAAGAGTCCACCAACAGGAAGATGACTTTCTTCGCATTTTCTCCATTCGTGGAGTTTATACGCATCAAGTCCTGTTCTTTAGGTTTCGAGTTCTGGCAACCGATGAGCATGATTATTAGTAAAATCGAAGCTAACATCTGTTTCCCTTTTTTCCTCATACAGTCACCTCATTTATGTAAATTGTGCATTACTTGCAGTTATTCAAGGTAAGCTGACTCTACTCCACAAATCTACCATTGGATCCTCTGCTATATGCTTAGGGACAATAAACCTTCCAATGTTTGTAAAAGATATTCCTGCAGGACTAAGACACTCTGCGACATATTCAGAAAACTGTAAGCATACAAAACAATAGGTTTAACATACCCAGCAATCACGCTTTCTATTATAAGAATGTGTAGAGCAGTGCTAAATACGTGTCCGTTAGTTAACAAAGAGAGCTGATCATGTTGGTCGGCTACCATGTTAGTCAAATTACTTCTAAGTTCAACTTGTAAATTGTCAATATGATGTTGTGATACCAATTTGAATTATTCACCTTAGCGAATTGCACTTGTTTTTCAATGGCATTTCTCTGTCTACTCCTTTCAATACGTTTATTAGTTTTAAATCAGTAAGAATATTTGAAAAGGGGAGAGATCTCATGTTGTTGAATATTTTGTTGGGTTTTGTAATCCCTATCGTTTTAGGATGCTGGATATTAAGTGGCAGTTCAAGATCTATGCGCTTCACTGGCATAAAGCAGCCTATCTCTTCTGAAACTAATCAAGCAAGAGAAAAACAAAATTGTGAGTATAACTGTAATCCAATACATTTCCTTACTTCAATGGAATCTGCATTCTTACCTAACATTCGCTCATGAAACAAGTTTTCTATGCATGTTACATATTTTATTCTCTAAAAGGCCACCTTATCTGCGAAGGAGAGGTGTACCTATATTGACGGATTTAAGTTGCGCTTCACAAGATGCTTCCTCTTCATCTGAAGGTAAGGAGAAGGGGCAGTTAAAATGGTGGCAGCTATCCCTGCTTGGCATTGGTTGTACGATTGGTACCGGATACTTTCTTGGTTCGGGAATAGGCATCAAGCAGACCGGACCTTCAATGGTGCTGTCCTTTCTGATCGCAGCGCTCGGTACCTATATTGTGTTTCATTTCCTGGCAAAAATGACTACTGCAGATCCTCAGGAAGGTTCGTTCTGTTATTATGCCGGTAAAGCTTTCGGTCGTTGGGCCCGTTTTGGTTGCGGGTGGAATTATTGGAGCACCAAAATTTTAATTATGGGAAGCCAGTTGACAGCCTTGTCCATTCTCTCTCGATTTTGGTTTCCAAATGTTCCGCTCTGGATTTTCGCGGCTGGTTACGCCTTGTTGTCCATTTTTGTTGTCTTACTTGGGACACAGTGGTTTGACAAAATTGAGAATGTTCTCGCTGTGGTTAAAACGGCAGCCATCGTCATGTTTATTCTGCTGGCTGCAGCTGCACTCTTTGGCTGGATTCATGGGGGAAGCAATGAACGGCCTGGCATGCCAAGTTCAGCAGTTGAACTGTTCCCCGGAAAGTTCCCTTCTTTTTGGTCCTCTCTTCTCTATGCGTTTTACGCATATGGCGGTGTAGAGACCATTGGGCTCATGTCCATTCAGTTACAGGATAAAAAGGATGCCCCCAAAGCTGGAAAGGTCATGCTGACAGGCCTTTCAATCCTTTACATGTTATCGATCGGCATGGCCGTATTCATGGTGCACTATACCAAGATGAATGAAAAGGAGAGCCCATTTGTCACGGCTCTATCGTCGTATCATTTGGCTTTCTTTCCCCATGTATTCAATGGGGCTATCATCTTGGCAGGCTTTTCAGCCATGAGTGCTTCGTTATTTGCTGTAGTGAACCTTTTGGTGACCATGTCCAAGGATGGAGACGCGCCTAAGCTATTCAAGGTCAAGTTAAAATTCAAACAACTCCCCCTACCTTCGCTTGCACTTGCTGCGGTTGGACTATGCGCCTCCATTGTGACAGCCCTGTTGCTTCCAGGGAAGATATATGAATACATCACTACCGCAGCAGGGATTTTACAGATGTATAACTGGTCCTTTATCATTATTGCGGCGTTCAAAATACTTCGAATCCGTACCCGGGATGTGATACTTGGCATATCAGGATTGATTCTATTATTGGGCGCCGTTAGCGGGACGCTAGTGAAACCGGACATCCGAGTGGGTTTTTTCGTAAGTCTAATCATGATTTTTGTCATTGCTCTGGTCACCTGGATCATGACAAGATGGTGGAAAAAGCACAAGGTCTCCACGTTGCAATAAAAAGAGGATATCCTTAATAGGATATCCTCTCCTGTTCAATGGACTATAACAGAGGAATATTGCCCTCCTCGCATTCCCGCCACGTTCTAGGGTTCCACACTGAAGCCTGCACCTCACCAACATGGGCTTTTCGCAGCAGAAACATACACAGTCTGGACTGACCAATCCCTCCTCCAATCGTGAAAGGTAGTTCACCATTTAAGACAGATTGATGAAATTCAAGAGCAGCCCGTTCATTCGCTTGACTGAGGCCTAATTGCTTTTCAAGTGCAGCCGCATCGACACGGATTCCCATGGATGAGACTTCCAAAGCCTGCTCCAGCACAGGATACCATAATAAAATATCTCCGTTTAAAGTCCAATCATCATAGTCCGGGGAGCGACCGTCATGAACACTTCCTGAATTCAGCAGTCCACCTACCTGCATGATAAAAACAGCACCGTGTTGGTGAGCGATCTCATTTTCACGCTCTTTTGGGGTGAGATCCGGATATTGGTTTTCTAACTCTTGAGTCGTAATAAAGAAAATCTGATTCGGCAGAATGGGTTCAAGGCATGTGTATTGAGTACAGAGTTCCTGCTCTGTGGCTTGAATCGAACGATAGATCTTGCGTACTTCTTCCTTCAGAGTCGCCAGGGTACGCCTATCTTCAGCAATGACCTTTTCCCAGTCCCATTGATCCACATAAATGGAATGCAGATTATCCATCATCTCATCCCGTCTGATTGCATTCATATCGGTGTATAATCCTTCACCCACCTGAAATCCATATGTCTTCAAAGCCATCCGTTTCCACTTGGCCAGTGATTGAACAACTTCAATCTGCTCCTCTTCCATATCCAATGCATCGAAAGAAACTGTACGTTCTACTCCGTTCAGATTATCATTAATTCCTGTACCTTCCTGCAACAGAACCGGTGAGGGTACCTGTATCAGATTTAAATGCTGCTCCAAACGTTCCTGAAATTTCTTTTTTGAAAAATGAATGGCCTCGGCAGTTTCCCTTAGATTCAGCATCGGTTTGTACTTGGTTGGCACAACAATCGTTCGCAGCATTATAGTACATCGTCCCTTCAGTTTGATTATCATGCAGTTCCCTGCATAACTGATGAGAGCAGTCTATGTGCCTATCATTGCTCTGTCGCGTTGTCCCACTCCGGAATTACTGCATTTGGGTATACGCCCATCCTTCTAAGAGAGCAACGCACGCAGCCCTTGAAGAGCAAAATAAACTCCGAACCCAACCAAAGACAAACCGGATACAACCGATATGATTGAGAGACTTTTTTGATTGAGATAACGCCGCATTCCTGTGGTTAGACCCGCCACCAGCAAATCCCAGAGCGTCAGTCCAATAAAGATCATGCTGCTGTAAATCAGCAAATGACTTGTCCCGAATGACACTGCCGTTTTGGCCAGAATTGATCCATAGATCCCTAACCAGAATATGATGGACATTGGGCTGGTGAGGGACATGAAAAATCCAAGCATGAAGCAGTGAAAGAGGGAATCTTTTTGATTTTTGTTCAAATGCAGCTTCAATTTGTTGATTTGCAGGATGCTTGCAATCCCGGTATAGGTTAATATGAAGCCGCCAACGAGCCAGAGGAGAATTTGTACCATGGGGATGTTGAGGAACTGAACCAAACCCAGATAAATCAAAATCATAAAGGCGGCATCGGCAATCATGGAACCTGCCCCGACCATCCAGGCATGCCAAAAGCCATTTTTGAGGCCTTTATCCAATCGGGCTGAATTGACCGGCCCAATGGGAGCAGCAAGCGTCAAACCAAGGAAAATATAACTGATTAGAAGTTGAACACTCAAGACTTCCTCACTCCTACTCGCTTGTCCAGTTTATTTCACATTTTATGATCCCTTTCTAGTTAAAATAACAAAATAAAATATTTATAAAAGAATTTTTTAAAGGGCTTCAACTTAAATTTCCTGATGGTCTAAATCCAACAGCGGGCGGCTCTTATTTATGATTAATAATTTCGGACAGTTCCTCCAAGAATAATTAGTAGGTGTACAGGACAAACTTATAGTTGATCCAATTAAATTAAGGGTCAGATACAACACACACAACACGGGGCTATTCGTAGCTCCGGTACCGACTCTCCTATCCTGAAATAACGTAAAGAGTACGATCATTTCCATCGATAATTGGTTATCTTATTGTCACTAAACATCGCATGTAAGCCGTAGAGGGAGGAATTGATCTCCCTCTATTTTTGCTTTAGCTATTAGATATCTTTTTTTCCACAACGGTTGATCTTATAACTTGATAAAAGGAGTGATGAACTTGACCATAGACTTTAATGGGGTTGTATCTAAGGAACTTACATATGTTGGAGACCCCAGTTTTTCAATTGTAATAAAATTGGGGTGAGACTATGTCCTTTATCTGTAAGAGAGTATTCAACACGAGGTGGCATTTCAGCATAAGCTACTCGTTGTACTAGTCCATCTTCCTCAAGTTCACGTAATTGACGTGTCAGTGTACGATGCGTCACGGTGGAGAGCAATTTTTGCAGTTCATTAAATCGTATAATATCCTTACTCAATAAATGGTACAAAATCAAAATTTTCCATTTCCCGCCGATCATATTAACAGTAAATTCAACCGGGCAAAGACTACAATTTCCCAGTGGTTCGACCTCCATATGTGTACCTCCGATTGTTAAAATTAGATTCAGTAACCGCATTCTAGAATAAGTTGCAATAATACTTTAATCTCTCAGTGATTGCGCTATAGTACGTTTCCTGTGAGATTATTCTTATTGGAGTGAGGTTTGATTGGATGTTCCTTTCCAGAATACCGTAAGTCCTAAACCGATGATCAGAACTATTCCTGCAAAAAGGTAAGGGTAATGAATATTTACATCAAATAGAATTCCACCCAATGCTGGGCCAAAAAAATTCCCCAAGCTAGTGTAAGTGGAGTTCATTCCTGCTACGAAACCTTGCTGTTTACCAGCAGTTTTAGATAAGAAGGTAGTTAGCGCAGGTCGTAACAAATCAAATGCTAAAAAAATAAAACAAGTTACAATTAAAACGGCCATGAAGCTCGTGACAATAGTAGATATTAATGCTAAAACCGAACCCATGATTAGGCAGACCTGAATCACCATTTTTTCGCCTAACTTATTTACTAATTTGCCGAACAATAAAATTTGAATAATTACTGCTACAATGGAACTTATGGTGATGATACTTGCGATATCCTTGGGAGTAAAGCCGAATTTCTCATCCGAAAACAAGCTGAAAACCGTTTCGTAGGCAGATAATCCGAAAGCAAGAACAAAGACCATAATAAACGCTATTAAGTAGATGGGTTGAATTGATTTCCTTAAATCCTTAACGAAGCTAGAACCCTTTGTGTTTAACGATAGTTGTTGCATCTCTTCATGTGACAGAGGCTCTTTTAATATAAGTGAAGAAGAGATCGCGGCTAAGAGTGCCATAGCAGCGGCAAAGAAAAATGGCATTCTAATTCCATAATCGGCTATAAACCCACCTACACCTGGCCCAATAATAAATCCGGTGCTGATCGCAGCGGAGACGTATCCCATCGCCTTTGGTCTGTCCTCTGTAGTAGTAATATCAGCCACGTATGCAGTTACAGCAGGCATGATAAAGGCAGCACTTATTCCTCCCAGCACTCTGGACAAATAAAGTATTGAAACATGTGTTCCCAATCCAAAAATCAGTTCTGATAAGCTAAATACCAGTAACCCGATAACGATCATTCTTTTTCTTCCAAAACGATCAACCCATCTTCCCGCAAAAGGCGAAATAATTAACTGGGACAAGGCATAAACTGCAACTAGATAGCCCATTGTACTACCGGATAAATCCAACATATCTTTGAAAGAAGGCATAACAGGAACAATTAATCCAATCCCCAGAAAGGCTGTGAAAATATTACTTAGTAAAATTACCATTACCGTTTTTTGATCTTTTATTGGCTTTTTCATCTGAAGACTCCTCTTACGGCGCACTTAATGGCATGTATTGTGATGTAAAATCGACTGAAGATTTCCTGCAATAAGACGATTTGTTGCCAAACACGAATAATTCAGATTGAAGTTAAAAAACTTCGCAACCAAAAGTAGAAAACAAAGGTCACTGCCCACTTTATCAAGCAAAGTGGGCAGTGACCTTTTGTTCATGAGAACTATATTTTTGCGCTCAAGATTCTTTCAGTGTATATGCTGGATGATCACCTCACCTGAATAACAATGAAGAAGTAGCTTTGGTTCCCAACCTGCTTCGCTTTCCATATATCCTGTGGGTGGCATGTTCTAGGATACGGTGCATTTACAGCAAGCCTTATAGCATAATTACCTATTATCGTTCTGTTATAGAGAGTTGTTTACGAAGTGCACTTTCTTTTCTACCATATAAGAAATAATAAGAAACAAGTGTTGCCAAAACAAGCAGGCCAAGAAATACGTACAAACCATCATATCCTGTATATGGAATGATCAAACCGATAACAGATGGTCCAAATCCGTTTCCTAAATCTATAAATATAAAAAAAGTGGCAGTTGCTAAACCAACTCGGTGAGGTTCGGCTAAACGGATAGATACCGCTTGAGATATAGAAGAAATGTTACCAAAACCTAGAGCGACCAGTGCTGCTGCCAGCAACAAAGTAACTCCACTAGTAACGGATCCTAAAACGAGTAAGCCTGCCCCGAAAAGGACAAAAGCGGGATACATGATTACGTTTGCTCCCTTTTTGTCCACGACCCGTCCAGTAAATGGTCTAGATATTAGGACAAAAACGGTATACACCATAAAGAAAAAACTTGCCGATTCTACTAAGTTCAATTCCAAAGCATAGACATTTAAGTACGAGATTATACCAGAAAAACAAAAACTCATCAGAAATGCAATGATTGCTATGGGTAACACTTTCAGTTCTATAAAGTCAGCAAGTTTTATTCCCGTTCCTTTTTTCGCTTCAGTGTTATTAGGCAAAGGAATTTTTATGAAAATTGCAATCACAAAATTAATAAGTCCCAGCACGAAACATAAATAATAAATCATATTGAAACTTACATTCTGACTCATATACATACCGATAAATGGACCTAAACCAGTCGCTAATGCCGTACTAATTGCAAAATAACTAATTCCTTCACCTTTTCGAGATGCTGGAAGAGTCAAGACGACAACTGTGCCTACAACAGTCTGTGCCACCCCTACCGTGAACCCATTTATCAATCGACTTAAAATGAGAAAAGAGATATTGTAATGAATGAGGTAAAGTAATGTTGTTAAAATAAACATAAGCAGTCCTGTTATCAAGATTTTTTTTGATTTTACAAGTCGTCCTGTTAATAACCGGCCTATTAATGATCCGATAATGAAAACACCTGCAATAATCCCTGCTTGGCTGGACGTTGCATTAAACTCATTAATGGCATACAGCGTAATTGTCGCGTTTAATAAAAAGAAAATTAAAGTTATAAAGAAATTTATAGCTGAAAGAGAAATGAACTCTCTTGTCCACAGTCTTGTATTTAACTGGCTCATGATGATTCTCCTTGGTTATTTATGAGTATCTTACATATTTGCGCGTGGTGTATTGGATCGGCTACACTTAGTTGGACAGAAAAAATAAGGGCTTGTAGAATAAAACTATCATGTTAAGGAGCGGATCTCTACAATGCCTAAACAACAACGACGCACATTCACAACCGAGTTCAAAAAACAAATGGTAGAGCTCTATGAAAATGGCAAGTCCAGAGCAGCCCTTGTGGAGGAGTACGACCTCACTGCTTCGGCTCTAGACCGCTGGATCAAGCAATCGCAGGCCACGGGCTCTTTCAGAGAGAAAGACAACCGTTCACCTGAAGAAAACGAATTAATGGCTATGCGTAAAGAGCTCCAACGTCTACGGATGGAGAACGATATTTTAAAGCAAGCCGCGCTGATCATGGGACGAAAGTAGCTATCATCCAAAATAACCGTGATAAATCCTCAGTATCAGCAATGTGTAACGTCCTCGAAATTGCCAAAAGCACGTTCTATTATGAAGCGAAGGAAAAGCCAAATGAAGACAAGCTAGCGGAAGCCATTGTGGGCATCTTTCGCAAAAATCGAAATGCCTACGGTACACGAAAGATAAAAGCCAAGCTTCAGGAAAGAGGAATCATCGTCTCTAGGCGTCGCATCGGTCGAATCATGCAAGAGCACAGTCTCGTCTCCACGTACACCATTGCTCAGTTTAAGCCTCTCAAAACAGCTTGTAATGAGGCGACAACAGCGAATGAATTAGATCGGGAGTTTAATCAGACGGAAGCGAAGCGTTTCGTGGTAAGCGATCTAACGTATGTGAAGGTCGGGCATCGGTGGCATTACGTTTGTGTCCTCATTGACCTGTTCAATCGCGAGATCATTGGTCATAGTGCAGGTCCACATAAGGACGCTGCTCTGGTTTCGCGTGCCTTTGCAACGGTAGAAGGCGACTTAAGCCAAATCCAGTGGTTTCATACCGATCGTGGAAGTGAGTTTAAAAACCACACGATGGACCAGCTTCTAGGTACGTTTGGTATTGGCCGATCACTCAGCAAGAAAGGATGTCCCTACGATAACGCCGTGGCCGAAGCCACCTACAAGGTCATGAAAACGGAGTTTATTTACCAGATGGAATTTAGAAACCTTCGTCATTTAGAACTGGAATTATACGACTACGTCAACTGGTTTAACAGGCATCGAGTTCATGGATCGCTGGGGTATTTGACGCCTGTTCAGTATCGCCAAACAGCCCTTAAAAAAGTTGTCTGATTTAATGTTGACAATCCATATTGTACTGAATCAGACTATACTTGTTGCATAGGGGATAGAATGAAATTAAAGATATCTGATCCTCAATTCATTAAAGAAAGGAATTCAAATGTTAGACAATACTGATCGTCGAATATTAGATGAATTATCCAATAACAGTCGAGTTACGATGAAAGAACTTGGCACAAAAATTCATATGACTGGACAAGCTACTGCGTCCAGAGTAGCAAAATTAGAAGACAATGGAGTTATTGAGGGATATACCATTAAAGTTAATCAAGCTAAATTAAGCTGCTATATACACGCATTTATTACAATATTCACAAAGGAAACAAACCATCAATTTTATCTCTCTTTTATAAAGACACAAAAGAACTATATAATAAATAATTATAGGATTAGTGGAGAGGGATGTTATATTTTGGAGTGCAGGTTTCCGTCAAATGAATATTTAAATGATTTTCTAGTTGATTTAAATAAACATGCCAATTACAAACTCTCCACTGTTATTAATAAAATGGATATTTGAAGCTTTGATGATAAATATTAAGTTTATGTGATAATTCCAGAAAAAAAGCGAGACTCATTAAGACCCGCTTCTTTCCTGGAATTATTGTTATTTCACAGATAACGGAATTAACTTTCTTCAAGTCTCTTTTAATCAAATAATTCATCAACAACGCTTTTTAAAATCTCATAAGAATGAATTTCCTTTTCAGAGTCGTATATATTTGATATCACAAGGAGTTCATCTACTTGATACGTCTGCTGAAAATTAATTAAATCACGCCGAAGAGTGTCCGCATCGCCCAGAATGGTATACCCTAGTCGATGATATATAATGTCCAATTCAGCTTGGGATAAAGATTGAAGGAATTGTTCAGTCGGTGGAACAAGCTGACTTAAATTATTTGTATAAATATCAATATATACTTGCAGATGGCTCGCAGAAATTAGTGTAGCCTCCTCCACTGAATCAGCTACGATCACACAGATACAAGCCATCACATATGGTTCCTGTAGATCGGCTGATGGTTTGAAGTTCTCGCGATAAATATCCAGAGCTTCCCTCATATCGTGAGGTGAGAATTGTGCACCAAATACATAAGGTAAACCAAGATTTGCTGCGATTTTAGCTGAACCTATTGAGGAACCTAATACAAAAATTGGCACATTCGTTCCAATACCTGGATAAGCACGAATCTCCCCTTGAACGCTCTCGTCTCCTACATATTGCAAGATTTCTTTTACTTCTCGTTCGAAGAAAAATACACCATTATGATTGGACCGTCGAATCACTTCAGCAGTTTTTTGATCCGTGCCAGGTGCACGCCCTAATGCTAAATCTACTCGACCCGGGTACAACGTTTCAAGTGTTCCGAACTGCTCAGCTACAACTAGAGGTGAGTGATTAGGTAACATAACACCACCTGAACCCACACGAATTTCCTCTGTGTTTGATAGTATATGCTGTACAATTGAGACGACAGCTGCACTTGCATATGCATCGTGATTATGGTGTTCTGCAAACCAAATACGTTTATAACCCATTCGATCTGCAGCCTTAGCTAAAGATACTGCGGAATCTATTCCTTCTTTCATTGTTTCGCCTTGTCTTAATGGAGCAACTGACAAGACAGATATATCAAATTTTTTCATGATTTCACCTCAAAAATACTATTTTTATGCAAAATTGAGAGAGAACATAATCTTTTATGTTGAATGTAGATCGCTCTCGATCGCATATCAAATAAATGTATACTTTCTCAATCCATTGTTACATAGAGAGAATAAAGTAATTTCGTGCTTTTGTTTTACAGTTGAAAGTTTTATATAAAATAGAATTTACATAGTCACCGAAATAGAATTTCTAACGATCAAACATACTTTCAAAAATAAACTAAAACATCAAAAACACTTGAATTAATTTATGTATTCGTCTGAATTAAGTGTGTAGACTATAAAAGAAATATCTAGAAAAGGGAGCTACAAAAAAATGAAGATACAACAAATTCGAAACGCAACAATTGTGGTTGAATATGCAGGATATAAATTTTTAGTTGATCCATTCTTAGCTGAAAAAGGAGCATATCCTCCATTTCCTAATTCTATAAGAGAAGACCGCAATCCATTGGTCGATCTTCCGGTACCTACTGAAAGCCTGTTAAATAATCTAGACGCGGTTATTCTTACTCACCTTCATTTGGACCACTATGATGATGTAGCCAAGAAAGTCATACCTAAAGAAATTAAAATGTTCGTTCAAAATCAAGAAGATGCTGATCTTGTGCAAAAAGATGGTTTCACTAATGTTGAGGTACTTCAGGAAGACACTGAATTCAATGGTATCCAGCTGATTAAGACTCCAGGCGAACACGGAAGAGGAGAAATCTTGAAAATGGCTGGATTAGTTTGCGGAGTTGTTTTTAAGCATTCCGGTGAGAAAACCTTGTACGTAGCCGGCGATACAGTATGGTATGAAGCTATTCATGAAGTACTAACTACGTACAAACCGGATGTCATTGTTGTTAATGGCGGGGACAATCAATTCATTCAAATGGGCTCACTTGTTATGGGGAAAGATGATATTTATGAAGTCTGCAAAGCGGCCCCTGACGCTAAAATTATTTCTGTGCACATGGAAGCTGTAAATCACTGGGGACTGTCCAGAGGCGAATTGAAAAATTTTGTGAATGAAAAAGGTATTTCAGATAACGTGTTTGTACCTGAAGACGGAGACTCGTACACGATTTAAAAGGTTACGTAAGCTATGAAAGCGTTGCGGAACATTTAAACTCATGAAATCCCCAATAAACCCCAGCTATCGAAGCTCGGAGTTTATTGGGGATTTACTACTTCTTTTTTCTGAAGAAATCGAACTTGATTGCATAATCAAAAAGAGACGTAATTACAATAGCTCCAAGTGGAATCAATAAATAAACCCATCGCGGATTATTTGGAGCTTCTCCAGGGGCGGAATCAGTTAAAAAAACATAAAGAACAATACAATAAATTATGGCCACTACAATACCTGTTATGTTTCTATTTTCCATAGCTGTTGCTCACCTCTTATCGTGTATGCAGATTATAATAATCATTCTAACTCATCGCTGTTAACAACACAGCAATTGTATTAAAGACACCGTGAACGATCATAGCTGGCACGACCGATCCCGTACGTTCATAGGTCCATGCAAGCACTATTCCACTAATAAAATTCATGGGCATGGCATTTATAGTGGGAAAATGTGCAAAAGTAAAGATTAGCGAACTAATCACAATCGCCCATCTCATATGAACACGAGACCGTAGCCAACGATATATAAATCCACGTGAGATAGACAGTCGCCACACTGAATCCGATGAGAATGAGTGTCCACAGCCCAATCCTCCACCAATCTTTCGCAGGAAATCTCCTTACTCCTACCTCTGTCCAGGACATTTTCTTCGGTCGTAAAGCAATAAAGTATAATCCTAACAAAAGTACAATGGCGATGCTCATACATGGACTGTACTGCATATTTGATAAAGAATATTACGAATACAAACTCAAGCGCAAGTAAAGCAATAAACTCACGCCATGTCCACTGATTCATCTTCTTCCACATTTCCGTACCAGTCATCCTTAATCCCTCGGTATCCAAACAGCGGAACATTTCTGTTCGAACCCTACGTTATTATGATCAGATCGGTCTTCTTTAGATGAAACTTTTAATGGAGACGAGAAATTGATGGAGAAGTTTTGGGAAGTGAGGAAACTCCCTACATTAGAGTCAGGATTGTACCCCATATCGGACGAAGTGCTGAAATTTGTAGAGATTAGCATAGCTCACGCTCTAGAAAAAGGAGAGGAACAGAAATAAGAAATGAGGAATTATTATTGAAATCATGCGTATAACCGGGAAGCATCTCCATTGAAACGGCCACAACGAAAACTAAAAAAAACTGACGCCGGTAGAATACCGACGCCAGTTTGCTGCCTAGGGCCTTTTTATTGAAACTTTTCCTCCGACATCATGTTTCGTCGTTGAACTCCGACTAATTCACTTTGCCCTATTTTAAAGCAACTTAATTAGCTCTTCTAGCTCATCAACCAATGATTTTGCAAGTTCAAAATTAGTATCTTTCAGAGCCAATTCTATTTTCATTTCAACTGCTTTTTTCTTTTGTTCAGTTTCCAAATAGTCTTTATCAAAATGAATCGCATAAATCATCTCACTAAATTCTTGCATACTCATTTTTCTAATCGTCTTATCGTCAATGATTAAGACATAATCCATACCATTTACAACAGAATAAAAATCATGAGAAATCATGAGAATTGCACCTTTATAGTCCTCAATGGCTTTCTCCAATGCAATTTGTGTATAGGTATCTAAATGGCTTGTCGGTTCATCCAGAAGCAATACGTTTGCTTTACTGGCAGAAACTTTAGCCAATTGAAGCATGTTCTTTTCTCCACCAGATAAAGATTCGATCTTTTGATCAAGGATCTCTCCTTCAAATCCATAATTTGAAAGATACGATCTAATCTCATCATAAGTTTGAAACCCGGCATCGATGAAATCATTTAGTATTGTATTGGAATCCTTTAGCATTTCGCCTTGAACCTGAGATAAATAAGCCACGTTGACATCCTCATTTATTTCAATTGAAGCATGGTTATTTTTAAAGATCTCTCGGAGCAAAGTTGTTTTCCCGGTACCGTTTGGACCGATCAGGGCTACTTTATCTGTAGATTTGATCTCAAAGTTCACATTTTCCAAAAGCAACTCGTCAAAGGAAACGCTATAATTATTGACGTTAACCACAACGGTGTCTTCCAATTCCTTATCAATACCAAAACTGATATTCGGCTGCTTGATATCTACAAATGGCTCTTTTATTCGACGTGCTTCTAATCTCTCTTGAAACTTGACTCTGGCTTTTAACGCTCTGCCTCTGGAGGCTTCCGAATTATACGTGGCGATCTCTCTAAGATTGTCGATGATGTGATCGTATCTCTCAATTTCTTCAGCTTCAGCAACCGCGATTTCTTGTAACTCAATTTTGGTCTGAAGTAGTGAGAAGTTATAATCAATATATCGTCCGTCAAACTCTTGGATCTCCGTATTTTCAAGGTGTATAATTTTGTTGAAACAATGATTCAATAAATATCGGTTGTGCGTAACCACCAGCAGCATGCCCTTGTGGGTATTTATAAGTTTTTTGAGCGCATTTAAGTTTTCAAAGTCTAAAAATACATCTGGTTCGTCCATGATCATGAAGTCTGGGCGATTGAGCATTTCCTTCATCACTTGAATAAGTTTGAACTCCCCACCACTCACTTCGGATATACTGAGATTTTTGAGCTTCATGAGGTTGGCTAGATTTAGCTGCTTATTAATGGTCTTTTCGTAATTATCCCCATCCATCGAATCGAATGCGTCTAAAGCAAATTGAACCTTTTCCAGCAACGAATCCATATCGGATGTCGTTTCCATTTCAGCATAAATCGCTGTGATTTCATCTTGTATCTTGATAAATTCTTCTCCGATATATTCAAAGACGGTCATTTCTTTCGTTTTGTCGACTTGCGAGAATTGACTGACATATCCGATTCTGCAATCCGGGTCCATCTCTAACTTGCCCTCAAACAGATATCTTTCCGGATCCATCAGTATATCGATTAACGTACTTTTCCCACTGCCACTCGTTCCGATAAAAGCGCAATGTTGGCCTTCTTCAAATGTAAATGAAATGTTGTTATATAGTTCCTTTTGTGGAAATGAGAAGGATAAGTTATCAACTTTTATCATAGTGTTACCTTTCTTTATAACTAAAATGGTGACTATTATTAAATGTCTTGTTGGACACAGACTTTTAGAGTAACACTGTTTACCCCCAAGTACAATCCATTTTTAGCCCTTACCCTTACTTTGAAATTTGAATACGTTGCTTTCCTAGTGATTAGAGGGATGGATTTTATGAATAAGTAATATTCCATCCCGCTTCACTTTTTAATTTCTAACAAATGTTACTGAGTAAAGGTATCTATCATCCAATTGAAGAATCTTTCCTTTTCTTCATAGTGTGGGTAGTGAGCCGATTCTTTATAAGAAATAAATTCTTTCTTGTTAGCTTTAATTCCGTCAAAAAACTGCTTGGCAGCATGGGACGAAGTCATAAAGTCATAATCTCCCATAACAAAATAAAATGGCAGATCCAGCTTCTTAATTAAGGAAGGCAATGGACGACTCATCACTTCACCAATTAGAATTCCTTGTGAATAAGTCATTCCTTTATAATAACGTATGACATCGAGCATGTTGTATTCACTACTGAACGTCATTCCAAGGAAACTGTCATCAGGGTTATCCATCAATCTCGCAGCACCATTGTATCGTGTAACAATGTCTCTCGGTGTGAATGTCTGCCCTTGATTAATGGCTTCAGAAACCTGATTCAAACTTGCTATGTCATCATTATTACCTGCAAGCTGAGCTTGTTTCATTACATAATTCCAACCGTCCATCTCACTCTGCTTAGTATCTCCTACCTGACCAATTCCGATGTAGGCTTCATATTTCTCCGGTGCTTTATGAGCAGCCAAAGAACCAATGTAAGTACCGAAGGAATGGCCGATCAGGATCACCTTTTCCTTGCCAAGGCGTTCAGAGATATAATCCGTGATAGCCAGTATATCATCAACCAGCAAGTCCGATGATAAATTGGAGTAATCCTCAAAAAAATCATAAGACTTTCCGCTTGCTCTTTGATCATAGTTCACAATGGTAAATCTGGATTCCAGTGCATCCTGATATTGCTTGGCGTGCGGAATTTCAGATGCGCTCGGCCCACCGTGTACATACAGAATGACCGGATTCTCTACATTCTGACCGCGGATCATGATTTCATGACCTGTTCCATTGATCTCTACTTGTTCCAGTACACTAATACTATTTTCCCCTTTTATTTTCGGAGTCCATGTTGGAAAGTAAAGAACCACCATTGAAAGTATTAAAACAGCAATGCCGATCCCCAAAAATAATTTCTTCATTTTTTTCATCCGAATTACCCCTCTCTGCGCTTCAATCTTTCGAATTGATTGTTCCGCTTGTTATAAATTTAGACTTTAAAAGTCATATTGACATAGTGCGATTTAGTCATGAATTGAACCTATGACATAAAAAAACGGCAACTCCAATGAGTTGCCGTTTTTTTATGAACATCAGAAACGTTCTACCTGTTTATTCTTCCATCATTCCTGAATCTCTGGCTTTGCGAGTTGCCTCCCTTCTTCCTTTCACATCCAATTTGGAATAGATGGAAGAAATATAGTTTTTAACGGTCCCTTCACTAAGAAACAAAGCTTCAGCAATATCTTGATTGCGCAAGCCAGATGCCAACTTGTGAAGCACTTCAATTTCACGTGCGCTCAATCCGTACTCATTGCTCTTTGGAGCAGCAGACGGGGGTATATTTTTTATCATTTTGGCCGCCATTTCCTGAGAAATTAATGTACCTCCTGTATGAACCACACGTATTCCTGCAGCCAGCTCCTTGGGACGGATCGCTTTGAGTAGATACCCCTCTGCTCCATGGCTTAATGCCGTCAAAACATAATCCACTTCCTTATATGAGGTCAGCATGATGATCTTAATCGCCGGAAGCTGTTGCTTAATTCGTGACGTTGCAGCAACGCCATCCATGACGGGCATATTAATATCCATTAGCACGATATCCGGCTGAAATTGTTTACTGCCTTCAATGGCTTCTTCCCCATTTTTGGCTAATCCGACAATTTCAAAATCTTCTTCAAGAGACAGGACAATATGCAGACTCTCCAGAATAAGCTCTTGATCGTCGACAATTAATATTCTAATCTTCTGCATGTAACTTCACTCCATTTAACGGAATTTCGCATCTCACCTCGGTGAACGACGTGGCTCCAGATGAGGATGAGAGGGTAAGATTACCCCAATTTCCTGAATCACGCGAAGAATAGCTTGTCGCGCTTTAAGAAGCATTGCATGTTCTGTCATAGGCAGATTCAATGTAACATTCGTTCCATTGTGCTCGGCAAAGCTATCAGCAAGTACTATAATCTGCTTAAAGAGGCTATCTAGCTCCTAGATAACGAGAATCATTGAAAGATGACTGCTCTGACTCCACAAAAATATTTTTCCACTCCCTAATCACCAAGTGTTATCACTACCTAAAAATAAATCTTAGATTATTTCGTAAGAAAAATACAGTTCTTTTATGAGTGGTCAAAAAAATGAGCGGTGCCGAACCTTTCGCTTAGGCTTTTCCATGATCCATTATCATTATTTAAATTCCTCCAATCATAGAGCAATATGTTTTGAACGAATGCATTCCACCGCTGTATTTTCCCTCATTTTAATTTTTGTTTTTGATGGCATACTATAGGGCGACGATTTTAATCCACAACTCTTGCCACAATTGACCTATTCCGCAATCGTTAGCTCCATCTTGCTGAGAACAATCCGTGTAAGCCCTGAGAACTTTGATGGACTTGTTGTTTCAGACTAATTTTCACTTTTACACGTTAGTTTATAATCTGCGTATATATAAATATAAATCAAATCTAGAATCAGTCTTCATTTCCCTCTTCAATTTTACGATAAATAGTATGGGTTATTAGAATAACCATATTGTTTAACACTTCTAAGGGGGAACAGGATTTGAGACAGACTTACAAAAAAAAGATGGATTTAAGGTTCAAACTGTATTTGATTATTCTGGTTCCGCTGCTGGCCATGGGCGGTCTAATCATGTGGACCACCATCGACTCCAGTGAAAACGCATCATTAATGACCATGCAGCATAACAATCAGCAGCTGGCTGTGAATACCGCCTCTCAACTAGGTCAGGAATCGGAATTAATTAAGACATTATCTTCTACTGCTTCAGAGGAGAGCAACGAATATAAAAGTCTTAGGGATGAACTCGTTAAAGTTAGGCTTCAATCGGGAGCCTTGTATGTTTATATGTATAACAAAACCTCGGACGGGTGGATCTACACCGTGGATGGAGCGGATTGGGATGATACAGAGTATAGCCCTTACGGCACTGCAATGGAATTCAACCCTCAGATTCAGGAAACCTTGTTAAGAGGTGAAGTTGTCACAACAGGCATTGTAGACGATCCAACCTGGGGACAGCTTTTGTCCTCCTTTACACCAATCAAGGATTCGCAAGGCGTTGTTATTGGCTATCTGGGCATTGATATTTCTGCTGGAGCAGTGAATCAAGTCTCCGCGACATCCGTGAATAATGCGTATCAGACCATTATCCCGATTTTTGTGGTTGTACTGATTCTTTCTTTGGTCATGATGCTATTCGTAGTACGAGGTATTCTTAGACAAGTACGCGATATTAAGTCAAGCCTCGAGCAGGTTGCTGATGGGAATCTTAAAGTCGTATCCACACATATGACCAATGATCAACTCGGTGATATCAGTGATTTGATTAACATCATGGTTGCCCAGTTGACGAACATTCTAATGGGAATACAGCAAGGATCAAATACGTTGCAGCGGTCATCAAAAGATATTTCGGAAACCGCTCAGACGAACCAGCGTCAGAGCGAAGAACTTTCCAGAGCGATTGAGGAAATTGCCATAGGTTCAATGAAACAGGCTGAAGAGACAGAACACTCCGTCCAGCATTCAGAGAATCTCGGCAAAATAATGGATGAAGTAGGTTCATATGTGAAACAGTTTACACATACTTCAGAGCAGCTATCTTCTGTTCAAGTACAAGTTACACGTGAACATGAAGTTCTGCTTGAGAAGGGTCGAGAGAATGCCAAACGTGTTGAGCATCAACAGGATATTTCCAGGTCTCTGACGACTCAATCCGAACTCGCTTCCTCTATTAGCGGTCAAATTCACAACATTTTAAAACAAACTCAAATTCTATCCCTGAATGCTTCAATTGAAGCAGCCCGAGCTGGAGAAGCGGGTAAAGGCTTTGCGGTCGTTGCTGGTGAAATGGGACAGCTCGCTCAACAATCCGAACGTTCGATCCAGGAGATTGATGAGATCCTGAGTTCATTTGTTCAAGAGATACATCGTATGGGCAGTCATTTTGATGCGAATATGGTAGCAGTTAAGGAACAGGAGAAACAGATCGCTGATTGCCTCCAGGCATTTAGACAGGTTAGCCGCTTATCGACCGAAGTGCATGAGTTGGCTCAGAGTTTAGACAGCCGGACGATGGATATGCACTCTATTCGTCAGGAGTTGGAACAGAACCTCAGTTATATTGCTTCCGCAACCGAGGAAACTTCAGCCATGGCCGAAGAAGTCACGGCTAGTGCTGTGGAACAGCAACGGTCGGCGAGCGAACTGTCGAACATCTCCGGGGAACTCTCTGGTCTTGCAGGGGACCTCAAATCATATTCCGATCAATTTCAAGTCGAAGTCCGTAAATCAGGTCCATAATAATAAAGCCTTCGTTACCTGTCGAATCAGACGGCCGGCACGAACCATGAAGTAAGGCGCATAGCTTCCTTTCTCCTTAGTCATGTGAGTCCGCTGGGTCTCGTCATCGATGATATCGAAATGTCCCTGGGATTCGATCAAGATGGTCATAACGACGATCATAAAATAGAAAGCCTGCCTCTGAGAGCAGGCTTTTGTTCGTTCTGGGATTAAAATGTCCGATACCAATTTCGGTAGTCCAGAGCTAGGAGACAATTGTCGGACACCTTGGCCTCCTCTGCTTCTAACAATCTGCGGAACAGGAAAACCAAATTTAGCAACATCAGGTTTTCGGGTTCTTTTAGTGAAATGCCTAAGAGCCGTTCCAGCTTCTCCAGTCGGTAAGCCGCTGTATTAACCCCTTTTCAATCTATAAAAGTACAATATGCCTATAATCATTTTTGAGTGTTGCTTACACCTTTTAATTCCATGCCTCTTGTAAAGAACACAATTCCAATAGCAGCAAACGTTACGTAATTACTTATCTTGGCTATTACTTCTTCATCATCCTCATAATTGATCCAGAACAGTAGAACGAATGGTGATATTATCATTAATACTTTCATAGCTAACATAAATACATAATGAACTCTTTGCTTACGCAAATTCCCTTGTTCTGAGTTAATTCTAAAGCTAACTTTAGAAGAGTCATAGATTGTTATTAATAGTGCGATGATGCTTGAGTATGCCGTTATTTTCAAACCAATCTCAATCCATGGAACAAATGCTGCAACGGCGATACCCAGATAAATTCCAGCAGCTAAGTAAAAAAGGTTAATCTTAATCTTTCTGTGCAAAATCCCTCGCTCCTATCATATCACCTGTATATTTTACCATCATTATACAACAATAAATGTTTGTTTACCTTTGTTTTATGAAACATCGCAGACAGCATATATTCATCTTCTCTACTTTGTGAAGAATGCATTTTTATGCGATTGCCACTATTGGTTTTACCAATTCTATTTGCCCTGTGTTGAGCACAACGGACGAGTTCGTTTACAGAGATTTTCATTGCTCAAAGACTTCATTTTACCTCCTTTTTTTTCGATATATTAGATACAGATTTAATTCGAATTTTAACTATCAGGTTCTGAGTTAGATCTCTACATTGACATACTTAGGGGGAACTGAAGTGAAAACAAAGATTGGATCCATTCTAAAAATGAGAACGTTAAGGGCTAAGTTAGTCTCTTTGTGCTTGGTTATACTTATTGTGCCCACAATCGTAATAGGGTTCAGTTCTTATACCGTTTCTAAAAATGAAATGAATGAATCCGGCAAGGCTGCACTTGAAAATAGTGTGCGAATGGTCATTGGTATGATTAATCTCCTCAACGAACAGGTAGAGAACGGAAGTTTAACATTGGAGCAAGCGCAGGAGAAGCTCCGCGTAGGACTGCTCGGTGAAAAGAATGCAGATAATAAGCGGCCTGTTAAAAGTGAATATACTGTAGGGGAAACAGGATATCCATGGGCTGTTGGCAAAGATGCGCATTCCGTAATGAATCCTTCAAATGAAGGACAGGATTTGACAGATGTCGTTACAGAAGATGGCGTATATTTGGGAAAAGAGCTCGTTAATGTTGGAACAGCCGGAGGCGGATTCGTCACCTACAAGTGGGCTCTACCTGATACAGGTGAGGTTGAAACGAAAGTTTCATATGTTGAAATGGACCCGCATTGGGGATGGATCATCGGTTCGGGTGCCTACTTAAGTGAGTTTAACAGTGGTGCCACACAAGTATTGTATCTTGTTCTTATAGTTATGGCTGTGGCGGTTGTTCTTGGATCCATTATCGTTAGCATCATCTCAGGACGCCTAACGAAGCCGATCCTTATGGTCGCTAAGCGATTGAAATCCGTTGCGGACGGTGACTTAACCGTTGAAGAAGTTAAGATGAAGTCCAAAGATGAGATCGGTGAGCTTTCTCAGGACTTTAATCATATGATTAAAAACATGAGAACACTTATAAGTCAAGTCGATCTCTCTACCAAGCAGGTAGCCTCATCTTCCAAAGAGTTGACTCTTGGTGCGGAGCACACCAGTCAGGCAACGGAGAATATCACCATTTCCATCCAGGAATCTGCAGCCGGTGCACAAGAGCAGCAAATGATGCTTCAACGGACAACCAACTCACTCGAGGAAATATCGATCGGGATCCAGCGAATAGCGGAAAGCTCATCAACCATTGCCGATTCTTCTGTTGATGCGATGGAACTCGCGAACATAGGTGGTACAGCCGTAGAACATACGGCGAAGCAAATGAATCTAATCAACAAGTCGGTTAATGAAACGGATGTAGTCATGAGAATGCTGGATGAACGTAGCCTGCAGATCGGTACCATGCTGCATGCCATTACGGATATTGCGAAGCAGACGAATCTTCTTGCTCTGAACGCCTCGATTGAGGCAGCCCGCGCAGGCGAAGAAGGCAGAGGTTTCTCGGTAGTTGCTGCTGAGGTGAGAAAACTTGCTGAACAATCGAACCAATCATCTGGCCAGATTTCGACGTTGATTCAAGATATGCGCACAGATATCGAACAATCGCTCAAAACGTTGAATCGAGTTAAACAGGACGTCGACTCCGGCATACAGATTGCTAATGAGACGGAACAACAGTTTAACAAAATCGTAGGGTCTACCAACTTTATCGCCCAACAAACGGAGGAACTTGCCAGCGTTACACAGCAGATCACGGCAAGTGTCCAGGAAATCACAGCGGGCCAAGAGCAAGTCTCCAATCTTGCACTTCAAGCTGCAGACAACTCCCAAAATATAGCTGCTTCTTCAGAAGAACAACTGGCTTCAATGGAACAAATCACGAGCTTAGCCACAACCTTGTCCGATATGTCTCAAAAGTTAGAGCGTTTGACGATTCAATTTAAATATTAATTTTGATTCTTCTAGGTAAAAAAAGCAGCCGACCCCTTCTACTTTGGTCGGCTGCTTTCTCCGTTTTAATCCACAACGATATTGTCCTCAGCAAGGTACAACGATCAGCTCGCTTACAACTCCAGATCTGCTGCCCGGGCATTCGCTTCAACCTGCTCCGGGCTTTTGCATCCTGGAATGACGCAGCTAACGGCTGGATGCTTCAGACACCAGGCAAGAGCCCACGAGGCCATGTCGACACCTTCAGGAACTTCGTTCTTCTGGATTTCACTTACCAGCTGTAGTTTCTCATCGATCTCTTGACGCTCGCGTCCCTTTCTGACATTGTCATTGAACACTGCGCCCGGCTTGTACTTGCCGCTCAGATAGCCGCTGGCCAGTGGGACTCTTGCAAGCACACCAAGGTCCTGCTCCTGACATGACGGGAATACCCTCTCCTCGGGCTTCTGGTCCAGACGGTTATATACGACCTGTATAGCCTTCGCGTTTAACTCACTAGCCTTGCTCGTCTGATGCAGATTATCGTTGCTGCCAATGGAGATACCAAGATTTCGAATTTTACCGGCCTGTACCTGCTTGTCCAGCATGGTCCACAGCTCGTCGTTATCGAAAGCCTCATCTGATCCGGAATGGAACTGATACAAATCGATATAATCTGTTCTTAGGGCTTTCAGGGATTCATCCAGCTGAACACGGATCTGATCTACGCTCCAGGCATTGGTCCAGTGATCATGCCACTGATGACCAAACTTCGATGCGATCACCCAATCCTCACGCCGGTCACGGGATATAAAATCGCCGATAAAGTTTTCCGACATATGGTGAGGTCCGTAACATTCCGCTGTATCAATCAAATTAATACCAAGCTCTTTGGCACGGTAAAGAATATCATCGACTTCCTTCTGGGTATAGTCTTTACCCCAGTCCCCGCCAAACTGCCAGGTGCCCACACCTACGACGGATACATCCAGCTCGGTCTTGCCCAATCTTCTGTACTTCACGCTACTCACCTCGAGGTTTAATATGTTGGTCAAGTGACCGAATGGTACAATAAGTTTTCAATTAACGATAACGCTTTCATAATAAAGGATAATCAACAAATTATCAATCTGAAGTATGCTCGTCTGTATACGCAGGAAGAACCCTCTTAAATTTAAAATTATTTAATATATCCCCTTTTAAAATAAATGACTTTGCTTCACTCGTTTCACGCCCTCTACTGGCTGAAGGCATAATAAATAAAGCCCCTTAGAGATTCATTGGATAAACGGCGCTTATTCCAATAACTTATCTAAGGGGTTCACTTACTTGAAGTCAAAAATTAGAGAGTGAATTCTCTGTTTGCTTCATTGGATACCTGTAGGAAAATCAGACTTATTTTTTATCACTTAAACCAACGATCGTTTCATACGGTCGCAGCATCTTAGGCAGCTTGCTATCTTCGTAGTTGGTAAGCCAGATCTCGGAGAAGTTAAGGCTATGCTCTTCTTCCTTAAGCTCTACGGCTTGATCAGAGAGATTGACTACTACAAGCACCTGTTGGTCTGCCAGAGTACGTGTATAAGCAAATACACTTGGATGTTCCGGCATAAGAAGCTCATAGATACCATACGTCAGCGTGTCGTGTCCTTTTCGCAGCTGAATCATTCGTTTATAAAAGTGAAGGATGGAACGCGGATCCTGCAGCTGTTTCTCTACATTAATATGAACGTAATTATCATTCACCTTAAGCCACGGCGTACCATTGGTAAACCCGGCTTGTTCTGCAGAAGACCACTGCATCGGCGTTCTGGAGTTATCGCGACTTGATGCCCAGATGATGTTCATGATTTCCTCATGCGACATCCCCTCTTCGCGTTTGATCTGATATAAATTCCGATCGGCTATGTCGTTATAATCCTCTATGGAAGGATAAGCTACGTTCGTCATGCCTATCTCTTGCCCCTGATAAATGAACGGAGTGCCTTGCATGAAAAAGTACATGGCTCCAAGTGCTGTGGCACTTTCATACCAATACTCCGTATCATTTCCCCAAGATGAAACTTTGCGAGGCTGATCGTGATTTTCAATAAACAAAGCATTCCAGCCGACGCCTTCCAGTGATTTTTGCCACTTGGTCAAGACGTTTTTCAATTTGGGAACATCCAGTTGCCTGTCTGTGCTGTTTTTCCAAAGGTCAAGGTGTTCGAATTGGAAGACCATATTAAATTTCCCTCTGACTTCACATATCCAATCTAGCAGATCTTCTTGGTCCTCTACCTTAACTCCATTCGCTTCCCCAACAGTCACGACGTCATATTTGGATAATGTATTCTCTTTCATTTCTTGCAGATAATTCTGGATCCCTTTGACATTCATATGCTTTTCAAAAGAAGAGATGTATTTGACGCCTTCTCGGATTGGCATGTCCAAGAGGCCCTCTTCTTTGTGAATATGGCTGATGGCATCGACACGGAAACCATCAATACCTTTATCCAGCCACCAATTCATCATTTCATAAATGGATTTCCGAACTTCCTGATTTGCCCAATTCAAATCCGGTTGTTTTTTGGAGAACAGATGGAGATAGTACTGTCCGGAGACTTCATCATATGCCCAAGCAGAACCGCCAAAGATGCTCTCCCAGTTGTTGGGTTCTTCTTCGTTCTTCCCATCTCTCCAGATGTACCAATCTCGTTTGGGGTTATCCAATGAAGCTCTGGATTCAATAAACCAAGGGTGTTCGTCACTGGTATGATTGATCACCAAATCCATGATGAGTTTCATGCCCCGGTGATGCACTTCATGCAGTAATTGATCGAAGTCCGCCATCGTACCGAATTCATCCATAATGGAACAGTAATCGCTGATATCATAACCATTATCGTCATTGGGTGACTTATACATCGGGCAGATCCATATCAGATCAATGCCGAGATCTTGAATATAATCCAGTTTTGAAATGATCCCATTAATGTCGCCAATGCCATCCCCGTTGGAATCCATAAAACTTCTCGGATAGATTTGATAAGCTACTGTTTCTTTCCACCATACTCTTTTCATTGAAAACAATCCTTCTTTCTCCACCACTTTATAAACCGCACGAATCAATCACACAAGTCCTTTGCGGATTATATAGACTTTATTTATAGTAGTATGTTTTAAGCCTGAATAAGGTACATTCTGGCTTCGTATGGACGCAATTCGCTTTCTGACATTTCGCCCAGATAATTGGATATCAAGAGCTGGTTCGACTCTGTCAATTGCTCCTGAAGCGGAAGTTCAGTCGTATATCCCTGGAAATTGCATACGACAAGGATTGCCGTACCATTCAACGTTCGGGTATAAGCAAACACGTCTTGATTCTCTGGAAATATCAACTCATAATCGCCATATACGATGACTTCATGTTCTTTTCGTAATTGAATTAACTTCCGGTAATAATGGAATATGGATTCAGGGTCATTCAAACATTGCTCGGCATGGATAAACGTATAATTTGGATTCACCTTAAGCCAAGGTTCCCCTAGTGTAAAACCCGCGTTATCGGAAGCGTTCCATTGCATCGGTGTTCTGGCGTTATCGCGTCCCTTGGCGTAGATCGACTCCATAATGCTGCTCTCAGGGTATCCTTCCCCCATTCTTTCCTTGTAAAAATTGAGCAATTCAATATCACGATAATCTTCAATCGCATATTGAACATTCGTCATGCCCAATTCTTCACCCTGATATATGTAAGGCGTACCTTGCATGCCATGAAGAAGGGTCGCCAACATTTTAGCGGATTCAACTCTGAATTGTCCGTCATTTCCCCAACGTGATACGATTCGAGGCAAGTCATGGTTGTTCCAGAACAGACTGTTCCAGGCGTCTCCCTTGAGCTCTGTCTGCCATTTGGACAGCACCTTTTTTAATGCCATCACATCCAAAGGCTTAAGATCCCACTTTCCTTTGCCTTCTTGTTCATCCAAGCCGATGTGTTCAAATTGAAATACCATTGAAAACTCGCTACCGTCCGGGTTGCTGTATAGTTTGGCGATTTCCGGAGTGGCGCCCCATGTTTCTCCAACCGTTAGCAGGTCTTCCGCTTTTTGAAACGTCTCCTTGCTCAGTTCCCTGATATATTGATGCAGATTCGGCCCGTTTCCCGTAATCTTCAAATCCGGTTCTTTGCCTATTAAGTCGATCACGTCAAGTCGAAAACCACCAACACCCTTATCAATCCACCAATTGATCATGTTGGATATCTCCTGCCGGACTTTTGGGTTTTCCCAGTTGAGATCTGGCTGTTTTACGGAAAATAGATGCAAATAATATTGCCCGATCTCAGGCATCCATTCCCAGGCTGAACCACCGAAGGTGGACCCCAAGTCGTTCGGAGGCGTTCCTTCCACGCCATCTCTCCAGACATAATAGTCATGGTACGGATTATCTTTGCCTTTCTTGGCTTCCTGAAACCAAGGGTGTTCATCCGACGTATGGTTCAACACCAAATCCATAATGATTCGAATGCCTCGTTTCCCGGCTTCATGAATTAACGTTTCCATATCTTCCAAAGATCCAAACATGGGATCGATGTCCTGATAATCTGAAATATCATACCCAAAATCATCTTGAGGGGACTTGCAAACGGGTGATAACCAGATCGCACCAATGCCGAGTTCCTGCAAATAATCCAATCGGGACACAATGCCCTTCAAATCGCCTATTCCATCTCCGTTTCGATCTTGAAAGCTGCGTGGATATATTTGATACACAACGGTTTCTTTCCACCATTTTTTATTTTCCATGTTCCATTCAACCTCTCTATCACAAGAAAAGTGGTTTTATTTTCATCATCTCATAGCATCTCGCTATTCTTTGACCGATCCTACGACAATGCCAGTTACAAAGTATTTTTGCAGCAGCGGATAAATCAGCAATAGCGGGATAACAGCGACTACGATTTTGGCTGCGTTCAGGTTTTTGTTCGAAATTTCAGTCAGGTTGCTGAGTTCGCTGGAATTCGTTCCGGCTTGAAGCAAATCGGCAATAATTACGTTAAGGGACTGGATATAGGTCATTAGTGGATAATTGCTGACTTTGGTCATGTAGATCAAACCGCTGAAGAAGTCATTCCATGTACCCACGATACTGAACAAGGCGACTGTCGCCAGCGCAGGAATGGACACGGGAACATACACTTTGAACAAGACCTGAAGCGGATTCGCTCCATCGATGAATGCTGCCTCTTCAAGCGCTTTAGGTACAGCGGAGAAGAAATTCATCACGAGGATGACACTGAATATCGGGACAGCGCCTGGCAGAACCAGTGCCCAAATCGTATTCAGCATGTCCAGGTTTTTGATCAGCAGGTAACTCGGAATCATCCCTCCACTAAACAACATGGCAAAAATCATAATATTCATATAAATGTTTCTGCCTTTAAATTCCCTTTTCGATTTGGATAGCGGATAAGCCATCAAAATAATCAGAATCATGTTAAGCACAAGGGTAAGCGCGACACGTAGAACAGATATGCCAAAGGAACGCCAGAACTGTGCATCATCAATAATTTTGGTATACGCTGCTGTTGTGAAATTGACCGGAACGAGGCCTACTGCATTCGCGGATACCGCCTCGCTGCTGCTGAATGAAATGGCAACGATATTCCATAACGGAAGAAGGCAGACCAGTGCCAGCATGATGACGATGGCATAGATGACAAACCGGCCAATTCGATCTTTAAAGTTTGCAGAATAGGACACAGGTTTGTCCTCCTTAGAATATTTTTCGGTCCGTATATTTTTTGGCCAACTGGTTGGCAGACAAGAGCAAGACAATACCGATTACGGACTTGAACAAACCAACAGCTGTACCGAAGCTATACTGTCGCCCAACGAGACCGATCCGATAAACATAGGTATCCAGAATGTCGCCCGACTCATAGACAACCGGGTTATACAGATTATAGACTTGATCGAAACCGGCGCTCAAAATGTTGGTCAGGCTCATTACGCCCATGAGCAGAATAATAGGCAGCATGCCTGGCAATGTAATATGCCACACTTTTCTCCACCAACTGGCTCCATCCATTCCTGCGGCTTCATACAGACCGGGATCTATCGATGTAATTGCAGCCAAATAGACGATGGAACTATAACCAAACTCCTTCCAGACGTCTGTTCCTATAATCAGTGGCTGGAACCAGGTGTTGCTGCCAAGGAAATTAATATTTTCCAAGCCAAAGAACGCCAACATTTGATTCACAATACCGTCCAGACTGAACATGTTGACCACAACGGATGCCAGTACAACCCAGGATAGAAAATGTGGCAGATAAACAATCGTCTGCACGGATTTTTTAACGTATTTGATACGAATTTCATTTAATAAAACGGAAAAAATGATCGCCATCATCGTTCCGAGCAGAATCTTGCCAAGCGCGATCACCAACGTATTGCTGACGACCTGCGCGATATCCGGCAGCTTGAACATATACATAAAATGCTTCAGGCCAACAAATTCGGAGCCGAACATGCCCTTGGCCGGTATATAGTCCTGAAACGCCGTAATGATGCCGACCATTGGAACATAGCTGAATACAAGCAAAAACAAAATGCCCGGCAGCATCATCATATGGTACATGGCACCTGGGCTGAGCCGCCCTCTTGCTTTCAAATTCCCCTGTTTCATGGATGAACCCCTTTCCTGAAGAAAGGCTGCGTATCGCAGCCCTGCCACTGTTCATGGATATTATTGTTTCGACGCGATCTCGTTTTCAATTTCCTGAATGACTTGATCACCGCCTTGTTTCTTCCAGTTATTGACGAATGTATCGAAGTAATCGAGCGGTTCTGAACCCGTCACGATTTTGATAAACGACTCCTGTTCCAACTTCGTCAGATTGGCCCATGTCTGTTTCATGCTTGGTGTAGTGCCAGAGAAAGCAGGTGTCATCCATACAAATTTGTTTTCTTGTGTCAGTTTGTCGATCAGTCCAACTCCGTTGATCCGCGAATGATATTTTGACCACGCAGTCACGTCATCCGTATCCATGTCACTCAAATAGGTTTTGATGCTTCCGATATTGTTCTTCGATTCGGTTGTTCGAACCTCATCCAGGGTAATTTCTCCTTTAATTCCGCGAACCACGTCAGAGTAATCATCCAGCAGCGATGTAGCCGAATTGACTTCGATATTAAACGGTCTCGTGGAACCGTCTACCCCGGTCTCCTGATACTTGGCAGCTTCCGGCATGGTTGTTGCAACATCTTTATCATTGGCCAGTTTATCGTAGAACAGGTTTACAATCTTAACAGCCAGTTCAGGGTGTTCATATCCTTTTCTCACCACAATAAACTGATTGGATGGATTGGCATGCGCCACGTTGACCTTGCCGTTTGCATCCTCCAACGTATAAGCTGAGAATTTCGCATTTTTATCCATCTGTCTCGCACTGATCAGTCCCCAGTCAGGGATATGCCACGGTCCAAAGGCGATACCACTTTGGCCATTGGCGTAAAGTGCAGTAATATCATCAAACGTGCGTGTTCCAAATTGCGGGTCAATGATACCATCCTTGAACCAATCCGCCATGGTGCCCAGCATTTTCTTCGTTTCTTCTGTCGTGGAACCATACACGATTTTGCCGTCTTCACCATTCATCCAATATTGCGGGAAGGCTCCCTCGGTTGAGGCCACACCCAGCATCGTATAAGCAGAGCCATTATAATCTGTTGTATTCATCGTGTTCACAAATGGAATACCTACCGGATTTCCGGATTGGCCAGGATCTCTTTTCAGGAATTCCAGTGCTGTTTGCTCCACTTCATCCAGTGAAATGGCGCCGTCTCCGTCTGCATCCAGTTGAATCCCCAGCAGATCCAGCCAATCTTGACGGACCCAAACCATCGTTGGTGCGGAATCCAGAGAAGTCGCCGGGAGGCCCATCAAACGTCCGTCGATCGTCGCATTGTCTAATGCACGTCCATCATAGGAATCGTACATCTGCTTGATGTTATCCGTAGCATATTGATCGTAAATGGCTGTCAGATCCTCAATCAGGTCATTATCAACCAGTTCTTTCAGTTCATCTTTGGAATCGACGCGCATCATGTCAGGCAATTCCCCGGATGCGATGGCGAGTGAAACTTGACGACTATAATCTTCGCCATTGGCTTCAAATTGATCTGTAATCTTGGCGTTAAACGTGTCTTTGACCAGCCGGGTATACGCGTTATTCTCATAGGTATCTCCAGCCGGCAGTTTCGGGTTGGCTGTGGTTACCCGTCCCATGGTTACGGTGATTTCGTCTTTATAGGCACTGAACGGATCTCCCGGCGTTACCTCATATTTGCCTGCTTCCTCTGCAGTAGGAGGATTGGAAGAGTCTCCACATGCCGCGAGGGTTGCAACCATCAAGGCAGACATGGACAGCACGGCCAGACGCTTCGTCAACCGTTTGCTTTTCATGGACCAATTTGTTCTCATCTAATTCGATTCCCCTTTTTCTGATATTTAATATTTGTTTGCGCTTTCATTATAAAATGAAGTGAAGACTGATCGAGATAGGGATTGTACGGTCGTTTGGATAGAGAAATGTATCCGGTTTTCAACCGGTGTCATGAAGCATTGGTTAGCTTGTGATCATATACCCTACCTACTGACTTACATTCATCTATCTGCCCTTATGTTTAATCAAAAACAAAAGCCGTCAACTCCTAAACCAGGAAGCTGGCGGCAGATGCTCGCTATTTATTTCCTCTGCCTAGCTGCCGATACTCACTTGGCAGATGACCTGTCAGTTCACGAAAAATCCGGCTGAAATATTTTTCATCTGTATAACCTACTCGCTCCGCAATCCAGAAAATCGTGTTATTCGTATTGAGCAAATACTCTTTGGACTTCTCTACCCGGATGAACCGGGAGTACTCATTAAAGGTTTTCCCCATCAGATCCTTGAAACATTGACTGAAATAGCTTCGGCTGATGTTGAGTTGTTGGGAGAGAGCTGAAGCTGTATAGGCCTGTTCCAAATCCTGCTGCACGATCATTACGGCTTTTTTCACGGCATCGATAATCTCCTGTGAATACGAAATCTGTTCATCGGCCTTTCGAATGCCTGCAGCAGTCTGCTTGATCCATTCTTCAACCTCGTACCAGGACTCGAAAGAATGGATCATCGAGATTCTTCCAAGGGTAGTTTGGGCAAAAAGGTGGTTCCACTCCATCACGATTGAGTACAGCAATCCCATCAACTGACCTTTATGTAATCGTAATGAGTTGAACTGGTCCATAAGCTGGTTGTAGTAGCTGTCGTGGTGGGTCCATGGGGTTTGGAACCAACTTTGTTTAATCCGGTCAAGGTCTTCATCCTGCGGTTCTTTTGAAAATGACTCTTCCTCATTCATCGAAACGGCAATGACTTGGTTATTGGGATTGTATGCATAGAACAAAGACGTCTCTGTATAATTCATAATCCAGTTTTTGATTTGCGACCATGTTCGCTCTTGTACATCAGACAAAATCAACAACGTACTTTGGGGGACTTGATTCAGGGATTCCTTTAATTGAAGGAATAGTTGGTCCTCTTCGTTTTGGGGGGCTACCCACATCCAGCTATTTCGCTCAACTTCCCATTGAATCTGATTACCATGCGCAGTTAACTCCATTGGCCACCTGTGTTCTGATTTGCGATCCTGCGAAACTAGTGCATACACACTTGAATACTGGACGTTGATTTCATTGTGTGAAGGCACCTTTGTTTTCGTGCTCGTCAACCCGCTAATTCGGGTATGTATCCGATGCAGAACATGTTCGAATTGCTCTTTCTCCAGCTGCACTTTGGCTATATAGTCGATGGCTCCGAGCCTCAGCGCTTCCTGGATATAATCGAAATCCTGATGCAGTGTCAACACGACGATATGAAGTTCCGGATAGAGCTCCCTCGCAGCTCGCATCAATTCGATCCCTGACATGACCGGCATCGCAAGATCCGTCAGCATCAGATCGACCGGTTGGGAATTTAAGAAATCCAGCGCTTTCGCCCCGTTGCTTGCTTCGCCTACGACTTCCATGTTGAACTCGTTCCATGGCATCGCAGAGCTAATGCCTTTACGTACCAGCTTATCATCATCTACAATCAATACCTTAATCATGCCGGGATATCTTCTCCTTTAATAGGCAATACGAGCAGTATGCTTGTCCCTGTTCCCAATTCACTCTCGATTACCAGTTGTGCTTCATCTCCGTACTGTGCCTTCAACATGCGGTGAACGTAATTGAGTCCGATGCCCATCCCTACTTTTTGTTGTTCAGCTTCACGATTGTTCAGCAGATTATGAATGGTTTCCTCGGTCATGCCTGCACCATTATCTTGTATCATAATGTTCAATGTTGCTGTGCATGTCACTTCAATTTGAATAAAACCTTCGTCACTCAATCCATGATATAACGAATTTTCAACCAGCGGTTGCAGAATAAAGCGGGGCACAGGAATTTGAAGCACTTGTTCATCTGCAGTAATGCGGACGTCAAATTCAAAGTCATATCGAATTTGCTGCAAAATCAGATACTGCCTTAACGCATCAATCTCCTCTTCCATTGTGGACACTTGCCCTAATTTGCCCAGATTGTAATAGAGCAGCTTGTTCAACGACTGTACCAGCTTGTCGATTTCCCCTTGTCCGTTCATGACCGCCAGCCAGTGCACCGTATCCAGCGTATTCATCAGAAAGTGTGGATTGATCTGATAGAGCAGTTTTTCCACTTCCAGGTCTGCACGAATCTTCTCTTTCTGCTGCACTTCCCTGAAGAGGTCACCGATTTGATGCTGCATATTCGAAAATTCACCCAACAGAAAATCAAATTCAGGAATCTGAGTGCGAGTTCGGCTCCCTGTTGTTTGTGGATTCTTGGACATCCCATTAATTTCCGAGTGGAACAAGCCGAGTGGTTTGTAGACCATTTTCCACAGGAGCCATGCAAGAAACACCGTAAAGCCGAGGAAAAATAAAGCAACCAGCAATATTTGAAGCAACCACTGGTTTTTCTCCTGTTGATATTGAGCCTGCGAAATGACCGATACGACACTCCATTTCTGTGAGGAATCTTCCTTGAACCAGTGATACCCGCGGGATATTCCGTCCCTGGCAGGATCAGCCGTTAAGCTGGTGAAATTCTCTCCTATCTTCATGGCTTCCGGAATTTCACTGTACACAATGTTTCCTTTACCATCCAGGATGAGATGAGATAATGCCCCGTTGTATTGATTGTAGCCCAAGATATCCTGTGTAAGGCGAAAGCCCGATTCTACGTAAATGTACACGTCGTTCCTTTCAGACAGTTGTACTTTTCGCATAGCAGACAGAACGAGTTGATCATCAAATCGGTTCATACTGATATGGGGGCCATAGTACTTAATGCCATAGGTTTGGAAGAGCACAGGCAGAGACTCGGGAAATAAACGTTCCTTGGTTGGAAAGTTGCCGAACTGCGTAGTACCTTCTTTTTGAAAGTAATATAGGGTCAATCCGATATTAGGATTGGTGAAGGTGACAACGCTTAACTCGTTCTTTATTTCGTCCCTGGCCTCAATCAGTTCGAAGATATCGGAGGACGGGTTCAAGAATTCATCCATTCTTTTGCCTAAAGTACCTCTGTAAGATAATTGCTGCGTAACGTGATTCAGATTGGTGATGGAATTCTCCAGTGAGGATGTCACCTGCTGTAAATTGCTACGGATGCCATCATCGATCTTATTTGCGAAAATGGAGTCAATCGTATAATAAGAAATCGCAAAGATACTGATAAAGGGGATAAACGCACTGAGAAAGAACAGTAAAAAGATTCTTTTTTTAAGTGTCATATGGACCTATTCTCCTTCTGAAAATGAAACAGCAAGCCTCCTGCGTATGGAAGCTTGCTCTGAATATACATTCAAGCGGACACGCTGTCTGTATCCTGTTCAAGTCCAATTTCCTTTCATCATTATAGTTTGATATTCAAATAAGTCAAACGCTTTCATACGGAGCGCATATAAAAAGTGCTACTCCTCAAAATGATGAGGAATAGCACTTTTTATATGCGTACCTTACTTCAGTTGTAAACACTTCTTGTTAATGGAATGCTCGAACATTTCAGTCTACTCTCGTACCGTCACATTTAATTTGTATGATCTGGTTTCCCCTGAAGAATTGCGAAGTACAGCTTCATATTCGTAGATTCCAGGTGCCCTTCCAGAGATTGCGGTAACTGCAGACTGTGCACTAGGCGTATTAGATTGCAGCGATTGTGTGTCGATCAATACACCATTTTCGTAAAGTTCATATTCGGTTGCGTTCGTTCCCCACCACAGATTCATGGTGACATTAAAGTTGCCGTCACCGTCCCAGTTGTCATTCGACAGAACCGCTTGCCCTGGGGAAGCATCTGTGACGATGACAGTCAGCGGAGCACTCATGGTCGTACCGAGTGCATTGATCAATTCCCCGGTATAGATATAGGTACCATTTTTCTGTCCAGTAATATCCACTTTAACAGACTGTGCGGTTGGGGATTGATCGACCAGAGAAATATCCTTAATCAATTCACCATTCTCATACAGTTTGAACTGATTGCCATTATTGCCCCACCACAGATTCATCGTGACCGTGTAGTCGCCGTCTTTGAGCCCTGTGTCATAACCGTTATTGTCAGATAGCACTGGAGTCCCAGGGGCCCCTTTTGCTAGCGGAGTTGCTTTGTTAAGCCATTCCTCCCACTTAAGCAGCACATTTGTCTGCTCATCCGTGAATACAGTTCCTCTAGCTGCCTGAACATCATTACCGTAGGATGTGAGCAGTTGACGCGCCTTTGCTCCTTCAAGATTGTTTGCTGCCAGTTGTGCCTGCTGTAACGTGTTCGCGAGCTGATCAGCTAGAACACCGGCATTAGGATCGATCGATTCATCCGCAAAGGCGTTGGTCAGATTGATCAGGCTGTCGAATGTAGCAATGACCCCAAAACTATATTCTACCGTCTGTTCCCAGCCAGCCAAGTCGGATACGGTTGCCGTAACCTTGTTCAGGCCGGGCTCCAGTGTATATGCCGGAGTGTCCAGGAGCACACCCTCTGGTGCTTCCACACCGGATACCGAATCGGAGGCTGTATAGCCAATTTCCACGTGTTGATCAATGGTATATTCAGTTTGACCATGAATTTCAATGGTTGGAGGTACGAGATCAATGGATATGGACAATGACTGTTCGCTCTCTTTGTTACCGTCGACATCGACGCTCCAGTAGGTGATGGTATGTGTACCTTCTTCAGTTAGGGTCAACTGTGTGCCACTCACCGTTTCGCCACCATTGATTTGATAATAGGTCCCTTCAATTTCGGAATCTTCATCGTTTGCTGTAAAGGTTACTTGTACCGGAGAAGTATACCAGTCGTTCTGCGATTCTCCTTCCACAGTTGCCGTAGTATGTGGGGCCTCCTGCTCCGGAGATTCCCCTTCCAACGTAACCAAATCAGATAGAGGTATATTCAATTCCTTCACAAGGCGTGCCACGAGTTCAGACACCTTGATTGCACCATTCATCTGCAAATGTGTATTGTCTTCCGTTGTGCCTACCCACATGAATATCGATTTGGTTCCTTCTGTGCCAAGCTCCTGGAAATGCTCCCAACTGGCTTGGTTCAGATCGATGATCAGCGTTTCCGTTTCCTGCGCTGTTTCTTTCATCGCCTGTACGTATTCCGGGAAGCTCTTGTTCAGCACCTCTCCGGTAAAGTCACGGCGGTTCACTGGCGTGACCAGAACCGGAATCGCACCTCTCTGCAGAGCACCGTCAATGTATTCTTTCAGATATACCTTAAACTGTTCGGGCGTAAGATAACGCTCAGGACGGGACGGTGTGGAATCGTTATGAGACCACTGCATGAACAGATAATCGCCTTCATGAATGTCGAGTAAAATATCGTTGAGATGTCCACCGACCAGGAAGGTCTTGCTGCTCAAACCTCCAACTGCCCGGTTATCAATACTGACTTCATTCAGATCAAAATATCCATCCAACGTTTCGCCCCAGCCTGCTTGTGGACGATAGTTCTCCGCGTAATTGGCCACCGTGGAATCACTGGCCAAATAAATAACCGGTTTATCGCTTGCACTGTGATCTGGCAGGCGCTCCAGCTTCAGCGCATTGATCTTCGGTGCATTTCCAGTGAAGTTGAAGTTAAAGACCCCATCAATCAGGGCAATGTCATATGTTATTTCTTTGAATTCGCCTTTCGCAATGGTTGTGAGCGGCAGTTTTGTCATCTGCTCCACAACGACATTTACACTGGTCGATTCTGCAGCATCTCCCACGGTCATCGTTACCCGGTAATTAGCGGGTTCCATCTCCACCAGGAAGGAAGTCCCGTTTACCCGTGTGAAATCCTCTTTGAGCAAATCCCCGGTTTCCCGGTTCTCATCTTTGGTCAGCGCAGTATCGACAAAGCCGTACCCGTTGCCTTCGATGTATGCTCTTTTGGCATCTATTTTGATGTATCCGTCGGCTGCGCTGCCGGAACCAAAGTCAAATTTGTATTCACTTATCTCTTCGCTCGGTTCACTTGTCAATGAATCCTTCGCAACCGTTAACATGTTAAACGCATGGTCAACTTGAGCCTGAGTGGCTTCTGTATTGAATATGGCTTCGGCTGCTGACAAAGCCCGATTCACCACTGCCTTTGATGCATCTGTATAATCCGACAGATCCAGTACTTTGATCTCATCGTACAGAGCGATTAAGGCAGTCTGATCTCCGCCCTCCGAAGGAAGCTGAGTGCCTTCAATCCGCACGTTGTCGATCTGGGTAGTCCAGTTCAGCGTGCCTCCACCGCCTTTTCTCGTCCCCAGGAACCGCATGGCTCTGACGTTGTCTGCATATACGCCGGAACTCAGCGATAGATCTGCAATCGTTTGTGTAACTGTCGGATCCGCCAGATTCGTTAATGTCAGATCCAATGTTTTCTTGGCAAAATTAACAGTTGCATCCACATTGACCCACTGGTTCTTGGAAATCTCTGTAGCGGTTCCTCCTTCGGGTATGGCCGTATCTCCTGTGCCGTAGTCCGGATTATATGCACCGACATAATAATGAATTTTGGTGCTTCCGGTTTTGGTATACAGTGTGAAAAGGGCATTTTCGTTGGAATCCTGAATCGTGAGATGGCCTTCTGACGGATAGGCACTCACATTACCGGATTGCCAGTCAAAGTTCACGTTCACCTGATCGCCGTTTACGGCATCAAACAGACGGAATACTTTGGCCCGATTGCCTGATCCTGACCCCGCGACGGACAGCACCTTATTTCCTGACTGTTCAACAACGGTCCCCGTCATGGTTCCTCCAATACCAGTGGCATTGACCATCGCATACTGGTAACCGGCAGCGTCGCCTTCAAAATCCTCCTCATATAGCTGGACTTCCGGCTCTGGCTCGGGTTCGGAAATATCCGGGTCGATGACCAGCGATGAGATGCTCAGCTCCATGTCTTTGACCGCACCAGCAACGAGTCCGGCAATCTTCTGCGCACCATAGCTGCTGAAATGGGTATTATCGTTGATTCCATTCGGGTATTTTGGATATTCACCTGGATTAGCATATAGGAACACTTTTTCCGTAGCTGTATTACCAATTTTGTCGTAGTACGCAATACTCAACTTGCTGAGATCAATCAGCGGCACGTCCTGCTCTTCCGCCACTTCTTTGGCGGCCTGAACGTATGCAGGGAAACTGACGTTAAATTCCTGAGTCACTGTATTGAAATCTCTGCGTCCAACCGGAGTGAGCAATACCGGTGTAGCACCGCGCTGTTTGGCACCGTTTACATAACGAGCTAAGTAAGTCTTGTAGTCCTCCGGTGATGCGTAACGATCCGGTATCCCTGCACTGGCGTCGTTATGACCAAAGGAAATGAAGAAGAAGTCCCCCGGCTTAATTCGTTGCAGGATCGTATCCAGACGACCGTCTACCATAAAGGATTTGCTGCTTCGGCCGCCGATCGCATCGTTCACGATGACTGCCCCATTGGAGAAATAACGTCCGAACTGCTGGCCCCATCCTTCTTGAGGAGCCTGCACTTCACTGTAAGATTGCATGGTTGAATCACCAGCCATATAGATCGTCGTTGCCGCACCGGCCGCTTTCTCCGGATATTTCTCGATGATGACGTCTTGGATGTCTATGGCTGTACCAGAGAAGAGAAGATCAAGTTGTCCATCCACTACAGCAATATCATAGGAATACTCCAGCGGTGCTCCTGCTTTCACATTGGTTACGGCGAGCTTCTGGACGAATTCGGATTTGACTCCAACGTTCGAGTCATTCGCATCATTGCCCAATCGTAGCGTCACCTTATAGTTCGCATTGGGCAGATCAACGGCAAATGTCGTGCCTGCCGCGGCCGAAACCTGGTTTGACCCTACCGTAATACCGTTCGTATCCGTGAACCCGTATCCCGGATCTTGTGCGTAGAGCGTATCCCGTATGTTCGTACTTCCCGACGCAGCCTCTGTACCGAAATTAAAGCGGTAGACCGGCTCCAGCATTTCTGCTTCACGGGTCAGCGCCAGATCGGCTTTAGGGAATGCTGTAGCTTCCGCTCCAAGATAAAAGCCGGTATGAGGCGGCTGGTTGTAGGATACATTTTGCCAGGCTACGCCAAGTCTATACACAGGGTCCTGCATCAGCGTAGGGATGCGATAGTCTGAAGGAATGGTCGTCGTGTAGAGACGATACTCCGAACTATCTTCGCTCCGCAGCAGAAGCTCCTCACGCCAATCGCCCAGAATGTCCGCCTGAAGTGCCGGATTACCTTTGGTGTGGTTGTTCGTTAACGTACCGGTCGCCCGGAAGATTTCATCGAGCTTTTTGTTTTCGTAATCCCATTTATAAATAAGCGGGGTTCCTTTGGCTGTACTGTTGTCCCATTCATGATCCAACAGCTCACGCTGAAGATCTCCATCCCACCAGATGGCGAAATTGGCGGTTTTTGGTCCTTCGTCCACAGTGTAGATAGCCTCTCCGGCCGCCGAATAGGTATGGGTTACAGGTACACTTTGCCCGTTGGTAACGCTCGTAGCCCATGATTCATAGCCCGGATAGTTCGGATCAATGTCCGCCGACATCCCGCGGCCGGTATCAAAACCTGTTTTCTCACCCCAGAGGATTTCACCTGTTGCCGCATCGCGCATCTCCAATCCGTATGCCGCATTCGAATGCTCATGGACGCTTACGACCTGGTAGCCCTCCCGGTTCGGATCGAGCTGGCCGGCATGCATGGCGTCGCCGTGGCCAAGTCCGGTGCTGTACATTAAGCTGCCGTCGTCGTCTATAGCCAAGGCGCCAAACATGATCTCGTCCTTGCCGTCATTATCGGCATCCAGCACACTTAGATTATGGTTGCCCTGTGATTGATATTGTGATCCTGCTTCGTTCGTATCGAACGTCCAGCGCTTGACGAGTTCCCCGCCAACATAATCATAAGCAACAAGCACTGTGCGGGTATAATAACCCCGGCTCATCACGACACTTGGCTTCGTGCCGTCCAGATAAGCAATCGCGCCAAGGAACCGGTCTACACGGTTGCCGTAGCCGTCACCCCAATCGCTGACGTTGCCTCTTGGTGGATCATAGTCCACGGTGGATACGGCCGCTCCGGTCTCACCATCAAACAACGTGAGATATTCCGGCCCTGACAATATGTATCCGCCTTCGTTGCGATAATCCTTCGTGCCGTCACCAATGACCGTGCCTTGGCCGTCCTTCGTGCCATCCGCTGTCTTGACAACAACTTCGGCCTTTCCGTTGCCATCCAGGTCATACACCATTAACTGCGTATAATGTGCTCCGGCGCGGATGTTGACTCCCAGGTCAATCCTCCACAGCTTTGTGCCATCCAGTTTGATGGCATCGATATAGACATTGCCTGTATAACCGGCCTGTGAATTGTCCTTGGAATTGCTCGGACTCCACAGGAAGACAATTTCATATTCGCCATCCCCGTCCAAGTCCGCAACGGAAGCATCACCAGCATAATAGGAGTAGGTTCCACCGTCCTTGGTTCGGCCGTCAGCCGGTTTATCAAGCGGAATAGGCAAATAATCATTATGCCAGACCGATACAACCTCCGGCTGCATTTGCTCTTTGCCCGCAATAACGGTGGAGATCTGATATTGCGAGCTGTCGAAACCAGTAGTATCTACATAGTTCGTCACATCGCTTATGGGCGATGCGTTCACTTTGGTTCCATTTTTATATATATTGAAAGCGACATCATCTGAATCGTTGTTTAAATACCTCCAGCTTAAAAAAACGCCGTTGTCTACGAGAACCGCAACCAGACCCCGGTTAAGATATTCTGCTTGGCGACCCGGGAGACTGCTTGATGACTCTGCGCGCATCGGCGCCGGGGGGATGGCTAGTGAAATAACCATAAGGAACGCTAAGAAAGATACAAACATCGATTTCTGGATGGAACCTTTTCTTCGGACCATTGGATTAAGTCCTCCTTATCTAAAATTATTTTTTATAATCATAAGTTCGATCTGCCCTGCTTGTTGTCAAATAAGCACAACTACAGTCACCCCCTTTTTATGTTACCGCTTACATTTATCTTACAGGTCTAAAAAAAGACAGACAATCTAAAAAATGTGACGTATTATATAATATAATTGACTTTTTTAGGAAGGAGATGAAAGATGGTTCATACGGTCTCTTATGCTTTTCGTAATGACGATACATCAATCATGACACTAGACTCTATTGGATGGCAGATCGTCTCAAGCGAGGAATACCGCTGTCCCAGTGATAATAGACCGGACCCGGGGCATGTTGTTTTTCAATACACGCTTAACGGTCGGGGTTATCTGGATATTGAAAATCAAACGATTCCTTTACCAAAGGGACATGCACTACTCGTCAAAATCTCCGGAGAACATTGCTATTACTATAAGCAAGACAATAACGAACCTTGGGAATTTATTTGGATCAACATACGCGGGGATGAAGCCAACCGAATTTGGGATATGATCCATGATAATGAGGGGCATGTCATTCTGCGAAACGCGGACTCACCCTTGATTCAAGAGTTATGGCAAATTATCCATTTGATTCATCAAGAGAAAGTTACGGACAAGTATCGCTTGTCCATGCAAGTCTATCGCTGGTTGCTTATCTTAGTGCAGACGAGTCGGGACGCGGAGAGGGATATCGGTGCCCTATCCATAACAACGATCGAGAAATGTAAAAAGTTCATCCGAGAGAATTATGCTTCCCCGTTGACGCTGGATCTGCTGGCCAGCCATTGCGATATCAATAAACACTATTTGTGCAGGTTATTTCAGAAATCAGAGAAAACATCACCGTTAGCCTATCTCAAAGACAGACGGATTGAAGTTGCAGTCCGACTACTCCGCACGACGGAACTTCCGATTTCCCAAATTGGACAACAATGCGGCTTTGAGAGTCCCAGCTATTTCGGCAAAGTTTTTCGGCAATATATGTCCATGTCACCCAAAGAATATCGCATGAATAAGTTAGAGTTTCCTTACGAGGCCATTTATTATGAATAGCCAAACTCGCTGTTTGCTAGTAATCTGTCTTAGTCTAAAATTAACGTGGAATAATTGTTAAAGTTTCAACTGCATGTGCTTATTATTTAGGTATGTGCCTAATCGAATTGGTTTGGACATGCACTTGTACCGATAAAATAAAAAAGCCGCTATAATAGCGACTTTCAGTGGGACTTTGTTCTTGTCCCTCGACATACTTGTTCAAGTCTCGGGGTCTGTCAGATCTCAATTCTGTACACTGCTTGCAAACGTCGCATTACTGCTGATTAGCCAACCATTTAGTGCTTTCTTCCTGAGCCCTCTTCAATCCATCTGCAGCACTCAGTTTCCCTAGCAGAACACGTTCTACATTTTCTGACAGAATATAGCGAGGTTGCCCGGAACGGTATGGATAGCGTGGTGTCCACAACTGTCCCATCGCTTTCAGAATAACATCCATCTGTTCGATTTCCTTCACAGAGGACCATTCTGCAGCAGTCTTGATGACAGGCATACTCTGTGAACGCTGTTCATCCCACATGTATTGCTGGAAGAAATCGCTGCCGCTGAATTTCAACCATGCCCAAGCCAGCTCTTTATTGCTGCTATTCTTACCAATTGCGAACGGGCTGCCGGCGAACATTCCACCCATACCCTTTTCCTGATTCTTGAACAGCAATGCCGCTTGGTAGCGGTCTTCCAGCCCAAAGGTAGCCAGAGTGTTAACAAAGCCCGGAGCTTCTCGAAGATTAATCGCAATGTTGTTATTCTCCATCAGGAAGTTCTCGGAACCTTGTCCCGCCATTACACCTTCTGGCGCATATTTAACTGCTTCCTGTAACCAGCCGAGCGATCGAACCATGGTGTCAGTGTCGAAGTTCAGCTTCATGTCTTTCCACAAAAATCCTGTACCCCACTCTCCGCCCAACGATTCGTTAAAATTCATTACTGTGTCAGCTGCGTCTTGCCCTTTGAAGGTCAAACCATAGTTCTGTTCGCCTGTCTTAGGATTCTTACCTGTCATCTTGGCGGCTTTCTCCATCACTTCCTCAATCGTCGGAGACTCGGACAGGTATTCCACACCCCAATCGTCGAATAACTGACGGTCATATACAATAATTCGTGTATCCCCTATAAAAGGCATTCCATAAATCTCTGGTTCCTTATCGTCCGGCCCCATGGCCTTCCATCCATCTACCTGTCCATTTAGATAATTCCCCAGATCATAATTGTCTTTCTCGATATAGGACTGAAGCGGTTCCAGCAATCCTTGTTCAGCAAAAGTAGCAATTCCGGGGACCTGATAGACATCGGCTGCTCCCGACTGAAGCATCGTCTGTGTCTTCTCGTTATAATTATCCCAACCCATGAGTACAAATTCAATGGATGCATTGGGAAATTGTTTCTCGAACTCCTCTTTCAGCACATTCACACCCTTGGCGGTTTTACCTGAGATTGGATCAGTCTTGTCGTCCAACGAGAAATCGCCTACGAGTTGCACTTTAAGCGTTCCGGACAATGCTTCATTCACTGCTGACACCACCGTATCGGTTCCAGTAGATGCAGGTTTGTTATTCGCGTCAGTTGCATTGCTTGAATTACTGTTGGCTCCGCAGGCACTTAGAATCATAGTAGACGCCAGCAGCAGTGGTCCTGTCAACTTCATGATTGATTTTTTCAACATGGTTAGCTCCCCAACTCCAATTCTAATTTTCTCGAAATTTCCTCTTCCTTACTTTCCAATAAAGGGCTGTTCTCTTTAAGTGCTCTGTTGATTGTCACTCTCTGGCTATCACTCTCCCTTCAAACCGCTCAGGGCAATACTGCGAATAATATATTTTTGGAAAAACAGAAACACAAGTACGATCGGTAGAATGCTCATTGCTGCAGTAGCCATCGTAACCCCTATCAATCGGCTACCGTTCTCTGATGAGAAACTGGACAGAAACAGAGGCACCGTTTTCAAATCCTGATCATTGATCACAACGAGCGGCCACAAGAAGGAGTTCCAGCTATCCTGAAAGGACAGGATCGCCAGTGTCGCTGTAATGGGTCCAGCCAGAGGAGCGAAAATACGGATAAAAATCGTGAACTCACTGGCCCCGTCGATCTTGGCAGATTCTCGCAACCCTTCAGGGAGACGATCAAAATACTGCTTGACCAGTACAATGCCAAGCGCATTGATGATTGCCGGGAATATCAGAGGGTATTTGGTGTTAATCATACCGAGATCATTAAACATGCTGAACATCGGGATCAGTCTTGTCTCAAACGGAATCATCATCGTAGCCAGAACGGTAAAGAACAGCAATTTCTTACCCCTGAATTCCCCTCTGGAGAAGGCATAGCCAGCCAGCAAGGCAGAAGACACACTGAGTATGACACTGAACAATGAAATAATTGCTGAATTGGCATAGGCCTTGAACAGTACCCCATTCTCGAACACCAGCTTATAGTTAAATGTAGAGAATTGTTCAGGAATGATTCGCGGGGGAAACGGAATAGCTACATTACTGCTTCTTTCGAAACTGACACTTATCATCCAGAGAAAGGGATACAGCATAAGCACTCCCAACCCAAGTAGGAGCAGAAATAATACTCCATTGGACAGTCTCCCTTTTCCTGTTGCGCTTAACATAGTACAAGTCTCCTCCTTATATTTTCATCTTCGTAACTTTGATATTGATATAGGTGAAGACCAGGATAAATAGGAACAGGATGTAAGAAGCCGCAGAGGCCAAGCCATACTCATGGCCACCAAAACCTCGCTCAAATATGAATCCGACAACGGTATGCAAAGATCGCGCAGGACTTCCCTGCAAGCCACCGAGCATGTAAGCATCGGAAAACCGTTGTAGACCACCGATCCAACCGATGATAAACAGAACCGTCAAACTGCCAAGCATATTCGGCAAAGTAATGTGCAACCATTGCTTAAAGGGTGATGCACCATCGATAGAGGCCGCTTCGTAATAGTCGTTGGAGATTGCTTGAAGATTGGCAAGATTAATAATAATAACGAAGCCTAGCCAGTGCCATACAGAGAGAATGATCGCACTCCACTTGGCAGAGAGGGGCTGTGACAGCCAGATGATCTTCTCGAGGCCCATCAATTGTAAAGCATAGTTGAGTGGACCGTCAGGATGAAGAACAGCCAGGAAGACGGTAGCAGCTGCAACAATGGAGGTGACATTTGGCAGATAGAACAGCACCTTGAAGAAATTGGAGCCTCGCCGCAAATTATTAATCAGACAAGCAATGATGAAGCCTAGCGGAATAGCAAGCAAAAGCTGGAAGACGGTAATATAGAGCGTATTGTACACGGAATACCAGAAGGTCCCTGACTCCAGTACGCTTACGTAATTCTCCAGACCAACAAATCGCTCATCGATCCCTTTGGTGAAGCTGAGCCGCAATGACTCGGCCAGCGGATAGATCATGAACAGCACAATGCCAAGTATGGTGGGAAGAAGAAACAGATACCAAGCAAGTGAGGATTGCCGGCGAATTGCCTTTTTGCGTTTACGCAGCATGCGTTGGTCGAATACGCCTGTCGGTGTAGCCGTTGACATATGGTCGGACAAAGAACTGTCCCTCCCTTCCTTTACATTTCAGAGTTATGAAAACTTCCGGCAAAGAGATCACGCGTAGAATAGGCTCAGGAAACAAAAACAACACGATACTGACTATAACACCGAGTAGCAGATTCGCTACTAATGCAGTCCGGGCAACGTAATCAGCCTCAACCCGTTTCCCCGAGCCACTCAACTGGCTGATAATAATCCGGTTCCAATGGTGGCAAAGCCGAACAACAGATTAGTTGTAGACAGCAATTGCGAGACTGTACCTACGGCAGCAACGGCAAGATCGGAATAATTGCTAAGCATTAACGTATCAATGGTGAAGATTACCGTCTGCACCATTTGGCTCAAAAAGATGGCCAGGCCAATCCCAGCCGGGTGAAGGATGCAGGAGTGCTCTCAGCGCTGTAAAACTCTTCACCTCGTAGACAGACACGGCATCTACACCCATGTGCATATACTTGATAAACAAATTTCTGTCCTCCGGCAAGGTATAGATCCATACATGCAGCCCGTGATAGTGAGCCTGCTCAATCAGATATGGCCGACAGCATTCATAGTGGAGGTTCACACCTCTGAATCCCGAATCAGACGCTCGCTGGCATAGCTCCGTCACTTGCCCCCGGTAGCTTGTTTCGTCAAGCTCATGAAGATTCTCCGGCAGATTCCACATGACATATCTGGAATATTCAGAACCCTCCATCAGCCGTGTGGCCCCTGTGAACCACACCTGGGTCCATGAATCTGTCTCCTTTACAACAGCTATCGCAGCCGCTGTTGCCTGCTCTGTTTTGAGGTCTAGATTAAAGGTAATGGGCAGTTGATTGAATCGGGTTAATACCCGTTTCAACGTCTCTGGCTGCTGTCCCGTTTTCGTTAGTTGCACATAATTCATCTGATTAAGAGGTGGCTCATCATCATGTTGGAGAACAGCCACATGATCTTGTGTTACTCTGACATCTACTTCTATAATATGAGCGCCTGCCTTCATACCGACTTCGCAGGATTCAAGTGTATTCCAGCTTGTCCCTTCGCAACCTGTATGGGCGATCAGCTTCGGATATAGCATCGTTATCCCTCTTCTGCATGTTATTCTTCTATCTGATGCCTGTTAGCGAAATATATCGCGTTGGTGCAGGCGAGAGTTGTCAGGATTCCCTCGATCGTGCCGAATAGCCGCACACGAAGCCATACCAATCCCTCGATTGTCAACATAATAGGCAGGCCGTTATATTCGGAGGCTGGTACTTTGGCCAACTCTCCCAAGTTGGAATCAACGATAATCAGATTCCCCTCATCGGCCCCCCAGGGACGCTCGGGCTGGGATGAGTGTGTAATTCGGACAGTGAGTCCGACAGTAGGATTAGCCTTCCTGATGGTTAAGGGGACCTCTTCTCCGAGTCCGTATTGTTCAGTGCCAAGAGCAAGACTGGCTTCCAGTAAAGGGCCCATGCTTAAGCAGATCTGTCCCTTCTTGATGGCAGAAATAATGGATGCGATGGAATGAGGCTCTGGTGTATCATGCACACCGATATACGTATAAGCGGACAGACTGTCCCCCGGATCAGATCTGTGCCAATCACGTCCGGCTGTAGCGGATATCCGATACCCTTTGTTTAGCAGTTCGGTCCATTGTCTGAAAGCAGGTATATTATGATTCTTCATTGGAGGCATCGTCTCATGCCATACTTCTATATAATCAATTTGATTCCAATCCTTTACGGGGTAGTCCCAGTGACAGCCTGTACAGATTGGACTGCCGAAGCTATAGGGATGAGCGATCCCAACAATGCCTCCCTGCTCATGAACACGAGCAATGCCCTTATGAATGTCGTGCGGCCCTAGATCTCTCCATTCGCAATAGGGTGCCCCGAGGGTCAGCATATGACCGTAGAACGTTGTCCACTCCATACCCGGAATGATAGTAATGCCTGTCTGATTGCTGACAGCTTCGGCATCCGCAAGTCCCGATATGGTGTTGTGGTCTGTAAGCGCGATACCTTTGAGTCCAAGCTTTGCAGCACTCTGGCACATCTCCAGAAGAGAATGTGTTCCATCACTATGAGGCGTATGGGTATGAAGTTCGTATGGAGTCCATTTCATCTTTCTTTCCCCCTCACTAGTAATTCATAGCAGCAATCTGGCGTTACAACACAATGCACGCTGATTGTCACCTTCCATACGCCGGAAGGAATCTCCCCGGCGATGAACCCGGGAGACGTCTTGCTCTCATCCTGACAGATGACATGCTGCTGTTCCGGATCATGCCGATGCGCAGAGCCGCGAAAACCCTCGGGACTATCCAGAGATAATGTCAATAAGTTCTGTAAAGGATAAAATTTCTCCCATTCTTGCTTGTGTAATTCAATCCATGCCGGATCGGAGTATGTCTCAATAGCTTCCAAAATAAGTGGCTGTGAGGCTTCCTTGTCTAACCATGATTTGGGGGCATACCTAAATTCAATCTCCAATAAAGATAAGTGGGGATCCAAGTGAAACTGGTACGTAATATGTGTTTTAGAGCTGAGCGGATTGAGCTTCCCTTCAACGGCGATAATATCCCTTTGCATTGCCAGCGTCTCCTTTGTATGTATTATAATTTTCTTGTATGGTATCGTTACCAGAACAACTCCATTTACTACTTTAATTAATCCTTGTTAATTCTAGTACTGCTTTTTTGTCGACTTGTATAAAAAGTGTTTGGTTGGATACCCCATCTGTCGGGATACAAAAATACAGACCCGTCAGCTTGGACGGATCTGTATTTTTGTATCCCATGTTATAGTCTTCTGCAACTTGCCCTTTCCATGATTCGGTGCGGTAGGTAGATGTCTCCACAATTCTTTTGATTAGGATTTTCAATTAAGGCGTGCAGATATTCCAGTGAAGTCCTACCGATTTCCCAGGCTGGTTGCTGTATTGAAGTAAGAAGTGGCCTGACCGCTTCGGCAATCTGGCTGTCATCAAATCCCATGATCGAAATATCATCAGGAACCCTCAGTCCATAATCAAGCACACAGTTCATAGCACCTACAGCCATATCGTCACTGGCGGCAAATACAACGGTAGGGAGCTCTCCCTGCTCCAGAATTTCCTGCATCATGATTCGTCCACTTTCCAGCTTATAGTTACCGAATTTGATGTGATCAGGATTCAGTGGAATGTCGAATTTGCTTAAAGCATCTACATAACCTTGATAGCGGTCGTGGCCTGACGATATATCTCGTAGATCGCCGCCCAGGAAGGCAATTCGGCGATGACCGAGACCGATTAAATACTCGGTGGCATCCAGTGCCGCCCGATAATCATTGATTAACACAGAGAATCTACCTGGTAGTGGGGAGCGAACACAGGAGAATAGGATCGGTATTGAAGCGCTCTCAATAAAAGACAAAATACGATCATCCACTTTCTGGTGCATGATAATGATTCCGTCGACCCGCATCTCCTGGACAGCCTGTAAATACTTGAACTCCTTCTCTAGATTCTCCGCGATGTTACAGACAATCAGATTATAACCATACTCGCTGGCGCTTTCCTCGATACTGCTTAATATTGTGGAGCAGAAATAATTCCTGAGGTCTGGAACGATAATCCCAATTATATTGGTCTTCTGTTTTTTTAGACTGCGTGCAATATGGCTTGGGGAGTAATTTAATTCCTCGATAGCATCGTTTACCTTGTCAAGGATACGTTGGCTTATATACTTCTCTCTATTCAAGACCCGGGAAACACTTGTAACAGAGACTCCAGCACGCTCGGCTACATCTTTTATGCTTGCACCCAAACTATCACTCCTTAACCAAATCAATACGGATTTGCAGAAGCATAATGAAGCCACCTCTGCTGTACAAATCAGTTAGTGCATAGAGATTACACATCCTCTATTATACAGTCTTACGTAACAAAGTGGAGTGATGTGTTATTTTCCAAAAAAATACTTCTTTATATGCAGTAGCAAGAAGTGCGCCTTGGCTTTTACAGCTAATTGATATCCTTCCCTTTGACATAGCGGGCTAAAGAGAAGTCAGCTTTGTCCCAATTCAGTTTTTGAATAAACAATAAGCAGCAACTGGAATGCTGGTGAGGATCAAATATTTGATGCGGCTATGCCTTTAAGTAAGACCTCAAACGTATGCTCAAAAGTGGGCCTGAGCCGCTCCATCAGCTGCTCTACCGGCTCCTCAGAGCCGGCATAAGCAGATATCATCCCGTTAAGCGTAAAAAAGTAAATCCGTGAATACAACAATGAACGTTCAGGTCCGGGATCATTGCCCAGACAATCCGCAATAACTCCGGTAAGTTTGGCGAACATGCTGTTTCGCAGTTGATTAAGTTCCATCTCCGGCGAAGGCTCATCTACTCTTACCGACTTCACATTGAAAAATAAACTATACATATTACGGTTAGCCAGACAAAATTCAAGCATTGCCAGACTCAGGGCCTTCAGTTGGACTTCAGGATGCGGCTCTTTGGCGATCAGCTGATCAATACACTCAAGCAGAGACAACAGTGGAGGCATGGATAGTTGATGAAGCAACACTTCCTTATCTTTAAAATATATGTATATCGTTGTATGTGAGCAACCTGCCGCCTTGGCGATCTCCCGCATGGTAACTGTATCATACCCCCGGTTAGCGAATAGCTTGCCTGCTGCTTGCAGAATATTTTTTTTGGTTTCGGCTGATCTTATTTCCTGCTTGGAAGCCATCTATCCAGCCACCTCGTCAGCTTTGGAGATTCGACTGTCCAGCCAACCGCAGAGGACTGTGAAAACTAACATGAAAACAATGAAACTCATGGCGGTACCCCCTTAGAATAAACCTGTTACATCTGAAATCAACGTTACCATAAGAGCAGTCCCCAGCACAACCGACGAGAGCAGGGCAGCCCTTCTACCTCGCCCTGCAGCGGCGGTCTTAAGGGCAGAACGGGAATACATTATAATCCCTACAAGAATCAATAGAAGCTCCAGTAGAATAGCCAACCAGGTGAACTTCCAGACTCCTAAACCAAGAAGAGGCAGACCTCCCCAATTGCCAGGCAGCAGAACCATGTCTGCACGGTGGACCACAACGTCAAGAATCCAGTGACTGAACACCACTCCGCTCAGGATCTTCCCTGCTCTTGCCCCCCACAACCTACGCCCGGCCAATCCGGCCAATAACGACAGCAAAAGAGCTGCAACCAGAGAATGTGAATAATCTGCATGAATAATCAAATTCCCGTAACCACCACCATGTACAGCCTCATCCATAGTCTCCATACCACTTAGCAGCAGAGGTACGAAAGCCAAATCAAGTAGCTGTGTCCCAACCATCAAAGCCCACAAAGGAACCTCAGGCACCTTCGATCTTACAGCGGCGGCTAATCCAAAATGTCCGGCTAACATTCTTCACTCTCCTATGCATATATTATAACCAATGGTTATTAACCACTGGTTATAATATATGCGCCAAAGTTATAGTTGTCAATATAAAGCCAGCATGCAGAAGAAGGTTATATCGGACGGTCGTGCTTCCAAATTCGAATTGGCAGAGCAGAATGCCATCTACGACCGGTCGATTAATTCGATAATCAATGCAAACATAGCAGTCATTCCTCCCTGCTTTCGCAATATCATGCAATGCTTCCATCGTTCTTCAATCGGAGTGTTTTTCAGATTGTCCTCTGTCATTAAAAACTATCCTGCCCATACAAGAACAAGAACTTGATCCCTTAAAATAAAAAAAGCCGCTAAAATAGCGACTTCCTCGGGGACCATGTTCTTATCTTCAACAATGACACCAGCTTATTCAGTATGAAATTTAGGTATACCAATAATCAGGCTGCGTACTTAAATAAGTCAAACTCTTTCCCTCATTTGAACTCGGAATAAGGAATAATAAACTCTGGCATTCCTTCAGCGAAGGAAGTATATTCATATTCCGTGAAATAGATAACGATACCGTCATGGGTTAGGTAATAATCTCGATCAGCTTCGATCGTCTTAAATGGAGTAGCCAACTCCAATCCGCGATGATTGATGTGATCTGTGATTTGGCTGTTAATGATAGAGACATAATCGGCATTACCTGCCGCATCCTTCAACGAAATTGGATCACCTGTTACAAGATCGAACGTGTAAGGAACCCTCGTCGTAATTCCATGCGCTCCCCCCATATAAAGATCATAATCCACATACAGGCTCAATTTCCCATTCTCGTTATACATAACTGTAAATCTGCCATCGAGGCTCGGTTGCCGAATTTCAGCCTTTGGATTCTTGATTAGTAATTGATTATTCGCTTTTACGACTGTATCCATTTCCTTCGATCCCGCTGCAATGTGCCTGTCGGTCTCCTGCTTCAAAAAGGCGTTGATCTTATCCTGTACTTTCTCTTTTGCATAGCCCTTAATTACCGGATAGTAGACGAGCAATGATTTGCCATCTCCGTCGGCACCGATCTCCTCCGCTTGAACCTGCAAGTCGTTTTCCTTAATCGATTGAATACCGACCTGCTTTGTACTATTCTGATATGAAATTACATAGCCCATCCGCTCCAGTAGGAAGCGAAGTGGCAAATAAGTTGTATTGTCCTGGAGAATGACTTGAGGTCCAAAGACCGGTTGTCCATTCAAATGAATGGTATTATTAGAGAGGTTAATTTGAAGCGATCGTCCATTTCCCGACACTTCAACGAGTTGATTAGTCTTATTGAAATTGGTGGTTAACCCTAGAGCTGTATTTAGGTTCCTAAGAGCGATATAGGTCGATCCATTTTTATTAATCGTACCAATGCTTGATTTCTTTCCTTCAATGCTGAACGGCTGTGCGGTAACTTTATATTTGGAAACGGCAGCAGCGGCTACCAGATGGCCCTCGGACATGAAGTATGCCATGGGCGATGCCAGTAATGCTGTCATAATTGCACTTACAATTAACTTATTTCTCTTCTTGTTTCTATTCATTTTTTTCTTACATCCTTTCGGGATTCAAGTTCATTTTCTTTCTAGCTTCTTAAACGCAAGTTTATAGCAAAAGGTTTCAAAGGTACCGAGCTGCGTATGTAAAATAAGCTATTCATCAACATGGGACTTGATCGTCAGTACTGTGCTATTCTTAATGATACAAGGAAGTACAACGAAACTGGAGGAGGCAAGACATCCATGAAATCCAAACGAGCAATAATCGATCGAAGAAACGCCGAGCGTCGGATTCGCCGGGAACAGAAAAAGAATCCACCCGGTCCTTTCTTCAAGCTGTTCGACTGGGTGTGGAAGATCATATTTATCTTATTCCTGTCATCTCTTTCTGTCGTTGCCTTCTGCCATTGGTTTTTGCGCACGGGTTCTGGTCCGGGAGGATCAAATCTCATCGCTTTCACTGCTGAACGAATGGCTACTTTAATGCTTTTTATAATCCTGGCTACTGCCTGCATAGTCGGTATACGAGTTATGATTAAGTCTAAAGATACCTCTTCCAGCAGAGCTTCCAAACATCCGGACGGAAAACGTTTGATCATAATGAAAATTATTGTTTTTCTGTTCTTTGTAATCGTTATGGTCATTTCAATGATTATCTGCTGGGCGCAACTGAAAGCTTTATTGAAGATTGGAAAACTAGTGTTATTGTCTTTAGGTTGATCGGGATGGCCCTTTATTTTAACAGGGTTATCAGCGAATAAACAGTTTCATCAAATTTATATAAATTGGGTTGATCATGTAGCCATTCGGGCTTAAGGAATACCTCTTACCTGTGTCCAACCGCCGTATTTGTTCCATGTTCTTCTCATTCAGTTCAAAGTCGAATATTTCGTTATTCTCTTTTATCCGTCGAGGGTTCGTCGATTTGGGAATGACCAGAATTCCGCGTTGCAGATGCCAGCGTAAAATGACTTGCGCAACCGATTTCTGATGGCGACGGGCAATTGTAGCCAGCTCTGGATGCTCCAGCAGCGCCTTGTTTCCCTGCCCCAACGGGCCCCACGCTTCATGCAGAATCCGATGCCGAAGCATATAATCATGTAATTCGTGTTGTGGGAATTCCGGATGGGTCTCGATCTGATTAACCATCGGCGAAATTCGGGAATTCTTCTTGAGATGCTCCAGATGATGGATCTCGAAATTGGCTACACCTATAACTTTAATTCTACCTTCGTCGTATAACTCTTCCATCGCCTTCCAGGCGTTCACGTAATGAGGACCGGCGAAATGAATCATGTACATATCGAGATACGTTACGTTCAGCTTCTGGCAAGTCTGTTCGAACGCCCTTTTCGTCGCATGGTACCCGAGATCTGTCGTCCACGCTTTGGAGGTAATGAAGAACTCCTCCCGGGGAATGCCGCTTTTTTGAATGACTCGGCCTAGCGCTGCTTCATTTCCGTAAATTTTGGCTGTGTCGAAATGGCGATAACCAATTCGAATAGCCTCTTCGACAGTCCTCTCGAAAATTTTCCCGTCTTTGATCTTATACAGGCCGAACCCGAGTTGAGGAATGCCGACTCCGTTTGCCGCTTCGACTGTCCGATTCAATCGCAACGCCCCCTCACTGTTATTCTAATCGTTATTCCGATGCTTGTTCTTCACATTGCGCAAACACTTTTTCTATTTCATTTACCAGTTTTTTCAATAATTTCAACTTGCTTCCTGAGTCCAGACTGTAATAGTTGAGAGTCCCTTCTTTACGCACGCTTATAATCTGCGATTCTTTTAATATCTTCAGATGATGTGATACGGTCGGTCGGGATAGGTGTGTCTTCATCCTGATCTCGCCTACGCGCATGCCGGTTTTTTGCGGTCCTTGAATTAAGGCGATGAGGATGGCTTGCCGGGTCTCGTCTCCAATCGCGTTTAACACCTTCTGATTGTTCTTGAATTCGATAGCAATCGTAGCCGTGAGTTTCTGATCCAGACAAATCGTCCCCTTCTGTAATATTCGTTTAATTCTTGTAGGTACAGCCTATCATAATCTCGAATTCGGTTGCACATTGGGAAAGAAAATCAAGAACCTGTTTTTCCCATTTCCTTCCTCAAGCTCACTCAGTTGACGTGTCAATGTACGATGCGTCACCATGGAGAGCCATTTTGGCAATTCATTAAAGTATCACGAAAGATACCTGGTATCTCGAATGTGCGTACTTACATAAAGTTTGTGAGTTAGTTAATATAAAAATAACATTTAGTTCAATACTGAACAAATGAAATTAACTATAAGGAGTTTTGTACATATGGAAACGATATTAGTATATGGAGCGTCAGGGGTACAAGGCGGAGCGGTAGCAAGATTGCTAACTTCCAAAGGGGTAGCGGTTCGCACCATTACACGTCACGAGAAAAACGTAACGTTCTTGAAGGAACAAGGTATAGAGGCATTTGTTGGTGATCTGTCTGTACTAGAAACGTTGAATGAAGTTAACAGCGGTGTTGATAAAGTCTTCTTGAACATGCCAATCGAGTATGACACAGTATTATTGAAGCAACAGATTACAAATGCTGTGGAAGCTGCCCGACAAGCGAACGTGAAATTGATCGTTGTGAATTCGAATGGCTTTTTACCAGAACAGCCAACCGACACCCAAACGTTGGATGTTAAACGCGAAATGATCGAGTATGTACGACATAGCGGTATTCCAACTACACTGGTGAAACCCACACTCTATATGGAGAACTTCTTGATTCCGGGTCTCATTCGTAATGGGATACTTTTCTACCCAGTACCAGTGGATAAACCGATCCCATGGATCAGCTCCGAGGATGCAGCACAATATCATGTTTATGCGTTAAACCATCCTGAACTGGCAGGACAAGTGATACTGGCTCCGGGGCCTGAAGCACTCACCGGTGTAGAGCTGGGTGAACGTTTTACACAAGCATCGGCACAAAATGTGAACTTTCATTCCCTGAACTATGATGATTTTGAAGCAGCGCTTACGCCAGTAATGGGAGCAGAGCAAGCAGCTGGAATTGCGGGCTTCTATCGTTGGATCGGAGCCAATATTGATTCCTTGAACTATTATGATGTGAAAGATCGTGTCATTGTTCCAGATCTCCAGTTGACTTCGCTGAAAGAATGGTTGCAACAACCGCATATAAATACAATGTTTGGTTCTTAAGCAACATCACACTAGTGATAATAATGCTTTATTTTTCAGGGAATGTACGACTCGTACATTCCCTGTTTCTAATTAGGACTTCAACGCCAGATAGATGTCCTGTGTAACTTAACCAGTCCACCTACCTATTCACCAGTAACCATAGGCTTTTCAGTCCTACTGCTCATCTTTCCGAATAGAAGTAGGGCAAGAAGCAAAATGCTTACAGCTCCAAAACCTAACCAATTTAAATACAAGACAGATGTACGAATGATGACAAGCCCGCCTAATCCAGAACCCAGTGCAAAACCAAATTGGATGAACGACGTGTTTACACTAAGGGCAATGTCCGGATTACGAGGTGCCAGAGTAACCAGATATAGTTGCTGGGCCGGGGATATGCTCCACGTTACTAACATAAAAATCATTAAAACCAGGATTAAAACCATGAGATTAACTCCAGCTAGAGCGAATAAAAGAAGAGTTGCCCCTTGTAACAGAAGTCCGAGACAAATAGTAAACTTGGATCCCTTAGCATCTGCCAATTGTCCGCCAACTTTTGATCCGACGAAGCTGCAAATTCCCGCGAGAAACAGAACACCGCTGATCTCAGTCATGGTAAGAGAGGATGTAGCTTGCAAGAAAGGCGTAATGTAAGTGAACAGTGTAGAATAGCCGCCGATATACAATAAAGTAATAAGCAAAGCAGTCAGAATAGTTGGATTTTTTAAAATGGAGAGCTGCATTCTGAGGGTGACCTTTTCTTCCTCTTTAATAGCCGGAACCTTTTTGTAGATGATAAGTAATGGAAGAACACTTAACAAACCGATGAATACAAATAGAACTCTCCATCCAAACATCTCACTTAAAAATGTGCCCAATGGGACACCGAGCACTAGCGAACTGCTTAGTCCCATCAAGATGATGCCGATGGCATTGCCCCTTTTCTCTTTTTCAACGAGTCGTGTTGATACGGTCATCGCTACTACGGTAGCCATGCCTCCGCTAGCCCCTTGCATAATTCGCACCCATAGTAATGTTTCGTATGAAAGGTTTAAAAGCATAAGTCCGTTGCTGGCAATAAACACACTGAGGGTAGACAACAGTATTTTTTTGCGATCCATGTTTATTGTAAATGCAATGAGAATTGGAGCGATAATGGCTGCTGCCAGAGCGAATACAGTCACCAGTAAACCAACATCTGAAGTAGATACGCTCAAGTCTGCGGCGATCATTTCAATGACTCCTGTAATAATGTATTCAATGGTTCCAATCAGAAAAACAGCCAATGCGAGGACATGGATGATCCATTTATTTTTCAACTTACTCCACTCCGTCTTCTTCAGTTATCTATTTAGTATTGGGATTTGTATTTCTATGAATTGTGCATCTTGTTCTTGAGATAAGGGTAAATATAATTCCCTACCAGCTTCGTTCTCCTTGATCTGATATGTTTCGACTTGCCCCTCTTCCTCTATAAGCTGTATGAGCTTCTCAATCCGGATAAGTTTGGCTTGTTCCATATCGATAATCTGCTGGATTTCGCTTCTTTTCAGCTTAAACATGCCTTGAATATTCTCTAATGTAATATCTTCCTGTAGAAGCTGTGTGATCTGTGGCAATGTAACCCCCAACTCTTTATAAATAAAAATTCGGTTGAGCTCCAGAAGCTGATCTGCTGAATAGTAACGGTAGCCCGTATCGGAATCCACCATTTTCGGCTTAAGTACGCCGATCTGGTCATAATAACGCAGTGTTTTTAATGAGACCCTACTTAGCCTGGAAAACGACTGATTTTGAACAAAAGCTCATCTCCAATCTATTAACATAATTCGAGTATACAGTTTCCCGTGCAGGGGAGAGTCAAGGGTGTGTATGCTTCTCATTTGTGTACCTAAAATCAACTACCTTCCTTGTGATCACTCTATGTTGATGTTATAGGTAAGTCAAAGAACCGTTTCTGAATGAAACGTTCATTTTTTTTGAACAAAAAAATGCCACTTATCGTGGCATCCTTGAATTTATAGAATTACCGGCTGCAACAGCCCATCCGTTCCGAAATATAGCGGATCTATACATATTTCGCGATGATAGCCCTTTCCAGAGGGAAATCTGGATAATGGTGTTACAAACCGGTGATAGGCAATCCGGTATTGACCGGTTTCATGTTCAAGAAAAATACAGTGATGACCTGTGCCCAGCATACGCTTCTCGACATTTTTACTCAGGATCGCATATTGATAGGTGATTGGACCGTTATAGCTGCTCTGACGTACCGTAATTTACATGATAATCCTCACTGCCCGTATCATCACAGGACCACGTAAAGTGATATCGTCCACCATGCTTTAGAACGGTTACGGCCTCGCGGAAGTCATGCAAGCCTGTCAGATTGCTCATCGTTTCCTCTACTACACTTGTCATATTTTCTTCAAGCTCAACAATTGCTGCATGTCCGTTTCCAAATAACAGGTATGTTCTCCCATCATCTTCGACATAGATGGAAGGATCAATAGCCTGTCCCATGGTGATGTCCAGATGTTTCAACTGCTCCATCGTGATTAATGGTTGCGGTTCGGCAAGGAATGGACCGACCGGTGTATTCGCTACAGCAACGCCGATTGCGCTCTCGCCATTCAGCATTTTGCCGCAGAAATAAAAATAGAACTGTTCGTTTCGGCTGGCAATCGCCGGTGCCCAGGCATTACCACTTGCCCATACCACATCGTCTGTTCCCAGATCGAGTATGACGCTTTCGTTTGCCAATGCTTCAGATCCACAGAAGAAAATACGTTGAACTGTGTTCCGGACCACCCCTCGAATCCATCTGTTGTCGGATACATGTAGTAACGATCTCCAAACTTTGCGACATCAGGATCGGCATATTGCCCAGGAAGTACCTGATGACTGTCTCCAAAAGCCGCCAACAAGCGGTTGCACTCCTCGGCCGTGATTGGCAGGACGCTACCATGCCGCTTTTGGGTCGTTCCCATATCAAACTCCCCATCGGGTACAATACGGAATTCACCGCTGTTCAGATCTGTAGTCACCAGAGGAAGGTAACCTTTACCCTCTGCAAAACGATCGACAATCAGACACCATTCCTCGCGATCATTGAATTTAAATATTTGAGGTCCCTCAACACCCGCCACAGCCTCGAGCGCTGGAGCGTGAAGTGGGGCGAACACATCTTTGTCGAGGGAAGCTCCCTTTTCGACCCGGATGTTTTTGGTCGTTTCATCCTTGGAGTATCGATAGTAACTGCTGTCAGATGAGAGAATCGGTGTGTCGATAATATGGTTATCCCGCTCAATATACTTTTGAGATGTGGAAAACGTACGAAAATCTTTTGTACGAGCGCTATATATTTTTTGCTTTCGTTCAGGTTCCTGAGGCTCCTGAGTCGCAGAAGCCCAGAATACGAGAAATTCGTCTGCTGCTTCGTCATACACTGCTTCGGGTGCCCAGACACAACCTGCACCCTCAACACCGAGTGTAACATTCCAAGGAGAAGACCAGTTTACAAGATCACTGGACTCCCACAAAATCACATCACGGCTCCCCGCTTCAACGGCATGAGTCCATCCTTTGCCGCTTGCAATGCGGAGATCCGTAGCGATCAGATAAAATTTATCTTCCTTGACCGAACGTATCAGAAATGGGTCCCTTACCCCCCTTTCCCCAAGGTTCGAAATCAGTACTGGCTCTCCGTCATTGAGGTCCTTCCAGTGAAGGCCATCCTCACTATAGGAGAAGTAAACTTGCTCACCGTCCGGCTGTTCGCCAATAAAATGTACAAAGAGATACCCATCATATGTTGTATTTGTTTTGAACAATTTTAAGAGCCTCCTGAGAATGAAATTGACTTTGTAACCATGATATCAATATGAAAGCGTTCTACTTATGTTGTATCATACTTCAAAAACGGCGGAATGAGTATATTTTTGTACAAACAATGAAGCTGTGGCACTAAGTAGTACTGTGGCTCAAGATCTGAGTATATAATAAAAAGGTCGCTTATCCTGGATAGGATAGCGACCTTTTCGATGTTCATTTTCATTCGAAGCTTAGTTCTTCAAAAATTCGATTAACGCTGCATTAAATGCTTCGGGGTGTGTGGCATTAAAGCCATGTGGTCCGCCTTCTACGACCACAAGTTGGCTGCCAGGGATGGATTCATGTGTACGTTGCCCACTGACTTCAAGCGGCACAATGGCGTCAGAATCGCCATGAATAACCAACGTTGGAATATTGAACTTCTCCAGATCCTGACGGAAATCGGTAAGAGCAAAGGCAGCAATGCAATCTAGGGTACCCTTAGGGGATGCCAGAGCAGCAATATCCCGGTTATATAGACGGAACGGCTCGCTTACCAGATCTGTACGATCTCCTGCGGCGAAAAAGTTATTCGTAAATCCATCCAGGAACGCTAGACGATCACCTTTAACCCCATTTTGGAATTCTTCAATCGTTGCATCATCCAATCCTCCCTGTGGATTATCTTCGGATATATAAAGGTATGGAGGCACAGCTCCGGCAAATACAGCTTTGGAGACTCTTTCCGTTCCATATGTTCCGATATAGCGGGCGACTTCACCGCCTCCCATGGAGAAACCGACAAGTGTAGCATCACGTAAATCGAGGTGTACAATCAATTTATGTAAATCTGAAGCAAATGTATCATAGTCGTAACCATCCCAAGGCTGGGAAGACTGACCAAAACCACGACGATCATACGTAATAACCCGGTATCCAGCTTCTATCAAAGCAGGTACCTGCTTCTCCCAGGATCGTCCACTCAAAGGCCAGCCATGAATAAGGATGATTGGTTGTCCCTCGCCATGATCTTCGTAATACAGTTGAATTGGTTGTGCATTCTCTTCGCCTACGTTTACTTTAGCCATGGAAAATCCCTCCGTTTAGTTATGTTTTGTTTACTAGTTACCCTTCAAATGCTACATATGCAATCTATTATTGTCAATCATATCCATGAAATAAATAGAAAGCTGCCATCTGAATGAAAACATCAATTATAATAATTAAAACACAATCTACAATGTATAAACAAAAAGGGAAAGGGACTCCATATGGAGTCCCTTTTTGTCAATGATTAACATGCATCCTAATCATTTATTCCCCGCTCCATCTGTTAAAAAGGAACTACATTACTTCTCCGATGGGAGCGGTGTAAAGAGCAGATTGACTGGCAGATTGCTACCTGGCGCGGCAGAGAAAAGAATCGTTACGCTCTCTCCAGTTGCCCCTGTGCGGTAAAGAACGCTTTGTTCACTTGAATTGGTAACCGCAACGTTGCCTTCGGCAATCGATACCAACTGATTGTTCACCAGAGCTACTCCGGAGTACTTCCCACGAGGGTTAAATGAGATAAGCGTACGCGGAGCGACATTGTTCAACGTGATTTTGTACAATACACCGAAATTACCCGCATTGGATGCGTCTATGTAAGCCATAGGATCCGTTCCAACCAGATTGGGATCGCTGGCATTATCACCAAGCGGCAGACGGGCTGGTTTCGTTCCCACGTGCTGATCATACGTTATGTTACGTGTTGCATTTGGATACGTACCACGGTTGTGCACTCCGTCACGATCAAGCACAGGTAGCAATGGTAAAGCCTCGAACGGATCTTTATTTTCTTCCACCAGGATAACGTTATAGTCAAGGGAATAATCACTATAAGCATCCGAATAGAGCGAGATGACTTGCCCTTCTTTCATCGGAGTTTTATTAAGTTCGGTCAAAATCAGTTTACTTTCTCCGGGTTGAAGATACTCTTTCTTTTGATCCGCTCCCGTCTGAATCGACTTGAACCATTTATCAATAGACAATTTCCCAGCTACGGTAGCATACGGTGTAGGTCCGGCAAATCCCATATTCTGTTGTTCGAATACTGCCGGATTGGGGTTATTATTCGTTGCAATTACATACATTTTTACTCTTTTGCCTGTATTGTTCACGTGGTGAATCATGAAACGGGTCTGCCCCGAAGATGATTCTTTATATACGATACCTTCCGTATTTACCGTTTCCGGACTGTTGCTGCGGATCAACAGACTTGGCTCATCCATGTACGTATACGGTACTTTTTCCATCGTAGTCACTTCGCCACCGTTAAAGGAGAATTTCTGTCCTACCGGCGTGAAGAGTAAATTGAAGTCGGTAAATGAATATAAGGTCTCATTGGTTATGGTGATGACTTTGGAGTACGTATTCGTAGCACCGTGATTGTCAGTAACCGTAAGAGTCACCGTTTTTGGACCCGGTTCAAAGAACGCAAGTGAATTGTTCTCCCACACCGCTTTAACAATATTATTTTCGTCATCTGTACTTTGGTCTGTGTATGTTATTTTTTCGCCCATTTTATACTGTTCTTTATCTGTGGCGAACATGGCTACAGGAGGAAGGTTAGGACTCATAACCTCAATCGTAGTTGAATAAGGATCGCTCCATTGACCATTGGAATCCTGGACCTGATATGAAATCGTATATGTACCTGCTTGATCAAAGGAATCCTGACGACCTGTCCAGCGTTCGTCAACGATATCCATTCCATTAGGTGAACTGGAAGAAGTCACGTAGTCCACTCGATCACCCGCAAAGATTTCCTTTTGGGAAATGGTGAAGCTTGCAACAGGTTTTGTATTAAGATTCAGCACAACCGTCTTAGCTGGCTGATTCACTTTATAGGTGATGTTCAGAGCTTGAGTAATGGAAGTTAACGGTACCATGAACGTACTTTTTTGCTGATATGCAGGGCCTTTCATCGTTCTGGTCTCTCCGTTTACCGTATAGTCCTTGCTGTTAGTCTTGAATCGGAGTTCATCCTCACCACTAATAATGATGGTTTCCTTGGTTTTGTTATCGTATTTAACTCCGTATCCCACACGGTCAACTAACGCACGGATTGCAACATAGGATACACCATTTTTTACAGCCATTGGCTGACCGGCAAGATATGTGTTCCCATCCTGCTCCATTTTGTTGCTATTCATGTACAACGTCAGATTTCCGCCTGATCCTACTGGAGACTTCCCATCAATGGACGGTTGCTCTACTTGAGCAGGCGTAGCTGGTGTTTCAACCTCCTCAGAGGCTCCCTCTTGGACCACAGGTTTTGTACTCGTTTCGTCTGCAGTGGTCTCTTTCCCATCCATCGCAGGTTTCTCGATATCTGTTTTAGGTGTTGCCTCAGTGCTCTCCTTTTTCACTTCACGTTCTGCAATCGGCTGCTCTTCTTTTAGCACCTCAACCGATTCTACGTTAGCCGTGTTTACAGACGCTGTGTCACTTTGCGGTGCTGACTGCGCACTCACGGAACCGACTGCAAATGCTTGAAAAACAGCTAAAGCGGTAAAAATGGATAATTTCTTCTTCATATTCATGCTTTGTCTTTGGCTCCTTCTTCTCTCTAGTCATTTTTATCCCCTCAAAAAGTCATATAAATAGACGCTAGATTCAGGAAAAAGTTTCTAGTTGAATTGTAAATTATGAATGTGTAGCAATTTTAGAGATGAATGCGATGAATGGCGAGCAGGTGCGACTCTGAATCATGTTGGTGTTCTCCACTTGTAATAATCCGAACGGAGTCCGCAGCACCTAATTGTTAATTCAAGGAGTACTGCGGGAAAACTTGTCCATTTCTAGCCATGAAAAGTCCCCTTAGCTAGCCAAGATTAATTCCATTCAGTAGATGTCATTTTTCTCTTGTCTATTTAAAGGGACTAATACTGCTCTCTACGAATATCCAAGAATTAACTTTTATTTTGACTGAGGTACATAACATAATTATTACGAAGAAAAATAAAGCGATACAAAATATGAGAATGGGTAACGGATGATGACTATGCATAACAATCATAGGAGACATAAGCCCCGCCATAATGCTACCCGATACACCCGTGACAATGGTCTGATAATCCACAAGCGCCCCAAAAATCATACCAATCAACATAGCTATGACAGTAACCACAATCGTTATCCAAGCCAATGCACTCACTGTGCTGACCGTCATGGAAATGTTCATCCCCAGATGATAGCCAATCAGGTTTTTCAACTTTTTCAAATACATATATCCGGCAATAACACCCACACATAACATCCAATTAATGACTATAAACAGAACGCTGTTCATTGTTTTCCCCTCCTGACTCTGAATAAGTGCTGACTCAGTTCATATGATGTGTATATCACACATGTGGAGGTGAACAACTGTTGCTGAATTCGGGTCCGACCAAGTTTAGCTCACCTGTGAGTCCTTTGCCATCTCATGAATTGAAAATGCTTCAGGAATTCATTCATCATCAAAATGTCCAAATTATCGGAGAAATCAATCCTTCTCGTCGAAAGGAAATTATGCTCTCGAATTTTTTAAAGCGCACAAAAACTAAACCGTGAAAGTCAGGATTCTGTGCCGCGAGCAGTGGAAAGAAATACTGGCCAAAACAGATGTCGTTGGCAGGGATTTTGTTATGTTGACTACATTATTCACGAAATATTGGGTCCCGTTTCGTGCAATTGGTACCGCAGAACAACCCTATGATCAAGTGAATATTCCTCATCAGCAGCATCAGCAAGTGGTCTATGATGAAGAACTGAAACAGAAAATATTACTTAAATTCGGCAAAACCGCAAGTCAGAAAGATTTCCTCAAACAACAATTCTTCGAGCAGACATTGGCTTGCTATATGAGATCTCTTTTGAAGAATAAGGTGACTGTCGAAACCCATACGTCACGAATTCGCAGCAAGTTGCTATATGTTAATACTCAGGAGATACGGTTGAATGAAAACGACAGCCTCTCCTCAGTACCGTGGAGCGATATTTTGTGGATTGAGAAACAACGATTCATGTAACAGAAGGGAAGACACCTCACACCATCTGAAGTGCCCCCCTTAGAATAGACATTGGAATAAACCCTTGGTTTATCCGATGAAATTCTAGGGGGTGCATTTTTTATGCCAGCAGTTAAAGGTCAAAAGTTTAAACAGTATTCTTTCGAGATAAAGATGGAGGCAATACATCTTCACTTGGTGGAAGGCTGGACTTACCGCAGAATCATGGAGAAGTTTGGGATGACAGACAGACATCTACTCAAAGCCTGGATGAAAAACAAAGAATCCGGTGAGTTTGGACTCATCGATCATCGCGGAAGACGCGAGACATACGTTGACCAAGACAGACAGATGAAGCGGTTGATACGTGAAAATGAAATGTTTAAAAAGTGCTTGGAAATCTGGATGCAGGAGATGAAAAACAAAGATATATGAGTGTCGAGAAAGCCGCAAAAGAGTATCCAGTGAGCGCACTTTGTCAGGTTTTTGGAGTCTCTAGAAGTGGCTACTATGCTTACCTCAAACGCAAAAGTCAAGATCGGGATCAAACAGACAAGGCACTTGTACAGAAAGTTTACGACCAATATAACGGAGTGTATGGCTACCGCCAGATTCAGTTGTTTTTGCTACAGGACCACGGGGTCTGGATGAATCATAAGAAAGTACTACGGCTGATGCAGACGCTTGGAATCCGCTCACGAATTCGGCGGAAGCATCGCTGTAATTACGCTTCTTCAACTGAAGGACGTGTTGCTAAAAACCTGCTGAAGCGTGACTTTAAAGCAGATAGAGCGAACCAAAAATGGGTCAAGGACGTCACTCAATTCCGTATGGGTGAGTCCTGGATCTATCTCTCTGCCGTGAAAGACCTATTTAATAATGAGATTCTAGCCTATCACATGAGTCAGAGAAACGACAATCAGCTGGTGCTGCAGACCTTTGAGAATGTCTTTAACAAGACAAAAGACGTGACGGGACTGATCGTTCACAGCGATCAGGGATTCCAGTACACGTCCTATGCTTACCACGACATGCTGCCAAAGGTTGGCGCCCGAAAACAGCATGTCACACCGAGGAAAATGTTATGACAATGCCTTCATCGATACGTAATTTGCTCACCGGGTGCAATGGTCTGATCCGGGTTGAATCCTATAGTAGCTCCATCTGAGCTAAGAACATCATATTCCAGCATTTGTGCATGAAGCGATATTCGCTCGAGGGTCTGTGTATAAAATTAAAATCGGCGGCACGGCTTCTGTATTACGCAAATAGAAATCGACTACTCGATCCATTCCCTTCTCAGCTGCGTTCTTCCCAATAAAAATTACACGGTTATGTGCCACGTAAATTCGTCTTGACGTTTCCAGATTGCTGTACGATAAAGCCTTGTTATAGGTTTTTGCCTTGACGTAAAATACGGCTGGGAAGAACCACCCACTCCTCCTCCGGTTCCACTTGTAATGGCGGAGGGAACAATGACTAGATAAGATACGATCCATTGGCCGTCATCCGCTGTGTCCACTCCGGTGGCAGTAGTTACCCACAACTCGTTAAGTTCGACCCTGTTCCAGCACCCTGTGCAAAAGCAACATGACCCCGATCACCCTTCAAGCAAACTGCCTGCAACAGCGTCCGGTCGCTTCGTATTCAATATTGTGGGGAATCTCAACCATACACCGTCTTGAATGTACTCCTCAATATATCCACTCTCGAGAATACTATCGGTTTTGATCGATCCAATCGTTTGGATATTTCCTGCACGACATCCGGATCAGCTATGCCCTTAATATATGCCACTGGTACTTTCGTCTGGGTGTATTCTCCTATACTTCTGGAGTCAATGCTGAGATCAGTTAATTTGATCCTTCGCCGAAGGAGTGCGATATTGGTCGAAATATCCTCAGTGAAACCCTCTTTTGGACCTCTAATTACCGTCTGTGACGTTGGCTCCTCAACCACCCTCTTCGCCCCACCGCTAATGGAGGCAGCATAAGCTTTTGAACCACCTTCAATAATTAGTGCAATCTGACCATTAAGAATCGCATCAATTAGCTCTTTTTCGTTCTTAAGACAGATCAAACTCCCTATAGGTGTATAATTCATCAACCAAGTTTCGGGATTCTGATCGGAGATGGATACATGTCGAAAGGCTTCCGTGAGATCCTCCAGAAGGCATGTTAGAATTTGCTGATCAATTAGGCCTCCAATATAACTTATAGCCAGTGTTGTATCTTCCTGTTTGGTTTTCCAACTGCGGAGAACGAAATCCGTACTATGGCCCATTCTCGATTTCAGAATATTCAAGTTATTTTGAGCGTATGACTCAGGACTTTAGATTCCGTTGGATTTTGGCTGTTAGCTTGTTTAGAATTGCCACCATCCTTATCGGACTGTGATGGCTGCTTAAACAGCCAATTTGTCAGTTTGTGAGCCAGAACACATTCCCTTCTGATTAGCGGTTAATTGGTAATATGCTTCCATTTGTTTGTGTTTACGCTGTATTGCGCTTAGTATATTCGCATCTACAATTACTGAAGTCTTGAAAAGGAACAGCTTGAACCACAGCATAGTCAGCTTTATTCGTTGCACGAATGCATAAAGATCAATCCGACAAGATATGAGCGCAAATATGATAAACATCCTCACAGATGAATAAAAATAGTGGCTTGGTCACTATGTTGTTTCATAGTAACCAAGCCACTTGGTGAGTTTTTTTAAAAGGGATCACCTATGACTAATGCCAGTATATCAATGACCTCCTCTAACCAAACAGTAGTTCAATTTCGTTAGCCGGCAGGGGTTTACTAAATAAATAACCTTGCCCCACATTGCAACGAAGGTTCACAAGCGAAATTAATTGTTGTTCATTCTCGATCCCTTCGGCAACAATTTCAATCTTCATATGGTGCCCCATATCGACGATGGTCTGGATAATCGCCTCATCCTTTGAATTCTCCGTTATATCCCTAACAAAAGACTTATCAATTTTTAAATAATCGATTGGCAAATATTTCAAATAACTCAGCGACGAATACCCTGTCCCAAAATCATCGATTGAAATCTGAACACCCAGTTTCTTCAGTTCATAAAGTAACATCGTGGTTTCATGAATATTTTGCATAACTGTTTCGGTAATTTCGATTTCAAGGCACCGGGGATCAAGACCGGTTTCTTGTAGGATCCGCTCCACGTTGCCAATTAAGTTTCGATCACTGAACTGGCGAGGTGAGATATTTACTGCAATACTTAGTTTCTCCATACCGGCGTCATGCCACCTTTTCATTTGGAGACAAGCTTCTTCCAATACCCATATACCGATCGGAACAATTAAACCGGTTTCTTCTGCCGTCGGAATAAAATCCAGGGGAGGGATAATCCCCTTGTTGGGATGCTGCCAGCGAATCAGGGCTTCTACCCCGATTACACCGCCTTTAATTAAATCCACTTTCGGTTGATAATATAGAACAAACTCCTTATTTAAAATCGCTTTTCTTAAGGTTTTTTCTATATCCAAGGTATTTGAGTTATCCTGCTCCAAAATTCTATTATAGAATTGGTAGTTTTTCCCTCCACTCTTTTTAACATTATACATTGCAATATCCGCAACCCTAACCAAATCCTCAGAACCGGTTCCATCTAGTGGGTACATGCTGATTCCAATACTCGGTGAAGTGTAATATTCACTATCTTTCAATGTGAACGGAGCAGAAAATTCATCCAATATCATTTGTGCGATATCTCCAGCGCCTTCCTGATTAGTTGTATTAATTATTAGACAAAATTCATCACCGCCAAGTCGGTATAGCTTACCTTTTAATTCCTGTATTCCGTTCACTCTTTCTGCAACCATAGTCAGAAATAAATCTCCAACACTGTGTCCCATGGAATCATTAATCAGTTTGAATCTATCCAGATCCATGTACATAACTGCCAACAGATGTTGATGGATTTTTGCGTTTTCAATTTCTATATTTAATTGCTCATAGAACCTCGCCCGATTGGGTAACCCGGTTAAACTGTCATAATAAGCCATGGTTTTGATATTATTCTCATTTTGCTTACGTTTTGTAATGTCTTGTGCAACGATTAGAAATCCACTGCTGCAATTATACTTGATTTGGGTTAGTGTAGATTCCACATCGATCATTTTCCCATCTAGTCTCCGAACGGCAAATTCGAACGGCTTAACCACAATGTTCCCTGCACTCGCTTCTCGATGTCTTTGCTTAATAATGTCGGTATACTCTTCGTGAACCAGACTTGCTGCACTTCGGCCCAATATTTCCTCGGGCGATGACGCTCCTAACATTTCCATGCCTGCCTTATTGACGAGAACAAGCTTACCCTCCACCTCAATAGTGATCCCAACTGGTAAAATCTCAACGAGTTGTCGATATCTTGTCTCGCTTGTCTCAAGTTCTTCATTTTTGAGATGGAGGGCCAATAACAAATTACGGTTAGACATGATAATCAATATTTGACTGATGGCGATGAGCAGCATAACCACTAGTAGCCCGATCAGTAACCATTCTTCGTTGTGTTGTGTATTCACCAGTATAACGACCATCAGCACGATTACACTTGCATAGGGGAGCAGGTCATTGGCCTTTTCCTTAAACACATTTGGTTTGATTTCAGTCCAGAAATCACGTACATGTTGCCGGACATAGAGGCCGGCGGCTCCATTAAGCAATATCGGAACCATCCATAACGGATCAATGAAACTGTTCGGCTGATAAGTATTATTGGATTGATAATAGTAATGAAGCACATCCGCAATTACTTGTATGAAAATCCCTAAACTTATTATCAGGATCATCTTTCGGTGGACACTACGCTGGGAATGAAAGTATAAACTGACTGCTGCAAATAAAAAACCTAAATCAAAAATAGGATAGGACAAAGTAATAATAAGTGCCGGAATAGCTTCGTTTTTTTGCAGCATAGGCTCAATAAGGAAGTGGAAACTTAGAATGCCAAACGTAACCATAAAAATAATAATATTAAAGAGAGAGCGAACACCCATAATTCCCCTCAACATGGTTAACTGATAAATTAATGCAGTCAAATATAGCGCATATTGCATCAACCAAAACAGGTCTGATTCGGCAGGATACGAAGCGGAGCCATGCCAGTTCCATTGATCATAAAGCCAGATACATTGCGCGATAATAAAACATAATGTACCGCAGCAATACAGCAGCCAGAAAACTCTCTGCTTTCCCTGGAAAAGGATAGTATTCCTCAGAAAGATTAGAAGACAGAACGTAGCCGCGATAATAGGGAACAGGTTCAACCCCCGGCGATTGAGCAACTGATTTTCCTGGAAAAGATACATCCATCCATAGAATAAAATCATATAAAGTATCGGCGTTACGAGCATCAATTTACGCATGACTACACCTCCTCACCATCTTTCGTATTTAAAAACTCCATCAGTAAAGAAGTTCCCATCGTGTTCGTATGAAGCGCTACATGATCGGAAGAAGCATGAATCAAGGCAAACCCCTTACCCATGGAGCGTTTGCTGCTATATCCGGATATGAGAATAGTTTTGGGTAGTTCGTGCAGAGGAATACCTGATCCGTTGTCGGTAATGAGTACTTGTAGAATATCATTCCGACGATATAATGAAATCTTCCCTCGCTCAGCATGTTTGATCAGATTGGTCACCCCTTCCGAAACAGCCAGCTTGATGTGCATCAATCTTTTCGCATCCGAATGATCAGCGTAGTGCTCCGCAACAAAAGTCCTGCTTAAAGCAACATCTGCTTTTGAATTCACTTCTAAAGTAGCAATAAATGTCCCCAGTTGCTCTTTGATCTCTTCTTGAATCAGACAAAGGTCAACCTTACGATTGGAAAGCGTCTCTATAACATCTTTATATGAACTCATTATATTACGATGCATTTCCTCGCGGTAAATGATGGCAGGTGTAATATCTGTCATAACAATTGTGACTTGCTCATTTTCAGGATAGAAGTGTGCTTCGTAGGATTTTCCGCCGCTTCTAAGAGTCTCAAAGAAGGCATCTCCCTTCTGAAGAGAACGGATGGCTAGATCACTTATGCTATCAAGCATGTCCGTTGGAGGTATATCACCGAGAAAACCCTCATTGAAACTATATTTAAGGAGGCTTGTCCCACCAATGAATGCTCCGTTGTCACAGGTACTCGCTTCGGGCTCAGACGCATACTTCTCAGGCTCTCTCTGATACACCAACATACTACGGATGGATTCGATATCTGATACATCCAGATAACTAACTAGAAGCGGATCAAGCACTTTTCCTGATAACAGTTGAAGACTTTGGATAACGTATTCGTCATTACTATATTCAAGCATTAGATGATCCAACTGATTACATAAGCTTATGATTCTAGATTCAAGAGGGATCTTTTTACCTTTTAAACCGTATGGAAACCCTTTTCCGTCATACCTTTCGTGATGGTATCTAATCCAATCCGCGATTTGTTTATTGCCCATAATATTAAAAATAATTTCGGCACCTTCGTCAGTATGAGATTGGTATTCTTTCTCCTCTGTCAGAGACAAAGCTCCGCGTTTCGTAAGAATATGGGAGGAGATCTTGGTCTTACCGATATCATGAAGAATGGCCGTCATAATTAACTCATTTCTTTTCCTCCCGGAATAGGCGACCCGATCCAAGACATGTTCCATAATCTCACCTGTTCTTGAACCATGGCCGTGAAAGGGGCGCGACTGCCTGAACTCACAAAGACGAATGAACTCTTCAGAAGCCCGTTTACGAAGCTGGAATTGTTGAAGAAAACTCCTTGAAAAAAAGATGATAAAAAATAGGAATATAGCCGTGTGGAATGTCTCAAAAACCAAATGATCTGCGAGTTCCTCCATAAAATGCGGAACGACGGCCGTACACAGTAAGACAGGAATAATTACTTCTTTAATCTTAAACTGAATTTGTTCAAAAAACTTTGCCCCTGTCACAGTAGCATAGATTCCGGAGATCAAGAGGATATTGACTGTTTCAAAAACCATCGCCCCGAAAGCCGAAATAATATATATCGATATATCTCCCAGTACTACAATAAGTAGATGGGTTATGAAAATACAAATGGTATACATCCCTATCGTTGAGAACAGACGATAGAAAGCCAGCTTGTGTATTTTCCAATGTGAGGATTTGAGGAAATACATTATCGTACTAAGATACATACCGAATATGGCGGTCTCCGGACCATAGGCTATAAGCAGAATTAGAAAGCCCATAATTCCACCGCTATATTCATCCCCGCTTAACAATTTGACAGGAAATAAATCTAATAATATGATTAATATCAATATGGAGATGGAACCAGTAAACTGAATGTCGTTGCTGTTAAAAATTAAGTAAATTAGGGCCGATACTCCTGTTATAAAAAGCGCCACTGTGTATAGGTTAATGGTTTTCATAAGCAGCAATTCTCCGTTTGGATATACCGAGGATAAACAAAATCAAACCAAATCCAACCAGGACATCTCCGGGACTCAGTACATAATTAGTGCCTACAGGGGTGATAAAGGGAATCCAGTCCCCAAGCCAGTACAGATGACTGTCTTCCATACCTTGATGACGGGATGAATGACTGTAGTCATTCAAATGTTCTAGACGCGCTGCCTTCAAAGCGATTAAAGATACTGGCATCTTTCCCCCGTTAACAGTCAATACGATGAAATTCAGCAAACACCCGCTCAGGATCAACTTGATGCCCGGCTTCGCCCTGTTAAGCCAGAGACATACCAGCATCATGAAAAAAGTTACCTCTAGTAAGTACGGGATCTTATTCCCTGTATATTTAGTATAGTAAGCAAGAAGAATCTGGAGACCCAGACTGCTGAACATGAGCACTGAAGCTTTGAAATGGAGATGAAGCAGGGAATAAACCAAATCCCTTTTTAAGAAGAATGCTATGATGATACCTGCTAATACAAAATAAATCATTCTTCTCACACCCTGATTTTTTTTGGATAGAGAGACCGGAGTGATTCCGGTCCCTGCATTATTTATTCATTAGTTCCAAGGTCTTTGAACCACTGTTGCCAGTGCAAGTGCAGCAAGTACAGCACTACTGTACACGATGCGAAGGATACGATTCTTCATAACAAGTCCCTCCCCCCCAAGCCGTTTTGCACTAAATTTAGCGCATATATGTTATTTTCCAGCGTAAACCGGAAAATCAGCTTTACCACTAATTACGCAAACGTTTCTTTACCAAGAATTTCATCAATCTGCAAAAGTTCGAATACTTCTACAACTTCCGGTCTGATCTTTTCAATCCGTACGGTTACCCCGGACTCTTGCAGGTCATTGACTAACTTGATAATCAACCCTATTCCTGAAGAATCTACAAAATAGACCTCTGTAAAGTCGAAACAGATAACTGTACATCCTCTTAATGCGGGCTGAATATCATCCTCAAACAGGTCGCTGGCATCAATATCGATATCACCCTTGCAGATAACGATGGCATTAGTATTTTGAATCGCTAATTCATATGTGAACATAGAAACCACTCCTAACTAAGTATTAGCTCCCCATCCTCATTAAGACGGGCGTGGATTTGTTGAGTATCTTTGGTAAAAGTGTGAACTTGTTTGCCAATCTGTACAGTAGTTCCGGTGTAAGCCTTTCGGATCTGAATATCAGAGCCTTCAGGTGTATGCAATTTGGTAGTTACATTCCCCTCTGTGCCCACTTCATTAATACTTAAGCCCTTATTGGCGAAGTATACTCCTCCTCTGAGGAACCCGTAGACCTCCATATGACCCTGACAATACACCATACTGTTATAACAACCTTTGCTTATGCTAATATCGCCTCCAGAGTAGATATTGCTATTATGTGCGTAATTGAACTTTGCGAATATACTATTTTCTACTGGAGGCTCAACCATGGAATGAAGGTATTCAGTCACTTGTTGGAAGTCTTCCAGATCTCCAATTCCCCGGAAATGACTGTTCAGCGTATTTAAAAATCCGCTATGGATTTGTTTCGCATAGAGATGCCAGTCCTCATCCAGGTAGGATTTATTCATGTTGATTTTTTCATCGATTTGATGGAGTATTTCATTAAAACTTTTGAACTTCCCTCGTAATAACACATTTAGTAAGGGACGCAAGCCGGAAGCATTAAAGTCATTCATTTTGAAGGCAGCTGCTTGACTGATTTGTTCAATAGCTGATTTCAATGAGCGCATCTTTACCGATATTTCCTTTAGCATAGGCTCCATTTCTGCATGGAGCATGCTTCCTTTTCCGACCGTAATTTTGCTCGATATAATATTGGCATGTACTATTAAAGATTGGGAAGCATTTAAATTTGCCATATTTGCATTGCCGTGTACAAGAATGCTGCCGCTTGCTTCGATTTTCATGTTGTCTTGCACAGACCCCGTAATCTCTACATCGCCTTGAAAATGTATATTACCCGTCTCCATGTTTACGTCCCCACCATGTAACAGTTTGGGGATAATCGCTACCCGAACACGAAGTCCGTATTGATGAATCTGCGGCATCCCCGCCTTAATGGCTACTGCTTGTGTGCCATTTTCCGTCCAGAGCGTCCCTTTTCCTTCCAATGGAACAATTGCAGAAACGGGTAGAGGCGGAACATCTTCCCCTTTCACATTTACGCCAGGTGTTCCCGATATGGGAGGTTTGATTTGTCCGAGGATCTGCCCCTCATTTACAGTTGGAAACTCTTTGATCTCCCGGTAATCGACTGTACCGTCTTTTCGTGTTTTTGGTTGTACATTTCTGGCTAACGTATCAAATGCCATTTCAAAGCTGCCGTTAATACCCTGTGTCGGGAGGAGCCCTGAGGCAATTTGAAAAGACCCTGGCTCTGTTGTGTTGCAAGCCTTCAAGATATTATCGTATATAATCCCATAAGTGATCATTTGCTCTCTCAAGAAAGAGGTTATCACTTCTGGCACAATGGAACTGGGCTGTCTGATCTCTTCGAACTCGATTAACAAATGGGTACTGGGGGCTGAATCAAGCAAACGGCGATATAGTCGATATCCAGGAGTCACGCTAACTGTTACCTTCATCAGGTCTTCATCCACTGTAATCTTCCAGACGGGTTCAATTCTATCCTCATCCAACGTAATACTGATTTCATCAAGCTCGGTCACCGTTACGGTTTGATCAATCAAAGTTCCATTTTTCCTGATTAGGGCACCAGTTACCGGACTGATAAGAGGATAGTTATCAGGCGAGGCCTGAGCCATAATTCGCCCTTCTTCTACCCATACCTTACCTTCTACAGACCGCGGAGAGGCATTTAAATTTACATAATTCTCCGCCTCCATCTTCGTTTCATTCCAATCCGTATTAATATCCGAAATGAGCTCTCCTGGTATTTGTTTTAAGGGTTGAATAACTGAAACTTTAACGGATGCCGGTTTAGATCTAATTCCAAATAGCCCTTTAGACCCATTTTCGATGATTTCAATATTCGCGTTTTCCTTTGTGACACCGAGCAGTTCCAATCCGAGATTGACAGCTTCGGTTACCGTCTTCCCTCTGGATATCACAGTCCTTTTCATTATATACCCCTCACTCATCTATCGGCTTAATCCGCATTGCCCCGTGAGAAAAAAAGGACTAATCCCAAAAAGAAAAGTCGCTATACCCCCTTTTGGCAACCCGGCCGCCTTATATGATTACACTTAGGCCCGTGGCTTTGCGTCCCCACCTTTCAGTGAGTTTGCCTTTATTACCCAATTTAATTAGTACTTTATCCCTATTATTTTCTCCTAGATTATATCCATTCAATCGACAAAATACAACATTTTTCTACCAAATTATTTTAGATTTATAGAGATAATACAAACATCATCCGTTTTGTGCTGAACCCATTCTTCAATTCGGTCCACAAAAGAATCATTATCGAGGTGAATCAAACTCTTGGCATAACGTTCTAGTTGGGAAATCCCATCTTTGATTGAGTGACCGGGAACTTCAACCAAGCCATCGGTATATAGTAATATTCTAGTTTCCCCTTGTATTTTCCATGTCTGTATACGACTATCAATCTCTGTTTTGATTCCAATAGGTATAGTCGTTCCTTTGAGTTGAATCGTCTCCCTGTTTTCAAGCAAGACTAAACCTGGAGGGTGCCCTGCATTGAAGTAATATATTTCCCCTACATTGAGATCAATAAGTATATATATTGCTGTAAAATAAACAGTGAGTTTACTGTTGGTAAATAAACGTATCATTTGCCGATTTAGCTCATCACAGACTAAAGCAGGGTCCACTCGTCTGTTTACCATCTCATCCATCATGGATCTAACGGACATACTGATCAATGCAGATGATAAGCCGTGGCCTGAAACATCAATTAAAAGAACTCCGTATCGATGCTCATCGATACGAGTCCAATAGAACATATCTCCAGATACTTCTTCCGATTGAATGTACTTCCCATGAATTTGAATGTTATGTTCCATAATAGAGGGGCTTAGCACGCTATTTTGCAAATGTTTGGCCAACTGTAGTTCTTTTTGCATCCGATTGTCCCTTGTTTTACGGATATCCATCTCTTTTTTTAATCGGAGTGCTGACTTAACCCTGGCCAATAGTTCATATTCCGGTCCCCCTTTCTCTATGAAATCCATGCCTCCTGCATTAAAAGCCTCTTTAAAGTGTTTTCTGTCTCCTGTTAAGAAAATAATTGGTAAATCAGAATAAACAGCATGCTCCTTTATCTTTTTACAAGCCGTAATCCCATCCATTATTGGCATGACTATATCCAGCAAAATTAAATCTACCGCTGCCGGCTTACGGGGGGAATTCCCGTCAGCTATGCCTAATAAATCAAATACTTGATCTGCAGAACTGGCAGTTTGTATATTGCAATATCCCGCCTTAGTTAACACGTCCCTTATAAAGGATAAATTTAGATTGGAGTCGTCCACAATTATTATGCTCATCATACGTCTCCTTCAAGTAAGTTAAGAATATCTTCGACAAATTTCGTCATATTTTGTATAGCAAATAAAATATTTCAATGATTTTCCTACAAACTTTGCATAAGCTTACACGCTTTAGTGCAATGTAATGATGCAAAGAATATAAAAATCGATCACAACATGGAGGAATCGTTTTGGCTAAGAGTAGGCAGCAACAAGAAGCACATGGAATCGGAAGATTGAACAGCAGCTGAATAATCAGATGGAGGCTGCCGCAGAAATTCAAGGACAATCGTCACAACTCGACCAAAAAATAACAATATCTACTCACCGTCCTATTGATCAAACAAATGAAACTCGGAATAAGGAGAACTCCTATGAACAAACAAAGAGCGATCGAAATATCTGAATCGACCATTATGAAAAAGGTAACTTATCAGGATACCCCTATCTTTATCCAGCATGTCAATGAGGATGAAACGGCCCGAATTTATCCTGTCGGAGACTCGGAGCAGGAAATGACAGTTCCTTTATCCAGTATAACTGAGCACCCTTAGGTTGAAGATGGCTTTCATTAGGTGTCCTGTTTTGAAGTTTGAAATACAAACAAATAAAACGCCGTATCTCATTTCGAGATACGGCGCTTCATTTTTAGTGAGGAAGGTTACCAGGAATTTGCGGTTGAAGCATTGCAGGAGCGTAACTATTTTGCATTTGCTGCATGTCTTGCTGAGCAAGCTGCGGTACTTGGTAGAAACCATTTTTATTTTGATAAATCGAGATCTCATAAGCCATCTCAATACAGTTTGGCAAGGAATCCGCAAGTACGCGGCGTACAACTGGATTCGTTGATTCTAATGCAGCTGTTGTTTTCATTAACGCCCCCGACTTTACTGCATTTAACATATTAAGGGAGATGGTTTGGTCAGAAATCTCACCTGCAGTTTGCATTGGCTTTTTGGGTTGACTTGGTTTCATGCCAAAAGTAAAATCATTACCCTGATTCATTTTATAACTCTGGGTCGGCATGGCAGGATCTTGTCCGGTCTTAAAACATTCCAATGTTATGTTGTATTCATTAGCCATAAATTGTTTCTGACGTTGTAAGATGTCTCGAAGCTCGGGATCCTTTACGTGTTCACTCAGCATAGTATACGAATTCATTGTATTGATGGATCCTGCGAGTACTTCATGGACATCAAACATTTCATGCCCGCCATGGTTCAGTTGAGGTGGAACAGTACCTGTTTCAATGTTTTGATGGTTTTGCAGTTGCATTTTGTATTTCCTCCTATTCGTTGTTTCCTGCAAATGGTGGCTATCTCTATCCGCAGTCTGTGGTTATTATGAATTTCATGGACCCAATATATTCAGAATAATTTTAATTTTTTTTTGAATACGTCTCTTTTACAGTACCTTTTATAGGCGCCATGCATAGGCTAACACATAACTTTAGGAGGGATTCAAATGTATACTTATGAACCAAATCGGCAAAACCAGCATCTCGCTTGGCATGAAACGATGGAGCTTCACGAATTGACAGCCTTTCAGAGCAATCAGTTAACACATTTTAAAATGGTAGTGAACGATGTAAAGAACCAAGATCTTCATGCACTTTATATGGAAGCCATTAAAAGCATTGAACAAAATTTAAAGGAGATCCTCCAATATTATCCATTAGCGCCAGAAGGAACCAGAAATAGTGGTAATGAAATGGATATGACTGCTTTTTACGCTGGACAGTTGCTGAGTTTTGCCAAAACATCGGTTCGCAACTATGCCATTGCGATTACCGAAACTGCAACTCCACAACTACGTGAAACATTACAGAAACAACTGAATGCTGCTATCCAACTACATGGTAAAGTATTTTACTTTATGCTAGAGCGGGGGCTTTACCCCTCTTATGATCTTCCTAAACTCCTCGCCAACGACGTTGCTATGGCGAATAAAGCGATATCTCTGTAATTCAAAAACAACAGGTCTTCGAGTCATCGAAGGCCTGTTGTTTTTCTCTGACAAGAAGCTTGTATGACATCCTATTCTAAAAGTTAGGATCAGTCTGGGCATGCGTTGGTTGATGTAAGGTTTTTTTAACAAGAAGAAAATAAGTAACAATTGCAATGATACTGGTCATTAATAAAGTGAGTCCTAATGGGACGGCAGTATCCTCACCTGCGATACCAACTAGAGGAGCAACCAGTGCACCCAGAAGAAATGGAACGACTCCAAGGAGTGCCGCTGCACTTCCGGCCATCTTAGCTTGACTCTCCATGGCAAGCGGGAATGCCGCTGTTGACGTAATACCGATCGAGCAAACAAAGAAGAACAATGGAATGACCAAAGCAAAAAGTGGACCATGAGCCAGAGTTACGACCAATGCAGCAACACTTGCTATTAAAGCAAGCCATAGTCCAGATAATAGAAGGGTCTGCTCAGGTATGCGTTTGGCCAAACGACCTACGATTTGAGAACCAATGATCAAACTAATTCCGTTTGAAGCAAATAATATGGCAAATACAGTTGGTGTGACTCCATATATATTTTGATAAATAAAAGGTGTTCCTGCTACATAAGCAAAGACCCCTGCCGTCATAATTCCCTGTGCCAGCATGTAGCCAACAAACTTGCGGTCACGCAGAAGCATTCTGTAATTACCTAACTGCTGTTTGAAGTCAGGAACCATGCGTCTTTCAATTGGATGAGTTTCTTTTAATCCCCATCTTGTCATGATTAATAAGAAAATCCCCAGAAATGAAAGGGAGACAAACACGCCAATCCATGTCGTGAATGAAAGAATTCCACTTCCCGCGATAGGTGCTGCCAAAGGTCCCAAATTCCCCACGAGCAAGAGCAGCGAGAAGAATTTAGTAAGTTCATGTCCACTGTATAGATCTCTAGCTATCGCACGAGAAATGACAATCCCAGCTGATGCTGCAAATCCTTGAGTGAACCGAAACAAAATCAATAGTCCGATATTCGGAGCAAAGGCACATGCCAAGGAACAAATAATATAGGCTGCCATGCAGATCAACAAGGGTTTACGTCTACCATAAGCATCACTCAAAGGACCCATAACGAGTTGACCTACACCGAGTCCTAACAAACAAGCAGTAAGACTAAATTGTACAAGTGATGCAGTTGTATTCAGATTTTTTGCAATCTCAGGAAAAGCCGGTAAATACATATCAATCGTAAATGGACCTAATGTCGAAAATAAACCCAGCAGTATGGCCAATCCAAAGACATTCCAATTCGTGCTCTTCGTCATGTTAAATAAATCTCCAATTCCTTTTATATAATGTCATACCGTAAAATCTTGCTGTATGGAATCAGCACATTCCTTCTCCCTTCTCACCTGTTATGAACATTTACGTAATGGTTCTCATTCTACCTCTATTCTAAGTATAAGAGGTAGAGTTAACTGTAAGTCAAGTCAAAATAAATAACCCCCGTTCCAGATACCGGCTAGCGTATCTGGAACGGGGGTTTGGTTATATGGCTTTATTTAGTAGAACAGTGTGCTTATTGTGCTGCAGTAACTGTAATGTTATCTACATTTGGTCCTTCTGTGCCGGTTGTGACCACTTTAACCGTATTGGTTCCTGTGTTCATGGGAACCTGAATGGTCTTTTCACTCCATGTTGACCAGCTTCCTGTTGCCGGGAAGGGCTCGTTACTGATCACTTTGGTTCCGTTGACAAATATATCGAGGTTACGTGTTCCGCTTTCCAGGGCGTAACGAAACTTTACGTTTTTGGTACCTGTTGTAGCGTTGTTGATGGCATTCCATTGAATGGCCGAACCGGTCATAGCGTTAAAGTTCACGTATCCGGAGCCTGTGTATCCTGGATAGATTGTTTCAATGCCAGCATCGGTAAATGTGGTACCATTCTCTGCCTCATATGTGGTTGCACTTCCTGGATTTCCACCACTGCTACCGGTTACATTGGCTACAAACGTGGTTACGCTTTGAGCCGGGAGCTGTGGCGTAAATGCTCCACCTGACACGTTAATCGGTGTTCCACTTGCCAGGTTTCGACTACTATCCGTGACCCAGGAAGATACGGTAGAAGCGTTGCCGTTCTGCAGAACGAATCTTTGGCTTGTAGCCGATGTGCCGCGATTAATCGCCACAATGACCACTTTGTTATCCCCTTTGTAGGCCGAAACAAACGTGTTGGTATCGGGATTTTTGGTTGCATCCACTCTGAGATAGCCTGGACGTACAAATTTGGAGAAATGAGCCATGTTATATCCACGTTTACTAATGGTACCATCTTCTCTCATTGGACCGTACTGTCTGCGAATGTACCACCATACATATGCCTGGAAATCACCTTCAACCATAGCGTTGTGCATGTGATAGGACACATCCAGCGCCTCTGGCCAGCGATCCGCTGAGTTGTTATCACTGTTCGGGTAATACACTTCGGTCATCCACAGTTCTTTGCCGGCCCCTTTTTGCTTAAAGAGCGGGTATGCAAAATCTTTGAACTGGGTTCCATACGTATGTGCTCCCAGAATGTCCATGTTGGCGAGTGCCTGAGGATCATTCAGGATCGGGTCAGATATGTTTTTTAAATATTGGAACGATTCAGGTGCCATAACCTTTGTATTCTGAATGGAGCCAGCATTCTCTTTCATGAAGCGAAGGATCTCCTGTGGTGTCCACCAGGTCCAGTCATGGGCATAATCGGGTTCATTTTGTACAGAGATGGCATACAGGTCTACACCATTGTTCTTCATGTAAGTGACAAAATCGTTCAGATGCTGCGCGTACGCGGCATACTTATCGTGTTTCAGGCGTTTGGCATTCGTCTGTCCGTTATGATTAAACGTTTCGACCATGTCGCTGGGAGGATTCCAGGGTGAAGCGAATACAAGTGCACCTTGCTCAATCGCTCTTTTCGCGGTAGCGACCTCTCTGTACCAGTTGTTTCTATTCTCATCGACATAGATTCTCAGAATGGAAAAGCCCAGCTGATTCTGTCCGTTACCAAAGGCAGTTTCACGCTGAGCTGCCGTCAAGTCACCGATCCAGGCTGGGTGGTTAATGCCCCCAAAACCCTTGATGAGCTGTTTTTCGGAGGATAAATTAATGTTCGCGTCACTAGCAGCCGACACATGTGTCGGGGTTAACATCAGAGGTAGAGCCGTTAAACATGCCAGTAAAACATGGACTGATTTTTTTAGTGTCATTTTGAATTTCAATATCTTCATCCTCCTCAAATGGATCTCACAAATGAAAGCGTATTCAACATTCTCAACTACTTCAAAAGTGGATAGAAATTAACATATCACGTCCTCTCAAAGTGCATCAGATGATAAATAAAGTATTTATTTGTAAATGTTACTATATTATGTTGTGGAATAAAACCTGATATATTATAGGTTATTGTTGATATTTATCTTTTTTTAAGAGATAGGGTTAGACAAAAAAGACATGATCAAAAGAGCAACCTCATTGGAGATTGCTCTTCTCTCCTTACTTATGCTTGGGTACTAATGTTCAATCTATACCATGTCATGCTTACATTAGAATTTTGGACAGATGCACAAGTCTCGTGGACTGTATTCGTTCTTCCTCAGTGATATTCTCATAGAGAAGATCGCCTTTTCCTGCATCCATCATGAATTTACGCATGGCAGCAATACGACCTTTGCTGTGATCGATAAAACGGAAATCCAGTTGACGCAAATTTTGCATTTCGAGCAAACCCTCAAAAGCTTCCGCCTTGATCCCCTTTTGTATCTCTTTCAAGACCAGTACCTCTAATTGATTCGCAGTCCACAGATTGTTAATCTCCTGTAATGATTTCATGAAATCCAATTCTAGTTGACGGAGATTGTTCATACCTGAAAAGTCGCACAATCGCTCAATCTTAGGTAATGATAGATGTAGATAGACTAGGTTATGTAGCGCCCCTACTGCATCAATATCGGTCAGATTACGGATAGAGGATAATCTCAGCATGCTTATATTCGATTCAGCCAGGACCTCAAGCGAACCGCTCAATGTACACTGATCGATAGCCAAATATTCGATTAACGGCAGGTCCACAACAAAATCAAGTCGATCAATGGTGCAGTTTAAAACCAGGGTACGCAGTCGGATACAGTCCTCAATTGGTGAGAGATCAGAGAATTTCCCGCTAAGTGCGAGATAATCTAAATATTTAAAGTTACGTATGAAATCCAAATTTTGAATTTTGGGTGAGCGAATGTTGAGAAACTTCATCCTTTGCATCGCACCCAGTCTATTCAGATCTTGTGGTTGCTTGAGATCCAACTGCACAGCGGTGACATGCTTTAGTGCAGCGAGAATCTCCAAAAAATCTTCGGTATAACGCCCTTTTACATCAGTGTTTGAGATGGATAGAATCAGATCCGGGCGTTTGGCAAACACATGTTCATCCAGTTGACGTAGATCATGCGCCTCGTCCAGCCCAACTACAAAACTTATCGTAGCGCGGTTTCGCAATTGAGTGACGGCGTTACTCATTTTGTCATCATTCCAGGGTGCACCACTCATTGAAGCAGTCCAAGGTTCGCTCATTAACCATCACCTTCTTTTCAAATTATCCCTAACTTGGGTAAGTGAAGTAAGTATTATGGTTATTATATAGAGAACACTCTGAGGGTTCAAACCCTGGTAGAAGTAGAGTATAGTTAACGTAGTTGAAAGTATATATTAGGAGGCTGCAGCCATGTCACAAAAAATCTGGATGAACCTGCGTGTGAAAGATGTTATGAAATCCACCACCTTTTTCAATGAGATCGGATTCCATGGGGAGAATGTTGGTAACGAGAGAGCCCAGCTTGTCATAGGCTCAACGACGATTCTACTGTTTCCGGATGCAGCGTTTGAGAAATTTACAGGTGCAAAAACTGCGGATACTTCTCATAGTGCAGAAGTGATATTTTCCATTGGTGCTGATAGCAGAGAAGAAGTTGATGCTTTTATTCAAAAAGTAGAGATTGCCGGAGGAAGCATCTTTGGCAAGCCGAGTGAAATAGATGGCTGGATGTATGGTGCAGGATTTGCTGACCTGGACGGTCACCGCTGGAACCTGCTCTATATGGATGAGAGCAAAATGCCGAAACGGTAATGTAAAGCCTATCACCATGTCCGCCTCTTATCCTTCAAGATTGGAACCCTTCAATCGGCCAGTCATGGAGATTCTGAAGTAGTTCGTTGCAATACTTAATATTAGAAATACGATTCCTCCAACTACGATATATTGTGTACTTATTCCAGTTACGATTAGTCCACATGCACTAGCACCAAGTGTTGTTCCCAGATTGGAAGAGGTTAGAAAGATCCCATTCGACAATTCGGGTGCCTCTGGTGCTGCAGATACCACCCAATATTGAGTGATGTTGCCCCCTATGCCTCCCAAGATCCCCCAAATGAAAATAAGGAAGGCTGTTGGCACACTGAATTGTCCGAAGGTGAACAACAAGATGTAAACAGTTATTAATGCAATGGGATACATCTTGACCGTTCTTAACGGGAAATTAGCGAGCAGTTTTCCTGCTATCATGTTCCCAACCATATTAGCCAAGCCATATAGAAATAACATCACACTGACGGTGTTCCAGCCATATCTTGTCACGGTTTTCAGGAACTCGGCAAGATAACTATAGACCCCAAATACAGCTCCGTTCATGAAGATCACACCAGCAATGGATAGCCACATCACGGATCTTCTCAATACATACAGATGAGTACCCATAGAGAGTTTTTTCGTAACTGGCATGGAGGGCACGAACAGAAGCGTTGCTACGAATGCGACGATCGTTACGGCGGCAAAGAACAACATCGCATAGAACAACGATGTGCTGGTAGCAATCAAGCTCGAAAGGGGTACTCCGAGTACCATGCCTGCCGACACGCCTACAAATACTTTAGCCACTGCCTTCGGAGCCTCTTCCTTGGGGACTGACGCTGCTGCAACCGTAAATGCCAATGAGCAATAGACAGGATGGAAAAAAGCCGGAACGACACGTGCAATGACCAATACCGTAAAGTTTGATGTGATGGCGGAGACCAGGCTGCCCACAATAAAAATGCCAAGCACGAACAACATGACATACTTGCGGTTCATGCCTGAAAATAATAAGGGCAAAATGGGACCAGATACAGCAACCGCAAGCGCAAAAAGACTCACAATCAAACCAGCGGTTGAAATACTGACCTGGTAATGGTCTGCAATCAAAGGCAAGATTCCGATTACACCCATCTCCGTATTTAATATACCGAATACACCAAAGGTCAGTATGAAGACAAGCAGGTGATTTCGTTTAGTTGTCATATGCCATGGATTTAGAGAGATCCCGGTAAGCATTGATCTCTGTCTGAAGTTTGGCAATTTTCTGCTCTGCACCAGCAGTTAAAGCCGCCTTCGCAATAGTAGTGCCCATACCTCGACCAGCGCCAGTGATAAACCATACCTTTGTCTTATTCATATCATTCATTCCCTTCAGTTTCTTCTCCAGTTGCCTCGCTCTTTAGTTTAGCGTTTATACACCATATAGCAAATACTCATATCTTATATCAAGTTATGCTTGAAAGGCATTTCTGAAGGATTTATTGTAGAATATGAAGGATAAAGGAGGAGTTAAGATGGAGATTAGAGTATTGCGTTATTTTCTTACGGTCGCCAGAGAAGGAAGCATTACACGTGCTGCTGATTTCTTGCATGTTACGCAGCCAACCTTGTCCAGACAATTGAAAGACCTTGAACAAGAGTTGGGAAAGAAATTATTTATCCGCAGTAGTTACCGAATTATTCTCACAGATGAAGGTATGCTTTTAAGAAATAGAGCTGAAGAAATTGTGGGTATGGTCGATAAATTAGAGGCAGAATTTCAATCCATGGAAGAAACCATAAGTGGTGATATTTATATTGGCGGTGGAGAAACAGAAGCCATGAAACAGATTGCAAGAGTGGCAAAAGACGTGCAGAACAAATATCCCAATATACGATATCACCTATACAGCGGTAACGAAGATGATGTTACTGAGCGGCTCGACAAGGGACTCCTTGACTTCGGTGTTCTAATCCAGCCAGCGGATGTTTCAAAATATAACTATATTAATTTCTCCGACAAGGATGTTTGGGGAGTGGTTATGAGAAAAGAAAGTCCACTCGCCTCCAAAGAAACGATTCGATCCACAGACTTATTACATGTTCCACTGATCTGTTCACGACAGTCAATGAAGCAGACATTTTCGAAAAATGAGTTTGCGGATTGGTTTGGTGAAGATTTTGACAAATTAAACGTCGTTACTACATACAATCTTGCATATAATGCTGCCATTATGGTTGAAGAAGGCATTGGTTATGCATTAACACTTGATAAAATAGTGAATACGTCCAGTGAAAGCGATCTTTGTTTCAGACCCCTGGAGCCAAGACTCGAATCTGGTTTAAATATCGTTTGGAAAAAACATCAGGTCTTTTCGACTGCTGCGGATTTGTTTTTAAAAGAAATTCAGGCTAAATTTTAGACTGATAAAGGGATTAACGTGAGTATAAGAAGAAACCCACCGGAGTTTATTCCTCGGTGGGTTTCTTTATCACTTGTTCGATCCCGAGCAAAATCAGCTTTAATCCGAACTCGAAAGCTCCGTCGGTTCCCATCACCTCAAACATACCGTTCTTATACATCCTGCTGAACAGACCAGCTTCCTTCTCACTCATAGAATCCAGAAGGCTAACCATCTCTTCACCCTGAAGTGCTTCCTGGTCCTTAATAACAGCAGATATATTGCGCTGATGCTGATAATCGTCCAGTACGAAATAGAATACATAATTGACAAGTGTAAGAACGGCCTGTAATTTCTGCTCTTGCTCTAGTGGCGTTGATTCCATGCAGAGCAACATGCGGTTGGTGAAGCGGATCATGTCCGGCTCGTGGGGCAGCGTCATCATCATGAGCTGTGTGGAGCACGGGTATCTGCTGAGCACACTCCGCACCGTCACCGCAAGCCCCTCCATCTGCTCTTTCCAGTCCCCTTCAGTGTGAAACTCGTCCAGAATAATTTTCGATATCTGATTGGCCAGACGCTGGTAGAGCGTCTGCTTGCTCTTAAAGTACCAGTATAGAGATGGAGCCTGAATCCCCAGCTTGTCTGCCAAACGTCTCATGCTGAATTTCTCGATGCCCTCTTCTCCGAGAAGCTCCCACGAAATTTCCAAAATCTTATCTTCCGAAATCTGAGGCTGTTGTTTTTTCATCGGTATCCGCCCTTTTATCTAACAGTGTAAGTTTATGCTTTACAGGTTCATACGTTCATGATAACATCTAACACTGTAAGGTTCAATCTAACAGTGTTAGATTGAATCAATATTAACGAAGAAAGTAGTGACCCACATGGATGCAGAAAACCTCCATTACTTTGAAAAAGCACCAATCGCCAAAGCCGTAGCTCACTTTGCTGTCCCAATGATGCTAGGCACGTCAATGAGTGTTATTTATTCCATCTTGAATGCCTATTTTCTTGGCACACTGGGTAATACAGCAATGTTAACCGCACTCGCATTAACTTTACCTTTATTCGCGGTCATCATGGCCCTTGGTAATTTAATTGGTATAGGCAGTGGTACATTCATCTCCCGTTTGCTGGGAGAGAAAAAAGTCGATGATCTGAAGCATGTATCTTCATTCGCCTTTTACAGTAGTTTAGTTCTCGGAATTATTGTGATGGCCGTTGGCCTCCCGCTGATCGAACCAATCGTTCATGGGCTGGGGGCAACGCCAGAGTCCTTCGGATTTACGAAAGAGTATGTCACGATTATGCTTATTGGTTCACCCTTCGTCATCTTATTCTTCACGCTGGAGAATATCGTGCGCTCGGAGGGTTCAGCAATCACGTCGATGACCGGTATGATTCTCAGTGTTGTTATAAATATTATCCTCGATGCGCTATTCATTTTTGTCTTCCATTGGGGCGTGATTGGCGTTGCATCTGCTACCGTCATCTCCAACTTGGTTGCGAGTGCATTTTACGCTTACCATATGAGTTATAAGAGTCAGTTCTTAACCGTCTCCCTGAAATGGTTCAAGGTGACCAAGGAAATTCTGAGCAATGTATTAAAAATTGGAATTCCCGTCTTTGTTATGAGTGTCTTCCTGGGGGCAATGTCACTTATTCTTAACCTTTTTCTTGTTGAATATGGGGATCAGGCCATTGCAGGTTATGGAATTTCATCACGTTTATTGCAATTTCCTGAGTTTATTCTGATGGGCTTGTGCGAGGGAATCGTGCCATTGATTGCCTTCTCATTCACAGCGAATAAATTACGCATGAAACAAACCATTGGATTCACGATCAAAGCTATTTTGGGCTTAGCCGTCCTGTTCGGTCTTATTGTCTATCTGATCTCTGACCACTTGGTTAGTTTATTTACGACTGATCCGCAATTAATTGAAATGGGTAGCTACATTCTCCATGTGACATTCTTATCCTTGTTTATTACAGGAATGACTTCTTTGTTTATGGGGATCTTCCAAGCAACAGCCCAAGGAACCGCCGCGTTTGTTATGTCCATAATTCAAGGAATTACGCTAATTCCGGTATTGTATATCGCTAATCAAATGAACGGCTTTCATGGAGTGATCTGGTCGCTCGTTATTGCGGATGCCGTGGCGTTCCTTGTTGGGGCCGTATTGCTATATGTTTTGCGGACCAAATTGCAACCGGATTTGGAACAATTGGTACAGTAGATAGCACATTACTTGCAAGAAGGCAGGATAAGGGAACTCCCTGAGATCCTGCTCTTTCATTCCCAAATGACAATTATTTTCTAGCGTACGAGGAGACCGTAACTGTAACTGTTATCAGGGAATCGTTATCAACATATGCTCTATTTCATCCATATACCGATCCACTGTAACGCTTCTCGGAGCAAACAAGAATCGTAGTGATAGCTTCCATTGTGAGCCTGCAATAGAGGTTGGTAGCATCGAATGTTCTGTGTCAGAGAAGATTCTCACATGAAGCAAGGAAGATGGCTTAATTCCTTTACGATATGCTTGCTCTGTATCAACAATATCCACATTCACATCATCTTCTCCAAGCAAAAGTAATACAGGTGTTTTGAAATAATGCAAATCTCCAGTAGCATCAGAAACAAAATTTTTGCTTATAAAGTTCCCGCGTTCTTTGGAGATCAGATCATCCTCTCGAGCGATCTTGGTGTACTCCTCATATGTGCCATGTTCTTTTAAAATCTCTTTAATCTGGTTTTCATAATCGACCCGATTTTGAATCTCCTCAGGGGAATGACCATCCTTCGCCATCTGGCTGCGTGTGTTGTATTCCCCCTGTTTCAACCAGTTTATCGCTGGAGATACCAAGATACTGAAGGCGAGATGCTCTTTGCCAGCAAGCTTAGGAATCACCCAGCCTGCTTGGCTGGCGCCCCATACTCCTATTTTGGAATCATCAATTATGGATTGTTTTTTCGCCCATGCGATGGCTTGCTGTGCCTCCACAACACGATCATCCATGCTTTGCTCCAGCCAATTTCCCTCTGAACCCCCGATTCCTCGTTTATCCAGCGACAAGGACGCATACCCGATCGATGCCAGTCGCTCCCACAACGGCTTGTATCCCTCACCGTGAGTAGAGTCTATAGGACCATCACCGTGAATAAACAGTACTAGCCCTAGCTTGCCGGAAGGGTCCCTAGGTAAAGTCAACGTACCTGTTAACTTGCCCTGCGGTGTTTGAATTTCAATGGATTGTTCCACCATGTCAAAATCACTTTGATCGACTATGTACAGTCCTGCACCAACCATCAATAAGATTGCCACAATTCCTAAGATGTATATTCTTTTCCGTTTAAACATAAGTATCTCCTTTATAAATCATGTAATGCCATTGGTTTTCGCCTAAGAGAAAGCCGGTCAGAAAGCTGTTCGCGCTATACTGCTTTTGGAATTGATAGCGTTCATATAGTTGGATTGCCGGATGGTTCTGACTTGCTACATGCAAGCTAAGAAATGACAGTGGTTTGGATTGCAACATGTATTTTTGTGCCCATTGGAGCAACTGTGTACCAATTCCCTTGCCTTGATGCTGTGGATGTACAACGATATCTTCCACATAACATTCGTCTAATTTAGGATTGTGCTTCAGCAGATGTAGAGCAATTATTAATTGAAACAGTTTCCACTTACCAACCCTATTACATTGGCCCCACCAATGGAAGTTAGCAGGAACGGTTTGTATTGCTGTCCTGTTATTTGCTTCCTTCCATTTCAAACACATGGTGCCAACAATCTCATCATTTTGGCAGGCAATAACTCGAAGAATACTTTGTTCCATAGGGGGAAGATTGAGCAACTGTTCAAATACGTAAGCCAAATCATAAGTAGACAATGAAGTGATCTTTTGAAATTTGTGTCCGAAACCATAAGCCATGAGTTCGGCAACAGCTTGATGAAACGGGGGACGAACAGGTTCTATCTGAATGGAAGTCGTCACTGTGTGCCTCCTTAATCAATTATTTGTAACAAGAGCTCATAATGGAGCTTTTCTGGGGTGAATAAAGATAAATAAGATTTCTCTACCATAATAAGTGGACCGCGATACGGATAGCCCTGATGTTCGGCGTAAGCATAAAATTCGTTGATATGTTCTTTGAGTTCAGTTTCAATGTGTACAAATACATGACGAGAAAGGTAGTTTCCTCTGGGCAAAACCAAATCGGTCGCTCCCTCCTTTTGCATATACATTCCTACGGTATCCGTATCATCGTATGCATAATGGATGTCGGCTTCAAATAAATCTGAAATATTTCCGTTGTGTTGGATCAGTCTCCTTGCGTGTAAATATCCTTGCGCTTCCATATGGAACCACAGTGATAAGTGAACCTCCTCACGAGCAACAATAGAATAAGTTACTTGTTCTTCATCACGTGGAATATGAACTTTCTCCTGCAGCAACTTGCTGATAAGGTGCTTTGTTTGCTGAAGCTGATTGATAGCTGTTTGCGTGTCCGCCAAAGCCTGCTGAAATAATGAGGTGATTTGATGAGATGTCATATTACTCAAACATTCCTTTATCATTTGAACAGACAGTCCCATTTTTCGAAGCAACAAAATATGAGATAGACGGTAGATTTCATCAACCCCATACATCCTGTATTGGTTTTCTGCTATATAAGCAGGGTTTAATACCCCTTTTTCTTCAAAATAACGAATTTGATGTACAGAGACATTCATGAGCTTTGCCAGCTCACTGATCGTAATTTCATCACTCAACTTTTTCACCGCCTTTGCTGTTTTTCACAATACAAGCATAAACCTTAGGTCTGACCTAAGGTCAAGTCATTATTTTAAAGTCCACTGCGTTTCGCGACTTCTTGATCAACTAGCAAGGTCATGGAGGGAACAAACAATGAATGAAATATGCAGAAATGTTAAATCGACAGACGACACCCCAAATAATTCCGGTTCCTATAGAGACGTTATGGAATGGATCGCTTCCGTTTCGCCGGGCGGCGAAGAAAGGATTTCCCCTGTGGACTTTGGCAGAGCCGCTGAATTCAAGCTCCCCAAAACCCTTGAAACGAAGATTCACCGTTATCTGATGCCTTATACCCTTCATCCTGAGGGCGGATATGTTGCATACATATCAAACGGTCGTGTATGGGGAACATCTGGTGCGATCCTGACATCCGACGAAAAACTGATATTCGACCTTTCCCCGGAATACGATCGACGACAAAACAGAATGATGACATTGGAAGAACACCCCGCTTTGTATCGGAGGAAGGCTCAAGAACAGCAGCACCTCCATGGAACTGCTGCCGTTTTAACTTTTTGCGGGAGTCATAATTATTTTCATTGGTTATATGATGTTCTGCCGCGATTGGGTATGCTTCGGATGTTAAATGTTGCTTTTGAATCCCTCGTCATGAATCCGAATCCTCATGGAGCTTTTGTAAAAGAAACGTTATCTATGTTTGGCGTCTCGGATTCGGCCGTGATTCGTACTAGAGATGATCTGGAAATTCAGGCCGATCAATTGATCGTGCCCTCCCTAATGATGAATTCTCATTATCCACCTTGGGCCACAGCTATCCTTCGGACATTTATGTTACCCGGACGCGACACAACATTCCGTTCCCCCGTTCGCATTTTCATATCTCGGAGCAAAGCTTCTGCCCGACGAATAGCTAATGAAGATGAAGTCATCCGCCGTTTGGAGGTGTACGGATTTATCCCTGTTTGCCTGGAGGATTGGACCATAGCCCAACAAGTCCAGCTCTTTGCTTCCGCAAAAGCAATCGTTTCACCGCATGGAGCCGGACTGGCCAATCTTGCTTTTTGCAGTAAAGGAACCCGTGTTGTCGAAATCTTTCATATCCGGCATGTTGTACCTACTTACTGGATGATCAGTAACCATAACGAACTTGATTATTATATGATGTATGGGCAAGAAGACGGGACAACACAGGAGCATTTTCCGGGATTGGAGGACTTCTCCGTGGATCTGGATCGGCTGGAACAGACTCTTCGTTTAGCTGGCCTAACTGAACATAGCTAAGTTTCTAAACCAAAGATAAAGGATGTTCATATTTGTTTTAACTTGTTGACCATATTGATAACAAAAAAACACGGCACCAAATTCGGCACCGCAGTTTAATAATCAATCATCCTATTGGATTTGTTTCATGTAAGAGTTGAATCCCTCGGCTATTTCTTTGTATTTCGTATGATGCAGATAATGTGAACCTTCCATTGGGATCATTTTGCCCTGCGCGGATTGTTTGGCTTGTTCTTCATGTAGCGGAATCCACTGCGGGTTTTTCTCGTTATTGGAAAGAACAAAGAGAAGCACTGGCAGATCACGAGGATACGTGAGTTTTTCTCCATTTTTGAAATTGGAACCCAGGTGTTTAAGCTCATCTACTAATGTCGGATTCGTCGAGACTTGATTCGAAATCAATTTCATCTGTTCTTTGGTATGTTCATCGTATGCAAGTGATGCATATGAATCACCGCTCACTGCTTGAAGGACTCTCATTAGGCCCGATTTTTGAAGGAATTTCATTAGGTTCAAAGGTAATTTAACATCCATGCCAGGTTGATTCGGAACACTGCTGTCAATACCGACAAAAGCAGAAACTTCATCCGGATACGTGTTCACATAAGTCGCTGCGTACAGTCCCGTGATGGAATGCCCCATCAGAATATAACGATCTATACCGAGCTGCTCTACAGCTTCATGAATTTCACTAACGATATTCTCGGTGGTTCTCTCCGTTTCGGTCTGGTCGCTTAATCCATAACCGAAAGGCTCAATCGCCACCACTTTGTAATCAGGGGTTAATTCATCAATTAACAATTGGAAATCAAGTACTGGCGACGGAGTTCCTTGTCCAGGAAGAAGCACAATGGTCTGTTCGCCGCTGCCTTGAATGGACACATTCATATTTTTCCCGTCGACATTGACATATTGGCCGTACGATTCGATTTTCTTTTTCTCGACCCCATTACTTATCGTATGAACGACAAACGTGATGCCCATGAACAGCACCAGCGCGCCGACAATACCACCTATTATTTTTAACCATAAGTTCCGTTTTTTACGGCCCTTAGTCCCCGTTGTTGTTACTTCCACTGTTTCTGCCATATCCATCTTCTCCTGTCCTTTATATCTGTAGAGCCGCTCTTGCGACATAGGTATAGTGTAACCATGGAAGATGTACCCTTCATGACGGGAATATGAACGGAGTATGAACTGCACAAAAAAAGAGAGCTGCTTGTTAGAGCAGTTCTCTTTTTTTGTGCAGTTTAGTGGTCTAGGAACACAAGCTGGATAAAGAACAATACCGCAAAAATATAGAATATCGGATGAACATCCTTGCCTTTTCCGCGAAGCAGCTTGAGTACCGGATAGAAGATGAAGCCTACGCCGATACCTGTCGCAATACTATGCGTCAATGGAGTAAGGATGATAATCAGGAAGGCAGGAAATGCTTCTTCGAGATCATCCCATTTGATTTTGCTGATGACGTTAATCATAAAGTACCCAACAATAATTAGTGCCGGGGAAGTGATCGCCGGAATACCAGATATCACGCTTACGATCGGTGTGAAGAACAACGTCAGCCCAAGCAGCACACTTACCGTTACCGCTGTTAGTCCCGTTCTTCCTCCTGCAGCCACCCCTGTGCTGGACTCGATATAAGCCGATGTTGGGCTTGTTCCGAGTAAAGCGCCTGAGGTTGTTCCTACGGCATCTGCCAATAGTGCACCGCGCGAACGCGGGAATTTCCCATCTTTCAGTAGTCCTGCTTGTTCAGCAACGCCGAGCATCGTGCCCGTCGTATCAAACAATGTGATCAACAAGAAGGTAAATATGATCGTATACAAGCCATTCGAGAATACGCCTGCCAGATCCAGTTGCAGAGCCGTTGACGAGAGGCCTTGAGGCATGGATACAATCGATTCCGGCATTTGGAATAATCCCATGATCCAGGCAAGTATCGCTGTAACCACCATTCCGATGAACAGATAACCTTTCACATTATAAGCCATCAGCACAACGGTAATAATCAATCCGATAATGGTCAGATAAGTCATTGGCTCAGCCAAGTTCCCGATCGTAATCAAATTCGATTCTGAATCGGCAATAATTCCGGCGTTTTGCAAACCTACCGTTGTAATAAACAATCCGATCCCAGCGGTTATGGCATGTTTTAAGCTTGCAGGAATTGCATCTAGCAACATGTAACGGAATGAAGTAAGAGATAAAATAATAAACAAAATTCCTGCTATAAATACGGCTCCCAGTGCAACCTGCCAAGACACGCCATACCCAGCAACTACGCTATAGGCAAAGAATGCATTCAGGCCCATACCCGGTGCGATGACGATCGGATAATTGGACCATATTCCCATAATCAGAGTTCCCACAATACTTGCCAGTACCGTTGCTATGAATACTCCGTTAAAGTCCATCCCCGTGCTGCTGAGTATTCCTGGGTTTACGATAACTATGTATACCATTGTGAAGAATGTTGTAACCCCTGCGATAATTTCTGTGGGGATGCTCGTGCCTCGTTCTTTAAGTTTGAACCATTTGTCCATGGTAAAGCCAGCCTCCAACTTTCAAATTATACTCCAAAGCTAAAAACAAAAAATCCTAATCTTCATATAGGATTGTAATATTGTCGCTCCTATATTCGTTGTTAGGATTTAAAGATTCAACAGCTAAGCTCTAAACTAAACATAAAGATACTCATATCTGTTTTAACCTGAAGTCCATTTCGTATTCTAATTAAAATGACATGCAATGTCAATGAATTAACGATTTGTTCACAGTTATTTACGAACTATACGGACATTATTGCTTGTATTCATTCGTTTTTAGAATAGAGTATGTACTTATTACTCAATGTCTGCAACATATGAAGAAAGACTGCCAGCAATGTTCACTGACAGTCTCTTGCTTAATTCGTAGTAGGTTTCTCTTCATATTCGCTGGATAATTCTTTAAGCGATTTGATTTTGCCATGGGGATGCTGTTCTTGCTTTCGTGACTTCCAGGCAGCTTCTTTTCTTTTCTTCTGGTCAGCCATAAAAGATATCCTCCTCTGGAAACTGAGATGTATACTACTTCTTTATGATGTCATTCTTGGACAACTTTATTCTGGATGCATAGGTGAGAAGAGAATTAGGCAAACATATAAGACAAATTGGATATCGGTTATTAGAGCAGGAATGTTATAGACATGCCACAACTGGAGGTGATTATATGCAAAAAGAAAAACGATCCTGAAATGGTGAAATGGATCAGTACTCGCAAACTAGATATTTAATCAGGATCTATCCCTCTAATGGGATAAAATACAAGCTCTTATCCTGCTCTTGCTCGTGATGAAAGCTTGGTTCCCCTATACCATAAAAAACCGCTATAATAGCGGCTTTTATATGTGGTACTTTGTTCGGGTCCGGCACCATTTTCTACCGAATCCTTACATTCTATCTTGTATCTCTTTTACCCTGAATCATTTCTATTCCGCTCCAGCCCGTACCAACATTTCTTCAATTTCCTTAAAGCCTTTATTCTTCGCATGACTGAGCGGTGACACTCCATCACGATCCGATATGTTTACGTCGGCTCCGTGGTCAATGAGTAATTGTATCGTCTCCTGCTGCCGAGCATTGCCATCGTTAAGAATGATCGCTTCGAGCAGTGCTGTCCATCCCAATTGATTCACATGGTCCACATTCACCGAAGTTTGAGTCAGAAGTTCTCGTACTACATCCACATATCCATGCTCCGAAGCCGGAATAAGTGCTGTCCCTCCATATCGATTCGTTATCGCCGGGTCCGCTCCCGCCTCAATCGTTAACTTCAAGATATCCAAGAATCCTTCAGCGCCAGCATACAGAAACGGGTTATTCTTCATATCGTCCTGTATGTTCACATCTGCACCCGTTTCAATTAACACTTTAGCCGATGTTAGATCATTATTGTAGGTTGCAATCATTGTAGCCGTTCGTCCACTCTGATCTTGAGCATTGATATTGGCGCCTGCTTGAATCCATTGTTCGATGCGTTCAGTATCGCTGTCCTCTACTGCCTTGAACAGCTGTTCATCTGCTGAAGTCATGGCCTTTTCCTCCACATTGAAGTCGTTTCTCACTTCAGGCACGCAGCCTTGGACGATCAACATACTGCTTATCAGGATAACGATGATCAGCGATTTACTCATACTGCCTCCTTTACTCCAGTGTCAAGGTAACCGAAGAAGCGACACTCCAATCCCCAACTGGGTTTATTGTATACGTAGTACCTGAAGTCAACTTTCCATCATTCGTTATGTCGAATACACCCGTGGCACCTTTTCGGCTTGAATATTTATAAGTGGCCGTCACAACATCCCCGCTAGGTGAAGTTAACGTTACACTTCGACCAGAGAACAGTTCATCCTCAGGATCTTGGACAAGCCTAACTTCAATGGCGGTTTCGCTCAGTGCTTGAGCACTTGCAAGCTCCAACGCATCATACGATTTCGCTGTAAATGAAGCATTTTCGAGGTTCGCCCAATCCGAATTAACCGTATATGTTACACCTGATTTCAGCGTTTGTCCTTCAGGCAAACGGAACTTCGGTTCTTGTTTGCCATCTGTAGATTGCGTGAACGGAACATAACTGGCAACGATTGGCTCGCCACCTTCTGGCGTAATTACAACTTGTCTTGCCTGCATGGAAGAGATAATTTGATACGTTTTGCCTCCTGCTTGCTCTTGATCATTCAGCACGAATGCATTAGCTCCTCGACCTCCGCTGTAAGCCGAAATGATGTAACCGTAATCCACTACACCGTTCACTTGCAGTGCTTCAATCTCGAATGTATCATTCGTTACTTGACTAACCGTTGTCATGTTTATTTTCGTGCCACTGCCTTCAAAGGAACCAGCGTCTTGGCCTTTGTAAGTCAGGTTGTACACTTCACCAGCATCTTGTACGGACGTTGGAACGATGTAAGTCGCAATTGACCCTGTTTTCAAACGGGGCATATTGGTTAACGTCAGCCCACCACTAAACGCAAAGTCCGTTTGTGCCTTGGCAAAAACCTCATCAGCTGCTGTCAACGGCTTGTCGAATGTGACGATTAATGTAATGCCATTCAGTGATCTAACGCTCTTGATTTGAGCTTGCTCCGAAGGAATAGCTTGGTGTGCGGTTTGCAACAACACTGCTGTTTCGCCGCGGGTTGCCGAACCATTCTCGGAGTAGAACTCGCTCATCCAATGGTGAACGGACTTTACATCACGTTGCATCGCTTTGGATACGACCTGTTCAAGTTCAGCATCCGACACTTGAGTCTGCGGATTGAATTGTCCATCGTTAGCCTGCATGATGCCAAGTTCAACGAGCTTTGATGCATACGGTGCATACCACGCGTTCGGATTCACGTTCGTTAATTCTACGATTTCTCCTGTCTTGCTCTCCAAATTAAACGTTTTGAAAATCAATGAAGCTAGTTCAGCACGGGTAATCGCTCTATGTTCACCCATGGATTGATCTGCATATCCGTTCATGATCCCCAAGCTATTCAGATCCTTGATAGCAGCTTCAATCTGTTGTTGGGTAAGCTGTGCGGTTGTTTCCGCAATGTTAGCAACGTATGTAGCTGCATGTACTTGATTCGCAGTTAGCGGGAACACTGCTGTACCTAATGCAGTTATGGTTAGAAATGTAGCGATTTTGCGGGTTGTAGAATTCATGGTTGAATTCCTCCTCTATAGGTTGTAGTTGCCTGTATCTATAGAATAGAGGACAAAAAGAAACTCCCAAGGACAAAGTTATTAACAAAATATAAACTGGCTCTAAATTTTCACGAAACTTATGCAGTAAACCGGTAACCCGCGCCCCAGACGGTTTCGATATACTCCGGATTTTTGGGGTCTGTCTCCAGCTTCCCACGCAGTTTGCGAATATGGACGGTTACCGTTGCAATGTCTCCGGTGGAATCCATGCCCCAGATGCGCTCGAACAGATCGGATTTGCTGAATACACGATTGGGATGACTCGCAAGAAATACAAGTAACTCGAATTCCTTGGTTGTAATCGCCACCTCTTCTCCATTAACGAAAACGCGGCGTGATCCTTTGTCAATGTGAAGCCCACGAATGTGGATTTCATCCTGCTGGGCCGGTTTGTTTTTGCCAAGTAGTCTCTCGTATCGGGTCAAATGAGCCTTTGCTCGCGCAACCAATTCACTTGGGCTGAACGGTTTTGTAATAAAGTCATCGACTCCCAGATTGAATGTCCTGATCTTATCGATTTCTTCCTTTTTCGCTGAAACGACAAGGATGGGCACTTCCTTCACCTCGCGAATGCGCCTGCAACATTCGAAACCATCGAGTCCCGGAAGCATCAGATCAACAATGATCAGATGATAGTCCCCCTCCAGTGCCTGCTTCAGACCTTCATCTCCAGTATGGCAGAGATCCACGGAAAATCCGTTGAGCTCAAAATAATCACGTTCCAGTTCCGCAATCGTTGTTTCATCTTCAATGATCAAAATGTTTGCCATTACTCCTTAGTCCCTCTCTTCACTCAGCCGTTTCAGCTTGATATATATGCTCGTGCCATCATTGGGCTGGCTTTCAGCCCAGATGAAGCCCCCATGTTCATCAATGATTTGGCGGGCAATTGCCAGCCCAAGTCCACTTCCGCCCGTTGAGGAATTGCGGGATTGTTCTGCACGATAGAAGCGTTCAAATATATAAGGCAGTGCCTCTTCAGGTATTCCCCTGCCATTATCTTTAAACGCCATCGTAATCCATGTCTCATCAGCTTGAAGTGTAATCTCAAATCGTTTGTGTTCATTCTCCATGTATTTGAGTGCATTATCCACCACATTGACAACGGAACGTTTCAGCTTCTCCGGATCCACAGCAGCCATGGCGGGACCATCCACCTGGTTATTCCAATCCAGGGCAACACCTTTATCCTCCAGATCGTATCTCAGCTCTTCAATGCTATCTTCAAGGAAATCAGCGAGATCAACTGTCTTGAACAGGAAAGGCTCTTGGTTCAAGTCGAGCTTCGAATACAAAAATAGTTCATCCACCAGCTTATCCATGCTAACTGCTTTGGAGTGAATGATATTAACGTAACTCTCCATTTTCTCGGGAGTATTAGCCACTCCGTCACGAATACCCTCAATATAACCTTTGATATTGGTAATCGGCGTACGGAGATCATGCGAAATGTTGGAGATGAGCTCTTTGCGGTTCGCTTCGTCTTGCTGACGTAACGCATAAGAGCGCTGTAATTGATTCCGCATGCTCTCAAACGCTTCGCTGAGTTGACCAACCTCGTCATTGGAGTTTAGCTGAAGCTTAAAGGATAGATTGCCATCCTTAATGTGCTCGGCTGAACTTCGTAGTTGATTCAAGGGTTTAATGAAGCTACGCGTGATCCAGCGGAACAAGAGCAGATTCGCAATGATAAGGACGCCGATAAGCAGGATTGACATCACAGGCAGGAGCTTGCGAGTAAGCTCCGCAAAGGGGCTTCTCTCACGAATGACGAAGATACTCCCCCGTTCCCCGTCTGAATATTGAAAATCAAATTTTGCATATGCGTAAAATCGCTCACCAATATTGAAGGTGCTCCGAATCTGATAATTGTTGAGATCATAGGCAGGCAGTGCTTGCTTCAGTTCTGGCTGGTTGAAAGTCAGCGATTCGAAGATCTGGCTATTCTCCCGTCTGACGTAGAGCCCTGACTTCTCAGCCCGAAGCTTCATGTCATATTCACGCAGCAAAACCTTGTTCTGCAGGTCGTCCGGGTCATTTTTGGCCAGAAACTTCATCTCTTGAAAGATCGATTCTCCCTGTTCAGTCAGGGGGTTGATCTGATAATGCACTTTGTAGATATCACGGAAACTCTGTAGATCCCCTGTGGCCGCAATCGTATACAGACTTGCCGTAAGCAGGATGAACAGCAGACTTATGACGAGCATGCCCGTGAAGGACAGCAGCATTTTTATTCGAATTGACATGGGTTCCCCTTCTCAAGCAAGCAATTGGATTAGTTAGTGCACATGTTAACACAAGATGGATTCTATTGCCCATATGTAAAAAAGAGGTTTCTTTTTCATTATATATGTTGACAGTGATAATCGTTATCAATAATGTTGGAATAAGGTGCACAACGATTGATCTTAGAATGACCGGCAAACACTTTTGAAATGAGGTACGAAATGTGAAAGTAGACGTTAATCAGTTAGCAGCGCATTTTGCACACATTCCTTTTCAAGTCGAAGGAATATATCGATATGCTAGAAATCCCGGGGTCCCCCATGCTGACTATACCGATTCTTTTCCTGGATTTGTGTTCCCACTTACAGGAAAAATACAATTTCAATTTGATGGTACGCCCTATATCTTTTCACCAGGAAAAGTTGTACATGGGGGCGCGAAAATGAAACTGGACCAAACTGTGTCTAATAGATCGGAATGGGAATACATCCTCGTTTTATACCGAATATGTAGTTCGGACCTCGAAGAGACAAGCTTTTCCCATCAGCATTTTGAATTATCAACGGGTCAATCCCCACGTCTGATCGAATTAATCACGCGTCTTTGGCATGTGTATAATCAGCGCGGAGGTATTTCAAGGTTTCAGACCGAGATGCTGTTTCGCGATGTACTGAATGAGACTTTAATATGTGTTGATCATAGGCAAAATAGCTGTGATTCAGATGCTTTATTTGAACGAGTCTCTGCCTATATCCAAGAATACTATGATCAAAGTCTGACTGTCGCATCGCTTGCAGAACAAAATAATGTTAATCGAAATCGACTTTCCTATGTGTTTAGAAGACATGCAGGTATGGGTCCAGCAGAATATGTATTGAAATATCGTATAAACATGGCACAGCAAATGTTATTGGCAAGTGATGCGTCTGTACAACAGATAGCTGAGACCGTTGGCATTGCTGACCCCTTTTATTTTAGTAGAGTGTTTAAGAAACAATGTGGTATTTCTCCTACGGAGTATCGTCTGAAGTTCATCAATAATCCATCCTGATTTCAATAGGCATCCATGTTATACAAAAGCTTAGATCAGTATACTGAACATAAAGGATTAATACACAGGAGGAATGACGATGCACTATCAAGCTATTAAATTGAATGAGGAATTTTCGAAATTAAACGATCTTTGGTCGCCCAAACTCATTGGTGAAATGAATGACTATCAATTTAAGATCGTTAAGATTAATGGAGATTTCGAGTGGCATGTTCATGAGGAGACCGATAAGTTATTTTTTGTGCTCGAAGGGGAAATGATTATTGATTTTCGTGATGGGCAAGTGAAGATTTCTAAGGGCGAGATGTATATTGTCCCCAAGGGAGTCGAGATCAAGCCTTCCGCCGAAAATGAATGTCATATCATGTTGATGGAGCCTGCAAGCGAAGTAAACATTGGCGGGACTAAGGCCGAATAAGCATCAGTTATTGGAACCAGGATGTCAATTTGCAATATCAGAGAGCCGATAACCGCGTAATAGGGTTATCGGCTCTGCGTCTGTACGGCCAGCTCTTGGACATGCATTAATCAGCAATCTCTCGGTTATGTCACTTGTTGCTGGTCTTCTTGATCAAGTCCACACCATCGTGTGCCAGACTTTCCACACTTGCTGCCTTCTGCAGTATGTAATGATCAAAAAAGTTCTTCGCATAGTCTGTAACAAGATTTCTCATCTCCGTAGCATCCCGTTCGCCTCTGAGTTCCTCATTAACACTGGTAAACACGATGTCACAGTAATCTAAATGTGCAACACGATCAACTGAGAAATAATAGGTTTCCATGCTATTGTTAGCGCCAATAATCGCATTCATATTATAGTTAGGTTCACAAAACAGTAGCAAGAAGGGTTTCTTAAGATCGCTGTCAAGAAGGCCGAACGCACCGCTATCCAAGCCAATCCCGCAGGCGAACCGATCGTCATCCCGGCAAACTATCGCCGTCGTAGGCCCTCCATAAGAATGTCCGACTATGCCCATGCCGATGTCAAGCAACAATCTGCCCTTAAAGATGGAATTCAGCTCTCCAGAGTCCAGTTTGTAAAGATAATCGGCTACATACCTTACATCTTCTGCCTGTAATTCACTATACTCTGTTAACTTGGCAAGTATCGGTAGTGTAAGCACGTTACGGCACATCTCTATGGCAGTTTCATCGTCAGGCCGCATCTCCATCTTACCAGCCAACGCCAGCATCTCCGGATCTTCACCAAACGCTGTAATGACATCCGAAAAATCCTTGGATACATTAAACAGTCGCCCATCTTTACGCTTATACATCGTGCTATTCTGATGGCCGATGCTTACCACAATATATCCCATGCTTGCCAAGTCTGTACAGATCACTGTACCCCATTCTGGAGAACCGCCCCCGCCGCAAACATAGAATAACACCGGATAGCGCTTTTCCTTCCCGGAGAGAGCAAGGTCGTCGTAGCACTGGGTCTTGATATCTATAGAGAAAACATCCTTCAACGCAGTGACAAGTGGCTGCTCATTAAACATCTCGTAGACTTCAGGAAACATGTACGTTGAATTAATCTTACCTTCGCTAGTGTCGGACGGATAGTACACAAACGCGGTCAGTTCTCTTTTTGAGTCATCTGATGCCGTGTACTCAAAATCCATCTGGGTTCGACCGACAGTATAGCCGCCAATTGGTTCTGGAAATGCGTCATAAGTTTTCATTTTCTTTCCCCCTTGAGATCGCTAACAATTTCAGAATATTTATGATCTTCAACCAGCCCATGACCCATAAAGTCAGTAAAATACTTGCTAATCTTATGTTGCAGCGTAGAGTCCTTAATATCGAATTCCCTAAAAAACATGATTAAATTAAACTGCATTGACTCAAACATAAAAGAAATCAGGTCATCGTCAATATCAGGTCGGAGATATCCATCAACCCTCATTCGGCGTAAAATGTCCTTGATTAAGGGGGATGACTCTCCCTTTAGCACATTCAGATATACTTTAAGCAAAATGTTCTCAGGAATGTATAAAAGTGTTTCAGTGAGTTTGATTTCCAACTCATTCAGTGGCTCGGTCACCATGCCATTAACGTTACCAAATAAGCCAGTAAGGAAAAACTGGAAAAGGGAATCTTCATTACTGTTATTAAAATACGCAGCTCTTTTCTGGGTCACATTACGTATTAAGAGACAATAAAGGTCATCTTTGTCTTCGAAATACCGATAAAATGTTCCGGGGTGCATGGACAAACTATCCAAAACCATCTTCATTGTTATATCCTCGTAAAGATTATCAACAAAAAGATGCATAGCGCTATTAGATATTTCCTCGCGCCTTGTTTCATCTAAACGAAAGAAAGTGTTTTTTGGCATAAATACTCCTTAATGCGAAGTGTGAATTGATTCACACTATATCGATAATCAATTCACATGTCAAGTAGTCTTGAAATAGAGTGTTCAGAATCTCATAAAATGATTTATGTTCAATACCCGCCGTTATATTAAGTGTTGAATGTATTCTTGGACTCCATTTTCTCTATCATTCAGCGGCTTGACCGGGAACAGCTTGAGACAGGAACTTGGTTCATGATAACAAAAAAAGCCGCTAAAATAGCGACTTTCAGGGGTCAACCACACTGCCATTACAACCCGAGATCATCAGCGAGTCCTTCAACACCTGTGAAGATGGAATCCCCGTAGCCCCAGAAGTTGTTGAAATCAATAATGTAGATTTTCTTGTTTTTAACTGCGTTAATGTTTTGCACCTGCTTGTTGGCAAGCAGCTTTTCAATCGTCTGTTCAGGATCAATACCACCTGCATACCTCGAAATAATCATCGCATCCGGATTAATCTCGATTAGCTTCTCCAGACTGAGTGTGCCGGTTTCATTAATCAGCATATTATGCATATTGATTAATGACATTGCACTTTCAATAAACGTATCACCATTTCCGTTGTAAATGCCAATGGTTCCATCACCATTATCCGAAAAAGATGCATAGTTGATTGTTTCAGCGCTAGCTCGAGCCGACAAGGCATTCTCGCGTGCTTTAAGCGTCTCAATATAGGCCGCTGCATTAGCTTGCACGTTGAATATTTCACCTAATTCAGTAATATCCTGATACAGACTATCTAACGATGCATCAGGAACACTGGTGCTTTGTACGTACGTTTTAATCCCCATATCATTCAAGCTGCTTACTGTACCAACACCCCAATCCGCATCCTCAAACAATCCACCACGCCCCACAACCAGGTCAGGCGAAGCGCCTATTGTCACTTCCTTACCTACATAGCCTTCAGCCAGCACAGGAATTTGTTTAAACTCATCAGCAATATCGTCAGGTACATTGCCGAACAGCGCTGCCACTCCAACAATCTTGTCAGTCAAACCAAGACGGATCAATAATTCAGCCGCTCCTTGTGTATTCGCAACAACCCGTTCAGGTACCTTATCGAAGGTTTGTTCTTTAGCCACCCAAGTCCCATTTTCAGTCGTATAGTTTGAAACGGTTAATGGATACGTTGTTTGAGCAGCACCTGAAACATCTGCATCCGATTTCTCCTCATCTGTTGCAACATTTTTCGTTGTTTGCTGTAAGCTATTGTTTGTATCATCGCTTCGACCATTACTATTGGAGCATGCTGCAAGTACAAAAACAAGTGCAGCAATAAAACAAAATAACATTCCTTTTTTAAACAGTGTAGACATTCAATCCTCTCCCTTTTGGATTCTTCATTTTCTATTTATGCATTATGTAAAATAGTTATTGTCAGTATACAGCAAATGCTGAATCTCGTAAATGAGAATTATAATCATTCTCAATCGTTAAAAAAGCTGGGCATTCTCCTCTCCATCTTTGCTACTTTCGTCAAGAATAACTAAAAAAGCCGATCAATTTGCATCCATTGATCGGCTTTGCTTGACACTATTCATACTCCAGTTGTTCTATCTACTCTTACCAACCGCGGTTGGACATGCGCTCTTCTGGAGCTAATTTAGAAATTTCGATCCCTTTCATCGGGGCGCCCAAGTTTTTAGATACTTCGGCAATCAGTTTGTAATCCGTGTAATGTGTTGTAGCTTCAACGATTGCACGAGCGAATTTCTCAGGGCTATCGGATTTGAAAATACCTGATCCTACAAACACACCGTCTGCTCCCAGGTGCATCATTAATGCTGCGTCCGCCGGAGTAGCTACACCGCCTGCTGCAAAGTTAACGACAGGAAGTTTTCCATTTTCATGAACTTCGCGCAGCAGCTCATAAGCTACACCCAGATTTTTTGCTTCAGCGTACAGCTCGTCTTTGGACATGTTTTGCACTTTGCGGAGTTGGCTGTTAATTAGACGCATATGACGAACTGCCTCAACAATGTTACCCGTTCCAGGCTCACCTTTTGTACGAATCATCGATGCACCCTCACCAATACGGCGAAGAGCTTCTCCCAAATCTTTGGCTCCACATACAAATGGTACAGTAAACTCATGTTTATCGATATGGAACACTTCGTCTGCAGGAGTAAGAACTTCACTTTCATCGAGATAGTCCACACCTAGGGATTCAAGCACTTTGGCTTCTATGTAATGACCGATACGTGCTTTGGCCATAACTGGGATAGATACAACCTTCATAACCTCTTCAACGATGGTTGGATCTGCCATGCGAGCTACACCGCCAGCTGCACGAATATCGGAAGGTACCCGCTCAAGAGCCATAACAGCTGTTGCCCCTGCCGCCTCAGCGATTTTAGCTTGCTCTGCATTCATAACGTCCATGATGACGCCACCTTTTTGCATCTCAGCCATTCCTCTTTTTACACGATCTGTACCTGTTTGCATGATTGTATTCCTCCTATTAACTTTTGGGTGGTTTTCAATAAAGGCATCGCTCTAATCTATGATTTAGTATAGAATGAGAATGGTCATATAAAAAGATCCAATATTTTTGGTTTTTATTGTACCACTTCAATTATAACTCTGGAGGGCATATGCAATTTCATGTAGCTTACAGTTCATATTTGAACCGAAAATATACCAAGATGAAAGCTCTCTATAATGCCATTCGTGATGCAATTCATGAAGGTAATCTTATGCATGGCGAGAAGTTACCCTCGACTAGAGAGTTAGCTGCGACGTATCACATTTCCAGAGGAACCGTGAATCAGGTCTATGATACGTTGACTGCTCAAGGTTACATTCATTCAGAGCATGGAAGAGGAACCTTTGTTGCTTATCAATTGGATTTGAACAATAATGCGTCCAACGTAAAAGCTTGTACGCATCACTTATCAGCCTGGGGAAATCGTATTCAGCAGTTTGAACAGCAGACGATTCAAAGAAATGCACAAACCAACGCTCCAATAGATGATTCCAGAATGGATAGCGACCAAGTGATCGACTTTAGCAAATACCAACCTGATTTCTCCAAGTTTCCTTACGATGAATGGAATAATCGATTGTATGCAGAGATAAGGAATCGTGAGCATCACTTGGAAACAACCTCTGCTATGGTTAGTTCAACCGGGGAGCCGAAATTGAGAGAAGCCATTGCTGCCTATCTTCGGAGGATGCGGGGCATTCAAGTCGATCCGGATCATATTGCAGTGACTGCAGGCTCCATGCAAGCTATAGCTCTACTCACTCAATTACTTGCAGATCCTGGGGATCATGTCGTGACGGAAAGTCCTTGTTATGTCGGGATTTCTCAAGCCATTTTGGCTGCGGGGGCAAGGTTGATTGAAGCCAATCTCGATGGTCAGGGAGTTGTGCCCCAAGACTGGGAAGCACGAATGATGTTTGTCACGCCGTCACGACAATTTCCTACTGGCGAAATGCTCAGCCTTGAACGCAGACAAACCTTGCTGGACTGGGCACAACGGCATGATGCCATGATTGTCGAAGATGATTATGATAGTGAATTCCGATATCGCGGAATGCATGTTGAACCTCTGAAAACACTTGATAAAGCAGGACGTGTAATCTATCTGGGCAGCTTCACAAAAACCTTGCCTTTAGAAGTACGACTTGGTTATGTGGTTCTTCCCCCTACCTTGGCAGACACCTTTAGAAAGGCACAGGCATTATACGAGCCAAGACCCGTCAACCTGATCGAACAACGGGCATTAGCGGCATTTATGACAAGCGGTCAATATGAGCGTCATCTGCGCAGGATGAATCGTCTATACAGTCGTAAATTTCATCTGTTACTCAAACTTTTGAACAAGCAACTCTCTTCATGGTTTGATTGGGTGGAGAATGAAGCGGGTCTTCACGTGTTTGGCTGGTGGCGAGGTAATGCGTCCACTTATGAGGTCTTTCGAGCATCGGCTAGGTCAGAAGGTGTGGTATACTCAGAAGTCAGCAGTTCAACATCTGACGGTACGAAGTATGGTATATATTTATCCTTTGCACATTTGTCAGATATTCAATTACAAGAAGGCGTATCCAGATTAAAAAATGCCGTCACAGCTTCATTGTGAGGTAACGCGTCTCCAAAATTTAGGGCGTGTCTGAAAACTCCGAAGGAAGCAGATTTTGCCGAATTTTCGTTCCAAGCCAGGAAGTTTTCCGCAGGCGTGCCGGGGCACGTCAAGGGAAAGTGACGCAGCAGGGGGCGAAAAGACGGTGAAAGATGCACTTCAGCGAGTTTTGAGACACGACCTAGTACAAGAAGGTCATCATTCGGAAGAGGGGCGATCGTTATGAATTGGTTAACTGAACTCTATAAAATTAATAAACGGGAACCGAAAAAGGAAATCGAACGTTCTTTGGTTAACGCCATCTTCCGAATCTACGACCGGTTCCCCCGAATCGGCCTTAGAGAGCGGATCGGACAGCAAGAAATGTCTCTCGATATAGCGGATGCTTATATCCATGGACATAACGCCATAATTGAAGCTGGTGTCGGAATCGGCAAGTCTTTTGGGTACCTGATTCCGAGCCTGCTCACAAATCAAATGTCTCAAAAACCAGTCATTATAGCGACATCCTCCATTCAGCTTTCGGAACAGATACATAAAGATTTGAGGATCATTGGTAGCCGGTTGGGGTTTTCAACGGTTCGCTCCGTTGTTGGGAAAGGCATGGGTCAGTATGCCTGCCGAAGCAGGGCAGCGGAACTCATCAGACCGGATGATGCGAGCTCCTTCGTATCTACCCTTGCCCAGCGCATTTTAGATTATGAAATTGATGAAAGAGCCGATATTAAAGCTGGAATTAGTGATGCCGAATGGTCCAACGTTTCCGTAAATGATTGCAAATTTGAACGTTGTCATCATAAAAATTCATGTTTGTTTTACGATATGAGAGCGAAATTGAATGCAAAAGCTCACGAGATTGATTTTATTATCGTGAACCAGGACCTGCTCATACGGGATTTGATGAAGAAAAAAGAAGGAACCAAGAGCATCATCTCGGAACAACCTGCTCTGATCGTCATTGATGAAGCACATAATCTGGAAACAAAAGTTCGAGATGCCAGAACGCTTGAGTTCACTTATCGGGGAATCTGCCGCATCCTGGATACCACGGTGCAGCTTCTCACGAAGCAGTCCGGGGATAAGGGTCTTTTTTCACAATCCAATTTCGTAAAAAAATGTGCCCAGCGTATATTCCAACAGGTAAATGCGGATCTGCTCCACCATGCCAAGCAGGATAACGACCGAATCAAAGTGTCGGAAATCCAAGGAATACCGTTAAACCAAGTCTTAAACGATTTAAAAGATCTCAGTCTGCGCCTTTCCATTTTGACCTCCCGCCACGAACGGGAAATAGATGACGCTTTTGAAGCCATAAATGGGCTTATTACCCTCAGCAATGTCTTGGCTAAAATAAAGGATAACTACCTCCTATGGGCGAGCAATCCCCAAGGAGTAGCCACGGTCAGCATCTGTCCCAAAGATATAAGCCAATTCCTGAAATACACTTTGTTTAATGGCAAGGTACCTGTAATCCTAACATCAGCAACGTTGTGCCAAGGCGGGGATACGCTGGAGGAACAATATTCTTATATGACGCACTCCCTCGGTTATAAGGGAAATTTCCTGGAGCGCCAACCCTCCCCTTTTGACTACACCAACCATGCCATGATGTACATTTCGAACAAAGTTCCCTATTACGACCATGACCAGCGCGAAAACTATCTTGAAGCAGCTTATAACGAAGTAGTTCAACTCTGTAATCTAACTCAGGGAAGAACAATCGTCCTTTTTTCAGCAAAGGAGGATATGAAGTACATTCATAAGAAGTTGAGTTCAAGGGCTAATGAATATACATGGGCACTCCATGTTCAAAAAGAAGGATCTTCCCAGGACAGTGTTATCGCCGAATTCAGGAAAAGCAAAGGTGTACTCCTGGGTACCGGTGTATTCTGGGAAGGCGTGAATATCGAGGGTTCTGACCTGTCACAAGTTATTATTTTCCGTCTACCCTTCCCTGTTCCTTCGGATCCTGTTTATGAATATAAGGCATCTGTAACGGAGAATTCGTTTATGGAAGTGTTTGTACCGGATATGCTTCTGCGGTTACGCCAAGGAACTGGACGCTTGATCCGCAGTGAAACGGACCTTGGCATACTCAGCATACTTGACTCCCGTCTTAGCGCTGCTGCAAAGAAGAGTTACCGGGAACAGGTGCTGGAAACGTTGCCGTTCAAAAAAGTAACGGAGGATTTTTCGGTTGTGGAGAAATTTGTGCAAAATAAGGGGATACGACGTACGGATTAGAAATGGTACAAACCAAATCATGTAACTGTTCAAATCAAATCACATGAAAAAGCCCTTCCGCCCATCAAGCGGAAGGACCCATTTCAATGCTGGAAGTAAGATATATGCTACAATATATTCCAGTGCTACGAATCCCAAAGGAGGCATTTACATGGTTGAAAGACCAACTACAGAGGAATATGCAGTCTATTATGAAAGATACATCCAGCTTGTTCCTGAAGGGAACATCATCGAACGCTTAGAGCTGCAAGCCAACATCGTACAAACTTTGCTCTCTTCATTGACAGAGGAGCAAGCAAATTACCGTTACGCCGAAGGCAAATGGAGCGTGAAAGAGGTCATCGGCCACCTTTTGGATAACGAACGCATCATGAGCAGCCGATTGCTTCGCATCGCCCGAGGTGACAAAGCGAATCATCCCGGCTACGATCAGGACGTGCTTATGCAGACCCACCCTTTTAATACATATACCCTCGCCGATTTGAGCGAAGAATATGCCGTCACACGCCGCTCAACCATTCTTATGCTCCGTCGCCTCACGCCGGAAGCTTGGCTCTGTAGAGGGATCGTCAGTGAGAATCCTGCTTCAGCTCGATCGATCGCATTTGTTATGGCTGGACATGAGCTCCACCATTTATCAGTACTTCGCAATCACTATTCGCTGGATGTGCAATTATAAAATTCATTCAAAAAGACTTTGAACCTTCATTTTCTGTAGGATCAAAGTCTTTTCTCATCAGCCCATTTATCGATCAAAATGAATTAGAAGTGCATCCTCTCTCAAAGACAACGTGGAATAATGATTCAGAATCGGAATGTCCCCATTGAACTCTATGGGCAGTACCACATAGCTGGATTGAAAGTAATCCGATCCGTTCCAGCGATCTGAAAAGTATAGGTACTCCTCTTCTGATCGCTTCAGCACAAATGCTGGTTGCGTTCGGTACGTCGTTTCATCGCCAAAATCGCTGAGCATCCCCCATGGACCATCCATCGTATCAGCCATCGCGTACTTTCCTTGATTGGGTTCCCAACCTGTGCAAAAGGAGCTTATCATATAGTACTTCCCGTTCCGCTTGAAGACGGCTGGCGCCTCTCGATATTCCCCCTGCCACAACTTCCCAACAAGACTTTCGACATTAAGATAATCTTCTTGAAGGCGATAGATGTGAAGATCCGCATTGTCTCGGGCAGCTGAAATAAAATATGCCGTACCGTCATCATCCTGAAAGAGTGTGCAGTCACGTGACATATAACCATACGGATTAAAGCTGCCATGATAAACGAAATGGCTATCTGGAAAATCAGAAGTGGCTATGGCGCACGCGGCATCATTGTAATTGTCACCATTCTCATAGTGGACCCAGAGGACGAACTTTTTTGTCACTGCGTTGAAAAGTACTTTAGGTCGTTCGAGATTTACCTTTCCGCCTTTGTCATTCATTAATCTCAGATTCGTCCGAACTCGAATGGGTGCAGCTGGCGTAGAGGTCATCAGGATATGGTTCCGAAACTCCCAGTTGAATAGATCCCTGGAACGGTAACAACTAACATAAATATCGTCTCTCCGATCTTCACCATACCAGTAATAATAATCGTCATGGAATAACATATGTCCACCATGGGCATGAATCGGTTGACCACTGAGATCCTTCCAGATGGTACCATTGATAAATTGATTATTCTGCACTTGTTCCAAATATCTTCACCTCCCATAGTCTTGGCGTGTACCAATTGTTGGGGTTGTTATGAAGTGCCGCATTTTGCATATTAATTCGTACGTATCTGGCAGCAGTGCTCGATAGAGTATCTGATGTGAAACCGTAAGATGTATTATTGGTTCGATCCAATGCCACGGTCCAGTTCACATTATCCGTACTGGTCTCGATTTTGTATTTATAAAAACCTTCGGAGCCTTTTTGCATCCACCAGGAGATTTGCACATTATTCAATTGTTGAACGGAGCCGAGGTCTACCTTCCACCAATGTGGCCAGGAACTGCCTGTGCCGATCCATTCGGTTTGATAGTTACCATCATTAGCATAACTTGCCGGGTTCGTTCCGGTAGCCGTTTGCGCTGTTGCAGGTTTACCTTGCGACAGCAGTTTTCCATTCTGAACGGGAACGACAACATCATCACTTGTGTTGTACAGGACTTGATCAAAATAATCATAAAATGCGTAACCATCGGAGAACCAAACGGGAAGCAGTCGTTCCTCCGTTGTTCCATTTTGCGTACCTGCCCAGCCGAACATCCAGCGATATGCAACCATAACCACGTTGTTGCCCGTGTTTGGCTTCACACGCATGACGGAACCCGACTGCGCCGAGAAGGTTGACGTGTTGCCAATCGTTCGTAATTCAGACCAATCGCCGTCTATGCTTGTTGCTGAAGAATACAAGGGTATGCTCGGATACCAACCTGCCGCTTGGGAAGAGAACAAGTAATAAATGCCATCTTTTTTGATCATTTTGGGCAGTTCCCTGTGTTGATTTTGGTAAATAACTGAAACTTGATGATCCACATCCAGCCAATCGGAGGTCAATTTATACAAAATCGTGTCCGAATTATTATTGGCCGTAGAGATCAGATACGCCGAATCATCGTCATCTTTGAAAATGGAGATATCTCTGGACTCGTTTCCTTCCGGTCGAAAGCTTTTGTGAAATGTAAAGTTTTCTCCAGGCGTAGCCGAAGCTACAGATACCCTGGCAAGTGTGTAGTCTGTACTGTTTTCATAGTGAGCCCAAAAAACGAATTTGTTCGTGGGCGCATGGTATAGGATATTAATCCCCTCAAATTTAGAATTCGCCAGATCGGGATGATCCGTGTAGGAAAGAACCACTTTGTCGTTACCGTAAGTGATATCATCCGTTGATGTCTGTTGAATCATTTCACCAAAACCGCCTGATGATTTTTGTACGAAATTGAATCTGTAGTAGGTATCCCCCACTTTTAGTTCATTCGGAAGCATGAGCGTTGATTGCGTTGTATTATCAAAAGTTGTGAGGTTTTCTGGAAGAGTGTAAGGGGTATATTCTGATGAGACAGCGGAGGCAATTGAGGAAGTTCCCCCATATGCTTTCACTTGGTATTTGTACGTGCTACCTATGTTGAGGTCATAATCGTCCGTCGTTATACCGGTTAAGGTCTGTAATAAAGTATAGGGCGCATTGTTCTCGGATCTGTACAACTCGTATGCTGTGGCTCCCGTTACAGGTGCCCAATGGATTTTGGCATTGGATACTTCGGATTCGTTCTTCAATACAAACAGTGTTGCAGCAATATGGGTCTCTTCGCCAGCGGCAGCGTGAACGGTCTGAGCTGAGGACGTTAAATGGAGTGTTAACAACATCAATGCAATGGCGATAGCAATCCACGATTTACCTTTGATCATGTCTCATCATCTCCTTTTTTAGAAGACCAACCTTCCTGTTGCCGGAAGGCTGATCTTGGTTGAAACTTGATTTCACTTCAGATTCATCAGTGTCATTACATCTGTCTCGCTGGCTTGGTTGTACCATTCGTTAACTTCTTCGATAACGGTGTCTCCGCCTTTTTCATGCCACTGTTTGACAAAGGTATCAAATGCTTCAAGTGGCTCATTGCCATATATGATTTTGGTGAAAGTCTCTTGTTCCATGGTGGTCAACTGTTCCCACACATTTTGCATCGTCGGCGTTGGTGGACCGTTAAACTCATTTGGCAGCAAAACATCCCTGTTTTCATACGAAATCCGGTATCCGTTCTGTGTCGTTTGATCCTTTGAAGCGCTCTGAATGAGGACGCCTGTGTCGGCTTCGACACCGTTCGCCAGATCGAAGTACGATTTGCCGGGACCGTCAACACTCGGTGTATTTTTGGTAAATGCCATTTTCCCAACGCCTTGCACAGCCTCTAATGGCGTATTGAATTTCGTTGGATCGAAAGTGACTTCCTCATTGACGATATCGTAATCGTATCCCTGAGCGTAGCCGTATTTGAAATCTCCCGTGCTGAACGCAGCATCGTACATTTTATCGTAGTACAGGAAGAAGGCTTCCATGTTCTGAAAGTCCTTGTTAAACATGAACACGCCATCGTTCAACTGTGCGGACTGATAGGTCTTATCGCCGTTCACGCCTTGAATGGTCGGGTAAGCACTAATTTTCGCACCATTCACATTTTTCTCCACGTCTTTCACACTGTCGTAAAGCCAAGGACGACCAATGATGATGCCTGCTTTCCCTTCCGTGAAATCGGATAGTGCGTCCCAGGCGCCTTGAGTAGCCAATTCTTTGTTCAAATACCCTTTTGCATACCAATCGCGCAACTTGGCCAGTGCCTCTTTGTTGCCATCAGCCACAGATCCATAGGTGAGTTTGCCGTTGTCGTTATGCCATTGTCTTGGAAGGTGCTTGCCCGTGTATGCGCTGAAAATCATGACCGGATCGCTAACCCAGCCCGTATTGTAGGAATCTTTACCCGAAAATGTAAAGCCATATGTGTCTTTCTTGCCGTTCCCATCGGGGTCCTCATTGGTGAACGCCGCGATGACTTGCTCAAACTCTTCAATTGTTGTTGGCGCTTTCAAATTTAATTTGTCCAACCAGTCCTGGCGGATCAGCATGACTTCGCCTTCCGTCAGATTGGGCGCGATTGCCATCCCGTAAACCTTGCCTTCTCTAACCACCGGATTGAAGGTCGTTGGGTATTGTTTGTATACATCTTTAATCCGATCAGGCATGTAGGTTGAGATGTCTTCCGTAATTTCTTTGACCTGTCCCGAATCGATCAGATCGTTGACCAGCATGGTGTCATAAACGGGCAGAACATCTGGTAGTTTCTCTGATCCCGTCAGTGCCAGCCGCAGTTTGGTATTATATTGTGAAGCATCACCTCCCAGCAGGGTGGTTTGGATTTTGATACCCAGGTTTTGTTCGCCCCAACGGGTCAATACATTGTCATTCAACGTCTCACCATTGATGTATTTTCCAGCATTCTCATCCTGTTGTTTGGCGATCGTGATCGTAAACGGCGGATCATATTTTCCGTCCTTAAGCACCGATGCTGGTGCGGTCTCGGAAGCACTCTCCCCCTTGCTGCAGCCAACCACAAGAACAGCCGATACCATAACCATACTTACCATTTTCCATAAATCAGTTCTTTTCTTCATGGAAGATGCCCCCTTCACTCATACTCAATTTGTTTTCTATATAAGTTCAACTAATTGCATATTTACACTGGCACTCCGATGACAGAACAACCTTCCGATCGCTGTTATCCCCAGAATTTTTTGATTTACCTTTATAAATGTAAATTTCTGGTGATAAAGGCGAACGCTCCGCTTCTTCAGATTATTTCTGTCCTCTCCGTTATCGCGTAAATGTTAGTTGAACACATATAGTGATCCAATTTTTTTGTCACAACAACTATTCTTTGACGGCTCCTAGAACGATACCTTTCACGAAATATCGTTGTAAAAAAGGATAGACCAAAATGATCGGCAGCGTACTGACAAAAATTTGAGCTGCCTTGATACTTTGCTCCGACATTGCCGCCACCTCGGACTGGCTCATCGCCATATTTTGCATATTGCTCTGCACGACAACGGTCTGTAAGAACGAAGCCAGCGGATACTTACTCGCATCCGACATGTACAAAATTCCGTCAAACCAGGAATTCCAGTGACCCACCATAATGAACAAAGATACGGTCGCTATGCCAGGCAGAGATAACGGCAAATATATTTTGCTGAGGATTACGAAAAAGGACGCCCCGTCAATGAATGCTGCTTCTTCCAAGGCTTTTGGAATGGTTTTGAAGAAATTAACGAGAAGAATCAGATTATACGCACCGAAAGCTCCCGGAAGCACAAGTGCCCAGATGGTGTCCTTCAATCCTAGGGCCGTTATCAAAATGTAAGAAGGGATCAATCCTCCTGAGAAGAGCATGGTGAATATAAAAAACCACATGAGCATGTTGCGGCCCCGGAATTCCTTGGACAGGGCATAACCTGCACAGATCAGGATGAACATGCTGATGCAAGTACCCAGAACCGTTCGAATGATGGATGTCAGCATGGCACCGTTGAAATTGGAATTGTTGAACGTTTTGATATAGGCATCCACATTGAACCCGACCGGCCAAAATGACACCATATTACCGCTTATGGCGGCTTTACTGCTTAGTGATTGTGCCAACAGATGAAGTAGTGGAAGAAAACACGCCAGACCAGCCAGTATCATAAACGCGTAATTAAAATATGAGAATACTCTATAGCCTGTCGTCTTATGGTACATGATTCATCTCCCTCCTTGTTAGAATATTTTGTAATTGGCGTATTTGTAGGCCAGCCTGTAAGAGACGACGATCAAGATCAGACTGATCCCCGATTTAAATAGTCCTACAGCGGTCCCGAATCCATATTGTCCGTTTAACAAGGATGAACGGTAGACATAGGTGTCAATGATATCTCCCGTACTGTAGACTAGCGGATTATACAGATTGAAGACTTGATCAAAACCCGCGTCCAGAATATTCCCCAGACTCAGTGTAGAAATGACGATGATCATGGGCAACATGCTAGGCAAGGTGACGTATCGAATTTGCTGCCGGCGTGTGGCACCATCGATCTCAGCCGCTTCGTAATAGGAAGGATTAATTCCCGCAATGGTCGCCAGATAGACAATCATGCCGAAGCCGAAGCTCTTCCACACATCACTGACCACAACCGTGAACCGAAACAGATCAGGGTCACCCAAGAAGTAAATGGGATCGTTGCCGAAAACCCTTGTTAAGATGTGGTTGATTCCCCCGTCTAATCCGAGAATGTCGATCATTAACCCCGCGACCGTGACCCAGGACAAGAAATGCGGCAGATACACCAGAGTCTGTACACTTTTCTTAATGCCCATATTTCGGACTTCACTCAGCAGAATAGCCATGACGATCGGAACGATAATACCGACGATTATTTTGGAAACGGCAATGATCAGTGTATTAATTATGGCTTGCGTTGCTTCTTTATACTGGAAAATTCGTTCGAAATTATCTAGCCCGATCCACCTTGAACCTCCGATGCCCAGCCATGGTTTGTAGTCCTGAAATGCCATGAGCAAACCTACCATCGGGCCATAAGAAAAGATGCAGACAAATACAAAAGCGGGAATACACAGTACATACAAAGGCCAGCTTTTCTTGATTTCCTTTTTGAATGAAGTTCGCCGGGGAATCTTTGGTTGTGTTTTTTTTGCAGATCCGACGGGCACAGTCTCGTTAATGTTGCATACCTCCTCTATGTTGGCTCTTCGAATGTAATCCTCGTAATTAAGCTTAACAAAAGCGCTTTCACTCCAAAATGCCAAAATTTCAAGATCATCACCTCATCCTGAATCAATTTTAAACCGCTTTCATTTATAGCAGATGCTGCCCTTCCGCTTTTCGAAGGTTTGGCTTATATTAAAGTTAATCCGATAGGAATTTAAACTTCTACGTCTTGCGATATGAAAGGAAACGCATATGATCCGAAAAATGTATATGAAGCGATTCTTCTATTTTTTTGTTTTTTTTCTGCTGCTGACGTTGAGTTTGTTTTTCGTGATGAACCGATTGAGCTCCAAGACACTTGAGGCAAATCTGATCGGTGCCTCCAAAAATCAGCTTGATTATGTGAAAGGTATTTTGGACGGGATTATCTACGAGGCAAATATGTACGGGGTTCAGTATGCGGCTGACAGTGATGTCCGGTTTTATCAGAGGCACGTTATTGAACTGAGCAATTACGATTCCCAAATGAAGAAAAATGATATCGTGGATCGCTTGCGACAAACACTTCTTTCCAGTCGATCCATTGAATCCATCGGCATATACTGGAAGTCCGAAGAAACGTTTCTATCCACCAACAATACACAGGAAGCGAGACTTCCGTTCAAGGATGTTCATCAACGGGGATGGCAAATCGTCGGTAACAGTTTGTATTACTTCTCCCTCTATCCTTACATCCAAAAATCTGGGGAAAATGAACCGACGCAGTACGTCGTTGGTGTAAAGCTGAATACGGATTATTTGAAAAGTCTGCTTAAAAAGGCCGTGAACAACGACAGCTCAAATGCTTTTTTTCTGTTTAATCCTCAGCAGTTATGGAGTGAGAAAGAAGTCGAAAACGATCTTTTGAAAGCGGTTACCAGGATGATTTCACCCCAGCCAGAAGTAACTTCAAAATATGATTATCATACCAATTCGGACGATTACTATGTTCTTTCCCGATATATTGAATCGATTGACGCCTACCTGATTACATATACACGGACGAATGATTTTCTGCAACCGCTTGACCGCAATCGTAAAGTTTTCTTTGCCAGCATTCTAGCCGTTTTCACGCTTGGTCTGGTTGTGATCTTTACGTTTTACCGGAACTATTACCGTAATATCCGTTTGCTCGAGAGAAAGTTCTCACAGGTTGAGCAAGGCAATCACAACACGCGTATTACCGAAAATACCGGGAAAGAGTTTTATAGCTTATTCAGAAGTTTTAACCATATGGTTACCGAAATCCAGGATCTGTTCATGTCATTGAAGACTGAAACGGAACTCAGACGAAGTGCGGAACTTCAACAACTCCAAGCTCAGATTAATCCTCATTTTTTGTACAACAGTTTGTTTTTCATCATGTCGGTGGCCCAGTTTTCACCTGATTCTGTCATGCGCATGAGTAAGCATCTAGCTGAATATTATCGTTATTTAACCAAATTGGACCGGCATGAAGTCACGCTGGAAGGCGAACTCCAATTTGCGGAACATTTCCTGATTATTATGGCTCTCAGTAAAAAAATGGAGTACAGTATTGACCTGCCTTCAGAACTGGCCTCCCTTCCCCTCATGCCGCTGATGATCCAGCCAGTGGTTGAGAATGCCATCCAACATGGAATTGAAGGACAACAAGGTGCACATCAGGTGTCAATTGATGTACAACAGGCAGATTCTGCGATAACGATCAAGGTATCCGATGACGGAAAAGGTCTTTCGCTGGACGATATCCGTAGCCTGGAGGCTCGGATCGAGAGCGATATCCCGCCCGAAGGAACAAGCGGCGTAGGGCTCTGGAATGTGAATCAACGTCTGAAAAACACGTATGGTGAACGTAGTGGTTTACATTTTTCTACCAATGATTGGGGTGGCTTATCTGTCTTGCTGCTCATCTACATTCCTGAAGAGAGAGGAGAAAACGAATGCGATTATTAATCGTGGATGACGGACATTACGTTGTTGAGTATATGAAACACTTGCTTGATTGGAAAACCTACGGTATCGATCAGATTGAGACAACAACCAATTCGCTTGAAGCCAGAGACATATTGAATCAACACCACATCGATATTCTAATTACGGACATTCGAATGCCTGAGGTCTCGGGTATTGATCTGCTTCAACATATTCACCAACATAGCTTGCCAACCAAAGTGATCATCCTTTCCGGCTATTCCGAATTCGAATATGCGCAGCAAGGAATCCGTTTAGGTGCACTCGACTATCTGCTCAAACCTGTAGACAAAGATGATGTGGAGAAAGCCATGTCTAAAGCCATCAAAAATATTATAAAGACACGCCCTGTTCAACCCGTCGAATGGGAGAACTTCGATGGTTTGGCGTATCTGCTTTCGCTTCTTGGAGAAAACGAAACCTTAAAGAAGGAGTATGATGATTATACTGAATTTTTAGGAGGCCGTCGTTTGTGCTGCTTCAAAATGGACGGTTTCACAGAAGAGCATGAGGAAGATATAAAACGTGCTGTCGGAGACAAACTGGATCGTCTCGTATGGACAGCGGGCACCCGACTAATCGCTTTTGTTCCAGAAGAGATTGCTGGGAAACTAACAACCTCACTGGTGCACTCTATCATATCCTCTCCCTTTTCGTTGACCGATCGAAACATGACCCGACACATGTTCTATGGGTTCTTTCTCCGTGAGGACGTACACTCTGACGACTTCATGGGTACGATTCCAAACTTTTCTTCATGCAGTGATTGGGAGTCAGCCGGAAACATTATTAAAACCTATGATCGAATCCATCTTCGAAAGCAAAAGATTATCTTTCTTATGGAGACCATCTCTTATGTATATCTAGCAGATAAGAATCGGAATGCATCTGAAACCGCAGAATGGATATTTAATCGGTTACAAGATCCTGATGAACTATGGTCAACCCTCTTCGATCGGGTCAACCAGATCAGAAACAATAAACAGATGTCCATTCAAACCATCGTCGACAAAGTGCAAACGTACATTGAAGATCATCTTTCACACGTCCTTAGTCTGGATGAACTGGGAAAAGTTGCACATCTCCATCCTGTCTACCTCTCCAAACTGTTTAAACAGGAGACAGGAGAAAATGTGTCAAACTACATTTCAAGGAAAAGGTTGGAGAAAGCATCCCGACTGTTACAAGACTCTGAACTCCGTGTAAACGATATAGCGCAAATGGTCGGTTACAGAAAAAATCAATATTTTATCCAGTTGTTCAAAGTGGAATACGGGGTTACGCCCTACCAGTACCGCAGAAATATGATCCATCAATGAATTCGTATGAATTGGGACAAACTACCAATCGAATTTAGATAAATAGATTATGATTCGCTTGGGATGCTTGTCCCAGATAGTAACCTACCCCACCAATGGTAACTTCGTCTATTAACTCTTCCCGCTGAATGCCCATTAAATCCATGGACATCTGGCAGGCTACCAGCTCAGCCCCTTGTGCGATAACGGACTGTAGCAATTCTTCCAATGAAGGAACATTATTATTTTTCATCAGACCACGAATAATCTTTGGACCAACACCAAGCATGTTCATTTTGGACATGCCAAGTTTTTGGCTACCGCGTGGTAACATGATATCAAACATCCGGCCGATCATATTTTTGGATATAGATTGTGTCTGATGTTTCCGAATCACATTCAATCCCCAAAATGTGAAAAACATGGTCACTTTACGTCCGCTGGCTGCTGCCCCATTCGCAATAATTAGAGACGCAATGGCTTTATCCAGATCGCCGCTGAAGACCACCATTGTGCTTGCAGGATCGATGTTAGGAGAATCCATAACAGATTGTGCAGCATTCTTGGTCATAACAGCCTCAATCGTACCGCTTTTGGAGCGTTCCAGCTGTAAGAGCGTCGAACCAGACATGGTTGCCCATGCTTTCACATCTTCGTAGAATCCCGGATCGGAAGCTTTTACCCTCAAGTTCTCTCCATCGGACAGTTGATCCATCTTTTGCTTCACTTGTATTAATGGGCCCGGACAACTTAAACCGCATACGTTCAACTCATGATCGATGCGTTGTGGCTGTTCAGAAGTCGATTGGACCGGACCATGATTGATAGAAGAAATGGGTGCAGGCTTAAACTGGGCTTGACGATATGTTTTGTAACCCCCACTCAAGTTTTTAACGCTGAAGCCATGCTGTCGCAAAATTTGTGAAGCCGTGTAACCACGCAGACCAACCTGACAGTATACCCAAATGTCTTTGGAGATATCTAGTTCATTTAACCGGTTGCGAAGTTCATCCACTGAGATATGGATAGAACCCGGAATATTCCCATTGTGATGCTCCAACTCACTGCGAACATCCAGCAGGATTGACTGCTCCGGCTCACGTTCGGACAGCTGATCATAGGTGAATGTCTCAACTCGACCAGCCAGGATGTTCTCTGCTGCATAGCCGGCCATATTTACCGGATCTTTTGCAGATGAATAAGGTGGTGCGTAACTCAGTTCAAGCTCTGCCAAATCTCCGATGTGGCCTCCAAAATGAATGGCTACTGCAATGTCATCAATCCGCTTATCCACTCCGTCATATCCAACGGCCTGTGCTCCTAAAATTATACCTTCCGGAGTAAACAGCAGTTTCAGAGTAATCGCGGTGGAACCGGGATAATACGATGCATGTGAGGCAGGATGCACAATTACAGAGCGATATTCCACGCCGAGACGCTGCAGTGTTTTTTCATTACTGCCTGTCGTAGCACCTGTCATTCCAAAAACTTTAATAATGGATGTCCCTTGTGTTCCTTTATAAGTGGAATTTAATCCGGCAATTCGGTCAGCAACAATTCTTCCTTGTTTGTTGGCTGGTCCAGCAAGCGGAATAGCTGTCTTCGTACCGTGAATGGTTTCAGTTACTTCGATGGCATCACCAACAGCATAGATGTGTGGCACACTGCTTTCCAGAGCTTCATTAACAATGATATGTCCACGTGTACCCAGGGCAATACCGCTGTCATGCAGGAAAGATGTATCCGGCGTTACCCCGATCGCAAGAATAACCAGGTCCGCTGTCAGAACATGATCATCAGCAAGCTTTACTCCAATGCCCTTCTCTAGAGAATGAAATGCCTGAACACGCTTGGAGAATAGCAACTTTACACCATTCTGCTCCATTTCCTGTGCCAAAGATGCTGCCAATTCAGGATCAAATGGGGTGAGTAGCTGTCCATTACCCTCGATTAACGTCACGTCCAATCCGGCTTCCTTTAAGTTTTCTGCCATTTCAACACCAATAAATCCACCGCCTATAACAATTACTGACTGGTTGTTAGATGAATTTATTTGTGCTTTGATCCGATCAATATCAGGAATGTTCCGAACGGTGTAGATGAGTGAATGATCTATACCCGGCAAATCAGGAATGATCGGTTTGGCACCGGGAGACAAAATTAATTCGTCGTAGCTTTCGTCATATTGCCCCCGCTCCTGACTGTTTATCCGAACGGAACGTTTCTGCGGATCAATTGCAACGACCTCGCTTCTTGTGCGCACATCTATATGAAAACGATCCGCCATCCCTTTTGGAGTCTGTACCAGCAGACGCTCTCGATTTTCAATGGAGCCACCAATGTAGTAAGGTAAGCCGCAATTGGCAAATGATATATAGGGGCCTTTCTCAAAAATTATAATTTCGGCATGTTCATCCAGACGGCGCAGACGTGCAGCGGCAGATGCACCACCAGCTACACCTCCAACAATCAGTACTTTTTTACTCATGATTCACATTCTTCCTTTCCAAACAAAGTAATAATAATCTGTTCAATCCGTTGATCGGCAAGAACATAATTCACTTCGAGACCATTCCGCTCAGTAGCGACAACACCTGCACTGCGAAGCTTCTGCAAGTGCTGAGATACGGTTGATTGGGGCAGGTCCAGACATTCTTGCATGTATGAAACATTACATTTCTTTTTTAACATCAGTCCACGCACAATGCATAAACGGATCGGATGAGCTAAAGCTTTCAGCAGATTGGCTGGTTCATCGAACTGTTTGAGAGTATTGATATCGAAAGCGGGAGTGTTCAAAAGTATTCCTCCTAAATTGTTATATCGTAATAATACGATGTAACGATATTAATGTCAAACCCTCAATTTCAAGAAATAATCTGAAGCCAATCGGACAGCCAGAATAATTGCGCTATTCAGAGAATTATCAAAGATAAACACATGGTTGTATTTTACGGATTCCAGTGAGTTCCATACCTTTGAAGACTCCTTATCTTTAACCGCAGCCGCCAACTGATACCCAATGGGCCGATCCGACAACCTCCGGACGATCCAAAATCTCTCTCACGGTAGGCTGATATTTTGTAATAAAGCGGCGTAGTAACTGCTTCGCAACTTGTGGGATGATCCAGATTACGCGTATTCATGACCGTAATCCTTCATAACCTTCACCCCATAAAAAAAGACATAGCAGTTTATAACTGCTACGTCTCTAGTTTTCTAGTAAGCACTCAGTACATGGCAGGAATATCTCCCGTAATGACAAATGTTGTACCATCAGCCATCCGTTTCAATAAGAAATCAGAACCGTCCAAACCATGCAACCTAAGTGTTCTTATTTCCTTGGTTTTTCTGGCTTGGAATGTTTGCCTGCCTCCAGTTTTGCAGCTGCTTCCAACAGAAATACACCGCTAAGCTGTGCAGTCAGGTGGAGTGGATTCTGGGCTGGTTGACCCCACGCCTGACCGAATAATCCGTCTTTCCGACTGCCTTTTAGTAACGCATCTGCATTGCGATCAATCGCTTTCTTCAGACTCTTGTTATGCCCAATGTCATATAACTCCGCCAGGTAACGGATTAATATGCCTTTAAACAAAGCACCATCTCCATCCCCGTCCTCTTTGAAGATCCCCGTCTTTTCATTCGTCAAAGTCTTCAGAGATCCTGCAGCTGTCTTCTCTGCATCTTGCAAATACACCTGATCTCCTGTAATCCGGTAGAGTTCCACACCAGCTCCAATGAATGTGCCTTGGTTGTATGTGAAGATCCAAGCTTCATTAACATCAAGCGTGCCATCCTCACGCAGCACCAAACCATCCGCTACAAGTCCCGTTTCTGGATTAACAAGATATTGTTTCTCCCATTCGTATATCTTTTGTGCCCATTCCAGATCCTGTGTATCACCAAAGCGTTCATATAACCTTGCTGCCAGGATGGAAGCTGGTCCGCTGGAGCATGCATTCCGGTTATACCGCTGATCCTTCTTCCATGCCATACCGCCCAGATCATCCTCCCACCAGGCCGTTTTAATGTCCTTCCAGAGATCCAGCACGTATCCTTTCATCTCTTCACTGCCTGTCGCATCATAGAGCCGAAGAGCAGCAAGTGCAAGCCATTCCATATCATCGTAGAACTCATTATGAAGTGAACCATTGTGTTCAATAATACTGCGAACCAAGTCTTCCGCACGTTCCGTATACGCTTCGTCTCCTGTACGTTCATATCCGTCTACTAGTGCATCAACCGCATGAGCTTTCCACCAATAATTCAGGGCTTGTTCCCCTTCCGGTGTCGATGGATAAGCGTTATTCATCATTTTTTCTTCATCGTTCCAGTAGTACTCATGCAGCTTCTCCTGTGCCCACTGTGCTTGTTGGGAATAGTGATTCTTGCCTCCACCGCTGGCACCCATAGTGGTTACCAAAATGATACTGAGTACAACCGTCAGACTTACAATTTTCTTTTTTCTCATCCTAATCCATCCCTTCTTCGTCATGAGATTATTCTTTCACTGCACCGAGAACAATTCCGTGGATTAAATAACGCTGTAGAAAAGGGTAAATCAGCAGAATCGGGATCATGGAGACCAGTATTTTGGCAGAATTCAATGTGGTGTTAGAAATTTTATTATACTGCTGCAGCTGTTCAACGGAGAGATTCTGCATCTGATCTCGCGTAAGACTGAGCTGCTGCAGATAGGTCTGAAGCGGTATTTTGGAGCTGTCGTTGATTAGAATGATTCCGTCAAAGAAGTTATTCCAGTGCCCGACGATGACAAATAGCATAATAGTCGCCAGACTAGGCATCGAGATCGGGATGAAGATTTTGAGCAAAATTTTCATTGGTCCTGCGCCGTCAATAAATGCGGCTTCTTCAAGTTCCTTCGGAATTCCTTTGAAGAAATTCATCAGAAGAATCACATTGAAGACAGGAACGGCACCTGGCAGTACGAGCGCCCATATGCTGTTGATCAATCCGAGCTTGCTAATCACCATGTACCAGGGAACAATCCCCCCGCTGAACAGCATCGTAAATACGATAATCCACATGTAGGTGTTCCTGGATCTGAACTGTCTGACACTGCGTGACAGCGGATAGGCCATAAGAATGGTCAGAACCATATTAATGGCGCCCCCCAGCAGCACCCGTTCCACGGATATCAGAAAAGCATTCCAAAACTTCGTATCTTTCAAAATCTGTACGTAGGATGAGAAGTTCAACTCCACCGGAAAAAAGTAGACTCTGCCGGCATTCACAGCCGTACTGCTGCTGACGGAAACCATGATCGTATTCACAATCGGGGCCAGGGACATGAATGTAATCAGGATCAAAGTAAACATAATCAACAGGCGGGATAGCCTGGAACCCAGCGTTTTTGATTGAATCATGCTAACCCTCCTAGAAAATTCTGTACCCCGCATATTTTGATGCCAGTCTGTACGAAACGACAATCAAAACAAAGCTGATAACCGATTTCATCAAACCTATGGCCGTCGCGAATGAATACTGCATATTGATCAAACCCATGCGGTACACAAAGGTATCAATAATATCACCTGTTTCATATACGAGCGGATTGTACAGGTTGAATACCTGATCAAATCCTGCATTCAACACATTGCCAAGACTTAGCGTACCCAGAAGGATGATGGTCGGGAACATGCCTGGCAGCGTAATGTTTAGCGTCTGTTTCCAACGATTCGCCCCATCCATTGCAGCAGATTCATATAAGGCAGGGTTAATTGCCGTTAATGCAGCCAGATAAACGATGGTTCCATAACCAAATTCCTTCCAGGTATCCGTCACAATAAGCAGCGGCCTGAACCAGTCATTGCTCGCCAGAAACATAATCCGCTCCAGACCGAGGATTTCAAGGAAATTGTTAATCATCCCGTCAAAGGAGAAAATCATCGTGAGCATCGTACCCAGAACAACCCAGGACATAAAGTGCGGCAAATAAACAATGGTTTGAATCGAACTCTTGAATACCTTCAGCCGCACCTCATTAAGCAGAAGGGCGAATACAATCGGGACAATCAATCCAAGCACAATTTTCCCAACCGCAATGACCAATGTATTGATAAAAATCTGCTTCGCGTCCGGCAGTTGAAACATATAGGTGAAATTGCTAAGTCCTGCCCATTTGGAGCCGAATATGCCTTTGGCAGGAATGAACTTCTGAAAGGCCATGATTACACCAAACATAGGCACAATGGAAAAAATGAATAGCATGACCATGCCGGGCAGCAGCATAAAATGGTAGGTTATCTCGTCAAAACTCTTACGTTTCTTTTTGCCTGGGTAGCGCACTTCCCTTTGCGGATGTATCGTCGTTTCCACTTGCGCCATTGTCCGTTCCACCTCCATCCTGCACGTCTATAGGCAGGTCTTATCGGTAAAAGCGCTTGCGGAAGTCTGGTACCAGGCCTCCGCAACATTGCGCTCGTACTTCACTCCATTTATTTTCACCTTTTGCTCATCTCTTTGACTTCTTCCGTAATCTCATCTCCACCAGTGCGTTTCCATCTGTCGACAAACGTATCAAATTCGTCTACCGGAGCTTGGCCCATAATGATCTTGAGGATCGTTTCTTCCTCGAGCTTCTGCAGGTTCGCCCACTTCAGCTTCATGGTCTCCGTTGTTCCGTAAAAACCGGCAGGAGTCACTTCCAGATTGGGGCTATTTGCTTCACGTTGTCCTTCAATCCGTGAGAGGTATTCGCCGTATGTGTTTACATCTATGGCATTTCCTTTCTCCTTGAATTCCTGATAAGCCTTGAATGAAACGACCCGGTCTTCCTGAACTTTGGAAGCATCTCCGGTCTCATCGGCTTTCATTAAATCTTCGTAATAACGCTTCAACACATCATCATAATCAACTTGCATCGGAATTTGTGTCGGATCGTTGTTCCAGCGGCTTGCATCGGTCAGCATCTCATCGGGATGTTCCTTCTTGTAATTAATCGCATCCTCAGTTAAGGAATAAAGGAAATCCGTCGTGAGGTTAACTGATTTCATGATCGCTTCCGGGTGGGCAAAGTTCTTGTTCACCACGACGATCCCTCCCCCTACAGGATCCTGCCGAATGGTTCTGAACTTGCCGTTCTCATCCAGTGGTGCCGATACGGCAACCCAGACTGCATCCGGATCTTGTTTGATGGAGTCTTTGTAGTTCGTATAGCCGATCCACCATGGATTAAAAACCATTCCCGCCTGTCCGTTAATAACGAGTGCCTCTTTCTCTTCACTCGACCGGACAGCAAATTGTTTATCAATCAAACCTTCCTTATACATGGCACTGACTTCTGCCAGCGCTTGCTTCATTTCCGGCTGAACTGAGCCGTAAACTACTTGACCATCTTTCTCGATCCAGTTCATCGGAAAGGCACCATGCGCAGCAAATATCGGGGTAAAGTTCATCGCATTGGAATCCATCACCATGCCCACCGTCTTGCCTGTGCCCGATACGTCCTTTTCCACAAACATTCTGGCGAGATTCCACACGTCCTGGGCGGATTCCGGCAGCTTCGCGCCCACCTTATCTACCCAGTCTTTCCGGACCCATAGTAATTGGTGCTGGTTTCCGATGTTCGTCATCGGAAGTCCCATGATTTTTCCGTCCACCTTTACCTGATCCAGCAGCAAATCCCCATAGGAGCCATAGATGTTCTTCACACCTTCGGATGCAGTCTTCTCGTAAACCTCTGTCATATCGGCGATCAGATCATTATCTACCAGCTGGTTAAATATTTCGCGGCTGACCAGCATCACATCCGGCAGGTCACCCGTGGTCATGGATAAAGAAAGCTTCTGATCCATGTCTTCTGTTTCCCAAGCTACCTTGGCCTTGACGTTCACTCGCTCCTCTACATATCTCGTGGCCAAATTGTCCTCAATGGTATCCCCTGAAGGCAAGTTATTCACGTGATTGGTATTGCGACCAATTGTGAATTCCACTGGGGCCTCGTATTTGCCGTAAGGTTCGTAGTCTTGCTCTGATATTTGGGGATGTGTGTTCTCACTGTTGCCCCCACTGCAACCGCTGAGTACAACCAGCACCATACAGGCCAGCAGCAGTGAAGCGATCTTACCGCGTTTGTTCATCCCGTCATCCCCTTCATTTGATTTGCTTGAATAACCAAATTGTATGCGTTTTCAATTTTGGCGTATATGCAATTTTTTTCGGATATGTATCACTTTTTTCATGACCTCCATTTTTCTCCCACCGTGTAATTACTTGTGTGGGAAACAAAATAAGCGGCTGCCGCAGCAACCGCCTTCATTTCTTGCGTTTATTTTTGTATAACTCCTTAAGTTTAAGACTTCGGGATCACCATAGACACTTCTGTTCCGTGCGCCGGCTTACTTCGAATGGCGAGTCCATAATCCTGTCCATAATACAGCTTGATTCGGTCATTTACGTTCCTCACGCCGCATCCCCCATTTTCACTGGTTAGCAACCGCGCGATCTGTTCAGGCGTCATGCCTGCGCCGTTATCCATTACAGCTAATTTTATACCTTCACTCACCCGGCTGATCGTAATCTGAATGCAGTAATCCGTCGCATCCGGCTCTACAAAACCGTGTTTAATGGCATTTTCCACAATGGGTTGTAAAACAAAATGAATCACTTCAGCTTGCAGCAACTCTTCATCAATATCGTAATCCACGTCAAACAGACCATCGTTCATAATGAGCTGCAGATCCAGATATGCCTTAATATGCTGGGTTTCAGCCTCTATCGTGGTCATATATCTCCCCTGGTTCAATGTCGTTCTGTAGAAACGGGCTAATGCCGATACCATATAACTTGTTTCAATATCTGCCTTATTCTCGGCCCTCCACCGGATAAATGAGAGTGTATTGTACAGAAAATGGGGATTAATCTGGCTGATCAGCCTGTTATATTCACTTTCCTTCTTGGCGATCTCGGCATGATATACCTGTGAGATCAGACTATTGATTCTTCTCAGCATCTTACCGATGCCGTTCGTCAGCTCACCGAATTCATCCCGGGATGAACTCTGAATGATCACATCCAGATTGTTCCGTTCCACCTTGTCAACCTTGTATTTCAGACGAAGAATTCGGCGCGTATAGTTGTTGGAGATAATATAGATGAACAGAAAAGTAACGATCAAACTGAGGAAAATGACAAACAGCGTAATTTGAAAAATGCCCATCGCATTCGCGTACGCATTGGTATTCAGCAGATCATAGTGGATCGTCCAACCATTGCTGGCAAGTGATCGGTTTAGGCTCAGATCGCTGGGCTCCCTTTTCTCCAATTCGGCTGCAGCATTCCGCTTTCTTTTTTCCTGAAAAATGACATGCCGATCCGAGTCTTCGATATGAACGGACACATGCTCAGACAGATTATCCAGATCTCCAAAGATGCTGTCATGCTGAATGGAAATCACCATAAAATTGCTGTCTTTCGGATTACTGATCAACTGCTGAACCAGATAGAGCTTCTCTCCATCCACAACCCAGCGTCTGCCTCGGAAACCGTCGTACCACGCTTTGCTCCTGAACTCCCCGATTGGCAATATATTATTGCGAATACCGAGAAGCTCTCCGGAAGTATAGAAGGTAATCCCTTCAATATTATCGTCCATCATTTTGATGTTTGAGATCAATGGTTCCATAATGTCACGAAGATCCAGGTACATATTATAATAATTATCATCGTAATCTTTGGTAAATATTTGCGAGAAGTCTCGATTAAGTACCATAAACTCGCTCAGCGTATTGTACCGGTTGATTTTGTAATCCATGATGCTCGCCACCTGCTCCAGGCTTGCTTCCGCTTCACTTCGCAGCTCTTTCATCTGAATACGATAGGATTGAATGAAGGAGAGCAGTCCAAGCAGAAGAATCGGAATTAGCGCAATGACCAGATGCGAAAGCAACAGCTTGTTACGGAATCGGATATCATTGAATCTGCTCTTGATCCACCCGATCATGAAGCACCCCGCACTCTCTGAACTGTAACGGACTGATGCCGAACTTGTTTTTGAACAGCTTGGCAAAGTAGGAAGGGTTGTCGATGCCGACAGCCACCGCAATATCATTGATTTTCATATTCGAGTGAACCAGCAAATGACTTGCGCGGTTCAGCCGGTAATCCGTCAAATATTTCGAGAAGTTCTCCCCGGTTTCTTTTTTAAACAAAATGCTTAAATATCCTGGTGACAGATACACATCATGAGCCGCTTCAGACAATGAAATATCTTTCTGATGATTATCCTTCACGTAGTCCTTAACCTGCAGAATAACCTTCATTTCCATGGATTCAGGTTCAGACTGCCCGCCGTTCGGGCTCAGTTTTGTGATATCCACCATGACCTGCAAAAACTCTTCCTTTTCCAGTGGTTTAAGCAAATAATTCACGACACCCAGTCGAATGGCACTGCGGGCATATTCAAATTCATCATATCCGCTGCAAATGACAATATCCAGGTTCTGCTGCGTTTTGCGTGCTTGCTTGCTAAGTTCCAGTCCGTCCATGAGTGGCATCTTGACGTCAGTGATCAGGATATCAATTGCATTTTGAACCAGAATCCGTTCCGCGGTCTTTCCGTTCTCCGCTTCCATGATGTGAAAAGGAAAGCCATAATGAGCAATCAAGTTCTTAATTCCTTCTCTTTGAACACACTCATCGTCAACAACAAGAACATTAAACATCATGACATCTCCTTTACGAGTGAAAGTAAGAGGATATAGAGATTAGGGAAATCTTCGTTATTTATGGTATGCCGGTTACAACGTAGTATATCATAGAATAAAGAAAGGGCTTTCATTTATCATAATCATTCCAAAATCATTGTTTTCAAACCAAAAAAGCCGCCAGTTAAGCGACTTCTTCAGCGTGACGATGCATGTGTTTCGACATCTGACATTATGTTAGTATGCGCAAATTGTCTCTTTTGTTTAAGAAACGATGATTTCTTTTTCCATCACAAAATCGTCCATCACAAATCCATTGCCAATATCAGCAACTTGTTCTCGAACCGTCTGAAATCCTTTTTTCTCATACACAGCAATACTTGATTCGTTATGACGATTTACAGTCAACCAGATCAGGTTCATACTTTGTTCTATACATAATTGCTCCAGAAAAGCGAGCGCTTGGCTGGCGTAGCCCTGTCCCCTGTGTTCCTTCCCAATATAAAATTTACTTAGGAACAGCTTACCCTCCTCTTGTTTAACAGACATATATCCGACAGGAGAGTCATCACGTTGGATGAAATAATATTCATATCCCTGTTGATAAATCTGTTCAGTAATGGCTGATTCGGATTGGTATTTTTGGATCATGTAATCAATTTGCTCAAGAGTAATGATGGACACATAATATTCTTGCCAAATTACTGAGGCCAATCGGGACAGTCCTGCGACCTCTTCTGATGTGCTAACTAGCGGAAATATAAGATTCATGGACTATTGTCTACCTCCTAGATCTCTCTCTCTCGTATTGATTCAGGCTCTCTACATATTATCAAATATTCCGACCAGTGGTAACAAATAAAACGCCATATCTCGGAATGAGATACGGCGTATTTTTAGTGGAGAAGGTTACCTGGGAAGTCCAATGGTGCGACTCTCTTTCTTGGCACTGATCCGGTACTCATCCGCAGTTAGCTCCTCCCCCTGGTAGGAAATCTGTACACGAAGTCTGACATCCCGCGCATCCAGTGTCCCATGAACATAAGAAGTAACATTTATTTGGTTCCGGTCAACATCCGGGGTCATGCGCACTTTCTGCAAGTGGATTGGGTCCACAGCCTCCAACCATACCGATTGCCATATGCCAGTCGTACGAGTGTAAAATATTTGTGCGGATTGTTCCTGCCAGAATTGCTTTCCGCGGGGTAACGTCACATCCTTGCTGTAATCCAGCGCTTGCACCGTTAATACATTGGTTCCCTCTTGCAAAACGTCTGTAATCTCGGCATGAATAGGGGTGTGTCCCCCTTCATGCCGAGAACCGCAAGCTGTCCATTGACCCAGACAGAAGCTTCATAGTCCACGGCTCCGAAATGCAACAGCAGACGTTTGCCTATAAACCCATCCGGAATTTCAAATGTGCGTTTATACCAGACGTTGTCGTGGAAATCCGGATCTTCAATACCGCTAAGCTGACTTTGAAAGGCAAACGGAACCTAAATGCGACGACTGAACGTTTGGGTACCTTCGCTCCATTTTTCTGAACGTCCACGATGATCGTCATCAAATTCGAATTCCCATTACCCATTCAGACTCATCCAGTTTTGTCGCACAAATTGCGGTCGTGGATAATCTTCTCGTAACATTGTGATCTACACTCCTGTTCCCCATGACTCTGTAATGTATGCTTGAGGCTTCATGCCAGATTGATTTTGCGGATGACTTCCAGCGGTACTTTCGGCTGACGATCTTCCGTCAACAGACCATTAATCTCCTGCTGCACGTCCGTGACCTGTGTGTAACAATATCCCGAAATATAGGGAACAGCTTTGATCGCTTCGGTGATGGAACGAAACCGTTCGATAAAGGCTTCAACTGAGTCCACCTGATTGCCATAACCCCAGCCTTTATCCGATTGGAAAGCAATCCCGCCGAATTCACTGATGATAATGGGTTGCCCTTTATAGTGGTAACCTTCGGCAAAAGCAAACTTCCATCGATTGGAAGCGGTTTTGTTATTTACGATGATGTCCTTATCCTGATACCGTTCCGAAAAAGCTTCTCCTGACTCCACATAATCATGGAGTGTCAAAATATCCGATACCGTATGCTCCCATCCGTCGTTGGTTATAACCGGGCGATAGGGATCGATGGCCTTGGTCAGATGATAGATGGATTGCGTAAACTGCTGCTGTCTCACCTCGTGGGCTATCGTAGGTATTCCCCACGATTCATTAAACGGAACCCAGGTAATGATGCTGGGATGATTGTATTGCTGTGGTACAATTTCCAGCCATTCTTTGGTGAAACGGGTAACAGCCTCATCATTGAACTCAAAGGTCGCCGCCATTTCCGACCAGACCAGCATGCCTTTTACATCACACCAATATAAAAAGCGTGGGTCTTCCAATTTCATGTGTTTACGGATTCCGTTATATCCCATCTCGGCAATTTTATCGATATCCTCAATCAGTGCTTCCACTGAAGGCGGGGTCAAATGGCTCTCCGTCCAATAGCCCTGATCCAGAATCAGTCTTTGGTACAATGGAGAATTATTTAGCAGAATCTGCCCATTTTCAATGGATATTTTTCGCATGCCGAAATAGGAATGCACCCGATCGATTTCCTTCTCATCTTCGTACATCACAAACTCGATATCGTATAGGTTCGGTGAAGCCGGAGACCACAACGACTGTTTCCATGGCCCACCCGCTTCATGTTTGACACTGGCTTCCACGGTCATCCAAGGTCGATCTGGAGACAGACTGATGGTTTGCACATGCTGACCCTTCAGCTCAATCCTTGTTTCCAAACGCAAGTTGTTTTTGCCTTCTATTCCATTTAATTGAAAGTCCAAACGAATCATATGACGATCGATATCCGGTGTCATCTTAACCATTTCAACCCGTGCTTCACTTACATGCTCCAGCCAAACACTTTTCCATATGCCGGTGCTTTGCACATAAAAGCATTCAAAATTTTCATCTACCCAGCGTTGTTTCCCCCGTGGCTGCATCGCGCTCTGACTGTCTTCTACTTCAAGAACAATATTGTTCTCCGGACCGTAAGTGATATAAGGTGTAATGTCGAAGGAAAATGCCGCATATCCCCCCTCATGTTCACCCGCAACCGTTCCGTTCACCCAGCATTTGGCGCGATAATCTACACCCTGAAAATTCAAAATGGTTCTCTTCCCTTTGACCTCTTGAGGGATGACGACTTGCTTGCGGTACCAAACTAGCGGATGAAACGTCTCAATCCCGATTCCGCTCGCCTGTGTTTCATAGGTAAAGGGAACTTTAATTTGGAGTCCTTCCGGAAATTGAGCTTGATCATACCAATGCTCGCTTTCGCCCACCTGATTGTCATCAAAACTAAAGTCCCATTCTCCATTCAAATCCAGCCAGTCCTTACGTACAAATTGTGGTCTTGGGTAATCTTTACTGTAAAATTTAGTCGTCATATCGTTTCTCCCATCTCTTTGAGCTACATTGGGCTCGCTGGCCTGCAATAGCTGCTTTGTTTTTATGAAATTCGTACTTGCTCACATTATCCCTTAATTCCGGACATGCTGATTCCCTTGACGATCTGCTTTTCGAAAATGATAAACAGAATAATAATAGGAACTGACGCCACTGCATTGATGACCATGGGTTTTACATAATCCTCGGAGTATTGACCCATCAGCGTAGGAATGCCCATCGGTAGTGTAAATAAATTATCATCAGTTATGGACAGGAACGGCCACAGGAAATTGTTCCAGGAACCAATAAACGTCAGAATGGCCATGGAGGCCATTGCCGGACGGGTGAGCGGTAACATAATGCTGGTGAATATCCTCCAGAAACCACCACCGTCAATCTGTACACTCTCCAACAGATCATTGGGAACACCGTCAAAAAAACTTTTGAGTACGATGACAGCTACGGGCGAAGCAAGAGCCGGAATAATAAGTCCGCTGTATGAATTCAGCAAATGAAGATCTTTCGCCACCTGATAGAGTGGAATAATGGTAGCTTCCCCTGGTATCAACAGCCCTCCAAGGATGAAAAAGAAAACAATGGTACGGTAGCGAAACGGTACCTTTGACAGCGCAAACCCCGCCATTGCTGCAAAAATGACAGTGAGCACCGTTACAACCACTGCCACGAACAAACTATTGGCAATCCACTGAGACAATTTGGTCGTCGTTAGAATCTCTTCGTAAACGGCTAAAGAATAGGGAGGTTTGAACCAGTCCAGGACTGTGATGATCTTCATGCCTTCTTCCTTAATCGAGACGACAAGCATCCACACCAGCGGAGCCGCAAACATTACAGCCATCAATGCAGAACCCGTACGAAACAGCCACTTCATCAGCTATCCGCTCCCTTCCGGTTGTTAATCCAGTATTGCAGCACCGATAACACCAGTAGAATGACGAATAATATATAGGACATCGTCGCGGCATAACTGAGGTTATTATTCTTAAATCCGGTTTGATAGATCAACTGAATAATTGGACGAGTCTGATCCAACGGCCCTCCGCCCGTAATAACATATATCTGCATAAATACTTTGTATGAAGCGATGATTTGCAGCATCGTTATGGTTTTGGTCAGTGGAGCTAAATAAGGAAGCGTTATTCTCCAGAAAATCTGAGTATCACTTGCGCCATCCAAACGTGCAGCTTCATAAATCTCATCCGGGATTTCCTGCATTGCCGAGAGATACAGAATGAAATTAAAACCTACCGTCCACCACAAGGTAATGACTGTAATGGCGATCCAGGCCAGGCTCGTTTCGGTCAGCCAAAAAATTTCGCTGTTTTGGGGTAGCAGCCCAATGAGGTGCAATACGGAATTGACGAAACCCGTATAAGGCTGGAATACGAACAACCCTAGGTAAGCTGCGACAGCAACCGAGAGTACACTTGGGATAAAAAAGATAATCCGGTAGAACTTTTGCAAAACCGATTTTCGATTCGCAATCAGTGCCAGCACAATGGAGAGTACAATCATGGTCGGAGTACTTAGAAAAACAAAGAAGGTCGAGTGCCATATCGCTTCCCAAACTTCCCTGTCCTGAAGTACCTTGCGGAAGTTATCCAGGCCGACAAATTCCATTTTTTTAATTAGTGTCCATTTGTAAAAGGTCATTTCAATGCCTTTGATCATCGGCCAGATCGTAAACAATACATAGACAATTAGGAATGGAAGTAGAAATACAAGTGCCTGCATCTCCGCCCTCATTTTTTTGAACTTCATACCCGTCTCCCCTTTGATTGACACGCAAGCCCGCGATAATGCTTACCCATGCGCAAGCTTGCGTGTCCCGTCTTCCTTCTATTCACTCAGTATTTTCTGAATGCCTGCCTCCATGTTGTTCATGGCATCAGACGGTGTCATTTTGTTGACCCATACTTCATTCAAAAATTTAAAGGCGACTTCTTCACGGATTTGGGCAGTTTTGGTTGATTGTTTGCTGAATTTAACGACACTTGCCACCTCGGAGTAATCGCTGCGATAAGGCATATCCTTAAATTCCTGTTTTTCTAGAACGGATGGTTTGGAAGGAATATGGCCAGCTTTGGCCCATACTTGGCCATTGTCTGCAACCCAATCGGCGAATATCATGGCCGCTTTACGTTTGGTTTCGTCTTCATCCTGAGTCAAAGGCAGAACAATCGTGTGGGAGTCTCCCCATGTTGCTTCCTGATTATAAAATTTGGGAATCGGCATAGCACCAAATTCAAAATCTTTGGTGGATTCCCAGGTTCCTGTTGTCCAGACACCCGTCATCGTAATTGCGGCAGTTCCACTTTGGAAATTTTTATAGAAATCCGGATCATTTTTCTTGATATAACCTTCGGTATATAACTTCTGGATGTAATCGGCTGCCTGGATCCCTTTTTCTTTATCAATAGCCGCGGATTTCAGATCATCCGATACTACATCATTGCCACCCAACTGCGTATACAACGACCACCATAGACGGAAAGGATCATCATTGTTATTAGACAGTGCAAACGGAGTAGCCTTAGCCGGCAACTTTTCTTTTAGTGTCTTAAGGAAACTTACAAAACCATCAGCCGATTGCTCCAACACCGGTTTTCCATCTTTGCCGAGCAGACCTGCTTCTTTAAGTAACTTTTTGTTGTAGAACATGATAAAAGCATGTGTATCAATGGGCACTGCATAATGCTGGCCGTCCACTGTAACCGCATCCAAAAGATTTTGGTTGTAAGAATTCCAGTCCACATCTGCATCTGTAGCGGGTGTGTCGAGCTCAGTTACAACGCCTTGATCGATCAGATCGGGCAGCCTGGAGGAGTGGGAAATACCGATGTCAGGTCCATTGCCATTACCAACAGCAGTAATGAGTTTAGTATAATACTCACCCCATGCCAGTTTGGTATTTTTCACTACAATGTCAGGATGGGATTTATTGAATTCGTCAACCAATGTCTGCATGTTCGCACCGTCTCCACCATCGAATAGCGTCCAGAAAGACAATGTCACTTTTCCATCACCGGAATCCCCTTCACCAGCACCGCTATCGCTTCCATTACATGCGCTTAGAACCATTGATAGTAATAAAAGTATTGTGAGTGCCAACAAGCCCATTCTTCTTTTCATGCGAGTATCCCCTTTGTTCTTGATTTATAGATACAAACGATATAATCAATTTATTACACTAATATTGTATCTATACGGGGATTATATCGATGGAATTATCTAATGTCAACGCTTTCAAATTATTTTTATGTAATTGTCAATTAAAAAGAAGCTTTAGTTACAGTATGTCCGCAACTAAAGCTTCTTTTTACCAAACTCCCTGATCCATTACATAATTCAGTGTCATTTTAATATTCTGATCATAATCTCCAAATTGCCGTCCAAAGAGGTTAATTCCCCCTTGATAAACAGCATCCGGTTTAATGCCTACACGCATTCTCAACTTATGGGTGTCCTGCAGATTAAGCTGATTCAACGTTACAGAGGAAATTTTCTCCATGTCCAAAGTTGTCTTTTCCCTGTCCACTCGCCATGTCTTCAACAATCCATACTGAGTAGACCACTCGTACCACCAGGCAGGATTCAGTTTGCCTCTTCTGTCTCCAAAATCTCCGGGACACGTCCACGTGCCAATATCTACACCATTAATCCAAACGGAGATATCCGATGGCCAGTTGTGGTCGTAGTTAGGCGCTTCGGAGCAGATTTCCATGGACAGTTCAAGCGATTCAATCCGAGCCCCAGTCGGGATCTCAAGTGGCATTAAATATTCTACATAACCCTTGCGGAACCACATAATTTGGGCTCCAATATGTTTGGGGTGAAAAAAGCTGGCAGGCTCGTCTTCTCTTATAATCATCCCATCGGCACTCGCCATGCCGCAAGTAGGAGATACTTCGCAATCACTATAATGACCAATAGGCATATCTACCTCATAAACCTGTACATCCCCTTTGGGTAGGGCCTTCTCCGTATTCAACGCAATGTGAATGTCATCATAATTACGGCTGCATACCTTCATAGCTCCGCGAGAGGCGGGCAGCAGTTCTGTATTAATTAACCGTGCTGCTTCCAGTACCTTGATGTTGCTTGCTACGGTAGACACTGGAAGTTTGAGGGCTTCAGCGATTTCTACGATATTCAGATTCTTCGAAATCAGAAGGCGAAGAATATCAACTCGGGAGCGTGTGGATAAGGCATGAGTCACTATCACAAGCTTGTCCGGATCATCAAAACTAAGCTCAAGCATTAGAATTCCCACCTCATTTTATGAGTATATTACAATAATCTTACTGGTATACCCCAAAAGAGTCAATATTACTGTATTAAATTATTTATTTTGTATTAAATAGACTTATTGCATGAATTCGGAAGGTTCAATTCCATAACGACAAAACCCCGCCAAGGTCCACGAGGGCCTGACAGGGTTCTGATCGTATTATATAAACATCTAGTTCACAGGTTTAATATCAAAAAAGTCCAGTTCTCCATAACCTTCACCCTTGGAAAAACGAATTTTGTTCACACCGGCATTCAGCTGTACTCGGGCAGTAGACAGTCCCCAGTTCTCCCACCCTTTGTTAGTGATATGAAAAGGACTCGCTGTGTCTCCATTCACACTCAGCAATAGATTGGACCAGTTGCCACCAGCCGTACCATTTGCCGTTCTTGCCAGCAAAATATATTGGCCAGCGGAGGCTGCATTCGCATTAAATTCTACATAGCTGTCGACTGTATCGATATGTCCTGCTTTCATGCCCCCGAAGGCAAGGCAATTGGAGCATTGGGATTCACCGGTGCCCCCAAATTCGGAGTATTATCAGCCTTCCATGTGAATTTTTGCAACCGGATCTCCCGATTCCAACCGGAATTGTTGAACTTCGCTGTATGGTACATGATCCATTCTTCGGTTCCATCAGGAGATTTGGTAAAGGAATGATGGCCCGGACCATATAGGCCGTTTCCGGATTGGAAGATGGGCTGACTACGCTTGCTCCAGATGAAACCAGATAGGTTTAAAACGCTCGATACTCACGATAAACGAGGTACCGTTATTGGGCATATGGCGCATCCTTATCACCCGCATTCATCGTATACCTTACCTGCATAATAATGTTCTGTTCATGATCCCCGAACTCATTGCCAAACAGGTTGATGCCTCCTTGATGCTTAGCATCCGGATGAATTCCAATGCGTAATCTTAACTTGGGTTTATCCCCGAGGTGAAGATCTGACAGGGACACATCAGAAATTTTCTCCTTGTCCAGCATGGTCTTGTTGTCGTCCACACGCCATTTTTTGAGAATGCCGTATTGTGTAGAACCATCAGACCACCATGCCGGATTCAATTTACCACGGCGGTCGCCCAAATCTCCGGGACTTGTCCACATCCCGATCTCAATGCCATTAACCCATACGGAAATATCCGAGGGCCAATCATTATTATAGGTTGCTACTTCAGAACAGATTTCCATCGACAATTCCAAAACTTCAATCGTTGCGCCTTGTGGAATATCCATCGGAAGCAAATATTCTAGGTATCCCTTTGCCAGCCAGATAATCTGAGCATCAATATGCTTGGGGTGATAAAAGCTGGCCGGGTCGTCTTCCTTCAGAATCATGTCCTCCGAGCTCGCCATACCACATGTTGGCGAAACCTCACAGTCACTGTAATGCCCTATCGGCATCTGAACTTCATAGATATTTGTATCGCGTTTGGAAAATGATGTAATCCGATCCAATACGATGTGAATGTCATCATAATTGCGGGTGCATACCTTCATTGCCCCGCGGGAAGCCGGAAGCATTTCCGTATGTATTAAATTGGCCGCCTCCAGCACTTTAATATGATTAGCTACCGTTGACACTGGCAGGTCCAGCGCTTCGGCAATTTCGATAATGTTTAATTTGTTGACATTTAAAAGCTGGAGAATGTCAATCCGGGAACGAGTCGACAGGGCATGGGTTATAGTTACCAGTTTTTCCGGGTCGTTAAAGCTGAGTTCCAGCACGTATTTGCTCTCCTTTGGACGATAGAAATTAAAGATAATTCTACTGAATAACCAGCACAAACACAATTAAACCGTTTATCAGCCCACAAAAAAAACCAGCCAATGTTTGTTAAGCAGCATTTCAGCTCACGCAGGCAATCACAACCACCTTGTAGGCTTGGCCTCACGCATAAAGATCTTTAAATTATATCTAATTGGTTATAAGAATCCGTGCGCCCCTTTGTTATACTCCACTATAGAAATCGTTCATATTTTGAATTCAGGAGGTGTGCTTCTCTCTATTTTGAAATGTATTTTTTAAAAGCCATTTAAAAATAAAGGAGTTGCAATATGAAAAAATGGAGAATCCTGTTTTTAAGTGCAGCCTTATGCTTTCTGATGCCCACCAATATTTATGCGTACAATAATCCGTTTAATTTATCAAACTCTTGGCATTGGTCGAATAGTGATTTTTATGGTGAGGGTGACCCGTACATCTTGAAGTTCAACGGGACCTACTACCTGTATGTCAGCACAGTAGATGACTCGATAGGTGTGAAAGTATGGTCATCCCCAAATCTGGTTGACTGGACATATCGCGGTTTATGTTCGACGGAGGCAGTGACCAAGGCGGCGTATGCCCCTGAGGTTGTATATTTGAACGGCCAATTCTACATGTATACCTCCCCAGGAGGCGGTGGTCACTACGTACTTTCCAGCCCCAGCCCCACTGGCCCATTCACACTTCAAACAAGCAACTTGGGTATGGGCATTGACGGCAATGTCTTCATCGACGATGACGGCAAATGGTACTTCTACTCCACCGGGGAAAATACAATTGCTGCGCGTCCGATGACAAGCCCAACTACATTTGGTCCCCCAGTCGCAACCGGATTATCCATGGCTGGATGGACTGAAGGTTCAACCACTTTTAAACGAGACGGGAAATACTACATGACCTACACTGGAAACCACGTTTGGAGCACTGCCTACCGTGTCGATTATGCAACGGCCAGCAGTCCAACGGTTGGATTCAAACCGGAGGCGAACATGAATCCAATCCTTATTAATACCGAAGGCTCCAATGTCGGACTTGGTCACAATTCAATCATCAAAGGGCCAGACCTTGATTCAGATTATATCGTTTATCATAGTCATGCTTCTGATGGGAATATAACCTACCCTGGACGTAAGATGAATATGGATCGGATCGTTTGGAATGGAGACAAGCTTCTCGTGCAGGGACCCACAACAGCATCACAACCAAATCCGGAATTACCGGATTTTGAGGAACGCTTTAACAGAACATCGATCGGCAACAGTTGGACGAATGTTGGTGGCGGCACATGGGGGATTTACAACCAAGAGCTCATGTGGCAGGATACCATAGGTTCAGCATCAACGTACCGTCAGGTCACAGCAGTCAAAAGCGCCAGCGATTATACGGCCGAGTTTAACTTAAAACAGTTGAAACAAGGTACCACTGAAAACCCTGTATATGGTGCTGTCTTCTCCTATATCAATGAGAATTCTTATGGCGTAGCGGTATTGAATCGCAATAAAAATCGTTTGGAGACGAATTACGTTGTAGAAGGCGTGAGCCAGGGCTGGCAATATGCATCGCTTCCAGCAGGTTACGACTATTCCAAGTGGCATCAGATCCGCGTAGAAAAGGCTGGTACCTCCTTCACTGTTTATGTGGACGGAATGAAGAAGCAGACTCGAACCATTGATGGACTCAACGGTGGTAAGATCGGTTACACGACTACGGATGCACACGCTGATTTTGGCTATACGGCATTCAGTAATAAAGTGAACGGTAGCAGTGCTTGGAACACGTATAAACCCTTGCCTGGCAAAATTGAGGCCGTTCATTATATGGATGGAAGTGAAGGAACTGCCTATCATGATCTTACAGCAGCTAATATTGGAGGTACCTATCGGAAGGACGCAGTTGATATTCGCAGCTCCGCGGCTGAAGGCAAGAATGTTGTTGGATGGAATCAGACTGGCGAATGGCTTAAATACCGTGTCAATGTAGCCGAGACCGGATACTATGATTTGGATGTTCGACTAGCCACGACGTTCAACGATGCAAGCTTCCGGGTATGGGACGGGGCAACCGATCTGACAGGCATCGTAAGTGCATCTAATTCAGGTGATTGGGAGAACTGGACAACGGCCAGCAAGAAAGGATTGTATTTGACTGCTGGCAATCATAAATTACGGTTTGAGTTTGTGAAAGGAGAATTCGATTTCAGCGATTTGACATTTACGCGCGGTGAGGCAGTGACAGGCATGTCAGATGATTTTAATGATGGCAATGATAATGGCTGGACACGATTCGAGGGAAACTGGTCAGTTACTACTGGTGGTGAGCTCGATTCTGCAGGCAACACTTTCGGAAAGACCACGATAGGCAAAGAGTCTTGGGCTGACTATACGGTTGAGTCGGACATTAAACTAATTGATATTAGTGGGGATGCTGGAATACTGGTTCGGGTTAACAACCCTTCCAATGGTAAAGTACTTGCGAACAATCCGGATTATGTACAAGCATACTATGCATTCATTAAGCCAGATGGTGTCTACCTGGGCAAAATGAACTACGGCTACGAGACGCTCGCTTCAGTCCCCCTTTCAATAGCTTCAGGTACCTGGCAGCAAATGAAGGTAGTGACATCCGGCACGACAATTACAGTGTATGTTGGTGATATGAACACACCAAAGATTACGTACAAGGACAATAGCATGAATCCGTTCACGCACGGCAAAGTTGGCCTGCGAACCATGAACAATCACACACGGTTCGATAATTTCCGTATAACACCATAATTAGTTAATAAAAAGAAGTGGTCCGGCAGTAGTTATGTCGGATCACTTCTTTTTACTTTCTTGTTGTTATGAAGATGGAATCCATTCCATTGGCACAAAGAGCTTTTTGGGGGTTCGTACGCCGTAATGTATCTGATCCAATAGCAAGGTGACAGCCTGTACACCAATCATCTTCTCGTCTTGCTGAACATAGGCAATACCATCGATCCCGGGATCATCGAACGTGACGATCGCTACGCGTTTTGCGCTTAAAAATTTCATAAGGCATCGTGAGACGTATGATATCCTCTTGTGATATACGCGCTTTCGTCACCGCTTTTTCAAAACCTGCAATTCGTTCGATCACGACACTGTGCTCCTTGGGTGGGGTAACTAAAGCAAACTGTCGAAACCCTTGCTTAACCAAATTAGTTACGGCTATATGCGCCCCCTCTATATTATTCGAGCAGACGCTTATGTTTGGCTTGTCCATATAATAACGGTCAATTAATACATAAGGACACCCTAGTTTTGAAGCTCTGTCAATCGTTTGTCGTTCATGTTCACTCCCAATGGAAAACAGCACAAACCCTACAACTTTCAACTCATATAGCTCTTCAATAGCTAGGAGTTCTTTCACTGAACTGCCTCTCGAAACACGGATAACCAACGTATATCCGTTTTCGTTGACAGCGTTTTCGATTGCATCGAGCAGACGTTGCTCCACTTTAGTGCGCATGGACGGGATGATTATTCCTATCATTTCTTTTGCTTTTGGAGGTAACGGGATGTGATGACCCTTAAGGCTCTCGTCCGTTTTTTGGTATGTCTCAATTGGTATGCGTAGTTTGAACGAGGCTTGACCAGTCCCTTTTCCTTTTATGCGGACGACCACACCCTCTTCTGCCAGCCCCGCCATAGCATTTTTGGTCGTTATTAAGCTGACATGGAATTGTTCGGCCAGTTCTTTTTCCGAAGGAGTTCGGTCTCCTGAACGCAGATTTCCGAGCGTAATTTGATGTTTTATTGCATGTTGAATTTGCTTGTATAATGGTATGTTTTTCATGACAATCACCACTTTTACCATACTATGTGTTCTACGCCTTGGACAACTAGCCGACGAGTACGGTGAATTCATGTTCCGCCAGGTCTTCGGAATTTGAAGGCCGATACCTTTGTTATCCCCTGACCAGAGCGAGGAATTTATCTTCATAGTTATAATTTCCGTTGTACGAATAACTTGTATCTATGTAACAGAAAAAAGTTATTAGCGACTTTAATGTGCGCGCCTCTCATAACTTTTACATATTACATTATCTCTCCTTCTATTTCAGGCCCCTTTTAACTCATGAAAATTGAACTAAATATATGTATCTTCTGCAGACCAATTTTCAATTGGTTTACTGTTCCTTTCGTTTAAAACACATCTTGCCGACAATAAGTCCCACACCTGATGAACATATCAGATATCCAAAGAACAAGAAAAGTAAATAAACAACATGAAGATCTTCAGGGATTTGTTTTAAACCTTCAAACCAAGCAGAACGAAAAGGATACAGGAGTGCTACCCAAATGATCAGCAAGAAAAGAAGAAAATTAATTATTTTTAGCACAATAACGATCCTTTCAAGTCCGCGTGGAAACAGTTGGAGGTGTACGCTACATCTTTCATTTCGTATACCTTAACTCTGCCCGTACAGTAATAGTTAGCTTATGTATTAAAGTTGATTTCATAGACACAATTGGAAACATTAGGGACATTTTTTATTCTTCAGTGAGTATAACAAAAGTAGATCATATAAGCACTCAAAATAATCTTGATAAATCTCTATTGCAAAGCAAAAAAGAAGCCCTTTCCTTTATCAGGAAGAGCTTTTTTTGCGTTTCGCGGCAGCGTTTCATGCCTTAGTTGACACCAGGCGCGCCTTCATGCGAAGTCGATTGCTGTTGTTTCTTCTTTCTTGGCTGTCCTTTCCAGGACAGGTACGTCCAAATCCGTAGGACATACTCGACCGGGCCATTGTTAAATTTCTTAAGATATAGTGGGCTCAGCCACAACTGAATGCCGTAGACAGCAAGCGCAATAGTCGCTCCGATGAACACGCCAGCACGACCAAATAGTCCCAGGCCGTATCCATAAAAGATTGTCGTACAGATGACGCTCTGCATCAGGTAATTTGTCAGTGAAAGACGTCCGACCGCCTCGAACCTGCCCATCAGGTTAGAATGGCGGCTTCCCGCGTACAACAGCGCAAATGCATATATGTATCCGAGTGCAAGCAGTGTTCCCCCAAGCGTCCCGCCGATTCCCATTCCGGGCCATCCTCCCGCACCCAATTTTGGCGCCAATTCACTATATGCTTTGAGTATCAAACCAACTGGAATCAAAAATAAGGCACGACGAAGATACATATGTCTCATGGCCTGAAGATCGTTAAACGTACCCATTCTGGCAGCATGCATGCCAAGCAGGAACATCGGTATCGTCATAAGTGGGGCTAACACCAGGGCTATTAGGGCGTATGATACCTCCAATTCCCCACCGAACGGATCGCCGTTATTACTGAAATCCCTGATCTCCGCGTAGGTGCCACTACCGTATACATCCTGACTTTGAATGATATAGTTATCCGTATGAGTTGACTCAATAGATAGCGGATTCATCGGATTGGATGCCGGGAGACCAAGTAGCCCTGCTCCAACAAGTAGCAGTACCGCCCAAATGAGCAGCGTTTTGGGTTTCCGATTTAGGAACATCAGCAGGAAGAAACCGAGTACGCCGTAAAACGACAGGATGTCCCCTTCCCAAAGATAGATTATGTGCAGCATTCCGATACCAAAAAGTAATAGAAAACGTCGAGCCAGATGACACTTTGGTCGCAAATCTCGTGATTTAAGACTTTCCGACAGTTTAATCATTCCGAAGCCAAACATAAATGCAAAGATTGGCATAAAACTACCCACCACAGTGATTAGCAGGAATGAGAGGAAAGCCTGGTCTGCACCGCCAATCCCGAACAGTTGGGGTTTACTCTGGCCAAACATTCCATATTGGAAAGCCAGCATATTCGCCATCACGATGCCGGCCAGACTGAATCCGCGCAGTCCATCAATTAATTGGACGCGCTTTGTTGATGTGCTCAATCAATCACCTCTGTCTATAGCATAAAGATCAGATCTACATAATAAAAAAGTCGCTAATTTAGCGACTCTTAATTGAAACACCTTAAAGGGTGACAATGATTGGGCCATTCTTAGTAAGGATAATCGTATGTTCGATTTGAGCTACATAGCTATTTTTAGTAGCAAAGGTCCAGCCGTCTCCTTTTTGGTAGACTTCTTCTTCTGAAGTTGAGATAAACGGCTCGAATGCGATAACCATACCTTCTTTTAACAATTCATCATCCGATGGATCATTATAATTATAGATGTGATCAGGTGCTTCGTGTATCGCACGTCCAACACCGTGTCCTGTAAGGTTTTTAATAACCGTTAATTCATGCTGTCTTGCTGTTTGGAATACGGCTTTTCCGATTCCGCTTTTTTTGGAACCCGGTTTTGCTTTTTTGAGACCTGCTTCAAATGCTTGTTTAACAACGTCACATATTTTCGTTAACACTTCATCGCCTTCGCCTACGACAAAGGAGATTCCGGTATCTGCAAAATAACTGTTTTTGGAGCCAGACACATCAATATTCACGATATCTCCTTCTTGAATAACCCGCTCCCCCGGAATACCATGTGCCACTTCTTCATTAACACTAATACAAGTATAGCCTGGAAAATCATACTCACTTTTTGGAGCAGAAATGGCACCTGCTTTCTCAAAAAGCGCTCCGGCTAGATCGTCAAGTTCTTTAGTTGTTATACCTGGAAGTGTTTTTTGTACCAATTCATCTCGAATAGAGCCGACGATTTTACCAATTTCCTTCAAACCATTAAAGTCTTCTTCTGTTCTTGCGATCATTTTTTCTACCTCACTATCTTTTATCATCCATTGATTACATAAGTGTTATCTTTTCGCATAACTCAAGCAATGTAAAATAGTATACGTTGATTGAACATTAGATAATCATATCCAAAGCAGCAAAGCTTCGCAACTTTTTTATCAACATCGTGACTGTGTTTGCTCTCTTATTCCTTCATATTATTGAAGTTCAATTCTCCATCCCTTCATATATTCTGCGCCGTAAGTAAGGGTATAGTTATGAAGGAGTTTCTGTATTGCGCTTATCTGTTCTGACATAGCTTTACTACTTGTTCTAACGATAAATACAGGAAAAATATCGTTTTCCCTGAACTGGTTAATGATCAATGTCAAAGCTTGAATATCGTCACAGTTTAATGAATCCAAAGTTTCTTCCAGTGTTGATTTTTCTTCGTCAGGTCCAAATATGTCGATGTGAATCCATCTATTACGTTCATTGCTGATCGTCTCAGGAATTTTAAATAATCTACGATGTCTTGCAAGAACGAATGCTGGATCAATGACTTCTCTGGCGCGTTCTTTCATCTCCCGTTTCTTTATATGTTGTTCACGAAATACTTTTGGTCCTTCTGGAAAGATCTTATTGAATCGTTGATAAAAATACCTGGGCGAAGAAAAACCACTCTCGATTGATATTTCTACCAGACTCTGTTCGGTCGTTAATAATTGTTTAATGGCCTGCTCAATGCGTAAGTAATGGAGCAAGTTTTGCAGCGTATCGCCTATCAATAGCTTGAATTGTGATGATAAGTAATCCAAATTTAAATATTCCTCTGTATGTTTGACGATGTCATTCAAAGATGCTTTGTTCATAAACCCCCTTTGATTAAACAAATAATCATATATTCGTCCTATTCGTTGCAGCTTGGTTGCGTTCCCTTCGAACATTCTTTTCGCATCAAAATTCATAATGCACAGGTCCAGCAAATGTTCGACTGTATTCTTTAAACTTAACAATGGCACTTCGCTCGAAGTTAAACTTGGAGTAATTAACGTGCATATTTCTTCAATGATTCCTTCTACTCGTTCTAAACCTAGATACGCTCCTGGGCTAAATTCATGCGCAAACCAGACATATGATAAATCCGGGTAATATCCTTTTGCAAATTCAGCATCGATATTTATTTGCAGTACCACATTGTTTTCATCGGTCTGCCATAAACGGTGAACTTGATTGATATTGAAAATTTCTATTGTACCCGCACCTAATGTTCTTTGCTCATCTGCAATGGCAACATGAATACTACCTTCCAACACAATCGCTACTTCGATGGAATTATGCCATCGGAACGGTTCATCTTTAACTTTTAGAAACTGTACGTTCACGGGAGAACGGTGGGCCAAATAACCCGTAGCACTCATCCTGTATTTTCCCCTTTCACTGCAAGTTAACTAATCATAAGCAATACACGAGCAACATAAGAAGAAATCTAAGAAATGTACCAACAACTCAAAGAAATGTGAATTGTTCACGTTGCTTCATTTTAGGAAAATGAATGATAGAACATCTATTAACTCTTATGTGAAGGATTGGGGAGATATCCATGAACCAAATTGAAATCACACAGCAGCTTCATGTACAACAACATGAACAAGTTGCTCATTTATTTTACGAAGCTTTTCCATTGAAAGTTAAACATCTGTGGTTTTATGCAAAAACGAAAGAACAAGCAGTCAAGCTATTATCTCAGTCTATTCAATTTGAACAAGGCATATATGCATTAAGAAATGAAGAAGTGGTAGGATTTCTCGGATACAATATTGGAAAAAGAGCATTCACACCAGCCAATTATAGAGCTTTTCGGAACGTGTACTCCCCATTTGAAGCGACTTGGCGATTTTTATGTTATGCATTTTATTTAAAATTTCATTTGTATCACGAAGATATCTTGCATATTGACCCTATTGTTGTATCAGAAGAAGCTCGTGGCCATGGAATAGGCAAATTGTTACTAAGTAAGGTGGAACAGCTCGCAATGAATCAACACATGATTAAGATCAATTTGGAGGTTGTTGATACGAATCCATCAGCACAAAAATTATATGAGCATTTCGGTTATAGGATCCAAAAAGAACTGAAATCCGGCCCAGTTACTGCAAAGGCTGGCTTCAACAAAGTGATATTTATGCAAAAATGCTTAGAGGGCACGAAAACAATCTAATCAATAGCGATAACCTCTCTTGCTGCCTCGATGAAAGATAGTAGGATTGGTGAAAGCCACTTGTCTTTGTGCCATAACATCTGTGTGTACACGTGCAAGTCTGGAATTTGCCATGGGAGGGCAACCAGATCGCCCCGTTTAACTTCTTCTTCCGCTGTTATTTCAGGAAGAAAAGCAATACCAATACCTGCAATGGCACATTGTTTGATGGCTTCGGCATTCTGAAATTCCAAGTATGTAATGGTATCCATGCCTTTTTGCTCAAATGAACGATCAAACATGGTTCGATAAGTACAGCCCTTTTCATTCGTCAGAAACACTTCTCCGTGAAAATCCTCCAACTGAAGTACAGTTTGATTCGCAAGTGGATGGTCTGGGGCCGCGAAAAAGCGGAATGTTTCTTCGATCAGCGGTTCGACGGCAAGTCCAGTTGAGCGAATGGATTCATCCAACATAAAGACAACATCCGCGGTTCCCTCAAAGAGCGTTTGCTTGAGTTGTTGATTGGGAACGGAACGGAAGATGAGACGAACTCCCGGATGGCGCAAACGAAATAGACGAAAGACAACTGGAAGTCGATAGGCGCAGAGTACCTCGTTGGCACTTATCGTTAGAGTACCGCTCAGTTGATCATTGTCATGAACCTCACTGCGAGCTTCCTCCAATTGATCCAGAACACTGTGAACATGCGTTAAAAAACGTTTACCCGCAGTAGTCAGCACGAGTTGTTTGCCTAGTCGGTCAAAGAGACGAGCGCCAAGCTCGTTCTCCAATGCTTTAATTTGCATCGTGACGTTTGAAGGGACATAATTCAGCGCTTCCGCAGCCCGAGTGAAATTCAACGTGTATGCCACTGTGCGGAACGTCGTTAGTTGGCGCAATTCCATCATTCAATTCCCCTTTACTTTCAATAATATTGAATACTGCATTGATTTCTATTCACTTTTATTGAGAGTACCACAGGCTTATACTGACAACAAGAAATTACATTTTACTTATGTAGTTTCATCTTGAAGGGAGAGACAAAATGATGGAATATGAAATTTTTAATTTGGGTGACGTGACCTTGCAATCCGGAGTGACATTACCGAACGCTTTTCTTGCGTATAAGACGTATGGAAAATTAAATGAGAAGAAAGATAATGTCATCATCTATCCAACGGCATTTGGCGACCAGCATGTGCAGAATGAATGGTTAATTGGAAACGGCATGGCACTCGATCCGGAGAAATACTTCATTATCGTGCCGAATCTATTAGGCAACGGGTTATCATCGTCCCCTAGTAACACACCTCCTCCATTTGATCGGGCTAATTTTCCTCAGGTAACCATCTATGACAACGTAACATTGCAACATCGACTGGTGACCGAAAAATTCGATATTCAAAAGATTGCTCTCGTCGTGGGTTGGTCCATGGGAGGCATTCAAGCATTCCAATGGGGAGCAACATATCCCGACATGGTAGAACGCATTGCGCCGATCGCTGGAATTGCCAAGCCGTGGCCTCAGACCTTAGTGGTGCTGAATGGAGTCAGCGCCCCGCTTATGGCTGTCGCTCAGTTCGAACCAAGCAAACTCAATGATTTGACTTCTGCAGACTTGCGCGCTGTGGGTCGTACTTATGCAGGATGGGGATTTTCGCAAGCATTTTATAGAAAGGAGCTCTATCGTGAGTTGGGATTTGATTCAGTCGCATCGTTTGTGGCCGACTTCTGGGAGGCTGTGTTTATGACGATGGATCCACACAATGTCTTGACCATGTTATGGACAGGACAACATGCAGACATTAGTGTCAACCCCTCCTATAATGGGGATTTTGATCAGGCACTCAAAAGCATTCAAGCTCTTGCCTACGTTATGCCAGGAAGCACGGATCTCTTTTGTACGGCGGAAGATAACGAATACGAGGTTAAGCTCATGCCTAATGCGGTGCTAAAACCTATCCAATCGATCTGGGGGCACTTTGCCGGTCGGGGAATCAACAGTGCGGATAATACATTTATTGATGACAACCTCAAACAATTGCTCACGCTTAGTGTAAATGGATAACCAAGTAGGTAACCACTCGTGCATTTATCAAAATGATTTCTTTTTACATGGATAAATGTGGCTTTCGATTTGTATATGCCTCGGAAGATCTCTCATTCCATATGGATTAATATGCCAAAAAAAACGAAGGTAACTGCCTTCGTTTTTTACTACCTATGACGTCAAACTAGTTTATTATTCATTGTGTGTTTCTTAATAGCAGGTAAAATGGTTGTTGCCCATACAACTCGTATTGGTACAACATTTTTTCAATAATTTGTTGAGGAGAACCGACTTTCTCTTCGAATAATTCTTCATATGAGCTCAATTCATGATTTGGTATGACTAGGGCCTAATCCGATTTTCTTGAGAAGATTAGTTAACTGTATTTTTTCTTCATTGGTAATATAGGAAAGATTCTTAGAAATTACCTCAACGTGTTGAGGAAAGATCTCTTTAAATAAGGCTTGACCTTGATCCGTAATGACTACATTTGATGATCGGCGGTCTGTTGGACTTGGTTCCCGTTTTACTAATTCTTTCTTTTCAAGCTTATCTACTACATATGTGATACTCCCACTAGGGATAGAAAATTTTTCACTTATATTTTGAACCGTGTGTGGTCCCTTATTATAGAGGAGTTCCAAAACCATGAAGTTCTCGTTACTAATGCCGTAACTTTCTATATCTTTTGTAACATCATCAAAGACCGTTTTACTTGCTTTTATCCACACACGGAAAAGTCTTAAATCAATCTCACTTTGTTCATCTCCTTGAAACATGTAGCGAACCTCCTAATTAGATGACTGCAAGAAAACCATTGGTTATCTTGGTTTATTATATAAAGGATACGCAACTTCTGTAGGAACTTCAATGAGTATAATTCTAAGGTCTTGATCAACAGCTTTTATGATGATTCTCTCTTCTTCCTTTGATTGAACGACCATAAAGTCCTTATGTGAGAAATGAGTGGGTTCCCCTGTATCTAAAGCAAGCGTTCCATCCCCTCTAATCGCTAAACTAGCCAACGTACGGTTCAGGGAAAGTTTATGCGTGTATGCCTTCCCTTGTGGAATAAATACATCCCACATTTGGGCATCTGTCACGATTTGCATGGGAGAATCGTTTCCTAAAACTTTTTTGATCTTCACATCGTCTATATATACTACCGAAAACTGATTAGAATCGAATTGTACATAAACAGGGGGACGTTTAACCGCTTGACTTAAATGAGGTTCAAACCAGATTTGAAATATTTCTGTTGGTTCCTTCAAAGCCTCGCCATGGTACACACCAGAGCCTGTTTGCATCAGTTGGGTTCCCCCTTCTTCTACAACACTTTCCGTACCTAGTGTATCCTGATGATATGCCTTACCTTTAATGACATAGGTGATGATTTCGAAACCTTTATGTGGATGCAAACCGATTTCTGCAGGTTCCTGAGAGTGAGCCCAAGCCCAGTAAAATAAGGGACCTAGACGAGTAATGATGGATCCTTCTCCAGAAAAACCAATAGGTTTTTGTTCTTGTATTTTACCGCCATCGAACTGACCACTCGCTTGATCTCCAGGTTTAATAATTTGGATTCCCATTATAATCTCTCCTTAGATTAACTCACTACTTACACAAACAAAGATCCGTAATTGATTAACAATACAACTAATCCCAACACTAATAAAATGATCGGCATGAGCATTTGTTTCAATTGATCCTTAACTTTAATGTGAGTAAGGATGGCACCGATCATCGTTACAACGATGACTAAACCACCCCAAGCAGCTAAATTTTCACTCCAAATACCTGCAATAACTAAACCTGCTGCAATAACTTCGATCAGTCCAGTAAACACTCGAAACGCTCCGGGATATCCATAATGCTTGAATCCCTCCACCATCTGCTTGGACCCAAACTTCATAAACCCAAACATTAGGAACCCTAACCCCAATATGACTTGCAGAACAATGGATAGAATACTCATAAATTCAATCTCCTCTTTACCCTAGTATTATTTATCCTAATGTTAGGATGAATATATCCTAATATTAGGATATATGGGTGTCAATTAAAAAGTTGATTTACCTTCTTACATATTGTCCGCTTGAATCTTGAATGACAAATAAAATATTTGTTTGTTAAATTTGTGTTGCCGGAAACATAAACACGGAAAAATCGAGAGGAGTTTTCATATGAACACAATTTGGACACCAGTATCCGTAGGGAATTTGAATTTGCAACATCGCTTGGCTCTTGCTCCAATGACTAGATCCCGTGCGTTTTATGATGGTACCCCTGGAACACATAGTGCAGAGTATTATGAACAACGCGCTTCAATGGGTCTACTCATTAGTGAAGGAACTCAGCCATCCGAGGATGGACAAGGTTATTTATCTTCCCCAGGTATCTATACAGATGAGCACATAAGAGGTTGGAAACAGATTACAGATCGCGTACATCAGGCAGGAGGATATCTGTTCATTCAGCTTATGCATGCAGGCCGGATGTCACATCCAGAAAATACACCACATCACCGTCAACCCGTGCTCCTTCAGCTATTGCTCCCAAAGCACAGATGTACACTGCGAAAGGCATGCAAGATATTCCTGCTCCGCGTGAGTTAAGTCTGGAAGAGATTCAAGAAACGATTCAGGACTTCCGTAAAGCAGCCGCAGCTGCGATAGCAGCAGGTGCTGATGGTGTAGAAATTCATGGAGCAAACGGTTATCTTGTACATCAGTTTATTTCTGAAAATGCAAATGTACGCACCGACTCGTATGGAGGTTCAATTGAAAATCGCACTAGATTTGCCATCGAGGTAGCAAAAGCTGTAGCTGAGGAAATTGGAGCAGGTCGCACAGCAATTCGACTCTCTCCCGGGGTTCCTTTAGGCGATATATCTGAAGGCACAGACGGGCCTAAAGTATATGAATACTTGATTTCTGAACTTGCTAAACTTAACTTAGCCTATCTTCATATTCTGCATGGTGGGGATGAAGATCATCTTACAAATATTCGTTCAGCTTGGCCTGATGTACTTATTGTTAATCGACCAGGACGTCCTTTGGAAGAACTCGATAGGGACTTGAAGAATAACTTGGCGGAGGCATTTCCATTTATAACTCCCTCACTTTACAAGTGTTGAATTATTCACTACGCTTATAGAAGCACAAGCGGAAAGGTGAAGAGTGATGAACAACTTTGAAGAAGAACACAAACCAGACTCTAATACATCTCATGTAGAAAAAGAAATGCAAGTCATCCAGCAATTCCCCATTAACTTTGCGGTTTTTTCCATGGCGAGATCACATCGTGGTTTGGCTGCGCACTTGTTGCGTGAAGTTGGACTGTTTACTGGTCAAGAAATTATGTTAATGCAATTAGGAGAGCAAGATGGACAATCGCAGCAGAGTCTCGGACGGACGATGCGCTTGGACCATTCAACGATTGCCAAATCCGTTCGGCGATTAGAAGAATCTGGCCTGGTCACTCGCTCTAAATCGCCCAAAGATGGGCGCGTCACGCTAGTTACACTGACTGAAAATGGCCGACAACTCGTTGACGAGGCTGTTGCCGTTTGGACAAAAATGGAGGAAGCTGCATCACAAGATCTCTCGGAACAAGAACGTGAGCTGTTAATCTCGATATCTCGAAAAATTTCATCCAACCTTGAGGGTTTCCTTTAGGACTTAAAACCCCCTCCAAAGGTGCATTTGACTTCTTCTACCTTCAAGGGGGTTATTCTAAACTCCATATACAAAACTTACATAAAACAACTTCATTGGGCGATACTACCTAGAAATATATTCTCCGGTTGGAGTTGAAGGCCAATGAAGCAATCCACATCTAATATCAATACCTAGCACCAAGATGTTTGAAATCGATAAATGATGATCCTCGAACATCAAATTTTCGTAATTTGACTTGCTGTGGCTTCATCCGTAATGAGCATATTAATATACCCTCCCCGCAAAGCAGCCAGGATGCAGTCGATTTTGTGCAGACCAAAGGCCATGCCTACCACCGTTTTAGTCTTCTTTAACTGCTCCAGTCCAAGGCCAATGACTCTATGATTAATGGGATGTTCAGTGATTGTACCTTCACGAGTAATAAACACAGAATTAATATCCGCTACCGTGTGGAGTGCTTCTAATTCTGCTAACACTTGCTCATTCAGATAACCCGATCGTTCCATCGTTGACATGGAATACGGATTTCCGATCCCCACCAGAGCGAGATTGATATTCTCCCCCTCTTTAAGAACGGCCGAAATATTAGGCATGCCAACAATTTGCTCCCTTAACTCTTCTGTTTCCACAACGGCCGGTGCATATAACGTATCACAGGTAACGCCCATTTTTTTGGATAACTCATAGGCGATCTGATTGGAGTGCATTTCATTTCGCGAATTCCCTGTTCCACCCACCAGTGGAATGATTTTGACATTCTCTTTTTTCTCCAAAGGGAACTCTCGCACCATATGATAGAGCGTATTGCCCCATGAGACACCCACACGGTCACCGTTTTTAATCAGTTTTTGGACAAATTGAGCAGCAGCCTTGCCTACTGCACTCGACAACAACTCTTTATTCAGATCCTTGGTTGGAACGACCAGCACCTGTTTGAGGTTAAATAAATCTTCCAGTTTTTTCTCCAATTTGGACGTTTCGTAATCATCATCGTGAATGACAATCTCAATAATGCCCTCTTCCTTCGCACGCTGCAGCATCTTGGAGATGACTGGCCTGGATACACCGAGCTTCTCCGCAATCTTCTCCTGTGTCCAGGATTCATAATAATACATCTTACAGACTCTTATCATATTTTTGCGTTCGTCTATATTCACATATAAGTCCGCCTTTTGCGTTTAAATTTCCCTTCTTACACATTTCCCACTATAAAATGGGATTCGCGGCGGAGTCAAGCCAGGATAACTTTGCCAAAACAATTTTACAAAAGATTGACACTCGGTTGACACGAGAGTAATAAACTCTTTTTACAATTGTAACTGTACGGAACATTTGTAAATAATGCAGATCAAGACAGACTGAGGTGCAAAGATGAATGTGAAGATATTAGGTTACTGGGGTGGTTATCCCGCCGCTGGCGGAGCAACTGCGGGATACCTTGTAACCACAGATGAAGGGCAGATTTTGTTGGACTGTGGTAGCGGCGTTATGAGTAAGCTCCCCACCGAGACATGCGTGGAAGAACTATCAGGTGTTATTTTGTCTCACTTGCATCATGATCATATCGCGGATCTGGGAGTCCTCCAATATGCTGCAGCGGGTGCTATTCGCAATGGTCGCATGTTGAATAAACTGAAGCTGTATGCACCGGATAATCCAGTGGATATTCTGAATGGTCTATATGGTGAACATACCGAGGTCATCCCGATTGATCCTTCATCCAAGATTCAGCTTGCTGGCGCAGAGATCGAATTTGTACAGGTGCAGCATACCATTACATGTTACGCCGTTAAGATCACATATAAAGGCAAGGTGCTGGTGTATTCCGGTGATACCTCGTACTGTGATTCCCTTATCGAGCTGGCTCGTGATGCAGACATCTTTCTATGTGAGGCTACCATCTGTGAAGGCAGTGTACACACAACTGGCCAAGGACATATGAATGCACTTCAGGCAGGCATGATTGCTGGTCAGGCTAACGTCAAGCAGCTCGTCCTTGTCCATCTTCCCGGAGATGGCGATCTGGAGTTCATGCGGGATGAAGCAAGCCGCTCTTTCCAGGGGCCTGTGGATATACCCGAACCACTTCGTATGTATGTTGTGTAAGTTAATCGATCCGGGAGGAATATGTTCATGTACAGATTGTTAGCCCTTGATCTGGACGGTACGATGCTCAATCCAGATAAAATGATAACACCTATGACACGAAGCTCCATTCAACAATTAATCTCAGGGGAAGTGAATGTCACGATTGCATCTGGGCGATTTCCCGCTTCCGTATGGTCACACGCTAGGGAAGTCTCCATGAATTTCCCACTGGTAGCATTGAACGGTGCTGTGACGGTAGATCCCGTGACTGGACAACTGCTTGATGGCGTTGCGCTCAAAACAGAGGATATGCTGTTCATGTTGGATGTCATCCAGCAAGAAGGAGCTTACATCCATTTCTATGGATACAATGTCCTCTACGTCCAAGAGATTAATGATATCAATAGGAACTGGGCCATCAACAATAGGGTCAACAGACCGGAATTGGATTCATTTGAAGAACGTGATGAACTTGATGCTAAACAGGCTGATCTCATTCGCTTCGTTGAAGTCGGAAAGGATTTCAGAACCTTTGTAAGCCAGATGTCAGGCATGCTCTTCAAAGCAGCCGTAATCTGTACAGACCACGACTCACGCGAAAACCTATTTCGTATCCTTGACGAATCAGGATTATTCCAATGTACACGAACAGGAAGTTTGCGATTTGATGTTAATTCAGCCGGAGTCAGTAAACGAGGCGCACTGGAACGTCTATGTCATGCACATCAGATCGAACCCAATAAGGTAGCTGCAGCCGGAGATTATGATAACGATCTGGACATGCTGCAATGGGCAGGATTAGGAATCGCCATGGGAAATGCAGAGCTCCATGTGAAAGAAATCGCTAATGTTGTGACTGGCAGCAACGCTGAAGACGGCGTTGCGCAGGCAATCCATACGTTCTTACTCTAATTTATCAGCTAGACACCAAAGGAGAGATTATCTGTGATTCCATTCAAAAAGTCGTTACTACTGCCCCTTCTGGCAGGCATGATTGTATTCAGCGGTTGTTCTGCACAGGGACAAGCCACGTCAGATCAAGATAGTTCAGGCGCAGCTTCAAGCACAATGTCAGGTAAACTTTCCTTCTATACATCCCAGCCTGAAGAAGATGCAGGCAAACTGGTAAAGGCTTTTAACGATAAATATCCTGATGTTCAAGTCAGCATCTTCCGTTCCGGAACCGAAGAAGTCACTGCCAAGCTTCAGGCAGAGCGCCAAGCGGGTAAAACACAGGCGGATGTACTCCTGCTGGCCGATGCAGTTACCTTTGAAAATCTGAAAAAAGATGATCTTCTACAATCGTACAAGTCCCCAGAGCTAAGCGAAATCCCGACAGATCTGGTTGATCCGGACGGTATGTACGCCGGTACGAAGGTTATGGCAACGGTGCTCGCTACCAACACCCAAAAAGTCACTACTCAACCGACATCTTGGCAAGAGCTGACTCTGCCGGGGAGTAAGGACGCAAGTATTATGCCGAGTCCTCTATACTCTGGTGCAGCAGCATACAACATCGGTGTGTTTAGTCGAACAGACGGATTTGGATGGGATTTTCTTCAGGAAACCAAGATGAATGGCATGGCCGTAATTAAAGGAAACGGTGCTGTTATGAAGGCTGTAGCCAGCGGTGAAAAATCATATGGCGTCGTTGTGGATTACCTCGTAGCCCGTGAAAAAGCGAAAGGTTCTCCAGTTGAACTGATCTATCCAGAAGAAGGTGTTCCCATCATTACAGAACCGATCGGGATTATGAAAGAAGCCGCCAACGTACCGGCTGCTCAAGCCTTTGTAGATTTCATTCTCTCTGAAGAGGGTCAGAAGTTGTCTGCCGAGATCGGTTACTCCCCTATTCGTGAAGGCGTTGCTCCACCTGAAGGACTGAAAGGTGTATCGGAAATGAAGATTTTGCCTGGCGATGCGGCCAAACTTGCATCGGATCGTGAAACAGATAAACAGCAATTCATTAATGTGTTTGGCGAGTAAGGATTGGAGCTGTCCGAATGGAGAAATTGAAGAGAAACATGATCATTCTTAGGGGACAAGCTAACGGGCGCAAGTCCGTTTTCTCCCTCCCCGGCCTGTTTCGTTGGAATCGATTGATCGCCCTGTTGGGTGCTATAGCTGTTCTATTATTCTTTGTATACCCCATCCTGAAGCTGGTTCTTCTCAGCTTTCAGGGTGAGCAAGGGTTAACGTTATCACATTATAACGAATTGCTTCAGCAGGAGCGTTTCTGGTCCACTTTGCGTAATACCGTATATATCGTCATCGGTTCAACTGTGTTCTCGCTCGTGATTGGAACTGCACTTGCCTGGGTCGTCGCCTATACGAATATACGACACAAATCCGCCCTTCATCTGGGGATCATGCTTTGTTTTATTCTTCCCTCTTATGTTCTCACGTTGTCCTGGTCTTCATTTACCGGGTCACAGAGCTGGTTCGCACATCTGCTGCAATGGATTCATCCCGATCTGGCTCCTTGGAGCATGTACAGTATGGGCGGCATCGTGTTTGTGATGGGTATTCATCATTTTCCGTTGGTGTATATGTTCACTTTGGATGTACTCCGCAAAATCCCGCGTGATCTGGAGTGGGCGGCCAGAGCCGGTGGTGCCAGCAGGATCGAGGTCTTCCGTCGTATTACATTGCCGCTTGCTCTTCCGGGTCTAACGGCTGGCGGATTGCTGGTTTTCCTGGCTTCGCTGGACAATTTCGGAATACCTGCCTTCCTTGGCACACCTGTGAATATTTCCGTTCTCAGTACACTTATATATGAAGAGATTATTGGATTCGGGCCTTCGGCATTTGCCCGTGGTGCATCGTTATCTGTACTACTCGGTGCTGCTGCGGTAGTCGGAAGTCTCTTGCAATGGATTCTTTTACGTAAAAGTCATGCTTCGGATACGATGCAACCTGATCTTACCCCAAGGTATAATTTGGGTCGCATGCGCAAGCCACTAACCTTCGCCATATGGGCAGGTCTCGCACTGATTACAATTATCCCATTGTCTTCAATGATCTCGATGTCTTTAAAAAGAGCGTACGGTCTCGGCCTGACTCGTGCCAATATGACCCTTGACAATTATAGATATATTCTTTTCGAGAATGAGCGTGTATGGCAGGCGATCCAGAACAGTCTGGTCCTCTCTCTTGTCACGATGCTGGCTTGTCTGATTATTGGTTCAGGATTTGCTTATATACGAGTTCGCAAGCCTAATCAATTCAATAAAATGGCCGAACTGGCCACTGCTGTTCCCTATACACTACCGGGCATTGTGTTCGCTCTGTCCATGATTCTGGTATGGATGGAGCCGGTTCCCGGTTGGAACCCTGGCATCTACGGCACCATGACCATTTTGTTTATTGCCTACATCTGCCGCTTCCTTATTCTTCAGATTCGTTCAAGTGTCACTTCATTCATGCAGTTGGATGCATCGATGGAAGAAGCTGCACGGATCTCCGGAGCAGGCTTCTGGCGTAAGTGGACTGCTGTTCTGCTGCCCTTATTGCTGCCGGGTATTCTGACCGGAGGCATGTTGGTCTTCCTGACTGCCCTGACCGAGCTTACTGTATCGGCATTGTTATATTCATCAGGTTCACAGACCATTGGTGTTACCATATTTAGTTTTGAACAGGCAGGAGATACCCTCTATTCAACTGCATTGTCCAGTCTGATTGTCGCACTTATTGCGGCAGGCGGAGTGATTTTGCTCATCGCTCAACGCTGGGCAACTCGTAAGGGAGTGAAGTCATGAGTATCCAGATTCAACAGGTCAGCAAATCCTTCGGAAGTTACCAGGCACTTCATTCCATTGATTTAACGATTAAGGATGGCGAATTCGTGGCGATCCTTGGACCGTCAGGCTGTGGAAAAACCACATTGCTGCGCATTCTTGCCGGATTTGAGCAGCCAAGCAGCGGTAATGTTTTGATGGACGGCAAGGTAGTTGCAGGTTCAGGGACATTGCTACCTCCGGAGAAACGCAGAATTGGCATGGTGTTCCAGTCCTTCGCACTATGGCCGCATATGAATGTATCCGAACATGTCCGTTTTCCCATCCGAACACATAAATCAACACCTGCTCATATTAAAAATAACGAGCAGAACCGCATTCAGGAAGTCCTGAATATGTCGGGGCTGTCCCATCTGGCTGAACGTATGCCGCATGAGTTATCTGGGGGACAAAAACAACGCGTCGCTATTGCACGCGCCATCGCTCCCCAGCCCTCATTGCTGCTGATGGATGAACCTCTCAGCAGTCTCGATGCCATGCTTCGTATGGATATGCGGCGAGAGATTCAACAAGTTCATCGGAATACGAAATCAGCCGTAGTTTATGTTACGCATGATCAGGGCGAAGCCCTTGCCATGGCTGACCGAATTATCGTGATGAAGGATGGTCGGATTGAACAGGCTGGAACGCCACAGGAGATTTATTTGCGGCCAGAGACCGAATTCGTGGCGAGGTTTGTATCGAAATCCAATTTGGTCAAGGGTCAATGGGATACAGACATGTTCATCCCTGAAGACAGTACGAATATTGCTTGGCCTGGCAAGCATGTTGCAAACTATTTTAAATCCAACGGGTTGTATCCCGTTAGGCCCGATGAGTTTCATTTACAACCTTGTACTGAAGCTGGAATATTGGGCGAGATCGCCAATGTTCAGTTTCAAGGGAAAGAATTCCACTATGATATTCGCAGTGATACCAAACGTTGGGAAGTCATCTCTCCTCTTCCTTTCGCCCTGAATGAACAAGTAAGTCTGAGTCTTTCTTCCGTCGGCGGTGAAGGAGTGTGACGTTGTGACTCCAACCCCGAAACTGATTTTCTTTGACATTGATGGTACGTTGCTGGACCGCCATAATCGAATTCCCGCTTCCGCCAAGCAAGCCGTTCTGGCGTTAAAGGAAGCCGGACATGTGGTCGCTTTAGCTTCAGGACGATCTCCGTTCATGTTGGAACAAGTGCGGCTTGAACTGGAGCTGGAGTCTTATGTTAGTTTCAATGGACAATATGTGATGCATCAAGGAGAACTTATTCACAGTAATCCCATCTGTTCGGAAGCTTTGGAGCAATTGTCTGCATTCGCTGAGTTGTCGGGACATCCTCTCGTTTATCTGGATCATTCACAGATGAGCTGCAGTCAGGAATATCATCCACATGTAGACCTTTGTCTAACGTCGCTTGGTGTTACGCATCCTGGTTACACCGAGGGCTTCTGTACGAATAGGTTGATCTATCAGACGATGTTATTCTGCTCCTCAGAAGAGGAACCGGTATACCGTGAAAGGTTTCGTGATCTCCACTTTGTACGCTGGCATCCGTTGTCCATGGACGTTCTACCTGCCGGAGGCTCCAAAGCCGAAGGGGTTTCCCGACTCGCAGACCGCTTGGGATTCTCCTCTGAACAGGTGTATGCTTTTGGCGATAACTTCAATGATCTGGAGATGTTCCGTTATGCAGGCTGCAGCATTGCCATGGGCAACGCCCCGCATTCACTTCAACTACTGGCATCTCATGTTACAGCAAGTGCAGAGCAGGATGGGATCTGGCATGGTCTGAAATGGGCTGGATTGTTGTAAAAAAACAAGCAGTACTCTACTCTCTGTGGCAAAAATATGAGTACACAAAGACCTCCTCTATAAACATAGGGAGGTTTTTCAATTTGTCTGTTGATACCTTTCATGTTCCTTATAAAATACATCGTATAGGCCAGGCAGTATAAAAGGTGAAAAAGCAAAAAAAGCCGCTTAAATAGCGACTTTTAATGGGATTAGTTCTTCTTCATTATTTATTGAAAGTAACCTTCTCTGAACCACCCTCAAAGATGATGGACGTGTCCCGCGGCTTGGATTCCGCGATTTTACGACCGCCTCTGTAGGAATACAGTACTCCGGATTGTTTGCGTACGGCCTCATATTCATTCTCTGCTTCAAGAACGATAAAGTTGGCAGGCTTACCCTCTTCAATACCGTATACATCCTCGATGTGTAACGTTCTTGCACTGTTTTTTGTAATAAGGTCAATTGAATTCACGATCTGATCATAGCCAAGCAACTGCGAAGCATGAATCCCCATATGCAGCACCTGAAGCATGTTGCCTGTACCGAGCGGGTACCACGGATCGAAGATGTCATCGTGTCCGAAGCATACATTCAGACCGGCTTCCTGCAACTCTTTGACACGCGTCAACCCTCTTCTTTTCGGATACGTATCGAAGCGTCCCTGCAGGTGAATGTTAACCAGCGGATTGGAGACAAAGTTCAAATCAGCCATCTTCAGCAAACGGAACAATTTGTACGTATAAGCGTCATTATAGGACCCCATCGCTGTCGTGTGACTTGCCGTTGTGCGTGAACCAAGTCCGCGTTCGTAAGCTTCCTTGGCAACGACTTCAACAAAACGGGATTGTTCGTCATCGATTTCATCACAATGGATGTCGATCAGACGGTCGTATTTTTCAGCCAGATCAAACGCAACTTTCATTGAATCAACGCCGTATTCCCGCGTGAATTCGAAGTGTGGAATGCCGCCGACCACGTCAACGCCCATCTTCAGGGACTCTTCCAGCAATTCTGCACCGTTTGGATAAGAGTGAATGCCTTCCTGTGGGAAAGCAACAAGCTGAATGTCGATATATGGAGCCATTTCTTCTTTTACTTCAAGCATCGCTTTAACGGCAATCAAGCTCGGATCGGTAACGTCCACATGTGTCCGTACATGCTGGATGCCTTGTGCCATTTGCCACTTCAGTGCTGTTTTGGAGCGTGTTTTGACATCCTCATGTGTCAAGAAAGCCTTGCGCTCTGACCAGCGCTGGATGCCTTCGAACAGCGTTCCGCTTAGATTCCATTCCGGTTCGCCTGCCGTGAGCGTTGTATCGAGATGAATATGAGGTTCGATAAATGGTGGAAGCACAAGCGATCCGTTAACATCCAGGACTTCCTCATTTCCAATCACTTCCAGCGTTTGTGTGATTCGGTCGAACTTCCCGTCCTTCACTACGATATTCCATAGTCCTTCTTTACCCCGCAATTTTGCGTTCTGTATAATCATTTATTTCCCCCATTTCTTTGGATTCTTTCGCAGGAACAATCAGCATCAAGACAATATAGGCTACTGCTGTACCAAGCAGTGCGTTCAATGGTGTTACGCCAGGAGCCAGTTGGGCGAATGCCACGCCGATGGCCCAAGCCACCATCGCTACCCAGTTTACATTTTTGAAAGACATCTCGGCAAATGGCTTATAATTTCTACGTTTCACAATGAAGTAATCTGCGATAATAATAGCCCCGATGGATGGTACCGCCGCGCCCAGTACGTTCAGGAAACTGACGAAATTGTTGTACATCCACATAGCGAATACGGTACCGACGATGCCGTTTACGATGACGAAGAATTTCTTCGAAATTTTGGTGATGTTGGCAAAACCAAGACCCGATGCGTACAGTGCATTATCATTCGTCGTCCAGATATTCAGGCCCAGAACAATAATTGCCGGGATCATTAACCCTTGCAGGAACATGACCTCCGAGATATCGGCCAGGTTATAGGCCATCGCACCAACTGCACCGAAGAGAAACATGAGCGAGTTCCCCAGGAAGAATGCAATCACTGTTGCGGTAACTGCCTGTTTGGATGTCCGTGAAAACCGGGCAAAATCGGGCGTCAGTGTTCCACCGCTAATGAATGATCCGATACAGATCGTCAATGCCGCCGCCGTGGTAAGGGTCTCTGTCGGGGTGTAATCCAGCAATCCTTGAAGACCGCCTAGCGAACCTGCACCTTCGAACATGGAATAACCACCGAGAATCGCAATCGCAGGAACCGCGATATATCCGAGAATGACGAGTGACTTCATGCCGAAGATGGCTGATGCTGTCATGGCAAGTCCGAACACGATGATTAGCAGGTACACGTTCCAGTCCATGGCTTTGGCGACCGGAATCGCGAACATGGCTACCCCGACTCCGAACCATCCGACCTGTGTGAAGCCTAACAGGAACGAGGGCAGATACGACCCTTTCGCACCGAACGCATATTTAGCGAGCAAATGTGTGGACAGGCCTGTTTTGGCAGCGATATGTGCCAGTGCCCCTGTATAGATACCGAGCACCAGATTGCCTGCAAGTACAATGCCAATGAACTCCATGAACGTCAAGCTGACGCCCAATGTCCCTCCTGCCAGCATGCTTGCTGAGAAAAATGTGAAACCGAGCATGACCGATAACGTCTTCCAAAATTGGTTTCTTTGTGTTTTCGGTACCGCTTGCCATGAAAATTCTTGATCTTGTTTGCTCATCAGAATACCCCCAACATAAAGTGTATCTGATACCAAAAAAAGCAGAAAAAAAAGGCTACTCGTCAAGTTATACACTGACAAGTAGCCTCTTTTTGCATCATAACCCGCGCGAAGACACAGAGCATCCTACTACGGAATATGCCCTGATTCTCGCGTGATCATGAAATCCGCTGCCCTTGCCAGCCTCTCTGGACTGAATTAAAGGTACCAGTATTCAATTACATTCTATTATTTTGGAAAAACCTGCAGTTGTCAATGTCATTATTATCCAACGGTTATTAATTCCTTATACAGCAAGCTATTTTTTATTCCTATACCATATGGCGGAGAGACAAGCATTTCATTAAGTGTGGTTGCTAGCGAACCCTTTATTTCACTTGCGGATAATAAGGAGTACAGCCGGTTTACAACCATGCTCTGTGAAAAAGCAGGCTTCCTGCCAAATCTTGCATTCGAGGTCGATTCGCATACGCTGCTTGAAATTATCAGGCTTAATCAGGGTGTTGCATTACTTCCGATCTCCGTATGTAGAAAACTGGGGTTACGTTATGTAAAAATTGCTGATGATTCAGCTATATATCCCATTAGCCTATCCTGGGTCAAACAAAAATGGTTATCTCCTGCTGTTGGGGAATTTCGTGATTTTATCACTTCGTACTATGAAGACAATGCTGACTTGTTTAAAGTGAAGTAGGAAGTCTGGATAAATGATAAAAAGCAAAGACCACGTTAGTCCCTTTGAAGGAGCCGACGTAGTCTTTTATCGTTATCTGTTCTTAGCTATACTGCAGTCTGTCCTTGTACCAAACGTCCGGAATCATCTTACGCTCCAGTTCCAACAATTCATGGATGATCTTGTCCGCGTCACTGATGGAACTCACGAGCGGGTCAGTGAGCATCGCCCTTCTCAGCTTCTTGTAGCTCTGTTCCAGAACAGCTTCGACCGTAAGCTCATGCGTATCCAGTACAAGTTCTTGCATACCTCTAATTCCGCGCGGCATCTTGCCTACATGGATTGGCTTCACCCCATCCATATCTACATCGCAGAGTAGTTCCAGGAACGAATCGGTATTCATATTGGTTACCGCGCCTTGATTGAGCGTATTGATGAAGAATTTTTTGCCCAAGTTCCCCACCATATTCTCAATGATATCGGTCGCATGATCCGGCCCGAAGGTGCTCATGTAATCGGAAATCGGGATGTTTCCTGTAAGGAAGTCATCGACCTGCTGCCACATCTCATCGTGGCGCTGATACCTGTCCTCTGTCTCCCAGATTGATAACGGCGGAATAGCGTCCGAAGTTTTGCCAAGACCCTGCCAATACCGAACGTATTCCTTCGTATGGGCGGTGCAAGTGGGAATGATTCCGAAAATGTCATACAGTTCGTAGGTAATCGCATCGTTATACAGAGCTTTTGCGCCGCGATCGCCGCCGTTATTCTCCTCACCTGCCAACTTGCGCATGGCTTCTGCGATCGTGGGCATCATATTTTTTCCTTCATACTCGGCTTTGAGCAGCCAAGTGAAATGATTAACGCCAGCGATACGGAAATCGAATTTCTGGTCTATTTCTGCAGTGAACTGGCTAGTACTCTCGATGATTCCGGCTCGTACGGCATAATAGACTTTCTTATGCGGCATATGATGACTATCGCACAGCGCAAACGATTTAAGCTTCGGAGCATAGCGATGTAATGCGATGCCATGAACGGTAGACGGGTTAATATAATTGATCACCCACGCATCCGGACACAACTCCTCAATGTCTTTGGCGCAATCCATAATAACCGGCAGTTCCCGCATCGCTCGAAAGATTCCGCCTGGGCCAATCGTATCGCCGGAACACATGCGAATCCCATACTTTAGAGAAACCTGGCAGTCGATGCCCCGATATTTAACCGATTGTTCCGCAAAGCTGAGCACAACGAAGTCGGCTCCCGGAAGCACCTGTCTTCTGTCCACCGAGCCCTCAATCTTTAGGGATACGTTGCTCTCCTTGGCGACCATTTCCGCTAGTGTTACCATTTTCGAGAGCCGTTCCTCGTCCGTATCTACCAAAGCCAACGTTCCCTGATTCAAATATGGGGAGTGAACCATCTGCCAGATGGACTGACGACCAAAAAACAGGCTGCCCGCCCCAATAACGACTACCTTTGGATGCTGTGTACTTGTAGCATTCATCAATAACCCCTCCTCGTAACGATATAAGTTCATTATAGGTGAGTGGGCTGGAATCGGAATGTGTGATAGTTTTCAATACATGTCATATCGTACGATGGTTAACAAGTAGAAAAACCTTTGTTATGATAGGAAAATATAAAGGATGTCATAAAGTGGAGAGGAATGGTTTGGATTAGATGCATGCAGGAACTGTGAATATGAGTATAATCGATGAACTTTCGGAGTATATCACACTTCGCATGAGCTCTTATTTGGAACAAACGCACGACAGCACTTGGACGGAGCATAAGTCTCATTCCGATTATGATCTGTGGTTCATTACAGCAGGCTCCGTGCAGATTACCATCGATGGAATCGAGCATAGGGCAGAAATGGGTGACGTGGTTTTTTTTTATCCGGATATGCCCTACACTGCTTCCACGACAGGAGAGTTGTGCCGATTCATATACATGCACTTTGATTTTAGCATTGCTGAGCAGAAGCGAATTCTCGGCGAGTTTCAACTCCCGGGCATTGTACCTGGCAATCTGATTCAAGAGGAATCAACGCTATTCACTTCGTCCTATCGAAGGTTCAAGCAGAGTAGCGGTGATTCCGGAAGTCCACTTTACTTGAAAGCCTCTCTGCTTCTCGTCATCGCCAAAATTTTTGAATTACACAGGCAAGGCCTGTATCATGGTGTGTTTCTGAAAGACCGAAAACCGAGGAAAATCGAAGGAAGTTTGGAGGTTCTTCAGAATGTGTTTCCCTACGTGGATGCGAATCTCCATCGTGCCATCCGAGTTAACGAGCTTGCGGCCATTGCCGGCGTCTCAGAGAAATATTTTATTTCTTTGTTCAAGAAAATTCTGGGTATTACACCGGGGCAGTACATCAATCAGATCAAAATGAACCGGGCCAGAGACTATCTGTACGAGAAAAGATATACGATTCAGCAAATTGCCGGATTTCTGGGCTATCCCGATCCCTTTACGTTCTCCAAAGCATTCAAAAAATTTTACAACGTGCCCCCTTCCAAATTTGAATAGCGTGCTGCAGACAAACAAAGAGGCAACCCGTCGATCCGGCTGCCTCCACACTTGATGAATCATTGGATATTCAGGGTTTGGTTTTGCCTTCAGTGGAATACATCTCATGGAAAAATCCTTTGTACGGTATATCCTCTTCCAGACATTTAATGAGATACAACAGTTCTTCGTCAGCTTCCGGTTCTTCGCCCGCACGCTGCTTTTCCTCAAATTGACCTAGAATATTCTCCAAGAGGGTGACTTGAATAAATAAAGGCAGCTTCTCCAACATCGCATCTGCGATTCGGGTCTCGGAAGTATAACCGGCAAGTGCGGTTTTAAAATACTCTCCCATGAACGTTCTGCGTTTACTGACATCGGGTTCGAATTGTATCCAGCCCATACCGTGCGTCCATAGATCAGCCAGATCATACATATACCAACCGAAGCATGAATTATCGAAATCATACACGGTAATCTGTCCTGTATCAAAATCGATCGAATAATTCCCGTCATTATAATCGAAATGGATCATCCCGAAGGTTTCCTGGTTTGTATCCAAACCTTGTAAGGTATTCAGGAGCTCGACCATCTTCTGCTTGAGCAAAGAGAATGATTCAGGTACCAAGTTATCGATATATTTACCGTTGTAATTGTCAATCAAATGATGCCGGCGATGGACGGGAGTATAACTTTTCGATATGTGGTGTATTTTCCCCAGGACTTTACCGCTATTATAATAGTATTCGGTAAGTGGGACCCCTTCACGGTACTGATAATGGTTCTCTACCAGCAACTTCCCCTTGGCCCTCACAAACATACAGATAAAGAACGTATGCTCATCATAAGTGATCTCTTCCAGCAGATGGCCCCTTTTCGAGTTAACTACATTCGAGACACTTGCACCGTGCTCAAATAAATACCGGACATACTCCAGTTCAGCAATGTAATCTTCTCGCTTTCTGTCAGGCAAAAAAGACACCCGGAGAATTAGCGATTCTCGCCCCTCTTGCTCACAAGTGTAAACGACATTACGTCTACCCTCATGAGGGGGAATAAGCTGAATATTGTAACCCTCCAGGTCAAACAGCTCGGATACCAGTGCCAGTACATGCGTATTGCTAATGTTAACAGCTTCGTTAAAGTTAATCATGATCTCCTCCAGTAAACATTGTCGGGACGGTTTCCCGCACAGCAATGTCCACAAAAGAAATCCCAGTAACGCAAATATCCTTTTGTGAACCTAAAGCATACTCACCTTGTTAGACAATTGAAAACGCTCCTTTTTGTTCAGATGGTTATATCTTATCCTAAAATTCCAGATTATTCTATTCCCTTTTCAACGCTGCAGTCTCGTAATAGTACCGAATCAAAATGTCCTGATCGTAGTTACCGAACCCTTTCCCAAACAGCGTAAGCCCGCCCCGACCCGGCACCCCTTCTTCCGGTCTTAATCCAAACGTCCAGTAGGTGGAAGAATCCAGTTGCAGATCATGGATACGCACATCCGAGATACGCTGGCCATCCATAAACGTCCCTTCTCCGTTAATGCGCAGCACCTTCAGTACACCATACTGGTTAACGTCCAATTTCCACCATAGTGGTGTATGTTTGCCCTTCCGATCCCCAAAGTCCCCTGGGCTTGTCCATGTTCCCAGGTGTTTGCCATTAAGGGAAAAGCGGATGTCGGAAGGCCAGTTTTCATTGACTTGGGGTGCTTCCGAACTGAGTTCAAGTGAAATTTCAATTTCCTGGAGATGCTGTTCTGTATTCAGATAATTGGGAATCTTATATTCCAGAAAACCTCGTGCCAACCAAAGAATACCCGCATTGACCCGATCCGGGTCCATGAAGCAGGCTGGTGTGTCATATTGCCCAATCATTTGCGTCGTTGTTGCGATGCCACAGGTGGGCCAAGCTTCGTAATCCGTATACTGACCAACCGGAATAGAGACTTCATGGTAAGGAGCATCAAAGGGTTCAGGGGAGAGATTGATAGTCATAAATTCTTGCAGAATAAAGCAGTATTTATACGTTCCACCGTTCTCACGCTTCATGCGGCTGCCTACGATGCCCGCTTTTTGCAATTTGCTCACATGTGTACTAACGATAGCTTTGCTCAGATACAGCTCTTTGGCAAGCGCATTGATATGCATCTCCCTGTTTTGCAATAATAAGCGAACGATATTTAAACGCGCCTCGCTGGCGAGCGCCTCATATATGATCAAGGATGAGGAATCCGTGCCAAGCATCATGAACTTCACTTCCCTATCTCTTTAGAATTCATTATATTATTGATTTAGAATTCGTTATTTAGCGAACCCTGTAAAATAAACTTGCTCAACATAATAGCATTATGATACACATTAGATAACAAATCAATGAGTTGATTTTGCTTTTTAGCGAACTCATCGTGAAATAAAATTTCTTACACACCTAAAATTAATTCTATGGAGGTTTTCATTTTGCTTACATCCAAGATGCTTATTGATAAAGATTTTCAGGTAGCAGAGGTCGATCCACGGCTGTACGGCTCTTTTGTTGAACATTTGGGACGTGCTGTCTATGGCGGTATTTACGACCCTGGTCATCCCACGGCGAATGAGCAAGGTTTCCGCCAGGACGCCATCGAAGCGATCAAAGCGCTGAATGTGCCGATTATCCGTTATCCGGGCGGGAATTTCGTATCCGGTTACAATTGGGAAGATGGTGTGGGCCCAGTAGCAGAGCGGAAACGCAGACTTGAACTGGCTTGGTGGACCATTGAAACCAATGCGGTCGGGACCAACGAATTCGCGGACTGGGCCAAACTTGTCGGAACCGAAGTCATGATGGCGGTCAATCTCGGTACTCGCGGCATTGACGCGGCTAGGAACCTGGTAGAATACTGCAACCATCCTTCGGGCACCTATTGGAGTGATCTGCGGATCTCTCACGGATACAAAGAGCCTCATAAATTTAAAACGTGGTGTCTTGGTAATGAAATGGACGGACCTTGGCAGATTGGCGCCATGACCGCGCATGAGTACGGCCGAATTGCGAATGAAACGGCGAAAGCCATGAAATGGGTCGACCCGAATATTGAACTCGTGGCGTGCGGTAGCTCCAGTCGTGGCATGAGCACTTTTGCAGATTGGGAAGCGACGGTTCTCGACCTCTCCTATGAAAATGTGGATTATCTGTCCTTGCATGCTTACTATAACAATAATAAAGACAACACATATAACTTCCTGGCTACATCGCTGGATCTGGACCAATTCATCGACAGTGTGGCATCGATCTGCGACTATGTACAAGCCAAGAAACGCAGCAAAAAGAAACTGATGCTGTCGCTGGACGAATGGAACGTCTGGAACTCCATCGGCACGAGCCGAGCTGAAGAACGCTGGCAGATTGCACCACCAGAATTCGAAGATGTGTACACACATGAGGATGCTCTCGCAGTAGGTTGTTACCTGATTACGCTGCTCAAACATGCGGACCGTGTGAAGATGGCTTGCCTTGCACAGCTGATCAATGTCATTGCGCCGATCATGACCGAGAACAACGGAGCGATCTGGTTCCAGACGACCTATTTCCCGTTCATGCATGCATCCAATTTCGGTCGCGGTACTGTTCTTCAATCTGTCGTATCTTCACCGAAGTATGATTCCAAAGACTTTACGGACGTGCCTTACCTTGAAGCCATCAGCGTACATGATGAAGAAAATGGAATGATCACCATCTTTGCGGTCAACAGACATCTGGAAGAACAGATGGAACTGAATGTGGATCTTCGTTCATTCGGGGAAACTACATTTATTGAGCATATCGTACTGGAGAACGACGATCTGAAAGCCATCAATACCAAAGCGAACCCGCGTAACGTGGTTCCGCACAACGGCGGACATACAACGGTTGATCAGGGTACAGTGCAAGCTGTCCTGAACAAAGCGTCATGGAACGTGATTCGTCTGAAAACCAAGCAGGCTTAATTAAAGCAAGTTAGCTGAACTACCTTTTTCGTTAAAGAAGGGCGTCATACCGCGTTTCAATACTACGCAAGACCACTATAGTAAGGGACTGTCCCATGAGTCATATCGATGACTGAACTGCACCCCGTCAAGTAGACAGTACAAAAAATAAAAGATGGTTAAGCGGCCTTGGTCCTGAATTCATTGGGACTGAGGCCGTTTAGTTTTGCCTGTAACCGTTCGTAATTGTAAAATTGTATGTAATCATCAATGTCTTTTTGGAGTTCTTCAAAGGTCCCGTAGGTATGCAAGTAATACTTCTCACATTTGAGCGTCCCCCAAAAGGATTCCATGGGTCCGTTATCAATGCAACGGCCTACCCGAGACATACTTTGTGTGAGTTTCGCTTCGTCCAACATCTCCTTAAAACGTAAAGAAGTGTACTGGAAACCGCGGTCACTATGAAGCAAGGGACGGCTTGCTGGAGCAGCTTTTAAAGCCAATTCCAGCGTCTTTAAGACCAGCGGATTGTTATTAGAATGTCCTAAGACATAAGCAACAATAGACTTGTCGTGCAGATCCTTAATTGCGCTTAAATAGGCCTTCTTCCCGTTGCCGTACTTGAATTCCGTTACGTCGGTTACCCATTTTTGGTTTGGCATTTCCGCCTCAAATTTACGATTCAGTATATTCTCCGCAACCTGCTGAGGGGTAGAGCCTATGTACTTCTTCCTCTTTTTTCGGGTGACAGACTGGATGCCCTGGAGCTTCATCAGACGGTATACTCGCTTCGCGTTAATATTGCTGTCCATTTGCCTGCGTAAATGCAGCGTTAATTGGCGATACCCAAAGGTTCGCTCCACCTTCTCATAGAGAAGGAGCATGGCCTGTGTAAGTTTCGCATTGTCGGTCTCCCGTGAACTGGGTTTTCGATTCAACCATTTATAGTAGCTGGACCGCGGAATTCCTGCGATTTCACACAAAAGCTGAAGGGAACAGGACTCCTCTTGCCGAACAACTTGAATAGCCAGGTAGATGTTCTCCTGACGAATGTGACTTAACGCCTCCTCCTTTCGAGTTCCTCTAACTTTTTTAGAAAAGCATTCTCCGCACGCAGCCGCGCATTCTCGTACTCTAATTTTTGCATAGCAAGTCTGTGGCGATCTGCCTCCGTGAGTGCTTCAGCTGATTTGGTACGTCCTCTGCCGTCTCGTAGCGCCTCTTCGCCGCTTGCTTCGTATTTCTTTACCCAGCTATATACTTGTTGGTATGAAACGTGAAAACGGCCTGCGGCCTGGGTGTAGTCTTGTCCATTTGCCAGACAATATAGCACGATATCGATCCGTTCCTGCCAAGTGGTTACGCGTCCTTTGGTCATCGCCCTGGTTCCTCCTGAATGAGCAGCGGTTAAGCTGATGCTAAGACCATTATACTTCTTAATCCAGTTGGCGAGTTGGGTTCGACTTGCAATTTTATACTTGTCGATGATTTGATATTGCGATAATCCTCCTTCCAAATAATCATGGACCGCTTGGCGTTTGAGCTCTGCTGAATACTTTTGATTACGGGAACGGACTTCCAGGCCCTCGTAACCGTACAACTGATAACGGCTTCGCCACTTGACCACAGATGTTTTGGATAATCCGTACTTTTGAGCCACAGCTTTTAAACCAAGTTCACCACATTCAATTTCTTGCAGAATATTCAATTTTTCAAGTGCCGTAAACTTCTTTTGTTCCATAAAAACACTCCCCATACAGTAACAGGCTTTTATTATTTCACCTGTCTACTATATGGGGAGCATATCAGACGGGGAAAGTCCCTTATTCGTGTTCACTGTTACATACAAATCATGTTTACGCAAATAAGCTGCCTCCATTGATCACGGGAAGCAGCTTGCAGTTTTCTATCTTTTAAAGCTCTTGATTAGTCCTCGTTCCCTTCCGCTTCAGCTTGGCTGGATTGTGCTTGGCTCTGTGGAGCCATTAGACCTTGAACCGCACCCATGAACGGCTGAATGGACTTGATCATACCATAACCCATCTTCACAACCGGCACGAATTGCTGGATCATGCCAAATAGCCGCATACCGCCGCCCAGCATGCCTCCGAGTGAACCCGCTCCCCCAAGCCCGCCAAAGAGCGAACCCAGCATGGGCATAAAGGATGACACCTGTGCACGTGATGCTGAGCGCGAACGTGTGGATGGTTTGCGCATAACGTTTATCTGTTTACGGCTCTGTGCACGAGTGCCTTTACCCCGTGAACCGGATTTTTGCTTGGAAGAATGAGTTTTTCGCTCGGCTGTTTGGCGAGAAATCGTGCCTCCCCCGGTAAGCACCACACCTCCATTATTCACGTCCGAGATGTAACCGATGTACGTTTCGCCGTTATGGAGAGTCACGCAGACAGGTCGATCCTTATACCGCTTTGCCTTCAGGCGTATTTCATTGGTTTTAGCCATGGAATTTCACCTCGCTCTACTGAATGTACTTCAGTTTACGCGTTGGGTGGACTGCTTGCCTGTGCGAATGGGACATCTATGTGCACATCTAACCATTCAGGTCTTCATCTTCTTCATTTCCTAAATACATAACCGTTTTTTCTCCCTCAACCAATCTAACAATCTGCTTTCGTAATTTTGAAGGAAATAATGGCAGTTGGTTCAACTTATTAATTTCGAGCCACTCATATTCTATCTCGTTTTCGTCCATTGGCAGAATAGAATTTTCATGCTCTATTAAACCTATGTACTCGCACAAAAAAACAAAATCTACACGATGAAGAGCTTCACCGTATACACCTTCAATGACAAATTCCAGTGATAACGGTTCTACATCTATTCCGATTTCTTCCGCAACTTCACGCTTCACAGCATCCGTCAGCGTTTCACCTGCATTCTGGCTCCCACCAGGCAGGATGTAAATGACTTCATCATTATCATCCTGCTTAATTGCAAGCATTTTCCCGTCTTTAATGATCAATGCTTTTGCAGAATTTCTAATCTTTCTCTCCATTGTAATCCCCCATATATCTGTCTCAAGTTGTTGAAGGTTAATTCCGTTTAACTTCACGATTTACATGAAGAATATTTTAACATATACGTCTAAACAAATTCTGAACAATCAGATCAACTCACTCTTTGCGGTCTGAATGAAAGCAGCCATGGATGGTGATATCCACTTCTCCCGATGCCAGAGCATTTGTGCAGAAAAGGATACATCCGATAAATCCCACGGCAGAGCAATCACTTCCCCTTCGCTCAACTCTTTCTTCAAAGCCATTTCAGGTAATAAAGCGATCCCTAGACCAGCCACAACACATTGTTTAATGGCTTCTACACTATGAAACTCCAGCTCTGTCAGAGCATCCGCGCCTTTTTTCAGAAGCGATTGGTCAAATTGAGTACGATATGAACAGTTCTTTTCGGTCAACAAAAAGTGCTGTTTGTGGAAGTCATCAACGATCAATGAGGAACGCGATGCTAACATATGATCGGGAGACACCACCATCTGAAAGGTCTCATCCTTTAAAAACTCCGAATGAAGGTCTTTGGAACCAACAGATTCATCCAATACAAAAACCACATCAGCATGTCCTTCTCTCAGACTGGATTTAAGCTCTTGCCCAGACAACGGACGGAATATTAATCGCACACCAGGATACTCGGCTCGGAAGCGTTTGAACAAGGCCGGAAGAAGATATGCACATAGAACTTCATCTGCTCCGATTACAACCGTTCCCGCCAATTCTCCGTCCTGACTAGATATGTACTTCGCTTCCTCTACATCGTTTAAGATTTTGGTGGCATACGGCAAAAATTGATGGCCTGCATCCGTTAGTATGACCTTTTTGCCTAAACGATCCAACAATTTCACGCCAAGCTCTTCTTCCAGGGATTTGATCTGCATCGTTATGGTAGACGGTACATAACTCAATAATTCAGCAGTTTGATGAAAGCTGCAAGTCGAAGCAAGTGTCCAAAAGGTTTTAGTTGGCGAATTTCCATGAATCAAGCACCTTCTCTGTTCAAAATAAATGAATGATATGTTCGATAACGTTTCGTTGAATTGATGATAGGCCTATTGTAGAGTGAAATCAAGTTGCTACTATATTTTAAAGGAGAATCTATCCATGAACGATTACGAAACATATAACCTTGGAGATATACTACTTCAATCGGGGCAACAGCTCCCTCAAGCTTTTATCGCTTACAAGACCTATGGAACCTTAAATGCCGCGAAGGACAATGTTATTGTCGTTCCAACGTGGTTTGCTGGGCTTCACACAGATAATGAATGGTTAATTGGAGCGGACAAGGCACTGGAACCCAGTCGTTATTTTATCATCGTGCCTAATATGTTGGGTAACGGATTATCGTCCTCTCCCAGCAATACCCCTGCCCCATACGATAAGGAAAACTTCCCTCTCATCTCCATGTATGACAATGTACGTTTTCAACATCAACTGCTTATTCATAAGTTCGGTATCACCAAAATCAGACTCGTTGTGGGCTGGTCTCTGGGAGCCATGCAGGTTTTTCAATGGGGAACAAGTTATCCCGAGATGGTTGAACGTATTGCCCCCTTTGGCGGAACCGCAAGGAGCAGACCGCATACACAACTGGTATTCGAAGCCATGATCGCGGCGTTAACGGCAGATTCGAATTTTAAAAACGGAAGATATGAGCGCCCTCCGGTTGCCGGTCTCGCAGCGATGGGTAGAGTTTATGCTCCATGGGGGTTCTCGCAGGCGTACTATTTGGAGAAATTGTATCAATCCGAAGGTTACGATACCTTGCAATCTTATGTAGAAGATTACTGGGACCAGGTGTTTTTATCCTTTGATGCTAACGACTTAATCACCATGCTTCGTACGGGAATACATGGAGACATTAGCGATAATCCCGTAGATGACTGTAACTTCGAACAGGCGCTAAGCAAGATCACCTCTCCTGCACTCGTTATGCCAGGGTCAAGTGACTTGTTTTTCACACCAGAGGACAGTGCGTATGATGTTCAGCACATGCCGAATGCTGTATTTCAACCTATAGAATCCAAATGGGGACACTGCTTTGGGATCGGAGCTAACGAAGCGGATTCACTCGTTATCGATCGTCATCTAAAGCGATTTTTGGAGACATGAGTAAAAAAAGAATGAGTTAAAAGTAAAAAAAGTGCACAGAACTCGTGGATCTTTTCCCCGCTACGACTCGAAAGTAAAAAAACATACGGAATCTCGTCAATAACCTTTATATCCCCTTCCCCCTTTCTCGTTTAGAATGTTTTCAAGAAAGCGTTATTGAAATAGGACTGATAAGGGGGAAAAGAAATGAACAAGAAAACGAAAACTTTAGTCTTGTCTTTATGCATGTCAACCTTATTACTCGCAGCCTGTAGCAATGGAAGCAACACGGAGAAAGATGCTACTACGGACCCGGATTCCAACGAGGCTGGAACGACAACCATCCACACCGTGACGTCGGAATATTCTTCTGCCAAGTATCCGAAGGGTGATGATATCACAAACAATGTGTGGATTAAGCGCTACAAAGAGAAGTTCAATATTGATGTCAAAACAGACTGGGTCAGCGATGAGTATGATACAAAACTGAATTTGGCTATCGCATCGAACGATCTACCTGACGTCTTCAGGGTTAATCCCTCGCAACTGAGGCAGTTGGTCGAAGCCGATATGGTCATGGATCTTTCCGAGGTTTTTGATCAACACGCTTCCGATCGCCTTAAAGGTTATATGGAAGCGGATGCAGATAGTTACGAGTCTGGAAAGAAGGATGACAAGCTGTACGGGATACCGCAGATGCACTGGGGATTAATTGAACAACCAGACTTCATCTGGATTCGGAACGACTGGAAAGAAGAATTGGGGCTCCAAGATCCAAAATCTGTAGAAGACATCAAGAATATCGCACTGAAATTCATGGATAAGCATGGCGGTTATGGTATAGCCGTAGATCAATCGTTGGATTACCTGAACTTGCTCGCCATTGCGTGGAATGCGCACCCGGATATGTGGATCGAGGATAACAGTGGACAACTCGTGTACGGCTCCGTTCAGCCTGAGATGAAGAATGCGCTGGCTGAGTGGTCAGAATGGTACAAACGAGGCATCATTGATCCGGAATTTGCAATCAAAGATTTCAACGCGATGAACGCGGATATCGTCGCCGGCAAAGTGGGAATGCAACCTTATTACCAATGGTGGGGTTATAATCCGGGTGTCGATACGGTATCCAATCTGGGTAAGGACGCCATCTTCTACCCTTATATCATCCCTACCGTCGATGGAAAGGAAGCAAAACAATCCATTTTCTTCGCCAACAACAATTATATCGTTATGAAAAAGGGATTTAAAAGCCCTGAAGAAGTGATCAAGATTTTGAACGACTATGCTTATATCGTGGATGAAGGTAATGGCAAGGAATCTCCAGAAACGCTATCTGCCTTGCTGGATAACGATATTGCCCATGTTGTCGGTGCGTTCCGTGTACTTAATCCAAATTCGGATTATGAGCAATTTGAAGCTGTGTCAGCTGCCCTTGAATCAAAGGATACCAGTGGACTCACGACTTCGGGAATGTGGCAGAAATATAACAACAGTGTTGAATTTATGGAGAATGCAACCCCAGGAGCGGTCGGTGATTATTTGCAACAAGGTGCTCCAAAGAACGCTTATGGTCTCGCCAAAAAAGTACTCGACAGCGAGAACTATACGAAGACAGCCTTATGGGGTGTTACGCCAGAGATCCTGTCGAGCTATGGAACAACCTTGGATGATATCCTGACCGAAGGCTTCACCAAGATCATTATGGGTAGCGAAAGTATCGATTATTTCGATGTGATTGTCCAGAATTGGCGAGCAGCCGGAGGCGATGACGCAACCCAGGCAGTCAATGACGCATACGGAAAATAATAAGACAGTTGCCAATAAGGGATGGGGATGTTCTCATCTCTTATTGGTAACGGTTACAACTTGATCTCGTCAAGAACGGAGGAATATGAATGCTGAGAAAATGGAAGCAGCAGAGTCCCTACCATCTCATGTTGATCCCAAGTCTGGTCCTGGTCTTCATCTTTAGTTACATCCCTTTCTACGGACTTATTATTGCGTTTCAGAAGTACAATCCGGGCCTCGGGTTCAACTCGCCATGGGTAGGATGGGATAATTTTACGCACATATTTAATCAGCCGAACTTCGTAAGAACGATCTGGAATACACTGTACATGTCTGTCTTCAAAATTATCGGCGGTATTATCGTACCCGTTATTTTCGCGTTACTGCTTAACGAAGTACTACACAGTGGAATCAAACGTACATTCCAAACGCTGGTATACATTCCGAACTTCCTCTCTTGGGTCATTATGGCCGGCATCATGCTGGATATCCTTAGCTCCGACGGCATCATCAATACGTTTCTAGGCGTATTCGGTATTGCACCGATCTCCTTTCTTGGCACACCCTCTATTTTTCCTTGGACGATGATTGTGAGTGACATATGGAAGGGCTTCGGGTTTGGTACAGTGGTATACCTGGCAGCCTTAACCAGCATTGATCCGGGGCTGTACGAGGCTGCAGTGATTGACGGAGCAAAACGGTGGAAGCAGACCATCTACATTACGTTGCCCCTTCTCATGCCAACCATTGTCTTAATGACCGTATTGTCACTTGGAAACGTACTCAATGCTGGCTTTGACCAGATCTATAATCTCTACTCCCCTGTCGTCTATCAGACCGGTGATATTATTGATACCTATGTATATCGGTTGGGAATTCAGCAGGCCCAGTATTCAATTGGTACCGCTGTTGGATTATTCAAATCCATCATTTCCAGTGTTCTGGTTGCCGTATCGTACATCCTGGCCTACAGGGTGGCTGGCTATCGCATCTTCTAAGAAGGAGGAACTCACCGTATGATCCATGATAAAAGTATGAGCAGGCGTGTGTTTCTAATCATAAACTACATCATATTACTACTGATTTCTCTGCTCTGTATTCTGCCGTTTATCAACCTGCTGGCAGTATCATTCAGTAGCAGTTCAGCTGTATCTGCAGGCAGTGTTACGTTCTGGCCTGTCGAATTCACGACAAAGGCTTATGAATTTGCATTAACTGGAGGGTCATTTTTTTCCTCTCTCTGGGTTGCCATACAACGAACCGTTATCGGGACATTGGTGAATCTGGTTTTGATCGTGCTCACGGCTTATCCCCTATCCAAATCAAAACAAAAATTGATGGGGCGTAATATTTATATGGGATATTTTATTGTGACCATGTTATTTAGCGGAGGATTAATTCCAACGTATCTCGTTGTCGTCAAAATGGGACTGATTGATTCCATATGGTCTCTGATCCTGCCTGGGGCTCTCCCCGTATTCAGTATGATTATTCTAATGAATTTCATTAGGGGTTTGCCAGAGGAAATTGAAGAATCAGCAATCATCGACGGGGCTGGGCCAGTACAGGTATTGCTTCGTATTCTACTCCCGCTTCTCAAACCCGCTCTGGCAACGGTTGGTCTGTTTAGCATCGTTGCCCACTGGAATTCATGGTTCGATGGCATTATCTATATGAACAATCCAGCCAATTATCCATTGCAAAGCTACCTACAGACGCTTCTGCAGAGCTTTGAGCAAATCATGCTGAAATCCGGATCAGATTATACGCAGCTGTTATCCATGATGAACGCCAGAACGGGACGTGCCGCTCAAATGTTCTTGGGTGCCATTCCGATTCTGCTCGTGTATCCATTCTTACAGAAATATTTCACCAAGGGTTTGGTGCTAGGTAGCGTCAAAGGGTAACCAAAAGGGCTTGCAGTTTATACTGTAAGCCCTTTTGGTTTATATCTAAACTTATTTTTGGGATCGCTGTACCGCGCTATGACATGCATGAATGAATATATGGATGACTATTTCGCTTCTATGATGGCAGGTAGCAGAATGGAGAAAATGGTACCTTCATCTATTTTACTCGCCACTTGTATTCCATAGGGTTTACCAAAATGAAGTTGAATCCGCCGCTGCACGTTATGCAATCCAATCCCATTCGTTCCTGTACTGGCACCGGACTTTTCTTCCATCAAGTTCTGCATCGTATGATGATCCATTCCGACGCCATTGTCGCAGACTTCGATCACAACTTCATCCAGCTGTGATTGAATCCGAATGGTGATGATTCCGTCTTCTTCCAGTTCGGCCAGACCATGAAAAATCGCATTCTCCACAATGGGCTGCAGGATCATTTTGGGCATGCGATAATCCAGCAATTTATCCTCAACCTCATATCTCATCTGAATACAACCATAGTATCTGACATTCTGAATCGTTACGTAATTCGCTATATTATCGAGTTCTTCACGAATGGTTACGAGGGTTCCATCGGATTTTGTTGCATAGCGGAGCATCGAGATTAGTGCATCGGTCATTTCCACGATTTTATCAGCCTGCTGCATCGAGGCGATCCATTTCACCGACCCAAGGGTGTTATACAGAAAATGAGGTTTGATCTGGTCATGGAGCGCACGCATCTCGGCCTTGGCTTTCTCTATTTCTTCCTGCTGCATCCGTTCGACCATTCGCTTCAATTCATGCGACATCCTGTTGAACCGGTTGGATAAGTGTCCAATCTCGTCTCTTGAGCGGATATGTTCAACTTGTTCGAACTGGCCTTTCTCGACCAGAGCGATATTCCGGAGCAGTTTCTTAATCGGAGTTGTGATGACATGAGATAGAAATATGGATATGACGGCAGCAAAAAGAACCATGACAATGGCCAGCGTCACGAGATTACGGCCCAATATTTTGCCATCGGCAGTCAACTCAACCAGTGGCATATACAAATACGTTGTCCATTTTTGCTGACTAAGCGGGCTGGTCACCACGACATTCAATGATTCGGGTGGACGAACGTTGTCCCGGAACAGTGTACCAATTAATCGGTCGTTCACGTTATATACGATCTTGTCATTTTCATCGACAATCATGAATCTGGAGCGGAGCCCTTCCTGTAAGTTGCGATTGACGATTTCGATGAATTTGATATCAATACTGACAACGATCACACCAAGCAGTTCCCCGCTAGCCACATCATGAATTTTGCGTGCGTGTGACACCGCCAGTATTTTATTCTCCAATTGCTCATCAATTCGCGTTGTGAGCGTAATGGTACGATCATTTTCGTGCATGAACTTTTTGAACCACAATTCGTTCGCCACTTTGAAGTCTGGGTCAATGGGCTGGTGTGGGCTGACGAACAGATCCTGTCCCCCGTTCATATTGTAGAGGTAGATGGAAAATACGCGGTCTTTCATCATGATATAATTCATCAATATATTGTATGCGGCAATCTCATTTTGTTCGTTACCCTCTCGCAGGAAATCCTGGATCGGAAAACTTCCTTCATGGGTCGCAGATAGATTGTTGCTAAGGCCATTGCTGGCTAACAGCGTGATTTTCTCAATCTCCTTCAAAAATTCGTCAATACGAATATTCGTCTGCTTGGCCAGATCGCTTAACAACGTTGTATAGTTCTGTGCCAATAACCGCTCTGAAGAGTAGTACGAATTGATTGTCATTACAAATACCGGAAGGATAATCACCGTCATACAGATCACCATAATTTTGTGTTTGATTTGGAAGGGCTGGACAAGCTTCATATGCTGCACCTCTATTCACCGATTACACTCATGCCTGCTGTAGTTCTCGATATTCCTCCGGAGTGACGCCTACCGATTTTTTGAAAATCTTACTGAAGTACGTGTAATTATGGTAGCCCACCTTTTCTGCAATTTCATACACTCTCAGTCCTTTGCTCAATAGATAAGACTTCGCATGTTCAATCCGAACACGAGTCAAGTACGTGATAAAGTTCTCTCCTTTTTCCTGCTTAAACAATCGGCTGAGATAAGAAGGGTTGACATTGATTTGGCTAGCGATACTTTGCAGTGAGATATCTTCCGCATAATACTTGTCGATCAACTCGATGGCGAGGTCGGCGTAGGTACTTTCCTGGTTCATTTCGGAATCGGTTTGGAAGTAATGCGCAATATGAGCAAGCATATCCTGATGGATGTCATCCCAATACTCTCCCTTCAGAACGGTTTCATAGGGCGATTTCTTTGTAAAAGAAGGCGTACCTCTTTCCGCAGCTCGTGACAGATGGGAGTGTATCGTTTCCATTACCATGATATATTGCTTACGAATGCTATTCTCATCCGCCCGCTTGGCTTCCAGATCCGAGCGAATTCCTTCAAGGAACTCCTCCGCCTTTTGGTTGTCTTTGCTTACCCACAACTTCATAAAATCTCGTTCTTGTTGTGGACTCAGAACGCCCTTAACTTCATTTCGATCTGGGGATTGAATCATGTCCTCGTAATACAATACCTGGTTGCTGCCTTTGAAAAAACCTTGTTGCAGAGCCATTTCTGCCTCTTGGCAAGCCTTTCTAATGTAAGAGAAATTGGGAACGATTGTACTCACACCAGCCGTGAGCGATAGATTCATAAAATCCTTGATGGAAGAGAGCAATTTGTTACACAGTTTGTTCAAGTCGGCGTGTACAGATTGGCTCTCAGGAAGTACATTGACGATAACCCAGTATTCAGAAGAACTTTCAACAAAGATCTCTTTCTCCCATTTCGAAGGAATAATCTCTTCCATAATATTAAGAATCGAAAATCGGAGCAGCTTTTCCCCCTTCTCTACATATTTCCGCTTCGCATCCTCGTAATAGTTCACGATGAACTTGATGACGACCAACTGGTCTGATCGTATACGGAAATGCAGTTCCTCCGCTTTGGCAACGATATCCTTCTCACCAATGAATCCGCTTACAATATCTTGGAAGAAGCTATCCTTTAGATGTCTTAGGGTCTTGGAATAATCCTGTGCCATAGAGGGTGTGTTGGTCGGGCGAATATGTTCGCTTTGCAGTTTCTGTCCCACGGTGCTCAGGAGCTCGATAAGGGCGGTTTCTGTAATCTCGCTTTTAATCAAGTAGTCTGAAGCGCCAAGTTTCAGTGCCTCTTTCACATAATGAAATTCGTCAAAATTACTCAGGATGACATACTTACAGGTGTTCAGTACGCACGAGGCCTCCTGTATCAGTTGTAGCCCATTCATAATTGGCATCTTGATATCCGTAATAATTAGATCAGGCATCACTTCAAGCGCAAGACTCAATGCCTCTTTTCCATTTCCCGCTTCACCAACAACATAGAAATTGTACTCTTCCCAATTCAGCATCGAACGAATTCCAACCCGCATGAGTAATTCATCATCTACGATCATCAGTTTATACATGCGCATCCCCCAACATGAACCATTTTAGATATTTTACCATTAAACGAACCATTGCAAAGATGTCTAGCGAACCTTCTTGAATTGCAGGTCTCATAAATATCACTTTTATAGAACGTATGTTCCTGTTATAATCAGATTTGATCGGACACTCAGGAAAAAGCCGCTTGCCAAGAAAAATAAAGCGTCTGAATCAATAGTGATCGCTTAGACTCAATTCCAATCACATTATGATTAATGAGATGTTCCCTTTTTATGGTACCTTCACAAGTATAAAAGATTAAAATTTTCATCAGACAGGCTAACTGGGTAGCGTACATTTCAGTTTGCATCTTTACCGTTCTACCAAACAGTTTAGCGACTCTCTATACTCTTATCCTTCAATACAAAAGATAAAAGCTTGCTCCACATAGGAACAAGCTTTTATCCATGTCAGTTGTAATTTATTGCAAGAAAGATTTTAATCACCGTTTAGTATCTCTCTGATTCCTTAAATATCATATAACGATGGACGCCTCTGACGGCACGCATTGCTTCTTGAGCTTGCTGAATCGCAATTTCGCGGTGACCCGATTTTAGTTCGATCGCTGCAAGAAGCATGGATCTCATCCAAAGCTTACTAATGGATTTCAGGTGCTCCCTCGCCTGATCACTTCTTCCTTCTTCCATAAGCAAATACGTTTCATAATATGTACGATAATCCGATCTACGCATATTCTGCACCGCAGTACGAACCCGCTACCAAGTCATTGCGATAGATGCCGTAAGCTGCATTGTAGACTGCTTGTGTCCTTTTATTCGTGTCTTCTTTTCTGATGCGCTCTATTGTGCGTTCCAATTCATCATCAAGTCTGTTTGCGAGAACGTAATAGATATAAAGCCTTGGATTATTTTCCTGTCTGCGTAAAAAAGCCTCGACGCGGTCCATGCGTGTTTCCCAACCCAGAGGATAGAAAATACGAATGGTAAACATAATCAGAGTAGCGGAGAGGACGACCCCAAGTATCAAAAACAGAGATTGGTCATTCATCTTCATGTACACAACAAACAAAAATACGGCCAAATAAAAAACAATATCCCACTTATATTTTCCCATCATCCATCTCCTTTATAGACATAAAAATACTATTATATCAAAAACAAACCCCAAGGAGCATATGTAGCGCATCCTTTGGGGTTTATGAGATTAGATTGACAGGGTTTTGATTCAGTAAGCTAGATTCTCACACCCCGACGTCTCCAATCATTTGTCGTTCTATTTGCTTCATTTCATAAAAATAACCTTTTTGCTCCATTAACTCGGAGAAGGAACCCGATTCTATGATCTTGCCTTGGTCCATGACAACAATCCGATCCATCTCTTCCAATCCGGTCAGCCGGTGACAGATCAGGAGAACTGTATCTTCGGCCGCTTGTGCAAGAAGATGCTGGAGCACATGTTTCTCTGTGACGTAATCCAGTGAAGAAGTCGGTTCGTCCAGAAGCCATAACCGTCCTTTGCGCAGCATGGCCCGTGCGAGAGCCAGCCGCTGCTTCTCGCCATCCGACAGGTTCTCCCCTTTTTCATATACCATATCAGTCAATGATTTATTGGGCAGTTGTACTTTATCCAGCACAGCCGACAATTGTTCCTCCGAATGATCTTCTCCGTTCAGCAGCAGATTATCTCGGATGGTTCCCCGGAAGAAATGACTTTGTTGTAACACCACATTCGCGTTTTGCCAAATACTCTCTTCATGTAGTTCCTTCACCGGAACATCGTTTAAGCGTATATCGCCAGACGTTGGTACACACAACTTGAGTAGCAAATCGATTATCGTTGACTTGCCTGAACCGCTTGGCCCGACTATTGCTGTTTTGGTGCCTGCTGCAAGTTGCAGGGATAATTCCCTCAGCGCGGGTCTCCATTCCCCTTCATATTGAAAGCTAACACCGGATAGTTCAATCGAAACCGCCTGGTCGGCAGACATTTCACCACTTGGCTGCACAGATTGTACATCGGAGGCGGGCACCGTTTCCGTCAGTCGCTTGGCTGCATGTTCGCTATCCTGTTTATAAAAGGGTAACGTAGCCATTGCCGCAGCTTCTTCGAACACGGTCTGCGTTGCCAGGATCAGCATGGCGAGGAATACACCGGCAAACGCTCCATTCACAATTAAGAAGGCGCTCAGTGCCAGCACACCCCATGTAACGAGATACGTTACAAAAACGTGCATGGATTGCCCGCGCAGCAAGTGCGAAGCGGCTTGCTTCTGTTCCGTTGCCAATGCAGCTGAAGCCTGCTGAAGCTGCTGCTCGCGCTGTTCCAATTGACCGTATACTTTCAAATCCCTGAAACCATACAACACTTCAGTTACTTCCGTGGACAGCATGGCCCGTTGCTGACGAACACGTCCATGTATTTTTCGCTGGCCGAGCAAGACAATTCCAGGTACACCAAATGCCGTAATGAGCATCCCTAATACTAGCAAGCCCGCAATCCAGATTGAAAAGGCCGACGTGAACAGCATGGTAGCCAAAAACACCATCACGACAATGATCGGTGGGTATGCGACGCGCAAAAAGTAATTTTGTAAGCTTTCCACATCACCCACGATCCGCGCAAGCAGATCCCCGCTTCGGTTTTTGTTCAAGATACCCGGCGTTACCGGAATCAGTTTGGCAAAAAAGGATGTCCGCAAACGGCTCAACATGGAGAACGTTGCCCTGTGGGAATACAAACGTTCTCCGTAGCGGCTCGCCGCTCGAAGGAAACCCAGCAGTTTGACCATGGAAGTGAGTACAATTAAGGTGTACAGCGGTGGTGCAAATACCGTTTGCGATATCATGTAGCCACTCGCGGAAAAGAGAGCTACACCTGCTATGCCGGCGATAAATCCGCCCAATATCGAAAGCAAAATATCTTTGCGCTCTTGAATCATCGCCTTTGACAGAATCGTCAGCTCATTCATGCTATTCCTCCTTTCCGCTCTACATCCACCATCTCCGCATACTGAGGCAGGCGCGCCAGAAGCGCTTCATGATCTCCCGACTCCACCAATACCCCATCCTCCATGAACAAAATGTTGTCCGCATGTTGAATCGTGTATAATCGGTGAGCTACCGTAATCATCGTCGCCGTTTTGCCCAACGCTGCAATGGATCGTTGCAGTACCCGCTCGGTGTGCAGATCCAGCCCAACCGTGGGTTCGTCGAACAGAATGACGGCCGGTCGCTTCAGAAAAGCACGTGCCAAAGCAAGCCTTTGCTTTTCCCCACCAGATAGCCCTCTGCCACCTTCACCAACAAACGTGTCTAATCCCTGCTGCAATTGAGCGACAACGCCAGCAAGACCTGCTTCCTCTGCCGCCTGTTCAATTTCAACTCTGGAGACGTTTCGACCCGCGCCTATCGCAATATTTTCAGCAAATGTACCTGCAAAAATATACGGATGCTGTGTAATGTAGCTAACACGCTCGAACCATGCAGCCTCATCGTATGACGAAAGCTGGCTTCCGTTAACCAAAACCGCTCCCGAATCAGGTTTCAGCAAACCGGCAATGAGATGAAGCAGCGTTGTTTTACCTGAACCACTTTTGCCTACAATAGCGATCTGTTCTCCCGGTCCAAGCGAGATCTGGCCTGTCTCAAGTCCAAAGGAATCAGGTGCATACTGGAACCGGACATGATCCAGTTCAATGGTTGGTGGCATTGGAATCAACTCCGTACGAGGGGCATGTACCCCAGTCTGCTGCACCATTAGATCATTAGTATCACGGGTATGTGTAGCCTTCTCAGCGTTCTCATGTTCAGTTGGCATACTTGTGACACTTGTGTCCGCAAGCATCTGTTCCACCTTGCGAATCGCTCCCATACTGGTACGACCGCTGTGAAAAGCCGTTCCCGTATTCTTTAACAGACTGTAGAACTCGGGGACAAGCAACAACACGAGAAAGGCCGTGTGGAAGGTCATCGATTTGAAAACAAGTAACTGGATGGCAAGTTCGAGCGCAACAATACCGATACTTAACATCACGATCGATTCCAGCATAAACGTATTTGTAAATGCAATCTTCAAAATGCCCATCGTGGCATCACGATAACCCAGACTACTGCGTTCAATCTCCTGTTGCTGACGTTTAGCCCGTCCGAATATTTTTAACGTAACCAGCCCTTGAAGTGAATCCAAGAATGTACCGGAAAACTCGGCCAGCTGCGCGTATTTCTCTTCTGATTTGTTCTTCGTCTGGAGTCCCACCAAAATCATGAACAGTGGGATAAACGGTGCCGTAAACAGCATAATGTATCCTGTGTTGGCGTGCTGCGTAAACGTAACAACCAGTATCAGTATCGGGATCATCGCGGCTTCCATCATTCGAGGCATATATTGACTGAAATAACTGTCAGCCTCATCTACAGCATCGAGAGCAATGCTGACCTTTCCTCCCGTCTGTCCACTCAGGGTTGAAGGCATGGAAGCGCGGGTTAGGTTCTGCAACACAGATGCTCGCATATTCGTCTTGGCCCGGGCGGCCATATGCAAGCCCACTTTCCCGTTACCATACGACAACAGTACACGTACAGCCATGACAGCCAGCAATAGGCCCAGTAAGAGAAACACGGATGAAAAGGAAGCTTTCTCTACAAAGATTCGCTGGACTGCTTCAGCCACCAATGTGGCCTGGCTTACAATAGCTACACCAAGGGCCAGCGAAATCATCGCAAGGAAAAGCCTGTTTTTTCGTTGTAAAGACATTTGCTGAGAGATCAGATTGGATTTAGCTTTCCTTTTCACAGAACGCTCCTCCTTTATTTTTTCCCTTTCACATAATCCGCATCAAACAGGAACAGTTTGAAGACCAGAATAAGAGAAGGAATTAACAGGCACAGACCACCGATAAACACAACGACGAGTGCGAAGCCCATTGCAGGTGATGTGGCGCTACTCTGAATGGTGATGTATGGATCAAGAATGTAAGGATATTGCCCAATCCCGTAAGCGAAAAAGGCTGTGAAAAATTGCAGCATGATGCATATAAAAGCTAAACCGTAACGGCGTCCGTTATATAACAGCCACATGGCAACCATGAAAAATGCGACAGAGAGCGCCAGCAGCCACCATAAATCCATCATGTTTTGAAAATGACGCTCATTGTGTTGACCCAAATATATAAATGCAGTAAGCGCGAGAATAATGGTCGGTGTGCTCCAGAACAAAGCATAGTTCCGCATCAGCTTCAATGCCGAATGATCCTCTGCCCGAGAAGCGTAAAATGTTAGAAATGACCCGCTAATGAACAATACGGATACGATGGCCAGTCCAACGATGCTCCATGATAACGGGTTGGTAAATAACGCCCAGTAATCCAGGGAAACGGTATCTCCCTGCTTCAAAATAAAGCCACCTTCAGACAATGTCAGTGCCACAGACAACGACGCTGGAATAAGCAACCCGGTAGCACCGTATAAAAACAGATATACGATGTTATTTTTGGAACCATAGTTCTCAAAGGCGTAGAATGAACCACGAATGGCAAGTAAAATGACAGCAATACTTCCCGGAACCAGCAGCGCGGAGCCATAATAATAAGCGGTATCCGGGAAAAACCCGACGATGCCAATATAGAAAAAGACAAAAAATACATTGGTGATCTCCCAGACTGGTGATAAATAACGGGAGATCAGACGATTAATCAGGTGATCCTGCTTCGTCAGGCGTGCATAAAAGGCGAAGAAACCTGCTCCAAAATCAATGGAAGCTACAATAAGATAGCCGTACAAGAACAGCCAGAGTACCGATATACCAATCAATTCATAACTCATCAGGCCTGATCCCCTTTCTTGGCTGATTGATCATGCTTCTCTTTCAACCATTTCTCCATCTCAAGGTCAGCAGGATTGTTATTGAACAAACGTCTCAATACGAGAACACAGATGACGCCGAGCACGATGTATAGAAGCAAGAAGACGAAAAATAAAATTCTTACACTCGGTGAAGAAGTAGCGGCCTCTTCTACTCGCATATAACCTCGGATGATCCATGGCTGCCGCCCGATCTCTGCATAGAACCAGCCCATCTCAACGGCCAGAAAAGCAAGCGGTGCACTCAGTGCAATGATACGCAGCATCCACTTGTTCAGTTGGTTGCGCTTCTTCCAGAACACAAAGAGGAAATACAGGGATGAGATCGCGAGCAGAGCGAAACCAATTCCAGCCATTAGATCGAACAAATAATGCACAAGTAAGGGTGGATGCTCATCTGGTGGAAATTCGTTCAGTCCGGTTACCTCGGCGTTAAAATCTCCAAAGGCGAGGAAGCTAAGCACCTTCGGCAAATGTAGTGCGCCTATAATTTCATGTTCAGCATTCAGCCATCCCAATAAAATCAAATCCGCGCCGCTTTCCGTCTCGAAATGCCACTCGGCAGCTGCGAGTTTCTCTGGCTGGTGCTCAGCCAAAAACTTGGCAGATACATCTCCAGCTAAGGAATTTAATAAACTGAATACCAGCACAACGGCCATCATGAGGTTCAGGCCTTTCTTGTGATAGGCCGACACCCCTTTTCTCAGCATCGCAAAGGCTGCTACTCCTGCTAACAGAGCAGCTCCTGTCAGATAAGCCGAGCTTAAGACATGGAATACTTTGGAGAATGTCGCCGTATTCAACATCGCTTGCACGGGGTTCACTGCCATGAATTGGCCTGCTTCCATGACAAAGCCCTCAGGCTGGTTCATGAATCCGTTCACTGTAGTAATAAAAACAGCAGACATACCTGCCCCGGCGACAATCGGAATGGTCAGCAACCAGTGGATATAAGGATTTTTGAACCGATCCCACGTATACAGGTAAATGCCCAGGAAGATGGCTTCAAAAAAGAACGCGAATACTTCCATAAATAGTGGCAGTGCAATGACATTCCCGGCCAGCTTCATAAAATTCGGCCATACCAGGGCCAATTGCAGCGATATCGCTGTGCCTGTCACGACACCAACCGCGACAGAAATAACAAACCCTCGTGACCACCTCTTCGCCATAAGTATGTAATGGTGATCTTTCTTCCGAATACCGATGAACTCTGCAATAGCGATCATCAAGGGTACACCGACACCCAGCGTTGCAAAAATAACGTGGAACCCGAGCGTCAAACCGGTCACCAGCCTGCTCCATAACACCGTATCAATAGCCATTTCGTTATACTGCCTCCCTTCAAACTCTGTTCAAATTTTGTAACATTCAATATCAGCTTCGTCCAATCTCAATGCAAAGTTGCGAAAAATTTCACAAAGTTAGGTATGACGATATCTTGCCACACCTTTAATGCGTTTACTCCTGTTGGTCTCCCGATTATAGCAAGAGTTGGATGCCTATTAAAATCTGATATTGATGCACTCAAAGTACTAATCAAGCCTATTAATCAAAATTATTATATCTTTATTTTTTGCTAATTCAATCCATGACACGTGTTCTACCCTAAACGTTCAAGAAAGGATCAACTCTTTCTGACAACTTGGTGAAAAACAAAAAATACACCCAATGGAGCTATTGATTCATTGGGTGTAAACGTGCTATTGCACTTCACTTTTCCCCTTCGCAATTACAGCAGTTTTCTGTATATTTTTATGTCTACTCCAGACTCCGTTGGATAACCTTCTCCAACAAGTGTCTCACGGTTCAAAAAGGATAAGGCTTTGCTGTCCGTAATCATTTTGGGGGACGTGCGAAATAAGGCCGTTTTGAGATTTTTATCAATATTTCCGTTATTTTCGATATAGATTTTGCAGGAATGCCCTGTGTTGTCGGTTCCTTGGAGCATATATCTTGCCGATAGCGTATGCGGTTCCCCATTCTTCCCAATGATCTGAGTATCCACTCCTCCACCCAGCACGATTCCTTCAAAGTACTTTCCGGTTACGCTGCCTGAAAAAGTAATCATCACCACCGAATGTTCTTCGCTATTCTGTAATTCAAATGTGTTCTCGATATCTACATGTACCGTGAACAATTCTTCTAAATTCACCCTTTCCCACCTCCATATGAAGTCAATTATAACTCCATTCATTAGACTGCTTCACTAAAAAAACATTTACAGATCTCCTTCGAACCCATTAAAATGGGTTACATATTGTAAAGGTTAACATGATGTAAATGAAGGGGATTATGACGTACTATGAGTACATTACCAAAATCAGTTCGCTTTCCACTGTTCATTCTGATGTTAAATCTGTTTATCGCTTTATTGGGGCAAGGGATGCTCATCCCCATATTACCGGAATATTTGAAGCTTTTTCATGCGGGAGGCACAGTAGCAGGATTTTTAGTTGCAGCCTTCGGTGCCGCTCAATTCTTCTTTTCACCTCTGGGGGGACAATTGTCTGATCGATTTGGACGCAAAAAGTTGATCATGGCCGGAATGTTTCTGTCTGTCATTTCAGATATCATATTTGCGCTGTCGACGTCATTGCCGTTCCTCTATGTCGCACGGTTTATCGGTGGAATCAGTCTCGGTTTAATGGTTCCTGCCAACCTCGCATATGTCGCGGATATTACAACGCCAGAGACACGTGCGAAAGGCATGGGCTATTTCGGCGCAGCTATGAACTTGGGGATGGTTCTCGGACCTGGTCTGGGCGGTCTCATTGCCGAGATGGGCATTCGCATGCCCTATTTCTTCGCAGCGGGTCTGGGATTGATTGCGGCACTAATGACGCTGCTATTGCCTGAGACACTTCCCCCCGAGAAAAGAACTGTCTCCATCCGTCTTCAAAAAGGAGATCACTTGGGCAAGAAGATCTGGAGTTCTTTTAAAGTCCCCTATTTCAAATACTTGATTGTGTTGCTCGTCATGACCTTTGGCCTCATGAGTTATGAGACGGTATTCGCTCTTTTTGCAGAGCAAAAATACGGATTCAACGCTGCGACGATCTCCATCATTATTACCTTGGGTGCGATTATCGGTATCGTTGTGCAAATCTGGCTTTTGGATTGGTTCGTACAGAGAATCGGTGAAGTTAAGCTGATCCGTCTCTCCTTAATAATCACACCTATAGCTTTATTGTTAATGTTAATTAAGGTCAACCTTGTGTTTCTGTTGTTCGCTTCTGCGTTATTCTTTGCCTTTAATTCGTTTTTGCGGCCTTCGGTCAGCACGTTAATATCCAAGAATGCAGGAGATCGGCAAGGTTATGCATCGGGTCTGAACACCACATTCTCCAGTCTCGGAACGGTAATTGGTCCGCTGATCGCAGGGCTATTGTTTGACAAAAACATAAACTTCCCGTATATTTTTGGTGCAATTATGCTGCTCGCTTCTCTCGGACTGACCTTGAACGCATTTCGTTCGAAGAAAGGACAACGGTATACAAGTGAATGAAAACTGGCATCAACAATTGAGAAATAAACATCGTGATGATTTGATTGAAGCAGGTAAGGAACTTTTTTTGAAATATGGATTGCTCCAGGTGAAGATTAAGGATGTGTGCACTAAAGCTGAACTTAGCAGAGTGACCTTCTACAAACATTTTCAGTCTATGGATGAGCTTCTTCTAGCCATTCAGATGCAACTGATTGAACATTTAACAGATGAGGTTAGTCGTATATCAACGAAGGACATGAACGGGCGAGAACAACTCACGGTCATGTTGAATGCATGGGTTGTGTTTGCCCAGGATCATCCAGACTACATCCGATTTATTCAATTATTTGATATCAACTATGAGATGTATGATTTTAGTCCTGAATTAAGAGAACAGTACGAACGATTCAACCAGCAAGGGAAAGAAGACCATTTTCTCTTGCATGCTTTAACTACAGGCGTTGCTGACGGCAGTATCAAGAATCCGTCCCCTCCACTCGAGCTTGCTCAATTCATCTTCACAACAATGATGGGTATGCTACAGAGGATCGTTAAGATCGATCCGTCGAAATCCAATGCAATGGATACGCGGATCAGGGAGCAGTTTGTGAAGATGCTGCTTCATTTTGTCTGTAGCGAGGAAATATCCGAGTGAGGTTAGCATCTATGTACATGGATCAGTGAAATCAATAATTGAAATAAAAAACGGATCCCGTATATGGAATCCGTTTTTTTCTTCATTTATTTATCATTTAATCCGTTTGTACGGGTAACTTTCCTTCAGGCTTCAGTTGGCCAAGCAATACTTTGATCCCGGCAGACGTATTCGGCTCCTGCTTTCCATACACAGCAATCCCAGAGCGCACGTCCTTCAAATAGATCGTTTCGTAAGGGTTACCGAGTGACAACAGCGTGTATCGCTGATTACTCTTGTTCATCATATTAATCAAGGTTTGATAATCGCTCCATCCAAACTGGCTGGCCACATTACGGAATTGGTAAGAAGCTAGAATGACGTAATTGGCTTTGCTAATTGCCTGAAGCATTTCATTCGTTTTGCCTTGTCCAACAAGTGATATTTCCGTCTTTAACGACAGGTTATTAGCGGCTTGCAACAGTTGCTTCTCAAGCTGTTTTGCCTGTTCCTGCTCGGCTGCGACAATAACAACCCGGTCGCCTTGCTTAATTGGATCAGGAAGCACACCTTCGCGGCTATTGAGTACAGTGACTGCTCGCTCAGCGATTGTCCGTTCCACTGCTCGATGCTCCTTCGATCCGATGATACCATTAAGCTGAGCTAGCTTGTGTGAAAGCGACTCGCTGCGTTCAAACAAACCATATTTCGATTTCATCTCCAATATTCTCTTCACGGATGCATGTATGGTTTCATCCGCGATAATTCCATTGTTCACCGCGTTCACCAGCGATTGATGAGCGGTTGCTGAATCTTTCGGCATAAGGATGATATCAACTCCTGCGGAAACGGCGCGTTCTACCGATTTATTCTCCCCAAAATGCTCCGCAATTGCATTCATGGTAAAAGCATCCGAAATGATAAGACCTTCATATCCCAGCTCTCCGCGAAGCAGTCCGGTCAGTACCTTTTTCGATAAGGTAGCCGGGATCGGCACAGGTTCTCCGTCTTTGAGCGAAGTGACATGCTCGTTATCTATGGCAGGGAAAGCAATATGCGCGGTCATAATCATCTCTACCCCATTTTCAATCGCAGCCCGAAACGGTTTCAATTCTACCGCATCAAGCCGCTCGCGATTATGAGTTAGTACCGGCATTCCGAGATGGGAGTCTACCTTCGTATCTCCGTGCCCCGGAAAATGCTTAACTGCCGCCATCACCCCGGATTGCTGTAAGCCCTGTATTGTTGCGAGACCAAGTCCGGACACCAAATCTGCATTTGAGCCAAATGATCGGATGCCAATGATGGGATTGTCTGGATTGCTGTTGATGTCAAGCACCGGAGCAAAGTTGATCTGCAGCCCCAGTGCCTTCAGTTCCTCCCCTGTCAGCTGACCGGCCGCTTCGGCCAGTGCTGTGTCTCCGGTTGCACCAAGTGCCATTTGACCCGGCAGATTCGTCCCACCTGGAATGCGCTTAATCACGCCTCCTTCTTGGTCGATGCTAAGAAATAGAGGAATGTCGCCGGCTTCCCTTTGCAGATGGTGTGTAAAGGTTGTAAGCTGTTTCACGTCTACAATATTTTTATCGAAAAGAATGAGTCCGCCCAAGTCTTGATCATGGATAGTGCGTTTCAATCCATCATTAACGGTCGTCGTCGCTTTACCGTTCCATTGCCTAATATCAGGCATAAGCATCTGGCCGACTTGCTCGCTTACCGTCATATAGGATATCAGTTTGTCCCAATCTTGTGTACGAATGGCGCCTTCACGTTCGAAACGAATCACTCGCGCCATAAATACGGCATATTCAGCTCGCGTGACAGATTGATTTGGACGAAAAGTAGCATCCGAATAACCGCCGACCAAACCATTGGAACTCATGATAAGAATGGGTGCTGCTGCCCAATGCATATCCGTATCTGTCCATCTTGCGGGTTCATTACCTTCCGCTAGTGAATATGCGCGTGTAAGGAACGCCGCAGTCTCTGCGCGGCTAAGCGGCGCATCCGGCCGGAAGGTCCCGTTAGGGAAACCACTCGCAAGTCCATTTTTAGCTGCTATTGCGATCTCTCGATGGAAGGGGTGTGTAGTTGGGACATCCGCATATATCGTGCCTTCTACTTCTTTTTGAAGCTGATCTGGATATAGCTCCCGAACCATAAAAGTGACGGCTTGTGCCCTCGTCACCTGTGCCTCAGGCTTGAATATTCTGTTGCCATATCCCGCTACTGTTCCACGCTTCGCCATGTACTCAATGCCATCCTCAGCCCATTTGGAGTGCTGCAGATCGACAAAACGTTCTTCCGCAGCTGCACTCGCCGCCCCTATAAGCATGGAGCCGAGAACACCACCTATAATCGTCATCCATTTTACATGCATTTGTTTCACTCCTGTTGTATTCTATGGATGAATAGACGCTGCTACGATATCGTTTGTTGCGCTTTTTTTGAGTATTAATATAACTATGAAAAGTATAGCTTGCTGGATTAGGTAACTTTTTATGCCCTACTCCAGTCGTATCCTTTCAATTCAATTATTGAATTGGGGCCAGGAAAGGTCAATTCTATCTTTTGGTTCTGATAGGATACGGTTACTCTTGATTCTGCAATAGAGCGAATTCTGGTATTTAACAGACGACCATTTTCCCATTCCAGATCTATTTCAAATCCGCCACGAGCCCGAATACCATGAATATATCCTTTTGGCCATGCTGCCGGCAAAGCAGGTAACAATCTGACTACTCCGTTATGGCTCTGGAGAAGCATCTCTGCTATGCCTGCAGTACCTCCAAAGTTCCCGTCAATTTGAAATGGAGGATGGTCACAGAACAGATTGGGTAACGTGGAGGAACGTAGAAGTTCCACGATGTTATCGTGTGCAAGTTCCGATTCCTCTAATCGTGCCCACATGTTGAGAATCCACGCCCTGCTCCATCCTGTGTGTCCACCACCGTGTTCCAATCTTCTGTCGAGTGTTACGTGAGCTGCCTTAGCCAGTTCAGGCGTAGATTGCAACGTAATTTGCGTTCCAGGATGCAAAGCGAATAAATGGGAAATATGTCTGTGACCAGGTTCCGATTCATCATAATCGTTACTCCACTCTTGGATCTGACCATGTTTTCCAATGCAGGTCTCCGGTATTTTGGTCAAAGCACTACGGAGTACTTCTCCGAATTCATCATCTTCTTGCAAGATCCGGGTACTTTCAATGCAACGTGTGAAGAGTTCTCTAATAATCTGATTGTCCATTGAAGCCCCAAAACATAAAGCCCCCGACTCTCCATTTTCTAATATATAGCGATTTTCCGGTGAGGACGAAGGACATATCACCCAATTGCCGGAAGGATCCTCTATTAGATAATCCAGAATAAACATAGCCGCATCCTTCATCGTGGAGTAAACTTTTTTGAGAAACTCAACATCCTTATTGTATTCGTAGTGGTCCCACAGATGTAATGAGAGCCATGCTCCTCCCATGGTCCAAAACGTCGATGTCATGCATACATCCTGCGGAGCAGCGTCTGCCCAGATATCCGAATTGTGATGAGCAACGAACCCCTTGCATCCATACATCATGCTAGCGGTTTCCTTTCCTCGGACTTGCAGTCGATCTATAAAATCAAACAATGGAACGTGACATTCAGACAGATTGCAGCTTTCTGCAGGCCAGTAGTTCATCTGTGTATTAATATTAATTGTATATTTGCTATCCCATATAGGGAGCATGTCTTTATTCCATATCCCTTGAAGATTTGCCGGTAAAGAACCTGGTCGGCTGCTTGAGATAAGCAGATAGCGACCAAATTGAAAGTATAGACTCATCAGTTCCGGATCATGCTTACCAGCTCTAAGCCGTTCAAGGCGCTGATCGATTGGAAGTTCGGAACATATAACATCTTTATTTTCATCTTCGAGATGTATATCCATCTTTTTGAATAAGGACTGATAGTCCGAGACATGACCCGCCAGCAGTTCGCTATATGGCTTCGCTGAAGCAGCCTCAATTCTGCGGAGGCACTCCGCTTCAAGTTGTCCCTTGGGTACTCGGAAATCCGTGCAAGCCGAGATTAGAATTGTTGCTGAATTACCATTCTTCAGAGAAAGCTGACCGCTTGAATAGTGAACCTGTCCTCCTTCAGATATAAGGCGAATCGCGCAAAAAAATCGAATTCCTTCTTCTCCCCCACTTCTTCCTCGGATAATCAAATTATTCGTTCCATACTTCTCGATTCGGTCCAGATAGGATTGGAAACCAACAGGATGCTTAAGAATATCGGAATATCGTGTTGATTCCAGGACAGTTCCCCTGCCAAAAATAGTGGAGAAAGATAACTGTCCAGGCACGCTAGAGTTGAGATGAACAACGAGTACTTGATCCGGGTAGCTGGCAAAATAATCACGGCTGTATATGGATTGATCTGCCATATAATTCACGTTTACCTTGCCTTGTTCCAGATCGAGATGTCTTTGATATTCATTCGGTTCTTGTTCACTATGATCCATAGCGATGTACAAATCCCCTAATGGCTCATAATGTCTTTGCCCGTCAGGAACACCTACCAGAGTAACTGCTGCGAGTTCTTCTGCTTCACTAATCTTGCCGTCAAAAATCAGGCTTCTGATCTGAGATAAAGATTCAAGTGCTTGAGGATTATTCCGCTGCATCGGACCACCATACCACAGACTATCTTCATTAAGCTGAATTCTTTCGAGCTGTGTTTTCCCAAAAATCATGCCTCCAAGAGTTCCATTTCCGATAGGTAATGCCTCTTCCCATGTTCCAGCAGGTTGATTAAACCAGATGTTTTTGGTCTTCACGTTAAACCCTCCAACGAATTATAATTCCTCAAATTTTTGGTGTGTAGTATGTTCCGTTTGTATGTTGTTTCAGTGTACTGTAATCTCATGAACATCTAAATGAACAAAATTAACTTGAATTATCACAATCCTATCCCAGCATTAGAGGTATTTAATCGTAAATTCCGAAACTGCCAGTACAAGTTCTTGTTCTGTTTAAGGAAGTAAAGGTATTGGCAAATAAAAAAAGCCGCTATAATAGCGACTCTGTCTCGTTCATTTCATTTAGTTATCTTGAAACTTGGCTCAAGTTAAAGGATATTTCGTTCCATTTGTTGCATTAATTGCCTCAATATCAGCCGATCTTCCGAAGAAATGGATTGAAGTAATTTCTCTTGCTGCTCTCTCCATTTATGCTCAACCGGTTTTTCTAATTCTTTGCCCTTATCGGTTAGAAAGATACGCATGATTCTTGCATCTTGTACATCACGTTTACGATATATAAATCCGTTCTGCTCCAGTGATTTGACCATGTTCGTAACCGTTGGTGGTTCGCATTTCATATGTTCACTTAATTGCATCTGTGTTACCCCATCACCCAACCACAACCGATACAACAAATTATCTTGTCCTACATAGAGATTAAGTTCCCGAAGAGATTCACTATAATTTCGACGCATTTGGGAGGAAATTCGATCTAAGGACTGTCGAATATCACAATCTACTGCATCTGTCATGAACGATCCCTCCCTAGCATCCGAATTATTTAGCAGACTAAATGTATCATGGAGAGATATAGGTGTCAATTCACCTTAGTGTCGTCCTTAAGAGTTATTTTTTGGCAAAACCTTGCTTGTTCAAATAGGGCATCATTTGCGGCTGAATACTTCTCTCGAGGTGATCCTGGATATGGTCACTCCATCCTTTTACTTTTTTTACGGTGAAAGGAGCTCTCGTCGGACGATTTTCATAATACTTCAGCATGGTCTCATCATAGATTGTTAATTTCTCTTGATCCATTGGTTGGTATTGATTATCAAGCAATACCATGGATTGAGGGAGCCGTGGTTTCAGTTCCGGCTTATCTCCAGCTGGATTACCGATACATAAACCCACCAGAGGGATAACATATTTAGGTAAATTCAATACGTCAGATAGTTCGCTAATATTGGCTCTGACCCCACCAATGAACACCCCGCCAAGTCCCATCGATTCGGCCGCGGTTAACGCATTTTGTGCCATCAGGCCGGCATCGAATGAACCAATCAACAGAAATTCAATATATTCAATATCCACATCCGGAGCGATTTCATGATTTCGGTTGAAATCTGCACAGAAGATCCAGAATTCTGCCGCTTCTTCAATATAGGGTTGATCGACACACAGATGTCTGACTTTTTTTCGAAGAACTGGATCTGTGATGCGAATAATGGATACAGCCTGCAGAAGACTGAACGATGAAGTTTGATTCGCTGCCTGAAAGATTGCATCTCGTTGTTCCGCAGTCAGAGGTTGAGATGTGTAAGAACGATACGATGTATGGTTATGAAGCAATTCGAGTGTGTTATTCATAAAAGCCCTCTCCTCTATCTATTGGTTATTTCATTTTCCCGCATTCCATATTCATAAGGAACACCCATATTCTCGCGTAGTGTTTTCCCTTCATACTCTCTATGAAACAGACCGCGTTCCTGCAAAATGGGGACAACCATGGTGACAAAATCGGCAACTCCGTCAAAAGATATATCCGGTACCACTGAGAATCCATCACATGCACCTGCCAAAAACCATTCTTCCAAGAAATCAGCAACTTGTACGGGGGTACCCGCAACCACTGGGTGATAGTTAATAACGCCATGGGCCAGAACCTCGCGAATCGTTAATCCTTCTAAAAGTAACTTCAAAGCCCTTGCGGAACGGGGGTCCATTGGGTTGGCATATGCATTTTTCAACAAGTTTGGTGCTAATGGTTTATCAATATCTACCGAGTTTACCGAGAGCGGTATACCGATCATGGAACCAAGGTAACTTACCCGATTGGGTATCTCCTCAGGATTAAAACTCATGAGCTGTTTTCGACGTTCCAACGCTTCTTCTTCCGTAGCAGCCAGAGAAAACATAAAACCTGCAAACATTTTAATATCATCCGGGTTTCGACCGAAACGAATAGCACTTTGTTGAATGGCTTGTCTGTGCTCACGAGCGGACTCTATGTCATATGGATTAGCATACACACCTGAAGCGTATTTCCCCGCCAACTCAAGTCCCTCACTTCCTCCTCCAGCTTGGAAAATAACCGGCTGTCCTTGCTCGGATGGAGGAATCGGCAGAGGACCACGAGATGCGTAATATTGACCTTGAAGGTTAATAGGTCGGATTTTGTTCATATCCGCAAATTCCCCTCCCTCCACATCTAACGTCCAAGCATCTGATTCCCAACTTCCCCATAAGGACTGAACAATCTGAATGTTTTCATGTGCTCTGTCGTAGCGTTCCTGGCGACTTGCTACCCGTGCCCCAAAGTTTGCCGCTGCTACAGGATCGGATGTGGTAACCGCATTCCATCCCACACGTCCATGACTGATTACATCCAGTGCTTTGAACTGACGTGCAATGTTGTAGGGATAATTAAATGTCGTAGATAGCGTAGCAACTAGTCCAATGTGCGTGGTCTCTCTAGCTACTGCCATCAGTGCCAGCATCGGATCCATAGGGAACATAGGTGTCTGAGGACCTAAGTTAACGGTTAGTGCTGGTGTATCAGCGATGAAAATCATATGAAATTTCCCTTTTTCGGCCAATTTGGCTCGTTCCACATAACTATCCGTGTTCGTATAAGCACCGGGATCTGTCCCCGGCATTCTCCACGCACTGAATTCTGCTCCATATCCCGAAACCATCTGTAGTGCCAGTTGCATCTCACTTCTTTTACTCATAACGTTTTTCTCCTTGAAGATTATAGATATTGACGTTCACCGCTCTGTGCTGATTTTTCGACAGCATCAAGTAACTGATGAAGTTTTACCGCATCCGCGAAATTAGGTGTCAAGGATGTCCCCTCTTGGATATCTTGGGCGAACTTACGATAAGCTTGAGCTATATTTAGAACAAATCCGGAGTCGGTTTTAAGTGAATCAGGAACATCGTAATAGGAATCGGGAATACTTAGTTCACGAAGTTCGTTGTCCATTGTTCCTGCACCGCGTAATTGGTGTGATCCGAATTGAATGGATGCAGGTGCACTCAGCACGATCGTTCCTTTGTCTCCGAAAATTTCTAGCGTTAGTCCAGTCTGATGTTTAACTCCACCTTGAATATGAACGCTGGCTGCTGCCCCATTAGTCAATTTTCCTGTAATCATGATTTGATCATCCGTCGTCTTCTTGATGACTTTCTGAATATCTACCAATTTAACTTCTGGAAACTGTTGAGCTGTGGTGGCAGACAATTCTGTAAAGTCCCCAAGCATGTAAGTGAAGGCATCCAGATTATGTCCCCCTACAATGGTCAGCAAATTCCCTCCAACTTTCCGATCAAACAAGTACGCAGTCGACTTGTCACCAACGCCACCCATGCCATCTATAGAGATCTTCAGGTTGGCAGACAACACATTCCCAACATAGCCCTCTGCCAACAAATCTTTCACATACTGAATTGCTGGTGCTTGTCTGGCCTGAAGTCCAATCGCATTTGGCAATTGAGCAGAGGATACCCATTCCTGCATTTCAAGCGCTTCCTCTGTATTAGAACCCAGGGGCCATTCACAATAGATTGGTTTGCCAGCGGGAGCGATGGCTTTGACTGCATTATAATGCTCCCTAACGTTAATGCTAACAACCACCATATCAACATCGGTATGATGAGCCAACTCCTCGATGTTATCAAATCCGTGATCTGCGCGGAAAGCTTCTGCGCTCTCCTTTGCACTTGCCATATTACTTGTTCCCACTGCGGTAAGCTCATACTCATCCAGGTGCTCAATTGCTGGAATATGTGTGCCACTTGCCCATCCGTTATTAATTGAAGCTCCTATGATTCCTGTACGAATTTTTTTACTCATTATTAAACATCTCCCTTGTTATAATTTGCGGTATGATCAAATATCAGTTTGTCTTCAACCATGTATATCTAAACAACGCATCCCTATTTCCTTCTACTTGCTGTATGCCCTTATCAGTCACTCCTTTCTATGATATATTTATTTAGCTTGCTAACTATAGAATCAAGATATTATTATTATTCTTTCACATTCTAGGTAAACTAAAATTGTTTTGGTGTTGACACCATCATAGGTGTATTCGTTTTGTTTGCAAAGAGGGCAATTTAAATGAACATAGTACATCTTTTTGTACCTTTGGATCAGGAGTGATATCAATGAGAGTATGCAACGAAGGATTTGATCAAGAGTTTATAGATGGAAAAAGTGACATGTACGCCATAGCTTTTACTCAGAATGTCCTTTCCGGGCGTTGGAAATATTTTATTTTATGGTATCTAAAAGACGAAACACGTCGATATACGGATATCAAAAAGTTCCTTGGAGATCTGTCTCAAGGCTCTCTCACGAAGCAGCTTAAAGAGTTGGAGAATGATGGCGTTATTCAACGTGATGTATATCCGGAAGTTCCTCCACGGGTCGAGTATTCATTAACAGTCAAGGGAATGAAGTTACTTCCGATCCTTGAAAAGATGGCGGATTTCGGTAACGAATACGGTGAGACAACGGAAGCTTAGAATAAAACGTCAACATCCGCCGTATTCAATAATATTGGTTTTAATTCTTTTGGCGCATTGATCACATCCATGGTTAGCTGCAATTTATTGAATAAAATCCAAAAAAGCCGCTAATATAGCGGCTCTCGGCGCTTCGTATATCCTACCTCTATTGAATGGAGTTCATAAATAGCTGACTAACTTGACTATCAATATCCTTCCAATTGGATTTTATTTCCATGAAAAAAACGGTCTCCATAGTGACCGTTTTTGATCGGTTAACTGCAACTGCATCTAAGTTTACTCTTTTACCCCACCAAGCTGCAAGCCATGAACAAAATACTTCTGCAAGAATGGATAGACGACCAGGATCGGCAATGCCGCTACAATCGTAATGGCTGCCCGGATAGATACCGGAGTGACCATGTTACGTGCAGCACCAAGATCTGCACCATTGGCAACCGCAGCGCTGCTGTTAGAGTTCATGGAAGAAGACAGCAGTTTCATCAACTCATATTGCAGGGTACTCAGGTTTTGCTTGGAAGAGGCGTACAGAAACGTATCGAACCAGGAATTCCATTGACCGACTGCAATGAACAGAGCAACGGTAGCCAGAACCGGTTGGCACAGCGGTAGAATGATCGATATGAATGTTCTGAAATCTCCAGCACCATCGATTTTGGCCGATTCGATCAATCCTTCGGGGAGTGTCTGGATATAAGTTCGAATAACAATCATATTGAAGGCACTGATTAGTCCAGGAATAATATACACCAGGAAATTATTTAACAAGTGTAGATCTTTCATCAGGAAGTAGGTTGGAATAAGTCCTGCACTGAAATACATCGTAAGTACAACAAAAATGGTGATTGGTTTACGTAATATATAATCTTTTCGACTTAATGTGTACGCTAACATGGAGGTCAGAAACAGACTTAAGACTGTTCCCAAAACCGTTCTCGCCACCGAGATACCAAAGGCGCTGAAGATAGTCCCTCCTGCAAATACAGCCCTGTAGTTTTGATCTGTCCATACCCGAGGCCACAGATAAATCCCGCCCCGGATGGTATCATTACCGGCATTGAACGATACGGCGAGTGTATTCACAAACGGATACAGGGTAACAATCGCGATCGCGATCATCAGCACACCGTTTAACGTATGGAAGACAATCGGCTCAAGCCGAAATTTATTGATTCCCATCTCTAGTCCCCCTTATATTAATCGGTCTTCCCCGAGTCGTTTGGATATAGAATTCGCCGCAAAGATCAGCGTAATACTAACTATCGTCTTGAAGATACCTGCTGCGGTAGCCAAAGAGTAGTTCCCGATCTGTAGTCCGTATTTCAGGACAAATATATCTATCGTCTGTGACCAGTCCACAACCACACCGTTACCCAACAAATACTGAACTTCGAATCCAGCTTCCAAGATCCAGCCCATATTCATGATCAGCAAAATGATAACAATGGATTTGATGCCCGGTAAGGTCACATACAGCATTTTCTTATATCGGTTTGCACCATCGATCTCTGCCGCTTCATAGAGCGAAGGATCGATAGAAGTGATGGCCGCCAAATAGATAATGGCATTCCAGCCTACTTCTTTCCACACATGAGATGCACCTACAATGCCCCAGAAGTATTCGGGAACACTGAGCCACATGATAGGTTCTTGAATGATATTCAACTTCATGAGTACCACATTGACGATCCCGCCGTCCACAGACAGTGAACTTGCCACGATGCCTGTCACGATGATCCATGAGAGAAAGTGAGGCAAATACGATATGGTTTGGATGGTTCGCTTATATAACTTATGTTTGATCTCGTTAAGTAAAATGGCAAATATAATCGCTGTCGCAAATCCGAGCACCATATTGATTACGCTCATCGCAATGGTATTACGAAGCACATTTAGAAATGCATCGTCTGTCAGCAAAAACTTGAAGTGCTTGAGCCCGACCCATTCCTGCTGGGAGAAACTCTTGGCAGGACTATAATTCTGAAAAGCCATAACCCAACCCCAAATGGGGTAATACGAGAATACGAGAATGTACGCAACGATGGGCAATGACATGAACATCAGTTGTCTTTGTCCGCGTAACCGTTTTAATATGGGTGTTTTGGCAACGGCTGTGCGGGTAGATTGCTCCGGTATGGCTCCAGGCGTGTTCGCCATGTTTCACTCCTCCTATTGGCTTGCAGCGACATTATGCATGATTGTCCCGGAAGGCACTCTCGGAGTAATCCTCTGATTGGTACCTTCCGAGGGAATCATTGCCGCATTTTTTTATTTAACAGACCAGTTTTCAATTCTCCATTTCAGTTGTTCATTAATCCGGTCTTCATAGGATTTAACATTGATTTTCTTGTAAGCGTCTACATATTCGTTCCAAATGTTATCAAACTCATCCGGTTTCGACATGATCGCCTTAGGCAAGAATTTCAATGAAGTGTCTGTCATTTGCTTGTTCGCTACCGCAGCATCAGAGCCTTCTTTCAGATCGACCTGCCATGCTGGATAGTACACTGGATTCTCTGGTGCAGGGGAGAAGAAGTCACTCCACGTTTTGAAGCCATAAGCATCCAGAAGTTCTTTATCTTCCGGTTTGAGGTTGTCATAGAATTCCTCAGGTTGGTTGATCGCTCCAATCGCATTGCCATCTTCAAATGTTCCTTCGAGCTTTGGTGCCGCAGCGTAGAAACCTTCTGCTTTGTTGACCAATCTCCATGCCGGATCATCCTGCTCTTTCCGTTGCTCTGGCGTACGGTAGAATCTTCCCTCTTCATTCACCTGATAGTCTACACCCTCTTCACCCCATGAAAGGAGCTTCTGGTACTTCTCATCCATAAGCTTATCGAGGAATTTGATGAGTGCGACAGGATCTTCGGCATCTTTACTGATCCCAAAACCATTGTTCAAGTTGATGACCGGACGATCCAGGTAATGATCTTTAATACTTGTATCATAGACTAGCGGGAAGCCTACGTAGGTCTGGCCAATCTTGCCCTGTGCTACGAGTGGGTCTTCTCCGGCTTGGAAATTCCAGTGCTGGTCGAACATGCCAAGCACTCGACCCGAAGAAATTTTGGCCAAATATTGATCGTAGTTCTGAACAAAGGCTTCTTTATCAAGCAATCCATCATTGTACATTTTGTTCAGTTCCTTATAATACCGTTTGGAGATGTCTTTGTCGGCAAAAACACTTGCTACGCCGTTCTCATCTACAACCACACCACCATCATTGGGATGACCCGTAAGATGCTCTGGTGGATTAAGCAATGGGAACGTCCGCCAGTCAGAAGCCAGTGTAGTAAAGCCAATGGTCGGTTGACCATCAATAGTCGGATTCTTGGCTGCGTAATTACGGATCAACTGAGTGAATTCATCCAGCGTTTTAGGAGTCGGGTACCCGGCATCCTTCAGTATGGATTTTTGAATCCAGAAGGCAGGGCCAGAGTAATAGTTACTAATGAACTCCCCTGTATACACACCATAGTTGGGTAACCAATAGATATGTCCGTCACTGGAGTCTTTCATTCGATTCCAGTCTTTACCGAAATGCTTCTTCAGATTGGGTGCATGCTCCTCGATTAGGTCTTCCAGCGGAATAACCGCGCCGGCTGAGACCAATTTGGTATCAGCTGTGATCAGGTCAGGGAAATCGCCACCGGCAATCATAACGCCCAACTTCTGTTGAAGATCACCTACCAGAAATTCCATCTCAAGATTGACGCCAAGTTCATCCTGGATTTTCTTGTAGATTCGGTTATCTTTAGCTGGCGCCTGATTTGGCGTTCCGATAAAGGCCGAGATGTTCAGTACCTCTTTACCATCCGGTGTAGTCGCTTTCTCATTGTCACCGCTGCATCCTGCCAGTGCCAAACTTAAAGCCAGAACGAGTGATACGGAACCCCAAAGCTTCTTTTTCTTAAGTCCCCCCATGTACTTTCCCTCCTTGGAAGTGGTATGTCTTACTATTTTTAGTATGAATAAATGTATGCGGTTACAAAATACACGAATTTAAGGTCCACCCCCCTGTAATTTTAGGTATTGTTCAGAAGGGTTCTTTCCTTAAATGCCTCAATTCGTATACTTCAGCCGGTATTCTACAGGTTTCATGGCTGTTCTTTTTTCGAAATGTCTAAGAAAATGCTGGTAACTGCGATACCCTACCTGTTCTGCAATCGCACTTGATGTCTGGTTCGTCTCCCGGAGCATGCGCTTCGCTTCGTCCATTCGCAGATCATGTACCACCTCTATTACACCCTTGCCGTACTTGCGCAAGAATGATTGACCCAGATGAACCGGGTTCATATAGAATCGTTCTGCGAGCTCCTGGATCGTAAATGTCTCCTTATAGTGATTCTGCACGTATTCAGCTACTGAGGCCTGAGTTCCTCCCACTTGTCTCTCCCGGAGAATAGCCAGTTCTGATTTGCATTGCAAACAGAAATGTTCCAGATTGCAAGCAACCTCTTCTATATTTCGTTGACTCTTCTCCAAAATAACGCTCGCTGACTCGCTCATCAGAGCATTAGGAATCCCCCCCAATTCTTTACATAAGGACAGTCCCCGAAACATAATGTGTGTAGAGAAAATATGTATAATCTCTGGCGCGGCCTTCATCTGTATAAACATATCAAAGGCATTCTTGATGGAACACGAAAGTTCATCGATAGAACCGTTCTCTAGCAAATCGGTAATGCGGTCAACGTCGGACAGCGTTTCCGGATCAAACTGCCATTTCTCCAGATCGAGATCATCAGCAAACAATAGACGGTCCCGATTAAAAAACAAATAACGTCCAACCTCCAAAGCGGAGCGGTATGAATCAGACAACTTCTCTAGATTGCTGACCGTTGAACCGACTGCGATTCTTATCTCATCACAGCCGTTATTTTGCAGTTTATTCATTAAGAGTTGGGCGAAAACTTTAATTCCTGCCAACGACTCCGTGTTGCTTGACGCATCCTCGCCCCATACAAGTCCGAATGAGTCTCTTGTTCTTTCTATTACATAACAACAAGTTGTTTCATTCGCCATCTGTTTGACGCCTGAACAGGCCTGCTGAACATCTCCCTGAAAAGTAATTCGAAGGTATGCCCAATGAGACTTATCCAAACGAGAGCAGAGCTCTAAGAGCTCTTGCCCTAAGGAATCCTGTTTACCCTCGACCAGTGCCAATAGCAAAGCTTTGCTCCTCTGCTCGTTGGCAAGTTCCCGAACACGCTCCTGCTTTTCACGTTCCTGCAAATGTAAACTAAGGCGTTCCAACATCTCCTCCGCTTCGGCACTGTCCACCGGCTTGGTTAAATAATTGGAGACACCTAATCGGATCGCTTGTCTGGCATAATTAAAGTCACTGTATCCACTGGTAATGACAAACAGCATGGATTCATGCTGCAAACGTCGTGCTTCTTCAACGAGTTCCAGACCATTCATGACTGGCATGCGGATGTCAGTAACCACGAGATCTGGCTGATCTTGTTGCATCATCCGAATGGCTTCTTCCCCGTTGGAACAGACGCCTTGGATCTCAAAGCCGTGCTTTTCCCAGTTAATCAGAAGTTGTAGACCTTCAATGGCATAAGGTTCATCATCCACTAACAGTACTTTATACATGAGAGACTACCTCCTATTTCTCTGTTCAAGCCTGGAAAGGGGTATGCGGTATCCCGCTGTGGTCTCCTTGCCCGGTACACTGCTAAGACTGAAGATCGCATTCCCTTCATAGAAGAGCTCCAATCTTCGATATACATTGCGGAGTCCTACGTGCTCCCCGTTCCTTGGTCTTTCAGAACGAATATCGATCAGAAGTCGGGCAAGTCTACCTGCATCCATACCAATTCCATTATCGATTACCTGAATATCCAGCTCACCAGCGCTTTGTTTCGCGATCACTTTGATCTGTCTTCCATCTTTCCGAGCCTGCAACCCGTGTTTGCATGCATTCTCGACGAGCGGCTGAATACTCATGCGAGGTATGAGTAACGACGCTGCATCAGGGTCAACATCGAAGGTGTAATCAAAAAGTTCTCCAAAGCGAAACTTCTCAATCTGGAGGTAAAGGTTCGTGAATTGAAGCTCTTCTTGCAACGGAATCAGATTGTCAGAATGACTGAGCAACTGTCTCATCAGCAAGGAAAGACTTTTAATAATCTCAATCACTTCCGTATATCCATTCTTCGTACTAACGACCAGCAGGGCATTCAATGTGTTAAACAAGAAATGAGGATTCATCTGACTTTGAAGCATGGATAACTCGGTCCTCACCTGATCCAGTTCCAAATCCTTTTGTCGTATCTCCAGTTTATACACGTCATTAATCAGGGTATGAATTTTACCGATCATGATGTTAAATGTACGAATAAGCCCACCAATCTCGTCTCGGCCTTCCTGAATCTCAATCAGGTCGAATCGCTCATTGCGAACCTTCTCCATATGTCTGGAGAGCTTGCGGATCCGGTAGTGATAGGATCGTAAAATAATGGTGATCAACACAGATGGGACGATAATACTTATTGCGAGTAGCCCCAGAATTGAATTACGGGCTTCTTGCAGCAATAGGTCAAGATGACGAGTATCGGCAACGCCAATCAATTTCCAGCCCTTCAGGTAGGCAAGATTGCCCAACGACTTTTCTAGAGTGTAAGCAGAATTATTGATTTCCTTGGATCCCCCGTCGTCAACAAGTTGTGACAAATCGTTTTCGCCGAATTCTCTGCTTGAAACGACTGTTCGATTGTTGCTGTCCACCAGACGCAACTGAAGACTGTCCGATTCACGATTTAAGATGCTATACACCCTGCTCACTTCCAGATCAATCTTGGAATACTTTTCGTAATTGGCATAGGAGGTGTAGGTATCCATTTTGCCAATCACACTGATCCTTCTTCCTGCGTTAAATCCGGATGGTTCAACATAATCCACCACTAGAATACCGCCGCTAGTCGATTTCAGCTGTTTCAATCCAGGAAGTACATTCTTGTCTTTCATGACGATATAATGACTGCCCGTCTGAATGGTCTCGTTTTCGGTATAGATCCGCACTTCCAGAATATTGGCCGACATATAACGTGTTAATTTATCTCGCAGAAAAGCATGATACTCGTTGTAATAATCTACGGGTGAACGATAGGTCCGATCCAGTGCCTCATAGAGTGAATCGTCTGCTGCAATAATACGACTTAGAGCAACGCTCTCATCAATCATACCCAGCAGTTCCCCCGCCGCCCTGTCGATGGATTTGCGCAGATTTTCCTGTTCTCGAATCTTGATATCGGCGGAGGTTCGCTGATAAAAGAAGATGTTAATGGTTATTACGGGAAGGAGTATGCTAAGTACATAAATGAGCAGAAATTTGGATCGGAGAGGAATATCATTAACCTTACGGAACATCCATAATTTATGCCGCATATGATCACCCTTGGTTTTTGTTTTTATAGACGGATGGTAACTCCCCTGTATGCGCTCTGAATTTTTGGGTGAAATATTCAGCATCATGATAGCCCAGCTTGAATGCAATATCAGTGATCTTCATGTTGGTACGTCTCAGTAGTTTACGGGCCTCTTCAACCCGCAGCTGATGCACGTAGTCACTGAAACTGACTCCCATCTCCCGCTTGAATTGCTGGCCCAGATAGGCAGAATTAACGTGAATACGATTAGCCACATCTTGCAATTTAACTTTAGTTCGGTAGTTTTGTTTCAGTTCATGAACTGCTTCCTCTACAATACCCCCTGCACCCAATTTCTTCAGATCTGACTGGGATAATTGTTCGGACATCCGAACACACAGTTCTTGTAATGTGCCGGAAGACCAACTCGCAGTCTCGTGCCATTCTTTCTCACATAGTATTTCTCTGCAATCCTCCCTTTTGCCATACTTTCGGAGTAACTCGCCATGGATGTATCGAATGACATGGTGTATCCATTCCAACGAAACCTCTTTTTTCTTAGTCATCTGAAGTAATTCACTCACTGCGGTATCCATACCACAAGTGTCTCCTGCTTCAATCATTGCCAGGATGTTTTTTGAGACCTTCATCAATTGCTCCAAGTCGTAAGCTTCGGTTATTCGTTGATCACGAAGAGGCTCTTTATACGCTTCATCTGTGAACAAAGCGCTATCCCGCTGTTTTAGCTCATCTCTGCGTTTATCCAGAGGGTCAATCATTTCCATCAGGATTTGATGGATTTCCTCGGGAACAAGAGGTTTAAGCACATACTGATCGACCTGATACCGAATGGCTTGCTTGGCGTAATTAAAATCGGAGTATCCTGTAACGATAACAATTTTCGATGTATAGGCGAGATCCTCTCGCAAGGTATGAATCAACCCCAGACCATCCATGACGGGCATTTGAATATCAGTGACGACAAGATCCGGTTCAACAGAATTGAATAAAGCAAGTGCTTCCTCTCCATCTGTTGCTGTTCCACAGAGTTCATATCCACAAGCTCGCCAGTCTATCATCGTTCTCCATCCTTCTAGCATAAACGGCTCATCATCCGCGACAATAACCTTGTACATTAGCTCACCTGCCATTCCTTCGTGATCAGCTATATGAAACTTGTCACTTGTCTACATCTACTTGTAGATTCCAGTTGTTCTCGAACACGCTAAACAGCAGAACAACAATCGGATCGTTGTCTGCCTTCACCATCCAAGTGTAACGCTTACAAATGAGTACAACAACCTGACAGATTATAAGTTTTCACATGACAAAGTATAGGTCGAACTGTAGGAGGGTCTCTTTTCGAAAAAAAACGCTATTCTCCTCGTACGATTCGAAACCCTTGATCAGGACCAAAACCATTCGCATCAAATTTGCCACGGAATGAAATTTCATTGTTATTGACGCCGCCGATCCAGCCACCGCCTTTTACTACTCGCCAGGATTGTATGGTACTCTCCGAATCATTGTACCAGTCCCAGCACCACTCCCTCACGTTCCCAGACATATCATAGATTCCTAACTCATTAGGTTTCTGGGTACCAATCTTTTGGGTTTGATTACGATTACTCTCAATTGCGGGCCAGCTCCAGTCACCAGTCAGTATAGTGTCACCAGCATTTCTCCAGTACCAAGCAACTTCATCTGGATTATTACTTCCACTGTATGTGTAATCTAAGCTCTTTTGACCTCCGCTTGCAGCATATTCCCATTCTGCTTCTGTCGGTAAACGGTAGCCGTTAGCTTTTTCATTTATCGTTACATTCCATTTTATATTGTCGTTCTCATTGTGATTATTCGTGTCATGGTTGTCTTTGTCTATATTGTAATAAGGTTTCAGGTTCTCTTTTATGCTCTTATGATTACAGTATTCCACTGCATCATACCAGCTCACCATTTCAACGGGCAGGTCATCTCCCTTGAAGCCAGACGGGTTTTCCCCCATGACCTCCATCCATTCTTGTTGAGTCACTTCGTATTTGCCAATATAGAACGAGTCCAGCGTTTCATTTCTCTCCAAATGACTAGATTTACTGCTATTGAAGGTGCCTCCCTCGACGAATACCAAATCATCGTCTAATCCAGACTTTCCCCCGGAACAAGCACTTAGACTAACAACTATGGCGATTAAAGTGAACCATACCAGCTTTCTCATTCAACGATTCTCCTTTGCTAAGCTTGAATCCGGCAACGTCGAGGACCGTCAGTCTGGTGAACAGCGGTCCTCAACGCTTCCGGAAGAATCTAATTCCAAATACAGGTACAGATGTTTAACTTACATTACAACACCTTACCAAACGGTCACGTTGGCGCTTCCACTGCTTTGATACCCCTCTGTTGCCATCACCTGGTAGGACCAGTTGTTACCTAAGTACATCCCTTTGCTCGCCCAAGCATTCACATGATTGCTGAACGTGATAGTAGAATTGACGCCAGTCTGTCTCTTGGTCTGTCTAACACTCCAATACTGAGGGAAGGTCTGCGTACCATCAATGGAAGGCGCGTTGTATCTCATCGTTGTATAGATGTCGTATGTGCCACCATCACTAGTCATTGAGCCTTTGTACGTTCCGGTCGGACGATATGTGCCCCAGCTATCCACCACGTAGTATTCAATGAGAGCGCCTCTTGTCCAACCATAGAAGGTCAGATATCCGTTACCTGAAGGAGAAAATACACCTGCATTGTAATTGACCACTCGATTAGGCGTGCCGTATGTCCACCCTTTCCCCACAACAAAGTTCCCGGTATTCTGCCAATTCACGCTGTAATTTCCGCCAGATCCATTCACGGCGTTAACCGTTCCTCCGCCATCTGTCCAATTCTGCCAATAGTCCGTTGCGGCACTGGAAGTTGCTGCGAAGACACCAAAACTCATGGAAGCTGCAAGAACAACGGTCAACCATTTTTTGCCGAATTTAAACATAATAGAATACCTCCTGATATTGTAATAGATTTACTTGAAAAGCCGTTGCGAGAATAGATTCAGATCATTTTTCCACACGGGCCAGTCATGTCCTCCACTTTCCTCATACCAAATGTGAGGCACATCATGTTGCGTCAGATATTGGTGAACTCCGAGGCTGATGTTTATGAGATTGTCCTGATTCCCGCAAGAGAGCCATAACAGTGAGAGCCGTGATGACACTTCCGATGGATCGGGAACAAGCAGCTCAGGACTTCTGGTATTTGGAGCTGAGGAGAAAGCACCGATCCAGGCGAAGTGATCTACATTGGCTAATCCGATATTCAAGGACTGACCTCCGCCCATGGACAAACCGGCAATTGCCCTTCGATCCCGACTTGTGTGAGCAGGATAGTTGGACTCGATGTAAGGTATCAAATCATGAAGCAGATCGGATTCGAATCTTTCAAATGCTTGGATTTTCTCAGGATCAAACAGGTCTCCCTCAGCCCGGTCATTCGTCATGGCGCGACCGTTAGGGAAGACAACGATCATCCGCTCAAGCAAGTTATCGTTGTACAGATTATCAAGAATAATTTGCGGAGAACCATGAGTATGCCATTCGGTTTCGTCTCCACCGATACCATGCAATAGATATAGGACAGGATACGCATGGGCCGAAGAAAATTCTGGCGGTGTATACACCATCGCTTTACGCGAATTGCCAACCGTTGTGGAGGGATAGTTCACCGTCTGGATTACTCCGCGCGGTATGTTCTCCCGATATTGATCATATCCGGCTGTTGCTGATGAGATCATCGACAGTCCCCTTTCAGTTAATCCACATAACCAAAACCCAAAATTGTGAAGCGTTTATGTTCATGCCCTTCTTTTGTAAGCGCAAACATAAATTTAAACGACTCATACGACCGATAAGCGTAACTTTGAAGATGAATCGGTGCTGCGCCTGCCTCATGGGTAATCGAGCCACCAATGTAAGCCTTCAGAAGAGATCGGCTAATCATGTCGCGATATCCATATGATCCAAAGTCAATATCAGGCTCGTTTGCCGACTCTGTTACTCCCACTGGATCGCGCGGTGCAGTGAGTCCCTTGTTTCCACCGGCATCTCCTGAATCGTGGAGCATACTACACTATCACCTCCTCCCTGCTAGATTCAGATAACCCTCGAACAACTTTTGAAGGATCACGGCTCTCATGTTCATTACTTCAAGTGCGAGCCTTCTCTCAAAGTGTATATCTTACATAATTTTACAACAACCTGACAAAGTATAGGATTTCATTTACTATATCATTTCAATTTGGGTGAAATGTCACTTCTAATGGAACACCTATAATTTTTCATGTAAACGCTTTAATTTGTATAGTATGACGAATGATATAATGTATTGAACCGATTAACGAAGGAGGAGACCCATGAATATCACAGGTCGGGGCGCATCGGACACGGGTACATATACGAATCTGTTTCTGAAGCTAGGTTATGGTGAGAATGAGATTACGACTAGATTGGAAGAGACATGGAACGAGCTGTTTTATGGCGATAAAGATACGCGGATATATTACCCTATGGGTGAGGACAAAGGATATTTGCTGGACACCGGTAATCTGGATGTTCGCTCTGAAGGTATGTCTTATGGCATGATGATGGCTGTTCAAATGGATAAAAAAGAGGAATTTGATCGACTCTGGAACTTCTCCAAAACATACATGCAGCATACCACGGGCCGATATAAGGATTACTTCGCATGGCATTGCAAGCCTGATGGAACTCGCTTGTCACAAGGACCTGCACCGGATGGTGAGGAGTTCTTTGCCATGGCTCTTATCTTTGCCTCCAATCGTTGGGGTGATGGAGCAGAGCCATATAATTATGCTGCACAAGCAAGAGCCATCCTTCATGCCTGTGTGCATCAAGGAGAACATGGCGAGGGTGATCCGATGTGGGACCCGGACACGAAGCTGATCAAGTTTATACCGGAAACACCGTTCAGCGATCCATCCTACCATCTCCCCCATTTTTATGAATTGTTTGCCAAATACGCTGATGAGAGTGACCAGCAGTTCTGGACAGAGGCTGCGGCAGCAAGCCGGGCTTATCTGCATACAGCATGTCATCCGGTAACCGGACTTTCACCCGAATATGCCAATTTTGATGGGACTCCTGCACCCATTCAACCTCATGGCGATTTCAGACATTTCTATAGTGATGCATACCGAACCGCGGCAAATATTGCTCTGGACTGGGAGTGGTTCCGCAAGGATCGCTGGCAAGTGGAGCAGTCTAACCGCATTCAGGCTTTCTTCAGTGACATTGAAGTATCGGATTATCGACGATATACGATCGAGGGTGAGCCCTTCGATGAGCCATCCCTGCACCCTGTAGGTTTGCTCGCTACCAATGCGATGGCTTCACTCGCCGCGGACGGTCCTTATGCGAACCAGTATGTGCACCAGTTCTGGAACACACCTTTGCGACAAGGCGAACGCCGCTATTATGACAATTGTCTCTATTTCTTCAGTCTGTTAGCACTGAGTGGGCGCTACCGTATCTTTTGACATAAATGATATCCATATATAAAGGCGGACCCGACTCGCAGAATATGCGAAACGGGTCCGTTTTCTTTCGAGCAGATATAGACTTAACTTAGTTGTTGACCGCAATGAATTTCCATTGCTGATTCGTTGCATTCGTAAAAGCGTTCTGCTGCAATTTTGCACCATCTGCTGTAGATGAAGCTGCAACCTCAATAGCCTTGTTGCTGCTCACGTTGATAATGCTCCAATACCCATTGCCCAGATCGTTAACATTGAAGTGTTGTGCAGTGGTATTGAGATTACTCATCAACTGAACCACTTCACCGTTGTTATTCGTACCATTACGAATGTCGATGACTTTGTCTGGTGAGTTCACACTGGTTAACGTGTAATTCCCACCAGCCAGCTGATTCAACACCCACTTTTGAGGATTGCCCCCCAAATCACTCCACTGCTGAAGCTGTAAATTGTTCTCATTTTGACCTCCAGGAACATCAATAACCTTGCCTGAATGTCTGGCTACGATCTTGTAGGTTGTTCCCGAGATCAATCCGTTTGTTGGTGCGCCACCGTTCGGATAAGACTGTGCACGTTCATGGTACCAGTTGAAGAGGAACCGTCCCATCGCGCTCCGTGAAGCATCCCCGTCCCACTTCAGGCCTGCCGTAGGATCAGCAAAGGAGCTTCGTGGTCCTTCACCCAGAATAAAACCGTTCATATGTGCTGCAATGCTGACATTGCCTGATGCATTAAAAATGGTTTTGGTATTGTTACCAAAGCCTTCATTGCTACCGTTGAAGAGATTCCAGTATTCGGAATCGCCAGCTTTCTTTTTGAACCACGTTACTTCGGTAATATTGATTGGATATTTATCGGCCGCAGCCTTTACATTCGTATTCCACTGATCCTGAAGGATCGAGAAGTTGTCATACGCACCGTACCCTGGATACCAGTGAACAGCATAACCGTAATTGTTCAATGGGTCTGTCAGTGGATGGCTTGCAGTCAGGCTGTAGAATTGGTTGTATCCAAGACCCGCAGCCCAGATGACATTATCTGCGCCTTGGCTCCGGATCGTTGAGATGATGGAATTCTGGAAATTGCGCAGGTCGTTCCAGTGATCAACGAAGTCATTCTCGCCGTTATAGCCGCCCCAATGCCCGTTGGCATATGATTTCACCGGCTCATTGATCAGCTCGAAGTGTACGTTATCCGCGCTTTTAATTTCCGGCCTTGCAGCGAGGTAACCCCAGATTTGATTGAATTTCTGCAGGTTGGCTGGCGTCGTAGCCTGGTCGTCCTTCAATGTAAAGTCAAGTCCAAGTGTCACATATACACCTTTGGTTTTGGCATATTGAATATAAGGAATGATCACGTTCTGCGTTACGGCTTGTACCCCGGCAAAATTGTAAGTTCCTGCCGCGACATCACCCATGTCCTCACGGTCAATGAACAGACGAATCTGATTCATATTCCAGCCATGGCTGCTTCCGTATTTTGGGCTGGTGCTTGTAAACGTATCGGTAATATCTTTCAGATAAGCCAGTGTAGCTGCATGACGATTGTTTCCGTGAAGATTGAGGTAATAGTTGCTGTTCTGGTATGTCCAGTACGCACCAGAAGGCTGATGCCAGCCGTTCAGAAGCACGGGCTGATTACTGCTGTTCACCAAGTGTTTACCATTGACATGAAGCTTGCCCATTGGCATACCTACCCATGCTTCAGCACGACCGCCTCCCCATGGAACTATGGTAATCAGTAATGCAAGAATCAGCATCATTTTGCATGACATTATGATCTTCTTCAATATTATTCCTCCTGATATTGAATTGACTTACAATCAACCTGTGAGTAGTGAACCGCAGACTCAACAGCTGTGGGTGCACGTTTCCGTAAGCCGTTCCAAACCAAGAACTGCATTCTCTCTTGCATGATGCCTCTCTCCTTTCCATAGAAATCAGGTCTTTACACCCGGTTGTATTATCCGACTATACCTGTGCGTTCTACGCTCTCCACGAAGTAACGCTGTACAAACAGATAAATGATGATCAGTGGCAGAATGGCAAGTAATATACCTGTGTCCTGAATCATGCTCAAGTAAAATGGATCAGCCTTGGAAGCTCCATCGCTGACTTGTTGGGCCAGATTATATGGGAGTGAAGACAACTGTGTGGACATTACTTTGCTCGATGTCAGATAGGTTGTCGTATAGAAACTGTCGTTCCACTGCCATACGAAGGAAAATAGCATTACGGTCACCATCGATGGAATGGCATTCGGCAACATAATTCGGGCAAAGGTTCGGCTAATCCCTGCACCATCAACATAAGCCGCCTCTTCCACTTCCTTGGGTATACCCCTGAAGAACTGGCGGAAGATGAAAATATATAATCCCGCCTTTAACGAATTGGCTGTAATCGCGGTCAGAATGAATGGCCAGTAGGTGTTCAGCAGATTCACCGGTTTGCCTGCAATCAGTGTTATGAGCCCCATGAGATCAAAACTTTTGAGGTTCAGGTATACCGGTATGAGAATGGTAGTTGGGGGAACCAAAATGGTTAGGATAACACCTGCGAACAACCAGTTGCTCCCCTTGAACTTCAGCCTGGCGAACCCGTATCCCGCTAGGGCACAAGAGATTGTGGTCAGAAGCGTCGTCGTTGCAGACAGCGCAAAGGTATTAAACAGCGTTGTCCAGTAATCCATAACATGAATGGCCTGCTTGAAATTGTCGATCGAGAAGTTCTGAGGAATCCATACCACTACCGCAGAATACAGGTCACCCTTATCCTTAATGGATGTCGAAACTTTCTGGAATATCGGAAACAGGATAACAAAGGAAAGGCCCGTTATCAGTATGAATCGCATGATGGACCACAACCAGCCTTTCCAGTGTTCCAACGATAATAATCGTGATATCGTCACGCTGGACACCCTCCTTTCTAATCTTGGTAGAAGACACGTTTGGAGAAAATAATGGATACAAGCACCAGAATGATGGCGATAGCCAAAAAGTAGACCCAGGCCATGGCGGAACTCAAACCGAAATCAAATTTGACAAATCCGGTATCCCGGATCAGTTCGGTCATGGCATTATTCGCAAAAGAATCGATGACCGTATAGATCATGTTGACGAAAATAAGCGGGCTGACCATCGGGAACGTAATTTTCCAGAAAGACTCGTACCCTGTCGCACCTTCCATCTTGGAAGCTTCGTACAATTGAGGTGAGATGGTCTGAATGCCTGCCAGGAAGATTAAGATCTGTACCCCGGATTGACTGACAACCTGATAGATCCGATCAACAGCACTGCTTAAGTACGTTACAATCCACTCGCTGACCCCGGCATCGATCATCAGATTTTCCAGTTCAAATGTGCCGAGTGCACTTCCACCGGTGCTGTTCTGATTCACAGCATCAATTAGGCTGGTGCTTTCCAGTGACATGATAACCCCGGATGCCAGAATGACTGGCAGGAAAAAGATGGATCTCGCCACCGCACGGCCTCTAAACTGCTGGTTCAGAATAACGGCAAGGAACAGGCTGAATATGACGATCAGAGGCACGTTCACGATGACATTTGTAATAGATTCGATCAATGCCCTGTTGAAACTTGTGTTCACAGTAAGCGCCTGAATATAGTTGGCTACACCTGTGAATTGAATTGATATTCCTTCTGCATTGGCCTGAATCGAACTCAGACTGTATCGCAGTGAAGCCAGCAGTGGAACAAAGAAGAACAGCACGAACCCGACAAGCCAGGGAAGCACGTAGATGATACCCCACATGGCTTTCTGCTGAGCGTACGTACGACTTCCCCATTTCAATTTCAGGAGCGTTTTCAGAGCTGCTCACCACCTGTCACATAACTTTGGGCTTCCACGGTATGATTCTCAACTTGTGCGGGAGTGTCGTTGTAGTTAACGAGAACGAATCCGCCATTAGCATACGTTGTCCGAAATACACCTTCCGCCACTTGATCATGCGATATCATGGGGTGCCCGGCGAACGACTGGTTTACCTGATTGACCTCGGTATACATCTCCGCAGCAAGGTCAATCCACTGCTCGTAGTTCGCAGCGTAAAGGTTATCATAATCCGTTTCTTTCACGACATGATTCGGTGCGTTAAACCAGGTAAAGTAAGGGCTCGCTCCGTATTCAATCAGTTTCAAGACATATTGTCTTGCATTCGTATAAGTCGTGAGATTGTAGGGTGAACCGGTGTAACTGATACTACCGTGTACAACTAACTGGAAGAATGGAATCTCTTCATCCTCCAGCTTGAACCGGCTGCTAGTCATGGGTGCATCCGTCAAGGATGTCACATAGGGGAGTGCATAAGCATTGCCTCCCTCAGCGACAACGGATGTTGCCTGATGCTTGATAAGTTCAAGCGTACTGGTTATGTGCTGCACTGCCTCCGTCCGATCCATAAGCTTCTTCGGATTCATATCGCTGTTCAGCTGTTCTGCCAGATCCCGGAGAGACAGTCCATCTGTCTGGAATGGCTTGAGTTCCTTCAACATCTCTTCCGTGACCTCATCCAGTACGTTAGGAGACAGAACGTATGATGGTAATCGATCCCGGTCACGTCGTTGTCTTGCAGGGTCCATGGGATACAAAGCCGCCGGTTCCTGAGTTAGCGTCCGTGAAGCCTCTTTGGATGGTTTGAATCCTTTGCTCGAATGTACGTTCAGCACAGCGACATCCGGATAGAAAGCGATCCCTGCTTCACGAGCATAATCACTGAATTTCCCCATGCCTTTCTTCCCACCCAATGCCCCATCCACTTTAATGGAATCCGGGAGTCGATGTTTCAGTCCCCCGTTGAACCAACCCGCATAGAGGACCTGAATATTTGCTACCTGCTTCTCCTTGAGCGTAGACAGAATTTGCTGCGCTTCCTCAAAGGAAGTCAATGCCTGAGTGGAATCGTAAGGTATACCGAGCATATGTTTTTGGGTTGTCATTCCGCCGACCAGTTTGAGGTAAAAAGGAATATCTGCTTTCCCCTCACTCGCTTGCATTTCGGAAAGACCTCCCGTGCTGAGCAGATAATTCCGGTATAGACCAGCCAAGCCAGAGTAAGAAGCCTCTTCTGCGCCGACAAATGCGTAACGAACCACAAAATCAGATGAGGTCGGCTTCTTCTGGAATTTCGGAAGTGTTCGAACCATATCACTCGCCTGGAGAGTTACATCACTCTTGTTCATGACATAAAAGCTTGGATATACGTTGTTATAGCTGTTCAGTTTGCCACTAATATCCGCATTCACAACAGCCGCTGCAGCGCCTTCCTCGATGATCCCCAAGAAAGCACCGCCCTCCCGAATCAGGCCAAATACCGGAAGCCTTGCTTTTGCTTCATTCGAGGTTGCCTCTCGCAGCTTCATCGTCATATCGGGTCCATAAATATCTTGCTGATAACCGGGGTACTGGAGCTTACCATTGTTAAAATGAATCAATGCTCCTGAACCATCAGGCACAAGCATGGATCCCTCGTCGCTCGCACTTCCTGCCCCGAAGTAATCCAGTACGGATATCGTGTTGATTGGGTATTGTTCCGGGAAATGAATGCCGGATGCGGGGACACGTACTAGCAAGTCCTCTCCTTCCAGCTCATATTCCATCGTGATCATGAACAGCCTTGGACCACTTCTCTCTTGTTCAATCCCATGCTCTGCATGGTCCTGTGCAAGATCTTCCGAGGTGTAACCGGCTGTTTCAAAAGCTTTCAAAGCTCTGGATAACTGCAGACCCTGCATGGCTTTGTCGATTCTGACGTAGACACCTTCGTCCTTGTCCTCTGCATAACCAACCTTCAACGCTCGTTGTCCTGCTTTGTCGAGCTGGGACAAAAGCTTTTGTTCAAACCGTTCTTTACTTATTTTCACCGGCAGGTCTTCAATGGAACTCTCATTGTTCCCGAACTGATAATTCACTCGAACACCGTTTGGAAGAGTTTCATAACTCACCTGCTTATGCCCTACACTATCGGTGTACGAATTCACTGTACTGCTCTGCCCCAGATTGTTGAAGAAGCTGAGCTTGGTTTGCGATGACAGGAGGTCTTTATTAATCCCGGCAGCGATCCCATCCTGCTCGCGATTCTCCGGATTACTGCGCCATATCTGGCCACTATCCCTGTGTAGTACTGCAATCTCGGCCGTACCTTCATGGATGAACAACTGCAACGCTTCGTTTCGGGCGATCCCGATCATATCTGGAAGACGCTCATCTCTAAAGGAAGCTGTCAGTTTTTCTCCGGGAGGCAGGGTGGGAACTCCGGTCTGCTCCACAGCAGTAGCAGATACTTCGGTCGCTGGTGTGGAGGAGAACTGACAACCACTAATGAGCAGGCCGCTAATAAGCAACATTCCGGTTATTTTTTTAGCTACGGCATATTTCATTGCACATTCCTCCTTCCTTAGCCCCGAAGCACTAATTCCTGATAGATGGTAACTCCAAAGGACACGATCTGTTGCACCAGGCTGAAGAACAGCAGGCATAGAAATGCCATAAATGCCATGGCAACAAGTGTCAGCAGCATCGTGAGCACCGTTTTACCTGGTGAATACTGATGTACCGTCATATTTCCTACAAATAACAGATACAATGTCCAGCCAATGGCAAGAGTATTAAAAAAATAATAAAAGGCGGTTTCCTGCACAGAAATGACGAGACTCAGCCAGATCCATGGAAACTGAATAAGAAATAGCGGGACCAGCGCAAAGCATGTGGACATAAAAATTTCCGAGAACTTTCCTTCGCCGTCCATAAGCGTAGTTAACGACCAATTGGCTACACACCAGAACAACACGGGAATAATGACATACATGACTTCCAGCAGGCTGTTCAGATGATTCGGATTGTTGAAATTAATCAGAAAACTGCTGTATTGGGCGTGAAGAATTTTGGTGACAACGAGCAGCCCCAGAATCATGCATGCAATGAACAGCGTGGTTCTCTGGTTCCGCTCATATTTCAGTTCCCAATACCCGTCAAACGGATGAAAAATGAGATGCAGTGGATATTGGTACAGTTGTTTACTTGACGCCTGCATTCGTTGTCCTCCTTTTCTGCCTGCGAACGATGATGACGGTTACAATTGTGGCTGCAATCAGAAAAATACCGGACATCATCCACGAGAAATGCTCACGCAGCAGGTCTTTGCGGAACAAGAGAAATGCCTTGGAGTATCCTTCACGCTCCATGCTTCGCTTGAAGTATTGGGCAGATTCTGCGTATTCCTTCTGACGAAGCAACGCTTTGCCGATCCCCGCATAGGCATACTCCAGATTCGCATTCATGTCAGCAGCTTTGGAGAAAAGTACCGAGGCTTTATCTTCATTCCCATTGAAGTAACTATGAACTGCCTCATGCAGCGTTCGACCATAATCTGTCGTCTGAAATACAGTGATCTCTCCAAGCGCTTTGTCCAGTACAAGCATTCGGTCCCCCACGCGCTCCAGCGCAACTGGCGTATTAAATTGACCGAGTCGATTTCCGATCCCGCCAAAGATATGGAGTAAATAACCATCACCGTTATACGTAAAAATCCGGCCCATCTTGGAGTCCAGGACGGAATACATATCGCTTTCTCCTACATCCACATCAATCAGACGAGAAGGCCCAAGCTCATTGCTGTACTTTAGATCCCCTTGGGGTGGTTGATACCCCTCTCTTCGAAGGATGTCTGTTCCTTGGGCATTCAGTTTCTTGATAGGCTCCTTGCCTCGGTCCCCACTGGTTGCATAGATAAATCCCTCTTCATCCATGTCCAAATTAGTAAACTCTGTCGGGGTAAACATGACCATCTGACTGCGTTGCTGCCGGGTTGCAAATCGTTTCCAAAGGTACTCCACCGGGTCTACCTGAACCCTGTTTGCTCCTATGAATGAAGAGAATGTACCATCCGCATTGAATTCCATGAATCCATCAAAAACGCCTTCTGCCATGACGTAGATTCGTTCTCCTTTATCCATGACAACTCGCAGCGGTTTGAACTGAAAATCCGGTTTTAACAGATCTGATTGCGGTTGTTCCACAACCTTGACCAATTGACCTTGTTCATCCAGATGCACCACCCGGTGATTATCCGAATCAGCTATAAGCATATGTCCGTTATTCGTAACATACAGTCCCTGAGGATTTTTGAAATGATCCTTCTTGCCATCCCGCCCAAATGAATCAATCTCTCGAATCAGCTTCAGGTCACGATCCATCTCCACAATACGGCCATTGCCCGAATCCAGGACGAACACATGCTCATCGGCTGTCACATGCAGATCACTGGGCTCTTTGAATGCCCCGATCTTTAGCTTGGTGCCTGTAATCATTCCCGTCGCTTCGTATGCCGCTGGAGAGGGAACGGTTTCTCCCCAATAGGAGTAATGATACGCGTCTGCTGAACCATTCGCGTTCGCGGGTGCTGCGTCTGTACCTGAGAACAGGAGGCAGACGATGCCCATGGTGATCCATCCGCATTTTTTCCATGTGCTTTTTCGCACTTTGCTGCCTCCCTTCTACTCTTTCATGCCTGAAGTAGCCATTGTCTGTATGACACTGCTCTGAGAGATAATGAACAGGGTAATCGGTACAATCATGAGTAGTAAAGCTACCGCAGCACCAACCCCTGCCCGAGCAATCCCCCCTTGAATAATCTGGCTGAGTGCGTAATGCAAGGTCTTGAGATTTTCGCTATAAATGAAACTTCCGCCATCTGTTCCCCAAAGAGCGGGAAACTGCAATATCATGAGCGTAAGCCAGGCTGGTTTAACATTGGGCATCACGATGCTCCAAAATATTCGGTATTCGTTAGCCCCATCGATCTTTGCAGCCTCCAGCAATGCATCTGGAATCTGTTCCATGAACTGTTTCATCAAGAACAGTCCCAGTGAAAATGCAAGCGATGGCACAATAATGGAAGCATGTGTGTTGATCCATCCCAGCCAGGACATGACCATATAGTTGGGAATCGCGGTCACATGCGGTGAGAACATAAGTGATAGTATTACGATGGTGAACAACACTTTTGAACCGGGAAAGCGATACTTTGCCAGTGGATACGCTGCTGCAGAAGCAAGAAGGATATGCCCCGCCGTGCCCACAAGCGTGATAAGCAATGTATTTGCTATATATCGAGATAACGGCACCCATGAGTTGCCCATAAGGTTAATCAGATCCGAGAAGTTTTCCGTGGTCGGATTGTTCACCCAGAAGCGCGGTGGGAATATGAACAACTCATCCAGCGGTTTGAATGCATTGTTCACGGCGTAGATAAGAGGCAACACCATGAATGATCCGAACAGGGCCAGCAGTGCAAATAGCATCAGACTGACGGTAAAGGACCGATTGAGTTTTCTCGACATGCCAAAGACGGCCCGTACCTTGCTGGTCATTGTCATTCACCTATCTTTCTCAGCATTTTTTGCGTCAAAACGTTCGTTCCGAGCATGAGCGCAAACAAGACGGTTGCAATCGCCGAGGCATATCCCATCTCGAATCGAATCGTGCCAAAGTCCATTAGATGGGTTACAACCGTATGCGCTGCATAGTTAACACTTGGGAACCCCGCCAATGCGATCGAGATTTCGGCAACGGCAAACGATGCTGTAATCTGCATTACCGCACCAAACATCAGCTGTGGTCTCATGGAAGGCAGTGTAATATACCAGAGCTCCTGCCATCTATTTTTGATTCCATCCACGGTACCCGCTTCGACCAAAGAACGGTCAATGGTCTGTAGACCCGCAATGAAAGCAAGAAAGCTCGTGCCCAGACTAAGCCAAAGTTGAACAAGGATCACAATGGCCAGTACATATTTCTCGTTAGCCAACCATTGAATAGGCTCCAAAATGACACCGAGACGCATCAGAAAACCGTTCATATATCCATAGCTGTCACCCGAGAAAATGATAAGCCAGATAAAGAAAACGTTGCCTGATATGGATGGAGCGTAGAATACAAGCGTCATGATCGCCCGGATTTTGGGAGACAGCTCATTGATGATCCAGGCAAACAAAAAGCAGGCAACATAACTGAGAGGTCCCGTGATCACGGCAAAGAGCAATGTGTTTTTTAATGCAATCAGAAATACGTCGTCGTTCAGAAAAAGCCGTGAATAATTCTGCCAACCAATAAAACGTGGCAATTCCAGCATATTGAAATGGAAAAAGCTTAATCCCAGTGAGATGGCGACCGGTACTACAGTGAACATGAAGAAGATCAGCATAAACGGTGCCATTAATACGTAATAGTGCCTGCTCAGGTATAGATCCCTTTTCAAAAGGGACCACCAGCTGACCTGCCGCGCATGGATGGCAGGAGCGGCGGATGTCTTGGCTGTTTTGGGCTGCAACCGTTACCCTCCCTTTCCTCTATTTCAGATTAAATTCTTTGCGTTTTAATTCAATTTCATCATCAATGTACAACACATAGTCTGACAGGGCTTCACGCGGATTTTCGTTTGCGTTAACCACTTTACGGAAGGCATTGTCGAGATGACGACCTGTAAAGTATCCTCCAGGGATCTGTGGAATGCCTTGCACCCACTGCCATTGTTTCTCCAGATTCTGATAATCCTTCACTGGCCAAGGCAATTGCTCCAATGCCTTCATATTGGCTGTAGGATATCGAGCGGCAGCTCCCATGAGCCCTTCCATCTCTCTTCCGAATTCAACCTGGGTCTGCTTGCTGGTCCACCATTTCATGAATTGCCATGAAGCCTCTTTGTTCTTGGCATTTTCCAGCATCATGACCGCGCTCGTCGCGCTTGCAACTTCATGTCTCACGGAGCCGTCCGGAAGCTCGGTTCCCGGAACAATCGTAAAGTCCCACAGGTTGCGAATTTCAGGTGCCATAACCGTCAACATGTTATATGTCGTGTAATCGGCAATGCCAATGGGCATTTCTCCTGTACGGAATCGGTTTGGAAAATCGGCTTTGAGTGGAAATTTGTAATTGGTGTAAAATTGAGTCCACCGTTTGAATGCTTCCATTGAAATTTCCGAATCCAGCGAGCTTTTTTGCTGGTCATCCGAATAGAATTTCCCATCATTCTGGTACAGCAGCATTGCGTATGTTGCATTCGGAACCATATTGGCATTGTTCAGCGTATCTTCAATCGGCAGATAGAACTCCATATTGTGCTTTTGCAGCACTGCTATGGCATTATAGACGTCCTGCCACGTTTTGGGTGGCTCCAGACCAAGCTCACTCAAGATGTCTTTCCGATAAAACATCATGGGAAAATGCTGCTGCTCTGGCAATGCATAGACTCCATCGTTGTAGCGATATGGCGTCAATCCGCTTTCACGGAATCTGCCCGAAATTTCTTCAAAATCCGGGAACTTGCTCAGATCAGCTGCGGCATTCCTCATCGCGTAATTGACCGGTATATCTTCACCCATCTGCATGGCAACGTCCGGCCCTTCCCCTGCCAGCGTAGCAGGCAACAAAATATTCGGTGGAACGAGACGCAACTGTACCGAAACATTTGTATCCGGGGTAAAGGATTCATCAATCAGTCCTTTTAGAACCTGCGCTTGATCTCGCCCGGTCGTAATCCATACCGTAATGGAATCCTTCAGCTTTTCGGTGTTACCAATGCTGTCATAATCTTCGGTATAGGAAGCAACATATGCACCTAACTCATGCTTAACTTGCTGTAGCATCGTGGCTTCAGCTTTTGGCAGATGCTGATCAGGTGAGGAGACCAGCAGATAATCTACTGCAATGGGCTGTTCACGAACAGATAGAATCCAGGTTCCCAGACCACCTACGTTAATTTTGAACGTATCCAGTCGTTTAGGTACGGTCTCTGGTCGTGCTGCCATATCCTCAAGTTGCACGACCATCGCATGAAGTACGGCTACCTTATCACTTTGCTCACCTGTAGCCTTTTCCAGATAATCTGCTACGGAGCGAAGAATATCCGCTTGTTCTTCAAACATTTCCGTCATCTCGGGAATACGACGTTCCAGTTGATAATCCCTTAGCGGATCTGGCTTGTTAGAGGTAATCATCAAAATTTTGCGGTACATCTCATTCAGATCCAGCACGCTGGATTCCACGGTTCTGAGCAATGGTGCGATATCCCCAAGGGTCACCGTCATTCGTATACGATGAGTTCCTTTTTTCAAATGGAACAGGTAGGGCTCATCTCCTCCCAATACCCGTGTCTGCCAATCCGGGCTATAGTTAAAGCGGATGCGCTTCATTTCTTTGAATGGAGCTTTGCCATCAATCGTTAAGCTACGGGTGGCGTAGACTCCGCGAAGTTGATCCTGTTTGGCTTTTAGTGCAATTTGGTACAATCCATCCTCCGGGGCATCGACTTCCCATTCAATCCATTCACCAGGCAGCTTCCAATTAAGGCCTCCAATGGCATTCATACGAATTTTGGATACATCGTAGGGTTCGAGTGAAGGGCTGGACCGATCTGAGATCGGTGCAAGTGTAGGGGAGGATTTGCTTACGGCATGTTCTCCCTGAATCTTCAAGATGGTTGAGGGAGCAGCATTCAAACCAAGCGATTCATAAGTCGTCTCCAATTCTGCGTAGGACGGAATGTTCTCTTCCTTGTACAACTCGATATAGTCGATCGCCATGCTTTCTCTCAGAGAGGTGAGTGATAACTTCTGGTTGCCTTTCTCGAAAAAAAACTGAAACGGCTCCTCGAAGTAACCCGCGCTATCCTTAAAGGAAGCTAGCTGCCAATCGGGCTGTTCCACTTGTCTTGGTCTCAGATCGTTGCCACGATCGTCCCTGCGAACGTTATCTTCACGATTGCCCCATACCCTGTCTAATAAAAGAACGTCAGCTCCCCTAAAGGGAACCTCTCCGTTGATTTCCAACTTTCGCTCAATACCAGAGCTTTTGCCTGCTACGGGATAATAGTGAATGCGAACCTGATACAGTCCACTGACTTGAACTGGAACATCCCAACCGATCATTCCAGCTTCTGGCGTAATGACCGCACTTCCGTCTAATCCGGCGTATCCATCAATCACTTCGAAACCTTCACCATCCGTTTGGACAAAAGACTCTCCCTCAATGCGCACGATTAGATCCGGCTTGGCTGTATTGGTGTGAGTAGAGATGTAGTGTTCATAGCTGCGTGAATCACCCGTATTCGCTACAGCTTCAAAATCCTCAAGTGCGTGTACCATTGACGGACCACGATCTCTTGATGGATATATGGTCCAAATGGAGAGAACTAAGGCCAAGATGAGCACCAGGATAAGCCCCTTTTTCTTCCGTGACCGCATGTTCGAATGTATCCCCTTTCCGTTTAAGCATTGAGACAACTGCGTTTATGCGTATAACTAACCCGGACAGACCGCATATGGTGGATGCGTTCTGCCCGTGATTCTTATATTTCTGTTTATTTGTAGACCTCGTCAATCGCTGCTTGGAAAGGTGCCTTGTATTTCTCGATCAGCGTTGAGACCGAAACTCCTTCTTTAAGTTCAGCGTCAAAATCCCAGAATGGCAAAGAAGGGAATGTATTGTGATCAAGAACCAGCATGCCCTCAGCAACGGTTCGAGCATTGTTGATGTCAGCTTCCTCGGTCAGATGTGTCTCCAGTGTAGATTGTTCAGGGTAATCATAGATCGAATCGATCTCGTTGATTTTCTCCCAGATATACATCAGTTGTTCCGGATTCTCTACAGCTTTCGGGATCGTTATAGCCTGGTAACGCGATTCCCCGGAATGATAGGCCGAAGCACTCGGTCCTTTCGGGAATGGCACGAAGCCGATGTCGTAATCCTTCATATCCGTCTTGATCCCTTCAATCTCATACATGGCGCCGGAATACATCAAAGTATTGCCTTGACGGAAAAAGGTTGCTGGCTCCGTCCAGTCTCCCCCTTCTGAAGCTCTGCCCACTTTTTCCGTAGCCAATTTGGAGAGGAAATTCAGTGCCTCTTTGGTTTTCGGATCTTCCAGGTTCTGCTTATCTTCTTTCGTTAGAGATGCCTCATTGGAGTACAGAATGGGTTCGAGAAGTCCCGTCTGAGCCAATCCCCATGTATCCAGTTTGCCATCATTGTTGCGGTCCTTATTGGCCTGTTTGGCAACTGTGAGGAACGTATCCCAGTTCCACTCATCTGCATCGACATAATCTTGAAGTGGCTTCAAGCCCAGTTCTTGCATCAGTGTACGATTGTAAAAAATGCCGTTAATGAAAGAGGATTTATCCTCGGTAAAACCATAGCCTTTTCCTTCATATTGCATATATTCTTTCGTGGTTTTCTGATTGAACACTTGGTCGTTCTTCGTATATTCATCGACTGGCCATAACAGATCTTGCTTGGTCAGTGCCGGAATGGCATAGTTTTTACCCAGTCGTACGAAGTCACCCAGCGGTTCGCCCGCCATCAGGGATGCCACGACTTTTTCTTGATATTCGCCAAAATCGATCGAAACATATTCGATTTCGAAGTTATGCTTTTTCTTCAGCGCTTCCAGATTCTCGATGCGTTGAATGTTGTCCGGATTGTTATCTGTTATTTCCATATCCCACCAAGCGACTACTTTGATTGTTCTGCCTCCCATATCAAAGTCCATCTCCGGTGTGGATGTTTCGTTCTTCGGTTCGGTTTCATTAGTCGTCTGTTCCTCTTGTGGCACCTTGGTCTCCGGTTCGGGCTGAGCTGTCGGTGCTGAATTGCAAGCGGTGATGAACAACATTACGGATAAAACCAAACTGAGTAGCATGAACGTTTTTTTTCTCATCGTCTTCCCCCCTGATTGTCGTTTGCTCTCAAAGTGTAGCTTCCAAATGAAAGCGCCATCAACCCGCCGGAATACAGGTGTTTACCCTGACTAATTATAGATTTTTGCGTAATTTAACAAGCTGGGTACATTCTAGGTTCCAATTGGTAAAGAAATGGACTCTCTGCAAAAATATGCACATTGTATGCGCTTTCTTTTATTACCATAATGAAACTAAGCCATATTTCGGTTGATCTATTGGATTACAATTCAGGAGAAGGTGAGGTATTGCTTCATGTATGATATTTTACTTGTGGATTTCAGCCGTCGTTTGTGCGGAGAGTTGCAACAATTGTTGCTACGTAGCAAAGCTCAATATACTATCGCTAATTGTGTGTTCTCATCGTCCGAAGCTTTGACCGCATTGTCTGAACGAGACTTTTCCCTTGTTATGGTACATACAGAGAGGTTCGATACCGCGGGTCTATGGTTATGCAACGATATTCGGAAAAAAAGTCAGATTCCCATCCTCTTGATGGGCGGAAGAGATCACTTCAGGCTCGTGCGTAAAGCTTTGACTTATCAAGTGAATGATTATCTTCCGCATCCTGTAAGCGCCTCTTCGTTACTTAACAGTCTGCATAGCCTTCGATCCCAGCTTGAAACGGACCCGGCACACAAAACGTCGTTTTTTTTCAAAACACCCGTTCAAATGAATGGTAAGCCTCTGCATTCCAGTCATGTTATTCGCATCGTCAAGGCCTATGTACGGGATCATCTGAGTGATGAAATTACGCTGAAGAAAATCTCAGACATGCTCCACTTTAATTGTGCGTACCTTGGTCAGAAGTTCAAACTGGAAGAGAAAATGTCTTTTAACGATTACATGCTTCAACAACGTATGGAGAAGGCTCAGCAACTGCTGTCTTCCACGAATCTGCGCATATATGAGGTTGCTATTGAGGTAGGTTATAAGGATATTGACTGGTTCTATAAAAAATTCAAAGCTTATGCCGGCTCCAGTCCGAATGCATATCGAAGACAAAAAATGAACAGCGCCTAGGGACGGATCATCTTCTACTATCGTTGTCATGTAAGGCTAACAGACAAAACCGCAGGTCTAATACCCTGCGGTTTTCGCGATGCCAGTCGTACCTCTCGCTTTCACAATGCTTCCTATTTAGCGCACCAGAAGAGATTCCCGGTACTCCTGAGGCGTCATGCCCGTTATTTTCTTGAACAGTCGGGTAAACGAATGCGCTGCCTCATACCCCACTTGAAGTGCAATCTCGCGCACCATGAGATCTTTATTCTGAAGCAATTCTTTGGCTCTCCTGATCCGGCAGTCGTCAATAAACTCAGACAAGTTTATGCCCATTTCCTGTTTGAAGAATCGCGAAAGATAAGACGGATTAAAATGATGGAGTTCAGCCAATCTCACCAATGATAGATCTTTCTCAAGGTTATCCTTGACGTAATTGCATAAAGAGTGAATGACAACGTTAGCACGTTCTTGTTCATTTGATCGCTTGAATCGGACTAACTCATCGGCAGCACGGTATAGATATTGCACGGCATCCTTCATACAGGTATACTCCCCCAAATGAAGCAAGCTTCGATGTTCCGGGATTTTCTGTTGAAGACTCCAACGATTAATGGTCGAATGCAGTAACAATGCGAGGTTGTAGTATGTCTCCATTGCACGTTCCATCGTTATATCCTGTTGCAACAGTTCACCTGCAAGCTCCTCAAATATGTCGTAGAATGGCTGAATTCTTCCTGTCTCCAAGTAACCTGACATGATCTCGATCCGACTGGAAATCCGCATGGATTCTTTGGGTGCACCTGCCGAAAGATCATCCTTATGATCCGTGAGTACCATGGATACCCCATCTCCGACTTTCATCCATTGAAGCAATCTCAACCGTTCATATTGTTTTGTTATCCCGGACCAATGACAGCTCAGCCCACTTAATGTAAACGCGATGGATACGTCAAGTGAAACCATGCAAGCTTCCTGCACAAGTTCCAATGTACCCTCAAGAAATCGTACGATCTTGTCGTTCTCCATCTCCTCCTGCTTGGGCTGAAGCAGCCAGACCACATCTCCGTAATGATCTGTTACACTAGCGCACCCCATTCGCTCATGCATCAAAGATGAGCCAATAATACGTACAGATTCCTGGGCTTGTGTGGGCTCCGAACCTGCTCCTGACGAATTATTGAACCGACCCAATACGAGATAAACGGGTGTGTCGAAACGCAAGTTTATCTTTCGTTTGGACAATTCATCTTGCATTTCGACTGGGCCAGATATGGTTGCTGTACAATCCTGAAGTAATTTCCGCAAATACGACTCTTGCTGAATCACTGCAAGCTGAGAGTTGAATTCACGCGATTGTTCCAATATTTCAAGCATGCTGTGACTCTGTCGGATCTCTTCCATCACATCTTCGACAACTGCCATCACTTTGTCATAACCTTCCGTTTTGAGCAGGTAACGCACATTGCGCATTTGAAAAGCCCGGTAGGCATAATCAAAATCACTATGTCCAGTCAAAAATATGATCCGACAATTCGGCCAACTGCTCTGAATCCGCTCTGTCAGCTCCAGACCACTCATACCCGGCATACGAATGTCCGTTAGAACGATGTCGATTCTTGATCGTTGCATCCAAGATAAGGCTTCTGTCGCGGAATAAGCCATACATACGTCAAGCCGGTCAGGCATATGCCTGGCGAACGTTTCATAGAGACTGTCCGTAATGATCTCCTCGTCATCCACAATTAAAAGTCGATACATTCGCGTTCCCCTTCCTTCCACTGGATTCGAATTGTGACTTTTAATCCTTGCAGTTCACTTCTGGATAGGAAAAGCCCGCTTCCTTCTCCATATGTCAGAACCAGACGTCGGTGAATGTTCATCAATCCAGTCATTTCATCCGTGCCTCCGTCCATATGTAAACGTTGCTGAAGAACATGGATGTGGCTTTCTTCCAAATCATTTCCATTGTCCTCTACTGTAATCTCTACATATGGAGCTTCCATATGAAACCCGATAATTAGAAGGCCAGAAGACGTATTCTTTTCAAGACTGTGCTCATAGGCATTCTCAATAATCGGCTGAATGATGAGTCTGGGCACCTCAATATGTTCCATTTGCACTGGAAGTGGCCCGAAATCGACTTTGATTCGTCTGGAGAATCGCAACTGCTGGATCTCCGTATAGATTCGTGAATGCTCAATTTCCTCTTTTAACTTGACGTGATCTGTTTCATTTCGGGTAATGAACCTGAAATATTCACCAAGCATATTAGTGAACTGTTCAATACGTTCTGTCTCCCCTGTTCTGGCGAGCGAATTCAAAATAAAAAAGCTATTGTACAGGAAATGAGGGTTGATTTGAGATTGGAGCTGTTTCAATTCGGCTCGCTGCATCATCATTGTTTTTTTGAAATCTCGGTCGATCAGGGATTGAAGATTTTCAATCATTTGATTGAAACGGGTGTATAGGAAGCCAAACTCATCCTTTCGATTGTGCGCGATGGGCACATCAAGCACGCCGCCCTCCATTTTTTTGAATCTTTTCACTAACAATAGTAATGGAATGTGAATCAGCTTGTAGCTTGAATACAGATATGCCGTGATGGCCACAAATGAAGTAATTGCAAAAAGCCAAGCCCAGTGATAGAACTTGCTAAGTGGCCTGGTTACTATTTCCTCGGGCAAATATGTAGCTACGGTCAATCCCAGCGAGTCCATATGTAACTGACTAACGTGATACAACGTGCCCTCCACCTTCATCCGAAAACCATCAAGTGTACCTTGTGCACTATGCTCACGGTAATTCGCGAGAATAATACTACTTTCTTGCTTATCTGTGATGGCATGGCCCGTTTGGTCCTCAATCAGAAAAGTAGAACTCTCCGGGTACAGATTAAGCCGAGTGAGTTCATTCTGAAAGTGCTCTGTATTGAGCTCCACTTGAATGACAAATAGCGGCGCTTCCCCTCTCGTACCTGTCAGCCGGACGGCACTCATGTTCATGGTGTTCTCTTTCACAGTAAAATGTGTACCTTTTCCTTGCATGCCTGAACTAAAGTATACATATGAACTCTCATCGAAATCATCGATGCCTTGGGTCGCGGAAATACTTTTGCCGACGGTAGGGATATGTACATGGACGTTTCTGATGTAAGCCGTGCTGTTCTTAAATGACGCGAGCCGTTCAGTCAGATAATTCAACGTATCCCGTCGCTCAACCTGATCCATCATGTTCCATAGAATCGCCAAACGATTCAGTTTACGATCCTCGACGATATCAAACTGCTGTAGCTCCATCCATTCCATTTCCCTATTCAGTTCCACTACATATTGGTTCAAACGTCTCTCCGTTGACAAGGATATTTCCTGGCTTGCATTGTCATAACTCCAATGATACAGATACACGCCAAGAAGAATAAGGGGAAGCACGAAGACCAGATAGGTGAATATCAATCGCACAAATATACTGTTAAACCATGATTTAGCGGGAATCTTGATCAATGCTTCCACCTCCAATACCAAAGGCTGGATTAGTTCCTTGTATGCGTACAGTAGTAAGTGTGAACATTATTGCTCCTTTGGCTTGTTGGTTCGGAACCACGCGTTAACTTCCGATGTGATCTGATCTCCGCCCAGCTTGCGCCAGTTCTCTACAAATCGATCAAACTCATCTATTGGCCTACCCAGAATAATGTTCATATAGGCTTCAAGCTGGAGATCCCGCAGAATAATCTGCCGGTCCACCATGGTGTCCGTAATTCCGCCCGTGAACTGGTCATAGAGAAGTTGACCGTTCTTCTCGTATGAATCTGCAATGCTAAAAGCACCCGAAGGTCCGTAGGTTTGCTTCCATCCCCAGCCACTCTTCACACCATCCCTATCGTAGGCAACAATTCGTTTGTGAATCGCAAGGGCTTCATTCTGCAGAGCCGAGTAATCTCCTGAACTCCTGGCATCACGAATTTCCTTGTAGGCATCTATATTTTTGTTACCGGGAAAAGGAGTAACGGGTGAGAGCATCCACACCGCTCGGGAATCGTCATTGTAATATGTTTCGTACTGTGCCTGATCCCCCCAATTGGTTTCCAGATGCAGATTCATGAGCTTCACGACAACCTCCGGATTAGAAAACCCTTTTTTTACAGCAAAGTATTGCCCTGTGTTCGAACGGAGAGGTACAAATAGATCCCTGCCTGAATTCGCAACAATAGGATATGCCTGCCATTCTATATCTGTATCTGTATCCCGGGTGGTCTGAAGCATAAAGGATGTCCACTGCTCGCCGTAGAGCATTCCTATTTTTCCATCCTGAACCAGACGAAACGCCTTACTCCCACTTTTGTAACCAAAATCCGGATCCAATTGCCCGTCAAGATACATGGTTTGCAGTACTTGCAGAGCCTCGCGAACTTCAGGTTGTATCCCCCCATAAGTAAGATTGCCTTCTGCATCTTTGACCCATATATTGGGGAATGCGCCGTATCCGGACATCAAGCCTGCAGCTCCCATGGCGGGATCCCATAGATGGTTCGTTAGCGCCAGTCCGTATGTATCCTGTTCTCCGTTCCCGTCAGGATCTCTTTCTGTAAACGCTTTCGATATTAGCAGAACGTCTTCCAGTGTTTTGGGTGATTGCAGCCCCAGATGCTCCAGCCAATCGGTTCTAATCCACAGATACTGCGCTGTCTCAATGGAGGAAGATGATTCGGGAATCGCCATAAGTTTGCCGTCAATGGTCGCTGCGTCGAATGCGCCTCTTCCCTCCGCCTCCAATATTCTCTTCGTAAGTGGAGAAGCATGCTCTTGGTATACATCCGTTAAATCTTCAATCACTCCAGCATTGCTCAGTTGTCTAAGTTGGTATGGATTCACTTTGACCACGTCCGGGAAACGTCCTGCAGCAAGAGATACGCCCAGCTTCTGACTGTACACATCTCCGTTCGCAATCCAATCATAGTGAATATGAATACCCAGCTCGGTCTCGTACAAACGAGTCCAGCGATTATCCAGTATTGTCTCGCCTGGCAACTGACCAATCATTCGCTCAAGGTCATCTCCGGTTTCCCTGACAAAAGAGACCTCTATGGGCGGAGAGTATCTCCCAAACGTAGAGGGAGGTTGCATCTGCTCGCCATCCAGTTGCGAATGATGTTGATCAGAATTCCCTTCGGTGTGGCCTGCTGGTATGCACACGGCAAGGAACAGAATGAACGTCCATCTTGATATGTCCAACCATCTCTTATACATGACGACATGCCCCCAATTCGGTGTGAACAACTCTCTTCTCTCTGTCAGCTTGAATCCATATCATTGTACAACAACTTGTACCCACTGAATACGAAAAGCCGCCGTTGGGCGGACTTTAAGGATTTTCATTGATCTCATCAGGGTTGATTACGTGATAGTCAAAACTGGAAAAGTCAGCTGTTCCTCCAACCATTTGGGTCGAATATACAAATAAACCAACCCGGCATCCCATAAAATGATCCAGTTTGTATATCATTTTATGGTGAATCCCTAGATCTCTCCACTTCATCCCATCAAAATAGGCAAAAGAGCACTCATCCAGATTGTTTTCAAAATTTCCGAATGCTTTCAACTTAACGATTGGATCGGAGACTGGAATACGTGCATGTTCAGTCGCTGGCTGCTGATCGATCAGGTTGCCAAATATCGTTGGATCCTCACTATCTCTGGCATGCATGACCAGGAAAAACGAGCCTTGCTCTCTCGTAAGAGCGATCATGCCATACGAACCGATTAGAAAGCACAACCCTGCATAATCTCCATCTTTTAGGGAAGTGCCATCGAGTGTGACCGTCGCTTCACAAGCAGGCCCCATTGAACGCTGGGTTAGTGTGTTTACGGCAAACGTCAGATTTGGACTGATCTGTCCAGTTCGAACACGATAAACCCCCGGTTTTTCTGTAACGGACCAGAGTTCATGATGAGGTGTATGATTCCATTGCCAGAAATCACGAAGGCGTATTCGTCCATCTTCTTCGACTTCATAATCGAAACGGTCGCTCCCGACCAATGGATTATAACGGTACTTTGGTCTGGTACTCGGGATGTTAATCTGTTTCGGAGCTTTGCTTGCAAACACCGGGATATCTTGATCAAAATGTAGCGGAACCAGTACAGGGATACGGCCAACGGCCCCATGATCCTGAAACAGCATCGCGTACCAGTCACCATCCGGCGTATCCACAATGCCGCCCTGAGCAACGCCTGAATTGAAATAATTCATGTCGTCATTGAATACTTCTCCACCAGCGAAAACACCTTCCAGAGAGTCAGCCATATAATACGCCTGTGTTCTACGTCCGGAAGCTTTCGTGATGTGAATCAGGAAAACGATATATTTCCCGTTGATCTTGTAGAAATGTGCTCCTTCATAACCAAGGTGATAAGGCTGCTGTTCTTTTACAATCAAGCGATGTACTCCACCAGGTTTGGGCCCGGACAGGTCAGAGCTTAATTCGGTCAGATAGATCTCGGCATTACCGTGCACGAGATATACCCGTTCATCATCGTCGAAGAATAAGGAGCAATCATGGTAGAACCCTTCCACTAGCTGCTTCTTCCACACTCCTGAGATGGATGTGGACGTGTACAAGTATGTTTTACGGGTATCATTCGCGACAAAGATTACATAGAACACTCCTTGATGATAACGAAGAGAGGCGGCCCACATGCCTTTGCTATAAATATGCTGACCATCCACTAGCCGTTGGGCTGGAGTATCGTCCAATGTGTCGTACACATAGGTAGCTACTTCCCACTGAGTCAGGTCATATGAACGCAGGATGACACATCCTGGCATCATGTGCATGGTTGTGCTGACCATATAATACGTGTCCTCTACACGAATAACGTCAAGATCCGGGAAGTCGGCCCAAATAATTGGATTTGGATACATGCTTCATTTACACCTCATCTTTTCTGTTAAACTTCCATTCTCTTAAAAGGATGTTTGAGCTGTCTGTTGAGCCTTTAAGCATAATATACAAGGTATGAACACCTTGCGCACCCGTAATTTCGGTTGTTCGTTCCATCCAGTGAAGTGATCCAGTCGTGGACGAAACAATCATTTCTCCAATTAACGGTCCGTCTTTACGATCAAGCCGAAGTTCCAACATACCTTCTGTACCTTGATTCGCAAGGATGGCTTTGAAGATTGCAGGTCCTTCACGATCAAAATCGACGTTCGATATTGCAATCCAGCTGTCGCTCTTCAGCTTGGCTGAAATCACATTCGAATCTGATGCTGACACCTCAGCAGCGTCGTGATATTGTTCTGTTGATACGCCACTACTCCATCCAATCGTTGAACCATTTACCCGTTGATAGGGATCAAAGCACTTGATCTGATCTACGCCCTGATAATCTGCATGTACCTTCTTGATCCGACCAGAGGCCTCATCATGTTCGATTCGATTCAGATGCGTGGAACGGTATCCTTCGGGAATACTCATGGCTTGGCATAACGTCTGGGCGTGATAAACAATGTACCACTGATCCGCCAGTTGGAATATAGCATGATGGTTGTTGCCGCCAATACCAAAAAAGTGTCCGGGATTCTGAAGAATCGTTCCTTGATATGTCCATGGACCCATTGGTTGAATGCTGGTCATATAAGCAATTTCTCCAGCCGGTGGACTGCCTTCTGGCCGATCACCCTCGTCAAAATTGGAGCAATACGAATAGTAGTAAATATGATTATATTTATGTATTCCTGAATCCTCAAACATATATGGCGCCGGGATGACCTTCGCTTTGCCAACGACGCTGATCATATCGTCTCCCAATCGCATAACCCTTGCCGTATCCGGTCTCTCGGCTTTACCTTCGGGTATACCGCCTCCAAAATAGAGATAGGCTTGATGATCGTCATCTACGAACACAGCAGGATCGAATAGCCAAGTTACTTCTTCTACTCCCGGAGTCTCTCTTGTAACAAGTGCTTTTCCTATTGGATCTACCCATGGACCTACAGGTGTTGGTGCCGATAATACACCGATTCCACTGGCATTGTTTGCAAAATATAGAAAGAAACAGTCTTCGCCTTCTATTATTCGATGAGCAGCTGCCGGAGCCCAGGATTGGGAAGCCCATTTCGCTGCCCCCTGAGGTCCAGCAACCCTGATCTCACCATGATCGGTCCAGTTAATCAAGTCATCTGAAGAGATCACTGTGATCCGGTTGATTGAATTATAGCTGTTTTTCTGAGGAGTACCGTCCTTACCATATTCGAGCTTATCACTAGTCATATATAAGTAGACTCGATTGTTAAATACCAAAGCATAGGGATCGGCTCCAAACTTGTGGGCAATCAGAGGATTTCCGTTGGGACGAAGCTTCCCAATCTCCTTTGTAAACTTCTCCAGTTTGGCAGACTGGACTGGGTTTTGCTCACCAGCTTGTGATGTAGAATGATGATTCATCGAAAGAATTCCCCCTATAATCGTTATTAGTTATCTTTTTGTGCGAAAGCGTTTGCAATACAAAGGATACCATGATAGGATGATTACATTTTAAGGTAAGCTGAGTACAATTTCATTGCGTTATCCGCTCTATTTATTGCGTGAAATGACGGGAGGTGCTTCATGAGTGGGTCCTCTGAGTATTTTTATGATCCCATCCAGCCAGAACTTTTGTACCTGCATCGAGTAACGACGTATAAGCTGGAAACGATCTATCATCGCCATAATGCATACGAGATCTACCTGTTTCTTCGTGGCAATGTTCACTTTTATGTAGAAAATCGATGTTACCATGTGCAACCGGGGGATTTAATTGTGATATCACCTGCAGAGATGCATCGAGCCTTTATTTTGGATGAATCTGAATATGAGCGAATTACAATTAATCTAAAAAAAACGTACCTTCATCAGTTGTCTACTACATCAACCAACCTGTCGTCTTGTTTTGATCATCGTTCAAAAGGAACAGGCAACATCGTTCACCTCGACGATCGTAGTCTGAAGCAGATATTGCAATGGACGAGCGAGCTGGAAGGATTACTTGCTTCCGATGCTTATGGCGCGGATATCAAAATGAATGCAGTGATAGCCCAATTGCTGGTCATGATTAACGTCTGTTTTCACAACAATTCCTTTGTTCCTCATGACATTATGCCTGAACTGGTACGTGAGACTATGGATTATATTGAGACACATCTGAATGAAGATATTACACTTCGCAAACTTGCGGAAGCATTCTATATGAACAGTACTTATATCAGCCGCCAGTTTAAAAAGCATACCGGATTGACGATCAGGTCCTACATCTTGGGTCGTCGGATTGAACGGGCCAAATTCCACCTGTCTGAAGGAATGAGTATTACGGATGCTTGCTTTCAATCGGGCTTTAGTGACTATGCTAACTTTATTCGGAGTTTTACCAAAATGGTCGGCATCTCTCCAGGCAAATATAGCAAACAACGACGTGACGCCATTGAACTGTTATCATGATAATAACAAGCTAATGTATTGAAAAAGCCAAAAAACATCAAGCCATGCAGGATGGCTCGATGTTTTTTTTATTGCGATCATAGCCGCTCGTTAATTGATCTCTTTTCCCGTCCACAATCGAACGCGATCCTTAATCCATTCCGTATACTGTTGTTCCATGGCTACCGCACCCGCATCATCCAGTTCAGCAATCATATTGTCATATATGCCTTCAAACGCACTTGGAGAAGATGTGATCGCTTCGGCGATCCGTTTCTGAATAATATCCTGCGTTTTCTGATACACCACATTATAATCCCCGCTATCAGATGGAATCGGCATGTTGTAAGCCGCGCCCCACTCTTTCACCGGGAACTCTTCTTCAGAAGGGAACAAATCTTTCCAGGTTTTGATACCATACCCTTTCAGCGCTTCTTTTTCCTCATCGGAATAACTTTGCTGAATCTGTTCAGGATAATTCGTCGTGTAATAGTTGTCCGTTGAATCTTTAACACCATCCCCGTAATGGGCACCAAAAATGTAGTACAAGCCTACACCGGTTTCTTTGGTAAACGTGTTATTGTCTTTGTTTTTACGTTCCTGTACATCTGCCGGAATGGTGCGAACACCGTCTTCCACGTTGTAGTGTTCCCCTTCAACGCCCCAGTTTCTCAATACTTGTCCTTCCTCAGAAGACATCCAGTCCAAAAATTTGATGGCTCGAACAGGATCTTCACAATCGACCGTTATCCCAATGCCATAGCCGTCAAAGCCGATATTCTGAAAGTCTTTGCGCTGAAAACTATCGTCTAGTGTTACCGGATAGAATCCGTAGGTCATGTCGTCTTTCCCTGCACTTTTCAGCGCATTTTCCGCATCACTGAATCCCCAGTTCGGATCAAGCAACGAAAGCACGCGTCCGCTGGCGATTTTGGACTTATACTGATCATCTTTTTGAACAAAACTGTCTTTGTCTAGCAAGCCCTCATTGTACATCTTGTTCAACCAGCGGAAATATTCCTTTTCCTCTGGGCGTTTGTAATGCAGAACGGCTTCATATGTGTCTGGATCGATGAAATACTCGCCATCTCCCGGGCCACCCGTTGACATGGCAGCGGGGTCAGTCACCGTAATCATGCGTCTCCATCCATCCGCACTAAGCGTTAGTGGAATCGTTGGCTGACCATCGTCTGTTGTCGGATGCTTCTCGTAAAAGTCACGTAGTACATTTTCGAAATCGTTTAAGGTTTTGATCTCAGGATACCCGAGTTCCTTAACTACACGATGTTGAATGGCTGCACCGTTCGTGGCGTCAAAGCTGACCTGATCGATCGCACCGTTCGTCGGAATCCAATATATTGAAGGATCATCATTGCTGTATTTCAACCGATTAAAATGCTCTCCGTAAATCTTTTTCAAATTGGGCGCGTGTTCTTCGATCAGATCCGTCAAATCTACCATCGCACCGGCATCTACAAGTCGGGTCAAATTGCCTTTGGGGAAGATCAGATCCGGATAATCGCCACTGGCAGCCATCAGGGAAATGCGGTCATTACCTCCTCCGCTCGAAATATCAAATTCTGCATTAATGCTGACACCGGTTTTTTCCGTAATTTTTTTCCCTACGGCATCCTGCATTTTGTTCCAATTGGGACTTGCGTCTGCTCCAAAGAAAGTAAACGAGATCGGGCTGTTCGGATCACTGCTATTCGACTCGGCATTCTCTGCAGCATTTCCGCAACCGGCGGAAACCAGCACAACACTTGTTACAAGGCATGCTCCTAGCAATTTTGAAACGGCTCTCATTATTTCTCTGCCCCCTAGATGGTGTTAGTCGTGATAAACAATCCAGACATTACGATAACTCGTTTCGGAATAGTATACGCTTACATAATCAAGCGTTAATAAACGATTAAAATCCTGCCTATCCTATTCCATGCTTAAAGTATAAGGAAGTCTTTTAACCCGAACCTTGATTATTAAGCCATGAAAATAGCATGATCTAGACATGATCCACAATCAACTGAGAAGACCAAAAAAGCGATGGTTGCCCATCGCCTCATAACGCCAATATTACATTTCAATAATATAATTCCAACGTAAATCCTTGGATCTCGCCTTCCACATCCCGCATCAATTCGATGACTTGGTCAGCGTAATCTCCAAGAATTTCTTTGCTTTTCTCGAATCCAAGCCATTGAACAGTAAGCGGCATGCTTACAGCCCCAGTCAAGACATCCCATAATGCGTCCAAATTGGCTCCATAGCTCTCGTCTAACTCAAGCTGTTTCTGGAGCACTTGATGCAACTCTTCCTTGGTGTGAGTGTGGTTTCCGTCAATCTGAATGATGCTCATCTCATTCCTCCGTTTGTTTGATCTGTTCAAATGACTTGTAATGATCTGTCGTCTGGTAGATTAGGCCATCATTCGAGTATAGAATTCGGTCGCTTCCGCGTCGTCCTCCTGAATAATGTATATCAGCTTCGTACCATATCCGACCTTTTTTGTTAGGTAATAAGCCTTCCCGGTTCCTAAATACATCGCCGCCGATGCTTTTGCCAGGAGCTACTTCATGCAGATTCCCTTCACTTGGTACCCAGCCCAATTCTCTGGCCTCTTTCTTGGTCATGTAATTTGGTGGGAGTTCATTGTGCTCCGAGATATAATTGGCAACCTCATCAAATCCCATTTCCTCCGATACTGCTTGAGGAGAGCCGGTATCAAACAAAGACTGTGAAGTACAACCTGTGAACATTAATGCGGCAATGATGATAAATAAAGTGTAAGCCATTTTTCTGAAAAACATAATCTTTTCTCCTTTTGATGTTCTTGCTGCTATTCGTATTGTTGTAACCATGAACAATGACTCTAATGTTAACGACTTGTGGTCATTAAATCAATTCTGTTGAGACAAAAAAAGCCGCTATTTAGCGACTTTATTTCCGATGATAACCGATCATAGCTGAGCATAAGATTAATCCAATACATTAATTCAGTGTATCTAGCCATCTTTCCAATGCTACGACAACCTCTTCCAACTGCTTTTCTTCCGTAACTTTAGGCTGAATATCTCCTTTTTGCATGCCGTATGAGCCAAATTGACCGTGATTTCCACCCTCAATACTCACATATGTCGTGTCTTCCGGCAGATTAGCTTTGGAGTTCTCCCAGTCTTCCCTGTTAAGCACTCCGTCATCCGAGCCTGTAATCTGTAAGATAGACAAGTCTGTATTCTTCAAGCTACCGCCTTCATCAGCATAGGATGCCAGGAAAAAGACGCCTTTCAACTTCTCCGTGTGCTCGGCAGCATACCGTGATGCAAATGATCCTCCCAGTGAATGTCCGCCAATAACAAATGATTCATCAGGATGTTCCTCGATAAAAGAATCAGCCTTGTTCTGACCGAAAATGGCCAAGTTTATTGGCATCTTCGCGATGTATACGCGATGACCCTCTTCTGCCAGTTCTCTGGCAAATGGAGAATAGCTTTCAGGTTCGACTAGACCGCCGGGATAGAAAATAATATTCGGCTTTGTTACCTCTGTACCCACGGGTTCAAACCGGTAACCATCCTTAATCTCGGTGACATTAACCTGACCATCACTTGTAAACGCCGCTTCCGCTCGCTCAGACGGACTATACGTGACTGATTGAAGATATACGAAAACTCCGGCCATGATGATAATGATGGCCAAAATAGTCCACATGATTATCTTTTTCCATTTGTTTGTACGTTGTGCTGTGTTCAACTCTAAAACCACCTTGTCATGAGGATAATGTTTATGTTTTTTCAACCCTCAATAATTATACTTACCAGTAAGTATAATTATAAGATGATTTTGCTTACTATCGTTATTTGTCATAAAATATTCATGGAGGGAAGTCCAATGACAGAAAAATCAACGAAACGTTTACTTGGAAGACCCAAACATGCAGACGAAGATATCTCTATTCAACAAACCATCATTCAAACGGCTTCAAAGCTATTCATGGAGTACGGATACGAAACGGTCACACTTCAGCAAATTGGAAAAAGTTGTAGCGTATCCAAACCGACCATCTATTATCATTTCACCAGCAAACCAGAGCTATTTAAGGTTGCTTTTACAACCATGTTACAGAATGTTAGCCGTTTAACCTCGCATATGCTTGATCAAGCTGAAGATCTGGAATCAGGACTTGTATGTTTGGCTGAGGCCAGATTGGGAAATCCACATGCGGAGATTGAAACGATGCTCAGAGAGGCTGAGCCTTTTCTTGACCACGCTCAGATTCAGGACATACGTGCAGCGGAGCATGGTATTCACGAAGTGTTAGCCACCCATTTCCAGCGGGCAATGGATCAAAACAGACTGCAGACGGATGATCCGTTTTTCCTGGCAGAGACCTTCTCCTCCATGATGCTCATGGGGAATCGGGAAGATAACCTGCACAAATATGGTTCCAATCTTTCATTAGGAAAAAAACTAGTAGATCTCTTCCTTCGTGGGGCGCAGTAAAAATTCAGGGTAACAAGGAGAACTGATATGAATATTCCCAGAGGAACCTATGGTTTTCGGTTCGCTGAAGACAAGGAGCTCCAACTATGTTCACTATTTGCGGCCGGATCTGATTCTATAACGGACCCTTCTTATCTCTGGGATGGACTCGAACGTACGGATGGGCCTCTCCTGTTATTCCAGTATACGATCTCGGGTGAAGGTGTATTTGAGTCAAATAATTGCATCCACCATGTCACTGCAGGACAAGCTTTTTTGGCCGAAATCCCAGGTCCGCATCGCTATTACTACCATTCGGAATCGAAAGAACCTTGGGACTTTCTCTTCCTGTTGTTCCGACCCACGCTTGTTCTGCCCCATTGGCGAAAATTCCTTCGCGAAGTTGGAGAAACACCCTATCTCCCCGCTGACAGTACACCAATCCGGTTGTTGCGAATGATCGTGACCGATGCGGCGACAGGCAGAATCACGGATCCTCTAATTGCATCATCCAGTGTGTATCAGTTCATGACAGAACTGGTTAGATTGCAGAAAACAACGCTGAGCAACAGAGAAAACTGGTCGGGGAACATCCAACGGGCCGTTGAATACATAGAAAGCAACTATTCTAAGATGATCAGTATGGATCATCTTGCGGAACATGTTTGCCTTTCCAAATATCACTTCATACGTCGTTTCTCTTCCAGTACAGGTCTGACCCCGGGCGCTTATCTGACCCGTGTGCGCACTGAGAAAGCGATGGAATTGCTGCGTGGAACTGTTCTTAGTATTGAAGTCATTGCCGAACAAGTCGGGTATTCCAGTGGAAGTTATTTTATCAAAGCCTTTCGTAGTATAACTGGTTTTACGCCAGGTGAATTCCGCAGTGGTGGCGAAAGCCTTGTGTATCGTAAATTGTTCTTCGACTAACCGCAATATTATGCTATTCCACATGTAAGATTACTGTAGATATTAATAAAATCCTTTATTATGATGAATTTAGCGAGAGCAATAATTAATCAGTAGAGGAGTATTCCCATGAATCATACGCTTGCAGCATCAACTCCACCGCTTGGCTGGAATAGCTGGGATTGCTATGGCGCGGCCGTTACAGAAGACGAAATTCGTGGTAACGCCGAGTACATGGCAGAACATCTTAAAGACTTTGGCTGGAGCTACATTACGGTCGATATTCAATGGTACGAGCCTTATGCCAATTCTTCTCAATACCGTCCGTTCGTTCCACTAATTATGGATGAATATTCACGGCTTATGCCTGCCGAGAACCGCTTCCCCTCCGCTGCGGATGGACAGGGATTTAAGCCATTAGCCGACTATGTTCATAGTCTCGGACTGCAATTTGGCATTCACATCATGCGCGGTATTCCACGTCAAGCTGCACATGCCGGGACTCCGATCCTGGGCACAACCGCCACTGCGCGTGATATTGCTCATCCGAACTCCATCTGTCCGTGGAACACAGATATGTACGGTGTTGATAGCTCAAAAGAAGGAGCACAGGCATATTACGATTCGCTCTTTGAACTGTATGCACAATGGGGCGTTGACTTGGTGAAGGTGGACGATATTGCCGCTTCCAGACTCTATGATACCCATCAGCCCGAGATCGAAATGATATCCAAAGCAATTGACCGCTCCGGTCGGCCTATGGTACTTAGTCTGTCTCCTGGACCTGCTCCCGTGGAATACTCGGAATTCTTAGCAGAACATGCGAATATGTGGCGTGTCACGGATGACTTCTGGGATCTTTGGCCGCTGTTATTGGATATGTTCGACCGCTGCCGGACATGGCAAGGTGTCCCCCAAGCAGGTTGCTGGCCAGACTGTGATATGCTGCCTTTAGGTCATATCGGTATCCGTTCTGTAGACGGAGGTGGTGCGGATCGCTGGACTCGGTTCACACCTGACGAGCAGTTGACCATGATGTCGCTGTGGAGCATCTTCCGTTCCCCGCTTATCTTCGGTGGTGAACTGCGAGATAACGATGATTGGACACTGTCCCTGTTAACCAACCGAGAGGTTCTTCGAATGCATCGCGAGAGTTATGGAGCCAGAGAAGCCTTACGTCAAGAAGAACTTATCGTATGGACAGCTCAACATGGTGATGGCTCGTCCTACGTCGCTGTATTCAATACTGGCGAGAAACCTCTGCCCGTGGATCTCAATATAGAGGAAATCAGCCTATCAGGCATTACTGAAGGGACCGAATTGTGGAGCGGAGAAGCAGCTGGATTCACAGAGAACTCCTTAATTGCTAATGTACCGGCGCATGGTGTACGACTCTATCGGTTTTCCTAGGCTTACAAAAGACAAAGAGAGGTCTGTCATTAATTAGACAGACCTCTCTTTCATTTCGGTTTCATCGTTAAGATTGGTTACAAAAGATATCTTTCTACCATTTAAACGTCCCTTTTTTTGATGGAAACGATGACTTTTCCTTTCACACGACCTTCTCCAAGATCTTGAATGGCCTGAGCTCCTTCACTTAATGAGTACTCCTGATCAACAATCGGTAAAACTTGGCCTGATTCAACAAGTTCTTTCCATACCTCTTGATCTTCATGATTCGGTTTATGAACGAGAAGTTTTATTTGCTTATGCTCAAGCCGCGCAATAATCGGTGCCCACAGCAGATTGAGAAGAATACGCCGCATTGGACCTCCGACCATCACATATATGCCTCCGCTGACTAATGCACGCTTCAAAGCAAAAACAGAATGCTTACCGATGACATCCAGAATAAGGTCGTATTGCACTCCCCTTGCAGTAAAATCCGCTTTCCTATAATCCAACACATGGTCAGCTCCAACAGCGTTTAACATACTTAGCTTGTCAGCGCTATCAACGCCAGTCACCTCTGCCCCAAGCAATTTGGCATATTGGATGGCAAATGTTCCGACTCCGCCACCGGCGCCATTAATCAGAACACGTTGCCCCTTTTGCAGATCTCCCCGATCACGCAGGCCTTGCAACGCCAGTACGGCTGCCTGAGGGATGGCTGCTGCCTGCACATAGTTGATACCCGCAGGTTTTGATGTCAAGGCACTTTCCGTAGCACATACATATTCAGCGAATCCGCCCCAGTTGCAGCCGGAAAGATCTCCGAACACCTCGTCTCCTGGTTTGAATCGTGTGGCAGCAGCCCCAACGGCGATTACCCGACCTGCTACATCTGCTCCAAGAATTCGATAACGAGGCTGCCGGACCGCGCCGATGCGGGTAACGAATGGTTTACCACGAAGGAGATCCCAATCCCAGGAGTTTACCGAGGTTGCATGGACCTCAATTAATACTTCATGATCCTTGGGCACAGGGATGGCTACTTTTTCTAATCGAAGGACTTCTGGCGTTCCGTAAGTATCATATACCAATGCATTCATGCTGTTATTACTTTGTTCGCCGGGCAATCCAGCATCATTCGTTTTTTCTCCCATGATCATTCTCCATTCGACAGACGTATGTGTATCCATGGTCATTTACCCAGTGTTCCCGTCAAAGTAGGCAGACTGCAGAAATGAATAATTAATTTTCCAGATCATCCATAGCTTGAACAGCTAGATGAAATGCTTTAATTCTTCTTTCCAGAAGAGTTTTTTGAGGGCTACCTTCTTTGGATTTAGCATACATGCTCTCAAGAGATGGGAACAATCCAATCAAAACAAGGCGAGCCCCTGCTATGTCTTGTTCGGTGTACGGATGAGATTTTCGGTTCCAGACAAATTCCAACATGGCTAAGCCGATGTATAAAGCTTTGAAGCGTTTCTGCACTAGAGTCGTGTTATTACCTTTCTGAGTCATATTCGCTAAGGCATTTTCTGATTTGCGGATTGTTGATTCAAAGGCTTGGATGGATTGCAATTGTTCTTCATGAGACATCATCTCCATGGAGTATGGACCTCCTTTTTTCCCTGAACGATTTCACTTGAACACTTGTATTCATTCCACTTATTGAATATTATCTTACGCCACTTAAAGAGATCGAGCAATTAGAACAACAATCCACTACTCAGAACCAGTTCTAGACAAAAAATGATTTGTTTTCGCTAACCCATTGAGCAAACGTTGAATTGATTCAGCCCAACCATAGAGGGAATTTTTTCTCCTGAGATTAAAGCTGATAATGGATACAGATACTATTCGATGAATCAAATGGATGTCTTTAAAGTCATCACCATTCTTAAAGAATTGGATATGCCTTTGAAGGAAATTAAGAATTATCTGGATCAAAGATCCCCAGAGAAACTAATCACTTTGCTTGAGGATGAAGAGGCTCTTCTAGAATTGAAAATTAATAAACTGATTAAAATGAAACAACTAATCTCAGAGAAAAAAGAAATCACTGCTTCTGCGTTAAAAATCAATCCAGCCTTCATTGGTTTTGAAGACATGTCGGCGGAAGCCCTGGTTATTACCGCGGCCGACCCTTACACCAATGACGAGAGCTTCTATGAATCAATGCTTAAGCATGACAAGTATTTAGAGAGTCATAATCTGAACGCATCTCATACGGTAGGCTGGATGCAAGATACCAAAGCGGTATTAGCCAATGAAGCGTTCAATTACGATTATCTGTATACCCGAATCAGTAACGATTCAATGCATGCCAATTTCAAAAAGGAGAACGGTACTTACTTAATTGCCTATCATACGAATGGGTATTCCAGTGTGGAGACAACCTATGACCGAATGCTAGAACACTGTTGAACGTAAGGGTTTAAACCTTACTGGATATTTTTATGAGGATGTTTTGTTAGATGATCTTTCGGTGAGAGGTTATGAGCAATATACGATTAAAATTTCTGTTCGCATTTCAAAATAAGGAGTAAACCATAAAACAAAAAAAGCCGCTTAAATAGCGACTTTCAATGTTTTACCTGTATATGTTCTAGAGTACTTTTTCCAAGAAGCTGATCGTCCGCTCATTCTTCGGATTCCCAAATATCTCTGCAGGAGTACCCTGCTCGACAATATAACCACCATCCATGAAGATCACGCGATCAGCTACCTCACGGGCAAAACCCATCTCATGGGTAACGATCATCATCGTCATGCCTTCGCTCGCGAGGTCTTTCATAACACCTAGGACTTCTCCTACCATCTCAGGGTCCAGCGCCGAGGTTGGTTCATCAAATAACATGACATCCGGATTCATGGCAAGTGCACGAGCGATAGCTACACGTTGTTTTTGTCCACCTGATAGTTGCGTTGGATAGCTGTCTGCTTTGTCAGACAGACCCACACGTTCAAGTAATTGGAGTGCTGTATCACGCGCCTGCTGTGCATTTAATATCCCGAGTTCTCTGGGTGCAAACATGATGTTCTTAAGTACACTAAAATGTGGGAACAAGTTAAAATGTTGAAATACCATTCCAATATTTTCACGAGCTTTGTTCAAATTGGTTTTAGGGTCATTTAGATCCTGATCATCCACGATCACTCGGCCTGCCGTAATGGCATCTAATTGATTGATGCAGCGCAAGAAAGTACTTTTCCCTGAACCGGAAGGTCCGATGACACAGACGACTTCTCCTTCGTTGACCGCCACATCAATTCCCTTAAGGACCTGATTCGTACCGAAACTTTTTTTTAAACCTTCAACTTTTATTTTAGCCACGACGAACCTTCACCTCCAGATAATCAGCAATTTTGGTCAATGTGATGATAACAATCAGGTACATAATCGCAACCGTTAACCAAATGTCAAAAGAGGAGAACGTTCTTGCAATTACGATTTTACCCGATTGTGTCAACTCTACGAGACCAATAACGGACAAGATTGACGTATCCTTCAATGTGATAACCATCTGGTTAATGAAAGAAGGTATCATAACCCGTACAGCCTGCGGAATGACGATTTTTATCATTGCTTTACGATAAGGAAGTCCCAATGAACGGGCAGCTTCCATCTGTCCACGATCAATCGATTGAATACCGCCACGAATAATCTCGGTGACATACGCTCCTGCATTCAAACTAAGTGTGAGTATCGCTGCCAAGAACAACGGCATCGTGAATCCCATAGCCTGTGGTATCCCGAAATAAATAAAGAATGCCAGGACAATCAGCGGAATGCCGCGGAAGATATCCACAAATACGGTGGCAACACCACGAAGGAATTTGTTCTGTCCTACCTTCATAAATCCGAAAATCAGACCAATGATAAATGCGAAGAACAGTGATACTATTGTGTATAAAAGGGTATTTCCCAACCCTTTAAACAGGGCAGGAAGAGATTTCTGAATGAGCTCCCAACGACCCTGAGTAGCAACTTGGGCATTCTCTCCAACATATTCCTCTATAATGCGCTCATACTCACCGTTAGCTTTGATATTCACAAGGCCAGCATTGAACATCTCCAGAAGTTCCTGATTTTCACCCTTACTTACCGCAAATCCGTAGGAAGCCCCGTCTTCTTTGTCGGTAACGACTTTTAAACCATTATTCTGTTTTACCCCAAACCTTAGAACAGGTTCATCTTCAAAACACGCGGCCGAATTACCGGTCTTAACATCATCATACATTTGTGAAGAATCGTCGAAAGGAACAATGGTAAAGCCATATTTCGAGGCGATGGACTCAGCAAAGCTGTACCCCTCTGTACCCGTTTTGACGGCGACCTTTTTACCGCGAAGATCTTCGTAGCTTTTAATGGTGTCATTACTGGCGCTAATCCCCATAACTACACCTGAATCATAGTATGGCTCTGAAAAATCAAATTTTGCTTTTCTTTCATCCGTAATACTCATCCCTGCGATCACACCATCGACCTGGTTGGCCTCAAGCGCTTGCACAGCTGCATTAAATCCAAGAGCTTTAATTTGGTACTTGAAATTCTGATCTTTGGCGATTGCTGCCAATAGATCCATATCAATACCTACATAATCACCATTCTCATCTTGATATTCAAATGGAGCAAATGTGATATCGGTTCCAATAACATACGTTTTACCGGAATTGGATGTTGCTTCGGCGGACCCCGCCCATCCTGACAGACCGCTCACCAGGAGCAGCATCAGTGAAAGTATAAAAAATGAGATCTTCGTTGTTTTCATGTGTCCTCCCTGTCTCGGTGTGTCCGAATAATCATTATTTTCTTTGGTATCGGTATTACTGCCCTGCTTTTAATCGATCTTTTGCACATTTGATTGTTATTATTTACTGTATATTAACAATCAATGCTCTGCCTTTCCACTTGCAACATTTTCCTCCGCAAAATTTTTTCCAACCAGTAAATGCCCTCATATACTTACCCTTAAGGTAAGCTTTACGAAACCTAATATTACATCGCAAATCAGAAAAAAGGTACATTTATTTTTAAATAATATCATTTAAAATTTAAAAAAAACGCGTTTTTCCGCGACTTTTTATAGTACAGATTTTTTATTTGACGGATTGTCAAACCAAGTGCGAAAGTGGAATACGGATCAGCGAATTAAACGTGCAGGTTATGCGTGGTTTCCAGACTGCCGTAACAGGCAAACTCCTTTCCTCGGTCGGTCAGTCGTGGCTGTGAGAAAGGTCCCTGTGGGTACTGCGAGATCGCTACATCGAGCACAATCTCCATCGACAACACGGTACAGTCGGGCATGTGGACAGCGGTATAAAGACGTGTATTACGTTCAATCAAAGTGTCCCGGCAGCCTTTCTTTCCCACGACCCGATACGACGGTATCCAGTTTCACATTCCCAAACGTTTCACGGGATCTTACTCTTTGGGGCGATCAGAACCCTTGTGCCGAAGAAACTGTGATAGCCTTGAACCAAGCGCCCAGTTCGAGTCGGGGATGTCGTGAAGCGTTCCCATGCTCCATGTTTTCTTCTCTCTGCATCAAGCGCAAGTGGCGACCTCAAATCGCTTCTCGCTTCCGGATTGACTTCAGGCAGTTACATTCGACGAATGAACCTGTTATCCTTCAAACCTATTACCCGATCTACCTTTATACAAAAAAAGCAGTCTAAGCTAGACCCTTGAATTAGATATAGAAGCAAGTTCTGCCCTCTTATTTTCAAGCTCCAGCTCAATCCGATGTAGTTCATCTTTCGCTTTCCGATATGCTTTCTCAGCTTGTTCAATCTGCTGCTCGTATTCCTTCCTGCGCAGTATGGGAATTAAGACACAATCGTAAACCGTCTCCTCTCCCCGTTCTCGAATCACAGCATTTAAAAGAACAGGAAGTTTTCCGTTGCTAACAGTTTTCAATATTAAATACATTTCATCAACGTGGTGATTAAGATTAATCAACGACAAAAAATAGATCCGAAAGAACACTTGGCTGGATCGGGTCAGCAGGGATTCAAAGCTGATGCCGATTATCCCTTGTTTTTCATATTGTAGCAAGTGACAAAAGGTATCGTTGACGTTGCGTATCGTCCGATTTTGATCCATCGACAAATAACCGCAGGGGGCGTAATCCAACCGTTCGTCCATATTATGTGTACATCTCGCTTTCCTGTATCGATTCGATTGAGGTGATATATTCTTTGATGTGTCGAATGGTTTCATTTGGATGACTAAGGTGTGGACAATGACCGGTTGCTTCCATCAGTCGGAATTCGCTCCCCTTCACCCTCTGATGGACGTAGGCTCCAGCTTCCAGCGGAGCAATTGCATCATCGGAGCATTGCAGGATCAAGGAAGGCACCACTACCTTGTCGAGTTCCTTACGATAATCAGAGAAAAAAGTTGCCTCCGCAAAACGACGGGCCACCTTAGGATCGGTTGCGCAAAAACTAAGCTCCAGCTCTTCGGATAATTCCGGCCGGTCTGTATTTCCCATGATGACAGGAGCCAGATAACTCGCCCAACCTTGAAAGTTTTGATCCATCATGTCCATTAAAGCAATCAGATCTTCCCGATCAAATCCGCCGATGTAATCCGGTAGATCGTTCAAATAGCATGCAGAAGGTCCGATCAGCACAAGCCGCTCAAAGTATTCTGGTCGTTGAATAGACGCCAGCAAAGCGATAGTTGCACCAACGGAGTGACCTACTAGAATGGCATTCTCTAATTCAAGTGCTGAACATATGTCCAAAATATCCTGGGCATAACCGTTCAGATCATGATAACGACAAGGATCATAGGCTTGAATGTCGGACTTTCCCGAACCTACAAAGTCAAACAATACCACCTTGTACTTCTCTTCGAAAGCTGGCACGATAAATCTCCACATATTCTGATCACACCCAAAGCCATGGGCGAATATAAGAGCCTTGGAACCATGGCCTGTTACTTTGACGTTGTTTCGGATGAGAATCTGTTGATTATCCATTGACTCTTCCTCCCGGTTATGCTGAATTTATAATTACAATCTAATACATCATACAACTATATCATATATAATGTCCTGAAAGTCTAATCGACCTTCTTCATTTGCAGCAGAACCTTCGCGCTATCCGTTGGCCTCCCTAGGTCATCTCCAATGTAATGACTATGAAGTCAATATGAACCTTTTATGAACCAGCCTATAATTAAAGAATCCATTAATAAAAAAAGCCGCTAAATAAGCGACTTTTAATGAAAATACACGAAACCTTACATTCTGTACTAATTAAGGCTAATCATTATTTATTCGTTAACATTTTCCTTGGTTACCAGTTTCAATTCAGCGGGGATCGATGGCTCCACCTGCTTACCACTGAGCACATCCAGAGCAGCTTGCAATGCCAATTCGCCAATCAGTACGGGCTGCTGAGCGACCGTAGCCGTCAACTTTCCATCCTGAATGGATTTGATTGCATCGTCATTGCCGTCAAATCCGATGACCGGAATGTCCTTACCCGAGCTTTGGATCGCTTCAATCGCACCAAGTGCCATCTCGTCATTATGAGCAAATACAGCCTGTACGTCAGGATTACCCTGAAGCAGGTTCTCCATGACATTTAACCCTTTGGACCGATCGAAATCGGCAGACTGTTTGGAAACCACATCGAGTTTCTGGTCAGCCACTTCATGGAAGCCTTTACCCCGCTCTCTTGTTGCGGAAGCACCAGGCACACCCTCAAGTTCAATAACTTTTGCTCCCTCACCCAGTTGTTCCACGAAGTATTCTGCTGCCATGCGTCCGCCCTTAACGTTATCAGACGCCACTAATGCCGCTACTTCGCCTTTATCTGCGGAGCGATCCAGCGTGATCACGGGAATGCCCACGCTGTTGGCGGATTGAACCGCTGTAGAGATCGCTGCGGAGTCTGCAGGGTTAATCAGAAGTGCACTAACTCCCTGTTGAATGAGATCATCCACATCATTCGTTTGTTTGGCAGAATCGTTCTGGGCATCAACCACGATGACCTGTATTCCTTGTTTTTTAGCTTCAGCAACTACCCCGTCCTTCAATGATACGAAGAATGGATTATTGAGTGTTGATATCGATAAACCTATTTTCTTCTGTCCGTTACTTTTGGAAGGGTCAGGTTTCGCCCATTCCGGTGGCTCCAGAGAGCATCCGGCCAGAACGATGATCATCAGCATGCTTACGAGTGTTATAGTCCACTTTTTCATATTCGCTTCTCTCCTTATGCTGTTTTCTTGCGGTCCAACAGGACAGCAATAGCAATTACGACGCCTTTCACAACCATTTGGTAAAAGGAGTTTACTTCAAGCAAGTTCAATCCGTTATTCAATACGCCGATAATCAGAACACCGATCAGTGTACCGACGATACGTCCGCGTCCTCCAGCGAGGCTTGTGCCACCCAATACAACGGCTGCGATGGCATCCAGCTCATAGGATGTACCTGCTGTTGGTTGTGCTGAGTTCAAACGCGATGTCAGAATTGCACCCGCCAGAGCAGCGAGCATACCTGTCAGGGAGTAAATCATAATTTTCACGCGATTTACTTTGATACCCGAGATAATGGAAGCTTTCTCATTACCACCAATAGCGTACGTTTTGCGGCCAAAAGCCGTTTTATGCAAAATAATCCACAGAATCATAAAGGTAATCAGCATGGTGATTGCAGGAACCGGAATGCCCAGCAGGTAACCGCGGCCAAACAGTTGGAACAATAGATTATCGCCGAGTCCTGTAATTGGATTACCATTCGTGTACACCAATGTTAATCCCCTGAATATGGTCATGGTAGCGAGTGTAGCGATAAACGGAGCCATTTTGCCTTTGGTAATCATCAGTCCGTTCACCATACCCATGACACCACCGAGCGCTACACCGATAATGATGGACAAGATTGGATCCAGGCCGGACAACATCATATTCGCTACAAAAGCACTGGATAAAGCCAGGATCGAGCCGACCGACAGATCGATTCCGCCCGTCAGGATAACAAACGTCATACCGAAGGCAATTAGTGCATTAATCGAAACTTGTCGTAATAAATTCAAAATATTAAGCGGTTCCAAGAAACTTGGATTCAACACCGATACGATGAGAATAAGAATGATCAAGCCGAGTAGCGGTCCCAATTTTTGTATCACATTTGAGAAACGGAAGCCGCTTTTAGCCGTTTTGTTTTCCTGCATTGTTGTCATATCACTGTCCCCCTGTGGCCAATGTCATAATGTTCTCTTGTGTTGCTTCTTCCCTCGAAACCTCACCACTGATGTGCCCTTCATGTACAACCGCAATTCGGTCACTCATGCCAAGCACTTCAGGCAGCTCTGACGATACCATGATGATGGCGACACCGCGGTCTGTCAGCTCATTCATCAATTCATAGATTTCTCGCTTCGCGCCGACATCCACCCCTCGAGTAGGTTCATCCAGAATTAGTACACTTGGACCGATTCCAACCCATTTGGCGATGACCACCTTCTGCTGGTTGCCCCCGGACAGATTCCTAGCTGCCGTTTCTGAGGATTGTGTTTTGATCTGTAGACGTTTGATCAGTGTATCTACGAATTCTTGTTCTTTTGGAGCTGAGATGAATCCTTTGCTTGAGAAACTGAACAGATTCGGCAATGCCATATTCTCGCGAATCGAGAAGTCTAATACCAGGCCCTCATCCTTGCGGTCTTCTGTGATAAACCCAATACCATGTTTCACGGCATCCGCCGGTTTACGGATGTTCGCCTTTTTGCCACGAATGAAGATTTCACCGCTATCCAACGTATCCAAACCGAAGATTGTTCTCATAATCTCTGTCCGTCCAGAACCCATAAGTCCTGAGAAACCGAGTATTTCTCCCGCTCTAACAGTGAAGTTGATATTTTCGAATAACCCTTTGCTGCTTGCATTCCTTACTTCCAGAACGACATCACCATAAGAAGGTTTCCGAACGGGATAACGCTCCGTAAGTTCACGACCTACCATTTTTCGCACCACTTCATCAAAGCTTGTCTGCGGAATGGGCTGGGTGTCTACCGTTCTGCCATCACGCATAATGGTAATCCGGTCACAGATCGTGAATATCTCCTCCATCCGGTGAGAAATATACACAATGGATACTCCGTTTTTCTTTAGCGAGGTAATTACACCAAACAGCTTCTGTATCTCACGCTCCGTGAGAGCTGCCGTTGGTTCGTCCATAATGATGACCTTGGCATCCGTCATGAGTGCTTTTGCGATTTCAATCATCTGTTGCTGCCCGACGGAGCACTCTCCAGCAGGACTTTCGAGCGGAATGTCTACGGAAAGCTTCGCGAACTGTTCTTTGGCGAGCGCTTTCATTTGTCTCGTGTTGAGCAATCCGAAGGATGACGTCAGTTCTTTACCGATGAATAGATTATCCAGCACCGTCATTTCAGGCCATACGTTCAGCTCCTGATGGATAAATGTGATACCCAGCTTCTCTGCTTCCTTCGGACTCACAAAATAGTTTTCTTCTCCGTCTATGGTGATGGTTCCCTGATCTCGCTGATGGAGACCAATCAGAATGTTCATCAATGTGGATTTGCCGGCTCCATTTTCCCCCATCAAGGCATGAACCTCACCATCTTTTAGTTCAAAATCCACTCCGCTCAGCACCTGATTGGTGCCAAATGCCTTATGAATGTTTTGCATCTGAATGTGCATCATGCAACCTCCTTTTAACCGAAATGGACTCCCGATTGTAAAATGCAATTGGCATAGGGTGTGGCTTCGCCAGTGCGAATAACCGCCTTCACCTGCCGGGTTAATACTTTAAATTGTTCGTGGTTGATGGAAGCATCGATTGCTTCTCCACCGAATCTCTCCGTAATGAATTGCATGGCTACGGGATTACCTTCATGAATTTCTTCTGCCACAATGACTTTCTCAATGACCATATCTTCAGCGATCAATTCCACAACTTCGCGGAAACTTGGTGTGCCCAGTTTGAGGGCCAGATCGATTTTGAGCACGCCGTCTGGTACGGGTAGACCCGCATCCGCAATCGCAATCATATCCGTGTGACCCAGATCAGACAAAATCTTGGAAATGTGACTATTCAGTATGCCATTTTTTTTCATTACAAGCTCACCTCTACTTCATCACGCGTTGGCATGCCGCCCTGTGCTCCGAACTTGGTCACCGACAAAGATGCAGCCCGATTGGCGAAGCGTATACTCTCTTGCAGCGGTTTGCCTTCAGCCAAAGCGACTGCAAATGCGGCGTTGAACGTATCCCCTGCCCCAGTAGTATCGACAGCCTCCACTTTATAAGTTGGGACTAGAATTTCTTCTGTACCATCAAAGTAACGTACACCCCTACTGCCCTCCGTAATGAATAACTTGTTCGGATATTGACGCAATGCCTGTGCCGGACTCATGCCCTGAAACAAAATCTCGGCTTCATGCTCGTTCGGCGTGATATATGCGGCGTTGTCGATCACTTCTTGCGGCAATGTTCTCGCCGGAGCGGGATTCAGCAGCAGCGGTGTTCCGAATTCTGCACACAATGCGCTCACATGAACAACCGTTTCCTCCGGAATTTCCTGCTGAATCAGCACGATATCTGCATTTCGAATGACCTCAGCCGCCTCATCGACATATGCAGGAGTGACTTCACGATTCGCCGCTTCAACAACTATGATACTATTATCACCTTCTGCCAGAATGATATGAGCCGTTCCACTTTCTAAATGTGTAACCGGTTTCACATTTTGCGTATTTACAGCATTTATTTTGAAGTTCTCTAAAATATCTTTGCCAAAGGCATCGTCGCCTACCCGGCCGATCATCGTAACCTCGGCACCCAGCCGTGCAGCGGCAACAGCCTGATTGGCCCCTTTGCCCCCAGGAACCGTTTTGAAACTGTCGCCTAGAACGGTTTCACCCGCTCCCGGCCGTCTTGCAGAAGTAACAACCAAATCCATTGAACTGCTTCCTATTACACATATTTTAGCCATCTGATCTCACCTTTCTCGTAGTGCCCCGTTCGATGAAGCTGACGGGCAGTTGTATGTTTTTGTTCTCTATTGCAGCTTGTTCCACAAGCTGTATAAGTAATCCCGCTGCTTCTCTTCCCATCTCGTATGCTGGCTGATGGATGGTGGACAATGCCGGCGATAACAGGCTGCTCATTGGAATATCATCGAAGCCGATCACTTGTACATCATCAGGAACTTTTCTTCCGATTCTTGCTGCCTCATGCAGTACCGCCATGGCTGCAATGTCATTGCTGGCAATGACTCCGTCCGTATCCGCATATTCCCTGAATAACTCCTCAGCCCATAACCCGGCCTCGTTAAACGAAAATGAGGTCGTCTGGATTACCCGGTAGTCTAGCCCGGCTTCACGTATAATTTCAATCGCTCCTTCGAAGCGATCCTGAGCGGGCCTGATCTGTGACGGTCCTTGCATAACCGTAATCCGGCGACTACCGCGGTTGATGATCTCCCTTGCAGCTAATCTTCCACCTTCCCTGCCATCCGCATACACGGATGGACGATCCAGTGAAGTTCTGTCCAGAAACACCACGGGAATCTTCAGGTTTTCATATATAGAAGAATGAGGGTAGTTCGTTGAAGAGATTACACCGACCACGTTATTCTGGATAAACGTCTGGATGTAATCCTGCTCCTTCCGTTCCTCCTCATCACTATTTCCGAATATTAATCTGTAATCCTGCTCCTGCATCCGATCCTCTACGCCGCGGGCTAACTGCGGGAAGTAAGGGTTTGCAATATCCGGGAGCAACAGGCCAATCAGTTTGGACTTGCGCTTATATAATGAGCGGGCCACTTCATTCGGCGAAAAGTTAAGCGCCTTCACAGCATCTTCCACTTTCTTGCGTGTGTCCGCATGAACATAACCTCTATCGTTAATGACCCTTGATACGGTGGCTACGGATACGCCAGCCCGTTGAGCTACGTCTTTTATTGTTGTCATAAGATGCTCTCCTCTATGTGTAACCGGTTACAGATATTAAATTATCATATTCTTTTCAGTTTGACAAGCGTTTTCATTCTGGAAATTACTCCAAGTCTATTGCTAATGTACTGAAATACAGGCATATCCAAGGTTTAATGCCAATCAGACGTCCCCAAATTGCATGCTGTTAAACATAGAAAATGACGAGATCGTCAGATAACGCCCTCGTCATTTCTTTATTTCAATTACATTATTCACCGTTTATTTTGTAGCATCTCCGTACACTTCATCTGTCACAGGTTCTAACCACTCCGGTGTACCTGCAGTGATTGCAATGTGTTCAAACCAACTATCTTTAGCGGCTCCATGCCATTGCTTTACACCATCATGAGTCACAATAACATCGCCGGCTTTTAAGAACTGAGCAGGTTTGCCTTCTTCCTGATACCATCCTTCCCCACCTGTTACTAACAACAGTTGAAATCCACCACGATGGATGTGCCAGTTATTTCTGCATCCCGGTTCAAATGTAACATTCCCAACACCCACGTTCACTTTGGGATCAGCAACCAAGGTTTGGAGATAACTTTGTCATTTCACCTCCAATATATTACACACATACGTGCGATATCGCACATTCGTGTATAATATAAGATAATTGTACTTCGTCTGCAAGGATCATAAGAATCTGACCCTTATTGAACAAGGTGACGATATCTGTGCAATTACTCCCTGGAAAGAATGGTGATTCGTATAAAGCCTACCCTAGATCGAAGAGTTCTTAAGTCTCAGGAAGCGATCAAATCCGCCTTTATCAAACTCATGAACGAGAAACATTTTGATACCATTACGATGCAAGACATCTCTGATTATGCGAATGTCGGCCGCAGAACAATATACCATCACTATTCGGACAAATTCGACTTGTTGGATAAGTTAATAGAAGAACATATCAATGAACTGAGGAGATTGTGTAAGCATGCATCCGATCTGGATCTTATAGAAAGCAATGTACTTTGGTTCGATTATTTTGAATTTCACTATTCCTTCTTTTCGGCTATGTTACAAAGTAAAGGAGCCCCTTTTTTCCGCAGCCGCTTCCTCCCTCTGGTCATCGAAGAACTGGAAGATGAGGTGAATGTATCGGAGGGTAAAAATAGAGGACTAAATAAAGATGTTATTCTCATGTTCTTTGGTACAGCAATCGTTGGTATAGTGGAATCCTATTTCACAAATGGGTTACCCCGGCAACCTCACATTATGGCAGAACAAGTAGGAATATTGTTGGAAAGGAACCTATAACAAAGACATCTCAAGAACCGTTTCTTCATCTAAACGTACCTTCCGGAGAACGGTTCATTCATTTTTCTGATACAACGAGTGATGATATGTGATATGGTCAGTGAGGATATTAGATTCGTACATATATATGTGCAAGAAATGCGAGGAGAAGATCGAAAGTGATAGAGAGAAATACCCTTGAGAAACCGAGTAAATTCAGTGACCCCATTTTTGTCATGCTCATAGCAAGCCTTTGTTGTTTGTTATGGGGTAGTGCGTACCCGTCCATTAAACTTGGATATATCGCATTTAACATTTTGCCAGAAGAAATTGCTTCCAAGTACGTATTTGCCGGATACCGATTTACGTTGGCGGGCTTGATGCTCTTGCTTCTGTCTCGTGTTATCAGAAAACAGAAGCTGCAATTGTCCAAGCCACAGTGGACAAGTCTCATCATGCTAGGTGTGTTACAAACCGGCTTGCAATATATGTTTTTCTATGTGGGCGTAGCCAATACAACGGGTGTCAAAGGCTCGATTATGAATGCAACAACGACCTTTTTCAGTGTTGTTCTGGCCCATTTCATCTATAAGAACGATAAATTAAGCAGGAATAAAATCGTTGGCTGCTTGCTGGGATTCGTCGGTGTGATCATCGTGAATTTCCATACGGATCTGCTTGCATTCTCCTTTTCATTCACAGGCGAAGGCTTTGTGATTATAGCAGCACTTGTTTTCTCCGTCACAGCCATTTACGCCAAACGTCTAACCGCCACCATCGATGTTCTAATTATAACGGGAGTCAGCCTGTTCGTCGGAGGGCTGGTACTTACTCTGTTAGGTTTATCGCTCGGCGGCAGGGTCACCCATTTTACCATGGAATCCACCAGTAACTTGATCTACTTGGCTTTGCTGTCATCCGTCGCATTTTGTCTGTGGAATATGCTTCTCAAGTACAACAAGGTCGGAAGAGTGTCTGTCTATAACTTCCTTATCCCTATATTTGGCGCATTGTTATCAGCGTTATTCCTGGGGGAAACGATTTTGGAAATGAAAAACCTGGCCGCATTGCTGTTCGTGTCAGTTGGTATTTACCTAGTCAATCGTGTGCGTTCTGTGCAAAGCTCTAATAACACTCCAATAAAATAGACTACCCGTCCACTTCGATGGATAACAAAAAAAGCCGCTAATTAGCGGCTTTTTTTGTAAGTTCGTATACGAATACGTTCAGTTCTCGCGATGTTATACCTTAATATATATTTGTAAAGTCAATTAAGTCTTCTTCTTCCAAATAATTAAAAACTATAGTGTGCTTACCCAGCTCATATACCATCTCATAACCACCCACAACTTCATTATAATATTCCGAGGTGGGTTTTCCCATCCATCGTTTCACATTCCATGGTGAGAGATACTGCTTTTCATTGTACAGCTGGATAACCGCAATACGTGATTTCTTGCTAAGCTCGTGCATGTATGAATCAAACCCGATGCCGAATTTAGAATAATAATAGTACGCTCCCCATTCCCCGTTTGAACGAGAATTGGGTTTCCCCAACTTTTTTTGCATAGTTTGAAGCGTCATGCCAATCTTGATGTCCGTCCGACCTGGCAATACACCCTTTAAAGCAGCTTCCTTCAGGCTTTTCAGGTAAGCGCGATCGCCAACACCCGAGTTCGGCCAAGCTTCTGAACGGAGGTTACGTGTATCTTCCAACCGCAATTCCAATTTGTTCACATTCAGCTTAAACGTATCAACTCCATAGACGAATTGAAGGTTGTTGTAATTTTTGAACTGCACTCGGGCACCTGGAAGAGTACGAATTCCACCATCTCTGATCGCAGAATAGGAATCGTCGATTTTTTTACCCTTATTATCGACATATGTTACACGGCGCAATTCCCCGGAACGAACAATATACGTTTTCACCTCATTGAAATTAGAAGTTCCCCAATCGGTGATCATCAGCATATCTGGTGTACTAGCCTCTTTGCTTTTCACAACGAAGTTCCAGGTTTGAGGCAAAATAATCGTATTCAGATCCAGTTTTGCTGCCTGAACAGTTCCGTATGCTGCACCTTTTTTTAGTAAGGCTGCACGATACGTGCCTGAATAACTCTTGTCGCCTTTTTTATTGTTGGTCCAACCATTTTCTTCGGTCAGCGTGCTCTTCTGTTCATCATAAGCAAAAATATAAACGGTGTAAGCCGTTTGCTTGGCATCACGAAGCGTAAATGAAAGCCGGCTCATACTTTCGAGCTGTTTGGCGGAGATTTGCTCTCCTTTGGCAGCAGCATTGGGTGGTAGCAGAAGCACTGCGCTCAGAACATAGGCGATTAAGGTAAGTAAGGCCAGAGAAGCCCATTTTGCATTGTGTTTAGGGTGTATCATCGTTGACTCTCCTTTGAGTAAAAAAAATAACAATCTAACAGTTCTTTTCTAATTTTAAATTGTGCACAATCTCAACATTCAAACAGGTACTTGCTAGCGTGTAATCTTGATCAAACTATGTAATTAAGTTCATGTTCAATAAGCACATCCTCCTACTAGTACTATTTTCCTAAGAATGATAACATACCCTTTCTAATAAAGAAATAACAATCTAATGAATAGATTCGACTCATATAACATAAAAAAGCCGCTATTTAGCGGCTCTTAAAGTAACTTTGAATACGATATGATTTATAGACAGGAGTAAACCACGTTACGTAAACGTCGTTGAACGTACGGCTCCTGACTGTTCAGCAGATGCTGCGCATACATGACCGTAAGCTCTGAATCCGGATCAATAATAGCCATACAACCAGCAGCGCCACTCCATCCAAATTCACCAATGGGGCTCAGCGAGCCGCTTCCTGCTTTGGAGATATGTGTGCGAACACCCAGTCCATAGCCGTATCCATACATATGATCCCAGGAATAATCAGGACGAGTCATCTCGTTCAAGTGATCCGTCCGCATCAGTTCCACTGAAGCTTGTGACAGAATGCGCACGCCTTCGGGACTCGTACCACGCCCAGTAAGTGCGTTCAAGAAAAGTGCATAGTCACTAACAGTTGACAACAAGCCTGCACCGCCGCTTTCCAACTCCGTACCTACCCGGAATCCGTTGCCGTCCAGACGTACAGCCTTCTCAAGCTCATCATTATAAGCATACTGCGGAATCAGGCGTGTCTGCTGCTCATCATTCAGATTGAACGCTGTATCGTTCATGCCAAGTGGTCCGGTGATTTCGTCACGCAGATATGTACCAAAGCGTTTACCACTTACAACTTCCACCAAGGCCCCCAGCACATCATGACACATGCTGTAGTTCCAATGTGTTCCTGGTTCAAACAGCAGTGGTTCTTTGGCAAGCGCTTTCGCGAAGTCTCGTGTCGGTAATGTTCCGTCGGTGCTTTTTACGGCTTCCTGAATGCTTGGAGAACCAACGTCATAGGAGAACCCGGCAGTCATGGTGAACAAATCGCGTACTGTAATAACTCTTGTCGCCTTCTCCAGTCGGATCTCCCCGTTCGCCATCGTTTTCTTTACCGTCATCTCAGCATACTCTGGGAGATAATCGGACAACGGATCGCTTAACAGCATCTCCCCTCTCTCCACCAGTTGCAGAGCTGCCACGCAAGTCATAATTTTTGTCATGGAGTATAGATTGAAGATCGCTCCATCACCAATAGGTGTTTTCTCTTCCAGATTGGCGTATCCATTACGATAATGGAAAACGGTATCATTTCGATGCATCACCAGCACCTCTGCCCATGGAATGCGCCAGGATGTAATGCGGTCAATAAATGAAGCAAGTGGTTTAAAATCCATATTTTTTTCCTTCTTTCTATGTATACTCATTATATTTCGAATGTGATCTACGGTATGTCCCATAATCCACATACTATTAATATACGACCATTTGCTTGCGCTGACTACCACCAGGTTTGGTAATATAATCATCTTCGTTGCTACATTAGAAAAGAACAAGCAGCCAGAGTAGCGACCTATACAACTATAAAACATAAAAATCCCCTTTCGCTCAACAAGAATAAATCCATCGGAGCCGATGGAAGTACTTGTCTACTGAAAGGGGATCAAACAACGTTATTTCGATCAAGCCCGCTTGTTCTCAACAGACTTCATCCGGTTTTGGTTATCAGGCTCTCGATCATTACTGAATTCCTGACCAGCTTCAATCTGGCCATTGCCGGAAACGGCTCGTGAGAAATTAGTGAATTGACTTTTATGCTCATCCTGCTCATGTTTTTGCTGTAGAAGCTCTTGCGGGTCCTGTTGTGGCATCCATTAGCCTCCTTTGAAATCAAAAATAACTTCCGAGTTTATTGTTGATGTTTTGCTTCATCTTTAATTTCTTCACGAAAGCCGGAAATACTATGTTTGCGTCGTTCATTTTTTTCCTCGATTTGAGTCTTTTCGCGTTCCGGGATTTCATCTCCAAATTCCTCAAGATAATCCTCTGCTTCCCGGTAGTTCTCGATTGTGTTCACCACTGCATTCTGCAAATGATCCACGTTATCCTTACGATTATCCGGTTTGCTCATAATAGTCACCTCCCAAAATGGAATCATGCAATATATATGCACTACAGAAGTTTTCCATAAGTAAGCTTGGCTTATGCACTTCGATCAAAATCAGCCTTTTTCCATGATCCACAAGGTAAAAAGCTAAGTGATATTCCAATAGACGACTTTATTTTTACTCATCCAACAATCATCGATATTCCCAAAAGTTATGATCCAACTGATCACCAAAGCTGATCAGACATCGGTGTTGTCTATGCTGTGCCTTTGTTTATTGATGCACTCTGGAATCGCCATTAGGTTTCCCTTCTCACACAAACATAACCTGTATAAAAAACGCGCCAGAGAAGTTACTCTCTCTAGCGCGTTTTTTTGTAGTGAGTAAGGAGTTACTCAGTGAATATCTTTCTTTTTGAAATTGCCGCCTCTCACTTCTGCTACATCGTATACAACTACAAAGGCAGTCGGGTCAATCTCATGAATGATATCCTTGATCTTACTCTCTTCCATTCGGTTGATGACACAAGTGATTTCCTTGAATTGCTCATTAGAGTAACCACCGTATGCATCGGTATACGTTGCTCCACGACCTAATCTGTCCCGAATGGTTTCAACCATGATCTCAGGCTGATTCGTAATGATTTTAAACGTTTTGGAGCCGCTTAAACCCTCTTCTACGATATGTATTACTTTGGAAGCAATAAAATATGCAAGCCCTGACAAGATCGCACCTTGCAGACCGAACACGGTAGAAACGACAATAAATACAAACATGTTAAGGAACAGGATGAGATCACTGGTTCCAAAAGGTACTTTTCGTGAAAGTAGTACAGCCAACATGTCTATACCATCCAATGCCCCGCCGTTACGCAATGCAAGTCCCATACCAAAACCGATGATAATCCCGCCGACAACCGTAACGAGTAAGGTATCACCTTCAATGATGGTTGGTACATGGTGCATCAGACTCGTGCTAATCGCCAATGAAGCAATACCGATAATCGAATATAACGCGAAACTTTTACCGATTTGCTTATACCCTAGCCATACAAATGGAATGTTAATAATCCCAATGAGCATCCCGAGTGGTAACCCGAACAGCTGTGAACCCACGATACTCAGTCCTGTCACACCACCGTCGGAGACATTATTCGGAATTAATATGGCTTCCAGACCATATGCCGTGATAAATCCCCCAATGATAATCAATAATACTTTGGAGAGGATCTTCAGCTTGTTTGATTTTTGTTTCCTGATTTGATTCATTCCATTTCCCCCTTGGTGAACAACCGATAAAAAACAGTCTATAATAAAAATCACTGTTTTGGCAATAGATCGTCATTTGTGCATTGCATCATTGCCCGATGAACGTTCGATACGACGCAATTTTATGCTCAAGCATCTCATCGGCTGTGTTAAGCATTAAATAATGTAAACAAAGTTCGGGCACGACTTCACAATCATATCTTGACATGTTGTGCTCTGTACTGACAACTCACCTGAATACAAATACTGGGGACGTAGCATATTACAACAATTGATCGATATCAAGAAGGGAATAGTTATTGTGATTAATAAGTTTAGAAATTGGTTATTTAATCAACCTTCACGATCCAAAACTGAAGGGAAACATAAGCAAGTCGATAACGGAAAGTCAGCGATATTACCGAAGGCGCTGAGTTGTACGCTTGAGAACAACGTGGCCATGCTGAAGCAAGAGATGGGACATAGTACAGATTACGTACTTCGTTGTTGGAATAATGAACACGGCCATCCAGTACTGGCTGTAAGTTTCTTTGATGGCCTGGTCGATCAGCAACTACTAACAGCTCTGCTGGAGGAGCTTACTGCAGGTATTCGAAATGGCGTTATTTCTGATCAAAATGTCGAAACCTGGTTGATGGATCATATTCCTATTGGAAGTATAACCTGTCTCGAAAACGAGGAGACACTTATCCATGCTGTTCTTCATGGACAAGTTGCTCTTCTCGTCGAAGGAAGCCCCAAGGCCTTTGCTGCTTCGATCAGCGGTGGCGCTAAAAGAGCAGTTGAGGAGCCGTCATCACAAACAGTGATTCGCGGCCCTAAAGAGGGGTTTACTGAGGATATATCCACTAACATCGCACTTCTCCGGAGAAAGATTAAATCAACTGAACTCCACATTGATTCTCGAAATATAGGAACATACACTCAGACGAAGGTATCAGTGGCGTATATACGAGGCATTGCAGACCCGGAGGTTGTCATGGAAATATCTAGACGATTAGACTCCATCCACACCGACAGTATTCTCGAAAGTGGATATATTGAGGAATTTATTCAAGATGGTGTATGGACTCCATTTCCAACTATGTACAACACCGAGCGTCCGGATGCAGTAGCTGGCAGCTTACTTGAAGGGCTGGTGGCCATATTAGTTGACGGTACCCCATTTGTGCTGACTGCACCCGTAACTTTTTTTCGGTTTATGGCATCCAGCGAAGACTACTACCAGCGTTATGATTTGGCATCTTTCCTTCGGATCCTTCGAATCGCATCCTTTTTCCTGGCATTGCTGTTGCCCTCGTTCTTTATAGCAACAACTACTTTTCACCAGGAAATGCTGCCTACAACTATGCTTATTACTCTGGCTGCACAGAGAGAGACCACTCCACTGCCAGCACTGCTTGAAGCGATAATTATGGAATTGACCTTCGAGGTTATACGTGAAGCAGGAACGCGGATGCCGCGGGCCATTGGGCCGGCCATCTCGATTGTTGGTGCGTTGGTCATTGGACAGGCAGCAGTTCAGGCGGGAATGGTTTCCGCTGCTATGGTTATCGTGGTGTCCTTTACGGCCATCTGCAACTTTGTGCTCCCTGCTATCAATATGTCGGGTACGGTTCGTTTACTCCGGTTTGTTCTTATGCTGTTGGCAGGTTCCTTCGGATTATATGGCGTATTGGCTGCCATGGTCCCCATTCTCGTTCGATTGGTATCTTTGAATTCGTTTGGTGTTCCTTATATGATGCCGATCGCACCTTTCAATAAAAGCAATTTGAAAGATCTGTTTATACGTGTACCTTGGTGGAAAATGAAGAATCGACCTGTGATGTATGGTGATGCAAATATAATGAGGCAGACCACGGAACACGAGTCCTTTGCAGAACAGGCAGGGGAGCACGGGAAAGATCCTATGGCATAAGGAGGTAAGATGTGGCTCGATTAGGTAAGTACATGATGATTATAGCCTTGTTATTCGGTTTGACGGGATGTTGGAACCGTGTCGAACTGAATGAGCTGTGGGTAACTGCTGCTACTGGAGTAGATATGATGGATGATGGCCAGTGGTTGGTGTCGTACCAGATTATTCTTCCATCCGCCATTTCAAGTGGAACAGGAGGAGGAACGGGAGGGTCATCACAACCGGCATTTCATGTCTACTCTGTAAAAGCCAAAACCTATAATCAGGCTTTATCTTATAGTAATTTGCAAACATCAAGACGAATTTACGTAGCTCATAACCGTGTTATCTATATTGGGAAAAAAGCGGCTGAAAATGGGATGGACCGGGTAATCGATTTTTATTTGCGCAATACGGAAGCCAGAGAAATGGTATCTATGATTGTAACCGACGGCCTTGCATCCAATCTAATAAAGAAGTTAGCCGTGCCAGAAAAAATTCAAGGTGCTGCCATGTCCGATATGATCGACAAAGAGAGCGATTATCTATCGTTATTTCCAAAGGTTAGAGTTTATGATTTCGCATTGAGCATGAACTCGGATTCCAAATCCATCGGAGTACCGGTCGCAGAGCTGGTTGGAGAGAAAAATCCTAAGAATGAGAAGGAAGCAGAGAATATGGACGCTTTCAAGACAACATCAGCCCCGCTCAAATTGACGTTGACTAAACTGGGAGTATTCCAAAATGGAAAACTCAAAGGGTTTCTCGACAAGCAAGAAAGTCTTGGCGTTTCTTATCTCTCACAGAAAATTAATAGAACCGAAATTTCATTCCCATGCAGCGAGCAAGCCGGCAGGAAAATGTACTCTTCCCTTAGAGTGGACTCAGCAGATGTAAAGCTTACACCTAGAAAAACGAATTCTCATTACACCATGCAGGTTAAAGTGAAGTTAAGTGGAGGGTTAATTGATACTACCTGCACTAAGGATATTTCCAAGACAAAGACCATACATGAGATGGAAAATGAGATTGCAAAGGAAGTAACCAGTACGATTAATGAAGGCTGGGTTAAACTCCAGGAACTTGGTGTGGATGCAGTTGGATTTGCTGATCGGATTCATCGCAAGTTCCCGAAAGATTGGAAAAATAAAGAAAAAGAATGGGGTCAGGAATTCAAGAAGATGGAGCTGGACATTCGAGTGGATGCACGAATAGACCGTCCTGGACTTCTACAAAACCATATTGGAAGTGAAAACTAATCCATTTGTAATGAAGGGGATCAATTATATGGATAAAACAGTTGCCCGGGTATCCGGGTTAGCCATTGCCTTCTCCCTGTTTCAGGTTGGCAGTACAACGTTATTCTTGTTGGGAGCTACAGCCAAGCAAGATGCTTGGCTGGCCATGACGATAGGTGCACTTGCAGGGTTCGTACTCCTGATGATGTACCTATCCATTCACAGTCTTGACCCGGAGCGGGATTTGTTCGAGCTCCTATGTCATTATTGGGGCAAATGGATTGGCAAACTAGGTGGACTGTTGTTCATCGGTTACTTTACATACGAAGCTTCCAGGACAGTCAGGGACATTGGCGAGCTCGGAACACTGACATTGCTGAACAGGACACCAACTGAAGTCGTTACGTTGATTGCATTGGTTGTTTGTGCCGATGTAGTTCGGTTTGGACCCAAAGTCTGGTTCCTGTTATGTCATCTATTCTTGATTCTTTTAGCGTTTGGCTATGGCGTTATCCTAGTGCTTACCCCTTTTACGAAACTCATTCACTTTGAATTTTTGTTCCCTGTATTAGAGAATGGCCTAACTCCCGTAGTAAACGCTGCTATTCCCGAAATCATGTCCTTTCCCTTCGGCCAGACGATTCTCTTTCTTGTGTTGTTTAAGATTGTCACGAATAAACGTAAACTAAAGCGGTCGATCATTATTGTCTACTGGAATCACTGCGGTGTTCCTAGTAATTATGAATGAATTAACCGTTCTGGTTCTGGGCCCAGAATTGGCTGCATCAATCACCTATCCTTTATTTGCAGTCACTCAAATGATCCAAATCCCGAAGATCATTGAGAGAGCTGATGTCCTGTTTACGTTGGTTCTATTTATTGGGATCGGAGTCAAGACAGCGGGCTTTATGTTCGGTGCCGTCATCGGGCTGCAAAAGATCTTCCCCTTGAGATATAAGCCTGCGTTGCTGTTATTAAGCATAATCATATACGCGCTTACGTTTCTCAGCCCAAGGTTGACCGAATTTTTGTGGTTTGGTTTAAGTGTAGCTTTGGTTTATGTCTGGCCCATCTTTCAAATAGCTCTTCCTGCCCTTCTTTTCCTGACCATGCTAATTCGGAAGAAAAAAAGAAGGGCGTAATGCGATCCCCCGTCGTGTCGCGCTTGGAGCATGAGCTACGGTTTATCCAAACTATGAAATCGCTATACATTCAGTAGTACACTTGAAGTTGCACAAAAAAATACCGGATTCCTAATAGCGGAATCCGGTTTAATATTCAAACATATAAATAAACAGATAATTAGGCCAACCTCATTTTGAAATCCTGATATCCGAACTCGCGAACAACTTCGCAATCGCCGTCTTTTCTTTTGACAGCAATCGCTGGAAGCGGCATTCCGTTGAACGTATTGGTTTTCACCATGGAGTAAATCGCCATGTCCTCGAATACCAGACGGTCGCCTTCTTGCAAAGGCTGATCGAATGAATAATCCCCAATCACGTCACCAGACAGACATGTTTGTCCACCAAGACGATACAGATGAGCTTTCTCGCCCACTTCTCCCGAACCGATCAGCGGCGGGCGATATGGCATTTCAAGCACATCCGGCATATGACACGTTGCGGAAGTATCCAGAATGGCAATGTCCATACCGTTTTTATGGAAGTCCAGTACAGATGTCACCAGATAACCCGCGTTCAGCGCAACAGCTTCTCCCGGCTCCAGATATACTTCCAGGCCATAGTCGTTCTGCATACGCTTGATGCAAGCTTCCAGTCTTGGAATATCATAATTTTCACGCGTGATATGGTGACCTCCGCCGAAGTTGATCCATTCCATTTGCGGTAGCCATTTTCCGAATTTCTCTACAACTGCGTTCAACGTAGTCTCCAGATCATCGGAATTTTGCTGACACAGTGTGTGGAAGTGTAGTCCGGAGACGCCTTCCAGCAGCTCTGCTTGGAAATCTTCTTGCTTCGCGCCAAAACGGGAACCCGGAGAGCACGGATCATATATCTCGTGCCCCTCCTGGGTAGAGCATTCAGGGTTGATGCGCAAGCCAACCTTACGACCAGCCTGAAGCGCCTTATCCTTGAATTTTGCAAGCTGTGAAAATGAATTGAAAATAATGTGGTCGCAGATGGAGAGAATCTTGTCAATCTCTTCTGCGCGGTATGCCGGAGCAAAGACATGATTCTCTTTGCCCATTTCCTCGTGACCCAGGCGTGCTTCATACAAGCCGCTCGCCGTTGCACCGCTCAGGTATTCTCCAATCAGCGGATACATCGCAGTCATGGAGAATGCTTTTTGAGCGAGCACGATTTTGGCACCTGTACGCTGCATAACACCGTTCAGGATTTTCAGGTTTTTCTCAATAAGCCCCTCGTCAACAACAAAACATGGTGTCGGTAATTGCTCGAACTTCATTTTAACGAACAAGCTCCGATTCTTTAACTTCTTCTGGCAGCTCATCAACGAGTACCGGGTTGAAGTCTTCTACCCATGGGAGGCCCCATTTGTTCAACTCTTCCATGAATGGATCCGGGTTAAACTCTTCTACATTGTATACGCCTGGTTTGTTCCATTTGCCTGTCATGACCATTGCCGCACCAATCATGGCTGGAACGCCTGTTGTGTAAGAGATCGCTTGGGAACCAACTTCTTTGTAGCACTCTTGGTGATCACAGATATTGTATACATAATATGTTTTGTCTTGACCATCTTTTTTACCTTTGAAAATACAACCGATGTTCGTTTTACCTACAGTACGTGGTCCAAGGGATGCAGGATCAGGCAGTACTGCTTTCAGGAATTGCAGTGGAATAATTTGTTTTCCTTCATATTCGATAGGCTCGATTGAAGTCATGCCTACATTTTCAAGTGCTTTCAAGTGAGTCAGGTAGCTTTGACCAAATGTCATGAAGAAACGGATACGTTTCAGACCTGGCATGTTTTTCGCCAAAGATTCCAGTTCCTCATGGTACAACAGGTACATGTCTTTCTCGCCAACTTCTTTGAAGTCGTAGACACGTTTGATTTCCATCGGTTTCGTTTCGATCCATTCACCATTTTCCCAATATCTTCCGTTCGCAGAAACTTCGCGAATGTTGATCTCAGGGTTGAAGTTGGTTGCGAACGGATAGCCGTGGTCGCCGCCATTGCAGTCGAGAATGTCGATGTACTCAATTTCGTCAAAGTAATGCTTCAGGGCATAAGCGGAGAATACGCCTGTCACGCCTGGGTCAAATCCACTTCCAAGCAATGCAGTAATGCCTGCTTTTTCAAAGCGCTCTTTGTAATCCCACTGCCAGCTGTATTCGAATTTCGCTGTATCATGTGGCTCATAGTTCGCAGTATCCATGTAATTCGTTTTGGTTGCAAGGCATGCATCCATGATTGTCAGATCTTGATACGGCAAAGCCAGGTTCATTACGATATCCGGTTTAACTTCGTTGATCAGGGCGATCAGTTCGTCAACATTGTCAGCATCTACTTGCGCTGTCGTAATTTTCGTTTTTCCGCCGTCCAGCTTTGCTTTGAGTTCATCACATTTGGATTTTGTACGACTCGCGATGCAGATTTCCTCAAAAACTTCGCTATTTTGAACGCATTTGTGTACTGCCACGGAAGCAACGCCGCCGGCGCCGATGATTAGTGCTTTTCCCATTTTACATTCTCCTATCCCAATATGTATTTTTTTTATTGGATTAATACGGTGACAACAAGACAACAAAAAAAGCAAGGTGAAAAATGCCCGCAATCGCGCATCATCACACTTGCTTGTTGATATACATCATAAAAAAGACGTGAAGTCTCCATGACCAAAAAAGTTCATAAGAATTCCTTTGGCGGGAAGCTCCTTCATGTATATCAATATTGGATCAGAGTCTATATAGCAAATAATTCGCCTTTACCACTCTTATTGACCGTTTCACAAGTTGATGTGCAATTGCACTGGTTGTAAAGTAACCAACTTATAAAATTTGAGCTTTGAACTCAATCAATAAAGCAACGTAAGTTGCCAATCGGCGTTTGACCCGGCTGTCCGTATGGCCTTAACTTCCTAGTGAAGTGGTCAAAATTATCTGCTGGAAAGCTCTAATTCATATTGATAAATCAACTTCCCAAAATCACAGGTCTTACACTATCAGACGTTGAAAAAAAAATCAAGCAATAATTAAAAATTAATTTTTTTGTCCGAATGAGGACGTCTCTCAAATACTTCTTCACACGCGATCATAATGTTGCTGCCAGCAATTTCCGCTAATTGATCATGGGCCAAATGGTTCGTTTCCTTCTTTGCGAGCTTGCGGAGCAATTTCAATGGCTTTATGCATAAAAAGTTCATCTTTATTCATTAGCTTTACCTCCACAACTAAAATTATGTATCCAACTTCAACGTCGTATTAAGCGTTTTAATTCCTTTTTTGTACCTCTTCTTCATTCCATTCTATCATCATTACAAATAAAGAGTATGACGACAAGTCGTCATACTCCAGTGAGTCATATCCAGATAAACGATTAGAATTTTACGGGCAATGCTGCCAAACCCTGTGATGACAACGCGGAGTGCCAATGAATCTCTTCCTGAGGAACACTCAGATGAAGACCGGGAAGCCGACGTAAAAGCGTAGTGAACGCTACATCCCCCTCCACCCGAGCAAGCGGAGCGCCAAGACACATATGAATACCGTGCCCAAAGGCCAGATGTCGTTTTATTTTGCGTTCAATATCCAATTCTTCCGGATCACTGAATTGCTGTTCGTCCCGATTCGCTGATTTCAAAAGAGGAATCACGACATCTCCCTTTTGAATCGATTGTCCATCCAGTTCCGTGTCCTGCGTTGCATAACGAGGACCTGAAGAAGTGGCGGGTCCGTTATATCGTAGCAACTCCTCCACCGCAGAAGGAACCAGATTGAGATCTTGTTTAAGTTGTTCCAGTTGTTCGGGATGTGTCAGAAGAAGATAAGAGCCGGTTGCAATCAGATTGGAAGTTGTCTCATGTCCAGCAAATATTAATAATGTGATCATGGATATTAATTCATCTTCATTCAGTCGATCTCCCTCCTCCTCAATCGCAATTAATTGACTGATAAGGTCATCGGAGGGTTCCTCTCGTTTGTTCGCCACAAGCTGTGAGGTGTACTCTGCGAATGATCGCAAATGCTGCGCTACTGCAGGGTCCTGTTTACCAAAACCAAGACCTTTGGCAATGGCTTCGGACCATACATGGATCTGAGGTCGGTCTTCCTGAGGTATACCCAGCATCTCGGAAATGACGTTGATTGGGAACGGATAGGCATAGTCTTTTACAAGATCCATCTCTCCTTTCCCTTCAATCTGATCGATCAATTCATCTGCAATCTCTTGAACACGTGGACGCAGGCTTTCCATATATCTTGGCGTGAACGCTTTGGAAACCAGACTACGCAGCCTCCGGTGATCCGGTTCATCAACAAAGAGCATCGACTTTCCCGTAAAAAAGGTCTGGGGTTCCGAAGAACCAAGATCTTCTGAGAGATTCTTTCGAATATCATTGCCACTATCCATAGAGTTCAGATCTACCGTGAACCGGGAGTGATCTTTCAGCACTTCCATGGCTACATCCATACGGGTAACAATCCAGGTCTGCCCTGCTCCACCCATCGGATTAGGAATAGGGACAACGGAGCCTTTGGAGCGCATCTGTGCAAACATGGCAAATGGATCAGTAATATTTTCTTCGCTAAACAAATTAAATTCTGCTTTTTCGGATGTTTGGTTACTCGAATGATTCATAAAAATCTTCCTTTCGAAGTGAATTTTTTCAAATCTATGGAAATTTATGTGCAATCCGATTATATACTACTCGTATATTTAATATCAAATTTCACTATTTAAATTACAATAAACAACCGCTATAACAACTTATTACTAATAAACGAATCGTATATTAATATTTTAGATAGAAATAAAAAGAGGCCGGCTTTAGGCCAACCTCCAATTTAATGCCGTTGTTTTACAAGTTCCAAATACCACCAACAGGTTTCAGTCAGCCTATTCGCTTCCGAGTGAAAAGCACTGGATTTGTACTCTTTGTGAAATGCTTGAAGTACCACTTCTATCACAGAAATATTTAATTCCTCTTGATCCTGTAATAACGCTAAAAGCCCTTTCGAAAGTTGCTTCAATGGTGCAGATTCCTTGGATTTTTGAACACGTTTGTTGAACTCATTAAATTCCTCCAATAGAGTGTCGACGTCCATACCAAAATCACGGTTACGCTCATCCGCATTCAGGAAATAGAGAGACTGAAAGTCAAAAATATGTTCATTCCTTTGGTGCATTGTTTTTAATATCACTTCAATATATGTTAAAACTTTTGGAACCACTTCGCTCCATATCGGTTTTTGTGTATTTAGACTTCTTGCTGTGTTGGCAATCTGATGCAATATGCCATAACACAATATGGCGCCTTCGTTGGCATATAAGCTGATGTCTTTTCCGTACACCTGAATCAATCGTGTAGACAACCATTTTAACTGAACAGTAGCCAGTTTGGCTGAATTGATCTCTCCTGAATAAAAGCCAGTCCAATATAATTCCCATACTCGCTCTTTATTAGGTACAGACATAGGGATGGCAATCTGATCAACGAGCAGGTCATAATCCGATGTGTAGTGATTTTGTTCAAGCTCTTTGCGAATGAAAACATCCTCTTGCATACGCTGATCAATAATTGAATATAAACAGTCTTCTTTCGAGCTGAAGAATTTGTAGAATGTGCCTTTGGATACACCCGATTGATCCAGAATCATCTGGATTGTTGTATTTGCATAGCTATGCTCTAAAAATAGAGCAAGTGCTGTCTCCAATAAACTTTGTTTCCGGCTACTCATGTCCCGTCATCGCCCCAAGTTTTTCTATTGATTTTAACATTCATTCCTTTGGAGTTGAAGCATTGATTCGCAGTATGGCCGTCACATAAAATAATTGCACAATGAGTAAATTTGCACAATGTGCAACTTGTTGTTATGATAAACCTCACAGAGTGCATGCTTACGAGTATGTTCTTCATTAAACTACTTTAACCATCGTCATTGGTGTTGGAGGTGAACGCTTAAGCGGAGAATGATGATCAAACGAAACTTGCGACATTTGAAAAAAGAAGCGACTGAAAAAGCGCTTGCTGGTGCTGCATTTGAACTGACTCTTGAACACGGACTCGATGGTTTTACGGTCGAAGATATCGTGCATCAAGTGGGATGTTCGCGCAGAACATTTGCAAACTATTTCACATGTAAGGAAGAGGCTGTAGCCAGAGGCGCAATATCTGTCCAGAATACAACCGAACTAGAAGATTTACTTACCGAAATGCCCGACCATGCCTCTTTGCTTGACGTACTGTATAGCCTGATCAAGATGCAGCTTACAACAGAACTCTTAGGAAGGCTTCACCAACTATTATCACTATCTCATACCTATCCCGTGTTAGAACCACATTATCTTGGAGCCATGCACCGAATGCAGACGCAGGCACAAGACACCCTATTAGACCTATCTAACGGAAAGTATGACGAGATCTATACTTATCTTTTGATTAACGCACTATATGGAACGATACTGCCATTAATTGATGGAAGACTCAATGTGTTGCTGCCCGGACAAGTCATTACTGAAGATACCAAGCCCGGTGCTATCACCTTCGATCAATTTTTGGAGACCACGTTTGGTCATTTGCGGGCAGGATTCGAACATGCCAACCATCCACATTCATCATAGAGGGAGTGTAAAATAGAGAAATGTCTACATTATTATACAGAGTGGGGAAAACCGCTTTTAGCAAACCTGCAACCTTCATCATTGGCTGGGTATTCATTCTGGGAATTGTCATTTCCATGATCAGCATCAATGGTATTCACATCAGTTCTGAAATGAAGATTGAAGGCACCGAGTCACAGAAGGTCCTGGATCAATTAGCAAAAGAACTGCCAGCCGCTTCCGGTGGTCAAGGAAGTGTTGTGTTCAAGGCACCAGACAACGAACGTCTGGATACACCTGAAAATATGGCTGCTATGATGAAAGGTGTTACTGAGGTTTACGGATTAGATAAAGTCATTAACCCTGCAGACTATGCAGCTGAAGCGGGCAATTCGGGTGCTGCCGCTGAGATGGCCCAGAATGCTCAGTCTACCGATATGGCGCAATCCTCAACAACCACTCCTCCACCCTATGGACCTTTGATGGTGGATGGGGTTCCAGTACCAGGCATGCTGATCTCTTCGGATGGAAGCATTGCACTGTTCCAATTCCAATTTACAGTGGAGCAGTCTGCCATAACCCAAGATGTGTTTGATTCCGTTATTCAATCCGTTATGACGGTTGAGCAAGGAACCCATATTACGGTATTGCCAGGCGAAACGCTCAAAACGGTATCCATTGGGGTCGGCTCGGCAGAGATTGTCGGATTGGTCATTGCTGTCATTGTATTGCTGATCACTCTTGGCTCCGTTGTTGCCGCAGGTCTTCCTCTCCTCACTGCACTCCTTGGTGTTGCAATCGGAGTAGGTGGAGCATTCTCCATCTCCAAATTTATCGAAATGCCTAGTGTCACTTCCGTGCTGGCTCTCATGGTTGGATTGGCGGTTGGAATCGATTATGCTCTCTTCATTGTTAATCGCCAGCGCCGAATGATTATTGATCAGGGCTTGAGCGCAAAAGAAGCGACGGCAAGAGCTATTGGCACATCGGGCAGCGCAGTATTTTTTGCCGGATTAACCGTCATTATTGCACTGTGCGGTATGCTTGTCATTGGTCTTACATTCTTGTCTACGATGGCTTTGGTTGCAGCAGCTACCGTGCTCATCAACGTGTTCGTTGCTTTAACCCTGTTGCCAGCTTTGCTGGGATTGGTAGGAGAACGTATCTGTTCCGCCAAAGCTCGTGAGAAAGGCGCACAACATGCCAAAACCGCTAATCGTGGATTTGCAGACAAATGGGTGAAATTCGTTATCAAGAATCGTTGGGCTACCATTATTGCCATCATCGTCATTCTTGGGTTCGCCGCAACGCCGATCACCAAAATGGAAATGGGTATCCCTGGCGCTTCCTCAGCGAATCTGGATACAACCGCAAGACAAAGCTATGACGCCATCTCCGAAGGCTTCGGAGAAGGATTTAACGGACCCCTTATTCTGGTCGCAGAGCCTAATCAATCTTCCGCAAAAGTTACACCGGAGCTCTTGGGCGGTCTGGTGATGGAACTCCAAGGTCAAAATAACGTTGCACAAGTCACACCGCTTGGTATGACAGAAGATTTAGCTATTTTCAGTCTCATTCCAAAAACAGGTCCTAACGATCATCTCACTAAAACACTGGTCACTGATCTGCGCGCGGCTGATTCCAGCATTGCACAGACCTATGATGTGAAACTCGGAGTTACGGGACTTACAGCTGTTAACATTGATATGTCAGCCAAACTGGCGCAGGTGTTCCCTATTTATGTAGGCATCATAATCCTGCTCTCGCTGATCATCCTGTTACTCGTATTCCGTTCGATCATCGTTCCAATTAAAGCCACCATCGGGTTCCTTCTTAGTATCCTCGCTACATTCGGGATCACTACTGCTGTATTCCAATGGGGCTGGCTGCATTCGCTCTTTGGTTTCGATACCGGCGGTCCGCTGCTTAGCTTCATGCCAATCATCGTGACAGGTATCCTGTATGGCCTTGCGATGGACTATCAGGTCTTCCTGGTCAGCTCCATGCGCGAATCCTATGTTCATGGTCATCGCGGAACCGAATCCGTTGTTCATGGGTACAATCAGGTAAGTCGCGTGGTTGTTGCCGCAGCAGTGATCATGGTCTCTGTATTTGCAGGATTTATCTTCACTGATGATGTCATGATCAAGCAGATTGGCTTTACCTTGGCGGTAGGTATTCTGATTGATGCGTTCATTATCCGGATGGGATTGGTTCCAGCCATCATGGCTATTTTCGGTGACAAAGCTTGGTCTCTTCCGAAATGGCTGGATCGTATTCTGCCGAATCTGGATGTTGAGGGCGAGAAACTGATTGCTTCCCTTAATGCAAAAGATCAAGTCAACACCAAGTCAGGGTTAAAATAATACTACGCTAGCATGGTGATATCACGACTCCATTCACCACGACAAAGACCTCCTCTGTTTGTATAAACAGGAGGTCTTTTTTCTGTTCCATATCTTATGCAGTTATGTCTTCAATATGGGTATCATAGCGTGGGGATTGAGCAGCATGAACAAACGCCGAAAATAACTTTTGACTATAATGATCCACAGTGTAACTGTACTCCGGGTGCCATTGTACCGCCAAAACAAATGTCTGGTTCGGCATAACCACCGACTCAACGAGTCCATCTTCGGCAACTGCCACGGCAGTTAACTTATCGGATAACATCTTGATCCCTTGATGATGATAACTATTCACTTTTATCGTGTCTGCTTGCAAGATATCGTATAGTAGATTATTTGTCTCAATATGTACATCATGTACAAGATTCGTATACGGCGGGTTTTGCTTATGATTAACGATCTCGTTCACATCAAGTTGAAGGCTGGTAGGAATATCTTGATACAACGTACCACCCAAAATAACGTTGAATAGTTGGAGTCCACGGCATATGCCAAAGGCAGGCTTATCAAGCTCAATTACCTTTTGTAATAATATCGACTCCATCTTATCGCGTTCAATACATAACTCCCCACAGGTATCCTCTGTCTGCTCATGATATAGATCAGGATTGAGGTCATGTCCTCCTGTGAACAGGAACCCATCGAACTCATGAGCCAACGTAGCAAGGATCTCGATATCCGTTGTCAGAGGTAGCATGATTGGAATCCCACCAGCACCCTCGATTGCGTTCATATAATCCGGAAGCATCCAGTAACTTTTTTTGTCAGTATCATATAAAGGCAGTACACCGATCATGGGCTTTTTCATGGCTTTCCCTCCTAATGAATTCATTTTATCAGATCTCCTTATATATAAACTCACTAAATTGTTGCATTTTCCTACCTCTATCATCTGTGAATCCGTTTCATCTGGAGCGCTGTAAACTAAAAAAAACAAAGCCACTGGAACAGCGACTTTGTTTGTAATTCTATTACCATCTATATGGATTCATCCATTTTAATAAAAAACATCTGATCTAGGCTGCGTTCACAGTGGTCACTTCATCCGAATTCAATTGAATGGAACGTTGGCATATCCGGGTAATGACAAAAGCCAGCAAGGCAAGCATTACAGCAACTGGAGGCACCCACTGTACACCACCTATATTGACGGCAATCCCCCCGACACCAGAGCCTAGCGCTATCCCCACATTGGCCGCCACAGGCAGCAGTGTAGATGCGAATGCTTTGGATCCCGGCGCGATCGCTCCAGACACATCAAACAAATATAACTGGGACGCCGCGCTCATGGAGGATGACAGACATCCAATCAGGAACAGGAATGCCAAGCCGATCCACAAGTTGGAAACGGCAAAACTCATGCCCAGGAATAGGATCGCTTGGATTACGAAAAGCCGCTTGAGCTTGGGCAGGAAATCACCCTTGGCTATTTTGGCACCAATCCAGTTACTCAGGATGCTGCAGGCACCATAGATCAGGAGTATGGCACTAATCCACTGTACAGGCACACCCATTGTCTCACTTAGGAGTGGCGTAATGTACGTAAAAACGACGAAAATACAACTGTTTCCCAACACCGGGATCAGACAGGCGAGCAATATCCGCGGCTTCAAAAAGAGAGACATCTGATCACTGAACGAACCGGCGATCGTTGTTGTTCGGCGTGGCAGAATACGGAACATAAATACCAACGGCACAAAACCTATGCATGCCGTAACGACAAAAGTCATGGACCAGCTCAGATGTTGTCCGATAAATGTACCGAGCGGAACACCCAGTACATTCGCGATTGAAAATCCACCCAGAATCCAAGCGATAGCTTCCCCTCTTCGCTCCCGGTTCACTGCGTCGCTTACGATCGAGATCGAAAGCGATATCGTAAGTCCACAAGCAACGGCCGAAACGATGCGAATGGCCATCAGAGAAGAGAACGTTGTTGAGAACACGGTCAATAGATTTAATGCCAACACGATCGTGAATCCAATCAATATGGAGCTTCTTCTGGATATTTTGGCCAAGAAGGCTACGGCAAATGGTGTACCCACTGCGTATGCAATAGCAAAACCGGAGACGAGCATACCCGCGGCAGCAAGCGATACTTTCATGTAACTTTCAATTTCCTTCAACACACCCACAATGACATACTCGGTTGTTCCCAGTACAAAGCTAACTAGCGTAAGCGTTAAAATAAGTAGGTTCTCTCTATTTCTAGTCATAAATCAATACTCACTAATCCTTTCTATTGTTGCAAGCGCTTCAATTCTTTTTACGATCAGTAATCATGTATTTTCTGCTTTCCCATCCCTTCACTTTCGATATATAGTTACATTTTGGATAGTGAAATTGTACTGTCAGATACGCCATGGCGACAATCAAGGTTGTTGTGCTTTTATTGCAAAACATTATGTATGTTGTCATTTCAGCACAGACTATCATTACAATTCTGAAGGGAAGACATAGATGAATACACACCACGAATCCGGCCAACTGCATCCAAATCGAGATTGCACCATTATTTATGTAGGAAAGCTGGCAGACAATCCCCATTGGAGTTTTCCGACGCATAAGCATGACGATCTGCATGAAATTATTTACGTAACTGAAGGCAAAGGATTATTCACCATTGACGGTACCAAACACTGGGCTGAAAAAGGTGATTTGCTCATTTATAACAAAGGTACTCTTCACGAGGAGAAGTCCAATCCTGAATTCCCGTTATCCACCTTTTATTGCGGCTTTCGTTTTATGGAAGATACTCAGCCTCATAAGGATTGGGTCATCCCTCCCTCTAACAAACCGATCATTCGAGCCAACCGATATTCCGATGAGCTCCATTCGTTGATGCAGACTCTCTTCAATGAATTTTCAATCCGAGAACATGGATACGAGTCGATCTCTGGGCATGTGCTGAAAGCTATACTTCTGATCATCGATCGACAGTCCCGTCAACAACTTCCTGATGGGGAGAGCGTTGGGAGGAATACCCTTGCTGAGAGCATTAAGGACTATCTGGATACCCACTATCGGCAGAACATTAAACTTAAGGAATTGGCAGATCAATTTCATATCGATTTTTATTACTTAATTCATATGTACAAAAATCACTATGGCACTTCTCCATATCACTACCTGATCCAACGAAGAATGGGTGAAGCTACCCGATTATTAGTCTCAACCAATAAAAAAATATGGGAAATTGCCAAACTGGTCGGGTACGATAACCCCAATTACTTTACGATTCTATTTACAAAAACCGTCGGTGAATCACCACGAAGTTTTCGAAAGAAGAATCAAAAGGATATGTTCGGAGATGATGCATCACATTCTTTCTAACCTCACTAATATCATTAAACGCAAAAAGGCGCTCCATTGGGGGAGCGCCTGGTACTTTACACGTTTCCTTACACACATACAAACTTACTCTAGAGCTTAAACCGCTGTTGTTTATATTCCGTAGGACTGAAACCCGTATATTCCTTGAACACCTTCGAGAAATAGTGCTGGTCACTGAATGACAGCAGGTCGGATACTTCCTTGAACTTCATGTCCGGTTGGCATTCCATCAGTCTGCATGCTTCCTGTATGCGAAGCCGTGTGTAATACTGAACAAACGTTATTTGTGTGGCATTCTTGATCACTCTGCTGACATACGACGGGCTGACGTGGAACTTTATTGCAATGTCATTAATCGATAATTGAGAGTATTTATTCAGTTTTACGTAATCGTCAATCTGCTCGAACAGAATCGCCTTGCTTTTTCGAACGTGGGATTGCAGCATATCGAAGCACTGCCCCGTCCATTCCGTCAGTTCCCGGCAAAAATCAGCGTAGGACTGTGCCTGAGTTAATTGTCTTGCCCGAAGCTCCAGACCCAATCTCATGCCCGATCCTTGTTCCTCGTACAGATGAGCAAACGTGTCTACGACCAATCCGATAAACCGCTCCACCTCGGTCATAAGTGCATTGTCCTCTGCCCATCGGTCCAGCAGCTCAGACAGCTTGAGAGCAAACTGCTCTTTCCGCCGATCCTGTATCATCTGTACAAAAGTAGATTCAAGCACCGAATCCAGACAACCTGTCTCGGATCTCGCCATCGACACCGGATTCCCGGTATCGAGCGCTATGCCTTGTTTCAACCGTTGGTGCTCAGACACTATGGACGACATGCGGTGATAGAGTTCTGGCAGATTACGAGACTCAGCGTACAGCAATTGTCCTCCGATTATCGCATCATAGTTATGTGCAAGCAGATGCCGACGCAACGATTCAAGACATTCATGTATGGAAGAGTACAAGTCAAGTGCACTCTTGTTGACGAAAACGACATATTGATAAGGGGTTTGACTTGTGTATACACGACATGCATGGGATGTAAAAAAATCCTGCATGATAGCCTCAAGTTCCACCTGCATCCATCGTTCATGTCCTGCGGTGAAGGATTGTTTGTTCATAATAATCATCATCTGGCTGAATAAAGGAGGAAAATCATCCGCTTGTTTCGGTGTAGTCTCACATTGGGGATGAATAAATTCTTTCAAATCCAGCAGGTCCTTGGACATCTGTTGATCGAGTTGCTCAATTACCCGACCCATGACCTCTTCTAATGCGTCTCGCTCCACGGGTTTTAATAAATAGTCAAACACTTTCAGGTTCAACGCTTTTCTCGTATATTCAAAATCACTATAACCACTAATCAGAATGACCTTCAGATCTGGGTTGGCAAGCTTGGCTTGCTCAATCAACGATAGGCCATCCATTTTCGGCATCCGAATATCTGTCAATAGCAGATCAATCGGTTGCTGCTTGATCGCTGCCAAGGCTTCCTCTCCATTCGTTGCCGTAGCCGCTACGCGAACCGGGAAGTTGAGCGTTTCCAAGAGCATTTTAATATTGCGTAATATCGGTTTACTATCCTCAACGATCATAACGTTATACATCGCCTGTTCCTCCTAGTTAGTAAAAATCTCTCGTCAGTGAGCCGATGATCTGAATCGTTGCTCCATGTTCCTCTTCCGCATGATTGTTAAATATATTAATAAAAAGCCGGTTGTTATACATGAGTTTGAGTCGATTGACACTGTTGAGAATCCCCATGTTACCCAGGGCTGTTGGTCGATTGGACGTTGAATTTATTCCCGATCCAGATGACTGGATATTGGCTAAAATCTCCTGGATCTTATCCGGTGGAAAGCCTTCTCCGTTATCCTTAATCTCCAGAGCCCATAATCCGTTATATTGCTTCACGGTAATCCGGATACGCCAAGGTGGTGCGGTGTTGGCAAAGGCATGTTCGATGCAGTTTTCCACAAATGGCTGGATGACCAACCGTGGTAACTTAATTTCACTCGCCAGCTCGTCCGCACGGATGTCCCACTCCAGATCCTCTTCGTACTTTTGTTGTACAAGCGACAGGTAATGTCTTGTATGTTGAAGCTCATCAGCCAAGGTCACATGGGCGTAGGGCGAAGAGACGATGTAGCGCAGACTGTCCGAAAGATGTTTGCACATATCCGATACGACTTTGGTCTTCCCCTCTTGTGCAGCAATACTGATCAGATACAGAACGTTATGAATAAAATGTGGAGCGATCTGAGCTTGCAGCGCTGAATTACGCGCCTTTACTTCTTCATGAAGTGCTGATTTTTCGCGGTCAATGGATTGCTGCAGCCGCTCCATGAGATCCTGAAAGGCTTCGTTAAGCAATAACAGATCGTTGTTCTTCGGCGTTTCATCCACTTTCAGATTCATATTGCTGTAGTTCATACGCCAGATTTGACTGCGGAGCTTACGGATTGGAAGCAGCAGGTTACGCGTTGACAGGAAGATATACACAAAGGAAACCAGCATCAGCGCCGTTATGAGCAGGATGGACATGGTCTGAACCGAATGGATCGAACCCAGAACGGATTTTTTGGGTGTTATGATATACGTGATCCAACCTGTACTGGGTGATGTGGAATGCGTGATATAATTGTCGTCTTTGTCGACTACCAGTCCCTCGTCTGATGCAGGCTTCGACCAATTGGCAAATGTCACCCCCGCTTCCGAACCTGTCATCTGCTCCCCTTGTTCATTCAGAATATAGACATCTCCAGCAGTAATGCCTTCTGTAAGATTCTGTATATAGGCCTGTTCCATCTGAATGCTAAGATAACCGTACACCTTGCCGTTCTGATCATTGATCGTTCGCACAAAGGAGATCGTATCGAGTTGGCGCAGCAAGACAAAACCGCTTTCCGTCCAATCCCGCCCGACCTGGCTACTCTCCATCATCGTGTTCAAAATCGCCGGAGGATTGCCTGAACCCAGATATGACGTAAGAAGAACACCTTGCCTGTCATAGATGGACATGTCCTTGATATTCATGCTTGGCCCAATCGCCTGAAACATGATGTCTTTGATGATTCGAATTTGCTTCAGTCTTTCATAGTTACTATGAGCTGAGGAGCTCTTGTCCATGGCTGCAAAGATATTCTTGCTGGACAATATTCGCTGCGACATTTGGTTCTGTTGTTCTACGTATAGATCGACCTGCTCTCTCACCTTCGTAGCAGTCACGAGCGTATCTTGCTCCGTTTTCAGTTTGAGCGGGCGAATAACAATCACATTTACATACACGATAAAACAGCCCAGCACGAACAAAAGCAGGGCCAGAAACGTCAAAAGCACCTTCGTCTGCAAACTGAATTGAGTTGCCTTATGTATGAGCTTCGCCATTCTCAGAGTTACCCTCCTGTTCTGACATGATGTGAAATCCCTTAGATTTATGTCCTACTGTATCACGGTACTCCATGAAATGATAGCGATTTCAAGTTCAGGATTTTACACATCAACGTTCAAGCACAGACATGTACCGGGGCGATAAAAGAATCTATAATCGAACTTGTAAACGGATTCACTAAACGTTTTAGAGGGGGATTTGCATTGAAGACAATAAATAGAAAAAAGGCTGTATCCATTATTCTGGCTAGTCTATTATCGATCTCGTTAACCGCTTGTGGATCAGGAGGTACAGACTCCGGTGCTGCTGGCGGGGACAGCAAGAGTGGTAAGGTCACACTGGAACTGGCGATCTCTAAAAGTTCTCAGGACTCTGCCTTCATTCAGCAAGACATTCTCGATGAATTCGAAAAACAAACGAATATCCGCGTGAATTTGCAGCTGATTCCAGCGGAACAAACAACAACGGTATTGCAAACCAAACTGGCTGTAGATGAAACACCTGACATTATTCAATATAATCTGGCGAGCGCAGTCACGGACCTGAACCTAGAACGTAACTTCGAGATTCTCGATAACGAACCTTGGGCGAGCAGAATCGTGAACAAAGATGTCCTCTCTTCTGGTGGTCACCTCTACAGTTTCCATGTTAGCCAGGATACAGGCATGCAAGGGGTCGTTTATAACAAACAAATCTTTGAAGAGCTCGGATTGTCGCTTCCAACCAACTACGAAGAATTCTTGGCAATCTGTGAAAAAATCAAAGCGAGTGGCATTACACCTGTATTCATGCCTTACAAAGATGCCTGGGCTGCCAACATCTGGCCTGCTGCAGCTTTTGCCGATTTTGTAGCCAAAAATGAACCGACGTTTTTTGATGACTTGAACAACAATAAGAAAAAATGGTCCGATATTCCGGAATTCAAAACATTCATGGAACAACAGTATGAAGTGTACACCAAAGGTTACACCAACACAGATGTGCTTAGCGACAGCTATGACATGGCAGTAGGTAAATTCCTGAACAAGGAAGTGGCCATGATGTTTATGGGCGATTGGTTAATTGAAGGCGTTGCCGAGCAAGATCCAAGCATGGAACTGGGTGTTTTCCCGATTCCATCGTCGGATAATGCCAGTCTGGGTGCAAGTCCACTGGGTGGACAACTGTTCATTCCGAAGAAATCCAAACATTTGGAAGAAGCCAAACAGTTCCTGGACTACATCGCTTCCAAGGATGTCGCACAACAGATCGTGGACTCCAAAGGCTACGTATCCAATTTAAGTGACGTCACAACACCGGAATTGCCAGCCTACAAGCAGGACATTGTAGACAACTACATTACGCCGAAGAAAACCGTGCTGACCACGGATGCATTCATGCTGGTTGATCGCAGTGAACTGTACCGATTGTTACAGGATCAATTTGCAGGCGGATTGTCACCGGAAGAAGTGTTGAAATCCTGGGATGAGAAGTTCAGTCAACTGATGCAGGATAAAGGTGTAGCGGGTTTCTAAGAAATAGGAGTGAAATACAAGGCAGCATAACACGGATGATTGTTGTGCTGCCTAGCTATAACGGAGTGTGAGACATGAAAAGGACTAAAAATTTGTATTCGTATTACATGATCTTTCCCGCACTGATTATCTACTCCATCTTTTTCGTCGTGCCTGCTCTTGCCGCCTTCTATTACTCATTCACGGATTGGCGGTTGGACCGGCTGGAGTTGAAGTTCATTGGGTGGGACAATTTCAGAAAAATTTTCTCGGACAAAACGCTTATTCTGGCATTGCAGAACACAGCAATATTTGCAATCGTCACTGTAGTGGGCAAAAACGTTATCGGTCTATTGCTGGCTGTAGGACTTAACATGCGATTAAGAACCAAGAATCTGCTGCGTGCCATCTTCTACTCCCCTTCCATACTCAGCATTCTTGTGATCAGCATTCTGTTCACTCCCATGTTGCGTACCGAAGGTACAATTAACAACCTATTGGAATCTGTTGGCTTACATTCGTTAAGCCAAGCTTGGCTGACCAACCCATCCATTGTCATCTGGACGATTGCTATCGTCTCGATCTGGCAGAGTGCCGGTTTCCAGATGGCCATCTATCTGGCCGGCCTGCAGTCCATTTCTCAAGAGTATTACGAGGCAGCCAAGATTGATGGCGCAAGCTCGTGGAGAAGTTTTTTCAAAATTACACTGCCGCTCTTGCTGCCAGCCATTAACATTAACCTGATGCTGACATTAATCGGTGGACTCAAAGTATTCTCCGAAGTGTACGTCATGACCGGTGGTGGCCCGGGTAACGCTTCCCAGGTCGTTGGTACGATCATTCTACGATCTTTCGGTGAAGGCAACTGGGGACTCGGTACCGCGGTCAACACACTTCTGTTCGTCGTCGTTACCATTATTGCTATACCGCTATTGATCTTCATGCGGCGTAAGGAGGTTACGGAATAACATGGGCTATACACGCAAACTCGCCATCCGCAACTATATCGTGGAAGGTTTCCTGATTCTGGCCTCTCTCATCGTTCTGTTGCCGCTTGTCATTCTGATCTTTGGTTCATTTAAAACCAGCGCCGAGGTGCTCAGCTTCTCTCTAAGTTTGCCTGAAACATGGCAGTTCTCGAACTATGTTCGTGTCTTCCAGGAAGGCGGTCTGTCACGAGCATTCTTCAACAGCATCTTGATTACTGGCGTCTCATCCATTATTAACATCGTTGCTTCTTCGGCAGCGGCATTCATTCTGGCACGTCGGGAAACCAAACTATCCGGCACCATCTACATGTATTTCTTCATGGGATTGATTGCGCCGATGTCGATTATTACGACCATTCGGGTTGTACAGGGATTAGGATTCTACGGCAGCATCACAAGTGTCATTCTGATCTACGCCGCGTTAAATACAGCCTTCAGTGTATTCTTGTATAGTGGATTCATCAAAACCATTCCACGAGCGCTGGACGAAGTGGCATTTCTGGAAGGTGCAAGTGTGTTCGGCGTGTTCTTCCGCATCGTCACACCGCTCATCCTGCCCGTTAACGCAACGGTAGCGATCATGGTGTTCATGTCCGTTTGGAATGACATCACAATTCCGGTGTACTTCCTGACAGACAGCTCCACCTGGACGATGCCACTATCGATCTACAATTTCTACGGCAAATATAGCCGGGACTGGAATCTGATCTTCGCCAATCTCGTGCTTACTTCACTGCCTGTATTTATCCTGTATCTATTCGGGCAAAAATATATTGTCAGCGGCCTTACTGCCGGTGCAGTTAAAGGCTAAACCTCATATTCTCACCGTTCTTAAGGGAATGGAATTGGAGGATTCATGACGAACTTAACCCCCGCCAGATCTGGTGGGGGTTGTTTTATTTATAGCGTGAAAATGCATCTACACTTCTCTATTTTTGAAACAATTGCGGGTAAAGGGATCGTCTCGTAACTCCCAATAACAATCTAACAAATTGGGAACGATCAGCATAAAAAAGAAAGATGCCCGTTAACCTTTGAAAAAGGCTATGAGCATCTTTCTTGGTCCTTCATTTAAATTGGATTTACTTATGGATTATGATCTTATGTCATACAGATTCGCAGGTAACGCCTGCACAAACGGTGACCAGTCACTCGTTGTATATAGATGAAGTCGGTGCATGGCTCGTGTGCAGGCCGTATACAGAAGCTTGCGGTCATATTCCTGGCTGTAGGCGTCTGGTGAAGCATCATAGACCAGGACAGCGTCGAACTCGACGCCTTTGGCGAGGTACACAGGAATAACCATGATTCCTTTTTCAAAAATCTGTGTGTCCTTCGTTATGAGCTGCAGCCCTTCGCCTCCTTGACTACGTAACCATTCATGGGCTTCCCGGCTTTCAGCCGCCGTCTTCGTAATCACAGCGATGGAATCGAACCCCTCCGCCTTGAGTGCGGTAATATCTGCGAGAATCTGAGAACCACGCAGCGTATTGTCCTTCAATCTTGTTAAAAGAGGCTTCTGATCTCCCCGTTCAAACGGTCTGATCTCTTCTCCCCCTGGCAGCATGCATTTGGTGAATTCAACAATCTCCCTGGTTGAACGATAACTGCGTACTAGGCGTATTAATGTGGTTTCGGCTTCTCCGTAAAGGTGAACCAGTGGCGAGTTGGATGCTGCTAAATCCGTAGCCTGCATAAAGATCGCTTGCCCGAAATCACCAAGCACCGTCATGCGGGCACGAGGAAACAGCTTTTTGAGATATTCATATTGAAACGCCGAATAATCCTGGCCTTCATCCACGAAGACATAACGGATATCCGTGTTTGTCCGGACGCCTTCGATCATCTCTTTTACATATAGAAAAGGAGTAGCATCCTCATGGAACAGCTTGTTCTGAAGGATCATTGCCTTGGTCTGTTTACAAATCTCAGGCCAGTGCTGTGGGGGGATTGCCCCATTCGTTTGTTCCCGATAAGCAACTTCATCTGCAAATAGTTGTTCATATATACCTTTCACATCCACGAACTGGAATTTCCGCACACTCTTTCTTAAAGGTTTAAACATGTCTTTCACCAGTTTCTGACGAAGCAACCCCTCTTCCCGCACTGCAAAGTTAAAGGCACCCTCGTCTTGCACTGCCTTGTTATTTCCGTTCTCGCGGGCTGCATATTCTTCCGCCACATCAAACACAGGCTTTTCTTTGTGCAACATGCGGAAAGCTTCCACGTACTCTTCTGTGTCCAGATAATTCAACTCCTCCAGAACCCAGTCTGCTTCCCGCTCCAGACGTTCCAGCGCAACGAGTTCTCTCAGCAACCATTCCTGCACAAGAAGAATTCGGTTGGACAATGTAAGATTTTGATCTAAACTGTAAAATTTAGTCTTGATTCGGTCCGCAGAGATGAATTCACGGTCCCGAAATTGAATCCCGTTGAACCGCATGCCCTTTCTTTCCAGCCACGTGCCGTAGTTTTGGAGCACTTGAAGGAACGTCTCGGAAGCTTTGTACTTGATCGCCTCCAGGCGAGCTTCATAACCTGGGTCTCCTTGGGCTGTCAGCACATATTCAATCTGATCAAAGGCATCCTCTGGTCTTAAGGAGGAATCCAACCAATAGTTCAGATATTCCTGAAAAGTGGTTTGCTGCATGTTCTCTTCACCAAGTTCCGGGAGTACGGTGGAGGTATAGCTGGTAAACATCGGATTCGGCGAGAAAAGCACAATCTGATCTGCTTTGACGGTCTGGCGGTGTTTATAAAGTAAGTAAGCGACTCGCTGTAACGCTGCCGACGTCTTGCCACTGCCAGCTGCCCCTTGAACGATGAGCATCCGGCTGCGGTCATCGCGAATAATCGCATTTTGTTCCTTCTGAATGGTTGCTACAATGCTCTTCATTTGTGAGTCTGCACCCTTGGCGAGTACTTGCTGCAACAACTCGTCACCAATGGTTTCATTCGCGTCAAACATGCTATGAAGCTGCCCATGTTGGATCTGGAATTGACGCTTGAGCTCCATCTTTCCCTCGATTCGTCCTGAAGGTGTGTCATAGCCTGCTGGCCCGGGAGAGTGATCATAGTACAGACTCGCAATTGGTGTTCTCCAGTCATAGATTAGAAAGTTCAGTCCATCCTCATCCATGAAAGATGATACCCCGATGTAGATCTGTTCAGTAATTGTCATGCCTTTTTCCTTATAGTCAAAACGACCAAAATACGGCGTTGGAAGCAGTCTCTTTGTATTTTTCCATTGTTGTGTTAATAGCTTGTGCCCGCGCTCCCTCTCGGCCAATACCCTCGACTGCTGATTGATGGTATAGAATGCATCTTCAAAATCCGTGTACGAACCCGTGTTAATCGTCACGTCTTCCCAGAACCGTTTACGAATTTCGGCAGCCTGTTCATGCAGTCCGGCAACCTTCGGTTCTAACTCGTCGAGTCGTGCCTGAAGTTTGTTCCTCACCTCCACTAGTCTTTCCTCTTCCAACTTCCATTCAACTGTTTTATCCATGAATAAGTCCACTCCCTTTTCCATTTATTAGGACCCAAAAAAAGAGCATTGACAAATCGGAATGTCGGATGTAAAATTAAATTAGGAGAAATAATGATTAACCCTTTACATTCAAATCAAATGTCAATTGCGCTATAGATTATATCATGGCTTTTTTTTGCGTTCAATCCTTTTTTTTCTCTTCTCTGTCTGAGTTGAACCATACTTTATATGGAGTAAGATGTCCCTTGAGCTACACTCGGGGCATTTTTTTTATGTTCTATATCCAACCGATTTGGAGATAATGATAGGATTAGGCAAAAGTTTGATAGAAATGTGGTACAGGCTGGTTCGTTCGTTATGACATAATAAATGAAAATAGGTCACCATACAGGTGGCCATAATAAATATTAGAAAGGATTTGAACATCATATGGAATATACAAAACTTGGTAACACAGGCTTGGACGTATCTCGATTTTGCCTGGGATGTATGGGATTCGGGGACGCCAGTAAGTGGGTTCATCAATGGGTATTGAATGAAGAGAACTCCCGCCCTGTCATCAAAAAAGCGCTAGATTTAGGCATTAATTTCTTCGATACAGCGAATGTATACTCTTTGGGTACAAGTGAGGAATATCTTGGTCGGGCATTAAAGGATTATGCCAATCGCGATGAGGTTGTCATTGCAACCAAGATACACGGACAGATGCATGAAGGGCCTAACGGTTCTGGCCTTTCGAGAAAAGCCATCATGAGTGAAATAGACAAGAGTCTGAAGCGTTTGGAAACGGATTATGTTGATCTGTATATCATCCATCGTTGGGATTACAATACCCCTATTGAAGAAACCATGGAAGCTTTACATGATGTGGTGAAGTCCGGTAAAGCGAGATACATTGGAGCTTCAGCGATGTTCGCATGGCAGTTCCAAAAAGCATTGCATGTGGCCGAGAGAAATGGTTGGACCAAGTTCGTTTCCATGCAAAACCACTTAAACCTCATCTATCGCGAAGAGGAACGCGAGATGCTTCCTCTGTGCAAGGAAGAAAAGATTGGAGTGACTCCCTACAGCCCTCTGGCTTCAGGCAGGTTAACCCGTGACTGGTCTGTAACCACGCTTCGTTCCGAGACAGACGAAGTGCAAAAATCCAAGTACAATGGAACCAGTGATGCGGATCGGCTTGTTGTCGAGCGGGTTGCATCCATTGCAGAAAAGTATGGTGTACCTCGCACACACATTGCACTTGCCTGGTTATTACTAAAAGATACCGTAGCGGCTCCGATTATCGGTGCCACCAAATTATCGCATCTGGATGATGCTGTAGGTGCTCTGTCTGTTAAGTTGACCAGCGAAGATGTTACGTTCCTTGAAGAACCATACGTACCTCACCCTGTAGTAGGTCATAAATAATACTGTAATATACCAAAGACCCTTAACTTCCGAATCTGGAAGTTAGGGGTCTTCTTTTTCTATCGTGATTTATTTACGCCAAAATGTTGAACAGTCTGCCTTATCCGCGATATTGAACTCAATCATTCGCTCAAGTAACGAAAAATCAATTTCCTGTTTCCACTTCATCCGAACCAATTCTTTGGTGTGATCATAACCCGCCTGAGTGATCTCTTCCGAAAAGCGATTAATTCCTGCCTTCTCGGGAGCAACAGCCAAATGTTGCTTGGATACACTAAAACCAATGATAAAAGTCTCGTGATCGGTAAACATCGGTTGATTCCATGCTATTTTTTGCTTTAGATTCGGGAATTTTTCAGTAACCCAGTTCAAGACTTCTTCCGTTCGTGCCTGATGTTCCGGATTATCGATGCGTGCTATAAATTCTGCAAAGGTCTCCATTGCTTTCCCCCTATATCAATAAATATTCTACTTCTTTTGCCCCATTAAATCTCATTCTATCATGAATCCATCAACCGAATCTAACCAGATCATAAGAAAACAAGCAAGCAATTGACCTTGGTGGCCAGCTGCTTGCTTGTCTACTTATGCATCGAGTTATATTACTTACTTCACAATTACATTGTGTTGATATCAATAACAAAGCGATATTTCACATCGGAAGCCAGTACACGTTTGTAAGCTTCGTCAATCTGGTCAGCCGAGATGACCTCAATGTTAGGCGCAATATCATGTTCTGCACAGAAATCGAGCATTTCTTGCGTCTCACGAATGCCACCAATCATGGAACCTGCGAATGAGCGGCGATGACCGATGAGAGAGAATACATTAACAGCTAATGGCTCTGCAGGAGCACCCACGTTCACGAGAGTACCATCCAGCGTGAGCAGTGAGAAATAAGCGTTAATATCAATATTCGCACTTACTGTGTTAATCATCAGATCAAAAGTCCCTGCAAGTTTTTCGAACGTTTCCGGTTCGCTTGTTGCGTAGTAGTGATCTGCACCAAATTGCAGTCCATCTTCTTTTTTGCTCAAGGACTGGGAGAGAACCGTTACTTCGGCACCCATCGCATGTGCAATTTTAACAGCCATATGGCCTAGACCACCCATACCTACAACGGCAACCTTCTTACCTGGGCCAGCTCCCCAGTGATGCAGCGGTGAATATGTCGTAATACCTGCACATAGCAAAGGTGCAGCAGCGTCCAGTGCAATGTTATCCGGGATGCGAACGATGAAGTCCTCGACTACAACAATGTGGGTAGAATATCCACCTTGCGTAGGCTCACCATATTTGTCTACCCCAGCGTAGGTAGGAATATTTCCTTTGAGACAGTATTGTTCTTCACCTTTGCGGCAGTTATCACATTCTCCACAAGAGTCGACCATACATCCAACCCCTACTCGGTCACCGACCTTGTATTTGGAGACTCCTGTTCCTATATCGGTTACAATCCCGGCAATCTCGTGTCCAGGAACAAGCGGATAATTCACAGGACCCCATTCACCGTGGGCAGTATGGATGTCAGAATGGCAAATACCGGCATATTTAATCTCGATTAATACATCATTCGTATCCAGATCACGTCGTTTAATTTCAGCACTTCGGAATTGTTGGTCTGGTCCGTCAACTGCTCTGGCTTTAGCTATAATCAATGTAATAACCTCCTAGTAATTTAAAAGTTCAAAATAATCTTACCCCCTCTAGTTAACTCTAGGTCAAATATTATCTTACTTTTTTATCTCCACCCCACTTTGACATGTTGTAATGCAGCATGGTAGAATTTCACTCGGATCAATCCTAGAGTTAACTCGAAGTCTACCCCTAATAGAAAGGAATTCATTCTAAATGACCTATTCAATCGGTGAAGTTGCCAAAAAATTAGACCTTACGGTATATACATTGCGTTACTACGATAAGGAAGGACTTATGCCTTTTGTAGAACGTACCACGAGCGGAACACGTTTGTTCAAAGATTCTGACATTGACTTTCTAAAGATCATCCAATGTCTGAAGCTGACCGGGATGCCTATAAAGGATATCAAAGACTTCATTGAATGGTGTTCTGAAGGGGACTCCACCCTGAAGCAGAGATATGACATGTTCTCGGAACGAAAAGCTAGCGTAGAAGAACAGATGGAGGAATTACGAAAGACCATGGAGGTCATTGAGCACAAATGCGCATACTACGAGACTGCTTTGAAAGCCGGGACTGAAGAGATTCACAAAATTAAATCAATAGAAAATGCCATTACCAATTGATTGATCAGTCTTTTTTCTTATAAAGTTGTGCAAAAAAAGTAGTAGCTTGAAGTCCTCTAACGGATTCGAGCTACTACTTATATGTGTAAAATGATGCATCAATTTCCCAAAAGTTTCATTGATACATTGATAATGCGATTTAATTTCTCTTTATCCATCGAAGTTCTTGCCATGGCCCGTATGCCCACGGAAATATTGTGCAGGTACTCTGCCATTTCCTTCGCATCCTGAGTTGAGGAGAACTCTCCATCCCGCTGTCCCCATTCAATAATCTGCTCGAACATCCGCTCTGTTACATTAAAAGATTCAAGAGATCGGGAGTCCACATCCGTATCACGGGGGCCCAGCTCCACCGCCGAGTTCACGATCAGGCAACCCGATGGCGTATCCTCTGATTCGCTGATCATTACTCCGAAAATTTTTTGGAGTGCTTCCACTGCCGTCTTGGACGCTTTGATCTCTGCGAGCAATGTGTTGCTGACCTTTCCATTGTAACGATCCATTGCCTGCAAAAACAACGAATGTTTGTCGTCAAACGTATCATATATACTTCTGCGATGAATCCCCATATGTTCAACCAGGTCACTCATCGACGTCTTCTCGTAACCTTGTTCCCAAAAGATCTTCATTGCTTTATCCAATACTTCGTTCACTTCAAACTCTTTACTCCTAGCCATGTTGACTTCCCTCCCAAAATCAATCTAACACATCGGGAACGATCAGTAAATAAAATAAGGACTTGTGAATATTCATCCGGCAAGTAACATAACTTATCCATTCACCTCAAATGTTTGCCTATTCCTATCTGTTTTCTACCGCCTTGGGTCAATATACGATAGAATGTGGTTATTATGTTGTGAGGAAAAAAGGAGAACTTCGCATGTCTGATCAAATACAAGAACAACAGAACGAATTAGCCACACTCATTGACCGTTATTCTGACAAGGACGGAGTGCATTCTACGGCTATCCCCTCATTATTTTTAATCCGCGAATCCGTCGTTACGGAACCCCTATTCAGAGTTAATGAACCGTCCTTCTGCACTATCGTTCAGGGCGAAAAAGAGGTACTGCTGGGACAGGATCGTTTCCGTTATGGTCCAGGAAGTTATATCGTCGCAACCGTTGATTTGCCAGTTAGTGGACAAGTCATTCAGGCCTCGCCTGAAGCTCCTTACCTGGCGCTAAAACTTGAGTTTACATCCAGTGAAATTCTGGAGGTATTAAACCATTCCGACTTCCCTACAAAACCGCTGAAAAATGCGAGAAGGGCAATGTTTGTCAGCCAAACCGAACCGTCTCTGCTGGACGCGGTCGTCAGGTTGGCCCGACTACTGGAAGAACATTCGGAAGATATCCCACTACTCGCACCTTTGTTCAAGAAGGAAATTCTCTATAGAGTATTGAAAGGTCCCCATGGGGTCGCCCTGGAACAAGCTACAATGGAGGGCAGCCACACATATCGAGTCAAAGACGTCATTCAATATATTATGAATCACTCTGATCAGAATTTCAGGGTTGAGGAATTGGCCGACTTGGCGAATATGAGCACTGCCTCGCTGTATAGACACTTTAAAGAAGTGACTGCCATGAGTCCAATTCAGTTTCAAAAACAACTGAGACTTCAGGAAGCTCGGCGCTTGTTATTATCAAAATCCACCGATGCAGCAGATGTAGCATATCAGGTAGGTTACGAGAGTCCTTCCCAATTCAGTCGTGAATATTCCCGCATGTTCGGTTTTCCGCCAAGAGAAGATATTAAACGTCTGAGAGGTAAAACCGATGAATCGACTACCCTCTCCTGACTCTTACTCGTTAATATCATACCTTCACTTCGTTTAGTTTAACCATAAAAAGGACTCCTTCTGTTTTGTCAGTCGGAGTCCTTTCTTATCCATATATTTAATGCTGAACATTAAAAACCAGTTGTATATTGTTTTGGAACGTCCGTTGTCTTGCGCAAAGCAGACGCTGCTTCCAATGCCCAGTAAGGATTTCTTAACAGCCCTCTTCCGACTGCAACGAGATCAGCTTCTTCATTTCCAATGACTGCATTCGCTAATTTCGGGTCGTCCAGTCTTCCAACAGCAATCACGGGCACATCAAGAGCTTCTTTGATTGCTTTAGCGAGAGGTACTTGATAAGCTGCGTGAGTTCCTGGTCTGCCCGATGCACCAATAGGTCCCTCGCCACCAGATGAGATATCGAATAGGTCCACGCCTGCCTCTTGATATGCCTTGGCAAACTCGGAACTTTCGTCAATTCCATAGCCACCTTCGACGTATTCTTTTGCTGAAATACGCATCATCAGGGGCATGTCTTTTGGCATCTCTGCCTTTGCAGCCTGAATGATCTCCCGGCCGAATAACGTTAAATCTTGTCCATATTCGTCTTCTCGCTTGTTCGTTAGTGGAGAATGGAACTGATGAATCAAATAGCCATGTGCGCCATGAAGCTCAATCGCATCAAATCCAGCTTTCACAGCACGCGCTACTGCACTCCGGAATTTCTCAACCATTCCTTTTACTTCATCCGTTGTAAGCGCACGAGGTTGCTTGGAATTCTCATCAAAGGCGATTGCGGACGGAGCTACTGGAACTTCGGCATCTTCTGCTTTGCGGCCCGCATGAGCAATCTGAATGCTGACCTTGGCACCATAACTGTGACACGCATCTACGATCCGCTTCAGAGCTGGGATCTGTTCATCTGACCATAACCCAAGATCATAATCTGAAATTCGGCCATCCGGTTCCACATCTGTCATTTCAATGATAATAAAACCTGTTCCCCCCACAGCACGACTAACGTAGTGCATATAATGCCAATCTGTTGCGATACCATCTTTTTGCTCAACTGAATATTGGCACATTGGAGCCATTACGACACGGTTTTTAAGCTCTAGGCTTTTAAAAGAATATGGACTAAACAAATCTGTCATCAAAATAAAACTCCCCTTTTCATGAATCAAGTTTAATAAAATGCATGCGCAAGCATCGAAACAGCCCATATTTAGAACTCACACGTAACTTTACTTCATCACATAAAGACATTCAAATCCATGCTTTCGCAAAATACGTACAGCCTTTTTGGATTGAAGCATACCAGGAGACATTATAATTACGTTATCTTCTCGAAGAAGGTATTTTTCCCAGGTGAAAGCAAGACGTCCCAGTGAGATGTTAATCGTATCCGGAGTGGGATTAGCCATATAATCCGTTGCATCTCGAATATCGATCACTTTATACTGCCGAAAATCACGCTCTTGTCTAAGAAATACTTGATAATCTATATATTCAAGATTACGCAGTGGCCAAAATTGACGTACAACGATGAAGATACCTAATATGAAGGTCAAAAGCATCAACATGATCATTGTATAGCCCTCTCTTAACTCATCTGATTTCGTCGAAAATTTCGTTTTGGATCAAAGTCTGCTCAATGCCTCAGATATTACATCCTCACCAGCAGAAACTTTACCTATCCCTGGTTCATTTATTAGTATCCCGGGGCGTATGATGGTATATGTTAATCCACTGATCTCTAACAATTTATCAGCATAGTGCTTGGCTGCATAATATGGAAGGATGTTATCATGCCAGTTCTCACGATTATTGGCTTGAATCGCACTCACCATGATATATCGATCAATACCCGCTTTTTGAGCCGCTTCAATGGTTTTCCCGGCACCATCCAGATCAATCAGAAGTGTTTTGTCATATCCCGTTGCAGCAGCTACAATTGAGTCAACCGTCCCTTCCAAGTCGGTAAGCACCGTTTCTACACCCTGTGTTGCAATTCACAATAAAAGCATGCGCATGCATTTAATTTAACGGATATATTAATGAGTGTCAAGTCTTCTTATAGGGTAAATGACTACATTACCCTATATTCACCCTAGCCTTAGAACAATTTTTTAGTGAGGTTCTCTAATCGAGTCTCAAATCCATCCTGTTCCAATTCAGTTTGCAAGACCTGATTAAACGTTTGAAGTGCTTTCTTGTATTTATTCTCTCCAAGCTCCGTAATACGAGTGTAAATGCCACGCCGGTCATCTTCACATGCATGTCTTTCCAGAGCCCCACAGTCTTTGGCTTCCATCCTAACGACAAGCCTGGAAGTAGCACTTTGGCTCAACCCCACCAGTTCTTGAAGTTGCTGTAGGCGTAATTCCTTACCCTCCGCATTATATATGAAGTTTAACACATAAAATTCCTTCAAAGATAAGTCATATTGTTGAAGCAGAGCTTGTTCCAGCTTCTCGTTCAGATGGGTATGCATGTTAGAGAAAGCCAACCAAACATTCAAACGTTCACTTTTTTGCTGCAATTTAGATCACCCCACTTGATATTTAATGTTCATCAGCAGTTATCCTATTGTATCAAGCTTAATTACATTGGTCAAAATCCATCCAAGATCGACGTATATAACATTCTACGCTCATAAGAAGAGCATTTCCCCGTCTTGTAACGACGTTTTGGAAATGCTCCAGTATTACCATGTATATGGTTCGATGTTACTTCGCCGAAAGCAGGCTGTCCGTAATAAACTGCAACTGACCTTCCAGCGTTACCGGATCGTTATACGTATCAGAGGTTGGGTCAAGCTGGAACACATGATTTGCCTTCAACGCAGGCAAGGTCTTCCATAATGTATTATCATATACGATCTTGGGATCGGTTGTATCTCCCGACCACGGACTGGTGAAGATAATATCACCCGCATACTCCGGCAATAGTTCCATGGAAATCGAAGCCCATCCGGTCCCGCTGTCAATTGCTTCAGCTTGAGCCTTGGCTGGTGCCTCGAGGCCAAACTCCCCGTAAATAATCTCACCGCCTCTACCGTAGTTATGACCGAATACAAATAACCCTTTTGCGTACGGATTCAGGATAGAGACTGTCCGATCACCGACAACCTCCTGAACCTTAGGCTTCAGTTCATTGATGCGCGCTTCCCATTTAGCATTCCAGGCTATAGCTGCATCTTCTCTATTGGTCAGCTTACCCATTTCGAGCATTAGATCTTTGAAATCACGCTTGCCAAATGTAATCTGTACGACAGGCGCAATCTGCTCCAACTTATCGATGCCCTCTGTGCCCGTATATACGATAAATAGGTCTGGTTTTAAGCTGATTAGCTTCTCTGGAGTAGGTACTTCACCCAAGTCACTGGTGCCCGCTGCTGCCAGTTGATCCTTGATATACTTGTTGTTCATCGCTCCGGATAAAGCACCGACTACCGGTGCATCCAGGGCAACAAAGTACCCTGTCGAGAATGACGTCAGATCAACGATACGTTGTGGATTCTTGGGCACCTGTACTTCGCCGGCATCCGATTGATATGTAACGAGTTCCTCATCAGCAGTTGCATTGGTTTCAGGAGAAGCAGCTGCATCCGAGTTATTCTTGGATTCTGTCTCTAAAGCTGCATTCGCGCTATCAGCGGTTGTAGTATTAGTCGTGCCTGACTGTCCACATGCACTAAGTACAAGCAGCAAGATGAGTGCCATCATAATCCATATTGGTGTTTTCTGTTTCCGCAAAATAAACCCACCTCTCCATTGATATTGATAATCGTTATCAACGATATCATGCTCTGAACGACATGACAAGACAAGTTAATTTCACTCTCTCTATGAATTCTAACTTGCAAGTCATCTAGTTAAACAGCTATCATCTATAGAGTAAATAAAAACTTCAAAAAAGAGAAACACATTGGAAAGCCAATGAAACTTATCCAAGGAGGACAACATGGAAGAGATTATATTGTGGTTAAAGTATTTGTTTTTAGGTATTGTTCAGGGGGCAACCGAACCGATCCCTGTCTCCTCAAGCGGTCATCTGATCATCGCCCAGAGACTCATGGGCATGAAGCAGAACGGATTGTCATTTGAGATTTTAACGAACACGGCATCGCTTATCGCTATTATTTTTATATACCGGGAAGATATCAAAAAATTGATCATTGGTGCACTAGGTTACCTGCGTACTCGTAAAGAAGAATATAGAGCTGACTTCATGTTTTGCTTATACATAATTATTGGTACGATCCCTGCTGGGGTCATTGCGGTCCTCTTCAAGGATCGGATTGAAGAAATCTTCTCGTCCGTATATACCGTTTCAATCGCGCTATTGATCACCGGGGTTGCCTTATGGCTGATTCGTAATCTCCGTGGTCGCAAGCAAGATGGAGATCTGTCTACGAAAGATGCATTACTGGTAGGTCTGGCTCAGGCGGTCGCTCTTATTCCAGGGATAAGCCGTTCAGGAGCGACTGTAATCGCCTCGATCGCTGTTGGCATGAAACAGGAAACGGCTCTGAAGTTCTCCTTTATGCTGTATATTCCAATTAGTATAGGCGGACTTATTATGGGTGTATCCGACATTGCCAATGATCCGAACCGGTCACAGTTGGCTATCCCTTATCTGATTGCATTTCTCACAACGCTCTTTGTCACCTATTTCTCCATGAGATGGTTTATGGGCATTATGGCCAGAGGCAACCTGAAATACTTTTCGTATTACTGTTTTGCCGCAGGTACCTTGTTACTGATCTTTTTATAAAAATAAGCATGTATAACAAAAGGAACAACCAGCGATGGTTGTTCCTTTTGTTATGTAATGAGGGAACCACCTTCCGTGACCGCAAGGGCTAGAGTGTCAGGCGGGCATCCTTGTTGCTTCTGTTAACCAGCTCTGTAGCCACGAACATGACACTGAAGAGCATAAGAAGAATCAGGGGTACCATCGACATTCCCCAGTGGCTTGCAATCAGGCCCATACCTAAAGGAATTAATGTTGAACCCGTATAGGCACTTGCCATCTCAAGTCCAGTTACACTTGGGGAGGCCTTCTCTCCGAACCGTTCTGGTGTCGCGTGAACAATACTCGGATAGATCGGTGCTCCACCCAATCCCACAACAAACAGCGCGCCTGCTGCAATCCAGTAAGGAATCGGCATAACCAGGATGACTAATCCCAAACATCCAACGATTCCACCATACCTGATGAGATTTTTGCTCGATACATGAGTCGATAGAAACCCTGAGATTACACGTCCTACGATGATTCCGATAAAGAACAAGGAAGATAACGCTGCAGCAGTGCCCGGAGATACGCCTTTACCACCTATGAAGAAAGAAGCCATCCAAAGACCAGCAGCTGTCTCCGATCCGTTGTAACAAAGCATGGCTAGCATCGACATCTTCACACCGGGTATGCGTATAGCCTCCCTGTTGCTCACACGTTTCTTCTCATCGCCGGATTCTTCTATTCTCCCCTTCTCGAAGATCTTCCATAGAGACAACGTTGACAATAAGATCACCGCGATCCCAAGGAGAATCAACCCTACAGTAACGTATCCTGCACGCCAGTTGTTTGCTTGATTCAGCCAATATGCCATTACGAGTGGACCTGTCACCGCGCCAATTCCCCAGAAACAATGCAGCCAATTCATATGCTTCGCCTTGAAATGTAATGCTACATAATTACTAAGTGCCGCATCCACCGAACCTGCACCTAAGCCGAGAGGGATCGCCAGAATCAGGAAAAACACAAAATTCTCAGAGATCGAAAAGCCCAACAGAGCAACGGTTGTTGAAAGGATACTGAATAATGTGACCCTGCCCGTTCCGAATCGGTGTAACAATCGACTGGCCGACAGACTGGACACTACTGTACAAAATGAAATGATTAAGGATATGTAACCTGCCATTTCTGTCGTCGCATGTATATCGTATTTCATCATGGACCAGGCACTGCCAAGTAAGGCATCTGGCAGTCCCAGTCCTATAAATGCGAGATAGATAAGGATTAGCAATAACGTGACCATCTGGGTGTACTCTCCTCAGTTTGTTTGAATTCTGATTCGCATTGAACCACCCATATAATAATATTGATATTTCCATCGCTGATCTTCCTCAATATTGACTTATTATATCAGTATTCTGATATATTAGGTGGCGACTTATAACCTATTTCACTGGTTCAAAATGGGAATTTCTCCAAGCAAATTCTTCAAGTTAATGGCATCCCATGGCATATGCTCGGTTATCCCTAATCCAACTACATCTGTTTCTTCAGACAGTTCTTTGATCAGATGAAGCAAGTGAGGTATTTGCATGGTTCCCGCTGGTGAAAACACATAAGGTTCCCCTGGTTTGGCGAATAACAATGAACGAAACATGTTGGGATCAAGCACATCCAGATCAAGGTGAATTGCCAGGTGTTTGATACCATTTTCTTTAATCCACTCCTTAATCGAATCCGTGCCATGGGTTAATTCTTCAGTTCCAGCCGTTCGGATACCCAATCTTTGAATCACTTCGGTTTCCTGTTCCGTGGGGGTCGTCAACCCGGCCATGAAGACATGTTCCGGCTTCAAAGGGACTCTCACATGTTTGGCAAACTCCGGATCGCCTTCCCCAAGAAGGTTCCCAAGCGGTAAAGTATGACCGTTGTCATAGCCCTCGTATCTAACCAAATCACCGTGCGCATCAATCCATATCAAACCAAGTTCTCCGCCATATCGTTCATTTAAATAAGCAAACGGGGCTTGTTCTACCAAACAGTCACCGCCAAACATGACTATGCGATCAGGCTGGTGAGCTTGAATAATATGATGGGCCGCCTGCAATTGCTGAAGAAGCTGTGTTCTGCCTTTTATCCCGTTCTCGCCTACCAGAAGTGTTCCATCATAAGCCTCAACAGGAACATGAATGAGAGGTTGATTATTGTCAGGTGCGAGCCAAGCAAGCAGCTCTGCTCCAAAAGAGTAGTTTGGATTATCCCCACCTTGCCATTGTGGCATGAGCAAACGTATTGTTTTTTGAGTCATCGTAATTCTCCTTTACTTCAAAGTAAGGTTAGTATAAACTGAGCCCAAACAAATAAATAGTACGGTCTTTTATGATAGGTACTACCCGGAAGGATAGTGTAAATGATGAGTATGGCTGAATACCACGGTAAAGTTAAAAACATTCAAGATACCCCTTTTGGATATACGTTGTCTGTTATTGGTGGCAAATGGAAAATGGTGATTATGTATCTTCTGGCGGATAACCAGCCCGTCCGCTTCAATGAGCTAAAAAGACAGATCGGAGCCATCACGTATAAAACGCTGAGTTCACAGCTCAAAGAATTGGAAGCAGATGGTATGGTTGAGCGAAAAGAGTATCCCCAAGTCCCTCCTAAAGTTGAATACCGTCTGACAGCCAAAGCTGAAACGCTATTGCCCGTTTTGGAAGGATTATGCGAATGGGGTGTCCAACATCAAGACCCTTCGATCATTCATTCCGCAAAGGATTAAATCTTTGGTCTATGCCTTTAGAAAAGTAGGATAAGTTAAAGCGTAAAAAAAGTCGCCCATAGGCGACTTTTCTTGTATCTTCTTATGCTCATCTGTCCGTTCAGTTGTCCGTTCAGTGAAAGAGGCTTTAATTCGTTCGTAGATTTATACTTTCTCGTGCACCAGATCTTTCTGGTAGGCTAACACGCTGTCCCAATTACCACTAAAAATAGGGATTCGATAATATCCTACCCGCTCATAGAGTGCTGCCGCTTCCGGCTGCAAGGGACCTGTTTGCAGTTTCAGATTAGTGTATCCAAGTTCGTACGCAAGACGCTCCGCCTCAGCCAAAATGGCCTGAGCAATGCCCTTCCGACGGTAGCCACTGCGTGTATACATGCGTTTAATTTCTACAGAAGTTTCATCAAGGGGCCGAAGTGCTCCGCAACCAACCGGATACCCATCGATTCTGGCGACGATAAAGGCCGCACGTGGTACTTCAACGTCTGACAGTTGAAAACCCGCCGTCCCATCACCACCATAGAGCAAACCGAGTTCTTCGCTCAGTTCCTTAATTAATTGCAGCGAATCCTCGCTTCGAATATCTTCAGCTGCCGCATGCACGATGTGTGTCATCCCACATACCCCCTTTATCTTATTGGACTTGTTGGTTTTTATGATATATATAAATTATCATTCCCAACATCAAGCGTCAATTCCCCCATCCATTGAATATTTCTATACGTATCTTTTTGCAGTCTTTATTCGTTTACCTAAGAAATGTAATGACCCATTTTGTATATCAATTTATTTTTGGAGGTCGCATTATGGAAATTTCAAAAGGAATAGAGATGCATCAGCTCGATTTTGAAGGGAATGTGATTCACCCTATTCTGATACGGGATGAAGAAACAGCTGTGTTAATAGACACCGGTTTCCCTGGGCAGTATGACGATTTACGTATTGCGTTCGAAAAGATAGGCATGCCGATCAGCCAGCTTAAAGCAGTGATTTTGACGCATCAGGATATGGACCATATCGGGTGTCTTCCCGAGATTTTGCAGGAGTGTGGCTCGCAAGTCAAGACATATGCCCATGAGCTGGATAAGCCGTATATTGAGGGACAGCTCCCTCTTCTCAAAGACGGTCACCTTGAGCATCCTCCAAAGGGCAAAGTAGATGAAACGGTGACTGATGGTCAGGAACTCTCGTTTTGCGGTGGAATTCGCATTATTCACACACCTGGTCATACGCCAGGTCATATCAGTCTTTATCTGAAGCAAAGCAAGACACTCATTGCAGGAGATTCAATGTACAGTGTAAACGGCATGCTTGGAGGCATTCATGAACCAACTACACTGGATATAGAGACTGCCCGGTTCTCTTTGAAAAAATATACCGAACTCGACATTACATCTGTGGTTTGTTATCACGGAGGACTAAGTCATAGGAATGTAAACGAACAGATCTCAGGACTATATAAATTGAACTAACGAATATTTACACTGCACACTCCGATGACAGAACAACCTTCCGATCGCTGTTATCCCCAGATTTTTTTGATTCCTTTTATTAAGGTTAAATCCGGGGATAGCGTATGCTTCCGATGTAGCTTTCTTGCAGAAAGCTTGTAGGCGAACGCTCCGCTTCTTCAGGTTCTTTCTGTCCTCTTCGTTTTGTGTAAATGTTTAGTTCAATTTATATAGTTAAGGGTTTATAATATTTTGAATTTGCTGTTGCGCGAATAATTCCTGTACATGCCACTACAATTCTCTATCATTATGCATAGTTCTATGATTTGGCATACTGCAAAATGGCTGTAGCCGCACGAATTCGCAGCTCTTCTTCTTCACTGTGTAACGCTTCTCTAAGCACATGGAGTGCGGTTTGAATCGTCGCTTCATCTACCTTTACTGGGGGAGGACTAGTTGCACCCGATGCTGCGGTGACTGCAAGTCCGCGATCCAGTTCTGCTAGTGAAACAGGATACTCAAACTTCGCAAGAATGGATGAGTCCTTTTGCAATGCTTGCACTTTGTCATTTAACTCAGCAAGTGGTATACGCCCCAACCATGTAACTCCGCGACGATGGCAGATCAAGTCCTCATCAGTACCAGCGGAATCGTCGTAATAATAATCCCCGATATCTCCCACGTACGTCCACTCATCATCACTAATTAAGACATAATCTCCATCCTGCATGAGGTTAACAAACATATGTAGTATCGCTAGTGTGTTCGCCAATTCCCATTCATCAAAACCATAGTGCTGGACCAACTTTTCCTTCCATAGCTCCGGGGGCGTATGCTCCAGATCCCCTGTACCTGACCATGCGATACCAATAAAATGTTCTTCCAAAAAGGACTTTACTCTGTTGATTCCATGCACGGTCGACTGGATATGATACAGATTCACGAGTACCACCTTCCTTTCAATCATTCGTATGAACATAGTTAACCATTGTAACATTAGTGGTGTCTATTTCAAACGTAATGACTTCTTCAAGTTCTATGCTTCATGCAAAAAGATCCTTTTCGATATAGCCCCAGGCTATAACTAGGTATAATTTAATGGAATTACATTATAACTCCGGATCTGTGATAAATTTTGTGTAACATAAAAGCAGAGGGGTTTTAAGCGATGACGAAAAGTAGTGTATTGGGATATCCGCGTATTGGTGCTGATCGGGAATGGAAGAAAGCGTTGGAAACGTTCTGGGCAGGCAAGCTGGAGGAAAATGAATTTCACGCACGTTTGCAAGAGATTCGTATCGATCATTTGCGCAAGCAGCAAGCGAAAGGCATCGACCTCATTCCGGTGAATGATTTCAGTTATTATGATCATATCCTGGATACGGCCGTGATGTTCGGCATTGTTCCCAAACGATTTGCTTATACTGGCGGTTCCGTTCCGTTGTCCGTATATTATGGCATTGCCCGGGGAACGAAAGATGCCGCAGCAAGCGAAATGACGAAATGGTTCAACACTAACTATCACTACATAGTGCCTGAACTGGACGGGGCTTCCCCAACTCTGACGGAGAACAAACCTCTTCTCGCTTATCGTGAAGCAAAAGAAAAACTCGGTATTGAAGGCAAACCGGTAATCGTTGGACCGCTAACCTTCCTGAAACTCTCCAAAGGTTATGACAAATCCGAGACGGACGCTTGGCTGGACCGCTTACTGCCACTTTACACTCAATTGCTTCAAGAACTTGCAGGCGAGGGCGTTCAGTGGGTGCAGATCGACGAGCCTATTCTGGTAACCAAATTAATCGATGAAGATGTACAGCGTCTGAATAAAATATATGAGACATTTGCAGCAGCCGTTCCAGGCCTGAATATCATGTTGCAGACGTACTTTGAATCTGTTGAAAATTACAAGGATATTGTTGCACTGCCAGTTCAAGGTGTCGGACTTGATTTTGTACACGGACTCGCTGGTAACAGCCAATCCATTCAAACATCCGGTTTCCCGGCGGACAAAGTATTGGGGGCAGGTATTATTGATGGGCGTGGAATCTGGAAAGCTTCCCTTCAAGGAAAACTGAAATTGCTGAATGAACTTGCTGAAGTCGTGACGCCTGAACGTATTATCGTGCAATCGTCCTGCAGCCTGCTGCATGTGCCAGTAACGACAGAACGGGAGACAAAACTTACATCCGAACTCAAAAATGCTCTTGCATTTGCAGATGAAAAGCTGGATGAGATTGTTCTTTTGACTACAGCCTTATCTTCACCAAATGCAGAAATCACCGCTTCCATAGAAGAAGCAGAGCTTACCCTTCAAGCCCTTCAGCAATCTGAAGATCGGAATCGTACCGCAGTTCAGAAAGCCGTTGCTTCCATTAGTGTTCAACAGCCGGAGCGCTCCCGTCCTTTTGCCGAGCGTCATGAAGCCCAACAGGCCAAATGGCAATTGCCACTCTTCCCGACGACAACGATTGGCAGTTTCCCGCAATCTGCTGAAGTCAGAAAAGCACGTCAGTTGTGGCGCAAGGGCGAGTTGAACAACGAACAGTATGCTACCTTTATCCGGGAGCAGATTGATATCTGGATTAAGATTCAGGAAGAGATCGGAATTGACGTGTTGGTGCATGGTGAGTTTGAGCGTACCGATATGGTTGAATTCTTTGGCGAGAAACTTGCCGGTTTTGCCTTTACACAGTTTGGCTGGGTACAATCGTATGGTTCACGTTGCGTGAAGCCACCTATTATCTTCGGCGATGTTGCATTTACGGGTGAAATGACGGTGGAAGAAACGAAATATGCCCAATCGCAAACAGAGCGCCCTGTCAAAGGCATGCTGACTGGCCCGATTACAATCATGAACTGGTCATTCGTACGCGAAGACATTGCTCGTGAGCAGATCGCCTATCAATTGGCGTATGCACTGAGACAGGAAGTCGAAGCACTTGAACAGGCAGGCATCGGCATGATCCAGGTTGACGAGCCGGCTGTTCGCGAAGGGCTTCCACTGAAGGAAAATGAACAAGCCGATTACCTGGCTTGGGCTGTTAAAGCTTTCCGCATCTCCACGTGCACAGTGCACGAAACGACCCAAATTCATACTCACATGTGTTATTGCGAATTCCATGACATGATTGATTCCATTGAAGCCATGGATGCCGATGTTATCTCCATTGAGACATCCCGTAGTCACGGTGAACTGATTCACAGCTTTGAAGAAAATACGTATGAGCTTGGTATCGGTCTTGGCGTATATGATATTCATAGTCCACGTGTTCCAAGTGTGGATGAGATGAGCAGCATGATTGAACGCGCCCTGCGTGTTCTTGATCCGAAGCTGTTCTGGATTAACCCGGACTGCGGATTGAAAACCCGCGGACAGGAAGAAACGGTTGCTTCCTTGCGCAACATGGTTGATGCAACCAGAATCGCTCGCACCAATTATGCTGCAGCTGCTGTACTGTAATCGGCTGTGAAGTCGCATATTATTCAAAAGCAGAAGCCGGACACCCTAGATTTAAGGGGTGTCCGGCTTTTGCTTTTGTTACTTTTAACATACATCCGTTACGCTTGGAAAATGGGCACCCCCGGCATCCCTGCCCCTTCTCTCACCACCAAACGCTTACGACTAGATACTTTCTTCGAGCCATTGCTGTAACGGGATATCCTCCGTCAGTTCGCCAAGCAGTATGTGACGGAACTCCCCTTCTTTATCAATAACCATCGTTGCAGGCAAACCCGTAATACGATACATGGCTGATATGTTGCCCGTCACATCAATGATCACCGGAAAATTAAACGCTTGCTCATCCATAAACTCACGGATCGTGCCCTTCGACTCCCCCACGTTAACAAACAGGGTTTCCACATCGTTCTGATAGTCTTGAGCGATCTGGTGAACGAGCGGCATCTCCCTTACACAGGGCGTGCACCATGAAGCCCAAAAGTTAATCATGACGGCTTTGCCTCGATAATCGGACAGTCTGACTTGTTCGCCTGCTGAATTAACCGCTGTGAACTCAGGGGCTTTTGCACCTGCTTGAATAGTGTTGCCTCGTTGCGCATCGGGTGTCGATACATTTTCGAAAATGGCCCATGCACCTGCGAGCAATGCGACCAAACCAATCAAAATTGTAAGTGTACGTCTGCTTTTAAAACTCTGCTTCTGCAATAAACTCACCTTCACTTTAGGCCAAGACTTTGATGAAATGCTGCATGGAGCGAACCGAATTGATCACGAAAGTCGTGAGTCGATCCCTCTCCAACATGACGTCCTTGATTCATGAATATCACCTGATCCGCAATATCGTCTGCGATCTCCAGCTGATGGGTCGAGAACACGACCATATGGCCATCCTGCTTGATTCCCTTGAGCAGCTGAGCTAATTCTTGCATCCAGAATGGGTCCAATCCATTCGTTGGCTCATCCATGATGAGCAGTGGAGGTTTGGACAGCACAGCCTGAGCGAATAACACACGTTGGCGCATGCCTTTGGAGAAGGTCGTAACCCGCTTGTTCTTTTGTTCCTGCAACCCTACCATGGTCAGTACTTCTTCTACCCTCGCCTTGGGAACTTTCCTCAGAGAAGCCCAGAACAGAAGGACTTCTTCTGCACTCAGCCCCTGGTTAAATTGATAATCGTCCGGCATATATCCAATCTGTTGCGAATAACGCTTACGCTCCTTCAACCATCGCACATTGTTCACCACAACCTCACCGGAGGTAGGCCGAAGAATTCCCGCGATCATACGCAGCACTGTGCTCTTCCCTGCGCCATTCCCTCCACAGAGGGCAAGCACTTGGCCTGAAGTTATGCGAAAGGAGATATTCTCCACAATCGGTTGCTTTTTAATGGATTTGCACAATTCCATCACTTCGAGTTCCACCTTATGCATGGGAACGCCCCCTCTCCCAGATCGCGTATACCGCCAGAACAGAGCAGATAATCCAGAACAGGCATATCCCGATGAAAATCCAACTGCCACTGGGTTGCTGCACCCACTCCACCCATCGATAATATTCCGGTCCCAGAATGGAGCCGCCCCCCAGTTTGATCACTACATACAAGCGCACCAACTCAGCCGGATTGATAAGAGTCAGTGTAATAAGCAGTGGTTTGACCCATAGATAAGGCATCAGTCCCAGCACAGAGAGCAACAGCGTCGGCCATCCAATGACAGCGAAGAACCACACGGTAACGGAGATCGTTAACGCCTGCCACCGATTGCCTGACAATGAACCGATAAATAGAGCGAGTGTCAAGAATAACAACACCAGTCCACAGGAAAATGCCAGAAAGAGAAGGTATGTCATGGCATCCAGTGGATTCCCGATCAAGCCGCTAATTACCCCCATCAGGCCGTATCCAAATGCAACAATGGTTATCAAGACAACCGAGAGCCCGAGATACTTCCCAACAATAAAGGACATCGTGCCGATGGGATACGTGGACAGCAGTTGCCAGCTGCCGTCTTCTTTTTCGGATGTTAACGAGAAGGAACCCAGAAACAGCGTCATTAATGGCATAAGGTAGAGAATGAGATTCAACATGGAACCTGTGGTGCCCGAATATCCTTCAACCAGATTCTGTGAATTCAGAAGTAACAAGCTTAAGCTAAAGAGGCAAAACAGGATCAGAAACGAATACGCCCAAGGATTGCGAAATCCCATTTTCACTTCTCGTCTTGCAATCTGTATCATATCTGACATCATTGATCACCATTTTCTATTGTCATTCCTAGTGGCCTGACTCTTCTTTCATCTCACCTTCCTGATGCATCTCATTACCGTCTCCTTCTTCACCATGCCCATGATGCCCATGTTCACCCATCATGTCCATATTCTCTGTATTTTGTTTCCAGTCATGAGAAGCAAGATCCTCAGCGGTCATAATGGTTCCCACACCTTGCTCTGCAATGAAAGCTTCAGCCGAAGGCTTGTCCTTAAAGTTAAGAATGCCGTAGGCCATAGGCGTTCGCAAAGAAGCGTCGTACACGTACGTGGCTTTGCTGTATTCAATCCATTCCTTATCATTGTAATCACGCACATAGTCCATGCCGATGTTATCGGTGCCATTTTCTGTTTTCCACTGGTTCATGCAGCCGATATCATCGAACTTGTAATTTTGACCGTCTTTGGTTGTGAGCTGCGTTGCATACGCATCATCCTTCACCTGCATTTTACATATCACGCAGATATCCACGTCTTCATTGATCGGCAATGCCGCGTATTTTGGTCCGCAAGCTGTTAACAGTATAATTCCAAACATAAGTACCATGACCGTTGTCCATCTTCTTCTCAAGCTTTTGTTCATTTTCGCAATACCCCCATATAGATGATTATAAAAGTTGCCAGACCCAACAGAACTAGCCCAAACATCCACACCATATTGGAACCTGTAGCCGTTTCCACTGACATGTGGAGATCAGATTCCATATCCATGCTCATTCGTGGCGACTTGTCGGTAGTCCATTGATCTCTGCCCTCCGTAAACAAGTCACTCAGAAAGACCATGCCCGGTGATTGAAAAAAGAGCTGATACGCTGAATTTCGACTAACCAGTTGCTCATAAAATGGATTGATGGCATAGGAAATTTCACTGATCCCATCCTGATTCAGGTCGAGTCCCTGAAAAGAGTCCCAGTAATTCTCCATCATGACATTATTCGGGCTATCCAGTGCGGAAGCCTCAATGACGTTAGAAACCAATCGGTTACGTGTAAACTCATTAGCTTCTGCCAGGACCAGCTGGATTCCAACAAAATTCCGAAGCACCGCATTGCCACGGATCTCATTGCCTGAGGATTCTGCAATATTCATGCCGACACGATTACCCTCCACTACATTGTTGTGAACAGAGGACTGATGTACGTCATACAACAGAATTCCTTGGGAATGAACATTGCTACTCTGTTTGCGAAAAGAATTCCCCGAGATAACCGTATTCTTGACGCCCATAATCATGGCACCTGTCATGTTCTCTTCTCCTGTATTATCCATGACAGAAGAGCCGTCAATGTACATACAATGAATGCCATACCTTGTATGTAACAGCCTGTTATTTTGCACCGTAGACTTGCGACTGTTCTCCAGATAGATTCCATCTCTCATGCCGGTAATCTCATTGGCTTCAATGTAGCTGTCATGCGAGTTGTACAGATCGATGCCATTCCCCTTCTGGCTGCTGGAAGCAGTATTCGCCCCGATCCAAGTAATGTTGTTCCGCTGAATCGTCGCCTGAATCGAATTCCGGATAATCATTCCAAAGCCTTGGGTCTGAATATGCAGATCGGTGATCTCACTGTTTTTTGCTTCCACCTGAATCGCTGCGGTCGCTTCATTTGCATCATGTTCAATCGTAAACCCACTCAACTTCACCCCATCCGAACGAATGGTTACCGTAGAAGTGGCCTCCGTATTCATTACGATGACCGTAGAATCGCCCTGAATGGTAATGCTCTTATCAATGATTACAGGGCCCGAATAGCGACCTGCTTCAAGCTGAATGACGTCTCCAGGGACAGCACGGTCAATCATCGGTTGCAAGGGAATGAGGTCCCGATGTCCAGAAGAGGCCTTGATCGCACCGTGCGGAAGAAAGAGTAGAAGTATCATCATTCCTATCAGAAAAATCAAAACCAGAACCCTTCTTTTGTTGCATATGCCGAACTCATCTAGCTCTGTCCAAGGATTACCCATGAATCTTCACGCGCAATTCTGGCTTCTTGTTACAGTTGCTTATTGCTGTGGCAATGCATTCAACGAGTCTTGCGTTAATCCCATATATACGTTGGTTGTACACACCATCCCTCCATTCCACTTAAAATCTAACATCTCATGACTCTCATCCATTGAAGCTCAGCAACAAATGAAGCGTTACCACATTCCTGATCATAGTGTACTTAAAACGATATTTTTTCCATATAGCTCAATTAGGCTATAGACGCCCCATTTATGTGTCGATATTGTGATGTAAACCAAAAAAAAGCCGCCATATAGGCGACTTCTAAGCAATTATATTATTCAAATGGATAGGTCCAAAATGTTTCTTTGCCAAAACGTTTCTTGATTTCTTCATTATTCAGCTCACGGTCTCCTACAAGCTCTGCTGCCTGGAACTGTGAACGATGGGCACGAATGGATGCCATTTTTTGGTCCAAAAATCCAGTTACGTCAACGAATACATCCGCTTTGCCAATATACTGTTCCTGATTGTTAGCGAACGCCGCACAGTGAACCACCGGACGCTCAGCCACAGGAAGTTGAGCAATGGTACGAATGACAGCGGCTCCCGTCGCATCATGGTCGGGATGTACGCTGTACCCTGGATAGAAAGTGAAGACCAGCGTAGGGTTTAACTCCTTAAGTAGCGCCATGATGGTGCCTTCCAGTAACTGTGGATCTTCGAACTCCAGCATTTTATCGTGGAAACCCAGCATCCTGAGGTCCTGAATACCTATCGCTTCAGAAGCTGCGATGAGTTCCTGTTTACGGATGGCAGGCAACGTTACTCTGTTGGCAAATGGAGGAATCCCCATGTTTCGCCCCATCTCGCCAAGTGTTAGACAAGCATAGGTTACATGGGCACCGCCATCTATGTATTTGGCTAACGTTCCCGATACAGAGAAAGCTTCATCATCTGGATGTGGATACACTACCAAGATGCGCTCATGCTCGTTATGTGTAGTATTCATGGTTATTCCGTCCTCCGCTTTCATTAGAACATCTCCCGACTCAGTTGTAACGCCACAACCAGCTTGCCTTGGCTGTCGTGACCAGCTAGAATCAGTCTTTCTTCTTCCTGCTCATCAATGTGTGTAAGGCCTTCGGCGTAGATCCAACCTTGAGTTGTTTTCAGACCAACCCGGTAAGGACCTGTACCTGAGATGGAACCCTTCGTATATCGAATGGCCGCATTGGTAATGAATGCCGATGCTGGATGTCTTGTACTGTCCATGTGTTGTGCGTAAGCACCTGACGTGAGTTCTAGATGTACGTATAAGTCCTGATCAGCAAGATTATTGATCCGGAGCTGAATGTCTTGAGGTTTTATCGGTTGCATGGCGGCCTCCTTGTCTAATGTAATTGTTCGAATTTCATTTTAACATAACCACGAGAGAATATACATGGAAGGACCATGCCACCTGATCATAGAGCCTTCTATTAGAATCGGGCAACTCTGGGATGAACTACCTATAGTCCTTGTTCAGAACTGCCGCTGCCTGTCTTCACCGTCTGTACCTGATACATATTTACAGTTGTGCTTATCAGATAATCCGGTTTCTCCTGTGTTCTTTTCTCACGGTGGCCTTTGAGATGTACATCACTTTTCTCCCAGTTCTTCCATGCTTCTTCCGATTCCCAGCGTATGATGACCATCACTTCTTCGTTCTCTGCATTTTTCTTGTTAACCATGACACTGAAATCAATCAGACCGGGCATGTCCACAACCGGAGTTGGACCACTGAAACGTTCCACGACCTTATCGCTATTTCCCTTTTTGACAATGATGCTTCGAGTTTGAATCAACATAATAACTCCTCCTGATAGTCGCATGCCTCACATTATGCAAGACATGATAACATGTTTTATTCTCTTATTTTAATCTAAATGAAAATCATTATCAATGAAGAGGGTTCATTTACATTTGAAAACAAGAACAGATCAGCGTGTTTTTTTCTCTTTTTATTCATCGATGATCTCTATATGATGGAGTGTAGGCAAAAAAACGCCCATGATGAACACCCTTAATTCATATCATTAAATTGTGCTCAAACATGTTTGGAAAGGAGTTAAACTTGACTTGAAATCTCTAATACAACTACTTCATTTCGGCTATCATCAGGCGATGAGCTGCATATTTCCCGTAGCGATCTTTGGAACACTGGCCCTATCCAGCGTAATTCCGATCCCTTTCCTTCATCGATATGATGCCATTCTGCTTGTATTGCTCGCTGTGCAGTACCTGATGTATCGAAGCGGCTTGGAGACTCGGGATGAAATCAAGGTCATCTGTGTATTTCACATTATTGGCCTGGTGCTGGAGATCTATAAAGTATGGATGGGATCTTGGTCTTACCCTGAGCCAGCTTACACCAAAATCCTGGGAGTCCCTCTTTATAGTGGATTCATGTATGCAAGTGTAGCCAGTTTTATGTGTCAGGTGTGGCGAAGACTGCGAATGGACATGACCGGATGGCCTGGTTTTGCACCTTCCATTCTGCTCGGAGCAGCGATCTATATCAACTTTTTCACCCATCATTTTATTCCTGATTTTCGCTGGTGGCTGACTGCGCTTGTATTTATTGTCTTCTGGAAAACCTGGATTATCTACCGGGTACGAGCAACGACCTATCGAATGCCGTTATCGCTCGCTTTTATCATTGTCGGTTTCTTCATCTGGACTGCAGAGAACATCGCTACATTCTTCAATGCCTGGAAATATCCAGATCAGCATGATGCGTGGCAGCTGGTTAGCTTTAGTAAGATCAGTTCGTGGTTCCTGCTGGTCATCATCAGCGTCATCATCGTTGCTCAGCTCAAATATGTGAAGGCCAATCGAACCGCAGGTGATTCAAAGTCCAGTTAACTATTCATTCTCTAACCGTAAAACAGCAGCAATCTTAGACTCGTACATAAAGTCTTCGAATGCCGCTGTTTTTTTGCTGTGCTAATGTACTCGTCAACTGCTCACAACCTTAAAAGTATCCTAATCAACTATCAACCTACACGTAGAAAAGGCTACCAAAATGGCGACTCTTTATACGTCTTATGCATCAAATACTGCTATCTGTTCCAGCACTAGTTCCCCTCCAGCTTCAATTTCAAGCTCATAGATGCCATTCTCATCAAGTTCACATAGGCAGGCAGTTCTGCTGAGCATCTCGCCTCCTTTCACCCATTCAGGAATATGAAGCTTCGTATTGATCCGCCGATCCGCGACAAGTTCTGCCCGGAAGAAGCCCGAGCTCCGATTCCATGTACAGGATATTCTACCTCCTGGTAAGCACCAGTCATGAATGGAACCTCGTACCCACCGTTCTGGCAATGCCGGCAGCAGCTTGATGCGATGTTCTGACACATAGAGCAGCATTTCTTGTACTGCATTAACCCAGCCCATGTTGGCATCCAGCTGAATCGGAGCTGCAGGCATGGACATACATACCCCCATATTGCGCCAGTCATTATGCAAGGTATACCCATTACTCAGTACACAGGAGCGCGCAAGAATATCGAGACTTTCCAGCGCCCGCTCACCATTGCCAAGTCGAGCATATATGGACGACATATGTGCAAGGGACCAGCCACTCTGAGCACCAAGCCTTCGCTGATCAACTGCTATCTCGAAAGCCTGAAACAATTCTGGCTGTTCTTCACGGGTGACCTCCTGTCCTGGAAATACAGGATACAGGTGCGATAGATGACGATGATCACGTCGATCTTCAAAAGCAGGATGCAGCCATTCTTTCACAGCTCCCTCCGATTGAAGAAGATAATCAGGCATACGCTCTAGCATGGCTTCCCAACACGGAATCATAGTCGTATGCACACTGACTAGTCGGCTGGCTGCAATGACATGCTGTAGCAGTTCTTTAATAATGGCAACGTCCATAGTCGCATTGATGGCTGTAGGCATAGGGTGGGCCAGTGGCTGTCCATGCTTAGGCATAAAATTCTCAGGTGTATTCTCTGGCGAAACAGACGGGTATATTTTATACTTTCCGTCTTCACCCAGCACCAGAAAATCTTCATAGAACTGAAGGGCCTCCTTCATGAAGGGCAAGGCTTCCTCCAGCAGAAACTGCTTATCCCCAGTGAACTGATAATGTGCATAATAATGTCTGGCGATCCATCCTGCTGCTCCCGTCCAATTCATGATTACCGGAACAATCTGGTTAGGCACCCCGATACCCGGTGTTGTTCCAGCGGGAATGTAAATCCCGCGGCAGCCATATAGCTTGCGGGCATTGTCCCGAAAGTCATCCATTAATCCGTTGTAATAGCGGAACAACGAACGATTCAGATTGGATAAACCACCTACCGCAGTGTGCCAGTACATCATTTGCACATTCTCATTCGCCATATTGTGGCCCCAGATCAAACGATAATCTCCACCCCACAAGCCGTATAATCCAAATGGCAATCCGCTATGTTCAGAGGTTCCGCTGATAAATAGATATCGACCATAGGCCCACATTTTGCGCACGAACCCTGTAGGTGCTTCACCTTCATAGGCTTCCAGAAGCAAGTCTTCATTACAGCGCCCGTCATCCGTTTCATCATCCAGATCAAGATCAGCGGACCGAAACAACGGTTGATGCAGTGAGATATGCCGATTCAGCAACGTATTGTAGTCGCTCTCAAGCGATGCGAGTTCCTGCTTCAACCGTGTCCATTCCTGCGCTCGTCTGCCCGTAGCAAACATTTTAACAAGTACAAGCACTTTTCCAGAGGTATGGAAATGAAGTTGCCTGCTAAGCATGTCTTCGTTAGGTTCGCTTTCCTTTTGTTGATCATGACTCGCACCAGGTATTTCGTTCAATTGGATCAGTCGCAGCACTGCTCCGTAGTCCTGTCCATCGTCATTCTGCCCGCCATAGCACAGGTATTCTCCACGATCATCCTGGTCGTTTCTCATTGTAATAGACGACTTTAGTACGTTGAACTCATCGTCTTCTCTCACCCGGTCGCCCTGTGGGAATAGCAGGCCTATCGTCCCCGACAGCAATGAATGCCCAGCCGAACCTGTTCCCTGCGCACTTACTCCATCTTTCACTCTATGAGTCTGGATCTCATAGACAATACAATCGTCTGCACGTGAGACGAACAGACTTCTTGTATAGTTGTGACTTCCGTCCTGCCAGCGCACATGAACTTCCCCTGTGTCCATATCCAGTTCCCGGTGATATTTGCGAAAAGCGTTATTACACGTCATGCCCACCGTCATTGTAGCCAGTGGATATCGGGAGGACAACCTGGACGTGTAACCTTCTGCTTGCAGTGTACGGGTCAGATGCCAGCTTGCCTCCAAATATTGTTCCTCATCCATTAACTTACGGGTTTCTGATAAGGTATGACTGACATCGGGCAGCTCATCTTTGCGCCCCCAATGCCATAATTCACTGTGCTGCAAGAGAACGGTCTCCGCTTGAATTCCGCCTTGCACTGAAGCACCAAGTTTACCGTTTCCGGAAGGTAGCGCTTCTCGCCACATCCCTTTCCACCAGGAAGAGGGATATTTCAGCAACATCTTGTTCCTGTCCGACCGTATGCCTGTTGTATCTGTATGGTCTGTGTGTTGATTCACGCTTCTTCCGCCCCAAGTCTCTCCATCTCAATACTGGCTAGCAGGAATGGGGCTACGCCCATCTGCACATCGCTAACGACCTGTTCACTGATGTAATATTCATAAGAACCGTCCCGATACTTCTTCCCACCGAGTCCGGCACCATGACAGATGTGGTGCAGATGCACCCCTTTTTCATCTTCAGTGACCAACCGCTTCAATATGCCTGCATAGGCATGATCAACGACTTCACGGTCCAGTTCAGCCAGATAATGTAATCGGAGGCCTTTGGCGAGTGCATAGGTCAGCATACAGGAAGCAGAGGCTTCCAGATAATTTCCTGCTCTTCCGTTCTGATCCATCACTTGGTACCAGAGTCCACTATCATGATCCTGAGCATGAGCAATCGCATGGGCCATTCGTTCAAATATGCCCATGATCTGTCCGCGCTGTGGGTGATCCACGGGAAAGTGCTCCAGTGCATCCACCACGGCCATTGCATACCATCCCATGGCCCGGCCCCAAACATGAACGGATCGACCAGTATCTTGAGCGCACCAACGTTGTTCCCTGCTCTCATCCCAGGCATGATGGAGTAGGCCATTACGCGGATTACGAGTCTTTTGCTCGATCAACAAAATCTGTCGTGCCACTTCATCGAAGCTCTCGGGATGATCGAAGGTGCTCGCATATTCCGCCAAAAAGGGTGAAGACATATAAATGCCATCCAGCCACATCTGAAACGGATATATTTTCTTATGCCAGAATCCACCTTCACTTGTCCGGGGCTGTCCTTTAAGCTGGTCAACCAGGTGCTGAATCGCCTTAACATATTTGTCATTGCCGGAATTCTTCCACTGGCTGAACAGATTTTTGCCTTCATTGATCATATCCAGGTTGTAATCATTCAACCGGTAGGTCCGAATGGTGCCGTCATTCTCGATGAGCTCATCCATGTGACGCGAAACAAGTTCCGCGTAGCGGGATTCTTGATTCCATTCGGCGGCGCGTTCCAGTGCCATCAGCGTCATTCCGCCCACATAGCCCCATTTGCCTGCAATCTTGGGATGATTGCCATTCTGACATTCGGAAAGCAAGGTATCTGCTATTTTGACAGACATTCTTCGTTCCTGTGTCACTGACTTTGTCGAAGTTCCAACCATATCGAAATCCTCCTTCTGATGGATTAGGCCATCTGTACCGTTCTTTCGGGGTTTAACGTTCTGATGATTACATCAAAGGATGAAGACCTTCCCACTTCACAGTCCAGCTTCCATCCCGTGGAAATCCTGGATTCGCTTGTTCTCCTGCCCCTGTCCAGCCGGCAGCCATCATGGCGACAGCGGTTAGGAGACCTCCGTTCCCGGGAAGATATGCCCACAACCCCGCTCTCTGATAGTTGTGTCCATTAGGCAAATACGTGTTCTTCGTGGCATCCATCAACAGGAAATCCACCGCAAGCTCTGGTTCATTCAATCTGGCTGCGGTCATCGCGCACATTGGAAAATCCCAACCCCAGGCGGATTCCCAGTCCCAGCACTCTTTGACCTTGAGCAACGTATTTCTCATGATTTCCGGATCGATTAATGAACCTGGCAATAGTCCAAGTGCTCCAACCATCGAGGGATGATCGTGGTTCTTAACGGTGTAAGTGTCCGGACAATTCTCGTGTGCGAGATACACGCCGTTCTCATGTCGAGGTTTAGCCATGTGCGAAGCCACTCTTCGCCAGTCTGGATTGACTGGATGATTCAAACGCTCTGCCCACAAGATGGCTATCTCCAAGCCGAATTTCCAGTACTCCAGTTCATAGGGTGGATTCAAACTATCGTTCATGGCGTGATTCTCCTGCGCAGGGATAAGCGGCGGACCTAGCACATACGCTTGCCTTTTCCCATCCCAGTGGGCATAAGACACCATAAAGTCAGCCGCTTCAAATACGATATCCTTATATCTTGTTAACATGGCAGGATCAGGCCGGGACAGATAACACATCTCAGCTAGTGCCGTGGGATGTGGTTGTTGCCAAATCAATCCCGGAGCTACCGGCGACGGAGTCTGATGCCCGTTATAACCCACCATTTTGGGCCATCGCGCGCCGACATAACCTTGAGAGCGTGCCAGTTCGCGGGCTTCTGGCAGGATGGTGAGGTACCAGTCCATACTCTTGCACAACAAATCGGTCCGATTCCAGAGCGGAAAATGCGCTGCATGCCACCAATGCATCTCCAGATGCATTTTGCCGAACCAGCTGTTGTACATATATCCGGTCTCCTGTGGCGGCAAGGAACCACCGCTGTGCACCGCACTCAGGAACTGGGATAGGACTACTCTGCGCTCCAGTTCGGCGGCACGCGGATCTGAACTGCCTTCAAAATTAATCACTCCGCCATCGTTCCAGAACTGATTCCAGTGGACCGAGCTTGATCGCAACACTGCATCTGCTGGCAAGGTTTCCGGCTTATGTGCAGCAAAAGATACACTGCACGACCAGATGTCCGAGTCTGGTACGGCCTCGGGAGATAGTGTGAATTCATGAGTTCCCGTCTGTTCCAGCTTGCCTGCGTCCCAGATCCATTCCAATGCATACTCATCTTCATCCAGCACACGTTTCAATGATGCGGAAGTCGAAGTGACCGGTGTCAACACAGTAGAATGTCTGTCATGTTCATTCCAGTCGGGGAATACTGATTTTGACCAGCTCCGGTGTGTCATATCAGGGGATGGAAATACAATAAACAGTTGCAGACGCTGTTTACGGATTAAGCCGGATTGTACACGAATGGCGATACAATCTAACCGTGGGTCACAGGCTGTCTCTACACGCACTTCTTCCCCCTGCACGGTAAATTCACTGTGCAGAATTCCAGTCCATAGATTCAGTTCCTGACGTACCGGGAGGACATGGGTGACGTCCGTCTCCCGGCCATCTTCTCCTAGCAAACGAAATGAAATGCGTCCAAGCTGAAGTCGATGCGGGTTCTGCCTAAGCCAGTGATAGGCTTCATCCTTGTCTTCCGGCTTCATGGGATATAAGACTTTGCGGCCATATGTCTCAAATACCTGATAGACAATATCCTCATCTCCGAATACGTGATGACCGCCTGTATAATGCCAACCCCAGTTGGATTGTGTACCGAGAGGTATTTCATACAGATCTGGAAACGTCTGAAGTCCCGTAAAATCAGCGCTGAACGCAAATTCTCCATTACCCACCGATAAAGGCGATCTCGGCTCAAGCTGCGTTAATACCGGATGATTTCTTCTGACAACTGATTGTCGATCCATCAATGGGTCTGCCTCCTTGTCATTCTATGGGTTCAAGTATGGGTCAAGATTCCCGTAGTACACCGCTGCGGCTTCGCATTATTTCTCTGTACTTACCTGGTGTAATGTCTTTGTATTTTCGATACACACGAATAAAGCTGTTCTCATGCTGATAACCCACCATCGTTGCGATCTCGGAAATTCTGTAATCCGTATCCAGCAATAGTTCACAGGCACGTTCCATCCGAAGTTTAGTGAAATATCCGTGGATGGTATCACCCATCTCCTGCTTGAACAACTGGCTTGCCAAACTGCTTCCGATCCCGGCATGCTCGGCAATCTCCTGAATGCTTACCGGGTCTTCCAGATGCTTGTTCATAAACGTAATCATCTGTTGGCACAGTATGAAATCCTTGCTGAGCATAAGGCTACCGAACCAATCAGCCAAACCTTCGATCTGGCTTCGCAGCACTTCACAGACAGCCTCCAGATGCATGGTCCGCATATCCACCATTTCGAGTCCGCAACCTTCTGTCTCCCGCTTTAGGCGAATTCGTTCAAGTGTAGCTGCAACAGCTTCAAGAAAAGCCAGCGCTGATGAAGGTTGCCATTGCTCGTGCGTCATTCGACCGATTATTTTGTCAAAATTCCTTAGGGCTTCTTCGCCTCTGCCTGCTTCAACGGTCTCCGTCAGTTGAGTCATGAATTCATGTTCTTCCGATGTATTCCCGGTCGGTTGCAGACCCGAGATCTCTTCAAACGAAATAACTCGCTCATACCCCCGGTACAATCTGTAATCCAGCGCACTCTCCGCCTCATGCATGGCTCGCTGAAGTCGCATGAGTCCGTCGTGCCCCCCGCTTACACCGCTCGACACCTGAAACTTGAGTAAGCGGGGAATCATGCCAATCGTCTCTCGTATTGCTGTCGCTACGCTCATTCCCCCGCCAGAATCAAGTGGTTGCAGCATTACGAGCATCCGGTCTCTGCCCAGATCGGCAGATAACACTCGCCACTGTCCAGACAACAGTTCAGCAATGATGTTACCAATGGCAAATTTCAGCAGGGAGTGATCCGACTTCGTAAAGCGTTCACACCAAGCCTGATAATTGTCAATCGACAACATGGCAATAGATAGTGACTCATCGCTCCAATCCTTGAAGTAACGGCACCATTTCTCGTTAATTTCCCGACTTCCTGTCATATGTCCGTTATAAATATCCGTCAGAAATTTGGATGAAGCTTCCGGAAGGGTCTGCCTGAGATTAATGGCCTGCTGAGCATGATCCGTTAACAATTGACCCGTTATTTTCTCCAGATCGATCTGTTCCGGATGGATTCTCTCCTGGTCGTACCCACTCAGTAATTGCCTCATGCGTCTTACCGGTCTAAAAGCAGCTGCATTGTAAAATGTGATCGTAGCCGCTCCTGCTGCAAGAGCCAACAGAGATACGATAAAGACAATATTGCGGATCTTCTGTGCATTAGCCAGCAGACTGTCTTGTGATATCACGGACAGATAGCGCCATCCGGTGTACGGTGAAATGACCTGTGAAGCCAGTAAAAGCTTACCTTCATGCTTAAACTCACCAAGCTTTTCACCGTCCAGTTGGGTGAGCACATGACTGACCGCTTCCTCTCCAACAGCATAGTTGCCGAGATCATATAAAGGCTGGTTGTTGGTGTCGAGGATGAACCGATGGCTGTCAAGGTCGGAGACGGATGAGAGCAGCATGTGCTCGAACATCTGCTCTGTCTTGAAATTGACTGCGATAATCCCTTTCAACTCGCCAGCGATCATTATTTTTCGGTAAAGTGTAATTTGCGGCATGGACGCACCAGAAGAAGTGGAAATCTCACGTTGCTTGACCAGCATGGGACGCTCTTCAAGTTCATCCGCAACGCCAACCCAATCCGAATCCGGGAAATAAACCTTGCTGGAGCTGTAACCTTGTGGGAAGGCAACGATGCTCTCCCGATTCATATCATAAATGTAAGCGCTCTTAATAAAGGACGTACTACTGATTAAGGTTTCCAGAAATTGTACCAGTTCCGTAATATTGCGGTATGATCCCTGTACTTCATTGGTGAGAAATCGGTATACATTACTGTTCAGTGCAATTTTCACTGCAATCTGGTCACTTTCCCGGATCACTTCATCAATATCATTCATGCTGATACGCAGCATCTGGTGTTGCGGCTCACTTAATTCTTGCTGTAACACCGACTTGGAAGAATAATACGTCGTCATCCCCACCGCAATAATAATCATGAAGACAACAACAGTCAGAATCAGCAGCAGCCGGGTCTGGGTATTAGTGACATTGAATTTTAGCCACTTCAAGAAGGAAAGGGTCACAATTATCCCACCTCATATGCAATATACCGATATTATACCGTTCCCATATGCCCAATACGACCCGGTCCAACAGCCTATTTTCTCCCTCTAAAAAGATGATTCCTCCAATTTCTCCGGTGTTCCGACCCTTTCCGCTGCGAAAATCGGCGTGTTTGTCTGCCATTCCTGCATGGAAATAGTTTCAAGCCCAGCAAGAAGTACAATGCCGATCCCATGGGTATCATTCAGATTCCATCCCAGTTCATGCTTGTAATAGTGATTCGTGAAGGAGTAGCTGGAGCCACGACATACGCCGTATACATTGCCTCTTTTATCAATTGTGCGCTCTGAAAGCCCCTTCCACCCTTGATGCGCCGCTTGTGCATACGGTTTCGGATCTAAAAGCCAGCCCATTCGAACACCCCGGGCATATGCATAGATGAACATGGAGGTACAGGATGTTTCCTCATAAGACTCCGGGTCCGTTAATACCTGATGCCACAATCCGTTTCTGCCCTGCAATGCCAAGTACCCTTCACACAATTCCCTGTAAAAATGAATGAGAGCTGTATACGATGAATGCTCTTGAGGAAGCACCGTCAGCAGCTCCGACAAAGAGAACAGCACCCAGCCATTGCCACGGCCCCACGGGGTCTGTGTTGGCTCACCTCGCTCCACATCGAATACATGAGACATGATTTGACGTTCTGGAATGTACAGATACTTTTTATACAAAAGAACCTGTCTTGCCGCTTCATCCAGCAGCTTATCGTCACCCGACCATTCGGCGTACCTGCACAGGAACGGGGTGCTCATATACAGATCATCACACCACATCGTGTTATCCATTGATCTGGAGACACCAATCTTGCGGTATAAAGTGCCATCTTCCAGACGGGACTGTTGATGCAAAATATAGTCAGCGATATGAGCTGCCGTCTCTGAAACGCCGTCCAACTTGCGTTCCCGATCGGCAAGCAGCATGGTGGCACCGAAAGAACCACAATCGTCCAGGCTGTCGATATGGGAGAGCTGATTATTCAGCCCAGCTGCACCATAACGTTCTCTGTCCCATAAGGAGTAGCTGAAACGTGAAGAGGCAAATTCAATGTGATTCAGCACGTAATCTCGAATATCCGATCGCTGACCCACTTTGCCAAGCTGAAGTAATCCGTATAACGTGACGCCTAGAGGATAGTTCCATCGGCCGAACCATTCATTTTCCAAAAATGGACGTACCTCTCCGCCTGGTAGCTCTGTTCGCCAGTATACGTCTTCACCTGTTCCACTAAGAATAGTCCGTTTCATTTTCTGGCAGGAACCCAGATCAATCTCCTGTTCCGCTTGAAAAGGACCTATGAAAAGCCACTTGCCTCTGTGCCCTTTCACATCCAGTGCAGGCATCAACATCTCATCTGTAGTTGTATCCATACGGAATCCCCAATCCCGATCTCCACATGTACAGTTCGCTGTCAGATCTTGCACGGCAGCAGACAATGGCAGCTCGAAACGGAAGCGTCCTGCCTGCTTTTGATGGAATACTACCTTGCCGTCCACCGAGAACTCAATCGGGCTGTAGGCCTCGCCGGAGATTAGCACAGTCTCCTTGCCACAATTCCTACCATTTATCTTCGTCCAAGCATAAGCAGACATGCCACTCGTCAGTCCATACATCCGTGCCAACTGTCCATAAGACGATGGCTTCTCGGGGTCTTCCTCCCGAGGCAACCAGTTAACGCCAGTGGCCTTCTCTCGCATGGGGCCAGATGGGATTTCCGACAACGGAATATCCAATGGCGCTGTGTAAAGCCAGCCTTCTTCCCCATCACGTTCGAGTGTAGGCACAATAAAGTGAAGTGGTCTGTTCTTCCGGGAGCCGGTGCCAAACTGGCCACCTACCCCTATTTTGCCTGATTTGAATTCAAGAACGAAATGATTCCAGCCTCTGACCAGTCCACATTTCAGTTTCAGAACAGGAACCGCTGGATATTCCTCTTCAGGTGCAGAACCATAGATCAGCACCCCATTATGATATAGCCTAACAGGTCCGAAGCAGGTGATATGAAAAACAAAATCCTGATCACTGTCGCTCCAAAGTTTCGCCCAAGTATAGACCTGTTGACCTTTCCTCATGTTGGGAAACATATCCCCCAGTGGGAAGACGTAGCGGTGATCCTCACACTTACGCACCGGTCCTGATCTGCTTACTCTGTAGACCGGGGGATGCGGAGGATTGGCTCCAATATACCTTCCCGCAATGCTCATCAGGGCGTGCATAACGTCTTCACCACTCTGATAAGCCATACTCTCCTCCGGTTCGAAATAAACATGTCTGCTCATGTCACTTCTCCCTCCCTTTGTGCGTGGGCACTCTGCTGTTCCAACCACCCAGCACTTCGTCTATGGAAATAGGCCGATGCTCTTCCACAGATCGCCATACTGCTTCTCCAGCGGCAACGGAATAAGCGCCGTCTTCAGCACCAGACAGAATTCGGTAAGGGCGTCTCTTATCTTCGCCGAGGAAAATATCCTCCAGCAGCAGTGGATCTCCTCCTCCATGTCCGCCTTCACGATGAACAACATGGATCGTTTCTTTTGAACCAAAGAGCGGAAAGTAATCGATCGTCTGGACAGGTGTGGGAAAAGGCGTCCGGGCCGGCATATGATACTCCAATGTTTCTAGCCTGCCCTTCGTGCCATTTACCGCCAACCGGTACCCTTCGTATGGAAGGGAGAAATTGACCGAATAACTCATCAGCGCGCCGCCGCTATATTTCACGGTTGCGGCATACGTGTCTTCAATCTCAATGGTGGAATCGAAGATACACTGGTCGGGACGGTATGAAGTGTACGGAAACTCCTGCTGGCTTGCTGTACCGAGTTGGTTCAGATGGTCATCCGGTACCCGGATCTGACGACTGCGGGACGTCCATCGGGAATAATAGGCGCAATCTTCTGAGACATGGCATGTACGGCAATGTCTTCCGTCCTCCTGTGCCGGATTCCATTCGCCTTCAGCCCCGTAATAGTTCAGTGCTCCATAGGCAAAAACTTCAACTGGCTTTTGATTGATCCACCACTGGACCAGATCAAAGTGGTGGGTACTTTTATGGACCGACAGACCGCCCGAGAATGCCCGCTCACGGTTCCAGCGTTTAAAATAACTGGAGCCGTGATGGGTATCGATATACCAGTTAAGGTCTATGGAAGTGACGCGACCGAGTTTCCCCTCCTGAATCAATTCCTTAATGCGCATGTGGATCGGCATATACCGATAATTAAAAGTTACGATGACTTTGCCCTTACTTCTTGCTTCTGCTTCCAGAATGCGTCTGGCATCAGCGCCTGTAGTCGTCATTGGCTTTTCGGTGATAACATCGAGATCCTGCTCCAACGCGGCAACAATATAATGGGCATGGGTATCGTCCCTGCCAGCCACGATGATACAGTCTGGCCGAGTCTCATCGACCATGACCCCAAAATCCGATGCGCCATATACCGCTACTTCTGTATGCTGAGGGAAACGGGTACGATAGACTTCAAACCGTGCAGGATCGGTATCCAGCAGAGCGACAACCTCTGAATTATGAGAGAACAGCTCATGAATTGGTTTCGCAAATTGTCCCAATGCTCTGCCGCTGACCCCGCATAGGGCATATCTCTTTTTCATTTTCTCACCTTCTCATACCATTCCTGTACACGCTGGGTGACCACTTCGCCCCCGGAAGCATTCCATTTCTTCACATATTCATCATAAGCCTCGATCGGCAGCTCGCCGATGACAATCTTGGTCAATACCTCCTGGAACAGCTTGTGGGATTGAATATCAGGAAAGCCTTCATACACAGAGGCTGGCAGACCGTCACCTGCAATTTGCCGTGCATCGGCAGTACTGACTTCGAACATGTCTTTGACCATCTGTTGCTGATCTTCCGGATATGTCTCTTCAATCCGCTTATTCATGTCTTCTGCTGTAGTGAGATTCTTCATACCGAGGGCAAGCGGTTTGTTGTCAGCAGGTGGAAGAATGACTTTGCGTCCATCCTTGACTACATGCTGCTCACCTTCAATACCGAAGCGACCAAACTCATCATTTTCAGGATTATAAAAGAAGTCCAGTAACTTCAGCGCATTTGGCGCATTATCCTGTTTGGTGGCCGGAATCATCCATTCCGGTTCACCCATGCTCTTCTGGGTGACAAAAGCTTCAAATCCTTCGGCTTTGGGCAGCGGCATTGCTGCAATGTAAGCATCTGGAGCCTGGGTCAGCATCGCATTGTACCGATCTCGCACATTTGCAGGCAAATGGTACCAGCTGCCTACGAGGTTGTTATTGATTTTGGCCTGCCACACTTCCCCTTTGTTCAGGAAGGTTTCATTGTCCAGCAGTTTTTCCACATATAACATGCGAATGAACTTGATGGCTTCCCTCATATTGTCGGTAGTCCCTGCGTACTGGATTTTTCCATCGTATTCATCCCATTCGGGATACCCTTCCCACATCGCTACCCCGAACATCGCAAACAGATGGTCCATCCATCTGCCGAATTCCCTGCCGCTTGTTGGCAGTTCATCCGGTTTGCCGTTGCCATTCGGGTCCTTGTCACGGAAAGCTGTAAGTAGCTCGACATATTCATCAGTGGTCTTTGGCATCTCCATGCCCACCTTATCCACCCAATCCTGACGAATTAACGGTGAACGTTCAGGCACAAGGAATACCTTGGGCACATAATAGATTTTGCCATCAGGGGAAGCAGAGCGTACGATATCCCAAGCTTCCTGAGGAATACTTTCCCACACATGGGGTGCATATTCAGGCAGCAGTTCATCCAGTGGCAACGCGCCTCCCTGCTGAATCAGTGTCTGCTCAATGCCTCCAATCGGACGCAGGATATCTGGCAGTTCATCCGAGGCAATCATCAGGTTCAAGTATTCGGATGGCTCCGAACCGGGAGGCGTTGTAATGAGTTCATACTGGACTCCCGTCTGTTCAGCGATGTATTTCACATGCGGATTATCCGCAGTTGGCAAGCTACCAACGCCCATATGGCTTTTGAATACTTTGACTTTTACAGCTCCACCACTGCCTTCGCCGTTACCAGCGTCATTTCCGGAATTCGTAGTAGCGGAGCCACAACCAGCGACCAACAGCATGGCTAGACTGAGCATTAGCGGCACCATCTTGCGACTCAGTTGTTTTCTCATGGAATCATCCCCCTGGACATGGTTTATTCTTTCAGTGATCCGAGCAATGAACCTTTCACAAAATACTTCTGTAGATAAGGATACACCAAAATAATGGGAACGCTTGCAAAAAGTATTGTCGCTGCCTTTAACGTGGTTGTATTGAAGTTGTAATCCCCAAGAAACATATTTACCTGGGCCAGTTCCTCCGGGCTGGTTAAATACGCTCGCAGCTTCATCTGCAAAGGCCAGAGCCCTGGATCACGGAGGAACAGTACCGCACGCTGGAACGTGTTCCAATATCCCACCGCATAGAACAGACTGACCGTAGCCAGAACCGGCTTGGATAGCGGCAGATAGATCTGAAACAGAATCCGGAAGTCATGGCAACCGTCAATTCGGGCTGTGTCATCAAGTTCCTTGGGTAAGCTCATGAAAAAGGTACGCAGAATGACCATATTAAATGTACCAATTACACCAGGAATGATCAGGGACCAGATGGAATTCATCATGCCCAGCTCCCTTACCGTCAGGAAGAATGGAATCATCGGGGCATTGAAAATCATCGTAATTACGATGCCCAGCATGACTTGTTTGCGAATCATGAATTCTCTGCGCGACAACGGAAAAGCGGTCAACACAGAAAATAACATACTAAGCGCAGTACCCACTACCGTAATGAATACGGTTACACCAAACGATTGCCATAAGCCTGAGCTCTGAAGGATGTGTTTCCATGACGCGAAAGTAAAGCCGACGGGCCATAGAAATACTTCTTTGGAGTCTGCCGCAACCGGCGAACTCAGGGAAACTGCAAGCAGATGTAGCAATGGAAGGAGCATCGTAAAGGCTGCAAGCGTCAGGAAGATATAGTTGGCGGTTTGGAACAGCCTTTCTCCAATCGTCTGCTTGATCATTACCACAACCCCTCTCCTGATTTTCTCGCAAGCCGATTGAAGACCCAGAGCAGAATGAAGCCAATCACCGATTGAAATAGACCAATCGCTGTTGTTACGCTATATTGCCCTTGCAGGACACCAGAGCGGTATACATATGTTTCAATGATATCCCCTACCGAGTAGGTCATCGGTGTCAGCAGGTTATAGATCTGATCAAAGCCAAGTTCCAGAAAATTGCCAATATTCAGCAGGAACAGGGTTAAGATCGTCGGGAACAACGCAGGTAATGTAATGTAGAGCGTCTGCTTCCAGCGATTCGCTCCGTCCATCACTGCCGCTTCATATTGCGTGGGATCAATGCCACTTACCGCAGCGAGATATATAATCGTTCCCCAACCTACCTCTTTCCAGATAGAGGACAGCACAACAATAGGTCGGAAATATTGCTCCTGCTGCATATACAGGATCGGTTCGAACCCGAACCATCCACGGACAGCGTTTACAAAACCACCTGAGGCCAGCACCTCAAACACGATCCCCCCGACAACGACCCAAGAGAGAAAATGAGGCAGATAAAACAGACTCTGCAAAAAGCGTTTGGCAAGCATTTTTCTCACTTCGTTGAACAATAGCGCCAGCAGGATGGGAGCCGGAAATCCGATCACCAGTTTGTATAAGGCAATCAGAGCTGTGTTCCGAAGCACATGATAGAAATCCTGATACGTAAAAATAAACTTGAAGTTATCCAGGCCTACCCATGAGCTACTCCATATACCTTTCATAATCTGAAAGTTCTGAAATGCGATTACGCTTCCGCCCAGTGGAATGTACTTGAAAATAATATAGAACAAAATACCGGGCAGGATCATGACATACAGCATCCAGTGTTTTCGAATGTTACGCAGATAACTTGGTTTGACAGGTCTATTGACTGTAACCCCGGGTTGCAGCTTTGATGTTTCCGACAGCTCAGCCATACGATCGCGGGCCCCCTTTGACAGAATGATGGTGAATGACGAGCAGGCTCCTCTGTTCACATGTTAAGCGAGAGCGGGGTCAGCAACAATCGTTCAATCAGCCACAGCATGAGCCAATCCCTTGCGTGACACGGGTTTGCAGGATCGGTTCATTCGCTGGCGGAATGGTTGGTACTACATTGGACAAAAAAAAGCCGCCATAGGCGACCTCAGAAGTGATTATGCTGTTGTTTACATTTCACTTTATGTCTTTGAGAGTCCCTATCTCATTTCCCAGAGTTAACGATCCGCTGTCATTGGCATCTTTAATTTGTTCATGGGTAATGAGCTTCTCTTCTTCGTTAAATCCCTTAATTATATATGGGATAGCCGCTGACGAAGGAAGGAAAACATACCAGATTAAATGTCCCGGACTCACCTCAACCAGTTTTGCTTCGGTCGCGATTACTGTTCCATTTTCCTGGGTCTCTACGGATACACGTTTAATGGATGAATCTTGAATATTACCAAATAACATGGGAAACGGAGTGGAGACTTGCTCCAGTTTCGGTATACTCATATAATGCAACGCAAACTTGGATTCAACTGATTCTTCAATGAAGTATCCTCCGCCCCATACCCATTTCCATCCGAAAATATTCTTTCGAACATACTCCATCTGAAGATTACTGCTATTTTCCCGACCCTTTTTGTGCGTAAACAAAATCACGCCCCCGTCCACAGCCTCCTTATGAATGAATTGGGAGGTATAAAATTCGCCTCTAAATTCTTGAACGGCCCCTTCAGGACTGTTCGCTATAGGAATATGTATAGGTTCACTCAATCCCCAAACTTCGGATATCCGTTGATCGGCTAGTCCTCCAGCTCGTTCATTCATATACATATAAGTACCAACTAACAGGGGCGACAGTAAAATCACCATTGCAGTGATTAGCAAAATTCTTCGCTTACGCTTAAACATCTCCATGTACACTCCCTTATGATAACGATGAAATATTACTAAAATCATTCTAATATTACCATAATTAGGATGTGAATACTTGTTTCAGTACCATTCCCACACGTAAAAAGGCCGCCAAAGGCGACCTCCTAATGATTCCAATAAAATTATTCCCCCAAAAAGATCACTTCGGTTTCCAATTCAACATGGAACGTATCATATACTTTCTGCTGAATAAATTGGATCAGGTCCATATAATCCTGGGCAGTAGCGTGATCCACATTCACGATAAAACCTGCATGTTTCATGGAGATTTCAGCGCCTCCAATACGAGTGCCCTGCAAGTTACAGTCCTGAATCAGTTTACCGGCAAAATGTCCTTCAGGTCGTTTAAATACACTTCCACAAGAAGGGAACTCAAGCGGCTGCTTGGATTCTCTCAGGAACGTTAATTCCTTCATTTTGCTTGCAATCTCATCCTTATTACCTTTTTGGAGTTCGAATTCGGCCTCCAGTATGATATAGTGATCCATCTTGAAGAGACTATTTCGATAACCAAATTTCATCTCATCTCGAGCGATCTCCACTACTGCGCCGTCTTTGTTGATTACAGTCGCACGTTTGACCACATCGGCAATCTGACCGCCATACGCACCCGCATTCATATACAAGGCGCCTCCTGTACTGCCAGGAATGCCACATGCAAATTCCAAACCGGTCAAGCTGTGGTCCAAAGCAAGTCTGGAGACATCAATGATGTCAGCGCCACTTTGCGCAATGATGTTGTCCTCACTAACATTAACCTGATCAAAATGACTTAGCGAAACAGTGACTCCTCTGATTCCCCCGTCTTTGATAATGACGTTTGACCCTTTGCCAATAACCGTCAGAGGTAATTGATGTATGTTGGCAATCTCTACGATTTTTTTAATTTCGTCTATCGTCGTTGGATGAACGAGAATATCTGCGTTGCCCCCAATTTTAATATACGTGTGTTCTTTTAGCGGTTCATTAAATTTCACTTTTTCCATAGGTATCTGATGCTCAAAAATATTCATGATTTTCTCTCCCTGCGTTCTCAAAAGAACATGATTCTTCTATTGTAAATGGAAATGTACCCTCATTACAATCCATCATATCTTTTTTACTGTCCAGACCAGCAGTTTGCCGCCTTACTTTCCTGTAGTTTGATATATGATATTCATCTAGCCATTAGGGATGTGACTAGTGGTTATTGGGGTCACAATGCTCCAGCTTGTACAAATGCACCTGTCGTCTCCAGCCCCAGTTGATGTTGCCTCCCTATTTCTGCGTGCAATCTGCTAAAGCAAAAAAGTCGCCAAGTTGGCGACTTTCATGGATCTTACGTATCGAGCTGAACGGTAGATAAGGTCACAAGAACCGGACTGGCAAAATCAGAAGCTTCTTCTCCTTTGGGGTTATGAAGATGGAATAGAAAAGCATCTCCTTCTTCTGATTTCCAGACCATATAATCACGGACCCCTTCTTCACCAGAGGCCTGAAGATATAGCTCGGCGGAACCAAGCGGGTGCTCCACCAGCTCTCCGCTATAGTCGGATACCTTACCAGCGTTTTCTAATTCTTCCTTGCCCGCAGTCTCCAGTTCTGCCAGATTATAATCCGCAGGCAAAGGTTCAATATCCACATAGTAGTCAGAGTTACTGGTTAGTGATAAACGGCCTTGAGCAGCATCAAATGTGAATTTCTCGAATACGTACAAGGAAAACCCTTCTCCTTGTTGTAAGGACGCCTCTAGTGATTGATTCCCATCTGCGGTCATTATTTCAAAACTCTCGGTTTGCGGACGCTCCGTTACATTTTCTTCTGTTCCATTTGTTTCAGATGCTTGCTCACTTTCTGTTGAAACTGCTGGTGTCGATGGCTCAGGGCTAGCTGAAGGTTCATTACCACCTGAGCAAGCTGCAAGTGCAAGAACCATAACGATTAGCGAGATACTCATCATAATAGAACGTGGTTGAAACATCAGCTTCATTCCTCCCTGTCTTGATTCTCTGCTTACATGTTATTACCCATGGCAGAGACTCGGAACCTATAAGTCCAACCTATGAACTTATCCATAATCGATATTTCCCTTGATCTCTTCCAGTTTGTAAAATATGGAGAAAACCTCAAGGAGTGATGAGCCTATGGAATTCTCAGTAAAGCAGCTGTTTGATAAGGTAGCCCAAGATTATGATGTGCAGCGAAAGCAGCTTATCCCTTGTTTTGATGATTTTTATGGAATGGCTCTGGATCTAATGGAAAGCCCGCTCGATTCTCCACGTATTCTTGATCTGGGTGCAGGAACGGGACTGCTCTCCGGATTGGTCCTGCAAAAGTATCCCAACGCGCGACTAACCCTGATTGACATTAGTGATCAAATGCTCGAAGGAGCACGCCGAAGGTTTGCTGATGCTAACCAAGTACAGTATGTGGTCGGGGATTACTCCAAGTACGATTTTAACAGTTCCTACGATATGATTATTTCCTCCCTGTCCATTCACCATCTCACCCACGCTGACAAGAAAAAGGTGTTTGAAACTGTACATCAGCTATTAGAACCAGGTGGGCGCTTCATTAACGCAGACCAGGTTCAGGGAAGAACCCCCGATACGGACACCTATTACCGCAAGCGTTGGTTAGAAGTGATTCATCGGAGCGGTTTGTCTGAGGAAGCCATCTCGGCTTCGATCGAAAGACGCAAGGTCGATATCAATGCCACGCTGGAGGATCAATTGGTGTGGTTGGAGGAAACTGGATTTCGTGTGGTTGATTGCATATACAAACACTTGGACTTTGCGGTGTTTTACGCGCAAAAATAAAAAAGTCCGGATCATGAGTGAGTTATGCCATGATCCGGTCTTCTCACATGATTTTCGTACGGCGCCAGATGCAGCTTAAACTAAAATCACTTATTTCAGCGATGCTGGCAGCTTCACGCCGAGTAGTTTGCCTTCGGCTTGGATAATGATCATTCCGTTTGTCTTCAACGTCGTGTTGTGCAGATCTCCTTCGGTGGAGACTCGAAAGACGGGTTGACCCGATAACACATTGATGGCAAGCAGAGTCCCGTTACGTTGCGCTCGATACATTCCTTTTCCGTAAACATCCATCTGAGAAATGGGAGAATCCCCATGCCATTGAACCTCTTGACCATTAGCCAACTTGATGCCTGTGAGTTCACCGGTGTCGAGGTTCTTGTATATCAGTCGTTCCTGTACAATGCCAAGCAACGCCATCTTGTCCCCGTAAGGTCGCTGAAAAGTTCGAAGGGGCGCTGTTCCCGACTTAGTCGAATTCAACGGATACTCCGCTATCTTGTCTCCCTGTTCAATGTACAGTTTGTCTTGATGAACAAGTATCTCTCCTCGACCATTCGTATACGGCGGGTCTCCCGGCATTTTCCACGTATACTCCTGACTTCCTTTTAACACACCGGTCTTCAGGTTGTATGCATTGATCTTCCATTTGCGTTCAGGTGACGAATCGTATTCCTCCAGCATTGGAGAATAGGTGTCCACCGAATACACAAGACCGTCTTTGATCTGAAGAGCTTGCCCCTGACCAAAATGATCCCATAGCTTTTTGCCCGTTTTCTTGTCATATGCATTAAGCTGAATGGATGTAAGTGCCCCTTGGACAAAAAAGCTTCTCAGCACCACACCATTAGATTCTTCAAGATATTCAGTACCGTGACCTTCGCCTAATGGTTCATCTGCTTTCCAGCGCAATTTGCCTGACTTGATATCCAGTGCAAACGTTGTACTTCCCTTAATCACGTAGAGAGTGTCCATCGTTGGAATCAGAGCTTCAGTACGTTGATACGTATCAATCCAGGTGGATGTGACAGATTGCCATTTTGCTTTTCCTGTCTGAGCATTCAAAGCATAAGGTTTATGATCGCTGCTCATACCGTAAAGGACGCCGCTTTGATAAGTGATATAAGGTGTCAAATTTTTGCCGTAAGTCCACAGCCGTTTACCTGTTTTGGCATCGAGTGCAATTAACTTTGATCCTGCGAACGTGAATACTTTCCCTTCTTCCGCAATGGCATTAACTAGGGCGTACGTCTCGTTCATATCTAGATAGTTATCTACTTTCGCCGTCCATGAAGGTTTCATCTCAGGTACAGTGATTCGATGATACGAATACCAGTTACGGATCGATACATCCGATGCTTCTGCATGTGCCTGAGACGGAAATACCCCTATGACTCCATGAACCATCAACATTCCAGCAGTAAAGCCTGCAACAACGGGTCTGAATGCTTTTCTTTTCCAATCTGTATTCGTTTGGCGTATACGTTTATTAAACATGGTGAGTGAGTCCTCCTGTGAAAATTATCCTGATATATAACTACATAAACATAACGTGCAATCAGGTCAAATAGTTACCAAATTTCTAAATTTATTATGAGGAAATATCAAAAAAGCCGCCATAAGGCGACTTCTTGATAACTGTATTGTTTCTGTGACATGTTGCGAACGAGACTTTGTTATGAAGCCACTACTTTACTTTAATTCAATCTGAAATACATCACCGGCGTCACCACCAAAAACGATAAAACCATCTTTCGGAAGCTGCGTCGACTCCTGATTGGTTGCAACAGAGAAGTGAACCACCTCGCCTTTCTCATCATACACCGCATAACCTCCGTTCTCCGGAGAATCTACTCTGATGGATTTGTTCGCCGAACGGGCGTCAATTGCATACCATCGGGCCTGACCGTTAGCCGGAATGGTTGTCATTCCTTTTTTCCCACCAAAGATTGGAGTAATGGCATCCTCTGCAATGTATTCCTGCCCATCCTGCATCAAAATCTCGGCGCCACTCTTCGTGGAGAATTGCAGATCAAATGCGTCTCTTCCGTTCATGACTGGAATCTGGGCAACATTCTCTGCGTTGTTCGCATCCATAATTTGCGTGCCATTAGCGTAACCATTCTCGGCATCAACGGAAAGGTTCTTGATCAGCATCGATGGAAGCAGATAGAAGATCGACGTTATTTTTTCATCCAGTGCGTAATATTTCGCTTCGTTACGAGCTGCCCATTTCTTTTTCGTTGCTGCGTCCAGCGCGTTATGTTCCAACTTTTGATAATCATACGTGTTCATCACCGTTTGACCTAAACCAGGTAACGTAATCATGCCCTGAACTTTAACATATACCTTGTCATTACTTTCCTCCACAAAACTGACCTTCGCACTGCCATCCGCACTTGTAAAATGTTCATCGCCTGTGTACACATAGTTCTGCTCCGGAATAATTCCTCCCAGCAAGGCGGGCAGTTTGATCTCGTCATCCTTGATTGTTATATCCAGTGTTGCACCAACCGTACCATATAGACCTGAATATGCATTCAACTCCGTCGGCATCTTCACCTTGACAGGTGGTGAGAATGTTTGATCAGGCTGAACATCGTCGATGATGCCCTGATCCTCCAGAACTTTCAGCAGCACTTTGCTGGCAAACATCTGATTGTAGACCGAAGATCCGCCAGATGATAGGACCGCCATTGAAATATCATGTTCCGGTATGGTGATTAACACGGCATGATATAGCATGGTGTCTCCACCCTTGGCAAGTGCGGTAATCCCATAATCGCTGAAAGGTGCAAGGTCAACCGCATCCCAACCCAAGCCATAATTAATCGTATTTTGTTCATCAGATACCCATATGCCCTTACGATACTCATGAGATTGCATGGCCTTCACAGCAGATTCGGACAGAATATCCGGTCTGTTCCCCATTAAAACCTCTCCGAATTGACTCAATTCCTCTGCGGTGGAATATACTCCACCTGTACCGATAATGTTTGCATTCTCAGTAGGCATCTTCATTTCAAGTGTAGGCCAATACGTTTCGGATAACTGATCTCTGTCAAAGGAATCCTGTGGCGTCTTCGTTGATTCCAACTTCAACGGTTCGCTGAAGAACTTGGCGATGTATTCGCTGTAGCTTAACCCACTTACCTTTTCCACCAGAAGCTCGAGCAACTGGAAACCATCATTGCTGTAGACAGAAAAGGCTCCAGGCTTGGATTTCAGTTTTTCGGACTGAAGTTTGAGCAATAGCTCATCATGATTGCGGCTATCATTATCGTCAAACAACATGCTGTTCCCATAATGTGAACCGTAAAGACCAGATGAATGATTCATCAGCATGCGTGGTGTGATTTGTGTATAACGCGCATCCGCCATCTTAAAGTCTGGTAAATACGATGTAAGCGGCTCATCCAGATCTACTTTACCAGAATCGACCAGCCTCATGGCAGCTGCCGTAACAACCATTTTGCTAACCGAACCTATGCCATACATGCTATCCTTGTCTACTGGCTTCTGTGATCCCTTGTCGTGCAGTCCGACGCTATCTGATAAAATGTATTCCCCTTCATCCATAATGGCATATTGCACACTGGTGACACCGTAGTTTTGTACCATTTCTTTGGCAATCTGCTCCGCCCGTACCTCGATCGTTACACTGTTATTCGCCTCTGCGCTGACAGATGTCAGCGGTGTAATTACAAGCACCGCTGTACATAAAAGACTGATAAATTTTTTCATGCTCATGTCCTCCCTCAAATATCTTTTGATTGAATTCATCATATCTGGGAAAAGGCAGTTCGAACGCAAACGGACCCTGAATGGAAAAAAATAATCCCCGAACGGTATGTTCAGGGATTATTGGTGTGAAACGGAAGCACGACCATGTTGTTAAACTTCCGATGCTGATGCTCAATACTCATATGTCCACCATATTTCTCGCATATTCTTGATATGTTGGTCAGACCGATCCCATGATACTCCGGATTAGGCTTCTCACTTTTCAAGTCAGCTATAGGCTTCTCAACATCGTTCATAATCTGGATGACAAGTGCAGATGCCGTGGAGTGGATAGCAATCAGAATATATCGGTCCTCCGCTTGTCTGATCTTCTTGGAAGCCTCGATTGCATTATCGAGCATGTTACCGAGCACCACACACAGATCATATCGATCAATCTGCACATGTTGCGAGTGGAGCTGGATTTTGGTGTCGATTTTGATCCCATTTGCCTGCCCCATAGCAAGGGTGTTCGTAACAAGAGCATCAATGACCAGATTGCCGGAGTTCACCCTGTGGTATGCACCTTCAATTGTACTCAGTGTAGACTTGATATGGTCACCTGCCGCCGCCAGTTCGTTACGTTTGATACATTCATCAATATAGAGAAACTGCTGGTTAATATCATGGATGATACTTTTAATGTTTTTGAAACTGTGAACGGTCTTCTCATAGTTGGCATCCTGGTGATCCATCTGACGCTGTAACTGGGCATTTGCATGCGCGAGCTGTACCTTTTCCACCATATTATCAAATACATAGACAATGAACACATTGAGAAAAAGAGAACCCAGTACAGAAAAGACGTAAAATATGTTCTTTTCACTGTATATGGAGGCCACATTGATCTGGTAGATCGTAATGATCGGTACGATGAGAAACAGCAAATAATACCGATAGTGAACGGCAAAACTTCTACGTTTGGCGACTAGACGGACAACTTGAATGACAACGAACATGATGCTGCAACCAAGCAGCATCACCTTGGAAAGAACCCAGTGGTCTTCTCCGTTGAACTGATCCATTGAACTGTAATCCGCGGATTCCAGAACACCGAGAATATATACAGCGATGGCATTTGCCATGGTAATTAGAACCCCATACAGGATGGTGAAAACAAGTTTGATTTTGAACTCTACTTCATAGGATTGTGCCAGACTGAAGATTAATAGCAGAGCAACCGCAGTGGAACCGATGTCAGAGAAGGAAGAAACCCAATAAAAATAACCCAACAAGACAAATACCAAGAAATAGATCGCTCTACGCGGCTTCCGGCTGGACTTGCCCAACACAGAATCAAAATAAAAATTCGCCTGAAATGCCATAAGCAATGTCACGAAGATGATGGAAAAAATCATATAGGCATCCATATCATTGAATCCTCATAATCATGTATTTGGTATAGGCATCCTTGACTTCCTTGACCTTGGAGCGGCCAATGGGGAGTTCCGTCCCATTTAACATGACGACTTGTGTGCCTGCAAACTTCTGGACATGCATCAGGTTAATCATAACCGAGCGATGAATTTGCAGGAAACCATGGTCTTTCAATGCAGTCGCATAACTGGATAGAATCCCTTTGGTATCATGCACATTATCCTGGGTCACAAACTTCAATTTGTTCTTGATTGTCAAACTTTTGACGACCTCAATCCAGAGAATATCATCATATTTTAACAGCAGTTCATCATAGTCTGACTTGATTAGTACATACTTTTTGTCCATCGCCTGAAAATATTGACACAGCTTAATCATCTTTTCCTCGAAAACTTGCGGCTGGATGGGCTTGATCAGATATTGAAAGGTGATAACATCGAAGCTTTCCACCATATATTCGGGGTAACTGGTCAGGAACATAATCTGTACATCCAGAAACTTCATATCCCTGATCTCTTTGGCGGTCTGGATCCCGTTCATTCCACCCATCTCCACATCCATAATGAGAATATGAAATGTATCTCCGGCGTCTCTATAATGCGAAAGTAGTTGTTCACCAGATGTGAATAAGCTAATTTGAAAATCAAAATTGGTTTTTAGGGATAAGGAGATCAGCATTGATTTTACACGTTCTCGCTGCTGCTCCTCATCATCACAGATTGCAATATTGAACATGGGGGGACATCCGCCTTTCATCGACATCGACTCTGAATTTCACTCTCGAATATACTATTTTATCATAGGTTTCGGAGTCGAATCGGGATGAAATGCATAATTTCAACCGTGAAATGCGACAATCTGAACAGCTTATACCAAATAACCTGACACACAAAGCCCCTTCCGTGGACGGAAAGGGCTTGTTTAAGACGCTTAATTACATATCTATTGATGGCTGTTCATGATCTGCTTCCGCTTACCTAAGCCACCTAGACCTGAATAAACAACTGGCGAAGCTCCTCCTCTTCCAAGTGAGTAACTGGCTGGTATGCCGGACTCTGTACATAACGCTGGAAGCTGTATAACAACTGTCTTCCCTCCAGCGTAGTCATTAGGCTCTCCAGATTCAGAGCACCCATCAGGACTCTACCATTCCGCACCCGGCACTCCATCAACAGTCCGAGCTTATGGTTCCGTTCAAAATTATCAATGGTCTGCACGATCGGTTGCAGATCTTTACTCAGCTCATCCAGAATGATCGATGACGATTCGGAATTAATGCTCCACCATGGATAGGTCGAGAACTCCTCTGTGTCAAAATGTTCGAAGGCCGGATGGTCCTGTTGAATCAACAAACCCATCGTGCCGACTGGAACTTCTCTTTTCATATTCTCTGATATGGAACGGAACATGGGATAAGACCAGAAATCAGTGCTATAGAAACCTTTAATAGCGTGTGAAACATTCTCTGGTGTCGGGAAAAGTAAAATATCCTCGCCTTGCTCAAGCAGCTCAAGTGCATGCTCCGAGAGTTCGGTAAAAAGATTCAAACCGCTCAGATCCACTTCCTGTTGAATCGGGTAGATCCACAGGTCGTAAGACTTACGAATATCCGTGCCCGGAATGGACAGTCTCAGCTCCACTTTGGTCATATTGGAGACTTCAGGGATACGAATACTGAGATCCGTGATACTCACATAATGTTCTTCATGGAACGCTGGCAGGTCTGCTTCCCCTTCCACAAGGATGCTGCATTCGATCTGCTCGTTTTTCAGTTCCCACTTCAATTGAAGTCCATCCAACGCTTGTCTCCGGAAGTAACTTAGTTCAATGCGTGCTTCGAACAATTCACCAGCCTGATAATTATATTTGGGGAACCTTGCCAACAACACTGCGTCTGAACAGAACGTTCTCCATTCCTCAGGTGTAATCATGCCCTTGGAATCCATGAATGCGTCCAGTATGCCTACGAGCGCTGTTCCCTGACCACTGAAATCCTGGAGATCAAGCAGGTGGAAACCGGCTAGATGCTTCGAACGAAAAGCAGCTTCCAGTTCTTCCTTGTAACATTCGACAGCAAGTTTGCCAGAGGCTCTGAAGTAGGCTTCCGCCAGATGTCCCATTCCCTTTGCTTCCAGACGTTCTCTAAACACTTCAAAGTTTTTGGCTTTGAGAGAACCCGTATACTTGTGGATCTCCTCGAAATTAGGAAACGTGGCGTACTGTCCAATTTCATGCGAGATGATCGGCACATGTGAGACAAGTTGATCACTTCCAGCTTCGGCCTGTACCGTTTTGGAACCTGTGCCATACTGGATCTGAATCTCTTGACCCTCCGCCTGGCCAAAAGAATCAGCGTCACTTCCTTGCTCCGGTACAATGTTTGCATCATAATCCTTCAATGTGTTCGGTAAGTCGGTCTGTACGTGACCAAGCGGAGCATCACACATGGCATACGAACCTCTGAACAACCGTTCTTTGGAGAAACGTACCCCGCAGAAGAATTCACTTTCCTCCAGAATGTCTGGTACAAACTGAAAATTATTGGAACCTTCGGTGTACAGATGACGATGATCATATGCTTTGTATGCTTTCAGGATCGAATTCAGTCTGTCCTTGCTGCCCCATAGTTCATTCCCCATGGACATCATGACAAATGAAGGATGATTACCAAAAGCTTTCAGCATCGCAAATCCCTCACTAATCAAGTAATCCTGCTCTGCTTGATTGCGACCATCCGCAGATTCGTCCGTAATGGTTCCCCAGAACGGAAGCTCAGGCTCCATGTAGATGCCGAGCAGATCCGCTGCAATGAAAGCTGCCTCCGGAGGACAACAGGTATGAAAACGATAGTGATTAATGCCGTAGGACTTGGAGATGGCGAGAATGCGAATCCATTCGTCCACATCTGTTGGCGCATATCCCGTGAGTGGGAAAATCAGACCATCATGCTTGCCTCGAAGAAAGGTTTTGTGACCATTAATGGTGAATTTGTCTCCAGCTGCCCGGAATTCGCGCAGGCCCGTCCATACTTCGGTGGAGTCTAGCACTTCACCGTTCTGATCTTGCAGTTGAATGTGAAGTTGGTACACATTAGGTTCATCATCACTCCATAACATGGCATGTTCGCCAATGCTGTACGTCAGCCCAATCTCCTGCGAATCCGGGATGAAGATCTGCTCCTCCGTCGTATGAACCGGGTCTGCACTGACAGCGACAGCAGATACGACAATTCGCACTCCTTGCAGGTCGCCGACATGTTCTGCTTTGATCTCGAAAGATCGAGTTGCAAGATCGGGATAGACCTGAACATTATCCAGGAAAACACGCTCGAAAAATTGGAGTTCCATCTTCCCGGTGATCCCGTTCCAATTCGTCTGTGTGTCTTCAGATGTAAGGTGTCCTCCTTTCGTTGGATAATCGGTATTGTCCACTCGAATCGTAATCGTATGTGTCCCAGCGGTTAGCCCTGCCTCCATCTCGTAAAGGTGAGGTGTATTCAGACTGTTTTGCGTGCCCCATTCCACCCCATCAATCCAAAGCGTTGTAACTCGTGTTCGTTCCAGATGCAAGAAACAACGTTTGCCAGCCAAGTGTTCGGGAATCTCAATCTCTCGTGAAAACCAGGCGTAACCTTCAAATAAGTACTCATCCGTCAGCGCGCCGATTAACACATGTTCGTTTATCTTGCCTTTGGCCGCATGAGATGTGGTATTGGGCAATGAAATGACGTCTGAGTAATTCAGGCCACGTTCCACCTTATGTTCATCGAGCTGAAGTTTCCAGATACCTTCCAGATTTAATGCAGCTATCATGATATTTGTCTCCTTTTTGATTCATCGAATGGATTTTAAGTAATCGCTTTCACATATAGAAACCGTTTTCGTAATCATACACGTATTATAAACTCGATGGGTGCCAACCGCATAGTTAATTTAGAAATAAAAAAGTCGCCAATCATGGCGACTTTCATTGTTTGATATCTTTTATCCTGAAGACGTTTAGAAAATAGTCGGAACCATCCCCCCGTCCATACGGATCGGAGAGCCTCGAAAAGCTGATGCATACGGGCTGCACACAAAAGTCGCGAGTCTACCTATTTCACTTGGCTTGATGAATCGTTGTAATTCAGACTGCGGCAGATTGCTCTTCATAAAATCATTCTCTTTTTCCTCAAAAGTCAGCGCCTCATCCGGGTATATGCCCTCAATAATCTCACGTACATTTTCAGACAATGTCGGCCCTGGCAGAATCGTATTAATCGTAACTTCTTTCCCAGCTGTCAGTTTGGACAGACTTTTGGATAATGACAGCAACATTGATTTGGTCATGCAATATTGTGGCATCTGGCCTGAGGGCATAAGCGCTTCTTCACTTGCTATGAAAATAATACGCCCGTCATTGTTCTCCATCATTTTAGGTAAGTAAAATTGGGACACGCTATTGGCTGCCAGAACATTGGTACGGAAATATCTCTCCCACACTTCATCATTCACATCTTCATAACTCATGATCTCATATATGCCCATGCTATTAATTAAAATATCAACTTCGGGGAATTTCTCGAACATAGCTTGGCGTTGCGTCTGATCCACAAGGTCAGCCGTGGCCTTTTGCGGAGAGGTATCCGGAAAATTGGACTTGATTTCACGAACTGTTCGTTCTACCTCTTCATTATTTCGTCCATTAATCAGAACGTGAACACCTTCTCGGGCGAGTTCAATGGCAATCGCTTTTCCGATCCCTTTTGTCGATCCTGTTACTAAGGCTGTTTTTTCTTTCAGTCCCATATCCATCCTGCATTTCTCCTTCTTGATTATAACTATCCGGTAGCTGAGTCTTGAAGATTGCGAACACCTTTATGCTCCCGATAGAAATAATATTACGCAGTCTGAACGGCCTAGTAACTAGCACATTACGCCAGAATTATTGCCTGACACGCCAATTCGAAGGTGTATCCCCTTCCCAAGTCCGGAACGCACGATAGAACGAATTTTGATCTTCATATCCCACGAGGAATGCCACTTCTTTGATATCGAGCGAAGGATCCGCCAGATACTTTCGTGCCTGCTCATGTCTGGCTTCAGTCAATAACTGTTTGAAGTTTGTGTCCTCCTCAGTCAGTCGGCGCTGCAATGTACGGTCGCTTATGCGAAGCTCTTTGGCAACAGTTTGGATATCAGGGCGCTTGCCTGTAAGGCTGCGTTTCATAATCCATTTCACCAGATCAGTAACGGAACGACTGCCCTGCCGTTCATCCAATGACCGATCCAGCACTGGAGTCAGAATCTCAATTAACTCTTCATTATATGAGAGAAAAGGAAGACTCAAATCTTTTCGATCTAGCGTCAGCCGATTATATGGTTTCCCCGTCTCCACTCGGCAGCCGAAATAGGTTTCAAGGATGTCTACATTACCCATAGGACGTGAGAATTCAACCCGCTTTGCATTTAAGGGCTGGCCCGTTCCCCGACGTCCGAGTTCGAGCAGAAAAGCTAGGGTAATGCCTACCAGAAGTGGCGGGCCTGGTTGCTCCTTATGTAACCATTCGAGTTCAATGATACATTCCTCCCCTGCTTCGTTAATCTGCAAGCTCTCGGGAGGACACATTTGCTTATAACGGACCATTCGATTTAATGCATCGCGATAATCACGTGCATGGTACATCGCCAGAACAGGCGGAGGGTACTTCGATATTTCATATCCCGTTGCAAGTTTGATGATACCCTCGGCCGTGTCCCCAATGAGATCAGAGTAAGCCTGCCAGATCGCAAAATAATGAGCTTGATTCTGTACAGGTTTATTTATTGTTTCAAGAGATAGTTGTGCCGTCCGTGCGATGTCGTCCATACTAATCCCTAATTGATGCAAGCCAGCCCAAAAGCCTGGATGAACTTTAATTCGATCATTCGGTTGAGATTTCATGCATACTGACTCCTTTAGCTTGTTCCATTTTCATTCTGCTTTCTTATTATAGAACAGAAAACACGACTGACCATAGTGGTTAGTCGTGTTCAAATTAATCATTTTGTATATATATGAAAAGGTGAATTTAATATAGGCGTCTACTCGTTCAACGCGGTTTTGATCAAGGCGTTTACCCGTGAATTAAACAAGAGGCCGATATGAGATACGAGGGATACCGAAATGTTGTTCGCCCCGTTCAACCGGGAAAGTGCCGGGGACACAATCGTATCGCTGGTGGAATAAATCGAAGTCACCTTTATTCCACTCGGAGCTGTAGTTGTTGTCAATCGATTAGCCCCACCAAGGGTTATCAATTTGTCTACTTTGGAAGCGCCACCCCGGTTAAGTATGTAATACAGACTATTGGCCCCGCCCATGCTATGAGCTATAATGTTAACTTTTGTGTGACCCGTTTCGCGCAGAACATCATCTACAAAACGACTGATCGCCGCAGAATTCAACAACTGGTTTCCTTGTTTACTAGGGAGGTCAATCGCGAATAGTTCGTCTCTCGTCCAACCTTGGCTGCGTAAATAACTCTCAATCGCTGTAAAATTACTATCTGAACCGGTTAATCCATGAACTAATACAATGGGTGTACGTGCTGTTGCTGCAGAAGCCTTTGAACTTGAGCCTATTCCAGGTACCGATAAGGCAAGGATCATGCTCATGAATACAAGAAGTAATAATTTTGTCTTTTTCACTTGTTTCACTCTCCTGTAAAATGATTTATATTCCATATATTACAAGCTAACATATGGAATATAAATGAACCTTTTGTCTCATTTTTTACAGGAATATCCATGGAAACTATGGCTAACTTGATCATATTTTATCGAAGTCTGGTTCTCTACTCCTGTTATCCTTCAACAATATCTGCGTGCAGATCTGTTGCAATTTCAATCATTTTGGGTACAATAGCTTCGTTAGAGATAGCTACATATACATCTCCCATGTACAAACGAAAAGCGATCTGTGTTCCTTCAAGGTCCCACATAAAAAAGTCCCCATCAATGGACATGGTGCTCTCAGCTCCGACAATGTTAAGAATTGTTGAATACGTAAAATCGGGTTTGGATGCAAAGTAGAGTTTGCACTCTTCCAAAGAGATGGATTGCTCCGCATTGTTTTCTTGCATGGATCGGGTAATTCGAAAACGCTGATTCATAGCTATGCCTCCAACATGTATTAGTTTGAATATTTTCAAGCATCATATTTTCTCATGTCCTTCAACTACTGTCAAAACCATGTATGCCCTATTCTAGGAATTCATATATACTGGTACATATAAGTACATAACGAATCTCTACCATCAGGAGGCGTCAAATCAATATGTTGAAAACAGAATTCATTGATGTACTATCCATTGTCTCACAAAAATTATATGATTCGGCTGCTAATGTAATGGATACGGCAAGCAGACTAATTCCTGCAAATACGTTTTGTATAGCCCAATTGGACCATCTATCAACCAAAGTTCTCAATGTATATAATCGTGAAAAACTAATATTAGGTGAAGGGCTAGTCGTTGACAACGCCGAGTCGTACTGTGCCCTTGTGACCGAACATACCCAAGGCCCGTTGGTGATCAATAATAATCTAACTCATCCATTAACCAGACATATGGACGCAACCGAATTCGTAGGTGGATGTTCATTTGTAGGTGTTCCCATACATGATCAGTATGGGGAAATTTATGGCTCCCTCTGCTCATTTGATCAGGATTTCTATGCCTACCAACAGAAGGACATAGATTTGCTGCTCTCCTTGTCTTCCTTTTTCACGGGTCTGCTAGAGATGGAAACGACCTTGCAGCAGTTAAAACGTGCGGAAGAAACTACTGCGAAAATGCTAGAAGAGAAGAAAAATCTGCTTGCCATCCTCAGCCACGAAATCCGAACCCCAATGAATGGTGTTCTTGCCATGACAAACCTTTTGCAATCTACAACACTAAATGAGGATCAATCATTGTATGTTAATGTCATTGAAGAAAGTGGCACCAGCCTTCTATCTATGATGGATCAAATTCTCGATTATTCCAAGATGGAAGCCGGCGCGATTTCTTTGGAGATCAGTCCATATAGTGTCACTGAAACAGTTGACCATGTGTTACAATTGTTCTCTTCCGAAGCACAGAAAAAAGGAATTCACCTATATGCTGAATACAATATTAATGATCATCTGATGCTTTTAGGCGATCAGCATAAAGTCCGTCAGATTCTAATCAATCTCGTTGGAAATGCGCTTAAATTCACTGAAAAAGGAGAAGTCTGTATCTCTACTCAGGTATCTGCTGATCCAGCAGGCACCCTACATGTATCCTACGAGATAAGGGATACGGGCATCGGCATCCCGCAGGATCGCCAAGATCTGTTGTTCAAATCCTATTCCCAAATTCATGGAGATTCAGGAAAGTATGGAGGAGCAGGACTGGGTCTGTCCATCTGTAAACAACTCGCTGAATTAATGGGTGGCGTGGTGTGGCTTAAAGAAACCAGTCACTTAGGCAGTCGATTCGTTTTTAATATTTCCAGCCCTGCACCCAACGTTCATACGCATGTCTGAACGATGAATATATTATTCTATCTGAACGGATCGGAGGTATATTCGATGACAACGCTCGGAAGCAGATTCTATTAAATAGCGATATGGTATGTATGACTAGACTTCCGACTCTTATATTGGAACTATATGAAAATTTTGTTATGCTACATATGCTAGATTACTAGATTCTGTTAAAACATGATTCTACTATTATGTACAGAGTTGGAGGAAACAAACAATGCTTAATAAACGAGCAGGAAAAATTGCTGCGGTTACTGTAATTGCTCTCTCTATTCTTGGAAGCACCTCCAATATTGGTGGAGCCTATGCTGCCCCGTCCATTTCAGTGCACTTGGATGACGTTCCCCTGAAGTTTGATGCAGCTCCACGAGTTGATAAGGGTGTCACTTATGTTCCATTCCGAACGGTTGGACAAGCTCTTGGTATCGATATTATCTGGAACAGCAAATCACAGACTGTAAAAGCGACGAACACGGTGAAAGGACAAACTACCGAGGTACTATTACAAGTTGGCAGCACCACAGCAACCGTTAATGGGAGAAAAGTTACACTTGCTGCAGCACCCGTTCAGCGAGAAGGACGCGTGCTCATTCCACTCAGTTCTTTTAGTAATCAATTTGGCGTAAGTGCAAGCTGGAATCAGGCAACCAAAACGGTCTCCCTCGTCTCACCACAACGCGAGATGCACCTGAGAGCCTTCTATGCATTGCAATCCTTTCAAGAAAAGGATCTTGTTACTTCCATGAATTCCGTAGCCTTTGGCTGGAGCCGCATTGATCGTGAAGGTCAGTTTACGCTCCAGGGGGATGAGTACCGTCTCCCTGCTGCTGCGGGTGATATTACGCCGCAGTCCATCGTTGCTGACGCAGCGGATCAGCAGATCCAACCACAGCTCATGGTGTATGCGTTGGACGGAAACGGCGAACTGACCAAAGTGTTGAGTGATAGCAGCCTGCGGCAGAAATCGATTGAAGGTATAACTGCTGCGGTAGCAGAGCATGGTTTTGGTGGAGTTGTTCTGGATTTTGAAGGACTGGGCTTTAAACTGGATGCAGTAGAACAACAGAAGCTGCTCAATGCTTACGTGAAGCAATTAAAGAGTTCCTTGCCCCAGGACACTGCCTTATCTCTTGCGGTACCCCCGCTAAATAGTGCTTATAAAGGATATGATTACAAAACACTTGCATCTATCGCAGATGATCTGATCATTATGGCCTATCAGTATAATCCGGTTGGAACCAAATCCCAGGTACCCGAACCAAATAGCCTTGTGGATCAGGCGATTCAGCTAGCTCTTCAAGCTGGTGTTCCGAAAAATAAATTGCTGCTCGGTATCAGTCTAAGCAGCGAAACGCCCTCCTCCGTTGATGATAAACTGGGTCTTGCCAAACGTTATGATCTTAAAGGAGCCGCCTTCTGGCGCCTGGGTCTGTTCCGTTCCTACAATACAAAGATGGAAGATGCCGTGAATGCCTCTGTCATCAAAGAGTAGTCATCTTTGAGTGGATGCATCTCACTTAAAGTAGAAGAAGGACCAAATCTCTGTTGTCAGAGACTTGGTCCTTCTTCTATATCTTTTTCATTTCATAAGTTTATCCACACTTCCAAATACAAGCTTTACAATCTGGGTGGGACCAGGCAAACGGGGCTGGAAGAGAAGAATGCTACCAATTCCTGTCGCCAGCATACTAAACCTTGCAGCAGGTGCAAGGACTTCTTTGACATGACGCCTCCCCTTTCCGTGCATATTCCTACCCTTTCACTGCTCCCAGGGCAACACTTCCGATAATCTGTTTGGAAAACACGGAGAATACAATAATAATAGGCAAGATGGAGATCGCAACACCCAAATACAAGAGTCCATAATCCATCCCATAGTATCCTTGCACTAGCGCAACCAGTACCGGAAGTGGGTATTTATCCAGGGAGAAAAACAGAACGAGCGGTGTAAGAAAATTATTCCACGATCCGATAAACGTGAATATACCGAGGGCCGAGATCGCCGGCCCCAGAATGGGCAGTACAATCTGATTGAACGTCCGGAACTCGCCAGCACTGTCCACCCGCGCAGATTCAATAATCTCATCCGGGATGCTGCTCTCCATGAACTGCTTGATAAAGAATACATTAAAGGCGTTAGCTGCAGCAGGCAAAATAATCGCGGCATAACTGTCCAGAAGCCCCAACATACTGAATAGTCGATATACGCCAATCAGGGCCAGTTGACCCGGTACCATCATGGTCGCTAACAGAAACAGAAACAACCCGTTCCGCCCTTTGAATTTAAATTTGGCAAAACCATATGCCGTCAAAGCACCAATATACAGAGATAGCACGGTCGATGTTCCAGCAATGAAAATGCTGTTGGCAAAACCACGCCAAATGTTGATTTTCGATACCATGTTCATATAATTATCGACTAAAAATGATCCGGGAAGAAAGGTGAACGTTGAAGCAATCGTTGCATTGTTATGTGTTGAATAGATGAGCATCAGATAAAATGGAATTATGCAGAGTACGGCTAGACCAATCAGTAACAGATAGATGATGATCTTGCCTGCCGTCAGCCCCCTTGTATTGGCATATTGCTGAATCGCCGCATTTGGTCGTTCGACTGATTTTGCAGTTTGCATAAGAACTCCCCCTCCCTATGAACGGCTCTTCCGCTTGGTCATGATGAAGGATGCAACAGACAACAATATGATGATAATAAACAGACAAAATGCTATGGCAGCGCCGTAACCAAAACGTGTGCTCTGAAATGCTACATTATAGAGATACATAATACTGGTCATGGCTGATCGGTCAGGACCGCCATTGCCATTGGTTAGTGTAAATGGCTGATCGAAAATCTGGATGCCACCAATAATGGATGTAATCATCTGAAACAGAATAATTGGGCGGAGCATCGGCACGATGATATGAATGAAAATATGTTTCTTTTTCGCGCCATCCATCTGGGCAGCTTCCAGCAACGACGGATCAATGCCCTGAAGACCTGCAAGGTAGATGACCATGGAATAACCGAAGTATTGGAAAAACAAAATGGAGGACACAATCAACCGCATAAACCATGGGTCGTTTTTCCAATTAATTGGATCTTGAATAATCCCTATCTGCATCAAAAAATGATTCAGTCCCCCGGACTGCCAGTCAAAGATCAGGCTGACAAGCAACCCGAGTGATGCAGCCGTAACGATATTCGGGAAAAAGTATACAGCTCTGAAAAAGTCCCGGCCTTTGAGCAGCTTGTCGTTCAGAATAAAAGCTAACACAAGTGAGATCGTCAACTGCGGAACCACGGAGACTCCCCAGATAAATAACGTATTAAACAAGGTTTTGTAGAACAACGGATCTTGTAGTACGGCTACATAGTTACCCATCCCTACAAAGTCAGGTGTCGTGATTCCATCAAAGTTGGTGAAACTGATATAAAGCGAATACAAAATGGGATAGAGTCCAAAAATCGTAAAAATAATAAAGAACGGAGCAATGAAATAGTAGCCGTAATGGTCCTTTCGAATCGTTTTGGCAAACATATTCTGTCCCCCCAGTTATCATCGGATGTGTCCAACCGTTCGCTTACTTCTAAGCTACTCCACTTCCAGCTCCGGAAATCTCAAGGCGACATCCCGCTTTATCCGTTTCACTACTTCATCTTTGGTCTGAATGTCCTGATTGAGATACAACTGAAGCACATTTTTGTAGATATCATTGTTAATCGTTGCATCATATTTGGTACGCTCATATACGGGAACCCGCTTCGCGGCCTCTGAGAAAAACTCAAAATGCTTCTGCCCTCCCAAATATGGCGATGAGAGCGATGGCGCAAGTTCATCATTCACAACCATATTGCTAGTAAAATAATCCTGCTCCTTTGCTAACACGGACAGAAATTCGTGGTCAAAATTATAGAACTCAATAAACTTCCAGGCCAGATCCTTTTTCTCACTCTTACTGTACATCGCGATATAGGTTCCACCTGCACTAAAGGCTGACGGTCCCTGGGCCAGGCCCCACATACCCCCGGTATCCGGAGCGTTCGCCTTGAACGTATATTGCAAACCCCAGGTTGCCCCAGGATAGAACATGACCTCTCCTTTTTGCATGGATGCAGCGTAACCGGCACTTCCATCTTCATACTCGGCAAGTACATGTCGCTCACGTGCTTCACGCACAAGATCCAGCACCTCCATATAGGTTGGATCGATGACGAGCTTGCCGTCCTTCACCCAGGGCATACCGTCATATGAGTTCGATATGGCATTCCAGTTCGCCAATGCATGTACTTTATTCCCGCTACTTTGCTGTACCTGTTCACCAATCTCGAAGATCTTCTCCCATGTATCGATCTGTGAACCCACCTTCTCAGGAGCATCGGTACCCAGATATTTCTTCGCCAAATCCCGACGATAATAGATGCCACCAGGTGTTCCCTGATAACCTATAGCTCTGACATTCCCCTCACTGTCCTTTTCATTGGCCTGCACAAAAGCATATTGTTGTTGAATAAGTTCATTGGCGTTATACGGCGAAGCCGATAAATTCTCCAGATATGGAACGTCAATCAGTTCTCGAATATTGGCATTTTCAATCATAAATACATCCGGAGCTTTGGAGGTCGTCTGGAGCGCAGATTTAAGCTTGGTGATATAGAAGTTGCCGGGGATGTTGACAAAGTTCACTTTGATGTCCGGATATTTCTGCTCAAATTTCTCGATGGCATACTCTGCTTCATCCGTAAAACTCCACACAGTAATTTCCTGCTGCTTGGTTGGCTTGGACGGGCTAAGCTGACAACCCGTTAACAACATGGCTACACAAACGAACACAATAGTTGGCTTAAACCACTTCTTCATAGGCCCCCTCCTTCTAAAAGGAAACGCTTACATTTTATTAGAGTATATTGATTTCGGAGAGGGCTTTCTCCACAAATATTGTGCATTATCCTTCATATTTTGTGATATTCGTACGGTGCTTCTTGCGAAATTCGGAGGGTGTGCAGTCATTATATTTTTTGAAAAGTCGATTATAGGAGTTCACATTGTTGAACCCATGGCCGATGGCTATATCCAATATGGAATCCTGACGGAATAATAACGCCCACTCGGATTTGATAATTCGAAAATGATTCAAATATTCCATCAGTGTCACTCCTTTGATCTCTTTGAATAACTTGCAGACATGGAACTTGCTGAATTTAATATGTTCCGCCACCTGTTCCAGCTTGATCGGTTCAGCATAATGATCCTCCAGATATTCACAGACCGATTCGAGGAATTCAAATTTTTTGGACGAGGTACAAGGCCATCCTGAAGCCGTTAGTTGATCCGTTACTAGGGGCTTTGTACGTAACAAAAGAACCATGAGATCATATAACCGGGATACCATTAACCATCGATATCCCGGCTTTCGATTTTTTTTCTCGGCAATGATGGTATCTATATACTGAACCACGTTGCTGCGACTCCCTGCATTCGACGGAATAACGGTTGTTTTGTTGAAAAGTTCGCCGAGATCCTGAATTTCCGCTTCAGTCGTGAAGCTTCCTGTTAACAATTCGAGGCGGAACAAGATAATGGTTAAGTGTTCGGTCCCTGGCAAAAAGCAGTGTACATCTCCGGGTTTGATCAGCAGCATATCCCCTTGCGCCAGCTCACGGACATGGTCATTCACGCCAATTCGTGCGCTCTTTCCACTAACAACAACCAATTCAACCTCATCATGCCAGTGTGCAGCATAATTAAACTGATCACCTGTATGAATCACCCGAATGGGAAAACCTTCTTCCATATGGCCTGTCTCCAGAAACGTGGGTACGCCCATCTAATCACCCTCCATTTATTTCCTATGCAAGAATCTCTCGTCTTTATTATTATGCATAAATCGCCACACTCCTTTCTTTTTTTTGAGTATTTAAAATTCTATTGAACGAAAAAAACTCCTCAACTCAGGTTGAGGAGCCGAACGGAATCACGCATTGAGGTAACCTTGATATCGCTGCAGGTTACATTCCGAATGAGCCGGGCCGCTAATATAGGCAATCGTCCGATGTCCTTTCTCGATCAGATAACGGGTAGCCAGGTACCCACCTTGCGTATCACTCATCAAAACCTTTACAATATGTTGAGCATCCAGATCCCGATCCACGACGACAATCGGAAATCCTGCTTCAGATGCCTCCATGAGCAACTGATCTTCAATATTTTGAGCGATGACAATAGCTCCATCTATTCTTCTTTCACGAATGTAACGATGGGCTGTCGACTTCTCTCCACCCAGGGAGCTGCACACGATCATATCGTATCCATGGCTCATCGCAATGGACTGTATTCCATTCATCAAATCGGAGAAATACGGACTGGACATGTCATGGACAATTACACCAATCGTTTGTGTACTTTGCCGCTTCATTTCAGATGCAGGGCCGTTCTTCACGTACTCCTCAAAGACAGTTTCATCCGTTTATTTCAATATGACAATAATACACACGAGATCGTTCACTAGCATTTTATCACGTCAGTCCAGTCATGTCTCTTTCCAGGGCGTCGACTGCTAAAAAACACATTAAAAGAACCCGAGGTGCCTTCATGAGATTCAGTGAATATGTAATAGGTCAGCGCTACGAAACAAAATCCTTGGCATTATCCAAGAGCGATATTATTGATTTTGCCAGAATCTATGATCCACAGTACATGCATTTGGATGAAGAAAAGGCCACCCAGGGCCGCTTCGGCAGTTTGATTGCTTCTGGCATGCAGACGATGAATATCTCCTTCAAGCTATGGATTGAGGTCGGGATCTACGGGGAGCATGTTGTCGCGGGAACCGGTATGAACAACATTCAATTCCTGAAGCCTGTCTTTCCTGAGGATGAACTTCATGTGATTGCAGAAGTCATTGATCTGCATCCCAGACGTAAAGGTAATGGAATTGTTACCGTGCTGTTGAGTACATTCAACCAGAAGAATCAAAAGGTATTCCAGGCAGAATTAAGTGCCCTCATTGATAATTAAGGACGATAAAAGACCAAAAAAAGCCACCAATGGGCGGCTTTTTGTAGATATATCGCAGTGAAATATTTTAAACGGTGTACCCTTTCAAGACCCTACCTAAAATCTCAATACCTTTCACAATTTGTTCGTCTGACGGCGTTGAAAAATTAAGTCTGATCGCATTACAAGGGTCTTGCTCGTTCACCAGGAAAGCATTTCCCGGCACAACCGCAACCCCCTGGGCTGCTGCAGTCTTGGCATAATCAAGCATTGGCACATGCGCTGGCAGATCACACCAGAGGAACAATCCCCCGTCCGGTTGAGTATACGTAATGGACTCACCCATATACTCTTGCAGCTTGTCCATCATCAATGTCGCTTTTCTCCGATATACCTCACGAATGCTGTTGATATGCCCTGCGTAGTCATACTCTGTCATGAACTTATATGCCAGAATCTGTGGAAGCATGGCCGTATGTACGTCTTCTCCCTGTTTGGCAACGACCATCTTCTCCACCACTTCATGAGGAGCTTGTACAAAACCGACGCGCAGTCCTGCCGACAGAATTTTGGAGAATGATCCAACATAGATGACCAAACCCTCATCATCCATAGACTTGATGGTCGGCACATTATCTCCATTGAATCGAAGTTCTCCGTACGGATTATCTTCCAGAATCATAACGCCATACTTCTTCGCCAGCTCGTATATGGCTTTACGTTTCGCCAGGCTCGTCGTCACACCGGTCGGATTCTGGAAGCTTGGGATCACGTAGATCAGTTTTACATTGGGCTCCGTTTGCAGTGCCTGTTCCAGCTTCTCGATATCCATACCATCCATCTCCATCGGAACACCCGCAAGCTTCGCACCGGATGCCCGGAAGGAGTTCAAGGAACCGATGAAGCTTGGACTCTCACAGATAATCGTGTCACCCTCATTACAGAACACTTTACAGGCAAGTTCAATGCCCTGCTGTGCTCCAGATACGATGAACAATTGATCGGATGCCTTCCCCGTATCAAATCCTGTCTTCAGATGTTCAGTCAATGCTTCCCGCAAAGGAACATAACCTTCCGTAATTCCGTATTGCAGAGCCGTGATCGGGTCCTGTTCCAGAATGGATTGGGTAAACGTACGAATCGCCTCAATAGGGAACGTCTCTGGAGCGGGGTTTCCCGCAGAGAACGGAATGACATTTTGACCCGAAGAAGCCTTCAGGATCTCACGAATAATGGATGGTTGCAGTGCTGCGATACGATTGGAAAATGAATAGTTCATCTTAAATAGTGCCTCCCGACATTTCATCTGAATTAACTCTCTATCATTACATTAGATTCTATTATACGAGCATTTACCGAATTTCCAAACTGTCTCTACAAAATTAATAATTAGATACCAAAAAAGAGGCCGCCATCAGCAACCTCTTCCGCATAAGTATTGGACAAAATATCAATCTTTTAGCGCACTGCATTCATTTCGGATAACCGTGTGGCTTTCACGACATAAGCGGCCAGACCGGGGATCATCCGGGCCAGACCAGGATAGAATTTATTGGTTTTGGCAAAGGCCAGCTTCTGAATTCTTCTTGCCCGCCTGAGCAACTGGGTGAATTCGCGGCTCGCTTCAAGCGTATAATTACTCTGCCAATCGGCATGCTCAATATCACCTCGGAGATATTTGTCAGTCCAGCGGGCGCATAAGAGCGAGGAGCGCAGCGCAATGGACATCCCGTCTCCGCACAGCGGAGGAATCATCAGCATCGCATCACCAATGTGCGGATACTCAGACCATGGCTCAGGTACATTGGACAGATGCAGCGGTGCAATCGACACCTGTGTTCCCTCTACAGGACTACCTTCCGCTAACCGGGTTGCCAAGCTCACGTTCGTCAGCGATGCCGCCTGCAAAATGTCGTTCACAGACTTGCCGCTTCCCTGCACAGTATCCAGCGTCAACAATGCGGCGACATTCACAGTGCCGTCCTCAATCGGGGAAATCCCCACATAACCACCTTCGCAAAAATATAACTCCACCCGCGCGGGAATTTCAATTCCGCTGAAGTGGGATTTAACGCCGACATATACGGTTTGATCTCGCAGATCTGGGTTGGAAGCCATTCCGCGCGGCTTTATGGTACCATGTGCACCAATGACGGCTTTTGCCTTATATTGAATCCGCTCGTCTCCCTGTTTCACCTTCACCTCATAACTGGCATCCTCGAGCTGTTCAACGCTCGTTATGGTCGCTTTGGTAACAATCTGGGCTCCTGCGTCCAAGGCCTTCTGATGCAAAATCTGGTCCAGCTCATATCGACTTATGCCATAAGCGAATCCCGGCAGAGGTGCTTCAATCACGCCGCCTTGCTGCATAATGATTTTGGCATGATCCATGGTGCTGGGTTTCTTGGCTTGATCCAGAAGGCGTATGTCCAGAACCTCCAGCATCTCCTTGGTTTCTGGTGACATGAACTCACCGCAGGTTTTGTGACGCGGAAACTCCTGCCGGTCTAACAAAAGGGTCCGATGGCCTTGCCCTGCCAGTTGGATTGCGCAGGTACTGCCGGCAATTCCAGCTCCGACAATGATGACATCTATTGATCTCGACACGTAAGATCACCTGCCTTTCGTGGGGATAACAACAGAGTAACGGAATAAAGGCTTCCATTCATAAGTCATCGTATCATGATTTAGCCGTTGTTTAAGTTCCTTCCAATCTCTTCCTGTAAATCCTTTGGCGACGGAAAGGGGTCCATCATGACGAATATACCGATTACGAGAGATCATGCGTGTTGTAATCCAGACCGCCTTATAGGATACAGGATGACGGTGAATATCATTAATGACGACACCGTAGCTGGATGCTCGTAGCATATGAGAAACCATATCAACCAACTGATCTCCGTCAAAATGATGTACAAATTGGGAACCTGTCACGATATCTGCGGAAGCATCCGGCAGCTCTGTAAGATCAGCACGTTGCACCCGGACTCGGGGTTCGTCACGAAATAGTTGCCTCGCTTCCTCACACGCCTCTTCCGTCAGATCGACTAGCGTAATCTCCAGCTGAACGCCCTGACGATCTGCCCATTGTAGTAGTTTCTGGTTCACATCTCCTGAACCTGCCCCCACATCCAGAAGGGTCAACTTATCTGGTCTTCCGACAGAGTTCCATAACTTCTCTACACCAGCCAGAGTTGGGCCAGGTGCAGCGAATATTTTGTTAAGGCGTCTCAGATGTCTGAGTGCTTCACGCAGCTCCTCCCCACCCAGAGAGAAGTCGTCCATCAGTTCATCCTCTTTGGCCCGTATAGACAACGTTCTAAAGAAGGACATGATCCGGCTCCTCGATCACTGAAGATAATGACGGTACATAGGTAAATTTCATCAACTCCGCGGTGAGTCCCGGGCCAAATGCCATAGCTACACCATCTGTTGTTGATTGATCCTGTGCCTTCATGTCCTCACGCATCGCATTCAGTACAAACAGGATCGTATTGGATGACAAGTTACCAAACGTTCTGAGGATATCCCTGCTGTACTTCGTTTGCTCATCTCTCAGCTTCATCACATCCTGCACAGAATCCACAATTCCCCGTCCTCCTGGATGGATGGCCCATAGTTCAGGAAGCTGGTCACTTTGCAGTAACAGACGTAGTTCCTCTTCCAGATGAACACCGAGCAGCTTCGGAATACGAGGTGACAGATACAGATCATACCCCAGGTTCCCTACCTCCCAGGTCATGTCTTCAGTCGAATCCGGAAGAAGTACAGAATAACCGGTTCCGAGACTCAGATAATCCGTTTGTTGAGGTTCAGGCGTACCGACCACACAAGAAGAAGCCGCATCTCCAAAGAATGAAGCTGCAAACAGCGCTTCCCGATCTTGAACAGGCTGAAAATGAAGTGTACACAACTCCACACAGACTACAAGAACCTGTGATCCGGGAGCACCCTGCACGACATCTCGTGCCATCTGAATGGCTTTCAAGCCTGCGGCACATCCCTGAAAGATCAGCGGCAATCGATTCACACGGGCAGACAAACCCAGATGACGGATGAGCATAACATCCAGACCTGGCAGGTATTGACCGGTGCAGCTGACCGTGATGATATGCGTGATGCTCTTAGGAGACACACCTGAATCCTTCAGGGCTCTCTCAGCTGCCTCGATGCCAAGCGGAAGCGCCTCTCGCTTGTATGTATTCATTCGTTCTTCGGTTGTCGGGATGTCTGATACATCACCAGAGGGCAGATAACGGCATTCTTCCAGCGAACCTAGATAGCTCGGTTCCACCGTATATCGTGTTTCAACACCACAGGACTTGAATATTCGCTTAGCAAAACGTGCCAAATCTGGTCGACCCTGAAGAGAAGAAGCGATCAATTCCGCAATATCTGACTGTGCTACGGCGTGAGCAGGCAGAGCCGTTCCCATGCCAAGAATCGCGATATCGGATGGACTGTTACTTTGGTTCATATCATTAACAACCTCCTGGTATTGGTCATTATTTCCGCTAATTAACAACTCTTACCCTTAACGATATCGTTATAATCTTAAGAACGGTCCTAATCTATTTTATTATCACAACCGCAAGCTCAGAAGCTTGGTTTCACCAACGGATTGAACCAATACACAGATAAGCCAAAAAAGCCGCCATTAGGCGACTTCAAGGTAGTATCTATAGGTAACTTCTTACATCATTCTGATCCAAGTTATTTGGAAAATGCTTCTCTGATCTTGTCACTCATCCGATACCAGGCATCCTCTGCCATCTGGAGATCTCCAGAATGCGTAAATCCATGAGCGGCGCCCTCGTACTCCTTAAGCGTCACCTTCACACCGCTCGCTTCAAGCCTTGCTGCATATGTTCTTGCTTCTTGAGCTAGTGAATCTTTCTCCGCGGTAATAATCAATGCTTCCGGGAGTTCCTGTAATGATTTTGCGAGTACAGGTGAAGCTAACGGGTCATGGGCGTCTTCCTGCGTTTCAAGGTACATGGCGTTGAACGTTCTGGCGATATCAGCTGGAATAGCTTCTTCAAAACTCGGTTTCTCGGCCGGATCTGTGGCCACATCCAACACGGCATAATCGATAACCTGTAGAACAATCGGCAGCTCGCTTCCACGTTGCTGATTTAATAAACACACTGCTGCAGCAAGATTACCACCTGCACTATGTCCGCCAATGGCGAAGAGAGTCGGGTTAACCGAGAAAGACTCCGGATTGGCGTGGACCCACTGTACAACGTCGTAGCATTCATGCACAGCAGTTGGAAATTTATGCTCTGGTGCAAGGCTGTAATCAATATTTATGACCACACAATCAGCACGATCAGCGATCAGGCGACACCAGGGATCATCCATCTCCGCTTGTCCCAAAATGAAACCACCTCCATGCATATTGAAGAAGACCGGCAGTGGTGTTGAACGTTTCTCATCCGGTGTATACACTAGCACACGCGTATCGCCTTTTGTCGTAGGAATCACAACTTCTTCCACTGTGACGGCATACGTGGAACTCGGCTGAAGGGCAGCACCTGTGTCGACGACATTTTCACGCATCCGTTGTACCATTTCTATTTGTTGTTGTTGATCCATAGATATCACTCCTTTAGATGATTGCCAATACTCCTTCCGTTGTCCCGTATGCTCTTGTGAGATCTCGGAAATAAAATCCACTTGTGTCACTTAAGTATAGATTACACTCATCTATTTCGTCATGTACAATTCCTTCGATATGTATTTATCAACAGGCTCAAACGTGGACCAAAATCCCCTCCCCTGCCCTTGATGCTTCAATGTTAGCATTCAGTGCCAGGAGATCGGTTTGGATCCGCGCTTTTTTCCTTCTTCTTGTGGAACATCATCCAGACCCCCATCAGACAAAATAAAACGCTGCACCCCATGCCAAACAAACTACTGGTTTTTAATGCAAGAGGTGAAGCTTGCATAGTAAGTAATGTCGCTTGGGTCACAACAATGGATACCATCGCATCGGTGAAGTTAATCATTTTCAATGTAGATATAATCGGGTTATGGAGATGACGGTTAGCCCAGGTGCCATACACGGCAAAAGCCAGCTTGGTAAAAGCGACTGTAGCTACGATATACACGATGATACCCTCGTATATGAAGGCATCGCCGATCAGATACATTCGCAGGCAGACCAGTGAATAGGACACGCCCAGTAAACACAGGAACAGACCTCCACGCTTATATACCGTAAGCTCCAATGTATATCTTTCTTCTGAAGACTCCATCCTCTTGGCAACTTTATATTGTTGAAGCACTTGGCCTTTCGCCACACACAGAATCAGATAATATACAGCATTCGTAATAAACCATCCGGAAAGTAGATATATCCCCAGAATTAACTTGCCTATACCGATCAAAGCGTTGATGATAAGGGATGCCACGTTGATGATGGCCGTTCGATCTTGCTTATTGCCAAGGTAACGGAACCACATGGACTTCAAATATGTCTTCATTTTCATAGGATATTCATTCTGTTAGAGAAGCAGACCATTAGCCTTTTCACCCACCTTTTCAATGTTAATGACATGATGAATGACGTGTAGAGAAAGTTGTGTTCTTTCTTCTTATTCGGCCAGAGATTCCCGAACTTTTTTCGGTAGAGTTTTCACAACCACATCATAGGAATGATCGATCATGACCATGACATCCTCTTCCGACAATGAACCATCGAGCGTAATGGTATTCCAGTGCTTTTTGTTCATATGATATCCTGGTCGAACCGCTTCATGCTGCTCTCTCAAGTTCTCTGCAATAATAGGATCACACTTCAAGTTCAATAGACCATTTTCTTCTTTGTCTTCGAAAAGTAACGCGAACATTTTCCCTCCAACCTTAATGACTACAGGATCAGGTCCAAAAGGGTACTCCTTCGTCGCACCATTCTTATTCAAACTGTATTTTATCATCGCATCCTTCAAGTTCGTACCTCCCTTTCACCAATGGACGTTATAATAATACCGAATGTAAGTTCGTATGTAAATAAGCTCGCTGCACATCATAAAACCTCCTCCACATCGTGGAGAAGGTTTCATTGGGTTTATCAAGGACTTACTTAATTGGCTCGATCGTTCCTTGTTTTGCTGCTGCGATTAAATTGGCTACTGCTGGATTTGCTGCTGCTTGTTCTACTGCTATTAGTTCTGCTGTCATTGGATCGACTACTGTTTGATTTACCACTCTTGGCAAACCATTCGGATTTGGGCTTACGTGCCGGATTCGCTTTGGACTTCGCCGGTTTGCCCGTAGCCGATTTGTTGAACGAAGGTTTACTACCTGGTGCTTTGCTGGTTTTATCAAACACAGGCACACCTGTCATCGGATACGGATGACCTTTCACTTCAGGAATCGTCTTCTTGATCACTTTCTCGATATCCTTCAGGAACGGAAGTTCATCCTTCTCGCAGAACGAGATTGCCATCCCGCTTTTCCCTGCTCGGCCTGTACGACCAATGCGGTGAACGTAGGTTTCAGGGATATTAGGCAGGTTGAAGTTAATAACATGGGTCAGTTCCTCCACATCAATTCCTCGTGCTGCAATATCCGTCGCAACCAATACACGTGTTGCTCCGCTCTTGAAATTGTTCAATGCCCGTTGTCGCTCGTTCTGAGACTTGTTACCATGAATGGCCTGTGCTGTAACATTCACTTTGGCCAAATCTCGTGTAACCCGGTCAGCGCCGCGCTTCGTGCGTGTGAACACCAGTGCGGATACAATGGATTTATCTTCCAAAATCTGGTTCAACATATGCTGCTTCTTGCCATTTTCCAGCAAGTATATAGACTGCTCAATGCGTTCTACCGTTGAAGATACAGGCGTGATTTCTACTTTGACTGGATCGACCAACAAGGTTTTAACCATTTTGGTGATCTCAGGAGGCATCGTAGCTGAGAAGAACAGAGTCTGCTTTTTGTTCGGCATCTTGGCGATGATTCTTTTCACATCATGAATGAAGCCCATGTCCAACATCCGGTCTGCTTCATCCAGAACGAGAATCTCAACCATCTTCAGGTCAATACGCTTCTGATTGATCAGATCGTTCAATCTGCCTGGTGTTGCAATAATAATATCTGCACCTTGATTCAGCGCCCGCTCTTGCACTTTTTGCGAAACACCACCAACGATAGCTGTACAACGGATGTCCGTATACCGGCTATATACCTTGATGTTATCCGCGATCTGAATAGCCAGCTCTCTTGTCGGCGTTAAAATCAATGAGCGAATATGTCTTGCGGACTTTGGTCCTTTGGACCTTTCGCTTAATAATTGAATGATTGGCACCGAGAATGCTGCCGTCTTGCCTGTTCCTGTCTGTGCACATCCCAGCAGATCTCTGCCTGCTAATACAGCTGGAATTGCCTGTTCCTGTATAGGCGTAGGATTAGTATAGTTTGCTTTGCTTAACCCTTCCAAAATGGGGGGGATAATATTCAAGTCCTTAAATGTCATGTTGTCTCCTTCATTTACGCACATCTATCAATAAGACGTATCTTTTATTTCACACGTAACGTATAAGGATAACATTAAAAACGTAATCTGTACATTATCTTTTTATTTCCACTTGTTCAACTGACCAATTTAAGACCTACTGCCGATCCGAGCACCATGGCGATAAACAGAATTCTTAGGGCATTTCGAGGTTCTCCGTAAAACACCATGCCCAGAATGGCACCGCCGGAGGCTCCTATTCCCGTCCACACCGCATATGCTGTTCCCATCGGAAGAGTTTTCATCGCCAGAGATAGGAACATAAAGCTCAACCCAAACCCAGCTAATAATAGAACCAGTGAAATTAGATTACGGTCTTTGTGCAACTTGTTTATCATAAGCACACCAATCATCTCAAATACCCCTGCCAAGATAAGAAATACCCAGTTCATTATAGCTGCACCTCCTTATTCTTCTCTTTGCTCAGCAATTTAAGACCGATTACGCCGAGTAGGAGTACACCAATAAGTACCATTTTTCCGGCTTGGACAGGCGCATTAAACAAAATAATCTCAGCAAGTACCGTGCCAGCGGTACCCAGGCCAACGAATACTGCATACACGGTTCCCACAGGCAGTGTCCGCGAAGCTGCAATCATCAAGGAGAAACTAATGATAATTGCAATCAGAGTAAGCCCCCACTCCAGCAAGCCACTGGCGTGTTTTAGTCCAATGACCCAACCCACTTCAAACAAAGCAGCAATCACAACCGACATCCAGGTTTTATTCATACCTGTAACACCCCTTCTCTAATTCATTTTTTACACCCAGTATGGGTACATTAGCGGAAAAATAAAAAAAGCCCGGGAAACAAACTGCATATCGCAGTTCATCTCCCAGGCTTTTATCCCTCCGTGGCACAACCAACAGGTTGCGGGTTTTCTCTCGGACCAGACCGACACATGCGCCTCGCGGAACCCTAGAAAACCTGTTTTTATTCTAATGTGTCTCCAATTATACACACTTCTACTATCTTGGCAACCCCATGAATACGTTCATGTCATTTATTTGATAATGATGCCCATTAATCCTACAAATGTTGCTGCTTGATGGGGTGAAATCACACAACCATTGAGGTCTTCCATGGTTAATATCAAGGAATCAAATTGGCAATCGCTAAGATCCAAATCCTTCATTTTGGTCCCCGTCATCGAAGCTTGGTCGATATTACATTGATTGAACTCCATTTTTTGCAGTGCCAGATAGGCGAAGTCCGCACCAATCAAGGTACATTCCGAGAAGGAGACCTGTTTGAGATGAGCAAAGCGGAAATTGCTGTAGTCTCCTACCCCATGAAGGAAACTGACATTTTGCAATCGGCTATTGGACAAATCCGTTCCGACAAACTTGCAGTTATGCCATTCGATCCGGTGCATGAATGCACTTGAGAGATTGACATTGGAGAAGTCGCAGTGTTCAAACCGAACATCTGTGAATTCAAATTGTTCCAGCGTAGACTCCGAGATCGTCACATGTCTAAAAACGACATTTTCAAATGAAACCTTGCTCGCTTCCTGGTGATCCAGTGTGATATTCTCAATCAATTTGTGTTTGTACTCGACTTTGGATTCGAGAAATGCAATGGTTTCTTGTTCGAGTAACTGCTCCTGAATCTTGGGTTTGTCCATTTTCATCCCATATTCCCCTATTCCTTAATAGCTACGACTCGCAGTCGACTTCTGTCCAGATACCATTGTCCATCCTGCATTAGTTGTGGCTGTACCTTCTTCTCAACAGTATCCATAATAACTTCCTGTTCTGCAAGCGAGATGCCCGTGAATAAATACTCAGCGAAGCTATTCAACCACTTTCTGACACCTGGCTTGAACGGGGTAAATTGGTCAACGTGCTGAGCCAGACTAATGCGGAATCCGTTCTGCTCCAGCAGACTCGCATATTCACCAATGGTCGGGTGATACCACGGATTCCGTCCTTCCCATTCGTATCCACGGGCATCCAGTTCTTCCCGTACCGCCGTAATCAATATAGCTGTATTGCCACTTCCGGCAAACTCGGCCACGAACCTTCCGCCCTTCTTGAGTCCTAACTGTATCGATTGAACTACAGCTGAAGCATCCGGTATCCAATGCAGAGCCGCATGAGAGAATACTGCATCAAACGGTTCTTTTGTCCGATAATGACAAGCATTTGCTACTTGAATATTCATATCCGGGTATTTTTGTCTCGCTTGCCTAATTGTCTCCTCTGAAAAATCTATACCTGTTGGCAGTGCTCCCGCAGCTGCAATTTGTGCTGTCAGATCACCATTGCCGCAACCTACATCAAGAATCCGTTCTCCATGAGACGGCTGGAGCAATGATAAGATAGGTGTTCGCTGTAACGCTGTAAATGGAGTGGAATGACTATTCCACGATTCGTTCGTTTGACTGGATGAATGTCCGTTATTCATAGATTATAATCTCCTCCTCAATTAAGGATCTAATATATCTATAATAACCTTAATGTAAGAAAACTGTCAATTCACTCTTCAGATCATTATAAAAAAAGCCGCCGAATGGCGACTTTAGAGGACTCCATGGAATAACACCGACTCCTTCTTCCTGACATAATGGCAGCCTTTCACGCTCTTCTTCACGATACATCAGGTTATTATGATTCTGCATGGAGATGAATTTCGTCCATCCATGACGCTCAGCTACATCATGAAGAGCTTCCATGGTTTCCTCACGGTATATCCTAATTTCACATATTCCATATTTCACACTCTCCTTGAATTTGTTCTGTAAACTGATGTTGTCTCGACCTCTTCGGAAACTAGCTCTAACCAGCATTTGAAGTATATATCTCGATGTACTGAATTCTCTTCCAACTTGATCTGTGATTCGAGCCTGTCAATCAAGATTCGCCTCACATGATTCGATATCCACTTCATCACTTTGTTCCCAACTTTTTGAATAAACTTCTTTGCTTGGCTCTGTTAACATGTTCTTAGTATGCCGAGTTATGGGTAGCACGCGGTATATCAATTGTCTTAATTGATTGCCTGATCCTCTCAAATCCACTTTATCCTTCATTTTGTGTGATTGTTCAAGGGTTGAAAGAAGTATTGCTCACACAGGAGCGTTATGAGTATGGACATCCTCACAAAAGGCAAACCAAAAAGGACAACGCAACGGGTTGTCCTTTTTTCAGTATCAGCATTTTGCATAATCGCTTTTTGAATTTATCCAAAATACTCTTATATATGAACAGGAAATCGGAACCGTTTCCTTAATTATTGTACAAGATTAAACCAATGCTTCGACACGCTGTGGAACCTGAATTTCCTCAAGCAATAATTGAGTGATATCGCGAGTCAAAGCATCCACATTCTCCTGCCGAGTTGCCCAGCTGGTACAGAAACGCACCGCACTGTGCGTATCGTCAACCTTTTCCCAGAAGGAGAACGTATAACCGCTGCTTAATTTCTCAAGCAAACGATCAGGCAGTATCGGAAACTGCTGGTTGGTTGGTGATTCGTACAGGAAGCGTACACCCTGCTGTTCGAGTGAGTCATGAATTCTCAAGGCCATATCCACGGCATGGCGAGAAATATCGAGATACAGACTATCTTCGAACAACGTTTCGAATTGGATTCCCAGCAATCTGCCTTTGGCAAGCAGACCACCTTTTTGTTTGATCATATAACGAAAATCTGGTTTCAGGGCATCATTCAGAATGACAACCGCCTCCCCCATCAATGCGCCAATCTTGGTTCCCCCGATGTAAAATACATCGCACAAACGCGCAAGGTCAGCAAGTGTCATATCGCAATCTCGGGAAGCAAGTGCATATCCAAGACGTGCTCCATCCACGAAAAATGGCAGACCACACATTCTGCTCACTGTATGCAATGCCTGCAGTTCTGCCTTGCTGTACATCGTTCCATTCTCCGTTGGTTGGGATATGTAGACCATTCCTGGTTGAACACAGTGTTCCGGTGACGACTCATTCATGTGCGCATCGTAGACTGCTCTAACCTGCTCAGCCGTGATCTTTCCGTCCTCGCTTGGAACCGTGAGCACCTTATGACCCGTAGCTTCAATAGCCCCGGTCTCATGAACCGCAATGTGTCCTGAGGTCGCAGCAATCACACCTTGATATGGACGCAAAATAGACGCAATCACCGTTGTATTCGTCTGTGTACCGCCAACCAGGAAATGAACGTCAGCCTGCTCGTTGTCACAAGCCTGACGAATAAGCATTCTCGCACGTTCGCAGTGACCATCCGTGCCATACCCGCTCGTCTGTTCCATGTTGGTTTCCATCAGTCTTTGTAAAATGCGTTCATGTGCACCTTCGTTATAGTCACATTCAAATCGTATCATCGTGTTGTCTCTCCTGACTTCTTGTTCAACTTCTCTTGTATGTTCATCATGGAGGTGTATACCTCTTGAATCTCTTCTTCATTCAATTCTTGCATCAGCTTCAGGATCTGTTGATCGGATCGATCATTCAATTCCGCATACAGTTTCTCGCCCTTGGCAGTCAAACGAATCAGACTGACCCGGCTGTCGGCCGCAGAATTCACTTTCACCAACAGCCCTTCCTTGGACAGCTTGTTCACGATTCGGCTCATGTAACTACGATCAATGGTCAGTGTATCTACCAGATTGTTCGCGATGCTTTCTCCCCGAATTCCAATCTCAATGATGACCCGTACTTCAGCAAACGAATACCCTGTACCAAGAATATGCTTGTCGAGTACACCGAGTATGTTCGTATAAAAACGGTTAAAACGTCGCATGTCAGCCAGAATATCTGGATTTATGTACTGAGAGTCGATGTCAAACCCTCCTTTTTAGTGGACATTGTCAACATTATAATAATCAGGTTAGTGGACGTTGTCAACATTATCTTTCCCTAGCCTCATTTTAAGTCCGTACAAAAAAGCCGCGCATTTGCGCGGCAAGGTTGTTCTGTCATCGGATTGGCAAGTGTAAACATTCTATAGCTCAATTTATATAGATTAAGAGTGACTATATTGCACTTGATGAAGACGGCTATATATTCCCCCAGCGGCTACCAATTCCTCATGGTTGCCCTGCTCAGCGATGCCATCTTTGTTCACTACGATGATGCGATCTGCATTTTTGATGGTCGTCAAACGGTGAGCAATTACGAGTGTCGTTCTGCCAACTGACAATTCAGCGAGCGATTGTTGGATCAGTGCTTCTGTTTCCGTATCCAGAGCAGAGGTTGCTTCATCCAGAATAAGAATGGGTGGATTTTTCAAGAACATACGGGCGATGGATAAACGTTGCTTTTGCCCTCCGGATAGCTTGACTCCACGCTCCCCAATAATGGTATCCAACCCATCCGGCAACGTGAGGATTAATTCTTCCAATGAAGCACGACGGGCGGCATCCCAGATTTGTTCGTCCGTTGCACGCAGATCACCATAGGCAATATTCTCCTTAATCGTACCCGAGAACAAAAATACATCCTGTTGAACAATTCCGATATGCTTACGCAAAGATTGAAGCTTAACGTCCCGAATGTCGACACCATCTACGGTGATTCGGCCCTCTTCTACCTCGTAGAATCTTGGCAGCAGGCTGCAGATGGTCGTCTTGCCTGCACCCGATGGGCCAACAAAAGCAACGGTTTCTCCTGGTCGAACGGACAGGGTGATATCACTCAGAATACGCCGACCGGATTCATAACCGAACGAGACGTTCTCGAAGCGAATGTCACCTTTCACACTTTTCAGTTCAACGGCGTTTTTGTTATCAGCAATTTCAGGTTCTGTATCAATGATCTCCAGATAACGCTTGAAACCAGCAATGCCCTTCGGATAACTTTCAATGACGGCATTGATTTTCTCGATCGGGCGGAAGAAGATATTGGACAGGAGCAGGAAGGCCATAAAGTCACCCATATTGATTCTGCCATCGATATAAAACCAGGCCCCGCTGATCATGACAAACACCGTAACCAGTCGCATCATCATATAACTGACCGATATACTTTTCGCCATCGTTTTGTAAGCAAGCAATTTGGTTTTACGGAAATTCTCGTTGTCCACGGCAAAAAGTTCTTTCTCATGTTCTTCGTTGGCAAACGATTGCACAACACGCATGCCACCAACGTTGTCTTCTATGCGCGCATTGAAATTGCCGACGTCTCCGAAGAGTCTCCGATACGTCTTCGTCATCCGCCCACCAAACACGATAATGACCCAAGCCATAATTGGGATAATGATAAAGGTAAGCAACGCAAGCTCAAGATTAATGTTAGCCATCAGCCAGAACGATCCGATCAGAGTCATCACGGCAATGAACACATCTTCAGGTCCATGGTGAGCCACCTCGCCGATATCATTCAGATCATTCGTAAGATGACCAATTAAATGACCCGTTTTGCGATTGTCAAAGAACCGGAACGACAACTTCTGCAAGTGAGCGAACATCTTCTCACGCATGTTGGTCTCAATATTAATGCCAAGCATATGTCCCCAATATGTAACTACATAGTTCAATACAGTATTAAGTGCATAGATGGATAACAGCACAACACAGGCGAGCATAATGAGAGGCCAATCCTGACCTGGCAACAACTCATTAATGAATTTGCTCACGGCAAGGGGGAAAGCCAGCTCCAATAATCCCGCGAGTACAGCACATCCAAAATCAATTAAAAACAGTTTTTTATACGGACGATAATATGAAAAAAACCGACGAATCATACTTGTTCACTCTCACTCTCCAGATCCTTATTGGGGTTTACATCTTCATTTTGCAGCTCGAAAAGATGGATATACTCGTCGATGACCTGATCAATGGCTTTTAACTCCCCACTGATCATCGGGCGAATATGTTCGTACTCCTCCTGTCCAAGTTGTCTGACAAGTGTCTTTCTTCGATTCTGCATCTGCTCCAGAAATACAAGAATTCGGCCGCGACGGAATGTTTGCGCACCACGGCCCCGTTTTCCCTCATGTTCGCCATGCCCTCTTCCGCGTCTGGAACGCTCACCACGTTGCTCATTGTCACTCATATCACGTCTCGGATGCTCATCATAACGCACACTTCGATCCGTTTCATTCATATCACGATCTCTCATCTTTGCCACCTCCATTACGCGTATACGTTTGTATACAACGTATTCATGTATACGATTGTATACGCGATGATAATGGTTGTCAACCTGAATTTTCCAGCAAAACAATTAAGCATTTATCATCATTCTTTAACAGAAAAAAAGCCGCGATTTCGCGACTTCTTTTGTTGGCGGTACTACTTTATCATATTGGTGTATAAATGCTGTGAAACTCATGCCGCTAACACGTTCAACCATAATCTCGGCTAACGTAAAATCGTCGTGACTATACACCGAGATTGGCCTTCAGGTTTTGATTCGCTGGTTGATTAGAGTTCTTCCGGGTATGTTACACACGGCATTAGAATTCGGTTTAGATACTATTCTTTATTAGCTAACCTGTGAGACTAACTATTCGTTGGTGGATGGAATGGCAACGTGATAATAAAGGTCGTGCCTTGACCAGGTTCGCTTTCCACTCGGATTTCACCCTGATGAAGGGATACGATCTGTTTAACGATTGCAAGTCCCATACCACTCCCGTCATATTTACGACTGTGGGAACGATCTGCCTTGAAAAAGCGCTCGAATATCCGCTTCTGGTCTTCCAGGGGAATACCAATACCCGTGTCGGATATTCGGACAGTCACAGTTTTAATATCCTCTTCAATACTGACTTTGATCATGCCGCCATCTCTGGAAAACTTGATGCTATTTCCGAGGATGTTCGTCCATACCTGATTTAACTGGTCGTGATCCGCCGTTATCATAACGTTCTCTAGATCAAGCTCGAAATGAATGTTGCGCGCAGACCATTGCGGCTGTAGCGCCACGATGACCCGCCTGATCTGTTCATCAAGGCTTAAGGAGCTCAGCCGCAGTTGCTGTGACTGCGATTCAAGCAAACTCAGCTTGAGCAGGCTATCACTCATTTTGGACATTCGTTTTGCTTCAGAGATGATAATATCCAGGTAACGGTTTCGCTCGTGTTCTGAGAGGTTTACTTGCTTCAGTGCCGAAGCGTAACCGGATATCGAGGTGAGCGGAGACTGAACCTCGTGCGACACATTCGTAACGAACTCCCTGCGCATCTGCTCCAACTGCTTCAGATCATGCATCATTTCTTCAAAGCTGCGGGCCAACGTACCAATCTCAGTCGTTTGCTTAATGTTTAGCTTGACGTTGAAATCTCCAGCTGCAATCCGTTTGGTCGCTTGGGTCAATTTCTTGATCGGTCTCACCAGATATATAGAAGCAACCAGAATAAGCAAGCTTCCTGCAATCAACGAACAGCTTGCAAAGATTAAGCCCCACTTGACCACAAAAGAGGCTGAAGGTGGTGAGAGTGTTTCCAAAAACATCGCTTTCGTTCCCATCTCCGTCTTCAACGGTAACCCCAAGAGCACTGTACCAATCCCATCCCTGGTGTCTTGTACAACGCCCCCAGCTAATACTTTCTTTAGTTGCTCACTCGTCACAACAGCAGACTTATGCCCGTTAGCCTTTCCATAAGTTGTAAACTGACCCGTAGCTTCGTAAATTCGAATATGATAGGAATTGAGCTGCTTCATTCCACTCACGTACAAGTCCGCTTCACGTAAAGGCAGGGTCTTATATATCTGCACAACGTCTTGGCCAAAATTACGCAAGTTAATTTGAGCGTTTTGGTTCAATTTGTCCTCAAATATCCAGGTAGACACAAAAAATGAAATGACCGTACCAGCAATGACAGACACCAGAAAGGTCAGAACCACACGAATATATAAGGATCTGATCATTCATGGACCTCAAGTCGATAGCCTAGCCCACGGACCGTTTCAATCCGAAAATCAGGTGTAGTTACGAACCGTTCACGCAGGCGCTTAATATGTACGTCAATCGTCCGATCATCTCCGGCGTAATCAATACCCCATATCTGATCGATCAACTGCTCACGTGTATAGACTTGTCCGGGTGTTCCAGCAAGCTTATACAGCAATTCGAACTCCTTAAGTGGCAACGTAAGCGACTCTGCGCCCCTCATCACCTTATACGTCTGACGATCCAGAATAACATTACCGAACTGGATCGTGTGTGTGGAGCCAATCTTGTATCGTTTCAGTAATGCTCGGACACGAGCCGTGAGCTCCAACGGATCAAACGGTTTTGTCAAATAATCATCCGTGCCCAGTTCGAACCCTTTCACCTTCTCCCAAGTCTCTCCTCTCGCCGTCAGCATGAGTAACGGGAGGTCGGGATTGGCTCTTCGGAGTTCCTTGCACAGTGCCCAGCCGTCCATGACAGGCATCATAATATCAAGCACAACCAGATCAACTGCAGTTTCGCCATAAACGGTGAGAGCTTCCTTACCGTCCGCAGCTTCTACCGTGGTGAATCCATCATTTTTGAGAAATAGACAGACGAGTTCGCGAATGTTCGCATCGTCGTCAGCAACGAGTATAGTAGCCATAGGTTTTTTCTGTCCTCTCTGCTTATCGTATATCTACGGCAAACATCGTATGTTCTTTCAACGTTCCCTGGATTGGAATGGATTGCGAGCCATTCTCCTTGAATCCTGCCTTTTGAAGAACGCGGATGGAGCCTGTATTATCTGGCACAGCGCCAGCTTCAATTCGAGTAATCTCAGTTTCATGTTTGGCAAATTCCAGCACACATTGCAGGGCTTCACTCATATACCCTTTGCCTTGATGCAGAATATCCGTTACATAACCAACGATCCATTTTGGAGCAGCATCCAGTACGATCTCGAATACTGAAATCTCACCGACGAGTTCATCCGTTGTATTCAGAAAAATGACGAAGGAATATCGTTTCCCGTCTTCTCTTTTCTTGTTCCAGCTCTCAATGAGTGACCTTTGTCCTTCCAAGCTGTAGAAAGACTCTTCCCGATTACTTGCAGAGATTCTCTCGATTTCCGCACGATTGCGAACCTGTAAATCCAGCAGTAATGATGTATCGTCCACCTTCCAAAATCGTACATAGATACGGTCTGTGCTATATTTCATTACATTAGTCCTCCTCTATTTATGTATAGGCGCAAAGAGCTGTCTTTTTCTATTCATCTAACCCAGTTTACCGTCTGAGTATTGTAGTCTAATTATATCAGGTCATTATAGGAGTACGAGCGAATCAACGAGAATTGTTTAGCCAGGAAATGGGGTGAATAAGGCATATCATTGCGCAGCCAGGCAACAATGGTCCCAATCAGGGCCGAAGAACCGTACCATATTGCGATTTCTTTGTGAATGCCGGACTCTTCCAGTTCATCCTCCATCTCCACCCGATCAATCTTGGCTTTGACCAGCGTACTCAACAATTTCAGCAGCCGTTCGGTAAAGATCGGTGTGCGCTTCGTAGCAAGGACCACCTGATAGAATGATGCGTTCTCCGCAAAATGCTCCAGCAACTTGACCAAAACAGGCCAAGCCTCTTCCGTTCTTTGTTTCTCAAAATGAGGGGCATATTCATCCACGATCCGTTCAATATGCTCGATCATCTCGTCAGCCATCTTCTCCATCATATCTGTAATATCCCGATAATGCAGATAGAAGGTTACCCGATTGATCGTCGCTCGTTCTGCAATTTTGTTCACTGATAACTTTTCAATATCCATTTCCTGTAGCAATTCTACAAATGCACCTCGGATTAACTGACGTGTTCGTAAAATCCTTGGGTCTACGGCCGATTTCTTCTCATCTTTCACGTGTAATCCTCCTTTAAATTTTAAACATTACAATTTTGAATGATAAGTCGTTTATTTTTGATTTACACAACAAATTCATTTTTTTTGTAAAATAAACAACGAAAACCATCCATAACGTAAATTGTAATCTGCCCGAATATGTATATAATTCAATAAATACAATGTAAACTATACAACACGTTGTAAATTTAGTCACGTGTGGATTGAAAGGATGAAAAGGATTGAGTCAGGCTAGAGTACAAGATGAATTATCCGTAAAGAAAGGCCCCATCCTGTTTATCATGATTTTGGGTGCCTTCCTTGCAACGTTGAATCAAACGATCATGAGCGTAGCTACACCGGAGCTGATGGGTGATTTTAACATCTCCGCCGCAACAGCACAATGGTTAACGACAGGTTACATGCTGGTGAACGGGGTGCTTATCCCCATCACGGCCTACTTCATGCAACGCTTTTCAACCAAGCAATTATTCCAGGCTTCGATGTTTATTTTCCTGATCGGTACCATTGTATCCGCTCTTGCTACCAATTTCGGTACATTGCTGACAGGACGCATGATTCAGGCAGCAGGTGCCGGTATTATCATGCCACTCCTGATGCACGTTATCTTGACCTTGTTTGCTCCTGAAAAACGAGGATCAGCGATGGGTATGGTTGGTTTTGCCATCATTTTCGCCCCTGCAATCGGGCCTACCCTCGCTGGTTATATCCTGGAGAACTACTCTTGGCAAACGATGTTCTACGGCATGATTCCATTAACTCTTATTGTCATTGCCTTTGCGTTTGTATACCTGAAGAATGTATCCGAACGGGTCAACACGAAGTTCGATACGATCAGTGTGGTGCTGTCCACTATCGGATTTGGCGCATTACTGTATGGCTTCAGCAGAGCAGGAAGTCTGGGATGGTCAAGTGCAGAAGTCCTTATCTGTATTACTGCAGGAATTGTTTCCCTTGCCCTGTTTACATGGCGTCAGCTCGTTTCGGAGACTCCCCTGCTTGATCTGCGGGCTTTCAAGTACAACATGTTCTCCCTGACCACGGTCATTAGTATCGCGATCACAATGATCATGTATGCTGACATGATGCTGCTTCCCCTGTATCTCCAGAACGCACGTGGTTACACTGCGCTGGAGTCCGGACTATTACTACTGCCGGGTGCCCTTGTCATGGGCTTCCTGATGCCTGTAGCCGGAAAATTGTTTGACCGATTTGGAGCGAAATGGCTCGCTGTTATCGGAATGGTGATCACCATCGTGACAACAATTGGTTTCATCGACTTAACGGATTCAACCAGTTATGGTTACCTGGTATTAATGTCAACCGGACGCCGAATTGGTATGGCTTTGCTCATGATGCCGATTCAAACTGCGGGTCTTAACCAATTGCCACCAAGACTCGGTGCACACGGTACAGCCATCTCCAACACCGTCAGACAAGTTGCTGGCGCTGTAGGTACTTCATTGCTCGTGAGTGTCATGACGAGCCGTACTACAGCACATGTACAGGATATGGTAGCTACGGGTGCAGCCAATGGACTCAGTCAAAAGCAGTTGGCTACAGAATCTATGATCCAGGGTATTAATGATGCTTATGTTGTTATCATCGGCATTGCTGTCGTGGGCTTGGTTCTTTCCTTCTTTATCAAACGTACCAAACAAGCGAAAGAGGAAGAATTCAAACAGGTTGTAAGACAAAAAGTTTCCATGAATTCGAAATAATTCATCCTGCCTTATACACTTGCATACCAAAGCGGCAGATCTAGACGTATACGTCTGATCTGCCGCTTTTCGTTTGTATCCTCTGTATGAACCTCTCTTCTACCCTATGATCTTCACTGGCAGATGGGTCAACGACTGTCCCGGAGCTGAAGTGGCCAGATTATTCTCCAGATCAAATGACTCCACTGGTTCAATCCGTGCAATCTTCTCCACAAATGCCGTCAAGGCAATGCTTAATTCCATTCTTGCCAACGGGGCACCTAGACAAAAGTGTGGGCCATTGCCAAAGGTAAGGTGTTTTTTGTTATTACGACGATGAATGTTTAACTCAAACGGGTCTTCAAACATCTGCTCGTCCATATTGGCTGCACTCATCCATGAGATCACAACATCACCTTTTTTCAAATCCACTCCGAGCAATTGATTATCCTGCTTCACTGTCCGATGCCGCTTGGCATTGTGGAACCGATAACGAAGCATTTCTTCGACTGCGAGCGGAACCAACTCGGGGTTCTGTCTTAGTTGATTATACAAGCTTGGATCATCGTATAGGAATGAATAAAACGTATTTGAAACCATATGGCTTGTTGTCTCAATTCCGGCTCCGAGCAACAGCATCGTCGTTCGAACAACTTCATCATCCGTGAACTTCTCACCCTCCACATCGACGGTCAACAGATCCGTAATGATATCCTCACCAGGATGGGTCCGTTTATGAACTACAATGGGGTATAGGAATTGATAATACTCTTGCGCTGCAGTCTGCTTTTTCAGTTCACTCTCCTCAGCAGTCTTGGGATTGGTGGGCTGAAATAGAATATCTACCCAGTTCTTGAATCGATGGCTGTCTGTGAGAGGGATGCCGAGCAGATCTGCCATAACCATGGAAGGCAGCGGCGCAGCTAATGTTTGTACGATATCAATGGTCGTATTCGGCTCAATATCTGCTACCAGTTGCTCTGCAATGTTGCGAATTCGTGGCTCCCAGTTCTTCAGACTACGTGGTGTAAAAGCAGCGGATAACAATGAACGACTTTTTTGATGACGGGGAGGATCGATACTTGAGATGTTTAATTTGTCCGGAGGTGTACCTTCGTTGTTCTTCGCTCCAACCGCAATGGTTGTCCGAGTTCCTTCGGCTGAAAAATATTCATGATTGCTCAGGACCTGCTTCACATCATCGTATCTGAACACATTCCAGGTGTCTGTATCTTCGTGATAGTACACAGGTTGCTCGGACAACATTTTTCGAAACCAGTGAAGTGGAAAAAACTCTTCAGATCTGGACTGGAAGCCTGTAATGTCCTCAACGCGTATCACTTCTTTGTACATTTTGAATCCACCTCTCAGCATCGTTTTGTGATTGGTTACTTGGTACCTGAATTGACAGTTCAGCACCTGATTCCATTTTATACCACTCGTTCATTTATTGATATAATTCATTTGAACCAAATCAGAAAAACCCCTTATTTAAAAGGGGTTTTCTTTTATACGTATCGTATATTTATTTTCTATCATCGGTTCAGAGAGATAGGCGATATGAACCAATCAATCGCCAAGTTTCGCCAATGCTTCCTGTAGTTGCAGCAGCTGTGCCGACAGGGTTTCAATCAAGTTCTGCGTTTGGCTCGACTTTTCCATTAAGGCTTGCTCATCCAAGTCATCTTTCGATGCATTGCCAATGGATGATGACTTGAGATGCGCCAATTCGCGTTCGTATTTTTCTTGTTTCTCCAGAGCTATTCGCAATTCTTCTTTCGTAGTACCAATCTGATGCTCCAGATATACGATATCGGACGAGTTCGCTCCATCGGATAAACGTTGTGAATATGTCATGGTTCACCTCTTTCAATTTCATCCATTGCTTTGCCAATATGGTAGGGCTCAATATCGATATCCAGCTCCATGCCAAGAGCCAATTTGGCCAGTTGACTCCCGATAAAAGGCCCCATGGTTAAGCCAGAGGCCCCAAGTCCATTGGCTGTAATCAGACCTTGCCAGCCTGGGACAGTTCCCATTACAGGCAGAAAGCCAGGTGTGAACGGACGGAATCCAACTCTTACTTCCTGGAATGTGCTATTTGCTAGCCCTGGTGCCAGTTCCAGACCTTTATTCAAAACTTCCTGCATGCCCCCTGCAGTTACTCTTGTATCATAACCTTCCACATCATTTTCATGAGTTGCACCAATCACAATCTTCTGTCGATCAAAGGCCAGCAGATATTGATCGGAAGGTGGCATGATCACAGGCCAACGGCCTGTATCCTCCCCATCCGTGACATGTAGATGCATAATTTGTGCCTTTTGATAGTGCACTTTAAAGTGGATGCCGAGCGGTTTCAGCAATGAATTGGCCCAAGCACCTGCGCAGACAATGACTTCATCTGCCAGGAAACTTTGATCATTAACACTCACACCAATGACCCGATCCGCTTCGAATTGAAGCGTAGCATCTCCATGAATCAGGGTAGCGCCATTTCGCTGTGCAGACCGGATCAGGGCATCACGCAGCGCTCTTCCGTCTATACGTGCAGCACCGCTGATATGTACCGATTGATAGCTTTCATCGAGTAGAGGAAATCGCTCACGGGTTTCTTTTTCATCCAGAGGTGTAATGTCGCCGATCTCCGGTGCATCTGCTTTGCGAAGGTGTGCCCGTTCTTCCATCTTGTTGATTTTGTCCATATCCGTATGAATACTGAGCGCACCTACTTGAGCATAACCGGTTTCCGTTTCTCCTTCACCTTCAAGCTCCGCTATGATTCCAGGATAGAACCGCGCACCTGCCTTGGCAAGCTGATACCAATCCTGATTGCGTCGCTGTGACAGCCACGGACAGATGATCCCAGCAGCTGCATCCGTCGCCTGCCCTATATCTTTTCGATCTATGATGATTACCTCTGCGCCCTGTTTGGCTAATTGATAGGCTGTTGATGCCCCCAGAATACCCGATCCGACTACGATGACTTTCTTCATGTTTTGCATTCCTTTCCTTAATCACTCATTCATTATAGCGTATACCGTTTCGCATGAAGTTGGCAAGGCAGGCGCACCTTTAGATTCATTAACAGAGAATGATCGGGCCACGGTTCACACTCATCCATCCCATACATAAATGTTGGAGCATTTTTTGAAAACGTTTTATTATCAGATGCCAATCAATTAAAATAATTCCATTTATGTAATATAATTCTCTCTAGGTTTCTTTTAACGCTGTAACCACGCCACTTACGCACATGATCCTTTAACGAAAAGAGGAATAACACGACGATGCCGAAACCTAGCATGGGGAATCCACTGGATACCGATATGCCGCTCATGATTACAGGGCAAAACCAGTTGACCGTTGATGAATTGATGAATTGGAGCGACCATTCACGGGATTACAGCATTGTACAGTGCATCGGAGGAACAGGGCGAATCGCCGCAAAGAATCATGAGTTTTCGATCAAAAAAGGGACCGCTCTCATTTTATTCCCGGAGGTAACGTACCGTTACCACAATCTGAGTGATTCATTACGATTTGATTGTCTGTCTTTCAATGGCTATTTATTGCCACGTTTCTTGCATTCCTTGCAGATCGGGGAGCTGCGCGCCTTCAAGCCGGATGGAATGCTTCATATCCTGTTGCATGAAATTACGTTGGCGCTGCAGTCCCGGCACAAGGATCAGATCTGGCACGTATCTGCGTTGCTGTACATGCTTTTGGTCAGATTAACCATTGAAGGTGAACGCTATAGTGCTTACGAACGTTCTGATGCCCGATTAAGATTGGATGAACTCATTACTTTTATCAAACAGAATTATCATCAGGATATTTCTCTCCCCATGTTGGCCGAGCAGATGGACGTTACCGAGCAGCATCTCAATCGGATATTCAAAAAAGAATTTCAAATGACTCCACTGGAGTATCTGACGCGATATCGGTTGTTGAAAGCCAAGGAAATGCTCATTGAAAATGATGCCACCACGGCTCATGAAATAGCCAAAGCAGTTGGTTTCAACAGTGCCAGTTACTTTGGATCGGTGTTCAAAAAATACGAAGGGATCTCCCCTATCGAGCTACGCAAGCAATACCTGGATTAAAGAACCTCCACATTGATCTCGGCCAGCGAGGATAACCGCAGTTCATGCATGGCGAATTCCAGACCTCGCGTTACCTCGTTCGGCACAATGATACAACGAATACCTGCCGCATTGGCTGCCTTCAGCCCGTTAGGCGAGTCTTCGAATACGATCGCTTCGGAAGCCTCGATTCCAAGACTTTGGAGAGCAAGAAGGTACAGTTCAGGATCAGGTTTGACTCGCTTCACATCCTCAGAAGTATGAACGACTGTAAAATAGTCGAAAATGCCTAATTTCTGCAAGTAACCATGTACCCAGTCCCGGGTGGAACTGGAAGCAACCGCAAGCTGAATCCCCTTTTCCCTGGCAGTCTGAAGCAGTTCATATACCCCTGGAAGAATGGAAGCTTGTCCCAAATAAGCTTCGTATTTCTGTTCAGAGAGCAGTTTGATATGATCATGATCTATCTTTTTTTGGAGGGCCTGCTCCAGATATAGAAACGGATGGAACTCATCAAAGGATGTCCCCACATTTTTCGACCACAGCTCCAGACCCAGTTCGAGTCCGTGCTCTTCATATATATCGCGAAACGCATAGTACCAAGGCGTCTCCGTATCCACAATGAGTCCATCAAAATCAAATATAAATGCTTTTACCATGAATCTATTCTCCCTCCAATGGTTGGCCGGGGGAGCGGATTAGAAACGTGCGGTCAAGTCCGGATGGGTGACGTTCACAGATAAAAAGTGACACGAACAGCCCGTTCCAGTCGGTGACTGTGCAACTAATCCAGCTCGAATATCCCCCTGTATCGGCATGCCGAAATATCGAATTAATTTCCACTCATCCCCATCGGGTGAATAAAAGAATGATATGCAGTCCTCTACTTTGCGTATACGCAGGTAGGGATTAGGAACGGAGACTTCAACTGAATTGCAATCATCAGATGAACCATCACGTGTCACCACGGACACGATGGTAGGCACTTTTCCATCATATTCAAAACAAATTTTGCACCAGTTACGATCATCAGCCATCACCATCAGACAACCGGAATCATATTGATTTTTCATATCCACCGTTAACTGGGTTGTGATTTCGAAGTCTCCAGGCACAGGCATGGACAAAAACGGTGCAGTTGCACGAATGTGCTTCCCTGCTGGATCTTGAAAAAAGTCCGTATCCGCCTGTGCTTCCACAATTACACCTCCCTGATCCGTATAGGACCAGGTCTCAGGCTCGTTCATCCAGCTCCATTGCTTCCGTGCTTCTGATGTCATTACGTTAGTCATTTTCCTTAGCAGCCTCCCAAGTTATAATATAATCTAGTTTTTTCTGTACTACATATTCGCTCCATATACAGAAAACCCCTTCTTCTACATATTTTTGTAAGGCTCCAGCACTTGGGAGTGCTTCTGGGGATCAGGCAGGAATAACATAATGACCATCAGCACGACGTATAGACCAAGAATGACACTGAACAACAGCGTTGGATTGTGATGGTAGAGCAAGCCGGTCAGGTAACCGGATGGAATGGCTGTAAGCGTCATGACTGTCTGCACGGCCGAGAACATATCGGCTTTCTCATGCGTACCCAATCGGTTCATCAGCAGGGAATCCCGATATGTCTGCAGAATGAAGTTACCCGCAGCGAGTACGATTAGCGTGAGAAACAACATCGCGATATTCCCCACAGGGATCAATAGAAATAGAATAGCTCCTGCCGTACTGAGTACGATGGAAAAACCAACATACTTTTCTTCCGAACGCCGTTTCAGTCGCGGAATGATCACCAGATAGAGCAGCATAACGGTTACTGCGGTCACAACTGGAATAAACGAAATGACACGGTCATCAAACTTCAACTGTTCTTTGAAGAAAATGACCTGAAAGAAATTCAGCTGCAAGATCAGATTGGACAATACTGTAATCAAAATGATCGGAAAAAGTCTTCGTTTGTAGAATGACTTGCCGAACAGGCGCAGACTTGACCCCAAACTTTGAAGGACGCGGGTTTTGCTATGCAACCCCATAAGCTCCTTGCCGACCTCGGTCTCATCCGTGTATCGGTTACGAATGAAGAACATGGCAGTCATCAGGATGCCCCCGACAAAGTAAATGCTGGCGAGTGTAGGTACGATACCATAATCAGCAATGACTACCCCGGCAATAGGGGTTAATACCCCGGCTCCTGTAATGATCATATTGAGAATGGCAAACACCTTCGATCGTTTGTGTTCCTCCACATCCTCTATGATCAGACAGTTAAAGGCGACCGTTACAAACTTGGATGTTGCGTTCAGTAAATAAGCGATCAGGAACAGCCAGAAGTTCTGAGAGAAGGCCCAGATGAACATGGGAACACTCCAGGCAAGCAGATCAAAGATCAGCGTTGTTCGTTTGCGCCCCAGCTTATTCGTAATGGAACCCGCAAACAATTGAAAGATAAAGGCAAAATAAAGATTCACCGAATTAATTAAACCGATTTCAATATCCGAAAGTCCGGCTTCCTTCATATATAAAGGAGCATAAAAGAGAACGATCGTGCCCGGAATGGCCCATACCGGTTCGAGTAAAATGGAGTACCGTGGATTCTTCGGCAAATCTTGAAGCAGTTTCAATCGATATCCCTTCTTTCTGCGGTTTTCACCGCTGCGATGTCCTACTTCTCGCAGCGGCGAACCCGCTAATGTCTACATGCTTATAGGATCAGAGCTGTTTTCACCGAATTCATGGGCAAAGTCTCTCCGGTACGCAGGTCATAACCAATCGTTCCATTGAAGGCCTGTTCATAATCACTCAACAGTTCCTTCGCTGTCACCATCTGCTCCAGTTCCGGAATACTTTGGGCAAATTTCAGTGCCGTGCTGATCATTGAGTGATTAGCTACCGCACCGATGATACTAATACCATCATTAATTACGGCTGTAGATTTGAACGTCACCTCATAGCTGTCGTCATACCCCATAGGAATGATTTTGCCGCCTTTAGCAATCATCTCAAATCCCACATGAAGCTGGTTACCAACCGCGTCCACCACAATATCAAACTTCTTGTTATTATTGATCTCGTATACTTTATCGAGCGTCAATTCCTGAGGATAGAACACATGATCCGCAATCTCTGAAGCAAACTCTTTGCGGTATGGATCGACCTCCGTGCCTACGGTAAGCCTTGCCAATCTTTTGCTCACAAGCTGACACAGGGAACCGATTGCACCCGAACCGAGGACCAGTACAGAGTCACTTGGCTTAGTCCCTGCTTTCATGAATGTCTGAAGAACACACCCCAGTGGTTCGATCATCATGGCCGTTTCCCAGCTCATAGAATCTGGGATGGCATAGATATACTTCTCATCACCAACAAAATACTCAGCGAAGGTTCCATGCGTGGTCATGCCTACTTGATAGTCATCAAAATTCTCGCAGTAGATGAACAGACCTTCGCGGCAATAGGAGCAGGTACCGCAAGATTGCGTGGGATCAACCAATACCCGATCACCGATCTTGAAACCCCGAACTTCGTCACCCACCTCAACCACGGTGCCCACACCTTCATGACCAATAATCGTTCCTTTATTCGCAGGCACTTTGCCTTTGACAATATTCAGATCTGTACCGCAGATGCCTGAACCATAGATTTTAATTTTTACCTGATTAGGTCTTTGAATGGTTGGCTCATCAATATCCTGGTAAGCCACCTGTTTGAGATCCTGATATACGAGTGCTTTCATTGAATATTCCTCCTAGTCGATTGTCGATTTCTATTTTATGGATTAAGCTTCAAACGTTTTCGAAAGTTGCATCGAATGAAGATGGTCCTGCTTCTGAATCTCTTTCCAGTCGGACAGGATCTGCAACAGAGCTTCCTCGACCCACAGCAATTCTTCGCGTGTATGTGCGTCGGAAAAAATAAAGTAGCCTTTGGTGAAAATGCCGAAGTGAGCCATCTTCTTCACCATGAACTCGCGGAAAGGGTCCGTTTGAAAGTTATCTTCAGCCAAGGATTGAATGCAGAAGCTTGCATATGTCCCCTTCACTTCCAATTGATCCGTCAATCCGAGTAACACAAGTTCAGATTCAAGACGATCCATGATCCGGGTTGCCGGATCACGCCAAGTCGGCCATACTTTCGCATTCTTCATTAATCGTTCACAGGCAATGGCTGCAGCTAGTGCTGTCGTTTCGCTGGAATGGGCATTGCTGAATCTGACCTGTCCTGACAAGGACATTAGGTGCTGAGGTCCCATAACCGCTGCGAGCGGTAAACCGTTTGCCATACCTTTCGAGATGCAAAGCAGATCAGGCCAGATGTCATATTCTCCTGCTGTAGCCTGCTTGCCCATCCGAATACCGGAAGTTACCTCATCGAATATGATAATGATGTCCAGGGACCGGCACAGGGTTACCACTTCCCCCAGCGCTTCCTTTTTCCACTCATTGGGACATAGAACTATACATGCGATATCCTCGGGAGATGAGGTAATCTGGGCCTTAATTCGCTCTGCTGTGGGCTTGTTCACCCAGATCGTTGAACGCTCGATATCTACTGGAATGCCACGTTCTTTCGTCTGGCCGCCATAATAACCATAGGCGGACCAATCATGCCACCCGTGATAAGCTGTCGCAATAACCTTGCTTTTCCCACTTGCAGCGCGGGCTAGACGTACAGCCCCACTCACTGCATCGGCACCACTTTTGGTGAAGCGCAGTGACGGATAGCGACCCTCGAACCGCTCCAGAATCAACTCGGCGCATTCAAGTTCGATGTCGGCAGGAACCGAAAAGCTTGTCCCTTTTTTCAACTGGTGAATGACGGTGAGTTGGACTTCATGCCTGGCATGGCCCCATGGTGCCGTACCCATGGCCATTTCGCAATCCAGCCATTCATTGCCGTCGATATCTGTAAATCGGGACTTGTAAGCCTCTGCACAACACACGGGGGTATGCCCCGGGAATAAACGTTCAGGTGCTTTGGCTAAAGTGCTGCATCCGCTCGGAATTACCTTTTCGACTTGTTCCAACCACTCCAGATTACGGGTAAATCGTACGGCACGATCCAGCGTGCTCTCTTTTTCTTTCACCTTAAGTACCTCCCTGTTTACTTTCGTTGTGAGTGAATTACCGAACTTTCGTTCCAGGCCAGCATCCATCGTATATGCGATCCATTGTAATTACATTGCCATACAGGTCTATGATCAGATCCTTGGCTCGATGAGCGTGTCTCATCTCAATCCAGTAGCGGTTCTCCAACAACCGGGCGAAATTGTCCACTAAGAACAGCAATCTATTCTCACTATGAATCAGTTCCTTGCCCAGGACCTGCGGCAGCCAGATGGCTCCGTTGGAATTGAAGCGGTTCGAATAGTCACGTACTTCCGCTACATTTACAAATTCGGCTTCATGCAGCTTGGTCCAGAACGTATCGGCATCACTGCGAACCTCTGCAAGATCAATGCCGACAATCGGCAGATGCTGATATTCCCCTTGGCTTTCCAGCTGTTCTTTCAGATGACCGAAAACGAAAGGCCACACGTCAGCCTCAATTTGACCGCCCCACTTTTTCCAGAAGCGTGCCAGATTGTTCTTGCGGTTGAAATTGCGGTGAATACCGCTGCTGCGTTCCCAGTGATAGGCTTGAATATTCGGGTTAATGACCGTATCGTATCCCGCAGCCCGTGCTCGCATCTGATAATCAAAATCCTCATACCCGTTAAAGAACTTCTCATCGAGGTTACCGATGGTCTCGTAGACCTCCCGCTTCATGCCGAACATGGCGAACACCACCAGTTGAACAGAGAAGGTTTCTTTCGGGATATCATCAGGGGATGCGTTCAGGAACAGGTGACGGCCGATGGTGTCTGCAAAAGCAATACCGCAGTGCTGCACGCCTCCTGTTTGCGGATACAACAGAACGCCTCCAATCATGCCAATCGTAATATCGCTGTCCAGTGTCTCTTTCATCATCGGTTGCCAGTTCGGTTGAAGAATGGTGTCGGAATCCAGGAAGAAAATGTACTCTCCCTTGGCAAGACTGAGTGCGCTATTAATCGACACGGCGCAACCGAGTGGAAAATCATGCTGAAGAATCTCGATGGTCACACCTTCTCTTACTTCTTGCTTCAGTTTATCCAGATGTTGAAAAACGGCTGAACCGGAACCATCGTTGATGAAAATAATCTGAGTGGATGGACTTACCGTCCGGAGCAACGAATCAGTGAACAGGTTCAGAATGTTATAATCCTGGTTGACTGGTACAATAATGGTGTAAAGCATGGAATCCCTCCTGATTGGGTTGATGGAATGAGTACATTAGCTGATTCGAACTGCACAATTGCAGGTGTTCTGTCCGGCCTCCTCGTTTGAATTTTTTGTCTTTATTTGGTAATGATTTGAATCTACTAGAAATTTATATCATTTTTTGTAAACTTGAAATCTTAAATTCTGAACTCTGTTAATATTTGAATATGTGTTAAACGCAAATTAAACGTGATTTCGCTCTACCAAATGCTGTTGTGAACGCAAAAAACACCCTCAAAGAGTCCTGCGTATCGAATGATACCGTTGACTATTTGGGGTGTTCAGAATTACCTCTGTTATCTTTGGACGTTTTAGCCTGACTCGTACTTAGATTTATCTTATAGTTTAACTTCTACGTTCCGGTCTGGATCACTATATTTATATATACCAGGGTTAAGTTCAATCTTTCCATCAAATGGAATACCTTCGTAGGTATCAATATAAATTCCTGAAGATACCATCCCCTTAGGTGTAACATCAGGTACCACTTCTTTGCCGTTAATACGTAACGTTGTTTGGTTAACACCTTTGAAACCAGGCGTTTTGGAAGATGACTCTACAATTAATTTCTCCCCATCAGTATAGTAAGTGAATTGTATTTCAAGTCCATCGACAGTCAGTTTGGTGTATTGCTTTTCTTTCTCTGGTCTATTTAAACGAATCCAGTTTTTAGTGGTATCTCGTTTCTCAACAACGGCATCTTTTAAGATGAGTTTCATTGGAACATCCGACCAGGTTTGATACCACTCAGGAGATTCAAATTGAAATAAATGCTGATAACTACCGGGATGGTCTCCTTTCAATGTCCTCTCTCCAGTTATTGTGTTGTCACCTATAACTAACTGGGCTGTATTGTATCGAACAATACCTTCTTTTAGCGAACCCTCTTCGTCGATAAAAATCTGGAGATTCAAGGGAGTGACTTGGAGCTGATCTAAAGTGATACCTGTTTTTTCTTGGAATTCAGAATTTGCATCCAATTTCTTAGTGTAAATATACTCACTTGCTTTTTTCCCATCTGCCGCAAAATCAAACTTCCACGTCCCCAATATCCGTTTTGCTTCTTCAGTATAAACGAGATGAAGATTGATTTTTGTCCATTCTTTTTCGGTTATATCAAATACCTGTTCAATCAACAAACCCGTATCTTCGCTGGGCAACCAGGTTGGCATTGCGTCTAATAATTGAGCGCCGTTATGAACTACCAAATGGGGATTACCTCGTCCCATGTCAGATGGGGATGCAGCAACTTTATAACGAATAACGGTTTGATTTTCCGAATGTTTAACGGATTCAATATGGATCGTTGGATATTGCGCAACTCCAGTGACTATCGCATCTCCAACTGCACGAGAAGATTCTAAGGAAACATCTCTATCCCGATAAAAAATAAGATTTTGTGCTTCGAATGTATATTCTTTGCTACCATCCTTTAATGTATCAGGTGTTTCATAGACCCCAATGAGTTTTTGACTCCCAGGATCGTATCCTAAATTACCATATACGTTCGCGTTCGCATCGGACTCACCTTTTAAGATATTTTTCTCCGTAGTAAACCCCGTATACTTTGAAAGATCGGTTGATGTGTCCATAGATATCAGCATCTTCATTTTTTCTCCGTCTGTTACAACCCCCCTCAAATTCATTGTTACACCTGAACTAGATGACTGAAGATCATATTGCTGGCCGACTCCATTACTTATTGCGTTTGCGACGGTGCGTCCTCCAATTCGATCCCAATCAATTGTCACATTTGCGAATACAGGAATAGCAACAAGCAAGAAACAAGAAACAAGAATACTGATGGGAATTGCTTTAGCTCGATATCCAGTAGGCTTGTCTGATGACTGCAGATTGACTCGGCGTTTATGTGCTTCTTTCTCAATGTTTGTCCACATTAAGTCATAATCCGGATGAGAATTACCCTTTTCTTTATTAGAATACTGATTCACTATTACTCATCTCCTTTAGTTGAGGTTCAACCATTTTATTAAGAAGTTTCAACCCTTTGTTCAATCTAGATTTTGCAGTTCCTTCAGGTATATTCATGACTTTAGAAATCTCAGGTACAGTCAAATCATTGATAAATCGAAGGACAACAACCATCCTGATCTTGTCAGGAAGTTCACTATATAACCCTTGTAACTCTTCTTTTGTTTCCCTAAGGTACACTCTCTCTTCCACTGGGTTATAACTCTGGGATTTGGACAACAAATAATGCCGCACTTCTTTCATCCATCCAGATTTACGTCTTCTAATAACGGTATGACACTCATTTGAAGCAATTCGTAATATCCATGATTTCAAGTTCCTTACCTTAGTTCTGTCAGCCAAAATCACTTTAACAAATACTTCTTGGCAAATGTCCTCAGCATCTGCCTGATTTTTCATCAGATAATAACAGAAGTAGTAAACTTGCTCTTTGTATAATTCAAAAATTTCTCTGTCAGTCATTCTATAGCACCCCCTTTTGCTGTGTTTTCATTAATAAGACAAATAATGCTATGTAATCGTTCATTTTGTTATAGTTAGTTTTACTAAATCTCAGATGCCCAGTACAGGTTAGTTCAATGTCTCTGGCTTGAAACAGGTATGTATAACCATAAAGAAACAAAAAAAAGCCGCTAAATTAGCGACTTTTATAAAGTCATTTGGTCATCAAGTGACGTGCTGATGTTGTAAGTTAGTCTCACCCCTAAATTTCACTTCTGCTTAAATCCATGATAAAACGTGTCTACAACAAGCGCAGGGGCGGCTTTTCTCGCGATATGACCACTTACAACCTGCTGCCACGTCAGGAACATGATGGAATACAGGACATCTACAATCCAGGTTTTATCGAGATCGGAGCGGAAATAACCTTTTTGTTGCAACAGACCAACCGCATGCAATACAGGTTCTCTCAGTTTCAGATCTGCTCCCTCAATCTCGGAATTATAGTTAATGGTGGTGTCATGAGCCAGAAAATAAATTTTGTCGCCTAATGGAATAAGCGCTTCAATCAGCTCGGGTATGTACTTTTCACAGTGCTCCTCATCCAGTTGAATTTCTTTCATGGTCTCACTGACCACTTCGATTGCGCGTAATCCCAGATAAACCATGAGCTGCTCGCGGCTTTCCACATATCGATGTAAAGTGGCAATCCCGATTTTTGCAGACTCTGCAATTTCATTCATGGAAGCATTCGGCTTTTCAATCAGCAACTTGGTCGCCTCGTCCAGAATGGAATGTAGCCTGGTTTGTTTGATTGTTGTCATTTCTTTTTTCATAGGTATTACACCTCTTGGCGAATTAGTCTACAATTGATCTGATCATCCATCATATGAGTGGGTGAGATTATAAAATTATAGCATACATTCTCACGATATCGCATTCTGAACGTAACAAACCATTTCTTGTATACATGCTGTAAATATAAAACTTAAAAGCCGCCATTCGGCGGCTCTTAGCTTCGTTATCTTTTATCTCAGTCCGTTGCTTATAGTTCGATGATTCTTGTTGCAATATTTGCGCAAAATTCACTGTCATGCTCTACACCCGCACCTTTAAATCATTGCGTTATCTGCCATACACACCTCTGCGTAAATCTTAATGATGTACTCTTCGGGATTACTTTCCGCGAAATAACTAAGCAGGTCCAGTGCATACACATTGCCACAGACTTGCAGACCTTCTCTTTCTATATATTCTTTCATCATGGAATACGTCTTCGGCATGCTTTCGTATGACCCACGATGATTCATGACGGCATACATTCCTCTAGGCTTAATCAATATCATTTCCCCTGAAATGGGAGCTTTTATTTTGTTGCAAAAGTAATCCGGATAGTATTCCCCTGCCTCAAAGCGCTCCTGACGTAAAATCGTCCATACCGGAAACTCATAATCAATCATCTGTTCATCACAATGGCTCCTATATTCAGTAAACTTACGGGAAAATTCCTTATCCCCATCGCCCTGCTCCAGTTGAACTGCAATAAAATACTCCAGCTCACAATGTTCAATCTTGGGCCCTTCATGCGAAGCATCCGTGGCTTGTTTCGTCATTTCAATGGCACCACTTAGCAGCTTCTGCATACGCTTGATTCGTTGTTGCTCCAGTTCAAGTTCCTTCCATTTCTGTTCAAACAGCTCGATTAGCATGGGCGTATTCTGATCTTCAATAAACGACTTAATCTCCTGAAGTGAACTTCCAGCCTTCTTCAGCACCTGTATGACATCCAGTACATACGTTTGTTGTACACCATAATAGCGGTAACCCTTGGCATTGATAAAGTCCGGCTTTAACAGCCCAATCTCGTCATAGTGAAACAAGGTATGTTTGGTCACTCCGCAGATCTTGGCAAATTCACTGGTGCTAAAGTGTTGTGCGTGATTTTCAGCCATCTTCAGGCCCTCCATGTACATATGTAGTCTAAGTTCTGTCAGTATGACTGCATTATAGTCTGTAAAGAAAAGTTTGACTATAGGGTTACCCGATAGTTTAGTCTGGAATTGTAAGTTATTCATATCGTCGGAGGGAAACATGTCAAAATTCAAACGTTGGATGATTCTTGTTATTGTCTCAAGTGCATTATTACTCATTGTGATGGATATGACCATCCTGTACACGGCCATACCCAGCTTGACCCATGATCTCGGTGCATCAGCTTCGGAGAAATTATGGATTCTAAACGGTTACTCCCTCGTCATGGCAGGTCTTCTTCCTGCAATGGGAACACTCGGAGACCGTCTTGGTCATAAAAAAATATTTACTCTTGGATTGCTCGTCTTTTCTGCCGCTTCTCTTGCTGCCGCCTTTTCTCCTGTGCCAGCTGTGCTGGTCATGAGCAGAATTCTTCTTGCTGTAGGCGCATCCATGATGATGCCAGCGACATTGTCGATCATCAGAGTTACGTTTACGAATGAACGAGAACTCGCACTGGCGATCGGCATATGGGGTTCCATTGCATCAGGTGGTGCAGGACTGGGACCGATTGTCGGCGGACTGCTTCTTCAACATTTCTGGTGGGGCTCTGTGTTTCTGATTAACCTGCCTATCGCTATTCTCGCGTTTGTATTCGCACTGAAAATGATTCCTAATCACCAAGGGGATGCGTCGAAAAAGTGGGACTTCACCAGTTCCATTCAGATCATGATTGCCATGGTCGGAATTATCTATTCCATCAAGGAATTCACAAGACGCGAAGGATCTCTCACACTCGCTATCCTTGCTGCTGTGATTGGCGTTCTGTCCCTTATCATCTTTATTCGCCGTCAGAATAACAGTACCCACCCGCTTCTGGATCTGTCCTTGTTCAAAATCCCAAGATTCAGCACCGGTTTTATTACCGCACTGGTTGGCTTATTCGCACAAATGGGTGTGCAATATATGGTCACTCAGCGACTTCAGCTTGTGGAAGGCATGTCACCGCTTCAGGCTGGACTATTCACCGTATCCATACCTGTTGCAGCACTCATTGCCGGACCTGTTACGGGGGCTATCATGCACCGTGTGGATGTTGTATATATCAAAAGCTTCTCTCTCATGTTCGCCGCCCTTGGCATGGGGACGTACCTGATGTATTTCAATGCTGGGTTTACCGGGCAGATTATCGGTTTGGCACTACTTGGTGCAGGTCTTGGTTCAGGAATGACCGCTGCTTCCCATTCCATTATGAGTTATGCACCACCCACAAAGCGGGTATGGCCGCATCCATTGAGGAAGTAGGTTATGAGCTGGGCGGAGCATCCGGTATTGCCATCATCGGCAGCATATCGACCTTGTTCTACACACTGGCAATGAAGATTCCTGAGGGCATTCATGTGCCGTCCAATGTGAAGGACAGTCTGGATGAAGCGCTTCTTGCCGCCGAAAGCTTGCCTCCCGCGTCTGCTGAATCACTCACAAATGCCGCCTTTGCTGCTTTTGACCAATCCTTCTTTGTCGTCATTGCTGGTGTGACCGTATTTCTGTTCATTGCTGCTTTGATTATGAGTTGGGTTGCCGTGCGCTTGAAACGAACAAAAAAGCACAGCGTTAAAGCATAATCCAATTGAAATTAACGTCAAAAACCATTACCTGATTTGTCTCAGGTAATGGTTTTTTGATACGTCTGATCACAGAAGTTGTCCGCAGTGGGTACACCTTACATAATATAGGCATCCTCTACCTCAACTTTTCGTTCATTCCCCTTCGCAATGTATCTTACGTTAATGATATTTCCTTTCTGGAAGTGGGGAATATGCGTGATCGGGATATAAGTCTCTATTATTGTCGGAAAGGTACGGCCGTCAACTTGGGTTACCGTCAAATCCAGTCGCACGCCTGGCCTTCCATCCATACTGGATGAAGTCTGTACAATATCATGAATGATTGCTTCTACTGGAATTCCGTCCATCAGAATGCTCTTGCGAAGGTGATGTTTCTCTTTATTGTTACGTAGCAGTTTAAATGCCATAAGCGTAGTGATCGTGCCTGTTATAAGCCCAAAGACAATAATAGCAACAAAAGTAATTAATGTGACCGTCATGATGGCCTCCTTTTATTTGAAACTTATGTTGACTACTTCTTGTTTATATCTCTTTTTCCTGCCTATTTTCTTGAATAGGAACGCTTTAAAGTCAAAAAAACCGCCTTAAAGGCGGCTTCTTGCTTCGTATGTTCAACTCAATCTACTTTCGCACCATACGAGCGTACAAACAGAACGGCTTGTTCGCGATCCAAACGTACGCCTTTGATATCCAGTGATTTCAGATCAATTCCTTCCAGATTAGCCCCTCTTAGATCGGCCCCTTGCAGCTTAGCTCTGCTCAATACGACTCTGGTAAGATCACAGTCTCTCAAATCCGCTTTGGTGAAATCCGTGTCTGTAAAGTCGGCTTCAAAGAAACGAATTCCTCTCAAATCCTGTTTTCCTAATCGGGTATGTCTCAGATTCGTATAAGACCAATCGCCTTGACTCAGGGTAATGCCATCCATTTGCGCACCTGAGAAGTCTGAGCCTGTCATCTTGCAAGAGCTGAATTTGGAAGCAAAGAGATTCGCACCACCGAAGGTACAGTTTTCAAAAGCCGATTCCGTATGAATCGAACCATTCATGGAAGCCCCTTTGAAGTCACACTCGATAAAGCGGCAGTTACTTGTCTCGATCTCTTCCATGGAAGCATTCATGAATGTACATTGTTTGAAAACACAGCTTATGAGTTCTCCGTATCGCAGATCACGTCCCTCAAAATGTACTGCATCATATTCCTGATCCTTGTATTGAAACACCGATTACACCCCATCTTGTTTGTTTATCCGTCTTTCTTCATTTAAAGAACTTTTTATACTATACCACACCCCTGTCAAGTACCTGCTTAAACACAAAGGAAAGTCAAGTACCTTTTTTCATGAGAAAAATCTGAAAACCAAAAAAGGAACGCATAAAGCGTCCCTCCAGCCCAAACTTTTAACTGTTCCGATGTTGGCTTATGTATATGGACCTTCCAGTTCCTTCATCTATTCGTATTAGACAACATTACACCAGTTTTTTGGACATCCTGTACAGGGATAGCGCAGGTTTATTGATTTCCCCTACTCTCTGGTATCCCAAACGTTCATACAGTTTAATAGCCAATGCATTTTCCTGTTTAACCGTGAGCGAAGCTTTGGACAGACCCTGTATTACGGCTTGCTCCTCGGCAAATTGAATAAGCTGGGTCCCCACGCCAAGTCCTCTGCTTTCGGGCAATGTAGCCAAGGTTCCGATATGGTACTCATCGTTTTCTGCTTCTTTCAATGTCACCATGGAGTAAAACTCTTTCCAGTGTTGGAGATTATACTTAATCAGGCACCATTTACGAAGTTCAAACAGCTTGGAGAACGTTGGCAAAGCAAGTTTGTTCATTAAAGTGGTCGGATAACACATAATCATGCCCAGCGTTTGGCTACCCATTTTGGCTTCATAAGCGTATTGATGACTGAATCGGTTCTGATTTGAACGCCATAACGTGTTGAACGTTTTTTCTATGATGCCTTTATCTTTGGTACCTGCAAGCGAAAAGGCCATATAATCAAGTGCCATCTGATTCAATTGCCCTCCGACTACTGATTGTGGACTGGCTTTTATAATGGAAATCTTATTCATCGCTGTCACTCCTATAGGTAGCTGAAATTGAACTAAAACCTCGCATCAGGTTGATTCAGTGAAATGCCCTCAACGATCACGTTCACCGTATCAATGGTTAAGCCGGTCAGCTGTTCAACATGCACTCTCACATTGTTTTGCAATTCCCTGCAGACCTCATGCACTTTCGTTCCATAACGAACGACAACCTTTAAGTTAATCTCCAGTCTGGATTCTACCTTGCGGATAGCTATGCCATTTTGCAGACTTTTCCCGCTCCACTTTTTGGTGATTCCTTCTACAAGTCCTGTCGACATGGAGGAAATCTCACTGGTGGTATTCGTGATCTTGCCGACAATTTTGGAGATCACATCATCCGATATTTGAATTTTTCCCAGAACATTTTGAATGGACATTCCATGTCCTCCTTTGTATCTTCATATTTATGATAGAAGTTAATATCATTTAATATAAATATAAATCATTATGAGTTCGATTTCAACTTTTGAATTCAGTCGTCCACATTTCTACCTGTACATAGCAAAAAAACCGCGATCATCGCGGCTTTTGTTGGTCATATTAAGGGAACTTCAATTGAATACGGACAGGAAGGTGAGAGGATAACTCGCTCTCTCTGCTGTGTTCTTCCACTGCTTCTGTTTCTTCTGCTTGCACGGTCCATTGTCTGCCAATTAACGATTGCAGCAATTCAATCTCCTGTGCAGTCAGATGTATGTGCCTCAGTGACAGATCCTCCTGAACATAATCCCGATCCACCTTACGGTCAAACCGGAAATCGAGCAATCTCTTCAAGCCGTTAATATGCAAAAACTTGAACTCATAACCGTGACGTATGGCCTCTCGCCAATCGTCTCCGATATCAGCTGCTGTCTGTAGTCTTTCATCAAAATCCATCGCGGATTCCTTAACCAGAGGCAGCAACTGGGCGTAGTCTCGACGTTGTAACCATTCAATAATTACTTCTTCAGGTGCTCCACTTGTCAGAACATTCTCTACAAGAAGGCCTACAGGAATGGACAGCTGAGTTCGACTCATTGCTCTTCCTCCTCATTCCCAAGATATTGATTGAACCAGGCATTCACCTGTTCAAAGCTATCGATCCGAAGTGAAGGTTTACCGCTTTTGAGCAAACTGTGGTTGGAGCCCGGATAACGAATCAGTTTGGTCTTTTTGCCGTATCGTTTTAGCGTAGTATATAATTCTTCCGCTTGCGCAATCGGTGTCCGATAATCCTGCTCTCCGTGCATGATCAGAAGTGGCGTCTCAATATGATGTGCATGGGCTAGAGGTGAGCGGGACCATAGGAATTCAGCATTTTCCGCCGGATTGCCCCCAACAACGCCCTCCACATAGGAAATTCCGATATCGCTCGTTCCATACATGGACAACCAGTTGGAGATGCATCGCTGGGTTACAGCCGCCTTGAAACGGTGGGTATGCGCCACGATCCAGTTTGTCATGACCCCGCCATAACTGCCACCTGCTACACCCAGACGTGATGCATCAAGGAAATCATAGGTAGCCAGGGCATAATCAACAGCTTCCATCAGATCCCGGTAATCTCCTCCGGCAAAGTCACCACGGCATGCTTTGGCAAATTCCTGACCGTATCCCATACTTCCGCGAGGATTGACCCATAACACAGCGTACCCTTGTGCAGCGAGTGTCTGCATTTCATGACTAAATGTTCCCGTATACATCGCATGAGGTCCGCCATGAATCTGCAAAATCAGCGGGAGTTTCCTATTGGATGCACGTACTGCCGGTGTGGCTAACCAACCTTGAATCGGCCATCCATCTGAAGATGTAAACTCAACACGAACAGGCACATTTATGGCTAATTCGGCCATGAATTCGTCATTTCGGCGGGTGAGTCTGAACATTTCACCACTGTCGATATCCACGCGGTATAACTCTCCAGGATGCTCAGCGGTCAAGGCAGCGATAACCAGCGACGTACCATCTGGTGTTAAGGTATACTGATACACATCCTTCTCACCATCGCTCGTAATGGATTGACACTCTCCATTATCTTGAATACGGTACACATTAACATTCCCGTTCTTCGTCCCAAGTACATATACACCACGTTCCGGATGCTTATTATCCGAGAGTGGAGAAGAAGAAGCACCTGCTGACTTCATATCACCAAGCGCCGCGTTACCAAGCTGCATATCTACTTGGGGTGCGATTGGCCTGGGTATACCTCGATGAACGGGGACTGCGTACAATCTGTTGTGACTTCCACTTCCGTACTTGCGATCACTGGCGATCAGAATCAACTGTTGTCCATCGGGTGAATAGGAGAATTGGCTTACCGCCAGGCTGGAATCCGTCACTTTGAAGAGGTCACTTTCTCCCAATCGAATGCTGTATACATCGGTAAAGTACAGCAGATCCGCATCGAGTTCCTCATCCTCCACTTGCTTGGATATGAAGGAAAGGTTCTGGCTATCTGGCGACCACGCCGGAGAACTGATATTCCATAGCCCGGAAGTCACCTGCGTGATCTTCCCGCTTTCGATCTCATATACAAACAAATGGCTGTACTGACCATCCCACCATCCGGAACCTTCCGCCTTCGGCGTTGTCCGCTCGAAGACCTTACCTCGCAGCAGGGGTGCAGACTCTTGATGCACTTCAGCCTTCTTCTGTTGGTCCTCGGGTTGAACTTTACTGGTGAACGCAATGTACTTACCATTCGGAGACCAGATATAACTCAAAATTTTACGTGCGGGAGATATCAGCATGACAGGCTCTTTTTTATCCGAATCGAGCGTCCATAGTCCTTTACCCCCATCCACTGAGCGAATGAATGTGAGCTGTGTTCCATCCGGCGACCACGCAGGCGAGGAATCCTTCGTTCCATCGGAAAATGCAATATCTTCATCACCATCGAGGGAGATTCCCCGAATCTGTGTTTTATATTCGTTTTTATCCTGATCTATGGTCTGTTCCACATAAGCCACTCGTCCGTTCGAACTGATTACTGGCTGACTGATCCAACGATAGTGACGCAGATCCTCCGGCATAATTGGTCTTTGATTCATATTCATGGCTCCCTTCTCCGTTTATTTATGGGTTGTCTCCGTACGTGGATCAAGCACATCACGTAGCCAATCTCCAAGGAAAATAACACCGAGTACGGTAAATGTAATGGCTAGTCCCGGGAATGTAGCGACCCACCAGCTTGTTGCAACGTATTGTCTGCCATCACTGAGCATACCTCCCCAGGAAACATCGGGTGGTTTGATACCCAGACCCAAGAAGCTGAGTGAAGCTTCCATAATAATCGTCGTGCCGACATTCATACCGCAGATTACGATAAAAGATGAAAGGATATTGGGCAGAATGTGTTTCAGAATCAATCTTCCGTTCTTGGCTCCAATCGATCTGGCCGCATGAACAAAATCACGCTCTTTGATACTCAGAACCTCACTTCTCACCACACGGGTGAATGGAACCCAGTTCGTCACACCGATCACAAAGATCAGCGTCGTAATACCTGGGCCAACAATCGCCATTACAACAAGCATGAACAGAATAGTTGGAATCGCCATGAATGCATCACCTACGCGCATGATGACGGCATCCAGCCATTTCCCGTAGAACCCGGATACCAGCCCCAGAATCGCGCCAATTATTCCTGACACAATCACCGCACCCATACCCACAATTAAGGAAACCCGGGCACCATATACAATTCGGCTCCACATGTCTCTGCCCAGATTATCTGTTCCCAGCCAGTATTCAGCCGTTCCGCCCTCAAGCCATGCAGGAGGTTTGAGACGGTTGAGCGGATTAACCGCTGCCGGATCATGACTCGTCAGGAGAGGTGCACCTATGGCGATTAACACAACCAACAATACAAGCACAGCACCAAACATTCCGGTCTTGCTGATGATCAGTTGTTGCCAGATATAACGAAATCCCGTTGGTGCACGCCCATTGTCTTGTTCCTGTTCTGTACCCGGAATTGGCATTTCATTGCTGCCTGTCATATGATTGCACCTCCTTCTAGTCGTATTTGATGCGCGGATCAAGTAACCTGTAGGCTACATCCGTCAAGATATTGGTTACTACAACGATAACGGCAATGACAAACACCGCTGCCTGTACAATCGCCATATCATGTGTGTTCACTGCAACGACCAGCAATTGACCCAGTCCGGGCCAGGAGAATACCGTTTCCGTAATCAAGGTGCCCCCGATCAGACTTGTAAACTGCAAACTCATAATCGTCACAACCGGAATCAGTCCATTGCGAAACGCATGTTTTACAATGACAACCATCCGGCCAAGCCCCTTACTGCGGGCTGTTCGAATATAGTCCTGGTTCAGAATCTCCAGCATGCTGGAACGAATCAGCCGGGTCATCTGCGCAGCCAGCCCAACGCCAAGCGTGAATGCCGGCAAGATCAGATGTGACAATCCTCCGCGACCAGATACCGGCAATACACCCAACATGACGGAGAACAAGAGGATAAGCATTATCCCCATCCAGAAGTTTGGCATCGCCTTACCAATAACGGATATTCCTGAAATAATGAGATCGGTAAATGTATTGCGTTTGACAGCTGAGATGACGCCAAGTGGAACAGCCATTAGCACGGCAAAAAACATAGCCGCTACTGCCAGTTCAAAGCTGGCAGGCAATCTTTCCAGTACAAGCTCTAATGCAGGCTGATTGTAGCGAAAAGATTGACCAAAGTCTCCCTGTATCGCACTGCCCAGAAACTTCACGTATTGCGTATATAAAGGCTGATCCAAACCAAGTGCCTGTGTCAAAACAGCACGATCTTCAGCGGTAGCCGTTTCTGGCAACATTAGCGCAACCGGATCACCGGTGACTCGGACCAAAATGAACACAATTAATGAAACAATGAACAGCACCGGAATGATCTGCAGCAGTGACTTAAGTACGTATTTGCCCATTCCTTGTTCACCTCCCTTATTAAAAAGAACGGCAGGAACATGGTTATCCAGTCCCTGCCGTTCACGGCCTATCTTTTCAATGACCGGTGTTATACCCGATGTTACTGTGCAACAGGTGTAATCTCGTCAGCATAGAACATCTCGTCACTGCGCGGCGCGAAGTTCACTTTAGCATTCGTTCCGTATACACCTTCCATTTGGTAGAGATATACGGCTGGACGCTCTTCAGCGAAAATTTGCTGTACTTGCTGATACTCTTTCTCACGAGACGCAGGGTCCATGTTCACCAATGCAGATTGAAGCAGTTTCTCTACTTCAGGATTGTTGTAATCCGACTCCCCTTTTGCTTCTTCCAACATATAACGATTGTAGTTATTCGAAGCATCGAACAAGGAGTTACCGATACCGATCATGAAAATTTCTTTGAATGATTTGGAGCTGTAACGTTCACTGAATGCACTTGCTTCAAGGACATCCAGGTTGATTTTGAATCCGGCTTGTTCCAGCATGGCTGCAACAACTTCAGCTTGTTCTTTGTATTGTGCAGAAACGGAGATGGTCATCTCGGCTTCACCTTCTGCATAGCCAGCTTCTTGCAGGAGCTGTTTTGCTTTTTCCTGGTCATAGAGTGACATTTTGTACAACGAAGGATCAGCACCGAAGTTACCCGGAGTTACAGACGTGCGGGTTACGATACCCGCTCCGCCGGCAATGCTGTCCACAATGCCTTGTTTGTCGATAGCCAGGTCAATTGCTTCGCGAACTTTCGGATCAGCTGTGATACTGCCTTCTGTCTGGCGGAAGATCAACTGAAGCACACGCTGGATTGGTGCTTTGACAATCTTCTTGTCTGCTTCGCCTTCGATCCGGGCAATGTCAGTCGACGGTATGGAAGACGCAACATCTACACCACCAGCAAGCAATTCGGATACACGTGTAGATGCTTCAGGAATAACGCGGAATACTACTTCATTCCATTTTGGTTCACCATCAAAGTAGTTCTCGTTTTTCACCAGTTCCACACGATCATCTTTGGTCCATTTACTGAACTTGTAAGGACCTGTGCCTACCGGTTGTTTCAGGAAAGCATCAAACCCGTTGTCTGCAATATATTTTGCTGGCAGAATGCCTGCTCCCATTTTGGACAAACGATTCAGAAGTAATGGATCTGGACCATCCGTGATGACGTCTACGGTATATTCATCCACCGCTTTAACTTCTACGATATTTTTGAAATAGCTGTACTGCTTGAGTGTCTCATCTTTGGCTACGCGCTCCAGCGTGTATTTTACATCTGCTGAAGTCAATGGATCGCCGTTGTGGAAGGTCACACCTTCACGCAGCTTGAATCTCCATGTTGTATCATCAACCTGATCCCATGAAGTCGCAAGACCCGGAACTTTCTTCTGATCACTGTCATTTTTGATCAGATAATCAAAAACGTTGACCAGAACTGCCTCACTGGAGGTATTGTTGTTGTTGTGCGGATCGAAACTCTCGATATCTGTAGCTGCGGCAACGGTCAATGTTGTACTCGCACTTCCACTGCCTGCTCCTTCGGATACCGAATTATCATTCGTGTTTGTCGTTTTTCCTCCGCAAGCGCTGAGTACCATTACGACTGCCAGTAATGTAATCCACATGCCTGTCCATTGTCTTTTTTTCATTGTGATTGCTCCCCCTCAGAAGTTGTATTCCTTGCCAAAAACTCCAGTGCTACTGCGGACAGCATACCAACACCATAAGGCATCGCTGTCTCATCGAGATCAAACATGGGATGGTGGAGTGGATAGCGAGTACGTTCCTCATCATTCCCGGATCCTAGTCTGAAAAACACACCCGGAATCTGTTCACAATAAAACGCGAAGTCCTCGCCCCCTGTGGAGGGTTTGATATAGCTCCATCCCTTCTCCGCATTAACCTGATCACAAGTCTCTGTTAACAGGTCAACCATGCCGAGATCATTCACAACAACAGGGTAACCATCGCCGTAGATGACCTCGCATCCTGCTCCAAAAGAATCGCAGACCCCTTTAACAACCTGCTCGATCAAAGCTGGCATCTGTTCACGAATGGCAGGTGATAGCGTACGAACCGTACCGATCATCTCCACTTCCGGGGCGATGGCTGTTCCCATATAACCTCCAGTGATTTTGCCAATCGTGACTACAGCGGGTTCAAGTGGATCCACCATCCGACTGACGATATTTTGCAATGCGGTGATGACCTGAGCGGATACCGCAATCGCATCAATGCCCTCATGCGGACGAGCTGCGTGGCCACCCTTTCCGAGCACCTTGATAATCAAGGGATCAGCTGACGCGAACGCAACGCCCTGACTTACGCCCAAGGTTCCCGTGTCCTGTCCAGGTGCCATGTGTAACCCCGCTATTGCATCGACCTTCGGATTCTCCAGAACACCATCCTGGATCATGGCTCTTGCACCTGCGAGTCCCTCTTCCGCTGGCTGGAAGATGAATTTGATATTGCCTGATTTCGGTCTTCCAAGGCCAGTGAGCAGCTGGGCTGCTCCCATCAGGATGGAGGTGTGAGCGTCATGTCCACACAAATGCGCTTTGCCTTCTACTTGCGAGCGGTATTCCACCGCTTTCTGATCCTGGATTGGCAAGGCATCCATGTCTGCGCGCAAGGCAAAGGTTGGTCCATCTGTCTCTCCGCGAAGCAGGCCTGTAACCCCGGTCTTTCCGACATTGCGTGTAACTTCGAGTCCCAGGCTTTCCAGATGCTCGGCTACGATGGAGGATGTGCGATGCTCCTCATAACCGATCTCCGGATGCTGATGTAAATCTCTGCGCCAAGCGCTTAACTGAGCTTGCAGTGGCTGAGCCAGCTGTATTAGTTCTGAACGATTCATTCGCTGTCATTCCCTTCATTTTCCTCCGATTCAGAAACCAAACGGGCATAGATCGCGTCAGCCGAGAATTCGATATGTCTTTTCATCGTCTCCCGGGACTTGATACTGTCATGTGCTTTCAGTGCTTCAAGAATCTCCATATGTACACCGTGATTGACGGAACGTATCCGGTCATCATAAGGCATCAAGTCCAGCGCCGGATTAATTTTGGTCCGGATCTGTCTGACAGCTCTCTCGCAATACGGATTGCCAGACGCTTTGGCGATGGTCAGATGGAATTTCACATCCAGCGCCCTGAACCATTCCCTTGTACACCCTGGCTCGATACTTTGTTCCATATAACCTTCAAGCAGTTCCAGTTCGCCTGCGGTGATCCGCTCAGCAGCCAGAAAAGCTCCCTCTGGCTCGATGATGGTTCGAAATTCAAACACCTTCAGCATCTGTGACCAATCTCGTTTAATTTCTTCTCTCGTGCGCTTATGCGAATTGGCTGTCAGAGGCAATACAAACGTACCACCTTTGGCACCCACCCGTTTCTCAATCAATCCTTTGTCTTCCAGTGAAGAGAGTGCCTCGCGAACGGTAATACGGCTTACGTTAAAAATCTCTGCCAGATCTCGCTCGGCCGGAAGTTGTTCTTCACTCATTAATTCTTTCAGAATAATGGCCTCTTCCAGTTGTTCTCTTATGAATTCACTAACCTTTTTGGTGGATACTTTCTCAAAACGAAATGAAAACGTACTGGACATCTAAACACTCCGATCTGTATATGGTCTAGACCTTATACCATTAATATAATTCCGACTAAACTTATATGCAATACTTTTTTTCAAGTAAATTCATAAAACTTTTTTCACCACCTCCAAATTGAACCATCTTGGCGCAAACTGGACAAAAAAAAAGACGCATCTGCATTCGGCAGAAGCATCTCCCCCTTAGTTGATTTACACCGTTCACTACGATGACAGAACAACCTTCCGATCGCTGTTCTGAAACTCCTCTATAACTTCTTATTAGCATAGGGTCTGAAATCCTCCGTAACTGCAAGTTTCGTGCTTCCCTCCAGATAAAAGCTATCATCCGCTCTCCACGTATGACTTTTTTTGTTCTGTCTGCGGTGATAGACATAATTGTATGGAGAGGTCGCGTACGCTTTGAATCCTCTTTTCCTGCATTGTCTCAGGAAGGTTACATCTTCCCCAATAGAACGGTCCGTGAAGCGGACTTTTTTCAAAACCTCTCTTTTGAACAGCAAGGTACCGCCTTGTACGAATTCAACCGGTTTATTCTTTTCTACGGGAGATCTGACCAACAATGTCTTGGACGCGCCCAAATAGACGAGACACGAATGTTTGCCTACAATATCACTTTTGGTCCGTTTAAGTTCTCTCACCTGTTCTGTCAAATAAAACGGCGAGTAGTAGTCATCATCATCAAATTTCGCAATCAGCGAACAGCGAGCCCTTGTCATGCCGGCGTTCAGACTTTGTCCTAGCGAAATGCTCTCCGGAACTTGGTATACATGAACATTGGCATGTTTTCGAACCCGGTTTTGATATAATGCCAGATTCATACTGTCATGATTCAGGACAATGATCAGCTCTTTGCTTTGATAACGCTGGCGACTGTAATTTTGCAGGATGTTGTCAAAAAATTGCGGTCGATTGGTACATACAACAATGGAAACACCGTGACTCGTTTTTTGTTTAGTCAAGACATACCCTCTTTTCAGCTCATTTTTCTCTCATCATATGTGCTGAAATAGAGTCTGGTATGGACCAATAGCTAGTATCCATAACACCAAAAACCCTCTGTCCCCAATAACGGGACAAAGGGTTCTGTAATCCAATGCAATCTAATCTATCCTTTTTTCTGTTCTGTTCTATGCTTCGCTAGCGTTATTCAAGTACACAGCTTTACCTGTGCGAGCAGATTCATAGAGTGCTTCCAGGATTTGAGATACAACCAGCGCTTGTTTCGGTGTGACCACCGGCTCTTGATCATTCTCAATCGCTTCAATCCACTTTCTCATCTCGACATCCGGTGCGCTCTCGCTCTTACCATCGTAGAAAGCTACCCCGCCTGCACTCAGTTCAATCTCGTTGGTATATAGACGGCTGAATTTCTCACCATTGATGCGCAGTCCGTTCTTCATATCCGCACCCGCTTCGCTGCCGCTCAAGCTACATTTGGCCTCATCCACATCCAGTGAGTTCAGCGCCCAGCTGGATTCCAGCATGATCGTTGCTCCATTCTCCATCACAATCATGCCGAAGGCCGAGTCCTCTACCGAGAATTGTTTCGGGTCCCACGGGCCCCAGGCATTGGCCGCATTTTCACGTTGCGAAAGCTCATGATAGGTCGTACCCAGTACAACCTTCGGCTGATAGTTATCCATCATCCAGAGCGTCAGATCGAGTGCGTGCGTACCAATATCAATTAATGGACCGCCACCTTGCTTCTCCTCATCCAGGAAAACACCCCAAGTTGGTACTGCTCTACGTCTAATTGCATGTGCTTTGGCAAAATAGATATTACCCAGTTCACCAGCTTCGCACACTTTCTTCAAGTACTGACTGTCTTCTCTGAAACGGTTGTTGTATCCAATCGTCAGCTTCTTGCCAGTACGCTCTGCCGCTTCCAGCATGAGCTGCGCTTCAGCAGATGTCTTTGCCATTGGTTTCTCACACATGACATGTTTGCCTGCTTCCAGGGCAGCAATGGAAATCTCGGCATGAGAAATATTCGGCGTAAGTACATGCACAATATCCAAAGACGCATCCTTAAGCAATTCCTGATAATCCGTGTAGACTTCAGCATCAGTAGAGCCATATTTCTGCTTGGCTTCATCTGCACGTTCCTGAACGATATCGCAGAAAGCCACCAGTTCAACATTATCCAGTTTACTCAGACTCGGCAGATGTTTGCCATTCGCGATTCCACCACAGCCAATAATTCCGATACGATATACTTTACTCATATATATTCACCCTCACTTAAGTATTGGTTGTTTCATTTTACGAAAAGCCGACGGGGTCATCCCCAGACGTTTGCGAAATACAGCATGCAAATAGTTGGCATTATTGAAGCCTGAAGCGAGAGCGATCTGTTCAATGGATACATTACTTTCCTCCAGATTGCGGCACACAGCGCGCAGACGAATATCCTCCAGTACGCGGCTGAACGGCATCTCCGGCTGTACTTGATAGAAGATTCGCTGCAATTGTCTGCTGCTGATATGCAGTTTTTCCGCTACATGCTCCAGCGTGACCCCTGTAGGGTGATTCGCCTCCATATACTGCACTGCATACTCATAGCGATACACCGACATATCCCGGACAGGGGCTTCCGGTCGATCCCCCCCGGTGTCGTATGCTCGCACGGTTTTGAGTAATATGCTGATAACCAGTTGCTTGATCGACGTATAATAACCTAACCATTTCTGATCACATGCCTCATAGGCTTCCAAAAAGCAATGCATCGCCCGATGATAATCATTCACCGGAGTAAGCGGAAGCGTTCTCAGCTTTTCAATCGTTTCCTCTGATTCTGCTGCTTCCCAGGGATCGACATGCTCTCTTGGCTTGTGAACGATATCCACATGAAGACATAGTTCATCCATATCCTCTTTGGCATCTGCCTCCTGATAATGAACGACACCCGGTCCAGTCAAATACAACATCCCTTCCGAGAGTGCATGTGTCTGATCATCTAGAATGACTTTGCCTTTCCCTCTCGGGATAAAATGAAACTCGAACTCCGCATGATTATGGAAATCCACAACTCGGCCCGCTGGAAATGAAGTCAGATGAAATCGCATCACGCGAATCTCATAATGTCCCCATACCATTGAAATATCCAATCTCTCCAGGAGATCCTGCCGTTCAAGCATTTTCTCATAAGGATACAGGCTCAAGAATGCTTACCTCCTTAATAAAACTTAAGCCTTCAACTCATTCAGGGCGATTCTGCGTCCTTCCTTCGCAGAGAGATTCGCAGCTTCCATCAACCGGGTCAGTTCCATAGCGATCTGCACATTTTCAGTTGCATCCGTATCATTTTGTATATGTGCGACCCATTGATTGAATGCGCTTTCTCTTTGATCAGCCAAAGGAAGTTCAGTCCAGTCATCATATTGTCCCTGTGCTGCTTTCGTACGAATCAATAGCTTTTCTTCAGGTGTCCCGTATAGAAGCGTACCTTCCGTACCATGAACCTCAATCGTAAACGGAGAATGGTTGTTCACAAAACCAGCTTCGACAACGCCGACTGCTCCAGAATCCGTAAACAAGGTTGCGACTACATTATCTTCCACTTCTTTGCCTGTAATATATCCGAAATTCGCATTAACCGCTGTTACTTCCTGACCCAGAAACAGTTTGGCCAGATACATCGGATGGCAGCCCAGATCAATCAGCGCACCGCCCTGACAATCCTTCAGATCATAGAAGTGTTCAGGTAACCAGTTGGAAATTGCTCCATCATGCGATAAACGCGCTCTAACATAAGTCACTTTACCAAGTAATCCCTGGTTAAGCACATCCTGAATCGTTAACGTATATGCTGCATTCAGACGTGGTAAGGAAACTGTCATTTTGACCTTGTTTGCCTTCACCTCATCAAGGATTCTGTTGGATTCCGCCTGTGTCGACGCAATAACCTTCTCTGTAAAGATGTGTTTACCTGCTTTTGCAGCAGCGGTAATCACCTCTTCATGGATGCGGGTTGGCGCATCTACAATAACGGCATCGATGTCATCCTTGGCCAGCATATCTTCGAGTGAAGCATAGTATGGTACGTTTAAGCGTTCAGCGGCTTCCTGTCCACGCTTGGCTTCTTCATCCCACACGGCTGCGATGACCGTATCCTCATGTTCCTGTGCCTGCTTGATGTAATCCCATGCATGAACATGCCACATGCTAATTTTTCCAATTCGAATGGTCACGGTTGTCTTACCTCCATACTATATAATATTCTGACATTTATCTATAAGTTATCACAGACTTAATCTATTTTTAATAGGAACTCACGACAATTAATGTATAAAATCACGACATGTTTAACTTCTCCTAATTCATCCAATAAAAAAACCAACTCATATGATGATGATTACTTCTCTTCTATCCATCCTTTTCTCGAAAAGCAAAAAAGCGAAATTCCGTAAAGGAATTTCGCTTTAGCTATCAGTTAACTTTCCAACAAAATCTTTAAGAGTTTAAGGGCTACGGCGTACAGTTTCACCGTATAATAAATTAACTTTTTGATCATTAATTGAAATTGTATGGTTATCGACCCATTCCAAGTCTACCTGATCCGTCTTTCCCTCATAGTAAAATACTCTTTTAAACCAAAGAGGTCCTTTTAATTCCCCCACAACTCCAAACGATCCCATGGCACCAGCGTCAGTTTTAAAGAAATTTATTGTATAGTGCTTATCTGGTGAATGCGTAGTCGTAAGTAATTCTTTTGATCCTGAAAACATCGATGTAAATGACACAGCACCAATAAGTATGAAGATCAATACTACAGAGAGAACCATCGAGATCCAACTTCTTACCTTAGTAGACTTGTTCGATTTATCTTTGAAACCAAGTAAAGCTAGAGCTAGTCCTAAAATAGAGAGAATTAGAATTACATAGTTGGGAGGGCTAACTAGCCATTTATGATTCATATTAGAATATAGTGAATACATCGAAACAAAGTACAAAAATAGGACTAAAAACAAAGCAGTCCAGCTCATTTTTTTCACTAAAATTGTCCCCCTCTTCCCACATACAGATCCGCTTAGTAAACCTGAACGAGTCACCCATCTCCATTCCTATAGAAAGACAGACTTATTAGATTATGTATGAACATTCACCGGAATCATTCATTTTAAATAGGACACTCGTTTGTTGATCAATTATCACAAAATCTACTGAATAGCACAATAATACCACATTTTTCTATCTTTGAAATTAATTATTTCATTGGATAAAAAGAACTTATACCGAGTAATTAAGCTGCTATAGCACCCTTCAATAAGACAATGTTTTGACTAACAAAAACCTCCTGTCCACGCTACCGTGAACAGGAGGTTTCTATAGTTATGATGTTCAAAAATCAACTCAACGTAACGCATACCCTTGTGTAACGATTTTGTACCCAGGTACCGTTTGGCTTTGACCCTGCAACGTACGCTTAACTCGTTCCAGCACATCGCTCTCATAGACGGAAGCACATTCGAATCCAGTTTGCACGTTCAATTCACTGGGTTCAGAGTTCAAATTATACCAGCGAGCAATCAGATCTCCGGTTTCCTCTGCGATCTTCAATATGGAGAAGGCTAGTGTCGAACCTTGTGCATTCCATGCTAACCATTGCTTCGACAGAGGCAATTCAACCTTGTGCCCATCAATTCCGGCAAGACTTTCCCGCTCAAACGTACGTGCTAATGCCCCTACTTGTACCGTTGTCCACGGAATCGGATACACATATGCGGAAGAGCATGCTCCTGACTGTGCAGCATCACCTGCAAATGGAATAATTGCATATTCCACACTCTGAGGTCCCAGACATTGGGCTTCAGGTGTTTCGAACACACCCCAATCTCCCAGTTCCGAAGAGGCACGTAGCAGCGTAACCGCAATCGTACTGCCCTCTTCATGTTGTAAAATCTCGTACTCATTCAGCCCTTTGTTCGCAATCATCAATCCATGATCACCATCGGTCACATGTACAAACGCTTGCTGATGCTGCGCATTACTCGGATTCACCCATTCTTTTGCCGGTGTATTGGAACGTTTGGCGATTTCAAAGATGGAATCCGCATAATGTTCGTCTGTCACCAGTCCTGATGGGAAGAGTGCGCGCAGTCGATGATCCTTGGCCTGATTGTTAAAGTCGGATTTTACCTTGACCATATTACTGCCTGCTTCCAACGTATACGTTGTCGTAATCACAAGCGGAACGGTGTTCGGGGCTCGCTGCGCCTTCCGTTCTGTAAAAGGAACCATTTGGCGCTTCTCCAGCTCGAACAGTTCATCTGCTCCAGCCGGAATATCCCAGCGTAACACACTCTCCATGACCACCCGATATGGAGACTTCTCCACGATCCGCAGGTCTGCCTTCAGATGCTCAGTGCGGGTCACCATCTCACGGTGAACCTCATCGACACTGCATCCACAGATGCTATCATGTGGGTGGTTCTGCATCAGCATCTTCCATGCATGTGTCAACAGATGGTGCGGATAATCTTTCACCCCGGCTATATGGGCCATGGCGGCCAACGGTTCGGCTACTTTTTCAAGCAACGTCTGCCCCTGCTGATTCATCTGTTTCAGATACACCCGTGCGGATGCCGTATTCACCAGTGTTCCCCAACCGTAAGGCTCATTATTAAATTTATTTGGTGTAAATAACCATAGCCGAGAAATGATTTATAACATAACCACCGTTAGAAACGACTACTTGAGAATACTTGATATCCACTACATCCACACTATTAATCCCGTTTAAAAATTCATTCATTTCTTTCTCTAACTCAATAGCGCTTGCATTTTCAAATATTTTCACTTGTGTTCTCATCATTCATCTCCCTATCCATCTGATATAGACTTAAGGGATATTATACGTCTTTGAGGCATTTAGGTCGCATAAGTTACTTTTAATCACTTCATTTCATCGTAGCTGACGGTAATATCGAATCACCTTGCGATACATCGTCTTGTCCTTTAACTGATTGAAAATATAGGGATCTGGCTTGGCATTCACCTCAATAATCCATGGCGTTAAACTTCGATTAAGCCCGATATCCACCCCAATGCTCTTCAAACGCGTGTATTTCTTCCTCATATGTCGGGCTATGTCGATACCCAAGCGGTTCATCTCCCGGATTAATTCATTGATGCGTTTGTCGGAAGCATGGGATTTCAGTAAAGTGTGAATGCTCATTGGCTTAGCACCACTATGGTAGTTGGTCACGATTTTCTTCGGATGACCCAGTCGGCCGATGACCCCTGTCGCTTCCCATTCCTGTTGGGGATTCAATTGGACCATTACCCTTATATCAAAGCGCCTGTTGTTATGTTGAAGCAGATGAATACCTCGCTGAATAAGGTAGCTTTTATGCTTAATCACATGGGTCAGACTTCGATGGAACGACTCGAAGCTGTTGAACGTCAGACGCTTATGATGGATCTGGTAGGCAAAATGGTGATGATTGTCCACCTCAGCCTTAATTACCCCCATTCCAAAGGTGCCTATCTCGGGTTTGATATATACCATTCTATATTTGGCTAGCATGGATTTCAGGTTGGATTGGCTAAATCGCTGCGTGTCGGGGATAAACGGTTGGATAGCCGAGTTATTCAGCAACATTTTGGTTTTGAGCCATTTACTTCGTAATGGTTGGGATCGCAGTGATGCATCAACTCCCACAGTTCACTCCTCCTCTGATCTTATTTTATTAATCCTGATGCTTTAAACCATGCAGTATATGCAAGTTTCTTGAACTACTCTTAGGCGTCAGTTGCGAAAAGAGATACACAAAAAGCCGACAAGCCCTGATACTTCGGCTTGTCGGCTTCTTGCTTGAATCTTCAAAACACAGTTATCATCCGTGTCACACTTCGAATAATTATGATTGCAGACCTTCAGTGGACGGTGGACTAGATTCGCTCGATTCCGTTTCTGCTGGGCTCGAATCTGGTTCTGGAACTGATTGTTCTTGTGCTGCGCTTACGAACAATCGTCCAGCTGCTTCAGCCTCTACTTTATTCCCGGCTGCATCCTGAGCACGAATCACGATAACTCCGCCCTCAAGAACAAGGGATGAAGGTGTCGTGTATGTGCCTGTGTAACGGCCAGGTTCGGTCTCCACCAATGGAATCTCTCCTGCCCCCTGGTCATTCAGATTCAGCGGTAACTGAATTCGGAAAGATGCCTGCAGACCAGGTTTACTATCAAATGAAACGGTAACACTCTCCCCTGATGTGATTCGAACATCTTCAGCCGGAGTAATATTCGTAAGTTCTGGCAATGCCGTTTCCACGTAGACGGTGCGGGTTACGGTTGTTTTGTTGCCAGCGATATCGGTTGCTGTAATGGTAATCGTGTTCTCGCCTTCATTGACCAATAACCGTTGACTGAAACTTCTGTCTTTGCCCACTTGTACGGTTTGTCCGTTAACGGTTACCTTATCGAGGAATTGTTCCACGACGTTACCCGTTACGTGAACAACTTCTGCATTGATGCGATCCCCTTGAGCTGGCGTGAGAATCGTCAACTGCGGTTTGGTCTGATCCAGAATGATGACGACGGGAAGTGAACGGTCGGTTGTTTTCCCGTCCACCACGGCCTCGGCAGTAATCGCATTAATTCCTGAACGGAGTTTCACACCGTATGAGAACTTCCCATCTGTCACGGTTGTGGTGCCAGCCAGATCCTTGCCGTTGTAAAGCTTGATCTGAGCTCCGGATGCCGGAGACGTTCCCGACACAGTGAAAGTCGATTGATTCGTATACGTGTTCGCAGGTGCTGTAATTACCGGTGCATTCACCGGATATCTCACGACTGCACGAACCATGTAGTTACCTTCTTCTTCAGGTGCAGTGCTCCAAGCCCCACCTACACGCTGCCAGCTTCGACCTGCATTCACACCATTCTCATCGGTAGCCAATCCCGGAGCGCTTGTTCCGGCTACGCTTTGTACATACACAATATAGAAATCACCCGTTACAATCACTGGTTCCGGGAATTCAACAGTTGTCCATTGGTCGTTACGAAGTGCAGTACCATCGAATGGTCCAGCCAACTGTCTTCCCGGCGCTCCGCCAGCGCCCGATGCATCATAGACGGCATATTGGAACGCTGTACCTCCAGGTACAGGCCATTCGGTGTTCCAGAATCGGAACGATGCGCCTGTAAGCTGTGCAGTTTCCAGCTCTGGTGTCATTCGAACCGCCCAGGCATTGTCAGCAGCTACAAAAGCTCTTGCATTCTCTGCTGTTCCATCATCATAAGCAATTTCCCCAGGGAAACCGATGAATGGTTTCAAGGCAACATTTGCCTCTGCCGTTCCATTACCAGGTACAGTTACAGTGACGGTTTTATTGTAATAATCCGCAGCCCGGATGGATAGGGTATAGCTTCCTTCCAATACCTGAATATCGAAGCTGCCATCTGAACCTGTGCGAACTTCACCTACCTTGGCATCTTCCACCACGAGGACGGAAGCATCAGCCAATGGTTGGCCTGTCCGCTCATCGGTTACTACACCTTCAATCTGTCCATGCGGGATTGCCTCCAGATTAAAGTTGGCTTTCGCCCCACTGCCGTCTGTGATCGTTACCTGCTGAGTTCGAGGATAGTATCCATGTGCCTCCGCTTTTAACGTGTAATCACCAGCTACGTGTGTGAAGCTATACTTGCCCGTAGCCGAATCCGTCTTCACTGAACGGCCTGTTTCGAGCACGGTTACCGTTGCACTTGCAGGCAGGCTTTGCGGATTAACCGAACCTGTTTCTGGTTTTTCAACTTCCGGTTGCTGCTGTTTCGTTTTGTTGAATTCCGCTTTGTCTGTCCGTGAAATTTTGTACCATGGGTTATCATAGGACGGTTTCGGTTTGTCACTGTTAAGCACAACCGCACTGTCCTCGGTTACTGTCTCCGCAGCAACTCCCAGTACACGGAAATCATCAATGAACCAACCTGTCTTCACGACACTGTTGTCTGAGGTCAGACGGAACCGGAATTGAACTTCATTGCCGGTAAGTGCATTCAGGTCATAAAATACGGGTGTCCATTGTTTTCCATTTGTACTGTGTGAAAATTTGCCCAGTTCTGACCATGTGGTTCCACCATCCTTGGTGACTTCCACATATCCGTAATCGTATCCACTCTCAATCTCGTACCAATGATTAAACGTGAGCGTTCCTTCGGACACATCGGTCAAATCAATGACTGGAGATACGAGTGAATAGTTGGAGCCATTCTCGTACGTATTGTCGAGATCAGTCGCCCAGACATTCGGCGGAGAAACGGCGCTGGCAGGTCCCGTTACCGGAGTACCGCGTTCCCATTCATCTTTGGTCCCCGAATGAGTCCAGCCATGATCATCACTGCCATCGAAATGATCGATGTAGATATCCTGAGGCACCTCTACTGTAATGGAGACCTCGTTCGATTTGTCGCTTTCATTGCCACTATAATCAAGTGCGGCAACGGTATAGTAATAGGTCGAATCCGTCACCGTAGCCGTATCTGTAAACGTTGTTCCTGTTGCACTTCCAATGGATTCATATCCTGTCCCTGTGGTTGTGGAGCGATATACGACATAGGATTCGAGATCCTCATCGCTCGGACCAGTCCAGCTCAAGGCTACATTACCCAGAATATCGGCGGTCGCAGACAATCCGGCAGGAGCGCCCGGAGCAATCTCATCCAGTTCTTCTACAGCGAAATCATCAATGTACCAGCCAGCCTTTTGCACTGAATTATCGCTCGTCAGATTGAACTTGATGAACACCTGCTGTCCCGCGTATTCGCGAAGATCCACATATTGCGTCTTCCAATTGCCACCTGTACCCGTGAAGGTTAACCGTTCTTCGAACACATAATCGCTATCCTCGGAAGCGATGTATACCTTGCCGAAGTCGATGTTATTCTCCAGGTCATACCAGTGCTTGAAGGATAATAACGCACCTTCTGGACTCTCGGTTAGATCAATAGGTGGCGCAAGCAGATATGCGTTGCTATTCGCCACATAAGTCCCTTGCAGATTGGTTGCAATCACCTTGTCACCGGAGTATGCACTTCCAGGACCACTGGTTGGTGCTCCCCATACCCAAGTACTTCCTGTCCCACCAGTCGTGAAGCCCAGTTGATCTTCTTCAAAATCCTGAAGATATCCTGGCTGAACACCATTGGACACAGCCACTTTGTATACCTGACTTTCGAATCCGTTATTGCCGTAATCGTTCACGCGGATATAATACTCTACACCTTGCGGTTCAATAAGAAAAGCGGGGATTGTCGCTGTATACGTCCCATCTTTGTTATCTCCGGCAATCCGATTCATCGGCAGATAAACGTACTGGTTGGTTCCTGACGTTTTGGCAAAAGCCTCGACGGAGACTACCGCGACGTTATCTGTTACATGAGCGGTTAATGGTATATCGATGCCTGTAAAGGCAGAATTAACAGGGGTATGTGCCAGTACCGGCTCTTCCAGATCATCTCCGGCTGTAACCACTCTGCCGGATACTGTGCCGATTCCTTCGAGTACCGAACCCACAGCATCGAGGGCATTAATAATGCCGTGACCGTACCCATTATTAGGGGAGGCCGGATACTGACTGTCCGTTCTCGGCGTCGCTGTATCTATAATAATCTGCTCCAGCTGATCCACCGTAAGGGAATGGTTGGCCTGAAGCAGTAGTGCAGCAAGTGCTGTCGTATGCGGGCCTGCCATTGAAGTGCCGTTCCAGCCTCCCTCATATACACCGCCCGGAACTGCTGAACGGATGTTTACCCCAGGAGCAGATACTTCAGGCTTGATCTCACCATACGGAGATGGACCCAGCAGCGAGAAGGAAGCCAGATTACCATTAATATCCGTGGCTCCCGTAGCGAAACTTTCGGGGTAATTGGCAGGATTTGCGACAGAGCCCGGACCACCCGGATTCGTCAGTCTTACATTACCCGCGGAGAACTCGGGAAAGATCTGCGCATCTCGCCAAGCCTGGACCATAGGCCGGAACCATTCATCTAGTCCTGCGCCTCCGCCCCATGAATTGTTCACGACATCCGGCGCAAGTTCAGGATGCAGATTGCCTTCCGCATCCACCGGAGCAATCAACCACTGGCCGCCATCGAGAATAATGGCATCTGTTGTTTCAGGATTAAATATCCGCACACCAATCCATTTTGCACCGGGAGCAACCCCGATCTGGTTGGTGCCATCTGCTTCGGAGCCAACCATCGTACCCATTGTGTGAGTACCATGTCCGTCTTCGTCCGCAGGAAGGGTAGCATTACTGTGCGGATCATACCAGCTCAGTTCGGGATCAACGATGTTGCCCGAGGCATCCAGTCCCCGCCATTTGCTGCGAAGCGCCGGGTGGGTATAGTCCACACCGCTATCCAGATTGGCAACGACAATACCTGTTCCGTCGATGCCCCGATCCCACACCGCTGGTGCGTTGATGTAATCAAGGTTCCATTCCACGTTCTCGGTTGTTAGATTGTCTTTGGCAACAGGTTCCTTATCTTTAACACCGACTGCTGCATCTTTAGCCGGGGTTTGCACGGAATCCTTGGCTGGCGCGCTCGCCGCTTCTTTACTCACTTCCGCTTTCTGTAAGTATCGCGTCTCATTCGGTAGAACCTTCTCTACCTCAGGCAGCAGTGCAATCTGTTCCATGACTTCTTTCGTACTCGTTACTGCCAGTGAATTGACGATAAAATAGCTTTTATATTCTTTGACCTTACCCAGGTCAACTTCCTTTTCCAGATAACTTTCCAATGTATATTGTGTACGTGAGGCCGTTTCACGCAGAGAACTGACGACCGAATTACGAACGGACAGCTTCGTGGCTGAGGCCGTTTGTTTGGCGATGGTCGCTTTTTCCAGGGCCTGTTTGGAGACTGCTGCTGTATCCACCTGTTCCTTCATTTTCACCAGATAGGTAACATATTCACTACCTTCGAATTCCTTGGTCAACTTGGCGTTTACTTTGGACTCCGTAACTTTGGCAAGTCCAGATTTCATATCCAATTTGGATGATGTGGAGTTTTCAGCTGAAACCGGATGAATGATCGAAAATGCAAGGAGAAGCGAGAGCCCCATGGAGATGGGCTTGCGTAACCGATTAATCTTTATCAAACTTTTCCACTCCTTTTACCCGGTTTTGTAATTTAGTCTGGTACATATGCCCTTCTCTGCAGAATAACACGGTAAAATAACCTTTATTGCGAACGAAATAGACGTCCTGGGTTTCACATAAAGCCTCACCTCCTTTACAGGTCTGGTTAGGGAACAATATGAGTCAGAAAAGATAGCTGGATCAGTCTATGATTTTTCACTTGGAAGTTTAGGAGATTTTGAACGACTTAGGTTAAGACTTGAGAATGAAAGGTTTGGGTGTTTGAGTCATGCAAACGAGTGTGAATGTCTATAAGCATTCATGTGGAAGGGTGATCTGGAGCGTTAGCAGAACGCTTGCTAAGGAGTAGTGAATCAGAATTTCGATCGTGGTTCGAGTGAGTTGGAAAACATTTAAATTACATATACTAGTCAATTAGGAATTTAATTGTATTTTATTGGTATAGTATAGAATCATTATTCGATATATACAAGCACTTTTATTGAAAAATATAGAAAATAAGTCTATTTAATGCTTTTATGTGTCTCATGTCGCTTGTACCCCTAATTGCAATTTTCGCATTCACGCAAATTCAACCATAAAACACGGTTCAAACAGACCAATAGACCCTATATTACTATCACTCCCCTCAGATAATAGTCCACTTATGAAATCACAAACAAAAAAGAACCGGCGCTTTTGCCGGCTCCCAGGCTGTCGAGAAAGTATCGGCAGCCTTTTCATGCCTTTCTAATTCATGACGGCACCGCGTTAGTGTTATATAATATAGGTAACTTTTAAGGATTGGATGGTGTTCGCATGTTGCGTAAAAGTCGAGAGAAACAACAAACCTACGAGTTCGTCTCGATCGAAGATCTGGTTCCAGAAAACCATATGCTACGTAAAATTGATCGATATATCGACTTTTCTTTCATCGATGAAAAAGTACGCCCTTTGTATTGTGAAAACAATGGTCGTCCAGCCATTGACCCAACACTCCTTTTTAAGATGATTTTCCTTGGTTACTTTTATGGTATTCGCTCTGAACGTCAGCTCGAACGCGAAGTCCAGACGAATCTCGCTTACCGCTGGTTTTTGGGACTTGGACTGACGGACAAGGTTCCAGACCATTCGACGATAAGCTGGAACCGTCGGACTCGGTTCAAGGATACGTCGATTTTCCAAGATATTTTCGATGAAATTGTGTTACAGGCAATCTCGCACAAAATGGTGGGCGGGCGTGTGCTCTTCTCCGATTCCACACATATAAAAGCAAGTGCCAACAAACATAAGTACATGAAACAAGAAGTACTGCAAAACACAAAAGACTATGTAAATGAACTAAATGAAGCGGTAGAAGCAGACCGAAAAGCACACGGAAAAAAGCTCTGAAAGAACGAGAGGAGGTGGAAGAAACGAAGGAAGTGAAGGTGAGCACAACCGATCCCGACAGCGGCTACATGGTACGTGACGGTAAGCCGGAAGGTTTTTTCTATCTGGACCACCGCACGGTGGACGGCAAGTACAATGTGATTACCGATGTGTATGTAACGCCAGGAAATGTGCATGATTCCGTGCCGTACCTCACGCGCCTGGATCGACAGTGTGAGCGATTTCGTCTTCCCGTGGAAGCTGTGGCACTAGACGCCGGTTATTTGACCAACCCAATCTGCAAAGGCTTGGAAGAACGCCAGATTTACGGCGTCATTGCACACCGAAGATTCATGCCCGTGAAAGGTTTATTTCCCAAAACAAAATTTAAGTACAATGCCCACTTAAATACCTACACCTGCCCGCAGGACCAAGAGCTACCTTACCGCACCACAGACCGCCAAGGTTACCGACAGTACGCGTCAGATCCAGCGATCTGCCGGATTTGTCCGTTGCTTACCTCCTGCACACGCTCGGCGAACCAGCGAAAAGTGGTGACCCGCCATGTCTGGGAAGACAGCAAAGAAAAAATACGGGAAAACCGTCTGAGCCGCTCGGGCAAGCAGTTGTACCGCAAACGAAAAGAGACGATTGAGCGAAGCTTTGCCGATGCCAAAGAACTGCATGGCTTTCGCTATTTTAGGCTGCGTGGACTCGTGAATGTGACAGAGCAGGCTCTCCTAACCGCTGCCGTACAGAATATGAAGAAGGTAGCGAACCACCTCGACCGGCAGGCCAAGAAGACCTAAACGGCCTTCTTGGCCTGCCGGTCGAGGAAAGTATGTCTACTTGGATAACAAAGAAACCCGACTCTCGAAAGAGAACCGGGTTTCTCGACAATCTGAGAACCGGCGCTTTTGCCGGTTCCTTTTCACATCTAATCCAGTTTAATTTTGAAAACGACAGGTGCAATACTCTTCACATTGGTTGTTGTGATCGTCAGAGCGTCCGCTGTTCTTTCCCATTCCGGTTGTTCCTCGTAGCCAAGTACCTGAATGTCCTGAATGACTCCTTGAAAATGGTGAGAGTTATCCTTCAGGGATTTAATGTGGACCACTCCGTTATCCGGGTATGCAAGTACCGTGGCATACAGATTGCTCTCTTTTACCGTAAACCGTATATCTTCACTCGTGAAAACCTTGGTATCCCCATCCGTGAATTGTCCTTCCTTCACCTTTGTCGGACCTTCGCCATACGTGCGCCAGAATGTTGTATCATAGATCGCTTCGCCATTCACTTCCATCCATTTGCCAATCTTCAGCAAGATATCCCGGTCTTCATCTGGTATGCTGCCATCTGCTTTGGGTCCTATGTTTAGCAGCAGATTGCCATTTTTACTTACAATATCGACGAGATCTCGGATGATCTCTTCGGCCGTTTTGTAGTTGTTGTTTTCCGTGTAACACCATGAGTTTTTAGCGACAGCCGTATCCGTTTGCCAAAAATAAGGCTTGAGATCAGCGAATTGTCCCCGCTCCACATCCGGAACAGCAGAGCCAAACATATAGGCCTCATGTTTATAATTGATGGCTACAGGGATGCCCCATTCTTCGCCTTTGTTATAATAATAGGCAGCGAATTTCTTAAGATAGGGTTTGAACGCAACTGTTTGAACCCACCAATCGAAGTAGAAGACACGCGGCTGATATTGATCCACCAGTTCACAGCAGCGAATCAGCCAGTCTTCCAGATACTCCTCGGTTGGAGGTGAACCATACAGATCATGATGATCCGGTTCCGGCATGGCAGGCCAATAGAAATCTCCACGCTTCAAGGGTTCCTTAATATCTGAATCGAATTCCTTACCGTGAGACATGAAGAACCAATGCTCGGCACGGTGGGACGATACACATAAGGTCAGTCCTTGCTTCTCGTAGGCAGTCTTCATCTCACCAAGAAGATCCCGTTTGGGGCCCATTTCATATGTGTTATAGTGAGAGATAGCGCTCTTGTACATCTGAAAACCATCATGGTGCTCAGCCACGGGCATAACATATCTGGCTCCAGCTTGTTTGAATAGCATTGCCCATTCGTCTGCATCGAACTTCTCTGCACGAAACATCGGAATGAAGTCCTTATATCCAAAGTCCTTATGAGGTCCATACACCGCGAGGTGATGTTCATATGCTTTGGAGCCCTGGATATACATATTACGCGAATACCATTCGCTATCATAAGCTGGGACGGAATATAACCCCCAGTGGATGAAAATGCCAAATTTTGCTTTTTGGTACCATTCAGGAACTTGAAATGCGCTAAGCGAGCTCCAGTTATCCTTAAATTTCCCGTTGGCAATTGTTGCTTCGATCTGTTGTAAATATCCGTTTTTGTCCATGATATGTTCTCATCCCTTCCGTTATCGTCTGCACTTGTATTGTAGTGCTACGGCCCATGGATAGACATGTAGAACACTAACTTTTAGATGGACAATAATAACCTTGTATGGAGATGAGGATCATGAATCACCAAACTTTGCTTACGAATTACCTGTCCAATCTGCAAGTTGATTTATTCATGGTTAATTACAATCGGTGCAACACCGATTGGCGGGATCTGGATTACACGCCCGATTACAGCAAGTTTTACTTCATATGCGAAGGTGAAGGTTGGCTCAAGATTGGGAATGAAGAGTACTACCCTGCGCCTAATCAACTTATTTTAATGCCGGAGGGAATCCAGCAGTCCTACTCAGTGATTAACGATCATCCTTTTCTCAAATACTGGTGTCACTTTAGCGCGAAGGTTGGGGGAATTAATTTATTCCAAATCCTGAAGTTCCCGCACATCTGTACGATAGATCAACCTGAGTTGATTCAGGGGATTTTCAGCAGCATCCTTACATATGCGAAGTCCGATGAAGTCTATGCCCATATGATGGCCAAGAGCAAACTGACCGAGTTACTGTCTCATTACATCATGGGTCTTGACCTTAATCAGATCTCCTTTATTAACGTGCCTGTCATGGAGAAGCTGTCTGCCATTCTGGCTTATATTGACTCCAACATCGAAGAGAATATTTCGGTTCAGGATCTGGCCCAGATCGCCTACATGCATCCGAATTATTTTATTCGATTTTTCAAGCAGCAGATCGGCATTCCACCAATCCTCTACATCACAGGCAAAAAAATCGACAAAGCCAAGGAACTGTTAACCTGCACACCGAACACCATTACAGCCATTGCCGAGAATCTCGGATTCAGTGATTTGTATTATTTCTCCAGACAGTTCAAAAAGCATACAGGGCTCACGCCTACGGAGTTCCGCAGACAAACTACGGTTCGGACTTCGTAGGGCGTAAGCCCTGGTACTCTGTTTTTACGTATTAGGATGAATTAAAATGGACATGGCACCTTTACTCTCCAATTGGAAACATAACAACTCTTCATTTCGAAGTTTAACCTTCACATTGCCTACCTCTTCACCATCGTTGAAGAGGACTAATGCGACGGAACCGTCTATATTTTTGAAAGCCACCGAAAAGATGGAATCATCACTGGACGTTGATTCAATGCGAACAGCCTTTGGACGGATCACAGCACTGAAATGGGCCAAAGTATAATAATCAAGTGTATACGTAAGCTCCTTCGTCTGCTGATTCACTTGCACGATACCACGGCACGTACTTCGGCCAAAACCAGGAACCGTAGGCCCGTTGTTCTCATCCAATGCCATATTCCAAAGTACAAAGGACTTGCTGTAATTGCGAAGAATCTGAATTCCCGTTCGCATTACATTGGAGAAGGCCTGCTCGAATGGCGGAATCCACTCCCCGCCTGAACCTTCAGTGAAATGCACTTCTTTACCTGCAAAAGCTTCATAAACCTTCGTTTGAGCAGATGCATCGCCCCCGTACCAGTGCCAGGCTACGCCGTCCACTTCTTCTCCCGCTTGTTCCAGCACGGTCAGCGGATAGTCCGGTTGATCCCAGTTGTGATCGTAACAGAGAATTTTGGTTTGAATCTTATTTTGCACAAAGGCTGGTTTGAGATGGTTTTTGATAAAGACTGCTTGGGCTTCGGCTGGCATCAACATACCAGGATAGTGCCCCGGTTCATAAAGCGCCTCATTCTGTGGTGTGATGGCATGGATCGGTAATCCATGCTTAGCATAGGCTTGAATGTATTTCACAAAATATTCGGCATACACGGGATACCACTCAGCCTTCAACTGTCCGGTAATCATCGATCCACTCGTTTTCATCCATCCCGGTGCACTCCATGGTGATGCAAACAGTTTCATGTCAGGATTCAATGCCAAAGCCTGTTGCGTTAAAGGAATAACATCCTCTTCATCATGTGAAATGCTGAATTGGGTTAATTCTGCGTCTGTCTGTTGTTCGGGCATATCGTTATAACTGTATACCGTTCTCGCATAGTCCGAAGCGCCCATTGGATTACGGATGACTGACAGCCCGATCCCATGCTCAGGATGGAACAGTCGGGTCATGACCTCATCCCGTTGCTCCTCATTCAAGATTTGGTTGATTAGATAAGCAGATGAATCGGTAAAAGAAGCACCAAATCCGTCCATCTCCTGATACGTTAAGTGATCATCCAAATGGATGGTCGTTGTCTCCTTATTGGCATCCAGTGGTTTCAATTGCTCTTGGGATAGAGATACGAATATATCTTCTTCACCCGTAGATTTGTACATTTTGAAAATCGTCATATGATTTTCCTCCACATTCCTATTATTGAATACCTAATTTTTCTTTGTTCAGTTTCATCTTCTCACTACGCACCTTCACAATCTCTTCCCAACGGTTTTCACCTAAAAATGACTTGTAAGCAGCCAGTGCATTGTCATACGAGGCATCATCCTTGGAACGTACCATACTGACCAGTGTTGTATTCCACTTTGTATTGATCGCTGACAACGCACGAGCTTCAGGTGTACCTTGATCCGGACTAATATTCTCCAGAATAAAGTGTGGTTTCAGCTTGCCTTTGCCCCACTCCTGCATCTGTTTAATGGCTTCCGGAAAAGCATCTGCACTGAGTGCTTTGTGGCGGTCATGACCAAAGAACATAAATTCACCCATCCGATAATCCTTCTTAAATCGATCTGCGTTATTGAGTTGCAGGTCTTTCACCGCTGGCAGCAATTCTACGCTACCGTCGGCTTTGGTTTGGTAGGTTTCCCCCTCGATCCCGTAATTCATAAGCGTCTGGCCTTCTTCACTCAGCAAGTATGTGAATATCTGAATGGCCTTGGCTGGATCTTTACAGTCCTTCGAAATAAAGTTGATCATCCATCCTGTAATCCCGGATTGATTCAATGTCGGTGCATTGCCTTTAGTGCTCTGCGGTCCATCAATGGCGACGTATTCTTTGCCCGGATTGGCGCTCATATAGATCTGCAGGTTCCCTCCTTGTTGAGGTGTACCGTCGAGCAGCAGGGTTGCATATTTACCGGACTTCACTTTTTCTTCAAAAGCCGTGCCATCATCCGCGAAACTGTCATCACTGATATTGCCATCTCTGTATACGGTGTTCAATGTCTTCAACCATGTGAGATAATCTTCATCCAGATTGCGATCATAGAATTCTCCCGATTCGGTCTCCAGCGGAACGCCGATGAAATCTTGCAGCGTATCCCCGAGTGAACCTGTACCTTCACCAATGGAGTTGAACCCAAACGGAATCAGCGCAGGGAACTCTTGCTTAATTCGTTTCATCACACTCTGGAATTCTTCTGGTGTTCCAATGACCGGACTCCCCAAAGCCTCGTACACATCCTTACGAATGATAAATGCCGTTTTGGCAGGAATGTTACCGCTATCATAATCCTTCTGCGTATTGGAATAGTTCGGATAACCATACGTTTTACCATCTGCCAACTGGAACCAGTTCAACGTATCGGCAGCCGCAACTTTATTGAAGTAAGGATCATATTTCTCCGCCAGATCATTCAGCGGCATAGCCCAGGTTGCAGCTTTTTGAACCACCGGAGAATTCGAGTCAAACACAGTCAGCAAGTCAGGCATATCTCCACCGGCGAAAAAGGTATTTAACTTGGTATCATCACCCGTGATAAATTTAATATTGATATTCAGGTCCTCTTTGATTTTCTTGGTAACAATATCCTTGCCAAAGTCGGTGTTCCACCAATCTGCATTGACGTACCAGGTCAGTTCGGTAGCCTCTTCCTTTTTATCCAACTGCCAAGCCGGCTTTTCCGGATCAACCGTATAGCGATCTTCAATGGATACCCAGTTCCCTTCACTGGAGCCCCCCGATCCACCGCTGCAACCTGTAATTATAAGTACGGCTGTGAGCAGTGTTGCGAGCAATTTAATCCCTTTTTTGCCTGATGCCTTGTTCAACTTCAACATGTTTTTGTTCCTCCTCAAAATGGGGTATTTGGTTCTCTTATTCCTTGACCGCACCCAGCATCATTCCAGAGATAAAATATCTCTGAACAATGGGATAGATCAGTACGATAGGTAGTGTCGTAATGACAATGGTGGCTAACTGCACGCCTTTGGTCGTTGTTTCGATAACAGCCGAACCCCCGACATTTTGCATGGATTGTGTCTGGGACTGGACGATAATCTCATACAGCATCATCTGAAGTGGATACAGTGACTGGTCGGTAATATATAACTTGGTCGTCATGAAATCGTTCCATTGCCCTACGCCATTGAATAGCGCAATTGTGGCCATGGCAGGCATGGAGAGCGGAATGAAGATTTTCAGGAAAATGTGCCAATCCCCTGCGCCGTCAATCTTGGCCGATTCTTCCAAAGAATCCGGGACATTTCGGAAGAAATTCATCAGAATCACGACATCATAGAAGCTGAATAACGCCGGGATAATGTACACCCAGAAGCTGTTAAGCAAGCCAAGTGATTTGATTAACAGATACGTCGGGATCATGCCGCCCGAGAAGAACATTGTAATAACACCCATGGCAACGTATAATTTACGGCCTCTTATGTACTTTTTGCTCAGACCATAGCCAACCATGGCACAGAAGAACACATGTGTAACAACGCCAATCGTTGTTTTGGAAACCGATATGAAGAAGGCCTGCCAGATGCCCTGATCGTTGAATACAGCTCTGTAATTCTCCAGCGAGAATTCCGGTGACCAGAAGATGAACCCACCTTCCGCCAGCGCTTTGCCTGAACTAAAGGAAGAGATGATAACATTCCAGAGAGGAACCAGAATAACGACCGTACAGATGATTAGCAATATCATGTTTAAGGTATCAAAGATCCGACTATCGAGATCTTCTTTTGCCACCTTTCCATTCACGCGGGTACCTCCTTCTACAACACAGATTGATTATCGTTTAATTTGCTTGTGATTTTGTTCGCCATGACGAGTAGAATGACAGAGATGATTGAGACGCCCAAGCCAACGGCCGTTGCATATGAAAAGTCACCCTGAGACATCCCCATACGATAGACGTACGAATTGATGACTTCCGCTTTGTCGCGGTTCTGGGAGTTCATGAGAACCAGTGTCTGATCCAGATTCGAGCCCAATAAACCGCTTACAGTTAGAATCAGATTTAAGCTGATGATCGATTTCATGTTGGGTATGGTGATATTCCAGATCTGTCTAAGACGGCTTGCACCATCGATTTTGGCCGCTTCATAATACGTAGGATCAATCTTCGCCATGATTGCCAGATACAGAATTGTTCCCCAACCTGCTTCTTTCCAGATATCCGATAACGTAGCAATCCACCAGTACTTGCCTGCATCCAGCAAGATGTTCTGCGGTTGAGAGATCACTCCCAGGCTAAGTAACAATTGATTAAATAAGCCCGTTGTTGAAAACCAGGTAATCAGCATTCCCCCAAGTACGATCCAGGACAAAAAGTGGGGTAAATATGAAACCGTTTGCACAAATTTCTTGAATCGTCCGCTGTTTAACTCATAGATCATGATCGCGAGAATGATAGGAATCACGAACCCGATCCCCAGTTTCAAAAAACTGATTCCCAGTGTATTCACGACTGCATCCCAGAAGTATTTATCTGACAAAATGATTCTGAAATTATCCAGCCCTACCCAAGGAGCGGTAGCAAGCGTATCAATGACCGTGTAATTTTTGAAGGCAATCGTCAAACCGTAAATCGGGATATAACAGAAAATAATCATAAAAATAATGCCAGGGATAATCATCGATTGAATCTCCCATTGTCTTCGATAATCGACTATGAATTCTTTGATCCGTTGTCCGATGGGTTTCTTTCCATTAGGATTGATCGCATTTTTACCGGTTGATGTCTCTACGGCTAATTTATCCACGTTCTTTTACTCCCCTCCAACTGCTATATTGTATAAAAACGTTTTTATTTTTCGACATAAAAAACCCCCTTGGTATAAGGAATTCAAAAAAAAATTGGGGATAACAGCGATCGGAAGGTTGTTCATCGGAGTGCCAGTGTAAATCTTTCAGTCGAACATATTTGTACGATAATCTTTCCGGTCGATCTTCACATGGCTTGAACCTCTAACCACCAGCTCACCCGCCAATTTCTGTGCAGCCCCTTGTTCGTTCTCCTTGATCATGCCCACCAGTTGATTGATGGCCAGGATACCCTGTCTTGCAATCTGATTTCTTACCGTTGTGAGCGGTGGAGAAAAATACTGTGCGATATCAATATCGTCGAAACCCACGACACTAACGTCTTGAGGCACTTCAAAGCCCTCAGACTTCAACGCATGCATACAGCCAATTGCACTCAAGTCATTCCCTGCAAGGAATGCATCAGGCCGCTTCCCGGGATGCAAATGAAGAAAAGATTTTATAGCACTATATGTACTATCCTCCTCGAAATACCCCTGTATAATGTAATCTTCATCGATTGGAAGCTGGTATTCACGCAGGGCAGCCAGATAGCCATCTCTACGCTGTACACTGTCAAACATCGTATCCACACCCGAAATATACGCAATGTTCTTGTGCCCCAGCCCAATTAAATACTTGGTAGCTTCGTAAGCCGCCACGTACGAGTCAAAAATGACACTTCCCATCGTATCGCTCTGATAGACCCGATCCAGAAATACAGCCTTGATCTTGTCTTTCTCCATGGCGATAATATCTTGCTCATCGATCCGAAGCTCTTCGTAGATAATGACGCCATCCACCCGCCGACCCAGAATATTACTCATAATAACGTGTTTATCCTTGGTCACAAATACATTCAGCCCGTACCCAAGACGATCACATTCACGAGACATCGACTCCACCAGCTTATAGAAATATGGACCCGATACACTTGTGGTAAAAAAGCCCAGCATCTTGGTTTGACCTGACTTCAACAGCTTACCGTTCAGATTGGGCACATAATTCAATCGCTCTGCCACCTTGAGAACATGCGATTTGGTCTCCGGGTTCAAGACATCCACACCATTCAGGGCGTTAGAGACCGTCGATATGGATACGCCAGCTTCCCTTGCTACATCTTTTATTGTTATCTTTGCCATAAGTTTTGTTCCTTTGCTATAAAAACGTTTTTATAATGTTTAAATTATCATAAAACCGTTTTCATGGCAACACTTTAATTTGTGAGTTCATGCATCGCGTCCTTTATGTATAACCATACGTTACTGTAGGCGCAAAAAAACGGCTCACGTATGAGCCGCCGTTCATGAAGCTTTAGATTTCTATTCCCCATCCTGGATATACATGGAGTGAATCTGTTGCAGTTGTTCCTCCAAACGTTCCAAGCGAACAAAGCGATCTGCTCGAATATATTCCTTCTGCTCCACAATCATGATCATTATTGGAACGGTAAAAATAAGAAACTTGGACGCAACCTCTTCCACTTCGTTAGCATTAATGTGACCCAGGTATACCGATGGATAAAATTCCAGCAACGCCGTGATCTTGGGAAGTAAAGCATGACATACACTGCACTCTGGCCGAGATACATACAAAAAAACCAATTCATGTTGTTGAATAGCCGTTTCAACCATTTCTATAGATGTTAACTCATGAATATCTTTCATAGAAGCTCAACCCTTCCGTTATTCGATGCTTGCTCACCTAAACTTTCTCTTACCAAGTATAGCTTATCTGCGTTAGAATAAAATGGAATATATATCCATATAAAACTCGCACAGAACTCAGCAGGCGACCTGTTCGGATATGATCCGTAGTCGGTCGCCTGCTTTAATTTTATTCAATTGGATGTTTACTTCCAATCTCTCTTCCGAAGATAGGATTCGAATACGAAAGTTCCAAAAGGCAATAGACCAGCCAGTCCACCCATCAACCAGCGCGTGATCTTCCACTTTTTGACCACAGCCAAATGCACTAGCGCAATAAGGTACAAAGGAAACAAAATACCATGAATCATGCCCATTACGGCTACAGCGGAAGAGATATCTGCAAAATATTTCAGAGGCATAGCAATAAAAATCAACAGAAGTAATGATACGCCCTCCCATATGCCCGCAATTCTGAATCGGCCTGTCACTGTCTTCATAAAGTCCATTCTCACCTTTCTCGCAGATCGTTTGTGAAATATGTAACTTGTAACATGATACGAAAACTTCACGCCACATCTCTGTACAGATATGTCGTTCTGAAGCACATATTCAGTATAACGTATGACTCGGGATCGAAGATGCTTCAAATTTGAATAATTATTGAATCCCTAACACCTGATTCCCACATCAAGCGTTAGGTTTTCAAGTCGTCTCACGCTCAATCAGCTGATATGTCAGCTGTTCGGTCTGCAACTCCGTTTTACCCAATACGGCCCACAATTGATGAAAAGCCTGAGTAGCCTGCTCCGCAATGGGATTGTGAATGGTCGTGAGTCCGAGAACACGGGAAAGCTCGATATCATCGAACCCAACAATGGCGAGTTGTTCCGGTACCCGAATATTCCTTCTGCGTGCTTCACACAAAATACCGATGGCTGCATAATCATTCGAACATAATACGGCCTGTGGAAGTTCTGGCCCCTCTGCCATTCTTCGCATGGCTTCTTCACCATCTGAGGAGCTAAATACGGAATATTGATACGCTTCAGTCCACACATGCATACCTCTGCTCTTCATGAAAGATTCATAGGCTTCACGGCGGCTCTGGGTATTCAGACTTTCAGCCCTGCCGAATGCATTCGCAATCCGGGTGTATCCTCTAGAAAACAGATGCTCCAGAGCTAACTTATACCCTTCTGCCTGATCCATAGCAACAGACGGAATCTCGTTATTCCCCATTCGCTGCCAGGAGACAATGGGTCCATACTCACGATATGCCTTCAATTTGCGAGGGTTATTGACACATGCAATAATAACCAGCCCATCCACTCGTTTGCTGCGCAGATCTTCGAACGCCTGCAATTCAATCTCCGGATCTCCACGGGATGTATAGATAATCGTTTGAAACCCGAAATCCATAGCTGTATCTATGAATTGATTCATGAATGTAAGAATGATTTCACTCGTGGTTGAAGTCACAATTCCAATCTGCTTCGTCTGCCCTGTAGATAAAGATACTGCATTTCGGTTGGGAATATAATTCAACTGTTTCATAATATCCGTTATGATCTTTCTTGCTTCATCACTAACATGCGGTGAATGATTAATCACGCGTGACACTGTCGCTTTTGAGTAACCGGACCGCTTCATAATTTCATCGAACTTGGACATCGGAGACTCCCTTCTTGCTAACTTACTTAGAATAATAGTATGCATTAAATTGAGGTCAAAAGTAAAACTTGACGTGTAACCCGTTACAACGTTTAAGCTTTTTTTATGTCATATATGAATTATCTTAAAGTGCGTGTTCAAAAAGACCGGTTTTCAGTACCGAGAAGATGGGATGAAGCTAGAAATGGAGTAGCAGAGCGTAGGGAAAACTACGTGAGCAACCGCAATGTTTCCGAAGGAAACATACTTCGTAAGCCCCCACTTATTTCGGCTGAATTCCATATTCGATGCTGATGATGCCGTTAGGCATCCTTTGTAATCAAAAGCGGGCTTTTGAACAACCTCTTAAAATCAATTTGATGAATGGAGCGATACACATGAATAACTCTCAAAATCAAACCTATCAATTCCCGGAAAATTTCCTGTGGGGTGGCGCAATTGCAGCCAATCAGGCTGAAGGTGCATACAATCAAGGCGGCAAAGGGTTATCCACACAGGATGTAGCTCCCAAAGGCATCATGGGTCCAATCACAGAAGAACCGACTGAAGATAACATGAAACTGATCGGTATCGATCTGTATCATCGCTATAAGGAAGATGTGAAACTGTTTGCAGAGATGGGCTTTAAAGTGTTCCGCACTTCCATCGCTTGGTCCCGGATTTTCCCGAAAGGGGACGAGCTGGAACCGAATGAAGAAGGATTGCAGTTCTACGACGATCTGTTTGACGAGTGTCACAAATACGGGATCGAACCACTGGTTACGCTATCCCACTATGAGACGCCCCTTCACCTGTCCAAAGAATACGACGGCTGGGTTAACCGGAAAATGGTCGGATTCTATGAGCGTTATGTAACTGCCGTGTTTAAACGTTATAAGAACAAAGTGAAATACTGGCTTACTTTTAACGAAATTAATTCGATTCTTGAAGCACCATTCATGAGTGGAGGCATCTACACACCGAAAGAGAAGCTTAGCAAGCAAGATCTGTATCAGGCGATCCATCATGAGTTTGTAGCCAGTGCTTCTGCCGTGAAGCTCTGTCATGATATTATTCCTACGGCACAGATTGGTTGTATGATGCTCAGTATGCCTACCTACCCGCTGACACCGAATCCAGACGATATGATCAAAGTCATGGAATTCGAGCATAGCAACTATTTCTTCGGTGATGTGCACGTAAGAGGTCGCTATCCTGGATATATGAAACGTTATTTCCGTGAAAATGGGATCGAGATTCAGATGGAAGCTGGCGACGAAGAAATGCTGCTGAATACAGTGGACTTCATCTCCTTCAGTTATTACATGAGTATCTGTCAGACGGCAGATCCGGACAAACAAGTCACAGGTGAAGGTAACCTGCTTGGTGGTGTGCCTAACCCTTATCTGCCAGCAAGTGAATGGGGATGGCAGATCGACCCGCAAGGCTTGCGTTATGTCCTCAACATGTTCTATGACCGTTATCAGAAACCATTGTTTATTGTAGAGAATGGCCTGGGAGCTGTTGACGAGTTGATCACGGGTGCTGACGGCGAGAAAACAGTTGAAGATGACTACCGAATCCAGTATCTGAATGATCATCTGGTTCAGGTTGGCGAAGCCATTGAAGATGGCGTGGAAATTATGGGGTATACCTCATGGGGTTGTATCGATGTCGTCAGTGCGTCTTCTGCCCAGTTGAAAAAACGTTATGGTTATATCTATGTTGACCGTCATGATGATGGATCAGGCACACTCGAACGCTACCGTAAAAAATCCTTCCATTGGTACAAAGAAGTGATCGGCAGTAACGGAAAAAGCTTGAAACGTTAAGATTTTTTAATTCGCATGTTGCAGAAACATCCCTACTATCCTCCAGACAAGTCACATGAAAAAGTGTCGGTTATACGATACCTTGGCATGTTTTCTGTCTGGGGGATTTTATTTTTTTATAAAAAACACCCGATGATACACATCGGGCATTCTCATTGGCTACTATCATCTGTCTATTCACAAAATCAAAGCTCAATCTCTCTAATGACTCTAGCAGGGTTGCCGCCCACGATCATATTATCCGGAACATCCTTCGTAACTACCGACCCAGAAGCAATGACCACGTTGTCTCCAATGGTAACCCCCGGATTAATAACTGCTCTACCACCAATCCATACATTATTTCCAATCGTGACTGGCTTGCCATATTCTGCACCCGTATTACGTTCATGCGGATGTAATGGATGAGAAGCCGTATAGATATGTACATCTGGCCCCATTAAGCAATGGTCACCAATACGAACTTCACACACATCTAATATTGTACAGTTAAAATTGGTATAAAAATGATTGCCTACATGAATGTTATATCCATAATCCACATGAATATTAGGTTCCATGCTCAAGTGTTCACCTGTAGATCCCAACAATTCCTTCAATAACTTGGTGCGAAGCTCGCCGTCAGTTTCCGTCGTTTGATTAAATGTCCGCGTCATTCTTCTTGCATACTCTCTGTCCTGGGACAATTCCAGATCCGAAGCCATGTACAGCTCGCCATCCAGCATTTTTTGTTTTTCCGTCTTCGTAGTCATGGTCACACTCCTTTGGTACACATCATGTATTCAACAACATTAGATAATACTTTTTAAAACTATTTTAATTATATAGAATACCATGAATAAAACAAGTCTTCCTCTATATGAAAATGGAATATTGTACTCTCGCGTATTCTAACGAAACAGCAAAAAACCTCTACACCCCATTCGATTATGGAAATGCAGAGGTTCAAGCTTTTGTACGTATTTATTCTAAGCGACCGCCTGAACAGTTTTGTCCTTGATGCTAATCGCATAGATGGCAGACACCAAACCAAGCAGAATCAGAACAGAACCAACCCATCCGGTATTCAGTATCGATGAATGATCAATCACCATGCCACCGATATAGGTGCCCAGTGCAATACCTGCATGTGCAATTCCTGAATTGGTACTGATTAGCGTTTCGGCTGTTTCCGGCGAAGTTTTGATAATGAGACTATTCTGAACGGGTGTAACCGTCCAGCTCAATGCACTCCAGATGCTTAACAATAGCAAGAAGGCGATCAAAGGTAATCCTACGCTGAACGGAATGACAGCCATACTCACAATAAAAGGAATCAGCACAATAACAATAGCTTTAGCAGGGTGCAGACGATCGGATAACATGCCCCCGATGCCTCCCCCTGCGACAGCGGCAATCCCAAACATCATATAGATAAACGTAACCATCGTGGCACTGGCACCCAGCGTTTCTTGCAGGAATGGCGTGAAATACGCATATAAAGTCAAGTGACCCGCCAGCACAAGCAAAGTCGTAGCATGGATCGCCAACATTTTCGGATTCCACAGAGCCGTAAGCTGTTTCTTCAGGGATACAGCAGGAATAGGCTGCACACGATCCATTGCAATCCAGATGGCTACCATAACTACTGCTGTCAGAATGGCGATCAACATAAACACCTCACGCCAGCCTGCCAAGTTGCCTACAAAGATGCCCAGAGGTACACCCAGGATAAGCGATGCACTGCCTCCCATGGTAATGATCCCCACGGCGCGTCCTTTATATTGTGGTTCCACAATACGCGCTGCAAGGGTTAGAGAGAGTATAAAAATAAGTGAGCCCGTCGCGGCTCCAAGTGCTCTGCCCGCCATCAACATGTAGAAGCTGGTACTGAATGCAGAGATCAGGTTACTGATTAAAAATACAAATAGCGTACACATATATACCTTTTTACGTTCAAATCTGGCTGTCATATTTAATAAAATCGGCGCAGATAACGCATAGACAAGTGAGAAAATAGAGATTAAGTACCCGGCCTTCGCCAGGGAAAGATGAAGATCCGTAGCAATCAGGTCCAGAATTCCGCCCAAGATCAGCTCAACGGTTCCGACCACAAATGCTGCGATAGCAAGCACATATACTTTCTTATTCATGTTGTATCCTCCTCAAAAAGTTACAACTACGATAGTAACCTATAAAAATGAAAGTTTCAACACTTATTTTCATAATCGTTTTCATACGAAGAGATAACAAAAAAACTATTCTCCGAGAGAATAGTTTTAATAGATCAACCTGGTAAGCAGTCGCTCGATCTCCGCATCCTGTAACAGTTGGTCACCGTATTTTTTGGTAATTTGAGTAAGGGCAACATCATGGTAGAAATAATCGGTCATCGCTTTGACGATCGGTTTGGACATCGTCTTGATCGCTCTCCAGGAATCATGCTCTACACCGGCAAACAGCAGATAGGCATGATCCACAATGAGCAGCTGTGAAGGTTCTGGCGCGTCGAGCAATGGAATCAACGAGTATTTCCGGCTTAAGGATGTCTCCATTCCCCCAACGGCAAGCACTTCAACGTACACGCCCTGCTTTTCCTTCTGCTCCAGCAGTTCACGATATTTTTCCATTCGTTCATTCCAGGCCAGAAAAAGAATCGATGAGTCTGCTTCCTCGATAAGCTGTTCAATATTCGATGCGATAGATGATTCATCTTTTAACGTCCAGATATGCTCGTCCGTGAATGTACGTTTGATTTTGTAACGCTTCAGTTCCTCAATATCTTTCTCGAAATCTGCCTTAATCTTATGAATAATGGACTGAAGATCAACGGCCATATATAATTTTTTCTTCCCATCCATCGTTGTTAGCACCGTTCCCTTGTCGATTAGCCGGTTGAGCACTTCATAGATCTTGGCTTTGGGGACGTTGGAGTGATTAACAATGGATGTGGCATCAAGCGGTTCATCCTGTGCAAATATAGCTTCATAGACCTGACTCTCATATTGGGTAAAACCGAATTTCTGCAACATGTCTGGATAGGCCCATCCCTTCTTATTATGTCTGGTCTATCTAGTTTAGACGGCTATACTGCCCATGTCTAGTATGTCCCAATTGATCTTGGTGAAAGTCGTATCGCAATAAGCCTTAGCGATGTACCTCAAATAAAATTACTTTTCAATGGTTATATTAAGAATCGGAATACACATTTCCCTTATGAAAGGAGTTGTAGGAACAGATGGAGAGTACTCAAGATTTTGTGAAAAAAGTCAACGAAAATGCGGAAAAAGCACGCCATAACAAAAACAATGGTAAAGGAACTCCGGCGGACAAGTTACCATCGAAGCAGCATTCCACGAATAAGTAGGGTCTATTTATTAAACAGCATGTCTATGGTCTAGCACATTTTCATCCTTTTTTATCTTCTATTAAGAACCTTAATAGAAAAGAGATGATTAGGATGGCTTGTGTCAATACGCAGATAGTCAGAATCAAAAATGGTGCCTCTCCTTAGGGGAGCGCACCATTTTCTATTTTTTTATTCTTCGATCATATGATATTCAACCATTTTATTGGTTAGCTGCGATGGTATCGTTCACTTCTTGTGTGATCTGATCCCCGCCAAGTTTCTTCCAATTGGCTACAAAGTTATCGAACTCGTCAATCGACAAGTTACCATAAATGATTTTCAGAAACGTCTCGGCTCTCAGTTTATCGAGTGTTGCCTGTTTGGTATTCATCGTTCTCGTTGGTGCATAGATGAATTCATTCATGACAATCAGGTCATTATCCCGATAATATTTAATCACACCTTGTGAACTCTCTGGGCCAAAGATACGCTCCATATGCCACTTATCGAGATTCCCATTCCGATAATCCATAATATCGTCATAGAACAGCTTCGCTTCCAGTTCCAATCCGGAGGTATCTCCTGTTTTGAGCGCCTGCTCTACTTCATCCTGTGCTTTCACATTTTTGTTAGCAGGCAGATTCCAGACTGTCGCATTATGAAAACCAAGACCCGTCAGTCCATTCAAATAAGCAGCCCGTTCTTCCTTGGCAGACTCACCGAACATTTTTTCAGCCTGGAAATTAAGCAACTTGATTAACGCTTCCGGATGCTCGTAGCCTTTGCGGACGGCAAATATACCGCCCAGACTAAGATGATTCTGTGTTTTGGCTGGCTGATCATCAATCGATTGAACCGGGTAAGCCATCCAGTCGATGTTCTTGTCTTTTTTAATCATGCTACTAACCTGAAAAGGTGCCCATTGTGGCAGGAAGAACATGCCAGACTTGCCTGCATTCACATCCTCCATCATTTTAGCAAAATCCTTAACCCCAAACTCGGGATCCAGCACACCCTTCTGATACAGAGTCTGAAGCTCACGCAACCCTTCTTTCACTTCCGGTTGGATCGTTCCATTCACGACTTGACCTGAAGCATCCTTAATCCAGGTTTCGAGATAACCATGATAGCCGAGCAAGAACGCGTTTATAGGCAAATCCTTGTTTAAGGCAATCCCGTATGTGTCATCTTTGCCATTTCCGTCTGGATCTTCGAAGGTAAAGGCTTCTGCAATCTGGATAACATCCTGCATGAATTTGGGTGCCTCAAGACCAACCTTTTTCAGCCAATCCTGACGAATCCAGATCATATCCGAGGAATCCAGTGAGCCTGGGAAGCTCACCATGGCGTATATTTTCCCATCCTTCGTTACTGGCTTCAAACCTGCTCCATCTTCAGCGGACATGAACTCCTTCACCAGTTCGGATGCGTACTTGTCATATACTTCGGTCAGATCCTCCAGCATTCCCGCTTCATGAAGTTGTTCGAATTGGACTGCGCTCACTTTCAGTACATCCGGCAGATCACCACTCGCCAGCGTGACATTCATCTTATCGTTATAATTGGCATCCGGAACTATCCACTCGTACGTTACATCAATACCGAGTTCATCCTTGTACCCTCTGGTCCAGATGTTGTTGGCGTGTGTATCCCCTTGGGCGAGCGATTCTTTCCCCGTTTCATTCATGGTGGAAGTCAATTTAATGGGTGGGTCATATTTCGTAAGTGGTCCTCCCGCATCCTGCTGTATGTTCGGCGCAGTTTCATTCTCGGCACTTCCCGCACCCGACGAACAGGCAGCAAGCGTGGTGGCCAGCACCATGGTTAATGTTAACAATGAGAACTTCTTGAATGATATATTCATGCGAATCCCCCTTTTTTCTCCTCCCGTGAGGTATATAAGATGAACTTTAAATATTAAACATCCACTCCGATAGCAGAATAACCTTCCGATCACTGTTATCCCCAGATTTCCTTTTCCCCTTTTTCCAAGGGAGAAATCTGTTTATAAAGGTGAGTTTATGCTTACGAAGTAGCTTTCCACGGAAAGCTTTTAGCTCCACTTCTTCAGGTTTTTTCTGCTCTCTCCGTTCATGGTTTAATTTGACTCATCTTATATATAATTTTATTTTATAAAGAAAGCGCTATCAATTCGAGTGTACCCCGTTGACATCTGGTATCTTTGATTTACCATTTGAGATATCATCTAACTTTTCTGATCCCGATACTCTTGAGGGGTGCAGCCTGTCGCTTTTTTGAAGAAACGATAAAAATAATGCTGATCACTAAATCCAACCTTCGCAGATATTTCATGCATCTTGCAGGTCGAACCCAGAAGCAACTCTTTGCTTCGCTCCACTCTGCGGTCATGGATGTAGTCGGATATGCCTTTGCCTGTAATTCGTTTGTACCAACGCGACAGATAAGAAGGGTTAAGAGAGACTTCCTGTGCGATCCGTGTGAGTGAGAGGTCGTCCTCCAGATGATGCTTAATGTATTGATGGATCGTGATCAGAATCTGCGATTGGTCGTTCAGACGGGCATCGCTTCGTTTGGAGATCATCCATTCGTATGCTGATTGATAAAAGATGACCAGATCGGACCATGCGGTATGAATGTCAAAATGCAGCATTCGGGACAGCGATATTTCTTCCATTGCCGATTCATATAAGCCCAGTTCGTGCAGGACTTCAATGAGCACACTTGCTGCACCCGTATACGTTTTCATACGAAAGAACGGATCTTGAAGTCCCTCCTTCGCCGCCTCGGTCCATTTATGGAATGACTCTATCCATTCCCGATCCCCGGCGGTTATTCGCTGTTTGATCTGATCCAGATGCAGCGCTACAATACCCTGTTGATTCATAATGCTAGGGGTGTAAGGCAATTCATCCTGAATATTTACACGCAGGAGTTTCTCCATCCCAAGCCCGGGACTCTCATGAATCGACAGACGCAACTGTGCGATCGCCTGATTAACCCTGCTCCACTCTACCGCCTGCTCGCTGACCATGATGGATACAGACAGGTTCAGGCAGACAGCACAGGATTGCTGCACAGACTCCAATGTGCCATAGACAAAACGAAGGGTCTGTACCCAGCTATCCAGCTGACGCCCTCGTTCCCCTTGCGTATTAGATACGTGTGACGGATGCGCCTCTTGTGATTGAATAAAGCACGCGATGACCTGAGCGTCCAGATCAATCGCCTTCACCTTGGCCTTGTCCTGCAACAGCTCCTCCGCAACATTGGCAACGGCATAGCGGATTAGACTTCGATCCGCCTGGGACTGATAGTTGTTCCATTCTTCTACCCGGATGATCACTGGAATAACAAGTTGATCGGATTCAAAAGGTAGCTGCACAGCATCCAGTTCTTCTTGAAGTGAAATGATGTCTTGTCTATCCGTTCGCTTAAGCAAATCCAGCAGTAATTGACGCTGTAACTGGGGCAGCGCTCGCGGCAATTTACTGCGAAACCATGCAGCTTGGTAGCGAAAATCATTCTCTTCCGAGATCTGTGTTAACGCCCGCTCTACCGCAGCCCGAATGTGATTCATGCCCTCTGTCTTTAACAGGTAATCAACAACACAAGGATTTCGAATAGCTTGGTGCGCATAATCGAATTCGTTATGTCCTGTCAGCAAGAGAACTTTGCATCGTGGCCACCGATCCATAATCTGCTCAATCAACTGCATTCCATCCATGCCGGGCATACAGATATCGCTGAGTACAATATCAATCTTCACCGAGTTCAACCAATCAATAGCTTCATAGGCAGAGTATGCCTTGATTATCTCCATGTCCTGAAGATTTGCTTTTTGAAAGAACGCATACAGTCCGTCCAGAATAACGGGTTCATCATCGACAATAAGCATCCGCTGCATAACGCTACTCCCCCTCCCATGGAATCTTCACTATAATGCACAACCCACCGAGCTCACTTCGCTGCGCTGTAAGACCATAGGCAGCCCCGAATTTGATTCTTAATCGCTGATTCACATTCATAAGCCCGGTTATCTCTTCGTTTCCATGTTTCCGCTCTGTTTCCTCAAAGGCAGATTGCAGGTAATTCAATGTTTCGTCGGTTAACTGATCCCCATCATCCTCAATGCGAATGGACAGGTTGTCCAGGCCCTTTTGGTACGAAATCTGTAGAATACCTCCCTGGCTTCGTTTGGCTAGTGCATGCTCAAACACATTCTCTACGATCGGCTGAATCATGACTCTGGGAACGGAAATGACCCTGTACCTTGCATCCACATCCTCTAACTCCAATTGAATCCTCGAACCAAATCGGATTTTCTGAATGGAGGCATAGACCAGCGCATGGTCAATCTCAGCCCCTAACGATACCTCCGTATGAGAATCCCGAGACATATACCTGAAATATTGACCCAGGTAGTCGGTGAATTCCTGAATGAGCTCCACATTCTCCACCTCAGCCATTTGCTTGATGCTGAACAGACTGTTGTATAAAAAGTGAGGTTGAATCTGGGATTGCAGATGTTTGAGTTCCGCCTCACTTGTTCGAATCCGTGCAACATAATTCTCATCGATCAAAATATGTAGGCGCTCTATCATATGGTTGAATCGGGAGTACAAATAGCCGAATTCATCCCTTCTGGATGAAGGAATATGGACGCTTGTCTGGCCCTGCTCTGCCATCCTGAATCCTCGAATGAGCACCGCTAAGGGTTGGTGAATCGATCTGTAGATTGAAAACGAGAAGACAATAATGATCACAACCGACATGAAGGTCACCATCCATAACCATACGTTGTATTGTTTCAGCGGCGCGCTCAGAACATCCTGCGGAATAGTGGCTGTCAGCGTGAACGAGTGATCCTTATCATGTAACGAATAATAGAGATAGGGATCAGATTGGAACTTCGTAACGGACTCGGATGGTTCAGTCGAGACTGTTCGAATCGGTATTACAGGTGCTGGCTGCTCTGAAGAAGAGATCACTACATTATGCTGATCACCAAAACTCAGTGTAATGTCACTTTCACCCGTTTCCGACAGCTGCTGCAAACGGTGTTTCAGTTCTTCAGCAGACAAGCGTATCCCTAATATAAAATTGGGTGGCTCCTCATGGTTCATGTTATACGGATTACTTTTCAGGAAATAGAGATCATTATTGGAATGCGATAATTCGCCATTCAGATTCCCCATCGTCGCGAGCAGACTCTTCCACTCGATATCCTCTACGTCCCGAATCCCGTCCGCCGCACTGACTCGTTTATGCAGAGCGGGAACATAGTACACAACATCACTAATGTAGGGACTCGTCACCATGATCTGACCCAGCTTATTGTGAATGTTGTTCAGGCTGGACGTGACTTCATACCTGCTCATAATCGCGGCTCGTGTACTTAGTGTGGACATGGGTTCATCAAATGAAAATTCGGTAACCAGCGCACTCATTCGCTCCAATTCGAATTGCAGATGATTATGGTAGAAGTACAATTTGGACTCATGTGCCTTCTCCACCTCCGTCTGCATTTGTTTGGAGCTGAGTTGCGTGATCATAATGCTTATCCCGTACAAGGGCAGAATGACCAGTACAAAAGCAATCATCAGTTTGACGACAATGGATGACTCTCTCCATCTCCCCCGGATGAATCTCAATATTCCATCTCCCCTCTCCTCAATAGCAAATCAATAGCAAAAAAGGAGCCAGAAATCGGCTCCTTCCATCGATCGGTTTTCCTCCTATCGATCTTATCCCTTTACACTTCCGACGACAAGCCCATGGACGAAATACCGCTGCAGGAACGGATACACGAGTAGAATCGGAATAACGGACAAAAAGATCTGGGAAGCTTGGGTTGTTCTATCCGATACCTGACTTAAGAGCGTTGCATCCTCCAGCGTCATCATCTCGCTCTGAATCATCGTCACCTGCTGTAACATGGACTGAAGATATGTAGCAAGCGGATAGCCTTCCGGGCTCTTCATGTAGATCATGCCATCGAACCAGGCATTCCAGTGTCCCACCATGGCGAACAGCGTAATAGTGGCGATACTGGGGAGTGAAATAGGAAGGTAGATGCTGCATAGGGTGCGGAAATGTCCTGCCCCATCCATCCAGGAGGCTTCTTCAAGCTCCTTCGGTAATCCCCGGAAGAAATTAAGCATTAACAGTACATTAAAGATCGGAACAGCGCCTGGCAGAATTAGAGCCCAGATGGAATCCAACAGCCCCGCTTCCTTAACCACCAGATAACTCGGGATCAATCCTCCACTGAATAACATGGTGAATACGAAGACCCACGCGTAGAACGTTCTTGAACGGAACTTGGCAGCCTCTTTGGAGAGCGGATAAGCTACCAGAATCGTGAAGATCAGATTGGTCGTAACCCCCAGAACTACACGTAGAAGGCTCGTGCCGAATGAGTTCAGGAATTGCTGATTTTCCAGAATGTATTGATAGGAGGACAACGTGAAATCGACAGGCCAGAATGTGACGCTTCCCGCTTTTACCGCATCACTTGAACTAAATGAAATCGCTAATATATTCACAATCGGGAACAGGCATAACAAGGCAAGAATCGTCAGGATGACGTAGTTAAACCCTAGGAACCACCGATAGGCTCTTGAAGCGTGGTGCATGATTCTGCCTCCTTTCTAGAATATCCGATAATTCGCGAACCGATAGGCCAAGAAATAACCAAGTCCGATAAAAATGAAGGAAACGACGGATTTGATCAGACCCAGTGCTGTCGATACGGAATACTGTGCATCCTGCAATCCGATCCGATAGATCATCGTATCCAGAATATCTCCTGACTCATATACCAATGGATTATAGAGGTTGAATACTTGGTCAAAGCCACCGTTAAGTACATTTCCCAGACTAAGCGTTACCATCAAAATGACGATCGGGCGAATGCCTGGCAGTGTGATATGCCATGTCTGCTTCCATCTTCCCGCACCATCCATAACAGAGGCCTCATACAGAGACTTATCAATATTAGTAAGGGCAGCCAGATAGATAATGGTCCCAAATCCGAATTCTTTCCATTGGTCTGTAATGACAAGTATGTAAGGGAACCACTCATTACTGGCCAGGAATTGAATCGGGTCAATACCCACAGCTTTCAGCAACATATTAACGATCCCTGTGCTTGGAGATAACACATCCACGATGATTCCCGCCAGAATAACCCATGAGAAAAAGTGAGGCATATAGATCACCGTCTGAATCGTTCGTTTAAATCCTGTCTTGCGAACCTCGTTAAGCAATAAGGCTACAAGTACCGGAATCACCAAGCCGGACACAATTTTCATCGTCGATATAAATACCGTATTCCATACAACCTGCGAGAACCCCGGCAGATCGAACAGATACCTGAAATTGTCCAAACCCACCCAATTCATATTTTTGAATCCGGCAATGGGAGAGAAATTCTGAAAAGCAATAGACAGCCCCGCCATCGGAATGTAACCGAATACAATAATAATGAGCAGTCCAGGCAGAATCATGAGATGAAGCGGAACGTTTCGGATAAATTGTTTGTAGTTGGAACGCATAAGCTGACTCCTCCTTCAACGTTTATTATAGGAGCAGCCAGATCAACGCAATAGTGTGGGCTATTTACTTTGGGTATCTTTTGTTGACTGCTTTCCACAGTTCGACAGCATACCAAAAAAAGAAACGAATCAGTTGCAATTCGATGCTTAAACCATTAGAATGAACTCTTTTGAGATATGCATAGACATAGCCATTTTGGGTTATTCTACCAAGGTTTGCTAACTACGATATGAAACCTTATAATCCTGTGTACGTAATGTAATATTTACCTATTAAGATGTAGAGGAAACCATTATTTATTTTGATTACAATGAGGGATATTATGAAAAAACAGTTTATGGTACTTGGCCTTGGACGATTCGGTTCAAGCTTGACACACACACTCATTAAAAATGGACATGAAGTGCTCGCTGTAGACAAAAGCGAAACTCTTGTTCAGGAGATTTCAACGGTGGCAACCCATGCGGTGCAGGCAGATTGTACTGACAAATCAGTCCTTATCGAGCTTGGAGCAAGCAACTTTTCTCACGCCATTGTCGCGATCGGCGAAGATCTGCAAGCAAGTATACTGACCACTCTGTTATTGAAAGAACTTAATGTACCCAAAGTAACAGCCAAAGCCAAAAATGATAACCATGGCAGTGTGCTTAGCAAGATTGGTGCTGATCAGATCGTTTATCCTGAACGTGACATGGCCACAAGGCTGGGGAATCAGCTTAGCTCAGACAACATCATTGATTCCATTGAATTGTCTTCAGATTATAATCTGGTAGAGATCAAAGCTCCCGAAAGTATGAATCAGAAGACGCTGTTAGAACTCAACGTTCGCGCTAACTACGGCTGTACCGTGATTGCCATCAAAACTGGAAATAGTCTTAATATATCTCCAATGGCAGAAGATAGAGTCCATTCAGGAGATATGCTCTTGTTAATTGGAAGTAATGAAAACATTCGGAATCTGGAGAGTGACTATGAACAAAAGAAATAAAAAAACACCGGGAACTTCAGCTCTACATAACATTGAATTGATTGTAAACAAGCTGAAAAACAATATGAGCCCTCCTCAACTTATCATGATCATCTTCTTCGCTCTCATCTGGATCGGGGCCTTATTACTTGCACTGCCGGTATCTTCGAGTACCGGGGCATCTATTGGTTTACTTGATGCCTTGTTCACAGCAACCTCTGCTATATGTGTAAACGGGCTGATTGTTCTGGATACAGGGACTGTCTTTTCTACATTTGGACAGATCATCATCATGATTTTGATTCAGGTTGGCGGGTTGGGGTTCATGACACTAGGTGTAATGGTAGCCATAATTCTAGGGAAACGGATTGGCTTGAAACAGAGGCTTATTATTCAACAAGCCACTAATACATCCTCTGCTCAAGGTCTGGTTAAGCTATCAATGTATATTGTGCTTATAGCCTTTGCATTTGAAGCTCTGGCTACAGTGGTTCTTACATTGCGCTGGCAGAGCGATCTGGGGTGGGGACAAGCTTTCTATTATGCCATATTCCATTCCATCTCTGCCTTCAATAATGCGGGTTTCTCCCTTTGGACTGACAGCCTTACTCCATTTGTTGGCGACCCGGTTGTTAATCTTACGGTCATTACGCTCTTTGTCATTGGCGGCTTGGGTTACATTGTGGTTGTGGATGTTTTCCGCAAGCGTTCATGGAGAAAGCTCTCCCTGCATTCAAAGATTGTATTGATCGGCAGTTTTTCTCTATACTTGTTTGGATTCATCACCATCTTCTTAATCGAGAGTTGGAATCCTGCTACGTTCGCTGATTTATCTTTCGGCGAACGCATATGGGCTTCTCTATTTCAGGGTACTGCCCCTCGAAGCTCCGGATTTAATACCATTGACATTGGAAGTATGTTGGCAACATCCCAATTTTTCATTATTATCCTGATGTTCATTGGAGCTTCTTCCGGCGGAACAGGTGGAGGAATTAAAATCAATACTTTTGTTGTCCTTGTTCTTGCGACCATTCAAACATTTCGGGGTGGTGGGCAAATTCATGCTTTTGAGCGTAAAATTGCAGAAGAAACAGTGATGCGCGCACTCGCTGTTGTCTTAAGTGCCCTTGCCTTTGTACTGGGAATCTCCATTTTGTTATCCATATCCGAAGGCATTCTTGAAAATCATTTTCTGGATGTTCTGTTTGAAGCCACTTCGGCTTTTAGCACCACAGGACTATCGATGGGTCTGACAAGTGAGTTGAGTGTTGCCGGTAAAATTATAGTCACCATTACGATGTTTGCAGGACGATTGGGACCACTAACTCTGGCTTTTGCATTGGCGCAGAAGAAACGTACATCCAAAATCGGTTATGCAGAGGATCATGTCCTCATTGGTTAACATACGGACTAAGGACATGTTAATCCTATTGCGGAACAGTGATTGCTTTTATTTCAAAACAAGTTCCATAGCAAAACGCCCCCTTATCGCAAACGACAGATGTCTGCATAAGGGGGCCTTATTTATATATTTTTCTTATAGAAGATTCATAATGAGAACATTTACCGAATGAGCGGGTAAACAAACGGTCGCTGATTCACCATTCAGCTTTATCTCCTGTTCTTGGGGAACGACCTTCTCATCATTCTTCTGATTCACATTTGGAACATGCACCAAATGATCTTCTCCAGTAAGCGTGATCAGTCTGGCTGAAGCATCAATCTTCAGATCCTGAAGGCAAATTTGGGTTGATTTATCCACACCATCTGCATTCACCAGTTTCACATACACATGGTGTGCGTCCTTCGTAACGGAGTGGAATACTTCCCGGTTGTAGGCTTCCAGCTTGTAATCCAGAACCTTGCTGGTGTTGTGCCCGTCCGTATAGGAACAGATCAGGTTCTTACCTGTGTCCCCACCATAGTTAACCGTGATCGCATAATTGGTCCCATTCTCGAGTGGTTCATAGTTGGCCGCTCTCAGGTTACCTGCTGCCGAACTGGATGAATAGTCTCCTAATGTATACCCCTCAATCCCTTGTTTATACACCTTCACTCCTGTGGCATTTCCCCCGTAACTGATTGCGTATTCAATGACATCCTTGTTCTCGGGGGAAATATCCGTCAATCCAACGCCGATGTAAAAACCATCCTCACCTGAAATTCTTTCAGCTTCAACCTGCACCTTGTAGTTAGTCCATTCGTCATTCAGCAGGTACAATCCATTCAATCCACTTGATTGTGCGCTCAAGATGAGCCCTTTCCCTGCCGTTAACGTATATCCTTCCGATCCGGGAATCTGGCTCCATGCCTCGCTAAGCTCTGTACGTTCTCTGAAGTCTTCATCTAGCAGTATGGTGTCATCCACATTGGACGTGACCGTGACTCGTTTCACCACGATGTCTGCATGACCTGTTGCAATTTCGATGCCGCCACGCGGAATGAGATTCAGCGGTTTGCCTTTGCTATATGTGGAGAAAGAAGTCTCAAGCACCTGATCTCCTACATATTTTGCAAAAAGCTGCTGTACATAATAATTCGGTGTATACCACACGGTTTCATCATCAAACCAGATGCAGTCCGGCGTCCAGCGGTAGGTACCGTCCGTTAGTACTTTGTTGAACAATGGCGCATAGGCTGCCAAACGGACAACGTCTGCATTGTTCTCAAATCCGGTCATGATCGCCGCTTCTGCGACCGCTCCTGCCAGCGTATTTTTGTCCGTGGAAGCATATTCACCCACAAATACTTTGGATGTCTCTTTCCAATCGATACTTCCATCTTCATGATAAGCCCGGTCATAATAGTTGTACCGATCCACGTTATTCAGCAAATATTCGTTGGATCGGTAGTAGTGCTCATCTGCGATGGTATCCATATAATTGTCCTGGTTCTCATACCAGGTTACCGTCTCCTCAATCACCTCAGTACCATCTGCAAAAGCAACCTGAGCTGACCCGGTGAGGTTCCCGCTGAGGAATTTCCATCCTTCCTGGTACGCATCATCATCCGCCTGAGCACCAACCGTCGAGATAATGTGCAGCTCATGATCAGGATAGTTCTGTTTCATGTAGTCATCTATCGAGCTTTTGAATACTTCGAAATTGGCAAAAAATTCAGTGCCCCAGTTCTCATTACCTACACCCAGATAACGAAGATCGAACGGTTCAGGATGTCCCATCTGGCTTCGAACCGCCGCCCATTCGTTGTGTTCGAAGTCTGTACTGAGCGCAAAATCAATCAGGTCTGTGAAGTTCCGGATATAATAATCCCTTAAAGCGCCACCCGCAGGGTGAGCATAATCCGAGCGTGCCTGACATAACACACCACAAGCCATGACTGGAACCGGAGCGGCATTGAGATCTTCCGCCAGTTGGAAGTACTCCATGTAACCAAGCCCCATCGTCATCATGTAACCCCAGACATTATAATTCTCTTTGCGCAGCTCAACCGGACCCACAGAATCCTTCCAGTCATATACGTTATCCCAGATAAAAGACCCCTCCGAGATACATCCTCCCGGAAAACGCAGGAACTTCGGATGCAGATCTGCAAGTGCCTGGATTAGATCTTTTCTCAATCGATAGTTGGGATTGCCCGTGTAATTGGCATGTGCAGTAGCAGATATTCCTTCTTCTGTCGGATCAGCTCCCCATACATTCTGAGGGACCAAGGACACCATATCGATGGAGATGTCACCTGCAAAAGTAAGTACCAGCTGACCGAGCGCCGTCTCCGCGCCGTTCACAGTTAGACCATACTTCTTCCATGTGTTACTGCCTTCAATCTGCAGCGTTACCGAATCACTGATTGAAATGTCACTTCCATCCTGCAATTGAACGGTGATCGTTCCTGCCGATTCTGCTTTTGCCCATACGGTAAAATCATACGATTCACCCTGCTTGATGGACATGGCACAATGCTGGTTGGAGTCGGAGAATCCGCGATTTCGAATCGTTGCCCCATCCTGAACCGTTACATAATAAGCATTTACTTCAGGATCCTCCACGTTAAAGTGGACGTTCAGTCCATCCGTATGCTGTACGTGCATTTTCTCCGTATCGCCTGACCAGGCAAACAATGGCTCACGATTTCGACCTGTCGAACAACCACATTCTCCAGAGTCATGCGAGTACGTATCGAATGCAAAAGATTCAAATGATCGATTCTGGACGAGCTCTGCATAGATTCCACCATCTGCCGCATTGTTAATATCCTCGTAGAACAGCCCATACATGACTTCACTGATGTCAGCCACCTTCTGATCTCCATGGATGGTGACCGTATAAGGCGGGAGATGCGCTGGCACAACAGATACGTCAAAGCTTTGGCTCAGCTTACTATCACCTCTGTTCAGAAGGGCACCGAGCGTAACCTCCTGTGCCGATGTGATTGCCTGAACCTCTCCGTTCTCGGACAGAACTTCAAGATCACTGGAACTCCACTGTACCGTCACTTTACCACCCAGCAAATCTGCGGGCAGTGACACATCTTTGGTGATGATTCGGTTCGGGAAGGACAAGTACTTGTCTGCCGCTAGCTTCACAATCGCTTCATCTGTGAGTGATTCACACATGACTTCAATGACTTCATCCATGGTAAGCGCTGCTTGATAGATCCGAAAGTCGGATAACGAACCTGCAAAATCCACATCAGCTGCATACTGGGAACGTGCAATATAATTCTGGCTATAATTCTCAGGATCGGTGAAAGAGTCAAACCATTCGCGCAATTTGGCATAATTGCCACTGGACGTCTGACTGATCGAACCATCTGCCGCCTTCTCCCCGTTCACATATACAATGGGCCCCGCACTGCTCAACGTCCCTCCTTGGCTGCCTGTTACGGAGAGTGCAATATGCATCCATTCTCCACTTGCAACTCCTCGACTTGGGTGGACAACCAGATTATCACCAGCATATAACGTACCCAGGAGCTGACGTGTCAGAAATAAATACGGTCCCTTCTCTCCTTTACCAAAGTCAAAAATGCGTTCCCACACATTAGACCCCTTGCCGAGAAACACCCAAGTGGAAATCGTAATTCCTGTGTTATCGCTTACATCACGAAGCAGATCCGAAGGTAATTCCAGATAAGAAGTTCCATTCGCTCCCCCGTTGAAAGTCACCGCCGATCTACCTTTCACCTCGGATATCACAGGTAGGATCTTACCTTTGGCTATAGCATCATGTTCCTTACCGGAGCTGTCCTTCCCGATCTGAACGGTATCTTCGAACGTGTATTGTGCGATTAATTGATTTTGATATGTGCTCATGTTCTTACCTCCTATGTAGTTGTGAATTGTCGGTCCACACTTTGATTCGTATAAATATGAAATGATTGATAAATAGTTAAACACATTACTTAAACGTAATAATATCGCATCATAGATCCCAATTTCAATCCTAAATTTGAGAAAGACAACTGGTTTATATGAATGTAGTGAGCCTTATCAGCTCTTTACGTCTCTCTTTAATTATTCATTTTAATCTTATAGCGATTATATTTATGGTTTACAAACATATAAACCAATTGATAATATAACAAATGAAAGCGCTTGATATGATGAGATACTCAAAGGAGGTCTGCCGAACCTTATATCGTGTGTTGCCAAGTATCGGTTGATTTTCATTCCGGGAATAGGAAAGGGGAAACGTATGAAACGTTATTGGGTAAGCGTACTTAACATTTCTGTACTAAGCACCGCATTACTTACTGCAACAACTTTGGCGCCGGTCTCGGTGTTCGCAAATGGTTCAGGAACAACTGTGGGTAACTCGCAGACTTCCACCACATCTATCGCAAATCCTGCTCCATCATTCAAAAATGTTTCCGTTCATGACCCTTCTGTCATTAAGGTGGATGATACATTTTATATTTTTGGATCTCATCTGCAAGTGGCCAAGTCTAAAGACTTTCTGAACTGGGATCTAGTCGCCTCTGGTGTTACGGATAACAACCCTGTTGTCCCCAATGTAACCAAGGAATTCGCTGAAGCGTTGGAATGGGCGCAGACGGATACGTTATGGGCAGCAGATGTCATTCAGCTCGCGGACGGCAAATTTTATATGTACTACAATGCTTGTAAAGGGGACTCTCCCCGATCAGCGCTCGGCATTGCTGTCGCAGACAACATCGAAGGGCCATACAAGGATCAAGGTATCCTGTTGAAATCCGGCATGTGGGATCAGATCAGTGAGGATGGTACCATTTACGATGCGAACATTCATCCCAATGTCGTTGATCCTGATGTCTTTTATGATAAAAACGGTAAGCTATGGATGGTGTATGGCTCCTACTCCGGGGGGATTTTCATTCTGGAGATGGATGCGACGACAGGTATACCGCTGCCAAATCAAGGTTATGGCAAGAAGCTGACTGGAGGCAACCATAGTCGTATTGAAGCACCTTACATGCTCTATAGTCCCGAAACCGATTATTATTATCTGTATCTGTCTTACGGCGGACTTGGTGCTGATGGAGGATATAACATTCGCGTAGCCCGCTCCCAAACGCCCGATGGTCCTTTCCTCGATGCCGAAGGAAACGACATGATCAACGTTAAAGCGGACAAGGATAAACCGTTGTTTGACGATCGTTCTATCGAGCCTTTTGGGGTCAAATTATTGGGGAACTTCCTGTTCGAGAGACAGATCGGTGATCCGGGTACTGGTATAGGAACCGGCTATGTATCGCCAGGACATAACTCTGCCTACTATGATGCGGAGACCGGAAAACAATATCTCATCTTCCATACTCGCTTTCCAGGACGTGGCGAAGAGCATGAAGTCCGCGTACATGAGATGCATATGAATGCGGATGGGTGGCCTGTTGTTTCTCCGTATCGTTATGCGAATTTGGAAGCGGATACAGCACAACTGACAACACAGGATATCGCTGGCCAGTACCAATGGGTGAATCATGGGAAGGACATCACGGCGGACATCAAGCCATCCCAGACCGTTCAGTTCACGGCAGATGGGCAGATTCATGGTGCCGTGACAGGAACATGGAGTCTTGGTGCAGACAACCAGGTTCAGATCACTTCGAATAACGTTGTGTACAAAGGTATATTCACACATGAATGGAATTCGGAATTTCAAAGTACCGTTCTGACCTTTAGCGCTCTCTCCTCCTCCGGGATTGCCATCTGGGGAAGTCAAGGTGTTGAACGGAGTGATCAGGACATTGTTGAGTCGGTAAAAAAAGATCTAAGTATTGGTAGTACAGATCATGTGTTCTTCAATCTGTCTCTGCCTACAAAGGGAACAAGTGATGCAGACATTACGTGGAAAAGCTCTAACACGTCGGCTCTATCCGCTACAGGTGTAGTGCAGCGACCACGCGCTGGTAAAGGCGATGCCAAAGTGAAATTAACCGCCACCATTCGTAAAGGAACTGCGGTAAGCTCCAAAACGTTCAATGTTATCATTCCACAGCAAGCGGTCAGCCCATTGCTTGGAGAGTATACTTTTGAACACAAGAAACTTGCCAAAGTCGCTCAGGATTACAGCAAAAACGAATATCATGGACAAGCTTTTAACGTGGCCAGCTCTACTGATGTAGGTAAAAATCAGGCTGCCACATTCAATGGGACAGACAGTTTCATCCAGTTACCTGGAATCGTTACGGATGCAACAGACTACACGTTTAGCGCCTGGGTCAATTGGGATGGCGGCGAGTCCTGGCAACGTATTTTCGACTTCGGAAATGGCTTGACGAGGCATATGTTCCTCACGCCCTCCCAGCATAATGGCGCATTCCAATTCACCATTCATAATGAAGGACGGGATCAAAGCCTGATTGCTGCAGATCCACTGCCTTCCAAAGAGTGGGTTCATGTTGCTGTAACCCTTCAGGGTGATGTGGGCACTCTATATGTGAATGGCACATCGGTCGCAAGCAGCTCCGAGATCACCTTTAACCCGAAAGATCTGCATGTGACAGAAGCTTATGTGGGCAAGAGTCGTTATGCGTCTGATCCGTTCTACAAGGGCAGTCTGGATAACGTGAGAGTGTATGATAAAGCATTAACAGCCAAGGAAATCCAGCGTCAGGCCAAAGAAAAGCCTTAACTCAGAGTCCGCTATCGCAAGCGGTTGGGCTCCATAGTGCACACATTAATAAAGCAGCCAATGTTTTGAACTGAACCCTTTGTTAGACATGACTATCAAGGAGTTGAAGTTCATTACATCAGGCTGCTTTATTGTCATTCCATTCATTTTTCAATCCACATTCAGCACTTAAAGAAGATTCCACATCCATCTCATCATGTACATCTCAAACCGGCGTCCTTCTTCAACAGTGACATACGCACTTATCATACATTTCTATTCGGGTATACCCTGCAAAATCCATGTCCAACTGATCGTATTTTCCTTGCTGCTCACCTTCATCGGCATTAGTGCCAATATGACCCGGGCGTTCGGTGGTCTGTTATTCCAGAGCTTTCTATTGAGATACGAGCGTCCTGTTAATATCGTCATGGGTATGTTGTTAATTTACAGTGCACTATCGATCCTATTGTAAAATGCAATAGAAAAAGCGTCCACTCATTCGATGAGCTGAACGCTTTTATTTTTATCCTAATTCCGGTCTCCACCACGGATGTATAGGGTAATCCTCCGTATGAAGAACAACCTTCTCGCCGATTTTGGGTGTTGCAATCTTGACTTTCAAGGCCTGTGCAGCCTTCGTGATTCGTTCGACCGGTTCATTCCAGGCATGATAAGCGAGCGTAAATGCGGCCCAATGAATCGGGATGAGCAACTTACCACCTACATCCAAGTGTGCTTGTACCGTTTCTTCCGGCATCATGTGAATGTTGGACCAACGCTCGTCATATTGCCCACATTCCATCAAAGTCAGGTCAAATGGACCGTATTTACTTCCGATCTCCTTGAAATGAGGACCATATCCGCTATCTCCACTAAAGAATACCTTCGTATGTTGTCCAGCGATAACCCACGAACACCATAAAGTAGAATTACGGTCGAATAATCCTCTACCCGAGAAATGGCGCGCTGGTGTGCAAGCGAATATCAAACCTTTGAATGATAACTCATCCCACCAGTTATGCTCAGTAATCTGTTCTGAAGGCACACCCAGTTGAATCAGTCGACGACGGACGCCAAGTGGCACGATAAATCGCTTTGTTTTATCCTTCAATCTGCGGATGGATTCATAGTCCAGATGATCATAATGGTCATGCGATATAATGATTGCATCGAGCGTTGGGAAATCCTCCGGTTGAATTGGTAGATTGGTGCTGTAACGTTTGGTACCCACCCAGGATACGGGGGATGGACGATTGCCCAGCATCGGATCAAAGAGCAATCTGTGACCTTCAATTTCAAGCAAAAAGGCCGAATGGCCGAACCATGTAACCTGTGGATTATCGGACGCATGAAAGGTTTCAGCAGGTTCACATATCTCGATAGGCATCATGCCCGATGGCCTCCGCTCTACATTGCCACGCATGGAATCTCTCAAGATACTGATCAGGGACTTGAAGCTCATACCGGCTGATGTCGGGATCTGGTTTTCGTATTTTGCCATTGTGCATACCTTCTGTTCTATATAATCAATCTGTGACTCAACTTTTGGATAAGAACTATTCATATCGTAGCTTTAGTTTAATACATTGGCTGTTGATATTCAATTTTCGGTAGAATTCAACTATCCCCGCATGATCGAAAGTAGATTCAATTAAGATAGAATTAAGACTCTGTTTTCTCTCGTATAAGATTGGGCATATATGATAGAGAAAATACATGGAGAGTATGTGAGAGAACATGAAGAAATGGCGTAAAAGATTAGTTAAATTTTTGATATTCGACCTGGCGGTAGTTCTGTTGCTTCTGGGTACTGGCGTGATTTACCAACAAGTGGGTTTAAGGCAGGATGCCAAAATACTCGTACCCCCTGGAAAACTGTACAACGTACATGGTGACAATATGCATTTATATACCGGTGGAGAAGGCGATGTAACGGTAGTACTTGCCTCCGGCTGGGGTACCGCTAATCCTTATGTAGATTATTATCCATTATATGGAAAGCTTGCTCCCAACACAAAATTCGCTGTATATGACCGGTTTGGATACGGATATAGTGATCGTACCGATAAGAAACGAGATGTCGATACCGTAGCTGACGAATTGCATGAGTTATTAGAGGTGTCCGGACAAAAACCACCTTATGTTCTGGTCGGTCATTCCCTCGGCTCGTTGGAAACCATCCGTTTCGCACAGAAATACCCGGATCTTGTCAAAGGTATCGTCATGATCGATGGCGGAAGCCCCGAATATTATTCCAATGACGATGATACCTTGGCGGATACAATTGGTGGGTTGGCAAACAAGTTACGTATTCAATCTGGACTATTTCGCCTTTCCATGCAATCTGACTTGGTTGTCGAGACTTCCAATGCCAATCGAAATGAACTGAAACTTGTACCCGACGATCTGAAAAAGTTGGATACAACTGCGCTCTTGCACAACTATGGCAATGCCAACACGTTGGATGAGTTACGTGAAATAGCAGCCAATGCCAAAGTGGTCGTGGATCACAAGCAAACGTTACCGTTTCCTCTCACCATACTGACCGCTGATTACCTTGGTGCCAGTGAACCCAATTGGGACAAAACTCAAGTTGAATTTAAGTCCTGGTCGGATGAATCCAAGCAAATCACACTCAAAGATACGGATCATTACATCCATCAATATCGCCCGGATCTTGTAGCCGATGAAATATTGGCCCTGGTGAAGAAGTAACTTACACTTAACTAAGGTAGGGATACTCTATATTGCGAAAGAAACCCCAAAGATTCTCCAATCTTTGGGGTTTTGGCTGTGAACATTATTGTGCTAACGCCAGTCTTGGTTGCTGGGATCTGAAATCATTGAAGGCTTGTTCGATCTCAGATGACGTGAGCTGGTGACGGTAAAAGTACTGCTGCATCGCGTCCATCTCGTCTCGATCCCCATTGTAGATGTTTTCAATTCTCTGAATTACTTCCTTATACAGACTCTCCCGCCTGGACCTTACAGGTTCACACAACCAAAAGTCCGTTCTTTTCACATCTCCTGTCTCCGTCCAGAGCAAATTCTCATATCGGATGACATCCCAGTCCCAATATCCAGCATGAATCTGCTGAAGTTCCGTTGTTAATATATCGTATATTAAGTGGTGAGGAACGTGTCCATACTTCGCACGGTATTGTTTCAGACTGAATGCTTCAATCCATTCGGTCAGCGTGTACTCCCCTGGTGAATACGCATACAATTTGGGTGCATACGTATTGCCTTGCAATGACCGGAGAGCTTCACTTTCCATTTCTCCATCCAATCTTGCACGTGAAGCATATACCTTGAGACAGTAATCTTGCAATCTATATACAACCGAGCTATTACTGATAAGCGAAGCCTGTAGAGTCAGGTGGCCATTTTTTTCGTAGTGCAACAGCATCTTTTCAATGTTATCGCCAATGGGATTAATGATGATCATAACGATGTCTCCTTGCGTAAAGATAAAATATAAACCGTTTTCGAAATGGTTAAAAATTGCACTAATACATTCTATATTACCCTTTTATATTAATATGAACATATACAATCTTGCCGGAACATGAAGTATTTGCTCTGAAAATTATTCTTTTGAACCACCATCGTCCGGCTATATTCTTACTCTAATTGCTGAAACCCGTTTCACGTCAAGTCAAAAGAAAGACAATATCTAAAAACAAAAAAAACGATGGGTTCCTAAACTAGGAACCCATCGCTCTTATATCATATCAGGTTATTCATGTTAGTTAATGGATTAATGCATAGGACCTTGTTGTCCTGACGTTGATCCGACTTTGACCCGTTTCACGAAGAGTGAAGTAATCAGACCGATAATCGACAGTACTAATGCGAATACAAATGCATTCTGTACACCTGACGTGAAACCTGCCAGCTGATTCTCAGGACTTTCCGGATTCGCCACTCCGCTCAAAAAGCGGGATTGTCCTGCGCTCAGTATACTTACTGCAACAGCCGTACCTATCGCTCCGGAAACCTGTTGCAACGTATTCATGATGGCAGTACCGTGAGGATAGTACTCACGTGGCAATTGGTTCAGACCATTCGTCTGTGCAGGCATCATAATCATCGAGATTCCGACCATCATGAACACATGCAGTGTAATAATTTTGGCCAGGGTCGTTGTTGGTGTAATTCCAGTGTACATGAAGAGTACAACCGTCACGACAGCCAGACCAATAATCACAAGCCACTTCGGACCAAACTTATCAAACAGTCGACCCATCACCGGAGACAGTAAACCGTTGAGCAAACTGCCCGGCAATAGAACCAGTCCGGCAGTTAACGCTGTAACGGCCATACCTTGTTGCAGATACATTGGCAGGATCAACATGGATGACAACATCATCATCATACAGATGAAGATCAGGATCAGACCAATCGTAAACATCGGATATTTGAACACTCGCAGATCCATCATTGGCTGTTTCATTCTCAGCTGACGGATGCTGAATAACAACAAGGACAGTGCGCCAATGACGATCGTGGAGATAACAACCGGACTTGTCCAGCCACCGCCAGTTTCTCCATGTCCTCCTGCACTACTGAAGCCATATACGATACCGCCAAAGCCTACTGTAGATAGAATGATGGAGAATACATCAATTTTGGGCTTGGTCAATTTCGAAATATTCGGTAAGAACAGCAACCCGCATACCAGTGAGATCAGGAAGAACGGCAAGGAAATCCAGAAGATCCAGTGCCAGCTCAGATTAGCCAGAATCAGACCGGAGATACTCGGACCGCTTGCTGGTGCAAACATGATAACCAAACCGATCAATCCCATGGCCGCGCCACGTTTTTCAATCGGGAAAATAACCAATATGGTGTTAAACATCAGTGGCAACAATAGCGCTGTACCTATCGCCTGCAATACCCGTGCCACCAACAGAATTTCGAAACTAGGTGCAAGTGCAGCAACAAACGTTCCTGCAATCGAGAAAATCAAGGATGTTGTAAACAGCTGTCTTGTGCTAAACCATTGCAACAGCATACCGGATACCGGTACCAGGATTCCCAACACAAGCAAGTAACCTGTGGTTAACCATTGAATCGTTGTAGGACCTACTTCCAGTAGAGTCATAAGTGGCGTCAATGCCACATTTAATGCCGTTTCTCCAAACAGGCCAATAAAGCCGCTCAGCAGCATGGCGAACAAAATCGGAAATACCTTGTATTGCTTTGTTTCTTCTTGATTCTGTACAGAATCAGCCTTCATGGAAACCTCCACGATCCCATCCTCCTCAAACGTATCGAACTTTCTTTTTCTCTTGGTATAACTTATTGAATCTGTCTGGCATTTTTCGCCACAACCGACAAATAATCAGCAGCCGTCAGCAGAGGCTGTTTATCCTGATTCGTCAGGCTGATAATCAGTGCTCCCTCCATCAAGGAAATGACCAGAAGTGATGTCTCCCGCGCCTTCTCTTCACCAATACCATCCATAATCAGATGTTTCGTAATGATATCCTGCCAACCTGCAAATACACCCTGACAGGCAATGCGTAGCTGATGGCTGATACAGGATGTCTCCACGGCCGCCCAGAAGCTGAATGGAAGGAATCCGGTAAAACCAGCTGCTTCCGTTTCATGAGCCATATCGTGTATGAATCGCTGAATACCATCTGCTGTATTGTCATGAGCTGCGAAGGTTTCTTCAAACTTTTGCAGGATATGTTCATTGGCTTTTTGAATACACTCGTGCGCGAGCTCTTCCTTGCCTTGCGGGAAATAATGATACAACGACCCTTTCGGCGTACTACTCTCCTTGATGATCTGATTCAGACCGGTCGCATGATATCCTTGTGAAAAAAACAGTCTCGCTGCTGTGCTGACAATGGACTCTCTAGCATTAGACTTTTCACTCAACGAAAGCCACTTCCTTCAAATAATTATAACAATCGGTCTATATAATTAAACTCGTTCAGATAAGGACTGTCAATCATTTTTATTTCAAATTTTAATGTAAACGCCATCATCTTTCTCATATACCAGAGTCTGTATCTATGAGCATATTTTCTATTTTCAGACATGGGCTCTTTTTGCATCGCTTCATTAATAGAGTGCCAATCCACATGAACCTGTAGTGAAAATAAACAGGAGATTGCATAAACAATCCCCTGTAGAACCTGATCGTCTTGTTTTCTTACCAAACTAGTGAATGTTCTGTGCATTCCATGCTTCCACATTCAATTCATGATTCATGCTTACCGCAGACAACGCCCCCAGAGAAGCAGCCGTAATTGCCTGATACAACTCGGATGCTGCATCACCGGCACTGAATATCCCCGGAACGGACGTTTTGCCAGATTCATCGACGATAACCGTCCCTGAATCCGTTATTTCACAACCGATGGCCTTCGGTAGTTCTGATCCGGTAAACAGTTTGGGTTGGAAGAAGATACCTGTACACGGAATCGTTGTACCGTCTTTCAGTACCACTTGCTTTACCATTCCGTCTTCTGAGTCAATAGATTGAACCGGTGCATCGAATACAGTAACATTATGCTGCTTCAGTTCTTCACGCTGCTCATCGGTTAACGAATCTGTTCCATTCGTACAGATCGTATAGCGTTCTGTCCAACCAGATATGACTTTTGCCATATGTAATGCCTTATCACCATTAACGATAATGACCAGCGACTGGTCTCTTAGTTCCCATCCATCACAATATGGACACACAAAAGCACTTTTACCGTACACCTCTGTTAACCCGTTGATATCCAAGGGCAGATCTTTCTTACCCACCGCAAACAAAATCTTTTTCGTACGATAACTTGCCCCCTGTGCAGTCGTGATTCGAAAATCACCATCGCTACCTGTTATCGCTGTCGCCGTATCGGATGCAAATTGAACTGAGGGATACGCTGCAATCTGTTCTTTCGCTGCTTTGCGGAATTCACGTGGACTGGCCCCATCTCTTGTCACAAACCCATGAGTCTCCCTTGTAACCCAGTTTCGAGGTGTCTCATCGTCAATGACCAGCACGTTCTTCCGGGCTCTGCCAAGTACAAGTGCTGCATTCAGCCCCGCTGGTCCTCCGCCAATAATAAGTACATCCAAGAGTTGATTCATATTAATCATATTATACACCCTTTCCAGACATTTAATATCTCTAATTAAAAATAACCTCCGCTTTCTCTAAGAAAAGTAATATCGGAGATTTACAAGAATACATTTAAACAACACTATTAAAGATATCTTATATCTACAATAAACAAAACCTGAGCATTTTGCAAGACATTCTTTATCGGTTCTCTTCAATACAATGTATAGCCGCATTTTTCGATTCCCTCCCGTAACACAGAAATAATTATTTAACAATTAAAAAAAACCTTGTTTTTAAATTGTTCACAATCAAATGACATTATTTTAAATACTAAAACGTTAATTAAATCACATAGTGTATTGAATGGTATAATAGCAACATAATATATAAGTATAGATATAGGAAGTGAGTTCTTGAAAACATTGAATAATGGTTCACAGACCAATATCAGCCTGGAGTATAGCTCGATTCCGAAAGTTTTCTTCGATACGATCAAAATCGGAATCATCAAGTCCAACCTGATCGCCATGTTTGCGGGTTTAAGTTTGGCTTTATATGTATTTGATGCTTCAATCTTAGCTAATATTGTACCGATCATCCTTTCCTTTATTGGTTCTTCCCTCATTATTGGAGCTGCAGGGGTGTTTAACAATCTGTATGATCGTGATATTGATGCGATCATGGAACGCACGAAGAAACGTCCTACCGTTACGGGACGCGTAGATACCAAGTCGGGTCTAATTCTCGGTATTGCAATTACCATTATTGGGGGCATCATGCTGTACATCGCTTCCCCATCCGCTGCTGTATTTGGTATTTTGGGACTGTTGCTTTACGTGTTCCCTTACACGATGTGGACCAAACGGACAACGATCTACAACACGGAAGTGGGAAGTCTCTCAGGTGCTGTGCCTCCGCTAATCGGTTGGGCAGCCATTTCACCGGAACTAGGTCATTTTGAGATCTGGGCATTGGTCGTTACGATGCTATTATGGCAAATGCCTCACTTTTACGGGATTGCGATTCGTCGTTTTGACGAATACAAGGCTGCTGGGGTTCCCATGCTACCTGTCGTTAAAGGCATTAGACGGACATACATTCAGACGAATGTGTATCTGGTACTGTTATTGATCTCCAGCTTTTTATTCTGGCCGATGAGCCCATTTGTCGCTATTGTGGCATTTTTGGTTAGCTTGGCTTGGCTCATTCTTAGTGTGGCTACCTTCGATCGGAAAGAAACCGAGAAATGGTCCAAACGGATGTTTATCTTCTCCATTAACCATATCACTATCATCTTCCTGGTCATCATTGCGTATTCGTTGATTGCTCAAATGATGAGATAAAGATATTCAATCGTTGCACTAGTTATCCGAAAAAAGCCTTACAGACCGTACTCTTTCAAAAGAGTCGTCTGTAAGGCTTTTTTTCGTTTTTCATTGTTTTTCTAAGTTTCTAGAGCTATCCAACTTTCGCAGGAGTTTGCTCCCCTTGCCACAGCAGCTGCATCTCTTCATTGGTGGCAAGCAATTCTGCCAAGCTTCCCTCAGCTTCGATGCGTCCATCTTTCATAACGATAATATGATCTGCTTTGGAAAGTGCTGCTCTACGGTGAGACACCGCGATACAGGTTACATCCGGCTCTTGGAACAGCCCTTCCCACACTTGTTGTTCTGTCTCGACATCCAATGCACTGGACAGATCATCAAAGATAAACAGATCCGCCTCCGTCATCAGCATGCGTCCTGTAGCCGCGCGCTGAATCTGACCGCCTGACAGCATGACCCCTCTCGGACCAACCGAGGTCTCAAGCCCCTGATCCAGATGCTTGATATCTTTTTCCATCACAGCCAGACGAATGGCTTTTTCAAGAGCTTGCTCGATGTTTCCCTGTTTGCCCTGAACGATATTTTCTTTCAACGTATCACTGAACAATCTGGGCACTTGTGGGGTATACGCTGCTCTAGGCGGCATCAGGAACGTCGCTGGATCAACAGCTTCTCCATTCCAGTGTATGTCCCCTTTTTGCTTGGGTAGTAGTCCAAGAAGTGTTCGTACGAGCGTTGATTTACCTGAGCCAATCCGTCCCGTAATGACAAGAAATTGGCCGCGTTTCAGACGGAAACTGATTTCTTGAATCCCATTTGTGGAATTCGGATATTGATAAGTTAGATTTTTAACCTCAAGAGATTGCAATTTCTCCTTGGGATCTCTCTGTTCACTTACCAGTTCCGGCGGATCTTCATACAGATAGATTTCTCTCGAATCCATGATCTGGTCTTCTTCCCCTGGGCGGAATAGCTTACGCATACGATCATAGGACACCTTGAGCCTTTTGTGCTGAAACACCATGTAGCCAAACAGTGAAATGCTAAATCCGATATTGGCAAGATAACTGGTGAATAAGGCAAAATCACCGACAGTAAAGTTCCCTGCTTTCATCTCAGCGGCACACATGAGTAGAATCAATCCGGTACAGATACTCAGAACATGCTGATTCAATGATCTCATCCACTGCTTGAACAGATTATCCCGAAGTGCAGCTTGGCGACGACTTTCATTTAGCTGGTTAAATCGCGTAGAGACATTCTCTTCGGCCTGACCCAGTTTCAGGGCTTGAACGGCTCCAAATGTTTCCGCAATAAAACTGGTAATTCGCCCGGTCGCTTCGCGATTAACCTGAGCATACTTCCGAGCCCGATTCCCGGACAGATTGTTGAGTAAGGTTACGACCACCAGTGGCAGCACGGCAACCATGGTAATTTGCCAATTAATGTTCGCCATGATGATGATGGACACGATAGCAAATACGAGCCGCCCCCAGAAATCCACCCATGATTCTACATACTCGACGACTTCATCCACATCATCTCGAAAGCGACTCATCGCCTCACCTGGTGAAGCCGGAAGATTACGCCCCGGCCAGCGCATGATAGCTGCAAGCATATTGGTTCTTAAAATGGCTTGAATATGATACAAGTAGGTAACCCACGCATAGAACGCTACAAAAAATGTGCCCACCCGCGCCATTCGAACCAGAGCAATAAAGATCAGCGGCACAGCAAGCCACATATAGTCATTTGAACCCGCTGTCGTCCGATCAAAAAACCACTGCATCCCGATCCCGATGGCTAACGGCAAGGAATGAAATATACACCATAACAATCCGTTGATCACAAATAACAAAGGCCTGAATTGAAACAAACGGCCTATAAATCCCGCCACAGTCATGCCAATTCCTCCTCTCGGCCTGTAATCAGCAGTCTGGCATAATGGGATGCCGGGTTACTGGCAAGTTCTTCTCTTGCTCCAAATTCCAGCACCTTGCCATCTCCAAGCACCATAATCCGGTCTACTTTTTCCAGTGTAGCCAGTCGGTGTGCAATGATGACTCCGGTGGATTGTTTCATTAACTGGTCAATCGCAGATTGAAGCATGGCTTCTGTAGCAGCATCCAGACGTGATGAAGGCTCATCCAGAATAACCAGACTGGGTTCGGTCAGGAATACCCGAGTTAAGGCAAATAACTGTGCTTCCCCTGCCGACAATGAAGCTCCACCTGCTGTCAGATACGTATCGAGCCCTGCAGGTTGCGAATCAATCCATTGACTGAGTCCAAGTCGGTCCGTAGTCTCTTTGATCATATAATCCGAGACATCCCCATTGAATAGGGTCAGATTGTCACGCAACGTGCCATCGAACAGCTGCACATCCTGTGTCACCATACCAACCCGGCGATAGAGCGCTGGTAAAGAAAGCTTCGTGATATCTTTTCCACCCACTCGTATCGTACCGCGATCCAGATTATACAGGCGGAGAAGAACACGACTTAGACTCGATTTGCCGCTACCTGTGCGACCAATAATACCAAGACGTTCACCAGGCTTAATTGCAAAATTAATGTCCTGTAATACAGGTTTATCCTGGTTATAACTGAAGTGAACCTGACTGAACTCCAGGCCAAGTGGCCCTTCAGGCAATTGCTCCTCTGTGCCCTCTTCAATTACACTCTGCATGGACAACAGCTCTCTGGAGCGGAGCATACCGGATTTTGCTTTTTGGAACTCTTGCACCTGATCTCCAAGCATTTCAATTGGATCATTCAGCATCTGTGTATATTGGTAGATCAGAAATAATGTTCCGATACTAATCAGACCTTCCATATAGTAATGCACACCCAGCAAAAGCACTGCAGTTACTGCCAGAGCGAACAAAACTACCGTGGTATTCCAGGGAATAACCCGAAGCAGCCAGGCTTTTCTCCCCTTGCGGAATACGGTGCGCATCGTGCGGTAAAAACGGTTCATCACATAAGGCACATGACCATTCGCTTGCACATCCTCAATCCCGGCAATGCGTTCTTCAATCAATCCGAACAGGGAAGCACTGGCCGCCCGCTCGTTTTTGGAAGAGTCCACTCCCAGATTTCGGATGAAGACCATGAACAGGATCGATAACAATGTGAACACGGTCATGACCAAAGCAATGGGCACGTTGACGCTGAACATGAACCCGAGAATTCCGGCCAGCAGCACAAAACTCCCGATCACTTGCACAATGAACATCGCGAAAAAATTGGAGATGCTCGTTACGTCACCATCCACACGTTCAATCATCTCTCCAGGTGTTTTCACATTATGAAAACGCATATCAAGACGAAGGCAGTGCTTCAGCAAATCTCCGCGCAGCTGATTCGTAGCCCGCCAAGCCACGTCATTCCCCAGGTAACTGACCGCTACCGTGATGAGTTGATTAATCACGGCGACCACCAGGAATAATCCTGCGAGTTGAATAAGATTGGTGAGGACTCCCCCACTTGCCGCTGTATCGATAAATCGTTTGATAATCTGTGGATTCACAAGCTGAAGTCCTGTTGACGTCAGCAACATGATCAAAAGTACGGTGAGCCGTCCTTTAACGGGTTTCAAATAGCGCAGCAGCCATGACATGGAGCGTTTTTCTGTTTTGGGCACAGGTCCACCTCTTCATCGGTTTATTTAATTGTTCTTGCCTATTCATATTTGTTAATGATCTTAACGACAGCAATTTTTATTCACTAGGATGAGTCATACATAATGACATTAAAATCGGCATTTCCCGCCCATAATTGATATGTAGAACGTAAGTTGACCATTGTACATTCTCCTTTTTAACATGTTAGTTTTTTATAAAATAACGCTTCAAACGCTCCTTTCCATGTGAACGGATTGGTGGAATGCATGCAAAAAAGCCATAGATGAACTAAATGTTCATCTACAGCTTGTAACCAAAAGAGATCGGATGAAATGCACTGAATTTCCCCAACTCTCCTCTGCATCGCAATAATGATGAGCGTCCACGACAGGAGTGCACAAACATGACTGTCCCAACGCGATCATTGCAAAAAAAATTGGATTAATGTCACTATGCTCATGCGTATTCAGTTATCGATTCGAAATCTGGTTCGGCATAAACATAATCATCATCCCACCCGTTTCACATATTTGTTGTTTATTGTATTCGCTGAATTAACATCCGTCAAGATAATTTTAACTTAATTGTTATTTAATTCATGTCATTACACTTCTACGTTCCTCTACATACTCAATGATGTAGGTTCTGTATGCTTCTCTCTGGCGACAAGACGTCTATGTGCTATCAGGAGAAAAGGTACTCCGAGTGCAGTCGTCAGCGCAATCGGTATAAATACAGCGAGTCCATTCTCCGCTCCAAATTGACTTAACAGCAGCCCGCCCATGACAGGAGCAATGACACTACCGATATTATTGAAGCCGATCGTCCCGAAATACGTTCCTTTCCATTCAGGCTTCGCAATCCGGTCAATGAGCATATCCATCATCGTGAACAACAGTACTTCCCCAATGGTAAATAGTATGACACTCACCATCATCATGAGTACACCCTCAGCAATTCCGACCATCATCAGGCTGGTTGCGACCAGCAGATTACCCAGAATCAGGGGCACCAGAGGTGGAAAGTTTCGGAAAGTTCTCACTAGTGGATACTGAATAATCAGTACCGTCACGGCGTTCAGGGAGAGCATGTAGGAGAACATCTGACTTCCATTCTCAAAAATCGGACTCCTCGCCAAGTACTGTGCCAACGTAGAACTGAAATGTCCGTAACCCAGCACACAAAATGTGGTACCAATCAACACCGGGAGAAATACCCGGTCGCGACCGGTGGTCATCAGCGCTTCACGCAAACGTGGTGCGGTAGCCTGGTGACGCTCAGGCAGATTGGCATGCTGTAGCTTGAATTGCAGAAATAATACAAGTCCATAGGCTATGTATACCATACCGGAAATCACAAACGGAAATGTCGATTCTGACGACCCCAGCTGAAAGCCGATAATTGGCCCAAATACCACACCAAGATTGATCGCAGCATATCTAAGGTTGAATACCAGCAATTTGTTCTGCGGAGAAGTAATATCCGATAATAGTGCTCTTGAGGTTGGTTCAAATACAGCACGGCATAACCCGTTTAATGTATTGGCCACAAAGAACACCCATAGATGCTCTGCCGCTGAGAAAATAAAAAATACACCTGCCCAGCTAAATACCGAGATTAACATCACGATTTTGCGACCGATCCGGTCCGAGATATAACCTCCGTAAAAGCTGACCATCACACCTGCCAGCGAGCTGACCGCAACAGTAATACCGGTCTGTGTTGGGGTCGCCTCCAGTACACGTGTCAGATAGATGGATAGAAACGGGATACTCATGGACGTCACAAGACGTCCAAACATGGTACCGACAATGATCGTCCATGCCAAGGGGTGAATTTGCCTTAAATATTGCTTCATGCGAACTTCTCCTATTCATTCTAAATGCTTCAATGCGTCTTTTTGAACAACCTCTACTAATGTATAATTGTAAGGATAAAAGGGGGAAATAAAAGTGTAAACATATGATCACACTTTTCACCCTTAATAGAGGAGCCGTGACCATGGATACCATACATACTCACTTTGTAAGGCTCGCCGGGGCCGAACAACTTTCTTTCAAACTTCATGAACCTGTAGCGGTGACGATTGACAGCCTGTCCGCCACCTTGTGCTGCACCCCTCGTAATGTAAAATTCATTCTCAGAAAATTGGAGGAACAGGGCTTCATCCATTGGCAACCTGGACGTGGTCGTGGACATCATTCGGAGCTAACGATGCTGCGTAGCATGAATGAGGCGCTGGAAGCGAGTTTTACGGAACTTCTGGGTAAAGGCAAAATGAAAGACGCGATTGAACTCATCGGAAACGTACAGATGGATGATGCACTGCGAGAACAACTTATGGTCTCCCTCCATCAACAGATGGGATTTCACGGTCACAATGAAACTGCTTCAGGTCAGGATATCCTGCGCATCATGAGGTCACGCCAGTTGGGCGACCTGGACCCCGCCTTTGTCTATACTGCATTTGAAACCTATTTGCTGAGTCAAGTCTGTAATACATTGATCACTTATGATGCCAAGACGGAATCATTCCTGCCAGCTCTGGCTCACATGTGGGAGTGCAGTGAGGACCATCGATTATGGACCTTCTATCTCCGAAAAGGTGTACGTTTCCACAATGGCCGTGTTATGACGTCCCGGGATGTACAAGCGACGTTGCAACGATTGTTTGAGGTGAATAGTCCCTCTATCTGGTTGTATCGGGATATCGAACGTGCGGAAGTTGCTGGTGATTACTGCATCAAGTTTGTTCTTCGTCGTCCTAATCGGTTTTTCTTGCATCTGTTCAGTTGTATTCGGATGACGATCCTGCCCTACGATTACAATGTAGCCAATACCTTGATGGGGACTGGTCCTTTTCAGATTACAGAGCAGAATGAAGATGTACTGGAGCTTGCCGCTTTTGATGCATACTACGGCATCAGGCCGCATCTGGATCAAGTCCACTTCTGGTTTGTGCCAGACCTGAGTCCGAATGATCGCTACTATGAGCTACCGGGCACAGATCGATTGAGTCTGGCAACCGGTTGTGATCACACCAATAGCATCAATTATCCTGCGCTGGGTTGTCAGTATATGATGTTCAATTTTCACAAGGAAGGCATCCATCATCATCCCCTATTTCGACAAGCCCTGCGTATCGTCTATGATTCGGTTGCGCTTGTTCAGGATCTCGGTGGGAATCGGATCACACCAGCCAGCAGCTTCCTGCCCTGGAAAAGTGCAGCCCAAGACTGGACAGTTGCCTCTCTTGAGCATGCTCGTGAATTACTCTATCGCAGTGGGTACCAAGGTGAGACGATAACATTATCGTATAAGCATAATAAGGATGCAGACGTTGCGGAGTGGTTCCAGTATCGTGCGCAGTCCATCGGGCTGAACATTAGCATGCAGGCCGTTGTGGATTATTTCAACTCAGAGGAAACTACCAACGCGCAATTGATCCTGACTGAAGAGATCCTGGAGGAAGACTGGCAGTACGGCATGATTCATTTTTTCAAAAACCTGTCCAATCATTTTCATATGTGCATGTCTCCTGCTTTCCAATCCCTGTTGGATGACAAACTGGATCATTTCGCCCAGCTCCATCGGGCAGACCGCACAGAACTCTTGGATGAAGCGGAAGCTTTACTGCGTGATCACTGTTGGATCTTGCATGGCTGTCACATGAACAAGCAAGCTGAGCTGGATCAGAGCATCTTCGGCATGCAGACAGCGGAATTCGGATATATGGACATCTCCAAACTGTGGATCAAAAATCCATAGGCATCCTTTTCATGAGTGAAGTCAAAAACAAAAAGCCGCTAACTTATCAATGATAAGCTAGCGGATCTCTTAACGATCAAGTGTTAGTCCATTCAGAGATTACACTTCATGTAATAGGTCTCCAATGCTTGCATAATGGATTCGATCTTAATCGGTTTGCTTACATACGCATCCATGCCTGCCTTCATGCATTTATCCATGTCTCCTCTTACGGCATTTGCAGTCACCGCAATAATATATGGACAATCCTCAGAGGACTTCAATTCTTTAATCATTTTTGTCGCTTCGAATCCATCCAGCCTTGGCATATGCACATCCATGAAGATAATATCGTATGCATTGTGTTTGACCGCCTCGACCGCTTCAACACCGTCCACGACATGATCCACAACATGTCCTTTTTTCTCGATTATCCTGCTAAGGACGAGCTGGTTCACTTCATTGTCTTCTGCAATTAAAATTCGCAAGGCGGATGTTCTGCTCTTCTTCTGTTGTTGATCTAATCTGTTGCCCTCTTCACCGTTGGTTAATTTAAAGCGAGCAGTAAATACAAATATTGTACCCGGTTCATCCGATTCCTCGATCCAGATATCTCCCTGCATGAGCTCCACCAATTTTTTGCTAATGGCAAGGCCTAGACCCGTGCCCTGAGGTTTGCGGGTCATGAAATTCTCCAGTTGGTAGAATGGTTCAAATAATTGTTGTTTTCTCTCACCCGGAATCCCAATACCCGAATCCTTCACCTTAAAATAAAGCAGTACGGTATTGCCACACTGCTCCTTGATCCCAACGTCAATTTCAACGCCGCCCTCTGAAGTGAATTTAACCGCGTTGCCAATGATATTGGTAAGTACCTGTTTAAGTCGGTAAGCATCACCATACACCGGAGTCGGGATGGCGTCATCTACGCACATACGAACATCCAACTTCTTTTCGCGAGCCAGTGGTTTTACGATTTTCACGGTCTCTGTCACGATTTCTGCGAGATCAAAAGGATCGTCTACCAGATCCGTTTTGCCTGACTCAATTTTGGAAAAATCAAGAATATCATTAATGATGGCCAGTAAGGAATCTCCGCTCTTCTGGATGATTTCGATATATTCCTTCTGCTCCCCGCTAAGACCAGGGGTATCCAGAAGCAGATCCGTCATCCCAATTACACCGTTCATCGGTGTACGAATTTCATGGCTCATCATCGCAAGAAACTCACTTTTGGCCTTATTCATTCTCTCGGCTGTCTCTTTGGCGACAAGCAGTTTTTTCTGCTCCGTAATATCCTTCGCAATCAAGTAGAACCCGACATTGGAGTTATTAATAATGATCGGAGCAAGCGTAGCCAAGACTTCTGTCTCGGTTCCATCTGTATGACGAACAGCATTGATTTCCTTTTCAGCCATCTCATAATTACTCCGCAGGATCAGACCCAGATTACTCGCCCCGATGAATCTGCTTATGCTTGTGCCCATCATTTCGACCACGGGACAGCCCGTCATTTTCACCGCTACTGGATTGGCATTCATAATATTACCATTCATGTTAAACGAGATAATGGCATCATGATTATATTTCTTAAGTGAGGTGTATCGCTCCACAGATTCTTGCAATTTGAATTCAATGCGTTTGCGCTCCGTGATATCCTGTAATGTTCCGTTCAGCTGAACTGGCTGCTGATATTCATCGAGCGTGATCAGCCCGCGTAAGTGAAGATACTTCTCACTTCCATCAGAGCTACTGTGCTTGTATTCAAAATCAAGCGGTTTTCCTTGTTTTACCCATTCCAATTGTTCTTGTAAAGAGGCTATGTCCGCAGCATTCATAACTTTAAAAACATCATTTGCACAATATGATTTGCGGGTGCGTTCAAGTTCAAAAATCTCAAAAATCTGATCTGAAAGTGCGATCTGATCTTTGACCATATCCCACTCCCAACTACCAATTAAGGCGATGCGTTCAGCCTCTGCACTGATGTCCTTATGTTTTTTTCGTTCGGACACATCTCGTCCAATCGAAAGAATCTGCTGTCCATGCTCAGCATCACCAAAGACCTTGTACGTGGTTTCAAACCACAGATAATGCCCATCTTTATGGCGGACCCTAATATTCAACAGATTGCCTTTAGTCAAGTCCATCTGTGAGATCCGTTCCAGATCTTGTGGGTGAAAATTTTCATTATTATTTTGACCAATCAATTCTTCTGGCGAATAACCCAGTAAACGTTGGACTGAGGGAGAGCAGAATCGACAAACGCCCTCCTGATCCGCAATATAGATGATCTCCTGAGCATGATCTGTAATAAGTTTGAACATCTCTTCACTATGCAGAAGCTTTTGTTCGGACATTTTGCGGTCAGTAATATCAACTATATGGCAAATGAAGTAAAGAGGTTCATCCGTAATTTCACTACGAACTAATGAAACATGCAATGAAGTCCATAAGATGTCACCTTTTTTATTGATATAACGCTTTTCATATTTATACTCTTTAGATTTACTTTCGAATAGCTCGCAGTTATAGATCACATCTTGTGGAGAATCATCCGGATGCGTAATATCCTGGTAACTGAGATCCATTAACTCCTCACTAGTAAAACCCAGCATACAGCAAAAAGCAGGGTTCACTTTCATCCATTGTCCTGTCGGAGCAACGAGTGCAATTCCAATAGGTGCTTGGTTATAGATCTGCTCGAACAATTCGTGATGGTCGACCTTTTGAACCTGCATTGTAAACTCTCCTTTTGGCATATAAACTCAAGTAATATATTGTCGAAATTTAAACTTTGCTGGATATAAGTTGCTCCAGAAAGGATGGGTCCGTTTTAAAACCATAATATCTGCTTAATAACCAAAACTTCAGCCTTTGAAGCATATCTTCCCAAAAGATTTGTGTCTATGAAACCAAACAAGGCCTGGAATCCATCAATATGGAATCCCGACCTTTGTCATTATATATCATTATAAGTCATATGCAACACGTAATGTGAGAATGGGTTAGCGCTCGCGACCAATAAGATAATCCAAGAGATGTCTCAAAAACGGAATAGGTTTCGGCATCTCGTTCAATGCATCTGTCGCAAGACAATAATGCTCCCACATCTCTTTCTTTGCACCTTCATCACCAAGAATGGACACAAAGGTTGAATTATTGTTCCGCTCATCCTGACCTGCCGGTTTACCAAGGATAAGGTGATCACCCTCGTAATCCAGCAAATCGTCCTTGATCTGAAAGGCGATTCCCGCATGATACGCGAACTTCTTCAGGGTTGCAATCTCCGGTTCCTTTACTTGAGCCAGAATGGCTGGCATGACGAGGGCAGCCTCAAAGGCAATGCCTGTTTTGTAAAAACAGATCATGTTTAGCTGTTCCAGCGTCAAAGCCTTGCCTTTGGAGTTCAGATCCATCGCCTGCCCCATGCACATATCTTCTGCTTTTTCAGCTGAATATTGAATCAGTGTGAGCACAGTCGCCGCATCGAAGTGATCCAATGATGACTGCTCACCAATCGCCTTCTGAATGAGAAACAGACCCGTAAGCTCTGCTGTGGCGCTATTGTGTACCTGATGCAGCGTGGAGCGACCACGCCTTGTCGAAGCATTATCCTGGGTGGGCAGATCATCGAAGATCAGGGAAGCAGTATGCATGTACTCCAGCGACCTAAGCAGCGGAACGATGGAGGATTCAGGTAAGCCATACTCGCGCACACCCATAACCCACGTCAATATGGGGCGAAGCCTTTTTCCATCTCCCTGCAAGCTGTAATTGGCCGCATCGATCAGCGTTTCTTTCATTTCGGGAAGTCCACCGGGCTTGTTGATCTGTAACTCCACATTAATCTGTTCGCGAACCGTTCGAACGGTCTGGCGGAACTCCTCTTTTTCCTGCTTGTCATTCTTTAATTGAAGCACGACCTGATCCCGTAACAATTTATCGAGGAAATCGACATCATCTGCTTTGCGTACCATCTGTTGAACCAATCGATTGAATTCGGGCTGTCCGGAAGCAAAAATCATCATTACTTCATCATATTTCGTCTGACCCAGGCGCTCTTTACAACGCTTCAGACCGTTAATGGCACGATCGAGTATGACCTCGCGGGTCTTGGCGTCCGAGTTATATACATCATGGATCAGATGTGAGATGACTGCCCAGTACAATTCATAGGGATTAATCAAGTCGGGACGCAGGTCTCGATATTTCAAATAGTACGTATACGGGGTCACTGCCCCTTCTTCCATATCGTCAAACATATCGGCAAAATCATCTGCAAGCTGATTGTATATTCCGTAATAGAACGTCCGCAGATCAAATCCTTCATCCTCTTGAGCACTGAGAACAGATCGAACGATTAATCGGGAGGAAGATGATTTGATAATAATCGGAATGTACAGTTCTTCATTCGTATAATTCGCATTGGATAATTTCTTGTTACGATCGATCTCCTGAGACTGAAAGAACACATAGGATTGCTCGAGGAACGTGCGCTGAGTCTCCGGGCGCTGGTAGTTCTTAATATACTCAAATGCTTCCCGAAGCTCGGAATGAACATATCTAATCACTTCCAGATTACTGCCTTTCCACTCTCCCAAATCGGGTACAACTCCGGTAAGAAGTGCATCGCGTATCATCAGGGAATATTGTTCTTTTTCCTGAATAGTTAAAGCCTGAGAATCCAGAAGGTCATCTACAAATGGATAGGTCAAACCGTACGAATAACCGAGTCGGATTGCCGCATCAAATCTCCGCGCCCGTTCCTCAGGGGGTGTCTGCTCGTTCATCTCATCGTCCACATGAAGGACCACGCCAAGAATGATCTTGATGAGCTTCCGCTGCGCCTGCTCTGCATCCAGCTCTTTCGGGATGTTGGATGCTACATTCTTTAATTTGTTCATCACCCAGATGACAGCCGCTTCAATGTGCTCCTTCTGTCCCCACCGGTACAACGCAGCCAGACTGATATAATCAGGCTGTTCTTTGCGTTCGGCAGCTGAGCGCATAAAGTATTTTTTGGTATTCCGGACAACGTGTTGAATTCGGACCTGCGTATCTGCAGAATCAAGGGCTTGCCCCAGATCCCGCATATAAATATATGAGATGCTCCGATCCAGGTAATCCTCCAGCTTTCCTGTCGCATTCAGCCAATGGATATATCTATGAACATCCCGGGGATCCGGTTTTCTTTTGCTTGGTGATAAAAGAGAAAGCCAGGAAAAACGATGAATATGTTTTTTTTTCCATACATGAATATCTTGAGTGAGTGCAGTCGTATACGAATTATTCATAAGTTGCTGTTGAAGTGTAGTAAAATACTGAGATGCTTTCTGCTCAGCTAGCCGATATCCTGCATCAGCCTGATCTATAAGTACGTTATTCATAGGGTGGATACCTCAACTTCTATTAATGTTAAACATGTATCCATGAAAGGAGTGTGAGGTGCTCCATGGACGAAAACTGAACTCATTCGGGTGGTGTATCCAACGCGTCAGCTCATGTTCATAACCTTTATACGGCGATCGAACCGTTTGGTTACGAAATCGCCATTGTTCATGCCAACGTGTATGATTTTACAAAATGGAGGACCAGACTTTGAGCGCTGTAATGGCAATAAGTACAATTAATGCATACCGAAGTACCCTCACATTGATCATCGAACTAACCCGTGAACCAAGGGATGCCCCTAACAGACTTCCGATTACCGTATAAAAGATGGGTTCCAGCGGAATGTCTCCACCCGTAATCTTCCCTATAACGCCGCCAATTGCGGAGATAAATACAATTGCCAGTGATGAAGCAATCGTCGTCCGTACTGGAATGTTGAGAATCGTCAGCATGATGGGAATGAGAATAAAGGCACCGCCCGCACCAACAATTCCAGAGACAATGCCTACTGTAAAAGCAGTACCTGCCGCTATCCATCGGTTATACACCAGCGGATCTGATGTCTCAAGCTTTCCTTTCCCGGGAATCAGCATGAGAACAATCGCGATGATAGCCAGAATGCCATAGATCAGATTAATAACCCTTCCGTCCAGATAACCGGATATGAAGCCCCCAATCAGACTGCCAGCAAGAATGCTGGAGCCCATGTATAACACCAATCCGCGGTGAACGATAGCCCCACCACTTCTACCCGTTTTTATTTTACTACGGAATGCAACCACACCAGCAAGTGAAGCAAAGAATACTTGAAACATACTGATCGATGATACCTGATGTGCTGAGAACGGCTCCAATCCCATGAGGGATGGAACATATAACAGTAGCGGATAATTGATAATGGCACCACCGATACCCAACAAACCGGAGAAGAACGAACCGATCAGACCCAGTATAAACATGATGACAAAAAGCAGAAGATCCATCGGTTATGCCCTTCCTTTCTTGCTATATAGATCTCATTTCAATTCAGCTTAAAAGTGGTATACACAGCGAATATTATCCGTTATAATAAAAACCAAGTAAATTAATCCGAAATGAGTGATTAAGCATGTTTAACGTGTTGAAGACTCTTTTTGAAAATAAATGTCCACTATGCAATGAAAAATTACAAGTTCACAACGATGCGTTATGCTCGACGAAAACTTGTTCTCAATGTCATTACAAAGAAGAGAGCTATGGCTCTCTGGGTGTTCGAATTGTGTATGACACACCACAAAATGATAAAAAGATTCAGCCTTGCTAATTGTATCACGATCTCTGAATTTTCGGGATAATTCGACAAACTAATTTATAACATATGCCAAGTTTACTCCTATAATAAAAATACAAAAACGGTGCAAAACGAATAAATCGTTCTGCACCGTTTTTATTGTTTTTATCAAATGAGTTTCCTTATAAGCCTTGCTTATTTGGTTTTGAAGCTGAGGAACCCATCATCCACTGCGATAGTTGTACCGTTCACTGCACTTGCTGCTTCACTGAACAGGAATGTAACCACACTGGCTACTTTTTCCGGTTGAATGAGCTCTCCACGCATATGTTGGGTAGCAAGCGCATCCTTCATGGCTTGGTCATCACCCAGAATCGGTGTTTCGATAAAGCCAGGTGCTACACCAACCACGCGAATTCCATGCTCAGCCAGTTCCAGTGCACCGGACTTGGACATCATGACAACAGCAGCCTTGGCTGCATTGTAGTTGAAGCTGCCCACTGCTGCAACACTTCCATAGATCGAAGCCGTATTAACAATGGTACCTTGTACATTCAATTCCACCAACTTTTTCGCACCATAATACATGCCGTAGTACACACTATGCTGGTCTACATCAATGACTCTGTGATAGGATTCCGGGTCCATCTCCAGAAATGGCTTCACAAGCCCAATCCCTGCGTTATTGAAAATACCGCTTAGCGTACCATATTGCTCTACTGTCCAGTCGATCAGGGCTTTTATCTCGTCCCCTTTGGATACATCCACTTTGTACGCGCCTGCTGTTCCGCCTGCTGCTTCAATCTCTGCGGCAAGCTTCTTCGCACCATCCTCATTATAGTCAGCGACAACAATAGTCGCGCCTTGGCCCGAAAGTTGAAGTGCTGTCTCTTTACCAATACCACTCGCTCCACCTGTAATAATGATTACTTTTCCATTGTGATCAGTCATGACGTAGTTCTCCTTTGTTAAAATCTTCGTATCAATATGAGATAAATGTCATATGTATCTCATAATTACATGATATAGTCTAGCTCCTGTAATATTAAATATACATTCGTTTTCGGATAATAAAAAAAAGCGAACATATCGATAATTTAATCATTCCGATATCCCGCCCTTTTAAAATATACGATTTTTTAAACCTATTCACCCTGAAGTCCGCTTAGCGGATCTCTCAAGTTATTGATGTTGGTGATCAGTTCAGGAATCCCTGTCTTCTCCCAATTTTCTGCCGTAAAGCCTTGTTCCGCTATCGTATTCTCGAAATTGCCTACGACTTCGGTTAATTGCGTATTATAGCTGACCAGATTCTCATGAATGTTTTCTCCAATTGCGGGTGCCGTCAATTGGGAAAATTCGCTTGCTTCTGCTTGGATCAGATCGATTTTCTCCTGAATCTGATTGGTTATCTCCGGATTATTCACCGCACTCGATGCGAGCTCTTGCAAATCAGCACCGGCGTTCGATACCTGTTCTATATAATCAGTAGCCCCACTCACATAATTTAGACTTTGATTGGCTTGCTCCACGACAGAGCAGGCCGAAATCAACAGAATACTTGATGCAATAAGGCCTGTCATCATCAATGTGTGTTTTCTTTTTCGCTTGAACATGATCATCTCCCCCTTCTCCTCATCAAAATCCTTGTTCCTAATCCATGATACCTGTTCAGGCAGCTTCATTGCAAATGGATCTGCAGCTAACGTTATTAACATGTATAATAGTATAATCACACGGTAAAGGGATGTCATGATTATGCTTCAAGCCTTAAACCAACGCTTGAACCGCATCATGCCACTGATTACCCCAATCAGCATTATTATTGGCGTGTTATGCGGGAGTTTTCTTTCTTCTTATACCTTTTTATCCCCTTGGCTCTTTGCGTTCATGACGTTCGCTGGAAGCATCAGTCTGGGGATACGGGATTTTGTGAACGTGCTGAAGAAGCCGTTCCCCCTGTTTGTATGTCTGTTCATATTGCATTTGGCAATGCCACTTATTGCTCTGGGTATGGGTCATCTGGTCTTTCCTACAGATGCGTACACCATTACGGGCCTCGTTCTGGCAGCCGTGATTCCGACAGGAATAAGCAGTTTCATCTGGGTTAGCATCTATCGGGGCAATATCGCACTTACGCTCTCCATCATCCTGATTGATACGATGCTTGCTCCTTTCGTTGTCCCCGGGGTGTTATCCCTGCTAATTGGGACCAGTGTCACACTGGATACGGCAGCCATGATGAGCAGTCTGTTCTGGATGATTGTTGTGCCATCCCTGCTCGGTATGCTGCTGAATGAGTGGACCAAAGGCGCCATTGTCCCGGTCTGGGGACCGAGATTGAATCCGTTGTCCAAATTGTTCATGGCATCTGTCGTCGCGATTAACGGATCTGTCGTTGCGCCCTACTTGGCTGATTTCAACTGGAAGTTAGCTGGTCTTGCGGTCATCATTATTTTCTTGGCATCATTTGGTTATGCGCTGAGTTATTTCATTGCCCGATTGTTGGGCTGGAATGAGGCCGATCAGGTCGCTCTGGTGTTCAATGGAGGCATGCGTAATATTAGCGCAGGCGCAGTACTCGCTGTTTCCTATTTTCCGCCACCTGTTGCTGTCCCGGTCGTGCTTGGCATGGTATTCCAGCAGATGCTCGCTTCACTGACAGGTTATCTGCTCGGTCGTCGCTCGCAGCTTCTGCAAAAGTCGGATAAGACATCCGCTGCCTAACAACATACGGGAATGTTTAAAAAACGCCGACATCATTGTCGGCGTTTTGCATTGAGTTGCTGTTATTACTATTATTGCTACGATACTGCTACGTTTCGTAAACTTAGTAATTCGTTTCTGGGTTACAAATCCACTTTCATATTGCCCAGCATCTTGGCAACTCCAGGATCGTCTATCTTCATGAATAGACTTTCCTTGGTATCGAGTGTGGAAATGGTTGCAATCTCTTCCGGGCTCAGTACAAAATCAAAAATATCGAAGTTCTCGATGAGCCGCTCTCTGCGTACCGATTTGGGAATAACAACGACGTCCCGCTGCACAAGCCAGCGCAGTACAACCTGGGCGACGGTTTTGTTATGTTTCTCGGCAATGGAGGCCAGCACTTCGTTGCTGAACAAATTGTTGCGACCTTCGGCAAACGGTGACCAGGACTGGTGCTGTATCCCCTGTTCTTTCATGAAAGCAACGCTGTCGACCTGCTGTTGAAACGGATGCGTTTCGATCTGATTGATGACAGGCACAATTTCGTTATGAACGATGAGGTCCATCAGACGGTCTGGAAGGAAGTTGCTGACACCGATTGCCTTGATCTTGCCTTCGCGGTACAGTTCTTCCATCGCACGCCACGCGCCGTAATAGTCACCAAACGGCATGTGAATAAGATACATATCCAGATAATCAAGCTGAAGCTTACTCAACGATTTGGCAAACGCCAGCTTGGCACTTTCGTATCCGGCATCCTGAATCCAAAGCTTGGTCGTGTTAAACAGTTCTTCCCTCGGTATGCCGCTGCGTTTAATTGCGCGTCCAACCGCTTCTTCGTTCAAATAACCGGCAGCGGTATCAATCAGGCGGTAACCGGCCTTCAGTGCCTCATATACCGTGTTCTCGCATTCATCAGCATCGGGAACCTGGTAGACACCAAAGCCAATGATCGGCATTTTCACTCCATTGTTCAAGGTTACAGTTTGCATACTCAATTCCTCCTATGATTCAATTGTGAATCGCAAGTGGTCACGTATTCCTGGAATCCTGCAACTAAGCGGGATTCCACTTCCGTCCGACTTGCGTTACAATAACCCTAGCTCCTTCGTCTTACACGAAGTCAAGCGGTCTCCAATATTTTTTTAGAAGGAGGATTCCATATGTATACTGTCCAAGATGCTGCCCAGCTTACGGGACTCACAGAGCACGCAGTTCGCTTTTATACGGATAAGGGCTTGGTTCCAAGCATTCAACGCAATAAAAATAATATTCGGGTGTTTGATGAAGAATCAATCAATTGGCTGCATGGCGTCAAATGCCTCAAGCAGACAGGTTTACCGATTGAAAATATTAAGACATACGTCGATCTCTGCCTCGAAGGTGATTCAACCGTTCCGCAGCGGTTCGCACTTATGATGGAATACAAGGAAGCGGCGCTGATTCAGCTTGAAGAAGCCAAGAGCCGCGTTGCCCATTTGGAAGAGAAAGCACGTCAATATCAGGCCATTTTGGAGCAACGCATCCCGGATATGACCAACCCTGCCAATTGGGAGACCAAGCGTGACGAAGAAGGAAGTTGTCCTGCATCCCGATTAAAGAGCCGCGGTCTTCCTGAAGCCGAAGCTTCGGGTCAATGCCCGGTAGCTGCTATGAAGCAGCAACTAGCATAGTATCTTAAACTTAAAGTCGCGATAAATAACGTTTGTTCTAACAATAAAGGTTTCTTCTTACTTTATGTATATTTAAAAAAAGGGGGCTTCCCTTTCATCAAGTATAAAACGTCGACAATCACGTCGGCGTTTTTCGCCGTATTAATCCCTATACACATTTGCTCCGTGTATCAACTACTCACCATTTCGGTCCCCACAATACAAAAAACCATCAACGAGTGATGGTTTTCAAATAATCATTCTGTTCAGAATTCTGTTACTGCTCATGATGCCTTTATGCTTATTTCGGCTGAATATATCCTTCAGCTTTGAGCAGTTCCGCGATCAGAACCGCACCGCCTGCTGCTCCACGCAACGTGTTGTGGGACAATCCAACGAATTTATAATCATAGAGTGAATCTTCGCGCAGTCGGCCTGTGGATACACCCATTCCGCGTTCGATGTCACGATCCAGTTTCGTCTGCGGTCTGTTCTCTTCTTCAAAATACGTAATGAATTGTTTCGGTGCGCTTGGCAGAGCCAGTTCCTGCGGACGACCTTTGAACTGCAACCAACGCTCCAGAATTTCGTCTTTACTTGGTTTTTTCTCGAAGTTTACAAACACTGTAGCCAGATGTCCATCCGTTACAGGTACACGAATACATTGTGTTGTAATTAATGGAGCAGATGCTTTGACGATCTGATTATTTTCGATGCTGCCCCAGATCCGCAGTGGTTCCTGCTCACTCTTCTCTTCTTCGCCACCGATGTATGGAATCACATTATCGAGCATATCAGGCCAGTCGGTAAAGTTTTTACCTGCTCCGGAGATTGCTTGATACGTGGAAGCGACCACCTGAGTCGGGTTGAACTCACGCAAGGCGTGCAGTGCTGGCACATAGCTCTGAATCGAGCAGTTTGGTTTCACTGCAATGAATCCGGTTTTGGTACCCAGACGTTTTCTCTGTGCTTCAATGACATCCAGATGTCCCGGGTTAATCTCAGGGATCACCATAGGTACATCAGCCGTCCAGCGGTGAGCTGAGTTGTTGGACACAACAGGGGTTCCTGTTCTGGCATAAGCCTCTTCGAGCGCTTGAATTTCATTCTTTTTCATATCAACCGCGCAGAAAATAAAATCAACCTGGTTTGCAAAAGCCTCTACCTGAGAAGCATCTTGGACAACGATTTTCTTCACAGCTTCCGGAATAGGAACTGCGAGTTTCCATCTGCCTTGTACGGATTCTTCATATGTTTTACCTGCCGAATTGGCGCTTGCAGAAATAGCTGTTACTTCAAACCATGGATGTTGATCGAGCAGGTCCACAAAACGCTGACCTACCATTCCCGTTCCTCCGACGATACCGACTTTCAATTTTGCTGACATTCAATCATCATTTCCTTTCGGTTTGAGTGATTCTTCTCTTTGAATCAATTTCATAAACTCACTTAAGACGTATTATGAAATTGGCTCTCAATTAACACTATTCAGGCAATTCCAAAGCGTGTAGTCACAGCCCCGGAAAAACCAAAAAATCCCATCCCCAAGACAATAGTCTCAGGGACGAGATTGAACTCTCGTGGTACCACCCAGATTCGCCGATATGTCACCATATCCGCCTCTTCAAGTAAAGGAATACAACCATGTTGCTAGCTGTAGACCGTTCATACTCTAGCTCTGTAACAGGAGCTCCTGTCACACCATCCCTTAATGCTAAGTTCCGATGTGCTGCTCTGAGTCTTTATTCAATAAAAGATTCTTTACTCCTTTTCAGCTACCGGAGCTCTCTTTGAAAGAATTAATTTTATCTACTCGTCTCTTCGTCGCATTTGATATTGCGATTATAATATCAAAATTACCGTGATGAAGTAAACACATTTTTTTAGATAATGGAATTTATATGTTTCCAGCGGAGCTGAACCAATCAATTATCGCAAGAAAAACTTCAGCTAAATGCGGTCTGTCTTCTGTGAAAAGTACGTGATAGACGTTTTTATTATAGCATACTGCAAATAGCTATTTCCTTACTGTTTTTTGGCAACCATCGCATACGTTCCTAGTGGACTCCCAGGCCGCCCCGAGACATGATGTGTCTTAAGTAATTTCAGTTCGGAAAGAAGAAGTGTTTTCACTTTGTCCGGGATCGGAAGCATCTGCAGTTCCACAGGCGTTCTGCCAGTGTCATTTCGGTTTCCCAGCGACCGTCCTGCAGTTCGGGAGAATGGATCGAAGTCTCTTCCTTCATCGTCCAGCCTGCCGCAGAGACAAGCTCTTGGATGTCCTCTGGTGTAAAGAGCGTGCGCACATTGGAGAAGCTGTTCTCCTTGTAACATTCGACCTGGGACTGAATCAGAACGGATAACCAGTGCGAGAGCTGGCTCACATCTGTAACTCGTGCATCCCATTCAGCAAAACATAGCTGATGTCCCCACGTCCTAACCTTGCTAAGAATCTGCGCGAGTTCGTCAAACGATTTCATGTACCAAGAACAATGGGATAGCACAATCACATCAAACTCATTCTCAGCGAATTGGGCTTGATCACTTAGAATGTCGAAATCATAATCCATTCGAATTCGGTCACCCAGCGGAGATCTCCGCAGCTTGGCTGCCGCTTCGCCTACGGTCAGCGGTGCACCATAATCCTCTGGTGCAATATCTACACCATGAACGTGCCCATGCTCCCCCACCAGATGTGCAAGCACGGCAGTTGTATCTCCCTGACCACATCCGATTTCCAGAACGCGGCTGCCTTCCTGTATCCCCCAAAAGAGTCCCAGTTTCATCCGATGCTCGGTCTGAATGTACTGGGTGGCGGCGTTGTCCTCCACGTCCATATACTGAATAAGGTCCCTGATGATAGACTCATTCATGATTCCTCACTCCTCAAAGAGCAACTTGAACTTCTTGTTGATTGTAGCGTTACAGGAAGCATTGTACAATGCTGGAAAAACCTCTGCTACATATCAATCCCTATGCCCACTGGGTTGCAAGCTTCTGAAGATATGGTGTCAGCATGGGCTGTAATTCCTTGCGCATCAGTCCGATCTCCAAGATCGCCTGAATATATCCGAATTGATCGCCAATATCGTAGCGTCGAGATGGACCATCTGTGCAAGTACTGGCGGATCAGACACCATAATGTCATCTCCGAGCAGTACAGCGAAGGCATCATCCCCTACAAATTGCCGTGCACACCCAATCGCATGCCCTAGTCCATTTAGCAGCATCCGATTGGTGGGTGGCTAGCCCAATGGGTTTCAAGCTAACGAATCTGTGACGTTTTATTGAAGCGCATTATGCTCTAAATTCATCTCGATCTATCGGTTGCTTTTGGCAACGTTGGATTACCAAGGGTACAGGCCATTCTCATCCAGGAACTCCCCGTTATGACGTTTGCCATCTGTCGCATAGCCCACGATAATCGCAGCGCCCGCTTCTTTTGATTTACCGCCTTCGGCATTGCCGTTAAGATCTGTTGATGTGAATCCAGGTGTTACCGCAAAGACTTGAGCCCTGCTGTTTTTCACTTCATAAGCCATCGAAAGTGTCATGGCACTATTGGCCGTTTTGGATGAGTTATAGTCGAAGGCGTTCAAAGTAAATTCCGCATTTTGCATATGGTCCAGAGAAGCCATGTCAGTCGATACATTAATGATTGTGCCTTCATTATCTTTGATTAACGGGAATAACCTCTGATTCAACCGGAAGGTGCCGAAAAAGTTGACTTCAAAGGCGTTCCGCAGATCTTCCTCCTGGGTATCCGTAAATGAATGAGAGAAAGCACCCGGCATACCAGCGTTATTGATCAATAACTTTATTGCGGGATAAGCATTGTTAATCGTATCGGCTGCCTGCTGGATGCTCTTCAAGTCAGTCATGTCAATTTGTAAAAATTCTACGTCTAGCCCTCTGGAAGTTAACTCCGAAACAGCGGCTTCACCCCGTTCAACACTGCGTGCGCCAAGGATAACTTTCCATCCTGCTTCACCTAACTGCTTAACGATTTCATATCCAATACCTTTATTTGCACCGGTTACCAAGACAGTCTTTTTCATGCAAACCCTTCTTTCCGTAATTTGATTTATATTTAACAATGTTTAAGTTACTATGCTACACTTAGTGTAGGTCAAATTATTTATATAAAAAGGGATGGTTAACATGTTAACGATTGGAGAAGTAGCGAAAAAAGTTGAAATCTCAATTGGAGCGATCCGCTTTTATGAAAGAAAGGGACTGTTGAAACCTGCTGCACGAAATGAGCAGAATAACCGTCTTTATTTGGAGGATGATCTGAACTGGCTGGTTTTTATCAAATGCCTTCGCGAAACCGGGATGAGTGTGGAAGACATCAAAAAGTATTATGATCAGGTCAATGAAGGAACCTCCACTTTGAAGGAAAGAACCAAGCTGATTGAGGATCAAAAGCAAAAGTTGCTGAATGATATCGAGGAGAAAAAAGCGCAGCTTGTTCATTTGGATAACAAACTGGAGCGCTATTATCGCGGAGAAAATTATTAACAAAAACTTGTCCTATAGATTAAATGACAGAAAAAGATCAGGCAGCCAGCATTCACTGTCTAACCTGATCCGAAAGGTTGAACTTATAGCGATTTTCAATAAGGTTAAAAGTTCAAACAAAAATGACCTTAACGCTTACACAATTGGTAATGGTTATAGGGTTCATTCTCAATTTTTATTCTATTTAAAAGTTCAAAATTACATTTCTGTATGACCTTATTGGATGCTTGATTGGTAGTCAAAGCGATGGCATTTAACACTTCCACGTTTGTATGTTCAAACAAATACTCCGTCATTCCGTTTACTGCCTGCGTTGTATAGCCACGGTTCCTGAAGTGTTTCGATATACCGTACATAATCTCCCGATTGGGTGCTGGCAGCTCGTCCTTGATCCCTGAGCAGCACCATCCTATGAACTCATCATTTTCTTTGAGTACGATAGCCATACGTAAATATAACTCTCCGATATCCCCTCCCGCCATCACAGCTTGTTTAAAACGCTGATTCTCAGGGATTTCATATTCGGCGAGCCACAGGGCTCTCTCTTCAATCGTAGCGTTCCATCCCGGTAGGAATTCATACACATCAGGTTGCCACGTAATTTCTTGCAGTTTCTCCAAATCTTCAATTCGATACTCGCGCAAATAAATATCCTTGCAGTCGATGATTAATTCATCACTTGAATTGGTTTGTTTCATAAGGTTGCCTCCACATACTGATTTACGTTACATCATTATAGAGCCGTGTACCATTGCCTTAAAGGCAATGCCTTGATTTGTATAGCGTCAGGATCTTGGGTTTTTTCAAGTTGGGGAAAACACTCTGGATATTGAGCCAAGTATTCGCTAACACACCATCGAACCGACCAGTTAATATCTGTTGACCAATTTATCCAATGGTGTATTTCCTCCTTTGGAGCATTTTGCAATAATCCATGCATATACCATCCACGCACCCCTCCTTCTGTTTCATGCATTAAGTACACCCAATACAACTGTCGCTCTTGTTCGTTCATCGGTTCACCGAGGGTCGATACTGCAATTTTACGAACAATAGCGGATGAATCCTTAGTGAAGCTCCATAACTCTTCACGTGATAATTCATCCCTCTCAACTAAAGTAGTTAAAGAAAGGGCTCTTTCAATCTCATCCATTGAATGAATTGCGCTGTAGGGATTTTGATTTTTCATACTTATCATGGGTAAAGTTTTTGTTATGTACCTTGGCTTATCTGCCCTGTTCATATAACGAATTGTATTCTCAACGTTAATTCGAGGAGCCAAGTTATCATCACCTTCAAGTGGTTCACCATGCTCGACTAATAAGTTTCTCAGCATCTCGGAACTTAAACTCGGAAATTGGGAGAACAAATGGGCCGCAACACCAGCCACAAGCGCAGCCGCTCCAGAGGTCCCCCCATAAAAAGATACGCGCTGACCAGAATCTTCAGATTCATAAGAGGGGATTGTAAGGTGTAGTCTGGGCGCTAATATGTCCGGCCTAAAGTGACTATCTCCATTTCTGCCATAAGGTTCATCAGGGAAAGGAACGTGTAATGAACGATCGGCCTTTCCACGATCAATGTAGCCTCCTACTGCTAGATACTGTATTGGAGGCATGATGTTATTTAAACGTGTATTTCCATTCGAACAAATAACCAATATGCCCTGTTGCACAGCTGTCGCCAATGCTTTAACCGTTGAATTTTCACTCGTATTTTTAAGATGAACTTCATTATCTAATGCCTGCCAACCAGTGCTTAAAATAATTTTTATATTCCATTCGACCCCATGTTCAAGAATCCATTCCATTCCTTTTTTCAGACGTTCTCCTTCTCCAGTTGTAAATGCCCCATGATCTAGAACGATAAATGTTGCTGCTGGTGCTATCCCGACATGAATCTGTTCCTCTAATAGAATAGGTTCATGGGCCAAAGCCAGTACACTCATAAGGCCATGCTCACCTTTCCTGTTATCCTCCTCCCTGTTCATAGATGAAATGTCGCTCATAGTGACAGTCATATTTTCATGTACGGCGATACATTTGATATGTGTATTTAAGTGATTTACGAGATGATGTGGTTTAATTGAATCGATAATTACAATCCCCACACCCAGACCAGAAGTTTGAAAATCAGGCCGTTCAGCAAAACCTAACCTTTTCCATGTCGGATCGGGTATTGCTCTATCCACACGATCACCTCAGATTTTGATATCATTAGAATACTCTCGCCTTCTGCTTAATGTACATTACCATGTATCCAACTAACATTGGCAGACCTCAAGCACCCTAGCGATCTTATTTATGATGGACTCAAACAAGGCCCTCTTTTTCCATAAACTCGTCTTTGGTTAATCCAAAGAGGATCAGATCCTGGTATTTTCCATCCGTATAGATCACCTGGCGACGCACACCTTCCTGGACACATCCAAGCTTTCTCATCATGGCTGCGGAAGGTTCATTTCCATGGAGTACATAATCATTAAATTTGTTGAGTCTGCGCTCGAAGAAAGCATAGTTCAGCAAGATTCGAACAGCTCTGGTTCCGTACCCTTTTCCTCGATGATCTCTGTCAATTTGAATGCCAATGCTAAAGGTACCGTTCCTTTCATCAATACTATTCAGATTCACACCTCCGACATTCTCACCATTCATATTCTCAATTGTAAACATGATCCGTCCTTTGGCTAAAGAAAAATCAGAAAAGCTTTCGGTGAAATTCTTCACCTCGGCATGGGTTGGCGGCAACTCTACTGCACACTCCAATAACCGACGGGCAGGTGTATCAAAGCGGTTATAATAATGATCTTCCCAATCTTCCTCACGCAAAGCACGTAATCTGACCTTATCATCCTGCCAGAAATATTGACTATAATCGATTTCTCTCATTCCGAACCCTCCGCATAACCAACCAATTTTTTACTGTGAGCTACAAATATAATAACCCGTAATGTGGTATTAGAGGAATTTTGTTTTCAAACTATCTCAACGAAAATAGCCCCCGAACAGGACAATCCTGTCGGAGGCTATACTCTATTTTATATCCATATGTCATTTACGACTCTTCCGTATATTGAGGCTTGGTCACGTTATCCGGAACCGTTTCATCGAATACATCCTGACCCGGATAATCCCGCACTTCTCCCTCGTGAAGCTCATGATTCTCATAATCAAACCGGTGTGCAGATCGTTGATCCACCCGCCATGGAGAACTCTTCCCAAGAGACTCGGATAGAAGAGATGAACCGTAAGGACCCTCCGGGAATTCCTCCAGTGTGATGTCGTTTCGTTGCGATTCCACCGTAGACACATCAGTATATTCTCGCCGTTCTTCACGCAAAAACTTATCTTTCATCGTTCGTCCCTCCTAGTCCATTCCAGATGATCAACGCACACTTATTGTGAGCGAGCACTTACGAAATTATGCATGATTATTGGAAAACACTGCGTTTAAGCTTCTGATCCATCACCTGATCAGCACGTTAATCATCGCCATCATAGTTGGCGAATCCATACTAATAGTACAAAACCAATGAGACCAGCCATGCTAATCCAGGTATCTCGTTTGGACCATATCAATAACGAAGAGCGTGCTCCAAGCAAGGAGTTCTCTCTAACTTTACGCATTTCCATCGCAATGGTCATATCCTCTGCACGTTGGAACAGTGCCATTAACAAGGGGATAACCATCGGACCCAGGTCACGAATCCGCACAGTGTTTGGTCTTAAAGCCGCCTTCCCACGTGCCCGTACGATCAGCGAGAATCGCTGCCACTCACTCCAGATCATCGGGATAAAACGAAAGATTAACGATACAGCAAGTGCAAACGAAGCTACGGGCAGCCTGATTTTTTTACCGATACCGAGTACCCAGTTCAACCCTTCTACCATTCGCCCATAAGGCGTCGTCAGTGAAAACCACAGACTTGCCAACGTGACGATAAACAAACGATACACATTCAGCAAAGTGCCCTCCGCTTGTACCAGGGAAAAGCCAAAGTGCAGTCCTCCTCCCTCAGTTGAAAGGGTTGTTCCAGATAACGCCGTCGATATGAGGAAAAAGATTAACAGTGGTTTCATTAACTTAAGGCATCCAGCCAAAGTCTGACGCGGGAGAACGGCAAGTGCAGCCACTACCGGCACCAATGTTAACGTCAATCCCAGCCAGCGCTGTTGAAGCATCGCGGCGGTAACCAGTAAAATATACAAAATCCACTTCAGACGCGGGTCCATCACGCCATATAATCCACCCGAATGAATCAAGGTGTTCGGAAGAATCTTCGGATCATCTTCCGTTTTAATGGACGACAGCATCGGTGCTCCTTTTTCATACTTCATTGCATCGCTCTTGACTTCCATCGTTATCGTCCTTGATGCTTCTTTCGATTCGTTTTGAATCTGTACCTCAACTGACTTGGACTGAACAATGCTTGCTGCCATCTCCTCTGGCGTCATCGCGGTAAAAGGTAAATCAATACCTGCAGTTCTGAACTGCTGTGCCAGTCGCATGGAAGGTGGCAATCCGATCCCTGTCTGCTCCAGCAGTTCAGGACTTTCGTGAAGTTGTCTCGGCGTGAGATCAGCGATTAGACGACCTTCCTGTAACAACAATACCCGATCAGCACAAGGCAAAAATGTATCCAGATCATGGGTTGCAACCACGCCCCCACCGCCTGCCAGACGATGATGCTTTATTGCATCCAGCAACAGTCCGACACTTTGCGCTTCCAACCCAGCGCTCGGCTCATCCAGCAGAAGCCAGTGTGGATTGGTCACACTTCCGAGTGCAAGTCCAAGCCTGCGCTTCTCTCCCCCACTTAGTGCAAATGGCGACCTGTCCAGCTGAAATCGCCGTTCCATCTCCGGGGATACCGGTGGATCCCATTGGTTAAGTGCTTTCGCAATCTGCTCTTGTTGCTGGCTCTCCGAAAGTCGATATGGACGCAAAGAATATGTGAATTCACGCTGAATGCTCCGGGCAAACAATTGTTGTTCCGGGAATTGAAATACCAGCCCCATCTGCAATAAAATCGACTGCGGCACTTTCCCTTCTCGCCAGAAAGGCGTGCCATCCAGTGTAATACTTCCTGCATCAGGAAGTTTCAAGCCAGCCAGCGTCTGTAATAATGTTGTTTTCCCCGAACCCGTACAGCCTATTAGTAAGGTGATCTCCCCGCTGTTCAACTGTACCGTAACATCTTTAAGCAATGCGCGTTTGTTCGGTTCGGATGCTTCTATACGTATATTGGTTAATTCGATCTCCATCGTGCGACCTCCTTAGCCAGTTGCTCGGGTCGCAGTGGCATAGCTTCTGGCAGCATGCCTTTTTGCTTGAGAAATAATGCAGTCTTTACAGTAAAAGGAGGGTCCAACCCTAACTGTTCACAGGGGGATAACTGTACATTTTCCCGGGTAATCTTCTCATTCGTCTCTTTTTCATAATAAAAGGACTCAGGCACCGCGTTGTAGACACAACGTCCCCTTTCAATAGCAATAATTCGATCACACAGCGTTGCTTCTTCCAGATGATGTGTAATCCAGATTACCGTCGTCCCCCGCTGGGTGATCTTCTGAACGATGGTCTCGATGCGTTCTCTTGCTTCCGGATCAAGCATCGCTGTCGGCTCATCCAGAATCAAGACATCCGGCTTGGCCGCGAGCGCTACGGCAATGTTAAGCAGCTGTTTCTGTCCGCCGGATAATTGTGAGATGGCCATCTCCGGGGGATATTGAAGTCCTACGGTATGTAATGCGTCCTGCCTGTTGTCCAATTGCTCTTCTACAGAATCCATCAATGGTGACAGCGCAAAATGAAACTCCTCTTCAATCGTATCCCCCAGTACCTGAGCATCCGGTTGCTGCAATACACCCCGAATGATAAGTTCATCCGAGATATTTCGTACCCCTCCCGATAGCGGCGTAAATCCGATTAGCAGTCCGGCAAGCGTACTTTTTCCACTCCCGTTCGCGCCTACAATACTTACCCACTCTCCTTGGTGCAACGTGAGTGAGACACCATCCAGTGCTTTTCTCACTTGACCAGCTTCGGAAGCATAGTGAACTCTAGCATCTTCTAATATAATTATTGGCAGGTTGCCTTGCATCGTAAATTAGTCCTTTCCCTTTCTATGGTTATGTGGTACGATCCTAATCGTTAACCATATATTTCGATTTGGTTAACAATCATATTATCAAAATCGAGAGGATTGTTCAAACATGAAATTATCTTTGCGAGGCATTGTATTCAGCGCACTTATGGCCGCAATTTTAGTGCTTTTTGGTTACATAAGCATTCCTATTGGCTTCTCCCCTGTACCGATAACATTACAAACTTTAGCTGTCATGCTGGCCGGAGGATTACTTGGTCCACTCTATGGTTTTCTAAGTGTCACGATGGTTGTTCTGCTCACCGCTCTTGGATTCCCCTTGCTGCACGGGACCGGAGGACTTGCGGTACTACTCGGACCTACCGGAGGATATGTGATGATGTGGCCGATCTCCGCATTATTAATTGGACTGCTACTTGCACGAATCAATATCAGAGGTGTCACAGGATTCATTCTCGCTTTTGTTGTATTTGAACTATTTGGTTCACTCCTCGTGTATGTATCTGGGGTCCCTTGGCTTGCCTATGCATACAAAATGGACCTTCCTGAGGCTATGATTCAAGGGTTCTATCCTTACATTATAGGTGATCTGATCAAAGCTGTATTTGCTGCGATCATCATTGCGCCAGTACGCATGGTTTTCCCGCCTCAACGCCTCACCGGTAACATTCATTCAACGGTTGTACAAGCGGAGTCTTAACAGAAGCTACATAAGGTATCCGATCTGCCTATATTGGAAAAACAGCAAAACCGCCAAAATGATTTTGGCGGTTTTCGTTACTTCTCTCTATCTATTCGTTCATTATCTAGTCACCTGAAGCAATCGACGATCTGAAATCTGAAATTGTTGATCTGCTGTATTTTCAATAAACGTCTGATCATGAGATACAAACAGAATTGTTCCCTCATACGCCTTGATAAAACGCTCCAACGCTTCCAGTGCATGCATATCAAGAAAATTGGTTGGTTCATCCAACAAAAGAATATTGTATTGGCCCAGAAACAAGTGACATAGTTGAAGACGAATCGCTTCTCCACCGCTTAATGTCCCAACATTCTTCAGCAGGTCGTTACCTGAGAATTGCATCGCGTGCAACGCACTTCTGAGCTCTGATTCCTCATATTCCGAACGATTCTTCAGGAATTGTAATACGGACTCTTTCGTCGTGAAACGATAGCTCATTTGCTGAAAATAACCAAGTTTTGCTTTTGGAGACATAGTGATCTGATCTCCGACATGGAAAACATGGTTAAGCAATGTGCTTTTCCCACTGCCATTGGCTCCGGTTATCGCTATTTTTTGCTTTAATGGAACCTGAAAACTTACATCCTCCAACAATACGTGGCCTTCTACCTCAAGTGTAAGACGATCTGCCATAATCGGAAAGCGATTGTGCAGCTCCAGTGTCTTTGGCTGACGGAAGATGATAGGCCGATCCTCTTGCACCGCTTTCACCTCGTGAAGTTGTTGCATACGCTGTTCAATCGCTTTGGCTGCGCGGTGCACTGCTTTTTGACTGGTGCCTTTGGATTTTGTTTCAACCATACGATTTGCTTTTGCCTTTGATTCTTTTTTGGACATGCTTCCGGCCTGCGTTATTTTTTCAGCTTTTTTCATCTTTTCCCTGGCGGCCAGTTCCAATCGTCTTTTCTCCTTGGAGAATTGTTCATGGGCCTGGTTCTGCTGTTCACGCTCAAGCCTCTTCTGTGCCTGATAGTCACTGTAATTGCCGGAATATACACGAACCTCTCCCTGATGAATTTCCCAGATCGTGGTTACCAGCTCATCCAGTACCGCACGATCATGACTAATCAGCACAATTGCCCCATAGTAATAGCGCAATTCATCCAGTAGGAATGCAATGCCCTCCTGATCCAGATGTGTTGTTGGTTCATCCAGCAACAATACTTCGTGATAATGAGTGAACATTTGAGCGAGTTTTAGACGGGTTTGTTCGCCGCCACTCCATTGCTGGTCGTGTTGAGGTATGGCTAATTTACTCAGTAAAGCCCCGTCAACTTCCAGATGTCCATTAGGCTGGGGTGGTTCAACTTGTTCCAGATAGCCGAACTCTGCGTAACGTTTTACCTTTCCAGCGGTTGGCTGAATCTGTCCCGCAATGAGTTTCAATAACGTACTTTTACCCTGACCATTCCCACCTACTACACCGATGCGATCCAGTTGATGAACAGCCAGTCGCTCAATATTCAGTACTGCTTTATCCATATAGGTCATCTCAACCTGTTTTAATTCAAAACACATCTTTTCCATATTCGCTACCTCCGAAATAAGATTTATTTCGTATCGATAGCGAAGCACGCTTCTATCGATACGAGCTTATCGTGCCAGCTCGTATCAATAGAACAGTAACGTCATCATAGCGGTACCTCCAGCAGTAGTCTGTATTGAACGCCTTTACCTAATTAAGATAGTCATAAGAAAAACAAAGAATCACAGGCCACGGCCTGTGATTCAACGTAAACGGGAAAACGAGTATAACACTTATTTTAAGGTCAGGATGATTGAAAATGACAGACTGATCCCGTTTACTCTGAACCAGCGGTCAGAGCCTAATTATAATTTTCCAATTCCACCATGTCAACGGAACGATGAAAATATGACAGCATCGGATTAGTACATCAATCTACTTTTGTTCCTGACCATTCCCACTACTTAATTTCAATAGAAGATCTTGGCTATTAACTTGCCCTTTAGCCTGCGGAATCACTTCTTCGTAGTTGGCTGAATTGGTAACAATAATAGGTGTCACCGTATGATAACCGGCGGCCTTAATCTGTGCAATATCGAATTCTAGCAACAGATCTCCCGCTTGAACCCGATCCCCTTCTTTGATATGGGAAACAAAATGTTGTCCGTCCAGCTTAACTGTATCTACACCAACGTGAACCAATATCTCAGCACCGGTGTCTGATACAACAGCCAAGGCATGTTTTTTCTTGAATGCAACGGTAACTGTACCGTCAAAAGGCGCTACGACTCTGCCCACAGCAGGCTCAATCGCAATCCCTTTACCCATTGCTCCCGATGCAAAGGCCGGATCTGGAACTTCCGACAATTCTACAATTGTTCCTTGAATTGGGCTAAATACATCTTCGTCTGAATCATTCATTGTACGGACAGGTTGCTGGGCGGATGACGTTGGCTCGGTTTTTGTTTCTTCCTCAACCGGATCTTTGAAGCCCATGATGTACGTCAGTACAGCCGAAACGACAAAGGATACTACGATACCCAGAATCAATCCAGGAAAGCCTTGTCCACCTGGCCCGTAGAAGATCGGCAAGGTCAGCAACCCCGGTGCGCCGGATGCGAATGCCAATGTGCCCGCTTGTCCAATGATAGCTCCACCAACTGCACCACCGATAACCCCTGCAATAAACGGACGTTTCAGTGGTAATGTTACCCCATAGATGGCAGGTTCAGTAATACCGAATAATGCGGTCAATGTGGATGATCCAGCCAATGTTTTCAGTTTTTTGTTCTTGGTTTTTAGCATAACCCCAAAAGCTGCACCCGTTTGGGCAAAGATCGAAGCCGTTGCAGCTGGTTTAACCCCGTCCTGTCCATACACAGCAACGTTGTTGATAAATACAGGAATTAGACCCCAGTGAACTCCGAAGATAACGAGCAACTGCCAGCTGGCACCCATCACTGCCCCTGCGAGCAATGGACTGAATCCAAAAGCAGCAACGAGACCGGCTGCAATTCCATTACCAACGTATACACCGAATGGTCCGAATACGAGCAGTGTCAAAGGTACCATGATCACTAGCAGGAACAACGGTGTAACAAAGTTTTTCACACTATCGTGAAGAGCCTTGTTGAAGATTTTTTCCAATTTACTCATTACGATTACAGCTAAAATGATCGGAATAACCGTAGACGAATAGTTCATCAGGATTACAGGAATACCGAAGAAGTCCGTGGGTGTTCCCTCTGCTTTTAGCGTAATGATGGAAGGATAGATTAAGGCACCCGCTATCGTCATCGCTACAAACATATTTCCCTGGAATTTGCGGGCTGTTGTAACCGCTAACAACAGCGGCAGGAAGTAAAAGAGACTATCCGCTGCTGCATACAGGATTTTATATGTTGTTTCGGTCGTTTCCAGCCATCCGATATTGCTTGCAATCAACAATAACCCTTTAAGAATACCGGCTCCTGCCATAACACCAAGGAGCGGTGCAAATATGCTGGATATGACATCAATAATGCCCCCAAATCCTTTGGCTGCTTTGCGAGGTTTTTCTTTCTCTGATGAATCGTCCAGAATGTTACTGATCTGCCCAATGGCACTATAGACCTCAGGCACCTTGTTACCAACAACAACCTGGAACTGTCCCCCATTTTCTTTGACTGCGATAACACCTTCTGTTTTCTCCAATTTGGCTTTATCTGCCTTCGCATCGTCCTTCAATACAAACCGTAACCGTGTCGCACAATGAACCAGCGATTCCACATTTTTCTCACCGCCAACCAGTTCTACAATCTCCTTGGCCAGTTTCTCTTGACTCATAATCTGCACCCCCACTTTTTGTCAAACAGGCTCTTTACCGATTTTTTTGCACGCAAAAAACCTAAGCCTTGAGTGAGGGGACACAACGGTCCTGACCTTCTCATGACTTAGGTTTTGCCTGCGTAACCAGTAACAATCCCAGTTAAATCGTATTCAATTCCTGTTAATCACATACTATTATAATTAAACCATTTTTGTCAACATTTAAATATTATCGATTGACTACTCGTTCGATATGAACGGTTAGATACAACTTTTCTTCATTAGTCAGCTCGTGGTTATATTCCTTTTTGACAAACAACTCTATTTTCTCCGTACACGCTGCGGCATCCGGATGTTTCTCCTTAATCATGTCATAGAAATGATCATAGTTGTTGTCATAGTGAGTTCCACTGAGCACTCGCTGGGAGAAAAACTTCAGATGTGTGATAAAGCGAAAATAACTGAGTGATTCCTCGTCAAATTCCATTTTAAAATGATACTTCGCTATATTAATAATCTGCTGGATAAACTTCGTAATATTCATCGTCGTAATGACTTCTTCGTTCATCTCTGCGTTGACAATATGCAGGGCAATATAAGCGGCTTCATCTGGTGGAAGCTCAATATTCATACGGGTGTTGATCTGTTCCAGCGTCTTCAGGCCCAGTGCGAATTCGGGCTTGTACAACTGCTTGATCTCCCACATTAATGCGTTCTTGATCTCCACACCTTCCCGATAGCGTTCAATCGCGAAGTTAATATGGTCCGTGAGAGAAACATAGATGTTCTCATTTAGTTTTCGTCCCAGGTTCTCACGTGCATACGTAATGATCTCTTCCACAATTTCAATCAGTTCCATCGGAACTTCGCGTAACAGCATTTTGAAATTATCGGATGTTTGTTTGTTCTTTAATGCAAATACTTTCTGGATGCGGGTCTCGTCTACTTTATCCCCCGGCTTTTTCTTAAAGGCAATCCCACGCCCCATCACCACAAGCTCTGCTCCATCCGCTTGATAGATGCTAATGACGTTATTGTTGATAACCTTTGCTATTTTCACTTCAATCCCCCCGTCACGTTCCACTCTCTTGGCAGTTATACATCGTCTTTTGGGCATACAAAAAAAACCTGAAGCATCACAAAATAAACAAGACATGGTGGTCTGTTTTTTTGGTGCTTAGGTTTTGCCTACGTCGTGTAGTAACAATCCCAGAAACGATATAATTGCGTCAAGTATAGCGCGAACCTGACTATATGTCAACGCTTTCAATGTGTGGACAATCGGAAGTGCCGTGAATTCACGGTTCTTCCGATTGCTCGAAATCAGAACTAATCCATTTTGCCCTGAAGACTACGCGTCGCCCAGGTTGGTTCCGTTAGATTCGATCACATTTTTGTACCACTTAAAACTCTTCTTCTTCAACCGTGTCAGTTCACCATGACCTTCATTATTACGATCCACATAAATGTAGCCATAGCGTTTTCTCATCTCACCAGAGGAAGCACTCACAATATCAATAGGTCCCCAGCTGGTGTAACCAATAATGTTCACCCCATCCTGAATGGCCTCACCCATTTCAGCTACATGCCGTTTCAAGTAATCAATTCGGTATGCATCATCCACTTCACCTTCCGGGGTAACCACGTCATTGGCACCAAATCCATTCTCAACGACAAACAGCGGCTTTTGATAACGGTCATGCAGTTGATTGGCGGTGATACGGAACCCTTTAGGATCAATCGTCCAACCCCATTCGGACTTCGCCAGATATGGATTCGCTACCGATCCAAATACATTACCGCTCGTCATATTTTTGATAACTTCCGGATCGGTACTGGTTGTACGACTTGAATAGTAGCTGAAACCGATATAATCTACCGTATGATTCTTCAAGATTTCTGCATCACCCGGCTGCATAACGATGTTCAATTCGTGGTCCTTGAAGAAACGTTTGGCGTAACCAGGATATTCCCCACGTGATTGCACATCGATGAAGAAATAGGACTCTCTATCTTTTTCCATGCCCTGGAACACATCTTCCGGATTACAGGTATACGGATAGAAGCTTCCTGCGGCGAGCATACACCCAATCATGGCACCAGGAATAATCTCATGACATGCCTTGACTGCAAGTGCACTTGCAACCAGTTGGTGGTGAGCAGCCTGATATTGAATCTCCTTGATGTTATCCCCTTCATTGAACGCCAGCCCCGCCCCAAGGAACGGAAGATGTAGCAGCATGTTGATTTCATTGAATGTCATCCAGTATTTCACCTTGTCTTTGTACCGAGTGAATACCGTTGTAGCGTACGTCTCGAATAGCGTTACCAGATCACGACTTCTCCAGCTGCCATACTTCTCGATCAGATGCACAGGCACATCAAAGTGAGCCAATGTAACCACAGGTTCAATACCGTTTTTCAACAATTCATCAAACAGGTTATCGTAAAATTGTAATCCTGCTTCATTCGGCTGTGCATCTTCTCCTGTCGGGAAAATCCGTGCCCAGGCAATCGAGACACGCAGTGCTTTGAATCCCATTTCTGCAAATAGAGCAATGTCTTCGGGGTAACGGTGATAGAAGTCAATCGCTTCATGTGAAGGATAGAACTCGGTAGCGAGCGGCGTAAAAGCCGGAACATTACCTTTCATAATACTTCTGCGGTTCTCTCCTGTCGGAAGCAAGTCAACGATACTCAGCCCTTTGCCATCTTCCAGATACGCGCCCTCCGCCTGATTGGCAGCAATAGCTCCACCCCACAGAAAATCTTTAGGAAATTTAAAATTCGTCATCATTATTCTCCTTCCAAATATGTAATTCAGCTATCCGCTCAAATCCTGAAAAATATTAAAAAGACAAAATATTTAAGTTGAACTACACAATTACACATAAACGGAGAGGACAGAAAAAATCTGGAGAAGCGGAGCGTTCGCATTTATCACCGGATTTCCCCTTTAAAAAGGGGATCAAAAAATCTGGGGATAACAGCGATTGGAAGATTGTTCTGGCCGCGCAGTCGTCTCGTGTAAAATCGTTTGTTCAACTTAAATAGAAAAAACCCGAACCAGCCTGGATACACGAAATTGTGTAAACAAGCCAGCTCAGGTTATGCCCATATCGGTAACATTCCCAGATCATGATTATGCGGATTGGATAAAACTTTAGCAAGAATCAGAACAGTTGTCAACTTCTTGAAACCGGTTTAGCTATGGATTGCCCACTACGATATTTGTTAGAACGCAGCGCATGTACCGCCAAGAATCATCTGTTGATCCGGACCCGAACATTAACCGTTCCGCATTAATAAAGGCTTCTATGGCGATATTCAGATAGGGTGTGAAATCCTTTGAAGTCCAATTTGCCCAGTCTGCTTCCGTCACTATCTCTGAAAGTTTACAGTACGCATTCGGTTCTGCGGCTAAGCAAGGAAATCCCCCGCTGAAAGTCTTCTCTTAATACATATTGAAGATCAGGTTCATCCTGTATGACATGTTAAAAAGCAACCATATAATTTTCATTTCCAATGAAATAAACGCTCACTACAAAATCTATTAATATGACGAAATCACTGATTTTCACATGACTTCTATTCCAATTATGCAGGTATTGTCCAATATTAAATCATGATATAGTAAATTACGAAAACGCTTTCAGTACATAAATCGGTGGTGATTCCAGTACTAAACAAGTAAATTTCGGTTTGCGTTGAGCTCTATTTTCACCCTGCTTAACCGCTATTCAAGTTCAACCATTTTATATTTGAAGGAGACTATATTGATGAAAAAAAACCGTAAATCAGTCCTTTCTCTTACGCTTGTGACTGCCATGATTCTATCTCTGTTCTCCTCAGCTATGGCTTCCGCTGCAACTGACAACAGCGAACAGGCCGATGCACCAGCTGCTCCAAGCAAAATGCAAGCCTACGTGAACGCCATGGAGCCTGGCTGGAATCTGGGTAACTCTCTGGACGCCGTTGGTGAAGATGAGACTGCCTGGGGCAACCCGCGCATTACGAAGGAACTGATTCAATCGATCGCAGATGAGGGCTACAACAGTATTCGTATCCCTGTGACCTGGGAAGCCCACATCGGTGACGCACCCGACTACACAATTGATTCCGCTTACATGAATCGGGTTCAGGAAGTTGTGGACTGGGCACTCGATGCGGATCTCTATGTCATGATCAATCTTCACCATGATTCCTGGCGCTGGATCAGTTACATGGAGAAAGACCATGACAACGTGCTTGCTCGTTATAACTCTGCTTGGACTCAAATCGCGGACAAGTTCAAGGATGCATCCGATAAGCTCATGTTCGAAAGTGTTAACGAACCCCGCTTCTCCGAGGGCGGCACAACGGATGCGGCTATTGGATACCGTATGCTGGACGAGTTGAATACTTCTTTTCACAAGATCGTAAGAACTTCGGGTGGAAACAACGAGACACGTCCACTTGTGCTTCCGACGATGCATACCTCTTCCGCTCAACCTGATTTGGATGAACTGAATGAGACCATTCAAAAATTGAATGACACCAATATTATTGCAACCGTTCACTACTACGGGTTCTGGCCATTCAGTGTGAACATTGCAGGTTACACCAAGTATAACGATGAAGTACAGAAGGACGTTACCGATACATTCGATCGGGTATACAATGCCTTCACAGCCAAGGGCATTCCGGTTATCGTCGGTGAGTATGGCTTACTTGGTTTTGACCAGCACACAGGTGTCATTGAACAAGGGGAAAAACTGAAATTCTTCGAATTTGTTGGACAATATCTGCGTCAAAAACAGATGACAACGATGTTATGGGACAACGGACAGCACTTCGGTCGCACAAGCTTTACTTGGTCTGATCAGGAACTATTTGATACCATGAAAGCCAGCTGGACAGGTCGCTCATCCACAGCCGAAACGGACCTCGTATATCTTAAACAAAATGAAGCCATTCAAGATAAGAAGGTAAAGCTCAATCTGAATGGAAACAAATTCAAATCTTTGAAAAATGGCACTACCCCTCTTGTAAGAGGTAAAGACTATACGATCAAAAAAGATGTACTTACGTTAAAATCCAATCTGTTAACCAAATTGACAGCCTCAGGTGATTTGGGTGTAAATGCTTCACTCACAGCTGGATTCAACCAAGGTGCTGACTGGAACTTCAATATCATTAAATATGACACGCCTAAGTTGAACGATGCAACGGGTACAACCAGTGCATTTACCATTCCGACTACGTTTAACGGCAACCAACTGGCAACGATGGAAGCGACATATGCAAACGGAGAGAACGCCGGTCCACAGAATTGGACTTCGTTCAAAGAGTTCTCCTACACATTCAGCCCAGATTACGATCGTAATGTGATTGAGCTGAAACCTAACTTCTTCAATGAAACCAATGATGGCGAAGTCACGCTTAAGTTCCATTTCTGGAACGGAGATGTGCTAACGTACAAAATCACGAAAAATGGAACCAGCGTTGTTGGTGTAGCTTCCAAATAACTCATCTAACGTTCTGCTCAGAGCTTAAAGCTCTGGCAGAACGTTTTGTTTCATACATTATCGAAGAATAACGTACAAGTGGCCCTTCATACCTTTACACTAACGAGGACTGAGGGGGAAATATCATGTTTAAACGTGTTGACCGTCTTGCCATCGAACTACCCATATCGAATAATCCGGATCCTAATGGAGCTAGTGCAGTTCAGGAGTTGCTCGGTGGAAAGTTCGGGGAAATGTCAACATTGAACAACTATATGTTTCAATCATTCAATTTCAGAGGCAGATCCAAGCTGCGTCCTTTTTATGACATTGTTGCAAGTATTACCGCTGAAGAATTCGGCCATGTTGAACTTGTCGCCAATACGATTAATCTCATGCTTGAAGGTGCTACATCGCCAGGTGCTCCAGACTCCACGCCACTGCGTGTTGGTAAGGATGCACGGATGACTTCACATTTTATTGAATCTGCTCAGACAGCACTCCCTTATGACTCCATGGGAAGACCCTGGAATGGTTCATATGTCGTGAGCAGTGGCAATCTGATCTTCGATCTGCTACATAATTTCTTTCTTGAATGCGGCGCAAGGACCCACAAAATGAGAGTCTACGAAATGACGGACAACAAAACAGCTCGAGAAATGACAGGTTATCTGCTTGTACGTGGCGGTGTGCACGTTCTTGCGTATGCCAAGGCACTGGAAATTGCAACGGGTGTTGATGTAACAAAAATGTTTCCTATTCCGCGACTGGATAACAAAGCTTTTGAAACGACACGTAAGTGGGAAGCGATGGGAGAACATCGCAGACTGTACACATTTAGTGACAAAGATTATCAGGGCATTGCTCAGATCTGGAAAGGAACACACCCAACCGATGGTGGTAAACTGGAGGCTTTTGCCGGCTTGCCGGGTTATGGAGGGCCGGTACCTGAGCTGCCTGATCTGCCGGAAGAATTTGCGCCAGGGATATCCGCAGAAGATCTAATGCAGATTGCAGAGCGACTGAAACGACACGCTGGCCTGTAGACTCAGATTGACGTTTGTTTTTCCATAGGGCGTCGATTGGATAACCGTTTCTTTGATTTCTTATGGCGTACACCAAAAAAGGGAAACGGGAGAGATACATCTCTACCGTTTCCCGCTTTACATGCCACTATTGTGGCTCAGTAAATTTCACTACCAGTACCGCTTCCCCATTGGCTTGAACACGACCTGTTGACGTTGCTGTAACAGTCGCAATTGCTTCATTTCCACTTGGGATCAACACGGGTGTAATCAAAGGCAAACCAGCTGCCTGAATAACATCCATGTCAAATTCAATCAACAATTGTCCTGCAGTTACACGATCTCCGCTATTCACATGCGTGGTAAAGCCGTTTCCTTTCAGTCCAACCGTATTAATTCCGATATGAACGAGCATCTGTACACCTGTTTCATGCTCCAGAATCACGGCATGTTTACTCTTGTTCATCACATGCGCAATGACACCATCAAACGGTGCATACACCTTGCCTTCTGATGGCTCAATGGCGATCCCCTCACCCATGTGTTTTTCCGAGAACGCCGGATCAGGAACCTGCTCCAGAGCAACAATAGTTCCGTTCATCGGCGAAGCTATTTCGAGCAGCTCTACCTTAGGACGATTGCTTTTAATGACGTTACTAGTTGAATCGACTTGTGAATTAGTATCCAGAGTGTCAACTTCATTTGAAGACATTCCACTACTGGCGTGGCTAACCGATTCATCTGCAACTGGTTTATCTTTGTACCCGAAGAACCAGGTAAGTGCAAATGCAATCGCCATGGCAACCACGTTGGACAAGATGTACAACGGCAGTTGGCTGTTCAGATAGAGCAATGTTCCCGGAATAACCGTTACAGCCATGCCTGTACCTTGCAGATGGAACAAGGAAGCGATGAAACCACCTATACCACCACCAACCAGTCCCATAATAAATGGTTTCATATAACGCAAGTTAACACCAAAGATAGCTGGCTCGGTAATTCCCAGAAATGCGGACAAGGACGAAGGCAATGCCAGTGCTTTGAGCTTCGTATTTTTGGTCTTCAGACCGACTGCGAGACAAGCCGCTCCTTGTGCTGCCATGGCACAGGTAATGATAGCGTTGAACGGATTGAATCCCGTCTTTTCCAGTAGTTGAATCTCCAGGAAATTGAAGATATGATGCACACCGGTAACCACAATAATCTGATGGAAGAAACCAATGATGATACCTGCGATTCCGAAGGGAAGATCCAATACGGCAGTTGTTCCATGCAGAACCCACTCTTCAAGAGAATGGAACACTGGGCCAATCGCGAAGAGTCCGAGCGTAATCATGACTGTTAACGTAATAAAAGGCGTCAGAATTAAATCCAGTGCCTCAGGCACTCGTCTTCTCAGAACCTTCTCGAACTTGGCTCCAATCAAACCAACGAAGAATGCAGGCAAAACAGATCCCTGATAACCCACGACAGGTATAAAGCCGAACATATGCAACGGCTCTGCTGATCCATCTGCCACCGCATAAGCATTGGGTAGTGCCGGATTGACCAGCATTAACCCTAATACGATACCCAAAACCGGACTTCCGCCGAATACGCGGAATGCCGACCACGCTACAAGCGCAGGCAGGAATGCAAATGCCGTATCCGTCAGGATCTGAGTGAATAACAGGAAGTTGGCCGAGATATCATCAGGTGTTGCACCAAACAACGCCAGAATTTCATTCTGGGTAAGTAATCCGCGCAATCCCATGAACAGGCCTGTAGCTACCAGTACGGGAATAATGGGTACGAATACATCACCAAACGTGCGGATAGCCCGTTGAAAAGCGTTCCCTTCTTTTTTCCCCTGACTCTTCACTTCATCCTTGGATGATCCTTCGATTCCCAGCTTCTCGACCTCTTCAAAGATTCGATTCACCGTTCCCGTACCGAAGATAATCTGATATTGACCTGAGTTGAAAAACGCACCTTTAACCTTCTCGATATTCTCGACTGTTTTCTGATCAATCTTCTCTTTATCTTTCACCATAATGCGAAGACGAGTTGCACAATGTGCAAAAGATGCGATATTCTCTTTGCCCCCGATGGCATGAATGACTTCTTGGGCAATGCGTTGATTCTCCGACACGTTATCTCATTCCTCTCACGTAATACTTAATAATCCCATTGGGTTGCTTCAAAATCAGCCTTGCCTCCGAGTGCAAAAAAACGAATGCTTATACTCTCCCGGCTTGGGAAAATCCGGCTGGTAAAGACCTCTTCCCCATCGTTTACAAAAATCTCAACCGAAGATGAATCCACGAACAGATGGAACTTAATCTTGTCTGTAGTAAGCGTGCATCGACGGATCATACCATTTTGTTCTGCCAGTTTGGCACCTGCCATGGTCCGATCCAAGACAACTTTTTGCTGAATTCGATCATACACAAGAACCGTTTTTTCAGCTCCATTTGCCCTGAATTCGATGCCGACAGTCTCTGCCTCTACATTGCTTATCTCGCATATCAGCTCATAGGCAATCCCCTCGAAACCAGCGAAGGATCGACTCTCATTATCAATCGTTGCGCGAATATGAGTTCCTCCCTCCTGCTGACGCAATTGCAGCATCTCTGCAACGGGTTGTTGGATTAACTTGCCGTCTATCAGTGACAATTGCCGAGGAATGGTCAGGCAATGAGCCCAACCGCTATCATCGGTCGGATACGCCAGATCGGGAAGTCCCATCCAACCAACCAGAATACGTCTTCCGTCCGGAGCCTGCATCGTCTGCGGAGCGTAGAAGTCGAATCCACGATCCAGCTCCTGAAATTCACCATGATTGAACTCTCTCGTCTGTAGATTCAGAGGTTCACCGATCAGATAACCGGACTGAAAAATATTCTGGTAATGATCTCCCGCAGCATCCAGACCTTGTGGGGAAAAGACAAGCACACCTTTCCCGTCCAGCTCCATATAATCTGGGCACTCCCACATATAGCCGAAGTTGGTTAACCCGGTGCGGATCTCACCACGAAACTCCCAGTTCTTCAGATCTGTTGAACAATATAACACCGTACATCCCGTCTCGTCTGTTCGCTGGGCACCGATTACGCAATAATACATCTCCCCCTGCTGCCACACTTTCGGATCTCTGAAATGTTCCGTGTATCCCAGTGGCACCGAAGAGATAACGGGGTGATTCAATTTGCTTACTGAACCGCTTTCATCCAGTACTGCCAAGCATTGATATGGATGTCGGACCCAGTCCTCATCTCTTGTATTGCCTGTATACAGTAAATGTAGCTTGCCGTCTTTTTCAATCGCACTACCGGAATACGCTCCGTGCGAGTCATATCTGTCACCCGGTTCGATTCCAATTCCGACATTTTCCCAGTTCACCAGATTCTTCGAGCGGGTATGGTACCAGTATTTCATGCCATGTTCTGTTCCAAGCGGGAACCACTGATAGAACAGATGATAATAGCCTTGATAATATGCAAAGCCGTTAGGATCATTAAGCAGACCCGTTATGGGCTGAATGTGGTAACTCTGTCTCCATGGACACTCGGATATCCGTGCTTCAAGCTTCGCAATCTCTCCAGGCTCAGCTTGTTCAATTCGTCTGTAGCGCTGCTCTCTAGTCATTTTCATAGCTGTTCTCCATTCAAAATGTAGGAACCGGTTCCATTAGACGCAAAAAAAATAATTCCATATGGCATAAATGCCTGACCAATTTCGCATATCCGAATTGGACATTCGCATTGGAACCGGTTCGATGGAATTATCATAAAGGATGCTTTTATATTTTGTCAACGCTTTCTCTAGGAATAAGTTCTACATCAAGTACTGTCCGTTCCTCCACCGACTCGCCTTTGACCAGACGAATAATGTGATTTGCCGCTACTTGACCTGCCTGCAAATAATGATATTTCACAGTCGTCAGCGTGGGATGAATCATCTCCGTAATATCATATCCGCCAAATCCGGTAATGGATAAGTCTTGCGGTATTCGGATTTTATTGGAGAATGCAATCTTCATTACCCCCAGTGCGATATTGTCCGTAGCCCCCACGATGATCGTTGGTATGATCTCTTTCAGTATGGCTTCAGCGGTAACGATGGCTTCCGACATCTTGAAGCTTGTCTCATAATACTTCACTTCACATTCTCCACATTCGGCAATTGCACGCTGGAACCCTTGTTTTCGATGAATGCCCACCGCCTGATCCCTCTCGCTTACTCCCATGTATACCATCTTGCGATGGCCCTGTTCCACGACATATCTGCCCATCTCATAACCCGCCTGATCATCATTGTGAACCAAACTGTGTAGTTGCTCATGTTGTTGCCCCACCAACAACACAGGGATACGTATGTCCTCCACTGCCTTCAGATGTGCTTCCGTCACTTCAGCGGCCAGTAGAATAATCCCCGACACCTTTTGTCTTGCAAAATCATATATGGCATCAATCTCACGTTGCATGTCCTGGCTCGTATTCGCAATCAGCATCTGATATTGATTACTTCTCAGTTCTTCATCAATTCCGATCAGCGTCTGAGATGTTGCAAAAGAATCCAGTCGCGGAACTACCGTACCGATAATACTGGTCTTCTTCGCCTTGAGACTCTGTGCAAATGTGTTGGGAACATAATTGTATTGTTTGATAATGCGCTCAATCTTCTGGCGTGTATCTTCACTAACCGATCCGCCATTCAGGAAGCGAGAAACCGTGCTCTTCGCGACACCTGCCATCTGAGCGATATCAGAAATCGTTTTATTCATAAAGACTCCTCTTAATTTCATTACTGGTTTACCTTTTATTATACTTCGAATCGCACGAACAGCAAAAGCCCGATGGTAATGTAGTAATCATACAGGTGTATGATCCCACATTCATCAGGCTGTTAATTTCCAAAACATATTTGTTCAGGCGATCAGGACAAGGATAATCCTTATACCTGCTGACTTACACTTCGATAATAATCGGCAAGATCATGGGTCTTCGCTTCGTTTGCGCGTAAATGTAGTGACCAATCTCGTCTTTCAGCTTTTTCTTGATCACATTCCACTGATTCACTCCAGCCCCGATTAACTCATCCATTCGGCTAAGAACTAACTCATGGATCTCATGCATGAATTCTTCCGAATCCTTCACGAACACGAATCCTCTGGAGATGATTTCGGGTGAGGCAACCATTTGTTTCTCCGTTTTGCTCAATGTGGTTACGATCACCAGCATACCATCGGATGACAGTTGCCTGCGATCACGAAGTACAATATTGCCTACATCACCCATGATCAGACCGTCCACGAGACTGTTTCCTGAAGCAATTTTGGGACCAAGAGAGGCCACGCCATCTTTGTACTGAACCATATCTCCGTTATTCACAATAAAGACATGATCACGCTCTATACCTACGGACTCGGCAAGCAGTCTGTGCTGATACAACATACGGAACTCACCGTGAATCGGAATCAGATAATCCGGCTTCATGAGGGTCAACATCAATTTGAGCTCTTCCTGACTGCCGTGTCCAGAGACATGCATTCCTGCGGCACCACTAGAACCATATATCACGCGCGCTCCGAGAACATACAGGTTATCAATCACATGAGCCAAATTGCGCTCATTGCCCGGAATAGCACCAGCTGCAAGGATAACTGTATCTCCGGCCTCTACCCTTACATGGGGATGTTTCCCTGTTGCCAAGCGGGACAAGGCAGCCATAGCTTCACCTTGGCTACCTGTACATAATACAACGACCTGCTCTGGTGGAAACTGATTGGAATCCATTGCATCAATTAATAATCCATCAGGAACTTGCAAATAGCCCAGGTCACTCGCAACAGACACCACATTCACCATACTTCTGCCCAGTAAGGCCAGTTTACGCCCTGTTTCGAATGTTGCATTAACAATCTGTTGAACTCTGCTGACATTCGATGCAAAGGTGGAGATAAACACTTTTTGTTTTGCACGGATAAAGGCATCCAGAATGTGGTCCCCTACGATACGCTCGGAAGGTGTAAATCCAGGCCTTTCCGCATTGGTACTTTCGGAGAGCAGTATATGGACACCTTGCTTGCCAATCTCGGCCATGCGGTGCAGATCAGGGAAAGGTCCATTAACGGGAGACATGTCAAATTTGAAATCCCCGGTATGTACGACATTGCCTGCGGGAGTCTGGAAGAAAACACCAAGACAATCTGGAATACTATGACTGGTCGCGAAAAAGGAAACATCGATCTCACCCAGCGTAATGCTGGACTTGGCATCAATTGTGTGCAGATCAGCCTTGCGTAGCAGCCCATGCTCTTTCAGTTTAAGTTCAATCAATCCGCGTGTAAGCCTGGAAGCATATACAGGAATATTCATTTGCTTTAGCAAATAGGGAATGCCACCAATATGATCTTCGTGTCCGTGGGTAACCACAAGAGCCCTCACTTTATCCAGGTTCTCCAGCAGATAGGTTACATCCGGGATAATCAGATCAATCCCCGGCAAGGTCTCATCCGGAAACTTCGAGCCACAGTCAATGACGATGATATCCTGGTTGTATTGGATGAAATACATGTTCTTCCCTATTTCATTCACACCGCCAAGTGCAGCGATATATAGTTTGTTGTGGGCTAGATTCAATTCTATTAGTCCTCCTCTGCGTAGCATACTTGTGCAATACGGATCCATATTCCTAGTATGGAAACAATCGCCTCACTTATGCATTTCAAAGTGATTATGTCAAAAAAACCACCACGGATTATTCATCCGTAGTGGTTTAGAAAGTGTAACATTACACCAATGATTTATCACGTTGCAGCAATACCTCTTGTTCATAGGTTTTGATATCCGTGATCCATTGCTCGCGAACAGGAACATCTTGCTGGGCACAATAATAGTCCCAGATTGCGCCAAACGGATAGGATTTGAACTCTTCCGTCAAGGCAAGGCGCAGCGTGTAATCCCCTTCCAGTTCGGCTTGTTTCAAGGCATCCACCGGTTCCAGCATTGCACGCAGAAGAGCTTTGATCGTATTACGTGTCCCTACAACCCATGCAGCAACACGATTGATGCTTGCATCAAAGAAATCCAGTCCAATATGTGTTGTCGTCAGCAGATCATGTCGAACCAGTTCACGGGCAATTTCGAGCAACTCATCATCCATAATGACAACGTGATCACTGTCCCAACGCATCGGGCGGCTTACGTGAAGCAGGATACCGCTGGTAAACAAAGCAAGGGATGACAGTTTGTTTGAAATGACCTCTGTTGGATGGAAATGGCCCGCATCAAGACAGATTAACGTATCGTTTTGCAAACCATACCCCATATAAAATTCATGTGAACCCACCACATAAGCTTCCGAACCGAGACCAAAAAGCTTGCTCTCTACCGCATCCAAATTGTGCTCTGGATTAAGCGGTTCGCCGAATACTTCATCCAGTGATTCCTTGAGACGTTTGCGTGGAGTCATGCGATCAACCGGATTATCTTTGAATCCGTCCGGTACCCATACGTTGGTTACACAAGTCTGACCGAGCTGTTCGCCGAAGTAAGCACCAATCCGGCGGGACGCCTTGCAGTGATCAATCCAGAACTTGCGAATCTCAGGGTCTGGATGACTGAGCGTGAAGCCATCACTTGATTTTTCATGGGAAAAGCATGTTGGGTTAAAGTCCAGACCGAGTCCTTGTTCTTTGGCCCACTTCACCCAGTTCTCATAATGCTTCGGTTCAATCTGATCCAGTTCAACCTGCTCATCTGTATCTGTGTAGATTGCGTGCAGATTGACCTTATGTTTGCCAGGAATCAGAGCAAAAGCTTGCTCCAGATCGTTACGAAGCTCCGCAGGTGTTGTCGCAGCTCCCGGATACTGACCAGTAACGGAAATCCCGCCTGTTAGCTCCCCATCCTTATTCAGAAATCCTTTGACATCATCGCCTTGCCAGCAATGTACGGATACTTTGATCTCCGCGAGTTTGTTCAGTACTTGGTCCGTATCGATTCCGTGCTTTGCATACAATGACTTAGCTGCTTCATAAGCTTGCTTGACTTGGTTATCCATCCGCAAGAATCCTCCTTTTAACGTGTAAATGCTGCTGGTACACCGCCATCAATGGTCATCATGCAACCGGTTGTTTTTTCGGATTTCGAAGAGGCAAAGAATGCGATTCCTTCCGCAATATCTCTTGGATAGATATTCACGAGCAATGTCGTCCGTTTGCGGTAATACTCTTCCAATTGATCGGGCTCGATCCCGTATGCCGCTGCTCGTTCATTTCTCCAGGAACCGTTCCAGATCGCTGAACCCTGTAGAATGGCATCTGGAAGAATCGTGTTGACACGAATGCCATACTCTCCGCCTTCTGCTGCAATACAACGTGCCAGATGTGCTTCCAGCGCTTTCGCTGAGCTGTAAGCCGAGGCACTTTTACCTGCATACACCGAGTTCTTTGACCCGATAAATACCATGCTTCCACCAATACCCTGCTGTTTCATCAGCTTGAATGCTTCGCGAGCAACAAGGAAATATCCCGTACCCAGTACATTCATGTTCAGGTTCCATTCTTTCAGGGAAGTCTCGTCAAATGGGCTGGATGTGGCTAATCCAGCATTATTTACGATGATATCCACTCCGCCATATTGCACTGAAACATCAGCATACGCAGATTGAACGGCTTCCTCATCGGTCACGTCCATTTTCAGCGCATAAGCACGATTCGCACCGTACTGATCATTGATTTCCTGTGCTACCTTCTGTGCGCCCTCCAGGTTGAGATCAGCGAGCACCACATGTGCGCCTTCAGACACCAGTCTACGTGCTGTTTCACTTCCGATCCCGCCTGCTCCACCTGTGATAAACGCCACTTTGCGCGAAAATTCCGTTTCGGCGGGAGCCAGAGACAATTTATAGAGTTCCAGCGGCCAGTACTCCACATTGTAAGATTCGTTTGCACTGAGTGATACGAATTGGCCCAAGCTTGTAGCCCCACGCATGACGGCGATCGCTCTGTGATACAACGCACCGCTTACTTGAGAGAGCGCCCAGCTCTTGCCTGTGTTGATCATGCCCACACCTGGAATGAGGATAACGCGTGGTGCCGCTTCGAACATGACATCACCTTCGTTTTTGTTGCTCTCAAAATACTGCTGATATTGCTCTTTGTAGGCGGCAACGCCTTCCACCAGCTTGGCTTGCAAGCCTTCAATATCATCCGCATCCGGCGTCCAGTCAATGAACAGAGGTACGACTTTGGTATGTACCAGATGATCCGGGCAAGCCGCACCTACCTGAGACAATTGCGGAGAATCCGCTCCGCCCACAAAAGTAAGTACATCCTCCTGATCATCAAAGGACAATATCATTTTTTTGCTATCCGATACCGCCCCACGAATCGTTGGCATTACACGTGATACGATCTGACGACGAACCTCTGCGGCAAGTGCCGGGTGTTTCACACCACCGAACAAGCTGCCTTCGTTCACCCGAGCTTCGATGAATGCTTCCGCTTCATTGATGATCTTGATTGTCTGAGCGTAACATTCCTCGGATGTTTCTCCCCAAGTCACAAGTCCGTGTTTTTCCATCAATACGAGTTCGGCATTTGGATTCGAGAATACGCTTTCAGCAATCATTTTGGATAACGTGAATCCTGGACGTACATAAGGTACCCATACAAAACGATCACCGTAGATCTCTCTCGCCAATTCCTTGCCGTTATGCGCACAGCACAAGCTGATAATAGCATCCGGGTGAGTATGATCCACATGCTTATATGGAAGGAACGCATGCAGCAGAGTCTCGATGGAGGCACGCGGGTGCTTGGCATCAATCATGCAATGACCCAAATATTCAACCATCTCTTCATCCGACATGGATTCACGTTCAATTAATGGTCGAATATCTTCAAGTCCAAGTCCCGTAAAATGCTTCGCTTCCATGGAACCGAGGTCAGAGCCGCTTCCCTTCACATACATTACTTCTACATCACGACCCCGAAAATCCTTTACTGTCGTTTTGGTAGACGTATTGCCACCGTAGATGTTACATACACTGCGATCGGATCCAATCAGATTGGATCGGTAGACCAATTGCTCCAGTCCTGTTGATTTCTCAGATGCCTGCGATGCATTCCATAAACTCTGTACCATTCGTTTCCCTCCGATAATGTTTGTTTTATTCCTAATCCGAGTTTATCATCTTTGTTTTGTTTTGAAAACAAAAGATTTTAAATATAAACGGAAAAATTCAAAAGTATTCATGGATTAAGCACTTTTATTAAAAAAACACCCTGACATAACCGTCAGAGTGTTCCTGTTTCATAGGCGGATTAGAAAATCCCCGCTTTTTGGGAAGTGTTTTTGATACCATAGGTGTCATTAACGACGGTGTTGCCAAAGCTGGTCAAGCTTCCGTTCGGACCTGTAGCCATGTCCAGATAGTTCAGATTGGAACTGTTTCCGTACCACGACCAGGCAAGCCATCCTACCCCTTTTTCCTGACCATATCTCATGATGGCATATTCGTCCACGTCACCATTGGTATGGTATCCCCCGAATTCACCAATGATCAGAGCCAAACCTTTGTTCAGCACATTCTCCATGTTGGCTTTGACCGTTGCTGCATCTTTACCTGCATACTCATACATGTGAATGGAGAAGACCGTATTTTTCTGCGAATCGGCTGCAAATACACTTTGTCCATAATCCACGATGGATTGTGGGAACTGTCCCCATCCTGCTGCATCCACAATCAGCGTATTTTTAATTCCCGCATTTCTAAGTTTCGGAATGGCCTTCTTATATCCATCAGCCCAGGCACTTCCGTTCCACGTTCCATACCATTCATTGGCAATGTTGACGATAACTCGATCTTCTTTGCCAATCAAGGCTTCCTTAATACTAATCCAGTAGTTCACTGCCGCGTCCAATGAATTATAGTCATCTTTCCCTGTGGCATCATGTACTTCAAGTACAGCTATCATTTTATTTTGGTTGACCACGTTAATAATATTTTTAACAGAGTTCAGATCATCTTTGGTGTACTGAGTACCATTCGAAAGAACAATACGTACCGTGTTGGCACCTGTTTTGGCGATTGCAGGAATAGCGGTATTCAAATCATTTTTGAACCAGGAATGTCCGTGATTAACTCCTCTCATGACAAAAGGCTTACCTGTGGAATCGTATAATTTGTTACCGCTTACATAAAAACCTGTAGCCGCAGACGCTTTGGGGGCTGCACTCCCTAATACCATGAACATGAGAGCAGCAATAACCGTGAAGATTGTACACTTTTTCAGATTGACCATTCGTTTGGAACCTCCTGTATTTTTTTATTATTTCAATTAACCCTGCTTAAGCAATAAGTTAACTAAAATCGTTGGTTACCGAAGTAAACGCACCCTAATTGAACCCGAAATAATAACCTTAATTAATTTATTTATTTTGAGTTATTAAACCTTATCGATAAGGTTATGAACTTATATTAAAATGAAAACGCTTACTAGTCAAGCTGTTTTTACCATGATTAGGAAGTGTTTTCCCCTCACAAAAAAGAAGGGTCTCTCCCCTCATTGCCGTTCGGAGAAAGAACCTTCTGTATAATAAAAAAACTAGTTAACTCTTCATGCTAATCTTTGTCTTCTTGTTCACGCCAACACCAACCTGACCCGGTAATGTGGTACTACCCGAATCTCGCTAAACGTTCCGATCTCCACACCATTAAATCGTTCAACATAAGCCTGATTCACATAGCTCTCTGTCGTTCCTCTCCGGATTGGTGTAATGGACAGACGCAGAGCGTGAACGGCCAGCAAGTGGCGGTATTGCTTCAGACCGATCTCCCAACTATGACCATACTGGATATGATCCGTTAACAGCTGATGATGGATGTGAGCTGCAGCAACATCTCCATTGTAATCAATCTCAATCCATACATCGTCTACCTGTTCCGGCCATTCTGTGTCCAATCTCAGTGTTGCTGCATACTCTTTCGGATAATCAACCTCCACAGGAGGCTTGTAGGGCGTAACTTGGAATGTGTACGTATCGAATACTCCTTGCTTAGATTGAGATGAGACGGCATATTCAGAAGCGGTAATCTGTTCTGGTGCCGGATAAAAGGATACCTCCATCTCCGGTTGCTCCACAGATGTGCATATGAGCATCTCATTCTGTAGATACAGATGACTGTTACTGATTATAAGTCTCTCTTGTCCACCCACACGGAAACGGTAGGCATGCAAGGCCTCTTCACGAGTCAACGTAATGATTCGTATTCCCACACCATCCGATGTTGTGATTCGCAGATGATGGTCTTTGCCGGCAATCGGGTGTACCACAACTTCATTTCCCTGCTCCGATACTGTGCCTTCGTGCATATCAACATTCGTAACAGTTGATGTATCAATAACATACTCAGGCGTCATGCCTTCGTGGGCATAAAAGACAGCCGTAAGTTCATTATCCACCATAAATCGGGTCAGTGGTTGAACGGTAGCACTGACGATCTTTAAGCCATCCAGATTCATATGGAAAGGTAGAATGGCCGCCGAGCCGGATTTCAGCTGCATCGTCCCTTCTCTTGGATAAGAAGCAACCCCTTTGCTTGTATGCAGTTCCAATTGAATACCACGATCAGGCAGCGTTACATGATCCTGATAATTATTCATGAACAGAAATCCTGAGCCTGATTGTTGCCGAACAGACCAGCGCAGATCCAACGTGTTCTCCGGGGTTATCGATTGCTGACCTTCCGGTACAACACACCCCATTGGCGCAAGCAACTCACCGTATGCTTCCAGGAACATGGACAAGGTCCGAATGCGGTCATACGATTCACCAATACGTCCAAATTCTCCGAGTGGGGCTTGGTAATCATACGTCATTTTCGGCAATGCCTGCTCATTCATATATGAATTTTTGCCTATTGGATTGGTCCCCCCGTGATACATATAATACCCAACCAGATTGCTGCCGTTCGCGAGCTTCACAATGGTCATCGCCTCGACACTGTCCGCATTGACAACCGGACGAGCGTGATAACTGACCTGCATGCCACCAGCAAGCTCGCAATACGCAGCAGGGTACTCCAGACTGTCATAATCCACTTCTTCCACAGGGTTCATATGCAGATCCCGGAACAAATACTCCCGGCTTGGAGGCTGATTGGGAATCCATGGTGTGTAAGCATACCCCGCTAGCATGGGCAACGTTCCTTCTTCAGGCACCGCAGCATTGCCCCAGGCCGTCGCAGTATAGAACATCGGTTTCATACCGACTTCTTCGGCAATATGGCGAAGAGCCATCAGATGTTCTCGTCCATCCCGGCCGGAGGATATGTATTTTTCGCGTGTATACCCCCAGGCATCCATGGGTGCGCCAGCGTGCATGTACTCATTTTCCAACTGTACCCCAATAACAGGTCCACCCTCCTGGTGGAAACTGCCGTTGAGCTGACGGGCAATCTCCCGATATAATCGCTTGGCGTAATACAGATACCCTTCATCGTTCGACCTGACTTCGAATGGATAGCTGAATAGCCAATCCGGCATCCCGCCATTACGCACTTCCCCATGACAGAATGGACCAATTCGTACGATCAGCGGCAGTTCATGTTTACCACACAGATCCACAAAGTGCCGCAAATTCAGGTTTCCTGACCAATTAAATTCCCCTTCTTGTTCCTCGTGAAAATTCCAGAAGACATAAGAAGCGACGATATTCACCCCGCCTGCCTTCATCTTCAGCAATTCTTCCTCCCACTGCAAGTAAGCGAATCTGGAGAAATGAAATTCACCAACCACAGGAATATAAGGTTTAGCATTACGGGTCATATAATAGTTAGTAAAGTCATAAGACTCCCCTCGCGGACTTTTGCCGCCACTGCCAGTCATGCGGCCCGCACGAATCTCTTTATCTTCCGCATCCAGTATGAAACGAATCTGGCTTCCTGCTATACTATTATTCATGGAATATAACTCCTTCGTTATATGAGGATATGGGTGGGTCGATTATCGATGGAGGATTGCCCCTTGATGATTCGGGTTCTTCTCCAGTACCCGCTCCAACTCAAGTTTGGCTTCACTCGTCCGACCCAGTCCCAGAAGACCCAATGCCCGCATATATCGGCAATGTTCTTCATTTCGCTGATCTAGATCGTCATCGAATATTAGAAAATCGGGCAGAGATACCGCAAAGTAATCCATTCGGATGTGATCTTGCATATGTCTTTCGGCATAATCAATCAGTTTGTTAAACCGTCGGTTTGCTTCCTTCGTATTGCCAAGCTTCTGCCAAGCCAGACCCTGATAATAGATCCATTCCGGCGGCTGATCATTATAGAACATCGCGCTTGCAGGTTCGTTCAGGCCAATCGATGCTCTCTGGAAACTTTCCTCGGCGTCCTGTATATTGTTCATCTGCTGATACGCACAGCCAAGGTAATAGTACAATGGATTGTCACCGGCTCCCTCCAGCTTGCCCTCACCCAGATTCTCCGGATACTCCAGAGCTTTCTGTAACAGTTCCAACGCCTGTTCAGGTTGTTGTTTCTCCAGGTTCTGCTTCGCCAGCTCCGTTAACGCCGTAACGTATTGTCCTGTGACCTTACCTTCTCCACCTTCCCAAGGATGAAACATCCTTGTCTGAAGGGCATTCCATGCTTCCCGATGACTACCCTGCATATTCAATAAAGTTACCCACTCAATATACAGATCGTCACGGTGATGAACCAGCTCCATGTGATCTTCCAGCTGTTTGATTCGATGCTCGCAGGAATACCCTATCTTCTTGCGCAGTTGATCCAACTCGTAGAAGATCCGTGCATCCTGCGAATCCAACCGGAAAGCTTCCTCCAATGATGCGAGTGCTAGGTCGGGCCGATTCAGCTTGTTATAATAAGCCAGCCCCAGATTCCGATGTACCGTTGAAAATGTAGCATCTGCCTCACGCGAAGTTTCCCAATGGGAGATTGCTTCTTCGTAACGTTTATGATCATATAACCAATTGCCCAGGTAATAATGAGCACGCGCATCGTTCTGATCAGCCGCCAATACATCCTGAAGCACCAATAACTCAAAAAGAGTATTAGGAAAACAATAATCGGTTGGAGCAGCCTCCCCCTGCTTCTGACATTCCCCGGCCTGCTCCGCATCACCCAACTGACGATACAAGTAGGCTTGAGCATAATCAATCATCGGGTACAGTTGTGAGACTTCGGTTTTAACATAGGAAAGAACCAATAGTGCTTCTTCCCACAACCCGCTCTCGGCATAATCCGCGGCTAAATTCAGATAATTATGAACGTTTCCTCGCATGAGACGATGGAAATAATCACGAGCTTGGTCAGTTTGTTCTTTATCTAACGGTGAAGTAGCTCTGTTATAGATCAGGACTAATTCATGTGCGGCTCCAAATTCAACCGGGTCCAATTCCAGTGTCTCACGTGCATATTGGATGGCAGGTAAGTCTTGGCCCATTCGGCGTAGAAGAGCCACTTTCAGATGACGAGCCTTATAATTCCTGGCGTTACGGATCAGCGAACGTTCAATGTGATCCAGCGCTTCCTTGTCCCTATGTTGCGCTGTATCTATCTGAGCGAGCATATAATAGCCTGTATCTTGATACTGGGCAGACCATACGGCTTTATAGAGAGCTGCATAGGATTCTTCCTGTTTCCCCTGTAGTTTCAGACACAGACCGAGCTGATAATAAGCTTCACTATCATATGGATTCGTATTTTTCCACGTAAGTGACCCTACCGCCTGTGTGAAATGTTTCTCTGCATCTTGAAACAACCCTTTCCGTAGCAGCAATGTGCCATACGCAATGTTCAGACGAATATCCGTTGCATCACGCTTTAATCCTTCCAGATAATAAGATTCCGGTTCATACGTGGCATGCCGATATTGCTCCAGATGCAGACCCGCCAGATATAGTTGTTCATTGGTCCGAATCTCGGACGGGAGCGGGAGTGGTTTGGCCGGATCAGGTACTTCCTGAATCTCAGACCGTTCAGGCTGATAGGCCACAAGCAGTCTTCCTTCCGCAGTTCGAACAGTTAACTTCACCTGATGCCATTCATCGTGCCCACTCCACAAGAATGAAGTTTGATATACTTGCGTGGGTGAGATATTACATCTGTCCTGGAGATACACCGCGGTCGAGCCTTTTACTTCAATGGTCACTTGATCATAAACCGATGTAGCGTACACCATCACGGTTACTGTTCCTGTCGTTTCGTCCATTTCCAGGTTAACCGCTGCATCGATCGTTGCATTTTTGACCATGCCAATTCCTTTATACGGCATAAAATATTGCGAAAATGATTTGGCTTCATAGGGCTGTAACCATGTAAAATCAGGCTGATTATCGGTATAGATACCTGTCATTAATTCAATATAAGGACCATCCTCGTCCGTCAACTGGCGATCCCAGGCTTGCCCGAATGCCCCATTCCCCCAGGTCCATTGTTTCTTGCCGGGTGAGATATGGTGATTAGCTACATGCAACAAACCAGCCTGAACTCCATGGTCATAGCCGCCTACGAAATTATAATTCGACTTATACGCCATGTAGGATGTTGGAACCGGTATATTTTTGTAACGTGAAATGTCCACACCTTCGGAATAATCCATCTTATAGTACGTGCCTGTTGCGATGGGAAACCGGGATACATCCCGTTTGCCATGATCCAGCACAGCCGTTACATCTGGTGGAAACACAGATTGGGTATGATCATTGACGGCCACAGCCGGATTGGCCCACCAGAGAAAAGTTTGAGGTGCGGTGGTCCGATTGTATACCTCGGCATGGATTTCAAGATAGGCTTTGCCCGGATGCAATGTGAAGCCCGCAGTCATTTTGGTACCGTACATTCGATCAATCTCACCTACCCATACGGTAGCGCTTCCATCTTCATTACTGGCAAATGTATAGTCCACCGGACCAAACGTATTCGGCCGATGATGCTGTGGCCAGTTGAATTCAATTCCCCCTGAGATCCATGGCCCTGCCAGACCCACAAGCGCAGGTTTAATCACCCGGTTATAATATACAAAATCGTAATCGTTAGTCCGGTCCAGCGCACGGTAGATTCGACCACCCAGTTGAGGCATCATCTCAATACGTATATATTCATTTTCGAGGATAATTAATCGATATGACTTCATTTTTGCTTCATCTTCAATGCTGTCGATCACAGGATGCGGGTACACCTTACCCGAACTCCCCTGATAAATTCGCTTTTCAAGAAACATCGGATTTTTGTCCGGTTTACCTGTACCATAGGTTGGAATATCTCTGGTTTCTTCCCATATGCGAACGTTCGATTTCGCTGTCACGTGATTCAATTCCCTCACTCCTTGGCCTCGTGTATATTATGATCATACGCTCGAGTATGGAGGAAGAACATTGACATTAAGCGGTTCTTGATGGACGATCTTCGGATTCCCCTACAATCAAAGAGAGTACCTATCCACCCAATAAAGCAGTGAAAGGTACTCTCTGATCGATTCTGTTTAACTCATCTGCGTCGTGCAAAATCCACAAATCTGAACTTGTCCGGTCGATGCCTCGACTCCGTATACTGAAACTGACTGGCATCCTCCAGGTACACCTGGCTCCTCACCACAACCACATTGTGGAACCCTTCGAGATCAAGTAATTCCCTGTCCTCCGCAGTGGGTTCTTCCACCAAAATTTCCTTCTTGGCAAATGAAATGGATAGACCCAACTCCTGTTCAATGTACTCATAGATGGAATCATTACAGATTTCTTTGCTGAGACCCGGAACAAGTCGCTGGCTGATGTAATCTTTGTCCAGAATGACGTGTTCTCCATCTACTTTGCGCACACGTCTGATCTCCCAGACCTGTTCATTCAGACCAAAGTTGATTTTTTTGTGCAGCGCCTGATCCACTTGTTGCTCCTCGAAAACCTTCACATACGTTTGAGCCCTATGCCCCATTTTTTTGGCTAATTCCTTGAAGCTAACCAGACCTGAGATGGGAAAATCGATCTTGCGAATATCGAGTACAATCGAGCCCTTGCCTTGAATCTTCTGAATATAACCTTCTTCGTACAACATTTTCAGCGCTTTGCGAATGGTCTCTCGGGATGTTTGATAACTTTCCGATAGATCCAGTTCCGATTGAAGCAGCGTACCTGCCTCAATCTCTCCAGTCCGAATACGATCTGCAATGTCTTCATATATCCGGATAAATTTATTATTCATTATTCATCACCATTGTTCATTACCCTTTTTTATCATATTGGCAACCTATTATAGCATTAAAAGCCAATCAAGCGGTAATGACTTGCATCAGCTTATTCAAACGGAAGATTAGCGCTGCGGCTTCGGATCTGCTTAAGTGCTGCATAGGGCGGAAGCTAGATCAGGAAGGTTTCACTTCTCATCCCTTATCTTCAATAACGCCTCGTCCAATGCGCCAACGACCTTGTCACACCATACATCAAATTCCGGATCTTCGGTCTGTAATTCAGGATGCTCCAGAATATGCTCAATCGTACGTCGAATGCCCTGATCGGCTCTTGTCGTTGCTACAAATTCTGGAACAAGCCGTTTCAGCTTACTGTTATCGAACACAACGGTATTGGCTTTGTCCCCTAGCAAACCGCCGCGAAGGTCCTGATCACTGCATGCTGCCAAGAACTCAGAAGGTACATGTACCGCATGAAGCTTAACACCCAACACGTTGGCAATAATCTCATGAATCTGATTCCACGTGACGGATTCATCTGAGGTAATATGTACCGATTCACCAATCGCATGGACATTTCCCATAAGCCCGATAAACCCTTTGGCAAAATCAGTATTGTGCGTAATGGTCCACAGTGATGTGCCATCTCCATGAATGATAACGGGTTTTCCTTCACGTATGCGCTTGAGAACCTGCCAACTGCCTTGAGCACCATGAACACCGAGAGGTACTGATTGGTCCCCATACGTATGGCTCGGACGCACAATAGTCACGGGGAATCCATGCTCACGATATTGTTTCATCAGATAGTCTTCACACGCAATCTTGTTACGAGAATACTCCCAGTATGGATTCGATAATGGCGTCCCTTCCGTGATCCGATAATCTGCCAAAGGGGTCTGATACGCTGATGCTGAACTGATAAAAATAAACTGCTTTGTTTTATCTTTGAACAAACGGTAATCTCGCTCCAATTGAGACGGCACAAAGGCGATAAAGTCTGCCACAACATCGAATTCCAGATCAGCAATCAGTTCCGCTACGCGGGCCTCGTCATTAATATCGGCTTGAAGTACCTTGACTTCGGCCGGTAACTCATCATTACGATTACCCCGATTAATCAAATAGAGTTCACAGCCTTGCTGTGCAAGCATCTCCGTAATGGCCGTACTGATGGTGCCTGTCCCTCCAATAAATAACGCTTTCATTTCGCCACCTCCTGATCGATTTTACCCACTTTCCCATGATATCACGCACCAAAAAAAGGAGCAAAGCTCGGTAACCCGAAACCATGCTCCTTCTGCTTATACGACCTTAATCGTTGCGTATATCATATACATGCCGCAGTGAATTTCGTATTCTCCCTTGGGCAGGTCTTTGTCGACAGTATAATAATTGGCTCCCTTTTGCATGTATAGATCCATGCCAAGCTTTTGTGATCCCACCGATTTGACATGTGTCACCGACCGGGTCAGAATAAAGTTGATTTTAGTCGGCACGCCAGCTTTCACCTCAATAACGTCGGGTCCAAAACCATCGTTGCTTACGTCCACATCAATGACTTCATATCCTTTCAGATCCTCCGCTGTCTCCGCTTGTGCAGTTACCGCACTTCCCGATCCCGGGGACAGGTCTTTACCCATAAAATAAAACAAAAAAGATCCAAGCAATACGACAACCGTCAGGCCCAGTGTTAACCAAGGCCATGTTTTTCCAAACCAGCTTTTCATCTAAACACTCCTCATTCGATGTCTCATCAATATTCAATCAACAGACGGATGTATTCTTTAAGCATACCTGATTCGCATGACAATGAAAATGACCCCTCTGGGCTATTGCGGTTGAGCCAAATTACTTCAATAAAAAAAGCCTGATTTCTCAGGCTTATCTACGGGTATTCCCGCTCATTCTCCGTAATATCCCTTTTGGTAAGAATCAGGAATAGATCGGTTTACTTCGACTTCGTCTCATTCGTAATTTATACAACTCTGGCAGGGCTACACCAATGAGCACAATGATAACCCCGAACCATTGCAATCCGCTGACATGCTCATGGAGCACGATAGAGGATAATAATACTGCAATTGGAAGCTCCACTGCACCCAGAATTCCGGCCATGTCGCCACCAATATGCGGAACACCAATGGCGAACAGTACTGGTGGAATGAAAGCCCCGAAGAATCCGAGCAGTAGTCCGAACACCAATAACTGACTCCAGATCAATCCGTTAAAGAGGAATGTCGGCGGGAACAAAATGCACAGCAGGATCAATCCGCCTGTAACCATCCACGCACTGCGGAAGGCCGGGTGTGCAGAAGGAACTGCTTTGCCGCTGAACAATACGAACAGGGAATAACTTACGGCTGCCATTAGTCCAAGAGCAATACCCAGACCGTTAAACTCACCCAGTCCCTGTTCCAGGAAACCGGCTGCCAGCAAGGTTCCGCCGAATAGAATGATCAACGTCAGGAACGTGACTTTATCCGGACGTTGACGTTTGCTTATCGCTTGAATCAATACGCTAATCCATGTGAACTGGAACAACAGGATAATGGCAAGTGATGCCGGGATATAACGTAAAGACTGATAATAGACGAGACCTGTAATTACCGTTGGTGTTCCGGCAGCCATCAATAGCAAACGTTGTTTCCACGTCAACCGTTTGAATACCTGTGCCACGGCTCCTGATGTTTTTCCAACTGTTTGGGACTTGCGTTTTGTTCTAAATCGTGTGTATAGCGCCAGCATCCAGGATAGGAGAAAACCCGTAATCAGTTGTGCTCCCACAACCTCTCCAAGTTTATATCCTTCACCGTAAGCCAGAACCACAATCGTGGATAATATGCCATAGCTCATCGCTCCCGCGAGAACGGACAGATAATATTTCATTTGTGAATAAACCTCCTGATGATTGAAAAATACGTCCGCATGTTTGGTTCATGCCAAGGTCACAGACACCATCGAAAATGCAAAAAATCCTAACTACGAGCAAGGAATAATCGATTCCTTGGCATCGTAGTTAGGAAGTATAGGCTTCCCGTAGAGACCCTCGCCCTGTGTACACTTTCGGCCTGCGAGGTTATACGAAATGATATATGCAATTTGATGTAATTCGTGTGTGACGACTTTTCATATATTACATGGGAGGTGAGGTGGTGTCAACCCTATTCGATGTAAAAGTTAAAATACCTGATTGGAGTTCGAGGAATCCCACTCCAATGTTTGCTGTAGACCTGCCTTCAATCCATCCAAATCCAGCCCATCCACGGCAAAAGCCTCACGGATCAGAGACGGCGCGACGAATTCATCATACTTGCCTAGATAAGGTGCTTCATCTTCAGCCAGTAACGCAGATGCGTCCTGAGCTGACCGACACTCACTCATGATTTCGGCTAACAAAGTTCGTTCATCGACCTTGCCGGACACTACAAAATAATAGGGCTCCATGGGTACAACAGAACGCAAAGCAAGTTTGCCGGACAGATTATGCTTCATCAAGCGCTCCAAGGTACGGAAAGATTTACTTCCCACCCATGGAAGAACATACATGGAATCTCCCCCTGCGGGAATAACGACTTGCTTCAGCAGACCACTCTCGCGAGCGAGGCGGCGTGCTCGTTCCAGTCGATTGACGGCTTGCGGTGACAGGTACGGATAGATGGTCGAGTCGGACAACACTTCACGCATTTTCTGTACTACCGTCGTATGAATATCTCCTCCCGCCCCAAGCCATAACGTATCCACTTTTCCTTTGGCAGACTTCACATACACAGCCTTGTGCTTATGGTCCACCTCTTCTACTTTCCACAGTTTGCCTGCGAGCGAGAAGCAATACCCCGGTGGGGGTACGGTTGTGATGGAACCAATCTCTTCGGAACCATTCAGCACTTTATGTTCCTCATCGTCCTTGAACACTGCGTAGAAGCGATAATTATTCACAATTTTCTCACCGGTAAGTCCAATAATTAAAGTTCGCTCTTCTGTCCATTGCAGGTGATCTGTATCGATGAGGTAATTCAGGAATACCTGATATTGATCGGGGCTCATCAACGAGAACGGTGCGAGCGAGAGGATTGCTTCCGCAAGGTCTCTCGGCTCCGCCTCCCCCATACTTTTCAGCATGCTCATCGTCTGATGGTAGAGTACACCTATGGGCATTTTGCGGGCTTCAAGCGGCTCGACCCATTTCGTTTTTACATATAGTTCAATAACAGAAATCGCACGCATCAACGTCCATGGCATCCGTGCTGGTAATTGCGCTTCTTCATCTTCTTCCTCCGGACATACAAAGAGCATTTCCGAAGCCATGTCTTCCCGTCTTCCCGAACGGCCCAGCCGTTGCACAAAACTAGACGCACTATAAGGTGCACCAAGCTGAACCACACGTTCCAGCTCGCCCAGATCGATGCCCAGTTCGAGCGTGACTGTTGCTGCAGCAACAGCAGGCCCTGATCCGGTGCGAAGGGCAGCTTCCGTCTCCTCCCTCAACATAGCCGAGATACTTCCATGATGCACATGGAACACATCACGTTCCTCTCTGCGAGCCGCAACGCGTCTCATCTCAAGAATGGTGACTTCGGCATCCGTGCGACTGTTGGTGAAGATCAGCGCTTTTTTGCGATGTGTGCTCTCATAGATGAAGTCATAGTAGGCTTTGCGGGCGTTATGAAGCTGTTCCGCCTGTTCTTCATCCTGTGCATCAGGGAAAGAGAAATGTTCCACTCGCAGTCGCAGCTTGCGCCCCCCCGGGGAAGAGACCACATCTACCCCCTGCTGCGTTCCGGCAGCAAGCCAGGCTGTAGCCGCATTATAGTCACTAAGTGTAGCGGACAAGCCAACTCTTCGCGGTGCACAGCCAGCCATTCGCTCTATTCTGGCAAGCTCGCTGAGTACCTGAATGCCCCGATCCGCTCCCATGAAGGCATGTACCTCATCGATGATGACATACCGCAGATCATGAAACAGTGCCGGAATCGCATTCGGGCGATTCATAAGCAGGCCTTCCAGAGATTCTGGGGTAATCTGGAGCACACCAGACGGGTTCTTCATCAGTTTTGTTTTCTCCGCCTGAGGTACGTCCCCGTGCCAATGCCAAACCGGAATATTTCCTTCCGATAACAGATCCTTAAGACGTTCAAATTGGTCATTAATCAGGGCTTTCAAAGGTCCAATGTACAAAATGCCAACCGATTTAGAAGGCCGTTCATACAGCTCGGTCAATGCAGGAAAAAAAGCCGCCTCCGTCTTGCCGGAGGCCGTTCCCGCCGCAATCAGCATATGGTGCGGGGTATGAAAGCAGATATTGCAGGCTTCAATCTGTGCAGGCCGAAGCGATTCCCATCTTTTTTTATAAATAAACTCCTGAACAAACGGCGCCAGCCGATAGAATGGATTATCACTCATAATTCGAACTCCGCCAGAAAATCGTCCAGATCATCCGGATTCGCGGATGCATCCCCTTTTCCCGTTTCCTGAGGTTTGGCAGCCCGGTCACCAAGTAATTGAGTATAAGTCACTTCGGGATTCTGGTGGAGCGTATGCAGTACATCCATAAAGTCCCTTACCACTTCACGCGTCGTCAGCAATTCATCCGCACCCAGTCGGTTCACTGCCGTTTGCATAAAATCAACCAATTGTTCATCCGTGAGACTTGCGCTGTATCCAAAATGCAGGGCATGAATCTGTCGCAGCTTCTGGAGCAGAATCAGAATCTCTTCATGCGATAACATCGCCAGTTTCAGGATCGGGCCTGTATAATTCGCATACGCTTTGGCTGCATAGCGACCATCAATAAGCCTGGAGCGAAGCGCTTCATAGCTGTATAGTCCGCGCCGTTCATCCTCTACAAATTGTGGTGTACCACCTACAAATATGCCCAAGTGCTCCGCCTTGCCCTGCATCGTATCATTAAACATGGTCAGCAATTTCTCATAGTTGCTTTGTCTGGAGACGCTGTTTGTAATTTTGTACAGATTCACCGCTTCATCAATGAATAATAGCAATCCCTTGTAACCAATTCGCGCTGTAAATTCAGACCATAATTTAAAGTAGTCATACCAGTTGTCATCGTCAATGATGACCCCGACAGAGAGTTCTTTTTTCGCTTCTGTTTTGGTTGCAAATTCTCCTCGAAGCCAGCGAAGCGCCGCCTGTTTGCGATCATCATCAGCCAACTTGTACCCGTTCCAGTAAGACGCCAGTACTTTGGCAAAATCAAAGCCGTGAACCAGATTCTGCATCTCACCCGTCACCGCATAGATCTGCTTCTCTACTTCCAGCGGCAGAGCGGGGTCATCCGGGCGCAGGTTCTGACTCTGCATCGTGGATTGTTGCAGCCCTGCGATCCATTTTTGCAAAATCGGCTCCAAGGCTCCTCCATCAGGTCGCGTGCGTGTAGACAGACGAGTCATCAGCTCACGATATGTAGCAAGTCCCTGACCCTTGGTGCCCACCAATCGTCGCTCCGGTGACAGATCCGCATCCGCCACAACGAAATCGCGATCCATGGCATAGTTACGAATCATTTGCAAAAGAAAGCTTTTACCACTGCCGTAACGGCCGGTGATGAGCTTGAACGCTGCGCCGCCCTCGGCGATATTGTCCATATCTCGCAAGATCGCGTCTACTTCAGGCTTACGACCAACAGCAATTTGCTCCAGTCCTATGCGCGGGACAACACCCGCTGTTAATGAATTTACAAGTGCGGTGGTCAACCGCTTCGGTATTTTAAGTTCTGTCACTGCGTATCACCTCTTCACATGTTCGAACACATCTATATAATCAGGAACAATCCGGTCCCCATCAATCAGAAGATCACCGATCGTGTCCATAGCCACATCATTAATTTCATCCAGCAGAAGCGTAGGCATCGTTCCATATTGCTCAGCTAGACGCATCAGATCCGTATCCGGGTTTGCGCCAAGAAGGGCATGGATTGCTTGCACCTGCTGAGCAGACAGCTCTTTGGCAAAATGCAGCCACTCTTCATCCAGATCAGCCTCAACAGACTCGTCCCACTGCAACCTAATGGATTCTGCTGACGCTCCTGCTGCAATCTCTTCTGCAGATGGGTCCGGCTCCAATGAACCTTCAGTTGGAGTTATCTCGTCCGATGCTCCCAGTGCATCTAATCGATTACTCCCAACATTTGCATCGTTAACCTCTTCATCCTTCACTTCAGAAGAGTGATCATCCTCAATCGTAAGTGCCATTCGCACGTACTCACTTTCCTGCTGTAACGACGCCAGTTTCTCTGTATCAATACGGATCACCGGTTGTTCCACAGACTCCGCCTGCTCGGTCGCATATGCTTTGTCCAGGTAACGCTCAATCAGATTCGCAAGTTCAGGCTCTAGGGTCTGTCCACGCAATCGGCCTCTGAATCCGAGCAGTTCACGAAGTTTATTTTCAGTACATCGATAGATCCGGGTCACCATCTGCACAAAATTAGCCTGTTCACCTATGGGCATATATCTGTACGATACCGATCTTCCATAGATCGAATCATCATAGACTGCTTTGCGAAACAGGATGCGCTCCACCTTACGTTCATCTTTGGGTTCAAACTCAGGCAACAGTCCAACTTGTCGCGTACGTTCCAGGTACGAATGAACCAATGCCATGACTCTTGGAATGTACTGCTCCATCACTTCTTTGCCGCCATCTCTATAGAACTTACTAAGTGTAATATCGTAATCATAGTATCTTAGCAGCATATTCAGCGAAATATCCGATAACTTCCCTTGTAAAATACGCTGTAGCTCCATATCCAGCATCTCCGCTGGCAGATATCCGCCCGAAAGGTCCATGACTTCGGATAATGACGTCTCCATCTGATGGATCAGTACATAATCAACCATCCATTCTTTCATATATATATTTAGTTGAGGAAGTCGTTCACGGTAGTTCACCCATAACTGTTTTAATTGATCATACCCATCCAGAGGATTCTGCCAGCCAATGCCGTTAATTAGCTCGTAGATATGAATGAATAGATAGGACAGATCGGTATCCGGGTATCTCCCCTCGCGTACTTCCTTCCTCCAATACATATACCACTTACGCTGGGCTTCATTCATCACGCCATACGTTGGCCAGTAACTCATGAAGGGTACCCACGGGGATATGTCTCCCTCCATCTCTGCCCATTGCCTTGCTTCCTCTACAAAACGTTTCTCTGAGGACAATATGCCTCCACGATGCTGCATCCCATCATATGCACTCTGCACAATGGTTGAACGATCAGGAATCGAAACAGCCGCTGTCTCCGGTTCTTCACTCAGATCTATCTCCATAAATTCCAATTGTCTTGAATCGTCTTTCATAGAACGTTATCTCACCCTCCTCCAAGACGGAATACGAACAAGTGTATCCATAGGGATCATTATATCACTTGTCCTGTGTCTGCGGTGACGAAATTAAGACATTCTTGGACACAAAAAAAGAAGGCATTTCTGCCCTCTTTTCTTCATGGTCAAAATGAACGTTGTATAGGCAAAAATCACACAACGATTGCCCGATTCTTCCCTTCACTTTTCGCTTTGCGCCAGCGTGATTAGTTCAACTTATATAGATTCTTTCTAAAATATGAAAAAAAGTCCGCCCTACGTATTAATCCACTGATCAAGCAGTCGGAAAGTCTCTGATGCACTGTGCACCATGTTATCATGATCTTCCGGAGTTGTGATGGACTGCTGCAGCAAACCCATGAATTCGCTCCATCTTGTTCTTGTCTCAGTACCATAGGCATTGAAATATTCCAATCCACGATCAGCTTCAATCGGCAGGAACTGCGACAATCGTTTGGTCATGATCTGTCCACCGTTCGTAGATCCTTCAATCACATACAGATATCCAAACAAACGGGCAGGTGTTGAAATATCCGGCAATTCTTCACAGAGCGGAAGTTGGCGGATCTCCTCTTCACTCGCACCAAGATTGTGCAGATCTTTCTCCAGTAATCCAGCCTTGCCTCTAATCTCAATATCCAGTCCCGTACTTCCCCAGAAAGGCCGCTGTACAGCCTGATCCTCCAGCGGTTTCAGAAATCCATAGAATTTCTCTAAATATGTTCTATATTCTTCTATCGTCACCGTTTGATTCATAATGGCTTTCGCATAAGGGTTCTGTTCGACTTGTCTGTGATAATGAGCGGTCTCGCTCTTCAGACGTTCCATAATATTCGTTGCTGTCATCGTAGTTATCCCCTTTCACAATCTGTTCTGATATTGCAAATTCATGCTTATCCTCAATTCAATCTCGTTGTATCTCTAAAACAGAAACTACTTGCGCTCCAATCAGATCCACTTAACGCAGACAAAGACTCTATGTAAGTATACTTATTCTGGTTAGAGAACACTATATGAATCCAACATCAGTACGTACTCCATACCTTCCTTCGTTGTTATCTTAACTGACCTGAGGTTTCTATGCCACAACAACTTACTCCCCAACATGGTACACTAGCTTTATATCCTGTCATTGGAGGAATACGCCATATGGACTTTACTGTTCAAGACATTGTACTTCATCTTACAGATAACATTGAACTGCCGGAAAACACGGTGGATCAGCTCATTACAGGCTCCCTTGCTCAAAGGGTCACAGGTATTATCATTGCTTTTATGCCGACGCAACATGTCATTGAACAAGCCATTAAGCATGGTGCCAACCTGATCATTGCGCACGAGTCTCCCTTTTATAACCATCATAGTCATACGGATTGGCTCGCAAGCGATCCTGTTTATGTACACAAAAGGAAAATGATCGACGAAGCGAGTATTTCCATCTATCGATGTCATGATATCATCCATCGATTTCAACCCGATGGCATTACGGAAGGATTGATTAAGGCACTGCGATGGTCCCCTTATGTGGAGCAACGACTACCGGAAGCAGATATCCTTTCTTTGCCGGAAGGTCAGACTGTCCAGGCTGTTGCACAACATGTAAAAAGCTCCCTGGGGATCGATTATGTACGTGTTGCTGGCGATGTGAAAACGGTCTGTCAACGCGTAGGGGTATTGGTTGGTTTTCGCGGCAATGGTCATGTGACAATTCCCCTGATTAAGCACAACCAATTGGATCTCATCATCGCTGGAGAAGGGTTCGAATGGGAGACTCCAGAGTATATTCGTGATGCTGTGCAACAAGGACAGTCCAAAGCACTGATCATGATGGGGCATGCCGAAAGCGAGGCTTCAGGGATGAAGCTTTTGTCAGACAGGTTGGCAGCACACTTTCCCGAATTGACTGTTCGTTTTGCTGGTGAGAAACCTGTTTACACTGTGATCTAATGTTTTTTTTGTACGGAAGGACTTAGCTGACTGGTTCTAATCTCATTGCCAACCGTCCCCCGGGGCTTTACATTCTTTCAACGCCCGGGATCAAATCTAACGAGTTATAGTCACCCTATTCCTCAATTCCCCCTGTTTTACCGCCCCTTTTCTTCATGCCCCATCTGGATTTTCAGGGTTCTTTATTGTACTCTAAATGCTGTGACTTCAGATCTCAGGACATTTGTCCTTGGCGTTCGGGGTGAATTTATCATTAAATAGAAGTCGAAGTGATTTTGATAAGGAGAGTACATATGAGAGGAATTATTTTTGCATTACTGGGCGGTGCGTGTATCACGTTGCAAGGGGTTGCCAATACTCGGATTAGCACCGACATGGGTACATGGCAGGCTGCTACGATTACACAACTGACGGGATTCATACTAGCGGCGCTAATCCTGATGTTCGTTCGTGATACCAATCTTCAAGGACTCAAACAAGTAAAACCCATGTACATGGCTGGAGGCGCTTTTGGGGCTGTCATTATTTTCAGCGAAGTAACGGCCATTCAGCAAATCGGGGTTACATTCACGATCTCTGCTCTGTTGATCGCTCAGCTGTTCCTGACCTTCCTGGTTGATAGTAACGGATGGTTTGGCGTTGTGAAACAGAAGATGAAACTGCCACAATTTCTGGGCATTGCCTTAATGGTGACTGGCGTCATTATTATGAAACTATAGTTTATGAGAATAATTGGAACATATCGTCGGGGGTGAATAACAGCGTGCAAGAGATTCATGATGAGCAGCAATTAACTCAATACCTGAAGCAATATCAACTCGAAACGGTATTTCACGAGCCCTTGCGTCGCCATATGACGATATGCCACTTCGAGAAGTGTGAACTGATCTGCCGTGAAGGTGAAGCTTCCGAATACCTATACGTCCTGGTGGAAGGTAAAATCAAGATTTTCACAACCTCCGCACAGGACAAAACGCTGGTACTTTGTTTCAAAACACCGCTTGAAGTCGTTGGCGACGTGGAGTACGTCCGAGAGAGCAACATTGTCAATACGGTTCAGGTCGTATCGCCTGTTGTGATGCTTCGCATTCATTATCAATGGCTCGCTGAGCTCGCCAGCGATTACGCACCTTTACTGAAATTTTTGCTCAAGATCATCTCACATAAGTTCTATATCGACTCGAACTTTTCCAATTTCAACCTGATGTATCCCGTTGAGGTTCGTCTAGCCAGCTACCTGCTCTCCATCTCGACAGAAGAAGCTGGCAACGTGGTTCATGAAGAGCTGGACGCGTTCAATCTGACCGACATCGCGAATCTGATCGGCACCAGCTATCGACATCTCAATCGGGTGATCCAGAAGCTCTGTGCAGACGAATTGATTGAACGACATCAGGGATTGATTATGATTAAGGACCGTGCAGGTCTACGCGAAATAGCAGGTCACAATATTTATGAATAAGGAGTTCGACAACCATGTTAATCACAGGTATTTCGCTTGCACTGCTGGCAGGTGCACTTGTCAGTCTGCAGACGATTTTTAATAGCAAAGTCAATGAACGCACTGGTTCATGGTCCACCACAACAATGGTGCTTTTCACCGGATTCATTGCTTCATTCCTCATCTCCCTGCTAGTGGAGGGTAAAAATACATTCAGCTTCCAGCATATGGAGCCCTGGTACTGGCTCAGTGGAGCTATAGGTGTTGGTGTAGTCTTCTGTCTGGTGCAAGGGATGAAGTTGCTTGGCCCTACGTATGCGATCTCCATTGTGCTCACTTCTCAGCTGAGCTTCGCCCTGCTCTTTGATTCCATGGGGTGGCTCGGTCTGGAGCAAATTCCGTTTTCGTGGAATCAACTGCTCGGTGTACTTGTCATTGTGGGCGGAATTGTGTTATTCAAGTTCGGTGGGCATAAATCGGAAAAATCGGATCAGTCCCCTGGAACATTGCAGTCCGACTCGTAAAAGAACAAAAAAAGAGTGTCCATCCAATCAGCGGGATTGGATGGACACTCTTTTTAATCATTATAATGCGGTAAGAGTCATTCTCTTATACGAACTCTACGTTATGGTACACTTGCTGAACATCTTCAAGATCCTCAAGCGCATCGATCAGCTTCTCGAACTGAGCTTGTGCATCCTCTGGAAGTTCAATATGGTTTTGAGCCAACATCGTCAGCTCGGCTACTGTGAATTCAGTAACACCCGCAGCTTTGAATGCTTCCTGTACAGCGTGGAATTGATCCGGTTCTGCATATACAATCACAGCTTCGTCTTCGTCCACGATATCACGTACATCTACATCTGCTTCAAGCAGAAGTTCAAGCACTTCTTCGGAATTCTTGCCTTCTACACCGATAACAGCTGTTGGATCAAACATGTAAGCAACAGAACCACTGACACCCATGTTGCCCGCATTTTTGTTAAACGCAGAGCGCACTTCTGGCGCTGTACGATTCACGTTGTTGGTGAGTGCATCAACGATGACCATCGCACCATTCGGTCCGAAGCCTTCATAACGCAGCTCTTCATAATTCTCATCCCCGCTGCCTTTTGCTTTTTCCATCGCACGGTCAATGATGGCTTTGGGTACATTGTACGTCTTGGCACGTTCCAGCACGACTTTCAGTGCACGGTTCGCTTCCGGGTCCGGTTCGCCCTTCTTGGCAGCTACATAGATCTCAACACCGAATTTGGCGTAGACCCGGCTCGTGTTTGCATCTTTTGAAGCTTTCTTTTCCTTAATATTATTCCACTTACGACCCATATCGTTTCCGCTCACTTTCAACATGTAATCTGCTTTCTACTATGTCATTATATCTTGTTGAACGTACTTCAACAAGTTAATACACACGAAAAAATGGGAATACCTGCGGCGATTATCCATCTCCGTATGAAGTGTAGTCACCGTTTATCCTCTGATTTATCTCTCTGCAGCAACTATGGGTACCTCTATTCCAGCCTGTATAGAACACAAGAAGCACCCCATAAGGAATGCTTCTGTCCTAAAATAAGTCTTAACATTAATTCTTAACACCCGATCATTCAGGCATGAAATTGACGACCATCCAGCACTTCAGGAACATAACCCGCACGAATGACAAAGTCTCCGAAATGCTCTCCTTCAATGCGCTCTTTGGCATATTGATTAACCATTGGTGTCAACGTCTCCAGAATTTCGGTTTCGCCGATGTTTTCTTTGTACAGCTTATTCAAGCGATGTCCGGTGAAGCTGCCACCGAGATACAGATTGTATTTCCCCGGCGCTTTACCGATAAACGAAATCTCCGCCAGCATCGGTCTTGCGCATCCGTTCGGGCAGCCGGTCATACGAATGACAATCTCCTCGTCTCTCAGCCCAGCTTCGTCCAGTACAGGCTCCAGTTTATCGATCAGGGACGGCAAGTAACGTTCGGACTCAGCCATCGCGAGACCGCATGTCGGAAGCGCAACACAAGCCATCGAACTTCTGCGCAGCGCAGAGTAATGCGCACCATCGGTCAGATTGTATTGTTGAATCAGCGCTTCGATCTTTTTCTTCTTCTGGCTGCTGATATTACCGATGATCAGATTCTGGTTCGCCGTCAGACGGAAATCACCCGTGTGCACTTTGGCAATTTCACGCAGACCCGTCATGAGCGGATAGCCATCTACATCTTTTACCCGGCCATTCTGAATGAACAGCGTGTAGTGCCATCTGCCATTATTACCTTTTACCCAACCATATCGATCTCCGTTCGTCTCAAAATGATAAGGACGTGCTGCATCCAGTTTCCAACCCAAACGGGTAGTCAACTCTTCAATGAACCACTCCACACCACGGTCATCCAGCGTATATTTGAAACGAGCATGTTTACGAACGGCACGATCTCCATGATCGCGCTGAATCATGACTGTTTTCTCCGCAACATCAATCATTTGCTCCGGCGTACAGAACCCAATGACTTTGGACACCTGAGGATAGGTCTTTGAGTCACCATGAGACATGCCCATGCCACCGCCAACCGAAACGTTGAAGCCTTGCAGCTTACCGTTCTCCACAATAGCAATAAAGCCGAGATCCTGTGAAAAGACGTCCACATCATTGGATGGTGGTACAGCAATGCCGATTTTGAACTTACGTGGCAAATACACTTTGCCATAGATCGGTTCAACCTCTTCGTCAGAATCCTGGGAATCAATCACTTTCTCTCCGTCCAGCCACAGCTCATGATAAGCCCGCGTGCGAGGATCCAGATGATTACTCACCTGACAAGCCCACTCATACACTTCAGCATGCACATCGGATTGATTCGGATTCGGGTTACACATCACGTTACGGTTCACATCACCGCATGCAGCGAGTGTGCTTAGCAACGAATCGTTCACTTCACGGATCGTGTTCTTAAGATCCCACTTGAGTACGCCATGCAGCTGAAAAGACTGCCGTGTGGTCAGACGAATCGTCTCATTCGCATATTTATGTGCCACACGGTCCATCATCAACCATTGCTCTGGAGTCACAATACCACCGGAAGCACGTACACGTAGCATGAATTGATAGGCAGGCTCCAGCTTGGATTTGTGACGCTCATTACGCAGATCACGATCGTCCTGCATGTAACTGCCGTGATGCTTCATCAGTCGGTTATCGTCCTCTGGAATCGCACCCGTGATGCGATCAGCCAACGTTTCGGTCAGACTTCCGCGCAAGTAATCACTCTTGATCTTTATATCTTCCACATCACTATTCGTGCGCTGCGGGTTAAGTAAGTTATTATAAGCCATACTGCTTTCTCCTCTCGTCTCTGCGGGATGATGCAATCCGGCTGGGCCGGTAATTAATAGACGTCCCGCTGATAACGTTTATCCTGTTGCAACCGTGTCAGATATTCCGATGCCTGTTCAGGCGATAAGCCGCCTTCTTGTTCAAGAATCGTGGTAAGTGCAGCATGCACATCATGTGCCATTTTTTTCTCGTCACCACAGATATATACGCTTGCCCCTTCCTGGAGCCATTGGTACAACTCTTTGCTGTGCTCCAGCATGCGATGTTGTACATATACTTTCTGTTCCGTATCACGGGAGAAGGCTACATCCATCTTCGTGAGTACACCATCTTTGAGCCAACGCTGCCATTCGGTCTGGTACAGGAAGTCGGTGGAGAAATGCTGATCCCCGTAGAACAGCCATGTCTTGCCTTCTGCTCCTGTTTCTTCACGCTCACCAAGGAAAGATCTGAATGGCGCAACGCCTGTACCTGGGCCAACCATGATGATCGGCGTGTCCGGGTTCTCAGGCAGTTTGAAATTCGGGTTATGCTGTATATATACAGGCAAGGTGTCGCCAGCTTCGATTCGTTCAGCCAGATGTACCGAGCATACACCGTAACGCTCTCTGCCGCGCGCTTCATAACGTACCGTACGAACGGTCAGATGAACTTCATCCGGGAAAGACTTCGAACTACTCGCTATGGAGTACAGGCGTGCCGGAATTTTGCGAAGAGCAGCTACGAATTCTCCGGCAGGAATGCCTTTCAGATTATAATCCTGAACCAGATCCAGCAGATCACAGCTATTCATGACCTTGCGGAATTCGGAATCATCTGCGAGTAACGCTGTCAGGCCACTCCCAGGGTTCAGTTTCGCCAGTTGTTCCACAACCGGTTTCGTTACGGCTGTAATCTCAAAATAACGCAGCAATGCTTCGTGCACAGAAGCCTGATCCCCGTTTTTATTCACGGTAACACGCTCGTCGGCATTCCATCCCATGGCTGCAATGACTTCATCCACGAGGCGTGGGTGATTCTCAGGGAATACACCAAGGCTGTCACCTGGCTCATAATCCAGGTTGGAGCCTTCCAAAGACAACTCAATGTGGCGTGTTTCACGGTCTGATCCTCTGCCATTCAGATTGAGATTTTCCAGTACCTCTGCCTTGAATGGATTCGTGCGATCATATTCGGAGTCCCCGCCGCTCACCACAGCGGTAACAGCTTCAGTGGTTACTGTACCTGCAGCAGCCGATGTGCTGCTTAATGAGGCCAGTACTTCATTCATCCATTCCGCCGCTGCTTCATCAAAGTCTACATCACAGTCCACGCGTGGTACAAGGGCTGTAGCACCCAGCTCCTGCAAACGCTTGTCGAAGTCTTTACCCGTTTGACAAAAGAACTCATAAGAGGTGTCCCCTAGGGCCAAAACTGAGTAACGAAGTCCTTCAAGCTTCGGAGCCCGTTTACTGTTCAGGAATTCATGCAGCGGAATCGCATTATCGGGTGGTTCACCCTCGCCGTGGGTACTGACGATGATGAGGAGATTTTCAATTTTCTTAAGTCCGTTCGGTTTGAAATCTCCCATCGATGATAATGTGACCTGAAGGCCTTGCTCTTCAAGCTTCTTGGCCAGCTTCTTCGACAGGCCACTTGAATTGCCGGTTTGTGAACCAAAGAGTACGGTGACTTCCCGGGAAACTGGAGGAGCACTTACAGGCGCAATACCTGTAGTTGGTGCAGCCTGTACCAGGTTTGCCGGAGCCGCCATTGTAGCGCTTGCCTGGATTGCTGCAATATATCCACTCAACCAAGTCCGTTGTCCATCGGTCAATGTAGGAATAAGACGATTAAGCAGTTCAACTTGTTCTTGATTAAAAGGGCTGTTTGTCACTTGAAGTTCCACTATTTTCCACCTCGCGCATTGCTTCGATTTTAATTCCGACTAAAATGATCACATTAATTTAATTTCCTCTCTCTAAAACCTAACACACCGGGTGTTTAGGGTCAATTTCAATGATTTTATGACATTTATCAGTTTCGCTGATAAAGGAACAATATGTGCGAATCCATCTCTGTTAAGGTAACGCAAGAAGGCTTACTCCGACCTGCGTTTCAGGTCAAAGTAAGCCTTCTTTTTCACACTCCACAATTCTTGTATATCGTCAGTTATTCCATACCAGTTTGCTCATCATCGCATATAACATCGTAGCCGCTTCAGCTCGATTTGCTTCGGCAAGAGGTTTCACCTCGCCGTTATACCCCCGGGCAATAGCCAGATTTACAAGCAATGCCACGCTCTCCCGGGCGTAAGGACCAATCGTAGAAGCGTCGCGGAAAAGGGTAAGACTATCCGATGCAGCCGACTCAGCGTCAACCAGTCCAGCCGCTGCAAGGGCCCTCACAGTCAACGTCATCATTTCCTGACGAGTAATTGTTGACTCTGGCAAGAAGCGTCCGTCACCGGTACCACTGGTGATGCCTAGTGAACGAGCAGCTGTAACCGCTTCGTAGTATGAAGACGTTTCGCTCACATCAGAGAACGCATTACCAGATGCAGCATTCAAGCCCAGTGCAGTCATCAGCCACTGTACGTATTGGCCGCGGGTCATCTCTTCTTTTGGATGCAACTGGCTGGAATCACCGCTTGCCTTGGCATCAATCACACCTCGGACAGCCAGCGCCTCCATCGCTTTCTTGGCCCACTGCACTTCTGTAAGGTCAGTGAAGGTCTGTCCGACAGACACAACAGCATAATTTCCTGCAAGTGACGTCACGGAAAATACAATCTCCCCGCTGTTTGGATCGTAATGACTTTGCGGCAATGGAGTTGCCACACCGTTCGCGCCAATGACAAACGCTATAATTCGATCCTGTTGCGTATCGTCTGATGATTGGTAAGGCAGACGCAGCATCAACTCGCTTCCCGATGGCCATGGATGACCATCCAGTTGGAGTTCCAGCTGGACTCCATGCTGGGTACCAAGCTGATCTGCGACTGTTTTTGGCAGCTCCGTTCTAACCAATCGGACTGATGCGATCTCGTCACCCACCATATCCTTCGGTATCAGCTGTGCAGGAAGCTTCAACGTCCCCAGTTCCGTAACGATGTTAAGCATGTGTGATTCGTCTTGATCCAACAACGCAGAGACAGGCAGGGACAGTTCATATGCGGTTGCTCCTGAGACCGGCTTCAGCCGAAGTTCGACCAAGCGCTGACCCGCATCCATTGAAGGGGCAACTTTAAAAGCATCTTTAATCGTTGAAACATCCACTTTGGACTGCACTACACCCTTCTGGTCAGTCTGCCCCTGCAGCTCCAGAACGGAGCGGTCTTTCTGCGGTTCAGGTTGTGGCACAGGATTTTCTGTATTGACACTGCCACTCCCTGATTGACCGCCATTGTTGGCAGAACCAGAACCATTTCCTTGATTACCACCGGAATTGCCGCCTGGACTACCGCCCGAACCAGGGTCCGTGCCTCCGGGGGAAGGAACAGATGCGAGCACCTTCACCGTCAACGGCACAGTCAGAGCTTTACTGTCATCAGAAGTTCGAGTAATTTCCAACTCCAGTGTTACTGTTATTTCCTTGGATGGCGGGACAATCGTTCCATCGGTTTGAATGACGGACGGTACCGAACTGGAAGCAATCGTCACCGTGAAACCTTGCGGCACTACCGGTAACTTCAGTTTCTTCGCACCTGCGGAAGGCTGTTCCAGTGCCGTAATGCCTGTAGCTATATCGGCAGCGGTCTGCTGAACCGTATGCACCTGATAAGCGGAAGATAAACCGCTCACGGATTGCCCCGACGCATCAAAAGCTTCCACTTTGTAAAAGTAATCTGTGCCGGGGGTCAGTTCATTATCGGTGTACTCCCGACCATTGCCGCTATAGACCACCTTATACTCACCTTGATCACGATCTGAGCCGTAGAGCTTATAGCTTGCTGCACCAAGACGAGCATCCCAGTGAAGCGTCACACTCGTTGAATCCACCGCATCAGCATTGAGACCAGCACTCTCATTGACAGGTGGCGTGGCATCTGGCTTAACGATCATAATCCAACTAATCATCGGGTCCTGTGATGCCGTGTTGCGTACGGTCAGCTCCAGCTTATTGTCCGACACACTAATGCCTTGATGTGCTCTCACACTGGCAGGTGTAAAAGTGACTGCACCAGTGTTGGTGCCATTGATAAGGAAATTCGCTCTGCGCGATGCATTTGTCCACGGATCGTTGAATCCGGCGTACACATCGTATGTCCCGTTCGGCACATCAAATGTATAGGTTAAGTCCGTGCCTTTAGGAGAATTGCTGACATTGCCACCGTTCAGATAACGTACGGTCGAGAATATATCCCCGCCATTCGAACCGGATGCCAGTGCATCTGCGCTGACATAACCCCAATTGCGTCCCTCGGCCGGAGCGTACATCTGATCCGCCGTTCCGGGGTTGGCAAGCGTTCCTTTCATATAGGCGCCCATGAGACTATAATCAGCCGTTTCGTAACCTCCGCTGTTCACGAAATAAAGTGTATTCTCCGGAATAACGTTTACACGAACCGCCTGCTTTTTGTTGTTATATTCCGGTGTAGTGACCTGTAACGTGAGCGGTCCTGGTTTAGCAAAATCTTCTGCTGTCATGGCCCGGTTATCAATTGTCCATACTGCTGGCGTTGACACCAGTTCACCACCGTCGCGCACATTCAATGTTGTTGGCAGGGATGGTACTTTGCCTAGCGCCACGGCTTCTGGCAACGGATCAGCGATATCCACCTTACCCATCGAATTCAGCAGATCAGGTGTCCAACTGTTATACCACTTGATGGCAATGTCGGAGCCTATTCCAAACTCAATTGGCAAGAAAACGTATTTTGCAGCGTCATTCGAGAAATTGCCACCGTTCCACGTATCGCCCACGTAAATAAACTTGCCTTTTTCCGGATCGACCGGAATAACCGATGTGGTCTGCGTACCGAATGCCTTGCCTGGATCGGGATCGCTCGGTAACGTGCGCACAAACGGATTGGTCTGCGTTGACCACGGGCCAAAAATGCTGTCCGCCACCGTCACTTTGTTTTCGTTAGGGGCCCAGCCGGAAGCTCCAGAGGTCAAAATATAATATTTCCCCTGATACTTGAACATCGCCGGCGCTTCGCGCTGTCCTCCCGGGAACACCCGCACGTAATCGACGCCGTATTGTGCCTGATAGGTGGAATCCCGTACCGGGTTTCCTTTGTCATCCGTTCGTCCTTCCTTATGCCACCCTGTTACGTCACTGTAGTCTTCTGTCAGTTTGGAGATATACAGCGTCAGGTTTTCCTCACTGGAGTAGATCAGATATCCGGTACCATCGTCGTCCTTGAACAACGTCATATCCCGTGCCATCCCCCGGTCGCTTGGGAAGAAATCTTTTTCTCCTTCGGGCGCTCTGTCCATCCGGTAACTCTTCTGATACACGAAAGGCCCTGTCGGAGAGTCACTGATCGCGTAACCGGCCCGCGCTTTACCGTAGTTCGCATTATCGTTATAGGGGTCCTTGTCGCCGTCCATGTGGGCCCACATCACGTATTTTTTCGTTTTGTCGTTGTAGATGACCTTCGGCCGTTCAATGATCCGCCCTCTGCGGATATCTGCCCAGATATCCACGCGATCCTCACGCCCCGCATACAATTCGGAGATCAACGGATCATTATCAAAATCATCCATCGATTGAAGCGTCGTTAAAGCCATGCCTCCGTCCGTCCAGTTCAACAGATCCTTGGATGAGTACACACGCACACCAACAGCTGGCCATCCGCCCTTATGATACTCGCCATACCAGTAATAAGTCTCTGTCTGTTCATCATAGAAAAAGCCTGCCCCATGCGCATCAATCGGCTTGCCCTCCAGATCCGGCCACAATTGTCCCGGTGTAATGCTTGTGCGGATTGTGGCAACACCCAACGGCGCAGATGCTGGGGAATCAACTCCATCCACCATAGCTTGGATCATGTAGAAATATCCCGTGCCCATTGTCAGACTACTATCGGTAAACGTGCTTTCATTGCCACTGTACACCTGCTGATACGTACCCGTTGCACTGGTTGCACGGGACACGGTATACGTTACATCAGATCCAGGCAGGACATTCCACCCCAGAGAGATTGAAGTATCCGTCACAGCTGTGGCAGTAAACGCTGCAGGAGAGTCAATGGCGTACGTCGTGACTTCTACAACAGTGACTGCTGATTCTCCAGCTGCATTCAAGGCCGTTACGTGATAGCTATAGCTGTTGCCCGGCTCAAGTGCCTGATCCGTGAATGTGAGCCCTTTACCTTCGTAAACCTGCTCGTATTGGTCGCTGCCAACCTCGGCACGAACCACGCGATAACCAGTCGCCTTATCCACAGCGGGCCAAGACAGCTGAACGCTGGTCGCGTTAAGTGCTATAGCCTTCAATTCAGCCGGAGCCTGCGGTGCAGCTGCTGTCGTTCGGACTTCAATCGGCGCAGACCACAAGGACTCAGTTAGACCCCCGTATTCATAAGCCAGCTTGTAATAATACACCGTATCCGCGCTTAATCCTTCATCTGTATAAGTCAGAGACCCGGTGTTGTTAACCAGGGCATAACCGCCTTCGGAGCTAGTCGAACGATAGAGGCGATAGCTTGTTGCACCTGAGATTTCAGACCATTGCAGGGAAACCGAAGATCCCGTCTGCTCTGCAATGATGATCCCAATATCGTTCTCTGGAGGCTGCTCGGCGATGGTCACGTCATCTACATGTACCGATTGCCATTTATTTCGAATGCCAACGCTACCTGACCCGTATGTAGTATCGACCAGATCGAATACCAACCGATCGGAGCCACTTTCGGCGATATACCCGCGAATCGTTGTACCCGATAGCACTATTTTGAGTGTGTACCACGAATCTTTGGCAAACGCATAGTCCACCGTTTTCAAAGGTGTATCTGTCCCGTTAACCCGTTTGGAGAAAACGAGTTTATTGTTAGGAACTTGCATCTGAAAATAGTAAAAGTTGCTCTTATCCTGAAACCGCGGCAATATTCCCGGATACCCCTGACCTTCTCCCGTGTAAAAGCGCATGGACACGGTCATATCCGTCATGGGGTCTTCAGTGGAGATGATGCCTTCGTTGGTATCGCTCTGGAAAAGCGTGGAGTTGGACGCATCTGTCGGGTCCGCGATCACTTCCCAATTGCCTAAGCTTACGTTCCACATAGGGGATGATGTGTAATCGCCATCTGAAAAATCGTCCTGCAGCAACGTAGCCGGGATTCTGTTCAGATCGGCATATGCCTTACTCGGCAGCATCAATGGTCCGTAGGATAGCGCAAGTGTCGCAGATAACATGAAAATCATGGGTTTCCTGAGTTTATCCAATGTTCATTCTCTCCTTTGGCTTGGAAGATGAAAGCATCGTTCTTGAAGGCGCGGTGTTGTTGTCCGGCCTGTCCTCAGCAGCCAGCGGTCAGTAACGAGCTTTTGTCCACCTCCTCATTTCAATGAAACCGGTTTCATTGAAGGGCAAAAAAAGACCCGTCTTCCCTTCTAAGTGCAATGATACCCATGCGGAATACCGTGTCTTCCTTGCCCCTATACAGTAAAACAGGTTTCTACTATGCAAATGTAATCGTTTTCCTGAATTATATTATTGGCTTATTAACGCTGTCAACCACGAATTCAACTTGGACATTTTTCGTTAGAACCATACAAAAAAGGCGCGAGTTCTGCCTGTTTTGCAAGCAAAATTCGCGCCTTTTCTCACCGTTCGAGCTTGTTCGCAAGCTCCCTCGAATTACCTTAAAATACTTTCGTTGTCCACGACTCACAGTTCCAAGTCTCCGTAACCACATCACGGTAGAATTCGGGTTCGTGGGAAATCAGAAGAATACTGCCTTTGTAAGCCTTGAGCGCACGTTTCAACTCTTCCTTGGCATCTACGTCCAGATGGTTCGTCGGCTCATCGAGCACAAGCAGGTTGGTTTCATTATTGATCAGCTTACAGAGACGAACTTTGGCTTTCTCGCCACCACTTAGTACAGCTACCTTGCTCTCAATGTGTTTTGTAGTCAAACCACATTTTGCAAGTGCAGCACGCACCTCGAATTGGGTATACGAAGGGAACTCCTGCCAGATCTCCTCGATACAGGTATTGTAGTTCGCTTCCTTCATCTCCTGTTGGAAGTAACCGATCTCCAGATGTTCGCCGCGTTGAACGGTTCCTTCCAGAGCCTGAATTTCACCCAAAATACTGCGCATCAGAGTTGTTTTACCGATTCCGTTCGCACCAACGAGGGCAATCTTCTGTCCACGCTCCATACGCAGATCCAGTGGTCTGGACAACGGTTCGTTGTATCCAATCACAAGACCTTTGGTTTCGAAAATGAGCTTGCCGGATGTTCTTGCATCACGGAAGTTGAACTGCGGTTTCGGTTTCTCCTTGGCGATTTCGATGACATCCATCTTGTCGAGTTTCTTCTGTCTGGACATCGCCATATTGCGTGTAGCAACACTTGCTTTGTTACGCGCTACAAAATCCTTGAGGTCAGCAATCTCTTGTTGTTGGCGTTTGTACGCCGACTCAAGCTGCTGTTTTCTCATCTCATGCACTTCCTGGAAATGATCATAATCGCCCACATAGCGGGTTAGATTCTGGTTCTCCATGTGATAGATCAAGTTGATTACACTGTTCAGGAACGGAATATCGTGAGAAATGAGGATAAATGCATTCTCATATTCCTGCAAATAGCGTTTCAGCCATTCGATATGCAATTCATCCAGATAGTTCGTAGGCTCATCGAGCAGCAAAATATCGGGTTTTTCCAGCAGCAGCTTGGCAAGCAGTACTTTGGTACGCTGTCCACCACTCAGGTCATTGACGTCTTTATCCAGACCGATATCTGTCAGACCCAGACCACGTGCGGTTTCATCCACTTTGGCATCGATCATGTAGAAATCCTGGTTCGTCAGCGTGTCCTGAATCGTACCCACGTCTTCAAGCAGTTGTTCAAGTTCCTCCGGCGTTACATCGCCCATTTTGCCATACATATCATTCATTTCCTGTTCCATGTCAAACAAATACTGGAACGCGCCGCGAAGTACGTCACGGATCGATTGGCCTTTATTCAATACAGCATGCTGGTCCAGATAACCAACACGCATCCGTTTGGACCATTCCACCTTGCCTTCATCCGGCTGAAGTTTTCCTGTAATAATGTTCATGAAGGTGGATTTACCTTCACCATTGGCCCCGATCAGACCAATATGTTCGCCCTTCAACAGGCGGAATGAAACGTCGTTAAAGATAGCACGGTCACCAAAACCGTGACTTAATTTTTCTACATTTAATATGCTCATTCATGACACCTTTTCTATATAGACTTAATTCTTTGTATATTATAAGCGTTATATCCTGCACAACTCAACGCCATATTAAAAATTATTCCACCTTTTTGGCTGAAATTTGCCTTATATGAAAGTATGGGGTAAAATTTTGCCTTAACGAATGACTACTATATAGAACGGAGCTCCCACAGGAGCATCAGGTGAAGATTATGATCGAAGTAAAACAATCCAAGTTGGGTGATGGCGGTGAATTTAATCGCGGAGTATTTGCTACCGTTGATATTGCCAAGGGAACGCTGATCCATCAGGCACCCGTTGTGCCTTACCCGAATGAAGACCATGAGCATGTCGAGAAAACGATTCTGGAAGATTACGTGTTCGAATATGGGGCGAATCACACCGCGATTCTGCTCGGCTACGGCAGTCTGATCAACCACTCCTATGAACCTAACGCAACGTATGATATCAACTTTGAAAACCATACTTTTGACTTCTATGCGTATACAGACATCAAGGCTGGCGATGAAATCGTGATTAATTACAACGGTGAAGAAGATAACATGGACCCGTTATGGTTCCTGGATGATTACGAGGAGCGTATGCGTGAGTTGAATGAGTCGACGGATGATGAGAGTGAGAAAGAGAATGAACCCCAGTCTCTGGATACGGACTCAAGCAAGTAAACGTTAATCTCAATAACGTTCGCAAGGAACCTTCGCTGTAAACTCAAAAGAACTTGATGAATCCGGTCCAGGTTGTTCAAAATTCAATGTTCAATACACAAATAGGCAAATCCTCTACTCGTGGAAGACTTGCCTATTTGTGTTGTTTTACTTTCTAAGGTAGATACACTAGTTGTTAATCAGTTATTGGTGGATCTGTATGCAAGTCTTCATCAGGTGCCGTGGAACTCCACTTGGTAAAGGCTACCTCGAAACCTGCCCGCTTGGGTGAACACAGAAATGGACCCGCGTGCTTGTTGTTTGGATGGGCAAATCGTGCAACTCGTATTGTTCGCCAAGGATGCTCATCTGTCCGAGCACGAATGACGACTGCTTCGTTACTGTAAGAGGCTCTAATCGTTACGATTCGTCCACCCCATTCTGGTACAGGCGAGAGTGACCAATCCGAATACGTATTGGTCACGACGGCTCCAACATGAACTACGCCATCATTGACCTCAACACCAGCCTTGATCCATTGATCGTCTCCATGCCATAACATTAATCCAGCCTGATCATATAATTCGGTGAATGAGCTTAGATCAAACGATACTTCAATCGCTTCACTTCCATCCCATGGAGCAAGCATAGCGTGTCCATTCCGATGACAGAATCCATAGAATGTGTTCTCCCAGAAGTCACTGCCTTCCTGAGCTTCCACAACGAAACGATCCCTGTCCATCCGTGCAGTAACGGGTTCCGTAGTCCACTTGCCTGTATGAAATCCGATAAACTCCGATGACATCGTTATTCTCATCCTTCCTTTAGTCCCAAAGGGGGGCTCATCATCACTTCTATATTAGAGAACTCAGGTCCGAAGCAGCCGTAGGATACGCAAAATTCATGCTGTTTAACTGGTCTGTAGTCAGATTGAACTGAATCGCCATCGCAAAAAGGTTAATCAATTCTTCTGTTTTGCTTCCGAGCACATGCGCACCTAGAATGCGGCCCGTTGGTTTGTCGATCACCACTTTGGCCATAGCCATTTTTTCATGAGTTCGCTTGTAAGTATACCATTTCGACATATCATTTACCTGCACATCATAGCCTTCTTTCTTGGCTTGTTCCGTGCTCATCCCTACAGCTCCAAGTGCAGGGACAGTAAACACAATGGAAGGCATTACTTTATAATTCGGTTTGTGTTGATTGCCCTGCAACAAATTGAACGATACGGCCCGCGATTCCTGACCTGCTAATGGAGTCAAAGGCAACCCTTTTGTGTCGGTCACATCGCCAGCAGCATACACTCTTGGATTACTTTCACTTTGTAAATACTCGTTCACTGCAATCCCCTTTTTGCTGTACCTGACGTTACCTTTCTCCAATTCAAGTCCATCCACATTGGGAATGCGCCCTGCTCCATGAACGACAAGTCCGCACTGCCACTGGTGGTCTGCACCATTGCGTGTGCCATGAACGACGTAAGCATCCCCCACTTGTCGTATGGACTTCACCTCCGCGTTCAGATGAACGTGGATGCCGATCTCTTTCGATTTTTGTAACAGAGATTCCACCAGCTCTGCATCAAATGATTTTAGCGGTTCTTCACTCCGATGCAGGATATGGACTTCCGTCCCGGCTCTGGCCGCAATATGCGCAAACTCAAATGCCATATATCCACCCCCTACCAGAACTAATCGATCCGGCAGCTGTTCCAGATCCAGAAAATCATCACTATATATGAGATGCTCAGAACCCTCAATCTGAAGTGGCGCAGGCCTTGCACCGGTAGCAATCAGGATGTGTTTGCCATGAAGGATTTCTTCTCCGACTTGAATGTGTTCTTCATCGACAAATGAAGCTTTTCCATGGAACGTGTCCATTCCGGCCTGCTTGAATCGATCCTCACTTGCTCTAGGAATACTCTCGGTAAAAGTCCGCTTAAATGCCATCAGATCAGACCAGTTTATTCTTGCCTGTCCTTGAATTCCTTTCCCTTGCATCCGTTCATTCCAGTCAATCAGCTCAGCCGCTCCAGTCAGTACTTTCTTGGGATCACAGCCTCTCAATGCACAGGTTCCTCCGAACTCACGCTCATCAATCACAGCGATTTTCCATCCAGCTTCAGCGCAACGGGTGATTACAGAGCTTGCTCCGCTTCCTGTTCCAATTGCAATCAGGTCATAGGTTTCTTGAGTCATCATGGTTCCTCCTCATCCTCTTGGTACATCTATTGCAGGGATGCCGAAGTTACAGCAATCCAGCCTGTTTAAGGAACTCTGCTGCAACCTGTTCAGGATTCTCTCCCACTACGTTCACGTCATAGTTCATCTGACGCATCTCATCATCCGTAATTTTGCCAGTAAGCTGATTCAGCACCTCAACCAGTTGTGGATACTGATCTGCCGTCTCTTTACGAAGCATCGGCGCGCCTTGATAAGGCGGGAACAATTCCTGATCATCCTCCAGCACAACGAGTTCATACTGTCTCAACTCACTATCTGTGGAGTAAGCATCAACGAGATTGATATCTCCGCGCTGAAGAGCACCATAGCGAAGCTTGGGTTCCATTGTCGCCACGTTCGGGAATTGTATGCCATATTTCTTCTGTATGCCAAGATATCCGTCTTCCCGATCAGAGAATTCCAGCGTAAATCCTGCTTTGATCTGTTGCTCTACCGGTTTTAGATCCGAAATGGCCTTGAGTCTGTATTGATCTGCGATGCTCTGTGGAACCGCCAATGTATACGTATTGTTGTAATCCATAGGGTTCAGCAGCACCATGTTGAACTGGCTTAACATTCCGTCTCTGGCTTGTTCGTAGACCTCTGTCCGATCCGTACTCACAGCCGTTTCCTTCATGAATTCGGAGATAGCTGTCCCTGTAAATTCAGGATAGATATCGATATCGCCCGACTTGAGGGCATTGAACAGGAATGGCGTTTTGCCCAATCCAGGCTTCAATTCAACCGTTAAGTCTGTGTCTTTTTCGATTAGCAATTTGTACATATTAATGAGGATTTCGGGTTCAGCCCCCAGTTTCCCGGAAATCACGAGATCCTTCTGTCCTCCCCGCGCAAAAAAGGGAATGGTGATCACAAGTATCGCGATCAGAGCCAGCGAACCCAAGGTAACCAATGTTTTCTTGAATGACAAGCGCTGGAACTGGCGAAGCAGTACATCAAACAAAATGGCCAACAATGCGGCTGGAATAGCACCAAGGATGATCAATGCTGTATCGTTCCGATCAATGCCCAGCAAGATTAAGCCACCCAAGCCTCCTGCGCCGATCAAGGCAGCAAGTGTTGCCGTTCCTACGATGAGGACCATCGCGGTCCGAATTCCGGCCATAATGACAGGCATCGCGAGTGGCAGTTCCACTTTGATCAGACGTTGTCGACTGTTCATGCCCATCGCATTCGCCGCTTCGACCATGGAAGAATCGACTTCGGTGATGCCAGTGTACGTATTGCGAAGTACCGGAAGCAGCGCATACACCACCAATGCAATGATTGCAGGAAGTGTGCCAATACCGAATAACGGAATAAGCAATCCGAGAAGTGCCAAGGACGGTATCGTCTGCAATACAGCCGTAACTCCAATAATCGGTTCAGCGACTCTTGGCTTGCGTGTCAAGTAGATACCAAGCGGTATAGCGATAAGGACTGCAAAGAACAACGCGATAAATGAGATCTGAATATGTTCAAGAAGAGCAGACAATAACTGACCTTTACGCTCGCTGAACACCTCCGTGAATCTACTCATGTCCATCACCTCGCTCTTGTAACTGATCGGACCAATATCTCATCAGATCAGCTCGACTGATCTCGCCAATAATCTGGCGGTTACTTTCAACCAGCAGATGGTCATGGGAAGCCATGATATCAACCAACTCCGTTAACGAAATGGATACAGGAACGGCCGTTTTGGCTGATTTTGGCACATGACCAGGTGAGAGTGGTGACATGATTGATTCGAGATCGAATCCAGATTGTGAACTCATATCGGCATTAGTATCTCCGACAAACTCACGTACGAAGTCATTGGCTGGCTGCTGGATTAACTCTTCCGGAGTACCTACCTGCAATACTTCTCCATCCTTCATAATGCAGATGCGATCCCCCAGCTTCATCGCTTCCTGGATATCATGGGTGACAAATACAATCGTTTTCTTCATCTGACGCTGGATATCCAGAATATCGTCCTGCAATTTCTCGCGGCTCATCGGATCGAGTGCACTGAACGGTTCATCCATCAATACAATCTCGGGAATCGGCAGCGAGCGCACGCAACACACCAATTCGCTGCTGCTGTCCACCGGATAGTTCGGCAGGCTTGCGGTCACTATACGTATCTCCTTGCAATCCAACCATGTCCAGCAGATTATGGACGCGCTCCTTGATTTGATCTGACTTCCATTTCCGAAGTTCTGGGACAACCGCAATATTTTCGGCAATGGTCATATGCGGGAATAATGCAATCTGTTGAAGCACATATCCAATATTCCAGCGCAATTCATGAATGTTGTACTCATCGATTAGACGATCATTAATGCGCACCGTTCCATCTGTACGTTCAATCAGGCGATTGATCATTTTGAGCATGGTGGTTTTGCCACATCCACTTGGACCAATCATGACGAACAATTCTCCCTTGTTAATGTTGAGGTTAACCTGACGCAAAGCTGTAGTTCCATCAGGGTATTGTTTAGATACATTTTCGAACTGAATCATTCAGACTCTTCTCCTTTATCAAACATTCATTCTCATCTATTTCCCCAAAAGCACCCCCATATAATCATTCTATTGAACAGCTGCAATGCGATTGTTACCCAATCGTACAAGAACGGATATCTCCAATGGTTGATAAATCAGCAAAAAAAGACGGGCCTTTAGGCACCGCCTTCTTGTTACTCAACAGAATTTCTTCCAATATTTCTACTATTCTTTTATAATACGATTTTATTGTATAAAGCGATTAAATAATCGGCTGATACTAATGGGGCTATTCCCCGTCAATCTCAGCACGGTATCCGTTACTTGATCTTCTCGGCCTTCTTCACGGATGAAAATATCCAACCCAGCCAGAGTTTTTGCATAGTCTTCGGGCATCCCGGCTTGAATCATGCTGTTCCTCAATTCATCATCGGACAAAGATTCATGTTGAATAGACTGGTCCAGCATACGACTAATGATGTCGGCAACCTGCCCGTAAGACAATGTTTCCGGTCCCGTAGTGATATGGGCTGTATTATGAGGGACCATATCTGTCAGGGCTCGGAAGGCAACAGCTGCAATATCATCTGCGCTGACAAAACCGATTTTACCCTCACCCGCAGCACTGTAGATTTTACCGAATTGCTTCATCGTCTCCCGATGTGGTCCCTCCGTAAAGTTCTCCATAAAGTAGGACGGTTGTAGTACAGCCCACTCCGGAGCATGCGCTTTTAGATACTGATGTACTTTGCCAAATATAGGACCATCTTCATCAACTGAAGCACTGCCAAGCAAGACAAATCGCTTAACGCCGCTCCACAATGCTTCCTTAATGAACGGAATCATGACGTCTTCTGGGGTCATGTCCATGACTGGCACGACAAGGTACACCTGGTTCACATTTTTCAGCGCCGGAGCATAAGTCTCAGAATCATACCAATCAAAATAGACATAGTTATCACCAGAACCAGAAAAAGATGCTTTAGTTCTTCCTGCCAAACGCACCGGATATTGTTGCTTTTGAAGAATGGCAGCAACACGACTTCCTGTCTTCCCATTAGCGCCTGTAATAAGTGTCAACGGTTTATCATTGATCATGTTTACTTCCTCCCAAGTCCGATTCGATTACGATCATCGGATTCCAATAGTCTTTATAATGTGTAATTTTGCCATTCTTGTGGCTCACTACAGAGATGTAAGTTTGGTTATATGGCTTGCCTGTAACGAATGAAAGCCCTTTACAAGTAAATTCGGCCACAAACTGTTGTTTCGTGGAATCAGCAATAATCACCGGTTCAGAAAACTGCTGGATTTCAACCATCCCCAGTAGATTATGTAGATGATTCGCAATTGCGGCTTTGCCTTCCAGTTTCTGAGGATATCCTGCTGGTGCATAAGGGAATTCAAAGATAGCTTCAGTTGTATATAGTTCCAACCACTGTTCCAATTCTCCCTCCAGTAGCAATTGAGTAAATCCATGCATAATCTGATGTGGCACACTATTGCCCGCTTCCAGCTGCTGGGATTGTGTCATCTCTTTATTCCTCCTTTCGTTTGTTTGATATTCTTTTTCCAGACCAATCAGTCTATAATATTCAAAAAATAAACGCCCTAAGCGTTCATTTTCAAAAAAACCAATAAGCATTCATGATCAATCATGTGAAACATTAGTCCATAGCCCTTAAAGTCATCTGTACAAACTCTCGCAGTACTTCTGCACTTGCACCGCTCTTCGCCGTAAAGGTCAATGAGAGTCGAGAATAATTCAGAAAACGGGCAAGGCCGGGCAATTCTTCCTCTGCATGCTGCTGCAATTCGCCATTCCTCTGACCTCGTAGCAGTGCAGTATGAAAAACATCTTCCATTTGTTGGTTAGTCGTTTGAATAAAGGCTGCGATTTCATGATTTTGTGGTGCCTGTTCAACCGCACTATTAATGATGAAACATTCATTACGGCGTTCGTCGTCTGTCAACACGTTAACCGCTTCGTTGAACAATTGTGTCACGCCTTGCCTCACACTTGTGCATTCGTTTAATAGCCTGATCCCCGCCTCTGTCTTCTGCTGGATATAGAATTTAAGCGCAGAGACAAACAAATCATGTTTGGTTCCGTAGGTGTCATACAAGCTTTGCCGCGCAATGCCAAGTTCACTCAGCAGTAAGCTCAATGATGTGCCTTCATAACCGTAGGCTCCGAATACAGACGTTGCTTTTCTTAGAACAGTCTCCGTGTCAAACTCCTTGGCTCTTCCCAATTTCAGATCTCACCTCCCTGTTCATTAAGTAAAGAATACCTTTTCCGGACTGATCAGTCAAGAAAATAAATGCTTTGATTTTTGCCAAAGTGGTATAATGGGAATAGAAGCTGAATGATTTCTTTTACCATATACAACCATGACAACAATAAAGGAGTGTACCCATATGTATATTCAAATTACAGATCTGGCTGCAAAACGTTTGACGGAAAGCCTGAATGACCAGCCTGGATATTTCAAAGTAATCTATGACCTGGAAGGTTGCGGATGTAACGGAGTTATCGCTATTATCATAGTAGACGAACTTGCAGCTCTCGACGCGCAGATAGAAACCAATCTGGTCCCGTTTTATGTTGATCCGAAGCAGCAGCTGAACCTTGAACAACACATGAAGCTCGATACGGAAGAGAATTATCCTTCTTTCAAATTAAGCAGTGATTCTGGTGTACTCAGCGCCAATGTTCGCGTTCGCGATACCCGTGCTGTTGCTGCCGGAAGCTCCGGTGGATCTGACGCCTGCATGTTGTGACACAGTCTCCAGCATACTTGAAGTAATCTAGTATTATCTCTCTTCACATCAAAAGCCGTTGTATCTAATGCAACGGCTTTTTTTCTTTTCTTTATATGCCTCTACGAGAGTTGCAAAAAAAAAGACTCTATATAAATTTAACAAACATTTACACGAGACGGAGAGGACAGAAAGAACCTGAAGAAGCGAAGCGTTCGCCTAAAAGCTTTCTGAAAGAAAGCTGCATCGGAAGCATATGCTATCCCCGGATTTTCCCCTCATAAGGGGAATTCGTAAAATCTGGGGATAACAGCGATCGGAAGGTTATTCTGTCATCGTAGTGTCCAGGGTAAATATCTTTGGTTCAACTTATATAGCAAACTTGTTTACAACTCGGAAACAATTGGAGAACCTATGGATATAATCCTCTAGTATACTCGGTATATAGATTCATATAATCCGAGGAGGAACACACATCATGAAATCTTTTACTTCTAAATCCATCATATCCACAATTCTCATAGGTTCTGTTGTAGCAAGTTCTGCTTTTACTACGCTTCCTATTACTTCAAGCCTGAATCCTATCGCATCTGCGGCAAGCTCCAGCTTCACTCAATTTCTGCATGATAATGCACCTGGTCGTACAATCAAAACGATAAAAAATGTGGCAACCGTGACCAATGTGTCCAGTACAGTTGTGCTGGTCAATAAAAAGAGAAATCTGCCTTCGACTTATACACCTCAAGATTTGGTTGTACCTAATATTCCTTTTAGTTTCTCAGATTCCAGTCCGAAGAAACAGATGCGTAAAGTGGCTGCAACAGCTATTGAAAAATTATTCGCCGCTGCCAAAAAAGACGGCATTGATATCAAAGCCGTGTCTGGTTATCGCTCTTATGCGACCCAGAAATCTATTTTTGATCGTAATGCCAGCATCAAAGGTGAAGCTGTTGCCAACAAAACAAGTGCTCGTCCAGGACAAAGTGAACATCAGACTGGTCTTGCAATGGATATCTCCAGCGCTTCGGCCGGTTATGATCTAGAGCAAAGCTTCGGCAACACCAAAGAAGGCAAATGGCTGAAAGCCAATGCCCACAAATACGGATTCATCATCCGTTACGGCAAAGATCAGGAGAAATTAACAGGTTACTCTTATGAGCCATGGCATGTACGTTATGTAGGTGTATATATTGCTGGTGAGATCACCAACCAGAAACTTACGTTGGAGCAGTATTTGGAACGTGCCAAATAAGGTAGGTTCCGTCCCCAAAGCTTAGCGAGTTATCGGATCAGATAAAAGAAGCATGGCTGAAGCAGAAGATGGGGCCGAAACTGGCCCTCTTCTGCTCCAATCTTTCTTTTCACTCCTCATCATGTACCTGCGATTCTCCTAAAGACCAGTGGCAATCTCTTCAGGCTTTCCGTTCCAGCCCAAGAGCCTACTCCAGCGAGCAGTGCATTATGGCACAAATACAGTGCGACATTGTACACGATGGAGCCCAGAATAATCTCCATAACAACAAAACGTTTTAACGTCGAAGATTGGATCACATATACCCGAAATTCATGCGGGTTATGTCCTCCCTTATATTTTGTGATGAAAGCTTTCATGAATCACCTCTAGTGTTTTATTTTAGCGTATGGCAACCAAACCTTGTCTTATTCAAAAATAATACTTACATAAAGTAACTAGGTGTGTTATAGTCAGTTTATAAATTATACATAAGCGAGGGAAACTACCATGAGTGAGTTGGAGAATCTGGTCAAAAACCGTAGATCGGCCATTATTTTTGAAGAAGGAATTGAAATATCGGATTCTGAACTGCAAGAGATGTTTGCCCTGAACAAATTCGCACCTTCTGCCTTCAACTTGCAGCATACACACTATCTTGTGATTAAAGATGAGGAACAGACAGAGAAAGTCTATGAAGCTTCCCAGCAATACAAAGTAAAAACAGCTTCTGCAGTCATTATCGTATTGGGCGATGTCAACGCACACCATCACATCCGCACCATTAACGAAGGGTTGCTGAACCTGGGGGCACTTACTCCTTTCCAATATGAGCAGGAATCCCAAAGTGTCACCGAATTTTACGAATCTCGGGGCAGATTCTTCCAACGTGAGGATGCCATTCGCAATGCCAGCCTGTCCGCCATGCAATTGATGCTGATTGCTCAGGATCGCGGTTGGGACACCTGTCCAATGATCGGCTTTGACGCCGAAGAACTACAACGAAGCTTGGATATCCCTAACCATTACGTACCGGTTATGATGATCACCATCGGCAAAAAGTCGGAAGCCAAACAGCGCCCACGCGGTTACCGTAAACCGATTAACGAATATGTTAGCTTCAACAAAATGCACGCTGAATAATATATAATATGACAGAATATATAAATGACACAGCAAAAAAGCCACGATCTCGTGGCTTTAATACGTTTCATAGATCAACGTATCCAACATGTGAAATTCCTCGTCGAACTCCGCGTATATGTATAGTCGGCCAGCAGGTGTATCCCCGCATCATAATCCAATCGAAGGTATCGATTTTCCTGAAATTCTGCATCAGCCAAAACCAATTCATTAATATCCTCGTCCAGATGAGCCTCGGCAATGGTTCTGAGCGCCTGTTCACCAAGCATGTTCCACCGTTACAAGTTTGGAATTATGAGAAAGATCCAACACAACTTGCCTGACTATTCTATGAGTTTCGTCGCCGGGATTCAACAATGACCTAAGCAATTTTTTTTATACCATGTTAGCATCCAATATGTAAGAGAAATCGTACAGAGAGGAAGATTCTCATGGAAATGTATATCGAAAACCTCCCGTCATACCGGCTGGCTTATGTTCGACAAATCGGTCCTTACGGTCCAGCTAATGCCCAAGCGATGAATACGTTGAAACAATGGGCAGACAAAAACCAACTGCTTAATGAATCAGCAATTTTACTCGGTATTCCCCAGGATGACCCGGCAAGCACACCCCCTCAGAACTGTAGATATGATGCCTCTATTGTTATTACTGAATCTGAACGTCTGGAAGATGATTCTATTGAGTTTGGCGAGCTATCAGGCGGAGATTATCTCATCTGTAAAGTGAAGCACACGGCAGAAGATATTCAGCATGCATGGAATGTGATCATTCCTCATTTGCAAACAAGTGGTTACAGGATGGATAACAAGCCGGTAATGGAAAGGTATCGATGGGATCTGCTCAATCAGCATTATTGCGAGATATGTGTGCCTGTAACACCCGTGTAATCCACGTTACGAGGAAACAAAAAAGTGACTTCATGTTGAAGTCACTTTTTTGTTAACGACTGCTACTACTAGCTAGTTAAGACTTGTTAAGAAATTAAAATGCCCAGTTGCCTTTACGGAATACCGGCTCGATTGTACCGTCTTGTAACTCACCATCGATATCCAGCTCTGCGGAACCGATCATGAAATCGACGTGAGTCAAACTCACATTGCACTCATGCTTCAACAATTCTTCGTTCGACATGGTTGTGCCATCTTTCATATTGAAAGGATACGCACTTCCCACGGCCAAATGACAGGACGCATTCTCATCAATCCCCGTATTGTAGAATATGCGATTCAGGTTGGAGATCGGGGAGTCATGCGGTACGAGAGCCACTTCACCCAGATAACGTGCACCTTCATCCGTAGCAAACAGGTTCTTCAGATGCTCTTCACCGGATGCTGCCGTAAACGCTACAACCTGACCATCCTTGAATGTGATTCTCATCTGGTCTACCAGTTGCCCGTTCAGATTCAGAGGCATGGTGCTGCTAACATAACCATTCACTCCGCTGCGCTTAGGCATGGTGAATACTTCTTCAGTCGGCATATTGGCAACCGTGTATACGCCTTGTTTATTTTCGCCACCACCGCCACCCCAGATGTGGTTATGGACTAGTTCAATTTTCAGGTCTGTACCTGGCGCACGGTAATGCAAGCTCTTGTAGTTCTTCTTGTTCAGGAGATCACTCATGTTATTTAAGGCATCCAGATGCTCTCTCCAATTTTGTACGGCATCTCCGCCATCAACACGGTTCATTTTGAAGATCGTTTCCCACATCACGTTGATTCGGTCTTCTTCCGGGATATCTGCAAACACTTTGTTCGCCCAAGCCTTGGTCGGTGCCTTGATCAGACACCAGCTAATTTCATGGTTACGTGTATATTTTGCGTACCCTTTCCGTGCCTGAGCAGCCGCTTTGGTAGCCCGGGACACGCTGTCGGAGTCAATTCCGTTATACAGTTCTGGATCTGGAACTTTGATCGTCAGGGTGGCGCCGCCTGCTTCTGCAAATTTCTCCATCATATCCGCTTTCCACGCTGGATAGTAGTCGAAGCTGTCATTGGAACCATGCTGGAAACGACTGCGGGTAATGTTGTCATCATCGAAGTCCACCTGTACATAGTTTGCACCAGCCGCATAGGCTTTTTGTACAATCAGACGTGTGAATTCTAGCGTTTCGATAGGGGCAGTTACGAGCAAATCCTGTCCTTTTTGAATATTCACGCCGACTTTAACAACCAGTTCTGCGTATTGTTCCAACGATTTTTCAAAAGTTTGTTCAAATTGACTCATGGTTGTGTTCACTCCTGTTTCAAATTTTATTATGACTCGGAATCTGCTGAGTGGCCGTTACAGCGAAGGATCGTTCTTTAGATCGTCGTTGTCTCCAAATTTTCTTCATCGTATTTTTCAAAGGTTATAATTTGGATACAAATACGACCGCTATCGCTTCTGCAGAATCGATTCCTTCTCTTTCACTACGCAGGCTTAATATCTAAAATTTCATTTATACAAAACGATTTAACTATTACGTTTTTCTTGTTCACGTAACTCGATCCGGCGGATTTTACCGGAGTTAGTCTTCGGCAGATCCGTCACAAATTCGATCTTACGTGGATATTTATAAGGTGCTGTGATTTCTTTGACGTGGTGCTGCAATTCACGCTTCAGTTCTGGTGAAGCCAGCGAATCATCTCGCAGGACGACAAATGCTTTCACCACATTGCCACGGATCTCATCCGGACTTGCAACCACCGCACATTCCTTCACGCTGACGTGTTTCATGAGTGCTTCTTCCACTTCGAATGGTCCAATCGTGTAACCCGAACTGATGATGATGTCGTCACTGCGCCCTTCAAACCAGAAGTAGCCTTCTTCGTCTTTACGTGCACGGTCCCCTGTTACAAAATAATCGCCACGCTGATTCGCTTCCTTCCGTCCCTCATCCTGATAATAGGCACGGAACAAAGCTGGCATCTCTTTGTGTACCGCGATATCTCCTACTTCACCCGCAGGCACAGGTTGTCCGTCTTCGTCAATGATTTCAATCAATCCAGGTGTAATCGACTGACCCATGGAACCAATGCGTACAGGCGCATCTTTGAGACTGCCGATTAACAACGTGCTCTCAGTCTGTCCATATCCGTCTCGAATGGTCAGGTCGAAGTGACGCTGGAAGATTTCAATGACTTCCTGATTGAGTGGTTCCCCCGCCGACACGGCACTGCGCAGATGAGACAGGTCATAGTGTCCGAGATCATCGGCTTTGGCCATCAACCGATATTCCGTTGGTGTACAGCAAAGGACATTAATCTGATGTTCCTGCATCAGTTCCAGATAACGCTTGGGCTGGAATGATCCATTGTAGACCAGTCCGGTCGCGCCTCTTCCGAGTACCGACAAGAACGGGCTCCATATCCATTTTTGCCATCCGGGTGCAGCCGTTGCCCATACCGTGTCTGATGGCTGAATATCCAACCATAATGAAGAAGCGATCCGCAGATGGGCATATCCCCAACCGTGGCTATGTACAACTCCTTTGGGATTACCAGTAGTGCCTGAGGTATAAGCGAGAATTGCTGTATCATCACGGTGAGTCTCCACCGCCGCCATCTCGTCGGGTTGATTCTGCATTAACTGATGCACATTGACCCAACCTTCGGCAGGTACGCTATCTTCACCGTTCGGTGATGCCACGATGCGATGTGCCAGTGACGGCAGATCCGCGTCCATCTTTTCCACTTCCGAGGTCGTCTCTGACCATACAATAACGGCCCGCGCCTCAGAGTGACGCAGACGATATTCCAGATCTTTTGCCCGTAACATCTCGGAGGAAGGAATAACGGCAATCCCCAGTTTCAGACAAGCAATATAAATGACATAGGCAATAATCCGGCGTGGTACCATGACCAACACTCGATCGCCCTTCTCCAGTCCAAGTTCACGCAAGCCACCAGCAAGACGATTCGCCTGCTTGAATAAATCACCATACGTAATCTCTTCCAATTCTCGTTGATCGCTGAGCCATCTAAGTGCAATCCGGTCTGATGGATGATTCTCCATCTCGGATGTCAGGTTATAGCTTTCAGGCGAAATCCACTGTTCAAAGTTCAAATGGAGCCTCTCCTTCATAGTTCAAATGTAAAGCTTCTATATATTATACCCTAAATCCTAGGACCAGGTGCTATGAACTAGGCTCATTCTGAAAAAAATAAACATAGGTCAATTAACGATAACTCCCATTATAATAGATCTGTTCTTATAAAGAAAATGACATAACTAAAAGTGGCACCTACCTGGTCGTCAGGAAGGTGCCACTTTTATAAGAGAATCTAACTATAATTTTACCCAGCTATACTGTGTATGTTACCAAGGATAATTACCCATTCCGTCCAGAATGCTCTCAATTTCATTAAGCTCTTCCGTTGTCAGATCCGGTGCCTGGAGCGCAGCCACGTTTTCTTCAATCTGGGACACACGGCTTGCACCAATCAGTGCGGAGGTAACACGATTACCGCGTAAAATCCAGTTCAGAGCCAGTTGGGAGATCGTCTGTCCTCTTCGCTCGGCAACCGCCTGAAGCGCATCGAACTTGGCAATCCGCTCGTCTGTATATGCTTCTTTTTTCAATTGGCCTGTTGGATTGGCTCGTTCTGCCTTGATCTTATCGACATACTTATTCGTCAGCTGACCGCGGCCGAGTGGACAGAATGCAATTGAACCTACGCCTTGCTCATCCAGTACGTCTTGCAAACCGTCTTCAATCCAACGATTCAGCATTGAGTAGTTTGGCTGATGAACCAGACATGGCGTACCCAGACGACGGAGAATGGTTACCGCTTCTTGCGTCTGTTCTGCATTATAATTGGATAAGCCCACATACAGTGCCTTACCTTGCCGCACGATATGATCCAGTGCCGTCATCGTTTCTTCCAATGGCGTATCCGGATCTGGACGGTGATGATAGAAAATGTCTACATAATCCAGCCCCATCCGACCAAGACTTTGATCCAGACTAGCAATCAGGTTTTTGCGGGAGCCCCACTCGCCGTAAGGTCCACTCCACATATGATAACCTGCCTTTGACGAGATAAGCAGTTCATCCCGATAAGGACGCAGATGTTTTTTGTAAATCAAGCCAAAGTTCTCTTCAGCTGATCCTGGAGGTGGACCATAGTTATTCGCCAGATCGAAATGGTTAATTCCGAGATCGAAGGCACGCAAAATCATCTCTTCCTGAATATCCAATGTACGGTTGCCACCAAAGTTCTGCCATAAACCCAGCGCAATTTGCGGCAGTCTGATTCCAGATTTGCCGGAACGCACATATTTCATCTCATCGTATCGTTGTTCACTCGCAGTATAGGGCATCGTTATTCTCACTTTCCTGTAAGGTTTGTTGAATTCCTTTTAATCTTAGACATTTTTCTGCCAAAACGATATGGCATTTCACTATAACCATATGGAAAAATGATTGCTATCTATCTATACTATTGTTAAATTCTTAATCTTTTCAGATATGTAGTATGTTAAAATGCAAGATGAGACGAAATCGTCAGGAGTGAATAACCTTGATTACGTATATGTTTAAGAACAATCATTTTCAGGAGCTTCAGCTCCTTCATTATGGAACCGAAGCCTGTACACCAGGTCATCACTTTGGCCCCGCCATGAGAGACTATTACAAAATTCATTATATTTTGAATGGCAAAGGCATCTTCGAAGTTGGTGGCAAAACGCATACTCTGCACAAAGGACAAGGATTTCTGATCGTTCCGCATTCCGTTGTGCATTATGAAGCAGACCAGGATGACCCATGGGAATACAGTTGGGTTGCTTTTCAAGGTAGCAATAGCCCATCCTTTTTACAGCAAGCCTGTCTGTCAGAGCATCACCCGATCTTTGATCTGGGCAATGAAGATGACGAGATGCGATCCTGCCTGCATCGAATGGTCCATTCGCGCAATACCCACAAAGGCTGGGAGATTAGCATGACTGGTTTGCTGTATCAATTCTTCTCCATTTTAATTGATCAGGCTAATTCAGAGCATCTTCAACCCATGCCGGATTATTCGAAGGAAACGTACGTAACCCAGGTAATGGACTTCATTGAAATGAACTATGCCAATGCCATTACCGTTCAATCGGTTGCATCCCATGTCGGTCTGCAGCGCAGTTACCTGTGCTCTCTCTTCAAGGATCAGATGGGAAGCAGTATTCAGTCGTATCTGGTCCATTACCGGATGCGCAGGGCAGCCCAATTGACCCTTGATCCGAATCTGACCATTGGTGATATTGCCCGCTCGGTGGGCTATACAGATCAATTGCTTTTCTCCAAAATGTTCAAAAAAGTGATGGGCGAAGCTCCCACTTACTACCGCAAACATAAAACAGCACCCTCCCAGTTAAGTTGCTAATTGGGAAGGTGCTGTTTTTGCTAATCGTTTATCCTTACAATCGTTATTCCTTACATTCGTTTACACCGTCTCTTGCATGGATACGCCGACGACTTGTACTTTAATTTCATTCACCATAACACCAGCTAATTGCTCTACAGCCTGTTGAACGTTATGTTGAAGTTCACGGCAGACCTCGTGCATCTTGTTGCCATATTGAATGTTGATGCGCAGCTGGATGGTTGCCTGATCGTCTTTGACATGCACATCAATCCCTTTTTGCAGACTCTTGCCGCTGATACTCTTGGCAATCCCTTCAGTCAGTCCAACGGACATGGAGGATACACCATTCGTGTTCTGTGCAGCCATCCCCACAATCTTGGACAGCACATCGTTCGAGATGTGAATGGTACCCAATTGAACAGATTGAGGTGCGATATATTCAGGTTCATTGTATTGTTTTTCGATAATTTCAGACATGTGCTCCACTCCTTCGAATAATTTAAATTCTATGCATTCTGCCATTTGTCCTTGAAGAACATGTTATAGATTCGAACCAAAAGAATTTTAACGATCATATAGACCGGGATAATAATCAGTATGGCAATAATGCCACCCAGGTCCCCCGCACCCAACACGAGAATGATGGTCGTGAGCGGGTGAATATCCAGCTTTTTGCCGAATACATAAGGTGCTACCAGGTTGTCCTGAATCTGCTGAGCGACGAGAATAATAATCAGAGACCAGATGGCAACCGATGGCGATACCACGAGACCCATGATCACAATAGGCACGGACGACACAATCGCTCCGATAAATGGAACAAAGTTCATGATGACCGCGATCACCGTTAACAATAATGCGTACGGCAGTCCAATGATGAGGAAACCAATATACATCAATACACCCAGCGCCAGATTGACCAAGACTCTTCCCACAATAAAACCACTCAGTGCCTGATCAATCTCAAGCACGACTTCACGGCTGTCATTTTGGAAACGTTTTGGAGCGATATGTGCCAGTTTACGGCCAAATTTCTCACCTTGTTTCAGCATATAGAACAGAATAATAGGTAGTGTAAACAAGATGATCGCAAAACTGGAAACCAGTGAGAGAAATCCACTTACATAGTTCGTCACAAAGTTAAATCCTTTGTTGATATACTCCGTGATTTGAGAGAATGGTGTCGAGCCCTCAGGGAACAAGGCTTGAATGGCACCATTTTGCTCCAGCTCTCTCAGCTGTTCACTTAATGAATTGATTATATTCGGCGCGTTATCGACCAGATTGATCAGTTGCTCACGTAACGATGGCCATAAGCCAATGATGAAGAACACTCCCAGAATAGCAATAACCAGATAGATTAGCAAAATACTTAGCGTGCGATTCAGTTTCTTTTTCTCCATGTAATTCACAAGCGGTCTTAGCAGATAATAAAAGAACACGGATAACATCATCGGCACGGTAATGACCGTGATCATGGTGACGAGCGGCTGAAAGATGAAGCTCACACGTGATAATAAATAGATATTAACCAATATCAGGGCCAGTGCAATACTGAACCGGACAAACGTATTTACTTTGAACAAAATATTCCCCTCCACATGACATTTCTTCTCTTATTTAATTCGGGATCTGAATGGTAAACACGGTGGTCTCCCGCCCACGCCGGGAAAGGATCAGCCGTCCGCCCATTTTCTCCGTATTACGACGTGCGATGGACAATCCAAGACCGGTGCCTCCGGTCGCCGTCCGTGCCTCATCCCCTCGTACAAACGGATCAAAGATGGTTGACCACAGTTCTTGGGGTATTCCCACCCCGGTATCTGCCACTTCAATCACCACATGGGTATCCAGCGGAATGAGTTCCACACGCAGTTCTGTCCCGAGTGGATTGTAAGATAGGGCATTGGTAATCAGATTCTGAATGACTCTGGATAGCAGCTCCGGATCATACCTCGCGTAGATCTCCTGATCCGGAACAAGGACATGAAGGACAAACTGTTTCTGCTCAATCTCCCCATAGGTATCTGCCATAATCTCTCGCACGAATTCTCCTATTTCTCTGCTCTCAATCTGCATGCGGAAATCGGGTGAATCCACCTTAAGCAGCTCCAGCATATTTTGTATCATGCGTGCGACTTGAACGGACTTGTTATAGATGTATCCCAGGTACCTTTGTTGCCTGTCCTTGTCCTCCCCACGTCCTTCCACCAAAGCCTGTGCATATCCCTGTATGGATGTTATAGGTGTCTTCAGATCATGGGACAGATCTACGATCAGCCGCTGTTTGCTCTCCTCGGCGTAACGTTTCTCCGCAGAGGTGTTCTCAATGACATCCGCCATGTAGTTAAAGGTCTCACCAATCTGGACAAATTCTCTCTCGGCCGAGATTGACATCCGTGTACTATAATTTCCCTGGATCATCTGCGTAAGACCCGAGGACAGAATACTGAGCGGCTTTTTGATTCTCCGTGCGACCCAATAGCTATATACGAAGATTAATGACAACACTAAACCGATACCAATCATAATGTAAAAAGATAACGGGTGCTTCAGATTGGTTATCAACTGGTTATCATTAATTCTTACGCTGACCAGATCACGTGGGATCTTCAGCAACACATACGCTGCCGCTCTTTCTGTCGAAAACGGAGTAATGGAGTAATAGTACGGCTGGTCGCTTCGATTTTCCAATCCAGCATACAGATCGGCTTCACTGTATTGGGTGAACGCATCTTGCTTGTCTCCCACATGATGAATGACGTTGCGATTCGCATCCAGAATCTCAATCCATCCTCCACTGTCCTTGAGACGTTGGATCTCTGTGTCTTCGTCTTGCGACACCGAACCTCCACCGGAGTAAAATTCGTTCTCCAGCTCTGCCACATATACATGGGCTTCGACATTCAGATCCGGATCAACTACTTGATCCGATATGCGGAAATCCACGACATCCAGAGATACCATAAGGTACACGATCAGTACCAGTAACAGCAAAAAGAAGTTGAACAGCAGGAAGTCCAGTGTCAGGGAAGTCTGCAACAGTCGCTTTTCTCTAGCTTTCCATGGGCGCTTCAATTTTGTATCCAAGTCCCCTTATCGTTTTGAGATATTCCGGTTGTCTGGAGTCACGCTCGATCTTCTCCCGAATGTTGCTGATATGTACCATGATGGTGCTGTCCTCGTGCGCATAATAGTCGCCCCAGACCGCTTCGTATATTTTTTTACGGGTGAACACTCGGCCAGGTTGATCGAGCAACAATTCCATAATTTTATACTCCGTAGAAGTTAATGTTACAGGATTTCCTGAACGAAAAAGGATACATTGGGATCGATCCAGCGTCAGATCGCCTAATACCAGATTCTGTTCTTTCGCTGCAGGGATTTCTGTTGCATCAAAATGATTAACTCTTCTGAGCAACGCCTCTACCCTGGCGACAATCTCAAGCGGGTTAAATGGCTTCGCTATATAATCATCTGCACCGAGTCCGAGTCCAAGGATTTTATCGTGATCCTGACTTTTGGCAGATAAGAACAGAACAGGCATGTGATGTGTGGCCCTGATCTGTTTGATTAACTGCAATCCATCCATTACAGGCATCATGATGTCCAGTATGACCAGATCGATCTGTGTTGAACGTATGGTTTGCAGCGCTTCGGCTCCATTCACCGCAGTCTTAATGGTATAGTCCTTCTCCAGATAGAGCTGAAGCAGTTCCACAATCTCAGGTTCGTCATCTGCAATTAATACGGTGTATCTCATGTTATTCCTCTCATTTCCTATACTCTATGCCTATCTCTACATTATTACTATATACTACGTCTCTTAATTCAACCTAAATCATTTCTAAAGATAATCTAAATAAATAGAAATAGAGCCCTGGCGCAGGCCAAGGCTTGAACTGTATCAGGACTGTTTTCCTTCTTCATTCAGGCTTTTCATTCTTCATCCGGGTCATTCGTATCACACTATTTATTACCCGCACGAAGCCACGGTTCAACTTTGCCCAATAATCGTTCCTTGTCGTACTGCATATATTGACTCGCCCGGTTACGCACAGGATCACCCGCGTAGAAACGTTCATATAGATCATGCCTTGCTCCGAGTGGACTTCCTGTCAGCTCCCATGCCAGTTGAAAGAGTCGAATCTTCTCAGGGGCTTGTAACGTCACACCCCCAAGATATTTTCCCATCATGGAGCCCATCGTTTCATTCATCTCAAACGTACCTGAAGGAATCTGAATCAGACCACCCGCAGCAATCGTCTTCAAAATCTCCACCGCGCGGGGGTAATAGCGATTGCCCAGATTACGTGCGGTTTCAATATATTTGAATTCCGGCAGCCAGTTGCCAAATGTGTCCGGTTTGGACTTCGCTTCCGCAGCAATAATCAGTCCCTCGATGGTTTGCATCTGACTGATCATCTCTCCGAGTTGTTCCTGCACATTCAGGAAAGAGTCCACCCCAATCTCCTTGGCAATGGCCGTGGTGACGGCTGTGACGAACTCGAGTTTTGAGTGCAATCGAATGATGCTCTGGTGATAGGCCAGACTGGACGAAGCTGTATTGCAGCGAATCTGCCATACGGCTTCGGGGTTATTGTGCAGTAATACACGTTCCCATGGCACTAATACATCGTCAAAAAATAAAACGGCATCCATCTCATCATACTGCGCACTGAGTGGATGAGAGTGATCCGAATCTTTGGCGGCAAAAGATTCCCGACACATCATGTGCAAGCCCGGACTGTCCGCGGCTACAATCAGCATATGGGCCAACTCTGGTCGATGGCCCGGAATTCGTTGAACGGGATAAGCGATGATATCATCCGCATAAGGCGCTGCTGTTGCCACCATCTTGGCCCCGCGGACCACGACGCCCTCCGCATTACTTTTGACAATCCGCAGCATAGCATCCTCATCTTCACCAACAGGCAAGGAACGATTAATCTGCGGGTCTCGCTGGACAATTGTCAGGAATGCATCTTTTCGTTTGGCTTGTTCAAAATAAGCGGATATTTTACCTGCAAATGCCGGGTCATGTGCTGTCATCTCATGTCGTGTTGCGTACCAACCTGTCAGGCGGGATCGGGCATAATCAGACAATCGGCTCATCACCCCATACGTCCGATCGGCCCATAGCCGAAAAGCAGCCGCCCTGCTGTTCACGTCAAGAACTGAACGAGGCACAAGAAAGGAGCGATGCACGTAACTCCCCGTCTGTTCGTCCCAGTAGGCCACGATTTCTCTTGTCTTCGGATCATCCACCAGGTTGAACAATCCTTCTATGGTTTGAAGTGTTCCCTGAAAGGCCTGATGTCGGGTTACCTGGATACGCTCTCCGTCCAGCCATACATTCCGCTCATCATTCAAACGTTGAATGTAAGCTTGTCCACGAGACATCGTGATACTCATGATATGTCCTCCCTCTCAGGCACCGGCCTGACATTTCTGTAACTCCATCCTTCTAACTGCTTAAGAAACTATGTAATGATACATTATGTATCTAACGAAATAGTACTGTGCCTTGGCTAGAAAAGTCAACAGACACCGAACTAGAAGTCCGGTGTCTGTTGGATCATCCGTTTTTTAGACTAACTTGGAATACATATGACGCAGATACCGCCAGCGCACGAGTGCAAAATACAAGATCTGCATGGAAGCAAACACCATGAAGATACGCAGGCTGTATCCAAAGACCGAGAAATCAACCAGTTGCTGCAACGCTACAAAGGCAACCGAACTGTGGATGACCGCAACCAGAATCGGCAGGAAGAACATAAGCAATAGCTGCCTTGTTACGATCTTGCGGAGTTCGGGACGACTCAGTCCCATTTTGCCAATCATGCGATACTGCGCTTCATCCCGTTCTAGATCTGCGTAGAGTCTGAAATACGTGAAACTTGCTGCAAAGGTGAAGAAAACAATGCCAATCAGGCCGCTCAAGATCAGAATGATCCCGTTCGTTTGTTTGGAATTAAGCCAGTCCACCACAAGCGCGCTGATCTCGAAATAACCTCGATCGGATTGATCCTTTTGAATGGATTCGATTAGTTCAGGAGCGAAGCTGCGTGTACTCATCCAATCTTTTACCACAAATTGAGTCGTACGGTTGGAATAGAAATCTTCAGGCATCCCCACTTCCTGGTTATACGCTGGTCTCAACTTATCAAACAATTCGTCGGTTACGACGTAGAGATTAATTTCATTTTGAAAAGGAATCACAATATCGGTACCAGGTGTCACTAGCCGAATCTGTTCCGACCGATTATCAATCTCCAGATTGACCTCCGTCCCTGAGAATCCTTGTTCGGCCTGATCACGGTACTTCTTACGAACCGCCAAATTGCTTGGTGTCATAAATGACTCATCGACCTGTTTCAATGTACGTTCTTCATACCCAAGTGCCTTCGCCAGACGGTTATAATCACTTAGCTTGATAATATTTCCATTGTTATTTTCATATATAGGAGCATAACTGCCCTTCACGTAGGGAACTTCATGATCAATCAACGTTTCTTCAATCTGCCGAATATGTCGCTCTGACTCGGGAGTATCCCACGAATTCATGTACGTGAATGCATACGGATTCGACATGGACGACAACCCCGGGTCAGCAATCGCGAGCATGGTGCCAATTCCCGTAAATGAAGAAGCCGAGATGATACTTACCATGAAAAACATGATCGCGTTATCTTTCATTCGATAGGTAAGTTCAGATAGGAAGAGCAGATTGGTTTTACGGAAAAACAACCTTGGATTTCTTTTGAGTGCCCGAATGATGTATACACTGAGCTGCGTGAACAGAAAGTACGTACCTGCAATAACGACCACGACACTTGCGAGTAATAACGGAAACGAGAAGCTTATCCATACAAAAGTGAATACTCCTGCATAGCCCCCGCCAATTAACAATACTGATAACAAGGCGAGCAGACGTGATGCTTTGGGTTCCGGTTTTGGTTTTTCCTCTGATTTCACAAGGTCAATGAGAGTTCCTTTGCGGATGAGCAAGGATGATGACATCGCGATAACAACAAACAGGAGCAGAAATGCACCAGCCGTCAGGGCAATGCCTTTTAGTGGAAAATAGAATCGAAGGCTATTCTCGACAGCCAGCATGGAGCCACAGATCAGCAGGATCAATTTGCCGAAAATAATTCCGAGTCCGATACCGGTAACAATGGAAGCTAATCCGATACACATGTTCTCCATAAACAGAAGCCTGTTCATCTGTTTACGTGTCATGCCAATGATCAGGAAAATACCAAATTCTTTCTTGCGCGTCTTCAGAAATGAACCAACGGAATAAAGCAGGAACAGGAATGAAAAGATGAATATAATGATCTCTGCAATCATAAACCCCTGATTCGCAAGCAACGTAACCGTACCACTTGATCCCTTTAACCCCGCTTTCAGATCAGGATGGAACAGGAGCAATGCGTAAGTAAAAAAGATCATAACGGAAAATGTACTGCTCAGAAAATGAGCCAGATATATTCGTTTGTTGCGAACAACGTTATTAATGGCGAACTGGCGAAAATTCATGTCCTGACCCTCCCATTAGGGATAATACATTAATAATCTTCTGGTAAAAGGCTGCACGATTATCGCCGTAGTGAATTTCATTGTACAGTTTGCCATCCTTGATAAAGACAACCCGACTGCAATAACTTGCGGCTACTGCATCATGGGTGACCAATAGCATCGTAGCCTGATCCTCCTGATTGCGGGTTTCGAGAATCTCCATCACATCTCTTGCCGCCTTCGAATCCAGGTTGCCTGTTGGCTCATCAGCCAGAATCAGCTTCGGAGAATGGATAAGCGCTCTGGCAATGGCAGTACGCTGTGCCTGTCCTCCTGATATCTCATATGTCCGTTTGTTCAGAATACTTTCGATCCCGAGCTTGCTTGCCAGTAGTTCCACACGTGTGTTCATCTCTGCTAGCGAAACACCGTCAAGAGTCAGTGGCAGCACAATGTTTTCCTTGACTGTCAGTGTATTTAACAGATTGAACGATTGAAAAACAAATCCAAGCTCTTTGCGCCGGAACAGCGCGAGTTCGTCCTGATTCAATTCAAACGGATTCTTCCCTGCAATTCGCAGTTCGCCTGATGTTGGATGATCAATGGTTGAGATCATGTTCAGCAGTGTTGTTTTGCCACTACCCGATGGTCCCATGATGCCAACAAACTCACCTTCCTGAATACTGAGGTCAATACCTGATAACGCTTCATAAGATACGATGCCTTTGTAGATTTTACTGATCTGTTTCACAGAACAAATCTCCATGGTTACAACTCCTTAGTGATGTATGAATTCAAAATCAAGTTACATTCATGCTGTGTGCATGCGTATAGCGCGTGGCCTTTCCTGTGATCTTCTGACTACAGTCTATCGAAGTTTCGGCCATTCTCCTATGGTTTAACCTTTCATCAACATGACAATGTTGTAAGGTTGCATCATGGAAATCAAAAAGACGCCTTCGCCCCGACCAGGCAATAGACGTCTATACTCACACTTACACTGTAATTCATACTCCACTGACACTTCTTCAACAAAAATACACAACTCACGTCCCAATCTTATCTTCAACCTGCCTCTCAGGAGTTGAATGTAATTCGGACGGTCGTTCCTTCACCGTACACGGATTCAAGATCGATCCGATGATTCATTCGCGTCAGCACTTCTTTTGCAATATACAGCCCCATGCCTGTGGACTCCTTGAAATGCCGCCCGTTCTCCCCGGTGAAGAAAGGCTGGAATACCCGATTCAGATCAGACTTCGGAATCCCGATACCTTGATCCTGCACTTCCAGCATGATGGAGCGTTCCGCTTCATACGCACGCATATGGATCTTTTGCCCGCTGCCCGCGGAGTACTTGATTGCATTGGACAGTAACTGCACCAGGACGAAACGAAGCCACTTGGCATCGGATTGCACAACCAGGGAAGGTTCTATATGCATCTCTGGATAGACGTGATTGCGGATGAAGAATCGCTTCAGCTCATGGATCGCCTCTTCTCCAGCGGTCTTCAGTATCACAGGTTCAACACTAAAATCCTGTTCGAAGGTATCTAAGCGAGCCACATACAGCACAGTCTCCAAACCTCGTCTCATCTGGTCCGCTTCCTCCCGAATGCTTATGAGCCGAGGATCGTCATCCTCCTGATCTTCCACGGTCAACTCAATGACGGATAACGGTGTTTTCATCTGATGTACCCACTGATTCATGAACGTCAGATATTCTTGCTGCCGCTGTTCCAGCCGATGCAGATGAGCATGATACTGTCCGTATTGTGAATCCAGCAGCTTCTCCAGCGCCAGTGATAAAGGACTTGTTTCGTTCAATGGTACAAACTCCTTCAGCGAATCCATCGATCGTGACATCCGGGCATAAAAAGAACGATGTGAATAATAACGATACACCAAATATCCAACGTACAAAAATAATCCCAATGCTACGGCATAACCAGCCGTGATCCAATCGTTGTAACCGTCATACCAGAACACCGCAACAACGGTGAACAAGATGGCAATAACCCAGCAAGTTAAAGCAAGATGTTCTCTTATAAACAATCTCATGATGGAGAAGAGGCTTTCCAGTTATTGTTCAGTCGATAACCCGAACCTCTGACCGTTTCCAGTGCATCCGTAATGCCAAGCTCGGCTAATCGCTTACGTACCCGAGTAACGTTAACGCTAAGTGTGTTGTCATCCACAAAAGAGTCATCCCACAGCTTCTCCAAGATTGTCTCTCTGCTCACCAGCTTGGGACTGCGGCGCAGTAACGTTTCCAGCAGAATGGTTTCCTTCTTCGTCAGCTGCACTTTGCGATCACCGAGCTGAATCTCCAGTCTTTCCAAGTACACGACCAAGCCGTCCAGTTCCACCTTGCGTTCTTCGTCACGTGCAGCGTAATCCCCATATACCCTACGCAGCTGACTACGAATTTTGGCTATAACAATCTCATGCTCAAATGGCTTCGTGATATAATCATCCGCCCCATTCTCCAGAGCCATGACCTGATCCATCTTTCCACTCCGCGCGGAGATAAACAGAATCGGGCATGTAGACAGAGTACGAATCTGGCGACACCAATAGAAACCATCGTAGCTGGGCAAGTTGATATCCAGCAGCACCACATGCGGCTGTACCTGCTCAAACTGCTGTACAATCATCTCAAAATCCTCGACCAATACGGCCCTGTCTCCATAACGCTCAATATGAGATTTTAATAATCCCGCAATCTTGGGATCGTCCTCTATAATCATAATGGTATACATTGTTGGATCTCACCTCTGCCAAAATCATATCACAGGATTTATTATCGAGCATCGATTTGCTTACGCCAATCCACAATATCTGCGTTCAATTGCTTCAGGTCTCCGGAAGCTGTCTGATCATCCGACAACTTGTATTGTTGCTTCAATGCCAGGATACGACGTACACTTTCATCGATTCGAGACTCAGAGATCTCACCTGACTTCACCGCACTCATGAGTGTATCAAAAATCGTCTTGGCACTCTCATAACTGTGAGCGACCAACAGAATGTCACTTCCTGCTTTAACAGTTGCTAGAGCAGCTTCGTCCAGCTTGAAGTTCTTCGCGATTGCTCCCATACTCAGGTCATCTGTGATGACCACACCGTCATACTTGAATTTTCCGCGCAGATGTTCACCAATAATGACATCGGATAAGGAGGCCGGATGATCCGGATCCAGCTTCGGGAACAAAATGTGTGCAACCATGACGGCCTCCACTTGCTCTTTCACTGCGGCCTGGAATGGAATCCATTCAAGCTCGGCCAGTTCTTTTTCCGTTTTATTCACGACAGGCAGATCGAGATGGGAATCCACGGACGTATCACCATGACCCGGAAAATGTTTCACTACCGGAATAATGCCTTCACTTCGCAGACCTTTCATCTCAGCAATCCCCATACGCGACACCAGTTCTGCCGAGCTGCCGAATGAACGATCTCCAATGACCGGGTTCTTCGGGTTGCTGTTCACATCCAGCACGGGAGCAAAGTCCACATTAAAACCCACAAGCTGAACTTGTCTGGCCAGCAATTCCCCCATCGTTTCAGCAAGCGCGCTATCTTTCGTCCGCCCTACCTTCCCATTGGAAGGAATGGACTCTACCGTCTCGGGCATACGGCTGACTTTACCGCCCTCCTGATCTACGCTCATGAAGATCGGTACCGGGTTCGACTGATTCGCTTCCTTGATGGATTGTACTAACTTGGCTGTTCCCTCAAGTGTCGTTACATTATTGGCATAAAATATAATGCCCCCTACTTTTTGTTCTGTAATCATCTGCTTGGCCTGATCGTCCAGCGTTGTCCCTTGAACACCGGCCAGTATCATCTGTCCAATCTTCTCTTCTAACGTTAATGAACTGAGCTGCTCCTGCACCGGATCGACTTCTTCTGGTACTTCTTCCTGCGGTGGAGCGGTATTCTGCTCCGGCGATGAAGATGATTGCCCTGTATTAGAGCCGGTGTTCGAATCCGTTGCGGAGGAAGGTTTCTGAGCTTGGCCGCATGCGGATAAAAGCAGCACGATTCCCAGTAGAATACACAACATCTGCAGTGGTACTCTCCGTTTATTGTTCGAGTTGTCCCTATAGTCGTACAAGGATATTCATCCTCCTTATGTAATGTCGTCTCGGCAACCCATGGGTTCAGGCATAACCTTATCATAAGGTGATGGATTTTCAAAATGAATCATGCTCGATATTAAATCGTTGTGCAGATTTAGTTACAGCGAAAAAAATGGTTGCTTTGGGACCTGAGATGTGGAGCCTAATGGGGTTGTGACTAAGCGCGTGTGCGATGTATGGGGGCGATGTCAAGGAGTAACGGTGCACGAAATATTTTTTTCTGTTGTGAATTTTTCATATGTTGAAATTATTAGTATAGGTAGATCGAAAAGCCGCCCAAAGGCGGCTCATTTGTTCGTTTTTGTTTCATCTTTCGTTGTAAATTGTTGCCGTTCAGGGTTGGGTCATCTTTCGCCAAACGTTCTTAACCTTCTATTAACGGAGTGTTTGCAACACTTCAGTTGTAAACGAAATGATTTCGGATGAACGACCTTCACGAACTTTGGCAGGCCATTCCGGATCACTGAGCAGAACGCGGCCCAAAGCAATCAAGTCAAATTCATTATTCTCCAGCTTCTCATTCAATAGATCCAGATGGGCATCCCCTGTTCCCTGGTTCTCGGTTGCTCTATCCACAAATTCAGCTTCAAGACCTACCGATCCAACCGAAATAGCTGGTTTACCCGTTATTTTTTGCGTCCAACCCGCAAGGTTCAGCTCGGAACCTTCGAATTCCGGTAACCAGAACCGGCGTGTAGAGCAATGGAATATATCCACGCCAGCAGCACTGAGTGGCGCCAAGAATTGCTCCAATTGTTCTGGCGTTTCCACCAGACGTGCTTCATAATTCCCCATCTTCCATTGGGAGAACCGGAGCACAATTGGGAAATCAGGACCAACCGCCGCACGACAAGCTTCAATCACTTCAACTGCAAATTGGGTTCGCCGTACCAAATCACCACCATACTTGTCCGTCCGTCGATTCGTCTGTTCCCAGAAGAATTGGTCAATCAGATATCCATGGGCTCCGTGCAGCTCAATTCCATCAAATCCGATTCGCTGTGCATCTGCTGCCGCTTGGGCAAATGCCTGAACAAGACCTTGAATCTCATCTTCCGTTAATGATTCACGTGATGGTTCACCTGCCATGCTAACGCCTGACGGACTTACCGGCTCAGCTTCTGCATTAGGCAAGTCGCCGGAACGACGCGCTGTACCCACATGCCACAATTGTGGCATGATTTTGCCACCCGCTTCATGTACTGCTTTCACTACGTTAGCCCATCCTTGCAGAGAATCTTCACCATGGAACAATGGAATACTCTCCCCGCTAACCGAAGACGGATGATTAATGCCTGTACCTTCCGTAATGATAAGTCCAACTCCACCTGCTGCTCTGCGGCGATAATATTCCACAACTTCTGGTCCAGGTACGCCCTCCGGTGAGAATCCACGTGTCATGGGTGCCATAACGATTCGGTTAGACAATGTCAGCTTGTCCGAGGTGAAGGGTTTAAATAATGCTGAAGGTACGTTCATGGTATATTGCTCCTTTGCAATTGGAAGTATGAAACTCCGCATTTACACGAAATGCGACACGCTTTTGTATAAAGTAACAGGTGTAATCCAGTTGTCTGGTTAACGTTATTTCTCTATCTATTTTATAGCTTCTTAATTTTATTTTCAAATTTTTGAAGTTGGGCGTTCAAACTAATTTTATAGACAAAAAAGAGAGTTGTGGCAGTCTCTGTTGCACGCTGCCGAAGCAGTCTTCCCCGCACTCTACTACATCTTCAGATGTTTTCCCGGTCACCAATAATGTGGATGTGGCATAGTATATAATCCATAATCTTCCTTCCAAATTTAATTAGCATTCATCGGGATATCACTGCGGTTCACTCGAAGTAATTTTCCTGACGAAGTAGACAGCACATCAGGGTCTGTACCGAGACCGAAGTAGAAGTCACCTTCATTCTCTTCGAATGACTTGGCATACGTATCCTGATTAAAGCGCAGAATCTCATTCCATGTTGTCAGATCCGTTGATTGGTAGACCCGGTTGATGTACAGATTGGCACTTTGAAGTGTGTACGTGAGTACATACACCTTGCCGTCCCGTAGCAACACATCCGTAGGAAGAGCCTTGGCATCTGGAAGATTAACTCGCCTTGCCTGATTAATGTTAGTCATGACATTCAAGGATTTGGGCAGCAGCTGCCCATCATTGAACACGCCTCCCGCTATATAGAGCAACTTGTTATTGAAGTTAACATTTTTACCTATTTTGTTATAAGGAATCGTACCCTTTTGATAATTGAGTCCTGGCAGCATTTTACTACCATAGATGACAACATCCCGTTTCTCAAGCTTTTCGTTAATCTCCAGGATATTGGTTTTGTCATTCCATATTTTATTGGCTGGATACATCATGCCAGAGGCATACAATTTTCCATTGAGTTGGAACATCGTATAAGCCCGGAAGCCGAACGTATTAATGGTCGCATATTTCTGCCAAGTCTCACCTTCGTTATGAGAGATTAATATGGTTGGTTTGGAATCTGTACCCAGCGCGGCAAACATCTTGCCCTGATAAGATGCCAAATCGTATACGTGTACACCTAGCGGCAGATTGCGATATTTGGTCCACACCTCTCCATCCAGACGATAGAAGTTGCCCAATTCCCACTTTTCACTATCAGAATCATTGCCAGGAATATATAACTTGTCGTTTAGTACTCTGTAGATATCAATCTGTTCCTCATCCACATACATCTTCGTCGATGGCAAGATGCCCGGGTTGCTGTTAGTCACCGACTGGGTCTTGAATTTTGCATTCGCTGTATCATAATAAATGACTGGAATAGGGCCTGAATTCGGCGCTACGCCCAGATTGCTGCTATTCCCATGGCCCAAATATATTTTGCCGTTGTACAGTTGCATGTCCCAGACGTTATTAGCATATGGTGTTTTGGTAAAAGGTCTGCCTAGCAGTTCGATCTTCGATGTTACATCTGCTGAACTGATCGGTGCATTCGATACCTTGGCAAGCCCACGTTCAGTCGCAGGGGGTTGACTCGTTGACGTAGTGTTTTTCGGCTTGGAGTTACCCATAAGCATCCAGCTCATTCCTGCGACAATGGTCAAAATGACGGCTGTCCATTTCGTATGTCTCTGCATGTCCGCTTCCTCCTTCATTTTTCAAGACAATTTCCTTCACACCAAGATGATACATTTTGTATCTTTTCATACTATGTAAAACTACCTGTACATGCAACAAATTCCGCCCTATTTACACAAAAAAAGTAGACAATCACATCACTTGGTGTGTTGTCTACTCGTTCTCACTACCTGTGAATTCTATTCTGCTTTCACCAGAATCTTAACCTGATTTTTCTCTTTCAACAGTGCTTCAAATCCACGCTCTACCACTTCATCCAACGAAATTCGTTTGGTCACCAGCTTGTCTGCCGGGAAGAAACCTTTATCCATCAAACTGATAACCGCCGGGAATACATCGCGATAACCAATAATGCCATTGACCGTACGTTCTTTCATGACAATCGAGTTCGGGTGGATCGGCGCTTCCTGTTCAAAAATACTGACGATCATCAACTCGCCACCAATACGTGTCGAATCGATGGCTTGTTGCAGAACACGGGGAACACCGGTTACTTCATAGGCTACGTTAACGCCGCCTTGAGTACGTTGATGGATCTCTTCCACTACATTAAACTGCATTGGATCGATCACAATGGCACCGAGTTCTTCGGCTTTTGCTTTCCGCTCATCTGACAACTCCACCACATAAATATCCGACGCTCCCGAAGCTTTAAGCGCTTCAATGACTAGTAGTCCAATTGGGCCTGCGCCAAACACAGCTGCCGTATCGCCCACTTTCAGTTTGCTTTGGCGCACGGCGTGAAGCGCTACAGCTGAGGGTTCAACCAACGCACCTTGCTCATACGAGATTGAATCCGGTATGGCATGTACCATGTTTTCTTTAGCAGTTACATACTCGGAGAAACCTCCTCCGCCTCCAGCGAGTCCAAGGAAACCCATCTGATCGCACAGATTGTATCTGCCCTGTTTACAAGCTTCGCAGTGTCCACAGGCATAGATTGGTTCTACCACAACACGATCGCCCGCCTTGAAACGTGTAACGCCTTCCCCTACTTCTACCACCTGTCCTGAGAATTCATGCCCCATGACTATAGGCGCTTGTTCCCCTGTTAGCAGATGCGGCGCTTGAGCCGGAATGAAGATCGGACCTGCTGTGTACTCGTGCAAATCACTGCCGCAGATTCCGCACCATTCCACTTTTATTTTGACCTTACCTTCTTCAGGATGAGGTTCATTAATATTTTCGAGACGTAAATCTTTGACTCCATGCCAGCGTAATGCTTTCATTTGTTTCATCTCCCAGATCATAAGTTTTATACAATCGGAAACGTTTCCGTAAATTAAATATGTCACATTTGAGATACGCTGTCAAACATATTTCCCCATTAATATGTCTAAATCGTGATCATATCGAGCTCAATATAGAATACTAATGTTTAACTCAATAGGCCCCAACATGAATCTGCTCCTTACGCGAGATACTTCATTGCTCAAATGTTATAATCAAGTTATATATTTATCAGCGAATTCATACATATCCCAAAAATCCGGAATCGTTTCCGATTAAGTGAGGTAACCATACATTGAGTAAAGATCAGAAACTTACGATCAAGGACGTGGCCGAACGTGCTGGCGTGGGCATCGCTACCGTATCCCGGGCTATTAATAATACAGAAGGCATCAGCAGTAAAACACGGGATAAGGTGATGCAAGCCATTGAAGAACTGGGGTTTGTACCCAATACCTCCGCTCAGAGTCTGAAAATTCGGCAAACGCACCAGATCGCACTCGTTGTACCCGACATACGTAACGCCATCATTCCGGAAATCTCCTGGTCAGTGGAGCAAACCGCGAAGCAGCATGGATACCATGTTGTGCAGATCAATACGGCCGGCAATGCTCGAACTGAGCTGGAAACCATTCGTAATGTAAAAAAACTGCATGTGGATGGACTAATCTTTATGCCCCTGGCGTATCCCAAAACGTTACCCGGGCTGATTGATAAAGCCCCGCTCCCCATCTCCATGATTAATTACGGCAAGAAACTGGAACCGGGCATGAAGGCAGATATTGTCTCTCTGTCTCAACCTGAAGGCAAATTGGTGATGGAACATCTGTTCAAAATCGGCCGGACTCGAATCGCATATGCCGGAGCACCGAAGGACATTATTGAAGAACGCTTCCGTGCGTATGAGCAAGCCGTAGGACACGTGGACATCTCGCTCGTTTACTTCGGTGAGGACTTTTCCTTGAATACCGGTGCCAATGCTGCAGATTATTTCTACGGACTTACGCATATGCCAGATGCAGTCTATGCCATTAATGACATGGTCGCCATCGGTTTGGTTAATCGCTTCAAGGAGTTAGGGATTCGTGTACCCGAAGATGTGGCTGTGGTAGGCGTGGATAATAATCAATGGACCACTGTCTCGTCTCCACAGATTAGTTCTGTATCCATCATGGGGGAAGAAGTCGCCAGGCTCGCTACTGAGCTGTTGTTAAAACGAATTCGGGAAATGAACACGAGCGATTACGAACACATTCAATTTGAACCGCGCTTAATTGTTCGTGAATCAAGCGTTACCACGTTTCGTTCGTCTTCGCATGGACCGCACACGTAAACTTGGTGAGTGGGATGGAATACTTTACGGCTATGACTATCCCTTCCCTTCAGTTCTTCTGCTGCACGGATGCACAAAAAAGGTGTTGCTCAGGGATAATCATTTCCTGGCAACACCTTATTTATTGTTGAGTTCATATCAATTATAGGTGAGCCGTTATTCAGCACACGTTTATCTAAGGGAGCAGTTGCCTGATCGGTGTTCCCTTCAGAAACATCTCTATATTTTCTACGGTATGATTATAATAGATCTCATAATTGCCACGAGTCACATAACCCAGATGCGGTGTTGCCAGGACGTTGGGCAATGTTCGCATCACATGGTTAACCGGTAGCGGTTCCTGCTCATATACATCCAGACCTGCGCCAGCAATCACACCACTCTGCAATGCCTCCACCATAGCTTCCTGATCGACAATGCCCGCTCGCGACGTATTGATGAATAGCGCACTGGATTTCATATGTTGAAATTCAGCTTGTCCGATCAGATTCCGCGTACGATCACTTAATACCAGATGAATGGATACGATGTCGCTCTGTGCAAGGAGTTGCTCCTTGGTCTCAGACCAGATCACACCATGTTTTTCGGCTTTTTCTGGTGTCAGATTCTCGCTCCAGGCTATCACATTCATGCCGAATGTTTGTGCGATCTCAGCCATACGAGTACCTATTTTCCCCAAACCGAGCAATCCAAGTGTTCTACCATGCAGATCCATGCCTACAGTGCTCTGCCAGTTTCGATTGGAGCGAAGTGCATTATTTTCCGTAACCAGCTGTCTGGACAGTCCCAGTATAAGAGCCCAGGTAAGTTCTGTTGGCGGATTGGAGCTTCCCTCCGTTCCACACACAATGACCCCGTGCTGCTCTGCAGCCCTGAGGTCTATGGACGCATTGCGCATACCACTTGTAATCAGCAGTTTTAGCCGGGGGAGCTGAGAAATGACCCCCTCCGGAAACGGTGTACGTTCCCGCATGAGGACCACCATATCGAAATCCTGCAATTCCTGAATGACTTTCTCTTCCGAGCCCATATAGTTATTGAATGTCTGAATCTCTACCCGATCCATCAACGGACTCCAGTCCGCTGACGTCAGCGCGACGTTCTGATAATCATCCAAAACGGCACAGCGCAACTTCATATCCATTCCCGATCTCCTCCTATATCTGCTCCATTCTTATCTATATTGTAGCAACTTCGGCTTAATCTGCCCAATGCCATCAGACATAGATAGCGCAGGGAAGCGACTTCTAAAACCCTCCTATATTGAAATACTCTGCATCACTTTAAACAGGGTCATTCCCCTATTAATTCAGCAAAGACAACGTAACCTGAATGCTCTGCTCTACAAACAAGCGCTCTGGCCCCGATTTCATCAATACAGTTAATCCAATCATGGATACAACCAGAGACTGTGCGACCGCACTCGCGTTCATGTCAGTAGACAACTCCCCGCTCTGTTGCCCCCGTTCTATCGTTTCCTTGAAAAGAACACCCAGATACATCTGATGCTCTCGTGTAAGGACAGCGAATTTGGGATCATGCGGAGCCAGTTCAACCATCGTATTAATGCAAAAACAGCCATGACTGGGCTCGGTTACACTTCCCTCTGCTCCAATATGTTCAAACAGTCCACGAAAGGCTTCTCGCACAGAGCTGCCCTGTTGAAGTCTGGCTCTGATTTGAGCCGCATGCTGAGTGGTATACCGTCGCAGCGCTGTTTCGAATAATTCCTTTTTATCCCCAAAGGCTGCATACAGACTGGGACGTTGAATGCCCATTGCAGTCGTCAAATCACTCAAAGATGCAGCTTCGAACCCCTTATCCCAAAATGTGTGCATCGCTGCATCAAGTGCTTTATCCGTATCAAATTCCCGTTGTCTAACCATACAATCCACCTCTTTATGTATCGATCAGTATTTATTATATTGTAATCTCATCCCAAGTAAGAAGTCAAAGCTAAATTAACACAGAAGTAAGTATTTTCAGACACACAGTGTAATTCAATAATTTTTTAACTCTTCACCCACTTCTCTGTTGACAGAATTCCCAGAATTAAAGTATGGTTATGCGGAATCATATCATACCAATCGGTACAAAATAGAAAGGTGAAATCCATTTATGCAAACTTCTTCTTCAGATGCACAGTTATCCAACAAAGATCGTCCCGCCATGTCAAGTTTAGTCGCTCTACTCTTTGCCGTGTGCAGCGGACTCGCAGTGGCCAATATCTATTATGCTCAGCCTTTGCTGGACTCCATTGCCCAGGAATTCGGTATCTCTCCATCCTCCATAGGGATTGTCATCACAGTAACTCAAATATGTTATGCCCTGGGGCTGTTTCTTCTCGTTCCACTTGGTGACCTCTTGAACCGCCGCAAGCTGATCATCATTCAAATGCTCTTATCCGTGCTTGCGCTGGTTCTCGTAGGAACCGCACAATCCAGTTCCCTGTTGTTCATGGGGATGGCTGTTGTTGGTTTATTAGCCGTCATTACGCAAACATTGGTTGCCTTTGCTGCATACTTGGCAGCCCCTTCAGAACGTGGCCGCATTGTCGGACAGGTAACCAGCGGAATCGTCATCGGCATTTTACTTGCACGAACTGTTGCAGGTACGCTGAACGATTGGCTCGGCTGGAGATCGGTATATCTCTTCTCTGCCAGTCTTACCTTACTCGGCATTCTTGCCCTTTTTCTTGTTCTCCCAAGGCAGCAACCCCAACGAATGAAACAAAGTTACTTCCAATTACTCAGATCTGTCTTGCTACTGTACCGTGAGTTGCCTGTATTACGAGTACGCGGTGTTCTGGCTATGCTCATTTTTACAGCCTTCAGCATCTTGTGGACTTCCATGGTTCTGCCACTAAGTAGCCCTCCACTGTCCCTGTCTCATACGGTCATAGGTGCATTCGGTCTAGCAGGAGCGGCTGGAGCACTGGCCGCTGCCCGTGCAGGTAAGCTCGCTGATCGGGGACTTGGGCAAAAAACAACGGGTATCTCTCTTGTCATTCTACTCTTGTCCTGGCTGCCCATCGGTTATGTCCATCAATCTCTGTGGTTCCTGATTCTGGGCGTTATCCTTCTCGATCTCGCCGTTCAGGCAATACATGTTACCAACCAGACCCTGATCTACGAAGTTCGTCCTGAAGCACAGAGTCGCCTGACCGCAGCTTATATGATCTTTTATTCCATTGGCAGTGCGACCGGCTCGATTGCCTCTACACAGGTATATGCATGGGCGGGGTGGACAGCTGTTTGCTGGTTAGGTGCTGGTGTTAGCGCAGCAGCCCTTCTGTTCTGGATGATCGATCGTTATATGCATCGGAATTAGCCCAACTTATTCCAGACAACTATAAAAAGGGTTGCTTATTCAATCAATCTGAATGCTGTTCAAGCATCTCTTTGAGCTTACGATTGCGGCTCTCCAGAAATGCCTGCATGTATCTCTTCAATACAAGTCGTTCGGTTGCCCATCCCAGCAATCCAAGTGGAGCTTCGAAGCGAAGGGTATCTCTCATGAAAGTCATCTGATCTCCAATTACGCTGAAATGATGTTCATGTCGCATACTCTTGAAAGCCCCTTTCTCCATCTGATCCACAAAAAGGAAAGGTCGTTCAAACTGCACAATACGGGACTTCAGCTTCTGTCTTACACCAAAATGAGTAGCCTGAAATGTAACTGTATCCCCTGCTCCAATTCTTCCTGTTGTTACTCCTGCAACTGCTCGCTCTCTCGTATGTTTCCAGACGGTCTGAGTATGTACATCAATGTCCCGGGCAGCGTCGAAGCACCGTTCAATCGAGGCATGTATCGTAATCTCGGTTGTTACTTCAATCATGGCAATCGCTCCCATAGGAAAAATATGATCTTTGCAAAGTATACTCCTGCTTTTTTGCTTGAACAACACATCATGGATGATGCAACAAAAAACGGGTCCCCTGTCTTAGTGCAGGAGGCCCGTTCTCAATATAAGTAAGGAATACAGATAATATTTAGATCAAATAAGTAATTCATCAATGGCAAGTGTACGCTCTTTGGAGAGATCACGATATTCCTCAGACTCTACTTTGATGAGCGGTTTGAAAATATCAGATGTATTGTTCATGACAATAACACCTTTTTCTCCGTTGCTGAGTAAAACCTGTTTACCAATGAAATTAGGAAGCAAATGTTGCATTAATGCCTGAACCGGCTTTTCATTCAATTTACCAAATCCCATACCATAGATATCTCTAAGGTTGTTGATCAGGTTCGGATTGCTGCCTCCGTGATTCCCGGATCTCATGCCAATATAGATATCGGCTACAGATACAATCTGGGTGTAGGGATGAATCTCTTCTTTTTTCAATTGCATCGGATAACCGGAACCATCTTCCCGCTCGTGATGCTGCAGGGCAACCAATGCCGTCGCTTCATCCGTCATGGAATTTTTGATAATATCATGGCCATAGATCGTATGACGTTGCATTTCAAGCTGCTCATCAGCCGTCAACGGTTCTGTCTTGTTACGGATCCGGTGGGATACTTTGCACTTTCCGATGTCATGCAGATAGCCACCACGACTAATCTGATAACTTTCCTTCTGAGAATACCCAAGCCAGTTCGCGAGGTAGAAGGACAACAATCCTACCTGGATTGAATGTGTATAGTTATTCACGTCATCCCGCTCCAGCATCATCAGGAGATGAACCACATCTTTCTGCTCATCCAGTCCCTCAACCATCGGTTGCAGTGCGTCATCCACCATGGTGGCGTTGAACTTGCCAACGGTCAGAGCTTCAAGAAAAGCATTTTGATAATTATGTACTGTCTGAATAAATTGGGACTTCATCTCTTCTTCAGGCGGCTCTTCCTTGGTGCTTGTGGTTGACCCGGAAGCATGCTTTGCCGCTGCAGCAAAAAACTCGGCCTCAGTAATTTCCTCTTCGCGTGATTCAATATCTACATAATCTACACGGTGCTGCATGAGCAAGGAGATATCCTCACTTTTGATTACAGTCCCCTTCCCGAGAACGTGTAATCCTGCATCGCTGAATGTATCTGCAGTCAGACGGTCTCCGTCTTGCAGGTTCATAATATGGATTCTCAAATCGGTATTCCCCCTGAACAATTCATTATAGTAACAGCACCCAATGGATCGGGTCCACAAAAATACCTATACTTCTTTATATCGTTATAATTCTTCATTTCATACATAGTTCAAACGACCTTAATCGCGAAGGTAAATACGAACATATAAGACTTTATCCTCACTCCTGAATCCAAATTAGTCCCGGTTTTGAACATGTAGACACTTTTTGGTGTCTATTGACTGGATCAGAGTAAGCAAAAGAAGTCCAAACACTTCCGTTTGAACTTCTTACAACATCCCAAAATTAGATTTTAATTGATTCCAGACTTGCTCCTTTAACAAATAAACGTTCAATACTCTTCTCCACCGAAGCATCGGGGATCAGCGGCGGTGCCTGGTGCGGTTTGGTGCGCGCATCAATAATAATCTGATCACAGCCCCAGTGTTTGTGGTCATACCCGCTATTCACTCCATACATGTCATGTGAAGGGTTGCTGCGGGTAAACGTTGCCCACAAGAAGTTGCTGAGGTTAGCACTCAGGAACGAACTGTCATCACAGAGAATGATCATCGGACATGAGTCCAGACCTCCCTGCTCCTTCAATAGAGATGTGAATGCCTTCATCTCCTGTGCTGTATCCGTATAACTCGTGAAGGCCGATGTCTGGATCGAAACAATCCCTGGCATGATGAGTTGCGGATTTTCATAACCGCGAATGTTCTTCAAAGACTCTGGCACATCCGTGCACAGATCCCGAACCTTGTCGCCATACGCTGCAAAAACAACCTTGCTACCGCTGTTCAGCCCGGTACCCGAGTAATCCAGTGTATCAATCGTCGTATGCGTATAGAAATGAATATCCCGTTGCATATCCATGCGCTCCAAGATATAGGTCAGGAATTCAACTTCCTTATGGGTGTCCAAAGGCTGCTGATCCTCAGCAGTAATAAACAGGTACTTCGCCAAACTGAGCTGACCCGTACCCAAAATGCGATTGGCAATCGTAAGCAACTCTGTCGGCTGCTTCACGGCCTGATAAGGCGTGTAACGTTCACTACCAATAGCGAACAGCAACGGATGCACTCCGGCTGCATCGACTGCATGCACTTCTTTGACGCCCGGAATCTCCTGTTTGATCGCGTCTCCTGTAATCTCATGTATCAAATCACCAAACGCTGTATCCTCTTGCGGTGGACGACCCACAACCGTAAACGGCCAGATGGCATTAGGTTTGGCATAGACTTTATGCACTCGCATTAACGGGAATTCATGCGTCAGACTGTAGTATCCCAAGTGATCACCAAACGGGCCTTCAGGCTTCGTCTCGCCTGGGTAGATATCACCCGTAATGACAAAATCGGCATCATTGCTGATGCAATATCCATCCTTGTAACTGTACCGGAAGCGACGTCCTGCGAGCAGGCCGGCAAATGTCATCTCACTGAGTCCTTCAGGCAAAGGCATAACCGCGGAGAGTGTATGTGCCGGTGGACCCCCGATGAAAATGCTGACTTTCAGTGGTTCTCCCTTTTTGACCGCCTTGGCTTGATGTATACCAATTCCGCGATGAATCTGATAGTGCAATCCAATTTCCTTGTTCATTTCAAAATCATTGCCATCCAGTTGAACCCGGTACATCCCCAAGTTTGAATTCATAATTCCTGGTTTGTCCGGGTCTTCCGAATAAACCTGTGGTAGCGTCACAAATGCTCCACCATCCATCGGCCAGTGCTTGATTAGCGGCAGGTCCGAAATTTGAATCTCTTGAGCAGACACGGGTAGACTAATAGACTTCTGTTTCGGCAAAGCTTGCCATGCAGCCAGACCTGTGCGGACATGCTGAAATGGCGTCTTAAGCGCCTTCATGGGATCGTCACGAACAGCCATCACCCGTTGTACGCCTTCGAGCGTACCACGGAACATGAATTTGCTTCGTTCCACCGTGCCGAACAGATTCGATACGGCCTGGAACTTCGAGCCTTTTACATTTTCGAATAACAAAGCCGGGCCTTTAGCCTCGTGCACTTTCATATGGATCGCTGCCATCTCCAGATGAGGATCAACCTCTTCTTTGACCCGAATCAAATGACCATGCTGCTCCAGATCGTTAATACAATCTTCCATATTGCGATATTTCATTGAATGGCTCCATTCTCTATATGATTAAATTTAATTAAGTTCATAGATTCACATAACGTCTCTTCTATATTATCAAAAGATCCGTGGCTAAACAAAACTATATATGAAAATCTATCGCCTAGACAAATATCAAAAAAAGCAATATGGTAGCAATCTGAATCCTGAACTCACAGGGACCGATTGTTTCCATATTGCTGCTCTCTATTATGGCTTGCCTTAAGATTTAATGACCGATCTGGGAATCGTGACAATAAATTGCGTACCTTTTCCTACTTCGCTCTCGACATCAATTGTACATTGATGCAATTTCAGAATTTTAATGACAATGGATAACCCTAACCCGTTACCTCGAAGCGAGCTGCTTCGCGCTTTGTCCACCATATAGAACCGATCAAAGATATACGGAAGGGCGTCCTCAGATATGCCTTGTCCAGAATCTCTAATCAGCACCTTCACAAATGAAGATGACGTCTCAATTTCGACATGAATGGTACCCTGTGAACCAGTGTACTTGATCGCATTGTTTATTAAATTCTGCCAGACCTGATCAAACAAATCCTTGTCCACTGTGATCTCGCAGGGCAACAAGTCCAGTTCGATCTGTATGTCCTTCGGCGCCCACTGAGGCTCCGCCAATAGGATCGCCCTTCTTAATTGTTCATCCAATTGGAATGTGGTGAGATGAACCGGATGATGCTCCGAATCTAGCGAGGCTAGCCGAAGCAGATTATCACTGAGCCTCGATAAGCGCAGCGTTTCCTCATAGATGATATCCAGATGTTCTTTCTGCTCTTCTAATGGAATAACGCCGTCTTGCAGCGCTCTGGTAAACCCTCTAATCGATGTTAGCGGAGACTGCATTTCATGAGAGACGTTACTGACAAAGTCATCACGAACAGAATCTATTTTCTGCAACTCACTAGCCATATGATTAAAACTCTCCATCAGTTCGCCAAACTCATCCTGTTTATTATGTTTTAACCGCACCGAAAGATCCCCTGATGACATCTCCTTCGCGGCAACGGTTAACCTCTTAATCGGTTTCACAATGTATCCTGACATAAACAGGATTAATAAACTCCCAATGATCAGAACCGTTAACAATGAAGTTAAGAGCGTGTTTCGCAGCGTATGAAAAAGAGAGGAAAAATCGCTTTGAATCAGAAATTTGCCTATCCCCTCGTTCGTTCCGGGAACACCTATGGTCGCAATGCCATCTTTACTGGATAGAAACATAGCATCGGTTGTACCCTCCTCAAATAACGAATGAACTTTGTCCTCTGCCAAGGAAGATAACACTTCACTTTGTTCATTCACCGGAGTAATGTTCAAGCCGTACCGGGCAAAGATATCCATGCTTGATTTCACTTTTTCCGGATCATCGATCAGGTTAATCAGTGCAGCGATGTCTTCAGCAAAAGTAACCATAAAACGATTCGGCGTTTTCTCTTGGGACCCGCTATTCAGCATAAAGGAGAGAATCAAACTCACCAGAACAATTCCGATAAACGTAGCTACGATTCGAAGTCGCAGGCTTTTCCTCAACATCTTCATGTACGCTCCAGCCGATATCCAAGACCTCTGATCGTCGAAATCGACAGTTCAGTTACAGGTTCCAACCGTTCCCTTAACCGTTTGACATGTACGTCAACCGTACGCTCATCACCTTCGTAATCCATGCCCCATAAATCATCTATAAGCTGTGTACGTGTGAATATTTTCCCTGGCGAGCTTGCCAGAGAAAATAACAATTCACATTCCTTCTTTTTCAATTCGATGGTTCGCCCGTCGGCAGCGACCATCAGATTGCCCAAATCAATGGTTACACCGCCGATCTGAATGATGTTCGATGCACTTTTGTTATATCGTTTCAGTAATGATTTCACACGCAGGATTAATTCCACTGGATCAAAAGGTTTAACGAGGTAATCGTCTGATCCTGCATTAAATCCTCTGACTTTGTCCTTGGATTCTCCCTTGGCAGTCACCATCAGGATCGGAATATCCAGGTAAGATCGGATATCTTCCGTCAGTTCAATGCCGTCTATTCGCGGCATCATTACATCGACAATCGCCAGATCAACTTTCGTATGAGAGAGAATATCTAACGCCTCTCGACCGTCTGGTGCTTCCAGCACGGAAAATTGATTTTTTTCAAGATAGATTCGGATTAATTTGCGGATATGGGAATCATCGTCCACCACCAGAATTGTGTTCATGTGTCCATTATCCTTTCCGCAACTGGGTTTATTCGTATCGTAAGGATTCCATCGGGTCCAGCTTCGCAGCTTTTGATGACGGCATCAAACCGGCAACAATACTAATCGCTGTACTTACTACGATACCGAACAAGATATAATATCCCGAGAGATTAATCAATTTTGCCCCAAACGCATTGTCCAATAGAATATTTAACACATAACTAATGATCACTGCAAAGATTACCGCAATAATACCACTAAATAAGCCTAATAAAGCAGATTTGGAGAAGAATATTCGCTTGATATCCTTCTTTCTCGCTCCAATCGCCCGAAGAATTCCGATCTCCTTCGTCCGTTCCACGACACTAATATAGAGTACAACCAATATCATGATACCCGATACGATCAACGAAATGCCTGCAATACCAGCGAGTACAATCGAAGCCATACTTACATATGTCGTGATATTCTCCATGACCTTGGCCATTTGAGAGCCTGCGAAGCCAGCATCAACAGCAGCTTCATTGATATCATTTACATATTTCATATCAGTTGCATAGGCGTTAACCTGAATCGGTCCAATTGTTATTCCTTTGTCCATATACATCTGCTCCAACGTCTCTGATGAAATGTATCCTGGGGATTGTTGCATTGGAGATCGTTGATCTGCTGCTTCATAGACCCCTGAGATGGTTACTTCTTTCTCCAAAGTTACTGGTTTATTTTTGCCATCCATCTCATTGATATATAGAAACACAGACTTGCCGATCATCGATTCAGCCTGGTCATTTCCGCTTAATTGTTTCGCCGTATCCAGAGGTAACAACATCTGATTCTCTACCGGCAGAACCCCCGTTGTCATCAACGCTGGATCAAAAGTATCTGTTAACGTTGTTAGCTGCGTGAGTCCCACACTTTGTTCTTCATTCACCATCGTGGATTTGCCTGTAATGGTCGTGATCGTCTCTACATAATCCACATTAGGAAAATTGCGAATCGTCTCAATATCAGCTTCTGTGAATGGTTTACCTGGCGCCATCAAGGCCTCGGGGCCTTGCATGTCCTTCGCTTCTTCACTCGGCTTTGTTATATCCACAAGCAAAGGGTCCATACTTGAATTGATCTCGTCATTCATATACGTTGTTATACCATTCCCCAAGGAGAGCATCAGGAGAACACTTAATATACCTATAGATCCACCCAAAGCGACCAGGACATTACGCTTGGCGTTGAGTTTCATATTTTTAAGTGCCATCTTAAATGAAGCAAGCAAGCCCAGGCTCCGGGAAGAATCCTGACCACTCTCGTAAACAGCCGTTGAAGGATCTTTCAGGTGAATATCATCACTAATGCGCCCCTCTTCAACCTTCACAATACGTGTACCTGAGTCAGCGACTTTCTGCGAGTGAGTTACGGCAATCACCAGCATACCCTTTTTGGCTATGCTGTCGAGCAGAGCGAGGATTTGATCTCCGTTCTCCTTATCCAGAGCACCCGTCGGTTCATCTGCGAGAATAATATCCGGATTGTTGGATAAAGCCCGTGCAATGGAAACCCGTTGCTTCTGACCTCCAGATAGCTGGTTGGGACGTTTATTCAGATGATCCTTCAGTCCGACCTCCGTTAATATATCAACGGCACGTTGGTTCCGCTCCTTCTCATTTGTATCCGTCATTTGCATCGCAATGGTAACATTTTCGAGGACAGACAGATGCGGGATCAGATTGAAATTTTGAAAGACAAAGCCGATGTTATTCTTCCGATAATCATCCATTTCCTTCTCCGTCATGGCACTTAAATTCTTGCCACGAACAACGACATCCCCTTCATAATCGGAGTCCATCCCACCAATGATATTCATCAGCGTTGACTTGCCACAGCCAGATTCGCCAAGGATCGAGACGAACTCACCCGTCTCAAAACTCAGGTTCAAACCGTGGAGTACCGGAACTCTTTCTTTTCCATATAAGGTGTATGATTTCTTCACATTTTTCACTTCTAGTATTTTCATAAGAATCTCTTCCTCTCCTGATCATGCACGATATCTATCTATTTGATGTTCATATCGTAACAAATCAGTATGAACTGATAATGAACTGGACAGGTTCCTGAGTATCTCCTTATATGCGGAAAAACACCCACGACTTGCTTGTACAGAATCAATTCAAGGACGTGTAGGTGCAAAACAACCCGAATCCTTATACACAAGGACTCGGGTTATCTTATTTTGTTATCGAATTTGATTATATAAGTTGAACTAATCATTTACACGATAACGGAGAGGACAGAAAAAACCTGAAAAAGCGAAGTTGGAGATAACAGCGATTGGAAGGTTATTCTGTCATCAGCTTGCCATCATCGCCGATGCACCCGGCTCAGCTGCCCATGCCTGTACTTTAGCACTACCGCTACCTCTAAAAATTAAATTCCCTCAACAATCCGTTTAGCTCTAACCTTCACCTCACGGTATAGTTCTTCCTCATCGATCGTGAGCAGCTTTCTGCCTCTCATGAGGATCTGGCCGTTCACTATCGTGGTGTCCACGTCTGCCCCATTTACACTGTAAGCCAGTAACGATTCTATCTGATGTACCGGTTGAAGATGTGGTTTCGCCAGATCGATCAGGATTAGATCGGCTTTGCGCCCTGCTTCCAACACACCAACTTCATGCTGTAATGCAAGCAAATTAGCACTCCCGCATGTTGCCATGCGCAGAACTTCCTTGGCTGGCAGACGGGTGGGGTCGTTGTAATCCAGCTTTTGCAGCCACGTTGCAGCTTTGATCTCCTCGAACATATCCACGGTTGTGGCACTTCCCGCTCCATCCGTTCCGATTCCAACATGGATCCCCTGTGCCATCATCTCCGTAATGGGAGCAATTCCACACCCCAGCTTCAGATTACTAACCGGATTGTGTGCTATCCCGCCACGCATGCCCTTCAACCTGCCGATGTCCCTTCGATTGAGGTGAACGCCATGTGCAAGCAGCACATGTGCCTGTTCGAACATACCCGCTTCCTCCAAATACTCCGTCGGTGTCATGCCATAGCGCTCGCGAATCTTCACGACTTCTTCCTTCGTCTCAGCCAGATGAATATGCAGAGGGATATCCTCCGTGACAGCCAGAGCAATGACTTCACGTAGCGGCTCTACAGAACATGTATAGGGTGAGTGGGGTCCATACATGGTTGTAATTCGCCCATCGGCCGCTCCAGACCAGCGTTGCACAAGATCAATCGCCTCCTGCAACCTGCGTCCCCCATCATCCTCCATGAATACCATCCCACGTGTAAGCGATGCACGCATACCCGTTTGCTTAACCGCTTCTGCAATCTCATTCATATGGATATACATATCCGCAAAAGCAGTGGTACCCGAACGGATCATCTCCGCGATGGATAACGTGGCTCCCCAATAGATGTCTTCCGGGTTCATCCGTGCTTCGGCAGGCAGCATTTTGCGTTCAAGCCAGTCCATCAGCTTCAGATCGTCCGAGAATCCCCGGAGCAGACTCATCGGTGTATGTTGGTGGGCATTAATCAGACCCGGCATGGCAACTTTATTGCGGCCATCGATAATCTCATCTTCAGGCTGAGGAGGAATGTGATTCGCAATCTGTATAATGCGATCTCCTTCAACACGAATATCCCCCGTAAAGGGGGCATCGGCATCTTTCATCGTTAGGATCGTAGCTTGCTGAATCAATATACTCATTACATTCACGGCTCCTCTGGATTGGTTATCGTTCCTTCCATACCCGAGGATAAGCCTTTACGTAACGGCAAGGTCAAGTCATTTTAATTTTTGGATCGTCATATTTCTGAAACTTTGTATAAAAGGTTTGGGGTCGATTTCTACCATATATGGGTATACTCCTGTGCTCGTGTGCAGATAGAAAAATCCACCTGCATCACCCATACGGCGAAATGACATGTCAAACACTTCCGTGATGTTGAACTCGCGGTATTTGGTCACGATTTTATCTGAATACAGAATCATGGAGCGGGCATTCATCTCAATCTCTTGGGCGAGACCCGTCACTTCTCTCTGTACTTTGTAATAAGGTAATACAGCAACGCAGTTCATGATCTCCCTCCATTCATGCCATCATTATTGTTCCATCATAGCAGATCAGAGGGTCCTAACAAAAGAAATGAAATCAAGTGATCGTGGTCGTCACGCTTAGCGGCGTAGGAAGTGCATCCTGAATGTCCTGCAAAGAGAGACACTGTTCAATATGAAACACACCATGAGGTAACTTTGACTCTTTTCTATATACGCGTTCGGCCACAGCTGCTGCCACGGCCGCTGTCGCATCTGCTTCCTTGTCACCAACGAGTAGTTGTTCGACGCGGACTTGCTCACCATTTTCCCAACCTACGGCATCGACCTTGACCGCATGCATTGGCTCTCCTCCGGGAATAAGGCCAAATGCCTTGACTGTTCCATTGCGAATAGACGGGATGCGGAGCAAGGAAAACAATCCTACACGTTTGGAAAGCGCCATGGAACTTGTAATCCAGCGTGAGTCCAGACAGAGTCTGGTAGATACGGTTGGAATACGTAACGTTCGAGCAACCACGTGCTGATCGGAAAAGTTAAATCGGTATGCCTTCCGATTTCCCAGTTCCGCTCCAAAATCAATCCTTTTCCCATCTCCGAAACTTTGTACCTCAGTAGGCTTGCCTTTTTGCATCATGCCAGTCTCATGCAACAGCTCAGGGGACCGGACCAGATTGCCATCCGCCTGGAGCAGGCAATGCCGCAGGATTTGCTGCCCTTACTCGCCGAGAGCCATGGATTATCCAGTCGAGAACGGGAACTGCTCGGTTATGTACTACGCAGCTATTCTTCCAAAGAGATTGCTGCCACGATGCATATTGCTGTCTACACGGTTCAGGATCATCTGAAATCCATTTTTGCCAAAACCAAAGTAGCGTCACGTCGCGAGCTCATCTGGTATTTCGTATCTCGTTTCCAGCTGTCGGATGAGCCCTCCATATAACATGAAAGATGAACAACTGCTCAACACTACGAGTAAAAAAATTCTTTTATACAGCAAAAAAGAAGCCAATCCTGAAGGATCGGCTTCTTTCTTAGGCTTTTGCTACGTATAACACGTTCGTTTTGCTAAATATATTCACGATACCGTGATTACGTCCATATCATATCCTACGACTTTGCTGGTTTCGAAGAAGATTTGGATGCGCCAGTTTTTTTATTCTTTTTCTTACTCACTTCCACAACTACAGGTTCCTGCGGGTGTTCTACCGGGTACATTTTGCGGAACAATAACGTCTGTAGTACCAGGAATGAACCCCCAACTGTCCAGTAGAGCGGCATGGCTGCCGGGGCTGATAGAGAAAAGAATGCCATCATCAATGGGGAGAGATATCCCATGATGGCGAACTGTTTTCGCTGCTCAGGCGCCATGTTGGCTTGTGATACCTTGGCTTGAATCAGATAAATGACCGCGACAACTACTGCGAGTACATAATCCGGTGCTCCCAGTTTGAACCATAAAAACGAATGGGAGGACAGTTCCGGTGTAAGTCGGATGGCTGTGTAAATCCCGGACAGAATAGGCAACTGAATGAGCATCGGCAAACAACCGATATTCAGCGGATTAAACTTATGTTTCTTGTATAGTTCCATCGTTTCCTGTGACAGCTTTTGCTTATCAGCAGGGTCATTTTTGCCTTCATATTTTTTCTTGAGCGCATCCATCTCGGGTTTCATGGCGTTCATGATAACTCGGGTCCCCTGCTGGGACTTGGCTTGACGCATCATCAATGGCAACAGTGCTAGACGAATGACAAGCGTAATTACAATAATCGCGATCCCGTAGCTTCCACTAAATATGGTGGCAATGTGCTGAATCAGGTACGACAGTGGAAATACGATATAGTGATTAAAAAATCCCGGTGTCGACGAAGTAATCTCCGACACGTTGTTGCTGCATCCGGCAAGCAGCATGACTGCAAACAATATAGCAATCAGGCCATAAATCCGTCCCTTGCCCGATCTAAAAGTGAATCCCTTGTTGGTCTTATTTTCCATATATATCCTCCCCGTTGATTTGTTGACCAATCGTTCAACGAGGAATGACAATCTGAATCATCTTCATCGGGCGCTTCTCTTCGTCTGATCATGCGACTCCAGACTTCCTGTCTGTGTTGTCTGTCCAAACACAATGCAGGAAGTACTGGTTCAAGTCCACCACCGGCGCCACCTTCCATCCAATACTCGGTCATACCACAGTGAAGATGAGCGATATAGGCATAACTGACGGTGACGATGAGTCCTATCGAGAATAAATACGGTAATAATTCCTGAAGTTCAAACAAGGGATTCACCCCCTTTATAGGTTATTTTTTATATTATAACACTTACATATTGCTTTTGCATAAATCCGTGCTTGAAAACAGCGATTATTCATCTATTCTGTTCTCAATTTGGACAATTCTATCTCGGCTATGTGTCTTGCTACATTATAAGAAGGCCAGGAACGTTCTGATGAGTACATGTCCAAGTAGGCTTGACGTTCCAGCATTTCTCTCTTGAGATCCGGGTACTCCTTCAGAGCAAACTCTCGAAGTAGCGGTGTTGCATCTGCCGATAGACTTGCCAGGTAGGATGCATCAATATTGCCAGTCTGATGATAACGTTCTATGTTCAATTCGGCAATCCGGTTATCCATGCCCACATAATTGACCGCAACATAGGCAGTGAGTGCCAGTACAATATAGCAGCGAATCAGCGGAATCGACGTGTAGCGTATACGAAGACCAGCGATCAGCAACAAGAGTACCAGAAAGATCATAAATGCGTGCACAAGGAAGCGAATATACGTATATCCATACGCCTGCTCATAGAGATTAAGACGCATGAACGCGGAATACAGCATGATTGCTGAACAACTGACCAGAATCAGAAGCAGCACTTGATGCAGGATTAATCCCGCTTTGCCACTCGGACGGGTATACTGCAAAGCAACAATAAGGATAAAAAAGTTAATCCCCGTGACAAGAACCAATTCTGCGAATCCACTTCTCGCATACTCTGCGTAGGACAGATCCACCGGGAGATGCCCCTCACCCGCACCAAACAGGTACGAAAATTGTACGAGCACAAACAGAACGTACACGCAGTTGATAACAATCAGCATCGTCCCCACAATAATGGGGTCTAATCTGAATGGTTCCCGATGAGTCGAATTGTGGGAAGACTCGGGTGTGGTTTTATTCGTAACCTGACCTTTAGTGACCGGGTCCACAGGAGAGAATATATAGGTGTGATCACGCTTATCAACCGTGGGTATTGCTCCATTTTTCCAATGTGCGTTCGCTCTCTTGTCTGCCTCATATTGCATCGGCTGCACGAACCCCCATACATAACCGAAAAACAATATACCTGCGATGAACACCCAGATGATTCTAGGCAATCCTGGCGTAAAAGCCAGTTGATTCAACCACTCTGGAAAACCGGATAAGTACTGATCGAAAACCCCGTCAGCTGACGACAACAACGCGATGACTACAATAAGGATGGGCAGAGATGCCACAAGGCCAATAAGCACTTTGAAAACAACCGTTTTCTGTGATTTGCCCATGCCACGTCCTCCTGCTTTCACAGCAATGGCCGCAACGGTTCCCCAGTGACGTATGGTCTGTGGCAGCACATGGTCAATAGCCGTTCCGATTAAACCGATCTCCCACCACTGCCTCTGTTTCCTGCCCATGAGATACGTCATATGTAAAATAATAAGACCCGGTACAGACAGAAAATTAAAAACACGCAATAGTTCATTGTCATATAACAGGAACGTTAGTGACAGCAACAGTACAACACTCGCCACAAATGCATCAATCCATTGGAAAGACCTCATGCGGTCCCGAGCGAACAGGTACATGAAGCTATAAAAGAGAATTACAAAGATGGGATACGATACGCCAATCTCATTGTCATAGAACAAATACTGGTGAGTGATAGCAAGTATCCATGCAGATCCTAGTGTGATGAGTGCACGTTGTGGTGAAGCCATTATTTTATCAATCATGGGAAAAACCTCCATTAACCTTTCTATGCTTTATTCTAGATGATAAAATAGGAATATAAATAGAAATTAAAATCAATAAAACTTCTTATTTTAGAGAATTACGCCAGGGATCACCTCCAGGAGGGAATCAACACTTTGAAATTACATCAGCAATATCTGCTGTTGCATCGCCATTACGGTCACCATACAGAACATGAACTTACGCTCGCCGACCTTGCTGAATTGCTCGATTGTACGCACCGCAATACGTTAACGATTGTCAAAAAGATGGTTGCCCACGATTGGATTCATTGGGTTTCCCAGCGCGGCCGTGGTCGGCGTTCTTCACTGACCTTGCTTGTCCCGGCTGACCAAATCGCCGCAGAATACATGATGCAGGCCATGAATCGCCGGGAATTGCAGGAAGCTGCCGAGCAGGTGAGCGCATTCTCCAGTTCAACAACCATGCAGGATCATCTCAATCAGTGGTTGCTTGGTTATTCGGGTCATCATACGGAAGCTGGCACCAATAATGAACGGATTGATACGCTTCGGTTGCCCCTGCGCCAACAGCTCCATGCACTTGATCCGCTGTACATTAATCTGCTCGCTGAGTCCTTTGTTACCAGTCATGTCTTTGACGGGTTGGTTCAACGGGGCGAACAGGATGAGATTCTTCCCTGTCTTGCTCATACCTGGGATATCAGTGAAGATCGGCAGACCTGGATCTTTTATTTACGAAAAGGCATTACTTTTCACAATGGTCAGATGCTGACGGCTCATGATATTGTGCATACGTTCGAACGGCTACAATCCACAGAACGCAGGACACTGTACAGCGATGTAAGTAAACAGATACTATCTATTGAAGCGGTCGATCCCTTAACCGTGTGTTTCCAGCTTAAAGACCCTCACGAATTGTTTCTGTCCTTTCTTACAACAAGTCGTGCGGCGATTGTACCTTCACCAGGAAAAAACGAACAGAAAATAAAGCATGCGGGTGATGTGCACGGGATGCAGAAACCTGTTGGGACTGGCCCTTTCAAGGTCACCGCATGGGATGATCACTTATGCAGACTTGAAGCATTCTCATCGTATTTTCAGGGTAGAGCGCATATGGACCGGGTGGATATTCTGCAGATTCCGTGGAGTGCCACGACAAAATGGGATGATAGTCAAGATATCGAAACTCCATTCATCCATCTTGTTCATAATCCGTCTTCGTCTGAGGGTGCAGACTGGACACAGATTAGTGCAGGTGTGATGGTTCATAAATTACTCACGTGTAATACGCAAAAAACCGGACCGTTAAACGATCCGGAAGTAAGAGCACACCTTCAGTCATGCCTTGCTGGAATGTATAGAGATGATGGACATGCAGATGAATCTGAGGTCGTCGCACCTGATTCTGATGCCGTGAATACCGGAATGGTTCACCCGCAAGAATTTAGAGATATAACTAAACGGCTCACTCTCACTAGTCCCGTCTCCCTGCACATTGCCACCATCCCACAATATCGCAGGGATGCCCAACATCTAGCGTCTATTCTGGAGAAATGTGGTTTCTCCTGTACCGTCCGAACCGCTACGATGGAGCAGTTCAAAGGAAATCTGCGGCTGGAGTCTGATCTGATTCTCTTCTCGCTGATCCGGGACAGGGATGAAGAACTGCGCAGGTATGATCTTTACTCCACGTTGTCTGAGCATCTTGAAGATTCTGCTCGGATGACGATTCATGAGATATTGCAAATCATCGTCGCCTCTCCAATCGCAGCAGATCGAACTTCTGAATTAGACCGAATTGAGCAATTCTTGATTGACCAGAACCTACTGTTCCATTTATCTGAAAAACCGGTAGAGACCGCTTATCTGCCTTCCGTTCGTGGTCTATCTTTTAACAGTCAGGGCTGGGTGAACCTGCGTCATATCTGGTTTCCTTCGCAAGTAATCAAGTGAGACTACAATGTGGACTATGCTAAAATAAACAAAATAATATTAGCTTACATTCCACACGATCTTCTCACATAATAAGGAGGCATTACATTCATGAGCAAATTGATTTTCTTTCTCGGCGGGGCTGGGAGCGGCAAGACCACACTTGCCAAAGCCCTCTCACGTAAACATAAAGCTGCTTTCTTCGATATGGATATCCTGCTTCGCCCAGCAGCTGAGGCGATCATGAATCTTCAGGGATTGGATCCTTCCGACCGGGACTCACCTGAATACAAACGTCTGTGCCGTGATCTTGGGTACCGCATTACGATGGACGCTGCTCTGGATAACGTGCAGTTGGGTATTGATACGATCGTTGTCGGACCATTCACCAAAGAAATCGGAACCCCGGATTGGATTGCTCAGGAACTTGCACGAATTGGACGTTCTCTGGATGATACCGATGTTCGTGTAGCCTATATTTATCTGGAAAATGAAGCCTTGTATCACGAGCGAATCACAGCGAGACAATCCCCACTGGATGAATGGAAACTAGCCAACTGGGATGCCTTCACATCTTCTCTCGTCCGAAAAGAAGTAACCTGGCCGCTCCCTGCTGCATCCGTCGCTTATATCGACAATTCCAGTAATGAATCAGCCATTGCCTATGCCGAACTTGAACGACGGATGTATGAGTAGCTTAGAAAATCTAACTACCAATCCCTTCGCACTATAACGCTACGCTGGGAAAATAAAAGGTGGAACAAAAAACCGTTGTTCACGATCAACAGATCGTTTTGTATAAAGAATATGGTTATGCCAATGTGGCAAAACAAATCCCAGTCAATGCCAACTCCACTCTATTCCGTGTATCCTCCATCTCCAAAACGCTGACAGCAACTGAACGGGAAGTGCTTAACCGCATTGCACTGGAGATGACCAACAAGGAGATTGCACAGGATCTGGCGATCAGTCAACGTACAGTGGAGTATCATATTACCTCTATTACGCAGAAATTTGGTGTTAAGTCCAGAATTGGTGCTGTAGTCAAAGGCTATCAGGCAGGGATTCTCGGTGACGTAACACTCCCTGAGAAACGTTAAAGCATGGAACATTTTACGAGAACAACAAAAGAGCGGCAGAACCCCTCCCAATGCAACCTAAGGTAAGTTCTGAACCGCTCTATATGTGGTTTTTTTTACTTCTCTATAAGATGCATTCATGCTTGATGCGGAGGCTCCCTTATCCGTGCTGAGTCGTTTCGCCAGTTGCATCAGTCCATCAGCTGACAACACTTCCTCCAGACAGCGCCCATCTTCCATCAGCATCTCCGCGATCTCTCCGGTTAAGCCACCAAGACCTCGAAGCAGTTGGCCATGCACCATGATGCCAGCTCCCGTTCCTGTGCCGATGGAGAAAAAAATAAACAAGGGATAGTCTGCTGCACCACTCCTGTACTCCCCCAGCGCCGCAAGATTCACATCATTCTCCAAGATTACTTCACAGGGAAATGCACCAGACAACGACTCCAGGGAGAAGGCCTGTTCCAAACCTGCTAACGGGTCCACAATACGATTAATACGCCCCGATTCAGGCTGCACTACACCCGGTATGCCGAACCCAATGCACTGAATCTGGTTCCAGTTCAGATGTTCTCCTCAAGCAATGCGTTCATATGGCTTCGAAGAAGCTCCAGCATCGTCGCTTCTGCTCGGTCATTGGCTTCTTGGACTACCATGGGATACGTTCGATAAGCGATGATCTCTCCACTCAGATCGGATAATGCGATCCGAATACGTGTTGCTCCGATATCTACACCACAGACATAATAGGCCTTTTCATTAAAGCCGATGAGGGTTGCTTTGCGACCCTGAGCGTTGTCAGCCCGTCCCGTTTCCCTCACCAGATTCCGGTCGATCAGATGTTCGACCGCCGATGAAACCGTAGGTTTACTAAGTCCGGTCTGACGGCTGATATCCGCTCTCGACATGGTTCCCTGTGTATCAGAGCATCCATAATCAGATTTTCATTCAGATTGCGAATATATTGCGGTGTGCCAGCCATGTTATCGCCTTCTTTTATAGTTAGTTAAGTTTATTAACAAATGAATTAATTTAATATATCATCGTGCTTGGTTAGGTATACAGCTCTTTGTCTTTGCACTCATTTGCTAGGAAAGAACCCCAACTCCACTCGCAACATAAAAGCCTAATAAAGGTATTATTATACAATAATAGACGTTTATACATTTCCGAAACAAGGACCTGTTCATACAATAATTTATCACAATCAGGGAGGGTTCAATATGTATAGAAAGCATAGATGTTATGATCCAAGGAAAAAGTGTTTTTACAAAAAAATTACGAAAACATGTGTTACCAAAATTAAATATGTTCCTACAAAATGCAAAAAACACTGTCATGTAACGGTTGAATATTGTGGAATCAAGAAAAGAAAACACTATTAATATTCTGTTTGAACTAGATTAATACCGGATAAATTAACCTATCAAAAAAGTTGCGGTCATTCCACCGCAACTTTTTTCTTCCATATATACATATTCATTTCATCAAGTCTTAGAGAGTTCAATGAATCCTTCACCGAATACATCACGCACATCATGAATGGTAATAAAAGCAATCTCATCTTCTGCTCGTACAATTTTCTTCAGCATGGAAACTTCTTGCTTGCTAATCACAATGTATAGAATTTCTTTCTTATTTTTTGTGTAATACCCATGACCAGACAGGACGGTTACTCCGCGGTCCATCTTCTCAATCACTTGCTTGGCGATCTCATCCTGCTTGGAAGAGATAATCATAACTGCCTTTTTCGGATTGAGTCCTTCAATGATGAACTCCATCGTTTTGGTTCCGACAAACAGCAGGACAATGGTACACATTAATCCTTGTGGTCCAATGATGAAGAATGACGAGAAGGCTACAATCAGATCGAAAAACAGAAGTCCGTAACTGATATTCCAATCGAGATATTTGTTGGCAAGCCGGGCCAGGATCACTGTACCTGCCGTAGTGCCTCCCACTCTAACAATCAAACCGATACCAAGACCGGCAAATAATCCACCAAAGATGGTATTAATCCAGAGTTCATCTGATGCAATCGTCCAGCTCTCCGTCAGATGCAGGAACAACGAGTTGAATACGACCGCAATAATCGTATACACTGTAGTCGTTTTATCGAGAAACCGATATCCCACAATTAACAAAATACCGTTCAGGATCAAGTTCATCAGTCCCGGGGACCATTCAAACAGGTAATACAAAATAATCGTAATGCCCGTGACGCCCCCTTCAGCCAAATCGTTCGGGATCACGAACAGGTTCACCGCCAGTGCAAACAGAAAGGCACCTGCCATAATAAATAAAATATCCGTTATTCTCTTCTTCATTATCTACTCCACCCAATCCATCAAAAATCAACCTATTGAACCGTATCATAAGTTGTCATGCACCCAAAGATAGATTTTACCATGCTCTCATCAAAATTTGTATACATAATACAAATTGTTGCGTGAATTGTGCAAAGGAATCTGTAAAAACGTTCTCTTTCCTCTTCTGCAAAGCCAATCCCCCTCCTACACCCATGACAAATGTCATGGTCCATCATTGATGTTCATCATTATAAAAGGCTGACGTTTATGACTTACTGTCATGGTCGTACTGTTTTACAATGATAAAAATGCTTCCTAAAGGAAAATCTATTGGGAAACGGAAGTTATAGCTGGTTACAGATATAACGATTGAAGGAGGACTTACGTCTATGAGTAGAACCAAAGAGATGGCGCTAAAAAAAGAAATAACACCTTATGAAAAAAATGATCTCAGATTAAGTATCCGTCAGTTAATCAATACATTACTCCCGCTCGTATTGCTATGGGCTGCCGCTTACTTTAGCTTATCAGTTTCCTATTGGTTAACCTTCCCGATTGCCCTCGTGGCATCCGGATTTGTACTGCGAACGTTTATCATTTTCCATGACTGCTGTCATGGTTCATTCTTCAAAAGTAAACGCGCCAACGACATTCTCGGCACCATAACAGGTGTATTAACCTTGACACCTTATCAACAATGGAAAGCCGAGCATTCCATCCATCACGCAACCAGTAGTAATCTCGACAAACGTGGTGTAGGCGATATTTGGGTCATGACGGTTGATGAATACAAAGCAGCTTCCCTTTGGGGTCGTCTGTTCTACCGGATTTATCGTAATCCGTTCGTATTGTTCTGCATCGGACCGATCTATGTATTCATACTCGCCTATCGCTTTAACCGCAAAGGTGCAAGACGTAAAGAACGCATTAACACTCACTTGACTACGGCCTTGATCGTTGGGCTCTATGCCTTCATGTGCTGGTTAATCGGTTGGCAGGCTTTTGTTATGGTGCAAGCACCCGTATTCTTCTTCTCCGGTTTCTTCGGGATCTGGTTGTTCTACGTGCAGCATCAGTTTGAAGAAACGTACTTTGAACATGAAGATGAATGGAGTTATGTAAAAGCAGCTGTTGAAGGTAGTTCTTATTATAAATTGCCGAAATTGTTGCAGTGGATCAGCGGAAACATTGGTTTCCATCATGTGCATCACTTGAGCCCGCGTGTACCGAACTATTTCCTTGAAGAGGCACATAATGCAACACCGCCTTTGCAAAAAGCAACGACCATTACACTGCGTTCCAGTCTGGTTGCCCTGCGCTTCCGTCTGTGGGACGAAGATTCCAAACAATTTATTAGTTTCAGACAGCTCAAAAACTCATCCCGCAAGCTTTTGTATAACCGCCAATTCGAGTAACTAATCAAGCGGGTCTGACAGAGAAGCCTTAACTCTGTCGGATTCGTTTTCTTGTATTCAGGCTACAGCCATGCTACAGTCATGCTAAGTTTGAGTACATTGCAAGTTTGAGGAGGAGAATTTCCATTCAAAAGTGGATGCAGATCTTTTATAAAAATACAGGGTTGAACCCTTATGTATGGCTCGTCTTTTTCATCCTGCCCTTCTATTACATTTCACAATATTCCAAATTATGGACAATGGTAACCGGCATTGTGATCATTCTCGTCTTCTTCGTCTGTTATTTGCTCGCCTTCATCACCAAGGGTTGGCAAGTGTACATGTGGATTGGACTGCTGATTGCGATATCCATTACGATGACGATTGCTTATGATTATGCCTATTTCTCATTGTTTCTTGCTTTTTTTATTGGGAATATAAAAAATAAAGCTGGTTTTTTTACCCTCTACTCTGTGAATTTAGGAGCCAGTTTCCTGACCATTAATTATGGTTTCATTAATCAGAGTTCATTGCTCGTGAGTCAGTTCCCGTTTGTATTCATCAGCTTAATGGCCTCCATCCTGCTTCCGATCAGTACGTATAATAAAAATAAGACTGAACAATTGGAAGGCCAATTGGAGAATGCCAACAAACGTCTCGATGATCTCGTGAAAATGGAAGAACGTCAACGTATCGCTCGTGACTTGCACGATACACTTGGGCAGAAGCTCTCTCTTATTGGTCTGAAAACCGATCTTGCGAAGCGTTTGCTCCGCAGTAATCCCGATCAGGCCGAGATTGAATTGAATGACCTGAGACAAACGGCAAGCACAGCTCTGAAGGAAGTTCGAGAAATGGTAACGACCATGCGTGGTACGCAATTAGTCGATGAACTGTTTCGTGCGGAGCAGATTCTGAAGGCCGCTTCAATTGAATATATGCTGGAAGGCAATCCAAAGCTGCAAGACACATCGCAATTGAATGAAAATGTGCTCGGCATGTGCTTGAAAGAAGCCGTCACCAATGTAGTCAAGCACAGTCAGGCAACCGCATGCACCATCATTATTGAAGAGACACCCGCTGATAATGTGCTAACTGTACAGGATAATGGCGTTGGAATAGAACGAACTCGTAAACAAGAACGACGCGGAACGGGAATTTTGGGAATGAAAGAACGACTTGAATTCGTCAATGGTTGTCTGGATATTCGATCTAATACAAACACCGAGGGTACAGCCATCATTATTCATGTTCCCAAGCTCGTCCGCAAACCGATAAAGGAGGCAGAATCATGATTAGGATTGTAATCGCCGAAGATCAGCGCATGATGCTCGGTGCCTTGTCTTCCCTGCTTAATCTGGAGGAAGATATGGAAGTTGTGGGACGTGCCAGCAATGGCCAGGAAGCCCTCACTCTGGTGCAAGAGCTTGCACCAGACATCTGTCTGATGGATATCGAAATGCCCGTGAAGAGCGGCCTTGAAGCCGCAGAAGAACTCAAAGGAATGAGCTGTAAGGTCATTATCCTGACCACTTTTGCCCGGACCGGTTATTTCGAACGCGCCCTCAAAGGCGGTGTACGTGGATACCTGCTCAAAGACAGTCCAATTGAAGAACTTGCCGAATCCATTCGCCAAGTCATGAATGGCAGACGAATCTTCGCTCCCGACTTGGTCGATGAGGCTTATGTCGAAGAGAATCCCCTGACGGAACGGGAGAATGCTGTTCTCGGCCTCATGGCAGACGGGAAGAACACGAAGGAAATTGCGGGACATCTCTTCATCACAACGGGCACAGTACGGAATTACATTTCCATTATTCTCAACAAGTTAAATGCCAGTAACCGCATTGAAGCCATCACTCGTTCCAAGGAAAAAGGGTGGTTCAAATGAAAGTACCGCTTTAACCCATTAAAACATAAGTAAGCACGTAAACCGGCTGCACAAGTCGTATAACATGCTTATAATAAAAAGCTTGGCCCAGGTAAAACACTCCTGGGCCAAGCTTTTTATGCGTGTATTTCAACAATCCAACATTCATCTCAGTCAATTCAATTCAATTGCAGAAAATCCGTGTAGTGCTCAAGATTTTACAGATACTGCCATACCAAGGGCTTCCAATGGTACTTGATCGGTCTTTAGCTGGTGAATTTTATTACCATCCTGCCAAGAGATCGTTACATGAACAGACTTTCCGCCACTTGGATATTCCACCTTGATATACCCTTTATCTTTTGGTACAGGCAATGTATGTGACTCCAGATATTCCACCATTTTTTTCGCAATACCCGGATTATTCATTTCATCTTCGGAAACCGAACGAATCTGTAACGTCCATCTACCTTCTTGCCAAGTCAGGTATTGACTTCCTGCTGCACCTTCATTCATTCCTTTGATACCATGTCCCAGATCCACAGCCATATCGTTTGGAATGTCTTTCAGATCCGTCTCTGGGAAAATTTCTGGCTGATGGGGATCCTTAGAGGTCTTCACTTCATAGGAAGCCAGTACAGGTACCTTACTGTCAGATGCAGTTAACGATGCATCATTAATGGCAATAGACTTAGCCGTAGCGTAAAAGTTTACTTTAAACTCATCAGCAGTGTTGGACGGTATTGCCGCACTCAAATATGAGCCCTTCTCTAACGTAAAGGATGTGGGTAAAGATTTATTCTTCATCGTCAACTGATTACGAATTTGCTGAATTACCTCATTCACATCTGACTGACCCGTGGTAGCTTGGTTGTCATTCGCCTTCGATCCTGATGTTTCTTGATTATCCGTAGTGGTCGTGTTCTCTTGAGTTTCCGCTTCATTTTCATTAGAGAAATCAGCACCACCGCTTCCGGTCTCGGTCTGTTCGCCCACTGTTGTCGCTGGAGAAGAACCATTTTCTGATGATGCAGTATTCGAATCCGGTCCACCACACCCTGCAAGGGCGAGTAAAACGGCTGTCGTTACCGGGATGGTGATCCATAGTGGTTTTTTCTTCATGATGTGTACCTCCTTAGTTGTGAGTTGTGTCCAGTGTGTAGTCCGGATCCATCTATGATCCGATCCACAGATTGAAGAGATTAACGCTTGTCGTTCCAGAAGTTGACCGGTTGCACTTTCTTGCTTAATACTTCAAAACGATACCCTTCTGCCTTCAATGTTTTCAGTACTTGTGGCAGAACCTTCAACGTCGCTTCCTGGTCGTGCATAAGCACAACAGGCGTTGTACCGCTCTTTTGCACATTGTGGATCTGCTTCATTACACTGTTATAGACTTTCTGATGATCCTTCTTGTATTTCCAATCTTCCGAATCCACATTCCAATCCCAGAGATGGAATCCACCTTGACCGAGCAGTACATTACGGAACGCCGGCTTGAGGTATGGTTTACTGCCGTATGGCGTCCGAACGAGACTTGTTTTAACTCCGGCAACCTTGTTCAGACTTCCATTGGCCTGTTGCATTTCTTTCAGACCGCTATATGGAGATTTGTAGAATTTGCCCGGAACATGAGTCACGCCATGCAGACCCAGTCCATGCCCGTCAGCTACAATCCGTTTGGTAGCCTTCTGAAATTGCTCCATCTGAGGACCCAACATGAAGAATGTTGCCTTTGCATGATATTGATCCAGAATATCGAGTAATTGACCCGTGTGAGCGGTTGGCCCATCGTCAAAAGTCAGGTATATGATTTTGGAACTCGCTTTGCTTGCGCTCTCCTTGGATGTAGCAGATTTGGCAGATACCGACTGCGGCAGCAATAGTGGAATGATTAATAGAATTGCAAGTGTGACCATGAAAGATTTGCGAATATGTAGCATAATTAAAAGTCTCCCTTGTATGTTATATTTCCCCGGGTGTCCATGTTTTTCTACCTTCATCCCTTGGCGATTAATCCTAATACTATCAAAGATAGCGGTTCCTGTTCTCGTTTCAAAGGCTACGGTAGAGTTACACTTTTGTCAGATAAACCTAAAAATTAATACGAATTTGATAGATTTGAGCAAAAAAAGATCCCGCCAGGATAGATCAATTGTGACATATCCTCTATTACCCATATTCAGGATTTTGATAGACTTTTGCTCCAATTCAAGCTATTCAATACAATAACGAAAAATTTTTCGCATGCAAAAAAGCTTGCACAAGTGCAAGCCTTTTCTTCTTCAATCAGCATAGGGTAACATGCTGTATGTAAATGGTCTTCTGACACTGGGATCTTCTCGACTCCCTTACGTTAGTTATTCAGCAGGAGCAACGAAAGAACGTTTGCCGAACTCGGCATCCAGCATGTAGAAAGCATTGCTGTCTTTTTCGATGCGGCGCAGCTTCTGAATAATGTTATCGAACAACGCTTCCTCTTCAACCTGCTCATCAATGAACCATTTCAGGAAATACATCGTCGCATGCTCACGTTCATTCAAGGCGATGTCAGCCAGATTATAGAATTTTTTCGTGTTCTGCTGCTCGTGAGCATAACCATGCTCAAATACATCCAGGATCGAAGCATATTCATTCTTCGGTTCTGGCAGAGCCGCAAGAGTGGCACGTTGTCCACGATCATTCAGGAATTTGTATATTTTCATGCCATGGAATCGTTCTTCTTCCGCTTGTACGATGAAGAAGTTCGCGAATCCATCCAGACTTTTGCTGGAACAATATGCTGCCATAGCCAGATATACATGAGCTGAATAAAACTCAAAGTTCATCTGTTCATTTAAAGATTCTGTTAACTCTTTACTCATAATCCAAACACCTCTTTCTTTCTCTAGGGATGGTTATATTCTAACATAACGTCAGCGGGACTTACACCGATTTTCCACAAAATTCGCCAATGACTGAATACATCTCCTGGGCCGTACTGTATCCCGTTCTTATCGTGATTATCTATGGTATATTCAGTCGCAAACATCCATCCAAAATATGAAATAAAAAAAGCTCTGCCAAAGTGGCAGAGCTTCTTTCAACCATTTGAATGCTGCAATTATACCAAGAACGCTTTGGAGATGATAACCAACAGGATGAACAGAACCAGAATGGCACCTACAGAAGTGAAACCTCCGTAGCCGTAGCCTCTTGTTTCTCCACCTAATACTTCGCTCATTGACCGTACCTCCTCTGCAACAGGTATGGGTTATCTTATGCAGGAAGAACGACTTTGACAGGGCGGATGCCCTAATTATTCAAATGTTGTTTATTTCGTTTCAGTACCGTGGAGATTGTACTCGCATGATATCCAGAAAAGGTACCTTTGCCGTGAACTCTTCTTCTGTATACTCTACATGAACGAGTCTTGTACGAGAGTCCATTTTGACAATGACTCCTTGCACCTGATCTTCTTTGCCCCATACCGTCAACAGTACTTCCGATCGTTCACGAAAGGCTTCAACCAGCTGATTCCCCAACTCTTCAAGTTCAAACTCATCCCGTGTAGGTCTTTTTGCTACTTTTGCTTTTGCCAATGTGGCTGCCTCCTCTACTCCGACGTCCCGATTCCACGGGTTGATTGCCGAGTTCATATTCAATTAGTATACCATTCATTTACGTTCGTGTAATGTCATGGAACCCCAGATTGAGCAAATTCCTCAGGCAAGTCACCGTTAACTGTGTTCCCCTATTCTTCTCCAGACTCCACCAATCGTTGCTTTGGGGTACTCCCCGCAGTAAGCACAAGGATTGCAGCGGAACTATTACTCTGGTATCAAGCTCGTTGTTCCCAGCGGATATGTCCCGAAGCGCACCTCCCCTTCCCTTCATCATAATCTCCTGCATATGGAATGGAGCCATGTGTATAGTCTATGAGTATAACGTTGAATTTTGTTTGTCCTCCATAAAAGTTTGCGACTACTCGAAACTTCTGTGAGTCTTGTTCTCTTATAACAGTTAAATACATTTGTGTTTTGTTCATTGTGAATTATAATCTTCATATACGAGAGTAATTCTGTCGTATCATTATGATGCAGTCAGCGGTGATATATGAAGAGTTTCCATACGCACAATAGCCACATTCCAACAGATTACGAATTCAAACATTCCAAATGGATCAAAAAAATGCTTTATGCCTACTGGATTGTCATTATTACACATTTAGCCATTCAGATTGGCTGTTTCCTGTTTCTGGAGTATGATCGCACGCCTGCAGATTTCATGATAAATGTCCTGTTTTGGCCTACTGCGATCAGCAGTGCTTGTATTTTGATCGCGAGTTGGATTGATCGTCGTTTTAGTTCATTTTCCTTCTATGCCATGGCTGTAGCCAGTACAGTTATCGCCTGGACAATTATTCATGTCAATTATGACATTCGGATTATATTAGCGATCTGCCTGTTACCCATCTTCGCTTCGGTTCTGTTCTTCAGTAAAAAGAGAGTCTGGATTGTCTTCCTGATGCAGATGATGGGTTACTTTCTGGTTCTGTTCGATCCGGTCTACCGATTGTACCTCTCCTCATTTGACATGGTATCCATTCCGGCTTTTCTAATCCTAGGTACATATGTAGCGCAAGTTATCGTAACCAGTGGAGTCGAGGTCCTCGACGATCTTCAGGCCAGCATGCTTGCCAAGCAGGACCTTATTGTGCGAAACGCCATTATGACCAAACAGTCCAAAACAGATGGTTTAACCAACCTCTACAACCAAAGCTCCTTCAAGGATTATTATGAAAAAGCATTTGAGTACGCCAACAGTGGCATGAGTCTGCATCTGGCCCTGATCGATATTGATGATTTCAAATCCATTAATGACACGTATGGTCATCGGGTTGGAGACATCATTCTTGAAAAGGTGTCATTGATTATTCAGGAGAACATTACCTCAAGTGACATCGCAGCACGGTATGGGGGTGAAGAATTCGCCTTATTGATGTTTGAGCAGTCTTTCGAGCAGGCCTACGCTCTGGTGGAACAGATTCGTCAGAAGATTGCCCTGATGGGCCATCTGGAACTAGAGGGAGCTTCCATCACGGTGAGTATTGGTCTCAAAAGCTACAGTCCCAACCTAAGCAAAGACAAGTTGTTTGAGGAAGTGGATGCCTGTCTGTATGCTGCCAAACGAACGGGTAAAAATAAAACCGTAACGTCCCTTGATCTGACATAGCTCTTCTTGGAAAAACATTAAAAAAAGTTGTGCTGTACACCGAATTTACGGTTGTACAACACAACTTTTTTTGGGTTTGCTTATGATTAATTAGCCGATCTTCCCCCTAAATCTATACCTACAACGATGTCTGTATCATCATTCCGCCCATTCCCAGCGATGACGATTTTGCTCCAGCCTTGGGTGTAGATCTTCAGACGATCCGTCGATGATAAGACGCAGTTCCTTGATCCAATCCTTAAAGGAATCGAACGAAGCGAACAGATTCGCCATCTCGGTTGTCATATACAGAAAATGAGGAGCCGGGTATTCCGCAGTAATATGGCGCAGCGCGCTATCCACAGGCGTATATTTCTTTCTCTTGCCCTCCAGTCCCTCCACACGTATGCGTAAGGTTGGATGTTCCCGCCGCCAATCATGCAGGCGGTCTTCTCTTTTGTAATATGCCTGAATCGGATCCCGGCTCATCCGCTTATATGTGCTCTCGTGTAATGGATACAGCACGAGTTGTACAAATGAACGAGTATCTACCGTTGCAGCGGCTCGTTCAAGTTGTTCATCGGTCACATGTTCAAACGAGTCATAAAACGTCAGTGTCCCTTTATGGCTGGCCGCAGGTGGCTCAAACCCGTAAGGTACCGATGCATATTTTCCAGACATTTCACCCCTCCTTGTCTATACACAGAATCGTACAAAGGTGATTGGAATCACTCAGCTAATACTATTATATGCTAACTCCCCTGCTTCAACTCGGAATAAAATGTCATTCTATTCTTACCAGCACGTTTCGATTCGTACAGAGCTTCATCCGCCATTCGGATAATCTCACTTGGGTTGCCGCTGTTGGTCGGATATTCAGCCCCTCCGACGCTACATCCAATCTGAATTCGCTCGTATTCAATAATAAACGGCTTGTTCAGGCTTTGAATAATCGCTTCTGCATAAGCGCTGGCTTCCTCCTTCGGATGACTTCCAACAGAGCGAAGTACAATCAGGAACTCATCTCCGCCCAAGCGAACCGTTATGCCCTTCTCCTGACCAAGAGCTGACAGACGCTGGGCTACTTTCTGTAGCAGAACATCCCCAACCTGGTGTCCAAGTGTATCATTGACACGTTTGAATCCATCCAGATCCAGATAAAGAAAAGTCAGCTTATGATTTTCACTTTCGGTCTCCAAAGACTCTTCCAGATACACTTCAAGTGCAGTACGATTCGGCAGACTAGTCAACTGATCAAAATGTGCCAGATTCTGCATCACGACCAGCTCCGAGTCTTTATTCATAAGAGATGTCACCATATCCCGAAGGGATCGGGACAACACTTCGATCTCCTTAATCCCTTTATTCTCGGGAATCTCAAGAACATCTCCTACTCGCAGTCGATTGGCTACTCTGGTCAGAAGCACAATTGGGGCAGAGATCAGACGAGAGACAAACCAGCCAATAAGTGCAAATAGCACGGTAACAGCAAGCCCTGCCCACACATTAAACCACATCAGATCAAATACGGAAGCCAATGCAGTAGACTTGAATTGACGAATGACTACGGTCCATCCTAATCCGGGATAATCCAGGTGACCTTGGCTATAGGCATAGCCTGTGACATAGTCATTCCCATCAGCCCATTTTTCAATGGACCAACTGCTTTTGTTACGCTGAGCCTCTGCGATACCAGGTAACATCAGCTGTTTACCGATCCATTCCTTGGGCCCCAGCAGTACCGTATGTTCACTTTTGCTCACGATAAAGAACTCAATGTCCTTTTCTTCCCACTTGAGCGGAGCAAGTACTGATTCCTCGACTTCCTTCGCCCAGGCCCAGCTTAAATGTGCAGCGAGCACACCTTGAATTTGACCTTTGCTATCCTTTAACGGAAAACTGATATCAACGAATTGCAACGGCTCCCCCGTTGGATTCGGAAGTAGCTTGGCAAGAAGTACTGCATTATGCACATCTCCAATAAATTCACCCTTAATTCCCTCCTGATACACAGGTCTCTCCGATAAATTTTCACCAATCAAGATCCCATCCGTCGCGGCTAAAACTTTTCCCTTCGGGTCCATGAATCCAACCCATGAGAAAGAGGGAAAGCTATCTTGTAGCTGATCCAGCAACATTTGAATCTCCGCAGGTCTGAACCCATCTTCCAACGCTGCCATTCGGCCCAACAGGTCCAGCTCGCCGGCGCGAGCGGACATGAACCGATCGAGCTTGTCCGATGCCTGTGAGGCCGTGCCTGTAAGCGAGTGACCAATCTCTGTCTCTACAGCAACGAATGACTCCTGGCTAAAAATAGATCCAATCGTCAGGGTAACCAGCAAGGATAAAACAGCGAAGATGATAGTAAGCACAGTTCTGATTTTGAATGACATTATTTCCTCCATTACACGGTGAAACCATCTTGCTTCTCAACATAACTATGCTGTAAAGGGTACACGGAATGTCACCTAATCGTTTTCATATTTATCGGAACTTCTGTGTTGTTTCATTATACACATCCATACAATATTATCCTGAAGTCTTCACCGTGTTTCTTCCATTCAAAGAATAGATACGATTCTGTATATACATACTTGGGTTATGAATATAGAGAGCAAGCATATCCTTGAGGATTATGCGCCTGTATGTCACAGAGAGAGTAGTCGAGATACTAAACATTGGGGGTGTAATGTTGAGCCTGCTTCATGTTGCTGTTATTCTGCCTTTTGCCGCTGGCATTCTTCTTGCCATGCTGCATCGTTTCTCCCGTAAATTACATCTGGGATGGCCGGTTCTCCTTGTCCCGGCACTTTTATTTGTATACTTTGCGAGCCTCATACCCGCAGTGTCCCAGCGCAATACCGTATCCGGAAATATCCCATGGATTCCATCACTGGACATTGGATTTAACTTATATCTGGACGGTCTAAGCCTGATGCTGACACTGCTAATCACCGGAATCGGTGTCCTGGTTGTTCTCTACTCCATCTTTTACATGGATATGAAAGAAGCTCTGAACCGCTTCTACCTGTATCTGTTGATGTTTATGGGAGCCATGCTAGGTGTGGTACTGTCTGATAACATGATCGTGCTGTATGGATTCTGGGAATTGACTAGTATTACGTCATTCCTGTTGATTGCTTTTCATTACAAACGTAAAGCCTCGACATCAGGAGCACAAAAGTCATTCCTGATCACCGTATTTGGCGGATTCGCCATGCTGACCGGTTTCATGATGATGTATCTCATCACGGGAACATTCAGCATTCGCGGAACCATTGCTGGATTGGGACAGTTTCAGGAGAGCATCCTCTATCTGCCCGCACTTGTCTTGATTCTGATTGGAGCTTTCACCAAGTCAGCGCAATTCCCGTTTCATATCTGGTTGCCGGATGCCATGGAAGCTCCAACACCTGTGAGTGCTTATCTGCACTCGGCCACCATGGTCAAGGCTGGACTGTATGTTGTAGCCCGATTCACACCGATCTTCGGTGGACAGGGGCTCTGGTTCTGGCTCGTTACCGGCGTTGGTCTTCTGACCTTGTGTTACGGATCATTCCTGGCGGTGAAAAAAACCGATCTCAAAGCGATTCTCGCCTATTCGACCATCTCTCAACTTGGTCTGATCATGTCCCTGTTAGGGGTTGGATCTGCTGCTCTCTACTTCGGATATGGCGAGTCCTCTGCGATGTACACCGTAGCGATAACCGCTGCGCTGCTTCACCTGTTTAATCATGCGACCTTCAAAGCCGCTCTGTTTATGGTCGTTGGAATTGTTGATCATGAAACGGGGACGCGTGACATTCGGAAGCTCGGTGGACTTGCTTCATTTATGCCAGTAACGTTCTCCGTGGCACTGATTGGTTCACTTGCTATGGCTGGTATTCCACCGTTTAACGGATTCCTAAGTAAGGAGCTGTTCTTCCAGGCTATGGTCGAAGTCACGCATCTGCGAATCTTTGGACTTGGGTCCTGGAGTGTTCTTTTGCCGGTATTCGCTTGGCTTGCAAGTGTATTTACCCTGATCTATGCGCTTATTATCGTGTTCAAAACATTCCTCGGTCGTAGCCAAAGCGAGATTCCTGCCGAGAAGTTGCACGAAGCGCCTGCCGGTATGCTTATTCCACCCGTTGTTCTCGGTGTTCTTGTCATCGTATTCGGACTTTTTCCGAACCTGCTGGCTGGATCACTGATCGAACCGGCAATGGCCGCTGTGCTTCCTTCCCTATTGAATGGGAACGAACGCTTCGATGTACATTTCTCCCTGTGGCATGGATGGACTCCGGAACTTATTATGACGATCGGAGTCGTGATTCTGGGAATCACTCTCTACAAGCTGTTGCCACGATGGAGGAATATTTATGAGCATTATCCGCAAGGATTAACGATTAACAATATGTACCATGTCGTACTGGATAATATTCAGCATTATGCACGCAAATGGACGGAAGCCTATATGAATGGCTCTGTTCGTAGTTATCTTGTGTATATTTTCTCATTCACGGTCGCGCTACTGGTCTATGCCTTCTTCCGTTCAGGAGAAAATATTACATGGAATCTTCAGGGCAATGCGCCCTTCTCATTCTATGAGGTTGTACTGTTAGTCACACTCATTGGTGCCGCAGTTTCGATTCCTTTTGCCAAGAACAGACTCTCGGCAGTGATTATGACAGGAGCAGTTGGTTACCTTGTAACTCTGCTGTTCGTACTCTTCCGGGCGCCGGATCTGGCATTAACGCAGATGATTGTTGAGACGGTATCCGTTGCACTGTTTTTGCTCTGTTTCTACCATCTGCCTGAACTGCAACGTGGCAAATCAAGCCGCAGGTATCTTACTGTGAATATGATTGTAGCGATTGCAGTGGGGATCGTGATGACTTTTGTAGCACTGGCTGCAAGCGGGACCGCATCACTGGAGAGCATCTCCACCTTTTTCTTGCAGGAAGCCTACAACTCGGCTGGTGGTAAAAATGTCGTTAACGTGTTACTCGTAGATTTCCGTGGATTCGATACGTTATTGGAGATTATGGTGCTTGGCGCTGCTTCATTGTCCATCTACTCCATGATTAATCTGAATCTGGAAGCGAAGGATCTCGGCGCCAGATTGAAATTCCGCAAGAAAGAAGAAAATCAGGATTCAGAGCTTGAGTTAGACGACAAAGCGGACAATACGAAAAAGTATGGAAACCGCGAACGTAGCACTTCCTCGTGGGACACCGTACCGTTGCAGAGTAATGATGTATTGCTGCAAACGACCACCAAGGTCGTTGTCTTCATCATTCTGACATTCGCCATGCATCTCTTCTTCGCAGGACACCACAATCCGGGCGGAGGCTTCATTGGAGGGTTGGTAACAGCAGCAGCACTGGTATTGATTGCTCTGGCATTCAGTACAGATACGATACGCAAAGCATTACCCATTGATTTTCGCATTTTAACAGGGATCGGCTTGGCGATAGCCCTACTCACGGGCGCGGGTTCATTCCTATTCGGAGTCCCGTTCCTCAGCCAAACCTACGGATATTTCGAACTCCCTTTGCTGGGAGAGACAGAACTCGCCACGGCCATGCTCTTCGATCTTGGCGTTTATCTCGCTGTCCTAGGCGTCACCATGACCATTATTCTACAGATCGGGGAGGATCGTTGATATGGAAATATTGATGTGTGTGGCCGTTGGCATTCTGTTTGCGGTTGCCGTCTTTTTAATCTTGTCACGGAGCCTGCTCCGGATCGTGCTTGGCGTTTCGATATTAACCCATGGCGTGCATCTGCTATTAATTACCATGTCACGTCTCAAAACCGGTTCACCACCACTGCTGGGGGAGATGGCTGAACGTTATGTCGATCCACTTCCCCAAGCGTTGATATTAACATCCATTGTTATTAATTTCGGACTCACTGCTTTCTTCTTCGTACTCTCCTATCGCTCCTATCTGAAGCTGAAAACAGACGACATGGAAGAAGTCAGGGGGCGTCCATATGAATAATATCGTGGTACTGCCTATACTGCTGCCATTGATTACAGGTGTGCTCGCCCTTCTGTTTTTCCGAAAAACGCACATCCAGCGAATCATTAGTGTTATCGGACTTTTGTTCACAGCAGCAGTCTCAACGATACTCATTACTCGTGTGGCTCAATCCGGAGTTCTGACGCTTAATATGGGAGGATGGGCACCTCCCTACGGTATTGTGCTTGTTGCTGACATGGTATCGGCATTGCTTGTCGTTGCCGCTTCGATCATTGCACTGGCGTGCTTGCTGTATGCGTTCCGCAGTGTAAACAAGGAACGTGAGGAACATCACTTCTATCCGTTCTTTCATTTCCTGATCGCAGGAGTTAACGGTTCATTCCTAACCGGAGACTTGTTCAATCTGTTTGTCAGCTTTGAACTGATGCTCATCTCTTCCTACGCTCTAATTGTATTGGGAGGCACGGAAAGGCAGTTGCGTGAAACGATCAAATATGTGTTGATTAACATCGTCTCTTCAGCACTGTTTGTCGCTTCCATTGGCTTCCTCTACTCCATTACTGGGACATTGAATATGGCACATTTATCAGTGAGAATCGCTGAAGTGGGACAGAGCGGGGTCATTACCCTGATTGCCGTACTCTTCCTGATCGTATTTAGTATCAAGGCAGGACTGTTCCTGTTCTTCTGGTTATCAGGCTCTTATGCAGCACCACCTGCTGTCGTAACAGCACTGTTCGCAGGATTGCTGACCAAAGTTGGCCTGTACGCCATTGTGCGAACATTCACACTGATCTTCTATCATGATCCGGATTTCTTCCATGCATTGATCGGATGGATGGCTGGTGCAACCATGGTTCTGGGCGTCATCGGTGCGATCTCATACCGCGATGTGAACAAGATTCTCATCTACAACGTCGTTGCAGGTGTAGGCTTTGTCGCTTTCGGTATGGCATCAGCCAGCCGTCCTGCACTGGAAGGTCTGCTCTTCTACATGCTGCATGATATGTTGATCAAAACCTTGCTCTTCCTGCTCGGCGGCGCCTTGATTGCCGTTGCCGGGACATCCAAACTCGATAACATGGGCGGACTGATTCACCGCTATCCGCTGCTCGGCTGGATGTTTTTCATTAGCGCACTTGCCTTGGCAGGCTTGCCTCCATTCAGTGGTTTTCCGGGCAAGTTGCTTCTCTTCGAAGGCGGCTTGCAGGCAGGATTGTATGGCCTTACCGGTATTGCCGTACTGTCCAGCTTGCTGATGTTATATTCGGTACTGCGAATCTTCATACAGGCTTTCTGGGGCGAACCGCCTGCCGGGGTTGTTAGACGTCCTTACGCGGTGAACGGCTTGCTGATTCCTGCCGGAATTCTGTTTGTATTCATCATCGTAATGGGTGTGGGGGCTGAAGGCATGTTCCAATTGACCTCCCGCGCAGGCGATATTCTACTGCATCCCAATATTTATATTGATGCCGTATTGAAGGAGTAGATGTCTATGGCCTTTCAGATTGTACTGAATCTTATCATTGCCTTTGTATGGATGTTTCTGAACAATGCCTGGAATGGTGTTGGTTTTCTCATAGGTTACCTGCTCGGATTACTTCTCATCGGGGGGATGCGCAGATTCTTCCCCCAACGCTTCTATATTGTGCGAATCTGGGCCATCTTCAAACTAATGACACTGCTGTTCAAGGAACTGGTGCGGGCCAGCGTTGAGGTTATACGCCAGATCATCAAGCCCAAGCTCGATATAAGGCCAGGTATTTTCACGTATAAGACTCAATTGTCATCGGATTGGGAGGTCACCCTGCTCTGTCTGCTCATCTCATTGACACCAGGTACTCTGCCGCTTGAGATCTCAGGTAACCAACGCAAACTTTTTATTCACGCCCTGGATATCAAGGATGAACAAAAAATGAGAGATGATATCCAAAACACATTCGAAAAGGCCATTATGGAGGTGACGCGTTAATGTTATCCTCACTGTTGTTCATCTCATTGCTCATTCTCTCCTTAGCCATTCTGGGTTGCCTGTACAGAGTGCTCCGGGGACCATCCATGGCTGACCGAATCACAGCATTGGATACCATCGGCATCAATGTAATTGCCATCGTTGCCGTTCTGTCGATGATGCTGCAAACCCAGGCCTATCTGGATATCATCTTACTGATTGGCATTCTGGCTTTTCTAAGTACGGTGGCATTTGCACGTTATATTGAACGGGGGGCGGTATTCAAAAATGATGGAGATCGTTAAGATAACCGCTGAAACGGCTATAGGTTTACTCGTACTGCTTGGTGCTCTACTCAGTGCAGTCAGTGCGTTCGGACTTATCCGTCTGCCTGACGTATATCTTCGTGCCCATGCCGCAACCAAAAGTATGACACTTGGTGTGTTCTGTGTACTAAGCGCTACATTTTTCTTCTTTTGGTACTTCGACAATTATATCAGTGCCCGCTTGTTGCTAGGTATCCTGTTTGTATTCATTACGGCTCCAGTCGCCGGACATCTGAATGGTCGGGCTGCCTATCGCACAGATGTACCGCTGTGGGAGCAGAGTGTTCAAGATGAACTGGAACCCTTGTTAAAGGGTAAAAAGGTGAACCATGAAGCCAAGGACATGATGGAGTAATCCTAGGCCTATGCATAACAATACCCCCGAGGATCAACCGCTCGTTTCGCGGTATGTCCCGGGGGTATTTTGTTTTATTTTTCATCAATACTTCTTATCAACCATGATTGGAATGACTGACCGGTTCGTCAGAATCCATTCAGTCCCTGTCTTTTCAGATCCGCAGCAACAATACGGGCAAGCTGGGCAGCACCTTGCCGATTCGGGTGCAGACTATCCCCTGTCATATACAGAGCGAGTGTGGCTGCCGGACCAATCGACGTGAAATAAGCAGAACTCAGCTTGTTCAAGTCAACGAGACTCACTCCCTCTTCCTGAGCCAGTGCACGTGTGGATTGATTATACCAGCGATTCTCCGCTTGATGCACATTAGCTGAATTAAAATCAGTTGCCCTGCCCTGAGGTGTGGAAAGGATAACCGTCACTCCTTTATTCTTCGCCTGGCGCACCATATCTCGCATAATCTCTTTGAACTGAGCCTCCGTTGTATTGTTCTTGGCATTGGTATCATTAATCCCGAATTGCAAAATAAAATAATCTCCTGGCTTGATATACTTCAGAATCGCCTCCATCTGACCATCATCACGGAAACCTCTCGCAAACTGACCACTTGCCGCCATATTGCGAACCTGAAACGTAGTATTGTTCACATAGGACGGAAACAGCTGTCCCCAACCTCCTTGTACACTGCTGCCAAGCGGATAGTAATTGCAGACTGTTGAATCGCCACCAATGTAGATCGTGCGGTTGGTTACCGTCTGATTGGATATTTTTCGGATTTCGAGAGCACTAAGTGTGAACGCGGTACCCGTCTTCCCTTCCGTAACCAGCAGGTTTAATTGTCCATCAGTCACCGGGATCTGGAACTGATCCGCTGCCCCGTTGCCCGTCATATTGATGATCTGGTATACACCTTCTGCAGCCACGCTGGCTCTGGCAGTATTGCCCAGGACCACTTTAACTTCATATAGGCCATTGGACAGATTCACATTGAAGGTATTGGTGCTCTTCGTGCCGTACGTCAGAAACTGCACAGCGTCACTCTTAACCCCGCTTCCCGAGGCAGACACATTCCTCATCTGTGCAGGTGTGTTGAAGCCATAGCCTTTCGTAGGCGTATAGGCATCTCCTGCGGACACACCTGTGTAACCGCTCTCAACTGGACCCGAGCCAAAATCAAATCTGTAGTTGTCCGTTGCAGCCTCAGCGACCTGCCCCCCTCTGCTTCCCAGACCTCCCCCGATCGTACTTGTAAACAGAATAAGACACAGTAGATATTTTACGGATGTTGACCATTTCATTACTGAATTCTCCTCTCGATTCAGAATTAAATTGGTGCATAATCCACAACTCACAGCACTTGATCAAGCCAGTCATACGCTTTTGCTCCGCTAATCTCATGTCCACCTGTAAAGAAATCCGCATCCAGCGATTCCTCTGCTCCCGCATGTTCATAGATGTGTGTCAATCGCTCATAGGCCTCTCTTGCTGCATGGAGCGGAAATACCTGGTCATCACTTCCTGCTTCAATAAAAAGTGGCCTAGGGACAATCAGACCGATGATGTCCGGCAAATCCGCTTCACGCAGAATTCCTGGCACATAATTGTCCAGACAATGGTTCCGATCCAATATGCTGCCATGGAATGTACTTGCATAACCACTCACTACAACGGCACGGAAACGTTCATCCAGCGCAGCTGTAAATGCGGTAACGAGTCCACCGCCCGAAATCCCCATACTTCCGACTCGCTGCGAATCCACATCAGGCCGAGTCGATAAATAATCCAATACTCGCGTTGTTTCATATGCCCGATGCCCGGCAAGGGTCTGCCCCACCATGAGCAGATGCGAAGCAATTTTCGTACAGGAGCTCGCACCTGGTGGCGCTTCACGATCTTCTTCTAGTCTGCGATCACCAAATCCGAGCAGTTCTGGAGCCGCAACCACGTATCCCCGCTTCACAAGAGCAACTGCAAAATCCTTGTGTAATCCAGGCTCTCCTGTCCGTGGCGAACCATCCGGTTCCATACCAGAGATCTCCCGGCTACCATACCCGTGCCCGTGACATGCTACGATAGCAGGTCTCTTCCCATCGGTAACGCTGATATCACTTGGAATCAACACATATACAGGCATGCGAAGTCCTGCATAGGTTGTGATCTCGATCCGCTCCCGTATATATCCGTCACATGTGTTGCGTTCCAGTAATACAGGATGAAGTGCTGCCGCCATCGTTGGAAAACCACCCAGTCGTTCTCTTACGCGTGTACGCAACTGACTGCGCCATAACTCAAGGGGTTGATCTGCATGATAAGCGGAACGGCCACGAAGATTGGTTTGTTGTTGCAGGTAGGCTTCAATATCCGACATGGGCTTGTGTCCCTCCTGTTTTTCATAGGATAACTTAGATGATCGACCGACCGAAATATTCGATTAATCCAGTCCATTATAGAACATCTATGTCACTTATGAATTGAACATGTTTGCCTGTTTTGAATGGAATCACACGATTGCGAGCCAAAAAAAGGATATCTCCAACCTAATGACAGGTTTCGGAAATACCCTTCATTATAACTGACCTGGTAACCACCAGTTCCATCTGCCCATTAACTTCATCAGGGCAGGGACCAATATTAGGCGGATCAGGGTAACGTCAATCAACACTGCTGCCGTGATCCCGATCCCTAACTGCCTGACTCCTGCCACTTCTGCAAAAGCAAACGGTACGGTTACCGCCAGCAGTATGGCTGCGGCGGAGGTAATTAGACGGCCTGTAGAGGCCAATCCCTGTTGAACTGCCACGTCACTGTCTCCGGTTCGTCTATAGACTTCCTGAATACGACTCAGCATAAATACCCCATAATCCATGGATATGCCGAACACCAATCCCGCAATGAATACAGGAATCATAATGGCAATGGCTGACGGTTCCATCCCCAGATGTCCCTCATTAAACACCCATACTAATATGCCAAAAGAAGCGGCTAAGCTGAGCAGATTCATCAGAATCGCCTTGATTGGAATGAGCAGAGATCGAAACGCCGCCAACAGTACAAGATAATTGGATACCACTACAAATACAAGTACTTTGGGCAGTTGCTGTGTGACTTCCTGCATAATTTCATGTTGCTTGGCAGCTTCACCGCCATAACGAAGTTTTATGTCGTTAGAACCCAGCGCATGATCGCTGTTTCTCATTCGTTCCAGCCAGTCTGCAACTTGTTCCGAACCGGGCTCCCCATGTACGGTGGCTATTAATCGAATCGAATGATCAGAGACAGTTGAATGCATCCATGTCGGATGCAATTCATTGCCTGCTGTAGAAGAAGTCAACGACGACGGTATTCGGAAATGTCTTTGTGAACCCTTTTGATCCGGTTGGAACAGGCCCCATGGTGAATTAATGCTCACGACATTGGAGTCCTGTAGGAATTGGCGTACTTTGTTATGGGCCATCTGCCAGTGAGAGGCAGTCAAATCTTGCTGCTGTCCGCCAATCACCACCTCGATGGTGGAGGTATTCTTTTGTCCAAAATCATGCTGCAACTGCTCTGCTGCCTGGCGGGACTCGATTCTGGCTGGCAGTGAAGAAGCATCCGGGATGGCTAGCTCCAACCGAGTCACTGGATAGACACACAGGAGCAGCACAACCGTACCCCCGATCGCCATTCTAACGGGTCGTTTCATGACCATGGCTGACCAGTTATACCAGATCGAGCGTCTGGGAAACGGATGAACTGACTTTCGCTTGAAGACTCGAACCGCAGACAGAGAAAGCAGGGCTGGCAGCAGCGTTACGTTCAACAGTAGCGATAGAAGCAGCACGATAATGGCCCCCAAGGATACGCTCAGAAACATCGGAAGTCTGATCCAGAGCAGACCCAGCAGTCCAAGGAGCACGCAAGCTGCTGAGAACAACACTGCTCTGCCAGCTGTACGCATTGTTCGCTGAAGAATCTCACTCTGAAGAACCATACTGCTGCCCAGATCGTTAGCTTCGCCTTCATTTCCATGGGCCTGCTGAAGTTCTTCCCTGTACCTGCTCAGAATGATCAGAGCAAAGTCTATACTAAGTGCCATGCCCACCATTGGAATCACATTAATGATAAAATTGGACAGTTCCAGATGATAGCCAAGGAGAGACGTGATTCCCATAGCTGTAATGACAGCACTGATTCCCATCATCACGGCGATTAATGCGGCATATAGACCCCTGAATGCAAAACATAAAACGATCAAGGCAATCGGAATTCCCACCATCTCTGCCCGTTCCAGGTCACGAAAGCTCAGACGGTTCACGTCCTGCTGCACGACCGTCTTTCCCGTCAACTGGATCGTACCTGGACCGTCTATTGTCAGCATGGTGCGCAGCTGCTCCAGCGGGGGACCCATCCGATGCGCAGGTACATCCATGTTCACAAGGGCATAAGCCTTATTGTCTTGCAGCATCATCCCTTCCCTAGCATCAAGAGGGGATGTAATAGAGGTTACCGCAGGCAACACTTGGACCTGTCTCAGACAATCCCTGATCCACTGCCGGAACTCTGCTGGTGAGGTAGCTTCCTTTTTCTCAAAAACCAGAATAATCGGATCAGCAGGAGAACTGAATTCGTTCTCGAGAACAAGCTCAACTGCTTGCGCGTCCCCGTGAACCCGTTTCAATCCGTGATCCTGAACAATGTCAGGTAACTTCCACGCCCAGACCGCTGACATCGCGATGATAAACACCCAGCAGAGAATAATGAACCGCGGATATCGGCTAATGAGGACAGCAAGTCTGCGATAACCCATACCTAAGCTCCTCTGCGATCAGATTGGCAATTCTAGTTACGTTCATCGGTAAGATCGGTAAACACGCTCATACACGCTTTCCAATCTTGCCCCTTCGCCCGGGTTCACGATCTATTGGATGCCATGATTCACAGGTGTTCTGTTCGCAATAGGTGCAGGAATGTATGTAAAAGGAAGTAATTCTGCTGTCAGTCCCGGGCCAAAGGCCAGTGCTATTCCACTGGAATGATCTTCTTTGTGTCTGTAATCTACACGGATGGCTTGAAGAACAAACAGAATCGTCACGGACGACAGGTTGCCATAATCCCGCAGGATGTTACGACTGTAGGAGACCTGCTCATCCGTCAACTGATACAGCTTCTGAACGGCATCCACAATGCCTCTGCCTCCCGGATGGATCGCCCATATTTCCGGTAAAGCACTTCCCTCCAGTAACCGCTCTACCTCTGGTCCGAGATGCAAGCCAAGCAGCTTCGGAATCTGTGGTGACAGATAGAGATCAAAGCCTGTATTGCCCACTTCCCAGATCATCTCTTCTGCACAGTCCGGGAGCAGCGTCGAGTATCCACGGCCCAGTCGAAAACATTCATTGCGGCCTGTTCCAGACGCACCAATTACGCAGGCAGAGGCGCCGTCTCCGAAGAAAGATGCAGCATACAGGTCGTCTCGTTTGGCAGATGGCTGGAAGTGAAGCGTACACAGCTCCACACACACGATAAGAACTGTCGCTTCCTGATCTGTCGCTACGATGGAATTGGCCAATTGTATCGCCTTCAGACCGGCTGCACATCCTTGAAATACCAGCGGAATCCGGTTGATATGTGGTGACAGTTCAAGTTGCTGGATCAACCGAACATCAAGTCCAGGCAAAAATTGTCCCGTGCAGCTCACGGTAATGAGATGCGTAACTTCTGCCGAGGATACGTCTGCATCCTGAAGAGCCTCTCCTGCCGCTTCCAGACCAAGCGGAACAGCAGCTACTTTATATTTGGCCATGCGCTCGGCTGTGGTCGGTACTTCCTCGGCAGCGGTAAAAGGTAAATATCGGCAAGCATCCACAGGTTCAAGCAGATTCGGTTCACATGTATATCGAGTCTCTACACCGCACTGATTAAAGATTCGCTTGGCCCATCGTCTCGCATCCGGCTCATGTTCCAGCGCTTGTGCGAGACGGGAAGACACATCCTTTTGCTCAATGCGATGAGCTGGCCACGCCGCTCCTATTCCCATAATACTTGCCCCTTTAGTTCCCTCAAACTGGTTCATCAGCTTAACCTCCCTATTTTGTACGTGTTCAAAAGTGGGCTTTTTTTTAACAACCTATATATAAAGTAGGTTCATAGGACAGATGCAGGGTATAGTACAAGTCTATTCACTCCCTGTCCTGTTTATGTTCATATTAACAAAGCAAAGGCGGACCACATATGCGAGTTACGCACGTGCTGTCCGCCTTATCTATAGGGTTAAACTCATTCATGTCTCACATATACGTTCGGTTAGAACTATTCAGGCCGAATTACCGTGAATCGTTCGCCAAGCTTGGCATAATCATTACCCGCCAGTCGACTGACCGGTTTCAAATGATCCATCAGGATATAGCCCTTATCAGGATTATAGACTTGTTCGCTGAAATGATACTGCACAATGCGTACCAGCAGTAAGTCGCTCGCGGGTTTGCCATCATCGTTCGTGATGGGAATATGCTGATACAGTTCGCATTCCATCCGAATAAGTGCTTGCTCTATTCCCGGAACCGAGACTTTTTTACTTGGCACTGTAGTCAGTTTTGTCCGCTCAAGCTCACTTTCATGGGGTTCAAGTATGGCTGCTGTCTCATTCACTTCGGCTATGATTGCTTCATCACATATATGCACGACCAGTTCCTTATGAGCGAGCACATTGCGTGCAGTATCTTTCATAACGCCTTCCTTACGTGCAATGGATATGGATAACAGCGGCGGGTCCGAACTAACTACATTGAAGAAACTGAAAGGCGCTGCATTAATTACACCATTCTCATCTGAACGTGTCGTCACAAAAGCAATTGGACGTGGCACCACCGAACCACTCATCAGTTTATAGTTGTCTCTTCCCGTTATTTCACGTGGATCCAATGTATACATATGTAAATATCCCCTTCCCTGCTCGTGAAGTAAATGACAACTCTACTTCATGACACGTCAAGATTCTACTTCTTATTATATATCGTAAAATGCTAAATTGACAAAAAAACTCCCTGGTACCCATTGCACCAAGGAGTTTAAACATGCTATTTCTTATTTAACGATGCTGTTCTGAATGTCTTCCATAATTTGAAGATTCGCTTGAACTCCACTATACAACCAGCTGCTGGAACGGGTAAATTCGAACAAATTACCATTTTTCACAGCCGGAATGCTTTGCCATACCGGATCTTTCAGTGCTTCTGACCCTGTACCTTCATCACTATTCACAAAGAACAAGTAGTCTACATCCATTTCAGCCAATTTCTCCATTGAGATGGAAGACCAGTTACCTGTCGCATTGGCAGAGATTTCTTTTACAACTTCGGGCTCTACAAGTCCAAGTTCTTTGTACATCACTTCTCCACTCGATACATTGTCACTTACGATGAAAAACTTGCCGCTAACCAACCAAATGGCCGCTGCCGATTTCGTTCCACCTGTAACGCTGTTGATTTTTTCCTTGATTTCTGTAGCTTTAACTTCGTAATCATCCAGCGCTTTTTGTGCTTCGGCACTCTTATTCAAAATTTCACCGATTTTCAACTGCGTTTTGCGCCAGTCGCTATTAATCTCATCGCCGAGTACGTAAGTAGGTGCAATCTTACTGTACTGTTCGTATTTCTCACCTTCAACCACACTTTCGGAACCGATAATAATCAGATCTGGGTTAAAGCTGGTTACCGCTTCGAAAGGCAGATCGAAGGCAATCGTGGGAATACCATTCAGATCTTTTTGTAGATATTCCTGAATTCCGTTGGCTACAGACCATTGGGCAACTGGCTTAACACCGAGTGTTACCAGATTGTCTTCCAGATAAGAAGCGATGATACGCTCCGGATTAGCCGGGATAATTACTTCGTGTCCCATTGCATCTGTTAATGTGCGCTCTGTGGCGGCTTCTGTTTGCGTCTCTGTCTCCGTTGCTGTGTCGTTCTCTCCTGCTGCTCCATTCTCTGCTGGCTTCGTTCCACACGCTGCCAACCAGATGGACATGACCATCACCGTAATTAGAAGCATGATCATCTTGCTATTTCTCTTAAACACGTGATTTATCCCCTTTCAATATGAAACCTTATTCGGCGTTATTGTGACAGATATCAACGTTCAAAAATATGGATACTATTATTGATACATATAATATCCGTATGTACATTTGTCCAACTCCATTGACAATGATAATTGTTATCAGTCAAGTTGTCAATTGGGTAATGCCCTGAGCGGATCCTATAAAATCTTCTTGGCGGCATTCACCTATAGGCGGATGCCGCCATATGCTGAATGCAGAATACGATGACAGGAAGGATGTTCTGTACATGAGTTACGTATATAACCCTTATCTAAGTTATGGGGAAGACCGTTCATTTCAACTGCCCCCACTGTTCCCAGGTGGTGGAGGTGGCACACCGGGTGGTCCGACGTTTCCTGGTTTACCTGGCGGCCAAGGTTCCTATCCTCCATTCATTCCAGGCGGCGGAACAGGTCCATATTTCCCCGGAGGCATTCCGGGTACAATCCCGGGGACAGCACCAGGCGTACCTGTGCAACTGGCACAAGGCAATCTGCCCACCCTGCTTAGTGCCTATCCTCGTCCGGTAGGCCAGCCTCCGGCAAACATGCTTTTTCTGTATAACCTGATCAAAAGCAGCCCAGGTCTGCTTCCGCTCTTCCTCCAGCAACAGCCACAAAGTCTGACTCAAGCTGTACAATTTGCACAGACTGGTGCAGCGGCGCCTCGGGATAACGAAGAACGTGCTCTGCCCAACTTTTGCTACAACCGATGGTCTCTTGTATTCACTTACAATGATGTCTACCTCATGTGGCCTGCCATTAATCTGTTTGGTTTTGTGGTTGGATACTTCTATCCATTCCTTACGCCAGGTATTTTGTTGAATACACAAATTTTGTTCGCGCTCTGCTAATCCTGTCCTTACTTACAGCAAGAACCCCACTTGGAAGCATGATTCCTGCCAAGCGGGGCTCTTTTTTCGTTCTTTTAACCTGACGTTTCAGAATCAGTACATTCAACTCAATACCTGATCATTCTGACGCTTGCTGCCTCTACTGACCATTAGGAAGTAGATCACCAAGGCACTGAGATCAGCACACGCGATAACGATTCCCATCGGCACAGCTGTACCTTCTCCTCCGAGACCTACAAGCGGAGCGACAATACCTCCGAACAGGAACGTCATCACTCCGATAAGCGCAGATGCACTGCCTGCCGACTTCTCCTGATTGGCCATAGCCAGGGCGAAGGAAGCGGTATTCACCAGCCCGACACTGGATACCACCAGAAATAACGGAATCAGCACAGAGATCAGATTACCTCCAGCCAGAATGGCGATGAGCAGTGAGGTTCCTCCCACCGCTGCGGTTAGCAGCCCTGCGATTAACAGGCGAGTCTCCGATACCTTTCCTGCAAGTCTGCCGGCAATCTGACTGGCCAGAATAATGCCTAGCCCGTTAATGGCGAAGCAGACACTGAACATTTGCGGGGATACCCCGTATATCTTCTGAAGCACAAACGGCGAACCTGATATGTAGGCAAACATGCCAGCGGCTACAAACCCCTGGGTTAACGCATAACCCATAAACTGGCGATCCCCGGCGATTTGGCGAAACGTAATCAAGGTCTGCTTCAGTCCCCCGCTTGATCTGCGGCTGGAAGGCAGTGTCTCCCCTAGACCGAAAATGACAGCAAACAGCGTCAATATGCCTATGAGGCTGAGCAAAATAAATACGCCGCGCCACGAGGTATACGTCAACAATTGTCCACCGATGATCGGTGCAGCAATCGGGGCTACGCCGTTAATCAGCATTAACAGGGAGAAGAATCGTGTCAGTTCGGGACCCGAGTATACGTCTCTGACAATCGCACGCGAGATCACAATACCGGCCGCTCCAGCCACCCCCTGAATGAATCGTAGCACAACAAAAGAGCCCATCGTGGGGCTGACCAGGCAGAGTATGGACGCGATGGTATAGAGCACAAGACCTGCAATGAGCGGTGTTCGCCGACCACGTACATCACTTAGAGGTCCGGCAAGCAACTGTCCCACCGCAAGTCCAATCATACACGCCGTCAGGCTGAGCTGAGCATACGAAGTAGATGATCCGAACTCATCGGCCAGCGTAGGCAATGCAGGCAAATACATATCCAGGGACAACGGCCCGAAGGCCGACAACGTCCCCAGAATTAAAGCCATCCGCACACGAGATGTGGAGTTCGTGTTCATTGAAGCTGTTTTACTTTTCATCGAGTTTACTCCCCGCTACCCAGCAGCTTGAGCAAGTTGGAAGGCAGTGTGAACTGTTGATTGTTAATAATAATACGGCGCAGTTCTTCTTCATCCCGCTCGTTCTCAGCATCCTTGATCTCCTGAATTTCCCGGTGAAGTCGCTCCATCTGCTGATCCAGTGCATTCGCAGAATCTGCCGCACTTTTGAGTTCTCTGGTCAAATGCTCGGGAACATCCTTATTGTATTTATAAAAAATCTTATGCTCCAGACTCGCCCAGAAATCCATCGCGATTGTACGGATCTGGATCTCCACACAAGCTCGCTCCTCACCATTGGACATGTACACAGGCACTTCCACCAGAAGGTGAAGACTTTGGTAGCCGTTTGGCTTCGGATTCTCGATGTAGTCTTTGACCTCCAGTACACGCAGGTCACTCTGGTTGCACAGCATATCCTTAATGCGATAGATATCCGAGATAAAGGAACATGTAATCCGTACTCCGGCGATATCCTTGATATTTTGCTTAATACTTTCAAACGTTAACTCATGATTTTTGCGGAACATCTTGTTCATAATACTCTCAGGTGACTTCAGTCTGGACTTCGTATGCTCAATTGGACTGTAATCATGCAGAGACTGGAATTCTTCCTTCAGTACTTCAATCTTGGTCTCCATTTGATCCAGAGCAAATTTATAGATCATCATAAATCTCGTAATTTCATATTTAAATTTCTTGAATTGATCGATAGGATGTGGAGCGTTCATTATGGTTTTCTTCCTTTCTTTCTGCACACTAAAGTTAGTTTTATAAATAGGAGGGCAGCGGGCAATCCACATGTCTCCTGAACCATTATAAATCATATGGAGCCAATAAACGAATTTCTCACATTCGGGCTGGTGATTCAGCCTGGAAGGTATGGGAATTTATTTTACGCGCATCATATAGAAGCATCCCTATCATTTGGCTCGCCACTACCGATGAAGGAGGTCGATTTCCCTGCTCTATCAAGTGACGTACTCGTCCGACATGCTTCGGGTCAAGGCCTATTTATTCCTGCCACACGGCTGTTCGTTATCTGCTCTCACAGCATACGGAACTTCTCATCCCTTCTCTGGCTCCTCTACCTTACCGGACTTCGTTTCCAATGAAAAGTCTCTACATCTACAACCACTCGCCAGCCACTACCCTGCTGTAAGAATACACGCTACGGGTAACACACTGAAACAGTGGCCGGTACTGATCTATTGTCGCGGCGGACTTGGCAGCTATGGTGGGGTGAATACCGTTTGGCTTGAGCAATTTGTGCAGAAAGGTTATATCGTGTTTGCTCCATCCTATCGTGGCAACGAAGGCGGTGAGGGGCATGACGAATATGGCGGAAGAGATGCAGAAGACGTGCATGCCGCTTACCGATTGGTGCAACGTTTGCCTTTTGCCGACCCGACTCGGATATCGCTGATGGGATTCTCCCGTGGAGCTATTAATGCGGTACATACAGCATCTGCCTATAATGAGGGGCCAGACAAAGTACATAAGTTAGTCCTATGGAGCGGTGTCGCCGATGTGGAACGCACGTATCATGAACGAACCGACCTGAGACGTACATTGAAAAGGGTGCTCGGTGGTTCCCCCCGTACGGTTCCGGAAGCATATCTTGTCCGTTCCCCTTTGTCGAATGCAAACAAACTATCTTGCCCCGTGCTGATCATGCACGGTACATCGGATACGCAGGTGAATTACAGTCATGGCACCCGGATGTACCACTGGCTGAAGCGCCGGGGCGCTAACGTTACGTTTCACGCCTACGGTGGACAGGACCACCATTTTCACCAGAGAATACATGAGTCAGCAGTGAATAATATGTTTGACTGGCTTGCGGCGCCGTAGTCCTAAGCCATGAATTTCATTTTGAAGAATCATGCGATATGGCTGTATACTGGAGGGGTTACGTTTTTTTTGAAAGGACGGATATGATGAATCAAAACACCCTCCAAAAGTACTCGATGCTCTTTCTATGTATGGCTGCGGGGATGGTCGATCTGATTGGATATTTGGGTCTGGGACACGTGCTAACAGCCAATATGACGGGGAATATTGTACTATTGGGTATTGCCATTGCCCGTGCTCAGGAATTTGTCGTGCTGCGTTCGCTCCTAGCTCTCATCGGCTTTATTGCTGGCAATGCCATTGCCGCACACATGATCGGGCATGTGCATACCAAAAATGGCTGGTCTTCTCGGGTTACATCCGTATTCACTGTTGAGAGCATATTGCTCCTGCTGTTCGCGATCGCCATGATTAGTCCATACTCAGAACAACTGTCCTATCTGTTGATTGTCATACTAGCCATTGCAATGGGTATGCAAACGACTGCGGCGCGCCGCATTGGAATTGCTGGTATCTCAACAACCGTACTTACCAATAATCTGGCCGCCGTGGTAGAAGATACCGTAAGCATTCTTAGAAAGCTGCGACATGTCAATATCCGAACACTGGCCAAAGCCCTGTCTACAGACTCCTACCTTCGTGCAGGTGCTGTTGTTATCTATCTGGTCGGGGTCATTGTAGCCGCATTGCTGTTCCACCGTGTGCCCATGATCGCAGTCTGGATTCCTGCGCTGATGATAGGCGGTGTAACCCTATACGCCCGATTACATGCATGGGGAACATCACAACAAAGCGAAGGCTAATAGCCAAAAAAGCAATCTATTCATTTTTAAGTACAATCGCAATTTTTTATTTCATCAAAGACGCCTCTTGGCGGATAAGCTTGACGAGATGCTGTGCAGCAGGCGACAATACTTCCCCGGCTCGTGTACATACGGCAACCGTATTTCTCAGCTGTACACCTCGAACGTACACACGAGCCAGCCTGCCTTGCTGCACATCTTCCTTCACAACCAAAGAAGATATAAAGTTGGCTCCATAACCTGCCTTCACTGCACTGATCGTTTCGTTCAGCCCGTTGAACTGAAGCGCAATGCGGGGGGCGGCCAGGTTATTTGTTGTGCAAAGGGAAACCAGTCGCTCACGCGTGGCACTGCCTTCTTCACGCATAATGAACGGTTCTGCCACCATCTCATGCAGCTCAATTTTTTTGCCTGCATAAGGATGGTCGGGATGGACAACAAACCACATCTCATCCTCAAACAATTCGTCCCATTGGACACCCCCATGTGTGATTCCACTTCCACCATATACTGCAATCTCTGCCTCGTAGCGAAGCAATTGGTCAAAAGCCATCTGGGTGTTCGTTGTGCTCACAACCAGCTCCACATCCTCATGCATTTGCTTGAACCGCGCAATCCAGGCTGGCAGCAGAAAATTCGAAGGTGAGTAGGTTGCCGTAAGACGTATGAGTCCTTTCTTGCCCTCCCGAAAATCCTGCACAAAATTCTCGACATCCTGCTCCAGCATGAACAGACGCTCGGCATAACCTGTTAACTGCATCCCGGCATCCGTGAGCACCAACCTTCTCCCCTCTGAAGCAAAAAGCTGGATTCCCAGTTCACGCTCAAACTTCTTCACCTGGGAAGATACCGCCGGTTGACTAATATTAAGTTCATCTGCGGCACGAGTGACCCCGCCATATCTCACGATGGCATGAAATAATCGTAATCCATGCAGATTCATGCGCTACACCTCTTCCACGTATATATAATCTAAAGTTATATTAACATACATAATATATATTTTATTTATATGTTCATTCCATCTATAGTTGAATTATGAAATCAATACAACATACAAGGAAAGGAACATGTGAAGATGAAAAGTATAAATACAACCGGCCTACAGCATACCTGGACTCAAGTCGACGACTACATGAACGATCTACTAATCCCTTCGGATGCCCTGCTGGAACTTACACTGCAAGCCAATGCCGAAGCCAGATTGCCCGCTCATGACGTAATACCGAATCAAGGGAAGTTACTTCAACTTCTGCTCCAAATCCAAGGAGCAACCCGAGTGCTTGAAATCGGCACATTGGGTGGATACAGTACCATCTGGATGGCAAGAGCCCTGCCTGAACATGGACACATCGTCTCACTGGAATCCGAACCACACCATGCAGACTTGGCACGAGCCAATCTTGCACGTGCAGGACTTCTGCATAAGGTTGACCTTAGAGTTGGTCCTGCACTGACCACCCTTCCCGATGTTCAGGAAGAATACAGGGAGCCGTTTGATATGATCTTTATCGATGCTGACAAACCCAGTAATCCCGATTATCTGAGATGGGCCCTTCGACTGACTTGTCCGGGGAGTCTGATTATTGGTGATAATATCGTCAGGGACGGTGAAGTGATTCGCGCAGACAGTACAGACTCCAGAGTTCAAGGCGTTCGATCATTCCTTCAATTAATAGGTAATCACCCCCGGCTTGAAGCTACAGCCCTGCAAACGGTCGGTAGCAAAGGTTACGATGGATTCGCCATCGCTCGTGTAATGGATGTCCCTGAACCAAAATAAACAGTGGTCAATTCTTCCGCAAATTCCCCTTTCCTGTTAAACTGGAATCACTGCACGGTCAGACTGGGGGGAACCACTTGAGAGTTTTACGACAGATTCATGCTGAAATTCGCGGCTGGTCCCGCAATATTCAACTGTTTTTCCTGGCAAGCATTCTGTATCAGATCGGAAATGGCATGTTCTCTGTCTTGTACAATCTGTATATTCAGGGTCTGGGCTATAATGATACAATGAACGGCCAGATTGTAAGTATTCAATCACTCGCAACAGCCATTATGTTTGTTCCTATTGGTCTATGCGGTGATCTGTTCAGCCGCAAGCGGCTGCTCATTACCGGAGCGTTATTCAGCGGTATCTTTCTGATCGGACGCTCCTTCGATTATTCGGCTACCGGACTGATCTGGTTCGCGGTATTCTCCGGTCTTTTCGCTGGTGTATTCCAGGTACTAGCCATTCCTTATCTGGCGGAAAACGTCAAGAAAAGCCAGCGGCTGAAGATGTTCAGTTATTATTCATCCCTTGTGCTGGCTTCCCAGGTTCTTGGCAGCCTGGGTGGCGGCGTATTTGCAGATTTGTTACATACGGCAGGACTCGCCAAAGTGACCGGATTACAGACGGTTTTATTTGTCGGTGGTGCAGCAACACTTGCTGCGTTTATTCCACTGTTATTTGTCACCGAAGGCAAGGCTGCTCCGCAGACCACAACTCCGGCGCAATCCGTTCTTCAACCCGTTGCGGATCTAAAGGAGAGTTCAACGAATACGCCAAGCACGAATGATTTAATCACGAAGAAAAAGGATTCCCGACTGATTGGTCAGTTTGTAGTAACCCAGTTATTAATCGGATTAGGTTCAGGACTCGTTGTACCGTATCTGAATCTGTATTTCACCAATCGATTCTCGGTTTCTCTAAGCGGCATGAGCTTGCTGATTGCACTCGGCCAGATTATGACGATTGTATCCATGCTGATTGGTCCTACCCTGGCGGCAAAAGTCGGGAGCGTACGAGCTGTTGTTATTTTCCAGGTCATGTCGCTACCCTTCCTTCTATTAACAGGTTTCACCAATCTGTTGTTTATCGCTTCAGTGAGCTTTTTATTCAGGCAAGCATTGATGAATGCAGCCAATCCCATTCACTCCGCCATACTGGTGGATCGAATCTCCGACAAACGCCGCGGGATTGCCAATTCACTGATGCAGACCTCGTTCATGATTGGTTGGGCTACCATGGGACCTGTTCAATCCTATCTGGTCACCACGTACGGAACGTACTGGGGTTACGCGATCACATTCAGCATCACAGGCTGTCTATATGTTATTTCATCGTTGATGTACTATGTCATGTTCAAAGAACCCTAACCTTCCGCTACCGCTCTCGCACAAGAATCATGAGCTGAACAGAAGTAGTCCGTGTGTTCCGTGGACAACGCATTGTATCTCATCATCAGGAGTGATCACACATGAACTTGAATCTTTCATTGAACCTGAATGCATACCTGAATCTCATAACACCTCATTCAACCGGTAGGCTAAACGGATGGAACTGATGCGCAAGCTCGGTTCCCACGTTGTCTTTCGGTTTTTTCTTAGTCTGGTTGTGTCTGTTCTTGGCGGATTGCTGTTCACCGCCATTCATATGCCAATTCCTTGGTTGCTCGGTCCGATGGTATTCATGCTGCTTGGTTCCCAAGTCGCCAAATGGCCGCTCATGTGGCCTTCCTCCATTCGGGACTATGGCATTCTTATTGTTGGCTACTCCATTGGGCTCACCTTAACAGAAGAGGCACTGCAAGGCATCCTGCAACAACTTCCCATGATGCTGCTGATGACCTTGCTGTTAATCGGATTGTGTGTGCTTACGGCCTACATCGCATCGAAAGTGACTGACTTTGACTTTCCCTCTCTGCTGATTGGCAGCATTCCGGGAGGACTATCCCAGATGGTTTCCCTTGCAGAAGAGATGAGATCCATCAATCTGACGCTGGTTACCTTTTTGCAGGTGACTCGGCTGATCATGATTGTCTTCTGTGTTCCGTTCTTACTGTTCAGTCCATGGATTGGAGGTACAGCAGGTACTGGGTCGGATCAGCCGTTCATTGACGTAGCGACATGGGGTGCCCTTTTCCCCGAGATTCTCCTCTATGCTCCGCTCTGTGTAGCGGGTGCGTGGGTTGCACGCAAACTCCGGTTTCCGACGGCTTTTATGTTGGGTCCCATGATTGTTATGTGTATCATTCAATTAAGCACAACGATGGACACGTCCAATCTGCCAACCTCTCTGTTAAACGTATCGCAATTGATGATTGGTAGTCACGTTGGATTGATGCTCAAGCCGGAACAGTTGCAACGTAAAACGCAGACGGTGACCCTAGCGGTGATAAGCAGTGTACTGCTCATTGCAGGTGCGCTTGGTTTGAGTTATCTATTAATGAATGTATTCTCCCTTTCGGCGGCTACCTCCCTACTCAGTATGGCCCCTGGCGGAATGGATCAGATGAGTATCATGGCACACGAAGTCAATGCTGACCTTTCAGTTGTGTCCGGGTATCAATTGTTTCGCATTCTGTTTATTTTCTTCATCGTCTCTTCCATATTGAAGATGATTCTCGTACATATGTTAAAAGAAAAGAAAGCAGAGCCCTCACTTCAATGATCTTATTTCGCCTCTTCCATGACAAAGAGAGTATCCACTTGATATCACATCCTGCAGATACTCTCTTTTACTTGTACAGACCCATTCAATTTTAAGTCAAATGATTACTTATGAATAGATTCGGTTGTACATCCAGCCCACAATACCCACCGTAACTACCATTGCCCCAATAATAAATGCATAATACCCAATCTTGCTCTTGGGCTCCGAAGTCTGATGGTCATAATAGTCCGAGTTACGTCGGTAAAACCCCATCCATAACTCTCCGATCATATTCACAACTACCAATACAAAACGTTTAACAAGCCCCATTGTATTCGCGTCTCCTCTCTCTGATCGACCTTCTTCCATATTAAGTATAATTATCCCAATTAATTAAAACAACCTACTCATATTACCTTTGGTGCAGTTTCTTGCTCCAACCAGGTAAGAATTTCAAAGGCTTCCTCGTCAGTGCTACCACACATCTCTTCCTCTGCTTGCAATCCACTGCATACCGCAGGACGATCTTTTTGGCCAAAAATTCCGCAACGATTATCATCCGTAAGCTGCACGCAGCGTACACCTGCCGGCTTGCCATGAGCCATGCCCGGTATCGGTGATGATATGGAGATCGCGATACAACATGCGGCGCAGCCTGTCCTGCATTCCATATTTGTTTCCTCCTAATTATACTTATAGTACTTATATTACGTGTTCAAAAAGACCGGTTTTCAGTACCGAGAAGATGGGATGAAGCTAGAAATGGAGTAGCGGAGCGTAGGGAAAACTACGTGAGCAACTACAATGTTTCCAAAGGAAACATACCTCGTAAGCCTCCCGCTTATTTCGGCTGAATGCCATATTCGATGCTGATGATGCCATTAGGCATCCTTCGTAATCAAAAGCGGACTTTTTGAATTACCTCTTATATTACAGTCGATTTACCCAGGTCCAGGTTCGAGCCAGCCCCTGCGCGATTCTTCGATTCATGCTTGCATTGGAGAAATAACCTCCATGACTTAACGGATTCCAGCTCAAGGCCAAGCCGCCAGAGTTCACTTCAATGTCTTCTTTCACCGCTTTCTCATAAGCCGGATCAATGGGACGCAGCGGATAACCCAGAATATCGTCCCGATCATAGAAGTTCACCCATTCGCCTTCCAAGCCGGCAAAATATTGATTCACATGGGAAGAGGGCACCTGAATCGGGCAGCTAAAGTCATGATAGCGTAGACTCCACAAGGGCAGTGTCGTACCAAACGAGTAAAAATTGGTCAGGGTGTCCCCCCGCTCCAATGCCGAGTTCACATCCAAAATCTCAGGAATACGACTGGACGGATATTGCAGATCGTAGAAGAAGTTACTTGCGATTACAGCACCCAAACTATGAGCAACCACACAGAGCGGGGCTTCCGGTCCGTTACGCTGTGCAAGGATATGCAGCGCCTGATTCAACGTTCGATGTACGGCATCATAGTTATGGCCTTGATTCTCCACCGGTTGATAAGCAACCGCGTCAGCGAGATAATGGATGACAAATCGGCGCAATGACTGATAGTTCAATCCCGGAGAGCTGACGAGCTGTTGAAAGAGCTTCTCTTCCCGCTCCTCAAATACATCCGCCCAATATACAGGTTCGATATCCAGCATCATTTTGGCGGCTCCAGGCAAGACCATCACCTGATCCAATTCCTTATGCAAACAAGTAATCAGCTTGTCCGCATACCCTTCCTTTCGCATACCCAGCCCATGAATGACCATCACCGCAACACGTGTCATGGCTCTCCTCCTCATCGATTGACTAGTGCGTGTCTCAAAATCTGATTCCTTCAGAGTTTTCTGACATGTCCGAGGATCTCTTTCTCCACCATATGAACGCCACTACTCGAACATGCCTGTAGCATGCTTTGTAGACGATACCTTCTATCCACCATTATTTCAAAAATGTGATTCTTCCATTTTATATACAGTTTACCATGATCGTCATGAAAATAACGATCTTACAACAAAAAAGGAGCTGCGCATCACGCAGCCCCCGTCATGTTGTGATATTCAATTAACCTTTCAGATGAACCTTCAACACACCATTTTGATTGGATGTAACATCACCTGTTGTGACTTCCACCCGTTCAACCATATCTTGGCCATCTGGAATAATAATCGGTGTAATCAACGGATATCCCGCATCTTCAATTACCTTACGATCGAATTCCAACAGCTTTTGTCCAGCTTTTACATGCTCGCCAGCTTCGACATGCATATGAAAACCTTCACCCTTGAGTGATACCGTATTGATCCCCACATGGATCAGTACCTGTAAACCACTCGCATGTTCTAGAATTACCGCATGTTTGCTTTTGATCACATGAGCTACCTGAGCATCAAACGGGGCAACAACCACGTTGCCGGAAGGCTCAATCGCTACACCCTCACCCATTTGTTTTTCTGCAAAAGCCGGATCAGGCACTTGCTCCAGTGATACGGCCCGCCCTGTTAAAGGTGCCATGATTTCCAGTGTATTCACGGCTTCATTCCCTACTTGAGCATCACTACGTGTGCGCTGGTTCGAGTCTGAATTTGTAGTAGAAGTACTTACTACTCCTGAAGCAGATGGTGATGTAACCGCTTTGGACTCCGTACCCGTACCATTGCTTTCACTACGATCTTCTTTTCTCAGTTTGGCTCTGCCAAAAAGGACGGTCAGTACAAATGGTACAACCAGAACAATCGCCATACCGATGAAGAAGACGCCCCACTTGTTAGGGAAAATAGACAGGAAGCCCGGTACGCCACCTACACCAATGGAGGTTGCCTGAACATTGTTCATCGTCAGCAGCACACCACCAATAGCGGAACCAACCATACCGAAGATAAACGGATAACGATAACGGATATTCACGCCGAAGATCGCCGGCTCGGTTACCCCGAGGAAGGCCGACACCGAGGACGTTGCTGCAAGTCCTCTCATTTTCTTCTCACGCAGGACAAGCATCATGGCAAGTGCCGCTGAACCCTGTGCGATATTGGACAATGCCAGCATCGGCCACAGGAATGTACCGCCCTGACTACCAATGAGCTGCACATCTACCGCGAGGAAGGTGTGATGCATACCGGTGATAACCAGCAAAGCATACAAACCACCGTAGATCAGACCACCCAGAGCCGCGTATGAATCATAAACATAGATCAAGCCAGATGTGATCGCATTCGCAATGGCGAATGTCACTGGACCAATGATCGTAAAGGCCAAGAATCCGGTAATCAGCAACGTGACTGGTGCAACGACCAGCAGTTTAATCGAATCATGTACCCTTTTATTGAGGAAAATCTCCATCTTCGCAAGCAGATAGGCCGATACCAGTACCGGCAGAACCTGCCCTTGGTAACCGATCTTCTCAATCTCCCAACCGAACAGATTCCATGTTGGCACTGTGCCTTCATTCACGGCATCAGCATAACCATATGCACTCAGCAGATCGGGATGTACCAGAATGAGACCCAGGACGATCCCGAGCAGCGGACTGCCGCCGAACCTTTTTACAGCTGCCCAACCGATTAGAGCCGGCAGGAACGTAAAGGCTGTACTTGCGATCGTATTAATAATGGAAGCAAGATCCTTCCATGCTGGATAGACATCGACCAGTGATTTTTCGTCAAAGAAAATGCCTGGACCTGTCAGAATATTGTTAATACCCAGCAACAGACCTGCCGTGATGATCGCTGGCAAGATAGGGATGAAAATATCCGAGAGTGTTTTGATGGCTCGCTGGATTGGATTTTGCTTTTTACCAGCTACGGCCTTCACATCATCCTTGGAAGAACGATCTCCCCCGGTAATCTGAATCATCTCATCATAGACCTTATCCACCAGACCAGGCCCGATAACGACCTGGAATTGTCCTTGAGAAGAGAACTGTCCTTTGACCAGGTCATTCTGATCCAGACTTTCGGTATCCACTTTACTCTCATCATACAAGGCAAATCGGAGTCGTGTAACACAGTGCGTTGCAGCCTCAATATTCTCTTTGCCGCCAACTGCTCGGACGATCTCCTCAACCTGTTTTTTATCGATTGCCATAGTGTCACTTCCTATTTATAAAATGTGATTAGTCCTGTTGTGGCACAAGCCACATATAGGATGCATACGGACTGAGGGAAATTTCCTCCGTCAGCGCAGGCGCTGCCTTCGTATTTCCGATGAGCAACTCTGCTGATTTGCCTGCAATGTGATCATTCCAGACCGCTTCCGGAAGCGAGAATGTGACGTCACGTTTACTGAAGTTTGATACGACAATCAGAGTTTCGCTTCCATTGGTCCGTGCGTAAGCAAACACGTCTGGGTGTGCATCGTCCAGGCGTTCATACAGACCGTCGGTCAGTACGTTAACCTGTTTACGAAGGGCAATCAATTTGCGGTAGTGGTAGTAGATCGAATCCGGATCAGCCAACTGCTGTTCTACGTGAATGGAAGGATACCGCTCATCCACCTTCAGCCAAGGTGTTCCCGTAGTGAAGCCTGCATTCTGACTTCCATTCCACTGCATCGGTGTGCGGGAGTTGTCTCGGGAACGCTCTTTTACAATGTTGAAAGCCTCTTCTGCGGATTTGCCTCGTTCTTCCTGAAGCAATCGGTACATGTTCGTGGATTCGATATCGCGGAATTCGCTAACGTCATTCCAGACCGGATTCGGCATGCCGATCTCTTCACCCTGGTAGACATAAGGCGTACCTTGCATTCCGTGTATCGTTGTTGCAAGCATCTTCGCACTCTCGGCACGATAGTCACCATCATCGGCGAATCGGGACAGTGCTCGCGGCTGATCATGGTTGTTAAGGAACAGCGCGTTCCAGCCTCCACCAGTCTGCATACCTGTCTGCCACTCACTGAAGAGCTGCTTCATCGCTTCAAAATCATACGGCATCAGTTCCCATTTCTGACCATTCGGATAATCCACTTTCAGGTGGTGGAAGTTGAACGTCATTGAAAACTCACGGGAAGCAGGGTTCGAATATTGGATACAATGCTCCAGTGTTGTGGAGGACATCTCCCCTACAGTCACCATGTTGTAAGGCCCGAATACTTCATTGTACATCTCTGTGATGTACTCATGCACACGCGGTCCATCCGTGTAGTATTTGCGTCCATCACCCGGTGACACGCTGCCATCATCATCAGGGAAACGCTGATCTTTGGAGATCAGGTTGATCACGTCCATACGGAAACCATCCACACCTTTTTCCGCCCAGAACTTGATCATATCGCAAACAGCTTTTCGTACTTCTTCATTCTCCCAATTCAGATCTGCCTGCGTTTTATCAAATAAAGTCAGGAAATATTGTCCCGTCTGTTCATCGAACTGCCAAGCAGGTCCACCGAACTTCGATTGCCAGTTGTTCGGCACACCGCCATCCGGGGCAGGATCTTTCCAAATATAATAATCCCGATACGGATTATCCTTGGATGAACGGGATTGCTGGAACCATTCATGATCTGTCGAGGAGTGATTCACCACAATATCAATCATCAGTTTCATATCACGAGCCTTCAGACCTTTCAACAGTTCGTCAAAATCCTCCATCGTCCCATAATCCGGATTAATCCGATAATAGTCCGCTACGTCATACCCATTATCATGCTGCGGGGATACATATACCGGCTGCAACCACACAATATCGATACCCAGATGCTGCAAATAATCAAGCTTCTCGGTTAAACCACGAATGTCTCCAGTGCCCGATCCGGTAGTATCATTGAAGCTCTTCGGATATACCTGATACACCGTTGATGTCTTCCACCAAGATGACGGAGTTGTATGATTAGAACTCATGTTAACGCCTCCAATAAATTGTAATCCTTCATTCCATGTTCTCAACTAACTTCATATCTATATTACATAAGTAAACATGTATATACAAGTTGAAACTATATTATGTATATTCTTCGTCTCTTCTACACATACCCCATAAATGTTGTCTCTGTAACAAAAAAATTTGGAGTCTGCGTTCGCAAACTCCTTGATACCGGTATCTGCAATACAAATAAACCGTCTGTTTCCCCAGTGAATTCACTGAAGAAAACAGACAGCTCAGTTTCGGTAACTTGATTGACGAGGGTAACTTGCGATTCCAATTCCCTTCGTTACAGTATTTCGGTTGACACGATTCCTTTACCCTGTTCACGTTTACTCATCAGGGCAACGGCGGCAAAGGCTCCCCTTCTACCACTTCCTTGCTCTTATAAGCCTTCATGACTTCATGAATGGCCTTTTATAATTTTTCCTCTTAGACATTTATTTTGCTCCTTTTTTAAACATTGAAACATGAATAACCCGATCCTTTTCGTACTGTAAATAAGCATGCCCTCATCTTACTTATAAAAATGGGGGGCTATTTACCGTTGTAAGCCAATCTATGAGACAAGCGTACAAATTTGATAGATTTAGGTATTTGCAAGATTCGTAGAGTCATTCTCATGCGTAACATAAAGTATCTTCAGAGAAAGGAGATGAACAACATGGCACTTACTCCGAATCCTCCCGGCACATTGGTTCGCCTTACGATCGGTCCAAGCGTCTTGTCCATCCTGGGATTGAACGTTGCGATCCCGACTGGCGCAACGATACTGGTCACAGTCGGTGATCTAAAAAAACTGACTCACTTGACACAGAACCTATCGGCAGCCTCTATCAGCTCATTGAGATCCAACCACAAGCCTGTGCTCATTAAACGAAACGCCAAAGAGTATCAACTCACTTTTAACCGCCGTCGCAAGTAATATGTTCGGCCTCCTGGAAGGGAGGCCCTCATATGAATGAAAAACGAAGCTTCCATCTATTCCTTGTTCCGCTATTCGATCCTTTGCCGACAATGTCGTGCAAAGCATCGGAGGGCAACGGGCTTAACTACCACCCTGAACCTCATTACCTGACTGAGTATGTCACACCCTCTATTCTAGAAAAGGCAAGTCAGACTTAATGAGACAAGCGTACAAATTTGATAGATTTAGGTATTTGCAAGATTCGTAGAGTCATTCTCGTGCGTAACATAAAGTATCTTCAGAGAAAGGAGATGAACAACATGGCACTTACTCCGAATCCTCCTGGCACATTGATTCGCCTTACGATCGGTCCAAGCGTCTTGTCCATCCTGGGATTGAACGTTGCGATCCCGACTGGCGCAACGATACTGGTCACGGTCGGTGATCTGAAAAAACTGACTCACTTAACACAGAACCTATCGGCAGCCTCTATCAGCTCATTGAGATCCAACCACAAGCCTGTGCTCATTAAACGAAACGCCAAAGAGTATCAACTCACTTTTAACCGCCGTCGCAAGTAATATGTTCGGCCTCCTGGAAGGGAGGCCCTCATATGAATGAAAAACGATAACAAAAGGAGAGTGTCTATGGCGGGATGTCCAAGTCTACACTACGTTAATGTCACGAAAAAAGGGTTTGAACAACTTCGCAAAGAAGGGAGAAAACACGGATTTGCCCTTCCAAATTCGCCATCTGGGAAATTTACTGTGTCCGCAAGTGGCGCGAATCTATCTTTTGCCTACAAGTGGACATCCGATATGAAGTTAGAGCTTCAATGCACCAAGAAGCCTCCATCTATTCCTTGTTCCGCTATTCGATCCTTTGCCGACAATGTCGTGCAAAGCATCGGAGGGCAACGGGCTTAACCACCACCCTGAACCTCATTACCTGATTGAATATGTCATTGTCATATTCTCCCCTCTATTCTATAAAATGAAAGCCAGACTTAAGCGACTTTAAGTCTGGCTTTCATTTTTTGCTTTCTGGGTCGAACAGAGTAGAAAGGATGAGTTATCCTCAATCAGCTCCCTTGCAGATTAGCATGAAGGTTTCCGTTACAAAAACGATGAAGAAGTTGGTTGAAAGTTGCGTGGGGCCTGCGATCTTATCGGAACGTAGCTGACGCAGTGAAGTGCAGGACGGGGAATTCTTAGGTTTGGCACTGCCCGCTTCGACACACAGTGCCAACGTTATTCGTGTACCAGAAGGATAAGTTGATTACGCATCACCTTTGCCGATTGCGCATAAACCGATGATCACGCCGTAAAGCCGCCAGCAAAATCATTTTGATCAGTTTTGACGAAGCCGGTTCCAATGGCTGCAGCAGGCGCCAAGGTAGGGCCACAGGATGCCTACGCCAATCCCGATGATTACCGCTACGATAATTTGAAAAAATAATGATTTTACAAATGACATGAACGCTCCCCCTGTTTGCGATCAATTCGGATTTTCGGTTGGTTTCCGTGTAACTTTTTATATCATTCTGTAACGGAGATCAACAATGGCATTTCAATGTTTTTGTCATTTCTACCAACACTACCTGTGAAAATTCAACCTGAAACCGGAAAAAGACGAATATCGCGTCAGTTATCTTGACGTGTTATTCGTCTTTATCCATTAATCCATTTATTATTGAACTGGGTTAAATGTACATCACAGGCTAATCGATTCTCCCGGGGCCAGCACGCGGCCTTCCAAACCTTTTGCAGCCAGCTGCTGCACGAAGTGTTCTGCATCCTGACGAATGACCGGGAATGTATCATAATGAACCGGAATCGTCAGCTTGGCATTAAACCATTCGGCCGCTTGCAGCGCATCCTCAGGTCCCATGGTGAAATGTCCACCAATCGGCAGGAAGGCAACATCGATATCATGACGATCACCGATCATTTTCATGTCCCCGAAGAGACTGGTGTCTCCGGCATGCAAAATCGTTTTCCCACCAATGGTAATGATATATCCAGCAGGCAAACCTGCATACATGATCCGTTGTTCTTCTTCCAGCACAATCCCGGAAGTGTGAAATGCCTGAATCATTTTGGCTTGAGCAAAGCCAAGATCTACCGTGCCGCCCATATTCATACCGAGCGTGTCCAGTCCTTTCCAAGACATATATGTAGCGAGCTCCACAATAGCCACAACCTTGGCGTTATTCGCTTTGGCAATCGGTTCAGCATCGAGAATGTGATCCATATGTGCATGCGTTAGCAACACTACATCGGTCTTGATATCTTCAGGCTTCGTGACAGCAAGTTCGTTGCCTCGCAGGAAAGGATCAATGATCAGAGACTTTTCTTCTGTGCCCAGCTGCACACTGGAGTGACCATGGAACGTAATATTCAACAACTTGGGTTCCTCCTTACCTATACTTTAATTATTTGAGATCATCCTATTTATTATAAATCATAGCTCTTCACCAACGCAAAATTACGCTTTCCTCCGTCTTACCGCTGCTTACGATACACCCTAGCTTCATAAGGCTGAAGCTGAATGGCACCTTCATCCGTAGAATAACGTCTGCTTACATTGCTGATCATCAGCTTGGCATGCTCGGAAGTCCAGCCTTCTGGCCAATGCATCTCAGGCTCATCCCTACGGAAATTCAGAATGACCAGCATCTGCTCATCTTCCAGCGTTCGGGTATAGGCATATATCTCCGGATCATCCGGTAGTAGCAGTTCATACGCGCCATAGATAAGCACTTTATGCTGTTTGCGAAGGGCGATTAGCTTACGATAATAATGCAAAATGGATTGCGGATCACTTTCGGCATCGGCTACATTAATCTCAGGATAACTTTCATTCACCTGAATCCAAGGCTGACCTTGGGTAAACCCAGCGTGTTCCGTATCATCCCATTGCATCGGCGTGCGGGCGTTATCGCGACTCTTCAGCCAGATCGCCTGCATGACTTCATGTTTCGACTTACCTTGACCAATGTAATGATTATAATAATTTTTCGTCTCAATATCCCGGTATTGCTCGATATCCGGGAAAGCGACATTGGTCATGCCGATCTCTTCCCCTTGATAGATATAAGGTGTTCCTTCAAGTGTAAGCATCCAGGTTGCCAACATCTGAGCAGAACGCACCCGATACTTACCGTCATCTCCAAACCGGGAAACCGGGCGTGGCTGATCATGGTTGCCCATGTAATTGGCGTTCCAGCCTCTACCATGCAAAACCGTTTGCCACCGGCTCATGATTTCTTTAAGTTCGGTCAGTTTCCATTCCTTATAGTTCCATTTACCAATTCCTGAAGATTTGGCATCAATGAACATATGCTCAAACTGGAATACCATATTAAGCTCGTCACGATCCGTCCCGACATAAGCAAGCGCCTGCTCAGGCCCAAGTCCGGAAGTCTCGCCAACCGTCATGGGTCCGTAAGGTTTCAATATCATATTATTCAGTTTCTTCAGGATCGAGTGCACTTGTTCCAGGTTGGAAAAGAGCTGATACGCTGGAACCACCGGCAAATTATCCGGATTATGGGCACTTGGCAGACCTTCTGCCTTGGCGATATGCGCTACTGCATCGAAACGAAAGCCGTCTACCCCTTTTTCCAGCCACCAATGCACCATCTCATACATCTCTTCTGCCATCTGTGCATTATTCCAGTTGAGATCAGGTTGTTGTTCCGAATACAGATGCAAATAATATTCATTCGTCTCGGGATCATGCTTCCATACCGAACCTCCAAAATAGGACTCCCAATTATTCGGCACCTGCCCATTTTTGCCTGAACGCCAAATATAATAATCCCGCTTCGGATTCATCTTCGATGAACGAGACTCAGCAAACCAAACATGTTCATCCGACGTATGATTCAGCACCAGGTCCATCATGATCTTGAGACCACGCTTATGTGCCTCTGCCAATAACCGATCAAAATCCTCCATCGTGCCGTATTTGCGCAGAATGGCGTAATAGTCCCGGATATCATATCCGTTATCATGTCCTGGTGAATCGTAGATGGGACAGAGCCAGATCACATCCACGCCCAAATTCTCCAAATAATCGAGCTTCTCATAGATACCCTGCAAATCACCCTGACCATCCCCGTCCGAATCCTTGAAGCTGCTCGGGTAGATCTGGTATACGACACTCTCTTTCCACCAAACGATATCGTCCACCTCGCTCATCTTTGTCCACTCTATAAATTGAACGAAAGAATATTTACACTGGACACTCCGATGACAGAACAACCTTCCGATCGCTGTTATCCCCAGTTTATGAATTCCCCTTAAAAGGGGAAAATCCGGGGATAGCATATGCTTCCGATGCAGCTTTCTTTCAGAAAGCTTTTAGGCGAACGCTCTCGCTTCTTCAGGTTATTTCTGTCCTCTCCGTTTCGTGTAAAATGTTTAGTTCAATTTATATATATAATCTCTGCTCACGATATAAATAAGCCGTTAATATGTTTTATCCGAAAAGATTCCCTTGTAAACATTTAAAAGATATCTCAGGTAAAAAAAGACCCGGTCATGGACCGCGATCTGCGGTTCAATTCCGAGTCCTTCTTAGTGAACATAAGATTAACTTAAATCCGGCGTAACCTATCCAAGCACCGATCGTGTTCAGAATAATGTCATCCACATCAAACGAACCTACACGTGTAATCAATTGTGTGACCTCAACACCCAGCAGAAGCAAAACAACTGTTGCTGTAAAGGTCAGGAACGAACGGCACCTCCAAAACAACCATGGAATCCAGATGCCCAGCGGAATGAACAAGACGATATTGCCAAACAGATTCTTGACCCAGGTATCTGTATTGTACCTCTCCGTCTCCATAAGAAGTGGCCGAATCGTCTCGAAGGGAACGAGATTATATTGATAATACATGCCAGGCGTTCGTCCACTGACAAACAGTAAAATGCCCATAATCAGTATGTAAAGCAATGCCGTGCAAGCAACAATGGTGAGCATCCATTTGGAGTGAAGCCATGACTTTTCGCTCATTCATTCGTCCCCCGACCTTGAATTCCGCGAAGCGGTAAGGTCTATTTTAACGGGATATAGATCTTCATGTCCAGTTGTTCAGGCGTCGATTTCCAGACATCCGTCACTTCAAAGTCCGGCCCTTCCCTCGGCTCATAGTTGGACTGTATGCCAAAATCCCCTTGTTCTACAAGGAGATGCTCTCTACGCTTATTGATTAACCAGCAGAGATGGCTCTTGTGAACAAGGGGACCTGTTTGTCTAACACTCTATTCTTAACCCTTCCAGTTCCCGGACACCGGATGAATTCCCCAGATATCCGTAGCATACTCACTAATCGTACGATCACTGGAGAATATGCCGGAATGCGCCGTGTTCAATATCGCTTTCCAAGTCCAGCCCGGAATATCCCGATAAGCCTTGTCAATGGCAGCATGCGCGTCTGCATAAGCAGCAAAATCACGCAATACAAAGTATTCGTCACCATGAGCCAGCAGCGAGTCATAAATATCCCAGAACTCCCCGTCTCGATAACAGAATGCACCTGGATGCACCAATTGCTCCACGACCTCGCGAATCCGTTCATCGTGCTGCACAATTTCATTCGGACGGTAGCTGCCGGAACGATAATACTCAAGCACTTCGTCTGCACGCAGACCATAGATGAACATATTCTCTTCTCCAACCTGCTCTGCCATCTCCACGTTGGCTCCATCCATCGTGCCAATTGTTAAGGCTCCGTTCATCATAAACTTCATGTTGCCCGTACCTGAAGCTTCCTTGCCTGCGGTTGAGATCTGTTCACTAACATCCGCAGCCGGAATGATTTTCTCTGCAAGTGAGACGGAGTAGTTCTCAAGGAAAAATACCTTCAAGCGGTCATTCACGGCCGCATCCCGATTCACCGTGTCAGCCACGGTGTTAATCAGCTTGATGATTTTCTTGGCAAAATAGTAACTCGGCGCTGCCTTCGCGCCAAATATAAACGTACGTGGCACCATATCAAACGAAGTATCATGCTTAAGCCGGTTATACAAATGCATGACATGCAGAATGTTCAACAGTTGCCGTTTGTACCCATGCAGCCTCTTCACCTGTACATCAAAGATGGAGTCCGGGTTCACTGCGGTTCCGGTATGATCCAGAATATACGCAGCAAGACGCTCTTTGTTATCCCGCTTAATCGAACGGAACTGCTCCTGGAATGATGTATTATCCGCAAAACCTGCCAGTTGGTCCAGCTTGCCCGGCTCTGTTATCCATTCATTGCCGATTGTATCCGTAATCAGATCCGACAGTTTCGGATTGGCATGCATCAGCCAGCGGCGATGAGTAATGCCGTTCGTTTTATTATTGAAACGCTCTGGATACAGTTCATAGAACGGAGCCATCTCGCGCTCCTTCAAAATCTCGGTATGCAATGCAGCGACGCCATTCACGCTATGACTTCCTACAATCGCCAGATGGGCCATCCGCACCTGATCGTTCGCAATAATCGCCAGATGTTGAATGCGATCCTGATCTCCCGGATACATATCCAGCAGCATGCCACAGAAACGTTTGTTGATCTCTTCAATAATCATATAGATCCGTGGGAGCAGCTTGCTAATCATCGCTACTGGCCATTTTTCAAGCGCCTCGCTAAGCGTCGTATGATTGGTATACGATACGGTTCTGGTCGTGATATCCCATGCTTCATCCCAGCCGTAACCCTTCCCATCAATCAGGATGCGCATCAGTTCGGGAATAACCAAGGTCGGATGCGTATCGTTGATGTGGAAAGCCACTTTATCCGGCAAACGATCATACGGCAGCTCCAGCTTGTTAAACGTACGCAACGCACTTTGCACGCCTGCCGAACACATGAAGTATTGCTGCTTCAATCGCAGCAGCTTTCCTTCGTACTGGGAATCATCCGGATACAGGAATTCCGAGATCGATTCGACCGAACGGCTGTAATCCAGATAGCCGTAATAGTTCGAAGGGGTGTCGAGTGAAGTCTCGCGCTTCGGCTCGGCACTCCATAGCCGCAATGTATTTACATGAGTCTGACCATAACCGATGACAGGCACGTCATAGGGAATGGCTACAACCGATTCGGCATCTTTTGTAACAAACTGATAATGTCCATCCTGTTCGTGAGCTTCTACACGACCCCAGAACTGCACTTCCACCTTTTTGTCCGGACGACGTACTTCCCATTCGTTGCCTTTATCCAGCCAGTTGTCAGGTAACTCCACCTGATTGCCATTGATGATTTTTTGTTCAAACAACCCATATTTGTACCGTATACCGCAGCCATGTCCTGCATATCCGAGTGATGCGAGTGAATCCAGGAAACAGGCAGCGAGTCGTCCCAGACCTCCGTTACCCAGTCCTGCATCCGCCTCCTGTTCTTCCACCTCTTCCAATGAGAAGCCCAGCTCAGCCAAACTGTCACGGACCAATTCCAATTCATTCACATTCAGCAGATTGTTGCCGAGCAGACGTCCAATCAGGAATTCCAGCGAGAAGTAATAGACCTGTTTATCCTGGCGCTGCTTAAACCCCTGATTCGACGCTGCCCAATCCTGACCTGCATATTCACGAATCATGCTTCCCAGTACGTGGTACACGTCTTCCTCTGTTGCTTCTTCAATCGGTTTGCCCAATTTGCTGACCAGATTCCGTGTAAAGATACTCTTGAACGTTTCTTTATTGTCAAACAAAAGTAGGTTCCTCCCGGGGAAATCCTGCAGGACGGTGGCGGTTCATACACTCAATATTTTGGTTTGAGCATGCGCCCGTTACGGTTACGAATCGTTCTTTTGATCGCTGTTATCCCTGTATTTTCTTGAATTTATTATTTAGATGTGGAAATACAGGGATAAAGGCGACCGCTACGCTTCTTCAGAATCGATTTCGTCCCCTTCACTTACTGCTACGCTCTTTACCAAACAACTTTCGTCTACGAACCTTAAATCCATCCTACAGGATTTTTATTTTATATATTTTTATAGAAGATATCGGTTACGTGTGGGCTTTAGATAATAGTGCTTTTCGCCAAAATGTATGGATTCGACGGGTCACCGATCAGTGTCTGCCCTCCGGTCAGCTTCACGTCTTTATCGAGAATGACGTTCTCAAGTACGGTCCCTTCACCAATGTAGCATTTCTGCATGATGATCGAACCCTTAATTTTGGCACCTTTAGCCACCTGTACACCACGGAACAGAATACTGTCTTCCACCTCTCCACCTACAATGCAGCCATTCGCAAGCAGTGAATGTTTAACATCGGCGGTATCCAGGTATTTGGCTGGGGCTTCATATTTAATTTTCGTCTGGATCGGATCTTCCTTGAACAGTTGTTCATACTGCCCTGTGTTCAACAGATCCATACTGTTCCGATAATAACTGTCAATGGAATTGATGACCGCGTGATAGCCATCATATGCATACGCAGCGATATTCAATCCATCTGGATTTTTTTGGATAACGTCTCGGAAGAAATGGCTCTCGCCGTGATCGATGCATCGCTGCACCTGGCGCAGGAACAATTCCTTTTCCATGATGAAAATTTCTGTATATATATTCGGGTGGTTAGCGCTTTGGTGAATGTCCACCACGTTACCGTCCCCGTCATGGTCAACCTTGACACAGGCGTCATGCTCAGGCAGCAGCTGATCCACTTTTTTGCAGACCAGTGTAACGTCCGCTCCTTTGTTGATGTGATATCTGTAGACATCCTGGAGGTCTGCTTTGGTCACATGGCGACTGCCCGCATGCACAACATATTGCCCTGCACCTCTGTGGAAGAAGTCCAGATTGTTATGAAAATGCTGCAAGTCCCCCTGTGATGTATCTGTTGGATCGTTCCAGTCCGGTGGCAGAATAAACATGCCTCCATGCTTGCGATCCAAATCCCACGGCTTGCCGTCACCGAGATGGTCCATCAGCGAGCGATACTTACGACGGACAAACACCCCTATACTCTCAATTCCGGCATTCATCATATTAGATAGAACAAAATCGATCAGACGGTAACGCCCGGCATAAGGTACCGCGGCTCCGCAGCGAAAGTACGTCAATTCCTTCAATTCCTCAAGTTCATGGTCAAGGTTAATAACTCCGATCAATGATTTCATCGCATGCACCGTCCTTTTGGCTTCAATTAGGCCTTGCTGGTTATTCCTTGTCGAAGCTGACGCTCCAGTTCTTCCTGATCGACGAGTAATATATCACTCTCATCTCCCGGTGCAGGCGAAATCTGTGTTCCATCCGGAATAACCAATCCTTCTGCAATGATTGCTCGGTGAATACGCACATTTTGCCCGATCTTCACCCTTGGCATGATGACAGAATCTATAACGGCGCTGTTCTCCCCAACCTCAATTCCATAGAACAGAACAGAATGATTGACCTCTCCATGCACCACACTGCCTTCACTAATAATACAATTCCGCACCTTGGCCGAAGGCGAGATGTATTGTGCAGGTTGGTTCGGATTACGTGTAAAGATACGCCAGTCCGGATCATTCAGATTAAACGGGGTGTCTTCGTCCAACAGATCCATATTGGATTCCCATAGACTGCGAATGGTACCTACGTCTTTCCAATACCCTTCGAACGGATACGCGTATAAGGATTTTTCATTTTCAAGCAACAACGGAATGATATCTTTACCAAAATCATAAGAGGTGGATGCCTGTTGTTCATCCTGAATCAGGAAACGTTTCAGTACATCCCACTTGAAGAGATAGATACCCATGGAAGCAAGTGTGCTCTTGGGCTCAGGAGGTTTTTCTTCGAATTCATAAATGCTATAGTCATCGTTGGTGTTCAGCACCCCGAACCGGCTGGCTTCTTCCAATGAGACATCAATGACGGATATCGTGCAGTCCGCGTCTTTTTCTTTATGGTACTGAAGCATCTTTTCGTAATCCATTTTATAGATATGATCCCCTGACAGAATGAGCACATGCTCGGGATCGAATTGTTCAATAAAATTCAGGTTGCGGAAGATCGCATCCGCTGTGCCCCGGTACCAGTTGCTTCCATCTTCACGTTCATGAGGAGGAAGTACGTATACCCCGCCGTTTTTACGGTCCAGATCCCAGTCACTGCCAATGCCTATGTAAGAATGCAGGACAAGTGGTTCATACTGGGTCAACACACCCACCGTATCAATACCCGAATTGGAGCAGTTACTCAGTGGAAAGTCAATGATTCGGTATGTTCCTCCAAAATATACAGCTGGCTTCGCCAGTGATTTGGTCAATCCTTTTAACCTCTTCCCTTGCCCTCCGGCAAGTAGCATTGCTACAACTTCTTTTTTCGCCATCATTACAGCCTCCTCCACGTGCATTCGTTCTGATTCATTTCAGAGCCCATAATCGATATTCTATTGTGTGGACACTGTTGTCATGATTAGGAGCATGCTGTACAGATGTGTACCCGGTATTATTCTTATTGCAGTTGAACTTTTGGATTGTGAAGCCTGAAATAGAGATGATGCTGTGTAGAATTGCCTTGACTGTCTTACTGAGGTGAAAGTTGGATGCAGTACTTAAGGTGTAGCTCGTGAACAATGTAATAGACATCTCCTATTTACATTAAACACGAAACGGACTGGGGAATCTTGCTGGAAAACTTCGACATCAAATTAAGGTTCAGATTACCCTTACTTGTGTCGCTGCTATTCATAATGTATTCGATAAAAGGGAATGAAACTCCTTTAGTTTTTGTGTAATCACCAAGTGGAAAAATAAGTAAAAAAGGATCCATACATGACAAAAAAGCCGACTTTCGATTCCGGCTCATTTTGTCTGTCTATTTTATGGACCCTGCTTGGCCATCGACTCTAGCTTTAGCAGGATCATATTGTACTTTGGTGTGTCCGTTCTGAAATGGTCTATATTATTTTACGGAATAACTCCATCACTTCATCCTTCGATGGTTGATAGGGGTTGCCTGGTGCACAGGCATCTTTCATCGCGTTATCGGCAAGCAGTTCCACATCAGGATCTTTCACGCCCAGTTCGGACAGTTTCTCGGGGATACCTACTTCCTTCGATAGCTGACGTATAGCCTCAATAACATAATCCGAGCACTCCTCATCACTTCTACCCTTCACATCCATACCAATTGCTTTGGCAATATGACGGAATTTGCCGGGTACATGCTTGGCATTCAGCTCCTCCACATAGGGGAGCAACATGGCATTGCACACACCATGCGGCAGATCATACACGCCACCCAATTGATGCGCCATTGCATGGACATAACCAAGGCCCGCATTATTAAACGCAATCCCGCCAAGGAAACACGCGTACGTCATATGTTCCCGCGCTTCCAGATCGCTGCCGTCTCTCACGGCTCTTGGCAAATATTCAAAGATCAATTCAACAGCTGCTGCAGCTGTCGCACTTGTCACTGTAAATCCGCCCGGCGTAACCATCGCTTCCACGGCATGGGTCAACGCATCCATTCCAGTGGCCGCTGTAAGACTTGCAGGTTTGCTGAGCATCAGCTCCGGATCATTAACCGACAGGGAGACCAGACTGTTGCGGTCCACCATCACCATCTTCACTTTGCGTTCCTCATCTGTAATCACGTAGTTAATTGTCACCTCGCTCGATGTGCCAGCCGTTGTGTTAAAAGCCACAAGTGGCACGGATTTATGTTTCGATTGATGCAATCCTTCATATTCACGGATATGTCCACCGTTCGTAGCTACAATGCCAATGCCTTTGGCAGCATCCTGCGGTGAACCTCCGCCTATCGATATAATGGCGTCACAGCCATGATCCTGGAATACTTGAAGTCCGTCATGTACATTCTGACACGTTGGATTGGGCTGAACCTCATCATATACTACATAGTCTAACCCTGATTTTCTTAATATAGACAGTACCTTTTCAGCAACACCTGAAGTAATCAATGGACGATCACTTACGACCAGCGCTTTGCGAATACCCATCTGTTCAATCATCTGACCTGCTTCTTGTAAACATCCTCTACCCATCAAGTTCACGGGCGGAACATAATATGCATGTGTTGCCATTTGAACCAGCCTCCTGTAACCCCTGATTTACTATCTACATTGTAACTGAATCCGTTTTCAAGTATAGTGAAATAAATCACAATGAGTCTAATAAATGTTACACTGAAGCTGATTTTTACCTGTAACGAAAAAGACGACTCAGACACCCGAAGGTCTCCAAGCCGTCTTACGCGTCGATTATAAAGTTTGCACCCAGTATTATACCTTACATGATGCGTTCACTAAAAGTATACCTACGAAGGCTACAACGCCTTATCATTCACACCGTCAAGCCATGCTTCAATATCCCCAATTACGGAAGAGACACAACCATCCTCGAACGGAGATTTCAATCCAGCCAGTTCAACCAGTCCAGTGAAGGACAGGCTTCCCCCCGCTTTGCACAATGTCAGATAGTCGGCCCATGCGGACTTCATATCCTCGTTGCTGCGTTTCCAGAACTGGAATGCACAGATTTGAGCGAGCGTATAGTCGATGTAATAGAATGGCGATGAGAAAATGTGACCCTGCTTGTGCCAGAAGCCACCTTGCTCCAGATAAGCATTATCTTTGTAATTGATGTGCGGCAGATAGGTCTTCTCAATGTTGCGCCAAGCCTGCTTACGCTCCGCTGGTGTTGCATCCGGATTCGCGTACACAAAATGCTGGAATTCATCCACGGCTACGCCATACGGAATGAACAACAGACCGGAGGACAGGTGATCGAACTTATACTTGTCCGTATCTTCCTTGAAGAACAACTGCATCCACGGCCAAGTGAAGAACTCCATGCTCATGGAATGGATCTCAGCCGATTCATACGTCGGCCAGTTGTATTCAGGCACTGCAAAATCACGGCTCTCATAGACCTGGAAAGCATGACCTGCCTCGTGCGTCAATACATCGATATCACCCGATGTACCGTTGAAGTTGGAGAAGATAAATGGCACTTTGTAATCGTTCAGGAACGTACAATATCCGCCGCCCTGTTTACCTTTTTTGCTTACCAGATCCATAAGCTCGTTTTCGGTCATCATCTGGAAAAACGCATCCGTCTCTGGCGATAATTCAGCATACATTTTTTTACCATGTTCAATAATCCAGTCCGCGTCACCCTTCGGAGTCGGGTTACCCGTCTTGAAGCTGAAGCCTTGATCGTAAAAATACAATGTATCCACATCAATTCGATTACGCTGGCGCTCTCTGAGCTTGGTCGCCACAGGTACGATATAATCACGAACTTGTGCCCGGAAGTTCGCTACCATCTCTGCGTTGTAATCCGTGCGGTTCATGCGATCATAGCCGAGTTCCACATAGCTTGGATATCCCAGTTTCTTCGCAATCTGTGTACGTACTTTGACCAACTCGTCGTAAATGCGATCGAATTCAGCTTCATGCTCAGCCATGAAAGTGTATCTTGCTTCCGACGCACGCTCCCGCATGGAGCGGTCCGTAGACAGTTCAAATGGATGAAGCTGGGGCAACGTACGCTCTTCACCTTCAAACGGAATCTTGGCCGAAGCGATCAACTGGTTGTATTCTGTGGAAAGTTTGTTCTCCTTCTGGAGTTCTTCGATAATTTCCGGGCTGAATGTTTTCAGAGAAAGATCCGCCAGCTGGAACAATTGTGAACCCCATTTTTGTTCTAACTCGTTGCGGAATTTGGAGTTAACCAGTGCGCGGTAAAAATCCGTGATATATTCCTGCACAATTGGTGCGTTCTCATCCAGAAATTCGTTCTCCGCCTTGTAAAACTCATCATTGGTATCAATGGAATGACGAATGTAGACCAATTGGGCTTGCGTCTCAAAATCACTGCGCAGCGCGTTAATCTGATCCATGAATCCGCTCTGCTCTTCAACCGTTACCGCAGCTTCGAAACCACTCAGCAGCTCACGGAAAGATGTCTTGATGTGTTCCAGATCGGGACGTGTATACGTATACTCACCAAATTTCATTTATGTACACCCTTTCCTGTTTGGCAGAATTTCGGGGATATCCCGAGTTAAACTACCCCCTATTATACAAAAGAGTAGCTAAAAAATCCCATCTTTACGAAAAATATTTGTCCATCGGTCAAATTGTGCAACATCATTGGTTATATATATTACGTGCCAATGTAAGGTCACGTACTCAAGATGTTTTTTCACACAAATAAGCTCGCCTCGCATTAGCGAAGCCAGCTTATAGGCTTGTCTCTTCTGTTCCACATTTTAATGAATACTAGCTTTGGTCTTTGTCCATAATCCGATAGAACCAGCCCATTCCGACCATGCCCACGACCATAATAACAGCCATAATAATAATATATGTCATGAATGTAACCTCCCTGCTTCCGTATATTCATCACACTACTACTAGTGTACACTGTGAAGCTCCGTTTGAATTGACCGAACATTGACAAAAATACGAAATCTTTAATTTTAATAAATCAATTATTTCCACAATCATACTGTATCATTCTCATCTTGCTGCACTGTTAAAAGTTTCATCCGCCAACCTTACGGTGTATACTATACTTCTATGAATTGGAATTGGATTATACGTAGAAAGGTTGAAAGACATGTCGACTCGCATCCCTTTACGTCAGCTAATGCTTACTGTTCTACTGACCCTTATGTTATCTATTTTATCTGCCTGTGCTGATGGAGAAGCCCATCTAACGGTTAATTTGGATGGTTCAACGGATCTGGATCTAGATCTCAAGGTAACCAACTCTGCACTTGGAAAGATCGGACAAGACAATCTCATGCCTCTGATCGCAGATGCATTGAATCGAAATAACTTCCAGGCAGAGGTATCGGAACAAGGGGATCAGAAGCAGCTCACCGCAACAAACCATTATGAAAAAAGCAATACGACCAGCTTTGATACGTCCAAGTTACCACAAGGCATCAAGGTCGAACAATCCACTACACCCGGCTTCTTCACTTCCAAAATGCACATCACAGCAGAAGCCGATCTGATGGAGTCCATGCCGGATGGTGAGATCAAAAATCAGATCAACAAGGTGCCCGGCTTTCTAAAGAACCTCTTGTTGAAAGATGTAAATTTTGACTTTAAGTTGTCTCTGCCCATCAAGGCAGCCGACTCCAATGCGGACCAAGTGGAGGATAGTGGAAAAACGCTCATTTGGCACGTTTCACCACTCCAGATGAATAAGCTAGATCTGACTGTACAGGTTCCCAATATCCGGAACATCATCATTATTGCAGTCCTTGGTTTATTGCTAATCGTTACGCTGCTCATCTGGATTTTCGTTCGCCGCAGACGCGCCAGACAGCCCCAAAGTGCAAGACCACATCGGGGTAAACGTTAATTCCATCACTACAATTTCATTTGTGACTTGCCAAACGGTGTTATGGATAGTAGAATACATCCGTACTGTGTGAACGGTTAGATTTTTAATTATGGAAAAGCTAAAGAGGTGACAGATTTCATGAATATCCGGGAATGCCCACTACCTGGTATCGGAGTTAAGTACCAGTTTGATACAAAGAGCGGCAATCAGTTAGTCATTATTGTACACGAAGACGGACGCCGTGAATTATTCTCCGTTGATCCGCAAGACAACGAAGAACTTACTCTGATTGCAGAATTGGAAGATGATGAATGCGTAACCCTCTCCGGGTTAATCGGAGGATGGTCCTGATCCTTGTTATCAGGAGTCTTATTTATTTGAATGAATGACAGAATAACCTGCACCTTGAGTTTCTTAAGGTACAGGTTATTTTTCTGTCAGGTTACCTTCTGAGAGCGGATGTATGGAACCCATGTATTCAATACGCGGCTGATCTCCGTGGAATGGAACGGTTTGCTAATAAAGTCCTGCATTCCGCATTTCAGGCATTCCTCACGGTCACTTGCGCCTGCAAAAGCTGTAATCGCTGCAATAACCGGGATTTCCGGATGAGTCTGCCTGATTTTGCAAGTTGCTTCAATCCCATCCATAATCGGCATTTGAATATCCATAAACACCAGGTCATATTGCACCTTGTTCAATGACTCGACGGCCTGTGCACCATTTTCAACAATATCACATACCCCGCCGAATTTACGCAGCATTTCCTCCAGCAGATGACTATTGACCGCTTGATCTTCAGCAATCAAAATTTTGATGTCATGACCAAGACTGGCTCGATCCAATTGCAATTCATTATTCGTAGCTACTTTGATCGAATCACTACTTTCATCGAGCCACCGCTCAAGCACCAGAGTGAACTGAAATTCTGCACCCGCACCAATCTCACTCTGTACGCCAATCGCTCCGCCCATTAACTCCACAAGTTTTTTGCTGATCGCAAGCCCCAGACCTGTCCCGCCAAACTTGCGATTGATGGCCGGATCTAGCTGTGAGAAGGATTGGAACAGTTGATGCTGCTTATCCATTGGAATACCAATCCCTGTATCCTGAACCGTGAAGGTCAACATCAGGTGATCTTGACCATGCTCCTCTGAGAAATCAGCGCCTACCTTCACCGTAATACGGCCTTTCTCTGTGAATTTAACGGCGTTCCCCACCAGATTAATTAGAATCTGCCGTATTCGTGTCTCATCCCCTCGAACACGTTCAGGAATCTGATCCGACATTTCACAGTAGAGTTCAATATTTTTCTCTGACGCCTTAAGTGCAAACAGTTCGATCACGCCACCCAGCATGGTCTTAATTTCTACAGGCGCACGCTCCAGATCCATTTTGCCTGCTTCAATTTTGCTGAAATCCAGAATTTCATTCAAAATGTACAAAAGGGATTCACCGCTGTCTATCATGATTTCCGCAAAACCCTTCTGTTCATCATCCAGCTCCGTTTCCATTAACAGATGGGCCATGCCCATGATACCATTCAATGGCGTACGAAGCTCATGACTCATGATGGCGAGAAACTCGGACTTCGCACGGTCTGCGTGTTCTGCTGCTTCCTTGGCACGTATGATGTCCTTCACCGATGTCATATCACGGAAAACCAAAACGGCTCCACGGGTTCGCCCCTGATCCACAATCGGCTTCAATTGAAACTCAGCCAGGAAACTGGACCCATCCGGTCTCCAGAATACGGATTCAGTACGCGGCAGACTTCGTCCCTCACGTACAGCCTGCAGAATCGGTGTAGCCTTAGATGCATAAGGAATACCTTCGCTCTGCATTTGGATCATCATCTGTTCGAGCGGTTTACCATTCATCTCACTTGGACAGATGCACATCATCTCTGCGGCAGCTGGATTGGCAAAATTCATATTCCCTTCCAGGTCCAGTCCAATAACACCCTCAGACATCCCATTCAGAATCAGCGCCCTTTCATAGCTCAGATTCTCAATTTCCTCAACGTAACGCTTCGACTCTGTAATATCACTTGTGATTCCATAGATGCCAACGACTTGGTCCTCAAGTAAAATCGGAACATTGATGACACTTGTCTCTATTCGCTGACCGTTTTTGTGAATCAAACCTATCTCGTAGCTCTGTGCAGTCCCCTTTACTGTCTCCTCAAAATGATACCGGGTCTTCTCCAAATCCACAGGATCGATGAGATGATCAAAAGGTCGACTCAGCAACTCTTCCTTGGTGTGTCCTGTCAATTGTTCCTGACCCACATTGGCCTTCAGCAGATTGCCTTCCAGATCAAGAGAGGCCACGCCCAGCGGATTACAGTCGAACAATGATCTGTACTCTTGTAGGCTTAACTTTTGTTGCTGGCTGACTGTGATATCACGGGTTACGGCGACCATCTCTTTTAGGTTACCTGAATCGTCATAGACATAATGGGTAATCGTATCTGCCCATACCGTTGATCCATCCTTATGCTTAAGACGGTAACTGATTCGTTTAGGAGCCAGCCCCTGCCTCTGCTCTTCCACGTAGGTTTCAACCAAAGGCACATCCTCGGGATAGATAACGAATGTTCCCGGCTGTCCAATAACTTCTTCCGGTTCATAGCCTAGCATGCTTCTACATGCATCCGATACATACTGGAATGTACGTTGAGGATCCGCATGATGTATGGCAATTAAATCTAGAGAAGATTCCGCCAGGAGACGAGAAACACGGCTGCTTTCCTCCAGTTGTTTGCTTTTCACTAAAAGCCGTTCCTCTGCATCCTTTTGTTTTGTAATGTCAGCAGCTTGTACCAACAGGTATAACGGATTACCATTCGTTTCATCCCTCACAATGCAGGCTCTAATCGTTACCCACAATAACGAGCCGTCCTTTCGTTTCAGACGAACCTCTGTCTCGTACATCGGACGTGCTTCATCGGTCATTTCCCAGAACTTGCTGCGGAATTCTTCTATGTGCAGATCTTCTTCATAGATCATATGTATGACCGAAGTATCAATCAGTTCTTCTTCACTGTATGCGAGCATCTCACAAAATGCCGGATTAAGCTGCATCCAACGACCATTCACATGCGAAGCGACAGCAATGCCTATTGGCGCGTGCGTGTATAATTGTTCGAACAGAGACCGGCTCCCTGTAATAGATTTCGACACCACATGTCCTCCTTTATGAGAATCTGAATGTATTCCGTATGAACAGATCCACCAGAACATAACTTCATCTATAAGAGTACTACCCCAAATGCCATGATTTTTAAACGAGATCGATTAAAATCCCCGCATGAATTCACATTTCTTAAGTAGCGCTACTGACAACTTTCATTGCAGACATACCAATTCGAACACATGACGTCATATACTACACAATACCCGTGCACTCCCGATTATACAATGTTGAAAAATTGAACATGAACGGAGGTTATGGATCATGATCATTGTCGCCAATCAACCCATCGAACTGAACCGCTCGGAATGGTCTGCTTTTGAATGGCATTGGTTACAACAACTCCAGAATCGTCCAACAAGGTACATTTATCAGTCCATGGATCATCTTCATTTTGAATGGGATCTGAGGAGCTCTCTCGTGGATGCAGCGGAAGGATTGGATCGTAGCGGGGTCAGTTTTGCATCCTTTGAAAAATCCAGATGTAATCCTGCCTACTGGAATCGTAATGCGGAGGGGGGATTCGAACTAAGGCCGAACGTGACTCCTGCCGATGGCATCCGGGATATCTGGCGGAATGGACATTTGTATGCCTTTGAATGTGCAACTGCGACAGTCATTGTGTTATATGGCGGGGTGCTGGGCAGCATTCGTGAAGATGCCTTTAACGCCTTGTTCCGTAATCTGTTACTCTTCGACTGGCATTATGACAGTGATCTGCGATTGACCGAAAAAAACGGTCGGGAAACCGCCCTTCCAGGAGATGTGCTCTATTTCAAAAACCCGGATGTCTCTCCGGAAACCCCCGAATGGCAGGGGGAAAATACGATTATGCTGCGTGAAAACTGGTATTACGGACATGGCATCGGCATTGCACGCGGCGAAGATATTATTCGTACCCTGAATCAGTTTCGTTTTCCTGGCAGCCAAGTCTCTGCTTACTTAATGGATATGGTTATCTATCCTGATTTCTACTATTTATCCCGATTCGCCAAGAACAGCCAAGCCAACATTTCCGCCGGATCTACGCCTGTATTACCCGGACAGTTATATGTCCGTCTTGGAGGCAGCCGTTATTTACGGAGCTAAACGACGACGACGGGAACGGTAACCGCTCACACGCTGAATCACACGATATATCAATCACCATGATGACAGAAAAAAGCCCAATGGAGCAGCAATTACCCTGCCACCTCATTGGGCTTTCCCACATCGCTTACGGCAAATTAGGCAATCGGGTCCAGTTGCACAACAACCTGTTTACCACTCACCTGAACCCCTGTCGATTTGCTGCCGAATTCAGCAAGCGATTTGCTCAGTTGCTCTGCCCACTCCTTGCCAGCAACTCCCTCTTTGGCTCCATGCACCTGAATGACGAGTTTTACCGAATCACCCTTCTTCAGAATGCGCTCCGCCTGAGACTGCTTCGTCTCCCGGTCATGGTCTTCCATCGCAAGGTTCAACCGAATTTCCTTTACTTTACGTTTATCGGGAGATTTACTCGCTTTTTTCTTCGCCTGCTGCGCTTCCGCTTTGGCTGCTCCAGCTCCAATCAGCTTGCATGGTGGCGGACTGGTCATCAAGGACAAGCACACCAGATCTACTTTATGCTGCTTCGCAAGTAGAAGTGCTTCCTGCGTAGACATAACACCCAAATCTTCACCGTTCAGGCCCGTAAGCTGCACTTCGGCTGCTTTGATCTTGTCATTTTTGATCATGATTCTTCCTCCTCTACATCAAAAGCCTGTCCTGACCATTTACGGATCAGAGCAGGCTAGGATGGTGTTGCTACTATTTGCAATACATATCAGCGTACGAATACGCCAATCGGCTTGATTTACAGCGTGTTGAATGCTTCAGTCAGAACCGGTACAATTTGTGATTTGCGTGATACTACGCCTTTCAAGATTGCTCTGCTGTCGGACAGCGTCACATTGTAGGCTTTCTCCACCGCTTTAGTGGATGTACCATATGCCAAGGCAACGGAATCGTTATTCAAAATGTCTGTTACAACAAATACGAACAAATCGAGACCTTTACTCGAAATAATGGCTTCAATAGCTGCTTCAAGCTCAGGTTGCTTCACGAGAACATCATTCACGTCAACAGCATTAACCTGTGCAATTTCCACTTTGGACTGGCCCATCACGAATTCTTTGGCATCCAGGGAGATCAGCTCAGCAATCGTTTTTTGGCTCAGATCCGCGCCGGCTTTCAACATATCCAGACCATAGCTGTCTGCATCTACACCAGCAATAGCAGCCAGTTCACGCGCAGCAGCTACATCCTGCTCTGTGCAAGTCGGAGATTTGAACAACAGGGAATCGGAGATAATGGCAGACAGCATCAGACCAGCAATCGGTGCACTCACTTCGATACCGTTTTCTTTGTACATTTTATTCAAAATGGTTGCTGTACAACCTACAGGCTCTGCACGGAAATACAGAGGTCCGCTTGTCTCAAAGTTAGCAATACGGTGATGGTCGATAACTTCAACGACAGTCACTTCCTCAATATCGCTTACACTTTGCTGACGCTCGTTGTGGTCAACCAGAATAACCTTGTTTACTTCATTGGCAGCTGTTTTAATCAGACGAGGTGCTGCGATTTTGAATTGATCCAGTGCGAACTGGGTTTCACCATTGACTTCGCCGAGACGCACAGCTTCAACGTCCTGACCCAATTTTGTTTTCAGATCCGCATAGGCGATTGCCGAACAGATCGTATCCGTGTCGGGATTTTTGTGACCGAAGATTAACGCTTTTTCCATATTCATAGCCCTCCGTCAATTCTGATTTAGAATAATACATGTCCTATTTTTAATCATACCCTACTGATTATAGCGCTTATAAGGCTTAATTCCAATCCCTTTACAGCGAATTAATTGCAAATCATTCTCAGGTCAGTCATTTTGAAAAAATAATATACGCCCTGTAATGCTAATTCACAGAGGTCTTGGCCACATTAGCAATGAGGTGCTTCTCCAATTTCTCCCCTTCACACAAGGCCTGTACGAGCGCTCTGCCTGAATCCGTTGTCATTTGGCCATACCAGTCACCCTGTGGATACACAATGGTTACACACGCATCATCACACCGACCATTACATTTGGTACGCGTCGTATGGATGAATCCTTCAGCCTGCTGCTTAAGAATCTCGTCCCGCACCGCCTGAGTTACTTCTTCTCCCCCATTACGCATGCATGTTCCACCGTTGCAGAGTAAAATGTGATGTTGCAGTTGATCCAGATTGTAGATAGCCAAACTTGGTTCATTCCCCTCAAGTCGATATGATATGTATCCTAATTATTCCATGCTACAACCTTATAAATTAGCATATGAAACCCTCATACGCAACGAAAATATTAAATCTCAGGCTCTTCCGGGTTCTGCTCTCGCTGCACAAAAAAGGTCTGTAAACTGCCATCCTCACTAATCTCCAGCAGGTTCAGCTGCGCTCCGTAGGCACAACCACCGTCAATGCCAATTTTGTCTCCGCTCGGGTCAAACCAAATGCCTGTCTGATCATGCAGATGTTTCACGGGTGTATGTCCAATAAAGTCCCGCTATCCAGTGTTGGTCATATTCCTCAACATCATGAGTCAATGCCTTGACCATCATGGCATCGTGATTGCCTTTGATCACAATAATATGATGCTCTTGCTGAAGCTGCATAATCTGTTCAATGACCTGTTTGCTGCTTGGACCTCGATCCACATAATCCCCCAGCAAAATCAATTCATCCTGCATCGGATTATAGTCTACATGCTTAAGCAGCGCATTAAATTCATCATAACAGCCATGAATGTCACTAATCACACATCTGCGCATGTGAATCTCTCCTCTCCCTGATCACGCAAGAGTATAACCGGAACCTTGCAAGAGCAAGATTCCGGTCTGTTCAGAGTAGTTATTCCCGTTTACTCACCATTAGTCCTGCTTGAGTCCAAAGGCTTCTGCAATCAGGCCGAATGAGCGCAGACGTGCTTCAAACGAATGAACCGCTGAAGCGATAATCACTTCGTCTGCTTCATGACGTTCAGCCATTGCAATAATTTTGTCTTTCACTTGATCCGGTGTACCCACAATGGAAAAAGAACGGCGCTGACGGATCTGTTCCATCTCCATCGCTGTGAATGGATAGTTGTTCACCGTCTCCAGGGATGGGAATGAGCTCTGTTCAAGACCTCTTCCCAGGCGCAAGAAGAAAAGTTCATTACTGCGTGCAAGTTCAGCGGCTTCTTCTTCTGTCTCCGCGCAGAATGCCGAGACAGCAATCATCGAATGTGGTTTGTCATTCAGGATAGACGGCTTGAAATGCCTGCGGTAATGCTTCATCGCTTCTTCGCCTCCTGGAGTTCCGAAGAATTGGGCAAACGCATACGAGGTCCCTTGCGCGGCAGCAATTCTCGCACCTTCAGAGCTGGAACCCAGCAGCCAAACTTCCGGAACAGTGGGAACCGATGGTCCCGCCACAAGGGATGCGAATCGATGATCCTCAGGCAATTCTTCGTGGAAGTATCCGCCCAGATCCGCAATCTGTTGGGGGAAGAAGTGTACATTTGAAGATTTCCCCTCATTCAGCGCTCTGCTGGCAATCGGCATGCCTCCAGGCGCTCTCCCAATACCAAGGTCAATCCGTCCCGGATGAAGAGCTTCCAGCAGACGGAAATTCTCTGCAACCTTGTAGGCACTATAATGAGGCAACATCACACCGCCGGAACCTACCCGAATTCGATCTGTATGCGCGGCCACATGTGCAATCATAACCTCAGGACTGGAAAATGACAGCGCACCGCTACCATGATGCTCCGACATCCAGAACCGGGAATACCCCAATTGATCCGCATGTTGAGCAAGTTTCACCGTTTCCTGTAACGTATCCTGTACACTTCGGCCTTCATTGATATGTCCATGTTCAAGTACACTCAATTTCATATATATTCAATCCTCTCGTCTGTTTGGTTCATGAGTACTGTGAATTACTCTTTTGCTCACTTATTTAATGCTTCCTCCATTGTAACATTAATTATTACAGTTTCAATCTTTAGTTATCCTCTTTATTACCACATCCGTACAATTAACATACAAAAAACGCCACCAGTTCTTAGACCAGTGACGTTTTTACTATATCTTATTGGAGAAATATTAATTTATGGTGCACGCTTCGGTAACAACTTCACATACTCGTCAGACAGTTTCATCAGGCTGAGCACATGTTCATAATCGGAACGATAAGGTTCCAAATCCGTTACGGGTTCATATGTTTTCAGCGAGTACGCTGTTCCATCATCAAAGCCAGCACCCGGAATAAACATAATGTCATTGTTGACGAATGAACCTGTTGGCAAGTAATAACGAATACCGAATGCATTGTGATCCATATTGAGCAGATCATGCCCGAAAGCAGTGAACTTCTCATCCTGGAGCGAGACACCCATCAGATTCATGATCGTTGGCAGCATATCCAGCTGTCCGCCAGGCTGTTCGATCAATTGCCCTTGGGTCTGTTTCGGTGTGTGAATCATTAACGGGATGTTGAAACGACTTACCTTGCCGTCATAAGGGACGCCAAGATTGGCCTGAATCTGCTGTGTGATCTCTTCGTCAGCAGGCAGACCGAAGTGGTCTCCGTAGAGTACCAGCGTTGTGTTATCCCACAAACCGTTCGCCTTCAACTCATTAATGAGTTGACCAACCGCGTAGTCCGTATAGTTGATCGCTTGCAGATAATCGTGAAGCAGTTTGTTCGTGATCGTTGCGGGAATCGTGATTCGTGCCCGATCAGCAGGAACGGTAAACGGCGAGTGGCTTGATGCCGTAATGAACTGAGCATAGAACGGCTGATTCGCAGCCTGATGTGCAGTCATTTTTTCCACACCTACACGATATAACTCTTCATCCGATGGTCCAAAGTCATTGAATCTGTCGTTCTCGAAGCTGGGCTTGTCGAAGTAACGAGTGAATCCGAGTGCCGGATACATTTTGTTCCGGTTCCAGAAAGTAACGTCATTCCCATGGAACGTCTCTGACTCATATCCCTTTTCCGCCAGTACCTTGGGTAGACTTGGAAGATCACGATCGCTATACCCGGCTGACATGGGAACAACGCCAGTTGGATAGATAGACGTGTTCGACATGAACTCAGCGTCTGATGTGTTTCCCTGTCCGATCTGTTGGAAAAAATGAGAGAAATAATAGCTTTCTTTGGCCAGATCATTCAGTACCGGCGTTAATTCCTGACCGTCCAATGAAGCATTAATCGGGAAATTCTGAAAGGACTCCAGTTGCAGTACAATCAGATTACTACCTTTGGCCTGACCAAAGTATTTGGCTTTCATGGCTGTACCGTCACTTGGTTTATCCTGATACGGATACTGGCTAACCAACGCATTGATCTTCGCAATCGTTTCGTTAATGTTGCCATTCGCAATGGCCTCATTTTCTTTGCTCGTTAGAATGGCAGACGAGACCTGATAGTTCAGGAAACCGAGATTCTCGGCCCGCACCAACTCGTTATCAATCGTTTCACCTTTGACAATAAAACTGCCAGACAGCACGATGCAAAATGCGGCGGTAAGCGCGACGCCGAGTTTGCCCCAGTAACGTCTCCGGATTCTACCAAACGTCAACCCGCTATCGCGATAACTGCTGCGGTTACGGCCAGCGGAACGTCTGCGCATAATCAGCCATATCGGCAACGCCAGTATAATGTCTACGAAAAATAGAAAGTGCGTCGGTCGTACAAGAGGCCCTATACTGCCCCGCACTTGAGCAACTTGCCCCAGTTCACTAAGCACAGTATAGGTGGGTACCGAACTGAAATGAACATTATACAGCGTAGCGGCGAACAAGATCAGGGAAAACAGAATATTGAATCCTCCGTAGACTGCTCGCTTCCAGGCTTTGGGCACGATCAGATCCAGCAGGCATACCACCGTTAGCGCACCCAATGTGTCAGTTAACAGACCGATACCGGATAGACCCTGGAAAAAGAAATACCGTAGAAGTGACAACTTCAACAGCATCAGGATGAATAACACGGCGAATAAGGTCCGTGATGAAGTCCGTTCATTTTTGGAATTATACATGGTCGCTTTCAACCCTTACCCTGAAATTTTACGTTCATTTTACAAAACGTATATTTCAGTATAACAGTTTTCTGGTTGCTATTCCATGGAAGTTCCGTGTAGGACAGGGTGCACGTTACGCAATGGTGGATATATCTGCGTTCTGTATGTTCGCGTCGTCTCTCTGCCCCTTAATGGCAGCTTGTGCAGCCGCAATTCGTGCATACGGGATCTGTTCAGGCAAACAGCTTACGTAATCCAGTCCAATGCGATGACAGAATGTAATGGACTCCAGATCCACTGCATTCTCTCCACAGATCCCTGTCTTCAGATGAGGTTTTCGAATTCGACCCTGAACAACCGCCATCTCCACCAGTTGTCCGACTCCCTCGACGTCCAGCACATCGAATGGGTTATTCGTTACCGTACGAGAGTCCTTATCCAGTTGAACGTATCGCTTCTCAGCTTGTTCGCGACTATATCCAAACGTCATCTGTGTCAGCGCATCCGTCCCAAAAGAGAAAAAGTCTGCCTGGCGAGCAATGTGAGTCGCCGTCAGCGCGGCTCTTGGAGCTTCGATCATTGCCCCCACTCTATACAGACAATGCCGCTTCTCCTCACCGAGCACTTGGTCAGCCACATGATCCACCAGATCTCTCATCACCTGAAGTTCATGCACATGACCCACCTGTGGGATCATAATCTCCGGACGTACCCACCAGCCTTGACGAATGCCTTTCACCGCCGCGCGGAATATCGCTTCAAGCTGCATATCAACGATTTCCGGGAACACTCTACTCAGACGACAAGTCTGTTGCCCCAGTGTCGGATTGTGTTCGTGCAATTCACTGACTCTGCGAATTACACCCTCCAGTTCCTCCAGATCATTCTGATGGTCTACTTCCTGCCGCTCCTCTGCTTGTAACCACTCGCGCCGTTTCTCCAACACTCCCAGATCCGGGAGCAGTTCATGTACCGGTGAATCCAGCAAGCGAATGGTTACCGGGTACCCATCCATCGCTTCGAATAGTTGTTCAAAGTCAGACTGCTGCATCGGTAACAGACGTTCCAACCCACGCCTGCGTTCGGATTCACTATTAGCTAAAATCATTTTTTGTACAAAAGGTAACCGCGAGGATGACAACAGCATGTGTTCTGTACGGCACAATCCGATTCCCTCAGCTCCCAGTTGCCTTGCTATCATGGCATCCTGTGGTCGATCAGCGTTAGCAAGTACCGTCAGCTCTTTCACTTCATCAGCCCATGCGAGCAGTAGTTGCAGATCTGATGATGAAGGTGACACGGAGTCTGGCTGAATCTGTATGGGAAGATTTCCAGTGCCCGCTTCTCCGCTAGAATCTGTGTCATGCTTCAGCACTTCCGTGATATGCACAGGTTCGATGCGTAACAGTGCATCCTCCTTGGTAATGAGTCCTTCAGACACGAATTCCACAGTACTTTTTAATGAGGCTGTAGAGGTTAAACGGGCAGATTGGGTCTGCACAACATACAATGCCCCGGAATCAATCACAAAGGTGATTTCCTGAACTTCTCCTGTACGCGTCTCCAACTGGCTTCCTATCTCCAGCAATCGTGCATACAGTTCAGGTTCGTCATCTCTTAACCTCTCCAGACTGTTATCCGTTTGATGGGAGTTCCCGGTTGGGACGTAATATCCAGTAATTCCTCTTTCTCCTGTAAGTGGGTTGCGCGTATAAATTGTTCCGGTCCCGCTTGAGTCTCCACATTTTCCATGCATCATCGTCTGTATAAGAACAGGAGCGCCTAGCTCCGAAGAAATATAATATGGTTTACGCATGATCTCGTCCTGAGATCTGGATGCTTTAACATGCTGTGTATGATATATCGCACGTACTACTTCTTTGAACTGAAGTTGAACATCCTGAGGAAAAGGGTTACGCCTCTTCGCTTCAATTAAATATTTAAATTCCGTAATGGTTAATTCAAGTCGTTCCACCTCATCCAGACCCTTGACATCACTCGATATTTCTTTGAAAAATTCAGACGGAATTCCGTATACCAACTGTCCATATTCCCGTAAGTAATCTAGGTAACATTGGAGTGCGTACAACCGATTACCAGCTTGACGTGCGAGTCCTTCCACAGTGTTATCATTCAGACCAACATTTAACAGTGATTGTGTCACCGTTGCTGATGCTCGATCCTGATCCGTACGTACCGCGAGCAGTAGCGGATTTTCCGAATGTCCAAAAAACCTCCCGGTTTGCTGTTCCAAGTGTCGGATTGCGTGAACAATCTCTTCCTCTCCTTCACTGGAAAGATGTCCAAGACGGGTACAGAACTCGCGACAGCATTCCGTTGTGACTACAAATCCAGCCGGGACAGTCCACCCTGCATGCATTAGCTCTGCAAGATCAGCCGCTTTACTGCCCATTAGCCTCTTCATCTCAGCCGTACCTTCTTCCAACAGAACTACCCGTTTTGTCATTACAGCTCTCCCATCCGCCATTCATGGCTATGCTTGAAGACCTCAATTCCTGCGTTACAGATCAGCCTTCATTCTAATGGTATGTCACAATCGGTCAGTCAAGGACATTCGCATCCTTATTTTGTGCTCGTTATCCTGTTTTTTTGTAAACGCTACACTAAAATAAGATGAAACAAGCCTTTCGAGCAGTAGCATTGACTCATTCATCGTAGTGATCAGAATCGTTCAGCACATGGGGCGGCAATGATATTTTTATAGTTTATCGTGATTCCTCCATTGTTCTAATTTTTGAAACGAAAAAGACCGCCATATCAATGACGGTCAGGCTTCAGCATGATTATTGAAATAGATATTTGAAAAATAAAACTGTACAAAGAACACCTATTATCAAAAATATAATTGCTGAGTTCCGATATTTCTTCCACATCCGAATGGCATTAGCAATATTTAGGATGCCTAGTGCAAGCATGCTAATACGAGAATCTACTTGAAACAAGTTGAATACTAACATAATGGCAACTATTATTGAGGTACACCAGAACCATATTGGAATTTTATCCTTGATCATTAATCTGCTCCTTTAGGTTATATCCTATCCCTTATAAAATATTCCTCATTCTAATTTAAATTCCTTTATTTGGTATATAAATCCCAGTCAAAAGGACTCACTCTCAATGCCTGTCTGCATATCATCCGAGGGACTAGTGATGTGATCGAGGAATATGGTTTACCTGCTTGTTCTATGAAATTTAATGAATTAGCTATTCCCATTCACCTTTTTTGACGTAAGTTGCATCATAGGCAACAATTACATTCGTTTTATCAGTTACCCTTTGTAAATCATCGACTACAACTTCTTCTTTACCGTAATCTGTTAAACTAGAATCCACTTTCTCAAAAACTCCATAGTCCTTCACATAAATTACATCTGGATGTTTAGAATCATACCGTAAGCTTTCGGGAAGATCTTCACCCGATATTTCATGCGATTCGGCAATCGTAGTCGTCGATATTTCTGTAGCAGGAATCATACCAATAACAGCTACTACTAAAAGTGAGGCCCAGATTTTTTTCCGCATAGGATGTCTATACTCCAATTCATTTTTCCTATATCATACATTAAATCAGATTAGTATAATATTTTTTCATTTTTCTTCGAAGTTGAATTTTAATATTGAAACCAGCTTGTTTGTGAATTTCAACTCTCATCCCTCAAGCCATGAACCTCAGTACATCCTCAATCTTCTTCCCATGAGAAATCACACCGTAGTTCATCCACGACATGAAATCCACTTCATACACATTACCACTCTTCACCGCAGGCAGGCGTTTCCATTCGTCCCTTTCGAGCAGTTCGCGCTCATCTCCAGGTTTGGCAGAATTCCCAGTGTCAAATGTAATCAACAAGTGATCCGCTTCAAGCTGACTTAACTGCTCCAATCCAATGAAGATTCTGCGCTCACGACTTGTCCATTGCTGCACACGGGAATGCGGAGTCAATCCAAGATCCTGATAAATTACAGGCCCGACGTAACCCTGCCGATCCCCATACAGAGTAATATCCGATGCGGATATACGCAAAAAAGCCACCGTCTGACCACGTAAAGATCGTGCTAACCGGCCTTTGGCTTCTATGGCTTTGTCCTCATACGCACCAATTACATCTTGAACCCGATTCACCTTTCCCAATACATCGGCGGTCGATCTCAAAATGGAGCGCCAATCCTCTCCCAGATGATCTACGTAAAATGTAGGTGCTACCTGCTCAAAGCGGTCCAGATTCCATCGATCAAGTCCCTTGTTCAGCATGATAAAGTCAGGTATATTGCCCACATTAAATTGAGCATCCTGCTGGCTTACATCGAATTCGGGTACGTCATCCAATCCCAAATAATGCTGTCTACCCCAGGAATGATGGGAACATTGCAGTACAGGTTTTACGCCAAGAGCCAACACAAAGTCCTCCAGATACGGAGCAAAGACACGAACCTCTTGACGGTGATGACGGCGGTATAGTCCAGGTGAAATACCAGCATATTGCTTGAAACGGCGACCAAAATAATACTCGCTGCTAAATCCCACATTCTGAGCAATTTCATGGATGCGATCATCCGTCAGTTGCAAGAGTTGCTTCGAGCGCTCCAACCGAACCGCATTTACATATTCAAGTGGGAGCTTGCCCGTAATTTTTTTGAATTGCCGAGTGTAGCTCGCTCTTGTTAGACCAATATCTGCTGCGAGCTCATCAACGGTTATCGTCTGATTATAGTGATCACCAATATAACGAATTGAACTTTGAAGGCGGGCACGGTCATCTGGTGCTTCGGTTTCGGGATCACTCTGGCGAAGCAAGGCACGGAACCACTCCTGGAAACGAAGCTGTACATCCCATTGCTCCAGCCAATCGCTAGTGATCTGTTGACGCAACATTTGTTCCAAAGATTCAAGGCAGGAACTCCATGGACTGTAATTCAGCTGAATAAGAGGTGGCACTGTCGGAGAATCTGTACATTTGTGCAGTGTACGCTGCCCCGCAGTGTCTTTGGAATGCATAACATTCGAAGTCTCTTCTTTTAACTCAACCACCATCAGATCAAGTTTATAGTACTGCAATGGACTTTCTATCCAAGGAGAACTTTCTATTTTAACGGATGTTCCACCGGGAACAAACATAATCATTCCTTTTTCCAGATGAGATTCCCGATCTGAGCACACCATTGAGCCCTTTCCAGACGTTACAACAAATATGGAGTGAGAGGACGACATTCTGTATAGCAAACGTTTATCAATATGAGATTTATGATGATCTACGTACTCCATACGCTGAAGTGCGCATAGCCAGGGCTTTGGAATCCGTTGCATTATTGTGTGGCTCATGTTCATCGTCCTTAACTGAGAATTATTATCATTTAAATCGGATTATACCACTGCACTACAGGTGTAATATCGAGCGCCTTCAGATAATCTTCCACATATATTCCAGCAACCCGCTGAGGTTGAACCGGAATCGTCACATCTCCAAATTCATCCTGCACAACTCGTGTCGCAGGCTCTGTCTCGGTTCCAGATGTATTTTCTCCAGAAGCTACACTTTCAGTTGCAGGAGTCTGTTCCGCATTCGTAGCGGCATTTGTATTACATCCCGATATAACCAGACCCATGAGCAGTAATGTAATCGCCCACCCTTTGAAACCTTTAACTAAACCTACCATGTTACCCTTCACCCCTATGTGATCTGTTGATGTAACCGTGAGAACGTTTCACATATAATGATTATCATTCTCATCGATTGCTTAGGTGAATTGTACCTTATGCCTCAGCCGACCCACAATGTACATTTGATGCTGTTTTTTTATACAAACGAAAACAACCCTGTTGGTCCTCCCCCCGCTTATCGCAGGGGCAACCTGCCTTGACGATAACTTTCCAACAGCTGATCCACAAAGGAATCTCTAACCGTACCCTGTAACAATGCAGCCCCAATTAAACCAATATCATCACTCACATACCCCGCCAACTCAGGTTCGCCTGTAAATGCTAAGGTTTGTTTGAACGCCTGTTCCCTGCATGCGCGTAGCACCTCTTCTTCAGCCACCTTGGAAGCTTGAGCCCAACGTTCAAAAGATTGCATCCAGTCGTCGGCAAAAGCAGTACCATCCCTTTCATCCAAATAAACTTCCACATCCAACTCTTCGAATGTCTGCTAGGTCAGAATCCGTCCCTCATTCAGATCCGCCAGTAGCTTCTGCACATCCGTTCTGCTCATTGATTTCCCCCAATTCCTCATCATGTCAAATACATCTCATTTCTCATATATAACTCTGTTACTCCCACAATCGGGTGACCTGCACCAACTTGCACCTTCCATCAAACTCCAACGTATAGATATCCGGCATTGTAGTAGTCTCCCAGAAATCATAACCGTAGGAAGAGTTATAGTGTTGAAAGATAAGCGTCATCACATCTCCATGTGTTCCGATGACTATCTTCTGACCCGCATGTTTACTCAGAATTCTCTCGATCACCGCTACTGCCCTTGAGCGAGCCTGTTCACCAGACTCTCCTCCAGGGTACGCATACATGGGATCTCGGTACAATCGTAGCTTGGCTTCACGGAAATTCTTATGCTTCACATCCGAACTCGACAACTGGCGTTCACGCAGATCTTCCTCTGTCACCACAATTCCACCTGACCGATCTGCCAGAATCTGAATCGTATCCACCGCTCGCCTGTAAGGGCTTGAATAGAACAGTTGAATCTGCTCCCCATGGAGCAGATTGGCAACCGTTCCCGCATCTTGATGTCCTTGCTCTGTCAGCCCACGCTCGCGTTCCTGTCCTTCAACATATTGAGACTCCGCATGTCTAACAAAATACAAAACTGTGCTGGCTTCGCTCATCATCCGCCCGCCAACCCTTTCTTCTTCTCAATGACAATCAGGCAGGTGCTGTCTGGCAAAGGCGCAGGCTCGCCATCTTCGTGCATGAAGATCATTCGTTCTCCGAGTGCTTCCGTGTACCCTTCCTGAAGGAAATGTCGGAACGTAATGATCTCGGCTTGTTCGCCCAGCGCTTCTCGAATGCAATTATCATAGGCCGTCGGTGTAAATATACCGAACTGTTCCTGAATCTCATGCACATATGCCTCTTCGCCCCACGTATAGGTATAGAGAAATTCCATCGCATCGTTGATCGGCATCACAACCTCGTTGTCTGAGATACGCTCAAATTCAATCGCACGCCCCTGAAAATCCTCTGTGTACCGCTCCAGCGAGCGCATCCCATCCGGTTCCAGGAAACGAATCCGGCGTTTCTGTGCTTCCGGTTCACTCATGATGCCATCCCGAATCAGAATTCTTCCTCCAGGTGACAACACATGGAATGAGCTTTTCAGCGCTGCCACAACCGTGTCGGAATTAAATCTTCGGCCGTCAAGTTCAATATATGAATACAATTCATGCAGAATGGATGAAAAAATTACCGTATCCACTGTGCCTGGTTGCACATATTGCTCCAGTTGCAGGGCATCCCCCTTCATGACTTGCCAGCGATGTCCCTCACGCTGTTTCTTGCGTTCCAGCGCTTCAATCACATTGGCTGAGATATCGATACCGATCGGCTCCACTTCCGGTTTTTCCTGCTCAATCAGATCCAGCAGAATCCCTCCACCCGGACCAATATCAAGTACCCGTTTACCCACGATATAGTCCAGCAGCACTTTTTTGTAATCACCCGAACTGTTCATGTCGGACAAGTACGTCTCTTCATTGTGGAACCGGTCATAGGCATCCCGGCGCAACCCGAACAGATCGAATAAAAGCAGCACAGCCTTCTCATACAATGGAGACTTTTCCGCTTCAATACAGAATGCAATGAGCTTCTCCGCCGCCGGGGAAAATTCAAAGGTCACGAACAGGGTATCTGGTAAATCTGTATGGCGCTCAATTCGATGTGTTAGATGGGGGTACACGATCTGCTCTCCTGCAGCTAACTGTTCCCACGAATACTGTTCCAAATACTTTTCGATCATTCGTTTTTTGTAAATATTCAGCTTTTTGACGCCTTTATAGTCGTAATACATTGTATTCATCAATGGTTCGAAGCTGATGTGACGAACGATAGCGGCCTGACCTTCCATGGGTGTGGAATACATACTCTCACTGTAAAGCGTCAACAGGAACACTTTTACCATCTCCTGCAACGAGAAATCCTGCATAGCCGACTCCACATACCACAGCGTACGATGAGCCAGCGGAGCCAGAATTGAATCCACATCCAGTTCCGTTTGAAGTTTGGCATAAGCCGTGTCCATCGCTTCTCCTTGTTGGATGGATGAACTTCTCAAACGGGATAACCGTTCTTTCACGCTCCAGTCTTCATGCTCCGGTCCGGCGATAATCCAGCCTACAATTCGCTCCACCTCAGCCTGAACCTGTTTCCATAGCGCTGGATCAACGCCTGCAATAATACACTCATTTAATGCCATCAGTAAGGCGTGCAATTCTTCTGTAGACAGCCATCCTTTACCGATTATGGAGTGAAGCGGAGTATTCTCGGCAAATGGAATTTCCCCACGTATGTATTGTCCAATTAGTCCATGCGTAGCAATAAGGGTACGAACAACCTCATGTCTCGGTGTGGATGAAATCGGTGTAGCGTGTTCACTTATAGAACCGGGTTGACTAATTCTCGTCTCCTTGTTCTTATCGATGTTGTTATCCAGTTGGCCTGCCGCCACATAGAGGTCATACAACTGAGCGGACCCCACATTGTGCACAAACAGGTTAACGCCTTGCTTTTGCCATGCCCGCCGCTGCTCCCGTGATCCGGCCTTCGCCGTCTCTGACCACATTAATACTTCCTCGAGAATTTCACGGACCCAAAAAGAAACCTGAAGCTTCTCCAGCACTTGAAGTGTACGCTCGGTGTAATTCAGCACCGGATTTGTGCCCTCAAGTTCGGCGATAGAATGAATGCGCTCGAGGTTAATATGCGGCTTCTCCGCTGCTGCCAGCAGTTGCAGCCAATGCTGCTGGGCTTCCGGCGTGTTGCCTGATTTGTAAGATTGTATGGCCTTTAATGAATGCAGCATGAATTTGTCCCCTCTCTTTCTCTACCCTTTTATATAAAAAATGATTAGATTCGTCTATAGAAGTTGAACTAATCATTAACACGTGTCAGTGTAAATAATCTTTAATTAAATTTTTATAATAGACGAAGTTGTTCCTGAACAAACTTGAGCAACTGCTGCGCCTCTTGATCGGGTAGATTTTCATCAAGACGAGCAGCAGCAACTGGTAGCATCCAGGATTCAATCGCTTCACGGGAAATCCCGGAAAGATGTATGTAGTGATGGATATAATGTTCGAGAATCAATTCACGAGCCTTTTCAAAACCCGTGTGAATAGCAGGCGGAGTATCTTCCGACATTGTACCGCTCATTAATATTACCCAGCTTCGAGCCACATCACCCGCAGGATCCCCAGACATTCCAGTCATCCAATCGATAACCCAGTATTGCTCGCCCACCTCACTCAGCATCACGTTATCGGGGTGAAAATCGCCATGACAGATCTGCTGCCGATCAGGCAATATTGTTAAGTAGGAAAGTATTCGTGCTTTATCATTCTCCGACAATAATTGAACATTGCGGATCGCTCCCGATAAAATCTGCTTCTGAGAGGGAAGTGTTGCTTCATCATCCCGCTCGCAATGAAGTTTGTAGTGGCAGTCAGCCATTTTGAATGAGAGCTGCTCCACTACTTTCGATTTCTGAATCATAAGTGACAACAGCGTGGTACCCTCGATTCGTTCAAAAACGATGCCTGCACGCGATGTAGTATGTTCTATCAAGGTTACTGCCTGTGGGACAGGTAGCCCTTTTTTGTATGCCAGCTCAGTTATTCTAAATTCATTTTGAACCGCTTCGTGAGGAAAATCAATTCTGTATAATTTCATAATGAGGTCGTTCGAATACGCATAGATTTCCGCAGTTCTTCCTTGACCGATTTGCTCCATACCTGCCTCCGATCTTCGTCTTATCCAAAAGTAGTTAACCCACTACTCAAACTCAATTCCCCTGACTTTAGAGAAAACCATACAATCGACCAGCGTGCCTGTACTGTCCCGCCGCATCTTACGTAGTATACCTTCTAGCGTATAACCCGCTCGTTTAGCTACGTTGGCACTCCGCACATTACGGGCATCACAGCGGATCTCCAGCCGATTGGCCTCCAGATGAGTAATGGCGAATTGCTCTATCCCTTTCACCGCTTCCGTCATCAAACCCTCGCCAGCTCGTGATGTTCGAATCCAGTAACCGATCTCGAAACAGCGTGCATTCCAGTCGATCCGATGTAACCCGCTGCTACCTACTAATTCATCCGTATGTCTGTCACGCAAATGTAACATCAAGTCAGTACGTTCCAGATATTGCAGCCTTGCTTTACGAACAGTCGCTTCAGACTCTTCCAATGAAGGGATCTTCTCGGCAAAAGGTAACCACAACCGCAGCTGCTCCGCACTCTCACGGACCGCTTCATTAACAGCCGCGCCATCCCCCCATTGCGGTGCTCGGATCGTGAGGCGTTCCGTGTGGAAGCTCTCGGGAATCGTTAACATAATGGGATTAAATGAAGATGAGTCTGTCATGGTTGCACCTACTCCTCCACCTGAAATATGGAATCAATGATCAGCGGCAAATTATCCCTCACAGATACGGCACCGAATACTGAACGGGCGTGTACCCCTTGATCCCCGAATACCTCCATCATCAGATCCGAGAATCCATTCAGTACTTTATGATGTTCCTGATACGAAGCGGACGCATTGATGAAGCCCTGCACTTTAACTACTCTCTTCACCCGATCCAATGATCCCAGCACATCTCGAACGACAGCGAGTACCTCCAATCCAGCGTTCCGGGCAAAACCATATCCCTGCTCTGTTGTGAATTCTGCTCCAAGTTTGCCGCGTTCGGAGGTATCAGGTCCTTTCCCGGATACATACATGATTCCATTGACAATAACGGCATTGGCATATTTCGCTGCGGGGGCGCTCGCCTCTGGCAAAATGATCCCCAATTCATTCAATCTCGCTTCAATCATCGTTTATTTTCCCCCTATTTTATCGTTCTCATTGAGCCTGTTTCCCTGTACTCCTGCCTGTAGGATCTTGGTGACACCTGAACGGTACGCTTGAACATCTTGCCAAAATGAGAGAAGTTACTGAATCCGGCAAGCCAGGCGATGTCCGTAATGGACTCCTCACTTTCCCGCAGCAAACGCTGTGCTTCCTTTACCCGTAACAGATTCAGATAGTCACTGAAGGTAAACCCCGTCGTTTGCTTGAACAATCGACTCAGATAATGCGTACTAATGCGAAACGTGTCCGCCACCTCCGGCAATGTCAGTGGTTTCTGATAGTTTTCATTCAAGTAACGCACGACGGCCTGTGTCTTGGGATGAAGAACCGGCTCACGATCATCGGAGCATAACCTGCCCAGATGTTGATTACGATAGGCATGCAGCAACAATTCAATAGCCCGGTGACGCATTAACAGATTGCTTCCAGGTTTGGGATAAAGCATTTCATCAACCATTTCGCTAACCATCCGTTCCAGAACCTCAGTGACTTGAGATGGAAACCTTACAATTGGAATCTCCCAGCAAAAGGGTTCTTTCAAGCCTTCAACTAACTCCGTTGAAATAGCCATGGCTACAAAAAGCTCAGGCTTTATATAGAGTACCATACGCTCATGGTCGGGCATGCCACTCTCCAATGTCTTATGAACCGTATTCCGGTCAACAAACACCAGATCGCCAGCCTTTACCCGATAGGTTCGGTCCTTGATGAAATAGATACGCTCACCAGACAACAGGTAATACAACTCATAATGATCATGCAGGTGGTCATCCGTCATCGAGAAATACCCAATGCGACGATCATATTCAATGTGCAGTAGATCCGTGGGATCATGAAAATCCGCACGAAAGGGTTCAGTCATGTCTCCCTCTCTCCTTTCCATAAATTATAGCAAAATACGCGGCATTTGAAAGCGGTTACGCATAAAATGCGGCGAAAGAAGTACTCCGTTGTTATAGTCTAAAGCTATATTCAAGGAGGCGATAGACATGAGTAACAAGAAACGTTATGTATTAGTCGGGACAGGTGGCCGTGCCGAATTTTTTTACGGTGCTCTGACACGGGATTTTAGGGATACATCCGAGCTTGTCGGCTTTTGCGATATCAATCAAGTCCGTATGAATTATGCGAATCAGTTACTGAAGGAAAAGTACAAGTATCCAGAGGTACCTACTTATCCTGCCGATCAGTTTGATCAGATGATTGAGAACGAGAAGCCTGACTATGTCATCGTAACGAGCGTTGACCGCACCCATCACAAATATATCATTCGAGCGATGGAACTTGGATGTGATGTTGTAACCGAGAAACCGATGACCATCGATGAGGAGAAATGTCAGGACATCCTGAATGCCGTCAAGCGGACCGGTCAGAACGTAAGAGTAACCTTTAACTACCGTTATGCGCCGCACCATACCAAAATACGCGAGCTTATTTTGAATGATACCATTGGAAAGGTCACTTCCGTTCACTTCGAGTGGCTGCTGAATACCCGCCACGGCGCAGATTATTTCCGTCGCTGGCACCGGGACAAGCGCAATAGCGGCGGACTGCTCGTTCACAAATCCACGCATCACTTTGACCTGGTGAATTTCTGGATTGGTTCGCAACCGGATACCGTGTTCGCATTCGGAGATCTCATGTATTATGGCAGAGAAAATGCCGAGGAACGCGGTGTAACACAATTCTACAACCGGGCAACCGGCAACCCGCTCGCGAAGGAAGATCCTTTTGCACTGCATTTGGATTCGGATGCTCATCTGAAGTCCATGTATCTGGATGCCGAGTCGGAAGATGGTTATCAGCGCGATCAAAGTGTATTTGGGGATGGCATCAATATTGAGGATACGATGGGTGTTCTTGTGAAGTATCGGAACAAAGCCATTTTGACGTACTCCCTCGTTGCCTACCAGCCATGGGAAGGTTACCGAATTGCCATTAACGGCACCAAAGGCCGGATTGAGATGAATATCGTGGAACAATCCTATGTCAATTCATTGGGTGACAAAAGTAAGGAAGGTGCATTGATCGGTAAAACATTGCGCGTTCTTCCGATGTTCGATGCGCCATATGAGGTTGAAGTGGAAGAGAAAGCAGGTGGACATGGCGGAGGTGACCCGGTTCTGCTGAATGATCTGTTCGGAGAGCCTGTAGAAGATCCGTTCCATCGTGCAGCTAACCACGTGGACGGTGCCAGATCCATTCTGACCGGTATTGCGGCCAATCGCGCCATTGCCACAGGATTGCCTGTCAATGTCAATAACCTGGTTCGTTTCTAGGTCTCACACGTCATTAACCATATACGCCAAAAAGCGCAAGTTCAGAGGCTTACTGCCCTGCACTTGCGCTTTTACATTTCAATATATTCTGTTGCTGGTATAAGGCAGATCATAGCCAATTTGATTTGAGAGAAGAACCCACTCTCTGGTTACAGAGGAGAAGACTTTCCTTTACACCTTCCGTTGCCATGCAGGGTGACGATAAAATTCAATGGTATCGATATAATTTACCGTGAACTGCTGCTCCACATCTGACAGGTTCAACAGCTTGCGGTCGATTTGCTTCATACCCATGACTACATCGTGTCTTAGGAGGTCCATCGCTATTTTGCCTACAAATCCACCTTCCATCTCCTTGTGCTTGGCACGAAACTCTTCATTGTAGATCAGGTCAGGTGTGAATGCCGCTTCGACGAATGCATTAACGAGCGTAAGCTCATTGCCATCCATCTGTACTGCCAGATAATAATTGCCACGCTCATCCTGAATGAGGTCTTTATACATTTCTACAATCACTTGGATCACTCCCCTATTATCAAATAAAACCCCGTTAGCCGTAACGAACATGGGCTATCAAACGTACACCTTCCGCCCCCGTTCCTTCATATACTAGGTACAAATGGCGAACGGAGGAATACTTATGAGCTGGCAGCATCTCCATACTGGAAAAACACTTCAGCAGCGTCTGGCAGAACTCCAGGGGCACCTTGCAGAACTGAATACTCCACTCTCCGGGTTGGAACCGGGACGTATTCGTCGTGTCTATTCAAGGCAGTTTATCAAAGTAAACCGTCAATTATTCATTCCACTCAGTCTGAATTCCATTCGGGTATTCGATATTCCTCGAACACGGCGAGGCATCCGAGTGGGAATCCGCACGACGTTTCCTTCCTGGAATGCATTCAACAATATCAGACTTGTGGGCGTGGGACTGGATTATCTTGAACTCCAGGGAAAAGGCAGAGTCCCTTCCCGTATTCTGTTTCCTCTCTCCAGCGTCGAGTCGATCTATCGGCCAACCGCCGGAAGAAAGAGCCTGAAACGACCTTGTACCCGGAAGTAAAGCTGATTCCATTGCAAGCGCTGCACGGGTTCAACAATGTCTGCGTACGGGTGCTCCCTTCCAATTTATAATTATAACTCATACTCCCACTCATCTGCTAAAGAATCAGTTTATGTCAAAAAGCGGTGAGAACAGAACTGCTTCTGTGTCTCACCGCTCAGCCAGTTAGGGATCACTTTGATCCTTCACATGTTTACATTAGATGCCTGTCCATACATCTTTGGCATAACGACCTTCCTGCTGAAGCTGATTAAGCCAATCTTCTGCTTCCTTCGCAGACTTGCCATGTATATCAGCGTATGCATGCTGCAGTGTGGCTTCCACATCAGGTGCCATCTTGCTGCCATCACCGCAGATATACAGATGCGCACCCTCTTCAAGCAAAGGAATCAGATGACGGGCATCGTCTCTCATCAGATGCTGTACATAACATTTCTCCTCCCCGTCTACACGGGAGAAGGCCGTATGAAGCTTCACAATCCCTTCTTGCTGGGCTGCTTCCAGTTCATTTTTGTACAGATAATCATGTTCAGGATTCCGGCACCCAAAGTACAGATGCGCTTCACCAAGCTCTTGACCCTGCTGCTTCAATACATGTCTCGCCTGCAAGAAACCTCGGAATGGGGCCACTCCTGTACCCGGGCCTACCATGATGACGGGAACCTGTGTATCCTCCGGCAATTGGAACCCGGACTCTGGTGTCCGGGTGAACATGACAATCTCATCACCCGACTTCAGGTTGGCCAGATAGTTCGACGCAATACCTTTGTATTCTCCCTGTCCACTCCATGCCGGGGCACGCACAACACTGACCGTAATACTCGTTTGATCGGGCTGAACACGTGGTGAACTGGAGATCGAATAATATCTGGCTTTCAGTGAAGGCAATAATTCGAGGAACCGCTCGAATGGCAGTTCACATGCCTCATATTTTACCAGATAATCCAGCATGGATATCCGTTTATTCCGCACTTCATCCATATACACAGATTCATCAAGCAGCGCTTCAAGTTCCTTCTTATGCGGTGGACATACTGTGTATGCTGCCATTTCTCTCAGTTGCGCTCGAGTTGCCGCCTCCTGAAGCTCAACGCTATGACTAAGCAGGTCATACAGGTTAACTGGTTGATGCAATGGTAGATGTGCGGCACTCCGACCGGATGCATCCAGAACCAGATGCTCTGTTCCGGTAAACCCATATCGACGAAGTACACGTTCTACAAGTTCCGGTGGATTCTGTGGCAGAATACCCAGATGATCACCTTCCTTGTAGGTTATCCCTTCAGGCAGTTTGATCTCCAGGTGACGTGTACTGCGTTCACTGCCCGCGTCGTGAAGCTCTCTGTTCTCCAGTACTTCCGCTACATGTGCATCATACGTATCTGCAAGCGGGGTCACGGCGAGCCCACTGACAAACTGTACAAATAGTGAGCTGCGTTCGCTGTTGGAGCTTGTGTTCAGTTTGAGCCCCATAGTTCGTGCGAGATCCGGCCATAATTGCTCCGTCCAATCCCCCACCTGTTTCTCAAAATCACCGCTTGCATCTGACTCACCCAAGGGCGATAACCGCTCTGCTCCTCTGGAAGACAATTGTTCGTCTATTAAACGCGGAATACGCTGATAGGTGCTCGCCCAGTTATGGTCACCGCATCCCAGAACAGCGAAACGCACACCTTTGAATTCATTGGCGTCCGCATGTTCAATCCACTCGACGAACATCTTGGCATTACTTGGCGGCTGACCATTATAGGATGCGCTGACAATAATAACGGCACCATCCTTCGGCAGTTTGCCAACGCGATCATCCAGCGCAGCAACCTCACTGCGGAAACCCTGATATCTGGCGGTATCGGCAATCTCACGCGCAATGCCTTCCGCCGTGCCCAGATTGGAACCGTACAGAACTAGCATCGGTGTGTGATGGGCATTTGCCGCATCTGGCTCTGTTCTTTTGGCAACTGGAGTCGGTTCTTCGACCGCTACACCCGGAACGGCCATGACCGGTTGACCCCCACGAGCACGTACGCGAATCGTAAAGTTATCCGGTTTGAGCGTCAGGGTTTCTTTGACCTTCAACTGATAATCCGCATGATCTATGAAGTCAAAATGCTTGAGGACCATGCCCAGCACCAGCGTTGCTTCCTGAAGTGCAAATTGCTGACCAATACATGCCCGTTGACCGTTACCGAAAGGCTTGTAAGCATCATGCGGCACTTTACTCGGGTCTTCGAACCGTTCCGGCCGGAATGCTTCCACATCATCTCCCCACGCTGCACGGTCCCGATGAAGCTTGGGAATAAGGACACTGACGCTGTCACCTTTTTGCAAAGGATATTGACCCGCAAGCACCGTATCTTCCTTGGCATACAGGGAAAAGGCCGGAGCTGTAGGCCATAACCGTAGTGCTTCGTTTAAAACCATGCGAACGTACTTCAGATTGCGAACCTGATTGTACGTTGGAACTGGATCTTTCAGAACCTGATCCACTTCAGCTTGGGCTTTAGCTAATGTATCGGGATTCTTCATCAGATAATAGATGGCGAAGGATAACAGACCACTTGTGGTCTCATGTCCTGCAATCAGGAATGTAATAATCTGATAGCGGATGTTCTCATCATCCAGTGTTTCTCCTGTCTCCGGGTCCTTGCCGCTGAGCATGTGGGACAACAGATCGTCTGCCCCCTCCTGCGGTTTCTCTTTTCGCTCGGCAATGATGTGATCCACCAACGAGAACATCGAACGGATATCTTGTTCAAACTGTTTCTTTTTGGTGATCATCAGCTTGTCTTGCAGACGCAGGCGCTGCAATGAACTCATGGATTCATCCAATGCCCTTACCATACTCGTAATGAATGGGTGTGGTTCTTCCCGGTAGAAACTGTTAAACCGGTAGTTGAAACCACACAGTCCAATCGTGTCGAGCGTAAGACGCGTCATATCATCCGGAACGTTAACTGTCTCATCCGGGTTCAATCGTGACCATTTCTGAACCAGCTGCACAGCCAGGTCAATCATTTTATTGTGGTATCCCTGCATGGCACGCTGACTGAAACTTGGCAGCAGTACATTATGCGCTTTTTTCCAATTCGGCTCATCGGTCCAACTCGTAAATAGTCCATCTCCTGCAAATGCACGAACCTTCGCAAGGGGTGCCCACACACGTTTGTCGAATTTGGATTCATCCGTTACCTCGGCGACCAGTTCGTGACCTGAAATATACAATTCACTTCGCCCAGGGTACTCCATTCGAAAGATCGGTCCATACTCATCAGCAAGTTTCACCAGAGATTGTACGGGCTCATCAAAGTTCAATTGCGGCAAATTGCCCAGCGGACCAAATGTTTTTGGTTGAGGCACTGAAATTGGTGACATGACGCTCACTCCTTCTTTCCAAGTTAAAAGTTCACAACTAAAAAATAATGACGTGATTACACTTGCTCTTCAGATCAACAGACTCGCGTTATTTTTTGCACATTTTCACATTTCATCCAGATAACCTTAAAACTCACAGAAGAACCAATTGACCAAAATAGTATATTGGTCATTTTTGATTAAAAAAAATGTATGCATTCGTTATCTTCTTTTACCCTAACATTTCCAGTTCCAATCTTCAACAGTCCCAAAGTCATAGGACTTCAGGACAGTAATTGCAGCATATCTAGGATTTCTTTAACAGATTCTGAATAGCTGACTCCATCACTAATGGGGCAACTGTCGTTTCATAACGGCCATGGACGTCTCCACTACGGTCGATCAGGAATTTGGTGAAATTCCATTTGATTCCGTCTCCTTGGTACAATTCTGGATGCTTCTCCTTAACAAAGGTGTCCATCCACTGTCCTTCTTGCGTGTCCAGATCATAACCTTGAAATGGCGCTTCTTCAATCAGATAACGAAACAACGGATGCATCGACTGCCCAATGACCTCAACCTTCTCCAGGATCGGAAAGGATATCTGAAACTGTTTCCTGCAATACTCGACTATCTCATTGCTACTGCCTGGTTCTTTGTCGTTAAACTGGTTACAAGGAAAGGCCAGAATCTCCAGCCCCTGATCACCATACTTCTCATACATCTGTTGAAGTTCATTGAATTGGCGGTAGTAGCTACACTGACTTGCTGTATTCACAATAAGCAGGACTTTCCCTTTTAAAGCTGAAAAATCACCCTTGTACCCATCCATGAATGGAACCTGATATGAAAATATACTCATCGTAATGCCTCCTTTTTCTCTTTCGTAATCACATATGAATTCTCTATTGAGATGGATTATACACCGCTATCATTGATAGTTGAAATATATAATAAATATTAATTCAATAGCTTTAACCTATAATACACAAACAAAAAACTGCCCTTAACAGCCAAAAGCTGCTTCGCGGACAGTTGTCAAAATCATGTTGTGCAATCACTCTTAACACGCAGCTAACCCATAATCAGACCATATACAATGCCTGGTCCGTGTACGCCAATAGTCAAATCATTTTCTATATCGGAAGAGCGGCTTGGTCCTGAAATAAAGTGAATGCCTGCCGGAAGATTCTCTCTTCCCGCTTCGTCAAATCGATCCAGCGTCTCACCCAGTCTGGTGTACAGTCGGTCCAATGGAATAATAATGATGAGTACTGTAGGCAGTAGACTAACCGAGCGTCCCTTTTCTGGTGAAGAAAGTACAGTGACCGAGCCTGTGTATGCTGTAGCGTAATCTGCCATGACCACACCGATATCAGCCTCGGCTGCACGCGCCTTCCAGTTCTCATCCGCTTGACTATTCCAGACTGAGATCTGTACATCGGGAAGCTTCTCTTCCAAACCCAGATCCTCTAGCGCCTGTTCATTTTGGCGAATGATGTATTTGGCACTCAACTCATGAGATTTATGGGCGATGAATCGGGATACTTCATCCATGTTCTGAACCCGGGCGATATGGGCACCTACACTCACAAAGTTATCGGTAAATGCCTGAATACGCTTCTCTTCATCCCATTCCAGTTCAGTCCAAAAATCGGGTGCTCCCCGAAAGGGTTGGGTCGGCGCATGTCGTTGCCTTGGTCTTCTCAATTTCGAAGCAATATCATTCATGAACTGCTCCTGTTTCTCAATGGACTTTTTCTCCAATTGCGCAAGCCATTGCTGATGTTCAGTGACCATGCTCACCCTCTCCTTCCTCTCGATCACGAATAATCTGCTCCATACGACTGCGGACGGAAGAATCCATGGCCTTATGGTCTTCGTTCAGTTCCTGATCCAGCTTGTTCCATTGCTGCCGGAAAGATTTCTTGGCGAGACTTGGGGCAACACGATAATTGTTCCAGCCTTTAAGTGGACCCAGCTTGAGTGAAATGCCATTGTTGCGTACAACTGCTTTCTGCCCGATCTGTCCCAGACGTATGGCTGCACTGAAGCGTTTGGAATTGGAAACAACGGCGGCAAAACCCTTCATGCCTATACTTTCCATTTTGTTTCCATGGCCGTCTTCCACTTTACGCCTACGTAAATAAACAAGCATATCATGCAGTGGAATTTTAACAGGACATGCTTCATAACAGGCGCCGCACAGACTCGAAGCACCCGCGATGTCATTCCATTCATCAATATTGCCATTGAGTGCAGGCGTCAGTACCGCGCCAATCGGACCACTGTATGTTCCACCGTAGGCATGACCTCCAATATGACGATATACCGGGCAAGCATTCAGACACGCGCCGCAGCGGATACAATTCAGCAGTTCTTGGAATTCGGGATCACCGAGCTGTAGGGATCGACCGTTGTCCACGATAATAATGTGCATTTCATCCGGCCCATCTCCATCCGCTGTGCGGCGAGGACCTGTGATGCCTGACATATACATCGTTAATTTCTGACCTGTTGCGGAGCGCGGCAACAAGGTTGCCATGACCTCCAGATCTGTCCACGACGGGATGATCCGCTCCATGCCCATGAGTGTAATTTGCGTTTTCGGAACAGTGGATACCATACGGGCATTACCTTCATTTTCGAACAAGACCATGGAACCAGTCTCTGCAATCGCAAAATTACAACCCGTCATGCCAATATCGGCTTCCAGGAATTTCTCGCGCAGCTTTTTGCGTACAAACCCAGCGAGTACTGTTGTATCCGGTTCCAGAATTTCTCCTGCTTCCTTCGATAACAACTCTGCGATCTGGTAGCGGTTCTTATGGATTGCTGGAATGACAATATGAGAAGGAGCTTCACCTGCCAACTGAATGATGTATTCACCCAGATCGGTCTCAATGGCTTCAATGCCTGCCGACTCCAGCACATGATTCAGATGCACTTCCTCCGATACCATCGATTTGGATTTCACCACCGTAGAAGCTTGCTTGTGCGCCGCAATATCCAGCGCAATCGCCGCTGCTTCCACCGAGGTATCTGCAAAATGAATATGAACCCCATTCGCGCGAGCATTATTAACGAATTCATTCAGATAATAATCAAGATACGCAATGGTATGCAGACGAATCTGACGGCCACGCTCCCGCCATTCATCCCAGTTTCCATGTTCTTCTGAGGCCGACTTTTTCCCATTACGCAATCGTTCTGTCGTGAATTTGACCGCTTTACGCAGAAAATCATCATTCAAGGCCAGTCCGGCACGTTCTTTGACCGTAGTATCCATGGCTCCCGGTTGGCTCATCCTGTTCGCACCCCCTCATACAGTAGTTCCGCCAGATGCATCACACGCACCGGTTCATTCCGATAACGCAGATTACCTGCGATATTCATCAGACAGGCCATATCCAGCCCAACCAGCACTTCGGCTTGTGTCTCTTTGACATGATCGACCTTCTCGGTAACCATCGCTCCTGAAATATCGGACATTTTGATGGCAAAAGTACCCCCGAACCCGCAGCAATCCTCAGCGAATGGAAGTGGAACCAATTCCAGTCCCTTTACTTGAGAGAGCAGCGCCATCGGTTCATCCTTCACACCAAGCAGACGGCTGCCATGGCAGGATGGATGATAGGTTACTTTGTGTGGAAAATGTGCGCCCAGATCGGTAATCCCGAGTACCTGAACGAGGAATTGAGTGAATTCATAGGCTTTGGCTTCCAGTCGTTTTGCCTTCTCCAACCATACCGGTTCATCCGCGAACAGTTCGGGATAATGATGAATCATATACGTACAAGATCCCGAAGGACACACCACAAAGTCACTGTCGTCGAATGCTTCCAGAATTGTCTTGGCTGCTACCCGAGTCTCATCCCAGTACCCGCTATTGTAGGAAGGCTGACCGCAGCAGGTCTGAACCGGCGGGAAATCCAGCCGAACGCCATGAGCGGCGAGCAATCTGACCATGGCCTCCCCGACTCGGGGATAGATGGCATCACTGAGGCAGGTAATGAATAAGGAGACCTTCATAATTACACGCTCCTATTAACTGATTAGTAGATGAATTGACTAAAGAATATTTACACTGGACACTCTGATGACAGAATAACCTTCCGATCGCTGTTATCCCCAGATTTTTTGATGTAGTTCAATTTGTATAAATAAATCGTAAAACTTAAACTGTAATAATCCCTATGTCGTATCCGCTCAAACGCTCGGTCTGTTCAGCCTCCAATGGCTGATCGGTAACAATTGTATGAACTGCACTTAAACCGGATACCCGGGCAAAGGCACGAACACCAAATTTACTGGCGTCTGCAAGTAAGATGACCTGATCCGCTATGCCAACCATCTTCTGCTTCAGCCTTGCCTGGAGTTCATTGGATTCACTGATTCCGCCGCCTTCGAGATGAACACCTTTACAAGACAAGAACAATTTATCCACATGATACGTCTCCAGAGAACGCTCCGCGAGCGGCCCAACAAAAGACAACGAGCGAGATGCCAGTTGGCCTCCTGTCGAGATGACTTCAACCTTGTCACGGCTGCTAAGCTCCGTGGCTACTTGAATGGAATTGGTTAATACCGTCAGCGGAAAATCAGGCATGTTCGCTGCCATATAGCCTGCCGTTGTGCTGGCATCCAACAGAATGCGGTCACCCGGATTAATCATCGCCAGAGCCGCTTGTGCAATCCGTTTCTTCTCTTCCGCATGGGTTGTCTCCCTGATCCGGTAAGGAATCTCCGGCTGATCTTCCTTCACACTCACTGCACCACCGTGGGAACGACGCAGTCGTCCTGCCTGTTCCAGCCGATCCAGATCCCGCCTGATGGTTTCCTCAGTCACCCGGCAGCGTTCACTAAGCTCGGATACACGCATACTGCCTTTTACATTCACCATCTCCACAATCCGGTCGTACCGCTCGGCTGCCAGCATGTTACACCTCACTCCCCGCTTGCGAATTGGCCGAAGCCGTCACACGCAGAAATCTGCCGTAAGCTTCTTCCCAGATTGACCTATCCTGCGGCTCATACGCTGTTACCGGAAATGAATCTCGAATGGCCTTACGTGCCTCCCAGATATCTTTAAAAGCTCCACTCGCCATCCATTGCACAGCCATATTCCCGATGGCACTTCCCTCTGCCGGACCTGCCCATACCGGCTTGCCAATGGAATTTGCAGTCCACTGACATAACAAGCGGTTCTGGATGCCTCCACCGACCATATGCAATCCGTTGAACGTTTGTCCCGACAATTGTTCCGTCGATTCCAGAACTCTTCTATACTTCAATGCCAGACTCTCCAGAATTGCCCGGGCAATAGCCCCCTGATCTTCTGGTACCACTTGCTCTGTAGCACGGCAATACTGTCGTATACGCGTCGTCATATCTCCTGCTGCCATAAACAGTTCATCATCCGGATCAAATAAACTGGCAAATGGAGGTGCCTGTTCCGCCTTCGCCAATAACGCATCGTAGCTAACTCCCTGACCCTGACGATCCCACTCCCGCATGCTTTCCTGCAAAATCCACAGGCCCATAATGTTCTTGAGCAGACGGAATGTTCCGCCCGCCCCGCCTTCATTCGTAAAGTTCAAGGCCAGACTCTCGGCACTAATTGCAGGATGATCTATCTCTGTACCCATCAGGGACCAGGTTCCACAGCTCAGATAAGCAAATGAACGTTCTATTGCAGGAACAGCCACTACGGCTGAACCCGTATCATGCTCTGCAACGGCAATTACCGGAATAGGAGAAAGCCCCAGATCGTTACAGATACTGCTGCGCAACTGTCCAACACGGGTACCTGGCAGCACGGCTTCACCGAACAGTTTCTCCGAAATGCGAATATGCGCTAGCAACTCAGTATCCCACTGCCCCGCTGATGGATTGTACAATTGGGTTGTCGTTGCATTAGTGAATTCATTCACCGCTTCTCCTGTCAGGAAATAACGAAGCAAATCCGGAATCATGAGAAAACGCTCTGCTTCATGAAGAAGCGGGGAACCACTGCGTTGAAGCGTTGCCAATTGATACAGGGTATTGAAGCTAAGAAATTGAATGCCTGTACGTTCGAAGATTCGCTGAGAGGTCAGCTCTTGGCGTACCTGATCCATCATGCCGTTAAACTGTGTATCACGGTAATGATACGGGTTACCCAGTAATTCACCATTACTGCCGAGCAGACCAAAATCTACGCCCCAGGAATCAATCCCTAAGCTTTCCGGCGCTTCGCCCTGCTGTTTCACAAGCGTAAGCCCTTGCAACAATTCATGATGCAATCGCAGAATATCCCAGTGCATCCGCTCGCCAACTTTCACCGGTTCATTCTTGAACCGATGGATCTCGCTCGTTTCGATGCCTCGGTCATTCAGATGTCCTAGCAGCGCTCTCCCGCTCCCAGCACCCAAATCATAAGCCAACACGCTCACTGCGCTTCACCAACCTTTCGAGCCATTCCTTTTTTCCAATCCTTATCTCTTCAATCATTCCGTAACTCTGTACTTATTCTGTATTTATTGTTTGTTTGTTTTTGTTTTATACTGTTTTACTTTATTTTACGAGTATATCACCATTGTAAGCGTTTGAATACCCTCCGATTTTTCTTTCTTTTCTGCATACCAAAAACGACTCTCTCCCACTTGGGAGGAGCCGCAGTTCTTTTTTTACGTATAAAACTGGCCTTTGCTTACCCCCGACTGGGGCTGTACATCTCTCTCAAAATGCTTGAAGCGTGTCCCTTGATACGTCAGCATCCCTCGATCATTCTCCACCAGCATGCCATATTCGGTTCCACCAACGATCAGTTCAATACGCTCACCATTATCGAATTCAAATGTAACAGAATACCGGGTAGTCGCACTGCTATCCCCACTACCACCTGAGACTTCCGTTCTTTTGGTCACAACGGTTGAATGCAGGGTTAACTGGGCTGCCGCGTTATTCGATGACCACGTGCGTACCCCTGAAATAATAACAAAAACAATAACTCCCGCAATGATGAGAAATATGCCGCCAATGAAAATCGAAGCAAATGCATTCATTGTAGCAAACTCATTGAATCCCGAAAAAAAACCACCCTGATTGCCCTCAAAACCCGGTACTCCATTCATGTCATCAAAAACACCGAAGCCATCCACGCTTAATCGGCCGATCGATGAGGACACGCTCGTTAACGCCATTCATCATCGTTCCTTTCCCCTTGCAAAATAAGATGCACCGCCCCCACGCAAGGAAGGCGGTGCACGCAGACAACCCGTTCTGCCTTGTCCGTATACTATATGAACCAGATCAGGAATACAGACGTTCAAGTTCGTCGACCAGACTGCCTACATAGGCAACCGCGGAACGAATCGGCTCAGGTCCGGACATGTCCACACCAGCTTGCTTCATCAACTCCTGCGGCGGGAGACTTCCACCGGCTTTGAGTGCATCTAACCAGCGATCCACCGCAGGCTGTCCGTCTTCCCTGATCTGCTGTGCCGCCGCTGTGGAAGCTGTCAGACCTGCCGCATAGGTATATGGATAGAGTCCCATATAATAATGAGGTTGTCTCATCCACGTAAGTTTGGCCCCTTCATCAATAACGAGATCAGGTCCCCAAAATTCGGAGAGGATGTCTCCTTTGAGCTGACTTAACGTCTTCGCCGTAATTGGCTCATCCTTTGTGGCGAGAGCGTATACTCTGCGTTGCAATTCACCTTCCAGTAGATGCGTAACAAAGTTATGATAATACGTATTCAGGAGTTGCAAAATGACCCAGCGACGCATTCTTGGATTATCGGAACGCTTCAACAGATGATCTGCCAGCAGCATTTCATTCATGGTCGATGGTGCCTCAATGAAATAGAGAGATGGGCGTGTATTCGTGAGCCGTTGGTAACGACCCGCGAGCATGAAATGGCCTGCATGTCCCACTTCATGGGCAAGCGTAAAGGCTCCGCGCATGTTGTTCGCCCATGAAATCAGGATATAGGAGTGCGAACCATATATGGAAGAACAAAACGCTCCTGTGGATTTGCCTGCGTTATCTGCGTAATCCACCCAGCGATCACGAAATGCGCGCTCTACGATCTCGCCATACTCCGGACCGAGCACATCCAGTGCCTCGCGAATGAGCGTACATGCCTCCTCATATGTAATGGCAGGGCTAAATTCAGGATCAAGCGGCGCCTTCAGATCACAGAACATCAACTTGTCCAAGCCCAGTTCACGTTTCTTGAGAGCGGCCAGTCTGCGCATATGAGGTGCAAGTTCCTGCTGGATAATATCCAGAATGTTATTGTACATCTCTTTGCTCACTTGCTGTGGGCTGAGGAGCATATCTGTGACATCGTCGTAACCACGCAATCTGGATAAGACAACCTGTTTCTTCACTTCGGTTGCATAACCTTCTGCGAACGTATTTTTGTACTCATTCAATGTGGAGCTGAACGCAGCATAAGCAGAGCGGCGCAGCTTTGTATCGGACGACATCTCATAATTATTTTCATAGAATGACCAGGACAGTGGACGAGTATTGTCCTCTCCATCGAGGGCATCGTCAAACGTCATGTCTGCCAGTTTACCGCGCAGATAGATACGGTATGGTGAATCCAGCACCTCTCCGAGTGAAGCGAGTACCTTCTCGGTCTCCGGTGTGAGCCGATGTGCCTTTTCTCGAATCAAACGCTCCAAACTGCGCGCATATGGTTCCAGACCCGGAAGCTCTTGAATATAACGCTCTACAGTTCCATCCGGTAGTTCGACGATCTCTGAATTTATAAAAGACAAGGACGACGACAGATTCGATAGGATATCTCCTGCTTTGGCAGAGTTCTCTATATTCACCGGATTGGTGCTGTCTTCCGACTGCTTAAGTCGGGCATAAGAAGCCGTCTTGCCGATACGCTCCTGCAAAGCTTCACGAGCAACCAGACAAGCCAGCAATTGTCCAGCGCCTTCGCCCAGACGTCCTTTGAACGTTTCAATCTCGGTAGCAGCCTCAGGAAGTGATCGAAGCTCCTGCTCCCACTCCACATCGGTTGCAAACAGGTCTCTCAGATCCCAAGTTGCTTCTGGGTTTACCTCAGCACGTGTACGTATTTTTTCCATCTTTAGTTGTCATCCTCCTTGCATTTCCAATATCTCTCATCGTATCATATTCCGCTCATCTATACATGACATCTCCTAAAATGAGACTCAGCATTGTCGTAGATAACAGTTGATCTCTCAATATTCTTCAAATACAGAAGGTGAATTTGATTAGAAAATAGATGTAAGGGTTTCTGAGAGATTTCATTGGAAACCCTTACTGTGAATTTAATTTACATACTATATATCACATAAAATACTATATTTATAGTAAAAGACGTTATTATATAATTTTTATTGTGTATTACAATACATTTTTTCAATCTTTTAACAAGAACAAAGACTTGCGTTAATAGATAGAGAATACAATATTTCACATTGATTAGAGATGTATACTATTGGAGGCTCGAGTGATTTGAACTTAAATGTAATAATGAATATAATTATGACTGCTATGTTGCTATTCATTTTTCTTTTTCGAAACAACGTAGCTGTTTTAGTTTTTAGTGTTGTATTGTTCGGAATAATGCTTTTCACAACGAATAATCAAAGAACCAAATGGAATGTCGTAACGCTTGTGATTCTATCCATAGTAATGATTATTTGGAATATCTACCTCTGGATTTGATTAATTCAAATAGAATGCACCTTGTAACCTCCTTGGTTTGTTTATTAATCCGTTAACTCGCTAGCGTTCCGGACCCATAAAAATCATACCAAGGAGCTTTTTTCAGACATCAAATTTCTTCATAATAGAAATGCTGTCCTCTACGTTTCGTATAAACTTTTGCTCATGTGACCATGGTTTGAAAGTAAATAAAAAAAACGCTAGGTGATGGCAAAAAACCCATACACCGAGCGATTTATTGAATATAACTTATTTAACTTTCTTTCCAGATTACATTTTCCCCATAATTTTTACCCCAGTTATACATCGCATGCAGCACGGGCATCAGGCTCTGGCCGTGATCCGTCAACGTATACTCCACCCGAGGAGGTACTTCTGCGTACACCTTGCGCTCAATCAGTTTGTCTTCCTCCAGCTCACGTAGCTGGTTGGTCAGCATCTTCTGGGTAATATGAGGGATTAAGCGTTTCAGCTCACTGAATCGTTTGGTGCCTTCCAGACCCAAATGCCACAAAATAATCAGTTTCCACTTGCCCCCGATTACCGCAAGAGTCAATTCCTTCTCACAGTTGATTTCTTTCAGATTAATCCGTTCCTTCACTTCGGATGCCATGGCTCCAAGCCCCCCCATCTTCAATCTTATATCGGTATCATACGCATGTTACGGGGACACTCCATAAGAGGGTAACTATCCGCTCCATACATGATGTAATAAGTACATTCATTCGATACAGCTTTCTATTAATTCTACTACAGCCTGCACGGGATGCAAAGTTTAACTAACTACCTCGAATAAAACCTATAAGCTTGAAAGGCTGTGCATCGCAGAAAAAGACCGAAACCCTTCACAAGCAAAGGATTTCGGTCTCGCATCTATTCACTATTCCAGGTTTGCGTGGCGGCCAAACATATCCGCTCCAGTCATACCCTTCATTTCCATCATGGTAAGGATGAGAGCATCCATACCGATTAACAGTCCTTGTTCGAACAACGAGCCCATCGGCTGAATGGTTACGGCTGCTCCGGAAGTTGCTGTGTCCTCTTTGGCTGAAGCCGGGAGACGCACTACCGTAGTCGCCAATTTGCCAATCGTGGACTCTGGCTTAATTGTAATGAGACCTACAGGTGCACCTGCTTGACTAGCCTTCTGAGCCATGGCTGCCAGACTGCCTGTCTCTCCTGAGCCAGAGCACAGCAAGAGGAAATCCTTCGAGCTGATCCCAGGTGTTACGGTCTCGCCCACCACATATACACGAAGCCCCATCTGCATCAGTCTCATGGCAAAAGCCTTTCCCATAAGTCCTGACCGGCCTGCTCCTGCTACAAAAATCTGTTCTGCAGCCAGAACATGTTCAGCCATCGCTTGCATCTCTGCATCATCGATCTGGCTTAACGTGCGTTCCAGCTCCTTCAAGATGTCAGCTGCGTATTGTGTTTTGGTCATTCGCTTACCCTTGTTTAACGAGACGTTGCATTTCAGCTGCAACTGCCGCTTTGTCCGCTTGTCCTGTGATACCGCCACCTACAATAACCAGATCCGGTTGTGCTTTGATTACTTCTGGCAATGTTTCCAGCTTGATTCCACCAGCGACAGCCGTTTTAGCGTTTTTCACAGCAGCTTTGATCGTTTGCAGATCTTCGAACGGGCTTTGTCCTTCAGCTTGCAGGTCATAACCTGTGTGTACACAGATGTAATCTACGCCAAGCGAATCAATTTCACGAGCACGCTGTTCAAGGTTAGGCACGTTGATCATGTCCACGAGAACTTGTTTGTTTTGTTTCTTCGCTTCTGCTACTGCACCTTTGATTGTACTGTCATTGGTTGCCCCAAGCACAGTGATCAGATCCGCACCAGCCTCAGCTGCTTTCATGATTTCATAACCACCAGCGTCCATAATTTTGAGGTCTGCAAGAACTTGCAGATTAGGGAAAGCTTCTTTCATTGCCTTAACCGCGTGCAAACCTTCATTAATAACGATTGGTGTACCAATCTCAACGATATCAATATATTGTTCAACCTCTTTAACCAGTGCGATACCTTCAGGGATGTTTACCAAGTCGAGTGCCAATTGCAATTTCATCATTTATTTCTCCTTTGTTGTTCAAGTATGAGTCGTTCCTGTAAAAATAATAATCAGATATTTAGCCTGCACCAATTCGTCTGTTCAGATGCATGCAGTGTTTGTTTTGGCTACTCATTCATTGTAGACCCTGACTATCCATTCAGGAAGTACGCACTTTGAAGTGGGGTAGTTACTTGTACGTAACTAATGAAATCAATTGGTTGTTATATGAACTCATTTTAGAAGTGTCCCTTCATTTGAACCGAAATTTGCATACTAAAAAATCCTAATCACTCATCCAAATAAATAGACCCTGCCATATAGGATATAGGCAGGGTCCTTTTCTAATTTTCAATCCAGCCAGAGCTGATTTTAGCAATTATACCTTACAGATATACAGGTTTCACACACACCGGCTTGGATACACCTGTGCTGTGACCTGTGTATTTCAGACGTCCGCTTTCCTGATCCACTGTGAATGTCACGAGGTTGTTGGTATCGCGGTTGGCTGCGATCAACAGTTTGCCATTAGGTGTCAGAGCAAAATGACGCGGGTGCTCACCTTCAGCAGATACATGCTCAACCAGTGTCAGGTGACCTTTGTCTGCGTCTACTGCAAATACAACGATGCTGTCATGTCCACGGTTAGAACCATATACATAACGTCCATCATTGGAAACTGTGATCTCGGCTGTTGTATTCTCTTTGCCATCATAACCATCAGGCAATGTCGATACCGTAGACAATTCAGTCAACGTGCCCGCTGCTGCATCATATTTGAACGAAGTAATGGAAGAATCCACTTCATTGATAACATAAGCGAATTGACCATTCGGGTGGAACGCCAAGTGACGTGGGCCTGCTCCCGGATGAGTTTTGGTTTCACTGTGCAGCACAAGTTCATTTTTGTCTGCATCAATGGAATAGATCGCAATGTTATCCGCGCCCAGATCCTGTACCATCATGTATTTGCCATCCGGACTGAAGAATGCGGAATGCACATGTGGCTTGTCCTGACGTTCAGGATGCGCACCTTGGCCTTCATGTTTCTTCTCGTCCAGAAGCGCTCCAACTTCACCGTTATCCGTCAAGGCTTGCAGTCCTACGAGACCACCGTGGTAGCTGGACAGGATCAAGTATTTGCCGGAAGGGTCACGCTGGATATGACATGGTGGAGCTGAGATGGAGTTATTCCGGTTCAGCAAACTTAATTTTCCTGTAGAAGGATCAATGCTCAGAGCTACCGCTTCAGACATTTTGTTGCCTTCAGCTGACGCTGTTTCACCAATCGCATACAGTTTGTTTCCTTCAGCATCCACGTTGACAAACGTTGGGTTTTTCACACCCGCGATGCCGTCAAGCTTGGACAAGCTACCTGTATCCTCATTCAATTCATATGCATAAATGCCCTCATTTTCCGCTTCGGCGTAAGAGCCGGCCAGTACGAGCAAGCGTTTTGATTCACTCATTACAGTTTCCTCCTCTATGTGTATGTAATCTTGTTGCACCTCTTCTATAATAAATCTGCCATATCAAAATAGCAATCTGCTGTCGCTGCACATCCGTGAAAACACCCGCTAAACAACGGCTTTCTGCACATGATCATACTGAAATCCATTCATATGAAGTGCATCTTCTGCTATGATAAGATAGGTTTTTCATCCAGAAGGGACTGAATTGCATTGCTTCACTCATTTTTACTCACGTTATACCATGTATTCCTGCCGATATCACTTCCCGTGATCGGAGGTATTCTGTTAAAACGCTTCAAGAATTGGGATACCCGGTCGCTGTCGACCTTTTCCCTTTATATTTTGAGCCCTGCGCTCATCTTCAATACATTGCTGCACGCAGAGATTACCTGGACGGACGTCACCAGCACATTCTGGTTCTCTATCATTAATCTGATTGCGCTGTGGGCACTCGCCGAGCTGTTAAGCCGGATTTTCCGTCTGGGTGCAAGCGAAAAAGCAGGTCTCACCCTCGTCTCCACGTTTACGAACTGCGTGAATTACGGGCTCCCGCTTGTACTGCTTGCCTTTGGACAACTTGGACTGGATAAGGCTTCCGTCTATGTTATTGGACAGATGATCATTGTCAATACGGTAGGTATCTTTTTTGCCGCGCGATCCGAATTCACGGTAAAAGATGCGATTCTGTCCGTTTTCCGCATGCCGTCCATCTATGCTGCCGGCATCGCCATTGCGCTGCGCGCATCCAATTTGAGCCTGCCTGACGCGCTGGATGGAGGCATCTCCATGCTGGCTATGGGCTACTCTCCCGTCGTTCTCGCCATTTTGGGAGCACAGATGCTCAGATCAAAAGGTGCTACAGCGCCTTGGTTACCTAATGTACGCCGAGCCTTCTGGACCGGGCTTGTGGTACGTCTCGCAGCTGCACCGATCCTCTCCTGGCTAATTCTGACCGCGCTTCAGGTCGAGGGTACCTTGTTCAGTGTGCTGCTCATCCTCGCATCGATGCCGACCGCGGTAAACGCTGTTATTTTGGCTGAACAGTTCAATGCTTCTCCACAGTTTGTATCCCGCTGCATTCTATGGACAACCGCTGCATCCATGTTGATGCTGCCAATTATGATTGTGATGGCTTCCTGATTAACACTGGAGGCGATACCGCAGCCATATCTGCTTGTCGACGCTTCTCCAGCCGGCGTTCATAACGCTGGTTGAGAGCTCTGACGTAAAAGAATTTTACGATAAAGTACGAAATTACACCCAGAATGATACCGAACACGGACATGCCTGCCAAAATATCCAGTCCACCGAGCAACAATTCGCTCACTGCCGACCAGTTCCCGCGAAACAGTTCCATGAATGCACTCTTGTGTACTAGTCCCTGTCCCATGCTGTGAGCAGGCAGAATCCAGGAACCAATCTGCTTGGCGAGCGGCATCAGAATGATAGGCAAAAACGTAAGTTTTCCAATCACATTGCCAACAATGGCTGCGGGCATCGAACCCCCGGACAGTCGCACGATGGGATAGAATATGAGATATATCAGCGATGCGGTCGAGATCACGATTAATTCCAGTCCGAACCCTATGGCAAATCCGGTAGATACTTTATGCGCACCTCCGGGAGCACGTAATAATTTGAGGAAATTCAGCTTCATAGCACGTGTTAAACGTACCCAGCGGTTGGTCTTGCGCTTCTGTGTGTTCATGCCGAATTTCTCCTTATTTACACGAATGACGACTTGCGTCGCCTACTCTTAAGTATATCACACTGTGTTAGCTCCTGTAGTTACAACGACTGGCTGTGTTTCGATCACAACATTGCCTGCCACCGCTCGGGAGATCATGCAGGATGATTCAGCCTTGTGCGCTAAGCGCTCGGCTTTGACCAGATCCGCCTCAGAAGCATCTGTGCTAAGCACAATCCGGGGTCTATGTACGATCCGTTCGTACATAAACACGTTATTCGTAACATCTACCGTTGCTTCCGACTCCAGCGTCAGCTCATCTGGCTTAATATCTGAACGCTCCAGCATTGCTGCCAACGTGATCAAGTAACAGGTAGAGGCTGCACCCAGCAGCATCTCATCGGGGTTGGTTCCCGTACCAGGTCCGCCCATCTCCTGCGGAATCGATATGACCGTTTTTAATCCACCTGCATCAATGGTTCCCTCACTGTTACGTCCACCATTCCATACCGCTTTCAGATGAAAAGGATGTTTCATGACATTCATTCCTTTCTATTTACACACGTATACACGTAATATTCTGCTCAGTTAGTGCACTTACTTGCTCTTCGTCTACGCCTTGATCCGTAATCACTTTCCCCACACTGCTCATCTCAGCGACTCTCGTAAAAGCCTGTATGTTAAACTTGCTGGAATCTGCGAGTAAAATGACCTCATCCGCAATATGGATCATCTTCTGCTTCACCAAAGCCTGTAATTCATTGGATTCACTAATGCCTTTGGTCAGATGCACCCCTTTGCAAGACAGGAATACTTTATCGACATGGTAAGCATCCAGCGAACGTTCCGCCAGCGGCCCTACAAAGGACAGGGATTTCGAAGCCAGTTGCCCACCTGTGGCAATCACGCGAATCTGCTCCTTGTTGCTCAGCTCTGCGGCCACCTTAATCGAGTTGGTTAAAACCGTCAGTGGAATGTTAGGCAATCCTGCCGCCATATACCACGCCGTTGTACTTGCATCGAGGGCGATCCGGTCGCCTGATTCCACCATTTTCACCGCTTCGCCTGCAATCCTGCGCTTCTCTTCTGCATGGGCTACAGCTCGTTCAGGATACGGAATCTCCGACTGTAAATCCTCTTTGTATTTTACACTGACTGCCCCGCCATGAGAGCGCCTGAGCCTGCCTGCCTGTTCGAGCTTGTCCAGATCACGACGAATCGTCTCTTCCGTCACCCCGCAGCGCTCACTAAGTTCGGTCACACGCATACTGCCTTGCGTATCCACCCATTCCACTATTTTTTCATACCGTTCAGCAACGAGCATATTCCTTCACTCCAAACCGTTGATTATCCAGTTGATCCTGTTCATCCCATCATACCACAGTGCGATTACAAGGAGAATTTAGACCACGTGCAAAAAGAGGGAGCTCTCGCCCCCTCCATTCCAGTCCTGAAGTGTATCTTATTTATCTTCTGCCATAGGGAACCAGCCCGGTGTGTGGATGATTGCATTCCACAGCCCGTCAGGGATAACCAGACGCTCCTGATCCGATTTGGTCAGAATCGTCTCGATATCTTCTTCCCGTCCGCTCTCGATTTTCTCAACCCAATCCGGTTCGATAATCAGCTCACGTCCAATGGCAAGCAGTGGCACTCCCGTTTGAAGCGCCTCAGCGGCCTGATCAGCCGTATGAATCGAACCTACACCAATAACAGGCAATTTGCCGTTCACACGATCGAGGATGAATTCCATTCTTGAACGTGTATCTGCTTCGCCACGTCTTGGTTTGGACCAGAATTCATTCAGGGAAACGTGCAGGTAATCCAGGTTTTTATCTTTCAGTGCATCCACCAGTGCATACGTATCTTCCATCGTGAGTCCCGGTGTTTCCGGTTCTTCCGGAGAGAAGCGGTAACCAATGATGAATGGCAATTTCGTATGTTCGGCAACAACTTTCTGAATCTCATCCACGACAGCAAGTGGGAATGCCAGACGTTTCTCTACACTTCCTCCCCAACGATCTTCACGTCGGTTGGAATGAGGGGAGAAGAATTGCTGGATCAGATAACCGTTAGCTCCGTGAATTTCAACACCATCAAATCCGGCTTCGATTGCACGACGTGTCGCTTCACCAAAGTCTTTGATAATGGAAGTAATCTCGGCATCAGTCAACTCTCTTGGTTCAGGAGATCCCGGACGCTCACTCGCAACCGCACTAGGAGCCACCACTTGACCCGCAGGTACAGCTTGTTCAGGCGTCAGACGGCCTGCATGGAATATTTGTAATATGGCTACAGAGCCCTGCTGTTTAATTGTATCTGCCAATCGTCTCAGGCCGGGAATGAAGCTGTCATTATGTACGCCGAACTGAGCCGGGAAACCAATGCCATTCTCTGTTACATGCCCTACTGCCGTAATCGACATGCCAGCACCACCGGTGCGACGTGCATAATAAGCAAGTTCTGCGTCAGATATGGTACCATCAGCATTCGAGGACATATGAGTCATCGGAGCGAGCACGATACGGTTTTTCAATGTAATGCCAGTCGGTAGTGAAACTTGTTCAAACATCTGGTTAAACTTTGGATTCATTCGTGGTTCCCTCCTGATTATAAATATCTCTTTTAATAGATATATGAATATATGCGTTCGCTTACTGTAATTATTATAGTTACGTTTCACCGCAATTGCAACTCTTCATTTTCAGAAAGGAAAAAAAGAGCAGAGGGTCCTAACTCCCTGCCCTATTAACCTTCTTCACTCTATGCAAAAGGGATTCAGAAACTCCGAACGTATGCCAGCTTCTGATCCATCTCTTCCACGCATTCATAACAATCGTGCTCATCATTGGCGACCATGGGTGTTACAGGATACAGATTCATCTCTGTACTGTTATACGATTTCAACAGCGGCAGCAACTGAGTGACCCGTGTGTTAGCCGGATCAAGCCAAGTGTTGATCTCTTCTTCGGAGAGGATCGCTGGCATTTTGCTGCCGAACTCGCGTGTAACCATGTTCGCGCCAGTCATAAGCATCGTGCAGGTACGAAGTGGCTCTTTACGTGTGTCTCTCCACACTTCATATAATCCAGCAATGCCGAACAGACCTCGATCCGGCATGACAACGCGGACCGCATAACTTTTCTTACCCTCTTGCCGCCAATAGTACAATCCGTTACTCGGAATGACGCAGCGCTTCGTTTCTACCAGCTTGTAATAGGAAGGATTCTCATGCACCGTCATGAGATTTGCGTTCACGGCATCACGCCCCCAGAACGGAATGAACCCCCAACGGAACTCATCCAATACACGCTCACCATCCTGATGCAAAATAATTGGCGTATGCTGGGTTGGGCTGATGTTGTAACGGTTTTTGTAATAATACATTACTCGCTGAATCTTGAAATGATCTCTGACTTCGTCCAAATCGGCTGCCAATGAAAAACGATTGCACATGCTCAAGCACTACCTTTCCCTGTGTAAGTTGATTGTATTGTTTGTTATATCAGGGAAATTATGCATGCATATCGAGCAAAAATGACTTATTTTGACACCCACTTCGTCTGGTCAAACCATATTTCATGTTTTCCACGACAAAAACAACGACCTCAGACTCATTTCAATCAAACTATTCCTTGTTACTATAATAGAGATAAAATACATTTATTGGAGGTTTTTAGTATGAAAAGGAAGTTTTTGATGAGCATTATGTTGTTCTCGGCGATAGCCATGTTCGGCAGTACTATCTACGCGGCAACCTTCCTGAATTACGGATATCCCAGTACGACCATCCCCATTCGCACGTATAATTACGCCTCCTCATGGCAGATCCCAATGGACGCTTCCCTTACCAACTGGAACAATGCCGGTGCCAAAGTTCAATTCACCAAAACAAACAACTCCCCGAACACCATCACCGCAGGAAACTTTAACAACACGGCATATGGTGTCAACTACGCCTCCGTATCCGGGAGTCAGGTCGTAAGCTTCCGCATCGAACTTAATGCATCCACCATTAGTGCTGACGCGACCAACTTATCCAATTTCATTCAAAGCGTATTCGTCCACGAACTTGGACACTCCGTATGGCTTGGTGACAACCCAACCACAACCAGTCCTTCCATTATGTCTTACTCCCGTAACCGAAATTCCATGACCAAACCTCAAACCTTTGACATCAACAACGTAAGGTCAAAGTATTAATCCGCTACGAACTCATTCCAAAATCCAAGGAGGATTCCTGTCCATGAACAAAAACCGAGTAAAAACGCTACTTATCTCAACGATTTTCATTCTATCTGCTGTTGGATGCTCTTCTGTTACACCTACCGCTTCTCCGTCCAATGCACCCATGACCATTATTGCTTCTGAAGATTACCCGAGTTATGCCAGCATTGGCGACCTGTCCGAGAGAGCCAATACCATCGTTAAAGGCAATGTCCTCGAGACTCGAGTGGAAGCTTTGAACGATATCGTACAGATTACAGAAGCTGCGAATGAAAACGAGTTAGAAACAGCGTCCGATCCAGGCGGAGAGCCGTCTTCTTTTGACAAAATCTATACGATCCACACGGTTCAGATTACTGAATCCTACAAGGGCGCTTACACGGCCGGGGAACAAATAGAAGTGAAGCAGCTTGGCGGACAATTGGGTAACACCGAGATTATTAATGACGACAACCTCAAGCTGGTCCCTACCAAAGACTATGTGCTTTTCCTCGAAACGTATGAAAACACCCCAGCCAGCCTGCTGAACTCCGTTCAGAGTCTCTACGTGATCAAACCTGCCGCCAAGTCGAATCAGACAGGTCAGCAACAATCACAGTCCGAAGTCATTGTGAGCGCGAATCCCGAGAATGATCTTTCTTTGACCATCAGGGAGTTGCAAGAAATCCAGAGCGAACAAAAGAACAACTAATGCATATACTGCAATCACACCGTTATTTATCTCCGTACAGACTCCTAATCCCCTTCTATTGTTTCAGTCATACATAAGAATATAAAAACCGTGCTGCTCAGCCAACTGGGCAGCACGGTTTTTTGGTCTTACGTAGGCCCGCTGTGCATCCGAAATGCACTCGGCCCTTTAAATATGAGCGCAGACCATCCTTACTTACTTAGACGGTGTATTAAGTCCAATAATCCATTCAGCCAGATCCTGTGTCTGTTTCAACAAAGCGATGGGGTCACGGAACCAGGATTGTTCCTCCGTCCATATGTACACTTTTCCACTTTTGATAGCAGGCAATGAACCCCAGATCGGATCTGCCTGTAGGTCTTTCAGCTGTGAGTGGCTGGTTAGGACGATGTAATCTCCCGCGTATTTGGAGAGCAGTTCTATGGAGAATTCATGATATGCCCCCTGCATCAACTCAGACGGAATGTTCTTCGGTGCTTGTAAACCGAGCAATTCGTAGATATTACGCCCTCCCCGGCCCGACTGATTGCCGAAAATAAAGACTTGGCGGTCGTATTCCTGCATCACGGAGAATGTGGCATCAGCCGGTACAACGCTCTGCACCTCCTGCTTGATTTTGGCAATCTCCTCATTAAAATCAACCAGCCACTTCTCAGCTTCCGCTTCTTTGCCCAGAACTTCACCGAAATAAGTGACTTCGTCCTTCAGTGTCGGGAAAGTGATGGACGCAATGGAAACGGTCGGTGCAATCTTACTGTATTGTTCATAAGCCGCTTTGTCCGGATTCAATGTAATAATGAGATCTGGCTCCAGCTCCATCAATTGTTCAATGGAATCACCGATCGTTTCAAGCCCATCCATGTGACCTTCCAGATACGGGCTGTTCATCAGAAATTGTCCTCCACCAATCGGTTTGACACCAAGAGCAAGTACCGTTCCCAGATAATCAATGGCAGCGACTCGCTCTGGATGTGCAGGAATCTCTACCTCGCCAAAGGCCGTATTCACCATTTTGGTTTCCACGACTGCCGGTTGTTCGGGTTCCGCTGCAACCTCTGATGTTCCTGTTCCTTGTTCAGCTGTTCCACAAGCACTCAATGTGAGTACAAGCGCAAGTGACATGATCGCTGATTTAAAATGCTTAAACATGTTGATTTCCTCATCTCCCTTATATTGATAATGATTATCATCATCAATTAAAGGATAACGTTCCTCTCTTCCTGTTACAATAGATTCATTTGTTGCATTTAATGTACTTTTTGAAACTTTGTTTGAGTTTCCCTGCTGCTTCAACCGATATTGTCCAGGTGTGATGCCAGTCTCTTTTTTGAAAATTCGATTGAAATAGAATGGGTCCATGTACCCTACATATGCAGCAATTTCCTGTAATGAAGCTTCCGTGGACGCAAGCAAACTCCTTGCCTCACCCATACGTAACCGAGTCACATATTCTGTCGGTGTGCATCCCGTCTGTTCCTTGAACTTGCGTGATAAATACTGCGGGCTATAATTCAAGGACTGGGCAAGCGAATCGAGTGAGATCGATTCCCGGAAATGAGCTTTGATATGACGCAATACCTGATCGGTAAGCGAAGGCTGCTGACCTTCGTGAAGCATGCGGCTCCGCTGTAACAATACAAGCTCTACCAATTGAAAGAAGTGTACTTTGACCTGAATTTTGCCCAATTGTTCCTGTCCTGACCAGCATTCATGTATCTTCCGCACAAGCTCACGCAGTTCAAGGGCATGATCCGGCGCTGTCGCCCAAGACTCTTCAAATGGATTTCGCTGGTTTAGCATCATTCGGTACTCCACGAGCACGTTGGATGGCAGCGTTGATTTGTACAAAATCAGATGGACCTCCATCCCCCCGGTCGCTTCAAATGTCAGACGTCTTCCTTTTCCCCCGTGGAGCAGCAAGAACTGGCCTGTAGACCATACCTCTTCATCCAGCCACACCTGCCCCCTACCATGAACATAGACAAATGCACTGGTTGGTAACACATAGTTTCGCATGAACTCGTTTGTTGCCAGTGATATAATACGGACATCAAGCACGCGAACCTGAACCTGATCCCACAGCTTGGTATCATTCTGAATCCGCATATAGACTCCCTTTCCTAAGTGTCCAAACATGCACAATGCATAGCATTGTGACTCAAAACCCACCTATAATTGATAATGATTATCAATTATAGCAATGATGGAACCATCTTTGAAGCCTACATCCGTTTTTATTGGTTGCCTCAATATAAAAACGGTTGAAATCCCTCTTAAAGAGATCTCAACCGTTCTGATGTTAAGCCTTATTATAGTTTGATAAAATCAGCCATGGAACGAACCTCAATGAGCCCGGTATTGGAAACCGCATCGGTAGATTGCAGCCCTTCTCTGGAAGTGAACTGCACCTTCACCGGAATGCCAGGAATGAGATCGAAGAAGTTGTCGGAGAATACGCCTTCTGCTTCGGAGGAAATCCATACCTGTTTGGCAAGCACATCACTTTCCAGTTGAAGATATTTGCCATCATTTTCAGTAACCTCTGTTACTTTAATTTGTGCAGGCTGCAATGCAAGATCTTTGGATGGTGCAAAATAATGCTCCTGCACAATGTCAGCTACTCCATTCTGCTTCAGATCCAGGCGCAACAGCGTTGTTGCAACGTCACGGCCTTGCAGCCATTCAGTCTGACTCAGAGACAACACCAGTTGACCCGAGTTCGATGCCAATGTTACCTCATGCTCTTCTTCACGATATACTGAGCCATCGAATCCAATCAATCGAATCTGCAGTTGACCCTTCACTGGCTCAAGCTGATCCGAGATGATATAAATATCTGTAGTATCTTCCTTGGTCCCGTCTACGGATACGAGCACATCGCTGAAGCTTCGTTTCGCGTAATACTGCAAAGCTTTCCAACGCCCAAGGTAGTCCATGCCTGCCCATGAAGCCACCGGCCAGCAGTCATTCATTTGCCAGTAAAGTGTACCCATGCAGAATGGTTTGCGGCGACGATGTGCTTCAATGGCGGTCTTCATTGCTTCCGCCTGAAGGACTTGGCTCATATACAGGAACGATGGGAAATCCTTCGATTCATGCATGTACATATCCATATACTGTTTGATCAGACGATTACCTGCCCCATTCTTCTGGTGCGCAAGCATCACTTCAGATTCCAAGGCCAAGTCTTCTTCTTCCGCATAGGTCCGAACTGATTTGTATTCCGGGAAAGACTGGAATCCGTATTCGCTCATGAAACGACCCACATGCACGTTGTAGTTTTCGAAAGGTTCTACATTGTGCCACACGCCCCAGTAGTGAATATCGCCCTCAGATGTAGACGGGTGCGCATGCTGCTTCTCATCCCCTGTCAGTGATACAAGAGGTGAAGAAGGCCAGTAATCCACACCTGGAGCATACGCTTCAACCACTTCTGGCAGCAGATCATGGAAGATGGCTTCGTAATCGGCCCAGATGCGTTCACGCTGCTCGGCAGTAAAATCTTTCTTCCAACCCCAGCCACCATTCTCAACATATTGAGCCCAAGCCGAATCAATCTCATTGTTACCACACCATAGTGCAATACTTGGATGATTACGCAGACGTTTCACATTATCAATCGCTTCATGTCTTACACTGTTCAGGAACGCTTCATCCCCTGGATACATGCTGCAAGCAAACATGAAGTCTTGCCATACCAGGATTCCGTATTCATCACACAGTTCGTAGAACACATCCTGCTCATAGATTCCGCCACCCCACACGCGCAGCATATTCATATTGGACTCGGCTGCGGATACGATCTCATGACGATAACGTTCATGAGTAATTTCAGTGATGAAGCTATCATTCGGAATGTGATTGGCCCCTTTGGCAAAGACCGCAACCCCGTTCAATTCAAAGTAAAAGGATGCTCCCGCTTCATCTTTGTCACGTACCAGGCGAATGGAACGAAGTCCTGTCTTCACTGTAGATTCAGCCACAGCTCGCTCACCTTGAAGCACTTCGGTAAGGAAGGTGTACATATGCGGGTCACCAAGCCCGCGGCTCCACCACAGTTTCGGTTCATTGATGGAGATTGGAATCTCCACAGTCTGAGCTCCGGGTTGCAGCGATACGGATCTTTCCCATCTCTGACCATCTGCACCGATACGAATGACCGTATCCACCGATTGTGATGTCTCTACTTCCACAACAGCGGTCAATGAAGCTAAGGTAGCACTTACTTCATTTTGCTGGATATACACATCATTAATTCGCACCTGTGTCCAACCTTCAAGACGTGCTTCACGCCAGATCCCACTGGTTACAAAACGCGGACCCCAGTCCCAACCATAGTGATACGGGGCTTTACGTGCAAAAATACTTACTCTCTTGTCGCCAAGTCCGCCAACATCGGACTGATCATTGGATGCAGGTAATGCATATCCGAGCTTCTCCAGCTTAGGCAGGTCTTCCTGAATCGGAGACCGAAAACGTATTCGGAGAATATTGCCGTTGCCCTTCAATACGGCCTTCACATCCGCCTTCCATACCCGGAACATGTTATCTGCGGATAACACATGCACATCATTCACATACACATCAGCATATGTATCCAGACCATCAAACACCAGTTCCAGGTGTTCCTGAGAGAACAACGCTTCGGCAACGTCAAATTCAGTCTGATATTCCCAATCTTTCTTATCAATCCATTGTACTTCCTTCTCGTTCGTTCCATAAAAAGGATCTGGAATCTTGCCCAGTTTCAGCAAGTCTGTATGCACACAGCCGGGCACCTGAGCCGGCATCCACTCTTGATCTTCGCAAGCCTTGAACGTCCAATTCTGAAAAACATGTGATTGTATTGTGCTCATGACAGCCTCCATTGTTGTTAGAGTTGGTAATTATTATTTTGTTAGGTTTTGTTAGTGTAAAAACAAATAACTTACAAAACAAAATTAACACGATATGCTTCTCATAGTCAATCTGTTTTGTAATTTAATTTGTTAAACAATCGCTGCATATCAAAAAGACATGAAGACTTAATCTCTCCATGTCTCTCACCTGAGTTCATTTACCAGTATGTTTGTCGTTAATATGATCAATACGTTCTTATCACACATACCACATTAGTCTATATTGGCGTTATATTCATCGCGAATAATTAATTCCGAATAGATCAGCTTGCGTTCATAAGGTTGATCCAGATGTTGGATCCGCCACAACAGCTGATCCACCGCTCTCGTGCCCAGATTATCTTTGTTAATATGTACCGAAGCAAGAATGGGTTCATCCGTCTGCGTATTGTCAAACCCGGTTACAGCACAGCGTTCAGGCACCTGAATGCCTCGACTTTGGAGTGCCTGAATGACAATGACAGCTGTATGATCATTCGCACACACGATGACTTCAGGGATATCCTCCAGCTTCATTTCGGCAATGGATCTCCGTATCTGTTCATACTCTGGTCCCAGCAAGTCTGCTTGCTGTTCCCCCTCCAGCTGTTTCTCTTCCAGCACCGTTCGATATCCAAGCCAACGTTCTCTAAAGCTGGTTGCATCAGGAAGTTTCCCAGCAAACTGGAACCTTCTGTACCCTTTCCCAACGAGCATGAGAACCAGTTCTTTCATACATTTCATATTGTCTGTAAAAACCGTGTCTGCGTATATGGCCGGGTCTTCATGGTCCACCATCACAAGCGGAATACGCAGCCTGTAAATCTCCAGCAATACCGATGTCGAGATGGTGCCCACGGTAATGACTCCGCTGATCGCTTCCGGATTAAGGACCGAGAACATTCGATCGGAAGAGGGTTCTGTCAGCGTTAAAATGTCCATCCCCTTCTCATTCAGCCTCTCAGAGATGCCATCGAACACAGGCCCCCAGTACAAGGAAGATCGATTCTGAGAACGAACGTTAGGAAACAAAATTAATATGGTGCCTTGGCGCTCCGCTTCTGGCTTCACCTCTATTGATGCCTGTGTGTCCACCGGATACCGCTTTGGCTCGGTTCTGAAGTAACCGAGCTGCCCCGCCGTTCTGACAATCATCTCGCGTGTATGCTCGCTCACACCAGGCTTCCCCGTTAGCGCACGGGAGACTGCGAATTTGGACACCCCCGCAGCATCCGCAATTTGCTGCATTGTTACTCTTTTAGTCATGCCATTCACCCGTTTTTCCTGATTTTCCATTCAGTGTAGCATAAAAAACAAAAATCAACAAAACAAGTTATGTTTCCGTTTAACTTGTTAGGCTAAATTCGATCGGTAACAGGCCATATACAACATAACAAAAAAAGGCCCTCTCTCCACCTTCCATAGAAGATGACGAAAAGACCATTGTTCCCTGGTTATATGCTCCGTGCTCCCTGATCGCTGAGTTCCGGCTGGAGCGCTTGACGTTTTCTGCGCCAGAAGATCGGCTGTGGGAGTTTGATCTCTGTAATCAACACACCCATCAACATCAAAGCTGCTCCTGCATATCCATGCAACGTTAATGACTCCCCTTGAAAGGTAAAAGCAAAGGCCGCTGCAAATAGAGGTTCGAGTGAGAAGATCAGACTCGTTCTTGTGGGAGAAGCATGGCGCTGTGCGAGTGTCTGCAGAATATATCCCAATCCGCTGCACAATACACCTAACCCGAGAATTGCTGTCCAGGATTCAGCCGTATCGGGCATACGTGGCGTTTCCAGCATGAATGTAGCCGCTATTCCCCACATCGCCGCAACACCCAATTGTACCGTTCCCAGTGTTAGCGGATCATGCTTCGGCGTGTACTTGCCAGCAATCATAATGTAGATGGCATACACTAGCGCTGCAAGAATGCACAGAATATCTCCCGTGTGCAGACTCAGTTCATGTTGAAGCGTTAACAAGCCCAGCCCGGTTACTGCTACCAGTATACTTAACGTCAATCGTTTTTCAGGCATACGACGATGCTGGATTGTCGTCAGGATGGGTACAAAAATAACAGCCAAACTAATCAAAAATCCCGCTTGGGATGTCGTTGTACGTTGCACACCATAGGTGATGAATACAAATGCAGCGAATAAAGCCGTGCCCATAATGGCTCCTGCCACAAGTGTTCTTCGATCCATTTTAAACAATCGCCGATGAAAAAGAATCCCTGCCGCAAGAAAGGCAATTCCAAAACGAAATGCGACCAGATTCAATTCTTCCATGGACGCTAGGCCCGATTTCATAAACAGATAGGATGATCCCCATATGACCGTTGCGAGCAGCATCTGTATATCCGCTCTTCTCGTTGCCTGACCTTGATTAACCTGTACACCATTCATCTAGCTTCAACCTTCATTCTATGTATTCTGATCTGTGTGATCATGCGTCAAACTAACTCGCCTTGGCAAGTATAAACGATCTCTTTGCATTATAAAAATGAATATTTATAATAGATTATATGAAATAAACTCATGCATCAAAAATGGGAAGGAACGGAATCATTCATGTCATTGATCAAATACGAAATATTGAATACCGTAGTGGAATATGGCAGTCTCACCAAAGCGGCAGAAGCACTGAACATCACCCAATCCGCAGTCAGCCATGCCATCGCCAGTCTGGAGACGGAATGTGGTTTTTCACTACTCCATCGCGGTCGTTCCGGTGTACGTGTTACCGCTGAAGGCGAACGCATTCTGGGATACACACGTGAAATTCTGCGCTGGACGGAACTAATGAACCAGGAGATCTCCCTGATTCGCGGTGCCGAGATTGGAACTGTGCGTATCGGTACCTTCGCCAGTGTATCCACACAGTGGCTACCTGGCATACTGAAACAATTTCGTCTGCGTCATCCAGGAATTGAGATCAAGCTCTGGGAAGGGGATTATGCTGAGATTGAGGGCTGGCTGGCTGGAGGTGCTATTGATCTTGGATTTCTATCCCTCGGCGATTCATCGCCGTTTGAGACCATCCCATTGCAAAAAGACAGGATGATGTGCATCCTGCCTCTGGATCATCCTCTCGCCTCAGAGAAATCTGTTTCGTTTGATATTCTACTGGAGCAACCCTTTATACTGCCCAAGTGGGGCGGGGATAACGAGATTGAACGACTGATCCGGGAACATGCAGCCAAGCTCAATGTCGTCTATGAAGTCGCAGAAGATCAAGCCATTATGGCGATGGTCCGTAATGGCCTCGGCATCAGCCTGCTCCCGGAAATGGTTCTTCAAAATCATACAGATTCGCTTGCGCTCGTTCCACTCTCTGGAGATCCTTATCGCACGATTGGTATGGCCTGCCCCTCTTTGGGCAATCTATCGCCCGCTACGCGGCGTTTCATCGAAGAAGTTCAACATTGGCTCGTACCAACCCTGTAACTTGGGAGAACGAACTACCTGTCGTTATGATCAACTTTTGCTATCCGTTACTCACGTTACTCACAAATTGTATAACAGCAAGGATCAGCATCAGCACAAATATAACCGCAACCGTGATGCCAAAACCAATCAGGAAGCGCACGCCCGGTGAGCGTTTGTTGTGCTGGCTGCCTCCCAAGTTATCGAGCTTTTGCTCAAGCTGATCCAATCTTTCATTTACTTGTTTCAGATCTTGATTGGAGTTCATTCGTCCATCTCCTTTTTCAGCGTATTCGATCTATTCCCATATCCGATCCAGCTGATCTGCGTAGAAACGAATTGCTCTGCTATAGTCATTGATTCTCTTGTCACTTGATGTATCTGCAATTTGCACGAGTAGTCGTTGCATCGCTTCTGCATGTTCACCCAGATTGTAGAGCACCATGGCATAGAAAACCTCAAATTCCCGGTACGCCGGGAATTCCTTCATCCCCTTTTCAAACCAAGCTTTCGCCTGCTCGTACTCTCCAAGCGTTCGATATGTACTGCCCAGTCCGAGTATTGCGCCTGCCCTGTCTTCTCCTGAGAGACCCAGATCCAGTGCCTGCTCATAATGCGGGACAGCTTCTCGCTCTAACCCAAGCGAATCATGTGCCCAAGCGAGCTGATACCAGACCTGCGCATTCTCGGGTTCTTGCTCTGTAATCTCTTGCAGAAGTTCAATCGCTTCCTGCCCCTTGCCTTCTTGTCTCCATCGCACGGCCTGTTCCACATTACTCATGCTGTCACTTCCCATCTTGCATTATAATTCCCACATATATCATTCATTTGTTTTATTATACCAAAAAAGCACTCCAGAGAATATGTTGTAACAACACAAGGTTGTCAAAACTCTATTCGGCAGTGTGCTTTTTCATTCGATACAGCCAACTCGCTTAAGGTGCTTTTCTCTCAAAGTAAACTGTTCATCACTTGATTAAGACCATGTCGTGTTCGCGACCATAACAATAAATACGAGCATGAGATAGTTAACCGAGATCAGAAAGTTCACTTTTGCCCACTTCTCATCATCCTGTGTCTTCAGTCCACTAAGTGTATGCACGAACCAGATTAGTCCACCAATCAGAGATACAATCAGGAATACCAGACCAACATAATCGTAGTAATACAACAGGAATACAGCAGGAAGCAGCAGAAAAACGTAAGGAATCATCTGAAGCTTGGTACGTTTTACCCCTTTTACGACAGGCAACAACGGGAAACCGGCAGCGCGATATTCCTCCACCCGGCGAATACCCAATGACCAGAAGTGTGGTGGCTGCCACAGGAACAATAGCGCAAACAGCAACCAGGCACCTGCATCAATTTCATTCGTTACAGCCGTATAACCGATGACAGGCGGCATCGCTCCTGCAATTCCACCCAGCGACGTGCTCCAGGTCGAACTACGTTTCAACCACATCGTGTAGATCACGATGTACGCAAACCATCCGAGCAGAGCCATCCAGCCCGCTAACGGATTCACCCAGAGATACAATACAGCTAGTCCCACAACACCAAGGATAATACCATAGCCCAGCACAAATCCAGGCTTCAGATGATTAATGTACTCCATCCTTTTTTTGGTGCGCTCCATCTTTTGGTCCAATTCACGATCCCAATAATTGTTGATTACACAAGCTGAAGCAATAACCAAAGTAGATCCAATCACGACCATGAGCAGAGATAACCAATGGATATCCCATTTTGAAGCTACCCAGAATCCTACTGCCACCGCAAACACATTCAGCCTTAGAAGTCCGGGTTTGGTTAATGCAATCATGTCTTTAAGCATGAGGCTCCTCCTGAACTATGTAAAAACGCCATTCCAATAATGATACATGTACCTCCCATTAATTACAATCGCTTTCATGAATTTGTCATAACCAAAAAGCATCCCTCACCGTTCTATTAAACGGGAGGAATGCTTGACTGATGAACTTCATCTTATTTATGGGATGTATTGCTGCACAATTTTGGTGACTTTTCCTTCCTGCACAGTCAGATGATATGGGAAAACGGACAGGTCTAGAATACGGGTATTCTCATACAACGATTCGAACTTGGATAATGTCACAGGTTCATTCCACTGAATGTCTGCGCCCAGCATCGTACCATCCCGATCATATAACTGCATCAATACTTCAGCATTGGCACTAACTTCAACCTGTTCCTGCTCTTTGCTGTCATTGACAATATAGTAGCCATCTGGTGCACCGTCTATACCTGCTTCCGGATTGCGCTGTGCAAAAATCGCATCGGCTTCTTCACCTTGATACCAGCCAATCTTGTCCACTGTCATAACCAACTTGCCATTCTCTTGGTGCATACCTTCCACATAGGCTGTAAACATCTCAGAGTTGGCAACCTGAGCTTCTTTCGCAGTAGGTTGTTGAACGTCCGTACTACCTTGAGCATTCGCAGGGGTAAGTAAATATGTAGTCAGCACAATGATACCAAGTAAAGCAACAACTGCACCGATCATTCGTAGTTTCCATTGTTTTGCCGCGTTCTTCATAGGTAACATCTCTCCTTAATATGAACGTTACTATTCCTTAACCGGAAGTCTTCCTTCTCAAACGCTCATCTGAACTATTGATTCCAACGTTCTTTCTTTTCTTATCATACTTGCAATAGAGACTATAAAAGTATCAGCCAGATTAAAAATAGTTACAATGCGCGTCACCACTCCAGTCTGTAGTCTTCTTAAAAGGTAAAAGAACCCCTGATGTCTTTTCCATTCAGGGGTTCAATACATATATACGATTCTTATGCTTGTCAATGTATCTTATGCTTAGAAGCTCATCTTAATGATTGGTTGTAGAGCTTTGCGCCAAACGAACGAGCATATGAGCCAGCATATGACGTTCATCTTCCTTACCTACATTCCACAGCTCCTGAAGCAACTTCTCTTCACGATTGCGAGGTTCCTCCCGAGCTGCGAGATAATCCGCTACTTTCTCAGCGATTTTAGCCATCTGCTCCTCGCTTAGTCCAATGGATTCTCCCATCGCAATTCGCTTACCCAGGTACTCTTTGAATGCGTCAAAGTTCTGTAAGATCTGTTCTCTTTCTTCCGGCGCAATCTTCTCAATTGCATTGTCCACCTTGTCAGTAGAAACTTGGCCATCTTTACGGATTACGTGATTTTGTTCATTCATCTGAATAACCTCCTTGAGAATAGTTGTTCATTAGGATTAATACAACATACTTAACATTAACCGGTTATCTATAATATAAACTCCTCTTTTAAGTTTAAAACAGTTCATTTCTATCCTGTAAGCGTACTGATCTTTGAGCATCACGTTTCAAATGAACTCCAGCGGTTAATCGTTTACATATACGTAATAGTGTTTGGACATGTTAAGAAACATCTGTACATTACGGAACAAGGAGGGATTTCCCATGAGCGACAAAGCCAAACATGAGAAAACAAACGATGAACTTGAACCAGGCATGAACACGGTGATCCATCCAGACAAGCAAAATCCCGGGCCAAGCGATATGATTGAAGGTATGGTAGGCGATATCGTGGATAATATTCGCAAAGATTTCTCACATGATTCGAAGGACGAAACGTCTTCTTCCAAGTCAACGGATTCATCGAGTAAATAAGCCCGATCCTTTTCTCCATAGCAAAAGATAGCTTAAAAAGTCCTCCTGCCATACGCATGGCTTGGGAGGACTTTTTGGTAATGAACAATTGAATAATCAACCTCATATCTGGAGGTGATTTTCAAATTGAATCCTTTGTCATCTGCTGTAGCGCCTTATGAATCCAGATCGCGGCAATGGAACCTTCACCCATCGCAACGGTTGCTTGTTCTGCATGCAGACCCAGATCCCCAGCAATCCATACATTCGTCGCTGCCTGCAAGCTGCGCGGATTGGCTTCTACATGTTTATTATCTGCGATCACAGCTCCAAGCTGCTCTGCCAATTCATAGTGCACCCGATTGCCTCCAAAAGCGATAAACCCACGCTCCGACTCAAAGATCTGCCCATCATCGGTCAGAACACCGGTGATATGGCCGTCCTCGATCTGCTGCACTTCCTGGACCGCCGCTTCCAGATAACGAACGCCCGCCTCTTTCATGCTGCGATGAAGTTCAGCAGATATGGGGGCCTGCTCATGGTTGATATATAACAAATCATTCGTACGCTGAATTAAAATCATCGCCATATTGGCCCCTGCTTCACCAGATCCCAACAGAACTGTCCGCTGATCTTGAATCTCATAGCCGTCACAATCAGGACATACATAGACTGTACGACCCAACGTCGGGGTGAGTCCCGGAATATCCGGAACTCGATCCGTAAGACCCGTTGCCAGAAGCACCGTTTTGCTCCTATATTCAGATCCGGAAGTACCAAATAATTGAATCTTCTCACCCTGACGTCCTGCTTTAACGATACGGTCTTTCTCAAAAGCTACACCGGTTCGCTCTGCCTGCATCCTGCCTCGGGCACGGAGTTCTTCGCCGGACACCCCATCAGGGAAACCGAGAATATTATGATACGACCGACACAATGTCGATCTGCCCTCTCCCGCATCAATCACCAAGACCTGATGGGCCGAATAACGCCCAAGCTGAATGGCCGCCTGAAGCCCTGCGAGCCCTCCACCTACTATTATGCAATCAACCTCTCGCATGCTCCTTCTCCTCCTGAACTTCCATTTATCTATTTTAGGTAAACAATTTGTCCTTCTATACATTAAACCGATCAGTCAAGCTTAAACGCGTCCTCGTCCTCCTTATCTTACACCAAAATAAAAAGACCCAAACCATCCGCCTGAATCACGGTGAGTTTGGGCCTAGAAAATTCATGATTGCTTAGAAGTTATACGATTCAAATCGCGATGCATTCGAAATGGCGTTCCATACATCAGCTGTTTCGCCGCCCATGTACCAGTAAGCCAGTCCAGCAATTTGCCGTTGCTCACTCATTAACACTTTGGCCGATAAAGAACGACTATCCTCTGCCCATATATATCTTGGTGTACCGTTACTGTTGTAACCAATAATATATTGAGCCAGACTTGCATCCCAACGTCTTACAGATCCCGTGGCATACGCGCGGGTTCCCTGTTCTGCCAGTGTAATGTCCCAGGAACTAGCTGCCGGATTCACTGAAGACCAGTCTCGTGTATACAACGGAAGGGCCAAAATTGTTTTGGCACGTACTACTTCGGAGAGCATGGTATCCAGCGCCTTTTCCACCCATGGAAGCGAGGCCACCGATCCTGCTTTTGGATCACCATTCCAGTGTTCCTCATATCCCATCAGCACCATATAATCCGATACAGCACCCAGTTTGGCATAATCAAATGCATCCGTCCAATCTGTACCGAGGTCTGGCGATACATCCACAGACACAACTGCACCCAGTGCGTGCAACGTAGCCGTCAAGGAGGTGACAAATGCTGTTAACCCTTCACGATCCACAGGATCGACATTCTCGAAGTCCACGTTAATGCCGTCCAGTTTATAGGTTTTGACATAGGCGGCTACCTGTGAGATCACTGCTGCTCGGTTGACTGAACTCGATAACATCTGATGGGTAAGTGCCGAATCTGAACGATTGCCAAGCAATGGCCATAGTTGTCTGTTGGTAGCGGATGCCCAGGATATTAATGCCGGGTCCGCGTGATCTGTTACTTTCATACTGCTATTCAGGAAAAACCAGCGCGGGACAAGCGTATTCACTTCAGACTGTTCCACTTGCTTCTTGAATTCAGCCGTCGTGGAGTTATATTGCCAACCCAGCTGGACGCCGAGTTCATCCGAACGCCGTAACTGCTCAGACCATGTTTTCTTTTGTAAAATGGCATCGAGCATGACGGCTGCTTCTTCTCGCGTTACCTGGTCATGCGGTCGGAACACGCCTCCACTGCCTCGCATCAGTCCTAGTTGATATACCGTCTGTACATAAGGGCGTGCCCAGTCCGAGATATCCGCTGCGTCGAAATATGTTGAAGATAAGAGCGACGTCTCTACGGGTTGTTGTTTTAACATGCGAACAAGAAGGGCAGCCGCTTCTTCGCGCGTAATGGAAGCATTAGGCTGGAACGTTCCCTGACCTTTACCCTCCAGAATAAAAAGATTCGTCATGGCGGCAACGTTGCCGTAATACCAAGCGTTCATGCTTATATCCTGATAGGGATTAATGTTATTTTTAACGGGCTTCAAACCTAGCAATCTCACCGCAAACGTTGCAAACTCTGCACGAGTAACGGCCTTCTTCGGTTCAAAGGTAGTCTCTGACGTACCGGCAGCAATACCTTTGTCCACCAGATGCGTAATAGCATCCTTCGCATAACTCGTATGCGTATCCTGAAACTGTTGCTGTACGGTTGCAGCTTGAACGGTATTACTATATCCAGCCACCGATCCAAGTGCTAATACCCCGCATAAAGCCATTTTCCACTTGCGTTGGTTCGTTATGTCTTTTAATCTATTATTCACATCAAAAAGCCTCGCTTCATTGGATTACGATCAACTATCATCGTATCAAATTGAAGCGAGGCCGTATGTGGTTAAATGTTGGGAAATGCGAAGCTTACTTGTGTACTTTTACGCGCTCTTCAATCGGTTGGAATTCTTTCTCACCCGGTGTTGCCGTTGGTTTACCAAATGGCATCTGAGCGATCAATCTCCAGTTCTCAGGAATGTTCCATTCTTGTTTAACCTTCTCGTCAATCAATGGATTGTAGTGCTGCAAAGATGCACCCAGACCTTCTTGTTCCAGAGCAGTCCAGATCACCAGTTGCAACATGCCGTTGGATTGGTTCGCCCAGATCGGGAAGTTATCCGCATAAGCTGCAAAATTCTGTTGAAGCTGTGCGATTACATTGTTGTCTTCGAAGAAGAGAACCGTACCATATCCGCTGCGGAATCCAGTCATTTTCTCTGCTGTGGATTTGAAAGCTTCTTCATTACCTACCACTTCACGTAAAATTTCTTCTGTGTGATTCCACAATTTATCATGTTGTTCACCGAGCAATACAACAGCACGGGATGTTTGTGAGTTGAAGGAAGTTGGTGTGTATTTCACCGCTTCTTCTACGATTTCCTGGATTTTAGCATCCGAAATTGTAGATTCCTTGCTAATTCCGTAATAAGATCTTCTGTTTTTCAACGCATCAAAAAAAGTAGTCATTCTTATTCGCCTCCCAAAATATTTTTTCATTTGCCAACATAGTAACTATAATATAGTAACATACATTAGTCAACAAGCTAATATATTTTCACCAAGTACACATTCTTCGATAACACTTGAGCCTTTCTTGAACCTTTATTGTTCAAAAAACTGCAATGGGACTAACCTTCGTTCGTCTTTTTGCGATAATCAGCTCGGTATTTTTCTTCCGTAGACGAGTTACTCTTCGTCTGATCCTTATTCTTCTCTTCCTGTGCTTCCATGTTTAGATCTTCCATTGGAATCGGGTCTACGGTCTGTTCTTCCTCATGCATGTCAAGCAAACTTTTCTTCTCCGTTTGATACTGCTCGGGATTGTCATGGAAACGTTTTGTATCGTTATCGTTGTTATTCTGATCCGGTGTGTGCTCTTTCATTCATGATCGCCTCCTCTGATTTCATTACCCTTTCTTTACCTGTTCTGCCTATCTTCTAAACACGGTGATGTGCATTCATGAAAGAAAAACAAAAAAGCCAACCAGACAAGCTGGTCGGCTTAAAGAAGACTTCTATGACTGACCATGCAATCGGGTACGATACAGGTCGGGCGAACATCCTACACTTTGCTTGAATATCCGGCTAAAATGGGAAAGGCGTTTGAAGCCGGACAATCGACTTGCTTCTGTCACCGTGATCTCAGGTTGAAACTGAAACAACAGCTTCGCTTGATTGATGCGACGGTCATAGAGATATTTGAATATCGTCAAACCTGTCATTTCCTTGAACATGCCTGCCAAATATGGTTTGGATAAATGCAATTCCCGTGCCAAATCATCCAGACCAATGTCTTTCATATAGTGGGTATCGACATAACGGATAATGTGCTGCACATGCCGCTCCCTCTCCGATGATGGAAGGTGTTCTTCAACATCGCCCTGGCAGATCTCTGCTACAAAATACAACAGGTCACACAGCCGGACATTCATGCGCTCCTGTCTGAAACTAGTCTGACTCTGAGACAGACGATGGAGATCGTGTAATAGCGCTTCGAATTCAGAGCGGGTATCTCCCGCCAGATTGACCCGGCAATTTCTCAATTCTTCAAACGGCTTCAGCACCTCAACCATGCGATCCGGATGCAGGCTGCTGCGAATGGCAGACGGATCAAAATGCAATGTGCTTCGCTCATAAGCACTGCCGGGTTTCGGATGCGGTCGATGAAGAGTCAAGCCATGCATCAGCACCAGATCACCCGGCTCCAAGTTATATACCCGGTCTCCTATGATATAAGTACATTCTCCATCATGAAAATAATATATCTCATAATGCGGATGTGAATGGAATCCATCTGACTTGCCCGGGTTAAACGTACTGGTGGAACGGTAACTATACTCCAGTGAAGCACTAAATTGCATCATGCTTGGCATTCATGCACCTCCTGTTCGGGAGAGGGAAACGATTCGTGTCATGACCCTTTAGGATATATAAAGTGAATTATAAAAGCTGTTTAATGCTTTCCTGAATCTCGTCGATGGAGTCAACAGGTTCAAAACGTCTGACCACATGGCCCTCAGCATCGATGAGGAATTTCGTGAAATTCCATTTGATTGCATCTCCATGTACACATTCCGATGCCTTCTCAGCCACCATTAATTTCAGTAATTTGGCCTGTATGTCTGTCTCATCAAAGCCAGCAAAAGGCCCTGATCTTTTCAAAAAGTCGTGGAGCGGGTGCGCCCTTGATCCTTGTACTGATCATACAGCTTCTGCATGTCATCGAACTGGTGCGTATACTTACATTTACTTGCAGTGTTTACGATGAGCACAGGCTTTCCTTCATATTGATAGAGCGGGAAACGCTCTCCACTGGTTCTGGTTACGGTAAAGTCATAGATGGTTGGCATAAGTCTAGTGCACCTCGCGATAGTTATGTAGTCATATAGAGTCATATGATTTTATATTATATACGAAGTTTGAACTATTGTATTGAGGAAGATAAGTTACTCTCCTTTTCAACAGAAAACCCTTCTGCCGCGAGAATCTCTTCGTTCAGCAAAAGGGTTATATTATGTGATCTCAGTGATTAGGCTTCAGCCCTTCACGGCGCTTCCGGCCACGCCCTGAATGATATAATGCTGACCCACCAGGAAGACGATAATCATCGGAATAATGCCTGCCGTGGCAGCGGCCATCATGCCGTTGTAGTCTACATTGTTCTCCAGAATAAAGTTCTGCAGTCCGAGCGGCACGGTGTACAGGTCTTTGTCGATCAGGAACACAAGTGCATTCTCATAGTCATTCCAGTGCCAGGAGAAATCAATAATCGCCAGTGTAGCCAGTGCAGGCTTCGCCAGGGGCAGAATCAGCCTGAAGAAAATGCGCAGGTGACCGGCACCGTCGATGAACGCCGCTTCCGAGATCTCTGAAGGCACTGACAGGAAGAATTGCCGCAGCATAAACACCCCAAAGATCGTGAACATTCCGGGCAGGATCAATGCCCAATGCGTGTTATATATGCCGACCCACTCAAACATCAGAAACTTCGGTACAAAGAGCACCTGCGGAGGCATCATCATCATCGAGAGATAGATCAGGAACAATGTCTCCCGACCTTTGAATTGAATCCGTGCGAAGCCGTAGGCTGCAAAAGCTGAGAGAAATACAGCTCCGACCGTGCTAATTAGTGATATTTTCAACGAGTTCAGATAATATGTCGCAAAAGTATCCGCCCCGCTCCAGACCTTGATATGATGCTCCCAGTTCAGGCTGGAAGGTATCCACTGGATGGGATAGGTGAATACGTCCGCAGGAGATTTGAACGATGTGCTGATCATCCAGATGAATGGCATAATCATCAGCAAGGCAAAACCGGACATCAGAAGTGTCAATATGATTCTTCGAATCTGCGTCAAGGACTCCATGCGGACTATAGGTGAATGCGGAGCTGTGGGCTTCGCGCTCGTGGCAGTTTGTTTTTCCATAACGATCCCTCCCCTCCTTAATAGTGAACCCAACGTTTCTGACCAAGCCACTGCAATACGGTGAAGATCATGATGATGGCAAAGAGCGCCCAGCTAATGGCAGCAGCGTATCCCATCTCGTAGTATCGGAAGGCATTCTGGTAGATAAACAGCGACAGGACGGTTGTACTGTTCCCTGGCCCGCCTTGGGTAATCGCTTGAATAATACCAAAGTTCTTGATGGTCATAATCAGCCCGGTAATCAGCAACAAAAAGGTAGTCGGGCTCACAAGCGGCCAGATCACTTGGCGTATCGTCTGCCAAGGACGGGCTCCATCAATTCGTGCAGCCTCAACCAATTCCTCCGGGATTTCCTGCAAGGCGGCCAGATAAATAATCATGTTGTAACCCAACATGAACCAGATCCAGATGATATCAATCGCATACATGGACCATTCCGTTGTTGATAACCAGCCGGGTGGATTCGTAATACCGATTCCCCGCAAGAAACCGTTAATCGGCCCCGACGTTGGCTGGAATAACAGCATCCAGACAAAGGCGATGGCAACACCGCTGGTGATATAGGGCATGAAATAGAGAGCACGCAGCGTTTTTTGCCAATACACCGACTTGTTCAGCGCCACCGCCACGATAAAAGCCAACCCCATCGATACAGGAACCGCTAACAGAAATACAAATGTATTTCGCAGCGCCACCCCAAACAGATCATCATTCATCATTCGGCGAATGTTATCTAATCCGACGAAATTCGTCTCCGGGCTCATGAATTTGTAATCGGTGAACATGAGATAGAACGAATAGACAGCTGGTATAATAAAAAACAACAGCACGCCAATCATATTGGGCCCAATAAACAGATACCCGAGCCTGCTCTGCCGTTTCATCCAGGATTTATGCATATGCTCCCCCACTCCTTAACATCTGTTCTGGAATTAAGCATAACAAGATGTCCTCTAACATTTAAGGAACATAACCGTGGTCCTGATATCACAGATATATGTATTTCGGCAGTGCCTTTTGAGAGAGAAGCAACATGGAATTGTTCTATTGCTTATATAGAAAAAGCCGTCCCATAAGGGACGGCCTTCGCTCTTGGTGCAGCACTTACATTCTATTGATTCTGCTTCAGCCAATCATTATGGCGTTTGACCATGTTCTGAACCGTAACTTCGGCAGTCTGGTTACCAAGGAAGAACTTTTCATACTCCTGTGCACGCAAGTCGACCACCTCTTGCGCAATGCTGCGGACAAACGTAGGTGTCTCATCACCATACAACACGAATTCCAGAGACTCCTTGTCATAGGAATCGGCATAATCACCCAGCAGATGATCGATCGCAGTCTGTTGATCGACCGCATTGGAGGAAGGCAAACGTCCACCAGCAGCCATCGGCATCATTCCTCCATCGGCGTACCATTTCAGGAACTCCCATGCAGCTTCTTTATTTTTCGACTTGGAATTGATGGCGATAAAGTCACCCAGTCCCCCGCTCTTCACCATATCCGCTTCCTCTGCAGCCAGTCTCGGTACAGGGGCAAAGGCGATTTTCCAATCCCGAGGGAACTCGGTCATGTTGTTTGATGTGCGGATCAGCCATTCGCCTATGTTGATCATGGCAGACTCACCGCCAAGGAACATGTTCTCCACCGGCATTTTGGAAGTCAGCTGCTCGCCAAGTGGAGGCGTGGTTGCATCCTCCTTCATCATCCCGTTCAACGTCTCCAGCCATTTGGTAACGAGCGGATCATCGAGGTTTGAAGTGCCGTCTGCCTTAACATAACCGTTCTTCACCAGAACGGAATCAAGCGGGTCTACATAGGAAGCGGTATGCTGCACCAATCCGTACTTGAAGCCAGCCGTCTTCAGTTTGAGTGCATATTCACGGGCTTCATCCCATGTCCAGGCTGTCGGTACACTCAGTCCGGCCTGATCAAGCGCTTTCATATTTAAAGCGAAGAAGGCAGCGTTTTTCTTGGTCGGCATCCCGTAATATTTGCCGTCCACTTTCCAGGAAGCCGCATCTTCACCCATTTTCTCATCAATGTTGTAGTCGGTGAACTCGCCCAGATCCAGTGCTGTCCCGCCCTTGATGCGTTTGTCCAGATTCGTGAGGGTATAGTTGACGTACAGGTCAACGTTTTGCCCGGTGGACAGCGCCGTATCCAGCTTCAGGTTGCCATCATCGTCATTCACAAACCGTACATATTCCACCTGAATATCGGGATTCTCCGCATTCCAGGTATCCACCACTTCCTGTGGACCATTCTCAGGCGGCACCGCGCCCCACATGGTGAGCTTCACTTTCCCCCCTGCCGCTCCACTTCCATTATCTCCACCGTTCGTCTCATTTTTACCTACACAGCCGGCAAGCAATCCCAGCATTAGCACGCCTACAATCAATCCCGTTAATCCTCTTTTGGCTCTCATCTGGTCACATGACCTCCCTGAATTGAAGTGAATGTACCTTCCGTTACATCGTAGCAGGGACCTTCCTGGGTTCATAAGATACATATCCATGATTCGGATTGAACAAAAATACGGATTTACTTGTGCTTGCCTGAGCACTCAGTACACATATTCCTTCTACTCATCCGGTGAATCACGAGCGGTGGCGATACTGGCTGGGCGTGCAACCGGTCCAACGCTTGAATATTTTGATGAAATAATTATCACTTCCGAACCCTACCCTGTAACCAATCTCCTGTACAGGAAGGTCCGTCTCCCGCAAGTATTCAGCCGCTTTCTCCATCCGTACCCCATGCAAGTAGTGAATCAGGGTATGCCCGGTTTTCTTTTTGAACAAAGCACTCACATAATTCTCCCCCATCATCACATATCGTGACATGGATTTCACGGTAATGTCCTGATCGTAATGCTGCCCGATGTACTCGATAATTTTGCTAATCTCCGGGTGCTTCACAACCGGCTCAAGAACAGGTGTGAACGGAAGATCAGTCTCAGACGACGGCGCAGAAGAGACCGTAAGAGATGTAGGCGAAGCAGGCGTTGATGTGATTAGCGGAGGTGCAGAAGGCGACACTTCATGATGATTTGTTTCTGTCTGGGCTTCAGCCGATGCTCCCAGTTCCTCACTTACTTTACGAAGTGTATCACGCAGTGAATTCACACTCATGGACAGTTTCAGAATATAATTTGAAGCTCCGTATTCCATCGCACGCCGAACATATTCGAACTCCCCCATACAGGTGAGCATGACAAACTTGGTTTTCAACCCGGCTTGGCGCGTCTGTTTGAGTAATTCAAGACCATCCATACCCGGCATGACAATATCAGTCAGCACCAGATCCGGTGTATCCCGTATGATCATCGCCAGCGCTTCGGTCCCATTACCGGATTCTCCGATGACCGTGAAGCCCAGCTCTTCCCAGGAAATGATCTCTCGCACCGACTCTCGTACGAATACCTCATCCTCTACAAGTAATACTTTCCACATGTTCCAGATTCCCCTCTCCAGTCGGCTAGTCTGACCGCTTCTGTACATAAGGCGTCGACAATAAAAAAGGAATGCTGAACCTCACTAATGTCCCCGGCTTGGTATCGATCACCTCAAGTTTACTCTGGCCTTTGAACAATAACCGCAATCGTTCCCTGAGGTTGGACAGGCCGATCCCCGGACGCGTCCGGGTTACCTGCAAACGCCGGGATTCCTCCATTCCGATACCGTTGTCTGCCACCTCCAGCATCAGTGTTGCTGTGTCTTGCCTATAAATGCTGATTCGGATCTGCCCAAGCTGCTCCAGTGGCCCGACACCGTGGTGAATCGCATTCTCCACCAGTGGCTGCAAGCTCAACTTGGGCACCAGCGCATACTCCAGCTTATCGTCAAATTCACAAGTCACCTCGAAGCTATCGCGGTAACGAATCCGCTGGATATGAAGGTAGGCTTGAACCAACTCAATCTCATCCTTCAGATATACCAATTCGACCTGTGAATTCAGGCTGACCTCCAGTAATTTGCCCAAAGAAACACATATCTCGGAGATCTCCTCATTCCCGCTGCGTATCGCACTCCATTTCATTGTATTCAATGTATTCAGGAGAAAGTGCGGATTCATCTGAGCCAGGAGCATATGAAAATGTACCGCTTCCTTCTGTCGTTCCTCCGTCTTGAGTCTGGCAATCATCTGATTGGCATCGTCCAGCATCGTATTAAATGTACGTGTCAGTTCCAGCACTTCGCCACGGCTGTGGCCCTCAGGAATACGAATCTTGAGGTTTTTGCGGACGACCTCCTTCATCTGTTTCTGTAGATGCGACAAAGGGCGCGTGAACGTCGCCGAGATCATAAAAGCCATCAGTACAAATGCTCCTGTGAACCCAAAAAAGGTCAGAAAATAACGCTGTTTCAGTTCAGATATCTCTGTAAAGAGAATCGAGAGCGGAATCCGATTCACCATATACCAGTCCAGTGATTCGATGTACACGTAGTTAATCAGCGTATCCGAAGCTCGATCGGTTAGGTAAGCCTCTGCCGGATGGAGAGCTATTTCAGCCGTAACCTCAGGGGAGAGGGCAGCAGTTTTAGATGAACGGGCAATGGTCTCCCCACTACCTGTAATAAGATAATACTCCTGGCTACTCTGTGAATCCTTCAGCATAGTCTGGAACCAATAGGAATAATCGATGCTAATTCGTGCCAGACCGTACCGTTTGCCGCCGCTATCTTTCATGTAGGCATACAGTGACAAAAGGTACGGGCTGGAGGATAGCTCCCGCAGCACATGGTTAGTATCTCGGGCATCCCAGCGATAAAAAAGTTCTTCCGGTTGAAGCGGGTGTGAATCCGCACCACCTTTTGAAATCGTGATTTCCCCAAGACGCTCGCTGAATTGTTGCAAATAGGGGCCGTACGCCAGTGCTTTCTCGGGCAAATACGAAGTGTAAACGCTATCATAAAAATCCAGCAAGGTAAAGTACACGGAAGGATTATATAGGAAGAAACTGTTGTTGATCATCTTAAACTTCTCTTCCACCAACGACTTGTTCTCAAGCGGCGTACGATTGTCCGGGGAGGTTAGCACACTTCTTACCGCAGAATCCTGTTCCAGAAAAATGAGTGTTTTGAAGGCGATGCTCATCTGGTCCTCCAAAGAGCGGTACATCTGTACCAGCTGCTCATGACTCTGCTCACTGATTTTCTGCTCGACCAGCGATTCAATCTGCTGATAATTGTAGACATTCAATGCACTGAACGGCAAGAGAATCAACACCACAAACGCGCCGAACAGGCGGTATCTGAGCCGCTGTGGCAACCAACTTTTCCAGTTTGGCTTCTTCATTCCTTAGTGCTCGCTCCCCTACAATTAATGAACCCATTATAGCACCTGCCTGCCATTTATACCCGGAGTCGAATGATTTGCATGGATTTGTGATATACGTTGCCTGCATTCAAGAGAAGTGCACAGATATGTTCTATTCGTCATACTTGATGTCGTCTCCGGTATTCTGAGGGGCTGATCCCCACCGTGGACGAGAATACGCGGCTCAGATAAAATCCGTTTTCATACCCACATCTCTCCGCAATCTGCGTTAGGGTTAAACGGCTATCCGCCAGCAAGGCTTTGGCCTTTTTGAGACGGATCGCTTTCAGGTAATCGGATGGTGTTTCTTGAAAAGCCTCCCGGAACCTTCGGGTAAGCTGAACTGGACTCAACGCCAGACGCTGGGCCAATGCTCGGAGACTGACCGCCTCTCCTGCCCATTCCTCGAGCAGAACTGCCGCTTCAGTCATCAGAGCGTCTTCCGTGAACTTTCGTTCCATTAATCTACTCTGTCTGCGCTCCCATTGATACAGTTGCCACAAATCCATCAGCAGATGGGTTTTCCACCCTGCCGAAGTCTCATCATTGTCCTCGCTCATCTGTCGTAGATAAGCATACGTTGAAGCCAGACGCTTCGTATCATTAATCAGGGATTTTCCGATCGGCGGCAGAAGATCCTCCTCCTCTGCGGAGTTACAACGGAACTGTATATAGTGAAACGTCAGCGGAGTTACCGTCTCTCTGCGAAAAGGAACGTGGGGCGGACACAACACCAGATCAGCGAACCCCGCCTCTCCTGTATGCCCCCCAACCTCATAACGAAATACGCCCTCTTCAACGGCAAAGACCACCCAAGCGTCGTAGATATCCTCAGCCAAGGCAAACTCAGCTTTCTTCTTCCAGTAGATGTGATTAAGGAGGTCCATGATACACCTGCCTTTGTTATGAAATAAAGTATATGCTCGATGATAATATAGTGTATTTGAAAAGTAAATATATAGAACTAATATGAAATTATAGATATGAAATACGAGCTTAGGCTCCTCCATATTCAATGAGAGAGGTGTTCATATGAAGCATGAACTCGTTAAACCGGATATCACCGTCATCGGGGGCGGGCTAGCTGGCGTGTGCGCGGCCATATCTGCGGCTCGGCTGGGCCAACAGGTCGCTCTGGTACAGAATCGCCCCGTACTCGGCGGCAATTCCAGCAGCGAAGTACGCGTATGGGTCTGTGGCGCTACCGCCCACGGGATTAACCGCTATGCCCGTGAGACGGGCATCATGGGAGAATTGTTTGTAGAGAATCAGTATCGCAATCCGGAGGGGAATCCCTATCTCTGGGACTTAATCATTCTGGAAGCCGTTCGAGCCGAACCCAACATTCGACTGTACCTGAATACCGATGTACATGAAGTAGAAGCCACAGGAGATGGAGAGGAACGTATGATCACCTCTGTTACCGGGTGGATGATGGGTTCTGAGCGCAAAATCCGATTTGAGAGTCAGATCTATCTGGACTGTACAGGCGATGGACTTGTTGGCTTTCTGGCTGGTGCCAAGTTTGTGCTCGGCCGGGAAGCCCGCAGCGAATATGGTGAAGAATGGGCACCTGAGGTAGCCGATCAGATCACGCTCGGCAGTACACTTCTCTTCTATACCAAGGATGCTGGTACGCCTGTCCGTTATATCCCGCCTTCTTTTGCCAAGGATATTACACAGACCAGCATTCCGATTCGCCGGGTCATTCGCAGCGGGGATTCCGGTTGTCATTACTGGTGGATTGAATGGGGTGGTGAACATGACACCGTTCATGACAATGAGCTGATCCGTGATGAACTGTGGTCCGTGATCTATGGAATCTGGGACTATATCAAGAACTCCGGCAAGTTCGATGCAGAGCAGATGACGCTGGAGTGGATCGGTTCGCTGCCTGGCAAAAGGGAGTATCGCCGCTTCACGGGTGACTATGTGCTCACCCAGAACGATATTATCAGCCAGCGGGAGTTCCCGGATGCCGTTGCCTTTGGCGGCTGGTCCATCGACCTGCATCCCCCGCAGGGCATGTACGCCGAAGCGAGCGGCTCGAAGCATATGCATGCCGATGGCGTGTATCACGTGCCGTTCCGCTCGTTATATTCCGCCAATGTGCGGAATATGCTCATGGCCGGACGCGACATCAGCGCATCGCATGTTGCCTTCGGCACAACCCGCGTCATGGCGACATGCGCGGTCATCGGCGAAGCCGCCGGTACGGGCGCGGCCCTCTGCGCGGCCATGGGGGTGGCGCCGCGCGAGCTGCACGCGAGGCATCTTGCGGTGCTGCAGCAGACATTGCTGCGGCAGGACGCATCCATCATCGGGGTGCGTAGCCACGATGAGCTGGATCTGGCCCGGCGTGCCAAGGCTACAGCCTCCAGCACGCTGACGGGCATCGCTCTGGAGCAGCCTGGCGAGACGTACCCGCTGGGTACGGATGTTGCCCTGCTGCTGCCTGTGAATCCAATGCTCAGCGGCCTGGAGCTGCTGCTGGATGCATCCAGCGATACCGCGCTGACGGTAGAGCTCTGGGATACGGGACGTAAGGAAAATTACGTCCCGTATTCGTTACAAGTTACGGCAACCGTTAACGTTACGGCGGGAATCGCGCAGTGGGTGAACTTTCCGCTCGAATGGCGACCGGAAGAACCGCAGAATGCTTTTATTATCATCCGCGCAAATAAAGCCGTCTCACTCTACCATTCGATAGAAGCACACAGCGGGGTGCTGATCTTCTTCAAAACGGAAGAAAACCATGTGTCCAAAAATCTGGAGGACCACGCGACGGATCAGCCTGTCGTATTATGGTCCATGCAAGGGTTGGCACGTCAGCCATTCTGCTGTCGTACCCTCTCTGAGACCACGGCCTATTCAGCGGACAACACGATCAACGGCTACCATCGCCCTTTCGGTGGCCCGCAGCAGTGGATGTCACAACCGATGCAGCCTGACAGACCCGAGTGGGTGCAACTGACGTGGGAAGATCCACAGACCTTGGCTGAACTGCACTTGACGTTCAATGATGATGTGAATGAGGATCTGGTTAATTTGCATCACCATCAGACGACATTCCGCGTCATGCCTGAACTTGTGCGCGATTATCGGGTGGAAGTATTAAGTCGGTCTGGGGAATGGATCGAGATTATAAACGTAACGGAAAACCGCAGAAGAAAAGTCATCCATTCTCTGAATACACCTGTGGATGCACAGGCGCTTAGGGTAAGCATCAATGCCACTAATGGCAGCAGGTACGCGGAGTTGATCGAGATTCGGGCGTATGGGGAAGGTACACGGTAGGAGGACTCTGAGCACATTAGGTTTGGATAGCCGATTATGGCCCTGCTCAACATATACGATGGATATTTACAGTACGGGTCACACATGTCATATGTATAAGAGTCTCCACTCCTGAATGAGAACTGCAAGCAAAAAACAGGTTGCCTTGATCTTCAAGACAGCCTGTTTAAGCATTTTATGGTGATGTAGAGAAGCGGTTTATTTTCTCCAGTGATTCAGTGCTTGTTGATAGCGTTCAGAGTTATTGATTCGGATAAGTTTCTTTTAAGAACTCAACAGACTGCACGATTAGTGCTTTCAACACATCTACATGAATATCCGCGACCTTGTTGATGTACACACATGCTTTCCCTGTTGTATGTTTTCCAAAGTCTTTCAGCAGTTCTCCCCGCTCGCTACCCCCTGTGGCAAAATACAAACTGATCTTCGCCTTTCGTGGTGAGAAGCCCACTAGTGGTGCATCCCCTTCGTGACCAGATTCATATTTGTAATGGTACGCACCGAATCCAATAATACTCGGTCCCCACATTTTAGCCTCATAACCTGTCGTCTCCGTGAAGATATCCAATAATTGATAGGCGTCTTCCTGTTTCTTTGCATGTTCGATCTGTTCAATAAATTCAATAACGCTTTGGTCTGTTATTATTGTTTTAAGTTTATACATTGAAGAGATCACTCCTGAATTAAGTCCAGTCATCAAAACTCTTTTCCAGAAAGACAAGCTCTTTCTCATAGTGTGCGAGATGACCTTCTTCTACCATTTTCATAAAAGCATGTTCCCCGGCAGCCGCACGATCAGATAATGTTTTACACATAAAACGAATGCGCGATATAACCCATTCCTTCAGGTCTGTCGGCACACTCAGTCCATACGTGCTCATAAATAATGTAATGCGTTCGTTACGAATAGATCCATGCGCCAGGCTAGAGTAAGGCATAACACCCTTTCCATCCATCTTTGGTGAGAAATCTGCGAGTGGGACGGACGTATACAAGGCATAGGCGATATCCCACAGGCGCGGACCCGGACCTGCCATATCAAAATCAATAATCCCTTGAGGACGCCCGTCCTTGTACACCACATTATACGGCGCAAAATCATTATGACATACAACTTCATCTTGCTCAGTTATGCCCGGATACTTGTTCATTGACTCTGATGTGGCTATAAATCCAACGGTTGCATCATGGTAACTTCTCAACAGTTTAGCGACACCTATCAAAGATTCGTCTGACCACATATACTCTTCTATCTCAGGATAGTCATTGCCTGGAACGATTCCTTCAAGGTAAGAGAGTACTTCTCTCCCCTGCTCATCTATTCGGAGAAATCGAGGAGCATGGTCATAACCGACTTTTTCGAGATGTGAAAGCAGTTCATGCACGTATGGATTTGGTTTGGCCTGTCGGCGAACCGTCTCGCCTATTCTGACAACCTGATTCACATTACCTCCCGTAAACACTTCCTCCTGTCCAGACACTCCTATCCCTCCCAATGTTACACTTCTTTGGTATAAGCATGATTACGATTTTTCTTATAACTCCCCGGAAACCCTGCAACCAATAACATAAATCCTACGAAAAACATGAAATATACGAGTAGTCCTGCCGAATTGTCAGTTGTCTGAGCGAACTCTTGCGTCCTTGTACCTGAAGCATATCCTGCTTCTACTATGGCAGAAGATATTCTTATTGATATTCTCTCCAAGGTCGAGATTAACACACTGCCAAGCATGAGGATTACACCCAAAATCTTGTTCATATTGTTCATATGATACCTCCTGTAGTATCCGTCCACTATTTTATGAGTTTCTCTACTTAATCTCTTTCGATTCTCTATTCCATATTCCTGCATTTTATATTAACGGATCTGTTCTAGTATCATCATCGCAAATAGCAGCGTCGTCATCACGGACGGCGCTGTTGTCTGCTCTCACTATATGTTACGTAGCCACTTCATGGTGGAAATCCATACTATTTTCGAAAAAGGCGGACCGTTCTACATGATATAGATCATAGATCTGCTCCTTGATATTAATCAACTGGTATACATCGGGATAGACATCATTTGCTAATTTCACATAAGGCAGTTTTTCTACCGCTTTTCTGGACCTTACATTTTGCTTGCGTATCTTCATAAATACCGTCTCAATCGCATGTTCCAGAAACAATTCAACAAAGAAGGCTGATTTCGCTTTTTGGCTATACCCATTCCCAAAATACGGCGATCCAATCCATGTAGCTAAGAATCCTCTTTGATCCTCGATGTGATATAGATCAATCGTACCAATGGGCTGGCCAGTTTCATTCAAAATCGTTCGGGAAATCACCGTTTTTTGTTCTTCTTCAGCCATCAATTGTTTGGTCAGGAATAGATATTCCTCATACGATTGGCATGCATAACGAACGTAGGGAAAAACTGCGGGGTCCATCATTAAGCTGTACAGTGAATGGCATTCCTGCAAATCACGTTTTTTTAACATTATGTCTACCACCTAGTCCTTTTAGTCCGCTATATCAAGCAAATTAAGTATATAAAAGGTATTGTGGTATTTAATGAATTCTGTATATGGCTTATGTAAAATTGATTGGAAAAATATCCATTCGATTATTCAGGCTGCACAAAAAACCGCGTGCCCCTTTTCACAGGAATACGCGGTTTGCATGATTAAGCTTAACAGTCAATTATTGTATACCTTGCATGATGGCGTTAATGATGTTTTGCTGTGTCACGGTATTGTTAGAACGGTTAAATAATGCAAATCCATGATGACCATTGTGTCCATTGTCCCAATAAACAGGAACCATTTTGTATTTCTTCGCTTTTTCTGTAACTGCTTTTGCATATGCAGCACGATATACATTGTTGCTGGAATCGTAGGACGTTTTATCAATGGAACCGAACTCACCGATCACTACTGGATAACCTTGAGTCACAAATTTATCGTACATGGACTTGAACTGCGATTCCAGATAATCTTCTTGTCCCCAAGTAGATTTTTTGGAAGGATTCGTAGCCGTTGCACCCCATTGCGTGATATTACCGTTTTCCTCACCTGCAAAATCCCACGGAGAGTAATAGTGTGCCGAGATCATGATTCTCTTCTGTGAGCTAGGAATTGCGGAGGATCTGAAATTATCTGTTGGGAGCGCGAAGCCATAATTACCAACAGTGTAGTCAATATTGGTGTTCCAGCCCGGAATCAGCAACCATCTGGCATTGTTATTACCTCCCGTTTGACGAACCGTATCCACAAAGATTTGATTATAGGCGTTCAGATTAGCGTAATACGCAGAATTCGGGTTACCATAATTACCATCGAATACTTCGTTCATGGATTCGAAAATAAGACGGTCATTGTAGTTGCTAAATTTAGTGGCAATCTGCTGCCACACCTTTTTATACTTTTCCTTAATGGCCGTCTGATTTCCACCATTCACGAGCAGCCATCCACCTTGGACTGAATTGTACCCATCGCCATGAATATTGATAATGACATACAGGCCTTCATTGTACGCATAATCCACCACTTGCTGAATTCGATTCAGCCATGCTGCATTAATTGTATAATTGGGAGCGCTTCCAATGTTGTTCAAATAGGAAATGGGAATACGAATGGACTTGAAGCCTGCTGCTTTCACCTTTTTGATCAACTCCGGAGTCACCGTAGGATTACCCCATGCAGTTTCATTCGGTGTGCCGTTCACCGCTGCTTCCAGCTGATTGCCCAGATTCCATCCTGCACCCATCTCAGCCACAATTTGCGAAGCATCCGCTGCAGACGCTTTAGCGCTCCATCCGGTAAAGGCCACCGTAGCCAATAATACAAGCGCCAAGCTACTGATGCCAAACTTCTTCCATTTTTTGAACATAACCATACCTCCGCTTATCTTATTTTTTCTTCAAGCAGTGCGGTTAATCTATTTATACAGATTGAATGATACGAGAATGCACACCCTCCTCTCTATCGATCAAACAAAACAAATATTCGCCTACACACAACATAATAACACATTTTTGGAAAATAAATCACTATCTTTCTCCTGATTTTTGACTATTTGTTACAAAAACCTCCATTTAACCATTTAAGTTGATGGCTTGGATTTGCTCTCTATCAAAATCAACAATCATGATGTGATCTTGCAGGATATTGTCTCCACAAGCAATTGTTGCTCCATAATCCGCTAAACTGTTAAATGTTATATCTATACGATACACTTCAATTTCATTAAACCGATCCTTATGTACCTTTTCATGAAGTTCATTCTCATAATATTCTCGAAATACAGTCTCACAAGTTGAAAACCATTTAATGTAGGACTCTATTTCATTAGCAATCGAATTTAGTTGCATATCTGTGGACACATAAAATCGGACATCGTTTAAATCATCATCCAGATTGGAATGTTTAAATATCTGCACTGTATTTTGCAGAATGTAGCACCGATAACGCTCATCACTCTCTTCTTCAAGCTCAATGAATTGACCTAACAATAGGATCTGCCCCTCTCAAGGCATCTTAGAATAACTCTTGTAACCAATCAGCGAATTTTTCTTTCTCCTCAAACTGTGGGTAATGCGCCGAAATACAACGAATTCTTTGATCGGTGCATCGAATCCGTCGAAATAATCACGTGCTGCATTCGCAGTGGTCATATAATCATATTTACCCATCACAAAATAGGTAGGAATCTCAAGATGATCAACAATTTCGGGTAAATATTGATCCAATGCTTCTCTCAGTAAGATTTCTTGTAAACTCAGAACCCCTGTATAAAAGCGAATCATATCCAGCCCATTATACTCGGGATTGAAAAGGAATCCTGAAATATAATCGCTATTCTCATGGATGAGTCTGGCTGCACCACCGTACTTTTGCACAAGAATTCTAGGCGTAAGTTCCTTTCCTTGCTCGATCGAGCCTCGAACTAGCTCCAGTTTTTTAACGTCCTCTGCATTACCGGCTTGTTTCGCTTGTTCGTACGTGTACTCCAAACTTTCCAGTTCGCTCTGAAGCGTATTAGCCCTCTGTCCAATGCCTATATAAGCGTGAAACTGAGTAGGTGCTTTAGCCGCAGCTTTCATCCCGATGTATGTACCTAATGAATGACCAATTAATATAACCTTCTCTTGACCTAACTCCTCAGTTACATAATTCCTTAACGCTAACAAATCATCTACTAATACATCTGTCGTCAGATTCGAGTAATCTTCAGAAAAGTGATAGGACTTTCCGCTCCCACGTTGATCGTAATGCACCACCGTGAAGTGTTGCTCAAGCTCTTTCTGATACTTCCTTACGTATGGAATCTCCGACCATCCCGGCTCGCCATGCACAAAAATCAGGATAGGATTACTCCGGTCACCCCCCTGATCATGACTTCATGTCCTGTACCGTTAATTTCGACCTGCTCTAACATGCTGATGCTGTTCTCACCTTTAATTTTGGGTGTCCATGTGGGAAATCTCAGAGCTACTATAACCATTAAAATCATACTGAATATGCTGCACTTGAGTATCTTCCGTATTTTTTTGCGCATGAAATGCTCCTTAAATAATAAGTTTCATTTGTAATTCTACAACGGTTCCTTCACCGTAATGGATACAGCAATTCAACGGGTTCTTTCATCAGCTCTTCTTGGAAGATGTAATTGTGATCGGCTCCAATGATACAGAGGATTCTTTTGCCTGGATGTGCTTCAACTGTATTTTTGACTCTTTGAATCATAATTTGATTACGCACAACCCAACGAAAGTTCTGTGCCTGCGGGTTAACCTTCCCTAACCATGCATACTTTTGTTTGGTTACGCGATCGAATTCCTTTGAATTAAAAGGAATTTTGCTAAACCTAGACGTCTCCATTTGCTCCGCAAACCAATGATCATCCCGTTGTTCAAGTTCATTTCGTTCCTCGCTCGAATAGCCGTTAAATGGATCAAAGGCATTCCACACATCTAATTCAAACCAATCTATAGGGACAAATGTGATGTCCTGCTCTTCGCACAAAGGGAAGACCAATTCCCAATATTCACTGGCCGGTTCTCCCCAGTATCCTCTATCATTTTTGTCCTCCAGATACCTCAACCAGCTCTGTGGATGAACTTCACCGCAAATAATATCTGGCTTAAACTCATGAATCACATCCTTGTAAAGTGAAAGAGAACAATGATATTGCTCCCTCAGTTCTGGATTATGAATGGTTCCGAGTATACCAACCGTTGTCATGTGCCCAGCTCCTTTATCATGTGTATATCTTTAGGCTCTTTGTCATAAAGTTCTTGATCAATCTCGCTTGCAATCTGACTACCCTGGCTTCTGTAAAAGGATACCGCCGATCTCGTCTCTGTGGAGGAAATATACAGATACTGCGCTCCACGTTTCTTTGCCTCTTCACTTAACTCGCTCAGAATATGTTTTCCAATACCTTGTCTTCTGTAGGAGCGCGAGACATACATCAAGTCAATCTGTAATTGATTACATTCTTTCCCTCGGTATTGATGTGCCAGTACTCCAAATCCGATTAATTGATCCCCAGCAAAAGCGCCATATGCCATGCCGCCTTGTTCTAGTTCATAGATATACCGAGTTTGAATCTCTTCCAAAAGCTTTGCATCCCAGTTTGAACACTCATGATCTTGTTCTAGCTCAACCAATCCGTTCTCTCTCATTTCATATATGAGATCAATATGTTCCGAGCGATCCATTTCACGTAAGTGGTTCACATCTTCAAGGGTCAACGTTCTATACGTTATCATGGTGTTGCGAGTCCTCCTTCAATCTTGTTCTCTTCAATTAATTTTGACATATCCATTGGAACGGCTATTGTAGCTTATTTTAATTACAGGTAACTCCTTCAAATGATTTACTTCGATGGTGTATTTCTTAAGCTCATGGTTCTCAAGTCCATCCCATCTGTCCGAGAAATGGTAAAACATATCTCCGAAGTTCATGCCTTCAGGTAATACATCCACAAGCTTTATTTCATCAATTTCAGACTCCGGTAAGCTCTCCAGCAATTTAACCTCAGCATAAAAGACCATACCAAAACTCCCATTCCATTCATATACTCCATAAGGTGTTAATTCAAAACGCACTGCTCCTGTCTCTTCATAGAGTTCTCGACTCGCAGTGTGTAGAATGGTTTCCCCTATTTCTTTGTTGCCTCCTGGGATCTCCCAACCTCCTCTTTTCCTATTTTTAATGATGATGAATTTATTGTTGTATTTCGTGATCATAACTGCAAATTTTATTAACTCTGGATCAATTGCATCTAGATCAAACCAGTGGCTCATGTTATCTCTCCCATATACAACTATTCTTTCAATATATAATTTTCAAACCACTGAAGTGGTGGCAAGCTGTCATCGGATATAATCGTTGTAATTACCGCAACCAATCCTCGTTTTTGGTTAACAAATATGTATTGCCCTCTTCCTCTGCCCATGCCCATAGCATAAAACGTTTTATTTTCAGGGTGTTCTGCTTCCTTCTTATTTTTCATTATGCGCCAGTGGTAGCCATATAAGGATTCGGAAGTAAGTGAAGGATTTAGAGTTTTAGAAACCCATTCAGCAGGGACGAGTTGTTTCGAATTCCACACTCCATGCTGTTCGTATAAAACCCCAAACTTCAACATATCTTTGATCTTCATTCGCAAACCAATACCACCGACGTCAATCCCTTGCGTATCCTGATACCAATGGAAATCGTCAATGCTTAGAGGTGCAAATAAGTGCTTTTATAGCAAATTCCGCTGTAATGGGACTTGGTGTTCATATAAAGAGATCTTCAGCGCCTCTTCCCAATTCTCTCGTGTGACTGGTTGAACTTATATCTCCTACTATATCTCCTCTTTCGGTAATCCTTGATTACCCGTAACGTTCTTTTTCACTCTCATTCACAACCACTTCCAAATGATGTTCAATCAACTGTATAACTTGTCTTTTATTCTTAGTGATCATTGCTGTCTTGCTGTTTTCATTAATTACATCTATGGCTGCTTCCATATTATATTGATGGTTCCACTTCACAATCATTTGGCATAAATTCTTGAATGACTGCTTGTAATTCCACGATTGCAAACCCAATCTGGACAATACAAACCTCTTTATAATTCGATAATCTCTGATGAAAACATTTGGATTTAATACAAAAATCAAGTCCGCTTCTTGAATGGATTTTAAAGTCCAATCTTTGTACTGCACTCCTTCTATGATCCAAGCCTCTGAACTGACAATAGACTGGATGGAGTCATCCCTGATCCGTTCAGGATATCTCAGATTTTCGGCGCTTCTGTCCCATATGAGATTGTCTAATTCATAGGAAGGAATACCGTACTTATCAGATAATTCTTTGGCTAATGTTGATTTCCCACTCCCACAAGATCCAATAATTCGAATTCTCATACACTCTCCTGGCGCCCCTGTCGTCTTTGTTCATTAGTCTGTTAGCTTACAAACGTTGGCTTTATAATCTTTCTTCAAAAATGCATAGAGGGCATTATCAACAAATCGATTTTTCCAAAAATAATTTTCTTTCAATATGCCTTCTTCACTGAAGCCAATTTTCTCAAGCAACGTTCTTGATCCCGCGTTTTCTGGCTCCACAAAGGCCTCAATCCTGTTTAATTCAAGGTTCTCAAATCCGTATTCAACGATTTTCTGAGTGACCTCGGTCATGTAACCCTGCCGCCAAAACTCCGGTGCTAACTCATATCCCAACACAGCTTTATGATGTTGTTTCATCCAACCATGAAATCCGCATGTTCCAATAACTCTACCGTCCGACTTCAAAGCAATCCCCCAGCGGAGAACCTGACCATTTTCGAATCGTTCATTCCATCTTTGTATGAGATCTTCTGCTTGTTTAGTATTCGTAAAACTTTCTACATCGTAAAACTTTGTAACTTCATCTGAAGAAAAAATATGAAATATGTCTTGGGAATCACTCTGTCTAATCTCTCTTAGCAGCAATCTTTTAGTTTCTAGTTCAGGAAATAAAGTCATATCTACTTTACCTCCATCGAGTATACAGCTACATTTTCCCTATGATGTCTACATCCTTCTCGTGTTTCATGCCATTCTTTTGCGCGACTTTCATAGAACCCACATTGCCATGTTGAATTAACGATATCAATCGTCTCTGTTTCAAGTGATCTATGCCGTATTCTTTCCATGCTTTTGCTTGTTCGTATCCGTAACCCATTCCCCAGTATTGCTCGACAACCCAGTAACCAACTCCAAGCTCATCAGCGCCTTCAATGGTTTGAGGAATCAGTCCAGAGGTTCCAATGAACTTGTTATCCTCTTTATTGAATGCGAGTAACAGCCCCTTATTATCTTTATTCCAGTTGATGAACTTTTCCAGACTTTGCATGGTTTCTTCCTTCGTCCAGGGTCCTCCATGTCTTATAAACTTCATCATATTCGGCTCACTTGTCATCTCAAAAAGTAAATCAAAATCATTTTTAGTATATTTCCGAAATATGAGTCTTTCTGTCTCCATCATTCTCTCAGCTCCTTATGCATTCACTTCACTTCAAAATCGTTTGTTCGCGATTTACTATCGATGTGAAAAACTCTTATCTAATCTCGTTACGATTCCCGATGTAATTTTCATATTAGGAGCGTAGGTTAACCATGAGTTCTCACTGAAGCTCCTAGAAAAAATACTCTCTGCCTCATATTGTCTATTCGCTTCTTCTGGATTCAGTCCTCTTTCAATCAGTTGAGCAACTAGTTCATTTCGGGCATTCGGTTCTTGTCCCAATCCTTCTTCTTTTAATGCATGAAAAAGCTTTTCCTTATCTGAATCTGCCATGTGCTGATCTAAGAAGTTAACCTTGTCACTCACCCGGCATTCTACATTTCTCATGCCAAGTTGACTAAGCAGGATTGGAATCTTCATACCAATATTTCCATCTCTACCACTCCGTTTGGCATCCTCCTCGAACAATTTTTGAAGAACACCTAGCTGAATAATCTTGGATTGTTCAAGTCCATGTAATTCATAGTTTGACATATTAGCGATCCAATGGGGTTCAAAGCATATGATTCTACCCTCATCTACTACACTGTCGATCATCTTCTGAAGAACGGAGATAGGCTCTGTCATATGTAATAAGAAGGCATGACTCATCGCAATATCGTATTGAAGTTTCACTTGCATCGTTTCAATGTCATCTACTATAAAAGTCGTTTGATAAGAAGTTTTTGAGAAAATCTCTTTGGCTTGCTTAATCAATTCTTCTCCTTTATCCAAACCAGTATAGGTTGATCCTTCGGGTAATAAAGGAAGCAGCTTCAGGCCGAGATAGCCATAACCACATCCATAGTCGATAATATCTACTGACTTTTCAATCTTCCATACACGTTGAACCAAAAACTCAAGATAATCATCGTTATAGTAAAGCCACCGTGTATTCTTCAGATAATCAATTTGGTCATCCCAATAATAATCAGACAAAGTGAAATCCCTCCCTCATACAATGTAATTGTATTCATAAATATTCAAATATCATGGGAGGGTCTATCTAACCTTGGCAGTTAATCCCATGCACCTTGATCACCAGACAGACAGTTTAGTCCTCGTATCATTCTCATCCGTTAAATATTCCAGAGATTCAAATCCCTTTCTATTTATATGATTATATAATTCTTCTACTTTTTCTAGATCTTTACAATAAATCGTGACGTAGATACTATCGATCACAAGAAGAATCATCTGACAGTCACTCACCATATATTCTTCATAGGTGATTACATCTGTTATTTTTGTACCCTTTGGATATGCCTTTAAATTCGCAAATATTAAATAATACTTGTAGTTATCAATAATCTTTTGTAATTCTTCCCCACTCATACCAATAACCATATCTGGAAAAAGACTATCCCCTAACGTATCTTCAACAACGAAATATGACTCCTCCTCACCAATAAACCAATCGAAATTAACTATATCCATTGGTTTTAAAATCTCCCCAAGAAAGCTACCGTAGGTATTTGGAATCTTAAAATGTATGCCTCTGTTCATTTGTTCACCCTTCTTATGCTTAAATATTAGTACAATTATCTTTTGATTTTTGCCTGAATAAAGCTAATGAGATGTCTCCTGAGACTATGACTGCTCATATTCATTTTTTAAGATACTCATGCAAACACCATCCCAGTATTTCCCCATTTTATATATCTTCTTTCTGTATCTTCCTTCTTCTTTAAAGCCACATTTTAAATAACACTTGTAAGCAATCTCATTATACTCGTACACCTCAAGTTCTAATCTATTTAAATTTAGCTCTTCGAAGACAAATTTCTGTAGTACACGGATTGCTTCCCTCCCATAACCTTTACCTAAAAATTCTTTTCTCCCTATTACAACTGCTAAAGATGCAAAGCGGTTTTTCCAATCAATTTTGTACAGATCAATCTGACCTATATAGTCTAGCGAATCATTTAATCCGATAATAAAACTTTTATTTGAAGACTTGCCTTCAACCATTGTCCTGAAAAAGGTTTCCGTTTCATAATTCGAATGAGGAAACAAAAAATTATCTGATAAAGTCACTGTAATTTCCGGATCGTTCACCCATTGTTTGATGTAATCCAAATCAGCATCCTGATATTCTCTTAACACAATTCTTTCTCCATAAATACGAGACATCGTTACCCCTCCAACAATCCATCACAATATTTTTTGGAAACTTGCAATATCCAGTTTTCTATCAAATAATGATTATCCCATCATTTGATTATTTTCAAGGATTATATAAGTTTTATAACGCGTATCCTTGTTCATGACAGAGGTTTTAATCTGATCAAGATCTAATTCCTCCATATGAAACGAAATCGTTGTATTCAATACATAGTAGTTATAAATAGTTCTAATTTCAGGGAGGTCCTGCTCGGTACCTCTTCAAAAGTCACTATCATCAATTACCATCCATCCTCTTCTGTTCATTTTCTTCAACAATACCAGCATCTATCTAAGAAATCCGAACTCACCGCATTTTCTCTAAATCAGGAGGTAGCGAAAATCTCCCTTCTTTATTAGGCTCAACATCATAATGTACAATCATCATCATAAAACCCTCCTATTAAAAACGAATGGTAATTATTTAGATAGGACCTTCTTCAATATGATATCTATGATTTCACGGGTCTCCAGATGATCGGTAACAATGCGGGTTTGAAATTTATCATCCTTGAAAGCCTCAATACACTTTGGTGCTTGTTGATACTGCCAGCCTCCAAATTCATCTCCACGTTTAGCCAAACGATGATAAATTGTCTCCTCTGTAGCCGTTAGGCAAAAATGGTGAATGTCCCGATCAATCTCTTTCAACCCGTTATAGATGTAATGAAAGTTTTCCTCTTTATAGATGGTCATGGGAATGATTAAGTGTTTATTGTATTTCTGCTTTACTTCTTTTGCCGTCTTTACGGTTAGAACTCTCCATAGTTCGATATCTTGGAAATCATCCGTCCGTTCCCTCTCCTCTCTGCAATTCTCCGGGAGAAGTTTTCTGAGCATATAACCAATTTCTTCAGGATCATAGATCATGCTGTTTGCAATCAAAGGTTGAAGTGCTTCTGCTGCCGAAGTTTTTCCGGAACCAAACGCTCCGTTAATCATAATGATCATTTCATCACTTCCTTTACTAGATCGTTTCCCCGCACTTTTCCAACCTGTTCATATCTAATTCTCATTTTCTAGTAATTTTTATAATCAGTCTATCAAAAACGAATCCTATCCACCAATCTGAATGTTACAAAAGAGCACAACCATGGAATAAGCTTCTACTCACAAGGTTATGCTCCTTAGGTGCATTAGGTGGCATTTATTCTTTTCCATTCATCTTCTAAAATGCTCATCTCGATTAGATTCCAGAATGTATCTTCATATCTTCTGGCATCGCGAGTAAGTCCTTCTCGCACGAAGCCCGCTTTTTCATAACACCGGATGGCTGAGGTATTAAAATCAAATACGCCCAGACTGATCCGATGCAAATTCTCCTCTTCGAATCCAATTCGAAGCGCCTCATCGATCATTTGCTTCCCATAGCCTTTACCCTGATATGGCTTGCCAAGGAGCACCTTACCTATGCGCCCTGAACGATTATATCGGTCGATACCGCCGAGAGCAATATGGCCCACAATCTCCTGAGTCAATTCATCCATCACTTTATATATGAACTTATTCGAAGTGTTCTTATCATTCGCACCATGCAAATAATCCGATAGTTGCTCCCTGGAAAGTGGATAATGGAATCCAGGCCCGGCCCACTGGAGCAGAAACGCTTCGTCCCCACTCCATTCAATCAGTTGATCAAAATCTTTTGGTTCAAAATATTGAAATGTAATCATGTATATCTGCCCCTTCCTTTTTATGTTATATCATATACTACTTCTGTTCTCTTGTATCATCATAATTATGAGCTTCATCCAACGCTCTGTTTCTTAAATTCATTTCACGAATGTAGTTTCGAACAACATTCATTGTACTAAACACGTTTTATACAAAACGAGTCTGTAAAGTCCACTCCAACCTCCGTAGCCATTCCGCCTTTACATCTGCATTTGCGTACTTGATTCGATTTAATATATGTATCACTTTGGATGTTGAATAAGCCTTGATTAAATCGTTTGTTATTGGAACATCTGAATGTGATTTATACGCGTTCAAGAAAACCTCTGTCAGTTCCTTAGCGAAGTGCGGATAATGAAGATTCACAAACCATACGACCCATGCAACATCATACAAGGGATGGCCCCATGCTGCCCATTCCCAATCAATAATGTGCATCGAATCATTTGAGATAATTACATTATGTGGCCCATAATCTCCATGAATTAAGGTTGATTTTCCTGTACCCGGTACACTAAGAACATGTTCGACCGATTTCTTCAAATGGTCAGGAACAAGATCGTACTCATCAGTTTTGGGATCAAACAGTTTCATAAGCGGCAAATCCCCTTCATAGTTATCCCGCTTGAGAGAATGTACGTCTCTGGCCAGAAATGTTCCAAGTCGCTCAAATATTGTTCTCCGTTGATCTAGGTCCCCTTGTTCTAGAAGTTCTTGACCATTAAGCCCAGGAACGTAATCCATGATGACAAATAGTAATTCGTTTTCTTCAAAAAAATCATGAACTCGAGGAGTTATTCCAGCACTGTCTAAAAAGGTTAGACAACTAACTTCTGTCCTCGCATCTATATTTTTATTACTATATATTTTTGCAATGACTAACGGATTGGAACCTTCAAGTAAAAGTGTGGTGTTGGTATAGCCGCCTGTAAGTTTAACTATTTTTATATTATTGAATTTTTGTAATAAGATATCGTAAGTCACTTGGGCCGTTCCTCCTTTCTATTTTTTTGCCATAACTTGCTGTAAATCACTACTCCTAAAGAACATACAGCAAAGTCTTAGTTTGAAACTTTCATTGGTTAACTGGAGAAACAACAAATCTATCCATTGTTAAATTGATTCAAATTGGTTAAAATACCCATATTGTCATGTTCGTTTTCCAAAATGATGATTGGGGTGTTCCTATGAAAAGTATCTTCAATAAAACGCATGCTGCGGAAATCGTGGAGCGTATTGATCAACTCAATGCAAATTCCAAGCCTGTATGGGGAACTATGCAGGTCGCTCAAATGATGGCTCACTGCTCAGCATTTCAAGACATTCCCATGGGGAATGCTTTTCCACCTAGAGGATTGCTGGGGAGGTTCGTTGGAAGGTTTGCCAAATCGATGTTTTATAATGAAAAGCCCTTACCGCATAATATGTCGACCATCCCAACAATTATCATAGAAGACAACAGAGAGTTTATGGTAGAGAAAGAGAAACTAAAACAAAAGATTGCAACTTTCCAACGTGGTGGTCCAGAAAAATGTTCCGCTCACCCCCATCCTTTTTTCGGAAGATTAACTCCTGAGCAATGGGGTATAGGCATCTATAAACATTTAGATCATCATCTAAAGCAATTTGGAGTGTAGTTCGTAATTGTGAATTATATTAGTTTTTCATTGATGAACAACCTTGACTCAACTTCATTTATCCAATTACAGTGTTCATCTGCAATTAATGTCTCCCACAATACACCTGCAATATCTATAACGATCTGTGGTCTGCCTTTCAATTTATCGACCCCCAAGTTCATCTAATACGACGTAAAACAGGCCTCAAGTTACCTAAAAGCATCATGTGGAAGGATAGCATGCACACCCTTCACGCCATTCACAATTTGGGTGATACGCAGGTCAATTACCGCGCTTCCAAGTGCAATCGCTTCCACTCGATCTAGTCCGTACAACTCACCCATCAGATTGAGCATCCCGTCTAATGCTTGAACGGTAGCCTCATTCAGATCTTCATGAAAACCGAAGGTAAGCCAGCCGGATGGGGTATGTGCACGAGGATTGGTCAAAATCATATTATCAATCACGTTGATCGTGATATCCACAACCTCCATTGGACATTCAATGGCCTGACAGCTGACTTCACCATCTCCCTGACGTGCATGACCATCACCAATCGCGAGATAACCTCCGTCTACGGGGATAGGTAAGTATAACTTGCTTCCCTGCACTAGTTCCTTGCAGTCGATGTTCCCTCCACAATAGCGAGGTGGCCAAGTCGCATGAATTCCTCCCGACTCTGGCGGCATGCCCACTACACCCATGAACGGCGCCAGAGATACAGTGAAGGGTGTTCCGTTTATTTCACAGGTTCCACTCATCGTTTGGCGATCAAGTGTCCAATTCAGCGACAGTTCTTCAACCTCTGTTAGATGTAACTTTTGGTTCTGCCAGTTCGGATATCCGCCGGCGGAAGTAAACCCGTAACTCCCGGGTACGATCTCATTGAAAACAATCTCCAACGTCTGCCCTTGCTTCGCCTCATCGATATAGATCGGACCGATTAATGCATGACCTCCATCTTTTTCACCTTGTCGATCAAAAGGATTCATGCGTTCCGTATAACTCACACCCGTTCCCCAGCCCGCATCCAGCGTCTGAAAACGAATGGAGTCACCAGATTTCACGCTCAAAATGGGAGTTACCTTATTGGTAAATGAACCGATCAGACTTTCTTGAGTTAATTCAATCGTATGAGTACTCACTACAATCCCTCCCTGGTTTGGGATACGTATTATATTCAAATTACGCCACATGCTGCATTCCGTACCGCCCCCTGCCGGCTAGATCATTTACGCTTCAAGGTTGGCAAGATATTTCTTCAACGGTTCCATATGATGCTGGTCATGCCATATAAAATCTTTAAGATATTGGGGAATATAAAATACGTTACCCTCTGCGTTCAAATACGTCTGATAAAGCTGTTCCTCCGTTAATCCTCGAATGTCATTCATAATTTTATGGCGGTACGTGACAGCCTTATTTACAATTTCGGACGCTTCCATACGATTTCCGTACTCGATTGCTTTGCGATTAAACTCTTCATAATTCATATGTTTCAACGTAACTGGCTGCTTCAAAGCAATCTTCTCGATCGCTTCCTTGTAAAAATATCGATCCCATAACATCATGTGGCTGACAATGGATTTTATCGTCCATTTCCCTTCTTCCATGCTTGAATTCCATATCCTCTCCTCGAGATGAGTCATCGTCTTGACAAACAACGCCCATTCTTCAAAAGTTTGAAGCAAAGGGCCAATCTCTTTGATCATGATTACATTTCCCCCTTCTTTTTTTGAAATGATTCACTGCTCTATATGTTCTCTTCGGTCCGATTCATCATTCCAAAGCATAATCGACGCCATCGATCAGAACATGCTTCCCGCTATCGGAAAATAACTTTGCCGTGTGATACATCATGATGATGGCTTCACTCAGATACTTCCAGTAATCCGTTTGGAGATGTTTATCTCCGATTTAATACGTTTGCATCGCTTCTACTATGAAGTTTTACCAGAGCTGGTTACACCGTTCAAAAAAATAATTTTGCCTTTTTCCATCGTCATCACTTCCTTATACAGAGGTTATGTTTAATAAAAGTATCACTGCGGTTGCTACGGATGTTTCATTGTTTTTTTGAGCAGCATGATCTGACCAATATGATAAGCATTATGAATACATAGATTTGATACGACTCCCCACCACGGCGCATTAAAATAGGATGGGATTTCTTGGACCAATTTGTGTTCTTCGCTATCCTCGAGCGCCCTGGTCCAATCACTAAAGACGGTTTCCAGTCTATTTAATGCCTTTTTCCATTCCAAATCATTAATTTTAGACGGATCTACGTGAAATGTATCATCATTATTAGTGGAATCCTGCCCGCCAATCTGTTCAGCATTATATCTCTCAAGCCACTTCTCATTCCAAAAAATAAGATGATTGACGATCGCCCAAATGGAATGCTCCCCCTCATTCTTTACATAAGCGGCCTCCGCCGCATTGAGGTCTGTCAAAATATCATGAAGCGGAATAAACCAGCTCTTATCATGATAACAGGCGTTTAATTGGTCTATGAGAATAGCTTTATAACTCATCCGTACACCTCACTTTGTTTTAATCGTTCATAAACAGGAATCATTTTAAGAACGCTTTCAGAATACATCGAGTGAATTGGCTTAAGCCTTGCTCAGTTTTGCAATAGCCTGATCTTCATCAGGCAGGAAGAATATATCTTTTCCATTATTGCTTTCATATATAAAATCCTTAAGACTCTTACTCGAATAGCTCGAAAAATCACCAATAATTGCAATCTTGGTTTGGTAGTTAATGAACTTTTGAAGGACTTCTCCGGCAAGACGTGTTTTCAAATCAAAGAATTCATCACAAACTTCCGACTTGTGTATAATAATACGATTACTATCCGCTTGATAACTAACCGTCGCCAGTATATCTAAAGCGGACTGAACATCGACGATTAACTTGTCACTACTAGTGACGTAGGCAATCTCTATTCCATTCGCATTGATTGTTCTAATATTCATATGCTTCTTCCTTTCCATATCTCGGAAATTATAAAAATGTGTCCGGTTGCGATCGTTTCCCTGACAATATCTTTATTCATTCCACAGTCTTATTACATCTTTTAATTCAAAGTTCTCAAAATGTAATTTATAAATATCTGGTTTCTTTAATTGATCTAAAAAATTCAAACCGTAACTTGAATCAAAATAATTCATCATCAAAGTCATTACAAGTCCATGTGTTCCAATAGCTATTTTCTTCCCAGCGTGTTCTTTTAATATGTTTTTAATCACTGATATCGATCTATTCTGACAATCAGCATTAGACTCCCCACCTGGTAATGAATAATCAAAATCATAAAATTCATCTCTAATAACTGACATTAACTCAGCACTTTCAATAATTTCTCCAGCAAAAAACCTTTCCCTGAGATCCTCAAATGTAATGATATCTAATTCCAAGTATTGTGCCAATCCTTCGACACTAAGAATTGCCCGGTTATATGGGCTGGATATAATGACATCTATTTCTTCTTCTTTGAGTATTTCAGTAACTTTTTCAACATCCCTCTTGCCCTTAGTGGTTAGTCCTCTGGTAATTTCACTTCCTTCATCGTATGGCGATTCAGCATGCCTAACCATATAGATAGTCGTCTTCATATAATTCTCCTTGAGATTAATGTGATTTCACAACGTTCGTGTATCTAGGATTTCTAAACTCAGTTAGTCGTAGTACAGGTTACCCTGTCTAATTCCGCTCTTTCCCGTATCCATGGATAGACTAAGGAGTGTCAGCAACGCTGCTTAGATAAGTTGCTAGGCGATTCTTTTGGGATGCTCGAATATATTTGATATCAACTCTGTATCCTATCACATATGATGTTAACTATTTCCTCTGTAGGTAGTAAACCATCAATAATCAGATCCGAATTCGGTTTTATCGTCTTCAACATGCTTTCATATCCGCTTCTCCCGCCAGATAGATAAAGACTTAAGTCTTCTAAAATAGCTTCTGCATTCTTGTCTCTAAAATCTCTTAATATTCTTCTTGCCATTGCTATATCAAGCGGTGTATCTATGAAAATAGTCAGATCAATGTCTTTCAATTTGTCGTGTAACCTTGCAAATGGATAATCTAATAATATGAATTCCGTATCTTTTGAAGAAATAAGATTTCTCAGATCAGAAATTAGTGGCTTTAGGTTCCACTCATTACAGTCAGCACCCCGCTCAACCCAGTCAACAACATCGTCGGGTCCTTCTAAATCATAATCATCGAAATATAAGGTTGTTGAATTATTTAGCACTTGGGTTAGACGTGATGTAATAGTGGTTTTTCCGCCCCCTGATACTGCTGCAATAGCAATGATCTTAGTCTTTTTAATTCCCAATGTTTTTCAGCCTCCTGGAGCAAATTGCTGGATATTTTTCCGAATTTAAAGAGTTTCGTCTAACGTCTTTGTATTCACGCCCCATTGCGTGGATGTCCACTGTGAATGCCGAACCCAGGACGAATATCCGTAGCGTGAATAATATATTAGATGAGCTTCATCACAATACTCTAATAACTCTACTTCAAAGCCAGCTTCCTTAAACATATTCGTTATTGTTTTATAGTTATGTACTATCTTATGACCTGCTGCAGGATGCTCTAATGGCCCTGGCCCACCAACCTTTACGATGGTCTGATACTCTTCATTTGGAAAATATCCATCGGGAACTGCGCAACGAATATAGCCTCCCCTATTCAAATATTTGTAGCAAATTTTTGCAGCTTAAATGCCTTCTTCATAAGTCAAATGCTCCCAAACATGTTCTGATAGTATGGCATCAATTCTCCGATCTTTGAAACTTTGTTCCCAATCTTCTGTTCTTAATAAGTTTAGATCTTTTTCTTGTGTTTATACCCATCCTTTATAATTCTGCGATGAAGCACCTATAATAATTTTAATCGGTTCTGATGGTGCTAATTGAGAAATTTCTATCACCGACTTCTCCTCTTTCTGCTTGAAATAATAGGTTTCATCTAACATTCGCGCATTCATGACGTCCAACAGCTTAAGTGACCGTAGGGAACGGGTCGATAGGCTTAGCTGGTTGAATATGTCACCTGAATCAACTTCTCTGATATCCCTCTTGGCGAGCGAGAAGCGAACGCGACGATGTAGGAATTTATTGTTAGATGAGGTTACCTTGAGTTACCCACAAAATCTTTCTAAACATACAGCTACACCGTTGTCATCATTATTAGCGGTTATTTCATCAGCAATTTCCTTCAATTCTCTAATCGCATTCCCCATAGCAACAGAATATCCTACCTTTTTAAAGAGGCCTACATCATTATGGTCATCACCAAATGCAATAACGGAATCCAATTCTACATTATATAATTCACAGAGTTTAGTAATTGCCATTTCCTTAGATGCCAGAAGAGGCATGATTTGTATTAATTGATTATTATCCGTAATTAGTATATTCACTCTACCCTCGAATTTTTCAAACAATCCAGAACTGTGATTATTGCCAGAAAGAAGTATCTTCGTAGCACCATATTGCTTTAATTCTTTTAAGGGTTTTACTATGGGGTTTGATTGTGTGTTCATTGAGGTAATATAATCAAGCTCTCTTAAACTAAACCACTCATCTTTCACTTCCATCGTCAGCTCAATTTGAGGGTCACACTTCAAGCAGTAATCAAGAATTTCTGCAGTTACATTAGCAGGGATTGATTCATTAATTTCTATCTTGGTTTCCTTACATATCACTTGAGCTCCGTTGTAATATACAAAAGCCCCGATATCTACTAGTTCTTGTGGAAGAAACCAATTAACCGCCCTGGGCGGTCGAGCTGTTGCGAATATTATTCTCATTCCTTTCTGATAACAAGATAAGACAGCATCTAAGTTTCTCTTAGATACTTCTTTTTCTGAATTTAATAATGTTCCGTCCAAGTCAAGAACTACAGTTGAATACTTCAATGAATCAACTCGCAATATAAATTTCTTCGTTTTAACGTTCCTGTATTCATGAACCCGAAAGGTTGTCTGCTGAAATTCCTCTTCGTAATCCATCCCACAGCTTGAATACATTGTTATGTGCCGTTACTCTTTTAAGCATCACCTAAAACCTGTGATCCAGATTCCAACTCTATTTTTTACTTTGGTATAAAAACTCAACTTCATCATCTAACAAATATCGATATTCAAATAATTGCATTGTTCTTTCCCTAATTCTCTCCCGTATAACTGTTGTTAGGCTTACTGATCCTTTTGATCCAAGGTAACCATTATCAATAAAGGTCTTCTCTACAAATTTTGTTTCCCTTAAGTGATGCTGTAACCATTCTTTCTGCGATTCAATAAGTGCTTTTCTTGGTTCTCTATCCAACTTAGAAAGAAGCGTTTTATATATTTGATTCAACTCTTTATCCCAAATCTCTGTATATTTGCTTTCAAATGCCCCCCATTCCAATGTTGTAATAATCTCTTTGGAATTTTGAAATTCATTAAATTCCACTTCATAATCATGATCTATAGGATTTCGAAGCATTTCATCATAAAATTCTCCTTTCAAATCAAGGTTCCCAATGCTCATGGGTAATATTTTTTTATTGTTAGCAGTATCTGATAGACCTTCCGTTATTTCTTTTGATTCTGTTCCATCACCTGTACTCACAACATCAGGAGGCAGTTCAGAATTCATTATTGAATTAGTTTCGCTGTTTAAAGTAGTCGGTTGACTACTATCTTGACAAGATGAAAACATTATCGTAATAAAAAATAATAAGAGTATCTTACCTTTCATAAATTAATCTCCTTTAAATATTTTATCTTTAATATTTACCGGTAATGGCGCATAACCTTTATTTATTCACGAAACGCCCCAACCTTAGATAGCTCTTATCCATGGATGGGGCGTATGTTGTTCGAGCTTCTTCCATGATTATACATCTAACAACTTAAGGGCGTATGCCCCACAGCGTGAATAAATGTTATAGGATGTCAGTAACTTCTTGGATTCACTTTTAGTCTGTTAATTTCTTTTGTGATTTTAATACTTGATCATTAACAAAGGCTTTTAAGAAGAAAAGCTCATCTCCCTGAGGACTCCTATGGTTATCTTTCTCAAAAGACTCTAGGGCTCTGTCTAATGATGTAGATTTTGCGGCTCTACTACAGATGGTGAGCTCTTTCCAAAATACATTCATCTCATCGAGATCACAAATAGATTCATGACCAAGTAAGAAATGGCTCGCATCATACTTTTGAATATCTTCTATCATAGGCATTAATTGAGAGTTTTTGTAATGAAATAATGAATTTGTAGTTGTTCCATAAACACTATCTCCTAAAAAGATAACTTTTTCATCCGGAATATAAACGATTGTTGAATCATCTGTATGAGTACTTCTAATTGTTTCAATAGTACATGCCTTGTTCCCCAAATCAATATTGAGAGACCCATTGAAAACTATATCTGGAGTATTTAATTTAAAAGAATCTCTTTCTGGTACTTCCCTCTGTATAATCTCCATACACTGTAAATTTATTTTATTAGATTCTACATATGCATTGAGAGAACGATCATCATACGAATAGTTCCTCCAAACATTCATTTTTTGATGGGTTAAACTATTAACAATGATCGTAGCATTAAATTCATTCATTCCTAAAAAATGATCCCAATGCGCATGAGTTATGACCAAATATTTAATGGGTGGTACATTTAAATTACTTATTTCTTGTAAAAAATCTCTAGCGTGTTGAACGGAATTCCCACCATCTACGACAAGGCTATATTTATCTCCGCAAACTAACCCTAAGGTTGGTCTTTCTTGATCATTTTGGTTAGATAAGTAATAGACCGATTCACTTAATTTATTTAGCATGTCAGTTCTCCTCTATATTTAATTTTCAATAGTAAAGAGAAAATCTGCATGCTATTTTAAATTTAACATATAGATTTTCTCATTTTATTTTTTTACCAATGGAATCACCTCCTATTCTTTTAGTTAATTTGCATGAATTTTATTGCCATCTTTGAAATCTCTCTCAAGTTGGTTCCCATGAAAAGCTTTTATCATAAACTCTCTGTCTGGAACGTTTAACTGCTCAAAGGACTCCAAAAATGCTTTATTGTCATACGTGGTTCCTATCAGTTGAATACTCATTGTTCTTTTTTGCAGTTCTACTATCGCGTATCTTGCAATCGCATGATCATTACAACCTAAAGCTCCAGGATTCAAATTATGTTCGATATCTCCACGGAAATCAATATCAGAGAATACCGCACTCAATGCCGGATAATTACCATGAATATCAGTTAGAATTGCAATCTTCATCTAGGCTTCTCCTTCAAAAGTTATTATTTATCTTTGATTTTGCTTGCAATAATTTCATCTAACGTTTTGTATTGACGACGTCCTGGCCCCTTAGAGTCGCTGCTTATAGTTGTGAGACTTGCCGACACCTAATGCAGTGACGTCCCGACGGGCTTAGGGGGCTGGATGTGGTCACTCGCTTCTCAGAATGACCCTGAGCGTCAATATGTTGTTAGCCAAATGAATTTCTGGAAGCAGCCATGGTATTTAAAGCGTTCTCAAAATAGCTATATACTTCATCTGCAATTCCCAGAAACTCTTCAACAAGTACATTACTATCCAAGTAACAAGCATACAGATAATCAACTAAAGCGGAGTCAATCTCGCAATAGTTTAATATGGCATTCTTCATCTTAATAATGTCATCTTGCCATACACCTGTATCTATTAAAACCAAAGAGTATAATGCACGAATTAATCTCTTAGAATAACCTTTAATATATCTAGTTTTCATTGTGTCATCACTAGCATTAGAAAGTAAACGATGTATACGATCTACTTCCTCCTTGGTCTCTGTATTTAAGTCTAAAATGAACTCTGGAGAAATAATGATCGGTGGTACTTCTTCACCAACGTCATGACCATACATGCAAACACAAATGACCTTAACCCAAAAACCCCACTCATTCGGTTTGCTTAATACATCGTCCATCGAGCAAATGGTCGTATCAATCTTAGTTACGACTGGATATTCTTCCAAAAGCCTGTCTTTGATATTTGACAATCTTTCGTAATCAATATCTTTGGGATTTACACATACAATAGTAAAGTCTGCATCTGACTTAAAAGGTGTAGCCGTTCCTTTTGGAATCGAGCCACACATATAAATGCTATGAATCTTACCTTTAAATTCGTTAAGTATATAATCTATATACTTATCAACCAAATCCTTATATTCACTTTGTATTGCAATTCTATTTATAACTTTTTCTAATATCATATAGACTCCTCCTAAAATAAGAACTTCTTTCGGCTAACGTTGTTGTATTCACGAACCCGAGAGACTTACAGGAGCGACTGGGTCGAAGACTTAGCCTCGCAGGAGTTGTCTGCTGGAAACCCACTGGCAGACCAAGGGCCGTAGCCCCGCAGCGTGAATACGCTGTTGGCAAGATTTCAGGTGCTTCTTCGAGCTACTTTCAATGTGCTCGGTTCATTAAGATTGAGATATATTCTTCATCTTTAAGCCTTGTCACCTTACAGTTCTCATTGCATTCAAATTCTACTATTCTCTCTTCAATTGTTTTATCAGTACTATCTTTAAATACGTCCTCTCTATCATAGTGAGGAAAAATAAGCTTGTCGGTTACACCTAATGCCTTAAAATCCGTTAAATTCATTGTGTTCATCTGTGGAGTAAAGAAATCCACAATGTTAATATTCGGCCCCAGTAATAACGTTCCTGCACTTACTCCAACTATAATTACATTCTGTGCAGCCAGTGTTTTAATAACTTCATCAGCACCACTTTTCTTCGCGTAATACAATAATGTAAATGGATTTCCACCATTAATATATATAACATCTCTATGTAAGAGAATTTGCGGGTCATCAAATTCAATATCTACAAAATTGATATGCTGAAATCCCATGTCCTTGAACTCTTGCATTGCTCTTTGTGCATATCTATTAGTTTCTTTTCTAGGGGATGCTGTTGTAATAATTGAGACTTTTAATTGAGAAATATCTCCATCAATAAAATCCAGAAATTGATTTTTAATATCTTCAGTATAAAAACCACAAGAGGTTAGTAACAAGCTACTCATTGAAATCCCCGTTTCTTTATTCATGAACCCCAAAGGGGTTGTCTGCCGAAATTGCCTCATTGGGACCCTTCCAGCAGACCAAGGCTCCAACGGAGCCACAGCTTGAATATTTTGTTATGTGAAGTTCCCGCTTCTCGAAAAGCTATCAATTTCTTTATAATCGATTTTCTAAGTCATTTATTGTATTTAACCAGATTGGGTATTCTTCTGATTCTTCCCATAGCTCTTTTAGTTCTGAATCTTTCTTAATTTTCTTAACTGCTCGTTTAGCTTTTGAAATGAGTTTTTTTCCTTTACCTTTATGTTTATCGATCCAGTCATATAGATCCTCTGTATTACTTTGATTATTCAAAATTTCTTTCCCAGGATTACCTTGTAATGCTACAAGGATCTCAATTGCGCCTAAAGCATTGGAAGCTAAATCTGACTCAATATAATCTTCTTCTAATACTTCTTCAATCGTCTCTTCAATTAAATCGATGTCATCAGAATCAAGTAAATCTGCCTTCCAATCTAATACATCATCGTTCTCGAAAATTCCAGTTCCCCATGCTCCCATCAATTAACCTCCAAAAAGTGTCATTATGTTTTAAAGCTCTTAGGGACATAACGTTCCTGTATTCATGAACCCCGAAGGGGGTGTCTGCTTAAATTCCTCTCCGAAATCCTTGCAGACCAAGGCTCCGTGAGGAGCCGCTACTTGAATATGATGATGTTATAGGATGTCAGCGTCTTCTTCGAAAATACTTACACAAATATTCCACTTCCCATGATGTTAAATATATTTTTTCAATTCAAGTAAATCATCAATAATATAATCCGCTTGTTTAAGCTCCCATTCTTGGGCAAAGTCAAAACGACAACCAAAAGCCTTCAATCCATTGTTTTTTGCTGCATTGATATCAGAGATCCTGTCGCCAACTACAGCAGCGTTGTTGATGTGATATTTCATAAGGATATATCTAACTAAGTCATCCTTATTCTGAGTCCCTATTTGTTGGATGCTAAAGGTTTCTGTCACCCAATTATTTAACTTGTAACAGTTAACGATAGCATTGAGGTATTCAATTAGTCCATTACTTGCAATAAAAATTAAGCAGCCTTCCTGTTTTAAAAAATCAAAAACTTCTTTGACATGCGGATAAAGTGCACCGTTGCCATAATTAATATTTGCAATTAACTTCTCCAAGAAGATTTCGTCTACAATTCGTCTGATTTCGTTTGAATGGTTCGGCAATAACGTTTCCCAAACTACTGGTAGAGGAACTCCCATAATTTCACGATATTTTTGAGTTGGAGTTTCACTCGACCATTCATTACGAGACCTCAAGACAGAAAATGTTTCTTCTAACGATAACTCTAAGATTTTGTTTGTTTGAAATAGTGTACCATCCATATCGAAAATAACCGCTTCCAGCATGATTTCACTCCTATTCAGAGTTTGAATAATTTATTTTGTATTTTTATACGCTGATTTCTTATAACGTTACTGTATCCACGACGCCCCACCGAGTTAAGCCACGTTAGGGCGACCTCGATGCGGTTAATCGGTGCGGATGTTTCCACCTGATTCCACTTCCCTGCCAATTCCCTTCGGGCTGACCGAGGGAGCGTCAGGACCCAAAGCTTGGACATAATGTTATCTGACTTAAACCTCTACTGTGAATTAGCTATAATCTTCTTTGTTAAGTTAAACTCATGACGGCATTCATAGTAATAACTTTTGAGTTTATATCCCCCAGCTTTAAATACAGGCTTATGTTGATACCACACTATAATTAACGTTCCTTCAAAAAGGATTCTACGAAGGATATAAACTATTCTGTTAAAGAGAACGTTTCTATTTTGAGCAAATTTATGAAGTGTTTCGGATTGAAACTGAACATGTTTCTCCTCATCACTTAAAATCTGATTACATAAATCTATTAATACTTCTGACTTTGTAGATTTTTGCAAAGCTTTATAGTACAACTTAGCAATGATCTCAGCAGTTAATAGAACAATGACTGATTGTTCTAGACTCGCATATCGACGTAATCTTCTAAATACATTGTCCACCCAATGTCTACGAAGGAGTGGGATTCCCTGTACCTTCATAAATCTGCCTAGATCTCTAGCGTGCCTCTGTTCTTCTTTAATGAATTCTATAAGTGCTTCATAGTAATCCTGATCTTGTGTCTGATGTACATATTCTTGCGCACGTTTAATTAGATGTTTACCTTCAGAGTTTTCTCCTAATTGAAACTGTTGAATTGACTTAATGATTATTTCTCTTTCATTAGTTGTTAATTTATAGTTGTCATCCCAATGAATATATTTGAGGTTTTGATTATTTCTTCGATAATATTGCACCCATTTCGAGAAAGTGATATTCATTATTTACTCCTAAAATGTAATAGGTTTATGTCACATAACGTTCCTGTATTCATGAACCCCAAAGGGGTTGTCTGCTGAAATCTCTCTCCGAAATCCATCCGCAGACCAAGGCTCCGAAGGAGCCGCTGCTTGAATATGATGTTATACGACGGAATCACATCTTCGAGTTAACCAACATCCTCTTATACTCTATTCTTTCATCGGTCTGTTATATGTTCCAAAAGATCTCCAGGCTGGCATCCCAATGCCGTACATAATTTATCAATTACTTCTAACGATACATATTCATTCGTATTGAGCTTTGCCATCGTTGCCGATGAAATCCCCGTCATTTTCAATAAATCCTGCTTCTTAATCTCCCTGTCAATCAATAATTTTTGAAATGGTTTATAACTTATCATCTGGTATCCCTTCATATCCGAATTGAATTTTTCTTTAATTATATGAAAGTATTTTTTCTTAATCAAAAACATCTTTGATATGTCTTGACTATAATTTTCGTTATGATAAAATAATATTCAATAAGTTAAACTTTTGTTCGCGAAATAAAATATAACGGATGGTGATCATTTATGCACAATTCTTTAGAAGTCTTACTTGATTCGTTAATTCGTAATCGAATTGAAGCCTTATATAGCGATCTCCTCAAGAACAACACCATTTATAATCAATTCTCATCTGATCGAAATCTTTACTTCAAACAGTTACATGAACTTCTACCTCAGGATATGCATAAAACTCTATTTCTTTACGATGATGCAGACCTTTCAGTTCAAACAATCCTAGAACGTGAAATCTACTTGCAAGGTTTTAAGGATGCTCTTCAATTACATAATGAATTAAATATAACTTCTAATTGAGAGCCAAACGGCTCTCATTTCATTTAAGGTTATACTACGAAATATCTAAATGATCTAACTCTTACTTGCACGTACTCGTTCTGGATTGTCAACATTAAATCAGACAACTTTTTTAAGGGCTGTTTGGCGATACTGAACAGGCGTCAAATACCCCAGCGATCCATGAACTCGATGCCTGTTAAACCAGTTGACGTAGTCGTATAATTCCAGTTCTAAATGACGAAGGTTTCTAAATTCCATCTGGTAAATAAACTCCGTTTTCATGACCTTGTAGGTGGCTTCGGCCACGGCGTTATCGTAGGGACATCCTTTCTTGCTGAGTGATCGGCCAATACCAAACGTACCTAGAAGCTGGTCCATCGTGTGGTTTTTAAACTCACTTCCACGATCGGTATGAAACCACTGGATTTGGCTTAAGTCGCCTTCTACCGTTGCAAAGGCACGCGAAACCAGAGCAGCGTCCTTATGTGGACCTGCACTATGACCAATGATCTCGCGATTGAACAGGTCAATGAGGACACAAACGTAATGCCACCGATGCCCGACCTTCACATACGTTAGATCGCTTACCACGAAACGCTTCGCTTCCGTCTGATTAAACTCCCGATCTAATTCATTCGCTGTTGTCGCCTCATTACAAGCTGTTTTGAGAGGCTTAAACTGAGCAATGGTGTACGTGGAGACGAGACTGTGCTCTTGCATGATTCGACCGATGCGACGCCTAGAGACGATGATTCCTCTTTCCTGAAGCTTGGCTTTTATCTTTCGTGTACCGTAGGCATTTCGATTTTTGCGAAAGATGCCCACAATGGCTTCCGCTAGCTTGTCTTCATTTGGCTTTTCCTTCGCTTCATAATAGAACGTGCTTTTGGCAATTTCGAGGACGTTACACATTGCTGATACTGAGGATTTATCACGGTTATTTTGGATGATAGCTACTTTCGTCCCATGATCAGCGCGGCTTGCTTTAAAATATCGTTCTCCATCCGTAGACGTTGGAGCTCTTTACGCATAGCCATTAATTCGTTTTCTTCAGGTGAACGGTTGTCTTTCTCTCTGAAAGAGCCCGTGGCCTGCGATTGCTTGATCCAGCGGTCTAGAGCCGAAGCAGTGAGGTCGTACTCCTCCACAAGGGCTGCTCTGGACTTGCCATTTTCATAGAGCTCTACCATTTGTTTTTTGAACTCGGTTGTGAATGTGCGTCGTTGTTGTTTAGGCATTGTAGAGATCCGCTCCTTAACATGATAGTTTTATTCTACAAGCCCTTATTTTTTCTGTCCAACTAAGTGTAGCCGATCCATTCCAATGCTTCGATCCCAATAAATTTCTTCAGAGATCTTGGAAATATCTCTTCTCCAAAATCCGATTTTTCTTGAAGTTTAGTCCATATACCTAAACTGCTTTTATCATTAGACTCATAACCAATAACAGATTCTAACTTAGGAATATTAAAATGTATCTTTTCGAGAGAAGCTTCTTTGATTAATCCCCAATTCGTAGTGATCATTCCTCGCTTTGTTGCTTCACTTAAAGGATCTCCTTTAGAATTAAACGCTTCGAGTTCTGCTATTTTTGTGGTATATAATTCGCTTTTATGCAAATCTTCAAGGGAATCAAATGAAAGCTCCGAAGTGAAATTTTTCCTAAAGTCAAAATCATTTATACAAAAGAAGTCTACTCCAAGATGCTTGCATAACTTAATTAAAAATCTAGCCGTAATTTTTCCGTGATGAGGAATTATAGAGATATTTTTAAAGTTCAGGTATGTTTCTGAATACATAGCATCATTGGTTAGTGAAAAAACTAATTTCTTTATAATCTCTTTATAAGTCAACAAGTCATTTGGACCTTCTACTAGGATCACTTTTTGACTAAACACTATTTTATTCAGATTTGGTTCAATCATTTTAATATAATTATTAAAGTCAGCTATTTGGTGCAAAGAGAAGCCTTCTAGACCATCATCTGCGATACTTTCATTTGGATTGTTGTATTTCAAAATTGTTTCGCTGTCTTCTTCGTTATATTCAAAGCGAATAAGCCCTCTTGTGTCAAAAGCATCTATCATTTTATCAGAATGAGTGCTATATATAACTTGATGTCCTTTTTCCGCCAAGTTACAGAGAACAGTTTTATAAAAGTATTCTTGATGATTTTCATGCAAAAAGCTTTCAGGTTCTTCAAATAAAAAGAGGCACTGATCGCTCTTGTTACTTTCAGCAATTGCTTGAATGATAGCCATAACAAACATAGAAATATATCCATCACCGAAATGATCTATTGGGATAAGATTTTCAGTATCTCCATTCAAACCAATTTTGAATATCATATCTAAGAAGATATCCTCGTAATCAGGCAACCCAAAGTCTATGAAAAAGTTGCTGTCTCTCAAATTTTTCGAATAATTAGACCTTATATCCTCAAGAAAACTATGTAACTTCGAATCTGCAAGTACCTTATTGGTTGCTTCCTTAACTTCTCCTTCAAAAACTTTTCTTCTCCCTTCCATATCTTTATCTTTTTCAACTATTTTCTTAATATGTTTCGCTAAAAATGAAGTAAGATTACCCCAGTTCGTCTTTTTTGTTGACAATTCTTTTTTTACTTCATGGAAATTCACATAAAAAATCTTAAAATACTTCGCTGCACCTGAAGCGTATGAGTTTTTTGATTGTTGCTCCTTATCACGAAAGGAACGGATATTGACATCTTCAATTTCATTGTCAACTACGCTTATATGTAATGAATGAAATCCTTTAAGCTCTGCTTCGTGCCCGTCCCCTTTAACTTCTATGCTACTTGCGATTTCAGTTTCAATAAAAGGCTTATTATTGTAATCACGATTATGAAAATCGTTAATATTAAATGTATCTTTGTTAACACTCTTCTCTCTAATCCCGTATAAAATCGCATTGAGAAAGTTTGTTTTCCCCGAATTGTTATATCCTACGATAGCCACAGGTTTTTTATGGGTTTGATCAGGGAAAATGATTGTCTGTCTTTTTCCGAATGATCTATAGTTCTCGACGCTAATACTTTTGATTCTAATATAGCTCATAATCAAACGTCTCCTTTTAATTCGTTCTGTCGTATAACGTTCCTGTATTCACGAACCCCGAAGGGGTTGTCTGCTGAATTTTTTTTCTCGAATTCCTCCAGCAGACCAAGGCTCCATCGGAGCCGCTGCTTGAATATTATGTTATGAGATGTCAAATTACTCTTCATTGTTCTCACTTTCAAATTTCTTTTCTTGATTTTGCTTAAACGTTCTTCCGTTAACATCTATCCACTCTACAGGGCCTGCTGCTTGACGGCCTAATACTACAGCAGTCGCTGCACTGATACTGGAGAAAATCGCATTCTCATTAAATATATAAAATTCCCCGCCATCAATCAGAACTCCAGTTTCTATCAATTTGTTTCTCTGCTTGATCCATCCCTCGGAAATTGAACTTGACGTCTGTTTACAGCTTTGAGATCCAGATAGAACTACATAGCCTTTTTCAGTTTCTATCAATTTAGCAGAAGCTCTTTTGCTTTTTAGCGTGTATATGATATCACTACTAACCGGAAGTGATGAAATTACATTATCATTTGATTGTTTAAGGGTAGAAGGAACCAAGAACATAAAATTAACTACTGGAAAAATCAACTTCATCTGCTCTAAAAAGTATTCCATATCTGAAATATCAGCTTCAGGGAGAGTTGTTAACTCAGGCTGTACAGCATTATCAATTTCGGCTGTTTTCGCATCCTTAGATAAAGAAATAATTCGAGATTCTAAATACTTGATATGAGATTTAGTAAGCATTTCATCCTTGCTTATAAAGGCTACAATTTCGATAAAATCCTTATCTGAATCCGCTAAGTGTTGCTTTAATCTCTTTTTAAGATTCTCTGCTTCACCTATGTATATGCGTTCATTATAGTTGTCATTGTTAGGTAAAGATTTTAGAATGTAGACTCCTGGTCTATTAAATTCGGGTCGCTCTATGATTTTAGGCAAAGAAGAACGCTGTGAATATAAAGCCTTACCTGACCAATTACCGATTTCAATTGTTCTAGGCCCTGTTTCTGACCCATCCACAAGAAATATAGTTAGTTTTTTTCCCACTCTTGGTTTCCCCTTTAATTTGATTTCTCATAACGTTCTTGTATTCACAACGTCGAAATGGCTTAAACTGCTTAAGTAGTCAGGCAAAGCGACTAAAGCGCTGGGTGGCTCTGCCACTTAGCCTTGTAGATGTGTCCACCTGAGCCCTCTTCTCCGAAATGCCTCAAGTGGACCGAGGGCCGAAGGGCTCGAAGCGTGAATACTGTGTTATGTGTGTCATGTGCCTACTTCGAATCTACTTTAAATTGTTTTTCCATGTTCTTTAAGATAGTATTTAATCCCTGCACGGTCAACATCGGAAAATAGTAAAGGATCTTTATTCATCAAGTTGGCAAGATGATTTACCGAAACCCATCTGACATCCGCTGAATCATCACCATTATTTAATAACTCACCATCTGCTTTACATCTAAAATAATATCCAACTGAATCTATTGGTCCCATTGTTGTCTGATATGCAGCAAACGGTTTCACACATTCGACTACAAAATCCGTACTGCTATCACTTGTATCTATTCTGCTTTCTTCTCCCTCAATCTCATAAACATCAAGTCCAGTCTCCTCTTTGACTTCCCTACGGAGAGCTGCTGTTAAAGATTCATACATCTCTATCCTTCCACCTGGAAGTTCAATTTTCTTTGGAGCGCCAGGTTTGTTTCTATCTTGAACAACAATTTCAATTTCGTTATTAACATATCTTTCAATTATTGCCCTCGAATTAACGAAAAACATAAGAGTGTCCTCCATCTTTTTGGGTTTTAAATTTGCACATGATTTCACATAACGTTTGGCATTCCTGACGTTCAAGCAGCTTAAGTGACCGCAGGGAACGGGTCGTCAGACTTAGCTGGTTGAATGTATCGCCTGAATAATCTTCTTGAAAATCCTTCTAAGCGATCAAGGGCGAATGCCCACAGTAGGAATGTATTGTTATCCGATGTACCTGACTTCATTGAATTACTCTCATTCACGGTTTTTCCCATTTCTTAATGATTTTCCATCGACCCTTAACCAGATCTACTTTTATTCTTATTGGAGCCTTTGCACCAAATAGTATTTCATTAGTCTTCTTGTCAATTCCTCTAGATCTATAAGTCATCCATGCATATCCCCCAACAAAATAATGAATTGAAATAGGTTGACTTACAAAAACATCTATCTCAACATCATTTTTGTTATATAACGGATAAACTTCCCTACCGCTAAATCTCAAAAAGTTATCAAATGCTTCTTTCTTTATATTTTTTTCATTCTTTATAAAATCTTCAGTTAGCAATACACTTCTTACTGTTTTTTTCACTTCCATGCTAATCCATCCAGAAAGAGAAAAATAAATTACTACGATGAGCAAACATGCAAACATAAACCTTTTTCTTCTTGTATTCAAGTACTTCATTGTCAATTCCCCATTTCAGGTATTTCGGATAACATCATATCCACGAACTTCGTAAACACCTCTCTTTTTAACGAATATCCGAACTACATATAATATAACCCATATTAATCCATCTGCGAAGTCACGAACGTACTCAAAAAAGCAGCCCCAGTGCGAACTGCTCCATTTGTTAGAAAAGACTAACCTTTTGGATCCAGTTTAACATTTGGGCTGCTCTTTTCTTCACTCAACAAAAGAAGAATTACTGATAACCTTCAGAGATCAAACTTTTCTCCCCTTGCGCTCCTTCACACAAAGCATTTACTTGGCTCCGCCACTCCACACCACGCGCTCGCTCATCGCTTTATGCTGTGCAATCAGACAGAGTTCTGCCGCTTTGAATGCATGTTCCTGTGTCATGGCTGTCTCGGTCCGGTCCAGACAATCGCGAATGAGTTGACCGAAGAACGGATAACCGACCTTGCCTTTTACATTGTAGCGGTACTCCCCTTCATGATTGACCAGGTACACCTGATCCCCCTGAGGTTCCCTTGCGATGTCGATATACTTCCGCAGCTCGATATAACCGTCCGTTCCCAGAATAACTGTACGCCCATCCCCCCATGTGCCCAGACCATCCGGTGTGAACCAGTCCACTCGGAAGTAACCGGAGGCTCCATTATCACCAATCAGAGAAGCTTCACCGAAGTCTTCTAGTTCCGGGAACTGTGGATGATTGAAGTTATGCACACGACTGAACCCTACCTCAGCGTCCGTACATGATGCAAACGTCAGAAATTGTTCGATCTGGTGACTCCCAATATCACAGAGAATGCCGCCATACTGCTCATGCTTGAAAAACCAGTCGGGTCTTCCTCCGGCATTTAAGCGATGCGGGCCTGTACCCATAACTTGCACTACTTTGCCGATTGCCCCTTGTTCGATGAGCTGCCCCGCATAGATCGCACTTTCGACATGCAGTCGTTCACTGTAATACACCATGTACTTCTTGCCTGTTCGCTTCACTTCTTCTCGTGCAAGCTTTAATTGCTCCAGCGTGGTAAATGGGGCTTTGTCTGTAAAATAATCCTTGCCTGCGGAGAGAACTCTCATACCAAGCGGCGCACGATCTGAAGTGATCGCTGCACTCGCCACCAATAACACCTCATCATCTGCAAGCACCTCTGCTTCAGATCCAGCAACTTGAGCCTGTGGGAACTGCTTCCGAAATGCTTCCACCTTCGCCGGGTCCGGATCATATACCCATTTGAGGGTAGCTCCAGCCTCCAACAATCCCCCAACCATGCCATAGATGTGCCCATGATCCAATGCTACAGCAGCAATGGTGAACTCACCCGGACCACATACCACCTCTTTTGTGACGCTCTTTGGCGCATAAAACATACCGTCTTTAGCCATCTCATCCCATCCTTTTTGTAAAATAGTTAACCCTCTTAGTCCAATCAGATTCGATCCAAATTTATTCAATTCATTTCTATTTAAACGTCTGACTCAAATCAGCAGGTTGACTGCCACTGAATGCCTTGTCTTTCTTCGTCGTTGAACCAGCAATGCGTTCCTCCAGATGCTCGTAGAACAGATCCTCATCGATCGGCAGCTCCACCCAGTTATCCGTCCAGGTGGACAGCAACATAGCGTTCGACAATGTTAATCCGTGTATACCATCCTCACCGGGAGCAATAAGTGGTGCGCCTGTACGAATTGCATCCACCCAGTTGCGAATTAGGCCAGGGTGACCCGTCTCCACACCCGTAATCGGAATCTCGCATTTCCAACATTCTGGCTGTCCAAAGCCCCCGGTAAACCGCTGATTGAATTCAGGCTCAGATTCCCGAAGTCGCCAGAAAGTAAGTTTGCCATCTTCAATGACGATTTTACCTCGGTCTCCGTTGACCTCGAATCGGTTGGTACCCGGTGCTTCGCCAGTAGTCGTTACAAAGACGCCTGTTGCACCATTTTCATACTCCACATAAGCCGTTACATCATCTTCTACTTCAATGTTCCGATACTTGCCAAACGAACAGAAAGCACGCATTCGCACCGGCATCATGCCAATGGTCCACTGCCACAGATCCAGTTGATGCGGGTCCTGGTTAATCAGTACACCGCCGCCTTCACCTGCCCAGGTTGCCCGCCAGCCGCCGGAATCATAGTAACTTTGGGATCGATACCAGTTCGTAATAATCCAGTTGGTACGCCGTACCTCGCCCAGTTCTCCCGAAGCGATTAAGTCTCTCAGCTTAATGTAGAGAGGGTTGGTCCGTTGGTTGTACATCATGGAAAAGACTTTACCGCTGGCTGCGGCAGCTTCATTCATCTTGCGTACCTGTTTCGTGTATACGCCAGCTGGCTTCTCGATCATGACATGCAAGCCATGCTGGAAAGCCTGAATGGCCTGTTCCGGATGATCATAGTGCGGCGTTGCAATAATAACCGCATCAATCGTACCCGAAGACATCATCTGCTCTGCATCCTGCCAATAGGTGACCGTAGCTGGAAGATGACTGGATACCCAGCTTTCCATCTCTCTTCTTACATCACATACGGCGACCAGTTCTGCGCCAGGCACCTCTCCGGCCACCAATGTTCTGGCATGTGATGCTCCCATATTTCCAATACCAATCACGGCTACTCGTACGATACTCATGCCTGCTCCTCCTCTTCCACACGACGCTTAATTTCAGTGAATACATCTGCAAAATGCTGTAACATCGCCTTGGAGTCCAAGGCACCACTAAAGTCCTCAATTCCGTAGTATCCGTCATATCCAACGGCTCTCAGATCCCGGAACATCTGTACCCAATCCACCATGCCTTCAGTCAACGGTGTCCAGTGACATTTCCAGGCTCTATTCAGACTCATTCCGTTGCTCTGTTCAGTCACATTAGCCTTTTGCGAATCATTCCCTTCTGCTTCAAACCACCCGGCATTCTTCACATGCACATGAGCCAGATAAGGGCCCAATAACTCAAGTCCCATCCGATGATTCTCATATCCTTCATGTACCATGTTCCCTGGATCGTACAATACACCAACATGCTGCGGGTCTAGCGATTGCACAAGTCGATAGGCCAGCGAAGCTGTCGGTGCAATCGTCTGATGATGTGTCTCTACAAGAGCCTTGATCTTGTACTGTTTGGCTAGATCCTGTACTTCACTCAGATAATCAACGGCTTTACGATACAACTCAGGATAGCTGGTCTTGCGATCATATCCGGGAACACCAACACGCATCATCGAAGCTCCTAACCCTGCTGCAGCCTGAAACGCCTGCTCTGTGGCAGACAGATCTCCACAGTTCAGATACGGTACGAGCGCAATGGAGTTCCTACCATGCCCTACCGCCGCTTCACAAAATGTAGGAACCTGTTCCTGCCAGCGGCTCGGGTCGATGGAGCATCGATTATTTCTCCAGTAAGAAGGCTCCTCCGATATCGCTTCTTCAGGAATTCCGCGGAAGCGCCACTCGATTCCATCGATCCCGGCTGCTGCTGCAGCTGATGCCAACTCTTCTGCATTCAAATCTGGGGTAGCTACGGTGAATACAGATAATTTCATCTATGTTCCATCTCCTTATGTAAACGTATTCAATCCATGTCGTAAAGGCATTGTATCACTCCACTGAACGTGACCATAGGGAAAAACGCCAACAGGTGAATGACAGATAACGAACAGAGCACATTCCCCATTCAGAGATAACTCCCAAGGGATCAGATGACCAAAAACCAAAAAGACACCCCTGAAACAGAATTCGGTTCTGTTCAAAGATGTCTTCTCGTTTTGGTCTAATCTGCAACTCGCACGCAACTGTCTAATCCCGGTCAAAGAACACGTGTTCAGCCTGTATCTTCCCTTGCTCGATCGTCATGATTCCAAATGAATATTGCTTCTGAAAACGTCGATCTGTCGGTGACCCAGGATTAAATACCAGCATATTGTCCACCGTGTGCATTACCGGAATGTGTGAATGTCCATAGATCACAGCATCTACCTGTTGGCCTGCAAAGGTATGGATTGCATTTTGCTCTGTACCCTTTGACCCTCGATGACCATGCACAAGACCCAGACGAAGTCCCTCCACCTCAACAATACGAGAGTACCCCAGTTTTTCAGCGATTTCGGACGGGTCCGTATTACCAGCTACTCCTTCAACCGGTGCATACTCGCTAAGCATTGGATGTACACTCCAATCCGACCAGTCACCGGCATGAAGAATCAGATCAGCACTCGGCAATACATCAAGGAGCCTAGTTGGTAACTTGCCTGATTTTCGTGAGAAATGCGTGTCGGAGATGACTATGACTTTCATATCACAACCTCCTTTCCTTTACGTCTTATTTCATTTTACTCTGTCTGCGATGCAACAGCTTGCATCTGGGAGCTGGAACGTTCCATATCTTCGAGCGTGATCGATGCAAAAAACTGTTCTACCTTAGCCTCGGCAACCTGGTACAGATTATTCAGCAGGCTGTCAATATGCAAGCCCACCTCACAATCCGGGTTACAATTGCCATGAATCGGAAACAGTGGGCCTTCATCCTTAGCAGCCTGATAGATCATGGCTAATGTGATTTCACTTGATGGCTTCGCCAGATAGAAGCCTCTTGTTCCAGGAGAAGAGTTCACTAATCCTGCCTTTTTCAGCCCGCCCAGAATACGTCTTACGACGACAGGGTTGGTATTCACGCTACCTGCGATATGTGCAGACGTGATTCGTTCAGGCGCGCTGAGTGACAATAACAACAGACAATGCACACTGACCGAAAAATGAGTACTCATGATTAACCACCTTTATTTAATATCATCCCAGACATGCTGACGTTATTCAGAGAACAGATCCTTTTCGGGACGTGCTCTGATCTTGAGTTGTCGCACACTGTATTCCAGTTGTTTCACAATATCATCCAGCTGTTTACGATCAATCTTGGTCGGATCTTCCACCGGTTTTGCGGACGACTTGAGATCCCGAATGGTTAACTGCTGTTCTTGCCATTTGTCCATCAGATCTGCAATATTGGCATAGAAACGTTCGTAATCTTTGATGACCAGGTCAAGATAAGCATCCACCTCATCCGGATCATAACCACGAAGTTTATAATTAAATTGTTTTTCATGAATCGATAACGCATCTAGCTGTACACCCAATTGTTTGAACAATTGTCTTTGTTTATCCAATCTTCGTTTCATATGTTCATCCATATTGACAACCTCCATTATAAGCCAAGCCGTGGTTCCTTTTTCCAGTGAAAAACATACGGCATTTTCTCTCTCTATTTTTTATAACACATAATCCGTCAGATATAAAACGATACGACCCTTTTCCTGACGAAAATGATTGCTTTTCATCTAATTCGGGTAAGGACACACTACACCCCACAATGGGAAAGGAGCATGTCCTTATGAGTACATTAACCCAAGATCAACGTCAAGAACTGAAAAACGCCCTTTTGGAGCAACGGGAAAACTTACAGCGTCATTTTGAATCCAGCATGGAAGACGGTGCTCCAGCCCAGTCGCTGAAAGATTCAACCGGTGAGCTGTCCTCCTATGACAATCATCCGGCAGATGCCGGTACAGAAACATTTGAACGCAGCCGTGACCTGGCGATCGACGATACATTAACAGACGAATTCAATCAAGTGAACGACGCATTGGAACGTATGGAGCAAGGTACATACGGAACCTGTGTAACGTGCGGAGAAGATATCCCCTTCGAACGACTTGAGGCTATTCCATATACAGCATACTGTATTGACGACACGCCTAACCGGGAGATCAGCAACGATCGGCCTGTTGAAGAAGAGGTAATGACCATGCCTCCAAGTGGTGCTGGAGAAGGAAGACAGCAGAACGCCGGCAAGTTCGACAACGCGGATGCTTGGGAAGCAGTCGAGGAATATGGTACATCCAACTCCCCCGCAACCGCAGCCAAACGTGATGTGAAGGACTATGATGAGAACATGTAACGTGTTATAAAAATGAAACGGTACGCGTCAAAATTAAAATCGATTTGATAAGATACTCCACCATTATTCTTTCTTATCATGTATTAAAAAGCCGCCAATGGCGGCTTTCTCTAGTTTTCTACAAAGTTGTCTCCCACGTTTGCCGTTACTTTCTTCCGGCGATAACGCTGAATACATGTTTACGTCCGTTTATTCTTCCGACTCACTACCAGATAATGCGGATTCCTGCCGCTTCGAATCTGAACGAGACGCTTTCGGAGTTGATTTGGCCTTACTGGACCTAGCTTTTTTCTCTTTTGCATCTGTCTTAGACACAGGTATTTTCTCTATCGGTTTAGAGAGGGCAGAAAATAACTGAAAGACCTCATGTTCCCCTTGATGATTCTCTTTCGCTGTATAGGGTTCACAGAGTTTTATGATTTTTTTATACAACTGCTCTACTTCCTCACGGGTTGCATACAGCGTGATGTCCGAGAGAAACATCCGATCTTCGTTTTCCGCCTGATGCATGAATCGCTGACGACTTTGTTCGAACATCTCATTCAATAATTTAAGCGTTTCGGACCGAAACACCTGTTTCAATGGTGAGTTTTCCTTGTCTTCTTCTTCGTGACGGAGATGGATCTCTCCGGTAAATGGTTCGTAGTATTTCGCAATAATTCCATTAATCTCACGCGTGGAAACGATGGTGAGCAGACCGATTTTCTCCAACTTCTTCACATGATAGTGCACTTTGGCGGGCACCTCACCCATCTGATCAGCGATCTCTTTGACCGTAGAGGCCCTACCCTGCTTATTAAACATATTCATAATCTGTATCCGATACGGATCGGCGTAGATCTTAATTTCTTCAATTGTGGAAAGAACTTTGCTGCATCCCTGTATCCTCATTTCCGGGGTACCTGTTGCCCATCGAATGCCTCTATTATACCGCTGCATCAGAGCTTCGGTCAAAACAAGCCGGAGATGACATGCTACATAAAATCGGATAATAATCGCTTCTGAATGTACTTCATAGAGCAGTTCGAAAACTCTTGGTTAGAAGCAGCATACCTGCTGACATGGCAAGCATAATGCCGAAGACAATAATAATTAAGCACTTAGTGCAAACAACCCAGCATCAATCAGGATCGTCCACGCAATGCCTATTGTAGCAATGAGTGCACCCGCCACTGCAAGTCCTGCGAGCTCTGCCACTCTGGTTGCGGAAGACGACATGGCATTACCGGAGAGCAGCATCGATTGGGGAAGCAATCGGGGCACACTGGACACTTCAGCAAAGAATTCAGAATCGTGATGACAAACAGATGCCAGACTTCGAGTTGCCCCAGTCCGAACAACAGGGCTGTAATACCCACGAACAACCCGCGACCGGTATTGGTAATCACAATCACTTTTTTGAGAGACATGCGATCAACCAAAGCACCGGCGAACAGACCCAGGAGGATATTGGGCAAGAAATTCACCGCCAGCAGCCTACCCATCAGCACTTTCGAACCGGTCAGAATGTATACCATCCAGCTGTATGCAATCGAATCAATAGAATCACCAAATCTGGATACAACTTTACTAAGCATAAACTGCATGTAAGGCCTGATTCGTAATCAACAACGGACTTTTTGATCCACTTCCTATAACACAAAGAAACAGACCACATGTGGTCTGTTAGGTTGGCCTCATCATATTTATAAACGCCTACATTTTCTGCCTACTTCTCAATACTCAATTGAAATCCGGACTGTTCAGCCTGTACCTCGAGCATCAGATCGCGTACCCGGTCTGCTTCATTCCCCAGTCGTTCTTCGCTGATTCGGTAGTTGGTCCATTTTAACTCAAGTGGAAGCTCAATTGTCCCCGTCAGGCAGTCCCACAAAGCGTCGAGATTACCGCCATAAAAATCTGGCAGATGCAGCTTATCCTTCAATTGCTGATGAAGTTCAGCCGTACTGGTAAATTCTTGTCCATCCAGAATCACAATATTCATGGCTGTTCCTTCCTTTATTTCATCCGTGTAAATGATGCATAGTGGTCTGTTGTTTTATAGATGAGTCCATCATTGGAATACACGATCCGATCAGAATTACGGAAACCGGAAGTATAGTTGATATCCGCCTCACGCCATGTACGTCCGCTTGCTGCGGGCAGAAGACCCTCCCGATTACCAAATGTGTCTCCGCCGATGCTTTTCCCAGGAGCGACGACAGCCAAGTTTCCTTTTGACGCTACCCAGCCGAGTCCTGTTGCCTGTGATTTGGTAATAAAGTTACATGGCAATGTTCCATTTGCACTCAAATAGTTTGCTACACCCGTAAATGTATTGATAATGGTACATGTTGCAGCAGATGCCTTCTGCTGTGGAACTGGAGTGAGCTGTGAACCTGTGAGGAAAACGAACGTTAACAACAATGCCAGTACAGCGGTTGATAGTAATCTTTTCATTAATTCGGCCTCCCGATCCTTCAAAGTAGATGAACCTGTCACGATATGTGTTCTGTAAGCCGCAACTCTCTAGTTGGATGTTCTGCTAGATTATAGTAAACAAGTCATCTCATGACTATTTATATCACATCATTTTGGTAGAAATATCAAATGAAGACGTTCAAATTGTAAAATATTATAATTATAACATTTTAAGACAGAAAAAGACTCTCATCTCTAAAGATGGAGTCTACATGTTTTAGTATGTTTGATCTGGTTTGAATTGGTCTAATCGATCAGCTGCACACGTTGACGAGTTCGTGCCGATTCCAGGCACGCATCAATGACACGCATGTTTTGAATGGTATTTTCCGGACTGAAAGGCAAGGCCTCTCCTTCAAGTGCAGCAGCCGCAAACGTTTCAACCTGTAGAACATAGGAATTGGATACCGATACACGCTCCTCACGACTAACCGAATCCGTGTGCACAATAATCTGAGGTGGAATATCACTATTCTCCCAGCCAAACACTTTCGGCAGTTCGATTCGCCCATCCGTTCCCAGGATCTCCATCTCCGCTCTTCCTGAAGCCCACATGCCACAGTCAAAGGTTAAGGCTACCGAATTCGGAAATTCCACCAGTCCCGAAGCCATCATATCCACCCCATCATGCTCGTCCGAAAATAGAGCGTGTACTGTCACCGCTTCTGGCTCTTGTCCCAGATACATCCGGGCCGCCGAGATCGGATATACGCCAAGATCGAATAAAGATCCGCCTCCCATCTCTCTTTTGAATCTTACATTTTCCTTATCATCTGCGGTATTGCAGGTGAAGTTACCATGGATGGCTCTGACGGTGCCGATCTCCCCGCTGGCTATAATCTCTTCCACACGTCTGTGCTTGGGATGATATCGATACATAATCGCTTCTGCAAATAGAACGCCTTGCTGACGACATACCTCGATCATTTCTGCCGATTCATCAGCGTTCAAGGCAGCTGGTTTCTCACATAAAACGTGCTTGCCAGCCTGTGCAGCTTTAATGGTCCATTCTTTGTGCATATGGTTAGGCAAAGGAATGTAGACGGCTTCGATATCCGGATCAGCGATGAGTTCTTCGTAACTGCCATAGGATCTGGCGATGCCGAGTTCTTCGGCAAGGGCTTCCGCTTTTTCCTTGCTGCGGCTGGCAATCGCCAAGACTTCACCCCGTTCGGACTGCTGGATTGCTGGAATGACTGCATTTCTGGCAATGGTTGACGTACCGAGTACACCCCACTGTAACTGTTTATCCATGCTTATCTTCCTTTCATACGGTAATTGTCCTCATCTGCCTTGTGTAACATGCCGAGACAACGATCCAGATCCGTTTTGACCTGTTTCTTGTATAATTCAGCTTTTTCCGCACCATCATCCGTGAAGTGATATAGAACGATTTCCTGAAAATCGACCTTCGGATCATTACCCTTCAGCTTCTTCGTGCGATAAAATATACCCTGCTGTACCAATTCATGTAATGCCCGATATACCTCGCTCTGGGGTGGTACATAACCGTAGTCTTTGAATTCCTGCTTCATCGCCTCCAGCATCTCGTAACCATATCCCCTGTGCTGTTCAACCATCGTAATCAGATAGAGCTTGATAAATGCCCGTTGTGCAATCATAAAAGCCACGTTCATACCCCTCCTGTCAGAACCTATATATCTAGTATTATAAAACTTATGTTCGGGTTCTGCCATCTTTCTCCGCTTTGCCTCCCTTTTATCGATCTTATAAGAGGGCGAGAAAGTAAGGGTGTGAATACGCATCAACAAAGAGGAAGCACAGAAAAAGGTTTTCTTTTGTGAATTTTTCATGTAGTGAAATTTTAAAATAATTTTAAAAGTCGGTGTATCCAAGAGATTAATCTGAGCCATGCCAATTCCATGTATTAAGCACAATGATGCAACGCTCGCATTTTGGTCGAACCTGCATGTAATTCTGCATTACTGCATTACTGCCTTTACTCTGTTATGAATTTTTCATATGTTGATATATTCTTTTATTGCGGACAGTCTTCGGTACGGTTCCCACAATCCATTTACCCCAGCTTACGCGGGAGATGAGCCATGTCAACACACAGGATAGGGCGAGAGCCAACAACCAGGTGATGATCATTCGAACGACAGGGTTCCAGCCCATAGCGACATAAAACAGTTCATCCGGAATATAGCTGTACCGCAGCATCAACATATGCATCAGATATCCGCCGTACGATACACCACCAATCCATCCAAGCAATTGTATAGTCCTGAGATTGTGCAACTTACCAGCCAGTTGATACATGACCATAATGGAAGCAATCAGAAAGAGTGCCATATCAGGACGGATCAGGCTGACCGTATAAAACGTAATTTTGATTCCCTCTGGCTTCTGAAACTCCAGCATTAATAAATATGTAAACCGAAGACCCAGTACAATAAACATCGTCCAATATACCCAACGTAACCGATGAATCCATTCATTCCAGCGCTGGACAGATAACCCCGCCGCTGCACCAAGCACAAAATAAATAAAGAAATAGAGGAAATTGCGGTCTGCGTACGTTGTAAAAGCATCCGTCAGTACCGGGATATTCAGCCATTCCATGAATTTGGCGATGTTACCTAATTGATCTGCGAGCACCAGATACACAGCACCCGTAATCAGCAGCGCTATCATGCGCCCCTTGGCCTCATATCGGTTATATACATAACGAATGGCTCGCAAGAAGAGCGGAAATAACAGATAAAACTGGATCAGCATAATAATGTACCAGAAGTGTGAAGTGGTTTTGCCCGTAATCAACTTCAGGCCAAGGTCTGGGATATCATTCCATCCAAATCCGGTCCAGCCTCGCGGTGCAAGTGTAAAGTATATGAGTGACCAGATGAGATAAGGAACGATGACGTCGGTTACTCTTTTTCTCATGAACTTCCCATAATGCAGCTTGTCTCCCGTGTTATAAAAAAGCACCATACCTGTTATGAATATGAACAAAGGGACTGCAAATTTGGAGAGCATCAGCAGTATAGCCAATAACACGCCATCCTCCAGTCTCGTTTCCGGTACAAGGGCGTAATGTGCGATGGAGTGCTGGAGAACCACTGCTGCAAATGCTATTCCTCTTAAGCTCTCAATTTCTGTAATACGTTCTCTACGAGGCATACACTCAGCCGTCCTTTCTTGGTTTTGCGATAAAAACAAAGTACAATGAAGCCGTAGATCTGATGAACGGAGTGATTCATATTTCTTTAACTGACAAGGACTTAACCACGATCGACTCCAAGTATGTTCAACAACATCTGGCTAACGAGCGAACTTTTCTGGCATGGGTACGCACCGGTATTGCCATGGCAGGCATCGGTTTTCTTGCTGCAGGATTTGGCTTCAATTCCTCGGCTTATGACCGTCTTGCGCACATTGCCGCGATTATCACAGGGATCACTTCTCTGATTGGCGGTATATCCATCATTTTATATTCGGCAGCGGCCTATCATCGGAAGCGTAGACAAATCAATGAACAAACGTTTCAGGCATCGACCGGATTAATCCGGTTTCTTACCATGATACTACTGGTGATTGGACTCGCTTTGGCTATTCTGCTGTATGTATTGTTATTCCCTGCTTGACTGGGTAAAAACAACATCGTCATTTATCATGGACCACTATAACACAGGGACAAAAGCCGGCCTCCCTTAAGGAAACCGGCTTATGACCATCTGGTGCATCCTGTATGTTATTCTGTTTTCAGGTATCATGTCATTTAATTCAACCAAGTAAGAGAAGCTTTTACAAGAATGTATTGTTACCCAATCGAGCTGCCTTGCTTTGGGCTTCCAATCTGCGTTCTTCCATATCCAGATCCGTACGTTCTGCGGGTACATCTCCGCGATGAGCTGCTTCAGCTCTGTCCCGGTTAATCTGACTGTTGCTGCTGAATACATCATACACATCTGTGTCCCGATCCGTGGAATCTACGAGCAGGAGGATTTTACCATTTTGTACATACTCCTCATACTGCTTGGCATCCTCTTCGGGAATACCCAAACCTACGAGACCACCAACAAGTCCGCCAGCTCCCGCACCTACAGCTGCACCAGTTAATGCTGCTGCAATGGGACCCGCGGCCAGAATGGGTCCTATGCCGGGTATGGCCAGTGCACCGATACCTGCGAGCAAACCAGCTACTCCACCAAGTACACCACCTGTGGCTGCACCCGCAGCCACGCCTTCAGGGGCTTTCGTACCTGTCTCTTCCCTAATCGCCTTCAGTTCATCCCGATCTTGCGTAATTACCGAGATTTCGTCTGGAGTGAATCCTTGTGCTTTCAGACCCTCGATGGCCTGGGATGCCTCACGTTCTGTATTAAACACACCTACGATTTTCTTCTGCATAGTGAATTCCTCCTCTTTAAATTGAGTGGCTCGCTATGTTATTACCCGCCTTGTTTTCTTTCAAACGCTTGCAAGTCAATATACTAATCTGAAAAGAGAAATTAATTCATCATTTCCCCCGTGGTTTGGCTCGATTAGTCGCGACCGCTTCTAGTGGATTATCCGGCCAATAGTGCTTCGGATAACGGCCTTTCAGATCTTTTTTGACCTCAAAGTATGTCTCTCGCCAGAAATTGGCCAAATCACGTGTAACCTGTACAGGTCGCTGGGCTGGTGATAACAGGTGGATGGTCAACGGAACTCGCCCTCCAGCTATACGAGGCGTCTCCTGTTGTCCAAACATCTCCTGTAGTCTTACCGCAAGCGTAGGATCTTCCGGGCGGCTGTAGTCCACGGGAATACGGGAACCACTGGGCACCTGTATATGAGTTGGTGCTTCATCGTCCAGTTGTTGTCGCTGACTCCAGCTTAGTCCACCGAGCAATACATCATGCATTGATAATCTCTTTAGATCGGCTGCCGATCTCATGCCTGTCAGATAAGGTGCGAGATGTTCAGCCAGCTCTTCGGTCAGATCATCTTCGATCAGGTCTGGCCACTCGGGTAAATGGAGATGCAGGAACCTCAGCCTGTCCGCAAGTTGTCTGGACGCTTTGTTCCAGGGTAAACAGTCCAGACCTTCCATCCGTATTCCACTTAACAGTGCTTCGAGCACCTGATCTTCAGGTGGCTGTGCAATACTGCTCTCTTTGATTACAAGGGCTCCGATTTGTAGTCTCTTATGTGCCCGCACACTCCGAGTATTGGAATCCCAAGCCACTTGCACTTCATAGTGCAGCAGGTGCTGGCCTGCCAGCAACAATGTGTGCTCCTGCAACGGCGCAGCCAGCAGGATGCGCGCATCTGCGCCCTGGTCGTCTGCCTCGGCTGCGACCAGATAAGCTGAACGGCTCAGCGATTCTGTCGCTGCGAGCCGTACGCCGCGGCCGCTGCTCAGCAGATAGCGGCCGTCCTCCCGGCGTTGCCCGATCCGGTCCGGATAGGCGAAGGACAGCAGCAATCCGCAGCTGTCCTCATCCGGCCGCACCGGATCGGCCGCCGGGCCGAGCGCCGAGCGCAGCTGGCGGCTCTCCTGGAGCATGCGCCGCACGGCCGCGCCGTCTGCGACAGCCGCTGCCGCTTGCGGCATGCCGCTGCTGTCCGCGGTCAGCAGCGCTTCTACGCGCGGGCGGAGGTCCGTGCCCGCGCATGCACTGCCACTGCTGCGGAGGCCGGCAGGCTCCTGCAGCAGTGCCGCCAGCATGCTGGCGTAGCTGGCCAGCCCAAGCTCCGCCGCGCGGAGCAGCATGCTGGCCAGTCGCGGATGCACGCCAAGCGTGTTCATCCGCCGCCCGAAGGGCGTGATGCGGCCTGCGTCGTCCAGGCCGCCCAGCTGGCGCAGCAGCGCCTGTGCCTGGCCGTAGGCGGCGTCAGGCGGGGTGTCCAGCCATTGCAGCTCTGCTGGGGACTGGACACCCCAGACGGCAAGCTCCAGCGCCAGCGGCGCAAGATCCGCGGAAGTGATCTCTGGCCGAGCTGCCTCGGGCAGTCCGCCATGAACCTCTTCGCTCCACAGCCGATAACACACACCCGGGGCGATTCGCCCTGCACGCCCCCGTCGTTGATCGGCTGACGCCTTGGACACCGGCTGGGTGACAAGTCTGCTCATGCCCGTACGCGGCGAGAATGCCGATGCTCGACTCAACCCCGCGTCTACCACAATCTTAACTCCAGGGAGTGTGAGACTGGATTCAGCAATAGAGGTGGAGAGCACAATTTTGCGCGAACCCTCAGCGGCTGGCCGTATGGCCTCATCCTGTTGTTCCACCGGCATACTGCCATACAGAGAATGAACTTTCACCTGTGCAGGAAGAGAACCCTTCAATAACTCCCGCTCTGTACGGTGTATCTCTTTAGCGCCAGGAAGAAAAACAAGCACATCCCCCTCTTGTTCGGTCAATGCCTTGACTATGGTCTGAGCCGTGAATTGTTCCAGCTGCATAGCTGCTGGTCTCGGCACATATCGTGTTTCCACCGGAAACGTACGTCCCGGACAGTGAATTGATCTTGTATCTTCGCCAAGCAATGCACACACGGGAACAGGATCAAGGGTTGCCGACATCACCAGCAGCTTCAGATCCGGACGCAACATCGCTCGGGATTCCAATGCTAGAGCCAGACCCAAATCCCCATGTAGATGACGTTCATGGAATTCATCGAATATAATCATCGCCGTGTCCTCAAGTCCCTGATCCTGCTGCAACATCCGGGTCAACACGCCTTCCGTCACAACTTCAATGCGTGTCGCCTGACTCACCCGTGTATCCATGCGTACCCGATATCCTACGGTCTGCCCAGCCTTTTCCCCAAGCGAAGCCGCCAGCCTCGATGCAGCTGAACGTGCGGCCAGCCTTCGGGGCTCCAGCATAATGATTTTCCGTCCGGCAACCCACGGCTCCTCCAGCATAGCGAGCGGTACGACAGTCGTTTTTCCCGCACCCGGTTCTGCAATTAACACACCTGTATCCTGATCCCGAAATAACTGTCTTAACTCCGGAATAATCTCTTGTATCGGTAAATCTATATGCATATTATCGCTCCTAATGAATGTACCCTACTGCTCTTCAGTATCACTGTTCGAATGTTAGCATTATAACAAAAAAAGCCGTTCCAGAGGAACGACTATCCAAGACACACTTATTTAGCATCATGAAATTACGCAACATACCTATTTAGCTCAGCAGTGATTCAGCACCATCAATGACAATCTCTGCTCCAGTAATATGTCTGGATTCAGACGAAGCGAGAAAGCTTACCAGATCCGCAACATGTTCCGGCTGACCCGGTCCATCTGCAAGTGGCTGCTGGCCTTCCGGGAACTCCATCGGAATAATGATCTGTTGCAGATCATCCGTTTTGACCGTACTTTGATCGATATTGGTCGCAATTGCTCCCGGACAGATCACGTTTACACGTATCTTGAACTTCGCCAGCTCAAGTGCAGCCATCTTGGTAAAAGCAACCTGCCCCGCCTTGGACGTGCTATATGCCGACATGCCAAAGCTTGAGAAGCGTTGATTGCCGTTAATCGAACTCGTAATGATAATGCTGCCGCCACCCCGTTTTTTCAAGTGAGGCAATGCATATTTAACGGTGAAAAATGTGCCATTCAGGTTGGTTGTAATAATCTGTTGCCAATCTTCAACCTGAATCTCTTCAATGGGTGCCGATACCCCGTTAATGCCCGCATTGGCAAAAACAATATCCAAGCCGCCGAATAACTCGACGGTTTCAAGTACTGCTTTTTCCACACGTGCCGGGTCGGAAATGTCAACATCGAATGCTCGCGCCGCACCTGGATACACCGCATTAATCTCTGCTTCCGTTTCCGAGATCCGATCATTCACCAGATCAAACAGTGCAACTTGTGCACCTTCCTTGGCCATCTTAACCGCAGAGGCTTTCCCAATTCCTGAGCCTGCTCCGGTAATAATCGCCACCTTGCCTTGAAACCGTGACTTGCCGTTATGTTGTGTCATTATCCATCCACTCCTTCAATTTAGCAATTATGTAAGAATGTAAAGTCAAGCTCATCGTTAAAGTCAATTCTTCACAATATTACCCAAAAAGAGTGTCTTTTAAATCAACACCAGCAAGTTTTTTCACAGTTGATCTTCATCGCTGTTACGGCTACATCAGGTCACTTCAACACTTTATATCCAGCAGTTTACCATTCCAACTCAATGAAAGCGGCATCATCTTCAAGACCACCCGTATGTGTAGCATCCAGCAATACCTGAATGTGTTCATCGGGGACGTAGGCCTGGATCGCATCCAGGTCGTTCAGTCCATCTGTATATAACTGAAGACGTAGCGAGTCACTTGCTGTACCTTTAGTCTCATAGATGTGCGGCTTGCCGCCCACGGGACCTTCAAGTGTAGACCAACGCTCATTCGTTTTGCAATGTGCCTGGAACATGTCAGACTGTTCCTGATTATTGCGCCAGAGGCGAATACGTGAATCTCCCTGCCACGCTAACCACACACGGCTTTTGCGACTTCCTCCTGTGAGCTCAATCCGCCCACAGACATACATGGCCTGACTGCCGCGGCTTCGCTTTTCCATTAATACTTCACGTAGCAACAGAGGGGTACTCTCCAGTGGTTGTATTTTCTCCAGTTGCTCGGATGCAGGAAGGGTCAGATCATGAAGAAGACATTCCACGGCCTCAACCGTCGGGTGCTGCGTCGTTTCCAGCCAATCCAGCAAAGCATTTCCCAGAAACCGTGCTGCAAAGTCGCCCAGATAACTCATGCCTACTCCATCACATAATACAAAATTGCAGACATTCCCACTCATGCGGACCGCAGCAAAATCCTGTCCGGAATCACCCTGATTAACCGTCTCTGCGGCTCTGCCGTAACCATATCTGCACTTAAATGCACCTTGATAACGAGTTAATGGCTGTTCTCCGGTCTGCACACTCACATACCGAAAGTTGCCATGCCGTTGCTCGGCATGGCCCCCCTTATCACCAGCAGACAATGTTGCCAATCGCATCGCTCTCATGATTCCCCTCCTATCTCACAGGCGTAGCAGCGGACATCTGGAACCCGATCGATACCAATTCTGCGCAGGTACCTGGCAGCATCATGAGTGCACCGGGAGCAAGCAAATAATCAGCTTCAACAAGCATTTCCCGATAACTTTCGGGCAGGACGGATGACATATTGCGCAGCTTCTCTCCATGCTCATCCTGAAGATTCGTTTCCGGAGAGATCCCCTTCCATCTTCTAGGTTCAGCAATCGGCCCTTCCAGCAGATGATCGGATATAAAAATATTCTCGACCAACACATTGCCGTCCGGCACACTCATGCCCATGATTCTTTTGGCAATCGGCTCGGGATCTTCACCTGTAGCCACCCCATCGGTCATGTGACATACAAGCGGCGCAGGACAATCCTGCATATTCGGAATTTCGGCCTGTAGAATCTTTTCCGCCTGTAGGAAAGCCTTCGCAGAATCCGAAAACCGCCTCGGTGTCAGGTCAGGCAACGAACCGACTGCAGCGATCTCGTCAATCCCTTTGATTCCGTTCAACAAGTCATATACATCATCACTATATGCTAATATCGCTATGCGATAGCGAGGTGTCAGACGATTCCCCTTCGTGGACCGAAACACCATTTGGCGAATTGCAAGTGATAATGCATCATAGACAACGTCAATCCGCCGACGATTTTCCAGAACCATATTCATGGAGGCGCTAATATCAATTAAATATATAATAAGTGCGGGTGTACGCTGTGATGCTTGAATCGTGTAGTTCATCTAGGGTGAGCCACCTCCGTCGTTCACGTTATTTTATAAGAAGTTGTTCAAAAAGTCAGCTTTTGATTACGAAGGATGCCTGGCGGTATCATCAACGTCGAATATGGAATTCAGCCGAATAAGCATATGCTTGCGAAGTATGTTTCCTTCGGAAACATTTTAGTTGCTCACGTAGTTTTCCCTACGCTCTGCTACTCCATTTCTAGCTTCATCCCATCTTCTCGGTACTGAAAACCGACCTTTTTGAACACATACTATAAGTTGGGCAACGTGTAGCTGTTGTTGCTCAGGAATTTGTTAATGGCACTCATTCGAGCCGCTACTTTGCCGACTCCTTTGAAATAAGCAGCATCGGTATTGTAAAGTTTTTTGAAATCACGGGCATACGATTCCGCATTTTCAATTTTTCTGCCTATTTGCGCATTATACGTTTTATTGTAATGAGCAATCAGCGTGACCACATTCTCGGCACGCTTTTTCTTGAGCGCAGCTGCCTGAGCGATCTCTTGCTGACGTTTAACTTCAGCTGCCGCTTTACGCTCCGCTTCCTGTCTTGCAAGCTTGGCATCATTCTCTTTTTTCCAGACCAGATAAGCTTCATATTTTGCCTGTTTATCATACTTCTCCTGCTGTGCTTTCTTGGCAGCTTCTTTCTTCTGCTGCTCCTGCTTCACCAGATAGGCTTCATATTTCGCTTGCTTGTCATACTTGGCCTGTAATGCCTTGCGTTCTTCTTCTTTTTTCTTCGCTTCAGCTTCCTTTTGCTTGGCTTCAGCGAGCTTTTTCTTTTCCTCTGCGTCCAGTTTTGCGGCCTCCGCAGCTTTTTGTTTTTCTTGTTCTTCCTGCTGTTTGAGCGCTGCCGCTTTCGCAGCTTCAGCCTCTTCTGCAGCCTTGACCTCGGCCAGTCGTGTAGCTTCCAGTTGTTCTTGCTGCTTCACCTCTGCCTGATCCGCGAGTATTTTGACCGTTGGCACGGTTCCTGCCAGCAATACAATAAGCACAGCGGAAGAGATCATGAACTTTTTGGATCTGTAAAAAGGGACCGGTACGGGCTTACTTGTATCCTCTTTTGGATTGAGCTTGGCATCCAGTTCCTTGATTGCAGCCTCTACTTCCATCTGCATCGCACTGTTATGCGGAATAAAATGATACAGCGAACGATACACTTCCAATGCAGCAGCCGGCTTGTCTTCATCCTCAAGGGCTCTTGCTTGTAGGAATAAACGGTTCACAACCGCTTCCTGATCAGGAGATTGTTGTGTTTGAGAGTTGTTCCCCTCTTGGACTTTCGTCGTTTCGCTTGCTGGTTCTGAGCTTTTTTTCAAATTACCATGAACAGCATCTGGCTGATCAGCACCCTTTTCTTCTGAGGTCGCAGCCGCCACCTCATGAGCCTGATGGACGTCTACCGCCGCCAGTGCGACATACCACTCACCAAAAGTCGGACAACTGCTCAGATCGTGACTTTCCCAGGCGCGAATAAACAGATCGGAAAGTTTCGAACCCCAACGCTTCTCCAGTGACTCCCGCATTGCATAATAGCGTTCACTCACCGTTTGCATTTCATGTTGGTCAAAATAGCTTTCGCCCCAAGCTTTCTCTACAATAGCCGGGTCAGACCAGCTTAACATCTCAGCAATAATTACGGCTCCGGCAAATCGGTCAGCATACGAACTCCACAAACCGCTGTGAACTGTTCGGTGGGCCGCATAACCAGGTGACCCGGCAAGCAGGGCATCCGGACGATCCATCTTGGAACCGTACATCTGCTCGACATCCACGAGTTCTACCGCAGACGTCTTTCCCAGGTTCTCCACTTCGGAAAAAAACGGAATCATTACATTGGGCGCGGACATATCGCAATGAGCCAATCCACGCTGCTCCATCGCCGAACCCGTTCCGGCAAGCGCTCTGGCCAGCTTCAGGCTCTCTTCTGCCGTCAACTGTCTTTGATCACTGATCACGTCGAACCAGGTCTGACCTTGCACCCATGGCATCAATACCGCATATAACAGATCGGGATGTTTTCCAATGAGCGCTCCGTTTCTTTCCGGAGTGAGCACATCACGCTTGCATACCTGCAAACCTGGCAGTTCACTATAGGACTCCATATGCTCAGACTGATATACCATAGCCGGAATACGGAATTTAGGAAAAAATACTTTTAGTGCTTTGGCCCCATGAATGGAACCATTACGGGGTATCAATTGATAAACAATCCCCTGCCTTCCGGCTTGGGCATAAGCCAGACCCGGCGCAGCCGGATGTTGCCCAATCGTATAGGCAATGTCGTTAATCACCACTTCATCCCCGGGATTTGGTTGAAAAGACATGCTTATCCCTCTCTCTGTCCTAGTGTCATAGTTGCAACAAAAACCGGGTGTTGTGAAAACGCCCGGTTTTTGCTGTAGTTGTACATCTTCAGCTTGCTACCCACCTATAATTCAGGGCGAATTCAGACTTCAAATCGGCCTGATCTATGTAAAGCAGATTAACGAGCTTGGTCAGCTGTACGGAATTTGTTAGCAATAGCTGTAAGTTCAGCGCTGATGCTGTTCAGCGTTTGAACGAATGATTGCATTTGTTTACTAGCTTCTTGGAACTCCTGGAAGAAGCGTTGTTTTGTCATACCTTCCCATTGTCCTTCCATGCTTGTGATGGATTGAGTCAATGTAGATACGATTTGCTGACTTTGCTCACCGCTTTGTTTAAATTGGTTGGAAACTTGATCAAGCTGCTCTGGGGTAACTAAAATACGTCCTGCCATTGGTAAATTCCTCCTTGGTTTGTGCAATTAATTTTTGACTTGTTCAAATTGTACTATACCAGGATCAATCGGACAAAAGCCGAAGGACCTACTCCTATTTACCCCATTTTTAGCAATAAAACTTCTCCTAACAGCCTATTTACAAAAAAAATTCACTTTCTGCTGTCCATTTATTCTCCCTTTTTAGGAGACCACAGGCTCGGTTCCTCTTCTTCCCCGAAAGGAAGGATCTGTGAATCTCCATGCTACAGGCTCAGGCTGTATGGCCTGCACCAGTGTAGCTGGTGATCCATCAGGCGGCGCGGCATCCTGTACACGATATACGGCCGCCATTGCGGAAAGGGGATCGGATACAGCTACACTTGCAGAATGTGCAGGCATGATTTCTCCTGTACGATTGTTCTGAAGAACATTCAGCATATTGACCGCATTACCATAGGCTGTGTTCACATGACTCAGCACGGAACGATACTCCATGTCTGCCTGCTGGAATAACAACGCTTTGCGTCCCAGCTGTACGCTCAACTCCATCAAACGACGAAGCGCATCCTCGCCCAGTCGTTTACTGTGATTCCATTCACTCATCACCGCTGCGCGGGATTCAACCTCCCACTCCAGCGAATGAATCGCCTGATCCAACACTGTCATCTTTTGCTGTATTTGCTCCGCTGCATACTGAATCTGCCTGCTCAGTGCCCGAAGCACATCCGGTTCCACACGAATGCGCATTTACCATCACCTTTCCTCTTCCCCTGCAGGCTGTTTAAGCCAGTCCAGCAGCATCTCGTGAAACTGTTCTCTAGTCGTCATTGCTGCAACAAGCCAATCATCTGAAGCGGCGGTGCTCATCCGGAACAACCAGTTGGAGACCGCACTTGCAGCAAATGCTGCCGACTGCGACTTCCACCCGTCTTCATTCCATACAAGCAACCGAAGCTCCCCATCTGACTCCTTACCCACCAGACAGCGTGCCAGCGCAAGTGACCCTTCAGGATCACTTGTCTCCTGTGCGAGTTCATCTGCTACGGTCTGTACCTTGCTGTTTTCCAGTTCATTCATAACATCATAAAACTTTTTCTTGGAGCACATTAATGCCGGTTTCTCCGCAGGAGAATGGCCGCTCCATTTCATCCGCTGAATCAGGACATCAATGGCCTCACGAACACTTCCCAGATCGTTAAGCCGGAACGAGTCTGGTACATCGTCAACACGGGAAACTTCAACGACCCGCTCATCCGTGCAATGGATATAACTCTCATATGACTTGCCGTTGATCGTGTAGCGAATCCAGCAAGCTCTGTCGGACAGTCCGGCAATGGCTACTCTGGAGAAAACGGTCGGTGTCATGATCAGCTCATCCGTCTCCTGATCCTGAATCAGATATCCTTTGTCAAGCAGGCAGGTCTTGACACGCTCCCACTCCATCGCGATATCCTCCGCCATATAGCCGCGAAACGGATCTTCCACACCAAGCAGTCGGTCTGAACCGAGAATGCCGGCCAGGAAAAAAAGTTCTTTTGTTTGCAACGTGACTATCTTTTGCTTAGAATCATGAACCGTCAACATTATGAGCCACCTCCCCTCAAACTACAACATGCCATCGGTCACGAATTTCAGAAATCCAATCGGTCATTTTCCAGCTGTCATCACATGGTACTGCACCTTTAACCCTGGAATATTTACGTTTTACATAATAACCTTGACCCGGAGGCAGTACCTTCAGCCCAGCTGAACTACCTCCGGATTCAGAATAAGGTATACGGAAGAACGAGAGATCGTTAGGGTCTAAAGTCCCGAATAGCATTCCGCTCTGGGAAGCCTTCACATCCGTTACCCAGTCAGAACCAAAGGTCGGGAAGTCTGCGGGCACCCCTGACAGAATCACATGAACACCGCGATCCCTACCTTGACGAACAATCGCTCCCAATTGATCTTTTACATTAAAATCGTTTAGCTGCTTGGACAAGGTGTCCGCATCATCGATGACGAGCACAAGTTCCGGTCCACCGGAAATCTCGCCTCTTTTCAGAACTTCATCGTACAACTGTTGAATCACAGGTGCAAGCTGTTCTTCTCGCGATACGTGTCCACGGACATGGGGCAAACTGCTGATTTCGCCCAGCCCACCTGCGCCATAACGCATATCTACCGTGTATATTTGCACATCTTCCGGAGAAGCATGATAAGCCAGTGATAACATCCAGGTCAACAAAAATGTTGTTTTGCCGCCTTCCATCGGACTCGTTACCATGAAATGCGGACCTTCACGCAGATTAAGCTGGAACGGTTCCAGATCGTCCGTAAGCAGTCCTACAGGTACAGTTACAGACGAAGTATCCCAAGCCTGACCATATGACCCTGTCCGTATGAGTAGATCCTTGAGTTTGATCTCTTCCGGAAGGGGAGCAATCTGTGGTGCTTCTTCCCCTGTCCAGCCTTGGTGAATCTCAGCGATCGTCCGGCGCAGTGCCGAGGAACGCTTGCCCTCATCTGCCCCGGAAGAAGGTAATGCCGCCTGGAACATCAACGGTGGCACCTGCCCTTTAACCAGACCTCTACCTGGCGGAAGTTGGCTTGGTGCCTTGGAAGGTCTCCCCACGGCATAATAATAGTCACTTGGATCGGATAATTCAAATGAAACTGCATTAGGAATATTGCTTCTGAATTTCTCAAATACATCCGTTACCCGATTGGCAGTAAGCACAAATGTGATGCCTAGACTACCGCCTTCGCGCAGGATCGTCTCCAGAAGTTCATTTTCTTCCGGGTAGGCATTGCGGAATGAAAGATAACCGTCGATAACCACCACAATCTGCGGGACGGCTGCATGAGCTGTCCGACGGTAGGCTGAAATCGTTTTAACTCCTGCCTCCGAGATGATATCCTTGCGTTGTGCTAACAGCTTGAGAATATAGCGGAATAACCGTTTGATCCGGTCTTCCTCCTCAGCCATCATCACGCCACCGATCTGAGGAAGTGCTGCAAAATCTTTCATCATGCGTCCCATATCGATAATGTAACCATGCCAAGGTTCAGTTCTGTGGGAACGTGCCAGGGACATCAGCAAAGTCTGAACAAATGTTGTTTTTCCGAGTCCCGGCATGCCGTATACGACCAGATGGCCTTGATCTACAGGCAGTGCAAGCGGCTGCTGGCGTTGATTAGGGAGGTCATCCAGCAATCCAACCCGTGGTTTCAGACCACTCGCGCCGCCATCAAGCAGCACATCGCGATTCTCTTCTTCCTGCCAGTCTTGAAGACCTTCCCATTCCAGTGTCTCTGGTAAAGGTGGCAACCATGGTCCTGGCAAACGACGGATACCTGCATCTGCTGCAGCCTGCGCTACATAGTCAATAAAGACCTGGAGCTGTTTCGGAACATCTTCTCCTTTGAGAACGGCCCTGCGCTCTCCAGTTAGCAGGGGTTCCCGCTTACCGTTCAGGCGCACTTCCATAACAGGCAATACAGTCGTTGCGTCCTCCTGCTGGTTATACGGCGCACCACTCCAGGCGAATTGCATCTCTTCAAATACTTCATCACTACCGACCTGAAAATATCCACGCCCCGGCTTCGTAATCCAGGCAGCATTTGGGATCTTGATCATGTCCCTGCTATCTCCCTCACTCTGTACGCGTAGGCAGATCCGGAAGCGAGAATTACTCCATATTTTATCATCCACAACGCCAGCTGGCTTTTGGGTTGCCAGGATTAGATGGACCCCAAGTGTCCGTCCAATGGCCGCTATACTGATCAATTCATCCATGAACTCCGGCTGGTCCCGCTTCAATTGAGCAAACTCATCAATGATAATGACCAGATGCGGAAGTGGTTGCTCATGTCTGGAACGCAGAATCTTGTAATATTCATCAATGTGCTGGAGGTTTCCCGCATCATTTAATATTTTTTGCCTTCTGACCAGTTCGGCACGAAGGGAAATATTCGCCCGCTCAATCAGATTTCCATCCAGATTGGTGATCGTACCCACTACATGTGGCAGATCAACAAATGTATTGGACATCCCGCCACCTTTGTAGTCAATCAACATGAACGCCAGATCATGTGGATGAAATTCAGCAGCCAGTGAGGCTACGATGGACTGAATGACCTCACTTTTACCTGAACCGGTTGTACCCGCAATCAGACCATGGGGGCCATGACCCTGACGTTCGATTTTATCATGTAGGTTAAGAGCAATTTTTTTGCCACCAGCTCTTACACCCATAGGTACGGGCAGTGTGTCAGGATATCTCGTCTGTCCCCACCTGGACACCACATCCAGATCCTCCACACGTGATGTGCTCAGCATATCGAATAACGGGAGCAGTTGCGGGATATCCGAAGCAGATGAGCGTTTCAAACGGATCGGTGACATATAACGGGAAAGCGCCTCTGCCATCCCCTTCGAGATTACATCCGGCTTGTACGTTTGCTGAATAACATCCGCATCTTCGGTTTTTTTGATATACACACCTTTGCCTTTCGAGGCTTCCATAATCAACTGACAATGCATCGGAAGAGACTCCTTGCGATTGGCCAGTATAATGGTGCATACATCGATTTCCTGAGCCGACTCCAATAGTAGCGGAAGTAGCGGTTCTTCTTCTATCAATTGTGTATCGGAGAGAATTACAACGTAACACGGCGTTTGCACGCTTTTCTTGTAACGGTCTTCCTTATTGTTACGGCGCCGGTTCAACACGGAAAACAAGCTGTCCGCCAATTGATGCGCACCGCTGTGCCTGTCGGCCATATAGCGTTGTCCCTGGTCTTCATCCCAGATATGGGGCATCCAGCGAAGCCAATCCCATTCCTTGTGGTCTTTCTCTTCATAGAATGCAGCAAGCTTGAGTTCATCCGGTGAATGCCGCACCGTCAGCTGTGAGATGATGACTCGCAGGGAAGCGAGAACTTCCTCCCGATCACCGACCAGTCCCATAACTTTCGATTGGAATAGAGGCAATGTGATGGAAGCATCCGGTACCGTCTGGAATTCGGCCGCAAGTTCATGGGCAGCCTCGATGAGTTCATCCTTTTCGTAGCCATCAATCCGTGGAACCTGAAGCTTGATTCGGAAAGGAATCTCTCCCGTACCGATACGCACTTGAAGGAAATCATCGTCCTCCGGTGAACGTTCCCACAAGGAACTGTTCCGATTCTTCACCACTTGAAGACACACACCCGGATCACCGTGAATCTCGTACAGACTCTTCACTTGCTCCGCCTGCGCTTCCTTCAGTTCTTCCCGGTGTTTGTCCAGCTGAGCAAGATACATGATTTTGCGTTCTTCCAATTTTTTGCGATATGATTTCTTGTTGCTCAGATACACGAAGAATGGAATGGTGTAAGAAGTAAGCATCATCATGACCGTCATCATCTGAAACATCATATAACTGCTGTTGTTCATTTTGCCGGTCATGTTGATATATACGTAGAAACCAATGCTGACCATGGTCATCATGATCGGCACAATAATGGATATCATGGAAAACGTGGGTTTGCTCGGTTCTGTCGGAGGCCTGAGTATTTCAAGCCCTTCTTCCTTGAGAACCGGTGTCATTCTTGGAGAACGCTGATATAACACATTCACGAAGAGAAGACCTCCTTTAGTTCGTTCAATAGAATGTATACGTTCAAAAGCCCTATTTGTTGCTGTCCTGCTGAAACAATGAACGTCTTCCATATACAGGCGCTTCTTCTGAAGTCGTTGAAAATGCCCGCTGGACACGTACGCAACTGCCTTGCCGCAACCCGGTTTCCATTAACTGCTGCGCGTTCTGTGGAGAGAACCACAGACCTTCCGGGAACTTGGCCTCAAGGATATACTGAACGCCGTCTCCCGGTGCCTGTCCAAAAATACGAACGCCGAGTAATGTTTTCAAATGTTCAATGGTACACTCGTCCGGGACCTCGATATCGAACCATTCGCCTTCCTCGCGGCCAGAATACACGGTAAGAATCATCCGAATCCCTCCCATGGTCTCATATGTAAATTGTCCTAATGTCAGATTAAATCAAAAAAAGAGAATGAATCGTTATACCAACCCTATTTTCTTACATAAACACCCTGTTTGCAATGTACCTCCTGTAATTTCGTTACATATGACCCACGTATATATTAAAATATCGTACATTCGACTCAGAACTTTCGTGGCAGTTATGCATTTAAATATTGCGAGGATGCGAAACTTTTCGATTTTGTTCCATTTAAATGGGAAATAAGTTCAGTTTTTCAGGACTTTTATTGCTTCGCCCACAATCTAATTGTGAACATTTTTCAAACATTAACCACCTTTATGTTTTCATAAGCTGATTTTAAGGTAATTTTAAGCATTGGAATTTAGTATTACCTGTATGAAATAACTCCCGTGAGGTGATTTCAAGTGAGAACCCTAATAACCTTTCAAAACAAATCAATCCCTGTATATTTTAATCAAGAAAACAAACAACCTATGCAGAAGACATTAAGATTGCTTAGCAGTGCTCTTGAGCATAAAATTAGCAACGGTAAACGCGCCATTCAAAAATGTCTGCATTCTTTGATTAGTATTGAGATTGTTAACGGAGAAGCTATTCTCCACAGTCGAAGTGAAAATGACTCCCTTGCTTTATCGTTATATTAAAGGAGTTCATCAAGTTACGTTCATTATAAGACATGAAAAAGGAAGCTGTCGCTAAAGACAAGCTTCCTTTTTTGTGTATACACGCTAACCGCAGATTGGGATTTATATTAGTCATCATTTAATGCAGTTTGCTTAGGACATAGGTGGCATCATGTTCTTCCGCAATCTCGGCTTTACGAATACGAATGACAAACAACCGAACCAAATTGGCACGTGTATGTTCTTCCTGACAGGTATCCAGCTTCCTCAGAATAAAGCGGTCAATGGACATGAATTTCTGGGCCCCTTTTCCATTGGATTTACGGATCGGTTCTTCCGTGTATCCATAAATAACCAGATAAAGACAGCCCCAAACAGCTTTTTCTCCCTTAGGCTATGCAGTATTTTTCTGAGGTGTAAAATCGTGCAAAAAGCCTGTCCCTTCAAGCTGGAGACGGAATTTCGCATGATTTGTCGATCTTTAGGTGACCCGTTCTAACCCTCCACAATTGACCCTGCTAATTCAACTTTTTTCGACTTAATGTACTCCCGGATAGTCTCGATATTGGTGCTGAATGCTGATCCAGCGAGTACGTGTGAACTTCTCAATCGCCCAATCTCCGCCGAAGCTTTCTCACCGCCAAACATCACATGCGCTTCATCGTTCACGGACTGATCATTCACATGCACCATGCCGGATTCGATACGCTGGGCGACCTGATATCCTCGATATTGAGATCTTTGGTGAATACCGAACCACTGGGTCCATACGGGGTATCAGACGCACAGCTTCCTGCTCATCACTTGCTTTCATGATCACAGCCACTGGACCAAACAATTCCTGCTGCACAATATCTTGTTCAGGTTTGACATCCGCAAGTACAGTAGAGACTTTGCCCATTCAATCGAATTTTCCTGAGCTGATTCATAAGCGTTATCTATGTCTTTCTTATTGGAAGAGCGCCATCTGGCAATAACTTCTCCCGTATAAGGGTTGATATTCTCCATTGTTTTCTCCCCGGAGCCCTCTACCCATTGCCCATTAATATATTGTTTCGTCCATGTTGTATGTTCGGTGTCCATTAAGTCATCTGGATACGCCTCCTGATCAAGATTGAATGACACACCTGCAAAACGGTGTAATACATCATTAACCTTGTTCAGAATTACGCAAACGTGCAGACCTGAATTAACTCTTCCATTCCTTGAACTTAAGGAAACAATACAATGCACCAATTCCGTCGCTCCCTACACGCCCTTCATTTTTCAGGCAAGCTCTTCTCTCCAAAGAGGCTCAAGTCTTCCCATCCGTAGCCAACTTCAATCAAATCTTGACTCCCGATGCGGATGGACTGTGTATGGACCGGAGTCCCTCCCATTTTTTCATAGAAGCGGCACGCTGAATTACGCTCCAAAGCCCATATGATCAACCTTTTCATATTATGGGTTCGCAGATGATTAACGACATGTGTAGTCAGTTGTTGACCTATCCCCATTTGTTGTACTTCCTTCATTAAATATATGGCGTACAACTCTCCATCATAAGATAATTTGCCTCCACGCTCCTTACCCCCACAGGCAAATCCGACAATGTTCCCATCACGCTGTTCTGCTACTACCAGGATCTGATCCTTTTCGCCAGAGCGAATCGTCTTTTCCCATTGGGACAATCTTGATTCTGTAGTCAAATGATCCAAAAAATCGTCGGGTACAATTCCACGGTACGTTGTTTTCCAACTCTCTGTATGTACATGGGCTATTCCCTGCGCATCCCCTTCACGCGCCTGCCTGATCTGCATGGCTATCACTCGCTTTCTCTCGTAACTGCCGTAGCTTTACCATATTATATGTCCTTTTTTTATGATTCCAAATTCATCCACTTCAATCCTGGCTGTGAGAACTTTTTTGGTTACTGGCTACGCTTAACCTCTTAAAAAGTAAAATCCGGCCCTACGGCCGGATCGTTACTCTCGTGCCTACAGAAACCTTGGAAGACAGGTCCAGTACATCCGAGTTGTACATGCGTATACAACCATGGGAGACGGATTTGCCAATGGACCAAGGCTCATTGGTTCCGTGTATGCCATAATGGGGTTCAGATAGCCCCATCCAAAAGACCCCAAATGGCCCTCCTGGATTGGATTGCTTGTTAATAATAGTGAACTCCCCGCTCGGAGTCTGCGTGAGCATCTTGCCGGTTGCCGCTGGATAGCCCTTAATCACCTGGTTGCCATCCAGAAGATATAACATGTGGTCGGATAGGTCCACAATGATCCTGTAATCTGGCATAATGACATCCCTCCTGACCTATCTTATGCAAGCTAAAGGATGATGCTCACTGATTTCAGACTTCTTCCCACTCTTTCACACTACGGGAGTGCTTGGGTTTACGACTACTGGCCGGTTTGCTGGAGGCGTGCGCCTTCTGGTTGCCACCTCTTCTTTACGTTGTTGATATTGCAATTCCTTTTGCATTTTCAAATAATTGCTCAGCCTTTTTTCATCCAATGAACCATCCTGGATAGCCTCTTTCACTGCACATCCAGCTTCCCGTGTATGAGTGCAATCCAGAAATCTGCATGTGGCAGCGAGCTCTTCAATTTCTCCAAACGCATGCGAAAGTCCGTCATTGCCTTCATCCCAAAGGTTAAGCTCACGCATTCCCGGAGTATCGATCAATACCGCTCCCTGTGGAAGTACAAACATCTCCCGATGTGTTGTGGTATGTCTTCCACGACTGTCTCCCTCACGGACGGATTGGGTAAGTTGTACATCCTCGCCCATCATCCAGTTCACAAGCGTAGACTTACCGCTACCAGAAGAACCCGTCAGCGCAACAGTCAACCCTGGCTGTAGATATCTTTCAAGTAGAGACTTACCTTGGTCCTCCACAGCGGATATCGCCAGCACTTCGACGCTTGGAGCAATTCCCTCTACACTTCGGATCTGCTCTTCCACATTCGGGCACAGATCACTTTTGCTCAGAACAATGACCGGTCTAACGCCACCATTCCAAGCCATCATCACATATCTTTCGAGCCGTCGAAGATTGAAGTCATGATTAAGTGCGGCAACAATCAGCAATGTATCAACGTTTGCGGCGATTAATTGTTCCTTGGTCACCGAACCAGCGGCCTGTCTCGATACCCGGCTCTGGCGTGGCACCAGATTGTGAATAATTGCTTCTTCGCCTGCCTGCCCCGTAATCGCCACCCAATCTCCAACCGCTGGCACCAAGTTGGTCTCCAGACTATCATGACGCATTCGGCCCGAAATTCGTCCCCAGCACTCGCCCTCTTCTGTAATCAAACGTTGCAGATGTCCATGGTCTGCGATAATTCTGGCTGGCTTTCTCTCCTGCTCTTTCATCCCTGTCTCTTGCCATAGTTCCTGCCACTTGGCAGACCAGCCGTACTTCTCAATAGGGTTATCTAAAATAAAAATTCCTCCCAAATTACTTCGTTCAAGCCGATTGAACATTCGTCTCCGGTTCCAGATCAAAACAAAAAACCACGAGTATAAACACACCCGTGGCAATACGTAGTTATCCGAATGAAAGACTGCCCTGTTGTAGATATAACGGATAGAACACTTGATCAACCGCTACATTCAATTCGAGGGACACCCTTTATTGCAGACAAAAAAGCCACGGGTCCGTCACCCGTGGCTTCATCTGAGCATGCGATACTTTACGTTACTAATGGATACTACTATCCACCTAACGTAAATTACATGCTTTGATCCGTTCCGGAGACGCTGTTCATATTCAAATTAACGTATACAGCATTTAAGTTTGTCATAAACAATCGCCTCCCTTGTAGAATTATCCATTATGTTACACAGTGTACTTTGCTGTTGTCAAGCCCAAATATATTTTTACTAGTCCGATCTATTTGACCTGATCCCAGCGTGTCCACATCTCCTTCGGATTCAGTTCATAGATTTCCTCTTCCCGGTACATGAACTGATGCATGATAAATTCCCGCCGAATGGTCGCAAAATCCTCATGATACTGTTGTATAAATGTATTAATCTCTTTCTCCGTGTACTTCCGACCGAATTCAAGCTGCTCCACCAGATGACCAAGTACAATCAGTTTTTTCTTGTATTGAGCCGGAATCTGACGCAATCGTCCATCTTTGGAGAAAAAATTTCTCATGACCGACGCTTTCAACGTTTCGTTCACATCACTCATATCCGTAATCTCCTCTCGCTTAAAGATAAAATCAACCGAAGCCTGTGCATTTTCGTGGATAAACGAAGGATTAAGTGTGAAATACACGGTATTCTTCTCCCGTCTTTCCTTGATCAGCGCTGCCTCTCTAAGCTTGGATGCATGATGTGTAACGGTTGGCTGTGACAGATTGAGCCGCTCGGCAAGTGCCTGCCCGTGCAGTTCACCCTGTGCCAACAGCAGCAGCATGCGAAGCCGGGTTGGGTCAGCCAACGCTTTATGATAAGCCACTATTTTCTCCAGCTGCATCATCGTTCATCTCGCTTTCAATTAGATATTCATCTAATTTGATACTAATCTTTTCTTCTTACTAAGTCAACTCCAATGAGGTCAAGTCTGTCTGCCTGAGTTAAACTCACGCTTGAACTGGCATTGGTCCGTTTTTTACGGTAGGATTATATTGCTTGAAATAAGGAGGATTAAGAACATGGAAGATGTCATTATTATCGGCGGAGGCCCATGCGGTCTGTCTGCTGCCATTGAATGCGAGCGGTTGGGACTGTCCGCTGTGATTGTTGAGAAATACAATATCGTCCAATCTATTTATCTGTATCCAACCCATATGCAGTTTTTCAGTACAGCCGAGCTGCTTGAGATCGGAAACGTTCCGTTCAGCACACCTAATGATAAACCGTTTCGTTATGAAGCACTCGCCTATTATCGCAGGGTAGCCGAACATTTTGGCCTGCGTGTTCATAACTATGAGGAAGCCCGTGAGATCAAACGCAAGGATGATGGCACGTTTGAGGTACATACGCTCAATCGACGCGGGGAGGCCATCGTACATGTTGGACGCAATGTCGTTGTTGCTACCGGTTATTTTGACCATCCTAACTATCTGGGTATCCCCGGGGAAGACAAAGATAAAGTCACCCACTACTTCCGGGAAGCCCACCCTTATACCCGTACACGTGTCGCCATTATTGGGGGAAGCAACTCAGCCGTGGATGCGGCCATGGAACTGGTTCGTGTCGGAGCGCATATCGATATGGTTTATCGCGGCAGTGGTCTGTCCCAGCATATTAAACCATGGGTACGTCCGCTATTTGAGAGCTTGGTGACGAAAGGCCGTATCACATTGCATCTGGAATCACGCGTGAATGAAATATTGGATGATTCGATTCGTCTGATACACACGGATGGCTCCACTAGTGAATTGGAGAATGACTTTGTACTGGCAATGACCGGTTTCCGTCCAGATCGTCAACTACTCACATCGGTAGGTGTGGAGATGTCTGATGATATGGATAAACCTCTATATGACGCACAAACGATGGAAAGTAGCGTACCTGGTGTATATGTGGGTGGAGTGATCGCTTCGGGGCGTAATGCCAATGAAGTCTTTATTGAATCCGGGCGCTGGCATGGACGGTACATTGCTGAACATATCGTTAGCAAACAACGCGGTCAGACTGAAGGGAAATGAAAACCATGGACATGACTTCCCTGCTGTTGCTCGTGTTTGCAGCCCTTGGGATTATTAGCAGCAACACTCCTGTTACCGTAGCGATGGTATTTCTGTTGTTGTTACGGGTCCTGAACCTGAATCAGGCTTTTCCATGGCTTGAAAAATACGGACTCACACTGGGTATCATCATTCTGACTATTGGCGTAATGGCACCACTTGCCAGTGGCAAAATGAGTCTGCAGACGATCGGGGAGTCTTTCCTGCACTGGAAATCACTGCTCGCCATTGGTGTAGGATTACTGGTAGCTTATCTCGGTGGACGAGGCGCTACGTTGATGGGAACACAACCAACTGTCGTTGCAGGGCTCCTGATCGGAACAGTCCTTGGCGTTGCCCTGTTCAAAGGTGTGCCTGTGGGGCCATTGATTGCGGCGGGAATATTGTCGTTGCTACTGGGGAAATCCTGATACAGGTTATGATCGTTGTAACCTGACATGGTCTGCAGATTGGCTGTATTTCCCACCGTTGTGTGATATACTTCTATTCATGCAAATCATGTACACGAGTCTACAGCAGAATAATCCATATTGTGGTTATGCTGTTGCATAAACGTATAGATTCACTTTGCAACTATTAATGGCGCAGGAGGATTCAGGAACCATGTCACGTCAGTTTATTACAGAAGCCGTGATGGTGGCCATTTACGGTCAATTGCTCGCGCCGCCCGCGCCTGTAGAATATATTGTTCCTTATACCACCATCCTTGAGCTATATGAATTTCAGACCAGTCCTGATCCTATGATGGATAACCCGGCAGACGACCAGCATGTGAAATCCAAAATCAATGAAATGATTTCTTATTTCGAGGAACCCTTGAATAAGAAAAAAATAGAGCGTGCGTTGCTTGTTCCATGGGCAAAAAGCCCCTCCATTCTATTTGGTGATCAAGTATCCATTGCCATTATCAATGCCATAGATACGGCACAGTACGGGGAATATTTCGATCCCATTGAGACCGAACTGCTCCTGACATCTCAGCGTCTCAGTATTCCGATTCTCACCGACCAGGTTGAACTGATCGCACGTATTATTGAATCGGAATCACCTGTACAGGTATTCGATATTGATGATTTTGATTTTGCGATGGATGATGAACCTCTCGATCAGGTATAAATAATGCACTGAATACGTGAGTCAGATTAAAAAAAATGACCTCGTCACCCACTTTATCGTGGATGACGAGGTCATTTTTGCGCATGCTTAATTATTCTGCGATATCACTGGCTAACAGGATTCGGCTAATCTGATTCAGAGGTGGTAATGATTCCAGAGCAAAGAACTTCAGACCTGCATCACTATTTACACGTGTTTCCACAAGGTCATCCTGAATGATTACGGTCCGAAACAGGGCAATCACATAATACTCTTCATCTCCGCTTGAATGCAGATACCGAAGATCAGGTCCTGAATACAACCCTTCGAGTGTCATGGTATCGGTTGTCCAACCTGTTTCTTCCCATAGCTCCCGGTGTGCGGCATCCTCAATGGCCTCACCCGGGCGCATCTCACCGTTTGGCATCCGCCAATGACCATGCCCAGCATGCTGAATCAGCAGCAATTCACCTTGTTCGTTCTCAGCCCGTACAGCCGCCTTTACAACAATATGAGAGCGTTTTGCGATATACTGGGCCAAATCTCGGGCTGGCAGATTCACTGCTTATCCCCTCCTCCTATTTGGAAGCCGGTGGCGACCTGTGACACATCTATTGCCTTGCAGAATACTTCAAGAATTAGGGCATGTCTCAAAATCGCCCTAGATTTCGGTATAACGATACTCGATATCCTGACCTTCATCAACGATATCCACATGCAGTTGGTGCCCTTTCAGATACCAGTAATCATGATCTTCCATAAAGAATTGGATACCCGACACTTCGGTTTGATCCGCAGGGTGTCTTGGTTTCTCCACAGCAATGCCGAGCGAAAATCCAGGATGAAGACCTCCGCCAGAGCTATAACGGGCAAAAAATCGGATGCTGTCTCCCTCGTTCAAATTCAGTTCTTCCTTGTACCAGCGAGCAGCTTGATCGGATACATGTATGGTACTCATTTGGTGTCAGCTCCTTCTGTATATATATGTTCCATCATATCTCTACAAAGACTTGAATACAAACCCGAGTGACTACATAAACGCAAATTAAGTTGTGAAAAATGTTTGACAGATTGTAAAAGCCGGTGTTAAGATGCAAACATACGAGGTCTACATTGTATTTATTTCCAAAAAAGAAAGGGTGATTACGGTGTTTAACAAACATATGATTGGTCAATTCAGCACACAATTAAATACCGGAGCACACCCGAAATCATTATTCCGTTCATAAGTCGGCATCACAGGAGTCTCTTTACTGAGAAACTCTGTTATGTTTACTCACAATGAAACTATATGGTGGCGGCTCTGCTCTTAGAGCCATGCTGCGTATGATTATATCAAGACATACCGCCTGCGTGCGGTATGTCTTTTTTTGTGGGTATATTTCGGCATACATGGACGGAATCTGTATTTCACGGACATTGAAAGGAAGGGATTACACTTGTTCTCTGTACTTAAAAACCTGGCCTGGTTCTTCCGGCTGGAACGCAAACGATACCTGACTGGTGTCATTTTGCTTATTCTGGTGGGCGTTGCCGAACTGCTGCCTCCCCGTCTTCTTGGCAATGCCATCGACGAGATCGTGCGTGGTTCGATTACAGGGGCCTCACTCACCCGTTACATTTTGCTTATTCTGGGAACCGTCATCATTATCTATCTGGTTACATACGTTTGGATGCACAAACTATTCGGTGGTGCCAATCTGGTAGAGCGGCTGCTTCGTTCACGCTTCATGGACCACTTGTTACGAATGACTCCTCCCTTTTTCGAGAAAAACAGAACCGGTGATCTGATGGCTCGGGCCACCAATGATCTTCGTTCCATTGCCACAACAGCAGGCTTCGGCATGCTAACCTTAACAGACTCTACGGCCTTTCTGGCTACCGTATTGTTCGCCATGGGTTTTCTGGTCAGCTGGAAACTGACCCTGGCAGCAATCCTGCCTTTACCTTTTATCGCCATTGCCATGATGATCTATGGTAAAGCTGTACATCAACGTTACACCCTGGCACAAGATGCTTTCGGAGATATGAATGACCAGGTGCTGGAATCCATTGCCGGTATCCGTGTCGTGCGTGCCTATGTCCAGGAGCGTCTGGACGAGAAACGGTTTGCCGATGTGACTGAAGATGTGTATCGCAAAAACCTGGCCGTTGCCAGAATGGATGCCCTGTTCGAACCCACAATCCGACTCTTCGTTGGACTCAGTTATGTGATTGCACTTGCCTACGGCATATATCTTGTATTTCATAATGAAATTACCCTGGGGGATCTCGTATCGTTCAATATGTACCTGGGGATGATGATCTGGCCCATGTTCGCCATCGGCGAATTGATTAACCTGATGCAGCGTGGTAGCGCCTCACTTGACCGGGTCAATGAGACTTTATCCGTAAAACCTGCTGTACAAGATGTTGATCAACCTGCTCATGTTACGAATCCGGATGAAATTGTGATGCAGGATGTTACCTTCCGTTATCCCAGTTCCACTGTCGACAATCTCAGTCATATCAGCTTTTCGCTGCGACGTGGTCAAACATTGGGTATCGTAGGTCGTACGGGTAGCGGCAAGTCCACTTTGCTCAAACAATTACTTCACGAATACCCTGCGGGATCGGGTACATTAAGCATCTCGGGTCATCCGATTCAGGATATCGCCAAAGATGACTTGCACAGCTGGATCGGTTATGTACCACAGGAACAAGTCCTGTTCTCCAAATCGGTTCGTCAGAACATTCAATTCGGTAAACCTGGTGCCAGTGATGAAGTCATTATGGAAGCCATTCGTACAGCTGCTTTTGACGGAGATCTGGGGACTTTGTCCGATGGACTGGATACACTTGTCGGTGAAAAAGGAATCTCTCTGTCTGGTGGACAGAAACAGCGGGTATCGCTGGCACGTGCCTTTATCGCAAGTCCTGATATTCTGATCCTTGATGATGCCTTGTCTGCGGTCGATGCACGCACGGAAGCCAAAATTATTGAAAATATTCGCAACAAACGCTCGGGCAAAACCACACTGATCTCGACTCATCGCCTGTCTGCTATCGAACACGCTGATCGAATCATCGTACTGGAGCACGGGAAAATTACGGAAGAAGGCACTCACCAGGAACTGTTAGCCATGAACGGCTGGTACCGTGAACAGTATGAACGGCAACAGGTCGAGTCCAATCTGTCCACGTAGGAGGTCAATTCATTGAAGTCTAATACAGGCAAAAGGCTGCTTGATTACGCCTTGAAAGCCAAAGGAACATTTATAGCTGCATTAATTATGCTTACCATTGGTGTTGCAGCAGAGCTCGCCGGGCCGTTCATCGCCAAATCCATGATCGACAATCATTTGCTCGCGATTGAGCAGCCTTTCTATGAGACGACTGCTTCGGATGAAGCCGCAGTTTACAACGGCAAGAACTACAAACGCGAAGGCTTGTTCGAACCCGATGAAAACAAAGGTCCCGAAGTGCGGGTATTACAAGCAGGTAGAAGCTTTTATTTTGTAAACGAACCGGTAAGCGCACCTGATGGGGACCGCGTCTATGCGGATGGAACCCTTACGGTGACACGTGCAAGCGAAGTGACAGGCCAATATGCGGCAGCACCCCTGTCCGCTGGTGAACTGTTTGCTTTTTACAAACCGGAGATGCCCAGCATCTATCAATTAATTGTGTATTACATGATCTTCCTTGTGATCTCGGTCATTATGGAGTTCGGTAAAACATACTGGCTGCAGTCCTCGGCCAACAAGGTCATTCAAAGACTGCGCAACGATGTGTATGCCCATATTCAGCGACTGCCGGTACATTTTTTTGATAATCTGCCCGCAGGTAAAGTTGTATCTCGGGTCACGAACGACACAGAAGCCGTCAAGGATCTGTTCGTTGCCGTTCTCTCGAACTTTTTCTCAGGTATCATCACGATTATGGGTGTCTATGTCGCACTCTTCCTGCTCGATGTTCGCCTGGGCCTGATCTCATTATTCGTCGTGCCGATGCTCATTGCGTGGATTGTACTCTATCGCAAATTCGCTACTCGCTACAACACGATCATTCGGTCAAGGCTGAGTGAGATCAATGCAATCATTAACGAGTCCATTCAAGGAATGTCTATTATCCGCGTTTTCCGCCATCAGAAACAAACCAAGCAGGAATTCGAAGATCTGAATGATGACTATATGAAACATCAGAACAAAATGCTAAATCTGAATGCCTTCACCTCACACAACCTGGTTAACGTATTACGGAATATTGCCTTTGCGGTTGTCCTGTGGTACTTCGGTTCAAGCGTGCTGGATGGCACAAGTATTATTTCCCTGGGTGTTCTATATGCCTTCGTCGATGTTCTGGGCCGCTTGTTCCAGCCGATTACCGGCATGGTGAATCAGCTCGCCAACCTGGACTCCTCCCTCGTGTCGGCTGGTCGTGTCTTTGAGCTGATGGATGAAAAGGGAGAAGCCGTAACCGATGGCTCCATGCCAAGATACAAGGGAAATGTCGTATTTGACGATGTATCCTTTGCTTATAAAAAGGACTTCGTACTCAATAATATCTCGTTCAAAGCATCCCAAGGTCAGACGGTCGCTCTGGTCGGTCATACCGGTTCGGGTAAAAGCTCGATCATCAATCTGCTATTCCGGTTCTATGATCCGCAAAAAGGCAAGATCACGATTGACGGCCAGAACGTCAAGGATCTGCCCAAACAGTGGATTCGGGAGCATATGGGGATTGTACTGCAAGACCCGTATCTGTTCACAGGTACCATCGCTTCCAACGTCAGTCTCGGTGACGAGAAGATCTCCCGTGAACGTATTGAACAGGCGCTTCGGGATGTAGGAGCCGAACGTATACTGGCTCATCTCCCTCAAGGCTTTGACGAACCTGTCATCGAAAAAGGAAGTACATTGTCTGCTGGACAACGTCAATTGATCTCCTTCGCTCGGGCGCTGGCATTCGATCCGGCCATCCTCATTCTGGATGAAGCGACCGCCAATATTGACACGGAAACGGAAGCTTTAATTCAGAACGCACTCGAAGTCCTCAAAAAAGGACGTACCACCTTCATCATTGCTCACCGTCTCTCCACCATTCGTTCGGCAGATCAGATTCTGGTTCTGCATCGCGGGCGTATTGTTGAGCAGGGTGCACATGATGAACTGATGGAGCTTAAAGGGCGTTATTATAAGATGTATCAGCTTCAGCAAGGTGCACAAGCAGCAGCGGGTGCAAATATTGAACGTCCATCAGGCGAGACCATTGGAACCTCAACCTCCTTTGCCGGAGGAAATGCATAACAGAGTAAAACAGAAAGCTCTTTAACTAACTCATCAGAAATGATGTGCGCTCAACAGGCAACACGAGAAAACGATCTACATGGCTACCTTAGGGGTTTGCGGTGTAGATCGTTTTTTTGTGTCTTCATCTGGAGCGAGGTTCCGATACCCGCAACCTCACGGCTGCTGCGGATTGTCTATCCATCCTTTGATCGTATATCCCATGTACATCACGGTCTCTCTTGCGAGAAAAGGAAACTTGCTGCGCCAGGTTCGATACGCTGTAGTTCGTGTCGGAGAGGGTACAGCATCCATACCCAGTCCGGCAGCCAGCTTCATGGCCCGTTTCATATGTAAAGGGTCACTCACAATCGTATACGTTTCATAACCGGCCTGTTCACCGATTAGAATCGAATAGACCAGATTCTCCTCGGTAATTCTGGATTCGGTCTCTATGCGAATATCAGCTGCATCTACTCCATGTGCAATGGCGTACTTCCGACCAACTTCAGCCTCCGTATGTTTTCCATCATCACCTGACCCACCTGTAAAAAGCAGATTACGAACGGTACCCTGACGGTATAATTCAATCGCATGTTCAATACGTTCGCGAAATACAGGTGAAGGGTTATCCCCCGCCACAGCTGCACCCAGAATGATCGCTGCATCCGATATCCTGGATGAGTCCTCATTTGTATAGGCTGATATACGCACTGCCGTAACCACAGTCCATAGGATCCCTACCATTACTACGGCCAGAGCCGTAATTATAATCCAGCGTTTCGTTTTGCGTTGACTTCTCATTCGTCCTCTTCCAAAGCCCTTGCTTGCATGCTCTCGGCATGCATACGCTCCAGCGTTTGCAGGGCTGCTGCCGATTCAGCATCCAAACCAAGCTCTGCAATCCAGGCACCCGTATATTGCTGAAGACTGATCTCCAGCTCCTGTGCACGGTCTTTGAAGTCCTCCAATTCCTTAATCATGCGTGATCGTCCTTCCGGACTGAATGTATCATGGATTCGTTCCTTGAAGTAATGATGTACGATACGATTACGTTGCTGCCACAATTCATTCAATTGAAGAGTTTCTTCCTCGGAGAATGTAAAATGATGGCGCACTTCGTGAATGAGTTGCCCTAGTGAACTGCTCATTTTTCGTTCGTACAGATCTTCCAGATCCTCTTCAGACACAGCCTTACCCTGAGACAATTTCATTAATAAAATCAGATTGACCAGCTGCTGTTCAAGCGCCTGCCCGTAGTACACTGCCAATCCGTAATAGGCAAACAATTCCCTGGAGTGTTCGCTGTCCAGCATGTCACCATTCTGGATGTTTGTATTTTGCATATGCGAGCGCCCCCTTTCAACCGTACAATGTTATCCATTCATGTCCCTCTATCCTAACCAAACCAAGAGTAACATTCAAGTTATCGGGAAGCGCGGCTTCTAACTCCGTAGATCTCTTCTTCCGGACAGCCATACATGGATGATTAATAATCCCAATGCATAGAGCACAGTCCACAACATAACCGTGATAAAGGAGTCCATCTTCGAATCTTCAAATAACATCATCTCACGAACCACATAAAAGGCAGGTGGCAGAATTCGGCCAAGCCATTGTAACGATTCAGGCAGACGTTCACTTAAGGAACCTTGGACAAACGATAGTAATAATACAATAATGAGGGCCGGCATACTGCGACTAAGCAAGGGGATGTAGGATTTTTGAAAGAACACACTAATGCCCAATCCCAGCAGGGATAGCCCCAGATGTCCGCACCAAGCCATCATCCACTCTTCGCCTGTGGGCTGTCTATCGAACATCCCCGCGAACACGGGATACAGTACAGTAATTGCGGTAAGCATGAATTGCATTATCAAGGCACAGATCAATTGGCCCGTTACAACCTTACGCCTGCTTCCTGCATGAAGGATGAGTAATTGATACTGCTTTGCAGGTTCGGTATTCATCACCATTACTCCGAGCCAAGCAGCTGCCAGAAATAACAGCATGGCCGTGACACTGTAACTGTCCGCAATAGGGTTAGGTTTGTATGAATAGATCAACAGCATAGTGATGATATAAAAGATAACCGGTGCAAAATATTTCTGTGATCGAATGTGATGTCTTAACAAATATCGGGTTAGATGCATCATTGAACCTTTCTCCCCCTATCGTCCACGGAAGAGCCGAGGCCCACAGATTCTGTGACGCCTCCATGACTCGAATGTGCAGCTGGATGTCGTCCTTCCAGCAAACTTTCCATATGTAATTGACTTTCCTCCTGTTGTACAGACACAACTGAACCGCCTGATGCCAGAATCATTCTGAGGACATCATCTGCTAATTGTTGAACTACTTTCCAATCCCATAACCAAGATTTTGAGTTCCCGGAGCTCGTATTACGAACTAAAGACAGCACTCCCGGTTGTTGTAAAATGGATGGATCGTTAGCGAGATCCTTCCCAGCTTCCGTCAGACTTTGGATATGTACAACGGGTTCGCCAACTTGTAATAAATCCTCTCGACTCCAGCATCGAAGCATGCTACCTTTTTTTAGCACAATCACCTGTTCTGCCAAACGTTCAATTAGCAATGGTTCATGGCAAGCTGTAACGATAGATGTCCCTTCAACCTTCCATTGCCCCAATAAGGATACTATCGCCTCTTGAGCTGGAATATCCAAGCCTGACAACGGTTCATCCAGCAGCAAAAGACCACCCGGCCCAGGTAATAGAGCTTGAATCAAATTTACTTTTTGAAGGGTGCCCTTCGATAATAAGGGTAACTTCTGATCGATCGCAGTATCCAGATATAAAAGTTCACTAAGTTCTTTAATCCGCCCACGCAGTATTTCGGGGCGAATGCCCCGAATCCGTCCCATGTCCCACAAGTACTCTCTTGAGGTGAAAGGTAAACGTGGCAGCCCATCTACTGCATACCTCTCAGAACCCCGCATTGTGCACTGAATTGACCCTGTATCAGGTAACAAAATACCCGCCATTATACGTAAGAGTGTGCTTTTGCCAGAACCATTTCTGCCAACAAGCACAGCACATTCTCCCTGCTTCACTTCCAGATTAATATGATCAAGTACTTGAGCATTACCTAGTCTTTTGCTCACTTGTTGAAGCAACAAACCTCGTTCTGATGAGTCTGGTACAGCTTGATCGGATTTCTTGAAAAGTCCTCGTGTACTCCATATCACTGGAATCACATCCGTTCTGGAGCTTGCACACCTAGCAAATGTAAACTGTACGCTAGGCGTTCGGCAGTACGTGAGGCCAATGCAACTCTGAAGGATCTTACATCAGAGGGTGCATCCGCAATCCGTTCGGCGTGATAGAAGCGGTTGAACGCTTGAGCCACATCAATCGTATATTTGGCAATGACCGAAGGCTCATTCCGATGAATTGCTTTTTCCAAGTACTCGGGATAATCACCGAGCAGTTTCAGCAATGCCCATGAGGTATCTCCGATACGGGATGGAGTGGTTACTGTGTCATTCTCACCTTCCGCAAGGCTGGATTGAGGTAATTGGTGTTCATTTTCCACACGTATCGCCTCTTCTGCCTTGGCAAGCACACTTTGAATCCGGGCATGGGTATATTGCACATAAGGTCCGGTCTCCCCCTCAAAACTCACCGCATCCTCCAGGGAGAAGTCTACATCGTTTAGCCGATTATTACGCAGATCACCGAAGATAATGGCACCTACACCGACCGCCTCAGCCACCTTCTGAGGGTTCTCCAGATTCGGGTTTTTCTCCTGAATAATTTGCAGTGCACGAGCGACTGCCTCATCCAATACTTCCTGCAAAAAGACGACTTTGCCGCGACGCGTAGACATTTTCCGTCCCTCGAAACGCATTAATCCAAACGAGATATGTTCAGAATTTGCAGACCATTCATGCCCCATCCGGGCTAAGACCGCAAATACCTGACGGAAATGAAGCTTCTGCTCGCCTCCGACCACGTATAACAACCGATCTGCCTTCATCACCTCATGACGATAAACCGCTGTAGCCAAATCCCGGGTAGGGTAGATCGTTGTGCCGTCTTTTTTGATAATCAGACACGGGGGCATGTTCTCATCTTCCAGACGTACTACGAGTGCTCCATCACTCTCTTCAAGTAAACCTTTCGCCTTGAGTTCTTCGACCACCGAGCCCATCTTGTCATTGTAAAAGCTTTCTCCCAGCGTATGGTCAAATTGTACGTTCAGTCGTTCATACATCCGGTTGAATTCCTTCATGCTCACTTCCACAAAGAACGCCCATAACCGCTGTGCTTCATCATCTCCTTGCTCCAGCTTGCGGAACCACTCCCGTGCCTCAATCTCCAGTGAAGGATCGTTCTCCGCCTCATCGTGGAAGCGCACATACAGTTCCAGTGACGTACGGATCGGGTCTGCCTGCAACGCTTCATCATTGCCCCACCGTTTATACGCTGCGATCTGCTTGCCAAACTGGGTTCCCCAGTCTCCCAGATGATTCACACTTACAGAGGTATAACCCGCTTCGTTATACAACCGATACAGTGCTGCACCGATTACAGTAGAACGCAAATGTCCGATTCCGAAGGGTTTTGCGATGTTAGGGGAAGACATATCAATTACAACACGTGAGCCTTCGCCAATCTGAAGCTTACCGAATGCGGCATCCCCCAGTTCTTTCAGCAGATTCGGCGCGAGCTCCTCCCGATTGAAACGGATATTTACATACGGCCCGGCGGGAGTCGCTTCAAGTCCTGCTGTCTGCAATCCAGTTGCGAGCTCGGTAGCAATGACTGCCGGTGCTTTCTTCAATGACTTCGCCAATGCAAAACAAGGGAATGCTGCATCCCCCATCTCCGCCTGTGGTGGAACTTCCAATAATCTCAGAACCTCTTCTTCATTCAATCCGGTTAAGGGGGCAATATAGGCCACAGCCTGCTTCATCAACATGTCGAACACTCCTTATCCATTCATTATTGGCTGAAAATAAACACAAAAAAGCTCTCGTCTCTAAATAAGAGACGAGAGCTGACTTAACAGTTCCCGCGGTACCACTCTAAGTGAACAGTTACTCCTGATCCTGCATCAACATGCATACCAGTAGAATCTGCTCCGCTCGATGCGTATAACGGTCGCAAGCCGAATTACCCTCAGACAGATATAGTTCATCCACGATAAGGATGCATACATCTTTTCGGATAACCATCTCACGGGTGCGTTTCACTCAGGTCATGTCATACCGGCTTCCACCTCTCCCGGCTCGCTGTCATGTATGGATCTGGCTACTCTCCCGATCATTGATATTCTTCGTTTCAATTCATTGCCATCATTATACATACCACGATCAGACTTGGCAACCTGCATTAAAAATCCCCTACTGAAAGGCAACACATAGGCACATCGTCTCAGATGTCTGTGTTCATTACCTTCCCTTAGGGGACCCAGATTATTATCCGTTTTAATTATATATATTCCAAAGAAATAATATTTAAGCCACTGCTGCCATCAAACGGCAAGCTTCTGCACATCTGCGGCAAGCCTCTGCACATGCTTGGCAGTGATCGTGCTGGTGTTTGCCACACTCTGCGGCACAAGCTTCACAAGCTTTCACACACAATTCGCATATTTCGGCAATGAAATCACTTCCACGTGTCATGGCTTGTGCAGCAAAGCTGCAAATCTCTGCACATTCCCGATTCAAACGAATGCAATCACGGAGCATCGCCAGATCATATTCTTTCAGACTCGATATGTAACATACATTGCAAGCATTCATGCACTCCAGGCAAGCATCGATACATTGTTGATATTGTTGTTGTGTCATTTAAAGTTACCTCCCAGGCAAAGTTTGCTATGCTTCTTAATACCCAGTACGGAGGAACATTGAATCATCTATCCTACTTTATCGCTTCCAATTCCAGTAATTGGTCACGAATGACAGTTTGGTCAAAATGTTCACCTATAAACACAGCAACATTAGGGACATCTCCTTGAGGTGTGATCTTCATATAATCCGATTCACGGTAGGCATACTGGAACCAGAAGCGGCTCGCCGTGTCACTAAACGATAAAATGCCTTTCGCTCGGTACACGTCTCGTGGCAAAGCAGATACAAATTGTTCAAATGCTTCGCTGTTCACCGGATGACTGAAATAATGGGTATACACCATGACATGTTCGTGTGATGCATGAGGAATAGATTGCTCATGCCTGTGATTATGGTCATGAGTATGGGATGCGTCAGTATTCGTTTCATGTCCATGACTGCATCCATGTGCGCCACAGGCTTCCGTATGCACATGATGATCTTGGTGAGCCGGCTTTCCTGCTTCAGAAGCTGATTCCCGAACGTGCACGTCTGCACCGCTACGAAGCAACAGATCCATCTCCACCTCACATTTAACCGTAGGAATTACAGGTGCGAAGCCATTCCATTTTGCCAAAAGCTGCTCCAGATTTTTCAGTTCCTGTGCATTCACCCGATCTGTCTTGTTCAAGAGAAGCACCGACGCACAACGAATCTGCTCCTGCATCAGTTTGAAGGTCTGCCCCTTCTGCTCCTGATACAGACCAGATAGATGTGCTGCATCCACAACGGTAATGAGACTTTTCAGTTCCAATCGCATGTAGAGTGAAGTCTCTGTGACTGCATCCAGAATCTCCATTGGGTTCGCCGCACCGGTGGCTTCAATGATAATCACATCCGGTGATTCCTCTTGAACGAGCTCAGCAAGTTGCAATCCCAAGTCGCCACGTACGGTACAACAGATGCAGCCCCCTAACATCTCCGTCATCGGAACGGTAGAATCCACAATCTGACCATCCAGATTGACTTCGCCTAACTCATTCATCACTACTGCGGGACGCAAACCCTGTTGTTGCCAATGTTCGATCAACTGAACAAGCAGTGTTGTCTTGCCACTTCCCAAAAAGCCTGACAGTATATATACAGGTATGGATTTTTCTTTCGAAATCGTTTCGTTCATCCTTAAACACCTCTCTGATTGTCCTTCTTGTAACCTAATCTATCTATATCTAGCGAGTGTACACCATCCCGCATTCGTTGTGCAATAACGTTCAACTCTTCCACAGTACATTGCCTGATTCTTACGAATGTTCTATGCTATGAGGACATGTTGATTGAAGGAGGAAGTTTCATGACTAATTCAGTGGAACAACATCGCCAGGAAGCCCCTGACACGGTATCGTGCATGATTGTTACGGTGTCGGACACACGCACCAAAGACACTGACACCAGTGGCCAGCTCATGCACCAGCTTCTGAATGAAGCGGGTTATCAGATTGTTGAATACATCATCACACCAGATGAAACGGAGAACATTCGAAGCATCCTGCAAGATGCAGCCGTTCGTGATGATGTCGAAGCCGTGCTGCTTAGCGGCGGAACAGGGATTGCACCCCGAGATACAACCTACGAAGCGGTGTCTTCACTGCTCGACAAAGAACTTCCGGGCTTTGGTGAGATCTTCCGTTTTCTCAGTTACACCGAAGATATCGGTTCCGCTGCCATCCTGAGCAGAGCCGTCGCCGGAACAATTGGACGCACAGCGGTATTCTCCATGCCAGGCTCCAAAGGAGCTGTCAAATTGGCCATGGAAAAACTCATTTTGCCTGAGCTGCGGCATGTCATGCGTGAAATATATAAACCCGTCTGAAAAATCAGACGGGTTTTTCGGGTTTATTTTCAGCTATACGGCAAGGTACAAAAGGTATCTCGTTCTACTTACCTTAGTTGCTCCAGCACATGTTGGAACACCTGCATAACGTCCTGTTCATACTCATCCTTTTCGCCACCGGAAGCCGTATAGACCAGTGAAACGTAATCTTTGCTGCGAATCGTTGTTCGGCCAAGCACATTCTCCAAGACAGCCTCATCACTATGCTCACTATACATTTGTTTCATGCCGGCAACCCGTGCTGCCTTATCTCTGAAAATATGGACTTTCACGATGTGTCTGCCACTTCCATTCAACAAATACATATAAGAGATCCCACCATGGTCGTCGTCGGCAGACATGTTATTCATCAGCTGGATACCCTTTGCTTCAAAACTCTTACTCATCTCATTCGCCAATGCTCCGTTTAATCCGTGTCCTTGACTCTGTGCCCGCATGTTTCCTTCATCCGTCGCTTCACGTGTATAGACCTTCCGCTCCTGCTCGATGGATGATGCCGAACAAGCCACCAGGGCCCAGACACTCATGATCAACACGCCATTTACAAGTACCGACTTGATTGTTCTTCCAACCAGACTTCGCACCTTTCTACCACACCACATGCCAATCCTTCCTTTCCAGCCACATGTACTGTGACCCAATCAGGTAGAATTAGCATGTCTAAGGACTAAGAATCTTATTCGGCTGGCAGATCTGATATCGTATTGACCACGGTACGACCTACTGCACCACCTTGGAGTATCGTCTCCAGCGTATCAGGCAATTGGTCTAAGGAGATTTCCTGGATTCCCAGTTCCAGCGCACGCTCTGGTTTCCATTCACCGCCGAGCAGTTTCCACAATCGTTCCCGACGTTCCATTGGACAATATACAGAGTCTATACCAATAAGCTGGATGCCACGCAATATAAACGGAAGTACCGTGGATTCAAAAGCTGTGCCTCCAGTTAATCCGGATACCGCAACCGCGCCTCCGTATTGAATCTGTTTCAGTCGCTCCGCGAGTGCCGGGCCTCCTGTCGGATCAACCACTCCCGCCCATAGCTGTTTCCCCATGGCTCCTCTAGCTGGAGCATCGGCTTCTTCGCGAGTAATAACTTCTGAGGCCCCCAAGTTTCGAAGCAATGGCTCTTCCTGCTCCTTCTTACCTGTGCTGGCTGTTACTTCGAAGCCAAGCTTCGCCAGAATCGCAACTGCCATACTGCCAACGCCACCCGTTGCACCCGTAACCAGAACCTTGCCCATCTCCGGTGTAACTCCAGCCTGGAACAGCGCATCTATCGAAAGTGCAGCGGTGAATCCTGCGGTCCCAATCGCCATGGCTTCTTTTTCACTGAGACCCGGTGGCAGAGGTACCAGCCATTCACTGCGTAGACGAGCATACTCGCTGTAACCCCCATAGTGGGATACGCCAGGTTCAAACCCTGTACTGATCACACGATCTCCCGGTGCAAAACGTCCGCTTACCGATTCCTCTACCGTTCCTGCCAGATCGATTCCAGGGACCATTGGGTATTCACGAACTACACCGCCTTTCTCAAGGGTTGCAAGCCCGTCTTTATAATTGACACTCGAATATTGCACCTGTACCGTTACATCTCCATTTGGCAGATCTTCCTTCTTCAGTTGCTCTATAGCTGCTTTTACTCCGCCCTGGTCTTCTTTGCGGACAACATATGCGTTAAAATGATTCTTCATCATTATTCACTCCTTAATAATCTTTAATATTTTTCCATTAAGCACATGAATTATTCGCATCCAGGCTTAACAGCTACCTATTGATTCTTTCCTAATACTCCTGTTCAAGCTCAATGTCTCCTAAGCGTCAACAGATAGATTAGCGGGCCCACAATGGGGATAATCCCTGCCGCAACCCAAGCAGATGAACGTCGACTTGCTACAGCATCCCTGTATATCGCAATCATGGAAAGTAAGGTCAGCAGAACAAAATCAATCGTCATGATATGTACAAATGAAGATTGCTTGAACGCTTCCATATATACATCCGGATGACCTTGCTTCACTGCATAGAATGCTGTCCCCAGCGTCAACAGCAATAGAATTACATGCGTCAGCTTATGGGCTGCTACCCGTCCAATACCCGACTCCCGCTGGCGACCAAAATGCAAGCTTGCGTAGCCCGAAGATCTATACGCGGATGATGACCATGCATAATAGGGAAGCAGGGCAAAAGCACCCAGTCCGAAAGAAAGTACAACAAAAGGCCAAGCGGGTACACGACCACTTCGCTCTTTTGCAGATGTTCTTAACAGCATACAGGCATAAACTGCCGGGAAAATACCTAACCACGAAAATGCAGTAAGTAACCAAGGTTCTTTGCTTTGCAGTGTGATCAGTTCTTTGATTAGAGGGTCACTTCCAGGTGACTGCCCCGGTGCCAACAACAATGCATAGGCTATAAAAGCGACCCAGACCAGTCCTAATATCCATCTCATGTCTGCACCTCCTCTTACTTTCATCCCCTGCGACAATGGTATTGAAACAATACCAGGACACTCCATCGGCATTAAAGGAGCTCCCCTAAAATGTTGAAGCTAATTTAAATTGGTGAAAGATGCAGAATTTGGCGTCTCCTGCGCTTTCCCGAGAAATAATGACTGCATTTCCCCTTTAAATACGTGTTCAAAAAGGATGGAATTTCAGCAAAACTCAACAAGCTAAATTCCAGTATAGCCTGTTACCCAGGCAGTCTGTCCATGAGATTTCTTACATCCCTGGTCCAGATCATCGAATCCATATTAAAAAGGCATAAGCCAGTATTCTTCACTGGTTATGCCTCTCTGTTATGGTTATGTGTGAACTACTCTTCTGTGGATTTCACATGTTCCGCAATGAGCTTTTGCTTCATATTCCAAGCCGCCGGGCTGATATTCACACGGTAGATCTCCGGGTTGAGTTTCCGTTGGTATTCAGGCCAGAAAAGGTCCATCTGTTCCCGATGATACGCACGAATCTCATCCAAATTAGGCAGGTCATACACTTTGCGTCCGTTCACAAAGATCGGCTCCAGCATATTTACCGCTTCGTAGCGGGTAACGGTCTTTTTCAGATAAGGGTGTAGCGGGTTGAACAGCTTGAGCGGTCCGCCTTGTAGCGGCTGCTCTTCCCCTGGGTAGCAGATATAATCTGCAATCGCTTTGCCATGCTTCGGATCAATGATCCGGAACACTTCCTTTTTACCTGGTGTAGACACTTTTTCAGGATTGGCAGATATCTTGATCGTAGGCAGCATAGTACCGTCCACTTCACGCTCCACCAATTTGTATACTCCACCCAAAGATGGCTGGTCAGAAGCGGTAATTAACTGTGTACCGACACCCCATGTATCAATCCGTGCTCCTTGAGCCTTCAGGTTGAAAATCGTATTCTCATCGAGATCATTGGATGCAACAATTTTCACATAATCCAAACCAGCCGCATCCAGCATCTGACGTGCCTGAATCGATAAGTACGCAAGGTCACCACTGTCGAGACGAATGGCATTCATCTTTTTACCCTGGCTCTCCAACTTCTTGGCTGTCTTGATGGCGTGAGGTACCCCACTGTTCAACGTGTCAAAGGTATCAACCAGTAGCGTAACCTGATCAGGCAACACTTTGGCATACACGTCAAACGCCTCCTGCTCGCTCATAAAGCTCTGTACCCAGGAATGGGCATGTGTACCTGCTGTTGGGATCCCGAAGCGCTCTCCGGCCAGCATATTGGACGTTGCATGGAAGCCTGCCACATACGAAGCACGTGCGCCCCAGATGGCGGCATCAGCTTCCTGTGCACGCCGTGTACCAAATTCGAGTAAAGTATCCTGTTGTGCCACCTGTTTGATCCGCGAAGCCTTGGTTGCAATCAACGTCTGATAGTTCATGAAGTTAAGTATCGCCGTCTCCACCAATTGTGTCTCCATAATGGAGCCTTCTACCCGAATGAGCGGTTCGTCAGGGAAAACAATTGCGCCTTCCTTCATGGAATGAATTGTCCCCTGAAATGAAAACTGGAGCAACTCTTCCAGAAAGACCGGATCGTAATTTTCCTCTTGTTTGGATAAAAATTTGATGTCGTCCATCGTGAACCGAAGCTGACTGATATAGTTCACAATCCGTTCCAATCCGGCAAATACCGCATATCCATTGCCAAATGGAAGCTTACGGAAATAGGCTTCAAATACAGCCTTTCGTTTGTGAGTACCATTCACCCAATGGGCGTACATCATATTGATCTGATATTTATCCGTATGTAAAGCCAGGCTAGTTGTCTGCATTTGTCTCATCCTCTCTGACTTCCGCTCGTGCCCGCCGATTTCACCTGTGAGCACGGGTTAACATATGGAGACTTATTCTTCATGATTCTGTTCATCCGTATTAACAAACAAGTCTCCCGTACAAACTCTATACACCATTCACCACATTCATCCGGTTCAGACAGACATGATTGTCGAGTAAATTAAGCCAGGACTGTCTCGCTCGCCTTAACCACCGTAGCACCAAGGCTGGAACGAAAATGTCCAAGTGCCCACTCATGTCCTGCCGGATTGAAGCTTGCAACGGCATCTTCATATACTGTAATATGAAAACCTTTATTGTAAGCATCCACTGCAGTATGCAGTACGCAAATGTCCGTGCATACCCCAATGAGCGCAATATCTGTAATGCCACGTGCACGCAGTCTGAGTTCCAGGTCTGTACCACAAAATGCGCTGTACCTTGTCTTATCCATCCACCGAATATCCGCTTTCCGTTCTTCCATCACTTGGGCAAGACGACCATATAACTGCCTTCCTTCCGTATTCCGGATGTTATGAGGCGGGAAAAGGGCTGTTTCCGGATGATACGGATCATTCTCTTCGTGCAGATCCACAGCCATAATCACTTCATGTTTATGATTACAGTAAGCTTCCGTTACAGCTGCGATCGTCTCTTCGATCTCAACCGCAGGCTGACCTACAGGCAAAGAACCTGTCACAAAATCTTTTGTAAAATCAATGACAATCAGTGCTTTCATCGTCAACACTCCCCTGGCCCAGAATGGTTTGATCCTGATTCAATTCAGATTGACACCCTACACATTATTACGTATAGATTGACAGTCTTGGTACGAGTTCTGTAAAACGATATAGCTGCGCCGGACGCTGTGAATACTGATTGGAACTCACAAGGTTACCCTCTTCATCCCGCACTTCTTCCACAATGCCTTTGCGACTGCGGGTAGATGTAATCTTGCGAATGAAGTTTGGTTCTTCAAAATCCGGTACAACACTTTGAATAACCTGATATAATTCACTTAACGTAAAGTCTCGTGGCAGAAACTGCCTAGCAATCGTCGTTTCCAACATCTGCTGCTGAATACGTCGATATGCATCTTCAATGATTGTCCTGTGATCAAAGGCCAGTTCCAGTTCTTGCAGCGCCTCCTGAATGGTGAACAACCCAACATCCTCAGCATCATCAGCTGCTTGGCGTTGATCCAGCATCCATTCTTCCACAAGCGCGAAAAATGCATGAGAGATAATCCACCCTCTCGGGTCACGACCCGGCTGACTGTATACATTCAAGTACTCCAGATGTCCACCGTCTACACCTGTCTCTTCCATCAGCTCACGCTTTGCTGCACCGTAGATGGATTCATTCTCCTGACAAAATCCACCGGGTAATGCCCATCTACCTGCAAAAGGCCAGCCTTTACGCTTAATCAGCATCACTTTAAGTTCCCGAATGGGAAGTGTCTTGGTCACCGTCTTGCGCTCTCGCTTGGTCAAGGTGAACATAACGATATCCGCAGGAACACCATCGGGTGTACGATATTTTTTGGAACTATAGGCACGTGCTGCTTGTTCATCGCTCTCTGCATTGAAGTGTTCGTAGTTTTCGCTCATGGGCACCACCGACTATTTTCATTTTGATAATTTCATTATGACATAATAATATCTTTTGTCAACAGCGGGATTCCTGTTTTACGTTCTTGGACGTGCTATGCGGAATGTCGCCGTAGCCATGCATCCCAATGTACCCGATGCATCACGTACTTCCGAATGAGTCGTAACACTGCGTCCAGCCTGATGCATTACCGTAGCTGTCACCGTCAACTCTCCTTGTTTCATCGGTGAGAGAAAATGTACGTTCAGATTCGTTGTCACACAGCCGTCTACTTCCATTGCTGCTGTGGCAACCATACCCATCGCCTGATCCATCAGTGAAGTCAATACCCCACCATGAATAATCCCCATGGAATTGGTATGATGTTCGCCAGCCGTCAGCGCGATCTGCACTTCTTTTCCGTCTCCTTTTATATAACGACAGCCGAGAAATCCCCAGAACCGTCCATCTCCGTCTTCCACCATTTTGTCCAAAATGCTCATTATTCATTTCTCCTTTATTGCACTGTACGTATCAAGCTCTTGATGTCATGTGCCTTATTAATTAAAAAAAACGTCGCACCACACAAAATAACCCCACAGTGTGGAGCTTTGCTTGGAAGTATATTCCGAGTACTGGCTATAGCCACCCCATGTTAACGATCATAATGTAATGTCAAATAAGGCGCGGACTGCGTCCGCACCCTTCCGTCATTTAACCGCAATTGGTCGGAGGTGAATCCGTTCCAGCCTCCACGTTCACTTTTTCGGAAACCGTATCTCGGATTACAGAGATTACAAGCTGAAGCAAGTAATTGATATCGCTCTGGCTCTGCTGGAATTCCGTAACCAATGGAATACTGTCCAGTTCGCTTTGCAGATCGTCAATTTCATGTTCAATTTTGCTGACCATCTCAACATTTTTGAAGCTTTCAAAAGCAACGATCTCTTTTTGTTTCTTCTTGATGGTTGCAATCAACTGCTGGATGCGCTCATGATCACGAATTTTGGTTTCAGCCTGTTGAAACTGTCTAACTTCCTCACTCGTTCCGAGCATATCAGCCAATTCTTTGGCTTTTCCCATAATGTCGTCGCGTATGACCAGATTGCGCGTATCGTAGGTAGGCATTCCATAATGATTATACTGCACTTCTTCCTGCGCCACTGAAATCGCTCCATTCTATGAGATGATATAAGATGAGAACCTGGGCTCAAATGAGTTCAAACGTCTGCTCCATGACCGCTGCGGGTACGGATCGTTCTTTTGATCGCTGTTGTCTCTGGATTTTTCTGATTACAATTGTTCAAGGTTAAAATCCGGAGACAAAGGCGAACGCTTCGCTTCTACAGACCGATTCCGTCCCCTCCGCTACTTGCGCGAATGTCCGAACCTGATATTGAACCCCAAAATTCTCATCTTATTGGTGTTTGTATTACTGATTGGCAGCTACCGGCTCAGAGACCAGATTGCCCCGAATATAAAAAGTCATCGGATCGGTGATTTCCACTTGTACGAAAGTACCGATCAATTCTTTGGGTCCTTCAAAATGCACCAGCTTGTTGCTGCGGGTACGTCCTGCCAGAACTTCGGAATTCCGCTTGCTCTCACCTTCAACGAGCACCTCAACGACTTTACCGCGTTGCCCTTCATTGCTCCGGTGGCTATATTCGTTGATGGTTTCATTCAAGCGTTTCAAGCGTTCCTTCTTCACTTCCATCGGTACGTTATCCTCCATCACCGCAGCAGGCGTACCTTCACGCGGGGAATAGATAAAGGTATAGGCAAAATCATACCCTACTTCACGGACAAGGGAAAGTGTATCTTCAAATTGTTCTTCCGTTTCCCCAGGGAAACCAACAATAATGTCCGTTGTCAACACGACTTCCGGAATAGCCGTTTTAATTTTGCCAGCCAGGTTCAGATAGTGTTCCCGGCTATACTTACGGCTCATACGCTTGAGTACTTCTGAACTGCCAGATTGCACTGGAAGATGGATATGCTCCACCAGGTTTCCGCCCTTCGCCAGCACTTCAATCAAGCGATCATCAAAGTCACGTGGGTGACTGGTTGTAAAGCGTACTCGCGGAATATCGATTTGGCGAATGGCATCCATCAAGTCTCCAAAACTGTAGTTCAGGTCGGTGAAGTCCTTGCCGTACGCATTGACATTTTGACCAAGCAGGGTGATTTCCTTGAAGCCCTGTCGTGCCAAATCCCGTACTTCGGCAATGACATCTTCCGGACGACGGCTACGTTCTTTGCCCCGTGTGAACGGAACGATGCAATATGTACAGAACTTGTCGCAGCCATACATAATGTTCACCCAGCCGCGCATACCCTCACGTTTCTTCGGCAGGTTTTCAATGATGTCGCCTTCCTTGGACCACACTTCAACAACCATTTCTTTGCTGAGCAGCGCTTCCTGAATCAGATGTGGCAACCGGTGCACATTATGTGTACCAAAGATCATATCCACAAAGCCATGCTTCTGCATGATTCGGTTGACGACGCCTTCCTCTTGAGACATACACCCGCATACGCCAAGCAATAATCCTGGACGTTCGAGTTTTAGCGTTTTCAGGTGACCAAGCTCACCAAACACCTTATCTTCCGCATTTTCCCGTATGGCACACGTATTGAGCAGGATAACATCAGCCTCTTTGCGATCCTCTGTAGCCTGATATCCCATAGACTCAAGTAGTCCTTTGATGGTCTCCGAGTCATGCTCGTTCATCTGACATCCATACGTATATACAATATAGTGTTTGCCGTTTCCTATGTTTTTCAGTTCATCGGGAACGGCATTTTCGTAAAGCACCTGAACGTCTTCCTTGCCCCGCTGTTTCTCCTGACGATGATTGGGTTCTGATTTGATGTTAATCTCACGGCCCCGGATTCTTATCTTTTTGCTGAATTCATCTTGCGAAATTACTTTGGCATCGGAAAAATCAAAATATTGGGAGTAATCCTTTTTTGAGTCTTTAGCCATTTCCTTCGGTCACTCCTTACAGCCTCAATTAATAAAAAAATCGTTCATTCATCCCTGTTCCACGTGAATTTCTCGCTTGGAACAGTAAAAGAGCATTACAGCAAATTATAGCATGAATTGGGCTGAAGTTCCACATCCAAACAACCTGCCCCTTCGTCTAATCCGAAACATACAAGGCTCAGAAGAATGCTCCGAAAACAAATAAAAACCTGAGCCTTGCCATCAGGGTTGGGATTAACCGACCTTGTTGGCTGTGCTCAGGTTTATATGTTATTCAGCCCGCCTTATTTAGTGGCTGAAGGCTATTTCATGTAATTAGTCGATGATTTCAGCAGTGTCGCCATTACGAGCGCCAGCAGCGTTAGCTTCATCTGTATCAATATGCATGTCCAGTGCGAAAGAATCGGATACACGAGCCAGTACATTTTCCAGTACAAGACCACGATCCCCGCCCAGGCGTACTTTCAGCATTTGTTTGTCCTCGATACCCCATTTAGCAGCATCAGAAGTATGGAAGTGGATGTGACGAGCAGCAACGATAACACCTTTATCAATCGTAACTTCGCCAGCAGGACCTTTAATCGTGATTCCCGGTGTACCTTCAATGCTTCCGGACTCACGTACAGGTGCTTTAACACCAATAGCAAATGAATCTGTCATGGAGATCTCCAGTTGCGTTTCAGGGCGAACAGGTCCAAGGATACGCACTTTATCAAACTGTCCTTTCGAACCAATAACCGCTACGGTTTCGTTAGCAGCGTATTGGCCAGGCTGAGACAGAGGTTTAAATTCAGTCAGTTCATAACCTTTACCAAACAAAATTTCAACGTGCTCTTGGGATACATGAATGTGACGGGCAGATACGCCCACAGGTACTGTTTTACTCATCGTAAATTTCACTCCTTGTTTATCTATGGCCTGTACTCAGGCTCTTAACAATCCAATGGTATTATACCCCTTTTTCGAGTGAAATGAAAACGAACTGGTGAAAATTCATGAAATACACTTATTTCGCCATCATTCCTCTCCTTTATTTGGAAAACCAGTTTTAATTCAACACATTCAACGCACACGCAACTTCACTATTTCACGGAAGTCCCCTTCATCTTCATCTTCGGATTGCTCTCTGGCAAGTGTTCCCCCAGATAACTCGTCGCATTCCCCCATAACCAACCGCGCACCAAATGTTCATCATAATGCTTGAGCAGCACCTCCATCAGTCTTGGGTAATGTCCTGCATTCTCGAGTCCTTGAATATACGTCGAAATTCCATCAAAATCGGACCCCATCATCAGATGATGCTGCCCGCCAAGAGAACAGATCTGCTCGATATGAGGCAGCAGGTCCTCTATACGGACTTCCCCCTCCTGTTTAACAAACCAAGGGACAAACGTCAGTCCGATCCGTCCTTCCCGGGCAATGATGGCCTGAATCTGATCATCTTTCAGATTGCGCACATGGGGACATACGCTATAACTGTTAGAATGAGAGGCGATAAATGGACGCTTGCTTAAGTCAGCCAGTTCCCAGAAACCTTTCTCCGCCAAATGAGACACATCTAACAGCATGCCGACTTCATTACATAGGCGCACCAGTTCTTTTCCCTTCTCCGTAAGTCCCGCTCCGCGCTTCTCCATGATTCCGTCAGCCGCCCAATTGGCGTAGTTCCAGGTAAGTCCAACAATTCGAACACCCATCTGATAACATAACTCCAGATAGAACAGGTTGCCCTCCAGGCCATCCACACCCTCCAGTGTGATTAATCCCCACGGACCCTCTGTTTGCCCCACCTGAGCCACCTGTTCACGCCACAACAACGTCTGTGTGCCGCCAGCACGCTCCCTGCTTCTCTCTACGCGCTTACGATAAATATCTAACTGCCCCATCACATGTTCAAATTTGCCTCTGCCTAGTACTTCGGGCAAATAGATGGCGAACGCCTGCAAACCTACTCTCCCCTCTTTCAAACGTCGCATATTCACATCGAGTTGTGGAGCATCTTCGAATGAAAGTGTCGGCTGCATCAATATTTTGCTCAGTGCGTCACAGTGAAAATCGGCTACACACCAATCAGACATGGACATCGTTAACCCTCCTTCTATAAATTACTACAAAAAAACGCAAAAAAACCTGTCTACATCGTAAACAGGTTCAATGCATAACACATGTATTATCTGGGCTCCACAATCAGCTTAATGGCCGTTCGGTCCTCGCCGTCGATCACAATGTCTGTAAAAGCTGGAATACAAATCAGGTCAACTCCGCTTGGTGCTACAAATCCCCGGGCTATCGCTACCGCTTTAATGGCTTGGTTCAGTGCTCCCGCTCCAATTGCCTGCAGTTCAGCATTTCCACGTTCACGAAGAACCCCTGCAAGAGCGCCGGCTACAGAATTAGGATTGGACTTTGCTGAAACTTTTAATACATCCATGGTAAGTACCTCCCTGGGAATGTTGAAAGTTTGTTTCCACTTACTAGATGTTATTCGCGGGAGGCAAAAAAATTCCTTCTTTTTAGACGGGTTTCCCTGCAAAATGGGACAATACCCCTATTCCATGCGCCACTCGTCTTCCATCAGACGAATTTTTTCGATGCGTGTTGCAGCGCCTGTGGCTTCATCAATCTCCACTAGGACACCATGGAAATGCCATTTGCCATCATCAACAACGAATCGCACGGGTAGCTGGGTGTAGAACTTGCGCAACACGGCCTCACGCTCCATGCCCAATATGCCGTCACGCGGCCCTACCATGCCTGCATCCGTTAAGTAAGCCGTTCCTCCAGGCAAGATCCGGTCATCATTACTCTGTACATGCGTATGTGTGCCTACAACGAGCGAAGCACGTCCATCCAGATGCCATCCCATGGCAATCTTCTCAGAAGTCGCTTCAGCATGCATATCGACCAGAATACATTTGTAATCCTGGCGCAGCTCATCTACAATCTCATCAGCTACACGGAATGGACAATCCAGGGCAGGCAGGAACGTTCTTCCTTGCAGATTGACAATGGCCAGCTCCTTGCCTTCGCCTTTGACAACCGTATATCCTCGTCCTGGTGTTCCTGGTGGAAAGTTAGCTGGTCGAATCATGCGCGGTTCATCATCTATAAAATCAAAAATATCCTTATTGTCCCAAGTATGATTACCAAGTGTAATGCCATGTACACCCCAGTTGAAAAACTCATTCGCGATTGCACCTGTAATGCCGCGACCTGCCGCTGCATTTTCACCATTGACAATCACCACATGTGGCTTATACTTCGATTTCAGGTACGGTAAATTTTCCTTTAATGCCTTACGTCCCACATTGCCTACTATGTCACCAATAAACAAAACTTTCATTGATTACTGCCTCCTCAATCCCTGCAAAGTCCCTTTACTTCAAATGTTGAACCTTGCAGGACTCTATCTCATGCTTTATGATGTGTAATTTCACTAAATACCTTATAACAGGCTATCAACAGGAAAAGTGGCCCACTACTGCGGCCACTTTTCCATAATACTCTATTTTGCGTATTCAACCGCACGGGTTTCCCGGATGACAGTGACTTTGATGTGACCCGGATAGTCGAGTTCATTCTCAATCATCTTCGTGATGTCACGGGCTAGGCGGAAGGCTTCAGCATCATCGATCTTCTCAGGTTGTACCATAACGCGAACTTCGCGTCCGGCCTGAATGGCGTACGATTTCTCGACACCTTCGAAGGATTCTGAAATCTCTTCCAGCTTCTCCAGTCGTTTGATATACGTTTCCAGCGTTTCGCGGCGTGCGCCTGGTCTTGCTGCGGAGAGCGCATCTGCTGCGCCAACCAACATGGCAATGACCGAAGTCGCTTCGCAATCTCCGTGATGGGACGCGATACTGTTGATTACAACCGGATGTTCTTTGTATTTCTTCGCCAGTTCCACGCCAATTTCGACGTGTGATCCTTCCACTTCGTGATCCAGCGCTTTACCGATGTCATGCAATAGACCTGCACGTCTTGCCAAAGTTACGTCTTCTCCGAGTTCGCCAGCCATCAGTCCAGCCAGATAAGCGACTTCCATCGAATGTTTCAAGACGTTCTGACCGTAACTTGTACGGAACTTCAACCGGCCCAGGATTTTGATTAGATCCGGATGCAGACCATGCACGCCCACTTCAAAGGTAGCTTGCTCACCGTATTCACGGATGCGCTCATCCACTTCTTTGCGGGATTTCTCAACCATCTCTTCAATCCGTGCCGGGTGAATACGTCCATCAGCCACCAGTTTCTCCAGGGCAGTACGGGCGATTTCTCGGCGAATCGGGTCAAAGCCCGACAGAATAACAGCTTCTGGCGTATCATCGATAATGAGGTCAATCCCTGTAAGGGTTTCAAGCGCACGGATGTTACGTCCTTCACGACCGATAATCCGGCCTTTCATTTCTTCATTTGGCAGGGTAACAACAGATACCGTTGTTTCCGCTACGTGGTCAGCCGCGCAACGTTGGATGGCGAGCGTAATAATCTCGCGGGACTTTTTGTCCGCTTCTTCCTTCGCTTGTTGTTCAATGTCCTTGATCATTTGAGCCGTCTCATGACGAACTTCCTGTTCTACGTTGGACAGTATGATACTGCGTGCGTCTTCCATAGTGAGGTTGGATATACGTTCCAGTTCCGTCACCTGGTTTTTGTAGATCATTTCGATCTGCTGCTGTGTCTCATCAATTCGTTTCTCTTTGTTAGCCACTTGCTCTTCTTTACGTTCGAGTGATTCCAATTTTTTATCCAGCGACTCTTCTTTTTGCAACAATCGTCTTTCTTGTCGTTGAATTTCGTTCCGACGTTCACGAGTGTCTTTTTCAGCTTCAGCACGAATGCGATGGATTTCATCCTTCGCCTCCAGCACCGTTTCTTTCTTCAGTGCTTCTGCCTCTTTTTTCGCGTTCTCCACGATTTGTACGGCAGCTTGTTCCGCACTAGAGATTTTAGCCTCTGCAAGAGATTTGCGAATAAAATATCCTACTCCGAACCCAATGATTAGCGCGGCCACAACGAGAACGATCATGATTGCAGGTTCCATACTGTTCACCTCCTCGTTGGTTCCTCCAAGGCATTCCTTGGGTTAATTTGCAGTTTTCAAAACCTTACATATGTTTGGGAATAACGAATACTCACGGCGATCCCCCGCCGATTTTCATTTCACATGTACATGTCTCCATGTACTATTCACTGTTTCCAGCGAACCCATAATTAAGAATGGTATAAATCTTAAGAAACCGAAACCGCTTTTTTGGAAGGAAAAAGGGTTGTCCATTTCTTACAGACTCATGTCCATTTTAGTATTTGACGAAAGAAATTGTCAAGAGAATGCAGTATAGAGACTCTAGTCGGCTAATCCCATAACAACGCCTCGTCATCTTCAGGGTCCCCAGCCTCATCTTCTTCCATTAAACAATTCACAACTCGGCGCACCATATCCATTGAAAAACCACGTCTCATTAGGAAGGGAAGCGTTTTATGTTTCTTCTCTTTCACGTCCCCTTTGACCTGATTCCACTTTTTGCGTCCGGCGCTCAGAGCAGTCTCAAATTCCGCATCTGTACTGATACCTTCGAGTGCCTCAACAATGAGATCATTGGCAATTCCCTTTTGACGCAGCTCTTGCCTTATCCACAGTTTTCCCTTCCGCTTGCCCTCCATACGCTGTCTTGTCCATTCCTTCGCAAATAGATCGTCATCCACCAGCTTCTCTCGCTCAAGCCGATCCAGCGCCTCTTCAATCAATGATGCATCAAACTCTTTCTGACGAAGTTTCTGACTTAACTCATGCCGTGTACGAGGTTTATGCTCCAAGAAACGCAGAGACTGTGCGTAGGTCCGCTGTCGCTCGTCAGCTACGATGATTTCTTCCAGATCCTTCTTCATAAACGTGTTGCCCTGCGTCATCCTGTATTTAATCATCACGTCTTCAAGGACCGTAATGGAGTGTATGCCAAAAGTGATGCGGTAACGAGCTTGTCTGCTTTTCGTTCGTTCTACCCGTGTAATGGTAAGTTCTTCGTTGTCCGGAAATTGGGAGAGGCCATCCCCTTCTGCTTCTTCATATAAATCCTCGTCATGTTGATCCATTCAGGTCTCCCCTTTCATAACTCTTTCCATCTGAGCTCTACGCCAAGCGTTCATTCACCGAAGATCGTTAACGCTAATACAAAAAGCCGGGAACTCAGCCCGGCCTTTTCTCTCACAGTCATTGTACTAACAGCCCCTGTCCATTGGGACAGGGGCTGTTAGCACACCGAGAACACTCCCACCACAATTCCTTATCCAAATCGAGCAAAGCTCAATCAGACAGGGTTACGGAGTTCAAAGGGCGGCGCCCTCTGGATCCTCCCTACAAGGGAGGATTTAGGAAGATTACTCGTTGATTTCGAATAATTCTTGTTCTTCTTCTGCTTCTTTTTGTTGATCTTCACTAGTTGGCGCAGGAACTGCAGTAGTCAAGTTACTAGCTACACGAATTTTTTGTTCAATGATTTCAGCAATGTCCTTATGCTCTTTCATGAACTGCTTCGCGTTCTCACGGCCTTGTCCTAAACGCTCACCTTCGTATGAGTACCATGCACCACTCTTGTTAACGATGTCCAGCTCTGTACCAATGTCAATGATACTGCCTTCTCTTGAGATCCCCTCACCGTACATGATATCCACTTCCGCTTGTTTGAACGGAGGTGCGACTTTGTTTTTCACCACTTTAATACGAGTACGGTTACCAATCATGTCATTCCCTGATTTGATACTCTCAATACGACGTACATCCAGACGTACCGTGGAATAAAACTTCAGGGCTCGACCACCAGGTGTTGTTTCCGGGTTACCAAACATAACGCCGACTTTCTCACGAAGCTGGTTAATGAAAATTGCGATTGTTTTGGATTTGCTGATTGCACCAGACAATTTACGTAGAGCTTGAGACATCAAACGCGCCTGTAAACCGACGTGTGAATCACCCATTTCGCCTTCAATCTCTGCTTTTGGAACCAATGCAGCTACAGAGTCAATAACGACGATATCTACTGCACCACTGCGCACAAGAGCTTCTGCAATTTCCAGCCCTTGCTCACCCGTATCTGGCTGAGATAGAAGCAATTCATCAATGTTAACACCCAATTTGCTTGCATATTGAGGATCAAGAGCATGCTCGGCATCGATAAATGCTGCTTGTCCACCAACGCGTTGTACTTCAGCGATCGCATGTAATGCGACAGTTGTTTTACCTGAAGACTCAGGTCCATATATTTCAACAATACGGCCTTTAGGCAAGCCGCCTGTTCCTAATGCAATATCCAAAGCCAAGGAACCACTGGGAATAATTTCCACGTTCATATGAGTGGACTCACCCAGTTTCATGATGGATCCTTTACCAAATTGCTTCTCTATTTGACGGAGCGCCATATCAAGCGCGGCACGACGGTCTGACAATAAGCTCACACCCTTTACTGTTTATAAGATAATGATACCTTGTTTTAACACGTTTGCCAAGCTTTTTTTCGAACATACATTCGTTTTTTTGTGAAGGCCGAGGCGCCTCTTCCTCTAAGAAACTTTCCATTAAACAGAAAAAAGAACCGTAAACAAGGCTGTTACGCCTAATTCTACGGTTCTTCCGTCTTCCTTAATTATACTTGCTTGGAACTCTAAATGCAATCCAAGCTGTTAACTAATCAACCCATCGCCACAAGTTTTTGCCATAAGCGATAGAGAATTGCTTTGGCCGAGCGAATGCGAACAGTCTCGCGATTACCATTGATGCGCAGTTCATGAATCTCGGTTTCTTTTCCACGTTCAGCAAGAGCGATAAAGACAAGTCCAGGTGGCTTGCGTTCCGAATATCCCGGTCCCGCTACACCCGTAACGGCCAGACCAAAATCAGCATCGCCAATCATTCGGATCTGCTCAGCAAGCACTTTTGCGACTTCCGGACTTACCGCCCCTGGCGCCTCTTCACCTTCCAGATAATCATGAGGCACATTCAGCAGCTTTTCTTTAATTTCATTAGAGTAACAAACAATTCCACCCTTAAGCATCGATGCACTTCCAGGTACAGATGTCAGACTTTGCATGACAAGCCCTCCTGTGCAGCTCTCAGCAGCACTAAGCGTCAGACCCATATCAGACATCATGGTTACAATTGTGTACTCTATAGGCACATCCTCGTTCGCGTAGAGATGTTCTGTCAACCGCTCACGAATCCGGACTTCCATCGCATCCAGCTTCAGCATCGCCTCCCCCTCACTTGCGGCCTTTGTGGAGACACGTACTGTAACTTCACCCTCACTCGCATAAGGAGCGATCGTAGGGTCTGTCTGCGCATCAATCAGATCCAGAAGTCGATCTTCCAGAGCAGACTCACCAATACCTGCGAATTTAAGCATTCGGGAATAGATCGGCATTTCTTCTGTAAGTACATGCTGGAACAGCCAAGGCTTGACTTCCTGTTCAAACATTGGAATCAACTCTTTAGGTGGTCCAGGCATCACAACATAATATTTATCATTGTCAGAAATCGCATTTCCTGCAGCTAGACCGGTTTCATTGGCGAGAGGTGTCCCACCATCAATTACGATCGCTTGACGTCGGTTATTCTCTGTCATTTTCACATTACGATCTCTGAAAAAGCTCTCAATCTTGTCCATGGCTATTCGATCTATATGGAGTTTACGGTTAAGAACTGCTGCCAGCGCATCCTTGGTCAGATCATCTTGCGTAGGCCCTATACCCCCGGAAAATAAAATAACGTCTGCGCGGCCCTGTGCAATACGAATGGCTTCACTGAGTCGAGTCAGGTTATCACCAACTACCGTTTGGAAATATACATCGATCCCGATCGCAGCCAATTCACGAGATAGGTATCTGGCATTGGTATTGACGATTTGTCCAAGCAGCAACTCTGTGCCAACTGCAATGATTTCTGCCTTCATTAAGCATCCTCCTGTACACGTGTTGGGTTATCAAAGGGCAATAGGATATTTTCCTATTGCCCCTGACCCAATGCTTCTTTCATGTTACCCAGTTTAACGCCAACTGTTATGCTTTCGTTAAATGAAGCAAATTTTTGTTTTTGATAAAGTAATCGATACCCGACCAGATGGTAATAAGCGCTGCTGCCCATACTGCGATAATATCGACGTGAATACCTGTGTATGAAAACGGGAAATTGTTCAACAGCAACAAGACAATCGCCACAATCTGCACTACAGTCTTCAGCTTGCCCCAGTTACTGGCGGCGACAACTGAACCATCCAGCAACGCAATTTGACGCAAGCCGGTAACTGCAAATTCACGACTAATAATAACGACTGCAATCCAGGAATCCAGCTTGCCCATCTCTACAAGCGAGATCAAAACTGCAGTAACCAACAGCTTGTCTGCAAGTGGATCGAGCAGTTTTCCCAGATTGGTAACCATGTTATTTTTCCGCGCAAGGTACCCGTCAATTCCATCTGTGCTTGCAGCGATGATAAAAATAACAGCAGCAATCAGTTGATTATACGGAAGCGAAAGGCTTCCAAGTTGCAACGGCTCTGGATAAAATGGAAAATCCACGAGCAGGAACACCATCAAAAAAGGGATTAAGCAAATTCGTGCAAGCGTAATCCGGTTGGGTAAATTCACAAGACGCCCTCCCTCATATCCTCCATTACTCCAAACATTCATCTTAATCCCGTTATCATCATCCGGAACATGAAATGTACAATTTCAATGTCAATCCATATTAACATGATCCCACTATGTAGAAACGCAAAAAATAAAGTCAACCGCTCAAAAGCAAAACCGCTTTAAACGTTCCGGTGACTTCCAGAAGTGTACTGCTTTTCACAAAGTCAGCAAACGATGAGGACTGGACTTGATGCATGACTGCCAGCAATGCACACTTAGTATAATATACGCCCCAATACAGTGTCAAAAAACACTTCTGCTACAAAAAAGGCCATATTACTTGAAATTTGTATATTGCAAATCCAGAGGCAGGTTAGCACCGTTTAGCATCTGCATTACCGCTTGCAAATCATTTTTACTCTTACCTGTTACCCGGAGCTGGTCTCCCTGAATCTGACTCTTCACCTTCATCTTGGAGTCCCGAATCAGGATATTAATTTTTTTGGCGATATCCTGGTCAATGCCCTGTTTGAAATTCAAACGCTGGCGGACTGTTCCAGAAGAAGCCGGCTCTACTTTGGCGTAATCAATGTTCTTCAATGGTAGACCACGCTTCGCCATTTTGGATTGCAGCACATCAATGACAGCCTTGAGTTTGGTCTCATCATCAGATACGATCGTTAACGCATCCTTATCCAGTTTCAGACTGCTCTTGCTGCCCTTGAAGTCATAACGAGTGCCAATTTCCTTCTCGGTTTGTGTAACGGCATTTGTCAGTTCTTGCAAGTCCATTTTGGACACGATATCAAATGAATTTTCTGAACTCAAACCAGTCACCCTTTCAGTTAATCGTATGTTCTGTAACATTATAGAGGATACCTTAAGTAAAAGTCTAATTTCAAAGGGTTTTCTTCAAAGAAAAAAGCATTTTTGGCTTCCACCCAGGTGGTTACCAAAAATGCTTGCTGGTCCAGCTTCCAACTAAGAGCGGCTCCGGTTGGGTTGTCTGAACATATCGAGCACACCCAGAAGGACATGCGCAAGTCCAAATCCCAATATTCCGTAACCCCAAGCACTTGGAGTCAGGTAATAACCCAGGAGGCTGACAATAATTCCTAAACCCGTTACGATCCAGCTAACTGTCACAGCCATCCACCTCGCCTTCACCAAAAGTTAATTGCAAGTTAAGACACCGTTATTGTCTCCTGCAGTAAACTCGGTTATTCGCTACCAGTGGTGATCCCTTAATTGGTACCTTCTGTACCGTCCGTTGATCCATTTTCAACGCCTGTGGATGAAGCTGTACTACCACTGTCTTCACCAAGCTTCAGACGGATCCGATTGGTTGCCTTGCCATCCGTTACAACTTGCCCACCAACCTCAATCGTGGTCGCTGCAGCGTAACCGGACTTAATATACATTCCTGCACTATCCAGTTCAAAGGTAAAGCTGTCGCCTTCGGCTGTATTGCCATACTCCAGCTTCTCTCCACTGGAATTCTCGCCCTTGTACACTTCCAGCCAACTATGACCTGTTGCTTTAATCGTAACCGTTACAGGCTGGCCTGCACTCCCGTTAACTTTAAAGTTCGTAATATTTCCTGATTTTCCGTCTTCTGCAACCGTTACAGTAGACGGTGAGTTATCGGCAGGTGGTTCTTCCTCAGTTCCTTCTATCTGTCCATCCGTTTGGCCATCTGTCTGTCCATCCGTTTGACCATCTGTTTGACTGTCGGGCTGTCCTTCAGTGTCTGTACCGCCACCGTTGCCTCCCGCGTCGCCCTCAGCGCCTTTGTCCGTCGCAGGCGGGTTGCCTTCTTGTCCGTTATCGGCTGGTTGATCCGGTTTATCCTCAGGTTGTTGCTGACTGTCTGTAATTTTGACCGAGTCCAGCCCCTGATTATCTTCAGGATCATCCTTGTTCAATACGACGTAAGCATACAACAAAACAACAATCAGAATCGGGAAGGTCCACATCAGTGCGACAGACATCCATCGATTACTACGTTCAACTGGACGGCTGGAACGCTTCTGAATAACCGGTTCCATCGTTGCTTCCGCCTCTTCTGCCGGTACGTCTTTTTTGTGTCCCTCCAGCAGCTCATCAGGGTTCAGTCCCACGGTCTCCGCATAGGTTTTAATGAAAGCACGCACATAGAAGCTGCCCGGAAGCACTTTGTAGTCTCCTGCTTCTATGGCCTCCAGATACCTCTTGCGAATTTTTGTCATTTCCTGTACATCGTCAAGACTCATCCCTTTTTGCAGCCGGGCCTCTCTTAACTGCTGACCCAGTTCAGACATGCCATCTCCCCCTTATGTTTATCTCTTGAGTTGTTGCTAATCTATTCCATGATTCCGTACGGTTCCTTACAATTCGTCGGTGTAGCTAGCCGTAAACGTATCATAAATAATTTCTTCATTCGGATTGTTGCGAAGTTCAATAATAATATCAAAATTATTAAAATCATATTCGGATTCCTGTACAAAAATATCCGGATGTTCAATAACCTTGGTACTAGGCATGGTCATAATATCCTGCAACAAATTGTAATGACGCTCACTGGAGCGAATGGTACTAACAATACCGTCAATAATGAACACATTGTTTGGGTTCAATTCGTCCTCGGAGAGTTGGCTCCTTATGGTCTGACGAAGAAGTGTGGAGGAAACAAATGTCCATCGCTTCATTGCACATACGCTACCCGCAATAATGGACTCCGTTTTGCCAACACGAGGCATTCCACGCAAACCGATGACCTGATTGCCTTCCCTCTTAAATACTTCACCCAAAAAGTCCACAAGTAACCCAAGTTCATCTCGTGTAAAACGAAATGTCTTGCGATCATCCGAGTCACGGTCAATATATCTGCCATGACGTACGGCCAGAATATCCACCAATTTAGGTTGACGCAAAGCCGATACGGTGATGCTGTTTACCTTGGCAAGCATCTCACCAAGCAAACGGATTTTCTCATCGTCATCCGATTCAAGCAGCATGCCTCGGGTTTTGCCTTCCACACCGTTAATGGTCAATATATTCACTTCAAGCATCCCCAGCATAGAGGCTATATCGCCTAACAAACCGGGTCTGTTCTTATGTATTTTATATTCCATATACCATTGTTTAGATTCCATTTCAACACCCCGTAATGCATTATTCCACATTATTCGACAGCAACAGAACGTGTCCGCTGGACAACAATCTGAGACATCTTCTAAAAATGGGTCACGTTAATGATATATAAAATGAAAATGAATTACAAGAACAGCTCTGTAATCCGTTTGTAATCATTAGAGAAAAGCCCCCTTGCGGGAGCTCTTCATCTGTAATCTTATGCGTTTTGTTTGGCCAATTTGACCATCAGGGTCGCAATCGTACGACGCTCATCAGCATCGCCGACATCCCATAATTCTTTCAATGCCCGGTTGGAATGGTTCGCTGGATCGACTTTCTCATCGAGGAAATCGCCGATTTCATACGCAAGTTTGTTGATGGTATCTTCACTCATTCCCATCTTCTCTGCTTGCAGTACGCGGTCACCCAAGAACTTCTTCCATGTGTCAAAACTGGAGAGCACTGTTTTTTCTGTTGACATGATAAATCCTCCTTAGCTGTCGCATGAGATTTAAAATCAACCAGTTGTAATATGTGCTTTCGAGACATTTTATATACGAGCATTTTGAAAATATTAGAGACGGCTGCTTTCCAACAACCTTCACGTTAACCAACCGCCATTTGGACTAATAATCTGCCCATTGATATAACCCGATTCAGGGAGCGCCAGAAAATAAACCAGTGATGAGATTTCATCAGGTTGGGCAAGTCTACCTGCCGGAATCTCCTCTTCCAGCATTTTCAGTTCACTTTGATCGAGATGGTTCAACATGGATGTCTGAACTGCGCCAGGTGCCACAGCATTTACGGTTACTCCGGATGGCGCGAGTTCTTTCGCGAGCGCTTTGGTGAATGCATTCACCCCGCCCTTGGTTGTGGAATACAGCACCTCACAAGAGGCGCCTGACAATCCCCAAATCGACGACACATTAATAATTCGGCCATACCTTTGGGAGATCATGTGAGGCATCATTTCCTGTGTACACATAAATGTACCTTTCAAATTGATTGCCATCACTTCATCCCAGATCTCCTCTGTAACATCAGACAACATTCCATAGTGCGAGATCCCTGCGTTGTTCACAAGGATATCTGGCATGAGATTGTGTGACTCCAGCTTCTCACGCATACGCTCGATCTGTTCACGGCTGCGAAGATCCGCAGACACGGTCATGATCTTGCCACTGCCCTGTTCCATGCATCGTCTGGCCGCTTCATTCGCTGCTTCATGCGATTTCATATAGTGTATAACGACATTCATTCCCACTCTGGCGAAACGTTCTGCGATAGCCGCTCCGATACCACCGCTTGCTCCAGTAACCAGTACAGTCATTTCCCCAATTGCCTTCAATTGTCCTGTTCCCCTCTCCATATCAAGGACTCACGACTAGCGATACAGCCAGTTGATCCCAGCGAATATGCTCTCTCAGTCTGAGATTCACATCTTCCAGTGTAATCGATTCATAAAGTGGGAGCATATTGAAGAAATCACCGCCACGGAATTGCTGACGTGTGAATTCATGTGCAATGTTCTCCGGAGAATTGAGCATACGCAAATATCCGCCTATTTTCTTTTTGCGTGCACGTTCAAAGTCCGTGGATTCAAACCCTTTCTCCACAATAGCATCCACTTCTTCACGTATACGCGCGAGTAGTTGATCCGGGTCTTTCGTATCACCACCTATGGCCGAAAACGCATATTGCGGCGAACTGTTATACTCATATCCAAAGCTATCGGAGATCAGATCCTCGTCATAAAGCTTCTGAAATAACTGTGTGCTTGAGCCGAACAGAAGATCCATCATTAACTGCGTTGTCATATCTCGTCGCAACAATTGTTCTCCAGTGAGTCCAACGTCCGTCTCTTTGAATCCAAACAAACATTTGGGCAGTGAAACAGCCAGCTTCGCTTCCCTTCTGGCTTCGCCTACCTGCTCAGGCTCTTGTTCGAAGAAGCGTTGAATACTCCCCTGGGGCTTGTAATCTTTCTGTTTCTGGTTCGAACGAACCATATCAATGACTTCCTGTGGATCTACACCACCCACGACGAACAAGAGCATATTACTCGGGTGATAGAAGGAGTTATAGCACTCATATAACATCTCTTTCGTAATCGTACGGATGGACTCCACCGTTCCTGCAATATCGATATGCACCGGATGTTTCTGATACATGGCTTCGATTAATCCAAAATAAACACGCCAATCCGGATTATCAGCATACATGTCAATTTCCTGTCCGATGATGCCTTTTTCCTTTTCCACATTTTGATCCGTGAAGTAAGGGTTTTGCACAAAGTCGACTAATGTTTGTATATTTTCCTTCACATGTTCGGTCGCTGAAAACAAATAAACCGTCTGATCAAAGCTCGTAAAAGCGTTAGCTGAGGCACCATGAGATGCAAACGTGGCAAAAATATCACCCGTTGGTTCTTCAAACATTTTATGCTCCAGGAAATGGGCGATCCCATCCGGAATCTTCACTTCTTCCTGCCCTTCAACCTGAAAGTGATTATCCACTGACCCATACTTCGTTGCAAACGTAGCATACGTTTTCTGGAATCCCGGTTTAGGCAAAATATAGACATGCAGTCCGTTATCCATTACTTCGTAATATAGTGTTTCCTGCAAATGCTCATACCGAATGCTCTCCACCGATTATTCCTCCTTCTCGTCCCGCAAGAAATAAATCGTATCCAGACGGAATTGTTCTGCCGCCTCACGAACATCTTCCTTGCTGATATGTTCTACCTGTGCCAACAGTTCTTCAGCCGTTCTCTCTTTGCCTGACAACTGCCGATTGAAGTCATAAGCGATCATCTCAAAGGCGGAATCCTGCATTTCTTTAAGCAGGTTACGAATCATCGCTTTGGTTTGGGACATTTCGAGATCACTGATCGTTCCACTTTTCATTTCTTCCAGCTGTTGTTTGATGATGGTTACGGCCTTTTCATAATTGGGGATTTCAATCCCGGATTGAATCGTTGCAATGCCTTTATGTCCGTCATATCGCGAAGACGCGTAATACGCCAAGCTTTCTTTTTCACGTACATTCACAAATAGCTTGGAATGCGGATATCCGCCAAGAATACCGTTGTACATTAATGCTGCTGCATATTGAGGATCTCCATAGGTGATCGATGTGCGGAGTCCCATATTGAGTTTTCCCTGACTCACATTAAGTCGCTCAACAACGGTTTCCACTTCCTTATCTCCTCGCACTGCTGCCTGTGTCTGGTAATCGGAGGAAGACGTTCGATCTACATTGAAATGACGCTGAACGAGGTTCTCAACCTCCTCCAATGTCGTGTCACCCACCACATACAGATCCATACTCGCCTGTTGCAGCCATTCCTGATAAGATGCAGTTAGTGTGTCGGGTTCAATCCCAGGCAGATCCTTTCGCTCACCCAGTGGATGAAGACGGTATGGTTCGTTCTTGCACATTTCCTCGATACTGCGTTCAGCGGCATAGCGCATTTTATCATTCACGATGGACTCCAGCTTTTTCCGAACCGTCTCTCGCTCTGCTTGTACATAAGACGTCCTGAAATGTCCATTCTCTTGTGCAGGTCGGGTAAGAACCTCTCCAAGGAAGGCAAATGAACGATCCAGTAGCTGCTCATCTCCACCAACAAAGGAATCATTAATGGTATCCATTCGGAACTGTACAATCTGGTAATCTCCGCGTTTATAAACGTCAAAACCAAAACCCGCTCCATACAGATGTTCCAATTGTTCACGAAATTGCGTTGTTTCCGGATAAGACTCCGTGCCGCGCCGGAGAACAAAAGGTGTCAGTGCTACTTTGGTTACCGTATCTTCCCGCAAAGGAACTCCTGCATATAGCGATATCGCGAACGTTTTGAAACGTTTGGTCGGAAGCACATGTATACGAAACTCTCTCTTGCTGCCTCGTTCGAATCCTGATGTATTCAAATGTCAAAACCCCTTTACGGCGTCATTTATCGTGCACTCATCTTGAAGCTTAAACGTAACAACCATTTTAACCCAATCAAAAGGCAAGAAGCAACCGAAGTCACGCCTTCTGGTTGCTTCCAACATCATCACATACAAAAAATATGCTGCCCGATTGTTTTCACCTGTGGGCGGGTCCAGATCCATTTGGATGTTGCTGTCTTCGGATTAAAATAATAGAGGCATCCACCGGATGGATCCCAACCATTCAATGCCTGTTCAACTGCCTTTTTGGCTTGTGCGTTCGGTTCCAGATATATCTGTCCGTCTGCTACAGCCGTAAATGCACCTGGCTGAAAGATTACGCCAGAAGGCGTATTTGGAAAACTTGGTGAATTTACGCGATTCAGAATTACTGCTGCGACTGCGACTTGACCTTCAAACGGTTCCCCCCGGGCCTCGCCATATACTGCGTTAGCCATAATTTTGAGTTCATTCTCCGAGAGACCGAGTGCATTGGCAGACCCCATATTATCTTGCTCTTTGTCTGCTGTGTTGTTGTTGCCGCCTCCCCCATCCCCACCTGCGGAATCCTTGTGCAATGGTGGTTCTGTTGGCGACCATTTGGTTGAAGCGTTATACAGCTTTAGCTTGGTTTCAGCACCAACCACACCGTCTGCTTTCATCCCAAACTCGGATTGAAACCATTTGACGGATTTCAGCGTGCTGCTGCCAAAATTACTATCGATTTTACCATTGTAAAATCCCAGGTACTTCAGACGACCCTGAAGCTCATATACATCCTGACCGTAACTTCCATATTTCACTGTATTGCTGCTAAACGTAGGCAAGGCCTTTTCTTCTACCTGCGGTGTACGCTCGGCGGAACTTTCAGTTGCTGCATTCCCAGGAAGCAAATAACGAATTCCCAATGCGGATATCAGCAAAATAGCAGTGAAAAGCCAAAGATTCATTTTTCGCATCGACTGTGCTCTACCTTTCTCTTGTGGGATTAACAGAATCGCTAAGGTTATTATGACAAGCCTGCTTGCTTCCTATGCACCAAAACATCCGATCTTTGGAGTAGATGGCAAAACTTCAGTTCGATGGGCAAGCAAAAGCCCTCAACCAATTAGGTTGAGGGCTTAAACGATCATTATATCTAGCCTATATACTACGAGCTTATTTTATTTTGTTGATACTGTTCAAGTGAAACCAGTACTTCCCTTGGTTTACTACCCTCGTAAGGACCAATTACACCCCGGGCTTCCATGGAGTCAATCAAACGCGCTGCACGTGTATAACCCACCCGCATACGACGTTGTAGCAGGGATACTGAAGCTTGTTTTGCCTCCAATATAATCTGTACAGCCTGCTCATATAACTCATCCTGTACTTCGTCTGCCGCCTGAACGGAGTCATCCACCTCAGGTACGATGGACTCATCATACTGCGCTTCACCTTGACCACGTACATAATTAACAATATTCTCGACTTCTTCGTCGCTCATGAAGGCACCCTGTACACGCACCGGTTTTGATGCGCCCATTGGCATGAACAGCATGTCTCCACGGCCCAACAGCTTCTCAGCCCCACCCATATCCAGAATCGTCCGTGAATCCACTTGAGAAGATACCCCGAAGGCAATTCGGGATGGAATGTTGGCCTTGATTACCCCGGTAATAACGTCAACGGAAGGACGTTGCGTCGCAATAATCAGATGAATCCCGGCTGCACGAGCCATCTGGGCCAATCGTGCAATTGCATCTTCCACATCTCCGGCTGCAACCATCATGAGATCTGCTAGCTCGTCCACAATGACAACGATATAAGGCAGAACCGCTGCAGGATTATCTTTCATCAGATTATTATAGCCTTCAACGTTCCGCGTACCTGATTTGGAGAACAGTTCATATCTCTTCTCCATCTCGACCACGATCTTTTTGAGAGCAAGTGACGCTCGTTTAGGATCTGTTACTACCGGTGCCATGAGATGGGGAATTCCGTTATATACGTTTAACTCAACCATCTTGGGATCGACCATCAGAAACTTCACTTCATCCGGCTTCGCTTTGTACAATATGCTGGTAATTATTCCGTTAATACATACCGACTTACCGGAACCTGTAGCACCCGCAACCAGCAAATGGGGCATACGAGCCAAGTTACCAATGATCGTCTGTCCGGAGATGTCACGGCCGAATGCAATGGTCACTTTGGATTCTGCATCCTGGAACGTTGCCGTCTCCATCACTTCACGCATTGTTACAACTGACACCTCGCCATTAGGTACTTCGATACCTATAGCGGACTTTCCGGGAATCGGTGCTTCCATCCGGATATCCTTTGCCGCCAGGGCCAACGCGATATCATCAGTCAGACTGACAATCCTGCTAACCTTGACACCAATATCGGGTTGAATTTCGTACCTTGTAACGGCAGGACCCCGAACCACTTCAAGCACTTTGGCGCGAACACCAAAGCTCTCCAGTGTGGCTTCCAGCTTGCGTGCTGTCTGCATATAATCCTTCTGGTCACCCGCCTTGCCGCCATTGTTCGGCTTGGCAAGGAGACGGAATGACGGCAACTTGTAAGGTTTCGGAGGTGGAGGCGGTGGTTTGATTGGTTGTGCGTCCTGCCCCTCAAGAACTGGACTATCTGTTCCCGGCGTTGCATCGCTTGGCACTTCTTCTCCACTCTGAATGTTATCCACAGCATTCGGCACATTCGTTCCCGCATCGGATGCAGACCACTCAGTCTCTACCAGTTCATCCGTTATTTTAATAGCACGCTCGCCATCTTGAGCTGAGTTGGAATCAGTGAGATCATCCGGGAAAGGATATGCATCGTCCAGATCATCTTCGATGCTTGCATCTTCCGTTCTGACATGCTCGAAGAAGTCTCGAATGATCGGTGCAGAGTTAGGTTTAGCTTGTACAGGAACAGATGACGAGACAACGTTGTTCGCTACGTCTCCCGCTTCTTCCTGCCATGCTTCCGAATCGTGATTCTGAACGGCCCGGTATACAATCTGTTCCGCTTCCGCTGAATCCACCTGATTCAATTCACGTTCTGACTTCGCACGTTCGCGATCAGCTCCCCATTTTCCAAACAGTTGGAAAAATATTGGCGCTTTTCGTTTTGGCAGATGCTGTTCCTCTAATTCATCCTCATATTCGTCTTCATCATCATCAACAGGGACAGGTACCACTTTACGAGCGTTCCCTTTCTTCCTGCCACCAGGAGCTGAAGCAGAACGTGCAGAGGGCCTCGACTCCAGCTTCTTGTACATCGTACTCCCCGCATCCCAGATCTTGGTTCGAAATATTCGAATCAGATCCACATAAGAAAGACTCGTAATCAGCATAAAGCTGATCACAAACATTACGATCATGATGAGCCTTGCCCCAAGGCTGCCGAATAGCCACAAGAACAGAGCAAATTGCCCAGCTCCAATATAACCACCGCTGATATCCTTGTTAAGCATGGAGTCCCTCTCACCTGGTGCAGCAGGGGTTAGCAACTCGGTTTGCATATCATTATGTACCTGTGTAATGACAGCACCAGGCTCAAGCGCACCAACCGGAATGAGTTTCTGGTGCATCGCAGAGACGGTACTCATCAAGGTTAAAGCAAAGACCAGCAATACCAGTCCTGTCTTGCGCGTGGTCCAACCACTAGGCCATTTCCGATGAATCATCACCATGAGACCATAATATATACCAACAAGTGGAATCGCAAAATAAAACTTACCAAGCATCAGTCCGAACATCTTGGAAAGCGAACGTCCAACGGTGGCTTCACCCGATAATGCAATAACAGCAAGGGTTATAAGCACAATCCCGTATATCTCATATTTTAAAACGCCACTAAAACCAGCGCCCTTTTTTTTCCTCTTTTTTCTTCTGGCCAAAATCAGGTCACCCCCAGAAGAATATTATACCATACAAATATAATCCGTACATATGTTCTTTTCTGCTCAATTTGTCTGAATTCGTCGTGTTATGCTGACCCCGAGTTACCAGAAAGCGGGATGGTTGAACCCGGCATATTGGCAGGATTGAGATAGGCTTCAAGTGGACAATCCAGCAATCGTACAATAACGGCTTCATTATCATTCACTGGCCTTACCTGCATTAATAATCCATTCATCTTGATCTCTCTCGTATCTTCACTCTCTCTCCACATGCCTGACCATAGTTGTTCAGGGGGCATCACAGTGTATAGTGTCATTGGGTATAACCTCCCGCTTGCAGGGTCTGTCTGTTGTCTCCTATGAGCTGATTTAACCGCGCAATGGCCTGACCAATACCACCAACTGCATCCATTAGTCCATATTTCACTGCATCTGCGCTTCCCACAGCTGTACCAATATCCCGGTTCAACTCACCGGTCTTAAACATCAGTTCCTTGAACATCTCTTCAGATATATTTGAATGTGAAGTGACGAATCGAACAACCCGTTCCTGCATTTTCTCCATGTACTCAAATGTCTGAGGTACACCAATGACAAGGCCGTTCATGCGAATGGGATGGATCGTCATCGTCGCACTTCCAGCAATGAGAGAATACGTCGAAGCTACAGCGATCGGAACTCCAATGCTATGCCCGCCTCCAATGACCACAGTAACCGTAGGTTTGCTCAGAGAAGCAATCATCTCTGCAATAGCCAGACCCGCCTCTACATCTCCACCTACCGTGTTCAGAATGATCAGAATACCTTCAATACGCTGATTCTGTTCTGCAGCGACAAGCTGTGGAATAATATGCTCGTACTTTGTTGTTTTATTTTGTGGTGGCAAAATTAAATGACCTTCCACCTGTCCGATAATGGTCATACAGAAGATATTCGATTCTCCTGCTGGCGACTGTGTCTGCCCAAATTGCTGAATAGTCTCCGTCACGGGAGAGATGTCCTTCTCCCCCCTGATCGGCATTTCCGGTGCTTCAACCTCCGGCTGATTGGATTTTGACGCCTGCTTGTCATTCATACGTTCATTCATTTCGTTAATCCCCTTCTCCAGAAACATTTAATGTATTTCCTTAGTATGGGGAATTTTCCAACCCACTTATACCCGCTACATCAAATTGCTTCACATTGTGGCGATCTCCTTGAAAAACGCAAAAAAGCCCCTTCTCTACGAGGAACCGTCCAATATTACTCGTAGAGAAGGGGCGACTGTGTGCCTGAATATATGTTTTTTTGTTTAGCCTATTTTAAACTTCCATAATGATTGGCAAAATCATCGGTCTGCGACGAGTTTGCTCATACAGGAAGCGTCCCAGTGCATCTTTGACATTCGTTTTGAGTGAAGCCCACTCGTTAACGTTCTCACTCATCAACTTCTGCAATGTGCTGCTTACGATCCGGTTAGCCTCATCCAGTAGGCCTTCCGATTCGCGTACATACACAAATCCGCGGGAGATGATGTCAGGACCGGAAACAATTTTTCCATCCTGTTTGCTCAGTGTTACTACGACAACAAGGATACCATCTTGTGACAACAATTTGCGATCACGAAGTACAATGTTACCCACGTCACCTACACCCAAGCCGTCGATTAACACGTTACCTGCAGTAACTTTACCTGCTCTACGTGCTGCTCCACCTTGAATTTCAATCACTTCACCAATATCCGTGATGAAAATGTTTTCCGGCTCAACACCTACAGATTCCGCAAGAACTGCGTGACGGCGCTGCATACGGAATTCACCGTGAATTGGCAAGAAGAATTTCGGTTTCATCAGGTTGAGCATCAGTTTCAGCTCTTCCTGGCTACCGTGACCAGATACGTGAACGCCACTGTTAGCACCGCTGTAATGCACGTTAGCACCCAGACGGAACAGTTCATCAATCGTACGGCCTACATATTTTTCATTACCTGGAACCGGTGTTGCAGCGATAATCACGGTGTCGCCTGGCAGGATGTCCACTTTACGGTGCGTGGAACGAGCCATGCGTGTCAATGCTGACATTGGCTCGCCTTGGCTTCCTGTGCAAAGAATCACGACACGATCAGCAGCCATCTTGCCTACTTCTTCGGGTTCAATGATCATGCCATCCGGAATCTCAAGGTAACCCAGCTCAGAAGCAATACCGACCACATTAACCATGCTGCGTCCGATAACTGCAACTTTACGTCCAGTTACTTCTGCTGCGTTGATTACCTGTTGGATACGGTGTACGTTGGAAGCAAATGTAGCTACAACAACGCGTTGGCTTGCTTTACGGAAGATATCTTCCAGAACGATACCCACATTTTTCTCCGATGGTGTGAATCCAGGTTTCTCAGCGTTCGTACTATCGGACAAAAGCGCAAGCACGCCATTGGTTCCGATCTGCGCCATACGCTGAAGATCTGCATATTGACCATTGACTGGAGTGTGGTCAAATTTGAAGTCACCTGTATGAACTACTGCACCTTCTGGTGTTTCGACACATACACCAACGGAATCCGGAATACTATGGTTAGTAGCGAAGAACGATGCTTTCAGTACAGATCCAAGTTGGATCTCGGAATCAGCATCAATCAGAATACGTTTTGTTTCACCCAGCAAGTTCGCTTCTTTCAACTTGTTTTCTACAAGTCCAAGCGTAAGTCTTGTTCCGTATACAGGAACATTCAGATGTTTGAGAACATATGGCAGACCACCAATGTGATCCTCATGTCCGTGAGTAAGAATAATTCCTCTTACTTTATCACGGTTCTCAGTCAGGTAAGAAATGTCAGGAATGACAATATCAATACCAAGCATATCTTCTTCAGGGAATTTAAGACCAGCATCTACGACTACAATGTCGTTAGCGTATTGGATGACGTACATATTTTTACCAATCTCGCCTACGCCGCCCAATGCAAAAATCATCAGTTTATCGTTATTATTTTTCTTAGACAAATGAATCTAAACCTCCTATGGTAGTTGGACGTCGTACCTTATTATTTATTGTAAGTTAAGAAAAGTAGTCCATGCATTACATGCCCACCTACCGGGATGAATGCAAAAGAACACCTTTATTCACGATATCTGGAAGAAGTTCTTTGAAGTTATTCCCTTATACCAACAAGTTGGATTGAAATGCCCTCTTAGCCGTTCCTTCCTTTTTCACCGCAAAGCCACACCACGAAACGATGTCGCTTTCAATTTCAAAAAAATACCGCACCCAGTCACTTGACATCATTATACATGATTAAAAACAAAAAAAACAAGTCACTCTCTCGTTAACCTGTAGGTTTCCCCTTAGCAATGAAAAAGAAACCTCACTTTTACGCATCAAAAAAAGAACCGCAACCTCGAATAAGAGGAGCGGTTCTTTTGCTGATTTGATGGATATCCCATAATTAATAAAATAGTTCCAAATACAACTACTGATTACAAATTAAGCAGACCTTTGATATACACCTGCTCCTCTTCCGTTGGAGGAATAAGAGGCAAACGTACAGACCCAACGTTTAAACCACGCAATGTCAGCGCATATTTCACCGCTACTGGGTTCGGTAAGGGTTGTGGACACTCAAACAGACCTTTGAATACCGGGAACAGCTGCTGATGAATCTGAGCAGCTTGAAGAGGCTCCCCTCCGTAGAAGGCATCAATCATTTTCTTCATCTCTGCACCTACGACATGACTCGCCACACTGACGATCCCATGAGCACCAACCGAAATCGCTGGCAAGCCTGAAGCGTCATCACCGGAATAGACTCTGAAATGCTCCGGAGCACTTGCTGCGATCAACGTCACCTGCTCCATAGACGCACATTCCTTCGTAGCGACGATGTTAGGAATCTGCGCAAGACGAAGCGTTGTTGCAGCTGACAGGCTGGTTACTGTACGCCCAGGCACGTTGTAAAGCATAATGGGCAGCTTGGTAGAGCCCGCAATCGCTTCAAAATGTTTGAACAAACCTTCCTGGCTCGGTTTGTTGTAATACGGAACAACCAGCAATATGCCATCCACCCCGGCACGTTCAGCTTCCTGTGTCAAATGGATGGAGTGTGCCGTGTTGTTGCTTCCCGTACCGGCTATAATTTTGCACCGACCGGCCGCATGTTTCACTGCAAATTCGAATAATTGAACTTTCTCAGTATCACTAAGTGTTGGAGACTCCCCTGTTGTTCCAGAAACCACGAGTGTCTCCGACTTTTGATCTACAATCAGATAGTCGATGAGACGTGCCGTTTCCTCCCAATGAATCTCTCCTTGTTCATTGAACGGAGTGACCATTGCTGTAATCAATCTTCCAAAGTCCAATTCGATTCCTCCTTCAAAACAGGTTTGGCTCTTCTAACTTCAGTTAATTACAAATGAAGTTCGAATGAGGCGTGAAGTGCCCTCAGGGCCTGAACCATATCTTCTTTTTTTACGAGTACCCAGATCGTTGTATTCGAATCTGCTGATTGCAGGATCTGGATGTCTGCCAGTGTTAGGGACTCCACGATACGAGCCATAATTCCAGGTACACCATTAATGCCTCCGCCAATGACGGAAACTTTGGCACAACCGGACAGGCTTTGTGGCTTGAGGCCTTCCTCCTGCAATACATGTATGGCTTTCTCGGAATCACTGTCAAAAACCGTATAGACAACACCAGAGGGGGTAACATTAATAAAATCAACGCTGATCGAATTCTCAGCCATGGTTTTGAATACTTTCAATTGCAATCGATCTGCACCACCAGGCACATCCACCGTAATTTGCGTTACATTGCTTACATAGGCAATCCCTGTTACATAACGGTCAACAATGCCTGTCTGCACATCCTGAAATCCTTCCGGATGCGTAACCAGCGTTCCTTCCGTATCTGCAAAAGTAGATCTTACTCGCACTGGAATCTGTGATTGCATGGCAATTTCGACCGCACGTGGATGGATTACCTTGGCGCCGTGGTGGGCCATGTTACAGATCTCTGCATAACTCACAACAGTCAGTGGACGCGCATCCTCAACAATCCGTGGATCTGCGGTGAGTATACCGTTCACATCCGTGTAGATATCTACCATTTCGGCACGTAATGCTGCACCGAGAGCAGTTGCCGACGTATCACTTCCCCCACGACCCAATGTCGTGAAGTCTCCATTCTCCGTCTGGCCTTGGAATCCGGTTACAATAACGACCCGTCCAAGCTGAAGCTGCTCCAACACACGAACAGGACGGACATCCAATATCCGGGCATTCCCGAAATTGTCGTCCGTCACAAAACCTGCTTGTGCACCGGTCAGCACTGTAGTTGGAATGCCTTCATGTTCGAGCAAACTGCTCAAAGTTGTAGCAGATATGATTTCACCACAGCACAGCAGTAAATCCTTTTCGCGTGCGGATAGTGCGTTTCCGTTCTGTGCAGCCCAGTCCAGCAACGTATCAGTCGCATATGGCTCGCCGCGGCGCCCCATCGCAGACACCACGATGACCAGACTCAATCCTGCCTCAAGTTCACGTTTAACGTGACGGAGCACATGCTCTCTCGCCTGAACAGTGGAGAGAGACGTGCCTCCGAATTTCTGTACCATGATACGCATCTTTTATTCCTCCATTTGTGTACGCAAGAAGATTGGACACGGGTCAAATCAACAAATGGATCACCCTAGGGAGCGTTCTGATGCGATAATTTCAGCAATTTATACGGCATTCCATGCCGCTCCTCGTTTTTTTGTAATTGTCTGGGACAATCGCAAATCAAAGGTCGCGGTTGTTATCGAGATCAAGACGCATACATTCACACTAGACCTCTCCCGCTTGCTTAACCTTGATACCGGCAAGCAGGAATGCCCTTATAGACAGGAACGTGGACACAAGTAGCTATTCAAGCCAGCTTATCGTCCCCCATGATTTTCTTTGTCTCTCAAACCCTTTATTCATTTCTCCAAGCGCATAAACGTTGTCACCCAGTCATTATTCCATCAAGCCTGTGAAGAACGCTGCACAATCATCGGCTGTAGCTGTTTGCCCTCAAGCGCACTCCAGCAAGCCTCTGGAATCAATTCCATTTTGGCGACTAACGAGTTTGGTTTTTTCACTGGATCGTCTTGCCCAAATGGCACAAAATACAAATATTTGGCCACGAGAAGTTTGGCGATATTCGCAGCATTCAAGCCCAGACCGTCATTCGTGGAAATAGCGAGCACAAGCGGACGCTGATTACGCATCTGTGCTTTGGCTGCCATTAGCACTGGACTGTCGGTCATTGCATTAGCCAGCTTGCTTGTTGTATTGCCTGTGCATGGAGCAATGACCAGCACATCAAGCAGCTTGGAAGGCCCTAATGGCTCCGCTTCAACAATTGTAGAAATGATATCATTACCTGTTATATCTTTCAACTGTTTATGCCAATTTTGCGCCGTACCGAAGCGTGTATCCGTCGTCAGAACCGAATTCGAAATAATCGGAATGACATTGGCACCTTCAGCCACGAAGCGGCTAATTACCGGCATAACCTCTTCAAACGTACAATGAGAACCCGTAATTGCATAACCTACCGTTTTTCCCTGCCAGTTCATGATTTAACCTCCCGTGCGTTCTGTTCTTCCAAAAGCAAACGGATCAACGCGTCGGCAATAATGCCGCCAGCCGTTTTGGGAGCAACAATGCCGGGGAGGCCAGGTGCAAGTAGCGCTTTGATACCGCGTTTGTCGGCAAACCTGAAATCACAGCCGCCAGGAGCGGATGCGAGGTCAATAATGACAGCCTTTTGCGGCATTCTGGACAGGATTTGTGCTGTGATTATCATAGTCGGTATCGTATTAAAAAGCAAGTCAACTTCCCCGGTTTGAGCGGCCAAATCCGTTGTCATGAAAGGCTTCCAGCCCATTATAGTAGCGCGGGCAGCATCCTCTTCCCGCCTGATTCCTACCCGTACATTTGCTCCAAGTCCCTGCAGTGTTTTGGCCATTGTGAACCCTGTTCGACCGATACCAAGCACGATGCATTCCGAACCGTGGATTGTGAAGTCCGTCTCCCGAATAGCTATGGCGATGGCTCCCTCAGCCGTTGGAATAGAGTTGTAAAGTGCAATATCATCACGATCAAGTACTTCGACAAGTCGCAACCCGTTATCTAGACAAAGTTCACGCAAGAATGGTTTTGCCATACCCGTGAACACAATGCAATGCTCCGGCAATGCTGCGATATGTTCCTTCTTCAAATAGATCGGTGTTTCACTGAACGAAGTACTTACCTTTCCCTGATCATCGCAACCGACGACAGGTAGCACCAGTACATCTGCCGAAGCAAACACTTCGTCCTCCAGTTCCTGGTGTTCGATACCTGGAATGGAACGCTCCAGTTTGTCGAAACCCACCACACTTACCGTTGCATCCAGCTCAGCGCACTTTTGAATGACTTCAAGCTGCCGCGCATCTCCGCCCAGGACTACAATCCGGACTCCGGTCAGCATCGGGACGTCACTCCTTTCACCACATGTATGCCTTATCGTATGCAGAGGCCCACAGGGGGGTGAAAACAATAATGCATTCGACTACCCGCATCTTGAACACAAAAAGAGCCGCCCCTGTCAGGGACGACTCCAAAGAATGGGAACACTCACGCTGTTTATTTCCCGGTATGACCAAATCCGCCTTCGCCACGTACCGTTTCCGAAAGTTCATCTACTTCCGTCAATTCAACTGTAGGCACGGTCTGGAAGACGATCTGTGCGATGCGCTCTCCCCGTACAATCGTGAACGGTTCCTGACCCAGATTAATCAACAGCACTTTAACTTCTCCGCGATAATCCGCATCAATGGTACCCGGTGTGTTGAGGCAGGTAATTCCATGTTTGAAAGCCAGTCCGCTCCGAGGACGGATCTGTGCTTCTAATCCAGCAGGCATTGCCATCGCAAGACCCGTTGGAATCAGTGTACGCTGACCCGGCTGCAGAACAACCTCTTCCTGAAGTGCAGCCACTACATCAAAACCGGATGCCAGTTCCGACATTTTTTGTGGCAATTTAATATCTTCATTGCCCGGCAGTTTCTGTATTTGAACGTAATGCAACAAAATCATCCCTTCTCAATCCAGCGATCGTCTTATCAGAAGCACCAACCATAGCAAGCGCAAACGGCTCGGCGAACATCAGATCGAGTACCGCGTTAATATCGTCCATTGTTACTTGCTCAATTTTGGTGATCATCTCATCCAGCGTATGGTGTCTGCCCAGCATCAGCTCGTTTTTGCCCAGACGATTCATACGACTGCCTGTGCTTTCCAAGCTAAGAATCAGACTGCCCTTCAGTTGCTCTTTCCCTTTACGAAGTTCATCTTCGGACAAGCCGTTTACAGCCAGGTCACGCAGAACCTCTTTGGTCAGGTCAAGCACCTCTTTTGTCTGTTTCGGTGCTGTACCCGCGTATATTGTGAAAAGTCCACTGTCCGCATGAGAGCTATGATAGGAATACACGGAGTACGCAAGACCCCGTTTCTCACGAATTTCCTGGAACAATCTGGAGCTCATGCCTCCACCAATAGCGTTATTCAGAACAACCATAGCGAATTGCAGCGGATCCCCGATTTTACAACCCGGGAACGAGATACAAATATGGTTCTGTTCCGTTTTCTTTTTGTGAAAGAGCTGTCCGCTCTGGAATGCCGGCATTGTGACTGCTTCAGTTACTCCGTTTACATCAAAAGCACCAAAATGTTTCTCCATCAGATCGATTACACTATCATCAATATTACCCGCGATACTAATGACCGTGTTCTCTATTGTGTAATGCTCCTTCATATATGCACGCAGATGGCTGGAATCCATCGCTTTAAGACGTTCTTCCGTACCCAGAATAGGGTAAGCAAGCGGGTGCTCACCATATGCGGCCAAGGCCATCAGATCATGAACCATATCATCTGGCGTATCTTCATACATTGAGATTTCTTCCAGAATGACGTTTTTCTCCTTGATCAACTCACCATCATCCATTTTGGAGCGGAAGAACATATCAGACAACACATCAACCGCAATCGGCAAATGTTCATCCAACACTTTAGCGTAATAACATGTGTATTCTTTGGAAGTGAACGCATTCACATTACCACCGATCGCATCGAATTGCTCCGCAATCGCCTTGGCATCATACCGATCCGTCCCTTTGAACAACATGTGTTCAATAAAATGTGATACTCCGTTACTTGCAGGTTGCTCATTGCGCGAACCTGTCTTGACCCATATTCCGAAAGACACAGAACGACAGGTCGGTATCTGTTCCATCACAATTCTGAGGCCATTGCCCAGCTGAATTTTTTTCATGGTTGGCCCTCCTACATCTCTATAATTGCCTTGATCTCAATCGAAATTGAAATCGACATTTGGTTCCAACTTTTTGATATTAACAAAAAAAACACGTTCACTCAACCGCGGACGCATTTACGCGTTCCGAAGACAACGTCTCACTTACCGTTCCAAGCACGAGACCTTTAGCCCGTATGGACTGAATCATCCCCTTCAAAGCCCCGGAAGAAGAAGCTGTTGGGTGCATTAGAATTAACGTGCCGGCCTCGGTATTTTTTGCAATTTTGGCAACAACGGACTCTGGGCTTGGCTTACGCCAATCCACAGTATCTACAGTCCATAACACAGTTTGCAGTCCCATGGATGAAGCAATATCTACAGTCTTTTGATTAAAGTCACCGGAAGGCGGAGCAAACCAGCGATTTTCCACACCGAGTGATTTATGGAGCAAATCCTGGGTTTTGCTAATTTCTAGCCTGGCCCGTTCTGCGCTCAATCGACTCATGTTAGGGTGAGAATATGCATGATTGGATAACTCATGCCCACGCTTCTGAATCTCCTTGGCCAGCTCAACGTTTTTGCTTAACCAGCTTCCATCCAGAAAAAAAGTCGCCTTCACTTTCTCGGCATCGAGCGTATCCAGCATCGGTATAATATATTCGTTCCCCCAGGCCACATTAATCATAAAAGAAACCATCGGTTTGCTCGCATTCCCCCGATAGATCGGATGTGCACCCAAATCCTTAAGCTGAATTTCCGGTTGAATCTGACGATAGATATACGCTATCTTGGTATTCAACGTTCCACTCAATGCCTTACGGTATGTCGCTTCCACATCAATTTCCATGCCATTATAGCCAGGAATGGCTTTCCATACCCGATCCACTCTGGCATTCACCGGAGCAATTCTCGTTTCAGCCGCTTTATCCCGAATTGCCGACAACAGGGCATCTTCTCCGGTCGCTTCTTTGAACATATCAAACGCATTCTGCGTACCTGGCCCATCACGGATCTCCGTAATGTATGTACGTACACTGCCAACTTGTCCGATCAATATGACCGCAGTCACACCCGCCAGAACAGCCGCCAGTTTTTTGGATTGGTTTCCCACAGCTCCATCCTCCCGCCGTCTTTGTCCCCATCATATGAGGACAAGGGCAAGAATATGAATACAAAGCCATGGTTAACATATTTAAGCGTTAAAAAAAGAGCCAGAAATTCACATTCTGTCTCTTCATTCAATCTATCCATTTATAACCTGCCGCTTCGGTATCCTAGGATTGAGCCGGAGCTTCAGCAGTCAAAACTGCTTTACGGGACAAGTTGATTCGGCCTTGTGGGTCAATTTCCGTTACTTTCACCGTAATGGAATCTCCAATGGCTACAACATCTTCAACTTTGGCAACACGTTCAGTTGACAGTTGTGAGATGTGTACCAGACCTTCTTTGTTCGGAAGTACTTCAACGAATGCACCGAATTTCTCAACGCGTTTTACTTTGCCGACATAAATCTCGCCGACCAATACTTCGCGCACAATACCTTCGATAATCGCTTTGGCTTTATCATTCATCTCCTGGTTGGAAGAAGCGATAAAGACACGTCCATCCTGTTCAATATCAATTTTAACACCGGTTTCTTCGATGATTTTATTAATAATTTTACCACCTGCACCGATAACATCACGGATTTTGTCCGGATTGATATGCATAGTCGTAATTTTAGGCGCATATTGTGATAACTGCTCACGTGGAGTATTCATCACTTCAGTCATTTTGCTCAAGATATGCAAACGACCTTCTTTGGCTTGAGCCAATGCTTCAGACAAAATTTGACGATCAATCCCATCAATTTTGATGTCCATTTGAATTGCAGTTACACCTTCAGGAGTTCCGGCTACTTTGAAGTCCATGTCACCCAGGTGATCTTCCATACCTTGAATATCACTCAGAATGGATACATGATCTCCATCTTTGATCAGACCCATAGCTACACCCGCAACTGGAGCTTTGATTGGTACACCTGCATCCATCATAGCTAGTGTGCTGGCACAGATACTTGCCTGGGAAGTTGAACCGTTGGATTCCAGAACTTCGGATACCAGACGAATCGTGTATGGGAAGTCTGTTTCGGAAGGGATTACTTTGGAAAGCGCACGCTCACCCAGAGCACCATGTCCGATTTCGCGACGGCCTGGAGCACGCAATGGACGAGCTTCACCTACGCTGAATGGCGGGAAGTTATAGTGATGCATGAAACGTTTCGTTTCTTCAAGGCTGATTCCGTCCAAAATCTGAACATCACCCAGTGCACCAAGTGTACATATGCTAAGTGCTTGTGTTTGACCACGTGTGAACAAGCCTGAACCATGCGTACGTGGCAGCAGGGAAGTATCACATTCGATTGGACGAATCTCAGCAAGTCCACGTCCATCCGGACGAACTTTATCATGCGTGATCAGACGACGCACTTCTTCTTTAACGATATCGTGCAGGACTTCCTTCACGTCTTTGAGCAATTCAGGACTTTCAATATATTTCTCTTCAAAGTGAGCAACGGTTTCGTCATTCACTAGATCGATTGCATCTTGACGAGCATGTTTCTCGGCAATTTTAACCGCTTCAACCAGACGAGCGCTTGCGAAATCACGCACACTGCTGTTGACTTCAGCATTAACGGCATGCAGCTTAACAGCCATTTTTTCTTTACCGGCAACTTGCACGAGTTTTTCGATTACGCCAACAATGTTTTTGATCTCGTCATGTCCGAACATGATTGCTTCGAGCATCACTTCTTCCGGTAATTCGTTAGCTTCAGCCTCAACCATCATGATGGCATCCTTGGTTCCTGCAACTACCAGCTCAAGTTCACTGACTTCAAGCTGTGCAATCGTTGGATTAATGATGAACTCACCATTAATACGTCCAACTTTCACGCCACCAATAGGTCCGCTGAATGGAACATCCGAGATGCTCAGTGCAGCTGATGTACCGATCATTGCAGCGATTTGCGGTTCACAGTCTTGATCCACACTCATAACGATATTCAGAACTTGTACATCATTCCGGAAGCCTTCCGGGAACAATGGACGAATTGGACGGTCTGTCAGACGGCTTGAAAGAATTGCTTTCTCACTCGGTCTTCCTTCACGTTTAATAAATCCACCCGGAATTTTACCTACGGCGTACAATCTTTCTTCATAGTTCACCGTTAATGGGAAAAAGTCCAAATCTTTCGGCTCACTTGATGCTGTCACGGTACACAATACAACGGTATCCCCGTATGTCACCTTAACGGCAGCATTAGCCTGCTTGGCCAAACGCCCGGTTTCAAACGTAAGCTTTCTTCCGCCAAGCTGCATTTCAACACGCTGTTCCATGAAATTCCTCCTTTTATTCGTCCTAACTCAATGGATTCTGCATATTCACAGTATTTCCTGCTTGTCCTGCATTCATTAGCTATGTATAACCTTGCAACATGCTAATCTGCACAACAAAAGCTCCTCACGGAGCCCCATCTACAAATATATGGCAACATGTTCATCTACAAAACAACCCGGCTGTAAGTTCCGCTTGTCCTTTTAGACAAAAGAATGACGGATAACAGCCAGGTTGGTTTTGAAAACATGTACGATAATTAACGACGCAATCCGAGTTTTTCGATCAGTGCGCTGTAACGTTTAACATCTTTGTTTTTCACGTAAGCCAAAAGCTTACGACGTTGACCTACCATTTTCAAAAGTCCACGACGTGAGTGGTGGTCTTTCTTATGCGTACGCAAGTGGTCTGTCAAACTTCTGATGTTTTCCGTAAGGATAGCAACTTGCACCTCTGGAGATCCTGTATCGGACTCGTGAGTTTTGTGCTCGTCGATCAGTTGTTGTTTACGTTCTTGAGTCAATGCCATCCTGTTCACCTCCTTCAATATAATCGCCATTAGCCTCGTCACCGCCGGTGAGAGCAAGTAACCAAGCCAAGGTTATTGTTGTCCTAAACGACAACGTAGTACAGTATATCATAATTGCCCAGTCAAAGTAAATGTAAACATGCATTAATTCCTAAACCTTAAGATAACAGGCGACCAGCAGTTAATGCATCTTCCCGAATCTGACTAATCAATGCATCAATGGAGTCAAACTTTCGTTCTGCGCGGATATAGTGAACAAGATCAACCTTTAATTCCTGGTCATATAATTGTCCATCAAAATCCAGCAAGTGTACTTCAAATGTAGGTTTCATCCCACTTTCGTGAAACGTAGGTTTCACACCGAGATTCATCACACCATTCAGTTCTTGTTCACCATGCTGCACCCGAACAGCGTAAACACCCTTCGACGGTGTAACGTAATGATCCGTGAGTTCAAGGTTCGCTGTTGGAAATCCAATGGTTCGTCCACGCTTCTCCCCGTGAATGACAGTTCCTCTGATGCTATAAGGTCGACCAAGCCATTGACTGGCCTCATCCATCTCCCCGCGTTTCAACAGGCCACGAATGAGAGAACTGCTCACTTTTTCACCATTTAACAGGAAGGCAGAGACGGTCTCCACCGTCATTTTCCCTTCTCCCAATGTTCGAAGAAGCTGTTCATCTCCTGCTCCCTTGTGACCAAAACGGAAGTCAAAACCAACCACCGCTGTTCGTGTCTGAAGAGGGATCAACAGATCATGTACGAATTGCTGCGGTGTCAGCTGTGAGAATTCTTCATTGAATTCCACCACATAGAGCACATCAACGCCCATTCCTGCCAAGATGTCTTCTTTATCTCTCAAGGGAGTTAAACTACCCTCGTAATCCCCTTTGCGCATAACTTCCTTCGGATGTGGATGAAAGGTCATGACCGCTGCCTGCATGCCCGTTTCGCGCGCAATGCGGACAGCTGATAAAATGACACTTGCATGTCCGAGATGCAGCCCGTCGAATTGACCGATCGCGAGCACTTGGGGAAGTGTGCTCAGCTCAGTCGAATGTAACGTCTGCGGATAGGTTAGCATTACGGTTTTCACAATCATTCACCTGCATTTCACTTGATAGGCCAAGCTTGATCATCACCATGACTCCAAGCCCGAGACCTCTTTATTCCGGCAAAAAGACTTTAACTGCCTTCACCGTTGGTTTTAGTTCATCCCGTTCAAATATCCCCAGAAACGTACCATCCTGAGCGTACAACCGTAATAAACCAGGTTGCTCTACAGGCGGTTCCAGAAGACGTGCAGCCAGTTTCTGACCTTGGAGTGCTCCTTTGGTCTGTTCTTCTCCAACCTTGTGGGCTGGAATAGAAGCAATTGCCTCGTCAACAGGAATCAGCGCATCTGCCAAAGTTCCATCGGCCATAAGTTGTTCCACTTCTTCAATCCGAAGACAACGATCTGCAGAGATACCCGCTGATATCGTACGCTCCAGTCGAACCATGGTTGATGGATATCCGAGTTGTCGGCCGATGTCTACACACAACGTCCGAATATACGTACCTTTTGAACATAAGGCCCGGAAGGATATATCGATGGTATCGCCCTGAGTCTCAATCCCTGTAAGCTCAAGCTCATAGATTGTGACCTCACGGCTCTTACGCTCTACCGTTTTCCCTTCACGAGCAAGTTCATAGAGACGTTTGCCGTCTACCTTTACCGCAGAATACATGGGTGGCACCTGAGAGATCGTGCCCAGGAACTGCTCAAGTACCTGTTGAACCTGTTCCTCTGTTACTGTTACAGTCGTTTCAGATCGTTCAATAACTTCCCCAGTCATGTCCTCTGTGTCTGTAGACAGACCCAATCTGAGCGTTGCCAAGTATTCCTTCGGGAGCTCCTGCATATACTCCACCACGCGTGTTGCCCTTCCGAGACAGAGCGGCAGAACACCAGTAACCTGTGGGTCCAGTGTGCCTGTATGACCAATGCGTTTCATTTTGAGAATACGACGCATTTTGGCCACGACATCATGAGACGTAAATCCCGCCGGTTTATACACCGGAAGTACACCTTCAAATGGTTTTACCATTGTGAATTCACCTGCTTCAGCACTTTTGCCACAATTTCTTCAAGATTGCCTTCCAGGCGACATCCGGCTGCGAGAACATGCCCGCCTCCACCAAAGGTCTGTGCTAACGCAGCAACATCAATTTTGCCAGCCGAACGAAGAGAAACCTTTACGGCATTCTCATTGATGACTTTGAAAAAGATACCAACTTCCACGCCTTGAATATTGCGCGGATAGTTCACTACTCCTTCGAGATCTTCATTAGCTGCTCCGCAAGCCACCATATCACCTGGTGTAATAACGACCCAGGCAATCTTGCCATCATCTGTCATCTGCAGGCTTGATAGTGCTTGATTCAAAATCCGAACTTGTGGAAGAGTCACCTGCTCCAGCAAGGTCTGGGCGAGATAAGGTCCATCCACGCCATGTTCTAGCAATCTGGAAGCTGTTGTCATTACATTTGGACTGGTATTGGCATAGCGGAACCCACCTGTATCCGTAAGCAATCCGGTATAAACTGCCGTGGCGACATCTTTATCCCATGCCACTTGGAACAGATTAAGAAAATCGAATAAAATTTCAGCCGTTGCAGCAGCATCGGACTTAATGATGTTGACTGTACCATACGCGTCATTCGTAGGGTGATGATCAATATTCAAAATAACAGCATCTTCTTCGAGATAATGACGCGTCAAACCTACTCTGGCAAAGTCTGCACAATCCACACAGATAACAGCTTTATATTTTCGCTGCGGTGGTTGTTCGGTCATGTTCACAATGTTGCCGGCTTCCCACAAAAAATGCATGCGCTGCGGGATTTCACCTTCATTAATCATCGTGAATGTCTTGCCCAGACATGACAGCAGCCAGCCCACCGTTACCGTCGAGCTGACTGCGTCACCGTCCGGCTGTACATGCGACACGACCAGGTAATCATCATGCTCCAGCAGAAATTGCTTTCCGGCCTGGAGCGCCTGTTCATAAGTGTGCATTGCCGTCTCCTCTATTCTGTTACTGGGATTCGTTCTTGTCGGAACCAATATCGCCAAGCAGCTTCTCAATTCGGCTACCATAAGCGATCGATTCGTCGATCTTGAATATCAACTCGGGAACATGACGGAATCGAATACGTTTGCCCAGCTCGGAACGCAAAAATCCATTTGCTTTTACCAGTGCTTTGAGCGAGTTATCTTTTTGTTCCTGTTCACCGAAGACACTCAGATAAACTTTGGCTTGCGACAAGTCCCCTGTCACTTCGACTCCCGTTACGGTAATAAAACCGATACGTGGATCTTTCAGTTCAGACTGGATGAGCAGACTCAATTCTTTCTTGATCTGCTCGCCCACTCTACCTGTACGAATCTTAGCCATTGTTGTTCACCTCATGCTTCCTTGCTTATCGTTGTACTGTCTCCATAATGAAGGCTTCAATAACGTCGCCCTCTTTGAGATCATTATATTTATCCAGCGTGATACCACACTCGTAACCTTGGGCTACTTCTTTGGCATCATCTTTGTAACGTTTCAGGGAATCAAGCTTGCCTTCGTAAAGGACGATGCCATCACGAATCAGGCGTGCTTCTGCGGAACGCGTAATTTTACCCGAGGTAACCATACATCCAGCAATGGTACCCACTTTACTGATCGAGAACGTGCTCCGAACTTCAGCATGACCGATAACTTTTTCTTTGTAGATCGGATCAAGCATCCCTTTCATCGCTTGTTCAATTTCTTCGATAACACTGTAGATTACGCGATGCAGACGAATATCTACTTGCTCTTGATCTGCTGTTGCTTTCGCCTGGTTTTCAGGACGTACGTTGAAACCAATCACAATGGCATTGGATGCTGCAGCCAAAATGATGTCGGACTCAGTGATTGCACCAGCGCCGCTATGAATGATCTTCACGCGTACACCTTCAACTTCGATCTTCGCAAGAGAACCTTTCAATGCTTCAACCGAACCTTGTACGTCACCTTTGATAATTACGTTCAGATCTTTGATCTCGCCATCTTTGATGTGCTGGAACAGATCATCCAATGTTACACGAGTATGCGTACCCAGATCGGATTCACGTTGCGTGATCGCACGTTTGTCAGCGATGGAACGCGCTTTGCGCTCATCTTCGAACACCATGAATGGATCTCCCGCACCTGGAACTTCAGTCAGACCTGTGATTTCTACAGGTGTCGAAGGTCCAGCTTCTTTCAAACGGCGTCCTTTGTCATTAACCATCGCGCGAACACGACCGAAGCAGTTACCTGCTACGAAAGCATCTCCGACTTTCAAAGTACCGTGCTGTACGAGGATACGGGCAACTGGGCCACGTCCTTTATCCAGCTCAGCTTCAATCACAGTACCACGGGCACGTTTGTCCGGGTTCGCTTTGTATTCGTTCACTTCTGCAACGAGCAGAATCATTTCAAGCAGACCTTCCAGACCCATTCTTTGTTTCGCTGACACGTTAACAAAGATGGTATCTCCGCCCCACTCTTCCGGAACGAGTTCATAGTTGGTCAATTCTTGTTTCACTTTATCCGGATCGGCACCCGGTTTGTCAATTTTATTGACTGCAACGATAATTGGAAGTCCAGCAGCTTTGGCATGGTTAATGGCCTCAATGGTTTGTGGCATAACACCGTCATCTGCTGCTACGACAATAATCGTCATATCTGTAACCTGTGCACCACGTGCACGCATTGCTGTAAACGCTTCGTGACCCGGAGTATCCAAGAACGTGATCTTTTTGCTGTTGATTTCGACTTGGTATGCACCGATATGTTGCGTGATACCGCCTGCTTCGCCGCCTGTTACATTTGTGGAACGAATAGCATCCAGCAAAGTAGTTTTACCATGGTCAACATGACCCATGATCGTAACTACTGGTGGACGAGCCTGCAAGTCAGCAGCATCATCATTCTCTTCCAGCGTCTCGAAACGGTCATCTTCAAGCACAATCTTCACTTCAACCTCAACACCGAATTCACCTGAAAGCAGAAGGATCGTTTCGATATCAAGCTCTTGGTTGATTGTTGCCATAACACCCATAGCGATGAGCTTTTTGATAACTTCGGAAGCATCCTTATGGAGCAACTTCGCCGTTTCGCCTACAGTCATATCACCACGAACGATGATTTTTTTAGGTGTGTTATCAATTTTCTCACGTTGTTGGTACTGTTGTTGATTTCTGTTGCGGTTGTTCTTACCACCACGGTTCCCACGGAAGTTACCGCCACGATTGTCATCATAACGACGTCCACCGCCACCGCTGTTCGAACGGTTGCCACTGTTATTGTTGTTGCCAGTTGTGCCACCTGGGCCGCTTCTACGTTGGCCTTGTCCTTGGCTCTGACCTTGGCCACCGCTGCGGTTGCCGCCAGTACCTGTATTACCACCGCTGTTAGGTCCTGAAGGTCTTACTTGACCGCCACCACTGTTAGTCGGACGTTGACCCGATCCTTGCGGACGGGACGCTGTACTGCTTTGTCCACCTTGAGCCGGTCTTGGACGGTTAGTTGATTGTCCTCCTTGGCTTGAGCCTTGGGAAGAGTTCGTTCTGTTGCGGCTGTCTTGGCCGCTGGGTCTTTGGGTGCCATTGTTATTGTTGGAATTTGGTCTATTGTTCATACCTACCTGCTTTTCCTGTTGTATTTTTGTTTGTACGGGACTACCGGATGGGTTACTGCTATTCGGCGTGTTCACTCCGCCGGCCGGCTTGTTGCTGTCCACTGTTTTGTCACTGCGTACTGCCGAAGTAGCAACTTGTTTTGCTTCGTTGCCTTGTTTGGAAGCAGCAGTGGATTTTATATCTTTAAAAAATTGTTCCACCTTACCGACTGATCCATTCTCCATGACACTCATATGATTGTTTACGGGAATTTCCAGCTTTTTAAGAATGGTTATAATTTCTTTACTACTCATATTTAGGGACTTCGCATATTCATAAACTCGCAATTTATCCTTGTTTTCCTGTTTACTCAATATACTCCACCTCCGACATTATACCGACTTGCTTGGAGATCATTTTTGCAAACCCTCGATCCGTTACTGCAAGAACAACACGCGTGTCTTTACCGATACTTGAACCTAAACTATCCCGGTCAAATCCGATTAACAGAGGAACCTTATAAGTTCCACATTTATCGCGAAATTTCTTTTGTGTATTGGCTGAGGCGTCGCCCGCAACAATAACCATCTTAGCTTCGGAAGAACGGATCGCTTTAAGTACAATTTCTTCACCTGTTACAAGTTTACCTGCACGCATAGAGAGTCCCAGATAAGACAGCGTTTTAATATTAGTCATGTTCACGCTCCTGTGCTGCTATGAATTCATCCTCAACCGCGATGAAGTCAGCTGCTAATTGCTCGTAAATTTCAGGTGAGACTTTGCCTTTTAACGCCCGATCCAAAGCCCGGTTTTTGAGTGCGAGCTTAAAACAGGACTCTTTGCCGCATAAATAGGCACCACGTCCGGATTTTTTGCCAGTCAAATCGATCAGCACTTCATCCTCTGGCGTTTTAACGATGCGGATCAGCTGCTTTTTGGGCATCATTTCCTGGCATGCCACACATTTGCGCAGCGGCACTTTTTTTGGTTTCATACGTCAGCGCCCCCCGTACTTTACTTTAGTCGACGGAGACGGAATCCTGATGCATTTCAGAAGAAGAATCTTTTTCTCTGCCGAATTCCTGTTCCGCCTGGCTCTCGCTCTTAATGTCGATTTTCCAGCCGGTTAATTTGGCTGCCAATCTGGCATTTTGGCCTTTGATACCAATTGCGAGCGACAGTTGATAGTCCGGAACGATAACCCGAGCCATCTTTTCTTCCTCAAATACATGAACTTCCAATACTTTGGAAGGACTCAGTGCATTAGCAACATATTCGTCTACCTGATCGGAGAAACGAACGATGTCGATTTTTTCACCGCGCAGCTCACCCACAATGGTCTGCACGCGGATTCCCTTAGGACCTACACAAGATCCAACTGGATCAACTTCCTCGTTGCGGGAATGAACCGCAATCTTGGAGCGGAACCCTGCTTCGCGAGCGACGGAGCGAATCTCAACTACACCGTCGAAGATCTCAGGCACTTCCAGTTCAAAGAGACGTTTCAAGAGGCCCGGATGAGTACGGGACAATATGATTTGCGGCCCTTTCGTCGTATTCTCGACCTTGGTGATATACGCCTTAATACGGTCACCATGAACAAACTTCTCGTTCGGCATCAATTCGGTCAGCGGTAAAGCCGCTTCGATTTTGCCCAGATCGATGTAGATATTGCGCAAATCCTGACGCTGCACCACTCCCGTAACGATATCCTCTTCCTTGTCTACGAAAGCGTTGTAGATCAGGCCGCGTTCGGCTTCACGAATCCGCTGGGTCACCACCTGTTTGGCAGTTTGTGCGGCGATACGTCCGAAATCGCGCGGCGTAACTTCAATCTCCGCAATATCTTCCAGCTGGAAGTGTGGGTTGATTTCTCGTGCAGCAGGCAATGAAATTTCGGTACGTGAATCCAGGACTTCTTCCACGATCAATTTACGGGCATACACCCGGATAACTCCCGTATTACGGTTCATATCAACACGCACATTCTGGGCCGTGTTGAAATTCCGCTTGTAGCTGGAAATTAGTGCAGCCTCGATCGCTTCAAACAGCACATCCTTGCTGATCCCTTTTTCCCGTTCCAATTCATTCATTGCTTCAATAAAATCCATACTCATGAATGTTGATCCCCCTTTCAAACATGGCATCTCATACGTAAAACGGCGAAAGGCTCTGAACTCCTGAGCACCTTGCCGTTATCGTGAGATGTGTCTTTTTCATTAATAAAGTGAACAAGGCACTTAAAACAAAATAGCTAGGCGCGCACTGGCAACCTTATCATAGAAAATGGCATGCTGTTTCTTGCCTGCCTCGATCACGAGTTCCCCGTCATCAAAAGAAAGCAGCTTGCCTTCAAATTCCTTCAATCCGTTCACCGGCTCGTAGGTTGTAACAAAAACATTTTTGCCTACGGCTTTGGTAACATCCTCAGGTTTTTTCAGTGGACGCTCCGCACCGGGAGAAGACACTTCAAGGAAATAGATGGTTGGAATCGGATCGTTCTCATCCAGCTTGGCGCTCAGCTTTTCGCTGATCAAGACGCAATCGTCGATGTCGATGCCACCCTCTTTGTCGACATACACCCGCAAAAACCAGTTGCTGCCTTCTTTGACGTATTCGATGTCAACCAGCTCGAAGCCTTGTTCGTTCAAGTAGGGTTGGATCATTTCTTCCACGGTAGATTTAATGTTCGTTGTGCTCAAAACCAATAACCTCCAACTTAGGTTACACCAGCAAAAAAGCACTGGCAGATTATTAAATACCCAAGATTCTTGTATACCAAAGACTAAAGAGTGGGTTTCCCCACTCTTTAGAAATTCGTACTATCTCGTTCACTTCAAAAATTATAACATAGTCTGGTAATAGTGACAAGTAAGCGATGATTCAGACAGTTTACTTACTAATGAAGGAAAAATTACGCATCCCCCACCAATCACTTGTCCATGATTCAAATCTAATACTAGAACAGGGAAAGCTGGTTGCTCTCTGGTAAACCGCGGAAACACCCCATATTCGACAGGAGTTCAACAATCGTCTTACTCGCTTTCGACTTCTGCTGAAAATCTTCCACCGACAGGAATTCACCATGTTCTCTTGCCGCAGCAATATTACGTGCAGCATTGTCTCCGATTCCTGCCAACGCAGAAAACGGAGGGATTAGTGTTTTCCCGTCAACGATAAACTTCGTAGCTTCCGAACGATATAAGTCAATCGGTTTAAGTGAGAATCCGCGCGCTGCCATTTCCAAACCCATTTCAAGGACAGGTAACATGTTTTTCTCTTTCGGAGGTGCCTGGAAACCTAATTGCTCGATCTCTACAATTTTGCGGTAGATCGCCTCATATCCCTGACACATGAGTTCGATATCAATCTCATCCGCTCGAACGGTAAAGTAAGTTGCGTAATATTCAATGGGATGATACAGCTTGAAGAACGCAGTACGTACTGCCGATATAACATAAGCGGCCGCGTGGGCCTTCGGGAACATGTACTGGATTTTGAGACATGAATCGATGTACCATTGAGGCACTTTACAATTCTTCATCTCATCGATCCATTCCTGAGGCAGACCACGCCCTTTACGAACACTCTCCGTAATTTTAAAGGCCAGACTCGCGTCCATACCTGCCTTATAAATCAGGAACAACATGATGTCATCCCGACAACCAATTACCGTCTTGATGTTACATGTTCCATTCTTTATCAGATCCTGAGCATTCCCAAGCCATACACCTGTACCATGGGACAATCCCGAAATCTGAAGTAAATCGGCAAAAGATGTAGGCTGTGACTCAATAAGCATCTGACGAACGAATTTCGTCCCCATCTCCGGTACGCCAAATGTCGCAACAGGGGAGCGAATCTGTTCAGGTGTAACACCCAAAGCCTCGGTTGAGTTAAACATGCTCATGACTTTTGGATCATTCATCGGAATGCTCGTTGGATCAACACCTGTCAAATCCTGCAACATCCGCATCATAGTCGGATCATCGTGCCCCAGAATATCAAGTTTCAGCAAGTTTTCCTCAAAAGCATGATAATCAAAGTGTGTTGTTTTCCACTCCGCATTAACGTCATCTGCCGGGAACTGAACGGGTGTAACATCTTCGACCTCAATATAATCGGGTACCACGACAATACCGCCAGGGTGCTGTCCAGTGCTCCGTTTTACCCCAGTACACCCAGAAGCCAAACGATTCAATTCGGCTCCGCGCCATTTTTTGTGATGTTCTTCCTCATACTTCTTGGCAAAACCAAATGCTGTTTTCTCAGCCACTGTACCAATGGTCCCCGCACGAAAAACACTTTTTTCACTAAACAGTACTTTCGTATAGTTATGAGCATGAGGCTGGTAATCACCAGAGAAGTTCAAGTCAATATCGGGAACTTTATCTCCTTTAAATCCAAGGAAGGTCTCAAACGGTATATCCTGGCCTTCTCCTTTAAGCGTGCCACCACAATCCGGGCATTCTTTCTCGGGAAGGTCAAATCCACTCCGAACACTACCGTCTAGGAACCACTCACTGTGCTTGCATTCTGAATTCACACAAATATAGTGAGCGGGCAATGGATTAACTTCGGATATACCTAGGAATGTAGCCACGACAGAGGAGCCGACCGATCCCCGCGAACCTACAAGATAACCATCCTGATTCGATTTTTTAACCAACCGTTCCGAGATCAGATAGTTGGCAGAGAAACCATATTTAATAATTGGAATCAGTTCTTTCTCTAATCGTGCCACGATTACTTCAGGCAATTCCTCACCATAGATGGACTTGGCAGTGTCATAGCAGGTATTACGAATTTCATCGTCGGCACCTTCCAGAATCGGAGTAAACAGTTTGTCCGGAAACAGCTTAATTTCTTCAAATCGGTCAGACAATTCCACCGTATTCGTAACCACGACTTCGTAAGCTTTATCTTGGCCCAGGAACTGGAACTCTTCCAGCATTTCCTCCGTCGTTCTGAAATGTGCATCCGGTTTCCGTTGATCTTTCAGTGGACTAAATCCTGTAATGCCGTGAATGGTGATATCCCGATATAGTTTGTCACGAGGTTCTAAATAGTGCACATTGCCTGTCGCTATAACCGGCTTACCCAATTTCGACCCGATATCAATGACTTTACGGATCGCTGTTTTGATTTCTTCGGGTGTAGCCACCAACCCTTTATCCACCAAATGCATATACATTGTAAGTGGTTGGATCTCCAATATGTCATAGAACTCGGCGATCTCTTCCGCTTCTTCGAGCGATTTGTTAAGCACCGCTTCAAAGAACTCACCTTTTTCACAACCCGATATAATAACGAGTCCTTCACGCAAATTAATCAGTTTCGACTTGGGAATGCAAGGTACCCGCTTGAAATGTTCCGTATGAGAGAGAGATACCAGTTTATAGAGATTTTTCTTGCCGACTTCATTCAGTGCATAGATTCCGCAATGGAAAGGTCTTGTATTCGACAAGTCGACACCTACATAATCGTTCAGGCGATCAAGCCTCGTTATTCCTTTCATCTGGGCAGCATCATTTAGTAATCCGATCAGTATACCTGCAAGAGCAACCGTATCATCAATGGCCCGGTGATGACTTTCAAGTCCAACTTTATATTTATCCGCCATCGTATTCAGACGGTGGTTCTTATTTTTTGGAAATAATAATCGTGCCAGTTCCAACGTGTCAAGGACAGGGTTAGGAAGCTCTGGCATTCCAATCTGCTTCAGAGAAGCTTGAATAAAGCCCATATCAAAACGTGCATTATGCGCAACAAGTACACCATCTCCGGCAAACTGTACAAACTCTCGGATAACTGGCTCCAGTTCAGGCGCGTCTTTTACCATGTCATCATTAATATTAGTCAATTGCTGAATATTGTAGGGAATGCGTTCATGCGGATTCACAAAAGTCGCATACCGGTCGATTTCTTTACCATCTTGCATCTTAACAGCAGCGATCTCAATAATTTTGTTCTGTGTAACTGAAAGACCTGTAGTCTCGATATCAAATACGATGTATGTCGCTGTTTGGAGATCCAATGGCTGCGGAGCCATTACGACTGCAACGGAGTCATTCACTACATTGGCCTCAAGGCCGTAGATCATTTTAATCCCATTTTTCTTGGCAGCCTTGGAAGCCTCGGGATATACCTGTACACCACCATGATCACTGACAGCAATCGCCTTATGTCCCCACTCAGCTGCCATTTTCACGTATTTGTCGATCGAAGTTACAGCGTCCATCGTACTCATCGTAGAGTGCAAATGGAACTCCACCCGTTTCTCTGGTGCATTATCCTTGCGAGACGGCGGTGCTTTGACTTCAATCAGATCTGAAGGAATCATGGCGAGTTCAGGAATCTGCATAAACCGGTCATACTCTACACGGCCACGCACTTTCACCCATTTACCGTTAGCCAGCAAACTGAGAATTTTAACATCCTCTTTTGTTTTGGCAAACATCTTCATTTGCATGGAGTCCGTGAAGTCAGTCAGATAGAAGGTAAACAACGTATTTCCGTTTCGCAGTTCTTTGCGATCCAGACCAAACACCGAACCTTGAAGGGTGACCTTTTTCTCTTCATCCTGGATTTCCTGCATGGGCACTGCTGGCTCCTTGATATCGTAACCCATCTGCAAACGCAGATCGCCCTGCTCCTCATCCACCGGGATTTCTGTGTCCACTTCACTCATCATCTTCTCGATGACCTCAAGTTCCTCTACACGTTTTTGGGCCTGGAACTGTTCCATCGCCTCTTTATTGCTTGCCACTTCCCCTACTTGCATCTTGATACGAAGAGGTAGATGAAAGTACTTGTCATAGAATTTCGTAATAGCCTGATCAATCTGTTTCTTACGAGCCAATTCCATCGACGTTGCATCACTCATTGTCAGTTGCAGGAGATCCTCTTCACATTCAAAGGTTGTCCGGTTCATCCAACCATTTACAGATGGAATCTCACGTGTAACCCACTCCAGAAACAGATTCCAATATTCACTGACGATATCACCATTTTGTACCTTGTCCGTATATTTGAAGCCAAATGAGATTTTGGCGATATGATTCATCTTCTCCTGAATATGCAGACAAAATGTGCGATAAATTGGAGCGGGTACCAACGTATCCTTCGCAATCAGGATATTCCACTCCCGATTACTGCGATTGGTCTCTACTTGTTCAATCCATCCATCCAAAAAATAGGGCTCTAACAGACCAGCTGGAAGCTCTGCCTGTTTCATCAACAACTCAAACCGTTTTCTCTTCTCTTCGAATCCGCTCATCGTGTTCCTCCTTGTACCCCCTTAAAGCATGAAAAGCCCCTGCATTCAAAAATGTCACCGATCCGAACTCGCACCGACTCATTTTATCCGACAGAAGCTCTCCATTCATTACTCTTACAGTCCGTACGTGCCGTTATATAAATTGAACAAAAAGATATTTACATTTACCACTCCGATAACAGAACAACCTTCCGATCGCTGTTATCCCCAGATTTTTTGATTCCCTTTTACAAAGGGGAAAATCCGGGGATAAAGGCGCAGCGTATGCTTCCGATGTAGCTTTCTTTCAGAAAGCTTTTAGCTCCGCTTCTTCAGGTTATTTCTGTTCTCTACGTTCTCATGTAAATGTTTAGTTCAATGTATATAGTCAGGTTATCCTGACTTAATACGCTCTTGCAAAAACTACCGTGTGTTTTGCCTGTTCACCACAAGCCAGGCACGTATGCTTTTCTTCCGCAGGCTGGAACGGGATGTTCCGGCTTGTTGCACCTGTGACTTCTCTTACTTTATCTTCGCAAGCTTCTGAACCGCACCATCCAGCCAGTGTAAACCCGCGTTTATTTTCCATTAGTTCTTTCATCTCATCAAGTGTATCCACAGAGTAGAAGTTATCCGACATAAATGTCCGAGCACGTTCCAACATATCTACCTGGATCTGTGTCAACATAGACTGAATTTCTTCTACCAGGTTCGCTTGTTCTACCACTTTCTTCTCACCTGTGATGCGTGATACGAGTACACAAACGCCATTTTCCATATCACGTGGACCAATCTCCAGACGGATCGGAACGCCGCGCATCTCGTATTCATTGAATTTCCAACCTGGGCGAACATCACTGCGATCATCCATTTTCACACGGACTCCAGCTTTTTTCAACTCAGTGAACAACTCATCTGCACGTCCCACAACAGCATCACGCGTTTTCGGAGGTCCAATTGGAATCATGACCACTTGCGTCGGTGCTACTTTAGGAGGAAGTACGAGACCACGGTCATCTCCGTGAACCATAATTAAGGCACCGATCAAACGTGTACTTACCCCCCATGAAGTGGTGTAAGCCAGTTCCAGCACATTGTTTCGGCTAAGATACTGGATTTCAAACGCTTTTGCAAAGTTCGTTCCCATGTAGTGTGATGTACCTGCTTGTACAGCACGTCCATCTTTCATCATGGCTTCGATCGAGTACGTATCCACTGCACCCGCAAACTTCTCGGATTTGGTTTTCTGACCCACAATTACAGGGATAGCCAAATACTCTTCAACTACTTCACGATAAATTTCAAGCATTTTCATCGTTTCTTCGCGCGCTTCTTCTTCAGTCTCATGTGCCGTGTGACCTTCTTGCCACAGGAACTCACTTGTGCGAAGGAAAGGCAACGTTCTTTTTTCCCAACGGACCACGTTAGCCCACTGATTGATCAGTACCGGTAGATCCCGATAAGACTGAATCCACTTGGAATACATGTGACCAATAATCGTTTCAGATGTAGGACGGATCGCCAGACGTTCTTCCAGCTTCTCTCCGCCAGCTTCCGTAACCCATGGTAGTTCAGGGTTAAAGCCTTCCACATGCTCTTTTTCCTTTTGGAAGAAACTCTCAGGGATGAACATCGGGAAATACGCATTGCGATGACCCGTTTCCCGGAAACGACGATCTAACTCATCTTTGATATGCTCCCAGATTTCAAATCCGTCTGGTTTGAACACAATACAACCACGTACGGGTGCATAATCCATGAGATCCGCTTTTTTGATAACATCAATATACCAGCGCGAGAAATCCTCACCCTGTGGTGTAATTTCAGTCACGAATTGTTTATCATTTTCCTTTGACATAAGACTCCAGCGTCCTCCCATAACGACTAGCTCTGAATGCTCAGAGCGTAGTCCAACCGTAATTATCCGTTAATTAAACGTAATATATCATTGTATGTTACTGCCAGCATCAAGACAAACAACATCGCAAATCCGATGAAATGTACCATGCCTTCGCGGTTTGGATCAACAGGTCTGCCTCTCAGCGCTTCAATCCCCAAAAATACAAGACGGCTACCGTCAAGTGCAGGTATTGGCAACAGGTTGAAAATTCCAAGATACAGACTCAAAATAGCTGCCCATCTCGTTAACTGCTCAATTCCTTGTTTTGCAATCTGTCCTGTCACTTCAAATGTACGAACCGGACCACCAATATCGTCCATGTTAAATTGATTGATTAAATGTTTGAAACCTTCAAATATCACTTTGGTTGTATCAACCATTGCTACGCCGGATACTGTAAATGTTTCTACAAATCCAACAGATCGGGTAGGTAACGTAGGAACAATTCCCACTTTCCCGCCCTCTTGTCCTTCTACGGTACGTGGAGTAATCGTAATATTAAACGTTTCACTGCCTCGTCGCAGCGTCCACTCCATCGGCTTGTCTTTGGAATCAGCGATCATTGTCACCATTTTTTGTGAATCCGTACCAATAGCAGTACCGTTGATGGTTTCAATAATATCGCCCTTTTGCAGGTTCGCCTGATCGGCTGCCCCACCTTCAAGCACTTCACCAATTTCAAGATTTTTCGGGTTTTCCACCGGAACTCCTGCCATCTGCGCATATACAGCAAACAGCACAAAGGCCAAGATAAAGTTCATCAGGGGTCCCGCAAAAATAGCCAATGCACGCTGCCCAACGGTTTTGCTGCCGAATTGGCGATCTTTCGGTGCAATCTGTGTTTGTTTGCCACGACTCACCAACATGGCTTGGGGGTGTATGCGATACTCCTGGATCTCACCATCTACATCCAGTTGAAGCTTCAGAGCCCTCTCCATATCAATGGAGATGACTTCACCACGTATTACATTTTTACGGTTATCCAACTGATCCAGATAAATCATTTTCACCTGGTCGTCTGCAGATCTTACCGCAATGGTCTGACCTTCCTGGATCTCTACCAGTTCCGGGTCTTCCCCTGCCATCCGTGCATATCCGCCAAAAGGCAACAAACGCAATGTAAACTGGGTCTCGTTTCTTTTATATGAGAACAATTTGGGACCAAAACCGATCGCAAATTCCCGTACAAGAATACCGGCGCGTTTGGCAAAGTAATAATGCCCCCATTCATGAACCGTCACGATGACAAAGAACATGAGCACCGTTAGAAATACCACTTGTATGGTTTCCAATCCCTATCCATCCTCCTTCACGGCACATACCGCAGTCTGTCCCTCTAGATTATCATTATTCTCTGATGTCGCACAAGAGAATCACTTCTTCCATTTTGTTATGAAAAAAGAGATTACAGACTGGATGCGAGCTTACGGCTCTCCAGATCACATCGGGCGATCTCCTGCAGATCAGGCTCGTCCACATTGTGGTGCGCTTCCAGCACAGAAGCAATAATATCTTCTATTTTAAGGAACGAAATCTCTTTACGCAAGAAACGGGCTACAGCAACCTCGTTGGCTGCATTAAATGCCGTTGTTGCGGTTCCTCCCATTTTACCACACTCATACGCCATTCTTAAACATGGGAAGCGTTCCATATCCATCTCGCGGAAATGTAATTTCCCAGCCTGAGCAAGAGACAGACGCTGTGCTGGTGAAGGCAAACGGTCAGGGTAAGTCAATGCATATTGAATGGGAACTCGCATATCCGGATTTCCCAGTTGAGCAATGATGCTGGTGTCATTAAATTCCACATAGGAATGAATTACACTCTCCGGGTGAAGCAATACATCAATCTGATCATAACGAAGACCAAATAACCAATGTGCTTCAATAACCTCAAGTCCTTTGTTCACCATCGTTGCGGAGTCTATCGTTATTTTGGAGCCCATTGACCAATTGGGATGTTTAAGCGCATCCTCTATCGTCACGTTTTTCAACTGTTCACGGGTAAGATCACGAAATGAACCGCCTGAAGCGGTGAGCGTGATCCCTGTCAAACGTTCTCTGTTTTCACCATTTAAGCATTGGTATATAGCAGAGTGTTCACTATCGATGGGCAGTAAAGAAACGCCTTTCGCAGCAGCTCTTGTAGTAACAATATGCCCGGCCGTAACCAGTGTCTCCTTGTTGGCAAGTCCGATATGTTTACCAGCGTCAATAGCTGCAAGCGTTGACTCAAGTCCAACACTCCCTACCACCGCCGTTACAACCGTATCCGCTTCTGTTCCTGCGGCAACTTCTACCAGTCCTTCTGTGCCGTAAAACAGTTGCGTACCTGCAGGCAGATATGGAGCTACCTTCTCCGCCAGTTCTTTAGAGCCCACCGATACTTTCTTCGGTCGGTAACGTTTGGTTTGCTCGATCAGCAGGTCTGTATTGCCTCCCGCAGCCAATCCCTCCACTTGAAAAAGTTCTGGATGCATGTCTACTACATCAAGTGTCTGAGTTCCAACGGAACCAGTCGACCCGAGAATCGCAATTTTTTTCATGCTGCACCTCATCTTTAATTATCCAATGCTACAGTGAACAATGCTGTTATCTCAGACTCATGTTCTTCTTTAGTAGGGCAATAGCATTAGTATATGTACGAATGGAAAAACAACAATCCAGCTGTCGCACCGATCAAGAATGCCTCCATGCCCCGGGAGAAGACTGCCTGAATCCTTGATATTATATACACGTTTGTAAGCAGACTGGATCAAGTCCCCCATCTGACCTACAACTGCGCAGGCAATTCCGATCACGATTGCTCTCTGCCAAGAAAGCAAACCATCTGACACTAACGCAAAAACAACAGAAGTGATAATTGCTATTACAATGCCACCCAATGCACCCTCTACAGTCTTGTTTGGACTGATGGAAGGCCAGAGTTTGTTTTTACCAATCCATTTCCCTACAAAATAAGCCCCTGCATCACTTGCCCATATGGAGCCAAGCAAGAGGAACGTCCAGAACAATCCATGATGCAGGTGTCTGGATTCTGCAATGTAATAGAAACCGATCCCTATATACAGCACGCCAAGAAATAGCATGGCTACTGTATTCACGGGAACCTTATTCTTAGTGACAACCGAAGCTGTCATTAATACAAGCATTACAATCCAGATGACCTGAAATAAGGATAGCGGTCTTGCTTCCCAAAGCATTTCCCAAGGAAACACAATGGCAAAAACACCGGCATATCCAATCAGGGCCACACCTGAAAAAGGCATCACCCCGGTCATTTTTACAAATTCATAATAACCGATGAGAGCCATAAGCAATACCAAACCATGGTACCAGGGTCCGCCCAGCATGCAAAAACCTAAAAACAACACACCTGCTATGATTCCTGTCGTTAATCGCTGTTTCAACGGCTTCATCCTCCATCTATTTCAAACCGCCGTAACGCCTTGTTCTGCGCTGATATTCGGCTATTGCTTCAAGCAAATGCTTTTTGCCAAATTCGGGCCAGTATATATCCGTAAACCATAATTCACTATATGCAAGTTGCCAGAGCATGAAGTTACTCAATCTCAACTCCCCGCTCGTCCGGATCAGCAGATCCGGATCAGGCATGTCAACCGTCAGCATATGTCTATCAATGAGTTCAGGTGTTATATCCTCTGCCGATAGTTCCCCCGATTTCACCTGCAGAGCGATCTGTTTAACACAATCCGTCATCTCGCGACGACTTCCATAGTTCATTGCAAAGTTCAAAACGAGACCAGTATTATGTTCCGTAAGACGAATGGCTTCCCGCAAGGCATTGATGGTATGAGAAGGTAAATGTTCCTCTTGGCCCATCATGCGAATGCGCACATTTTTTTCTATAAGTTCATCCAGCTCAATGGCCAGAAATTCTTGCGGAAGTCGCATCAGAAAATCCACTTCTTCTTTTGGACGCGTCCAGTTTTCTGTCGAAAAAGCGTACATCGTCAGATATTTGATGCCCAGTTCATCCGCCGCGATGGTCGCACGTTTGACCGCCTTCATGCCATTTTGGTGCCCGGCTATACGCGGGAGTCCCAAACGTTTGGCCCATCGTCCATTGCCGTCCATGATAATGGCGACGTGCTGCGGGATATTGTCCTCGGATATAGTCAGCGTTTCCTGCTTGTCAGCCCCATTCCACCACGACCGAACCCGTTTGATCATTCCTGTTCCTCCAAAATCCCTGAAGTTTCTTTATCTGAAGCTTGGAAAAAGAGACAAAACCCCACCGTATTGGAGGGGCTGCGCTTGTCTTACACTTCCATAATTTCTTTTTCTTTGGCAGCAAGTACCTTATCGACTTCAGCAATAAACTTGTCGGTCGATTTTTGGATATCGTCCTGATGTCTCCGGGATTCATCCTCGGAAATGTCTGACTTCTCCATTTTCTTGATGTCATCATTCGCGTCACGGCGAATGTTACGAATCGCTACTTTACCTTCTTCACCGAACTTCTTCGTCAGCTTCACAAGTTCCGCTCTGCGCTCTTCCGTTAATGCCGGAATAGACAGACGGATCATGCTACCATCATTCGCTGGAGTAAGACCCAGATCCGATTTCATGATGGCACGCTCGATATCACCCATGGAAGATTTGTCCCACGGCTGAATCATCAGTGTACGGGAATCCGGAGTACTGATATTAGCGAGTTGATTCAATGGCGTCATTGCTCCATAATACTCTACCTGAATTCGGTCCAGAAGAGCTGGAGTTGCACGGCCTGCACGTAAAGTAGCCAGGTCACGACGCAATGCTTGAATTGCTTTTTCCATACGCTCTTCGGCATGTTGTTTAACCGCTTGTGGCATTAATCTACACTCCCTTTAACGATTGTTCCGATACGTTCGCCCAGAACAACACGTTTGATGTTACCTTGTTCCGTAATGGCAAATACGATCAACGGGATGTTGTTGTCCTTACAAAGCGAGGATGCCGTCGAATCCATTACACCAAGGTCTTTGTTAAGAATATCCATGTAAGTCAACTGATCAAATTTCACAGCTGTACTGTCCTTAAACGGATCTGCTGAGTATACACCATCGACTTTATTCTTGGCCATCAAGATAACTTCTGCTTCAATCTCCGCTGCGCGTAGTGCTGCTGTTGTATCAGTGGAAAAGAACGGGTTACCTGTACCTGCTGCAAAAATAACGACCCGGCCTTTCTCCAGATGACGAATAGCTCTACGACGAATATAAGGCTCTGCAATTTGCTGCATTGCAATAGATGTCTGTACACGTGTAGGTACTTCAATCTGTTCCAAAGCATCCTGCAGTGCCAGCGAGTTCATTACCGTCGCCAGCATACCCATATAATCAGCAGTTGCACGATCGATGCCGTTCTCGCTACCAGCTATTCCACGCCAGATGTTTCCGCCGCCACATACAATAGCAACCTGTACACCAAGTGCAACAACCTCTTTTACCTGTTGGGCAATCGACGAGATCGTGTCTGCATCAATACCGTAGCCGTTTTGACCGGAAAGTGACTCTCCGCTGACCTTTAAGACAACACGTTTAAATACTGGCTGTTCCAATTATTCACCCTCCACTTTGAATTGAACACGCTCGGTGTTCAACCAACAAAACTTCTCGCGCATGGCCTCCTGCTTAAAAAGAAAGGAACACAGTTGTGTTCCGCTCTTTTAGGAAAAACGTTCAACCGGTAAGGCAATGTTTTCCTGAGATATAAGGGAGTTTACGCTTCGAAGTTTTATCATTCTTATATCTTCGAAAAATCAATCTTGCTTGCCGGTTTAGAAAAAACGTCTTATTTGTTTACTTGGGACATTACTTCTTCTACGAAGTTGTCTACTTTTTTCTCAAGACCTTCACCCAGTTCGTAACGAACGAAACGACGGATGGAGATGTTTTCACCGATTTGGCTGATTTTTTCATTCAGCAATTGGGAAATCGTTTTGTCTGGATCTTTAACGAAAGTTTGTTCCATCAGGCAATATTCTTCGTAGTATTTACCGATACGGCCTTCAACCATTTTTTCAATGATTTTCTCTGGTTTGCCTTCGTTAAGAGCTTGAGCTTTCAAAATTTCTTTTTCCTTTTCCAGCTCTTCTGTAGGAACTTCTTCGCGTGTAACGAATTTAGGATTAGCTGCAGCGATTTGCATAGCTACATCTTTAACGAAATCCTTAAATTGATCCGTTTTACCAACGAAGTCTGTTTCACAGTTAACTTCAACCAGAACGCCAATACGTCCACCAGCGTGGATGTAAGATTCTACAACGCCTTCAGTTGCTGCACGGCCTGCTTTGCTTGCTGCTGCAGAAAGACCTTTCTCACGCAACAATTCAGCTGCTTTCGTTACATCGCCGTTTGCTTCTTCCAGTGCTTTTTTGCAATCGAGCATACCAGCGCCCGTTCTTTCGCGAAGTTCTTTTACTGCACTCGCATTAACTGCCATTATAAATTCCCTCCAAAATTAAGTATTGTACGTACACTCTAAAAAAAGGGCAGTGAGAGGTTATCCACCTGCCAACCACCCTTTTCATTTAGTTTATTGCATATGTTCGAATCTATTAAGCAGAAGTTTCTTCGCCTTGGTTAGCTTCGATTACAGCATCAGCCATTTTACCTGTCAGCAATTTAACAGCGCGGATCGCGTCGTCATTACCCGGGATAACATAATCGATCTCGTCCGGATCGCAGTTAGTATCAACGATACCTACAATTGGGATACCCAATTTGCGAGCTTCCGCAACAGCGATACGCTCTTTGCGTGGATCGATGATGAACAGGGCGCTTGGCAGGCCTTTCATATTTTTAATACCGCCCAAGAATTTCTCAAGACGATCTTTTTCTTTGCGAAGCAAGATTACTTCTTTTTTAGGCAATACAGCGAATGTACCGTCTTCTTCCCAAGCTTCCAATTGTTTCAAACGATCAATACGTTTTTGAATGGTTTGGAAGTTAGTCAGGGTACCGCCGAGCCAGCGTTGGTTAATGTAGAATTGACCAGCACGTTCAGCTTCTTCTTTAACGGAATCTTGAGCTTGTTTCTTAGTACCCACGAAAAGAATTTTACCATTCTCTCCTGCGATTCCTTTAACGAAGTTGTAAGCCTCTTCGACTTTTTTCACCGTCTTTTGCAAGTCGATGATGTAAATTCCGTTTCTTTCAGTGAAGATATAACGATCCATTTTTGGGTTCCAACGACGAGTTTGGTGACCGAAGTGTACCCCAGCTTCGAGAAGCTGCTTCATGGAGATTACTGCCATCTTCACACACCTCCTAATATGGTTTTTATTGTGTCCTCCGCCGGCATCATTTTTCGCCAAGACTCTCCATAAGGAAAGCACCCTCAACAAAATTAGCACATGCGTGTGTTTTAACACCGTTATCTAATATAGCATAATTGACCGCCTGATGCAACAGTCTTTGAAACTAAAATCTCCTTTATACTTTTGTTACTAACGAAGCCATTCAACCGAGTTCTTGTACTTATCACTATTTATTAATAAAGCTTTCAAAAAACACGACTAAATACACAAAAACCGTCCTGTCCGAGCACGCTCAGCTTGACGGTTCTTTCGTAATTTTTGCGATAATGGATTTGAAGCTTTCACCTTTTTCAAGTGCATAGGTACCTACTTGAATTTTAGTGTTGATTCGCTCAGCCTTGCCAGCCTTGATAAACGCTTGAGCATCATCAACGATTCCAGCTGTTTTCAGGTTTGCTGCAACAATCGCCAGACTATTGCCTGAACGTACTTTGAATGAAACTGTCGCGCCTTTTGGATTACTCGGCGTTGAAGGTTCAATGGTCTTCGGCTCCGTTATTTCTTTCTGCTCTTCACCTTCACTTGTAGCAGGCTCTTGTGGCTTTTCAGGTTCGGCAGGTGTTTCTGTAGTGGATGCTGTCGCAGGCGGTGTTGCTGTATCTCCCTGCAGTTCGCTGCTCTCCTGTTTTTTCTTCTCCACCCACTCTGCTTCTGTGTAAAGTTCCTCCTCAGAATCTATCAACTTCATGTCCAAACTTCTCGCGGCCGTTTCAAGTTGTTCTTTGGTCATATTGGCGGTCTTCTCGGGGTCAAGGTTACTATCCGATAATGCATTCTGTCCCACTGTTGCCAGTTGAAGCAAAACTGCACCAACGATCATGCCGCTCCCCAATCCAATCCATAAGGATCGCTTGTCCATGACTCAGCTCTCCTCCCGTTCGGCAAGTTGCAGTATTAATTGTACTTCCCCGCGTTGAATGCCTGTTTGCTTGGAGATGGCATCCATTGACTTACCCTCAGCATGTAAATTAAAAAGTTCTGCATATCGATCTTTAATCGATTCACGTTGAGGATTGGATTCTGTCTTGCTACTCTGAAGGTCTGCTTCTTGGGCCTGCTGGGCCGCTTCTGCTTGCACACTTTTCACGAGCGCTTGTGCTTGCAAACCTTCGGAAGTTGGTACAGGCATATTACCTGGATGTTGAACTGGTGATGCAACGGGTTCGTTCATTTTGCTCTGTTCCAACTGATCCAACCGCTGCTGTAATTCCTGTAGTTGCAATTGCATACGTTGATCGGCTGCTGTCGCTTCTCCTTTCATTTCAGCTACACGCTGAATGAGAGCGTCATTATCATTTTCAATCTCGGTCATGTAATGTTCAAGCGTAGATTCCATCTCTTGCACCAGTTGATGCCCCGGCTCCTGCGCCTTATTTTTCCGGGGCATGATATATGCGTAGGCAATGGCGCAGGCCCCTAATATGACAATAATGATCCATGGTGACAAATTCGGTTCTCTCCTTCTGATTCAACCATCGGTGCGCAAAACTGCATTCCATCAAATCATGTATTACAGAGACAGATCAATGTGTTTTCCTTTATAAGGGTGCTCGGCAGGTTTGATGTTTTCCTGAACTTGAGCCGTTTCCTGTCCATCTGAGCCACTCTGCTGATGTCCATCATTCGTATGACCATCACGCACCGAAGTTTGTGAAGTTTCATCCATTGCTTCACTACGTTGCCTTGCTTCATTTGCTTCTTTCGACGTTTGCTCTGCCAATAGATTCTGATCCGTAATCGGTCTTTGCTGGGCTTCACTTTGATAGCGCCCCGCCTCGCTCGTTCGTGGTACCGCAATCTGCAACTCCACTGCTTTGAAACTCATACGCTCACCTCACGGTTTCGAATGGATTTCTTCATGTGCCTGAATGCTGTACTTAAACGTATGGAACCATCGTAATATCGCCATCGTGATAATAAAATGAAATTCGACTGACTGGATCTTTAATAAATTTCGTGTATCTGCCGATAACTATTTTAGAGCCTCCATAAACCATCTTCAGAATATCAACACGAGCCTTGCTTGTATCTTCAAGTGCCTTTTCAATTTCAAAGATGCGCATTTTCGTTTCTTCACTTACACGAAGAGCAGATTTCTGTGTAGCACTCAGCTTGATTCGCATCGACATCTTATCCGGAGTTAATTGTCCTGCGGCAGCTAGCTGATCCAGCAATGTCAAAGCTTTCTTCGTTTTGTCCAAGGAATCCATCTGCTCTCTGACTTCCTTGCGCAAATCATTAAGTTCGTTACGAAGCCTCGGTAGCACACCAACTTCAATGGCAGTGACAGTGGACGTACTGTTGCCTACAACACGCGCTGAGACGTTCTGACCAGCCTGGATTGAGCCTCCAACGATAAGACCTTTGGTTCCTGCACAGATGACACGATGGCCAGCACGAATATTGGAATGCATAATGCTTTGGGAAACCAGAACATCTTCACCGGCATCCACGTTGCCTTCTTGAATAAACGTACATTTAACATTATGGCCTGCTTGTACCAGTCCTTTGTTGTAACCAATAATGCCACCGGTAATTTCGATTGAGCCACCTGCTTCCAGTTCCGCTCCTTCGACACCTCCGACGACACGAATGTCACCTGCTGCTTTTACTTTAAATCCGGTAAGCACATTGCCGCGTATAACAACAGTTCCTACAAAATCAATGTTGCCTTTGTTGTAGTCAACGTCTCCATTAACTTCATAGACCGGAAATACATTTAGTTTATTACCATCTGTTTTGGTAACCAGCCCATCCAGCGCTGCATACATGGCAGATCCATCCGGGTTAATCACTACGTTTTTCCCAACTTTAAACCGGGCTTCTTTACCAGGACGATAAGGAATTTCCTCACCTGTTACTGCCCTGCCTGGTATGCCATCGACAGGAGCAATTCGCTCTGCAATGATCTGTCCACTACGAACATTGTTTAACCGGGTCACTTCTTTGTAATCGACAGTTCCATCTTCCGATTCAAGAGGTCGTCGTTCATTCGTATCGTCCATCCCTACCAGGATCTTGATGAATCCATCTGTTCCCTGAATGGGAGCGACACCTTCTGCAATCTTGTATTTATCTTTCAAATAGATTTCAGGGTTACTCACCAAAAGTAACAATGCCTCTCGCAATACACCTTGTTTGATGCCCTTGTTCGCCACAAATTGTTCAAGTTCATCAATCGTGCAGGCAAAGCCTTCTTCCTCTTTGGAAAATTCAAGGTAGGCTGTGCATTTGTCGTCCGATAAAACAATGTTTAAACATTGTTCCAAAGCAGTCCGCTGTGTCACCGCAATTCTTCCTCCTTTTAGGCTTTCCACTCCCCAAACTCCAATATATATTACTTTTCTCTTTTAATCCTTACGCATCAACAAATCTTTCTGTTTGTCCAACGTGCCGCGTAGTCGTAATATTGCCTTGGAATGTAACTGGGATATACGAGACGGAGAAAGAGACATGACCTCCGCAATTTCACTAAGAGATAGATCTTCGTAATACAAGAGTGAAACGACTGTTCGCTCTTTTACCGTCAACTTGTCAAGCCCTTGCACCAATGCTTCCTTCAAATAAAACTCATTCACTTTATAATCCGGATTTTTGGCTTTTTCATCTACCATCAAAGACAGACGTGTCTCAGACTCTTCTTCACGAATCGGGTCTTCCAGCGAGCATAGTGACATAACTGCCACTTCCTGAAGCATATGTTGAAAATCTTTGGTCGACACATCCAGATACTGACTCATTTCCTCATCACTAACGGATCTGAGATAGCTTTGTTCCAGCTGCTGGTAGGCGTCCTCAATCCGCTTGGCTTTCTCCCTAACAGAACGCGGAACCCAATCACCTTGACGCAGACCGTCAAGTATGGCTCCGCGAACCCTCCATGATGCATAGGTTTCAAATTGCAAACCACGTTCATAGTCGAACTTCTCCAATGCATCAATCAACCCCATAACTCCATTGCTCTCCAAGTCATCTTTGGGAACATTTTTAGGCAAACCGACAGCCAGGCGACCCGACACATAATTTACAATGTGAAGATACTTTTCAATCAAATTTTTCTTGGCTTCAAGATCTCCATGTTCTTTCCACTTTTCCCACAGATCAGAATGGTTCAAATGTGAAGCTTTACGCTCGTTCAATTGCTTTCACCCTCCTTATTTGTCTGTCAGGTGACGAACGGCCTGCGCCAATTCCTCCGGATCCTTGGTCCGGACAAGTTTAGGCGGATCCAAAGGGGCGAATCCCGTTGGAGCTTTCGTCTCAGATGGCGGAATGTTATCCCCAGAGGAGGCGTTCTGTCCACTCTTGAGCAAGTCATTCAGCTCTTGTCCATCATCTTCGAGTTTGATGTCCACCTGTGAACCTCTTTGATCTTGAGCACTTGGTGAATCATAACCATACCCATTTCCCTCGGCCTGAGGGTTCAATAGCAATCCCAATCCCCAGCGTAAGCCATATGCAAGGACAAACCAGGCTACGAATCCAATCAATCCGCGAATTAAACTGGTCATCAACACATTGCTGCTGAATGCTACAAAAAAAGTAAGAATAAATCCAACGATGCCTGCTCCAAGATTAATGCGGTAGTTTCCTATCATAGTCTTATAGTTCCTTTACACCCATTTGGACACTGCGAATAGTCAAAAGTCCAGTTTCACAATCCATTTCAATCGTTCGTCCATAATTGCCACCCGTATCTTCTGCCAGAAGTGGGATCTTGAGTTTCTGTAGCCACTCTCGACAAGAATCTGCGTTTCTTGGGCCAATCCGCATCGTATCCCCGGCACCAGCAAAGGCAAACATCTGAGAGCCTCCGGCCATTTTAGAAACGATACGTGAGTGAGAAGCGCCTAGTTTTATCATTCTTTCCAAAAGCTCAGGCAACGCCGTATCCGCATATTTGGCTGTGTTCAATTTCCCTTCACGGGCAATCTCTGAAGTAGGAAGCATGACATGCGCCATTCCAGCCAGTTTCAAATGTGGGTCATACATTGTTAATCCCACACAAGAGCCCAAGCCAGTTGTACGGATTACACCAGGAAGATGAGCGATGTTTAAATCCGCCATACCGACTTTAACGACGCTTTTGTCCTCAATCATGGCTCAGTGGCACCCCTAGCGATTCAAATATCTTTGCGAATGATGGTGGATCCGGAATCAGGAAAAACTGACCTTCAACCTGATCTTCACCTTCAAAGAAAGAGGTGTCAATCAACAATGCATCATCACCCATCTCGCCAAATTGCAGCAAGCCGTAGCTCAGAATGGCACCTGCCATGTCAATGGCAAGTCCAGGAACGGTTGGGTACATGGACAACTTCGTGAAATCTGCCAGAGAAGAAAGATATGATCCAGCCAAGATATTTCCAATTTCGGAAAGCGCTGATTGCTCCATATCCGAGAAAGCGAGTCCTTCTTTCAGATCAAACCCAGCAAGTCTATTCAACAACATTTTAGCAGCCTCGGGTGTCATCATAAAGAAAAGATTTCCCGGTGCTTCCCCTTCTACACGAAGAAATACGGTAACAACGATGCGTTCATCTCCGCCCACTTTTTCAGCGACTTCTTCAAAAGGGAGCATTTGTACTGTAGGTACACCCATGTCAATCGGTCTGTTGAGGAGTTGAGACAACGCCGTTGCGGCGTTGCCTGCTCCAATGTTACCGACCTCTTTGAGCACATCCATCTGGAATACCTCAAATCGGTTGAACATCTCCACGGTACTAGCCCTCAACACTTTCCAGCTGTACAATCTCGCTTTTATTTAATACTTCGTTCAAGTTGAGCATGATCAGCAAGCGTGAATCCTCCAATTTGGCTACACCACGCAGGTATCTAGCTTTGACGCCGCCAACCACTTCTGGTGGGCTATCGATGGCACTGCTTTTGATATCAATAACATCATTGGCAGAATCTACGATAAAGCCAACTTGCATGTCATCTACACCAACGATAACAATACGAGTCTGATCCGTGTACTCCGATTCCGGAAGGGAGAAACGACCGCGTAGATCAATGACCGGAATTACAACACCACGTAGATTAATTACTCCTTTTACAAAGGAAAGTGTTTTGGGAACACGGGTAATTGGCATCATGCGCTCGATCGTCTGAACCTTGTCTACCTCAATACCATACTCTTCGGAACCCAATTTAAAGACGATGACTTTCAACTCTTCTTCCACGTAAAAAACCTCCCTATTAAATGTAAGACTTAGCTATATGCTTATTTAATAAATGCATTAGGATCAAGAATCAGGGCTACTTGTCCATCTCCGAGAATGGTTGCTCCAGAGATTCCTTCAATAGCAGGGAGATAGGTTCCCATTGATTTGAGAACAATCTCACTCTGTCCAATAAATTCTTCAACAGCTACGGCTGCAAGACGGTCACCTTTGCGAATCACAACAATTTCGGTTTCCTGCTCATCAGCATCATTGAAATCGGGTACGGAGAAAACTTCGCTCAAGGACAAGTATGGAATAAGTGATTCACGGAACGTGATCATTTTATTGCCATGGATATTACGAACCTGTCCACGCTGTACAATTGCTGTCTCTACAATGGAGGACAATGGAACAGCGTATTTCTCTGAACCGAGTCTTACAAGCATTGCAGCAATAATGGAAAGAGTCAACGGAAGCTGAACAGAGAAATTCGTGCCCTTCCCTGGAGTCGAATGAATCGTTACATTACCGCCAAGCGATGTGATTTTAGATTTTACTACATCCAGACCTACGCCCCGACCAGAGATATCCGAGATAATATCGGCAGTACTAAAACCAGGTGCGAACAACAGCTGATTCACTTCATCATCGCTCATCTTGGCACCTTGTTCTTCGGTTACAACCCCACGTTTGATTGCGGTTTGCAAAAGCTTGTCGCGATAGATGCCTTTACCATCATCTTCAATCTCGATAAATACGTGATTTCCACTATGGAAAGCGCGCAGGTTTACTGTACCCATCTCTGGTTTACCTGCAGCAACACGTTCTGCAATGGATTCCACACCATGGTCAACCGCGTTACGCAGCAAATGCACGAGTGGATCACCAATCTCATCGATTACCGTACGATCGAGTTCCGTTTCAGCACCTGTAATCACAAGATCAATTTTTTTATCAAGTGTCTTAGCCAGATCACGGATCATGCGCGGGAATCGATTAAATACGGTATCTACCGGGACCATCCGCAATTTCAATACAATGTTTTGCAAATCTGTGCTAACTCTGCTTAAATGCGCTACCGTATCAGACAAATCATTATTGCCTGTCTCGCTGGCCAGTTGCTCCAGACGTGAACGGTCAATCAACAATTCACTGAACAGGTTCATCAGTACATCGAGGCGCTCAATATCTACACGAATGGTACGTGAAGGTGCAGCAGCTTGCTTCGGCGCAGCTGCTTTGGCTGGTGCCGACTTGGCTTCTTCTTTGGATGAAACATTTTTATCCGGCGAAGTAACCTCAGCTACAGCGGTTGGAGCGGGTGGTGCTTCAACTGTAGCCGCGACCTGATTGGCCATCTGCTGAAGAGTCTCCTGATCCAGCTGAATAAGCTTCGCACTTTCAATTTCGGAGATACTCATGATGCCTTCTTCCAGTTCGTGCGCCTCTTTAGTTGTTATATAATACAACGAGAAACTGCGCTCAAACTTCTCCTGCTCAATATCCTGAACGGATGGGTAAGCCTTAACGACTTCACCTGAACGCTCGAGCATATCAAAGACCATATACGCCCGAACACCTTTTAACTGACTATGCTCACTAACAAGCACATCGATATAGAATACACGGTGACCTTCGGCAATCGACTGATCAAGCACTGAATATTGGAATTCATCCAGCTCCACAGCCGAAGATATTGAAGCATTAGCTTGCTTGTTTTTATCAGTTGCAGGAGCATCTCCGTTTGTAATCTCACCATTTTCAATTGCCTGAAGTGAGGCTACGATAGAGGACACATCCGCTTTACCTTGTCCACCCGCGGTAATATCCTGAACCATAGTTTCCAAGGCATCCAGACTCTTGAACAGAGTATCAAAAATGTAATCTTGCATCTTCAACTTCTCATTCCGCACAAGGTCCAGCACATTTTCCATTTTGTGTGTCAGTGATGCCAAATCTTCGAAGCCCATTGTTGCCGCCATACCCTTCAGGGTATGAGCTGAACGGAATATAACCTGAACTATTCCCAGATCTTCCGGATTGCCTTCAAGTTGAAGCATGTTTTCGTTAAGGGATTGCAGATGATCATTAGACTCATCAATAAACATGGATAGATATTGGTTCATGTCCATTGTGAGGCACCTCCTCCGTGAGTTACACTCCGTTATTTCACTGCTTGAACAAGTTTAGATGCAATCTCCTGCAGTGGCAGAAGATGACGAACGCATTGCAGCTCTACAGCAGAACGCGGCATACCATATACAACACATGTTTCTTCATTCTCGGCAAAGGTTGATGTAACTCCAGCTTCGTATAATTTCTTCATCATACGAGCTCCATCACTTCCCATTCCTGTCAGCAAAACAAGATGCCTTTGTAAAGATGTAAACGGCAGTAGCGACTCAAACATCGTATCCACCGAAGGTCTATGCCCATTCACTGGTTGATCCTCAGTCAGCTTCAGGATAAACTTCCCGTCTGCTGTTTTGTTAACTTTCACATGGAATCCGCCGGGTGCTATATAGGCAGTCCCTTTCTTCAGGACCATGCCCTCTTCAGCTTCAACCACATGCAGTGGACTGAACGTATTCAATCGTTGAGCCAACGAACGGGTAAAATTGGGCGGCATATGCTGCACAATTATGACTGGTGCTGGCAAATCAGCGGGCAGCTGCTCAAGTAATGTCTTGAGAGCCCTAGGTCCACCCGTAGAACAACCTATCGCTACAAGCTTGTTGAATGATCCTTCCGGGCTCCCAGCACCTTTTGGAACAGCATTAGACTTGGCTAAATCCTTGGTTTTTGCAGAGGCAGAAGTTGCTGCTATTTGATCGGCTGCCATTCGAGCTGCATTAGGTAGTCGAATTTCCTTTGGAGTCTGTAGTGGATTAGCTGACCTCACTGCTTTTTCTACATTCGTCCCCGAATTACGCTCTGCCTTCGGCAAAGGCTCCATTTTATTCTCTACTCGGCCTGGTTTCGAAGGTGATAATGGCGCAATTGGCTTCTTTGATTTGGCCTGAAATTCTTCAGTCTGCTCTCGTACAGCACGTTGAGCTGTCTGGATAGGATCGATCGTTTTTTTCACAGGCTCCGTTCGATCCCTGACTGGCATTTCTTTCTGCACTGGCTGAGTTGGGGGAGCAACTGTTCCTCGCAACATGTCTCTATTTTTCATGGATAAATCACGATCAGCTTTTCGTTTGATCTCATTCATCGCAGCACGCATGCGTTCAACCAAAGCTTTACCGACTTGGGCAATATCCTGATCATGTACGATGGATGGTTTACGAATGAAGTCAAATGCCCCGGCTTCAAGCGCCATAATGGTTTCTTTCATGCCTTGTTCGTTGATACCAGAGAGCATAATCACAGGAACGAAGGATTCCTTCATAATTGATTTTAGTGCGTCCAACCCATTCATTTCGGGCATCTCAACGTCCATTGTGATAATATCGGGTTTCAATTCTAGCGATTTTTGAATCGCTTCTCTACCGTTTGAAGCCGTTGCTGTGACCTTGAATTCCGGATCCGATTGAATTAAATCCGTAACAATTTTACGCATAAAAGCGGAATCATCAACAACCAATACTTGATACACCGCCATGTTATATCACCCCTATTTCCTTTATTCAGAAATCATGTTGTCCGCTTAAGCCACTTTTTCATAAATCCCCTGATTCCTGTCAAGGTTCCGGATTCCGAAGTTGCAGGTACAGCCAAATAACGGAGAGCAAGTTTCTCTATATCTTTGGAGGCTCTGCTATTTGGATAAGCCAGGCTATAGGGCATTTGTCTTTTAACTGCCTTAACTACCTGAGCGTCTTCTGATATATACCCAAGTAGCGGAATATCCGTCTGCAAAAACCGCCTTGCCACTCCTGCTATTTTATCTGCCACCCGTTCCGCTTCCCGTTCGTCTTCAACCCGGTTAACGATCATCCTAAAGGGTGTAGCATTTTCCTGGCCGTGCATAACTTTGACTAAAGCATAAGCATCGGTTATTGAAGTCGGTTCAGGTGTGGTTATAATCAGGCATTCATCGGCAGCACCGATAAATCTCATGTTCTCTCTGGAAAGCCCTGCCCCGGTGTCAAAGATCACATAATCCATTTCCTGAGCGATATCTTCCACTTGACTGGCGAAGAACTCCAGATCACGATCAGACAACGAGAACAACTCTTTCATGCCCGACCCTCCAGCAATGTAAGGCAAGCCGCTAGCACCCAGTTGTATGATCTCCCTTATGGACTTTTGTCGGTATAACAGGTGGTACAGATTATAGGATGAGGACGTACCCATAAGAACATCGATGTTAGCCATTCCAATATCGGCATCAAACACAAGCACTTTTTGCCCCAAAGCCTGTAATGCCAATGCAAAGTTCAGTGTAAAATTGGATTTCCCAACACCTCCCTTACCACTCGCCACAGTGATGATTTTGGAGGACCGAATATCTCGGTCAATGCCTTCCATTTCCAGTGGCGCGGAGACCATACTTCGAAGTGAGGCTGCCTGATCCTTCATTGTATCCATTCTCCCAGCAACTGTTTAGACAATGAACCTGCTTCCGGTTTTAACAAATCGTCTGGAACATTTTGTCCATTTGCCACATATGCAAGCTTGAGCGGAAAACGATGCAACAGGTTAAATAGCGGACCACAGCTTCCGGTCTCATCCATTTTGGTGAAAATCACCTTGTCCAGGCCATATTTACTGAAATGTTCTGTGATCTGAACCATATCAGCACTTTTGGAAGTCATACTCATGACCAGAAAAGTTTCACTATTCTCCACAGGAGCAAGCAAACTTTGCAGTTCCGAGACAAGTAGTTCATTTCTGTAATTTCTACCTGCAGTATCCATAAAGATTAAGTCACAATTCTCTAATCGAGAAATTGCACGCTGTGTATCACCGGGCGATTGTACCACTTCAAGTGGTACATTCAGAATGGATGCATACGTTCTAAGCTGTTCTACTGCCGAGATCCGATACGTATCTGATGTAATAAATCCAACTTTACGCTGTTTTTTGAACATCTGTTCAGCAGCCAATTTCGCAATTGTCGTGGTTTTTCCTACACCGGTTGGTCCAGCTACGTAGACGATTCGAGTGGTAGGAAGAATGCCTTCTTCGATACGTTGTTCCAAAAAGTGCATGACCTCAAGCTTTACCGCTTGTTCTGCTTCCTGTTCATTCAATCCATCCTCAGACAATTTTGCTTGGATCGAATCGAACCAGGATTCCCACACTTCAGGCCAAACATCTTGTTCTGTCAAACGTTCTCTGATTGCGTGCAATGCTTCAGGCACAGGGTCCGTAGAAATACCTTGCTTCGAAAGCTTGGTCACCATCTGTTTAAGATCCTGCAATTCAGTCATTAACTTATCCTGTTGCAGATCTGAGCCCGTTTGCTTCGTGGCAGTTGTTGAACCCGAAAAATCCGCCCCTTGCGGTCGCGGTTTATGATCAGTGCTCGAAGAACCTGAGCCGCCGTCTATGTTTGAACCGATATTGCTCGATTCAAACATAGACGACGCAGCCGCAGATTTTTCCTGAGCATTCTGATCAGCTGTATTCGTTGTAGCCGACTCATCAGAAGCCGCAACAAACGAACGAGCTGTTTGCCGATAGGCCTCAGGTACAAATGCACGAGGTACAGGTGTAAATTGATTTTGCACTGGCTTCGTCGTTTGCTTGTTTTCTTCTTTATCCACTGCAGCTACAACTTCGATCCGTTTTTTGCGGAACATTCCCATCACACCGCCCACCTTAATCTCTTTGGTGGACAGAATGACGGCATCACTTCCCAGGTCTTTGCGAATTTGAAGCATAGCTTCGGGCATGGTCTCAACAACGTATTGTTTTACTCTCATAAGTTCACCACCCCGATACTTTGAATTTCAACATTCGGCTCCAACTCGCTGTAGGAAAGTACAGGAATATCCTGCATTGTACGTTCAATAACCTGACGCAGATACATCCGAATGGTTGGAGAAGTTAATACAACAGGTTGCTGACCCGATTGAATCAAACGGTTCACTTGTTCACTTAGCTTCTGATACACACTCTGTGTTGATACAGGGTCTAGCGCAAGATAGCTGCCTTGATCCGTTTGTTGCACACTTTCAGCAATTTTCTTCTCAAGACCAGGTCCAACCGTGATCACGCGAAGTGTCTCACCTTTTTGTGAGAACTGCTGAGTAATCTGACGTGAGAGGGATTGTCTGACATATTCAGTAAGCACGTCAGGGTCCTTTGTATACGTTCCATAGTCAGCCAGTGTCTCAAAGATGGTTACCATGTCACGGATGGATACTTTCTCACGCAATAATTTCGCGAGCACTTTCTGCACATCACCAATGGAGAGAAGAGAAGGAATAAGTTCATCCACCAGCGCAGAATAGTTTTCTCTGAGATTATCCACAAGCGCTTTGGTCTCTTGTCTTCCAAGTAACTCATGCGCATGCTTCTTAATCAGCTCTGTCAGATGTGTAGCCACAACGGAAGGCGGATCTACGACTGTGTACCCTGCAAGTTCCGCTCTGTCCTTAGTTACTTCATCAATCCACAGTGCCGGAAGACCAAACGCTGGCTCTGTTGTTTCAATCCCCGTCACAGACTCCTCTTCATAACCAGGACTCATGGCAAGGTAATGATTCAACAACAGTTCTCCGCCGCCTACCACATTGCCCTTGATTTTAATAACATACTCATTGGGTCTGAGCTGGATGTTATCCCGAATCCGAATCACCGGAACGACCAAGCCCAGTTCAAGAGCACACTGTCTACGAATCATAATGATCCGATCCAATAAGTCCCCACCCTGCTGGTTATCAGCAAGCGGGATCAAACCATAACCAAATTCAAACTCAATAGGGTCAACCTGAAGCAGGTTAATTACACTTTCAGGACTTCTGACCTCTTCAATCTGCTGTTCTTCTTCCAACTGTTCTTCCGCTTCCTGTTTCAAGTTCAGATTATTCTGCATTCGCCAAGCGGCAAATGCCAAGACACCTGCCAACGGAAGCGTAGTAGTAACATGAATTGGTGTAAAGAAACCCAGCATGGCAATAACGAAAGCTACAATGTAAATGAGGATCGGGTATGTAAACAGTTGCCCCGTAATATCATCTGCCAAGTTTCCTTCTGATGACGCTCTGGTGACGATAAGTCCTGCTGCTGTGGAAATAAGGAGAGCAGGGATTTGGCTTACCAATCCATCTCCAATGGTTAATACAGAGTAAGTTGACATTGCATCTGTAAAAGCCATCCCATGCACAGTCATACCGATAATAAATCCACCAATGAGATTGATTAAGAGAATGATGATACTCGCAATTGCATCGCCTTTGACAAATTTACTTGCTCCGTCCATTGCTCCATAGAAATCGGCCTCGCGTTCTATTTTGGAACGACGCTCACGAGCTTGTTGCTCGTTGATCAGACCCGCATTCAGATCGGCATCAATACTCATTTGTTTACCTGGCATCGCATCGAGGGTGAATCGGGCAGCAACTTCAGCTACACGCTCCGAACCCTTGGTAATAACGATAAACTGAACAACAACGAGGATCAAAAACACGATAAATCCAATCGCAATTTGCCCTCCAGCAATCCAGCTACCAAAGGTAGCAACGACGGCTCCGGCATCGCCTTCACCAAGGATTAGCTTGGTTGTTGAAATGTTCAATGCCAGTCGGAACAGTGTGGTGATCAGCAGCAAAGCAGGAAAAATGGAAAACTGCAATGCTTCTTTGCTGTTCATGGCAACAAGGAGTATCATCAGTGCAATTGATATATTGACGACCAGCAACAAGTCCAACAGCCAGGGCGGGATCGGGAGAATCATCATTAACACAATGCCAATGATACCCGCAAGGACAGCTATATCTTTAATTTTCAATGAATGTACGGCCTCCGATCCCCTTTTATTTCGTTCTGCCCTTTAGTTTATATACATAAGCCAGCACTTCGGCTACCGCTTGAAACAAATCGGCCGGTATGGCGTCACCAATCTCGGCTCTCTGGAACAATGCCCGTGCCAGCGGCTTGTTTTCCATCGTAATAACCCCGTGCTCTTTGGCAATTTCCTTAATACGCAAGGCGACATAGTCCTGACCTTTGGCAATAATCTGCGGAGCCTCCATCTCGGAACCTTCATACTTTAGCGCAATGGCAAAGTGGGTCGGGTTCGTGATGATTACATCCGCATTCGGTACTTCCTGCATCATACGCTGCATAGCCATGCGACGCTGACGTTCCCGAATCTTACCTTTGATCAGCGGATCACCTTCCATTTTCTTATACTCGTCCTTGATATCTTGCTTGGACATGCGGATTTTTTTCTCATGATCGTACTTCTGGTACATGTAATCAAATATAGCAAGTATCATCAGCGCAACAGCAATCTTGACCCCCAGACTCAAAGTAATTGAAGCAGCAAAATGTAAGATAGCATCCAATGAAAAATGAGAAAGTGAAGCAATATCGGATTGATAACTTACAATTGTGCTGTATACAAGGTAGCCAATGATTGACATTTTGAGAACGGATTTCGCAAATTCAACCAATGAACGAAGAGAAAAAATATTTTTAAACCCTTTAATCGGATCCAACTTCTCGAGTTTCGGCTTCAAGCCTTCACCCACAAGTAGAAAACCAACCTGCATATAGTTGACAATTAATGCAACTAAGACTGCTCCTAACAAAATAGGAGCGAGCAACAACATCACTTCAATGCCATAGCGCATCAATAGTGTCATTACATTTTCACCGTTGATGTCCATGCTCAGGCGATTGATGAAAATATCTGTAAAAAGTCTAACTGTACGTACCTTGTAGAATTCACTGAAAACCATCATGATCAAGAATGAGAACAGGAGAATTGAAGCACCCGATAGCTCCATGCTTTTGACAACCTGTCCCTTTTTACGTGTATCCTGTCTCTTTTTCGGGGTAGCTTTCTCCGTCTTCTCCCCTGCAAACAACTGGAGGTCGAGTTGAAGTTTCATCCGAATCATATCCTCCGTTTCACTCACCCCGGCCTTTGTCCAATGGTTCCAAGCAATTTTTCCATGGATCTAAATATCGCCTCGAACAATTGACTGAATACAAAAGCGAAGCTGGGAACCAGTAAAAGCATAATAGCAAGCCCGACGAGTACTTTAAGCGGCATTCCGACTGCAAACACATTAAATTGAGGAGCTGTTTTAGCTAAAAAACCCAATCCTACATCCGTCAAAAATAAAGCTACTACAATCGGAGCAGACATTTGAAAAGCAAGCATAAATGATTGACCTAATGTACGAACTAAAAATTCAGCAAGACTTCCGTCTGCCAACCGTAGGAAAAACACATTGGATAAAGGCACCCAACGGTAACTATAGACAATCGCATCCAGTAAATAATGATGTCCGTTCATCGTTAGAAACAGAAGCATAGCAAATGCATACTTAAAGTTACCTGTAAGTGGAGCTGAAGCACCAGTCATGGGATCATATACATTAGCCATACCAAAACCGATTTGAAGGTCAATAAAGGTTCCTGCAGTCTGTACAGCTGTCATCAACAGATAGGCAACAAATCCTAAAAGCAGGCCAATCAAAATCTCTCTAATGATGAGTAATATATAGCTCAGATCTGTCGGCACGGTCTGGTTTATGCCATATATCATATATACAGTCAATGTGACAAAAGCTGACAGACCAATTTTGATTGAGGTCGGTACATTTCGAGCCGAAAAGACCGGCGCTGTTACAAAAAATGATGTAATTCGACAAAAGATAAGCAGAGCAACAGGTAAACTTTGCAATAATGTCTCCATCTGCTAAAGCCTATCCTATGTATCTGTATAGATTATCGAGGATGTTGTACGTAAAATCGACTAATATATTCAATATCCACGGTCCAAACAAAAGTACCGCCAGAAGTACGGCAACAATCTTGGGCACAAAAGCTAATGTTTGTTCCTGAATTTGAGTTGTCGCTTGAAAAATACTGATTGCAAGTCCTACAACCAGAGCTAGTATAAGCATGGGTGCACTGGCCAGCAATGACGTGTATACCGCTTTCCCGGCCAGACCGATAATAAATTCCGAAGTCACGACCGTCCTCCTTTAACCTTCCGGCTCAAGTGTTAAAACTCAGCAACAGTGACTTGACAACCAGATACCACCCGTCCACAAGGACAAAGAGTAGTATTTTAAAAGGTAATGAGATCATGACCGGCGGAAGCATCATCATACCCATCGCCATGAGTGTACTCGCGACAACAATATCTATAACCAGAAACGGAATGAAAATCATAAACCCCATCTGGAATGCTGTCTTCAACTCACTGATTACATATGCCGGTACCATAACTGTAATTGGAATATCCTGATACGTTTCCGGCTTTTCGGTCTGATTGTACTTCATAAACAGCAACAGATCTTTTTCTCTGGTGTGAGAAAACATAAATTTCTTTATGGGATCCGCTGCTTTTTCAAGTGCTTCGGTTTGGTTAATGTCTCCCTGAAGATAAGGCTGGAGTGCTACCTGATTAATGGAAGACAACGTTGGTGACATGATGAAAAGTGTCATAAAAAGTGCCAAACCGACAAGCACCTGATTGGGTGGCATTTGCTGTGTACCCAAAGAGGTACGTACAAAACCTAGAACAATCACAATCCGAGTAAAACTGGTCATCAGCACCAGCATTGCTGGTGCAATACTAAGCACCGTGATCAACAGGATAATGGACAGTGAACTCGTGCTTGGTGTTCCCCCATCACCGTTTCCGATTTGAATATCGATATTCGGAATGGGCTCGGCAAAAGCAACCGTGACCGATGCCAGACTGATAAGTCCCATCAAACAACAAGCTAACCAAATCTTTTTCTTCATGAATCCCTCGACCGATCTGTAGTATTGTCTTTATCCAGGAGCTTCTCCATCTTCTCTTTGCGGTTAGGGATCTGCCGAAGTTTGGATTCAAACATTTCGTGAAAAGAAGTTGTGTCCTCCAGTTCCATTTCCCGCGGCGGTTCATCTTTACGGAAGCGTTTTGCGAGCTTGGTAATGAGAGGCGAGAGATTCCCTTGTTGAGCAGCAGCATCTCGTTCGAATGATTCAATGATTCTTTGCGCCTCTTCCAGATCGGAAACTTTATCCACCAACTGGATGTCTTCACCTACACCAAGCAGATATACACTTCCACCAATTTCGATAATTTGCAGCGACTTGTTTTGTCCCAGTCCGACCCCGCCCAGAGTACGAATCGTGCCGTGACGGGACCACTGCTGATTCCGTTTGTTTAAAAACCGGATCAGATAGACAATAAGGGCCAGGATGACGGCCAGGACAACAATCACCCATATAAGCTGTAAATAATAATTGGCTCCTACGCCAGTTCCTCCTGGAATATCACCCTGAGCCATCATCATGTCTCTTAAACGCCCAGTGTCTTGCTAATTGCTTCGATAACCCGGTCAGATTGGAAAGGTTTAACGATAAAGTCTTTGGCACCCGCTTGAATGGCGTCGATTACCATCGCTTGTTGACCCATCGCAGAGCACATAATCACTTTTGCGTTAGCATCAATCTTCTTGATCTCTTTCAAAGCTGCAATGCCATCCATCTCAGGCATAGTAATATCCATTGTGATCAGATCCGGGCGAAGCTCTTTAAATTTCTCAATTGCTTGTGAGCCATCCTGTGCCTCACCAACAACCTCATATCCATTTTTGGACAAAATGTCCCGGATCATCATTCTCATAAATGCAGCGTCGTCTACGACTAAAATTCGGTTTGCCATCTTGATTCAAGTCCTCCCTAAATTGTGCTTATTGTAATTTCTGAATTCGGTCCCATTGGCTAACGATATCTATGACACGAACACCAAAGTTTTCGTCAATAACGACAACTTCTCCCTTGGCAATCAGTTTGTTATTCACCAAAATATCGACAGGTTCACCGGCCAACTTATCCAGTTCGACAATTGATCCCTGTGACAGTTCCAATATATCTTTAATTTGCTTCTGGGTCCTTCCTAATTCTACGGTGACTTTAAGGGGAATGTCCATCAATAAATTCAAATTGTTTTCGTCTACCTGACCATACGCTCCATTTTGCAAATTAGCGAATTGAACGGGCTGTACGTTAACATTCCTATTTGGCATTCCACCGTAATGTTGAGGTGTACCATAAGGTTGCTGCGGCGGCATGCCATAAGGTTGCTGTGGCGGCATACCTTGCGGCATCCCCATTGGAGCCTGTCCATATCCGTTGTGTTCCTGAGCAGGCTGTTGTGGAGCCTGTGGAACCTGTTGCTGAACGGGTGGTTGCTCCGCAACCGGTGGTGGCGTTGCTGGTACTACAGCTGGTGCGGGTTCAGGTGTTGATGCCACTGGTACGCTGGCAGTTGACTCCTGAGCACCTCCAATCAGCATATCAACCATGTTTTTGGCAAAATGCACGGGAAGCAACTGCATCAGATTGGAATCAATCAGGTCTCCGATTAACAAACGGAATGAAACTTGAATCAGGGTCTCATCTTCTGGAAGATTACTTACACCCTCGCCACTCTCCAAATTAAGAATATCGATTCCCGGAGGGGAGATATTCACAAAACGATTGAAGATCGTGGACATGGAAGTAGCGGAGGAACCCATCATCTGGTTCATCGCTTCCTGTACGGCACTAATATGGATTTCATTCAGTTCTTCATCAACCGGATTTCCTTCCCCACCCAACATCAGATCAGCGATGACTTGAGCATCTCTCTTCTTGATGACCAACGAGTTAATGCCTTCGAATCCATCCACGTAATTCACATGAACGGCAACATGCGGCTTGGGAAACGCTTCTTCAAACTGCGTTCGACTAATGATGGAAACCTTAGGTGTTGTAATATCTACTTTTAGGCCCAATAGCGTGGATAAAGCTGTTGCCGCGCTACCAAATGTAATGTTACCAATCTCCCCCAAGGCATCCTGTTCCAGCTCAGTCAAATAATCATCAACCGTTTTCTCTGCTGGCTCTGAACTGTTCATCGATTCCGATTGCCTGAGCAAAGCATCGATTTCTTCCTGGGATAAATAATCCTTACTCGTCAAATTCTTCAACTCCTTCGGTGACAATCTCGTCTATTTGCACAGCCACACGGTCCTTGATTGTTCCCGGACTGCCCATGTACTTCAGTTTGTCACCCACTTTAATGGAAAGCCCCTCATCAACTGGTTTGTTCAATGTAATGACATCACCAACAGACAGACCCAAAAATTCGGCAATTGAAATTCTGGATTCTCCCAATTCCGCTACGACGGGTAATTTGGCTTTGTTCACACGCTCTCGTAGAGCTTCATATTCTTCTGGAGCTCTCGTTTTCTTCTCCGAAACAAACCACTGATGAGTTGACAACCGTGACATAATAGGTTCAAGAACGACATGCGGTATACATAGATTGATCATGCCTGTCGTGTCACCAATTTTGGTACTGAGCGAGATCAGAGCAATGGTCTCATTGGGAGATACAATCTGCATAAATTGCGGATTCGTCTCCAGCGCTTCCATCCTCGGGGAAATATCCAGCACGGTCTTCCATGCTTCCTGCAAACTTTCAAATGCACGGCTGAATATCCGCTCCATGATGGTCGTCTCAATCTCCGTCATCGATGCGATCTTGGTCGGAGCACTTCCTGTTCCACCAAGCAGGCGATCCAACATCGCATATCCCACATTGGGATGGACTTCCATCACCATTCGCCCCTGTAGTGGCTCCGCTTCAAAAATGTTCAATATCGTCATCTTAGGAATAGAACGGATAAACTCATCATAAGGCAACTGTTCGACCTGAACGACATTGATTTGAACGAACGTCCGCAGTTGGGCTGAAAAATAAGTGGTGAGAAAGCGTGCAAAGTTTTCGTGAATACGAGTCAAGCTTCGAATATGGTCTTTGGAAAAACGCACTGCCCGCTTAAAATCGTACGATCTAATTTTCTTTTGAGTTTCTTCCTTCTTCAATTCTTCTGCGTCCATTTCACCAGAAGAAAGGGCAGCTAATAGGGCGTCAATCTCATTTTGTGATAATACATCCACCATGTTCTCACCCCCTTACAGGTCTACAGCATGTTCTGTTCATTTACATCGTTGCTATCACAATGGATGAAAAGCTCGTACTACTTAAATTACCTTCTGGTAAAGCTTCATTAATAAGACCGGTTAATTTCTCGTTAAATAGTATCCGGCCCTTCGCTGTAGCCAGTTCCTCAGACTTTGTATCTGCAAGAGTCTGAATGATAATCGGTTTCACTACAATTTCTTTAATTTTCTCAAAATCTTCCTTGGCTTTTACGTCAGACAACTTGAATGAGAAACTGACGACTACAACATGATCTGTATCAGCCAAATTGGTTTTAATCTCTCCAAGCTCTGAGGAAACTTCTACAATCTCATCGGCAGTCATCTTCTTGGGTTCAGAAGCTGCAGCAGTATGTGTGTCATTCTGTCCTTGCATAAATACAAACACAACCACCACAATGAGTGTTATTGCAAGCAACATTGTTGCAAGCCAGGGCATCATCTTTTTCATCAGGATTCCTCCGTTTGCTGCACTTTGATAGTGGCTGCCTGAACCCCGATTTCACGGTTGTAATCTTTAATTTTGGAAATAACTTCATCGGCTTTCTCAAGCACAATCAGTCTCTTTCCAGTTACCAGAGTAATATACGTGTCCGGTGTCTCTTCGACAATTTCAACCATCAGCGCATTTAACCACATGGGAGAACCATTTAACCGCGTAACCGAAATCATGCTAAGCCCCCTCGATCAGTGTGGGAGGAGCAAGCTCCCCCACGTTTTTAATTCACTAATCAGCTATTAACGTTTCAGGTTAACAACTTCCTGAAGCACTTCATCCGACGTTGTAATGATCCGGGAGTTTGCCTGGAATCCACGTTGAGCTACGATCATCTCTGTAAATTCACTAGTCAGATCCACGTTTGACATCTCGAGCTGTCCAGCAATGACGGCACCTGTTCCAAACTCAGTACTATTAGCAGTTACAATATCGAATGCGCCCTCTGCGTTAGCATTGGCTGTTATGCGATACAAGTTACCACCGATTTTTTCGAGACCCTCAGGGTTTGTTACCTTACCTATACCCAATTGAGCACCAGCTTCAGTTGTTCCGTCATCCATCGTCTGATTGATGAAGCCATCCTGTCCGATTGTAAATGATACGACAGCTTCATCAAGTGTGATAGGTTCCCCACCACCATCAACAACGAACAAACCATCCGAAGTAACCAGGTTACGGTTAGCATCCACATGAAAATCTCCTGCACGAGTCAAAAAGGGGACTTCCTGCTCACCACCAAGTGTTACGAGGAAAAATCCATCACCATTAAGACGCAGATCGGTCGGATTATTAGTCGTCATTGGACTACCCGCTAAATGCAAGGTATCGATCGAACCTACAGAAACACCCAGTCCGATCTGCTTCGCATTCACACCACCGTTTTCATCTCCAGGGGCAGTAACACCTGCAGTTGTTTGGCTCATAATATCTTTGAACATAACCCGACTGCCTTTGAAGCCAACCGTGTTTACGTTCGCAATATTGTTACCAATTACATCGAGTTTGGTTTGAAAACCCCGCATCCCGGAAACGCCTGAGTACATTGATTTCAACATTTTTAAAAATCCTCCCAGTCTTCATTTGGTTACCGCATCAGTCGGTCAGCGGCATTCCGGCTCCCGAGAAGGGCCAACCGGTCAAGAAATGATTACGGCACTATCAATCTGAGTGAACACATTATCCTTCATGCTTTCACTATCCATAGCTGTAACCACTGTACGATTTTTGACATTGACGATAAAAGCCATATCCTGCATCAAAATCAGAGACTCTTTGGCTCCTTTGGCAGCAGCTTTGTCCAAAGCAGAACCAATCTGTTCCATCTGCTCCGTTTTGAGTTCAATACCACGCTGTTCCAAACGTTTGGCAGCATGATTGCTCAATTTTAGAAGATTATCTTCCAGCACCTTTGCAAAAGGTTTGTCGGGTGTTGCTGAGGCTTCTCCCGCTTTGGGTCTTTGAAGCATATTTGGCGTAATCGAGCCGGCATATAATTGTCCAACCGTTATGCGATCACTCATACCGTTTTCCCGCTATCTTCCGTATCACCTGTTTCAGGAGCTGATTCAGCTTCCTGGCTCTCGTTCGATTCAGGGGTTACATCCTGAATGTTCTGTACTGGAGTTTGATTCTCTTCTGCCTGTTTTGGATAATTCACCTGAATAATCTCATCCAGCTTAATCTCGTCATTGCCCACTTTCGCGTATTGAACACTATCTCTTACAATGATGGAATCCACAATACCCTGACGAAGAGTTCCGTTGTCCGCTTTATTAGAAGAAAGCCAGCTTACCTCCATGCCAATCATACCGGATACAGCACCAAGTGACTGATTCAACGTTTTAAGTTGAGTCGAAATATTGACCAGTTGTTCCACTGAGCTGAACTGTGCCATTTGGGCTATAAATTCTTTATCCTCCATCGGCTGCATCGGATCTTGGTTCTGTAGTTGGGTAATCAGGATTTTTAGAAACTGATCTTTGCCTAATTCTTTTGTTGCAGCACTTGTTGTAGCTTTATTAGCAGCGGAATAGTTCGGCCAAGTATTATTCGTTGAAACAATTTCAGTAGCCATTTGCTCACCTCATTTCTGTTTAAGCCTCTGCACTAAATGTATCTCTCTGTAATTCGTTTCCTTCTACCTGCTCGCTACGCCAATTACGCAATTCTTCCTGAATGCCTGCGGTAGCTATAGCATCATCCGATTGTTCCTCACGTTCACGTGAACGACGCTGTTGCTGAGAGTTACTTCCCGATTGACGGCCTCCATCTTGATACATCTGTGATCCGATTGAACTGTTCTGCGTAACCTCAAGTCGTTCCACTTGAATCCCCTGAGCTTGAAGTGAAGAACGCAGCTGCATCATTTGTTGTTCAAGCATGTCTTTGGCCATCATATGCTCTGTCATAAACCGTGCAACCAATTGCCCGTTCTGCAAGGTGATTTGTACATCCAATTTACCTAAATGCTCCGGACGAAGTGAGATGGTTGCCTCGGAAAAACCTTTTTGTTGTACAATATCCAGCTTGCTAACAACAAACTGTGTCATTTCTTTGGCAAATTGTGATGTTTGCATTACAGGTTCAGCCGGTTTCCCTGCTGTCGTACCTGATGTACGCAAAGACAGTTCCCCCGCCGTAATGATGGTTGAGTGATCCAGTTCTCCACCTGCGTTTGAAGCAGATGTGGTATCTGTATCGCCTTTTACCTGAATTCCAGCATTTGTAGCTGCTGCAACAAGAACTTGAGGTGCGACCAAATCCTGTTTGGACGATTGAAGTGAAGTAGTTGGAGCGACCTGTACAGCCTGATCCTTAACAACAGTCAATGTATCCAGTATGGATTTCAGTTCAGTCCATCCCTTGTTACTCGTGGTATCCATTCCAGCCTCTTGAAGTTGCGTCTGTAGAGATTGCAGCAAATGCTTGAATTCGGGAGCGTTCTTCGCAACAGTACTTTCTGCCTCATTCATCGCAGCTACTAACTGTGTAAGCATATCTTGCAAAACAAAGCGTACTGCTGCCGGATGCTGCGACAGTTCAATCGCAGGTACTACACTAGCGCTTCCCGCTCCATCCGAAGACTCATCAGAACCTTCTGCCTTAGTGCCTGAAGTATCATTTAATTGTGCATACATCTGTTGAATCAGAGTCTGCAAACTTGCGAGTAAAGCTGGATCATTTTCCAACGCCTCGTCAAGTGAATCCAGGTCCGAAAACAATGAATTCAGAATGTCCGTGATGGAGGTCGCTTCTCCGTCTTCACTTGGAGCAAAGGAAAACACCAGCGGATTAGCAGTTAAACTTCCCGTAGCGCTTGAACTATCCCCTTCTGTGTTACCTCCAGATAACGATTGTGCAAGAGTTTGCAGAAATTCACCACTAGCACCTGTAGCTGAACCTTTCGATTGTGCTCCAGTCGTCTTCCCTGTCCCTGTGGCCTTTGCAGTTGCTGTGGATGTCATTTGATATACGATCGACATTTATTTTCACCTCCTCTCAGATATCACATGAATCAGGTCTACTTGTTGCCCATTAACCTGTTCAGTATTTTTGCAGTTTCAACCGAATCCTCTGAAGACATATTTTCAAGCAATTGAGAGCGTGTTGCATCATCTACCGAGTTCAGGATGGTCAACGTTTTGTCTGGACTCAACTTATATGTTTCCAATAGTAGCTTGGCACCACTTGAAGCAGACATCGAAGCAAACGTTTGGCTAAGCTGGTTTTTATCCAGGTTTTTGCTCGTGGTTGTTGCTGTCGTTGATGTTGCTTCGGTTTCTTTCTTCAATCTGGATTGCAGTGCATCCAGTGCCAGATCTCCGGAAGGTTTGGCATCCTTCATCATCATGGTGACATCGGCTGCTGTTTTCGGGTCCATCTTTTCAAGCACTTTCGTCCGAGCAGATGATTGCATGGCATTCAACAACAGGACCATTTCCTCATTCGTCATATTTTGCAAAATTGGTGCAGCTTTGCTCGGACTCATGTCAGCATACATTTTAGCTAAATCTTTTATTTGCTTTTGATAATCGGATTCCGTTTCCGGCGTTGCCGCTGTAGCCGTCTCAGCAGCTTTCTCTGCATCATCCAACTTCTTCTGAAGGTCTGTTGCTTTCTTCGCCTCAGTTGTTGTCGCTTCCTGTGCTGCCTTAAGTTCTGTTTCTTTTGCCGTAACTTGGGACTTCAGCTTTTCGATTGTCGCTTCAGCACTTTCAACCTGCTGCTCACTCTTCTCCAGCTTATCTTTCTCAGGGTCCAGCACAGGATCAGGTACCCATTCCTTAACTACCGGAATCTTGTTAGCAAATTCAAACAAATTATTACGAATATCTACATTGAAAAGCGTAAGCAATACGCCCAGCAATACTACAGTGAATACAATCGGGATGGAAATCATGAGAAATTTTTCCCATCCGCCTCCCGATTCTTTTTCCATATCGCTATCGTCTTTAACAGCCATCGTTCATTCCTCCTTCACGAGACAACTTCGCGTCCGGCTCACATCAATTCGCGCGCCCGGCTTTGGCAGCGAAGCGTACAGTAGCCATCTCGTCCAGATCGTTCTGTTCCCGGAGGAGCATCTCCTGCTGAAATTTGATCTTGGCCTTGTCTCTCGCTCCAAGCCATACTTTTTCATCAACCATCTTACCGTTCAGAAACGTCTGATTCCGTTGCACATTGACCTGAGCATGTTTAACATCATTGTTTTTACGTGAAATGCACTCGTCAAGATGATGTACATATCGCTGCATCTCCTGCAGACTGTTTACAGACGCTGTATTTTCCGTAGCAGATTGGATAATCCCGACCAGATTATTTCTATCGTTCAGAAGTTGTATCAGATGCTCTTCCTCCGTCTGAAGCTTTCCGATCGCTGTGGATAACATCCACTCTGCCTGTGTTTTTTCATTACTCTTCAGGTCAACAACCTTCTGGAAATGATACCGAAATTTCATCGCTTAACCATTCATCTCCTTGCAAATTCAAGAATCAAACGTTCCTGTACTTCACTTAAGGTGACTTTCTCGTCGACTTTCTGCTTTGTAAAGTTCCATATGCTATCAATCTGGTCTATTGATTCATCAATCGCTGCATTTGAGCCTCGCTGATAAGCTCCAATATTGATCAAATCCTCCGACTCTTTGTACACAGCCATCAAACGCTTCATATTATTAACAGCTTCCAGCTGCTCTTCGGGAGCAATATCCTTCATGACACGACTTATACTGGCTAGTACATCGATTGCCGGAAAATGACCTTTATTCGCAATGGATCGGTTTAACACAATGTGGCCATCCAATATACCCCTCACCGCATCCGCGATCGGTTCGTTCATGTCATCCCCATCAACCAGAACGGTGTAAAAGGCTGTAATCGAACCCGTAGGCCCTGTGCCTGCCCGTTCAAGCAGTTTGGGCAAACTCGCAAATACCGATGGAGTATATCCTCTCATTGCCGGAGGTTCACCGACAGCCAGACCGACTTCCCTTTGAGCCATCGCATATCGAGTAACCGAATCCATCATGAGCATCACGTTCATTCCACGATCTCGGAAGTACTCTGCAATAGTGGTTGCGATAACCGCTCCTTTGATACGAATCAGGGCAGGCTGATCTGACGTTGCAACAATAACTACGGAACGTTCCAATCCTTCTGGCCCCAGATCCCGTTCGATAAAGTCGCGAACCTCACGTCCCCGTTCACCCACAAGCGCGATGACATTGACATCTGCTGCTGTATTGCGAGCAATCATGCCCATCAATGTACTCTTACCAACACCAGAACCGGCAAAAATACCTACACGCTGTCCCTTACCTACGGTCAACAATCCGTCGATAGCTCTTACACCAACACCCATAGTTTCAAGTACACGCGGACGATCCATTGGATTAACTGGTGTATTGGAGGTAGAGTACATCGGCATTCTGGATGGGAGAAGGGAACCGTCCAGCGGCTGCCCAAGTCCGTCCAGCACTTTACCGAGCAATTCGGAGCCTACCTGAACTCCGAGTGGTTTACCAGTACCTACTACATCGCAACCCGGACCGATGGATTGAAGTTCACCCAGTGGCATAAGCAGCACTTTGTTATCTCGAAACCCAACGACTTCGGCCTGTAGAGGCTTGGCCGATTTACCAGGGTAGATGTAACATACGTCACCGATACTTGCATCTGGCCCTTCTGACTCAACCATAAGACCAATGACCTGAGTAACTTTGCCGTTAATGCGAACGGGATCAAATTGCCGCAAATGTTCCATATATCGCTGTGAACTAAGAACCTTCATGTTGATTTCTTCGCTCCTCATCCTCAAGTGCTATGCGGACCAGTTCTTTTTTGATTTCAGCAAGCTGTGTATCAATTCTCGCATCTACACTTCCGAACGAAGAACGGATAACACATCCTTTGTCTTTGACCGTGGAATCAGGCAAAATCTGCAATTCTGCTTGAGAGTCAATGGACAGGGATAATTCTTCGCGAGCTGCCTGTACAAATGCAAATTGATCAGGAGCCACACAAAGTGTGATCAAACCCTGCTCCCGTTTACGTGACAAACTTTGACGAATCAGTTCCAAGGTATGATCCGGTTCAATGGTAAGTTGCTTATCAATGACTTTCTCAGCAATCCCACAAGCGAGATCCACAAGGAACGGCTCCGCTTCCTGAATGATCTGATCTTTTGCTACATAAGCTTCCTGGAGAACTTCCTGGGCTTCATTCATCATCTTTTCGATCTGCATTTGGAGATCCAGTTCTGCTTGTACTTTGCCTTCTTCAAAACCCTGTTGGAAACCTTGTGAACGTAGTGCTTCGATCAGATGTTCATCCTGTTGTCGTTGTTCCTGCCACCAGCTATCGATCTGTTCACGGGCTTCTTGAAGCATGCGCTCTGCTTCTTCCGAAGCTTCACGTACTTGCTTTTCTGCAAACTCCTTGGCATCTTCCAGCATCTCTGCGGTGAGACGTTGTGTTTCTTCGTCCACGCGTGCTTGAAGCGTTTCAGCTTCAGAACCTTCAGCACTCACACCATTTAATTCCGTTTCAGACTCCTCGGCACCCCCATAATGATGATGGTTCTCAAGTCTTTTACGGTCATCAACCGGTACATACTGGAAAGATTTAATCAAATTAGACAATGATATCATCTCCTCCACCGCGTGCGATAATGATTTCACCGGCTTCTTCCAATCTGCGTATCGTTCCTACGATACGTGTCTGAGCTTCCTCAACATCACGCAATCGCACAGGTCCCATGAATTCCATCTCTTCTTTGAATGTCTCGGACATCCGTTTCGACATATTCCGGAACACGGCATCCCGAACTTCTTCGCTTGCCACTTTGAGTGCCAGCTGCAAATCTGCGTTGTCGATATCCCGAATAATGCGCTGAATCGAACGATCATCCACATTGACGATATCTTCGAATACAAACATGCGTTTTTTGATTTCCTCTGCAAGCTCCGGATCCTGAATCTCGAGCGAGTCCAAAATGGTACGCTCTGTCCCGCGATCGACTCCGTTCAAAATCTGAACGATTGATTCAATACCACCCGCATTCGTGTAATCCTGCGTTACGGTAGAAGATAGTTTCTGTTCCAGAACCCGCTCCACTTGAGAGATGACTTCCGGCGAAGTACTATCCATAACAGCCACCCGGCGAGCGACATCTGCCTGTTTCTCTTGTGGCAAGGATGATAGAATCGCTGCTGCCTGTTCGAATTGCAGGTAAGACAGAACCAGGGCAATCGTTTGCGGGCTTTCATTCTGAATAAAGTTCAAAATTTGATTCGGATCTGCTTTGCGCGCAAAGTCAAATGGTCTAACTTGCAGCGTAGCTGTCAAACGATTAATGACTTCAAGTGCTTTGGATGAACCCAGAGCTTTCTCCAGGATTTCTCTGGCGTAATTGATACCGCCCTGAGAGATATATTCCTGCGCAAGACAGATCTGGTGAAACTCGGCCATGATCATGTCCTTCTCAGAAGAATCAACCTTGCGAACGTTGGCAATCTCCAACGTAAGTTGTTCGATCTCCTCGTCACGCAGATGTTTGAAAATCTGAGCCGATACTTCCGGACCTAATGTAATCAACAATATTGCTGCTTTTTGTCTGCCAGTCAAACCTTGACTGCTTGCCTTTGCCAATGCGCTCACCTCTATTCGTCAGCCAGCCATGTGCGCAGCAGATTGACGAATTCGTCTGGCTTTTTCTTGGCCAAACTCTCCAATTGTTTGCGCACCTGACTTTCGTTCGTTACACTGTCCAGCGTAATGGACGGGAACTCTGTTGCTATTGGAAGAGGAATCTCTTCTTCTTCTTCTTCTTCGTTTTGTTTGCGGCGACGGCGTACTAACAAAATAACAACCGCTGCGATCAATGCTGCAATGAGTGCTCCTCCGCCCCACATCATCGTTGAGGAAAGCTGGAAACCCGTATTGTCTGCAGAGGCAGTCTGGAACCCTTGTGACATAACTGAAACTTTCTTTGTCAGATCGGCGTCACTTATTACAGTGCCTGAGTCTGCCAGTGAAGCACGAACAATGTTAACCAAAATGTTCTCAATTGCGTCCTGAACCGGTCCCTGTAATTCTGTTTCTCCATTCGGTGGTTCAACTGCCACGTTAATGGTTAAATCTTTTACAGTATACGGACTAGAAATAATATCCTTGGCGATTCGATTAACATCGTAGTTGACCGTACTTGATGATTCTTCCGAAGTTGAGTTCCCTGCTGCATCAGCAGATGGATAACCCGGAACTTCCTCTTGCCCTGTGCCTGCAACACCACCTGTTGGGTTGCTTGCGCCGGTGTAACTCTTCTGAATCTCCTGCACACTAATTTCGATGCCTTTCATGTTCTCTACATCAACGGGTGTGACTAGATTTTCTTTACGTGTTTCTTTGTCAAAATTAAGCTTGGAGGCTACCAAAACATTGACTTTGTCTTCGCCTACAATCTGAGAAAGAAATTGCTTCACGTTATTACGGACATCGTTTTCGAACTTTTTCTGTAATGCCATGTTCTCTTGAACATCTGAAGACAACCCGCCACTACCACCTCGGGCAGTCGGAATCAGTTCTGCTTCATCCGTGTTTGTTATTGTGATGTTCTCAACAGGCAGATTAGGAATTGCGGTCTTAACCAAATTAAAATATCCATCTACGGCTGCCTGATTTGGGTGATAACCCGGTTTAAACTGGAGTGCTACCGATGCAGATGCTTTATCCTGTTCTTCTAAGCCAGCAAAAATATTATCCTTCGGCATATTGACCAGCACTTTAGCGTCCTGTATCCCTTGCATCCGCTGAAGCAACTGTTCAACTTCCCCGTTTAAAGCATTGTTGTACTTTACATCAAACTCTTTATCCGTCATCCCGATCGGAGATGATGATTCCTCAAATGACTTATATCCCAGTGAACCATTCTGAATAATCCCTTGTGATCCAACATTCACTTTTGCAATGGCAACACTCGTGCTTGGTACGGATATCGTCTTGCCATCTGAACTTAATTTGTATGGAATGCTAGATGAATCGAGATAACTGATAACGCCTGCTGAATCACTTGCATTCAAGTCTGTGAACGCAACCTCATATTCCGTCTTGGACAATTGCATTGTGAGTACAACTGCAGCCAAAATCAGAAACAGGAAGGTGGATAAAAATAATACTTTTTGCTTTTTACTGAAACTATTCCAATACTGGGACCCCTTGTCCCTGTACTGGGCGATTCTCTCATTCACTCTGTCACCCCATCCGAAACTTTGCTTAGTCTGTCCTTACGCAACCCTAGCCGTTCCATAGGTCTACGATCAGAAGCAGCATCGCAGCTGCTTGTTGTAATGATCAGCGCTATTGCCTGAGCGCAAGTAGATTATTCTATAACTGGATTCGCATAATTTCCTGATACGCTTCGACCACTTTGTTTCGGACTTGAGACGTGAGCTGCAGGCTTAACAATGCCTGCTCGGAAGCGATCATCACCTGATCTACGTTCGCTTTTCCCACCAAAAATTGATTCGACATTTCATGCGATTGAGTCTCCTGTGCAGCGACGGATCCTAATGCGTTCTGTAAGTATGTACCGAAGCTCTGAATGGTTTCGGCTGGTGTAGAAGGCTTGCTTTCGATTGCACTCTTCATCTGTAGCGGTTGTACGCCCTGTGTGCTAAACATGTTGTTCTGAATCATTAATGTCCCTCCCCTTCATCTCTCGTTTACATATTTCTTGTTTTTAATTTCAGAGCAGATTATCTTCCAATCTCCAAAGCTTTGGAGATCATTGATTTGGTTGAATTCAATGCTGTTACATTTGCCTCATAGGAACGCGAAGCAGAGATCATGTCGACCATTTCTTTCGCAATGTCCACGTTAGGCATAAATACATATCCTTCTGCGTTGGCATCCGGATGAGAAGGATCGTAGACAGGCTTCAATGGTGACTGATCCTCGCGAATCTCAGTTACTCTGACACCATCTCCCGTACTGCCACCTCGCATTTGATTTTGGAGCATTGTACCAAATGACGTTTTGTTCGGTTCAAGCACAACCATTTTGCGTTTGTAAGGAACAGCTTCACCATTGGATACGCTCGCGCGCGTCGTCTCTGCGTTGGCAATGTTGGAAGATATAACGTCCATCCGCAACCGTTGGGCCGTCAGAGCTGATGCACTGATACTAAAACTATTACTAATGTTCAATTAGGTTATCTCCCTTCCACGCCAATACGCATGATTTTAATTTGTTCGTTCACTTGTTGAATATAAGCGTTGTAACGCAACTGATTCTCCGCCAGAAGACTCATTTCTCTGTCTATATCGACATTGTTTCCGTTGTTATTCATGGACGTTGACTGGTCCATATTAACTACTGGCGTTGGTACAGAAGAGGAAGGACCTATGACAAAATGCCTTGCATCAGTTACTTTACCTCTAAGAACAGGCATTTCTCCATTCATTTGCCCCTGTAACATCTCTTCAAAAGAAACGTCTGAGCGCTTGAAATACGGGGTATCGGCGTTCGCGATGTTGTCAGCAATCGTTCGCTGTCTGATGTTGGACGCATCGAGTGCACCTTGTAATCTTTTAAAGCTAATATCGTTTAAAAGATTCACAATCTCCCTCCTCTCTTTAGAAGTTATGGAAAAAGATTGAATCTTCTTCCTTGAAAATCCTTATGTTTTTTCGACAAAAACATTCGTTTTTACACGGTTTTCTAGGACTTAAGTAGAATTAACTCTGATGTTGTCGTATAACATAAGTTTCTTCGAGTTTGGGATATATTACAATAAGAAAAAAGCCCTATCTTTTCTTAAAGACAGGGCTTTTTGTGTATTTTCTGCAAATTATGAATTTTTTCGTAAATGTTCAGGCCCAAAACAAAAGTATGTTAATACTCTCCTTGATTGTTCTTAAACATTCTTAAAATAAAAAAAACCTTTCTCGTCTCGACAGGACTGTATAATGCCCGTAATTATGTATATTTCAGAAATATTCATCGTTGATAATGTTAGAATTTTTTGCCGTTAGATTAAGGGTTTAGTGGCTATATGATAGGTATACATACGAAGCTGTGTATTAATCAATTGACAAGTTATCTTTCACGAATTAAGATTTCTCACCATTTCCACACAACACTTTCTTAACAATTAAGTAGGGTTTACGTATTTTAATCCCCAGAAAACATTTGGTGACTTCACGCTTTTCTACAAATTATGTTTTTGCGCATTTACGCAACATTTACCAATCTGTCAACTAAACCGATGCCCAGACTTGGAATAAGAAACACTCTTTTAATGGGAATGACTGGATATAAAAATTAGAAATAACTACCACTCCGATAGGTTTTAACACACTTTACATGCGGCACAAGTCCTAGGTTTTGTCGATCCAGATAACAACCCCACAACTTTTATCGGTTATCTCATCTAAATCCTTTAGATAGAAGCAAAAATAAACGATATGTCACCGGTCGGAGAGAGAATCTTTTGCGATTCGTCTAAGGAATGACTATCCTTCGTCGATCTCGTAAGTGTTCTCTACTGTCCAGTGCATATCGTTCATTCATACGACCTTTTAGCGATTACATTGTCAGCCCTATGTTACAGAATATACTGACTCAAATCACGATCAAGTGCAATATCATTCAATTTTTCACGGACATACTCAGGAGTAATTACCATACGTTCCAATGTAAGCTCAGGTGCCTCAAAGGATAAATCCTCCAAAAGCTTTTCGAGAATCGTATGCAATCGACGTGCGCCTATATTTTCTGTATTCTGATTGACGGATTCAGCCAATTTGGCTATTTCACGAATGGCGTCATCCGAGAACTCGATTTCAATATTTTCGGTGCGCAGCAGATCAACGTACTGCTTCGTCAGTGCATTTTGAGGCTCAGTCAGAATGGATACAAACTCTTCCAGCGTAAGACTACTTAGTTCCACACGAATTGGGAAGCGCCCCTGAAGCTCAGGAATCAGATCAGAGGGTTTGGCGACGTGGAATGCGCCAGCTGCCATAAACAGAATATAATCCGTTTTGACAGGACCATACTTCGTCATTACTGTAGAGCCCTCTACGATAGGCAGAATGTCACGTTGCACACCCTCACGGGATACATCAGGACCACTACCGCGCCCTTGACTGGCGACCTTGTCAATTTCATCTATGAAAATGATACCTGTCTGCTCTGCTCGACGAATGGACTCTTGTGTAACATCATCCATATCGATCAATTTGCCTGCTTCTTCCTGGATCAACACTTTGCGCGCTTCTTTGATGGCGAGCTTACGCTTTTTCGTACGACGAGGTAAGAGGCTGCCAAACATCTCCTGCATGTTCATGCCCATCTGATCATTACCTTGTCCAGCAAACATGTCCATCATGTTAGGCGCAGTGTCCTCCACATCAATTTCAATAATGTCATCCTCCAACTTGCCGGACAACAGATCGAACTTGATCTTACGGCGGCGTTCAGCAACCCCAGTATCCGGTTCTGGCTCATCCTGTTCCTGAACGTTGTTGCCATTATTACCAAAGATCATCTCAAAGGGATTCCGCTGATTCTTGGACTTGGACTGTGAGGGAGCCAGAATATGTACAATTCGTTCATTGGCAGCTTCTTCAGCTTTGTCCTTCACTTTTTCAGTCCGCTCCAGTTTTACCATCCGCAGTGATGTTTCAATCAGATCACGCACCATCGATTCAACGTCACGGCCAACATAGCCTACTTCAGTGAATTTGGTTGCTTCCACTTTTACGAATGGTGCTCCTACCAGTTTAGCAAGGCGACGGGCAATTTCCGTTTTACCTACACCGGTAGGTCCAATCATTAGAATATTTTTAGGTACAATATCGTCCTGCGTATGCTCAGGCAAAAGACTACGCCGATAACGATTGCGAAGGGCTACCGCTACCGATTTTTTGGCTTTCTTTTGACCTACAATATACTTGTCAAGCTCTGCAACAATCTGTCTCGGTGTTAACGCTTGAGTATTCATATTGCTTCCCTCCTACCAGTATGCTGAAGTTATTTTACCGTACAAGGACAAAGAATCCCCTAGACGTCCTGGAGCAGATTGCATAATCATGCTCCACTACGGGAGATTTCTTCGGCCTATAACTCTTCTACAATAATATTGTTGTTGGTATACACACAAAGCTCCGAGGCAATCTGAAGCGATTCGCGCGCAATGTCCTTCGCTTCGAGATTCACCGCATGACGTTTCAATGCACGTGCAGCAGATAAGGCAAAGTTGCCACCTGATCCGATAGCGATAACGTCATCATCAGGCTCAATAATTTCGCCGCCACCTGAGATGAGCAGCATGCCTGTTTTGTCCATCACAATCAATAGCGCCTCAAGCTTGCGCAAGATCCGATCCTGACGCCAATCCTTGGCAAGCTCTACAGCAGCACGCTGCAGGTTACCATGGTGCTCCTCCAGCTTGCCTTCGAATTTCTCAAACAAGGTAATGGCATCCGCCACAGAACCGGCAAATCCGGCAACAACCTGTCCACGGTACAATCGTCTTACCTTCTTGGCTGTATTCTTCATCACGACGCTCTGCCCCATGGTCACCTGACCATCTCCAGCAATTGCCGCCTTACCATTATGACGAACAGCACAGATCGTTGTAGCATGAAATGACATATCCATGATATCAGCCTCCTCCCACGAATAATTTATACGCGTTCCGGAACAGTTAGACCTTCTGCCGCAGCAAAACTAGTGATACCATCCAGTGCACGCTGTGCAAGAGCTTCATTTTTTTCCTTTTTGTTACGGATTTTCGTTTCCAGCTTCGGCAACAAACCAAAGTTTGCGTTCATTGGCTGGAAGTGTTTGAAGTCAGCTGTTGTAATATACTGAGCCATACTGCCCAGTGTTGTTTCAACCGGTAATACTACCAGCTCTTGCCCAAGAGCTGCTTTGGCTGCGTTCATACCGGCAATAAGCCCCGATGCAGCAGATTCTACATATCCTTCAACACCCGTCATCTGACCTGCAAAGAACAGGTTTGGACGCTCTTTAAACTGATACGTCGGACGAAGCAGTTTAGGGGAATTAATAAATGTATTACGGTGCATTACGCCATAACGAACGAACTCTGCATTTTCAAGTCCAGGAATAAGGGAAAAGACTCGTTTCTGTTCTCCCCATTTCAGATGCGTCTGGAAGCCAACCAGGTTATACAAGGTTCCCGCTGCGTTGTCCTGTCTAAGCTGTACAACAGCATGTGGCAACTCTCCTGTATGCGGGTTAACCAGACCTACCGGTTTCATAGGACCAAACAGAGCCGTCTGTTTCCCACGTTTCATCATCACTTCGATTGGCATACAGCCTTCAAAGTAGATTTCTTTCTCAAACTCTTTTAATTGAGCAACCTCAGCAGTAATGAGAGCTTCATAAAAGACATCAAACTCTTCTTCTGTCATCGGACAGTTCAGATATGCTGCTTCGCCCTTGTCATAACGGGAGGCCAGATATACCTTGTTCATATCAATTGAATCTTTTTCAATGATCGGTGCTGCTGCATCATAGAAGTAGAAATATTCTTCACCCATTAGTGCCTTGATTTGCTCAGACAATGCCGGTGAAGTCAGCGGACCCGTTGCCACAACAACGATGCCATCTTCCGGCAGGGAAGTCAGTTCTTCATTCACCACTTCGATGAGTGGATGCTGGTGCAACGTAGACGTAATCTCACCTGAGAAGCCATCCCGGTCCACAGCAAGTGCTCCACCTGCTGGAACTGCATGCTTGTCTGCTGCAGACAGTACGAGAGAATTGAGCATCCTCATTTCTTCTTTTAACACACCTACTGCATTCGTCAACCCGTTCGCACGCAACGAGTTGCTACATACCAGTTCAGCAAATTTATCTGTATGATGAGCTGGTGTTTTCACCACAGGTCTCATCTCATATAATTTAACGCGTACGCCGCGACTTGCGATCTGCCAGGCAGCTTCTGTCCCTGCCAGCCCGGCACCAATAACCGTTACTTGTTGTTCATTTGTCAAAATCTTTTACCTCCATAAAACAATTTCATAACTCACTAAAATTGATTCACATATATACTATTCCGCTGATTCGTCATCCGGTTCATCCACCGGCTCCTGATGATCACATGATGTACACTGCAATCGTGCTCCCTTTTTGTTCCGCTTCTCAATCATTAAAGATCCGCAACTAGGACATGGTTTGGCTGAAGGTCTGTCCCATGAGACAAAATCACATTCAGGATATTTGTCACAACCGTAGAAAATACGTCCTTTTTTGCTGCGACGCTCAACAACATGACCTTCCTTACACTTCGGACAAGTTACGCCAATATCCTTGATAATCGGTTTGGTATTCCGGCAATCAGGGAAGCCAGAGCAAGCAAGAAACTTGCCAAAACGTCCGAGTTTATAAACAAGCGGTTTGCCGCACTTCTCACAGATCTCATCCGATACTTCGTCTTCAATCTCGATTTCTTTCATTTCTTCTTCCGCAAACTCAAGGCGTTTCTCAAAAGATTCATAGAATTCTGCGAGTACTTTGACCCAATCCTCCGAACCTTCCTCCACATGGTCAAGATCACCTTCCATGTTCGCGGTAAACTCTACATTCAGGATTTCCGGGAAAAACTCTTCCATCTGTTCGATGACCAGTTCACCCAGCTCGGTCGGCATGAATTTCTTTTCCTCAATTGCAACATATCCGCGCTTCTGAATAGTCTCCAGTGTTGGCGCATATGTACTCGGACGCCCTATACCCAGTTCCTCAAGTGTCTTAACCAGCCTAGCCTCCGTATATCGTGGTGGCGGTTGGGTAAAATGCTGTTTCGGCTCGATCTCCTGCTTATCAAGCACATCTCCACTTTTCAGCGGAGGCAGCAGGCGATCTTCTTCGGTTGTACCATCGTCGTTTCCTTCAACGTACACCTTCATGAAACCTTGGAATCGAACCTTCGAACCTGCTGCACGGAAAATCGTGTCCCCCGCAGCAATATCTACAGAGAGCGTATCCAGGATAGCTGAAGACATTTGGCTCGCTACAAAACGTTCCCATATCAGTTTATACAACCGGAACTGATCGCGACTCATGAATGATTTGATTGAATCAGGATCACGCAGGATTGAAGTCGGACGAATCGCTTCATGCGCATCCTGAGCATTAGTTGCTTTTTTGGAATAGTTTCGTGGTGTCTCGGGTGCAAATGGCTCACCATACTTACCAACGATATATTCTTTGGCTTCCTCTTGTGCAGATGCCGCAATTCGTGTGGAGTCTGTACGCATATACGTGATGAGACCTACTGTGCCTTCTTTTCCAAGGTCTACACCTTCGTACAGTTGTTGTGCGACCGACATCGTCTTGGAAGCTCTGAAATTCAATTTACGTGCTGCTTCCTGTTGCAAAGAACTTGTCGTAAACGGTGCGGAAGGGTTCCGACTCCGTTCCTTCTCTTTGACTTCCTTGATCGTAAAGTCCGCATCTTCGATCTGTTTCAGGATCGCTTGTACTTCGGCTTCACTGCCCAGTTCTGTTTTGGCACCGTTCAGTTTATGAAACTTGGCTTCAAACGGATTGCCGTCTGCTGTCAGTTTCGCGGTAATGCTCCAGTATTCTTCCGGTTCAAAATCATCAATTTCATTTTCACGATCTATAATGATTTTGACAGCCACGGATTGAACCCGGCCTGCCGACAAGCCTTTTTTCACTTTTTTCCATAATAATGGACTAATCTTATATCCAACGAGTCGATCCAGAATACGTCTTGCCTGCTGCGCGTTGACCAAATCCATATTGATTTTCCGCGGCGTTTTGAACGCATCTTTGACCGCCTGTTTTGTAATTTCATTAAATACAACCCGGCAATCTGCCGTATCGTCCAATTCAAGGGCATGGGCCAAATGCCATGCGATAGCCTCGCCTTCGCGATCCGGGTCAGCTGCGAGATACACTTTTTTCACTTTCTTTCGTGCATCCTTCAGTTCTTTCAAAATTGAACCTTTGCCGCGGATCGTAATATATTTCGGATTAAAATCATTCTCCACCTCAACGCCGATCTGACTCTTTGGCAAATCGCGAACATGTCCCATCGAAGCTTTCACGATGAACTTGCTGCCTAAATATTTGCCTATCGTCTTCGCCTTTGAGGGCGACTCCACGATTACGAGTGCATCCGCCATAGGTTCATCCTCCTCTCAGTCATGAAACTGTCATGAAACTGTTTCTGTAAGCTTATGCATAGTTAATAACTTCTGCTAATTATATATTTCCACACACTGCGTAGGTTGAAGCATCGTCATACCCTCGCGTATTTAGTGCCTGGTAATTGGCTAATCTGCTTTTTTATGATTAAAGATAACAGAACTGAATGCAAATGTCCAAAATCCCAACCAAGCAGTTCAACCAGTTGATCCAATGATTGTTCTCCCTGTTCCAACAGATAAATCACGCGTTGTTCATCTGGAGAGAGCTTCACCTCAGTGAATATCCCTCGCCCGGAAGGTTCAGGTGTTTCTGTCGAACGTCCTCTATTGTAAGGAAGTTGTTCTGCATTTGGCAAGTCCAAACGATACTCTTCCAAAATGTCTGCTCCACAAGTCACCAATTTGGCACCTTGACGGATAAGGTTGTGTGCTCCCCGACTCTTCGGCGATGTAATAGGTCCAGGGACGGCAAATACATCCCTGCCTGCTTCAAGAGCAGCATCTGCTGTAATGAGTGAACCACTGCGAATGTCAGCCTCTACGACCAATGTTCCCAACGTTAGGCCGGCAATAATTCGATTCCGTTCCGGAAATAGTCCTTGACGGGCACGCGTACCGGGTGGATATTCCGATAAAAGCAAACCCGTCTCAGCGATTCTCTCGGCAAGGCTAGTATTTTCGGGTGGGTATATATTATCGATCCCTGTTCCGAATACGGCAATGGTTTTTCCTTTGGCACGTAATACTGCCTCATGACATACACTATCAATACCTCGGGCTAGCCCACTTACGATCGTCAGTCCTGCACTGCATAATTGCTCTGCAAGCTTCTCTCCAACTTTGCGCCCATACACGGTCGGCATACGAGTTCCCACCATTGCAATAGACGAGTTGTGTAGCAAACTAACATCCCCGCGAGCATACATTACCCAAGGAGGTTGAACGGTTTCCTTCATTAATATGGGATAATTCTGATCCAGATAAGTAATAACCTTTATCCCCTGATTGTAAACGTGTTCTCTTTTACTCTCTATCCAGTCGATAGTAAAATGACTAGTCAAACGTGCAGCCTGATCTTTGCGCAAGCCTGCTGCGACCCAGTCGCCTTCCCCATAATTCAAGAGATCGGGCAATTCATGTTGTCCCAGAATCAGTTTCGAGATTGTTTTCTTGCCAATACCCTCCATCTCATGCAAACCAAACAAGATCCATCTTTCTTCCATACCATATGCCTCCCAGAGCGGGAAGATATCTTCCCTCATATTGTGTGTTAAGTGACCACGGAATGCAAGCGTTTACGCAGATGAGGAACAATTCCTCTCCCTTTTCACGTTAAAAAAACGCAAAAAAGCAACCCTTCGCCCTGTTTAAGGACAAAAGGTTGCTTACCTTTTCCGTAACCATAATAGTCGGTCTACCAGAAATAGATCATTTCCGAGCCGTTTCTTCTATTATAACGAAAAAGAATTAATGTGTCGTGCACAAATTCAAAATACCACGTTCCTCAAGTACACTCACCAAAGTCGAACCCATCTCAGCAGGCGTTGGTGCAACTTTGATTCCACATGATTCCAGCTTCGCAATTTTCTCTTTGGCTGTACCTTTACCGCCAGAGATAATAGCGCCAGCATGGCCCATCCGTTTGCCTGGAGGCGCTGTAACGCCACCGATAAAGCCAACAACCGGTTTGGTCATGTTCTCACGTACCCAATCTGCAGCATCCTCTTCAGCAGTACCACCGATCTCACCAATCATAATGACCGCATGAGTCTGTGGGTCTTCATTGAACCGCTTCAGGATATCAATGAATTCGGAACCTTTTACAGGGTCTCCCCCGATTCCAACTGCAGAAGATTGTCCAATGCCACGAGTTGTCAGTTGATGAACGGCTTCATACGTTAGTGTACCACTACGCGAAACAACGCCCACATGCCCTGCCATATGGATATAACCAGGCATGATACCAATTTTACATTCGCCTGGTGTAATGACACCTGGACAGTTCGGTCCGATCAGGACGGTATCTTTACCTTCCATGAAGCGGTCAACCTTGATCATGTCTAGAACCGGAATACCTTCTGTAATACAGATTACGAGGTCCAGCTCTGCGTCAACAGCTTCCATAATGGAATCTGCTGCAAATGCCGGAGGAACGTAAATGACGCTCGCTGTTGCGCCTGTAGCTTCCTTCGCTTCCTGCACAGTGTTGAACACCGGCAGGCTGGCTACTGTACCGTCTTCCAGCGTGATATCCACATTGGTTCCGCCTTTACCCGGTGTAACTCCGCCTACCATCTGGGTTCCGTAGTCCAATGCGCCCTTCGTGTGGAACATTCCCGTTGAACCCGTAATGCCTTGCGTAATGACTTTTGTATTTTTATCAATCAAAATACTCACGTTGCTTCACATCCTTACGGTTATTTTTCAGTTCCCGGACAGCTCCGGTACTAAGGAATGAACTTATTTTACGAGGGCAACAATTTTCTGTGCACCATCGGCCATGGAATCGGCAGGAACAATATTCAGGCCAGATTCACCCAGAATACGTTTACCAAGCTCCACGTTAGTTCCTTCAAGACGAACAACCAGCGGTTTGGTCAGACCAAGCTGCTTCGCTGCTTCAACAACACCGTTGGCGATAACATCACAGCGCATAATGCCACCGAAAATGTTAACAAAGATCCCGGCTACTTTAGCATCAGACAAAATGATCTTAAATGCTTCAGTCACCTTCTCCGTTGTTGCACCGCCCCCTACGTCAAGGAAGTTGGCGGGGTCTCCACCGTAGTATTTGATAATGTCCATCGTCGCCATCGCAAGTCCCGCACCATTGACCATACAGCCGATGTTGCCATCAAGTGCTATGTAGCTGAGGTCGTATTTGGAAGCTTCGATTTCTTTTTCATCCTCTTCATCCAGGTCACGCAGTTCCAAAATGTCTTTGTGACGGAACAGGGCGTTGGAGTCAAAGTTCAACTTCGCGTCCAGTGCGATAACGTTTCCATCTCCGGTAACAACGAGAGGATTGATCTCGGCAATGGAGCAATCTTTTTCGACAAAAGCTGTGTACAACGCGAGCATGAACTTAACAGCTTTATTCACCAGTTCGTTAGGAATCTGAATGCTGTAAGCCAGTTTACGCGCCTGGAACACTTGCAACCCAATAGCAGGGTCAATGATTTCTTTGAAAATTTTCTCAGGTGTAGCTTCAGCTACTTCTTCAATCTCAGTACCGCCTTCTTCGGAAGCCATCATAACTACACGGCCTGTGGCACGGTCCACAACAACACCCACATAATACTCTTTGCGGATATCGCATCCTTCTTCAATCAGAAGACGTTTCACTTCTTTACCTTCTGGTCCAGTCTGGTGTGTCACCAATACTTTACCGAGAATTTCGGAAGCATAGGCACGAACTTCTTCCGTGCTCTTCGCCACTTTTACACCGCCGGCTTTACCCCGGCCACCTGCGTGAATTTGCGCTTTAACTACAGTCACCGGACTGCCCAGTGCCTCTGCGGCCGCAACCGCTTCATCGACTGTATAAGCAACCTTTCCATTTGGAACGGTAACTCCATACTGTTTCAGTACTTCTTTTCCTTGATATTCATGGATATTCATTCTCGAATCCTCCTATCAACATGACTGCAACAAGGCGGGTTGGTAGACTAACAAAAGACAAATGTTGACTATTTTCACTTAAACCCAATTCATTGTAACACGTTTTTAAAACGCTTTCCTTAAAAAATTAATGGTTAATAGACAGTATTTTGATATGAGTATGATCCCATATTGTGAATGTTTGGGTATATATGGAAAAAACCTCAGCTAAAAGCCAAGGTTTCTACGATGCAAAGTTACATTATTATTTTTTGGCAGCGTTAGTATTAGTTTCGTGGACTTTTTCCAGTAATCCTTTGAACTGACCCAGCAAAGCTTCAAACTCGGTGCTATTCAAACACGCGTCTCCCTGGATGGATGCAGGTATGGACAATGCCTTATTTCGCAGCTCACGACCGGAGTCGGTTAGTGTAATTAATACTTTTCGTTCATCCTGAGCCGAGCGTTCGCGATTAATATGTCCTGCTGACTGCAAACGTTTGAGAAGTGGTGTCAATGTTCCCGAATCAAGGTATAGCGCCTCCCCGATCTCCTTAACCGTGCATTCTTCACGTTCCCACAATACCATCAGAACCAGATACTGTGAATACGTTACGCCGAGCACCTCCAGATAAGGCTGGTACATCTTCGTAATCTCACGTGAACAAGCATATATGGCAAAGCATAATTGGTTATCCAGCTTCAAACTGTCAGTCTGCATATGTCTTTCTCACCTGCCTATTGTGCATTCTATTCCTTATAACACAGGAACTATAAATCTATATTATCACAAAATAGAAAAAAAACAGAATAATTGAGCACAAATGATTTTACCTTTCTATTTAATTATGTTAAATTAGATTGTATACAATACATTTTGGTACGGATAGACATTACTACTTACTCAGGATGCAATAGCAATAATCAAAAGATCCATTGAATAGATTTACGCTTCACATGTCAAAATCTCTTAACCATAATGCAAGTTTATACGATGCCATTCTCACAAAAGTTACTAACTGATTTCCTTTATTAAAATAAAAATTCAGGGATCATACATAATTTCTACATCGATAATGACAGGTTGACTGCATGATTCCTTTTATATAAAATGCTTATTAGAAGCTGAGGAAGCACCTTAATTCGTAGACTGGCCCGTATTATGCGGAGTCAAGAATCGAGTGAGGTGTTTCTTTGTTATGTACGGGAAATTGCACAGTGCGTGTTTGTATGGAATTGATGGCGTTCTAATCGAGGTGGAAACGGATCTATCCAATGGTCTGCCACAGACGTCTATCATCGGGTTACCGGATTCAGCCATTCGTGAGGCCGTAGAACGTGTTCGTGCTGCTATTAAAAACTGTGGATATCAGTATCCTTTACAGCGGATTACAATCAACCTGGCCCCCGCTGATCTGCGCAAGGAGGGATCTTCCTTTGATCTCGCCATTGCCATTGGATTACTTATGACAAGCGGCCAGCTTGTACTTCCTCCCCATGAACGGACATTAGTGGTTGGCGAACTGGCATTGGACGGTTCGATCAGGTCAGTGCCAGGCATTTTATCCATGGTGGATTTGGCCAAACGACAAGGCTTTACGTCCGTTCTCCTTCCTTTGGATAACGTAGAGGAAGCGTCTCTGATTCGAGGTATTCAGGTATTTGGTGTTCGTCATTTACAGGATATCGCGCCGGAAAATTCAGATCAATCTACTCTGGTTGGAATATCAAATAAAGCCAATGCAGGACCAATTGTGTTAAAAGACTATGCTCACCTCACTGCTTCTATAACAGATAGGTCACAGAGGATGCAAGATAAAAGGCCAGGACAGACTTCGTTATTTACAGATGACTACAGTGATGTTCTCGGGCAGCACCATGTAAAACGCGCGCTTATGATTGCTGCAGCTGGCATGCATAATATATTGCTCGTTGGGCCACCGGGCACGGGTAAAACGATGTTAATCAAACGATTGCCTACCATCCTTCCCCCTTTGTCAGAAGATGAAGCGCTGGAAGTAACCAAAGTATTAAGTGCTGCAGGCAAATTGAAAGAAGCGCCACAAGGCCTGATTGCAGACAGACCTTTTCGCTCCCCGCATCACACGATATCTACCTCTGGTCTGATTGGAGGCGGCGGTATCCCGAAACCGGGTGAAGTGAGTCTTGCTCACCGAGGCATACTCTTTCTGGATGAATTACCTGAGTTCCAGCGCCAAGTGCTGGAGGTATTAAGACAGCCATTAGAGGATCGTACAGTGACGATTAGCCGGGCGCGGGCCGCATTCACCTTCCCCGCCCAGTTCATGCTGGCATGTTCCATGAATCCCTGTCCCTGCGGGTATCTGTCTGCTCATTCAGAGGAGCAGCGCTGCATATGTAGCCCTGCTCGTGTTGCAGCGTATCGAGCCAAAATTTCAGGACCATTACTGGACCGTATCGATCTTCAGGTTGAGGTTCCTCCGCCAGGCGAGTGGCGCAAGTCTGCAGCTTCACCTTCCTCTGCGGAAATGCAGAGAAAAGTCATTCATGCTCATCAAATTCAGGCTGCACGTTATGCTCAAAGTTCGGTTCGTTGGAATAGCCAGCTTTCGGGCAAGCTTTTGCGACGTTCAATCCAACTCCCTCAAGAGGCAGAGCAACTGTTAGAGCAAACACTGCAAACGTTGAACCTGAGCATGCGTGCACATGATCGCATTATCAAGATGGCACAGACGATTGCCGATCTGGATCATGATGGTGAAATCGTGACAGCTCATGTAGCTGAAGCTATACAGTATCGTCAACTGGATCTTAATTTATTTTGAAGCTGGAGGAAGAACAGTCCAGCTTGCCGAAAGGCAGTGAAATACGCACAAACCTGTAGACATCAGATTAAAAGTCGAGAAGGATGTAAGGATATTTCATGCAGATTCTACAGACATACACACCAACATGGCAAAAAAAACGTACAAGCCCTTCTCTTCTGTGAAGAAAGGTACTTGTACGTAGATTTTCCTGAAACATATAGAACTCTTGTGCAGCTGCATTTTACAATATTTATTATTCGAAAAGAGTGAGTTTGTCCTTGGCTGGTGTGCGTTCTTTGGCAGAAGGAATAACATCGGGGTATCCCATATAAATCATGCCTACAATCTTCTCACCCGCCTCTATTCCAAGAGGTTTGCGGAATTTGGGAGCGTACAAGAATGGCTTGGTCACCCAGAACGTCCCTATGTCTTCACTCCACGCTGCAAGCATAAAGTTCTGAACCAACGCACTTACCGCAGCGAAGTCTTCGTCCCATACATTCTGTCTTGGATCTTCCTCCAGAACAACAAGCATAACGGATGGAACCTGCAAAATATTGGCTGAGAATTTGTTGTCTTCTCCCATTTCTGCATCAATAGCCTCGGCCAGTTTCTTCCGCCCATTCCCGCTAAACAACAAAAATCTCCATGGTTCGCGCAATTTATGGTTAGGAGCCCAGACTGCTGTATCCAGCAACTCTATAATCTGCTGTGTAGGAACAGCTTCTTTTTTGAATTTTTTCACCGTGCGACGATTTTGAATCGCATTTCTGACTTCATTCGTTGTTTTCGTAGCTTTACTCATCGGCCGTACCTCCCTAGTTATAAAATCATTTGCAACCGCATTAGTGATTCGTGGCCTAGTACAATGTATTGGTAATAAATCAAAAGACACAACGATTACATTCTTGATTATACACTCTTCTGTTCAGAAGATTCAAAGACAGGATAATTGCTGATAACACTTCAGTCGTATGTATATAGGAAAATCGGAAAAACGACTCCGATACCTGATTCACCAAGGGCGATCACCCAGTCGGAGCCGTCTAATTAAATTAGAATCTTATAAAATACAGAATATCACATCAATGATGAATCAATATGAACCTGCTCCTTCAAATGTACCTTTAACAAAGTCCATTTTATTGTACTTCTCCTGGTTACCTGCAACATCTGTACTAAAGTATTCAACTAACTTGACATCAGGGGCATAAAACTTGACGGGTCCTTCATAGTTATTCCATTTCCCCCCATTGATTCGATATTCTGTTACCTTTATGCCTGACCCGTTTACTTCGTCCGAAGCCTGAAGTATGAATGTAAACCCTTTAATGTATGTCTTTCCATTTAAGGTGTCTGTAATCGGAACTAATCTGTACTTGGTTACTGGTGGGGTTCTGTCGGTATCACTAATAAGTACGATATCATATGAATTTCGATCTCCATGAACCAAATCGACACTCAAGTTATACTTGATATATCCCGTAGCTTCAGCGCTGAGAGTTCTGTTCGTTGTAGATACACGCTTAATAAAATAATTGCCCTGAGCGTCTGTTATTGCCGAACCTCCGACATTAACTTTAGCTCCAATTACTGGATTGCCTGCCTCATCTACAACCTTTCCCCGTACGTGTGCTGCTTCTGTCAAAACAACATCCCATTTTATGGTTTCTCCCGCCCAAAGTTCTAACCGATCTTGTTCATAAATCATATAATCTGCAGAATCTACCTTGATTGCAATGTTTGGATATTCAAAATCAATGCCTGTTACCATATATATGCCTCTTTGATTTGTTTTTACGGGCTTGCCGTACAAAGCGGTTACTGAAACTAACGCGTCAGCCACAGGCTTTCCTTCCTTATCTGTGACTGTGCCCACAATTGTTGATGGTTCATAAATATAAAAATTAATGGTTCTTACTTTGTCCGCTTCTAAAGACTCACTACCTCTATGATTGTATAACAGATAACCTTCTGCCTCTACAGTAAAATCCATTGTGAAATAATCTTTTGAGTTGGGGAGTACCACGTCAATACGATAATTTCCATTTTCATCACTTACTACACTCCCAGACTGTTGTTCAGCACCATCACCATAATGATGTAATTCATACGATATCTTTGCATTTTTCACATTCATTCCTTCACTTATAACTTTTCCTACAAAACCAGAGGGCCGACTCTGGTCACGACTCGATAACTTAAAAGTATCGTTTTCTTTGGCTGCACTGACAGTTCCAGTGTGCATTACACTAAACAAAACAGAAACTAAAAAAAACACTATAAAACGAGCTATCCATGGGGAACGAATAGACATAACTAAAACCTCTCCTCATCCAAATTAGTTAGTAAGATTGTTTAATTCTTTAATTCGTTCTTTTTCTAGCTCACAAGTAATTCAAGCTTCCAAAATTATCCATCCCAAACATATTGCCAAATACCCTGCCCACCATTCATGTTCTGGCTAACATCCAGTACTTCCATCCGAGGACACTCCCAGACTCTTACTGTGTTGTTCGAAGTATTCTGAAGCTCTTCCATACATCCCACCAACCTCTCTTTAATTTTTCTACGTTCTTATTTTATTATAAATGATACAATTTGTATCTTAAATTCTGAAATAGACTGATTTTATTTTGTTGCTATATGATTAGTTTTGTGCTTTCTTTAGTTGAATCAAAAAAAAAGCCGCCGTTCCTGTGTAGAGAGGAACGGCGGCTTTAGATCCGACTGCTTACAAAACAAAATTGGATGCATGAAAAAACACAATTAAACTTGTACTTTGAGAAGAGCTATAGAGTCACACCGAAAAGATACGTTTCGTAACTTTCAATACATTAAAAATTTTAGCGTACACCTTAAAATGCATTAACAATATGATTTACCGAGACAATCTCTCCCGCTTGATCAAGCATCACGGCAATTACATCAAAACGGATCTGAAATTCCTTTATGAAATAAAAAAATAAATTCCAGTTTACCTTCTTGATTATACACCCATCTGATCACGAGATTCAAAGGGGCGGCAGAGGTCATTACCGTTAAGGTCATTACGAATAGAAAAGACGACTCTGAATCTTGATTCACCACGAGGGATCATCAAGCCAGAGCCGTCTTTTATTCTCATGTTATACATTCACATATCATATCAACGAGTAATCAATCATCGTAACTATCCCCTTCAAACGTGCCATTCCCTTCAAATGTGCCATTAACAAAGTCCATTTTATTGTACTTCTCCTGGTTACCTGCAACATCTGTACTATAGTACTCTACCACCTTGACATCAGGGGCATAAAACTTGACGGGCCCTTCATACATCTTCCATGCTCCCCCATTAATTCGATATTGTGTTGTCTTCACACCTGAACCTTTAAGTTCGTCTGTTGCCTGGAGTCTGAATGTAAATCCCTTGATGTATAGCTTCCCATTAACTGTATCTGTTATAGGAACTAATCTGTATTTGGTTACAGGTGGGGTAATGTCCGCATCCGTCTTAAGTACGATATTAAACGTATTATGATCTCCTTGTACGAGAGTAACGCTCAGGCTCGATTTTAAATACCCTGCTGCTTCCCCCGTTATCGTTCTGGCCCCTGTTGGTACGCGCTTTATAAAATAATCGCCTTGAGCATCTGTCGTTGCCGAACCGCCAGCATAAACTTTAGCACCAGTTATCGAATTGCCCGCTTCATCTATTACTTTTCCCCGCACGTGTGCCGCCTCTGCCAAAACAACATCCTTTCTCAAGGTTCCCCCCTCCCGGACACCCAAGCGATCCTGTTCATATAGCATATAATCATCGGCATCTACCCATATTGCAATGTTCGGATTATAGGCGTAATCAATTCCTGTAACCGCATATCGACCTTGCTGATCAGTTTTCACTATACGATCAAAGACACTTGTTACTTTTATACGAGCATCTGGAACAGGTCTGCCTGCCTGATCTTTGACTGTTCCTACAATCGTGGAAGGTTCATAAATATGAAAATCAAGCTGTTTTTGCTCTCCACCCCTTAAACTATAGTAAGTGTGATGTCGATACGGCACATACCCCTCTGCTTCAACTGAAAAGGTAAATACAGTATAGTTCTCAACGGATTCAATAATACGATAATTCCCACTCTCATCTGTCTCCACGCTGTGTTCCTTTTTCCCATAATCAAGCCAATACTTGACTGTGGCGTCCTTGACAGGCAATCCCTGACGATCAATCACTTTACCTGACACACTAACCGCATTGTCAGATTCAGCAGCATAAGAAACTCCAGAATACATGATTCCATACAAAATGAAACATAAAGATAGTGCACTTAGTCGAATCATCCATTTGATACTTGTATGCATCTTCTCACTACACCTCACCATTTATTTTTTTAATGGATCAAATCCCCCTCTTTAACTGACCATAAGTTCAAGCTTCCAGAAATCCCCGTCCCAGACATATTGCCAAATTCCCTGCCCGCCGTTCATGGTCTGGCTGATATCCAGTACTTCCATCCGAGGACACTCCCATACTCTTTTCACTGCGTTGTTCGAAGTAGTATTCTGAAGCTCTTCCATACATCCCACCAACCTCTCTTTTTATTTCAACATTTTTATTTTAATACAAATGATACATTTTGTATCTAATATTTTTTTTGAAATATGATGACATAGATATTAACTTATCCTTTTTGTGTTTGAACTCTATTTTCCCTAAACAAAAAAACCGCATATCCTTTGAACAAAGGAAGTGCGGCTTCAATTACACCTATTTACAAACAAAAAGGATTCTCTGAAACATATAAGATACATTTTGTATCTTTAATTACTCGAAGTTGACAGCCATGATGTAGATCTCAAAAAGCATTGACAATGTGATCCACTGAGACAACATCACCTGTTTGATTAAGCATCACGGCGATTACATCAAAACGGATCTGAAGGTCTGCCTCTCCCGTCATTTGCAAATATACGGATGCGGTTGAACGTACCTGCTGCATTTTACGCATATCGACCGATTCCTGAGGTGTACCGTACTGAGCGGCTCCACTTCTGCTTCTTACTTCTACAAAGACAATCAGGCCCTCGCAGGAAGCAATGATATCAATCTCACCGCTACGGCAACGCCAGTTCTGTCTAATGATCCGATAATCATTCTCTCGTAGCCAACGACAGGCAGCCTCTTCACCTAATCGACCTTTCTGCTGTCGTGTGAGCTTCATTCCAGGTTCCTGGCCCACTCTACGTTCTACCATGACTCATCTTCCCCACGTCCCGAAGCCAGTCGATCTGCACGATAGACATACGTTAGAACCTCTGCCACCAGTTGGTACAGTTCTGCCGGAATCTGTTCATCCAGATCCAACTTGGAGAGCACTTCCACAAGAGCTGCATCCTCCTGAACAGCCACTCCGTTTTCCTTGGCTTTATCCAGAATGGCTTCTGCCACTTTGCCGCGGCCTTTGGCTACAACAACGGGTGCTTCACTCTCTCCAGGGACATATTTTAGGGCAACCGCTTTTTTGGAGAGCAGATCCGGTTGTGACGACTCGTCTTTCATACTTTCAAGTCCACCCCTTTGTATCGTTCAGGACTATAGTCCGAGGCTGACATTTTGCGTTCCGCGCCCGGTTCCTGGCCCACTGGCCACGGCTCCGCCTTGAAGGTGAGCAATTGATACCCCAACTTGTCCAAAGCCTGATGGATGACCTCTCGGCCACTTTCCAGAAGCGGCCCCATCCCTTCGCGATCATTCAAGACACGCAGACTGACAATGTTGTTAACCACATGTACATCAACCAGCGTAGGTCCGAGACTTTTCATGTCGAGATCAAACCAAAGACGGCAATTGGATGCATCCAGCTCCCCGCGTTGACCCCGGCGTGACTGGATCTGAACAGAAGCTGTTTCTTCCCCGTCTGGTCCCGTGATTGGAATAAACCAGTGCATCTGTGCAAACGTAGCACTGCGATCGGTCGTTAACAATAACTGCTGACCTGTCAGATATTGCACCGCTTGTCCGGCGGCATCCTTGAGTGCCGCCGGCGCACCGTCGCTGCTGGCAAGTTGCAGCAGCAAGCCCTTCAGCGTGTCCGCATTCGCCGGACTCGCCACATCTCCCACGCGCGGCTGCGCAGCCGCGCCATGAACGGCCTGCTGCTCGTGCTCCGCACCGAGCAGCTTCAGCACGCGCCCCACCCACGGGTCTCCCTCGTGGGTGACAGGCGCGGTCACTGCCGCAGCTCCCGCAGGTGCTGCGGCACTACCACCAGCCGGCGGCGCATCAGCACCGGCTGGCAACGGCTGCGGCACGCCTCCGGCAGCCGCAGCCGCCTGGCCGCCCTGCGATGCAGGGGCGGCCTGTGCTGCCGCACCAGGCTGTGCCGGTGTGGCAGTGGACGCGCTGCGCAGGGCGGCCAGCAGCGCCAGCAGCTTGGGCGCCAGCTGCGCTGCCGTAGGCGCTGCAGGCGCCGCCTGGCCTGCTGCGGACGGAGTCCCCGCAGCAGCAGGTGTTTCAGCGCGGCCGTCAGTCCGCACGGCCGCGCCTGCCTCAGGCTGGCCTGCATTTACGCGGCCAGCCACAGATTCTGCAGCCGCCCCTGATGTACCCGGGCGGCTCCCGGCTTGCCCCGCGTCAGTTCCGCGCGCGCTCTCTCCAGGTATTCCCGTTCCTGACAGAATACCCGTGCCACCTTTGCCAGCCGTTTCAACATTACTGGCAACTGCCTTTGTTCCGGCTTCAGCATTTACTGTGCCTCCGCCGGTCTGCAGGTTTCCTTTGACCGCAGTACTCGCATCCTCTGCCCCACCATCAGCCATTGAGATAGCTCCTGCCAATGCTGCCTGTCCTTGCTGTCCTGACAAAGCAGGTGTTCCCGCTCCAGGTACCTGACGACCATTGCTTGATGCAATCAATCCTTCTTCCACCTGTGCTCCATTCAGCACGACAGGTACACCAGCCACAATACCCGGTTTCATCGCGGCAGATTGTTCTCCATTCATTACTGGTTTACCTGTTGTTTGTGCCAGCATCGTTTCCAGCTGATCAGCCAACCCGCTTAACAACTGATGCAGAGGGGGGCCAAACACCGTCTGATGTAATCCTTTTACCGTCTCCGCCGTAACCGGAAGACCACGCTGAAAAGCAATTCCTGTCGCCTGCACCCATTCCTCAACTGGCACCTGTGCGGGTTTGGCTGTCATCATATTTTGAACCATAGCCACGTTATCCTTCGTTAGCGGCAATCCGCTACGTTGCATGGCAAGTAACAGTTCCCGGTTCCCTTTCGTATCTGGCAGCCCTACATCCTTAAGCAGGTTGTTCAGCGAAGCTTGTGGCAGCTCATCAAGTGTACCCGCCATAGGTTTCATTACCGTTATGCCATTTTCACCTGGCGGCTGCACTTGAAGCAATGTGGTCTCACCCGGACGGAGTGGAGTTTCCAACTTGGCGCGCACCTGCACACCTTGAATCTGCAGAACCGCATCCCCACCATCATCGGATACACTTACCACGGAACCGCGAACTACCTGACCTTCCTTTAATTCAAGCGGCTTGGCATTGCCGGGCTTACTATCTCCCATTAACCCCTTTATCATGGAACCAATATTCAAATCTCTCCCCCTCCTTCCTTCAACCCCGTGTTAAAACAATGAATGCTGCTCCCCAAGCAGATTGCCCAGAAAACTGCGCCGATGCATCGGGGTTGCTCCCAACGCCATAATCTGCTCCCGATGAACTTTTGTTGCATATCCCTTATGTATCGACAGACCATATTCCGGATATAACGTATCCCATTCCTCCTTACAGAGTCGATCTCGCGTTACCTTCGCAATAATAGAAGCTGCTGCAATCGACTGACTATTGGCATCACCTTTAATAATGGACAGTTGTGGCACATTCACATCGACTTTCTCGGCATCTACCAACATATAATCAGGAACTTCTCCCAATGCTTCAACAGCACGTTTCATCGCGAGTCTCGCAGCCTGCTTGATGTTAAGCCGATCAATCGTCTCTGCATCCGCGTACCCTACACCCACCGCCAGCGCCTTTTCCATAATGACATCATATAATGCATCACGTTTTTTCTCCGTTAATTTCTTGGAGTCATTCACGCCTTCCAGAATAAGATCCTTCGGTAAAATAACCGCCGCTGCAACTACATCCCCAAACAAACAACCTCGTCCTACCTCATCAATGCCAGCAATGCGTTCAAACCCACTGTCCCAATACTCCCGCTCGTAGAGCAACAAGTCTCGAGGTTCACTGGCTTCTTTCTTTTTCTTCGTTCCCATCGGGGTATCCAGCAGATTCAACCCGATCTCTTCATTATGTTCAACCATAACGCTCATCTCCTCTACCCACACTTCTCCAGCATGTGTATCACTTTCAACTTTTTTATAATATAGACGTAGATCCGCAGTCTTTGTTCTGTACAACCGGTGTCTCTCAGCAAATATTTTCCTTGAGGCATACAATAATAAAGATAGTGATGTCTTCATTTATCGGTATTTAATGGTTTAAATTGAATATATCAGACCTTGTCTAATCTAAATTGCACCACCATTCATCATAGCACGATTTTGACGCACCTGATATATAGGTCAGCCAATTCCATTAAGCGTACTGTTCTTCAATCCTCTTCCATTTTTATCGTTTTGAACGCGAAAACGACCGTTCCCGGTAATCCGGTAACGGCCGCTTCTTTCGGCACTTGTTTATAGGAAATGAACAGATGAAGATAGAATCTTCATCGTGTAGAGTCCATTTTTAGTAGGGGGCTTCCATAGAGAAACGTCCCATTTTACCTGCTCGCAGCTCTCGCAGAAATGCCCGCGATGCCTTTTCCAGATCAATGCGCCCACCGCTTACAACACAACCGCGTATACGGCCGACTTGTTCCATAATCGCAATAACACTGTCTGAATCATCTGCATCTTTGGAGAACTCCTGAAGTCCGTATCTCTCTTCCAGGGCGTCCCAGTAGTAACGCATCAAGTAACTGATTCCAAAAAAGGCAATATCCTCAGCATTCAAGATTTCCTCTTTGATCGCACCTGTTACGGCAAGACGGTAACCTACATTCTGATCTTCGAACTTGGGCCAAAGGATACCCGGAGTATCCAATAGCTCCATTTCTTTGCCTACCTTGATCCACTGTTGCCCCTTCGTCACACCAGGACGATCTCCTGTTAACGCAATACTCCGTCCAGCCAGTCGGTTAATCAGCGTGGATTTACCGACATTGGGAATCCCCACAATCAACCCGCGAACCGCACGAGGATTAATCCCTTTGGCAATTTGACGGTCAATTTTTTCTTTAAGAAGAAGCTTCGCCTGTACCGGAATGTCTTTAACATTAGTGCCTGTCGAAGCATCTACAGGAAAAGCAGTAATTCCTTCTTTTTTGAAATATTCAATCCATTCTTGCGTCACTTTGGCATCTGCCAAATCCGATTTGTTCAACAAAATCATCCGGGGTTTACCCAGCAATATTTCGTCAATCATCGGATTACGGCTGGAGACAGGCAGACGGGCATCCAACAGTTCGATGACCACGTCGATGAGCTTTAACTTATCCTGAATCTGGCGTCTGGCTCGAGTCATATGACCTGGAAACCATTGTATCGTCAACTTGTCTTCACCTCATTATTTACTTCGATTTTAATGGTTAATCCACTTAATTTCACCGATCGGCCAGAAAATCACATCTGCACGACCAATAATATCTTTTAACGAAACATAACCAATCATACGGCTGTCGGTACTATTTGGACGATTGTCCCCCATGACAAACACATGACCTGCCGGCACTTTGCCATCAGGGAACTGCTCATTCGGGAAATCCTTCACGTTATATGTTCCACCATTCGCTTCCGCTGCATCAATGGCTCCTTGAATATACGTTTCATCGACTTTCTTGCCGTTAACCATCACGGTATCATCCTGCACCTCAACCGTATCACCTTCTACCGCAATAACACGTTTGATGAAATCCCGACCTTCGGATGGTACGTGGAAGACGATAACTTCACCGCGCTTCGGTTCTCTGATATCATATAGGATTTCGTTGACGATCACACGTTCACCCGTTTCAAAGTTCGGCTGCATGGACGGTCCGTCCACAACAAATGGTTTGAAGAGCAACCACCGAATCAGAATGACGAGAACTAATGCGATGACGATGGCTTTAAGCCATTCAACAATCTCATTTTTAGCTTTTTTGGATCGGCTGTCTTTCTCTTCGGCAGGATTGCCCCGGTCCTGTTGAACTTCTTGTTCCATTCAAGATCTTCCTCTCTTCACAGTACATGTTTATAGCAGTACACACATCCAGCATTCTGTATCGTTCCAATAACTCAATGGATGGATACAAAATATTCACATCAGTTATGTAATCTTACACCAAGCATTACAGTACATTTAATCCACAATTCAAATGCCTTCAAGAGGTTGTTCAAAAAGTCGGTACTGAAACCGGTCTTTTGAACACGCACTTCAATAACTGATTTCACAAGCCTCCCGGACTATTCGCCGCATGTGTTGCCATACCATTTTACTCGGAAGTGTACCTCCGGTTCAACTTTTCCCGGACAAAAACGAAAAGGGCTTGTCTCCAAGCCCTTCCCGGTATCCGTTATATTAACGAATTTCTTTAATTCTCGCTGCTTTACCGCGTAGTTCACGAAGATAATAAAGCTTCGCACGACGCACTTTACCACGGCGAGCCACTTCGATTCTATCGATTTTTGGGGAATGAAGCGGGAAAGCTCTTTCCACACCTACACCGTAAGAAATTTTACGAACTGTAAAAGTCTCACTGATTCCACCACCACGGCGTTTAATCACAACACCTTCGAACAATTGGATACGCTCACGAGTTCCCTCGATTACCTTAACGTGCACTTTCAAAGTGTCACCAGGACGAAAACTCGGAATATCCTTACGAAGTTGTTCTTGTGTAATCGCTTGAACGATATTCATCTATGACTCCCTCCTTCCGTACAGGCGTTCATACTTCTTCCAGAGATCACCTTGTCTCCTTCATTATCCATAGAGGACCGCCGTATTCCACATAACAGATTTATTGTATCACGCAGCATATCAAAACACAAGAGAAATTAAACAAAGTGCCTATTGTTCAATCAGCAATACTAAAACTCATTACGATCTGAACTAACTTAACGCTCTCTTCTACAAGTCAACCTGATACTGGAAAAAATACTGTAACCTCCCGTTAAGAAATATCGTCTATGATATAACGTATTGACCACTTTAAAAGGAGAACCATAAGACTTATGACATATTGGAAAAAAATCACGCTTGTCGTACTCACCATGCTCACATGCTCAATTACACTATATGCATATGCTGTAACTCATCCAACGAATGCCATGTCACACAAAGCCTGTACATCCTGGGATATAGTCAAACGCAAAGCATTCCAGCTGTCACATTCTGACTTTTCTAGCCAATCTGCGCTGGATCGTTCTACATTCAAGGTTGAACAAGGTACAGCTACAGAAGTTCCCGTACTGATGTATCATTACATAGAGCCCAAGCTTAACAATCACGAGACAGGTAATAAATCCATCATTAATCTGGAGGATTTCGAGCAAAATATGAAATACTTGCATGATGCAGGTTACACGACGATTACACTGGATCAGCTTGAGCAATATGTTAACGGGAAGATATCCCTACCACAGAAATCAATTGTAATTACCTTTGATGACGGATACCAGAACAATTATACATTAGCTTACCCCGTGCTTCAGAAATATAATTTTCATGCCTCCCTGTTTGTTATAGGCAGTAAAATTCAGGATAAACCTTCGGCATTTGATCCCGCCATCAACAGTTTCATCTCCAAACCAGAGATGCAGGCGGCAACCGACGTCTTTGAATTTAACAGCCATACCTATAACCTGCATCACAAGGGATTTATGCGCTGTGGGAACAGCGTACCTGTCGGTCTGGACACCAGTCTTCTGGATAATGATATCCAGCAAATGAAGGAAACCGGAATAGACACACCTTATTTGGCCTATCCTTTTGGTTATACCAGTACACAGATGATCTACAAGTTACAGCAACATGGATATCGCATGGCTTTTACCGTAAAGTCCGGATTTGTGCATCCAGGAGATCATCCCATGAAGCTACCTCGTTTGACGGTTACAACAGGTGCTGACCTGGCAGCCTTGCTTCAATCCGAATCCAGTCCGCAGAACGGGCCGCCTGCATCGGAGAATAACCAGTGAATACTGGACTTTAAACTTCCCCGCCCGGATAGAGAGTCAAGCTATACAGCCTTTTGAGCTGTGGCTTGGCTCTTTTTGCATCGGTAAGTGATAATTTCATTGGAGAACTGGAGTAAATTACCGCATCCTGTGCGTCATAGATGATGATCTGTTCTAGCCCAGTTTGGATCAGGTCTGCATGCACCGCATATCCATCTTTCGGGAATTCAGTAACCGTTTTCATATCTCCATCTACCAAAGAAGGCAATACATCTCCACCTCGGCGATAGGCCAAAATATAATCGAGCCCACTCTCATCCCAGTTACTTACAGGCTCTATAATCGTTAACCATCCACGAGTCATACGATTTTCTTTCCATATTTCTCTCCCTGCGTTATCCAGCATGAACATTCCATCCTTACCATTCTCGTCACCCCGAATAATTCGGTCCAACCCTGCGATCTGTAAACCTTCCATTCCAGTACAAAAATAGCCCAGCGCAATATGCTGTGATTCAATCGAATCTTCATAACGCCATTTCTCATTACCGTAGCGGTCCATCATGACCGTGACACTGCCACCGATCACAACCTCCACTTCCCCATCACCATCAACGTCGCCAAACCATATACAGTCGGCATGGTCATCAAGATTCTGACAAGACCATAACAGCGTCCCATCATGATCCAGCATGTCATATCCAGCCATCACTTCATCCTTCCCATCTCCATCGATATCGTATACCCATGGAAAATGCCCAGGATTCCCTTCATGCTTCCATAATAAATTGAAATCATGGTCCAATGCCCATAACGTCTTATAGCGGTCTTTCAGTATAATGTCCATTTTTTGCTGATTACCAGTCAGGTTGGCGAGTATAATGCAGTCATGTGCTTCATCACCTGGCAGTTCATGTGTTTCTTTAATCTCACCGGTCCCGCCATCCAACACGAGAAATTGTTTGTCCATGACACACAATACTTCATTATGGCCGTCACCATCCCAATCTGCGATCTGAGCGGGATAGTCTGAGCCCGGACCTCCTGCGTTCGGATCAGGAGTTCCCACCTGCCATAGTAATGTCCCTTCCAGATCAAACGCAGTCAAGCAGCATACCTGATGCGGGACATACCGATCGTCTATGCCCCCATCTGCTTGCACCAGCAACATCTCAAGTCTGCCGTCCCCATTCAGATCTCCCAAAAGCATTTTGCACCGTTCTCCGGCTTCGGTAATATCAACTCTGGCGATTTCATAAGGCTGATTGCTCATCATCTTCCTCCTCAGCGTATCGTTAACATTTCATTACAGCTGAGTTCAACATAAAGAAAACCCCTGCTTTTTACAACCCTATGCTGAACTCATGCAAAAATATTCAAAGCTGCAAAAAAGTGTCTACATCAATAATAAACAATTTAAACGTATGATTTACAGCCATTCTAGAAACTCAAGACGATTGCCAAACGGATCATTTATATAGAAACGCCTTACACATTCATCTATCCTTGCTTCGTCCTCAACAATATGAATATGGTTATGATTCAGATGATCACGTAAATGATCCAAATGTTGTACATGAAATGCCGGATGAGCTTTTGTAGCGGGAATAAAATCTTTTTGTACACCAATATGAACTTGGTGTCTGCCACACTCAAACCATACACCACCCCGTTTTCTTAGGGCTTCTGGTTTAGGAATCTCCGTCCAGCCCAACACTTTATTGAAAAAATGACGCGCCTCCGCTTCACAACCTTCTGGTGCTGCGAGCTGAATATGATCAAGACCAATAATATTGTAAGTCATTCATACACCACTTTTAGTTTCATTTAGTGAAACTTAGTTTTAAAATATATCTCCATTTTATAGAATAACCCAATGAATATCCAGCTTTCTTTACAAAACACACAAAAAAAGCCAACCTTTGGTATCCAGGTTGGCTTTTTCGAACTCTCTAAAAAGATATATTTACGTGTTCAACGATACATATTCTTACTCTGTACTATTTTCACGGTTTGAGCGTATCTTTTTTAACCAAATTCGCTCTTTGTCCGTCAAGTCCGCCGCTTCCAACATCTCCGGTCTACGCTCTAACGTACGAAGCAAAGACTGCTCTCTGCGCCAAGCCTCAATGTTCAGATGATGTCCTGACAGCAACATATCCGGTACTTTCATGCCCCTAAATTCGGGTGGACGTGTGTAGTGTGGGTATTCCAGAAGTCCAGTACTGAAGGAATCCGTCACGGCACTTGTCTCATTGCCAAGCACTCCGGGGATAAGACGTACGATGCTGTCGATCGCAACCATAGCAGGCAACTCCCCACCAGTGAGTACGTAATCACCAATAGATAGTTCATCCGTCACGAGAAATTCGCGAATTCGCTCATCGTAACCTTCATAATGCCCACATATAAAAATCAGATGATCTTCCTGTACAAGTTCTTCTGCCTTTTTCTGTGTAAACGTCTCACCTTGCGGACACATTAGAATGACACGTGGAGGTTTCATGGTTGCCGCGGCTTCTCCGCGTTGCTCCAGCACATCTTCAACAGCAGCAAAGATCGGATCTGGTTTCAGCACCATGCCTCCGCCTCCGCCGTATGGAGCATCATCGACCGTGTTGTGTTTATTGGTCGCATAATTACGGAAGTTGGTTGCACCGAGGGATACCAGACCCTTCGTTTGGGCTTTTCCCAGAATGCTTGCTCCGAACACACCGTCAAACATTTCCGGGAATAGTGTTAATACATCCACTTTCATGTTACAGCAGCCCTTCCATCAGGTGAATCTTCACTTGCTGCTGTTCGATGTCCACATCAAGCACTACATCATCAATAACCGGAATTAATACTTCTTTGCCTGCTGGCGTTTTAACAACCCACACATCATTGGCACCAGGAGTCAAAATTTCAGAGATGGTTCCGAGCGTTTCACCCTCTTCGGTGATGACCGAACACCCAACGATTTGATGGAAGTAGTATTCACCTTCCTCCAGCTCAGCCAAGTTCTCTTTTAACACTTTGGCCATGCCGCCTTTAAACTTCTCTACCTCATTAATATTGTCATACTCTTTGAGACGAAGAATATACATATTCTTATGCAAACGTGCCGATTCCACGTTAACCATGACGGGATGATTATCAGGTGTAAAGAAAAACAGCTCTGCATTTTTCGCGAAACGCACTTCCGGGAAATCAGTTAAAGGCATGATTCTTACCTCGCCGCGAATTCCATGCGTATTGACGATTTTACCTACATTCATAAACTCTGCCATACGTTCCTCCTACGAAATTAAATCAAACTAAACAGATACTTCGACTCTCGTTCGGTCGTTCCGGCGACGGTTCGTTCTTTCGATCGCTGTTACCCCCTCATTTTTCGAACTTACTACGCTTCTCCAGAATCGATCCCGTCCCCTGCACTGCTCCGAAGTCACTCATACCCAAAAATATTTTAATTCAATATCTAATCCAACCTATTAAGTTCAGCATGCACGAAAAGGGGCTAGGACATGCATCCTAACCCCCTTTCGTATATCTTTAAGATATGATATCAACGGTAACCCGTTTATCCATCTTAACTGCTGCTGATGTGACGACCGTGCGAAGAGATTTTGCGATTCGCCCTTGTTTACCAATTACCTTCCCGACATCGTCAGGATGAACGGTTAACTCATAAACGACAAGCCGGTCTTTCTCAACCGTCCGAACCGTCACATCTTCCGGATGATCGACTAAAGCCTTAGCAATTATGCTTACTAATTCTTCCATAGATGACCCTCCGAATCAGCACTTTATTTAGATAATTTAGACTCGTGGAACTTCTTCATCACGCCCGCTTTGCTAAGCAAGTTGCGGACAGTGTCAGATGCTTGTGCACCGTTTTGAAGCCATGCCAATGCTTTATCTTCATCGATCTTAACAACAGCCGGTTGTTCAACCGGGTTGTAGTAACCGATCTCCTCGATAAAACGACCGTCACGTGGGGAACGGGAATCCGATACCACTACGCGGTAGAAAGGAGCTTTGTGAGCACCCATACGTTTCAGACGAATACGAACTGCCATTTGAAAATTCACCTCCTTCAATGAAATCTGTATATGATTTAGCTTTGCTTAAATCAACGGAAAGGAAACTTCATTCCTTTACCCATACCTTTAAGCTGCTTCATAGCTTTATTTTTACCGCCTTTAGGTCCCATCATATCTGAGAACTGTTTCATCATGCGGCGCATCTCATCAAACTGCTTGATCAGACGATTTACTTCGGCCAGAGATGTTCCGCTACCCGTAGCAATACGCTTCCGGCGACTATGGTTGATCATATCAGGGTTACGTTTCTCTTCCGTCGTCATAGAGTAGACGATCGCTTCGATCCGGCCCATCTGTTTATCATCAACCTTCAGGTCCTTAGCTTGTTTCATCTTGCCCATGCCGGGGATCATATCCATGATCTGGTCGATTGGTCCCAGCTTTTTAACCTGATCCATCTGCTCCAGGAAATCTTCAAACGTGAATTCTGCATTACGCATCTTCCGTTCCATTTCCTTGGCTTTATCGGTATCAATGTTTAATTGTGCTTTCTCAATCAAAGATAACATATCACCCATACCGAGAATCCGTGAAGCCATACGTTCTGGATGGAATGGCTCCAAAGCGTCAAGTTTCTCTCCAAGAGAAGCAAACTTGATTGGACAACCCGTAACTGCTTTGACAGAAAGCGCCGCACCACCACGTGTATCGCCATCCAGCTTAGTCAGGACAACCCCGGTCAGGTTAAGTTGCTGGTTAAAGTGTTCTGCTACGTTAACCGCATCCTGACCTGTCATGCTGTCTACGACAAGCAACACTTCATCCGGATTCACTACGCTGTGAATCTGGCGAAGCTCTTCCATCAGCTCTTCATCGACATGCAGACGTCCAGCCGTATCGATAATGACATAGTCATTACCGTTATCTTTGGCATGCTGAAGACCTTGACGTGCGATCTCCACAGGGCTTGTCTGATCTCCCAGTGTGAATACCGGCGCTTTGATCTGCTCGCCAAGTACTTGCAACTGTTTGATCGCTGCCGGACGATAAATATCGCCTGCAACAAGCAATGGTCTGCTGTTTTGCTTTTGCAGCATTTTAGCCAGTTTACCGGATGTGGTTGTTTTACCAGCACCCTGCAAACCAACCATCATGAGCACCGTTGGCGGTTTGTTCGCTTTAGCCAGTTTCGCCTGGCTTCCACCCATCAAATCCGTGAGTTCCTTGTTAACGATGTCGATGATGACCATTCCTGGCGTGAAGCTCTCCATCACTTCTTTGCCGACAGCCTTCTCTTTCACCTTGGCGATGAATTCCTTGACCACTTTGAAGTTTACATCCGCTTCGAGCAATGCCAGACGTACCTCGCGCATAGCCTCGGCTACATCTTCATCAGACACCTTGCCTTTGCCGCGCAGCTTGCTGAACACATTCTGTAATCGGGTCGTTAATCCTTCAAATGCCATGATCCCACCTCCTTAAGCTTTAATACTGTTTTCAAGACCGATACGTTCCACTCAGCCAACTTTTCATTCACTAAGCTGGGCAACGATATCGTGTATTTGTTTGTTGTTATCAATGGAGACGCCTGCGCGTTCCAATGCATTTTGCAATTCTTCAAGATTGCGATTACGCCGTTCATGCTTTTCCAGCAAGCCCAACTTGCTTTCGTAATTTTCCAGCACTTGTTCGGCACGCTTGATATGCTCGTATACCGCCTGGCGGCTGATCTCAAACTCGGCTGCAATTTCACCAAGTGAAAAATCGTCATGAAAGTAATACTTTAGAAAAGTCTGCTGTTTCTCAGTAAGTAACAATTCATAAAAAGCAAACAGCAAGTTAATCCGGTTTGTCTTCTCAAGCCGGTTTTCTTGACTCACATCGGGGCACTCCCTTCGTCAAGGAAAAACACTTTACACTCTTGCAACGTTCCTAATAATACCTAAAACAAATCAGGTTGTCAAGCAAAAATACTTGTCACAATAAAAACAGCTCTGATGACGTCCCATTTCGATACTAAACAGGCGATTTCTGCCCTTTTTCATCAATAAACCCCCGATCTGTACCTCTACGTTCCACCTCTATGTAGAAGAAAAACGAATGCGTCTCAGCGAGTGGAGATGCATTCGTTTAAGATGATCTAGCGAAGTGGTGTCAGGTACAGCAGTACCATAAAGAAATGAAGAATACTGCCTGCTAGCACAAAGAGATGCCAAATCGCGTGGTGGTATGGAAATCCACGCCACATATAAAAAAGCGTGCCCAATGTATACATTAGTCCGCCAGCAACCAGCAACACGATTCCACCTGTAGGAATGGCAGCCATAAGCGGTTGCCAGGCAATAACGATGAGCCAGCCCATCGCAATATAGAAAATGGTGGACATGAATAGGAACTTTTTCGTGAAAAACGCCTTAAAGATCACGCCGAATAATGCGATTCCCCAGATTATACCGAACAGGGTCCATCCAAGTGTACCGCGAACAGCAATAAACAAAAGCGGAGTATATGATCCCGCTATAAATAAATAAATGGAAGAATGGTCGAAAATCTCAAATAAATCTTTCACTTTTCCATCTTTCCATGCATGCACGAGTGTGGAGCTCGTATAGAGCAGGAGCATGGTGATCCCGTAGATCGTGAAACTGACCACATGTAACGCCGTGCCTTTCATACTTGAAAATACAATCAATATCACCAGTGCAGCTACACTGAGTGCAGCGCCGATTCCATGTGTCACCGCATTGGCGACTTCTTCACGGCGGGAATAGGTATAGGTATTGGCCATTTCAACCGTCCTTTCTAGCCCTTTAGCATTGCCTGCTTTATTCCTCCATTATACACGTATTGCCAGTGACATTACACGTGACACTTATCACGTCTATCACTGGCAATACATGTAACGCTATTAATTCATCCTATTTATTAATGGTTCTAGGAATTAGCTTCCTCTTCTTCAGCACCTTCAGCTGGCTGTTCCTGGATCAATCCGGCGAACAGGGCGTGCACGAATTGCTCCGAGTCAAACGGCTGCAGATCATCAATCTTCTCACCCAGTCCTACGAGCTTCACTGGCAAGTCCAGCTCCTGACGAATCGCAACAACGATTCCCCCTTTGGCTGTACCATCCAGTTTCGTCAGTACCAGACCAGTCACACCGCTTTTCTCACCGAAAAGTTTGGCCTGATTTAAAGCGTTTTGGCCTGTTGTTGCATCCAGTACCATCAGTACTTCATGCGGAGCATCCGGAATTTCACGCTGAATGACACGATAGATCTTGTTAAGCTCGTCCATCAGGTTGGATTTATTTTGCAGACGACCTGCTGTATCACAGAGCAGAACATCCGCGCCCCGTTGCTTCGCTGCCTGCACCGCATCATACATAACGGCCGCTGGATCAGAACCGGATTGCTGCTTGATCACGTCGACACCAGCACGTTGTCCCCATACTTCCAGCTGTTCGATGGCTCCGGCACGGAACGTATCTCCAGCTGCCATAATGACTTTTTTACCTTGTTGTTTAAAGCGATGCGCCAGCTTGCCAATCGTTGTTGTTTTACCCACACCGTTAACGCCCACGAACAAAATAACGGTAATGCCATCCGGATTCATTTTCAGTTCGTTATTCTGTTCACCGCGAAGAAGATCCGTCAGTTTCTCAGACAATACAGGCTGCAGTTCAGCCGCGTCCTCAATTTTACGTTTCTTCACCTCAACACGCAGATCTTCGATCAGCTTCATAACGGTATTGACGCCAACGTCTGCTCCAATCAGAATCTCTTCCAATTCTTCATAGAACTCTTCATCGATTTTTTTGCGGCGGATAACGAGATCCGACACTTTTTCCACAAGCCCTTTACGTGTCTTTTCCAATCCATCCTTGAACTGTTTGGTGACCGACTCCGTTTTGCTTGCAATGCTGTCTCTAAGCTTCTTAAAAAAACTCATAAAGCCCCTCCATCGTGTACATAATCTGAGCGTTTTGCTAAGATGCTCAATCTAAATCAAATTTACATGATTACAATGAGTTCACTGTCTTGCGGGTTGGATTCAGATCAGGCAATTACAGCTTCCTCATCTTCCAGTTTAACCGAAACGAGCTTGGATACTCCGCCCTCTTCCATGGTAACACCGTACAGCACATCTGCTTCTTCCATCGTACCTTTACGATGGGTAACGACGATGAACTGGGTTTGTTCGGAAAACTCACGTAAATACTGGGCAAAACGTACCACGTTGGCCTCGTCCAAAGCTGCCTCAACTTCATCCAGTACGCAGAATGGTACAGGTTTGACATGCAGAATAGCAAATAATAAAGCCATCGCGGTCAAAGCCCGCTCCCCGCCGGATAACAACTGTAGGTTTTGCAGTTTTTTGCCTGGTGGCTGAGCCACAATATCTATTCCCGTGTCGAGCAAGCGCTCCGGGTCCATCAGAACAAGGTCAGCACGCCCCCCGCCAAACAGCTTGGAAAACACAGTACCGAACTCACGGCGGATCGCATCAAACGTGATCTTGAATCGCTTCGCCATCTCGTCTTCCATTTCCCCAATAACCTGATACAACGTTGTTTTAGCCTCCACCAGGTCATTCTTCTGTTCACTCAGGAACTCATAACGCTCATTAACCCGCTGGAACTCCTCAATCGCTCCCAGGTTAACATCACCCAGAGCAGATATGCTGCGCTTCAGCTTCTGTACCTCTGCCTGTGTATGTTCCACATCTTCGGGCACAGGATAACGCTCTTTGGCCAGTTCATAGCCCAGTTCGTATTCATCCGTCAGCTTCCGCAGTATATTTTCCAATTCAACGTCCAGCCGGTTCACGGAAATTTCTGTTTGTCGCATCTGCTCTTCCACAGCTTTCAATTGTGTGCGCTGTTCCTTCGTTTCGCTCTCGGCCAGTTCAAGCTTCTTCGATAACTCAGTTCGGGCAGCACGTTTGAAGTCCAACTCCTGGGAAGCCTCCGTTTTTTTCAGCTTGTACTGGTTCAGATCTTCAATCTGTTTGACACTCTCAGTCTGTGTTTTCTTAAGATCTGCTTCCATTGAAGCCAGCAACGTGCGATTCTGACGAAGATCTTTTACCAGCGACTCCACTTCCCGCTCCAGACGTCGCAATTGTTCCCCATTGGAGAATCGCTCCTGATCGAGCTTGCCTTCCCGTACTTTCAATTCGGTGAGCTGGCTCTGCAATTCTTCCTTCGCGGATTCATTCGCTTTACGAGCAAACTCAGCTGCATGAATGGCACGATGAGTCGCTTTTTCTTCCTCTTCAAGCTGCTCCAGCTTCTTCACAGCAACGATGCGAGCCGTATCCAGCTCTTTAATCTCTTCGGTAAATCCGCTCTTCTCCTGTCCGGCAACAGCAACCTGTTCCAGCACGTGGCGAAGCTCATGCTCTACCTGCTTCATCTCCATCGAAGCCTGTTGTTCCGCATTTCGGGTATCGTCACCAGACTGACGAAGCTCGTCCAGTTTGTCCTGACACTGCTCCAGTTGAACTTTTACATCATCCACACTGCGATGCAGTTTGACGATCTGATTTTCCGTATCCAAAATATCCTGGTCGAGCTGATCCAGCTGCCGTTTCCGACTGAGCAGACTCACATTTTTCTTATGCTGGCTACCACCCGTCATGGAACCACCCGCATTGACCACGTCGCCTTCAAGTGTCACGACCCGGAACCGATACTGACAACGAGCCGCAATTTTATTGGCGACCTCTAACGTTTCGGCAATAATAACGTTCCCGAGCAAACTGCCGATGATCGAAGCGTACTTGGATTCGAATTGTACAAGATCAGCACCGATCCCTACAAAGCCCTCCATGCCTTCGATCATGGAACGTTCAGCTGCCCCAATGGCACGTGGACGAATGACATCCAGAGGCAGGAACGTAGCACGCCCCAATTGACGTTGCTTCAGAAAAGCGATCGCCTGTCTGGAAACTGATTCATTTTCCATGACCACATGCTGCAAGGATGCACCCATCGCTGTCTCTACGGCAAGTTCGATCTTCTCTGGAACTTTGACGAGTTCAGCTACAGCCCCATGAACACCGTTTAATGTGCCTTTGCGTGAAGCCTTGAGAACCTCTTTGACACCCAGCATGAATCCGTCAAAATCATCCTGCATCTCTTTCATCGTATCGCGGCGGGAGACCTGAGCTTCACGCTTCTGTTCCCATTTACGGACTGTGCCCCGACTTTCTTCCAACAGCTTCTGCAGCGACTGGAGTCGTTCGCTTTCCGTAATATAACCACCACGTAGATCACTGATTTCTTTGCCCAAACGAACAACTTTTTTCTCAATGTCCGCTTTGCGACTTTCCAGTGTCTCTTTCTGATCTTCCCATTTGCCCGATTCCTCAGCCGCGCGATTCATCCTGCGCTCCAACGTTTCTTTTTGTTGGTCCACGTAACGAATTTCATTTCGTGTCTGAGCCATCTGATTCATTAGTTCCAGCAAGTTGCCTTTGAGGCTTTCCTCTTGCTGTTGACTAATGCCTCCTGTGACACCGATGAGTTTGGCTTCTTCCTGAGACAGCTGATTTCTCACATCATTCAGTTCATGCTCAAGTTTGCCAAACTTCTCACGCAGTGCAAGCAACTCGGTTTCCCGTTCGCGATGTCTCTCTTCACTGGCGGCAAGCGTTACTTTGAGCTGCTCCTGATTCGTTTGCAGATGATGCGAGCGCTCCTTGAGCAATTCCCCAAGCCCTTCGCTTTTTTCTGTCGCTTCACTGAATTGCAATAAAGCGGCTTGCAGTTGCTCTGTCTCAGTTTCCAGGATACGCAGTGCATTCCGATCATTTTCCAGCTTGGCATCATGCGTAGATACAATCGCTGCGAGTCCAACCTCTTCCTGCTTCAGCGATTGCAGTCGCTCATTCGCCTTGCTCCAGGACGCATGAATCTGTTCGATCTGGTACACATACATCGAGATCTCCTGCGATTTGAGCTGTGAACGAAGTTCCTTATAGTGGATCGCTTTCTCCGATTGTTCCTTTAAGGGACCAATCTGATCTTCCAGCTCAGTCACGAGATCATGAATCCGCAGCAAATTCTGTTCTGTCTCATCCAGTTTGCGCGTAGCATCCCGCTTGCGGGATTTATATTTAACAATACCTGAAGCCTCTTCAAAGATGCCCCTGCGATCCTCTGAACGGGTACTCAGAATCTCTTCGATCCGACCCTGTCCAATAATCGAGTAGGCTTCTTTACCAATGCCGGTATCCATAAACAACTCCGTTATATCCTTCAAACGACAAGATTGTTTGTTGATAAAATATTCACTATCTCCGCTGCGATGTACACGACGAGTCACCGTCACTTCACCAAAATCCAATGCAAGTGCATGATCTTCGTTATCAAGCGTTAACGAAACTTCACCGAAATTGACGGCCTTCCGTGCATCACTGCCTGCAAAGATAATATCTTCCATCTTTCCACCACGTAGCGACTTGGCACTTTGTTCCCCCAAAACCCAGCGAATCCCGTCCGATATATTACTCTTTCCACTTCCGTTCGGACCTACAACAGCCGTAATGCCACGAACGAATTCCATCTCCGTTTTGTCGGCGAATGACTTGAATCCACCCAATTCAATCCGTTTTAAAAACATAGGGTTTCTCGTCACCTCCTATTGCAAATTTCAAGTATTGCATTCAAGCGCCTAAATAAAATGAACTAAAAAAAGGTTCGCTTATTTAGTTAACGATCAGGTCACCTTCTCCTGAACCTCTTTACAAAAAAAAGAGCAAAAAGCAGTCCGGCCGATTACTTCCGCCGGGGCGGACCCGCGGGCTGCTCTTTGCTCTTCGTTTGTCTATGCGCTATCGGTTAAGCTCAGGCTTCCGGAAGCTTCAGTCGATCAAGTGCTGCAGATGCAGCCTGTTGTTCCGCTTCCTTTTTGGAACGCCCTGTACCTCTGCCAAGCCGTTCTTGACCCATATGGACCTCTGAGACAAACTCACGTTCATGGGCAGGTCCCCGTTCCTCAACGATACGGTATTCCAAAGCTCCCATATTGTGATGCTGAGTGAGTTCCTGCAGTTCCGTTTTATAATCGCTCATTTGCAGCTTGCTGCCCAGAACAATTAACGGAAAGACATGCTGGTCGAGAAATGTCCGGACAGGCGCAAGCCCTTGATCCAGATACAATGCACCAATGAAAGATTCAAACACATCCGCCAGCAGAGCCGGCCGTGTCCGTCCTCCAGTCAGTTCCTCACCTTTACCAAGAAGTACATACTGCCCAAAACCCAACGCTTCAGCAAATTTGACGAGGGAAGGCTCACAGACAATGGATGCCCGCAGCTTAGTTAATTCACCTTCCGGACGGTTAGGATACAAATGATACAAGTATTCCGATACAGTCAGTTCCAGCACGGCGTCGCCCAGAAACTCCAGACGCTCGTTGTCCTGATGCTGACTGAACCGGTGTTCGTTTACATAAGAAGCATGGGTAAACGCTTGTTTTAAAAGCTGCCTGTTGTCAAATTTGATTTGAAGTTTGTGTTGTAACTGCTTCAGATCTTCACTCAAACGAACTAGCCCCTTATGCTTCAAATTTTTTGAGAATAATGGTGGCATTGTGACCGCCGAATCCAAATGAATTGGACATGGCAATATTGACTTTGGTTTGACGTGGAACATTTGGTACATAATCCAGATCACATTCTGGATCTTGATTTTCCAGGTTGATCGTTGGAGCCAGTGTCTGATGTGTCAGTGACAATCCGCAGATAACCGCTTCTACACCACCAGCAGCGCCAAGCATGTGGCCCGTCATGGATTTAGTGGAACTCACTGCGAGCTTGTACGCATGGTCACCAAACGCCTTTTTGATCGCGAGCGTTTCAGATCTGTCGCCTACAGGCGTCGAAGTTCCGTGTGCATTGATGTAATCCACTTCTTCAGGCTCAATGCCCGCATTGCGAAGTGCCATCTTCATGCAACGTGCTGCTCCGTCCGGATCTGGTTCTGTCATATGATGTGCATCGCCAGTCAGGCCGTAACCGATCACTTCGCCATAGATACGTGCACCACGTTTTTGAGCATGCTCCAGGGATTCCAGAATCAGAACGCCAGCGCCTTCGCCCATAACAAAACCATCACGTCCCGTATCAAAAGGACGACTTGACTTCGCAGGATCATCATTACGTGTAGACATTGCGCGCATAGCACAGAACCCTGCAAGACCTGTTGGTCTGATTGTTGCTTCCGCACCACCACAGATCATGGCATCTGCATCACCATTGGCAATCAGCTTGAAGGAATCTCCGATGGAGTGTGTACCAGTTGCACAAGCGGTAACAACGTTAATGTTAGGCCCTTTGGCACCAAGAGAAATGGACATTTGGCCTGAAGCCATGTTGGAGATCATCATGGGAATGAAGAATGGGCTTACGCGTTTTGGACCTTTTTGCAGCAATGCATTATGCTGGTCTTCCCAAGTACCCAATCCACCAATACCTGATCCAATGGATACACCGAAGCGCTCTGCATCAATGTTTTCGTTGATTTTGAGACCACTGTCTTCAACAGCTTTGAAACCAGCTGCCACAGCGAACTGAACAAAACGGTCCATTTTACGAGCATCTTTGCGATCCATGTATTCTTCCGGGTTGAAATCCTTGATTTCGGCTGCAATCTGTGTCGTATATTCACTCACATCGAACGCTTCAATCTGAGAGATTCCGGACTTTCCTGCCATTAAACTGCCCCAGAACGTTTCCAAATCTTTTCCGAGCGATGTCATTACACCCATTCCGGTAATTACTACTCTTTGTTTCAAACCGAATCACCTCTATATCGACTGCATTACGCAAGTATTTTGTGGGAATATCCGCAAACAGGCATCTATGCAACCAAGATCGGAAGACCTGGTTGAGTAGGGCTGCTTGCGGAATGAGAAAAACCAATGAATGATGAGAAGTCCCGCCTGTTCGAAAACATGTGCGGGACTAAAATGACTTTAGGTATGAGATTGTATGTAGTTTACAACTTCACCTACGGTCGTGATTTTTTCTGCATCTTCATCAGAGATTTCCAAATCAAATTCATCTTCCAATTCCATGACCAATTCCACTACATCCAAAGAATCAGCACCCAAATCTTCTTTGAAAGATGCTTCAAGTGTAACTTCAGCTTCGTCTGCGCCCAAGCGGTCGACGACGATGCGTTTTACACGCTCCAATACATCGGACATCCGGTTCACCTCCTTCTTTGGTATTATACGAGAATCGCAGGCAAAATGCCATAGAAGACATATGCGGCTCCCGGCCGGGGAACCCAGCCTTTTTCCGGCATTTCGGATCGTCCAGCGCCTGTTCCCCGACTATTGTTCAAGTCCGGGAAGAATTACATGTACATGCCACCATCGACATGCAGCGTCTGCCCTGTCATATAAGATGAAGCCTGTGAAGCCAGGAAAGTGACTACACCAGCAATTTCATCCGGCTGACCCAAACGGGACAACGGAATACCACTTAGCATACCGTCCACCAGCTCCTGAGACAACTCTTTTGTCATATCCGTCTCGATGAAACCTGGTGCAACACAGTTGACTGTGATTCCGCGAGAAGCCAGTTCACGAGCGGATGCCTTTGTTAGACCAATGACTCCTGCCTTGGCAGCAACATAGTTCGCTTGTCCAGCATTGCCAAGCACACCTACAACCGAGGAGATATTGATAATTCTTCCCGACCGTTGTTTCATCATTGGACGTGTAACCGCCTTAAGGCAGTTAAACACACCTTTGAGATTGGTTTCAATAACTTGATCGAATTCTTCTTCTTTCATACGCATGATCAGATTATCACGGGTAATACCGGCATTGTTCACCAGAATGTCAACGTTGCCCCATGCTTCTAGTGTAGCTTTGACCATTTGTTCAGCTTCATCCATCAGGCCCACATTGGCTTGAAGTGTAATTGCCTTGACTCCTTTGGCACGAATCGCTTCCGCCACTTCCTCAGCTGCCGCTTGACTCCCCGCATAATTCACGGCTACGTTCGCTCCAGCCTGAGCCAGTGCCAGTGCAATACTGCGCCCAATACCCCGGGAAGCCCCGGTAACGAGTGCATTTTTACCTTCTAATGGTTTAGACATAATCATTCCTCCTTTCCCCAAATCTAATCCCTGCTAATCACTTCAACGCACTTGCCGTTGCTTCGAGCGTATCAAGACTGTTCACATTGTACAGTTTTACGGTTTTATCTGTTTTTTTAATCAAACCGGTCAATACACTGCCAGATCCAATCTCGATGAACGTATCCACGCCTTGCTCAATAAGCCATGTCACACTGTCTTCCCATAATACAGGAGAATAGACCTGAGCCGTTAACAAATCCTGAACTTGTCCATTCTCTGCAGGTCTTGCAGTCACATTAGCGACTACAGGGACCGCTGCCGGTGAGAACGTAACGGTTTTCAGTTTCTCTCCCAGCTTCTCAGCTGCACCTTTCATCAGTGAAGAGTGGAACGGTCCACTTACTTCAAGTAGAATGGCGCGTTTACCGCCCGCTTCTTTCACTCGTTCCGAAACTGCAGCTACGCCTTCCTTCACACCAGAAATGACGATTTGTCCCGGACAATTAATGTTCGCAAGTTCAACCGCATGACCACTTTCAGATACGTCACGGCAAAGCACCCCCAGCGCTTCCCGATCCGCACCCAATACAGCAGCCATCGCTCCTTGTCCATCCGGTACAGCCTGTTCCATATACTGACCACGTGTCCGTACAATGCTCACTGCATCAGCAAACGAAAGAACGCCCGCCGCCACCAGTGCACTGTATTCTCCCAGACTGTGTCCAGCCGTATAGTCAGGCTGAATTCCTTTTTCCTTGAAAGCTTCAAGCAAAGCAATACTTGCTGTCAACAGAGCCGGTTGTGTATTTGATGTCTGTTTCAACTCGGTCTCCGGTCCTTCAAATATTAAGTTGCTCAGCGAAAAACCCAGCGCTTCATCTGCTGTGCGAAAAATCTCGGTTGCTGCAGGCACGGACTCATACGCGTCCTTGGCCATGCCTACAGCCTGTGATCCCTGTCCGGGAAATACAAATGCTATCTTACCCATCCCATTCATCTCCCAGCTGTCAATTTTACCAAACGAGTACGGATGCACCCCATGTCAGACCACCACCGAACCCAACCATCAGGACGGTATCTCCGGCTTTCATGCGACCTTCCTCTGCTGCTTCTACCAGAGCAAGCGGAATGGAAGCCGCCGATGTGTTTGCATACTTATCCACGTTAACAACAACTTTCTCTTCAGGAAGTTCAAGTCGCTGCATCGCAGATTGAATAATCCGAATATTCGCTTGGTGAGGAACAAACAGATCCACATCCGTGCGCTCCATACCAGCCTTGCGCAATACCTCAATGGTAGCCGTCCCCATGACACGCACCGCAAATTTGAATACTTCACGACCGTTCATGTAGATGTAATGCTTTTTATTTTCAACGGTCTCTGCGGTAGCAGGCAAACGGGAACCGCCGCCTTCCATCTGAAGAAGACCACCGCCAGCACCTTCGGCGCCGAGATCGAATGCTTTGAATCCGCGGCCTTCTGGAACTTCACCAACGACCACTGCGCCTGCTCCATCACCAAAGAGGACACATGTGTTACGGTCTGTATAATCCGTAATACGAGACAAGCAGTCCGCACCAATAACAAGTGCATTGTTGTACATGCCACTTTGGATGAAGCTTGTAGCACTCGCCAAACCGTATACAAATCCGGAACAAGCAGCTGACAAATCGAATGCCGCCGCACCTTTTGCACCCAGTTTGTCCTGCAAGATGCAGGCTGTCGATGGGAACGAAGAATCCGGGGTAATGGTTGCAACGATAATCAGATCAAGATCACTGCCAGTCATGCCTGCAGATTCAAGGGCTTTAATAGCCGCTTCGTATGCCAGATCGGAAGTTGCCTGATCGGGTGCAGCGATATGACGCTCTTTGATTCCTGTACGACTGACGATCCACTCGTCATTGGTATCGACCATTTTCTCCAGGTCACTATTCGTCAAAATTTTCTCAGGCACATATTTCCCTGTACCAATAATCCCTACTGGGCGCAAATTATTCATGTCGTCACTCACTTCCCGCTAATTTCCTTAGATATGCTCTCTACCAGCTGATTCTGCACTGCAATCCGAGCTTGGCGCACAGCATTTTTGATGGCATTGCCATCAGCAGATCCATGACTTTTCACAACCAGTCTGCTCAAACCGAGGAGCGGTGCTCCGCCATGCTCCGTATAGTCCAGCTTCCGTTTCAATCCACGCAGCTCAGGCATCAGTACAGCCGCAGCCAGTTTACTTTTGAGGGAAGAGGAGAATTGTTCCTTAAGCAAGGCGAAAATGGCACCTGCTGTGCCTTCTAGCGATTTCAGCAGTATATTCCCTGCAAAACCGTCACATACAAGCACATCACAAGCACCCGTCAGCACATCACGTGCCTCTACATTACCGACAAACCGAATGGGGAGTTGCTCCAGTAAAGGATACGCATGTTTGGTTAACTCATTTCCCTTACCTGGCTCTGTTCCTACATTGAGCAAGCCCACTCTTGGGGATTCTATGCCCTGTACTTTCTGTCGATACAAACTGCCCATCAGGCCATATTGTGCAAGATGCTCCGGTTTGGCATCCATATTCGCTCCGAGATCAAGCGCAAGTACACCCACATCATCAATCGTTGGAATCATGGGCGCAAGCGCCGGACGTTCAATACCTTCCATGCGACCTACAACAAGCAAACCAGCTGTCATCAATGCTCCAGTATTGCCTGCAGAGATCATCGCATCCGCTTCGCCCTCTTTCAGCATGCGGCCTGCTACCACCATGGAGGCATCCTTCTTGCGACGCACCGCTCGTACCGGCTCATCATCCGAACCAATAACTTCGGAAGCATGCCGGACCGTCAGATTGGCAGGTCTCACACCTGACTGACTCAAAAGAGGTTCCAGCTTGGCTTCATCGCCGATCAGGACGATCTGTGTATCCGCCCATTCCGTGGCTGCGGCAATCGCACCTTCTACCGTTGATGCAGGTGCATTGTCGCCTCCCATGGCATCAATGACGATTTTCATTCCAAATGACCTCCTTCTCCGCTGTCTTCTCCACCTGAATGGTAGATTACAAAGTTGCCTTGAAACACCATTTCCTCACCTACATAAGTGAATACTTCCACTTTGGCTTTGCCCTTTTGACCCGGAATCGATCTCACATAAGCCTTCGCAATACATTTCTCTCCCAAATGAACCGAACGGACAAAACGAATGTCTGCTGATGCAGTCAACGCGATCTCGTCATTAATGATCGCTACAGCCAAAGAGTTAGCCTGTGCAAAGACATAGTGTCCACGTGCAATGCCTGTTCTTGAAAACACATGTTCTTCCTTAATCTCAAACAGGGAAATCCCGCTCTTGTCCAGCTGCAAGTCCACAATATCACCGATGATCTCATGCAGGGGCAGCGAGCGTACCTGATCATACGAGCGCTCTGCCATCAGTTTCATCCGCTCCCGAAGTTCGGGTATTCCAAGTTCCAGCCTGTCAAGACGAATCGTCTGAATACTCACCTTCAATTGGCGCGTAAGTTCCTGATCCGTCACAAACGGGTTTTCTTCTATCATTTTGGTTAACTGCTGTTGCCTCTGTCTCTTCGGTACACGTTCGATGCCTGACACCCCCCGCTGTATCGTTTACGGAACCGTCCCATCCGGCCAGTTCAACCATTCTATCCTGTTGCTTCTATAGTTGCATCCCTGGTCACCAGGGTCGTTCTCAAACAGATCATGGTTCATTTATATGTAACGCCAAATCTTAGAACCTGGTACTAAACTATAGTATATCTCATCCCGTGTCAAAAAGAAAGGCTGGCCTAACAAAAACAATCCACCCATGTGAAGCACGGATTTCATGCCTGCCAACTCACTCTATCGACACCCTCTAATTCAAAAAAAATAGCACCTCATCGAAATGAAGTGCTACTTAATGTCCAACTATTATTGAGAGATGATCTCTCTTGCTTTGTACGTTCCGCACACTTTGCACACGTGGTGACTAAGTTTAAGTTCGCCACATTGTTCACATTTCACCATGCCCGGTACAGCCAATTTAAAGTGAGTGCGACGTTTGTCGCGACGCGTCTTGGACGTTCTCCGTTGAGGTACTGCCATTATTCCCACCTCCTTATCAAAATCAACCTTTGCAGGTAGTTAGTATTTTGCATAATTCGATCTATACGCTTACGGAACAAAATATGGACGAACTGAACCATTTCGATCCAATGTTTTGCTGATTGAAAGTCGCTCTTTTGATTTATGCAAAATACCGCGTTGTTACAATGTTCGATTTTCAATCATGCTCATTTAAAAAAATCCTTGAGCCCTGCAAGCCGCGGATCGATAACCTGGTTATCACAACCGCAGTCACCTTCGTTCAGCTCATGGCCACACTTGGGGCATAACCCTTTGCATGTATCGCTGCATAGCGGTATAAACGGAAGATCCAGCAGAAAAGCTTCCTCGGCATAACCCTTCAGATCAACGCTATCTCCATCCACATAGAGCGTATCATCGTCTTCGTGTAAGTCCTCTGGCTGTTTTCCCTGCTTGAATTGCTCATGAAAATCAATATGAAAATGTTCATTGATCGGCTTGAGACAACGGGAGCACAACATGTCCACTCCTACGGTCAGCTTGCCATGAACATCCACAACGTCACCTTCTCTGAATTCTGCAGATAAATCCGCAGTCAGCGGGGTAACGGCTGTGATATCTTGTCGGTTAGAAACCAGTTCCTTGATATCCCACTGTTCGTTAAACTTCAGCGGACCATCACTGGTAGCCACTTTGCGAAATGGCATTAACATTTCCATCACTCCAAACGAAACCAATTTCATAATTCATGTCAAACGTATCACGACAGTTATACAGGTCAAGCCAGCTTTTGTAAAGCAGTAAATCCTGACTGTATGTATTCTGACGCTTTAGCGTTAAAAGTATTATGAAATTGACTTAACAAACAAAAATCATTATACCGATTTTTCAAGACGTTTGTCAACACTTTTAACTTTACACCCTTTTTAAAAACACTGACCACATAGCCATTTACTCCATCTGGTCTATTATAGACTCACTTCAAGATAAACTACAAGTCGTCATTTTAGTTGTAATTGCTTGCAAACACCGGTCACATTTCGTTAACGTTTAGTGTGATCTATATCACACTGACCTTCTTGGCCCCTATCTATACTTGCTATAAACCGAAGCACGATCAGCTCCATGACCGTTTTATTATTCAACTATTTCATTATCTTATCGGGAGGGAATATGCATGTTAAGCGAACACACAATTACCGTCATTAAATCTACAGTTCCCGTACTTGAAGTTCATGGCGAAGCGATCACACGCCATTTCTACGAAACGATGTTCACAGCTCATCCGGAACTGCTGAATATTTTCAATCATGCAAACCAGAAACAGGGACGTCAGCAAGCCGCCCTCGCCAATATGGTGTACACCGCCGCCCTTCATATCGACAATCTGTCCTCCATCCTGCCTGCCGTCCGGCAAGTTGCACATAAACATCGCAGCCTGGGTATCGTTCCCGAGCAATATGCGATTGTCGGCACCTATCTGTTACAAGCTATCAAAGATGTGCTTGGAGACGCGGCTACCGATGAGATCATCACGGCGTGGGGCGAAGCCTACAATGTCATTGCAGACGCCTTTATCGGGATCGAACAGGACATGTATACGGAAGCGGAGAACCAGACAGGTGGCTGGGAAGGATTCCGGACCTTCAAAGTTGCCAAGAAAGTGCAGGAAAGCGAAGTCATCACGTCCTTTTATCTCGTTCCAGACGATGGTAAGCCTATTGCCAGCTATGAACCAGGACAATACATCAGCATCAAAATTCAGCCAGAGGCACAGTCATTTACCCAGATTCGTCAGTATAGCCTTTCAGAGGCCCCGGGTAAACCATACTATCGCATTTCCGTTAAGCGTGAGCGAGGTGTGTCAGAGCGGCCTGACGGAGTTATCTCGACGTATTTACACGATCACATTGAAGAAGGCAGTCAGGTGGAACTATCCGCTCCTGCTGGCGACTTCACGCTGAATGCAGAGGATAAACGTCCTGTTGTGCTGCTTAGTGGCGGTGTTGGATTAACGCCAATAATCAGCATGTTAAATACGCTGGTTCAGTTGAACGATAACCGTGCAATTACATTTTTGCATGCAAGTCCGAATGGTCAATCTCATGCTTTCCGTGATCATGTGAACAGTCTGGTCGAGCGTAATCAGGGCGTTAAAGCTTATTATTGTTATACACAACCCGAGGATTCTGATCGTACGAGCAATCATTTTCATAAGGAAGGTTATATGGATGCGGCCTGGCTTCGCCAAGTCATTGATGAACTGGATTCCACTTATTATCTGTGTGGGCCGATTTCGTTCATGCGCGCAATGTATACGGAGCTTCTGGCGCTTGGTGTTCCAGCGGACAACATTCATTATGAATTTTTCGGACCCAAAGCTAGTCTTTCCCCCACGCCGGAGAGTGTCTAAGCGTTCTGAATATAAGGCACGGTCTGACATCTGCTGATGTTGGATTTGTGCCTTTTTTCATTAGTCCGACAGACTCCGTGATTTGATCTAATCGAGGTCATCACCTATGATGGAATGAACTATAACAGCAAGCATACATACCCATTATCTCATTTGAGAGGAGTACGTCTAATCATGAGAGCCGTAGGCGTCATTGTTGAATATAACCCCTTGCACAACGGGCATGTCTATCATTTGCAGGAAGCTCGGCGGCTAAGCGGGGCAGACGCCGTTGTTGCGGTCATGAGCGGCCCTTTTCTCCAGCGTGGCGAACCCGCCATCGTGGGTAAAAGGGCGCGCACCGAGATGGCGCTGCACGCAGGCGCCGATCTGGTGCTTGAACTGCCGGTGGCCTACGCGGTCCAACCGGCGGAATGGTTTGCCTTCGGTGCGGTATCGCTGCTGCACCGCACCGGCGTTGTGGACTCGCTCTGCTTCGGCAGCGAGTCCGGCGACCTGGACAGCCTGCAGCGCATTGCGCGCGTGCTGGCTGTGGAGCCCGCAGGGATGCGCGAGGACATCGCGCGCCGCCTGCGGGAAGGCGCCAGCTACCCCGCCGCGTACGCAGGCGCGGCGGCAGCGCTGGCGCCCGGCGGCGTCGATGCTCACGACGCCGCTGCACTGCTGGAGCAGCCCAACAATTCGCTTGGGCTGCACTACCTGATCGCGCTGCAACGACTCGGCAGCGCGATCCAGCCCTTGACGGCGGCGCGTACCGGTGCCGCGTATCATGAGGCGACGCCCGGGCCGGGGGCGATCGCCAGTGCCACAGCCGTCCGCCGCCTGCTGATGGCGGACGGACCCGATGCCGCCGCGCCATACGTGCCGGCGGCAACCCTTGCCATTCTGCATCGCGAATGGCAGGAAGGGCGCGCTCCCATACACTGGGAGCGCTTTGCGCAGCCGCTGTTGCACCTTGCGGCCACCCGCCGTGTCTACGAGCTGGAACGCATCGCCGAAGTCACGGAAGGCCTGGAACACCGGCTGAGCCGTACACTGGCTCAGCTCCCGGAGCCTTCAGTCGAGGCACTCCTGAATGCACTAAAGACCAAACGTTACACACGCACGAAGCTCCAGCGTATGCTCGCCCACCTGCTCCTGAATCACACCAAAGCCGAGTGTTCACCAGAGCAAATGGCTGACGGACCCGGATATCTCCGAGTCCTCGGATTTAATGCTCAAGGGCAGAGCCTGCTTAAACAGATGAAAAAGACTGCTTCGCTGCCTGTTGTGCTAAAACCGTCCACATTCACACACAATCAACTGGAACTGGATATTCAAGCTCAGGTGGCGTATGGGCTCGCTTGCGAGCATGGTGATACACGCAGAATGTTCAGTGATTACTATGAGTCACCTGTGAGGCTGTAAACCACTTTTGACCATAAGTTTTTACAAGAAAAAACCCCTTTGCTGCGCGCCACTCAGGCATATCGCAACAAGGGGATTCTCTTATTAACATCCTTATTTCTCTATCTTTTGATACTCTTCATTCCTTCACAGACAATGTTTTCAGGTAAGCCAGCGCATCATCCACCGTGCTCACAGGCACAAGTTTCATTTTGGTGCCAATCTGTTCAGCCTTGGCTGCCGCTTCATTATAATTATCTTTTGGCACGAAGAAAATCTCCGCCTCTTTCCGGTCAGCGGCTACAATCTTGTGCACTACACCACCAATTGCACCCACCACACCATCCTTGGTAATGGTACCTGTACCCGCAATTCGATGACCCTTGGTCAGATCTCCAGGTGTTAACTGGTTATAGATCTCCAACGTAAACATCAACCCGGCAGATGGACCACCAACCTGCGTATCAGTGAAGGAAATCTGTTTTTCCGGATCTTCAGCTTTCACCTTCTGAACCGCACCAATCATTACGCCGAGTCCCGGGCGGGCTTCACCCGTCTTGCTGTCTTTTACTTGAATCAGTTTCACGTCCCGGCTAATAGTCTCTCCACCACGATCCAGTTGCATTTCGACCGTATCTCCGACCTTTTTATCTTTTAACTGGGCAGAAAGCACCGTATTATCCGGCGTAGCTGTTCCGTCCACTCCCAAAATAATATCTCCCGGAGCAATATCTCCTTCCGGTTTCGGATCTTCGGACAGTCCAAATACAAAGATATGTTCAGGTACAATGGAGTACGCCACACCAGCCTGCTCATAAGCAGCCTCCATTGCGGAGGATTGCGAGTCACTCATGAACCATACTTGTTCGGCGGAATATTCCGCTTCGCTTTTGCCGCGCAGCCGGTCTTCCTTTTTATCCACTTGAGCATTCCGATTGAACAGAGAGGTTCCTAGCAAAAACACATTGGCATAGGTTGCCGATACGGTCGTCATCATGAACACACCGCGTTCTTCCTGGTCTCCGCCTTTAACCGTTACCATGGGTTTTACTTCGTCTGCACTGCCAGGCATATATATGATATACGGTGTTGGCATGTACACGGCAACATAGACGAACAGAGCCACCACGATCACAAAGATCGAAGCTCTGAATCCGCCAGATTTCCGAATCCGATTCATCGCATGAGCCTCCGTTCTTTGTATCTCTATACATGATGAACCTGTATTCCACATTATTCCAGCGATCAAAATACCACCTTTTGAATACTTCCATTCTCCGGTTAAGTTTCACGCTCTTTGTAATGCAAATACTCAGCTCATCTGATTTAATCGTTTATTTCCAAGTCTAACACTCTGGTCCTTGTGCATACAATGGTACAGGCCGGATAGGCCGCTGTATACCATAGCCTGTCCGGTCAAGGCCGAACCGCCCTTCGGGCGCCATTCGGCCGTCCATAATGATTCAGATGCCGAACCGGCGTTATTTGATATGAGGTGAAACGATGACAATACAGAGCGAGGTTAGAGACTCTGGCCCGTTACGAACGATACTTCTAAGTACTGGCGCTTTAGCACTGGTCGTTGCAGTAGTTGCTTCTCCCAAAGAAGCGTTTGATGCCTCAATTCAAGGTCTGGACATATGGTGGAAAATCATCTTTCCTGCCATGCTCCCATTCCTCATGTTATCCCAAATGCTCACTGCGTTTGGCTTCACTCACGCGATAGGTGCCCTACTCGGACCGTTGATGCAACGCTGGTTCAGACTTCCAGGCAGCGCGGGGCTGGCTATTGCTGTTGGCATGTGCGGCGGATTCCCCGCAGGAGCGGATGCGGTATCCCGTTTATTTCAGGATAGACAAATTACCGCCAAGCAGGCGGTTGTCCTTGCAGCAGCAGCTCATTTTGCCAATCCGATGATGATCATCCTGGTCGTTGGTGCTGCTTTTCTTCACCAGCCTGCCGCCGGATATTTCCTCTTAGTGGTTCACTGGATCAGCGGCTGGATCGCTGCCATCCTTGCGGTACGTCTCCTGCCTGCACCGGGTAAACGTAAAAATCCAGATGGCTCAGCAGCCGTCCAGGCAGAAAGCAGCTCTCTTGGTTCTCACCCTGTAATTCCTGCAAGTTCCACCAGTCACTCATCGATCCCTCACCACACTATGTTGAAACGACGCAATAAATGGTCTGAGATGACGCTGGCAGCCAGGGAGGCTCATCGTCGTGATGGAAGAGGATTTGGCAAACTTCTGGGTGACACCGTATCCCAAGCTGTGCAGACTCTGATGATGACCGGAGGTTACATGATCGGTTTCGCCGTATTTATCCGACTACTCTCCCTTTATCTGACTCCCGGGTCTTCTGCTGCACTGTGGCCGGCCTTTTTGGAGATTCATTTGGGTACCTACCATTTGAGCCAAACTTCACTTACACCTGCCCTGCTGATGTCCCTGCTTGCAGCTGTTCTGGGATGGGGCGGTCTATGCTCCCATCTGCAAGTCTCTGCTGTCCTGAAGACAACTGCACCCGACAGCAAATCCATGTTGTACTTTGCCGGAGTTCGTCTGACTCATGGGATCATCGCCTTTTTGATCAGTCTGTTCCTCTGGATGCCGTTCAGCAAATACAGCACACAAGCCTGGACCACATTACAGACGAATGCAGGCCAGGACCTGTCAACACCATTCAGTTGGCTACTCATACATCATCCAGACAACACATATACAATGAACACCATATGGAGCGCTTTTCCTGCTGCATGCATGGTTCTAGTGTTACTTCTTGCAGTCATGATTAGTCTATCGGGTCTTACCTTCTGGTTTAACCGCCGGTTTTCTCGCTGATTTTCTGACGTAGTGCAACTTCCACTTCAGGTGATACAAGATCTGTTACATCTCCATGATAATGAGCGATTTCTTTCACGATGCTGGAACTTAGATACGAATATTTCGGATTCGTCATCATAAATATCGTTTCCGCATCCGGGTTCAACTTGCTGTTGGTCGATGCCAACTGCAACTCATATTCAAAATCAGTTACCGAGCGTATACCGCGGACGATGACCTGAGCTTCCTTTTGCCGGACGTAATTGGCCGTCAGATCGCGGAAACTGTCCACCTCGACATTCGGTAGATGACGGGTTACTTCTGTGATCAAATCCTTGCGTTCCTCCACCGTAAACAGCGGATTTTTGCTCATATTGTTCAACACAGCCACAATGACACGATCAAATTGCTTCGAGGCTCTAGCGATAATATCCAGATGCCCCATCGTTACGGGATCAAAACTCCCAGGATATACGGCGATCCGTTCCTGTCGATGTATCATTTCAGTCATGAGGAGCCTCCTCTTCCGGTGTAATGGATTCTCCATCTTCAACTGCTTCGGGCGCATAATAATAGATGGATACTGCCGTCTCCCCATACAAAGCCTTGCGCGTTTGTTCAAACGGGCCGAATTGCTCAGGGTAAGCATGTTTGGATTCATATTCAAGTACAATGGTTGCTTCGGGTTCCAGAAGTTCCAGTTCGTGCATGGTCAGCATCAACTCGTGCCCATTCTTCATGCGATATGGCGGGTCGAGAAATACCAGATCGAACGTTGTGCCTCGCTTGGCGAGTGCCTTCAATGCACGACCTGCATCATTACGGTATACAGCCGCCTGATCTTCCAGCTTGGTCGCCTTCAGATTCGTGCGGATGACTTCAATACTTTTCGTTTCCAAATCAACAAAAACAGCCTTGTCCATGCCGCGGCTCAGCGCCTCAATACCGAGACCCCCACTGCCTGCAAACAGATCCAATGCTGTGCCGCCCTCAAAATAAGGACCAACCATGCTAAATAACGCTTCCTTCACCTTGTCGGTGGTCGGCCGCGTACCTGTGCCAGGGACAGCCTTCAGCGGTCTGCCTTTCGCACTCCCAGATACCACTCTCACTGACGAGTCACCTTTTCTCTATGTAAGTTTATTGATACGGCTATCGTACCACATTCGAGTTCGGTTTGAAAAATGCTCGGTCTTCATTTGCCTTGGAAAATTGTTGACGAATTGTTGACGCATATGTATAAAAAGAAAACAATCGGGCGATTCTATAATTATCGACATCACAAGTGTCGTAGACAACCGCGGAGAAGACTTACGTTTCCCCATAAGCTCTTCGTCCGGTTTCTCCTCTCCCATGAAAAAGAAGCTCTCGAAAGAGGGCTTCTTTTTGTTGTTTATGTTTTCAATTATTTTGTTAGATATATTTTTCTTCAAATTCACTTATTTCGGCTTCTTCTTCGGTCTGCAACCATCCAATCTCTTTCTGCTTTATCAAAAACAGACTGCAACTCATCCGAAAGATTGGCAAGACCATACTAATTCAGCTCTCGATGTTTCCGATTGGAAAGTCGCAAATTGATTAATGGAATGATAAGTAAAACAACCGGCAAGAGAAGATTCATGGAACCTGTCTTAATCATCATGAAGGTAATAAACAGCACGGCGAGCCAGGTCATAATCTCCATCACTTCATATTTGGTTAACGTAAGCTTGAATGCTTTTCTCGAAATGAAACGAATTAAGAAATATCCGATCAGACTATAGAACAGGATCATTCCCAACATTGCAACCAGAATTATTAGGTACATATCCACCTTAACAATCTCACCCGACCCTTATGTCATTTCCTTAATTTTACCATATAAGCAATAGGGTGTCATTCCAAATTCCACACCAGCGCTTCTTCAAGACTGGCACTTTACGCTTTACTTCTCTTCAACAACAATCGTTGCATTATAGATCACAACACGTTTTCCATTGAGATCGAATAATACTTTATTCCCGTATTCCGTATCTTCAACGTCAATTTTGCCATCGTAGGTCTGAATCAATTCACCGGAATCACTGTACACTTTAACGACCCGCTCCAGGCCGCCCGAGTTATTGGATCTCATCGTTTTGAGTGCACGTTCACCCGAAGCCGTATTGAAATACCAAATGAAACACCCAACAATGATACCCAAGAAGACTAACACCGTCACCCATATACCTGTCTTTGCTTTTCTACTCATCTTGAACCCCCTCTTATGATTCCTATCTCGTACATTACGAGACCAGAACGAGAACGGTTTCATACGTGCAACCCAAGCTGTTCATTAACATAACAAAACAGAGGCCTCCGACAAGCGAAGACCTCTGTTCTTTAATCCAAATATGCTTTTAATTAATTACAGTGCACGAATGACGAATTCGAATGTCAGCTCGCCGTCCGAAGGGATCAGGTATTCCGGATGAACCGGAGCACCCCAGCTGTCATCACCGCCAACACCCATTTGTTTACCCGCTACAGTAACGACCGTATAGTGCACTGGAGGCAGTTCGTACGCATGCTGTGCGTTCTCCAGCTCAAATGCCGTATATGGTGAGACATTCAGCTCAACCGGAGCTGCAGAAGCTTCGATTTTGAAGCCGCGTCCTGCGTTGTCCGTCAATTTCGCCCAACGCACGCCCGTGCGGTTGCCAGACTCCTGTGGTACCAGATATGGCGCCATCGTATCCGCTACTTTGCTGCTGTGGATACCGAGACGTGCGCCGAATGCGCGGTCCACATAGTTTTCTTCGGGTCCCATCGCCAACCATTCCACGTTTTCGAAGTCAGGTGATGTTCTGAAGGAAAGTGCATGAATTGGCAAGTTCGGCAATCCAGCTGTTCCTTTGTACGTATTATGCACATGAACACTTCCATCTGCATGAACGGTATATACGACTTTCACTTGTACATCTTCCGAAATGTTGAGTTTGTAGGTGAACTCGATCCGGTATTGGTCCGGTTTCTGTTCTGCTTTCCACTCTACACAACGTGGCATCAGGCTTGCAGCATACCAGGCACCCAGTTCGAAGCCCATCGCCATACCTTTGTCATTATCCGTCATTGCACGCCAGAAGAGCGGTGCAGGTGGTACGGCAATGGTCTCACGACCAGACAATTTAAGGGAAACCAATGTCCCGAACTGTTTGGAGAACAGCGCATGCGTCTTGCCAGCACGAACACCGATGTTAACGTCACCTTCAATAACCTGTACATCACTTACAAGGTTCAGGTCCGTCTCGGCTGTATCATTCACCTGATCCTGTGTGAAAATAAACTGTCCAAACGCCACTTCTTCGCCTTTGTCAGCCCACAGTGTAGCTTCTTTTAACACAAGTGCAGTGTTCACAGCATACTCGCCGCCTGCCAAAGAGGCTGCATTCAATGGAAGCTTCACAACCGTCTCGCTTTGTGCATCTACGTTGATTTCCAATGTTCCACGTAGAACTTCATGTCCCTCACGATCCAGGCTGTAAACCAGTTCAAGCGCAGATGTATCTGCAAACAGATTACCGTTCACGATCTTAACACCTTCACGATCTGGGAACAGCTTGATGTTCTGGTACAGGAATTTGACCTCCTGCATTTTCGCAGTTACTTTACGATCAGCATGAACGATCCCGTTACCACAGAAGGAATAGTCTGATGGACGATCACCAAAATCTCCGCCATAAGCGAGGAACTCTTTGCCGTAACGATCTTTTTTGTAAATGGATTGGTCGATGTAATCCCAGATGAATCCACCTTGATACATCGGGTATTTGTCTTCCAACTCCGTATATTTGTGCATACCGCCAATGGAGTTACCCATGGCATGCATGTACTCACAGCTGATATAAGGCTTGGTCGGATTTGCATTCAGGAATTCCTCAATGTCCGCCGGTTTGGCATACATGCGAGTCTCCATATCACTTGTCTCATCGAAACGGCGATCATGGAATACACCTTCATAATGCACCAGACGTGTTGGATCAGCCGATTTGAAATATTGGGATACCTTGTAGATGACTTCACCACCATGTGATTCGTTACCACAAGACCAGATCAGAATGGACGGATGGTTTTTGTCCCGTTCCACCATGGATACAGCGCGGTCCATAACGATATCATGCCATTCCGGTTTGTCACCTGGAATAACCCATGAAGGCTCAACGGCGCCAAGTTTCTGCCAAGATCCGTGTGTCTCCAGGTTCATTTCATCAATAACATACAGTCCATATTCATCACACAGCTCATACCAGAGACTTTGGTTTGGATAGTGTGACGTACGTACAGCATTCATATTATTCTGTTTGATCGTACGAACATCCCACAGCATGTCTTCCTTCGTAACCGCACGTCCACGACGCGGGTTGAACTCATGGCGATTCACACCTTTGAATACGATACGTTTACCGTTGATGTGCATTACTTTGTCAATCATTTCGAATGTACGGAAACCAACGGCTTGGGGAACAACCTCAACCAGTGCACCCGCAGCATCATATACACGAATATAGAGACGGTACAAGTATGGAATCTCTGCGCTCCACAGGTTCACTGTACCGATATCTTCACGAAGACTTACTTGTCCATCGTTCACTTTGGATTCAAATGTTTTAACGGAATTGCCTTCACGATCACGAAGTTCAGCCTCTACTCGCGCTCCTGCAACAGCTTTTCCTTCCAGCTTCAGATCCAGTTGCAATGTACCGTTGGTGTATGACTTGTCCAGATCTGTGCGAACATGAACATCACGAACGTGTGCAGCCGGAACAGTGTACAGATATACATCTCTGAAAATGCCTGAGAAACGCCAGAAATCCTGATCTTCCAGCCAGCTTCCTGTGCTGCGTTGATACACCTCAACAGCGAGTTTGTTCTCTCCATCCTGAAGGAATGGCGTCAAGTCAAAGTCAGACGGCGTGAAGCTGTCCTCTCCATATCCTACAAATTGTCCGTTAAGCCATACGTAGAATGCAGACTCTACGCCCTGGAAAGAAATATATACCGGGTTCGACTCCCAACCTGTAGGCAGGTGGAATGTGCGAATGTAACTACCCACGGGATTTTTGTCCTGTGGCAGTGCCGGTGGACGAATGTCATTCAATCCATCCCAAGGATATTGTGTGTTGACATATTGAATCTGTCCGTATCCCTGAAGCTGGATGTGTCCAGGAACTTCAATATCATCCCAGCCTTCACTGGAGAAATCGGATGTATAGAAGAATTCAGAACGGCTGTCCGGACGAATGGCATAATTGAATTTCCAAGTACCATTCAGATCATAACGCATGGACATCGGACCTGAACTTACAGCCTCATCCATCGTTTGGTAATAACGGTGATCGGAATAGGCATGAAGACGGTTCACCTCAAATACACTTACGTCTCCCAACCAGTTGATATCTGCCTTTGTTGCTTTCATCGGCTCTCTCTCCCTTTAAAACGTTATAGTTTGACTTATTCAAGGTTTACTCTGGATTTCCTTTTTGCTTTAGATAAACAAAAAAGACAGAGGTACGCTATAACAGCGCCCTCTCTTCTTTCCTGCACCCGTCATTTGCACGGATTATGCTGTTTTCATTACTTCACGGAACCTACCATACCTGCAACAAAATGTTTCTGCATGATGAAGAAAACGATTGCTGTAGGTAGTGTTGCAATAACGATCGCTGTCATGATTACTCCGTAATCCGGAGAGTAACCAGCACCGAGGTTCGAGATCAACAGTGGAATCGTTTGTTGGTCAGGTGTTTGCAATACAATGAGTGGCCACAAATAGTTGTTCCAGCTACTCATGAAGGTAATAATTGCTGCCGCTGCATATGTTGTTTTCATGGTTGGCATATAGATTTTCAGGAAGATCCCGAGTTCACTCAAACCATCAATACGTCCAGCTTCCAGCAAGTCTTTCGGGAACATTTTGGTGTTCTGACGGAAGAAAAAGATCAGGAACGCTGTTGCGATGGTTGGCAAGATTACTGCTGCCATCGTGTTGATTCCGATTACTGGTGCAACTCCCGAGATTGTTGCGAACATGCGATACAGGGGTACCATGATCGCTGCAAACGGGATCATCATGGATAACAACAGGATATTAAACACGACATCACGGGACTTCGTGCGATATACCTCGAAGCCATAACCTGCCATGGAACCAATAAACAGTGCCAAGAGAGTGGAGATTACAGAGATAATCGCCGAGTTTCCGAGAGCCTGTACCAGATTCGTCGAATCAATCAGTTTGTTGAAGTTATCAATGAAGGCTGAACCCGGCAGCAGTCTACCCTTGGTTACATCTACTGATGCATTTGTTGAACTGACCAGCATCCAGAAGAAAGGGAAAATGGATACAAAGGCGACGATGGATAGGAACACATACGTGAAAATCCGTTTTGCTTTAGCTTTAGCCATTTTTATTATCACCTGCCACTTTAAACTGGATGATGGACAATACAATAATCAAGATTACGATGGAATATGACACTGTTGCTGCATAACCGAAGTCCGGTGAATACTTGAACGAAAGGTTGTAGATGTATTGTGAAATCGACATGGTCGCATTACCTGGACCACCTTTGGTAATATTCATGATCTCATCGAAGATTTGCAATGTACCAATCGTTGATGTGATGGACGTGAAGAGGATAATCGGTTTAAGCAAAGGTACTGTGATTTTGAAGAATTGTGTAAAAGCATTCGCTCCGTCAATTCTTGCAGCTTCATAGATCGATTGATCGATGTTTTGCAGAGATGACAGATAGAAAATCATGTTATATCCAGTCCAACGCCAAGTAACGGCGATTATGATCGTAATTTTAGCCCAGAACGGGTCTGTGATCCATTGAATTGGATCGCCAATAATGTGCAAGCCCATCAGGAATTGATTCACCATTCCATCTGGTGCGAACAAATATTTGAATACAACAGAGTACGCTACCAATGAAGTTACACAAGGCAAGAAAATCGCTGTACGGAAGAAGCTCCGGAAGCGTAGTGTGCTGTCATTCAGCAAAACGGAAATAAACAAACCGAGAATAATCATTACAGGCACTTGAATAATCAAGTAGATAAATGTATTCGATAATGCTGTACGGAACGTTGTATCCACTAACAATCTTTTGTAGTTAGAAAGGCCCGTAAATTCAAGATTGGCTCCTACACCAGACTTGAACGATAAGAGCAGCGCTTGGATCATCGGGTAGAAGTAAAATGCAACAATCCCGACAACAGCCAGCAAAACAAAAGCCCATCCAGTCAAATTATTTTTCTTTTGGAGACTGTCTCCTGTATTCATGGCTTTCACAGTATGGCTCCTCTCTCTCCATGGAACATGGGTAGAACCCACGGAGCCTCTCGCCATATCCGGTTCGACTTGCGCCGGACATGGGAGACGGCTCCGATGTTTCCTAGGGTTCTATAAGTTACCTTGGGTATCTTAGTTTAATTGTGCTTCAGCTTGTTTTTGTGCATCAGCCAGAACGTCATCGATTGATTTACCGTTCAGGAATGCTTGCATTTCTACAACCAGAATATCTTCAATGGCATATGTGTTGATACCATAGTTTACGCTTGGAATTTCTTTCGTCCAATTCGCAAAGTCTGTGAAGATTTTTTGTCCGCCGAAGTACTCGTCTGCTTTGGCATAAGCTTCGCCATCAACTGCCGGTTTGTACGTACCAATTGCGCCGATGTTGTTCAACAGATCTTGATACAATTGTTTGTCAGAACCAAATGTTTTTGCTACAAAATCAGCTGCTTGATCTGCACCAGGAACGTTGTTCATAACATACCAAGAGCTACCACCCAGGTTGGATGCGTGAACAGAGTTTGGTTGACCAGCCATTTTCGGCATTGGAGCTACAGCCCATTGGCCAGATTGGGAAGCTTCTTGACGTACAGATGGTGAGAACCAGTTACCTGTAGGAATTGTTGCTACGCTACCGTTATTGGCGTTGGCAACGAATTGACTCCAGTCAGAGTGCAATTTAACAATGTTGGCATCCATCATCGCTTTGTATGTGATGAAAGCTTCTTTCAGTGCAGCATTAGTAGCAATGTCAGGTGTTTTACCATCTTCTGCGGAATACCATTTACCTGCTGTTTGGATCATCATACGAATCAAACCAAGGTCATTCGGGTCAAGAGAAAGAAGCTCTTTACCTGTTTTAGCTTTTACGTCTTTACCAATTTGGATGTAGTCATCCCAAGTGATGTCTTGCAGGTCAGCTGCTTTGTAGCCAGCTTGCTCCAGCAGATCTGTTCTGTAGTACAAACCAGCAACGCCGGAGTCAAATGGCACCCCATATTGTTTGCCATCAAACGCTGTTGGTCCGAGTTTGTAATCTGCAAAGTCGGAAGCCGTGACGTTGGAAGACAGATCTTTGAACGCATCTGGATATGCATTCAGGAAGCTTTGTGAACGATAGTCTTCAATCAGAACTACGTTTGGAAGACCGCTGGCAGTTCCGGAGTTAAGACCTGTGTTCAGTTTTTGAATAATATCAGCTTGAGCGTATTCAATGATGTTAATTTTCACATCAGGATTTGCTTTTTGATATGCTTCTTTTGCTGTTTCCATTGCAGCAACGTTAAAAGCTTTGTCCCAAGCCCAGACCGTAATTTCGTTTGTTTTTTCATCTCCACCACTAGCGGAATTACCTCCACCACCGGATGAACATGCAGACAACAGCAGTACTGTAACGAGCATCAATACCCACATTTTTTTCAAAACATTCAACTCCCCTTTAACCTCTTTGTGTGTAATTTGTTTGCGTTTTCTGAAAGCGGTTGCTTTCGATGTAATCATCTTATCATTCCCATATCGCCATTCGTTAGTAATAATTTTGTATGGATTTGTCATCTTATTGCCATAATGAAAACCTTTACAGAAACCGCTTGCATTAAATTTGTTTTTTTGTAATTTCTTTTGATTTTGTAATTTCTTGATCTTGAAATAGTACAAATAAGTATTTTGATTTTTCCTCTGACACTTAAAAATCCCCCGTCTCTGTAGAAACACAGAAGCGAGGGATCTCAATTTCGGGTGTATTCAGTTGGATTAGGTTGCAACTCAACTCGTGATCAAAGGCAGTGTTACGGTCACTCTCGTCCCTTCACCGACGTTGCTCATAATCGTGACACCGTAAGGTGAACCATATAATAGCTCAATGCGGTCATGCACGTTGCGAATTCCGATGCCGCTGAATAGTTGACGATTGTTTTTCGGATTAGGCAATGTTTCTCCCATGACGAGTCCTTCAATCCCATCACCATTATCCATGATCTCACAGATGAGCGATTCACCCGCTCTGGAAACCATAACATGAATTGTGCCTGTCTCTTTTTTGATAAATCCATGGAAAAATGCGTTCTCGATAAACGGCTGTATTACCAGCTTCGGTACATGATAATGTGTACAATCCGGAGCGACGTAGAAAGCTGCTTTAATCCGGCCTCCATATCTGACGTGATTAATGAAGACATAATTTTTCAAATTCTCGACTTCTTGTTCAACTGTAACGGTCTGACTCACATCACTAATCGTATTCTGTAGCAATCCGATCAGCGCATTAATGGTCTCCGCTGCCCTGTCCTTGTTACCTTGTTGCACCAAAACTTTGACAGAAGCAAGTGTGTTGTACAAGAAGTGAGGATTAATCTGACTCTGTAAAGCTGCAAGTTCTGCGTTACGTTGTTCATGCTGGGTCTGCACTAACTGATCCACATAATCATGCAGTTCATCAAGCATGTAATTGTAAGCATGTCCCAGCTGCCTGCTCTCGTAGCTTCCGCTCACCGGGATATAGTTGTCCAGATCACTTTTCGTAATATTGGACATCTGCTTCACAAGTCTGCGCAGGGACTTGGTAATCTGGCTGGTGATGAGAAATACCAGAATAAGAGCCCCTACAACGATAGCTGCACAGATCAGGGCAACCGTCTTCATGTCAATGAGTTGACCCATCGCCAGATCCTTATCCACGACATTGACAATGTAAAACCGATAGAACGGTAAATACTCCGATAGAACAACGCTATCCTGATCCATCACACGAGCATTGATGCTTCTCGGAGACGTTTTGTTCATTTCTCGGGCATATGACAGCAAATCCAGCTGAGTTGTCCCGATCCAGTCTTCACGATTCGAAGATACAATCTCACCTTTTTCGTTCATAATGACCACGTCATTGCCTCGACTTGTAAAGCTGGCATAGAACTGCCGGAACGCCTCTTCTCTCATGGTGACATAGAGCGTACCATATAGTCGGCTGCGGGTTCGATCCGTCAGTGCTTTCGTGGCAGAGATCATCTGCTGACTTCCGACCGTTGCATCGTTTTGGTAATCATCAAAGATAAGACGACTCGGCGTCTCAGCGGCTTCCACCGTGATCGGTTCCTCTTTCAATTCATCCACTGACATCTCAAGGTGAGCACGATTGGTGGAATAACTGCGCCCATTGATACCGATAATCGTTATCCCTACTTCGTAGGATTCCGTTATGGATTGAATTCGGTCCATCGTCTCCCGCATATTATAGAAGGATTTGGCCATGGTGAGGGAATCTGCATCTCCTTCAGACAGGAATCCTCGAATCGCTCCACTCTGAGTCACATTATTGGATACGGCAGCAATGGCCTCGTTAAACGATTCAAAATTCGTTTTGATCTGATTAAGTACCTTCGAGTTCGTGATACTGAACGTCTCGGTGAACAGATTGGTTGACATGTGAATGGTCGTCCACAAGATGAGTACAGAGACGAGAACAATACTGACAACCATAACCAGGAACAACTTGGGAAATAATCCGAGACGAGATAATCTGTTCATCCATTTCTTCATGATCTTATCCTTCTGACTTTATGCCCAGAATTTACGCCGGTATCGGCTTGGTGATAGTCCGGTGAATTTTTTGAACACTTTGCAAAAGTAACTATGATCGGAATAGCCTACCATGCTGCTGATCTCCGAGATCGTTACATCATCGGACCGAAGCAATTCCTCGGCTTTTTCAATCCGAATTTTATTCAAGTATTCATTGAATCCTTCTTTTTTATGAGATGAGAAATAGCTGGATAAGTACGATGGATTAAAATGAAAGTGCTTGGCTACTTCAGCAAGCCCGAGTGGCTGGTCAAAGTGCTCATGCATGTAATCCAGCAGCATATTCATATTCGGATCACTTCGTTTTCCACCTGTACCAACCGTGCATTCCTGAACTTCCGTCATGAATTGATCAAGCACAGCCATGACTTCACTCAGACTTGAAGCCCCATCCACATTTTTAAAATACGTATATTTGCTCTCTTCAAGCCCGGCAGACTGAACATCCATATCCGCGAGGGTAATCGTTACATTGAAGATCAGGTTACCAAGAAAAGATTTGATCTCAAATACATCGGCAATATAATCGCGTCCAAGTGTTGTCGCATGGTCCTGCAAATACTCTCTTGCCGCTTCGACCCGGTTACGCTTCACGTGCTGCAAAAACATGTTCACATTGAACTGGTAACCTGCCGGATGCATCGGCGGAAGTTCACCATACACCAGAATTGGCCGATCCTTATAATAGAAGCGATACTCCATTAGCTTGATTAAGCGTTCACGGTATACGATGCCCATCTTTTCAAATGAAGTAAAGCTGTCACTAAGGACCCAACCAGGGTTACCCTGTCCTGCTGCATTTTCATTAGCCAGCTGTCTAATGCGTTCAACCATCCATTCATCTCTCGCAGGATCGACATTAAGAAGCATGATGGGAAGTGCGCCCTCTGCCGGAACCATTGCACATTCCACTTCAGGCAGATCACTGCGGAGCCTGTTTTCGAGCTGTTCCTGATCCAGCTTCAGTGGATTCCCCTCAGCATTCATGGGTTTGTACACAAGCAAACGAAAGGATTCATGCGGAAAGGTGTCTCGAATCATCGGCATATCGCTATCTTCGTCCACAATAAATCCTGACAGCATCTTCTCCATCAGTTGTCCGAGTCTCCAGCCATCGTGCGAGGGCTCAAACTGTAACTCCGGAATTTTACCTGCTGTGCGTTGAAGGACCTGCAATAATTCATTCGTACCCAGCTTGGGTTTTAGGATGTAATCTGCTGCCCCGTGCTGAAGCGTCGAACGTACATACTCAAATTCACTGAAGCTGCTAAGTACAATCACTTCAATCTGTGGATTACTGGCTTTTAGTGTGCGGACAAAAGTCTCGCCATCCATAACAGGCATGACAATGTCGGTAATCACAATATCCGGTTTTAACAGGTCCACCTGCTGTAATCCTTCTTCACCGTTAGATGCTTCACCCACAATGATAAATCCTTCGGCTTCCCAGTTCATATGGTGCTTTATGCCCTGTCTTACCAGAAACTCATCGTCAACAATCAGCACCTTGCACAACCGGTTCATGATCGCGACCCCCTTGTCTAATCTTTCCTCTATATCTGTACAGGTTATACCAACTATTATAGATCGGTTATAAACGCTTTCCAGTGTTAGCGGTTACATTAATTTTAAAAAATAATTGTACATCTTTTTATATCCTAAAACGATCGTATAAGCAATGGTAACTCTCTATAGTTTACACTATAATTCGACAAAATAAGAAGCCCTGAATCGCCTTTAATCGTTTGGCGACTCAGAACTCCCTTTTTCATTCATTTATTGTGTTTGATCGGAGGGCCTAAGGTTCGATTCCCCATTGAAGACTTCCCGCTATATACCCAGTCACTTTGGACCATTCCGCATAGGAAGTCTGGCTACCTGCAAAAGAGTAGTCATCCGTTTGGGTATAGTTGGTCCAGTTGTTCTTGGAGAAACGAGTCTGGATCTCTGTACTTTGCCCTGCACTCAATGTTCCAGCGGAAGATTTGAATCCGATCTCAAGCACGTGGTCAGCACCCGTCCGAACCGGATTGAGTGCACTGAATGTGCCTGTTACATTATCACTTCCGGCAGTCGCCCAGTCAGAGAAGAAGTTCTGAGGCTGATCGCCATTCATGGTGTAATAGTATCTGATTTTCACATCGGACAGATTTAGTGCTGTAGTCCCCGTATTTGTCAGTTTGAATTTGGGATTAATGGAACTGCCCGTCGCTGAAGTGCTGCCATTAAACATCTCAATGCGTATCGTTCCAGCAGGTGCAGCTGTCGTATCTTTGATGAGCAGATTCAAGGTCGCAGCATTACCAGCGCTAAATTGAAAAGTTAGTGCTACGGCGTCATTTGGCAGTGAATCCAAGTAGTTTTTGCTCAATACAACCTCATTACCTGTCAACGTGTAATCTGTACCTGAAACCAGCGTTGTATTCCCGTTACGAATGGATACAAGTGTATTCCCGTTCAGTGTTAACGTGACCGGAATATCAGCCTGATTACCAGCTTTACGATCATATTCGGCTGATACCGGTGTAATCACCGAGTTGGTCACTGGGGTTGTACCCCCGCCATCCCCTCCGCCATTGTTACCTCCCACACGATCAGCATACAGAATTCCGCGACCATTCGTTCCAAGATATACTCTTCCATACAGACGCGGATCACCCGTAATCGTTGTTACACGAGCATACTGATGCTGATCATCGTTGATCCGTACCCAATTGGCTCCGCCGTCATCGGAACGGAAAAATCCACGTGTACCATCGATCTGTGCAACCGTGTATAACGCGACAACGCTCTGTCCAGGAGCAGCTTTACCAAATCCGATACTGTCTGCTTCCTCTACATTGGCAAGCTTCGTGAATGTCGCTCCCGAATCCGTGGAATGCCACAATCCGTAAGGGCCTTCTTCCTCACTACCGCCTGCAAACCAAAGTTCTCCTTCAACCCCCGGAACGGCATCCAGATCTGCATTTCCTTCAATCGGAAGTCCGGTCGCAGGCGATGCCGTGAAGGAAGCACCACCATTTACACTCACATAGACCTTTCCTGCCGAAAATCCATAAAATTTGTTAGGATTAACGCGATCGGATATCACTTTCGCCTGTGCAGGTATCCCCGTACTTGCTGTCCAGGAATTGCCACCCGTTGAATAATGTACACCCTTGTCTGACGTGCTCCACACCAGTCGATTGCCATTCGCAGAGATGGCTACAGTGCCGCCTCCTGTTGTGCCGGCAGGCTCTGCATTGGCTTTATACCACGTTGTACCTCCATCACTGGACAAACCTATGGATTTCGCATTTGGATCAGCAGCATAATCCGCTTTACCTACACGAACCATCGTATTCGGACTTAACTCGGCAAAATCCAGACTTTCTGTGGAAGAATAGTTCGGGCTCGTAAATATGGTAGATGGGGCCTGATCCAGATTGTTATGACGGAATCCGGAGACATCCCCCACCCCGCTTAACAAATGTGCACCACTTGGTGGGCTGATTAGATCCAGTACGGCAATCTCCTCAACACCCTTCGCCATCACTGAAATATTGATTTTTTTATCGTCATCCCAGTCCGTCAGGTTTTTCGTTCCATAGATCGTAGCACCCGTTCCATACATCATGCGATCCGAATCAAACGGATCAATCTCCAGGTCACCGATCATCCAGCCCAGTTTTGGAGATGGTTCGGGTGGGGCAGGAGTGATACCAAAGGTGAGCCATGGCGCTGCCGAAATATCCTGTGTATAACGTAATTTTCGGTTCGGGTATCCGTCAAATTCCCATATGCGCGTCCAATTCGCTCCACCATCAGTGCTGCGAAACAAAGTAGCATCCGGCCACCATGAATTCAATGTAGCAACCATCAAAGTACCGGGATTCTGTGCATCGACTGCCAACCCGCCATATCCAAAATAATTATCCGTGCTGCTGCTTGGAATCGGGCTGATATTGGTCCAGACACCTGTTGAGGTGTTCAGCTTCCACACATCGCCTTTCTCCCCATCGTAAGGACCTACACCATCGCTGTAGGTAATATAAAGACTGCCATCAGCATCCAGCACACCATGATGTGGAATATAACCTGTAGGTTGTCCAGCGACAGCTGACCAAGTCAAGCCACCATTCGTACTGCGATATACGCTTTGCGCTTTATCAGCAACACCCACATAGATCGTCTGGGTTGCCTGCCCTGCAGAACCTGTTGTTTTGTCAAACGTAATCCATGCCAGACCTACGATGTCACTTGTGTATTCATTCGAAGGGTCTTGCACATAGTTCCCCGGATTCGGGAAGCTTGTGACTTCGTTCCATGTCACACCATAATCGGTACTTTTCCAAAGCCCATGACCGCTTCGCGCACCAAAATACAGGATGCTGTTATCATTCGGGTCCACAGTCAGACGCTCTCCCATTGAACGCCCTGGCATATTGCCGCCAACTTTGAACGGGAGTGTTGTCGTCTGCCATGTATCTCCCCGGTCCGTAGAGCGCAAGATGGAGCCATTATTTTTGTCCCACGAATTCGTATACGTCCCAACTGCCATATACACCCGATCGGGATCAACCGGGTCCGTAGCCAGTGCGTCCACACCGTTTTTGTTCCAGTCATCCCAGCCGACAAAATCCGTTAACGGTATCCAGCTCTCGTCAGTCGCATTCCAGCGATAAGCTCCCCCGATATCCGTACGGGCATAGATCAGATCCTTTTCCGACTCGTTGAAAATAATACCCGGTACAAACCCGCCTCCTGCACCAGTCACCACATTTTTCCACTCATAGGCTTCACTCGGTGCCGCTGCTGTAGTCCCAGTAAGTCCTCCCAGCGAAGCCGTTACCACAGCAACCGTCAGGCTCATCATTCGCAATTTCCCCATAAACGTTCTCATATCAACTTATCCTCCTCTTTAACTTCGTTACTGCATTTTGGTCTATCCCCGCTGTCTCATCATGCTGATGATGGCGTGCCAGACGAATCAATGCATCCATTTATACAAGAAGCATCACCCCCTTTCAGTCATGATGTTAAGCGCTTACATAATTGTTCTTATTTCGCGGTTATCTGGATAATACTTTCAATAAATAACATTCGATGGCAATCTCTAAACCCCTCTGTCGAAATTCTGATTTTTGTATAATATTTTCAGTGTTTGATCTTTTTTTACACAACAAAAAAAGATGCTGTCAGAACAGCATCTTTCGACTTTCATATGTTACTTCAGGCTACCATAAGCGTGAGTCTCCTGGCCTTTAACCCCAGGTCTGATGACAAAAAGCGAGCCAGCCTCCGGTGTCTCCTTCAGACGTTCTTCCTTAATGCCAGTACGTGCTGTTGTAATGTACAAATCTTCGAGCTCCGGTCCACCAAAACAGCAGGATGTGACCTGATCTGCCGGCACCTCGATCTGTTGCAACAGTTCTGATGTATCCGGGTTCCAGCGAGTGACTCTTCCTCCGCCCCAATGGGCAACCCACAGCATACCCTCACCATCGACTGTCATCCCATCCGGAAAACCGAATTCCTCCGGTATGTTGATGACGCTTGTCCGATTCTGTATCGTACCTGCTGCGAGATCAAAATCAAACCGGTCAATGGAACGAGTCGGGGTATCAATGTAATACATGATCTGCCGATCCGGACTCCAGCCCAAGCCGTTGGATGTGGATACACCTTGTACCATTGTGCGAACGGGTTGCCCTTGCTCCAAACAGTACAGAGATCCGGCTTTGCTTTCATTATTCAAGCTCATCGTACCTGCCCAGAAGCGGCCTTGTGCATCACATTTGCCATCATTAAAACGATTGGTATCCTTATCTTGTTCAGGGTCCTCAATGGCATGCAGCTCACCCGTGAGCAGGTGATATGTATGGAATCCACTGCGTAAAGCAACCAGAACTTCGTCACCACGATATGGAACAACAGCGCCGACATGTTCACCGACATCATAAGCTTGATCCTGCCCTGTAGCCGGATCATACACATGCACCTTGAAACTTTCAATATCCACCCACAATAATCGATTGTTCTCTGCATCCCAGCTCGGGCCTTCCCCCAGCAATGCCGGGATGTGTACTGCTACGGTTACGTTGCTCATGCCATCACGTCCTTTTTAAGATTTGATGCCGCCTGACCATTCGAACCCGATGGCATCCAGAAATGCTTTGGACAGTACCATATGGCCTGTTGCATCTGGATGTACACGGTCATAAGTCAGCACAGACGTATAGAAATGATCCCAAAATGGAGCAAATGCAGCCTGTGTATCCACATACACTGCATCATACTCACGCGCTACCCTGCGAACTGCTTCTCCGTATATATCCATCGTTGCCCGCATAGGGTCTTCCGGGTTGGCCTCCAGATAGTAAGGAGACATCAATACCAGACCCTTCAGGTTTGGACGAACGGATGCTACCAGTTCACGCAATGTGGATTCATATTCTTCAAGAAACACATGCGAGTCTGTTGACAACGGGTTATCAAACTGACGCCATACATCGTTAATACCGATCATGATCGTCAGCCAATCCGGTTTAAGGTCCAGCACATCACGATCCCAGCGCTGTTTCAGATCACGGATCGTATTTCCACCATTACCCACATTTTGGATACGCAACATCAATTCCGGATAGATAGACCGCAATAGTGCATAGACTTGTGCAACATAACCATGGCCCAGACCTGAACTGCCTTCACCTATAGGATGTTCCCGACCACAATCCGTAATTGAATCTCCGATAAACAAAAGCTTGTCGTTTTTTTGCAATTTCATCGTTATTTTCTCCTTCGCTTCAAAGCGCTAATATACGGATTACTCGATTGGTTAGGACCGTTCACTTGATACCAGCCAGAAAAATTACCAGCCTTGATTCTTGAGCCATGTGAGACAAAGATCCGACCATACCCGAATCGCGTGGTTATCCTCAGCCAATCCCAGACCATGTGAACCTTTCTCAAAAACGTGCAAGTCATAGGGAATCCCATGCTCGCCCAATGCAAGTGCGTAACGCAAGCTATTCTCCACAGGTACTGCCTGGTCATCGCTGGTATGCCAGATGAATGCTTCTGGAGCATCCGCTCTCACCTGTTGTTCCGCACTGAATGCCTTGATCTGCTCGGCAGACGCATTTGATCCAAGCAAATTTTCACGGGAACCGGCATGTCCATAAGACTCCATCGTAATGACCGGATAACACAAAATAACCCGGTCCGGGCGTGAACTTTGGCGTTCAATTAGATCCTCATGATCTGGCTGCCCCTCGTCGTACAGCGTTCCCAGTGTTGCAGTAAGATGTCCGCCTGCAGAGAAACCAAGTACCGCGATCTTGGAAGGATTGATGCCATACTGCTCGGCATGAGCACGAACATAACGTATGGCACGCTGGCCATCTGTAATCGGTGCAGGATGCTGATGAGGTGCTACGCGATATTTCAGGACAAATGCGCTTATTCCCGCACGATTCAACAGTTCGGCTATTGGAGCACCTTCATGATCCGCCAAAAATCCATAGCCACCCCCTGGGCACACAATGACAGCGCTCTCGGAACCGGGCTGAATAAATGGAATCAAATGCGGCATTTCGTCTTCATGGCCCTGGGCTGCATAAGGTGCAGCATGATCCCATAAGGGTATAGTTGTTGTCATCTTCGATCATCCTCTCTAAGTACAACGGACATAGATCCGTTTAATCGTTTTCGAATCTCAGGAATCGATACCATCATAACGGCAATGACCCTACGGCATCAATACCTTCCTGGCATCACTTTTTGTTCAAATAGGTACAGGTTAGTATAAATTCCGGAATTGTTCAGGCGTGACTCCCTCTATCCTGCGAAAGGTTGCTACAAAATGGCTTGCATCTCGAAACCCTACCCTGACTGCTGTTTCCCTGATCGTGGGTCCATGGTCTGCGGTCATGATTTCCTTGGCTTTGCGAATGCGTAGCAGAATGAAATAACTATAAGCGGTCATGCCAAAGGATTGTTTAAACAAGGTGTTCAGATGTCTGGATGAGATCCCCGTGAGGTCAGCCATATGTTGGAGACCAATCTCGGGATTCGCGTAATGCTGTTCCATGAATGCAATGAGCGGAGCGAGCCTTTCCACGGCATGTGAGATCGAAGAACGATTGCCCGTCATGCCATGTTTTTTGAGTAAAATCAGAAATCGGTATATATCCGCTGATGCTTCGAGTCCTGACAAATCCTGATCACTGCTGATCGAATCCAGCACTTCCTGACCGTAATTGTTGAACGCGCTGCCCTGCTCCCACTGATGGAACGCCGCTTCACCCAATCCAAGCGACTCCATGATTGCCGGACACTGTGAACCCCCAAATGTAATGTAAAATGTCTCCCACTCCCCTTGGGACCGCACATATTCATGTGGCTCATTAGGTGGCAGCAAAATACCGGATGCTTCCCCCAGCACTACCGTAGATCCGGCAAACTTGAATTCTCCGGCTCCTTTCACAGTCTGAAGCCAGTGGTAACACGGATACCCTACAGGTCTGGATACCTTCTCCTGATTGCCGTTATAACCAAGGCTCTCAATAAAAAGGGGCAGCGGCTGATCACGTGATGTCATGAAATATCGTTGATGTCGGGGTGAGATAAACACGGGATACCTCCTTCGATACAAGCCCTAATATACTTCCATATTCTTATATAGGCCATTACTTTTATTATATTTTAAAAGTCATATGTATCATATAATATAGGATTATTCTTATACAAGAGGTGAACACATTGATTAGCAGCAAACTACCCAAAATGTTCTACGGGGGCGATTATAACCCGGAACAGTGGGATCACGAAACCCACCTTGAAGACCTGCGCATGTTCCAATTGGCCGGCATTGATATCGCGACAATCAACGTATTTTCATGGGCATTGATTCAGCCTGATGAAGTTACTTATCAATTTGAAGAACTCGACCAGCTGATTAATCGTCTTTATGAGAGTGGCGTCTATATATGCCTTGCAACGAGCACGGCTGCTCATCCGGCATGGATGGCGAAGAAATATCCGGATGTGCTTCGTGTAGATGCCGATGGACGCAAACGCAAATTTGGTGGGCGGCATAATTCCTGTCCCAACAGCCCCACCTATCGTAAATACTCCGAGAAGATTGCGGATAAACTGGCCGAACGATACAAGGATCACCCCGCAGTTCTCGTATGGCATATTTCCAATGAATATGGCGGTGACTGTTACTGTGACAACTGTGAGAAAGCATTCCGCGTATATCTGAAAGAGCGCTACCAGACTCTGGAACAGGTCAACAAAGCATGGAACACTAATTTCTGGGGACATACCTTCTACGATTGGGATGAGATTGTATTACCAAGCAACTTGAGCGAACACTGGGGTAACAATAATTCAACATTCCAGGGAATCTCGCTGGACTACTCCCGATTCAACTCCGACAGCATGTTGGATTGTTACCGCCTGGAATACGATGCGATCAAAAAACATATTCCGGACTCCGTCGTTACAACCAATTTGATGGGATTCTTCAAGCAACTGGACTATTTCAAATGGGCAAAATACATGGATATTGTCTCCTGGGACAGCTATCCCGGTCTCGCTACACCCGTCAGTTTCACAGCAATGGCCCATGATCTAATGCGCGGACTGAAGGATGGTCAACCGTTCATGCTTATGGAACAGACACCAAGTCAGCAGAACTGGCAGCCGTATAATTCATTGAAACGTCCTGGCGTCATGCGTCTATGGAGTTATCAGTCTGTTGCACATGGAGCCGACACCATCATGTTCTTCCAGCTCCGCCGTTCCATCGGTGCCTGTGAGAAATATCATGGTGCAGTTATTGAGCATGCCGGTCACGAGAATACACGTGTATTCCGCGAAGTTGCTGAGCTGGGCAAGGAGTTGCAGATCCTTGGCGACACGACGCTGGACGCTACTGTTGAATCCAAAGTAGCGATTGTGTTCGATTGGGATAACTGGTGGGCCATCGAAAAATCAAGCGGACCTACGGTTGCCCTCAACTATGTAGATCAGATCCATAAATACTATGCAGCGTTCTTCCGTCGTAACATCCAGGTGGATATCGTCAGTGTAGATACGGATATTAGCAAATACGACATCGTTCTTGCACCTGTCCTCTACATGGTTAAACCAGGATTTGCCGCCAAACTGGAGAAGTATGTTGCAGCAGGTGGAACATTCCTGACGACCTTCTTCAGTGGTATTGTCAATGAGAACGATCTCGTGACAACCGGTGGTTACCCGGGAGAACTCCGTAAGTTGCTCGGAATCTGGGTGGAAGAGATTGATGCCCTGCTGCCTGAGCAAAAGAACCGCATTGTCCTCAAAGAAGCCTACGGCGATCTTCAAGGAGAATATGACTGCGGCATGCTGTGTGACCTGCTGCACAGTGAAGGAGCTGAAGTCATCGCGGAGTATGGAGACGACTTTTATAAAGGCATGCCTGTTGTGACACGTAACACCTTTGGTCAAGGTGAAGCCTGGTACGTTGCATCCGACCCTGATGAACGTTTCCTGGATGGTTTGCTGGGACAGCTTGCAGCAGCCAAGAATGTAGAGTCCCTGCTGGAGACACCAGAAGGTGTTGAAGTAAGCGCACGAACCAAAGACGGCAAACCCTACCTGTTCGTCATGAATCATAATGCTTCCACGCAATCCTATAATCTGGGTACAACCAAGGCGCATGATCTGCTTACTGATCGCGAGCTTTCGGGAAGTATTGAGATTGAAGCCCGCGGAGTGCAACTGCTCGAAATGAAATAAGTTATTCGGTATATACCGTGATACAAAGTGTCACATATTCTTTTCTTATATACTTGTTATTGTCTTCATTGAGGACATTGGTATAGATTTCAGACCTTTATCGTCTTCTTTCTGCCAAAAGCTGCTACTTCCCGTATCCGTCTACATCGGATACGGGTTTTTGGCATTATCTGTAGTATTTTTGATAGAAGGAAATATCAGTATGCAAAGCGAATTGGACGAGAAACACATTTTAACGAAGCCCGCCGGAACTTGCTTGTGTGAACCATGCAGCTGATCAATTGCAGAATAAGGATACAGCTGAAATATTGGTGACACTCATGATGTCACTTATAGGCTGTTACAATAGAAATATACTACGACATCACATTCCGGCGGCGCAAAGATCGAAACGGAGTGGCTGACATGAACAGAACAAATCGGCTTGCCGCCATCGTTATGGCATTACAGCATGGTCACGAAACGGCACACTCATTGGGCGAGAAATTTGAAGTTTCCCGTCGCACCATTCTCCGGGATATCCAGTCCCTCTCCGAGATGAATGTACCCATTATTGCCATTTCCGGGCCGGGGGGCGGCTTCAGACTTATGGAGGGTTACGTATTGCCCCCATTACAGTTGGACCCGGTAGAAGCAGCGACGCTCATATTTGCTCTTGAGGGCCTGAGCCGCTATTCGGATACGCCCTTTCATGAGAAACGCTGGACACTAATGAACAAAGTTAAAGCCATCATTCCGGATGATATCATGGCCCGAATGGATCCCATGCTCAAACAACTGAATCATCACATCCCAGACCGCAATTACATCCTGCATCACCTCGACCCGCTGCTAGCCTGCATACCTGAACAAGGATGGCTGATTGTGCTGTATCGCTCCGCATCTCGTCAGAGGTGGTTACATATCTGTCCTACACGGGTCTATGCTTCCTCAGGCTTCTGGTACTGTGAAGCGTATTCCATCGAACACGGTGAACCACGTCTGTTCCGGGTCGACCGAATTATCGATGTCAAGGCGATCGAGCCACAGGAAGCACAGTCGCTAAACGAACAGGCACAGCAACAGCGGAGCAAGCCGCAACCTCCAGAACAGCCGCCCACCTTGGTTAAGGTGCAACTGAGTTATCGGGGAATGATTGAAGCCGAACAGGACGAGCATATTGGTGAAAAGATGACTGAAATTTCCCCGGATCTCTGGGAATTATCATTCCTTTGTCCATCAGGGGAATGGGAGTGGGCCGTACGATTCTTTTACCGATTAGGACGTGAGGCTGAGGTCATCGAACCCCTCAAACTTCGCAACGAGATTCGCCTGCATGCCGAGGAAGTGAGCCGAAAATACCTTGATTCAATCAAGTCGTAGCCTGACTACACACGAAAAGGAGCCTGCTGATATCATGACATATGAACCTGTAGTAACGTACGAAGAAGCAGTACAGCGAATCCAGTCTATTGGACTGCTCCCACTGGCCCCTCTATTTGCCGAATATCCTTCGCTGTCATCGTTAACACCCAAAGAACACTGGCACAAGGATGATGCACTCGATCCCTGGTTATGGCGCTCACGCCTGGCTGAAGAGGGCATTGCTGCATATGGAAAGTTCGTCAAAAAGAAAGCGCTTCTCGTCTCGCGCGAATACTTCCCTTGGGTACACCGACTACTTGCCGATTCCAGAAGCATTGAGGAACAGTATGAAGCGGGTCTACTATCACGAGAAGCATCCAAACTCTATTCTTTGGTTGAAGAACAGGAAGGCATCGATGGACGGGCCTTGCGATCACAGGCCGGTTATGGGGCAAAAGAGGACAAAAAGACATTTGACCGCGGTCTTCTGGACCTTCAGGGCTGTGCAGCCATTGTGATTAGTGGAACCAAAGAAAAAGAAGGTCTGGCAGAAGGTAAAGTCGCTTGGAACAGCTCTGCATATGAGACTGCTGGTCAGTGGATGAAACGTCATGGCATTGAGCCATTTGAAGGCGGCGTCGCAGAAGCTCGTGAACTGCTGGTTGCCCAACTGCAGCAACATGCTTCGCCAGTCGCATTATCAAGCATCGCGAGATCACTTGGCATCCCTGGAATCTAAATAAAGCCAATCCCGGTTGTCACAGATGCAACCGGGACTAGCTGCGTTTCACGTTATGATGCATCCCGGATGATAACGACTCCACCCATACTGGATTTAGAGAATCACGCCATCCTTGAATATGGCAATCTCCCGGAATCCATGCTGCTCACTGAGTGTGTGTGACCGTCCTGAAGCAATATCAATCAGCTGGCTGAACATCTGTACTTTTACCTCATCCATCGTCCGCCCCTCCAACAACTGGCCAGCATTGAAGTCAATCCAGTGTTTTTTGCGATTCGCAAGATCGGATTGGGTCGCAATCTTAACGGTAGGCACCGGGCCTCCAAATGGAGTTCCCCGCCCTGTTGTGAAGAGCACTATATGTGCACCGGCCGCAGATAGTGCGGTAACAGACACCAGATCATTACCGGGTGCTTCCACAATATTGAGACCGGTTTGAGTCACACGTTTGCCATAACGCAGAACGTCGACTACCGAAGAACGTCCTCCCTTTTGCGTACATCCAAGTGACTTTTCCTCCAGTGTCGTGATGCCTCCAGCCTTGTTCCCAGGTGAAGGATTCTCATAAATGTTCTGGCCATGGTTCACAAAATATTGCTTGAAGCCATTAACCAAATCCACCAAATCTTGAAATACCTGCTCATTGGCAGCCCGGTTCATTAAGATCGTCTCTGCACCAAACATCTCAGGAACTTCAGTCAGAATGGCCGTTCCCCCGGCAGCAACCAGCATATCCGCAACGGAACCAACCAGCGGATTAGCTGTAATGCCGGATAACCCGTCAGAGCCGCCACACTTCAAGCCAATTTTGAGTTTGCTGAGCGGAAGCGGCTGACGTTGTTCATGTTCAGCGATCTCCACAAGTTCTTCCATCAGTCGAAGCCCTTCCTCAAGCTCATCATCTGTTTCCTGTGCTTTGAGAAACCGTACTTTGCCTCGGTATTCCGGAGCAATACATTCACGGAACTCATCGACTTGATTGTTCTCACAGCCCAGACCGATAACCAGCACACCTCCTGCATTCGGATGCTCCACCAAGGAAGCCAGTAACTGTTGTGTGTACTTCAGATCATCGCCAAGCTGTGAACACCCGAACGGATGCGGAAAGTGATATACACCATCTACCCGACTTCCAAATTGTGACTGCCCCATACGCGCCAACGCTTCACACACTTTATTGATACACCCGACCGTATTCACAATCCAGATTTCGTTACGTATGCCTGCCTCACCGTTAGGCCGCAAATATCCATCGAATGAACGCAGATGTTCGGGAGGCAGGTCCGTCTGAACCTGAGTTGTCGGTTGGTACTCATATTCAAGCAATCCATGCAGACCTGTCTTCAGATTGTGACTATGAATCCAGCTTCCCTGCTCGATCTGCTCCTTGGCAATACCGATGGAGAAACCATACTTCATCACATCATCACCTGGCGCCAGGGTGTGCACAGCAATCTTATGCCCTTTTGGCACGTCATCCAGCAGTGTAAAGGAAACACCATCCGGCAATGTAATACGCTCTCCTTTGGCATAATCCCGAAGCGCTATAATGACATCATCCTGTGGTTGTATGGCAATCCAGTCATTGATTGTACTTGTTGTGTTCATTTCCCTTCACCTTCCAACAAACCGATTTCACGAACAACTGCTGCACGCAGCCCTTCTCTTGCATCCAGATTTTCGCCCCAGATCAGGGTATCCGACAACACGGCCGCCACTCGGTTGCTCAGTTGCTCCTGATTCCTATGAAGTGAGTCATAACCCTCCCAATGTGTAGCTAAAGCAGCTAGAACATCCGGGTCATCCCGTAACGGTACAGCTTCCCCATTCAGTCGTTGTCCCTTGTAGCCTTCAGGCGTATTTACAGGACGATAAAGACACAATAATCCGGCAAATCCCTGGATTAAACGTTCCGGCCAGCTTCCCTGATTTTGCTCGTAGGCCAAAAGAGTAGGCAACACACGAACTTTGAATTTCCCAATCGTATTTAATGCAATATCCTGCAATTTGTGATCAATATACGGGTTAAGAAAACGTTCGAATACTTCTTCCGCATACTGTTCCAGATGATGATCAGGCATATCCAGAGCAGGTACGATCTCCTGATGTACAGCTTCTCTAATCCATGGGCCAAAATGTGGATCTTCCATCGTTTCTCTCACATATTGCTTGCCTTGCAGAATACCAAGAGAAGACATCAGCGTGTGTGCACCGTTCAGAATCCGAACCTTGCGTACCTGAAAAGGCTTCAGATCTTTCACCCAGTGTACATTGAGGCCCGCCTGCTTGAGTGGCAGTTTTTTGTCCAGTGATTCATCACCCTGAATGGCCCAGAAATGATATGGCTCTGCCGTATTAATCAATTGATCTTCGTACCCCCAGCGATTCGTCAAGGCATCGGCTTCCTCCCGGGTCGGCGCACCTGTGACAATTCGATCTACCAGATTGTTCAGGAAGTCATTATGATTCTCAATCCATGAACGGAAGCCATCCGAATACCCATAATCTTCACTGTGACGGAGGACACAACTGCGCAGCACATCACCATTGCCTTCGAGCAACTCACATGGCAGATGAATCAAACCTCTGGATGGGTCTCCATTAAATTTCAAGTATCTCTGATGCAGGAAAACCGTTAATTTCCCCGGAAATGATTGAACGGGTTCACTCTCGATATAGTCTGCATACGTATATTTCAATCCTGATTCGGTTGTATTGGAGATGACAAACTCAAGTGAAGGCAGTTCCGCCAGGTTCAGAAAAGCCTCCCATTCTTCGTATGGATTGATACACTGTGAGAAAATAGATATCAACTCTGTCCGCTCAACCGGCTTGCCTTGAGACAGTCCACGCGTAATCATCGTATATAAGCCATCCTGATCGCGAATCTGCTCCAGCTTGGCTTTGCCTCCTGGCCGTGGTTGAGTAACAGCTACACTTCCATGGAATTTGCCTTGTCTGGCACTCTCATGGAGCATCCAGTCTGCAAACCCCCGTAAGAAATTACCTTCTCCGATCTGCAAAACTTTCACAGGACGCTCCATAATCTCCTTGCACTTGCGCTGACCATCGCTTCCGAGCAGATTCAGCTTCAACCTGGGACGTTTCGTGCTTGCCGACATGGACACTCACCTCATCGATTATTTGTACACTCTGAATGCCGCCCGACGGCTTGCACCCTTATATTGTAAACGCTTTAAATCCATTGTATCATCAATAAAAGGAAATTAAATTGCTTATATTGCGGTAAATATACTCTCTCATGACTAGGTATAATATCTCGTTGAAGACGCGCGTTTGGAAAGGAGCCTCTATGGAGCGTTCACCTGTTCGTACGACCATTCAAGCAGAATCAGGTATCCCCTTTCGCTTGGTGTATAGTGACACAAAATCACCCCAGAACGAATTGCCGGATCACCTTCACGACTGGCATGAAATTATCTATGTATATCGAGGTCAGGGAAGCATTTTTATTGATACGGGTCTTGAGAATATGCAGGAAGGAGATCTGTTTATCATTCCAGGTAGCACGGTACACCGTGCCTTGCCGGATGCAGGCAACCCGGTCACATCTTCCGCAATATTCTTCAGTCCGGGATTACTGGCATCGACCGCCGGAGGCGCTGCTTCTTCCTTACTGGGCCTGTTTGAACGTTGTCGCAAACTACGGGTATATAAGAGACATCTGAACGAAGAGGAGCAAACCAAGGTGGCCTCGCTTATTGATGACATTCAGGCAGAATTTCAGCTTGGACATCACCTGAGTGCCCATGCGGCCCTGTTAAGACTGCAACTGCTGCTCGTTTTTTTGGAACGTCTGGAAGCCGCGGGACCCGCGAATTCAGGGAAGTCCGCTTCGGGTCCATCATGGCTCTCTTCCACGATCTGTCATATTGATGACAACCTTCGGAATGGCCTCTCCCTGCATGAACTGGCCCAGTATGCCGCGGTATCCCCTGCCCATTTCAGTCGTGCCTTCAAAAGGTACACGGGGATGACTCTGACGGATTACGCATTAGCGCGACGGGTCATTATGGCCAAAGAACATCTGGTGCAAGGGGATGAGACGATGGCCGCCGTAGCGGATGCTTGCGGATTTGACAGTCTGCCCCATTTTTATCGTCAATTCAAAAAATTAACCGGCACTACACCCGCAGCCTACCGCAGAACCATGAACAGTTCTCGTTAAAATAGAAACCTTCTGGAACACAGGTCCATGGCTCTAATCATATATATCCACATATTCTTCCATATGGCAGATGTGGTATGATAATCTGTAATTATTACTTGTCGGAAACATTGCGTTCCGTTGTCAGAGGAGCTTAACATCTTATGTTAAACGAATTAAATCGCAGGAATATTGGCATCTTCGCCCATGTAGATGCGGGGAAAACCACCACAACCGAGCATATGTTATACGAAAGTGGTGTCGTCCGCAGTCCCGGACGTGTGGATGACGGAACAACAGCCACAGACTCGCTGGACATTGAGAAAGAACGGGGCATATCCGTTCAGGCGGCCATGACCTCTCTCATCTGGAAGAATACCAACATTGACCTTATTGATACGCCTGGGCATATTGATTTCAGCTCCGAAGTAGAGCGAACGCTGCGCGTGATGGATGGTGCTATTCTGATTCTTTCAGCAGTGGAGGGAATTCAGTCCCAGAGCGAAGCCATCTGGCATGCCCTTCGTTCACTTCGCATCCCTACCATTATCTATATTAATAAAGTGGATCGGATTGGCGCGTCTGCCTCAGTGGTAATGGAGCAGATTCGTTCCACCCTGTCCCCTTTCGCATGCGAAATCCAAACATGCCATATCCATGAAGATTCATTTCATGGCATCGACTCCCTCTGGAATCCGAATCAAGATGCTCTGTCAGATTGCCCCCCTTCCATTCCAGGTCTGGTCGAGATCCTTGCCGAACTGGACGAAGAGGTCATGGAAGCTTACATTCAGGAGACTCCGTTATCTCAAAAAGATCTGAATGAAGTGTTCCTGCGGCATGTGCATCAGGGTGAGATGTTCCCTGTGTGTTATGGTGCTTCTGGCAAAGGAATCGGCGTCACGGCATTGCTGGATGCGGTCCTTGCATTTCTGCCTCCACCTGCACAGCCTGTGGACTCTCCGGTATCTGGTGTTGTGTTCAAAATTGAACGCGACCGCTCGATGGGACGCACAGCCTATGTCCGCATGTATGGTGGTAGCCTGCACAATCGGGATACCATTCATAATTCGACGCGGGAACTTGAAGAAAAAGTCACTCAGATTCGCCGCATGGACGGACGGAAATGGTCGGATACCGGTTCCGTTCACGCAGGACAGATTGCTGCACTCTACGGACTGAGCGACACGCATGTGGGTGACATTATTGGTAGTCCCGAGGGTGTACCTCCTCTGCCACAGATGGCTGTGCCGTTGTTGACGGTGCAAGTACATGGCAAAGACCCGGCACGTTACCCCGATCTTGTGGCAGCATTGCAGGAGTTGACGGATGAAGATCCCTTGCTCGACCTGCAATGGTTGCCAGAGGAACGAGAATTGCATCTCAAGGTCATGGGCACCATTCAGCTTGAGATTTTATCCAGCTTGTTACTGAGTCGTTTCGGACTGGATGTCGTGTTCGATCCGCCATCCGTTATCTACAAGGAGACACCCCGTGCAGCCGGAGAAGGTTACATTGCCTATACGATGCCAAAGCCCTGCTGGGCCATCCTCCGCTTCAGGATCGAACCTTTGCCTCGTGGAAGCGGTCTGATCTATACCTCGACCGTAAGGGCCGATCACCTGCTGGTACGTTATCAGAACGAAGTCGAACGACGGATACCCGAAGCCTTGTCTCAAGGCATGCTCGGTTGGGAAGTCACCGATTTGCGCATCACACTTGTGGAAGGGGAACATCATGTCTGGCATACCCACCCGCTTGATTTTGTCGTAGCCACACCGATGGGAATCATGGATGGATTGGCGAGAACAGGTACCACCTTGTTGGAACCACTCCTTCAGTTCAGGCTGACGGTCCCGGAGGAATACGGTGGCAAGGCCCTCAGCGACCTGGTACATATGCGGGCAACCTTCGAGGCTCCCGTCATCGGTGGTGGACGTTGTATTATTGAAGGGCTCATGCCTCTGGCAACCTCAATGGATTATCCGGTGAAGCTGCGTTCAGAGACTGGCGGCCGCGGGGTACTCACGACTTCGTTTGCCGGATACCAGGACTGTCCTGCGGATGTGACTCATGCTCGCAAACGGAGAGGGGTTAATCCGCTGGATCAATCGAAGTATATTTTAAGTGTACGAAACGCGATTACATCATAAATGGAGTTGACCTTGTGCTAATTAAATTTCTTATCTTTGGCCTTCTGTGGCGGATTATAGGTAATCCGTTCATTGCCATTCTGATCTTACTCGTTATATTGTATTTCCTGGATCGTCGTTACGTTGGCGTATTCCCAAGCTTCACGAAACCCCTCAAGCGTATGCGTAACATCTCCCGGCTTCGGCAACAACTTGCGATGAGCCCCAATGAAGTATCATCCAAGCTGGAGCTGGCTCGCCTGCTGATTGAGCGCAAACGTTACAGTGAGGCACATGCTTTATTGCTTGAACTGGAACGCCCATACGAACAATCGGCTGAGTATTGGGAGGCACTGGGGACGACTGAGCTGCATTTGGGTAATATCGAAAAAGGCGAACGCCATATTTTGCAAGCCCTTGGTATCAACCCTAGAGTCAAGTACGGACGCCCATATCTAACCCTTGCTGGAGCCTTCAAAGAAACACATCGGGACAAAGCGCTGAATTACGTGCATCAGTTTCAGGAGATTCATTCTTCATCCAGTGAAGCTTATTATCTGCTCGGCTCGGTACATCGTTCACTCGGAAACAATGCAGATGCTAAGCAGGCTTATGAGCAATCCTTAAACGTTTATCGCTCGTTGCCCAAATACAAGAAACGCCAGGAGCGCCGCTGGGCTGTCCGCAGTTGGTTCCGCAAGCGTGGATTGTAATGTCATCCGCTATACGCTGTAATATTCATATATAACTCTTCTAACCAATAAAAGTGCACTGATCTCTGCCCTTGTAGCAGAATTCAGTGCACTTTATTCATTGAAAACCGCTTAATATACCAATATTTCACGCAATCGTTCTTCATTCAGCCGCATCCAATCGATCCGCTGTTTGAGCTTCACAATCTGCTGTACAGCCACTTCCGGTTCATCTGTCATCTCGAACATGCGACTGATGAAATGCATGACCACATCCAGACTACGTAGCAGAATCAATCGCGGTATCGCTAACAGCTCTTCTGGTTCCAAGCTGACGTGTGCCCGAAATCCCTTAATCAAGCCCTCTTGTGCTTGCCACATCCAATCTTCACTCTTGTCCATAGTCAGAAGATCAGACATCGGAACAGCCAATTCCATTACCCGCAGATCCCAAGTGGCAAATTCAAAATCCAATATGGCACAGATTTCACCCTGCTCATCTGCCAACACATTAGAAGCATTCACATCCCCATGAACCAGTTGATGCGGCAGATGTTCCATTCCACGCAGTGCTTCAAACAAATCTGGTAGTGTAACCCTAAGTTGCTTCAGTTCATTCGCACATGCGGCCAATTGCACTGGCGGCGATGTGCATAGCTGTAATAATCGTTCGGGTGAACAGAGCGGATACGCATCCTGAATTCGATAATAAGGCGGGTAAACAGGTTCAAGGGGTATGTCCAGCGTAGCCATAACAGAAGACAGAGCACCTGCTGCTTGACCAAGCCCAAACAATTGAACTGGCGTATGCCAGATCGGATTGACGCCTTCCCGATAATGAAACAGAGTGACGATTTTGGTGTGACCTGTGAGGCTATCTTTGATAGCAAGGAATGTACCTCCCTCACCAGATAACCGTCTTACAGGTGAAGGCGTATCAAGCTTAAAGTTCGAACGTTTGAGGGCCTCCAGCACCTCGTGTTCAAAGGCGATTTTCATCGAATCATTATGTGTTTCATATTGTCTCAGTACGTAACTAGTCCCGTCTACATGGAGCATGTAGGTAGAATTATTCATTCCACCTTTTCCACGCTCACCTTTCCAGTCCGATGTGAAACCATATAAGGCCAACACTTCGGATATACGTTGCTGCTCTGAATGATGGAGGGAACCGGAATCGATGTTTTGCACCAAATATTAACCCCTTTATCTCACAAAATGGAACTGTCATCTATTTATCTTAAAGGAACTCCACTGCTTGGTCTAGTTCTGTTCCAACGTAATCCATGCTTCTCTAGTTCAAGAGAACGGATAATATCTGATCCGATTCAGCTGTTCTGCAATGACACGATATCCTCTTGCATTAGGGTGCACCTTGTCCCAGAATAACAGTTCACGTTCACGACCTTCAAACCTGTCATAGACCTGAGCACACGCATAGTTTCCTGATCCCGCTCCATTCAGAAATGAATTATATTGGCGCACCCAGTACGCAGCTTCCGTCACTTGTGGATACGGGTTGTACAATCCGATGGATCGGACCATATACTCACTGTTACCCTTCAACTGCCGAATGTGCCGCATGATCTGGGATACATTACTGCGGGTTTCTCCGAGCACCTGTGTCATTTTGCTGGCATTCGGAATGCCACCACTTGCTTTAAACGTGCGAATCAGATCATTCCCACCAATGGATAATGTAATAATATCCGCTTCACGCAGCGATTGCCGTACTCGGGGATGCGATGAGATCATCTGTAACATTTCTCCCGAAGTCAGTCCATTGACGCCCATATTTTCCATGGATACAAACGCACGGACATTCATTTCCGCCATTCGTCGATATAAAGGAACAAAGCCGGTGCCCAGCAACGCTCCTGTACCTACCGTTAATGAATCGCCTATAGCCACATATCGATATACCATCCCGTCGCCCCTCTCTGCTGTGATTTCTCTGAACAATAATGAACTGCTCTATATCTTATGATGAGTGGGACGACAAGGCGCGGGATGGTGTCCTTAGGCATCAACCTTTCTTTTGCACAAGGCAGTAGTTTTCTTTTAGAGGTGAAAAAATAGAAAAAAGGCCCTGCCGCATAACGCGGCAGAGCCTAATCCATTGCAAAGTATTACATGCCTATGGTCCGATCCGAATCAGCGGAATCCGCCTGTTCCTTGTTAGGGAATGGCCACCAGTTGGCCCGGCCAAACATCTTCACCATCACTGGAACGAAGAATGGTAAGAACAGCAAAGAGTACAAGATCAGTCCGCTAAGGACGACCGTAGCAATCTGCATCATCGAGAGAACACCGGATGGATACATGGCAGCAAATGTACCGCTCAGAATGACCGCTGCCGAGAGGATAACGGTCCCCATGTTCTTCATCGCGTACAACATGGCATCCTGTACTTTCATGCCTTTGTTCTCATTGAAACGGTCCATCAGGAAGATGCTATAATCCACACCGAGTGCAATCAGCATGACAAATCCGAAGAACGGAGTAACCCAGCTGATGCCTGCGAATCCGAGGATATTAACAAAGATCACTTCCGTTAACGCCATCGATGTGAAATATGCCAGTAATAAGGAAACGATCAGATACAGCGGCATAATGATCGAGCGGAGCAGCACAACCAAAATAATAAATGTGCCTGCCAGCATCAGCATTACAGTCCGTGTATAGTCGTTATTCGAGATCTCCTGCAGATCTGCAAACGTACTGGTAACTCCGCCTATGGCGATGTCTGCTTTTTCAAGCGTACTGCCTTGTACCGCACGATGCACAGCAGCCTCAATGTCAGGGACACGATCAATGGCTTCTGTTCCGTATGGATTTTCGGCGAAAATAACGTCGATAGTCATCGTCTTCCGGTCTTGGGACAGATACGTATCGAATACCTGTGTGAAGTCTTTGTTGCTCAGTGCTTCTTCAGGAACGTACCAGCCTGCCAGATCCGAATCCGGTGAATTTTGCAATTGTGTCAGATAGTCTTGAGCTGAATCCAGTCCCCCGGATACCTGTTTAATACCATCGACACTTTGATTCAAGCCATCCGTTAGTTGTGTCAGTTGACCACTCAGATCTGAGAAGCCTTGCTGAATTTTCTCCTGTCCACCCTGAAGCTGACCAAGTCCGGTCTGAATGGAAGGTATCTCCTTAATGACTTTCCCTTGACCATCAGCGGCCTGTTTCAGACCTCTCTCAAGCTGACTGATTCCCGTTACAATCTGGCCAAGACCATCGGCAAGTGCTTTTTGTCCGGCTGCTGCGGAGGCAAAACCTTCATTGGCCTGATTAATTCCAGCTGCGGCTTCCCCAAGTTTGGTCTTAATCTGACCCAAACCTTGAGCAAGCTGCGCTGTGCCAGAACCCGTTTCACCTATCGTGCCTTTGATACGCTGGTAGTCAGCATCCTGCTGTAATTCAGGATAACGTTCTTCAAGTGCTGTGAAGGATTCGGACAGACTGGTTAGAGCCGTTGAAACCCCGTTCAGCTGCTGCTCCAGCTCACGGGTTCCATCCCCCAGTGCAGCGACACCAGCTCCTGCCTGACGATAGGCTTCAAGTAACTGATTGTTCGCCTGCGCAAGTTGATCTGCGCTCGTTTTGGCTTGCTGGAGCCCTGCTTTCAGATCCCCTGCACCTGCAGAACCATCTCGAATGCCTTTTTCAATCTGCCCAAGTCCCTCACTTAGCTGCGTGATACCCGATTGCAACTGGGTGGTTCCTTTGGTAAGTTCACCCGCTCCATCAGCAGCTTCTTTTAACTGTGGTTCATTTTTACTTAGCTGACTGCTGGCTTCACTCAGACCATCACGGATTTTGTCCAGCCCCGTCTTGCCTTCACCCAGTCCATCAGATAATGTTCCCACTTGCTGTGTAACTTCAAAATCTTTAATCTCATCACCCGTAGGTCGTGTCATACTGCGGACACCAGAGACTCCGGCTACTTTCTCTACTTCCCGGCTAATTTTCTCTGCAACGGCCATATACTTCGCATTATCCATCGCTTCATCGTTCTGAATGACGATCTGACCCGGCAGCGATTCACCCGGACCGAAGCTGTCAGAGATAATGTTGAATGCTTTTACTGAATCATATTTCTCGCCAATCTCATCGAGACTGTTAAACGACAGTTTACCATCGTAGGTTGCCAGAAGAGGCACACAGACAGCTGCAACGATAAGCAGCGCAGCCCATGGACGTTTCAGCGAGAAGCGACCAGCGGCACCATAAATTTTGCTCTCGGCATGCTCAAGTGAACCCTTCGACGGCCAGAATAGCTTCTTGCCCAGCACCGCCATGAAAAATGGTACGATGGTCACCAAGGCCAGCATCATCACAGCAATACCTACAGCTACGGCAACCGCAGAACGGTACAACATAAACTGGGCAAAGCCGATGGCAATGAATCCAACCAGCACGGCAAGAGCCGAGAAGAGTACCGTTTTACCCGCAGTACGATAGGTGGCAATGATGGCATCCCACGTATTCTCATGATGAGCCAGTTCTTCCTTGAACCGACTGATTAACAGGATACAATAATCCGTACCAATCCCGAACATGACGGCGACCATAAAGATCTGTGTAAACGTGGATATCGGGAAGTCAACTCCATCCACGAGGAATGCAACAATCTGTTGCGATACAATGTAACTGATCCCCACCGTCAGCAGTGGTACAAACGGAGCTACAAACGAACGGAAGACCAGGAACAGAATAAGTAAAATAAAGACAACTGTAATATATTCCGATTTCTTGAGCCCCTCTTGGGAACTTTCGATGGTATCCTCGTCAATCAGACCTTTACCGGTTATGTAGTGCTCCACATTGACGGACTTCAATGATTCATTCAGGTCTTCTCGCATTTCCTTGACCGTGCGATCTCCCTGATCGATGGATAGTGACGTTAGAATGGTTTTGCCATCAGCTGAGATCATCTTCTCGGACAACTCAGGCTGAGAAAAAGGTTCCAGAATGGACAGAATGCCCAACTTCTCCTTATCGGCCTCCAAGTTCTTAATGGCCTGCTCTGCCTCTTGTGTTCCCGTGGTACCCAGACCATCCGGGTTATAAAACACAAGCGCGATCTGGCTACCCTGTTGCTCTCCTTTTTGTGCTGCAGCTTCATTCAAAATCGCTGCTGCCTGGGTGGAAGAGTACCCTTCAGGAACCGAAAACTGCCCCTTCTCCCGAATGAGTTCACTCATGTTAGGGGCAGTAAACATCAAAACGGCAGCTACAACAACCCATAGCCCCATTAACCACCATCTTGCTTTCAATATCGCTCTCATTCGTTCTCCTGTCCTCCTTCATGCGTTAGCAAAGCTGCAAGCTTCTCAAAAGATTCAATGAAAATTCGAACCTCTTCCGGTTTAAAATGAACCAGATACGGCTCCAGAATCTGCTGTATTTCCTGTTCTGTTTCCCTGTATACCTGTCGTCCGGTATCCGTCAGTGTCAGATATACAACGCGGCGGTCGCGTTCATCCCCGGCCCGATGGACCAGATCGCGATCCACCAGCTTGTTGATCAAAGCGGTAATGCTGCTCTTACCTATGCACAGAAGCTCTGCCAGATCAGAGGGTGTGCAGGAAGGTTTCTCTTCAATCAGACGAAGTGCGCAAAACTGATCGGTCGTTATGGTCTGCCCCACTTGTTCACGTATCCGCGTATCGAACCGCTTATTGACCAGAAAGGAAGCATCCAAATAGCGGTTCACCAAACTTTTCGCATCCGGTGTATTCATTCTTCATTCTCCTTTCCCGAATCTATATAGTTCGCTTGGCGAACTATTCTCTTGTGAAACTATTCTATAATGAAACAATCTCTTATAGCAATACTTTTTTCCTGGTTTTATGATAAAAAAACAAAAAAACAGGACGTCCGACTCAGCTAATTGCCAAATCCAACATCCTGTAATGATTATGATCCATATACTTCATAAAGTAATAAAATTTCTCTGTGTTACTCTTCCTCTGTATCTTCCTCTTTTTCAAGCACACAACGGAATCGCTCCACACCTGGGTATAATTCACCCAGACTATACACCACGAACCCCGTATTCCGATAAAACTCGACGGCTTCCAGTTCGGTCTCAGCGATCAGTCTATCGGGATTGTATGTTGCCAACAGTTGTGAGATCATACCGCGTCCATAATTTTTGAAGCGGTTTTCAGGCAAAACCGCGATATGATGAATGGTAATCTCACTTGTTCCTGTCTTCTCATATCCAATCAGACCGATCAACTGTCCTTCATCTTCGTAACCGGCCATTTGCAGCTCGTCCTTCTCTACATATTGTTGCAACGCACGGTTCAAGTGATCCGGATCAGGAAAGACCGAATAGGACAACAGTTCCTGCACTTCCGGCTCCTGTATGCGTGATTTCAAATTAATTAACACCTTGATTCCTCCTATACCTTGCTTGTTTCCGTTATCGTATTGTAGTCGTTAGCCTCTAAAAGTTCAAGTCGTGTGCCGATTCAGCTCCGATTGAAGCACAGCCGAGACGTCGTCTGGTACCTTGATCACCGCCAAATGATATGCATCCAACAATGCACCTCCAACTGCTGGCAGATGGCTAGTCATGTATTGAATTGTTTTTCCATTGGGTTGATAGGCAGCATCCAGCCCTTTCTGAACAGCTTCCACCATAAATGGCGAACTCAGACAACTTCCGGTAAGATTCAAGGACACTGTTGGATGTTCAAAACAGGATGCAAGCATCAAGATGCCCACAACGGCCGTGTCAGCAGCCGAGTCACATACCCTAACAGCGAGGGGAATATTGCGAGCAGCAGCTTCAGTCACCATAGACGCCATCTGACCAAATTTCCGGTTGGTCGCCTGTTTATTTTCGGCAAAACCGGCTACCCCCAGCGCAGCGAGCTCTCGGACTGAGGTAACATTCCAATATGCCAACACCTGCTCAATCCAAGCTTGATCCTGCGGCCCATAACGTCCTGCAAGAATGGAATGCACTGTGTCGTAAGCCAAAAAACGTGCTGCTGTCGGCGCATAATGACCGAACTGATCATTGCGGATCCAAGAACCCTGTTCCGTTCTGCCAAGGATTAAAGAGCCCGTCCCTCCAATAGCGACAATGCCTGGCTCACCGTCGAAGGCCGCTGTATGTGCGATGTGCGTATCGTTTACTGCACTGATCCTGCCTGTAATCCCCGTACGAGCGAGTAATGCCTCAGCCCAAACTGTATCTTCAGGCTGATTCAAGCCTGCCATCCCTGCCTGAATGGAGGCGATCTGACTCGGCTTGAGCCCGGCTTGAGTTATCGCTTCGGCGATAGCTTCCAGCACATTTTGCTCAGCATTAGTATCGTGATAGCGGTTGCAACCACTCTTTTGCACATAGGATAAAAGCTTCCCGTTCTGATCGGCGACAGCCACACGCGTATGGCTCCCTCCTCCATCCATCCCTATTACATATGTATTCATCCTTGACTATCTCCCTTCAGACTACACATTAAGAGTGCCGGGTCCATTGTCAGATCCCGGCGGAGAGTTTATTGCTTTTGTACAGCAAAACGAAGCAGTTCACAACGAAACTGTGTCGGTTCATTATACTTTTCCTCTTCAATCGTCTGTGTAACATGTTCTTGAAGTAGAATATTCCAACCTTCGTAGGCATCCTCCAGCAAAGCGATCGCTTCAACGGTCGACAAGTTCAGTTCAATTAATGGTTCAATCTCCTTACCTGTATTGATTTCTTTCTCCTCCACATTGGTGCTCATCGTAATACAATGAATGCCCCCTGTACGAGTTCCGGCCTGTAACCGGTCTATCGCTTCCATGAAGGCTTGCTTGTTCGAGACATGTTCCAGACAAGAACAAGCAGCTATATAATCAAAATAGTTTGGCTCCACAGCATAATGTTCAACATCGGCTTTCACCGCCTGCACGATATGATCAACCTGATATTCTTTCGCATACTTGCGAAGTCCGTTTACTGCCTCATCGAGTAAATCCACACCGATGACTTCACTGTTGGTCTGGGCAAGACGCTGTGCAATCGGTATCGTATGTCTCCCGACTCCGCATCCCAGATCAAGAACACGCAGTTCCTCCTTGTGAGCAAGGAGACGTTCCAGCATATCCATCACCATAGGCATGGGCCTCGACATCCAGGTACCAGAGGCGAATAATTCATTATTCTGATAGAAATTGGAATGATAACCTGCCTCTGCTTTTCGCGCAGCCTCAAATTGTTCGTTTCCCATCAAGATACCCCCATCAATTAGAAAATGATTTTGCATCTTCTACTTAATACCCAGATTGCCACACAAAAATCAATTAAATGCCCAGCCCCTTTATTCATCGGCATGCCTACAAGCACAAGGTCATCGCCTTTACTTGGCCTCTGAACTTACAGGCACGAAGCACGAAGGCGATAGATTCTTTTTCATAAAGGATTCCAGTGCTGCCTCATATCGGATGCGATCCACTTGAAACGCTGTGCCATGGCCCGCCCGGGGAATTGTGAGCAATTCTTTCTCGGTCGGACAAGCTTCGTATAACCTGTACACCATTTCTGTTGGTACGAACGTATCAGCTTCACCGTGGATGAACAGCACAGGCACGTTGACTTTGGCAAGTTGATTCAGCGCGGATGCCTCCCTGAAAGAGTATCCTGCCTTCCATCTGGAGAGCAGACTTGTGACGGGTATGAACGGAAATGCAGGAAGTTTGTATAATTGCTTCAATTGGAACTTCAGTTCTTCTTCCACGGAGGTATACGCGCAATCAGAGACAATCGCTTTAACTTGGCTTGGCAGAGCTTCACCACCTGTCATCAGTACGGTTGCTCCTCCCATGGATATGCCGTGCAATAGGATTTCCCCTTGTGTACCCACCTTTTCCAGCACCCAGTTGGTCCACTGGACATAATCCTTCCGATCTAACCAGCCAAAACCGATGATATGCCCTTCGCTCTGTCCATGACCTCGATCATCTGGCATGAGTACGTTATAGCCGTGCTTTTCAGCATAAAACCTGGCGAATCCAGCCATTTCTCTGCCTCTCCCCGAATAACCATGTGCCAGAATAACCGTCTGATCTGACCCACTATTGGAACCGAGCCATGTACCATACAGTTTTAATCCATCATGCGATTGAATAGATATCTCTTCTGTAGGCTGAGCATCAAGCCACTTCAGATCGGAAGCACTGCTGATGATTTCATTGTCCGGTTCAGGCATCAGATTCGGATTATCCACCAAAAACGTTTTGGGCGTACGTCGAATGGCAGTTTTGAAAAAATAAAGCCCTCCTGCCCATAGAAGAGCAAGAACGATCAGAATCAGTGCCCCAAGTCCGTAGAATAACATGAACGTGACCTACCTTTCCTTCCTAATTACAATGTGTTCAATTCTTACTTACTCGTTGCAGGGCCGCACATGCTTCTTGAAAAGCAGGCAGCAAAGTATCTAGCAACGGTTCTGCTTTACGCGATTGGCCTTCCTTGGAGAACTGCTCTACCTGGGCAAACAAAGTCGATAGATAACGAATCCCCAGACTCAAACTACCTGATTTCAGATCATGGGCTACCCCTGTTGCAGCTGCATGGTCTCCCAAAACAATATGTCTACGCAGCACTTCGATCTTGCCAGGTGTTTCGGTACGATACATGTCCAATAACATACCCAGAAGTGAGCCATCGCCATCGGTGTTTAATTCCGCAATCTCATGCACGATACTCATATTCAGTACCTCTGTCGATTCAGAAGGTTGCTGCCACTTCTGGATCATCGTACTAAGGATCTCCAACGTGAACGGTTTACCGATGAAGTCATTCATTCCGGCTTCCCTACACTTGTCTTTCTCTCCTTGCATAACATTACCTGTCATCGCAATGATTGGGGTGGCATGACGCATTTCATCCATTTCTATCGCGCGAATTTTGCGTGTTGCTTCCAAGCCGTCCATTAATGGCATCATATAATCCATTAGAATCAAACTGTATTTTTTGCTGAGAAAAGCAGCTACTGCTTCCTCCCCATTCAAGACAGCGTCCACTTGGGTGATTCCCAGCTTTTTGAGTTGCAACATAACAAGCTGCCGGTTGATCACGTTATCATCGGCCAACAAGACAGATACGGAAGAAGCTTCATCCCCCACAGCCTGGGCTTGAATCTGCTCAGACAACGGTGGGCCGGACTCGGGAGCGGACGGGTTACCTTGTTTCTTGTTAAGCCCAAGTTCGAACCAGAATGTTGATCCTTCACCCTCTTTGCTGTCTACTCCGATCTGACCTTCCATCAGTGTTACGAGCGATCTGCAGATCGATAATCCAAGACCCGTTCCTTCATACTCGCTCGAACGGCCTCGTTCTGTCTGCATATAGGGTTGAAATAATTGGTTCTGATCTTCTTCCGAGATACCAATCCCTGTGTCTTCACTTCAAATCGGATCATTTGAGTAATCTCATCATTCTTAATAAGGGTAACTCGTATCCGTACCGTACCTTCTGATGTGAATTTGTTTGCATTCTGAATTAGATTGATGAGCACTTGCGTAATTCTCGTTGAATCCCCTTCCAGAAGAGTTGATATTCTGGAATCAAAGTCTACCGATAACTGATTGCCGTTCTTTCTGACTTGAGGTTCAAGCAAACGAACAATATAATGTATCGTTTCTTGCAGATCCACATCCCCCAGTTCAAGTCGCATCTGCCCCGCCTCAAGTTTGGACAAATCCAGAAGATCCTGAATCAGCTTAAGCAGCAGTCTGGCAGCATCCTGTATAACAGAAACAGAATTCTCCTGTTCTTCAGACAAAGGAGACAGCCGCAGCATCTCAGCCATCCCCAATATTCCATTTAATGGCGTACGAAAATCATGACTGATTCCTGCAATAAATGCGCTTTTAGATTCACCTGCATCTACTGCTTTCTGACGTGCGGCTTCAAGACTAATATTGTTCTTCGCAAGCAGACGCTGGAGTGTGACCAGTTCATTATTCATATCCGAGAATTCCGCAAGCGTCCGTTCCTCCTGCTCTCTGCTACGGATCATCTGATCCGATAACTGCTCAATCGTTCTGCGCAGCCTCTGTATCTCTCCGTTCTCATCAGGCACCACATCACCCCTCTCCTAATCCCTAACCATATCATGATGATCACATGAAACTGGCTGAGCCAGTAATTGTTCTGCGACGACAACTGCTTCATTAGCTCCTGAAGCATAACCGTCAGCTCCTATCGTTCTCCACAGCTCCTGATCAATATTAAAGGGATATCCCCCAACCATAATCTTCACATGTGCCGTTGCCGGATGATGACGTATTAGATGGATGAGCTCTTTGGCCAGATGAAGATGATACGTCATCGTAACTGAAATCGCAACAACATCGCCCTGATGGCGCTCTATGGCCTCTACTACACTTCCATTGGGAACATTCGCTCCCAGATAGTACGCATTCCAACCTTCCATCTCGAACACATCTGTGAGCATGCGTAGTCCGATCTCATGTTGTTCACTGCCTACACAGGTGGCAACCAGCTTTTTATCCTGACCGTTATCCATCAACCAGCGTGAGTAGAGACGTGAGATGAATGACTGGGTCGCTGCCGTACAAAAGTGTTCCTGTCCTACACTGATCCGATTGCATTGCCACAATCGCCCTATTTCGTACTGGCTAGGCTGAAAGATATATCGATAAATATCACGAATCGTCGCCCCGGCTTCTAACTGAACTTCAATGATCTCAAAGGCTTCTTTTCGTTTATTATCAAGCAAACACTGCAAGTACGATTGAGCAGCCTCTCCATAAGGCATGGATTCATTAATGTAACCTGCATGTGACTCCGTTTGTGTTGTTCTATATATTCCCATCTCCAGATAATCGAGCAGAAGCGCCTTTGACGGATGGTCAAATTCCTCTTCCAATGTCTCTTTAATCAGATTGAGATTAATCGCCAGGTCTTCTGCCGATACCTTGTAACCCTCAAGTAGAACTTTCAGCCACGCAATATAATGCGTAAAGAGTTGAGGACTCTGTGCGAGCGCACTTTCGGCCAAATAGTTCAAGCTATACTCAGAATCCTGTTTGGTTCGCATTTTTCCATTCTCGCCAAATCTCTCAAGTAAATCGGGCTGTCTGAGATACTGTTTCTCCGTTATTTTATCAGCCAAGTTACTGGCTTGTTGGAGTAAGTGTTCTCCTGCTTCTCGATGACTCATGGACGCATCCCTCCTCTACTCGGGAATGAGATCGACGTTAGCTAACTTGCAGTTTGGGATAGGTTCATCTACGTGATCTTTAATGCTGTTATCCATCCATTCCGCTCTCCATATGTCTGTTCCATTATACATGAACTTTTGATAAGCATGCGTTTGCGCTATCAATGTATAGAATAATTTTCCTATATTATGTAGAACCATGCAAGTTACTCAGCCAGTATCTGCTATACTTTTCGTGCTCCACAAAAAAACTGACCTGCGTTATGAACGCAAGTCAGTTTTCCCTTCTGCAGCCAAGCCCAGCTTCTTCAACATCCGTATCGCATCCACTTTCTCTGAAGGGTCCAGTCCTTCCAAAGCATCAATGATAACCTGGTGATGTTGAGGAAATATCTCTGTGAACAATTGTCTTCCTTCCTCGGTTAATTCAGCGTAAATCACACGCCGATCTTCCTTGGATGGCCGACGAAACAGCAGATTTTTATTTTGTAACTTATCTACAACATACGTAATATTACCACTGGACATCAGTACCTTTTCACCGATCTTTTGCAACGCCTGTGGTCCCTTATGATATAACAAGTCAAGCACGCCAAATTCTGTCGTATTCAGTCCATGACTCTGGATGTCCCGATTGGAACGTGAGGTCACAGAATTGTAGGCCCGTACAAGAACCACAAATAATTGTAAAGATAGTTCCCGGTTGTCCTCCGTGTTCAGCATTTCAATAATCCTCCATCAGTTGTTTACATTTCCGCTCGCATTAGACGAAAGCTTCTGCTCCCACTCCTCGCGAAGCATTCCCATACGAATTGAATCATAGTATTCCCCGCGAACGATACGACACTTCCGCATTCGCCCTTCCACCTGCAACCCGGCTTTTGCAGCCGCACGCATCATTCGTTCATTGCCGGACCATGTGGTCAATCCCACCCGAACCAGAGGTAGATGTTCAAACAAATGACTTGACCACATCACAAGTGACCGCGTACCAATTCCGCTTCCCCATCGGGCAGATCTGTATATCACAATCCCAATTTCCAGCCACATGGATAACTCATCTTCTATATAATAGCTGATCGTACCCACGATTTGTCCGTCAAATTCTATGATACGGATCGACACAGGTTTGGACTCGCTTTGATCAACGTTCATACGTTTGAGCATCCCTTGTTCAAAACTTTCATAGCTTTCGTGTTCGAGAGGATAATAGGGTGCATCCCACTGCTTCCATTCCGGAATGTCATCACTATAAATCAATTCATAGAGTTCGCGCAGATCCTTCTTCTCCACACACCGGAGAACAAGTTCACCATCCACTAGGGGTAGTTCTTTTATACCTATAGGAAGCACCCTCTTTCAAATTAAGAACGATGAAGCTCTTCGATACTACCGTCCGCATGGGCAAGAATGACTGTGCTCGCCATATCCACAAATAGTCCGTTATCAACAACACCCGGTAGCATGTTCAATTGAACAGTAAGGTCCGCAGCATGATCGATCACTTCCATGTGGCAATCCGCGATCAGGTTTCCGTTGTCTGTCAGATAACGCTCCTGTCCATCCATCCGCCATTGTGGGTGACACCCCAGTTTTTCGAGAGCCTGGAAGGTCCACTCTGAAGCAAACGGAACCACCTCAACCGGTAGCGGGAATTTTCCCAACTTTTGTACGGCTTTGCTGCCATCTGCTACAATAATCAATTTGTCACTATTGGCAGCCACGATTTTCTCACGCAAAAGAGCCCCGCCGCCACCTTTGATCAGGTTAAATTCGGGATCTACTTCATCTGCGCCATCAATGGTCAGATCCAGACGTCCAATCTGGTCAAAGGGAACAATGGGGATACCCCATTCCCGGGCGAGCTTGTCCGAAGCTTCCGAAGTGGCCACCGCTTGAATATTCAATCCATCACGTACCCGCTCACCGATTCTGCAGATCGCATAATAAGCTGTTGAACCTGTCCCTAATCCAACCTTCATTCCATCTTCAACATATTCTGCCGCACGCTCTGCTGCTATCTGTTTAAGATTCATCTATAAACCCCCGCCTGCTCATAATTTGAGAAATGCATATGTAGTTATTATAGATAAAACCGCTTCCGATGTATATCCGTGCCTTCTGTTGCATCTTTACCAATCTTTTTTCCAATGTTTGAGGATGTATTTTTACCCACCATGTTATAGAATACAGAATGAAGCTAAAAAATGGGAAATTTTAAAATAAACAGTTCTAAATACCTATATTTCGTCTGATATGTCCATAAATACGTAAAATATTTAAAAATTTTTAACAGAACTATTCAATTTAACGACATTTTATACGACATATTAATTATAGATGTGTTTTAATAATTAGACACCTATGGTTCATACGGTACATAAGTCTCTACGATAGCGACTGTTAAACCAAGACCATTGTCGCATAAATTTCCTTTGGAGGGGATCACGAGATGATCTAGTTCACTGTACCAAGGCAACCTTAAGTTTCTTAATTTAAAGAAGATCAGGAGTGGAATTTGTGAAATCATTAAGTTGGAAAAGTATGTCGTTTTTCTCCAAAAATCTGTTACTCTCATTTACCAATATCATTATCATCGGGGTAGCACTGATTGCAAGCAGTTACTATTTTCAGAAAACAGTTCTTGTTGATCAGCTGCATGGACAGGTGGAACAAATCACCAAGAAATGGGCTGAAGATATCAACCCCACCGAAGTACAAGCTGCTATTGCGGAAGGCAGCTATGATGGAACAACACAAACGAAATTACGAGCGTATTTCGATGAAATGCAAGAATATTATCCTAACATTGCACAAGCCTACCTCTTCGGTGTTGAGCTCGGTGGCGACAACAATAGATTAACGTCACTTGTAGCGATGCCGACCAACCTGAGAGAGGCTTTTCAAAGTGAGAGCGTAAATATCGGTGACATGTATGAGCAGCCCGTCGTTGTAGCCAATGCGCTGAAAGAAATGCTCAATACGGATCGCCCAACGTTTACAACGTTCTATTCCGATGATTTTGGAACCTGGACAACCATTGCTTATCCAATTAAAGATAGCAACGGCAAGATTTTCTCTTATTTCGCCGTTGATGCAGATGCATCAGCCGTACCCGCAGGACTGAACTCATTGCTCAAGAACGGAATCATTATCCTGGTAGCCTTCTTGCTATTATTCCTGATTATCCAATACCTTGTGGTTAAAAACACACTTTCCCCTATCCGTCACTTGATTAAAGGAATTGATGACGTAAGTCGGGGTAATTTGAATGTCAACATTCCAACAGGCAAGGACGATCTGGGACTGGTTAACGAGAAGTTCAACACCATGGTTCGCAAAATCAACGATACGATCGTTAAAGTGCAACTCACATCTCAAGAAGTAAATCAGTCTGCCAAAGAACTATATGAAGTTTCCGAAAGAAACAGCGAGAACGCGGATTCCATTAATAACAATGTTACACAAATCACTTCCAACATTCGTTCACAGGAGCAGGCAACCCGGGATAGTGCACGTGCCATGTCCGAGATGGCTACCGTGATTCAGACGATTGCCAGCAGCTCCGCAAGTGTAGCGGATGAAGCGTATGAAATGGAACGCCGCTCACAACAAGGGAACAGCGTTGTCCGTCAAGTGTCCGAACAAATGAATCTGATTACGGAATCGGTTAAGAATACCGCTTCTGCCATTGAGGTCCTGGAGAGTCGTTCACAGGAAATCGGCGATATTCTCAATATCATCTCTGGAATCTCCAGCCAGACCAACTTGCTTGCCCTCAATGCATCCATCGAAGCAGCACGTGTCGGTGAGGAAGGAAGAGGATTTGCAGTTGTCGCAGGTGAAGTACGTAAACTTGCCGAGCAGTCTGAACAAGCGACCAGTCAGGTTGGCGTATTGATCCAGGAGATTCAGGCTGGAATTAAACAAGCGGTTCGTGCCATGGAGCAAGGTACATCCGAAGTAGATACAGGGCTCAGTGTAGCCGATCAAACGGGACAATTGTTCGAAGATATCCTCGAAGCAGCGAAAAAAGTTTCGAATCAGATTCAGGAAGTTTCAAGCGCTACGGAAGAAATTTCTGCAGGTACTGAAGAAATGACCGCTACAGCAGATGATTTATCTTCAAGCGTAAGCAAGACAGCAGACAGCAGTGAACAAATCTCCTCATCAGTAGATGAGCAAAAAGCATCTTTGATTACATTGGTAGACTCTTCCACACGCCTTACCAGCATGTCAGAGGAACTCCAAGAACTGATCTCTCATTTCAATGTAAGCAAACAATAATTCAAATCCACCAACATTCGGTTTGAACCAAGGAGGAATAACTGAAGTGATTGAAAACCAATCATCATTTTCCCATTCTATGGAGTCTGGCCTGCCGGTTCTTCAGATTCCACTGGATTTTGGGCGACGTCAACAATCATTCTCTTATCAATCTGCTCAATTAACATTACATGCTTCTCTAAGTCGTGAACTTAAACAGAAGTTTGGAGAACAGATGGTGTACCCGGTACTCCTCTCAGCTTATGCAGCCTTGTTATTCCGATTGTCAGCTGAACAGGACCTTGCCATAGGGGTACTTGCTCCCGATCAGGCAGCTTCCTATCTTTCGTTACAGATTCAGGGAAAATTAACTTTTAGCGAACTATGTCATCAGATCTCAGAACAGCTCAAGATTGAATACACGCTGCAAACTGGTGGATACCCTGAAACGTTTTTTATGCTGAATAGCGTTCAGTTGCCGCAAGCTCCTCAAGTCATGAATTGGAACGTTCGAGATGATCAGAGCATGCTCATTCTCGATCTGTTCTATGACAGTTCACTTTTGAAAGAGTCTACTGTACTGAGATATGCAGAATACTATCAGACTCTTCTACTTGCCCTTGTGCGTGACAGTGACAAAGCAATCGGTGCAGTGGATATCCTTTCCGCCTCAGACCGATTGCTGTACCGTGAAATGAATGATACTGCCGTTCTCGAACCAGCGAATCAGACCATTCACGCCTGGTTCGAAGCAACTGCAGCAGCATATCCGGATTCACCGGCGATTACATCGCCATCCGCACGATATACGTACAGAGAATTAAACGAACGAGCCAATCAGGTTGCACGTGTTCTGATATCCAATGGATTGCAAAAAGGGGAATTCGTCAGTATCTTTATGAATCGAAGTCTGGAGACCATCATCTCCCTGCTCGGTATTCTCAAGGCAGGTGGTGCATATGTTCCGATCGACCCTGAGCATCCCCAAGAACGTAACAGCTATATTGTGGAAGATACGGCTTCACCATTCGTTCTGACAACAGAAGCTTCTTATGCCCAAGCATCCAGCCTATTCTCCAGTATAGCTACCGTTCGCCAGATTCTGGCTGTGGATGGTCGTCTAGCCGGGTTTGCAGCAAGCAACCCTAACTTGGATATTCACCCAGACGATCTTGCGTATATCATCTATACGTCAGGATCTACCGGTAAGCCCAAAGGTGCACTGATTGCCCATCGGGGTGTCACTAATCTTGGTAGTGTGGTGCAGCGTGATTGTGACATTCAACCAGGTGATGTATTAACCCAGTTTGCTACATACAGCTTCGATGCATCCGTGTGGGATACGATTGGCGCCTTGTTCTATGGAGCAGAATTATATCTGTTGTCTGCGGAAGAACGTGTATCCGTTGAAGAATTCGCAAGTGCAATTGAACGTACAGGAACAACCATTATTACGATACTGCCTACGATCTTCTTCAATCAGCTTGCAACCTATTTATCAGAAGAAGGTTTCCACAAGCTAGCCAAAGTCAGAATCATCACCGTAGCCGGAGAAGCACTCTATGGCGAACAGGTTCGTGCCTTCCAGCGCAAATTTGGCAACCAGATTGACATTGTGAATGTGTACGGACCTACCGAATGTACGGTAGCCACAGCCACGCATCGCATCAGTGAGCAGGTTCCCGAACATGTGGTGAACATCCCTATCGGTAAACCGATTCATAACTACAAAGTATACATCGTGAATGAAGAACAACAGCTCTGTCCGGTAGGCGTGCCTGGTGAGGTATATATCGCTACTCCTGCACTGGCCAAAGGTTATCTGAATCAGCCAGAACGTACAGAGCAATCATTCATTGAGAATCCGTTTGCGATAGGTGAGAAAATCTACAAGTCTGGCGATATTGCCAAATTGCTGGATACCGGGTTGCTGGAGTATGTCGGTCGTAGTGACTCACAGCTAAAAATTCGTGGTCACCGCATTGAGATCGGGGAGATTGAAGATCACTTTGCCCGACTTGAACAGATCCAGAACGTTGCCGTCATTCCGAAGAAAGAATCGGACGGACAAAATATGCTGGTTGGGTATTTTACATCGAAAGATGGCCGTACCCTTTCTGTTTCGGACATCAAAGCAGAACTGGCGGAGAAACTCCCTTCTTATTTTGTACCGAAGTGGATCTGTCAGCTGGATGAAATGCCGATAGCACCGACTGGGAAAATCAATCGCAAAGCGATGGTATCCCTACCTCATGTGGAACGACACGAAGATCGCCCTGACCTGGTCATGCCCGAGACGGAGACGGAATCCATTATCCTGGATGCGTGGAAAGAAATTCTTCAGCATGACGACTTTGGTGTCGAAGACAGCTTCTTCAATATCGGCGGTGATTCTCTCCGGGTTATTCATGTATTGGTCATTCTGAAGCCGCATTATCCTCAGCTGAAAATTGCCGACTTTTTTGCCGAGAGAACCGTCCGGGCTCTTGCTCGTCGTGTAGAAGTACTGTCTCACAGTGCAGTAGAAGTTACAGATTCAGTGGTGACTGATGGGTTGATCACGCAATTATCCGAACATCCTGTAGAACTGGCATCCCAGTTGGGATATCCGGTCATTCGTGAACCTGAGCATGTGTTACTTACCGGAGCGACTGGATATCTGGGTTCCCATGTACTGCAACAGTTAATTCTGAATTCAAGTACACGAATCTACGCGCTTGTTCGTCGCCCGACCAATGGAATAACTGCGATGGAACGTTTGACTAAAGTGCTGGAAGGATATTTCGGTAAACAACTGACTGATCAACTTGCAACCCGCGTGGAGATTATTGAAGGGGATCTTGAACAACCTCATCTCGGTCTTTCAACTGAACAAACTGCCTATGTTAAGGAACGAATTGACCGTGTCATCCACTGTGCTGCAGATGTACGTCATTTTGGGGATGCAGAGCAGTTCGCCAAAACGAACGTAGCAGGCACGGTCGCTTTGCTGGATCTGATTCGCAGCAAACCTGGGGCTTCCTTCCACCATGTATCCACGATGGGTATTCCGGAGGATCTGGCACTCAGCGGACAGTGGGAATCCTCATTGCAATATGATCGTTTCCCGGCCGACTTGCATGTGGACAACCTGTATTCGGACAGCAAGCTTGAAGCCGAGAAAGTGCTCATGATTGCCGCCGAGGAGGGTGTACCTGTCAGTATCTATCGTGCAGGTAATCTCACTTGCCACTCTGAAACTGGACGCTTCCAGTCCAATATTGATAGCAACGCCTTCTATCGTATGATCAAAGCGATGTTATTGCTCGGCAAAGCTCCTGCCGCAGACTGGATGGTTGATTTCACACCGATCAACTATGCGAGTGAAGCTATTGTTCATCTGGCCTTACGTCAGGATACAGCTGGTCGTGTATTCCACATCTGTAATCCGGAGCCAATCCGTTATGATGAACTGATCCGTTCAGTGAATCGAGCTGGTTATGAAGTCGAAACGCTACCTTTCGCGGATTACACACGTTGGTTGTTCGATGCCAGCATCAGCAAGGAGCCTGAAGCTCTACAGTTGGCCATTGCTCAGCTTGAAGGCGACGGTGCAAAGGATTCAGCTTATGTCTACGCCTGCCCTGTCACAACTGCTTATGTGGAACCTGCCGGAATCTCATGTGCGAAAACAGATGATCGCTTCATCTCCGCCATGTTAGACTACGCCGTTCAGATTGGATATTTCCCAGCTGCAATCCGGCCGCATTATGGCACTTCTACAGCAATGGAGTAAATGAGTACATTCAATCTATCATCAACATTTAATAAAATTGGAATACCAAGGAAGCCACATTCTCGTCATTGACTGACGAAAATGTGGCTTCTTGGCTTCACTTCGCATTGCTGGATCATTCTTTTACACCCATCGGATCATTGCAATGATGGCGAGATGAGCTGGATAGAAATAGCGCCAAACCCAACGTGGCCCCTTCATGCGGAAACCTGCTTGATAATATTGAGCCATGGCAATACCTGCAGTTGCCAGTATACTATACATTTGAACAGAGCTGTTGTGCAGCAGAAGATATAGTGCATTTAACACGACATGTGCTACTACAAGTAGAGGACCCTGGAAATAACGGAATAACAGGACCAATATTAACCCATACATCCCGTAATCCATCTGACTAATTTCCATGAACCAACCTGCTCCAATTACGATCGGAATGCCCAGTAGGCGGGATGGCAGTTTATCGATAGCTAACAGGACCAAAAGAGCTGACCACAACGTCCATACCACATTCAATGAGTAATGATTAAACGCAGCCATGAACGGCACCTGTGATATCATCGCAATCCAGAACAGCCGCCATATGTATTTTTGTACGTCTCGTGTATGTTTATAGCCGATATACACTGCAAAGGCATAGATTGGAAAAGCTATACGACCTATGATCCTCAGTTCTATCATATGTGGAAAAAAGACAGCTCCTATATGATCAATTAACATCGTGATCATAGCAATCCACTGCATCATATCGCGACTTCCCTCCCTCATTCCCGACTTGACGGGTCTGCCCTTCATTTATATAGTGCGTCTTTTTGAGCAACCTCTTATACATTAAGTTCATAATACATGAATTTGGTATCTTGTGCATATCCTTCGGATTCATATAGAACTTGTGCTTGCTTGTTACTTAACTCAGTCGAGAGTGATATACGAAGAACTCCACGCTCAGATGCCAATCGCTTGGCTGCTTGCAGCAGCTTCCTTGCAATGCTTTGCTGACGATAATCCGGATGCACATATAGATCATTAAGCACCCAGATCGGCCCCATCGATACCGAACTGAAACTGGGATAAAGTTGAACGAATCCGGTACAAATTAAGCCATTCAAGAGTAGTAAGTCGTTGCTTCCATTTGCCCCACAATCACTGTTCACATCTGTTTCTGCTACCAAAACTACCGATTCATCACGTTCCATTCGTTCTCTAATATATTGACGTGCTCCCTCAAGGTCAGCATTTTGGTTGTAGAACATTCTGTACTCATTAAATAACCGTCCCACTGCATCCATATCCGCAAGACTTGCCTGTCTGATTCGGTGCTGCAATTCTTTCAACTCCTTAAGAAATGAGATCATCGTTTCATATGTGTGCCTTCTATTTTAAAACAATCCCCTCGCTTTCCCCATTCATCATCTGTATCAAAGTTTGTAGTATCCATGAACATTTCTCTAGATATGTCGAACATTCAGCGTTCGGAGTATATTTCAGTCGAAGCGTTGCACACTATAGTATCGCTTATAGCTTGTAGAGAACCGAACCATTCATTGCTTTAGGAGGAAGGGATCTATGAAAGAAAGCATTCTGATACAGGTTCAATCACGTCTAATCGGCGTGGCAGATATGATCTATCAGCCCCTTCAGATCGGGCCGCTCCATTGCACTTTGCTCTATATTCAATCCATTGTCGACACACAGATCATGCGTGAAGCTATTGTGAAGCCTTTGCTTGAAGAGGCTGCACGGAACGAAGTCGGTCCCGATTTTATTACGCAAGTCGTGAGTGGTACCTTTTTTTCTCTCGAAAACCAGCACAGGGATTCAGCAGAAACGTTGGTAGATGATATCGTAACCGGTAATGCAGCACTCTATATCGAAGGCATGTCCGGCATGATCATTTTTTCAATTCAACATTATCAGAAGCGCTCCGTACCTGAATCAACAAATGAAGTCGTCGTCGTGGGCCCCCAGGAAGCGTTTATCGAGGATATTAATGTAAATATGTCTCTGCTGCGACACAAAATTAAACATCCCGATTTTAAAATGATCAAATTTACCATCGGCAAATATACCAAAACCGAAGTTTTTGTCATTTATATTCAAGGATTATGCAAACCTGATATTTTGGAAAATGTATTAACCAGTCTGGGTGAGATTGATATGGACAGCAGTCTGGGTGTCAGCTATCTATCAGAATTTCTGGAAGATCATCCGCTTTCTCCTTTTCCACAGTATCAATATACCGAACGACCAGATGCCGTTGCAGCTGCTCTCGTAGAAGGACGGATCGGGGTCATGCAGGATGGAACACCCTTCTCGCTGCTCATTCCAGTCACATTTTTCTCTTTGATGCAATCGTCCGAGGACTATTATCAGCGGTTCCATTCAGCTTCATTTATCCGAATTATCCGTTTGCTGTTTGCCATCATTGCTTTCCTGTTGCCTTCCGTATATGTAGCAGTCACTACATTTCATCCCGAGATCATTCCAACGAACCTGCTCATTACAATTGCATCCGCAAGAGAGAACATTCCTTTTCCGGCATTGATTGAAGCCTTCATCATGGAGATTACCTTCGAAGGATTACGTGAAGCCGGAATACGTATTCCCAAGCCGCTCGGACAGACGGTTTCTATTATTGGCGGTATTGTCATTGGACAAGCAGCTGTACAGGCAGGTATTGTCTCTGCTCCTCTGGTTATTGTTGTGTCCATTACAGGGATTGCAGCCTTTATTATTCCGCATTTCGAGTTGGGACTGGCCTTCCGACTGCTCCGCTTTCCTGTTCTGCTGATGGGTGGAACACTGGGTCTGTTCGGTGTCGTCATTTCTATCTATCTGTTGTACTGGTATATGGTCAGCATGCGTTCATTTGGTGTTCCGTACATGCAGCCTTTTGCCCCACTCGTACTACGTGATTTTAAGGATACGTTTATTCGGGTGCCTTGGTTCATGATGAAAAAACGAACCAAAGCCTATGCGACCGATAATGAAAGGAGGCAGGATACACCATGATATTTCGAAGGCCTCCCCTTCAACTTGTGGTCATCATTATTTGTTGTCTGTTATGCACCGGATGCTGGTCCAAAGTCGAGATTAACGAGCGCACCTTCATTACAGCCATGTACGTGGACAAAGCGGATACCCCTGGAGAGATCGAAGTCACGCTTAGCATGCCACTCCCCAATCGTCTTTCTCCAGAAGGTGGTAGTACAGGCAAAGACCCCTATGCAGCTGTTTCGGCAACGGCACCGACAATTGCGGATGCGATAGAGCGAATCCAGACAGACCTGACACGTAAAATATCTTGGGGACATACGCGAGTGATTGTCTTTGGCCAAGCCTATGCACGTGAGGGGATTGAAGACACGATGGAATGGATTGCACGTCAACCCCTTTTCCACCTGAGCAGCTACGTGATGGTTGCGAATGGCAGAGCCAAGGACGTTTCTGATCTGACTCCGGTATTCGAAGAAACTCCAAGTGACGTGCTGCGGGAATTCTCCACCGAGGAAAACCTGCTAAAAACCCAGGTGTTAAGTGTATTTACATCCGATAAAATGAATCAGGGATTTGCCTCATCGATGTTAGGCAGCAAAAAAACCAACATGGTCAGTGAAGAGGGAGAATCCAAAAAGTGGGTCAGTCAAATCGGCGGCTCCATATTCAGACAGATGCGGATGGTTGGAACACTCTCGGCCGATGAAGCGCGCGCTGTTGCCTGGGCAGGACAAAACCTGGATTCGATGACCATTTCCGTTAAATCCAAAAAGCAAAAAGCAAGCATGAAGTTATACCGCATGCAATCGGATATACATGTAAAGCTCCAGAATGGTGAACCACATTTTGTTATCAACCTGACAGGAAGAGCTGAGTTGAATTCGGTCATTCCTGTCCTGAAAGCTGAAGACATTGTTGGGATTAAGGACATCGAACAAGCAGCCAATGAAAAAGTAAGTGCTCATCTTACTCGTGCCATCCAAACCGCAAAACACCAAGGCTCAGATATACTCATGCTTGGATACCGACTCGAATGGAGACACCCGAAGGTATGGAAGAAACTGCGACCCACATGGATCAACTATGTTAAGAACGATCTTCAGTTTACCGTCAACACGAATATCAATATCCAATTTGTCGGTTCGGAGTCAAGCTTCTAGTTATCGGGGATTGCCGTTTTGGTGGACTTAAAAAGGAGGTTACATACGTGTTAGCCGTCTTGGTATTTGCGGGACTCTACTTGCTGGATTGGTCATCTGTAAAAACAAGCAAGAAATCGATCAGGCGGGCTTATTTTATGTTGCTCGCTCTTTTTCTCGTATGGAACACGCTCGCTGTAAGCTGGTCTGCATGGCCTAACCCCAATGATCTGATCCAACTGGTCTTTGGCTGGGCTGATCACATGATTAAATAAGAAAGGAGATTGACGATGAACCATCTGACTGCAGGACAGGCGTACCGCTTCATGTTTGTTTACCTATATTCCGAACCCGTTGCCTTTCTTTTGCAGCGCTTATTCAAAATGAGCGGCTATCAAGGATGGTTATCTACCATTGGCGGCTTTCTGATCAGTCTGGTCTTTCTGCTCTTTACATACCGTTTAGGTTCCATTAATCCCGACAAACCTTGGATCTCCTATGGAGAGGATATCGTAGGCAAAGTTGTGCATCGCTTTTATATTGGGTTAATTGTACTGTTATGTATCTACTTGTTATCCATTGATGTGGAGAATTTTATTATCTTCCTGCAATCGATGTATCTGCCACAGACTCCGATTTGGTTAACATCAACCCTAACTTTGCTGTGCATCTGCCTGACTGCGCGTTCAGGTTTGGTTACCATTGTATTTATGTCGGAAGGTATTTTTCTGGTGCAGCTTTTCACTTCCAGCTTACTTATTCCAGCGGTTGGGGGCGGAGGCAATCCTGGCATACTGCTTGCGATGGCAACTCATCATGATCTGCGTGAAATCCTGATGGGGTCTCTGTCCACCATGCCATGGTTCTCCGAATGGATGATGTTCCTATTCCTCGCACCTGTCGTTGCGTTCAGGCGTCCTATGCTGAAAAGCATGTTATTTGCCGGCATCACCGTTGTTATATTCATCGTTGTGTTCTGGATGTTCACTCTGATGAATTTTGGTCCGTATGTTGCCGCCGGACTACGCTATCCTTTACTTGAAATGGTACGCTTTGCGCGATACGGAGATTTCCTGGATAATCTGGATCCTGTTCTGATCGCAATTTGGTCAACAACGATGTTCACTCGCAGCTCATTTCTGTTGTATGTCGCTTCCGTCTGTCTCTCCAAACTGAGCGGGATCAGGCAGCAAAAATCTGTCGTTTATCTGATTGGGGGAACTGCTGCCGCTATAGTCCTTCAATATGCCAAAGATGCCGCCTCATACGAGCTGGCTATCCGTTCTTACGCTGTACCTCTGTATACCGTACTTATCGAATCCATGCCAATACTCTACGTTATCGTATACTGGATTCGGAATGGCAAAAATAAAAAGACGACCAAAGCATCCGCTGCTCCGTCGCCTTGACTATTCAGTTCGAATTAGTATTCTGGTGCTGCTGACATGAATCAGAATCAGGAAAAATGACGCCTTTCTTCAAAATCAGATTGGCATATTGCGCACGCTCACCAGTTGCAACAATGACATAGGCACGCGAAGCACGTTCATAAAATTCAAATCGTTCTTCATGATCCAAAGCATCCGTGATGCCTTCGTATTCTTCAATTAATCGGCGGTACTCTTCCCATATGATCGGGATCACCGGATCCCCTTTTACAACCTGCATGACCGCAGCTGGACGCTCGGCATAGATATCCAGTGGATATAATTGCAGGATGGCTTCCAGCAGTTCGACGACTCCCAGTGCATCACAACGTACCAGGCGCTTGGCATGACTGGCTGCCGGGAAATTGCCATCTGCCAGAACCAGCTCATCTCCATGCCCCATTTCAGACATGATTTTGAGCAACTCCGGAGGGATTATGGCGGGAATGTTCTTCAGCATATACAGCTCTCCTTGGTCATCTCCAACATCGGTTAGAGTGAATTGATATTCACCAATCTTGAAATACTCTGGACATTCATTTACATAGAAGCGATTTCATTCCCATTCTATCAGGATTATTTGATGTTTGCATAGCGCGGGCTGTGGCTTGTATGTGAATATTTCATTTTGACAAAATTACTTGTTTGCCATATAGTTGTTATGACAACTAATTAATTTGGAACTTTTTATGATGGAAAGAGAGGCTGTACAATTACATGGACTATACACTGGAACAATCAGTCGGATTCATGCTGGGTTTCACGCATCGCAGAGCAGTAGCCTTACTCGCAACGCGGTTCAAACCTTATGATATTACAACAGAGCAATTCTCTGTCTTATTTAATGTTGACCGAGGTGAAGGTGTCAATCAGAAAGAATTGGCCGCGCGTGTCTTCAAAGACCAACCCACCACTGCCCGGATTATTGATCTGGTGGAGAAAAAAGGCTGGGTAGAACGCCGGACCAGCGAACAAGATCGCAGAGCCTACCTGTTATATCTCACCAAGGAAGGCAAAGCATTAATCGATATTCTTGTTCCAATTGAAAGAGAAATGAATAAAGAACTTGCTGAAGGTATACCCGAAGACCAGATGGAAGCATTTAAACATACTCTTTCCCTCATAAATCGCAATCTGTAATGAATTACAACTCAGGGGGAATACGTCATCATGAAAGAACAATCTACACAAGTTAGGCTATGGACTACAGATTTTATTTTGTTAATGTTATGTAACTTTTTGTTATTCTTGCAATTGCACATGATCGTCTCACCGCTTCCGTCCTATGTCCAGGAACGATTTCACGCCAATGCGTTTGTAGTGAGTTTATTTACCTGTCTGTTTGCGCTCAGCGCCATTGCAGCCCGACTCTATTCTGCGAAAGCACTGGAGAAGGGTCTTCGTAATGCCATGATCTACATTGGACTGTCGATAGCCCTGCTCGCAACGCTCGGTTATTATTTTGCTGCAGGTACAGCTGTGCTGTTATTGCTGAGAATGTTGTTTGGTATCGGGTTTGGTATGAGCAGCACTGCTTTTCCAACAATGGCTTCGGACATTGTACCCGTCAAACGAATGGGTGAAGGAATGGGTTACTTTGGGCTATCTACGAGCTTGGCTATGTCCATGGGACCTATCATCGGTGTTACATTACTCCAGGGTGCAGGATTTGTAACCCTGATGTTATGTACTGCTGGTGTTATCGCAGTCATCTATCCACTGAGTTATACGCTGACACGCAAAAAAGCAGCAAGAACCGTTAGCAGTGCGGACCTCAACGCCCAGGCAACAGCAACCGCTTCGGTATCGAGCACGAAACAGAAAACGCCTTTCAACCGCAAGCTGATCCTGCCTAGTGTGCTGAATTGCCTGTTATCCATCACGTATGGCGGGCTTGTCGGATTCATTGTCTTGTACGGTAAGGAAGCCAATCTGGCTAATCCAGCACTTTTCTTCTTGTTCAACGCACTTGCTGTGTTGTTGGTCAGACCATTTGCGGGGCGGATCTATGACAGCAAGGGTCCAAAAGCATTGCTCATCCCAGGAGCCATATTCATTGCTGGAGGACTCATTCTCCTCTCCTACGCAACTTCAATGTCCCTGCTGTTCATTGCAGCCTTTATCTACGGGATTGGGTATGGTTCCATGCAATCATCTCTGCAGACCTGGATGATTCAGGTTGTATCTCCTGCTCAACGGGGAATGGCGAACGGCATGTTTCTGAACTCGTTGGATCTGGGTATTGCGACAGGTGCACTGCTACTTGGTGCGATTGCATCGATAACCAGTTACACCGATATGTATCGTTATTCCGTCATGTTCATGATTCTATTCCTGCTTATCTATCTGATTCAGGGAAAACGAAGTGGAAGCTTCTCCATAGAAGCTCATCCTCTGCTTGTTCATACCCATATACCTGCAAGAAATACAGATCAGCCCAAGGATTTGGAACATCATACGCGAGATACCATAAATAAGGAATAAACCCGTCAATAAATGGACTCGATTACGTTGTTCGTTCCTATGTTCAAGAAAACGCGTGTACACCGAGGAAGCACATGCTTTCTCAGGCGTAAACGCGTTTTTTATGTGTACATCGTGTTCAATTAAAATGAGAATGAATTGTCGGCTAACACCATCCATCTAGAGTGGACTTTTCTTGCGCCGTATAGGTGCATAACCTCGACTCGTCTCAATCCGATCGATGTGCCGTTCATCCTGTTTACGTCCGCTTCCTGAAGTAGGTTCGTCTCCCTTATCCGGTTTGACTGCAAACAATGTGAGCAATCCCCCCACGGCTCCAGATGCCGCAAGCACACCAAAAAGCCAAAAATGTTGTGTGCCAATCAACAGGGACACAATAGGAGGACCAAGCGATACACCGATGAATCGCATGCTGCTGAACAAACCTGTAATTGTACCACGCTGTTTCTTATCCACACCTTCAGTAATAAGAGCATCCAGACATGGTAAGGTTGCTCCTAATCCGGCACTTCCTAATGTGAACAATCCCACCACAACGAAGATATTATCGAAAATCCCAATAACACCCAGCGAAACGGTTACAAGAACAAGTCCTGCGAATCCGAGCCATTTCATGCGAGGCTTACTCTTTCCAATCCACTTTCCTCCAAAAAAGGAAAAAAGACACAGGGATGCCAACGGAATCGCAAGTACGAGACCTTTTACGACCCCTTTCATGGCGAACTCGCTCTCTAACGTCTCGGATAGATAATAAAGCACACCAAAAAGAATAAACATGCAAATTCCACCGATTGCAAACAAGGCGTACAACCATCGTCCTTTTTCTTTCAATACGTCCCGAATGGAAGACACAAATTCCGTAAAGGTGGGCGGCTTTTCTTTTTTCTTGGGTGTCTTCACCAAGAAAATAACCAGAATCACCGAGATTAAACATAATAGAGGAATAGCCATGAATGGTAAAAACCACAACCAAACAGCCAGTGCTGCACCCAGAATCGGACTTAACACTTTACCAAACGTATTCGAGGTTTCAATGATTCCCAGGCTTTTGCTAACCTGATCTTCATCATTGAACATGTCCCCAACCAATGGAATGACAATAGGGAATGCGCCGGCTGCTCCAACCCCCTGCAATAACCTGCCACCCAAAATGGTCCAGTAAGCTACATTTCCATCCAAAATCCATGCAGCCACACCAGCTACAGCACCCCCAACGGCTGCAATAATAAGGCTGGGAATAATGACTGCTTTTCTGCCAAAACGATCAGACAAATACCCTGCGATTGGAATAAGCAGGATGGCAACTACAGCGTAGACTGTAATAAGCATACTGACCTTGAATGCAGATACCTTCAATTCACGTTCAATCTGTGGCAAGATCGGTATAAGCATGGAGTTACCCAAGGTCATAATTAAAGGGATGGAAGCAAGTGCGACGAGGTCCCACTTTTTATCATTCATACCACAACCACCTTTACAGATTCTACACACAACAGCATTATTGTGGTTGTTTTCGAGCGTGATTATTCAGACGTATGGAATGTATCACTAGTCAGCATGAAGAAGCTGTCTTCACGTATTCGTGCAAGACAGCTTCTTCGGTTCAATGCCCACAACTACATCAACATAAAATGACGTAAAGCTGCTCCGCCTTTGAAAACAATATACAGCTCATTCACCTTATTTGGCGCCTCAAGGGGACACTGGACAGTAGTCCACCGAATATCCTTCCCATTCACACTGCCTCCAGGTCCGGGTACTTCACACACACCGAGTAGATCGCCCTCCGGTCCTCCGGAACGAATCTCCAGTCTGCCCCCTTCTCCAAAGGCTGCCACTCTGGCTTGGAATCCTTGCAGTTTCTGAACAGCATTATGGTTGAAAGAGATCCAGGACGATTGATTATCTTGATATAAAGGGTTCTTCCCGAGTAATTGCCCGTACTGCCGAACGCCCTTCCAGACATTCATCCAACAGAACACCTGCACTGGCATCGCCCAAGTGGCTGTCTCCAGGCAATATCGATCCCGCGTAACATCCCACAATGCCAGCTTCTGAACAGGGACTTCGAAACGGATCATAACACTCGTCCCTGCTTTCACATGGATGCGACGGAAAGCAAGCAGTTGCTTCTGAGCGCGTTTCACTCGCGAGGTATGTGCAGTTCCATAGATCTGAACAACTTCATCACTGTCGCGTTCTCCTTTATTGTGTACCTCCACTTCAATCTTCAAATGATCTCGATCGGCCTCTGTAGCACGACTTACATGAATCGCTCCGTACTCGAATTCCGAGTAGGTTAAACCATGACCAAAAGCATATTGAACCGGTCCTTCATGATACATATAGGTCATGCCCCGCTGGATGATGTCATAGTCCATCATGTCAGGAAGCTGGGATTCATCTTCATACCAAGTCATATTCAACCTGCCTGCCGGGGCATAATAACCTAACAGCACATCCGCAAGTGCATTCCCCAATTCCTGACCTGCATGTGTCATATAAACGATGGCTGGGGCAATATCTTTTAACTCCTGCAAGGCAAATGGATAACTGCCCACAATGTCAATCCATGAACTTCAGGATCACGGTGATGGTATGCCCTCGCTTCATCGCCAATGACAGAACCAATCTCCTGCATAAGTCTCGTATTCCAGGTACTCGATAGACCGAGAGGTTGCGGAAATACCGTCGCCTCCCCTTTCCATGCAACCCCATGGGCAGCTTCACCACCGACGTTATAGCCTGGAATACCCAGTCTTGGCACAGCTGCTTCGCGCGTAGGAATCAGACGAATTTTTTCCTCCGTTGTCAATCTTGCAATCAGGTCATCCAAACGTTCCTCAAGTGAAAGTGACGCGTCCCACATCGGGTACTGATGATATTCCTTCATCCTTCATTCCTCCTACAAGTTAGTTGTATTCCAGTTGCTTCCATTGCTCCATTAAGTCCAGTGTACGCTGGCGATACTTCTGACCATCTTCAAGTTGATTGACCTGATGTTCGTGGACATACGCATTAAAATAGGAAGAAAGTATTCGGTAGGCAAGCCTGCGTGCCTGTCCTTCAGCAGATGAGTCCAGAGGACGATCATATCCTTCATGGAAAGCCACCGACTCTGTCGACAATATGGCTTCAAACTCTCTGTCGGCAAACATGGATCGGTCCCCGTCAATGATTGCCGCAATGTTTAGCTCACCTAGTTTCTCGTGGACAAGTACATTGGCTTCCCACAGGTCATTATGAACGAGTACCGGACGGGTCACCTGATCAAATAAGTCTTTATTTTTCATGAATATGGCTGCGATCTCTTCCCCAACACCTGGCATATACTCGGCTTGTACCGCTTTATGTGCCGTTTCTTCTGCAAATGAGTACAGCACCTCAGACCAATGATCCGAGCCTTTAATCGTCCCATCCCCCTGCGGCCAGCCAAACGATGTGCCTTCAATCTGATGCATGATTCCGGTATAAACGCCAAGTTGCTGGTACAATCGTTCTTTATCTGTTTCCGTAATCGATGAATGATCCAACTGCTTGCTTGGGATAAATTCCATAAACATGTACGTTCTCGGAATGATAGATCCGCTGTCATCACAGGCAATAATGTTTGGAGCAGCAATGCCTGCCTTACGATAATATTCATACACGGCCGGTTCAGCCACCATCATCGTACGCTCAAACGAAAAAAGCGGATCAAGGACAGAAATATCCGAATGCTCTGCCCGCTCGGGGGCCAAACGTAAAATTACATCCGTATATGATGCATGCTCAAGTTGAATCCGATAGGTTGTATTAAACAGACCCCCTTGCAGGAGACCAAACCCCTTCACTTTGGTATCGCTTCCATAACTTTTCTCCACCAGATGATGCAGCATCTCTGATGATATCGTGCGGTGTAAATCCGAATTCGTTGTACTCATTTCATTCGATCTCCTATCTTCGTAGACAAACAGACGGCACCTTTCGGTACCGTCCTTTCGTCTACTATATCATGTTACAGTTGAATTGTAAGCGCAGTTGCACCTGTTGCTGCCGCAATGACAACACCATTGGCACCAGACACTTGGGAACCACCTTCAACGCTGGATACACTCTCAATCCCGCGAAGCACGATGTTCCATGGTTTACCTGCGCCTTCAGCACGAACGCCCAGCACTGATCCATTACGTGTAACGTTAACTGTCAGTTCCTGTTCAGCACCTTGGTTCACAACGACAGCTTGGGCCGTTTGACCGTCAGCCAGTTCGAACAAGTGCAAAGACACATCATTCGCAAAGTCATAATCCGGTTTGCTATCCACAGCACCGACAGCGATCAGGCTGTTTGGCTTAACCATCATTGGCAGTGTCTTGAAGTCATGGTTTTCACTGATCCAGCGTCCACCTTGTACTTTAGCTCCAGTCAGATAGTTCGTCCATGTTCCTTCAGGCAGATAGTAACGGACATCGCCTTCCTTGTTGAAGATTGGAGCCACCAGGATTGAATCACCAAACATATATTGAGTATCCAGGTTGTAAGTTGTTGGATCCTCTGGGAAGTCCAGCAGCATAGCGCGCATCATCGGAATACCTCTTACCGTCGACTCTACCGCAGAATTGTACAGATAAGGCATCAGGCTGATTTTGAGTTTGGTAAAGTCACGAACAACGTCCACAGATTCCTCGTCAAACAACCAAGGCACACGATACGAAGTGCTTCCGTGTAGGCGGCTGTGAGAAGATAAAAGTCCGAATTGTACCCAGCGTTTGTAAACGTCAGGGCTTGCCGTGCTTTCAAAACCACTGATATCATGGCTCCAGAATCCGAAACCGGAAAGACCAAGCGACAAGCCGCCCCGAAGGGATTCAGCCATGGATTCATACGTAGAAGAGCAGTCTCCGCCCCAGTGAACCGGGAACTGTTGACCGCCTGCTGTTGCAGAGCGTGCAAACAGGGCAGCTTCGTTTTTGCCAATCTTCTCTTCAAGCAATTCAAATACAGCTTTGTTATAGAGCTGTGTATAGTAGTTGTGCATTTTAACCGGGTCAGAGCCATCGAAGTACACGACATCTGTCGGAATTCTTTCACCGAAGTCGGTCTTGAAGGAATCCACACCTTGATCAAGCAAGACTTCCAGCTTACTCTTATACCAATTCACAGCATCCGGATTCGTGAAATCAACCAGAGCCATACCTGCTTGCCACATATCCCATTGCCATACACTGCCATCCGCTGTTTTTACCAGATAACCGTTCTCCATACCTTCATCGAACAAGTAGGATTTTTCTGCAATATACGGGTTGATCCAAGCACAGATTTTAAGACCCTTGTCTTTCAGACGTGCAAGCATGCCTTCCGGATCCGGGAACATCGCTTCATCCCATACGAAATCAGACCATTGGTATTCCTTCATCCAGAAGCAGTCAAAATGGAATACAGAAAGCGGAAGATCACGTTCAGCCATACCATCTACGAAATGGTTAACCGTTGCTTCATCGTAATCTGTTGTGAATGATGTTGTCAGCCACAGACCAAATGTCCATGCTGGTGGAAGCGCTGGTTTACCTGTTAATTTCGTATAATTATCAAGTACATCCTTAGGATTGTCACCACCGATAATGAAGTACTCCAGCGTCTCTCCTTCTACGCTGAACTGCACTTTAGATACGTTCTCAGATGCAATCTCATACGATACACGTTCAGGATGATTTACAAATACACCATATCCTTTATTGGACAAATAGAACGGAATGTTCTTATATGACTGCTCACTGCTTGTACCGCCGTCCTCATTCCAGGTATCTACGATTTGGCCATTCTTAACAAACGGTGTGAAGCGCTCACCCAGTCCGTAAACATATTCACCAATACCGAGATCAAGCTGCTCGCGGAAGTATGCTTCCTTGCTCGGCCCTGTAATATAACCAGCCGCTCTTTGACCGCTACCTGTAATCCGTTTCCCACCATACAGGAAGTTGACGTCCCATCCGTTCGTTTTGTCGATTTGAACTTCCAGGTTGCCGCTTTTCAAAATAGCACCTTGTTCATTTTTCGAGATGTCCACGTTCGCATCTTGCGTGTTAAGCTCAAATTCAGGCCCTTTTTTCACTCCACCCTTATGGTGATTCAAGGTTACACGAATAACGTTAGGCATAGGTGAGCTGTACGTTGCTTTAAGCAAAGTTCCGTTCAACGTGTCGCCTTTGGTGCGAATATATTTAGTTGCCGCATATACGGTCAAAGAATCCCCTTTTTGCACAATATCACGAATGTCAGTCGGGTTTTGAATGTGGTACCCTTCACGAGTCATCCAGAATCCATCAGTAAATTTCATGTTTTCTTTCCCCCTTTGGTTATACTATAATAATATTGATATTAATAATGAATTTCTTCTGATATTTTGACCAAATATATCACGATTTTGATATTAAGCATCCGATTCTTGAACAACAACACCAAACTATGGAAACGATTACATTAATAATGAAATAAAAGGAGTCGTTGATATGGAACGTGAACGATTACGGGAAGACCGAATACACGGCAATGCCATGTATCCTGTCAGTGTATACCCTGATATTCAACAATTAAATGGCGACAGCATTCTGGATTGCCACTGGCATGATGAGATGGAGTTCACCATGGTGACCGAAGGCTGCGCCGTTTTTCAGATTGATATGAACACTGTTGAGGTGAAGGCCGGAGAGGCAATCTTTATTAATCGAGGCGAGATTCATGCGGGCTATCTGAAGGGTGAAGTTCCCTGCGTATTCTCTTCCATTGTGTTTAATCCGGAGCTGCTCGGCAGCCGTACTTTCGATACGGTACAGGAGAAATTCATCGGTCCACTGATACGTAAAACGGTGATTCCCCCTTTTCATATCCAGGCAGATGAGGATTGGGGGCAAGAAATTCTGGATCACCTGAAACGTATATTTGCGGATCATGCTACCAGAACAGAAACGTGTGAGATGTCAACAAAAGCGTACCTGTACCTCATATTTGCCCGAATGTTCGAACACATGAGATCTGCTCCGCTCAAAGGCACCGTGACTACAGGAAGTCACGACAAGATCGAGCGCCTGAAATCCGTGCTCGGCTATATCCACAAACGTTATCCCGAACCATTGAAGCTGAAAGAACTGGCCGATGAGGCCAATATGAGTGAAGGACACTTCTGCCGTTTCTTCAAACAAATGGTGCAGAAAACCCCCGTTGATTACATTAACTATTACCGTGTTCAACAGGCCTGCGTTCAGCTTGAGAATACGGATCACAAGATTGTTGATATCGCCATGGATGTGGGTTTTGAGCATCTGAGCTACTTCATCACCACCTTTAAAAAGCATAAAGCCACTACGCCTTCACAGTATCGCAAACTGTTCTATGAGAACGTAGCCACAGCTTCCGCCCTGGTCTAGGAAATACGACACTCTGGAAGAGCGGTCAGATAGCGTACTTGAGCATAAAATCGCCCTGTGTCGCTACAATTCAGCAACAAAACTAAAGAAGGTGCTCGCAGCTAACAGGCTGCAAACACCTTCTTTATCTACTTCCCTCGAAAGAAAGAAAGAACGAACGAAATTATCTAATAAGACATGACGTCTCAGTTAAAACCTCATTACCTTCGCTGCTGCTCACCGTGCACTAAGGAGCTTAATAGAGGCTCACTTTCTCATTGTCTTCCATGAAGTGTACTCATGTACGGAGAACCCGTTAAAGGATGCATGTGCTGAAGCCATTTTTTCGACCAACTCCAATTGTGCTTCCATATAAGCAGAACCTTCTTCATAGAAGGTGATGAAGTCACCTTCCTTGCTTTGCTTCGTTTCCACAGCGATGGAGATCGTCTTGCCGAGCAGAGCCGCTTCCGCAAGCTCATCCTTGGCTACACTATAGATTGCAGCAGCTGTATCGCGGTAAGCCATGATGGTGATGGAGTCAAACTTGCGGATCATCCAGCTGCTAACGGCCATCGTTGAACCCGGAATTTTGTAGTTATCCAGCCAGAAAGGCAGATCAGCCGCAACTGGTATCTTCATTCGTGATGCTCGCTCAACAATATACTCGACATTTCCTTGCCACTGCGTAATCACACTGGCCTGATTGATTTTCCACTGTGGATGCACATGTGGCTCAATATCCAGATGAATACCGGCAAACTTTTCATTGGGCAAAGCCTCAGCCTGATACGCTTCGATCCAGTCCAGGAAGGAAGCAATCTGTTCCCGACTTTCCGTCAGTCCCCAGGCTGATCTCCCATCCATGACGTCCACCGCAATGTTCTTCGCTCTGGCCTGGCTGATAAAGCTTTTATAATCCGGAATCTTCACATCCCGGTTCATCTGCAGATAGATCGTATTGATCTTGTTCGTTGTCGCAAAATTCAATACCTCTTGTGGATTGCTTCTGATCTGGGTTGTATCCCACACCCACGTTGCTCTCACTGGCACATCAAGCTTCCCATGAATCGTTTCATAGCTATCAACAGACCCAATGGCAACGGCTTTCGAAGTATAGGCTGTACTTGCACACAGGATCAGACAACTAAGCAATAAGATAAAACGGTAACCCCTTTTGTTTTTCATATTTGTACACTCCCTCTGAAGTTATCAGCTCTAACGTGCAGATCCGGATGAAATTGTGTCGTTTCATATTCATTTTATGAAGCTTATTTCATTACGACGAATTAAGATTGCTTCTATATGCAATATCATCTCTAAGACTTACGACGAAAGAATCATATAACTTTATTTCGGGAATTCACAGTTCTGTATGTATAGTTCTAAAGTCACAATTATCATTGACTTTCTAAATTACCTCTTATTTCATCACGACTTGGTCATTTTTTCCATATCAATACCAAGCCCCAGAAGACCTATAAAGCGTTTTCTTCAGAAAAGCACAAAAAACCGCCCTAAGGCGGCTTTGCAATTATCGTAGGTTAATGATGCTCTACTCGAAATTTCCGTTTATTCATTACCCACTGGAGCTACCGGTGTACCGTCAACCACTTCATCGAAAAGGGACACCAGTTCAATGCCGTCTGCCGAGATCCGGACAAGCCCCTTGTCAGACAATCGCAGTTCTGGAATCACAACCAGCGCTAACAGCGAAAGTGTCATGAACGCATTATTTAACGTACATCCTGCGGACTGTAAGGCTTCACTGACTGCTGCCGATTGGGCTGCAACCACTTCGAAAGATTCGGTTGACATCAAACCTGCAATCCGCAGCGGGAATTCAGTTACACCTGCTGCTGTTACCACAGCTACCCCACCTTGCATGCGAATAACGCGGTTACCGGCTTCAGCCATTAGCGCATCATCATTACCGATAATCAACAGGTTATGACTGTCATGAGCAACTGTCATCGCAATCGCTGCCGGCGATGTGAAGCCGATACCTCCAACCAGCGCCACCGCCCGATTACCGGTTTGTTTGTGACGCTCCAATACCGCGATTTTGCATATCTCCCCTGAAGTTGAAACCACTACCTTGCCATTCTGCACCGCTACAGGCAGGTGTTTCTCCTTCGTATCCACATGGTTCTCTGTCACATGAATGATTTTGGCACCAATAGCCCCCTCTGCAATCGGCGCTACCAGTTCCAGCTCCTCTGGTTGTATATTGGCTTCCAACTTCACCGTGTTCAGTGCTTCCTCGGGATACGTGAAGCTGTCCCAGGCTGCCGTCATTTTCCCGTTCTCGGCCACAACTTGCCCGGCAGCAATCGTCATGCCTACACGTACATCCGCCAGACGGCCATCCAGCAGAATGATGTCCGCTATATTACCCGGTATCACCGCACCAATGTCGCGTGCAACACCGAATCGCTCAGCCGTGTTAATCGTTGCCATCTGGAAAGCCGTGACGGGCTTCACGCCTTGGGAGATCGCTAGACGAACCACAAAGTCCATATGTCCTTCTTTAAGCAGCGACTCAGAGCTTCGATCATCTGTAACCAGCATCATCCGGCGTGTATCCAGTCCAAGCTCGGTGCAGGCTTTGATCGTCTCTGCCACGTCATGCCATGCGGAACCCTGGCGCATCTTTGCATACATCCCGAGACGCAGACGTTCCACCACATCTTCCATGGTCACACATTCATGATCCCCTGTAACCCCACTTGCCGCGTAAGCTGGCAGACGCCAGTCATCTGCTGCCCAGGTAAAATGACCGTCTGCCACTTTGCCAGCACGGAGGGTCGCCTGTATCTCACCGATCATTGTCTCGTTCCCGTATACGACTCCAGGGAAGTTCATGACTTCCCCAAGGCCAATCATGTCCGGGCCCCACGAAAGGGCTTCAGCGACCTCTTCAGGTCCTATGTAAGCACCCGTCGTCTCCAGTCCGGGGTGAGTTGAAGGCACACAGGAAGCAACCTGCATATAAGCAGCCATCGGTGTGGTCCGCGCTTCATCCAGCATCAGTCTCAGACCTTTGAGTCCGAGTATGTTCGAGATCTCATGCGGGTCAAAGAAACCCCCGGTTGTGCCTGAAGGCAGCACCGCTCTCGCAAATTCGGTTACTTTCATCTGTGTACTTTCGATATGGCAGTGCCCATCGAGCAGACCAGGAGCGATATATTTGCCGTTTGCTTCAATAATCCGGGTGTGTTCTCCGATAGTGTGGCTTACATCTTTACCGACATAAGCGATTCGAGCTCCCTGCACGGCTATGGACATTTCAGGTAAAATTTCACCCGATATCACATTCACCAGCGTACCTCCCCGAATGACCAACGTCGCCGGCAAATCTCCCCGTGCTGTAGCAACCAGATCCGGTACACAATCGGCCATAAGCGGCCGTTCAAAAGATGGTTTGTTCATGTTGCTGCCTCCTTCATTAATAAACGATCCAAAAAAATATATTGTTTCGATTATATGAGTCCCGACCTCATGTGTAAAGAAAAATCACATCCATTGTGCCTGATTACAAATTACGAAGTCATATTTATCGATGAAATCCAATCCTTACGAACTCACGTCAGGAATTATTCAATATGTTCCCCTGTATCTGGGCTACAACATCCTTCCCCTTGGTATGCCGATTATTTCCTGTTATATGTATCATACACAGAAAGACTCCCGTTCCAATGAACGGAAGTCTTCTGACTACCTATAAACAGTGAGTATTAGGTCAGTCTACTTGAGCAGCAGACACCTTGCCAAGATCATACCATTCTTCCGACTGGGAGGTAATGAACGGGCTCGGTGTACCCACACAATAGACATGCAGCAGATGCATCGCTCGCGTACAAGCCGTGTAGAACAATTTGCGTTCATGCTCCTGTGCATACTGCTCTGCAGAACCATCATAGATTAGAACAGCGTCAAATTCTACGCCTTTGGCCAGATAAGCTGGAATGACATGAACACCCTGCTCAAAAGCCAGTGTCGTTTTCTTGATTAACTTCGGTGCTGTTGGCAGTTGCTTGCTCAATGCAGCATGTACTTCTTTGCTCTCTTCCGCAGTCTTGCAGATGACTGCAACCGATTCATACCCCTCCTTAATCAAGTGCTTGAGGTCAGTCGTAATGACATTCATATGACGCTCTGAATCAGAAGAAACGATAACTTTTGGCTTCTCGCCACTACGATTAAATGGAATGATCTCTTCCCCGCCAGGTACCATGCCGCGGGTAAATTCTACGATCTCCCGGGTAGATCGGTAGCTCCTGGTCAGCTCAATGACTTCCGTATTGTCTGGTCCGTACAGGTTAGTTAATGGTCCTGTTCCACTTAGCACTGAAGAGTGGGCATAGATGGCCTGGTTAAAGTCTCCGAGTGCTGTGATCTTCGCCCGTGGGAACAATCTTTTCATAAAGGCCAGCTGAAACGCAGAATAGTCCTGGGCCTCATCAATAATGACATGACGAATATTGGAGTTAATATGGAATCCAAGCATAAGCTCGCGCAGATACAAGTATGGCGTAATATCTTCATATGCCAACTCCTGAAGCTTCAATCTGCGTAAAGTCATCTTACAGATTTCTTCCCATTGGGCAGGTAGCGCTTCTTCACCCAGCAGTCGCACCATCTGAGCCTGATCGTTGAACAGATGCGCATATAATTGTCGTATATCGACAAATCGTAATGACTTGATCCATTTTCTCAGCGGTTTGAGTCGGTCACTGACCACCATACGTGCCAGAATTTCTCTTTCCTGCTCAAAGTCATTAAACGTATGGGTCTTTCCTTTTTGCTTGCGCTTCAAGCGCTGATAGGCACGTTGCAGATCCTCCGGCTCCATCAGATCAAGCTGCTGATCGACCCAAGGCGCATCCAGTTCACCTTTACCAAAGGCAGACAGTTCTTTCAGCATCCAGTCCCGCAGCATCTCCAGTCGACTCACCAGCTTGACGGATGACTCAAAACTGTAGAACTTCTCAGCCATAGCCTCTGACGTGACAATCGCTCGGCCCTGGAAGCGAACCGGCTTGAATTTCATACCACCTGACAGCATGCTTTCCTTATAACGCGTAATGACCCTCAGAAAAGATTCAGATGACTTGAATTTAATGCTGGACATGCGAATATCGTAATCAGGATCTTCCGTGCCCGTTAACACATATTCGAGCTGAATGAACGGATCTTCCAGTTGATATTCCCGACCCAAACGGCGTTCCAGATACTCCTGGAAGGTCGTTTGCAACATGTTTTCCTCCCCAAGCTCAGGCAGTACCGTGGAGACATAACTGTTGAACATTGGATTCGGCGAAAAAAGAACCATCTGATCCGCTTGCAGATGCTCGCGGTATTTATAGAGAAGATAAGCTACCCGCTGGAGCGCCGCGGATGTTTTGCCACTGCCTGCTGCGCCTTGCACAATGAGCATGCGTGTCCGGTCATTGCGGATAATTCGATTCTGCTCCTTCTGGATGGTCGCTACAATACTCTTCATCTGTGCATCCGAAGTTCGACTGAGCACGGCCTGCAACAACTCATCGCCAATCGTTACCCCTGTGTCAAACATGAAGCGGATACGTCCGTCCCGAATGACGAACTGCCGCTTCATCTCTATATCCCCGCTGATCTCCCCGCTTGGTGTATGATACGTGATTGGACCCGGCGCTCCGTCATAATACAGATTGGAGATTGGCGCACGCCAGTCATAGACCAAAAAGGATTCCTCCTTCTCATCCAGCAACGATGCAATGCCCAAGTAAATGCGTTCTGCATTTGGATATCCATCTTCTTTGAAATCAATCCGGCCAAAATACGGTGAATGATGCAGTCGTTTCATTTTGTCCAACGCAGCCGCTGTATTCAGATGGCTGCGCTCCCGATCGGACAGGACCTGTGACTGCTGCCGCATGCTGGTAGAAGTCTCCCCGACATCATCCGCTTCACTGAAGTTCATCGTGACTTCGTCCCAGAAGTCTTTTCTCATACCGACCACTTCGTCACGGAAGGAACCAACTTCATCTTCCAGCGTTGTGATCTTGCGTTCAATCTGATCGGTCACGGTGTTGACCCGTTGTTGTTCCTCATTCCATTGCTGATCTGTACTCATATGTTAATAGCCCCTCTTTCCCCGGATTGTGTCCTCAAAATCCCATTTGACAAGCCCGAAAAGGCAATGGTATAATTATTAGAAAGTAAACATTTTGGTTTTATGTTAATTAGTTCTAATTTTCTGAAAACCATTTTTTATTCTACCAGTGACAGCGTCCCGATGCAAGCGGAGGCGTTTTTTGTTGTTTTCTTCTTCATTATTATTACCCAATCACTGGGTCCTCAACGGATCAAGCTACCAATCCCTACTTACGTAATTCTTCAATCGTCTCTTGCCAGCGTGTTATCGCTCCAAGTTCATCTTTTAATTGAAAAGTTATTCCTGAAGTAATCTCCGCATACGGCGCATGATCCACACGTACATCAAGTACTTGAGCTTCAAAGCGATCTCTCGGATGAATGGCCTCCTTCATCTCAGGCAGAAGTTTTACTTCTATACGGATATGCAACAATCGTTGTCCTTGAACCGCAATCAAGGTAGCCTTGCCTGTTTTGCTCATGTTCATACTGGTCTGTGTACCCTGCCATAAAGCCAGTCTAAGCTGATGCGGATTGATCGCAATCACTTCCCCCATACTGATCATCGCCTGATGCGGCCACTGATCCTCAGATACGGTCAGGAGTTGCAATGCTTCATGCTGTTTATGCTCCAGATTAGTCCCATTCAACCATTCCATTAATTCAGCATCCAATTGATCTATGATCATATCTCTATCCCTCAGTTCGTTAAATTTCATTCCATATTCCTTCAGGCCATTCAGCCGTATGTATGACAAACAACCCGGACACGGTTGTCCGGGCAATGTTGTCATTCCATTGTATATGATCGCGAAGCAGGTGTGCAATTTGTTCTTAAGGCCACTTAAGCCAGTTCAAGATTTTGTCCTGTGATTCTTTGTCTTCACTGGAGCTATGCACATGTTCGGCAAGTCGATTCAGACGTTCCAGCTGATATCCGTAGTCATAGATCGCAGCAGCCACGATGGATAATCGTAACATCCCGTCCTTGTCGATATCAAACTCAGTGATCGCCTGCTCCATGAAACGATCATTATCTAATACAAACTGCGCGGCCTCTTCTCCATTCGGTTTCAGTTTATCCTCGAACTTGAGAAGTGCGTGCTCATGGAACTTGATAACCAGTTCCAAATGGGAGTCAAAAAACTGGTCCATGGCTGGTGTCCGCGGTGCCTGAAAATAGTGGCGTTCCACCGAATCCAGCACCTCGTATCCTTTTTGCAGACTCAGCAGCATCTGTTTATAGACCACCATCTGCCGGGTTTCGCTGAATTTCGAACGCTTCATCTTCTTCTGTTCCTCTTCGAACAAGTTATACTTATCGGACAGAGATTTAATGGAGCCGCCCAGATTGTTTTTCTCCTCCCGGAATACAACTTCCTTAATCTCATCCGAGATAGAAGTTCGCAATAGTAACGACATACCGCTGAAAACACTCTGAATTTGCTTGACGAACTGAACCTTTGGTTTGGGAGGGAATACTGTGATGTTAATGAGAAATGCCGATACAATACCCACCAAAGTCAGCAGAAACCGATTGAGTGCAAAGTGCCAGTCACCCGAAGCTTCCATAATCGATACGACCGTGACCAGTGTCAGTCCAACCGTCTCACCCATATTCAATTTAAGACAGATCATGATGACAAGTACAATAATTAATCCAACAGCAATTGGCTCATTGGACAACACCATGCCCCCCACCAGGGCCACAATGGCTCCGAGTGTGGTCGTTTGCAGCTGATCCAGGAAGTACTTCCAGGAACGATAGATGGAAGGCTGCATGGCAAATATAGCCGCGATTGCGGCAGGCACGGGAGATTGCGGGTTCAAGAACAGGCTGCTAAGGTACAAGGCAAGCGTAACCGCGATCCCCGTCTTAAGTACACGTGCACCAAATGACATGGTGAGCCCCCCTCCTTACCGAACCTGAATTTTTACATTTGATGATCATCTTCATTATTACCCCATATTTCTTTTTTTGCCTGAATTCTTTCAGGAGAACGATTTATTGTACCATGGAAGATCTTCCGTTGCCATGTCATAAGTCAGAAAGTGACCATTCATAGCGAGAGAGCGCAACCAAAAGCTATGCAAACCTTATTTTATTCCATTTCATAAATCACTAAAAATAGAGTATTGATTCATTTATGTATGTTAATACACATTATTAACCCAAAAAGAAGCAAATCTTCAAAATGGATGTTCGCCACTTCAAAGATTCGCCTCTGTTACTTATTATACCTCTGTGGAATCAGCCTGCTGATCATGCCTGCCTACCGATCCGTACCCTCCCACTCTCTTTTGAACTGCTCCACGAACTGCACCATATAATCATGACGCTGCTCCGCCAGCTCCTTGCCATAGGACGTATTCATCAGATCCTTGAGCTTGAACAATTTTTCGTAAAAGTGGTTTATCGTTGTGCTGCGCCCATTGCGATATTCCTCACGGGTCATCTGCTCCCGTGGGGGAAGGGACGGATCGTACATCTCGCGCCCTCTCGCTCCTGAAAAGGCAAAGGTGCGCGCGATCCCAATCGCACCCAGTGCATCCAGACGATCCGCATCTTGTACAACTTGTGCTTCAAGCGAACTGACCGCAGGACGCTGGCCCCCTGCATACGAGATGGTGCTAATAATACCCACAACCGCTTCACGTGTATCCGAATCCAGCGGCTGAGTATCCAGCCAGTCATTCAGTTTCGCCATCCCGGCTTCCATGCTTTCATTCAACTTCTCATCCGGCACATCATGTAATAAGGCAGCCAGTTCACAGATGAATGGATCTGCCCCCATTTGGTGAGCGAGTTCCACTGCAAGTGCAGTGACCCGTTCGATGTGCGGCCAGTCATGACCATCCGTATGCTTGGATGAGTCCCCTAGAACAAAAGATCGAGCAGCTCGCAGAACAGCCTCCCCTTCGGTTGTTCCGTCCACATTTTGCATGTGTCCTGATCCTTGCACGCTCGCGCTGGATGGTTGAAGAGGGTTCTCTTGCATCCTACGATTCCCCGCCTTCACGGGCCTGTTCACGCGGTATACGCCGCGCCACTCCTGTCTTAACAGCTGCTTCAATCACGCGATTGCGCATCGATTTGACGACTTTATCATTGAACACACTCGGAATAATGTAATAGCGTGTACGCTCTTCGTCCGTAATGGCCGAAGCAATGGCTTGAGCGGCCGCCAATTTCATTTCTTCATTAATTTCAGTAGCACGGCAATCCAGAACTGCTCTGAACATGCCCGGGAAACATAACACGTTGTTGATCTGATTCGGATAATCGGATCGCCCTGTCGCCATAACGGCCACAATGTCTTCCACCAAGGCAGGCATAATCTCAGGTACAGGGTTAGCCATCGCAAATACAATTGGGTCTTCGGCCATGGTCTGCACGTCTTCACGAGTTAACAGATTGCCTCGTGACAAGCCAATGAACACATCGGCTCCACGAATGACTTCACGCAGCGAACCCGTTTCCAGTTCCGGGTTGGTACGGGCTGCATAGTCACTCCAGACTTCATTCTCATAGGTTTGTGTCCGTACAATCGCCCCCTCACGATCAACACCAATAAGTCGACTGGCACCAGCAGACAATAATATGTTGCTGCAAGCTACACCTGCTGCTCCAATACCGCAAACCACGATCTTCACATCACGAATGGACTTGCCTACCAGTTTGAGCGCATTGATCAGACCGGCATACAACACAACCGCTGTACCATGCTGATCATCATGAAATACTGGAATATCAAGTTCCTCGTTCAGACGACGTTCAATCTCGAAACAACGTGGTGATGAAATATCCTCGAGATTAATACCGCCAAAACCAGGTGATATCGCTTTCACAGTACGAATGATTTCCTCGGTATCCTGTGTGTCCAGACAGATGGGGAAGGCGTCCACGCCTGCAAACTGTTTGAATAACATCGCTTTACCTTCCATGACCGGCATCGCTGCGCGGGGACCAATGTTGCCCAGTCCAAGCACCGCACTGCCATCGGATACCACGGCTACTGTGTTCCGCTTAATTGTCAGCGAGAATGCTTTCCCCGGTTCTTCCGCAATCGCTGAACATACCCGGGCTACATCCGGAGTGTACACACGCGACAGGTCTTCCCGATTCTGAATCGGGGTCTTTGGAGTCACTTCGATCTTGCCGCCCAAATGCAGCAGGAACGTGCGATCCGATACGTTAATGATGGATACACCTTTGAGTTGGCGAACACCTTCTATAATTTTGCTGTTATCCTGTGCATCTGTTACCGCGACGGTCAAATCGCGCACACTGACATCCTGATTGGTCGAAATGACGTCAATGGCAATGATGTCTCCACCAGCTTCCGAGATGGCCGAAGCCACTTCACCAAACTTGATATCTTTAGTTGTCATTTCCAGCCGAATAATAATGCTGTTGCCGTCCAGATTTCTCTGATTCATTTCAATTCCTCCCAGACTGTAAGTCTTGAGTTACAAGTTACCTGTTTGTCTTCGCTGCGCGGACACGTTTATCCTTTATCTTGTCCAGAAAAAGTCGTTCAACAGCAATTACATAAAATAAAAAAGACACCCTGAACACCTTTAACTAATCTGGACCCTCTGTCAAGGACACTTTGAAAAAAAAGAGGATTAGGCCACACTTAAAAGGTGATTCCTGTACTGTACAGGAGTCATCTTTTTTAGTCCCCATTGATATCGGTGATAATTGTAATAACGAATATAGCGGTTAATTTCTTGTTGCAATTCGGCCAATGTTGTACAATTGCGACTGCTAACATGATCTTTCATATGACCGAAGAAGGACTCCTGTGGAGCATTGTCCCAGCAGTTACCTCTCCGTGACATTGATTGTCCAAGACCATTTTGCTTCAACAATGTTTGGTAGATTGGGCTCGTGTAGTGGCTTCCTTGGTCAGAATGAATGAAGGCCTCTTTATGGAGTTTCAAGCGTTTTTGTCTTTTTAGTGATGTAATGGTGTTTGTAGCTAACGATAGATGTAGAGACTCCGAGAGGTTATGAGCAAGCAGTTCCCCTGTGGAGGCATCCAGAATGGTTGAAAAATAAGCCGTCTGCGAATTGCCGTACGAAAGATAAGTAATGTCGGTAAGCAACACGAGGCCTGGGATGCCTTTCTTGAAGTCCCTCTGCAACGTATTGGGTAACGTACGGTGTTCTTGTGTAGCTTTAGCCATACGCCGATAGGGATTAGCTTTTCGATGTGGACATACGAGGTTGAGTTTTTTCATAAGCCTCCGAATACGCTTCAGGTTGTAACAAGTTTTATATTCGTTCTCCAACGTCATCTTAATCGATCTGGAGCCCTTTTTGTAGCCTCTTCGGTTGAATGCTTTCTTAATGAGTATACCTGCTTGCTCATCCATCTGTACACGCTTCTGGCGACTGTCTGTGGAGCTCAAATAGTTGTAATACCCTGAACGAGACACGTTTAACAGTTGACAAAAATACCGTGTCATTCGCCCGAAGCCTTGTTGAACCATCTCTTGAATCAGTTTAAAACATTCACTCTGGTTTAGGTTTTCGCTGTTTGCTAACAGCCCCCTTTCGTTCCTGTCTGACTTTTTTACGTATTCAAGCTGAGCCTCCAGAAGCTTAATCTTTGCTTCTTGTCTGGTAATGATCTCGTCAGAGGACAAGTCTCGTTTTGAAGGACGTAGCACGGCTTCTTTACGGGAGTCCGCAAGCCCAATAATTCCATCTTTCTCATACGCTTTCTTCCAGCGATCTGCACACTGTTCGATGCGCTTCATCCCGAGGACCTCCACATGAAACCCACTTGATTCGAAGATCTCTCTTGGTGTTCTCCCTAACAAGTACTGATCGATGAACAAACGCTTGAATTCATCTGCGTAGGTTAGTGATTTTTCACTGACACGTATGACATACGGATGGTTAGATAACTGTTCTTGCTCAACTTGACTAAAGTATTTTTTACTCATATGCTCGCCTCCACTGTTCATTTCAGTATACAAAAAGGTACCCATACACTAAACACTTCTTTTTCAAAGTGTCCAGTGTATGGGTACCAGATTAAACAGGCGCTCAGGGCAATCTTTTCTTAATCCTAACTCCGTTTATTCGTAACGTATTGAATGGATATTATTTCCGGGTAACCGCTCTACGCAGGACACGAATGTCATATGGTTGCAAGCTGAGACTGGCTTCCACAGCATCACCACTGAGCAGATCCGTATAGGACTGTCCATCTAATTCAACCCACTTCTCATCTGGTGTGTAGTTCTGTACAAACACATAATCAGCCGTACCATCTGTACGCGTATGTGCCGTAGTTCCGGCAGGAAGCTCCGTTTCAAGTCCACGTTCAATGTTCAGGTCAGCAATTAGCTGAGCATAGAAATCATCATAGAATGGCGCTTTCAAACGTGTCGCCACGTAATATGCTTTTCCTGAACCCAACTGATTAACCGTCAATGCCGGACGTCCGGCATAAAAGTCAGAACGGTACGTAGCCAGTGACTTCGCGCCTTCCAGATGGATCAGATCACACAGTTCAATGGCATCATACGCTGTATTGAGCTGAAGCTCATTGCCCTTCTCAGGAATGATTCCGTTCAGATCACGATCATGTAGTCCGTCAATTTCTTCGGACCAGATGCCAAGCGTCTTGCGCAGTGGGCCTGGGAACCCACCCAGGAAGCACAGATCATTTTCGTCGACAATACCGGACCAGTAGGTCGCTACAAACGTACCGCCTTGCTCCACAAACTTCTCGATGCGTTCGCCGACACCTTCACGCACCAGATAGAGCATTGGAGCGATCAGCAACTTGTACTTGGACAGATCTGCATCCATATCGATGACGTCTACAGAGACTCCCTTTTTCCAAAATGCTTCGTAATGCTCTTCCACCGTCTGCTCATACTTCACACCGATATTGCGCGGACCCTGGGAATCATTAACGGCCCAGCGGTTTTCCCAATCGAATATGATCGCAACTTCTGCCGGAACCGCTGTTCCTACAATGGCTTTCATGCCTTCAAGAGCTGTACCTACGTCCGTCACATCCTGGAACACTCGAGTGTGTTCCGTTCCAACATGGTCTACCACCGCACCATGAAGCTTCTCACTGGACCCCCGGCTCTTTCTCCACTGGAAGTACTGCACACTATCGGAACCGTGTGCCACAGCCTGGAGAGAAGAGAGCAGATGCATGCCAGGTTTTTTCAGCTTGCTAACCTCTTGCCAGTTGGTTGAACTTGGCGTGCTTTCCATCAGCAGAAACGGCTGCCCACCTTTGATGGAACGAACGATGTCATGCATCATTGCGATCCGGGATGCCTGTTTCGCGTCGTCATCTGCATCGTGCCAAGTCGGATAACTGTCCCATGACAGGAAATCCAGAATATCAGCGAACTTCCAATAGTTCAGACCGCCATAGAATTCCATCAGGTTCGTTGTGACTGGCAGATCCGGATTCTGAGCTTTCAATGGTTTCGTTTCGTGCACGATGAAATCAGCTGTCTGATCCGTAACGAAACGACGCCAATCCAGATTCATTGCATGTACTTGTGTCTCACCGTGCGGAGCTGGTGACTCGACTTGACTCCAGTCCGTAACGGTGTGACTCCAGAATGTGGTCCACCACGAGTGATTCAGTTCATCAAGTGTCTTATACTTTTTCTGAACCCAGCCACGGAAAGCTTCCTGACAGTAATCACAATGACAGTCTCCACCGAACTCGTTGGAGATGTGCCAGCCGATTATAGCTGGATGATCCGAATAACGTTCTGCCAGTTTCGTATTGATCGCAGTAACCTTCTCACGGTATACCGGGGAAGTATAACAATGGTTGTGACGGAAACCGTGGAGATTACGGACACGTTTCTCAGAGACACGGAGTACTTCCGGGTACTTGGCGGACATCCACGCTGGTCTCGCACCACTTGGTGTAGCCAGGAACGCATAGATGCCATTAGCTGCAAAACGATCCAACACCTGATCCAGCCATTCAAACGTATATACGCCTTCTTCCGGCTCAAGCGATACCCAAGAGAAGATACCAATGGACATCACGTTACACTTGGCAAGCTTCATCAAGCGAATATCTTCTTCCAGAATTTCAGGATAGCGGAGCCACTGCTCCGGGTTATAGTCTGCGCCATGCAACATGTGCGGGGCTTTGGAACTTACAGGTGGATATTTGTATGTCATAAGGACAACTCCCTTGCTTATTAAAATTCATATTGGGTATTGTTACGCACGATTACACGTATGTCTCTGCATCTGATTCTTCTACAGCAGGAAGCGCTGTAAACGATTCCAACTTACGACCTTTAAAATCAAACATCGTGAGGTTACCCCAGTTATTCGGATGTCCGACGGACCATTCTTCCTTACTTGGTATCCAGGCAGGTTCCCAATAATAGAATCCATGACCCAAACCACCAGGAACATCACGGATAATCTGCAACAGATCCTTCAGATAGTTGGTCTGCCCCTCTACACTTGCAGGGTATCCTGGCAACAACAATTCTTCCTGATTCAAAATCCATTCCATACCTTCCGGCTGTTCCAGCGTCCACGGATAAGCGGTTTCAACCACATTGACGGGTTTGCCATAACGCTCAGCCAGATCATGCAGATTGTCACGCAAGGCATCGAGTGTGCCATGCCACCAAGGATAATACGAGAGCCCAATGATATCGAACTCCACACCCAGTGCTTTGAAGCGATCATAAAACTTGCGGCTCTCGGCGTTATCTCCACCACGATCAATATGTATCATAATCTGAATATCCGCGTCAACGGATTTGACCGCCGCAATTCCGTACTTCACAAGGCCTGCAAAACGCTCCCACTGTTCATCCGTGTCATGTTCTTCTCCACCGACACGTCCTTCATTCCATAACATGCCTGGTGTAATCTCGTTTCCGACCTGCACCATGTCTGGAAGAGCACCATGTTCCTTCAACGTTCTCAGAACATCGGCGGTATACGTACAAACCGCACGTTGAAGTTCCTCATACGAGAGATTCTCCCACGCCTTTGGTTTCCACTGATTGGCTGGATCGGCCCACCGATCAGAATAATGGAAATCAAGCAAAAACTGCAGGCCCTGTTCCTTGATCCGTTTGGCTACCGCCACCGTCCGCTCCAGATTGCAGAACCCACCTACAGGATCATTCCAGATCCGCAGCCGAATCGCGTTAGCATCATTGAGCTTCAGGATGGACAGCAAGTCTTGATCCTTGCCGTCCGCATCACTGTATGTCCCACCATGCTGTTCGATCTCATCCATAAATGATACATCCATTCCCAGAACGAATGTCTTTTCTCCCAAGTTACTCACTGTATCAGCCTCCATTTAATTAGTGATACAGGCTCAGCCTTTAACTGAGCCCAACGTCATACCTTTGACAAAGAAACGTTGCAGGAAAGGATATACGATCAAGATTGGTGCACTTCCGATGAAGATCTGGGCGGCTCTTACCGTCGTTTGAGATAGAGATTCCATTTCTTTTGGATTCATGCTCATGCTACTCATGTCACGTCCAATAATGACTGTTTGCATAAAGGTAGCCAGTGGATAATCCTTGGCATTATTCATATAGAGCAATCCATCAAACCAGGAATTCCAGTGAAACACCATGCTGAACAACGCAATGGTTGCAATCGACGGCAAGGAGATCGGCAGGAAGATACTGAACAGCGTTCTGAAATGGTTGGCTCCATCCATCAGCGCAGCTTCCTCCAGCTCTTTTGGAATACCGCGGAAGAAGTTTAGCATCAGGATAACAAGGAATGTATTCACTGCCCCTGGGAGTACCAGTACCCAGAAAGAGTCCATCAACCCGATCTTCTGGATAACCATATAGAATGGAACCAATCCTCCATTGAAAATCATGCTGAATACGAAAATCCAGGAGTAGATCGTTCTGCCTTTGAACTCACTATTTTCTTTGGACAACGGATACGCTGCCAGGAATGTAATCAGCAAGGTGATGGCTGTACCAATCACTGTCCGTAGAAGTGAAATCCAGAGTGAGTTCAAGAAGATCGGATTATTCATCGTCTTTTTGTAGGCCTCAAGTGAAAAACCTACAGGCCAGAGATTGACCAGATTGGCATCGGCAGCAGCCTTGGTACTAAAGGATACAGCCAGTACGTGAACCATCGGTATGATACACATGATGGCGACCAGAATCAGAAAGCAGGTATTAACTATATTAAACACGCGATATGGCAATGATTTATGATACATCGTGGTCCCTTCTTTCTCTGTTCATTCGATTAGAATATGCGGTATCCAGCGTATTTTTTGGCTAAGCTGTAAGATACGAGAATCAAGATCATACTAATGACTGATTTGAACAATCCGATCGCTGTTGCGAAGCCCATCTCACCATTTTGCATCGCAGAACGATATACGAATGTATCAATGATGTCACCCGTTTGATATACGAGCGGGTTGTACAGGTTGAAAATCTGGTCAAATCCGGCATTCAGTACGTTACCTAGTGCCAGTGTTCCTACAACCATCAGCATCGGCACAAGCGATGGAATCGTAATGTGCAGTGTCTGTTTCCAACGTCCTGCTCCGTCAATTTCAGCTGCTTCGTACAACGCTGGATTAATTCCGGCAAGTGCAGCCAGAAAGACAATCATGTTATAGCCAAATTCCTTCCACACATCTGTCAGAATGACCGTAGAACGGAAGTAACTGTTATCTCCGAGGAAGAAGTAAGGTCCCAGTCCGAAGGTCCCCAGAACCCGGTTCACCAACCCTCCGGTTGACAGAAGATCTATCAAAATCCCGCCCAGAATGACCCAGGACAAGAAGTGAGGTAAATAGACAAGTGTCTGAATGGTGCGTTGTATCGCCATCTTGCGAATCTCATTCAACAGAATGGCAAAAACAAATGGGACAAATAAGTTAAAAATCAGTTTAAGTACAGCAATAATCAATGTGTTCCAGATGACCTGTAAGCTGTCTTCACGTTCAAACAAATATCTAAAGTTGTCCAGCCCGACCCATTCAGAGCCGCTAATCCCAAGCCATGGCTTGTAATTCTGAAATGCCATAATAATCCCGCCCATAGGCACATAACTGAAGATAATCAGAAAGATAATGGCTGGCAACAGCATAACGTGGAATGGCCAAGTGCGTTTCAAAGTTCTCATGATTGCTCCCCCTGTATTTCTTCCTACTCAAGTACTCCCTGAGTGGCTTATAATGCGATTATATCAACCTTTTACGGGGTCCAAACAGCACATAAAAGCAATATAAATGGCACAAAATCAACCACTTTGCTTCAGCTTGAATAAACCAAAAAAAAGCGCCCAGACGACGATCGTCTGAGCGCTGCTTAAAACTATTTTTTCACACTGTCATACCACTCGTTGACCTCTTGTGTGATCTGATCACCGCCACCGGATTTCCACGTTTGAACAAAGGTATCAAATGCATCAATCGGGTTTTTACCATAGATAATTTCGTTAAATGCCTGATTCTCGATTTTGTTCAGATAGTCCAACTTGGATTTCATTGTTGCTGTTGTTGGACCTGTGAACATGTTTTTGAAGGAAATTTCTTCTTGACTCAGTAACACTTTCGCTGCTGCGGGTGTTTCTGGCCCATAGTTTACGGCTACATCTTTTTCCAGCTTGCTTTCAGGCTCTTTGCCATCAGCTAGACTAAGCAGGGCTTTCATCTGTGCATCAGGGATACGCGCACCATCACGAACTAACAGATAACGCACAACATTGACATATCCACCATCAATTTCATCTGGTTTTTTCTGTTTTCCATTTGCGTCCAATTGGTAGTCATATCCATCAAATAAACCGTTGTCATAAGGACTGCCTGGTGCTGGATCAGCATAATTGTCGAACAGGTAGTTCTGATACGTAAAGAAGGCTTCCGGGTGTTCCATATCTGCCTTGATCAACGTAACACCATTTACAAATTGTGTTCCATGACGCATCGCCTTACCTTCAGGGCCAGTTGGAATCTCAATTGGTTTCCATACTGCACTAGGTGCGTTCTTCACCGTGTCAGTTAATGGCCATCCGCTCATCCAGTAAGGACCCGGGATAATACCTGCTGTCCCTGCAACTGCAGGTTCTGCTGTTTTGTTCTCATCCCATAGAGCAGCTTCCTGTGGAATGTAACCTTTGGTCAACCATTCACTTAATTTACCCAGTCCTTCTTTCATGCCTGGATTAATGGAGCCATACTCCAGCTTACCATCTGCTCCCACATTCCATTGGAACGGCAATGTTCCGTATGCGCCGAAGATCCAGGATGGGTCTCCCATCCATGTATTCATGGATGTTTTGAAACCAATGCTGAGCGGGATGACCTTATCCGGAGACAATCCATCCGGGTTTTGGTTTTTGAATGCATCCATTACGGTTTCAAGCTCATCAATCGTTTTTGGAGCTTCCAGCTTCAGCTTATCCAGCCAGTCCTGGCGAATCCAGAGCAAGTAATCATTGTTGTATGCATAGTCCAGAACAGGAATACCCATTCTTTTGCCATCACGACTATATTGGTTCCATACGTTAGGATCTTGCTCCATTGCTTTTTTCCATGTGTCTGAAGCATATTTGTCGAATAGTGGACCAACTTCCTGATACATGCCGGAATCAATCAGATCCTGAGCAAGCAAGTTGTCACCCACTGTTACAATATCAGGCATATCTTGACCAGAAGACATCGCCAGACGAAGTTTGGTTGCGAATGCACCATTTGTATCCGTTACAGACCATAGTGAATTGATATTAATACCGAATTGATCCTTGGCCCACTTGGTTGCCACGTTATTTTCCATGGATTCGCCATTTTTAAACTTCAGCTCAGGATCGATTCCCCATGCCGTTGTAATGGTTACTTCCGGATCATACTTTTCTTTGTATTCGTTTTGAGTTCCAGATGTACTTGGTGTTGCACTATCTCCGCCCCCACTGCCTCCTGAACATCCTGCAAGAACGACAGTTAGACACAGCGTTGTAGCGAGAAGCGTCAAGAATCTCTTTTTCGTTGATTGCGCTCTCATGTTGTTCCCCCTTAAATCGTTTTGGTTACCCTTTCATTATAGGCTGACCAGGCCTTTGAGCCTATGATACGAAATCAAGATTTCTGCACCTTTGCCAACCTATATTCTGGAATGTTGTTGTAATTATGCCTGATCCCGAAATTCATTGGGTGTCATGCCATAATGCTTTTTGAACATTTTGCTGAAATATTGCGGATTTTGATAACCGAGCTCACTCGTAATCTCGTATATTTTTTTGTTGCTATTCTTGAGCAGATACAGAGCACGCTCCATACGCATACGAATCATGTAATCGCCAAGTCCTTCCCCCGTCTCTGCCTTGTATATCTTCGATAGATATACGGGGTGCAGATATACCTTGTCTGCAATCATTTTCACCGACAGATCCTGTCCTGTATCTCTTGTCACGAGTTCCTGAACCTGCTTGATCACATGTCTGCGGCTCTGCACACCTTCCTGATCCGACAATTCCTCCTGCAGTTTTGACAGCATCTCAGTGGCCCAGCGCCGCACCTTCTCGGGTGATTGAATCAACTGATGAGCAAGGAGCAGATCGAATCCCGCATGATCAATCTCATGCACCAAGTGCCCCTGCTTATGGGCAATATACATGAATGCATTCGTTACAGATAGATACATCTCATACACATGTTCCCTGGACAACCGTACCTGTTCTGCCGCGTCAAAAACCATGTTCAGCTTGCGTGCTGCCGCTTCCCATTGCTTGGTCTCAAGTAATTGCGGAAGTACAGGTGGTTTGTACAGCTCTTCAAGCGCCTGCGCGGCATCATTCTCCGGGCGTTTACTAAGTGCCTTATCCAGGTCCATATATATAATCTTGTGTTCTTCCGGCCCAGAAAGAACAAGTGAGCCCAGACTTTTTCGATAAGCTGCGGTCAACTCATTAAAGGGAAATGATGGTGTAACCACCATCGACAGATCTCCCTGCAAATACCGAATGACATGCTCACGGAAGGTTTCAGCGGATACTCTCAACGTATCCAAATTCATCTGCGAGGCTTCGACCTGTCCCTGATTTTGCAGAAACATAACCAGACACTCATGCGGCCCACGACCAAACCACACGTTAAATTGCTCTCCGAGCACTTCTTCTGCAATATTACCTACCGCAAAATCCATCAAATCCAGCGATTGCTGGTCCATCGACGAGAAGCGTCCTGTGAGGCGAATCAGCATCATCACAGCGGATTGTTCCGGGTTAATGTGAATCTCGTATTGTTCCAGTTGTTCACGAAGTGCCCGCGCCGTGATCTCACGCCCCAGCAGCAGATCATGCATGAGATTTTCCCGTAAAATTTTATAGTCAGACTTCCGACTGTATAAGAGCCGGTGATATTTATCGAATTCATCCCATTGATCTCGAAGAGATGTAATGGCTGCTGAGACCGATCCCATGAACTCATCATCGTTTACGGGTTTGAGGATATAATCAGCGGCCTGTAATTGTATGGCTTTCTTGGCGTAATCAAAATCACTGTGACCGGTTAGCAAAATACAGCGAATATGAGACCAGCGTTTGCTTACCTCTGCAATGAGATCCAATCCCGACATGCCAGGCATTCGAATATCAGTGACTACGATGTCTACTGCATTTTCCTCCATAATCTCCAACGCTTCCTTACCGGATGCGGCACGTAGCACGGTCGTTACCCCAAGTTCTCCCCAGGGTATAGTCAATTCCAGACTTTCTGTTACGTACGTTTCATCATCTACCAGCAGTATATCTATCAAGCAAGTCACTCCCTATCTCGTTCATTCTGCAATTCATTCCATTATTCATCATGCTCTAGACATTTCCGAGGCTCATCCTTCGTTCTCCAATAGTAGCTCCTGCTCGGCTGGCCACGACAGCGTAACGCGTAATCCGCCAAGTTCCGATTCAGTTATATCGATCCCTGCCTGATCCCCATATCGGAGTTGAAGTCTCTGATTCACATTCCACAGGCCACAGCCCATCTCCTGATCCATCGTTCCTCTAAGCTTGTTCAGGAGCGCCTCACGTGCCTTTTGTGTCATGCCTTGTCCATCATCTTCTACCACAAGAACCATGACATCGCCACGTTTCTCCCCGGTTACTCTGATTTCTCCGGCTTCCGCATCCGCTTCAATCCCGTGAATCACGGCATTCTCCACCAGTGGCTGCACAATCAACGGCGGCACTTCCTGTCTCAGCATCTCATCGGACAGATCAAGCTTGTAATGAATGCGATCCATACGCATCCGTTGGATCTCCAGATAACAGCTGACGAATTCAATTTCCTCTGTCAACGGTACCAAATCCCGTTCCTGCCTTGTCGTATACCGATAATATCGCGAGAGATTATGTGACATCGCTACAACAGCGTCCATGCGCTTCAGCTTCGCCATGCTCGTAATGAAGGAGAAACAATTATAGAAGAAGTGCGGGTTAATCTGCGATTGCAGCTGCTTCAACCGGGCTTCACGCACATGAATCTGTTCCAGATAGACGTGTTCAAACAACTGCTGGATCTGCTCCACCATCAAGTTGAAACGTTCGGACAGGAAACTGAATTCATTGCGGCCCTTCGGCTTAATCCTCACCGAATAATCTTCCTGCTTCAATCGCTGGAAGCCTCGAATGAGTTGTTTCACAGGCACCTGCACCTGAACATATAACAAGTACGCCACACCAAAACTCATCAATAACAAACAAATCATGGATGAATAGAACAGCATATTCGATTGATGAATGGGCTTCAAAATATCGGATAAAGGCATATAGTCTACCAGATACCAGCCTGTCGTACTGGATTTGACCGTGTTAACCATGTAAGGCTCATTCCCAATTACAACGGTTCGATTATCGACGTCCTGTAGATTATGGATGGACAGTTCTTCCATCAGCTGGTTCGTTAGGGAACGATCTGAAGTCCGGTTATAGATGACCCCCGATTCTTCACGGAAATAGAAAGGGTCGTGCCTGCCATCGTCCTTGAATTTGTCGAGCATGTCTCGAATATTGTCACTATCAAACTCCAGTTTAATAATCGTTTCCGCATTATCCGCCGGGTCTTTAATACCATATGGAGATACTGTAATCCAGCTAAACATGAACCGATCATCTTCCCCATCCTGGATTTTGCGTACATCCCAGCCGGAAATTATATTCTCCCTTAGCGTTTGCTTATCGTAAGAACGTGCGTCCCTTTCGGAAACTACTCTGCCTAGCGAAGGAGAGTACAGATATAACTTTGTGGCCCAATTGGATGAACTTTCCTGAATACTTAGTTTATTTTGAATACGCTTAACCAAATTAATGGCATCGAGGTCAAAATATTTACTGTCCGCATAGATTCGCCGAAAGCTGGCAATATCAGGATCATGTATGAGCAGATTCGGCCATGAGGACAACAGCTCAATGTGTGTGTTCACCTGATTTTGGAAAAATTCAAGCTGGTTGCTATTCGATCGATTCAACTCATCTCTGAGAACGACAGTCGTTTTGTGATTGGAGTACCAGTACAGGAGCACAACTGGAACTAGCATAATCAGAATTAGAATGACCATTTTGGAAAACAGGTTTGTCCGATATGACATCTTTTCATCTCACCTTGTCTTAATTTGTCGTGACATTAATTGTAATGATGTAAGCGGTAAAGACAAACTATTTTTTTTGAGACAAACCGATTCATTATCTAAGCGTAAGCGTTACCAATTGTAGGGGGAAGGCGATAAAACCAATATTTCTGCACTAATTGCAACTTCCATGCACAAAAAAGAGCCAGCATTTAGCCAGCCCCTGTCTGATCCGTATATGTTTTTGTCTTTCTAATGATAATCAAATCTTATTCTACTTCTGTTTATGTAATCATTCTTTTTTTCTATTCAAATATCAACTAATGAATATTGTAATCAAACACCGTGTTCGCTCCCTCCACGCCTACATCGAGCACAATATCAATAAGTTTTCCACTGACGTGCAGAGGAGATTCCGCTTTCCCGTAGAACTCCAACGTGCCCACAAACGTTCCGTGGCGTTCAAGCTCAATGTGTGCTGGCCTTAATTGGACAGACTTCAAAGCCTCAAGTAATGGGTCGTCCTTAAGCTTGTAACTGCGGCCGAGATCAGGCAATAACACGGCTGCTACGGACTCTCTGCCGTAATTTTTGAGTTTCAGATCGCAGGTTGCTCGGGTCTCGCCCGTCATAAGAACGTTAAATGTACAAGAACTTTTGTTTTGAACATAGGATATGCCGTCAATACCACTTGCTCCCCACTTGGCTACATACATGAATTTATCCGTCATGGACGAATAACTAAGAACGATAGCCAGAACTACGATCCATAACCCTTTTCCAAGACCGGGGGACCATTTTACAATTTCTTTGCGTGTAAGATAGAAGCCACAGGCGAAGAACCCCATTCCCAGAAAAATTGTGATATGTACACCACTTAAATAAGATGTAGTATACGGTGATATACCTATTGCTGACAGCATTGTATCTCCAACAGAAAAACCAAGATGGTGGTTAAATGTAAAGATGATAGCAAATAGCAATAAAGCCACGGAGAACACAAGTCTGGCTCTCGACACACGAACACCCCCAATCAACCACCTGATTATATCATATTTTTCCTAATTATGATTAACAATCCATATCAAAATAAGAACAAAAAAAGAACGCCTTCGGTTGTTTACCGAAAACGTCCTCAATCTTTTAATTATCTCTCAGACAGGAATGCATCGAGCTGTTCCTGTTTGGCAGCAATAATTTTATCAATGCCCGCTGCTTTCAGTTTCTCCAGATATTTCGGGATCATCTCATTCGGATCAACGGCACCCGATGTCATACCCGGCTTGAACTGTTTGTTCACGTTGTTGACCGCAGCAATTTCATTTTTGACAGATTGGCTATTGAACGTAAAGCCCAATGCTGGTGACTTGACACCTTTGGCGTTAAACTCCTTGAACTTTTCCCATTTCTGCGGATCTTCATTATCCCAGAGGAAGTTCAGGAACTGGTTACCCAGCTGCCATTGTGCACCTGGATTGTAGGTACGACTGTTGGCATCAACACCTTCAGGGAGAGCAATGATATTATCCTGTCCGTCTTTTTTCACATAATGTGTACCTTCAATTCCGAAATTCAACAGGTTGTTAATTTCCTTGTCGGAATGTAACAGGTTAATGACCTGCATGGCTTTCTCCGGTTGCTCCGAAGAGCGGGAGATCGCGAGCATCGCTCCAGATGCATCACCGGTCGTAATTGTCGGCTGTGTCATCTCAATCTGAGTCAGCGGGAAACCCACGTACCCCTCTTCTTCTTTATCCTTGCCTGGCTTCATGCCATCCGTCCAGAGAAACGCTTTTCCAGCCTTCGCCTGGTCTTTCGGGAACACATTGGATGTAGCAGCATCACTGTTGATATATCCCGCTTGATACCACTTGCGAGCGAGTTCAGCCGCTTCCTTGAATTCAGGAGTCTCCACTTCGTTCAGAACCGTTGTTCCGCCTGCTGTTTTGGAGATTACTCCAGGTACGGAAGCATCACCGAGATAATCCCAATCCAGATTCTCCAACAGACCGTTACCATTGGTATTAGACATATAGAACGGTGTGATGGCCGGCTCGTTTTCCTTAATGGTTTTGAGCAGAGGCTCCAGATCAGCCCATGTCTTAACTGCTGTCAGGTCCAGGTTATACTTGTCGGCCAGATCTTTGCGTACCAGCACGCCACGTGTGGCAGCGAGTTCCTTATTCGTAGGAACACCATAGTTCACGCCGTCTACCTGGGAACCTTCCAGAAAGGCAGGGTCCAGGTTTTTCTTGATATCTTGACCATGTGCATCAAGCAGATCATTCAGTGGCAAGAATGCGCCTTTGGCTACATTCACCGTGTAGTTCTGCCAAGCTGCTGTGAAGATAATGTCTGATTTTTCACCCGAAGAGATCATGAGATTCAGCTTGTTATCCCACTGTCCCCAGTCAATCGCATTGATCTTGAGCGTGGCCCCAATCTTCGGTTCCATCTTCTTGTTAATCTCAGCTTCCACCAGAGCAACATCCTTCTGAGGTGTCCCCGGGTAGAATAGCGTCACTTCGTAGGGTTTACCCCCACCCTCACTTACTCCTCCGCCTTCTGCTCCAGGTGTTGCTGTTCCACCTTTGTCTGATGAGCAAGCTGCCAGCACCAGGCTCAGCGTCATCACCGTTGCCATCATGCGTGACCATACCTTTAATGATCTAACCAATTGAACCCCTCCTGTCATGTGTTGAACCGTACAGCCAATTGCCCCAATTCACAATAAAACCCATAGCAACTTCTATATATGCCCTTTCAGTCCATCTTCATTTCCCATGCCCACTCCGCTAACCGGCCAGAGTTATCCCTTCACAGCGCCAACCGTAAGACCTTTAATGAAATATCGCTGGAAGAATGGATATGCCAGTACAATTGGACCAATACCGACCACAGCCATCGCCATTTGCAGTGTTTTGTTCGGCAGATTCAGCAATCCACCCTGTGACGAAATCTGTGAAGAGACATTAGAGTTGGTTGTTAAATATTGAATATCGAGCAGCGTCCGGTACATAAGATACTGAAGGCTGATCGTCCGGTTATCCGATATAAAAATCATGCTAAGGTACCAGTCATTCCAGTAATTCAGTGTACTGAACAACGCCACGGTTGCCATTACCGGAAGGGAGAGCGGGAGCACGATACGTGTAAACGTTCTCAACTCTCCTGCACCATCAATCCGGGCCGATTCCAGAATGGATACCGGAATGGAGTTCGCGAAGAATGTACGCATGACCAGTACAAAGAATGGGGATAGCAGTAGCGGCATGATGAGTGCCAGTAAGGAGTTTTTCAGATCCAATACGTTGACATAGACCAGGTACCAAGGTACCAGACCCCCATTGAACAACATCGTGAAGAAGATGAAAAAGGCGAACCACCCACGATAAGGCAAATCTCTCCGTGAGAGCGGATACGCATACAGTGCAGTCAATGCTACACTTGTAATGGTACCTACAACGGTAACGATAAAGGATATACCGTATGAATGAAGGATTTGGTCCATATCCCTGAACAGGAACTCATAGGCCGTTAGGCTGAACTTCTCTGGAATAAGCTTATACCCATTCGCAATAACTGTTGTCTCGTCCGAGAATGAGATGGCGAAGACAAGCAGGATCGGCACGATACAGGCAATGGCGTAGAATAGAAACATCGCATGAATAACAGATGCGGAACGCTTCGATACGGCTAGTGGATCACGTGATTTCACAGCTGACTTGCCTCCTCTCAAAATAATGCATTATCTTTGTCCATACGCCTAACGATGGTATTGGATACAAGAACCAGTACGAATCCGACAATCGCCTGATACAGACCCGCTGCGGATGACATTCCGATGTCTCCACCGATAAGGAACGTTCGATATACATAGGTATCCAGTACATTCGTTACAGGGAACAGCGCTCCTGATTCCAGTGGAACCTGGTAGAACAGACTGAAGTCTGCATAGAATATACGGCCTATTTGTAATAACGTCATAATGACGATCAACGGAACGAGAAAAGGAACCGTGATGAAGCGTATCTGGTGCCATTTGGTTGCTCCATCGAGCACAGCAGCTTCATAATATTCTTCGTCGATACCCACGACAGCTGCCAGATAGATGACCGCATAATATCCGATATTCTTCCATGTGTTCACCAGTGGCAAGATATAAGGCCAATATTTCGGCTCGGAATACCAGTCGATCGGCTGACCGCCAAACATCTGTAGAATGGTTGAGTTCATGAAGCCTGAATCCTTACCCAGGAAAGCAAGTACCAGGTAACTGACCACAATCATGGACAGGAAATACGGCAATAGCATAAGCGATTGATACAACTTGGACATCGCCTTGTTCTTCACTTCATTAAGCAGAATAGCAAGCCCGACACCTACAAAGAGATTGAGTGCAATAAACACGGTGTTGTACGCAAGTGTATTCCGGGTAATTTCCCATGCATCACTGGTGGAGAACAAATATTTAAAATTGTCCCATCCACTCCATGGACTCCCCCAGATACCATCAGCATAGTTTACATTTTTGAATGCGATCAGAACGCCGAACATCGGCATATAGTTATTCACCAGCAGAAACAGGACCCCTGGCAAGAACATGAGATACAGCACCTTGAATTTGCCAAGATTGTGCCACACAGACTTGCGTTTAGGAAATGTTCCTCCCGATATTTCCGATATCCGTACTCCCTTACCCGCCTGGGGTTGTGTCTTCATAACTTGTTCTCCCTCACTCCTCTTGAATTCTTCCTCAGGATGAAGCTCCGTTGCGGCTCCTGTGGTTCAAGTATACGGCGGGGCGAGTAAGACCTCTATCTGCTGTGGTGACCTGTTGACTTATCAAATTATGACTTTAGTGACAAAAAAAACAAAAACAAAAACAAAAGACGCAGCATGCTGCGTCCTAAGCTATACTGTGCGTGACTGTTTGCGGAACTCCTGCGGCGTAATACCTGTGCACTTTTTGAACATTTTGGTAAAATGCGAGTAATTGTAGTACCCCACTTTGCCAGCGATATCCGTCACCTTGACGGTGGACTGGGACAGCAATGTCTTCGCTTTGGCTACTCTGCCTTGCAGGATAAACTCGGACAAGGACATCCCCTTCTCCTTCCGAAACAAACGGGACAGGTAGGCTGGATTGAATCCGGCAAAAGCTGCAAGTTCCTCTCGCATGAGTTCTTCGCCAATATGAGTTTCAATATAAACGCACAACTGATCCACAATGGTCATGGGGCTGTGATCGTCCGGGTACAACACCGGGATAACACGATCAATCAGATCAGATGTCCACTGCTTCAACTGCGGCAACGACCTTGTCACCACACTTTCTTCCGGCTCCCGTTCACCTGGATACAGGGTGCGTATGGACACATTTTTCTGATGAAGCAACGGATAGACCACATGCAGCATCGCATGATAGTAGAGACGCAGCATTTCAGGAGACAACCCCTCCTGCGCAGCGAGTAACTCGAAAATCTCATCCACACGTTCGCGCAAATCCCCAACTTTACCCGTCTCAAACAGTATGGATAATTCTGAAAACCACGGAATAGGCAAAAAGCGATCTTCCTGATCTCTCCCCTGCTCATTATAGACAAAGACTTCTTCAAGCTCCTTAATATTGCGCCGCTCCATGTCCATCAGTTCATTCAACATGCCCTGTAGTTCAGTCACAGCAACCGGAGCTCCAACGTAACAGGACAGACGACAATAGAAATACGTGCCACATTCCCGAATATACCCCTGACAACGTTGTGCCACTTCGCTCGCACTTGGTACGATGCCGTCTTGCTCGTAAGCAAGCACAATGTTTAATCCACTATGATCCTGAAACACCTCACCCGGCTTGTCGCCCAGCAACACTTCTCTCGCTGCATTACGAAGGGCATACTCCAATACCTCTTCGTCACGCAAATCAAATTCTCGCACCCATTCCTCTACCGAAATCACAATAGGTAGTACACGAGCCTGCGGATCAATCTCGGCACCATACAATTCTGCAAGCTCCTGCAGTCGTTGCTTGGTTAACGTGATACGTTGAGAGATGGCATCCTTCCAGAAACGTTCTGTAAGGAGTGGTTTGTGGGTTTTCCACCGTTTGTATACGGTCTCATAAACTTCGTTGGTACGGGTACGCTGCTCTCCATCCTTGATCTTCTCTACCGCTTGGGTTACTACCTTAATCAATTGATCCGCCGGAGCCGGCTTCAATACATAATCAAAGCTGTTGAGCTTAATTGCGGTCTGAGCATAATCAAACAAAGCATGGCCTGTCAGGAAAATGGTCAACATGCCTGGATCATGCTTCAATACCCAGCTCTGCAGGTCAAGCCCTGTTTCACCAGGCATCTCAATATCACAGATCATGATATCGATAGCACTTGCCTTCAGGACCTTTCTTGCTTCCTCAGCATCACAAGCACTGAACACCTGATCAATGCCAGCTGCGCGCCAGTCAACGCCTTCCACCATCGCTTGTAATGCATACACTTCATCATCCACGATCAACAGGTTCCGCATGGGCTCCCCCTTCTTCCTCTTCGGTCTGAGCGGGTAAATCAATGATAACTGCAGCGCCGTTATCCGCCTCATTTCTGAACTGCAAACTGGCTTGGTCACCATATTTCACTAACAGCCGGTGAGCTACGTTCCATATCCCGATATGCTGTCCACCCGGGTCTTCAGCGTATTGTCCCTGCTGCAGACGCTCCAGCAGTTCCTCATCAAATCCGACACCATTATCCACAATCATAAGCTGAAGCACCTTCTCATCGACTTGACCCGATAACTTCTTCCCATGGCACGCCACGATCCGAATGACAAAGGCTTGAGTCCGGCGCTGAAATCCGTGAATAATGGCATTTTCCACAAAGGGCTGAATCGTTAATGGCGGAATCACATACTGTCCCAGATCCGGTTCGATATCCAGTTCAAAATCCAATCGGCTTGGAAACCTCAGCTTTTGAATCTCTAAGTAATGACGAATGTGCTCCAGCTCTTCATCCAGACGAATAACACGTTTGCCTGCACGCAGGCTGAATCTGAAATAATCTGCCAGATGTCCAGCCATCTGCTGCACCAGCTCATGCTTTTGCAAGGAAGCCAGACTATGAATTATATTGAGTGAATTCAGGTAAAAGTGAGGATTGATTTGCATCTGCAGTTGTTTGAACTCCGCCTCTCGGGTCCGCAATTGTTCCTCATACACATCAATCTTCAGATGCCGAATCTCACTGGTCATCTGATTGAAACTTCGTGTCATAAATTCAAGTTCCGAGGAAGAGGGCGGCTCCAGCTTCACATCGAGATCTCCGCGACTCACCCTTCTCATGCCTCGGATCAGTGAGTTCATCGGGCGGAATAACAGATGACGCAGAAAGATCAGTGCAGTAACGAGAATTACTGCCGCACCAATGGGAAGCAGACGAATGATCTGCTGGAAGAACGGGAGGTTACGCATCATGTCTTCCTCAGGCAGCAGCACGATATAATTCATCGCAGACATGGCCGAGGCCATCCCCAACATCAAATATTGACGTGCTTCTCCCTTGTTCACAACTTCAGAGATAACCTGATACGGATTCTTCAGACCGGGAAGATGAGCTGCAGCAAGCTGAATCTGTGCAGCATTCAATGTGGAATCCGATAATGCCCCACCGTCTGTTCCAACAATGACTGCGCCTGCCCTGTCACCGGATTCTGTGAACTGCTGTGTGTGATTCAGTGCATTCATATCAACAAGCGCACCCGCATAGAACTGCTGATTGATTCGCACCGTTTTCACCAGCGCATTCCACGTCCCCCCACGCACGATACTCCATTCGGGCTTTTGGATATCCCCTTCCAATTGCTGCATCTGGACCGGCATACTCTCCTGCACAACCGACTTCTTGACATCATAATTGCCCGAAGTGGCGAGCAGCAGATCATCATTCACAGCATCATATAGAAAAAAGGAATCAATCAGATTATAGAAACCAATATCTGTCATGAATTTATTCATAATGCGTTGCTTCGCAATGATATAATCGCCACTGCCGTATTCCAGAAAAAACAGAGAGATAATATCCGGGTCCCGCTCGCCCAGACTGTATAGATACCGATTTGTCTCCTGCAATATACGTTCATTCTGCTCCACACTCTTGGCGAGATGATTCATATTGGTGAGAGATACCTTGTCACGTACGACTTTCATGGCGTAAACGTTGTTGTAATAGAGCAGCATGAATAATGGCAGCATGATCAGTGTAAGACCCACAATAAATTTAAAACGAAGTGAACGGATCACATTCATGGATTAAGGATTCCCGCCCTTTTCATTTAACATAGCGTACTTTTTTCTAATTTCTTCCTTATGATGGCATGTTTAGTTTATTGTAGTCACCCCTGCTTGCCATTGTCTATGCGGTCTAGTGACCTGCATCCATCACTTCTGGTGACTTCCATCCGCTCCAAATTCGGATAACTTACATACTTCTGTTGTAATAAATTCTCCAGTTGTAAAAAAAATCCTTCATTTATAGTTCAGAAGCCTCTCCCTAAAATAAATGCTGCGGCAAGCCCTGGACTCCACGAACGCCCGATCTTGACATGCATACGATATATCACTCCTCGGGTATATCACCGGGGATGTAGGGAGGCCTGTTCGATGAATATTCAACTTACTGCGTTACACTATGTCTATCTGGCATTTATTATCTTAATCATCGCCGTAATGATCCGGCGCAGGGACACCACCATCATCTGTGTCGCGGGTATTATGACCATTGGACTTCTGGCAACGGAAACCTTAAGCGGGTCTGTCTCTGGAATCTTCAGCAGTTTCATCTATGCTACAAAAGAATTACTCAGCACGATCTTCATCATCTCTATAATTGTGGCGATGAGCCGTGTTCTGATCAGAACGGGCATTAATGAGGTTATGGTGACACCTGTCACCCGGTTTATCCGTTCTCCTCAGGTCGCATATTGGGGAATTGGATTGATTATGATGATTGTATCGCTCTTTTTCTGGCCGTCTCCGGCTGTAGCTCTGGTTGGTGCTGTACTCCTTCCAGTAGCGGTGCGTGTGGGGCTCCCTCCAATTGGGGCTGCCATTGCCATGAACCTGTTCGGACATGGAATTGCACTGTCGGGAGATTATATCATTCAGGGGGCTCCCAAACTTACGGCTGATGCGGCTGGTATACCCGTTACTTCCGTCATGGCGGCCAGCATTCCTCTGGTCATTGTCATGGGAACGGTATCTACACTTACAGCCTTCTGGATGCTGCGCAAAGAGATGAAATCAGGCACAGTGGGCACGGAACCTTTATCCTCATCAGAGGCTGTGTCTACCTCTCCACCCACCAATCTGCCTATTCAACGTCAAGCCATGTCACCCCGTCTGCAAAAAGCATTCGCTCTGCTTATCCCTTTGTTATTTGCAGTTGATGTGATTCTGATGTTTGTATTGAAACTGCAAGGTGGTGACGCAACGGCTCTGATTGGCGGGACCGCTGTGGTTATACTGATCGCTGTTACCCTTGCCGCCCACCGTCACGCCGGACCGGAGGAAACGACCAACTATTTAATAGAAGGATTTCAGTTCGGTTTCAAAGTATTCGGCCCGGTTATTCCGATAGCCGCGTTCTTTTATCTGGGGGATGCTGCGATTACGGAGTTGTTCCACAATCCTCTTCCTGAAGGTTCACACGGGATTGTGAATGATCTCGGGGTTGCACTTGCTGGACTGGTGCCACTAAATGATACGGTGGGAGCCATTACGATGACGGTGACCGGAGCGGTCACGGGGATGGATGGTTCAGGATTCTCGGGGATTTCCCTGGTTGGCTCGATTGCGTCCATGTTCGCAGGTGCGGCAGATTCAGCTCCTGTGCTGACAGCACTCGGTCAGGTTGCAGCCATATGGGTAGGTGGCGGAACCTTGATTCCATGGGCATTGATTCCTGCTGCTGCGATCTGCGGAGTCAGTCCTTTTGAACTGGCAAGACGCAACCTGAAGCCTGTACTGCTGGGACTCGCGGTAACGACGATTGTAGCCATTTTTTTGATCTGACAAATGACAGAAGAACCTTCCAATCGCTGTTATTCCCAGATTTTTCGATTCCCTTTCTCAAGGGAAAATCCGGTAATAGCGTATGCTTCCGATGCAGCTTTCTTTCAGAAAGCTTTTAGGCGAAGTGTATGCTTTCGAAGTAGCTTTCTTGCAGAAAGCTTGTAGCTTCGCTTTTTCAGGTTTTTTCTGTCCTCTCCGTTATCGTGTAAATGATTAGTTCATCTCAAATAGACATTTTATAAAGACGTGCGTGAACGTACCCAGTTCCAGAGATCTTCACGCTTCATCTCTGCTAATTGCAGCATGTCCACATATGGATCTCCCTGTAGCCCAAGTACAGAAGCGAAGGCAGGCTCCGTCTTCCACCCGGCCCGTTTCAGTCTGCGAATCTCACGGTGTCCGGCGTCTCCCCACAGTTGTAACAATTTCCACTCCACGAGCATATGTAGGTATGCATTCTGTCTATTGATCGGCACGGATTGGGCAAAAATCTCCACAGGCCAATGTCCCACCTGCAGATTACAAGTCACATAAGGACGTTGGTCTGGAAGATCCCCACCACGAACACATTGAAACTCAGCAACGGCTCCGATCCGATTGTGTATCTCGGCTTCAAAAGCATCCAGATCCTCTGCATAACACAGCAGATCCAGATCGCTGCCCGGAATATCAATATCAATGGGTACCGTTCCCGCCGGATATGGGTGGTAGTCAGCTAATATATCGATCAGTCCACTGCTCTGTAACACGCGGTATGCATCCTGTTGACGTTCATTACCCGTAGCCAGATGTTCTATAACCTCTGCGGTAGTACTCATCTCTCCGCCTTGGACCACAGTTAGTTCGAGCCTCCTGTAATGACCTGTTTCACACGTCCCACTTGGCCGCTCGTCAGTCTTACTTTGATTCCATGTGGATGTGTAGGTGACTTAGTTAATAGATCCTTCACAATGCCACGTGTCAGCTTACCTGTAGCCTGATCCTGCTTCAGCACAATGTCCACTTCCAGACCTGGCTTAATATTTACACGTTGTTGTCCATTCATTATGTTCACTCTCCTCTATGTCGAAATTCATACCATGTATACGATTTAACCCTTAATCACAAAGCTCAAAGCTCCATCTATTGTAGACGTTTTGGTTTCAAAACAAAAGGGATACGGGCAACAACCTCATACTTTCTGGTTCCATGTTTTATATAAGACCAGGATAAAGAACCGCAGGTCTCTTCATACTGAGACCTGCGGCTTTTAATTGGATTGCCATGTTTTAGGGCTGTACGTGCTTCAAAATAGACGAAGGCGTAGTTCCGTCCTTCGTAGCTTCGCGCGCCTTTACAGCAAGCAGCTCGGACACTGTTACGAACCGATATCCCTGCTTTTGCAGCTTCGGCAGGATCGTTTTGAGTGCTGCTACCGTATGGGACTTGCCTTCTACCTTATCGTGAAAAAGTACAATATCCCCATTACGTACGTTGTTCAGCACCTTGTTAACGATGGCCAATACACCTGGAGAAGCCCAGTCTCGTGTATCCTGATGCCAGGACCAGAGTACAATGGTATACCCTTTTTGTTTGGCAGCCTGAATGACCATGTCATTGTAATAGCCGCCTGGTGGTCTGAACAACAAGGGACGCTCCGCGCCCGCTTCAATAATGGTACTTTCCGCTGCGTTCATATCTTTCATGTACTTGTCCGCAGCTGTTGATCGAACTGCATACGTATGAGCATACGTATGATTGGCAATTTCATGCCCTTCGAGCTGTTCCTGCCTAATCAGTTCAGGAAATTTCTCTGCCCATTTGCCAAGTACAAAAAAGGTTCCTTTGGCTTGATATTGCTGAAGCAACGCCAAAATCTGCGGGGTCTGAATCGGATCCGGTCCATCATCAAAGGTCAGGGCGATGAGTTTATCCTGTGTGGGAACCTCCCACACGATCTCTCCTCGTTCCTCATAATACTGACGGTTCTTCTGAACAGGCTTCGCATAGGCAGAACTGCTACCCAGCAAGATAATTAGCGTGAACAATCCGATCAATCGGGCTGCCTTCAGGTTCATGTTGTGTCCTCACTTTGTCTTCATATGTAAACTCCCTGTTAGCATTTCCCGATTCACCCGAACTAATTAACGAAAGATCTGGTCCACAACGGCAATTTCCTCAACGGTTAGCTCTACATTCAATGTCAATGCATCAATGGAAGGCTGAGTCAGGTACCAGGCCAGAACCAGATGAGCGACCTCAACATCCTTGGATTGTGCGATACTGCGCAACTGCTCCACTTTATCCAGAATTTTGAATGAACGGTTGCAGGCGGTTCAACGCTTTATCTACAGCTGTTTTCAGGAAAGCAGGTGAATCATCCATGACGATCTTCACTGATCGAATAAGTACAATTTGGTCGTGACGTCTTTCTTGCCACATTAGGTATTTTTCAACGCGGTCGCTTCCACGTCGTTGATAAACCGGCGCAGCTTGGCAGCCACATCACGGGTGATTTCGCCGTTTTCATACAGTTGCTGAACCGTATTGCGCTGTTCCTGAATGGCCACCATCTGCAACTCCAGTTTTTCCTGATTAAACGGATCTTCCGTTTTACCCTGGTTCCAGGTGCGCAATTTCGCAATAACTCGCTCATACTTGGCAATGACCGACAGTGTAACGACTCGATTACCATCATTCATATGGGAACGAATGGCCTTAATTGCTGCTTCTGAGGTGCGCAGCTTCACCTGACGGAACAGTTCTGCATTTTCAAGCATGAAGGGTTGACTCGGCTTCGGGGAACGATTGGTGAAGAGATGTCCTAACACACGCCCGATCTCGCTGATCGAAGTCATGAACTGAGTGTTTGTGCGATTCGCCAGCATCATTTCCTTGCGATCGAGCCAGCTGTCACATTTGAATGCAGCATCGGAAGCAATTGCATTTTCGTCCAGCATCGCTTCAATTTCTTTACGCTCCGCACGGGTGGCAATCAGATTGATGGCCGTTTCTTGTTTTTGAATGTCTTTACGTTTACCTGCGGTAAGCTGACCTGCGGCCTGCCTGATGTATTTGGACAGATCTGAGACGACCGCCAGTGCTGCGGCTCTGTTCTCATCGTTCATTTCGGATTTGACGGCTCGTATTGCCGCGTTCAGCATAATATCATGTGCTTTCCGTTCTGACTTCTGCGGTGTTTCTTCTGTGGATTTACCATCATCCTTGGCCAGAACGGGAAGAAACACGCTCGCGGCAATTAGGGAGAAGAGAATCACTCCTGCCGCCAGGAAAATGATCAGATCCCTTTCAGGGAAAGGCGATCCATCCTGAAGCACGTAGGGAATGGAGAAGGCACCTGCCAGCGTCACAGCCCCCCGCACCCCAGAGAGGGAAATGATCGTAATATCCTTGAACCGCGGTCTGCCAATGGGAGATTTGGTCCGCAGCAATTCATTGCCCTGCCAAAACAGATAGACCCACAGAAAGCGCAGAATCAGCAGAAGCAGGGAGATTAGCCCCACATACCCCAAGACTTGCAAGTTATTAATTGAAACATTCTCAAAAATGGTACTCAGCACATCCGGGACCTGTACACCCAGAATCACGAACACCAGACCATTTAGTATAAATATAATGACTGACCATGTGCTTGCAGATACCACCTGCATTTTCAACTGAACCGATTCAGCGCGGTCACGCTCAATGGCGTGAATGATCCCACCTGCAACGACCGCCAAAATGCCCGACACCCCAATCTCTTCACTCACCAGATAGATGATAAATGGAGTCAGGATTTGCAGCAGCATATGAATCGTCACATCTTCCATGCCCAGTCTACGAATCCACACCCCAAGCCTGATTAACAGAAACGATAACAATGCACCGACGAGAAGTCCGCCAATTGCAATCAGAATAAAACTGAAGGTTGCCTGCGCCAGGGAAAATACACCTGTAACCGTGGCTGCAATGGCGAATTTGAAGGCCACCAGGCCGGATGCATCATTCATCAATGCTTCACCCTCAAGAAGCCTATGTATGCCTTTCGGAAGATGTACCCGGCCTGCCATGGCGCCAACGGCCACTGCATCTGTCGGGGACAATATGGCTGCAAGAGCAAAAGCAGCAGGTAACGGGATCGAAGGAATCAACCAATGAATGGCATACCCCGCCACGACTACTGTCACGAATACAAGTCCTAGTGCAAGCAAAAGTATCGGTGCACGCAGATTCCATAATTCATTCCTTGGTGTTCGCTTACCATCGTTGTATAACAAAGGTGCGATGAAGAGCACAAAAAACAATTCCGGGTTCAAGGGCAGGTGAACACCTGCGGGAAGCAAAGCTATGGCTACACCAAGCACGATTTGAATAAGCGGAATGGGAATAAAGGGTACAAACCGGTTTAAAATATTGGATAAACCGATCAGGACCAGTAACACAAGTACGGCAATAAATATCTCCATGATGACATCCCTTTCCGCTATAGAAGTGGTGAAACCTTTGTTGTATAGGTTTATTTTAACATAATCCAGACTTTGTTATAAAAATGTTGTCATATTCATATACCCATTCAACTGGTCTCAGACCAGTCTATATAAGTTGGAACTATTCATTTACACGTTAACGGAGAGGACAAAGCGTTCGCCTAAAAGCTTTCTGAAAGAAAGCTGCATCGGAAGCATACGCTATCCCCGGATTTTCCCCTTTGGAAAAGGGAATCAAAAAATCTGGGGATAACAGCGATTGGAAGGTTATTCTGTCATCGTAGTGTCAGTGTAAATAATCTTTAGTTCAACTTATATAGATTGAAGATTTCTGATGGATTCTGTATATAAGATGTTACAATATGCTTAGGACAATACCCGGTTGGAAAGGAACTTGCATCTATGGCATTTGGAATTAAACGACAGGAGCTTGCTGCGTGGAAGGAACAAGTAGCTCGTGGTGAGATTGCCTACCTCACTCATTTCTGGATCGACAATCGATTTCCCGGTATCACCAGCGTCACCAAAGTCGGCTGCGCAGATCTGGAGCGTCTGGACCGCTGGTGTAACGATCATGGACTGGACCCGCGATACATTCATCGGCGGCAGCCATTTCCCCACTTCGACCTAATGGGCAGCAAGCAAAAGGAGATCTTGATCCAGGAAGGTATGACCGATCATGTGGTTCGCTTTCATATGTAAACCAACTCAAAAACGCCAGTCTTCAAGGTTCATCCCCCCGCAACTAGGGACGAACTCATGAGGACTGACGTCTTTAAGTGATCAAGTCATATATGGACTACCGATGAATCTGCTCAAATGACTTCATGTTCTCCAACAGTTTCAACTCAATTTTCTTCAGCATACCGAACATCTGCTGTTGCTCTTCCTCGGAAAGTGCTTGCAACAATTCCCACGTCATTCGGCCGCGATTCGCATTAAGTGTCTTGGCAAGCTGTGTTCCCTCATCTGTTAAGGACAGCCACACAATTCTTCGATCTTCTTCACTGCGCACACGCTGGATCAACCCTTCTGTTTCCAGTTGATTCAGTACAATGGTGGTTGCGCCGGAAGACAAACTGAGTTGTCTGGCCACATCAACCGCCATGCAGCGTTTTTCGCGTAAAATCATGCTCAATATATGACTTTTTGTCGGATTCAGTTTGCAGTTGGTTTCGGTCTTCTGCTGCTGATCCAATACTTTATTTTTATATCTGAAGAAGGCCTCCAACAATTGATCTACATTTGCCAATTGAGAGTTTCGCTCCGTATCCGGGCTCATAAACGTTCCTCCTGCCTTTCATCATAACCTGCCTTTTATTGTAACATATTTACACTATTTTGTTTGTGAAATATACGCTTGTATTGGACACCCTTTATTTGACGGAAAGACCTGTGTTTTATTATGGCATACATCTATTGCTTTCTTGCGATGGGTTTGATTATAATAATCTATATCTTTGAGTTACTTTTAGTTACTTAATGATTTTAATAAATTTGTTGTTATAAAGTAAATGAAGCGTCATCATTATAATTCAAGGGACTTATGCACATGAATCAGAATATTCAATCTCAACTTAAAACAGATGTTTGCATCGTCGGTGCGGGTCCTGGCGGTGCTTTGCTTTCTTATCTACTGAATCAAAAAGAAATCTCCACGATTCTCATCGAGCGGCAACCCCACCTGCACAAGTCGTTTCGCGGAGAGCTGCTCAATGTGGACGGCGAAGCGATTTTGAATAAATATGGCCTCTATTCGCTCATTCAGGAAAGAGGAGCCCTGCTCTTGGAACAGATTCAGTATTGGGAAGATGGGCAGATTATTCATACCGTTTCGCCAGGAAATGGAGAATCTCATGTTGGTATTCATGTACCTCAAGATCATCTCCTGGAAGCCATCGTATCGCATGCTCGGCAGCCCAATTCTAATGAACAAGTGCTGTTTAATACCATCATGACTGGCTTTCTACGAGACAAAAACGGCCAGACCGTTGGTATTAACATTCGCCAGAACGGCGTTCCTGCTTCCATCGAATCATCTGTTATTGTCGGTGCAGATGGCAGATACTCTGCTGTACGCAAACATTCCGGCTTGACCCCCGAGATTCGCAAGCACGGGTATGACCTGTTATGGGCACGTATTCCGGCACCTTCAGGATGGGAACCGGCTGTTCGGATGGCAAGCATGGATGGACAACAGCTCGCATTGTTCTCACAATTCGGCGGTTATGTTCAGATTGGCTGGAACATCCCTGAGGGGGCATATGCCAAGTTGCGCGAGCAACCGATTGCTCCTTTTGTAGATAAACTTGTATCTGCCTTTCCTTGTCTGGCTGATTCTGTGGCTGCCCACATTCAGAGCTGGAGTGATTTTGTTCTATTATCTGTCGAAAGCAGCTATTGTCAATCATGGACAAAGGACAATGTTGTGCTCATCGGTGATGCCGCCCATACCATGACACCAACTGGTGCGTTTGGACTTAATGCGGCGCTGGAAGATGCGGACGCACTCTCGGATCTGCTTATTCGGATGGCCGCAGATCAATTCCAATCCACTGAACTGCTTCAGGAACTTCAGACGATTCGCGGAGCAAAGGTACAGCAGCAACTTGCACGGCAAGTAGCGATGGAGTCCTCTTTCCAGCAGCGCTATGAATCCTTTCTCTAAACCCAGTTAATTCTGGTATCTGCCAAAATGCCCAAAACAGCCGATCACTTCCTCATGGAGAAGAATCGGCTGTTCTACTTTATTGGTTATCTATTTTATGTAATCCGTATCCTTATTCATCTTCGTTTGCGTGGAGCAAATGAGTCTTCTCGGGATGCCCCTTCTTGTTCAGTATCAACGTCCTTCGGATAGGACGACATGCCTTCTTTTTCATATATCGCTTTCTCCAGATTACTTAGGCGGCGCAGTACTTGTTTGCTTTTACGAACAATATATACAATACCAATAATCAGCAGGATCAACATCAAAGTGAATATAATCACCTCGGGGAAAAAGACAAATGACATGAATCCACCTCCTTTTGAAAACGATTTCTTTCTATCATTCTAACCCGAATGTCCCAAGATGTGAACCCTGACTGGAAGTTATCGTTGATGAAATAGGGGAAAAAGTCTGCTCCGGCGACATTGTCTCACCTAGTCCAAAAGCAAAAAAAAGGCGGCATCCCTGATCAGGAGTACCACCTCGATTAAGAATCGAAGTCTTTATCTCATCCTTCTCTGCCGTTCATTGCACTGACCCGAAGTTCAGTCAGAGGCAGAGACGACTGCTCCGGATGACGAAGTCTTACCGTCCGGCTCTCACCGGGGAGCAGATCGAAATAGTTATCACTGAATCGGACACGTCCAAGGGGAAGCTCCAGCTTCACCAATCGTGCAATTGCACCACTGGCCGTAACCGTTACAGACTGCTCCTCTTCGTTCACATGCACGCTCAATTGAGACTTCGGCAATGTCACATTCTTCGGATCACGCAAGAAGTATCGATTGCTCGGTGCCGCAAACCCTTCGGATACCAACTCAACCATGACTTCCTCCGCACGTCTACCCTGTAGCACCTCTACTTCATTTAATTCGGCAATACACAGCGAGGATTGGGATATCACTTCAACAGCATGTGTGCTGGAATAGATCTTCCCTCCATGCAATTCATAGACATTGAGTCGAAGCTCGCCTTTCAAGACGTCCTGAGTATCATTCACGACCCACAACGCAAGTGGCTCACCCGATTCATGCTCCAATGACAACAGGACAGGATGAAAGAATATTTTCCCGTAATAAAAGGATGCCTTCGGCAGCAGTTCATAGTCGATCATGGACCAGCTTGTTCCTGGCCAACTATCGTTCAATTGCCACACAAGCGCTCCGCTGTTACGGTGATTGATGCGCCGGAAATGTTCAATTCCATATCGCAACCCTTCTGCTTGAGTGAGCATGGAGTAGTTCATATACTCTTCTATATCTTGCGGAATGCCTGTATAACCCTCCATTAGCAGAATACCTTTTTGATGATTGGTATCCTTGTTACGGTAGGCCATCTCCGGACCGCCCCAGTAAAACTGACCTGCGGGCATATTTTTCTCCAGCGTGTAGCGATTGGCCGAGGCGTGCATACCGAATTCACTGCTGAACAGCGCATGATCCTTTTTATAATTTTTGAACGTTACACCTTCAATACTGTAGTCCAGCAGCGGTGGCTCTCCGTGTTTCCTTGGATAGACAGAGCCGTGCCATACCTGCCAGTTGTGGCGATCCCCCACATCCGGGTCATTCGCATCCTGACCATTGCTGTCCCCGAACGGCGAAGAAGGCCAGTACGGACGAGACAGATCCAAGCGCTCCAGCACTTCAGGGATCAGCTCATGATAGATCAGTTCGCCGTAGAACGGACTGGTAATATCTCCACTTGCCGACTTCATATCATAGAGCCAATCTATTTCATTATTGCCACACCAGAGGGCAAGCGAGGCACGATTGCGTAGGCGCAGTACATTGTTTTCTACCTCTTGCCGTACGTTGTCCATGAAATCACGATTGAAATCCGGGAACAATGCATTCGCGAATGCAAAATCCTGCCACACCAACACCCCTTGCCGATCACACTCATCGTAGAAGACATCTTTCTCATATATACCACCGGCCCAGACGCGCAGCATGTTCATATGCCCTTCCACCGACAGCTCGACAAGCTCACGATATCGGGAGTTCGGGATGGCGCCGATCAGATGATCAGCCGGAATCCAGTTGGCTCCCTTGGCGTAGATCTTGACTCCGTTCAGGATAAAAGCAAATGCATCCTCCCCCCGTTCATTGTGAAGAGCCAGTTCAATCGTTCGTATCCCATAAGGTTCGCTATAACGATCCACCTCAACGCCATCTGCGTACAATGTAACCTCCAGTGTGTACAGATAAGGGTCACCCAGATCATGAGTCCACCATAACTGAGGTGAGGTAACGTTCAATGTGATATTTGCTTTACCACCTTCTACAGGCAGTTCAGTGGCATCTGCTACCTCGTTTCCGCTTCGATCCAGCAGACGAACATGACAGGACATAACCACAGCTTGCTCCCGTTTCTGCCTGTTACGGAAAGACAAGACGGACTTCACATCCGCCTTGACATGCAAGACAGCCAGCTCTGTACTCACTGATTCCGTTCGAGCATACACACTTTCTAGCTTGGCAATGGTTCGTTTTTCCAGCCGCACTGCACCCCAGATGCCTACCGTAACCATGCGTGGACCCCAATCCCAGCCAAAGTTCATTGCCGCCTTGCGTAACCACGGCCGTTCCTTCGTATACGAGGACCAGTCGAAGGTTTCTTTGTCCCGGTGATGCAGGTGAAGCGGGTCGAACTTGACAGCAATCGCATTCCAGCCGTTACGCACCAGAGATGTGACATTAAACGTATGTGACATGAGCATATTGGCCGTTTTTCCAACTTCATGGCCGTTGACGTAGACCGTTGCAAACGTATCCAATCCTTCGAACACCAGTTCAAAATGCTCCTCCGTCTCTGCATCTCTCACGAGATTGAAGGTTGTACGGTACCACCATTCCTTTTGCTCAATCCAGCGACTTTTGGCATCATTATGTCCGTAATAGGGTGGATCAATGATACTACGCTCAACCAGTGCAGCGTGTACATCTCCGGGTACTTCAGCCCCAATCCAGAAGCGATCATCCAGTGCAGCAGCTGCCACATCCATTGCCCGCTTCTCCCCAACTTCAAAATGCTGTATCTTCCATTGTCCTGATAAATCCTGATTTGAACTAAGGTTCTTCATTATTACGCCCTCGCTCCCCAAGACCCCTGAGTTATGCCGCATCGAAAACGTTTGCAGAAATACAAAACATGCTTCGTAATCTGCTCGCTTCTAACTTCCGGAGGGCTTGAATGACATTGCCTCCTCGCGATATTCACTCGGGGTCTTGCCCGTATGTTTTTTGAACAACCTGCTAAAATATTTCACGTCTTCATAGCCACTGATGGCAGCGACTTCACTGACCTTCGCTGGAGACACCGCCAGCATATCCATTGCTCTTCGTATACGCGTGTCGATGACAAAATCACCGAAAGTCACACCCATTTCTTTTTTAAACAACTCACTGAGGTGGCCCGGATGCAAATGAACATGTCCAGCTACCTGCTGCAGATTAATATCCTGAGCCAATGAAGACTCAATATAACCTATCGCTTTTTGCACATGTGCAGCCTGCCCCTGACCCATGCGACTATGATAGGCATGCATCACACCATACAGATGATGGAACAGCATATCCCCAAGTTCCACAGCATCTGCATCCGGTTCCGGCAACCAGGGTTCCAGCCTTGCGGATTCTTCACGTCCTATAGCTCGCATCGTACGAGTCAGCCAGCGATGACCTGCAATAACGGCAGATTGAAGACAGGCACCGAACGATTCTGGTGTGACTTCCGGTTCTGCTATCAGATTGGCCACAAGTTCTCGTGTCCATGTCGTTAACGTGACCGAATCATTATCCAGCAGCAATGTGCCGAGTACGGTCTCCTCTTCTTGCGTAAGTACGGTTTTGCCACCTTGACGGTCCTGAATGTGCTTATAATGCCATATTTTATAATCAATCAAACTCCGATATCGGAATGCCGCTGAAGCGGTTCTATAGCTCTCGTGCAGATCTGCAGATCTATGAACTGGCAGACCTATTGCTGCACGCAAGGTGCACTTCAATAATTGTTTCACCCGACATAATGCACTCTCCAGCCTGAATGCATATTCCTGTTCCACCAGCGGCCATGAGACAACACAGACAATTAGCTGCTTCTCTACATGCGCAATGGCTCCTGGCAGCAGATCCTCCAGTGTGTTTTGCACCGCAAATCGTAATAGTGCATCCGAGGAACGATCCCAGCCCTCTGCTCGAAGAACCATGACTTGTCTGAGAATCTGTTCATCATTCAAACCATCGACCGCTTCCTTCTGTACACCAGACTGCAAGAACGATGGACAAGGACCAGAAGAGATATCACCATCAATAATCCATCCGGCAAACAACCGCTCCCGATTCTCCCGCATGAGTTGTCCTTCTCTGGACTTCTCTGCCCAACGTTCTGTTATTCGCTGTTTGGCCTGTAACACGGTCTTGATAATCTCTTCCGGCTTGCTTGTTTTGAGCAAATAATCGGTAACACCTTGGCGAATCGCCTGCTGTGCATAAGAAAAGTCATCGTATCCGGATAAAATAATAACCTCCAGCTCAGGTAGCAATCGCAGTCCCTCTTCTGCCAGTTCCAGACCCGATCTGCCTGTCATCCGAATATCCGTCATCAGAATATGTGGACGTTCCTCCGCCATGCGCATTAACGCCTCCTCTGCCGAGGCAGCAGGTTGAAGTAATTCAATCCCAAGTTCATGCCAAGCGATCACACTGGCAAGTCCTGTACGAATAATGACTTCATCATCAACAATTAATAGTCTCATGGCGCTCCCTCCAGGATTGGAATGGAAAACGAAATGCGGGTACCACCACCGACCCTGCTATCCACTTCGAGCTGTGCTTCCGGTCCATAATGAAGCAGCAGTCTCTCGTTCACATTACAGAGCCCATAACCGCCTTGGGTTAGTTGCTTTTCCGTCTGTTTTCCCGTCTGAACAATGCTTATCCTTAATTGCTCCAGCTTGCTCGGCTCCATGCCGACACCATCATCCAGCACCAACACATTCATCTGTTCATTCTCTGGATCCTTGCGAATCATAATGGTGATGGTTCCTATGGCCGCTTTGGGCTGAATCCCGTGAATCATGGCATTCTCGACAAGCGGTTGCAGGAGCAACTTCAGCATCATAAGCTGCTCTAATGCCGGATCTACGATATAATGCAAGATAAATTGATCCGGGAAACGAATCGACTGCACACGCACATAATGACGAATATGAGCAATCTCCTGTTCCACAGGGCAGTAATCCTGACCATTGTTCAAGCTGATACGCAGAAAATCACTCAAGCCCTCCACCATATCCGCGATCCTCTTCTCTTCAGACATTAAGGCAATCCAGTGAATCGAAGAGAGCGTGTTATAGAGAAAGTGCGGGTTAATCTGCGCCTGAAGCACTCGAAGATCCGCTTCTTTTTTGCGGGCTTCACCACGAATAACCTCTTCCTTCAACAACTGAATATGTGCACCGAGCAGATTGTAACTCTCCCCAAGCCTGCCGATCTCGTCATCACTTTCAGACCGAAACAAAGGAAGCGGGCGTTCGGGATCAATTCGAGACAGATGCCGGGTAAGTACACGAAGCGGCCTCGTCACACGCTGCACGGTAAACCAGACCAATCCAGCACTAATCGCAGCAGACATCGCAACGGCACACCCGGTTAGAATAAGGATATACCGATTCTCCGACTTGTACTGGTCATAAGGAACCGTTCCAACCAACGTCCAACCGGTCAGTTCTTCCGGATAATAGAGCAATGTCCGTTTATCCTCACCACTGCCATATGTGGTTGTTCCGTTACCGCCACCCTGAATTAACGTTGTGACTCCTGGTTCGACCTGCTCCAGCTTAAGTCCAAGCCGGGATTTGTCCATGGAAGACAAGATCTCTCCCGAACTGCCGATGAGTTCCAGTCTGCCTTGCCCTCTGCCTAATCCCAGAGCAGCCCATCCCTGGGATATGGCCTTCTCATCCAGACTGATTGCCAGCCAGCCGATGGGTCGATAATCATGAATACTGCGGATCGGTCGAACCAATGTGATCACATTTTGTATACCCGCATAATTCTGAACTGGGTATACCCCCGTCCATTTTTTTACCGCTTCTCCGCTCGGTACAGGAGGATAAGATAAGCTTGAATTGTTGGATTCATACCAGGTAGCCGTAGACAATGTGGCATCGAAGCGGCTTGGATATATGGCGATATTCGCAATATATTTTTTGGAAGCCGCCAGATTGGTCATCCTGCCCAGGATATCCACCCGGTCTAGCTCATGATCTTCATTGTGGCTAAGATACTGCTGGATGTCCCGTTCTCCAATCAGGAAAATGGACAGGTTCTCGGCATCCTGCAGCATATAACGAAGATTTGCTTCGACCTGTTTCAGCGTATCCATGCCGGACAGCTTTGTTTTTTGCTCTGTGATGCGGGAAGAGATCAGAAAGGCGAACAGGCCCAAGGCCAGCAAAGGCACAATCATTGAAGCCGTCACAACGACGGATAGCTTCCTTTGTAACGAAGATGTGAGCCAGCGTGCCAAACGTTTCTCCTCCTCTGGATGCGCTTTCGCTTAGCCTTTGACAGCTCCTGCTGTCATGCCTTTCATAACCTGTTCCTGGAATATAAGATACAGAATAATGGTTGGAATGACCGACAGGGTCATGGCAGCAAGCGTTAATCCGTAATCCGTCTGATATCCATCCGCAAAGTTCGCAATCGCCAGCGGTAACGTTTTCAATCCGGTTTTGTTGATGAACACAAGCGCAAATGAAAAGTCATTCCACGCATGCAGGAAACTCAGGATCGTCACCGTGGACAACGCAGGGACGGACATCGGCAGCATAATTCGGGTAAACAGTCCCCACAGACCTGTTCCATCAATAAAAGCCGCCTCTTCAATGTCACGTGGAACACTTGTCAGATAAGCTGTAAGCACGAAAATAGCCGTAGGCAATGCAAAGGCCGTGTACGGTAAGATTAATGCCCAGTACGTATTCAGGAATGACATTTGTTTCATCAGAATGAATAAAGGGACAAGTGTACTATGAATCGGAATGAGCATGCCTACGACAAAGAAGGTCATGATTAACCCTTTCCAGCGAAACTGGAAGCGGGCCAGGATGAATGAAGCCAGCGCTGCAATAAACAGCGTCAGAATTAATGATCCGACCGATACAATGAGTGAATTGCCAAAAGCGGTCCCCAGCTTGGAGCTTTCCCATGCATTGCTGAAATTGGCTACGTTCCAGTTTTCCGGCAGACCGAAAGGCCTGCTATAGAAATCTTCATTCGTTTTGAACGCACTAATTACGAGCCAGTAGAACGGATACAATGTTAAAATACCATAGACCGTCAGCAGCGTCCAAACAATTCCGCTGCGAAGACGTCGAATCGGATGACCCGAGCCACTTCGTGGTGATGGCATGGATACAGGTGTCACGCGCATTATAGCTCCCCCTCTCTAATGGTTCTCTTTTCGTTTGCGACTGGTTACCCACTGGCTTGTTCCGATCAGAAGTAACGAGATCAGTACGATGGTCGTCGAGATGGCACTTCCGAAGCCATAACGGTATGTGGTAAAAGTGGAATTGTACATATACGTAGCGAGTAGTTCTGTGGCATGTGCCGGACCACCCTTGGTCATGATGTAGACCAGATCGAATGATTTGAGGCTACCCGAAATACATAGAATGATGGCAACCTGAACTGTTCCCCAGATCATGGGCAAAGAGACCGATACCAGCTTCCGGATTCCTGAAGCACCGTCTATTTTGGCAGCATCGTGAATCTCGCCGGGAATATTTTGCAGCGCCGAGATGAATATAATCAGATACAACCCGACAAAGCTCCACAGTAGCGGCGGTACCAATGAGAAAATTGCAATCTTGTCATCGGACAGCCATTGCAGCTTCCAACTCTCCAGCCCCAGTGCATCCAGTAGAAAGTTCAATATCCCGATCTGTGGATGATAGATATACTGCCAAATCATTCCGATAACAACAGTGGATAACACCATCGGCAGAAATACCGCTGAACGGAGAAACCGCTGCAATGGATTGCTTTTGTGTAATATGACCGCCAACATCAGCGCTAACGGAATTTGTCCAAATACAGATGCCAGCACGAAGATAACGTTGTTTTTCAGTGCCCGCCAAAATACAGGATCATGCCAGATCTCAATGTAATTATCCACACCAATATATTTGGATGCCCCAATGCCAGACCAGTTAAAGAAACCATAGTACGCTGACCACACGACCGGTACAAATACAAACAATGCATAAATGATGACTGCCGGGGCCAGCCCCAGCATAATAAAACGCCGACTTCGCAGTGCGTTCATCTGTTCACTTCCCCTCCTTGAATGCCTTTCCCAACTTGCAACTGACTATCTCAGCCATACTTAAAACCCCTCCCCTGCCGGGAAGGGGTTCTAACGGATAACCAGCTAGTATGTGATGTGATGAGTTCATTGGTTCTTCATCGTCAAGCTGTACGATCGCAATCGCTGTCTAGTTTGAAGAATCGTTACTGACTAACGGCATTGGCTTGAGCCGCCTGAATCTTAGCTGCAATGTCTTCGGCCTTGCCGCCCATAAGCAATTCTTGCAACGCATTATTAATAACCTCAACCGTTGCCGATCCCAACTTGGAATCGTATACTGGCGTGATCTTCACTTCCTGCATCAGATCATATAATTCAACGAACAATGGATGCGCCTTGGTTTTGTCCAGATCAATTTTGTAACTCACCAATGTACTGCTATCCAATGTGGCCTTCTGACCGTCAGGTCCTGCCAGTGCGTAGAACAATTCCATCGCTGCCTCTTTTTGGGCACCGCTCAGCTTCTTACTTACACCCAACCCGGTTCCCACAACACCGGATGTTGTTCTTGGTTCACCCTGACCTCCGTCCACTGGAGGAAGAATTGTAATATGCGTGTTGTTCAATACCTCTTCAGGTGCATTGTTCACCAGATTTGCCAAGGCCCATCCACCGTTCATGACCATCGCTGCCTTACCTTGGAAATATAGCTGCATCATCTGCGTCTCATCGATACTGTTGAATCCATCCTGGAATGCTTTGGTGTTGCCTAGCTCCTGCATCTTGTTCAGGGCTTCAATAAATTGTGGATCGGTAAAGCTTGCACCCTCTTGTGCTGCCGCTTTCAGGAACCAGTCTGTACCGGTAATCCGGTCAGCCAGTGTACTGAATATCGTTGATTGAGCTACCCAGTTGGCCTTGTTGCCAAGTGCCATGGGAATGACTTTATTTTGATTAAAAGTAGCAATTGCCTGTTCCAATTCCGCCCACGTCTCAGGCACTTTCACGTTGTACTGTTTGAAAAGAGCCTCATTGTAATAAATGAAGGAACTTGGCGCCAGATTCATGGGCACGGAGTAGATATTTCCGTCCACGGTGTATCCATCCAGTGCATTCGGGATAAAGTTGTCTTTCCACTCCGGCTTCGCGTCCAGCTCTGCATTAATGGGCTGTAACAGGTCACCTTTCACAAATTCCTTGGTCATGGCATCCGGCCACATCACGAATAGGTCTGGCATCTCGTTGGCAGCTGCCACCGTGCGAAGCCGGGTTTTGAGACCATCTGTTGGCAAGCCTTCATCCACAACTTCAATATCTGGATGCGCCGCACGGAAATCTTCAATAATTTGGCGCATCGCAACCGCCTTCGCATCCTGTCCGGTCCAGTTGTGCCAGAGTGTGACGGTTACTTTGTCATTGCCGCTGCCTCCTTCTGAAGTGTCCCCGCTAGCACAGCCAGCAAGAATAATGGAGAACATCGCTATTGCCAGGAAACCCGAAAGCCATTTTTTCAACATCTCTATATTCCCCCTCGGCGATTTGAATACACTTATTGTAAATGGTAACGCTATCATACCGTAAGGTGACGATCCACGGATGCAGGGGTGAAAAATATCGGTTACCCTCTTCCGAGCCGTACTTTGCTGAACCATTGTTAACAACATATAAAAAGAGCTCTCATTATGAGAGCTCTTTCTTGTACCCGCCACTGGTAGCTTAACCCAAGCTATATATTAGGAATGAATAAGTGCTAAATCTTATTACATATGGATTGAGTATTATTTGATACTGTTTTTCACCAGTTCTGCAAAAGCTTCCGATCCTTCCGTAGTGAGATGAACACCATCTTTTTCAAAATATTCATCATGTCCTTCACTTGCACTATTCCAGTCAATCAACGAGACATTGCTATAGCTGGATGCTGCCTCATTCAATGCCCTGTTAACCGTTCGTTCCCATGGGCGAGGTACACGCACAGTAACCAGATATACCTGATCCTCATCCTTTAGGTAATCAAGCACAGCATTCAAGTTTTTGGAGTTAAATGAACCATTCGTCCCAAGCTCCAGCACCACTTTGCTGCCCATTTGGTTGTTTCGCTTCAAGCCTTCCAATACATCGGCTGCTTGCCACATCTGACGGCCGACATGTCCGTCCACGTACACTCCTGATATACTTTGTTCCAGATACGGTTTGGCATCCAAAATTACCGAATCTCCAATGATGGAATAATGAATCTTACCATCTTGGGCAGGAGGCGCTGTTTCTTCATTTTCCTGAGATGCATCAGGTGTATCATCCGTAACATCGGATGATTTCGCTTCAGCGTCGCCCGCAGCATCATTCTCGGAGGTCACGGAGTCATCAGCCGGCTTATCTTCAGACTGATCATCCTTGCGAGTATCCACTGAAGTATCCTGATCGCCTGGTATGGAGTCTGGGGCAGATTCTCCTGTCGACTTCTCATTTTTATCCGGCTCATGCTTGGGGCCAGGTTCCGGTTGATGACGATGAGAATCGTTCGTTTGACCAGAGCCTGACGTTGCTGTTGTAGCTGGCACAACATCCTGTCCCTGTTCCTCCGCTACGGAATTCTCTCCATTCAATATATTGGACATCGACACTGCATGGGAGTCCGAATTTGCTGCATGCGAGACCATCATCTGAGATACCGTATAGGTTAGAAGCAGAATCGTCATCAATAGACCCGCCCGCTTCCACCATACGTTTCGTATGCTGATTGATGCTCGTCCTCTTCCCCATAACCGGGACCAAGAATCACGGAATCCATTGTACCGAATCGGATTTTCAATATATTTAAGGGACAATGAAGCGAGTACAACCGTTGCAGCAACCTGTAAAATAATTCGCACAGGATGCGCTCCTCCCGTATCCACCGCGGGACTGGTTAGTATAATAACGGGATAATGCCACAGATATAATCCATAGGATCGCTCTCCGATCCAGCGTAGTGGCTTCGCTCCAATGATGCGGGCCAGGGAAGACGAGGGATGCGCTAGCACCGCTACCAGCAACGTCGTTGCAATGGCCTGAAGCACCATTCCTCCTTGATACAGAAACGGATCATATTCACTGCTATTCAGCATCATATAGATCAACCATGCAAGTGCAGCGAGTCCTGACACGTCGAGCACAAGTCGGTTCATGCCAGGCAGAGAGTTCGACAGCTTGCGACTAGGCCACACCACAGCAAGAGCAGCACCTGCTAACAGGGCAAATGCCCGCGTGTCTGTTCCATAATATACACGGCTCGGGTCCAGATCGGGATTATACATGATCGCCATTGCCCCAGCAGACAATTCAGCTGCAACGACAATGAACACGACCAGCCATCCCTTTCTCTTAAACACTACGATTGCTGCGATCAGCAGAAGAGGCCATATGAGATAAAATTGCTCTTCCACAGCCAGCGACCAGAAATGTCCAAACGGTGATGGCGGGCCAAAACTTTCGAAATAGGAAACGTTGTGAAAGATATACCACCAATTACTTATGTATAATACGCCCGATACGATATCGCCACGAAGCGCAGCAAGTCGGGATGGATCTGTGCAGACCAGCCAGATCATCACTACAGCTGTCATGGTCAACATGCCTGGAAGCAGCCGTCTTACCCGCCTTACCCAGAAATCACCGAGTGATATCCGTCCATGTTCCTGCCACTGTGACACGAGAATATCTGTAATTAAGTATCCTGAGAGAACAAAGAACATACCTACACCGAGCAGTCCGCCCGGAATAAAATCCAAATTCAGATGATATGCGATTACCGCAAGTACAGCGATGGCTCGCAAGCCATCCAGTCCGTTCATATGTCGCTTGTTATTAGATAATTGTGACATGCATGCCCCTCCTTGTTACTGTGAGTCAACAACATCGGTGTTTGGGGCAAAAAGGAACTCCTGATCGTTCTGGTTGTCATTAACATACGTATTGCACCTTCCATCTTTCATCTACAACATAAGAAAAGCTTCTGATCGAAGCACGATCCGATGATGCTACATTCTTGGGTTATTTTATTTTTAATGAAGACATACTGCCTTAAGTTCTAATCATTACGATATTCTTTATATTCATCGCGGGTTCACGTTTAGCATTATACGCCCAAAATAAGCCTCATCATTTACAGGAATAGTTACTAACCATTAAACCGATGTAACCTTTCCTGCCAGCTCATACAGCTGTAAAATCATACTCTAGTTTTGTCGTTAAATATAGTACTTTTCATCGAGTGGCTAAAATTACCTGACCCGCTTGCGCAAACCGGCATACCCACGCACACGTCCATTGAAACAATTGAATTCGTAGCAAAAGGCTGCCGACTTGCACAGCAGCCACTATCCATTATAAACCTATGTCATACCGGATTGAAAGTTTTGCTCATAATTGCTTCTTCTTGCCTAGGACCATAGAGGTGGAACAATGAGTCTCATGTTATAATGAGATGATCAATGTCTAAAAATACGATACTGGGAATGTGATAGGATATGGTTAAATCAGTGAAATACACCTCCTAGATGAAGGAATCATTCAAATTTAGGAGGTTATAATGATATGTTTAATTCAATTGTGTTAGATCAGTGGGACCGAAAACCATACTTCGAGCATTATTTGCATCAGGTCAGATGTACCTACAGTGTAACTGCCAATCTGGATATCACTCTATTGATTGCTGAACTTAAGCTTAAGGGCATGAAGTCCTATCCAGCTCTTATTCATATGATCTCTACGGTCGTCAATGCACACAGGGAATTCCGAACCTGTTTTGATGCTGAGGGAAGATTGGGCTACTGGGACGAGATGTCTCCGAGCTATACCATATTTCACGAGGATGACAAGAGTTTCTCAACGATGTGGACAGCGTTCCATGAAGATTTCAAAACGTTCCATAGTCGTTATCACGCAGATATGGATCAATACAAAAACAATAAACAGTTTGCCGCCAAACCCAATGAACCACAGAATACGTTTCCGGTTTCCAGTATTCCCTGGGTGAACTTTACAGGATTTAATCTGAACATCTACAATGAGGGAACCTACCTGTTGCCCATTTTCACAATGGGGAAATATGTTCAACAAGAAGATAAAATCTATCTTCCCTTATCCGTTCAGCTACATCACGCCGTGTGTGACGGCTATCACTCTGGCGTTCTATTTAACGAATTGCAAGTACTTGCAGATCGCTGCCATGAATGGTGTTAGTTAACTAAATGACGAAAAGGCATTCCTGACTTCATGATGGAGTCACGGAATGCCTTTTCTCTTTCATTTTTTCAAATACGATTTAATTGCACTTACTGTACCCACAGTTACTGCATGTTTTGCATCCTTCCACATTCATCAGAGATGCCGAGCCGCATGAAGGACATAAATCTCTCGATTCGCTAAAAGTTTTCTGATCCTCCACTTTTGGATATGCGCTCTCCATTTGGTTCTGTTCTTCTAATGTTCCAGTTTCGTTCTCCTGCACATTGCTCTGTATATGACTTTCCAATGCTTTGGCAACCGCATCTGCAATGGACTCCACACGATTGGCTCCAAATCCAATTGCTCCCGAACCGCCGATTCCCTTAAGATGTTTAATCAGAAGTTGAACCTTGTGGCCATGATCTCCGTATCGCAGGAACAGGGAGCATACCCGACCGAGTGCCTCAGCCATGGCGAACACATCCGATCCCGCTTTGCCCACGTTCAAAAAGATCTCACCTGGTGTTCCCTCCAGATCATTGATTGTGATGTAGGCCATACCGAATGGCGTATTGATTTTGTATGTCGCACCTCGCAGTACCTGCGGACGGCTTCTATATTGTTTGTCGAGCACTGTAGCAGAGGAATGGCTTTCTTCAGGCGTTCCAACACCTGCCTGCACTTCCGCATTATTCGTCAATTCACTAACCGATACATCAGGAGGTGTCTCCAAGATAGTATTTGATGCGGAGTCTACATGTTCGGACTTGGCACTTTCCTTTTTCGAAGTGGACAACACCTGCACATCCCTGCTACCATCGCGGTATATCGTTACTCCCTTGCAGCCCAGGTCGAAGGCCAGTTCGTACAGCTCAGCCGTATCCTCCACCGTAAAATCTGCCGGACAATTGGCCGTCTTCGAGATCGAACTATCGACCCATTGCTGAATTGCAGCCTGCACCCGGATGTGATTCTCAGCTGACAGATCCATCGCAGTCACATAATAGTCCGGCAAAGCTTCACCCGGATGCTCATCAAGCCAATCTTGTGCAATCGGTACGAACTGTTCATCATAACCCAGACGGCTTTGACGGAAATACTTGAAGGCGAAATACGGCTCAATGCCTGTCGAGGTGCCCACCATCGTACCTGTACTTCCCGTCGGCGCCTGTGTAATGAGTGTGACATTTCGAATACCCTGTTTACGAATGGCTTCTCCCACTTCAGGGTAGGTCGCAACCATGTTTTTCATGAATCCACTCTGTAAATAAGGTTCAGCTTCAAAAGCCGGGAAAGCCCCCTTCTCTGCTGCAATCTCTGCCGATGCCAGATAGGCCTCTTTTGCCATGAATCCATACAGTTTATCCAGAAATTCAAGGGATTCCGGGCTGCCATATCGAATACGTAGCTTGATCATGAGCTCTGCCAGTCCCATCGTGCCAAGTCCAACTCGGCGTTCACGTTGTTGATTCAGTCTGTTTTCCTCAAAATGATAAGGTGTTGCATCGATGACATTGTCCAAAAACCTCGCCGAGATGCGAGTGGTTTCCGCCAGTTCGTCCCATGCCACATCATGATTCGTTTCATCGTAGAATTTGGACAGATTGATCGCTGACAGATTACATACACCCCAGCCAGGCAAGCCCTGTTCTCCGCAGTTATGAGCAACAACTCCACCAGCGATCAGGGAGTGAGTCACAGGCTCAGTTATGTCATATACAGTAACTTTCTCTCCCTTTTCTATTGTTTTTACTTTCGACATAAACTTTTCCGATTTTCTAGAAGGTCTGGCGATTCGTTCTAAAGCATGCTGTTTTCTTGTTACATATTTAAACCCAATCTTCTCTTTAAACGAGAGTAAGTTGTTCCCTGACACGACCAATTCATAGAAGCCATTACTTGAATATGTTCTGTGATTTCCATCTTTTGTTATATATTTAAACATGGCTTGTGATGACTTTGGACGTGCGTAAATAGAGCTGTTGATTCCATAGTTCAGCAAAAGTAGCTGAACGCCTTGTAATAATTTCTTGGAAGATGAAGTCAATCTTGCAGTACGATGCATCTCATCTCTTTCGTATACAGTACCATCAGCACTAAATAAAGCCTGTAAAAAAGCCGTAATGGTTTTTTTAGATGAAGTAAATATCATTTCTGGAACTTCCTTCTCAGGTCCCTTAACTGCCTTCACACCTAATCTTACAATTTCTTCACTCAGCTTTTTGCGCCACCAATACACTTCTTTTGTTCCATTCGTTCTTTGATATACTTTTGCTCTTACGCCTGATATCTTTTCTCCAGCATCAATCAACCGTGGAATAACTTCCTCATCCTCTGCACCAAAAACCATACCAACCTCACCACGCTTAGAGACCCAGCCATCTCCAGTTAACCATCCCAGGAAAAGTCCCCATTCCTCTCCTAGCTGATCTTCCTTGGCAAAAGCTCCTTCGGCTGATTGGATATAAATATAGTCTTCCGAGGTCAAGTCTTTAGCTTGTTTCCAACCAGAATTAGTATATAACTGATGATCGGATGTCACGCTAATTTCCAATCCATTTTGTAGGTGAACTGTCAACGTCTCTTTTATTCCGGTTGGATAAACGCGTGCTGTTCTCATATGCAATCCTGGAATTTCATATGATCTGCCACCTACAATCTTTGCCTGCTCAACAAGACGATGATCTGTTCCAACTAGAAATGATTTGCCTGCTGTCTGATTATATAGGTCTTCTATTGTTATAAGGCCGTATTCAGTTGTAATTCTGGTCTTTGGATGAAAACACGGATTAGTACAAATGATCGGATTGAAGTACCAGCTATTGGACATCTGGTTATAATACTCCATGAATACAACACCGGGCTCTGCCGACTTCCATGCTGATTCAATAATGGTATGCCAGATTTCACGCGCCTTCAGCGTACGATAGTGCACCACCGAATGACCTGCGGCTTTCCACTGCTGCATATCCCCATTCCACTCAGTGTCATAGTCCGGATCGTTCGTATCGGGGAAAACCAGATCCCAATCTCCGTCCTGCTTGACAGCCTCCATAAATGCGTTGCTCACACATACAGAGAGATTGGCATTCGTCACCTGCCCCATGGTTTGTTTTACGGTAATAAAATCAAGCACATCCGGATGCCAGTCATTCATCATCAGCATGAGTGCACCCCTGCGACTTCCGCCCTGTTCAATCAATCCGGTCGTATAACTGAACAAGCCACCCCAGGATACAGAACCGCTGGATGATCCATTAACACCTTTGACCACCGCCTGGCGAGGACGTAAAGAGGACAGATTAATACCTACACCTCCCCCGCGTGCCATAATTTCGGTCATCTCGGTCAGGGTTCTCATGATGCCACCTCGACTATCCTGCGGAGACGGAATGACATAACAATTGAAGAGAGTCAGCTCATCGCTTGCACCCGCACCCGCAGCAATGCGGCCACCGGGCACTAATTTCCAGTCTTCCAACACGGAGCGGAACTTGGACTCCCACGTTGCCTGCTGATCCGCTGTGGATTCGATAGAAGCCATTGCTTTGGCAAGACGGTCCCACATCTCTTCCGGTGTTTTTTCTATATTGAGTGTCAATTTCTCTACGTTCGTCTCGATGATCTCTCCACTTCGAGTCCTTACTTGTACAAGCTGACCCTGACGTTCTATAATTTCGCCCACTTCCTTGGTTGGGAACTTGGGATCATCCTTCGTTAATACCAATACAACATCCCCGACCTTGGCATGATTCGAGTCTGCGTCCTTCCAAGCGTATCGGTCCAGAAATATTTTTTCGCTAAGTCCTTCTAATTTGTAAGATCGTTGGCTCGTTTTCATCGTCACGTTCAACCTCCCGGAATAACAGCTACATGGTTCACTATACGAATAAAATATGATTGAATACTACATATAGTGATATAATTTAAGTATAATACACCATATATTGATTTTCCATGCGACTTTTATCACAGACCTGCTTTACAGACTCCCCTGCTCGGACAAGCTTCTTCACACACCCTCATACGCACGCATACGACATCTGTGAATTTTTCGGGACAGAAAAAAACTGGGGATAACAGCGATTGGAAGGTTGTTCTGTCATCGTAGTGTCCATGTAAATAAACTGTAGTTCAACTTATACAGTTATGAACTGCCTCTCATTCGTCCATACTATTACCTACGAATAGAACGTCATCACGTATGGCAGGGGAGGAAGCACCATGAACCGGAAAAACCCGCACCGCACGAATCAACCTGTAGCCGAACTGCCCGTTCCGTTGGAATTCGATCGGAGCTGGATTAGTCAATTGGAATCACGACTGGATAAAGGAGGTCCTTGGGGGGATTACAGACTCTTCCAACTTGGCATTCAGGCCGAAGAAACCAACCTGATTCCCAATTTTGACGAGATCCAATGTTTGAAGCATCTACAAGGCCTTACTCCACTCCCTCACCAGATGGACACTGCACGCAGAGTATTATTTGAAATGTCAGGCCGGGCCATTCTCGCCGACGAGGTGGGGCTTGGCAAAACCATTGAAGCCGGTCTCATTCTGAAAGAATATATGGTTCGAGGTCTCGTATCCAAGGTGCTTATTCTCGTGCCTGCCTCACTTGTGTTGCAATGGGTACGAGAGTTGAATTCAAAATTTGGCATCCCTGCTATTGCCCAGAAAAAGGCTTATTCCTGGCAGAATGAAGTGGTTGTTGCTTCCATGGATACAGCCAAACGTGACCCGCATAAAGATATGCTGCTGAATACCGATTACGACATGATCATTATTGATGAGGCCCATAAGCTCAAAAACAAGAAAACAACCAACTATCAATTCATGTTGAAATTGCGCAAAAAGTATTGTCTACTGCTTACAGCTACACCTGTGCAGAACGATATGAGTGAGCTGTTCAATCTGATCAACTTGCTGAAGCCCGGTCAACTGGGTCGGCAGGGTGATTTTGCAGCCAACTTTGTCGTCGACAAACGTGTTCCGAAAAATCAGGAACAGCTCAAAAACGAACTATCCAAAGTCATGATCCGAAATCGACGCGGCGAAGGCCCCGTTCAATTTACCAAACGGAACGTCTCTAACGTGAATCTGCAACTATCGCCCGAAGAACAGGCGTTATACGATGGCGTGACTTCCTTTGTTAAGGACCAATACCAGGAAGCTGGCGGCAACCTGAGCAGCATGCTCTCCCTTGTCACATTGCAACGTGAAGTGTGCAGCAGTCGGGATGCTGTATTCGTAACACTCGTTAATCTGTCGAAGAAACTTCCGCTGGACTCTCCCCTTCGGGACAAGATATGGGAACTCGTGGCCCATATTAAAGCGATCAAGGAGAATACCAAAGCCGAGAAAACGATGGAACTGGTGCGGAACATGAATGAAAAAGTAATTATCTTCACCGAGTACCGGGCAACGCAGGAGTATCTGCTGAACTATTTCCGCAACAACGGGCTTACGGCTGTCCCCTATCGGGGTGGCATGAATCGGGGCAAAAAAGACTGGATGATGGATCTCTTCCGCGGGCGTGTGCAGGCCATGATTGCAACCGAAGCGGGTGGCGAGGGCATTAATCTGCAATTTTGTCACCATATGATTAACTTCGACCTGCCCTGGAACCCTATGCGGGTGGAGCAGCGGATTGGTCGGGTACATCGGCTGGGACAGCAGAATGACGTGAACATTTTCAACCTGTCCACAACCGGAACCATCGAGGAACACATTCTGAATCTGCTGCATGAGAAGATTAATATGTTCGAGATGGTGATCGGCGGACTGGATGTCATTCTGGAACGACTGGAGAAGAAAGAATCTATTGAGAAAAGTTTGTACAAAATCATGCTGGAATCACAAAATGAAGAAGATATTCGTCGCAAAATGGATTCTCTTGGACAATCGCTGAACTCCATTCAGCGTGAGGTTGCAGATGAAGTGCCTCCCTTGTCCAGCTTGGATCTTCGTAAAGGAGGTAGCTGACCGATGACCATGTCTCCCCATGAAGTGCAAGCTTATGTTCTCACCTACCTGGAAGCACTCGATTGTCAGATCATGGAGCGATCTCCTGCCCATGTGACGGTCAAACTCTCGCCTGAGGCGGACAAAGCGTTGACGAACCGGCCCTATTATTGGGGGTTTGTGGAGCGAACTGGCGCGCCCGCTGAGACGATGTCTTTTACATTTATATTCGATCCCGACAGCTATCAACAAGCCATGGAAGCCGCAGAAGCCAAAGCTGCACAGGCTGCACCTCAGGTTGCACCTGATTCTGCCGGAACCAATGGTATCACTAACGGGAGTCCCCAAGGTGAGCCACCGAAAGAAACCATTCTGGGCCGATACTTCGGCATTACTCCATCCATGCCACTGCTGGGACCCGGACGAATATTGCGTGAGGATGTCGTGTACGGAAGCCGCAGATTACAACAGATTTTTGGCGCAGCCCGTGAAGGCGGTGCCTTCGTGAACCTGTTTGAACAGGCAGCCAAAAGGCAATTACGTGCTACAACACCAGCCGTATATGAGCCTTGGCTCGGTGTCTGTTTCAAGGTGGAATTTGCCTGTGACTTGAAACGGGAGGAACTGCATTTTCTTGGCATCTCCCTTCGTTCGGGTGAAATTATAGAGAAGTTCGGGACCAAGCTGAATCGACGCGATCTCAGTCCGAGACTCGCGGAGAACATGCATGTGCAGGCAGCTAAAGTTTCGTTATCCGATGCCGGAGCTGCTTTGGAATCTCATCTGACGAACCGCTTGCTGGAACTTGATTATAGCTGGGCAGAGAAAGCCCAAGAGCGACTTGATCTGGAGCTGGACGTGTTGGACACATACTATGAAGCTGTACTTCGGGAGGATACGCCTGAGGTAGAATCAACGGACAACTTGGCATCAGGCACGGAGAATGTCCAATCTAATCGCACGTCACCTGTACCATTGAAGCCACTTATTGGTATAACTAACGCTGAACCCATTGGAGCCGATGTAGAACTGGCGGCAGAGGCCACAGTACAGGTCGAATCCGAGACAGATGCCGAGGAAGAGAAAGCAAAACAGGCGGTAATGGACCGCGAGGCCATGAAACTGCAATACGAGACACGCCGAACGGAGATGATCTGGCAATATGAGCCTAAAGTGAAAGTAACTGCCATTAGTAGCGGCATGTTTCACTTGAGATAGACGAAGACACTACTTTTCCTGCAAATGCTGGCAAAAGTAGTGTTTATTCATGATCAGCCGCCCGACAGGTTGCAGCATTCTTTGCATAGCCTGTCCCCTAGAATGAAATTAGAACCGATTAGGTAACGGATACTTGGAAAGAAGGTGTTTAATTGAAACAATTCCTTCATTTAAGGTGGAATAGTGTTCGAAGAACAACATGCATGACCTTGGGCTTGCTCAGTTGTGTTGCCCTGTTCTCCTTCTCGTCGATTGCAAATGCAGAAGATAAGGCACTCTCTTCACCAACGCTTGCACGATCAACAGAGTATAGTTCTGAAACTCATACAGCTCAGAATAATAAGTTAGCTCCCGTTGCAGTACAGCAGTTTGCACAGCAACAAGCAGCTGCACTCGGCACAGCTAACGCCGAATCCAATTGGAAGAACGCCGATCTGGACTTCTACCCTCTTGGCCCTGGCACACATAGCTGGCTCGTACAAGCTGCATTTGAAGGAAAACACATCGGATATATGATTATTACAGCCACAGAACAGGGACAGATGAAGCTTAGTGAATATGGTCAAGGAGAACAGTCACCGTACAACAGTGAACTTCTTGGACAAGCATTGAATAGACAACTTGTGAATCTTGATGCGTTACTTGCTAGCGGGGGAGAGCTTCATGCTCGTTATGCTCTTCCTCTGCTGGCGTACTGGAAATTGGATCGACCTAATCAACCTGCACTTTATATTGATGCTACGAACGGAGATTTACTACCATCGGAGTTCTTGAGTCGACTGGAGGCTAACTCCAACCAGATCTCAGGCAACATAACTGATTTATCCACTACTTCACCTTTATCAGTTGATCCCCTTCATCTGCGACCAGCCTTCAATCCGGCGGACAATCTGTTGTGGATAACATCCAAGCCAGTTGCTGCCAATCGGGCAAAAGATGTGATAAAACACGGGGAGAATCAAGAGATTGTCTTCTCAGCGGATAATCGTAACGTCGTATACGGCGGACCTCTCCCGGTTAGCGGTTATCAACTATGGCATACAGATCAGGAAGAAGAGTCCATTCTGTATGTAGCGCTAGGCGGAAAACCATCTATTCAACGCTTTGTCCCATTAAGCACATTGCAACAAGATGGTCAATTTTACATTGCGAAGCCTTGACCACAACAAATAAGACGCCTTCCCATGTTTTAAAAGGGATTGCGTCTTTTGGTTTTATATTAGCGGTATTAGGTTAACGGTAGTCACCCTTGCCCGAAGAACTTTGTTTATGAGACTCTGTGTCCAAATTTTTTTCCTTTTTTCCTACCCACAGGGATACAGCGAATGGAATCATACCGAACCATTTTATTGACCAAGGCTCTTTCTTTTTGGCGCGACTTTTCCGCTCATCCTTCGGTGTATCGATATAATGAACTACTCGCTGCGTAATGTATTTTACCAATTCATCACTTTTGGCCATAACCTCTGCCCCCTTTGCTCCTGCACATTCGCGGAGCTTACGATAGTTCTAGTGTGTGCAAGATGTGCCGTAGTTAAACATTTTTTTTGAAAGGCGTATGAAAACCCTCAGAATGCACAGTCTAATGCCAAAGGTATCCATACAGTCATTAATCTGCATCCCGATACCTATTTCATGAAGGAGTGTGTATTCCCATGTATAAGCTGCTGACCGCTTCGTTAGCCCTGCTGTTCAGCTTCCAGTTCCTCCCCATCCTGCCACAGATCGCTCATGGAAAAGCAGCCTATCTTGATTTTTCCATATCTCAAAGTTCAGATCATTCCACTCCGTCTCAGAACAGTCCATCCATGCTGCCATTGACCGATGGAGATGCTTATCGCTCAAGTCATCATGCCTTTGCGGCACCTGTCATCCTGCTCGACGTGGGCCATGGCGGTGTTGACGGTGGTACATCAGCCCAAGGTGTGCTGGAGAAAGATATTAACCTCGCCATTAGCCAAAAGGTGTATCTCCTGCTTCGTAGCAAAGGTTACGCCGTCATCATTAACCGACTTGGTGATTATGCACTTAGTGATGAGAACCGCTGGCTGAACAGCCGCTCCCGTCATACCAGAGATCTTGCCCAACGTAAAAGCCTCAGCGAAGAAGTGAGTACTGATATCGTAGTCAGCATCCATGCGAACTGGAGTCCAAGATCCGCTACACACGGTCCAGTGGTACTGCACCAGAAGGAGGGCAGGAGCTATCTGCTGGCCCAATCCATTCAGGATGCGATGAACGAGTTGTGCGGTACTGAGCGTGGAGTTGTGTGGGGCAGGCCCTTCTATATGTTGAATTACGTGAAGCAACCTGCTGTCATCGTCGAAACCGGCTTTTTGAGCAATGCCGAAGATCGAGCCAGAATGAGTGATCCAACGGAGCAAAAACGAATCGCCCAATCCATCGCTAATGGCATTATTTATTACCTGTCGGTAGTGTAGGGGCAGCATGCCAGTTCCACACTTCGCGCACCAGATCACCGATACCTACAAACTCAATCTGACCCTGAAAACGAGAGATCGATTCACGAACCACAGCCGATGTGTTCAACCCCGTATGGCCGACATGACCAATGACGACACATATCTTCTTGTCAATCGCACGTTGAGCTGCCAGATCCATTTGCTTGCGAATGTGCTGCTTTGAGTTTTGATCATCCAGGAAAATGTCATTACCTACAGGTGGCATATTTTTGGATATCGCGAGTTCACCCACTACGGAGCGAAAATTCGTACGGCTGTCCACAAAGAAGAGGCCTCGTTCCTTGCATACGTCGAGCACAATCGACATGATGCGTTTATCGGAAGTGATTTTGGAGCCCATATGATTGTTCATTCCAATCGCGTGGGGCACATCATCTATCGCTTTCTCTACGCGTTCGCGGACTTCTTCATCCGTAAGATTGGATGTGATTGCACCCGGGCCCAGCCACTCAGGTTTTCCTTTCTTGGGTTCCATGGGCATGTGCACAATCACATCCATTCCCTTCTCATGTGCTGCAATCGCATCTTTCTTCGTTGTTGGCAGAAAAGGCATTACGGCTACCGTCAGTTTGACTGGCATCGCCAGAATCTCATCCGTTCCCTTCATGTCGTTACCTACATCATCGATGATAATTGCCATTCGCTTCAGCGTACCCTTTGAATTGATGTCGGTCATCGCTGCTGTGGCCAAGTCCGCGCGGCTCAGTGAACAAACCAAAACAAAAATTCCAAGAATCCCTATAACCATCATTCTGAACATAATGATTCTGGATTCCCGATTGGATTTCAATCCTTTTCTCACCGTTCTCAAAATTAAACCCCTCCTTTTATCCGTGTCCTCATTGTTTCATAATGTAGGCATGAATATGTACGTGGAAGGTAAATGATACAGCGGTAAAAAATTGATTTACACTAATCCACCAGAATACGTTGAGGCATTACTGTGAAATCAAGGCATTAAAAAAGGCCTGTATATTGCTCCAAGAGCAACATACAAGCCTTTTCTTCTGATGCGGTCGAGAGGACTCGAACCTCCACGGGGGTTAGCCCACACGGACCTGAACCGTGCGCGTCTGCCAATTCCGCCACGACCGCATATTATATCTCCGTAAGAAATCTCGGCGACAAGAAATAATATATCATGTGTAATCTATCATGTCAACACTGAAAATAATAACAAGTAAAGCCCGAGTCAGACGTCCATGTCTGATTCGGGCTTTACTTACAGTTACAAGGAGTTAACGCTATGAAACCTGAGGCTCGTCACTCATTACAGCTTGGAAGGCCAGTTGCCATACCATGCATAACCGCCTCTTCTTTCTTTATCAATATCACTTAATTTGTATCTAACTACCCCGTCGCGACCAATAAAGATCGGTTTATCCGTTCCCACTTCGTAGAAGCGAGCCCAGATCGGTGCAGCTTTGGAATCAGCGATAATTTTGCTGTCTCCGTTCGCTCTTTCATACTTGTAACCCGTAATCTTCACTTTGTTAAACCACGCCTCGGCTCCTTTAATGGATGCCGTAATTTTGGCGTTAGCAGGTCTGGTTTTCAGGAATTTAACAATCGTTACACTCTCTGCAGCCGTCAGCGATGGTACTTCATAGATTCTTGCGCTTGCCGGTTTAAGGGAACTGGAATCATGTTGTTGTCCCCATGCTGTCAGCTTACCGCCTGAAACGACCTGTGTATTCAGAATCGCTTCTACACCTTTAGCAACTGAGTTCTTACTGCGATTGGCAAGGGCACTGTCGATAAACGAGAAGTCACCTTTACGCGTTGCTACTTCATCCAGCATGTACATGACGTTAATCATGGCATCATCATTATAAGTGATGTGTTTGTGATATCCGGAGCTTTGGTACACTTGCGGCCATCCACCGTTTGAATACTGCATATTAATCAAAAAATTGATTCCTTTAATTGCAGCCGCTGAGTAGCGCGGATCATTCGTCTTTTTGAATTCCTTCGCCAATCTTCTAATCTCTGAGTATGTAGCCTTGTTGTCAATCGTGGACTTCGCCCATTCTCCACTGGTTTGTTTATAATCCTTTCTCCAACCTCCATCTGGCAGCTGGTTCTTCAAAACATCGGAAATACTTGCTGTTGTACCTGATGCATCGGCAGCAGATACCGTTGCTACAGGGAGAAAAGCCATTCCAACGGCTGAGAATACCATGGTACATGCTAGAACAAAAGTAACTATTTTTTTTGCTTTCAAAGATAACACTCTCCTAAGTTCGTTTTAATAAATCTCCCACTTCTACCTAACTTAAGATTCGAACCCCAAACCTCCTTTATTTGAATTCATCGCACAATAAAATCAAATTCCATCCAATATGTGGATTGGATAAAACGATAATATGCAAAAAATCGATTTTTGTCAATATATGCAACTTAATCAATATAATCTCTTTAATTCTACATAACGGAATAGTTCTTTTAACTCATGACAAACTTATTTATTTGTCCAAAATCACCTTCAACGAATCAATAGTGACGTTTTTGTCATGAATGATACCCAAACTTGATCCCCTCTTTCATATAAAAACCGTAATTCCGATAACATTGGGGTAAAATGAAGGGTTTTAAATGGGTTTGACAATTACGCATTTATGCAATATAGTTTCAAATAGTTACAAAAACTTAATTATTAATTGCCGAGTTTCATGTTTGAAAACGGGGGAACCAATTTGGGTGAATTATTCTTATACATAGGAAATATAGGGAACCTTCTACCGAACCCTTAGCTAACTCCGTAGGCATCGAAGGGAGAACATTTATTTTGAAAAAACTGATTATCTCCATTTTTGGAGCAGCTGTACTATTTACATCCGGAGCAACAAGCACAGAGGCAAGCAGTATTAACTCCGTAGTGAACAACATGACAGGCATACCTTACAAGTGGGGTGGCACAACGCTGGCTGGCTTTGACTGTTCCGGGTTTATGAGATATCTTTTCAACAAATACAGCATTGTATTGCCACGTACTTCGCAGCAGCAAGCCAAAGCAGGTACTCCGGTATCCAAAAGTAACATTCGCACAGGTGATCTGGTGTTCTTCAATACGATGGGCAAAGGCATTTCACATACAGGTGTATATATCGGCGGCGGACAATTCGCTCATGCTTCCAGCAGTAAAGGTGTAAGCATCACCAAGTTGTCCAATCCTTATTTTAATGATCGTTACGTAACAGCACGTCGGGTAACTGGACAGTTTATGTATGATAAAATGTTAGGGAAAATGTAATTCACACACAAAAAGGCACCGGATTTTAAACCGATGCCTTTTTGTGTACTTAAAAATGTGCATTGTATTGCTAACTAATGCAACGCCTTCTGCACTCGCATTGCGCCTTGAGACAGAGCATGTCCGCCACCGACAGCTCCAGCCACCGCAACGGTCTCCATGATCTCCTGATCTGTAGCACCCTTCGCACGAGCTTCTTCCACATGATAGAAGGTACATACCTCATTGTTAGCAAATAGTCCAATTCCGAGCGCAATGAGCTGTTTCGTCTTCGCATCAATCACGCCAGGCTGAAAACATTCTCCGGTAAACTCATGATACGACTTCACCACACCTGGCAGCACGTCGCTTAATGCTCCAATCTGATCCTTGTAGGCATGAACTTTATCATTCATCAATGTCATTTGCAGCACATCCTCTCGGCTATAGTTACAGATTTCCTCACTGTACCTATCTTCTCACCCGAGTGAGTCATTTATGCCAAGAAATCATGGTAATTGCAAACAATTAAACGTTCATGTTCTAGCCAAATTATACGGTTACTCACTAAGTAAACTTTGGCGCGGCTCGCTGAACAACTGATATCGGTAATTGCGATCCAGCTTAACAACACGTCGATTCCGACGACGGATAAGTACCTGCTCACCATCCCAGGCAACCACAATCCCGGTTACATCGTTAGTTTCCAGCTCGTCCCTCACTACTCTTACTTTCTCACCTGACAGACGCAGAGCGTCCAGTTCTGTATCACTGATCATGTTCATGGCTCCTATATTCCAAATTTATTTACAAAAAGAGACCTAAAATGAAATGTCATTTAGGTCTCACGTGACTGTATTGGACTGTCATGTCATTCGAAATTATGTCCCGACTGAAAGTTACCGCTGCGCGTGCTCTTTGCTGTCGTTCTTCTCGAACCAAAAATCAAGCACTTTGGCGGACATCACACGTTCTTCAAGGTACTCCACTTGATGCGGTGTAAATTGTTCTTTCCAAGAGAAGGACAACTCTTCGCACAAGCCTACAATCGTCAGTAATTCTGACCAGGCAACATAGCGTTTGTACCAGAAAAATTGAGGATGTTCAATCATATAGGGATAAAGGTCATCGAATTCCGTATGTTTACAATCCAGGGCACGTTCAAAATGAACTTTCGATTCCGCCAGCTTATCAATAAAAAATTGTTCTGTTGCCGGTTGGTTCCCCATGGTGTTGCCTCCTCTCCCTAACATAACCCCATTATAAATGAAATCCGCGGTCATGCAAAGGCATAGTTCTAAAAATAGGCCCTATTCCTTTAAAATGTCACATTTCGTTATCGTCAAATTGTACCGTTCCATCGTTCAGGGAACGAATGCGTACCAAGGCTTCCACCGGAATTCCCTGTTCACGAATCGTGCGGGCCCCCGCCTGAAAACATTTCTCGACCACAACGCCGAATCCGACGAGTTCCGCACCGGAACGTTCAATAATTTTGATCACTCCACGAGCGGCATCTCCATTAGCAATGATATCATCAATGAACAAAATGCGGTCATTCTCATGAATGAACTCGCGGGAAACCATTATGTCCGTTACGATTCCTTTGGTAAAGGACGGTACGCGTTCACAGTAAGCATCAGGATCAGCCAGAAGCGTTTTTTTACGACGAGCGAATACGAGCGGTACCCCAAGTTCATGGGCTGCGGCAAAAGCAACCGGAATTCCTGAGGACTCTACCGTGATTACCCGAGTCACTCCACTTTCACGAAAACGGGCAGCAAACTCCCGTCCCATCTCCATTGTTAGTGCAGGATCAATCTGGTGGTTCAACAGACCATCCAGCTTCAACACCTGGTCCGAGATGACAACACCTTCTTGTAAAATTCGTTGTTTCAATACTTCCATGATTTGACCTCCCAAGCCTATCCTATGAGGTAAAAGTATCATATATCTATCTATAAGTTCAAGCGAAATTGCCAGGGTGCTGTCCTTAAGGTACTATTCAAGCCAGAGCTTGCTATCCATTTGTCATGACTTTCGTGGGTCAAGCATACCTTGTACCATGGCACCCGCATGTCCAAACTATTTAGGGGCCTGAGAGGGGAAACACATGAAACAGGCATTTCGGGTGCTGCAGATCGCATTTACATACATTGGAACGGTGGTCGGAGCCGGCTTTGCAACAGGGCAGGAAATTTTGCAGTTTTTTACCCAGTATGGCAAATGGGCCACCATCACCATAGGCTTATCCACCATGCTCTTTGTCTGGTTAGGTACCAAAATGATGCTCATTGCTCACGATACCGGTTCCCGCTCTTATGAGGATTTGAACAAACATTTATTTGGCCACAAAGCGGGCAAATGGATCACATGGGTGACCCTTCTCATTCTCATCGGCGTGAACAGTGTCATGCTTGCCGGAGCAGGTTCCGTTTTTGTTGAACATCTGGGTTTGCATTATCAGACCGGTCTGATCGTCACACTTGTAGGTTCATATCTGCTTCTCGGTCGTGGCATTCAGGCTATTCTTCAGATGAATAGCATCGTCGTGCCCATGATGCTCCTGTTATCTCTGCTCATGATAACTAGCACCCTGCATCATCCAGGTGCATCCCGATTCATAACGCTGACGACAGACTCAAGCCCTTTTCAGGTGTGGCTGTCTCCACTGCTGTATACTTCGTTTAATCTGGTGTTGGCCCAGGCCGTTCTAGTACCCTTGGGTAACCAGATTCGCAGTCGGAATGTCCTCAAATGGGGCGGAGTACTCGGCGGAATTGGTGTAGGTTTCATGTTGATGGCAGCTCACTTCGCCATGTCAGCGCAGATGCCAGGCATCATTCAATTCGAAATTCCGATGGGCAGCATAGCCTTTCATCTTGGATGGGCAGTGCAATCTGTATATGTATCCCTTATTTTCATGGAAATATTTAGTACATTTGTAGCAGACATCTATGGAATGACTCTGCAACTCAGACAACACATACGAGTGCATCCCCGTTTCATTACATTAACCATTATGCTGTTATGTTACTCACTCAGTCAGTTTGGATTCAGTTCCCTGCTATCTATCCTTTACCCTATCTTTGGAAGTATGGCAGTGATCTGGGCTGCCAAATTAGTGCTAAACCGTTGGGGCACCTTTCGTGAGCGAAACAATACATAAACTTCACAGTCATATATATCATTATGTTGATAAATATCCAATTGCTTGATGACCCTAGGTCACTCGCGTACTCTCCTTGAGGATAACAAAAGCCGCTGTTTCGCACAGCGGCTTGCACTTCTTTGCTCTCTTTTTCTAGGCTTGACTGGGAAACTGCAAGTACATTTTTTTCAGCTCATTCACCGACCTGCCGAGAGAGTAATGTGTTTTAGCTTTTTCACACGCCGAACGGGCAAGTTCATAACGGTAAGCCGGGTCCAGCATTACCTTTTCGAGCGCTTCAGCCAGCGCAGAAGGATCTTCTGCGGGTACAAGCAACCCATTGCTACCATTCTCGATCTGTTCGGGTATACCACCTACATCCGTGCCGACAAGAGCCAGGCAACTCAGAGCCGCTTCTGCAAAGACAGAACCAAATGCTTCTGCCCGTGAAGGCAATACAAAAATATCGAAGAATGGCATGAATTCCTCAGGGTGAAGTGTATAACCATAGAAAATGGTCTCATTATAAATGCCCAACCGCTGCGCTAATTCTTCCAGGTCAGGACGAATCGGCCCGTCTCCAATAATATGTAACACATAATCATGACCTCGGCCCTTCAGTTCTGCACAAGCCTTGAAAAGAATATCCAATCCTTTCGCTGGAACAAGCCGACATACCGTGACCAGCTGTGGTATTGCATTATCATGGGGAATTGGCTTAAACCGCTTCTCATCGAATCCATTGGGGATCACTCCAATGACATCAGGGTCCTTCACGTAGGGGGCCAGATAACGACGGAACGAATCCGAGACCGTTAAGAGGCGTTCTGCCTGATGCTCCAGCTCACCGTATATCGCAAGCAGAAATCGATGCTCTGGCCCATCCGTTTCAATACGTCCATTCAGAATTAATTCGCGTTCATAACTGGAGTGAATCGTCTGGATGAGGGGTGTATCCGGGAAAACCGTTTTCATTGCAAGTCCCGCAATCGGGTGGTGAGCATGAATCAGATCATAGGGCTTCTGAATACGCAGTTTGGTCCACCATAGGTAATCACGATAGGTTTGAATATATTTTTGGACAACAGGACTGTCCTGATATTCGGTCCAATCGAATGTTTCGAACTGAACCTCCTCTCTGCCCTTGTTGCGAATACGTTTCGGCAACGAGAACAGATCCATTTCCCACCTCGGGGTTGTAAATCTCTCCTGCATATACGGAATCATAGAGGATACACCTCCGGGCTGCTCCGGAGGAAAGAAAAGCGCCTGCAGCAATTTCACCGTTAGTTTCCCCCTTTCTAGCTTACGTTCTTTCAATGCATATACATTCATGATATATCAGAACATATGTTCAGTAAAGATGAAAAATGAGAATCCCTCTCAATTATTCATCCTTGAATGGATGCACATCTTCTTTCTTGTCTGCGTATTGCTCTACTGTCCATTATGACATAGGGGAGCCAGAACATCTATATTACATTAGACGCCGCAAGCCTCCAGTGAAGATGACTTGTTTGCACTGCTCTTCTTATTCAGGTTAAACTGACCCAGCTAGTTGTTCACCAAGTCGTATATACAACATATTCACGAACTGTGCCCCTCAGAAGTAAAAGCCAACGATCCTTCAATCAATTTCTGATGGTTGTCACAACGCGTTCGTTAGATAGCCCAATTTTCAGCTGAGCAGCTCCACGGGCTTCTCATATGTACTGTAACCATCTGTCTCTCCCAAAAAGGTATACCCATTTCGCGCATAAAAAGCATTCAACGTCACATTGCTCGCTCCGCAGTCCAACCGAACCGTATGTTTGCCCTCAAACTGAATGCCACTGCTGGACCATTGCAATATCGACCGCCCCAGACCGCTCTGAGCATATTTTCGTCGAATTGCCAAACGATGCAGATAGATTGCGCCATCCTCGGCGTGAGCTTTGGTACCCCAGAGATGAATATCCCATGGGCTTGGCTGAACCATAAGGATAACCATTCCCGCTACGTCCGCACCTTTTTTGAAAACAAAAACATCCCCACGCCGAATTGCCCCTGCCGTATCATGTGAATCTTCACCTTTAAGCAAAGCGTTCCATTGGGAAGAACCTTGGCTTTGTAACCATTCGGCTGTCTCCACCAGCAGCGACATCACATCCTCCGTATCTTCCGGCTTCGCCTGAACCGCTTGAAAACCATCGTTAATTAATTCGCTGCTGATTCTGAATGAGTGCATCATTGGTATCCTCCGCTTCCTGATCTCTATTAAACTAATGGTACTATACCGGGAAATGAATTTTTCGTCAAAATGAGAACAAAAAAAAGGTAAAAGGCAGCTGCCTTTTACCCGTCTATTCTGGCTTCATCAATAATCTGGTTTCGATATAACATCGTCAGGTGCAGAGTATCAAACTCCATTTCCTTGTCCAACTCCTGCATTAGCACTTCGACCAGACTCTTTCGCTGCATGCTGGTTCCAGGAACCTCGTATTCAATGTATCCCGTCAGATCAGAATGAGAAGTGTCTATGGTTGCTGTACCCACAGGCAATCCACCTCGCTCCTGAAGAAACAGCTCATATACCCTGAACTCCCGATCCTTACGCTTCAGCATGACATAACAAGTTTCTTCGGCAACTTCCAACTCATCCAAATCCGATTCATCGTTATCCTCATACTCCTCGGAAAAATCGCGATGTATCCACTCTAGTGTCTCAAGTTCGTTGCCCTGATGCCACATGCGGATTGTAATCGTATCAATGATGTCCTCATCCAGCTCCCTGACCAGCAACTCTGCCGCGGCTTCCAATTGATTCTCATCAGGCTCATCGTACCAGTGTATTTCGCCTTGTGCATCAGCACCATATTGTTTTAAGGAAGCTTCCGCAAGTCCCTGTCCATCGACATCATTAAATAGATATGTTGAGATGCTGCGTCCTGCGCTTATCATTTCCATCTCCAGGACATGATCCCGATCTTCATATGTAAACGATTCGGCTTGTGCACCAGGAATGACCTTCGTTTCAACACTGTCTTTATCGTCATCGCTCTCTTCATCATAAATGATATCTTCGGATGACCAAAACGACTCTGACTCAGGCATGTGCAGAACCGAATGTAATGAGCCACAACTGACCAGCACTTCATAATATGCAGCTTCCAACGCGTCCGCGAGGGATCGGACATAGGCATGCACTTTTTCCACAATACGTTCTTCTACATCATCTGGAAGAGACTCCTCATCGATCTGAAGACTACCGGATAAGCGATCCCCTTCTCTGTATACCACAAAAAGTGACCCGGCATATTGTCCATTGACCATTACATCCTGTACTTCACCACCTGATGTACGCAGGTCTGCAACCAACTCCACCTCATGTTTCATAACCTGTCCTCCATTCTTAACGTTATTCTCTTAGGATGCCCCTGAGGACGGTAGATTATGAGGCAGACATTCATTTCAGAACTAAGATCAGAACTAGACAGAACGGTTAGACGGATAACACATATTTTTGGATTGCGTGTGCCACTCCCTGCTCATTATTGGAGAGTGTCACCTCGTCTGCGGCAGCTTTCACCTCATCCGGTGAGTTATCCATGGCAATGCCTTTGCCTGCAAAGGTCAGCATCGTAATATCATTGAAGTAGTTACCGATCGCCATGATCTCCGAAGGCAAGATTCCCTTCGATTCGGCAAGCCTTTTGAGCGCAGCGCCTTTGGACGCTTCGGGATGCATCAAGTCAATAAAAAAGTCACCACTCCGTGTCATATAATAAGGCAGATTCCAGGTAGACCACTCCTGCAGTACAGCATCCATCTGTTCAATAGGACCAAATGCAGTGAATTTGGCCAGCGGCTCTGTCATGTCAACCCACTTGGGTAGCTTCATAGGCTCTGCCATGAAGTTGTAGTACATCTCACGCACTTGCAACCCCAAACCTTCCGGTTGATCGACATACAGGCCAAAAGCCGTATTGATGTCAAAATGCACTCCATTGGTCCGGCAGTAGGTGATGATGCGCTCAAGCCCCTGTCCATCTAATGCAAAATGATGAACCACTTCACGCGTATCCACCTGTGCTGTTACGGCGCCATTATGTGTAATGACATATCCATCCAGTCCCATCTGTTCCATAAAAGGAATCGTGTTGGCCGGACCTCTACCCGAACACAGAACGATCTCCGCTCCCTGACGGAAAGCTTGGATCAAGGTCTCTTGAGTCCATTCAGTAAGTTCATGATGATCATTGAGCAGTGTTCCATCTACATCAAGTGCAATTAATTTAATGGTCATTTTTGGTTTCATCCTCATCTGTTTAGTAGTCGCACCCACCCAAACCCTCCCTTCCGAGGGAGGGCCCCAGAGGGCTCTGCCCTCTGGACTCCCGTCTTGCTCACCGGCGGGAGGTCGGGTCTTGCTATGTGACGGTTGCCGTAGGAACGCTTGTTGCCGGGCACACCGCTGGTCAGCGGCGGTCCCTCCCAAGCTTAACCGGGACCATTACGGGCAGGGCTTTGCTTTCTGCCCGGCTCCCTGCTCCGCTTCGCGAAGGGCGGGAGCTTTCTCGCCTGCGGCGCCTAGTTTCGGGGCTTCGCTCCCCTTCACGACTCCCTGCTCCGCTTCGCGAAGGACGGGAGCTTTACTTCCGCAGAAGGTTCAACTCTTCTGCGGTTAGTTCACGATAGCTTCCGATAGCAAGATCGGAAGCCAGTTCCAGGTCACCCATGGCTACGCGTTTCAGATAAATCACACGTTTGCCTACCGCCTGAAACATGCGTTTTACCTGATGAAATTTCCCTTCGTGAATAACAAGCGAGATCAACGATACCGTGCCTTCTTCCGTCTCTTCCTGACCAAGGATTGTCAGCTCGGCAGGTAATGTCTCGTATCCATCATCCAGCTGAATCCCGGCTTTGAAACGTTGCACATCCTCTTCATCCACATTCCCCAGTACACGGGCTTCATAGGTTTTGGGTACATGCTTGCGTGGAGATAACAGATCATGCGCAAGTGGACCATCATTGGTAAGAATGAGTAGTCCTTCCGTATCCTTATCCAGTCGTCCAACAGGAAACGGATTGAAGACCCGATCCTCTTTCTGGAGCAAGTCCAGCACCGTCTTATCTCTGTTATCCTCCGTAGCAGACACGACACCTGGAGGTTTATGCAGCATCAGATAGATCATCTCCCGATACATAATCCGCTCTCCATCAGCTTCAATGACGTTAACCTCCGGATTCACCTGCACACCGCTGTCCTTCACCGCTTTGCCATCTACATGGATTCTGCCTTGCTTCACCATCTTTTTGAGTTCACTCCGTGTTCCCACACCCATATGACTCAATATCTTATCCAGACGCAACGTTTGTTTGCCTTTTCCACTCATACCGATGTCCACCTCCAGCCTGCCGGATATTCATTCTTCAGTACACCATCCAACCATTTTCCCCAGCCAGCAGCATAACCATCTACACATACAAGAACGTACCCTTTGGCAACCGTATCCGCCTTGAGCACCACTCGTTCTTCTTCAATATTCAACGTTTCCCCCTTGAGGTACCTCACGGCTTCGCCATCAGCGGATGACAGACTCACACTTCGCCGTGCCTCCGATGCATTCAGAGCACACGCAAGCGGGTGCGACGGAACAAATCGACCATTCTTGATCGTGCCCATAAACCAGCCTGGACGAATGACTTTCAGTCCCTCCAACCGGGCTGCCCCCACTGGCGATTGATACACACGATCTCCGTAACATACCGTTTCTCCGACGAGCTCAACCTCCAGTTGTTCTTTCATAAACTGAGTGTAGATCTCAACCGGGTCAATACTCGCCTGATCCGCTCCGCGTCCCTTACCCCGGTCCGACTTTCGACCACCGTGATCTTTGCCTTTCTTGCCATGCCTACCCGGATTCTTACCGTCACCGGTCTGTCTGTCATGGGACGCTCTGGATTCGATTCGCATCAAACGCTCTTTTTTACGATCAGCCTTGGTCATAGCAATTGAAGAAGCAGCAATAGAGTGACCCTGGTTCCCCTCTGCTTCAATCCTGGACACATCCGCGACCTGTCCACACTCCATTGCTCCTTCTTTAACTACTCCCGGTTGATCTTTTACTGATCCTTGACCTGCACGATGCTGCAATACAGCGACATAATGCCCTTCCCCTTCCAAAAGGTGAGGCCACAATCTTGTGGTACCACGCGTTTGATCCAGCACAGCTTTCGTCTCTTCTGCCTTCTCAGGCATCATCTGACGCACCCATTCTGGACGTCCTGGAGCGAATCCTGTCTCTTCTGGAATGTCCACTATAACGAAATCACGGTTTACATTCAGGAACTCTGCAATCATCGCTTCATTTTCCTCCGGCGCAAAGGTACATGTGGAATATACGATTGTTCCTCCCGGGGCCAGCAATCGTGCCGCAGTTTCGAGAATATCGCGCTGCATTATCACACATTTATCCACCGAATGATGTTCCCACGATTTCACCATGTCTTCATCTTTGCGGAACATACCTTCACCTGAACAAGGTGCATCAATTAATACTTTGTCAAAATAATGAGGAAACGCATTCGCGATCCGCTCGGGCGACTCATTCAGTACAACGGCATTTCGCACCCCGTACAATTCCACATTCTTGGCCAACGCTTTGGTACGTTCAGCATGGATATCGTTCGTGACAAGTACACCCTTGCCTTGCAGCTTTGCTGCAATTTGTGTCGTCTTTCCTCCCGGAGCTGCACACAGATCAAGCACACGATCTCCAGGTTCCACTTGCAATAATTCAACGGGAGCCATAGCACTTGGTTCCTGTATATAGTACAGGCCAGCATGATAATAGGGATGCAGACCTGGTTTAACACCATGAGGTACATAGAACCCGGTCTCACACCACGGAATAGCTCTTAGATCAAACGGAGCAATCTCATCGAATTGTTCCATCGATATTTTCAATGTATTCACTCTCAGTCCCGCATGCGGAGACTGCTCATAAGATTTCATAAATTGTTCAAACTCATCGCCAAGCAAACTTTTCATTCGCTCGGCAAATATCAAAGGTAGCTTTACACCCATATTCCCACTCATCCTGTCTTGGTAAGATTGCATTATCGTTTTATATTATCATATCCAGACTGTGCTTTCCTATCATATCGTTTCTATTCCACTACAGCGTGTAATGTAGTATAATGGCAAGTAGATTGATTTCTGAGCAAAAATTCGGGTGTTTATGCATATTATCCCAACCTCTATTTTTGCCAAAACTATTTTTCGATATGATCGATGGGGGATGTCCAATGAAATCCAAGAAGAAAAAGAAAAGTGCTGCGATCCTTATTTTCCTGGGTATTTTAATCATTATGATTGCAGCATTGGTTGTCGTAGACCAGCAATCCAAGAAACAGATGGATACGGTAGAGAATGCTTATGGCATCGCTGCCTCCAAGCTTAATCCAGCTACAAGGGAGCTGCTTAGCGATCCCAACTATCAACAAATTATTGTGCCCGCTGATCTCAAAGCAAAAATCGATAACAAAGATAGCTTCTTTGTTTACTTCTTCGCTTCCGACTGCTCACACTGCCGTGCCACTACACCACAGTTGATGCCGCTGGTTGACAGTGAAGGCATCGAGCTTCCGCAGTTTAATCTGCGCGAATTCGAAGCTGGATGGACGGATTACAACATCGAATTCACGCCTACACTCGTATACTATGAGGCTGGTGTCGAGAAGGACCGTATGGTTGGCGGACTGCAAGAGAATGGCAGTGACCAAGGCTATACGCTGGACGATTACAAACAATTTTTCCAAAAATATAAAGGCAGTGCCACTCCTTCGGCAAGCTAACGGATAGTTCAATATCGACACTAACCGCAGTAAGATACTGGTGTCACCCGATATTACTCCCATAAAGGACAGGTATACCATCTGCAATGATCTGAATATGACGCAATATTCAAAAAACACCCCGATCTTTCCCTTTACAGGAATCATCGGGGTGTTTCATATACATAGTAATTCATGTCCAAGGAATGCTCATTTTGACGCTAACGTTAATTATGTTCAACTTTTGCCCTGATCCATCGCCTTCATCTTCTCTTCGTAAATTCGTCCTCTAGTGGGACTCCGGCGCTGTGGAATATTAGGCTTCAGCTCAAGCGATCTCCTAAGTATCTCCTGTTCCAGTGCCTCATCAACAATCCGTATGGACAAATCCCTGTAAGTCACAGACTGAGCGTCGGATTCAGACAGTTCCTTCACGAGTTTCTTTACTTCCTGTACCAAAACCCCAAGATCAATGCCCAGAGTTGTATCAGGATAAGGTTCCAGAAGATCAACTGAACTCTGTAACATCATTATGCCTCCGCGGAGATTGCCATTCCTGAAGTGGTACAAACCAACAGCAATCTGCAACAATCCCTTATAGAGAGAATCGCGGTCCCGTTCAAGCCACAATTCTTCCAGCACCTCATGGCACTCGAAATAATCCTGATCCCGATTGAAGTAAATTAAGTAGTCAATGTACAGTGACTCATAGATGCTCATCCGGATTTTCGCCCTTTCTGGCGTTGTTCAGAAGTTCTTTCACGTCATCCAGCAAGTCTTTGAGTCCTTCCATGTCATGTTGTTCCCAGCAATCGTTAAAGCGCTTCTGTGCCTCAATCGCTTCACTGACAAGATGGTAGAAGTATAATTGATGAATAATATTCAATGTTCTTGACACGATATTGGAATCATCCTCAAAGGCCTTCTGTGCCTCCAGGATCTGCAAACGAATCGCTGACATCTCGTTATCCAGTACAAAAGCGGCCTCAGCCGTCTTTTTCAGCCTGGCGCGCATGTCATCCGGTAAACCCTCCCGAAACTTGTAACTCAGAGAATGTTCAATGGTAGCCCAGAAATTCATGGCAAGCGTTCGAATCTGTATCTCTGCCAATACTTTCTTTTGTCCCAGAGCCGTCTGAACGGGATACTCAATAATCATATGGAAGCTGCGATAGCCGCTCTCTTTGAAATTCGTAATATAATCTTTCTCAATTAAAACCGTGAGATCCTTGCGGCCCCGAATGTACTCGGCAACCCGACGGATATCATCCACGAACTGGCACATGATGCGGATACCTGCAATATCCTCAATCCCTGTTTCCACGTCATCAAGCGACACATTCAGTCGTCTGGATTTCTCCAAAATACTGGATATTTTTTTGACACGACCGGTAACAAATTCAATCGGGGCATACTCTTCCCGTTTCTTCAGCTCCGCCCGCATTGTCTTAAACTTGACTTTCAATTCCTCTACCGCTTGTTCATAAGGAAGTAAAAATGTACCCCAGTCTCTACCGTCCATGCTTATGCCTCCTGTCTCTATAGCGTCCCCTGTTCTATTCCATTATACATGATGTTTGGTGGGGGGAAGAGTCCCGAACCATTTTACGCTCTTCCATGCTTCTATGTTTTCATTCCGGGGATGCACAATCCTTCTCAACGGTGCTCCGCACCAACTGCTTCAGAGATATGACGATAACCGTCCTTGCGCAGTAACTCACGTAGTCCGGCATGAATACGCCGATTCACCTCAGGTCCTTCATAGATCAATGCTGTATATATTTCGACCAGACTTGCTCCAGCTTTAATTTTCTCGTATGCATCCTCACTTGTGAAAATGCCACCTGAACCGATAATCGGAAGTTTCCCTTCGGTCTGACGATAGATCTGGCGAATAATTTCCGTTGAACGCTCACGCAGAGGTTTACCGCTCAGACCCCCAGTTTCCTTCGCATGTTGGTGAGAAAGTCCTGTGCGGCTGATCGTTGTGTTCGTTGCAATAATGCCTGCAACGCCACTATCTGCAATCGTGCGAACCATATATTCAAGCTCCTGATCGTTCACATCCGGTGCGATTTTCACCAGTACCGATTTGATCGCCCCACCCGCTCGTGCATGCTGCACGTTCATCTCGTTCATGACCGCAGCGAGCAGTTCCTTCAATTCATTCCCATGTTGCAGATTACGCAAATCCGGTGTATTTGGTGAACTAATATTGACCACGAATAGATCCGCATAATCGTATAGCGCCTGAATGCACTTCGAATAGTCCAGGTGAGCTTCCTCATTAGACGTTGCCTTATTCTTGCCGATGTTAACCGCCACTGGAATGCGACGATCCTGAAGACGTGCCAACTCGCCTGCCATAGCTTTCGCACCGAGATTGTTGAAGCCCATCCGGTTCACCAAAGCCTCATCTGGAGGCAAGCGGAACAGCCGTGGCTGATCGTTACCTGGCTGTGCAAGTGGCGTCACGGTACCCACTTCCATGAATCCAAATCCAATGGAAGAAAAGCCCGTTACAGCCTGTCCGTTTTTGTCCAGGCCCGCAGCCAGCCCCACAGGTGTAGGGAAATGACAACCGAACATGTCAACAGCCAGATCCGACGTTTCACGAACACCATACATCACACGCAGTCCGGAAGGAACTGGACGGATGCTGCCCATGCCACTAAGGCCGCCAATAATCAGATGATGGGCCTGTTCAGGGTCCATTTTGAATAACAAAGGTTTAGCAAGACTTCTGTATAACAAATCACTCACTCCGTTCTGGTCCGGTACGCCAAAGAGCCGTTTGCCGTCTTTTCATATGTAAAAAAACACTCTACACTCAAGTCTATCCGTTTCTTATTAAAAAGGAAAGTAGTTTGCGCATAGACAGCACAAATCGAATAATACAAAATGCTCACAAGAAATCCACCCGCCTACTGGAAATGGCGAGTTGAATTCTTTACAATGAGAGCATGGTTACTCTACACCAGTCCTATTCCAATAAGGAGGAATAACTCATGGCTCCCAAACGTAAACCACCTGCGCTACAGCAAAAGAAAGAAGAAGTGAATCGCAAAGCCATTGCATGGACAGCAGCCAGTGTAGGCGGCTTGATCATCATCATTGGAGCTCTTATCATTATTGCCAACATGTAGATGATTCAGGCTAATTGCATCTGATTCTACATATCAAGCAGGTCAGTTCAGCCAGTGATACGTTTTGTTCGGATTATTTTGTTTCGGAACAAGTGTATGTTGATAACGCTGTTTCGCTTCTGGAACAAGCGTTAGATCTGGCAGCACATCTTCTCCGATGCGTACTGGAGTGCCTTGCGGAGCAAGGGCGAATAACTCTTCTACATCTCCTGTGCGCATTCTCACACATCCAAGGGACTCATCCAGTCCGATACTGTCCGGCTCGTTGGTCCCATGGATGGCATAATTCGTATCCGAGAGCTGCATGCCCCTGCTTCCGAACTCACCGTTCGAGTGACCATTTGGATTGACCACTTTATCTGTAATAACAAATGCTCCCTCCGGTGTTCGATTACCACCAAGTCCCACGTCATACATACGAACTATGGTGTTCCCACTGATCAAAGCAAGTTTATGTTTATCCTTATCAATGACAATCTCAAGCGGTTCCTGCAAAAAAGGCTTACCCCCAAGCGTATCCGCAAAAGCGGCATTTTTGCCTTGAGGGGAATTTGAAGTTGTCGGACCGCTCTCTTTCCCACTCGGATCGCCCTCTCCTTCCTGTGCCTTTCCTTGATGCACGGCTAACAGCTTTGGAAACATCTCTGTCATACCCGGTGCAGTCTCTCCCAAAATATTATTCGGAAATGGCTGGGCCAATTGCGTTACGCTCTTGGGCCAGGCGCCCTTTTGTTTGCGATAGGCAACGATTGAGCTCGATAATGATGCAGCGGCTTCTTGCTTGGCGGTCCACGCCAAGGCCATCTTTTTGATTTTCGGCATCACTTCAGGAGGTTCACAGTTACACTGCTCGGCATCATAACTCTGTGCAGTTAATTTCCCGCTTGTATTGGTCTGCACAATGTATTTCACAGGCATATTTCGCTTCCATAAAGACCAATCATCCGAAGCTTGCATCCCCAGTACAGCCGAAGTCTCTACTTTCGGACCAGACCCCGACCAGGCAGCTGCGAGCGCAGCCTCGCCATGGTTGCCTCCACCAAATGCTGCAGCAGTGAACACATTACTTGGCGGAATGGCTGCAGTCCCATCTTGCTGATCCGCTGCTACAGGGTCAGGCATGTCATCCGTGGATTCCAGTGCAGATGACAGTGTATCGACTGCTTCACGACTGAAACCCGGAGCATCCGCAGGTGGCAGACCTGCCAGAACAAGCAGCATTAACAACGTAAGCCACATTTTGCGTCTACGTAGTTTTTTCTCCTTTTGCTCAGACATCTCCACCAATTTCTCCTGATAGTCCACCCAGATGTCAGCAGGAGCTTTACTACGTTCAAATGCTTCGTAAACCTCGCCCGCTTGCTGAAAACAATAGTTGGCTTTAGCCTCCTGCCCTTCGCCCAAGTACTCCTTTCCAAGTAGATACCAGGCCATTTTATTGTCGGGATGTTTCTTGACATATGTTCTTAGATGAGTATTTTGCATCCGATCCTCCACTATTTCGCCTTTTTCCGTATAACATTATATATCGGCATAACCAGTCGATGAATCCATAGGACTTCAGTACCCGGTGGGAAAAGGGTTTTCGACAATAATCGGAGACAAAAAAAGCACCTTCCCTTGTCGTAAAGACAAAAGAAAGTGCTCTGTGTTCATGTGAGAAATACTTAGCCCTCTTTATTGAAAGGCTCGTCCGCTACTTTGATGGAATCTGTAGGGCAGCCGTCGCATGCATCCTGCATATCGTCAAACAAGTCGTCTGGAATAGCTTTAACACCATGGTTAGCATCGCCGTCAAAGATAACTTCTGCCAAACCTTCATCATCGTAATCGTAGATGTCAGGAGCCGTTGCTCCACAAGCACCACATGCGATGCATGTGTCTTTTTCAACCCAAGTATATTTACTCATTTACATTCTCTCCTCCTAAAATTCGAAACGTACAGTGTTTTTATCTAGAAACATATTAAACCAAAGCAAGAATAATTACAAATCATTTTGCAACCACAAGTCTCTATTATCCCCTATTCAATCAAGACTTTGCAAATTATCTTTTTGCAGGGAAGTCCCCCGCACTTTATGATTGCGAAGCAGCACGGAAGGATCGTCCCCAAGCATACCTGCGGTCACAACGGCATTCTCACCAAACTTATCGCGTAACTGATCCATAATTCGAATCAGATTGTCCTTCTTGGGCTTCTTCTCATATTCGAACAAGTCCATCTGTACAGCGGATTCTTCTCTTGGAATCAAATTTTGAAGCGTCACACCCAGCATGCGTACAGGTTTGCCACTACCCCAATGCTTCTCAAATAGTTTACAGGCTTCACGATAGATGACCGTTGCATCCTCCGTAGGAACTTCCATTAGACGTGATCGGGTGATCGTTTTCATATCTGGTGTCCGAATGGTAATCTGAATACCCTGGCTGAGCATTTCGTGCTTGCGCAATCTTCTGGCTACCTGGTCACTTATATTGAGGAAAACACGATGTATATCGTTCATATCCGCTACATCCGCTGGTAAAGTGGTCGTATGTCCAATGGATTTATTGGCTTCCCGTTCAGCGTGAACCGCGGAATGGTTAATGCCGTTTGCAGAATTTTTGAGCCATGCTCCATTGACTCCGAATAGTTCGGTCAACATGTTCTCATCCGATTTAGCCAATTGACCAATCGTCTCGATGCCCAGTTTTTTCAGCTTCTCAGCCGTCTTTTTACCAATGCCAAACATCTCGTTACATGGCCTGTGCCAGAGAATCCGGGGTACATCCCTCATACGCAAAATGGAGATACCATTTGGTTTTTTCAGATCTGAAGCCATTTTCGCCAATAGTTTGTTGGGTGCAATGCCAATGGAACAAGGCAGCCCCAATTCATCCTTGATTCTACGCTGAATGCTCTCCGCAATCTCCATCGGATTCCCGAATTGCCTTGAGCCTGTAATATCAAGATAACACTCATCAATGGACGTCGCCTCAAGTTGAGGCGTATAACTATACGCAATTTGCATGAATTCTCTTGAATATTTGCGATAGAGATGAAAATCAGGACGAATCACGATGAGATCAGGGCACTTTTTCATCGCTTGGTGCACAACCATACCTGTTGAGATGCCCCGGTTACGAGCGGCATATGAGCAGGTTACGATTACACCCTTGCGCAGTTCACTGCTACCCGCAACGGCCGTTGCTTTTCCTTTATATAGATCCGGTTCCTCGGCTTCATGTACAGAGCAGTAGAATGCATTCATATCCACATGCAGAATCACCCGTCCGGCTGTAGGGTAATATTGATCCACATTCGCTGGAGGATTGCCGTCTGAAGACATCATGAACTCCCGCCCTTTCATGCACACTATTTAATGAAACGAATTTCTTTCTTCTATAGTATATCAAAACCACTATGTAAATTCAGTCACGTGATTTTATTTTCTGTGAGATCTGATCAGAGACCGAATAATCAGCCAACCTACACTTACAACAAGAATCAAAGTGATCAGGGTAATAATCGTATTTTCCCATAAAAAAGTCAAAATCAACCCTCCTTTTCTTCCATTTATTTCAATTAAGCCTTAATAATAGATTATAACACACATTCGAATTATGAATGACTTCCCCTTTTTCGCTCTAAAATCCGATAATTGTTACATGAAACTGCGATTTCTATGTAGCATTTGGCTATAATGGTGCTATAATAATTAATTATACAAATTGACGACTTTAGGACAAATCAGCGCATCGAGTTTAACACAGTGTAGCGTTGCTGAATCGAAGGATTCGTCCACTAACGTACTTAACAGCTTTTCTTAACTAACAATCCAAACTTTTAAAAAAGCGCTTTATCTCAAAGGAGGATCTTCATGTCAAAGGCCATTTCCATCTTCGATACGACTTTACGTGACGGCACACAAGGGGAGGGTGTCAGCTTATCGGCAGACGACAAACTCAAAATTGCCAAGAAGCTTGATGACCTGGGTGTCCATTATATTGAAGGCGGAATTCCCGGCAGCAACACCAAGGACATTGAGTTTTTCAAAAGAGTCAAGGAATTGAACCTGAACGCAAAGGTTGTTGCTTTTGGTAGCACACGCCGTAAAGGCAGCATCGCTAGTGAAGACGCCAACCTGAAGCGCATGATCGAATCTGGTGCACAGGCTGCTACCTTGGTCGGTAAATCATGGGACTTCCATGTGCATACCGCTTTGCAGACTACACTGGAAGAGAATTTGTCCATGATCTATGATTCCATTGCCTATCTGAAACAGAATGGTATGGAAGTGATCTTCGATGCAGAGCACTTCTTTGACGGATTCAAACATAACCCGGAGTATGCTCAAGCGGTTTTGACCAAGGCTCACGAGGCCGGAGCGGACTGGCTCGTCATGTGTGATACGAACGGTGGAACCATGCCGAACGAGGTACACGAGATCGTGTCTGCACTGCACAGAAGCCTGCCTCATGCACATCTCGGTATCCATACACATAATGATTGCGAACTAGCTGTTGCCAATACACTAAGCGCTGTACAAGCAGGAGCCCGTCAGGTTCAAGGAACGATGAACGGTTATGGAGAGCGTTGCGGTAACGCAAATCTTGCGTCCATCATTCCGAACTTGCAGCTCAAGCTTGGCTATGAATGTGTTACGGAAGATTCCATGAGACAACTTACGAACGTGGCCAGATATGTCAGCGAGATTGCCAATGTAAATATGCCGATTAATCAGCCATATGTCGGTAATGCTGCTTTTGCTCACAAAGGCGGTATTCACGTCTCTGCGATCCTGCGGGATTCACGCACCTACGAACATATTGTGCCTGAACTCGTCGGTAACAAACAGCGTGTGCTGGTCTCGGAGCTTGCTGGACAGAGTAACATTGTGTCCAAAGCACAGGAATTGGGTCTTGAGTTCGATCCAAACAGTGCCAATTCACGTCAGATTATTGAGAAAATCAAAGACTTGGAGCATCAGGGTTACCAGTTCGAAGGCGCAGATGCCTCGCTCGAATTGTTGATTCGTGAAGCAAACGGTGACATGAAAGAATTGTTCACTTTTGAATCATTCAAAATGCTTGTGGAGAAAACGGCGGGGAAATCCGTTGTTTCTGAAGCCTTTGTCAAGCTTAACGTGGCTGGAACAAGTGTCTATACCGCTGCTGAAGGAAACGGTCCGGTCAACGCACTCGATAACGCGCTTCGGAAAGCGTTGGTCCAATACTTCCCTTCACTTGCCAACATGCACCTCTCAGACTACAAAGTACGTGTACTGGATGAGAAGGATGCCACAGCTGCCAAAGTTCGTGTATTGATCGAATCCAAGAACACCCAAAACACATGGAACACCGTTGGTGTATCCGAGAACGTGATTGAAGCAAGTTGGGAAGCTCTTGTGCACAGTTTCCGCTATGCGTTGCTTCAGGAAAAATTGCAAGATGAGCCAGGCATACTTCCTATTCCTGCTCACGGGTTAAGCAACCACTAAAGTGCATGTTCAAAGAAAGTGGAATTTTTTGAACAACCTCTTAACGCTTATTTCCCGGAAAATAAAAAGGAAGCCTTCGTACCCATGATTCATGGATGCAGAGGCTTCCTTTTTTAGTGAACATTAATTTGCTACAAGCTCTTTAATCTTACGTTCCAACTCTTTTTCGGGCAAAATTCCCAAGATAATCTCCTGTATAACTCCTCTGGAGTCAATCAGAACATTCGTCGGAAAAGCCACCCCATTGTATTGGGCATACACTGTCCCCTTCTCGTCCAAGGGGATAGGGAACGTCAGTTGGTACTCATCCACAAAAGCTTTGGCATCTTTGAGTTTATCGTAAGATGTTACATTAACCCCATACAGATCAAGCTTATCCTTGTATTTCGCCGCCATTTTATTCAGCTCGGGAGCTTCCTGTTTACACGGCTCACACCAGGATGCCCAGAAACTGACGAACGTGGCCTTATCTTTCTCGCCCCCGACACTGTACGTCTTCCCATCCATTGCTGTCAGAGAAAAAGCAGGCGCCAGAAGACCCGCACGCGGTCCCGTCTCTGTAGGCATTGGTTCTTCCTGCTTAAATACGGCAGCAATACCGTCACCCGCATTCTGGGCCAGTGCAATACCAACCAGCAAGACAACACCAAGGAGTATGTATATGTTTCGTTTCATAACCCGCCACCCTTTTATATAATTAGCATATTGAAACTGAAACCGTAATTTTTGTGCATGCTAAATGTTAATCACTCTAAATAACAGTTCACCAGAACATGATTCCAAATGTTCTCTTTAATATTGTACCCTTTTCCTTTAAAATTTTACAATCCGGATCACACAAAATAAAATGAAAAAGGACTCCTGCCTAAGCAGGAGCCAAAGAGAGAGGGGTGAATACAAATGGCAGCACTTCACGGGCAGCAAAACGTCTTCTACATCCCTTCTTCCGTAGAACAAGAGATGTCAAAGCACATGTTCCTTTCGCTGCCGCAAGAAGCCTGCGGGGTTATGCTGGGTGAAACCGCAGCGGGCGGCATACGAATCAGTCGGTTTCAGCCCATTCGTAACGTAGCACCTGACCCGCTGCACCATTTTGCACTGGACGATGCCGAATGGATTCGGTGCATATTCTCCGAACCCAAGCTCATTGGCATCTTCCATTCTCATCCGCATACAAAGCCTGTTCCTTCCTTAGAGGACATGCAAGCTCTTCCGGCCTTCGCCGGTTTGCTTCAGATGTACCTCATCGGCTCACCTGACCTTGCAACCGGATTGAGATCTCACATGCAACTGAACGGTTATCAGATTGAATCCTCGAAGGTACAACACAACCAGTCTCAAGAGATTGTTCCTTCGTACAATTTGCTTCCCGTTCCATTATGCGTGACTTAACTGGGTATACAGATCACCCAAAGTTTCCACATTTATACGAGTCATGTCCTCCAGATAGCAAGACCATAACTGTGCAGTCATTTTTGAATCTTCCAACGCATGATGACGTCCATAGATCGGAATACCTCTGGATTCCAGTAATTCATCCAGACCATACCCCGGCCTGCTTGGTTCAAGCCAGCGGGCCAACATCATCGTATCGATTAGACGATGCGTCAGCCTTACTTTTGAAGTCCGCCAAAGAGCTGCATTCAGAAAGGCTCGGTCATGCGCACTCGCGTGTGCAATCAGAACATTTCCGCCTACAAAAGACATGAAATCATGCAATCCCTCCAGCAACGTTGGTGCATCCAGCGTCATCTGCTGTGTAATACCTGTAAGTTCAGTAATATGTTCCGGAACCGCAGTCTTGGACTGCACCACCGTATAGAACTGTTCTCCTTCCAGCACTACACCACCATGTATACGAACTGCACCAAATGAGATAATCTCATCCCCATGCTGAGGAGAGAAGCCCGTCGTTTCCAGATCAAATACAACGGCATCCAGCTCATTCAAGGGAGTATGCAGCACCTCGGGTCTGCGCTGCTCCCTCATCATGGAACGGATAAACGCCATGTGTTGCGCCGTAGGGGCTCCCATGATGGAAGCGATGGCGGAAGGAACCCCTCCCTGACGCAGCGAATTCCAGAATCCTGTATTGCCCCTTACCGGCTCTCTCATGGACGTCTCCTTTCTGCAAAACGCAACTGTCTTTGCAAAGCACGATGTACTCGTCGGACCAACCCAAGCGTATCCCTGAGCTCATAATGTATCTGCTTCTGTTTCATCTGTTTCTCATCCAGGAATCCACTGCTCTGCTGCAAGCCCTGCTGGATGGCAACCGGCGTACTTCTCCGAAGCTTCAGAGCGGCTGTGAAGGCCCGCTGACAGGCATCCAGTACTGTAAACGGAACAGCTTCAAGCGAAGTCAGTCTCTCCATTCTTTTTAACGTAGATGACTCCTTGATCCCATGTTGCAAAGCCAAATAACGGGCACTGTTCACCAGCGGAATGTACAAACCATACTTGACATCAAATCCGCCTGCATGTTCACCGAATCGCTCTGTAACCACTCGTCCAAGTACATTTAATGTAGCTTTATGTTTAACCGTATTGCGAAGAACTGCATCCGAAAGTTCAGGAACCAGTCTAAATTGGTCATAAAAACTCGTGATCCATTCCTCTGCCAGACTACGCTCCCCTGCAACAAAACGCATGTCTGAAGCGATGATCAGATTACGAACTGGCTCCCAATTCAGATCCGAGCTCCAATCTGCTAATTGTTGCTTCCATGATTCCAGCGTTTTTCTCCAAAGTGGCTCCGAGCACATCACTTTGCCTTCACACTTGGCATAACCAACTTCTTCCAATATATCCGTTATTCGCTGTCCAAGCTCGGCAAAATACGCCTCTTTGCCTTCATGCGGAGTATCGCTAATAATCATGCCATTATCCTGATCGCTCCACAACGTTGCTTCTTCCCTGCCGGAACTGCCATATACGATAAAGGCATAGGGGACGGGAGGTTGGCCGAAGCCTTCCTCAACCATCCCCTGAATGCATAACTCTACTGCTTTCCGTGCAATCCGGTCATGCAGTTCATTTACCGTTTGGTACCACTCGATCGGCGACAAGGAAGCGGACAACAATTCCTGGAGCTCGTTCTGTAATATCACACGTGCCTGGCGCAGTCCTTGAGAAGACATCGCGCCATCGATTCCCTCATGAGACCAGGAATAGTTTGTATACGAGATGGGTTCCATCATGTCCAGCCTCCTTGAAGCATGTTTCAGCATTATTCACCTCAGGAGCTGAACGTACCACCATTGGATTTAGAATCTACATTTTTCATTTGTTCAGGGTATCCGTAAGTACCGTGCTCACTGATATCCAGACCCATTGTTTCTTCTTCTTCAGTAACACGGATGCCCATGATCGCTTTCATTCCGCCCAGAATAATGAAGGACATTACCAGTACGAAGGCAAAGGCACCTGCCAGACCGAGAAGCTGTACGCCCAATTGGTGGAATCCACCGCCATAGAACAGACCCGCTTGACCTACACCCGCATGTTCAGCCAGTTCTGGTGTAGCGAACAAACCTGTGGAAATTGCTCCCCACATACCAGCAACACCGTGTACGGAGAAAGCGTAGATTGGATCGTCAATTCCTTTACGATCGAAGTACTGTGCTGTGAAGAATGTGATAACACCAGCCAAAGCACCGATAACCAGAGCTGCCCAAGGTTCAACGAAGGCACAAGCACCTGTAATTGCAACGAGCGCCGCAAGCACACCGTTCAACATGCTAGGAATATCGGACTTGCCAAGAACTGCCCATGAAATCAACAGTGCAGCAACACCACCAGCTGCAGCAGCTACGTTAGTAGTCAATGCAACATAACCAAAGAATCCATCGTCCAAAGCAGTTAAAGTACTACCTGGGTTGAATCCGAACCAACCAATCCAGAGGATAATTACCCCGAGTACGGAATACACTTGGTTGTGACCTGGAATGATGTTAGGTTTGCCGTCTTTGTTGTATTTACCAATACGTGGTTTCAACAAGATGGTAGCTACCAGTGCTGCAGTCGCACCAGTCAAGTGAACAACTGTCGATCCTGCAAAATCTTGCATTCCCAGCTCAGCCAACCAGCCGCCGCCCCATACCCAGTGAGCAACAACCGGATACATTATAATGGTATAAAGTGTACCGAATACAATATATACGCTCATTTTTGCACGTTCAGCCATACCACCGCAGGCAATGGCCAGAGATACCGCCGCAAAAGCGAGGTGGAATACGAATTTAACAGTCAGAGGAACATCGGAGAAAGCCAATGATTCGAAGGAAGCAGCCATTTTGTCACCGCTCAGGAAGAATCCTGTTGTTCCAAAGAAGCTGTTACCATTACCGAAACCAAGACCGAAGCCCAAAGCCCAGAAGGCAATAACTGAAATTCCCAATGTCAGGATGGTCTTACCCGCAATGTGTCCTGCATTCTTCATTCGTGTTGAACCCGCTTCAAGTAAAGCAAATCCCCCTTGCATCAAGAACACTAGCACTACAGCCAGAAACGTAAAGGCTGAGTTCAATCCACTTTGAAGTTCAATGTTAGTTGGCCCCTCCGCAGCTGCGAATGCACTGACCGGAAAAGCGAACAAAGTAAGCATTACTAACACCGAAACTAACCATTTCTTTCTCATGTACCCCACTCCCTCTTATGTTAAGTTTCTTCACATATCGTGAAACTCTTAATGTCATTATAAGCAGAAGAGAGGAAAGTTGACAAGAGTATTTTCATCAAAACTGAAAAATATTTCTGGGAATAAAGTCATACGTCTTTTTCTTGCACTTAAGTACATATTCACATTCTATGAGCACATAGATATAGAAATGAAACACGTCGATTACCAAAGCATAACGTTTGACTGTACGGTTAAAGATCATGTATCATACTTATTAGTAAGAAAAATTGGGCGTAGTATATACATTCGTTGGAAACTACAATTCCCTACATTTGAACTTGCAAGCGAGGTGAATATCATTGGGGATATGAAACTTTTTCGGATTGGCGAACTTGCCAAGACCGCTGGTGTTAGTGAACGGACGATTGATTATTACACGAAGCTTGGACTGATCTTTCCCGAAGAACGTACACAAAAAAATTATCGTCTCTATAGTAATGAAACTTTAACCAGGCTTGAACGTATTGTACAGATGAAACAAGAGAAGTATAGTCTCGACGAGATTAAGCAATCTCTTGAGAAGTGGCGTCTGGTTAGCACGGAAGAACAAGTTGCCAGCAAATTGACAACATTGGAGCTTCATGTGCAACAACTTGAGCGAGAGGTTAACGAACTCAAACCGCTACTTGGGGAGATGAAACCTGTACAAGCACGCAAGATGATGGCAGGACTACTCACCAAAAGTGCCGGGACAATGGAGGCACTGAAAATCTTGCTTGAGAACACCATGATGTAGCTTATTATTAGAAAGCGGAGGAATGAAAATGAGTTTTAATAACGGTATGTTCGTATTGATCATTATCGCCTTTTTGCTCTCTTTATGGGCGCAATTTCGCGTTAAAGGTACTTTCAGACGTTGGTCGGAGGTACCGAACCAGAATGGAATCACCGGCTACGATGCCGCTCGCCAGATGCTCGACGCTAACGGTCTGCATGATGTTCCAATTGAGCCTGTACGCGGCACACTCTCTGATCACTATGATCCGATCAATCGGGTTGTACGCTTATCGGAACCAGTATATTACGAAAACTCAATCTCAGCTGTTTCGGTAGCGTGTCACGAAGTTGGCCACGCCATTCAGCATAAAGAAAGTTATCCCATGCTGGCACTGCGTCACCGGATCTTCCCAATTGTGAACTTTGCATCCGGATTGGCTCCGTTCCTGTTGATTGCAGGATTCCTCTTCAATGCAATGAACCTTGTAGGTATCGGTATCATCTTCTTCTCCGTAACTGTTGCGTTCCAACTCATAACATTACCGGTTGAGTTCAACGCCAGCAATCGCGCAAGAGAGATTATGGTATCCGAAGGTTACATCCGTAATGAAGAAGAAAAAGGTGTTGCTAAAGTTCTGAATGCCGCAGCCTTGACTTACGTCGCTGCAGCGCTGATCTCACTGCTTGAACTGATTCGTTACATCGGAATCTTCAACAGCCGCGATTAATTGTAAAACTAATCATACAAAAACAATACCCCACCGTTAATCGGATGGGGTATTGTTTTGTTGTAAACCGAAGTAATGAAGCAAAAATGAACGAAAGGACTGGGCAACCAGCGGCAGTTTGTCATCCGCGCGGTGAATTAACCCGATGGTGCGTGTTACTTTGGGATGAGAGATGGCCACATGTGCCGGTTGCAACGGGTTGGTCTGGAATAACGCCATCTCAGGCAACAGACTGACCCCCATGCCCGCAGCGACCAACCCCCGGATGGTATCGGTCTCTTCACCTTCAAAAGCGATCTTGGGTGTAAAGCCAGCTTCCAGACAGGCATGCCACACAATAGGACGAAGAGAATATCCTTTACTGAACAACACGAACTTGTCATCCTTGAGTTGTTCGAGCGCAATCGTCTCCTCACCAGCTAACGGATGATTCGGAGGAAGGATGGCATGTAACTCTTCCGTGAGTACAATATCGCCATCCACTTGATCGTGTTTCTCCGGAAAAGGAGAAATGAATGCCAAATCCACCTCTCCTGATAACACATCACGAATGAGTGTAGGAAACATCCCCTGTTTGAATCTAAATTTCACGTTGGGGTAGCGTTGACGGAAAGCAGCCACAACGGAAGGAATGAGATGAATCCCCAGGCTATGCGGAAATCCAATTCGAATCTCCCCATGCTCCGGGTCAAGAAACTCATGAACTTCCCCCACTGCCTTGTCCAGATCTTTCAATATGCCTTCAATTCGTTTACAAAAAAGCTGTCCCACTGCAGTCAACTGCAGGTTTCGTCCCTTTTGCATAAAAAGGTCCACGCCCAGTTCTTCTTCCAACTGATGAATCTGACGACTCACCGCTGACTGTGCCACATGCAACTCTTCAGCTGCTTGTGTTACATGTTCCTTCTGTGCCACTTTCAAAAAGTAATGCAACTGTCTTAATTCCACTCGCCTGATCGCTCCAATCTGTTATACCCTACTTATCCTTGATTGCATTCCATCTTGAGAACGTTCTGACTACCGTTTTAAGCTGCGGGGTTTCCACAATCTGATTAACAGTCCATAAATAAAGAATCCACCCAACAATCCGCCGAGATGAGCCATCCAGTTGATACCCGACATGGCGAAGGAGAATACAATCCCGAACACCAGCAAAGTGTACATCGTTTTGCGCGAAGCCTCATCCATCATGGTGCGCTGGAACAGGGCTACATACAGGAAGGCACCGTAGACGGCATATATCGCTCCTGAAGCACCCACCGAGATGGTAATGCTGCCAACCGAGTTATACCACGCAACAGCAAGAATATTACCCAACACGCCACCGCCCAGGTACAATACACCATATCTTACCGACCCGAGCAACCGTTCCATCGGTGGTGCAAATACGATTAACGCAAAGCTGTTAAACAATAAATGACTGAAGCCCGCATGCAGGAAGATGGATGTAATGTAGCGCCACCACTCCGAAGCGAACAGTTCATAATTCGTAAGTGCCCCGAATTTCAGCAGCACCATATTGTTCGTTGAACCACCATTTACCGTTAACACAATAAACATCACTACATTGGCAATTAAAAAAATCGACGTCAAAGGGAAATACTTCAAATAACCTTTCCAGTTCTCATAGCGAATAAATATCATAAATTTCTTCTTTCACTCCACCCTGTTCAGATCGGAATTACATCTCTGATCCATCGTAATGGTACATGTCCGAATTGGACAATGCCTTTCATAAAAGATTATAATGGATTTTGGCACGGATCACCAATTTATAAGGAGGAACATTATTATGGCACAAGAACGTACAGGCGCAGCCACTTTTAAAGGTAACCCTATTACATTGATCGGACCCGAACTGAAGGTGGGCGATCAAGCACCCGATTTCACACTTAGCAAGAACCTGGTTGAAGATGCATCCTTGAAAGACTTCGCAGGCAAAATCAAATTAATCAGCGTTGTTCCTTCCCTGGATACTGGCGTATGCGATGCGCAAACTCGTCGTTTCAATGTTGAAGCCGGAGAGCTCGGAGACAATGTTGTTGTCTTGACAGTAAGCGTTGACCTTCCGTTCGCTCAAGCACGTTGGTGCGGAGCAGCCGGTGTTGACCGCGTAGTAACATTGTCAGATTACAAAACACGTTCTTTCGGTGAAGACTACGGCGTTCTGATCAAAGAATTCCAGTTGGATATGCGCTCCATTTTTGTTTTGGATGCCGAAGACCGGATTACATATGTGGAGTATCTGCCTGAAATGACAGACTCCCCTAACTTCGAACAAGCGATTGCTGCTGTCAAAGCATTGCTGTAGAAGTCATCACACGTTCAGAACAAAAGCGAGGAAGGTTAACCTTCACTCGCTTTTTGTAATTCATCATCTATTTCAATCATTTGCTTTATACTTGCTTAGCTTCTTATCCAGTACAGAGAATAAGTTCATGATCGTGCGATAGTTAGAGCCCAAGTCTCCAAGGGAACCACGGGAAGCTGAATACATATCCACTGCACTACGAACAGGACTTACCGAGATAATGGAAACTGTAATATCCATCGTCCGTCCAAAGGTAGTCCGCTTCTCCAGTATAACTTCTCCAACAGAAGGCACTTCGTGCAGCACTTTATAACCCGGTATCTTTTTGAGTGTCGAAGAAACCTCTTCCCAGGCTCTGTCTTTGGACAAGTTATAATACCGTGTTTTTAATTTGGGATCCTTGGCTCGATCGCTGGTCCCCTCCATGCTGCGGATGATACCGACGAGCGTTCTCTTTAAGGTCAAGACCCTTCCTCCTTTGAATGTAACCGTTCCATTTATGTATCTTAGTGTAACATTGTTCAAGTAGTAACAAAAGGGTAAGCATCATATTTATCGCAAAACCAATCAAATACTCACTACAACATAAAAACACCCTGAAATTCCTTCAAAAGAGGAAAAGTCAGGGTGCTGTACATGAAAAATTAGGAACCCGCCTATGCCGTCCGGCTACATTGTCTTATGAACCTGCTTGGCAGGTGGGTGACCGCAAAAATGCTTTTTGAAGTCCCCATGTCGTATAGACAGGGCTTTTCAGCAACATTCTGTGTTGATCTCCCGAAGACGTCATCATTGGTTCAAAACAACGAATAACCGAAACGTACATCGCAGGATGTACAATTATTATATCCCTAACTGTGTAAAAAGTAAATGGCGATCCATGATGTTTTATTTTTGCAGTGTAATGTTTTTGTCGTCTGATGGTTCAGATGCTTCACCGTTCTCTGCTGATTTCTCAGCCAGCGCAGCAGCTTCCTCCTCTTCCTTCTTCAACTGCATCTTCTCCATCTGCTCCTGCATTTTGTTGAAGGTTGCATAGAAGTTAAAGAAAGCAAACCAGGCGATGATACTGATGATGAAGAAGATGAACAAGACCGGATAACGGAAACCAATGTAGAACAGCAATCCGCTTCCCAGCAATGTGGAGAATACACGGAAAGGTCTGATCAGCGTAAGCAATACCGCGTTTTTGATAATGAGTCCGATGGACATATGATAGTGTACAACCATTGAGAAAAAGTTAAAGAGCGATACAAATAACAAGAGAAGCAGTACTAGCATGATGATTCCCACGAGCTGCATATTACGGAACTGCGTCATGTACACCGTATAATCCAGATACATAATCGCGAACAGCAGTGTGTAAAAAATGCCCCCAATCAAACTTTGCTTGTAGTTTTCCTTGTAACCTACAAAGAAAGTACGGAAGATCGGTACATCCGTATCGCCCATATTCCATTTACGAACAACCGTAAACAGCGCCGAAGTCGCCGGGAACAGTGTAAGCGGTGCCACAATGGCTATAGCCCAGTTCATTTGCAATGATTCGTTTGCGAGGTTCTGCTGCATTACGAGCAGTTTCATAATCAAGAAAAACAAGAACGGAGACGAACAAATAGCCCACAACAGATTGGTTGCGGCCAGTCTCGTGATCCACTCTGTAAGCCGGTAGATCCCACCCATAGCTCCTTTAAATTCCAAACATTTCTCCTCCTCCGCAGCCTTGCGTATTACCTGAAGTCTAATATTAATATACCTTATTATAGATAGGAAAAGCCAGTACTTCCCGAAAAGAGATCAGCATTGTCCTTACTAGCGCGTTTGGCAGTGAACAAAAATTGGCGCAGTAATTTTGAAAATAAAAAAATGGAGCAGTCGCCCGCTCCATTTTCCAGTTCACACGTTTATATTACTCGAAAGAAGAATCTTTCGCTGGACGACGTCCTTCGTTGCTGCTTGGACGCGGTTTGCGGTCACGGTTGTAACCACCTTCTCTGCTTCCACCGCCAGTGCTGCTGCCGCTGTTACGATCACGGTTGTAGCCACCACGTCCGCCACCACTGCTGTTGCGATCGCGGTTGTAACCACCACCACTGCCGCCGCTACCACTTGTGCGGTTACCGCTGTAACCCGATGGTTTACGTCCGCCAGAGCGAACATCCGGTTTACGACGTTTCGCACGGATCGGATCTTCAGGAGTCAGATCAACTTGAGCATCTTTTTTGTCACCTGTCAGGAGCTTCAGTGCAGCCGACAACAGTTGAACAGAATCATATTGCTCAAGCATTTGAATCGCAATACCTTTGTATTCATTCAGTTCGCCTGATTGTACGATTTCCAGCAAGCGCTCTGCTGTCAAACGTTGTTTGCCTTCAACCGCTTCTGCCATTGTTGGCAGTGGTTTACGTGGAATACGGTGACGTGTTACACGCTCGATGAAGTGCAAGTGGTCGATCTCACGCGGTGTAACGAAGGACCAAGCAGCACCCTCTTTACCCGCACGACCTGTACGACCGATACGGTGAACATAGCTCTCCGGATCTTGCGGAAGGTCAAAGTTCACTACGTGAGTTACGCCAGATACGTCGAGACCACGTGCAGCCACGTCTGTTGCAACGAGTACGTCAATGCTGCCGTCACGGAACTTACGCATTACCGCATCACGTTGATTCTGGGACAAGTCACCATGAAGACCGTCTGCAGAATATCCACGTTTTTGCAAAGCTTCAGCCAATTCGTCAACACGACGTTTTGTACGTCCGAATACGATCGCCAGTTCAGGAGATTCCATATCCAACAAACGGCTCAACGCTTCGAATTTTTGACGCTCAGGTACTTCAATATAGGATTGGTCAATCAATGGTGCACTAACATGTTTCGGAATCACAGAAATGTGCTCAGGATTGTTCAAGAATTGTTGTGCCAATTTTTGAATGTTAGGAGGCATTGTTGCTGAGAACAGCATTGTTTGGCGCTCGTCTGGAACTTGTTTCAGGATGGATTGAATATCCTCCATGAAACCCATGTCGAGCATTTCATCTGCTTCATCCAACACAACAGTTTGTACATCATCAAGTTTGATTGTTTTGCGGTTGATGTGGTCAAGGAGACGTCCAGGTGTACCAATGATGATCTGTGGTTTTCTTTTCAGTGCACGGATTTGACGAACGATATCTTGTCCGCCGTAGATTGGCAGGGAGCGCAGACCTTTGAAGCGAGTGAGTTTTTCGATCTCTTCAGCAACTTGAATTGCAAGTTCACGTGTAGGTGCCATAATGAGGGCGCGGATTTTTTCGTCACTTTTAGAGATTTTGCTGATCAACGGAATACCGAATGCAGCTGTTTTGCCCGTACCTGTTTGAGCTTGACCAATCAAGTCTCTGCCTTCGAGTGCCAAAGGAATCGCTTTGGATTGGATCGGTGTTGCTTCTTCAAACCCGAGCTCAGTGATGGCTTGCAGCACCAGTGGTTCAAGATTGAAATCTGTGAAATTTAAATTTGTCAAAATTATTCATGCTCCTTTTATATGGTGGACATGGTGGACAATCCACTTTGTTGTCTGTATTCTTAAGTAGCGTTAATATTTATAGGGTGTCCCAACTGGCCGAATTATTTTCATGAATGATTATAATTCGATGAATGTGTCCCCAACATAAGACTAAAACTACATACATGTGTTTGAAACATTTCAAATTTTTATTGTTCCATTTAGGAAAAGTTTCCTACTCAAGAATATCCACAAATTATTATATCACAAAACAATTCAAGATTACCAGCAATCTGGTTTTAAATATAAATGAGGTGATTAAATTGCCCAAAATAATTTGGCACTCTTTAGTGATCATTTTGGGTGCTGCAGCTATTGCCTGCGGCTTTAACTGGTTTTTGGTTCCCCATCAGCTTTTAAGCGGCGGGGTATCCGGTATTTCAATGCTTCTGGGTTATTTTACGACTTTGAATCTTAGTATAATGTATTTTGTTCTCAACATTCCCCTGCTTATTGCAGGTTGGTTTATTCTTGGACGACGCTTCATTACATTAAGTATTCTCTCGGTAGCAGCCACTTCCTGGTTCATTGCGCTTCTGCCGGTTTTTGCTGTGGCTACAGATCCTTTGTTAAGCTCAGTATTCGGTGGTGTCCTTATTGGGCTTGGCACTGGTGTCTCCTTCAGAGTCGGCGGCTCCACAGGGGGGCTGGACATTGTCGGTTCCATTTTCACGCGTAAGCGGGATTTCCCAATTGGTACGGTGATGGCCGGCATGAACGGTTCGATCATTATGCTCGCCGGGTACCTGAGTGATAACTGGAATACAGCCCTGGCCTCCATGGTATCCATCTATATTACAGGCAAAGTGCTTGACCTGATCCACATCAGTCATGTCAAAGTAACCCTGTACATTATTACAAACGAAACCGAATCCATGTTGAAGAAGTTGCTCGTTCGGCCTCGCGGAGTTACAAAGATCAAGACTCAAGGGGCTTACACGGATATTGAAAAGGACATGTTAATGACCGTTACCACCCGTTACGAGCTGGTTGAAATCAAACGTATTATCAAGGAGACCGATCCAAACGCTTTTGTTAACATCGTGGAAACGGTTGGAGTTATGGGCTCATTCCGCAGAAGTTGAGTCACCTGTACGGTTAACAATTCATAACATTGTGGTATAATAACGGTGTACGGCTCCTAAATATGTTGTATAGCAGGTTCAACCCTTCAATTTCACAGACCATAAGCTTTCCCGAATCGCGCCGAATGACTTACCATTTTGGAATTCGAGTAGGAAAGGGTGATTAATGTGGATATGGAAACGGTAAAACTGTTTGAGATTGTCAACAGATGGTGCCCGGAAATGCTCCCTTTCTTGAAACCGAATGAACTCGACTCGCTGATTGTCCTCCGGGATGGGCTGGGCATCCTGGAACAGGGAGATGCAATGGAAATCATTCAGTACAGTATTTGTGAGCATCAAAATGAGATTTACATTCAATAATTTTTTTTAGATTGATCACGCCGCTTCTTGCAGGGGATTTCCTCCGCAGGAAGCGGTTTTCGTTTTTTTCCATGTGTTTCATCACTTGATTAATATGGTTAAAAGCCCGGAGGCTTTAATGTATAATTCATACATGGAATGCACATAAGGGAGTGGAAATGAATGAACATGTTTTGGGCTTTACTGGCTATGGCCTTTGGAAGCTTTGGTGGTACCCCGGCAGTGGCAGATCAGGGAAATCCTCAGTTTCAATCGTTAACCAACAGTTTTAACACCGCAATTATCCAATCTCAAAAAGAACAGGTTGTTATTGATGCCGATAATCCACCTGCTAAAATTGACCCACAACCTGATGCCCCCGTGGTCAAAGGTATCTATGTAACGGCCTACAGTGCCGGCGGCGCACGCATGAAAGAATTACTTGATCTGACAGACAATACGGAACTGAATGCCATGGTCATTGATATCAAAGACGATCTCGGATACATAACTTATCCCACAGAAAACAAAGCACTGCAGAAAATGGGCAAGTCCCAGCCTTTTATTCGGGATATCGATGCCTTGATGAAACGATTGCAAAAACACGACGTCTACCCGATCGCACGTGTCGTTGTATTTAAAGACACGATTCTTGCGAAGAAGAATCCGGAGCTTTCCTTCCGCAACAAGGATGGATCGGTTTGGTCCAATGGCAAAGGCGACAGCTTCGTGAATCCCTACAGCAAGGAAGTATGGGACTATAATATTGAGATTGCCAAGGAAGCGGCCAAACTTGGATTCAAAGAGATTCAATTTGACTACGTTCGTTTCCCGGAAGGCTTCGAAACTCGTGCCAATGTGCTGAAATATACCAAATCTGAAAAGTCCCGTGTCGATGTTGTCGCTGAATTCGTGCAATATGCACGCAAGGAACTGGCACCTTTAGGTGTGCGTGTCTCGGTTGATATTTTCGGTTATGCAGCTTCCGTACCTGCGGCTGAAGGCATTGGACAGGATTTTGTTAAAATATCCGAAAATGTGGATGTCATCTCACCGATGGTATACCCTAGTCACTATTCAACTGGCTGGTATGGGGTGAAGGACCCTGACAAAGATCCTTACACGACCATCAAGGGCTCGATGGTAGACACGCATAAGAAACTGGACTCCACTAAGGAGCTTAAACCTGTCATTCGCCCGTGGATCCAGGATTTCACAGCAAGTTGGCTGGGCAGTGGACATTATATCAAGTATGGCAAGAAACAAGTGGAAGACCAGATCAGAGCGATGAAGGACATGGATGTGCATGAATATCTGCTCTGGAATGCCTCCAACCGATATACGTCAGGTGTACAATATAAGTAATCCGCACTCTTGCATATTTTGTATTCATCCAACCTCGTTCCGCTTGAAGCGGAGCGAGGTTTTTTGGGTGCTCATTTTTCTCGGTGTGCCTCCCCTCTGGTTCTGTCCCTATTCAAAACACACAAAATCCACTACAATGTATAGCTGTCCATATATGACACTTGGATGACATCTCTTAAGAATAGCGAGGCACTGCCAGTGAACATGAACACAACAAGCTCTTCACAGAAAGTGAAGCAATTCCTGATTATATTTTTGCCCATCTTCACCACTCAAATCGCCCTCTCTGCCATGTCGTTCTTCGACACAAATATGTCAGGCAAGTTTTCACCAGCCGACCTTGCAGGAGTCGCGATCGGTACAAGTCTGTGGATGCCAGTTCAAACTGGACTAAGCGGGATTCTGATCGGTATAACACCTGTCGTTTCCCATCTGCTAGGTTCCAAACGTAATGACCAGATCGGATATAACGTCATACAGGCATTGTATCTCGGGATTGCGGTCAGCCTCGTCGTTATCGGAGCCGGGGCGTTATTACTAGGCCCTATACTGAACGCTATGCCACTGGAACCCCGGGTTGCCCAAGTCGCCTTCTATTTTTTGTGCGCACTCGCTTTTGGCATTATCCCGCTCTTCGGATATACGGTGCTGCGCAGCTTCATGGATGCACTTGGCCAGACACGGACTACCATGTTCATTACGTTGGTTTCCCTCCCCATTAACATCTTACTGAATTATCTGCTGATATTCGGCCGCTGGGGTTTTCCCCAATTGGGCGGTGTCGGTGCCGGTGTCGCTACAGCATGTACATACTGGCTGATCTTTCTCATTAGTCTCTTTTTTGTCCACAGGGTCGAACCTTTCGCCCAATATGGCATTTTCCGTCAGTGGACCCGTGTATCCTTGGCCAAGTGGAAAGAGTTACTCAAAATCGGGGTACCCATCGGATTCGCGACTTTTTTCGAAACATCCATCTTTGCCGCTGTGACTTTAATGATGAGCCGTTTTGACACTACAACGATTGCCGCCCATCAGGCGGCGCTGAATTTCGCTTCTACGCTCTACATGTTGCCTGTGAGCATATGTATGGCTCTTACCATCCTTGTGGGCTTTGAGGCAGGTGCAGGACGTCTGAAAGACGCTAAACAATACAGCCTGCTTGGAATTGGTGGCGCCATCGGGCTCTCACTGCTTACAGCCATCGTGTTAATTGTGTTTGGAGAACAGATTGCAGGCGTATATTCTAACGATCGGGAGGTCATTGCACTTACGCAGCATTTCCTCATCTATGCCATCTTCTTTCAGATCTCGGATGCAATTGCCACACCAACCCAAGGAGCACTGCGTGGCTACAAAGATGTTAATCCGGCACTGATCATTACGTTCGTAGCCTATTGGATCATCGGTTTGCCTGTAGGTTATCTCACAGCTACGTATACTTCACTCGGCGCCTTTGGATATTGGATCGGACTTATTGCCGGCCTTGCTGTAGGAGCAACAGCGCTTCTCTGGAGACTCTTCCTGGTACAAAAACAAGCTGCACTCGGTAAGGCGTAGTATCGATATAACACACACTTACTTTGGAAAATAATAAAAAGAGCACAATCCTCGTCAATGCGGGATTGTGCTCTTTGTTTATAAAATCGAAATCGAATTATTGGGACAAACGTTGTGCAAGCTCGTACGTTTCCATATCGAAATCTTTTTTCGTGTTAACCACTTTATCAATATCCGTCAGGGTAAGTTCACCCTTAATAAAGCCACAACCTTTGTCTGTCTCGCCTGCAATCAGGCTACGAACCGCGAAGTCGCCCAGACGACTTGCCAGGTTACGGTCGAAAGGTGTCGGCGTACCCCCACGCTGAATGTGACCCAGAACGGTTACACGCGGCTCATACGTCGGGCAACGTTCCATCAGTTCTTTCGCTACATCCTCACCCTTGCCCACGCCTTCAGCAACAATGATAATGCTGTGACGTTTGCCGTGTGCAAAGTTAGCTTTCATACGGTCTGCCACTTCGTCCATGTCAAACGGAACTTCCGGCACAAGAATTGTTTCAGCACCTGAAGCAAGTCCGGCATGCAGAGCGATATCCCCACAGTGACGACCCATAACTTCAACGATGGAAGAGCGTTCATGTGAAGACATCGTGTCACGCAATTTGTTCACCGCATCCACCACTACGCTTACAGCCGTATCAAATCCGATGGTATAGTCAGTGAATGAAATGTCGTTATCAATGGTTCCTGGCAGACCCATAGTATTAATGCCGAGCTTGCTCAGTTTGTTCGCTCCGTTGTAGGAACCATCCCCACCGATAACAACCAGACCGTCAATGCCACGCGCACGCAGAATGTCCGCACCTTTTTGCTGACCTTCAGCGGTGTAGAACTCCTTGCATCGTGCCGATTGAAGAACCGTTCCCCCACGTTGAATAATATCCCCTACACTGCGCAAATCCATTGGGAAAATATCATTATTCAAAAGACCCTGGTATCCACGTTGGACTCCGTATACTTCGAGACCGTGGAACAGTCCACTGCGAACAACCGAACGAACAGCCGCGTTCATCCCCTGTGAATCACCACCGCTCGTTAATACTGCGATTTTCTTTACTGCTGTCATGATGTTTCTTCCTCCTCTAGTTTCACTTCAGGCTCCGCAACAATACACCTGACTTACATAGTCTTCCTTACCCAGCGGCTGAAAATGAAGAAAAATATTCTAGTCATCGGACTATTCTTCATCAGACGTTTGGACACTACGCGAACTTCCTGCTGTTCGCTGACTTTGGGATCAGACAGGTAAATGGCAATCAGTCCTTCGATGATCATCCGGTGAAAGGAGCTTCCCGGGATCTTCTGCACATCACTGCGTGCCATTTCCACAATAAAAGCAATTCGGTCCAGCATTGTCTCTACATTCTCATAATAGTTGCAGAAGTTGAGATCTCCCCCGATGCGGTCCTCATCCTGATCAATTAAATAATCGAGCATAATGTGCAATGCGCATACATGTGGGAAATAGGCCGTGTGGATCGAGGCCGCTTGCTCTTCAGTCAACTGATCGTCACTCGCAGCCAGAAACAGCATGAAAACGCCCAGTGTAGAGCCAGTTGCAGCAGCAAATTCGTTCCAACGAAACTGAGGTGTGCGATGACGATGCTCCGACCACCATTCGAGCAGTGCCGTTTCTCTCAGTTCCGGCTTGATATGCTTATATACCTGCAGGTCCGTGTATAGGCCTGCCAGATCCTGAATTTGGGGCTTGGCGGACGCATAGCCTGGTAACTGACGGGTCAGTTCCTGACATGTGGTCACCAGATTCCGCAGATATCCACCGTCATCCTGCTCCTCACGGAGGGCATAATAGTTGACGGGAGTTGCTTCGGGATCTACCGCATCAAGCATAGATTGATGGAGAAGACGAAAGTCATTCGGGTCCATCGAGGTGCTGCGGTCACACAGATTGTCCAAATAATCACTAATAGTTTGATATGAAACGATCAGAGGAATCAGAATGTGCCTGTTGGGCAAATCAGCTAAAGCGTAGACGGTTCCACCTTCACAGTGAAACTGCTTATCCCTCAGACTGGCAAGTGCTTGCGTACGCAATTCCTCATTCGGAATCACCTCAGCTTGTGCACGCCATCCACTCAGTGCCTTCCGTGTTTCCGGAATGGTGTATTTGTACACCCCTCTCATCAATGCCAGCGGTCCACGCGGATATTGATGACGTTTTCGATTTGATTGGCTCAAAATAAATGTGCCTCCACTTGGTTGAATACGTATTAGAGCGATTTTTAACCATTCCTATTATAATATGATCCCCTTAATTGTACAAATGATCTACCGCATATTCCGCACAAAAAATCGCATCCGCAGCCAAAGCTTTGTGATATACTAGGCGTATTTCATCCATTAAAGGAGTCGTTGACATGTCGTCAAGTGAATCACTTTCGTGGAGACGGTTATTTTCTTTTTTTGTGCCACTTGGCATTTCCGCCTCTCTCGTCACCATCTCTCACGTCATCATAAACAGCACGTTAGCACGTTCCGCTCATCCCGAGACGGTCATCGCCAGCTATGCCATCGCCGGTAGCTTGCTGACCCTGACGGAACGCCCCTCCACCCTGCTGCGGCAAACCTGTTCCGCACTGGTTCGCGATCGCCTTTCTTTTCAGGCCCTCACGTTTGTGACCAAAATATTTCTTGCCTGTGTGCTTCTCATCGGTTTTCTCATCGTTTATTCTCCCGTGGGTACCGGGGTATTCAAATACCTGTTTGGTGTAAGTCCAGATCTGCTGAACAAAGTCATCGACGTATATGAAATTCTCATGTATGTGAGTATATTTTCAGTGATCCGCAACATCTATCAGGGAATCATCATTACGAATAACCGAACCAAGTGGTTAACCATCGGTATGGTATTCCGTTTAGCCGGCATGTATGGACTATCCCTGTATTTCATATATACAGACAGCATTGACAGTGGACGTGTAGGCGCTATCATTTTTGCTGCGGGCATGATGATTGAAGCGCTGGTCAGCTTTTTGGAAGGAAATAGCATCAAGCGCAAGATGCCAGCCAAACTTGAACATCATCCCGTCGAGAGCAAGGGAGACGTATTTCGCTTTTATAAGCCGCTGCTGTTATCCAGCTTTGTAGCGCTGTTTATAGGACCGGTCATTAACATCGTACTTGGCAAAACGACCGGGATCGCACTAGCCATTTCTTCCTTTGCCATAGCAAGCAGTCTGATGCAGTTGATGCTAAGCTTCTTTACATACATCCATCAGATCGTGCTTAATTTTTACCTTGTAGACGCCAAACTGGTACGAAAATTTGCGCTTGTCACCGGATTTATTCCGTTTGCGATGACGGTGTCGATTGCCTATACCCCCTTGGGACCATGGGTATTCGAGAATGTCATGAGCGTTCAGGGCGAACTGTTGGAACAAAGTTTATGGACACTGCGTGCGTTCGTCTTATTTCCGCTGATCTTCCCTTTTCTGGATTTTAGCAATGGTATCATTTTGCTTCGCGGTCAGACGAAAACGATGTTTCGTTCGCAAACCGCGAATGCAATCTGCACGGTAATCGTGCTGCTTATACTTGTTAGTATTTTCCCTGCGTGGAACGGCATGATCGGAGCTGTAGCCCAATCCCTTGGTCTGCTCGCCGAACTTATCATAGTCTGGCTCGTCATCCGGCGCACGCAGCAAGAACCTACGATGTCCGTGCCGAAAGCCGGTAAATCACCATCCCTGAAAGGGTAATAAATTCACTGAACTGTTATCAAGATTGGAGTATCTCATCATGAAATTAAGTAACAACGCCCGCCCGGATCAGAACTGGCTGCGGGCTCTCATGTTCACCATCTTCGGTTCCACCGTTCTGGTGGTATCCTACTTCCAACTTTACTTTAGTCATCTGGGCTTTAGCCGGGCGGAGATCGGTTACCTTTACGGGATCGGCCCCCTCATCTCCGTGTTCTCCAATATGTTCTGGAGCATGGCCAGCGACCGCTACCAGACGGTACGCAAAGTGATGATCATTCTGCTTGGTGGTCAATTGATCACAGGTATCATGCTCGCCAATGCAACGACTTTCGGTCAGGTATTTGTACTCGTGACCCTGTTTTACTTTTTCTATTATCCGGTCTATCCGCTCTCTGATACGATGGCCATTACAACGGCCAGCAAGTACGGCCGAAACTTCACTTCCATTCGAGTCTTCGGATCGATCGGGTATGCCTTCTTCGCTTTAAGTATCGGGTATTTCCTCGGATCTTTTGGTCCAGGATGGACGATCTGGCTTTGCGTCGGTCTTGCTGCCACTACATTATTGATCAGTTTTCAATTAAAAGATCAGCCTTCGGGGAGTAGTAGCAAAATGGATCTATCGGGGCTATGGGCTATTTTGAAACGCAGAGATGTACTCACCTTTTTTGGTTGTGTATTTTTGCTTGCCATGGGACATCGGATGAACGAAGCGTTTCTTACCATCACGCTGAAGGAGCTGGGTGCCAGTGAGGGGCTAATTGGCTGGTCTTTGCTGATTTCTTCTGTAAGTGAAATTCCCATATTCCTGCTGCTTAGCAAGTATGGAAACCGTTATAAAGAACTGCCGCTAATTGCTTTTGCTGCACTGATGTATACGGTTCGTTTGCTTCTCATGTCCATATCCGATACACCTGCAGCAGTCGTTGCAATTCAGACGATGCATAGCGTTACCTTCGGTATTTTCTACGTTACGGCGGTCCGCTATATCATTCGACTTGTTCCAGACAGTTACAGAGCTACTGGTATGGCTTTATTCACCATCGTGTGGTCCAGTGCTTCAGGGCTGCTTAGTGGAACGTTGGGCGGACTGCTTCTGGAACATGCAGGCAGACAAACCTTCTATCTCACCGCGATGGCTTTTTCCCTTGCTGCCCTGATCGGTTTCGGTTTGAAGTTATGGTCCCCGATATTACACCGGGAAATATAAGAATCAAAAAAGCACAGCCACCCTTGAAGGGGACTGTGCTTGGGTTCTTGTATTCAGCTATAAATTTATCATGTATAAGAAATCCGTTGACCGGAACAATTCTTACAGTTTGTTTACGTTAGCTGCTTGAGGACCACGGTTTCCATCAGTGATTTCGAATTCTACCGCTTGACCTTCTTCCAATGTTTTGAAGCCGTCTCCTTGAATTGCGGAGAAATGTACGAATACGTCCTCGCCGCCTTCAACTGAAATAAAGCCATAGCCTTTTTCTGCGTTAAACCATTTAACTGTACCTTTCAAATGAAAAACCTCCTAAAAATATCGCCATCTATGGCGAATACCCTTATTATACTGTATGGGCTTCCATTTTGCAATTTATCTTTCCATAAATGTCGAAAAAATTTGCTTTGAATCGTAGGGTACGGTATCATTTTACCAAAACCGTTAGTTTGGAGACTACCTATGATAAAAAAACATGAAATATACAAAACAGACAAGTGGAATATGATGACCGTAGAAGTTCAAGGCAAATATCTCGTACTGCGAGAAATTTCGGAAGAGTGGGGCGAAGAATGCCATACTTTCCTTAGCCGTCCTGCATTAATGCACTGGGCTGAACGCCGTTTCCCAAAAGCAGATTTTGAGAACCGTGAGGAAGAATGGCGACAATTGATGGCTGCCTTCAAAGGGGTCTAACCCATGCAGCTTGACTCAAGCAATGTCGTCATCTTTATCATCCTTGCCTTCTCCCTTGGAATTGTGCTTATTCTGGGGCGCAATTCCATCCCGGATCGATTGAGACGGGGAATGGCCCTTATTGCCACCCTGCTCATTTGTTTCGCCTTTTTCCTGATCGTTTATTTCCTGTATAACATGGGAGCGTAATCACAAGGGACACTGATTCTCAAATATTTCAAAGTGCCTAAGGTCATACTATACGAGATTATTCGTATCGTAAGGAGGAAGGCCGTTGAAATATCAGAAATCGCTATCTGTTATCCTGGTACTTAGTCTGATTCCTTCGTCCCTCTCCGCACAGGCGAGCGCGACGAAGGCAGCTTTGTCCATACATTCATCAGATGATCAAAGGAGGATTTCCATGAGTCAATTATTGAAACGTTCCGAGGTGCCAGCCGAGCATAGCTGGAAACTGGAAGATTTATTTGTCGATCAGAAAGCCTGGGATCAAGAATATGAAGAAGTATCGTCTTTGACCAAGAAGGCCTCCGAATTTCAAGGCAAACTGGGTCAACCTGATGTACTCAAATCTTGCTTCGAATTCGAAGATGAGATCAGCCTCAAAATAGAACGCCTCTTTGTGTACGCACGTATGCATCAAGATGAAGACACAGCTAATCCTACATATCAAAACCTGTCCCAAAAAGCCCAGAAATTAGGCGTACGGGTTGGTGAAGCACTTTCTTTTGTTACACCGGAGATTCTCTCCCTGCCAGATGACCAGTTGGACGCATTCATTGCTAACGAGAAACTCTCTGCTTATACATTTACGCTGGAAGAGATGAAGCGGGAAAAAGCGCATGTTCTTAGCCAAACGGAAGAAGCTCTGCTTGCACAAGTTGGCAACCTTTCACAAGCACCACAGACGATCTTTAGCATGCTGAATAACGCTGATCTCAAGTTCCCTCGAATCAAGGATGAACACGGGAACGAAGTCGAGCTGACACATGGCAGCTACATTCAGTTCCTGGAGAACCCTAATCGTGAAGTTCGCGAACGTGCCTTCAAAGCCGTATACGAAACCTATGCCAAACAGAAGAACACAATTGCGGCTGCACTGAATGCTAATGTAACCAAAAATATGTTCTATGCTAATGTTCGTAAATATCCTTCCGTGATGGAAATGTCTCTCTATGGAGATAACATCCCAACGGATGTGTATACGAATCTGGTTGATACCATTCACGAGAGCCTTCCGTTGTTGCATCGTTATATGGACCTCCGCAAAAAGTTGCTTGGTGTGGATCAATTGCACATGTACGATCTGTTCGCTCCACTCGTAGATGAGTACAAAATGGATATTACTTATGAAGAAGCCAAACAAACCGTCAAAGAAGGCCTGAAGCCTCTCGGCAAAGACTATGCGGACGCATTGCAAACAGGATATGATAACCGCTGGATCGATATATATGAGAACGAAAATAAACGTTCAGGTGCATACGCCTGGGGCGCTTACGGCACTCACCCATATGTCTTGTTGAATCACAAAGATAACCTGAACAGTATGTTCACACTGGCACATGAAATGGGTCACGCTCTGCATTCACATTATTCGGATACAACACTTCCTTATCGTGATGCACAGTACACCATCTTCCTGGCTGAGGTTGCATCCACAACCAATGAAGCGTTGCTGATGGATTATCTGCTTAACAAATCAACAGATCCAAAGGAAAAATTGTATCTGTTGACCTATTATGCCGATCAATTCCGTACTACCGTATTCCGTCAAACCATGTTTGCTGAATTCGAGAAAATTATTCATGAGCGTGCAGAACAAGGTGACGCATTAACACCACAATTGTTATCCGAGATCTATTATGATCTGAACGTGAAATATCACGGAGAAGGCATGGCTGTCGACAAAGATATTGAGATGGAATGGGCTCGTATTCCCCACTTCTACAACAGCTTCTACGTTTACAAATATGCTACAGGCTTCTCTGCAGCGACAAGCTTCTCCAAGCAAATCCTGGAAGAAGGCCAACCGGCTGTTGACCGTTATCTTGGTTTCCTGAAGAGCGGTGGCAGTGATTACTCCATCAACATCCTGAAAAAAGCCGGTGTGGATATGTCTACACCACAGCCAATTCGTGAAGCTATGAGTGTGTTCAAGGAATTGATTGAACAGATGGAGCAACTAACCAAATAAAGTTGTCTTTCCATGTGATCTGCATCCCTTGCCCGTTTGGGCAGGGGATTTTATCATCATTGCAAGATGCAATATACCCGAATAGGGGTAATGCATATCTAGTTCTCAATTGTTCAACAAGGAGGCAACACCATGAAAATGCAATGGGCACTCATAGCAGGTCTTGTTTTTGCACTGCTCACGGGAATCTTTGCGGTTATTAATGTGGATTCCGTACAAGTCAACCTGTTATTTAACACGGTACAAATCCCGCTGATCTTGCTGATTCTCGGTTGTACCCTGATCGGTGGCATTATTGTAGGTTCATATGGCATCTTTCGCCAATACAGACTGCAACGCGAGAACAAGCAATTGAAATTGCGTGTATCTGAATTGGAAAGTTCCGCGACAAGCAAATCTACGTTGGATTCTTTCAAAACGATGGATTCGCTTGACTCAAATGAACCTGACAGCCTATTGGAGAATGATTCGATCCAGAGTCAGCGCAAAGGAAATCCTACGGGAACACTGTAACCAATCAGAAACAGCTTGCTGGCGAGTCAGGAATGGTAGTATCACATTCTCTCCCCCAGACAGGCTGTATTTTGTTTTTTAACACCATACCCACGATCCAAGGAGGAATTACATAATGAGTTTTACAATTGATGAATCATACGTTCTGTCTTTTCTGAAAAAATTGCTGGATACACCAAGCCCAAGTGGTTACACACATCACATTATCGAGATGATCCGCAAGGAAGCAACAGCACTGGGCATCGCTTGTGAGCTGAACAACAAGGGCGGTGCAATGCTTACATTGCCAGGGCAAGATTCGTCCAAGACGATTGCATTAAGCGCTCACGTGGATACGCTAGGGGCCATGGTACGCTCGATTACATCCTATGGCACATTGAAGCTGACTTCTGTGGGTGGATTTTCCATGCAAAGTATCGAAAACGAATATTGCAGCATCCATACTCGGGATGGAAAGACATACACAGGCACTATTCTCTCCCTTCATCCATCTGTACACGTTTATCCGGATGCACGCACCTTTGAACGGACCGAGAGCCATATGGAAGTTCGAATCGATGAAGTCGTCTCCTCCAAGGAAGATGTGTTGAAACTTGGAATCTCTTTGGGCGATTTTATCTCCTTCGATGCTCGCGCAGTCATCACGCCGAGTGGTTATATCAAATCACGTCATCTGGACGACAAAGCCAGCGTGGCTGCCCTCTTCGGTATCCTTGAGTCTGCACATCGCGAAGGCTGGAAACCATTACATAACGTCTCTCTGCTCATCTCGAATTATGAAGAAGTTGGACATGGCGCATCGTATATCCCTGCGGAAATCAGTGAAATGATCGCTGTAGACATGGGAGCCATGGGTGATGATCTCAGTTGCAAAGAAACCGACATATCCATATGTGCCAAAGACTCTTCTGGCCCGTATGACTATGATATGACTAGCCGTCTCATTGAACTTGCTAAACAAAATGGGTTGGATTACGTCGTCGACATTTATCCCCATTACGGCTCAGATGGCAGTGCAGCACTACGCGGAGGAAACAATATCCGAGCAGCTTTGATCGGTCCGGGGGTTCATGCATCTCATTCCATGGAGCGTACGCATAAAGACGCTGTCCTGAATACAGCAAGATTGCTTGCAGCCTACATTATAACCAAGTAAAGCAGCATCATTTATCTACGAAATCATCATGGAGACACGCATTGTCTTCCATAACAACAAAGGACACTTCCAAAGCACAGCAATTCGATGTGCGCTCGGAAGTGTCCTTTGCTTTCAAATTTCTCAATCTGCTTGTTCCACATATGCATGATATTGACGATCCAAAATCTCTAACTCTGTCTGATGGTCATGCATTTCAGTTCTCAACACATGCATAGTCTTTCGAACCGCGCTCAGTCCATCTTTCACCTGACGTTCAGCTTTGCGAATTTTGTCCTGAACCATCCAGTCCACGAAGAGGTTATCGAAGAAATAGTCTGCGAACGAAAGCAGACCTCCCAGATGCAGATCCGCGTGTACTGCCATCTCTACATCCTCCAACTCTTTCTGGAAACGTCGTAGACGCTTTCCTGCATCCATAATGGCGACCTGAGCGTCATCCATTCGTCCTCGCTTGATATGTGTGGAGATGACCCCACCGCCCATCATGTCATACACACCCCAATTACCTGCCGAAGCCAAAGCCTTCTCCGCACGTTCAAGAGCATCAACCAGATACTCTCCCTCCCGGAAAGCCTCATCCAGTTCCTGAAGCTCGCTCGCAAGATGCTCCCGATTCTCAGCCATATGCTGTAATTCTGCATCCTGGTCCAGCAGACGACCTTCCTTCTTCCCCCATAAAGCGTTATAGTCGCTCTGCCAGTAATGATATTGCCGTTGGCCCTCCAACTCCTGCTCCATATGGATTCGTTGCTCCTGTACATCTTGTAGCATACGACAAGCGGTGTCGTACGCAGCCTTGCTTTCCATTAGTTCGAACTCTTCCTTCTCCAGACGTTCTGTCTTCTTGCCAATCAGTTGATAGAAAAATGCTGACAATGTCATACTGTTCAGTCGATCAACATCCTTCTGTTCCTTCTGGAGATGCTCCAAACGACGTTTTACCTTTGCTTCCCATTCGGTTTCCTCCGTCTGAAGCTTCTCCAAGCGCTTGGTCCATTTCTCGTAAATTCTCCCCTTTTCCTTGAGCACTGCCAACTGTTCATTGATTTCTTTATACATAAGTGTGGTGTTCTCCCCCTTCTATGGAATTCTTTACTTATACAACGTAATGAATATGCAGAACGTTTCACATTTGGGCATCAGTTTTCAGACAAAAAAATCGCCCTCTCCTCCTAATACGACTTAAAGTCACTATGGAAGAAAGGGCGATCTTTAATTATAAATCAAGACTTGCTCTGCTCAATTTGCTCTGCAAGTTCATTCAGAACGGTCCAGCGTTCCATCAATTCGTCCAGATGGCGCTCAGCCTCAGCTTGCTCTGCCATCAACTCTTGCAGACGGGCAGAATCACTAAATGACTCTTCCATCTCTTTGTTAATCCGGACGAGATTGGCTTCAGCCTTCTCAATATTTTCATCAATCTGGTCGTATTCACGTTGCTCTTTGAAGCTGAATTTCAACTTCGGTTTAGCGGCTGAGACAGCAGGAGTCGTTTTCTCCGATAACTGTTTCACCTTCGCTGCTCCCGTGTCACTCTCTAGGGTAGTCCCAGGCGCATTTTTCAGCATCCATTCCGCATACTCACTGTAGTCGCCGACGTGTACACGTACAGCACCGTTACCCTCAAAAGACAGCACTTTATCCACAGTACGATCAAGGAAATAACGATCATGGGATACGACAAAGACAACACCCGGAAAATCATCCAGATAGTCTTCAAGTACAGCGAGGGTCTGGATATCCAGATCATTTGTCGGCTCATCCAGCAGCAATACATTCGGAGCAGCCATCAGAACACGCAGCAGATACAGACGACGCTTCTCTCCACCAGACAGGCGGGAGATTGGCGTCCACTGGGATGCCGGGGTAAACAGGAACCGCTCCAGCATCTGGGATGCCGTAATCAGGGAGCCATCGGCCGTTTTCACATTCTCGGCCACTTCCTTGATGTACTCAATCACACGAAGTGATTCATCCATCTCTTGATGTTCCTGTGTGAAGTAGCCCAGATTGACAGTAGGGCCGACGTCAACCACTCCAGCATCGGGTTCCAACTTGCCAGATATCATCTGTAACAGCGTGGACTTACCACTACCATTGGGTCCGACAATGCCTACCCGATCTCCAGGTACGGCAATATAACTCAGATCTTCGATCAGTATGCGACCACCGACGGATTTGGAAAGATGCTCGATCTCCAGTATCTTTTTACCCAAACGAGTGGAACCGACCGATACTTCCAATGAGCCTGAACGCTGAATTCCTTGTTGGGCTTTGAGTTGTTCGAAGCGATCAATTCTCGCTTTTTGCTTCGTCGTCCGTGCCTTGGCACCGCGACGAATCCACGCAAGCTCCGTCCGAAGCAGGTTCTTACGCTTCTGTTCGGAAGAAGCTTCACGTTCTTCCCGCTCCGCCTTCAGTTCCAGGAAACGTGTATAGTTGGCTTCATATCGGAACAAACGACCATGATCCAATTCGAGCATGACATTCGCCACACGATCCAGGAAATACCGATCATGCGTAATCATAAGCAGTGCGCCGCGGCGCTTCTGCAAGTACTGCTCGAGCCACACTACCGAGTCATTATCAATATGGTTCGTCGGCTCATCCAGAATAAGCAGTTCGCAAGGATGAATCAGGGCAGCCGCTAGCGCTACCCTTTTGCGTTGTCCACCAGACAATGTGCCCATCAGTGCATCGAATTGACGAATACCCAATTTGGACAAAATGCTCTTCGCTTCACTCTCCATCTGCCAGAGCTGAAGCTGCTCCATTTGCTGATTCAAACGTAATAGTCGCTCTTGCAACGCTGAATCAGATGACTGGAGCTCCAGTAGCTCCATTGTTTCCGTATATTCACGCACGGTTTTCATTTCCATGCTGTCACCTTCGAATACTTGTTGCAGTACCGTATTATCCGGATTGAAGTCCGGATTTTGCGCCAGGAACTGAATGCGTACATCATTACCGATCGAGATCTGTCCCGCATCTGCAGGTTCCATACCAGAAATCACACGCAAAAATGTGGATTTCCCGGTCCCATTTACCCCAACGACACCAATCTTGTCCTGATCAGCCATACCAAATGAAGCATCCTTGAACAATATTTTCTCGCCATAACTTTTTTCAATTTGTTCTACCGTCATTATGTTCATTGCGCGTACCCACTTCTCTGTAAAATAGAATTCAATATTACTCGTACCCACACATGCACTTACGTTTTCAAAAAGGACCGACACCCGTCCAGAAACAACGCTGCTGAGAAGGCAATTCGTTTGTTCAGATCCTCTTCGTTGAACTCTGGATTAAGCATAATATCCATCTTCAGACGATCCAGAATCCCAATGTACGATTTGGCTAATAAGACCGGCTCAGGCACACTTGCACTCTCCAGCACCTCGCACACCATGCTCATATATTGATTCATGAATTCTTTCATAAATTGCATCAGATCCGGATCATTATTGGGTGCCATAAAAAAGAGCTTGGTATGATTGCGACGCTCATAATAATACGTAAGGTGGGTCTTGGCTATTGCGCCAAGTTTATCACCTGTGTTCTCATGCGAGTTCAAAGCATATTCAAGACGACTGATAAAACTGTTACAGTCCCGCTTGGATACTGCTACAAATAATTGTTCCTTGCTTTTAAAATATAAATAAATGGTGCCTTTTGCGATGCCGGCTTCGTCTGCAATATCAGACATTTTGGTCTCATAAAAACCTTTCGAACCAAAAATACCATAGGCTGCATCCAAAATAGCCTCCGATTTGTCTCCGTGTACAGTGTTCAAATGTACTCCCTCCTACAACGCCAAAATGTTACCCAATCCTATTGCCACACATCCGCCAATGACCGAGCTAAGCACGTTCACCAGGTCGTTACTCATCCATGACCAGCCACGAGCCCGAACCGTTGGATGCCCGCAATGTTCATGCACCTCAACTTCACGACCGCACACGGTACAACGATACATCATCTGCACCGTTGCGCCCAGATAGGAATCGGCAAAAGCACCTGCCAATCCGCCTACAAGGCCGACAAAAGTCCAACTAAGCAGACCAAGTCCTTCTACCCCGGCGATCCAGGAAAAGAAAAATGCTCCCGCACCAATCAGAGCCCCGCCTACAGCTGCAGCCAGGGTACCGAGAAGTGAAACGCCTCCTGAGGCACCTGGAGTAAGTACCTTCCACGTGAGAACAGAGCGCGGCGGCTTGCGACTGAGACTCCCGAGTTCGGTTGCCCATGTATCCGATGTAACGGTAGCCATAACGCCAATGAAAGCATATATCCATGCCGGATGAGGAAATATCCAGTATCCCAGACATAGAAACATACCCATCCCACCATTAGCCATCACTTGTCCGGCATCCCGATTTCCTGACTTGGCATAGGATTTCTCCAGCTCCTGCTTCCGATCTTTACGAAACCTAGAGAGCAACGTTGAAGTGATGAAAAACAACAATAACGTGCCAAACCAGAACAGGTTACCCGCTCCGTAATATATCGTTCCCATCAGAATTGCTGCCAGGCAGCCTGACAGGGTTAGCGACTTTTTCGCATAGGCAGCACCTGCCACCATAGAAGCGCATACGGCGCCAATAATCCAATCCATAATGTCTCCTGCATGTGACGCATACAAAGCCCACATGACGTTTATTGTATTTTTGAAACTCAATTATACCACGGTTTGATGTCAATGCCGAAACTCCTGAGGCCAGCACGCAAAAAACCTGTTTCGGCCTCGTTTAGAAGTGCCAAAACAGGTTGTTGATAAAACGTTAAAACAAGATAAATCCCCTTTTGCATAACGTCTGTTATCCAGTGTTCCTATCTTCTCATTCAGACCCGCTTCGCTCCGCCAATGACCCCATATCGGTAGAGTACTCTGCGACCAAACCAGTTGAACAATCGATCCGTCAGGAATCCCATAAAACCGAGGGAAATCAGTCCGACAAAGATCCAATCCGTCCGGAAAAAGAGTCTGGAATTCCAGATCAAGTAACCGACTCCCTCATTCGAGGCAATCATCTCAGCACCGATTATGGCCATATAAGAAGTTCCCATCGCCAGTCGCACACCCGTGAAGATATACGGGGTTGTCGCCGGAACAATCACATGCAGCAGAATCTGCCGTTCATTGGCTCCCATACTGCGGGCCGAACGGATTTTGTCTTCTTCAACGGAGAGTACACCTGTCAGTGTATTCAGCACAACAATGAAGAAGGTTGCGTACATGATGAGCGCGATCTTGGATTGCTCTCCAATTCCGAACCACACCAGAAATAAGGTAATAAAGGCAATCGGCGGGATAAAGCGTATAAAGTTAAGGAATGGTTCGGCGAACAGCCGGATGATATGCACCTTGCCAATAATCAGTCCTACCGGAATAGCAATGATACTTCCGAGTACCCAGCCCGCCAGTACACGAGTGAAACTGATTCCGATATACTGCATCAACGTACCGTCAGCAATCAGTTCGCGTGCTCCCAGGATCGTGTGCCACGGACCAGGGATTACATCAGGCCCATAGATGAGGGCACCAAGCTGCCAGATTAAGATGACCGTTACCCATAAAAGCGGGATAGACACCCATTTTTTCTCTAACCATTTCATCCTACATATCACCTCAGTTATTCTTCAAAATGGCCTTGAATTCGGTCATACAGGGTATTGAACTCAGACGAGGCGATGTTCCTAGGGTAAGGTAAAGTGTTGTGGTAAATATCCGTTATATTCGAAGAGGGACCTACGGACATAATGCCTATACGCTCACCAAGCAATAACGCCTCCTGAATATCGTGGGTGACAAAGATAACAGTCTTATGTGTTTCTTTCCAAATATTCACCAGTTCCTTCTGCATGGTTCGTCTCGTCATCGCGTCCAGCGCACCGAATGGCTCATCCATCAGCAAAATCGCCGAGTCATTCGCAAGTACCCGAGCCAATTGGACCCGCTGCTTCATGCCACCCGAGAGTTCTTTCGGAAATTTCCCCTCATGAGCACTCAGTCCAACAAGATGGATGTAACGATCAGAGATCTCACGCCGTTGTGTCTTAGGCACCTTGGACATTCGAAGCCCGAATTCAACATTCTCCCTCACCGTTAGCCATGGAAAGAGCGAAGAATCCGCCTGCTGGAATACCATTGCCCGATCCCTGCCCGGCCTGTCGATCTCCTTGTTGTCTACCCTGAGCTGTCCACCCGACTTGGAGATAAAACCCGCGATCATGTTCAGCAGCGTTGACTTCCCGCATCCACTGGGTCCAAGCAGGACAAAGAACTCTCCTCCCTTGATGACCAGATCGACATCCTTAATGATATAATGCACATCCCCATTGGTCGGGGCATGATATGTTTTTCGAAGCTGTTCAATATGAATGGTATGCTGAGTTGCAGGTAAAGACATAACGGTCACCTCCCATTTGAATATGAATTATTTACGGTATGTCACTTTTTCCGGCAGAGCCTGTTGGAGAGAAGTCAGATTGAGTTTGGTGTCGAGATCAAAATCCTGTTCAATGATTCCGGTGTCCACCATATATTGTTTCTGACCTGCCAAACTATCATAAGCGGCCTGCGTAAATCCAACGTCCCATGGATTGATCGGAAGGTCTTTCAACGTGGCATCTTTAGGTTGTTTGGTCTCTTTATACATCAGATCCGCAACCTCTTCAGGATGCGCTTGAGCATACGTGGACGCCTCATCAAGCGCCGCAAGAAAATCACTTATCTTTTCGGGGTTTGCCTGGATGAATTCATTACTCGATACCAGTCCCATACCAAGGCGTATAGGCGTCTGGGACATATCCGTCAGCTGATGTACCCCTTCGAGTGCATCGAATTTATCGGTTAACGCGGAACCTATGACCCAAGTTGCATCAAGGTCTCCCTGTTTCAGTGCGATGTAGGACTCATCAAAAGCCCCCTGACCAATTTGCGTCACATCCCTCAGGGCTAATCCCTGATCTTTCAAATACTCATCCCATAGATACGGAATGAATGTGCCTCGAATGAAGCTCACTTTCTTGCCCTTCAAATCTGCTCCACTCTGAATATCCTCCCTTGCATACAGCTTCCAGGCGGCTGCCGCTTCATCCGTAGCCTGACCTGCGGAAGCGATGACCGAATATTCCCCTTTAGCCAGCGCATTTAATACAGGGAAGTCTGCTCCGTACGCAATATCTACCTGTTTGATAAATAGTGCATTTACACCTTCAGCCGGTGAGCCAAACGTAATACTCTCTGCATCAATGCCCCGTTTTTCAAAGAAACCTTTCGCAATGGCTACCCTGAACGTTGGGTTGGTACTTGTATCGGCAATTCGAATTTTTACATTATCGGCATTTTTGCCGGTAGCGTCTTTTGCTCCAGATCCTGCTGCATTTGAACTGCATCCGGATAAAATGAGTGCCGTAGCCAGAAATAATATCAATACGCCGGTAATTATGGATGGTTTTCTCACAATATACACCCCATTCGATCTAGTCATGATTCTTGATGCTTAACCGCCTGACTTGCCTTCATCCGACGTTGCCACACAGGCTGCACCCTCCACAAATGGAAGAGTTGTCTCCACGCTCACGATGGATGCAGAACCTTTAGGTGCTGCTCCCGGCACCCTGTAGTTGGAGACATCAATTGCTTCAATGGCAACTTCCTGTGGCTTCTCCAACTGCGGAACCCACTGATAAGGAACGCGATACGAGCGATAGACCATATTGGTATTGCGCCCATCGGTGTAAGGGGAGACATACTCCCAGACCAACTCATGCTCCGCTGTGACTTCGAACAATCTGCCATTGGAACCTTCGGTTATCAGGGTGTTGCCGTTAGGTAAACGCTGGGCAGAACTGATGTATGGGCTATAAAATTTATAGGAATCCGTTGGGACGGAAAATCCAGCTTCTGCCGATGTATACTGCCAGACAATCTCCAGGGTGACCGGGTTAATCTCCAGCACACGCGAGTGATCCCGAATTGCATGTTTCAATCCAAATGGGGAAGCCGGATTCGGAAGGCCGTAACCTGCCCAGCCGCCATTGTCGAATACGAGCAAGTTCCCTTCTCCCGGGAGACCTTGGGGAATGATATGTGCATGGTGCTGCCCGATAATCGTGCCGATGTGCTTCGCTTCATGTGAAGTATAGTCTGGCCCTAGTCTCCACACGATCTTTCCGCTCTGTCTGTCTGTAATGGCGATAATGTTGGCCTCTCTGGCATCCCAGATAATATTGTCGGGGTGGAACCGTTCGTCTCCATCTTCATAGAAGCGGTTGGGTCCAACGTAAGAAGCAGAATTAATATGTAACCAGTCACCGACACCACCGCCCAGATGACCGAAAGAACGTGTATTCGGATCACGGAACAGGACATTTCGAGCAGCTTCATCAAAACCTAATTCTTCAAAGTGCTCGTTAGGCAGCCACTCCCAGAGTACCTTCCCCTCCCAATCTACTTCGATAATGGCATCATCAAGCAAGGGCTTATCTGAAATTTGCGGGTTACTCACATTTTTGTGTGCCAGAATAAGCGTTTTGCCACTCTTCGTCTTCGGCGCAAGGCCAGGTGCATAGTAACCTACCGGATTACCCTCACGCTGATAATCATGATGCTGGCGAGCATACCATAGTGGCTCATACCCCGGATCTTCGATATGTTCGTAGCTATTGTATTTCCATACAATATTGCCGTCCCAATCCACTTGGACCAGATCGACATTGTCCTGAATACCGAACTTTGGATCTCTCCGACCCGTGCTGCCCAGCACGTAGCCGCCAGGCAATATTTTGGCCGGAAACCCTAACAGTCCTTTCCACAGGTGAACCTCCTTGCCATTCATATCGATCAACACTACGCCTTCCTCGCCTGCCTGATAGACGGTATAACCGCCCCAAGCCTTATCCGGATTGAATAGCGTTGCTCCAGTTGGATATATTGTCGAGTGTCCCATTGATCATCTCTCCCTTAGAATGTTTATAGAATGTCGAATATCGCTACTTGATTCAACCTCAATAACTGAGATAGTTCCCCTTCCCGGTATTGTCCCGCTGCTTCTGCTCAAGGTCACTTGTAGAGGACTGATCATGTTCCTGTATCCCGTTGTTCTCCGCCAATTCCAGCACCATGTCCGAGAACCCCTCCAGATTCAATACCACTCGCTCATAGAATTGACTTAGTTGCTTCAGTTCCTCCGTCGTAAAACCCTCAAACAGAAGCGTGATACATCGGACACCGATGTTGCTGTTTCTCGCATACATCTCCCGCCCGCTGGATGTGATGTCCAGTAAAACCGTCCGGCGATCGTCTTCCTTTCGCCTGCGGACGGTGAGTCCCTTTTTCTCCAGCTTATCGGTTAGAGCTGTAATGGCACCTGATGTGAAGTCCAATTGTTCTGCCAGATCTCCAAGCCGCTGTTCTCCCTCGCGAATGATTTTGTGCAGGATAAGCATACCCGGCAGGCTAATGCCTTCTACAGAGATGCGATCCCGCTCTTTGACGAATCGTCTGACCATTTTGCGAAATAACCAATCCGTCCGCTCCAACGCTTCCCAATCTCCATCGCTCATTCCCTATCCTCCTTGTTCGTCTGAAACCTCAACAGCACACGAAAAAAGGCCCCCGTGGACATTCCATAGTGGAGTAGTCCCGGGAGCCTTTGGTGGTCCAATCAGCTCAGTTCCGTTTTCAGTTTAATTTATTTCGCTGTTCATTTAATGAGTATTAAAATAATTGAGATCATCATATAACCAACTAACCCAACCTGTCAAGTGTGAATTGTATTACTAATTCTACGTTCACCTTTATTCCCCGCTGATTTGAAATTACTTATCCTGTTTTAAGTTTCAATTCAGGTTTCCCGTTTACACTATTCTCAGATCGAAACATCAACGACAAGCTACGATTCAGTTCGTACTCAACTACAGAAATGAGGATTATCCATATGAACATGAAAAGAGTCATTATTATAGGCACAATGATTGTCACTATGTCCTTCGCCGAAACAGCATGGGGCCAATCTGCCATCTCCCCTATACCTACTGCTAAATGGTCCATCGTTGACCTGGATACTCGTGAGGGAAGCGGCGACGAGCTGCTCAGCGCTCTGAATCAGCCTTCAGAAGCGGATTTGTACGAGGAATTGTATAGCGGCAAATCACTGAGGACGATCACGGAAGAAAACAACGGAAACTTAAATGAGGTCATTGCTATACAGGTTAGGCAGCTCAAGGAACAGTTGGATGAACGGCTCGCAAGTGGAAGTATCAGCTCGGAGCAACATGCTGCACAACAAGCTGAACTGGAAGAGTTGGTCCCACAGAGTACGAATACAGCATACAATTTAGCGTAATTAGCGCCGTATCCGTACGATAGAAATTTTGAAGAACTTTCTGATCTCACGACAAAAAGGAGCGTATGCACGCCCCTTTCTTGTACCCTATCCATCTCAAGCAGGTGTGATGTGTAATCCTTATTGTGCTGCCCCAATCGTGCATGCACCCAAGGATTCGCCGTCCCATGCCAGTTCGAGCACATCTCCTGCTTGTGTTGGTCCAACACCTTCGGGTGTTCCTGTAAAAATGACATCGCCCGGCCCCAGGCCGTAATGGTGACCTACATAATCCACAATATCCTGTAAACTGAAGATCATGTTACGAATATTGCCACGCTGGACTTCCTCACCATTTTTGGTCAATGTAAAGTCTTTCTCGAGCAATGCTACCGCACCTGGAAATGCCTGAAATGCAGTAATCGGAGCGGAATTTTTGAACCCCTTTGCCGCTGTCCAAGGGTGGCCCTTTTTCTTAATCACGGTCTGAACATCACGTAACGTAAAATCAATACCAAATGCATATGCATCCACCAGCTCATCTACCGCCATACCTGGCTCATAACTCCGGCCGATTTGCACCACCAGTTCAGCTTCATAGTGAACTTCACCCTTGGTAGCAGGCAATTCAAGTGTGGCACCATTCAGGGGTACGACTGCGTGAGAAGGTTTCATAAAAATCATCGGCTCATCTGGAACCGCGTTGCCCAATTCTTCCGCGTGAAGTTTATAATTGCGTCCTACACAGTATACATTGCGAATGTTAGTCAACATGGATATATAACCACCTTTATTGGATTCATTAGTACATATATGAAAGTTACGGTCTGAAGAATCGGCTGCTCGTCTCCTGAAATGCATGTTCCCATACGTCAGGCCGGTTTGTACACAACATGAGCTCTGGATCTACAGCCGCCAGTCTCTTCATAATGGTCTTGTCATCCACTGTCCAAGCCATCACACGAATGCCTGCACTCCGCATCTCGTTCATTAAAGATTTGTCTACATTGGTATATCCAATCGAGAGGAACGTACAATTCATTTGCCGCAGTGCGGTTAACAGATCACCCGGTCGCGCATCAATAATTAGCCCCGTCTGAATCTCCGGTGCAAGTTTTTTCACTTCAATCAGAGCGGCTGGTTCAAATGAAGTGATCACTACATCATTCTGCATATGTCGTTTTCTTACTTCATATATCACCGCTGCCGGTAAACCAGGGTACATATCTCCCTGCGTTTTCAATTCGATGTTCAAACGCACTTTGCCGCACGAGCGATCTAACAATTCACTTAGAGCCGGAATCCGTTCGCCTTTGTAAGACTTATTTTTCCATGCTCCGGCATCCAGTCGTTGCAGATCAGCCCAATCGGTTTCCCGAACCAGGCCCTTGCCATTCGTCGTGCGATCCACTGTAAAATCATGAATGATCACTGGTACACCATCACGTGATAACTGCACATCCAGCTCCATCCACTGAACTTCAGGCCGTTCCATAGCCATCAAGAATGCAGCCATCGTATTCTCTGGTGCAATGGAAGAAAATCCACGGTGCGCTACACAAAGGTTGTTCATTTGATGTCCTCCTCAACAATGGTTCTCAATTTGGCGAAGCCACTCCATTCGCATCATATCGAATGCCTGGGGATAGCTGTGCCATCTGCTGCAGCAGAAGTTTGTTCGCCTCATCAATCATCGGGATGGCCTGACCAAGGCCCGCCTCATAAGGGATGACTTTCATGCTGCAAGCAGCTTCGCGACTACAGCGTGCCTGAAACACAGCCGTTTTCCACGTTTCTTCAGTTGTGGATCTGGAGAAAGTAAAATTCCCCGTACTGTATGCAATCCACTTCCCTTTATAGTACTCCAACCCTTGTAGCACATGGGGATGTCCACCTATGACCAGATCCGCACCAGCATCTACAAACTCATGAGCCAATCGGGTCTGGTCACTATTCGGAGTACTTACCCGTTCCTCTCCCCAGTGTGCAACCACAATGACCAGATCCGCCTTCTTACGGGCCTCCTCGATCGCTTTGACTGCTCCTGTGGAATCATAGGCTTCAGCCACGCCAGCCCGATTACCCTCAGCCTTCCAACTTGCTTCCGGTACAACTCGGGAGAACCCAAGCAATGCGATCTTCATGCCTTTGCGTTCCAGATAAGCTGGTGCATAGGCCTCATCTCTGTTCATGCCAGCCCCGGTGTGGGCTATGCCATACTCCTTGAGATAGGTTAGCGTATCCACCAAGCCCTCTACACCTTGATCCAGGATATGATTGTTAGCCAAATTCACAGCATCAAAACCAGCAGAGGCCATTGCCGCCAATGCTTTGGGCGAAGATTTATATACATATGTTTTGTCAGCTGCACCAGTCCCCCCCAGAGTTATGGGTGTCTCCAGGTTACCGATGGTAAGATCATCGTCTTTGAATAATCTGCCGAGCTTGGCAAAGGGATAATCATAACCATTCCTATCCAACAGTTCAGCAACTTTGCCCGAGAATTGAATATCGCCAACAAAGTTAATCGTAACATCCTCCGCTGAATTGGAGGGTTTCGACGTCTCAGATTCCTTATCCACACCTGCATTTCCCTTGGTACTGGATGGTGTTGAAGCCGCCGCAGGTTTTTTCGTTCCGGACTCCGTCTTGCTACTATTGGTGTTGCCTGAAGTGTCAGGTGTCGCTATTCCGGATGTTTTTTCTGCATCCTCTGTTGTCTCTTCATCCGCAGCTCCGGTTTCTTCTTCCGAAGTCTCATCGGAGTCCATGTCCGATGTACTTAATTGATCGCCGCCTTTGGCATCTTCTCCAATGGAAGGCTGATCCTGGTCGACAATTTCTTGTTGCACCGGCTGGTCTGCCTGTTGCTGACGTGAATGGATGACATAAAAAATGCCGACTAGACCAATTGCCATGATCAATACAATATTAACTGTCCAGATGACTGTATTGCGGGTACGTTTACCTTTTTTCTTCTGTACACTTCGCTCTGATCTTGGGGGATACATAAGCAACTCCTCTTCTTCTTCACAGCCATACATACCATTATATCAGGCATATTCTGGATTTCCATCATTCCTTGGAACTGTATCGATTGGAAGGATATGAACTCGGTTAACTTTCAGATCTTCATGCAAAAAAAGCTGTCTCTCCTGTAGATAATTCTACGTTTGAGACAGCTCTCTTGCTGCACTTATTCTACCACAAACTCTTTTGTAGCCTGGACAGACATTTCCTTCGCTTGTCTGATGCAATCAGGCAAGCCTACGCCCTCATACCCTGCACCTGCAATGTACACACCCGGTAATTTACTGCCTAACTCCTCACGAAGAGCGGCAATATGTTGGAGGTGTCCCACGGGATACTGTGGCATTGATTTGCGAAGCCTTGTAATCTCGGAGAAGATCGGTACCGCTTCGATGCCCATGGTCTCCCTCAGATCCTTGAGAACCAGATCGGTCAGCGCTTCATCCGGAAGCTCTACGTTTTGTTCGTCACCAGAGCGACCAACATAACAACGGAGCAAGACTTTATCGTCCGGGCTGGTATGCAGCCATTTCGTCGATGTCCACGTGCAAGCCGTAATATTCCGGCCCTCTTTTCGCGGAACGAGGAAACCTGACCCATCGAATACATGCTCCACCTCTTTTTTCTCAAAAGCGAGCACCACATTAGCTACAGACACGTAGTTAATTGCGTCCAGAGCCGCTGTATCCACGTGTGGCTTCAGCAGCTCCGACGCGACATACGTCGGCACGGTAACCACTACATCATCGGCATCAAGAGTCTCGCCATTCCCCAGTTCAACACGGTATCTGGTCTGCGCCCCATCAAGACGTTGCAGCGACATCACCGCGGTGTTCAGGCGTTGATCAACATCCTGCAACTCATGGACGAGGGCATGAACAAGACTTTGAAGTCCCTGACGGAAATTCAAAAAGGCGCTTCGTTTTGTTCCGGAATGCGTCTCGGCCGGTTTACGGCCAGTCATCATGCCCCGGATCAAGCTGCCGTAATCGCGCTCAACTTCTCCGAACTGCGGGAAGGTAGCTTGGAGGCTCAATCGCCGCATATCACCCGCATAGATTCCCGCGAGCAGCGGTTCCGTCAAGTTCTCCAGTACTTCTGCTCCAAGACGTCGCTCAATCATATACCCGAGCGATTCATCCTCTGTTGTGCGACGCGGCGGGATGACAAAGTCCATCAACGCCCGCAGTTTGCCTGCCGGAGAGACCAGACCACTTCTCAGAAATGGTCTTAGTTCTGTCGGAATACCGAGAACAAGTCCTGCTGGCATGGGATGAAGCTTGCCACGCTGCATGATATACGTTTTCTTTGATTCGGGATTCTGGCTTACCAGCTCATGATCGATCTCCAATTCTTTGGCCAGGTCAATCATTGCTGTTTTGCGAGCCAGGAAAGAATCGGGCCCTTTTTCAATCACAAATCCATCCCGGTGCAGCGTCTCAATCATGCCTCCCATGGACGAGCTTTTCTCGACCAATGTAATCACAGGTTCAACTCCTGCTTCCCGGTAATGCTTGCGGATATAAAATGCCGCGCTGAGGCCGGTGAGGCCACCGCCGACGACAATAACGCGGCGTTTCTTGTCATCCATTACTCATCCGACCCTTGCTGCCATTGGCTTATAATAACGTCGCTTAACGTCTCCATATATAGAGGATCGCTATTGAGAGAATCAATACGCATCAGGCGCATATCGATCTCTTTGGCAATCGATTTGGCCTCGATATCGAGATCATAGAGCACTTCGAGATGATCCGAAACGAACCCGATTGGTGCCACAAGTACATCCTCTACTTGCTCACGGGAAAGTTCCTGTAACGTATCGAGGATATCTGGTCCAAGCCATGGTTCAGCTGTTCTTCCGGCACTTTGCCAAGTAAATTGCCAATTGGTAATGCCTACACGTGAGGCAATCACTTCCGAAGTTTCCAGCAATTGTTGCGGGTATGGATCACCCAACTCCACAATACGTGCTGGCAAGCTGTGGGCACTAAACAACACTTTCACATCTCCGCGTTTAGCTCCGGCTTCCTCGAACGCATCCAACTTGGCACTGACACGCGTGGACAAGGCCTGAATTAACTTCGGATGCAGATGATAGCTCTCGATAAAGGACATCTGAACGCCCAGTTCTCCTGCTTTTTCCCGCGCCCGCTTGATATAACTGCCTACACTCATCGTTGAGAAATGCGGAGCCAGCACAATACCAATTGCTGTCTGAATCCCATCCTTCGCCATCTGTTCCACGCCATCCTCAATAAACGGATAAGCATGCTTCAGTCCTTGATAACAACGGAATTCCACGTCACTCCCACGCTCATCGCGGTTTAATGTCTCCTGAAGAGCCTTAACCTGGTTGTCCGTGTTCTCCCGAAGTGGAAACACACCGCCAACAATGGCTTCATATCGATCCGTCAGTTCCTTCAATTGCTCCGGTTCAGGCGGACGCCCTCTGCGGATATGTGTGTAATACGCTTCAACACTTTCCATATTTTCTGGTGTGCCATATGACATCACCAGTACACCTACAGTTTTAGTCATTAGTTATCGTCACCCCAGTCTTCAATGCTTCCGCAGAATATTCATGAATATATGCGGTCAGTTCTCTGAGCTTATCAAGAGATGCTTCAGGAAATAGTCCGTGACCCAGGTTGAATATATACCCCGGCTCCTTGATTCCTTCGTCGATAATCACTTTGGCTTGTTCCTTGATCAGTTCCATCGGTGCTGTCAGCACATAAGGGTCCAAATTACCCTGGACTGCAAATTTACCGCCAAGTCGTTGGCGACCTTCCGTAATCGATACTCTCCAGTCCAATCCAATCACATTGGCTTGCAGATTATGCAGCGTTGGCAACAATTCGCCCGAAGCGACACCAGGGAAATAGATTTTCGGTACATTCAAATCCGATAATTCGGTAAAGATACGGGTAATCGTAGGCAACACATATGTTCTGAAGTCTTTGGGAGAAAGTGCTCCAACCCAGCTGTCAAACAACTGGAATGCCTTACCGCCATTCGCAATATGCGCACGGATATATGTAATTACCATATCACCAAGCTTCTGCATCAGCTTGTGCCACACTTCAGGCTCGCTGTACATCATCGTTTTGGTGCGGATGTAACCTTTCGAAGGTTGTCCTTCGATCAGATAGCTCGCAATTGTGAAAGGTGCGCCCGCAAACGTAATCAGAGGCACGTCAAGCTCCTTATCCAGAATTCGAATGGTCTCCAGAATATGTGACAGATCTCCTTCTACGTCAATGGGACGCAAACGATCCACATCTGCAGCGGACCGAATAGGATTATCGATAACGGGACCAATATTTTTTACAATGTCAAAATCAATACCCAGTGAGGCAACCGGATTCATAATATCGGAATACAAAATAGCCGCATCTACACCAAGCTTGCGTACGGGCATGAGTGTAACTTCAGCCGCCAGCTCGGGTTGTTGGCAGATTTCTAGCAAGGAGTACTTTTCTTTAATCTTGCGATATTCAGGATCGTAACGTCCAGCCTGACGCATGTACCATACCGGAACACGGTCGACCTGTTGCTTGAAACTTGCCCGAATCAGTCGATCATTATAGCTCATGTAAGAAGCCTCCAATAGTTTTTGGACTCATAATTACCATTATGCCCTTTTTAAACAGCCGTAACAACCACATGCAGATGCGTTCTACGTGACAATACTATGACATTCCTTACACCCCTCCTCCATATGACAATTATGTTATAATGAAAGAATGGTGTTTTTTTGAGAATTACAGAAATATCTATGAAAGGAAGTGAAAGCACTTTGAAAACGTGGAAAGTAAACCTCATTGTGCTTTGGTTCGGACAATTTTTGGTCAATTCGGGCATGACCATGATTACCCCATTTTTGTCCCTGTATCTCGCAAGAGATCTTGGCGTTGTTGGCGAACATGAAATTGGCATTTGGGCCGGATTTATATTTGCAGCCAATTTCCTCACCTCATTTTTGTTCCAACCGCTCTGGGGCAAATTATCTGACAAGTATGGTCGAAAAGTTATGCTGCTGCGCTCGGGATTCGGGATGGCCATCGTGATCGCCCTTATGGGTCTGGCACAGAATCCCTGGCAGCTTCTCTTATTGCGTTTGCTTAACGGTACAATCTCCGGCTTCAATCCTGCAGCTGTTGCGTTGATATCGGGCACTACACCGAAAGACCGCATGGGCTTCGCCATGGGAATCAGTCAGTCCGGGCAGGTTGCTGGCACGATCCTCGGTCCGCTCATTGGTGGCTTGCTGGCTGATGCGGTAGGCTTCCGCCCCATTTTCTATATCACAGGTGGGCTGATCTTCGTCGCCTCCATGCTCGCCATGTTTCTGGTAAGAGAGAAATTCGATCGGAAAGAGGCAGCCAAACTACCGGAACAATCCGTATTGTCCGGTCTGAAGGAGTTGAACAAGTCCCCGCAACTGCCTGCGCTGTTTGCAGTGACGTTTCTGCTGCAGTTTGCCATGATTAGCCCCATGTCACTCTTGCCACTGTATGTGCAGAAACTGCATGCTTCGGATGTCAACGTGGCGTTCTGGGCTGGGATGGTGGGTGCAGTTACGGGAATATCCAATATGGCGATGTCGCCGGTTCTCGGAAAGCTTAGTGACCGGATTGGTCCGCACAAGGTACTTACCTTCTCTCTCATCGGAACAGGACTCATGCTTATCCCCCAAGCATTTGTTCAGACGGTGTGGCAGCTCATTCTAGTCCGGTTCGTGATGGGTGTGTTCATGGGTGGCCTGCTTCCAAGCGTCAATGCCCTGATTCGTTCCTACACATCAGATAGCATGATTAGCCGTGCATTCAGTTTTAATACGAGTACTTTGGCGCTGGGCAACATGCTGGGGGCGATCATCGGAGGCTTTATGGCAGGATTCATCGGAATTGAAGGTCTCTTTATCGTCTCTGGTGGACTGCTACTGCTCAATATGGTTTGGGTCAGATTCAAATTGTACAACAAACCGGTATTGCCCCGGGAATCCTGATTTCCCGTCCATATATCAACCAATCCATATCAACGTTCTTCAGAAAAAGCCGCCTCCAGCGCCTAATTGGCATGGGAGCGGCTTTCGTCCATTCATCTACCATTATTCAAGCATTAAATTGTATCGGATAATGCTTCACACCAAATACAAAAGCACTTTGTATCGGCTGCAGGACCGTTCCCGGCACAAGCTGAATGCACTCCATGTGCTGAAGCAACGTATGCAGAACTACCCTTGCCTCTAGACGAGCGAGTGGTGCACCCAAACAAAAATGAATCCCAAATCCAAATCCCATATGTCTGTTCGGCTTGCGATCAGCTATGAAATCTTCCGGACGCTCGAATTGGACACCGTCCCAATTAGCTGATCCAACCCATGAAATCACCTGATCTCCCGCTTGTATCATCTGTCCATTTAACTCTACGGTTTCCTTGGCGACCCGCCCAATCGCAACAATTGGCGGATAATATCGCAGTGTCTCTTCAACCGCAGAAGTAATCCGTTCAGGATGTTCGCGTAGCTCCTGTTGTAGTTCGGGTTGTTCAGACAGTATACGTATCGCATTGGTAATTAGGTTGGTTGTTGTTTCATTCCCTGCAGCTAACAAGAGAATACAGAAGCCTACCACTTCCTCTGCAGTCAACTTCTGACCATCAATCTCCGCAGCAAGCAGTAACGAAATCAGATCATCCTGTGGCTGCAACCGACGCTCTTCCATGATGCCAGTGAAATAGATATGCAGTTCCTGTATATTTCTTTTTTTCTCCTCCAACAACTCCTGAAAAGCCTGCTCACTATCATCACGCGCACCCTTCACCAATACATCAGACCAGTCCTTGAACTTTTGGCGATCCGTTGCAGGGACTCCGATCAGTTCAGCAATTACAATGACAGGCAATGGCATGGCAAGGTCATCAACAAGTTCCATATGTCCTTCTGACAGGTGTGGAGCAATTAACTCATCTGTGATTTCCTGAATACGCGGAGCCAATGCTTCAATTGCCTTGGGTGTAAACGCCTGATTCACCAGATCACGCAGCTGTTTGTGCTTGGGCGGGTCTGTCGTCAACATGCTCGTATTGGCACGATCACGTGCAGAAGAGAACAGTTTCGGGTTTTTCAATACGTACTTCACATCTTCATAACCGAAAACATCCCAGCATTCTCGATGCTCATCATATCGGACTGGAGTGTTGTCACGAAGCTCTGCGTACACCTGGAAGGGAGACAGCCGCTGTTCCAAAGTCTCCAGTTCCCGAATCGGAATGTAATTTGCATACTTTCTGGGTGCCTGTTTCATCGTTTCTCCTCCAATCAATATTATATATTTATTTACATATGTTGTTCACCCCTATTATAAACATAACTTCATAACGAAACCAATCTATGGAACGTAATTGAGACCCATTACCTACTAAGCGCTACCAACTTCCTCTCGTGCTATATGTAAATAGAACTAAAGGATATTTACTCTTGGTATTCCGATGACAGAATAACCTTCTGATCATTGGTATCCACCAGCTTAAATCTGTATTCAACATTCCTTTTTTAAAAGCTTCGTTTATCAGGAAAAAGCCTCAGTATGTAATATTAACTAACATATAACCAGCTGTTTAATATCTAAAATTATTAAATCTATCAAGTCCTCTCGCTCTATCAGAGCGAATATTCTTCCATTACCCCTTATAAATAATCATTTTTCTCCCGACATCTATAAATGTAACCGATTACTCTACCAATATCTATCATTGTCATATTATTTAACATGAAATACAATCATTTTGAAATGGTATACCTATTCTTCTCAACAAACTTAACATCACACTTACTTGAAGGAGAGTGCTATTCATGAGTAAAACATCCAATCTTCGTCCCTGGGCCGTATGGAGTACCGCAGCTTTAACAGCATTAACGATCTCGTTGTCCCCTATCGGAACCTTTGCTGCTCACGCTGCTAAGGTAGAGGTGAAAGGCACAACAGGTACTGTCCAGACAGCACCGACTACTCCGGCTCGCAATACCTCCATCCCTGCCGTACCGGACTCCTCCAAGCAATCGGCACTTCCCAATGTATTGGTGATCGGAACTGGCGGAACGATTGCCGGTCAATCCGAGGATGCGACAAGCTTCCAGAACTACAAGGCAGGTACGCTTCCCATTGGAGAGATGGTAGACGCTTTGCCGGATAAGCAGAAGATTGCTGATGTTAGCACACTCCAATTCGGAAATTCAGGTTCAGGCTCCTATAGCATGGCTGATCTCTATGACTTATCGCAGACGGTAGACAAAGCTCTTGCATTGTATGACAGTGTCGTGGTTACCACGGGTACAGATACAATGGAGGAAATCGCCTATTTCCTCGACATGACGGTTCAGAGTGACAAACCGGTCGTAATCACAGGTTCCATGCGTCCATGGACTGTCATCGGCTCTGACGCTCAAGCCAACCTTTATAACGCAATCAAACTTGCAGGTAGTGGTCGTACCACTTCATTCGGAACTGTACTGATGCTGAATGACACCATTCAGCTCGCACGCGGTGTAAGCAAAACAAATGATTATCGGACAGATACGTTTGAAACACCGATGCTCGGTGCCGTAGGATATATTGATGAAGAAAACATTCGAATTTACCGCGCTCCTGCACGCGCCTTGAAACCTGAAGGCACAGCGAAGCCCGTATTCGATCTGAGTAAAATCACAAAGGCAGACCTCGCTAAAGTAGAAATTGCTATCTCGTATCAAGAAGCTGGAGGCGGAGCCATCGAAGGGTTCGTCAGCAACGGTGCGCAAGGCATCGTAACCTCCGGTACAGGAGCTGGCGGTATCTCCAGAGCTATGGGACAAGCCCGTACCAAAGCCATTGAAGAAGGTGTAATCTTCGTAACTACCACTCGGACGGGTTCAGGAAGTGTATATGGCGGCGGCAAAGGTATTATTGCCGGCGACAATCTGAGTCCACAACAAGCTCGTGTATTATTGATGCTGGGATTATCCTTCAGTGATGATTTTGACACCATCAAAAAATGGTTCGAAACGTACGGAACACCGGAAGTATGAGAAGCACTCATCCTTTATAAATCTGGACAAAAATAAGAGACGATACTCCCCTTACATTCAAGGTGTGTCGTCTCTTTCTTTGTGTGTTTTCAGACTTTGTGTATTACTTTTCCACATCGCGGTGGGCTATTAATCCATGTACACTTCTATTTTTAAATGGAGCCACCTCCAGTATACACATTACCATTAACTGTACTACCAATTTTAACCTCTACAGTAGTATCAGTAAGTGTAAGCCCAAACCATCTAAAGCCAAGAGTCGATTCTGTTCTGAGTCTACTATACACTTCCGCATATTTATACCCTTCAAGATCCACTGCTCTTGAAATTCCCATCCCTCTATCAGTTAACTCCAATGTCGATCCCCAGAATTTACGTTCGTAACCACCATCTTTAGTAGCAACCTCTACCTTTGATCCATCATATCTAAAGCTTCCCGATGCCCATAGATCAAACATTTTTAGACCTAAAGCATTATAAGCTGAACCGGTCGTCCTTTCGTTAGCGGTGTAACTCCACGCAGCTGCTCTAATGGCACTATTAGGGTCAATTTCAGAATGTAAAATAAAAATTCCTGATTTATCAACATACACATCAGTTTTTGTAGTTTCTGTTGAGAAACTTAAAACTTCCTCGTTTTCTTTTTGTTGAGAAATAAACTCATTTAAACTGAATGTTCCCTCTTTATTTAACTGATTCTTTTGTGATTCATCAGGAAATACATCTTCTAGAGAAATCGAGTCATTATTAGCCCATTCTAAAGGTGCGGGATTGTTCTCATAATAACTCTCAATAACGTCTTGAATTTCAATCAGAGTTACATTCTCATTAGAAATTTTTAAGTTCTTCAACTCATTCGCTATTTCAGAACTACTCTTAGTTATATAGGCCCGAGCTTCTTCAATGTTTTTTAAATTTTCTTTTCCTACTAATGAATCTGCTGAGACTGTAACAGCCCCTCCTACTAAAAGTGAAAATGACATTAAAAGCGCAGTGAATTGTTTCTTCATAAAAAATTCCCTCCTTAGTATTATAATCAATCCTTATATTAATTCTCTGATTAATTTCAAATTCCTTCTTATTTAGTAAAATAATACCTAAAAAGATAAAAAATCAAAATAACTAGTATCGCAACAAGTACAATATAAACTGGCAGTATTAAAAATGGCGTGTATACGTTAAGAAAATGAAATACGAAACCCGAGATCAGAAGCAAAGAAAGAAAAATGAATAAAGGTCTCAATTCAACACCTCCATATATAGAAATTTATAACTTCTTATATACAATATTACCATAAAATTACCTGAAAGTTAGTTATGATACCTTCTTCGATAAAAAATCAATTCATTTTTAGATAAAACCTCAATAAAAACTCATTCTCAACGATCAATATTTTTCACACTAAAAAAACTCCGTACAGAAAACACGATCACCCTCACAAGCATAAGAGCGCGAGATCGTGTTCCATCGGAGTTTTATCGTTAGGAATTTTTCACTTCACCCAAGCAAGTACGAGCCCATCGTAGTCCGGCAACATGGTCGTTACCAGACGCGGGTCACTTGCCATCTGTTCATTGAAGCGACGAACAGCAAGCACGGCTGGACCCTGCTTGTCCGGATTCAGCGTACGACCACGCAGGAAACAGTTATCACCCACAATGACCGCACCTGGCCGAGCCAGCTTAATGGCATAGTCGAGATATACCGGATAATTTTCTTTGTCAGCGTCAATAAAGAAGAAATCGAATGTGCGACCTTCCTGTTCCAATTGCTCCAGGCTGTCTGCCGCCGGGCCAATCCGATACTCGACCTTTTCACCAAAACCGCCTTCTTCCAGATGACCACGCGCCAATGCCGCATATTCCTCTTTCAGTTCCAGCGACGTCAGGGTTCCAGCTTCACTCAACCCACGCGCAATGCAGACCCCACTGTAACCGCCCAGCACGCCGATTTCGAGCGCAGCTTCCGCTTTGGATGTCTTGGCTAGAAACGTGAGCAAACGCCCATACGCCGCCGCAACGGAAACTTCCGGCATGCCGTTCGAACGGATGGCCTCTTTCACTTTCAACAAAAGATCATCCTCTTGAAATAATTGATTTACATATTCATCAGGGGTCAGATTCACCACTAAAATCCTCCTTGGACACTTGGACTGCTTTCCATATGGATGCCAATGTTCTATAATAAATGTTTGTTATCAACACAGGCGGTCGACTGGTGCATTGCCTCAAAGAGGACTGCATAGTTCACCGCATTTCTCATTGTAAGTTTTTTCACGGAAAGCGGCAAGGCCGCACCGTTACTATACAGCCAGAGAGAAGGATATTCCTTCTCCGGCTTGAAATGGAGTTGAAATGAATCACATGGCTCAATTGCAATTGATTGCGACCTCGGCGATGGGACTCGAGGCTGTTGTTGCCCGGGAACTGAAGCAACTGGGGTATGAGGATGTTACGATCGACAATGGACGGGTTTTCTTCACTGGGGATTATATTGATATTTGCCGGTGTAATCTGTGGCTGAGAAGTTCGGATCGTGTATTGGTCAAAATGGGTGAATTCCCTGCTACAACATTCGACGAATTATTTGAAGGCACCAAAGCACTTCCTTGGGAAGAGTGGATTCCAGCAGACGGCGAATTCCCTGTAGAGGGTCGCTCCCAAAAATCTCAGTTGAGCAGCGTACCTGCATCACAAGGGATCGTGAAGAAAGCAATCGTAGAGAAACTGAAGCTGACTTATGACACGGAGTGGTTCCCAGAGGATGGGTCTCGTTATGTGATTGAGGTCATTCTGCTGAACGATCGCGCCCTGCTTACTTTAGATACGACGGGCCCAGGTCTGCACAAACGGGGGTATCGTAAACTCGTAACCGAAGCGCCACTCAAAGAAACGCTTGCTGCAGCTCTTATTCAGCTCAGTCGCTGGAATGTATCCCGCCCATTTTATGATCCATGCTGTGGATCAGGCACAATGCTGATTGAAGCCGCTATGATCGGCTGGAACATTGCACCAGGACTTCGTCGTACCTTCAACTCCGAGAACTGGGCTGTTATTCCTGAAGAATTATGGGAACAAGCGCGCGAAGAAGCATTCGATGCTGTGCGTGACGATATACCATTACAGATTTCGGGTAGCGATATCGATCCGGAAGCCATCGAAGTAGCTCAGGCAGCAATCAAGAGTGCCGGCTTCGCCAAAGACATTGAAGTCAGCGTCCTGCCCGCTCATCGTGCAAGACCACAGGGTGATTATGGTGTCATCATTACCAACCCTCCATATGGTGAACGATTGAGTGAAGAAAAAGAAGTTCAAAAGCTGCTCCGTTCATTAGGACGCAGTTATCTCGAAATGCCAACATGGTCCTTTTTCGCAATCACATCGACCAAAACTTTTGAAGAATACTTCGGCCATAAGGCAGACAAGCGTCGCAAATTGTTCAATGGACGAATTGAAACGCAATACTATCAGTATTTGGGACCACTGCCCCCACGCAATAAAGCACCACAATCTTCATAAGTATTGCAAAATACAGAGTGCTCCTGCCATCCATGGCTTGGGCACTTTTTTTGTGCGCTATTCTGATCATATGAATTCACCGTCATCGGTGTTCGCTTCGGGCAGGAATTGATCCTGCCTGAAGCATAGTTGAAAACAAATGAGGCCACGCTATAATGGATGGAGCCCTATTTTACATTCCGATTACAAAACAACGAAAGCAAGGGGGACATACATATGGTTGTCACTCGGCCTACGCGCAGTTCCGTGCCACGCGGGCTTCTAAATCATCCACTAACGTTATATCTTATTTTTCTTGTGCTCATGCTGCTCAAACTCATGTGGCTCCATCACAATCTTCACGCCTATAACATTACGATGGGACTGCTGGATAAAGTCATTGCCATCGGATCTTTACTGCTCATCTCCTTCTGGACCTGGTGGTTGCCTCGCAGGGGCATGATCGTATCTCTCGCTCTGCTGAACCTGCTGCTTACAGCACTAATCTACGCCGATATGGTGTATTATCGTTATTTCCAGGATTTCTTGACCATCCCGGTATTGTTACAGGCCAGACAAGTTGACGCATTGGGTGACAGCATCGCTACACTGATCTACACAAGCGATCTCTGGTTCTTTGCCGATTGGCTTGTCGTCATTCCGTTCGCAGCTATCGTACTGTTCGGCAGACGTTACCGTTCGAAGCACTCCAGTGCACCCATTCATGGCTACGGGAGTTACACGTACAACGATCGCAAAGCTCGGATGCGCCGCCGTCTCACTGCTGGCAGCATCGCCCTTGTGCTGGGGCTGGGACTCGCCGTGGGTCCGATTTATTTTTACAGCAAAACATGGGCTAAGGGCCTGTTCGATAACAACTGGTGGAATGTATCCATGTACAATGTGACCGGACTGCTCGCTTTTCACGGTTATGATCTGTACAACTACGCCAAAGACCATATCGGCTCCGGGCCGCAGGCTGAACCCGCTGATATTGAACAAGCAAAGGCATTCTTCGCCGAAAGGCAGCAAGATACCCCACAGAATGATGCCTTGTTTGGCAAATATAAGGACAGCAACGTCATCATTGTCCAGGGTGAGGCTTTTATGAATTTCATGATCGGCCAGAGCATTGGAGGTCAGGAGATCACACCCCATTTTAATGAACTGATGAAGGAGAGTCAGTATTATAGTCACTTTTACCACCAGACAGGTCAGGGTAGAACGTCAGATGCCGATTTTGCAGCAAACATTTCACTGCATCCGCTTCCGGTGGGATCCGCGTTTGTACGATATGCAGACCATACGTATGATTCCCTCCCTTCCATTCTGAAGGATAACGGGTACAGCACCAACGTATTTCACGCTTATGAGAGTGGCTTCTGGAATCGGTATACGATGTATCAGAACATGAAGTATGACAAGTTTTATAGTAAAAACGATTTTGCACAGGATGACCCGCTTGGCTGGTCCCTGTCTGATGAATCCTTTTTCCGCCAATCCGTTGAGAAAATGAGCAGTGAGGTGACCGAACCGTTCTACTCCTTTCTAATCACCCTTACCAGTCACCATCCGTATGCCTTGCCAAAAGAGAAGCAGCAACTGGATGTAGGCGAGTTCCAAGGAACGATGTTCGGTGACTATCTACAATCTGTTCATTACGTGGATTCGGCACTGGGCAAGATGGTCGAAGATCTGAAAAATCGGGGATTATGGGAAAAAACCATCTTTATGTTCTACGGAGATCACGACAACTCGATTAAGGAACAATCACAATACGAGCAATTCCTGGGACGTTCATTAAACGAACTCGATATGGCACAGATCATGAACGAGGTACCTCTACTCGTGCATTTACCGGACGGAGCAGCTGCCGGAACCATCGACGAGCCTTCAGGACAACTGGACATCGCACCTTCCGTACTGCATGTGCTAGGCTTATCCGACCAATCCTATTATCATATGGGCAACGACGTATATGACGGGTCTGCACGTATAGTTGTGTTGCGTAATGGTGCATTCTCGGATGGTTCTGTATTCTATATTCCATCGGATGATTATATCTACGAGAGCGGCGCTTGTTATGACTTGTCCACACGTGACAAAACAGATATCAATGCTTGCCGCTCCGCCCACGATGAAGCAACCAAGCGATTACACGTCTCCGACACGGTGATTACCTATGATTTGATTCAGCGCTTTCGAGAGAAAGACAGTTCAGCGGCAACATCCAAATAACCGAGATGACAATACACGGAATAAAATGAATTACATTAAAGAAGGGGAACTTACATTACATGACTTCACGCACAGAAACATTCAATATTGAACAGCAACTGTTCGATGCAGCCGCAAACTTCGTGCAACAGCGTTATCCCCAAGGATGGGGCGGTGCTGGTGCCGTCTATACTGAAGCTGGTTCCCTGCTAATTAGCGTGGCACCAGAGGTTATCAACGACGCAACGCACCTGTGCATGGAAACAGGGGCTTATCTGGAGGCCCACAAATTAAATGAACGCGTCACCCACTCCCTCTGTATTGCTCGTGATGACGAGCATTCGGACTTCAAGGTCCTTACACCTTGCGGTGTATGCCAGGAACGATTGTTTTATTGGGGTGAAGAAGTCAAGGCTGCCGTATACGATCCTGCTGGTCAGTTGATTTTTAAAAGATTGGATGAGATTCAACCTTACCATTGGTCCAAGGCATATCGGGATAAATAGCAATCTCCTTGCGAATTATAGAAAGTGGCTTTATAATTGTAACTATATTAGTTTCAACTATATGGATGATGGAGGTTTTAACAATATGAATATCGAGATATGGTCTGATTTTCTGTGCCCATTCTGTTATATCGGCAAACGCCGTCTGGAAAATGTATTGGAACAGTTTCCACATCGTGATGAAGTGAAGCTGCAATTCAAAAGCTTCGAGCTTGATCCGAACGCTGCATTGAACCCAGGCAAAACCAATACGGAATACCTGGCTTCCAAATATAATATTAGCGTAGAGCAGGCCCAAGGCATGAATGCTCAGATGAATGCCAATGCTCGCACAGCAGGACTGGAATACAATATCGATGCCATGATCCCTACCAATTCTTTCTCAGCTCACCGATTGACGCACTGGGCGGATACACAAGGCAAAGCCCTTGAACTGAGCGAGCGGATATTCCAAGCTGTGTTCATCGAAGGTAAACACTCCGGCGACCCTGAAGTGTTAGCTCAACTGGCAGAGGAAGTAGGCCTGGATCGTGATACAGCTGTAACAGTGCTGTCCAGCGATCAATTTACCGACAATGTCCGCGCTGACCAAGCCGAAGGCGAGCAACTGGGCATCCGTGGTGTACCGTTCTTCGTATTCGACCGCAAGTTCGCCGTATCGGGCGCTCAGCCGGACGAGGTGTTCCTGGACGCGATTCAGAAAGCATGGGATGAGCGCTCCCCTTTCACTATGGTTGAATCCAATACAACAGATGCTGACGGCAGCGGTGTCTGCACAGATGACGGCTGCGAAGTGCCACCATCCGATTCGAATAAATAACACAAAAGCAGCAGGATCAGGGGAATTCCCGATCCTGCTGCTTTTTTATATACTACACACAACTCTAGCTCATTGTATATATTTGTGTTTGATGAACAGTTACTGTGGAGGGGACGGAATCGATTCTGAAGAAGCGAAGCGTTCGCCTTTGTCTCCAAATTTTAACCTCTTAAACGAGGAATCAAAAAATTTGGAGACAACAGTGATCGGAAGAACGATCCGTAACCGGAACAACCACAAGCAGATCATTAAATACTCACTTCAAATTGGAATGAATGATCCACTCAATCCCAAAACAGTTGATCGGGATGTGGTCCAGTCCGCTTATCCGAATCCAGCGCATCAATCAGTTTCAACTCATCTGGTGTTAATTCAAAGTCAAAGATGTCCGCATTTTCACGAATACGCTCCGGGGTAACCGACTTCGGAATCGTCACAATCTGATTCTGAATGTCCCAACGCAGAATAATCTGTGCCGGTGTTTTCCCATATTTCTGTGCCAGTGCCTTAAGCGTCGACTCCTGGTTCAGCTTGCCTTTCATAATCGGGCTCCAAGCTTCCAGTTGAATCCCCTGCTCACCACAGAAATCCTGCAATTCCTGTTGAATCAGACCCGGATGCAATTCTACCTGATTCACCGCAGGTACCGTACCGCCTTCATTTATGATATCGCGCAGATGGTGAACTTGAAAGTTACTCACACCAATTGCACGGATGCTTCCTTCGCTATATAGACGTTCGAACGCTCTCCACGTCTCCTTGTACTGGTCTCTGCCAGGCCAGTGAATTAAATAAAGATCAATCACATTCAGTCCAAGTGCCTTCTGACTGGCTTCAAATGCTCTCAACGTTGAATCAAAACCCTGATCCTCATTCCAGAGCTTAGTTGTCACAAACAGTTCGTTACGGGCAACGCCACTGCTTGCGATCGCTTGTCCCACTTCTTCCTCATTGCCATAGATGGACGCGGTATCAATACTGCGATATCCAACCTCCAAAGCCGTCTCGACCGCCTGTTGCACTTCCTTGCCTTTTGCTTTATATGTTCCAAATCCCAGCCATGGCATCGTTACTCCGTTGTTCAGAATCGTACAATCTGTTATGTGTTTTGTCATTCTGTACCTCCCGTATGGAATTTTGCCTGCTCTTGTTCTATTAACCTTCTCACAGAATTTTAAGCGGCCATTCGACATACTTGTCGAAGAAGACCCATGGATTGGGAGTCATTGCAAAAGACATGAAAAACCCGCTAAGCATTGCTGCCTGCGGGTTCTGGTGTGAACAGGAACGTTATTGATTCCCTTGACCGTGCTGACTCTGGATTGAATTCAATCTTCTCTTCTCCTCGATGAACATCTCTTCTGCGAGCTCAACGCCTTGTCCTCCGAGCGAAAGCTCTGCTTGATGCATCGCCTGCTGCGTATGTGCCAAACGTCGTTCCGCCTGTGCAATGGTCTGTGCCGTCGGATGAGACATCGCCTGAGATACAGCATAATGAAGCTTGTTCACCGCATTTTGCGCCTGAGATACATTGGTATCAGCCTGCAAACTGGAATCATAACGCTTCGGCATGAGTATTCCTCCTTGGGATTATCATGTTCCTGTTACCCCTTTAGGATGGATAACACAAGCCTTCCTTATTCCTCTGTTGTGTTTTATTGTAACTTTAACCCGTCTTGCTGCGTTTATGAAGTACTTATCCCCGATCAGGAGGAATTTACTTGAAAAAATTATTACTCACTCTCTGTATGTTGCCCTTGCTCATTTGGATAGAAGGCTGCGCTCCTGCAACATACGAGATAACAGGTTATACGGGATCATACATTAACCCAGACATTCCAGTTCCAAGCAACGCTAAGCTTATTGAAGGCATAGCTTATTCCGATCATCCCACTCTTAAAGAAGGTGTTAAGTATGAGCTGAAACATATTGGGGGTGAGCAAGGACTCTACCCGCCAATGGATTATTTTCAGAAGTTAGCGGATACAGGTTGGGTAGAATTGGAGGAAGAACGACTTGGAAATGTACATTTCCTGAAAAAGGATACTACCGTCATTGCCATTGAAATTCAAGAAGATTCCTTCCAAATTACTGAAATGGTCAAAGGTGCTATGGAGTAACACATCCTTTCACGCTACCCAAACGCAAAAAAGGAGAGGCACGCAGCCCCTCCTTTCCGGTCTGTGGACAGTTTTCCCCACTTACCTTGTTATATCCTGTTACTTGACGAACTTTGCGACTTTGGCGAGCACTTCTTCTTCTGTCGGAGCACTAATGTACCGACCGTTAATAAAGACAAACGCACGTTTCGCGCAAGGACCGCAATAGGATTTGCACCCAATCTTGATCTCCGTGTCTGGAGCCATTTTTTGCAACTTGGGCACAATCGATTTTAGTCGGACATGATTACACTTTTCGCATACGCGGATATCGTTAGCCATGAGTTCCCCTTCTTCGCGCCCTTAGTGGTCGCCGTGATTGCCTTGGGACGGATTCGTAATGACGAATCCCTCTTCCGGGAAGTAGAGATAGTCAATTTTAACACCGTTCAACAGAGGCTGATCATTCGCGAGAATGACATCAATCTCTTTATCGGTAGATACAACCGTATCATTTTCTTTTGGTGTGTCGATATCAAGACCGTAGTGAGCATGGTCACCATGTGCATGTGTGATGACAACGCGCAGTTTTTTTCCTTCGTTCTCCGGCTTGTCCAATTCAAGCTTCAATACTTTAGCCGCATTACGCGTAATTTTGCAGTTCATTCTCTTCATCTCCTATATTGTAATTGCTGGGTTCAACAATTTCAGCATTCTTAAACTACAGCATCTATTGTAAAGAAAGTTACCGCTCTTCGCAATAACATTGATGCGAATTCAATGTTAAACCTATCCATTTGATCACAATCAAGAAGGTGCGCCCTCCTGAAGCACGGGATATTTGCGTTCTGCACGGCTTACAAACCAGTTCATCAGAATCAAAGTGACCCCGATATCATCTATGGGCATAAACGGCATTACGTCCGGAAGTACCCAGTACAACAGCGCTGGAATAATAAACAACAGCTTTTCTCCCAAAGGAATCTGCGGAGCCCGGAGCAACCGGGGGAGCCTTTTGAAAACTTGTGTCCATCGTTTGAACGACAGCAGTCTTCTCCACTTCATTCGAATCCCTCCGTAACATTATATATGTCGCCATAACGACACGCACATCATTACCCCTTCAAGAACCATTCAGAACGAATAATGTAACCTGTGAATTAAAAAATAAAAAAACGGAACGTCGCTCACAGCGTCCGTTCCTGTTATACGAATAATCCATCGTTAAGTTTCACAGCTTCATAATCAGGTACCTTGCCTCATTGTCCATTGGATAACAGTTCAGCCAGCAACATTCCCACTTCTATACAGATATCATCAAACTGTTCTACCGGAAGCGGATTAACACCCAATCCAACTTCAACCGTGAAGCCTGGTCTACCGAAATCTTGAATAAACCAGTCTTTGTATCCGGCATCACTTCCGCCGAGCTTCACGGCTTTGTAGCCCGAAGCTTTGGCAAGTCTGCGCGACAGCGGCGCACTCTCTCTCGGTTCCAGATCACGATAGTTCCAATAGATCTCCTGACCCTGACTATGCAGGGATACGACCGCAGCGAATGCATGCTGCTGCGTCCATTGTGCTAAAGCCTGTGCCTCCGGTTCTGTCAAAGGCGCTGTTCCTGCATAATCCCGGGGACCAGGCGAGGTCACGCCCCTTCTCGCTGCTTCTTCATCCCAATGGGCCGGAAATTGATCATTCAGATCCACCCCTCTGATGTTGGCCTTCCAGTGGGTGAAATGTGATCTGCCGGCATTCCAGGCTAACAATTGCTGTGCATGCGGGTGTTGATTGACCACACCTTCCTGAACCAGTTCTACACCGTCCGGATTAACCATCGGCACTACCCAGAGTGTCGTCTCTTGCATCCAGCGTTCTGTCTGGAATTGATGCCATGCCTTATGTGTACTATACGCCTGGGCATATTCTTCGACAAACTTCATCAGAACTGCTGTTGTCAGCCACTCATTGGCATGAACGGAAGCGTTAACATGAATATGTCTCTGCCCTTGCCCGATGCGCAAATAACGCAGTGACTTCCCCATGACACTTGTTCCAATCGAGCCCGTCTCAACAAACGGGTAAAGCTTCTCCATCTGGTCTATATCCCTGATTAATTCTCGATAACCATACTCTCCCTGAATCTTGACAATAGTTTTTCCATTGGAAGCCGGAATATGAATACAGCGACCAACCCAGTCAGCTATATTGGCAATTTCAGGATTGGCCCGACGCAAGTCCTCTTCATCCAGACCAAAGCGCCCTGCAATCTCCCCTACGCTCTCCCCGAGTGGCACAGCATACCTGCGACCTGTCCCAGGGACAATACGCAGCATCTGACCTGCAAGCAGGTAAGGCTGGGAGGCAGCTTCCGGATTCAGAGCAGCAAGTAACTCTTTGGTCATATGGTGTGCTGACGCAATTCGCGGCATCGTATCTCCCCGCTGAACAATGATCCACTGCAGTTCCATGTTGTTCTCCTTTCCACAGGAGAAGGCAGCCTCCTGTCGGGTTCTCCCAATTTCATGTCTATAACATATATATGCAGCCCCGGTTGTCCGTCATGTGACATCAATCATGTTCATCACCTGTCGATGCAGAAATATGACAAAAAATCCCGGAACTTCACAGTTCCGGGATATCGTACAGGCTATATACTTTAATTATAAGTCCTATTCATACATACTTTTGCATATACCTATGGTAATTGCGTAACCTGCCAGACTACAGGGGTCTTGGAGATCTGCTCTCCCAACCATCGACGGGTGATATTCTGGAACATGCGCGGGTCGCCAGTGCAGAAAAATTGATGCACCGGGGTCTCATCCCCGCTGGCCAGTTTTCGTTTATCATATAAAATCGTACTGATTTCCCGTGCCGTTTCATCTGCCGAACTGATTAGCTTCACTTCCTGTCCCATAACCTCCTGAATGGTGTCCATAAGGAAAGGATAGTGCGTACAACCCAGAATAAGACAATCAATCGGCTGTTGCTTGATCTCACCCAATGATTGCTCCACCGTAAGTGTCGTGTGCTCGGAACGAAATTCACCTTGCTCCACCAACGGCACGAGCGCCGGACAAGCCTGACTGACCACATCGATATAGGGGGACAACTGCTTGAGCGCCAATGTATAAGCCCCACTCCCAATGGTACCCACAGTACCGATCACTCCAATGCGTCCTGTACGTGTCGCTGTGATTGCCGCCCGCGCTCCCGGATGTATAACACCAATGACAGGCACATTCACCTTGGCACGGATATACTCCAGCGCAGCTGCTGTCGCTGTGTTACAGGCGATAACGATAACCTTCGGATTGAATTGGATCAAGAAATCAACGATTTGTTCCGTAAATTGTTTCACTTGTTCGGACGAACGGGGTCCGTACGGTGTTCGGGCAGTATCCCCAAAATAAATGATCTTTTCCCGCGGGAGCTGACGCATCACTTCCTTGGCGACGGTCAATCCTCCCACACCGGAGTCTAATATAGCGATTGCTTGCTGCACGAACACACCGCTTCCTTCTTCATTGAATTGGTTCTGATAATAATTGTTCCACAAAGCTTTCTTCCTACCGTATGAACATTCCGGCAAAAAGGTACCTACATCTTACCCGATTTTATAACAGGGTTCAAATAAAATCCCGCGTGCTGTGTCATCACCGTGTGGACACACAACAAAGCAGGCTCTCCTCTAAACCCGAGGAAAGCCTGCTTATCCCAAGCTTTGCTTAGTTGTCGTCCTTGGACTCATCCGCAGAAAGCTTCGCTACAATGTCGATTCCGGACTCATCTGCTGCTTTGTCCGTATCGGGTTCTGTGATGACTGCCGATATGCGAATTTCCTTGCCATCAGCGCAGTTACGCCAAGATTGAATATCCTGAATCACAACATCTGCGGTCTCTTTGACCTTGGATACGATCTGTGAACTTTGTTCTCCAACCTTGCCAGCGAGTTCCTGACCTTTCTCCGATACCTGACGAGCACCTTCCGTAATGTCCTGACGAAGTTCGCGTCCTGATTTCGGAGCCAGCAGCAACGCTGTTACAGAACCTACTACGGAGCCGATAAGAGCTCCCCACAACAAACTTTTGTTAGAATCCTTCACGTCACATCTCTCCTTTTACTTTCATTTAAGTACCGGATCAGAAGCAACGGCCTGTCGCTCACCCATCCGGGCGAATGCCTACTCTGTTGATGCATTATAAGCAGCACAGGCTTGACTTGACACTCCAGATATCAAAAAATAATCTGAACGTTCTCTTTTCACCTTCATCTTCGCTTAATCAGGTCTGACGAGCAGGCTCCAGAACAGCCGCCGCATGCTCATCTCCCGGGTCCAAATCAATGACATATCGCCCTGGTGCGATCAGTGCCGCCTGATGCTCACAACGCCAGCGACGTCCGCCGGAAGAACCCAACGTCTGTCCATCCTGCAGAACATCCCCCTGATCAAATATGTAATACGCCGCACCTAATAAAGTCTGGGCGACCGTATCCGGATCAAGACCGACGAAGTGACACTGTACATCAGGCACCCCCAGTGCCGACAACCCTACTGTATCCATAACCAACTCGCGCCGTTCTTCCGTACCTCCAGCCTGATACATCCGAACGTTCATGGCCGCATAGAGATGTTCCTCACGTTCCTGAGCTTGCGTATATGCTTCCGGTTCAACCAGCTTATCACTGCCGTACCAATACAACGCATCACAAGTCAAGCTTTCCATGATTGCCAGTACAGTCTTCTGGAACAGCTCCAGACGCTGTTTGCGAGGCATGGCTGCGGTGAACATGTCATGTAATCGGATGGAGTACCGCGCAGCTTCTACAACTTGTCCTGCTTCAGGCCAGTGCCATGCTTGCTGCAAAGCCCCGCCAAAACGTGCACGATCCACAATCTCATTGACAGGAAGCATGCAGGTCTGGGCAGGGATATCCCCTTCCTGAAAGGATACCTTGTGGTCCAGATGATAGAAGACCAGCATCTCATGCACTTGCTCTCCATCCCCTTGTTTCACATCCAGCCGGACTTGTCCTGTGTGACGAATCAGAGCTTCCTGCAATCGCAGGCGATCCACCTCCGGACGTTCCCGGAACAAAAGTTCAACCATATATACCGGATGGAATCCAGAAGGTATTTCATTTGTATCTTTGCTTTCAGTATTTCCTTCATTGAATTCTTTTGATTCATTCGTCATGCGATTTCCCTCATTCCTTACGCTGTCCCTCGGCTTGTGCCGCATTAAAAGGACCCAGTTCTTTTTCCACGTAGTCGCTAACCTGGATGGCAAAATGTTCAAGTACGCCTGGCAACGCTACGCTAAGCGGATGGAGCTCAGACCGCTCCCAACTATAATAATCCTGCACCAACGGCTTACGTAACGTAACAAGCTGACGCAATATCTCGTAGGTATCATTGTCAAAAACCTTTTCTTCATAATTAATCTGAATAATATCATCATAGCTGCTCGCATCTCTCATGATGAAGCCATCTATCAGATAACTTCCCACATCGGTAACAATCTCGATCGCCAGGTGAAGACAACGTTCCTGCACCATCCCCAGCATGAGACTGCCATCCCAGGCCTGGGCTGCCTGGCGAAGCCCTTCGGCTACCTCCGGTACAGCAGCTAGCCGGCGGGCAATCTGTTCTCTGTTCACATAATACATTCGTTCACTTCCCGTTCAGTGAGTTATCGGTTCCGTTTCCCTCTTCGCTTAAGCCAGAATATCATCACAGGACAAGCGATTAGAAACACAACAAAAATATATAGAAATTCCATAACGTCTCTTAAATCGCTCATGCAGAGTCCCCTTTAATTCAAAGTCGTGTGAATAATGACAGATCAGATTTCATAGTCCACTGCGATGGACTGTTCTCTGACTTCGTTCATGTACTTGATCACTTCCTGATGAAGCGGGTGAACCTGATACGCCTGAAGGTCCTCCAGTGAAGCAAATTCTGCTGTGAGTGAAATGTCGAATGATCTGTCCGAGCGAAGCACATCGATGCCTATTTCAAGTGAAATCAGAACATCAATTTTGCCCTCCAGATTGCGAAGCACCTGGGCAGCGGCTTCAATACTTTCTGCTGAACGATCTTTCATTTTGAACAGGACAATATGTTTAATCATCTGAGCAAGCACCTCGTTCGGTATAATAGTAGAAATGAATGAATTTTCGTGTATTCAAAATATATCATACCGTTCTTTATTACGAAAGGATACTTGGAAACGTTCTCTTGAGAAGAAAAACTAATCCGAACCGTTTCCTTTCGTTTCGGATTTCTCTTGAGATCCATCATCCGTCTGTTTTGCGGTTTCCTTCTGCGAAGTTTGTCCTGTTTCAGCCTGCTGGTTCATACCGATTCGGGCTTTGCTGCGGTTGGGGCCATTCCCGATCCGCCAGATACTCCTGATCTTCCTGTTTCTTCAATACTGCTATAGCCTGTCTGAGCTTTCCAGGCAACGGAAGTCCGATTTTCGCATAATTTTCGGTAATCGAGATCAATTCATTGACCAGATAGAAATAAATAGCACCGCCTTTGATAATATCGGTTCCCATGAGCAGGTCAATTCGGTGGGCAAGCAAGACAACGGTCAACATCAGCCCTTTGCGAGCAAGCCCCCAGAATCCAACGTTACTATTCAATCCGGTTCCCGTCCTCACAGCCGCCGCCAAACCTGTTATATAATCCACAGCCATCGCAACCGCGAGCAGGCTCAGCAGTTGATCCCATCCGCCAAAAGCAAACGTAACAATCGCTCCCGAGACAGCAGCAAAGGTATTCACAGATAGATTCACGTTCCTCACCCTCTCCCTTACACTTGAGTACCCTACAATATATGTAAAAGTAAGAGATTTGACAGGTCACATGTCATGCTGAACTTGCGGATTTATCATTTCAGATTTGTGCACATCCTTTATTCAAGCCGATGAAGAAAAGAGCATGTTTTTGGGGAAATCAGGGAAATAAACCGCATCATATCAACAAAATTAGATAAAAGTTCTTAAGACCTATAAGCAGTTAATTAGAACTATATTATTTTTATTCCCGTTCAATTTAACCCGTCATTTTTAGTGAAACATTGTAATCTAGGAATATACTAGGATGTCAATTGCGTATGGTCTAGTTCGTAGTTCCCTCTTTATCGTGAATTGACGCATTGACGCATTTGTAACCGGTAAACCCGGCACTTGAAAGTACCCCGTTGTTTATTGTAGTATTTGGTTAAAAAAAATCGGAGGAAATATGCCTAATCAACCAGAACAACATTCCATCCAGGCGTGGTCTCTGATCAACCGTAAATACTTGGGAAAAGGCGTCCGTGTTAAACGATTCCGAAAACCGACACGCTGTCAAATCCGCAATCGTGTTCTTCTTGCCGTGCTGATGGCCAATGATATCAAGCTGTCCCAGCTCGCAGAGGACCTCTCCATCTCTTCACGCAGTGTCAGTGCGTGGGTGTATGAAGGACGGATACCCGGCAGTACCAATTTGGACAAGACATGCCAATTACTCGGTTACCCGCGCCACATTCTCTTTAATGAAGAAGTTGTGCGTAATAGCCCTGTGATATGTCAACCCGAGTCATCTCGCTTCATGAAGCGTACGGTGACCCGTTCTCCGGTTAGTAACCGTATTCTGACAGGCTTGTGTATGGTCCATGATTTGTCGGTGACAGATGTCAGCCACTGGATCGGGGTTCATCCCGGCACTTTCCGCAAATGGCTGCATCAGGGAACGCTGCCTTCTGCTGCGTTTCAGGAACAAGCGGAGCAATTTTTCCGCATCCCGAAAACTATTTTGTTCGCAGATGTTATCTTGAAAGATCGTCGCAACAACTAAATAAGCGAACAGCCAAAAGGCTCTGCTCTCCCCTAGGGAGGCCAGAGCCTTTTTTAACGTAAAACGTATGCCTTCTCTCCCGGACTTGAAGCAGTCTTCTGGCTATTCCATCGGAAATGTCAGATAATCTCCCCTTCTTCGCCTTTTGCTTCCAAAGAGAGCCATCACAGCCCTCTACAAGCTAAGTTTACGCATTTCATCATAACCGATCTCTCTAAAAGGCTATCCTTACCTCGTGTTCAACACTTCATTGATATATTTCAATCCGGTATATCGAGGACGAAGCGTATGCGCTGTGGCGAATGCATGCTCTACCATTTCCGGGGTTACACCCAGTTGTTCAATAGTTACCGGTCCGCCTACTTGTTCCAACCAAGCGGTGAGCTGAGCAGCCTCAGGCAAATGGTCATATATGCCGAACACCGGTTCACCCGATGTCTGTGCGAGTTCTTTATATTTTACAGTAAGCAATGCACAAGCTACGCCAACTTTGGCACCATGCAGAACCGGTCTCTCTCCCGCTTGCATCAGGTCCATCTCCCAGATATGAGACAGGTGGTGTTCTCCTCCAGACGCCGGACGGGAGTGGTCAATGATCAGCATGGAGATGCCGGATACAATTAACGCGTCCATTAATACAGCCACCCCTTCCGCTCGTCCCTCCGCAATAGCTTGTACATGATCTATACAGGTGTTCAGCGCTTCTTCTGTCATCCGATAAGCGACCGGACAGAACGGTTCTCCGCCCAGTTCACGAGATACAACCCAGTCTGCAAGCGAAGTATATTTACCAAGCATATCTCCGAATCCGGCAGCATTCATCACTTGGGGGGCTTGATCCAGAATATCCAGATCGGCAAAGATAGCCTCAGGCGGCACAGCCTGAAATGTCTGTTTGACTCCGCTTACAATTAAGGGTGCACCTGCAGAGGTAAACCCATCTACCGAAGCCGCTGTCGGTATGGACAGAAATGGCTTGTTCATTTTGGAACAGACAAATCGCACCAGATCATGGATGGTACCAGAACCCACGGCGATGACTGCCTCACTAGTCAGATTCACACCCAACATGACTTGTACAATAGCGGCTTCGTCGGCAACGATATCACCCGTGTGATTCTCCGGTAGAGCGATCTCATCCACCTGAATGCCCGCTTCCCGAATACTGCTCAGTACATCAGACCCAGCGGCCCGAAACGTATGACGATCATAAACAACCGTCACTTGATGGTACCCTCGCTCAGACAAATAACCCGGCAACCTCTGAATGGCCCCAGCTTCCAGATGAATCAGCATATCCACCATTCGATGTTGATGTCCACAAGCACACTGCTGCGCTTCCTCATTCCATGCTGCAATTCGTTCGTTCATATTCATTCGCTCTTACCCTCCCATATGAGATCTCATGCATAATTAACGGGTTAAAACCACAAAATGAAAAAAGGAAATAAAATGTGATGTTTTTCCTGATCACACTTTACTTCCTATACCCAACATTTGCAAATCCATATCTCACATTTCCAAGTAGGTGAATCGATGAAATTAACGAAAGAATTAGGGGTTTCGCTCGGATTTCTCGCCGGAACCACCTTTGGTAGCGGTATCGCTTTTTTGTTTCGTCTCCAGTCCGTTGAAGTTATTGCCAGTGTTACGCTGTTCGGTATCGCAGGAGCCATTGCGGGAATCATCATGGCAGTCATTTTGCGACAGCGGCAGCATTAGAATGCCAACGCATCATGGCGAATTCACACTAATTCTACAAAAAAATAAAGAAAGGTTCATGAATTGCTCTGGAGCAACTCATGAACCTTTCTTTTGTTTGATGCGGTCGAGAGGACTCGAACCTCCACGGGGGTTAGCCCACACGGACCTGAACCGTGCGCGTCTGCCAATTCCGCCACGACCGCATAATATGTATCTCCTCATCCATCGATGAAAAGCGCTCCGGTGAAGCAATTCCTTGTTTTACCGTAATTCAGAGTATACATGGTCCAAAATTAAATTGCAACTTCTTTTTTTATTTCATTCATGAAAAGGACATATGTCCTTTTTTATCAAATTCAAACATCCTATCGTAGCATTAGGCACATAAACCAACCATGCAACTGAAAAAAATGAAGGAGAGATCCACTTTGAAAACAGCCAATCTTTGTTTTATCGGTGCCGGATTTCATGCATCCACGAATATATATCCTTCTGTTGTTGAGGCTGGAGGGCAGATCCAGGCCATTGCCACTCGCAGTATCGTACGCTCTGAAGCAGCTCTGCTGCGATTTGGCAGCAACGGAAAAGCGTATGACAACGCTCAGCTTATGTTACAGCAGGAAACCTGTGATGGAGTCGTTGTCGTCGCCCAGCCTGTAGATCAGACCACTCTTGTCCTTGAATGTATTCGGGCTGGCAAAAATGTATACGTGGATAAGCCGCTCGGATGGAACGCAGCCGAAGCCGCCTCTGTAGCAGAAGCTGCCGAACAGGCTGGCGTTGTCGTCATGGTCGGTTTCATGAAACGTTATGCTCCCATATATATGAAACTCAAGGAACTCATTGATGGCGGTTCGCTAGGTAAGGTGCGTTCATTTCAGATGAAGTTCGCGGTAGACAGTACGCCATTTTGCAAGGATGAGGAACAATTCATGAAGCTCGCTGCCATTCATATGGTCGATCTGATGCGTTTCCTGTTCGGAGAAGCCGTACGGGTTACAGGCACAACTGTGAGGGATAAGGAACATATCAACCAGAGCATCTCCCTTGTATTTGAGAATAACGTCGTGGGCAGTGCCTATTTCACCGGCATGAGTGCGTGGTCACGAGAAAGCGAAAATGTACTCGTGACCTTTGATAACGGATTTGCGTCTGCTGAAGAGATCAACACACTCACTGTTCATTCATCCCGAAGCTCAACCAGCCTTCCCTGGAAATCTCTTGAGGAACAAGATAGCGTATATACTCCTTCCGGATCTCCCATGTCTGGAGCTTATCGTGACCTTTATCTGCGCGGGTTCGTTGGTGAAATGGCTCATTTTATTGAATGCTGCCAAAATCAGGCTGTCCCACATTCCAGTGCCAAGGATAATATTAGAACGATGGCACTATGCGACGCTATTCTATCGTCACTGGGGTGACGTATATACGTTCATTTTTCAAGATAAAAGACAAAAGAAGCTGTCCCTTGTTCTTAGGGGTCAGCTTCTTTACTATTTGATAACGGTCTGGATGGTGATCGTGCGGTTACGTCCCTCTTCCTTCGCTTGATACAGAGCATTGTCCGCCAAGTGGAACAATTCCGTTGCCGTTGTGGAATGCAATGGATATTCAGCAATTCCAGCAGAGATGGTGACGGAACGATCGATAGGCAATATACTTTCTTCGACCGTTATTCGGATACGTTCAGCAATCTCAAAGGCGACATTGGATTCAGAATTTCTTAACAACACAACAAACTCCTCTCCTCCAAAACGAGCGCAGACATCTTCTGGTCGAACGGTCAATTGAATGATGTTGGCAATATGTTTCAGTACTTCATCCCCTGCATGATGCCCGAATGTATCGTTAATGGATTTGAACCGGTCAATATCCAGCACAATAATGGTGAATGGTGCTTCTTCCTGAATCCAGTCCTGAATGACCTCTTCGAATGTTCTGCGATTGTTCATGCCTGTTAAGACATCTGTTCTGGCGTCATAGGCAAGCTGGTTCGTCTGTTTCCTAAAGTTCGCCATCGCTCCAACAACCGTTCGTGTGAGAAGATCAGCCTCCCTGTTCCAGTGAGGCTTCATTACCGGCAACTCCACTTGCCCCTTATCAACCTGGTTCACCAAATCAGCGAGCAGTACAAATGGGCTGGCCAGCTTGCGTGCAACCCGAACCACAATAAGGGTCAGAATCAGGAACGGCACTGAAGTATACAGCAACAACATACGGATATGATGATTCAGCTGATCGTAGACCGTTTGAGTTGGAGATACGATCACCACTCCCCAGTCTGTTGATGGAACTTTGTAATAACCCGCAAGTGAATCCACACCTGCCAGGTTTTTGTATTGCTCTTTCCCCGTCTCGTTTTTTAGCAGCTTTTGTACCACTTCATTTTTACTGACATTTTCACCAATTCGGTTGGTGTTTGGGTGAAATAACAAAGTGCCCTTCTTATCCACAATAAAAAAGTAGGAACCATTACTTGTCTTGAGCTGACTGCCAAAAGACAGACTCAATATATTATTTTCCTGTAAAAAGATATTTCCACCGATTGTTCCTTGGTACTCCCCTGCCGAATCAAAGATCGGTTCACTTACAAATACAATTCTGCGTTTGGTTCTGGGTGTCTGGTACGCTTCGGAGATATACGAAGCCCTCAATTTAACCGCTTCTTTTGCTGCATTGGAACTAACATGGTGACCTACGCTAGCCTGTGAGTAAGGTGAGGTAGACCTGACTACTCCCGCTTTATCTACCAAAGAAACGGAATTGAAGAAGTTACTGCTATTGCGAACCAGATCAAGAGTGGAGTTCAATTTGTCCGCATCGGTGTAATCCATCTCCGGGAAATACTTGGCTGCATATTTCAAACTCTCCTGCATGGAATAAAATACTGAATCCAGTGTTTGGCTCATTTGCACAGCGCTTGCGTAATTTAGCGACAGGGTGTTATCAATGAGTGATTGTTTCTGAGATGTATAAGATGAGATGACCATGATGGTCAATGTCATTAAAACTGAAATGGTGACCAACCCGCCAAGCAAGGCCGTAAGGCTAATTTTCTTGATATTCTTTACTTTTTTTCGTAATCTGGATATCCTGTTTGGTGCAATCATTTATTACTTCCCCCGGATTTTCATGAAAAAGCATATTCCCTCTATCTTATACGAAAGTTGTTAAGATCGGATCAACCAGAATCAACAATGATATATCCCTCTTCTGGCTCCTGTTCAACAAAGCCCGCCATGTGACGAAGCTGAAAATCAATCGGATGATGACTGCCCATCAAAATACGATTTTGGACCTCATCTGCCGTTTCTGCAGGCAATGCGAATGCACGTGTATAGGCAAACTGTCCCTGAAGTGTGGTATAGATCGCATTGACAAGCCGATCATTGCCCGCACGTCCGAACACATTAAGGATCACAGCTCCATCCGAGTCCAACTTGTCCTTGACCATGGCAAAAAAATCACTGGATATAAACTGCTCAGGCGTGCCCGTCGCCGTAAACGCATCAATAATAATGTAATCATATGTCCCAGCGGGTTCATGCCCTAATAATTCACGACCATCCCCAATGAGGACAGGGCTCCCATCATATCCAAAAAAGGTTCGGCTCAACTCAGCGACCTCTGCGTCCAACTCAGCCACCTTTACCTGACGATCGGACAAGTAGGTAGGCAACGTGCCAATACCATGTCCCACCACAAACACCTTATCAAATGCAGGGTCATTTCGTTCCATTAGATGTACGATCGCTCGGGGATACTCCAACACCATCCGTGCAGGCTCATCCAGATCCATGGCTCCCTGCACAGCTGCGTTGGAGAATTCCAATACACGAAACCTTCCCTTTTCTCCATAAAGCCTTTTCGTATCATATACCGTCAGCTCATGCTGTTCACTTTTATTCCGATACAGAACTCTCACGAACCGTTCTCCCTTCGTACGCTTACACTTATTCGACATATATCTTCATTCTATTACACGGGATGACAACATACCACCCTATACTTGAATGATCGTAGTAGATCAAGAAAAAGACTGTTTCCGATCATACGGAAACAGCCTTTTTTATGAACCTTTCAACATTATTAAGAGCCTATAGCCTCATGCAGAGCCTGGACATATTCCACGCCCAGATTGGAGAGAGAAGTACTCTTGTGACTTATCCAGCCTACATTAATGGATTCCTCACATTCCAGCGGAACAGGAATGATCTCGTTTCCGTTCAGATCGGCGCTAAGCACTCCTGTAGAGATGGTATAACCATTTAAACCAATCAACAGATTAAACAACGTTGCGCGGTCATTGACCTGGATGCTTTTCGGATGAGATAACGTACTCAGGATTTCTTCGGAAAAATGAAAGGAATTGTATTCTCCCTGGTCAAAAGACAGGTACGGGTAATCCTGTAATTGTTCGATTGCAACCGATTCCTGCTTCGCCAGTGGGTTCTTCACACTGATAAAAATATGTGGCTTGGCCATGAACAGGCTTGTAAAAACCAGACCCGCATCTTTTAACAATTTGTTAATTACTTTAGCATTGAACTCATTCAAATACAGGATGCCAATTTCACTACGCAGGCTTTTCACGTCCTGAATAATCTCATAGGTCTTCGTCTCCCGGAGGGCCAACTCGTATTCATCCTGACCATACTTCTGTACCAGACGAACAAAGGCATTCACTGCAAACGCATAATGCTGCGTCGATACGGAGAAATGCTGCGGCGACGGTTTCGCGTTCAGATACCGGTTCTCCAGCAGTTCGGCTTGCTCCACCACCTGCCGTGCATAACTCAGGAACTCCACGCCTTCTTTGGACAGCGATATACCCTTATTGGTACGTTCAAAAATGGTAATGCGTAGCTCCTGCTCCAGATCCCGAATGGCGTTCGACAGACTAGGCTGGGAGATAAACAGCCGTTTGGCTGCTTCATTCATCGAGCCACGTGTGGCAACTTCAATCACATATTTTAATTGCTGTAGGGTCAAGGTTGAATTCCTCTTTTCGATATCATTGTACCTATTATATACCAAAAGAGACTCTGAACTTAAGCTAAACTCGCTGTAGGTCTCACTACAATCTCATTCACGTCGACCTCTGCAGGCTGGTTGATGGCGTATAGGATACTTTGCGCAATTGCCGAGGCAGGAATGGAGATGTTGCGATACTCTTTCATCAAATCCCTCGCTTCTTCATCGGAGATCGTATCCGCCAGTTCCGATTCGGTCACACCAGGAGAAACGAGTGTTACCCGGATATCTCCACCCACTTCCTGGCGAAGACCCTCCGAAATTGCACGGACTGCATATTTCGTTGCACAGTACACCGCGGCTGTTGGTGATACAACATAGGCACCGATCGAGGCGATATTGATAAATTGGCCGAAACCTTGCTGTTTCATGATGGGAAGACCAGCAGCAATACCGTGAAGCACCCCACGAATATTGACATCAATCATGCGGTTCCATTCGTCAATCTTTAGTGCTCCGAGAGGGGATAGCGGCATAACACCAGCATTATTAATAATAACGTCAACATGTCCGTACCGAGTACGAGCCTTATCGACAATCGCCTGCATCTCTTCCAATCGAGTCACATCAAGTGGTTGATATTCAACCGAACCGCCCTCCAAACGAATCGATGAGGCCAATTCCTCCAAGCGCTCCACACGTCTCGCTCCAATAATTACATGTGCACCATGCTGTGCAAGCAAACGAGCAACTGCTTCCCCAATTCCGCTACTTGCACCAGTAATAACAACGACTTTCCCTTTTACATTGGACATATTAATCCACTCCTTCTCATTGGTTATTGGCATTCTCTCGATACAAAACCATGCCAGCATGGTACAAAATATCTTCTCTAAAGTCTCCGTCTGCTGTAAAACCCGTATCATCCACGTATTCAATATGTTCTCCCTGTATGACATAGCATCCCTTATACGCACTTTGTCGATTGCCCCTCGATTCGTCATATCGACCATTAGGAAGAAGTTCATGCCGGATGTATCCATCCTTCGTGACCCACATTCCTACATACGGATGTTTTTGTTCTTCTTTGCTTCCCATGTGCTCAGGTCCCATCGCTCCAGCCCCCCTTCCATGATTCAAAAGTTTCTCTTGTTCATCTTCATTATGAAGGGGATTAGTGACTGCCCGATAGAAAAATCCAACAGCATTCTTGCCTATATCTCCGGGAAATTCTAAAATAATAGCAATAGCTTTTCACAGGAGGGCTGCACTTCATGCTTTTAAAAACAACGAAAATGGATCATGAAATTATAGAGCAACAGCAAAAGTTGGCTTCTCTAATCGGGCGTTTCACCCCTATTGATGGGATCCATGCGACGGCAATTCCTTCGCTTGCCTTAATCCGCGCCTCAGAGATCTCACAACCCATATTTTCTGTTCATCAGCCTGCCCTTTGTATTGTCGCCCAAGGGTCCAAATTAGTTATACTGGGACGGGAGAGCTATACCTACGACCTATCTCAATATTTAGTATCTTCCGTAAACTTGCCTATCTCAGGGCAGGTTGTGCAAGCAACCAATGAAAATCCCTATCTATGCATGCGACTGGATTTTGATCCAGGGCAGATCTTCGATCTGATTCGTGATACCCCTTGCGCACCACCCAAACCAGACAACTTAACAAGCCGTGGGTTGTTTGTTAGTTCAACCAAGCTCCCACTACTTGAAGTCGTATTCCGATTGGTTGGATTGCTAGACACACCCAAGGACATTCCTGTCCTTGCTCCACTCTTCATCCGTGAGATTCTATATCGCATTATTCAGGATGAACATGGACATTCTGTTATGCAGTTTGCGGTTCAAAATAGTCATGCACAGCACATCGCTGAAGTCATCGAAGTCATCCAGTCCGAATACGCTAAACCACTTCGAATTGAACAGCTCGCTGCAATGGTCAACATGAGTTCCTCCTCCTTGCATCATCATTTCAAAGCCATCACTGCCATGAGTCCATTGCAATTCCAGAAACAGATCCGGCTCCAGGAAGCCCGGCGAATGATGCTTTCTGGTTCAACCGATGCCGCCGATGCCGCGTTCCAAGTCGGCTATGAGAGCCCTTCCCAATTCAGCCGGGAGTATGCTCGAATGTATGGTCTTCCCCCAAAAAGCGATATCAAACGCCTTCGCCATACACTCGAAATTGAACATTAAAAAAAGAAAGACCCACGCCATTATGACGTGGGTTTTCGAATTCCAATGGAAAGCATGACCATCAGGAGAATATATTCTTTTTTTGAAATACAGACATTTGGTTCTCACCGGTAATAGGGCATTCATCAGGAAACATACTTCGTTTATGCAACTTCTCGTCGATAAAATCCACTACCTGTTGTAACGAAGCAATCTGCGCTTCAACTTTCTTCCGATGATTCACCAGCATCTCCCGTTCCTCCGGGAAATCTGCCAGATCCGAATCCATGGACATCTGCAGATAAGGCTTCATTTCCTCCAGAGACATCCCTGTTTTTTTCAGGCAAGTGATCAACTTCATCGTTTGAATATCCTCCGGGCGGTATACCCGATGACGATTGACCTTGCGTTCAGCTCGGGGAAGAAGTCCAATTTTCTCATAATAACGAATCGTATCTTCCGATAATCCAGCCTGTTCTGACGTTTCTTTAATGGAGAACAATTCATTTTCGCTCATCATATGGGCCTCCTCCACATTCATTTCTCTCTATATTACAACTTGGAGTCAGCTCCAAGTCAAGCATGATCCGCTCTTCCATCTACCCCCTTGACTTGGAGTCGACTCCAAGTTGTAGAATGAGCGCAGCATACAGATTCGTTCTGTAATCCCATTCTTTCTGGAGGTATATATGAATATACAAAATCAACTTCGCACCGCTCTTATCACAGGCTCAACGTCAGGAATCGGGCTAGAACTGACCCGCAAGTTACTGGCCGAACATTGGCAGGTCATTGGTCTTAATCGTTCCACTTTCCCTACTGACGATACCGATATTCAGAACGCATTACGATCAGGCCAGCTCCGGTTGGTTCAGGCTAACCTGACCAACTACGACAGTCTGAGAACGGCACTGGATCAGATTAAATCCGATACCGATTCGATTGATGTCTTATTTAACAATGCAGGAGGTAGCGCTGCTGAACTTCGTTTTTCTGATCAGGGACATGAAATGCACTTTGAACTTCAGACTGTGGTCCCTTACATCATCTACATGGATTTAGTTGATCTATTGCTCAAAGGACAAATGAAAACAGTCGTTAATACCTCTACCACTGCTTTCAATATGGTCAAACAATTCGATCTGAACACTCTGGAACGTCCGACTGAATTCAAAAAGCTGTTTGGGCCCTATGCCATTTCGAAGCTCGGCCTCTCTCTATGGACACGCGAGGTTGCCAAGTCTGCCAAAGCGGATGGCATACAACTGCTAAGTGTAGATCCCGGTGGAAATAATACGCTAAGAGGCAATAAAACATCCGGCTTGCCCTTCTATATCAAACCCATTATGAAATGGTTCTTTCCCCATCCGAGCCATGGCGCGTCCCTGCTCTACAATGGGGCCTTCTCATCAACCAGACATGAATCCGGTACGTTTCTGGTTAAAAATAAAGCGACAGCCCTTCGTTTCACAGAGCAAGGCCCTGCCGTTCTACATCGAGTTAATGAGATATATGAGCAGCGTTTCCTTATAAATCAGTCTGGAAATCCCGTGGCGTGAACATGAGTCTGACGCCTGGAGGTGTACGGGAATTGCACTGGCATCCCAATGCAGATGAATGGCCATACTATCTGACAGGACAAGGAAGAATGACCGTCTTCGGAGGCAATGGCATTGCTCACACATTTAATTATCGGGCTGGAGATGTGGGATATGTACCCGCGGCATTGGGACACTATATATAGAATACCGGTACAGACACATTATGGTTTTTGGAGATATTCCGGAGTTGATCGCTTTGAGGATGTGTCATTGAATGTAGTATGCACCTCTATCATTTGTACCGAAATAGGGTAATTGTCAGAGAATCCCACTATACAAGGAGGAATATGAAGATGAGAGCCGTTACGTTTCAGGGAATCAAGGATATTCAAGTCAAAGAGGTTGAGGATCCCAAACTGCAACAGAAGGATGACATTATCGTTCGTATTACTTCAACGGCCATATGTGGATCCGATTTGCACATTTATCAGGGAGCCTTGCCTGCTGCCAAAGATTACGTTATCGGTCATGAACCGATGGGCATTGTAGAAGAAGTGGGTCCGGAAGTGACACGTGTGAAGAAGGGGGACCGTGTAGTCCTGCCTTTTAATATCTCTTGTGGTGAATGCTTCTATTGTAATCATGACATGGAGAGCCAATGCGATAATTCCAACGGTAACCCGGATATTCATACAGGTGGTTATTTCGGATTCACCGAACGCTACGGAAACCACCCCGGAGGTCAGGCAGAATTATTGCGTGTCCCCTACGGGAACTTCACACCGTTTGTGATTCCGGAATCCTGCGAATTGGAAGATGAAGCTTTATTGTTCCTGTCCGATGTTCTCCCAACCGCTTACTGGAGTGTCGAGAATGCAGGAGTCAAACCGGGAGATACAGTTACTGTACTCGGTAGTGGACCCATTGGGCTGATGACGCAGAAGTTCGCCTGGATGAAAGGTGCCAAACGCGTTATTGCTGTGGATCGACTACCCTATCGGCTGGAGAAAGCCAAACGCTTAAATGATGCAGAGATCTTTAATTTTGAGGATTACGACGATATGGGCGAGCACATTCGTGAGATTACAAAAGGCGGGACCGACGTTGTTATCGACTGTGTGGGTATGGATGGCAAAAAGAACATGCTGGAAGAAATCGGGCAGAAGCTAAAACTTCACGGCGGCACCCTAAGCGCGATCGAAATCGGCATGAAAGCTATCCGCAAATTCGGCACCCTTCAATTGACGGGTGTGTATGGTTCATCCTACAACATGTTTCCGTTAGGCAATCTGTTTGAACGTAATATTAATCTCAGAATGGGACAAGCCCCTATTATACATTATATGCCTGAGTTGTTCCGCAAGATCACTGCTGGTGAATTTGATCCAACCGAGATCATCTCCCATCGAATTTCGCTGGAGAATGCAAGCGATGCGTACCGCATTTTCAACGATCATGAAGATGAATGCACCAAGGTTATACTCAAACCCTGAGCCGATATTTCGGTTTTAAATATGCAAAATAAAACAAGCAGATATACCTATTCAAGGTACGTCTGCCTGTTTTATTTTTATCCATAAGTCGGCTTAATGGCTTGAATATACACACTTTCTCCTTGGAAGCTAACGAGGTTACCTTGCCCGGTCTCTTCAAAGTTAAAAAATGTTCTGATGATAGATGGTGCACTCAACATACTCGCTTCAAGTTCCCTTCTCTCTTGACTCGGCAGTGCTGCACGGTTACACCATTCTTCAAACTTAAAGCGTTTCTGGAAGGAAACCATTGTTTCCATTCGGAATCCGGCATACTCCAGCAAGTGAATCCATTCCGTCTTGCGCCATGCCCGAACATGGCTTGCATCTCTATACTTCTCCACTTCATTGTAAAACTGGTCATTCTCATCGCGTTCAGGAGCCACGTTGTCAATCAATAACAACCTTCCACCAGGCTTCAAGACGCGTAGTGCCTCAGAGACAAAGGAAGAAACGTCTGGAAAATGGTGTGCAGCGATTCGGCAGGTGACAAGGTCAAAGAAATCATCGTCGAAAGACAGCTTCTCTGCATCCCCGGCTACAAAATCTACATTACGATGCCCATTTCCCCGAATAAACCGTTCAGCTACCTGGAGCATTTCCTCCGTCAGATCCAAGGCTGTCACCTGCTGCACAAGTGGAGCCAGAGCATTAGCTACATGGCCTCCCCCAGTGGCGATATCCAGCACCCTCATATCCGGAGTGGCTTGAGATGAAGCCACGAGCAGCGCGAGATCCTCACCTTTGGCATGTCCAGCACTTGTAACGTATTTCTCCGCATTTTTTGCAAACTGCTTCTGTACCTGACTCTTGATTACATCAGCCATTCCAATTCCTCCTACATTTGTTTCATTAGACGAAACCTAGTTTCATAACATAATTATTTTTATTTTACCACAGATAAATATAAAAGCATCCCCCAAGTGAATTCCACTCAGGGGATGCTTCTTATATTTTAATCATCATAACAATGACATGTTAACCTCTAGTACTAATCCTTATGGTTACTTCACGAGCGTTGGCGACTTCTTCCACAGTCCCAGGATCAGACCGGAGATCACAGCACCAATCGCAACAGCGAGCAGGAATAACAGTGCGTGGTTCGCCAGTGCTGCAACGAAGATCCCGCCATGCGGAGCAGGTACATTAATGCTCCACAGTTGTGTCAGTCCGCCGGCAACAGCGGAACCCAGAATACATGAAGTCAATACACGTAATGGATCAGCCGCAGCAAATGGAATTGCACCTTCTGTGATGAAAGAGAATCCAAGTACATAGTTAGTCAGGCCAGACTTGCGTTCTTGCTCCGTGAATTTGGATTTGAAGAACGTGGTTGCAAGTGCAATGGCCAGAGGAGGTACCATACCGCCTGCCATAACCGCTGCCATCCATGCACCGTCTGTGTTACCACTGGATGTGAATACGCCAATGGCGAACGTGTAAGCCGCTTTGTTGAAAGGTCCACCCATATCGATGGACATCATGCCGCCAAGCAGCACGCCCAGCAATACCGCATTACCTGTACCCAGATTACCAAGTGCGTCTACAAGCCAAGTATTCAGGGAACCAAAGATTGGATCAAACACATAGAAACTGATTGCACCCACGATCAGCAAGCCGAATACCGGATACAGCAAGATTGGTTTTAAGCCATCTAGCGCTTTCGGCAAACCTTTGAACAACTTACGGAGTCCAATGACTACATAACCAGCCAGGAAACCGGCAGCCAAACCGCCAAGGAAACCAGCGTTCGAGTTAACTGCCATCAATCCACCGACCATACCAGGCATCAGGGCCGGGCGATCACCAATACTCATCGCGATAAATCCGGCAAGTACCGGAATCAGGAAGTGGAACGCACCTGTTCCGCCACCGATGGTTTGAAGCAGTTGTACAATCGGATTTTCAGGACTAGCAATCTGTTCGAACAAGAAGGAGATTGCTAGCAGGATACCGCCACCTACAACGAATGGCAGCATATGCGAGATACCATTCATCAGATCTTTATAGATTTTGCTACCTACACTAACCTTGCCAGTGCTTGCGCCCTCTTCCTTGGCATTTCCGCCCTGACTGCGATAGATCGGTGCATCGCCGTTAACGGCCTTGCGAATCAGTTCTTCGGATTTTCGGATTCCATCGCTCACCGGTCTTTGCAATACCGGTTTACCATCGAAACGTGCCATCTCCACATTTTTATCTGCGGCAACGATAACCCCTTTGGCGCGGGCAATCTCGTCAGCAGTGAGAACATTCTGTGCGCCTTCAGAGCCATTTGTCTCTACGCGAATATTAATGCCCATTTCCTGAGCTTTCTTTTTGAGTGCATCTTCAGCCATAAATGTATGAGCTATACCTGTCGGACAGGCTGTAACCGCAACAACAAAATCCTCCGAATTCGCATTACCTACAATCACACCAGAGGTATTCTGTTGCTTAGTAGTAGTAGAAGCGGATACGGCATTTGCAGCTTTTTCAGCCTTTGCTTTCTCTTTGGCGGCTTCCTTCTCTGCTGCTTCCGCCTGTTTGGCATCAAACAATGCACTGACTTCTGCAGGTGTGTCTGTGCTCATCAGTTGTGAGATGAAATCGCTATCAATCAACAACCTGGAAAGAGCTGCAAGCGTACGCAGATGGGTATTACCTGCGCCTTCTGGAGCCGCAATCATGAAGAACACATGAGCTGGCTGATCATCCAACGCTTCAAAATCAAGTCCTTTTCTACTCTTGGCAAATACAACCGTTGGTTCATTCACCGCTGTAGTTTTGGCGTGAGGCATCGCAATTCCGCCACCAATACCTGTGCTGGATTCAGCTTCTCTTTTATAGATCATTTCCTTGAACAGGATCGGATCATTAATACGTCCGCTTCTATTAAGGCTTGCAATTAATTCATCAATAGCCTCGTCTTTGGTTGTGGCTTGCAGGTCCATGATCATCGTTTCCTGGATCATCAAGTCTGTTATTCTCATCTTGGTACACTCCCTTAAGTTCTATCGGCCTGCGATGTGCAGGCCGCACTACATTACAATGAATACATTTATATGCCCGTTTGACTAGATCGCCGTAATGGTTACTTGATTACGCAGTTCATCAATTCGTTCACGTGTTGCCAGGTCATCGGAGAACGCAGTCGCGCTTCCGGATGCAACCCCTGTCCGGAAAGCTTCCAGCAGGTCCCCGTTCAGGACATAGGTACCTACGAATCCGCCAATCATGGAGTCTCCGGCACCCACTGAGTTTTTCACGCTACCTTTTGGCACATTCGCATGGTGAACTTCCGCTTTGGTAATGAATAATGCACCTTCGCCTGCCATGGAGATCAACACATGTTTAGCACCGGCTTCGAGCAACTTACGCCCGTATAACACCAGTTCCTCGCGAGTCTCGATGGTTACACCGAACAGTTCAGCCAACTCATGATGATTCGGCTTCACCAGCAATGGTTCATGTACAAGTGCTTCCATTAGCGCAGGTCCAGTCGTATCAATTACGAATTCGGCACCCGTTTGCTTGCATACTTTAATGAGACGATCATAGAAATCCGATCCAAGAGAAGGTGGCACACTTCCAGACAGAATGACAATATCTCCTTTTTGCAATGAAGATAATTTGCGTAGCAACTGATCTGCCTCTTCTGCGCTTATTGCAGGTCCAAGACCATTAATTTCGGTCTCTTCTCCATGCTTCAGCTTAATGTTAATGCGGGTATCATCTGCAATCGTAACAAAGTCAGTTCGGATGTTATCTTCATGCAACTTGTCATTAATGAAACGTCCCGTGAATCCACCAAGGAAACCAATAGCCGTGTTATCTGCCCCAAGTTGATTCAGGATGCGAGAGACATTAATGCCTTTGCCACCAGGGAGCTTCAAATCCCGATTCATTCGATTCAGTCCGCCAAGCTTCAGCTCATCCACTTCCACGATGTAATCAATGGACGGGTTAAGTGTTATCGTATATATCATCGTTATCCCTCAATTATTTTAGTTTTCTGGGCGATTCCAGGCCGCCAGTGTTCTGGCATATGCTCGGTAATCAAATCGGCCTCCTCCAAATCAAACAATTTGGCAAAAGTAATTTCCCCTATTTTGCTGGAATCAGCCAGCACATAAGATTTTCCCGACAATTGATGTGCACGCCTTTTAATCAAGGCTTCCTCGGGATCAGGTGTTGTATACCCCATCTCAGGGTCCACTCCATTGCTTCCAAGAAAACATTTATCAAAACGGAAATTATCCATGTTCTGTAATGCAATACTGCCAATGACTGCTTTGGTATGAATTTTCATCATACCTCCAAGCAAGTAGCTGCGAATGCGCTTGCTGACCAATGCTTCAACATGTGAAAGCCCGTTGGTAACAACCGTTACGTCCTTGGCTTCAATAAAGGGAATCATGGCTAACGTTGTCGTACCTGCATCCAGATAGATGCATTCGCCATTTTCGATCTCCTGTGCAGCCAAACGGGCAATCGTCGTTTTTTGTTGAATGTTTTTGAACGTTTTTTCTTCCATGCCCGGTTCCAGCGTTTTTTCATTCACCAGTGCGGCACCGCCGTGGATGCGCTTGAGCATCTGACGACTCTCCAAATCAATCAAATCTCGTCTAATCGTTGATTCAGAAGCACCTAAAATATCAACAAGCTCTTGCAATTTCACAATTCCCTGTAAATGTAAGCGCTCTATAATTGCAGCATATCGTTCTTCAGTCAGCATCTTCATTCCTCCAACTGCTTCTATAGTATCATAAATCCCTCAAAAAACAACCACTTTCATTCAAAATAATTTAAAAACCTTCAAAAACCGCATCTTTCGACTTACGCAACTCATACTCTTCCGCACCATCATAAAGATGTCATTCCGTGCTCATCGTATCCATTAAAAATCCTGCAGCATCCGGCGCTTCAAGCGCGGCATTGCAGGATTTAACTATTCATAGGATTTTCATGCGCGTTTATGACTCTACAACCATTGCATCCGGTTTGGGTTTAAGCCATTTGCCTTCTTCATTAATAAAAGCCCCCTTGAAGCGGCCCATCTCCAATTGTTCAATCAACCTCTCCTCATCCATGACCAGAATCTCAGCCAATTGGCCCAAACTATAATAATCAGCGGGATTGTAATCGAGCAGCACAGGAACAGACGTATCATATAGTTCTTTGATCAGATTCTCAAAGGAATGCCGACCGAGATTCTCCATGTCTCTATAAAACTGCAAATGTTGGGACACCATATTACGGAAAGATTTATTCTCCAGATGCATCCACAACGTATTGCAGGCCTGAACACTCATATGATTTTGTTCCACATCGTAAAATTGAACTTCTTCAATCTTCATGTATCTCTCTTGAAATGCAACGATTTTAATCAAAGGTACATTTCGTTTACGCGACGCTTTCTTCAAATGAGCCCTAAATTGCTCATAGTTCATTTCATTCATCTATTATCCCTGCCTTTAACATGTTCCAACCGACATTTTACAACAAATTAGAGGCAAGTGTAACCTTCATCCCGTGAAAAATAAAAAAACGTGCAGCATCAGATGCCACACGCTCACTAACTTATGGAGTATTCGTTTAGCCGAGGGCACCACTTTTCACCCATGTAGCCGTAAATTCCTCTTCTTCATACGCATAGAATTGTTGCAGAATAACCTCACGATCATCGAGGAACAACTGATCCGCTATGGCAGAGACCAGTTTGGGCACCGCACTCTTGGTTCCCGATATTGCCGATGCCGACAGACCACAACTGGCAAGTGCAGAGTAGTTGAATACAAACAGTCCGTGCAGCGTTTTCTCACCCTGCTCACTCCTGCTCGTCATCGCAAACCCGGAACTCAGGTATGGATGTGCATCCAGTAATGCATTGCGATGCTCTGGCGGAGCCTGATAACAGTCCTCCCAACGCGCGATAAGTGGCTCCACAAGCCTCAGTTCAGGACGTAGTGCCGGATCACTGAGCAGACCCGTGCTAATAATCAGAAAATCAAACGTAAATGTTCCCTGTGGGGTATGCACAATCGCTCCCTGATCCGATGCTTCTACACTCAGCCAAGGCGAGTTCAAATGTAATTCGAATCCAGGCCAGGCTGCCGCACGATTAAACGTATCGTTGGTTGGTGGTTGATTGAATTTGAAGAAATGAGAGATCACTTCATATTTATCAGCAACCGGAAGAGCGTGGTATCGCTCGATCATACCGGATTGTTCCATCTGACGAATGGGATTAACACTAGGCAGCTGTTCCCGCCGTACAAATACATGAGCTTCCGCCACACCTGTGGCAAGGGCATAGCTCGCGTTGTCAAAAGCAGAAGCACCACCACCAAGCACCGCAATTCTTTTACCTTTTAAACGATCAAACTCAATCGCTTCAGACGTATGGGCATACAATTCCCGAGGTAATCTGTCAGCAATCATGGAAGGTACATGCCACTCTCCTCCACCTTGTATTCCGGTAGCAAGGACGACTTTGCGAGCAAGTAGGACATCCTTCTGAGTTCCTGCCTTGTTCACATGAAGTCGATGTATTCCGTTCTCCATAGGCTCAACAACCGTCAATTCTACCTCATTAAGAATAGGCAGATTCAATACTTCCCGATACCAGCGCAAATAATTCATCCAGTCTCCACGCGGGATCTTGTCTACCTCTTCCCAACCTTCGGGCCCCACCTGTGCTTCCCACCATGAGCGAAAGGTTAACGAAGGAATCCCCAGATCGATGGAAGTCAGATGCTTGGGTGTGCGCAAAGTAACCATACGCGCATAAGTCTCCCAAGGCCCTTCAAGGCCTGAGGTATTCTCGTCAATCACGACAATATTAGAGATCCGTTCACGAAGAAGTCCAAATGCCGCCCCTAATCCACTCTGACCTCCACCCACAATGACAACATCATAGACATGACCATCCGTATGTTCTCTTGGGCGCACCCAGTTTGAGCCACCAAATGACAAATAAGATAGATCTTTCTTCACACGTTCATTCAAATCTTCCAGGCTCATGATTCATCAACCCTTTCAAGGACACATATGAACTTTTTTTTAATTGTTGATGTTAGTTTTTTGTTAGTTATATGAAGAAGATTCTGTTTTTCACTTGTAATCATGACATATATTAGCGTTATTATATGAGTTATCGGGGATGATTTGAAGTTCGCGGTAGCTTTATTGTCATCAAAACTAAAAATATCTAACATGCTTGTTAATTCGTACGAAACCCTAACTGGACGGTACCCTCTTCTTTTGATGTTGCTTCTTCTAGATCGATGCTTTACAGAAAATAAAAAAGACAGACCAAGATGTAACTTTTGGTCTGTCTTTTTAATGGAATGCTATTGGCCGGCCTGTTCACGGCGCTGCAATTTTTCATTAGTTAATTTCTCAGGGGTCACATCATGACCCAGTGGGTCCACAACGGATACTGCCAGCATGGTTGTCAGTACCTGACCTCGAATAGCCTGCAAATATTGTTTTCTAAGCTCATGCTGCTCGCTCTGTTCTGCTTTTGTCAAACCGACGCTGCTGCGTTGTTTTCGACTTAATTCGTTAATGCGTCCCAAAATAGGAATCATGAAATCCACCTCACTTATTAGTTCAATTTCTGAAAGATATTTCGAATATCTTCAAACTAACTTATTACAACTTTACGAATTTGTCCATAGGCGCAACTCCGTTAAGAAGTTTTTTAGGTAATCTCATGCACAGACCACACAATACCATTCGTAGCACCACCCCATATTCAATATGCCTATGCCCCCCATAGTTAGTGATCAATCAATTACAATTAATTCAAAAAATATATTCCCTCTATTCCCCTTGCAGCTCTTTAATCGTCAAAGCAATTCCTTCTTCAAAAGAGGTTGCCACAACCGGGCCAATACGTTCCTCATACTTCTGTCTGCTCAAAACCAGCGGTTCCTCGGTCAGATATAACATTTCTACAATTTCTTTCATAACGGGTACACCCAGTCCGATCAACGACAATCCCACTTTTCCTAACGCCATCACAGGTTTGCTTCTCCCCGCAACCTTCTGTGCCATACGCACGATGTCATGACCCGAGATGATCCCCGATCCAGGAATGTTCCAGTTCTGTCCATACGTCGTATCTCTGCTTGCCAGCTCCACCACCATGACCGCAGCATCCGGTAAATAGATATACTCTCTCGGTACCTTCATATTTCCGATAAAAAAAGCCATCTTTCCTTTCGCTATCGCTTCAAGTGTTGAACCCAGATAGGAAGCCTGATTAGCTGTTGGGCCATAATAATCCGGCAAACGTACGATCATCACCTGAGCTCTGCTCCATCTTATGCTGAATAACATCTGTTCATAGGCAAGTCGTGTCTTGCCTTTGCGGGTATGTGGCTGTTTCGGATGTTCTTCCGTTACCTCCTTCATTTGTCTTCTGCCATAGGGGTAGATTCCGTCTATTACAACCACGTTCAGACCCAGGTGTTCTGCCGCCGCCATCACGGATTCGCCGAGCGGAATCAGCCTGCTCTCCATCTCGTTATAAGGGACATTCGCACAATGAAATATGACATCGGTACCCTGGGAAGCAGCCACAATATCATCCGACCGAAATGCATCTCCCACTACGTTTTGCAGGTGATCTGGAGTTCCCAACTTTACCGCAAGTTGCTCCAGTTTTTGACGGGAGCGCCCAAATGCGATCGTAGAAATCCCTCGTCTAATCAATTCCTCCGTGATCGCTGCACCTGTTCCACCTGTGGCTCCAATTACAATAGCTTTTTTCATCGTATATCGACCTCTTCCATCCATTTAGTTATTGATCAATTACTTATCTGAAAACAATATAAACCATATTTAGTGATTGATCAATAACTAAAATTCAAAAGGGAATTTTCCTCCCTCTCTATCGCTCCTTCAGCTCCGGCATATCCAGTGCAGTAGAGATATTACACAACATCCCGATCGCCAGGAATATCATTGTTCTTTTCAGTGGTTCAGCAATTCCTGCAACTGTGAAAGCTTCCAGTACCATGGTTCTTACATCACTAAGGCCTTTTTGCATGGCCTGACGAATAACTTCTTCCCGGATCGTTTGCGCCTGCATCTGAAGCAAGATTTCATTCTTGTGAGATTCCAGAATCTTATCGTAGGCTTCAATGAGATCATTCTCCAACTGATCTGGTGTCGCCTTCTCCACTACACTTCGAAACGATTCAATCACCCGAGTCCACGAGACCTCAAGTGCAGTTAATAATAGCGCTTCTTTGGTTTTGAAAAAACGAAATATATACGGTTGTGAGATCTGTGCCTTCTCAGCCACTTGGGCTGTCGTTGCACGATAATAGCCAATTTCCGCGAAGACCTCAATCGCTGCAGAGATAATATCATTTCGCCGGTTAACCGACGCTGCTGTATCCTTAGCCATGATAATCCGTCCTCCAATAGTTAGTGATTAATTGATCAATAGCTTGAAGTATAACGAATACTATCTCTCAATGCAAAGGTATCAGGACCCGTCCAAAGCCAACAAACCCGCAGACGCTGGCTCAAGCCGCTGCAGGTTGTGTAACTTGTCGATCACAGGTTTCTATCCACTGGAAACCGAAGAAAACATGGATTGCCTGAAACAGATTCGTACCATGTAGTACAAAAGTGTCAGTTCACTGCTGGAGAAGTTTGCGCATTCGGGATTCCGAATCCAGCTTCGGACAACTGTTACAATATGCATGTGCGTGACTGCTGCTCCCAACCTGATAAGCCAAACAACAATATCGGCGTATCAAGAACGGCGGTCCCTGCCACGCGGAATGTTCGAAGCGCTGTAGCTCATTCGCAAATGTACATGCACATGCATTATCGTTTTGCCGATCCAGCCATAAGGTTTGATCTGCTTGAATCTTTGCAAGCCGTTCATCTGTCTTCCATATGCTCTGATCATTGATCATACGTGCATACAATTGTTGCACATTATGCGCAACCAGAGACCACATGACCTTATCGCTCGCTCCTGTAGCTACGGCTACCGCTCGCAGGACAGGTTCCAGATGTAACAGCACTCTCTTCTTGAGCAAGCCGCTCTCTGACCTGCGCTGAACAGGATCTTCACCCTCCAGAGAGGTTCTCTCCAGCCGAGTCTCATATCGCATGCCACCTGCTCCATTCAACTCAAACCTCACATCATCGTATGCAACGCTAAGTATAGTATCGTATAGACTGAATGCTGAGATCACGGACATAACGAATACGGAGTAACGCTTGGCAAAAAGTGTACCGACGGCCGCACTTCCTTTGCCGCCCAGTTGAAGCCCTTGCTGCATAGCCTGTTCACGCAATATCGAGTTTCGTTTCTCTTCATTCAGCAGATCCTTCACATGGAAAGTATACTTGGAATCATCGCAATTCGCTCGGATCGTCGTCACAAAAAAATGCTGTAATGCTTCCGACATCTCTGAATAGTCATGCTCTGGATATCCTGCCATCTATTGAATCATGTCTTCAACTTCGTTGATAATCTCGCTTCGCCCAATCGCTCCCCAGCCCTTAAACAACCAAAACGAGTCTGTCGTATAGACCTGATCTGCCCCAACAGCCGGTACTCCCTTCCAGAGTGAGCTTGCGTTGATGCTGTTTAAATACTCATCGGCATTCGGGTCAATCTCCAGAACTACGAAATCAGCATCCACATCTGCAATTTTCTCCATGGACAGGTCCTCGCGTTGTTCGGCAGGTGTCACAGCCGTTGGCACAAATCCAAGATCATGATACAAAAGTGTGTTGGTTGGATGTCCTTTTGCCGCGTAAATTTGCAAGGTCTTCTCTCTTACACGCAAATAAGCCAGCTTTTTTTGATCCAGTTGTTCGATCTTCGCTTTTAGTTGCTTCGCCTGCTGCTCTACCTCGGCTATCTTTTCTTTCGCCAGATCCACTTTGTTGTACATCCCGGCAATGTTCAACAGATCCTGTGTCCAATACGTTGTATCATCAGCATAATCCAGCCATTCGGTACCAAGTACAATCGTAGGAGCGATTTTCTCCAACTGATCATACGTACTCTCGGCAGTTCGACTCTCAATAACGATGACATCCGGATCAATCTGAAGGATAGCCTCCAGGTTAGGACTATCTGCCGACCCTACCGTTGGAACACCGGCAAGCTGATCTGCAAGGTAAGACAGATAATCTCCTCCGTAACGAACTTCTACATTAACGCCTGCTGGTTTCTCACCAATCGTCAACATGTGATCGATGTAAGCAGCAGATAATACCACCATACGCTCTATCTTTTGCGGTACAACCGCTGTTCCTTTAAGATGCTCAATCGTTTGCGTACCACTCTCTTCCACAGGTGTATCCTGTTGCGGAGGCATTGCTTCCGTTACATCTGAGGCCTTGCCACATGCCGCCAAAACGAGCACAAGCAGGGCCAACAGTAACATAGTTGCTGCTCTCTGTCTTACCATTTGTAGTAAATCCCCTCTACTATTTAATAATAATAATCATTATCACTATAGTAGGGAAAAGCAAACAGGCTTACCATGGATTTTTCCACTCTCTTCTCTTGCACAATATCACCGTAAGGTAACCCCAAGTTGCTCTGCCACATATCGCATGGCCCACATGCGTCCAGTTGGACCCAGCGTTTTGAAGAAAATATCTCCTGCATCATATACGTGGCCTTCTTGAACAGCCTTTAATGCCAACCATTCACTGGATTGCTGCAATTGCCTTAGTTGAGCGCGTGCCTCTTCCGTTGGATCGACCATTACAAACACATGATCCGCGTCGTATAACTGCAAATCACGAACTTCACCCTCCACAGCCCACTGTTGTTCCGGAAAATCACGTGGCAAATGAAATCCAAGATCATCATACAGCAGGGCCCCTGTCTGGTTATTCAATCCATACATACGGTAGAAATGAGAAGTCACCCGGATGAACATGGCACTCTGCTTCCCCCACCTCGATTGAATGCGCCCTCGAAGAACCCGGCTCAGTTCAGCATGCTGTTCAATCCACTGTACAGCCTGTTCGGTACGCCCCATAATGTCCGCCATATACAGAAGCCTCTCGCCAAATTGGTTGGTATGCTCCAGCATGGCGGTAGGCGCGATACGATGCAGGGAGTCATTCGGCTCCAAACGATCACTTGTAATGATCAGGTCCGGTTGGACTCGCCTCAAACCATCATAATTCTGATTGAAGCTATCCAGGATAAGTCCCTGATGACTGTGCGCTTGAAGTACAGGTATGGCAACATGACGAGCCACCCTCTGACCATAGGATAATGCGGACACAGGTCTCAAACCGAGCGTTATCACATAATCGTCCAACCCGTAATACAAGGTGGCAATGCGATTTACTTTATTTTTCATATACAACGTTGGGGCGATTCCTTCGTTTTTCTTGAAGACTCTGCTGAAATAGTGCTCGTCCCTATAACCCACTCGCTCCGCAATTTCCTTGATTTTATCTGAAGAAAATAACAGCTGCTTGGCCTTCGCCATTCGTAGTTTCAGGATATATTCAATCGGGGTCATATTTAATTGCCGTTTGAATGTTCTTATAAAATGATTCACACTAAGCCCTGCCATGCGGGCCATCTGATCCATTCGAATGTCTTCCATATACTGATGCGTCATATATTCAAGTGCCAGATCCATCCCTGCTACAGGGGGAGTTGCTTCTTTCACGTGCATCATTAACTGAATTAACAACTGATGTAAAAGATGTTTCCTGCGCGTCTTTTCCAGACTCGTGAAAGAATGCTTTCCACTCACCAGGGTATCCATCATCTCCTGAATATCACGTGTTTTGGAAGGAGCATTAAGCTTGCCCGTCACAGGAACATCAAACGGCTCGGTATGCCAAGCATTGCGACTCCGGGTAAGCGCCACACATGAAAATAAAATGATCTGATATCGGACAGGTGCTTCCATATCCGTCTGAAATTCCACTTGCATTCCTGGCTTCAACAAAAACCAATCGTCTTGAGACACGGTATGTACTACGTCATTCATAGACAAAGATCCCTTGCCTGCGATAACCCTGCAAATGGCGAACCGCTTCCAGACCCTTCGCTGAACAGCCCCCGGATTGCTGGAGTAATGGCAGACGTGGACTGCAGAGAAATGTAGTTGTTCCAGTCGTTTGATCCAATCATTTTCCTCCATGCTGACGTCCCCTCCCTGCTCTGATCAGATTCTCTGATGAACTGATTACACTCTATTTTTTAGCTCACAATAGTAAATTCTTTATACTATCCAACTGCAACTCCAGTGAATCCATGTAACTTTGACAAAAACATGATTCCACAACCTGATGTGATCATTCAAATTCATATCCGCTGTACTTTCCCTCCCGCCATACTACATCGACATACCTTCTTGGTTGCTGTTATGAACTGCCTGTTATTTTCGCTCATTATGTACATTTCATATCATTATAAATTAGGTTGATAATAATTCTCAATAACATAAATAATCAATATTAACTTATCCATTTGGACACCCTATACGGACTGCAATGTATACGTAGCGGGATAATAGCGCCAGCATCAGCACCTTTTCTAACCGTTGCAAAATCATAAAAGGCATGATATATTAATTGAGCCATCAATGATTGAGGCATCAAATATTGATACATCAATGATCGAGAGCATCCAAATAATCATTAGGCAATGGCATTGTATACTGCAATTTTAATTATTGGTTAACATACGCCGTTGTTCATGATTCAGATTCACCCGGGAGGTCTAGTCATGACACGTATTGTTTCCAAAGAAGAACAGATCATCAACCTGCTGAACGTGTTGGGCAACAAAATCAGTCCAAAGTTCGAACGCTGTACTGGCATCAGTTCTTCACGATTTGAGATTCTGCATGAGCTCGATCAGGTCGATGAGATTAACCAGTCTATGCTTCAGAAAATGATCAACATAGATAGTGCTGCCATTACACGTCACCTGAAGCAACTTGAGGTGGACCTAATGGTTACAAGACGTAAGAACCCCGAAGATAATCGGGTCACTTTTGTTCGTCTGACGGACCACGGTCGGAAGCAGATTGAAGGCTACAAAGCTGAGAAGACCAATTTTATCAATCAGATTTTGCAGGATTTCAGTGTAGACGAGGTTCAAGCGCTCGCTGAATACCTGGAACGTATGCAGAACAATTTCTAACCCATATATAGAGGAGAGATCCATACATGAGTACAATTCAAAGCAAATTCCAAAAGACCAATGATTTTAACGAAATTACTTACGGTCGCCGTTCTGTTAAGCTTTACGACCCTAAAGTGAAAATCAGCCGTGAAGAAATGACTGAAATTCTGGCAGAGGCTTCCCGTGCACCATCTTCGATCAATTTGCAGCCTTGGCGTTTTCTGGTTGTAGATACGGCAGAAGGCAAAGAAAAACTTGCTCCTCTTGCAAGATTCAATCAAAATCAGGTTTTGACTTCCTCCGCCGTCATTGGCGTATTCATTGACATGAACAACGCTGAACATATGGAAGAAATTTTTGGTAAAGCTGTAGAACTCGGTTATATGCCACAAGAAGTCAAAGATATGCAACTATCAAAAGTATTGCCTTATTATGAAAATATGCCTGCTTCCGCTATTCGCGAAGTTAATATGATCGACGCTGGACTTGCTTCCATGCAATTAATGCTTGTAGCACGTGCGCACGGTTATGATACTAACCCAATCGGTGGTTACGAAAAAGATCAAATTGCCGAAGCATTTGGCATGGACAAAGAGCGTTATCAAGCGGTTATGTTGATCTCGATCGGTAAATCGGCCAAAGAAGGTCACCCTTCTTACCGTCTGCCTGTAGAAACCATCACTACTTGGGCATAATATCAGGGACTGTTTCCCTGTAAGTCACGATTATATTGGTACATTAGTATATATTTCTAACACATCCCAAACACAAATCTGGAGGTTAAATATTATGATTATCATTCACGCTCATCTGCAAGTTAAACCGGACCAAGAGCAAGCATTCCTCGCTGCAACCAAAGAACTGATCGCTGCAACACGTCAAGAAGAAGGTAACATTAGCTATGACCTGGCAAAAAGCACAGAACGCGAACAACAATACACAATGATCGAGCTGTGGAAAGATGAAGCTGCTACAGCTTCCCACAACACAAGCGCACATTTCCAAGCTTTTGTTCAACAAGCAGCAGCATTCATGGCCGCTCCAATGAACGTTGAAGTATTTGCTGGAGAACAAGTTAAAGCTTAATAGCTGGCTGACATGCGAACTGGCATGTGAAGAAGCCGCTCTTGGTCCCATGACCGAGAGCGGCTTCTTCATTCCCTTTCACCAATCGGTTAACCTCATGTATCTCAAAATGACTGCTTGCTATAGGTTGGCTAATTGTTCAGCATCGATCATGGCGTGTACCTGTCTATCAGATTCGTTAGGCCCCGTTTCAACTCAATGAGGCCGCACTGCCAATTAGTTCTCATGTTTGACCGCAATAACAACATTACCCCTTTTTCGCCCCGTTTCCACATAACGATAAGCTTCCGGAATTTGCTCCAAGGGATAACGTCTGTCAATCACTGCTTGGATCTCACCAGCCTCTATCAATTCTTTAAGAAGTATCAGATCCTCTGCAGTGACCTTTGCGATGCCTTGCCCATCAACAGTGACATACGTGCCGTTAGGTGCCAATAGGTGCTGACATTGACCTTTGGAGACTTTGCCGACTGCATCCAATATCAGATCATACCGCTGACTTGTTTCTGTAAAGTCTTCTTTCATATAATCTATAACATGCTCGGCCCCAAGTGACTTCGCGAACTCCACATTCGTTGTACTGCATACCCCCGTTACTTCTGCTCCAAAATATTTGGCAAGCTGCACAGCAGCAGTTCCTACTGCTCCCGAAGCTCCATAGACAAGCACTTTATATCCACGTTTAATTTTCCCTTTACGCAGGAAATGCAAGGCCGTGGTTCCACCGAACGGAATAGCTGCTGCTTCCTCATACGTTGCATTGACCGGTTTCAGAGCGACTGGAGCCGCTTCGGATAAACATATATATTGAGCATGAGCACCGAAACGCATTCCATTCAGGGCATATACCTGATCACCTAATTTAAATCGCTTCACTTCCTTACCCATCGCTGTAACTTCTCCTGCCAACTCTACACCCAGAATCGAATTTCGGGGTTTGCGGATTCCCAGAAATAGACGCATGGGTATCCAGTACAGGAATGGGCTATTGAAACTGCGAACTCTACAGTCACCGGATGTAACGGTCGTCGCATAGATCTTGATTTGAATCTCATGATCCCTGGGTGATGGCTTCGCTACGTCTTTAAGCTGCAACACATCTGGTGATCCATACTTTGTACATATGATAGCTCTCATATCTTCCCCCACATGTTCATGTTTGCCATCAGTATATCGGGAAAGTGGGTTCGGACCCTAGATACTAAAGTATCGTTTCGAGGATACATCACTTACAGGAGGTTCCATTCACGTGCTTTTGCCACTGCTTCGGTTCGCCGGTTCACCTGCAATTTATCAAAAATAATCCGGTTATGTCCTTTCACGGTAGGAAGCGCGATATGAAGTATCTCACTAATCTCCCGATTGGATCTCCCCTGTGCAATGAGATGTAATACTTCGAGCTCTCTCACGCTTAACGGATCAATCCGCAGTTCGGAAACACACGGATGTACATCAGCCTCTCCCGAGAACATTACTATTCTATTGTCCTCAGCTTCAAATGCAGCCAGTAATTGAAGCAGATATAAACGTGAGTCACCACGTGCTGTCATCCTTTTCAAAAGACTGTGCACGACAACACCTTCGTCTACAAATACACGAATGAAGCCTGCTGGCTCTGCCATCGTCATTGCCTCAATCAAGAGCTCGGTAGCTTTTGTTCTATTTCCATGTTCCTCATGGATAACCGCCAGTAGGATTGTTGCCTTGAGCTGTTCATCCTTGAAGCCTTTGGTTATGGCCAAGCGAAGACAGGATTCCATAATACCAAATGCCTCTTTAGTAGCGCTCTGTCTCAACAATACCCTGGACTGACTAAGCGCATGATTTCTGTCCCATGATAATCGCGTTGCTTCTTTCAGATTGTCCTGACGAAGGAGCGCCAGTACATATGCAGCAGTAATACCAGGGATCTCCTTTGTAAAATTCAACCGTTGCGCCGTATCGTTGATTCTACTTAACATTTTGGCTGCTTTATGAAGATCCCCCTTCGCAAGAGTCACACGGGCGAGCCATAACTCACTTGCAACAACTCTATCCGATTGTACAAATTGCTGTGCCAACTGCACACTCTGTTGACCATGCAACATTGCCACATCCAGGGTATTCCATTCATAATGGACTCGCGCCAGACCCAAATGTGCTTCACATGCAATGGGTAGTGGTGGCTTACCTGCCATATGCAGTACCTTCTGATAGGATTCAGATGCCAGGTGTAGCTGATTGTTGGTTTCCTGAACATTCCCCAAGCCTAGTGTCGCCATCATCGTGATGATATGATGTCCGATCTTGGTACTGTTCGCTAATGATTCCAGATAGGACAATTCGGCTTCCACTCGTTTTCCCTGAAGCTGGTATGCATATCCTAATGTCCATGCTGTTGCTGCACGAATAGGCAGATTATGTGGATGCAAATAATGCAGTGCGCGAAGTGACTCCGCAATAATCGTATCGGCATCGTGCCGGCTGACAGCCAGCGTGGCTCGAATGGAAGCGATATGTCCGATGAGATCAGAATCGATCTGCTCTGGTTCCATATTTTGTAACGCTTGTTCAGCAGACTGCAACTTGGGTTCCACGTCTGCCATATGTCCTGACACTAACAACGCAGCAGCATACATCACCCATAGGGAGGGTATTGTATCCATTTCTGCTGAGGATAGAGAACTCAACCATTGAAGCGCAGGAACAACACCTCCGCGAAAAAGAAGTGGCATACCGTTACCTTCCAACAGATCCGATGCCCGATGAGTATCTGCCGCAGCTACAGCATGATTGAAAGCCTCCAGCTCCATTTGATGCTTCTCATACCAGATGCTCGCTCGCTTATGTATCTCAGTAACAGACAGATCGGTCTCAGCTGTGCCAGCGTAATTCGAAGTCTGTTGTATTCTTTTACGCAATAAATCTGCAAACAGATGATGATAACGATACCATCGTCTCTCATTGTCCAGGGGCACGATGAAAAGATTGGCTTGCTCCAGCCATTCCAACATATCCTGTCCGGTAAAATCAATGGATGGATGTCCCTTTGGTTCACCTATATCAAAGACCGCATCACACAATGAACCGCATAATCGATCCAACATGCACGTTTTCAACAGAAAGTTCTGTACCTGTTCGGTTTGTCCTTGTAATATTTCTTCCATTAGATAGTCCAATACAAAATGATCCCTGCCACTGAACGTTTCCATAAAGTGATTCGGGTCAGAAGAACCCTGCATCGATAAGGCGGCTAACTGCAGCCCAGCAACCCAGCCTTCTGTTCGTTCTTCAAGGAGAGTGATGTGTTCTTTTGAAAGTTTCAATCTCATGACCCGATCCAAAAACTCACTGCTTTCGGCAGCAGTAAAACGCAAATCACTACCACGTAATTCAATCAATTCCCCCTTAGCCCGCAATCGAGCCAAGGGTAACTTGGGTTGCTGACGCGTAGTCATGACGATATGCATATGCGGGGGCATGTGCTTCAGTAAGTAGACAAGTGCTTGATGAATCACTTCTGAAGTCATTAGATGATAATCATCCAGAACAAGTACAAAATGATCAGTTGTGTCAGAAACTTCATTAAGAAGGTGTGTAATAATAATCTCGATGGGTGACGGCTCGGAAGATTGAACAAATCCCATGATCCCTTCAGCAAGTTTGGGGACAATCGTCTGTAAAGAAGCACATAGATATGTCAAAAAACGTGAAGGATCGTTATCCGCTTCTTCCAGCGAGAGCCAAGCTGTATCTATTGAAGAAGTCCTGGCCCATTGATTGACTAGTAGTGTTTTGCCTGATCCTGCAGGAGCAGAGACCAGTATGAGTTTAGCGCGCATCCCCTCGTTCAAACGGAAATACAGGCGGGGACGATCGACTACATGGGAGCGCTGAACTGGAATGGTTAATTTCGTAGATAAGATCGGTGCATACATGAGCCAAACCTCCATTCAAGGGTCACGAACAGCAACTGTATTGTTTCATATCTGGTTTTGGCATCTATACTACCATAAAAATCAAAAAGACACGCCATAAAAGACATGTCTTTATTATTAGTAGTTCAGAGATGAATTTAACTTCTGATTAGCACAGCTGCTAGTAAAAATGAATGGCTTTACCTTTACGCTCTCCGAGCCGGCGTGATGCTTTGCGGATTGTTAAACACATTTTTCGGATCATACTTGGCTTTGACTCTGCGCAGTCTGGCATAGTTGGCTCCATAGTACACTAAACCGGAATTTTTGATCCCTTGATCCGGAACGTTAATATAGGAACCCACAATGTATGGTTGCAATTTTTTACGCGTGTTCCGAGTAAGTGCGATATTTTTAGCGGCATGGGATGGTTTGACCCACGTACTGTTCCATTCCACATAGAACTTCTCTTTACGCCAGAAGAACGCGGTTGATCTAGGTGATTTGCGACTTACCGCTCCGCCCCAGTTGAGGAAATAGAACCCGCCTGGTCCCTCTTCCAAGTTCTCCAAGAATGCTCGCATCGATTTAATGGCTTTGTCGGGGAATGGCTGTCGTCCAAAACCGGACGAGAACTGATTACTATACCGTTGAGTCTCGATCGGATCAGGAAGTAATAAGAACTTCACGACTTCTGTGTAAGGTAACAAGCGAACAATGGAGCTCGTCGGTGTGCCAACACTCGTAATCGGCTGCAATAGATGGAGAGCCTCTGTTTTTGAACCTAAGAACAGTCCCTCCATGACGACATTGCCGCCCTTTTTCGGTCCGATGGACAATTCGCTACCCAATCTTGTATTCACAGAGGGAGCCCACTTCTGCCATACTTTGAGCACCTTTTCGAATTGAGACCATGGCCAGGTAATCTTATATACAGTCGCCTTCGCTGGAGCACAACGCACTTTGAATTTGTAGTGGGTATATACTCCGAAATTACCACCGCCGCCTCCCCGCGAGGCCCAAAAGAGATCCGCATTGCGATTTTTATTGGCCCGAATCACTTTTCCGTTCGCATCCACCATCTCCACCTCAAGCAGGTTATCACTGATGAGACCGATGGTACGCTGGAGAGGCCCAATTCCCCCACCTAACGTTATTCCACCGATTCCTACAGAGGGGCTGTCACCAAAAGGAGCTATGAATCCTTGCTTGGCGAGGGTATTTGCAATTCTCCCTACTCGGTTACCCGTCCCCACAACAACGGTTCCATTTTTTTTATCAAGCTTGATGGAATTCAGATCACTTACATCAATGACAATTCCGCCATTCACTTGTGAAAGATTGACTTCAAGCGCATGTCTTCCACTCCGCGGCCTGATCGGTACATTGTTTTCACGAGCCCATTTGATGGCATTAGAGACGTCTTTCGTCTTTTGGGCAAATACAAAGACTTTAGGATATTTATCGGTATGCGGGTCCCAGTTCTTGCGCGCCGCTTCATATCCCGGATCTCCTTTATAAATAACCCGTCCGGTAAGCTTTGTTGATGATTTCACACGTCCCACTCCCTATTGAACAAATGTTCTACAGTATTTCAACACAAGGCACTTTATACTGTATGAAGGACATTCGCGGAAGGAATGGGCGAATTCAATGATTTTTTGTAGCAAGTTGTTATGAAATAGTATTCACAAATTACTAATATCCTTCAGAACGCAAAAAAAGAATCGCCTCAGGTCATACAGACTTAAGAAAAATTCTTTTTGAGGTGGGATGAAGAATTAAACTTCACGGGCATTAGATCAAATTATAGGATTGGTAGCCATTTTAATCATTGGAGGCATCCATTTTAATAAGCTTGCGTGGCTCTTGTTCTTTTTCACCATACCAGACCAATATATCACCTATATGTTAGTTTTGTCCGCGATAAAATAAAGCGTTTACACAGGATCAATCATAGGCTCGTAGTTACCAAAATATAAAAATAACACCATCACATAACGTGATGGTGTTTTTGAGTATGGAGCCTAGGGGGATCGAACCCCTGACCTCATCGCTGCCAGCGATGCGCTCTCCCAGCTGAGCTAAGGCCCCAGGATATGAAATGGATAACTTGTCCAGCACTGCTGCGTTCCACAGGCGACTCCTATATCATATAAAATCCAGCTTTCGCTGTCAATCACTTTTTCATGATCCAAAGTGATTGGAGAAGAACAACCGATTTCACTGGCACACTACGGACTGGAACCCCAGACTGCTCTTCTCCCTTTACCCACTTCACTAATCCTCCAAATTGTCTTTGGACAACAGGGATTTCAGTTCTTTCATGAACATATTGATATCTTTGAACTGGCGATACACGGAAGCGAAGCGCACATATGCTACTTCATCAACTGGAAACAGCTGCTCCATCAATAGCTCACCAATCTGGCGACTCTCGACCTCAGCATCGGCTGTATTACGCAGAGACTTCTCTACCTCAGATACCATCATCTCCAGCGTCTCAACAGAGACCGGACGTTTCTCACAGGCACGAATAAGCCCGCGGAGAATCTTGTCCCGGCTGAACTCTTCCCGGCTGCCATCTTTCTTAATGACGATCAATGGTGTTTCCTCAATCATCTCAAACGTTGTAAATCTTCTGGCGCATTGCTCACATTCACGACGGCGACGAATCGATTTTGATTCATTGGCCGGCCTTGAATCAAGGACTTTGGTGCCCAGAAAAGCACAATAAGGACATTTCAAATCAGATCACTTCCCATGTTTTACTTTTTACCACATATTCCCTGTACTGATTTCGTAATGAAAAATGCATTGCCGACACATAATACTTTTACCAACCCGCGAGGAGGTGAACAGCAATGGCACAAAGCAATGGTAACTCCAACAACCTGGTAGTAACTAGAGCTTCCGCAGCACTCGAGCAAATGAAATTTGAAGTTGCTCAAGAACTCGGAATCAGCATCCCACAAGACGGATACCAAGGTAATATGACTTCTTACGAGAACGGTTCGATCGGTGGATTCATCACGAAGCGTCTGGTAACAATTGCAGAACAGCAATTGGCAGGTCAATACCAATAATATCTGCATCGTAATACGCTACAGAGGAGCATGGAGCGGCCGGTGAACAACCGGCCTGCTCTGTGCTTTTACTTATATACTCAGAACGTATTATAGATCTTTACATACTGATTATAATAGTAAATGACCCTTTGTACATAGTGACGCGTCTCACCAAAAGGAATATCTTTCACCGTATCGAATGAGCCATCCCATACACCATCTCTAAGCCAACTGTTCACTTTGCCTGGACCCGCGTTATAGGCGGCGATCATCACCGCTTCGTTGCCATCGAATTGATCAGACAGATTCCGCAGATACCATGTGCCTAACTGAATATTTCGTTCAGGCTCGTGCTTCAATTCCTCCAGCGAAGTGTCGGGAATTTTGGCTTTTTCCAGTATCCAGTTGGCTGTGTCCGGCATCAGTTGCATGAGTCCAATGGCTCCTCGTTTGGATTCCTTGCTTGTCTTGAAATTGGTCTCCACCTTGATTATCGAAGCAATCAGAAACGGATCAACCTCATAGCTCTGGGATTGGGCACGAATCTCTTCCTTATAATGAATCGGATAGAACCATGCCATCCAGTTTGTATTCAGAAATAGCACCAATACAAAGGACACAAACATCAACAGCAGTACACGTTTCTTCCTCAATATTTTCATAGCAAGCCCTTAGGCTGTAGATATGAGTCAATTTGCTGCTCCGTCTCTGACCATAAGCCGCTGTTATCAATAACAACGTCTGCAAGTTGCTTTTTGCGCTCAATATCCATCTGTACATCCATTCGAGCCTCAGCCTGTTCCGCAGTCATTCCATCCCGACTCATCAAGCGATCTCGTTGCACGAGTCTTGGAACATATACAACCATGACTTCCTCGAAACCATCTTCCAGACCCGATTCGTACAACAAAGGAATATCAGATACCACAAGTTTATCCGGATATTGCACCGCGTATGCGGCAGCCCGTTCACGCATCTCTCTACGAATTGCCGGGTGTGTGATGGCCTCCAATGCCTTTCGTTCCTCTGGTTGTTGAAAAACAATGCTTCCAAGCTTTTTCCGATCCAGTGTTCCATCTTCGTTCAGTATGGCTTGTCCGAACCGCTTAACAGCGGCGGCCAACACGGGATGCCCGGGCATCATAACTTCCCGGGCAATAACGTCTGCATCGATGAGCAACGCTCCCTTACTGGCGAGATAGGCGGAAACACTGCTTTTGCCTGTCGCGATCCCGCCGGTTAAGCCTATATTCATCGTTTCACCTCATAACAGCTTCATTATTCCCATAATCATTAACAATAGTGCTGGCAGTATAGACAGTCTTCGCATCCAGCGCAGAGCTGAGAATCGCAGTCCAACTTTCATCCCAAGTAACAGAAACGCTCCACTAAACAGCGCAATAATGAGTGCCGTCCACAGTGTAGGGAATCCCAGAAGTGCTGCTCCCAATCCTGCCCCAAACGCATCCAGAGACAGGGCAATACCAAGCCACATCGCTTCCTGGGCAGATATACTCCCCGAGTTATCCATATCCGCCTTGGAAGGACTCCGAAGGATCTGAATGACGACCCCCAGCTTACGAAGCTCCAATGTAAAAACCATACGTTCCAGCGATCCACCTGAAGCCGACTGCTCCAGATCCAGCGCAAGCACCTGATTCCTGCCTTTTGAATCCGTCAGCGTCTTTTGTGCTTCTCCAACACCAATTGCCGTTGTTGCTGTTCCCTCACCCGATCTAGTGTCTGTTTCCAGCTGTTCCTTGCCTTGCTTTCGAATAAGTTGCAACAGTGACCATGCACCAATACCTATCAATATAACGGCTCCCACAATCGAAGCGATATCCGGTGACACCACATGGGACAACAGCACTCCTACTTGCATCGACAAAGCAATAACCAATCCCGAACAGATCGAAATAACAGCAATAGATAACAGGGGAATCTTAGTCCTCCGTAACCCATATGTAATCCCGACTCCAAAACCATCTAAACTAAGCGCCAAAGCAAGCGCCAGCAATGAAATAAAATGATGCAGCACCCCGGACTCCTCCTCTGTGCGGTACTCGTGCCAACTGAAGATGCCAGTATGGGTATACGCCCGCTTATTTCTGCCATATCAGTATATGGAGGGAGGAATCCAAGGGTGCTATGATTTCATCATTTCGTTCGTTCAGTTCATGTTCAGCGGCTGACAGTTCGGACAAAAATGCGTACCACGGCCACCAACCACCGTTTTTTCGATTAACGTACCACATGTTGCACAAGGTTCCGATTTGCGTCCATAGATTTTCAATTGATGCTGGAACATCCCCATCTCACCTTGTCCGTTTACGTAGGATTTGATGGAAGATCCGCCTGCATTCACTGCATCTTGCAATGTAGCCACAATCGCTTCATGGAGCACCGTTAACTGAGCTGCGGTCAGTGTCTTGGCGATCGTCTCGGGATGGATGCCTGCGCGAAATAGAGCCTCGTCCACATAAATATTCCCGATGCCAACCACATATGCCTGATTTAACAATACAGCCTTGATTTTGGTTGTTCGTTTGCCCACCGCTTCTCGGAACGCAGCTAACGTAAAGGCCGGATCAAGCGGCTCCAGTCCCAGCTTCAGCAAAGGTTTGGATACCAGTTCCTCACCTGCATTGAACAGGTGCATTGTACCGAACTGGCGCACATCCTTATAACGTAATTCCGTACCATCATTAAAGTGGAAGATCACATGTGTATGCTTCTCCACATCTTCATGCTGCTCGTACACACCGTACCTTCCTTCCATCCGCAGATGGGAGACAAGCACCAGCCCGTCCAGCAAAATACGCAAAAACTTGCCTCGACGCTCCACCCCAATTACGGTATGTCCCGCGAGTTCCAGTGCAAATGCATCTATGTCGTCCGGCCGCTGAATAATCCGCGGCAAGCTAACGGTAACATGATCAATGGTCTTGCCTACAATAAGCTGATTCAATGTTCTTCTGACTGTTTCAACTTCCGGTAATTCCGGCATGATGTTCTCACCTCCCCTATATTATAACGGAAGATGGCGCTCAGCGGGACCCCTTTTCTTATATCGCTAACACCGAAGGTCTATTGTAAAATACCGGAAACACCGCGCAGAGCTTAATTTATTTCGCTTCGTACCAGTTATCCCCAAAGCTGACTTCGGCTTTCAGCGGAACTGACAGTTCCAATGCTTTTTCCATGACAGAAGGCACTAATTCTTTCATCAGTTCCAATTCATCGGCAGGTACTTCGAATACAAGTTCATCGTGCACCTGAAGCAACATGCGACTCTTCAACTTGCGTTCCCGTAGCGCTTCATCCATCTGTACCATGGCAAGCTTGATGATATCCGCGGCTGTTCCCTGAATAGGTGTATTCATCGCCGTACGTTCTGCGAAGGAACGCAGATTGAAGTTGCTGGCATTAATCTCTGGCAGGTAGCGACGTCGCTCCAACAACGTTTTGACGTAACCATCCTGGCGAGCTTCCTTCACAATGTCATCCATATATCGGCGCACACCCTGGAAGACTTCAAAATACTGATCAATAAACTGCGCAGCCTCTTTACGTGTGATATGCAGGTTCTGTGATAAGCCATAATCACTTATTCCATAAACGATACCAAAGTTAACTGCCTTGGCGGAACGGCGCATATCCCCATCCACATCTTCAGGCTTCACGCCAAATACATCCGAAGCGGTCTTCGTATGAATATCCATATCGTTGACAAATGCTTCCTTCAAGCGCTCATCGTCCGAGATGTGTGCCAGTACACGCAGTTCAATCTGGGAATAGTCTGCCGCCAAAATGGACCATCCTGGCTCGGAAGGAACAAATACCTTCCGGATTTTGCGACCTTCCTCCATCCGGATCGGAATGTTCTGCAAGTTCGGGAATTGACTGCTAAGTCGTCCCGTTGCAGCAATGGTCTGGCGATAATACGTATGCACCTTGCCATCCCGATCGGAAATCTCTTTGAGCAATCCTTCCACATAAGTGGATTGCAGCTTGGCAAGCTGACGATATTGCAGAATATGCTTGACCACATCGTTATAAGGGGCCAATTTCTCCAATACTTCCGCATCTGTGGAATAACCCGTTTTGGTCTTTTTCACGACAGGCAAGCCCAGTCTATCAAATAAAATCTCACCCAGTTGCTTCGGCGAATTCAGATTGAATTCCGTTCCTGACAGCTTGTAGATCTCAGCCATCAACCTGCTGATATGTTCTTCGAACTCACTGCCCAAAGCCTGCAGATCGGCTGTATTGGCCTTGATACCTTGTTTCTCCATGTCTGCCAATATGCGTGACAACGGCATCTCCAGTTCATGGAACAGCGAATTCATCTCATCGGTTTCCAGCACCTGCTCCTGAAGTGGAATGATGGCTGCTACTGCAGCAGCTTTGCGGCACAGGAAATCGCCCAAGATCTCCACTTCCGGCACCTTATACTTGGCGCCTTTGCCCATGACCGTGTTATCCTCCACGAGCGATGGCAGACCGTACTTGGTCGTGAGTCCACTTATCGTCTGGTTGGATTCCGTTGGATCAAGCAAATACGCCGCCAGCTGTACATCGAATGACGCACCAGCGAATTCAATGCCATGCGCATGAAGGGCCAGATCTACACGATGAAGATCATACCCGCGCTTCGGCTGGTCTGAATTACCAAGCCATTCCCGCACTGGAGCCGCAGCCTCGGAATGAAGCAATTCTGGAGATATGAATGTATATGTTCCAGCGGAACCTACAGCTAGTCCAATCAGTTTCGCTTGGTGCGGGTTATCCCCATGTGTCTCCACGTGGAGTACATCAATGGAATCCAGGGAACTGAACAGCTCACTAATCGTGTCCTCTGTTGCAATGGAGGATTCCACCTCGGCAGCAGGTACAGCTTCCTGTTCAGAACCGATAGTGCCACTAAACGACAGGCGTTCGAGCAAAGATTTGAACTCCAGCTTAGCTAGTGCAGGGCCGGCATGTTCTTCTTTTAATCCGGCGAATTGCATATCCTCCCACGTCTGCTCGAGTGGAACTTCCCGGTGAATCGTCGCCAGTTGTTTGCTCATCCGGGCATCTTCGGCGTGTGTCTCAATCTTTTCTTTCATCTTGCCCTTCAGTTCACTTGTGCCGTTCAGCACATCCTCTACCGACCCGAACTGGTGCAGAAGCTTCAACGCTGTTTTCTCTCCGACTCCGGGAATGCCCGGAATATTATCGGATGTATCGCCCATCAGACCCTTTAGATCAATAATTTGAAGCGGCGTCAGACCATAGCGCTCCTTAATCTGAGCAGGGTCATACAACTCAATCTCCGTTACCCCTTTACGCGTCAGTCCGATATGTACATGTTCAGAAGCGAGCTGCAGCATATCTTTGTCACCCGATACAACGAGCACCTGTCTGCCCGCTTCATCTGCGCGTTTGGTTAGCGTTCCGATAATGTCATCCGCTTCGAATCCAGCCAGCTCAAACTGGGCAATGCCAAGCCCCTTGAGCAGTTCCTTCAGCAATGGGAATTGTTCTGACAATTCTGGTGGTGTTTTCTCCCGACCGCCCTTGTATTCCTGATACCCTTCGTGGCGGAACGTGATTTTGCCTGCATCAAAAGCGACCATGACATGTGTAGGTTTATGCTCCTCAAGCAGTCTCAGCAGCATTGTGGTGAAGCCATATACCGCATTCGTATGCAAACCTTTTGAGTTGGTCAGAGGCGGCATCGCAAAGAACGCCCTGTAAATAATGCTATTTCCATCTATGAGAATAAACTTGTCCATTCCAGCACCTCGCGTATCATATGGTCAACATCTTCAAATTACATCTACTCCCATGATACCATACCCGCCTGTCACATCAAAAAGAATAGCCATCTTTTTCACTTAGTTTCACCCGTAAAAAAGAACCTTCTCCATAGGTAACCTGTGCACAGGCTACTCAAGAGAAAGTTCTTCATTTCGGTATTATTGCTTTTGTTGCAAACACTGATTCCCCAATTCCAAAACAATGCTCTTCCTATTGATTCAGATCCGGACGTTTACCTGTTACCAGGTACACCGTGCTCTCACCAATATTGGTCGCATGATCGCCAATCCGTTCAATGTAACGTCCAACCATCATCAGCAGCATGGCCTGAGAAGCCTGATTCGGGTGCTCAGTCATCAACGTGTAGAGATCACTGATCATGTGACTGTACAATTGATCGACCTGATCGTCTGTTTGAGCCATTTTATAGGCCAAGTCTGTGTTTTCTTTCAGGAAAGATTCGATGGATTCATCGATCATGGATTTCACGATTTCTGCCATTTGCGGAATATCTACAAGAGGTTTAATCAGCTCCTGCCCATCCATCCGCAGTGTCACCTTCGCCACATCGAGTGCGAGATCTCCCATACGCTCCAGATCACTGGAGATTTTGAATGCAACGATAATACGTCTGAGATCCTTCGCCACCGGCTGTTGTGTGATGATCAGTTTGGAGCCAAGTTCCATAATCTTGTCTTCAAGGGCATTCAGATTCGCATCATTCTTGATGATCACCTGAGCTTTCTCCGCGTTCATCGTCTGTAAACTCTCAATGGCACCATCCAGTGCCGCTCCAACATGTTCACCCATTTGCTTGAGCAAGGTACGCAGCTCTTCAAGCTCCTGATCAAATTCTTTTCTGCGAATCATAGATTTCATGTCCTCCTTATCCATCATCTCCGGGTATGCCGGGATCATTCCAATTCAGCTCGCTTAACCGAACCTTCCGGAGATATAATCCTCGGTTCGGGAATCTTGCGGTGTGGAGAATAACGTCTCCGTATCAGCTGCCTCCACCACTTCACCATTCAGGAAAAATACCGTGCGTCCAGATACCCGTGCTGCCTGATGCATATTGTGGGTAACCATAACGATCGTGTACTTGTGATGCAATTCCTTGACCAGTTCCTCAATCTTCAATGTGGAGATCGGGTCAAGTGCTGACGTCGCTTCATCCATCAGCAGAACGTCAGGCTGTACAGCCAGCGCCCGTGCAATACAGAGACGTTGTTGTTGTCCACCAGACAGACTAAGTGCCGACTTCTTCAATACATCCTTCACTTCATCCCACAGTGCAGCATGAACCAAACTCTGCTCCACTAACTGATCCAATTCAGCCTTTTGAGTTACCCCATGCAAGCGCGGTCCATAAGCCACGTTATCATAGATGGATTTCGGAAAAGGATTCGGTTGCTGAAACACCATGCCGACCCGTTTACGCAGTGTCTCCACTTCAATCTCATTACTGTAAATATCGGAGCCATTCAGCATAACCTGTCCTTCCACACGAACACCCGGAATCATGTCATTCATCCGGTTTAATGTGCGAAGCAATGTCGATTTACCACAACCTGACGGACCGATGAACGCAGTAACGGTTTTTTCCGGCAGATCCATGGATATATTTTTAAGCGCGTGATGCGTATCATAGTATAAATTAAGATTTTCAATGTGAATGAGGTCCTTCATGGATGTTCACTTCTCCTTCGCTGCAGGGACACTGAAACTCCCTTTACGTTGAGACCGATGCAGGATATTCTTTCATCGCTACTCGGCCATCTTTATTATCCTACCCTTTCATTGTAAAAACAGTATCACTTTCATGTTAACGGAATGTAAAAAAGACATCCTTAACCTTCATGATCTGCTTCATCGATCAATCTGATTCCTGATGTCTGCCTTTTGAGTTGCATGTAATTCACTCGCTATCCGAAACCATCTCATCCAGCTTCATTCGAATATGCTCTGCGACTTCTCCAGCTTCCCCGCCTTCCATGGCAATCTCCTCTGCTATACGGGAGAGGTCTCTCACCGCACTGTTCAGTTGCCGGAACGTTGCTCCTCCAGCGGTGACATGCACCGAACTGTCGTCAATCTCCGCTCCGCTTGCCTTAACCAGTTCTACGGTCTGAAGGGTCAGTCCACCAATGTTCTCAAGCAAAGAAGACATGTTCCCTGCAACTTCGCGGGTCTGTTTCGCGAGCGCTCGGATCTCGCCTGCAACAATCTGAAAGCCTCGTCCATATTCACCTGCATGGGCTGCTTCTATGGATGCATTTAGGGCAAGGAGACCACTTTGATCTGCCAGCGACCGGATGGATTGTGCCATACCCGATCCTGTTTTGACCGAATTCAGCATGTGATCTGCATGTTGCCCTTGACTCTCCATGTGCTGATGTACCCGGTTATAGGAAGCATCGACGTCCTTCAGACTCTCTTCTCCATGCTTGGACAATGCCATGATCTCACGGGCTTCATGTACCGTCTGGTTAGCTGCATGCACCAGCTTGGTGACTGCATCGTTGATTCTGGATATCTCCTGCCTGCTCTCGGATACCGTACGTACGCGCTCTGCCGAAGAAGCCTGTTGCAGCCTGCGGGAGAGAGACATCACATCACGTATCGTTAACACGCCGAGCAGTCTGTCTTGTTCCGTAACCAGCAGACAGTCGTAGAAATGCTGTTCATTCCGTCCGAGGGCGATATCAATAATCGTTGTGGCATCCATATGAATATCCGCAATAACCGGAGAAGCATTGGCTACTTGTATGACCGGCTTACGGTAAAATAGATCTGCGGCAAACCGACCATTTAACATCCGATATAACGTCTCTCGCATTAATAACCCAGTCGGTTTCATCTGCTCATCGCACAGTACAATACATGGGTGTTCCTGATCCTGATTCATCATCGTCGCAGCTTCTCCACAGGTTGTATGGACCCCGGCGACAGGAACCTGACGATAATAGTCATGGAGATGGATTTCATGTTTTTCAGCAAAAGCCGTTACTTCCTTTTTTTCCATTTCGGGTGATTTTGATTCTTCATTATGTAAAATAACATGAGGCTGGTTCGGTTTCACTTCGAGCAACATGGGCATAAATGCGCAATCTCCTTTACGTATTAGCTCCGTCTTGAGATGGAATATATAGGTACAAAGTATCACTCAGATAAGTCCATGCTACTCCCTCTACGTAAAGAAAAATCTTCCTTTATGTTAAATGAACGTAAAATAAAACTCCCCGATCATTGCTAGCTTGAATGATGGGGAGTTTTTCTTTTGACAACCAATTTATAACCTACACCACGAATCGAATCAATGTGAACCGATTCCGGATCCAGCTCCAGCTTTTTGCGTAATGAACTGACATGAACATCCACGGTTCGTTGGCCTCCGATATAATCGAATCCCCACACAGCGTTCATCAGATCATCCCTTGTCAGCACCACACCCGGCTTTTTGGCCAAGTATAGAAGTACTTCGAACTCTTTCGGACGCAGGCTGATGGATTGTCCACCCAAAGTCACTTCATACTTCAGAGGATAGATCTCCAGCTCTCCCAGAATAATGCGTGAGCCATCCTTGTCCTCAGGCTGTGGTAAATCTTCACCATTGGAATAACGTCTTAATACCGCATCCACTCTGGCTAATAACTCAGATACGCCAAATGGTTTGGTAATATAATCATCGGCACCCGATTTCAGCCCCTGCACAACCTCGGCTTCACCGTTCTTGGCCGTCAGAATGATAACGGGCGTAGTGACACCTTGAATTCTTAGCTTGTTCAGAATGTCCAGACCATTCATGCCCGGAAGCATCAGATCCAGCAAAATGAGATCAAATTCCTGAGACAAGGCCCGGTCATATCCTGCAGATCCGTGATCCTCGGCTGTAACGTCATAACCTTCCTGTGTCAGGTTATACGTGAGTAATCTCGATAATGTAGGTTCGTCTTCAATAACTAGCAAACGCTGTGCCATGATACCCCTTCTCTCTTCATAGGTTGTCTGTTGCCACAACACTTTTTCTATCATAGCACTAATTTGTTAACGGTGTGTAAAACAATACCTACTTTTTACATTTTGCGCCCAAACACCTAGATCACTTCATCCTGAATTAATGGAAGGATCACACGGAACGTTGTCCCCATGCCCAGCTCACTTTCTACAGACAATTTGCCATGATGCAATTCCACCAGATGCTTAACGATGGAAAGTCCAAGCCCTGTGCCCCCGGAATTACGGGATCTGCCTTTGTCCACGCGATAGAACCGTTCGAAGATTCGCGGCAAATCTTTTTTCGGTATGCCAATGCCCGTATCCGACACAGCAAACACGACTTCATCATCGTTCTGATCCATATTCACCTGCAACTTCACACGTCCACCCTCAGGGGTGTAGTTGATTCCGTTGGACAACAAATTGATAAAGATCTGCTTCATTTTATCTTCATCTGCTTCAATGTACAGTTCCTCGGGAACATTCATTTCCAGACGAATCTGCTTTTTCTCAGCAACTTTGGATAGGGTACCCAGCACCATTTCGAAGAAAGAGTGCACATGAACAGGTGAGCATTGCAGCGGTGCCCGTTTGGATTCAATTTTGGATAACTCCAGAATATCCCCAATTAGGCGATTAAGTCGATCGCCTTCATCATAGATGATTTGCAAGAATGAGCGCTCTGTCTCTTTATCCTGAACCCCCCCACTGAGCAACGTTTCGGCAAAGCCTTTGACTGCAGCAACAGGTGTTTTGAGCTCATGAGAGACATTCGCAACGAACTCACTGCGCATTGATTCCAGTCGCCGGATTGCTGTCACGTCCTGCAAAAGGAACAACATGCCTCGGTATCCGCCATCATCTTCGGACATTGGTACGCCGTCAATACGGATCAATTTTTCTTCCGGGTTGAACACGCTCACTTCTTCATGCATCCGATCACGAAGTGCAACACTCTCTTCAATGGTACGGGTCAACTCGTAGTGTCTCTTCAATTCAATATAAGGCTTACCCGTAACTTTTCCAGCCTGAATGCCCAGCATACGCTCCGCTTCCCGATTGACCAGTGCAATGGATTGCGCTGCATCGATCATGACAATGCCTCCGGTCATATTCGCCAAGACACTCTGTAGCAGTGCCTCATTGTCACGAATCGTCTTCAACTGAGACTGCAAACTGTCTGCCATTCCGTTTATCGCGAGCCCAAGCTGTCCGATCTCATCCCTGCGCGTTACATCAACTCTCGCATCGTATTCCAGCTTGGTAATTCGATGAGCTACTTTCGTAATATGCTCAATCGGAGAGGTTAATCCCCTTGCAACCCGGTAACTGACAAACGCGACAATCAGGAACAACAGTCCCAGTGCAGCAAACATGATTATCCAGCCACGCTGAAGACCCTGATCCACAGCCTGCAGACTCATGGAAAGACGGATGTAGCCATCAAATTTGCCGCTCGGTATTTCAATCATGTCACTTTGATCCGAATTCACAGGTAGTGCCACATAGAGCATGTCTTGGCCCAATGTTTCACTGTAACGTATGGACTGCCCGTATCCATCTCCAACGGCACCCTTAATCTCCTCCCGGTTCAAGTGATTATCCATGGAGGCCGGATCACTCTCTGAATCTCCAATGACCGTGCCATCTTTATTGATGAAGGTTACACGGGAATCCGTCAGGCGATCCAATTCCAGAGCCCGATCTGAATAATACTTTCGTGTTTCTTGCGAGGTTGGATCACTTGCATCATGAAATGGAAATGTTGCTTTGAGCAAATTAATCTCGCGCACCATGGTTTGCTCCAGTGCGGTAGTATGTGTAGTTTTAAACACTCTGCCCATCGTATATCCAGCCACAATGACGGATACACCGATCAGCACCATCATAATGATGGCAAGGCGAATTCGGAACGGTCTCATCTATCTCTTCCTTTATGATCAAATTAATATTTAATGACTTGCTCTACAATGAATCCAGTTCAACTCGGTCCCCGCGGGTGCCAGGCTGTGAAATAACCAGGAATTCGGTATCTGAATCGCTCCGATTCATCATCTGATGAGGCTCTCCCGGGGGAATCTCTATACCTTCATGGGTTTCCAGCACGAACTCTTCTCCATGTAGTTCCATACAGGCAACACCGCTGAGGATAAAAAAGAACTGACGGCTTATCGAATGATAATGTCGTATTTCAGCCGTTCCTGCCGGCATCCGCTCATGAATGATGCTCAGTGTTTCATTTTGAACGAGATGCCAACCATCGCACTGTCCACCCCATATATAATGTGCTGCATTCTGTTTGCTCATTTTCATATGCATGAACCCCCTGAAGTAGACTTGTTCGGTCTATCATATCACAGATCATTAGTCTTCCATTCTTTTCAATCTGTTTTGCAACAAACGGTTCTACTTCGACTTCAGACAGGGCTAATGGTAAAATATCATAGTTGTATCAACGGAGATGCAGACTTTTGTAAACAGGTGCTAAACTGTATCCTTGCTCACATACTCCCTCACATAAAAAAAGACGTACCGCTCAGCAATGCTGAAAGCGATCCGCCTCTCTATTATTCATCCTATTCTGAACCCGAACTTTCTTAACGAATTACCCGTTCACCACTTCGCCACCATTCACATGCATCACCTGTCCACTTACATAAGAGGAATCATCTGAAGCAAGGTATACATAAGCGGGAGCCAGTTCATCCGGTTGTCCCGGCCGCTTCATTGGCTGCGTTGCGCCGAACTCGCTTACTTTCTTCTCATCAAATGTGGATGGAATGAGCGGTGTCCAGATCGGCCCTGGGGCAACGGCGTTGACTCGGATGCCCTTCTCAATCACATTCATCGACAGAGAACGTGTGAACGAAGTGATTGCTCCTTTGGTAGATGAATAGTCAAGCAAGGTCGGGCTGCCGCGATAGGCCGTAATGGATGTCGTGTTAATAATCGTACTACCACTCTTCAGATGGGGCAGTGCAGCCTGCGTCACATAGAACATGCCAAAAATATTGGTACGGAATGTACGTTCCAGCTGTTCTGGTGTAATATCCTCCAGATTCTGCTGTGGGTGCTGTTCTGCCGCATTATTCACGACAATGTCCAGTTTGCCCAGTTCATCTACCGTCTGCTGAACCGACTTCTTGGCAAAGGCATCGTCACCAATGTCCCCGGCAATCAAGATGCACTTGCGTCCTTCTTGTTCTACCTGACGCTTCGTCTCTTTGGCATCTTCGTGCTCGCTCAGATATACAATCGCGACATCCGCGCCTTCCTTGGCGTACGTCACAGCTACAGCACGTCCGATCCCGCTGTCCCCGCCTGTAATGAGCGCCACCTTACCCGTTAGTTTACCTGCCGCCTTATATTCAGGCTTCTCAAATTCCGGTCTGGGATGCATCTCCGATTCGATTCCGGGGCGTTGATCCTGGTGCTGTGCTGGCATTGTTTTTTGATTTTGTGGTGTAGTTGACATCTAACATTCTCCTCTCAAAATGTGAACATATTTGGATTACAGAAGACATGGACATAACTGCATACTTCCTTGTCTTTCGTTCTCTGAAAAAAGTCTCATTCTGTAGGATGGCAGTAACAGTCCAGATTATTCTTCTGCGATCAACAGCAACTTAAGCCTCAGCGTGCTGTCCCTAATCTTATTTACCACGATCTTTGGATATCAAACAACCTATTTGCGTCATTACTTCTTTTGCCGAAAATTCGAAATTTATTCGAAATTAGACTGTTTCATGATACAAAGTGTATTCCTATGCTGCTTGGGCTGATGTACAATGTACAGTATACAGATGTGCTTAGATTTTCATTATTACTGGCTTAATCATTCTAACCAGACATGGAGACCTGACAATGGAATCGCATATTAATTCATATATAACACTCGTAACCACTTCAGCCGTACTGAATGTGTTTTTGTGTTTGTATACCTATTTCAGAAGATCCGAGATTCCCAGTGCCAAAATATTCATTCTCTACACAGCAGCACTCTCCATATACACTTTTGGTTACGCGATTGAGCTGGCCAGCAACACGCTGGAGCAAATGAAGTTTTGGACCACCGTGGAGTATATAGGCCTGCCTTTCTCCGCCTCTCTCGGCCTTATCCTGATGATAAGATATACAGGGAAAACGTTATCCAAAAAGGTAACTGCCTCACTGTTTGTAATCCCTTCCATTACGCTATGTATGGTAGCAACCAATGACTTCCATCATCTCTTTTATAAAAAAGTATGGCTAAGAGAAAATAGTACCGTACCTCTAATGGATATCGCAGTAGGACAATGGTATGTCGTGCACGCTGCCTTCACTTTCTCCTGTCTGTTGTGTGCCTGTTTTATTCTGATTGGACAATGGAGACACACCAAGAAGATGTATCGTCGTCAATTACTTACACTGATTACTTCACAGATTATTCCGATGGTCGCCGCTTTCCTGTATTTGCTTGGTCTGACGCCCGGCGGGATGGACCCCGTGCCAGTGCTCATGTGTATTACCTCTGCCATGTATATCTGGGCTATTCTATCCTCACGTCTACTGGCCATCGTACCGATCGCCAAAGACAGTATCTTCGAGAGCATGCGTGAAGGTGTTATTGTACTGGATAGTTCCAATCGCCTGGTCGATTACAACAGATCTCTGCGTGACATGTTGCCGGAGCTTAATCTGACGATGATCGGTCAACCCTTGGATGACATATGGCTTCATCTTGCAGGAGAGACTTTTCCCGTCGAATAGGGCAGGGAAGGATTGCAAACCGATCTGTACTGGCAGTTAAACGGAGAAACCGTCTGTTATCAGGTTAGGACATCTTACGTGTATAACAAGGATGCACAGACTGTGGGCAGCCTCATTATGCTTATTGATATAACGGAACAACGTTTCTTGCAAGAACAGTTGAAGCAACTGGCTTATTTCGATGGTCTGACCAAAATATATAACCGCACACAATTTTTGCATAAGGGGCGGGAAATTTTGAGTGATGCTCAGCTTAATCTGCAACCTGTCTCCTTTATTTTATTTGATATTGATCACTTTAAACGCATCAACGATACCTACGGACATGATGTTGGAGATCAGGCCATCATTCATGTGGTCTCCGTATGTAATCGATATTTGAACCCTGCAATGTTGTTCGCCCGTTATGGAGGAGAAGAGTTCGTCATCGCTCTTCCGAATACATCGCTTCAAGAAGCTGAGAAACTGGCAGAGAAACTGAGAGTTGCCTTGTTGAATGAACCGCTCGATGTTCAGGGTCTCCCTATTACGCTGACCTCAAGCTTTGGTATTGCCCAGTACAATGGCGGGGTGGATTCCCTGGAGTCGTTGCTGCGCGACGCTGACACTGCCTTGTATGAGTCCAAGCGCAATGGTCGAAATGCAGTTCGTACACATGCTTTGAGTACAGTCTAGCCATAGCTGGCCTTGTCTGATGCGATGTAAGAGGATAATTGCCAGTTTCTCATCGCAACAACAAAAATAGACAGCCCAAGAGGCTGTCTATTTTTCATTCGTTATAACATAATAATACCCTTTTACGTATACTGATTCAGCTTGTCCATATGACATCCCAAACGCTTCATCTACGGTTTAGAATACATCATCGGAGAGTTGGTTAAACCGTCCACAACGTACTTAGATTACCTGATTATTCACCATCAGATACACCATGATCAGCAAGAACACAGCCAGAAGTGTACTGAACATACGGATCTTGCTTTGTTCCGCTCCCACATCACGCTTGTTTTTCACACCTTCTGCAGCGAGTCGCAGCGGTTTACCCATAATTCCTCCAATAGCGGCAATAGCCAGCAACAGGACGACAACAACAGCCATCCACAGATGAGAATACTCACCTTTCGTCATCAAGTAACCACCTGTAAGAAGTTGAATCACAAGTCCATACTGCGCGATTTTGTTCAGAGAACGAAGCGATGCAAATGCTCCCTCTTGAGCTGCAGCATTCAAGGTACGAATTTTACCGACCACGAATGGCAAAATCAGATAGAACCCCATCGCCAGTGCTCCAACAATATGGAGCAGATACATAATCATTGTCAAAATTTTCATCCTCCTCAACTTTTTCGGTGTGCTATACATCACATCCCATTATACTGGGGAACTTATCCAAAGAAAAGAAAACCTCCGGCTCTCCGGAGGTTTTCTTTCTATTTCTGTTCAAAAAGTGATCAAACTTATAAGTTTACTACCGAAATGACGTTGCGTACCGAATCAGCCGATTTGTCCAATCCTGCTTTTTCTTCCGCTGTCAGTTCAAGCTCGAATATTTTCTCAATGCCGTTACCACCCAGAATGGTTGGTACACCAAGGAACAGATCATTGTAGCCATATTCACCTTCAAGATAAGCGATCACTGGAATGATGCGTTTCTTGTCCTTCAAAATCGCTTCGGTCATCTGAACGAGTGAAGCCGCTGGTGCATAATAGGCACTGCCGTTACCCAGCAGGTTCACAATCTCGCCACCGCCAACACGTGTGCGTTGAACAATGGACTCGATGCGGTCTGCCGGAATCAGCGTGTCAATCGGAATACCACCCACGCTCGAATAACGAACGAGTGGCACCATGTCGTCTCCGTGGCCGCCAAGAACGAATCCACGAACATCTTCAACAGATACATTCAGCTCTTGCGCAATAAAGGTACAATAACGTGCTGTATCAAGAACACCTGACTGACCGATAACACGGTTTTTAGGAAAACCGAGGGTCTGATAAGCAGCATACGTCATCGCATCCACCGGGTTACTTAGAATAATGACGATGGAATCAGGGCAATATTTTTTCACATTTTCACAAACGGACTTCACGATACCCGCATTCGTGTTGACCAGATCATCGCGGCTCATACCCGGTTTGCGGGCAATGCCAGCCGTGATGATTACAATCTCAGAACCTGCAGCATCTTCATAGTTGGAAGTACCGACGATATGGCTGTCAAATCCTTGAACAGGACTTGCCTCCAGCATATCGAGTGCTTTCCCCTTCGTCGGGTTCTCCAGTTGAGGAATATCAACCAGTACAACATCCCCGAGTTCTTTTTGGGCAAGCATCAATGCGGTCGTAGCTCCGGTAAACCCGGCACCGACTACTGTGATTTTTTTGCGCTGAATAGTCACGATTCACATCTCCCCTTACAGGTTTTTAATGATTTGATCAGCGAATTCAGAACATTTCACTTCAGTAGCGCCGTCCATCAGACGTGCAAAGTCATACGTTACTGTTTTATTGTTAATGGATGTTTCCATACCTTTGTAGATCAGGTTAGCTGCTTCCTGCCATCCCAAGTGCTCAAGCAACATTACACCGGACAGAATAACGGAACCAGGGTTCACGACATCTTTGTCCGCGTATTTAGGTGCAGTACCATGAGTCGCTTCGAAGATAGCATGTCCTGTTACGTAGTTGATGTTCGCTCCAGGAGCAATACCAATTCCGCCAACTTGCGCAGCAAGTGCATCAGACAGATAGTCACCGTTCAGGTTCAGGGTTGCGATTACATCAAACTCACCTGGACGAGTCAATACTTGTTGCAGAGCGATATCGGCAATCGCATCTTTTACGATGATTTTACCAGCATCTTCAGCGGCTTTTTGTGCTGCATTCGCTGCATCTGTACCTTCGTTTTCTTTGATGATGTCGTATTGTGCCCAAGTGAATACTTTGTCAGCGAACTCTTCTTCAGCCACTTCGTATCCCCAGTTTTTGAAGGCACCTTCAGTAAATTTCATGATATTACCTTTGTGTACCAATGTAACACTCTTACGGTTATGATCAATTGCGTACTGCACTGCTGCACGTACCAAACGTTTGGAACCTTCGGAAGAAACCGGTTTAATACCAATACCGGAAGTCTCAGGGAAACGGATTTTGTTTGCACCCATCTCTTGTTGCAGGAACTGGATTACTTTTTTCACTTCTTCAGAACCTTCAGCATACTCGATTCCTGCATAGATATCTTCCGTATTTTCACGGAAAATGACCATATCTACCAACTCAGGACGTTTTACTGGAGAAGGTACACCGTCAAAATAACGTACCGGACGCAAGCATGTGTACAGGTCAAGCTCTTGGCGCAGCGCTACGTTCAGGGAACGGATACCGCCACCGATTGGCGTAGTCAATGGTCCTTTGATCGCTACGATATACTCACGAATGGCTTCAAGTGTATCATTCGGCAACCACTCACCGTATGTATCGAATGCTTTTTGTCCAGCAAACACTTCATACCATGCGATTTTTTTGTTGCCATCATATGCTTTTTCAACAGCTGCATCCAATACACGCTTGGAAGCTTTCCAGATATCACGGCCTGTACCGTCACCTTCGATAAATGGAATGATCGGGTTATTAGGTACTTGAAGTGTACCGTTATCAATTTGAATTTTTTCGCCTTCAGTTGGGTGAGCAAATTTTTCTAATTTCATAGTTAAAATTCCTCCTAGGTTTTGTATATGCAGTATTTATCATACCACTAGTCTTGTTGAAGGAAGGGTCCTGAAAGTCCAAGCTAGTATGGCTTCTACTTTCCAACCCTTCACCTCGTCTATATTATTATACTGGTTTTGCGGCTATTAGCGAAGTTCAACAGAAACGTATTTCTGATCTGTAGGACCGGTGTACTCCGCACGCGGACGAATGATGCGGTTGTCCGCAAGCTGTTCCAGAATATGCGCAGTCCATCCAGATACTCGGCTGATCGCAAAGATCGGCGTAAACAATTCCTGTTCGATCTCCAGTTGGGTATACACAGAAGCAGAATAGAAGTCTACGTTTGGCTTCAGTCCTTTTTGTCCTGTTACCAGTTCCTCGATCTTCACAGACATATCATACAGACGTGTATCATTGTTCATTTCGCCCAGTTCTCTGGACATCTTCTGCAGATGTTTGGCACGTGGATCACCGTTTTTGTATACGCGATGTCCAAAGCCCATGATCTTTTCACGGTTGTTCAGTTTTTCTTGAATAGCCGCTTCCAGACGATCAGGCGTACCGATCTCATTCAACATTTTCATAACGGCTTCATTAGCACCGCCATGCAGTGGTCCCTTCAGTGCGCCAATGGCGGAAGTTACACCGGAATAGATATCGGACAGCGTAGCAACCGTTACGCGGGCTGCAAATGTCGAAGCGTTCAACTCGTGATCCGCATGCAGGACGAGCGCTTGGTCCAGTGCTTTGACTGCGGTCTCGGACGGTTCTTCACCAGTCATCATATATAAAAAGTTCTCTGCGATGGAAGCGCCTTCTTTTGGAGCCACAGGTTCTTTGCCCTGACGAATACGGGCGATGGCTGCCACAATCGTTGGCAACTGTGCTTGCAACTTAACTGCTTTGTTCTCATTCGCTTCCGTTGTCATCTCATCAGCTTGCTCGTCGTACAGTGCAAGTGCAGAGACCGCAGAACGAAGTGCTGCCATGGTACTGATGTTTTTCGGATACAATTGGATTTGTGCAATCAATTCGCTCGGAATCGGCGCGTAATCGCTCAGGCTTTTACGAAGGGATTTCAGTTCATCCGTTGTTGGCAATTTACCAAACCACAACAAATAGGCAACTTCTTCAAAGCTAGCATGTTCAGCCAAATCGTCGATATCGTAACCACGGTATGTGAGCACACCGTCTACAATAGAACTGATCGAAGAGGTTGTTGCAACGATGCCTTCCAGACCTTTGGTAGCTGTCATATACATCTCTCCTTTAATAAGCGAAATCAAGAACCATTCCAGAGTGTCATATAAGTGCCAAAATGCACCTATCCTCTTTTTGTAAACATTTTCATTTTGGAATTACCAAATAATACAAAATACTATTTTCCTATCTGTCAATCGCTATTTACTTATAACATCATACTGGATTTTGTCGTTTATGTGAACACGATGAGAGTTCATTCGCACATCAAACTTCTTTATCAGACCGATAAAGCATTTTTGAAAGCCTTTACAAAAACAAGGTTGACATTTAATGTTTTTTAACCAATCTTGTCTTCTGAGGAACTTTCTATTGCTATATTCTGTAGGACTGAGGCATACTCTAGGCAAAAGAAAGATTCCGGGTAGAGGCACTTCAAAAAGTCCCCTTTGAACGCGCACTGTTCGCATCCGGCGTTTCAAAACCTTGTAAATGCTCTATATTAATTAAGATAGCCATCTATTCTAATACGGCTTCATGAATCATACATAGGTCGGCTTAATTGAAATAAGGAGAGTTGATGCTTGGATAGAATCATATTGAAACGCCTGCTCCGCGGCTTATGGGTTATTATTGCGACCTTTCTAATCGCCGTTGCCATATATTTGCTGTTCCCGCTCTTATACCCTTTTGTGATCGCCTGGATTATCGCCTATGCCATGAATCCATTGGTGCAATTGCTTCAGCATAGAGCACGATTCCCCCGGTGGCTGGCTGTGACTCTCTCATTGATCCTTTATTTTGGAGCCATAGCGGTAGTGCTGTCTGCGGCTGTTACCCGGATGGTGAAAGAAGTCATTTCACTCACGACGAGCTTCGATCTTCATGTTGATGAGATCAAGGACACGTTTGTGCGCTGGACTCAGAATGACACGATTCAGAGCTTGATTGAGCAAATCAATGAGTTTTACAAGGAAAATCCCAATTATCAGGAAACCATCAACAGCAATATTAGCAAAACGACCGAAACGGTAGGGACAGCCGTGACAGATCTGGTCACCGGATTTTTCAACATGGTCCTGAGTTTGCTGACTTCCCTGCCTAACATGGGTGCGGTATTAATCGTTGTGCTGTTGTCTACGTTCTTCATTAGTAAAAGTTGGACCCGGCACAGTATCACAGTCTCCGGTTGGGTTCCGTCTTCCATCCGTAAGCCGATATCCGACATATGGACTGACCTCAAGAAGGCGCTGTTCGGGTATGCAAGAGCACAATTAATCATGATCTCGATTACTGCCCTATTCGTCATGATTGGACTGCTTATACTGCAAGTCAATTCAGCCTTCACGATCGCTCTGTTTATCGGTCTGGTCGATCTACTTCCTTATCTGGGTGTTGGCCTTGTCATGGTGCCTTGGGCAGCATACCTGTTTATGAATGGAGATCTGTATCTTGGCATTGGCATTAGTGTTATCTATCTGATCTTACTGATTGCCCGTCAGATTATTGAACCGAAGGTACTTGCCAGTAGCGTAGGACTCGACCCGCTCGCCACGCTCGTTGGCATGTTCGTGGGGCTGAAACTGTTTGGCGTGCTCGGCTTGATTATTGGTCCAGTCAGTCTGGTGATCCTTGATGCGTTCAATCGCGCTAACGTATTGCGAGATCTCAGAACGTATATCATTAACGGACGTGTCCGATGAGGCTGATCTGCAGGAGCATACAGGTATAATAGAAAAGGCTCCGTTCAACAGAACTATCTGCTGAGCGGAGCCTTTTGCATAGTGCAGGTGTCTCATTTCGGACGACGATAAAACGTGATGTTGCCATTTCTCATTTTTTTCTCCAGCCATCCCAGGAAGAACAGACGGTAAACCTGGCGTGTTAATGGAAACACCAGTGTGAATCCAATCAGGTCGGTTACAAAGCCTGGAATCAAGAGCAAAAAACCACCGACAAAAATAAAAAGACCATCGACCATTTTTCGTCCAGGTACCTTGCCGCGATCCATCTCGGATTTGGCGTCTACAAGTACTTTTCGCCCTTCAAACTGCAACATGGCTATACCAATCAAGGACGTGAGAATCATGAGAAGCAATGTCTTTCCGGCTCCAATCCAGTCACTCATCAGAATGAAACCAAATAATTCAATCACCGGAATGATTAATAGTAGAGCCCACATCCATTTTCGCATTGACGAATTACCCCTTTCCCGAAAGCCACACCATTTCAAGCGCTCTGTATAGCTCAGAAGCTGCTTTATCCAGCCGGACCGGCTTCCAGTTCCCATTCACCCATACATGCTGGGTAGAACCTGTAACCAACCGTTCACCGGGGAGTGATTCATCAGCTGTCCATACCCGTTCTCCAACCGCCATATGTTCATCAAGGTCCTCAGACATGCGCCTTACGTCATACTCATAGTTCAGTCGCAGACCACTAAATGCAGCAATACGGGTGAAAATGATAATCTCATCATCATATCGGGCAGGTTTGTGATACTTCACATCCAGTCCGGTTACGGGAAGCAGTAACCCCTGTTCCTCCATTTTACGATATGTATACCCCATTTGGCGAATCATCTCAGTTCGACCGATTTCAAACCAATTTAAATAGTTCGCGTGATAGACCACGCCCATCTGGTCACTTTCTTGATAGCGTACACGAAGACGTGCCGCATACCAGCTACCCTTGCTCTGTTCTCGCACGTTATTGGCCTCCTTCGCTCTACCATTCATACGTGTTACATCACTGTAAAGCGTCATTAAGATGGAAAAAAAGCAACGGGACAATAACGCCCCATTGCTTCTTTCCTGTTGCTTCTCCATCTAAAAACGCAATTAAGCGTTGTTAGGGATTTGGCTTACTTTGATCAGGTTGGTAGAACCGGAACGACCCAAAGGTACACCAGCTGTGATCACAACCAGGTCTCCTTCTTTAACCAGTCCGGATTTTACGCCGCCTTCAATTGCGTTTTCGAACAATGCATCTGTGGAATCAACCAGTCTTCCTTTGACAGGAGTTACACCCCAAGCCAGGGCCAGACGACGGGAAGTTCTGTCTTCCGTTGTCACAGCGATGATTGGAGATTCTGGACGATATTTGGAGATCATGCGTGCAGTGTGTCCGGATTCAGTCGAAGTAATGATCGCTTTCGCGTTCAAATCTTGAGCTGAAAGGGCAACCGATTGGCTGATCGCTTCTGTTACTGTTGTTTGTTGAGCCACACGTTGCTTCAGATACAGCTCTTGGTAAGGCAGAGCAGATTCTGCTTTTTCAGCAATACGGGACATTGTCAGAACGGATTCAACTGGGTATTTACCCGCAGCTGTCTCACCGGACAACATGATTGCGTCCGTACCGTCGAAGATCGCATTCGCCACGTCACTTGCTTCCGCACGTGTTGGACGCGGGTTACGTTGCATGGAATCCAGCATTTGTGTAGCTGTGATAACCGGTTTACCTGCAACATTACATTTTTGGATCATGCGTTTTTGTACCAACGGTACTTCTTCCGCAGGAATCTCAACACCCAGGTCTCCACGAGCAACCATTAGGCCGTCAGACACTTCAAGGATTTCATCGAGGTTGTCGACACCTTGTTGGTTTTCGATTTTGGAGATAATTTGGATATGTCCAGCATTGTGTTTTTCAAGCAGTTCACGAATCTCAAGAACGTCACTCGCTTTACGGACAAAAGAAGCCGCGATGAAATCGACACCTTGTTCAATACCGAATACGATATCGTTAGCATCTTTTTCAGTGATACCCGGCAGAGAAATGGCAACGCCCGGAACGTTAACACCTTTTTTGCTTTTGATCGAACCACCGTTAACGATACGGCATTTGATCTCGGTGCCTTGCACTTCCACCACAGTCAGTCCGATCAGACCGTCGTCGATCAGAATTGTAGATCCCGGTTCAACATCATTCGGAAGATCTGTATACGTAATGGAAAGACGTTCTTTGGTGCCCAGAATTTCTTCTGTTGTCAAAGTGATGTACTCGTCTTGAACCAATTCAATCGGCTCAACTTCGAGTTTACCTGTCCGAATTTCCGGTCCTTTGGTGTCCAGCAGGATCGCTACTGTTTTGTTCAACTCTTCGCATGCTTGGCGAATCGCAATGATCCGTCCGCCGTGCTCATCGAAATCACCGTGGGAGAAGTTCAGACGGGCCACATTCATACCGGCCATAATCAATTTTTTGGTGTTCTCCAGAGATTCACTGGATGGACCAATCGTACATACAATTTTCGTTTTGCGCATTTTGGGTTTCCTCCGATTTTAAAGGTATATCTCTTTATCTATTTTTCTTTTTCCAACTATTAAATTTACTATACTTTTGCTCATTTGTATAGGAAATTCGTCACACTATTCAGCATTTCCCGACAAATTACTCGCCACATCGACTTCTACCCGCTCTTCAGGGACTTCAACAGGCGCTTGAGGCTCAAATGTGACCGATCCAATTTTACGGAATTTCTCATAACGATCCTGCCTCAACTGCTCTCCGCTCCAACCTTTCATCTCATCGAGATGACGAACCAGAGCTTCACTGATGAACGCAGCAGACGCTTCATAATCCCGATGAGCACCACCGCGTGGCTCAGGGATGATATCTTCAATGACTTCCATCTCCAGCAGGTCTTTGGCTGTTATTTTCATCGCTTCAGCCGCCTGATCTGCCTTGGATGCATCCTTCCAGAGAATCGAAGCAGCACCATTTGGAGAGATCGCAGAATAGATCGCATGTTCCAGCATCAACACACGATTACCCACAGCCATAGCGAGGGCACCGCCGCTACCTCCTTCGCCGATGACCACAACAATAACAGGAACCGAAAACTTCGCCATTTCCATCAGGTTGCGGGCAATAGCTTCCGATTGACCTCTCTCTTCTGCAGTATTACCCGGATACGCCCCTTTAGTATCAATAAACGTAATAATAGGCCGACCAAATTTGTTCGCTTGTTTCATCAGACGTAGCCCTTTTCGGAAACCTTCCGGATGAGCGCTCCCGAAAAAGCGGGCGATATTGTCCTTCGTATCTTTCCCCCGCTGTTGTCCGATAACCGTTACCGTTTTTCCATTTAACTTGGCAAGCCCGCCAACAACCGCAAGATCGTCTCCGAACATGCGGTCGCCATGCAGCTCAATAAAGTCCGTAAATATTAACTGGATCAGATCCAATGCAGTTGGGCGCTGCTGATGACGCGCCAGATGCATCTTCTGAGCTGCCGTTATGCCTGTGTAGATCTCTTCTTCAAGTCTATGATAACGTTCTTCCAGGCGGGCAATCTCGTCCGTGAAGTCGATGCCTTTCTCCTGTCCAAACTGTACAAGTTCATCAATCTTTTTGCGCATCTCAACCAGAGGCGCTTCATATGGCAACTCACCCGCCATTTAGACCCCTCCTTTTTCACTATGCATATCCAGAAGCTTGCCAAGAGTGGCCCGCAGTTCTTTGCGGTGGACAACCATGTCCAGCTGGCCGTGTTGCATATTAAATTCAGCCGTTTGGAAATCATCAGGTAACTTCTGACGGATGGTCTGCTCAATAACGATTCTGCCGGCAAAACCAAATACAGCGCCAGGTTCGGCAATATTAATATCGCCCAGACTCGCGAAACTTGCCGAGACTCCACCTGTCGTCGGATCCGTAATGACCGAGATAAACAGACCGCCCTGCTCATCCAAACGGGATAAAGCTGCGCTTGTTTTGGCCATTTGCATGAGACTGAGAATACTCTCCTGCATCCGGGCACCACCTGATGTGGAGAAAATGATCAATGGCAAGCGTTTCTCTGTTGCATGTTCAATGGCACGAGTAATTTTCTCCCCTACAACCGAACCCATACTCCCTGAGAAGAAATCAAAACTCATGACAGCCACAACCACAGGCAGGCCATCAATCGTACCTTCCCCTGTAATTACGGCTTCCTTCAGGCCCGATTTCAGGCGCTGTTGTTCCAGTTTGTTGCTGTATCCGGGAAAGCCAAGTGGATCAACCGATATCATATCAGCGTCAAACTCAACAAATCCTTGATCATCAAGTACCATGGCAATACGATCCATCGCGTTAAGACGCATATGGTAACCGCAGGCAGGACATACTTTCAGATTTTTCTCCAATTCCTTGCTATATTGAATGGTGCCGCATTTGCTGCACTTGTTCATAAGCCCTTCAGGTATTTCACGTTTTGGGCGTTCTAGGACTTCCTGGCCTTCACCTGGAAGTGCACGCTCGGAAGGTATGGTAGCGTACTTCCGTTTCTTCTGGAATATATCTTTGAACACAACTACACCTCTCCAGCCGTTGATTTGATGGCCGCAACCTGCAGTTCGCTGCTTGAGGCAGCTTCACCCGCGCGCTACGGTAAACCGCTTACGACCCACACGCTGCCATGAGCCCTTGTCCAGCATTCACAACAAAAAAATCCGCCGGTACAGGGCAAGGATCAGCGGCTTCTGTCAGCACGATTGATGTTACCTGCAATAACCGAAAGATTGTTGCGCCGATGTTTGAATCTATCTTGGTAGGGTCTCCGGGAGCAATCAGGTCGGTCCTTGTCCTAACAAAAAAAGAAGGAAGGACAGCAGCATACAATACATGCAAGTCGATTCCTCTCTCCGCTTACGCGATTAGTCCCTTATGTACCGATGGTACTTCTTCATCTGCCAAGGCACGTCGATGTCGAACAAATCAGGAATGCAGAATGGAATTCAGCACTTCCTGGACCTCTTCCAATTCCCCAGAAGGGACGCGAATCTCAAATTGCTGTTTGGATAAACTGATGGGACGGGTCTGTACCAGAAAACCTTCTTCCGAAAGCTTGGTCTTGATCTTGTCCGCAACCTTTGCTGTCGGTGCAATGTAAATCACCGTCCACATGCCTTGTCCGCCCCCTAAGCTAATGTTCAGAGCCCGTATATTGGACTAATGATAACATACCTCACTTTTTTTCTGCAAGAAAGGGTTCGGGACCTTTGGGGAGAATTTGGGATCATGAGGGACATTTGTCCCCCACGGACAACTCATATGGTTGACGAAATCTTCTTGTTCATCCCTCAACCACAAGCAGCATCAAGCCTACCAGGGCAGCCTCAGCCGCCCTTGATGACTTCATATGAGCCATTGGAGTGACACGAGCATGTAAGCATGGAAATGCAGGGGGTTACAGGTCGGAGGGGTATTTTTTGGCTTTAATATTTTTGTGAGCAATCCGGGCAGAAGCTGCAGCCGCCACCCCTGCGACCAGATCATCCAAAAAGACATGAATGGCGGATGCATGTTCGTTCAAATCATGAATAACACCTGTTTTTTCTTTATCCAGATAACCAAAGCTGGTTAAACCGATCATACCATACACATGAGTAATGCCGAGGGCCAGAGTCTCGTCCACTCCATACAAAGATTCATCCGCTTCCATAATAGCCTGTAACGGTTGAGGCAAAAGTTTTTTCTCCGCAAGTTCGTCGAGCGCAATACCTGTATAGAGCGTATATTGCACCTCCCGTTTCTGCAGAACGGATTTCACGCTGGTTACACAGTCGTCCAAGGTCAGTTCCGGGTGGTACCCTTTTTGAAGACGGTATACTATTGCTGCGATGGCATCAATTCGTACACCTCGCCGGGCCAGCATGGCTTCTACGATTTCATATGACATATCTCGACCTCCCGCATCAATCCCCCGAGGACCGCGAGGTCCTTCGGTGTTCTCAAGTGTATGCAGCAAACTGCTAAAATGTTCATAAAATATGCGGATGATTGAAACCGTTAAAATAATCAAAAAGAACCTGTTCAGCAGTTCGCCGAACAGGTTCTTAGCAGTCTCAAGGGACACTCAAGCTTTATTTAATCTTGACCGTGCCTTCACCCAGCATCTTCTCCATATCGGAGAACAAGGTTGGTGATGGCTTAATCCGATAGGCATCACTCAAGGCAAGTAACTTCTGTTGCTGCTCGTAGAAGAGCACCGTCGCCACAGGTCCGGGATGCTCCTGAAGCAGCTGCTTCAGTCGTGCCAGAAGTTCAGGCTTCTCTGCATGCGGCGCAATTTTCACGAACACCCGCTGCTCCACCGCCCGCGGTCCGCGGCCCTGCTCCGGGCTGCCAGCCGTCTCTGCGGCACCATCGGCCCGGGACGCTGCCGCCGTGGCTGCGCCCGTACCCGCCGCACCGCTGCGCGTGGCTGCCGGGCCTTGGCTTCGGCTGCCATGCGCAGCCGAAGCCCCCACGCCTGCGCTGCTCTGCTGCGCTTCGGCTCCTGCGCCCGCTGGCCCTCGCGGCGAAGCCGCCTGCGCCGGGCGCGAAGAGCTGCCGCTGCCGGGCTTACCGCGCCGGTCACGGCTGCGCAGCTGCTGCTCCAGTGCCGCCGGTGACAGCGGCGCCACATCCTCAGCCAGCAGCTTAAACCCTTCGTCCTGCTGCTGCACTTTGGCACGCACGACGAGCAGTTCACCTTTCCCGACATACTGCTGGCTACGCCGCCATACCTCGGGAAAGAGAACCACTTCGCAGCGTTCAATCTGGTCTTCCAGCTCCATGAACGCCATGGCTTTGCCCTGTTTCGTCGTAATCGACTTCACAGACACAACCATTCCCGCGGCCACCGTCATCGTGTCGTCAGCCGCCTCGGTCAACTCCATGATCCGGTCAGCCCCACTCGATTCCAGCACATCTTCATAGTCATCCAGCGGATGACCGGAAAGATACAAGCCTAACAACTCACGCTCTAGCTCCAGTTGCTGCCCTGAGGAATAAGGAGGAATTTCCGGGTATTCGATCTCCCAGTTCGGCGTCTCAACAAAGTCGAACAATTGAATCTGCAGATCCTCGCGTTCCTTGCGCCATTTCAGCGCCGCCTCTACAGTCTCATCCAGCATCGCGAGCAATTGGGCCCGGTGTCCAGGCAAAGTGTCAAATGCTCCTGCCTGGATCAGCGATTCAATCACACGTTTGTTACATACGCGCAGATCGACGCGACGACAAAAATCGAGCAAACTGTCGAATGGTCTCTCCTGTCTTACGATCATGATGCTTTCCATCGCCTGGGTACCGACATTTTTCACAGCAGCCAGACCGAAACGTATTGCACCGGATAATTTTGCCTCATCCGGGTTCTTATCAGACACAGCGACTGTCTTCGCCGCAGTGGACAATTCACCATGCTCCGCGTGCGAAGAAGACGCCCCTTGTCCCTGGTCATCACCATTTCCCGTTGAAGCAATCGCCACCAATCCCGGTCCCTTCCGGTTGTCGGATGCCTCAGGCATGGATGTCGATGCTTGCCACTCATATCCGCCAGCTTCCTCATCTGATCCCGGCCCCGGGTCATCTGGCAAAGGTGCTTCACCATATTCGGCCTGTCCCGAATAACCATCTTCCTCATGGTCGGAAGGTTCCCCGAAGGAACTCCCGTTGCCGGTGGCCTCAAAGACAGGCGTAAACAGAATACCGCTCTCATTCACATCCGGTGGAAGTACCTCCATATTCATACGACGACATTCCACCACGTACTCGGCCACTTTACGATGACTGCCCATTACGGCTGTTAACATGGATGCCATAAAATGAACAGGATAGTGTGCCTTCAGATAAGCCGTCTGGAACGCGAGTACACCGTATGCCGCAGCATGGGCACGCGGGAAGCCATAGTTGGCAAACTTGACGATCATATCATAGACCAGGTCTGCCTCTTCTTCGCTATACCCTTGTTTTAGACTGCCCTGTACAAAGTGTCCACGCTCCAGATCCAGTACTTCCCGTTTCTTCTTGGAGACCGCTCTGCGAAGCAAATCCGCTTCACCCAGCGAGAAACCCGCCATCCGTGAAGCAATCTGCATGATCTGCTCCTGATATACAATGATGCCATACGTATCTTTCAGGATAGGCTCCAGATCCACATGAGGGTAATCGACTTCGATCTGTCCATGCTTGCCCTGAATGTATTTGGATATGAACTCCATCGGACCCGGACGATACAATGCCAACACGGAGATCACATCTTCAAATACGCTGGGCCTCAATTCTTTCAGCACACGGCGCACCCCGGCAGATTCCAGTTGGAATATGCCCATCGTGTCACCTCGCCCAAGCATCTCATACGTTAACGCATCATCATCCGGGATGAGACGGAAATCCGGAATTTCTCCATGTTCCCCAATCCAGCGTACACAACGCTCAATGATCGAGAGGGTACGCAGACCAAGGAAATCCATCTTAAGCAAGCCAATCGACTCCAGGTTTTCCATGGAATACTGGGTTAACGCTGTCCCTTCACTGCCCTCCTGTAGCGGTACCGCATCGGTCAGTGGATCACGTGAGATAACCACTCCCGCCGCATGCGTCGAAGCATGACGTGGCATGCCCTCGACCTTCATGGCCATATCCAGCAGCTCACGAGTCTTTGGCTTGGTTTCATACAGCGCCTTCAGTTCAGGTGTAGCCTCCATGGCCCGTTCTATGTTAATGCCGAGCTGCGCTGGAATCAGCTTCGCAGCCTTGTCCACTTCTCCATAAGGCACATTTAGTGCCCGCCCGACATCCCGTACGGCTGCCCTGGCAGCCATCGTTCCAAACGTGATAATCTGGGCGACATGGGCTTTGCCATATTTATGCGCTACATAATCAATGACCTCATCCCGCCGCTCATCACTGAAATCAATATCAATATCCGGCATGGAGATCCGCTCGGGATTCAAAAACCGCTCAAAGAGCAGGTTATATTTCATTGGATCAACATCGGTGATGTGTAACGTGTACGCTACCAGACTACCTGCTGAGGAGCCCCGGCCTGGTCCAGTAACAATCCCTTGCTTATGCGCATAGGCGATAAAATCCCAGACAATCAGGAAATAATCCGAGAATCCCATGCTGTCTATTACACCCAGTTCATACGCCAATCGTTGTTCGAGTTCGGATCGAAGCTCCACGTCTGTCCAACGTGTGGACTGCGCATAACGCTCCTCCATTCCTTCTTCGCACAGTTGACGCAGGTACGCGGAAGGGCTGAGTCCATCGGGAAGTGGTCTGTATTCAGGCAAAATCGATTTGCCGAATTCCAGCTCCAATTCACAAGACTCCGCAATGCGGAGGGTGTTGGCCAGAGCTTCGGGCACATGAGGAAACAAACGAGCCATCTCTTCTTCACTTTTCAGATAGAGCTGATTGGTTCCAATCCGAAGCCGAGTCTCGTCATCTACGGTCTTGCCTGTTCCGATACAGATCAATACATCCTGAAGCTCCGCGTCCTCTTCGGACAGGTAATGCGCATCATTGGTGGCTACAAGCGGAATCTCAAGCTCGGCAGCCAGACGAATAAGCTGAGGATTTACCCTTTTTTGCTCCGAAAGCCCGTGATCCTGAAGTTCCAGATAGAAGTCTGCACCAAAGATATTTTTGTAGCGTAACGCCGCACGTCTCGCCTCTTCTTCTCGTCCATGCAGCAAATGTTGTGGAACTTCACCACCAAGACACGCACTTAGACAGATAATGCCCTCGTGATGGGCAGCCAGACTTTCCATATCTACACGTGGTTTGTAATGAAAACCTTCGAGATGTCCAATCGAGCACAATTTCATCAGATTACGGTAACCCGTCATATTTTTGGCCAGCAAAATTAAATGATGAATCGGCTGGTCCTTGCGGCTTCCCCGCTCTTTGCGGGACCCTGCAGTCATGTATGCCTCGCAACCTATAATCGGCTTGATGCCTCGTTCAACGCAGGCTTTATAGAAAGGAATCGCACCATACATCACGCCATGGTCGGTCAGCGCCAGTGTTGTCATTCCGAGATCTGCAGCTTTGTCCACGAGATCCGGAATACGCGCAGCGCCGTCCAGCAAACTGTATTCGCTGTGAACGTGCAAATGCACAAAAGAACTCATGTTTTTTTCTTCCTTTCGCCGCGGATAATAGCAACATCGATCTTCTGATCCGTCTGCTGCCTTATCTTTCTCATGTATATGAATTCGATAAATAAAAAAATGGATTCCCCTATTAAAAGGGACTTTATTATTCTATTTTATCATAACGCTCGGGGGCACGCCCATACAATAGAAGTACAAGCCGCTCCCCCTGTTACAGACCAACGACAGGAGGTGTGCTGCTGGGTCTGAAAGGGGTGTTGCCAATGAGCACATTTTTGTCCAAAGCCATTCTTGATTTCTTTATTGCGTTTGGGATCGTGCTGGGCGGCGCGATGATCGGAGGTATTGGAGCAGTGATCTCTCTTCAGCCTCCGACACAGACGATGCTCGATATTTCCGGGAAAATAAAGATATGGGCACTCGCAGCTGCTGTCGGCGGCACCATCGATCCCATGCGTGTCATCGAGAGCAATTTCCTGGATGGGAACCTGTCTCCAGCGGTCAAACAAATTCTGTATCTAATCTCTGCTTTTATGGGTGCGCATATGGGAACCGAATTGGTGAAATGGGTGTGCGGCGGAGGCCGGAGCTAACATGAGACAGGAACAGCGTTCATGAGAATTCCGCCATTCTCCCGTTACCGCCCGCTGATGCGAATGACCGCTGTATTTGTTCTGGGAATGATCGCTGGATGTGTCGTCTACAATGGTGTATTTCACCTGAGTTACAATGCGTTGTGGCTGAACAATCAGGAGCTGCAGCTTCAGCTGCATCAGAATGAGGAGGATATCAAAACGCTGAAAAAATACAGTAAACGCCAAACCGTTATCAAGGAAATCAAGGTCCGTGCAGAAGAATCCGATAAGGGCCCGGACGAGGCTTCTCTGAAAGTGATGTTACAGAAGCTCGGGGACGAACTTGAGGTACTTCGGGGCAGAGATGTATTCAACATCGACGAGTATAGCAAAATGACGCGAATCATGCTGAATCAGAAAGTATATACGGTCCGGGAAAAAGAGTATACCGTTCAGGTTAAAACGATGCTGGTTATGGAAGGCGTGCTGCAAGTATGGGTACAGATTCGCCTGCACGTTCCTGCATAATGATGGGATAATAGCAAAAAAACTGCCCTTGTCCCCATCACTGCATGGTACAATAAGGGCAGTAAAAGCTTTCCAGAAAAGGAGCTGCGTCTTGGTGTTCATCGATGTACTCAAATATGCTCTGATCGCTATCTTTGCTGTTGCCATGGTCTTTGCCGCACTGAACAGCATTCGTTCACGCAGAACCTCGGATGCCGCCAGCGCTGGTCTTTACCGCTCTTGGACGAATATCTGGATGGGAGGCATGCTTATTATCCTTGCCCTGATCCTGATGTTTGTCTTCACGGGTTCTACCGTATCTGTCATTGTGGAAGCGCTATTTCTAATTATGGGGGCATACAATGTATTCGCTGGAATACGCAACCGCAGTTATTATGCCCGGCTTCAACAACGTTCGCAGAATGAAACGAGCAAAACCTCAGGACAATCTGCATGATTCACTAGAACCTTATCGTTGTGTAAAAAAAGAGAGTACTTCCCTACACCAGACGAAGACTGAACACGCACTTAAGCGGAATCAGCAGATCTTCTCGGGTTAGGGGGTACTCTCTTGCACTATGCCTGGGGTAATTCCCCTTGTTAGGCATGGTCAATGGATTGCAATGTCATGACCGCTTTACATACCACACTGCCTTCGCGGGTAACCACAATGTCCATCTTGCACGTTCGACGGCTGGTTTCCAGAATAACCGGTCGAACCAGAATCTGATCTTCAATCTGCACCGGTCGCACAAAATAAGTCGTCACATTATCCACCACATGGTCGTTCCCTGTAACATCCCAGGCTGCCCGCCGGCCAGCCTGGGTCATCACATTCAAGAGGACACCTTCCGAAATCGTGCCCAGGTCCGTCGCCATCTGTGGGATGATGAATCCGTGAAATAACAGTTCGTTCTGTTCTCCGCGTTCCTCGGCAAACCCATTCCAGATCAGATGATCAAACGTCTCTCCCAGTTGGGGCTGCTTCTGGGCATCTCTCATGGCCTGCAGCACTTCCTTGCGTGTGACGGACGCAATCAGTTTGCGGTTACGATCCACGATGGGCAGAAAGTCGATGCCTTCCCACGTCATGATCTGGGCAGCAGAAGCGAGAGAGGTCTGCAGTGAGGCCGTAATCGGGCGGCGTATCACGCATTTCTCAATACTCTGATCTGACGTAAGCTCACTGACATCCTTAAGACTTACGATTCCGATGACCCGGTTCCATTCATCCACGACCGGGAAGCGGTGTTCACCCGTCTCCGACACCAGCATATGAAAATCTGCGGCTGAACTGGTGACCTTCAACACCTGCAGGCGTGGTTTCTGACCGATAATATCTTCAACAAGCATAATTTTTTTCTTAATCAACCGGTCGAAGATCGCACGGTTAATCATTGAAGCCACCGTGAATGTATCATGTCTGGATGAAATAATCGGTAGCCCAAGCTCATCAGCCATGATTCTCACTTCACGACTTGTCCCGAAGCCACCTGTAATCAACACGCCAGCTCCCTGTTCGAGGGCAAGCGAGTGAGCATCTTCCCGGTTACCCACAATCAGTAAACTTCCAGCATCAATATAACGGGCCATGGCCTGTTCTTTCATCGCACCGATCACATACTTGTGCAGTGGTTTGGCAAGGCCATCGTTTCCACCTAGTACATGGCCCTCCACAATGGTCACGACATCAGCAAAGGTCAACTGTTCCGACATGCCCCGAGGTCTCTTCTCGATCCGCACGGTTCCAATTCGTTCCTTGGTCACCACCAGCCCGAAGTTCTCTGCCTCTTTCACCGCACGATAAGCTGTCCCTTCACTTACACCCAGCTCTCGCGCAAGTCCACGTACCGATATTTTACTGCCAACTTTAAGTTGTTCAATATGTTGAAGTAACTGTTCATGCTTCGTTACGTTCTCTTCCTGTCCGTCCATCTGTACCACCCCCGAAGATGCATCTGTACTATACTGTACCTATTATAACACGCCGTTAGAAAAATAACCCCATCTCCTATCCCATTCTTATCGGGAAATGGGCCGCTTGGATTCAATCTTCCGATTTATCCCTGATCCTTGTATGTACCAAAAAGACCGGCCCCTTATTGCAAGGGAATCCGGTCTTGTTCCAGAGACAGAACCAACTCTGTTGGTCCTGGCATACGGATTGAATTCTATCCTTTATACAGACTTGCTCCGCTCCTGCTTGTCCATCAGTTTCATTTCCCACTGCCGCAGCTTCGCCCGACGAACGGCTTCCAGCGCACGCTTCTTCTCCTCATCCACACCGAGAATAAAATGCAGATGTGCGCCAACGATTAATAAAGAGAACAGCACCCATACGATGCCAAAAATATTAACCCAGTCCATTCCTCCAGCAAAGGAAATCCGCGGCAGTGCAATAACCAGCATCGACAACGCGATAAGCAGATAGATCACATGTTTTGCTTTTTTCAACCTCTTCACCATTCACAGCTCCTTCGTTCTTGATCGACTCTATATGTCTAGTCTATGAACGATAAGGAGGTAATATGAAAGGTTCAGTAAGAAAAGCAAGACAAGCGTTTATGCTTCTGCGCCACCATACAGATGACCCAGGCTGTCTGCGATAATTTTGTTCACGTCTTCAATGATCACACTGAGACGACGCTCGGCATCAAACAAACGACGGATGTTCAGATTTAAGCTCAGTACTTCAAACAATTTTTCCATTTTCTCCATCTCATCCGGAGCCGGCATATCCCCGCTCATCATACGTTGTTGCAATTCCATTTGTTGATCACGGAAGTTATCCAGCATTGCTTTTGCATCCGGATCAGTTTCAATCAGCTTCATCGCGGAAGTAATCTCTTCCACCTCGCTGCTTTCTCTCAGTGCTTTGGCCAAATCATTGGCTTTGTCATAAATGTTCACTATTATTCCTCCTCAGATTGGTTTGTTCATCCGTGTTAATACACGCTTTTCTCCGCTGTCAAACAAGGACGATCTGAAACAGGCCATCGATAACCTGCTTCGAATCAAATGCATTTAATCCATATAGGTCAATCACCAAGGGTTATATGTCCTCATATGATGAAGCACATGCCATGTTCAGATGCCGTTCAACTTCGAGATTAGACATCAAGTTGCCGCCCGGAAGGAGATCCGTGATGTCCACTAAAAAAGTAACGATTCAGGTTACCGGCTCGGGCATCCTGCAGGACGACGTCATCATGCTGGGCGAAGGGGTACTCAAGGCGCTCAAAATCCCTTCAGGAAGGCCGCTTCAGCTGCAATTTGGCTCTTTCCGCCGAGAAGTCACTGTCATTCCGGTACCAAGGTATGACGGCCTGCGCATCAATCAGACGGTTGCCAGCAAGACCGGTCTAGTTCCACGTTCGGTCCTGAGGGTATCCTATCGTTCAACCAGCCGTACGCTTCGCCTTGGACCCTACATCAGTGTTCTGGTTAGCCAGGATTATCCCGATCAGCCCGATCGGCCCTTTGGCTCCATCACGATGTTCTGTCAAGAACTGGTGAACGCCTGCCGTAAGCAGGGCGCCTATGTATCCTTTTTCACACCGGAGGATATTGGAGCGGTAACGGGTTATATGAAAGGCTGGGTGTATGATGACGGCTGGAAAAAGACTGTTCTGCCTGTAGCAGACGTCGTCAATAACCGGCTAACGTCCCGCAAGCTTGAGAACAAACCTAGCGTACAGCATTTTATGAAAGAAGTAAAATCGCTCTACGGCACGCAAACCTTCAACGAAAAGTTTCTGGACAAAAACGAAGTATTTGATGCACTCAAGTCCATTTCAACGCTTAAACGAGTTCTTCCCGAGTCGCATTTGCTCAAGACATCCACCATGCTCAAGACGATGTGCAATCGACATCCGGTTGTGTTTCTCAAGCCAGTACGTGGTTCATTGGGCAAAGGCATCATCCGGGTCTCACGTCAGACGGACGGAAGTTTCCTGACTCTGGCGACTGGTGTCGGGGGTACCCGGAAACAAACGTATGCTTCTCTGGATAAACTGTATGCCAGTATGTCTGGGAAAATGAAAACAACGCGTTACCAGATCCAGCAAGGGCTGACTCTCATTGATCACAGTGGCAGACCCGTGGATTTCCGTGCGCTCGTGCAAAAAAACCGCACGGGAAAATGGAGTGTAACCTCCATCGTAGCCCGGATTGCTGGTGGGAGTCACTACGTATCCAATCTGGCACGCGGTGGAAGTCTCAGCACCGTCAAGGAAGCTGTTGCCAAAACACAGTTGTCCGGATCTGCCAAAGCTTCCGCATATGCAGGATTGCACACCGCAGCACTGGATATCGCAAAAGGGATCGAGAGTGCCATCCCTGCCCACTTTGGAGAACTTGGTATTGATCTGGCCCTGGACTCCACTGGACGCGTATGGCTGCTCGAAGTCAACTCGAAACCTTCCAAGAATGATAATACACCACTGAGTGAGAGCAAGATTCGTCCTTCCGTCAAAGCCATGCTTGAATACTCTACATTCTTGGCCGGGTTTTGAAAAGTTCTCCCATTGAAGAGAGGTGCAGCGTAATGTTTCCATCATCTCAGACCAAGACACTGGCCATTCTGGTACGTGCAACCGAAGGCTCGCCTCCCTTTACGGATGAACTTTTCTGCCGTCGTCTCAGTGTGGGAAGTATGCGATATGCCCTTCAGGTTATTGTGATCCCGATATCGGTTGATGCAGACCATCCCCCTCTTCAATGGGGATATGCCTATCACCAAGGGAAGTGGAAGGCGGTCCCTATTCCTGCACTCGACCTTATCATGGATCGTTGTCTTCGCCCCCTCCCCAGGAGCGTCAGACAACAGATTGAGAAACGGGTATCCGCCAATGGTTCGTATAAACACCGTTATTGGTCCGCTTCCCTGCCAGGAAAATGGGAGGTACATCGGGTGCTGTCCCGGAATGCTGAATTGCGGGCACGCCTTGCGCCCACAACCCGGATCGGATTGCATATCCCCTGGGAAACATGGCTGGAACGCTGGCCCATGGGACTGTTCTTCAAACCTCTTTCAGGGACGCATGGCAAGAATACCTTTCGCCTGTCTCACGGCGCGATTCCATCAACCTGGATCGTGGAGGGTCGCAACGCGAACAATGAGCACTTTTATCTTACATTTAATCATACCCAGGCCGTATCTTCCTGGCTGGAATTACAGCAAGCTGAGCGCAAGATGATCGTACAGCCGTATCTGGAGCTTAGCCATCAAGGAAGAGCGTTCGACATAAGGGCTCTTATGCAAAAGAACGGGCAAGGTCGCTGGACGCTTACCGGATGTATGGTGCGAGAGGGACCCGAGGGTTCGCTTACGTCCAATCTTCACGGAGGAGGTAGAGCCTACCCTGCCCACGCATATCTGCTCCAGCGATATGGAACAGTTCGCACGGAAGCTCTGCTGAAGAACATCCGGCAGACTGCCGCTCTTATCCCCAACCTGCTGGAGAACCGTTTCGGCAGACTAGCCGAATTGGGACTTGATTTCGGAGCAGATGCAGAGGGCAAACTCTGGCTGATCGAAGTCAACTCCAAACCAGGCCGTGCCTCATTCGCAGAAGCGGGCGACCAACGCATGCACGTCCTGACTTATACCCGGCCGCTTGCCTATGCCCGTTATCTGTTACAACAACATGTTCTCACGGACGTCATTCGTCCAATGAAAATGCCGAATACATCCAGCAAAGCTGGCCTGAAACCCATCCCGATTCACGGCGGCTGAGGCCCGCAGCGCCCGCTTGCCATGGAGCACAAGGATCTTTTCAGGATAGGAGGATAAATCATGAGTTTGACCTTTTGCAACCTGCATTTCACCAAGCAACCGGATAAAGTGGTTTATGTATCCAACGCTTTAATGAAGAGCCTCAACCTGTCCGGCAAAAAAACGGTGCACCTTCGCTTCGGGCGTGACCGGGTGCCTGCAACGATCAAACCAATCAAAAAAGCAGGTAAACATCTCTATCTCGCTACAGGCATACGCAATCTGATGAACGTTCCCAAACGGGGCAGCATTTATCTCCGGAACTTGCAAAATGATGAGGTCCAGTTAGGTCCACTGATCGGTGTGCTTTCTGATGGACCTTCAACAATCTCCAACCCCTTCGGGTCCCGTACAGGTTTTATTAAACAGTTACTCCGTGAAGGTAGCCGTAAATCCTACATTTACGCCTTTACTCCTCGGGATATCAATTGGCAGAACGAGACCGTATCCGGTTTTTTCCTGAATGATAACGGAAGCTTCACACGCAAAACAGTACCTCTGCCTGATGTTGTCTACAACCGATTGCCGAGCAGGCGCTCAGACTTCTCACCAGCGATCAACCAGCTGCGGGAACGATTCATCCGCCGGAAAATTCCGTTCTTCAACTGGAGCTTCTTCAACAAGTCTGATATCTATACTTTGCTGGAAAACGAGCCAACAGCAGGACGGTACATTCCTGAATCGATTACCAATCCGTCGGTGGAACAGATGAAAGAAATGCTGGAACGCCATCAGTTTGTCTACTATAAGCCTACTGCCGGAAGTCTGGGGAACGGGATCTATCGCCTGACCTATTCGCCCAAACGTGGATATTTCGCACGTTATCGTAAAAAAGGCGGCAACGCACTCCTGCGCTTCGGATCTTTCAATAGTCTGATGCGTATGCTTCAGGGAAGACATGGTAGACAACTTCGCGGATATGTCGTTCAGCAGGGAATACGGTTGATTGAGATTGATGAATGTCCAATTGATTTTCGTTTTCACATGCACAAAAATGGTAACAATCAATGGGTTGTTGTCGGGATTGGCGCCAAGAAAGCAGGGCGTGGCAGCGTCACAACACACATCAAAAATGGTGGCTCCCTAATGACTCCTGAGCAGGCGCTCAGTCGCAACTTCGGCGATCGTGCGGGAGAAGTTCTTCAACATGCCAAGTCCGTCGCTATTACACTGGCCCAGGCGATTGAAACTCAGCACCAGCATCTGATTGGTGAGATTGGCTTTGATCTGGGCATTGATCAGGAGGAACATGTATGGATGTTCGAAGCGAACGCCAAACCCGGGCGCTCCATTTTCCGTCACCCTTCACTCCGGGTGGAGGGAAAATCGTCGGTGGAGCACATTTTGGAACACTGCCTGTATTTGAGCAAGTTCCGGAAGAAGGAAGGCATTTGATGAGCCTTCATGATGATTTCAAACCTGTCATTGCTGTTTTGACCATGCATGATAATCAGCGGATATTCAGGGGGAATCTTCAAAATTTTCAGGATATTGTGCAGACTGGCGAGAGTATGGGATATGTGGTCTACGTTGTAACTGTGCGGGATCTGGATGTAAGTGGTCCCACCGTAAAAGGATATACGTACAACAAGGGGAGTGGAAAGTGGGTTTCACAGCCTTTCCCCCTTCCCCATGTGCTTTACAATCGTATTCCTAACCGGGAAGACGAAAGAAAGCCTTCCGTTCAACGCAAAATTGACGAATGCATGCAATCGGGAATCGAACTGTATAACCCATTCTTTTTCAATAAATGGAATCTGTTCGAATGGCTCAAGAAATCCAAATCGACTCAACAATTAATCCCCCATACCCGGCGAATGCGCAGCGCTTCTTCTCTGGGTGCCGTTCTGCGGACACATCCCTATCTGTACCTTAAACCCGAGAGCGGCAAAGCTGGCAAAGGAATCATGATGCTTAAATTCCAGGAAAAAGAGCGCCTTCCCTATCGGCTGAAAATACAGACTACACGGAAAAGCACGACTTATAAGACCGCTACACTCGCCAAGTTATGGGCACGAATTCGCAAAGAAACCGGACATACGCCCTATATCATGCAACAAGGCATTGAACTGGCCTCCTCTCGTAAACGTCCCTTCGATCTGCGTGTTCTTGTACAAAAGAACAGCAAGGGTCAGTGGAGCGTAACCGGTGTAGGTGCCAGACTTGCTGGCTCCCGCAGCATTACAACTCATGTGCCGCGCGGTGGTAGCGTAGAGGATCCGGAGAAGCTGCTGACTGAGCTTTTTGGAGAAGAAATGACAACCACCCTGATGAAACGTGTGAAATCCACTTCATTGATGATCGCAAGACAGGTGGAACGAGGATCGGGTTACACGCTCGGAGAAATGTCCATGGACCTGGGCATTGATGACCTGGGGGAAATCTGGTTCTTTGAAGCCAATGCGAAGCCCATGAAGTTCGATGAACCACAGATCAGACGGCGGTCACTGGAACGCATATTTCATTACAGCGCCTATCTTGCCCGTCAGTCCAAACGATGATAGACAGGAATACTTGCAAAAAGAAGGTGATTGTTTGTGTCCTCACCTGTTCTGGGCATCATGACGTTGTACTTGAATGAACATCGCGCTCTTGAAGAACGAAGCATCTATCGCAGAATGATTCTTGAGGGGCGCAAGCGGGGACTCGATATCTATGTGTTCACACCTGCCGACGTACACCCGGGGGGCAAACAGATTGAAGCGATGGTTTTTCATGAGGGAAAAGGCTGGTCACGGGAATGGCGATCATTCCCGGATCTGATCTTTGATCGCTGCCGGATTCAACGCAACCGCAGATTCCAGCAACTTCTTGTGTTTCGTGAAAAGTATGGGCATCTGCTCTTTCTGAACAGGCCGCTGCGCAATAAATGGACCATTCATCAGACCCTTTCGGAAAAAGCCAACTTTCGTGAACATCTGCCAGAAACGGTGTTATTTCAGGATATGTCTGATGTGAACCGGATGCTTAAAGCGTCTTCTCTCGTCTACCTGAAACCAATTAACGGAACTGGCGGACGTGGTATTCTGCGTGTTGAACGCAGCAGTAGCGAGGCCAATACGGTGCTTGTACAGGGACGGGATCAGAAGCGTCGTATTATCACGCCACGCAAAGTCCATTTATCACGTCTCGGGGCACTGCTCCAGCACTGGAATATGAAAGACAAATATCTTGTGCAGAAGGGCATTCAACTTCAGCTTCCGAATGGACGTGTGCATGATTACCGCATGCTCGTTCAGAAGAACGGTGAAGGACAATGGGAGCTTACCGGATGTGCAGGACGCATGGGTGCAGAGAAAAGTGTAACTTCCAATCTGCATGGCGGCGGTCAGGCTGTAGCCATGCATCGACTCATGAAACAATGGATTGCTGATGAGGAGCTCCGCGCAGAAATTAACACAACTGCAGAGAAATTCGGCATAGATGTCGCTTCGTTTCTGGAAGATACGTATGGGGACTTATGCGAGTTGGCACTGGATTTGGCAATTGACAAAAGCGGACGGATTTACTTGCTCGAAGTTAATCCCAAGCCTGCACGTGAAGTATTCGCTCGCATTGGTGAGCGGGATATCTATTATAAGGCCATTACTCAGCCGCTGGACTATGCCTTATGGGTGTACCGCAACCAGGCCAGTCGCCCGGTCAAAAAAATTAGAACCACCCGGCTTGCAAGCAACAGAACATCTGCATTGAAGAAGGCACGCAAAAAAAGATGATCTGTTGATCACGAATAAAAAGAGCGCCCAACCCTCTGACACATCTCGGGGTTGGGCGCTCTCGTATGATTGCTGACATTCTTAATCGTTGACTGGCTTATTCTGCTTCATCATACAGACGTAGCAATTCTGTAAAATCAGAGATCAGCGCATCCGAGCCTGCCAGCTCTTCATCACGACCAAATCCTGCATAGGCACAGCCGATGACCGTCTGACCGTTCATTTTACCAGCTTCCACATCAGAGGAGCGATCTCCTACCATCCAGGCGTCCTGAATTCGATGCTTCTCCAGCAGGATCTGCACCAGATTGATCTTCGAGGGAGTCTTGTATTGGCCTGCACTATATACGCCTTCAAAGAAAGGCATAATCTCGTGTGCAAACGCAACACCCTTGACATAGTCCTCCAGCCCATTACTTGCAACAAACAGCCGCACTCCTTGGTCTTTCAATGCTTGCAGCGTTTCTTTCACCCCTGGATATAATTGGGAGCTGCCTTGATCAAGCCCCTCAATCTCCAGTTGAAGCAGCAGTTCGTCTGCACGACGATGTGCCGCTTCCGAAGCCTCAGGCATAACGACTTTCCATATATCTTCGAGCAACATGCCCAAGCTTCCGAGCATCCGTTCCTCTGGTGGAGTTTCTCCTTCAAAATGCCCTTCGGCACGCAATGTATCAAATAATTGCTGGTAGGCTGGCAACAACAAGGTTTCTGTCTGGAACAGCGTACCATCCATGTCAAAAATCATCGCTTCCGGTTTGAGCAATACTGTCTCTTTGGTCATGTCCAATGTTCCTTTCGGATTGGGATATATATATGTACTTAGAATCGTTCTCTTTCCATGATAAACATAACGTTTGAACGTGTAAACCAACGATTGTAAAACATCGACACATTCAAGCAGTTGAATGAAATGTCTGATTCGCTTGATCAGCTGGTTAAGCGATTCAAGCTTGCGTAACCCGACTCAACTTACTGATGGAGCATCTTTATATTTATATCCTGTGCGCATATATCAAAGGAAAGAAGCATCGCGGACAGGCTCACATGAGCCTCTTCGATGCTTCTTGGTGTTAAGGAGAGCTGATTCAATTAGAGTTCCTTTTCTTATCCTGATTGTTCCGTATTCCGCAAAGCTTCAAGCACAAGCTGAGCCTGATACCCATCGTTAAAGTCATATATCTTAGCTGGTTTGCCTTGTATTCGGGCAATGACATGTTTAAGTACAGGCAGTTCACTGGCGGATTCAAGCACTTCCACTGGAGATAGTGGCTGCCCCACCAGGCCAGTCTTCAATTCTTCCCAATTTTCCAGGGCAATCGTGCCTTTCGTGCCGTACACCACCATGGATACACGTTCTTCCCCCGCAAATTGAGAGATGCCGTTTAGCTGAATTCGGGTTCCGTCTTCCAGCTTCAAAGCAGCCTGTACTTCAAGTTCACAATCTCCATTCTCAGGGTATTGAACCTGAGTGCTCACTACCCGGATGGCACCAAACACCTTTTGAATCATATGAATCCAGTGAATCCCCACTTCAAGGATAAATCCACCCTGTTCCCGGCTCGTAATCCATGCATTCTGTTGCCATGATCGTGGCCACTGCGGAAATTGCAGAATCAGATCTATTTTGCGAATCGCACCCACAGTACCCTGCTCGATCATCTCTTGCAACTTCAGCACTGAAGGTTCATGCGGCATAGAGAAATGGATGGCATGAACGACACCCGCCTGTTGCGCTGCATCCAGCATCTCTTTGGCTTCTACTACACTATTGGCAAGCGGTTTCTCGCAGAATACATGAATTTTGCGCTCCAGCGCTTCCATGACAACCGGATAATGAAATTTCGGTGGAACTGCAATATACAGCAGATCAATCTGATGTTCGTCCATGAGTTGCTTGTAATCCGTATACGTCCTAATCCCAGCATGGGAAGCTGCAAAAGCCGCCAAACTTTCCTCATTCGCATCACACACTGCAACAATCTCAATCTTCGTGTCCATCTTCGTATTCTCGACTTGATGAACCATATGTAATCCCATTTTACCCAGCCCAATCAGAGCCATCTTAATCACTGTCATTCCATTCACCCCAATCCATTCCAGTATAGCAGAAAGCAAAGTATTGCCAACGCTATACACGAATGCGAAAAAGAGATGTCCCTCTTGCTGCCATGTCATTTTCCAGACTGAAAACCACCATTTCCAGACATTATTTTACATAATTTGTATCTCAACTTTGAATGGGTAATTTGTTGCAGGAGTATATAACCATTTACTTTTGCTTTAACCAGCAACACTTTAAGCGCTACCAACTTAAGAATTGGGAGATTTGACTTATAAAATAGGTTGACAAAAAACCACAAAAAAAGATACTCTTCCTAATAACAAGAATATATTTCCTCTTACAACCTCAGATAATGACTTGCATTCAACAAATGGAATATGCGTATGGTTCAAATAACCTATTTCATAAAGCGAGGTGTCCCGCATGAGAACAGTTGCGGACTATTTGGCAGAAAGTCTACGAAATCTAGGTGTTACTCATGTCTTTGGTATTATTGGAAAATCCATCTGTCCTGCTGTCCTGAAGATGGTGGATTACGGATTAAAATTCATTCCAGGCCGTCATGAGTCCAGCTCAGGCTTTGCCGCAGCCGGTTATGCATTACAGACAGGCAAGCTTGGCGTTGCCTTTGCCACATCTGGACCGGGCGGAACCAATCTACTGACTGCTGCAGCTCATGCAAAGGCCAACAATCTGCCCGTTCTATTTATTACGGGTCACCAATCCATCCAGGAACTGGGGCTACCTCAGTGCCAGGATTCCTCCTCCTATCTGGCTGATCTGGCCGAGATGTTCCGGCCTGCCACGTTATTTAGTAAACTCGTTGAGCGCGGAGATCACTTCGGCACCCTACTGAATCATGCCTTATCCATTGCACTTGGCCCGAATAAAGGCCCTGTTCACCTCTGTCTTCCTTTTGACGTACAGACTGAATTGTTATTGCAGTGCCGGATTCTCATTCCCGAACCGGAACCTCTTATTAGTGTATCGAACCTGAATCGTATTCTTCCTCTAATTCAACAATCCAGCCATCCCTTAATTATCGCAGGTAAAGGTGTAAGTCGTGCCAGCGCCCATGATCAACTGCTTCATTTGGCTGAAACATTCAACATTCCCGTCATTACCACTCCTGGTGGAAAAGGAGCGATTGCGTGGGACCACCCCTTGTATCATGGCCCCTGTGGTGTTGGAGGTTTTCCGCATGCAGACGACATGCTGAATCAAAGTGATCTCTATATCGTACTCGGTTCACGTCTGAGTGATATGACCATCTGCAACCTGAAGCCTGAGAACCACCCGGCACACCTCATTCAATTTGATGCCGATCCTACGTTTGTAGGTAAGATTCTGAGCGCTCAAACCTTACATATCACGGGGGATTTGAAAGACAACATGCAATATTTGCTGGGCACATTAGAAGACCTCCCTACTCCTGTGAGAACCACGCCACTCATTGATTACACTGTCCCTCTACCAGATTTGCCCCAACTATCTCTGGCTTCTGTGCTGGACGGAATGAGTGATCTGCTTCCATACGATCATAAGCTGTTTGTCGATGATGGCAGCCATGGATTTCATGCGGTACAGCGATATAAAGTCAAAAAACCTGGCAGCTTTGTATTTGACGCATACTTTGCATGCATGGGTAATGCCATAGGTATGGCCATTGGTGCCAAAGCCGCTTCTCCTGAGGAAACTATCGTATGCATCACCGGGGACGGATGTTTCATGATGCTGGGGACAGAGATTAATACCGCAGTATGCAACAATCTTGCCGTGATCTTCATTGTCGTCAATAACAAACAACTGGACATGGCTCTCAAAGGTATGAAAAAAACAACAGGCAGGATCGATGGTACCTTATTTGAAGTTCCTATGGATGCAGCCAAATTCGCCGAATCTCTGGGAGCTGTCGCTTTCCGGGCAGAGACACATGAAGAATTCTCATCTGCGCTGAGCACAGCTCAAACGTTGAATCAGGTGACTGTAATTGAGCTTCTGACCGATCGAGATGAAATTCCACCTACGGCTCACCGCACCGTAACTTTGAATTAGGAGGAGCATATCATGAGCGAACATGTAGCTCAGGGACTGGACCGTTTTGCTAAACTTTCTGGTGAGTACGGCGCAAGAGCCCTCGCACCAATCAAGGAGCATTTTCCCGAATTATCCGAATTTATTATGGGGACTGCATATGGGGATATTTTTCAACGCACCACCATTACGGATCAATGGAAGGAAGTCGCCATCATATCTTCATTGATCACCCAAGGACAGTATGAACAATTAGGAGTGCATTACACGATGGCTCTGAGTGTCGGGGTAACTGTAGATCAGCTCAAGGGGATATTGCTGCATTTGGCTCCGTGTGTGGGTGCTCCGCGCATCATTAGTGCATTTAATATTTTGCTTGCCACTTTAGATGAAATACAGTAATTCACTTTTCTACATTTTTATACATGATTCGACTTTTTTATTGATCTTTTTACATTCCTACCTTTATAATATGGTTAAATTATCCTTCGAACCAGCTCGCATCTTAGAAGCTTTCAGCAGAGGCCCAATGGGCTGTGTATCCACTAGCGGGATAGCCTTAACTCATTTAAAGGAGAGAGATCAAGCATGGGAAATTTCATACTCAAGACTGACGTTCCGAACAAGGTGTTAAACATTGAACTGGAGGGTTCTTTCTCTCAAGAAGACGGTTTGCGTTCCATCTCGGCCTATCAGGATACGATCGCTCCTATTAATACCAAGGAGTATCACCTGAACATCGATTGCAAAAAGTTAAATGTTACTGCCCCGGAGATTGTGCCTCTTCTGGAAGGATGCCTTCAGATGTTCAAAAAAGATGAATACAAAAAAGTCGTGTTGACCCTCGAGAATAACGCGATTCTAAAAATGCAGTTGTCCCGGCTCGGCCGGTCAGTCGGTCTGGACAATCTCGAAATCATCTCTACCGTTACCACTTAATAAACCAGGCGGACAAGCTGTGAATTCACCCTTCCGCTCAAGAGGAGAATGAAGATGTCCGGAATTCGTATTGTAGATATCGATATCTATCATCCAGCAACCAAGGTGCACAATGACTTTTATATTGAACATTTTGACGCAAGAGGTGTAGATATTCGTGGATTGTTAAAGGCACTTGGTCGTGATACACGTTATAAAATTGACAACGATGACGAAAACTCACTAAGCATGGCCTTTGAGGCAGCCAGTAACCTACTGGAAAAAACCGGACTCACCGGTGCAGATCTTGATCTGATTGCTTATGCAAGCCAAACGCCAGAATACATCTTTCCTACGAATTCCTTGATGATCCATCGCCTGATTAACGGAGCCTCACATACGATCTGCATTGACAGCAACGCTAACTGTGCAGGCATGACCGCCGCTTTCGAACAGGTTAGCCGGCAGATGCTAGGCAATCCTCGAATTCGTCGTGCATTAATCATCGGCTCGGATTACGTGGCTCCTCACGCCAGTCCGGATGATCCCGTATACTTCGCCAACTTCGGTGATGCAGCAGCAGCGGTTATTGTAGAGCGGGATGAACATGCTGTCGGTTTCATCGATTCAATCTATCAGACGGATACGTGTGTGTATAATAATTCGCTCTTTCCTGCAGAAGGCCTGGCGAAACTGGGCAAAACGGGTGTAGATGCAGGTGCTTTTCATGTGAAATTCATACCATTCGATGATTCCATCTGCGTGGATGCCGCTTCGGAGTCCATTCGTACCCTGTTAACACGCAACGAGATTGCACCAGACGAGATCAAAGCAGCCTGCTTCTCTCAACTATCCATTAGTAATATTCGGGCTGTATCCGAGAATGTCGGCATCGCTGATGATATTGCCGTCTACATTGGAGATGAATTCGGATATACCTCAACCAGCAGTCCATTCATCGCATTACATCGGGCGATTACAAGCGGTCAGATTCAGCGTGGTGACAAAGTGTTGTTCTGGACCGTTGGAGCCGGGTGGCAAAATGTTGCCATGGTGGTTGAATACTAGGCTAGCCTTAATCAACAGAATAATAACCAGTGACGATCCCTTTTATTTCAATCCAAGAAAGGGTCGTCTTTTTATTTGAACGCAATTCTTATTTAACCACGTTAACTCAAAGCAAAAAGCAGTCCTCCCCGGACTGCCACACTTCTGCTTTTATACCAAACGTTCAAAAAATCTTCTTTGTCTCCCGATCGTCCTTCAGGATCTCAACTGCCTCCCGGAAACGCAAGGAATGCACGATCTCCCGTTCCCTCAGAAATTTCAGGCTGTCCTGCAGATCCACGTCATCTGTCATGTCGATCAACCATTGGTATGTAGCCCGGGCCTTCTCTTCCGCTGCAATGTCCTCGTACAGATCCGCAATCGGATCACCCTTGGCTTGAATATATGTGGCGGTAAACGGTACACCAGCTGCGTTACTGTAAAAAAGGGCCTTATCATGATTAACGTAGTGAGCAGCCAGCCCGGCTTGCTCCAGCTGTTCCACTGTAGCATCTTTGGTGAGCTTATAGATCATGGTTGCAATCATCTCTAAATGAGCAAATTCTTCTGTGCCGATATCATTCAACAGACCAATAATTTTGTCTGGAATAGTATATCGTTGATTCAGATAGCGTAAGGCTGCCGCCAATTCTCCATCTGCTCCGCCATACTGTTCCATCAGTAATTTGGCCATGTAAGGGTCACATTTACTCACGCGAACGGGATATTGCAGTTTTTTCTCGTAGACCCACATTCCACGACTCCTCCTTTAACTTTTATACCTGCCAAGGCCATGGTGTCTGGGACCACTCCCACGGATATTTCGAGAAGGCATGACCAAAATTCATCAGCGGTCCATACAGCTGTTGAAACTCATGAGCTACCCGCATTCGCTCCTGGCTGAACTTGTTGTACTGCTCAATGCTTTGGAAGTCACCCGGATGGGTATCCAGATACAGATTCAGTTCCACTAACACAAAGTCCAGCGCCTGAAGTTCTTCCAGCAACTCGTAGTATTTTGCATCACAGGCTTTCGGTGCTTCAGGTTCCATCTGTCTCCACCTTCCTCTCCTTTGATTTCTTGGATGTGTAAGGGCTATATAATGCAGGCCATAATGTTCCCAGTCTCAGCGCTTCTGCCGGACTGTATTGCGGCCACCCCATGGGCTGGAAAGGTATAAACAACTGCGGTGGAACAAGATACGTGCGGATTTCCATCGGTTTACAAGGATCAAACGGCCCCACAAAAGGAGCATAGGCTCGAAGCTGTGGATCCTTCACTCGACATGCCTCCTTCAACGATATTTACAAACATCCCCCATACAATTCAAACCATTGCTTCCCGTCTCTATATGCATATGTTTCAGTTCTACAGGTTAATCCCCATTATCTAAAACTTCGTAAAGGAATTTCTCATGCCTTCTTCCTCTCGACCAAAAAAAGACCCTTGGAAGCACCTCTTACGGCACTTCCAAAGGTCTGTATTTCGTAAAATGAGTAACATGTTCACACTTGCAAGTCCTACTCATCATCAAACTACAACAAATCTATTCTGCTGGTTTTTCTTCCGATTTCATGTCTTGAGGAACTGATTGCTTGTACACTCGAACCCGGGTAATTCGCAAACGAGTGGATTCTTCCACTTCAAAGACGTATCCATTCAGTTCCCGAGTTTTGCCCTTGGCCGGACTACCTCCAAGCTCTTTAAACAGCCACCCACCAATGGTATCCACTTCCTCATCCTCAATGATGGCTCCAGTCCACTTATGAACCTCTTCAATAAGAGAACGACCATCAATGGAAAATGAATCACCACTGCGTTCCATATGCGGACGCTCATCCTCAAATTCGTCATACAAATCTCCAACGATCTCTTCCAGAATCTCTTCGGCAGTCAGCAGTCCCGCCGTGCCACCATATTCATCAACCACCAGCGTCATCTGAGAATGTTTCTTCTGCATTAGACGCAACACATGGCTGATTTCCATCGATTCAGGCACGTTCAAGATTGGACGGACAAGTGAAGCCAGATCATGTTGTTGCTCCGGTTTAGCCAGCAACAGATCGGTGATGTGGATAAATCCGATAATCTCATCCTTGTCTTCTACTGCCACAGGATACCGGGAATGTTTGGTTGCATTAATAATCTCCAGGTTCTCTTCCAAAGACATATGCGTATACAGACAATCCATGTCTGTACGTGGCAACATCACTTCACGTGCCAGCATATCGGAGAAATCAAAGATATTGTCCATCAATTTAATCTCATCTTTATCGATAACACCACTCTTGGCACTCTGCTTCATAAGAATACGAAGTTCATCTTCCGAGTGAGCTTCCCCTTCACTGGCAGGTTCGATACCCGCCAGACGTAGCAAAGCATTAGCTGATACATTCAGTACCCAGATGAACGGGAAGAAGATTTTGTAGAACAACAGCAAGGGTGCAGATAAGAACAAAGCCACTCCGTCTGTTTTTTGAATTGCCAATGATTTAGGCGCAAGCTCACCCAGCACTATATGCAGAAACGTAATGATGCAGAAACCGATAATGACGGACACGGTCGATATAAGCCCTGTATCTCCTACACCGAGCTTAAACATGAGAGGCTCAACGAGCAATTCAGAGATGGCTGGTTCTCCCAGCCACCCGAGTCCAAGCGATGTCAATGTAATCCCGAACTGAGTTGCCGATAGATAGGAATCCAGTTTACTATTCACCTTCAGCGCATAACCAGCCATACGATTTCCTTCACTCTGCAATTGAGTTAAGCGTGTTTGCCTTACTTTCACAAGGGAAAATTCCGCTGCAACAAATACGCCATTCAAAAATACGAGCAAAAAGACACAGACCAGATTAAATACCAGCTGTCCAAGATGAAATTCGGTATGAATATCCAAGTTGAAACTCCCCTTTTCTATCTATTTCAGGAATACACCTGGAATATCAACGTGTGATTGCCTTTCTCGATTTGAAATCCACACCTTTGTAGTACATATCTGCCACCAGCAGGTTTGGCCCGCAACAGGATGCGATATCGCAATGGCAGTTAACCGTCTGATTCAACGGATGTTCTGCTGACCACTCATGGAACACATCATCCAGCTTACGATCTCGAATATTGCCAAATGCAGGGATGTCCGCAAAATCGGTCACATACACATTACCCGTAAACATGTTGACATTAACACGGTTGCGTCCGTCCGGATCATTGCGTACCGTCACATTGGGCTCGCTGTATAGTCGGTTGATGAGTTCCCGATCCTGCTCTGCTGCATTACACGCGAAGAATGGCAGTGTACCGAAGAGCATCCACATATCCTTGTCACGCACATCAAGCAAACGATGAATCGCTGCTCTCATATGGTCCAGAGATAACACGGGCAACGACGAAGCAAAGTTCGAGTTATACATCGGATGCACTTCATGACGGACACAGCCCATCTCACGAATCAATTGGTGAATACCATCCAGTTTGTCGTGCGTACGGAAGTTAATCATGGTCTCCGCAGAGATAAACATGCCTGCTTCACTTAATTTGCGCGAATTTTCAATCATTTTCTCATACATCTTCACCGCTACTTCACGTTTCACAGGTCGGCCACTGTTCGCAAATCCAACTTGATGGAAATCATCTGCATTCAGATAGTTGAATGAGATATGCATAACGTCCAGATACGGTAAAAGTTGCTCATACCGGCTAATATCCAGCGTTAAGTTGGAATTGATCTGGGAACGGATGCCACGTTCCTTGGCATATTTAAGCAGTGGGATAATCATCTCATCCACTGTTTTCTGGCTAAAGCTTGGCTCGCCACCCGTCAGACTAATCGTCTGCAGGTGCTCGACTTCATCCAATCGTTTCAGCATCAGCGGCAGCGGAAGAGCTGGCGCTTCGCGCATCGTAAGCATATCCCCCACGGCACAGTGCTCACATCTCATGTTGCACAGATGTGTCACCGTCATTTCTACACTGGTCAGCACATGGCGTCCATATGTACGCAGAGAGCCGATCGGATCCCACGGATCATTCGTCGGCGATAAAGGCATCGGTTGTACCGATCCTGAGTTTAGCATGGTCATTGTTCTTCACCTTATTCCTTTTATTAACCTAAAAAGTTTTATTTACATCATACCTTGTGTTTCTCTTTTTGGAGTTATCTTTTATCATAGCACAATTTTGAATGCTCCGGCATACGTAGACCCTGTCCATTACATAACAAAAAACGCTCAAGCAACTCTGGGCCGAATCACGAAATGGCCCCGATATTACAACATGAGCGCTAATCATCTTCCAAGCTTGTTCAGCTTTCCAACCGTTCATTTTGGGCGGATAAAGGTGCATCCTCCACACCTTCCACACCTGTGATCATGACAGACAGTGCTGTCGACAGGTTAATTTCGTAAGGCGAAGATAACGTCTGACCATCCGCATCCTTGAGGACTCGGATAAGGGGACGCTGAGGAACTCGGGGATGGATTGCTGCGACCACCCCAACTTCTCCTGTACTAAGCGTGACGGAAAGACCCACGGGGTAGATCGCTACACAATCCCTGAATCTCTCCAGCATCCGCTGTTCGTAAAGCGTGCCCGAACCCGTATATAGCACCTCTACCGCCTGATGCGGCAGCAAGGCTTGCTTGTATACCCGATTCGTTGTCATGGCATCATATGAATCAGCAAGCGCAATCCATTTGGCATATTCATGAATCTCTTTGTCCTTCAGGCCAAAGGGATATCCACTGCCATCAATTCGTTCATGATGCTGCAATGCACAATGAGCAGATAGAAGTGGTATACCTGGTTCGTCTTTGAGAATACGATGTCCATATGTAGTGTGCTGCTGAATGATTTTAAATTCCTCGTCACTCAACCTGGAGGGCTTCTGGAGTATTTCCGATGCAATCTGTGTTTTGCCAATGTCATGCAACAAGGCACCCAGACCAATCTCCATTAATTGCTGGCGTGTGTAACCCGCAGCCACACCAAGAACCAGGGTGTACACACATACATTCAGAGAATGACTATACAGGTCAAAATCACTGGAGTTCATATCCATCAGCATTATCATGGCTTCCTTTTGACTGCCGATGTCTTCCAGAATGGTATTCATCACACCACTAAGCGCTTTACCGAAATGAGGAATCCGGTTCTTCGTTTTCAGTCCTGACATACTCTGGAATTGCTGTTTGATCTCTACCAGCGCTTTCCTCCTGGTCTCTTCCTGCAACATATCCGGAACAATGATATCTTCGGTCGCGGCATCTCTGATATAAACATAACCAACCCCAAGATCTTTGAGACGCCCAATCAGTCGGCTTGTTAGCTCTACATCTTCACTAAGTAATACCAGGCCCTCTTCACTATAAATACGTTTCCCCAGCTTCATGCCAGGCTGCAATAAGTTTATATGTACTAAACGCACAGCCTATCCTCTCCCGCTCCGTAGATGTAATTACCACTAGCCGCCTCTTCAGCAGAAGGCAAGTCCTTTATTTAGTTTCACGCCAGCGGGCTCGCAGGCTGTCGTCCAGCGCCCCTGGTCGTTTTAATTCCAGTTCCAGCAAATCGCGTATGAATTCCGGAAGATGATAGAGCGTGTTGGTTCCATGAGCCAAAGAAGGATACCCTACGTTAAATGTAAACATGTCCAGCGTTCCAACGACATACTCGCCTTGATCGTCCATCGGCTCCCCATGGATGGAAATAGATTGGATTTTCTCATAAGCTGGCGCAGCTGGATTGTATTGAACTTCCATTCCATCCATACATAACGTACCAAGAATTTGACCACGAAAACCAAATCCTACAATGGGTTTACCTGAGAACTCATCCAACAAGGACTGCTCAAGCGCTTCACGAATATGACTTCCACTCAAGCATATTGTACAAGCATTTATAGGAGATGGACATAGGGAATGCAACATTCCTTTTGTAATATTGCCTTGTGGAAGGTCTCCAAGAAGCTGACCCGCATTCACCAGTGACAACTGAGCTCCTGTGAATTGACGAACAGCTTGTGCCAGCAATGAGGCAAAAGGAGATTCCCGGTCATATTGGATGGGCAATAACCGGTCCGTGATCACTGCTGTCTGGTCCAGTGCCCTTTCGGCTTCTGTACGATTCGTGGCGATTGCCAGCGTGACCTGATCATCCAGTAGTATACTCTCGGTACTAACACATCCGCTACTTACCAGTTGGAGAGGTTCTCCCAAACTTGTTCGTTCCAGAACCACTTTCCCAAGCCATTGGCCAAATTTACCAGCTGCGCCCAGCACGGTCTGACCAATGACTAATGGTTCTTCCAGAACATGATGGGTATGCCCACCGAGAATAACATCAATTCCAGCAATCTGTTCCGCCAGTCTCCGATCTGTGGAAAGTCCCAGATGCGAGAGAATAATCACCACATCCACTTCAGAGCGTAATGCTTCAACCTGAACTCTTAGTGTTTCCAACGGGTCCAGAACATCCCAACCCAGCAGTTCGTAGAACGTGGTGAATGGCGCAGTAGCCCCCAGCAGACCAATGCGAAATGAACCTTTCTCCACGATGAGGGAAGGTTTCATCCACACAGGCGGAAGACCTGTGGCTTGTTCAACGACATTGCCACATATCACAGGACACAGAAGTCCAGCGTAGGACTGTGCGAGCTGATCAGGCGTAAAGGTCAGTCCTTCGTTATTCCCGATGGTTATGGCATCGTAGCCGGTCAGATTGATCACATCGACGTTAGCCACGCCTAAAGTTCCTTCTGTCTCCACAGCCATCCGGTCCATGTGATCGCCGATATCCAGTACAAGGATGTCTCCACCTTGTTCACGTACCTCATTGATCATAGCGGCGATGGTGCTCATGGAGCCGAAGTGACTATGGATGTCATTGGTGTGCAAAATCGTCAATGTTTGCTTCTCCCTGGTGCTCATCACACCGCCTCCTCCGCTCTTCAATAAACGTTCACTCTTCTAATGGATAAGCATAACATTTTCCACCTCGTTATGATATATTTAAAGGGTTTAGAGATCAAAAAGAGGTGAGTCATATCATGAAATTGACAATTCAACTATTTGCAGGCATTGCAGAACGTTTAAATACATCCCTCCTCGAGTTTGAGTACATTGGAGACGCTCCGACTGCTGCTGATGTAAAAGAAAAACTGAGCCTGGCCTACCCCGAGGCAGCATCTCAGATAAGAACATCCTTTCTCGCAGTTAACCAGCAGTATGCTCCTGCCGATACTATACTCCGGTCAGAAGATGAACTGGCGTTAATCCCTCCTGTCTCTGGTGGTGATGGTACGGATATGCCCGATGAGAAGCATCCTTCTCCCTCTCCTGAGCATCGTACTGAAGACGGGTTATTTCTGATTACCGAGTCCGCCTTGTCTGTGGAAGCTACGACGGCGCTAGTCATTACCGCGAATCACGGCGCTGCCCTTACTTTTGTGGGTACAACTCGTGAAATGACCGGTGAACAGCGAACCGTTCATCTGGAATACGAGGCCTATGTACCGATGGCCCTTTCTCAGATGGCAGCCATTGGAACGGAAATCTCCGATCGATGGCCTGGTGTACTGTGTGCGATCAGTCATCGCATCGGTAAAGTGGATGTGGCAGAGATTAGTGTAGTCATTGCCGTTTCCTCGCCTCACCGCAATGACTGTTACGATGCAAGCCGCTACGCCATTGAAAGACTCAAACAGACGGTCCCGATCTGGAAAAAGGAAATCTGGGAAGATGGCTCTGAATGGAAGGGACATCAACTAGGACCCTGGAACCCTATGGAGAACTAACCATGAGTCATTACACCTTTTTGATAGAGTGGGTTAATAGTAAATAAGTCGTTGTCAACCCATTTTTTTCTTGTTATTATAAAGATATGTGTCGATATTAGTCGAGGAAAAGGTGGTTTATACGTGAGAGTGCATGTTACTGATCTTAAACCTGGCGACCTGTTAAAAAATGATGTTTACAACAGTTCGGGTCTCCACATGCTGATGAAAGGTTCCACCCTCAGTGAAGATGACCTGTCCAAGCTGCTGCAACATGGAATCGATTACGCAGATGTAGAACATACAACATCCGACCTACACTCTGATGCACAAACCATACCTTCCGATCAAACCCGTCTGTTAACTAATCTGTTTAACGATACGATCAAAGGTACTGAATCTCTATTTCAACAAGCGATGGAGAAGGGTTTTATTGATGAGACACAGGTCGATGAGATTTTGATTACCCTAACGGGACAGCTGGAAAAACAGAAAGATGTTGTCTCCTTGTTACTTATGCTGGACGGGGATAGCGATTATACTTACAACCATTCATTGCAAGTCGGAATGCTCGCTTTTTATATCGCCGGCTGGATGGGCTACAACCCCGAGGAATGTCTAACGGTAGCGAAAGCAGGATATCTCCATGATATCGGCAAGTCCAAGATTCCTTCTGAAATGTTACATAAACCTGGTAAACTGACGACGGAAGAGTTCGATGAAATGAAGAAACACACATTCTATGGGTACGATATTATTAAAGAATCGACGCAAGATGAAATTCTCGCCACCGTTGCCCTTCAGCATCATGAGCGCGAGGATGGAAGTGGTTATCCTCATGGACTACGTCGCGATGAGATCCACCCATATGCCCGTATAACCGCTGTAGCTGACGTCTACAGCGCTATGACGACGAATCGGGTGTACCAGACCAAACAGGAGCTTATCTCTGTTCTGTGCGAACTGTACAGCCTAAGCTTCGGTCAGCTAAATGGTGAAGCAACACAAGAACTGATCAAGCACATGCTGCCGAATTTTATTGGTAAACGAGTGCTACTCACGACGGGTCAGACCGGTCTCATTGTCATGAATAATCCTGCAGATTATTTCCGGCCACTCGTTCAGACCTCTACGGCCTTTATTGATTTAGCGAAAGAAAGAGATATTGCTATTGTTGAAATCTATGTACAATAAGCATAAGTATAAAAAGGGAAGCCGTAATCGGCTTCCCTTTTGTCTATCGTGATTCGTTCGTGTTGGATTAAACGTAGAATGCTTTTGTGATGATAACCAACAGAATGAACAGTACCAAGATTGCACCAGTCGATGTGAATGGATTGTATCCACCTACGCCGCCTACGTTGCCTCCACAGCCATATCCTACTTCGCTCATGTGATTGCCTCCTCTTCATCAGGTATACCCTAACATATGACGCTCCGCTCCAGATGAACCGGGCGAAACGGCAACATTCGATAAATGGTTGTCTGTCAGGTCTCGCATCCTGCCTAAAGATTCGAGCTCATCCTAATCCCTCTTCATCGTAGTGTTCTATATATCAGGATCGGAATGAACCTGGATACCGTTTTCCTTGCGGTACATGATGACAAGTAATCGCCAAAATTCATAACTGCCTGTATCGTTCATAATAAACGGTCGATAATAGTCTAGCGCTTGCTGTGCCCACGCAGGACAATCCATATTGGAACGTTGCTTCTGTTGCTGAATCCAGTCTCCCTGAATCTCCAGCGTTTTCTGTATGGCTTCAAACATTCTCTTCTGCTCCGTGGTCATCGGCTGGGCCTCCTGTTCCTGGGACGCAGTTTCGTATTCAGACTGTAGGTATGTTCCCGGTTCTGTCACACCATCTTCACTGGCAGTATATCCGTAAGAAGGCGCGCTTGTTTTACGGATCTCATAATGTACATGCGGACCAGTACTCTGACCTGTGCTCCCCTGATTACCGATAAGCTGGCCTCGCTTCACCTGCTGTCCAACGCTTACAGCAATACGTGAAAGGTGTGCATAACAATGCAAATAACCTCGATGATCTTGAAGTGCTACTGTAAGCCCGTAACCGCCGAATCCGGAGCCTGTAACTCCCTCGGAAGCAAAACGTACCCTACCCTCCATAAAGGCATAGACAGGGCCATTCCAGGGTTCTGTCACGAGATCAATTCCGCGATGAAACGTCTGACCACCATGAATGGGATGAATTCGATAGCCGAATGAACTTGTAATTCGATATCCCTCGAAAGGGTTAACGCTCATACACTCACATCCTTTTCTATCATTAAATGCTTAAATCTATGAAATGGCTTGTGCTATTAGTCTTATTTTATCCCACAAAAATACCGCTCAGAATATCATTGGAGCCACTATCTGGTCTCTCTCAATGTATATTCCAAGCGGTGCAATACACTACTATAAATATAATAGCTATGTAATTGAATAACGCCAAGTTCATCAATATACTAAGAAATTCAAAAAAAAGGTCGACGGAATATCCCTCGACCTTTCTTCAATGATTTTGTGATTCCGTGAAAAGGATTTGAAGCTTAATAGCAGCAACATCGTTCCGCTTCACGGCTTCGAATAGCGCTGCATTGGATTAACCAATAGAGCCTTCCATTTCGAATTTGATCAATCTATTCATCTCAACGGCATATTCCATTGGCAATTCCTTCGTGAATGGCTCAATGAAGCCCATGATAATCATCTGTGTTGCTTCTGCATCAGTCAGACCACGGCTCATCAGGTAGAAGAGCTGATCCTCAGACACTTTGGATACTGTAGCTTCATGCTCCAGCATGATATTATCATTCATGATTTCATTGTAAGGAATCGTATCCGATGTGGACTCATTATCGAGAATGAGTGTATCACACTTGATATTCGATTTTGCACCCTCCGCTTGACGTCCAAAGGAAGCCAAACCACGATACGTTACTTTACCGCCATGTTTACTGATGGACTTGGACACGATTGTAGATGTTGTATCCGGAGCCAAGTGGATCATTTTCGCACCTGCATCCTGATGCTGGTTTTTACCAGCTACAGCGATGGAGAGCACGGAACCTTTCGCTCCACGGCCTTTCAGTACAACTGCTGGATATTTCATCGTCAGTTTGGAACCGATGTTACCATCGACCCATTCCATCGTTGCATTTTCTTCTGCAACCGCACGTTTCGTAACGAGGTTGTAGATGTTTGGTGCCCAGTTTTGGATCGTTGTGTAACGAACACGAGCATTTTTCTTACAGATGATCTCAACGACCGCACTGTGCAGTGAGTTCGTGCTGTAGATTGGAGCTGTACATCCCTCTACATAGTGAACGAAGCTGTCTTCGTCGGCAATGATGAGTGTACGCTCGAATTGTCCCATATTCTCGGAGTTGATCCGGAAGTAGGCTTGCAGAGGCACCTCACATTTAACGCCCTTCGGCACGTAGATGAAGCTTCCTCCGGACCATACCGCACTATTCAATGCAGCAAATTTGTTATCTGCTGGCGGAATAACCGTTGCAAAATATTCACGCAGGATTTCCGGATGCTCTCTGAGAGCCGTATCCGTATCCATGAAGATTACACCTTGGTCTTCCAATTCCTTTTGCATGTTGTGGTATACAACCTCGGACTCATACTGAGCCGATACACCTGCAAGGAACTTCTGCTCTGCTTCAGGGATACCCAGTTTATCAAAGGTTTCCTTGATTTCGGAAGGAACTTCCTCCCATGTTTTACCTTGCTTCTCCGAAGCACGAACGTAGTATTGAATTTCATTGAAATCCAATCCGTCGAGATCTCCGCCCCATTTCGGCATTGGCATCTTTTCGAATTGTTTCAAGGATTTCAAACGGAATTCCAACATCCATTCCGGTTCATTCTTAATCTTGGAAATCTCGGTAACCACTTCTGCAGTCAGACCTTTACCGGTTTGAAAGATGGATTTGTGCTCGTCGCGAAAACCATATTTGTACTCTTCCATTTCTGGTGCTTTTTTAGCCATCTTGCTCTACCTCCCTATCGTTATTGTACTTTGTTCTCTTCGTCAATCCCTTTGCGTAATGCATTCCAGGCCAGAGTGGCACATTTGATGCGTGCAGGGAACTTGTTCACACCGGATAGGGCTTCGAGATCTTCATAATCGTCGAAATCGACTTCTTCACCTTTCATCAGTGAGGAAAAACGGTTAGCGATATCGAGTGCCTGTTCCATTGTTTTGCCTTTGACAGCCTCCGTCATCATCGATGCCGAGGACATGCTGATGGAGCAGCCTTCACCCGTATATTTGGCTTCCTGAACGATTCCGTCTTTCAGCAAAATTTGCAGTGAAATCCGGTCGCCGCACGTTGGATTGTTCAAATTCACCGTGACAGCGTCATTATCAAATGTTCCGCGGTTACGCGGGTTTTTGTAGTGGTCCATTATAACACGCCGGTACAGATCATCAAGTTGCATCGCCAAAATACTCCTTTGTCTGGATTAAGGCGCTGACAAGCCGATCTACATCTTGTTCGTTATTGTATAGATAGAAACTGGCACGAGCTGTTGAGCTAACCTCAAGCCAGCGCATAAGCGGTTGACAGCAATGGTGTCCGGCACGAATGGCTACGCCACTCGCATCCAGCACAGTTGCCACATCATGCGGATGAACATCACCCAGGTTAAAGGTAACGACACCCACATGCCGCTTGGCTGGGCCATAGATGGTTAACCCGTCAATTTCGGCCAGACGTTCCGTTGCATAAGCTGCCAGCACACTTTCATGATGTGCAATCTCATCCATACCAATCTGCTCCAGAAAATCAATGGCAGCTCCCAACCCTACCGCACCTGCGATAATTGGGGTTCCGCCTTCGAACTTCCACGGAAGCTCTTTCCAGTTGGATTCGTACAGACCCACATCATCAATCATTTCACCGCCGAACTCAATGGGTTCCATGGACTCCAGCAGCGCCTTTTTGCCGTAGAGTGCACCGATTCCGGTTGGTCCGCACATTTTATGACCAGATAATGCATAGAAATCACAGTCCAGATCCTGAACGTCTACCTTCATGTGAGGTGTGCTTTGTGCGCCATCAACAACGATGACAGCACCATTGCGATGTGCAATTTCAGCAATTTGTTTCACTGGGTGGATTATGCCCATAACATTGGATACATAAGCGATTGCTACAATTTTAGTATTGTTTGTAATCGTCTTCTCGACATCAGCCAATTCAATATGACCGTCAGGCTGAAGCGGGATGTATTTCAATGTTGCTCCTGTCTCCTTGGCAACCTGCTGCCAAGGAATCAGATTACTATGGTGCTCCATTTGCGTGATAACAATTTCATCGCCTTCTTTGCAATTGGCGCGGGCATAAGATGAAGCCACCAGATTCAGGGCTGTCGTTGTCCCGCGGGTAAAGATAATCTCCTCTGTACGACGGGCATTGATAAACTTGGCTACCTTCTCACGAGCGCCTTCGTAGGCGTCTGTTGCACGGCTTCCAAGGGTATGAACACCGCGGTGTACGTTAGAGTTCTCATACTCATAATAATGTTTGACTGCTTCAATCACAGCATGAGGCTTCTGTGAAGTTGCAGCACTATCTAAATATACGAGCGGGTGTCCGTTAATTTCCTGGTGGAGGATCGGGAACTGCTCGCGAATGGACGGGTTCATTGTCCGAGTTTCCGTTCAATGAGAGACTGCAATTGGGTACGCAGTGCTTCCAAAGGAATATCCGCCACCACCGGAGCCAAGAAGCCATAAATGATCAGGCGTTCTGCATCCGTACGGTTAATTCCGCGCGACATCAAGTAATGAATCTGCTCGGCATTGACTTGACCAACAGAAGCCGCGTGACCTGCTGTTACATCGTCCTCGTCAATAAGAAGGATCGGGTTGGCGTCTCCACGTGCTTTAGGGCTCAGCATCAACACTTTCTCTGTCTGCTGTCCATCGGCTTTGGTCGCGCCTTTTTCAATCTTCGTGATTCCGTTGATGATTGCAGAAGCTTCTTCACGCATCACTGCACGTGTAATCATCTGACTTGGTGTATTCTTGCCGAAGTGACGAGCTTCTGTGGTGTAGTTGATTTTCTGCGAACCCGAACCCACAGCGATGACTTTGGAATCAGAACTTGATCCATTGCCTTTGAGCACGGTCATCGTGTTGCTCGCTGTATCGCCGTTATTCATTTCCCCAACGATCCACTCGATTGAAGCATCATTCTCCAAGACTGCACGACGGAATGACACATCAGTCACATTCACACTTAATTGATGAACCGATGCGAAACGTACTTTAGCACCGGATTTTGCGAACACTTCCACAACACCATTATGGAAGATAGGTCCGGACAATTCGCCAGACACATAGTTATCCACATAAGTTACAGAGCTGTTTGCTTCAGCAACCACGAGCACATGAGGTGCAAACGTTGCAGATGCATCATCCGTAAGCAGAACTGCTTGCAGCGGTACTTCAATTTCGACATTCTTCGGAACATACAGGAAAACCCCACCGTTCCAAAGTGCTGCATGCAATGCAGCGAGGGAATGCTCATCTGCTTTCACTGCTGTGTTCAAATACGTTTTTACCAGGTCACCGTGTTCGCGAACCGCTGTAGCCAGATCCGTGAAGATAACTCCTTTTGCCGCCAGATCAGCAGACAACTTAGAGTACACTGTTCCGGAATTACGCTGGATAACCAGACTACCCTCAGCTTGATCTTTAACCAGATCTTTGATGGAAGCAGGTACTTCTTCTAAAGAAGAAATGGCTTCACTTGTTTTATATGTTCCGTACTCGCTGACATTCCAGCGTTCGATTTTTTGTTTTTCCAGTTTCGGAAGCGCAAGCCCGCTCGCAAGCGTTAAAGCTTCGAGCCGCTGTTCGGTCAACCAGCCGGGTTCATTGTTGCTTTCCGACAAGGCGCGAAGCGCTTCAGATTCAACCGGAAGAATTGTTTGTGTAGTCATTGATTAATCCTCCTCCGTTTTGTCTTTACGCTTCTTGGCCTACAGTTTCGTCTGTAATTCCCAGCTCTGCCTTTACCCAGTCATACCCTTCCGCTTCCAGACGGTGAGCCAATTCAGGTCCGCCGGATTTCACGATACGACCTTGCATCATTACGTGAACATAGTCAGGCGTAATGTAGTTCAACAGACGTTGGTAGTGAGTGATGATCAGGAAGCCACGATCTTCGCTCTTCATAGCGTTCACACCGTCAGCCACGATTTTCAGAGCATCGATGTCCAGACCGGAGTCAATTTCATCAAGTACTACAATTTTCGGATCAAGCAGCATCATTTGCAGAATCTCGTTACGTTTTTTCTCACCACCGGAGAAACCTTCATTCAAGTAACGATGAGCGAACTCAGGGTTCATGTCGAGTTCTTTCATTTTACCTTCCATTTGACGAATGAACTTGATCAGGGAGATCTCGTTACCTTCGCCGCGACGTGCGTTGATCGCACTACGCAAGAAGTCGGAGTTCGTAACACCTGCAATTTCACTTGGGTATTGCATAGCCAGGAATAGACCTGCGCGTGCGCGCTCATCTACAGCCATGTCCAATACATCTTCACCATCAAGTGTAATTGTACCGTCAGTCACTTCATATTTAGGGTGGCCCATCAATGCTGAAGCCAGAGTTGATTTACCTGTTCCGTTCGGCCCCATGATTGCGTGGATTTCTCCACCTTTCATTTCCAGGTTAATGCCTTTCAGGATTTCCTTACCTTCGATCGTCGCTTTCAGACCTTCAATGACGAAATTCGTAGCCATGTGTATTGTTTCCCTCCATTGATTAATTTAATGTTTGCTGTCGAAAACGAAAAAGCGCCTATTATATCTGAACAGGGCTTCCCCTGAATTTCTCCTGTACTTGATTCTGTATAGGAAGAACACTTTAGAATAATTCTAAACTGATTCTCAATGATAATCAAGTCATTTCCTAAGAGCCCCTGTTCCTTGCAGGAAATATTATTCTATCTGATTCTATAATAAATGCCCAATTGAATCAAATGAGAAAACATCTTCGTCAGAGATAGACAGTGAGAAAAATCACAGTAAATCAACCTTTTATCTGATTCTTCTACGCTAATTAAAAAGGACTTATCCATATCGTGGACAAGTCCTTCCGTTAGTAACATTACATTTTGAGCATTTCGTTAATCTTCTGTGCCTGTTCGTCAAAATCCGCAACGTCCACCGCCGGCGTCATTTCGCGCGGCACTGAACCATTCGGAATGGAAATCCAGGAACGGCAACCATTATATTCAGGTAGTACTGGGATCTCCATCGGTTCATTCAAAAGGTACACACGTAGAATCAATACATGGAGCGGATCTTTCCGTTTCCATTTCAAACGGTCTTCGGCAAAATCCGCTGTCCACATATGAAAGTCAAAAAGCCGATCCAGCATCTCCTGATCTCGTATCTCCAGATCCTGCGTTACCTCGGCATATGCCGTAATGCGGATTGTCGAAGCTTCGGGCACCCATTCGGCCAATGATTCTTCAACATAGGATTGATCCGAGGACTTAATCAGTTCTTTACGCTGATGTTCATAAGTCGGATACAGGTAAAATGCCGGACTTTTCAGCTCAAAATGTCGGGTTTCCTCCACAATGCCTCCTTTGCGCATCACCATAATCTGGCGACCCGTTTCCAGTGCTTTAATTGCAGATGCCCATTCTTTTAAAGCCGGAATCGTTGGTTCTAACATAAGCGGTCCCCTCCTATCGTTCTTGTCAGCAGTATAGACGCTCACTGCGTTTCTGACAACATGATCCGGATCAGGAAGCTTACATTAAAAATCCACTTGAATAAGGTTTTATCGTGGATATATTAACCCAGGAAAGAGCGAAGCATCCACATATGTTTCTCCAAATCCGCCTTAAAGCCAGTCAGCATATCGGATGTTGGTTGATCTTCAGCTGCATCTGCAACTTCGATCCCTTCCTGATATTCGTTCGAAAGCGTAGCGAAGTCCTCAATCAGGTTTTGTACCATTGTCTTGGCGTCTTCACCGCCTGCTGCTTCCTGGATAGAGGAAAGCTCCAGGTACTCTTTCATTGTTGCTGTAGGGCTACCTTTCAGCGTAAGAATACGCTCAGCGATTTCATCCATTTGCACGGTAACTTCATTGTAGAATTCTTCGAATTTCACATGCAATGTGAAGAAGTTAGGTCCTTTAACGTACCAGTGATAGTTATGGATTTTGACATACAATACGTTCAGGTTAGCTACCTGACGATTAAGTACTTGTTCCACCGATTTCGCTTGATCTGTTTTGTTTTTTGTAGCCATATTAATCCCATCCTTTATTTAAAATTAGTCCGTCATGCTTGGTTCGCAGGTCGGGCCTGCAATGCATAACAGAGAGTTAATGATACGTCACCGCATGGTAGCGGAGAGGCTTGTTAACGGCGTTTCTCTCAACCGTCCGGCCTATTTGTTTTTACCCTTACACAGGAAGTTCGAATCAGGATTGACTTAGCTTGTCTCAAAAAAAAGTTCAAAAGCCGCGCTATTTCCGATATACTGACATATACCAAGCAAAGAAGTGGGTTTTCCTGTTTCTTCATATATATGGAGGTGGCACCTTTGTCCCAATATCGCCCTTTTACCCCCCAGGATGCAATTGAACTGGCCAAAACATTACCGGGTCCGTTTGCGGCAGATGCGAATCTGGATTGTCACGAGATCGGCGACGGCAATCTGAATTTGGTATTCCACATCACGGATCAGAACTCCGATAAAAGTATCATTATCAAACAGGCGCTTCCTTATGCGAAAGTGGTTGGAGAATCTTGGCCACTCTCTCTGGTACGCGCCCGAATTGAACGTGAAATTCTGCAGGAGGAGTATCGTCTATGTCCGGGGATGGTACCCGAAGTGTATCATTACGATGACGACCTCGCGTTAACGGTTATGGAAGATCTAAGTGATCATGTGATCATGCGTAAAGGCCTGATTGAAGGTGTTACCTATCCTCTTTTTGCACAGCATATTGGGGAATTCATGGCAAGAACGTTGTTCTTCACATCTGACTTGGGCATGGATCAGCAATTGAAGAAGGAACAACAGGGCAGATTCATTAATCCGGACCAATGCAAAATAACGGAAGATCTGATCTTTGATGAACCCTATCGGATCGCCGAGAAAAATAATTATGATGTTTCCATTGAAGATGAAGCTGAAGCGCTTCGTTCCGATGGAGAGCTTCACCTTGAAGTGGCCTTGCTGCGGGAAAAATTCCTGACACATGGGCAGGCACTGCTTCATGGAGATCTGCATACAGGCAGTATTTTTGTTACACCGGAATCAACCAAGGTTATTGATCCCGAATTTGCGTATTATGGCCCCATGGGATTCGATGTCGGTGCAGTACTTGCCAACCTGCTATTAAACTACGCATCCCTGCCAGGATGGATTCAAGAGGGGACGGCTCTGCGTAAGCGTGAAACGCTTTTGCTGAATATGGTTCGTGATGTATGGACTGAGTTCGAATCCCGTTTCCGTGGCCTCTGGGCTAACGACCTGGTTGATCCGATGGCAAAAACGCCAGGTTATCAGGATCTGTATGTGCAACAATTGTTCCGAGATTCGATCGGCTTCGCAGGTGCCAAAATGGTTCGCCGTATCGTGGGCCTCGCTCACGTGGCTGATATAGATACCATTTCGGATGCGACTGAACGTGAGCATGCTCAGCGTAAAGCATTGTCCATTGGCAAAGCATTGATCAAGAACAATCGTCGCTTGAATACCATCGGTGAAGTACTCGATATCGTATCTACAGCTGTCTCTACTACTAAGGCGTAACATAAAGAACGGAGGAACCATCCATGACAACCCCTGAATATCAGCCTCTGTCCTCTCTGATCTGGAAAAAGGACAAGCTTGAAATGCTTGACCAGCGTCTGCTGCCTGAAACGATCCTCATGTTGAAATTGTATACACCCGAGGAAGTATGGGAATCCATCCACTCCATGAAAGTACGCGGTGCTCCGGCAATTGGTATTGCTGCTGCATTTGGTGTCGTACTGGGTGCGAAATCATATGATGGAACGACCATTCAAGGCTGGCTGGATCACGTAAAATCCATATGTGCTCATCTGGCTACTTCCCGTCCTACAGCGGTGAACCTGTTCTGGGCTTTGGATCGCATGATGCAAAAAGCAAATGAGGTCGTTGAATCTGGTATGAGTTTGGAAGAGGGCAATGATGCTCTTGAAGTAGAAGCTCTGTTGATTCAGAAGGAAGACGAAGAAGTATGCCGCATGATCGGTGAGAATGCACTGCCTTTGTTCGAAGATGGTATGGGTGTACTCACCCACTGTAATGCAGGCGGACTGGCTACTGCAAAATACGGTACAGCAACCGCTCCGATGTATCTTGCACAGGAACGCGGCATTCATCTGAAAGTATTTGCAGACGAGACTCGTCCCGTACTCCAGGGTGCACGCCTGACTGCATTTGAGTTACAGCAAGCCGGCATCGACGTTACGCTGATCTGTGATAACATGGCAGGCATGGTGATGTCCAAAGGTTGGATTCAAGCGGTTATCGTCGGAACAGACCGTGTTGCAGCGAATGGCGACGTAGCCAACAAAATCGGAACCTACAGTGTGGCGGTGCTTGCCAAAGCTCACAACATTCCGTTCTATGTAGCGAGCCCGTTGTCGACCATCGACTTGTCCACTCCATCCGGAGACCTGATTCCAATTGAGGAACGTGCTGCGGAGGAAGTGACCGAAGGATTTGGTAAACGTACAGCACCGCAAGGTATTAAAGTATTCAATCCAGCATTTGACGTAACCCCTAACGAATATGTAACAGCTATCATTACGGAGAAAGGCGTTGTTCGCGCACCTTTCAAGGAAAACCTGGCTGCCTTGTTCGCGAAGGAAGAAGCTTAACTTAATAAGAGGATTTAAGAAGAGTCTGTGTATAGAATTAGTGGCTACGACGTGCCAGACTCTATATTAAGATGCTAAAGTAGAAGGGCTTCCCATAAGGGGAGCCCTCAGATTGTCGAGAAACCCGGTTCTCTTTCGAGAGTCGGGTTTCTTTGTTATCCAAGTAGACATACTTTCCTCGACCGGCAGGCCAAGAAGGCCGTTTAGGTCTTCTTGGCCTGCCGGTCGAGGTGGTTCGCTACCTTCTTCATATTCTGTACGGCAGCGGTTAGGAGAGCCTGCTCTGTCACATTCACGAGTCCACGCAGCCTAAAATAGCGAAAGCCATGCAGTTCTTTGGCATCGGCAAAGCTTCGCTCAATCGTCTCTTTTCGTTTGCGGTACAACTGCTTGCCCGAGCGGCTCAGACGGTTTTCCCGTATTTTTTCTTTGCTGTCTTCCCAGACATGGCGGGTCACCACTTTTCGCTGGTTCGCCGAGCGTGTGCAGGAGGTAAGCAACGGACAAATCCGGCAGATCGCTGGATCTGACGCGTACTGTCGGTAACCTTGGCGGTCTGTGGTGCGGTAAGGTAGCTCTTGGTCCTGCGGGCAGGTGTAGGTATTTAAGTGGGCATTGTACTTAAATTTTGTTTTGGGAAATAAACCTTTCACGGGCATGAATCTTCGGTGTGCAATGACGCCGTAAATCTGGCGTTCTTCCAAGCCTTTGCAGATTGGGTTGGTCAAATAACCGGCGTCTAGTGCCACAGCTTCCACGGGAAGACGAAATCGCTCACACTGTCGATCCAGGCGCGTGAGGTACGGCACGGAATCATGCACATTTCCTGGCGTTACATACACATCGGTAATCACATTGTACTTGCCGTCCACCGTGCGGTGGTCCAGATAGAAAAAACCTTCCGGCTTACCGTCACGTACCATGTAGCCGCTGTCGGGATCGGTTGTGCTCACCTTCACTTCCTTCGTTTCTTCCACCTCCTCTCGTTCTTTCAGAGCTTTTTTCCGTGTGCTTTTCGGTCTGCTTCTACCGCTGCATTTAGTTCATTTACATAGTCTTTTGTGTTTTGCAGTACTTCTTGTTTCATGTACTTATGTTTGTTGGCACTTGCTTTTATATGTGTGGAATCGGAGAAGAGCACACGCCCGCCCACCATTTTGTGCGAGATTGCCTGTAACACAATTTCATCGAAAATATCTTGGAAAATCGACGTATCCTTGAACCGAGTCCGACGGTTCCAGCTTATCGTCAAATGGTCTGGAACCTTGTCCGTCAGTCCAAGTCCCAAAAACCAGCGGTAAGCGAGATTCGTCTGGACTTCGCGTTCGAGCTGACGTTCAGAGCGAATACCATAAAAGTAACCAAGGAAAATCATCTTAAAAAGGAGTGTTGGGTCAATGGCTGGACGACCATTGTTTTCACAATACAAAGGGCGTACTTTTTCATCGATGAAAGAAAAGTCGATATATCGATCAATTTTACGTAGCATATGGTTTTCTGGAACCAGATCTTCGATCGAGACGAACTCGTAGGTTTGTTGTTTCTCTCGACTTTTACGCAACATGCGAACACCATCCAATCCTTAAAAGTTACCTATATTATATAACATTAACGCGGTGCCGTCATGAATTAGAAAGGCATGAAAAGGCTGCCGATACTTTCTCGACAGCCTGAGGGCTTCCCATAAGGGGAGCCCTTTTGTTAGTCATTAGATCATTTTCAATAAAGCCTCTACACCTGTCATACCAACCGTAATGCCCATGGTCTCGGCTTCTGTTGTCACCGACTCCATAGGTGCATGCAACAATTGCTCCAGTGTACGCACACCAACCGCCCGAGCTGCAATAATTTTGCGATCCCCGAGCTTCTCATTAAGTAATTCTACGTCGAGTGCTCCGCACATGATATATCCTTTGGATGTGTTAATGGTCAGCAACGTTGTTTTGGGCAGCTTGACTTCTACCCCTACCAATACATGCTCTCCAACTACAATGGGCTCCATCGTCACCATAATTTCCCGATCCACCTCCTCTTCCACAGGTCACGATAATTGTATGCCTCATTCTGGATTGTCGTGTGGACACCTGCGGAAAGACGTGAATACCGGGCTGTAATTGTAACTTTTTACCATTGCATCAACTCATTTTCCGCGTCTCTAACACTATGATTATCACCTTTTTAATGATATAGTGTATTGAAGCGTTTTTTTGAGCTGACATACTTTTTAACGGGGCTGGGATGAATGAAAGAAACCTTATCCAATCAAGAGGAAATCGGCTTTTTATTTAATGTCGATATACTTATTAAGAGCCGCTCAAATGCATTGGCACTGCAGTCCCTGTTGGAGTTCATAAACAAAGAGGAACAAATTGCGGACTTTCGGATCCAATCCGGCATAGAGCTAGGCAAAATTATTGAAGCGACACTCCAGTCCAAGAAGGACTCTTTCGTTACACTTCACAACGAACGTAAAAAATCACAAGCTAACGCAGCACAGAAGGCGTCCACTGCCACACAGACACCTGCCTCACCTGCTCCAGCCGAAACACAGAATCAGCAAGAAAAACCGGTTAGCGAGAAAAAGCCTGCCCCCCAAACATCCAATGTTTCCGGTGGAAATTCGTTTGATGCGTGGATTGACACGCTCATTAAAGAGAATAAACTCACCCGTATTGTTGTCAATAACAAGAACGGTAAACATCAGAGCATTCCATGCCGCATTTTGAATTTTGATCGGGATACAAGTATTGTGAGTATCTACCATGTAGATGAAAAACAAGTGTACACGTTCCGGACCAATGAAATCGATGAATTTCTGTAACTATGAGATCCAAAACATTAAAAAAGCAACTTATGTGGGAATTAACATAAAATTCTCACGCAAGTTGCTTTTTTTAGTTGATGATTAGAATCACGCTATAACGTTATTTTTCATATGTCCCGATTCGAAACAGGACGATACTCTTCCTGAATTAGGAGCGATCCTTACCTCGCTGCCATACGTCCACTGCGAGTAACAGCCACCCGGCAATAAAGGCTACCCCACCTATTGGTGTGATGGCTCCCAGAATCTTGATACCGGAAATACTAAGCACATATAAGCTACCCGAGAACACGATAATTCCAATAAATAAGAGGCGCGCCGCCCACTTCAGTTTCGTAGATGCCCCAAGTTGACCAGCCGTCAAGCCGATAATGAGCAAAGCAAGTGCATGAATCATGTGATACTGCACACCAGTCTCATATGTAGCTATGGCAGCCGGTCCAATCGCATCCTTGAGCATGTGTGCACCAAACGCACCTATTGCCACAGATAGCATGGTTAATACAGCTCCAAGCATCATCCATCTTCGTTGCATGTAAGTTCTCTCCCTTAATTCAACTCTTCACTCCCTTTATTGTAGCGAATCCACTCCTCCTTTACCAGTCGGCTCGGAGCTACGAAGAGTTATATGTCTGTTTATACTTACTAGTCCTATCCCTGCCCTACATATCATAGAAAACTGGGGCAAATCCTTGATTTTTATCGATAATTATGGAAAAGTAGACAGGTATGCCATCGTTCTATTCTAAGGAGAATTATTATACGCCGATTAGGTTAATAACACTCAGTACAATGATTAAGGGAGGGATATTACAATTATGGATAATCACAATTCGTACAATTCAGGTTCCAACAACACGGATCAGAACGCTAACCATGCAGATCAATACAATAACAATATCTATGAACCATACCCGCCGGATTATGAGAGGCAACCCTTGGCTCCACTAAAACATTCTGGACCTGGAATCGCCAGCTTTGTCATTGGATTACTTGCGATCTTAGGTTATATTCTGATATTCTTTATTGCCACCATGGCTATAAACGAGTCAATCGGAGTTCTCACCCCGTTGCAGGCAGAAGAACTGGCCTTGCATCCAGCGGTCATTCTGGCTTCTCTAGCCATTCTGATCTGCCTGATTCTCAATCTGGTCGGAAGCATCCTCGGAATTATTGGTCTAGTCCTCAAGAACCGAAAGAAAGTCTTTGCCATTATCGGGACCATATTAAATGGAATCATGATTCTGTTATTCGTTGGACTTATTTTGGTAGGCATGACGCTGATGTAACGGTTTGCATCAGCGTCATGTTTCCTTATAATTAAAATGAATGGGTTTACAACACATAAGTATAATCTATATTTTTCGCCAAAATTATTGTATTTCAAAGGAGATTGACATGTCACGAATCAAAATTTTTGCGGACAGCACAAGTGATCTGGCTCCAGAATGGATCCAGCAGCACGATATCGGCATCATCCCCTTGTATGTGGTGTTCGGTGAAGAATCACTGAAAGACGGTGCTGAGATTAAGCCAGAGCAGCTATATGAGCGTGTCAGTCAAGATGGGCGTCTTCCCAAAACGGCTGCACCTTCACCCGCTGATTTCATGACGGCATTTCAACCTTACATAGACCAAGGGGATGAAATTTTATATATCAGCTTATCCTCTGAACTTTCTTCTACTTACCAAAATGCACGACTCGCGAGTTCCGAGTTCCCGGAAGGTCGCATTTCTGTCATCGACTCACAGAATCTGTCATCAGGAATTGCACTTATGGTGATGAAAGCTGTCCATGCGGCCGAGAAAGGACAAACCCTGAATCAGATTACACACCTGATTGAGGCGATGAAAGCAAATGTGCGCACGGAGTTTGTCATCGATACACTGGAGTATCTGCACAAAGGCGGACGCTGCTCAGGTATGCAAAACCTGATTGGAAGTCTGTTGAAAATCCGCCCTGTCATCCGGGTTACGGATGGCAAGATGGCACCGGCTTATAAAGTGCGCGGCAAAAGGGAGAAAGCCCTGGAACAAATGCTGCAAAACACGCTCAGCGCAAAGGACCAGATTGATCCAGACCTGCTGATCGTTGTGCATACGATGGCTGAAGAGGATGCGCTCGACTTGCAGAAGTCTTTGCAGGAGCAAACCGGTGCCCGGGTAGAACTGACCACTGCTGGTTGTGTTATATGCAGTCATTGTGGTCCCAAAACGATCGGAATCATCTATAACACCGTTTTATAGAATTACACATACAACATCTTGTAATATCCCAGAATCCTTCTCATCTGGATTCTGGGGATTCTGATCGGTATGGTGTCACATCTAACGATTGCGCCCAACATACCAATACAACCTAAAAAGGGCATTCCGAGCTTCATTCGCTCAGGATGCCCTTTATATTTAGCTAAACTTTGGAAAGACTTAAGTCTAGCCCATTGGTCATTATGATAATGGATCAATAACTTTTGGTCCGCAGATCATCCAGACTTTTGAATGCGTACCCTTGTTTGCGAGCCTCATCAATGATGGAACCCAAGGCTTGAGTGTTGTCTTTGGATACTGAATGAAGCAAAATGACAGCGCCCGGATGGAGTTGTTTCAACACCTGTTGATGAGCATATTGTGCACCACGTTGCACATTGGTATCCCAGTCTTTGTAGGCAACAGACCAGAACACGTTCACATACCCTTGGGCATGACTCTCTGCCAGCGTACGATTGTTAAAAATTCCGCGCGGTGGCCGCAAAAAGGTCGCTTGTTGACCCGTCAGCCGATTGACCTCCGACTTGACCTTCTCCAGTTCCTCTCTAAGCTTCTCATTGGAGATGCGAGTCATATCCGGATGACTCCATGAATGATTACCCACAATATGACCTTCAGCCGCCATACGTTTGACCAACTCAGGTTGATCCTTTAGATAGTGACCTGTCACAAAGAAAGCAGCAGGTACCTTCTTGGCACGCAAAACATCCAGTATCGCAGGCGTGAGTCCATTCTCATACCCGTTATCAAACGTGAGATACAATTCCTTCTGTTTCGTATCCCCCAGGAAAATGGCATCGTTATGTTGTAAGATCGATTTAAAGCCTTCCTGATCAATCGAGGGCAGCTGACCGTTCTGGCTTTTCTTGAAGCCAAAGTGATAAGCTCCGGTAACCGGCGATGCTTCAACTTGTGCCGGAACCACACTGATGGATAATAGCCCCAACAGTATGTATAGAACCATTCGCTTCATTCTATCCGCTCCTGTTCCTGAAAAGATTTGGTTTGTCGTTTGCACACACGAACACCTTCAGGTAATATGCCACAGGAACGGCTAATGTATGTAAATACTTATCGATCAAAACGTTTATTTTCTTGGTGGCGGAGTTTGATGGAACAATTCCAGCAAGGTCTGGGGTTTTCCACTGGAAGCAAGCCATTCCCTCACCGTCTGTATGGCACGTGTCTGGCCATCTCCCCGATCACGCCATGTCAGCAACTCTATGACTTTGATAATCAAGGCCGACATATTATGATTATCCAGTTCAGACCGCTCTGCTCGCAGCTTGTGATACAAAGCCTCCTGTTCCCAATCAAGTAGAATCTCATCACCGATGGTTGGCTTCATAAGCGAATACGCTCGGTCACACCCCCCACAACGAACAGTACTTACTTGTTCGTGTATAAATTCTGCTCTTATATTCTGCTGGCAATCTGGGCATTTGAACCCAACCTCTATATTTTGAATGTTTTCGCTCATGATATTGTTCCTCCTGCTATGTATGTACTACATCTATACCCGATATTTTGTCGATTCACGCTTATTATGAAGAAAACCACAAGGTGCTATAATCTTGAAAATATGTTAAAATATAATACATATCATACCTATAGGAAGAGGCGGGATACCATGTCGAAGGAAGAGCGCAATATAACCTGGCAATCATCCAGCATTGATAGACAAGACCGGGAGAAACATAATGGGCACCACAGTCGAGCCATATGGTTCACCGGCTTATCCGGTGCAGGCAAATCTTCTCTTGCATTTGCCCTGGAGCAGTATCTCTACGAGCAAGGCGTACGCTGTTTTGTTCTGGACGGGGATAATGTACGTCATGGACTGAACCGTGATCTCGGTTTTACAGCTGCGGATCGTCAAGAAAATCTGCGCCGAATTGGGGAAGTATCGAAGTTAATGGTGGATGCAGGTTTGTTTGTACTTTCGGCCTTTATCTCTCCTCATGAACAGGATCGGGAGATGGTTAGACAATTATTCGAACCGGATGATTTCATTGAAATCTATGTGCGCTGTTCGATAGAAGAATGTGAGCGTCGTGATCCCAAAGGACTTTACAAAAAAGCCCGCAATGGTGATATTCCGCATTTCACAGGCATTTCCGCCCCTTATGATGTACCAAAATCTCCTTCATTCATCATCGATACAGAGCAATGGTCCATTGAGGAAGCCGTGCAAGAGATCGTACAGCATTTGGAGCAGATCGGTGCTCTTCATTTGCCGCTTCCTGCGAAAACAGCCGTTGTTCAATAAACCTTGCTCAATATACCAACCAATAATAAATGAAAGGCGCGCCCATCGTGGCGCGCCTCTTTACGCTGTATCGTGCCCATACTCGCGCTAGAACGTCTTCTGAATCTCAACTCATTTACTGTCCTACAACACCCGCTTGCATGTTCAAAAGCTTGCTGAACGTCCCTACCGGATCAGTAGATAGCTGTTGATATCCGCCCTCTTGAATTACGCGACCTTCATCCAGCACAATCACACGATCTGCCGTTCGGATCGTAGACAATCGGTGTGCAATCACGATAATCGTCACATGTCCTTTCAATCGTTCCAGCGCCTCATGGATGTACTGTTCATTCTCACTGTCCAGCGCACTTGTCGCTTCGTCCAGTACCAATACCGAAGGATTACGCAGCATAGCCCGGGCAAGCACCAATCGCTGACGTTCCCCCCCGGATAGCCGAATACCTCGATCACCTATGATCGTATCCAGACCTTGGGGTAACTTCCGTACAAAAGCTGCAGAGGATGAAAACTGCAAAGCCTGCCACATCTGTTCTTCACTTGCATTCGGATCAACCAGACGCAGATTCTCACGAATGCTCGTATGAAACAGGAATGGATCCTGGGAGACATATCCGATCGAACTTCGCCAATTCAGTAATCGTTCCTCTGACAGAGGTACACCGTCAATCAAAATGCGACCACTCTCAGGTCTGACAAGGCCCATAACCAGATCAATCAACGTGCTCTTGCCTGCTCCGGATTTGCCCACAATTGCGGTCATGCCCTTTGCCGGAATAGAAGCTTGCACATTCATCAACGAGTACGTATCACTTCCCTCATAACGATAACAGACATCCTGACACGTAATGGATTCCTTCAGTTCCATCGGTTGAATCCCATCAGATCCAGCATCTCCTGCTGAAATCTCTTCGCTAATCTCACGACTTTTCGCCGTCTGCGCTTGCAGTTCTCTTACCACCCGAAATGCAGGCAACATCGAGCTGATGTATTCCAGATTGGACTGAATTGCCGTAAACCTTGGCCATAAGCGGGAAAAGATAAGGATGATGAGCAGCAAACTTGCGGGAGGTACTGTCATTACACGAAGAGACAGATAGATGAATGCAGCAATAATAACAGCTGCGGACAGCCGATGAATAAGCTGTGTTCCACTGTTCAATTGGCTAAATTGAATGACGTTGCGTTCAATCTGTCTGCACATACGCTCAAACCAGTTCATGTGTGAGCGTTCGAGCATATTGCTCTTAATATCCTTGATTCCGTTGAAATGCTCCGTAATGCCATTATAATAACTTTGGGAAAATTGAGAGGTCTGATCCCCAATCTGCTTGGCCCGCTTGACGAATTTTCGTAAGACAAAAAATAATAACAATCCACAGACCAGCACAAGTGCCGTCAACTTGGCGGATAACCAGAAAGCGAGACCGATCTGAATTCCCGTAAAGATCAGAGAGGCTGCCATTTGCAGCATAATGCTCGTTCCCTGGCTCACACGTGCAAGTTCAGTGGTTAATATATGGTTAAAATCGGATTTTCGTTTTTGGAGAAAAAATGACCATTGCGCCATAATAATGGCACCATAGGTTTCCATGCGCAGCGTTCGCACAAATTGCTGCTGGATTCGAGTATTACGGATCGTCTGGAGACGCTGCATCCAGGCCTGTCCGGAGACAATCAACACAAAGGTGAACAGTACGAGTAACAATTGGCTATTCTCAGAAAAACGATTCAACACTTCTCCAATCCAGGGAATGTTCAAGCCTGTGGAGCCCATCTCAAATATGCCGATCAGACTCAGCATCGGAACAAGCATGTAGATGCCGATCCCTTCCATGAGACTGATACAGATCATCCCCAGCAGATTCCAATATAAAATGGGCCCCGTGACATGATGCAGCTTTCGCATGAAGTACTTTAATTCGGAGATCATACTTTACCCCTTTCCGTCATCGTATACCTTTTAATGCGCCGCCAGAACCAGAGAAACGGACGTAACGGAAAGTACAGAAAAAACAATGAACGTGGAAGCGGCAATTGATCCACATCCCATGTACTTGGATACAAACGTTCAATGAAAAAGAACCATTTCTGTTTCGTACTTCGCAGTTTAAACAGATACGATTGATAATTTTTCATGTCAGCTGGACTTTCGAGCATGTCATTCATGAATTTTGCGCCTTCGCTGGCTAATCGCTTGCCTGTACGGTCACTCAAGGACATCAAAGACCTATACGCTGCATCCAGCGGCGTGTTCAGTAGCTCCGAGGCAAGATAAAGAGCCTGTGAACCGATCGATAAACGTCCCTCCGCTTTCAGACGTCTTTCTACTTTCTTCACATCGAGTGGCATGCTGCGGATCATCTGGTCGATATCCAGTAACCAGCGCAGTCTGAACCAGCCGTGTCGTGCGCCATGGGTTACGAGATAAGCCCACAGGTCTTCTTGTTCGAGCATACGGACAGGTGTCTGTGTGTATGAACTGAACCGGCTGCGTTTCCACAGCAATTCAAAATCGGTTTCTTTCCCCGAATCCGGGTTGAGCCGCCAATGAATCTCGACTTGAGTCCGTTTGACCGGATGGGTGTAACAGATGTGGTGTTCACGCCACTTCCAGCTGCCAACCGTAGGTGTTCGCTCTCCTTCCTTGCACACATAACCAAGGGTTGCGAGAATGCTTTCAGCCGCCTCTACATCAGCCAATGGTATCAGGATATCCAGATCTTTGGAGGTACGCATGGATACATCCCCATAGAGATCATGAGCCAGCGCTGGTCCCTTCAGGGTAATATTGCGGATACCACATTCTCGGAATGCTCCGCACACCTGCTCCATCTCTGCTGTCAGATGCAACATACGGAACGTATTGGCCGTGTATTGTTGTCTCAGACTCTCGAGAACATCTGCCGGAATGATTGAAGAGTTCATTTCTTTCATTTTCAAGTAGAGGATAGAGTACAAGCGGTGATGATACACAAGCCGTAGAAAAAGCTGCCAATCCGTTCCCTGCAAACGCGCCTGGACTTCTTCAGGGGATAGAGACGTCAGCTCACCTCTAATCATGCTTAAGATCAGCTTAAGTTCCTTTGGAAATCCTGATGAATAGAGTTCAATTTCATGTGTCATAGACAATCTCCCCAGATCCCTTCTCCGGACAACGTTTGCCAAACACGCCGACAACCGTATATTGGTCCATAGTATCAGCTCCGGTCACGATCAATTTTCCACTTCGCAGCCAGGCATGAGCCATCATATGTCCTTGCTTGTTCCGTGCAGTCCCCATATATAACGTGCTACCTATCTTCCGTCGCTCAAGCATCTTCATCCCGGCGATCGCCATCACAAGGCAGCGGCTTTCCCATAGCGTATATTTGCTGGCGATCATAATCGCCTTGGAAATATTCCGTATAGCGATCACCTCGCTGCGATCCAACCCAGTCATCGGTGTTTCAACCATAGGCGTCCCCAGCCCTGGTGCAATTTTGGCGAATGGCATAGCCTTCTGTATGCGTGCCCAGCCAAGGAGGATATAGGCCTCCCATACCAGTTGACGTATCGCGCGCGGGAGCGAGAAATAAGCCTTTATTTTTCGCAGCATGTTCTATACTCCGCGAGTAACGTCGATTAATCCTTCACGGGACAGATGTTCAAGAAATTGCACCACCTGCTCACGACATACATCTGGCTCAATCTCATACTCCGCAGCCAGCACCTCAACCAGTTCACCCAGCGTCCGCTCCTCTGCGATCAGATCCCAGATTCGCCCACCGGTACTCCCGAGATTATAATATTTTCCAGTGTTAATGCTCATCATGACTTTCTCACTGCCCATATCACTAACCAGATTGCCTTCTTTCCGGGTTACCCGGTCCTCCACATTCATCGGCGTAGTCGCTGTCATTGTCCTGAATGCACTCCTTTGCGTATATGATCTGTGATTCGATCCACCATCTCAAATGCTGTAAATTCAGCACCCGTTCTGGTCAATCTGCCAATTTCCACACTTGCCGAGAGTCTGGAGGCGGTCTCGAACAGCCACTGTGCCAGCCCCTGTCTTGCAACCAGTCCACCACGGAACGTATGAGAGCACAATACATGCAATCGTTCCAGCCCCGTCACTTCAACCAGTTGAACGGACGTATGGTCTTCTTCCGGTTGTGGAGCAAGTTCGAATACCCCCGCTAGTGGCACAGCCATCTCGTGAAAATAATGCTGAACGGGTATCGCATACTTCGTAATCTCCGCGTGAACCGTTGCATAATCCTGTTCCTTCATGCCGAAGCCATCCAGACTGGGTTGCCATAACTTCTGTTGCGGGTAACCAGGTGAGACGATAGCTCTTCCTCCGGCATCCCAGGTCAGTGCGACAACATCATCGGTGAGAAGGGGATATCCACGTGATGCCAGTGCAGCCGACAACGTCGATTTACCTGCCCCCGAATGTCCGACAAATGCGTAAGCCCAGCCATCAATAACAACTGCACTACCATGCAATGGAAGAATGCCACTCTGCATCATAATGACCGCCATACAGGTGCCCAGGATGAATAATCTGACCTTCTTCTCATCCGCTCCTGGCTGAGGGGATACAACGATACGCTTTCCATGCTCCATTAGAAACAGGCCTGCATCTTCGATTTTGAAAAAAAGACTGCCTTCCCGTGCCACAAAGTTGTCATTGCCAACATCCCAGCTCTTCCACAGTGGGTTCAGATCTGAAGACTCAATGTGTACATCTACGGCATCAGCATTGTGCTCTGCACCCTCGGGTACGCACTGCAGTTCAGGCATTGGAATTTGGCTCGACCAGCGCAAGCCATACGCTACATAATGCACAGGCAACAATGAACGACGCCTCCTTCATAATAAAATGTAAAAAAAGCCCTTATATTCATGTTGCTCAATATAAGGGCGGAGGCGAAAAGCTGGATTGGTTCCATTTCCGCCCTTTAAGTATGATGACACGTTTTAAAACTAAACAACTTAGGAAGTTGGATCGTACAGATCCGCATCGTGAACTGTGATCCAGTCAATTTGTCTGTAGCCAGTACCGGCCATCGTTTGATTGACTTCCAACACTTCAAGAGCTGGTGCTTGCCATTCCTTTTTTTCCATTTGCATCGTATTCACCTCCCTTCATGTACTCTCATTCAGAATTTTCGAATGAACCGATAGACGATCAGACTATGCATCATCAATCGCAGATCTGGATGCGAAGCAAGTTCAGGTCTTGGGCTGGGGAAATTGGCCAGGGCAGACTTGATGCGCTCCGTGTTTAATATGCCAGCAACCTTGCTATCAGAACACAAGGCACGCAACTCGGCCGTAAAGGCATCCCAATTTGGAATGATGCGATGCAGCCAATCCGCCGGCTGTACACCCCGTACTCGCTGATTCAGTCTGACCTTGTCAGGCAACTCCGGTGAAGTTGCCCGGCGAATCAATGAACGATCCGTCCCATGTTTCACATATTGTTCAATCGGAACGGACAGACAGAACCGGATGACTCTGGCATCACTTGTTGGATCACGTTCCCAAGCCCGGTAACGGAGAGAACATTTCGTAGCTACAGCACCATTTTTGTTCGCAATGGCCAGATTATTGAATTTCTCGGCACGTACTTTGAGTGCATCAGCCTGGGCACCACCCTGCAGAACAATAATGGATTTGAGTCGTTCCAGTACACCTGTTCTTTGAGCAAAATCAGGATGGATTAATTGTACAGATGCGGCTTGACTCGCTCCCTTGGACATCGTTTTGAAGAATTCGGGATATGCCTTTCGACCTGTGATCTTGGCAATACGGGAGAAGGGCATCCCGGTCCGCTCACTATACTGCTGCATCTCACGGAACCAGCGGTACCAACGGCCACCTTTCAGTAAGCTTGCGTAATAATCCAGAGCTGGCCCCCAGGAGATGGTGAAGTTACCGCGTGCTCCTGTGAGCAGAATACCTGCATCCTGCTGGCTCGCTTTTTCATAGAATCCGCGGATCCAGAACGAATTTTCAAAGTATTTATAGGGCATTTCCATAATGTCGAGCCAGATGTCTACTTCACTGAGAGGACTTCTGCCTTCAAAATCCAGATAGTTCTCTGTGATATTTCCGACGTGATTAATGGTCGAACGTATGAATGGTCTCTCGTCAGCAAGCAACGTTTTCGACGTGTAATCCGTGAAATCCGGGACGGGAACATAGCTATAAGCATGCAGCCGTTTGCCCTGACTTCTTAGTGTTCCGGAAGCAAAACCAACCACGGCTCCCGAGTCCAGTCCGCCACTTAATGCAGCTGCCACCTGCCTGTGAGTTCGTAGTCGTGATCCGACCGCCTGCCCAAAGACCTCTCGAAACGCTTCTACATACTCACCATCGGATTTAAGCCTTAGAGGCTCCACTTCATCCCAGCGATGGTACTGCTTCAGTTCCAGCCTGCCGTCCCGGAAGACAAGTGTGTGTGCAGAAGGCAGCTGGCTTATTCCCTGATATACGGTCGAGTTGATATCTGCTGAATCATGCATGTCAGGAATGGCAAGGAACTCAGACAACCAGGTCTCATCAAGTTCTTTATGTACCCCTTCAAGCCCAAGCAACGGATTCATGAGTGTGCAGAAAGCAAAGCGTGAGCCATCATGTCGATAATAAAAAGCTCTCATGCCTGTAATGTCTCTCGCTGCATACAATTTACGATTACGATCATCCCAGATGGCAAATACAAAATCCCCTAGCAATCGGACAGCCACATCGTCTCCCCAGCGTTGATAGGCACGCAGGATCAGTTCACTATCCGCCAACATCGCCAGTTCAGCCCTGGATATCTGTAATTGATCCGCCAGTTGTTCCCGATTATCCAGAATGGCATCTGCCGTGATGGTCAGACCACTCTCTTCATCGTATAAAGGCAACTTCTCGCTAACCGATTCCGGTGTAATCCATTGAGCATGACAGCTAAGGAACGCCTCATTGCCTTTCCATACCCCTGTCGTATCTGCAGGGACATGCCCCAGGCTTGCGTACAAGCGCCAGCTATCTTCCCATAGCGCCTGCTGACCATCGTTGTGAACAATTCCTGCTATGGCGCTCATGACTTACCTCCCCGAAGTATCTTGCGCTGTGAAGCCCAGGCGCTGATCTGATGACCGAATGGTACCCATGATTTAATGCGTTGTATTTTACCTTGAGCAGAAGCCAGCTGGACTTTCAAGCGCTCTCGTTCACTGTATCCCCGTTCCAGACGATGATCTGCCGCCCGTAATGCGGCCTGCAGCTGCCTGATCGTTGCCAGTGCAGCCAGTGTGGGATCTATCTTTTCCGGTTCTTCGAGAACTGAATCATTCCGATTTTCATGGGAATCATGGACGAGAGAATCAGCTGGCTGCATCCGATAGTGCTGCTGCCAGTCGCAACCGGTCGCTGTCGTCAACTGATGCGTAATTCGCTCGATGACCTCTTGATCCGGACTTGCTTCATAACGAACACCCGTCCATTGTTCAGCTTCTGCCAACTGGTCACTGTACCCCATCCGATGGAAAAGATCCGCTCCCATCACACGGCAATACAGTTCAACTTCTTGGGGTTCCAATATGTTTTTCCAGTTGTTAACAGAACCTTGATGAGCCTCTTGATGTGAAGAGAGGAATGGATCGCCCACGCCCATACTGTAGAACATGTCAGATTTTGCACTGTCCAGAAACTGTCCATACTGCTCCATACCCTGTTCATATCGAATCCCCAAGAATGAGCATAGTTTCTCAAGTTCTTCTTGAGGTTTGGTGACCAATTGTTCATATTGCAATTCATATGCATTCGCATGCGGTTCGGCAAAATATTCATTCAAGCGGAGCATACCCAGTGTGAGATCTACGGATTTCATATTTAATTTGGAGCTCTGCAGACTATGGGTCAGGTCGAATCTTTCACCTGTATGGCGGTTTACCTTTTTGAATGATGCTGCTATGGCCAGAGGATTACGCTGGAGATGAATGCGCTTGGACTGTGGGAACAGACGATCCAGCCATTCAAGCATGTAATAATAACGCGGAGATTTATCAACGATGAAGTCTGCTCCGCTCCCTTCCAGGAATCCATTGTAGATCTCAAGAGCAAAGCTTCTGCACGCCTTTTCGAAGACATCCTCGGATACCATGGCATTGTAGAACTGACGCATGATGGAGCTGCCACCATAAGCACGTGAATCCGTTTTTGGCAGATCGACAAGACTCATCAGAAACCACATTTCCTGGGTGGCGAATATACGACTGTGATTTTGCAGCATGACTGTGGATAATGAACTACCACTGCGGGGAACACATAGTAAGAAAACAAGTCCGTTACCTTGAGCGTCGATCAATGGCAGCCTCTCCTCTGTTCAATAAAATAAGCATGCAGCCGGGATAGACCAGACTCTACTTTTGTGTTTGGTAAAACGATTACTACGCATACTATTAGGTCAGCATTTTGCAACATTACGTCGGAACCTTACCCGAGAGTGATGCAAAATACATGTATTCTTTCGACAACTCTCAGATACATTATGTATTCATAGTTTTACTCTATGATACAAAATGTATCATGTCAATCTTTTATTTTCACCTTTTCATAAATTCTTACTCTTTCACTGTATTCTGCTGTCTGTCGTTTAAGCACTTATTCATGATCAATTATGTTCTCATTGCACAAACGCGAATAAGCTCCAGACATGTTCTGTGAGGAACACTGCCTGAAGCCATGCGTAATCCGTTGAGAAACTTAATATGAAAACCGTTGAACAATCATCAGGTGAACCTTACATTTGAACTTTTCCCAGGAGCTCCGAAGCTCCCATTTCGCCCTTCCTCCTGATCTGCCAGTGTAGCATCCTGCATTCCCTTCTGTACCTTCACGCTTAACAATACAGCAATGCCCGCGACGAAAAAGAAGATAAGCGACAGAATGCCCCAACGCGTGGAACCTGTGATCTGTCCGACATAACCAAACACAAATGGACCGAAGATCGAAGAGAATTTGCCTGTAATATTCACAAAACCAAAATACTCTCCTGTTCTGCCTGCCGGCATCAGATTGCTAAACAGGGAACGAGCTGTGGATTGACTCACACCTTGCACGACTCCAACCAACCCGGCGAGCACATAGAAGTGCATCGCTTGTGTCATGAAATAACCCAGAATCACGATACATATGTATATCGATAGGCTAACGATTAATACCTGCTTTGCTCCCCAGCGCTGTGCCCATGCTCCCAGTAACAATGTGCATGGGAAACCGATGAACTGGGTTAACAGTAGTGCGAGCATCAAGTCGGCTGTGCCTATGCCTATACTTGTCCCATAGATGGTAGCCATCAGAATGATGGTATTAATGCCGTCATTAAAAAACCAGAAAGCCACCAGCATGCGGATTAACTGGGGAAAACGCCGCATCTGACGAAAGGTTTGCCGCAGTCTGCGAACTCCCACCGCAGCATACCCTTTCCACGATCCGGGCATATCCGGTGAAGCAGGCCTTCTCGGAGCATGGCGAAAGATCGGTATCGAAAACAGTAACCACCACAATGATACGGAGATGAACGCAAGCCTTGTACCTGCCAGTGTACTCTCCATTCCGAACCAGCCTGGTTGCTGAATCATCAGCATGTTCAAGGCAAGCAGCAAGCCTCCTCCAATGTAACCATAGGCATAACCTTTGGAGGATATCATGTCCCTTCGTTCCACAGGTACCAGATCCGGCAGCATTGCATCGTAAAAGGTGTTGCCACCCGCAAAACCAATGGTGGAAATGACCAGCAACGCCGAAGCAAGTAACCAGTCCCCTTCTCCGATCGCACTGAACCCTAATGTGGCAAGGACGCCTATAATGGCAAATACACGCAGGAAGTCGCCCTTCCGTCCTGACAAATCAGCCAACGTGCCAAGCAGCGGTGTTAGCAGAGCTACGCACAACATGCCAATGGAATGTGTGTAGGCCAGATAGGAGGCGGCTGTATCCGTATCCAGCGTTGCTGCAGCCACCGAAGCATAGAATACGGGCAGTACCGCTGCCAACACAGTTGTCGCATAAGCCGAATTGGCCCAATCATACATAATCCAGGCCTTGATTGCCTTTTTATTCACATAAATCCTTCCTTTTCATCTCTATTAAATGATTGATGTCTTTCTCCTATTGTAAAGGAAGGATATCACACTTGTTCACTGTTTCTGTAAAAAATGGAGCAGGTTCTGTTCTGAAGACTCACCTGACCTCCAGGGTGAACTTGCGGAATTGTATCATTTTATATCCGCTCTCATCACATATCGTCCTCGCCCGTGAATATACTTAATTACCGACAGGCCAAACTGTGCCGCGTAATCAATGGGGGGTGCCTACATGTCAAATTCACACCAGCCTTACTCGTTCGTCGTGTCGAAGGAAGATTGGTCGCTTCACCGCAAAGGGTACCAGGACCAGCAACGCCATCAGCAAAAGGTGAAAGATGTCATCAAGCAGAATCTGCCTGATCTGATCACGGAAGAAAACATCATCATGTCTGATGGAAAACAAATCATCAAGGTACCAATCCGCAGTCTGGATGAGTACCGTTTTGTGTATAACTACCAGAAGCAAAAGCATGTCGGTCAAGGAGACGGTGACAGTCAGGTCGGAGACGTCATCGGCCGTGATCCCGCTGCTTCGCAGAAACCCGGCAAAGGCGAAAAAGCTGGTGATCAGCCTGGTTATGATATTGTGGAAGCCGAAGTGAGTATTGAGGAACTGGAAGATATGCTCTTCGCTGAGTTGGAATTACCCGATCTGAAGCAGAAGGACAAAGACCTGATTGAGACACATACGGTAGTATTCAACGATATTCGTAAAAAAGGCATGCAGTCCAATATTGACAAGAAACGTACCATTCTGGAGAATCTGCGCCGCAATGCTACGACCGGTACGCCAGGCATCCATCACATCAGTCCGGATGACTTGCGCTACAAAACATGGGAAGACAAAATCATTCCACAATCCAATGCCGTTATTATTGCCATGATGGATACATCCGGGTCCATGGGTTCATTTGAGAAATACTGCGCGCGCAGCTTCTTCTTCTGGATGACCCGTTTTCTACGCCGTCAGTATGAGAAAGTCGAGATTGTTTTCCTCGCCCATCATACAGAAGCCAAGGAAGTGACCGAAGAAGAGTTCTTTACCCGTGGCGAGAGCGGAGGTACCATCTGCTCCTCTGTATATATGAAGGCACTGGATATTATTGACAGTCGATACCCGCCTTCCAGCTACAATATCTACCCATTCCACTTCTCTGACGGAGATAATCTGACCTCGGATAACGAACGGTGTGTGAAGCTGATCGGTGAGTTAATGAAACGCAGCAACATGTTCGGATATGGCGAGGTGAATCAGTACAACCGTAGCAGCACACTGATGTCGGCTTACCGTCATATCAAGATGGATCAGTTCATGTATTATGTGATCAAAGAAAAAGGCGAAGTGTACAAAGCTTTGCGCAGCTTTTTCCAGAAACGGGAAGGAGGCAGCGTTAGATGACAGATGAGATCCGCGACCTCGAATACGCCATTGCCGAGATTATGGAGATTGCCGATGGATTCGGTCTGGATTATTACCCCATGCGGTACGAAATCTGCCCATCGGATATTATTTATACCTTTGGAGCCTACGGCATGCCAACCAGATTCAGTCACTGGAGCTTCGGCAAAACATTTCATAAGATGAAAATGCAATACGATTTTGGACTCAGCAAAATTTATGAACTTGTCATCAACTCCAACCCTTGTTACGCCTTCCTGCTGGATGGCAACTCCCTGATTCAGAACAAATTGATCGTAGCCCACGTGCTGGCGCACTGCGATTTCTTCAAAAATAATGCCCGCTTCTCCAAATCCAACCGTAATATGGTCGAAAGCATGGCCGCTACGGCGGATCGGATTAGCAATTATGAGATGGAGTATGGTACCGAAGCGGTTGAAGCCTTTATCGATGCCGTGATCGCGATTCAGGAACATGTGGACCCACAGCTGATTAAACCCCGCCATTTGGACAAACAACGCTATATGGAGATGAAAATGCGGGAGCAGCGCGGTGAGAAAGCACCCAAGCCGGAAGGCCGCTATGATGATTTATGGTCACTTGATGATGTAAAGATCGAAGAAACACCGGCCGAAGGCATACAGGTCCATCACTTCCCCCCTGAACCAGAGAAGGATGTCATGTGGTTTATTCAGGAATTCTCGGAAGTGTTGACTGACTGGCAGCGAGATATCATGAGTATGATGCGTGAAGAGATGTTGTATTTCTGGCCACAGATGGAAACGAAAATCATGAACGAAGGCTGGGCTTCTTACTGGCATCAACGCATTATCCGTGAACTCGATCTCAACAGTGAGGATACGATTGAATTCGCGAAGCTCAACTCCTCCGTGGTGCAGCCATCCAAGCAAAGTCTGAATCCGTACTATTTGGGTCTGAAGATTTTCGAGGATATTGAACGGCGCTGGGATAACCCAACCCGGGAAGAACAGGATCGTTGGGGCCGTAAACCGGGCCAAGGTCGTGCCAAAATGTTCGAGGTACGTGAGTTCGATTCCGATACCTCCTTTATCCGCAATTACATGACCAAACAATTAACCGAGGATCTCGACCTCTACGTCTTTGAGAAAAAAGGCCCCGACTGGAAAATTACCGACAAGTCCTGGGAAAACATACGGGATCAGCTCGTATTTTCACGTGTCAACGGGGGTTCCCCTTATCTGGTCGTGCAAGATGCCGACTATCTGCGGACCGGGGAACTCGTACTGAAGCATCAATATGAGGGCATCGAGTTGGACCTGAAATATATGGAGCGCACCATGCCTTATCTGTATCGCCTCTGGGGGCGTACGGTACATGTGGAGACACGTGTTGAGGATAAACCGATCTGGTTTACGTATGATGGCAAGAAGCACCACCGCAAGTTTATGTGAGGTTCAAACAGGCCCTTTCCCTTTTGAAAAAGAGAACCTTCGTATCACGCATGAAGGATGGCGACATATCATAATAAAACACAAAAAGCGGCAAGTTCCTGATATACACGGGGACTTGCCGCTTGGCACATACTTCACTCTGATTATACCGTTGGTGTTCCATTGCCCTGCAACCGTAGCGGTACAAAAAAGTCATGTTCGACTTCACTTGCCGGCAGCGGACGACTGAAATAATATCCCTGAATCTCACGGCAGTCATTCTGCATCAGAATATCCAGTTGACCTTTCGTCTCAATACCTTCGGCAATGACTTCCATCTGGAGATTCTGAGCCATCGATATAATGGTCGCTACAATCGCCTGATCGCTGTGGCTCTCTGTAATGTCCGTCACGAATGAACGATCAATCTTGAGCTTGTGAATCGGGAAATTCTTCAGATAACTCAGTGAACTGTATCCTGTACCGAAATCATCCAGGCTGATTTTGACACCCAGTGCCGTGAGTTCTTTCAGGATTGCTGTGGAGACTGTTGCATCCATCATCATGCTCTCTGTAATCTCCAGCTCCAGATAACGGGCTTCTAGCCCTGTCTCATGGAGGGCGTTCTTCACCTGTTCCACCAAGTTGGATTGATGGAACTGCTGGCTGGACAAGTTAACCGATACCGGAATGAGCGGTCCGCCACTGGCATGCCAGAACTTCATCTGTCTGCATGCTTCCCGTAGTGTCCAGTTACCAATCTCATAGATCATGCCCGTCTCTTCTGCAAGCGGGATGAATACATTGGGTGCGAGCAGACCTTTGAGTGGATGATTCCAACGAATAAGTGCCTCCACCCCAATCATGCGGCTATCCTGGGTACGAATCTGCGGTTGATAGTACAGGACCATCTCATCGCGCTCCAATGCTTTACGCAAGTAACCTTCCAGTTCAATGCGTTCATAGAGCTCCGAGTCCAGTTGGGCAGTGTAGAATTGAAAACCATTCTTGCCGTTCTTCTTCACTTCATACATGGCGGAGTCCGCATGTTTCAGCAAAGAATCTGCTCCTGCTCCATGGTGTGGATACATCGCGATTCCGATGCTGGCTGTCACGTAAAAGTCATTTTCCTTCAATCGGTAAGGTAGCTGTATGGCTTCTACAATCTGTTTTGCAAGCTCGGCCACCCGAACCTCAGTCGCTTGCTCATGGGTTACCACCAATGTGAATTCGTCACCGCCTATACGGGCCAGCATGACATTGTCCATGGCTTTTGGATCAGAAGCTTCGATCGCTGCCATGATTCGGCTGCTGACTTCTTTTAGAAATACATCCCCAATGGAATGTCCCAGCGAATCATTAATCATTTTGAAACGATCTATATCCATCACCATAACGGCAAAAGAATGCCCTGTTTCCTCCGAAGCTTGGATCGTGTAAGCCAGCACGTCATCCAACTTGCGTCGATTGGGCAGCCCCGTCAGCGGATCATGCAGGGCTTGGTGACGAATGCTCTCCTGAACCCTCTTCTCTTCCGTTATATCTTTGATCAAAATGTGGCTTCCCACATGTTTACCATCAATGACAACAGGAACCACGACGATACTAAGGTCCAAAAGTTCACCCTGTACGTCCCTCATCTTGGCCATATAATGCGCCTGCTCAAGCCCATAATCATCCCAATCGATGGAATCAAATTCACTTATCCACTCGATATCGATCTGCTGAGCGATATCATCAATGGAACGATCCATGACCTCTTTTTCAGGGTATCCGGTGATCGTCGTTACAGCAGCATTAATGCCTTTGACAATGCCTTCCTTGTCCACTGAAATTATAGCATCGGAATGGTTATGATACAGGGCCTGATACCACTGCTCATTCTCATGAATCCGTTGATCCTTCTCAGACATTCGTTGATTGATAAATATGCCGAACAACGTCAAGCCCAATGCAATAAATGTACCTGATGCAATCAAATAGGCGAGAATGTCTGGCTCAATCTGCATGCCTGAACTTACCATCGTGCCATGTGAATGATGGAAATGTGCGGCTGACATCCCGGTATAGTGCATTCCTGAGATTCCGATGCCCATAATGAGACCGCTGCCCATCTTGTAAACCCAGGTATGTCTGGAATGACGATAACGGAAGAAAAACATAAGCCACAATGCCGCGAATGAAGCAACTGCTGCAATCAAAATGGACAACACCACTCTGCCTGGTTCATACGTAACAGGAGTCGACATGGCTGCCATGCCCACATAATGCATCGAGCTGATCCCGGCAGTCATGAGTACTCCAGCAATCATGAGCTTGCTTATCTTGCCGGATTGTCTGCCCGCAATGTTCAAGGCCACCCCGGATGCGACAATAGCGAGTAGAACAGATAAAACAACCTTCTCCGTGGAATAGGAGACCTGCGTAGGCAAAACAAATGCCAGCATACCCACGAAGTGCATGGACCAGATTCCCAGACCCATGGAGACTGCACCGCAGGTAAGCCATACATTCCGCGCTACCCCGCTAGCCTGACTTACACGGCCTGCAAGGTCAAGCGCTGCATAAGAAGCTAACGATGCAATAATATAGGATAAAATAACAAGTTCTAAGTTGTACGTACCATGTAGGTGCTCCACTCACTCTGTCCTTTCAACCGGGAAATGCCTCATATGTATGCAAAAATGTAAAAAAGAAGCGAGTGCGCTGTCTGGATGACAGGCACTCCCTCCGCATCATTTGACTTGTGAACACGGACTTAGTTCAAGCCAGTGTCATACATCGGAACCCGTTAATATCAATGTTTATAGTCTAAACGTCCTAGCCTTGGAAATCAACACTTTTTTCCAGAAACACGGATGTTTAATACCTGACATTTGCACATCCAAATACAGATCGAATATCTATTTGCGAGTCAGTAACAGACTGCCAAAACCGGAAGTGTCTTGATAAGAATTACCTGATGAATCACTCCAGATGGAGACACTGCTTCGCTTGCCGTCTCCGGCTCCATCATCATTAACCTGGAGATCAAATCCAATCCATCTTTTCCCTTCAGTCAGAACACTCTCCAGTGGTATTGCCACTTCAACTGTATATCCTTCACTGGTTAATCGGGTGGCTGATTTGAAGCTTTCTTTCTGTGCATTTCCTCCAAAAGAAGTCTCATTATCAAAGTTAACCCGGTACTGGGCGTCATCCTCCTGGTAGTATGTTGTCTGGTCTTTACTTGGGTCGATAAAAATCTCGATTGAATCCTGCTCATGTGCATTGGAACTTGACTTGCTTCGCAAAGGATCTTTGACGTCTGCCAGCACATATACATACTGTTCATCCCATAGGAGCTGTGCTGTCGCCGTTGCACCGGAATTTCCAAGCACCCAGACATCTGTGGAGATCGATGTTGCCTTTTTCCAGACTCGATCCTTCTGACCGTCTACAACCGGCGTGCCATAAGTGACCTTCACATGCTTCAGGGCAGAACCCAGCTTCAGTTTACCCCGATTGGCAGGTTTATCGGGCTGCTGATTGGAAATATCGTTCCATACGATCGTGGCTGTCTTTCCAGCAACATATTCGTCCATAATTCGAAAATCCAGAGACAGTACCTGCCCCTCTGTTAATAAAGCGGCTGACAAAGGCAGGGAGGCATATACGATATATCCCGTTTTGGTCTCCTGTACGCTGTATGCAATCTTATCCTTGCCTTTGCTTCCCTCCCGCTTGAACGTATACTGACCATTCGTGGAAGGCGGATTTTTTTTCTTGGCTGATAAAATCTCTCCAGAAGGTGCAGCGGCTGTGCCCTGTGTTTCTTCCGTAAGGAAAACCTGAAGCTGATCACCTTTGCGACGTGTCGTGTCCTTAACTTCCACTCGCAAATTCACCTTTTTGGCATCCCAGAGAACTCTCGCCTCACCGGTAACCCCGGATGTACCATCTGCCAGATCATTAATATTCAGTCCTCTTACAGCACCCCACAGCATATCTTCCTGCCCTTTGCGATCTGGGAGAGAAGGGCTAGCCTTAGGCGCTGTCCATTCATTTCGATATATCGGAAGAGTGGCAGGATCCACCAATGCCCAATAGGCCGGTTTCGCTTTCAATTTACGATCGAACAGCAACGGTGCGTCTTTACGTCCTTTGACCGGATGATTGTCAAGCCATGTCCCATCATCGGCAAGTCCCCATACGGTGACACTGTCCATTACGCCGCGTTTTCCCAAATCTTCGAACAGGTCGAACAGTTCACGATAACGATAAGCTTGTTGCAGCATTAATTCATCTGTGACAGGCATCTCCAGTTCTGAATTACTTGAATAGATCGAAACGTCCAGCTCGGTAACCTGTACATTCACACCAAGAGCGATCACTTTCTCAAAAGCCTCACGAATGAGCTTTACATCCGGTCCGTACATCGACACATGCATCTGGAATCCAACCGCATCAATGGGTGTCCCTTGCGCCAGCAGCTTCTCTACAAGCTTCACCATATCGTTCAGCTTGCTTGCACTGCCCTCCAGTCCATAGTCATTAATCACCAATACCGCATCAGGGTCAGCCTCGCGTGCATATCGGAAAGCCAGCTCAATGTAATCACTGTCATCTCCGTCGCCATCCACATCCCCTATAATGTCTCTCCACTTGGAACCACTAGCCTGATTGCGCAAGCCGCCTCCATCCGAGATGACTTCATTGACGACATCCCATGTGTGAACCTTTCCTTTGTACCGGGTCACGATGGTCTGAATATGTGTTTTCATCCGTGCAAGCAACTGTTCCCGCGTGGCAGGTTTCGAAGCATCGTTCGGATCGGTAAAGAACCACTCCGGCACCTGACTATGCCATAACAACGTATGACCTCTGACCTCCATGCCATTTGCCTCGGCAAAGTTCACCAGACGATCCGCTTCGGACCAGACAAATTGTCCTTCCTGAGGCTGCATCGCATCCATTTTCATAAAGTTTCCAGCTGTAATGCTATTAAAATGTTTCGTCAACAACTGGGAATGCGGATCTTCCGAATCCAGTGCAGACTGGTCGATTGCCGCTCCCATTGCATAATGTTGTCCGACGATATCCACTAGATCCGGAATGTTCGGCTCTATTTCAATTTTTTCAGCTTCCGTAATCAGAACATCATCCACGTAAAACGTGATCGTATCGGACGGTGTCACTTCCGCTGACGTCTTCCATGGTGTCTCTGCGTACATCCGGAATCCCGTGATGCCGCTATTTTCTCCAGGGATCACCACATCGGCCTCAATTTTTTTCCATTGCCCTTTGTTCAGGGTAGCAGAAGCAAACGTAGCATATTCTCGACTTGAGGCGTCGTTATTGTACTCCTTCTCCAGTGACCCGTTAATGACCTGACTGTCGGGTCCTTCATCGTACATGGCCCAAAACGAAATATGAACCGTACTGCCTTTCTGTACATGGTTTATTACCTCAATTAAGGGTCCATGGAACGTTTCTGTACGGGATGAGGTTCTCAGGCTGTGCGTACTGTCATGGCCCACTTCCGTCACGATATCGAGCTTCTCATTTCCACGTGGACGCCATTGTCCCAACACACCGTCTTCAAAATTAGCTTCAAACAGCGGTTCATCATTGCCTGTCTTCACGTCCGCAGCCGCTTGAGCATGTGCCCCTCCTGTTCCCATACTTGGGAACAGACTGAAGATCAATACCGCCGACAAGCACAAGCTCCACCATTTTCTCAAATGCATCCAATCTCCTCCTTGGTTAGTTGTTTGTGAAGAGTAACTTTTGCTCTGTCATGTGCCAGCCCTGTACAAGATCGTTGTGCAGGATTAGATAGACATTAATGAACAGAGAAATTGTAAGCACTTTCATTATACGATTGCCAGCAGACTTTGTTTACCCGTTAAACTATAGGACTTGCTCTAAATATGTTTAATCCTATTTAGGGAAGTATAGAACGACAAAAAGCACAGCTTGTTAGCTGTGCTCCGTGTTAACGTCATTACATAGTTACACCTTTAAAGGTGCTGTCGTCTGACGGATCACCAGATTGGAAGGTTCCGTAACGACGGGAGGAGAATAAGCCGGATTCTCGATCATGGCAATCAGATATTCGATAGACTTGATGCCAATGGAATAGATATTCTGATTCACCGTGGTCAACCCAGGTTTGAATACCTCAGCATAATATGTGTTGTCGAACCCGACAACCGAGATATCTTCTGGCACACTCAGTCCATGCTTTTCAATTTCATGAATTGCACCAAAGGCAGACATGTCTGAAGCACAGACAATTCCTGTGGGTTGATCCTGAAGTGCCAGCAATCGCCGGGCAGCCTTGCTTCCCCCATCGAATGAATAATCGCAAACTTCCAGATATACCGTTGAATACGGAATGCCGCATTCTCGCAGCCCTTCCCGATATCCTTCCAGTCGCAGATTGGCTACGGCAGGTCCTAGTGTCCCTGAGATATAGGCAATCTTGCGATGCCCAAGCTCATGCAGATGTTTGACACTCATCGAGATCCCGTTTGCGTTATCCGTAGTAATGTAACCCGCACGCTTGCCGAGCATGTCCGTATCAACAAACATCGTTGGAATCTCTGCATCCACCAGTTCCTGAATACTCGCATTTTCTCTGCCTTCCCCGAATACCACAACGCCATCTACATTACGACTACGGCAATGTTTGATGAACGAATAAGCCGGATCATCGAATCGAGTCGACAAGCGGACAAGATCATACCCACTGTTCTCCAGCGCAGTCTTGATCCCCTCCAGCAATTCTGATACAAAAGGGTTCGTAAACGGAACCGTTAACAGTACGCCTACCGTCCATGAACGGCGTTTTACAAGTCCACGTGCGACCACATTGGGTTGATATTTCAATAATTCGATGGCTATATTGACTTTTTTGCGCGTTTTTTCACTTACATCGGGATAATCGTTTATCACTTTGGAAACGGTTGCAACAGATACTCCCGCTTCCTTGGCCACATCATGGATAGAAGCCATCTGATCACCTCAACCTCTTTCAAATCCCCTGTCTCCGGCTGCATTTTCTATAACATCGGCAGGTTTGTCTACCCATTATAGCTTAAAACAGCCTGAAACGGTATGGAAGCTTCCTAATGGATTTAACGTCTATTCCTGCTGTTCCAGTTTCTTCAAATCCAGAGACAGTTTCTCCATTGTTGTTGCAAATACAGCGAGTTCAGCCGAGCGTGACGCTTGGCTACGTGCCCCTCTGGACGTATGATCCGACTCCTGCTGCACACTGCTCAGTTTCTTCATGATTTGCTCCAGATTAGACTGGATTTTACCTTGGGCATCCCGGGAGCTAGCGGCAAGTTTGCGCACCTCACTGGCGACCACTTCGAAGCCCCGGCCGAACTCGCCTGCATGAGCAGCTTCAATTGCTGCATTCAGGCCGACAAGATGACTCTGATCCGATATCTCGCGAATGAGTTCACCCATTTTTCCAATCTGATGGATCTCCCCTGTTAATTCGGTGAGCAGAACCTGAGCCTGATCCTGAGAAGCTGCTGTTTCTTTGGCTACACTCGATATAGCCATTGCATTTTCATTTAATTCACTAATCATGCCTGTAAGCTCTTGGGTAATCTGCGTAATCGCCTGCAATGTATGTTGTTGGTCATCGGCAAGCTCATGTAACTTTTCTTTTTCTTTCTTCTCATAGGCCTCAAGGACAAGCTGTGAATCCAGATTGAACATTTTGCTGAGGGCTTGAATGACACGATGCCAGGAATCAGGGATAACCTGTTGGAATATGCTCGTTGCAATATCAAGATAGACCATATAGGTACCCAGATAATAATCTTCAGACAGACCAATACGGGAATGCACAAGTGCAATCGCAATCCGTTGCTCAATATATGCGTCGTCAACAATTCCGTCCGTCATGGATAACCAGTACATTTTCTGTGTTTCTTTTAGACGATCAATGGTAGAGAAGCGAGCGATCAGATCTACCAATTCAGGATAATTTCCCACATGATTGTAGAAATGATCTACCACTTCATTAACGACTTTTTTAAAAACAGGCCGATGATCGGCAAGCAGTGCCAGATCCCCTGCGGTTAATCCCATGTAATCAAGTTGCTTCTGTCTTGTTGCGGAAATACTGCTCATATCGGGTTCAGTCAGCTCCTTAATAAACACTAAATTACTTTAAAATGTAAATATATGTATCGATTATAGACTAAAATACCTAAATATACATATACCATTAGAACTAATTCTCTTTAAAATTAACCTTATTTGTCAGCTTTTAGATTAATATGACCCTCATAGAATTAAAAAGGCCCTGACCCTGCTGTGAAGGAGCCTCACAGCAGGCATCAGGAGCCTGATCCGGAATGGTTCGTTGCCGATTAGCGATTAAGCAGACTGCCCACATAACGTAGCAGTTCATTCGCGCTGGCTGCGGTGTATCCATGTTCCTCAATTAAGCGTTTAATGACTTCATTCATACGTTTCAATTGTGTTGCATCCGGTGTTTTGGTTGAGGTTGTGATCTTGACGATGTCTTTCAGATCGGTAAACAACTTCTTCTCAATCGCTTCACGCAAACGGTCATGGCTGCTGTATTCGAACTTGCGCTCCTTGCGGGAGTATGCCGAGATTCGGATTAGAATCTCTTCCCTGAACGCTTTCTTTGCATTCTCGGAGATCCCGATCTGCTCCTCGATGGAACGCATCAGACGCTCATCCGGGTCCATCTCTTCATCCGTGAGCGGGTCACGAATTTTGGACCAGTTGCAGAATGCTTCAATGTTATCGAGATAATTCTCGAACAACGTTCTTGCGGACTCCTCGAATGAGTACACAAATGCTTTCTGCACTTCCTTCTTGGCCAGTTCATCATACTCCTTGCGTGCAAGAGCGATAAAGTTCAGATAACGCTCCCGCTCTTCCTTTGTAATCGAGGCATGCTGGTCCAGACCATCCTTGATCGCCCGCAGAATGTCCAGCGCGTTAATGCACTGAAGATTTTGCTTGATCAAAGCACTCGAGATCCGGTTAATGACATACCGTGGATCAATGCCGGACATCCCTTCATCCAAATACTCATTTTGCATCTCGCGCAGATCGGCTTCTTTGTAGCCTTCCACTTCTTCACCATCATACATCCGCATCTTTTTAACGAGATCCATGCCTTGTTTCTTCGTTTCCTTCAAGCGGGTAAGTATCGAAAAAATGGCTGCAGTCCGCAGTGCATGCGGTGCAATATGAACATGCTTCATGTCACTTTGTTGAATGAGCTTGGCATAGATTTTCTCTTCCTCGGACACTTTCAGATTGTACGGAATCGGCATGACAATCATCCGGGATTGCAGCGCCTCATTCTTCTTGTTGGAGATAAACGACTTATACTCCGATTCATTCGTATGCGCCACAATCATTTCATCCGCACTGATTAAGGCGAAGCGTCCTGCTTTGAAGTTCCCTTCCTGCGTGAGCGACAGGAGATTCCACAGGAATTTCTCATCACATTTCAACATCTCCTGGAACTCCATCAACCCACGGTTCGCCTTGTTCAACTCCCCATCAAAACGATAGGCACGTGGATCAGATTCGGAACCGAACTCCGTGATGGTGGAGAAGTCGATACTGCCCGTCAGATCGGCAATATCCTGCGATTTCGGATCGGATGGACTGAACGTTCCGATCCCCACCCGATTATCTTCAGAAACAATGACCCGTTCCACCGGCACCTTGCTGATATCACCACCATATTCGGTACGGAGTCTCATCTGGCAGGATGGGCACAGGTTACCCTCAATTCGGACTCCAATTTCCTTCTCCACTTCAGGACGAAGCTCCAATGGGATCAGATGCAGCGGTTCCTCATGCATCGGGCATCCATCAATGGCGTATATGGCACCTCTCTCTGTCCGTGAGAACTGTTCAAGACCTCGCTTCAACAACGTCACCAGCGTGGATTTCCCTCCACTTACGGGACCCATAAGGAGCAAGATCCGCTTCCGTACATCCAGACGACGTGCTGCCGAGTGGAAGTATTCTTCGACCAGCTTTTCAATCGAACGGTCCAGCCCAAAGATCTCCTGCTCAAAAAACTTGTACCGCTTATGCCCACCTACTTCTTCCACGCCAAACGATTCAATCATCTCATACACTCTGGCGTGAGCCGTCATTGCCGGAGTCGGGTCCTCTCTCAGCAGTGCAATATAATCTTCAAATGTTCCGTTCCATGTCAAACGGTCACTCTCTGCCCGATGTTCCGCAACGCGTTCAAAAATATTCATGCTTGGTACCTCCCATGGCTCCTTTAGTGTGATTGTCAACCATTCCGAATGGTATGAAGAAATCAATAGAATTGCGGCTCCTGCTTGAATACCAATCTTGCGGTCCTGTGTAGTCCCGCCACCCTCTGTTCAAACGTCTTGTATTGTTGTGAAAAGTGTATTACATACCTATGCGGCAATTCGGGTAAGTTGACCTCTTTTTTTCAATCCAAGGTTTCGAATTTTGGCTATTCCCTGTTCTATCAGACATCTTGTGCCTTCAGAAAAAAAAGAACGAATATGATATAATGAGGGTTCTAATTCAGGAAACCGGACAACGTATGGCCAGAGACAAGGACACTTCAGGAAAGGAGCAGGGACGATGGCAGTGAAATACGAAACCGAATTATATCCACCTGTGAAGGCTTTTTTCGAGCAGCGCGGCTTCGACGTCAAGGCGGAAGTCAGACATTGTGACCTCGTCGGGGTCAGATCGGACCAGGATGAACCACTGATTGTGGAGATGAAAAAAACATTCAACCTCTCCCTGTTGTTGCAGGGCATGCAGCGCTTGAAGCTTAGTCCGTTCGTGTATCTGGCCGTCGAGCGCAATCGCAGCAAACGTGGAGCTGTGAACCAACGCTGGAGTGAACTGACTGCACTATGCAGGCAACTTGGTTTGGGACTGCTGACTGTCACATTTTACAAAACCAAATCACCCCTAATTGATGTACTGTGCGAACCTTCCGTCCTGACAACCCCCACTAGCCGCAATGAAGTTGCCCGCAAAAGCGGTGTTCGGCGGAAACGATTGCTCAAGGAATTCGACGAACGCAGCGGAGACTACAATACGGGAGGCAGCACACGAAGACAGTTGGTCACGGCATATCGTGAGAAGGCCTTACGTGTCGCATCCGCTCTACGAACGAACGGAGAAGCCTCTCCCGCCAACCTTGCCAGACAGACAGGCGTAGGTTCTGCAGCGGCGATTCTGCAAAAGAATTATTATGGCTGGTTCGAACGCCTCTCCCGTGGGAAGTATATTCTGACGATTAGGGGAGTGCAGGCGTTAACCGAGCATGCACACATGCTTGAGGATAATGATATGATTGAACGAACCATTAATGAACTTGATGTAACGTTTTCCGTACCTGGTGAAAATAAGGACGACCTTGCACACATTGCTGAAGCAGCAGCGTTGTACTTGAAAAATACAGGCAATATCTGATCCGAAATCACCCGAAGTGACGGATGCGAAAAAATGAGAATGCAAAAACACCTGTAATCTCTACTCGAGACTACAGGTGTTTTTGTTTGTTCTATATAGATGATTGCTATTAGAAGCTTGCTGCTACATCGGAAGCCAATTTCAGACCTGCAGTAACGATTTCTTCAGCACGATCTGCAGAAGCGTTATGTCCTTCAACGATAACCACTTCAGGGTTTTGAATGCCCCACAAGCCGATAACTGTTTTCAGGAAGTTCAGGGACATTTCAGCAGCTGCCATTGGGCCTTCGGAATAAACGCCACCACGTGCGTTAAGCAAAGCTACTTTTTTGTCGCCAGCAAGTCCTACAGGACCTTCAGCAGTGTATTTGAATGTTTTACCAGCTTGGCTCAGGTAAGCAATGTAGTTTACCAATGGAGCTGGAACAGTGAAGTTCCACAGTGGGAATGCAAATACAACTTTGTCAGCTGCCAGGAATTGATCTTGCAATTGTGCTGCAAGTGAAGCTGCTTTTTGCTCGTCAGCTGTCAGTTCAAAACCGTTAGCTGCTTTGTAAGTACCTGTGATAGCTGTGTTACCATAGAATGGGAATTCTGTATTGTAGAGGTCCAGCTCAGTAACTGTGTCACCTGGGTGGGACTCTTTGTATGCGCTCAAGAATGCATCGTACAATTTAACGCTGACTGCTTGATCTGCAGGACGGTCATTTGCTTTTACGAATAAAATATTAGACATGTTGAATTTTCCCCCGTTAGATAAAATATATGAGTGCTTTTTCTGAACTCACCACAATTGCAGCTTATATAAAGAAACCAACAACTCATTAATTCATATTATATATAAAAATGTTAGTGGATGCAATAACGTAATCACAATGTTTATGAACCAATTTGGATTTTGCTACAATCTATTTTTCGATCCGGCTCAGCTGCGAGCCGTAAATTCAGATATGGTTTCACTGATCAGGTTCATGCCAAGCAGCAATTCATCGCGTCCCGGATGGCTAAAGTTCAATCGAATGTAGCGTTGATCCTGTACACCTGTGGAGCATAGCGATCCAGGTAGAAAAGATACACCTTTGGGCAGAGCCGCCTTGAGCAGAGCGGTACTATCCAATCCTTCCGGCAATTGTACCCACAGATACATTCCGCCTTCAGGGATATTGTATTGACACCCTTTCCATCCCGGTCTTTTCAACAGTTCAAGCATCAGTTTGAGCCTGGTCTTATACTCCCGATTCAACATGGATAGATGATCACTCCATCGAAAAGGGGAATGGGCGAGCAGTTGATATAACAGCCGCTGATTCATCGGACTGGACTGACCATCTGCAATTCGTTTAACTGAAGCCATGGCCTGAATCAGTGCAGGGTGCCCAGCGGCCCATCCGGTTCGAAGAGCGGGCGCTACCGTTTTGCTAAACGAACCGATGTAGAGAACATGTCCACCCTGGTCGGCAGTATCCAGTGCAAAGAGTGAAGGATATTTACGATAGAATTCCGCCGGCTCCAGGCCATCGAAATGAAGCTCTCCGTAAGAATCATCTTCCACAAGCAGTACACCATAGCGTGAACACAGATCAAGCACAGCCTCCCGCCGCTCCATACTCCACAAAGCACCGGTCGGATTCGAGAAACTGGGTGCAGCAAAAAGCAGCTTCGGTCTCACCTGCTGCATGTGATGCTCCAAAAGGTCAGGCAGTATCCCGTCCAGATCACCCATCACGGGCACAATTTTGGCTCCTTGCATCTCCAGAACCTCAAGACAACCTGGAGATGTAGGATGTTCAACCAGCACGGAGTCTCCTGGTTCAAGCAATAGACGCATCACCAGATCGATGGCCTGCTGGGTACCAGTGGTCAACAGAATCTGCTCGGGTACCGTTCGTATGCCTTTGCGTGCATTCCAGTCTTTGTTCAGCCACTCTCTTAAGGGGGTGTAGCCTGCAGGCTCTCCATATTGCAATGCAGAAGGGCCTGAACTAAAGACAGACACCGCTGCTTCTTCCAGCAATTTGAAAGGAAACAACTCCTCCGCAGGCAATTCCTCTGCCAGAGAAATGAAATAATCCCTGCCAGACATCTCACGTATGTCCCTCAGCGGTGATGACAACAGCCTGTTGGTACGGGAAGCAAAGAAATATTCCATCGATCCGATCCCCTTTCGTCCCTATCGAAACTGAACTCGCAGTCCGCAGCCCTACAACCTATTCCTGCTCGCCATCGAATATGACCGGATGCACACCTGACCTGTTGTGATGCTAGAAGAACATACCTGGTTCGTCAGGATACCGTCTTCGATTGCCTTGCATGCAAGGCATAACGTTCAATGGCCTGTGCTCTGCTGCTTACTTCCAGCTTCACGTATATTTTACGCAAATAATTATCAATCGAGCGCCTGCTAACGTTGATCTCACTCGCTATTTTATCATAGGTTACCCCTTGAACAATTCTTTCCATGATAAAAGTTTCGGTTTCTGTTAATTCAATGACATGTTCTTCTGTTGGAGACTCGACGGGTTGCGCCCACTCCGCACTGTTTAACCACGATAATGGAATGGATACATGGCCCTCACGTAACCCCGAGATCAGATGAATCAGCTGGCTAGGGGAAGCCTGTTTGGATAGCATGCCGCTTGCACCAAGACTTATCAGATGACGAAACAGTTTCACATTGTCTTCATCGGTTAAAATGATGATGTGACTATGTGCTGACAGATTCTTCATCTGGGCAATATATTGATCTGCCTGGCCCTCCGGAAGACGATAATCCATGAGAACCAGATCAGGCTGGTGAATGTTCACCAGTTCGAGCCCTTCTGTTCCGGTCGAAGTCATGCCACGTACCGTCAGATCTTGCTGCTCTTCCAAAATCAATTTTGTACCGAGCATGCTGGTGGGGTGGATATCTACGATGACCACCTGCCATACTTTTTTCATTGTTGTTCCCCCTGTTATGTATTGGATAAATAACTTCTACCTTCTGTCATGATGATTCCCTCGTCTTGCGACAGTCCGAGTATAGAAGAAGCACAGGTCGGATTATGTCGAAAAACATAAAAATACAGGATGCAGCTGTTAAAAAAGCTCTATGTTCACTTTATTTTGTTATAAAAACACCATGACGTTCATCTCTCCATGCCCGGAAAAGTCAAAATATAGTATAAATTTCCTGCATTTCTATCTAAAAAAGTCGAAAAACCTGCCCAAAGTTCCTACTTATTGCATCTATAAGAAATTGTATCCTAGGACTTCCTTCCGATGCAATCTCTTTTTGCTCTATTAAGTAAAGAATTTCATTTTTGCGTAATCAATAGGGGCATGATAGAATGAGGACTGGAAAAATTATTTTTGTACCTATAAATGACCAGGAGTGATGATATGAAACCATCTGCCCCGCCCTCTGACATCCATCACACCCGGAGTGCCAAAGGCAAGGCCGGATCTTCAATCAAGCTGTTTCTGGTAATGTGGATTGTTCTCATTGCACTAGGAGTCGTTGGAACCTACTATTATAGTAACCATCTCCAGCAACAGATGATTAACCAGCTTCAGGCCCATAATCAGCAGCAGATTGCAGCGCTAAAAACCGACTATGAAAAGCAGCTAACAACGATATCGAAGGAAGTAGCCGACCTGCAAGGACAGGTTCAATCCTTCAATGAATTGCTGACTTTTACCAAGGATAATGCAAGTGACAAAACGGATAACAGCAACAAACTGTATACCCAGCTGAGCGAAGTCAAAAAACAACTGGAGACACTCCAGAAAAAGATGGACCTGCTCAAATGATTACACCCGTCAAACAGGTTAATCGTTTTTTTATGCTTGCACTCGCTCCTTTTGTTGGATTGATATTATGTCTGCTGCTGCTTCGTCCTCCGCTTGAACCCGGAGGTTTGATTCCCACCGAGTTGTCAGAGGACAGCATTACTCCCCGGACCCAAGCAATTAGCCAAGAGCTTGCCGGGGCAAAAGACGCTGCTGTCCAGACTTCTTCTTCTATTAAAAGAACGACACAGCTCTACAATAAGACAACGAGTACGATGTCTACACTTGTGCAGAAGGCTACTGCTCAGGCGGATCGCCCAGAAAGCATTTATAACAAACGAATCTCATCCAAGCTGGGCGTTCCATTTGAACGGGTAGACAGTGACCGGCTGACGATTGAAATGTACAGAGTGAATCCTGGTAGCTATAAGGGCTATGCCATGAAGATTAAGCTAAAAGATCCCACGGCCATGCAGATGGCTCTGGATAGCGAACCTGGACGTTCTGAGACAACCATGCAGGCTGTGAAGCGTAACGGCGCAATTGCCGGGATCAACGCGGGAGGGTTCGCTGACAGTGGCGGCAAACGTTATCCTCTCAGCACAACCGTCATGGACGGGAAATACGTGAATGGTTTTCAGGCCAGTTTCAAAGATCTGTTCTTTGTAGGACTTAACGATGCCGGCAAGCTGGTCGGAGGCAAGTTCTTCGATAAAAACTCGCTGGATCGCCTGCAACCACAATTCGGGGCTACGTTTGTGCCGGTGCTGCTACAGAATGGGCGCAAAACAGCAATTCCCGATAAGTGGAAGGTATCACCCAAACGAGCACCTCGTACAGTCATCGGCAATTATAAAGACGATCAGTTGTTGATCATTGTGGTCGATGGATATAATGAAGGCGGAAGTTCTGGTGCTACCCTTGAAGAATTGCAAGGACGGTTGTACAAGCTTGGGGTCATTGATGCCTATAATCTGGATGGTGGTGGATCTTCCTCGCTTATTCTGAATAATCGGGTTGTGAATAACCCTTCGGATGGCAGCCTCAGACCGGTACCCACACACTTTTTATTTTATAAATGATGGGGTGAAGCATTTCTTTTCTACTTATAATGGTTATAATAGAAGAAATAAAAGAAAATGAGCTTGTGCAGGAGGTGCGAAGGGTATGTCGTTTTCACTGACATTCTGGATTATTGCAGTTGTATTGACTCTCTTCATAACAGGCATTCTCACTTCATCCTACAACAATGACAAGACAAAAGGCCTGTAAAGGCCAAGCCTCTCTCCGGAGAGGCTTTTTTTAATGCTTTATCCTCGAAAATAGCAAGAGACAAGGCTTAAAAGAATGCTTCAATTCTTCTAAGCCTTGTCTCTTGCTAGACGGGATCAATAGCTAACCGCCCGATCACTTTGCATTGGTATCATAGAATCAGACAGTGTAGGTCCACTCACCGACCCACCCTCAACCAGTGTCACGTAAATCCGTTCATGGTCAACGGGTTCTCCAGCAATAATCTTGATTAATTGTTCAGCAGCGAGTGATCCCCACTTGCGTTTGGAATAATCAATGCTTGCCAATCTCGGCTGCACGTATTTGCTCAGTTCAATATTGTCGAATCCGATGACATCAATCTCCTGACCAACGCCAAGTACACTGTCTGCGAGACGATCACACAGGCCAATAGCCATCTCATCATTGAGGCAGAATACAGCTGCAGGTCCATCATATGCCTGTACAATCTGATCTGCGGCTCGTTCTCCACCACTCTTCTCAAAATCCCCCGTGATCTCAATCCATTCTACATCGGCTTCACGTTCCGCAACCTGTCTTACAGCCTTCAAACGCTGCATAGAGTCAAACGAACCTTCTGGTCCCGTCACCACATAGATTTTCTTATGTCCCTGTTCAATCAGATGCTCCATGGCAAGTGTCGCCCCGGCTTTGTTATCCAGCAGAACCTGATTAATATTGGGATGATCCATCTCCCGGTCCAGTACAACGATTTTGTGCCCTCGATCGGCATATTGCATCAGTTCTTCACTTGCAAACGTATGATCCAGAATGATTGCACCATCAATCATCCGTTCTGGAAGCATGCGATGGGACTGTTTACCGCTGCACACGATCAGGTCATAACCTTGAGCATTACATACGGCTTTCATGCCACTCAGCAAGTCTCCATATACATCTCCGCTAAAATCGGTCAAGAAAACACCCAGAATTTTGGATTCTCTCTTCTTCAGTGTTCTTGCAGCGGCATTTGGAACATAGTTCAGCTCTTTGGCTATGGCCAAAATTTTGGAACTCGTCTCATCGGTCACTTTGTTGCTGCCATTCAGCGCATATGACACGGTGGATATAGAAACTCCCGCCTGTTTGGCGATATCCTTGATACTGACCACATTCTTCGCTCCCCTGTTATGTTGAATCAGGCCTCCCATAGTGAAAGGCCTGACACATTACTCTTTCCATCCATCGGATTACACGAGTCGGAATGATTTCTTTTGGGTATCCCGGCTGTTCGGACCAACAAGAAGATGGAATTCGCCCCGATCACTGCGATGACTTAAGTCGGAATGGTGATAACGAAGCTGTTTCTCATTTAATGTAAACGTGGCTGTACCACTCTCGCCTGGCGCAAGTGCAAGTCTCACATACCCTTTCAACTCACGCATCGGACGAACCACTTCACCCGTTACATCACGAACATACAACTGAACAGTCTCCACTCCCGCGCGCTCACCTGTGTTCGTTACACGAACCTGGATGCTCAAAGACTCATCAGCAGTCAACTCGTTACTTGACACTTCAAGATCACCATAAGCGAAGGAAGTGTAAGAGAGACCGTAACCAAATGGAAGCAAAGGTTCATTCGGGCTGTCAATATATTTGGATACATAACGTTCTTCCGTCTTTTCCGGGTTCAGTGGACGGCCTGTATTGAAATGGTTGTAATAGACCGGAATCTGACCTGCGGATTGCGGGAAGGACATGGTCAAACGTGCAGATGGATTCACTACACCTGTCAGAACATCTGCAATCGCAGCTCCACCTTCACTACCGGGGAACCAGGCTTCAAGAACAGCATCCGATTCATCGATTACACCATGCAGATCCAATGGACGGCCATTGAAAATAACGGTGGCAATAGGTTTCCCTGCTGCTTTGAGCTGTTTGACCAATTCCAATTGGGCCGCTGGCAGACGAATATCCGTACGTGAGCCACCTTCTCCGCTCATCTCGGAGTCTTCACCTAGAGCCAGGACGATCAGATCTGCTTTGCTTGCCACGTCCAGAGCTTCGGCAATCTGCTCAGCTGTAATGGTATGAACATCACTGCCTTGGGCAAATTGAACTTTCCCACCCGTCAGACGCTCTTTCAGAGCTGTTCCCAGCTTGACTGCATCTTCCTTAACCCCTTCACAAGACCACCAACCCAGAATGTCTGGACTCTGTGCAAAAGGACCAATAAGAGCTACATTAGCTTCCGGCTGAAGCGGAAGAACGTTGCCATCATTTTTCAACAGGACAGCTGATTTCGTTGCCAGTTCATACGATACCTGACGGTGCTCTTTGGAGAACACAATCTCGCGCTCACGTTCCGGATCAGCTGCACGCAGGGGATTATCGAACAATCCCAGCTTTTCTTTGAGTTGCAAAATTCGCAGAACGGCTTCATCAATGAGTTCCTCTTCTACTTCGCCGCTCTCAATCAGCTCAGGCAGATGATGCACATAACAAGGTGTCATCATCTCCATATCCACCCCTGCGCGAATGGCACGATATGCCGCTTCACGGTCATCTTCCGCAGCGCCATGGGCAATCATCTCGCGAATGGAAGCCCAATCCGAGATCAATACGCCATCAAAGCCCCACTCGTCACGCAATATACCGCGCATCAGCTTTTCGTTGCCACTCGCCGGAATACCGTCGACTGTATTGAACGAAGTCATGACCATTTCCACACCCGCATCCAATGCTGCTTTGTACGCTGGCAAATAGTACTCACGCAGGTTACGCTCGGACATATCCACGGTATTGTAATCTCGACCACCCTCAGCCGCTCCATACGCCGCAAAGTGTTTGACACAGGCAGCAAGGCGATCAGGCTCATCCTTCAAGCTATCTCCTTGATATCCACGTACGAATGCAGCCGCGAACAAGCTGTTCAGATAAGGATCTTCGCCAGTCGTCTCCATCACACGGCCCCAGCGCGGGTCACGAACCAGATCCACCATCGGTGCAAAGGTAACATGCAAACCAGATACAGCTGATTCACGTGCTGCAATTTCAGCACTTTTCTCAGCGAGTTCGGTATCCCATGAGCAACCGATGGCCAGCGGAATCGGGAAAATGGTTTTAAATCCATGTACAACATCAGCCATGAACAAGAGTGGAATGCCCAGACGACTTTTCTTCATATAAGCTTGCTGTACATCAATGATGGCCTGTGCACCGGACAACCCCAGAATGGAGCCACTGGCGTCCACGGACTGCTCCGTGATTCCCATTTCTTCCATCGGTCCTGTGATCTGACCTTCAACATTCGTTCCTTCATAAAAGTTGGCAGTCAACTGAAGAAGCTGAGCTGTTTTTTCCTCCAACGTCATCTGTTTCACCAGGTCTTGCAACTGCTCGTTATTCATCAATAGTATCCTCCACTACAAGTTGTTGAAATAAAGAACCCGGCTGCGTTCGGGGAGAGACCGCGCACCGGGTTCAAAATTAATTACTGAACGATTACTAGAATTTCTCGTTTAGCTCATCCAGATAAGGTTGAACCAGGGACATTTTACTGTTCACCCATTCTTTCCAGTTCGCCTCCAGATCTCCGCTTTTCAGAATCAGGTTGGCATATTCGTTCTGGTAATCGAATGAAGCTTGACTCTTAGCTTTGGAATCGTACAGGTTGATATCCCAATCATATGCTGCAAGTGATTTGCCTTCTGTACCGAGTTTTGCTTTTTCTTCGAACAATTTCACGGCTCTATCACGGTAATCTTTTTTGATTGCGGGGTTTACAACACTGAAGTCGTCACCCAACAAATAGAGACCTTCGAAACGTGCTGGATATTTGTCTTCCAATACTGTTCCTTCTGGCAACAAGCTAACCAGTTCTTGGTTCTCATCGTATTTCCAATCTGTTCCTTCAAAGCCCATGTTGATGAGCAACTGGCCTTCTTTTGTTGCGGAGTAATCGATCAGATCCATGATCCGTTCGAATTTCTCATCGCTGATCTCAGGGTTGAAGATCAGTGCGGACCAGAAGTTTGCTTGCTCCAAGTTACGGTATTTTCCGTCGTCTCCAAGAACAATTGCTGTGTGGACCAAATCATCACTGCTCACACCCAGATTTTTCTTCATATCAGAATCCAGACCTTGTCTGTACGAAGCCAGTCCGCCCAGACTTGTAACTGCAGCTGTACCTGTTACTTTGAAGTTATTTTGACCTTCATTGTTTTTCCAAGTGTAGAACTCAGGGTTAAGCAGTCCATCTTTATATGCTTTTTGCATCAATTTCAGACCTGTAAGTGTCTCAGGATCCGAAGGACCCCAGTGGAACTGGCCGTCTTCACCTTTGTAGAATGGAGCATCCGTCATCGCATGAGCACTATTTGGCATGATCATGTTTGTCATCGCATCTGCCGCATTATAGGACAGTGGTACAAGCTTGTTACCCACTTTACCTGGATCTTTCTCTTTTACAAGCGCTGCGAATTCATTCAGTTCAGTTGTTGTATACGCATCTTTCAGTTCAAAACCAACCGCTTCTGCCCAGTCTTTACGGAGTGCAATAACCCCGATTTGGTTGGTCAGTGGATTAGCAGGTTTGTTCTCATAATAGATTGGTCTAGGCAAGAGATACGTTCCACCTGTCAGTTCTTCCAACTTATCACCAAGTCCCGTCAAGTTGTACGCAGCGGCAACATTTGGCCAGCGCTCTTTCCAATCATCCGGGAATTTGTAGAACAGCCCTTGATCAATATTATTCAACGCATCGCCATGGACATAGTTCCATACCGATACATCCGGCAAATCGCCCGAGTTGATCCACAGACGAAGCTTCTCCCCCCATGAATCCCAATCGATATAGTTGTAGTCCCATGTTACGTTGAATTTGTCTGTCCAGAACTTATGGAACTCATTATCCAAATTTCCGTTTTTAATTTCTGTCAGGTTTGCCACGGAGATGGTCAGGTTATCTGTATAATTTCCTTCAGCATCCTTCTCGTTACTACCTTCAGAACCACCACTGGAACAAGCTGTCACCACCAACATCAAGAGACAGAGTGTGATGGCAAAGAGAGATTTAACTGACAACTTTCTGTTCGTTTCCATGCTTTTACCCCCATGTTTTTAGTCGAATTTGTAGTCCAAATCCTATGTGTATATCAGGTTTTGATTGCCCCTGTTAATACCCCTTTGGCAAAGTGCTTTTGCAGCATTGGGAAGAAACACATAATCGGTACCATCGTTACAAATACAGCCGCCATCTTCATACCCATGGAGAAGTTGCTCACTTGGGTTGCATCTACGCTGGATGCGTTGGATGCGTTCGTCTGGGATGTGACAATAATGGTCCTCAGTACGTTTTGCAGCGGTAACTGATCCGCTTTTCGCAGGAAGATCATCGCATCGTACCAACTGTTCCAGTAAGCTACACCGTAGAACAATGTGATCGTAGCCATAATAGGTGTAGCCAGCGGGAGAACGACGGAGAACAGGATTCTCCACTCCCCGGCACCATCCAGTCTCGCTGATTCCATCAGTGATTCCGGTAAGGTGTAGAAGTAGTTCATCATCAGGATCATGTTAAATGCACTGAAGCTTCCCGCCAGAATAACGGACCATAACGTGCCTGTAAGATGCAGTGATTTCATGATCAGATACAGGGGTACGATACCACCGTTAAAGATCATCGTGAACAGAACCAGGAAAAAGAGAAACTTCTTGAACGGGAAGTTACTGCGGCTAAGACCATAAGCCATACTTGTTGTCAGGAACAAGCTGAGCGGCAAGCCGATCACCAGCAAGATAATCGTGTTTTTGTACCCTGACAAGATACTTCCGTCAGCGAACAAAGCTTTATAGGAATCCAGTGTGAACTCTTTAGGGAACATCAAAAATGGATTTTCAGCGTACTCTTTTTGTGTTGCAAACGAGATCATGATGACATTCCAGAATGGAATCAAAATCATTAAGGCAAGTACAAGTAATATGGCAAATATGAAGTAATCGAGAAGTGTCATTCTTTCTGTGCCAATTCTCGGCTTTTTGTTAGCTTTCTTGCTCATCTCATTTCTCCTCCTCTCTTATCGGAACAAACCGTCTCCGCCAAGCCACTTGGCAAATCTGTCAGCGAGAAGCAGCAAGGCCATATTCACCAGGGAACGGAACAAGCTGACCGCTGTCGAGAAGGAGAAATCGGTTGATGACTGGAACGTAATCCGATAGATATATACATCGAGTACTTCCGATACGTTTTTGGTTGCTGCATTTGCCAAGTTGAAGATCTGGTCGAAACCGGAAGACATCAGTCCACCTACCGACAGAATGAACATTACCGTGATGGTTGGTAGAATGTTTGGCAAGGTAATACGGAACATCTGTTGCATACGAGAAGCTCCGTCAATCTGTGCCGACTCATACTGATCCTGATCGATACCTGAGATGGCAGCCAAGAAGATAATCGCGCCCCATCCACTTGATTTCCATATATCAGTCAACAGCAACATCGGTACAAAGTTGGATTCGGACCCCAGGAAGTTAATCGTTGGCAATCCGAGTAATCCGAGCGCGCTATTGACCAATCCGTCATATGCCAGGACATTGATGACAACCCCGGATACGATGATCCATGACAGGAAGTGCGGGAACGTAAGTACGGTTTGGAACCACTTTTTCCCTCTGCGCATCCGCAGTTCATTCAGCAACAACGCCAGAATAATCGGGAACGGGAACTGAATAATCAGTTTAAGAATATTGATGTACAGCGTACGCCATACCGCATCGATAAAGGTTGGATCACGGAAAACATATTTGAAGTTCTCGAATCCGCTCCATGGACTTCCCCAGATGCCCAGATTGGCCTTGTAATCTTTGAACGCCAGAGACAGGCCGCCCATTGGCATGTAGGCAAACAGGATTAGCCAGACAAGCCCCGGAATAAGCAGGGTGTATGTCATTCGGTGCTTCCAGATTTCAGTCCAGAGCGAATTGCCCTTCACGTTTCCCTTCAGCTTTTTGCTAGGTCCTTCGACTGCAGGTTTCACATTGCATCTCCTCACTCTACTTTGGTCTTGTCGTTGTACAGAAAATCAAACATCGTTCTCAGGTGGTGCTCCCAAAATCTCCATTCATGAGCACCCGGCGTCTCCACATACCGAAAATCAAAGGCAATACCCTGCATGTATTTCGCGTAATCGCGATTCATCTCCACGAAGGGATCACTATCGCCGCAGCAACTGAGGATTTCCGGTAAAGGTACACCCTGTTCCAGCAACTTGGCAGACAGTGCGTAAATATCCTGATCGGCTTTTACCTGTAACCGTTCTCCAAAAACCGCTTTCATTTCCTTGATCATAGTCGCTGGCATATGGGGATCATGAAGTCGTGTTTGAATATCTGTAACGCCAGATAAAGATACGACTTTGCGATAGCGCTCTGGATAAGTTAGCCCACATTTCAGTGCACCATATCCACCCATGGATAAACCGGCAACGTACGTTTTCTCCGGATCAGGATTTAGATTGAGAAGACGTTTGCAGACTTCAGGTAACTCCTGAGTGATGTAGTGGAAGTAATTCAGGCCGTATTCCATATCGGTGTAATAGCTTCGATTCGCTTCTGGCATAATGATGGTACAGCCGTATTGCGCTGCATACATCTCAATTGTGGTTAACCGCTGCCAGGTACTCGCATTATCGCCTGCCCCGTGCAACAAATATAGTGTACCGCCTGAAGTCTCTCCGGAGTCACTGGACACAACATGTATGCTCGTGTTCATGCATAATGTTGGCGATCCAGTTTCGATCGTTATATGCGCCATAATGTAACCCCTCTCATCATCGCCTGCTGTCTTTACTCATTCGCTTCTCTGGCGTTGGATTGCAGGCTGTTGTAGATTCCCTTGTATTACGATGGGTTATCGAAACGATTTTCTCGAATCGTTTCAAAACATAGCCAACGTTGATCCACATGGACTTGATTACAACACTTTTAATGTGGAAGCGATTTCTTCGAATCGTTTCGAATAAATCATAAGCCCGATGAGTAAATCCTGTCAATAACCTTTTTACAAATTTCGCGTTATTTTCTCGAAAAAATGCTTTTTCAAGTCTAAATTTGCGCCCAAAGACACTATTATTGCGAAAAAATGAAATTTTAGTCAGTGCTATTACAACTTTAATTGACACCCAACCAGGTTTATACTAACATGGGTTCTGATTTTGCATTCAAATTACGGAAACGTTTCACCAACCGATTTTACTCAGGTTTTACCTGATATTAGGGAGGTTAATATGTCTAAGCAACTCAAAGGCTTCGTTCAAACGATTACCGAACAACAATTGAATGTTTTCTCCATTCGCATATTACATAAAGGGCACCTGCTTGCCCATTGGGACAGGGACAGGGATCAGCGCCGTGTACAACATTCCATCAGCAAATCCTTCACCAGCATGGCCGTTGGTCTTGCGATTGAAGAAGGTCTTTTACATCTGGATGCCACACTCGGTGATTATTTCGCCTATAATCACGCACCCATTGCACAGCACAATATCCCCTCGCCGCGGGATTTGAAACTACGTGATCTTCTCCGAATGTCTTCGGGCCATGACTCTCCCCCTCTTTGGGCTGATGAACGAGCTTCATTGACCGAGAAGGATTGGGCAAAATATTACATGTCTCTGCCTCTGGACCGGGTACCTGGTGAACAATTTACATATAGCAGTGGTGATACCTTTATGATCTCGGCCATGCTGCAGGCTGCCACCGGGCAAACCGTGAAAGATTACCTGACTCCACGGTTATTCGAACCGCTTGGTATCCATGATGTAGAGTGGGAAACCTCTCCACTAGGCGTAACGCTCGGCTGTGCTGGTCTATGGATAAGCAATGAGGAACTAAGTCGATTTGGACAGTTCATGCTGCAGGAGGGTCTCTGGAACGGCACACAGCTTGTACCTGCGGATTGGGTCAGACGGGCTACGTCCCGGCAGATCGAAACGACTGGAGGCGGTGATTGGGGAGAAGGATACGGATATCAGTTCTGGATGTGTTCTCATGGCGCTTATCGCGCCGATGGAGCTTATGGTCAATTGTGTATCATCATTCCCTCAAAGGAAGCTGTCATATGTATCAACAGTGAGGAAGAGAATATGCAAGGTATCCTGAATGCCGTATGGAATGAGGTTTTACCCCTTTACACCCAGCGTTAGTCTACGTATTTTTCTTTTTTTCAATATTGAAATTATGCCATCTGCTGGATAATAAAACAAAAAAAAAACGCCACGGGGACATAAAACCCCTTGGCGTTACTTCTTACCCGTGCTGTGGAAGCTGAGTCATTTCATCTAAACATTGTGCGCATATGTAACGCTCTTTGAACTCGTTGACTTCCTCGATGGATCCGCAGAAAATACATTTTGGACGATATCTCTCCAAGATAATATGGTCCCCTTGTACTAAAATCTCTACAGGATCTCCCTCATTCATTTGATACCTTTTACGCAAAGATTTAGGCAATACGATCCTACCTAATTGGTCCACTTTGCGAACTACTCCAGCTGGCTTCATAGCTACGGCACACCTCTCCTATCTTACTCTAAATTTCTAGGTACATTTGTACTATGTTTATAGATTCGCCAAGATTTTGTCGAATCCTGCTGGAAATAAACATTTTTTGTCCTTTTTTTTGAAAAATGTTTTTTTACCGAATTCTAGTCGGCATGAATAACCTTAATTTATCCTTCTAACCCCGGAAAATTGAGCTGGCGTAATGCTTCATATACAATAATGGCTGCCGAATTCGACAGATTTAATGATCTAACATCACCAGTCATTGGCATTTTCATACATGTATCGGGATTGGCAGCAATTAATTCAGGCGGCAGGCCTTTAGTCTCTTTACCAAAGACGAGGAAATCCCCATCCTGAAATTTAAAATCACTGTATCGGTTCTTCGCCTTCGTAGTTGCGTAGAAGAAACGACCTTCCGAATATTTTTCCTGAACCTCGGCGAACGAGTCGTGGTATTCAATATGAACAGCATGCCAGTAGTCCAGCCCTGCCCGTTTCAATGTAGCATCATCTGTTCGAAATCCAAGTGGACGCACGAGATGAAGATGGGTGCCGGTTGCCGCACAAGTACGAGAAATATTTCCTGTGTTTGCCGGAATTTCTGGTTCAACCAGAACGATGTGTAAAGCCATATGTGTTCAATCTCCTTTTCATTTCATGTTGACGACAACCCTCTAATCTTAAAGAAAAGCCCTCCACACGTCAATGTGGAAGGCTCTGGTAAGGCACATTGATTAGACACTAAGGTCTATGACACAGTACCTATACTATTTATCCATTTGTCTTCTGAAAGTGGTTCATGAAGTCTGTGAGCGCCTTAACACTCTCATAAGGAGCAGCATTGTATATGGAGGCACGGAGACCACCCACACTGCGATGTCCTTTCAGACCTACGAATCCTTCTTCTTCCGATGCCTTGATGAACTTCTTCTCCAGTTCTTCAGAAGCAAGACGGAAGGTTACATTCATCAGGGAACGATCTTCTGGTTCGACACAACCACGGTAGAAATCACCGGAAGAATCAATCGTGTTATAGAGCAATTCCGCTTTTTTCGTATTTTTTTGCTCAATACCAGCCAATCCGCCCTGTTCTTCAATCCATTTCAACACTTCATTCACCATATATACCGAGAAGGAAGGTGGCGTGTTATATAGGGAGTTATTATCTACATGCGTGCTGTAACGAAGCATCGTTGGAATCGTTTTGGGTGATTCGCTCACCAGTTCCTCACGAGCAATAACAACCGTAATTCCGGATGGACCCAAGTTCTTCTGCGCACCCGCGTAGATCATGCCAAATTGATTGAGATCAAATGGTTTACAGAAGATGTCACTCGACATGTCAGCAATCAGAGGTACAGAACCCGTATCCGGGAATGACTTGAATTGTGTACCTTCAATCGTTTCGTTGGAAGTCAAATGCACATAAGCCGTACGTTCTGGCAGACTCAGATTCGAAACATCCGGTAATTTCATGAACTTCTCTGCTTCCGAAGATGCTGCGACATGCGTCTCGCCGATCAGCTTCGCCTCAGACAGAGCCTTCTTGGCCCAGCTGCCAGTCATGACATAACTTGCAGTCTGTCCTGCCCCAAGCAGGTTCATTGGCAGCATCGCGAACTGAGTGCTTGCACCACCCTGCAGAAAGAGAACCTTATATCCTTTTGGATTGCCTAGAAGCGACAATAAGCGCTCCTGAGCTTCATTATGTACAGACTCGTACACCGCTCCACGGTGAGACATCTCCATAATCGACATGCCTGTGTTACGAAAATCTACAAATTCCGCCTGTGCACGCTCCAGTACCTCAAGTGGCAACGCCGCAGGTCCTGCATTAAAATTATACGCTCTCTTTGTCACAAAATCCCCCGCCCTTTCCATCCGTAACTGACATACAAACGCATTTTGCACAATTCGATTAGAATCGCTCACGGGTATAAGATATAAGACGAATTGAATCATTTCGATCTATATCTTACTTATTGGAAGTCGCTCTATGGATTTGTGCAAAATGCTCTCAAAGTAAATATTATCGCTATGATAGCAGTATTCTCTATCTGCTTCAAGGGCAATATGCACTGAAGTGTTGATTTCAGGCCATCAAATTCCTTTATCACCCTGCAAAGTTAAAGCACTACATTCTTTAATTCAAGGAAAAGCCTCCGAGAGCGTGTCCCGGAGGCTTTAAGTTGGAACAAGAGCTGTTCCGACCCCGACCGATTAGCAGTCGAAGTAGAGGCTGTACTCGTGCGGATGAATGCGAATGGCTACTGCTTTTGCTTCATCACGCTTGAGGTTGATGTAGTTTTCAATGAATTCTTTTGTGAATACGCCGCCTTCAGTCAAGAACTCGTTATCAGCTGCCAATGCATCAAGTGCTTCTTCGAGGGAAGCTGGCACACTGCGGATGTTTTCTTTATCTGCATCAGACAGGTCATAGATATTTTTATCGAGCGGACCATATCCAAGCTCAGTTGGGTTGATTTTGCGTTTGATTCCATCCAGACCAGCCATCAGCATTGCTGAGAATGCCAAGTACGGGTTAGCTGTGGAGTCAGGTGTACGGAACTCGATACGACAACCTTTTGGTGTCACAGCTGCAACCGGAATACGTACTGCTGCAGAACGGTTACCTTTGGAGTAAACCAGGTTTACCGGTGCTTCGTAACCAGGTACGAGACGTTTGAACGAGTTCGTACTAGGGTTAGTCAAAGCGATCAGTGCCGGAGCATGGTACAGGATACCTCCGATGTAGTGCAGAGCCATTTCACTCAGGTTAGCATATCCCGCTTTGTCATAGAACAATGGGGAATCGCCATCGAAGATGGATTGGTGAACGTGCATTCCGCTACCATTATCACCGAACAATGGTTTTGGCATGAATGTTGCTACTTTACCATATTGACGTGCAGTGTTGTGCACGATGTATTTGTATGCAAGCAGGTTATCTGCTGTTTTCTTCAGTGTATCAAAACGGAAGTTGATTTCGGCTTGACCCGCTGTCGCCACTTCATGGTGATGACGCTCGATGGACAGGCCAGCTTCTTCCAAAAGGCGACACATTTCGCTACGAATATCTTGTTGTGTATCGACTGGAGCTACTGGAACATATCCGCCCTTAGTGCGAACTTTGAAGCCCAGGTTACCGCCTTCTTCTTTGCGGTTGGTGTTCCATGAAGCTTCTTCGGAATCTACATAGTAGGAAGAGCTGTTCGTACCGCTCTCATAACGTACATCGTCGAAGATGAAGAACTCGGATTCAGGTGCGAAGAATGCCGCTGTACCTACACCGCTCTCTTGCAAGTAAGCTTCTGCTTTAACAGCGATGCTACGTGGGTCACGCTCATAACGCTCGCCATCCGGAGTGAAGATATCACACATAACATTCAATGTAGGGTGTGCAGTGAACGGATCGACATAAGTCGCTTCAGGATCTGGCATCATAACCATATCGGACTCTTCAATTCCGCGGAAACCTTGGATAGAAGAACCGTCAAAAGCTACTCCATTTACGAACGTGTCTGCATCAACAGCCGAAGCTGGCAACGAGATGTGATGTGCACGACCAGCTAAATCTACAAAACGAAAATCTACCCACTCGATGTTGTTCTCTTGAATTGATTTCAATACGTTTTCAACCGACATGTATTCGTCCTCCCAAATATTCCGAACATTAAACAACCCCACTAAGAAAATGTCTAAATTCGAATTTTTTTCTGTCGTCATTATAAATTCTGAAATATGACATCGTCAATACTTATGTAAGGTATTTTTTGCGAGGATGTTAGATATACTCACATTTTATAAATATGATAAATGCATATAACAACATAACTACTATACATTTAACTGATTTAATGCGGTAAAGTGACCCCTTTTACATCCTAAATCATGGAAAAAACTTCACATCATAAATATTTCTTATCACTATTGATTAATAAATACGTTCAAAACTGCAAATTGTACAAAAAACCGGACATCAGCCTGCTTCCGTCGCAATGAACACGACCACAGGAGATGCCCGGAATTGATCCAGACTTTGACTATGATTTCTTAAATTATACGCCTACACGAGCCGGGAAAAACGCTGCCGGTTGTTTGGCTGTGCTGAATGATTTCCCTACGATTGGTGCCAATTTCTCCAAATCCTGCAGCAGGTTGGCGAATTGATCAGGGAACAAGGACTGCACACCATCTCCTGTCATGGAGTTATCCGGATCGGTATGCATTTCAATAATCAGACCATTGGCACCCGCTGCAACGGAAGCCTTCGTCATCGGTTCCACCAGTTCACGGCGTCCAGTACCATGGCTCGGGTCCGAAATAACCGGCAAATGGCTCAGAGACTGCAGAACAGGGATCGCTGACAGATCAAGCGTATTCCGTGTGTAGGATTCAAACGTACGAATACCACGCTCACACAGCATGACATTCGGGTTACCACCCGCAAGAATGTATTCAGCCGCATTCAACAATTCATCGTATGTCGCACTAAAGCCACGTTTCAACAATACCGGTTTGCCACACTCACCCAATTTGCGGAGCAGGTCAAAGTTCTGCATGTTACGTGTACCTACTTGCAGAATATCTGCGTACTCGGCGCAAATATCCACATACTCTGGTGTCATGACTTCTGTAATGGTCAGCAGATCATGTTTCTTGCCTGCTTCCGCCATCATGATCAATCCCTCTACGCCCGTTCCTTGGAAGCTGTAAGGACCTGTACGCGGCTTGAATGCGCCCCCACGTAGCACTTGCCCACCAGCAGCTTTCACTAGCCCAGCAATCTCATCAATCTGTGCAGCAGATTCAACCGCACATGGTCCGCCCATGACAACAAGTTCTTTCCCACCGATATCTACACCTTTGATGGAGATCACCGTATCTTCCGGATGGAAGTCACGGCTCGCTAATTTGTAGGATTTTGAAATCTTAACGACATTCTCAACGCCCTTCATTTGGCGAAGATGCTCTTGCATTTTAGGTTCAACTTTGCCAATTAGACCAATGATGGTACGATCCTCTCCGCGAGAGATATGCACCTGAAGCCCTTCTTTTTCGATGACTGCAACGATATCCTGAATCTGTTCCTCCGGAGTAGCTTTGCCTGCAATAACGATCATATAAATTCCCATCCTTCCTTGTATGAGAGCACAATACTTTATTAACGTGCGTCTGATTAAATATAAAAACTCTGTCGCGCTTAAACGCTTGTTCGCTTTTAAGCTTTTATCCACTAAAGTAAATATATCATAGTTCCCTTTTTGCGTCAAGGTACACATTCCTTATCCATATACAAAAGAACCCTGTTACACAGGCTCCGAATTCGGTTCTGTGTAACAGGGTTCTTCTTATTTCCACTTACATTTCGTCGACCTACGGTGTACGTGTCTTTTCTCTGACTGGCGGCAGCAATTTGCTCATGTTCACGGTACGCTTGATTTCCCACGTCTCCGGCTTGTCATGTTCATACTGTTCCAGATAAAGAATAACTTCCTTCGTGATCGGTGTAGGTGTTGAAGCACCCGAAGTAACCGCCACCTTATTTACACCTTTCAACCACTCCTGTTGAATCTCAGCCACATCCGATACCCGGTAGGCCGTAACACCCGCGATCTCCTCCGACACTTGTGCCAGACGGTTGGAGTTATTGCTGCGAGGATCACCCACAACGATAACCAGATCCGCCTGCCCTGCCTGCTCAGCGACAGCTTCCTGACGTACTTGAGTCGCCAGGCATATTTCATTATGAATCTCTGCGCCCGGGAATTTCTCCAGCAGACGACTCATAATGTGCTTGATATCCCATTGGCTCATCGTTGTTTGATTCGTAATCAGGATTTTGCCTGAAGGAACGTTCAGTCCATCGATCTCTTCTTCCTTCTCGATCAGGTGAACGAGGTCTGGCGCAACGCCAACAGCACCTTCTGGTTCAGGATGATTCCTTTTACCAATATAGATAATCTGATACCCTTCTGCTGTCTTTTCACGAATGAGATCATGTGTCTTGGTCACATCAGGGCATGTTGCATCCACTGTCGTCAATCCTTTGTCCCGTGCCAGCTTGCGCACTTCAGGAGACACACCGTGAGCTGTGAAAATAATCGTGCCACTCTCCACTTGGCTCAAAATATCCATCCGGTTCGGACCGTCCAATGTAATAATGCCTTCATCTTCAAAGGAATTCGTCACATGTTGGTTATGCACAATCATACCCAATATATAAATAGGCCGTGGTAAATCCAGATTGCGTGCCGCTTGACGCGCGAGCACCATCGCATCCACAACACCGTAACAATATCCACGCGGCGAAATTCGCAGTACTTCCACTTGGTTGCCACCCGCTTTCTTTCTCGGCAACGTTGCCGATGTAATTGCAGTCCTGTCTATTATACCTTTATTCTATAGGCGGAGCAAAGACAACCGGCAACCAAATAATAAAGGTCGTTCCTTCTCCGCGTCTAGTCACAACCTCGACCGATCCATGGTGTTCCTCAATAATCCACTTCGCAATCGAAAGTCCGAGACCTATGCCCGGTGTAGCCCCGCGGGATTCATCTGCACGATAAAAACGATCAAAGATGAACGGTACTTGGTCCCGATCCATTCCGATGCCGGTATCGCTTATACGTAATCCCACCTGACCTTTGTACAATATAGCATCAAGTGTCACAGCGCCCTCCGGCGTGTATTTAAATGCATTTTCGATGAAAATAAACAGCATCTGTTGCAGATAATCCTTGCTGCCGTTCACATAGATACCATTGAGAATCGAGAGATCACCCGGACGCCAGTCCGCATGATGATCGAGGAATTGCGATCTTCGCGCGACTTCCTGCACCAATATCTGCAGTGGTATCGGATTCAGTTCAATTTTCTGTCCTGTATCTGCTCTCGCCAATGACAACATGTCACTGATCAATCTGCTCATACGCTTGCCTTCATCGGCCATGTCTTCCAACGCTTCAACGGACATCTGTCTTACTGTTTCTTCATCCAGGTTGGGTCGGTCGGTCCCCTCCTGATCCCACAGTTTCTTCAGGAAGTCTACGTTCCCACGAATGGTAGTCAATGGGGTACGAAGTTCATGTGATGCATCAGATACAAACCTGCGCTGGGCAGCATTCGTCTCTTCCAACCCGCGGAAAGACAATTCTGTACGCTCAAGCATATTATTCACCGTTTCAATCAAACGCCCGATCTCATCCTTCGGCCCCGCATATTGAATTCGTACACTTAAGTCATCCCCGGATTGGATCTGATTCGCAGCATCAATGACATTCACGAGCGGGCGCATCGACTTCCGGGCCAGAACGAGACCTGAGGTTATAGCCAATGCCATAGCCACCAGCCAACCAAAGACCAGAATATTAAGCAATGCCTCCAGCAAGCGTTCCTGTGAACTTACATTGGCTCCCACTTGAAGAATTCCTCTGACTTCATTGGTGCCTTGAAGAGACAGCGGTAGCTGATTCACCAGAAATGGCGTTCCATCCACATAGATCTTGGAGATTCCACGCTCTTTAAGAATTTCATTGGATTTCAATACTGGAAACTGAATCCCCAGTTTCTCCATATTACCGGAAATTCTGCCTGAACGACTCTGATAATCCCAGAGTTGAATATAAATTTGCGCCTCCTGAAGCTGGCTCTCTGTAAATGGGTCCAGATCCAACGACTGTGAAAGAGGATTTACACCGATTTGCTCCGTTATCCGGGCACTCTTCACCTTTAATTGCTGTTCGACTTCCTGATAGGAGTTAAAATACACAAAGGCATAGATGACAACGCCCCAAAAAATAAGCACGGCGGCCAGGATACCAGAATACCATGCGGTTAATCTTAACCGGATGGACATGTCAGGAGTCACCTCTCAGAATATAGCCGGCTCCCCGGATGGTCTGGATTAGACGTTTGCCACCGTATTCTTCGGTCTTCTGTCTGAGCATGGCAATGTACACTTCAAGTACGTTAGACTCACCGCTGTAATCATAACCCCAGATTTTATCCATAATCAGATCGCGGGATAGGACCCGTCTTGGATTTTGCATAAACAGATTCAGCAGTTCGAATTCCTTGGCAGTCAGTTCCAGACGTTGCCCATCCCGCAATACTTCACGTGAGTCATTGTCCAGAATAATATCCTCGTACATCAGGCGATTGTCCGGCGTGCCCGCGATGTCTGACTTGCGACGCAGCAATGCACGAACACGTGCCAATAATTCTTCCAACGCAAAAGGCTTCACGAGATAGTCATCGGCCCCTGTGTCCAATCCGGTCACCCGGCTCTGCACTTCATCCTTAGCTGTCAGCATTAGCACAGGCACTTTGCTGCCTGCTTCTCTCAGTCTGCGACATACCTCAAATCCGTCAATCTGCGGCATCATCACATCAAGCACAACGATGTCCGGCTCTTTATCCATCAGTTTGCTGAGGCCTTCGGCTCCATTGGAAGCAGTCTGCACCTCATATCCTTCAAATGCCAGCCCCCGGCGGAGCATGGACACAATTTTTTCGTCATCATCGACAATCAAAATAGTTGAGCGCATGGTCTTTCTCCTTTATCCTAACGTTTTATCCCATTGTAACAGGCAGAAGCACAATCTGCATCTTCAAGCACGAGTCTCGAATCAAGCTTGCTCCATTGTTATCCCGTTAGTTCAGGGCAAAAAAACGGAAGGGCCTTCAAACCCTTCCGTTCTGTCAATCCTAACCCAATATTATGGTTGTTGTTGTGTACCTGTTGTTTGTGAAGTATCAAAATCATTTTTGTTTCCAATTTTGATCTTCAGATCCATCTTCTTACCATCACGCACAACATTCAATGTCACTTCACTGCCGATTTCCTGTTTCTTGATAAAATCAATCAGATCCTGACTTGTGGCGTAAGGCGTACCGTTCGCACCTGTGATGATGTCATATGCACGAAGATCTGCTTGGTAAGCCGGTGATTGGAAGATCGTGCTGGCAACAACAGAACCTTCGGTCACATCTGTTCCCATTTGTTTAGCGACTTCAGGTGTGAGAGCCATCAGAGATGCACCGATAAAGGGTACTGGCTCTTTGGGAACTTCTTTGTTCTCTTTAAGGTATTTAACCGCTTCAGAGATGACGCTTGATGGGATCGCAAAACCAATCCCTTGTGCATCTGCGCTAACCGCAACATTCATACCGATAACTTCTCCGCTCAGGTTAAGCAACGGACCACCGGAGTTACCTGGGTTAATGGAAGCATCCGTTTGCAGCAAGTGGCTGTATTCACGTGTTTTGCCCGTTTCTTCATCCGGAATGCTGATCGTACGTTCTTTGGCACTCAGTACACCTGCTGTAACGGTGTGTTCAAATCCTTCAGGATTACCGATAGCTACAAGCCATTCACCGACTTGAGTACTGTTGGAATCGCCCAGTGGAGCTACAGGGAAAGCATCGTCACCACTATTTTTCTCAATTTTTAATACGGCGAGATCCAGATCAAAGCTGCTTCCCAGTAATTTGGCTTCATAAGGCTTGCTGTTGTTTTCCAGCGTAACCTGAATCACATCTGCACCCTGAACCACGTGCTGGTTCGTCAGGATATATCCTTCTTTATCAAAAATGAACCCCGAACCAATACCCATTGGCACAAGCTGATTACTGCTTTGTGGTTGCTGGCTTTGGCCTTGATTGCCTTCCGTTCCGCCGCCATTACCGAAGAAGTATTGGTACAGCGGATCGCTTGTATTCGATCCACCCTGACCAGTACCTGTACGCGAGGACTGCTTCGCGAGTGTTTCGATTTTGACGACAGCCGGACTTGTACTTGTGACTACAGAAGAAACATCTTCTTTGCCTGTTGGCAGTAACGACGCTGTTACATTGTTGCCTCCGCCTGTGTTCGTGGATGTTTCCTGTCCCGAGCTTTGACTGTCCGCGTTCGTAAGTGCTGTCTCCGGTGTGAACATGTTCGTTCTGTCAGCTGTGTACATGAGAACGGTAATGACCAGCATCCCGGCAATAAAGGAAAACAGAAGTGATCTTACGGAAGAACGCGGCTTGCGGTTATTATAATTCCAGTTGCTGCCTTTGCCGCCATTCCCTTGATCTCCACCGTTACCTGAGCCGTTTCCGCCGCCTCCGGACGATCTTTTCGCTTGCTCGTATGATTCGCTGTTATAGTAAGTAGGTACGGGTCTCACCGGATCAGGTTTTGTAATCTCTACATTACCTTCTTCACGCTGATTATTGCTTCCCATGTGATTTGCTGTATCTTCCTGATTTACGGACTGAAAAGGTCCATAAGAATAATAATAGGAGGATTCGTCCGTTCCGGAAGAATTGCGATTCTCCGTTTGTTTGGTTTCGTTTTCATCGTCTTGACGGTTCGATCTATAATTACGTTCGTCCATGCCTCTCTACCTCCCAATCTCTTATTCGCAAGAGATATTCTTTAACTGTCCTTATTTTGTACTTTAAACCTTAACCGTACCTTAAAAACAATTAAAAAGGAGATAAAAGCACGTAAGAATAGATTATTTTCCCCGTCATGACAGCATTTTACCCTTTTGTTTTCACCCAGCCCTGACGATGCGCATAGATAGCCAATTGTGTACGATCATCCATCTCGCATTTCATCAGCAGGTTGCTCACATGTGTTTTGACGGTCTTGATACTGATATGTAATTCTTCTCCAATGTCTTTGTTGGTCTTTCCCTCTGCAATAAGCAACAGCACTTCCTTCTCTCGTTCAGTCAGACCAGATTCGCTCTCTCTCGCTGTACGCTGTCTGATTCCACGAGTTAATGCCTGTGAAACATCACCTGTCATCACAGGCATGCCTCTGTAAGCCCCTTGAAGAGCATAGATCAGTTCTTCGGCGGAGACCGTCTTCAGCACATAACTGACCGCACCCGCTTCAATCGCTTGAACAACAAGATCATCCTCCAGGAAACTGGTGAGCATCACAATCTTCATCTTCGGAAATTCAGTCATGATGGCTTTCGTTGCTTCAGCGCCATTCATTATTGGCATCATCAGATCCATCAGGATCAAGTCCGGCATTTCATTATCATTTAACTTACGCAACTGATCAAGAACATCCTGCCCATGGCTCGCTTCCCCCATCACATGAAAAGTAGGCTCCAGCATCAGATACGTTTTCAATCCCATGCGCACCATATCATGGTCATCCACAATCATCACGTTTACTTTACCACTCATTCCGTCTCCCCCTCTGGTTCACTCAGGAACGTTCGGGAATTTTGGGATAAATACCCGTACCGTCGTTCCCGCTCCCGGCTTCGATATAATCTGAACTTGCCCCCCAAGCTTCTCCGCCCGTTCACGCATGGTGGATAACCCGTATGACCCTGGACGCTCGGCTTGCTGTAAAAATCCCTGGCCATCATCGCTGATGCTCATACTGATCTGATGTTCACTTTCCCGTATGGACAGACTGACCAGCCCAGCCTCTGCATGCTTCACTACATTGGCAACGGCCTCCTGGATAACAAGAAACAGCTGGTGCTCAATGGCATCCGAAATTCCGCCATCCAGTTCCAGCTCTTTCACACCTTTAAGACCATTCTGCCTGCAATAATCAGGAAACCAGCTATCCAGTGCCGCGGAGAGATCTCGCCCCTCCAGCTCCACTGGTCGAAGCTGGGCAATAAGTCCACGCATCTGACGCTGTGCAATATGTGACATCTGAATCAACTGATCCAGTACTTTACCGCCATGTTCCGGGTTCATCTCCAGCAAACGCGGCAAGGACGAAGCAGACATATGCATCGCGAACAGCTGCTGGCTAACCGTGTCATGGAGGTCCCTTGCCATACGTTTGCGTTCTTCCAGCACCGCCCGCTCCGAGGCTTGCTCCTTCTCAATGACTTCCTGCTCACCGAGGCGCTGAAGCAGTCTCATCTTTTTCTCAATCGAATCCATCATGACATTGAACTCCTGATAGACACGACCAAACGAAGCATCGTCGGCTTCAGGCATACGAACCGCCAGATTGCCCTTGGACACTTTCAACATATTAAGATCCAGCAGATCGATCTTGCGCTGAAGCCGCAAAGCAGCGATGTACCCGATTATAACGGTGGCCAGCACAACAACGGCAACATAGGTCCATGCCCGCTGACGTCCAGCCCCCACCAGTACCTCTCCATACAATAGATAGAATCCGCCCAGCGTAATCAGACCGGTTAGCGCAAAATACATCATCAGTTCCCATTTGTTTGCCTTGAGAATCGTTCGAATCATGCGTTAACCCACCTTATTGACTTTGACGTCTCCGATAAACACACTCACAATAATCCGTACCTTTTTGCTTGCTTCACGATAGTGGGCTGTTTCAGCCTGGGCACTACTCAGGAATCCGCCACGTTTCTGGTTCAACAATGACATATCTCCAATGAAGGAATTCGTCGTTACTGTCACACCCAGATCCATATCTTCTGGAACAAATACTTTCACATCCCCAATAAATGAAGAAATGACAATCTTCGTCTCACCATAAGGAATCTGTGCTTTGGTCAAATCAATTACGGTATCTCCGATAAAAGCCGAGATGTTCATGGGTTTCAACGAGAATACTTCCTGCCCCATGTACAGATCACCGATGAACGCCGATTTGTTAATTGTATTGCCGCTCCCGTAATCCCCATAACCATTTCCGTAGCCATCATCATAATGTTGTCCATATCCGGTATTGTTAGAGTTATGCGATTGATATTTCTTCTTATCCTGTTGCGCTTGTGATGATGAATCCGTTGATCCTGTGAAATGAGAGCCATGTGAATCGTTCTTCTGTTCCTGTTTCGGTTTACCAAATGTTTTCTCGAACTGTTCGTCAAACGAGGACGGCATCTCCAGATCCTCCGGAGACAACGGTTTATAAGGTTGCTCAGGTGCTGGAGGTGGCTGCATCTTGTCATGATGTTTCCGATCACGACGTCGTGGCCCAATCAGCACGAATAATCCTCCGCCAATCAGCATAACCGGAATCAGATAACGGATGAACTCCCCCATAGAGTAATCAATCCATCCCAGGTTACGGGCTAGAAAGTAACCACCGATCGCGAGGACAACTACCGGTCCAATGAAGGCGTACCCCCCATTGCGACGAATCTCCGATATTCCTTTGACCCCCCACCAGATCAGAAATAACGGCCAATATGTTCTGAAAATATATCCAACATCAATGTCATATCCCAATTGTCTGAACAAGATCATCGCACCAATAGCAATAAGAGGTATGCCAACCCACCAGCGGTCACGCGTAGATCGTTTCATCGCTCATGTCTCCTTCGTCTGTATTATGTATCCAGTGTAACTCAGACAGAACAATGAGAACAGCGGCGGCAGATGGAAGTTATCTCGGTCTCGAGACTGAGATGGGAGGATATTTATGTAAAAAATTCGAATATGTAAAACACCCCGGAGCTTTTGCTCCAGGGTGTTGAATCTTTATCTTCAATTATTTCTGGAATTTCCCTGCACGGCCTTGGTTTGTTTGACCAGTGTTTTCTACACCGAACTCGGCATTGAATTTTTCATCAGGTGTTTGGAAATTTTCTTGTACTTTGTTTTGAGCGGATTGCTTCACTTTAGCTGCTACATCGTTTGTTCCATTTTCTTGACCAAACTCTGCATTGTACTTCTCGTTTGGCGTTTGGTACCCTTGAGTTTTCTTAGCCACAACGAATCACCTCTCTCTTCATATTTACGTTGCATTTCTGCTCCGCGGGGTTCGTCCCCAGTCAATATTATGTGAAGAGAGCACCTCAGTTATTCATGTCCAACACGCCAAATTAAATCGCCTTGTCCAGCCAAGAGTCGGGTACGGATTTGTACACATCGATCGCATCTGCCAACTCGTTCAGCATTTTTTCTGTGCACTTCCCAGCGCCTTGTCTGATCACTTGTACCTCAACATCCTTTTTGCCCCATTCCTTGTACACTTGCTTCGTTGTCGGAAAATACAGATCGATTTTATTGCCTTTGATCGCTGAACCGGTATCTGCGACAATCCCGTATCCGTAGCCCGGAATATACAGAATGGAGCCCATTGGGAATAATTTGGGATCAGCTGCAATCGTGGAAACCGTTTCTTTATCACGACGTACTTTTACACCGGAATACGTAATTCCGTATTGTGGGTGTTTAGGTCCTTTTCCTGTAGACTCGACCCCTGCCGTATATCCCGTTGCTGTCACCTTTTGTGTACCCAGTACTTGTTCTGAACGCGGAGCAAGCACCGGCATAGCTGGATCAGTCACTTGTTTCTCGGGAAGCTCAGGCCTTGGAATGACCATTGGTTGCGGTGACCATAGTAAAGCCATATACACCATGGTCGTCAGCTGAGCCTCATCGCTGTATTGATTGCTTACATGTTCCAGAAATTTCTGATGAGACTTGCTCGAAGTCTCGATGATCGAAGCTTCACTGCTTCGACTCTCGACATGCAGTACCGCACTTTCCTCTTCAAATGTATAAGCATCCGCCTGGTTCAGGCCGAACATCATTCCGGCGAACATCACACAGCCAACCAGTAAACACCGTATATTTATTTTTTGAATTGAGATTTGCTTTTTCATTGTATAACCTCCCCCTCACTGCAAAGGTTTTCCAAAAAGCAATTAATCTATACTTTTCACACCAAACACTACGAAAAAACGCCTGAATAACATAGGTTAATCCCATGGTATTCAGGCGTTTCTGATTGATCAGTGCAACTTATGCACTGGTTATTCGATAATACATTTGTTCAATTACACCAAACGTGTTGAAATCTCCTCTTTCAGTTGAGCGATAATCTCATCAACCGGTTTCATGCCCAAATCGCCTTCTCCGCGCTTACGAACAGAAACCGCTTCTGCATTACGCTCATTCTCACCTACGACAAACATATAAGGCATTTTCTCAAGTTGCGCCTCACGAATTTTATATCCAAGCTTCTCGTTTCGCAGATCGGCTTCAGCAGAGATTCCGGCACGTTTCAGCTTCGCTTCTACTTCACGCGCATAATCGTCGAAGTTTCCGGATACCGGGATAACCTTGGCCTGTACCGGAGACAACCACAGTGGGAAAGCTCCTGCAAAGTTCTCCAGCAAGAATGCTGTGAAACGTTCCATTGTACTAATTACCCCGCGGTGAATAACGACTGGACGGTGTTTCTGTCCGTCATCTCCCACATATTCAAGTTCAAAGCGCTCAGGCAACAGGAAGTCCAGTTGAACCGTAGACAATGTCTCTTCTTTGCCCAGTGCTGTTTTGATCTGCACATCCAGTTTCGGACCGTAGAACGCCGCTTCACCTTCAGCTTCATAGAATGGAAGGTCAAGTTCTTCCACAACTTCACGCAGCATGCGTTGGGACATCTCCCACATCTCGTCGTTTTGGAAGTATTTCTCGGTATCCTTCGGATCGCGATAGGACAGACGGAAACGGTATTCGTTGATACCGAAATCTTTGTATACCGTTTGAATCAACTCGATAACACGAGCGAACTCTTCCTTGATCTGATCCGGACGTGCAAAAATGTGTGAGTCGTTCAGAGTCATTGCACGAACACGGTGCAGACCTGTTAACGCCCCCGACATTTCGTAACGGTGCATCATGCCAAGCTCGGCAATCCGGATGGGCAGATCACGGTAGCTGTGCATGCTGGACTTGTACACCATCATATGGTGAGGACAGTTCATTGGACGGAGAACGAGTTCCTCGTTATCCATAACCATTTTCGGGAACATATCTTCCTGGTAGTGCTCCCAGTGTCCGGATGTTTTGTACAATTCCACGTTACCCAAAACCGGTGTGTATACATGCTGGTATCCAAGACTTTCTTCCAGATCCACAATGTAACGCTCCAAAGTCCGGCGCAGTTTTGCACCGTTAGGCAACCAGATTGGGAGGCCTTGACCGACCAGTTGGGAGAATGTGAACATTTCCAACTCTTTACCGAGCTTACGGTGATCGCGTTTGCGCGCTTCTTCAAGGAAGTGCAGATGCTCGTCCAGCTGTGCTTTCTTCACAAAAGCCGTACCATAGATACGTTGAAGCATTTTGTTTTTGCTATCTCCACGCCAGTATGCACCAGCCACATTCATCAGTTTGAACACTTTGATTTTGCTAGTCGATGGTACGTGAGGACCACGACACAAGTCGAAGAATTCACCTTGCTCATAAATGGTAATTACGCTGTCTTCCGGCAAGTCACGAATCAACTCAAGTTTGTATGGATCGCCTACTTCTTCAAACGTTTTAATCGCGTCCTCGCGGCTAACTTCCTTACGTACAATTGGCAAGTTCTCGTTCACAATACGTTCCATTTCCTTCTCAATCTTTTGCAGATCTTCAGGATTAAGCGGGTGTTCGAGGTCCATATCATAGTAGAAACCATCTTCGATGACAGGGCCAATGCCGAGGCGTACCTCTTTGTTACCGTATAAACGTTTCACTGCTTGAGCCATCAAGTGAGCTGTACTATGACGCATCACTTCAAGTCCTTCTGGTGAATCCAAAGTTACGATCTCCACCAATGCTCCTTCATGAAGCGTTGTGGACAAGTCCACCACAATACCATCCAGCTTGCCGGCTACGGCATTTTTGCGCAGTCCGCTACTAATCGAAGCCGCTACATCCTCAATGCTGCTGCCATCCGCGTACTCCCGTACCGAACCATCCGGTAATTTAATGTTCACTGCCATTTGTCTCATTCCTCCTGTAAATGTAACCTTCGTGTCCAGATGTTCATGGACTGATGTTCTATTGCTATTCCAGTCATTTTGGAAAGGAACGCAAAAAACACCCGTCCCGGCAAAGGGACGAGTGACATATACTCGTGGTTCCACCCTAATTCAGCTGATTCATTCCTATTTGGAATACAGCCCTCATTGGCATGGCGATAACGGGCATGACCCGGCAGATCCTTACTCGCGGATAATCCCCAATAAAGGCGATATTAGACTCCACTTTCAAAATTGCAGCTACAAAGGGGTAAACCATACGTGATATCCGGAGGAAATTTCAGCCTGGGGTTCCTCTCTCTGCACCGATCTTGCGTGTGGTTGTTGTCTTTGTCAACGCTTTTGATTCAATGGTAAACATGTAAAATTCATGGATCAACAGTTATTATAATTGCCGAGATCACTTGCGTCAAGACCTGTCAACAATCCTGAGCGCAGCACTTCGCATTCCGGACATTGATGACATATCTGCACCTTGTCTTCAAAGATCTGGCATATGGTCGAGATAATCGGCAGATCGGGAGTGCGCGTATGCAGCATAACTTTCTCAGGAGAGATCGAGATGAGTGTACTCACAATCATATCTTCGATATCCATTTCAAGTTCTAGACCCGGCATCTCCACGACAACCTGCTCATCCTTCTGCACGGGTAACAGATTAAGTCCAGCATCAAGCACCTGAAATTCATGCATGCCCTTGTGTACAAGATGGACCAAAGGTACTTTGGCTTCCTGAAAGAATACAAAATATTTTAACAGTCCCATAAACTCTTCATACTGCCGATCCATCCAGAACTCATCGAGCGCATACTCCACTAATTCCTGAAGCTCCTGCTTATATGCCCGTATGCGAAAATTGATAATGCCTTCAAGGTGAAAAAAGTGAACATCCTCCAGATCCTGCCGTAGTCCACTTGCCAACGTAGTACGGCGACGTTCCCGAAGTCCAGGCTGATCCAGATCCCCATTTAATAATAGCGGCATACAGATCCGATTGACCTTCTCCACCTCATGCTCATCCATAACAGAACACGCTTTGGCGATCATATTCTCCACCATGTTCCGTTCTTGTGTATCCATAATGAAGTCGGCGAGTCCAAGGGAGAGAAGATCACTGATTCGGGGAAGCCATTGCTGGAAGTCTTCGTGATTCTCATTCCCTCTGCACACCCAGGCTGCTCTTCCATCATTATGTTTGAAGGTGAGCCGAAATCCTCTTTTACTTATATGTAAACCTTTAGTTTTTTCTTTGACACAACGATAAAATTGATCTGCTTCCTCTTGCCCCGATACATCGGTCCATACAGCGAACAGTTCCACTAGAATCACTCCTTTCCTTCCTGTTCAAAGTATATGGCAAGGCCGATGGGGATATACGAAGCGGATTGATGGAAAGCGTGTCATGATTTCTCAGTATAATATGAAGAGGTTTGGAGTTAAGACAAAAATGTGTTATTATTTTAATAACAGTATGTTTCACGGAAAAGGAGGGAAGCCAAAATGAGACAACAACCTAGAATACTCCACTACACCATTATTATCATTTTGTGCGTTTTCCAAGCCTTGTGCTTCCCTATTCCAATGCAGTCCGAATCTGCCGTTGGGGTGTCTGTTGATGCAACTTCCAACAAGGAAGTTTTGTTGCAAACATCCGAATCCCAGCAGAAACCTGTCATTCGCAAATACCCACAAGTCATGTCCAAGCTGATTGCGATTACGCATAATAAGCCTGTCTTTCTTGTCCTCGCATTGGTATTGATGCTGCGAATCCCTACACCGGGTCTGTCCTTTAAACCGTGGTATTGTCTGTTTAAACGCAGATTATTTCTGCTACCTATCAAGTTTACCAGCATGTATGTATCCCTCACCCCTATGGCACCAAAATACGTGAACGCTCTTCACTAGACGTTACGACGTATTTACAGGTTGCTTTGCATGGAGACACCTCTGTATTTATTAGACGGTGTGCTTGTGCATAACTTTTAACCCTTTTAGTACACGTTAGATACAAACCATTCGTTTATGACAGAACCTATTTTTGTTGTACCCACACCGACAAATTCAAATCATATGGCTGTGTCAGGAATTTCTGGCTCTGTTTACCCGCATCATTTGATGTTCCTTTGAGCAGCAGACTATCTTTCTCGGGAAATAAGCCTGTCTTCTGTGGCCAGCCCCTAATTATAAGGAGGCAGTATCCATGGATGTACGCGAAACAGACTTGCCGGGAATCGGCAAAAAATTTCAGATTGAAACAAGCAGCGGTGATAAAATTGTCATTATTATTCACGATGACGGTCGCCGGGAAATGTACCACTTCGAGTATGATGATCCCGATCAAAGTATCTCGATGATTACGCTTGACGACTACGAAGCACGACAGATTGCTGCGATTGTTGGTGGATTAACTTACAAACCGAAGCAGCTTGAAAATATTGAAGTTACGTTTGACGACCTGATTATCGAGTGGTACAAAATCGAAGCATCCTTCGGATCTATCGGTAAATCCATTGGTGAACTGGACGTGCGTCAAAACTCTGGGGCAACGGTAATTGCCGTTGTTGAGAAAAATCACAAAAAACATATCAGCCCAGGTCCGGAGGTAGTTATCAGTGCAGAATCTACGGTGGTAGCCGTTGGCGAACGCAATCAACAGAAGCTGTTTAAATCCCTCCTCCTGACTGGAAGGGGGTAAATAAATGGATCACCTGATTTTTGAAGTAGGTCTGGCCCTTGTGCTCATTGCGGCAGCCGGCCTTTTATCGGCAAAACTAAGATTTTCGGTCGTTCCGTTTTATATTCTGATCGGAATGGCCGTTGGGCCACATGCCATGCACATATGGCATCTGGACTTCCGTTTTATTGAAAGTCAGCCTTTTATTGAATTTATGGGTCGAATCGGTATTTTGTTCCTTCTCTTCTACCTCGGACTTGAATTCTCGGTAGGTCGTTTAATTAAATCGGGCCGCTCTATTGCTGTTGGCGGCTCGATCTATATCGGGATCAACTTTACACTGGGACTGGTTTTTGGTTTTGCTTCAGGTTTCCCGGTTGCGGAAGCACTCATTATCGCTGGTATAACCACCATATCTTCCAGCGCCATCGTAGCCAAGGTACTTGTCGATTTGAAACGAACGGCCAATCCCGAAACAGAAATGATACTGGGTATCATTATGTTCGAAGATGTATTCCTCGCTGTATATATCTCGATCTTGTCCGGGCTTGTGCTTAGTGATTCATCCTCCATCGGTGGCGTCATCATGTCCGCACTTATTGCCCTCGGATTCATGCTTATCGTGATTATCCTTGGACGCAAAGCGACACCGCTACTCAACAAATTGCTTAAAATTCGATCGAATGAGCTATTCTCTCTCGTTGTATTTGGCGCTTTGTTCCTGGTAGCCGGTTTCTCTGAAACCATTCATGTTGCCGAAGCGATCGGTGCCTTGCTGGTTGGATTGGTTCTTGCTGAAACAGAACACGCGAAACGGATTGAGCACTTGATTCTGCCGTTCCGTGACTTCTTTGGAGCAATCTTCTTCTTCAGCTTCGGATTGTCCATTGATCCGTTGTCACTGGGGGGCGATGCCGTATGGTTGGCTCTGATTGCAGTTGTTATTACATTGTTCGGTAACTTCCTTGCAGGCATGCTGGCTGGACGCAGTGCAGGACTATCTCCGAAAGCGTCGGCCAATATTGGATTGACCATCGTGTCACGTGGTGAATTCTCCATCATCTTGGCTAATATGGGTAAAGCCGGAGGACTGTTGCCACTGATTCAACCTTTTGCTGCATTGTACGTACTGATTCTAGCCATTCTGGGTCCTTTATTAACCAAAGAGTCCAAACATGTATTCCGTATCTTAGATAAGATATTCAAGTTCAAAGATAATCGGAAAAAGAAAGAAGAACCGAAGGTTTTGCCGAAAGAAGGATAATTCCTTATGTCTGTACATGACAGACATACTATCGTACTTCGCGGCTCTACGCCGATCTTTCTGTGACTAACCCAGGGAGAATGGATCGAAAGCCGCACTAAGGAGGATGACCTATGAAAGCACCTCTGATATCGGCTAATCCGGTGCCAAACACCGCCAAGACTAGAATAACGTCTACCCGCCGCTGGTTGAACCTATTGCTCGTGATCGCGGGCGGAATTCTGGCCTCCGTGGGACTTGAATTGTTCTTACACCCTAATAAGATCATTATTGGAGGCATTACAGGCATTTCCTCACTATTCGCCCACTGGACCGAAATGAGGATTGGATTGTTCTTATTTTTATTCAACGTTCCGTTTATATTTCTGTCCTACAAGATTGTGCAGAAGAAATTTGTTCTCGTAACTGTTCTAGGTCTGGTTGTCTTTTCGATCGGTGCCATTGTGCTTCATCCCATGCCGCCACTTGTAGAGCATCCGCTGGCTGCCGCCATGTTTGGTGGTTTGTGTCTCGGACTCGGAATTGGGCTCGTCGTACGGTATGGTGGGACACTGGATACGCTGGAAATCGGTGATCCGTCTTCCCGCCCACCTGAACGTGTATTTAGCGGAAAACGGATGCTTATCGAAAAAATAATCATGCTGTTTAACTTGTTGATACTGACAGCCGCTGGTGTTGTCTTTGGCTGGGACCAAGCGATGTATTCCGTAATCGCCTACCTTATTGCTTATGAAATGGTGTACATCTCGTTCAGGGGCTTCTCTTCCAAACGCAGAATTTGCATTTTGACCACACAAAGCTCTCAAGTTGAAAAAGCTGTACGCAAACGGCTGCGCCGTGAACCTGGAACGCTGGAAGCAGCTTCTGACTCAACACAACTTGCTATGGCTGAAGGATGGATCAAGCAGATCCCCGGTGCGCTTTATTATGAAGTACATGTCTTGGAAATGATCTGGCTAAAATCCATTGTTCGTCACATTGATCCACATGCGGGGATTGTGACGAATCCGGAAAAATAATAGCTCATATAAGTTGCACTAAAGATATTTACACTGACTACGATGACAGAATAACCTTCCAATCGCTGTTATCCCCAGATTTTTTCAATTCCCTTTTCTGAAGGGAAAAATCCGGGGATAGCGTATGCTTTCGATGTAGCTTTCTTTTAGAAAGCTTTTAGGCTAACGCTTCGCTTTTTCAGGTTTTTTCTGTCCTCTTCGTTATCGTGTAATTTTAATTCAACTTATATATTATACAAAACAAAAAAAACGCTCTCTTACCCATGGATGAACAGTTTTGTCCAACAAGGTCAGAGAGCGTTTTTTTCTTTTTCTGTTATCAGAATTACTTGATATTATAGTTCAACAATCGCTTTGACTACATGTGAATCTGGCAATAGCCATTGGTCTATTGCAGAAGGTAACTCATCAAATTGCACGCGGTGCGTGATGTACCCATCCATACTTAATTTCTTATGACGTAAGGTTGATAGGACTTGTTCAAAATCTTCACGGGTTGCGTTCCGGCTGCCCAATATGCTCATCTCGCGCTTATGAAACTCAGGATCATGAAAGGTAATATCGGCCTTCACCAGTCCTACAAAAATGAGCTGACCACTATGAGCCACATATTGAATGGCCTCATTCATCGAATTCACGTTACCCGTTGCATCGAAGACAGCTGTAGCATAGTCACCTCCCGTGATTTCTGCCACTTGCTGCACAGTACGTTCATTGGCCTGAACCAGGTCATCTGCTCCAGCCCAAGTCCGACTGAGCTCCAGCCTGTCCAGATTACGATCAACGGCAATAACACGCGCCCCCGCCTGTTTGGCGAATGCCATCACACCAAGTCCAATGGGACCTGCTCCAATCACAACCACATGCTCACCAGGCTTGATTCCTGCTCTCCTGACGGCATGGGCACCAATACTTAATGGTTCTACCATTGCTGTTTCATCCAGCGTTAAGCCTTCTGCTGAGAGCAGATGTGAGACAGGTACGCTGACTCTCTCTCTCATGCCTCCGTCTACGTGCACACCCATGACTTGCATGGATACACAGCAATTACTTTTTCCACCGCGACAAGCAACACAATGACCGCAGTGCAGATACGGGATAATGCTAACCTGATCGCCAGGCTGTAACCCGGCATCGTTCGGACCGATCTCTTCAATAACACCCGCCAGTTCATGACCCAGAACGCGTGGATAGGTAAAGAATGGCTGGTTGCCTTTGTACGCATGCAGATCCGTTCCACAGATACCAATCCGCCGAATGGCAACCAACGCCTCTCCTTCTGCTCGTTCCGGTTGAGGCAGGTCCTGGAGCTTCAATTGATCTATTTCTTCACATACAATGGCTCTCATCGTTGTTCCCCCTTGGATGCTTCTGATGTCATGTTGCTGTGCTTCGTATTATATTCAGGACGTCCGCTTGACCACGTCTCATTATGCAATGGAGCCAGAATATGTAGCACTTCATCCAGCAGATTTTGATCTATCGATTCTTCTATCCACGTTGCGTTATTGACGATATTGCGCTGGTTGGCACTGCTAACCAGCGTTGTTGGAATTCGTTCATTTGCCGTCGAGAATTGCACGGCCATCTTGGCAATGTCACTGCCTTGTTCTGCACAGAAGCGGGCAGCCTTCAGACAGAGCTGTTTCACCCGTTCATCTGCCGGATGCCAGGCAGGAGCACCACGGGTACTTAACAAGCCCATAGAGAGAGGCGAAGCATTGACGAGGCCAATTTCTCTCTTTTCCAACAGCGGCAGCAACGATAACAATGAGGTATCATTCAATGCGTAATGGCAGTACGAGATGATGGCATCCGCATCGATCTGTGGCAGAACCTCCTCAAACAACGGCAAAGGCAATCCGCAAATCCCCGCATGACGAATAACTCCCTGCTCTTTTAGACGCAGTAACGTTGGAAAGGCCTCTTCAACAATGATCTCTGCTGGTACAAACTCAATATCATGCAGGAACAAAATATCAATATAGTCCGTATGCAGTCGATCCAGGCTCTCTTGCACACTATTCAGAATCCGCCGACGTGAAAAATCAAATTCATTTTCTCCATACCGTCCGGCTTTGGTGGATAAAATATAAGAACTGCGCGGCAAACTGCGAATGGCCTCCCCCAACACCGTCTCTGCCTTCGTCAGTCCATAGTACGGCGAAACGTCTATGTAATTCATCCCCGCATCAACGGCAGCATGTACGGTACGAATACCTTCATCCCGATCTATATCACGAAATACAGAACCGAGTGAGGATGCTCCAAAGCTCAATACAGGTACGTCCAGTTCTGTCTTTCCAAGAATTCTTCTCTTCATCGGTTGGCTTGCCCCTTTCCAGCATGTCTGACTACACAAGTTCCTTCTCATTGTAACAGTTCAATTTCAACATAAAATATCGGCAATTGCGTAACATGTACTGTTTGATGACCTCGATCCGCGGAAAGAAATCAAAAAACCCGCCGTCTCTCCAAACAGAGCAGTCAGCGGGCTTGCTTCATAAATACTCATCGAATGATCAGAATTTATGGGAATAGTATTAAATTATTTAGGATTAGTTCTGCATTACGAAATCTTCATGCACGGAATTCTCTTCGTCGAACATGCGCACGATGTCATATCGGGTGTTACGTTGTGCCGGAATATAACCGGACTCCCGAATCAACCGAAGGATGGATTCAATGTTAACTTTGTACGTTGCACCTGCAGCAGATACAACGTTCTCTTCGATCATCGTGCTACCGAAGTCATTACAGCCAAATTCAAGCGACTTCTTACCGATCTCAGGACCCATTGTTACCCAAGAGGATTGAATGTTCTTGATATTATCCAGCACCAGTCGGCTGATGGCTACAGTCTTCAAGTACTCTTCCGGCGTCTGACGCTCCAGCTTGAGATTGGTATTATCCGGTTGGAAAGTCCACGGAATGAACGCCAGGAAACCTTCGGAATCATACTTGTTCGCAATACATTCATCCTGTGCTTCACGTACACGGAGCAAGTGCAGTGCACGCTCTTCCATCGATTCACCAAGTCCGATAACCATCGTTGCGGTGGTGTTCATACCGATTCGGTGTGCCGTTTGCATAACGTCCATCCAATCCCGCCATGAACCTTTCAAACGGCTGATCTTCCGACGTGTGCGGTCATCCAGAATTTCAGCACCGCCGCCAGGCAAGGAATCCAGTCCAGCTTCATGTATAGCACGAACAACCTCTTCCAATGTAAGCCCATCGGATACTTCAACCATTTTCATAATCTCAGCTGGTGAGAAAGAGTGCATCGTGATGTTCGGGAAACGCTCCTTGATGGCTTTCAACAGGTCTGTGTAATAGCTGAAAGGCAAATTCGGATTCGTTCCGCCTTGCATCAGAATCTCGGTACCATTCACATCTTCTGTTTCCTGAATTTTCTGAAAAATGACTTCGTCTGGAAGTACATATCCTTCCTCCGAACCAGGTCTGCGGTAAAAAGCACAAAAACGGCAGTACACATCACACACGTTCGTGTAGTTGACGTTACGCCCTATTACAAATGTTCTGTATGGTTCAGGGTGCATGCGTTTCATAATGACATTAGCAGCTGCCCCGATTTTGTCCACTTCATTCGATTCGAATAGCTGAATCGTGTCTTCCAAGTCTAAACGTTCGCCCCGAAGGGCTTTATCTAAGATACGGTCTACCGTACTCATCGTAAAAAAGCCTCCCTCATGAAGAGAAATTATATAACGATCCGTCCCAACTTGTTCAAGAGAAGCAAGTTCTGGTGGCAACATCGTATTTCTGTACTCCACATATCGTAACACAGGTTACATGTGAAAAAAAGCACCTTATGAACAGGTGCTTTAAAAATAAATAAAAATTTTTACATATGAAATCCAATTAATTTGATATTAAATGATATGCATAGACGTATTTCGGTACCACTTTTCTAGGATTCCTGAAGTGCTTGTTCCAAATCGGCAATCAGATCATCGATGTCTTCCAGACCTACCGAGAAACGAAGTAATCCATCTGTAATGCCACGGTCACGGCGAACCTCAGCCGGCATTGCCGCATGAGACATCATCGCTGGGTAAGACAGGATGCTCTCTACAGCTCCCAAGCTTACAGCCACAATGGGTAACTTCACCTGGTTAAGAACTGCTTTTGCTCGATCCCCTGAACCGACGTCAAACGAAACGACAGCTCCATAACCTGTTGACTGGCGCTCATGTGCCTCGCGGCCCGGATGATCCTGCAACCCCGGATAAAAGACAGCGGCAATATCACTACGCTCATTAAGCCATGCGGCCAGTTTGGCTGTGCTCTGTTCACTGTGAGCCATGCGAGCCCCCAAGGTTTTCATCCCGCGCATCAGAAGCCATGATTCTTGTGCCCCGAGTACCGTTCCGAGTCCATTTTGTAACTGTTTCAGCTGTACGCCAAGTGATTCCGTGCGAGCAACGGCTAACCCTGCCAATACATCACTGTGACCCCCGAGAAACTTGGTAGCACTATGTACGACGATATCCACACCAAGCTCAATTGGACGCTGATAGTACGGTGTCATAAAGGTGTTATCCAGAATCGTAATCAGGTCATGTTCCTTCGACCAGTCAGTTACGGCAGCGATATCCGTAATTCGCAGGGTCGGGTTAGACGGTGTTTCCATATAAACTGCCTTGGTGTTCGGTTTGAGCGCCGCTTTTACTTCATCTATATTGGTCATATCTACAAAGGTCGTCTCGATCTGCATACGACTCAATATGGAAGTAAGCAAACGATACGTACCTCCATATACGTCTTCCGTTACAATCATGTGATCCCCTGCCGAGAACATCATGAACACGCTGGAGATCGCAGCCATTCCGGATGAATAGGCGAATCCTCGTGCTCCACCTTCCAGCAGTGTGATGTAATCTTCCAATGCCTGACGTGTCGGATTACCCGAGCGACTGTAATCATGTTGAGGCGGATTGAAAATATCAAAATGATGGAATGTGGATGCTTGATAGATCGGCACACTGGAGGCCCCAGTCGTTTTGTCGATCTCGTCGCCGAAATGGAGCAACTTCGTATCAAATTTCAACTCGGAATTCGGCTTGTTGTTGGACTCACTCATGAGTGCACGCCTCCTTCAACTTCCTGTTGTGCAGCTGTCAGCGCATTGCCGAGATCTGCAATCAGATCATCCGAATGTTCAATACCTACGGAGAACCGGAGCAGTCGGTCATCCACACCTACGGCGTCACGAATTTCAAGCGGTATATCCGCATGAGTTTGTACTGCCGGGTAGGTCATGAGTGATTCCACTCCGCCGAGACTTTCGGCAAAGGCAATAAGTTTGATATGACGCAGCAAAGGTTCAACATAACGAGCATCCTTCACTTTGAAAGAGAAGATACCTGTGTTACCGGTGGATTGTTTGTTCTGTATTTCATAACCCGGATGATCTGACAGGCCTGGATGATACACTTCAACCACCGCTGGATGCTCAAGCAAGTATTTGGCAATGGTAAGTGCATTGTGCTGATGACGCTCCATGCGAAGAGCTAGCGTTTTCATGCCTTTCATCAACTGATAAGAGTCACTTGGAGACAATACAGCTCCAATGGAATTATGCAGGAAAGCCATTTCCGCGGATAATGCCTCACCCTTGGTTATAATTAATCCGGCCAGTACATCATTGTGTCCGCCCAGATATTTGGTAGCACTATGAATGATGATATCGGCACCCAGTTCAATCGGACGTTGGAAAAATGGAGTGAGCAACGTGTTGTCAACAATGGTCAACAGGTTGTAACTTTTCGCCCAGGAAGCGACGGCTTCTACATCTGTAATCATCATCAGCGGATTCGTTGGTGTCTCAATGAATACAGCTTTGGTATTCGGCTGACGAACATTCTCCAGTGCTGCAAGATCATTCGTGTCCACATAACTTGCGGTTACGCCAAAACGGGACAAGATGCGTTCAAGCAGACGATAGGTTCCGCCATACAGATCCAGCGATACAATCAGATGATCTCCCTGACCAAACATGGCAAAGATGGTTTGCAGCGCGGCCATGCCTGAGCTACAGGCAAATCCTGCGTCACCGGATTCCAGCGCTGCAGCTGCTTCTTCCAACACTTTGCGGGTTGGATTGGTTGTACGAATATAATCAAATCCCGTGCTTTGTCCAAGCTTCGGGTGGCGAAACGCAGTGGATTGATAGATCGGAAAGTTAATGGCGCCTGTTACCGGTTCATTGATGGACCCAATTTGTGCTAAGCGGCTTTCGATTTTCAACTTGTTGTTGTCTTCCATTGCTGCATCCTCCTGTGGTCTCGATTAGATTTGCGGGCCAATATCGTAAGGTGTTTCCTGATACACATAGTAATTAAGCCAATTAGAGAATAATAAGTTGGCATGAGCGCGCCAAGTAGCTGGTGGCACACGGGAAGGATCGTCATTCGGATAATAATGCCTAGGCAGCGCGATATCCAACCCTTTCGCTACATCCCGGTCATACTCCCACTTTAATGAGAAGGGATCATACTCGGCATGCCCTGTGGCAAAAATCTGTTTGCCATCTTTGGTAGCAACCAGGAAGATACCCGCTTCCTCGGATTCAGCCAAGATCTCTAACTTCTCGTTCTTTTCAATATCTTCACGTCGCACTTCCGTATGACGGGAATGCGGAACATTGAATACTTCATCGAATCCACGCAGCAACGGAACATGGGGTTTGTTGATGGTGTGCGGGAAAACGCCAAAACACTTTTCATCAAGTGCAACCTTGGGTACGTCAAAATGGTGGTATAAACCAGCTTGGGAGGCCCAACATATGTGCAGGGTTGATGTCACATTGGTTTTGGTCCATTCGAAAATCTCCTGGATTTCATTCCAATAGTTCACGTCTTCGAAATCCATCTGCTCCACAGGAGCACCCGTGATAATCATTCCATCAAAGCGGCGGTGCTCAATCTCATCGAACGTTTTATAGAACAAATCCAAATATTCCTGAGACGTATTCTTCGAGGTATGGGATTTGGGATGTACCAGAACGACATCCACCTGAATGGGCGTATTTCCTACCAGACGAAGCAATTGTGTTTCCGTCGTTTCCTTTGTGGGCATCAGGTTTAATATAGCGATACGGAGTGGACGAATATCCTGCTGGTATGCAGAAGTTTCATCCATGACGAAGATATTCTCTCCTTCAAGTACTTCTTTTGCTGGCAGAGTATCAGGTATTTTGATTGGCATGGTAAGTCTAACTCCTCCTTGTGCATTGATAGATGCAGCTACCGCTGGCTTGATGTGTCCACATCAATGCAGTTATAGGCTGCCATGAGTTTGTCTACATATGTTGGATTACAAGTCCATCCAAAGAAAGTTACAGACAACCTCAAGTTCCTTAGCGAAAATCACTGCTGAGAAGTCGGGGCATACGACAAAGACCTTCCTCGGATTTCGAGAAAGGTCATATGTAAATAGATATGCGCCTCTCTCATCTCTCAGTTACAACAGTGCCACTTGGGCACTTGGTCGCTGCAAGAATTAGCACCGTGCGGTATACCGCCGGTTGCCGGGTTTCATCGGGCCAGTCCCTCCACCTACTCTTGATAAGATTTCGCTGTATTTGATTGTAATTTAATATGGTTCACCGTCTACTTTATTACATTAATGCCCTCACGTCAAGTTGCAGTTCAATGTCTGCTTTCCAGATCGGAACCGTTCATCATTCGTTGTCATACACTGCCTCAGAGCGCGAAATAGACACATTTTTGCGCTTGAAAGCACCTTGTACCAGCGGTATACTAAACAAGGTGTTATAAACCCTTATGTGAGAGGTGACATATTAAATGGATGGCGACCCGAGGCCTGACTGGCAGCCGAATTCCGACAAACTGCATAGAGAATTGACATCAGCATGCCGGCAGCGGGACGTAACTTCCGTTTGATTATAAAGTGAACGCAGCCCTGATCTCCAGGCTCCGCTGCCGACCGGCTGATTTGTTCTTTTTGCGCCCATAATGATAATATCCGCCAGGTTGGCGGGTGCAGAAGGAGTAGATTAACGATGAAAATCCGGTTGGTTAACAACGGTGTATTTATTCCGGTGGACGACATTCAGCAGGCGCTGACTCCACCAGCGGAAGGATTTTACTGGATTGATGCGGATGTAGACGATTTGGCGGTACTTCAACCGCTCTTCTTAATGCATGATCTGGCTGTGGAAGACTGTCTCAGTGACGAAGAACAACGTCCGAAAATTGAGATATATGAGAACCATTATTTTATTGTGATTAATAGCATTCGTTTTGATGATGAAGAGATATTTCTACGTGCGGTCAACCTGTTCCTCGGCAGACATTTCATTATAAGTGTTACGAAACAGAAGGTCAGCGAATTGCGCACATTGAAACCCATCCTGTGGGAACAGGAAATCAGTACACCCGATCGTCTGCTGTACCTGCTGGTTGACTTGATTGTTGATAATTATTTCACCGTAGGTGACCGAATTGAAGCTCGGATCGAGAAGCTTGAGGAAGATATTCTGATGCACACCAAAAAGTCTCATCTGAATGAAATCATCGGGCTACGCAGTGAGATTCTGTGGCTGAAAAAAGTGCTCGGACCTCAGAAAGAGGTCATTAACACCCTTAACAAAAAAGATCTGCGTCTCATTGATGATCAACTTCAAAAATATTTCAGTGACATCTATGAGAATGCCGTAAAAATATCTGAAACCTTTGAAACCTACCGCGACCTGATGGGTAACTTGCGAGAAGCCTATCAATCCAGTATTGCGAACCGGGCGAATGAGATCATGCGTGTGTTTACCGCCATTACTACGGTCTTCATGCCGCTGACGGTCATTACCGGTATATACGGCATGAACTTTACGAATATGCCAGAACTTAACTGGAAATACAGCTATTTTGTTGTGATTGGCCTGATGGTAACGCTGGGCCTGAGCATGTTCTTTATTTTCCGCAAAAAAGACTGGGTATGAACTCGTATGAAATAACGAAGACGAAGCGCTCCTCCGGGAGAAACGCCTCGTCTTTTTTCATTTCCGATCATTAACCAACATGCTGCTCTGTCTCTGCGTGCCGACGAAAGCGGATTCGAATCATGCGCAGTCTTTCATAGACCTGCTCCAGACTTCCTCCGTCGGGCTTCTCTCCTCCATACACCTTATGTAATACCGGCTTCAAGAACGTATCTCCCAGCTCCTCATATGCACTCCATACGGCCTCTTGTTCGTTCTCTGGCATAACTGCCAGCTCCACATCCAGAAGACAATCGGTGTCATAACCTTCGAGATCCAGTGTCTCCAACAGCTCAATCAATTCGCGTCGAGATAATCCGGATCGATTAACAATCTCTTCTAACGTATGCCCGTCCTTCATGCCCTCAAGCACCTGCTTACGCGTGGTGAACCTATCGAGTTCCTGCTTGTACTTCTGCTCTCTCTGCTTGTATAACCAGCTTTCATATTCTTCTTCCTTCAGAGCTGTGTATACCCAATCCAGCGGGAACGTTGTTGAACGCTCCAATCCATTCGTAATCTCCATCCACTCCGTACCATACTCGGTCGCTTTGCTCTCCCCTACGCCAGGCAGTTGCATGAGTTCATCCATCGATTGCGGAACAAAGGCACTGATCAAACGCAGCAGACGGTTCGTTGCAATAAAATAGGGTGCCTTCCGGTCAGATACAGCTCTCTTCCTGCGCCACGTGCACAGATCCGTATATAACTGCTCATTGCCGTATAGTTCACTGTAGCAATGGAGTCGCTGACCACCATAACTGCGTGATTTCAGATCATCATTCTCGTGAAATAAACCCTGCAGCTGCGGTCGGTATCCTTCGCTCATCTGTATGGCAAGCTGATGACGGTAGATATGAAGCAGCTCCTCCCAGGAAGTTCCTTCGAACCAGATGCTGTCCTCTCGCTCACCTTCCTCGTAGCGGCTCCATCCCAGTTGCCAGCTATCTTCCTCTTCCCCAATCCATAACTGCGCATACTCTGCGTTCTGATCTGACATTCTGGACAATCTGTTCATAAAAATAACTTCCATTTTCGTTCCCTCCCTTAGAATATTCAGCTTATACGAGTTAGATCTGCTACCTACAGGCAGCACAAAAAACACCTCTCCTGCAAAATCCATGCAAGAGAGGTGCTTCCTCATTAACCGTACTATGCTGTTGCCCATATCATACCACAATGGTAAATTTCGTCAATCCCTTATTGATCTAGATATTCAATGCCAACTTGGCAAGCGCCAGCGAACCACACAGCCCTGCATTGTCACCAAGTCCTGGTGAAACAACATACTGGTCAATGTCAGATTGAATTGCTGGATGCTGAACGTATCCAGCAAGCAACTCCTGCAGTTTGCTACGAACCATCGGGAACAGATGCTCCTGCTTCATTACTCCGCCACCCATTACGATTTTCTGCGGAGAGAGAATCAGAACATAATTCATCAGTGCATGTGCCAGGTAATGTGCTTCGATCTCCCATGCTTTATGATCTGCGGGCAGTTCATAAGCCGGTTGCTCCCAACGTTTGTTGATGGCCGGGCCAGCTGCAAGACCTTCGAGGCAGTCCCCATGATACGGACAGAAACCCTCGTATGTATCCTCCGGATGTCTGCGCACAATGATGTGTCCCATCTCTGGATGTGACAATCCATGGACCATTTTACCGCCAACCACAGCGCCTGCACCAATGCCTGTGCCCACAGTGATATACAGACAACTCTCAAGACCTTGTGCAGCGCCCCAGGTTGCTTCTCCAAGTGCAGCACCATTCACATCCGTATCAAATGTCATCGGTACATCAAAATGCTCCTTGAGATTGCCAATCAGGTTGTACTGTCCCCAATGTGGTTTGGGTGTTGTTGTGATATAACCATACGTTGGGCTTCCTTCAATCGGGTCAATCGGGCCAAATGAACCTACGCCCAGCGCTTCAATGCCTTTGCCTTCAAAAAAAGAAATCACTTGAGCCATTGTCTCTTCCGGTGTCGTCGTTGGAAAACTTACGCGTTCAAGAACTTCTCCATTTTCCGTGCCAATACCACATACAAATTTGGTTCCGCCTGCTTCAATCGCGCCTAAGATCGTCATGTTAGTCACACTCCCAAGTTAGTTTAAAAAAGGATTGATCGTTCCTTACTGGATGACACTATAATTACCCTGCTACTCGATATCCAGCTTGGACAGTCGTTTCATTAACGTCTGCCTCCAGCTGTCTGACAGTGCAGAAATGGCCAGCAGCGCCCGAATCCCTTCGGCATCTTCTTTCCCCTGATGCATAATTCGATTGGCTTCAAGAACCGTCATGGATGATGGATCAGTGCTGATTCGTCGAAATATCGACGAAGGCCGTACCTCCCCTTCTTGCAGTACACGAAAGTAAAAGCCGGTATGTCCACTCTCCTGAAAATATACAGGCAGCTCCTTATAATCATACCGTGCACCCAGCTTAAAACATGGTTGTCTGGGCTGACTGACCTGCACTGTAGCCTCGCCCAACTCGTACACGTCACCAATTCGGACATCTTCTTCGGCACAGCCCTCAACCGTCAAATTTTCACCACAAGCTCCCCAGTCCAGCTTGCGATCCATCCGTTGTTCTAACGCCGGATAACGACTGTAATCGTATACACAAACGGCCTTGTCGGGTCCGCCATGATGCACCAGGTCCGCCTGCGCATCCCCTGTCATTCCAGTGAATGACAGGAAAACCGCGCCGGATACAGGATGTTTCACAATGCCGCTCATCACTTCACGCTTTTGCCCAGGGAGCGGCCGCGGCAGTCCTACATTAATAGCCAGAACAGCTGTGTTGCCTTCCCCCAGCTTTTGATCAGATGTGAGTGTCATTTGCATCATACCTCCCATAATCACTTTCTTTTAACGCACAGAGCCACCAAATACCAGCGTATTACTCAAGAGTCGGCCCGGAGAAGTTAGCATTTTACCCCCGGCATACATGCCTGAGGATGCACCTCCGTCCAGATTCATGGCCTGTTTGGCACCAAGTTTCTGCATCACCGCTGCCCACTCCTTAACTGTCGCTCCGGAAACAGTAGCCAGCATTACGGAACCATCCGCCATGATGGCGATACCACTTCTGGCTCCGGACGCGGTAAGAATCTTGGCATCCTTGAAACCTTCACTCGCCGGGTTTACAGCTACCTTACCGTCTTTGACCAGACGTGGTCCTGCTCCAACAGCGGTCACTACATCTTGCCATGGGATCTCTTTGCCTGCTGCATTTGTATACTTATAATTCATTTCTACGGTTGAGCCAACAGTGAAACGGTCCGAAGAAGATTTCTGATTGCCGGTGAAGACCAATACCGAGCCATTCTTAGGAATCGCTACATTGGTGTTTGGCACCTTTTTGGTCACAATCCCCTTCTCCATGACAACCGCAGTACCACCTTTGAATCCGACTGTCGCACCTCGTTCAGGCGTATACAACATTGTAATGCTGGCATTCGCTGAAGGCGTTCGATTAATAAAGGTCGCATACCAACTGCGTGATTTGCCTTTCGTATCTGTCACTTTACCTGTCAGGCTCACCTGAAGTGAATCCATAATCGCCGAGCCGTCTTCCTTGAATCCGATGGATGTTCCGTATCTTCCAATATGTATGACCTTGCCATTTGCTATTAACATGCCATATGGATCTGGTGCTCCATTATACGCTTCAAAAAATGCTCCGTTAATGGCTGCTTGTGCGCCATAGGCTTTCACAATCGATGGCAGTGTTGCCGTCTGGCCAACTTGTTTCTTCGCAAGTCCCACAGTAACCGGTGTTCCTTTTGGAATCGTAACCGTCTGCACGGTAAAATTGCGTCCTGCTGCTTTTACTTTCTGTACTTTGGTGCTAATTGCTGCTTTGGCATCCACTGTCTGTGGCGCACTTACTGCTCCCGAAAGAATCACGGGCAAGGCCAGGACGAGGGCCATAGCCCCTGTCCACCACTTTTTGCCTGTTCGTACGTTCTGCATGTTGCTCACCCTATTGCCACTCCCATCCAAGAGCCAAGGCTCTTCATCTCAAGTTGTTCAAACTTGTCCATCACCATATCCGGATCAAGACGCAATTCACAGATATCCAGCGCACAGGCAACCGGAACAGCGCAATGAATCTCTGCCAGTTTGCGGGACAGATGAAGCATGTCCAGATCATTCTCAATCTTGTTACGCACCGAAGGGGTAAGCTTGTCCATGTTGCCCAGAATCCCTTCAATAGAACCGTACTCCTGTACAAGCTTCAACGCTGTTTTCTCACCAATTCCCCGCACTCCGGGATAATTGTCGCTGGCATCTCCCATCAGACCCTTCATGTCAATGACTTGACGAGGGGTAAGTTGTTTCTCTGCCATGAGCGTTTCAGGGTTATACACCATGTAGTTGCCATGGCCTTTTTTCATAATAATGATACTCGTGCGGTCATTAATCAGTTGCAGCATGTCATGGTCACCCGTCAGTACCATTACATTCATATCTGTCTCTTCGGTGTAATACTTCGCAAGTGTTCCGATGCAATCGTCGGCTTCGAATCCTTGTGCACCTATATTCGGAATACCCAAGCTATCCATCACTTCACGGATCAGGGCAAACTGGGGAATCAGGTCATCCGGAGCTTCGGCCCGGTTGCCTTTGTAAGCTGCATATTCTTCACCGCGGAACGTCTTACCGCCCATATCCCAACAACATACAACATGACTTGGCCCAAAAGTCTGAACCGCATCCCAGAAATAACGGATAAATCCGTAGACTGCGTTGGTAGGCAATCCTGCCTTTGTACGTCTGATATATCCGCTCGCAGATGTCGCATAAAAAGCACGGAACAACACCGCCATACCGTCTACCAGCAACAAAGTAGGTTCATTACGTTGATTCACTTGAATTTGTTCTCTCCTATCTAAATCTAGCATATAAATTATCGAAACTAATTCTATCATTATAGCATAGTTCCGCCAACCATCGTTCAGCCAAAAAAGCCCTGAATTTTGAACAATTCAAGGCCGGTAATCACCAAGCTTATGCGTTATTCCATTCCTGCTCATACGTTTCTTCCTTGAATCCAACGGTCACCTTTTCTCCATTCGTAACGATCGGGCGTTTGATCAGACGACCATTCGAAGCCAGCAAACGAATCTGCTCATCAGAAGACATGCCCGGCAGCTTGTCCTTCAATTGTTGTTCTTTATATACTTCCCCACTCGTATTAAAGAACTTCTTCACTTCGAGTCCGCTCTGTTGGATCAGCTCGGTTAATTCCGCTTCCGATGGCGGTGTATCGAAAATAGGGATTAGCTCCAGCTCATGTCCTTGAGCTTCAAGCCATTTTACAGCTTTGCGGCATGTCCCGCATTTGGCATAATGATATACTTTTAAGTTGCTCATGTTGTGTTCCTCCGTTTGCTCCGGTCTCGACTTCTCGCTTCCCTTGGTTTGCTTCGCAAATCCAAAAGTCGCTCAAAATCGATACCATCGCCATGTAATTTTACTGATTTTTGCGAATGAGATCAAAAACACACATTCGCTATATTTTTTGGGATCAAAATCTTACAGCTTTAATATCTTTAAAAGCTTCAAAAGATTTGAAATCTTAAAAGATTTAACATGAAAATGCTAAACATCAATACATTAAACCATGGAACCGTAAAGATTAGCCTACGGCATGCTGTTCGGGTACATTAAGCATCCCTCACATAGGTAAGCAAACAGCGTTGTCCCAAACAGGACGGGCCATTGCTAGAAAAATGCGACACAGGGTGCAGATCTAAGGCCTCGTCGCAGCTTCTACAGTTCTTCTCTGGGAGCTGCCTCATCATTCAAACGCTTCTCAAGCGCGGCCATATCTGCTGGAAAAGGAGCCTGGAACGTCATGCGTTCCTGTAGAATTGGATGGTCAAACGTCAATTCACAGGCATGCAATGCCTGGCGTTCGATCCAGCTTTCCCGTTCCTCCCGAACAGCCAAAGTCTGCTCATCGATCTCGTGCACAGGTAGTGTCTTGTACATTCGATCGCCGATTAATGGACAGCCGATGGACGTCATATGTACCCGGATCTGATGGGTTCTGCCACTTTCCAGCTTGAGGCTTATCGCACTGGCGCTGCCCCCTGACCAACGTGTTAAGGTCGTGTACAGCGTTCTTGCTGCATATCCGTCAGGTGTCACGATTCTGCGGTGTGGCTCTTCAGGATCACGATCAATCGGTCCATCCACTGACCCTTGTTCCGGGACAGGGCTACCATGCACAAGTGCAATATATTTCTTGTCCACTGTTCCAGCGATCATCTGTTCAGACACATGCTGATGCACATAGGGATTCTTGGCTATCGCTAGTACTCCTGACGTTTCTTGATCAAGCCGATGAATCGGTCTGAACCGGAATCGCTCGCCCTTTGATTTCCAGTAATGAACGACGCCATTCGCCAAAGTACCTGTGTAATGCCCATGTGTCGGATGAACAATGATGCCCGCATCCTTGTTTACAACAAGCAAGTGCTCGTCTTCATACAGAATGGTAAAAGGAATAGGTTCAGGCAATATATCATCTGATTCCTCTTGCACCATCCGAACTTCAACGACATCGCCCGCAGCTACCTTGACGCTAATGTATACACGTTCTCCATTAAGCATGACACCTTGCTCGGTCAGCTTGATTTTGGATAGAAGCTTGCGCGACACCAGCAACCGACGCTGAAGCACGGTCTTCAGCAGCCAGCCATCTTCTTGTTCGGTCACCGTGTAGACAATCGGCGAATAGTAGTGGCTCATTCTTTGCGGCGGAACACTTTTTTGCTCCGCACATATTCAATATCAGCCACCTGTTGTCTTGCGTTGGCCGTCCGTGCAACCACGAAGAAATAATCAGACAGTCGGTTTAAATACCGTCGTACAGACGGGTTAATGTCCGTATGTTGTCCCAGTGTTACCGTGCGACGTTCTGCGCGGCGACATACGGTACGGCACACATGAAGGGCGGAAGACAGCGGGCTGCCACCAGGAATAATGAATCGTTCCACTTTTGGATTCTCAGCATCATACTGGTCGATCCATTGTTCCAGACGCGTGACCATCTCATCTCTGACCTTATATTTGGTTTCACTAATCTTCACGAAGGCCAGATCGGACCCACAATCAAACAATTCCTGCTGGACTTCCAGCAGATGTTCGCGCAGATCTTCGAATTGCCCTTGAGCAGAATCAATGAGGCTGATCGCCTGACCGACAAAACAGTTCAGTTCATCAATCGTACCGTAGGCCTCAACTCGATCATCATCCTTGATGACGCGTCCACCGATGACCGAAGTCTGTCCTTCGTCACCTGTTCGTGTATATATCCCCACCGTAATCCCTCCAATTGTTAATTTAATCATGAATACGAGAATGCCATTTTTTCAGAAACCAGTCCATCGCTTTACACGTATATAAGAATTGGTGTGCTCTGCCGAGTATACGACAAATCGAAGGAAACCAAAAGTAAAGGAGACGATTATGCAAAACTGGATAACCGATTTCATGGAACAATACGGCTACATAGGCATTGCACTTATTATTGCTTTAGAGAACGTATTTCCCCCGATTCCATCCGAAATCATCTTGCCGTTTGGCGGATTCATGACCACCTATACCAGTCTCACACTTCCAGGTGTTATTATTGCCGCTACCATCGGCTCCGTCCTTGGTGCTGTGCTCCTGTATGGTATTGGACTACTCATTGACGTCGAACGCCTTGAAAAAATTGTGGAACGCTGGGGACATGTTCTACGCATCAAAAAAGAGGATATTCACCGTGTCGATGCATGGTTTGACAAATATGGCATGTGGACCGTATTGTTCTGTCGAATGGTTCCCCTTGTCCGTAGTCTCATCTCAATTCCTGCAGGCATGTCCAACATGAAATTTGGTTTATTCCTTCTCTTTACAACCATTGGTACATTGGTATGGAATATTATTCTTGTCTCTGTTGGCGCTGCGCTCGGCGCATCATGGGAGAGCATTTTGCACTTTATGGACGTCTATTCCATTGTCGTGTATGTTATTTTGGCCATCATTGTTATCGGATGTATTATCTGGTGGATCAGACGTAGCCAAAAGCAGAAATAAATAATGACAGACTCAATAAATAAAGCCTCCTTGCCACCATTTCGTGGTCGAGGAGGCTTCTTCATATCACCCGTTTATGTCATCTCGCTACCGTTCATCTTCATCTCGCATTCCCTGACGCTTAAGATCGATAGCCAGACCGGATACCAGCATGTACATCTTTTCAGCACGTGTCTGCAGCATCCGGTTAACCGAAGCCATTCTCGCTGTAAATATTCGTTCTTCCTCTGTGGGATGCAATGTGCCATGCATTTCATTGGTAATCACAAGCAACTTCCCCTGATAAGACAATAATGCATCAAGCAAAAGCTGCGTCTCTGCACGCTGGTGATTCAGATCCTCTGTGGCCCTGAAGCCGGCAGCCATCCAGGAGGTAAGACTGTCTACAATTACAATTCGCTGATCCGCCAAAAACAGATTGGATTCCCGATTAATCTGGGTGATCACCTCTGTCAGATGCTGACCGTTCCCGGCATGAATGGCACGATAATGAGCGGATGGCAATTCGGGAATAACGGGATCATGATCACCAGTGGATAAATATACGCCCTCCCGGCTAATGCCGGCTGCGTACTTGAGGGCAAACCGGGTTTTACCACTACCTATGCCGCCTGTGACCGTAATCAACAATCCGCTTCCCTCCTTCCATAGCCATTCTGTATTTCGTTTACTCTGTTAGCGCCTTCAGCACTTTTTTGGATTCTTCGACATTGGAAGCTGATACCGGAATGGTGGCAAACAGATTACTTGCAGCATATTCTACATCTTTAAACATCTTCATGTCTTCGAGTGGAATGCCGTAAAGATGTGATTCTTGCTTGAGATCTGAACCTGCATCTCCTTCACCTTGTTCCACTAAGACCCCACCGTCAAATACACCACGTTCATACTTCTTGGGATCAAAGGTATCATCAAGCGGAACATTGGAGCCATTACTTCCGTATTGTTTCATGTCGGATTCAGGCAATATGAAGATATCATGTCCTCCAGCCGCATACTCTACCATAATTTTCTGAACATCATACATTGCACTGGTGATCACTTCCACCTGGGGCTCCTCGCCCAGTTTTTGTTGCAGATTGGCCTGCAACTGCTCCGAGATTACAGATGGATTTCCTTGGTTATCAATGATAAAAACGGAAAATCCATCCTTACCCCCACAACCCGCCAACAAAAAAATCACAGAAATGATCGCAGTAAGCCCCCAAAATCTCTTCATTCCAGTTCCCCCTTTAGTCTCCTATGTCCAATATATCACAATTGTTCCACGCAAAAAAATAACCTGGCTTATCGGGGGATATCCCTTGCTCTACACACAAAAAAGAAGACCCTCTCAGGTCTCCTGTTCTAACTCGATTAATGAAACGTTTCAAAATCCAGCGAAAACGTTATTTCCCTTTGATCGGGTTAGCCTTCATGTATTCATTAATCTTTAAATCCAGCAAACTGCTGATTTCAATTACAATATCGGATGTGAATGATTTCTCTTCAAGGAAGATCTGTTCCATCTTGCGACGAAGCATATGAATCTCATCTTCCAAGGAAATGTCATGCAAGGATGCGTTATCAGGTTTCACCGACCATCGGTCGCCATGATCGCCTTCTGCCAGATAGTGCCCACGATTAGTCGGTAAATCATATTCAACACAAAACAAAGCCAACCCCTCCTTGGAAAAATGGTTTCCAAATATATGAAAACTTATTTCAAATTGAAATTATATCACAATATTTTGTAAAAGAAAGTTATTTTTTTACAATGATAAAATGTATATCTGTGTAAAAAGATTCTAATTTAGTATTAACCCTCTTTTTGCAATTTGTAAACGAAGTTTCCGATTCGTTCCAATGCTTCATTCAATTGGGTTACGGAAGTAGCATACGAGCAACGCAAGAAGCCTTCACCCTGAGGACCGAAAACATTCCCAGGAACAGCAGCAACTTTATTCTCCGTTAACAATCGCTCGGCAAACAGGTCTGAACTCATGCCTGTCTTTTGAATACTCGGGAATGCATAGAACGCTCCCTGAGGTTCATGACAGTCAAGTCCAATATCCCGGAATCCCTGCACAATCAAACGTCTGCGCTGATTATATGATTCTACCATCCGGTCTTTCTCACCCAGACCGTTCGTCAAGGCCTCAAGTGCAGCAACCTGGCCCATGGCCGGCGCGCACATTACCGTATACTGGTGGATTTTGAGCATGGCTGCAATAAGTTCAGGGTGACCACACATATATCCAATCCGCCATCCTGTCATTGCAAAAGCTTTGGAAAATCCGCTTACCAGAATGGTCCGCTCCTTCATGTCCGGAATAGCTGCAAAGCTGACATGCTTTTGCGTATAGGTCAATTCAGCATATATTTCATCCGCGATCACGATCAGATCATGCTTTTTAATCACTTCAGCAATGGGCAGCCACTCTTCATAGGTCATGATGGCCCCTGTTGGATTACTTGGATAACACAGAATAACCACTTTCGACTTCGGTGTGATGCCTGCTTCAAGCGCTTCAGCCGTTAGCTTGAACTGATCTTTCGCATAGGTTTCAACACCGACCGGTATACCTCCACCGATCGAAGCGATTGGTGAATAAGCCACGTACGAAGGTTCAGGGATGAGAACCTCGTCGCCAGGTACAATTAATGCGCGCAAAGCCAGATCAATCGCTTCACTGCCACCCACGGTAACAATAATCTCATCCTTGGGATCATATTTGGTATCAAACTGTGTATCCAGATAATCGCTGATGGCTTCTCTCAGCTTAGGCATGCCTGCGTTGGATGTGTAGCTGGTCATACCTCTTTCCAGCGAGTATACACAGGCTTCACGCATATGCCAAGGTGTAACAAAGTCAGGTTCACCCACACCCAATGTGATAATATCCTTGTTGTCTCCAACCAGATCGAAAAATTTGCGAATTCCGGATGGAGGTATCTGCTGCACAAGAGGTGCCAGATATGATGTCATTTTCTTGTTGTTCCCGGTTGTCTGTTCATTCACTATCATGACACATCTTCCTTTACGGCGAGATCATGAGACGGTTGTCTTCCTGATGGTCTTCAAAGATAATCCCGTCCTGCTTATATTTTTTAAGAATAAAATTCGTTTTGGTTGAAAGTACAGAGTCAATCGGAGACAGTTTCTCCGACACAAAATTAGCAACTTCACGCAGGTTGCCACCTTCCACTTCAACGAGCAGATCGTAAGCACCTGACATGAGATATACGGACTTCACTTGCGGGTATAGATAAATGCGTTCAGCAATCCCTTCAAAGCCACGACCACGCTCCGGCGTAATCTGCACCTCAATCAGGGCCGTTACTTTCTCATCATCTATTTTGCTCCAGTTCACGACGGTTGCGTATTTCACGATGACGTGGTCTTGTTCAAGCTGTGCCACGGCGTTTTTGATCTTGTCTTCCGACTCCCCCAGCAGCGTCGACAGCAGTGCGGGAGTCCTTCTCGCGTCTTCCTTAAGAAGATCCAGAACTTTTAATTGCAGATCGTTCAAATCTTTCATGGTTTTCCCTCCAGCGTCATCCAGGTTCCTGAAAATGAATTAATACTTATATTACATGAATTTAACGTTGATGCAAAGACAAAAGACCGCCTGCCCTGAATTCAGGCAAGCGGTGGTATGGGCCTGGATCGTTAGGTGCTCAAACCTCTTATACACAGGTTACATGTAATAAGGGTTACCGTAATTCGGCTGATGCTGAGGCACATTAGGAGCTTGGCTATATGAGCTGTTCTGCATGTTCTTTTCTTGAATGAATTGCTGACACTTCTGTTGGATCTGTTGTGCAGACTGGATTTGTTTGTCCACATCCTGACGAAGTGCTTTGGATGGAGCGGAATACATGTTGTTTTGTTGCATCAGGTTGAACAATTCACCTTGTAATCTTAATGTATCGTTCGTTAACTCATTGAACATTCTACGAGTTGTGGGGCAGGAAGATTCAGTAGTTGCTGTTGTATATTCACGTGAAGTTCGTCTTAAATCTGCAAGAATCGACTTCAACAAGTCTTGTTCTTGCATAAAATTCCCACCAGATGACAAAGATTGAGTGTACACGTATTTTCCTCCTATGCTTTGGAATGACTTATCATTGTTTTGAGCTTTACTGGGATTGCGCTGGTGCAAGAGATTGATGTTGCTGTAACGCATTGACAAGAGTGCTCAGATGCTGTTCATGTGAGTGAACATAATGATTCAGTGCCTGTTGAATTTGCGGATTATGTGTGATGGAAGCTGTAGCTGCACATTGTTTGATCAGCATTTCCTCATTGGAAATTGAATCCGCGATATAGTTCAGTTCCTTGGGGCTCAGTGCTTGCATTTGTGAATTTTGCATGTATGTGTGACCTCCTTAACCTAAAGTTATTGCGAATTTATTGTTACCCTAACCTGAAGAAGTATACTTCAACTATATTTTACAGAGGTGATTATTATGGAACTTATTAACGGGGAAACGTTCTGGCCAACCACCTTTGATTCTCATCCCCATTATCCTGTTTTGAAAGAAAATCTGTCCTGTGATTGCCTAGTCATCGGCGGTGGATTGGGAGGCGCACTCTCTGCCAAGCTTCTGATAGATCAGGGGATTGATACTGTTGTTATTGACAAAAGAGATATCGGTCATGGCAGCAGCATGGCAAATTTGGGCCTGCTCCAATATGCGAACGACAAAACGCTCACCTCTTGTATCCAGACATTTGGGGAAGAACGCGGTGTTCGATTCTACGAATTATGCCGTGATGCCATGCAACATCTTAAAAAAATTTCCTCGAAGCTTGAGATTGATCCTTGGTTTGTGCCTCGCACAAGTCTGTATTGCGCCACTCACGAGCAAGATGTACCGTTGCTGGAGGAAGAATATCGTAACCTGAAACATTATGGATTTGATGTAGAGCTGTGGAATCAGGAAAAAATCAGTTCACTGTTCCCGTTCAGCAGACGCGCTGCACTATACACAAGCGGGGATGCCGAGGTTAATCCGTATCGTTTGGTTCATTCACTATTCCACTCAGCCTCACGTCAAGGAGCTAAAGTCTATGCTCATAGTGAATTCACCCACTGTGATTACGATGGAAATGGTGTCCTATGTTACACACCTCATGGCACTGTACGTGCCAAACATGTTATTTTCTCAACAGGCTATGAAACACAAGAAATCAAAAAGGACAGAGGGGCATACCTGCAAAGCACATATGCTATAGCTACCAAGCCAATACAGGATCTTAGCAGCTGGTATAAGCAGTGCATGATATGGGAGACCGAACGACCTTATCTATATATGCGCACGACTCCAGACGGAAGAATAATGGCTGGCGGACTTGATGAAGATAGTCCTCAAGAAGAACAACGGGCTATCAAGGCGGTTCACAAAGGTGAGATTTTGTTGCAGAAGATTGCCGAGTATTTTCCATTACCTGATCTCGAAGTCGATTACGCTTGGGAAGCTGTATTTGGTAGCACCCATGATGGTCTCCCGTTTATCGGTCCACATCCAGATTATCCGAATTCGTACTTTGTGGAAGGTTATGGAGGCAACGGTACCATATACAGTATGATTGCAGCCTCCCTTGTTGTGGATGCCATTACGGGCAAGCAGAACCCTGATATGGATCTATTCTCACTTACACGCACAAGTAAACCATCTCCTGTATAACCAACTACATAACCAATACAAATACAAACAGGGTACAGTACAAGGAAAGTTCTCTCTTTCCCTGCATTGTACCCTGTTTGTATATTGAAAGACTGCTAACCCGACGACTCTTGACCTTCCGTCCGATTCAATAATTTACGCATAAATAACCAGCCGATCAGCGGGAAAGCACCCAGAACGATAATAAGCCAGGTTAACATGCGCAGGGACGGAGTATTCAAGACCGTTACAATAAATATGGTCAACCCGAATAGACGGCCACCCATCAGACATAACTCTCTCAATACGACAAGTTCAACCCTTTTCTCCACATTTTCGCCACTTGTACCCATCATGTCGAATCCCGCTGATATCATAGGTAAAATATACAATGGCATCGCAACTGCACTTCCAATCCCCACGATTAACAGCGTAATATAGGTCACTTTCCACAGAAGAGGAATCAGTACAACCAGCAGAATCAGAGCTCCGATGAACATGCCTCTCGATCTATACTGTGGTTTAAACCATTTCCCCACTGCCCAATAACTTATTAATGCCACGGCAGAAGTGATGAGTGAGAACTGTCCCAATTTGTACTCCTGTGCAGTGGCCACGTATACAAGCAGCCCAATCAAAAAGGCAAAAACCCCTTCACGCGCACCCTGAGCGAACAAACCCAAAGCCAAGGTCCTCCAGGGACTATCCGGTTTGGATAACTGTATCCAGGGTTCAGACCAGCGGTATGTACCGCTTACCTTTCTCTTTTTGAGAAAAAAACTAAAGACTACCGCGATAACATAAATGACGAGAGATACCGTAAATATGAGCCGATACCCAGTGTTGTCCGTCATTCGGGTAATAATTAGACCGGAGAACCATGGACCTATAATTCCTGTCATCGAGCCAAGTAATCCGACCCAGCCATTGAATAGATCTCTGTTTTCCCGATTCGTTATTTCAAAATACACGACATTAAATGCGATCCAAAATAGCCCCAGAGAACACCCCAGGAGTATGCCCAGAGGCCAAATCCAGTCTACAGCTTTGGAACCGGCCCAGAGGACAACCATATAGAAAAGGCCGGACATTGCAGTACCTAGTCGTAAAGCACTCATTTTATTGTGTTCCTTGACCCATTTGCCAGCAAGCCAGAACGTGAGTCCAATGGCCAATTGCTGACTGATTGTGAACCAACCCAACATGGCATAATCCGGACGGCTTTTCCACAGAAACACATTCAAAAAGGTTCCCGATAGCGCTCCGGCTAACGCAAACAATCCATTCACGCCCAAAAGCAGAATGGATTGTCGGCCTAAAGTAATCTTCATCTGCTCCTCCTTCATCCACCTGAAGTGAACTGTATACAGGTAGGTCTCAGGGTTAACGTGCCCCAAGCTAGAGGAAAACATGATAAATCTTCAGGATTGCTATGAAATTGGTATGCATTTCCGAATGCTATCTATTTATGCGCACTCAGGTTCTTAATCAGACGCAGACGGTCATTCTCAGATAGACTATATTGAACTTGGAAACATCCCGAGCACACATAAGTTTGAACCGTAAATGGTGGTGACAGTAGGGAGCCTTCACCCGAAGCTGCGTTAGCAACTGAAGTAAAGTTATCCTGCGTTGCAGCTTGAGTGCCCGCGAGAATCATGAATTCCCGACAATTCGGGCACTCTGGCACTTCTTCCTGATGATCAAGTTGCTTCTGAACACCTTGTTCATATTGAATCAGGTCATTACCTTCATCCGCGTATTTGGTTAACGTTCGCAACTCAGGCAGTTTAAGCTCAACCTCATCCCCCCACAGATCTGAAAGATCCGTAGTCTGTTTCTCATCGTTTGCATGGTCCACATCATAAATGTCGTCTTCAGCTTCATCGTGCTCTTCATCACCGATGTCAATGTTGAGCGTACGATATCCCTTCAATTCATTGTGGCAGTATGGACACTCTTCTTCAGGCCCGAGTTCCTCATCCCATACAATCTCCGTGTGACACCAAGGGCATACTGTTGTTTCCATATTGAATCAACCTTTCTCTTTCAAATAATCATGTATTCATTACATAGATGACACCGATGGCAAAGAACACAATCGAAGCCGCAAACAGAATCCGTATCAATATCTTCATGACCGGTCCTCCTAGATAATACTCGCGCCAATAACAAACGACAATGAGATGGAAATAACCATGGATATCAATCCAACAGCTCGGTTGTCCGCTTCGATCTCCTTATCAATGGAGAACACGGGTGTCAGGAATTCAAACAAAAAATAGGCAACGAGCAGAAGGAAGAACCCAACAATTGACCACGTCATGGCTTCGTACACCGAAGATTTAGCCTGTATGCAGAAACGCAGTACGTTACAGATTCCGAAGATCTTGCCTCCTGTCGCCATGGCAACAGACACATTGCCCTTCTTGATCTCCGACCAGCATTTATATTTGGTCACCAGTTCGAAGCAAGCCAGAAATAAAAGCAGCTCCATAATCGCGACCGAGAAAAAACCGAGTACCATCCCCAAGGGATGAGACAGCAATTGGTCAATGCTTTCTTTCACGCACCGTTCCCCTCTCCCCATCTGCGACCTTCATGAATAAGGCCGCAGAATATCATTGATTCATGGTCCGGCTATTCCAATTCTGCAACGGTTACACCGTTCCCGCCTTCTCCGTAATTGCCCAGCCGGTAACTTTTAATATGTTTATGCTTACGCAGGTAATCCTGAATCCCGGAACGTAAAATCCCTGTACCTTTACCATGAATAATATATACTTGGCCCAGGTTGGCGAGGAAAGCTTCATCAATGAAACGGTCTGTCTCCATCAGGGCTTCTTCCAGGTTGGTACCACGCAGATCCAGTTCACTCTTCACATTGTCATCACGCGTGCGTTTCATACCAGTTACCGGTTTTTGCTTCGGTTTGGCTGCCGGAGCCGATTGCTGCAGTTCCAGGTCATCCAGAGAGACTTTCATTTTCATGATCCCCAGCTGCACCATGGCGTCTTTGCTACCCGACATCTCCACAACATGGCCTTTTTGATTCAAACTATAGACTAACACTTCATCACCAGGACCGATGGCACGAGTCTTCGGTGCTGCCGCCGTCTTCTTGATGGTTTTCCTGCGTTTCTCCGGTTCAGCTTCGTCCAGCTGTTTGCGGGCAGCAATGAGTTTGTGCTCCTTCACGGAAGCACCTTCTTCCATAGCCAGCTGGCGAAGATCTGCTATAATTTTTTCCGCCTCCACACGAGCCTTGTCCACAATGCCCCGTGCATCTTCTTCTGCTTTCTCAATCCGACGATCACGCTGCTGTTCCAGCTTTTCCAGTTCAGTCTGATGCCGACTGCGTAATTTCTCCATGTCCTGACGCAAGATCTCCGCCTTCTCACGCTCTTGCTCTGCCGTAAGTCGGTTCTCTTCAAGAGAAGCAATCATGTGCTCGATCCGTTGATCCTCTTCCTTCACTTCGCCACGAGCGTAGTCGAGAATGTAACCCGGCAGCCCCAGACGCTCTGCAATGGCAAATGCATTACTTCGTCCTGGTACACCCACCAGAAGGCGATAGGTTGGACTCAGTGTATTGATGTCAAATTCCATACTGGCATTAATGACGCCTTTACGCTCGTATGCGTATGCTTTCAGTTCACTGTAATGGGTAGTTGCAACCATGCGACATCCCGTCCGGTGCATATGCTCCAGCATAGAGATCGCCAGTGCGGAACCTTCAGCCGGATCAGTTCCTGCTCCAAGTTCATCGAGCAATACCAAGCTTTTCGGTGTCATATTTTTCAGAATGCGAATGATGTTTGTCATATGACTGGAAAAGGTACTCAGATTCTGCTCAATACTCTGCTCGTCACCAATATCGGCGTAGATCGCATCAAATACACATAGCTGACTGCCATCCTCTGCCGGAACGAATAAACCGGACATTGCCATCAGGCTCAGCAATCCAATTGTTTTGAGCGTTACCGTCTTACCACCCGTATTCGGACCTGTCACGATGATGGATGTGTAATCATTGCCCAGCTCAATGTCAATTGGGACTACATTTTCAATCGGAATCAGCGGATGACGCCCTTTCTTGAGCTTAAGGAATCCGCGGTCATTCATGCGTGGCAACGTTGCTTTCAGCTCACGAGCCAGGCGTGCCTTGGCAAAGATAAAATCAAGAGAGCCCAGCAAGTCGACATCATACAGCAGCCATTCTCCCTGTTCGCTGACAAGCGCCGTCAATTTCTGCAAAATGATTTCTATTTCGCGTTCTTCCCGAATCCGGGTCTCGCGCAATTTGTTGTTCATTGCAACGATGGATTCCGGCTCAATGAACAATGTTGCACCTGAACCGGATTGGTCATGCACAATCCCACCGAAGTACGAACGATATTCCGCTTTCACCGGGATAACAAAACGGTCCCCTCTGATCGTAATGAGCTGATCCTGCAACATCTTGGATACGGTAGAGGATCGAATCATGGAATCCAGTTTCTCGCGAATCCGTGCTTCTCCGCCTCTAAGCTCACGACGAATCTGCGCCAACGTTACGCTTGCACTGTCGGCAACTTCTGCATTATCGTCGATACAGATTTTGATGGCATCCTCAAGCGTTTTTTGCTCTGACAGTTGTTCGCTGATATAAAACAAGGATTCAATCGTCTCATCTTCATGCAGAGTGGCGATCAGGCGTTTCAAACGCCGTGCAGCAAAGGTCGTATTGGATATTCCCAAAAGTTCGTGAGGATTAAGCGTTCCTCCAATTTCAGCACGTTTGATCGAGGCCGTAATATCTACAATCCCTCCAAAAGACGGCGAGCCTTTCAGACGATCAAATGTGAATGCTTCATCGGTTTGCTGCAGCAACCGCTTCACTTCTTCAAGCTCACTGATCGGTTCAAGTTGCTCCGCTTTCTTTTTACCCATCGTAGTTTGGGCAAAGCTAAGCAATGTATTTAAAATCTTGCGATATTCCAGTGTGTGTAAAATTTTCGTGTCCAAGTGTACAACTCCTTCCAAACTATATCTGTATTATAACGAAAGAAACTTTCTTGCGCTATTTAACGAATCCTTCCACACATAACTTCAACCATAGCACCACAAACTACAGGTGTCAGGATTGTGCAACCTCTCCAAACCCTTGGAGAACCCTGCTCAGTTCAATCCGAATAAAAGGAGGTAAACACCATGAATTTTCTGGGACATGTCGTGCGATTTGTCATCGCCGCAATTGTTTTAGTGGTGGTCAGCTGGATCGTTCCCGGATTCGCCGTTGGTGGCTTCTGGAGCGCTCTGTTGCTTGCTCTCGTCATTGCCCTGCTCGGCTGGATCATTGAAGGTATCTTCGGCAAAAGGGTCAACCCCTTTGGTCGCGGTATTGTCGGGTTTATCGTTAGCGCACTGGTGATTTGGCTAGGTCAATATGTTGTAGATCATGTTGAGGTCAGCCTGCTCGGTGCCATCTTGGCCGCACTGGTTATCGGGATTATCGATCTGTTCATCCCCGTATCCACCCCTTTTGATGCCGGACGAAGCTCCAAAAGCTAATATCAGTTTCTCCTTTTCGTGTGCATGAATACTCCTAAACCTCTGAAGGCCTTTGCCGGAAGAGGTTTATTTCATTCGGGCCGTAACGATAGTGCAACAAACACATACAATTTTCAAAAAAAACGACATACGCAGCGTGTACAGGCATCCACATATTGCGGTATGATGACTGGAGCAATCATTCACATTTTACCCATATTACCCTAAGGAGGCACATGATGAAGAAAGGCATAGCATGGCTTGCTGCCTGTATGTTAATTCTGGTCCTCGCTGCATGCGGAGGAGCGAATCAGTCCGCAGACTCTGACAGCAACGGGTCAGATGCTGACGTTACAGCCAGTGAAGAACTGGTCATCAAGGCAAGCAACTACGAATTTGATCAACCCGAGTACCATCTTAAAAAAGGTGTCCCGGTTAAAATTGTTTATGAAAATGTAAACGGAAACCACGGTATTCTCGTGCCTGAGCTGAATCTTACGCTCGACACCAGAAATAGTTCCAAAGTGATCACCCCGGACAAAGTCGGTGAATTTGAAATGTCCTGTTCGGTCTTCTGTGGTTCCGGACACAGCAGCATGATCTCCAAAATTATCGTTGAAGAATAGTATTCAAGACAAGGAGCCCCCGCAGCGACGGGAGCTCCTTCTTTAGTATAACAAATTGTACCAGAGTGCGTTGCACACGAGCCAGTTCTGCTACAATCAATCCGCTAGGTCTGGTCCTGTTCAATCAATTCAATCCATTCGTTATATTCCGTCTGCAATTTCGTATATTCATCATGCAACTGACGATATTCCTTATTCAGATGCTCTGCCTTTTCCTGCTCCATTTCGCGTTCAACCTGTAACAAACGTAATTGATTGGCCGCTAGTTCGTAACGCTCTCCCATCTCAAGCAGTTCATTTTCAATGGTCTGTTTCTCCAGGGTTGCCTCAGCTCGTAACTTGTCCAGCTGCTGCCGTTCTTGCTCCAGTCCCTCCAGCAATTCGCTACTTGCCGCACTTTCTCTCTTCCATACCGTGAGTTCATTCTCAAGCGCAGCCCAGCGTTCCTGCCAGGATTGTTCCTGAGCCGCCCATTCATCTGCACGCCGTTGCCACACCTGGTCGTTCTGCTCTGCTTGTTCAACACTTGAGCGGAGTTCTTCTTCACGTCTTGTAAGCTGCTCCAGACGAGATGACAACTCAGCCTGTTTGACTGCCAACTCTTCGTGTTTGATCTGCCACTCCAACGCTTCTTCTTCGGTCTGGGCTAACCGGCTCTCTTGCTCCGAGTACCGCTCGGACAGTTTCGCTGAAGACTGTCTTGTTTCTTCAAGCGCACTTACAATCTCTTGTTTCTCCTTACTCAATTCATCAAGCTTGGAACTGTAATTTTCTTCTCGTTGTAATGCATCACTGTAATCATTACGGATTTGTTTATAACTATCCTGAAGTCGGTTCAACTCTTCCCGGACCCCATTTAACTCAACTTCAAGTTGTTTGCACTTCTCTTCCAAAAGCTCTGCGTCCTTTTGATAATGCACAGCCTCCTCATGATTGAAACGAGATTCTTCCTTCACCACGGACAATTCATCATGAAGGGATTGCACACCAGACTCCAGCGTTTCATTTTGTTCAGCAACTTCGAGTATCTGATTCTCCAGGTCGCCGATCTCAGCCAATCGCTGCTCAGCAAGGTCTTTCCAGGACTGCTCACGTTCCGTGAGTGTGCTGATCTCATGCTGCAATGTACGCACCGCAGCATGAGCCTGTTCAAGCACCTTATGCAACCTGCGCTGTTCCTCTTCCGACTTCACTTCAGCCTGACGAAGCTTTTGGGCTTCCTGTTCAAGCTGTGTGTGTTGCTCCTGAAGTTTGCGTAGCTGGGCTGTGAGAGAGGCTTCTCTATCAACAGTTTCATTATACTTCTGCTTCCATTGTTGCTGTGCATCACGAGATTGCTGAGCAGCCTGCTCCGTTTCACGGAGAAGCTCCTGTAACTGGGAACGATCCTCTTTCAACTGTGCCAGTTGCTGCTCCAGTTCCGTGATTCGGCGAGCCTGAACTTCCTGCTCCTGTTTACGACCCTCATACTCATGACGCAACGTTTCCAATTGATCACGCTCGTGCTGAAGCTGCTGTTCTTGCTCTGCAACCATGTCCTGTGCACTGATGAGCTGGGTCATCACTTCTTCCAATTGCTCTTCGACATCTAATAGTCGAGTCTCCGCCTGTTTACGTTGTTCCTCAAGTTGCTGCTTAAGCTTGCCCCGTTCTTCTTGCAGTATGGCCTCTGCAGCCGATGCGGCTTCTGTTGCCTGGGATGCTGCTGCTTCCTTGGCTTGCTGCAATTGTTCCTCGAGGGCTGCTTCTTTCTCCATCCATTCGAGTTCCATCTGCTCGGATAACGCCTTGAACTCCGCATTCAACTGATTTATCTCAGTCAGGCGCTTCTGCTCCGCTTGTTCCTGCAAATCAGCCCGTTCCTGATTCGCCTGATCCGTGAGCGCTTGCGTCTGTTGCAGCGCTTTTTCTTCAGCCTGTTGAAGACGAAGTTCCATCTGTTGCTGAAGTTCATTATATCGCAGTGTCGCTTCTTCCTGAGCTTTCTTCAGATTGCTCTCTGCCTGCTCCAACTCGGACAAAATGGCCGACTCGGCTTCTTCCTTCGCTGTCCGAACCTGTTGCGCAGCCGTGGCTTCAATCTGTTGACGTTCTGCAACGGCACGGCTTTCGGCTTCTTTCAATTGAGCTGCAGTCTTGTCCTGCAACTCTTTATATTGCGCCGCAGCTTTTGCCTGCGCCTGCTGCAATTCAGCTGCAGAACGGTTCTGAGCTTCTTTTAGCTGGGAAGCAGCCTGTGCCTGTGCATTTTTAAGCTGATTAGCCGCTTTCTCTTCCATTTCCTTCAGCTGTTTCATGCCCTTGGCTTCTGCTTCCTTCAGTTGTGCCGTCGCTTGGGCCTGCAATTTCTGCACTCGCTCCGTTGCTTGAGCACGTTCTTGCTCCAGCAGCGTATTCAACTTGGCTACCTCTGATTTTTTGTCCGTTTCGGCCTTTTGCAGGGCCTGTTCGGCTTCGAGCTTCAGCTTCTGCAATTCAGCAAGAGACTGATCACGACGTTCCAATTCTTCTTGATGTTCATTTTGTATGGCGTTCAACCGATTCAATTCGTTTCTCAGTTCTGTACGTTCTCCAGTAAGCATCTTCAGTTCATTCCGGATTTCATGAGTCTGAAGAGACTGTTCAGCCATATGTACAGCCGCCAGCACCGCAATACGCGGAGTATCCAGACGGGAATTTTGCTTGGAGATCGCGCTCATACGCTCATCTACCAGGTTAGCTACTTGTTTCATATAGTCGGCACTGCTGCCAACCAGTTTATAGGAAGTCCCGTAGATCTCTACGGTGACGCGTGTACGATCAGGTGTAGTCACAGTTGTGCCCTCCTTCAAGTCTGTATGTTGATTCTAAGCTGTAATCACAAAAAAGTCACATCGATCCTCTAATGCTAAGGATTCGATGTGACTTCAAACAATTCCTGCTAATCTTTGTTCAAAAAATCTTCTTCTGTCCTATTTACGCAATTCCGCTCCGAATTGCTCTTCCAGACGAGTCACTACACGGGCGTGAACTTCAGTAACTTCCTCATCGGTCAGTGTACGTTCACGATTCCGGTACACCAGTGCCATCGCCACGCTCTTCTTGTTTTCACCCAGTTTGCTGCCAGTAAACACATCGAATACCTGTACGTTTTGTAACAATTCACCTGCGGATTCACGAATGGCGCGCAGCATATCTCCAGCTTCAATATCCTCATTCACAACAACCGCGATATCACGTTCCATGGCTGGGAAACGCGGAAGTTCACGATAACGAATGTCAGCGTCCGCTTCACTGTAGATCGATTCAAGTGCAATCTCTGCGATGTACACATCATTCAGATCATACTGCTGTTGCAGTTCCGGATGCAGTTGACCCAGCGTACCGATCAATGTGCCTTCCCCGCCATCTTTCCCTTCCAGGTAAACCGATGCGGAACGTCCCGGATGGAATCCTTCAGGGCTGTTCGCTACCAAGCGAATGCGTTGTTCCAGACCCACATAGGCGAACAGATGTTCAAGCGCACCTTTCAGATCGAAGAAGTCTACTTTCTCTGCTCCAACATTCCACTGCTGGGTTGCACGATTCCCAGTGAGCAGTAAGCCCAGTACTGGAATCTCATGCGGTTGCTTGGTCAACTGATCTTCTTCAGTGAAGAACACATTGCCCACTTCAAATACTGCCAGTGAATCCTGTTTACGGTTCATGTTATACACCGCTGCATCCAGCATTTGCGGCAAAATACTCGTACGAAGCACACTGCGGTCCTCACTCATAGGCATCGCTAGCTTCACAGCTTTACTGCCTTGTGTCAACGCCGGGAACAGTGTCACTTTATCCGGGTGTACAAAGGAGTAACTGATCATCTCCTGCCAGCCACTGCCTGAGAGCAATTCACGAATGGTGCGACGCATCGCTTGTGAGCGTGTATAAGCCCCCGGAGTCGTCGGCCCTTCAATCCATGTGGTTGGAATGTTGTCATATCCGTACAGACGCGCGATCTCTTCAAACAAGTCTACATCGAGCGTAATATCCCCTCTGCGTGTTGGCACTTCCACATCCAGTAATCCTTGATCAGCATCACCACATGCAAAGTGCAAGCGAGCGAAGATGGTTTTCACCTCAAGCAATGAAAGATCTGTTCCCAGATAACGATTCAGTCTGTCCAGCGACAATTGAATTACACGTTTCTCTGCCGCTTCTGCTCCAGCTTCCACGATTCCCTGATGCACTTCACCTTCAGCATAACGTTGAATCAGTTCGGCTGCACGATCCAAAGCCGTAATGACTGCACCCGGATCTACTTCCTTTTCAAAACGCATGCTTGCTTCGGAACGCAGCCCCAGTTGGCGCGACGTTTTCCGAACGGTTCCGCCGTCAAACTTGGCGGACTCCAGCAACAGATTCACTGTGCCTTCCGATACCTCGGAATTCTCGCCACCCATAACCCCAGCGATAGCTACTGGCTTCACGCCATCTGTGATGAGCAACATGTGCGGCTCTAGCTTCCGCTCCTGGCCATCCAGCGTAACAATCGTTTCGCCTTCGTTAGCCATCCGCACTTCAATATGGCCTTTATCCAGCTTATCCGCATCGAATGCATGCAGCGGTTGACCATATTCCAGCATGACATAGTTCGTGATATCAACGATATTATTGATCGGACGAACACCTGCAGCCATGAGACGGTTTTGCATCCACAGCGGGGAAGCACCAAGCTTAATGCCGGTTACATAACGAGCCGCGTAGTGACTGCATTGCTCCTGCGCCTTAATCTCTACAGAGATATGATTCGCAGCCGCATCACCAACCTCAACCAGTTGGTCTTTGGGACTCGGCAGCTTCACTTCACGACCCAGGATGGCACCCACTTCATAAGCCGCACCACGCATGCTGAGACAGTCGGAACGGTTCGGTGTCAGGTCCAGCTCAAGCACATGATCGTCGAGACCAAGAACCTGGCTGATTGGCGTGCCAATCTCCGTTTGTTCTGGCAGAACGAGAATACCTTCCTGCTGATCTTTAGGCAGCAATTTATCGTTCATGCCCAGTTCTTTGGCGGAACAGATCATGCCAAGGGAGACAACGCCGCGCAGTTTGGCTTTTTTGATATCCAATCCACCTGGGAGCTTCGCTCCAACCAGAGCTACGACTACCTTTTGGCCTGCATCCACATTTTTCGCACCACACACGATTTGCAGATCTTCTTCCTGGCCGGCATCGATGACACATACATTAAGTTTGTCTGCATCGGGGTGTTTCTCTTTGCTCTTCACATAACCCACAACAACTTTATTCACGCCCTTGTTGCGGTTCTCCACTACATCAATCTCGACTCCCGCCCGGGTGATTTTCTCTGCCAATTCCTGTGGCGTCACACCTTCAAGGGAAATATAATCAGACAGCCAATCTGTCGATACTCTCATGGACGTTCACTTCCTTCATCTATAAATTGGTGTTGCCGTTCCTAACGCTTGCTCTATGAATGCAGATCTATTTATTGTAAAGTTACAGCCGTCCGAATTGCTTCAGGAAGGTCAGATCACTGTTGTAGAAGTGACGGATGTCATCAACACCATACTTCAGCATGGCGATACGCTCTACGCCCATACCAAATGCGAAACCACTATATTTCTCCGGATCATATCCGCCCATCTCAAGCACTTTCGGGTGAACCATACCGCCGCCCAGAATTTCAAGCCAGCCTGTTTGTTTACATACCCGACAACCGCTGCCGCCGCATTGTACACAAGTTACATCCACTTCCGCACTTGGCTCCGTGAACGGGAAGAAGCTTGGACGCAGTCGAATTTCCGTGTGGGAACCGAACATTTCGCGCACGAATTGCAGCAGGGTTCCTTTCAGATCGCTCATACGAATGTTTTCGCTGATGACCAATCCTTCCACCTGATTGAACTGGAAAGAGTGCGTCGCATCGTCGTCATCACGGCGGTATACTTTACCTGGGCAGATGACTTTGACAGGTACTTCGCCCTTCATGCCCTGCATGGTACGAACTTGAACCGGAGACGTATGGGTACGCATCAACAAGTCTTCTGTAACATAGAAGGAATCCTGCATATCGCGCGCCGGGTGATTCTTCGGCAGATTCAATGCTTCAAAGTTGTAATAATCCATTTCGACTTCAGGACCTTCCGCAACGCGGTATCCCATACCGATGAAAATATCTTCGATCTCCTGTACCACTTTGGTCAGTGGATGCAGTCCGCCTTGACGTCCACGACGTCCTGGCAGGGTTACATCAATTTTCTCAGATTGCAGACGCTTCGCTGTCTCTTCCTTCTGGAACTGATCTTGCTTGCTGTCGATGACTTCCTCAATGGCAGCACGAACATCATTGGCTACTTGACCAATAACTGGACGTTCCTCCGCACTAAGCGCACCCATACCGCGCAAAATTTCAGTCAATGCACCCTTTTTCCCCAAATACTTCACACGCAGATCACTCAGCGTCTGCGGATCACTCACACCAGACAACTGCTCCAGCGCTTCGATCTTCAATGCCTCTAAACGTTCTTTCATGTGTAATTGCCCCCTTTTTGTGGTGTTTTTGCAACAAAAAAAGGCCTTCTCTCCCCTGAAGGGACGAAAAGACCGTGGTACCACCCTTGTTAGACATCCATTGCTGCACAACCCACTCGGTCTGCAACTGGTTCTGTCTCACTTTGTACGGAATAACGACCGTTAACCGTTTGCCCCTACTGTTGTCTCTGTGTTTACACACAAACAGGTTCAGGGAACCGCTTCGGAGTGAATTTCAGCAGCCTTGTTCTACAGAAACGCTCTCAATCTACGGCGCTTCCTCCCTGTACAGAGGCACTGCTTACTTATCTCCATCATCACGTTTACTTGTTAGTTATACCTACTAGAGGTTGTTTAAAAAGTCCGCTTTTGATTACGAATGATGCCTAGCGGCATCATCAGCTTCGAATATGGCATTCAGCCGAAATGTCCGTGTCTCACGTAGTTCTCCTACGCTCCGCTACTCCATTTCTATCTTCATCCCATCTTCTTGGTACTGAAAACCGATCTTTTTGAACACTTACCTGTATCGATGTAATCATCGATGATCGTTCATAATTATATGCAAAATAGATCGAAATAGCAAGTCGTCCATGTTCTATTTTATGCTTGCACCCTTATCTTTCAATTGTCTCAAGCGCTGCTGGATTTCTCGAATCTCCGCTGCCTCGGCTGCTCGTTCATTCGCATGTTCGGGCAGTGTTAGACTGTCTTTCCCAGCAGTACTCACAGGAGATAGCAATTCAGATAATCGCATTTCAAGTCGCAATCGCTCGTCATCGGATTCCCGGGTCTCCAGCGCCATTTCCCGGAGTTTGCTGGACTGCTCCCAATCGGATACACCTCCTTCAAACAGGGTTGCTGTGCCTCCAGCCTCCAGATCGCACAACCGATTCGCGAGTGTCTTCGTTAGCATCCGGTCATGAGATACAAGCACCAAAGCACCTGACGTCTGTTTCAATACATTCTCCATGACTTCCTGGGTATCGATGTCCAGGTAATTGGTTGGTTCATCCAACACCAGCAGATTGGCTCCGCCAAAGTATAGCCTTAGAAATGCCACTCTGCACTTTTCCCCCATGCTCAAATCCCCGATCCGCTTGAATACATCATCCCTGGAAAACAGAAAACATCCCAGAATGGTCCGTGCCGCACTTTGTGTCATGGATGGAAGGGTAAGCAAGCTATCCAGAAGCGTCTGATTCTCGGGAAGCCCTTCCAGTTCCTGTGAAAAGTAACCAATTCTCAGCTGTGGATGCCGTGTTACCTTGCCTTGCGAAGGTTCCAGCTCACCAATCATCAACTTCAGCAGTGTCGTCTTGCCCGTTCCATTAGGGCCCCGTACAGCAAGCCGATCTCCGCGTTCCACAGTAATTCGAAGATCGCGCAGCAGTGGCTGGTTACGTGTATACGAAAAACTCACCTCTTCCAGCGCAAGCAGCTGACGTGCAGCCAGTGTGCTCATCTGTAGTTCCATGTTCAACTTGGTAGCTTCACGAGGTTTATCCACCCGTTCCTTTTCCAAACGCTCCAACTGTTTTTGTTTTGCATGGTAACGAGAAATATTTTTGTTGGCTTTGGCTTTGTAAAAGCTCTGGGTGATCTTCACCTCCACATCGGTCGCTGAGTTATGCGCTTTATGGAACCATTCCTGATAATTTCGAATCGTCTCTTCCAGCGCCTTACGTTCCAACTCCTGCCTGCGGTAGATCGTTTCCTGTTCCCGTAATTCACGCTCTTTGTGGATCTTGTAGTCGGAGTATCCGCCCTTATATTTGGTCAGAGCCTCTGCACTGAACTCAATGACTCCTGTAGCTACCTGATCAATAAACGTACGATCGTGAGATACAAATAACAGCGTACCTTCATATGAGGACAACCACTCTTCAAGCCAGCGCATGCTTCCCTCATCCAGATGATTCGTCGGTTCATCCAGTATCAGGAATTTGGGCTTGCTGACAAGCAGACCAGCCAAACGGGCCTTTGTTTTTTGCCCACCGCTTAAGGAATGATAGGGTCTGTTCCAATGTTCTGCGGACAATCCAAGGCGTGTCAGCACCTTCTCTACTTCGGTCTCCCACATATAACCGTTCAACTGTTCATATTGAACCGTCACTTGCGTATAGGCTGCAAGCAGCTCATCATCCGCCTCACTGCTGATGCTCAAGCGTTGTTCCAGTTCCTCCAGTTCCCGTTTCACTTCATAGATCTGACCGCTCTCACGTCGGACCGCATCAAGTACATTCATCCCCATCTCAATCTCCGAGCGCTGACGCATGAACCCCCATTCCTGCTGAGGAATATGACGTTCAATCCGTCCACTACCATGCTCTTCACCCAAAATGATACGTAACAACGTTGTCTTGCCGCATCCGTTGCGACCCAGAATGGCGAGCCGCTCGCCCTCATTAATCTCCAGATTCAATCCTGTAAATAATTCTTTGCCGTTCCACTCTTTTGATACTTCATGTAAGCGTACCAATGTCATCATGAGGCCTCATCCTTCCTGCATCCTTTTTGCTGAACAAAAAAAACCGCTGGCATCAGCCGGCGGTTTGGCAATTCAGGATTGCATTCAAAGACAGAACTAGGGTAAGCTACGGCATGAACAAAAGAAACCCCAAATACAGGGTACACGTAAACCTCAAAGGCTTACTGGTTCCACACCTGATCCCATAGCTGAATTTGGACACACGAATCCCCTCATTGCTCAGCCGCTCTGGCTGACTGCGTTATAAAACCGTCTGCAGTTAACTGGGGTTCAATTCATGTGTTTTACTTCATGGGACGTATGGTTACCTCTCATTCATGTGTAGTATCAATTTCTCAGTTATTGTACCAGATTATTGTAAAAAAGCAAAGGTTATATAATCAGAACTAATAAATCCATACACTGGTCACTCCGATGCCAGACAATCTTCTGATCGCTATTACACCCAGATTCTTTTAGGACAAAAAAAAGCCCCTGCATCGCAAGGGCTTTGGTACTGCTTAATGAAGCGGGTGATGGGAATCGAACCCACGCTATTAGCTTGGAAGGCTAAAGTTCTACCATTGAACTACACCCGCATGAATGACGATGAAGTTAACAGTGATTTTACAAAGAATAATATACCATGAACCTCTACAGCATGCAAGTCGTATTTACCATTTATTTCATTACGCATCCATATTAAAAAGCAGGAGCACTCACGCGCCCCCACTGTTCGCTATCCTGTGGGTTTATCCACATCTCTTAAAAACTGCTTTTCAAAATCAGCCGCCTCAATTGGTTTACTGAAGAAATACCCCTGAGCCTCATGACAATGTTGATTACGAAGAAAGACCATCTGATCTTCGTTCTCCACGCCCTCAGCCGTCACTTTCAGATGTAAATGATGCGCCATTGAAGTAATGGTAGATACGATCGCAGCGTTATTGCTGTCCTCCATGACTTCATTAACGAACGAACGGTCAATCTTGAGCCGATCAATCGGCAGGTCCTTCAGATAATGCAACGAGCTGTACCCCGTTCCAAAATCATCAATACTGATATGCACACCAATTTCTTTAATTTTACGCAACTGCTCAAATGCCCGATCTTTATCAAATGTCATACTCTCCGTGATCTCCAGTTCTAGCCATACAGGCTCAAGCCCTGTCTCCTTGAGAATGCCATTGATATTGTCCAATAGATGAGAATGCCTGAACTGTCTCATGGACAGATTCACCGAAACACACAGTTTACGATAACCAGCTTCCTGCCATTGCTTGTTCTGCGCACAAGCTTCACGAAGTACCCATTCGCCAAGCGGCACAATCAGCCCACTTTCTTCTGCCAGGGGAATGAATTCTGCCGGAGATACCAAGCCCCGCTGCGGGTGCTGCCAGCGTACCAGTGCTTCCATACCAACAATCAACCCACTTTGCAGATTAACCTGCGGCTGATAAACCAAATAGAATTGACCTCGATCCAACGCCTTACGCAGATCGTTCTCGAGCTGCAAACGTTCCTGGGCCTTCATCTGCATCGTATGTGCAAAACGATTCAATTCCATACCCTGTTCCTTGGCACTATGAAGAGCCGTATCTGCATTCTGGATTATCTCCTGTGGAGACTCACCATCATGAGGGAAAATCGCCATGCCGATTCCAAGCGTAAGGTGGTACTCATTGCCGTCAACCAAGATCGGCTTCTCAAAAAGCTGCAGAATCGATCTCGTCCGCCGCAACGCTGTATCGGTTGTACTGAACTCTGTCATCGTTATTGCAAATTCATCTCTTCCCAAGCCGAATACTTCTTCCCCTGGAAGTGATGAATGTTTCAGACGTTGACCTACCTGGTGCAGAACCCGATTGGCCGCTTGCTGTCCGAGCGAATCATTAATGGTCTTGAAGCGATTAATATTCAGGACCAGCATACCGACAAGCTGCTCCTGTACCACGGCATCATCCATCATCATTTTTAAGCGCTGCGAAAGGCGACGACGGTTTGGAAGTCCCGTTACATCATCATGATGAGCAATATAGTTCATCTTGGCTTCTGCAACCTGCTGTTGCAGGAACGGCGTATCCACTACGGACGTGTACAGCCCTTTTTGGATGAAGAAATAGGCCATACAGTTACTGAGCAATCCGAATAGTAGATTGAGATCGTTCAACCCTGTTGCGGAAACAAAATAACATTCCCCAAAGAAGAAACACAGGATGCCACATAGAATCAATGGCAAATCACCATCTCTGGTTTTTTTCCACTGGACAAACAAAATAACGGCAATAATGCCATACAGCAATCCGACCATAAAATGAACCCGGGTGAAAAATCCACCTAACACTTCACCCTCAAGTATGTGGGGCAACATGCTCCATTCCTGAATAGCCAAGGTGTATAAAATAACAAAGGTACCTAATGTCCCACTGAACAGTAAAAATTTGCGTGGTAATGCAATTTCCTTCTCATTTAAGGTATACACGAGCAGCAACCCCACTGAACATACCAAAGATCCCATGGTTGACATCATCAAGGAGAACTCTGATTCCATCATTGCTCCGTTGGGAATCTCTTCTGCAAAGGACACAATATGAACCAGTTCAAATAGACCTATTAATAAAAAGAGCGTTGTTAGCAACACCCTCCGAAGTGTCAATTTCTGTGTCCGAAACAACCAGCATTGGTTATAAATGCCGATACAAGCCGCTACTGCAGCGAATCCACCCAAGAGTGTCAAAACCGGGTAACCCGATATGATCAGATCAGAGCTGGAAGAACGAAACCATTGACTTGCGAGGAAACACAATAAGCCACATACAGCGACCCAACCTATTTTTCTCTGATCTTGCAGATTAACCTTCATGCCGTGTTTTCCTTCCCGGGGTCACCTATCCTGAATTACATAACCAAACTTGTCAAATCTGCTACACAATTCGACAAAAAACATATTTACCAACGTTCAATTCACATGTATACACATGCTATCTGGTACATAATAACATTTAATTCTGTATACGTGAACTAAAAAATAGTTACTCCTAGGAATATTTATTCATAAAAATGGACAAAAACAAGGCATTAAGAACTAAAAAACATGGATCTCCAGGTGGAGTCCATGTTTCCCTAGTTTGCAACTGTATTTAAGACTATATTACTTATCGAAATTCACTTCAGGTGTTGTTAATTTATCATAGAAATCAACAACCTTGTCCTTGTCTTCCGATGAACGAAGCGCCATGGCCGAACGCGGATGCTCGTCCAATGCACCTGTAATCATGTAAGGAAGTATGTAGCCCCATTCTTCTTTTTCTCTGAGCGGTACCATCAACTGTTCCAATACACCGAGTACTGGGCGCAGATTGTATTTCGTACCTTTCAGATGAGCTACGAGCAATTCCGTTGGGCAGTTACCTGCCGCACGTCCCATACCATACACAGAAGCATCAAGCAGTTCAACTCCCAGTTCAGCCGCAACCAAAGTGTTTGAGAACGCCAGTTGCATGTTGTTATGTGTGTGAACGCCAAGACGCTTGTTAGGCAAGTGGGTCTTGAACTTCTCTACCAGGTATTTCACATCATTATGGTCCAGGCTTCCGTAGGAATCTACAATGTAGACAACATCCACAGCGCTTTCTTTGATCAATTCAAATGCTTCCAGCAACTCATTCTCCATAACATTGGAGAGGGCCATAATATTAAGTGTTGTTTCATATCCACGATCATGGAATGTTTGAACCAGTGCAAGTGCCTTGTCTACATCTTTGCTGTAGCACGCAACCCGGATCAGATCCAGCATACTCTCACTGCGAGGCAAGATATCATTCTCGTCCACACGTCCCACGTCAACCAGTGCAGACAGTTTGGTATTGCCCTTTTGAGGAATAACTTTACGCAGGAAATCATCGTTCAGGAAACGCCATGGTCCTGCTTCCTCGGCACCTTTAAGCAATTTCGGAGAGTTCTTATATCCAATTTCCATATAATCAACGCCAGCTTCATTCAATCCAGCATACAACTGTTGAACAAAGTCCACGCTAAAGTCCCAATTATTCACCAGTCCGCCATCACGGATCGTACAATCTACAATTTTGCAATGATTTGTCTTCATTAATGTCTGCTCCTTTTCTGACCAACTTGTGTATTCCTCTCATGATACTTGAACGTGACAAGAAAAGTAAAGGGATTCCGGGCTTATTTACTTCGATAAGATTTCCAGATTCGATCAATCTCAACCATATCGTTGCCGTCAGGAGCTTTCTCTCCATAACGAACGGCATTATACGTATCTGGCAGTCTCTTGGACAGCTCATCTTCTTCCGGCTTCACACCATTCTGAATAATGGTCTGTGCAGCCTCCAGCGGAGTCTGCGTCCCCTGTATTCCCACGCCTCGGTGAGCAGCCCTGTCCATCCATGTCCGGTAGTAATATCGGATACGTTCAGCATCCTGTACTGGTGGCGCTTCTTTCTTCCGAAACCAAGGTTTTCGGACTTTTGCCGGTGCCTCAAGTGTCTCACTGACATCCATATATTCCGTCCGTGGTTCTGCCTTCTTTTCACCGGGTTGTAATATCCCCTTGAATCGATCCATAAGTCTGTTTATCGCCTTCTGTCCCAACCGGAGAAGCAGCCACAGGATTGCTCCTGCTACAGCACACATCACTACCCATCCGAGAATGTTCCAGAAGACCGAGGGCTCGGAAGGTGGCTCTCTCCATTCCTGCGGTATATTTAACGGCTGATTAGGGTCGTCCATGGGTAGTCGTGGCTCCTCACTGGAAATCGGGCCAAACCATCCCCGAATCCATGCGAGCAAACGGTCGCGTAGCGGTCTCAACCACGCAGCCAAACTTGGGAAAGCACCGATGGCGACGATGACAATAAACATCCACATGAAGCGCTGATGATTCGCACGCGCAAAATCGCGCAGTACTAATTTTCGCTTGCCGTCATTGAGTATTGCCCGGTCCAGTTGTAGCATATATCGTCCAACCAGCCAGAAGGCAAAGCTGATCACTCCTGCAATATAGATCCATATCGTGTAGGCTTGCAATGGCTGCATGAATTGCAACTGGTCCGAAGCAACCGTAAGCACGATCGCACTGATTATCCCTATAATCTGCAAGCGCCATAACAAAACAGAATGAAAGGCTGGCTCGAAGGTCAGACCTGCATAAACCGAGATGACTCCACACAGTGCCAGTGTGATGATATTCGGCAACGGGAGAATGAGGCTCATCCCAATAAAGAGTGCGAAGAGAAGTCCTATGACGAGTGCCGTTACTCCACGAATGAATGTACTTTTCTCACGATAACCCGGAATTTTATGCTGAATGAATTGTCCCAACCAACCCGCGAGAACAACCAGGATGAATAATGTGTACGGCAAATGTTCCATTGTGTAGAATGAAGCGAGCGTAAATATTGGAAAAAGGTACATGCCCGCCACCATGACAGACAGCATCGCTATGAGCGCCTTGATAGTCGCTGTATGTCTGTCCCTCATGCACTCACCGCCTTCGTATCGCCCTTCATGTCCTCTACGGGCAGAATCGTCACGCGATGTCCTTGTTCGTGCAGACGTGCAATCTCGTGCTCCATAGCGGCAGATACATAGGATGTAATCAACAGATAGCTGCGGATTTGCTGCGCTTCTTCATTCAGACGTACTTCATCATTCAGGAATTGCTCCATCGGCACCATACATTTCAACTCTGTCTCTGCCATAGCCTCCAGTAGCCTCTCCAGATGAGGTGTACCATAATCCGGCTCAATTCGAAGTGCATCCCGACCTCCACCCACATGATAACCATTATGGGCGAAGCCTGCAGGCAACCCTCTTCCGATGGCATCCACTGCAGCCGTGGCCGCGTAACGAAGTGCCCGTTCAATCTTTTCCGGACGAGTGACCACACTCCACATATCTGCCGACTCCTGAATGTTGACTACAATCCAGGATTGCGGATCTGCTGTCCATCCTTGCTTGTAGACTTGTAATTCACCCGTACGTGCGCTCGCCTTCCAGTGAATGCGATTCATGGGGTCACCTGCACCGTAGGGACGAACACCCAGAATCAGGAACGGATCTTCGACGATCCATCGCGACACTTCCACTTCCCCCTGCCACACTTGATAGATCGCCGGAAGATCCTCTGTATTCATTAATGAAGGATACACGACCATGGACATATGCAAAGGAATCGGTTTGGTGGAGCGCCACACGCCAAAGAGATCTCCCCCTGTCATGCTTGCTGTATTGAGTGGATAGATCCCACGCTGGGTACATACAAACGGATGCTTGCGTGTAATACGAGTAAAAGGTTTCAGTGTAAAAATGCTCTTATGATTCTGATAAATCTCGCCTTGGCTAATATCCATACCCGAGCCGGAACGAAATACAAACGACACAGGCATCATCGATTCAAGTCTGAGCCACGGTACGGAGACTCGTTTTTCATTCGATATCGTCTCCACCATCTCAAGTTCATCTCCAGCGTAACAACGCAGCTTGCTGAATTGTCTGCTGTACTTGAGCTTTCGTAGTGCAGGTCGTCCGAACCATACACCGTGTATGCCAACGACAATGCCTCCAACAAGGACAAGCCATAATAATGCCATAAGACTAGCGCCCGCTTGTAGCGAGGTTCTCTGTGGGTACTTCTATCTGATTCAGAAGCTCCTGAATGATACGCTCCGCCAAGCCCTCTTGTTGTCTGACCCGGTTACGGAATACAAGTCGGTGGGCCAGCACAGGTTCCGCCAGAACTTTAATATCATCCGGCAAAACAAAGTCTCTGCCATGCAGTGCAGCCCAGGCTTGACTTGCCTTGAGTAATGCCTGAGCTCCTCGTGGACTTACACCAAGCGAGAGCTCCGGATGTTGCCTTGTCGCTTCGGTTAACTGAATGATATATCGTAGCAAATCTTCGTTGATTTGAACTGTTTTATACATATCCTGTGCCTTCAAAAGTTCTTCACGACTGATCACAGCCGACAGATCGTCAACAGAGCGGCTTGCCACCGTGCGTCTCAGAATTTCTACACTCTCTTCACTGCTTGGATAACCCATACGAATTTTCATCATAAAACGATCCATCTGTGCCTCAGGTAGCGGAAAAGTTCCCTGGTTATCTACGGGATTCTGAGTGGCTATAACGATAAATGGCCGTTCCAGCTGTCGCGTTGAACCATCGATACTGATCTGACGCTCTTCCATGCACTCCAGCAAGCTTGATTGCGTACGCGGCGTAGCCCGGTTAATTTCATCGGCCAATACAAGATTGGCGAACAATGGGCCAGGTCGGAATTCAAAATCTCCATCTTTTTGATTAAAGAAATGAATACCTGTCAAATCAGATGGAAGCAAGTCCGGTGTAAACTGTATACGCTGGAATGTACAGTCCAATGAAGAGGCTACCGATTTGGCAAGCATCGTTTTTCCGGTACCTGGCACATCCTCCAGCAGCACATGTCCTGACGCTATGATCGCTGTCATGACCAGCTCTATGGTATGCTCTTTCCCCACAATGACTTTTCCCACATGATTCATCAATTGTTGATTCATTTGTTCCATTCCTTGGATATCCATCGCATTCCCATCCTTCCGTTAATGGAGCTTATGTATTCGCATTCATAACTAACTATAACCTTAATTGCCAACAAAAAACAAAGGAATCGGCCATTTGCCGACTCCTTTACTCATCATTATTCTCAAAAAACCAAGGGTAACATAATCTTAAACCGTGTACCTTCGCTTTTTTTGCTATCTACCGAGATGGTACCTCCGTGGTTCTTAATAATGCGATAACTCACCGAGAGTCCGAGTCCTGTTCCGCTCTCCTTGGTCGTAAAGAATGGATCAAACAGACGCACAAGCGTGTTATGGTCCATCCCATGACCATTATCGGCGATGGAGATCTCCACGAACTTGTTTTCCGTGGAAGTTGATATTCGAATCAGACCGGTATGTTCTTCGCCAACTTCTTCAATAGCATCCATTGCATTTTTCACCATATTCAAAATAACCTGCTTAATCTGTTTGACATCAATGGACACATTCAGTGGGGCATCCCCTTCATCCAGCGTAATCTCGCATCCCTTCATCAACCCTTCGCTCTCTGTTAACAAGACCACTTCTTTGAGCAAAGAGTCAACGGACATGACCGTCTTCTGTGGTGCTGACGGTTTGGAAGAATTCAAAAATTCGTAGATGATATCATTTGCTCGATCAATCTCCGTCAGTATGATGCGCGCGTACTCATCTTTGCCAAGCTGCAGCAGATGGGGCCGCAGCAACTGAATGAACCCGCGGATTGCTGTCAACGGATTACGAATTTCATGAGCAATAGACGCTGAAATGCGCCCCAGCATCGCAAGTTTGTCATTTTGATAAGCGGTCTGCTCAATCTGTTTATAATCAGATACATCCTTGACACTAAACAAGAAGTCACCATCCATCTGATCACCGTACGTCACAGTAACCAGCCAATGCCTTCCATATTCATCAATCAACTCATGATAGCGCTTACGATGAAAGATGGTTTCCCGATAGATACGTAAAATTTTCTTTTTCTTGAATCGGCTCATCTGTGGATGATGTAGCATTTGCATCAGGGTGCAGCCGCTGAGCAAACTTCTCGGAAGCTCCAATAACTTTGCCATCTGAACGTTAATAAACGTCAATACACCGTGACTGTCAAACAACATAATACCGCTATCCAGATGCTCCAGTACATTCTCATACTTGTTGTTATCCAGATGTACAGGCGGGAATCCATCCGTTGATTGAGGCACTGTATCCTGAAATTCACTAATCATGTCAGGTTCCTCCTTTTCACGTAAATGATAAACTTGCCATTCGGACATCATATCATCACAGAAACAGGAAGGGCCGATTTTATTGTTCATTACCGGTGCCCTTTCGTTGGGGGGCTGAGCCGAAAATATGGATGGCATGTCCGGAACTCAAGCTGGTCTATTCCCGGTAACCAACAGTTGATCCGGAAAATCACATACGTTTGTTCCATTCTGACCTTCTCCTATTCCCAAACACGAACATTTATTTGCTCCGCCTCTTTTGCAAGTCTGTTTTTATCATAGACAAGTTTATAGAAGGGAGTCAATCGGAGAAAGTGTCGAATGGGAATTATTTTAAAAAAAACCTCGAATTAGTTTCGAAAGAAAGCACAAAAACGAAGCCGATTCACCCGACAGGCAATTTCAGCTTCGTTTATATTATCTTTACTTTTTGATATATCCGAGATCATCTATAGTCCGGTCTTATTATGCTGAATTTTCAGTCTGCGCTGACTCATCACAGCTAATCGACGTTTAAGTTCGCTTTCCCACTTCTCGTCTTTTGTTTCTTTTGCGAGCCTGAGCAAATCCAGAGCCATATCAATCTGGCGCTGCACAATGACCATGGCATCCTCACTCTCACGGTTTACACAGTTTTCGAAGATAGCATCCTCGTCTTCTGTTACATAATCCTGAAAATCGATCTCGGATGCACCGTCTCCATGCGCATATTCAGCGAGAATTTCATATTCATTTTCCACTTTATAATGCACCTCAACCCGGTGACACACCGGGCAAAACAGCAGGGGAACATTATGAACCTGGGTGCGGTAATGCTTCAGCGTGCCCTTCGTTCCAACCATACTTGCCCCACAACAGTAACTCATTTTTGTTCACCCTCCTTATTCGTGCCGGGACTTTTTTGTTAAACATTCAATCCCGTACACTTCCAGCACTTCCGAAAAGGAATAGTTCCATCAGTGTATCACATTCATGTACAGATTATAAATGCAGAGCACCGGAATATTTACCGGGTTTCCATACCCTATTCGCCTTGAAGGCCATCAATTCCTCTTTCAACAGATAAAAAGAAGACTTTCTTTTATTACATCATTAACACGTTCAGCCGCTTGTTCAAACACTTTTGATTAACTTCGTGATAACTTCCGGCAAAAGGGTGCAAAAAGCCCTCAATCCCTAACGGGATGAGGGCTTGAACAAAAACCGTTCAAGTTGACTTGGCTTACAGGTTAGTGTCGCCTGGTTTCCAGTTCATTGCACACAATCCGCCGGATTGCAGTGCTTGCAGTACACGAAGTGTTTCTTCAACACTACGGCCTACATCGTTGTGGTTAACCACTTGATATTTCAGTTCGCCTTCTGGATCGATGATGAACAGACCGCGCAATGCTACGCCTTCTTCTTCGATCAGAACGCCGTAATCTTTAGCCACTTGCTTCGTGATATCGGAAGCCAGTGGGAAGTTCAATTGACCCAGACCATTGCTGTCTACAGGTGTGTTGATCCATGCTTTGTGGCTGTGTACGGAGTCTACACTCACGCCAAGGATTTCCGTATCCAAAGCTTTGAATTGCTCAGAAGCAACGCTCAAAGCTGTAATTTCAGTTGGGCACACAAATGTGAAGTCCAAAGGATAAAAGAAGAATACGAGCCATTTACCACGATAATCGGACAGTTTAACGGAACCAAAGTCTTGTCCGTCTCCCGATACTGTTTCCATTGCGAAATCCGGTGCTGGTCTACCTACCAAACGTTCTGCCATAACTAAAAATTCCTCCTTTGGGATTATGTAAGCATCCATATGGATTGCTCATCATCAAGAAAAACGCGAACGCTTTTCCTGTAATTAAAATGTTTTGATACTTGATAACAAGTACAAGTAAAATGTTATCATCCGGACTTCCCAAAGTCAAGATTATAAACATTATTTTTTTATAATCATTATAAATAAGGATTTTTCGTGCCAAAATCATAAAGGAACAGCCCTCTGTACATTCCATAATTGGAAACAAAGGGCTGCCATGTTGTTGGTAATATAATTACGCCTGTTTCTGAATAGCAGCGACGATCAAATCGCCCATTTCAGTTGTGCTGATCGCTGTGCTCTTGTCTACAGCAATATCACTCGTGCGGTGTCCTGAGTTCAACACATCAGACACAGCTGCTTCAATGGCATCCGCACCTTCTGCATAACCAAAGGTTGTACGGAACATCAGCGCCAGCGAGAGAATCGTTGCAATCGGATTGGCTAATCCTTGACCTGCGATATCCGGTGCAGAACCGTGTACCGGCTCATAGAGTCCGAAGCTGCCCTCTCCCAGTGATGCAGATGCGAGCATGCCGATGGAACCCGTCAGCATCGCAGCTTCATCACTCAAGATATCCCCAAACATGTTTTCCGTTACGATGACATCGAAGCTGGATGGACGACGCAACAATTGCATCGCGCAGTTGTCCACAAGCACATGCTCCAGTTCAACATCCGGATAATCCGGTGCTACCCGGTTTACAACTTCACGCCAGAGACGGGACGTTTCCAATACGTTGGCTTTGTCTACAGAAGCCAGTTTTTTGCGACGTCCTTGCGCAATTTCGAACGCCTGACGAACGATCCGCTCCACTTCTGTAACATTATATGCGCACGTATCTACTGCCTCTTCGCCCTGTGCACTTTCACGTCTGAACTTCTCTCCGAAGTAGATACCACCTGTCAACTCACGTACCACCATCAGATCTGTACCTTCAAGGACTTCAGGCTTCAGAGTTGAAGCATCCTTCAAGCAATCAAATACGACAGCTGGACGAAGGTTGGAGAACAATCCGAGCGCTTTGCGAATACCCAGCAGGCCCGTTTCCGGACGAAGCTCCTTGCTGTTGTTATCCCATTTTGGACCGCCAACCGCTCCAAGCAGGACGGCATCTGCACTTTTACATACTGTCAGCGTTTCTTCAGGAAGAGGTGTACCCTTCTCATCAATCGCGATTCCACCGAACAGCGCATGCTCTGTCTCAAAACGATAACCGAATACTTCCTCTGTACGTTTAAGAACTTTCTCAGCCTCAGCTACGACTTCAGGACCGATTCCGTCACCTGCAATAACTGCAATTTTTTTCACGTCTGCCATGGGTTGTCCACTCCTTATATTTCATTCATTAATTATTCATAAAGTAACGTCTCATATTAACTCTCTCTTTTGTATCATATTCCAAGGTCATTTGACCAAGATATACAATCTATGACTTTAATAGATTTTACCTATAAGCTAATAGAGAATAGCATTGCCAAGTTGTTCTGACCTCCCGACTGGGGTAAAATATAGCTGAATTCAAATCAGGTACGCAGGAGGGATAAGCAACATGCAATATTCGTATTTGGGTAAATCAGGCCTTAAGGTCAGCCGAATCTGTCTCGGTACCATGAATTTTGGGCCTGCTACAGATGAGAAAGAGGCTTTCCGCATTATGGACGCAGCACTCGATGCAGGTGTGAACTTTTTTGATACCGCTAACATCTACGGCTGGGGTGAGAATTCCGGGCTTACCGAAGAAATTATCGGACGCTGGTTCAATCAGGGGGGTGGCAGACGTGAAAAAGTAGTTCTGGCCACCAAAGTCTATGGCTCCATGCACGATGATACAGACGGCCCCAACAACGAAGCAGGCCTTTCTGCATTCAAAATCAGACGTCATCTGGAAGGTTCCCTTCGCCGCTTGCAGACGGATCATATCGAGCTGTACCAGATGCACCATGTGGACCCTGCCATATCGTGGAACGAGCTGTGGGGCGCATTCGAGAATGCCGTTCACCAGGGTAAAATCGGTTATGTAGGGTCAAGCAACTTTGCTGCATGGCAGATTGCAATTGCTCAGAGCGAAGCCAAGAATCGCCATTTCCTCGGCCTGGTATCCGAACAACACAAATATAGTCTCAACTGTCGTTTACCTGAGCTGGAAGTGCTGCCTGCCGCCAAAGAACTGGGCCTCGGTGTCATTCCATGGAGTCCACTGGATGGTGGGTTACTGGGACGTAATGCGCTTCAGAAGCTGGAAGGAACACGCAGCGGAGGCATCGCTGGGCGGATCGAGCAACAGCAGACTCAACTTGAAGACTTTGCCGCTCTCTGTCGTGATCTCGGCGAACCACAGGATACGGTAGCTTTGGCCTGGGTTGCTGCCAATCCGGCAGTAACTGCCCCGATTATCGGACCGCGTACACTGGAGCAGTTTGAAACCGCACTCAAATGTCTGGATGTGACTCTGGATGAGGCCGTGCTCAAACGTCTGGATGAGATTTTCCCGGGTCCAGGTGGACATGCACCTAATGCTTACGCGTGGTAACAGCTTGATGGCGTAAGCCAATGCAATAGAAACCATATACAACATGCACTGAGTTTTTACTGTCATAATCATATAAATAAAAGCAAAAGAGTCTGACCCTCACAAGAGAGTCAGACTCTTTACATATCTCACTGAACGGAGTAAAGAAAGCCGAACGACCTTCTATATCCATTCAGATTAAGACAGATCACTCTAACGGCTTAAATGAGTTCCAACTCCCAGTTCAATAAAGAGTTCGTGCTTGCTGCACCGGAATCTACAGGTTCACATTTACACGATTCGTGTATGTTTTACGCTTCTCAATCAATTGATTCAGTCCGTCCACATAGGCACGTGCACTTGCACCCAGTATATCCGTACTCACACCACGTCCCTGTACCGAAACCTGATTTTGAGTCAGCACAACATGTACCTCACCCAATGCATCCTTACCATGCGTTACCGATTTGATGGAATAGTCAGACAACGTTACGTCTTCCCCACTCACCTGGTCAATCGCATTGTAGATTGCATCTACCGATCCATTACCCTCTGCTTGCTTCTCAACCGTATCCCCGTCAAGCATCGCAATGCGGACTTTGGCTGTTGGTACCGCTTCATCACCGTACGTAACAAAGATCGATTCCAGTTTATACACCTCAGGTGCATCCTGCAATTTCTCTTCAATGACTGCGAGCAGATCTTCGTCAGTAACTTCCTTCTTCTTATCAGCCAATTCTTTGAACTGAGCGAAAGCACGATTCAACGCTTCTTCTTCCAGCTCATATCCCAGATCAATCAAACGCTCACGGAAGGCATGACGACCGGAATGTTTACCCAGTACGAGTTTACTTTCCTTCAAACCGATGGACTCTGGAGTCATGATCTCGTACGTTGTTTTTTCCTTCAGCATGCCGTCCTGATGAATTCCGGATTCATGTGCGAAGGCGTTCGCTCCAACAATGGCTTTGTTGCCGGGCACAACCATACCTGTCAAACGGCTAACGAGACGACTGGTCCGTGCAATTTCTGACAACTGCAGCGATGTCTTCGCCTGGAAAAATTCCTGACGCGTCTCCAGTGCCATGGCAATCTCCTCGATCGCCGTGTTGCCTGCACGTTCACCGATGCCATTGATCGTTCCTTCGATCTGATCGGCTCCGTTCAGAATCGCTGCAAGTGTATTGGCTGTCGCCATACCTAGGTCATTATGACAGTGGGCACTTAGCTGTACCTTTTCAATACCGTGAACATTCTCCTTGAGATGTTTGAAAATGTTTCCGTATTCATATGGACTCAGGTAGCCAACTGTATCCGGAATATTCACAACGGCTGCACCCTCTTCAACAGCCATATTCACCATTTCCACGAGGAAATCATACTCCGTACGACCTGCATCCTCCAGCGAGAATTCAATCTTTGAAAATGTTTTCTTCGCATAACGAATCGCGGAACGAGCCGTATCCAGTACTTGCCCTTTATCCATACGCAATTTATGTTGGCGGTGAATAGGCGAAGTTGCCAGGAAAACGTGAATGCATGGGTCCTGTGCACCTTTAAGAGCTTCCTTAACCGCATCGATATCTTGCTCTCTGGAACGGGACAAGCCAATTACGGTCACATTTTTGACCGCTTTTGCTACTGCATTGACAGCGGCCAGGTCACCTGGAGATGCCGCCGGGAAACCAGCTTCCATCCGGTCAATGCCAAGCCGCTCGAGCTGATGGGCAATTTCCACCTTTTCACGCGTGTTCAGATTGACTCCCGGGGATTGCTCTCCATCACGCAGCGTTGTGTCAAATACATAGATTTTACGCACGCTTCGCACCTCCTGTACTTGTAATATAATGTTTCTCTGAACCAGCAATAGCGGCTCACGCATAAGCACGGCCGCTATTCCCAGTTAAAGCTCTAAGTTTACTTGAATACCTTATAAGTGCATGTTCTAAAAGTTAATGCTTACTTCTTGATCCAGTGCATCATCTCACGCAATTGTCCGCCAACCACTTCGATTGGGTGTTCAGCTTCGTTACGACGAGTTGCTGTCAAGAATGCACGTCCGGATTGGTTCTCCAGAATGAAGTCGCGTGCGAATTTACCTTGTTGGATATCCGTCAGGACTTCTTTCATTGCTTTCTTCGTATCTTCAGTTACAACGCGAGGTCCAGTTACATAGTCACCGTACTCAGCTGTGTTACTGATGGAATCACGCATACTTGAAAGTCCGCCTTCATACATCATGTCAACGATCAGCTTCAGTTCGTGCAGACATTCGAAGTATGCCATTTCAGGAGCGTAACCCGCTTCTGTCAATGTTTCGAATCCAGCTTTTACCAAAGCACTTACACCACCACACAGAACAGCTTGCTCACCGAACAGATCTGTTTCTGTTTCTTCACGGAAGGAAGTTTCGATAACCCCTGCGCGAGTACAACCGATACCTTTTGCATAAGCCAAACCGATTTCTTTCGCTTTACCTGTTGCATCTTGCTCAATCGCGATCAGGCCCGGTACACCAAAACCTTCTACATAAGTACGACGTACCATGTGACCAGGGGACTTAGGAGCTACCAGCAATACATCGCTGTTTTTTGGAGCAACGATTTGACCGAAATGAACGTTGAAACCGTGTGAGAAGAGCAATGCAGCGCCTTCTTTCAGGTTTGGTTCGATTTCGTTCTTGTATACAGAAGCTTGAGTTTCGTCAGGGAGCAAGATTTGAACTACATCTGCGCGGCTTGTTGCTTCAGCCGGGGACAGAACTTCAAATCCGTCATTTTTTGCAGTGTCGAAGGATTTACCTTCACGAAGTCCGATGACTACGTTCAATCCGCTATCACGAAGGTTTTGAGCTTGGGCGTGGCCCTGGCTACCATAACCGATTACCGCGATCGTTTTTCCTTTCAATACGTTAAGCTCTGCATCCTGTTCATAATAAGTAGTTACTGGCATGTTTATAAGTCCTCCTTTGTATTGTAAAGAACCCTTCATTAATGAGCGGGTGTCTCAATGGACCGGCTCGCTTGAAGTATTGAAAGCGTCTCTGGTCTGATCCGATCCGTTCAGACACCCGCCCATTAATGCGGGAGTGTGGCTATCATTTCAAGCGTTACATCACTAAAATGTTACCTTATAACTGTTAAGGGACTGACAATCTCACATAAGATCAACTGTATATGTTAGCTAACCGTCGTCCCCTCTTCATTCATTATAGCCTTATACGTTGCCGCGTACCAATGCAGTTATGCCTGTACGGGACAATTCGCGAATGCCGTATGGCTTGAGCAATTCAATCATCGCATCAATTTTGTCCGTATCTCCGACCACCTGCACAATCAGGCTGCCTGGACCAACATCTACAACGGATGCGCGGAAAGTTTCCACCACACCCAGAATTTCAGGACGCTCGGAAGGCTCTGCTTTCACTTTGATCAACGCGAGTTCACGGGCTACCATCGGTTTCAGGCTGAAATCAACCACTTTAATGACATCGATGATTTTGTACAATTGTTTCTCAATCTGCTCCAGCGTTTTATCGTCACCAATAGTCACAATAACCATCCGGGAGAGTCCGGGTTCTTCCGATTGACCCACTGTAATACTCTCAATGTTAAATCCGCGTCGACCGAACAACCCTGATACCCGCTGAAGGACGCCTGGCTGATCGTTAACCAATATTGAAATCGTATGTCTAATCATTCCTCAGCATCCCCCATCAGCATTTGATCAATTGTTGCTCCCTGTGGAACCATTGGATACACATTCTCTTCCTTGCGTACCACGAATTCTACAACGACTGGTCCTGGTGTATCCAGAGCTTCCTGCCAAGCCCGCGCCGCTTCTTCTTTATTCGTTGCACGTAATCCTTTCACACCATATGCTTCAGCCAGTTTTACAAAATCCGGACTTCCTGCCAGATCAATGTGACTGTAACGGTTCTCATAGATGAGTTCCTGCCATTGGCGAACCATTCCAAGTACCTGATTGTTAATGATAACAATTTTTACCGGTATATTGTTAATGGCACAGATCGCGAGTTCTTGGGAACACATCTGCATTCCGCCATCACCGTTAATGGAGATAACGAGTCTGTCCGGATTGGCCATCTGAGCACCAATTGCAGAAGGGAATCCAAAGCCCATCGTTCCGAGACCACCCGAAGTTACCCATGAACGTGGTTGATTAAACTTATAATATTGTGCTGCCCACATCTGATGTTGTCCCACATCCGTCGTCACAATCGCTTCACCTTTGGTTGTATCATTCAGCATTTCAACAACCCACTGAGGTTTCAGCACTTCGTCTGAATCCGTATAGCTGTAAGGCTTCTCTTGTTTCCACTGTTTGATCTGGTCTCTCCATGCATCTGCACGCTCTGCACGCTTAACTTCTTTGTTGGCTATCTCCAGCACCGTCTTCACATCACCAACAATTGGAATATCCGTTGCGATGTTTTTACCAATCTCTGCCGGATCAATATCGATATGAACGATTTTGGCATGTGGAGCGAATCCGTCCAGCTTACCTGTTACCCGATCATCGAATCGTGCGCCGATATTAATCAGCAGATCCGACTGTTGGATGGCCAGGTTGGATGTGTATGTTCCGTGCATTCCTGGCATCCCTGTCCATAGTTCATGCCCACTTGGGAATGCACCAAGACCCAGAAGGGTTGTCGTAATTGGAATGCCTGTCTTCTCAACAAACTCGAACAGTTCTTCATGTCCCCCCGAGTATACCACACCGCCACCGGCCAGAATCATTGGACGTTCTGCTTCCTGAATGGCCTGAGCTAAACGGTCAACCTGCAGTTTGTTTGGTACTGTCCGTGGATTGTACCCTCTTAATGTAACAGGTTCAGTACTCGGTTCAAACAAGGTTTTGTTGGCTGATACATCCTTCGGAATGTCGATCAGTACAGGACCTTTACGACCGGTATTCGCAATGTGGAATGCCTCATGAATGATACTCGACAAATCCTTAACATCTTTTACCAGATAGCTGTGTTTGGTGATCGGCATTGTAATACCGGTAATATCAGCTTCCTGGAAAGCATCCGAGCCGATCAGGCTGGAATTAACATTTCCCGTAATAACAACCAGTGGCACAGAATCCATATACGCTGTTGCAATACCGGTAACCAGATTCGTTGCTCCTGGTCCAGAGGTAGCGATACATACACCCACTTTTCCGCTTGCCCGTGCATATCCGTCAGCCGCGTGAATTGCACCTTGTTCGTGACGGGTTAAGACGTGCTTAAAGTCCTCGAAACCATACATTGCATCGTAAATGTACAACACTGCGCCGCCCGGGTAACCAAATACACAATCTACACCTTCAAGCAACAAGCTTCTCAGCAGAATTTCTGATCCGCTAATGACCTCCGGCTTCATCCATTTTTCACGTAATTCATCTGTTGACCGTACTTCTGGAATTTGAGCTCCCATCAGTCATCCTCCTCTCGGAATTTACATCATTCTGACATTTAAAGTTACAAAAAAAACCTTCCATCCCTGCAAACAAGTTCATGCTTGCGAGGGACGAAAGGTTATCGCTTCCGTGGTACCACCCAACTTTGTCCGAAATTTCGCAATAACGGACCTTACCAGGTACAACAAAACGATAGCTCAAACGAACATAGTCGTTTCCCATACCTGTTGTCTGTAACGCAGACATACGATTTTCCCTAATACGCGAAAGGAGTGACATCCAGTGCTTTTCAGGAAAACAGCTCCGAGGTGAGCTCGTATATAAGGGATAATGGTGGTGGTTTCAGCAATTCCAGCCACTCTCTGAGCAAAAGAGCCCTTAAAACTTCGTCCTCTTCATAGCCGATGAAATATTCTCGTTAAATGTTAGGAACATTATATGATTCCTCCAACCGATAAGTCAATACCTGTTTTGCATAAAAATTCAGAGAGCCTTCCATCATGCCTCTTCAGCCTTTAACGTTGCCCTAATCCTTGTGCTTCATTCAGTCACCTTTTATCTTGCTTCGGGCATAGAATATACGAGCAGCACGACTGGTCCTGAAAGGAGGCTCCGCATGGTGATTCGGCAACGCACATCCAAGCTGGATGATGGCGCCATCATGAAGCTGATTGACACTCAACTTGTTCCTTTATCTCATATGAGTGAAAAAGAAATTAATAAAATCCGCAAAGAAATACCCCTGCGAATGAACAGGGGCATGACCTTTGTTGTCTCGCCGGAGCCAGACAAAGCTGCTGTCGCATTCATCCATTTTCTCATGCATGGTGAACTGCTCTATGTCGATATGATGGCCGTTAGTCCGAAAGAGCAACGCAAACGTTACGGGCAGACTTTGCTGCTCAAAGCAGAGAGCTTTGCTGCATCTCGGGGTTGTAGAAGATCGAAAGTGATGGTGGATGAAGGCAATACCAAAGGGCTTCAGTTTTATCAAAAAAATGGGTATAGTGCGATTCGATACATTATGGTAAGTCACTGCTACGAAATGGAAAAAAACATTATAGAATGACCTAGAAAAATCCTGGTGGACGTGGACCCGGACCATATGGGCCGTAACCAGGGCCAGGGCCAAAGCCGCCACCAGGTCCTCCAGGTCCATATCCCGGTCCGTAACCTGGACCATATCCAGGGCCTGGCTTCGGTCCAGGTCCATATCCCGGACCGAAGCCAGGGCCAGGACCATAAGCATAAGGCAGTGTGGCAATAGCGAGCAGATCAAACAATACCAGCGGCAGAATCGCTTTTGTACGTACTTTTTTGCCATTCAGACGCTTCAGTACCAGTTTGTTACCCGATACTTTCAACAGCCTTCCCGTAACCCGAGTGCCGTCTTTTTTGATTGCAACAATATTTTTGCCTATTAATTTCATCGCTTCATCACGCGTAACTTGTTGTTTCATACTTTCCCCTCCTCCTCGGATCGTTCAAAACAGTGTATTCGTCCATGACTGGATTCGCCTGTTTCTTTGTCCCTATAATTTAAAAAGTATAAAGAGAACAAAAACTCCACTCCTGCTTCTACTATTTTGCTAAATTAAATATATTTCAGTAATTCGAATTCATAATTTATTTAGTATTAAGAAGGAAATAAGCAAAGAAACCATGCGCACATAAAGTCCGCATGGTTTCTTTGCTTACACCTAAAATTACGTCTAAAATCTTACGTCTCCGGGCCAATGCACAGTTGAAAATAAATTTAAATCGCTAACCGTAGCACTGATTCCTAAAGTGGTTGCTCCACCAAGAGAAAGCCCTACATTACCAGTAACAGATGAAACTCCACCTTTATTATAGAAACTTCCTTTTACGATATAATGAATCTTATTCGCATTTTCTAAGTTAACATATACAGTACCAACAAAAGTTTTCGCGACATAAACATCCTCGCGTACATATGATAATGGATTTAAGTCTGTATTTAGAATCTTAACAATCCCACGAAAAGAACCGCTCTCATTCGTTTCACAGTAAAACTCTAAACTAGGAGTGTAACCCCTGAATTCTGGAAGGTACTGCTTTATTGTTCTAAACTTAGCCGCCTTGGCAGACACTACTCCTTCAGAGTTATTAGTTCTGTTTAAGCTTTTAGAATTATCTGTAGAGTTTTTCAAAATTATTTGCTGCGCTTCAACTTCAGTAATACCTTTATTTTTTGCCATTTCAGCAGCCAATTCATCAAATGTCATAACTTCACTTACTACAACCTCTTCAGGTAAGTTATCCAAACCATTTTGAAGATCAATCGTTGGAATATTTCCATCAACGTTCGAACTTACTTCAACATTATTATTTTCATCTGCAAATGCAGGTGATCCTACTGCTAAAAGACATACTGTAAAGCCGCTAACTATTATTTTCTTTAAATACAAATTACATCACTCTCTTTCTTTTTTTGGGATATTTATATAATAATACTAAATACATAATTTGTAAAGTTAAATAATGTAAATTTTTTTTATCTATTGTTTAGCTGCAACGTTATCAAAAGGGATTTTCAGCAAAAAAAAAAAAAAAACTTCTGTTAAGTAAAGCTTAAGACACAGTAACAAGATGTCTCAATGCTCTACTTTAACAGAAGAAATGATACGAATTAAAGAAATCTATTATTTTAAAAGATAATATATTTTCTAAGAAAGCTACTCGTGTAGTCTATTTATTATTGGAATCTATCTTTTTCCAGGATCGTAAGCTTCTCCCAGTGCAGACGGAGCTGAAGAACGTCCTACGGCCGCTACAAGTACGATAAGTGTCAACATGTAGGGCAGCATATAGATAATTTCCTGGGGAATACTTTGGGTCCATTCAAACATCTGTACATAGTTCCTGATTGCTTGCGAGAATCCAAAGAACACTGCCGCACCGAATGCACCGATTGGATTCCATTTACCAAAAATCATCGCTGCAATGGCAATATAACCTTGGCCGGAAACCGTATTGTGTGAAAATGTACCCGTGGTTGTCAATGTAATCGCAGCTCCACCAATGGCCGCAAGCGCACCACTGATCATAACTCCAATATAACGATAACGAAGGACTTTGACGCCAACCGTATCTGCTGCACTTGGGTGTTCACCCACTGAACGAAGACGAAGACCAAATGGTGTTTTGAACAAAATATAATATGTCAGAAACACAAAAAGGATCGCAAGATATGTTGTTGGATATACATTTTTGAAGAAGGCCTCCCCTAATAGAGGTATATTCTCCAAGAAGGGTACATTAAACTTATTAAATCCTTGTACCAAAGGAGAATCTCCTGCCCCTTCAAACAGTAACTTAACTAAGTAAAGCGTACTTCCCGCTGCCAAAAAGTTAATCACAATACCACTTATAATCTGATCTGCTTTAAATGTAATTGACGCAACAGCATGGATAAGTGATACCAGTACGCCCAATATAATCGCGAGCACCACCCCCATCCAAGCTGATGTTGTTCCACCCATGCCCGCTTCTTGCGCGTAATGCGCTCCTATTCCAGCAGCAAAGGCTCCAAAGACCATGAAGCCTTCAAGTCCAAGATTTGTCACACCTGATTTTTCCGAAAAAATTCCGCCAAGTGATGCAAAAATCAATGCCGTAGCAAAGACAAGCGTCGTATTGATAATTTGCCCAATTGTCAACAAGTCCATCTACAACACCTTCTCTTTCTTGCGCTTCGAATAGAACGGTTTGAGTATCCAGCGCACGATGCCTTGTGCCGCAATGAAGAAGATAATCGAACCGATCACAATCCGAATAATCTCAGGTGGGACATCCGCAGCAAAACTCATTCCTGCAGATCCATACGTGAGGGTACCAAACAAAACTGCTCCTAAGAGAACGCCGAATGGATGATTTAGACCGATGAGAGCTACGGCAATACCATCAAACCCGGTTCCTGGTGAACCTGTCATCAATGTTTGATACTGGAATACACCCAATACCTGAAAGGCTCCACCAAGTCCTGCAAGCATACCACTAATAAACATAGCTTTTACAATATTACGATTCACATGCATACCCGCATATTCAGCCGCGTTGGGATTAAGACCGACAGCTCGAATTTCGTATCCTTGTTTTGTCTTCCACATGTAAATGTAAAAGATCACCGCTATAACTAAAGCGATTAATGTACCAAGATGTACACGTGAGTTCCCCATTAACTCAGAAAGCCAAGTCAAGCTTATGGAAGCTGTTTCACTAATGTCTGCCGAACGATTCTCACCTGGAAGTAAGAGAAATTGACGAACGATCAGATTTGCCATGTACAGACCAATCCAGTTCAACATGATACTACTGATAACTTCATTGACCCCACGTGCTGCTTTCAGATAACCCGCAATCGCGGCCCAAAGACCACCAAACAATGCACCAGCAATCAAAGCCAGTGGCGCATGGAGGTAGATCGGTAAACCTACAAACTTCACACCAACAAATGTTGCAGCTGTCATACCGACGAGAAATTGACCTTCTCCCCCGATGTTAAACAAACCTGCACGTGATGCAAATGCAAATGCAAGTCCAGTCATGATCAGTGGTGTCATTTCCCGTACCGCTTCACCAAAGTTGTACATGTCTCCAAATACTTTGGTGAACAATGCGCCGTAGGCTTCAATCGGATTGTACCCACCGATCAGCATGACAACCCCACCGAGAATCAGACCCATAACAATGGCGACGACAGGCAAAATAAATGAATCCCGAGTAAACCATTTCAATACGTTACTCATGCGCAGTACCTCTCTTTTGGGTGCTGCCCGCCATCATCAGGCCGAGCTCCCTGTCATTGGTTTCTTCCGGCAGCACCTCGCCTACGATCTGGCCTTCATAGATGACAGCAATTCGGTCAGATACATTGATAATCTCATCAAGCTCAAATGAAATCAACAGAACAGCCTTACCTTGATCGCGTTGTGCAATCAGTTGCTTTTGCACGAACTCAATCGCCCCTACGTCCAGACCACGAGTTGGCTGGGCAGCGATAAGCAGTTCAGGGTTTTTATCCACCTCACGGGCGATAATGGCCTTCTGCTGGTTTCCTCCGGACAAGGAACGAGCTTTGGTCTCGATGCTTGGTGTACGCACGTCAAATGCCTCCACAAGCCGCTTCGCCTGCTTTTTGATCGCATCGAAGTTAAGGAACCCTTTACGGGTGTATGGTGCTTTATAGTACGATTCCAGAACGATATTTTCACTCACTGAAAAATCAAGGACAAGTCCGTGTTTGTGTCGATCTTCAGGGATATGGGCTACACCCGATTCCGAAATATGGCGTGGAGAATGATTGGACAGCTCCTTGCCCTCCAAACGAATCGAACCGCTCTCGACTTTACGAAGTCCAGTAAGGGCCTCAATGAGTTCACTTTGACCGTTACCATCCACGCCTGCGATTCCGACAATCTCTCCTGCACGCACATTCAGGTTAAGTTGGTTCAGAACCGAAATACCTTCTTTATTCTTCGCAGTCAATTTACTAACTTCAAGCACATTAGCTCCAGGTGTAGCCGGTTTTTTGTCCACTTTGAATGTGACATTCCGACCTACCATTTTCTCTGCTAGTTCATTCGGGTTGGTTTCCGATGTTTTGACCGAATCAATGACTTTACCCCGACGGATAATCGTTACTGTGTCGGATATCTCCATGATCTCTTTCAGTTTGTGCGTGATCAAAATAATCGACTTGCCTTCTGCTACGAGCTTCTTCATGATGATCATCAGTTCTTTGATCTCTTGAGGAGTCAAAACGGCTGTTGGCTCGTCAAAAATCAGAATGTCTGCACCACGATACAACGTTTTAACAATCTCCACACGCTGCTGCATTCCGACAGAGATATCATGAATCTTGGCATGCGGATTCACCTTGAGTCCATACTGTTCGGACAGACGCTGCACTTCAGCGGCTGCTTTTTTATAGTTAATATTGAGACCCTTCGTTGGTTCAGATCCCAAAATAATGTTCTCTGTTACCGTGAACGGCTGTACAAGCTTAAAGTGCTGATGCACCATGCCGATGCCAAGATCGATCGCTCGGTTAGGGCTGTCGATGATGACAGGCTTGCCATTCACTTCAATGGAACCTTCATCCGGCTGATAGAGACCAAATACAATATTCATCAACGTTGACTTACCAGCGCCGTTTTCGCCCAGTAGCGCATGAATCTCGCCTTTACGAAGCTGAAGGCTGATGGCGTCGTTGGCAACAATGCCTGGGAAACGCTTCGTTATTTGTTTTAACTCAACGACGGGGGTTGCTGCACCCATGTAATCACCCTTATAACTGATATAGTGTGGTTCCGCAAACGAAAGAAAAGCTCCTACCGGAGCGTTGATATACAGTGACCTTGTACAATTGTTATGATGACTTGATCAAATGTTCCTGTTCTTGCAATCATAAGGCCGGTCAAGACCGGCCCCAATGATTATTCTTTTGCAACTAAGATCAAATTACTCAGTAGGTACTTTGATTTCGCCGCTGATGATTTTTTCTTTGTACTCTTCCACTTTTGCAAGTGTTTCAGCAGATACATTGGCAGTGGAAGTATCAGCAATACCCACGCCATTATCCTTCAAGGTCAAAGTTTCAGAACCACCAGCAAATGTTCCATCAATAACTTCTTGGTTAACGCGCTTAACTGCTTCGTCAACTTTTTTAATCATGGAAGTCAAAGTTACTTCATCACCAAACTCAAGGGATTGGTCTTTATCAACACCGATAACCCATACTTCTTGACCTTGTTTCTTACGAGCAATTGCTTCGTTGAACACACCATTACCTGTAGCACCGGAAGCGTGGAAGATAATATCTACGCCTTGGTTGTACATTGTAGCAGCTGCTGCTTTACCAAGATCAGGTTTGTCAAAAGCACCTGTGTAGTTTGGAATAAATTGAGCATCCGGATTAACTGCCTTAACGCCTTCTCTGAAACCTACTTCAAATTTTTTGATGAGCGTACTTTCAGCTCCACCTACAAAACCAATTTTGTTCGTTTTTGTAGTCAATCCTGCAACTACACCTACGAGGAAGGAACCTTCTTCTTCAGCAAAAGTTACGGACTTAACATTTGGAGCATCAACTACACTATCAATAATCGCAAGCTTAGAGTCTGGATTCTGATCAGCTACTGCTTTGATAGCTTTCTCTAATTGATAACCAATACCCCAAGTCAGATCATATCCGTTTTTAACGAATTCGTTCAAGTTAGGAATGTACTCTTCATCGGATTTACTTTGCAGGTATTTAACTGCAGTACCTGTTTCTGTTTCAGTCGCTTGCAAAGCTTCCCAAGCGGATTGGTTAAAGGATTTGTCATTAACTCCACCTACGTCAGTAACCATACCGATTTTAAGATCGGATTTTGCTTCAGTGGATGTGCCACCTGTATCTCCTCCGGCATTTGTTTCTTCATTCGGTTTGCTACCGCAACCTGCGAGCATAACCGATACCGCCAGCAACATTACCAAAGACAAGCTGAGCATCTTTTTCATTTCTCTTTTTCCCCCTTAATGATATATCCTTCATTCCAATCCAGCCTACAATTGAACGGTTAACAGATAGCAGGAATGACTTTTATGCAGAATGTATGGTTTCTTCGACATTAAAAGCGCATTATCACCCTTGAAGCATCCAATCATCTGTCGAAAAACCGAACATTATGACATGGAGAGAAAAATTAGGACTTGCCTACTAGAGGTGATTATACAATCAACCCGTGTTAAAATCCAGATGTTTCATCATCAAATATCACATATTTTCGTTCTTTTTTTATTGAAAACGCTTAATAATTTAGCGTTTTAACACACTAACGTTACAACGATGTGATGTTATATAACAAAAACATACCGCGAACTTTAGTGATATATGGATTTCACTCGTTTTCTTTTGTACTATTCCACCGTTCGTATTTATGTATTCCCATGGTGTGTTATTCACCCGTTGTATGGTCTCATTGTTCCCGTCCAGCTTATAGCCTATTCGTTCTATTCCTTCAGAGATTCATCTCCGAATTCCCTCAAAGCCGTAAAAAAAGCCGCCATATAGGTACGGCGGCTTGTATCATACAATTTAAGCGTTGATTTTGCCTTTAGCTACAGTAGCCAAAGAGTTGAACGCATTGATGTCGTTAACGGCCAGATCAGCCAACATTTTGCGGTTCATGTCTACACCAGCAAGTTTCAAACCATGGATCAGTTTGTTGTAAGACAAACCATTCATACGTGCTGCTGCATTGATACGAACGATCCACAGTCTGCGGAAGTTACGTTTCGTGTTGCGACGGTCACGGTATGCGTATACCAGGGATTTCATTACTTGCTCGTTTGCTGTTTTAAAGATACGGTGTTTGGAACCGAAATAACCTCTTGCTAGTTTCAAAACCTTTTTATGACGACGACGTACTACAAAACCGCCTTTTACTCTTGCCATATTAAAGAACCTCCCAAATAAATATAAATGTATCCGTGGTATGTGTACGGCCTTAGCCGATCCCCCATACGGAATGTACTAATCAGAATTAGCCTTTCAAGTTAGCCAAACCTTGTTTCAAACGTCTAACATCCCCGGCAGCCATAACTGGGTTACCGTTCAGAACGCGCTTAGCACGTTTGGATTTGTGAGAAAGCAAGTGGTTTTTGTGAGCTTTGTAACGAAGGACTTTACCGGAACCGGTAATTTTGAAGCGTCCTTTCAAACTGCTGTGTGTTTTCATTTTAGGCATTTTGTGTTTCCTCCTCCAATGTTATCAGGCTTTAGGAGCCAAAATCATGATCATACTGCGGCCTTCCAATTTCGGTTGACGTTCAATAGTACAAAGTTCTGCAACTTCTACCTTAACACGTTCCAAAATCCGTTGACCAATCGCGGCATGTGCAATTTCACGTCCGCGGTAACGAACAGAACATTTCACTTTGTCGCCTTCGTTCAAAAACTTAACTACATTACGAAGCTTCGTTTGATAATCGTGCTCCTCAATATTGGAACGGAACCATACTTCTTTAATGTCAACAATTTTCTGGTTCTTACGGGCTTCTTTTTCTTTCTTTTGTTGCTCATAGCGGAATTTGCCATAGTCCATAATGCGACACACCGGCGGTTTAGCCTGTGGTGCCACATTGACCAGATCCAAATTCAGGTCAATCGCCATTTGCAGTGCTTCGCGAATGGGCGTAATCCCAATTTGTTCTCCTTCAGCTCCGACAAGGCGTACTTCCTTCGCCCGAATCTCATCATTAATCATGTGATCTTTACTAATAATCGTCCACCTCCAGGTCATTTTGAATATCCTGTTACACAAAAATAAAAGGGATGCCGGTCAAGTCACCGACATCCCTGTAATCAACACAATTCTTCATGAGTATACACTTCATAAATTATTGGGATCGTTGACCAGCCAACATAGTGTTGATCAGGTGAGAAGTCGGACTTCTACTTGTGATTCCATTGCTATTCGTTTTAACGCACTTGAATACTATAACATCCACGAAATACCTTGTCAACATCTTCACAACTTTTTTAGTAATTATACATTTGTTATATCAGATGCAACAACTCATGCATGCCTGTTCCTTACCCTTGTTTGCTCTGTACCTCATCCAAACGTACAACACGCGTATGCTGAGTGTGGCTCCACTGTTTGTTGTTCTGCGTGAAGAAAGCGTAGAACGTAATCGGGTACCATGACAACAGGTAAATCGGGAACAAGATCAGGTATAGATAAACTTTGGCAAAGGTAACCTTCTCTAACGCCATCGACAAGAGGAACGTCAGGATGTTCAGACCAATAGCCACAAATCCAACCCATAGCGGGAAGTATCCATAAATATTTGCAATGTGCGGACCTTTGAATATGGCCATGTCTACCCACATCGCAGCAGTCATCAGGAATGTAAGCAATACAACATAGACATTGGCTCCATAGATAGCAAGGTCAAACTTCACCAAGCTTCTTTCCTTAATAGACTGCCAGAGCAGTGGGAAGAAGTATCTGCGGGCAACCGTAAAGTGACCTTGCATCCAGCGGAGACGCTGTCTCGCTGAAGCTTTGAACGTTAATGGCTTCTCATCAAATACTTTGGCGTCGTAGTTGAAAACAGGATATACATTACGTTGCACACTACGCATCGTAAACTCCAGATCCTCAACCAGACTTGTTGCGCCCCAGCCAATTTCCTTCAACAGGTTGGTCTCGAAGCACATCCCCGTACCTCCAAGGAAGTTCGCCATATTCAAGTTATGACGAGACAACTGCCACAGACGGTTGATGTACCAGTAAGATACACCGTATGCTGCAGTAATCCAGGAATCCTCCGGATTTTTCGTATCAATGTATCCTTGGATAACGCGCGAACCATTGTTCAAGTCATCATTCATCTCAAGCAAGAAGTTACGGTCAACCAGGTTATCCGCGTCAAACATGACAACTGCGTCATACTGACGTGGCAATTTCCACAGGTACTTAAGCATCCATTCAATGGCATACCCTTTACCTCTTAGATCGGCATTGGTACGCACACAGGCATTTAACCCATGTTCTCTGACAATCTGAGCCGTTCCATCGGTACAGTTATCACAGATGACAAACACATCATACAGATCTTCCGGATAATCAAGTTGTTTCAAGTTCTCCATCAAGGCACCAATGACCTGTTCCTCATTGTGTGCTGCGACGAGTACAGCGAAAGATTTTGTCGCCGGATAATGTTTCTTTTTCTTTTTCTTAATCAGACCGAACAGCGAAAACGTGAATTGGTACACGGCTAGCAGTGCCAGAATGACCTGCATCGTGACGAATATAGCGTCCAACATCGTTCTCTGTTACCCCCTTTTTTTCGAAACCCAGTTTACTAAAGCATTTCTCTTCCTGATTCTGCAAGTTATTTTTTTTTGATCTGCAGAATATGACCCTGTTCTTTTGTGTACTACGCGAATATATCAGGCAATGTTTCAACGCTTGGTTGCTATCAGTTGGCTGCTTTATCGATTCTGTATTCTTTTCAGTCATTTGTCAAAACCCCAATTCCACTTTCTAAAGCAGAAATGTGATCTTTAAACGCTGAATAGACACTTCGTGATACCACAACCTCGCATTCATGCCTGTTATATCTTATTTTCAGCCGTTTACTTGATTTTTATTTCTAAAGTCCCTGCTTTTTTCATCAGCATGTTATTCTTCGTCAGAGGCTCTATAACAAATAACGTAAACAGACCTCAAAAAGTTTAAAACAAAACTCACATTTTTTTACCTCATTTCAGCCATGTTGAATCATTGTATCTTTTTTGGCTGACTCAAGTCAAAAAGTTAAGATGGATATGTATCCACTCTTTAACATGAATTTTACGTTCTTTACATGTGTTCTTCTTGAAAAGGACAACATTTAAAAATATGATAAACATATACCTGAAATAACCTCAAGTTCGCGAAAAACGGTTATATACTAATCAGGACGAAACCGGATGCAGAAATTCACCGGAAATACTGCCGCCATTACGGGCGGCCTGACTGGCAGGAGGCCAATATGAGCCGTTTATTCTTAAAGTTTCAAGAGTATGATCGAAATGTTTTTATGTGGATCAACGGCCGGCTTCATAATCGTTTTATGAATTTTTGGCTGTATTATTTCACTCATCTGGGTGGAGCAACTTCTTCTATTGCAGTATCCTTGTTAATCTGGCTGCTTGCTCCGGCTCCATGGAGCACAACAGGACTTCAGGCTTGTATCGCTCTTGCGGTCAGCCATATTCCTGTAGCCATCGCGAAAAAATTGTATCCTCGCATTCGGCCTTATCTGGCCTTGCCGGATACCATTACGTTTCGTAATCCCCTGACGGACCACTCGTTTCCTTCAGGACACACAACTGCCATTTTTTCGGTCACGGTTCCATTTATGACCGCTGATCCGATCTTATTGCTAATATTGTTGCCTGTGGCTCTTATTGTCGGATTCTCTCGAATTTATCTGGGATTACACTATCCTTCCGATGTTCTCGCAGGTGCCACAATAGGTACTTTAGTCGCACTTGCAACAGTTGCATTCTGGTCTTAAAGCCGATATGTTAGACTCAGAAAAACCTAGCAGGAACAGGTGAAGCAAGCGTGGAGAAAAAAAGAATATTACTATTATCTGAAGGCTTTGGTACGGGTCATACTCAAGCTGCCTATGCACTGTCCAGCCATTTGCGAAAGCTGTCGCCAGACGTGCAGACGAAAGTGCTTGAACTGGGAAGTTTTTTAAACCCCAAGGTTGCACCTCTTATTATAACGGCATACAAAAAAACGGTTACTAACCAGCCCAAACTCGTCGGGTACGTATACAGGCATCAATATAAAAAATCATTGAACCGGCTGACAACACTGGCGCTGCATAAACTGTTCTATACACATACACGTAGCGTCGTGCGTCAGTTACGTCCCAATGCGATTGTCTGCACCCATCCGATCCCAAGTGCTGTCATATCCAGACTGAAGCGACTGGGTGTACAGATTCCCCTTTGTACAGTCATTACCGATTATGATGCACATGGGACATGGATTAACCGTGAAGTAGACCTTTACCTGGTTTCTTCAGACGAGGTTAAGTCCAAACTAATATTGCGTGGCGTACCTAAAGACAAAATTCGAGTCACAGGCATTCCTGTACATCCAAACTTCTGGGAGCATCCCCGTCGAGATGAGATCCGAAGCAGATTCAATCTCAAAAACATGCCCACTGTACTGGTAATGGGCGGGGGTTGGGGAATGCTCAGTGACAAGTTAGTTCATCCGTTACTGACACGCTGGCATGAAGATATTCAGATCATTTTCTGTCTCGGTCGCAATGATAAAGCACGGATCAGCATGGAACAGAACCCCATGTATCGCAAAGAAAACATCCATATTATCGGATACACCAACGAGGTCGACAAATTGATGGAAGTATCCGACCTGCTGATCACCAAGCCTGGCGGAATGACTTGCAGCGAAGGATTGGCTAAAGGAATTCCAATGTTGTTCCACAACCCTATACCAGGTCAGGAAGAAGAGAACGTTCATTATTTTACCGCACGAGGTTTGGGAGAACCCATAACTTCGCTCGATATAGTAGTTAAATGGATGAATAAGTTGCTGAATCACTATCCGGATATCGTACGTAAACGCAAACGCCATCTGGCGGAAATCGCCAAGGTTCATCCGATGGAGAGCGCTCAAAGTATTATTGACCTGCTGGAGGACGTTCGTCCTTCATCCGCAGAAGAGGCCCGTTTATGATTTTATCCAATCATGCCTCTAATCAACGGCTTCAAACAAGCCTGCAACCACATCGAAAAGGTGCCTTCGAATCGGAAGGCACCTTTTCTTATGAAGGAAAGTACAAACTATTGAATGCCAGTTGACTTCAAGTACTCCTGCCACTGCTTGGTGTACTCCGCCTGAATTTTTTCCAAACCTGCTTGTTTTGCCTTCTCCATAAACGTGTTCATTCCAGCCTCTACGTCTGCCACCAAACCTACATTAAGCGGATACAAATATTGTTTTTCCACTTGTTCCAATGCAGCCTTCTCGGCTTGGTACGGCGTCCAGTCTTCAGCAAATCCGGTATAAATATCAGGCTTTTTGATTTTGTCGAGATCTTCAAACATGGTCAGCACGTCATCAAAGGTTTTGTCATAAAGCATGTATTCCGGATTACGCCATGCCCAGCCATTCATGCCCTCACGCGGGAAGCCGTTCGTTTGTGCATCGCCTACCATTTTGTAGTATCCATTATCTACCTCGAAGTTTTTGCCCTCAACGCCGTATTCAGTCAACCAGTTATATCGTTTGTCAGTCACCAGCTTCTCATAAAAGGCCAAGGCTTTTTCAGGATTTTTACTGCTACGCGGAATCGCAAAACCGTTGTGAATTGGGTGAACCGGCTGTGCAAACCCTTTCGCATTCGGGTACGGGAAATATGCCAGTTTCCAATCGGGATGAGTAGACTGCACCTTGATGACATCTGCATTAAATTTGTTGGGGTTCTCCCCAGACAGAACAACAGCTGCTTTTCCATTTTGCAGCAATGAGTTGGAAGTATCCTTTACATTTAGTACGTTTTTCGGGAAAAAACCTTTGTCCATCCACCGCTTGTATGTTTTCAGGTCTTCGAGATGTTGCGTCGATCCCCAATAAGACGTCACAGTGGACGGCGTGTCATACATAATATCCAGTCCATATGGGAGTTGACCTGCTGTATTCACCAGCTTGGATGTCAATTGACGAATACCGTGGGTGTGGTTGGCATTACTGTCTGCGATCGGAATCATATTCGGTTCGTTGGCTTTGATTCCCTCCAGATACGCTTCGAGAGTCTCCACCGATTCCGGCTTCGGAAGATTGTACTTCTCGCGCAAATCTTCGCGGTACGCAATTCCCTCTGTTACATATTCGATCCATGTCGATGGAACGGTATAGATTTTGTCATTAATTTTGACTGCATTCCACATGTCATCAGGTACATGGGCTTTCAGTGCTGGCGCTGCCGTAGGCAGCATTTCATCCAGAGGCAGGAACGCCCCCTTCTTCGCATAAGACTGGTAGAATGTCCAATCCGCTGTGAAGATCAGATCGATGGGCTGTCCGGAAGACAGCAGCAGTTTATATTTTTGATCCCAGTCCGTCCAGGAAGTGTAGTTGAATTTTACATTGACGTTCAGATCAGCCTCAGCCAGCTTATTGATCTCGGATTCAATGACAGGCAGATCTTTGGGAGCATCCCCGAGCATGTAAAATTGTAACGTGACTTTCTGGCTTTTATCTGATGATCCTCCCTGCTCGTTTCCTTGCGTCGATCCCCCCGAACCGTTATTACATGCGGCAAGCACCCCGGCGAACAACATCAGGGCAAGTACCAGAGACAGGTGCCGAATTGTTTTGTTACGCATACGCATCCTCCCTTTTTGTGGTGAACCTTTATATGTTAGCGCAGACTCGCCATGCTTCAGACCGAAGATGATGCCAATGGCCTGACACAACGTGTTCACGTTCTAACCTTTTACAGCACCAATCGTAAGTCCCTTGACAAAATAACGTTGTACAAACGGATACAGGAACAAAATCGGCCCCGTCACAACGATTGCCATCGCCATCTTGGTTGATTCAGTTGGTACACCCTGGCTGAGCGTAATCCCTGTGCCAATCGCCATCTGGTCAATGAAGGTAATCGTATTCATTGTGTTATAGAGATAAAATTGTAGCTGATACATATCCGGATTGTTAATGAAGAGAGATGAAGTAAACCAGTCATTCCAGTAACCCAGTGCCAGAAACAGACCTACAGTTGCGATACCGGGCATCGCCAGTTTCAACACAATGCTGATATAGATGCGGAAGTCATTGGCTCCATCCATTTTGGCGGACTCGATCAACTCATCCGGCACAGCCGAACGAATGAAGTTTTTCATCAGGATAATGAGAAATGGCGTCATTAACCCCGGGAAAATCAGTACAGTATACGTATCTGTGAGGTTGAAGTAATTCGCCAGCATAATGTACCAAGGCACGAGCCCCCCACCAAACAACGTTGTGAAATAGATAAAAAATGAGAACGTGTTCCGATATTTGAAGTCCTTGCGCTGAAGCACAAATCCGGCCATCGTGATCAGGAAAAGTCCAAGCGTAGTCCCCACCACCGTTGTAAACACCGTTACCCCATAAGCTTTGAGTACCTGAGTCGGGAATTTGAACACCATTTTGTAACCTTCCAGAGAAAAGTCCGTCGGAAAGAGGTGATAGCCATCCCTCACAATGGACTCGTTGCTGCTGAACGAACCGGATAGAATGAGCAGAAACGGCAGCAGGCACATGATTGATAAAATGATGATGACGCTGTAGGCAATCAGTTGAAACATCAAGGTGAATTCCGAATCTCTGAGACGAGTATTCGTACGAGTGCGCGTATTCATTGGCGTGTTCATGATCGTTCTCCCTCCTGCCCTGCGGGCGTTCTAGAACAAGGCGTAGTCCTCATTTACTTTGCGGATAATATAGTTGACGGTCATGATCAGAATGAAGCCGAATAACGACTGATACAAACCGGCAGCAGTGGCCATTCCGATATCAAACGTTACTTTCAGTGAACGATACACATACGTATCGATGATATCCGTAGCGTTGTACAGCACCCCGTTGTTTCCAATTAGTTGATAGAAAAGGTCGAACTGACCCTTCATAATGCTGCCAAGCGAGAATAGGAGTAGGATGACAAACGTTGGTTTCAGCATCGGTACCGTAATGTACCAGATTCGCTGAAAAATATTGGCCCCGTCAATCCGAGCAGCCTCATAGTACTCATCACTGATGCCTGTTATGGCGGCCAGATAGATGACCATGCTGTATCCAAGATTTTTCCACAGATAAAAGATGATGATCAGAAACACCCAGATCCACGGTGTGTTATAAATGTCGACCGGGCCCGCCTCGAAACGTTTGAGCACTGTGTTCACGAAACCAGACTCATAGTTGAACATGTTGTAAGCGATTACACTTAATAGTACAAATGAGATGAAATACGGCAAGAACATGACGGACTGCGTAATTTTTTTGAATAACCTGCCCCGGATTTCACTAAGCATGATCGCACAGAAGATCGCAAGGCCGTTTCCTAATATAATGAAGGCGAGATTGTAACCCACGGTGTTCGTTGTGAGCTTCAGCAGCATTCCGGATTGCCATAGGAACTTAAAGTTCTCCAGACCGACAAATGGACTGCCAAATAATCCTCCTTCAAAATCATACCGGGTGAACGCATAATAGATACCGACCATCGGAAAATACGAGTTAATCAGAAAAAAGATCAGCGTGGGCAACAGCATCAGAAACATGATTTTGTTCTTGTTCAATTCTTTGAGCATGGCTCGATCCCTCCCGAATTTCTTGCGGCGCTACGTGGTGGAGCTCTCTTTTTATTGTAGATGCTCGCTTAGCTCACGAATACTGAAGCTTACCGTCACAAAATGAACGATTCTGCGAAATGAAATATGAACAAACCGAACGAACCATGAAATGAACAGACATCCACACACATCCGTTCACAAATGTTGATATCGTGCATAGGCTAAACCTGGTGAACAATTCAGCGAAAGTTGAACTTTATGTAGAGAAAGCAGGCAAAACCGCCTGTCCAATATTGATGTAAACGCATACATAATATATAATTCAAGATACTCTTGCTCTTCTGCGCATCGTATATGAAGTCTGGCTTAGGTTATGAAGTTAACCGTTGTTCACCTATACAGGGAGGTCCGAGGAGGGGAAGGCAATGCGTAAACGTTCAGAGGACAGTCAAAAGGTCTTCACACGGATTCTGATTGGTATTATTATCAGTACCGTCGCTACCTTGCTTGTGGCTTCTTCCATTTTGTACGTCAATTATAATCGGATCGCTCTTCGCCAGGTATATCGGACAGATATGAACAGTCTTACTCAAGCAAGCCGTGAAGTGGCCAAAATGACCGAGACTGCAAAATCATTGTCATATCAGATTTATCAGGACTACACCATCTCTGCATTGTTGCTCTATTCCAAACCAAATATCTATGAAATCACATCGGCGATGAAACAGCTCGACAACTACCGAATGTCCCTTCCCTTTATTGAATCCATCTATGTATATAACTCCAAAAGTAATGAATTTTTTATCAGCTCCAACGAAGTGCGCAATGGGCAGCAGTCCATCTCGGAGATTGACGACCAGGGCATTACTGGAATCCTCCAGCGCTTTCATGACTATAAACCGTTTGTTCCCATCCCGCGTACATACCAGGTCGGCTCTACCGAAGCAACAGAAGTTAGCAGCTATACCTACCTCTGTTATGACACCATTAACGACAACGCCAAACTAAACTATGCGGTCATTGTGAATATCAAGGATGACTGGCTCAGCCCGAATATGAATGCTGTGGATCAACCAGGCAAGACCTTTATCGTGAACGAGAACGGAGATCTGTTATCTGACTTTGGCAACCGTGCATTGATGAATAATCTCTACAACGAAGCTTTTATGCAGCCGATTATGCAGGAAGCAAAACAGTCCGCTTACTTTACCGAGGAGGTCGATGGAGAAAAATCGCTCATTACCTACACCGCTCCCGATAATCTAGGTTGGCGCTATGTAAGAATAACGCCCTATGATCTGATTACCTCAGATATACGGAGCATGCGCACACATACTGTTCTGTTTTGTGTCGCACTTCTCATTGCAGGCGTGCTGCTCTCTTACCTCGTCTCCCGAAAACTATATCATCCCATTGATAAGGTGCTGGTTCGTTTGCGTGTGATGGAAGCGGAGCGTCGTGGCAGTCTTCATCTTTTGCGGCAGGATTTTCTGCGAGGGGCACTGCAGGGCCGTGAAACAGTGACTGGCGGCATGCTGGAAGAACGAATGAAGTTTTACGGTTCCTCAATTGATGTTCAGCGTGCATCCCGGCTGGTATTGTTGCGTATTGACCATTTTACCGAATTCAATGAAACGTATCGTGACGAGACCCAGCTTGTAAAATACGCCCTGATGAACATCTGCACCGAAACAGCGGATCTCCACTACAACGCGGAAGCGGTGGATATGGGCGGCGACCTGATCACACTCATTTTTAATGAAAAAGAAGAAAGCCCTGAACTTGGGCAACCCGCCCCTAGCCGGATCGAAGAATTGCTGCGCATGATGCAGGCCGCCGTGATGACACACCTGAAATGCTCCATCTCCTGTACCATCGGCACGGAAGAACGTTCATTAGAAGATAGTATTGCTTCTTACACCAGATCAGCCGAAGCTTCACTTCATCGTTTGTTCATGGGAGCGGGCTGTCTGATCTATACCTCTGACATCATGGCTTATCACGCCAAAGAATACGCATTCCCCGCAGGTAAGGAAAGGCAACTTGTCGATTATCTAATGACAGGCAAGACAGGAGAAGCCAAACAAGTCTATGCAGACATTGTCGGCGAAACAGCCGCATATCCGTTTACCGTCTTCCAACTAGCCTTATCCCATCTGACGATGACACTAAATCATGTACGAAATACGCTCAAGAAGAATAATCAGCTTACGCTTGATTCTGTCTCCGATGGTTTAATGCTGCCTGTTAAAGACGCTGAGGACATCAGTGAGGTACATGAACACTTCTATCGGATGTTTGATGAGCTTGGTTCCAAAGTTGAGGAGAAACGTACACTGAAGCATGAAGAGTTGATTCGTAGAATCAATGGCATTATTGAACGGGACTATGCAGACCCTAATCTCTGTCTAACCTCTATTGCAGATGAACTGGGCATGTCGCCAATCTATGTGAGCCGGCTCTACAAACAACTCACCCTGAAAGGGCTCACCGATGTGATTAACGAAACTCGTATAGCCAAGGCCCAGCATCTATTGGTGGAGACGGAGAACTCCGTTGCCGACATTGCTGAGAGAACCGGATTCACCAACAGTTCCTACTTCTACCGCATGTTCAAGAAGTTCAACGGCGTTACCCCGAACGATTATCGCCGCAAAGAGTTCCATACAGAGAACTTTTGAAAACTTCTGAGAACATATAAGACATGAGTTAATGGATCATTGTGCAACGAGCGTCAACGAAAAAAAGAGCGACTGATGAGATGAATGGTTCATTCTCATCAGTCGCTCTTTCTTGTATGAAGTTAATTTTATTCCTGTTCCTGATCTTCGCCAGACTCATCCGAAGCTTCACGAACTTTATACTTGTCCAGACGTGTCTGTTGATACTCACGTAAAGCCTCTTCACCAACAATTACTTCAACCCGGTGAATGTTCATCCCTTTACCCATGAATTTCTGCTCGTACTCTGTCATCACATGCTCTTCGTTCAAGCCATCACGATGCAGGTTCAAAGACAGGTTGGTCATTTGCAGGCCGAAGTCGGCAATTGCGTTGAGTGAGAAATCGAACAGCGTCTCCGAATCGGTTTTGAAATGAATCTGTCCTTTCGGATTAAGCAATTCCGTATATTTTTTCAGGAAGCGTGGGTGCGTCAATCGACGGCGAGCATGCTTGGCTTTTGGCCAAGGATCACTGAAGTTCAAATAAATGCGTTCCAGTTCTCCCTGTTCGAAAACTTCCTCAATCTGTTCAATATTCGCCAGCGCAAGCTTCAGGTTCGGTGGTGTCTCCACATCAGCCTGACTCCATGCATTACGAGCTTTCTCACTGGCACGACGGACCAGCTCATCATACATATCAATTCCGATAAAATTAAATTCCGGATATTTATAACTCATTTGGCTGATAAATTGACCTTTACCCATACCAAATTCCACGAAGATCGGATGGTCATTGCCAAACAGTTCAGCCCATTTTCCTTTGTGCTGCTTGGGGTCCAGTACAACAAGATCGACTTGTTGCTCCAGATTTTCTCTTATCCCTTTTCTGCCACGTAAACGCATTTTATTCCTCCGTTTGTCCCATACTTGTCTCAGACTTATTTTGCCGAAGAACTGGCAAATTGTAAAGAGCAATGAAAAGGGAATCTTCGGATCTGCCACTTTGGGCAAATCTCAAAGATTCCCTCTTCGATTTATTTGGAATTGGGGTCCAACTACTTTAGTAGTTCATAGTCTACCTTATCTTGGTGTGAAAAATCAAATGTCTTTTCGAAAGCAACGCGAACTTTTTGTCTTGCAGCCGCTTTCACTTTCGGATTTCCATTAAAACGAACACCTGTTAAGGCCAGTGCTTCTTCTGGCGTCAGTTCAACAGACACATGATTCAGTTCTTTGTTTTTAACTTGGGAATTCATTCATATCACCTCACGGTATAGTATGGTCCATGACGTCAACATTGATGCAAATGCTATGATGAATAATACCCATTAGATGGTGTCTGACGTTGATTTAAATATAACACAAGGTGTAAACTATAGCAAGGAGAAAACCTTGATTTTACGGCCTATTTTTACGTTTCGATTCCCTTTTTTTTCAGTTTTTTGATACAATGATAAAAGTTCATGAAGACACCTAAAATCGCTATCGATCGTCATTGACGGAAATCGCATAGCGCTTCTATTTTTGTTCCCGTATGATTACTGTAATTCGACAGCCAAAGGAGTACCCTGAAGATGAATGCACCTGCATTACAGTCCCCTCTGTTGTGGGGAGATAAACGATTCCATACCTGGAATTATGAGATGCGAGATCAATTTAACAATAAGGTTTTCAAAGTGATGCTGGATGCTGGATTCACCTGTCCCAACCGTGACGGTTCCATTGCCAAAGGTGGCTGCACCTTCTGCAGTGCGCGTGGTTCAGGCGATTTTGCTGGCAGCAGACGTGAAGATCTGGTCACCCAGTTCAATACGATTCGAGATAAACAGCACCTAAAGTGGCCTACAGCTCATTATATTGGCTACTTCCAAGCCTATACGAACACGTATGCTCCAGTTGAGGAGCTGCGCGAATATTTTGAAGAAATTCTAGAGCAGCCAGGTGTTGTTGGTTTGTCCATCGCCACTCGCCCGGATTGTTTACCAGATGATGTTGTTGATTATCTGGCTGAACTCAATGAGCGCACTTACCTATGGGTCGAGATGGGGCTTCAAACCATCCATGATTCCACATCAACATTGATTAATCGGGCACATGACACCAAGTGCTATGAAGAGGCCGTTGAGAAACTGCGCAAACGAAATATACGTGTGTGCACACATATCATATATGGTCTGCCTCAAGAGACGCATGAGATGATGTTGGACACTGGGCGGGCAGTCGCCAATATGGATGTACAGGGAATCAAGATTCACCTGTTGCACCTCATGCGCAAAACACCAATGGTGAAGCAGTACGAAGCTGGTCTTCTACGTTTTCTGGATCAGGACGAGTACATCAAGCTGATTGTAGATACGCTGGAGATGCTTCCACCGGAAATGATTGTACACCGCCTTACAGGCGATGCACCGCGTAATCTGCTGATTGGACCGATGTGGTCTCTGAACAAATGGGAAGTGTTGAATTCCATTGATCGTGAGTTGCGAGAGCGGGACTCATGGCAAGGGAAGTATTGGAGGCGAGCATAGATGGGCTTCCTTTCGGTTCTCAGCTGTGCCCATCAGTGGATTGCTTCCCGTCTACAGCCTGGTGATCTGGCGATAGATGCAACAGTTGGCACAGGAGCAGACACGCTATTTTTGGCACAAAAAGTAGGCAGACGTGGTCAAGTGATCGGATTCGATATTCAAAGTGAAGCCCTCACCCTGGCACAGGCCCGAATTCGAAAACAAGACGACGAAGCGAAGCTTGGCTCCATCTCCATGCTTCAACTAAGCCATGATCGAATGGCAGAAGCTGTGCCTGAATCATGGGTTGGTGCGGTTGGCGCGGTCATGTTCAATCTGGGTTACCTGCCTTCAGAGAGTGCTGATTCTTCCATTATAACCGAGACAGACAGCACAATCGCTGCACTCGAGGCTGCACTGGCATTATTACGTCCTCGCGGAATCATTACGGTTGTTCTCTACCCCGGTCATGACGGTGGCTCACAGGAAGCGGAAGCCGTATTGAAATGGTCCTCTGCCCTGCCGGTAGAACAGGCACAGGTCGTGATGTATCGCCAGTTGCAGCGAGAAACTTCGCCTTTTCTGATCGGAATCGAGAAAAAATAATTTCCTTTGTTCACCAAATACAATAAACTAGACACAATCGCAAGGTCGAGCCAGTACTGACTTTCTTTTACTGCGATCTGTGTTCTACATAAACATATGCAAACGTATTCACTTGTTTGTACATGGGGACTACTTGCCCATGACTGATTAAAGCGATCCATCATTTCATATACTAGAGGAGAGATTACTGATGTCTACGCCATATCCATTACAATTCCAACCTGAATTCAAAGAACGTGTGTGGGGCGGTCGTGCTCTGGAGCAATTCGGCCTTACGCCCCCTGAAGGACATATTGGTGAAGGATGGATGATTGCAGATCATCCCAACGGTACAACCAAGGTATTAAATGGAGCACTTGCTGGCAAAGGTCTGGATGAAGTTCGCGAACAGCTGGGCACCGAATGGCTCGGAACGAAAGGTGTTTCCGAGAAAGGTGGGCGTTTCCCCCTTTTGATTAAGTTGCTCGACTGTAATGATGATCTATCCGTTCAGGTTCATCCAACAGATGAGTACGAGGCACTTCCTCCTGGCGAGCTTGGCAAAACGGAAATGTGGTATGTACTGGACGCGAAACCGGGCGCACACATCATCTATGGCTTAAATGACGGCGTGGATCGTGCAACATTGAAAGAAGCACTGGAGAACGGTACAGTGATGGATACCCTCCGTCAGGTCCCTGTTGAAGCTGGAGATACGTTCTTTATTCCTGCGGGAACAGTACATGCCCTCTGTGCGGGTGTAGTTGTCGCTGAGATCCAGCAAAACTCGGATACGACGTACCGGATCTACGATTACAATCGTCCAGGGCTCGATGGCAAGCCACGTGAACTGCATGTTGAAGATTCGTTGAATGTAACGGCCTATGAGGGCGCAGGTGCTTCAACGATGAAAACAAATAACGCCACTCCTGGTGAATGGCTCAAACTTGCGGAATGCCCTTATTTTGTGGTGGAAAAAGGGATTGTAACGGATCGTTGGGAACTCTCCACAAGTCCTGACAGCTTCACGATTCTCGTTGTCTGTGAAGGCGCTGGAACACTCTCGTGGGCTCATGCTGAATCAGACAACATTGAATTGAAGGCTGGGCAATGTTATCTCTTGCCAGCCAATCTGGGTTCTTATACATTAGATGGGAATACGACTGTTCTTCGCTCTTATCTGCCATAAATCAACTTTTTATATGTAACCTGTGAAGGAGGAATTACACGAGATGCAGGAATCTACCTTTGCCTTGGTCGGTAGTGAAGGTACCCGTATTCATGTGTACCGCTGGCTTCCCGATCCGGAATGTAACGTGAAGGGCGTAGTGCAAATTGCACATGGCATGGGTGAGACCGCGGCCCGATACGCCGAATTTGCCGAATTTCTCACCAGACACGGCTACGCGGTCTATGCTAATGACCATCGGGGCCATGGCAAAACCGTGGAGAGTGCCGCTCTGCTCGGTAATGCTGGCAACGATGCCTTCCGCTGGATGGCAAGTGATATGATCAACCTGGGCGAAGTTGCCGTCAAAGAGAACCCCGGAGTGCCCCTGTTTCTAATGGGACACAGTATGGGCTCGTTCTTGGTACAGCATCTCATGTACGCTGGTCATGAGCAGTACCATGCCTTTATTTTATCCGGGACGAATGGCAGACGCGGTCTCCTACGGTTTGGAGAGAAACTGGCTTACTTGCAGTGTGGCATTCAGGGGCCCACTCATCCCAGCATGCTGCTCAACGCGATCGTATTTGGTGGATTCAACCGCTCTTTTCGCCCAGCGACGACACCGTTTGATTGGCTGTCACGGGATTCGCAAGAGGTTCAACGGTTTATTGATGATCCCCTGTGCGGAGCGGTCTGTACAGCAGGATTTTTCCGCGACTTCTTCAAATTGCTGCTGGAAGTACATCTCCCACACAATATGGAGCTCATACCCAAACATAAACCCGTATATCTGTTCTCAGGCGAGAAAGACCCTGTTGGACTTCATGGCAAAGGCGTTCTTAATCTGGTCTCCCAGTATAAGAAGCTTCACCTGGAGAATATTGAGTATCATCTGTATCCGGGTGGGCGCCACGAAATGCTGCATGAGACGAACCGGACCGAAGTGGCGCAGCACGTTCTGAACTGGCTGGAGCGGAATACACCTGACTCTAGTGAATACCACCGAGCAGTGAGCAGTGCAGCGAGCCCTGCTGCGATATCTGAATCTATGTAAGTAGTCATTCCATAACAAATAAAAGAAACACAAGAAGCCCCTGAATTGGATGTACAGCAAACGCTGCGCTCCAGTTCAGGGGCTTTCTAGTATACGATATGAATAATAGCTAGGTTATAACTTATGGATTATCCTTCAATCAACAGGGATTCCGGGTCTTCCAGCAGTTCTTTCACGGTCACAAGGAAACGTACCGCTTCACTGCCGTCGATAATCCGGTGATCATAGGACAACGCGATGTACATCATCGGACGGTTCTCCATCCGTTCTGCATCAATCGCCACTGGACGAAGCTGAATCTTATGCATACCCAGAATACCCACTTGAGGTGTATTCAGGATTGGCGTAGACAACAAGGAACCAAATGTTCCGCCATTGGTAATGGTGAACGTTCCGCCTTGAAGATCAGACAACGCCAGTGTGTTGGAACGAGCTTTGGATGCCAGGTCTGCGATACTCTTCTCGATCTCAGCAAAGCCCAGACGATCAGCATCACGTACAACCGGTACAACCAGTCCTTCCTTCGCAGATACGGCGATACCGATATCATAATACTTTTTGAGCACAACATCTTCGCCATCAATCTCTGCGTTGATGGTTGGGAACTTTTTCAGAGCACCCACAACCGCTTTGGTGAAGAAGGACATGAAGCCCAGGTTAATCTCATGTTTCTCTTTGAACTTGTCCTTACGGCGTTTACGTACATCCATGATGGCTGTCATATCTACTTCATTAAACGTAGTCAACATGGCTGCAGTCTGCTGAGCCTCTACCAGACGTTTGGCAATCGTAGCACGGCGACGAGACATCCGCTGACGCTCTACCGGCTTGGTATAGGTGGAACTTCCAGCTGCCGGAGCACTTGGTGCCGCTGGAGCTTTAGTTGCAGGTGGAGCAGCAGGAGCAGGCGCCTGATTACTATGGCTCTTCACATCATCCTGATATACCCGTCCAATCGGATCTTTGCTCTGCACCTGATCCAGCTCGATACCACGCTCACGTGCAAGCTTGCGAGCGGACGGTGAAGCCGTCTTGGCACTATCAGATGACTCTGGCGCTGCGGCAACAGATGCCGATGGTGTTGGAGCTTCAGGTCCAGGTGCAGCAGCCCTTTTCTCTTCCGTTGCTGCCGGTTCGGAAGCGGGTGCACCGCTTCCTCCTCCAGATCCAGCGGAGAGTGTACCGATCGTTTCACCGATCTCTACGGTCTCTCCTTCCTGACGAATGATTTTCTCCAGCACACCACTTTCTTCTGCGCTGATCTCGATATTTACTTTATCCGTTTCCAGTTCAAGAAGCACATCGCCCTGATTAACGGGTTCTCCTTCTTTGACCATCCATCTGGATACAGTTCCCTCAGTTATAGACTCACCCATTGCAGGTACTTTAATTTCACTCACAGCTGTTACCTCCCCAGTGGAATATTATTCTTCGTCGTTTGCTTCAACGCAGATGTAAGAATCTGTTGCTGTTCCATACTATGCACAAGCTGATAACCGCTGGAAGGACTTGCATGTTCCGGGCGACCTTCGTATCTAACGGTTGTGCCTTCCGGGGCGACTTCACGAAGACGAGGCTCCATGTATGTCCAGGCACCCATGTTTTTGTTCTCTTCCTGTACCCATACCAACTCTTTTACATTACTGAAACGTGCGAGTACACGTTTGATCTCTTCTGCCGGGAACGGATACAACTGTTCCACACGGATAATGTGAAGCCATGACCGATCTGCTTTATCTTTTTCAATAGCATCTTCCAAGTCGATGGCAATCTTGCCACTGCACAGAATAATGCGCTCTACACGATCCGGCTGTGTCCCCAGTCCAGCTTGCTCCAGCACAAGCTCAAACTTGCCTTCACTGAATTCGACTGCTGGTGATGCAACACGCGGATTACGAATGAGACTTTTCGGTGACATCATCACAAGTGGACGAGCATCTTCCGTTTCAGTCAACGAGGCTTGACGACGCAACAAGTGGAAGTACTGGGAAGCACTCGACAAGTTGGCAACCGTCATATTGTCTTCTGCACACAATTGCAGGAAGCGTTCCAGACGAGCACTTGTATGCTCAGGTCCCTGACCCTCATTCGCATGTGGCAACAACATCACCAGACTGGACTTCTGAGACCACTTGGCGCGGCCCGCTGATACAAACTGGTCAAATATAACCTGTGCACAGTTGGCAAAGTCTCCGAATTGAGCTTCCCAAATGACCAATGTATCTGGTGAATATACGTTATAGCCGTATTCGAATCCAACGACGGATTCTTCAGACAACGGACTGTTATAGATCGCAAAGGATGCTTTTGCCTGTGGCAAGTGATGCAACGGACAGAACTTCGCTCCGTTCTCCGAGTCATGCAGTACCAGATTCCGATGAGCGAATGTAGCGCGCTCGGCATCCTGTCCACTAATCCGAATCGGTTTGCCATCTGCCAGAATGGTTGCGAATGCAAGTGTCTCTGCAAGGCTCCAATCCACTTTTTCGCCTTCATTCAGGGAAGTGCTCCGGCGCTGCAAAATCCGCTGCAACTTCGGATACACATTGAAATTCTCAGGCCATTTCAGCAGATCAGCATTAATGCTGCGCAGATTCTCAATCGGTACCGCAGTAGGCGTAATCGTAACAGCTTCCGGCTCGCTGATTTTCCGCTGGTAATATTCATGTACTTCATTTTTCTTCATCTGGTCATAAGCTTCTTTTAACTTGTTCATAACTCCATCGCGAATGCTCGTAATGGAAGCATCATCGATAACGGATTCCTGCTTCAAATGATCCTGATACAAGTGACTTACCGTTGGGTGGTTCTTCACCTTGTCATAGACGATAGGCTGCGTCGTTTCGGGATCATCGGTTTCATTATGGCCGTAACGACGGTAACCGATCAAGTCGATCAGGAAATCCTTTTTGAAACGATTACGATACTCTGCAGCCATTCGAATGGCTGCAATACAAGCTTCCGGATTGTCCGCGTTCACGTGTACAATCGGAATTTCGTACCCTTTAGCAAGGTCACTTGCGTAGTACGTTGAACGGGAATCACTGCTATCTGTAGTGAAGCCCAGACGATTGTTGACGATAATATGAATGGTTCCGCCATTCTGATAACCTGGTAAGGCCTTGAAGTTAAGCGTCTCTGCAACGATCCCTTCTCCAGGGAATGCTGCATCACCATGCATCAAAATGGTGGCTGCTTTCGTTACGTCCTGTTTCGGATATCCAGGATCACGGCGGTCATCTTGAGCCGCACGCGCAAACCCTTGTACAACCGGATTAACATACTCCAGATGGCTTGGGTTATTGGCGAGGGTAAGGCGGGCCTGTACGGTTTCACCGTCTTTTACAAAACGGTTGGCACCCATGTGATATTTGACATCCCCCGTCCAACCATAGTTGATTCCGGTCGAACCCTCCGATGGAACCATGTCTTTGTTCGGAGCATGATGAAATTCAGAGAAAATTTTGCTGTACGGTTTACCCAAGACATGAGCCAGTACATTCAACCGCCCACGGTGGGCCATCCCCATCAGAATGTGGCTAGATCCAGCTTCTGCCATGATGCGAACTGCTTCATCCAGCATCGGTACAAGCACATCGTTACCTTCGATGGAGAAACGTTTCTGACCAACAAACGTTTTGTGAAGGTAATCTTCGAATTGCTCAACTTCAACTAACCGTTCCAGCAACTTCTTGCGTTCCTTCGGCGTTAGCGGGGCCGGTGATGTCCGAGATTCCGCACGACGGTTCAGCCACTCACGCTCTTGAACTTCGTGCACATGACTGAATTCATAGGCCATGGGACCAGTGTAGATCTGACGCAAGCGTTGGATTGCATCCCATCCGGTTGCTGTCTGCCCATCTGCACCTTCCCAGATCAGGGAAGCAGGTAGAGCTTTCAGATCTTCTTCATTTAATTCAAAATGCTGAGGTTCCAGCAAAGATGTATCTGTATCTTCACTGATTCCAAGCGGATCTATGTCTGCAGCAAGATGACCATAGGTACGGATATTCCATACCAGTTTCCCCGCTGTAACCGCTTTCTGTAATAGTTGAATGTCTACGTTTCCGGAAGCAGATTGGGCGTTGCCGGAATTCGAAGTTGTGCGTGCATCCCTGCCAGACATCGGCGGTGCACCCCATTGTTCAAATAGTTCCCGATAGGCCGGTGTAACCGAACCAGGGTCTTGAGTGAATAATTCATATTGTTCCTGTACGTATCCCATATTGGGGCCATAGTAACTTTCCCAGGGCTTCTTGTTGCCTTCCACGATCGTCATCGACGTTCCCTCCGTCTTGATTTAGTCATAAGTTTTTGACGGAAATCATTGACTAAGCCGTAATTTGCGTTCGTTCAACATTTTAAGCGAAATTTTTCATGAAGTCCAATAATCGTGCTGTTGGTGGTAGTAACGTTAGTCCGACGCTCCCGTCAAGGTTTGTCTGCGTTTTCAAAATCATAGTAAAAAAATGATTGTATATACCGTCGCACAGATGTCGAATACTGTCCTGATCCGTTCGAAGGTTACACCTTCTCCTCTTTTTCAAGTGAAGTCCGTGTTCTAATATCTATTCTATAAACTTTTACGCTCAGGAGCATTTCCTATTTTCAGTCCAATTGATGCATAAATTAGATGAATCGAATAAATCGAGCAATTTGAGCAGAACAATGAACACTTCATTACATCAAAATAGGCATTGGCTCCCCATTTTACCTCCTTTATTGAATTGTGGTCCATCGCGGGCAAAAACAAACCATCAAGTTAAATATTAACCAATTGGCATCACATTCAACAAATAATTGGATTTTTCTGATTTTTCTTCAGGAGAACATTAGAAAAAAGCTGGCCCAGACAAGAAATATCCGAGCAGCTTCTTTGGAAACAACAAGTTGAGTTAACAATATAATTGATGATGCGCATCAAGCTCTACTTTGACTAATCATATACTCTGCAAACGGCGTTAGAGACAGTTCTCTAACCTGCTCCAGTGTAAACCAGTCCGCGCCTAACGAATCTTCACCATCGGGTTCCTTTTTGATATGATTCGGCTGACTGGCTGCGGTCAAAGCGACATCATACAACATCCCGATATGGTGCAGCTCTTCCGGCTCACCTTGATGCACCCATTCCAGTAGACTAGACTCCGCAGAATTAATCACCAATTGTAGATGGGTCAGGCCGGTCTCTTCTTCAATCTCACGATGAAGAGCATCCTCTGGATGCTCACCAAATTCCAGCCTTCCGCCTGGTAAATCCCATTGCCCCTGATATGCTCCGCGAGCCTTATGAATCAACAGGAATTGGTGCTCCCAAGCGACCAAGCCATATACCCCAATATGTGTATACCGTTTCAATTAGATCTCTTCCCCTCGTCCGTAAGATGTTACCTTACTTCTAGCGAGTACTTCCTATTTCTTTTCATCCTCTGTAACAGCATCCAGATCTATGGCCATACGGATCATATCCACACAAGGGATACCGTCCTCTATAATCTCTTCCTCATAATGCCTTACAAAGAAGTCTCGGTCGACCCCAATAATACGGAAACCGCAACGTTGGTATAACTTCAATTGATGAAAGCTTGAATTACCTGTACCAATCTCGAGAATCCGGCAGCCCAGTCTCCGTGCAGCTTCCATCGCTTCTTTAATCATATGTTTGCCTACACCTTGTCCCTGCAATTCTTCCTGTACGGCAATATTAACAATCTCCGCAGTCTCTGGACGAGTCTTCAACAATACGAACTCCCCAACCATCTCTCCTTCATACTCGGCAATAAAACAAACACCCCGGCTCAGGTATTCATCAACAATCGCTTTTGAAGGATCAGCCATCAATAAGAGTTCATACGGTCTCTCTTCTTCCCAGTCCAGAATTCGGAACGACAATTTCATGCCAATCTCCACCTTTTCATCGTACAATATTCATTTACGTCCTGTTTGCAGAAGCCTATGTATGGCAAATCTACAAATATATCATTCACGTCCGATACTAGTTCACTCAATTTATTAACCAAATATTACTCGCAGACCAGTCATCTCCCATTAAATAGTAAACTTCATTATATCATAATATCTGGATATAAATATATAGATTTGGATGATATATTATGAGGCATTATTTTTACTCCTCACCCAAGCTTAAATGCTCATGGATTAATTTCCATTCCCCATCAACCCCAGCAACAAACACATTCGTAGCCCGACCTTTTCCATAAGCCGGTTCTCCCTGATAGATTCCTTTCCAGTGGTAGGTATAAATACAAACTGCCTGATCTTTGCTAGTCGTAATCCACTTAACATCTTCAGCACGATATACTTCTTCCTTGACTGTCTCCCAGGCGTTCTCAAAATAAGCCCGAATTTCGTTTGGGGTAGTACAAGAGGTTCCCGTAAACCAATATACTGCATTTGGCGATAACCATTTGCTTACTTCATCAAACTGATGTGTATTCGTCGCCGCAATGTATCCTTCCAGGGCATGCTGGTATCCCATGATTTTTCCTCCTCCTGACCGTATTGGCTTATCTAACTTCACTCTGTTCAAGAACCGAATCGCTATACACCATAAATGTCTCTTGCAGGGTACGTCCGGATGACTTCTCCCAGATCACGCTCCGCTCAAAAGTGCCTTTTTGAAAAAAACGGGGAACACGCTCAGCAAACCAATCCTGCATAGGTAGCTCAGACACCTGCTTCATTGGCACCCATAACAGTTCGCCTTCTGGCGGATCTTGCAATAACTCGCCCACGAATGAAGTCGCTAGATAGTTAAATACCATATACCTCAATCCTTGTTCGGGATCACAGAACTCATCAAGTCCTTTATATGTAATCTCATTCACCGCCAGCCCTGTCTCCTCCAGAACCTCCCGCACAGCACCATCCACGATACTCTCAGGAAAATCTACCTTCCCCCCAGGAGCGATGTATCCCGGAAAACCTTTGCGATCCGGCCGATTCATCAATAACACCTGATCATTCTTTTTGTCCCAGACCATACACATCGTTAATATCTCTATTCTGGTATTCATATGTGTCCTCCCCGCTAAGTGCTTTTCTAAGTTGTACACTAACATTTCTGGGAATAACATGTGTTTTCCTTCTTTATTCCCACTCTGATTCATCGGGTATTTTCACCGTTCTCTCAGTATCGTCCACGATAATATATGAGCATACGAAAGGCGGACACCCTGTAACATCAGAAGCCCGCCTGTTTTGTGATATTCTATGCTGTTTATACCTCAAGCTTGGAAGTTGACGTTCTTAGCTCAATTCCGTAATCAACACCCGACGTTCTTTCCATTCAGCCCGGCGATAAGCCTGTTGCATACCGAATTTACGGATACTTGCCTTTGGTACCGATTTGTAAGGTAAAACGACCGTAAAGTCCTCATCAAACGGAAAATACGACAGGCCTACTTTTTCATTGGATAACCACTCCGCCTGAATCGGTTGTCTGGAACAGGCATCAAACGTACAACTAAGCCCCTCTGCAAAAAAATCATATCGCGCAGCAGGTGTTCCTGGTTCCTCCATACAGAGAAACAGACTGAGCTGATCACAGAAAAGCATAATTTCCACATCGCTTTGCAGCCTTCGTTTCAGCGCTTCAGCATCGTCACCCAGCTGATTCTCCAAAATCAACTGACGTTCGCGTTCTTCCTGCAGATACTCTCGGATGTCATCATCATCCTGAGCATTGGCCCCCAGATTTTTCTGAAACAGCTCCGTATACATCAAGCTGCACAATAATCCGGCATAGAGGTTTTTCTGCCGAACCTCTTCAATGCCTTTATGGTAGAATACAAAACGCGGACGCAGCGGAAAATCACGAAACGAATAAGGCGATTGACTGTAATCATTCCAGAACGGTGACGAATCCAGTTCGATCCAGCCCCGATCATGTTCTTTGGCCGCCAAGACTAGCTCATCCCGATGCGCGGGATCGGCAAGCAATTCATTTTTCCAGTGGGAAGCCATCTCGCCGGCCACTAATCCATGCTCATGCTGTGCGGTCAAAACAAAATCATGCTCTCTCTCATATACGATCATTTGCTGTCACCCTTCCGCATGGTATACGTTGACTTTAACATAAATTGGGTTAAACTTTCCTATAAGTTGCTTTTTGCTCCAATTTAACGAAAGGCATCATGGAATGGACAATGTAAATGTGTTGTCAGTTTCCTGAAATTTGGTACACTAAGGGTTGTGTCCACGATAATATTACATACAGAAAGCGGGATCTCATGAATTCATACTCTCCTTACATCGAGTTTAACCGCAAGGAATGGGCTGAACTTAAAGAACATCAGACCACTCTTCCACTGACGGAAGCCGAATTAGAACAGTTAAAGGGATTGAATGAAGAGGTATCGATTCAAGAAGTCGAAGATATATATCTGCCTCTTACCCACTTTATTGACTTATATGCAAGAGTTTCTCGAGATCTGAATCGACTGACGGCCTCCTTTATGAAAAAAGAAGCATCCCCTACTCCTTACATCATTGGAATCGGGGGAAGTGTTGCCGTGGGCAAAAGTACTGCTGCCCGGTTGCTTCAGGCGTTGCTCGCCAGAGGCAAGAACAGACCCAAGGTTGACCTGGTCACAACCGACGGTTTCTTATACCCCAATGCCGTGCTGCAAGAGAAGGGCATCATGAACCGCAAGGGGTTCCCGGAAAGCTATGATATCAAATCCCTGATTCAATTCATGGGCGATGTGAAATCAGGCAAACCTGAAGTGAAAGCACCGGTCTATTCTCACCTCGCCTACGATGTCATTCAAGGGGAAGAGAAGCAGATCTGTCAGCCGGACATTCTTATTATTGAAGGCATCAATGTGCTTCAGATCAAAAAGGAAACGCCCTTGCTGGTCAGTGATTTCTTTGATTTCTCCATCTACATTGATGCGGAAGAAGAACATATAAGACACTGGTACGTTGAGCGTTTTAAGTTGCTCCGTAATACAGCGTTTCAAAACACGGACTCCTTCTTCCATCAACGATTCGCCAATATTGATGAAGAGGAAACCGTTCAGACAGCCAACCAGATCTGGCAGGATATCAATGCCAAAAACCTGCATGAAAACATTTTACCCACCAAAGGACGGGCCAGATTGATTCTGAAAAAGGAAGCAGATCACTCCATTGGGCAGATTCAATTACGCAAATTGTAAACAGCATTCGGGGAGGACGACACTGTGGTGTTGTACCTAATTACCCTTAAAAGGAGAGAAAAACACATTGCAAACCCTGATTATCCTCGGCAGTATTATGATGTTCTTGGCTGTCGCTTTGGGTGCATTCGGCGCACACGCGCTCAAGCGCAAATTATCCGCTGACATGATCAAAATCTACGAAACCGGTGTTCAATATCACCTCATCCACGGACTTGGGATCATCCTGATCGGACTGCTGGCAGACCGTCTCGAATCCTCTTCACTCGTCATGCTTGCCGGATGGCTGTTGTTCGCGGGAATTATCCTGTTCTCTGGCAGCCTGTACGCATTAAGTGTAACGGGTGTTCGCAAATTGGGGGCCATTACCCCACTTGGCGGAGTCGCATTTCTGGCTGGATGGGTAATGATCATGATTGCCGCATTGTAAACATGCCCATAGATAAACGAAAAGAGTGTTCTGGCTGATATCCTATCGCTGGAGCACTCTTTTGTTGTTCAATCTGTCCAAATTCTGCGAATGGTGGGCAGCTCTCCTTCTGACCTTTGTCGCTCCAGCACATACACATCCGGGTTAGAGAGTTTGGTCCACTCTTCATAGCCAAAGGATGGTTCATATTGGCGTATAAGCAGAGATAACAAGTTCCCATGCGTAACCACAGCTCCGTGCTGTTCCGGTCTGCTCCACAGCTCTTCCAGTAATGCCATTCCTCTTGCAGCCGCAGCCCTTGAAGATTCCCCACCTTCTTCTACCCAATCCACATCGTCATATGTACGTTTCAGCACATCCATCCAGTTAGACAGATCCAGGGAGCTGAGTATTCTCTCCTGGAGACGTTCATCCGTATGTATATGTTGCAGCGTTGCTATGCCCAGTGGCATAGCCGTCTGTACGGCCCTTTTCCATGGACTGGATACAATGTACGTTATGGTATGATGAGCCAACATATTGGCAAGTTTCTCAGCCTGCCTGAGCCCTTCATCGGTAAGCTCTGCATGGGGTTCCTGCCCAGTCGCTTTGGCGTGACGGATAAGATAAATGGACTGCATGGCTGTCACCTCCTATGGTGTAACCTACATGGAACTCTTCTCAAGATATTGGAGTGCACCGTACATCTTCTCCTGCTCTTCAGGTCGGCCTGATGAACTGAGGAAAGTGACTTGTTCCCCTGTTCTGCCTACATGCTGACCCACCAATTGAAGCCGCTGCTTCAGGTGGTTGACCGTACCTGTACTGCCATCAATAATCTGTATATGATCTGGCAAAACCGTTCGCAGAATGGACGTATAGAACGGATAATGCGTGCAGCCAAGCACCACTGTGCCATACCCATGAAGATCGAGATCTGCCAGCTTCAACCGGAAATAATCAGCAATTTTGCTCGGATCAAAATCCAGCTGTTCACACCACTCCACAAGTTCCGGCAGCGCAATGGAATCCACACTATGGTGATCATCAACACGCGATACCAGTTCGTTATACTTGGATTGGCTCAAGGTGAGGGCCGTAGCAAATACAAGCACTCTCTTCCCGCTATCGCGATTCATCTCCACGGCTGGTTTCACCGCAGGCTCCATGCCAATGATCGGAATATCATACTTGGCGCGCAGATCCCTAACAGCCAGACTGGTCGCTGTATTACAAGCAATCACAATGGCTTGAACATCTTCCTGAACGATTGCTTCCACGCAATCAAAAATATGGCCCCTGACCTCATCCGCAGACTTGGTTCCATAAGGAACATACCTGGTATCCGCATAATACAGGAATTGTTCTTCCGGGAATTGTTGCAATGCCTTATGCAAAACGGTTAAACCACCGATGCCTGAATCAAAAAATGCAATTTTCTTAGTCAAGGATTTCACCTCTATCATGTATTCTTCTGGGTTCAAGAACCTCTCAATGCTGCTCATGCTGACTGGAGGTGAGGTTTGTACTTCCGGCTCATCACACACTACAGTGCTTGACGACTTGCGGGAATCATTCCGGTTACGGATCGTTCTTCTGATCGCTGTTGTCTCCAAATTTTCTTGAATAACCTTATAGATGTATAAATTCGGAGACAAAGGCGAACGCTATCGCTTCTTCAGAATCGATTCCGCCCCCTCCATTACTTCCGCTAAGTCAGATACTATAGATGATGAGCCATTACTCTACGTTCATCTTATACTGCCTGAGCCAGTCCTTGCCACTATGCCACGCCTCTACAGGGTTATGCTCTCCAAGCAATTCAGTACTTGCCTGAGCCATAATCCATTCCTTAAGACCGTTATCCGGACTGGATTCGAGCTGCTGTAGCAGGAAGTGCATTCCTGCTTCACCCGTGTTCAGGATATCCTCGTAAGCCTCCGGATTACCAGCAATATAATCATTAGGATTGCTGCTGGTCATGAGGACAGGGTCGTGAACCATCTTCTGCAGGTTGCTTTCAATTGTTGCTGATAACACTTGTTCTTCCGTCCGAGTCGAACACGCTGTCACCATCAATGCAGTGCATAGTGATACCAAGCCGAGAATCTGTCTCCTACGATTCACCGTCCCACTCCTTTCAACAAAGAGAGTTATAGAGCAAGTTCCCATTTCTCCTCGGTAAGCTCTTGACCTGACAAAACCTGCTTGCGGACTTCCTTCACTTCAAAGCCCACAGATTGATATAATCTGCGTGCACCATCCAAGGACGCGTTGGTCCACAGAATCATGGAAGTATAGTTCTTTACTTTTGCAAAAAGAACGGCCTGTTCAATAAGCTGTCTCCCCCATCCTGCACCTCGTGCTGAAGGTTCAATCAGAAACCAGCGCAGTTGAGCTGTATTTTCATTTACCTGAGTAAGACCTATGGAGCCGAAAGCTGACTGATTCAGCTCAACAATCCACAACATCTCCTTTGAGTAATTGCCCGTAAGTCCAAACGAATTCACCGCATTCGTGATAAATTCAGCAAAGCTATCATCATAATTATACTCTTTTCGATAAATACGGATATGCGCTTCAATGACATATTGCAGGTCCTTTTCTACAAACGTGCGGATCACTGTACATTACACCCACTTTTCGAACCAAAGGTTGTGATACTGAAATCCACACCAAACTGAATTAACCCCAGTTTACGGGCAACATGCTGTGAAGCAAGATTATCCCACGAAGTACTGTAGATCGGCACGCGTCCACTCTCCCTGACATAATACTGCCAGCATTTTACCGTCTCCGCTGCATACCCATGGCCTCTAAAACCCGTTGCAGTATACAAGCTCGCCTCTGTACCATGACTGGAGACCCTTGCAGAGCAGCACACTGCCACAGCAGAATCGTCAATAACATAAGCGGCAACAGGCCATTTTTCGTGCACGTGATCCGTTAATTCCGGGAGATGCTCTGCCAGCATATAACGCTGCTCCTGACCAATTAGTTGTACGTTCCGATTCCAATCGCCAGATGTCTCAGGAAAAGCATAGGCTGGTCCCATCCACACATGGCTAACTGGCTCAAAGGTTTCCACCTTCCGAATCAGTTTCGGAATATCCAATGGAAGCTCACTATCCCTACCTAACTCATCCGTTAGATCCGGCGGTAACTGCTCATGGTAATAGATTAGTGAACCGGCCGAAGTCATGCCGATAAAAAGGGCTGGAGCCTTCCCACCACCCGGCTCGTTAATACTTAGAAGACGTTGTTGCTCGTTGATCGTATATAAAGTGCTCGCCTGTATCTTCAACATCTCCATAGGCGACAGGTTCGATTTTGGAACCATATCTATGAAGTCAACCTTTGCAATAATCGTTCGCCTACACTACCTTTACCCGTTTCCTGCTGCTCCAGAAATTCGGGCAATTCACGTAAATCAGTCGGACGATATCCAGCCCCGCACCCGCAATTATGATAGGTAAAGCCATGACGATACAGCATCATCACTTTGGTCCATTGTTTGGTATCATTTTGCTTCGGAGCCTGGAAATCCTGTCCCATGCTAATCATAGATGAGGCACATTGCGGGCACTTATATTCAAGCTTTGCCACCACTTCAGGGCTCAGGTCATGTCTGGAAACTTGTTTAAATGATTTGCGACAGTTGAAACAGGCATAGATGTCCTTATATGGTCCTGACATGGCATATCTGCACATCATCTGCACCTCCCAATTAATTTCCATTATACGGGATTTCCAGTGCGGATACGACTTGATTTTGCACATTTGCGAAAATTATGCCACTCCACTTATTCATCTTGCATCGCTGCTTGTTTCCAGGCCTCACCAAGTTCCGCAATCGTTGCGTACCGCTGGGACCGATCGGCGTTCACTGCACGCTTGGCAACCTGATACAATGCTTCTCCAACATCCCATCTCGCATAAGAACGATCTTTCTCCCCGCCAAGCAACCCGAACGCCATGGCTCCCATATTGAATACATTGGTAACCGCATCTATGGGTGCGCCTAGCTCAAACTCTTCGGGAGACATAAAGCGGGAAGACCCCCACATACGTCCCATGGTATTGGTAAAAGAGCCCTTCCGATACAGATCAATATCGCAAATTTTCATCAAGTGTTTGTCAAAATCATAGATCAAACTGCCGTCATACAAATCAACAGCCACATAACCTCTCCGTTCCACCTCGATATGAAAATTCAGAATCTGCTCCATTGCCTGAATACGTGTCTGCACTGGGAGTTGTCTGAACCGATAGTAGGGCGAACGCGGATCTTCATATTTGGCCGGAGGCGGGAAATACCAGTGCGAGTGCAGACATTCCCCATCCACCCAATCGAAGACACAGGTATAGCCCTCATTCGTTGCAAAATGATCCGTTAGTCGAATCAACGTGTCATGCGCCAGATCCTCATAGACGGAAACAGATGATTTCAGATTACGAATGGCTTCCGGGGGACTTCCCGTATGATTCGCATGAATTGTATGTGCTCCCGCATACTTAACGAACAACTTATTTCCATCCTCCTGCACGATCCCGAAGCTAAGGTTCCCTGAATCCTGCTGATCGAATACGCGAAAGGCCGTACCCAAGGGCTGTAACCAATCGAAAGAATGGGCTTCTTTTATGACAAACGAAACACCGTCGATCTCAAGTTCAACCTGATCTGTCATAGGACACCTCCTGTGTTAACATCATCATCCAATCTTGAGTGCTCTGTATAAAAGTAATTCATATGCGCCTCATCATATCCCTGACCATGGACTTCCAATGCGTTACGCTCGATGCCGTAGACTTCAAATCCATATCGCTCATATAAACGTCTGGCTGATTCATTCGTTGTAACAACACTCAGATTAATCTGCTTCATGTCCTCCAGATGCCTTCCCCGATCCAGAACCTCGCGGAGCAAACGCGAAGCCAGCCCACATCCCCGATATTGCGGAGCAACATAGACACCCCAGATCATGCCTTTGTGCCTGAGTTTTAGGCCGTACTCCCTTTTGAAACCCATCATTCCCGCCAGTGTTCCTGCTTCTGTGTATGCTCCCAGAATATAATCATCCGGTTCATTATGTATGCGCTCCTGTACTTCACTCATGGGGAGTTGATTGGACAACTCGAACGAAGCCCCGAAGGCTTCAGGATGTGTTTTCAGTGCTTCCAGTCGCAAAGGCCAGTAGAGGTCTGCTTCATCCCGCTGAATATTGCGAATGATATAGGTCTCTTGCTCTCGATCTTTGTTCATTCTTCGACCACTCCCTGCATCTGATAAGGGTAATCGATCTGAAGTTTTACATTCGCTGCCGCTTCCTGTCCTGCAAGCAACCCAACAACATAAATCCCCAGATCAATAGATGTAGCTACCCCACCGGCAGTAATTACATTTCCATCTTTTACAATCCGCTTCGGAATCACCTCATCGACATACGGCTGAAGCAGATCATATACCTGAGGATGTGTCGTTGCTTTTTTGCCGGATAAAAAACCAGCCGCACCCAGCAGCAGAGAGCCTGTGCACACCGAAACCTTCAAAGGCACAGACTCAGCCTGTCTCAGCCAGCCTACAAATGCCTCGTCATACCGCAGCTTACGCGTTCCCATGCCTCCCGGGATAAACACGAGATCATAATCCGCCAAGTCAGGCTTCACTCGGTCCACCTTCAACGTTAAACCAGACTCATCCGTGACCTGATCTGTCATTGCACAAGTTTCCCACGTCGTTCCTTTGGTTTGTTCAAAGAAATTCAACCGATTGATCACATCATAAAATCCTGCAAAGTCAAGAAAAGTCAGTCCATCAAACAAAACGAATGCAATTTTCATATGAAAAACCTCCGTGATTTTTATTTCGAAGCTTTACGAACCTTATCACGTTCCATTACTTCCTTACTTTTATCTTAATCCACGGGCGATGATCCGCTCCAGCCACTTCCACGGTAGCAGTGCTTTGCCTACGATGAGCACACGCGAACCTTTTCCGAGCGCATATCGAAGTCTAGGTGCACGCATCCGTGCAATTCGGCCGATCAGATCTGCCACTTCCTGTGGATCAGGTGCCGTCTCGCTCGCATGCTTGGAATACCGAAGAACAGCATCCAGCTTATGCTTATACGGAGAATCCTCGTTTCTGTGAATTTCCCCCAGACCCTTATTCCAGATCGGCGTGCGATAAGCACCTGGCTCAACCAATACCACCCGAACACCGAACGAAGACATCTCATGCCGCAGACTTTCGGTGAATCCCTCCACAGCGAATTTGGAGGCAGCATAGGGCGCATATCCTGGAAAACCCGATAAACCGCTGACGCTGGACAAGTTAACAATTAACCCCTGCTTCTGTTCACGCATCATAGGCAGGACGGCACGTGTCACAGCGATCAATCCAAACAGATTCGTTTCCATCTGGCGCCGCCAATCGTCCATCGATACTTCCTCAATGAACCCGCCCACCGCAAATCCCGCATTGTTCACCAGCATGTCGATTCGTCCATTGGTTTGAAGAACGGTCCCCACCGCTTTGTCCACTGATACAGCATCGGTCACATCCAGTTGCACATATTGCAAACGTTCGGTTATCCCCGCCTGTTCAGCCAGCCTTGCCAATTCTTCTTTCCGACTCAGGTCACGCATCGTAGCAACAACAAGATACCCCTGCTTGGCTAGAGTAATTGCGGTGAGCATACCGAAGCCACTGGAGGTACCCGTAATTAAAGCCACCGGAGCGTTCGCTCCTTCCTTGGTCTTCTTCACTACATCAAGACCCGTATTGATTCGTCCCTGCCCGTCCTCTGTTAAGTGTTCCTCTACTGTCACGGTGTGTCCTTCTTTCCTCGGTAAATTGCTTACTTCCGTTCCGACCTGTACCGCACGACTCCTGATTAATCCGCCACTCCATTATGCCGTCTCTCCACCCTGCGCAGCTTCGTGATTCCCGGTTCGAACGTATACGGAACGAATCTAACCTCAGGCAAAGTGCATTCGAGCCGCTCTCCCAGCTTTATCAGTTCCCGCAGTACATCAGCCTCAACCTGTTCCAGCACTGCGCTCCCGCCAAGCCGAAGGGATACTTCCATTGTCCCGTCTCCTTGCTGCACCACACGATAATGTTCAATATCCGGCGAAGCCGCAATGACCGAACGGGTGACAAAATCCGGAAAGACGGGTACCGCCTCACCCGTATGCAGTTGTGAAAAATAAAGCGTGTCATCACAGCGGCCTTCAATCCGCTCAATCGCGGTAAACGGAGAACCACAGGCACATGGCATCGCTGCTTCCGTCAGAATATCATTCAGTCGATACCGGATGATCGGCTGTGATGTTCTGGAGAAGTCCGTAATAATGGGCACGAACCGCCGGGTGGCGGGATCAATGAACTCTTTTTCAATATGAACGATGTCTTCATTCAAATGCAGTGTGCCATAACGACAGGTGGCTCCAAGGAAACCTTCTGTGCACTGGTAGACTTGATGAACGGTCTGTCCGAAGACCTGTTCCAGCACCTTGCGATCCAAGGGGTCCAGCACTTCGGCAACAGAGATGATTTTATCCGGTACAGCGGTCAAATCGCCGGCCACATAAGCATCCGCCAACATGCGCAGCATGGATGGAGGAGCTACCCACACGGTAGGTTGATACGTTTCAAGTCGCTTCACCAAGGTATCCACACGCTCCAGCAGATCAAAGTACTGGAACTGCAACTTGCCACGCTGCACCGATTCATACAGATTACTATTGGCCCGCAGGAAAAATGCAATCTTGGCAGGTTTCCACAGTCCACCAGGCAACAGCTTAGCCAGCACCGTGCCGGTCCAAGCGTCCTGCTCCCGATCACTCACCAAAAATATCCCCCGGTTCCCTGACGTACCCGAAGACAGTCCAACCGTCACCCCTTGAATGGAAGGTTTGAAATCACGTGTTTCTTCACTTTCGCCTGCAAGAGCCAGCGCTTCATCTTTGGTAATGCCCACCGTGTTCAATGTATCGAAATGTTGCATCATGATCGATTTGTCAATCAACGGAAATCTTCTCCAGTCGGATGCGTCCACGTCCCCCCACCAATTCCGGTAAAACGGAGATCGGGCACGGACCTGATGGACATGCCGAATAATCCGTCGTTCTTGCCAGCGCTCAAGTTGTTCTCGCGTTTTCCACTTTCTCAGCCCACGTGCGAGAGCATAATGAACCACAATACGAAGGGTATTGCTCATCGTTTCTGCCCTCCTGTACCCCAAGCGTCCAGTACCTCTCGGCAATGACTTGGCACAATACGAATGTGGGGAAACTGCTGATGCAGCCGAACTAGTCGGTCAAAGTTTCGTCCATACTCATGTCGATCCGACATAATGATTCCAGCGAGTATATTCGGTCTACGCCTTTCACGAAAAGCTCGACTCGACCACACCGCGTCCGCGCATAGGAAATAGTCATGTTCTTTCGTACGCAGCAGGAGCCCCATCATTCCCTCCGCATGACCAGATACATCCACCCCCAGTAGGCTGCCATCGCCAAAGATATCGTAGACCTCATCAAAAGGGAACTCTTCCCCCGCTCCCGTCCAACGCTCAAGCTGACGCGTAACAGGCAATGATCTGGCCGCAAAATCCTGGGGCAACAGTCCAGCAAGAAAACCTGCCCTTACAGCCGCAATCGGACCGAGTGAGCGCACAGCATCATAGGCTCTTGGCAGATAGATGAATTGTGCCTCCGGGAAGTCTCGTACACCCGCGATGTGATCGCCGTGAAAATGCGAGAGGATGATATAGCGAATATCCGTAGCTTTCAGTCCAATTCGAGCCAGAAGATGAACGGCACTGTCCGCTTCACGATAGACCACAGGCGTAATATGACGATACAGTGCGTTAGGCAGATGAGCCGTTTCCTCGAAAAAGCGGGAACTATAACCCGTGTCCAGCAGGATCGGTCCATGTACGGGATGAATGATGCAGGCAAATCCTGCCGGGAAAGGCACCGGGCTCAATCGACCACCGCGCAGCGTCAGAAACTCTGGATGTGTGCAGTAACCCGCCGCACCCAGATATAATTCTACCGGAGTTGTCGTCAGCATGATTCAGCCCTCCACCAGTCTGCAAATTGTTGCAAACCCTCTTCAATGGATACGCGAGGGACGTACCCCAATTGCTCCCGTGCATCTGTAATATCCAACGTCTGTGGAATAGATAAGGAGCCAACTGTATACCTCGTTAATGGAGGTTCACCCAACACAGGAATAAAGCCATGAACTCGCTCCAGCAATGCTGCCGCACCATATGCCGTCCGATAAGGAATGTTTCGACGACGCAAAGGCATATTCAGCATGCCAAACAGGCTGCTTACCAACTCACTGAATGCCCTCGGATCTCCATTGGAGATATTGTAAGCTCTACCAAGTGCTTCTGTTGAGGCATCGCGGCACAATAATAAGGCATCCACCACATTATCCACACATGTCAGATCGATTAATGCCTGTCCATCACCGATCATGGGCACGCCCGATTTCGCGTTTGCTGTGACAATCCTGGGAAATAACGTCTGATCATACGGACCAAAGATGGCTCGCGGTCGAATGATGATCGACGGAAGCCCCTTCGCATGCCCCTCCATTACAACCTGCTCAGCAAGAAGCTTCGAAGCTGCATAATGATTGGCTGGTTTGGATGGCAACGGGTCATTCTCATGTACGTTATAACGCGGTATGTAGTTAAAATATATACTTGGAGTCGAGACATGTATGAATCGCTGTATCTCATTATGCAGGCAGCCATCCATGAGGTTTTGTGTGCCTTCTACATTACTGCTATAAAAGTCACGATATTTACCCCATGGCGATGATAGTGCCGCACAGTGAAACACCATATCTTGTCCTGCACAAGCTTCGTTTACTGCTGCCTTATCCCGTATATCTCCATTGAGGAATCGAATTCCTGCCGATTCAAGTGCTGCACCAACCTTTGACTGTCGGCCCATACCAGTTACTTCCCAACCCTCTTTTGCAAGTCGTATCGCGAGGTGTCTACCCAGACATCCCGTAGCACCTGTAACCAATGCTCTATTCATTGTTGTTCACCGTTCCATTCTATGTCGTGAGTCAAAGCTTCAGTCAGCGAGATCTTCTGCGATCTTGCCAGATGCCAGGCGGCCAACACCACTCCGAATTGTTCAAATATTGGCTGGATATCCTGCCCTACATAGACCACATCCCTGGTTCCACGCCACGCAGTTATCCATGCACGGAGCTTCCCTTTGCCAAAGATCTGCTGTACTCCGCTTCCCAGCATGGGAAGCATGAGCATGGCTTTGCTGCCTCGTGCGGGCGTGATCATTCTTCTTTCTTTGACCAATGTCTCCGGTTCAGTCAGTGCACGCACCAAGTCACCTCCGGGATGAAACAGATGAATCCCACTCGTTGCCCTCGGATTACACTCAATCGCGTATACTCGCCTATCCTGACCTTCTATAAAATCAAACCCAATCTGTCCACTAAAACCCGTTGCCTCAACATATTGTCTCACCCACGCAAGGGCACCCTCATGTTCCACCTGTTCAAAATAGACACTGGCTCCCACGCTACCTGTACGATAGCGGCTGTCGTAAGTGGCATGTGCAACCAGTTGCCCTTCATGGGCTATGCTGTATGTACATAACATCTGACCAGGAATATAGGCCTGGGCAACCCAAGGCGAAGCAAAGGATAATTGCCCGTGTTCCGGAGGATCGTTGCGTAAATGTCGTTGATTCTTATGGCTTACATCCCATTGCTGATCATTCCCTGCCCCAGTGTCATAGGTCATGAGTCTCGGCATGCGTACTTTTGCGGCAAAGCGGGAATACACCGGTTTCCATACCCAATTCCCTACCGTTTGCAGAACAGACTGAGTTTCAATCCATTCCTGCTTATTATTGATCAGGCGTGTATCCGGAACCGAGAGGCCGAGTGATTCTGCAAGCTGGATAAAGTTATATTTATGGTGCAGCTTATGCAGCTGTTCCAGAGTCGTAACCAGAACATGGCAATATGTACGCAGTCTTTCTGCCCCTTGAGCAACATAGAAGACTTCTTCACACATCGGAATCAACAGATCGATCTGCCAATCCTGAACCAACCGTTCCAGTTCCGCCAGATATGCACATGTGTCATGACGCGGCGATGGGACCACAGCGCACTGTTCCACTGCACCCGATGATCGGGTCAGATGCCGTGCTGCACTCTCCGCAACATACACTTGGTGACCTGCCCGATGGAGCATACGTGCCAGGTCAAGCGTTACAGGAGCCCTTCCGCCGGTAAGCAACACACGGAGAGAAGCAGATGCACGATGTCCGGTTCCCTCAGATCTAGTAATCAAAAATAAGTCCTCCTAAAGATAATCCGGCGGCCGTGCCAATCATCAGCACCCGATCCCCACGCTGGATTCGCTGCTGCTTAATCGCTTCATGTAGCCCCATTGGGATAGATGCAGCAATCGTATTGCCGTGATTTCGCGTAATATCCATAAACCGATCTCCAGCAATATTGAGCTTCTTACGGATCAGTCTCATCGCCATCGCACTCCCCTGATGAGGAATAACCAATTGGAAATCGTCCATCTGATTGCCCGTCGCCTGCAATATATCGCCGATAAATCCAGGCAGAAGTCTGGAAGCCATGCGGAAGATGGCCTGTCCATCCATATGAAATAGGTAGGGTTCCGGCTGATCCGCCTTGTACTTCGAAGCATGCAGCCGTGTACCTCCACCTGCAATCTCTGAGAAGCGAGCACCTCGGCTGTAAGTTCGAAGTGAAGCATGTACGATCTGCGACGATGACCCTTCAGGCGTGCGCTCAATAATAACGGCGGCCGCTCCATCTCCGAACAGGGCCGCACTCTCTTTATCAGACCAATTTAATCCGGCCGAAGCAATCTCAGTCGCTACGAGCAGTACTCGCTGGTAACGTCCGGCATCTACCATATAGGAGATCACATCCAGTCCGTTCAGGAAACTCAGGCAGGTCGCATCCATATCGAAGGCGGGTATGCCCGAATCTTGCTGTCCCATGGCCTGCTGGATAAACACCGCTGTACTTGGCAACGGTTGTTCCTTCGTGCCACTGGTGCACACCAGGCAGTCGATATCCCGGAATTGCAGTCCTGCATCCGCCAGTGCAGCTTCGGCAGCCCGCGCGCCCATGAAAGAGGACGTTTCTTCGCCAGAGGCATAATGGCGTACACCTATGCCTGTTGCTTTGCTGACCCATCCGGCAGGCACGCCCAAGCGGCGATCCAGTTCCTCATCGGTGATTTCCTTTTCAGGCAGGTACTTCCCTGTTCCCGCGATCCTTACTCTTCTAAGTTGCATTTCCCCAACCTCTTTCTGTTCATCTGACTGATTAATAGTAGAAGCCTTAAAATATATAATAGAAGGGCAGATTCCTCTGCCCTTCCTGTTGTGTTTTCTTTTGTTATTAAGTGCTGTCATTTCTTCTTATTCAAAATCTCGGCAAGTGCCGCATCTAGCGTACCGTATGTGAAAGTGAAGCCTTCCCTCTCCAATCGCTCAGGAATGACCCAACGACTTTTGAGAACCAGTTCCGTCTCGGTCTGAATGAAGCGTGCACCCAGTTCAAGCATCCAGCGAGGAGAAGGCAATCCGATTCGAACACCCATCTGCTCTCTCAGGCTCGCCATCAGCTCCCGATTCGTAACCGGATGGGGTGAGGAAGCATTGAACACACCATTCAGTTGCGGATGCTCCTGCAGGTAGATCACCATACGGAACAGATCCTCGATATGAATCCAGCTGAACTGCTGTGTTCCTGCGCCTTGCGATCCCCCTAAGCCAAAACGGACCAGGTTCGTCATGGGCACCATCACACCGCCCTCACCCAGCACTATAGCAATCCGCAGTGCAATCTGACGCGTAGATGGCAGACTGAATTCAAAGAAAGCCTGTTCCCACGCCTTGGCCACGTCGACCGAGAATCCGGAGCCAATCTCGCCCTCTTTTTCCGTCATGGGACGATCTTCAGCATGTCTGTATATGGTTGCTGTACTCGAATTAATCCATAGTTCGGGAGGACGGTTACAAACCAAGACGGACTCGCCAAGAATACGTGTTGTACGGGTTCTGGATTCCAGAATGACTTTGCGATTCTCATCCGTATAACGGCAGTTCACCGATTTACCTGCCAGGTTAATCAACACTTCTGCTTCTTCCAGTGCCTCAATGATCCCTGCACGATCTTCCCACGCAATATGACCGGGCTGACGCGAGATGATCAGCACTTCATAACCCAGCTTCCTGAACCTTTGGACAAAATCCTGTCCGACAAATCCCGTTCCACCAGCCAATACAACCTTCTTCACGGTATCCCCTCATTTCCCATACTGGGTAAAGAATTCGCAAGATATAGATTGGAATGCTTCTATGCATGCATAATGCCTATATAAGAATAAACACCGCCAGTGACCATTTGGTTTGATTAATTCGCACCCAGAGCTGCGTACAAGCGATCCCGCTCTTCGATAGCCCATGCATTTGCAGGGTTCTGCTCCAATTGATATCGGAGTTCATCATAAAAGTCATGGATCATGAATCCGTCTGGCAAATTGCCAAGCATGGCGGTAAAGTTGTACTCCGGCAGTGTTCTCTTTCCTTCACTGACCTGCTTCAGCCAGTCCATCCACTTCGCAAGAGTAAGCACTTCCTCCTGCCATAACTCGGCTTGTAACCCAAGCGCATCCTGAAGCTGCTCGTACGCCATTGGATCAGCGAAGGCCCGGCAGGCCTGAACAGCCAGTTCGTACAACTCGTTCACTGCACGACCTACCTCATGCTCAAGTTCGATCTCCAATCCTGCCATGTAATCCTGAACTTGAATACTCTGTCCATCATCATATAGTAGCGGTGCCTGGGCCAACAGGCGTACAATCTCTTCCATCTCTTGCATTGAAACTTTCTTCTGCCCATAAAGAGCAGGTAATTGATATGCTGTAATGATCATTCACTCCTACATCGTTCTTCTATTAATGACGTATATTATAGCATGGTTTGGCAATCACCTATCAGGATAACTTGACTATCCACTACAAGTTGTAGTATTTTATACATACTACGTAGTGTAGTAATACAATCGTTATGGACGCATAACGATGTTAAGGAGTGTTCACGGTGAACCAGATTCAAAAATTATCCGAAACAGAAATGGAGTTAATGGTCGTTATATGGTCAAGCGCTCCACCCGTCACCTCGACAGAACTATTACACATATTTGCTGAGAAGGGGAAAGCGTGGAAAGCACAGACCATGTCTACCTTTCTGTCAAGGTTGGTGGATAAAGGCGCCCTTACCGTTACGAGACGTGGACGGACCAATTATTATGAGCCTCTTCTAAAGCCCGAAGATTACAAACTACAGGAAACGCAGCACGTTCTTGATGGACTCTATCAAGGTTCAGTCAAAAATTTGGTTTCGGCCATGTATGACGGTGACAAGCTTTCAGACGATGACATTTCAGAACTGAAAAAATGGCTTTCGGAAAAGTAGGTGCAGATGATGAACATCCTTTTTGAAATTCTGTGCAGCCTGACCGTGGCTGGAAGTATCGTTGCCGTTTGTATTTTGGCACTGAGACTCATACCCGTATCTGTTTTTCCGACCAAGTGGCTCTACAGACTCGGTAAACTGGCTCTCTTGTTTTATCTTTTCCCGGTATCTCTCGGCCTTTCATGGCTTTTGGATATTGCATTCCAAACGACATCAACTAAACCGGGTACGGAGAATGCAGCAGTTTCAGGTTTACTTGCAGGAACACTTATCCCGGTACAAACCATTTCTGTAACCACAGCCTGGTTCTTGTTATGCATATGGGGCATTGGAGTCATTGGTTTTTCTGCATGGCAGTTGTACTGTTATCGGAAATTTCTGAATGAATTATCTCGTACACGTACCCCAGTCCTTCGTCATAGTGAAGCAGCTATACAGCTACCATTAATCAAAGAGGCTTTGGGTGTCAAAAGCAATATCACGCTTGCGCACAGCACCATAGTACGAAGCCCTATACTGGTTGGCTTTTTTAAACCAACGATATATCTTCCACCAGAAAATACGGTAAAGATGGACATCAGCATGGTAATTCATCATGAATTGGTGCATCTGAAACATAGAGATCTGTGGGTCAAGGCCTTTACCTTGGGAGTTAGTGCCCTGCACTGGTTCAATCCTCTGATTCATATGATTCGACGGGACATTCATAGCTGGAGCGAATTAGCCTGTGATGAAGATGTGGTGAAAGAGATGTCGCATGAAGAGCGCAGACGATATGGTGAGACGATTTTAAATGTGATGGCGGGATCCCAGCGTATACCTGCGCAATTTTGTTCATCCCTGTCCGGCGAAGGAAAACAATTAAAAAGGAGATTGATGATCATGTTTAATGTAAAGAAACTGCAAAAGAAACACTGGATGCTAAGTGTAGGCGCCCTATTGCTTATTACAGGAGTAAGTACGTCCACCGCAGTATGGGCATCAAATAATACGGTTAAGGTGGAGGCCAAGTTATCTGAAGCTGTGCCTGTTCCTTTGGTACCTGAAACTCCTGAGATCGTATCTTCTCCCTATAAAGCTGGGGTTTCCGTAGCCGTAACTGCTCCCTCTCCTTCCGAAACTCCTGAAATCGTAGCTCTCCCTTCCGAGGCTGAAGTTTCCGAAGCTGTGCCAGTTCTGTCTGCTACTGTACCTTCTACTACTGAACCTTCTGAGGCTAAAGTTGTAGAATCAGCCACTGTTCCTTTTACGGGTAAATCTCCTGAAATCGTAGCCGTCCCTTCAGAGGCCCAGGTCACCGAAGCTGTACCTGTTCCTTCAGAAAAATAACCTATCTTTAAGGAGTAATAGCCATCCTTATATGAAAACAGGACGAAGCATAGATCATAGATCTCCGCTTCGTCCTGTTTTCGTTTTTCTGTCATGTACATTAGATAAACGTTTTGATCGTAGCAAAATATTCACGGATCATGTTGATGGGTTTCAAATATCCCGGTGACGGGGCCGATATGCCGTATTCTGCCGCATAACCGTTCTTGGCAGCGATATATTTGGAACGAAACATATGATAGTCACTGGTGACGATCATGATCTCCGGGTGCTCCAACCCGGATTCAAGAATGATTTTTTTGGAAAAGGCCATATTCTCCTGTGTGCTTGTGGAACGATCTTCCATAATCACTTGGGTGGGGCTAATCCCTTGTTCAATCAGATAGTTTTTCATCGCGAGCGCTTCAGGAATGGATTCTCCAGGTCCTTGCCCACCCGATACAATGACAGGTGTCTGAGGATGACTGCGAATGTAGTCTAGACTGGCATCTAACCTTTGTTTTAGAGTCAATGACAATTCCGTTCCCCGGATGCCTGAACCCAGAATAATGACATAGTCCGCCTCTTCCGGATCATTCGCACCAAGCTGTGTAAATACAAGCGCTTCAATAATGACAAAAGAGACGGCAACCACGCCAAATCCGGTAAGGATAATCCGTTTCAGAATAACATGCTTCTGATAGTCGATCCGCCTTAGTACGATAAAAGCCACCGTGATCATTCCGAATAACATAACTGGGAATCTTTGGCCCCAAAAGGCCAAAAACGCCACAAAACATGCCAACAGAACAAGATCAATGATCAGTCCATTTTTTTGTAAGAACTTTTTTATCAAATCCGTAGACACTCCTTCTTGTACCACAATTCCTCAAATCACTTATTATTCAAGCAGTTATTATCATTAGTTTCGGCCATTGTTCCTGCCAGCACTTCTTTTGTACGCGCTGATTGTAATAATCAGTATCCGTGAAGAACGGACTTTTGCGGACCACGAGGTGATACAGATCATACAAACCATGCGGAGCACAGATGTTCACCTGATCCTCTTCATCCAACTGTACTCCTATGGCAGTCACAACTTCTGGCCAATAACGAAGAGCATCTTCAGTAGAACGATAAGGAACTGTGCCATTGCGCAGATGCATTCTCGCCTGGTTTTTGACCGACCACTTTGAATTGCCAGTCTCCTCACGAAGCTGTTGTTCAAGCTGTATGTCTCGCTCCTCACGCACGTCTTGCGCATCATAATAGACAACATCAATATCGCTATGAAGTTCACGAAGATCATATCCATGAAGGACATCCCAGATATAATTACGAATATATCCTGCACCTATGTAACATTGAGGCAATTGCAGACTTCGAACTCGTCGCAGGTCGTGCATTAATTCCTCGTGCTCCATAATCGCTTGAACGAATTTCTCCTCATGCAACATATCTTGCCCCTCCTGCGGTTCACCTTATTGGCCTCTTATAGAGATAAACCCTCGTTCCAATATATCATGTTTACCTAGCTACAATAAAATGAAAAACGCTCGAACATCCTCTGTACTACTTCGAATTTCTGAACAATCACATACAAAATAACCCATAAACAGCTTCGGTTATCCGAGTGTTTACGGGCTAAAGTTATGAGTTGAAACGGTTAAAATTTATTTAATCGGTATCCAGATTTGTGGCGGCTGATTGGGACCAGGGTATACTTCCAGCTCCGGCATATACGCGTGCTCATAAGGATTGGATGGAAAGCATTGATCCACAACGACACCGAGTAACCCTGGAATATCCCCATTGTTCAGTTCAAATAAACGATCTTCTGTACCGCTCGTCCATACTTCCTGCCACATCTTCCCGATCCCTTGCAGATGTTCCCCCTCTGCATATGGGAATGTAGTTCATATAACCCCTGCTCACAAAATTTGACAATGTAACCGATTTACTATAGCCTTTGGGTATAATGATCGTTCTATCTTATTTTGAAGGGAGAGTATCACTGATCATGAGCAGCAAAAAGGAAATGCTGTTGAACGTGGCTGAAGAATTGTTCTACCTTCACGGCTTCCATTCCATTGGCTTGAAGCGGATTATCAGCGATGCCGGGATCGCCATCATGACGTTATATAACCATTTTGAGTCCAAGGATGATCTCATTGTCCAGGTGCTCTTGCGACGCGAACAGCGTTATTTAGAACAGCTCAGGCAATATGCAGACAATAAATCACAACCCATGTTCCTCAATCTGGCTGAAGGCCATGCACGCTGGCTGAAGGAACACGAATCAAGAGGGTGCTTATTTTTACGCGCCAAAGAAGAATTCGGAGGTCATGCAGACCATATCATCGTCCAGACAGTGAATGCGCATAAAAGACATATGAGAACTTTAATCCAAACATTGGCGCCTGCTGCAAGTGATCGGGATCTATTGCGATTCTCCCTGCTGCTGGAGGGTTCCACGGCACTCGCTGAGACAGAAAACGTAAATGACGTCTGCCGTGAACTGATCCATATGACGCAAACCAGTTTCAAATAAAGCTATTCCGGGTGAGTTAATATTTCAACTCACTTTTTTATTTCATAAGAAATAGAATGATCGTTCTATCTAAAAGGCGGTGGATTTAATGAAAAAAATTATCTTTCCAGGCATTGCGCTTATCGCTGTATGTTATGCGTTCGGGCGATTCAGTTATGGATTGTTTATGCCGGAAATTTCGGAAGCCTTACAATTGAATGATGCAGCCTCTGGCGCGATTAACTCAGGAACGTATATTGCCTACTGTCTGTCCCTTCTAACTGCACCACTGTTAATTAATCGCAGGGGACATCATTATGTCATTCAGTTGGCAGGGATCAGCGCAGTGCTCGGATTAACCGGCATTGCCTTGTCTCAAAATGCATGGGTTCTTGCATTTAGTGTATTTCTAGCCGGTTTGAGTACAGGCTGGGCGTCTCCAGCCCTCGGTAACACAGTTAATGCCGAGCTTGCACCCGATCTGCAAGCAAGAGGCAACAGCTGGATTAACACAGGGACCAGCTTCGGGATTGTAATCTCGGGTCCCCTCTACTGGCTGTTCACGGATTACTGGCGTCTAACCTACATCCTGTTTGCTGTAATCGGTGTTGTGGTTCTGTTTTGGAACAGACGTGTTATTCCGGCAACCAAGACACTGCCTTGCACCAAGTCTATCTGGGCATGCATGAAACCAACCAGACCAGGGTCAGCTCTGCTCATGGCTTGTCTGTTGACAGGTTTCAGTTCTGCAATCTATTGGACCTTTGCCCGAAATTTCCTCACGGACGAGAAAGGGGCCTCCGATTCGGAAGCCGTGTTATTCTGGATTGTGATGGGGGTTATGGGGATACTCGGCGGATGCGCTGGTCGCATTATTGAACGTATCAAGATTGGGTCGTCCTACCGAATAGGCATACTGTTATTGGCTATTTCGCTCGGAGTCATTCTTTTGCCATCGATGACTGCCAGTCTGATCTCTGCCATCATGTTTGGCAGCACGTATATTTTCCTGACCAGTGTGTTTATTGTATGGGCAACGAGACTATTCAGTCCGAATGTATCCATCGGAATCAGCCTTGCCTTTCTCGCGCTGGGTGTCGGGCAATTTCTCGGCTCTTCCATGGCAGGTTACACCATTGAAGTGTTTTCCAATACTACGGCATTCCTGTCCTTTGCTGTACTCGGCCTGTTCGGATTGCTAATTCGAGTGAAATGAATAACAGAACAACCTTCTGATCGTGTTATTCTACTCGGCGAACACTTCCGGTCACTCCATGTTGAAGCTGTACATCTGTAAAAGTAACCTTCGTCCCTTGCCCAATTGGGGACTGGGCCACAATGCCAACTTTGATCTCATCCGGGCAGTCGAGGCCGAAATAACGTACCAGCTTCCACTTCTCTCCATCCTGAGAATAATGGAAAGCAAAGCTGTTGCCTGCCCGGGCTACACGTAAATAAGGCTTGTTAACGTCTACAGGTGCTGATACACAATCATCCGAGTTTCCACGAGTAACGACACTAAGAATGGAAGGCTGTTCTTCGAAATACTCAAAGCAAACTTTAGCCCAATTCGTATCGTCCACCCTCACCATCAGACAGCCCGAATCATACTGTTCTTTCATCTCCACCTGTACTTGAGTGACGATGCTGAAATCTCCCTTGATTATCGTATGTAAAAATGGAGCTGAGGCTTTCACCGGCTCACCTCCTGGATCAATGAAAAAATCACTGATCGGCGAAACGGTTATCGTTACTTTGCCGTCTTCGATGGACCAATCTGCTGGCTCGTTCAGCCATCCCAGGTTGGCAGATAATGTTTTACCTGAACATTGTTCGAATAGATTCGTCATGTGGCACACCCTTTGTCTGTGATTTTGAATTCGCTGAGTTCTCTGTTGTATTCGTGAAATAACGGAATTATCCTTTCGGATCAGTAAAAGGAAAAAAGCGACTCACATGAGTCGCTTGTATTCCTTTCATATATACATAATCGTATTCGGTATGTCATATCAATAGCACGCTATACCGGCAATACATCAGATGCACATCTGAAACCGATATGTCCGGTGGATGTATCCGGCGTATTGGAAATCCGTGCTGCCACTCTGTACCGATTGCAATAGGAACGGTGGCATAGGTAGGAACCACCTTTTAACACCTTGCGAATTTCATCGGGAGAAGCAACAGTCTCAGCAAGTATAGACTGCTCATGATCCCTGACGTAGTTGTCAGCGCACCATTCCCATACATTACCTGACATGTTGTACAGTCCAAATCCGTTGGCAGGAAAAGATCGGGAGGGTGCCGTGCCCGCATAACCATCAGCCGCATTATTTTGAGTTGGAAAGGTACCTTGCCAGATGTTACATTGGTGCTGTCCATCCGGCCGCAGAATGTCCCCCCAGGGATATTTCTTTTGGATTAATCCACCACGGGCTGCATATTCCCACTCAGCTTCTGTAGGCAGGCGCTTACCCGCCCATCCACAATACGCATTGGCATCGTTCCAGGAGATATGAATAGCGGGATGGTCAGCCCTGTCGTTCACATCAGAGTCAGGTCCTTCGGGATGAGACCAGTCCGCACCTTCGACAACCCACCACCAGGGCGTTTGCTGCACCACGTTACGAACATGCGCAGCCGTTTGCGAAGAAACGAATACATGAAAAACAAAGGACCAGCCGAATCGCTCGGCCTCTGTTCGATACCCAGTCTCCCGCACAAACCGTCTAAACTGCGCATTGGTCACCGTGCATTCATCCAGGTAAAAGGAGTCTACCTGAGTTTCCCTGACAGGCCCTTCCCCATCTCCTGCAAAAGCTTCCGGGTCATTGGTGCCCATAAGGTAACGTCCACCTTCAATTAATATGCTGTTCCTGTCGTTTCGTCCGGCGATGTATTCATCGTCTCCCGCCAGCGCATCAGGCGGTAGACGGTCAACGAAAAGTGGAGATACATGGTCGGACGCTGCACTCACCTCACGGGAAGCCGTCGATTCAGGCATGTCCTCTGATCGAATTCCCTCCTTAAGCCTGCCGCTCCGACTTGCAGAGCAACAGCAGGAAGTTCCCTTTTCGGGTATCTGACCATGCATCTGAAACATCCCCTTTCACTGCTTTAAGACTCCTGATCCCCATTGTACAAGACAGGACGAATGTTCGGAACCGTTGGTGTTGTCATTCCTTCACCCAGATAATAGTCAGTCAACAAGGATTGCATATATCCTTTCACCGCCAGTCCATTGCGGTAAGCCGGATTATGCGACAGCGTGTAGATGCGGACATCGGACGGTATCGTTGTTGTGTACAGACGCAGTTCTTTGAAATCACTCGTTTCATAGAGAATTTCCTCTCTCCAATCCCCCAGCAGATCGCCATAAAGTACTGGGGCGTTTCTGGAATTCACGCGAACATCATCAGCTGTAAACAGACGTGTTGTCGTGTTCTGCTCCCAATCCCACTTTTCCACAAAGTTCTTATCCAACAGCTCGGCGAGCACATCACCATCCCACCAAATTCTGAAATTGGTCGAGGGCTGGACTGAGCTGATCACTTCACCGTGCACATTGTAGATATTGCCTGAACTGGACCACATCTCAAGCCCATTGTGCCGTGGATCAATATCCGCCAGCGTTCCCCGTGCCACGTCCTGCGGAATTTCCCCTGTACGAATAATATCGCCCGTTGCCGCATCGGCATAAAACCAAGGAAATTGATTGACGTTTCCATTCTCCGCCTGCTGAATCCCGAATTGCTCCAGCCCCGGTCGATCCGGATCAATGTCAGTAATGTGGAAACGATCGCCATGGACTACACCCGGCAGACTGTACAAGGTCTCTCCATTATCATCCAGTGCCCAGCCTCCGAATGACACCTCATCCTTCCCATCCCCGTCAAGATCCAATATACGAATCTGGTGGAAAAACTCACCGTCCGCTCCAGCATGTCTCCAACGCTCGGTCAGGGCACCGTCTGCATAATCATAGGCTGACGTCACATACTGAAAATTACGGCTAAGCGCACGATTCTTGAGCGCCGTAATCAAGCTTGGATGTTCACCATCCAGATAAGCAATGCCAAAGTGCCACTGAGCGGACCATCGGCTGCATAATCATTGGTTATCGCTGTGCGTGCCGCTTCTGTTCCGGTCAGTCCATCCACGACGGACACATATTGAGCACGCTCCGTTGTCGCAGGAACGACCTGACCATCTGCAAACCTCACTCCTTCAAAGGTACGCAGCAGTACTTCAGCCTTCCCGTCACTGTCCAGATCAAATACCGTTATATTGTCGTTGTCCCGCCAGCCTCCAAGTCCCGGCACTCCAAATTCACTGACGGAAGCAGGCGGCGCATTATATGTATCTATCGTTGTGACACTGTATGGACCCAGATCGATCCGCCACAGGAAACCTTCGGTCAGACTGTAGGCTTCCACATATTTATTCCCTCCGTTCACCGGAATTCGGGTGACCACGTATTCATATTCCCCATCACCGTCCAGATCCCCAGGCCAGCCATGCTGCACAAAATAATCGGACGCATTGGACGTTATATTTTGCAGCGGAATACTGAAATAATTACGGATCTCGGGATTGACTGCCAATACAACCTCGGCACTCGCACCCTGTAACCCACCGTCCACATAAGATTTCACGATATACGTATGGCTCTGGGTTACGTCCACATTCGTATCTGTATAATTGGTTCCCTGCGTCAAAGGCTGGTCGTTCAGCTTCACCTCTTCTGTGCCCGTCCGACGATAGATATCAAATGTAACCTGCTGCGGTTCGGTCCCAAGTAGACGCCAGCTCAGATATACCTTGTTCTCTCCCAGATATACGGCAGAAAGGCCTCGTCCCAGATCTTCAACCAGACGTGGTGCAGACCCCTCTGCGGTATCTGCCTGAAGTACTCCCCCTCCCGGTGATACAATACCTGTCCATCCAATAACTCCACTTAACAGCAATGTGAGTAGTACTTTCGTTCCTTTGGCCACAGTTGATTTGGTTTTCATTTACAATTCCCCTCCATCGATGGTTAGTATATGCATAAAAAAAAGCAAAGCCTGTTATCTCTGTCCCTACGAGCCAATCTAATGAGATCGACTGATCTGGTTCAGCAATAACTGCTTTGCCTCCGGATGCCCGGTCAACATGGTCTATCTACCGCTCTAACGGCTTGGTTCCTCCACGATCATAGAAAAAGGGGCCTTTCGCCCAACTGACAGCCAGATGCATCAGCAGTTCGGTCTTTAATTGCTCCCGAATTACAGCATGCTGCTCCTCATCATACAGGTTCGTCCACTCATGAGAGTCAACCGTCAGGTGATACAATTCACCCTTCGTTTCATGCACTCTCGATGCAGACTCCGCGACAGAGCCTTCCATGTACAGAATGAGCTTCCACTCCGCAGTCCGCCACATATAGGCCGGAGCCGAATGAGGTGCCGTTACTCCCTTTCCATGGAATTCACAGAACGTTCCGCGATGCCTGAGATCGCCCAGCAGATCGACACCAGGCAGCATCGGATTCGCTTCAAGTCCAGCTGCGCGTGTCAATGTCGGCACCAGATCCACCAATTCCGCAGGCATCAGATCAATCGTTCCGCGCTTCTGCTCCTGAATGTGGGTACCAGACAATATGAGCGGCACCCTTACACTGCTGTCATACAGATTATATTTGGTGAAGCGAAACTGTCGTTCCCCCAGCATCTCTCCATGATCCGAGACAAATACAATCAGCGCGTTATCCAACCTCCCCTGGTTCTCCAACTTCTCCAAAGCGAGTCCAAAGTAATGATCGAGCCAGGAGCAATTCGCCCAGTATCTGAGCGTAGTTCTCCTTCGCTCCTCCAAACTGCGCTGGTCCCATACCTTCTTCTTGTCGAGGTACGACTGTCGACTATTCAAATTCAGTTCATCGGAAGCTGCCAGGTGAGTCTGCATTTCATCCTCCCAAGGCGGTTGCGGGATATCCGGAATATCTTCCAGCCTGTACAGGTCTTCAAATGCTTTGGGTACATTGAACCCGGCATGTGGCTTCAGGAAAGACAGATAAAAAAATAACGGTCGCTCCGGGTCTATCCCTTCATCCAAAAATTGCAGCGCCTGTTCGGCTACCCAGCCATCCCGATGCTGATTCATTGGAATCTGACTCGTAAGCCCTGTATAGCCATTGACATTTTCCTCACCGCTACCAAAATCCTTGGTCTCCTGATGGTAAGCTTCCAGTGCTTCGGGATGGGAGTCACCCATCATTGTCGCTCCCTGTTCATAATGACCACTTTGACGAGAAAGTCCGATGGATCTTACTTCGAACCCTCGAGTTGAAGGCTCATCTACGCCCTCGCTATGGTTCCAATGTGTTTTTCCGAATCCGGCTGTCTGATACCCTGCGCGGTGCATTAACTCCGGCAAAGGTTCGGAAGGCAGCTTATCTTCCTCGAACAATCCGCCATAATTCGTTCGGACCCCAAGCTGCGACGGATAATATCCCATCATCATAGAGCTTCGGCTTGGCGCACACATTGGCGATTGGCAGACCGCATCGCGGAAAGTGATTCCCTCGGCTGCAAGTTTATCGAGATTCGGTGTATGAATATGTTCATTGAACGTTCCAATACAGTCCCATCGCTGCTGATCCGTCATGAGAAAAATAATATTTGGCTTGTCCTGTGACACGTCACATCCCACTCTCCTTTGGGCTGAAAACTAGGGCGTGATTTAAACGGAGCGGTTACCCCGATTGTGCCCGGTATGCTTGTGAATCTCTTCCCGGTAACGACTTGGCGTCGTTCCCTCGCTTTTCTTGAATAGACGATTAAAGTAACTGGGCTGATAGCCCACCTGCTCCGCAATTTCACTGATCTTGACGTCTGTCGATTCAAGCAACTCCTTGGCCCGGTGGAGCCTTACCTCAGTCAGATAGTCCACAAAGTTCTGCCCGAATGCCTGCTTGAATGCCCGGCTTAATGTGTAGGAATGAATCCCGTGAAGATCTGCCAATTCATCCAGCGATAACGCTTCTGCATACTGCTGCTGCGCATGCTCCTTCATCTGATGAACAGCCATCTGTATCTGCTTCTCTTCCTTGCCTGTGAATTCCTCTACACATACGTGCACAATCCGTTCCCTGAACCACAGGAACAGTTCATCCAGATCATGCAGATGCAGCACCTCTTCATACATTCCTACACCAAACAGTTCAACCGGGTCTTCCCCTAATTGCAAAAGGGTATGTTGTATGCGTGCCAGCAGTTGGAATAAAGCCTGACGAACATGCTTCTCTGGCGCTTCAGATCCGGCATACATGCCTATAAATATGCTGAACTGTTCCAGAGCAGTGTCCTGTTCACCACTACGTAATGCCGAGATGATGGTCTGCTCCAGCTCAAGCGGATAAGCTCCATGTTCATTCACATCCTGCTCTGCCTCCTCATTCATATCAATGATGGTCACATTGGAAGAGAACTGTCTTTTCCTCAACACAGCCCTCGATTCTCTGACCAGCTGTGGGATATGGGAGGCATCTGATGTGTGTTTGCTGATCGAGACTGTCATGCGAACGTTCCATTCCGACTGCACGGCTTCCAGCCAATGCTGGGCCATCCGAGATAATTCTCGCCTGAATTCAGGCATCTCTGGTTGAACCTCTGGAGGGACAGCAAGTAACAGCGCAATGGACATGTCATGGTAATTGATCGTTTCAGCCCGGTAAGGAAGTCCCTCCAACTGCCTGTTCAGCATGTCCGTTGCGGCAAAACTGATCCACTCCTGAGATTCGCTCCGATTTCGCTCTTTAGCCCCATATAGAAGAACTGCACTCGGACGCATGTGAGCAAACAGAATGATGAACCGCTCATCCCGAAGGACCCAGCCCAGCTGTGCCAGGCGTTTTTTCCATTCATGGTCGGATGACAATAACAGATGACCCAGCGTGAGCTGAATCAGCAAGCTTTCCCGGGCGAGTGGAAGCTGCTCTTCCAACCGTTGCTGCAACAATTCTCTCTCCTGATTAACGCCGATCCAGCGCTGTTCAATATGCTTGATTTCATCCAGTTGTACAGACCCATTTGAGCGGGTAGAAGCTGCGGACAACAATTGGGGAGAGGATAACACTTCTGGCGCTATAGCCTCGACCGGTGCTCCAGTCACGGTAAATATTCGCAGTAATTTCGTAAACGGTTTATAGAGCTGGAGCGAACCGACCCACGACAGGATCAGAGCCAGCAATAGTCCCGATCCGTTGACGAGAAGAACAATTCGGGGTACAGACACAATCGGAGCTACAATTTCATTGAGGGGAACCGCAGACAGATAAGTCCAATCGGTACCCAGTCTGCGGAAGGTGCCCGATTGAACCGAGTAGGTCAGTCCCTCATATTCCATCAGGAAAGAAGACAGATTCCCTTCCAGGTTCAACATATGTTCACGGACAGCATGTTGTAATCCACCAAGCGCTTGGTCTTGTGGGAGCATGGGCTTGCCCTGCTCATCCAGCAGAAATGTCGTCCCGCCATTATACGGGGACAAGGTCTGTAACATGTTACCCAGTTGCTTGTTATCCAGCGTGATTGTTAATGCACCCAGTGCATCGTCGCTTCCACCCGGAAGCCGATTCACCATCATCATGGACATGCCATCCATGGAGCGGGACCAATATGTGGCCTGGGGCTGGTGAGTTAGCAGTTCATACTTCTCAATTTCCCCAGCGTCTTTAACAAAATCATATCGTTCAGAATCCATCTTCACGGCCCGTGGTTCCCCCAGATACAACTGAACTTTGCCGATCAGTGTATTGGAATTCTGGATCATCAGCAGCAATCGGTATAGTTCGTGAACCTGTTTATACTTGAATACAAAATCGAGCTCTTTCAGACGGTTATCGAAAACCGGATCGAAGGCCCACTGCGAGAAGGTCAATTCAAGCGCATCCAACTGTTCGCCAACCCACACGGTACGTTGCTCAAACTGATGCAGATGCGTTTGCTGCAAAATCTTTTCCATTTTGACGGTGACCCAGCCATACAACAACACCCCTGTAATGACTCCCGGAATGCAGGCGATCAACAGAATCATCATCAGGCTGCGCCTGAAATAACGTCCTTTGGGTAATGGATCAGCTGTGCGCTTGAATATCATCTGTATGGACCTCCTTTCCGGGAATACCCGCCTGAATGCAGACTTATCCTTTGACCGAGCCGATCAGGGCTCCTTTGGCAAAGTGCTTTTGTATAAACGGATAAACCACCAGTACTGGCAATATGGCTACAATGATCGCGGCCATCTTCAACATTTCTGTCGGCGGTGTCTCCACCTGCTGTCCAGGCGCAACCAGATCAATGTTGGATGCATTCAGCAGCATATTTTGCAGCAATACTTGAATGGGCCATTTCGCAGAATCGTTCAGATATAACAGGGCCGCGAAGAATTGATTCCAGTACCCTACGGCAAAAAACAATCCAAAGGCAGCAAGCGCAGGCATCGATAAGGGCAACACAATCGTGTACCAGGTTCGGATGGCACTACAGCCATCAATGGACGCTGCTTCGCTGATCTCTGCAGGCAGGCTGTCGAAGAAATTTTTCATCAGCAACACCGTCCAGCCATTGGCGAGCGCAGGCAGGATCAGTGCCCAGATATTATTGATCAGCCCCAGTTCCCGCACCAGCAGGTAATTTGGAATGATGCCCGGGCTAAACAAGATGGTTAGTACAATCAGGAACATCAGTATTTTTCTGAAGTGAAATCGCTTCTGGGACAGCGCATAAGCCAGAGAGGATGATACAGCCAGGCTGCACACCGTGCCGACGGTTGCCAGAAATGCACTGTTCCCCAGCGAGCGTGCAAAGGCAGGCGTGGATAACAAATACGTATAGGCTTCAACAGACCAGCGTTCCGGGAAGAGTACGATCTTCTTTTGCAAATACTCTCCGGGGTCCGTGAATGAAACAACGAAAACATAATATAGCGGGAAAAACATGACCACAGCCAATAGTCCAAGCGTAACCACATTCAGGGACTGTCCAATCCGCTCACTCCATTTCATGCGATGCATTCGAAACCTCCTCTCCATTGATCAATGGCTGGTACGGATATGGGTAGGGTACCGGTACTAACTAATAGACGCCTTCCTGACCCAAGCGCTTTACCACACGATTTGCGACAACGACCAGCACCAGACCAATTACGGATTTGAACAGTCCAACCGCTGTACTGTAGCTGAAATCGCCCTGCTCAATCCCTGTGCGGTATACATAGGTGTCGAATACTTCGGCCACTTCAGATACAGCGCCGTTGTACATAAGGAAGATTTGCTCAAACCCAACCTCCATGATATCTCCTAGTCTTAAAATCAAAAGCACGATGATGACACTGCGGATGGCAGGCAGCGTAATGTGCCAGATCTGGCGCAATCGTCCCGCTCCATCCATGCGTGCCGCCTCATACAGCTGAGTATCCACACTCGCCATGGCGGCCAGGAACACAATCGTGCCCCAACCTGCTTCCTTCCACATTGCTTGCAGGGTGACCATGATCCAGAAGCTGTCGGGGTTCGTCAATATATCCACGCGGGGCCATCCCCATAAAACGAATAACTCGTTAATCAGCCCCGTTCCTTTGGCGAACAGCAGCAGCGTTAAGCCGGCAATGATTACCCAGGAGAGGAAATGCGGCATGTAGATAATCGTTTGAATCAGTCTCTTATACGCCACACTTCGCAGTTCATTGAGTCCCAGGGAGATCAGGATCGGAAAAGGAAAGAAGAATATCAGATTGAGCAGGCTGATCGCCAGCGTATTTCGAAACAACAAGGCAAAGTCCGGATTATCAAAGAGTGCTGTAAAGTGCTGCAAACCAACCCACTCACTGCCCTGAATCCCCCGAAAGGGCGAGTAATCCTGAAACGCAATGATAATGCTCCACATCGGGATGTATTTGAAAACGAGGAAGAACAATATGCCTGGCAGTGCCAGCACATATAACGACCGGTCACGCCGAAGTGCGGACAGCAGGTTTAACCTTTTCTTTTTGGATGAAGTCTGCTTCCCCTTAACCGTACTCATTCGTTGCTCATGGGTGCTCATGGTTTGCAGCTCCTTCCCTCAGATTCACTGTCCATTTCTTTTCTTGTAGGCTTCGGTCATCTCATCACTCACGGCCTGGAAATTCAAATCATTCCGCAGGGTTTCCACAAAGGCATCCCAAGCTTCAATCGGCTCCCGGCCCAGAATAATCTTTGCTTTCAGATCCTGGATCTTCTTGTTGAGTTCAGGCAGCACCTTCTGCCCGGTCTCGGATTGAAGGCCAGCAGCCAGATCCGCCACGCTCGTTTTGTCTCGCTCTGCCTCCACTTTTTTGAACAGTTCATTGGCCCGGGTCTCTTCATCGGTTTCACCAGTGGTATCCCAAGGCAGGTCGATGACGTTAACGATATGATTGAAATCCGACGCGTTATCCGCCGTCAACTTTTCACTACTTGCGACCTTTTTGCCATCGACCACTTCATAATGTGTACCTTCAATCCCGAACTGCTGGATTTCAAACACTTCCGGATTCATCCAGGTATCGACGAGTTGGAGAATTCGTTTCATCTTCTCTTCCGGCACACTGGCAGGGATCGCCAGAATACCGTTGTACCCCGAACCCTTCGGATTATATCCATTCAGATTGGTCAGAGGATAGAAATCCGTATATTTGAAAGAAGGATCGACCTTCTTCAGGTCATCGGCATAGATTTTGCGCATCGTGCCTGTCTTGTCCACGATAATACCCGCCTGATTGCGCTTGAACAGTTCTCTGGCCTGCGTCAGCTTGAGCGAAAGCAGATCTTCCGGCATCATGCCGCTGCTATAGGCTTTGGTTAGATATTGAAGGGATTCTTTCACCTCGGGCAACAGCTCCCTGTAGACCAGCTTCCCCTGAGACTCATCCCATTTCCAACTGCTATTGGTTCCGATAAAAGAACTCTCAATGGCACCGAGAACGGGGCCCAGATTACCTCCCCAGCCGAGATCATCGGGACTAATATACGCGGCAAGTCCTGTGGTATCTTTGGTTCCGTTACCATCAGGGTCCTGCTCTACAAAAGCCTCCATCACGTTGAATAACTCATCCGTGGTCTCTGGCACCTGCAAATTCAATCGGTCAAGCCAATCCTTGCGGATGATGAAAAAAGAATCTCCAGTTACCGGACGAGGCCGCGGGATACCATAATTGTTGCCGTCTGCTGCCTTGGTCGTATCCCATGCAATATCAGGAATGCCTCCACTGAGATTCGGATAGTCCTTGATATAAGGGGTGATGTCCCAGAAAGCACCTTGTTTGACCATCTTGGTGAAGGTACTTCCAAACGGATCATTAATCATGATCAGATCAGGTATATCCCCGGAAGCCAGTGTCAGATTGAGCTTGTCACCATAAATATTGTTGGAGACCCACTGGATATTCATTTTGGAATTAGTCGCTTCTTCAATGGCGCGTTTGATTACATTATCATCAGCAGCGGGGACAGCACTTGGCGTGATGGTCATAATGCTGACTTCCAACGGATCGTCTGCATTGCCGCTGCGGCCACTTACCTGTCCTTCTTCTGTACTTCCGCATGCACTAAGCACCACGGACATGACCATGACAACCGATATGATCCAGGCCAGATTACGGGTGTTACGTTTCCCCACTTTTTGCATAGGCTTTCCCATCCTCCTTAGTCTCTTAAACCTATAGTCTTAATCGGATTAACGATTAAAAAAGGGGCTTTGACAGGCCTTTGAAGAAGATTCTTCCTGACCGGTCAAAGCTTTCACTCACTATAACGAACACCCGTATTTCCTGCAATTGCACTTTTTTGCACCTGTTAGAAACGGTAGAAATGCGCCATGAACGCTTTCACTTCAACGATAGGGTCTGATGATGCGCTCGTCCCATACTTATGCTCTTCGGATGGTCATATAATCCATTGATCGCTGACTGGCAAAATTCCGGCCTTGATCACGGATTTGTTGAGTAACTGCCTTCATTAGACAGGCTTGAGAGATTTCGGAAAGGACCAAGACTTTTTTCAAAATAATGATACGCGTTCAAATCCGCCATACGAAATTCCACCTCCAACAAATCACTCCGTATCCATATTCGTTAGTCATAGTGTACATCATGCCAACATTTATGGAAATATCTGTGGCAAAATATTACCATTGGATAAAGTTACACTTGGGTACTTAATTGCACGGGGGAAATTCACTATTATCAAGGAAATATTAACCAATAAGTGGTAGACTAATAAAAAGTATTTATCTTCAGCAAGCTTAATGGGAGGTCTTTATTATGTTTGGTGTTAACGTGAAAAAAATAGAAGATCAACTGGTCATCCGGTGGCAGTTTTCCAAAATTGAAATTCCCATCGCACATATCACATCGGTCACCCTGGATGATACATATGGTGGTAGCGAACCATCCGCCATTCGGATCGGTCCAGTCAATGGAACAAGCGAGAGGATTCTGATTCGCACGGTTAATCAATCGTACATTTTATTCACTTCCAGCGTAAATTTATATACCAATATCCAAGCTATGCTTCACCCGTCAAACTAGATTCTTGTTCGAACCGGATTCCCATGTTTCTCGGAAGAGGGGTTCCATTTACATATGTACGCCACAAAAAAAAGCATTAGTATTCGCATTATTTCTTACAGCGAATACTAATGCTTCTCTGATTCCAATACATGCTTGGCAGTGGAGTTCTTATAACCAACTCCACTTCGGTAACTGATCGAGCGTAATAACCTCTGCGCTATGGTACACTTCCTTCAAAAATGCCACATCATTATGCGTCCCGTCTCTCAGGAATCCACCTGTCCAGGTACAGAACCAACTCCAGTGTACATCCTGTTTCTTCATCTGCTTGGGGTCCGGAATGGAGCCGTTCTCGGCCAGTGCAATGATTTTGCTATCCTTCACAAGTTCACGCAGGTTGGCGTAACGTGTAGCCAGCGGGCTGTGGTCTCCTGCTTCAGGGTATACATCTACACTGACAATATCCACAACATCATCACCTGGATACCATTCCGGTTTTTCCGAGTTCCAGACCCAGAGGAGATTGTGCAGCTGATGCTCTTGAACCAAGCGATCATACAACAAACAATATAGCTGTTTGGCAGGTTCGGGCCCTTTCGCTCCCCACCAGAACCACCCACCTTCTGCTTCATGAAGCGGTCGGAATAATACAGGTACACCAGCATCCTTCAACTCTTGCAAGTGAACTGCAATCGCATCGACATCCCGGATCAATAACTGATATGCTTCCGATTCAGTATCAGCCAGCGCGGAGGCAAGATCATAGGTGGTGGCATCCGTATAGAACCCCCTCCACCACTCTTTGCCAGGTTCATCTAGCAGATCCGTTGGTGCGTTCCAGTGCCAGCATAGTGTCACGATCCCGCCTTGCTTGTGCCAGTCTATCGCATCCCGAATCTCCTGAGAGACCGCACCGCGATCTGTTCTTGAAGGGGAATATTCCATGAGATCAAAGCCAATAACAGCTGGCTTCCGGCCTGTATTTTCATTAATCCAGTTAAGATTGCTGTAATCCTGCTGGCCTGACAACATCCCTTTTCGATAACGCTCGACCAGGAACGCCATCAACTCTTTTGCTTCGGATGTCGCTGCTTTATTCACCGGAACTCTGCTGATCTCACGCACTGTCATCTCTACACCTCCAATTGGGTTTACCATGTTAACCCACTACACCAGAACGTTCAATACTCTCCACGAAATAACGTTGCACGAATAGGTACAAAATAATCAGCGGTGCAATCGCCAGCAAAATGCCTGTATCCACGATCATGGCCACATAGTTTGGATCGGCCTTGATGCCCGAGTTCGAGCCAAAGCCCATCAGTTGCGGAATCAATTGGTTCGCCTGAGCCGGTAAAGAAGCCACTTTCAGTGAAATCAGCGGACTTTCGCTCATGAACAGTGCCGAATAAAACGTATCATTGTACTGCCAGACAAACGAGAACAGAATGACCGTAATCAGCGGCGAGATTGCATTAGGCAACATGATACGGGCAAATGTCTTGAATCCACCTGCGCCGTCAATCAGTGCGGCCTCCTCGATTTCCTTCGGCATCCCCTTGAAAAACTGCCGGAAGATATAGATGAATAGCCCCGCCTTCAGCCCTCCTGCCGTAGCAGCCGTAATCATTGAAGGCCAGTACGTATTGAGCAGGTTAATCCCGTTTTTCCCCGTGAACAATTGGATGATGCCCATAAAGTCGAAGCTGCGGAAATGCAGATACATCGGTACCATGAGCGTACTTGTCGGCACCAGAATAGTCAGAATCACCAGGATAAAGAGCACATGGCTACCCGGAAACGAGAACCGGGCGAAGCCGTATCCGGCAAGTGCACAGGATATCGCTGTCAGAAGCGTTGTGATGGTAACAAAGAGTAAGGTGTTCGCCAGCAAGGGAAGAAAATCCATCACTTGGGCTGCAAGCCGGATGTTATCCAGTGTAAAATGCTGGGGAATCATATAGATCGTCGGATTGTAGATATCCTTCTTATCCTTGAACGCGACTGAAACTTTGAGAAATAACGGATATAAAATAATAAATGAAATTCCGATGACCAGTGCATATCTGAATATGGAATAGAGAAGGTCCGATGTCTTGTTTCGCACCCGCTGCATGTGGTAATTCTGTTTTGGAACCACCACCATTCGATCTGTTCCTGACGCAGCCATAATCTGAAGCCTCCCTCAACGTTAAACCGTCAGTTGTAATGAACCCGCCGTGACAATACCCAGCCCACTACGATCAGTACAAGGCCAATCACCAAGGTATATAACCAGGACATCGCCGAGCTTAAGCCAAAGTTCTGGGTTTTGAATGCGGTCTGATAGATAGCCTGTGTGACCGGACTTCCGGCAAATGAATCAATAATGGTATAGATGACATTCGTCAGAATCAACGGACTGACCATGGGAAATGTAATTTTCCAGAATGATTCATAGGCTGTTGCTCCTTCAATCTTGGCAACCTCGTACATCGATCCCGGCACCGATTGCAGCGCGGCGAGGAAGATCAGAATCTGGACACCTGAACTGCTAATAATCTCATAGATCCGCATGATGGCTTCTACAATATAATCCACATAGGCCATCGGCAATCCCACATCCGCCAGCATCCGCACAATGGATACCACGTTGAACGAAGCCCCGCCATCCGCAGATGCATCGACCGCACTCGCATCCCCCATCAGATTGATTAATCCCGCAGACTCAGCTGCTGCAACTGCACTGGAAGCCAGAATAACCGGCAAGAAGAAGATTGCACGCGCCATCGTTCTGCCTCTGAACTTCTGGTTAAGCAGTGTCGCCGTGAACAGACTGAAAAACAGTATCATCGGCACATTCAGCAGCATCGCTCCAACCGAGTCGACCAGAATCCGGTTGAACGTCGCGTCAACCAGAAGCGCATCCTTGAAGTTTTTAAATCCAACGTATTCCAGGACGTATCCGCCCGGAGCAACAGACAGATTACTCAGACTGAACCGGATGGATTGCAGGAGTGGCGTGGCAAAGAGGAAGATGAAGCCGACCAGCCACGGCGATATAAATGCAAGTCCAAGCAGCGCTCTCCGTGACTTCAGCGATAATCGAATGGTTCTCATCGGTTCACTCCTTCCACCACATAATCCGTCCCGCCAACTGTTGTTCCATCAACAGTAACTGAATCCACATTGTAATTCACAAGGATGGATGTACCGCCCGTATAAGTGATCCGGACCACGCCATCCTGGATGCGTTCATGCTTCAGGATCTGCTCATTCTCCAGTTCTCCCAGCACTTCATTCGCCTGCTTATACAAGGCAACAGCGTCATCCACCCAATAGCCATACTCAGTCGCGTAGGCCGAATCATAATTCGTAAGTTTCAGCCGGGAAGATGGTTCATATGTCCATTGAAAATACGGAGCTGCCCCAAGCTCCAGGCTGCGCAGCAATTGTTTGCGGAGATCCTGATCCCCCGACGTGTTCATCGGAGATGCAGCATAGTTCATGTATCCATGAATAACCATCGCATAAAAAGGAACTTCTTCATCGGTAATATTGAACCGACTCGACCCTGCGGGTACATTCACAACATGTTGTGCACTTCCCCAAGCGTAGCTATTTGCTGCTGATATCATCAGGTTTGGATAGGATTGTTCCAGCTGTCCCAGCTGTTCCTTCACAATGTTCTTCGCCGTCTCCCGATGAATTACCCGACTATCCCGATAATCGGAAGTCAGGACTTGCCCAAGATCACGGAGGGATAATCCGCCGAGGTCCAGTTTATTGAATTTATTGACAAACTCAGTAACCACATAAGGGAGCTTGGCCGCTGAGAGCAGAAAATAGCTGTCCTTGCTCTGATCCATGCGATTAAGGGCAGGACTGTATGGATACAGTTCTGCTGTCTCTTTCGTGACAAAGCGTGCCGCATCCGAAGAGGGAGCAAAGCGCATATCATCGTGATAAATGTGCTGGAAAGCCACATCCGGGAACAAGGCTCCGCCAGACTGCCCAAGCTTAGCGGACAACGCCTGAAGTTCGGAACGACTGCCTACTTCACTGTCCAACTTCACCTGGGTTGGCATATGATGACTGATCCCACCGCCGAACCATCCCTGATACCGCATTTGCACGCGGTTTACACCTTCCTGCTGCAACTTCGCCGCCATTTCAGTAGCCTGTTCGTACGTGGTCATAGCTAGAGTGGAACGATAGGGCACGCCCAGGAACGAAGCCTCTTTGTCCACCGCACCAAGTACATCTACATAGAACGGCAACTCCGTCTGTTCTGCGCGTGGCTTCAATATATCCTGCTCTATCAATTGCTGCTGATACAGACGGGCCATGCCCGAGTAACTGGCATCTTCTCCATGAAGGAAATGATAACGCACCTGGATATCTCCACGGAAAGGCTCTTCGCTAAGCAGCTGAATCTCCTGCATTTTCTGCGAGGTATACATCTCTAGCTCATCCTCACCCCGCAGGGAGAAGGTCGCATGCACATGGTTGTAACTGTTCTGCCTGCCTCCAATATCTGCAGAGATACTGGCAATGCCGTCCCCTTTTTCAATCACCGCAAACCAGGCATTCTCCCCGTTCTTCAGACCAAACACAGGCATATACGCTGATTCACTAACCTGAGGACGACTGAGCGAATTATCATTTGGGTCTGCGCCATAGACGCGCTGTACATACTGTTCTTCTTGGGTTTTCCCGTTGTTCAGGTGGATCAGGCTGCCTGAACCGTCAGGCACGAGCATGTAACCCTCGCCCTTTGTATCCGCGGCACCAAAATAAGCGAGCAAATCAATATTCCGAATGCGGTATTGCCCACTTTCCTGAACTTGACTCAAAGGGACGGTTACGACAAGTGCGCCCTGATCCAGCCGGTATTCCACAGGAATCACGAAGCTGGGCTTATCCGATACGCCTCCGCCTTCGACCCCGTTCTCCTGATTGTCAAAGGCCAGATCGTCCGCCGTGTAACCCGCCGTCTCAAAGGCTCCCAACATCTTGTTCAGCACAAGCTGCTTCGAGATCTGTCCATCCAGCCGCTCCAGAATATCCGGATTGTTCTTGGTTGGATAATAACGGGCAGATGTGTATCTTGCGACAGTAGCATCCAGTTTGGAAAGAACCTTCTCCTTCAGGCGCTGTTTGCTGATCAACTTCGGCAGTGCGTCAATGCCAAGCGACGTATCACCAAGCGTATAGTTCACCCGAATCCCCTGATCGATCTGCCCCACAGTGAATTGCTTGTTGCTGATGCTGGAACTGAAATTCGGAAAGTTCTCCAGTGTACCCATAGCATCCCGGAAAGACACGTTCAGTTGGGAGGACAGCACTTCTTTTTCATATGCGGAAGCGAGACTGTCCCCATCCCGTTCTTTCGGGTTACTATACCAGATCTCTCCACTTTTCCCGTCACGTACTGCAATTTCTGTTGTCTCCTCGTTGTAGTACAGGGCCAACCCCTGATCTTCGGCGACCAGTTGCATACCAGGCACCCCCTGCGAAGAGTCGCCAAGGAACTGCAACGGTTTCTCCGTGACGGGCATGGCTTGGGTTGTTGTATCCAGATAAGCCGCGGCTTCTACGGCAGGAACCCCCCTGTTGTTTATATACAGCAGCCCGGCTGCAATCATGATTACAGCTGCACCACCAGCCAGCACCGTATATAGTCGTTGCCTTTTGTTCACGGATGCCGCCTCCTTTAGGTCCGAAAAATCAACTCACGGTAAATGTTATAACCGAATTCGTACAACTGTTGCAGCATGCTGAAGACGAGGGCGCCAAGGAATACGATAATGCCCATCACAATGAGCGTTAGCACCATGGTGATGATTGTTTTAATCACGGTGTACTGGTGAACCGTCATCATGCCAATGAACAGGAGCAACACAAACCAGAAGAACGCGATGCTATTAAAAAGATAATAAAAAGCTGTCTCCTCCTGCACCATGAAGCGACTGATCACGATCATCGGGGCATAGATCAGAATAACCGGAATGAGCGAGTATCCTGTCGCCAGAACGATTTCTCTGAATTTCCCTTCCCCTTCCATCAAGGTCGTTACTGCCCAATTGGCTGTGCACCATAGAAAGAACGGGATAGCAACTGTGGCGATCTCGATGATGCTGTTAATCGTACGAGGATCGATATAATTGACGAGAAATCCTGCGTACTGCTTTTGCAAAATCATCATGATGATGGTGAGCACGAGCGCTGCAAATGCAACGAGCAGCCGTCCCCGGTTATCCGACTTGAGGTCCCAAAATGCATCAATGGGGTGAAAAATGAGATGCAGCGGAAACTTAATGAAATCCTGCTTCACGATCAACCTGCCTCCTCCGTCTCCATTTAACCGCCACTCGGGTCAGGATCAGAATGAAAATCAGCGCGATCGCAGCGGTCAGGAATGTGCCGAAGTGTTCCTTCATCATCTCCCGCCGATGCCTCTTGAACGCGACAGAATAACTCTTGCGGTCCATCCCAAGTTCGAAGTAACCCAGCGCTTCCTCGTTTTTCTTCTCCATTAATAAGGACTTGCCGATACCAATATAGGCGATGTCATAGTTGGCATTTAGCTTCAGCACTTCTCTCCAAATATTCACGGCCTCCGTGTCCTCACCCCGATAGTGGAGTGCCACCGCTTCATTCACACGGGAACCAAAACGGGTTGGCTCATAGACGACAAGATTGTTCTTGCCCCGATCCAGAACCAAGTGGTGCTCACCGGATTGTTCAATCGCGACAGGCGTTTTGAGGGTACCCACCTGATTTCCTTTGCCACCGTATATGTAGAGCAGATGACCTTCATCGTCGTACGTGAACACCCGATTTTGTGTCGCATCCAGTACACTGTACATGCCGTTACCCAGCACTTTCACATCAATCAGTTTGGATGGACCAGGATTGTTGCGGAACCGGATATCGCCTTTGACGTCAACATAACCAAACCGTTTCAGTACATCTTCGCCAGATGGGTTGAGGCGTTTGATCGGTTCATTCGAGCCGGGATCAATATTCGTCGCGTACACGAATCCTTTGTGGTCGATGTCCGCATTGGAGAACTCCGTTGGGACAAACAGGACCATCTGTGCGCGCTGGGCTTTGGTTGATAACATGCGCCAGATATATTCGCCGTAGTCCCGCTCCACTTTGTTGGTACCGACGTATCCGATAAATTTCCCACTCTCGTCAAACTGCATAATGCCCTCGTAGACCCCCTGTGCCACAACGTACACCCGGCCCACATGGTCAACCGTCAGCTTCAAGGGTTGGAACTGGAATTGGGTCGAAAGGATATCCGACTCGGGCTTCGTGATCGTATGAATCAGCGCTCCTTCTCCATCCAGAATGACCACACGACTGTTGCCCGTATCGGCAATATAGATGTGTTCTTCTTCATCCACAAACAATCCGCCCGGAAGGTTGAATGTCTCCTTGCTGCCATCCATCATGAATCCATCAATGACGCGCAGCAGCTTAAAACTGGTGTCCAGTACGATAATTCGACTATTGCCGCTATCCAAAATATAGATCAACCCGGAAGGAGAAACGTTCACATCACCGGGGTCTTTAAACTCACTAATGCCGAGGTCACGACCTGATATGGTACGCTCGGGCAGATAGGCATCCGGTGAGGGAACAGCCTCTTTCCAATAGTTGTAGTTGTAACTCTCATACGGCGCCGGGGAGGCCGCCGCAGGCACGGCATTCACCAGCAGCAGAGATACTGCCGCCAGGAGAACAAGCCATCTTTTCACTGTGCGTGCCATATCGTTCCCCCTTAATCCTTCATGCCCGAGCTCGCCATCGTCTCAATGATTCGGCTCTGAGAGAAAATAAATAGCGTGATCGGCACACTCATCAAAATCAGTGCTACCGCAGCACCCGCTCCTGCCCGGGATATTCCGCCCTGAATAATCTGACCCGCTGCATAGTGCAGGGTCTTGAGCTGCTCGCTGTAGATGTATCCATTCCCATCACTGCCCCATAACATCTGGAACAGCAGAATGATCAATGTAAGCCAGGCTGGCTTCACATTGGGCATGACGATGGACCAGAAGATCCGGTATTCGCTGGCACCGTCAATCTTGGCTGCTTCTAGCAGCGCATCCGGGATCTGCTCCATGAACTGCTTCATCAGGTACAACCCGAGTGAATAGGCAAATGCCGGAATGATAACAGCCCAGTACGTGTCAATCCATCCGAGCCATGACATGATCATATAGTTCGGAATCGCCGTCACCGCAGGTGTGAACATCAGTGACAGTACGACCACTTGGAACATGAATACTTTGCCTGGAAACTTGTGCTTGGCAAGCGGGTAGGCCGCTGCGGAAGCTAGCAGCACATGGCCTACGATTCCGATACCTGTAATAAATACCGTGTTGAATATATAACGTGAGAACGGCACCCACGAGTCACTCAGCAGATTCAGCAGATCCGTAAAGTTGCTGAACGTGGGATTTTTGACAAACAACGTTGGTGGAAAGGTAAAGATTTCATCCAAAGGTTTGAATGCATTGTTGATCGCATAGATCAACGGCAGTACCATGAAAGCACCGAATACGAGCAGAAGGGCAAACAGGGAGAGGCTTCCCGATAGCGAGCGATTCACCCGCTTTTTGCCTGTCGCAATTGCAGCCATAGCTATTCTCCCACCCTTCGAAGCAGTTTCTGTACCAGCAAGTTGGTGCCCACCATAATCATGAACAGCACGGTGGCAATCGCCGATGCGTATCCCATCTCAAACCGCGTTGTACCAAAGTCGATCAAATGGGTCACCACAGTCTCTGCTGCATAGTTCACGCTCGGGAACCCGGCCAGCGCGATCGACACATCGGCCACGGCAAACGAGGTTGTAAGCTGAATGACTGCGCCGAACATCAACTGTGGACGCATCGAAGGCAGGGTAATGTACCATAGTTCCTGCCAGCGATTCTTGATCCCATCTACCGCTCCTGCTTCATATAACGTCCGGTCTACGGTCTGCAAACCAGCGATAAACGCCAGAAATCCGGTTCCGAGACTCAGCCACAGCTGCACAAGAATGAGGATGGGCATAATGTAAGCTTCTGTCTTCAGCCACTGGATCGGCTCCAGCAGAAAACCCCATTTGATCAACAGCCCATTTGCAATACCATAACGATCTCCAGAGAAAATCATCAGCCAGATAAAATACACGTTGCCCGAGATGGAGGGCGCGTAGAAGATCAGCGTCATGAACGCTCTCCATTTCGGTGTTAATTCATTAATGATCCACGCGAAGACGAAACAGGCAATATAACTGATCGGCCCGGTAATAATGGCGAACAACAACGTATTCTTGATCGCAATCAGGAATACATCATCCTCCAGAAACAGGCGGGTGTAGTTCTGCCAGCCAATAAACCGCGGGAATTCCAGCATGTTAAAGTAGGTGAAGCTGAGTATGATCGAGATGACAACCGGAATCACGGTAAACATGATGAACAGGAGCATATAAGGTGCAAGCAGAACATAGGAATGTTTGCTGGCCTTCATTTCCTGGAGCTTCCAGCTCCACCACGATTTCATGCCCATCCTTGACGCTTTCTCAGGAGGACTGTTTTGTCCGTCTCGGAGTGATATTTGTGGCACGATTAACCCTCCCTCTGCTTACGGAAGACCAAATTCATTACGCTTGACGCGAATCTCGTCCTGAATATATTGGGTATAATCCATGATGGATTCCCTGGCTTCCACTTGGCCAACAACGGTTTTGTAAAATGCATTGAACAGATGGCGGCCTGTAAAATAACCACCAGGTACTTCGGGAATACCCTTCACGGTTTCGAATTGGGCTTTGAGATTCGCATAATCCTCCGCAGGCCAAGGCAGGGAATCCAGCGCCTTGATGTTGGCCGTTGGATAACGGGCAGCCGCACCCATCAGTCCTTCCATCTCCCGTCCGAATTCAGCTTGAATCGGCGTACTGGTCCACCACTTCATGAACTCCCAGGCCGCGTCCTGATCCTTGGCACTCTCCAGCATCATGACCGCGCTGCCTCCACCCGGGACGTCACGATTCAAGGTACCATCTGCCTGAACGGTTCCTGGGACAGGAACGAATCCCCACAGTCCCCGAATCTCCGGTGCAAATACAGACAGCTGGTTGTACATGGTGTAATCCGTTAGTCCAATAGGCATCTGTCCTGTACGGAAACGGTTGGCAAAATCATATTCCCGCTCCAGCTTGTAATCGGTATAGAATTCGGTCCACTGCTTAAAGGTCTCGATTCCGATCCGGGAATCCAGATCCGATTCCTTGTCATCGTTACGATAAAAGGCGCCGCCGTTCTGTAGCAGCATCGTTGCATACTGCGAGTTCGGCGGAATATTGACACCCTGCATATTCGCCTGGGTCACAACCGGCATGCCAAATTCCATGTGATTTTTGCTCAGAATCGCGAGTAGAGCCTCGACATCTTCCCAGTTCTGAGGCACTTCAAGTCCGAGTTCTTCGAGCACATCTTTACGATAAAACAGCATGTTAAAGGTTTGCGTTTCCGGGAGGGCATATACGCCCGAATCATAGGCATACGGTACAATTGCACTTTCCCTGAACTCCTGTTCTACGGTGCTGTAGTCGCTGAATTGCGTCAGATCTACAGCCGAGTTCCGCATCGCAAAGTTCACGGGCAGGTCATTACCGATCTGCATGGCAACATCGGGTCCCTCACCGGACAAAGTCGCTGGCAGCAAGGTTCCCATGTTGACCAGCTTCAGATTCACGTTAATGCCACTGTCTGGTGTGAAGGTCTTGTCAATCATCGCCTTCATCGTATTCGCCTGGTCTCGTCCGCTACCAATCCAGACCGTTACCGTGCGTTGATCTTCTGAAGTGGCTACATTGCCGATCTGGTTATAATCAATGAAGAACGAATGATAGAATATCTTTGCTTCATGACCGAGCTTCGCGAGTGGTCCCATGCCTGCTCCGGGAATATCACGGTCGATCGAAGTGACGTACAGTGCATCGATTTCAAGGGGTTGCTCTCGTGCCTGTTGCACCCAAGTTCCGAGACCGCCCGTGTTGGTTTTATATGCCGCAAGCCGTCTCGGAATGGTATCCGGCTTGTCGATCATCTCATCTAGTTGCAGCGCCATTGTCTTGATCAGCGCTTCCTGATCACTAGACTGGCCTGATAGAAGACGAAGCTGTGCGGCCACGTCTTTGAGTCGTTTACTTTCCCCGCTGAACACTTCCAGCAGGTTCGGAATCTGTTTCTCCACCCGGTAATCCCGGAATTCATCAGGCTTCGTGCCTGTAATCATCAAAATTCGTCGGTACATGGAGTTCAAGTTGTACAGACTGTCCTCCACATTGCGGATAAGGGGCGCAAAATCACCGAGGCTGTTCTCAAGCCGTAGCACATGCTTTCCTTTTTCCAAGTGAAACTTGTATGCTTCCTTGCCGCCCATGACGTCAATGCGATAGTCACTCTGATAACGGAAAGGGGCTTTGGCCATCTCTGCAAACGGAACTTCACCATCAATGGTGAGCTTGCGTGTGGAATAGATGCCTTTGACAAAATTCTGCTGTCCGGTAAAACCGATATGATACAGTCCGCTCTCCGGCACATCCACTTCCCATTCAATCCATTGTCCTGGCAGACGCCAGTTAAAGCCGCCAATCGTATTAATGCGTACCTGGGAAGCGCTGTAAGGAGATACAGCAGAACTTGACCTTTCGCTGGTCGGGTATAACGTAGGTGAAGATTTGGCAATCGCGGCTTCTCCTTCAATGCGAATAAGTACATCCTTCGGCTGCCCGGAGGAATCCGACTGTTGTGCACCTGCAGTTTCCGCGTAAGGAACAGCTGTCTTCTCATTGAAAAGACGAATGGACCGAATCACCATGGGTTCACGCGATGATTTCAGCGTTAGCGTGTGCTCTCCTTTTTCCAGGTAAAACTTGAATGGAGCCTGTTCATACCCGTCGGAGTCCTGGAACGTTTCTTCCATCCAGCGAGGTTGCTCCACTTGTCTCGGACGAAGATCATTGCCTTGATTATCCTGCTCAACGACATCTTTCTCATTGGCCCACACCCGGTCAAACTGCAAATAGGCGGCTTCCGCAAAAGGAAGTTCACCATCAATGTACAATGCACGCTCAATGGCTGAGCTCTTGCCTTCAACGGGATAATAGATGGCGGACAGGTTATACAGCCCGGTCTCCGGCACGTTAATGGTCCAATCGACTTGTCCGGTCTCTCCGGTATGGAGAGATACACCATCCATTCCCTCATAATTAGTCAGTTTGCGGACGTCTTCACCTTCGGCTTTTATGTAATCTCCTGCTTCAATGGTGATGTCCACATTCGGCTGTGTAGCCTGATCCGTTCCGGATCGATACTGTTCGTATCCCTTTTTCTGCCGGGTCTGCTGCAAGACTGCATCCACTTCAATGGCAGGCAGACTGCCAGGTGGAATGTTTGCACTCTTCACATCAGCGCCGGAAGTTACATATAGAATGATGCAGGCTGCCGCCACGATGATTACTGTGGACAATATCCATTTCTTACGTTGTAGAATTCCAGCCATCCTACGAGTCCTCCTCATCAAGGCTGATGCCAGCAATGCCGATTTGGTGGTTAAGGAAAAAGGAGCTACGTGCAACATTGCCGACACGAGCCCCTGCCTGAATCGTTTGCTGGTGATAAGTGTTGTTATTGCTTGCCGAGTTTATCAATTGCAGCTTGTGCCTGTGCTTTGTATTTCTCGGCTGTTGCTGTCACGGAAGCGTTGTTTTTGATGATATCGTTCACGTAATCTCCAAATGGGTAACCCGTGTAAGCATCATCCAGTAAAATGCGGCCCGTTCCAGCGATGTGCTCGCGAATGATCGCAATATCCTTCTCATCGGTATAACGACTCTCCAGATAATCTTGACCTGGATACTCTTCGATCTGCGGGATGTCGAAGGTCTCTTCATAGATTTGGTAGACGATCTTCGGATCTTCCACACCTTTCGGAATGAACTTCGCTGATGCCGCGTTGTTTGCATACGTTACCTCTTCGCTACCCTGTGGCCCGTTCGGAATCGGTACAACACCGACAGCAAAGGTGAGGTCGCCCAACTGCCATTCAGCAGCGGTGAACAGAGCTACGTCTCCATCCTTGAACGTATTGCTTTCCTCCCAGTTGGTTTTGTCGCCGGTTTTGACCTTCACGACATTCTCCACGTTATACAGGCGTTTGACGAATTCGGCAGCTTCAATCGTTTTCGGATCGGATAATCCTTCTTTGCTATTTGCATCATCCACGATGGTTCCACCGTTGGCTGCAGTAAAATGACGAACGACATCAAGGGCCCAGCCAGAAAATCCGTATACATCTGTTTTTCCGTCATTATCCGTATCTTTGGTTGCCTGTTTGGCGAGTTCCAAGAATTTATCCCAATTCCATTCACCTTGGCTATACAGTTCCTGCGGATCAGGTAATGACAGTTTTTTGAACAAGTCACGATTATAGTGAAGTCCCAGACCGATGCTGGTTGGAGATTCGAAGGCGTATTCGTTACCTGCAATGGCAGGGAATTTAGCAATCAGGTTTGCCTCTTGGTTGATGTTGTTCTCAGGTGTAGTGAATTCGGAGATGGGCAACAATTGCCCTTTGAGGATGGCAGGTAGTGCGGATTTATACTCCATCTGAACGATGTCGGCAAATGGTTCGCCAGCGAGCGCAGACGTTGTGAATTTGTTCATGTACTCTTCGAAGGGCACGTTTACGAACTCCAGTTTTACGTTGTATTTCTTCTCTACCTCTGCAATTTTATCGAGTCTGGCCTTATCCGAGGCCGTCTCTCCCGCCGGTTTCAGATCCCACCAGGCCGCAACCTTGATGACACGTCCACCCAGATCAGGCACATTCGCCACAGCTTCTTCCGCTACGTCCTTTTTCTCTGTTTCAGCGACTTCGGTGCTGTTGCCTGAGTTCGTTGTTCCCTCTGCATCGGTCCCCGTCTGCGTTGCCCCCCCACCACTGCAAGCGGATACAAAAAGAATCACAGCCAATAACATCAGAGGTAGAACATTCCATCTTCTAATCATGATTTTAACAACCTCCCCGAATGTGTATACCAATCATGGTCCACCCTAAATCATTAACCCCGCTCATCAACCAATCGAAAATAAACGACCACCACCATTTGTTATTTTCTTGTTTGTTTTTGACAAACAAAATTTAACACAGCAAAATGTAAGCGTCAACATTTTTGTTGTTAACATTTTCTATTTATTCTGATAAAATACTCACAAAGCTATATTTCAGCTGTATTACAGCTTATTCATCAGTTCAGTTCCTAAGTACACACTTGTTATAACCAGCACTAAACTCCACTTGTTTGTTATTTTATTTAAATAACAAAATAATAATTTATAAGACAACATTCGTCATACTATCTGAAAATGTGCTTATCTTCACGTTGGATGACTATCGTAAAGCGCTGTGAATCACCAACATTTTGAATTCTCTGTCCGTTATTAGTTTAAGAGAAATACATCATGCTATACTAGAATCAGTTGGATATCGCTCCAAATAAGGAATACGGCAGAACTACGAGTGTAAGGATGGTATGATGAAAACGAAGGTAACAATTCAGGAAATTGCACATTTTACGGGTTTGTCGAAATTCGCGGTGTCACGAGCTTTGTCAGGAAAATCGGGAGTTAGTGATCAGACGAGGGATGTCATTCTCAAGGCCGCCGGCAAACTTGGATATTTCAAAGACAACAGCATGTTGTCTGGTGAACTGTCTCACAGCAGTGAATCACATGACCCGAAGAACACACGTTCAAGCGGTACCATCTTGATTTTGTTTCCCAATGTTCGTTATCAAAATCAAGAGTCCGTATACTGGGGACCTGTCTTTAACGGAATCTCGTCCAAGCTGAACCAGAAAGGTATAAATATCCTGACCTTGACGGAACCTTCAGCAGATCAGTTGTTCACGCTATTGAATCCGGATGCTATTCGGGGCATTATTACCGTTGGTTCCATCTCGACGCCGATTCTACTTGAAATCAAGCGTCTGGGTATTCCGGTTGTGATGGTAGATCATCTGGACCCTGTTTTCCACAGTGACAGCATATTTACCGATAACTTTGCTTCCATGCGCGAGATCATGCTCTATTTGCTCCGCAAGGGCTTCAAAACCTTCCAGTTCGTCGGGAATATCAGTGATGCCCATAGCTTCTATGAACGCTGGATTGCTTATACTTCTGTGCTCATGGGTCATGGAATGGAGATACACCAGATTCCCGAGCTAAGTAATCAGGCATTGGATGAGTTCCGCCAGACGTTCACTTCAGTGATCCATGAGGATAACCTGCCTGAAGTGTTTGTATGTGCGAATGATTTCTATGGGCTATACACCATAGAAGCCCTTGAGAGTATGGGCATTCGTGTACCCGATCAGTGTGTTGTCACCGGATTTGATAATCTATACGACAATATTCCCTTACTGGCCACAGTCAATGTGAACAAGGAATTGCTGGGCTCACGTGCAGTGGATCAGATGTTATGGCGCATTGCCAACCCGGAGAGCAGCGTAGAGAAAAAGCTGATTCTTGCTGACGTTATTATTCGTGAACAGTTCAGCAGGCATAGCGGCTAACAAGGTAGCATACATGGTGGTATATATGTGAGTATACATAGTGAATCATATACGGAATAACACTTATGCCACACAGAACAGCAAGCCAAATACCCCTTTAACCGTAATTGTGCGGCTTTGAGGGGGGATTTGGCTTGCATTATTTTATGTTGGGCCGTTCTACGTATCCGTGCGCACATCATCCCATTCCTGATCCAGGTAACAGATCAGCCAGTTCAATGCACGGTGACGTTCATAAGCCACTCCGCCATTCAGTCCAACGGGAGGTGTTCTGTCATTCACTCGACTATCCACACACACCCAGTTGTAACGATAGATCAGATCTGCCTCATCCAGAATCTCACTCTTGCTACGCAGGGATGCATCCGCGAGAAAGTTCGTAAAGCTATCCTTCTGCTGCAAATAACCGACATCCTTCCCTACGTTACACAACTCCGTTGGTGCGCCCAGTTCCTTTACATAACCAAGCGCCCATAACATCACGTGGTACGCCTCATATCCCCAGGAGAAGGCAATGATCTCCTGCTGCTCTGCTCCGTGCTGGTCGATAAACCTCTTCTCTACGGGTGAGAAAAAGGATTCAGCCTCATACTTGTCAATCACTTCCTGAACCAGAGCTGCGGTATCTTCCGCACTTTCGCCAGCACCCAGACACTCTCCTTTAAGCGCAGCAAGACACAACGAAACCGCCCGGCGCGCGACTTCCGCTTCACTTCGAATCGTCGTGTGCTCGTCCCCGGATCTTGCCGGCAAGTTCGCATTAAATGGAACCCCCTGTTCGGTTAAGCGTTGTTCTGACCGCGTTTTACGTTGAATTGCAGACTCCGATTGGGATCTGGAGTCGTCAAGGAAACTGGTGTGCGCTGTCACCGTGTAATCCTCCACCTCAGATTCTCCATTCACATCCAGCAATAGCTGACCTTGTGCATTGAGCAGAGCCCCACCTCCCCAGAAGATGACGGCATCCAGCGCATCAGCCACACGCAATAACTCGCCAAAGAATTCTTCCGAGATATCCTCTTCCGTCTCAATACCAATCACCATGTTCAGTGTGGAACATTTGATCAGTACCTTTTCCTGGAGCGCAGCATTGCGCCCTTCAATCTGACTCAAAAAACCAAGCATCCCCTGAATCATTGTCGTAAATTCCTCAGGATGTGTCTGACTGGTCATGATATTGAAGCCCTTTGATTTCTTACTAAACCATTTCTTCTGAGTCACTTGAATGTGAGTCTTGTCTTCCTTACGCTCAATGGTATCCTCTGGATAAATGGATTGAACCACTTCAAACAATTGATCCAGGTCAAACTGAGAGCTGTATATTGCACAATTTCTCATGAAGTTCACCTTCTTTTCTGACTAATCCTTATACGGATCGAATTCATTGCCTCCGGCCATGGCAACGCCTAACGGGCGCAGCACATGGTTGATTTTCAGCGTATTCGCATGCGCGTTCAGTACGTCTTGCAGTTTCTTGTACACAAACGGACTTTCGTCCGTGCCCGCTCCCCGGAGCTCAACGCCATAGGCACGAATTGCTTCATGCATCTGTGCTTCGCTAATCTCACCGCCCATGCGTGTACGAAGCTTGTAGTTCATTTTTCCAGCCGCCTGGGTTCTGCTCATCGTACGCCCTGCTCCGTGTACAGTGCTGCGGAATGATTCGGTATTCTCTTCGCTGTGGATCCCCTCCACAATTACCGAAATATCTCCCATGCTTCCTCCGACAAAACCAAGCTGCCCGGGCGCCAACGGCGTTGCGCCTTTGCGAACCACGACTACCTCTTCACCCATGTGCTGCTCTTTCCAGGCAAAGTTGTGATGGTTATGAACGGCATATTCAGCACTTGCCCCGAGAATTCCAAGCACCTGTTCAATGACATAGTCACGCCCTGCATAGGCATACCGGCCTGCCAAAGTCATTGCGTCCCAATACATATCACCCATTTCGCTATTTAGGTCAAACAACGTAGGCGGCTGATCCATCGATTCGCCCGGAGCTTTACCACTGAACTCGCGTCCTGCAGCGAGGTTAAGGAATCCACTCGCCACTTTGTGACCGAACCCACGGCTGCCAAAATGATTCGCGATCCATACCTTTCCCGTTGCCTCTTCTACAAAAATATCCACAAAATGATTGCCACTGCCTACGGTTCCAAGCTGGTTGCGTGCGAGTGTCTTCAGCTTATGCTGTAATCCCGGCTCAATGGTATCCAACAGCTTCCAGCTCGCATCATCAAACAATTCATGATCCACCGGTGTTGGATTATTGCGGCCTACGCCGAAAGAAATGGTCGAATTGATGTCATCCATGATCGTTGCAATCTGATCCCGAATATCCTCCCACATCAGATTCGTGCGCACAGCCTTGTTGCCACAGGCAATATCGTATCCGACACCTGACGGAGTGATCATATTCCGGTAAGCGACCACACCACCGATGGGCTGTGAGTAGCCTTTGTGATGATCGGCCATCAGAGCCACACCCAGTACATCTCCATATTGCGAGCAAGTCACCGCCTGACTTACGGCGTTCTCCAGCGGCTCCCCCCAGACTTTAATGTTATCTACGATCTGCATGATTGAGTTAACCTCCTATGTACTCTTTTCAACTAGTATAATTTAATCCATTCTATCAAAACGATGACTCTGAAACACGAAATCCTTATATGGAGAGCATAAGCCAGCTACAGAGGGCTAATCCCATAAATATTTGGCCAAGATTTGTTCCCGCCTGAACGAAACCGCAAGAACCAATTCTATTTTCAGCCCTATCAGAAATAAAAAAGATCGCATTTGAATTCCTAGGGTTGGCCCCCATATTCAAAGTAGCGATCTTTTTTCTAAACGCGATATTCAGTTTAAACAAGATGCCTATCAGCATTCATGCCAATAAGCTCAGAAATCTTCCGCCTCAATAAGTTGTTTGAGTTTCTGACGTTGACGCTTCTCCTTTTTCCGGCGCTCCTTGTCTTCCCACTGCAAGGCTTTGAGTAGCGAGAAGCACATCCCCATTAGGACAACTGCGAATGGCAAGGCCGCCACAATCGAGGCTGTCTGAAGCCCGTCTAATCCACCGCTAAGCAGCAATACGACCGCAATGGTTGACTGCATGATTCCCCAAGTAATTTTCACTTTGGTGCTTGGATTCATTGCACCGTCTGAAGTTAGCATGCCAAGTACGAATGTCGCAGAGTCCGCCGATGTAATGAAGAACGTCATAATCAACATCGTGGCGATAAACGCAATTAACGCTCCCAGTGGGAGGCTCTCCAACATGATGAACAAGGCACTCGTTGTATCTTCCTTAACGGATTCAGCCAAATTGGTCGTTCCGAACAATTCCATATGAAGTCCCGTTCCACCGAAGACAGAGAACCAGAGGAACCCGAAAGCGGTCGGAATGAGCAACACATAAATAATAAACTCTTTAATTGTCCGACCTTTGGATACCCGAGCGATAAACGTACCTACGAATGGCGCCCACGCAATCCACCATGCCCAGTAGAAAAGCGTCCATATGCCTGTCCAGGTTCCTTGTGAGAAAGGAGTCAGATGCAAACTCATGTTAATAACATTTTGCATGTAGTTCCCCAAGCTTGTCGTAAAGATCTCAAAAATAAAGGGAGTCGGCCCCATAACTAAAACAAACAAGAGGAGCAAGACAGCAATAACCAAGTTGGTGTTACTTAGAATTTGGATTCCTTTATTTAAGCCTGTGCTCGCAGAGATCAAGAACAAAACGGTCGCAATTCCGATGATAATAACCTGCGCCACCGCGTTGTTCGGTACTCCGAACAGGTGACTCAATCCGCCATTAATTTGAAGCGCACCGAGACCAAGCGAAGTCGCAACACCAAAGACCGTGGCAATGACGGTCAGAATGTCGATCGTTTTGCCAATCCATCCATTTACTACGCGCTCCCCCAGAAGCGGGATAAACGTCGAGCTGATCAAACCTTTGTATCCTTTGCGGAACTGAAAGTAAGCAAGCACAAGCGCGACTACTGCATAAATCGCCCATGGATGCAGTCCCCAGTGAAAGAAGGAATACTGCATAGCCAGTCTCGCTGATTGCGTCGTTCCTCCTATAGCATTCTCAGGTGGTGTTAGATAGTGAGAAAGCGGCTCCGCTACTCCCCAGAATACAAGTCCAATCCCCATCCCTGCGCTGAACAGCATGGATAACCAGGAAAGAGTGGAATATTCCGGCTCGTCGTCATCGTCACCCAACCGGATGCTTCCGAAACGGCTGAACGCCAGATAGAAAGCAAACACCAATAGAAACAACGTAACCAATAAATAGAACCAACCAAAATTTCGAATTGAAAAGTCATAGGCCAGGTTGGCAATATTAGCTAGCTGATCAGGAGCAACAGCTCCCCATAAAGCAAATAATGCAACAATAATAATTGAAATTATAAATACCATAGATGCCCCTCCATTTTTCCCCGCTATCGTTCTCTCAGTATGTACATAAGCCGGACACACTTATTCAATTTCCATAGGGAAATTTGGAAAAATCTCATGTTGTCAATGTCTTTCCATAAACCTTCCACTAAACAGCCGACTTCATTTTGTTTTCAGCTATCTTTTTAGCTTATTATTTTTTTCTAGCGTGACAACCCTAACCTTCCATCTCCTTTCAACAATAAATTCACTATATTATATATACCATTCTTAGGCACAAAAAAACGAAGCTTTGAAGATCGTCCAAAGCTACCCTCTTACATCATCAACATATTTCCCAGATTTGAAACGGTTTTTCAGCGCATTGTACATGAGGAAGATGATATTTAAAGACCTTAACTTTTTCCATACGAATACCGTAATTTCTTAAAGTGGATATAGCATTCAGTTTCTACATAAAACAGAGGGCTACAATGTGCTTGCCTATGAGAGCGGTCCTCTCTAACACATCATTAGCCAACGTCATAATAAATTAAAAAAGCTCAGAGCAAACAATGAAAAGCTCCATTTACGGCGTCTGGTGGTCCATAGAAATTTACCCTTGCTTGATTATCTCAAAACGAGCGCCTCGCCTAACTCGAAAGAATAATCGTAAGTAAGACTACAAAGAGAGAGCGCCACTGTCTCTCTCTTTGTAGTCTTTTAGTTAAAGTGTTTTCGATAACCCTGAACCTTCTCATCCTTGAAACCCAGCTTCTCATAGAAAATATGCGCTTCCTTACGCTGATCGCCTTATTTCTGCCCTCTCCGTTATCGTGTAAATGTTCCGTTGAACATATATGACTAATCCTTGTACGGATCGAATTCATTGCCTCCGGCCATGGCAACGCCTACCGGGCGCAGCACATGGTTGATTTTTAGCGTATTCGCATGTGCGTTCAGTACGTCTTGTAGTTTCTTGTACACAAACGGACTTTCGTCCGTGCCCGCTCCCCGGAGCTCAACGCCATAGGCACGAATTGCTTCATGCATCTGTGCTTCACTAATCTCACCGCCCATGCGTGTGCGCAGCTTGTAGTTCATTTTGCCAGCCGCCTGGGTTCTGCTCATCGTACGCCCTGCTCCGTGCACAGTGCTGCGGAATGATTCGGTATTCTCTTCGCTGTGGATCCCCTCCACAATTACCGAGATATCTCCCATGCTTCCACCGTCAAAACCTAGCTGCCCGGGTGCCAGCGGCGTTGCGCCTTTGCGGACCACGACTACCTCTTCACCCATGTGCTGTTCTTTCCAGGCAAAGTTGTGATGGTTATGAACGGCATATTCAGCACTTGCCCCGAGAATTCCAAGCACCTGTTCAATGACATAGTCACGCCCTGCATAGGCATACCGGCCCGCCAAAGTCATTGCGTCCCAATACATATCACCCATTTCGCTATTTAGGTCAAACAACGTAGGCGGCTGATCCATCGATTCGCCGGGCGCTTTTCACTGAACTCGCGTCCTGCAGCGAGGTTAAGGAATCCACTCGCCACTTTGTGACCGAACCCACGGCTGCCAAAATGATTCGCGATCCATACCTTTCCCGTTACCTCTTCTACAAAAATATCCACAAAATGATTGCCACTGCCTACAGTTCCAAGCTGATTGCGTGCGAGTGTCTTCAGCTTATGCTGTAATCCCGGTTCAATGGTATCCAACAGCTTCCAGCTCGCATCATCAAACAATTCATGATCCACCGGTGTTGGATTATTGCGACCCACGCCGAAAGAAATGGTGGAATTGATGTCATCCATGATCTCTGCGATCTGATTTCGAATATCGTCCCACATCAGATTCGTGCGCACAGCCTTGTTGCCACAGGCAATATCGTATCCGACACCTGACGGACTGATCATATTCCGGTAAGCGACAACACCACCGATGGGTTGCGAGTAGCCTTTGTGATGGTCGGCCATCAGAGCCACACCCAGTACATCTCCATATTGCGAGCAAGTCACCGCCTGACTTACGGCGTTCTCCAGCGGCTCCCCCCAGACTTTAATGTTATCTACGATTCTCATACTCTATATAAACCTCCTGTCTCATCAAACACTTTGTATATATTACCAGAATTATGCCGTATGGGCAGTAAATGAATTCCTGCCGGATGATACACATTGCCACTTCGATTGCAGCGTACTCTACCAATCGCTGTACGTTATTGTGTAACCTTAGATTGTTTTATCTTATTATATTGTATTTTATACCAAACAAAATGACATATATATATTGCAAAAGGACTCAAATAATATTATCATGAAGCTTATAAGGAATATTTACCACATTATTTTCAATCTCTTTGAAGGAGAGGTCAATCATGAAATGGTTTAAAAAAAACGGAAATCAGGATGAGCGTATCGTCAATCTGAAAAACAAGGTGTACAAGGAAGCTTACACTTTAATCATGTGGATCTGCGGCATCTCCATCCTGATCAAAAGCTTTCTCAGTTGGGAAACTTACTCCATGCTGACGGAAGTGATCGTCCTTCTCGCAGGAAGTATCTATTTCGGGGTTCGTTCCGTCATGCTGGGCATTTATTCGGATGAAGTTGAGGTCCATGACCAGACGAGCAAAATTTCATATAGCCTGCGCAACATAATTACGGGTCTAATTATTGGTATCTCAATGGCCTTGTTCCTGGGCATACGAAGTTCCGTTTTGTTTGCCGAAACGGCGAATGAGAAGTGGTGGTTTTTCTTCCTCGTTTTTATTATTTCACTGCTGCTTTACATTCCGTTCTTTGCGGGATTCAATGTCATCGTTCATCACTTCGCAAACAAGGCGAGTCAAAAAGCCGCTCGTGAAGATCAGTGGGATTCATAGAAAGGATACAAGGGTGAATGGGCATGAAAAATATACGATTGAAAGTCGCCCGGGTAGAAAAGGATCTATCACAGGACGATCTGGCGCGGATCGTTGGTGTTTCGAGGCAAACTATCGGTCTCATAGAACTCGGAAAGTATAACCCGTCCCTCAGCTTATGTATTGCCATATGCAAGGCGCTCTCAAGAACACTGAATGACCTGTTCTGGGACGAAGAGCAGACATAAGCCGGATGGTTACAATACTAAATCATTTATTATCACCTACATGATGAAGGAGGCATTATTTTGATTTATTTCAGGAAAAGAAAAACGGGTGCTGTACTTGCACTGACTACAGCCATACTGGCGAGTTTGCTCTATCCAACAGGGCATGCAGGTGCTGCAGTATCATCCGCCATGGAGACCATACAGGGTCAGGTAACCCAAGTGCAATCCGCGAAAACGTCGGATGAGAAAATTGGGGAGTGGAACGAATGGGCTAAAGATCACGCGTATCGATTGGACAGCATCCAGCCTGTGAAGACAGGTCAGGAGCCCGATTCCTTTTCGGATCTGAATATGCTGAAGCCTCTATTGCATGACAAGCGAATTGTATTTCTGGGTGAGAGCTCCCATGGGGTTGCCGAATTTAATCTGGTGAAGACCCGGCTGATCCAGTTTTTGCATCAGGAAATGGGATACAACGTTCTTGCCTTTGAAAGCGGTCTCTCCAACACATCACTGGCTAATGCCACGATTAAACAGCAAACTCCGGAGCAAACGATGAAAAACTCCATCTTCGGCGTCTGGTGGTCCAAGGAAATCACGCCCTTATTCGATTATCTCAAAACAAACGCACAAACCGAACAGCCTCTGATCCTGACCGGTTTCGACATGCAGCTGCAATTCCCGTTGTTGGACGGTAACTGGCTGAAGGATAAAAAGCTCGCCAAGCGCCTTGCACAAACTGAACAAAAGCTGTCCGAATTCTCCGCCGGAACGGATCTGAAAGCCTACCGCGCTGAGAAAAATGAAATCATCAAGGTATACAAAGATGTCATTCAATCCCTGAAATCCGAAGCGAACCAGACCTATCTGCAAAAAGAATACCCGGATCAACCGAAACTTTCCATGCTGCTGGAGCGAAGCCTCAATGATCGAATTCGTGTAGCGATGGAATATGTCGATCTTTCGATCCGTGCAATGGCTGAAATGAATGAAGGCAAATATGAGTCGTTTTTTGATTCAATGGAGTGGCGTGATCAGGCGATGCATGATAATCTCATGTGGCTCGCTACCGAAGTGTATCCAAACGAAAAATTTATTATATGGGGGCATAATGATCACATACGAAAAGCGCATAGCGAAGTCATGGGTTCGCCCTATCCCATAACCATGATGGGAGAAAAACTTTCGGAAGAAATGAAAAAGTCAAGTTATGTTCTGGGATTATATGCACCCAGCGGTCAAACAGCCGATAATACCGGCGGACTTCATACCGTTGAGCCAGCAGAACCCGGTTCCATTGAAGGCATTATGTCAGCAACGAATACACCCTACAGTTTCTTGGACCTGCGGTATCAGAACAGGGAAACAGGTAACTCATGGATGTTCGAACCACGATTTGCATACAGCTGGGGCATGATCCCTGAGAGTTTTGTCCCACGCGATCAGTATGACGGCATTTTAATGATTGATGATGTTCATCCACCGCAATATATCCGATCATCCTCATCCGGTTCCAAAGAACAAAGCAAGGAATAAATACAAAAAGAGAGCTGCCAGCTCTCTTTTTTTGTTTTCCAACTCACGTGTCTCTGTTTACCTTGGTCGACTGCACCATAACTCCACGTCGATGTGTTAGCTAATAACAATCGCTGTTTTCGGTCACGGAAACAGAAAGAATGGTCAATTAGGATGCTTCCGGTACCCCTGAACCTTCTCATCCTTGAAACCGAGTTTCTCATAGAAAATATGCGCTTCCTTACGCTGATCGCCAGACACCAGAATCATGTATTCACACCCAAGATCTCTCGCAATCCGCTCAATCTGGAGCATAAGCTTCTGACCAATCCCCTGTCTGCGCACCTGATCCGATACAATGACATTCTCCACAACCATGAACGGTTTGCATTGGCCTACCAGATCCATACATTCAATCCCCATAACGGACCCGATCAGTTCGCCATTGTAAAATGCACCCAGAACATGATAATGACCATTCTGCTGTATGTAATCAAACATCTTCTGCATCTGCTGCTCGTTCGAAGGCGTTCCGATTAACTCATGATACAGTTTGCTTAAAGCCGACAAATCCTGTAGTTCAATGGCCTTGATCGTAACCATAACCTGTCCCCCTGACATTCTCTCTTTATTTGGTATTCTATTTCTATCTTAAGTGAGGTCCTTCTTGAAATAGTAATGATGATGCCCTCTTGGTGCATTCTCTATCGTTGTGATCAATTGGTATCCGTGCTTCTTGTAGAATTCTGGTGCCTGGTAAGAGAACGTATTCAACATGACAAAATCACAGTCCTTCTCACGCGCAAGACGTTCGACCTCATGTAACAATTGGGAGCCGTAGCCCCGATGCCGCTGATCAGAATCTACCCAGAGAATATCAAGTTCCACCCAGTTCCAGCAAAGTGTACTGAGCACTCCTGCGACAATTTCTCCAGCCTCATTTTTGATATTAAAATTCAATTCTTCGTACCGATTCCTTAATTCCTCACTCACATGGGTCGAATTGAATGCGACTAATTGCTGGCGAACATATTCCGAATCTTGCGCCGTACTTGGAGTTATATTCCCTTTAAACATCTCCTACACTCCTTTTATCTCAGTAGTTTATAATTTACGATAATATAATTCATCCCCGATAAGAGAGTAACTCCTGCTGCAACCCATAATAATGCCACGTCCACCCGCACCTCAGTCAGCAAACTAAACGGAACATTGTTCAACAAAATGGCAATGATGGCTGCCACCTGAAGCACCATTTTGATTTTTCCATACCGATCGGCTGCAAGAGCAATGCCCTGCTCTGTCGCTATCATTCGTAACGCTGTAATGATAATTTCACGTCCAATAATGATTACAGCGATCCATGAACTGATCATATTCTCCTGAACCATCATGACCAGTGCTACCGCAATCAACAGTTTATCCGCCAGTGGATCAAGCAGCTTTCCCAGATTCGTGATCTGATTATATTTTCTCGCCACATATCCATCCAATTTATCCGTACCTGCCGCTACTGCAAATATTATTAGTGCAATCATCACGCTTGGCTGATTGAGGAAACAGATCATAAACAATGGAATCAACGCGATTCTAGCCAACGTGATTTTATTTGCCAGATTCATTAGATATCTCCACTCCTCACATCCATGTTGGCTAACTGACCTTTTTTCCATTTACGTATTCGGGTCCGAAAGGATTTAAACGGAGCTACGGAATTAATCTGGATCCACTTCACCATAGCCCACCCGGGCTTTGTACCCGTCCACTGTCTCATCCCTTGTTCAAATAATTCCTCTTCACTCAGGGAGTCAATCCAGTTTTGCCATTGTTGTTCTGTCTCTTGAAACAAAGAGCGCAGCTCCTCCAGTGTATAGCCTGAATACCTTTCGTAAAATGATTCATTTAACGGCCCCAATTGGTTCCATTTATATCCTGGTGCCGGCATATGACATTCATGTCCCGACTGTTCATTTCGCTCCCAATCCATCACCAGGTTCATCCATCCCAACTGGTAGGCGATCATCTGCGCAGGGGTCTTATCCACACCTTCAACCCACTTATCTTTGTCGCTATTATGGATGTCATTGAATTCACCCTCAAACAATACATAGGTGCGTCGAATCGTCTCACTTAACTCATTCTTCGATGCATAAAGAACTCCAGGCACGCTACTTCACTCCCCTCGTTTCACCGTTATACATGAATCAGATTCTTGGACTCTATCATCATTTCGACTTGATTCCATAATCATCCTTTTTTTCACGAAGCTATATTCATTTTCCAGATATCCTTTAAACAAAGTGACTAATTCCATTATACTTATCTGTAAGATTGAGCAAGGTAAATGAAGAGTGAAGAATTAGCAAAGGATGATGATCATGAATAACATATCGACAACCCTATTAACGATGAAACGTTCTTTTGATGCACCTGCGAATCAGGTGTTTGACGCTTGGCTGAATCCTAAGCTCATGAAGAAGTGGCTGTTCACGAGCGAAACGACAAATAAAGTGATACAGAACGAACCGAAAGTTGGCGGTACTTGGGAAATCGTGGACCATCGTGAGGGGAAAGATTACAGAGCTATCGGAGAATACCTGGAGATTGATCCGCCTAACCGATTGGTGCTTACATTCGAAATGCCACAATTTAGCGATACCGTAGATACGATCACCGTTCAAGTCACTTCTCATGGGGAGAGTTCCGAAATGACATTCACACAACATATTATCGTTACCCATGAAGAAGGCTGGAGTGAAGACGATATTGAAAAAGCAATCCTTGAATACAACACCGGTTCTGAGCAGGGCTGGCATCTGATGTTTGAAGGTTTAAAACAACTGCTCGAAACGGGTGAAATCAACTACCCAGCCGAGTAGAAAGCAAAAAAAGGGCAGTCTGTATACATTACAGCTGCCCATTACTCAACCTATTTTGCTATATCAGCATACTCCTGAACCCAATTCTACAAGGCTTCCTTAATCACCCGCTTATAGTACCACACAGACAACAGACCAAAGATCGAATATAACAATGTATAGACCATCATGACAATGACCGTAGGTGTCGCCAGCTCCGTACCGAAAAAGAACCAACCTGATTTCACGGCAAAATAACTATGACTCAACCCCACCACAAGCGGAATACCGAAGTTAAACAACTGCTTGATCTGAATGCCACGTAACAAATTACCTTGCGTAAATCCGAGCTTTCGCAGAATGGTATAATTGCCCTTCTCCTCTTCACTCTCATTCATTTGCTTAAAGTACAGGATACACCCCGATGTGATTAAGAATGTTAAACCAAGGAAACCAACAATGAACATAATCAGTCCCATATTGTTACGTTGGTTATTTTTCAACTCAATCTGGGAGAAGCTCGGCGCTTCCAACTCCAGCTTCTTATATACGGCATACGCCTCTTCAGCCTGCCCCTCGTTCAGTATACGCACACCATAGTAGTCAACCCGCTCGGGTTTCTGCAGCTCGGGATCGATATCCTGTCGCAGCTGCTGGTATACCATTTCATCCACAACCGCAACTGGCGTGCCCCCAGTATAGTACGAAGGAAGTACCCCCTGTTTGGTGGTTCCGATCAGTTGTTGGTCCAGCGTTCGCTTCAACCCATGCAAGACGATTGGACCTGTCTCCTGAATGGAAATCAACTGCTGAATGGCATTTCCGTATCCCATGAAGACCACTTCACTTGGTTGCAGATCGATGTTATCTACCATATTGTCACTGACTACACTACTGAACAGGTATTGTTCCGTCATGGACTCATCCATCACTGCTTGAGCATCAATTTCAATGTAAATGGGCTGTCTATGCTTCTCTTCATATGGAATTTGTTTGTTATCCAACTCCGCTACAAAGCGACTTTTCACATCTGCCTGGGCAAAAGAAAAATCCTCCGGCAAGCTTTCCTTGGCCTGCGCCTCTGCCGAATAATACGAAATGTAACTGAGTGACAACATGCCAATAGCAAGCGCCGACACGGTTGTAATAATCGTGAGCAGCAATGCATTGGACTTCATGCGGAACATAATTGAAGATAAAGACAACACCTCATGAATGGTAAGATAGCCGTTTTTGCTTTTGCGGATCAGATTAAAGATAAAACTTACCGAGCCCTTATAGAACAGGTATGTCCCCAGTATGACCGAGAACAGAATCAAGATCATCGTATACATCAATTGCTGCATATCCATTGCCTCACCACTGAATAACCGTGCAGACAGGAAGTATCCATACACAATCAGGGCAATGCCCAAGACGCCAATAATCATCTGTCCGAGAGACATCTTCTGCACCTGCTGTTCCGAAGTGGCCGACACCCGAAAGAGCGAGAGAATACTCTGTCTCTTGATAAAGGTGTAGTTCATCAGCATGATGAGCAGATACATCATCGTAAAGACAATCACCGTTTGCATCAGTGCCATGGGAGAGAAGTACAGTTTCGTAATCGCGTCCACACCGAGAATTTTGAACAATATCATCAATACCAGCTTGGACGCAAGGAACCCAACCAACACACCGATGACCATGGAGCCAAAATAGAGAATACTGTTCTCCGCACTCAAAATGCCAAAAATTCTGCCCTTCGTCAGTCCGATCAATTGAAATAATCCAATTTCTTTGCTGCGCCGCTTGATAAAGATCGTATTGGCATAGAGCAAGAAGATGCCGACAATGACGATTAACAGTACCGAAGATGCGCCTATGGCCGCAGCCCCTTTCGTTGAAGCAGCTACCTCATCCATGGAAGGGTCATACTGTAACGTCACAAAGGAAAAATATAAGGCCACACTGAACACGAGCGCAAATACATATAGATAATAATTCTTCAGATTTTTCCTGAGATTACGGAAGATGATATAACTCAAGCTCATTGTTGCACACCACCCAACACGCCCTGGGTTTTGATAATGTCGTTGAAGAACGATTGCCGGGACTCGTCTCCTTTATTCAGTTGGGTGTAGATCTGACCATCACGAATGAAGATCACTCTGCTGCAATAACTTGCGGCAACCGGATCATGGGTAACCATAATAATGGTCGCCTTTCGTGCACTGTTCATATCACTTAACTTGCCGAGTAGATCCGAAGCGGACTTGGAATCCAGCGCTCCTGTCGGCTCATCCGCAAAAATGATACTCGGCTCGTGAACAAATGCTCGTGCTGCCGAAGTCCGCTGCTTCTGACCCCCAGAAATCTCAGATGGATACTTGTCTTTCAGTTCGTAGATTCCCAATTCCCGGGCAATCTGTTCAAACTTCCGGTGTGCCTCCTGCTTTGGAATGTTCGTGATCGAGAGCGGCAATAATACATTTTCCTTCACCGTTAGCGTATCCAGCAGATTGTATTCCTGAAAAATAAAGCCCAGATGATGCTTGCGGAACTCAGCCAATTGTTTCTCCTTCATTCCGGTAAATTCCTTGCCCTCAATATCAATCGTGCCCTGGCTCACCCGATCGATGGAGGAAAGTACATTAAGCAGCGTCGTTTTGCCTGAACCCGAAGGCCCCATAATACCGACAAACTCTCCCTTGCTTACCCCGAGATCAATCCCCCTCAGCACTTCCTGTTTATTTAATTTATTACCGTAGACTTTATGAATTTTTTTGGCTTCCAGTATCCACATATCCCACTCACTCCTCTTTGATCTTCTGCAAAATGCTCATGTCTATATCATAATCGGGATGTGCAGTGTTATCGTGCGATTCACCGAACAAAACCAAAAAGCATGTGACATTGTTGTCACACGCCTGCAAGATGCACCATGTCGTTTTTTCGTGGAAAAGTAAGTGTGACGGTTGTGCCCTCTCCAGGAGAAGATTTTACATGAATGCTCATATGAAGCGTCTGGACCACCTGACGAACCAAATACAGCCCCATCCCGGTAGCCGCCCCATCCATTCTGCCTCGGGTGGACGTAAATCCTTTATCAAATATACGTGGCAGATCTTGAGCCTCAATCCCTCTTCCGTGATCCTGAATCATCAGTATACTGTGCCCATCTTGCTCCCGACTTTCAATGACGATATCCGATGAATCACTATATTTCACCGCATTGCTCAGCAACTGCCGGATAATAAATCCTAACCATTTGCTGTCTGTCAGCACGCGAGTAACCGTGAGCGAGACATCAAAACCAATGCCTTTGGAAATGCACCACGATCTCAGGGCTCGAATCTCGCCCTTCAGCACCGGTTCAAGTTCCGTCACTTCGATGAACAAGTCATTGTGCATAAATGGAATCCGCTTCTGGTGAAGCTGCTGATCCAGCAACTGATGGATTCGTAGCCATTCATATGTCATTTGGCTCTGTAACTTGTCATCTGGCAAACGCTCGATCATGAGTTGCAGCGCAGTCAGGGGTGTCTTCACCTCATGAATCCAGGATAACATCTCATCCTTCTCCTGTTCCAGAGCGATAAAATGATGTGATGACTCCTTACGATAACGCTGCGTCTGGGAGGTAATGGCCTCGTGTACGATAAGTTCATACGGACTCTCGGCGATATCAAGCTCCCCAAGATCATAGGTATGATCCCAGGTATTTAACTTTTTATAGAAACGGGACTCTTTCGGGTATCTCGCCCAGATAAAAACAAGGCATGCCACCACGTTGAGTACTACGATATACATCACAGATCTGAATGGAATGGACGAGTCCATGTAGGCCACAAATAAGATAATAAGCTGCATGCTTACCAGTAGCCCTAACCAACTAGCCTTTTCTCGTATGTACTTGCCGATCATGCTTCCGCCTCTTCCGTTGCCATGTAGCCCTGACCTACTTTGGTTTCAATGTAACCGTCCAATCCAATAGGTTCAAGCTTCTTCCGTAATCGATTAACGTTAACCGTCAGCGTGTTGTCACTCACAAAATGCTCATGATCCCACAAGCTCCGGATGAGATCTTCACGGGTAACAATCTGATTTTTGTGCTCGACCAGCACTTTAAGGATGAACATCTCATTTTTGGTCAACAGGACAGATTCATCCCCGCAGGTCAACGAATTTTTCACATATTCAATAGCAGCACCGCGCCAGGTTCGGAGTTCAGTATGCTCTGTATTATAGTTGTACACCCTCCGCAAAGTCGCTTGGATCTTGGCAATCAATACATCGAAGTGAAAAGGCTTCTGGATAAAATCGTCTGCACCCAAATGCATGGACATGACCATATCCGCAGGATGATCCCGTGAGGACAAAAAAATAATCGGCACATTGGAGTGCGAACGAATAATCCGGCACCAATGAAATCCGTCATATTGAGGCAACTGAATATCAATAATGACCAATTGCGGCTGAATCACGCTGTACTCCTGCAATACCTTGCCAAAGTCCTGCACGCCATACACATCATACGACCATTGGGACAAACGTTCCTTGATTTCACTGAATAACGATTCATCGTCTTCAATGAGCATAATTTTAAACAAGAGACTTCACCTACGTTTCTGATCTTCTAAGGTTGAAAAAGTCATTAGACTCCGTTATTACGGGTGACCGTTACCGTTACGAATCGTTCTTCCGATCGCTGTTACCAGTGTACAGGGAAATTCACAAGAAAACGAGCAAAACTACGTATACGATATTAACTCTCGGTGGAGTGTATAACATGGCTTGCATCACTGTGTTCGTCGATCCGTTCGATCAACTGCTTCGCTACATCTTGTGGCGATCTTAATTGGCCTGCCTCATATACCTGACTGAATAGCCCGGATAGCGCAAATTCCTCTGCATTCTTTCCGCGTGCAACAGCCTGTAACTCCGTGTCGACCATGCCCGGATCAAAAGCAATCATCTCTACAGGGTTCAGCTTTCCCGTTTGCTCCAAGGATACACATTGGGTGAACATGTTCATGCCTGCCTTGGATGTACAGTACACTGTCATGGAAGGCGCGGGATAACTTCCTGAACCTGAAGAGAGATTAACAATTTTACGTCTAGCGGACAGGTGATTCGTGTGTTGAATAAAAGAGGAACTCAATATCATTGGGGCTGCGAGACTGATGTTGAGACTCTGACTTATCTCTGCCGCACTGCATTGATCTATAGGTCTTAATGGCTCCAGCATCGCTGCATTATTAATGAGTCCAATGAATTCAGCTTCCTGAGAAGGTATTTGGTCCAATATGCGTGTAATCAAATCGTCAATCCCGGTCAGGTCGGCAAGATCGTACTGAACATGGCGGTAACGCCCGCTCCATTCCTCGCTTGATTCCAACAGATCGGAGCTCCCGCGTGAAATACCGTAGACCCAGTCACCCCTGGCTAATAACAACTCTGCAAGCTGTAGACCGATTCCTTTCGATGTACCTGTAATGATAAAGTGTCTTCTTCCTGTTCCTGTTCCCATTCCGATACCACGCCTCCTCTATTTTCAATCGATCATATCTCCAAATAGGCTTACGAATCTTTCTTTCTCCACAACGTAGCCCATAGAAACGGTACACCAAAATACGGTTCATGCTGCTCCATCGCCCTCATTGCACGGAACTCCACACATTCGAAGCCATCTTCCAACATGTAACGTAGCTTCTCCTCCGTGAACGCCAGACCACCTCGCATCGACTTCTCTTGATACACCTGCCAATCATTCATAACGATCTCCGGCCCACCAATATCACCAAAACCCGGAGCGAAACAAGTCATTCCAAAGTATCCTCCAGGCCGGAGTGCATCGTGGATCATCTCTATGTAGGGAATGCGCTGATGTGGTAGCAGATGGTGCAGACACCCCGAGTCGTAGACAAGATCATATTCTTGCTCCGGGGCCAGTTCGAACACAGATCGACATTCAAAATTCACGTCCAGCTGCTCTTCTGCCGCTCTCTCCTTAGCCCAGGCAATAGCTGTCTCCGAAAGATCATAAGCATCAACCTGATATCCTTGGCGGGTTAGATACAACGCATTTCTGCCCGGCCCACAACCCAGTTCCAGTGCCTTGCCGCCACGTAACAAACCTGCGTTCACATGCGTTACCAGGTTCTCATCCGGTTTGTTTGGAAAAAAGGGAATAGGTCTGTTCCGATCCTCATAGAAAGGTTCCCAAAACTGCTTGGCCGATCTGAAGTCCGCATCGAGCATATCATATAGATCCTGCACACTTTTAATCGTCTTATCCACAACCACATTCCTCCTTTAACTTTCCATCCCAATCTTCATTTATGACTAATCATTTCTCGTAACTTTCATTAAATCAGCCACACTCTATTATAACATTTTTACCCAGTAGTTCTCTATTTCTCTTGTGCTTTTTCACTCATAAATACAGGTATGTTCTCAATAAAAAAACGACCGACATGGGATGTCGATCGCTTGAAATAGTATCTGTTTTCAGTTGTAATTTACTTTGCCCGTTCCAGGACAGCGAAGTAATTCCCTTCGTTATCGGCAAAGTTGAAGACACGTCCGGTTGGCATCTCGACAATCTCTCCCACCGTTACATGTTTACCAGACAAGTCGGCATATAATTGATCCAGATTTTCAGTGAAGAACATTAACGAAGGTGTGCCCAGATTGACACCCGCCGACATCCGCTCCACGAATTCTTTGTCATGAAGAATAATGCTCGTCTGCGAATCCGGGGCAGGCGCAATCTCGATCCATCTCATGCCTTCATCCAGGTTTACTTCATCCACAATATGGAATCCCGCAACTTCCGTCCAAAATGCCAGTGCTTCATCTTGATTGTTGACATACAACATAATCTGACCGACTTTGCTAAACATGCATCGTTCACTCCTCTATTCAAGTAATCTCCCAACATCCTGCTTGTCCATTCCTCAAATTCCAATAGAGTATAACATGCAGGATGGCTTTTTCATCATCTTTTTTTGTATGCACACTTACGCTACATGAACGGCTTATAACTTCTTCGTCAGATATAGTACAACATCATCGTCTATTATTGTTTCTTCACCCGGCTGAATGTAATGATCGTGCTTGTGAACACCGTGGCCGTCTGGTATGTATCCGCGATGGGCATATAAAATTTGCGCTTTGCCATAATCAGAAAACACACCTACACCAATGCCTGCTACATCCGTTCGTTCCAGAATAACTTCCTCTGCTCGGTCCATAAGCCGCGAACCAATACCTTGACGTTGATACTTCATCAGCACATTGAAATCGTTGATTTCGGGAATGCCTTGTTCCCTGAACGCTGGATAATGTGATACCCATAATACATTAACGTATCCGGCAAATTCTCCATTCAACTCCGCAACCAAGGTCACACGTTTCCCATTCTGCTGTTCAGTCAGGTAATGAAGATACTGCTCGGCAGATTTCTGCCATCCCTGCGCTTGAAAAGCCTGCGAGATTACAAGTGGATCATTCTCATTCAAGAGGCGTGTCTGTATAATCATCACGGCACTCTCCCCTCACAACAGGTTTGTTGATTCTTTATATCCCTAGTTTTTCTCTAAGCGATGTGATGTGGGCAACATGGTGTTTGCCATGCCAAGCATACATGCCCAGATTGTAATCCAGTCTCGTCGTTTCTTGCGATGAGGGATGATAGAATTGTTTGGCATAATCTGCATCTGTCAACGCGTTTAACAGAAACACCCAGCGACGATGCAGCGCATCCAGAATTTGCAGCGAGAATTCGATATCCAGGTCTCTTGAATCACTCAATTCAGCCCAACGCTCTTCATAATAAGGCCGAATCGTAGGTGTATCCTCTGTCAGTGCCAGCTTGAAACGAATCATACTGTTCATGTGGCTGTCTGCCATGTGGTGAATGACCTGTTTGAGCATCCATCCACCTTCTCGGTACGGCAGACTTAATTGCTCTTCACTCAGTCCTTTAACCGCTTCTCGGGCGCGTTCAGACAACTCAGCAATGTCCTGAATCCACTGCTCTCTCTGTGCAGACGTAACCTCGCCTGTGTGTACAAATGGTCCTATCGGAAATCTTTCATCCATCCATCATTCCTCCTTGTGTGTGTTATTCACTATAACTTAAGCTGCTTAGAGGAAGTATATTCCATTAGCCAGCAATCTCTCATCTGTCCTTCATGCTGCTCATGCTTCTCCAACAGTTTGATCCTTTGGAAACCACATTTCTCATAACAGGATATCGCTCGCAAATTCCAAGCCTGAGGGTCCATAACCACTTTACTGGCTTTCTTTTGATTAATTAGATAAGCCAGCATGGACTGCATCAACTGTGTTCCAATCCCTTTATTCCAGTAGTCTACCTCACCAATAAACTGGTCCGTTCCATAGATGATCTCATCCGTGTCTCCATAACCATACTCCGATCGTTCTTCATCCTCAAGCTCATAGAACTGAATGTATCCAATCGGATTTCCTCCGTACTCAACGATACACCGGGTAGCATCATCATCCTGAGTGTAAAAATGTTCTCTTACCATATCCAGATCATGCGGCCGATCACGTCCTTCATAGTATTGAAGGACTTCCGGATCAGACAGCCAATTCTCCAGATGATGTCCATCTTCAATCTTCAAGAGTCGTACGGTGATTTCATTCGATTCATATACATTCATCATTTGCATACTCCTTAACCATACTTTTGAAATAATTCCTTCTCCGTTAAAGATTGAGTTAACCTATCCAACTCAGGTGATGCTGTCCAGTCACTGGAGGTATTTGTTCCATGCTTGATCGTATGAATGACACTATTGGCAGACATATATATATTATGATGAACTCCCGGCTGGACAACGATATGCTCTCCTTCACGCATCACTCGAATGGAAAGCATCTGATCGTCTCCATACCTGGCATAAGCAATCCATCCGGATTGCACCATATAAAACTCCGTTACATTGACGTGTACATGACTGTTCTGCCAAGCTCCCTGGGACGAGGCAACCGTTCTGCAATAATAACTGCCATCCTCGGCTATCATTTTATATTTCTGTTCCCCGTTCGCCATCTGTTCAAAGCTGGTTTTGACACCAGTCTCACCAGTTTTCTGTTCTGAAGGTTCTGTATTCAATCGCGCTCAGCTCCTTACGGCCTGCCAAATATACTTGTGTCTAGAGGTCCTCCTGACAAAAAATTCCTTCATCCAAAACATTCGACATAGACAAGTCGATTCTCCTGTTTTAATTCGCGATATATCTTCACTAAAATTTGAAACGCTTCTCTTCCAGTTTCCGTATTAAGGTCGAAGTCGTATTTATCCCCAAATAGTAAACCATCTGATCTGGAGGTTGAGCGCATGTCATTTTTCAAGAAAATGTTAGCCAGTATAGGTGTTGGAGCAGCCAAAGTAAATACAGAATTGCATACATCAGAAGTCACCCCTGGAGGAATCATCTCGGGGACCGTGTACATTGAAGGTGGAGATGTGGAACAAAACGTAGATCGAATCTACCTTTCAATCAAAACCCATTACATACGGGAGCGCGATGATCGCAAAGTAAAAGAAACAGCCGTTATAGCCAAATATTTGCTCACCGAAGGTTTTACATTACAGCCTGGAGCCAAATTGGAGAAGTCATTCTCATTTGACCTGCCAGAAAACCTGCCTATTACGCTACATCGTGCAGAGGTGTGGGTAGAAACGGGCCTCGATATCTCAAGCGCCGTGGACCCTTCAGACCGGGACAGACTGCATGTCGTACCTACCAAAGATATGAACACCGTACTGGATGCGATTGAGATCCTCGGCTTCAAACTGCGTGAAGTGACCAACGACTATGCGCCGAAACTAGGCGGCAATCTGCCATTTGTTCAGGAATTCGAATATGTGCCAACCAACAAATTCCGTGGGCAGCTGGATGAACTGGAAGTCATGTTCTATCCGATGGGCGATTCACTGGAGTTGCTATTACAGATTGACCGCCGCGCTCGCGGACTCAGTGGAATGTTCTCGGAAGCGATGGGTATGGATGAAAGTTTCGTGCGTATGCATCTGTATGAAAGACATCTGGAGCGGGGGGCACATTCTGTCGCTCAAGGTCTGGAAGAAGTCATTTCCAAACATATCTGATTGTCATCTGTACCAACAGCTCTTTGGCACATCCGTGTCAAAGAGCTGTTTTTGTACTACGATAACTCGATCTCAATCATGCATAGAAGCTTGTAGGCAGGAATTAGTGGGTATATTAGATAAAAAGGAGGGAATTCGCTTGTCTTCACAACCCAACAATTCTGAAATAAACGAAGATCAAATCATTGTTATTGGTGCAGGGCTCGCCGGTTTGAGTTGTGCCTTTGAACTTGTAGAACAGGGAAAGTCTGTACTCGTTCTCGAAGCTGCCCCCTATGTAGGCGGGCGCACAGGGAACTGGAATGAGCGGGGAATGGAGGTGGAATCCGGGTTCCACAAATTCATTGGATACTACAAAGCCCTGCCAGATTTGCTTGAACGTGCTGGCATCGACCCAGATGGTATGTTGGTATGGGAAACCACGATGGAGGTTCGTCACCCTGATGCCGATGAGCATGGTGAATTTGGACTCGATGTTATTCATGCTCCACTTAAAACACTATCAGGTGTGCTGGGAAATAATAATTTCATCACGCCAGCCGACAAGGCCTCACTTATTCCCTTTTTAGCTGCTGGCTTCAAGGAGTGTGTATCCAGTCCCGAGGAACTTGATGCAGTATCGGTGCTTGATTTTGCAAATCAGCACGGGGTAAACAAACAGGCTCTGCAACGAATCGTTGAACCGTTATCTTCAGGCATTTTTTTCATGCCACTTGAAAAATATTCTGCGTATGCCTTCTTTGGACTGTTTCTGCCGGGTATTCCACGGATTCATAAAATGCGGATTGGTGCCTTTACTGGTGGTATGACGGATGTCATGTGTGCGCCTCTGGCTGCTGCCATCGAGCAAAAAGGAGGACAAGTACGAATCAATGCCCCAGTAACCCGACTGCTCTATGATTCGGAGGGTTTGAAAGGTGTGGAACTAGAAGATGGTGAACAGCTCTCCGCTACACGTGTTGTTGTAGCTACCAATATCCGGCGTTCCCAACAATTACTTGAAGAGCATTTCAGTGAACATGAATGGTTTCAACCCTTTTTGAGTCTGGATGCCATGCCACACGTTACAGCACAGTTCGAATCAGAGCTGCCACTCCTTCCCGAGGACCGTACAACCTTTGGGCCAGGTACCGACATCGGTTCATTTGGGGAGCAATCCCGAACAACGTTTCGCGGGCGGCCTGGAAGAGCTTCAATCATTCTGGTTAATCCCGACGAACTCATTGATCTGTCCGATGAGGAAGTATGGGAGCGTACCAAACAAGGGTTGGTCGATATCGGACTTGCCGAAGGTGTGTCTTCAGTAACGGATTACCGGATCGTTCGGGGAAAAGAGAACTTTTATCGGATTTCACCAGGCAATGAGTCCAAGCGACCCGAACAAGTGACTCCAATTCAAGGGTTATACCTGGCTGGGGATTACACTAAACAGCCCATGTTCACCACAATGGAAGGTGCTGTGATATCTGGTCAGAAGGCCGCGGCCGGCATTCTTAATATATGAGGCTAACGAAAAGCAGCCCTATTATCAGTGATCTGACAATAAGGGCTCTTTTTAGTGTATAAAGAAATATGTGTTACGAGATTATTATCGACTAGGAGCGCTGCTTCCGCTTCTGGAATTGTGAGCGGATAACATAATAAGCAGTTGCAAACAGGATAACTGCGCCTATGCCAACGATTATCATGGAAGAATCCCATCGAACAATAGTTCCAAAAGCAACCTTGGATTGCAATGGAGTATCGGAAGAAGCGGTATTCGTCAGATCAGGTACGTAATTCATAGTCATGATCATGCCTTGAACGACATTCCAAGCTGCATAACCAATGATGAATAACAGGGTAACCAGAACGGATTCCATCGCTAATCGTTTGTTCATGCTCGTCATTTTGCCTCCTCAATTATGGTTAGGAAGGATGTCTTTATACGAAGTCTCTTTCCATTTAATTAGACAAGATGTGCTTCATCTCCTGTTTTAGACGATCTTTATTTTCATCCACATATTGATACAGCAAGTCGAAGCTTTCTTCGTTATCCGATTGCATGCTCAAATTCGCGGCTTCCAGTTCAATCTGCTGCAATACCTCATGAATCTGTTCCCCGTGTGTTTGCAGGCTTGTCGTGATATCGTCTTCAGACAGACCATTCACATTATCTCGTAATTGTCCGTGCGTTACCCCGTTTTCGGACAACATCTGCTCGATCTTTTTCAAGATCACGGCATCTGCATCATTCCCGATCCGCTCCATCGCTGCTCTTGTCTCAACCAGATACTGTCCGCTGGTATTCTCAAGGAAACCGGTCATACCGTTCATGGACAGTTCAGTATCCAAATCGATGATTAGAATGGTATCTTGCAGTACTTGTGGAAGTTCCGGCCCGCTCTCTCGAATCGTCGCAAATTCAGCTCGATATAGGTCCATGGCAATACTCCCCACCACTTCTTCACCCGACATCTCTTCAAGCTGATCGAGTGGTAACAATTCCTGCAGTTCTTCTTGTAGCTTGTTCATCTTTCTCTGCCTCCTGTATCTCTCTGGCTATATATACGCCGACACGTTATTACATCATATCAGAATATGTTATATAAGTTGAACTCATGGAAGTTTATATGTTCATGCTGAAGTCATTTTACAGGGAATATCGTCAAGTTAACGTGCACTTTACCTCTGGAAAATGTTCCGCTGTTATGATCTTGACATCACGAGTCTTGGGAGGGGTAATGATGCGCCTGGCCTTGTTCACAGACACCTATCTTCCGGAAACCAATGGTGTTGCTGGCACGCTCCACCGCTTGAGTAACCATCTGAACCTCAGAAGAATTGAACATCTGCTGTTTACTCCGAACTCCGTCATTGAAGGAAGCCATGAGACTCAAGTCAGATCGGTTGCCAACATTCCTTTTTTTCTGTATCCCGAATGCCGCATTGCTCTACCCAACAGGGCAAACACTTACAAACAGCTACAAGCCTTTCAGCCCGATCTGCTGCATATCGCTACGCCTTTTAATATGGGGCTGCTTGGCCTAAGGTATGCGCTCAAGCATCATCTTCCTCATGTTGTCTCCTACCATACCCACTTCGATCGTTATCTCGAATACTACCGGTTGAAAAGCATAATTCCTCTCTACTGGAAATATATCCAATGGTTCCACCGGGCCTGTGATGCTACACTAACTCCATCGCAGGAAACGTTAAACACACTGCGTGCCCAAGGCATTCAGCGTCTGAAGCTTTGGTCCCGCGGGATTGATTGCAACTTGTACTCTCCTGATAAACGCAGCTCGGATATCCGTGAAAAATATCAGATCACCGCTCCCCTTATTCTACTCTACGTTGGACGCATTGCCCCGGAAAAAGATATCGCTACGCTCACGACTACCATGCAGCAATTGCCACAGGAAATGCAGTCCCGTGTACACTGGATTATTGTTGGCGACGGCCCATCTCTCCCCAAAATGCGTCTGCAATCCCCACCGAATGTCACCTTTACAGGATATATGCATGGCGAAGAACTTGCTGTTATATATGCTTCGGCAGATCTCTTTGTGTTTCCTTCCTCTACGGAGACATTTGGAAATGTGGTGTTGGAAGCGATGGCTTCAGGACTTCCTGTAGTGGCAGCCAATGCCGGGGGTGTAAAGGATTTGGTATCTCACCACCGTAATGGTGTGTTGTTCGAGCCAGGTCAGGCTGATGCACTGATTCGGGAGATATGTCTCTGGGGAGATCACGAGAACCAATTGAGAATGATGGGATTGGAAGGCAGAAAGCTTGCTGAGCAGCGGTCGTGGGAGCATATTTTTGATACACTGATCGGGGATTATGAGGAGGCTATCGAACATCGGAACAGACGAACGAAAGATCGAATTATTACAGCGTAGTCTGATGGAATCAGTTTCTTCCTACATCTCAACCCATAATAACCACCTCTGCCCTCTGTAAAGTTAAAACGGTTCGCCCTGTTCAGGCTGCCGCAGCATGTATACTTTGCTACGGTCAGCCTGAATAGCGTATACAATGAGCGTTAAGGTGTGACCCCGGAAATCAGTGTACCATTCTGATGCAGGGTTACCCTGTTCCACACGTCATAGGTAGTTTGCGTTGGACGGAAGGAATAGTCATTATTTTCGTTAAAATTGCCCCAATTATCCTTGTGGATACGCAGCTGGATGTCTCCCGTCTGATCTCCTGCTGGCAGAGACCCTGCACCCGAAGTGAAACCAATCTCAACATAGGTATCTGCATTCGTGCCCGTAACACTTCCAATATTAGTCGTCATGTTGGCTGCTCCGATCTGTGCCCAATCGATGACCGTATTCAACCCCTCGGAGCCGTCTTTCGTGAAGTAATAACGGATCTTGAGACCACTCAGGTTAACAGCGGATGTACCATTGTTTTTGATATTAAAATAGGGTTTGATATGATTGTTCGTTGCATCGGTATCTGCCGCACGATATTGTAGAACCAGATTCGACGTTGGCGTGGTTGTACCCGCCTGCGGTGTCGCACTCACCTGTACCGAGCTTGGGCTGGTGCCCGCGCTATTCACGGCTTTGATTTTGTAATAGTACGTGGTTCCATTCGTCAAAGACGTATTGGTGTAGGTCGTGCCGCTCACATTCGTGGCTACATCCGTATATGTTCCTCCACTCGTTGTCGCACGCTGTACAATATAACTCGTCGCCCCGGTAGATTCGCTCCAGTTCAGCGTTACTTGTCCATTCCCCGGCGTAGCTGTTACACCTGTCGGTGCAGCCGGGATCGTGATGACTCCCCCACCACCGTTATCTGGCACCGGCTGATATCCAGGGGTTGTATAGATCGTGTTTAATGCAGAGGTTGCCAGCGTACCATTGGGTCCATTGACCACCGTCTGTCCCCAATCGGTCAGTGAACCTGCTGGACCGTTGTTCAGATCAAGGTATTCTACACCGCCACCGTTACCATACCAGGACCAGGCCAACCAGCCGACTCCCTTATGCTGTGCGTAGCTCAAGATCGTCGCTTCATCCACATCACCACTGGTGTGCTTGAATCCAAATTCGCCTACAATGACAGGTACGCCGATGGCCAGTGCATGATCAATGTTGCTTTTGACCGTTGCCGCATCGCCACCTGCATATTCATACATATGAATGGAGAAGATGGTATTTGCCAGTGGGTCCGCGTTAAATACATCCAATCCACGATTGAAAATCGCTGTCGGGTATTGACCCCAACCTGCGGTATCTACGACAAGCGTATTCTTGATGCCCGCCTGACGGAGTTCAGGAATCACTTGTTGATATCCATCCGCCCATACTGCGGTTTCCCATGAACCGTACCATTCATTCGCAATGTTCACGATCACGCGATCTTCCTTGCCAATCAGGGCATCCTTGATGCTGATAAAATAATCCGAAGCTTTCCGCAGTTCCGCAATACTGTCCGACCCGGTGGCATCATGTACTTCCAGCATAACGGTTAATTGATACTGGTCACACAGCGCGAGGATCTGCTCCACATCGGCCAGTGAATCTGCCGTCCAGCGACTTCCATTGGACAATACGATACGCACGGTGTTGGAACCTGTGGCGGCAATGGCCGGAATGGCCGCTTGCAGATCATTCTTAAACCAGGTATGGGCATGATTCACCCCACGCATGACAAAAGGTGTACCTGTAGCATCCAATAATTTGGTACCGCTTACATGAAATCCTTTGACAGGCCCGCTTGCAGCTGAAGCTGGATGAGGTGAATACGCGATAGACACCAGCATTAATGACAGAGAGAACAGCATTGCACGCCGAAACATGTTTCCAATACGCTTCATAACAAAACCTCCTTCTTGGGATGGGTTAAGCTATTCACACGGTATGTAGACACATAGAAGCCAAACAGATCAACGACATGGATTATCTCATCACTCACCTCCTGAACACTCTTAATATACTATAAAATGTCAGAAAATGTTGGTATTATTTAGATTATTTTAAAATATTTTATAGCTCCAAGACCCACCACATGACTTTATGAAAACCCGACAATTTATCGGGAATCTGCCCCAATTCAGTAATCACTGGATCAAACTTTGGATTACCGTCTCTCTCATAGATGTGAAATGACCCATCCATAGGAATTTCCTGTTGAAACTTATATAAGGCTGCAACATATCTCTCACTCGAATCTCCGATAACATAGCCACTCTTGTCCTTCTTCAACTTCAGATCATCTACGGTGATGTCATCCAAATGCTGTATAGCATTAAAGCCATCTGTGGCCTGGACCACAATATGCGCCCCCGATGATTGGGGAAAGAGTGCGATTACCAGACACATCGTCAGCGATAGGGTTAGTGCATATCTCCGCTTGGTTATACGAGCGTGATTCTTATCTGCTTTTTTCAATATGGCATAGATCAGGGCTGCATTCATCAAAAGAATGATAGGAAACACGACTATGACCACGATTCCTGTATAAGGGAACAGTTGGAATAGTACAAATAAGAGCAGGATGGTTGGTATCAGCAGTGCTATTCCTCTGAATAGTTGGCTTTTCGGTCGCTGAGGTTGGGAATTCATCGTAGAGCCCTCCTCCAATGAAGACGCATACTATTTACAATCATATATTCATGTAAAATCTAGAGAATTTGTGGGACATTCCTTGGCTCAAATGATATCGTTTCTTGCATTCTGTTCCATATTACCTGTGGAGTGCCCTTTAGACCTGTTCCGTTCTGGGCGTTACCAATCCAGATTTGTTCGTTTCCCGGATGCTGTAGATAGTGCCTGAGCGTCGCTTTGATCAGAATGGACGCATGCAAATCCAGCACCTCATCCAGCGGTATCCAGAATAGCTCCCCTTCATCCGAGGTCACAAAATGTCGATGCCTCGTCTCTCCGAAATATACAAACTGCTGCCAAATCTCACCACCGCTAACCTCTAACAGAATATATTGAAGCCGAAAATGTTCGACATCCGCTTGCTTGAATCCGGTCTCTTCTTCAATCTCCCGATAGCTGGCGGTCATGGGTGTGTTCAGTTCCCCTTGTTCCAAATGTCCGCCAATGCCACCCCAGAATTCAAAATCAAACAATCTGCTACCCGCCTTCTTCATCATTAGCATGTCTGAGCCATTGCTCAAAAATGCTGTAGCCATCTGTCTAATTTCCATATGTACCTCGCTTTCCAAACTGTGATTATAAGAATCTTTTTCTATATACTGAACTAAAGAATATTAACACTGGTCACCCCGATGACAGAACAACCTTCCGATCGCTGTTATCCCCCAGGATAAAGGGGAGGTTTATGCTTCCGAAGTAGCTTTCTTTCAGAAAGCTTTTAGCTCCCCTTCTTCAGGTTATTTATATAACCCTCTTCTAAAGCAATTCCTTTAGCTCACTTAGATGCTCAATCGTATGTAAAGGACCAGTCGTAATGGTGTCCTGCCATGGCTGGTTAACCTTCATCCAGATCGTACTCATGCCAATATTTGCCGCACCTTGAATATCGTTCACCGGGTGATCGCCAATGTAAATGCATTGCTCGGGAGTGAGACCGAAATGATCGAGCGCAAGCTGAAATATCCGAGGATCGGGTTTCTTGACTCCAGCCTCTTCTGAAACAATAATATGGTCGTAATCATCCCGAATACCAAGTTGATCGATTTTCCCATACTGAATATCGGTCTGCCCATTGGTAATTAGCGCGGTTCGATATTTTCCTCTGAGATGCTGAACGACTTCTCGCGCCTGTTCCATCAGAACTGAACTTCGCACATACTCTCTGCCATAGAACTCCATCAGTTCTGCATGTTGCGGATGCTCTGCCCAAGGTAGTTCATGCAACAACTCGTTGAAAAGAAGGGGTTTGTCCTTATAACCATCCTGGTCGAGTTCAATAATCCGCTTGCTGATATCTTCGGTTGATTCTAGATGACCAAAATAAGTCTTAATCAGGCTCTGCGTGAATCCGTCAAAGGTCATCGTTCTGTTTAGGATTGTATTGTCCAAATCAAAAATAACCGCTTTAATATGATCCATAGTTCTTTTCCCCCGATATCCACAGATTAAATGAAAGAGACAGGATTACGATAACAATCTTTTTCATAAGTCACCCTTCGATAAACACCCTATGCTTTAGGGCTTTATACGTGCTATATCATTCTACATGAAAATCCACAATTGGGATATCCTTCATCTATTTCGGGGATGCATCTCATATAATCTTAAATTGCATCAACGCATGGGTGACTCCGTCTTCACTTGCCCGCAGGGTAACATAATCGGCGCTTTGTTTAATCCGCACTCCGCCATTTCCCATCGCAATTCCGATCCCCGCATATATTAGCAGATCCACATCATTCTCCCCATCGCCAAAGGCCATCGTCTCATCTCTGGTTATCTTCAGATAGTCGAGAACTTTCTCTGCTGCTGTAGATTTGCTGACTTCGCTCGCTTCCAGCACATTCACTACATACGGATGGAATCTCACGAGCCGTAAGGAAGGAAATCTGGATTGAAATTTCTCCGTCTCTGCCTCATCCGCATATAAGCAGATGCAATATACCTCCTGTTCCAACGTACTGATTTTCTGTGGGGAATCCGCCAGTCCCAGCGTATCTCGTAATGCCTCAGTAACACGATCATCTGCTGTACACAACTCGTTCATCTCAAAGGACTCTGTAAAATATGAAATACTGTGCCCGTGTAACTCGGCAAACTCACTAAATTCTCTAACCATCTGTGCAGAAAGAACTGACTTATGTATCACTTCATTACCTGCTTTGGTCAATGCTCCGTTAGCCGAAATGATTGTATCGATTCCAAGACTCTGGAATTCTTCACATAAATTAAGGGGTCTGCCTGTGACAAGTACAACGTGTATACCATTACGAATCAAGTCCTTGATCGACTCTGCTGTACGTGGTGATAAACCCCGATCCACTTCGCTTAGCAATGTACCGTCCACATCAAAGAACACGGCTTTAATCAAAATGTTCTTCCTCCTCTACTCCTGGTCGCTCATGGGTACGAGATGTTTCATCGGTGCCTCCTTCTTATAAAAATACCTCAAGTAAAAAGAGCAAGTACAGAATAACCGGATGCGGTCTTCCTGCACTTGCTCTTACGTTTAACGGGTCTGAACATCTTGGGTACGTCCCATGTACCATGATTGAAATGACTCCGCCGTATCAAGGGGGATGTCATGTGCGCGATGATGCAGAACAGGTTTGGCACGGTTTACCGTATGAATGGACGCAACACCGAACCAACGCTGTAACATATTACGGGTGATCTGCACTTCGATGACTTTCTCACGTTTGGAGATGAAGAGTGTTGACGTGAGCGCGCCGCTCCGAAGTTGAATGAAATTCTGGTTCAGAGTGTATCTGGTATGGAAAAAGTCCACCACTTTGCATGTTGCAATCCACACTAAAAGAATCGCCGAAATCATCCACCAGGCATGCTTCTGTCCAAACACGAATGGTTTGAAATACCACAGTAAACCCGTGATAATGATCCATCCCCAACTTGGTTTGAGCAGGCGCAGCCATAATGATATTCTCGGAAGTTTTTCCATCTCCTGTGTGACCCGATAGGACGGTAGAATCTCCTCTATCATGGTATAGGCTTGCTTCACAGGCAAGAATGGATAGAGCGAGTTCACCTCATGATCGGATTCTCCCAAACTACCTGCAGTAGTCAATTCTACTTCTGCAAGTCCAAGCAGCCTTTTCATCGGAGACTGTGTAATTTTCACGGCTTGGACTCGCTCTTTCAGGATTGAAAATGACGTTTGCTCCATCATGCCCTTCGTAATATAGATCCGCTTGGCATCCGAGGTAATCTGGAAGTTTCCATATTTCACAAACGTTCTGACAATGCCCAGAGCAATAGATATGATCAATAAAACTACAATCATTAAACCGGCAATCCACCAGGAATCGAGCCAGGTTAATAACAAACTTTCCGTTACTTCTTCATCTGGGAAGAAGTCCTTCACCCACGAATAGAGCGTACCCAGGACCGGAATCAGTACGAGAAAACTAAGCGACGTAAAGGATGCTTTCAATATGTCCTTCCGAGTGGAATGATAATGAACAACCTGTTCCTGTTTTTCTTTGGCAGGTAGTGACATGACTTCACCCGTTATAACAGGTTCAAATTGCTCCTCTCCCTCTTCGATGGACTCATCTACATCTAACGTAACATGTTCCTCTGCTGCTTCTGCTTCTTCAGCCATATGACCTGCTACAACTTTCTCCAGCTGTTCCGCTTCGGTAAGTGAAACAACGTGTAACTGAAAGGTAGCATCTTCTCCCTTAATTCCGGTCTCGAATCGAATTGACGTCACCCGGAATAAACGATGAAACAGGGTCGTATGACGATTCACATTCTGGACCTTCGTGTATGGTATCGTTCTTCGGGTACGGTTGAACACACCACTGTAGATATGAAAGGCCGTATCATCTGCTGTGTACCGAGAGGTAAACCACTTCAAGATAATCGAAATAATACTGATGGATATCCCGATGTAAAAGGCGATTCTTCCATAGAAGACCCATTGGGATTCTGTGCCCTGACGGAAAACAAACAAAAACAGGATGATCGCGAACGAATTCTTCACCAGTCTCCACAAGCTCCACAGCATGGTTAATGGATGATGTCGTTTCATATCGATCATTCATCCACCTCATTAATTCGCGCATAGGATGCGATCTGATGACGGAGTGCAAGCGCGACTTGCTCTGGCAATGCCGGGATGTCATGCGAGGAACCCATCGTGCCGACCGATACGGAATAGAGTCCATATTTTCGCATCAAAGGTCCCTGATTCGTTGTAACTGATTGCACTTTCGCCATAGGGATGATCTGATGTACTTTGGTTAGCGCCCCATGCTTCAGTTGCAGAAACTCCTCATTCACATCATAGTACCAATGCTTGTATAACCATGAAGGCTGAATGAAAATATCCCACACCGCATAGGGCACAGATATGGCTGTAACGCCCCACAAAATCCAACCAATCCACGTCTTCCATCCATAGATGGAGTCGAGTATTAACAGTACGGAAAGTATCAGAATGCCTATTACATTCCATATGATGGCGCTAATTCTCCACAAGTTTACCGCATGAGGGGAAAGCCGTTGCTCGGGTGTATTCCACTGGATTGACATATGTTCACTCCTTTTTCCTCGGGTACATAAAAACACACATAATACACTGTACGAACAATCGTCCACGATCGATGCAGAAAGATTTAGTCAGGGCGTGTCTCAAAACTCGCTGAAGTAAAAGAGATGACCCCTGTACGGTACAGGTCGCCATCTCTATTATTTATTTAACTTTAATGCGTGTTCAAAAAGATTGGTTTTCAGTACCGAGAAGATGGGATGAAGCTAGAAATGGAGTAGCGGAGCGTAGGGAAAACTACGTGAGCAACTACAATGTTTCCAAAGGAAACATACTCCGTAAGCGTCTGCTTATTCGGTTGAATTCCATAGTCGACGCTGATGATGCCATTAGGCATCCTTCGTAATCAAAAGCGGGCTTTTTGAACAATCTCTTATACTATAAAATTCTGTACTTCACATAACCATACCATATGGTCTGTTCCTTCGCCCCAGTAGTTCTTCGCCACGACATAGGGTTCACCGAATTTGCGTTGCCACTTCTTCTGTGCGATTCGATAGCCGCTATCCAGGCAGAATTGCTGGATTCCCAGCCGCTGTAGTTCAGTAACCAGTGCGAGAATAAGCGCCGAACCAATCCCCAGACCTTGAACCTCGGGCAAAACGTACAAGCTACCCAGTTCTCCGACATCGTTCAGCCGGTGATCTGTACATTCTCGGATCTCCTCACCACAAGGTCCATATGAGATTGTTCCTACAATGGACTTACCCATTTTGGCCACGAGGAAAAATACACTTGCTTCCTTGTTGTGATCTGACTGCAATGCAGTGTGAATCAATGCTCTCTTATGCGCTATTTCATCCTGGATATCATCCAAAAGCGAGGCAATGCCCTCCTGTTCGAATGCCACAGGGATGGTTGTCTCGAACACCTGATACGCTCCCTCTGCATCCGATTGTGTCAAAGGTTCAATGATAATTTTGTCATCCACAGGTTCTTCTCCATTCCATATACCTTCTTAATCTGTACGTCGCTGGATCAATCCTCTTAATTGGTTAGAATCCTCAAGAGATATGCTATATCCAGTTGTCGTGTCTTCCTGGTTTACTAGCAGACCTTGCATCTTGGGGTCCATTCCTAATGAAAAATCGTACCGCGTTATCGAGCCATCCGCATTCGTTATGCTCATCTTGTACTGTGTGCCATAATTCAGATTACCCGGCAAACGCTCTGCCTTATGTATGGCCTCCATCATGATCCGTATCTCGTCAGATCGATCAAACTCAACATCTTGGCATGTTTCAAAAGTGAAGTCTGGATTACAGGTTAAGGTGATCAGCACTGGAAGGCCCTCTTCCGAGTCCGGTTCATTCGGTTGACTGCACCCTGTAATAAACGTGGCAATGAAGAGTGCGATCAACAAGCCTACATATTTCACCATACCGCTTCCCACGAAGATAACAGAGAAATCAAACGCTGTACAGTCTCTTCCACAAATACTTGAACCCTATCACCTGTAATAAACTCAGGAGTAATTCCCGGTTCTACCCCATTCAGAAAAGAAAACGTGTGGTCCCGCCAGCGAATAATCTCATCAGCAGTTAAACGACCCGTCATGTCATAGCCTGGTGAACTGTTGAGCACCTGCCATACCTCTTCACTCCAACTTGAACCTTGATAGAGATTGAAATCGATCTGGTCCGTCTCCTTGTAATATAATTGAGCCAGTTCATCCTTCGATCTGCTAATGCCTGTGTGTTGGTCTGCCTTATTGACCCGTTCTACGAATTCAGGATGTACACTCCGGAACCAGTAATAGTCTGTCAGCACATGCATAAAGTACCCACGCACAAACCACTTCCATCCTTCATCGGTGAGTTGTTGCATATACGATGAGTAAAGTTCCTGCAGTCGTCCAACGTAATCTCCTTCATCCTTTGGGTTGAAATGGGTGTACTCCTTATCGTCTCTGGTTGTGCCTTCACGCATATGTATGGAATCCGGGGCGATATTCCCCAGATAGAATGAACCTCGATCAGTCTGCACTTGCAGAGAGTCTGCAATTAGATTAGCAATATTGAGATGAACCATGGGTAGCGGCATAGAGACAATCTCCTTTTATCGGGAAGTATTTACTATACTTAGGAAAAGAAGCGATATAACCTACTTGTGCAGCATGCAGATCACTGGAATAGTGAGACTCCGTTATGTTCCACCTTTTTGCACCGCAGATATGTGACTATCCCTGTATTCTCTCCAATTGCATCCGGTTAAACAGCTGCTCCAGATCCGTATGGTACTTCGGCTGTTCCTGTGCGAGCAGACTAATATATTCCGACCCACACTCATAGAATACCAGACGATTAAACGGAGCTGTATCTCCCATATGATTGCTTTCCTGTCCGAATTTTGCCCGAATTAGATTCTCAACATACCTTGCATAACCTTCGTTCCACTCCAGCCAGCTCCAGTAATCGGCTTGTTCTTCATTTAATGAACCGAACAGTGCCTTTCTAGCTGCTTTCACTTCCGTTAGGTCCTTACTCTTCAACGCAGACAACAATGAGTTAATCCGCTCCACAACGATTTCGTCTTCATACGGAAACTCATAATCCAGTTCCCATGTTACACGCTTCAGTTGGTCCATTTTATGCTTAATCTGGAGACGGTTCACGATCCGTTCATCATATTTCTCATATACATAACAATGAACATATTCGTGGAATAGATAGACTTTCTGCTCCAGATCTTTAAAAGCTTCATCCGTTACAATCGCGCACATTCGTCCATCCATATGATGGACAGGCATCGCAGCAAGGCATTCATCTGGAATATATAAATCGTCCGGAACCGTCTTCACCCACTCATATTGTTGTGTTTTGGACGAATAATCATAGATATATAATAAAGCCTCATAGGCTACAACCACTGGATAATGTTCTGCAAACAAAGGATGTATGCTGACCAAGTCTTTCTGAAGCTCGTTTAACTCGTTAATTTGCTCTAAAAAAGCTTCCATGTTATTAACCCTCTCTTTACCGGGATGATGCGTTAATCATACTAGAACAGGAAAGATAAAACACTGAGAGAAAAATGATAATTCTGTTCGAGTATGAGATGGTGAACGTTAGAAACGCTCTCCGCGTTTCTCATACAGGTAGATATCCAATGCCTGAATCCCACGTTGAGCTAACTTAATAAACAGGATCAGCGCATACACACCCAGTCCATATAACAATACATTAATCAACATTGCTAATATTGTAATGATAGAACCAAACATCATCATTATTCCTCCTAATTGAACCTATTAAATTATCACTCCCTATTCTAGCATATTTTTCCTCAATTAACTTTTCTGGTAGATGTAAGGGGCTAAGGGGCATTTAGCGTGCTTATCAGTTGAAAATAAAAAAATCTTCCACACCTGTACGAGAAAGGTGGAAGATTTATAATCCAGTATACAGTTTCCTAAGTTCGTTCACCACTGACTATATGCCAATGTTGATGCTTCGAGTCTTGATAGTTGCCCAGGTTCGTCACAATCTTGGATGCTCCTGTCTGAGCTAACAAGTCAGCAGCTACTTTTTTAATGACCTGCATCATTTCTAAGAGTAGCTCATCATTATTCTCTTCTTCTTCTGAAATGAAGGATTGGATATGAATCTTGGGAATCACCACGATGTGATGCGTGTAGTAAGGCCTAGTGTGATGATAAGCCATAACGTTATTTGTTTCCATGACAACTTTGACTTGCGTTTTACCACTCAGCACCTCATCACAATAGAAGTCCTGCGTCATAACATACCCTCCTCTTACTAGTTAGTTCTGATATATCCTGCCTTCTTCAATACATATTCCGTAAACGGATTGATCTCAGGGATCGGCTGATTCAGATCAAAATATCGGAGCTCCAGCCCTTCATCATCCATAATGGTTGGGCTGCCCTTGATACCTACAGCTTCATAAACAGCCATGACGTTGTAAACTTCATCACCATGTGGATACTGATAGTACATGTCCTCACCAGAAAAAACGCTAATGAGTTTATACGATTCCGCTCTCAGTCCGGCTTCTTCATACAATTCCCGCGCAGCTGCTTCCTCCAATGACTCCCCGGGTTCCATAGATCCCCCAAGTGTCCCCCAATCCAAACTATCTGTACGTTTTTGTAGCAGCAGGTGACCTTCCTCATTGAACACGAGTACACATGAGCCCGCCATAATTAGAGGACGCGGGCCCACCAGTTTTCTTAGCTCCATGATATATCCCATACATGTTTCTCCCCCATCTTCAAAGTGCGTCCGTTAAAAACGTATCCTTATGATTTGGTCAAGATTCCCTGATCCACGGATTTCTGAACAAGCTGCTGCGCATACTCCCACAATGTTTCGGAACCGTCAGCAATCTCACGATTTCTGTTTAACACCTGTTCACTTGTAATGTTATATTTCTGCCATGTATCCCCCTCATTCTGATGATTGTGGATTAGAGGCTGCAACCGATCGAGAGATGAAGCAAATTGTGCTTCAGTCGTCTGCTTTGCTTCAAACTCTAACCATAATTGGAGTAGTTCTTCAGCCTGTTCCTTAGGCAACATACCAAACAGCCGATGAGCCGCTTTGAGTTCACGATCATATTTACCCGTATTCCCCACCGTATCGTAAGCGAATGTATCTCCAGCATCAATTTCGACCAGATCATGAACGAGAAGCATCTTAATGACTTTAAGAATATCCACATCCTTGTTGGCGTGACTCTGTAGAACCAAAGCCATCATCGCCAGATGCCAGGAATGCTCCGCATCATTTTCAAGTCTCTCTCCATGGATAATTCTTGTTCTCCGTTCAATCGTTTTTAGTTTATCAATTTCAATGAGAAAATGAATCTGATCCTGTAATGTGTCGTTCAACAGTATATCCTCCTTCATATCGATACCCAATCTTTATAGAAAGGTCATACCAGTAGACTTTATAGTTAAAGTCCAGTGACATGCCCACACCCTGTGCCAGACGAATTGAGCCTGCATTGTCCGGGGAACAATCCCAATATGGATGTATGCCTACGCGACTGCATTCTTTTACAAACGCTTTTGCCACCATCGCACCATAATTTCTTCTTCTATAGACTTCAACCGTTTCAATATCAACCGCATGTGTCTGATCTGCAATAAATGCCGAAAAGCAAACACTCGCGATATCATCGTTATGCACTGCAATGTAGCCAAAACCATGTTGTAAAAAATCATCTATTGTCGTCCAAAAATGAGAGATTTTATCTTTCAGAAAAGAAGAATTGTTATACCTTTTCTCTCCTAATAGCACTTGATCTATTCTGAGAATTCTGACTTCCTCGTCCTGGAAAGTATTTATGCCGATAGGTACTTGATGACTTATATGATCTGGATTCAATTGGAATACATGCTGAATATCACTGGAGATCTCTCTTTCCCCCGAGATGTGCTGAAGAACATCTTCCCAGGCTTCGTCCACCACACCAATCTCAACGGCATAAATATGTAAGTTCAATAACTCAGGTTCAATACATTCCTGCATGAAATCTTTCAATTCGTTCAGAAAGGGGCCACTTCGAGAGTCTCCGATCAACTGAAAACCAGATTGTCCATGTACCCAAATTAGAGCTGCTGTGATATTCTCTTCATCATCGACATAGATCCGTCCTGGATTTAAGCCAGATACCACAGCCTTAACTTCAATATTCTGACACGATTCCGTGAGATGCTTCACTTTAATAAAGTCATGTTTATCAATCTCGGTTATCATAGGTTCATTCCTCCCAAATTCGAGACAGAGCCCTACAGCATGGATGATCTCAATCAAATCATATATTCATAGATTCGCGTCTCTTCATCATCAAGCAGGTATCCTTTACCGATATAAGTCCAATTACTTTTTTCATAATAATCGGTCAGATCAGTACATAGGTACAGCTTGTCATACCCTTTCGCTTTCACCTCATTCATTGCATGAGTCTGAAGTTGTTCACCTAGATTCTGGCCCCGATATTCTGGATCAACATGAAGACATGCAAACCAGGGAAAGAGATCCTGCCTGCTATTCAAATCGCTTCGCAACAAAGCGTACCCACCCATAATTCGGTCTCCGTCCAGCATCACATAAAATCTTGGCACATCACTCTCTGTATCCACAGAACGCTCTATACAATCCCGATAGAAATGGAAGCTTGATTCTGAGCCCCATTGTTTCCAAAAATACTGTACTGCTTCTTGCAGCACGTCCGGCTTCTGCCGAATATCAATAATTTGCAAAATGTTAATCTCCCTTCAATTGGATCTGATTCAACATATATTCCGCATACTCTAGAAGTAATGCTTCACTCAAATTCACATTCTCCAGTTCACCATTGTACTTTGCAAGGCATTGTGAGATGACATCCTTGTATTTAGAGGGAAGGTTTGTAAGTGCCCATGCTCCTGCTTCTCGCTTGGAGTGAATGACTGAATCCTTAACATACAAGAGAACCCGGGACAGACTCAATACATAGTAGATAGGATTGTCCACAATTTCTTCCATAGCTGAACTCGCGTCCGATGTAATTGAGGCAATCATATGTCCACGATTTTCCGGTTGGAAAAGGTCCTTAATTGGTTTACCTTCCAGCGCAATACCTCGATCATAGATGACCGCCATATGTGCTACCAGATCCGGATCTTCATATCCACCACATAGATATTGCTCATCCGTTCGATATTTCTCCCGGTGATACGCAGAGTAATGAAATTCGAAAGGAGTCGGGAATACCGTGTTAACAACCGTAGATTCCAGTAAGATACTGAGTTCAAAACCTTTCGTAATGTGCATCTCATCTTCAATATGCATTAACTTTTTTGCAATCCTTCGATAGGTGTCTGCAGATCGCTTTTCCCGGCTAACTACCAATATATCGATATCGCTCTGATTCGGATGAAAGCATCCCATGGCCATAGAACCGTGTAAATAGATTCCCACCAAGGCATCCGTTAATTCTTCTTTCAACATAAGAGTAACGCTATCTAAAACAGTCTTTTCATTCAACAAAAGTCGCTCCTTTATGTACATTTATCAGGTTTCCAATGTAACGTTCAATTCACACACAAAAACAGCTGTCCCCTTTATTCTGACATCCATATCCTCACCATCCCTAATCACTTTCACTTGAACTTTCCCATCTCTTCCAATCTCATGCCCTTGTTCTACCACAAACTGTACCTCGTCCATCTCCGGTTTCACATAGGTTAAATAATATGCACCCATAACACCGGAAGCTGTTCCAGTCACTGGATCTTCTGTAGTACCTGAGTAGGGTGAAGAGAAATGTCTGGCATGCATCATCGCATCGGTATCACGAGTTTCAAAACAAAAGGGATGTAGCGAAGCTTTAGGATTCTCAAGCAAAACACCAGGGAATAGGGAAGAATCCGGTTTCATTTTAACAAAAGAGTTCAGTTCACCGATTGGGATTAATAACGTCCAGGTTCCTGTGCTTCCATAAACGATCGGAATAGAGAGGTCCACATCATCCAGAGTTAAGTTTATTGTACTTAGCAGCTTCTCGATATCACCCTGGAATGGGTTAAACTGCGGCTGATCCTGTTTCATTTCCATGTAAATGGTGTCGCCATTTCGCTCAAATTGAATAGGTAATACGCCTACATTGGTTTCAATCGTGATCAACTCTTTGTCACTCAACATACCACGTGTCTTCAAACCATACAGCGCCGCCATTGTGGCATGACCACACAGATTAATCTCATGACCCGGCGTAAAATAACGTAATCTGACGTCAGCTATTTCAGAGTGCAACACAAATACCGTTTCGTTAAATCCAACTTGATAAGCGATCTGTTGCATTGCCGTCTCATTGAAATGATCAGCATTAAAAACCACTCCTGCCGGGTTACCTTGGCCGGGAACCGTGGAGAAAGCATCATAATGATAGACCGTAATATTATTCATCAATAGACCCACTTTCTTTGTAATCTACGAGACGCACATTTCCATATAACTCTACGCTTTCACCGTCAATTACAACCCCGCCACCATCTTGGCATGCATAGACCGCCTTACTGTTAACGAGCGTATACTCTCTAAATGAATTCAGGGTGTCTTCCGAACCATCCCAGTGCGGTGCAAACTCAAAATTTACGAGCCCCAGCGCTTTCATATCATTCAGGCCCACTTCGTTTTATCTGCATCCTCCCCATATCCAGCTATCTCTATGGTAGGTGTAGTCAGAATACTGCCTGCGCTGACCCCGATCAGAATGCCGCCACTCTTCACATAGGAACGCAGCAGACCAAGCACATTTCTCTTCTGTAATATACTTAGAAAATAAAACGTATTTCCTCCGGATAGATGAATCGCATCACATTCGAAAATAGAGCCAAACTTACTCTCCTCATACTCCATATCGAGATCATAATATTGAATGTTATCTATTCCTATTTGATCATAGTAGAGTCGGGCATGTTCAAAATACTTACGATTCGGGTCGGAACACGAAGGTACATATCCAATTGAAGGCTGGTCACGGTCGAATAAGCTTCGTATTCTCTGATCCAATTTATCGTTAGATTCGAAAACCAAATCACTTAGCATTACCAACTTAGTCATCTTAGATCCTCCCGTACCTATTAGACTGGCTTAAACTCTCTATCCAAAATCGAGAAAAAATACTGGTCTGTCCACTGATTATTCCACCATAGTTCTTCCCTGAAGACAGCTTCTCGTGACATACCCACATGCTGCATCAGTGCGGCTGAGCGAACGTTTTGTGAATTGCACATACCAACGACCTTATGAGCTTGTAACTCTTGAAACGCAAATTGTAATAAAAGTCGGGTGGCTTCACTCCCGTATCCTCTCCCTGCATATTCGGAAAGTACTGCGAATCCAAGTTCCCAGCTTTTTCGGTAATCCACATAACTCCACATTTGAACGACACCAATGGGCGTATCTTCAGGATCGCTCAAGCAACGTATAACGAAATTATAGGCATACGGTTTCTCATCTGAGACAGCAAATTGACTACGATATTTCTCGCGAACCTTCTCCTCATCCGTCTCAACGGTCTCCTCAAAGCTCCATATGCCTGCATCACATTCAATTTGACATATAAAGTCGAGGTCCTGTTCTGTGACTGTTGTTATTTTAATTTTCTGTCCCACGAATTCCATGTGAATTCTCCCCTTTTGATTATGCCATCGTTCCCATAGACTACTGCATCTGCCCATTAATATATCTTCTGTGACTTGCAGATGCTTCCTGAACCCACAAATCCAACTCCACTCTACTAACAAAAAAATTATCCTGAACCTTAATGAACGGAAACATTCTCCCATCAAAGAAACCTGACACCGTAAAACTCCCTTGTTCAGCCTTAATAATACTCATCACCTGTTCTTCAGTCATACTCAGATACTCGGCAGTTTCTTGCATCGTCAATAATACTTTATCGTTCGGTACTTTTTGCTCTGCTGCCTGATTCAGTTCACTATTGCTCCCCTGATTCGTTACCAATATACAGCCAATAATAAACGAGATACCCAAAATGACACTGGCTAAAAATATAGAGAGCGGAATAGACTTCATTGCTTGGGAATCTCCCACTCTGTATTAAGCAAACCTCTACCAATGTTCCATTTGGCAAGCAAAGCTCTCTGTCTGTTTTCCAGATCAAGATACGGTGCTGCAACACAGGATAACGTGTCGAACATATGGATGAAATGAGGCCCTTCCTTGAAACGTCGAAGCCCGCCATATTCTTCATCATCCGCTGCCCATACAATCTTTTTAATCCCCGACATTAAAATGGTACCAGAACACATGGGACAAGGCTCACAGGTAGTATAGAGCGTCAGGTCTTTCTTCGTGAATCTCTTCTTGTCTACATCCAGCAAATGCTTTCCTGCCCGACGAATGGCATCCACCTCAGCATGTGCGGTGGGGTCCAACTCCGAGAAGACTCGGTTTCTGCCTTTACTCACGACATTCCCATCCACATCCACAATTATCGCACCAATCGGATATGTTCCTTCAATAAGTGATTGTTCTGCTTCTTCCAGAGCCAAAGTTAAATATTCATAATCCGATAATTTCATTGAAAGTCCCCCCTAAGTACAGTTATAGACCACCTACACAACAGACTCCTTCTGTGCTCCACCGTCGCTTCAAACAAAATCAAAATTCATCTCGTCCATCAGATTTCGATAATTGCGGTTAAAGCTACGTTAAAAGTTCCTGATCGTGTACTGTCCTGCTTCACCAAGAAAATCACTTTTGGTTAACCCTTTTTCTCCGAGTAAAATCCTGTAGTTCGATATCGTACCGTCATGTGAAATGATAAACGTATTGCCACTCTGTTGTCTGCACCATTCAAGAAGCTGTTCAGCTAATATCCCGAAGTGTTGTGCATTCATCTGATTAATACTTTCTTCCCAACAGTCCAATCCCAATTCAACCATTCTTATGTCAGTATACTGATTGCTGAGTTCTTCCTTAGAATAGATCTGATCGCAGATTAAAGGAACAAACTCCGGATTCTGAGGAAACATTCTTGGGCCAACCAGCGGACTGAAGAACGCAAGATTTTTATTAGGGATTAGAAGGCGTGCTGTTTCAATCGTACGTTTCGTTGGACTAACCAAAATGACGTCTTCAGGCGCAAAAACGATTTGTTTACGCAATGCTATAACCTGACTTTTTCCCAATTCAGTGAGACCAGGGTGCAGGCAGTTTAATTGGTTAGGGTAATCGATCAAGTGTTCACCATGACCATGACGAATAAATGTAATGTTCATAAGCCCTCTATTTCTGAATGAAGTGTTTGATACCTTTGGCATCAAGAAAGTTATTCAGTTCCTTTTTCAAAAACACAGGATAGACTTCCATCTGCTCTAGTTCCTCCATCATCTCTCGCACAATAGGCCCTTCTGTCCTCTCGTTCATTTCCATGCGCCCTCCAGGTAGTTTCCAGAAATCGTCCTGTTCAGTCGTATGCAAAAGAACACTTCCTTTATCTATCACAATACCTGCCACACGAAAATTGAATTTGTTGTTATTTTGCTCAAACGATATATCATTGTTAACTGCATTGGTCATCTCGCTGACCATCCATCGGACAACCCATCCATGAATCCCATGATGAATGACGGAATAATGAGTACGAGCAATAAAATCAAACTGGCTATACCCCATTTAAGCAATGGTTTACGTTTCGTTTTGGCACCGATTACCAACAATAGAGCCGTTACAACAATTAATGCTACTTCAAAAAAAGCCATGAAAATAAACCTCCGTTATGTATTATGATGAGCAGTTTTCATATGTGCTCTAACCTGTTCCGCAAACTGAACTTCTTCCGTCTCCGTTTCAAAAGATCGTTTTGGAATCACATGCGCACTTGCCTTATTAATGAAAATAAAGAAATAGTGCTTTGTCTCATTGAAGCTCTCCAGACCTTTCCACTGCGTTGCACCTGAAGTCATATCATTGCTCCAGCGAATCTCCTGCTCTGAGATTTCAAGTTGATGATCACCCAGTATCCCTTTGCTCTCCCGTGCCAATTTCTTAATTTTCTTTTTGGTTCGTATGTAGGTCATTACATTGGCAAATGTACTACAGAGAAGCGCAGCAATAATGGCTTGTACCCAGGAAAAATCCAATTGTCTAAATATTATGGCTATAGCTACAGGCAGCACACATACAGCGATCAGCATCCCCTTCCCATACAGTTTAAACATCGCAAATTTGTTCATTTGCCAGTAATCTTCTTCTGTCAGATGAATACGCATCATGTTACTAATTCCCTCCACTTGTTATAATCTATCAATTCACTCATAAATCTTGCCCATATACATGATCTGAGCACATCTCTTCCATGGGTTGTCCGGCTTCTTGTAATGGAGTAATCCATCCAGCGACTCTTGCCCCCACTTGGCTGTCGCTTCCAGAAATGACGTTATTGAATAAGCCATAAAAGTCACTTCATCTTCGACTTCATTTACAAATTCAAATAAGCTTTTTCCCATGTTGTTTTATTCGCCTGATCTCGATGTTATTAGCTTCACAAGGTTACGCCAGAATCTTTTCCAGTTTGCGCCTACAAACCTCGCGGTCATAATCCGAATTATCCAGCCATACCTTATCCATCTGAAGTAAGCCATAGATTTCGGACTCCAGCTTCTTTCTTTCCTGCAAAACCTGTACCGTACCTTGAACACCATAATAACCCTGTGCCTGCCCAAATCCCTGATTCGTATAATAGTCAATAAAACCTTCTGACCACGCTTTTGGTCTTTCACTGACCACCTTTTCAAAGGTATATGATATATCCTTCTGGTCGATATAGATGAGAAGTGGTTTCAGAGCATGGATGATACGCCCCAGTTCCAATACATACTGCACGTTCTGCTCTTTGGATTGATTGCACTTTACAAGACCCATGGTCAGTGGATTCTGGATAAAACAACATTCAAATATCGTGATGGAGTCATCATTCGTGCCTAACACGTTTTCGGTGAAATCTTGCCACTTCTCGGTGATCAGCTTCACATTTTGCTCAAAAGGAATTTCGTATATATCTCGGCTGAAAATTTCCTGTACAATGTGATTGGGAAGCTCTATTCCCCGTTGTTCTTTCATCTTACGATAAGGAATCAGGGAACCTTGATCATGGGCAATCGCATTGCTTTCCAGAATCTCTCTGTATTTTTCATGCGTGGTTAATAGGGCCTCGAAGTCTCCAGTATGATAAAAAGCAACACCTTCGTAATCAGCAGGGTGACCCAGGTCCCCTTCTTGAAAAAGTTGTACCTTCTTGCCCTGTCCTATCAAAATTTCGGATACCATTTTGGCAATTGTTGACTTGCCTGAACCTGGCAATCCTTCAATGAGTATTAATCTCCTAGCCATCATTACATCATCCTTTTTTTGTGTGATGATATGGATCTTCCATCTATCAGCCACTATGTTATCAATCAATATCTGCAATAACCCATTGCGTAGCATCGCCATCTTCTTTCTTTTTCCAAAACACCATCGTATTGCTATACTCTTCGTCGTTCTCTTTTAACTCGTTAACCGTCACCACTGCCTGATAGAGCTTCCTTTGCTCCTGTATAGTTATGTTGCTCATGGAAGTAACCTTGATAACTTTGTAGATTCCCATGCCCGATATAGGAGATTTTGGATCAAAAAGATTCATATATCTCTTTTCGTCCCTTTCGTGTAAATAACGCATACGGGCATTCATAAGTTTGACAATTTCCAATTTGTCTCCTGTATAGTTTGTTTCATCGAGGTACTCTGGCGGGATGTCTTCCTCCTCTTGGGATGTCAATATTTCTTCATTCTGTTGTGTCTCTTTTTCTGTGACACTTTGAGCCGAGGAATGTATTGATTGCTGTGCATCTTCAGTGTTTTCCTTGTTCTGACAGGCAACCAGAAGTAGAAATAATAATGAAACTACGGTTAACTTTTTCATAATCAGCCCTCCATTTAGAGACGGATAACGTTACCTCGGTAAAGACTTTAATCCTTGTATTTAGAACGGAACGAAGACTTCCTATGTATGTAAAATTTTCTCTCAAGGTACATCATAACCCATAATGTGGGATTTGCGAACAGATGAAGTAAGGCACGCAAAAAAACACGCTTCTCTGCACGAGTTATATCATGCAAAGAGCGTGGATATCAGCGGAACTTTCGCCCAACTTTTGTAACTGTCTACAATCAATCTAACTATCTTTAATAGCATATTCATTATGCCGACCGCTTCAATCTGGATCTCTTTTTCTTCATTATCCGAAAAAAGGTAACTATATGTTGAAAAGATCCCCATATGCCGTATATGTCCACCTTTATAGTGAAGTGTCTTTTCCGCACCTTCGATCGTCTGTGTAAACGTCCTGCCTTCATTTACATTATACGAAGAATGGATGTCATGTTCACTTGCGAGCCATGCAACAAATTTCTCTTCGTTTGGATTGGTCATGACCAGAATAACGAACAGAACAACAAACACAACAATGCCCGTTCTTAGTCCTGCCCCACTCTTGCCACCATGCTGTGTGTTCTCATCCTTCATCCTGTTCACCCGTTTCTTGAACAGAAATCTCTACGTTCTTCGCCAAAACCCAACCACTCAATCCATACGAGGATGAGATCACCATGTACTTGTATTTCTCCTCTATCAGCCGCGTTTGTAATTCGCCATACGAATCATAATTGACAGGCCATCCCTGACCCACTCCCGACTCTAACAACTCTCGATTATAAGGAATAAAATGCTCTATATCCCACTCATCCAGATCCAAAATAATGCTGTCATGGAGGGGTGTATCAAACGCATGGGCCATTACACCAGAGAATAAGACATCCATATTTTTCGGCACATCATGACTAGAACGAGTACGCATCCTGATTCTTTCGTTCTCTAAATCGACTTCGTAGCTTAATATAATGTTGTCATGCAAACTTGGCAGTTCTTCCTCGTTCATACTTGTTCTCATTTCCTACTTGAGAATGTTATTTAACTCTTCCGCTTTTTTCCTGCTATCCATTCTAGCATAAAAATAGAAAGCGATGATGTGTAGCACAATGGATAACAACCACATGCCGGGGAACCAGGGAGCAATCAAATGGAACATTTCCGTGGAGAATAACCATACGATCCCCATGCCTCCTGTAATGCTAAAGGTAGAAGATATAACAATATTCCATACCGGTTTTAACGTAAAATGGTTCCAGAGCGCATTGTACATCACGCCAAACAAAACAGCTGCAATAGCTGAAATGCCGGCAATATTCCACAGATAGCCCATTTCGATGGGTTGATCATTATAGAATAGGGTCAATAGCAAGGTCACCCAGAGTGAAGTAACGGTAAATACTTGAAAAAAGGAAAGCCTAAGCTGCATCATCATGATAATTTCCCCCTAAAGTTTTTAATATAAAATCGACTGACAAAGTAACTGGAACTATCGCTCAGATCTACCTTAATCCGAGCATGGTCTGTTGCAGAGAATGCAGTGATATGCCGTGTGTTGATGATCGTTTGATTATTAATTTTCACAAAATGGACGTCATCCAGGTCTTCTTCCACAAATTTCAAACGTTTGTTAAGCAGGTATCTCTCACCTGTAATCACACGTACACAACACATCCGATCCTCTGACTCAATGGCGACCACCGAGCTCAGTTGAATCTGTACATTGCGATTGTTCTTGGCATGGATGACCGTTAGTTGGGTTTCTGATTGGCCGATCGCTTTCTGAATCCGATCCCACTTCGACCTCTCCTCAGGATGAGTTATGACTTTGACCACCCTTTTTTCAATTGCTGTGTTCTCTTCAAAAATGACTTTCACGTGTTGCCCTCCTCTCACAACTCATATTACAAGCATAGTTATGACTATCCCACTGTATTGCGTTTTGTTGCATGATTTTGCAGGTTTGTTGCATCAGCACTACGTAGACAATAAAAAAACCACTCCATAGGAGCAGTTCTTCTATGTACTCATCCAGAGTATTCAAGGCATGAGCTATCCTTTTTTATCAAGGTGCTGCCTTAACCTACTCAACCTCCAGATACATCTCCTGATTTTGCAGGATCATCTTGTTCATGTGTGTTATAGCTGCTTCTGCCGCAGTCTGATATGCAGCATACAATGCCTCTGTTCTCTGGAGTAACATCGAGTCCTTCTCCAGATCCGTTGCTAACACCTCACGCCACTCTTCACCCACTTTATTTTTGTCCGTTATGAGACTTTCAATCTGGTCCAATACAGTCACCATCTCATCTAAATGAAAAAAGTGCATCCCTTTTTTAATCCCATTCCAACTCTTGATCTCGATGATGTTATACGCCGAAAACCAGTAAAACTCTGCCAGACTCTTTGTGTGATTATGATAGGAATAGAACAGAAATAGGGCTTGTTGCCCTTCATGTAACTGTCGGTATATCTCTGTTTTGGCGGCCATATCTCTGCCCCGTACAGAAACAAGCATGGGTTCAATACACAACCAGCTAAGTTGCTTTGAATGTATATCTTCTGCTCGTACTCTAGCCTTCATAACATTCCCCTCTCTTTTCAACGTTTAAGGATTCTCTGGTGCTTCCACTGCCGGGTCATTCTCTCCACCCATTCTGCGTCTGGATGTCTCCATCCTGCCTGTCGCTGGCACATGATCAGACGCTTTAGCTAATCCGAATTTTGGCATGTTGGCATATATGGTCTCGAACGAACCCGACTGAGCTTTGTATGTTTCATGATAGACCCCTACAGTTCCATCGGAACCAATGGAGCGATTGAATCTTTTCCAGGCTTCCAAGTGCAGTCCACCTCGTGCATATTTCTCCAATTCATCATAAGATCGCCAGTATTGTAGCAGCGTCACCCCACGCCAGCTTATAAAATACTCTGTACTCAGAAATCCAGTCTCCGGATTCATATACAGCTCTTTAATCATCGGGCCCATGGACTTAAAAACAGGCAGCCATTTATGTATAGCCCACAGACGATTGATCCTCATTCCGATAATAAAAACAACAAATTCTCCCTCGATCTGAGCTGAATATCTTCCCTTATATATATTCGGCACGCCACCCCTCCTTCTCGTCAAAAACATTCGATTTCATCGGATCTGGACGACCCTTCCTATCCGCTCATAGGCATCCAAGGGGAAATCAAAACTCCACCTTTTGTGATATTCCTCCGGTCCCATTTCCTTCAATTTGCTTAGTTCTCTGTAGAACAGCTTGGTCAATTTGACCAGAGTTAACTCCTCGGACATGATCAACCGACCCTTTGTGACGTCTTCTGGGCTAAAGTTATCACTCATCTCATATACCATAAATTGAACGATTACCTGTGAACGTTTCTTGATCCAGAATCGATATTCTCCAGGTTCGGTCTGCATGGTCATGGTTACTTCAGCTGCTCCTTTGTGCAATGCAACGATATGCCGTGCCACCTCATCAACCGCATCCGACAAAAAAGAAACCGGAATCTCAATCTGTTCTCCTTGATTAGGTTGGATCGTAATATCCATCCATCCGTGTGGTTCAAGCGTCATAACGATGTCCATAGTCATCCTCCTTTATGCGATTCTATGATGCAGAATTAACTGAAGACCATGCCTTTCATTACAGTTATCTTCTAATGAGTCAGGTGGTAAAGCCATGCCCCGATATCCTTACCAACGGCATACACCAAATTTAACACAATGATTGTGTTCATGCCCCTTGTATTATGTTTGTTTCTCTGCTATTAAAACTCTTACGATGCTTGTCGCATTTTTGAATTTCATTCTGTTATTCTTCTGTTGGTGGTCCCAACCATGTCTTATTGCATATTGAATAAGGTTGGATATCAGTTTGGGTTCATAGACAAATATATCCCATGTATCTTCCCAAGCAACATCGAACTCTACAAATGTAGATTTAAGCGCATTCAAATATACCCGAATGACGATATCGTACGCTTGCTCATCCACAACGTACAGGAACAGTGTATCATTCACTACAATTTTGCGTACTTGTTTCCTGTATACCTTCAGGTAAATCCCTCCCTTGCTTACACAGTGCTGCGTAAATCTTCATACACATTCCATTCTGTATACAATTGTTTTAGCGCTAATCCTGTTGTATGTATGAACTTGTCCATAACTTCCATAGATAAAATATTTAAGTCACCCAAGGGTTCGTTATCAGGATTAGCTAAAAACTCAAGCTTCTCTTCCCTATACTGATACACCTCAGATTCCAGTAATCCACCTATCTCAAATGCTTTTCCCACGTTCAGCTCATTTAACCATTCAAGGACCCCGTTCCAATTCCGTAGAATCATAAACTCCAGCTTCGTGACATCCTGTGTATACACGCTTCTTCCATTGGGGTGGACTTCATATGCAGGATAAATATCGAAAGTCCACACGCGATCCGTATAGATATGGGCGATGTAACCGCACAGATATTGCAGGAATTTGGGATCCCTATAAGCTAACTTCTTATTGGACTCAAAAAATCCTTTAAGTTCTTCGTCTGTTGCGAACCTTCCTGCCTCTGGCATGAGGTGGGTTTTTGCCTTCTCAGTACGAAGATTAGTTCTTACGTGAATGGAATCAGGAGCGAGGCTACCCAATAACAATTCAGGGGATGGCTTGGATATCAATTCGGATGCAATTGCAAAATGAACCATCGGCCAAGGCATTTACAAACTCCTTTCTTTATTAAAAGGCTCAACTATGATGTTCTACGATTTACAAAGCTAAGTGCTCACTCTCTTGTACATGTGTCAATTCAATATCTGTCCAATCCTCTTAATTCATCATAACCCATGTATTGGTAAATGGAAATTGAAAAAGATCCTGTCCACCTCCTAACTCAGGAGAAGCAAATAGGATCTTGATAATAAATTTGGTTATATTAAAAAATCTTCGGTATTCAGAAATGATGTCCCTTCTTCACGATACCTCTCGATTAACTCATTGGTCACATGAGCATGTCTCAGAATGCCCATATAATCCGTACCCGGTTTCTTCGGTCTATAATCTGAATCAATCGAGTAGATATTGAAATGCACCTCATCTTCATCCTCTGACACATCTGTTTTATCGAAAAGTGCAATCACTCCATCTTTGCCAAGAAACCTAAATGGAGATTCCTGACGCTCTATAACATAAAAAGGATATGTGATATTCTCTATCTGAATGAATTCCTGATACGCCTTAAGCTCATCAGGTATTAGATCCATGTACTGTCTAGCTACATCTTCTGCCTGAAATACACCTGAGACCCACTTCAAATTCCTGGTTGCTACCATAATAAACAAACGAATCACCTTCTAATTTTAATTAGGATATCTATATTCCACGCACAAAAGTCTGAGACAAAATCCGGTGGCTACCAGCGATCTTGTCAATCTCAATGCTATATTCAGACTCGGTATATTCAATCTGATGCTGCTCATAATATCTTTTCCAGAACGAGACCGCTGCTGCATTGTTAGCAAGCTGTTCTACTTTGAATGTACCCCGAAATTGAGCAAACACCAAGTCAATTGCTTGTGCTGCCAGCCCCTGTCCGCGATACTTTTTGACCAGGAATAGCTCCTGCACCGTGTAATCCACAGCTTCTGGCACATATGGGGGCGAGCACACCAGCACGAATCCAATAATTTTCCCTTCATACTGAATCAAAAACGGATGTAATTCTTCGCGTTCCAGGTAGAGATACGTATTCGTTGGATCATATGTGCCCTCTTCAAGCAGATCCTCACCAGAAAATTCGGACAGGTCATATAAATACAAGTTATACAGGTTGAGGAACAGTTCCTTCTGTTCTGCCAAAATGCTCGTGATTTGTACGTTCATCTTCATTGCACACATCTCCCTTAGTTAGTTAGTTAGTGTTCCATCACGACCTTACCGATGTCCACAGCCTGCTTGCTGTGCCCTGATCTCAATATATCGTTTCAATCACGGCAGATATAGGCAAAGTTTGATTTAAATCGTGAAGTAACCATAACTGTCGTTGTGGGGATGTACATATGTGCATAAAAATAGACCCTTTACAGGGTTGGTCAAGACCCCATTTTGTAAGCCGACAAGCTTATCCATTGAACTGAATCACTTCCCGGTAAACGGGCAAATATACTGATCTCGTGTCTCCAGGACAGCATTTTCAGCTTGGTTCGGGTACAGCACTTTATACATGGATTGTTTTGCGGCTTCTATTATTTCATCAGTCGCCAGCTCTTCCTCACTCGAAAAGCTTCGGTAAATATCCCAACGTTCTTCCGCGTAACGCCGGGGATAGTCAACGATTCTGCGTTCCCGTTCCCATTGTGTACTGGGGGGCTGTGGGGAGCTGGCTTCCGGAACAGCGTCTTTTTTCATTCTATCTTTTACGAAGGCTCCGGGGGTTAGGCCCGACTGCTCAATTTCGTTCCATTCTTCTTTTATTAGCGTGAGCGAAACTTTCTTCGTTATCCCTTGGGACGGGCGGCCAACGGGTCGCCGTTCTTGGCTATTTGGTGATCGCATTAAATGTTTCATCATTTTCGCTTATTTCTCGCTGAAAGAAAAAAAGCATCTCCAGGAGATGCCTTTTTCTTGAGTAGAAACATTGTTAGGATTGCTACTAGGAATCATGCGTCCTAAATTGAGGAAGTATAAATATATTACTCTCTTTTTTCAGCATCTAATCGCCGACGAAATACCAAAGCCGAGACAGCAAATATAATAAAAGATAATGTTGAAGCAGCAGTAACCATCTTCAACACATTTCCTATTGGGGGGTTAAATAACAGAGCAATTGAGATGATTAAAACGGCACCAGTTAAACCCATTCCCAAAATCGAGAACGCTAAAATCTTGATCATCGAATCACCTCACAGGTAATTGAAACAAGCTACTGCTCCAGCGATACCACCAACACCAAGAGCTGCATATGCACCAATACATGCAGCACATATCGGAGCAGTCACTGGTGTCGGTACTGCACACGAACCACCGCACGCAACAGCAATAATATAAGCCACCGTACCACCAACGCCAAGCACTGCTCCAAGACAACCTGCCACTGCGCCTACACTCTGCGGTTGAATTCCAGAGTTAACTGGCTCTTCTGCAAGCATTTCTTCATCTGTGATATAAGGTCTGTCAGTGTCCACGGATTTAACAACTGATCCATTCAAATACGTCTCAACTCGGAAGTTTCCTGCCTCATTCTTGGTCACCAACATTTCATTTGTATGCAATACGTATTATCCTCATCGAAGAATACTGTTACGTTACTAGGAAGGCTATAATCCCCATGCAAAGGAACTGTAACAACCGTAACTCCACCGCCAACCGTGTACACACTCGATTTTTCCAAATCAAAAGCAGACACAGGGGCGATATTCTCAATTTCACCTGCTTCTACTCCATGTAGCGTTGCATCGATCAATTCCTTGGCTTCATTACCTATAACTACAGCAAAATCTTGGCTGTTATCCGCTTGTGCTGTAACACTCAAATTTGGAGATAAACTTAAACAGAAAATAGACAAAATCATTAATACTGGCAAAAAGACCTTTTTCGCCTTTAACATAATTAAAAAAACTCCTATTTTTTAATATTTCGTCATAACATTTCCTCTTCAAGATTGATACCATCTGTATGCAATTGCTTAGATACCAGTTCGATAGCCTAGGCCCGAATTTGGATTTCTTTTCCTGCCCTGAGTTGGTCTCCTGACACGTTGCCCATTAAGCTGAAGCTTAGGGCAAACGTACCCGCAATTAACCAAGTCTTCTTAAATTTCAATAACATTCACGCTCCTTATAACCAGATTTGAGGATTCCCCTCACATATATAGACACCCAAAAAGGAAAATAGTTACTTTTTTATTTATTATTTTGTCATAAAGTCCAAAAAAAAGTTAGAATAACTGCCTATAAGGACGACACACCGTAGAAACAAATTCCACATACTAAGTACGAAAACCCGTCCCTAAAGGTATACATAAACATAAACACGAACAAAATATAGTGTTGTGGTCATGCTGCAAAGAGATTAAAAAAGACCCTAGGCGGCAAATTGGCGTCGGTACTCCACCGACGTCAGTTTTTTTAGTTTTCGTTGTGGCCGTTTTCGGTTGTAAAAACGAAAATATTTCTCAGTTTTGCTTTGTGCTTCGACGATCGTTCGGATATGATAAGGGTAGAGTCCTTCCGTTTTAAGATGTGAGAAGAAGCTCTCAATGGAGGCATTGTCTAGGCAATTGCCTCGACGAGACATGCTGATTTGGGCGCCAACCTTTGGCAGCATGTCGTGGTAAGCATGAGACGTGTACTGGAATCCTTGGTCGCTGTGAACGACCAGTCCGGTTACGTCTTTTTGCTTAGCAAACGCTTTGCTGAGTGTGCGGAGCACGAGTTCATTGTCGTTGCGTTCGCCGATTTCGTAAGCCACAATTTCGTTATTAAACAGATCTTTAATGGCCGACAGGTACACCCAGCGCTCTCCAACACGATACTGGGTAATGTCGGTTACCCATTTCTGGTTTGGCTTTTCCACAGTAAAATCCCTTTTCAAACGGTTCTCTGCTACACGCACAGCTGCTATATACGAGCCTCTAAAACGTCTCTTACGGCGAATTCGAGATTGAATCCCGAGTGCTTGCATGAGACGAAGCACCTTCTTATGATTCATCCAAATCCCTTGATCTTGCCAGAGGAATAACTGAATCTGCTGATAGCCATATTCTCCTTCATAACGCTGATAAGCTTGGAGCACTTGCTTCTTTGCCTTCGCATCGCGATCGATTCGTTTGCGCTTTAAATAGGCGTAATACCCACTTCGGGACACACCTAACACGAGTGAAAGTTTCTCGATATTTCCGCATGCGGCTACTTTTTCCATGATCTGATATCTCTCTTGTTTGCTTCCTCCTTCCAGATTGCCAAGCACTTTTTTAGCAATTCATTCTCCCGTTTCAGGTTTTGCACATACCGATCCTGACTCACATATTGCTTCCGACGCCCCCGCCCATCCAGTAGTCCAAACTCACCTTGCTCCCTATATTTCTTCATCCACTTTTTCACACGATCTGCATCCTGAATCTCCAAGTGTTCCGTAATTCGGCGATACGTCCATTTCTCTTCAACGTGAAGACGAATAGCCTCTTTTTTCATTGCAACAGAGTATGTCTTAAACTTTTGTCCCATAAAATACACCCCCTAGAATTTATCGGTTAAACCCAGGGTTTTTTCCAATGTCTATTCTAAGGGGTGCACTTCAGGTCCGGTCGGTGCTCTTGTCTTTATTTTTCACCAAGTATCCAACTTAATGGATTAGATAATCAACCACAGGATATGAGATCACATTGCGATCCCTGTACGTTGAAGTCACAGCTTCGGGATGTGTACTAAGAATTCCATTTTGTAACATCACCGGACGGAAACCTCGCTCCATCGCACCGTTGTAGGTGAATAGAACACATTCCTCTGCAGCAAAACCGGCGATAATCACCAATTCAATTCCGTGACTCTTTAACACCTGCTCCAGATCAGTTTGCCAGAAGGCATTGGAAGCTTCTTTGATAACTGTGATATCCTTCTCATTCACATCTACCTCGGGAATAATACGATATTCTTCCGGTGGTGCCTCCTCCATGCCCTCCACATCCTGCACGTGAACGACCACATGATCATTCGAGCGCAGCACGTTAGCCACATGATTAATGTACTCGCAGGCATGGTCTATCGATCTCTGGTCCATCTTTTTCCGCACAATACTCTCTTGCATATCAACAATCAGCAAACCTACTTTCATCCAATCTCTCCTCACAAAAATTTAGTTTTAATCTTGGCATCACAATCTCAAGTTAATCCTTAAATAATTCATTCAGCATCCGGTCACGGTTCTCCAGAAAGCTGCGGGTAATCTGGTAGTGATCGGTATCCTCATAGACTACCTCTTGAATATGGTTATCGTCAAAACTTAAAATCTCCGCCCCCGGATACCCGAGCAGAATAGGTGAGTGCGTCGCAATAATGAACTGCGAAGTGCCTGACAGATCATGAAGAATCCGCAATAAAGAGAGCTGCCTTGCTGGGGATAAAGCAGCTTCGGGCTCGTCGAGCAGATAGATGCCTTTGGAACTAAAGCGGTTGACGAACAGGTTGAGAAAAGACTCGCCATGAGATTGTTCATGCAATGAACGCCCGCCATAATATGGAAGCGATGCCGGCATCTCATCGACATGCGATGCGAATTGATAGAACGATTCAGAGCGCATGAAGAAGCCATTCGTTATTTTGGGCAACCATGCCAGTCTGAGATAATTCCCGAGCGAGGATTCCGAAGCATGTGTCTCATAGGTATTATTCCTGCCGCCCCCTGCGGTATTGAATCCACATTGATGAGCGATGCCTTCCAGCAGCGTAGATTTCCCTGAACCATTTTCACCTACAAAAAAAGTAATGTTATTCGTGAACTCCAACCGTTCCAAAGACCGGATTGAGGGGATGTCAAAAGGATATTGGTCCCGATTCTCGATCTTGGACAACAAGAGTTCCACACTTCGAAGATACATAGGCATACTCCTATTCATGTTAGATTTGGATCCATCTACGGCAGGTACCTTTCATTTACACATTTCCTATATTAAACGACGAACAGACGGATGACAAAATTATGGTTGACAGTGGCAGATCAGCTTCTATATTATGTAGGAAGATCGTTCTGCATAAAATATAAAACGAATTGGCGTGTTACCATCCCAGAGGGCATGAGCCAAGAAGCGAACATGAGACTATACTCGCTTCTTGGCTCTTTTTGCGTTCAGGAGGCCTGAAAGCGTTAACTTTAGAAACGAGGAGGCGGTGAACCGTGAGTAAAGGAATGATTCTGCAGGTGGAGCGGGTCGTCGGCAGCAATATTGTTCTGGCCCGGTCGCACCAGAATACCAAGGAGTACGTACTGATCGGCAAAGGGTTGGGATTTGCGTTCAAGGTGGAAAGCACCGTTCAGGCCGATGATCCGCGGATTGAGAAAAGGTTCCGGCTGGAAGACCGGGAGGAGTGGGGGCAGGCGCAGGAGCTGATGAAGGACTTGGACCCCAATGTCATCGACATCTCTGACCGAATTATCCGTCTCATCGCTGATCAGTTTCCCGGTAAGCTGAATGACAAGATCTACCTTGCTCTTCCAAGTCATATTCAGTTCACCTTATATCGTATCCGCAACGGGATGGAGATTCTGAATCCTTTCCTTACGGAGACAAAGCTCAGTTTTCCGAAAGAATTCGAAATCGCCTTGGAAGCGGCGGCCATGATCGGAGAGGCCTTTGGCGTAGAGGTACCGGAGGATGAGGCCGGGTTCCTGACATACCATGTGTACTCCTCCGTAAATCACGTCCCTGTCGGACAGTTGGTTAAGGTATCCAATGTGATCAGCAAGCTTCAGTCCATTATTGAAGAGGAGGGTGGCGTTCGCTTTGAGCAGGGCAGCCTTAGCCAGGCAAGACTCATGATACACCTGCGCTTCTCCATGGAACGCCTGTATCAGCAGTCGATGACGGCCCCCACCTTCGCACAATATGTGAAAAATGAATATCCGTCCGAATACCAGCTGGCCAGAAAACTGAGCGCTGTAATGGCCGAGGATTTGGGTACAGAAGTGCCCGAGGAAGAAACGGCTTTTCTCGCCATGCATTTATATCGGCTTTTTCAAACCCATGCCAAAACCAACAACAGAAAGGACCACACACAATGATCTGGAAATGGAAAAACAACAAATCTGCCAAAACATCTGAAACAATATCCGTCGCCTCCCCGCTCACCGGAACCTGCGTCAGTTTGGAAGAAGTGCCCGACGAAGCGTTCGCGCAAGGACTTATGGGACCGGGAGTTGCAATGATTCCCCAGGAGGGCAGATTGGTCGCCCCTATCGACGGCACTGTGGTGCACCTGATCAAATCGCACCATGCCGTAATGATTGAGCATGCTTCCGGGCTGCAGCTGCTGCTGCATATCGGTATGAATACTGTCAGCCTGAAAGGACAGGGCTTCACACCCCAAGTGCAGACCGGAGATCAGGTTACTATCGGTCAGACCCTGATTGAATTTGACCTGAATGCGATCGTTTCGGCCGGTTATCCGGTCATCACCCCTGTCATCGTTGCGAATGCGGCAGAACAGCCGTGGGAGTCGCACCCGGAGTATGGCAGCGTAGAAGCAGGCATGGGAACTATTATGAAAGTCAGCTTGTCCAAATAACCTAAATCAAAAAAAGAAAGGAAGAACAATATGCTGAAAGCACTGCAAAAGCTGGGAAAATCCCTGATGCTTCCTGTAGCAACCCTGCCTGCGGCAGGTATTCTTCAAGGCCTCGGTCTTCTTAATTATGAAAAGGACATTCCGCTCGGCCCCGTGATCGGGGGATTTCTTAATCAGTATGTAGTTCCATTCCTCAATGAGGGAGCGGGGGCGATCTTCGGCAACCTTGCGCTCATCTTCGCCATTGGGGTGGCAATCGGACTGGCGGGGGATGCAGTCGCCGCTCTTTCCGCCCTGATCGCTTATATGGTGCTGACGCGGATTCTGGGAGCCGTTCCAGGTGTATTCGGCTATATTCCTGACGATGTCAAGCTGGATATGGGTGTATTGGGCGGGATATTTGCCGGACTGCTTGCAGCCTATATGTATAAAAAACACCATAATATCAAGCTTCCTGACTGGCTCGGCTTCTTCTCCGGCAAACGCTTTGTGCCAATGGTCACCGCCGGCTCCATGCTGGTGTTGGCCATCCTGTTCGGCATGGTCTGGAGCCCGATTCAAGATGCCATCGGCGCTTTCGGCGCCTGGATTGTAGGTTTTGGCGGCTTTGGCTCCATGGTGTTCATGATCGCCAACCGCCTGCTCATCCCGCTCGGTCTGCATCATGTCCTCAACTCCATCGCCTGGTTCCAGATTGGAGATTATACCAATGCAGCCGGGGAAGTCGTGCACGGCGACCTGACCCGCTTCTTCAACGGAGACCCTACGGCAGGCATGTTCATGTCTGGCTTCTTCCCGATTATGATGTTCGCTCTTCCGGCGGCGGCGCTGGCCTTGATTCATACAGCCCGGCCTGAAAAGCGCAAAATGGTCGCTTCGATCTTTATCGGCGCAGCGGTGGCTTCGTTCTTAACGGGTATTACCGAGCCGCTCGAGTTCTCCTTCATGTTCGCGGCGCCTCTGCTGTATGTGGTGCACGCTATTCTTACCGGTGCAGCGGCCCTGATCATGTACCTGCTGAATGTTAAGCTGGGCTTCGCCTTCTCTGCTGGTCTGATCGATTACCTCGTGAACATGAAGCTGTCGACCAATCCGCTGCTCATGATCCCGGTCGGACTCGCATTTGCGGTCGTCTATTATTTCCTGTTCCGGTTCATGATTGTCAAGTTCAACCTGAAAACGCCGGGGCGCGAGGATGACGCTTATGATGCCGATCCCCCCACTGATACTTCCGCCGTGGCAGCGTCTGCCGACACCAAGGCCGGCAAAGTGCTCGCCGAGATCGGGGGAACAGATAATATCGAGAGCATTGACGCCTGCATCACTCGCCTCCGGCTAGTTGTTAGGGACGACAAAGCCGTCAACGATCGGGCGCTCAAACAGCTTGGCGCTTCCGGCGTCATGAGGCTCGGTGGTGGAGCTGTGCAGGTCATCTTCGGCACCCAGTCCGAAATCCTGAAGGATGAGATTAAGAAGCTGATGTAACGCTCGTCCTCCTGTGAGTGTAAAAGGTCGAGAACAAGGGTATGCTTACCCCTGTTCTCGACCTTTTTTGTTAGCCAAGAAGCGCAGGATATTCTTTTGAAACGGTTTTGATTGAAAAAAGAGCAAGCTATATGACCAACTCTCTCTGTGTTAATAGACAAATCTGCGCTGCGCCCAATAGCTGAACAGGAAAATGGATACCTCGGTCAGCAGCTTGGCTGCGAGTAGCGGGATAATTAATTTTTCATTATAAAAATACAGTAAACCGTAGTTTAATAGCAGCACCAGTAGGACGAGTGAGAAATATTTGGGTAAAGACTGACGAACCTTTGAGGTGGTCCGTCCAGCAGAGAATACGTACTTCCGATTAATCGTGTAGTTGAAGATGGAGCTGCATAGCCTTGCTGCAACAACCGACAGAAACAGATTATGCGTGAAATACTGGATAATGAACAGTAATCCAAAATCAATCAGAGCAGACAGCACCGAAGATGTGCTGAACATCAGGATTGGCATATAGATCCGGAACGAATCCACCAGTGGGCGAAAATGGGAAGACTCATTGTGATCCAGATACACCGTATCTATAAATTCCTCCGTAATTTCATACCCTTCCTTGTGTGCCGTTAACAGCATGTTCATCTCGTATTCAAACCGATCCCCCGGAATCTGATTCAGCCAGTCCAGCATAGAGTAAGGAAAACCTCGAAGACCCGTCTGCGTGTCATATACTTTGGTACCTGTCGTGAGCGAAAAAACTGCCCGGGTGACTGTGTTGCCAAAACGGCTGCGTGCTGGGATTTTCCCGCTAAAGCGACGGCTACCGAGTACAATTCCTGGTGTCGTCTGTGCGAGCAGCACTTCGAAGATACGCTTAATATCATGTGGCAGATGCTGTCCGTCACTGTCTGCGCACACCACACCGCTCTGAGGTCCATATTCTTTAATATGCTGAAAGCCTGTCTTCAATGCCCTTCCCTTGCCCAAATTTACGGGATGTGTCAGAACCGTACAGCCATAGGCTTCTGCCGTTTCAAAAATCCCACGGTACCCGTGGCCACTGCCATCATCCACAATCACAATGGGACCAAGTTTAAATGTTTGCAGTTGCAGAACAAGATTCAGTAAACGTACATCGGGTTCATATGATGGAATTAATATCGTCATGATCCTTGTCCCTCCGTCAGATATAGAATATCACTTACGCCACGTTCCTGGTTACGACCTAGCGGGTTATTGACGACTCTGCCCATAAAATACATCGTGGATGAACCGCCACCGTCCAGATTGTAGGCTTCGGTTGCTCCGAGGCCTTTCATGACATCGGCCAGTTCTGCCAGAGTCATGCCACGGCTGTCGTCCTGCCGTCCGTCCACCACCACGAAGACGTAATGATTCGGAGCAATCATGCCGATCGCTGTTCTTGGATTCGCATCCTGAATGGAGCGATTACCGAAGTTATTATCGATTTTCACACTGCTAAAACCACTGACGATCTCGCCATCCTGAATCAGTATGGGCCCAAAGGATAACGTATTGGTCACACCTTCGGCCAGCAGTTCCGAGGAAGAAATCTCGTTCTCGTTATATGTTTTCATCGTTCCGTCGTTGAACAGGGCAAGTGCATCCCGCGTTGGGCTGTCCCGGTACAATGTTCCATTTCGAATAATGACACCATCATCACGGAATCCGTAGTAGTCACCATTAATGGCAAAGATCGCATGATTTGCAGCGGCAATCTCTGACGTATTTTCGGTAATGTTCGTTCCAAAACTATTGTCCGCCAGCGCAGTTCGCAGACTGCTTGCATCCGTCAGCTGAACATCAGCAACATAATACGTAATCTGATCCGAGCCATAGCCAGTCTGTACCTTTTCAATACTGACCTTCATATCATCACTCGAATAACTCCAATCATCTGACGTTGCGTTCACTTCCGTCGTGGTGGTCGAAGTACTGCTGGAATCATTGATGTTGTCCGTTGCTGCCGTTGCCGCGTTCTCATCCGCTACAACCACCTGTACATGCCGGATCAGGTAACGGTCAGCCAGGCTGTACAGGATTCCACCTACCCCGAGCACGATGACAAGAGTAATAATGAGCCATCGGCGCTTTCTTAGGGAGATCGGTCTTTTATGTGGGTCTTTCCGGGTTGGTTTTTCATAGATCTTCATCATGTGAAGCTCACCTCTTCATCTAAGTTCTTAAGGCCATATTAGGCCGGGTAGCTTAAATGAATCTGAAACCATATCAATTGGACTAAAGATTATTTACACTGACACTACGATGACAGAACAACCTTCCAATCGCTGTTACCCCCAGATTTTTTTGATTCCCTTTACTAAAGGGGAAAATCCGGGGATAAAGGCGAACGCTTCGCTTTTTCAGGTTTTTTCTGTCCTCTCCGTTATTGTTTAAATGAATAGTTCAATCAAAAAAGGCCATCCGTTTTCCCATTGAGGAAATCAGATCACCTTGATTTTCAATCTATAGAACCCTAAAGGTCATAGTGCATATTTTATTTAACACACATATCTTCAACAGGTCTTCCTGTTATGCGTCTGCAAAAAGAGCATCGTACGCGGGACAAGGCCGCTTTTCCAAGAATTCTGTTAACGCCGGTGGCTGCTGAGCGTATATATCCTTCAACGACGTTCCATTATAGATGTTGCCAATCACGACAGGATGGCATAACTCACAGATGAGAATATCCCCGTTGCCGTGCAAGTGCAGCTGTTTCGTGCCATCCACACAATTAGAGAAATACACACCGGGTTGTTCACGCAAATTCAACTGTTCAGCGAACCGATCCATACAGGTAAAATAGAGCGTTGTATCTGGCTTCTTATGTTCTATCAGCTCCGTTACAGATCGAATAAGGGACTCTCTCTGGATACAATCTGACTCCAATCGGTATGCGGCATCTTAATGCTGTTCTGGATCTCATGGATGCGCACCCCCAGATCATACACCTTATCGCTAATGGCCTGCATGTTCGCTTGGTTACCTTCAAACAGCAACGTTTCCAATATCGTCTCCAGACCGGCTTCCGTACACAAACGGATATTCTGCTCCAGTTTCTTATACATGCGAGGATGCACACGGTAGTACGCAGCATAGGCCTCCGCATCCGTATAATTGAACGAGATATGAATGTTGGACAAGCCTGCATCATGCAACGCGAGAATCCGTTCTTCTGTCAGCAGACTGGCATTACTGTTCAATTGCGTATCGATGCCATGTGCCGCGCAGTACGTCACGATTTCCAGACAATCCTGATATTTCAGGGTTACTTCACCCCCGGACAATCGCACTCGTTTGAGACGAGGAAGCTCACTTATAATACGGATCACTTCCTGACTATCGATGCACGCTCCATCATCCCGATTGTAGGCGCAGCAATAGTCGCATTTATAGTTGCAGTTCGATGTCACTCCCACCTCAAGTCCTTCCAGCTCATATACGCCGGGTGTCTCCAGTTCGAGTGATTTATATCTGTTTTTGGCTATCAATTCGTTGTACCTCCTGGTTCCTTCATTCATTCCACGTTTGGATAACTTGAAGATTATAGCGGAAGGAGCCTAGTTGACGATATGACATTATGTACGTTTCATGCCGGAAAACAACATAACCCCCCTCGCGAAAGAAACTCAACACCAAACATATTACTTGTATGGCGCTGAGTATATCATAGTCAGTTAGGGTGATTTTAGTTATTTCTTGCCTTAGAAATGTCTACTACTAAGCTAAGTATAGTAGCATTAATTATGTTTGCCCAATGATCGATCTCAACCCAAGTCCTATGCCATAATAACATATTGATTCCGATAAACAATATGGCAGAGAGTATGAAGAATCCTAAGAAGTTTTTAAGGAAAATTTTCAATTTCATTTTAATTCGCTACATACCCGTTTAATTTTTTCACAGAAGAATCTCCCTTCAAACTTCATCATTTCACAAACAACCCTTAAATGACTATATATTCTATTTTATAGTATTAAATAGATTTATTTGTATTATTAATGTTGACATAAGGTAAAATTAGATTAATGTTCCTCGCTCACCTGACTGGAACGGATTGAATATCTATTCCCCCCTGAAAATGCAGAAGGAGGCAGACCCTATAAACCCAATCGAGATGGCATCCACGATACCCTCTTTGTAATGAATTCTCCTATCTTTGCACTGGTAGACATTCACGTTCTTTATTTAATACGAGTATAGAAGTCTTCTTTTAAAATAGCACTGGCCTGAATTCGCTCGAGTCCCACTTCGTCAAACCCAAAATGGGACGATTCGTTTCACGACTTCGGTCATGATGCCTTGATTCCAATATTGGTCAGATAAGACATATCCCAGCTCGACTCTTCTGTTATCGCTATCACACCCTAAATAGTTACAACTACTAATCAGCCTCTTGCTTTGCTTATCTTCAATCCCCCATGGGCCTATTAGATCTATCTCATACCGAGTCATGACAAAATCTAAAAAAGCTTTTGTGTCTTCTTTGCTCTGATGCGCGTCCAAGTGGTGAATTCCGAGATAGCAGGTACAGCACAGTAACTATACATATCCTCCAGATCATCATAGCTAAGCGGAGCAACGTTCGTTCGGTTTCTAATATCGGAAATGGTACGAAGAAGCTTTCAATCGTTCTCATAGATTCATCCTCCCTTTAATTCACTACACTGAAATCTATAACAGATAGACGAATATCGAAATAACCAGCACTAAATTGTAATTCTTTTTATCAAAAAAATTAATCCCTTTCCTACGTATTATCAAAGATGTCCTTCGATCTACAGATCCTTATATACCAATTCTCTATATTGTGTATATCCGTTCTTCTCATAGAAACCCTTCGCTTGATCATTCCTCGACCAGTAATCTAGTTCAATTTTCTTAATATGATTCAAGCCAGCAATTTCCTCCACTTTGTCCATCAATCTCTTCCCTAGTCCTTTACCTTTGTACTCCTTCAGAATATTGAGTTGATGAATATAAATGGAACGATATGCTTTCTTGAAAGCAGTCTCGTTATACTCCTTGATCTCAAACCAGATATAACCGAGTACATTCTCAGCTTGTTCAAGAACATAGAACTGGAAATTCGCGTTAGTCATGATAGATCTAAAGAATTGATTAACTGCATCATAATCATATGCTTTGAAATGTTCTGGATACATGGTGGCGTGCAGAGTCTGCACTTCGTGATTAAGTCGACTTATTAGCTCGTGATCCAGTGTTTGTTTGATGTTCATCTGAGTTCCCTCCAAGGTAAAACAATTAATCTAGATGACTCAAGCCATTTGCGCTGCTAAGTTTCCAACCATGCCTTCCTTTTTCAACGGTATGTACACTGGTGTTGTCCATGGGATAAAAGCTGGATTTATTGCTCCATTCCCTATTCTCAAGCAGATAATACAGGATGTTAATCACTCCGCCGTGAGTAATTAACAGAACATTGGACTTTACTTTTTCCTCCTCCATACCTTTGAAAAGACTCTCGAAAGCTGTGCTTATCCGGCTATAAAAATCCCTTGGACTTTCTCCTCCCGGAAACGGGGAATCCATCTCAAGGGTGTTGAAATAAACGCCTGGGTAATTCACTCCCGCATCCTTATGAAGCATACCTGCCAAATCTCCGTTATTCATCTCCCGCCAATCTTTCATTAAGCTAGCCTGCATGTTTAATTTCTTCTCAATTTCCCGTGTTGTCTGGACTGCACGAGGAAGATCACTGCTAATAATCGTATGTATGTTGTACTCCTCAGGATGATGTTGCAAATACTCTCCCAGTCTCCTGGATTGATTGATCCCCTGTTCCGTAAGTCCACGCTCACTCCATCCTCCTCGATACCCTTCCTCATCCATCCCATGCCTTACCAGATAAATTTTCAAGATCTCTCCTCCTTTTCACTTCTATAATGAACAATATCCTTTACACTGTATGACTAGCCCGGCATATATAAAATAAACCCGACCTCAGATAGCTTCTATCCAAGATCGGGTATTTCCTGCTTACCATTTATCTTACAAATGTGTTATGAACTCGAACTGATTTGATAAAGTAAGGAATCCAGATGGCGCAAGTGATTACAGATTTAGCAATTTCTCTGATCGAGCTTCCATCTTCCAATTCTTTTGCTAACGGAATCTGGAGTAATAATAGGTAATCAATAATTCCAACAATCAGACTGAGACCATAGAAGATGATCATCAGACGGGGTAATATTGCTTTCTTGCTATAAAACGCAAAAATTGTGTAGACACTAAATAATAAAAACAGCGTATTGTACACCATCTCAAAAATAAGTACCGGACCCCATAACGGGTGATAGTAGTCCGATTGTTTGGAAGTTAGCATTTCCCAAGTCTCCGTTGTGAATGTGGGTATTATCTGTTGAAGTAATTGCACTGCAAGCAGAATTACCGTAAGAAATAATCCAATCTGGATGAGAATCAGCCAACCGCCCAATCCCGAGACGCCTAGTGGACGGTAATCTGTTTTTTGTTCTTGAATATGTGGTTCCATTTCGTAACACTTCCTTATCCTATTTTGTTTTTCTGAGGTGAGTTTCCTTGTCTTCGTAACATCTGAAATCTACAAGTGCTTCCCTCCGTTGTTCACGTACATGTATGTATGTTCTCACACTCGTTTTTAGCTAACTCTCCGTCCTCCCTCTTATATAGAATTTGACACAACTTCCTTATTGTACTACGTGTGTCAAGGAAGAAGCATCAATTTCATAACATCATACTTTCCACCCAGTGGGGCAGTGATGGTCTTGTCTAGGTGCTGATGATGGATCAGATCCCCGAAAGGGAACGAGGTATGTTCGTTCAGACCACATTAAACCAAAGCTACACGTACAAAGTGCTCATTGTGACAGATCAAACTATCGAGGAAGTTGTCATTTGGGTACAGACGTTCAATTATCATTACGTACAACCATTACATGATCATCTGCTGCTCGTCGGAGCACGGTATGTGACTTAGACGGAAATACAATTCGCGAGTTTCCTGGGAGACAGTATTCAGAGTGTACAGGTCACAGAGAAGGGAACGATTTGGACCAGCTACTTCGATGAAGGGATATTAGGTAACTACAGATGGAGCGATCCAATTGGATCATATGATCTGCTGGTCTGGGATGGACACGCGGGTACGGTAAACATGGGAAGTTTGTGCTTAAGAAATTGGAGAAACCCGGAAGATTAAGCAGTGGACAGAAGATTGGTTTGTTAAATGAAGATGATCAGTCCATCAAGCAGATACAACAGGATTTTCGCCAACATCGTCTGCTACTCAGTGAAGGTAACTTGCTGTACCAGATAACAATGGAGGAGATTACTGCCGCTTTGGATTAGAGGAAGGAAAGCATGAAGAGGATTATCTCTTAAAATACAATCCCTCTTCTTCCAAAGCGTTCCGCAGTTTGGGCATAGCAGACGGTCCGATTCCGTGCAGCTTCAGGATCTCTTTTTCCGTGTATTCCGCAAGTTGCAGTAGTGTCGTAATGCCTTCATTCTCCAAGGCACGTCTGGCGGGAGCTGACAACAAGGCTAGAAATCCCTCTGTCGGTTTACGTTCAGCTTCGCACGTCGGACAGGTTGGGCAATCACTTTTTTTATAATACGAATGTCCTTGTTCGCATGTTCTGATTGTTCCTTTATCGTTTACCATGTGGGCATCCCCCTTCTGAATTAAGTATTCAACCAGTTCTTAATATCTGAAATCATATTTTCGTATTGTTTCAAAGCCTCTAAAGTCCAAATGACTTGTGATGTTCCTACTAGCTGTTCCTCTATGTCCGTACATTCAATCCACAGTGACCGTTTAAGACTATATTCGAGCCAGTCCAACTTTCCAGCAAAACCATTATCCAGAACCACTTCCCAATTGGCTGTTAGACTCCCCACTCGCTTCTTATATCCACCTATAAAAGCCAAGAACTTTTCCTTGTTTATACTTCCGGAGCTATCAACTGACCAATACACAGCTGTTTCTACCAGATCATGCATCGGATTAATATAACCTGCCGATTCCCAATCGATAATAATAGGTTTGTCTTGTCTCCACATCACATTCTTAGGTTCCAGATCTCTGTGACTAATAACATTCTCGGATGCTAGCATTGAAGATGACTTCTTAGCCTTCGTGCTCCACTCATACAGCTTATCCATACTGGAATTCAAAATCTCAATCCATTCCGAATTCTCATTTTTTCCTTTGTTCAGATAAAACATCCAATCTATTTTTTTAGAATTAGTCGCCTGTGAACTATCCAATTCTAGTTGTCTAAAATCCGTTTTGTGGATATCTGCAAGGATCATTCCTATCAGAGAACAGTTATTGATAGTAACTTCATCTTGTTCCAAACGTTGACCCTCAATCCAATCAAATATTAGATAGAATTGATTATAAAAGTTATGCATAGAAGTACCCTTTAACCTTTTTGCAGGTTGAGCATGGATATGTTCAGCTGCCACGTTTGCTATCTTTTCTGAATCAATATAGTTTTGCACTGCAGTAGGTCTTATCATTATCTGAGGGTTCAATGCCTTAACTGCATAATTAGCTTGCGTAGTTTCAATGGCGTACATTCGATGAAGAAGTCCACCTGAGATTGGTTTGGGCGAACTGATCAATTCACCAAGCTCTAATTCATTACACAGTTTCTCAAAATTTAAATTGTATTGAGTATCGTTCATACGTTATCCCCTTTCATTTTTGTAGTGATCGTATCCCTAGTCTTGGTTCCCCGCTATGAATCAAATTCCACATGAATGATTTGATTGACTTATTCATTTTATCTCAAATTATCATTACCTCTATAGGTGTCGGAATTAGAATATCTGTTCCTTGCCTCTCATTGTTTAGCTTCTTCTCGCAGTACATAAGCCAGTTGGTACATCTCCGCAATGTCATATCTATTCTGTTCCTGGAATCTTCGGATCGCCTCGTCGATCTCTACGACTTCCACCGCAACCACCTGCTCACCATCCTCCGGATTCAGCGGATCTCCGATAAGTTCAACATCTCCATATCCGATGATCCGCACGAAATTGGGATGTGGGATATGCGGTCGATATGACTCCAAAGCACCTGATGTGCAATAGAATTGACCAAAGATCTGATAGGACCGCATTTCTGCCCCAAGTTCCTCCATCAGTTCTCGCTTCAGTCCATCCATATAATGCTCACCTGCTTCAAGCGTCCCCCCAGGCAGCTCCCAATCTCCATTATCCAGTTGAAAGACGACACATTGATCCCCGACAAATGGAATGATGCTAATGTTGCTCACCAGCGTTTCATCCACCATCTCATTCAATCTGAACTCCGCCTCAATAATTCCCCAATGAATCGACGTACTCAGCGCCGGAAATAGTTCCGCACTCAAGCTGCTCATCCGCATCCGTTCCTCTCTATCTAATTCCACTATTCTTCCAATTATAGTCGAAAATACAGAAAGAAGGCCACCTTCCCACCGGGAATACGTGACCCTCTTCTTACGCGCTCTGCCCTTAAGCCTTGGAACAGTGTTCTCTCCAGACTCTCAGGCCATGACTCCTTTTAATGCTGCACCAGCTTTCCATCCTCCAAAAAAAGAACCCGGCTACAGAGCGGTAAAATCCGCTCATCATGCGTAACCATCACTGCACTCTTGCCCTGCTCTTTCACGAGCCGTGCAATCATGCCGACAATATCCAGCCCACGTTCCGCATCCAGGCTGGCTGTCGGTTCATCCGCGAGCAGGACAGCGGGATCATTCATCAACGCCCTTGCAATGGCGACCCGCTGTCGTTCCCCACCAGACAGCTTCTCAGCGTATGCCTTCCGCCGATGAGTCAAACCTACCGTATCCAGCAGCTCATCCACGCGCTTCTCGGCCTTGTTCTTATCCGTTCCGGCGAGCTTCGCGACCACCATCAGTTGTTCTTCTACTTTCAGATACGGAATGAGGTTGGCACTTTGAAAAATAAAACCGAGCTGCTGAAGCCGCATATCGGATATATCCTGTTTGCTTTTGCCCATAATAGAGGCCCCGTCCAGTAGAACCTGCCCTTCGGTCGGTTCAAGAAGTGCGCCAGCAATGGAAAGGAATGTGCTTTTGCCCGAGCCGGAAGGCCCCATCACAGCCACTAGTTCCCCCTCAACTACCTCAAGGTCCAGCTTGTCCAGAATCTTGCGTTTGCTGCCGCCATCTTCAAAAGTCTGTGTAATTCCCTGCAATACCAATCGGTTTCTCATGCTGCTGTCCTCCCAATCGCATCAAGTGCATCAATTTTGGTAACCTTCCACACCGAGAATAATGAACCCGCCACAGACATGAGGATGAATAACACACAGGTCAGCGCGAGAGTGGACAAGCCTAATTGAAACGGCATCGATGCTGGCAAGATAGACTCAAACAGCCGAACCAACAGTACGCTAATCACCAGACTACCAACCGACAGGATCAAGACTTGTAACGAAACACTGCCCGCCAGATAACCATTCCGCGTCCCAATCGCTTTCAATATACCGAATTGACTCGTTTTCTGAATTGTAATGACATAGAAGAATACCGCAAGCACAAACGCCGAAATAACATATAGAAAAGCGATCATCATGAGCAACGATCCCTGCTCTTCCTTATATCCAGGAATGGCCGATACGGCATCCGACTTCGTAATAACTTCCGTATTAGGCAATGCAGTACTCAGTTCGTCCACCTGCTCGCCTGCACCCTTGATCGCAATGGCGTTGTATATCGGAGCATTAGCATTGGTGTCGGCTGAACCTTGCGTAGTTCGTGAACCTCCTTGAAGCGTAAGCCATTCTTCTTCATTTAGGAACACCACCGGGGAGTGACTGAAGGACTCATTTTGTACAAATCCACCAACGGTCCACTCCGTTCCCGAAGCTTGATCGACCAGGACGGTGCCAATTGTGACACCTGATTCAGACAACTTTTGGTCCACCACAACCTGCCCGTTTGTCTGAGCCGTAATCGGAGACCCTTCGGTAACCGTTGGAGCAAGCCAACCTTCCGGGTTCACCATGAACAGCGTGACATCAATCTTCTTCGTGTCGCCGGTTGGACTGATGGTTGTCATTTTCACACCGAGCGGCTCAGCGTTCTCTTGCCCCACCACGGAGCGAGCTTGATTAAGCTGATCCTGATCCACTTGTGACCGGGTAAACCGATGATTCGAATCCTGCTCCAGTACAAAGTGGGTTGCTGCCATATTTTTGATCGAAGCCGCGTTGTCATACGCCAACCCCTGTGCAAGACCTGTGACAAACAGTACCAGAAATGAAACCAGCACCATGATTGTAGCAATTAAGGCATACCGCCCTTTGGCATACCTCATTTCCCGAATAGCCAAGTACATGTTCTGTGACCTCCCTCTTGATAACCCAAGTATAGGAGGCGAAAATGAACGGCAAATGAATAACAGATTACATCTGGGGAAGTGTCACGGTAAAGACCGTGCCCTCAGGCGAACTGGAAACCTCGATCGTACCGTCATGAATTCGGATAATTTTCTGCACAATAGCAAGTCCAAGACCGGTTCGTCCAGAAGAACGTTCCCGCGCACGGTCCACCCGATAGAAGCGATCGAACAAGAAAGGCAGATGCTCCGCAGCAATTCCGTTCCCTGTATCCCGAATCTGAATCACACACTGGTTATCCGTCTGCTCGGCATGAATCTCGATGCTTTTTCCCTGTGGCAGATGATTCACTGCATTACCCAGCAGATTCATCCACACCTGCATGAGCAGCACTTCATTGCCCACCAGCTGGATGGATTCCGGGACCGAAATCCGAAGCAGCAGTTCTTTTTCTTCGAGTTGCCATTGCAGCACCTGAACCGCTTGCCGGAATTGATCTCGCAGAGAGAACTTCACTTTGGACAGATCTTCGTTGCCTTGTTCAAGGGAGGACAGGAGAAGCAGTTGTTTGCTGAGCAAGGAGAGATGACGGCTCTCCTCCTCAATAATCGATGCATAGTGCTCCCGTTCTTGTTCAGGCAGGTCCCGATCCGCTACCAATTGGGCAAACCCCTGAATCGAGGTCAGCGGCGATTGAATCTCATGGGATACGTTGGATACAAACTGCTGCCGTGCCTGATCTACCCTCTCCAATTCACGACTCATGGTCATGAAATGCTGGGCCAGCTGACCAATCTCATCACGCCTTGAGGTAGGCAACTTCAGATTATATTTTCCTTGCGCAATCCGCTTGGTCGCCTCGGACAGACGTTCAATGGGATTAACCAGATAGCGGGTACTAATCAGAAAGAGCAGGATACTAATGCCCACCGTTAATGCTCCAATCAGCGCAAAAAATATACGAAGTTCACCAAATTGCAGGATCACATCCGGACGCATAAAAAGGGCATAATTCGCATTGTCCAGCTGTAGATGAACACCCACGGTATTGCTTAATTGATTATCGAAGAAACCGGTAATGAACGGTTTACTTGGGAACTGGGCAACGCCATGGTATTCCTCACCATTCAGCACCAGTTCTACAGCTTGCTTGTCCAGATCTTTCTCCCGGAATTCACGGCCGTAGAACCGGTCATTGCCTTTTCCATCCGTCACATAGATTTCGTACCCGAGTGCGGCGGCATTGCTCAGATAATCCTCCATCGTACCGGGTTGCTGCTCCACAAATTGCTTCATTTGCGTCGCGATGCCCACTAGCTTCTCATCATTGAATTCCTTGAGCTTCGCATGATAGTAGATATTCGACATAAGAAAACCGAGCATGCCGCTGACCATAATCACCGCAACCGTAATGAGGAATACCCGGACATACAAGGTCCTCAAGGCGTTTTCACCTCCATCTTGTAACCAATGCCCCGCACCGTCTGAATGACGAAATCATCCGTATAATCGGCAAATCGATCACGGAGTCGCTTGATATGTACATCAACGGTACGGTCATCTCCTTCATAATCTGCTCCCCATACGAGCCGAATGAGCTCATCCCGTGAGAACAAACGCCCCGGAAACTGGGCAAGCTGTGAGAGTAATTCAAATTCTTTCATCGGTAAAAAGAGAATGGATTGTCCGTCCGTAACCTCCACATTGTTACGGTCAATGACGATCCGATTCATGCGGATGATATCGCTGGATGTGCGATGGTACCGACGAAATAACGCCTTTACCCGATAGACTAACTCTTCTGGTTCAAATGGCTTCGTCACATATTCATCCGTTCCTTTCAAATAACCGTCTCTCTTGTCGGATAGCTGATCTCGTGCCGTCAGTAGCATGATGGGAATGTCGTAGTGCTGCCGAATGAAATCACATAACTCCAGTCCGTCCATACCGGGCATCATCACATCGAGGATCGCCAGGTCAATCGGCGTTTCTTGCATCCGTCTGACCGCTTCCAATCCATCCTGCGCTTCATGAACCCGATACCCTTCCTTGGTCATGACATGCCGCAGGAGTGCTCGAATGTTGGCATCATCGTCTGCCAGCAGCAGTTGTTTCATATCGTTGTCCGCCCTTCTATGTAGCGAGTACATCTCACTTTGATCCTGCACAGATGGTAGCATAAAAGCAATCTTATTCGCCAGCAAACCCATGGAGACACCATGGACATGTTTATATTTTCTTAAATCTGGTTGACACTACTATGAGGCCCAACTATAATAAATCCATAACATATGAACAAACGCTCATATATTCATTTGTAGGAGATCAACTATTGTTAAGGATCATTTATAACCACACTAGAAATCATATTACATAACGGAGCCTCGCTCCAAAGGAGAGGATTTATATGTCTGGACATCATCACAGTCACAACCATGGGCACGATCATGGACACAACCACGCTCACACCACCAATAACAAGAAAGTACTGTTGTTTTCCTTCATTATTATTACCATCTATATGATCGTCGAAGCCATTGGTGGATTCATCACCAACAGTCTCGCACTTATCTCGGATGCAGGCCATATGCTGTCTGACTCCATTGCACTCGGGATCGCTTTACTGGCGTTCACCTTTGGTGAAAAAGCGGTGAATACCGGCAAAACGTACGGCTACAGAAGATTTGAAATTTTGGCCGCTTCGTTAAACGGAATTACGTTAATCGCCATTGCACTCTACATTTTCTACGAAGCGGTTGGTCGTTTTATCAACCCGCCGGAAGTTGCAACGGTAGGCATGTTAATCATCAGCGTTATTGGATTACTCATCAATATTCTGGTGGCCTGGATCATGATGCGTGGTAGCGATACGGAAAATAATCTGAATATGCGCGGTGCTTATCTGCACGTCATCAGCGACATGCTGGGATCCGTTGGGGCCATCGCGGCGGCATTGCTCATGATGTTCTTTGGCTGGGGTTGGGCCGATCCACTTGCGAGTGTGATTGTCGCGGCACTGGTATTGCGAAGTGGGTTCTATGTCACCAAATCATCCCTGCATATCTTGATGGAAGGCACTCCGGCCAATGTGGATGTGAATGAGCTGGTGCAGACCATTAAACAAGTTGATGGCGTTAAAGGTGTTCATGATGTGCATGTCTGGTCCATTACCAGTAACCTGAATGCGTTGACCGCACATATCGTGGTAGATGGAACGATGGATGTCTATGCATCCGAGATCCTGGTTCAGAGGATTGAACATATGCTGGAACATAAAGAAATCAAACATGTAACGCTCCAAGTGGAGTCCGAAAAACATCTGCATGACACCTCGGTATTATGTACTGTCAAAGGCGACGCACCAGATGCTCATGCGCATCATCACCATTGAATGTTATACTAATCATAACTGCTTCCAAATGAAAACAGGGCTGATTCCCGTTAAAGGGAACGCCCTGTTTTTGATTTTTATAATTTTAGGGTATGTCCTACGGCATGATGAACACATTCCTGTAACAATAATCGTATGGATTAGCTTGCATACTTCATTAATCTCCGCCACCACCACAAGATGAACAGCTGGACGAGCTGCAAGAAGAGTCGGAAGATGATCCCGAGGATGATCCGGATCCTCCCGAGGAACTGCTACTGTCCGTACATTGATCCGCATAACAGCTGGAACTGCTCGTGCAACCACTGCTTGACGAGGAACCATAGGCTGCCTTTTCCTGTGGAAGAATTTCCTGCTCCAGCCGGCCCATGTGCAGCCCATATGTCGCCTCGTTATGCATGGAGTAATACACCATGGCGCTAGCCATGACGAGAGCTACATCGCTACTTCCGGAAGATACTGGAGATAGCTCTTCTTCACTTAGCGTTGCGGATCTACGTAGTTGATCAATCAAGTAGGCAATCACCTGAGCAGCTTCAGGATCTTCCTGCATGCGTCTGGCATGAAACAGTTCATTCACCAGTTCAGATTGATCTCCCTGTGCGATCAGCTTCTGTACATCACTGGATAATGGGTAAGTGAAAAAATCACCCCAGATTGCAGCACTGTAGGGGGTAAACTCGAATAATTGACAGTACACCCAGTCAAACCATGCACGTGCTCCTGGCGTTTCGCGGCGGGTGATTGCCGGCTCATGGTGTACCGTGGAACCCATGAATTCTGCACAAAAATCAGCGTAAGATTTCGTAAACATCAGCATCTCATGCCACAAATCATCTACCTCATCACTGAACATGGGCACCTGCTTAAGTAATGAAGCCATAATGAAGTATCGCTTAAGCTCTATTAGTTTCCACCGATACTCCAGCGTTTTCATGCGAGGATATTCCTGTTGAATTCGGATCTTGAGTTTGTTCGCAAAATGCTTATTGTAACTCTTCTCCAATTGAAGAATGGTTTGCTGATAGGGGACTTCTTCTCGAAGTCCAAGATTCAATGGTGCTTTTTTTCGTCTGTACGTAACTTTCGTCTGTTTTCTGCGTCTTCCTGCTGGACGGAAAATCTTGAGCTTGCGTCGAACCAAATAGGCTGTTACAACCAATAAAACTGCTGCAAGGTAGTAGTAGATCGGCATAATAAAACCGCTCCTCTCCGTTGATCTTCTCTATGTAAGGGTTAAACTATCATTAGTATAAATGAGGAACGGCAGTGATTAATAGAGCCCTTTGGCATACATGCCCGGGCTCTAGTTTTGTAAATTTCGTTGTTGCTCATTGTTATGAAATGGCAATGATTATACTGGTTACCAACATCAACAACGTTACGGGCGCCCAGATTCTTCGTTCCCATACACTTCTCGTGATCAGATTCAGTATCGTCCCCAACACCAAATACCCAACGATAAACCAAATTGCGATATCTGCAAATGCAGACCATTCACGAACAAGCAATCCTGATTTGCTCAGAACAACAATACCCATGAATGCCAGAATTGCGATCTGAAATATGCAGGCAAAACGCATGGATACGGGGTATTTCCCGGGAAACTTCCCACCCATGGCGTACTCTCCCCATGGCACACCTACAGCCAACGCAACCTGAAACAGAATAACGATCAGAATCAAGACGGTGAATACGATTGCCGATGTCAAGACGATGTAGATCACGCTCCAGTATTCAAATGGCGGTAAAATCGATTCTATATTAGGGATACCTCGCTTTCTGCAATCGTAGGGCCTTCATTCTCTACAGAAATACAAACCTGGCTGTTCTCTAAATTATACAGGATATGGCACAAAATCATACTTCCTTTTTTCCTTTTCGACTCCCCTGCCTCGATTGGGAATCAATACAAATAGAGACTTTCACTAAAGGAGAGTCTCTATCTGTATTCTATACTTGTATTTTACTGAGCAACTACTTCGCTACGGATAACAAGTTATATGGACATCATTTACCCATTAAGCTGAGTCATCATTTCTTTCATATAACGTGTTCCATGGACTTCATTTTTGGGGCTTACCTTTTCAATCCGAGCTAAGTCATCAGGTGTCAGTTCAATCGTTGTTGCGTTCGCGTTTTCCTCCAAATATTTGATTCGTTTCGTTCCCGGAATCGGCAATGCGTTATTAGCTAGTGTCCAAGCTAAAGCCAATTGTGCAGGCGTGCAACTCTTCTCCATCGCGATCTCTTTGATTTTATCCACAACTTCTATATTTTTGGAGAAATTGTCTCCTTGGAACCTCGGCATATATCTGCGCAGATCATTAACATCCAAATCTTCGAATTTCCGTATCTCACCTGAGATAAACCCTCTGCTTAATGGACTGTATGCAATATGGGTAATATTCAGTTCTCTCGCAGTCGGTAGAATCTCGTCCTCAATATCCCGGCTCCACAGGGAATATTCGCTCTGCAACACAGAGATTGGATGAACGGCGTGTGCACGGCGTAAAGTGGAAGCCGATGCTTCCGACAAGCCAAGGCAGCGGACTTTCCCCTCTTTAACCAAGTCGGCCATCGCGCCAACCGTTTCCTCAATCGGAATCTGAGGATCTACCCTGTGCTGGTAATACAGATCAATATAGTCGGTGTCCAGCCTGCGAAGACTTGCTTCTACAGCCTTTTTCACGTAATCCGGATGACCATTCAACGTCTCATAGTTTGGGGTATACGCGAATTTCGTAGCAATAATGGCCTGATCGCGACGTCCCTTCAGCGCTTTCCCCAGTAGTTCTTCATTATGACCATTACCATACACATCAGCTGTATCTAGCAGTGTAACGCCAATCTCCAACGCGTGATGGATGGTCTTCATTGACTCCTCATCATTGGTTTCCCCATACATCCCCGGAGACATGCCCATAATTCCCAATCCAATCGATGATACGACGATATCGCTATTTCCCAGCACTCTTTGCTTCATCTCTCCATCTCTCCATCCGTTAATATTAGTCTTTAGCGATGCTTTCCATTTGATCTAGCAGCTTGCTTTCTGAAGGAAGCTTTCCTGATTCTATGTCTTCATAGATGTTCAATTTGTTATTCACCGCTGAAAGTGCTTCGGCAATTTCAAGTTGGCGGCGATGTAATTCCTCTTTATATTCGTGAAGGATCGCTTTCCGTTGTGGAATCGTTGAATCACCATCCAGCGCCAGACTAACCATATGTTTCAGTGTAGATACCTTCATACCCGTTGCCCGGAAACAGGACATCAGTCTCATCCAATCCAGATGTTCTTCCTCGAACATCCGATTTCCATGCTGATCCCGTTGGATGTAAGGAAACAGTCCCTCCTTCTCGTAGTAACGAATTTTATGTGCAGGACAACCCAGCCGCTCCGAAGCTTCTTTTATCGAGAAAGCCATAATGCTGACTCCTCCTTTATGTTCATTTTTGGATGCATTTGGCCGGTTCTTTTACATCCTAAGGCTTAATGTTCACATTAAGGCAAGCACAAATTTCAAAAAAATTAAAATCACTAACGTTCACTATTTTTAACAAATGGAGGACATCGCACACGCTTGAGTACTGGGAAATAACGAATAGAGGAGATATGTCGAAAAGATCGGTGAAAAGCTGATATTCAGAGGAGAAGAGTTTGGAGATGCTGGGCTACTGTTTCGCTTACTTTTATCGCTGGGTGCCATAAAGTACCCGAGCTTGATCACAGTTCAACGGTTCGGTAACAGGTACTTCCAGAAAATATTCCAGCTGCCATTGCTGCGTTTTTAGAGCCTGCTTACTTGTTGGCTTATCCCAAGGCGGATATACACGTATGGCACGCTTGCCACCTTTTCCTTGATTTGATACGATATCTCGCTGCAACAATACATGCTTCGGAAATACAAATTGACCAAAGTGGCTACCTGTGCGCGTACTAATGACATACATATCTGCTGGATCTGATACATCATATGGCTGTGTCGTTCCGTCCTCACTTCGCTGCCACAGAGTAACAAATTGTCCAATCTTGGTTGGTGTGGTTTTGGCAACACGAAATCGAATGGATAGAGAATTTAAGGTGAACACATATGCCCCATATTCAGCATTTTGTGCTTCTTCATGTGGTTGGGAGCAACAAAAGCCACACTTGTCATAGATAAGTTCTTTACTGGCAAGTAAGTCGCCATGAAGCATATCGGAGGTCGTCCAAGCATTCGGACGATTCAAACTACTTTTGTTATCCAATTTGTGATATCTCTCCTGTCTTGTGTAGTCTGAACTAAGGCATTTGGAATAGCTGTAAAAACTTTGCTTGTTCAAAATTCCTGACACAATCGCTTCCATTCATCCCATGCCTTCAAATATTCAGGCAGATCATCAGGATGATGCTTGTTGCTCAGCCCAATTCGGCAATATAGATGGACCAGAGCTTCCTCTATCAATCTGGATTTATCCATATCTACTTGTTCTAACAGTTCGAACGTAGCAAATAATGTTTCGGTGTTGATATCATCCGGAGAAGAGCTAAAAGCATACAAGAAATCATAGAGGATCGGTCCAACCATTGGAGATGGATCAATGACGCCGATGAGTTCATTTTCAGCAAACACAAAATTATGAACACCCGTATCGCCATGCAAAAGAAATTTCTCTTCTTGCTCATGAAACAGGTGATCCACTTTGGATTGAACCAGATTATAATCATCTGTCGTTAAAATACTTCCAATATTCATCTTTGCTTCATGAATACTAATCTGATTGAATTCTTTCCATGTCCTCTGTGGGAACTCCATTCTGCCCCATGATTTCGTATCTGAAGAACGCACATATGTATTGAATAGCTCTTTCACCAGACGAGTTAACCAGTCTCTTTTCTGTCCCCGGTTGAAATGGGTCGTGCCTTCCATATACGTATAAATAAAATAAGTATTATCCGAAACAGTCAACAAAACTTCAGGCAGTAACAAAGAATTCTTATACGTGTCCAAAAACTGCTGGGCAATGTAAATCTGCTCATGTTCATCCGATTTCAGAATATAATGCTTATTCAGATTCGTACTCAACCGATAAACACGTCCAGCAGTGGTACCTGACAAACTTTGAATTTCAGTGATTTCTTCATTGATATGATGCATCTTGAATAGGTCATTGATCTCATTAATTGTTGGGTTAATTAACATATGGTTCTCCTCATATAACTAGGATCTTGATTCATTTGGTAAACATAAGTTAAGTTTTAGTTCAAATTGCACAGTGGCTTATCTTTCAAAATGGGCTCGTTCTTCTTGATTGGAACTAAAAATATAATCTGGATACTGGTTTGCCATGGGTGGAAGCTGATCCTCGGGGAAAAATTGCAGATCCTTCATCTCTTCATTATCAGGTGTCAGTTGTCCAGATTTGATTCTGCATTCAAATACGATAGTCAAATATTCGACCTGATGACCATTACTGTATGTAAACCGTCTTGCTTCACCCCCGTATACTCCGATAATCTTCTCCGGTTCTACAACTAGGCCTGCCTCTTCCAGTGCCTCTCTTACCATCGCTTGAGCCGGTGTCTCACCAAGCTCAATTGCTCCAGCAATCAGCCCCCAGGTTGATTCGTTATGTTTACGGCCGAACAGAATCTCCCCTTGTTCATTTCGGATAATGCCAGCCACACCCGGCATAAAAATAAGCTCGTTGCCGATCTTTTCCCTGAGGTTTTTGTAATAGTCTGACATGCCCATACAGGTGTACCTCCTTTTTGCTTTTTATACTTTCTCGTCAATAATATGCTTGCTGTCATCTTGCTGCTTAATGTTTTGCTGTTTTTTGATTTCTGTTTTCAAATAGTGTACTTCTTTGATTAGTACATCCAGCTTTTGTGATGTTTTAGATGAATCTATCGCATAACGTATAATTGCAGCAAAAATAAGAACCACAATTAAACATATAAGTGATATGACTAAAGCCCAGATAAATTCCATATTGTTGTCCAACTCCTTTTTCCTTACTGAATTCCCGCCGTACCAAACGTATTTTCAAGGGCCTGTTTATAATTTTCCCAATCAAAATAAAACGGGCCTACCTGTAATTCCTTGTCATTCAATAAGAAGTCTCTCCAGATCACAACATCATCTTCCCTATCAATCTTCTTCTACGAGAATGTCAGCACAGCGAATAATCAATTCGGGCATATTCTCTCCATCAAATAGAACATGAAGTTCATATCCGTTATCGATCCGATACAGCTCTTGATACAGCCAGTAACTGCCTACAATCTCTCCCTCTTGCTTGATGATTTCGGGTGCAACCAGTGTAAGTTTATTTATATTGGTGAAGCCACCACGAGTGTCAAAACGAATGACCACTTCATCTCCCGTCAGCAGTTCCGTCACTGTACAATCATGATATTGAACCCGGCTATGTATTTCATCGGGGATATCCTGTGCCATCATCACTTCTCTAAATTCTTTCGATGTGTGTTCCACACGTCTCCAATTGTGCGCACTCTGTTTCTTCAATTGCTGTAGTATCTCTCTCGTGCAATATCCCAAAGTAAACACACGAATATCCACAATTTGTTCAACGATTTCCTGTGGCAAATGTTCCGCCTTGTATTGAAAACTCGACTCCATCCATTCTTTGTACTCTTCCTTACATTTCTTCTCATCAAAAGGAGGACGCACATCATATTCTGCAATACATTTCTCGATATGCGCTCGTTCTTCCGGAGGCATGTGAAATACGATCTGATCCTCTTCTGTCACTTCTTCCTCACCGAAAGCTTTGTCTACGCGAGTAAGTATTTGACCATCATGCTCCAGCATGTAACGTGGGTCCAAGTTATATAACTCTCGCTCCTGCTTCACATGCGCTTTTTCCTTTCTTTTATACAACCTAAAAAAAAGATTCTCATCGAACTCGTTAGCTCCGTTATGTACTCTTAAACCAAAATGAAGATGTGTCTGCTGACAAAGCTCATACCATTCTTTCGTTAGATATCTCATGGGCATCTCTCCTGTTGATTTATAGAATCTACTTCAATAATCTTGTTAGCGATAACAGATCTCTTAAAGTCTAACACCTCGACCACTTCAGATCGATCTCGTTAGAAATTGCTCTATTGTTTGCATCGCTACTCCTCCAAAATCTTCAGCCTCAACGATTTCTTATATTCACAAACGCACTGTTCTACCCCAATGTTTGAAACAATTTTTGTTTCATCTCTTTGTCGTTTCGGGCCGCCCATTCATGCACAGCTTCTACGCCTGCGGACTTCTGACCTCGTTGAAAATAAAAACATAGATCCATCGGCACTAACCGTTTACCATAGAGTTTGATGCCAATCCGTCTGTAATTCATATAAACACACTCAATCTGAGATGCATCATATCTCTGATGTTTCGTAGAAATCACATGATCGCTTTCCAGCGTAATACTGGGTTTAGTGAAAAACAAACGCCAGATCAGGAAAATGATATAACCGAGAATAAAGGTCAATATAACGATCAGGAAGTACTTCAGAATACCATTTTTATCGTATATACCATCCCTGAAAAGTATAGCTTCAATGACCAACATACATAGTAGGCTCAACCATGCTCTTGGATAAATCGTCTTGTATGTGATGAGTTCCACCTCCTAATTATTCTCTCCATTAATTCGAAGCCACTCGGAAGGGGCTTTCTTAGCAAAATGCTTTTCAACAAAATCCAAAATGTCATCAATTCCGGGCAATGCTGCATTTTCTTTGGCTTCGTCAAACGTCATCCATTGATACTCGGTATGTTCATGATTCAACCGTACAGGCTGGTCTTCATCCACATATCCTACGAATACGGGAGCAATATAGATATATTCCCCCATGGGTGAATAATATTGTTCGAATTGGTTCGCAGAGTACAAACGGACTTTCGTAATACCTGTTTCCTCGTGAACTTCTCTGAGTGCAGCTTCCCCTGCCTTCTCGCCCTGCTCTATACCGCCGCCAACATAACACCACTCGTTATGCAACATACGGCCAGCCCGCTTCAGCATCAGTACACGGTATTGATCGAGGCTCTTCTTCAACAGTACTACAGCCACTCCTTCACAACGAATGGGAACTGCCTGTTTCATGTGCTCTGCACCATTCAATTTCTCACTCCCTTTTCTTCAGAATCGAAGTCCTCCAAAACCTTAAACTTATCCCCGTGCACCTTCTCCAGATGCTCTTCTCCCCAATAGCACAAATGGTCCAGAGCAGGTTTTAATCCCCAACCGTAATCCGTTAACTCATATTCCACTTTCGGAGGTACCTCCGAATATACCTTGCGCTGTACAATCTCATCCTTTTCCAGACCTCTGAGCTGCGTTGTCAGCATCTTCTGTGTAATGTCCGGTATTAACCGCCGAAGCTCCGATGTGCGTTTCCGTCCTGTCATCAAATGATAAATAATCAAAGGCTTCCATTTCCCGCCCATCACTTCCAAAGCCGCCTCAACGCCAACTTTATATTTCTTTGGAGTGCTCGTTTCTCCATGTTCCGTCATTTTGAACCCCTCCATAATCAGGCTGTATCCAAGTTAAAATCGTATCTACTTGCTGCTCTTTTTCCGTTATTTAAGCTCATTTCGAGGCATTAATTTAGGGTACTTTAATGTTCCTATGGCACTTCATTCTTCCTATAGAACATCAAAGTGCGTACTTCCGGATGTTTCCATACCTGTTTATAATAGCATCAGCCATTGATTTATGGCTACAAGACTGCAATGCAGAAAGGTAGTGAAAGATAAGATGAACGTATTAGTTGTAGTGTCCCACCCGCGAAAAGATTCCCTGACCTTCCAGGTAGCTGAACATTTTGCACAGGGTCTTGCCGAGGCCGGTCACGGCTATGAGATATTGGATTTGCATCGGATTGGGTTCGACCCGATTCTCCGAGAGATGGATGAACCGGACTATACCCAAGAAAATCAGGTGTTCTCGCCTGAGGTTGAAACGGAGATGGAGCGATTGAAGAAGCACGACGCTGTGGCTTTTGTATTTCCTCTCTGGTGGTGGCATCTGCCAGCCATGTTGAAAGGCTATGTGGATCGTGTCATGAACAACGGGTTTGCCTACGGCACGAACAAACTTCCTCACCAGCAGATATTGTGGATCGCTCTTTCCGGCGTGACGGAAGAACAGATGCATAAGCGCAACTATGGGCAATCGATCGCCAATCTGCTCAATGTGGGTATTGCCGATTATTGCGGCGTGTCCCAATCGAGGGTTGAGTTTTTATATGAAACGTTGGAATCCAAGCCTGAGCATTATGAGGCACTGCTGAACCATGCACATCACTTGGGACTGAACTATGCCAACGATATTCCGACGCTGTAATGGTATGAGAACAACTACGCTTGAACACGGCAAAAAGGTCGCTCCGAAGAGCGACCCTGCCTGTGTGTCTTGCATTATTTTACTGTCGAGAGAAGAAACTTCTCCAGCATGGTGATATCGGTAATGCTATGGTTGCAAGCTGTGTTATCCATGCATACGTACTGGGCAATGGAAGCAAAATTGTCCGGCGAATGAGCCTTGGTCTTCACGTTGAAGAATCCGAGTTCCTGATGACGATGACAGAACATGCAGTACCCTTTTTTGTTCGTGGGTGTAATCCGTCCCTCAATACCGAGGAATTTGCCTTCGTACGGATACACAATGAACAAACGGCTCGTCGCGATGTCGGTCCATCTCAGATAGGTTGTATGTGCGTAGTCAATGGATTCGAGATCGGGCACTTTGAGTTTCTTGGCCTTCGGGAACAGCTTTTGGATCTGCTTTGCCGATACTTGCGGATATGGAATCAGATATGACTCCATCCGGTTCAGATACGTCTGCAATTCATGTGTCGTCTCATACGTGGATAACTGCTCCAGCAATTGCTTCTGCTCCGGAGTGAGTTCATCGAAGATGCTCACCGCATTTGTACCAACCGTATAACGGACGGTTTCCAATACTTTTGGATCTACAACCGAGCGTAGCGTTTTGAGCAGGAAATCAGCTTGTTTTTGAATGTAATTGAATTGATGATTGTGAATAAATGGTGTTTGCATGGCTTTCAGCCCCTTATTTTTATTGGAAGAACAAATAAGGTGCAAAGCCTGCGGGTTGAACCATTATGTTGATGTTAATTCCAGGGCAAACAATCTCATTTTGTCGCGCCCTACACAAAGTCCGCCCCTATTCAGGCTTTGCGTAAGGCTTTCTAGCGAACGAGCAATCCGGCATTATCCATATTGCCACGTCATAACCCCCAATGCAGTAGATATACAGGAATTATAACAGGGGTCACGTAGTAGGGCAACGGCTTTGGAGCAGACAGCAAAGCTTAGAAGATCCATATGTACGATTTATTTTAAACCGAAAGAAAAAGAGAGAATTTCTTCTCTCTTTCCATTTTAGTAAGACAACCAACCATACGTTCGATAATCATGAGGTACTGGACGATAAAATTCTTCAAGAAGCATGTTCTGTTTGAATTGTTTTCGAAAGCTTCTTTGGGTGAGTCTTCGAATGTCCTTAACCTCATTATTATAGTAATGCTTGGTTTTTCTGTGATTCGATATTCATTTAATTTCTTGATTCTCGGGTCGAAATCTCTTTTAATTCTCTTCCATGTATCCAGGTTCTTGCCTAGCTGTTGCAATTCCCATGCTTGCATTTCGTCGTTATCATTGAACAATAAGATCCCCGGCACGCACTTTAGATTTACCTAGAATTAGGTATGAGTAGTAACGTACCTAGAGGTCTACAACATATGGAGGTATCAAAACGATTAACCTCACTTTCATTATGAATTGGTACTATCTTACAACAAATTAATAGGATTGAAAATATTTACACAAAAAGAAGCCACCTCCCTGGCCTTCCCCAGTTCAGTAGCTCCTTTTTCACACCCCTATTCTAACCCCTGCATTCAACTACTCCTTCACAGCTCCAACCACGATCCCGGTTACAAAATAACGTTGCAGGAACGGGTACACGAGCAGGATCGGCAGCGCGCTGATAAAGATCTGCGAAGCCCGAATGGTCCGTTGGGACAGGTTCGCAACTGCTTCCGGATCAAGCTTCGACATGTCGGCCTGCACGATGATCGTCTGCATGAATGTCGCGAGTGGCAGCTTTTCCGCATCACGGATGTAGATAATCCCGTCAAAATATGCGTTCCAATGTCCGACCATCATGAAGAGCGAAACCGTTGCAATAACGGGTACGGAGACGGGTAGATAGATTTTGATAAACGTCTGCAAATGCCCTGCTCCATCGATAAATGCAGCTTCCTCCAAATCTTTGGGAACGGTACGGAAGAAATTCAGCAACAGAATGATGTTGAACACCGCAACCAATCCCGGCAGAATCAAGGCCAGCAATGTGTTCATCAGTCCCAGCTTCAGAATCAGGATGTACCCCGGAATGAGGCCACCGCTGAACAGCATCGTGATGACAAAATACCACAGATAGATGTTACGTGCGCGGAACACCCGCGTCTCCTTGGAGAGTGCATAGGCTGCGATCGTATTGACGATTAACGCAAGTCCTGTTCCCAGTACTGTCCGCTCCACGGAAACCCATAGGGAGGAGAGGAAGTTGGTATTTGCAAATGTCTTGACATACGCCTCCAGTGTAAATCCAATCGGCCAGAACGTTACGAGACCAGCATTCGCAGGTGCGGATGCGCTAAGTGATACCATGAGTAAGTGATACAAAGGCAGCAAGCAGAGCAGTGAAAGGATGGTCAGTAACACATTGTTGAATATGCTGAATATGCGGTAAGGCATCGTTTTATGATACATGGGTTCGTCATCCTTTCTAGAAAATTCGGTATCCGGCGAATCGGTAAGCCAGTCGGTACGAGATCACAATCAGGATCAGGCTGATGACCGATTTGAACAGATTCACAGCGGTAGCGAAACTGAACTGCCCACTTAACAGACCTTCTCTATACACAAACGTATCGATAATATCACCTTGTTGATAAATTAACGGGCTATATAAGTTAAAGATCTGGTCAAAGTTGGCGTTAAGCACATTTCCCAGTGCCAGGGTTGCGATTACGATCCCGATGGGAATAAGTGCCGGGATGGTAATATACATCGTTTGCTTCCAACGTCCTGCTCCATCCACTTCAGCCGCCTCATATAATGAAGGGTTAATGCCGGACAGTGCCGCGAGGAAGATGATCGTGTTGAATCCAAACTCTTTCCAGACATCACTCGCGATAATCGTGAATCGGAACCAGCTGCCATCCCCCAGGAAGAAAATCGGCTTGATGCCGAATACCGAAACCAGGAACTGATTGACAATACCCGTCTGGGCCAGAATGTCGATCAGGATGCCTGATAACGTAACCCAGGACAGAAAGTGAGGAAGATACACGAGCGTCTGAATTGTTCTTTTCAGCGCCATCTTCCGTACTTCGTTGAGCAATAAGGCGAAGACAAACGGAATGATCAGGTTCATGACAATCTTGAAACAGGCAAAGAACAACGTGTTCCACGTAATTTGCAGGAAATAATCATTTTCCCACATATACCTGAAGTGTTTCAGTCCTACCCATTCGGAATTGAAAAATCCCAGTGCAGGTTTATAATCTTGAAATGCCATCAAAATTCCGGACATCGGAATGTATGAAAATATAAAGACCATAATGGCCGCCGGCAACACCATAAAGTGCAGAATCCATGGCTGTTTGTAGCGTTTTTTTCTCTTTTTATCCAGCTTGTTCCCAACGTTTGCCTGCGGGATCCGCTTACCCTCCAATTTAGCCTCCATAGCGCTTCTCCTGTTCCCAAAAAAAGTTTTTGTGTGTGATCGGGTTCTCTGATATAAATAGTATCAAGCCATTCTGAGGTCTGCTATATAACATTGTTAGGCTTGATAGTATTTTGTTAGGAATCTATAAGTTGAACTAAAGATGATTCACACGGACACTCCGATGACAGAATAACCTTCCAATCGCTGTTATCCCCAGATTTTTCTAATACCCTTTTCTCAAGGGGAAAATCCGGTGATAAATGCGAACGCTTCGCTTTCTCTGGTTTTTTCTGTCCTCTCCGTTTCTGTGTAAATAATTAGTTCAACCTATATAGTCTGAACACGAATTTGAAGGAGACTTTTCATGCATATATGGAAGCGCTTAATGCCTTTTCAAGGTAAAAACAGATCCCCATTCAGTCTTTTTGCCAAAATAAACTTGTTAATTGTGGTCTTGTTCATCCCCATTCTAATCATGTACACCTACTCGAATAACGTCACCTATGATGTCGTCAGCAAAGAACTGCAGATCTCCAACACAAAACAGCTCACGTTTCTGTCCAGTCAGATCGACTCCCGAATCAATCAGATGATGGATTTCAGCCTAATTCTCTCCCGAGACCCCAATGTCAGAGCATTCAACGGCCTTAACATGTGGGATGATCGATATGACCGGATGCAGACCCGTTATGTGATACAAGAGAAGATGATGCTGCAAACCGGCGTTACAGATATATGGCCTACCCGATATGCGGTGCATTCACAGCAGAATAAGGATGTCATCGCCAACTACAACCAAACGACAGGATATGATGAGGAGTATCTGAAAAAAAATATGAGTGGACGATGGACCTATGGGGATCAGGGTGCCGCATCACAGGACGAACTGAACTCCTTCTATTGGTTCTATACCGATTCCTTGGCACAGCCGGGGATGCTCACGGGAAGTAATCTGGTGATTGAAGCCAGCTTCAGCTACGAGAACATTCAAAATATGCTGGATACGTATAAAGCGGGTGGACAAGGCGATCCTTTCTTGTATCACAAAGGAAATTCACCCATTCTGAATCGCAGCGCGGACAAGCAGTTATCCGCAGAACTCATTCAGTATCTGGACACGCACTCTCCGGAAGATACTACACAGGATGTCGTGAAGCTGAACGGGAAGAACTATCTGGTTAGTTCCGTGAAGTCCACCTACCTAGATTGGCATCTGGTGGATGTGATCCCGCTGTATCAGATTTTGAAACCCATCTCGCTTAGTCAGAATCTGTTCTACACCTGTATGATATTGCTGCTGGTAGTGGGCATCTCGGCGTCAATCCTGCTGTACCGGAATGTTCAACATCCGATCAAAAAGCTGATCAAAGGCTTACGCCGTGTAGAGCAAGGGGATTATTCTGTCCGACTGTATAGCAAAAACCAGAATGAGTTCTCATTCCTGTTCCGCCGATTCAATGATATGTCCCATCAGATTCAGGATCTGATCGAGAATGTGTTCCATGAGAAAATTAGAGCCAAGGAAGCTACGCTGAAGCAATTGCAGGCGCAGATCAATCCGCATTTCCTATATAATTGTCTAGGTTATATCATCAACATGGCCCAGATGAAGGACGAGAAAGCTGTGGTCTCCATGGCGCATAACCTGAGTGCATATTATCGCTATACCACCCGTATGGAACGGGAGACATCATCGCTTCAGGAAGAGATCCAGTTGCTCATCAACTATCTGGATATCCAGAAGCTGCGCAATGGTCGGATTGAATATCACATCGATATCCCTGAGGATATGCTTGCCCAGTCGGTGCCACGATTAATGCTTCAACCGATGGTCGAGAATTCTGTCATCCATGGTGTAGCGAAGTCCTACTCTTCCGGGGAGATTCGAATTACCGGGGAGCGCTTGAACGGTTTTGGCAGAATATACATCGATGACGACGGCCCCGGCCTCAGCCCAGAACAGTACGAAGCACTCAACTTGAAGATGCAAGAACCATTACAGGAAGAAATGGGCTGCGGCCTCTGGAATACGAACCAACGCATCATGCACCTGTTCGGCAGCCATTCCTACCTCCTATTCGGCCCATCCCCACTTGGGGGATTCCGAACCGAGCTTATCTGGGAGTTACCGAAAGAGGACGCCGATTCCGATAAAGGAAATACCGATACAAATTAATATCGATACTAACGATAAGTTGACATTTGATTTTGAACGAACCATTTACACGTGAACGCAGAGGACAGAAAAAACCTGTAAAAGCGAAGTTCGGAAGTGTTCCCCTGGAAACCAATCTCGAAAGAATGCTGCATCGGAGCATACGCTTCGCTTTTGTTGCAAATTCAATCTTTATATAAGGCTTTGTTTTAAAATATAGGGTTAGACTTTGTGTGAACCAAAGTGAAGGATTGAAGGGATTCTGGAGAAGCAAAGCGTTCGCCTTTCAAGCATCATTTTAACCATCGAACATCTAATTCAGAAAATGGGGCTTGAACAGCGATCGAAAGAACCCTTCAAATCCGTAGCGACCTCGTCCACAAGAAGCATCCATTGATTTTAACTTTTAAGACTTATATACCACCAAGGAGACAAACACCATGCAAATGATGATCGTAGACGATGAAGCACACTGGGTCGATAACCTGTCCATGACCAAGCCCTGGCACACGCTGGGGATCGAACATGTGCATAAAGCATACTCGGCACACGAAGCACTACAAATGATCGACACTCACCCCATCGATATCGTGATCTCAGACATTCAGATGCCTGAAATGACAGGTATTGAACTGATCGAACGCATCCGCATCCGGGACAAAAAGATAAAGTGTATCCTGTTATCCGGGTATTCCGAATTTGATTACGCCAAAAAAGCTATCCAGTTCGAAGCCGTAGACTATCTGCTCAAACCCCCGACAGACGAGGAATTAATGGGCGCTGTGCAGAAAGCCATCGATCAATTGAACAATGAATGGGAAATTGTCAGTTCACTGACACGAACGCAGTTTACGTTGCGAGAGAATCTCCCCCATTTGCGGGGACGACTACTCCTAGGAGCTTTGCAGGGACAGCGAATCGCCGCTGCGGAATGGGAGCGGAAACTCGCCAATTACGATCTGCCCTTTCATACCGGAGAAGCCGCATTAATGCTGGTACGGTTAGAAGAAGAATTCGGACACTATGACAGCAATGATCAGACCCTGATCGAATATGCGATCATCAATATGGCGGAAGAGATTATGGGTGAGTTTATGGAAGTGTGGGGCGTGAAGGAGGAGCACGGATATCTGGTGTTTTTGCTTCAGTTTAAAGATCGGAAGGGCGATATTGGTAAAGAAACCATTCTGGAGAAGCTGTCCATTCAGCTTCAATCCAAAGTAAAACAATTTCTCAAAGGCTCCCTCTCCATCGTTATCACCGAGTGGTTCACCTTTCCGGACCAGCTTTACGATCGTTTCCGTCAGGCTTCTTCCTATTTCCGGCAGATCGTCGGCGACGAACGCGAATTTGTCATGCGTGTCAGCGATGTCGAGACACCTGCGGCGCAAGGTCCCTTGGACGTACTGTACACTCCCCCCACCTTCATTAGTTTGCTAGAGAGCGGACAGTGGGATGCCGCCGAAGAGAAAATCCTCGCGGTCTGCGCTGAGCTTGATGAGAAATGGTCGGAATCATGGGAGCATTGCATGGAGGCTGGTTTTCTCATTACGGCTTCGTTCACTAACATCGCCCACCGGAACAAGCTGACTCTGACCACTTTAATGGGCAATGATGTCGAGGGTTTGCAAAGTGGGGAAGTTTTCGCTACCATCAGCAAATTGCGGAGATGGTCGCTCAGTGTGCTGGGCAAACTCAAGGAAGGCACGTCCAACGAGATCAAGGACATTCGTTCCGAGTATGTGAAGAAGATTCAGGATTTTACAGATAAGAACCTGCATCTGGATGTATCTTTACGTGTACTGGCCGACCATGTCAATCTGCACCCGACCCATTTGTCCAAGATCTATAAGATCGAAACGGGTGAAGGCATCAGTGATTATATCTCGCGCCTGCGTATGGATCGGGCCTGCCACAAGCTGGTCACGACCACCAAAAAAGTGTATGAAATCAGCATGGAAATTGGTTATATGGACCCGGCTTATTTTATCAAAGTGTTCAAGCGCCAATTTGGCGTTACTCCGCAGGAGTACAGAGACCAGCATAAATAACATGACTGAAAACCGATCTTTTGGAACATTCACTAATAGAGTCCTATCAAAACTAAAAAACTCATATAGATGCACTCCCGCACAAATTGGTACAGTTACACTGTAAAGATCATACACCGTAGGGGGATTGAACAATGATCAAATTCAAAAAAACATGGTGGTCACTGCTCATGGTTATCGCGCTCATCACGATCACTGCGTGCGGCAGTGGCGAGACAGCCAGTGACAATGGGAATAATACGCCGGGAACTGTCGGCTCAGCTGAAGCAGAAGCTGCTTTTGCTAAAGGAAAATATGATCCACCCATCGAGTTCAGTTCGGTATTAATGCCGAAGAAATACGTGCAAGGAGATACCAAAGAAAATAACGTGCACGATCGCTGGATGCTCGAAACGCTGGGTATGAAGCATAAAGATACTTGGTATCCGGCCAATGACGATCAATACAGACAAAAGCTGCAACTGGCTATCGCCTCTGGCGAAAAGCTGCCTGATTTTGTATCCGTACCCACCAATGCGGTACTGACTAATCAGCTGATCGACTCCGGTCAATTCATCGCCATCGATGAGTTGTTCGACAAGTACGCGAGTAAGACCCTGAAAGATCACGCAGCAGCACATCCTGAGCTATGGTATCCGTTCACCAAGGACGGCAAGAAATACAACATGCCGATCATGGAGTACACCGATAACGACGATACATTGCTCTGGCTCCGCGAGGACTGGATGGAGAAGCTGAACCTGGAAGCTCCGAAAACCATTGCAGACCTTGAGAACATCATGGACAAATTCAAGAACGAGAACCCGGACGGTCTGTCTCCAGACAAAGTGTTCCCGCTGGCGATCTCGCTGAAAAATAACACCAACACCTGGATGGGTCAGCTCGACTGGTTGTTCGGTGCATACGGCACAATCGAGGAGCAATGGAACAAAGATGCAAACGGCAATCTCGAGTACGGCTCCGTTAACCCGGGTGCCAAACAAGCCCTTGCCAAGCTGGCTGAATGGATGGATAAAGGTTATATCCACGCTGACTCCGCTCTGTGGGACGAAGGCAAATCCGCTGAAAGCTGGACAGCGGGCAAAGCGGGCATTCTGCCCGGCGCAAACTGGGTACCGGACTGGCCTGCACCTGACCTGCTGAAGAACGTACCTGGTTCAAAGTATAAAGCTTATCCTGTACCAGCTGGCCCAGACGGCAAGATCGGTACGAAGTGGCAGAACTCTGGTGTCAACGCAAGTATCATGATCAACAAGGATGCGAAGCATCCAGAAGCCATCTTCCTGTACTACAACTATTTGCTCGATAACCTGGCTAACCCGAAAGCGGGCAGTGAGTATGAATACGGCTTCGCCAAAGGTTACGACTGGGATATCATTGACGGACAACCGACCAGTGACAAAGAGAAGATTAAAGACTTCTCCAACGAATTCCCATTCCTGACCGGCCCAGCACGTATCCCGGATCTGTACATGAAAACACTCGTGAAGCTGGCCAACGGCGAGAAGCCTGAAACACCTTACGAGAAACAAATGGCCGAATTCCGCAAACCGGAAAACTGGTATGCAGGTAAAGTCGTTATGTCCCAGATCGACATCCGTAAACAAAACTATTTCACTGGCGCTGCAACGCCAACAATGGTATCCAAATGGAATCTGCTCCGCCAATCCGAGATGGAAACCTTCAACAAAATCATCTACGGCAAACTGCCAGTTGATGCCTTTGACCAATTCGTCGCCAATTGGAAATCCAATGGCGGTGATCAGATCACGCAAGAAGTGAATGAATGGTTTAAGTCGGTAAGTGCGAAGTAAGGTTCTGATGTTGTGAAAAGTAAAGCATTAAAACCCGAGCCGAAGCGGTTATTCACGCTTCGGCTCGGGTTTTTAAGTGAAGATCAGGGTCGCTCCCCCATGACATATGGATTCGCGTTAGTGGATCAAGCCTTCGTATTGCCCTCCTCCGGCATCGACACGCCAAGCAAGGATACTGTGAGCTGAATTCCGTCTCTTAGCCCTTGCATGTATAACCTCTCATTCTCTATTCCTTTACTGACAATGTATCGGCTCTCCCACTCAGCATATTCAGGTGTCTGCTCGATATCCTTGCCAGCAAACAATCCTTCGAACGCTTCGTCCTTTTCCTCACGTACACGACTCAATTCAGGGTCATGCTCGATTCGGGCAGATACTTCATCTAGCCTTGCCTGAATCGCTTGTTGCAACCACGGCGGAAAATCCATTGTTTCTCCTCCCCTACGAATTATGTACTCTCACTCATCATCGTATCACTCGGTCATGTCTCGCCTTCATTTCACTAACTCGTGCCACCAGTTCGTCCACCCTTCTGCTCTGTTCCTGAACCTCAGAATTGTCCCACAACGGAATCGCTTGCTTCAAGGATGCCTCTCCAAGCTGATTAAGCTTGCGCCTTTCCTCTTCCAATAAGTCAAGCAACCGGCTCATACATCCACCTCTTTGATGGGTCTAAACTGCACCATGTCTTGTTAATGCTAGACGTGAGCAGTCATTTTTAATGCGATTATCGGTTTATTTTATTTTAATTCGATATCCGCATTAAAACAACCATTATTTCTCATACAATTTGGTTGAAATGAGGGGTGTACATAATGAAGCATAGACAAGAACCACCTGGCGATAAAAATATTATCGGCTCCCGAGTCGTAGTCATCCGTAAAAGTAAAGGCATCAAACAACGAGAATTCCTCGCCAGATTGCAAACATTGGGTTTGGATATCAGTCAAACCAGTCTTTCACGTTTAGAGGGTCAATATCGTCTTGTTCAAGACTATGAAGTGGTAATGATTGCGAAAGCTTTAGAGGTTTCTGTGGGTTATTTATTGGGGGAAGAAGGCGAGTAATACTTCAACTATTTAAGAATAAAACTAATCAACATACGAAGAAAAATAAACCTAGAAAAAAACTGGCGGAACAAAACTTGTTTAGAATTTGTTCTGCCAGTTTTTAAAGTTTTTTCGTAAAATGTGTTGAGTAGACCGCTACTATATCATTCTATCTAAATACTACACCGGAAAAAAATCTCCATCAGTAATGCAATAATGACCGAAGAAACTCTCCACTTCTTTACCGTACTTACTTTCTGGTTCTTTCACCGAGAAGTAAGTAAACGCAGATGAATAGCCTGGTTCAAGATTTGGAGAGATGCAGCCCATTGAAAATGAAAATAAAAGTGCCCTAACTTGATCATTTCGAACAAAGTGCTTGGAATTAAAATTGGAAGCTATAAGTTTACACATAAGCCTGTAACAAATCTCTGATGCTTGGTCTGGGTCATCAATATACAAAAGGAAATCCTTTTCATCCATTAATCTCTCTACTGACAATGCTATAAACCCTGGATATGAATGGTTCAAAATTTGTTGTTCTGCTTTTACAATATTGTTATAAATCGAACTTTTGCCTGACAGTCTTTTAGCCGCTACAGAATAAATCATTCCATTTTTTTCGACCAAGAAATCAGGCTCTTGAATTATTAGGCTATACCCGGCTAACTCAAGATGCGCAGCAAAAGAAAGTTGAAACTGTATGTCTCTTGCTGTTCTATTCTTATCCATTGAGTTAAGTAAATTGCCAGACATTATCTTACGTACATCATTAATTGCTTCAGACATTAATTTGTTTGAAGAGTATATCAACTTTAACTCACAATAATCCCTGTATCCTTCCAGTAATTCGGGTAAATTAAAACTTTCTGATTCTTCATCTCCTATAATAACTTTGTTATAGAATTCCTCGAAATTTTTTCTGAAATAGAAAAACGACAAGAAGGATGAACTGAAATACCGTTCTTCACCAATCCTATAAATATTCTGTCCATATTTTTTAAACATTGTTCTGCTGAAGACTCTGCACCGAAAGAAAATGGATTCATTTTACCCACCTTATAAGAAATATGTTTCTACCTAGCTCTAGAGTATTCTAACTGACTTAGCAATTGGAGAAAGAATGAAATTTTCATCCAGTTGATATATAGTTTCTTCGCTTGAAACTAGCTCATTTAATTGATTCAACATGTAGTAATAAAGTTGTTCTGCAGTTTGGTACATTTTGATGTGAGGCTTGTATGCATTACGCTTTTTATTATACCTCCATGTTGGAAAACCCTTCGTCATTATCAAACTTTTTAGTGTAAGAAAGTCAATTATAGGTACGTGTCTTGTTTCATCACCTTGCGTGAAATATAAACCTTGATATCCATTGAAATAAACATGATTCATTAATATAAATGGTGCGATTTTTTTTCCCCTCAAGCTAATTTTTGTTTTAACCTCTATAAGACTCCTTTTTTCGGGATCATTTAAAACGTTTAGTCGCTCCACAATTTGTGTAAAAGCTTTTTTATATACCTTTGATTCAAAACAATCGCTAGCTTCAATGATACTTTCTGGTTTAATCATTGCTTTTGCCTCAAAGATAAATACATAATCATCTAGAACAAACAATCCGTCAATTTCTGGTATTCCATTCTTTTCATCTCTGGAAACCTTAGCATACTCCAAATTCATACTTTCTAAAAATTGTTCTATCTGGTTTTCGAAAAATATTCCTTTTTTAGTCTTAATATTCACTGTATCAACGCTTGAAAGTATTTTATCAATACTTCTTTCTATTGTAGTATTCTCAAAATGAGATGGTACGATGAAATAGCACTCTTCTTTTCGAATCAGTGGCTTATAGTTCATAAGTGTTGAAGCTTCGCTTAAATTTTCTAAATTTATTGATAATAGATGTAGTAACTCTGGATGTTTGATATAAGACATTTCAAGCAATTCTTTTTCTTCTAAAACAAGAACTGAGCATTGTTGCCCTTCGTTAGCTTTTTTCAGAAGTGTATAATTTATCTTTAGTAGACTTTTATAACTTTCAATAAGCTCTTTTATTTTGAAACCCTTATTCTTGTACTCAAACACGTTGTCATGGTCTCCATACATTGGTTCTAGATATTTATATGCTTGGTAGAGATCAACTTCAACATTAAAATCTATTTGGTTATTGTTATCAAGGTAGATTAATTCAGAGTTAAACACCCTTAATGAGCCACTAGCTTTTAACAAAAATAATTCTTCTTCATCTGAAAGTTCTTGAGAAAATAGTGAACAATTCAAATCTCTGTAAATCTCAAATTCTCTCCAAAATGGTATGTAATATTCCGTAAGATATGCTTTTTCAATCCTATTATCATAGTAGTCAAAATTTTCAACAATATTAACTTCTGTAATTTCCAATAGTATTGAAAGAATTTTTTCTTGAGTAGCCTTTTTTCGAGAAATCAGTCTAAACAATTCTCTTAGAGTTTCTTCTGAGCATAGACTGCTATCTAAGGAGACTGGAGAAACCTTATTTGTACGAATTAGTTCAACTATCTCATTAGAGCAACTAAGAATATGTTCGAAGTGAGCTTCAACCTCATCTTCACTTCGGAAAGTCCCACTCAACGGCTCATTATGAACATAAATACGATATTTTAAAAATTCTAAGTAATTGAAAATTAATTCTACACTAATGCTTTCTTCAGTTGAACTTATTAATTGAGTAATCTTTTCATCATAAGCTTTCTTTCTTAATAGAAGATAATTTAAAAAATATAAATCTTTCTTGATTTTTGTATCACTCTCATTTTCTATAACTATAACAGAAATAATCGATTGAATTTCAGATGGTTCCAGTGCGAAAATAAGGCCAGAATGTAAAAATAATCTATGAAAATAGAAACCTTTTTTTTGATATCTTTCTTTTATAAATTCTACAGCTTTATGATAGGAATTTTTTTGTAATTTATTAAAATCTGATTTAAGTTTTTTCGCTTCAATCATATTATAGATCCTCAAGGAATCACCTCCGATGAGTATATTTTTTGATTTTCCTGAATAGCCATTCATGACTTTGCTACGTAATATTAGAACAACTTAAGTTTATCTAAGCGACGTTGAACAGTTACTATTATCCACACTAAACTAGCCCGCGTACGCTGCGAGCTAGTTTATGCTCCATTAACTGAAAGAAATATCTCATTACTTTAAATGCTTAATAATATCATCTATTTCTTTGATTAATACATCTTTTTCTACACCACGATCTTTAATAAACGAGGTCATCAGTCCCCATTCACGGATCTTATCAATCCATTCCAAGATATTGTCTCTCGGGTACCCTTTTTCCTGAAGTAAATAGAATATATAGGACAGCTCATTACTGATACTTGTGTTGAATACAGCTGGATCATCAGAGTTAACCGATATCACAAGTCCTTTGCCTGTTTGATTTTCATGCTCCAACCCTTGTACATTTAAGTTTTGAATAGGATGATTGAACAACCTCTCAATACCTGAAATCGCAAGATTAGATGTAGGATTCGTCTCCACAACAATACCTTTAATATTTAGTTTATTACGTACAAATGCTTGCAAATTTTCTAATAAAATAACTTCATGGTCGCCTACTGTAATCTGAATTACCTCATACATTCGCTCTAGATAACATTTGCAGTGATTGGCATGAATCAACTTTGACTCGTTCCACATTGCATGAATACCTGTAGGTTGCTTACAAAAGTGATTTATCGGCATCTCGATATCATTACGCCACTTTCCTGTCCGGTTTGTCTCAGTCACGCACATATCATAAATGTAGCTTTCATCTGTTTCAAAAGGCTGAAATCTACCTTGATATGCCTTCCATAAAGTGAATAGGGTGATCCCTTCAATGTTGTGGTATATCTTCTCGGCCTGCAACATAATTTCCCGTTCAATTCCTAATAAATCCAATTCCAAATTGTACTTTTTTTCCATAAAGGCTTGACCCCACAACCAAAGGAGATTCTCCATATATTCTATTCGGGGTAAAACAACAACAGGATTTTCTTCACACCAACATTTCACATCAAGTCCTACAGCAATACCATGTCCTATTCGATCTCCGACATGAAAGTTAAATTGTTCAATTACTTCGTCTATATGACGCAACCCTGATAATAGGTGCCTAAACTCCTCACCTACATGATAGGTAAACCCGAGAGTTTGGATTCGTTCTTCACGTCCAAGTAGCATCAGTTTGCTGTTGTGACTATCTCTTGCATGACGATAGATGGGTGCAAATACCCACGGCTCTGTATTGTTCTCCACACTTGCAGCATCCAAGCCCACAATATATCTGGAAAGCCCAGGGACTTTCTCACGTAAAGCATTAATTGCCTCTACAGTCTCCATGTACTTCTTTTGAAGGCGACCATAGAAGTAATTATCGTTCTGTAAATGCTTACGGTCTGAATCCTTGTACCAGCACTTCTCATAAAATGATTCATCCCGAGCTTTGATTAAATGATAAACGATTCCAATCTGTGGGAAATCCGGATAATGCACCTTAGGATCTTCTAGGATACTTTTATAGGTCTGAAAAAAAACACTTAAGTTTCTTCTAAGATCATTCTTGATATCATGGGCATTATTCTTGGAAGATGGGGTTACTCTTATTTCAAGCTTCTTCAAATTATTATTGTAGACTTGGTTGCGAATCGCATGCTCGAGCATATTAGAATTAGATGAAGCTCTAGAAAAAAAATGCCTGAAATAATCAAGGCCTTCCATGTAATTAGATTGCGTTACACCTTGATAAACCATGTTTTTAATTCGTAAATATTGCCAGAATAGCTTTGAAAAATAACTGTCTCTTGAACCAAGATTATTCTGGTATTTTATATAACTCAAAGATTTCAACAAAAATATATTTTCATCCGTTGTATGAAGCTCCTTAAGTCCTGCCATTGCTTTGATGATTTCCACAGATTGCGTTTCACTATTCCCTTCAAGAAATAAGAAGTCATGAAGCAAAAATTTGTGTATTTTTTTGTAGTTATATTTTGCAGGCTTATTTTTTCGAAGGATAAACCACTCCAATAAATGACTTAAATCTTTACCAGATTGAAGATCCAAATCAGAAATGAATTCTTCATTTAACCATACTTCCAAATATTCATCAAGTTTTCTGTTTTCTTCACTCATGAGGTATTTAAAGAGCAATACTCGAATTAAACCACATATCTTAAGGGAATCTTCAAGATATGGATCATCTACTTGATTCCAGAAAGATCCGAGCTTCACAAGGCTCTCCTCACGATTCATATTCATTAGTTCTTGCCAGATTATATTAAAGTTAATACCGGCACTAATATGGATATGAGTCTCCGCTAAGCCGCGTTCCATTACTTTATCTAACTGCATATCCCCTAAATTAATAAGCCAGTAATAACCGTTAAGATATGAAGGATGGTTCATATCATTGTTTAATAAATGCAACACTACCAATATATCGATACAGAACATTCTTGAGAATGTATTCCAGACTTCTATCTTTTTAACTCCCTCAAAAGCCCCAAACAACAATTCATCATTGGCATTCTTCCAGTACTTTAGCGAGATTTTTCCATTACGGTGTGTGATAAAGGAACCTGTAAGTTTGTTTAGATGTTCTAAATAAATGTAATCTTCTGAATCAGCTTCAATGAAACTCTTAAGTGGATAGTATTGTTCAAAGAGCAGGTTAAGAGTATCCAGACTTTTGATGTGTTGCTTACCAACTAATGCTTCCTGAATTATTTTCTTAATATCTTCATATTTTTTGTACTTACTATCCCGACCTTCCTGCTTTCCAATTTGGATAAGTCCCTCAAACAAGGCTTCCTTAGCAAAAAGGAACTCTGTAAATGGCAAGGTAGCCATTTTGGAGACTAACCCTGTAAAATGCTTAATCATATCGTCTCACCATTCTCAATTTTTTGATGATACAAATAGGCTAAGGCATATATAGTTTGCTCCAGAGCAAGATCGTTTAGTCTTTCTTGGGCTTCATTTTTAACTCGATGAATCTCCTTACTCGTCTCAGACATTTCTTCCTTTCTGCTCAAATTCTTAGCCAATGATTTTAATTCAATTACAACATATGAGTCCATCTCATCTGTCTTTAACTCCAGATTATCCAAATATATTTTCATTCGTTTTTCTATTTCATCAAATTCAGCTTTATTTACTAACCCTGATACTAAAAGCTTTCTTTGCACATTTCTTAACTCCGCCTTTAAAGATTCAGCAGGAATCTTGGTAATCAATTGATTAATTTTTTGAATTTGGATCTCATTAATAGAATATTGATCTTGTAGTTTATCCAATTCTGTTAATAACTCATTCCTGTAGGTATAAATTGAATTAAGAGCATTCGGGCTATCCAACTTATATTTGAGACTATTACAGATTGTCTCTTTAATAATATGTTGCTGTTCTTCTAACTCCCCTACTAAAGAGTGCTCATTCATAAGATTATCTATATTATTCTCCTGGATCTCTTGTAACAAAAGCAAAATTTGAGAAGACTCAAGGTCATCGATCAACTCATTAATAACTACAACCATAACATTATAAAAATGAATCTTAATAAACGTGTTATAAGCATTTACAGCTCTGGTTACAGTTCCTTTAAAGAGCCCCAACTCATAATATAGCGAATAGTTATTCCCTTTCTCGATTACATCTGTTCCTTCAGCTATTTCATTGAAATCAACGTATAGTTCTCTAATTTGTCTTATTCGATTATCTTCTATCATATTTTTGTTTTCTATATTGAATATTTTATTTTGAATAGAAGATAAGTATTCCAGATGTTCCTCATTCAACTCCTTTTTATAAGAATCAAGTTCCAACTCAATAAATATACTGATTTTACCATCTTTAATGCGATTCTTTAATATTGTTTCGTTACTTCTGCTTCTTGTTTTAATGAAAAAGTCAATTTCCTCCTTTAGAAATTGTTTAAATAACTGCAGACGCTTTATTTCAATTTCTACATCCAATCTCTCAATATCTATCTCTAGAGTATCATATTTCTTGCTGACTTCTGGAGATATTCTAAAGCGATTACTTTGTATGACTTGATCGACTATTGTACCAACCTTGACAAGCTGCCCTCTTGTCTGGTTTACTTTCTCAAAATATTCATTTCTTTCTTCAATATCTACAGTTCGGCTGAAATAATAGTACAATGAATAGTCCACGAATCTAGAAGTTAATTTCTTCAATCGTCTTCTATTTATCGGAGCTGCTTCAACATCATTGTTGAGATATTTGTTATGCCTTCTTGACAACATCCTGTCTAATATTCTTACATCAAAGCTAAACTCCTTAAAATCCTCTAAAATCTTATTTTTTATATCCAGTTTATTTTTTTCAATATCATTAGAAATTAGATCATAATTATTCAACCAAAGCGGGTCATCAGAAAACCTAGTACCATGGTCACTAAATTTATTCGTGATAATTTCAAGATATTTCTTTGTATAAAGACGTTTATCGTATATCTGATTCAACTGATCATTCTGAAAAATATAATTCAATTCTGAATACATGGCAAATACGTTTCTAACGTCATACGTATGTGGTATTATTCTTTGTCCATCAATAACTCCAAGGGCTAAATTTAGAGCACGACTATATTCTTTACCATCAATGAGAATTATACTTGTAGTGACAAGACTTTCAACAAAGTAAAGGAAGTGAATAATAAGAATCTTTTCTTCTTGTGAAATATTCTTGTGATTATCTATAAATTCAAATCTTAACCGTTCATGATGTATTTCGATAACTATAGGATTGCCCTTATCTGTATGACTATTTGTTAAAGTATACAAATTAAGAAGAAATTCCCGATGCTTGCGCAACGAGGCATTTGTTTCAATAATCATGGTAAACAGCTTCTTATAGTAAGCAATTAGTCGCTCAAAATCCTCAGAGAAATGACTCGTTTCATCACCTGAAAGCTTTAAATTGTTATTTACTCTATGTTTTTCTCTTGTAGAATCTTCACTAAAATGTAAATAGCTATATAAATTAATTAAACCGCGCGGTTTATCATCAAAAATATTAAAAAAAGATGGAATATTCTGGACTTTTATAGTGACGAGTTGCTCTCCTTTTACTTCCTCTGTAATATAATATTGATATGGGAGTTCTCTGTCATCTTTAAAAAAGCGTCCTATCAGTTCTTTCATGTTAAGTTTCTCAGACCTCGCATTGCCTGCATCGTTCACTGTAAAATTCATCTTTGCCCAAGAGTCCAGTTTCTGTAACATGAATCTACGAGAATAAGGCATAATTTTTTTCAAGAAATCGTACACTAATTCTTGCTGAGACTCCAACATTGTTCTTTTGTCAACAAATGTTCGATCTATGAATTGAAAACCTTGATGTTGAATAAGCATTTCACTAATCATATCTTCCTGGAACTTAGTAATATCACCTGAAATAAAGGTAACAATATTCGAATGATTCAAATACTTTAGCACTACATTCAGTACCTCGTTACAACGTTTAGGATTCAAATCCACGTCATCAAAACAAATAAAAATCAAATGTTTCCCGGTTTGCGCACCATTCAATACCAGAATCAACTCGTCAAAAAGAAGATTCAATTTAACAGTTAACTCCAATTCAGACACAAGTGCTTCTTTCCGTTCTTCTGTATAATTGGTAACTCCTGAGAAGTTCTCTTCAATAACTTTTGAGTAATCCTTCTTTCGATATATATATAACGAGAACACCTTATCCCACAGTACATCAAGCTCTGTTTTATCCTTATAGATACAGCTATTAAAGGTATCCTTATTGGAGGAAGATCTTGCTCTTCGTTGTTTTTGATAGAATCCATCAATCTCATTTCTTCTAGAATCAATAAATTTTTTAAGATTCAGCAAGATAACTCCTAGGATATCAGAAGTGTCCTCCAGCATTTCAGGAATAATCATATCCAAAAAAATATCTTTTTCATCTTTTTTCATCAGCTTATCACGCATTGTCAACAGAACAGAACTTTTTCCACTACCACGCTCTCCGAGAATACTTATAACATTATTGAAATCAAGCCTCTCCACAGGTTTAGAACTCTTCAAACGCTCAGTGGTTACTTGAACAGCAGTTGCTCTTATTTGCTCAACTTGCGTCTCAATTTCTTTCCAGTTTGGTAAAATTAGTTGCAAATTTTCATCGTTCAGAATGCGTTCTCCTATTCTGATACTTTGTCCAGCCTCTAAAATAGCTCTTTCTTCTTCTTTCATCTTAGAATCTCCTCTATACCTCGGATAAAATCAGAACTGCTTCATTGCTTAGTTTTAACCGTGCTTCTCTGTATCCCTTCAGAAAAAACTTAGACATTATGCAACAGAATATTATGTAAACAAATATCAACAGATAGTATAACCATTCACTGTTATGTAAATAAAAAAATTGCAATAATGCTGAAATAGCCAATAGGTAGGCTGTATATACCGCTAGTATTTTAAAGACATAGAACAGTGAACGGCTTAGGATAACCTTAGATAGAAGAATCATTAGACTAGATTTATGTTCCTTATTCTGGCTCTTTATATTGGCCCAACGATAGAAAATGATCCAGCGGTTTCGAAGATCTTTATGTTGCAATTGAATTTTCTGCTCGTTCCTCAACATAGCTTCAACTTTATATTGCAGTTTCTTATTTTCTTTAAATACCATTTCCATATCACTGCGAAGCTTCTTCTTTTTAACTGACTTTGCTGATAGAGATGTTAATAGCATACCTGTTGTATAACAGACGATTATTACCATCAGAAACAATAGACTTTTTTGACTCATCACCGCTTTAATGACTGGATACTCGGGACGTGAGAGCAAGACATAACGAAACGGCATCCACTCGTACAAGACGTTGAACATTTCAATTTTCACCACTGTAATAGTGGTTAACCATAAAGATGACAGCATAAAAAAACCAGGAATGAACACTCCTATGAAGTCATATAAAAATTCCTCTAGCTTCTGCATAACATTCTCCTCGACTATATTAGAATAAAAGAAAGGTTCTCAGTATTCGACTAATGCACCTACGCTAAAAAAAGTTATAGGAAGATAATCCTACAACCACATTATTCATATGCATGGCGCATTTTCATGGATACACAGATTGAAATACTGGCTATCATTAGTTTAAACACTCGATTTTGATGGGGAACTGTACCTATATTGAGAATGACTCAATCGTGTTGAAAAAGATTGTTCCTCTTCCAAAAATGATGGTGATGGTCATCCTCCCACCAATCTATAATTCTGCTTCTGCATACCAGTCTTCTTCTAGAATAACTATCTGAAATCCCTTTGCAGACCAATATTCAGATAGAATTGGAAATTATGGCATTAATATTTTTACAAGAACTAACTTAAGTGTAATGTTAATTTTCTTAACTTGACCGCTTGTTTTAATAATTCTATGTGCTCTTTATGAATTTACTTCAAAGCACTTATCCTTTCCTCCATGATGTATGGTGCATTATGTGATAGCGGATTTAGATTCTCCTTCAAGTAATTATATAGTGTGTTTTTTTCTTGAATTGTCGGCAACACAGGAGCAATTGGTAAAGATAAGGGGCCGTCTCGTTGTGCAAGTTCTTCTGGAGTAACAAAACCGAATTCATTAAAATTATATAATGCCTTATCCATTTCCTCTTGAGTTAGTTCATAAGAACCTTCTGAATCTAAAGTTACTCTATCAAATTGTAGAAGTAACAATTTTGATGGTTTTTTTTCAAACGTTTCATAGTATAGGTGAACTTTGAGAACCTCTTGCCCAGCTAACTCTTTAATAGGCTTAAATTTACTGTTTTTAGGCTTTGGTACTCTGTGCACTTTCAGATCATTACTTAAATACAACCACCTGGATCCACTCATACATACACTCCAATTAGTAATATTTTATTATTCAATTATCGAAAAGTAATATCTACATATTCAGAAGTTCGTTTTTCTTCTTTTGAAACTCTTCATCTGTAATTATGCCTAAATCCATCAATTGCTTAAACTTCAATATCTCATCGGCCACACTCTCAACTTTTTTTGCTGGCTCTTCTCTGGTTGCTGATATTAATTCATCCCATTCCATTTCTTCTCCTGATCCAATATCAATTACTTCTTTCTTGAAATTTTCCATATCATTCACAAAATCTATCTCTGAATAGTTACTAGCTACTTCAAACAACTCAGTACGTAGTCTATTCCCCATGGGCTTCATTGAAGCGTATGTCATTCCTCCTGAAATCACCCCGCCTACTAAAGGGATAGCTTTAGACAGACCCTGGGCAAAAGTTTTTTTAGTAATTTTTACTCCTATTGTGGATGCTACTTTTTTCACGATAGGATAATATATTGTCTTCGTCAAAGCTCGTTGAGGAAGTTTTTTCAATGTTTGCTGTGCCACTTTTGCAGATATTATTTTAAGTGCAGAACTCGCACCACCCACTCCAAACATTACTCCAAGGAAAATTATTAGTTCTGATTTTACTCTGTCTGAATTTATACCTTGCTCTCCCCACAAATCTTCATGACCAAATAAATATGCCAGTTCCTGGGCCAGTCTTAATGCTACTCCGAAAAATTGTAAAGTATCGGCTGGAATGGTTGCCGCCATTGCAATTCCTCCGGGAAGTCCTGTTGCAAAAGATATTCCTGTACTCTGTAATGTTCTTTTTTCGATATGACTCTTTGCTAGTTTATTGAGCAAATTTACAGAAATTCCTGCATCAACTGGCCCCTTGTCAAGAGCAGCTAGAAGTTCACCACTGCTCACTTTACTCGCTAGTATATGTGTCAAAAACTCTTGACGATTTACTTTCACTCCCGGAACTTTTAATGAATTAACTACAATTGCTTCTAGTGAACTTGTATTTTCTTGCTTCGACATTAGTAATCACTCCTGTAATTTTTCTTAATAACCATATAAATTCCTGATTTAATTCCGAACTACTTTGATATACCTGATACAGATTTTTCAAATAAGATTTTAGGAAAGTTATTTAAGGGTATCGATCTTTTATGTTCGGAATTAGCCCCCCTTATTCTAAAACTGCCACCATCCGGTCTATATATTTCAATCCATTCACTTTCTATTTGGTTTAAGTCAATGCAAGATTCAAATGTTTCAAAATCGACTATACAAACCCCTGTTTCTCCACAAACAAAAATTAGATATGTATTCATTGGGAATTGCTTAAATATTTTCGTAACCTCTATTTGGTGTTCTGGAGTAAATGTAAATCTCCAAGACTTACCCGTTTTTGCAGTATACTTAATGTACAACCCTTTATCATGGTTTAATTGATATGCATGTAATGAATTAATATTGGATATTCTGTTGATTGAAGTAAAGTTCTCATGTTCAGTGATGCCTGCTAATGCTACTCCATGATAAAAAGATCTGTTTGTAATCCTCATGTTATATTCTCCTTTGTAAGGATATAAGTAATTTCGTCACCATTTATTTGTCAATGAATTTATTTAGCTCGTTTCGAAACACACTCATGCATAGGTGTATGTAAGGTGCTTCAAAAACTTTCATGAAAACAAATAACGTGCCTTCACATACCACTTGATACTGTATTTTCCTGAACTACATACATATTAAACCATTTTGTTACATTTGCGAAGAACATTTTTTGTGCTTTAAGAACTATTTTTAGATCTTCTTGCCTAATCACCAAACAAAAAATCAGTTCTAAAATCTCAAAGAGTAGTTTCAATCTTTCATTTTTTGTATTATTCAGTTGTACGTGCAGTCCTATGAATAATCAGGTCTAGGATGTAAGACGCAGATCTGTCCCTTTTTTCCAACAGATGAATAGCCACGATATACCTCAACTAATGAATATTGAACATGTTCCAAATCTGAATGCTAATGAACCAATGTAGGAAAATTCACTTGGTAACAGTAGCACCATTGAAAATTCTCGTTTGGTTTATGCAACAAGCCAATGAATGATCTTAATAAGAGCACTGATCAATATTTCTTCGCGCTTCGACTTTTTTTTCATACTTAGTAGACAAATGCAAAGACAGCAGATCCCAATTAAGAACTGCTGCCTTTGCATCCAATGCGTTTTCATGATTCGCCCTAAAATATCACATATATATGGAAATCATCCACGATCCACTCTAAACATACAAATGCCATCCCACAACAAAAGCAGCCAAGATGAAAGCCGAGATGCCAGACATGATGTACATCACCTTTTGCTTTTTACTGTAACTGTTCTTCCGTAGTTTGAACATAAGCAAGCCAAGATACGCGACTGCTAGAATCACATAAAGTATGTTAATCAATAAATTGATGCGCAACGACGAATAAGCGGGATAACTTGGATATCTCGTATATATGCTAAAAAGATTAAGAAGAAGTGCCACACCTGCAAAATTGATTGCAAGATGATATTTATCAAAATCGGTCCGAGGATTTCCTCGTTTATATAGTTTGTTAATTAGCATGCGGATTAGATAGGCGATCAAAGCACATAAAATGAAAATGATGGCAAGCGCAACAGGAATATACGAGATATAAATCAACTTCACCTTTAAATTCGATACAGGCAAATAGTCGATGTAAGGCGTGACGGAAATTTTCTGAACAACCCCATTATGCTCGACAACATTATAAGCTTTTGCTAAATCAGCTTTGGTGTATTTCGTTATATCAAGAAACGTAAATAAATTAGTAAATCTGGCGGCTGCCCGTCGTGCGGATTGAAAATATCCTCCCCCCTCCGAAGTAACTCTATTAGAATTGGCGTTATCACCGAAAATTTCTTTAATAAGTCCATAACCATAAACTTCTTCAAAAGACTGATTTGTCATGACGACCAGCCCAAATTTAGATTCCGGATCAAAGACAACTTTGCTGGAGAATGCTTTCAAATTCCCCTCATGCATCAGTGTAGGCACCCAGTATTCCATCTCAACGAACCCATGCGCAAATCGCGGAGTAGAGGTCCCGTCATAATAGAGACTTGTTGACAACATTTCCCCTTTAACGTATCCCTGTTCTTAAATAATATATTGCTATCATCCAAAGGCATCAACGCAGCAAGCAATTTGCCTAAATCTTCTGCTGTGCCTATGGCTGCCCCTGTAGGATAAAACGTAACGTATACTCTGTTCTCAGGGATCAGTTTCAAATCTTTCCTATACCCTTCAATCTCATTCCTTCTATGTACTAGGCCTGGACGATCTCACCCCGTTGGATGAATCGAAGTGTCGTTCATATGAAGAGGTTCAAAAATATGTTGATTAACATATTCATAAAAAGGTTGGCCACTTATCTCTTCCACGATGTAACCAGCTAGACCAACACCGTAGTTCGAATAACCCACTATGCTATTCGGTTTATAGATTTGTTTCGGCTCATTTTTACGCAGCGTATCTCCCAAATTAACATATTCATTCTCGTCGTAATAATACACTTCCGTGACTGTTTGATCTTCCCAACCCGCATTGTGATGCATCAGGTTCAAGAGGGTAATTGGATCATCGTATTTCAGCTTTTTGAAAAATCCCTCTGGCAGATATTCCTGGATATCCGTCTCCAGATCAAGCTTTCCTTGTTCAACAAGCTGCATCACACTCGTATAGACTAACAGTTTAGAGATGGAAGCCCATTCAAAAACCGTAGAGGTATCCGCCTTTCGCTGATTCTCAATATCCGCGTAACCATATGCCTTATTCACAATAGTTTCACCGTCTTTAATAGCAACAACCGAAACGGCAGCGGTGTACTTCTCATAGAACATATGCATCAATCGTTTCCTCTAGCTTGGATAAAGGAATTCTGGATGGAGTAGCCTCAACCTGTTTCTCTTCAGCGTGGGAAGGTAACGCTATTGCCATACTGATAAATACGAATGACAGAACACAAGCGATTACTTTGTTAACCGTGTGATATCCACGATTCATCTGCATAGCTTCTCTCCTTTTATATTAAATGTTAATTACATCTCTTGTTTTCAAGTATGCGTTTTCAAAAGAGTCCACATGACTCTAAATTATTTTCAAATGCAATTACACTCCATTCAAGAGATAGGTCGGAGAAGTTCACCTTTCCAATTAACGATGTTTATTTCTTTATCTTTCAAGAGGCACCAATCAATGATTTCACCTATACATTTTGGCGTGATGATCTTATCGCTCCATTGCGGTGTTAGTACTCTTCTGTATCCTATATATTCTAACGTCCAGCCTTCGAATTCTTCTCCGATGATGACTATATATGGGGGCTTGTTCTTAATACTGTGTTGTCCCACTTCATAAGTGACGATTAACTTCTTATCCTCAGAAACGATATGTAATTTGATTATCCCTTCATCGTCAATATCCGGTTCAACATACCAATAAAATAATCGATTGGAGCGAACGATTTTACGTTTATATTTTTTTCTTACGCCCATAACTCACCTCACATTTTCCTTTTTCCTTTGATCGCAGTATTTGGTCAGTTATCCAAGACACAGCTAGAGTAGCTTTGGGATCTGAGATCAAAAGCCACACACTGAGTTTAAGGAGTAGTACTCTTGTAAAAATCAATTACTCTATCAAAGATCTCGCTCTCTCGTTTTTTTATGTCTGGTAGTGTTTCGCAATGCTTTACAATATGATGTATATTATCTGCTACAGTCTCTGCTTTATGAATCCCCACATATCCTGGTATCAGTTCATTAAGATTTCAATCATGCGCAGATGTTTATCAAAATTTCTTCTGGATCGTGTCTGATCCATCTCCTTTCGCTTGCGCAGTTCATCTTCTTCAGCCCAGAATAGTACATAAGCATCCGGTAATGATATTTCATTCTCCAATAATTTCTTTCTAAAAAAGTTCGCTGTTTCATCTAAAGATAGGTGCTCATAACCATATATCCAGCTGTACCAAATTTTAAATACATCGCCATCCAAAATCACATACTCATGTTGTCGATTCTTCTCATATGCTATATGCCATCTATCGATTTGTCTCTCCAGCAACCACATCATAAGTTCCTTACCTTCAAGTTGAGGAGATTCAAAAAGGAACCCTGTTTCTGGAACAATAAATGCATCATATTGTGTAGCGAACTGCTGACAAGTGGTACTTTTACCTACAGAACTGGCACCTTCGAGACAAATTATCGTCATTCAATTACCTCCAAATATCACTCACCAAATGATAATTAACCTTCACTGGCTCTTAAGCGATCATGTTGAATTTATATTAGACTATGTATTGTAGATTTCTTTGATCCTTAGCCATGTTTCATACCAAAATGTTTTTCGTTTAAGAGGTTTTATTACCTTAATCTCGACTTCTTTTCGTTTCAAATAAACCGTGCCATCCACTTCAATGAGTCTATCGCCAAATGCAAATACAATATCCTTGCAGTCTTTGTGATACTGGTTCTCTCTTGTTTCTGACCACTCCGCTTTATCAATAGAATGCCGTTTTCTCATAATTTTAAAATCCTCCTTTAAGGAAACACCACTATTTACAGCAAAAAGCAAGCCCCCCCACATCATTAACATCTTGTTATCCGATATTGATGAGCCTTAAGGTTCGTTTATTCCTATATAATGTTATCTGATGTCCATTCCTTCGAAGCGTGTTTTAAAAACTTTATTTCTTATTCTAATTCTTCATTATATGGATTTGCATACAAATCAACATCAATTTCAGCATGAATCATATTAACAAATTCGATAAAATCAGAATCGAAATAAAGAGCAGGCGTTTTCCCCTCTTCTATTCTTATTACAATGAAAAATTTTGTTCTTAATTGATGTTCAATCCGAATCGAATTGATCTCTTTTGCTTTGTTTCTTAACATATCGACTACTTTTATTAATTGGTGATTTACATCTAATGATTCTTCATAATCCGTACCTAATGTCCATGATGTTTCTTTTATTCGATGCTTTTTGTTAATTATGTCACCTTTGTAAGCCGTATTGGTAGGTTCGATTCTAAGTATTGAAGTTACATGATTCGGATTGAATTCATCTCCAAATATACAAAAATAGGCCATCACTTTGGTTTTCTCTTTCAGGATTTTCACCTCTTTAAGAATTGATGTATGGATTTTTTAGAAATAATAATTAACCAGAAAATATATACCAAGTGAAATCCTCATTTAATCCAATTCTTAATATCTTCTACTATAGTTTTTGAAATATGTTTGGATGAATCCTGCGGATACAACCATACTGTTACGATAAGAGTTAAACATATCGTTAATCCTAGAATAACTCGCCCAACAACTCTAAATCTGGTGTATCTAAGCAAATAATAAACTAAACTGGATGAGATCAGAATAATCACACCATTCATCATAAAGGTAATGGGCAAGCTTATAATCCTGCCTAATCCGGTGTTAGGATATTTTAATAAAAGTAAAATCTCTAATACTACAAATGGAACTGACAGTAGAACAATATAAAAAAAATGACTTGTGAATTTTCTCTCCACCACTGAAATCGCCTTCAATATTTTACCCTCTTAATCTATAATAATTTTCTGCCGTATATATTGACCATTCCCAAAACTTATCTCCCTGACTGATAATAAATCGTTCGAACCACAACTCGAAGTTCATATTCAAGGGCCTCGACTCATTAAAATGATCTATGTGCCCCTTAACCATTAAGTAATTATTTGAGCCTTGGTTATATGCTTTCAGATCAATTATTATATTATCTTGATATATATAGGCTATCTTTAAGTACCCATCAGTTGGTTCCTCGTATGTTGATTCTTCAATATCCTGCCACTTATATAAATATGATTCTCCACCGTATTGCGGATGGTCAAATAATGAGCAACCATTGGTTATCTTCAAAAAGTTAAGATAATCATTGGGAAGTTTATACCCTAACTTCCTTTGGAATTCCGTTAAATCACTTTCATCTGCTGCTTCATTAAACTGACAGGTAGCTTGAGTTAAATAACCTTCTTGAAGTTGTAGCTCTAGTAATTTATTATTTTCTAATCTTTTCTTTAGAGAGTCAATTGTTATATAAATTAATTCTCCTTGAATCAACGTCCATCAATCCTTTCGGCAATTTTGTATAACGTTTGGCATTTCTGACGTTCAAGCAGCTTAAGTGACCGTAGGGAACGGGTCGTTAGACTTAGCTGTTTGAATGTATCGCCTTAATAACCCGCTTGAAAATCCTTTTTAGCGATCAATGGTGTATGCCCTCAGTAGGAATGCTGTGTTATCGGATGTCATCATATTCTTTGTATACCTTCACCTGTAGTTATCGTTAATTATCGTATCACGGTAGCTGAATACTGGTTTTTGCGATGCTTCGTTCGTTGTTGGAAAGAATAGCTATACGAATTAAACACTGGAATGGCAATAGACGGATAACCTGCTATCGCGCATATATCCCCAAATATAACCAGGAAATATTATCGCATCTAATTGATTACGATCTATAGCGTAATTAATCCCTTGATTCTGTATAGTCCTAGTATCATCTTTATTTCCTCCCCATCTTGTCGGTTTCAGATAACTAATCTGTATACACGAATCCTTAGTCACGATAACACCCCACTATGGTGATCAACGTTGAGGTAGGGTGTTATATTGAAATAACTTTTTTATTCTGTTAATCTTCTATCTTGAATAATTCATTATAAATTTTACGCAGCTTAATTGAGTTATCATGCCACTGAATGGGCTTACCATTGATAATTTGGACCAATACATCCAGACACCTATGCCATCCAGCGGCGGTATTCACTGCCCATGAATTATCGTTAAACGTATGGGTGAAAATCATTCGACACCCTTTATCCTCTTCCTGCAATGAAATGTTAATCAGATCATCAACTTCACGGAAACCAAATACATATGGCTTTTCCAACTCTGTAATGGTCCCCTCATATGTCGTTCCTTCACCATCATCGAAGGCAATCTTGCCACCAAGTCTGAGATCCATCTCTCCTGTTGCAAAAGGATACCATTGAGCGAAGGAACTAGGCTTCGTAATCACAAGGAAAACATCTTCTGCATTATAATGAAGAAATCGTTCAAATCTTAGAGCATACCGACCGTTTGACTCATGTAATGTACCATATTCATTCATGATTACATCCTCCTTCTTTCATCACACATATCCATCTTCAGGTTCACCAACATCAAAACCCAACACTTTTGACGCTTCCAACTTAAATGTCTCTATCCAAGACATCCATACATCGCTATTCATCTGTGCATAAAAGGATAATCCACTTGGTTCAACGGATGCTTCAATATAAACATCATCCTCTTCAGTTCCAAACCAATATGGAATTCCATTTTTTATAACCAACCCATCCTGGCATACGCTCATATACTTTAGAAACTTTAGCCCACACCTCATCAGGCAGGTCATACCTTATATTTAGGTTGCAATGATGAGAGTTTATGTTGTTCATTTACATTCTCTCCTTCTACTTTAGACGTATATCAAAATTTTTCCTCTATTTTTATGTAAAGTACTACAACTCTTCAACCACTTGCTCAAAGTTGTATCTCTTGGTCCTTATACACTTTTTTCGTTATCGTTTTTGTATATTTTAATCTCGTGATTTCAATCAGGTCATTTGGCTGCATCATATTCAGGATAATACTATCTTTTATTAAAACTTTGCTATTACCTCGTCCCAATCCTTTGACTATAATGATATTTTTATTCTTCTTCACATCTACAATTTGTCCGATCGTTATGAACAGCTCTTGTTTCTTGAGATCAAGGTAAGTTACAAGGCCAAGTATACAAAATATAATAAAGCTAAAAGTTGATAATGCAGTTGTCCATACAGGAGGAGGATATGCTAAGTATCTGGTAGTTAATTGAATTCCTATTATAAAAATAAATAGAATGATGAGTAGCAACTGCTTTTTTAATTTTTCTTTAACTTTTGCGTTCATAGTCTCTCCTTCTAAGTCAATTTCACCATAGCCGTTATTTCAAAATTCACTTACGTAACTCTAGTAACTTCAAGTCAATAATAAAATTTTGTTGTTTCAGAATATCCAAGCCGAGAAGACCTTTATGATCTTTAGGCAATATGCCTACATCGATCTCTATATGCTCAATGCAGTTTGTGCCTATTACAATCCTGTCCATGATTTTAGTGTAGAAAGGAATACTCCCTCCAATCCCGTATGCTTCAAAAATTGAATCCCCTGTTTCGTAAGTCACGCCGATTTCCTCTAAAACATCAGGACTCATGATCGTATGTGAAGATCCAGTGTCTATAATGACATCATCTATTTTCAGTGTTCTTCCTCTAAATGTAACGGTAAGTGACGTTGTAATTAGCTGTCCATCATAGTTAATTTTCATTCGTATTACGTCTCACTCTCATTAATGGATCTTTACGGAGATGAATCACAAAGTCTTGATTCGACGTATGATATACAACGTTTCCAGGCTCTACTCGAAAAAACTCTTTATTCGCATCTTGTTCTGATACGGTACGAATTGGTGCAACTTCATCTACGATTTTTTTGTTATCTTCCTCATGATAATGAATGATAGAAACCAGAACAAATTGGTCAGGAAACAGTTCTCTAACCTCTTGCCATTTCATATGCTAAACCCCCTGTTATTCGTATTTTTAAAACTTTCTATCATTCTAACATATACATCTGAGTTCAAAAATCGTTCCTCATAACATTTCCTTCGAGACAAAGATGGAGGCGATACATCTTTACTTAATTTATACACCAAATTCGCTTGGAAGGAAGTCGGACTTTCTTTGAAAACAACTCATGGTGAAAAGATAATTATTTGCCTTAAATGATATTATGTATCATATCAGGAAATGATTGGATGGAAAACATTTTAAAAATATATTATTAAAAGGAGTGTTCGTATGAAAAAATTATTTACATCATTGTTGTCTTGTCTTCTAATTGTTGGTATTTTAAGTGTTCAAGTAGCAGGGGCTAGTGGATTTAGTAACACTACTAGTACAACTAATGAATCGGGTACATACGTTATCCCTACTGAGGATGGCAGTACATTGGAAGTTTCAATTGAAGAAACAGACAAAGAATATATTGTAACTTCTTATGTAAATGGCGAAAAAGAATCTCAAACAATTAAAAACAAAGAAACAAGAGATATGATGACAATTGATAATGATGGGAAAGTAGAATATTCTAATGAAAGTGACTATATTGAAAAAATTGCTCCAGATCCGATGATTAGTAACAAAGAATCTTTTGCTACTAATGCTGCTAGTAATTGGACGTTTGTAGATTCAGCATACAATTCTAATCCAAATGTGAAGCAATGGGGTTATTTATATAAACAAGAAAAAATCACTTTTGGAGAAACTCATAATCTTAATTATGATAAGGGAACTAAAGTTTCAGTCATAGTAGGTGTGATTATCGGTCTTATCACAGTCGGCACAGGTGGTATAGTTGTAGCTATTCTCGTAGCGCTGGGCTCAACTATTGTTGCTGATAAGATCACCAAAGCTATTACTGGTCAAGTTTATGGAAGATTTGCTGCACAAGACTTGGAAGTAAGATCTAACGGGAAGATTGGACTGCGCAGTAAGCGAACGATCGTAGATGCTAAAGTGATTAATACAAAGAACGGAAAAGTTGAATGGGTACCAATTAGAGTTGAAGGCGAAGGAAGAAGTAATACTGATCTTTGCATAATCGGAGCCTATAATGCTTGGCTTCTTAACTAAGGCTATGTCGAAACAGTCCACTCAATATATATTTAAGATAAGTTGATGTCATTGATGTTGACTTCAACTACTTATTCAAAGGAGATATGATGTATAGAAAACTAATAATTATTGCTTCTCTGATAGAAATATCTTTTTTAATTTTTTTACAATATCGTTACAATAATATTTTAAATCTGTTTCCTTTTATTGGGGCGTTAGTCTTTTTCATAGTGTTGAGTTATTTCTTAAAAGTTCAACTAAGTAAAAAGCGTAGAGAAATAGCATTTTTTTCACAAACACTCTTTTTGATATTTATTCCAATTTATGCAATAACCACACTTCCTCAATACACGTATGAAAGTGGGGTAGATAAGGTCACTCAGAATTTAGAAGAACCTTATGTGGTTAATAAGCAGAATAATACTTTAATAGAAGATGAATTTAATGAAATTAAAAAAGGTTATATGTTTTCTGTGGAAAAAAATTCAGAAGTAAATTCATACGTTTTTGATCCATGGACTGGTAATTATCATGAAGTGCAAGATTGAGATAAGCTTAGCTACTCAGTTAAATTGACGTAGATTTTGCTATCATGTGAAAATTGTTATTTTACGCCGTAAGAATGAAAATTACTTTTAAGAATCGGTTCGCCGATTCTTTTTTCTTGCACATTCTTAGGCTTCATCCCATGAGAAATCCGACGGCCTTCCGATACCATTGGAACATATCTACTTTTTAAAAAAATAGAACGTATCACCTCTGCTACAAGCAGGCTAACGCCAACAATTCCCTCACCCCAACAACGCCTGCTCAATCTCATCCACAATCCCATTGATCCCCATCGGCCCGTAACAACCAATCCACATTGCAGCATCCACCGAATGTACCTGCTGTTCCTCAGCACCATCAAGCATTCCCCTTACACGCTCCTCTGTCGCCGATATCCCATCCTGCATAAGTTCATTGCTCAGCAAAAAGTAGTAACTGGCCTGAACAGCTGGTAATCTATCAACCGAGATATGATAGGCCGTGTCGGCAGTATCGGATACAAATAACGGCACAGGTAGACCTAGATCACGGTATAGCACAGCACCTGTACGATGAGCGGCAGAGTGAACCCGAACGAGAGAGTCTAGCGGACGAATCAGTGCCACACTTTTACCTGCCAGTACCGGAGCCAGTTCTTCGGACAGCAATGCAGTACGTCGATGATAATCTGCAAGTATACGTTTGGCCTCTGCCCGCTTGCCAGTCAGTTCACCGAAAAGACCCAGTATAGTCTGCCAGCTCTCATTACGCTTGAACATAATCACTGGAGCAACCCCACTTAACCGTTCAAGATACTGCTCATGTACCTCAGTGCAAATAATTAGATCCGGTGCAAGTCGTTCTACCGCAGGCAGATCGGGGTATTCATATGTACCTAGTAATTCGGTGTACTGGAGTCCTGCTCGGATATATTGAGGGAAATTGACCACTGCACTTCCCGATCCTACACTTCCTACTGGAGTTAACCCAAGTGCGAGCATATGATCGGCATATTGAACATCAAGTACAGCGATACGCTGTGGAGAACGAGTGACAGGATATTCTCCTCGCATATGGCATATCACCGGGCCTTGGTCCGACTCGTACGAAGAAGCTATGCGATTCCGCAGCAAGGATTGAGCATAGTTTGCATCGGTTTCCGAAGCGGCAGCAAGCCGATAACGCAGCGGAGGGACGCCATAATATTTCTTAAACGCCCTACTGAAATAATACATGTCACGGTAGCCCATTTTTTCAGCAATTTCCCCAATGGACGCATCCGTATGATGCAGCATCCGCGATGCATTTTCCATCCGTAGCTGGATGACATACTCCATCGGTCCGAGCTGCTTCTCTTGTTTGAATCGTCGCTGTAATTGTCTTACGCTGCAACCGGCAAGGGAAGCCAGCTCTTTAAGCTCCAGATTCTGGCGATAATGCGATGATATATAGGACACAACAACATCCACCATGTCGGACTCTGCCCCGCCTTGACCTCGTTCATACTCCATGATCAGTTCGTAGATCATAATCTGGAGCAACGCATGGGCATGAAACCGTTCCAGTCCTTCACCACGACGCCATTTGGCAATGATTTTTTCCGCATTCTGAATCCATTCTGCCTGAGTCACAGGGTTCTGAATAAACGAATTTTGCAGCGGATGTTTGCGATACGAGGGCATAACATGGGAGGCTCCTTCCGTGGAAGAAGCCTCGTACATGATTACGATATAATAAAGTTCGTCTGATCTGGCCGTCAGCGTAAAGGATGATCCCTTCACCACATGACAGGCAAAAGAAGCTCCAATGTGGCAACCCTCGCCATCCATTGCAAGCTCCCCTTCCCCTCCATATGCCAGCAGCAGCACATTTGAAGTTAAATCCGTTTCGTGTAAAACACTGCCTGTCTGCAAAGTACCGCTATCCCCGTCAAGCATCTTGATCGTCGTATCACTCCATAGACTTGTCTGTTCTTGCAGCGGCATTTCTCTCATCTCCTGACAATAGCAAAGGTAAAATTGTTGCTGTTGTCATTTTAGTTGAGATTCTTTCTCATTGTCAATTTTCGGACATTTCCGGCAATATTCCCCTGACATCTGATAATAAAAACAACAGGTGATCCGCTCGCTTTTCGCGACTGGAACATTGTCCTTACACTCGGTAAATCGGGTCAACGGATTCTTTCTTACACCGAACACTTGCCCAGACGCCACTTGCGTTAGATATGAAAAGTCCGCCTGGATGTGCTCACTATCCCACTCTGGCTCGTCTTCATCAGGCGTATACAGTGGGCCTATGCGTACCATGATATTCTCCCAGAGAATACTCATCGAAAGAGGCGCAATTGCAGCAAGTGCCTTTAACAGGGGTGTAAGCTGTACCGCAAACATCTCCTCGACTACCTTTTCCAGCCACAATGCCCTGTCTCCCGTTAGTCCTTCAGCCTGAAGTCCATTCACCGCTAGAAAAGGAAATCGTGTGCCGCCCTCATGATCTGAGAGCGCCGGATGATAGAGAAAGCTGTTCTCCAGCTGAAAAGAAACATGCTGATGATGAAAAGTCATCGCGGTCACCAGCGGAGCCGTCCACAGATAACCGATTCGCTTGGCTAACATCGAAGCGGCTACCTTCATGTCAGGCGCATCGATGTACTCTTGTAACCAACTGATATACTCTCGGCATGCCGCTTCGTCATGCAGCTCACTTAGAGCAATGGTACGGACACTATGTTCAGGTGGCTCACCGAGCAAGATCGAATGATCCTCCACTGTCTCTTTCCATAAGTCTGTCGAGAGATATGGGTTCATATTAATTCGATCCGAGCAGGGCTTCCGATGCCTGATCTACAATAAGATTAATAGCAAGAGGGCCATAGTATGCAATCCAAAGTGTTGAGTTTACGTCATACGTGCGGTTATTTTTCACAGCATCAAGGGACTTCCACACTGGATTACTCACCATAGCCTCGGCCTCTGCCGCAAACAGCTCATCCGAAAGCACAAAATAACGATCTGCCCCAATGTCAGGAACCTTCTCCATCGAGATTTCAACGGAAGTATCATCCTTGATTCCCTCAACGAATGCAGGCATGTTCAAGCCCAAATCCTGATACAGAATGCCGCCTGTGCGATGCTCGATACCATGAACACGAATGCCTTCTTTACGCGGACGAATCAGCGCTACCGTTTCATCTCCCATCTTCTCTGACAGCTGTGCCTTCAGTCCAGCGACTTTCTCCTCATAAGCCTTACGCACCGTCTCTGCCTCGTCCTGATTGTCTGTAATCTTAGCGACTGTGGCTAACGTATCACGCCAGTCTTCGTAGAAGTCGAGTACCAGGGTAGGTGCAATTTTGCTTACATTCTCATACTGTTTCTCCTGGAAGTCTGTCATGATAATCAGATCCGGGTCCAAGGCTACAATGGCTTCCAGATTAGGCTCGTCCCGTGTACCCAGAACTTGTACGTCCCCCAGCTGATCGCCTAAGTATTCTGGAAATGTGGTGTTGCCTTCAGCGATAACACTGCCTGCCGGCTTCTCGCCAACCGCTAGCATCTGATCCAGAAACTTAACATCAAGCACTGCAATTTTCTGTGGCTTTTCGTTTAGCGTCAGCTCACCCTTCATGTGCGTGATGGTAACAGGGAAAGCTCCGGCAGTCTGTGATTCTGTATTCGAAGGCGTTTCCGTTGGCGTTGCCGCAGGCTGATTACCGCTATCTGTACCTGCTCCGGCACCGCAAGCAGTCAGTACAAGAATAAGGGCCATCATCAAGCCCATTAATAATCGTGATTTGTGGGTAACATACGCCTTGTTTCCGGCCGCTTGCCCCTTTGTTCCTTGATTCATGATGAATCCCCCTTATGTATAATACTGATAATGATTTTCATTATCGAAACATAAAGAGAGTATAAACGATCTCCGCATCACGTTACCATGTACTTTTGCGACATTTCATCCGGACTAATGCGACATCGTAAGCCGCTTATCCGCCCTTTAATTTTTCAGCGATATACGCTTGCAGTTGGTAAATGTCTGAAAGAAGCTCTTCTTCCTCAGGCGTATTTCCATACTCACCTAGCCAACGCGGTGTACGAATGTGCCACTCGTTTGACATGTATTGCTGTTCAACCTGGTACTCTACGATGTGCTCCAAGAAATACGCCAGAGAGCCGAAGGATTGTTTACCAGTATCGTTGATGATGGATTTTGTTTTCTCAATGATTGCCTTTAACATGTGTTGGATATGATCTTCTGGATTCATAGCGTTCTCCCCATTTCAACTGTGAAAAAAAGAAAGGCCATTCTTCCGTCTCAGTCTCTTCTACTTAACTTCTTAAATGCCAAGTATTCCTGATCGGACTTCATATAACTTAATATTTTCTCGGCACATTCAGCTGAGCTAAGCTCCTCCGTGTTCACTTCCAGATCATATTCATCATAGGAGTATATGTAGTCGAACTGGGAATGGGCGAGTCCGATCGCGCGATCTCCTCTGATCTGCTCTCTTCTGGTGAGTTCTTCTTTCGAGCAGTGTAGACCTACAAACAATATTGGATAATCCGAAAGCAAATCATAAAAACCGTTAAACCACTTGTCATTGCTGATGACCGTATCCACGATGACATTCAAACCCATCTCCGAAAACAGTTTAATGGTTGCACAGTACAATGAATGGATGGGATCAAAAAGGATATCTGTCATCACATGAGCTTCTAATTCTCTTGTCGGCTTCATATCTGGATATGTAGTATCGATGAATTGATCATAATTATGCAGAAATTGATCTACAGATAGATGATGAAACGGAATGTCTCCCTGATTTTTCATTTCCATCGCAATGCTAGTCTTCCCCGAACTTGACGTTCCGTTCAAAAATATAATGAGTCCTCGTTCCACATCCATCACCCTTATCTATGAAATTAGTGCTGCATTTCAGGTTACATACCAAAAAAGTTTCAACTGATTTGATCCAATGTTTTCAAGTTCCTTCAAGTGATTTCTCATAATGTATCGCATTCAATCGCTGAAGCAAACTCATTTCCATCATGCTTTGGCCTTCCCTTATAGCTGTTATTTTTACTCCTCTATTTCTTTTGGTTCAAAATTACGTGTCCGATGAATCACTTTTTCAACGACGAAATCATATACAAATTTTATTTTGATGCTTCTCTTTCCTTCATAATATATTGTTTAAAATACTCCCTAAACACATCATAGAGAGCTCCTGCATTTCATGAATTTCGCCCCGAAACTTACCCCGTATCTCTTCTCTTTGTTTATGCTCAAGCTCAATGTTGAATTCTTCGGCTTCATATTCATTCAATAATTCAAAGAAGTATTCACAAGGCTCTTTCACAGCTTCACAACTGTCAGCATACTGGCCAGACTCCAACAGAAAGCTGGCCCAGGATATTTCTCTTCTGTCGTACTTTATGTACAAACAAGCAATGTATTGATCGAAAAGTTTACTATTGTAGTAAGTAATACAAGGTTCTGAGTGAATGTATTTGTTAACGATTTCAATAGCGCTGCCTTGATAACGTACCGTGGCTAATTCTATGATCCAGTACGGCGGGTTCGTGTACTCAAGGATAATGTCATCACAAAAAGGATGAAAGTGTTTGTACCAGATTAATTTACTATCGAGCATAATACCCGTCTTACAAGCAAACTCTTTATTAGGTTCTATCTTCATACCGATAACTCCTTGTTGGGTAGAATATTCAACATGCCCTGGAGCGCTTATAATCTCTCCGTTTAACCAAAGTCAGCCCAGGTGTTCTGCTTCAAGAGTAACCGTTCAATTCTACTCCTCTTTCTTTCTTCTTTTCCTTGTTCTCTTGTTGATTAATGATTGTTTGACTGCTAGTTTCTAACCCCAATGCTCTTTATCGCCTGCCGATGAAGAGCTTATTTTGAGTCCAATGAAGATTATAGCCATAACGGTATAGCTCAAAGTAAGGATCCAGGCAGTCTTCCGCCTCCTGTAGACCTTGATAGCGGGGCCATTGCAAGTAGTAAGCTATCCAATAATCGCAAGCGATGGAATAGTAAGCTTCGCTCAATAGCTCGATGGTTTCATCGTAATCACTGCGCGAACTGAGGAGCTCTCCGAGTGCTTCGTAAACGACATCGCCATCTTCTTCACCCGTGCCTTGAATCAATCTTTGCTCCAGCTTGTTAATTTCGCCTGTCGGTAATACAATGACCTCCGTCAGACATGCCAAATCTTGTAATGCTTCATTTGCTACGTCTGCCACTTCGTCATCCTCTGTCACCATGGAAAACAGGCTCTTCAATCTTCTAATTAGCTCCTCTACCAGACCACGCAATGTTCCCTCGGAAGCATCCTCATGTCCACCGTTGAAATAACCTGGCACGTATTCACCAGTGAAGTCCTCCGGATTCAACATCTCATAGATCGGACGTATTCTGTCCAGGAAACGCTGGCCCTCTGGAATCGGCTCAAACACACGTTCAACGCCTGCTCCAGATGGCATAAACCACTGAAAAAATCCGTAGAGATGGTCTGCTTCAACCTCCTCATCATCTGCTGGCTTGAATTCTTCTCCACCCATCGCTAATAAATAGCGTCCGTATTCCTGTTGATCCATTCGTACCATCTCCTCCTCTGTTCACCGGATTACCACTCCTTCATAATACTCTCATGATGTTTCGTTTCTTGTAATGATATTAATTGGTGTAAAAATTGATCCAGGGCTTTATCAGACATGAGCTGCCTCACTTCTGTGAAAATCTCATCTCCGCCTTCAATCATTCTTTCATTCTTGAAATTCAAAACTATCTATATTTATCTAAACTTAGTCTTATTGTTTGAATGTTAATAGTCTTGTACAATTAATTTACAAAAATTTTCAGATATGTGTATGTAGAAATGCAGCAAGATTCTTTCGAAAGAAGTTAAATATAACGGAGAGGATGAGATCATGTCTTATTTCAAAAAGAAGGTAGTGCTACTCTCTGGATTATTCGTACTGGCTATCTCTGTTGGTACAATCGCTTACGTAAATGGTCAATCGAAACCGGACGTAACCATTCATAAAGTCGTCAACCTTTCAGCCAACTCCTTAACATTTCATGAAATTGATAAGCTAGATGCATTTGCTGAACTGATAGTTATTGGCTATGCTACAGAAGATTTCAGAGATCGAGAGCATGTCATTACTGCATTTGATGATGGAACCATGCAATCCTTTCACACCAATACGAACATCCAAATTGAAAAGATATTGAAGAAGCCTGACGATTTCCCTTCAGATCAGAACCAATTGACGATTATTGAACCCGTTAGCCTTGAAGGAGACGTCAAATATACAGTTGATGACTATGTAGAACTACAGAAGGATAATACAAGTGTGCTTTTCTTAATGAAAAACTCCTTTGGTGATTATGGATTAATTAATGAGAATTTAGGCAAATTCAGCCTTGAAGGAATAAGTCAATATAGTGTACCTCCATCCTCCACTGCACAAGCGTTATTAGAATACTCAACTTTCCACGACTCTGTCATCGAGAAGTACCATTTGAATTAAGGTTTCACCATACAACAATCACACCTTTAACAGGTCTTAATCACTTGAGAATAGCAAAACTAGAGATGAATCCAACTGGCACAATCAAGTAAGATAGGCTTGCACAATTTTAGAAGGACTAATGAGGAATTAGAAATAATGGAGATGGCGCAGTACAAACAACGGTGACCTTGCCGAACATAGCTGCCCTCTTTAATCTATTGCACGACTTTATCAAGGCTTACGTCAAAGGATGAAGTTATCGATTTTTGTCTAAAATCATTAGGTATTACTTTAATCTCCACGTTTAGATGTATGATTCAGAACAGATTCATTTGAGTCATATTCTCGTAACCAATGAAGTAATAATGCTTTTCGTCCAGTTCTATCAAACCTCCACCTGTTGAGCCAGAAATTGAAATCAAATGTCCGTCACGATAAAGCTCACAAGCTATAGTATATTCCTTCAAACTGAACAACTTTCTTGGATCATCGATCATCCATTCCATTAGGGATTATGATCAATTTAATTTCAGGTTTTCCCGCATTATCCTAGAAATACATTGTTAATTCTGTCTCGATCATAATCTAAAATCCAATCATTAAATTCTTTATAAATATCCATTAGCTCTTCTCTTGATGCTGAAATAACATCGCAACCTCTATCATCATAGATATGAAATATCGTTTTCTTACTTATATTAATGAAATACACCCTATGATAAATCATTGGCTTTATTCCAACATCATGATTACATATAGCTTTGATTAACTGATTATATTTCAGGTCCTCAACTCTACATTTAGTCCAGTACCTATACATGTTGTTCCTTGGGTCTGGGATTTCATCCGGTTCACAATCCAAACCTGAAAGTATCTCAAGTCTCAAGGCTCTAATCGGCTCTTTCTTCTTGATATATTTACTATACAGGTTCAACTTCTTCACTTTGTGTTTAGGCTTATCTGCAAAATAAGCTTGAGTTATTAATAGGACCTCATCTTCTTGACCATGGAGAGCCTTAAATAAATCAAGCGATCGATGATAAACTCGTTCCATGTAATGCTCCGTAGTTATCCCAAACATCAGAGGATTGCCAAGTTCGAATCGTATTGCAACATCCCAATCATAGAAAAGAGGCGGTTTTTCTAATGTCAGGTTTGGAAAATTCTCTGCCAGGTATGTCTTCAGGTCCATTCTGTGGCCTCCAAATTCTCTTAAAGATGAATGCCAACTAAAGAATGAATCCGTCTCTTCAATGGTTTCCGGTTTGACATTCATATCTTTAATGTTAATTATCTTACTCAACTCTCCAACTCTTTTTTCCGAAAAAATTAATTCCAGAACATTCCGTTATGACCTTCGTCAACGATCTTGAGCTGTGTTTCAAAATCTTCATTCGGTTCAATATCATCAATGAAATGCCATCTGCCCTTACTGTCCTGCCAATAGATTTTCCATGCCTTCTCATCCAATCTGAACTGTGCTACCGGCATCTGTACCCATTGCTCGCTTCGAAAGGCTTGTCTTTCTTCAATCAACGTCACATGATTTCCTCTGATTTTATAACTAATCTTCATCTGGCTTTTCACGTGCTCGGGTACTGCATTTTGGGTGTAATTATCCATAATCTTTTGAATCCGCTTCTTAGTAAAATCATCCATATTCTCTAGCTCTCCTGTCCTAATCGGTTTCGGTTTAATTATATCACGATGTTTTCTCAGACCTAAATGATGCTTTTAGTGATGTAAAAGATAAAACGGAGCTCGGCTTATACAATGGCAAGCCGCGTCAGGATGAGGTGCTGCGTCCAATGGGTGCAGCACCTCATGGGGTTGCACCGCGTTTTAATAACCGCGGTGCTCATCATTCCAGCAGCATTACGGTGGACTACGCCGTGATGCATGCAATAAAAGCGCCACGACCGCATAGTCGTAGCGCTTCTCTCTGCTGCATGTCGCCAATTGGCCATGCAAGCTAGCCCCAGAGCCGCTGCATTTACATGGAAGCGGCTTTACGCTCCCTGTGGTACCGCAGGGATTGACCGTTTCCGCAGCCGATCTTCAAGCACCTTTTTCCCTAAAACATGGCCTCAGCGTAAAACTGCATTTCTATATACATCCTTCATTCTATCTGATCGTTATTGCCACATTGCCTTTCTTACGCCCGGTATCCACATATCGGTGGGCCTCCACAATTTCATCCAAAGCATAGGTTCGATCGATGATCGGTTTTAGTTTGTTTTCCTCGATCAACTCTTTGAGAAAGAGTAAATCGGCTTCTTCCATTTTCGGAAGTCGACTGTTGTTTAGAAAAACACCATTGGGTGTTAGGATTTTTTGGCATTGTGAGGGTTTGGCTTTTATTACGGCATCATAAACGATATCGTATTTCGTTTCTGATTGTGTAAAGTCTTCTTCGGTATAATCGATTACTTTATCCGCTCCTATAGATTCTACCAATCCAAAATTACTTTTACTGCACACCGCTGTGACTTCTGCCCCATAGTATTTCGCAAGTTGAATCGCATACGTCCCTAGGCTGCCGGATGCTCCATTGATCAATATTTTCTGACCTGGCTTGATTTTTGCTTTTTGCAAATTTTTCAAAGCTGTAAGTGCTCCCGATGGAACGACCGCAGCTTCTTCGTAGGATAAATGGTCGGGCTTTATTGCAACCATTCCTTTTTTTTCACCGGTTCCGTTTTTCACTTTTTCAGGTAAACAAATGTATTCGGCATAACCTCCACTAAATCCTGTAAGCCCAAAGACCTTGTCTCCTTCCTTAAAGGATTGTACGTTTTTCCCTACCGACTCAATCACACCGGATATTTCCAGGCCAAGTATTAAATTTTTCCTGGGCTTGAGCATGCCGAATACCAGTCTCACCAAGAATGGATCAGCTCTTCGAATACGGGTATCGCCAATATGTGCAGTGGCTGCAAAAACTTTAATTAAAACCTCATGGTCTTTCGGTTTAGGCTTTTCCATCTCTTTCATCTGTAGCACTTCTGGCGGTCCGTAATTGGTGCAAATCACAGCTTTCATATGAACCCTCCTTAGTGTTTCTCTGCCTGGTTCGATCATTGTTTATACATCAGCAGCCATACCGTTGAGCCTCATTTAACGTTCGAATTGGTTGGACCATGTTTGGGATTGATGTGACATCAATAAATATGCTTCAGGGCTTGCTTTTAGTGCTATTCTAATATTCCGTTCATCTTCCAAATGTTGTTCACATCATCATATCCATTGAGATCACAGAAATGTGATGAGTCTTTGAATGCTGGACCAAGAGCCTACTGGATCAAAGCGTGAATATGCTGTTAAGTAATGTCAAAGCCTTCCTGAGTTCCCTTCAATATATTACTCATGTTTCTTTCTCATTGCCGCGTTTAAAATTTCCAGTAATTTTAGCCATTACTAATTGGGTAGCCTTATGATCCTTTCCTTCCGGAGACCACGTTGCCTCCAGCTTTTCCTCCAGTGAAGCAGCCAAGCTGTCTGACCATTTACCTGGAGAGACAGAGGCTTTACGACGCTCCTCATAAGCGTTCTGAGCATGTTCTGCCTGATAGGGATGCGATGAATTAACACGATCTAGTTCACGGCAAATCGTGGATGAGTGCCTTCCCAGCTCTTTTGCAATGGCTCTTGAGCTTTTGCCTTGTCTGTGGAGGATTTCTAGCTTGCTGCGTTCGATTATGCTAAGATGTGAATAACTCATGGACTGATTCTCCTTGTGTGAATGCTGGTGTGGTAACTTTCATTCTACACGAATCAGGCTATGAGCCATTTTTTATTTACAGTAGGTGTCGCACTTCATATTACAATCCGTCTTATAAAATACTTCTAATAATTCCGATTATTTTAATATTAATTATTATCGATAAAATACAATTGATAGAAGTAAGCCCCATCCAAATAAATATTGAATACGACATCCACACCCTTATCATTAAATAATTATTGTCTAGTAGATAAGGGAAGATCATTACCAACACCAAAAGCATAATGCTTAAGATTAGTGCGATACTACTTCCTATCATTTTTCTGAACCTTAACTTTTCATCTATAATATTGAGTTTTATTCTTCTAACGAGTTTAATTGCTTGGACACATAAGATAACGACGGCTATTATTACTAAGAATGAAAATACCAAATCAATTAATAGATACACGTCATCATAATTAAATTTATTCATACGATTTCCATTCATATCCTCATAAATATTATTAGTAATTAGCGATGGTGCAGTTGAATTCAAATTAGCCAGAACAAATATGGCCTGCTGCTTTTCTAAATCAATAAGAACCTGTGAGGAGTAATTAGGATTAGATCCATTATGACTAGCAACTCTATTTTTCGTATCAATACTCCATCCGAATGAATAGTAATGATCTTCATCTTCGTATCCCGCCGTTTTGATGTCGACTTGATGAGATTGTTCTATCGCTTTCAATAAATTATCTGGTATATCGCCTATCCCCATTTGGGCATTAATCCAGCGTTCCAAATCTTTTGAATTCGTTACCAAATATCCTGCAGCTATATTCCCATAATATCTAGGGGCATCATATTCTAAGCTTCTTCCAAAAAATACACGATATCCTTTGGTAAGTTTATCAGCTTCCTTTTCCTGACCGGTTGAAAAATAACTATCAGTCATTCCTAAAGGAACCAGTATGTTTTCAGTCATGTAATCCTGATAACGCATGCCTGTAACTTTTTCAATAATCATCGCTAAAATATCATAATTAACTGTAGCATAATTATATGCTGTCCCAGGATACGTATCTAATACAATATCTGACACATTATGTATCGTTTTTTCAAGCATATCCTCCGTGGTACCTTCAGGAATTAACCGAATACTCCACGGTGGAATTCCACTTGTATGAGCTAGCAACTGATGAATCGTAATATTAGCTTTCTCACCCTTAATGGTTGGCTCAAACGATGGAATATAGTCTGAAATAGAATCTGAAAGAGAAAAGTAGCCCTCATTCTCTAATAAAATAACGCCCAAAGCCGTAAATGCCTTTGTAGTCGATCCCAACTCAAATAATGACTCTTCAGTTACCCTCTTCTTATTATTAACATCTGCATATCCGTAATTCATATATTTTGTCTTGCCCTGCTCTGATACTACTATAGCTACCCCTGGAGTCGCTGATTTGGCCATTATGGTTTTCACCATATGTTCCGTATTATCATAATTCCCCGTCCTTATCAAACTCCCAAGTTCATCCCAACACGCTATAGTAGTAATAATTGCGATAAGTAGGATGACACATACTGTTGATGTGCCTGTTTTACTTAGTATTTTCTTCATAGTGGCTCTCCCTATTTGTAAGTCTTCTAAAAAAATAATAATGAACCAAACTACATAATTAATCACCACCATAAAACCTACTTTGTGCCGTTAAGGATTAGAAAAACATAGTTCTAAAAGCCTGTATTCAATGAACCCCAAAGGGATTGTCTGCTGAAATGCTTCTTCGAAATCCACCTCGCAGACCAGACTCCAAAGGAGCCGCTGCTTGAATATTCTGTTATCTGCTGTTGCCACTACCCTGAATCTCATTCACCCTCTTTAAATTTCTGAACTTTCTTTATGATTCGTTTCTTTAAATTCAGTATCAAAAATAGATTTGTTCACTCTCTCAAATTTAAGTCCTATTAATGTTATTGCAATACCTAATCCTGCTAATGTAACAGAATCGCTCCATGCATTAACTGTTTTGGTTGAAACACTGGCCAGTAGATGAGGTAATAAAATAACTGCTAATGCGGCACCTGCTAAGAAAATAGAATGCATAGCATATAAGGGTCTACCCCTCTTTAATTTCTTCTTATCATTAACAATGTCTATTAGAAATTCAATAAAATCAGATAGGATCAAGAATAAGGCTGCAATAGAAAAGCAAAACAACAATTTTCCATTTAGACTGACAATCGGAGTTAGTCTGAAAATGGATAATATTACAAAAGCAATGCCTATCCACTTTGTTAAAGTTGTTGTTGGTTTCAACATATCTTTTGCTCCTATACTCTTATTTTTTTCATGAACCCTGGAGGGGTTGTCTGGTTGCATCCACTTCCCCGATTACTCCTCTGCCAGACCGAGGGCGTCAGTCTGATGCGTGAAAACAGTGTTAGATGAGGTTACCTTGAGCTACTCACAAAATCCCTCATGCCCTCTCTTAGCATGCTAACCCCTTCTTCTACACTCTTCATATTCTCATCGTCATTCATATTATTCCTTGCATGTAATAATGCCGGTCTTAATGATTCTACTGAATTTCCAAATTGGTACATCCATTCATATCTAGGAACCATCCATAAATGAAAGTGATGTGTTGTATCTTCATTATAAAAATAATAGATCTTATCAATTCCCAATCGTTTTCTTTGTTCACTTCTGAGCTTATGGATTAAAGAAATAAATTCTAATCGCTCTTCATCAGTTAATTCATCCATGCAGTAGAAATGCCTCTTTGAAGCTAATATAACTAACCCTTTAATTGGGTAAGCAATATCTTGATGGACATGAAAGTTGCTTGATTCAAAAATTACTCCACCTGTTGAAGAAATCAAACCACTTGTCAATGCGCAGCTTACACATTCAACTTCTACTGATCTTCCATCAGCCAATGTAATTAGTCTTGGCATTATGCACCTCATAGTTTTTGATTTTGATAAGAACTTGCATCATAATTTCATATAACATCTTATTTATGTACTTCGTAAATACCACACATCCTGCCAGGTATCTGAACTACGTATATGATAACCTATGCTGTGGTATTTGCGAAGAAGAATTTGGTGAAAAAGGTAGATTTGTGGGAGCGCTTAATCTCCAAGATCCATACGATCCAGTGGGCTCTGAATACCTTGAATATTTTTAGTACTAACATGCGTATATCGCTGAGTTGTTCGTGCACTCGTATGACCAAGGAGCTCCTGAATATAGCGCAGGTCTGTTCCGTTTTCCAACAAATGAGTAGCGAAAGAGTGCCTCAATACATGAATACTAACCTTTCTCACAATGCCTGTGCATTGTCTAGCTTCTTCAAAAACCTTCTGCACACTCCGCTCCGCAAGATGTCGATTAGAAGATTGTCCTGGAAAGAGCCAACGACTTGGTCTATATTCAGTGATGTATTTCTGCACCATATCCCACGCTAGACTCGATAGGATCGTTCTCCGATCCTTTTGCCCCTTCCCCTGTCTCACGATGAGTGTTTGCCTTTCAATATCAAGATCGCTGCATCGCAGACGCACAACTTCACTTACACGAAGTCCAGAAGAGTAGGTTAGAAACAAAATGGCCTTATGTTTAGGGTTGGTTACGGATTTGAGCAATTGAGCGACTTCCTTTTCGGACAATACTCGCGGAAGCTTGGTCTGCTTCTTGGGACGAATATACTGGATTTCCGTAGGGTTATGGAGCGCATGTTTACAATAGAAGCGGAGCGCGCTAATCGTCTGATTCACGCTTGAATGGGAAATCCCTCGCTCAAGCAAACCTAAAAATACGTCTGAACTTTGGAAGTAGTCACATCGGTATCTTTAAGAGGAAAGCTACTCAGAAAACGTTCGACCTGATTACAATATGCTTTAATCGTTTTGCAGTGTATCCTCGTAACTTTAGTGCCTTCTGTAACGGCTCTTTGCTCCATGGATGGTTTCCCTTACTAGCTTTCCATTGCTGTAAATGCTCATTTTCCACCCACAACTCTGGGGTAATCAGAACGTCAGGGTTATATGGGATATGAAGGTGCAGTAACTCAGCGGAACCTTTAGTTATGGTAATCGCCTTTTCAGTAGTAGCATATTTATTCATTAGGAAACTCTCCTTCGTTTGGATAGATTATGTTTTTGAACCAAATTCGGAAAAACAAAAAGGAAGGCCCTTCTTCATCCACTAGGGAATCAGACGACCTTCCGATACTTTCGGAAACATATGATGTTGTAAAAGTAAAGCGGGAGCGCGGCTTGTGCAATGGCAAGCCGCGTAAGGGTGAGTTGCTGCGTACAATGGATGCAGCAACTCATAGGGTTGTACCACGTTAATAATCGCGGTACTCACCATTGCAGCATCACGAGCGCATAGCCGTGATGCGTACAAAAAGTGCCACGACCGCAAAGCCGTGGCACTTCTCCCTGCTGCATGATGCCAATTAGCCATGCAGCTTGTGGAAGGCTGCTGCGTCCCATAGGCGCAGCAGCTCAAAGGGAATGCACCGCGTCAATGATCGCGGTGCTCATCTGAAGGCCGCTGCACCTACATGGCAGCGGCTTCTTCTCCCAGCGGCAGCGTGTAATACTGCGCCTGCTGCCCTTCATGCTGCTGGTACACAACGACCAGCAGCGTCCGGCCTTTCGCGGCAAGCGGGCTGGCGCCAGCTAGCACACGCTCAAGCCGGAACGGAAGCACATCCAATACGGTGTGCTTCTGCAATTCCTTTTCGCCGAGACCAAGGTCGGCGAAAGCACGGGCACCCATGACCGTCTGTGCGGTCATGGCCGAGGTCATCGGCAACGCACGCGAAGCGTTGCCGGCTTCCATGTCCGCCGCTCCATCCGCGGCGGACCCTGTTGCGTCGCCCGAAGTGAGCGACGCTGCATCCCCAGCTTCGCTGCCGATCACATCCGCCGCATCTGCGGCAGCGTCTTCCCCGGCAGCAGCCGAACTTGCCACAGCGGCACTCGGGCCCGTGCCGCTACTTTCCAGCCATGCCTTGCCTGAGGCACCGGCAACGCGTGGCAGACGAACGTCTTCCGGACGTTCAGCCAACGTTTTCATATAACCCGCCCACTGGTCTTTCTGGAGCGGATCTTCCCACCAGATTTTACGTGGTTTGTATTTGTGGCCGAGGAAATAGTCGAGCTTCATCAGGCCGAGCACGATATCCATATGCGGCGTGTCCCGCGACTCCAGGAAGCTGTGCAGACGAGTGAACAGATCCTCCAATTGGTGACCGATCTTCTGCCACCCCTGCCCCTCCCAGTAATCCCCGAATGCTTGGAAGAAATCAAATGGCGAGTTGAACTCCTGCTCCATCAGATACTTCAGCGTATGGTCCATCCGGTGTGCGTTCCAGTATTTCTCCAGCACATCCTCCAGCCGCTTCAAGCGCACAATGTCGCTGAACGGCAGCACGTCACTGCCCAGAATCTCATACGGCGCGTGATCCATGTATGTGTAGTTGTACTTCTCCGCATCCAGACGCAGACCCGTACCACGTAGCATTTTGAGGAATCCGAGCTGAAGCTCCTCTGGTCCCAGTGCAAACACATCGTTAAACGTCTTGCGGAACGTATTGTAATCTTCCTCCGGCAGTCCAGCGATGAGATCCAGATGCTGGTCGATTTTGCCGCTGGCTTTCACCTTATTCACGGTACGGCTCAGCTTGGTAAAGTTCTGACGGCGTTTCACCAGTTCATTCGTTGGATCATTCGTGGACTGAACCCCGATCTCGAAGCGGAATGTGCCCGGTGGCGCATTCTCTGCCAGATAATCCAGTACTTCGGGGCGCATAATATCCGCCGTAATTTCAAACTGGAACACCGTCCCCTGATGATTCTCGATCAGGAATTTGAACATTTCAAGTGCATAATCCCGCTTGATGTTGAATGTCCGGTCCACAAACTTGATCAGCTTCGCACCCTTCTCAATCAGGTACAGAATGTCCGACTTCGTCCGCTCAATATCGTAATACCGCACGCCGACCTCGATACTGGACAGACAGAACTGACAACTGAACGGACAGCCCCGACTGGTCTCAAAATAAACAACCCGCTTCCCGAGATCCGGGATATCCTCTTCAAATCGATGCGGTGACGGCAGATCATTCAGATCCGCTTTCGGCCGTCCTGGCATGAGAATGACCTCTTCCCCTTTGCGATACGCCAGTCCATACACAAAGTGGAACTTCTTACTCCCCTGCAGCTCCGTCAAAAGCTGATGCAGCGTCTCTTCCCCTTCACCCATCACGATGTAATCGACATTGGGAATCCGGTTCATCCAATATTCCGTGTCATAGGACACTTCCGGCCCGCCCAGTAGAATTTTCACGTTCGGCATAACCTTTTTCAGATTATCAATGACCTTGATCGTCTCTTCAATGTTCCAGATGTAACACGAGAACCCAATCACGTCCGCGCCGCGCTGATAAAGATCAGACACAATATTCATCACCGGGTCCTTGATCGTATACTCCGCCAGGTCAATATCAAAATCCTTCTCACTGTACGCCTTCAGACACCGCAAGGCCAAGGAGGTATGGATGTACTTTGCATTTAATGTAGAAAGAATAACCTTCATGGTTCACAACCTTTGCCTGGACACCCAGACCATATTTTTTTGGTAAAAGGAAAGCTGCACAGCCATCCTACCTCGGACGCTGTTCATGCAAACCTCTCTAATGATAGCCATTCCATCTCTCATGGACATATCTAACTTTTGTCTTTCAAAGAGTGGACACTCTTTTCAAAAAGACATATACATCTCGCCACCCACAAACCACAACATACAGCACAAAATACATACAATTAAACTACATGTTGTGCAGTCTACAGTCGGCCATTTCTAACGCCCATGTCCACCTTTTGAAAGACAATCCACCGTCTTATGTCCACACCGTAAAGACACCATAATCAACTTCAAACTCAACTTCAACTTGTAAAAGACCTCATTCGCGTTCCATCCACGATTCGATATCCACTTCTTACTGCCTTGAGCTTTGAGGCTTTAGCCAAAAACCTGTGCCAGTCACTTTCCCCGTATCATGGACAAGTCATCGAATAGCACGAGGCATATCTATCAACTTTTTAATCAATTAAGCTTTACGAGTCATGAACTTCAAAGACCTGAAAGCGCGAATGTAACAACAATTCTTACTCCATTCCAACCAGCCAAACTCGCCCATAATTGATCATACTCACTCATACTTACTTATACCTTCTCATACCTACTCATACTCGTAAAAAGCATCATCATCCGTATCCACTTCCTCGCCCGATTGCTTCTGGAAAAACTCCAGGAACGGCAGTCCGTACTTGCGGTACTTGACCTCACCGACCCCTTTGATATCCAGCATGTCACGTTCCGTCTGCGGACATACCACACTCATCTCGCGCAGGGTCGCATCATTGAAAATAATATAAGACGGTACATGCTCTTTCGCCGCCAGATCACGACGGATCAGACGCAGCTGTTCGAATACCGTCTCATTCACCGCAGACGGCATCGCATCACGACCACGACGTCCGCCATAGTTCGTACCCGAAGCCGTCGCCGCTGTCTTGCGGACCACACGCTGCATCACTTCACGCTGGCCTTTAAGTACTTCCACCGCCAGGGGCTGCAAACGCACAACCGGATATTGTCCCTCGGACAGCATCAGATAGCCTTCGGATACCATCACGTTGATGATCTCTGAAATCTCACGCTCTGTCCGATTGCCCATCACACCATAGGTTGGCAGAGAGTTGAAGCCGTAATCGAGCACTTTTTTGGCACGAGAACCTTTGAGCACCGAAGCGACCAAGGATACACCATACCGTTCACGCATGCGATGAATACAGCTAAATATTTTCTGCGCATCTATCGTCATGTCTACTAGCTCGCGATCGTCCGTACAAGAACTGCAAGTGCCGCACGGTTTATCGTCATGCACCTCACCGAAATAATCCAGTTGCGCGCTACGCAGACAGCGAGTTGTATAACAGTAATCCACCATCTGTTGCAGCTTCCGGTAATCGTTCTGTTTGCGGTCGCCCTCCATTGGGTTCTGCTCAATCAGAAACTTCTGGGTGATAATGTCCTGTGCCCCGAATAGCAGAATACACTGGCTTGGCTCACCGTCCCGTCCCGCACGTCCAGCTTCCTGCACATATGCTTCCATGTTCTTCGGCATGCTGTTATGAATCACGTAACGCACGTTCGATTTATCAATCCCCATGCCGAACGCATTGGTCGCCACCATCACTCGGATATCATCGTACAAAAAAGCTTCCTGGCTCTGGGACCGTTCATCGTCCGTCATCCCGGCATGATAGCGTCCTGCGGGCAACCCCGCCTGCAACAAACGCTGATGCAGATCGTCCACGTCCTTACGGGTCGCGGCGTACACAATCCCCGGCTCGCTGGCATGCTCGCGCGCATAATTCAGGACAAAGTCCTTCTTGCTCTCGCCGCGCAGCACGCTAAACGCCAGATTATCCCGCCCAAGTCCGGTCACGTATGTCTGCGGGTCCTGCAAACGCAGCAGCCGCAGAATATCGCCCATAACCTCGGGCGTCGCTGTAGCCGTAAAGGCCGCAACCACAGGCCGTTCCGGCAAACTATCCACAAACGGCGCTACCGCGAGGTAGCTTGTTCGAAAATCATGCCCCCACTGAGATACACAGTGGGCCTCATCCACGGCAACGCAAGAGATCGGCAAATAGCCCATCTCCTCGCGGAACCAATCCAGCTCCAGTCGCTCAGGCGCGACATAGAGCAACTTCAGCTCACCGCGCTGCGCCGCGCGGATGCGATCATTCACTTCTTTGCCGCTAAGTGTACTATTAATATACGCGGCAGCAATTCCGGCGGTCGTCAACGCATCGACCTGGTCCTTCATTAATGAGATCAACGGGGAGACGACAAGCGTCAGTCCCGAATATAACAGAGCGGGGATCTGATAACAGATCGACTTACCGCCCCCAGTTGGCATAATGCCAAGCGTATCTTCGCGTTCCAGCAGGCTGGCTACGATCTTTTTCTGTCCCTCACGGAAGTCGGGGTAGCCATAATATTTTTGCAGGAGACCCTGCGCTTCTTCTAATGTAGGTGTTTGCACACTCATGTAAAGACTCCTTACTTATCACCGGTGTTCTTCCACCAGCTTGGTCCGATCCGATTCTGACATCCGAAAGCGGGCATATACCGCATCCTTGACAACAAAATGGCGTTCTCATGACTTGTCCGTCAAGCAAACGCCGCTCCCTTTAGTTTAACGGCCCAGCCCCGAATGAGCAACCGCGTTTTACTGTAAAACGTTTGAAGCTTCTTCACCAAAATAAAAACAACCGTCCTGCCCTAGTTGGACAAAACGATTGCATTAATCTTGACAAACCCTAAGCCATCCAGCACTGTTTTGTAATGGATGCGCTTCTAATCTTTCAACGCCTCAACTTCAGACACAGTTAGACCACTTGTTTTGGCAATCACTGAAACTTCAATCCCAAATGAGAGCATGTTTTTTGCAATCTCAATCGCCTTCTTTGTTCCCCTTCTACTAGTCCCTTTTCTATCCCCTTGGCTATTCCCTTTTCCGTAGCCCACTCAATCATGGAAGCTTCGTCATGCAAATACTTCTGCCGCTCTTCATACAGGCGACGCGCTTCCTGATCCTGACTGAGAAACTCCAGCGTATCCATCGCTTTTTTCAACGTAGGTTCATTCATTTGCAGCACCTCCCAATTGGATTTGTCAGCACCCTTCAAGAATAAAAGCCAGTTGATCAGCCCACCTTCCATCGGAACGCGTTGATCGTCCAGTTTGGACAGCTCCATGAAATGCACTTCAAGATCATCACTCAATTCAAGTCCAGTGTGGTCTTCCCTCAGGTGAAACACATTATGATAACGCTCATTCGCGATAAACGAGTAATTCAAAATATTTATGGTAACACACTTTTTCAATTCCTTGTATGTTTGACCTTCCTGTAGCTGACTCGAATAACGCTTACTCCAGTAGTATAGGGTACGCTTTTCGATATCATATTTATTAAATAACTGCATTTCAATGTTGATCAGCTTACCTTCAGCTGTTTTCGCCGTTGAGAAGTACGATCTCTGTCAGTGGCTGCTCACCCGACTCTGCAAACGTTCGGTTCAAGAACACAAGCAGGACATCTTTATTTTCCTCACTGCCAAAAATACGCTTGAAAACAAAATCGTTTCGAGGATCGAGCAAATCAGACATCTGACCATCAACTCCGTTTCTTTCTATTATACCATGCTTGTCGTAAGTAATTGCAGCATTAACCACCTTTATATATGTTAAACATTCCACAACAAACTATTAATTCCCCTTGCTTCTTGTAACCCTAAATTTGCTATCAATGCCGTCTTCCTCCATTATAATTTAGTACCTCTTTATTTAAGGGTTATTTTATTATTTGTTATTAATTAATAAATGCAGTGTGTTACCATTAATTAATGAATACCTTCAGGAGAAGACATTTGGCATATCAATATCTCCATTTCCTTATATTGTTCCTACCCAACACCTCTAAAGGAGGGCAATTTATTATGAAACAATATCCACATGCTATTGATTCTTCAAACATCTCACCACCAAAATCTTGGATACGTAGACACCCGATTTTCACTACATTTACATTATTGATTCTTACGCTGTTTACCGCCATATTTCTGTATTTTTGGCTCCGTCCATACTTCTCCACGTTTGACCGTTCTGAGAAAGGAGAATTGAGCTATTCCATGCCTTCACAGAATGGTGAGTATACTGCCGAGATTTATGGTGTGCCCTATGGTGGTGCGGCAGGCGGGGTTACGATGTGGGTCGATGTGAAGAAGACGAATGCCCCTGAGCACTCCACAGCCCAAACGATATACCGTGCCGAGCACCACGGAAATAACCATCTGGAATGGGAAAGTGAAAACACACTACGAATTGAAAACTGGAATGAATACATAGATGAGACTATTACTCTCAACATGGATGATGAAATATATGACGGCTGGGGCTGGGCCTGCCAAAGCTTACGTATGAAGGATCAATATGTACGATGCTTGGTTCCCATAAAATAATGCAACTTATCAGCTAACATGTAACCCTGATTGCATGGCTGATTATCGTGATGCGTAGTGCTCATTGCATCACGCATCAGTAGCTTCACGATACAAGTGAAGTATATATCATAAAGCAAGCCCCGCTCACCGACTTTCTCGGTCAAGCGGGGCTGCTCTTGTTCTACATATTATCGTTCCTCTTCTGTCCCAGTTTGTCTTCCTACTTACGAGGTGAAACCTCACCACGTTCTTCCCGCTCCTTCATCTCCTTGCGCACTACCACTTCCAGCTTCTGCCGATTGGCAAGCAGCCCCGGATCGTCTGGCAGATACTCCCGGGCTTTGTTGTTATGCAATAATGCCTGTTCCCAGTTGCCCAGATGCGCATAACATATGGATAGCCGGGCATGTGGTAGCCAGGTACGGCAGGCAACGGGCACCGGGCGCAGACCCGGATCGTGGCTGCTCACATCGACCGCCTGCATATACCAGTAGATCGCAGAGACGGGTTCCTGCCGTTCATGGAAGCAGGCTGCAATGGCGCAGCAGAAATCGGCATGCGGCAGATCATATTGGAATGACTTCAGCAATGCGCCGAGCTTACGGCCCGGCTCGCCAAGTCGTTCATGACATTCCGCCAGCCGCGCACAGGCAATCAGGCGATCCTCGCGGTAACCGCTTGGCTGCTCCAGCAGCTTCGCGTACCCGCGTGCCGCCGCCGCATAACGCTTGCGGTCATAACATTCGCCTGCATAATAGAACAGCAGGCGACCTTGGGCTACGCCCTCTTCGGCGATCCATTTGCGCAGAATGCGCACGTTTCGCGCCGAATGATGTCCCGCTTCGCGGCGGTGCGTGACGGCAATATCTGCCGTAATCACCTCGCCCCGCGGGAAGCTAAGCTGCTCGTGCAGCCGGCCATGCCAGCGGCACCCGGCATCCCGCTTGACCAGGCGAAGCCGTCGGTCCGTCACGAGTGGACTTCCCTCCGGGCCCTCGGCAAGCGTGTAGTTCAAGATCACAGCCGCCGTCTCCCCCTCAGACGGCAACTGCTTCTTCAACATCTCCAGCTTCGCCCGTTCCGCGGGCAGCAGCACATCATCCGCATCCAGCCACAGGATATACTCCTGCGTAGCTTTGGCGAATGACTCATTCCGCGCTGCGGCAAAGTCTTCCTTCCATTCATACGTGTATACCTGGTCGGTATACTGCGCAGCGATGTCCATCGTACGATCCGATGAACCGGTATCCACAATGACGATCTCGTCCGCGATGCCGGCAACCGAATCAAGACAGCGCGCCAGCGTGCGTTCCTCGTTCTTCACAATCATGCACAGACTGATGGTGATCACGTTTTGAGCCCCTTCCTGTCGTACGCGTATTGCGAAATGTCGATCTTGCAAGGTCCCCCTATCCTTCCCCGTTCTCCTGACGGCGAAGCCGTCTCACCTGCTCCACCGCACTGTCCAGTGCCTTCTTGCGCTGCTTCATTACGCGAAGATGCTGTTGTTCCACCTCGGCAAAATGGACATGATCCAGCTCCATCCACTCTTTCAGTTGATCCATGGTTGGCAAGACACGTAGCTGCACTTCCCGCCGCCTTCGTGCCACACAACATAGATATTTATGATGGACTTCCAGTTTCATGACTTCAAAATACGGCATCAGGCACATCGCCAGGTTACCAGCATAGAACGTCTGTTTATGATCATAGAATGGATGATATCCGTAAGGGACCGTTACCACCAGTGTTCCTTTCACATGCAGCAGGTGATATATCTGCAACAATAACGTCTCTGGATGGGCAAAATGCTCCAATACTTCCCCAAGTAATATAGTGTCAAAGGTCGTCCTGACTTTCCATTGCGTAATGTCCAGCATCCGAAAATCCACATTGCTCCGAACCGGCTTAGACTCTTTGGCAAGCTCGGCTTGTGCATACCGAATGCTTTCTTCCTCCAGGTCTACCCCCGTTACACGAAAACCTTCACGCGCCAGCAGAATGGAGGCAATACCCTGACTGCACCCGACATCCAAAATCCGCGTACCCTTCGCTTCACGGCACATCCAGTGGATACGGGTTCTTGTCGCTTCATGAGAATCTTCCGAATTAATCTCGCCATAATAGCGTTCACTCACTCGGTCATGATTCGCCATAGGTATCCCCCTTTTTTCCTTGCCGAACGGGCTGGCCCAGCACCACAATATTTCCCCCGTGGCATCCAGCAGTTGCGTTGCGTGTATCAAAAATCAGCTTCGCATGATCCGCCATCTCCTGATAATCGAATGCCGAATGATCCGTCGTGATGATCACCAGATCAGCCCATGTCCACAATTCCGGCGTAGCAGGCCGGGATTGAAGCAACGTACCGTCATCCTTGCGGAAGACAGGCACCATTGGATCAGTGAAAACGACTTCTGCACCCGCTGCGCTCAGCAGCCGGAAGACATCCAATGCTGGTGATTCGCGCAGGTCGTCGATGTCTTTTTTATAAGCCATACCCGCCAGAACAACGCGCGCTCCCCGAACAGATACACCATTCTTCTCCAGCAGCTCCGCTGCACGCTTCACCACTCTCTCTGGCATCTGCCGATTGGTTGCATCCGCCAGCTGGATGAATTGCAGCTCCGCTCCCTGACGGCTTGCAGCCCAGGACAGATAGATCGGATCGATTGGGATACAATGTCCGCCGATGCCGGGACCGGGATAGAATGGCATATAACCAAACGGCTTGGTCGCCGCCGCACCCAGCACCTCCCAGATGTTTACACCCATCTGTTCACAGGCCGGAGTCAACTCATTCACCAGTGCAATGTTCACACTGCGAAATGTATTTTCGAACAGTTTTGCCGTTTCCGCTACTGTTGTTGAACTGACCGGAACAACTTCGTTGAGGAATGAACCGTAGAACTGTGTGCCATAGGTCAGACAAGCGGGTGTGGAGCCGCCAATGATCTTCGGGGTATTTTTCACACCATAATGTACACTGCCCGGATCTACACGCTCTGGAGAATAACAGACATAGAACTGTTCTCCAGCTCGCCAGCCGTTTGCTGCTTCAATGGGTTGTTTCACGCGTTCCTCGGTCGTTCCTGGATAAGTCGTACTCTCCAATATGACGAGACTGCCCTCCAGCAGATAAGGAGTCATACCATCCACCGCTGCCGAGATATAAGAGATATCCGGCTGATGCTCGGCGGTCAGCGGAGTGGGTACACAGATGACAATCACATTCGCCTGCGCCACTGCTGCATAATCGTCACTTGCCGTGAACAATCCTGTCTGCATAAGCGACTGCAGGACATCATCTTCTATACCGATGACATACGAATGCCCGGCGTTCAGCTTGGCTATCTTGGAGGTATCGATATCAATCCCGTGGACCTGATAACCTGCCTGTGCCATCTCCACGGCCATGGGTAAACCAACATAACCGAGACCGATGATAACAGCCTTCAGGGAGCGGTCATTGATGTGTTGAAGTGTATTATGTTGCTGCGGCCCTTCTTTTCCTTCGTGCTGCTCGTGCTGATGTTTCTCTTCCATCTCTTCCACCTCCAAATGCTCCGCCTCCCTTCGATTAGTCGATATAGCCCCCTGCACGCAAGAAATTGGCAATCGCTGGCTTGTTCATCATGGCACTGTCCGAACGATACTCGGAGAAGTTCACACGAGGCAGGCTGCTGTACTGATCTGTCAGCCCCTTGTCCGGGTGCTCCGGCAGGATCACGTAATACTGCGCATCATATTGACGAGTGCGCGGTGCTTCAAAAGGCGAGATCAGCACTTCATGCAATTTCTCACCTGGACGTATGCCCGTCACCTTATAGTCGAAGGATGGACGGCCCGCCTGTTCCAACATGACGGAGGCCAGTTCCGTCATCTTGCAAGCCTTCATTTTCATCACAAACGTCTCCCCGCCCACAGCAGCCTCAGCTGCCTTAAGCAGTAGATGTATGGCCTCGGTGCGCGTCAGGAAAAAGCGGGTCATACCTTTGTCCGTAATGGTCAGGCTCTTGCCTTCATCAATCTGACGTCGGAATAAAGGCACCACGCTACCACTGGTTCCAAGCACATTGCCTCCACGAATGCAGACAAACCGCGTACCTTTACTCAGCCAATTGGCACGAATCATCATTTTCTCACCCAAGGCCTTCGTCATCCCGTATACGTTAATCGGATCTACCGCCTTATCGGTGGACACATCAATGACTTTCGGAACCTGCATGCGAATGGCAGCACGAATAATATTCTGCGTCCCGATTACATTCGTCTTGAACGCTTCATCCGGCTGATCCTCACATACTGGAACATGTTTTAATGCTGCCAGATGGAAGATTACATCCACACCTTTGCATGCTTCCTCCACAGCCTGGTAATCCCTTATATCCCCGATCATAAGGCGTAAACGCGGGTCATGATTGAATTCTCGCTGCATCGCAATCTGAGCATATTCGTTACGTGACAGGAGGCGAATCTCTGCCGGGTCCTGTTCTAGAAGCACCTCGGTCAACTTTTGTCCCCAGGAGCCGGTGCCCCCGGTAACCAGAATCGTTTGTCCTTTAATCATGCATATACCCCTCCCTGATCAGTTCATGAATTCGCGTAATACCTGTGCCATCTCATCTCGGCTTAACCGGTCTTTAGCTGGTACCTTTTTGACCGAAGTATTGCTCGAATGAATGATATTGACGTAATTACGCGGCGCCAGCAGTTCATGCGGCAGATCGATAACATTGCCGTGTGTGCCTCGGCCTGGAAGCTTCACCCGATACCCGGATGCATACTCCGCCGTCTTGTACAGGTAGACATAGAATTGCGGAGAACGATGGAACGTCGGTGCCATCTCGTTATTCACACTATCCCACAGATAACCGTTCTGATTAATCAGCGCCATCGTCTGCGGCTGTGGCTGCACGTCATATAGCTGCTGTACAAAGGTCCGGTGATAGAAGTCATCCGAATCCAGACGGGCAATATAGATGTGCTCCGTCCCTTCAGCAAATGCCAAAATCGCCCGTACACTCTCAATATGAGTTCCGAAACGAATGTTGGCTGGCAACGGCTCCTGTTCCGCGAGAATCTCCTGCATTAATTCTCCCGACTCCTTGGATAATTTCACCACTGTCAAGAAATCCTGATTCGTCTGAGCTTTCAGGCAGTGCAATGTAAATGTGCGAAAAATGCCCATCCGCCGCTCCAGCCATTCTCTCGTCAATCGCTGCGGGTCAAACCCATAATTGTTGAAATTAATCTCAATAACCACTTTCCTGGACATGACACTCCTCCTCATTTTTTCTGCCATCTGTGTTCAGCGAGTACAAATTATTTTCATAGATTCAACAGATGCTTCCATACGAAACACAACTTCAAACTGTCGGGTAGCTGACAGCCATCCGCGTTTCGCTTGCGAATCCTGCCCGCTCTATAAGGTATGAGATGTTGATAGAAGCGGTTCGAGACATATGCACTGGATTCTAACGAAATAGATTGATATACACCCGAAGATTCGCCCTACAGGTCGAACGTACAGGACGTTGTCGAGGCAGTAACATAGAATAGAGTAGTTGAATTTATAAGGAGGCCAAATCCTGCCATGAATCCGATTTATCTTGAAATCGATGGTGTGCTTAATCAACTTGAGTTGGCGCTCAAAGAAAAGCGTCCTTTCTCCCTTGTCCGTGTCGGCGATGGCGAGAATATTGTCATGTCCCAGGATGTGATCTGGACCACAAAACAGGTCCTTCAGGAACGCTGGGCCATCAAGGCCAATCGGGGTCAAAAAGGGGTTCATCTGCCCAACTTTGAGCTCAGGGATTTGATTGCCGCTTCCCTGCAACGGGCCAGTCTTGTAGGGGTGCTTCCACTAGGTGACCTTACAATCAGTGCTCCGGAATATCTCAAAAGACCGCTGACCGACATGTTGTTTGCTCATTTCGGTATCTCTCCAGCGCTCACTTGCCATGCCTGTGTAAATCGGGAATTGGCCCAGATGCCACGCTTTTGGGAAATGCTTGCAGGAAAGCGGGTACTACTTGTTACACGCGACATCGAGAAACTTCGTACCGCACTCGTACAGGAACCCTATCATCTGAACATTGCAGCTGCTCTTCCCTTCGATAGCTGGGATCAAATGAAGGAAACGCTGCAGTGGATTCAAACGAACCAGCATACCTTCGATGTGGCTCTCTTCTCCTGCGGGGTCAACGCTGTTGTACTTGCTGAGCGTACGGCAGCACTAGCGGGCAAAGTCGCCATCGACTTCGGCAAAGCCAACAATATCATTTTGAATGGCCGCCCCAACTGATCTGCAATCATCTCCCTGTACCCCCGATTATCATTGACATCACCTTCATAGGTTAGGACAGCAAAAATCCCGGACTCACTTGAGCCGGGATTCCTTATCTTTGACCGAACTAGTTTGTAGATGCAATACCATAGAATACTTCTGGTCCGGTTCGTGTAGCTGTGGAGACCCCCGAAATAAACGAAGAGTACACACTCTCCAGGGCCGGCGGGACGTTCAGATCCTGTGCCGTGAACGAATGGAATTCGACACCTTCACCTACAGTAGCTTCAGCCCGATAAATTACGTTCGCCGGAGTATATACGCTGCCACGTACGATCTCAACAACGAACGAATCCCCAGGTTCACCAATAACGCCAATCGTACCAGCGAAGGTAATAAGTGGATTGGAAACTCCCTGGGTCTGCAATCCAATAATGCCGAACAGTACCGGGGAATTTGAAATGGATACGCCGGGCAGTCCTGCAGTTGCTGAGTTCATCGAACTTCTCATATCTAGAAATGTTCCCATGAGTAAACACCTCCAATACTATAGGATACGTTATTCTATGAGTCTCCACCCTCCATTGATTGGATGAATAACAGATTCCATAAACCTATTTTTATTTATCTGCCGTTAATGGTATATTGAACTGCATAACGAAAAAGAACGGATCGTATGCACACAAGCGGTACAGGCTGTTCAAAAGGAGATTACTATTCATGAATAAACGCAAACGTCCAACGGGCAAGACATCGGCCTCGGCCAAAGGGAAATCATATGCCGGTTCATCTGCAGCACGTTCCGGCAAGTCTAACTTCTCATCTGCCAAAGCATCAGGTGCTTCCGCATCACGCAATACTGAGGAGAATAAGAAGCCAATAGCTGCGAAATCGTCGGGTGCACCCAAGAAAGCTGGAGGCAACAAACCCAAAAATGCCAGCGCATCCAAACGACCAGGCAATGCCTACTATCGCAAGCAGGAACCACCACGCCAGTACAAAGTAACTGAACCGGATGAACTGTTGAATTTCTTGCTGCAACATCTGAAATCGGGACGCAACGCGGTGAAGTCCATTCTGGGTCGCGGACAGGTATCGGTGGATCAGAAGGTCGTAACGAAGTTTAATGAGGCGCTGACGCCAGGTCAGATTGTATACATCCGTAAAGAGGGTGCTGTAGCTGCTCCTTCCTTAACAGGCATTAACATTTTGCATGAAGACGATGACATCATTGTGATCCGCAAAGAGGCGGGACTGTTGTCCATTGCCGCTGACAAGACAGATGACCTCACGGCTTATCGCCAACTGACAGAGCATGTGCGTCGCACCAATCCGCTGAACCGGATTTTTGTCGTCCATCGTCTGGATCGAGATACGTCGGGTGTCATGATGTTTGCCAAAAGTGAAGAGGTACAACAGAAGCTGCAAAACAACTGGAAAGAAAATGTACAAGACCGCGTCTACGTTGCCCTTGTTGAAGGTTCGGTAGCAAAAGAAGAAGGTACCATCTCCTCCTGGCTGAAGGAAACCAAAACGCTGAAAATGTACTCCAGCTCTCGTCCCAATGACGGACAACATGCGATTACACATTACAAACGTCTGAAGTCGAACCGCGAGTTCTCCCTGCTGGAAGTGCGTCTGGAGACAGGCCGTAAAAATCAGATTCGTGTGCATATGGAAGATCTCGGGCATCCTATTGCTGGTGACAGAAAATACGGCGCACGCACAAGAGACCTTGGGCGTCTCGGACTTCATGCACGCATACTCTCGTTTATTCATCCGACAACCGATGAACTGATGTCATTCGAGACGGATATTCCGAAGCCATTCCTGTACCCTTTCCGTGCAGAAACTCCACCCGCGAAATAACTGCATCTTATAGAATCGACTGATCATGTCTGAAAGGAGGAACGGACACTGAAAAACTTGTTAATTACCGGTTACCGTGCACATGAACTGCAGATTTTTGGACAGAAGCATGAAGGTATTCCTTTTATCAAGAAGGCCATTGCCTCCCGCCTCACGCCTCTTGTCGAGGATGGTCTGGAATGGGTACTTACACCGGGACAATACGGCGTGGACCTGTGGGCCTGCGAAGTGGTGATTGATCTGAAGAAGCTGTACCCTCATCTGAAACTGTCGATCATCACTGCCTTTCAGAACCCTGAGGAGCAATGGAAAGAAGACAAGCAGGAGTATTACCGTTCCATCCTCTCGGGTGTGGACTATTACGGTGCGATTAGCAATCAACCCTATATTGGACCGTGGCAGTTCACTGCACGGGATGACCTGTTGCTGCGCAAAAGCGACGGGCTTCTGCTCGTCTATGATGAAGATGCCGGGGATGGTAGTCCCCGTTTTATCAAGGAAAAAGCCGTGAAGAAACTACAGAACGAGGACTATACAATCATCAGTGTGACTTCGGAAGATATCCAGTCTGTAGCCGAGGATGAACGCATGAACGATATTGGCTACGATGAGGACTCTCCCTTCTGACGTTTGCGTGGTGCGACCACGGTTGAGGGAGCCCAGAATGACGCACATATGTTTTTTTTCGAGGCAGGTTGGGTATAAGTAGTATTATAACTGCGATCATATGTCGTATGGGATAAGGGGACTGCAACCATGACAATTACGCCAGAGCAGCGCATTCAACTGCATGGATTTAACAACCTGACCAAGTCGCTAAGCTTCAATATGTACGATATCTGTTATACCAAAACCAAAGACGAACGCGAAGCTTACATTGAATATATTGATGAACAGTATAACGCCGCCCGGCTAGGCAAAATTCTGAACAACGTATCCGACATCATCGGAGCCCATGTGCTGAATGTTGCTCAGCAGGATTATGTGCCTCAAGGTGCGAGTGTGACGATGCTGGTCTCGGAAGGTCCAATCGTGGAGATCCCCGAGGAATCATTGGATGAATCACCTGGTCCGTTGCCTCATAACGTGGTCATGCAACTCGACAAAAGCCACATCACTGTGCACACCTATCCTGAATTTCATCCCAGTGAAGGCATCAGTACCTTCCGTGCCGACATCGATGTCTCCACCTGCGGTGAGATCTCTCCGCTCAAGGCACTGAATTATCTGATCCACTCGTTCGATACGGACATTATGACAATGGATTACCGGGTACGTGGATTCACGCGGGATACGAGCGGACGCAAGCTGTTCATTGACCATGAGATCGGCTCGATTCAGAATTATATTCCGGATGAGATCAAGAGTAGCTTCGATATGATTGACGTCAACGTCTATCAGGAGAATATTTTCCATACCAAGTGTAAACTGAGGGAATTTGATCTGGATAATTATCTGTTCGGATACACCAAGGATAAACTGAGTAAAAAGGAACAACAGGAAATTACGGAGTGGTTGAAGCTGGAGATGGATGAGATCTATTACGGCAAAAACATCAATCGTCCCTCTTAAGAGGTTGTTCAGCGATTTATTCATAAGGCAAGATTTTTTAAGACAAGCTATCATGAAGGTAAGGTCCTTCTTTTCAGAGGCACCTGCGTCATGTGCTTGTCTTTTTCTTTGATAAAGTTGACAGTGTACAACTTTATTTTTTATTATAGGAGTAACTGTATCATTTTGCAGTGAAGGAGACTGAGCCCGTGATCGAAACGAATACGACAAGACGTAACGAATCACTGTTACAAGCGCTGACTGCTCAGCACAATGCCATCACCAACAACATCGCCAATGCAGACACGCCTAACTACAAAAAGAAAACGGTAGAGTTTCAGGAAGAGCTTAGACGGATCGTGGAAAATGGCAAAACAGATCAGCTTGCCATGAAGCGGACTCATGAAAAACACTTCCCTATCAGTGATCCCCATTCTTCCATCGTACAGTACCGAATTGTCGAGAATAACGAAACAGCCATGAACAACAACAACAATAACGTTGACATTGACAAGGAAATGGCTAACCTCTCCGAGAATCAGCTTATGTATAACTACATGGTTGATCGGGTCAGTGGACACTACAAAAAAATGAAGAATTTACTGAATGATTTGAAATAATGAATGTACAGCAGCCCGCGATGGCTGCTTTTTTTTATCACTTTTCCCTGAGCGCCCCTTGTTTGATTCCATTTTTCGGTATCCTCTGCTGTTCGTAGTATAATGGGGAGAAACGAATGATTTCATAATGAACAAAAGAGGTGCAACATGGCTCCACGTCATTTAAATGGTTTTCAAGGTTCCAAAGTGAGGCTCGCGGCTCCATGCCCGGAAGATTGCATGCGTCTCTCCCGCTACACAGACGATTACGAATATTTGCGCAACATGGATACCGATATCGCTATTCCGTTAACGCCGGATGAGACAGGTTCCTCCTCTGTCCGCCGAGACAACGGTTTTGAATTTGCTTTACGTACGCTGGAGGGCAATCGATTCATTGGCTTTACCGCGCTCTACCGGATTGAATGGAACAATCGGTCTGCTCGTCTGGCGATTGGCATCGGCGAAGAAAATGATCGAGGTAAGGGATACGGCAGCGATGCCCTGGCTCTGATTCTTCGATATGGCTTCCACGAATTGAACCTGAACCGGATTGCGCTGGAAGTCATCGAATACAACGAAGCCGCTCGACGCGCGTACCAGAAGGCTGGATTTAAGGAAGAGGGTCGCCAGCGTTCTGCAGTTCTGCGAGATGGCATGCATTATGACCTGATCTCCATGAGTATCCTTGCAGAAGAATGGTCGGCTCAGACACATCTTCCATTGTCGTTCCAATCAACTCGTACTGCTGAAGCCGGGAAAATGGCAGTAGGTGGTCTATTACAGCGTCATGCAAACGAACAAACTGCGTTGTCCATGTCGGAGTTAAGCTCAGATCCAGTAGGCGTACCTGAGATTTCGCCCCGCATCGGCGTAGGCGCGGTCATCCTGAATGAACGGGGCGAAGTGCTTCTCGCCTGGCGGAATCGTCAGCCCGAACAGCATACCTGGAGTATTCCTGGCGGGAAAGTCGACCCCTATGAATCACTGGAAGCTGCTGTTATCCGTGAAATCAAGGAAGAAGTGGATCTGGATATCGCCATCGACAGACTGCTCTGCACGGCAGAGACCATCCAGCCGCAGCAGAAGGAACACTGGATATCGGTTCTCTATTCCACCAAGGTGATTGGCGGCCATGCTCGTAATCTGGAAGAAGGCGGAGCCATTGGTGAGATCGGATGGTTCCCACTCAATGATCTGCCCTCTCCACTCGCCTGTTTTGCCATACCTGGCCTGGAAGCTGTGAAGAAGCTATATCACCAGAATTAAGCATGGAGGTGCTTGCAAATCATGGAGATTCGTACCCAACATTCCGTAACGGGAAAACCCTCTATGAAACGGTGCTGAGGAGGAACGTCTGTAATTGAATTATCTCATCAGATGGAGGGTTTCATTATGAATCATGCAGAACAGATCAATCAACTATTTCAGGCTGCACAGGCTGGAGATGTGGTAATCATTACAGGCATTCTTGCATCCCACCCGGAACTCGCCCATACTGAAAATCAGGATGGGTTGACTCCGTTGGGATATGCCTCTCATTTTGGACAAGCAGGAGCAGTGCGTGTTCTTCTTGAGCACGGTGCCGATGTTAACGCCCTTTCCCATTCCCGTATTTCCTTTATTCCGTCCAACACTGCACTACATGCTGCTCTTGCCGGAGAACGTTCGCCAGAAGTTATCCGCCTTTTACTTGAACATGGGGCATCCACGAGCATTCTGGACAGTGATGGACAATATGTGCTGCACTCGGCAGCATTTCATACCGATCAGACCGAGCTTATTGAGAAGTTGCTCCAGCACGGGGCCGATCCAAACGCGGCGAACTCATCAGGCCAAACCGCACTGGACATTGCATTAGAACGTGGCAACACTTCTACAGCTACCTGCCTGCGATCAGCCGTTGCAGCTCAGTAGCAATAAAGATTAGATAAGCATGGGCAATAGATGAATAACCGCCAGAACTCTTTTTGGAGTACAAAAAGAAGGTCTGACGGTTATTTGTTGTTCGTCTACATTTTTTTTCAGAATATAAGAACCGTTTGACGCCTTACACGGTCTAATACTCAACAGATCCATGAAAGGAGGAGCCATGTGACCCCTACTCAGCTCACCATCGCCGCACAAAAAGGGGATGCCGAGGCTTTTGCAGCCTTAATGGAATTGCATCAGAGCAGACTGTACCGTATCGCCTATGCCTACCTGCACAATGAAGGCGATGCGCTCGAAGCGATTCAGGAATCAACCTTCAGGGCGTTCCGTAAACTCAAAAAATTAAAAGATCCCTCCTACTTCGGCACTTGGCTCATCCGCATACTACTCAACTACTGTGCAGACGAACGCAAACGAAAGAGTCGGTTCAGTCCCGTCACCGAGATTCATGAATCCAGTAGCTGGGATCGTCCTGCGGACCCCGATCTTGCTGCCGCCGTATCCACCCTTGACCGGGATTGCAAACAGATTATTATCCTGAGTTATTTCGAAGGTTTCTCCTTAACAGAAGTCGCCGAAATTCTAGAAATCCCAACCGGAACCGTAAAATCCCGATTACATCGGGCACTCGGACAACTCCGTGATCAACTTGAAACGAAAGGAGATGCATCCTCATGACGGATGAACATAAATCATTCGATGCATTGAAAGAACGGCTGAATGCTCGCAAGACGGAATACGAAACAATGCCTGTGCCCGATGCCGCGGCCTATCAGGCTGTGCAGTCCGGCATCCGCCAAGCTGCCCGTAAGCGCAAGTCCCGGCTGCGCTGGTATATGAGTTCCATCTCGGCAGCGGCCCTCATCCTGCTGTTTACCGGATGTATCCGTGTCTCTCCCGCCTTTGCGTCCTTCGTAGAGCATTTGCCTGGCATGGAAGGCATTGTGAGCATGATTCGTCAGGACAAAGGATTAATGATGGCTATCGACAAGTCCCTGTTACAGAAGGTTGGTGTAACCGACGAGCATGATGGTGCTTCCGTGACCATTGAAGGCATTATCACAGACGAGTCACGCATGGTTATTTTCTACACAATGAAAGGCATGAAAGATCCCGAGAAATTTAACTATGACATCGATTTGCTGGATGAGAACGGTAAAGATCTTCCTGTTGGATTTGGGTACTCTTCACCTAAACCGACCTCAGACGAGAATGTGTATGAAAATATGATTGATGTCATCTTCACGGATGGAACCTCTCCTCCCGAAGAGCTGAGCGTTGTGTTTAAGCCAAGAGATATCGCCAGTTCCGAAGAGTGGAAAATGACGTTCCCGGTACACAAAAATCTTACCAAAGGCATGAAAAAAGTCATTCCCGTGAATCAGACGTTAACGGTGGATGGGCAGCGTATTGATGTGAAACAGGCTACTCTGTACCCAACCCGTCTTGTACTTGATGTAAATTTTGATCCAAAGAATACCAAGAAGGTATTTGGCCTCAGCGATCTTCAACTGGTCGACGAACAAGGTCGTGCGTGGAGAACAGATACCACGACAGGTGAGGATGAGCGATCTATTTACTTTGAAAGCATGTACTTCTCCATACCGAAAAAGCTCACATTACAAGGATCTGGCTTCTCCGGATTGGATAAAGATGAATTGGATCTTGTTCTTGATCTACAATCACGTCAGATTACAGGTGGCCCCCCTGGATTGAAGATGGTTGGCAGCAAGGTTGAAGGCAAAGATCTAATTATTGACTTCTCTGTTGCTGGCAGTATGGACGGCGGATTCGTTCTCGCTTTCGGAAAAGTTACAGACAGTGCAGGGAAGTCATATGAAGTTCCTGGCTTCAGTTGGAGTAGCGGGGAAGGGACAGATGATAGTCATTCCATTGTTTCCTCTACTGTCGAAAATGGAGCCCAGATGAATGGGAAAATACAGATGCAAATCTCTACCTATCCAATGAAAGTTAACTTGCCCTTCTCATTGGATATTCCTGTGAACCGTTAATCTTACGTCAGCAGGCTGTGTTTATCGCGGATATTCTATATAATGGAAACATTCGTGAAGATGAGCAAAGATGTTAACAGGGAAGGGTGTGTTTAGACATGAATCAACGTACCATTCGTTATCCACAGCCACTCTCGCAAGGGGGTATTGTCGGTGTGGCAGCACCATCCAGCGGTGTAGGCGAATCCCTGCACCATTATCTTGAAGAGAGTAAACGCAATATGGAGCGCATGGGCTTTGTCGTACAAGAAAGCCCTTCGCTCCGTCACAACACCAAATGTGTGAGTGCCTCCAAAGAGGATCGCGCCGAAGAGATGAATGCTTTTTTCCGTGACCCTAGTATTCAGGCCATCATTCCTCCCTGGGGAGGGGAGTTCCTCATGGATATCCTTCCCCTTCTCGACTGGGAAGCCTTGAGAACATTACCGCCCAAATGGGTCATGGGTTATTCGGATATCAGTACCTTTTTATTCGCATATACCCTGATCACCGGAACAGCATCAGCGCATGGCACCAATTATGTGGATCTTAGATCAGACGCCCTCGATCCCGTGACTGCGCGCTGGATTGATGTGTTACAGACCAAATACGGCGGACAGATCACACAAACGTCTTCCACACATTACCAATCTGAATGGAAACCGGATCTACCTGGATTCAATTTGGATACACCCTCCCACTGGAAACAGCTCGGGCAACCGGAGGATATAGACACCTCGGTATCGTTCTCCGGTCGGCTGATCGGCGGCTGCATGGATACGATCTCCAGTCTGATTGGCACGCCGTATGCACCTGTTGCATCCTATGTGGAGCAATACTGTGCAGTCGAAGGTACCATCTGGTATCTGGAGAGCTGTGCGATGAACGCAGGGGATATCTACCGTCTTCTGTGGCAGATGAAACAGGCAGGCTGGTTTGCTGGTGTGAAAGGCTTCATGATCGGACGACCTGCGGGTTATTCCGATACAGAGGATTTCAATTTCACCGATGCCCTCTCCTCTGCACTGAGGAACCTGGATGTCCCTGTACTGTACGATGTGGATCTTGGTCATCTTCCGCCTCAGTTAACCTTTGTGAATGGAGCACTGGGCAAAGTGGCTTATGAAAATGGACGCGGGAGCCTTGAGATGGCGTTCGTGTAATCACCTTTTGTAGGCAGATGCATACCTTGAAGTAAGAACTTATTTTGAGGAAGGGTTGTGCATCATGTCTGAATCCACATCCACGCCGTCCACGCGTGTCGTGTATCAAGCCAATCAACCGATGCTTCAATCCGTGCAAAGTGTGCGGAATATGCTTCATCATACAGCTCGGCAGCATGTAGGCAAGAAGGTACAAGTGCAGAATATCGATGGGCAGGTATGGGAAGGCGTCATTATTAGTGCAGACCGGGGAATTCTGTATCTCCAGGTTACCCCGATGCATGGATATCCTGAAGCACGTGCCTTGTTTGGACCGACGATTTTGCCGCTTGTGCTGTATGAATTGTTGGTTATTACACTGTTGATGTAGCTGGTATCATGCCACGATATCCGAACCCACTTCAAGAAGCTTCGCTCCGGTGACCTTCAGGTCTTGGAACGAAGCTTTTTTATCGCCATGGTGCTAGTGCGGTATGATTCCTTGCGAGCGTGTGAAATATGATACAATGGTGTCGGCACCACGCCTTATCTCATATGAAACGGAGCTTGATCCGGTTGGAATACATACGTCATGATTCATCACCTGTATCGCAGACCGAGACGGGTATGATTGATAACACCCCTACTGAACAATCCCGCGTGATTGCAATCTGTCTGCTCGCAGGCAAAATCATGCTGCAAAGCGGTGGTGAGACCTACCGTGTGGAAGATACGATGAAACGTATGGCCGCAGCGCTGGGATTACCCCATTCACACAGTTATGTTGTGCCAACAGGTATCTTCTTCTCTGTCGATGCAACGGAACCCGCAAAGCTGATTCGCATTTCTGAGCGTACGACGGATCTGGACAAGGTATCCGAAGTGAACGCGGTCTCCCGGCGCATCGGACAAGGGGAACTATCCGTTCAGGAAGCCCATGACCTGTTGGTACAGATTGAAGGCAAGCCCTCCTCCTATTCAACGACTGTGCAGCTTGGAGCTGCGGCGTTATCCAGCGGTTGTTTTACTATTATGTTCGGTGGGGGCTGGAGCGACTTTCTTCCGGCGTTGATCTGCGGTGGCATAGGTTATGCAGCCGTTATTGCTTTTCACCGGTTGGTACGGGTCAAATTCTTTGCTGAGCTTACGGCGGCCTTCGTCATTGGCTTGCTCGCTTTTTTCCTGGTCTACATGGGAGCAGGACATGAACGGGACAAAATCATTATTGGTTCGGTTATGCCACTGGTACCGGGATTGTTAATTACCAATGCTGTACGCGACCTGATGGCCGGGCATCTGGTATCCGGATTATCCAAGGGAGCCGAGGCCTTTCTGACTGCCTTTGCCATAGGTACCGGCATTGCGGTTGTATTTTCACTTTTTATGTAAGACGGAGGAATGCAGGATATGCTCCATTTTATTGAACAAGCCTTGACTAGCTTTGTCGCTTCAGCCGCGTTCGGGATCATCTTCAACGCACCACGGCGCATGCTGCTCCACGGTGGATTTGTCGGCATGATCGGCTGGATTATCTATGTCGTGTTCGAATATGCAGCAGATGCGGTTCCTGCTACACTTGCAGCGACTATAGCCGTAGGTGTCATCAGCCAGGTATTCTCTCGCATGTTTCGTGCACCTGTCATCATCTTCAGCGTTGCAGGCATCATTCCTCTGGTTCCTGGTGGACTGGCTTACAATGCGATGCGAAGTTTTGTGCAAAATGACTACAGTGCAGCCATGGAGATGGCCGCCAAAGCACTCATGCTATCCGGTGCCATTGCCGTAGGCCTTGTGTTATCCGAGGTATTGAATCAGATGATACGCCGAATTCCCGCCTCGATACGGACAAAATCATCATCGAAATGATCGTTCTTCTCATATATTCAACACGCAAAAGGCCCGTTAGGCATACAGGATGAACTCTTGTATACTAACGGGCCTTCCGTATCGCTTTCCTATTGAGCGATAATCTACTCATCGAAATCTGTTAATTTATGAATGTATTTTTAACCCGCACTGATCTCAGAAAATACGGAATGAAGATACAGCAAGTCAGAATTGATCGTACGATCAAATAAAAAGCTGGTGTTGCATCAAGTACATGCTGTTCTCTTGGGATCTCACTTCGTGCAATCAGAATCCATGTCACAATGCCTATGATAACATTCATAATATACATCACCATCATCATGCGCGGAAACTGACTCTTCCTTGTATATAAAAGAACGAGATTCACGATAACGATCACTAAAAGAATGATGCTGCTAATGAAGCCAAACCATAGGAGTGGGCGTATCACCTCAGTGTATATCTGCTTATCAACACCCCGGCCTCCTTCCCATCTGGCCGGGTCCATAATGACATTTACCCGTGACACATCCGAGATAAGAAACACCAGCGAGAACCAAAGACTAATCTGAATCAAAATAAGCCATCCGCCTAATCCCGAGATGCCAGGCAGCTCTCCATCCAATTTCATGTGTCTGTTGTCCATTTCATCCTCCTCGTGCCATTGTCCACTACTCGATTACTCGTAGTAAGTCTATCGCATCGCGCGTTTCATTACCGTTGCGAACAACTCCGCTGCAACACCACTTCCTGACCTCATATAATGTTCTGCATCCGTGTGATCAAATCCCATCCAGACCGCCGCTGTCCAGTTACTCGTATAGCCCACAAACCACAGATCCCGATTGGCCTCTCTTCCCACACCAGGTAATGCAGCCTGTGTTGTTCCCGTTTTCCCTGCTACCTTGTGTTGACCCAGTTGTGCCCGGCTTCCGGTCCCCTGACTGACTACACTTTGAAGCATTCTGGTCATGGCATTCGCCGTGCTAGAGGAGATTACCTGCTTATTTTCTGACTTGTGAGCAAATATTGTACGTCCTTGTGAATCTGTAATCTTGCGTATCAGGTGGGCCGAATTCAACTTGCCATTATTCGCAAACACTGTATAGGCCTGCGCCATCTTCATTGGAGACACCCCCTGATGCACACCTCCCAAGGCAATCGAGAGGTTTAGATCTTCTTTCCCCAGTTCAATACCGATTCGTGCTGCAAATTGATGTGCGTAGTTCAGTCCGGTCTCATGAAGCAGCCATACGGCTGGGGCGTTGACGGACTTTTGCAGGGCTTGGGACATAGATATTGAACCGCTGTATCGTCCACCAAGATTGCTTGGCTGATAGTTGCCATAACTCATGCGTTTATCGGGTAGTATGCTCTCTGATGTAAACTTCCCCGACTCCAACGCAGGGCCATATGCAATAATCGGTTTAAAAGAAGAGCCTGGCTGCCTTGCATCCATAATCGCCCGGTTGATGCCTCCTTTCAAGGGATTACGTCCACCCATCATCGCTTTCACTTCACCGTTGTGCTGGTCGATAATAACCATACTTGCCTGAACCTTCTCGTCTTGGCGATCATCGGGGAATCGGGTAGCGTCTGCAAATGTTTCTTCCATAGCCAGTTGCGCTTGTTGGTCCAACCCGGTTTGAATAACCCAACCTGCCGATTGAATCTCTGCTTCACTCTTGCCTGTGAGCCGAGAAGCCTCCTGAATCACAGCATCCACAGCAGACACATATGAGGGCTCGCTCAAGCCCGGTGAAGTTGCTTCATTCAACATGGTTTCAGGCGGCGTGTAATCGACGCTACGGGCTTCGAGCATCTGTTTTCGCGTAATCAATCCCTGTTCATGCATTAGACCAAGAACAACAGCACGCCTCTGTTTGGAAAGGTCATGATGATCCACCGGATTGTATATGGATGGGCCTTTCGGAATACCAGCCAATGTGGCGATCTGCCATAGCTCCAACTGGTACATATCCTTGATTCCAAAGTAGCGCCAAGCTGCCGCCTTCACACCATACTGCTGGCGTCCCATGTAGATCTGATTCAGATACATTTCCAGAATTTCATCCTTGCTGTACTTCTTCTCAAGGGCCATCGCAATCGACATCTCATTCACCTTTCGACTCAACGTTTTATCCCCACTCAAGTACAGATTTCTTGCCAGTTGCTGCGTGATGGAACTTCCTCCCTGACTCAGATTCATATGTATAATGTCTTGCACAATGGCTCTGCCGAGACCGATGAAATCCAGTCCATCATGGTTGTAGAAACGTCGATCTTCTGTAGCCAAAAATGCCATTTTCAATAAATCCGGCATGGCGTTCAGGTCAGCATATTCTGAATACCCTTTGGTCTGCGTATGCAACCTCGAAATTTCGGTCCCCTCTGTATTCGTAATAATGGTTGAAGAGGCCACCTGCATGGCCTCTGGACGATTGCGAAGCATTCCTTCGCCATAAGTAATTAGATAGAGATAGAAAAGGGTCAACATCAAAACTACAACCACTGCTGCATCAAAAATGTAATACATCCATCTCTTACTCCCGTGCTTCAACATTCAGGCTCCTTGTCTACCCGTTCAATTGAAACTCCGCGTCCCTGTCCATTCCGTTGTGTAATCTCCAGAGCATGTTGAAGCAGCAATGTCTGTTCATACGCCAACTTGACCCAGTGCTGAACTTCCACCTCGTCTTGGCAGCGCCCTTGGATGATCTCATCCAGAGAGGAACGGACACCGTAGAGGGTAAGTTTTATCGGTAAGTCAATCTGTGTAGATATAGTTTGAGCGTTCTCCTTGTCTTCTTCCACATGCTGTCGAAGGTCGGGTTGCTCATGCTTAATAGACGCTCCCTGTATCTCTCTTCTCTCATGTTTCGGTTCTGATATGCTCCGCCCTTCCTCATTCAGGAGAATAGCAATCGCATTCAGATTGGCAGCAATTTGTCGTAGTTCACCACCACTTAAAACATCAATTCTTCCAGGATTGTGGCCCAATGCAAGTTCGGCTGTTCCGCGCGCAAGTTGACTGAGATCTTCCGCAATCTTCTGGGATCGAATCCAGAAAAAGATCGCAAACACGGCTCCGCCAATGAAGATGAAGAACGGCTTTGTTCCGATATGGTTGATTCCCCAGTTCATCATACGCGTTATCCATGCTGTATCAGGAAGGACGTGATTATGCGCAAATCGTAGCACGTGATAAACGACAAAAAGGAGCGCTGCGCTGAGTAACGCGCTTGCTCCTCCAATGTATATGTATCTGAGCCTTACAGTACTGAATCGGGACTTCATATTCGGTATCCTCCTCTATACAACAATATGGTAATAGAGGTAGCATATCGCATATTTCTTAATGAAGAAGTAGTTAACTTCTTACCAAATTCTTAATTATTACTCCTCTGAGTAATTACTTGACGGAGCAGCAATCGCAGGGAAGCGCGTAACAAAATCCGTTCTGCCATTTTCACTGTAGGCAACGATACTTCCTCGATGTAATTCAATCATCGATTTGGCAATCGCCAGGCCGAGACCCGTACCTCCCGTTTCACGGGAACGGGATTTATCGACACGATAGAATCGATCAAATAGATGTGGCAGATCTTGTGCCGGAATCGGTTCACCATAATTACTGATGCGCACTACAGCCTCTTTACCTTCAAGGGCCAGCCCAATCTCCATTAGTTTACCTTGCGAACCATACCGAATGGCATTGCTGAACAGATTCTCATATGCTCGTACAAGCTCCCCGGGAGCAGCCTGTATCCATAGTGGCTCTTGCCCGCCGATGATCCTGTAGGTCATGCCAGCATCCTCCAGCATGGGAGCAAACTCTTCAGCCAGCTGCATCAGAAACGAATTCAAGTTCAACACTTGCAAAGACAACGGAAGACTCCCACCACTCACACGCGTATATTCGAACAAGTCATCGATTAGCTTACGAAGAGTCAAGGATTTCTCATAGGCAATGCTAACGTAATAGCGCATCTCAAGTTCATCCTGATACCGATCCTTCTCAATGTACTCCAGAAATCCAAGAATGGAGGTTAGTGGTGTTCTCAGATCGTGTGATATGCCCGTAATCAGATCGTTTTTGGCAGCGACCGCACTACGCTCTTCTTGAAGCGAGAGCTGCAATTGTTCAGCCATCTGATTAATGCTAGCAGCGACCACTCCGAATTCATCTGAGGTCTTCACCTCGATGCGATGGGATAGCTCTCCTTTGGCAACTTCCTGAATTCCTGCCGTAATTTCATCCAGAACCCGCATCACCTTGCGAGAGAATAGGAAGAAAAACAGCACAAAACCAAAAAAGCCTACCACAATCATCAAAGGCACTGAACCGATATTATTCACCAACCACCTGATTCCTTGGGCTGGAATTGAATAATTCGGATACGTCTGCGCCTCCAAGATGGTCTGTCCCACCTGACTGCCCCCATACAAAATAACCGCAGTTAATATGCCGCTCAGCAGAAATGCATAGATAAATTTCCATCGGACTGTATTAATCAACTTAGCATTCATTTAGGAACTCCCTGCCTGTGTTCATATCACACGACATCCTGTAGATGTTCATGCTTATTGCGGTTTAATCATCTTGTAGCCCACACCCCATACCGTCTGAATGAACTTGGGATGTTTGCTGTCGAGTTCAATCTTCTCACGAATCTTGCGAATATGCACCATAACGGTATTGTTCGACTCCATGAATTCTTCTTTCCAGACTTGACGATAGATCTGTTCCATACTGAGTACTGAACCTTGGTGACGAGCCAGTAATTCGATAACTGCAAATTCACGCGGAGTCAGACGAACCGGCTGCTCATCCACCCAAACTTCATGTGTATCGGTATTAATGACCAGATCATCAATAATCCATTCGTGCTCCTTGTTCTCCCGACCTTCATTGAAAGTATGGTACCTGCGCAACTGAGACTTAGCCCGTGCAACCAGCTCAAGCGGGTTAAACGGCTTGGTCACATAATCATCAGCACCGATGCTTAGTCCTGTTATTTTATCCATATCCATGCTTTTGGCGGAGAGCATGATAATCGGCATTTTCTGCTCTTCCCGGATCTTCATACAAGCTTCGATTCCGTCCATGTTTGGCATCATGACATCCAGAATAATGAGATCGATCGATTCATTCTTTAATTGTTCCAACGCTTCGAGGCCATCACTCGCGGTGAGTATCCGGTAACCCTCGTTGCCAAAATAGATTTCCATCAGTTTGATAATCTCTTGCTCGTCATCCACAAGCAGAATGGTTGCTGGCTGTGCCACGGCATTATTCCTCTCTCTTCCACAATTGACTATCTATTTCAAAGTATACCATCGAGATGTGAGACTGCGAAAATCATCTGTCCGATGCAATATGGAATGCTGACTTCCGAAGTGAATAAACCTAGCGAATTCCATATATTGTGCTGTTCAAGTCATAAACCTTTCGTGGTTTCACGTAAAGCTTGTAGTTTCATCGATCTATTTCTACTTTAACCCGCAGTATTCCTGCTACATGCTTATATGTATTCCATCCGTTCCTATCATTACCGTATGTCTCGTATACATAATACCTTATTTCTATTTAAAAAGAATTGATTTGGGTTCTTTGCCCGTCAGGGTTAGCATCGTATACAATTGTCCCCTGTGATGATACACATGCCCCATAATCTCAAGCAACCACTCCAGCCGACTATAGGAAGCTCCCCAGTATGAATCCGTCACATGCAGTAATTCTTCGGTATTAAACTGCCTGTAGCGTTGGTATAGATACATCTGGTTATCAATCAGAGCTTGCTTGATCTGACTGAGTGAATGAACCTGATTCTCTGCATAGAATAGAGCCATCTCTTCTTCCGATGCACCTTCCGATATATAAACATCCGCTCGGCAGATCACAGACAGATGGGACAGCAGTTCCCCAACAGGCCGTTTGCCCTCAATTGGAGTCAAAGCCAAATCTTCTTCTGACAGCTGATCACATATATCAATTAATGATGTTACTGCCACATCAATATGTTTGAATGCAGATTGAATCAACAGATACACTTCCTTTTTATCCCATTATACAGAACGTATGATCGGTTATCAACTATGATATTCCTCCTTATTATATAAACAAGCTACATACCAAATCTAACAATCTACGAACAAAAAAGTCCTTCCTCCTTCTTACAGACGGGATTCAGGACATTTTGTTGCTTATTTGATTTCAAATCTTCGCTCAACTGGAGTATAACGAACAATACGTTTGCCCGAATCGTCCAGCCTCCAGGTCAGACTTGCGAATGAAAAATTGCAATTCCCCGCAATCCCACCATTGGAAACCGATGGCGTCATGTGTATCTATCTTCAACAGCAGCAACGTATCGGATAGTTCCTGCCATGTCCGATCCTCATCACCGCCGTAATGCGAGGTGAGCTTCTTCTCACATTCCTGCTCGTTATAACCATACTCTTCTCCCAGCACGATCTGTAACAAGGCACGGTGCTCGGCATCCGGATGCTGCCCATCAGGGTATCCAAACATCCCACCCCAGTTCAATGTACTTGGATGATTCCAGTTCGATTCGAATTCAAGGTATCGGTCATACAGATCTATTTCCGCCTCAGTCTTATCGTTCTCAGGCTGCGAAGGCGAGAGCTCGTTCAGCGAATTAGCGTCTATATATGCATATGTAGGAAACTCAAGATTAGGCAGCACAGTCACCGAATGTGCAACAAAAGGAGCTCCATCCAGCGCGGTATTACCTTCTGGCTCTCGCCTTATCAGGTTATGAGAACTCGGCTCAAAGATCACACGATGCTCAATGGGACAAGCTGATTCATCCTTACCAACGAAAAAGTATAACATGCCCCGTTCAGGCAAAGTCCCGCGCCCATCATTCGGCGTATATGGTGATAAATCCACCAGGTTCAACTGGGCCAGGAAAGTCATTGGAACTCCTTCTTGTGTTACCGGCCACTCCATGCGACTTGGCATATCCGGATGTCCACCTACACGTGAGTTCCCTGTTCTGCGATATTCGTCTAGTGTGGATACATCGAGGCGAATTCCCCAGCGGCTTAAAGATAACAACAGATCTGCAGCGACTCCCAAACCATATTCCTCAAGTGTTTTACGGGCTTTTCTGGTCAGACGTTCACATTGTTCTGGCTTAATCATATAGATCCTCCCCTTCAGACACCTATGCTGAGACATATTCAGGTTCACCCCTGTATATTCTTCCGCCCTGACATCTTTCCCTGCTTCTATATAAATTGAACTTAAGAATATTTTACACTTATCACTCCGATGACAGAACAACCTTCCGATCGCTGTTATCCCCAGATTTTTTAGATTCACCCTTGCAAAGGTAAAAATCCGGGGATAAAGGCGAAGTGTATGCTTCCGAAGCAGCTTTCTTGCAGAAAGCTTTTAGCTCCGCTTCTTCAGGTTCTTCCTGTCCTCTACGTTCTCGTGTAAATGTGTAGTTCAATTTATATAGAAAAAAGAGACTGACACTCCTTGTCAGTCTACTTCCTTATCCTTTATTCCATTTCAACGATTCGGACCAGAGGACTTTTCCTGGTAAGCACGCATATGCTCCTCACCGTCCAGGAATTCATGAGCTTGATGGGCTGCCATCACACCATGATAGCTGATATCCAGACCCAGATCTTCCTCTTCCTCTGTCGAACGAACAGGTACAATTTTGCCAATCAGCTTCAAACCGATCCAAGTCATGGCGAATCCCCAGATGACCAGGGCTGTAAGGCCAAGTGCCTGAACACCCAGCAACCTCCAGCCGCCACCCATGAATAATCCACCATCCGTAGCGAACAGACCTACAGCAATCGTCCCCCACATGCCAGATGCAGCATGCACCGGGAACGCACCGACCGGATCATCAATCTGCCGACGGTCCAGCCAGTTGGTGGCAGCCATCATCAATAAACCGGATACCGCCCCAATGAATATGGCAGCTACATCGCCAACAAATGCACAGCCGGCTGTAATTCCGACCAGCCCCGCAAGCGAACCGTTAATGACCGATGGTGCATCCGAACGATTGAAGCGGAATAGCGTATACAACAGCGTAACTGCACCACCCGAAGCCGCGGATAACATCGTAACAATCGCTATGTGACCAATTCTTACATCCGTTGCGCTCAGCGTACTGCCAGCGTTGAAGCCAAACCAGCCAAACCATAGCAGAAATGCACCTACAGACGCCAGTGGCAGATTGCTTGGTAGTGCAATGGCACTTACACCAAGTGGCGTGTATTTGCCTTTACGCGGGCCAATGATAATCGCAGCAGCCAGTGCCGAGAATCCCCCGAGTGCATGGATGACAGCAGAACCGGCAAAGTCCTGCATCCCCAGCTGACTAAGCCAGCCACCGCCCCATGCCCAGTGTCCACCAATCGGATAGATGATCGCCGTCATCAATATGATATACAGAAGATAGGCACGGAAGTTGATGCGCTCTGCCACTGCTCCTGAGACGATGGAAATTACGGCAATGGTAAAGGCAGCCTGGAACAACCAGAATGTCTCCAGCGATACCGGTACGTCCAGATGGGACAAGTCACCATTCAGGAAGAAGCCCGTTACTCCGGCAAAACCGCCAACGTCCGAACCATACATCAGTCCAAAACCGATCGCATAAAATAGCAACGTTCCAATGGTGATGTCAGCAAAAACCTTCATAATAATGTTCACACTATTTTTATAACGTACAAATCCAGCCTCAAGCAGGGCGAATCCACCCTCCATTAATAATATCATGGCTGCACTCAGTACGACCCAGACCGTGTCAATCCCGGTGCTTAACGTCTCCAAAGTCATGCTTGTACATCCTCCGTTTCACTAAGCTGTCTGAGCTCACGGATTGTATCGGGCGCAAGCTCGATCTCGTCCCGCTCAATGCTGTCCGGATGCTTAATTCGTTCTGCGATCTGATCCAATTCACGTATGCGTCTACGAATCTGTTCCATCTTGCGAAAACGTTCCTTCACCTGAACCATATATTCCACCGCCTGATGGTGGGATGCAGGGCGTCCTGCAAACCATTTGCGTACGGTTGATAACGATTGATAAGCGACTTCTTCCGCTCGGCGCTTTTGTTCGAACTGTTCAATCTTCTGCTTGAGCGTTTCGATCTCATTTTCTTTTTTGACCTTCAGCCGTTCGATAAGGTACAATAAATCGGACGATGATATTTGCAATGCTGTATGGTGATACACCTCGTCGATTACTAACATATCATGTCAGGACTCCTTACATATCAAGTTACTTGTTACCGATTATAGTTTGCCGGGGTCTGCCCGTCAATCTTTTTTTGGAGGTGTTATCGTTTGAAAATGATCGTTCGTGGAGAACGGCTTTTTTTATTTCAAATTAACTGCATCTAACAAGGTTAATTGCTATAGTTATTCGCATTCAATCATTCAGTTCTCTACGCTCATAGAACAAGCAACCACATTCGGAGGATTATGCATCACCTTGGCGTATAAACACTATCTCCATTTCTCATAGAGAGCACTATATATTGGAATGCCAAAAAACCTCCAACCCTATCACTTCGGTTGGAGGTTTTTGATGTGTTAATCTCACGAATAAGAACGACACTTATATTTTTTTGCCCAAAATCGCCAGATCTCTATTCACACCATCCAGCACAGCCACTTCGGGATAATATCCCCACTGCTCAAAACCATGCTTGCGCAATAACCCCAGACTCGGTTCGTTATGTCCAAAGACAAATCCGAGAATCGTCGTAATGCCCAGCGCAGGACATGCCGCAAATACGGTATTGAGCAAACGTCCACCTGCCCCAATTCCTCGGCATTGCTGATCCACGTATACGCTAACTTCCACCGTTCCGTTATACGCAGGACGTCCATAGAACGAGCTTAGACTCGCCCATGCTACAACATGTCCTGCTTGCTTCATCACCCAGAGCGGACGATGATCCGGCGAATGCTCCTCGAACCACGGAACACGTTGCTCCACCGTTACCGGCTCCAAATCCGCCGTGACCATGCGGCTCTCAATGGTAGAGTTATATACCTCCACTATTCTCGGCAAGTCCTCCAGGCGCGCATATTCAATCTGCACATCTTCCAACTTCATCGCTACTCCTCCATCATTCCAGATCGAACCTCTAATTATAGAAGATATTATAACGGAGAAGAGAAGTTTTCGTCATCCCTAACATTCTGACAGAGCATTACTCTGAAAGTCCCTGAATGGTGTTCCCACGCGTTAACCGCTGGCTCTGGTCTGCCCAACGAATGTTGATTGAGCGAGATGTGAACAGATCCGGGCCATCCGATACCTGGAAATGCAGATGAGCTTCACTGGAGTTCCCCGAATTACCAAGTTCACCGATGAGGTCTCCTTGCTTGAGCTTATCTCCTTTTTTGACCGCAACACTACCTTCCTTGATATGTCCTGTGATGCTGTACTCCTCATTTCCATGGTCGATCACTACATAGTTACCCGCCGGTTCTTCCGGATTCATGACCCCCGGTACGTTGTCCGGAATGTCGTTCTTGATGTCGACGACAGTACCATCGGCAGCTGCATAGAGCGGTTCACCAAAAGCATAGTAGTTTTCATTTGACGTTGCATCACCTTGATAGCTTGATTTGTCTTTTGTGCGAACAATGTCCAGCGCATAGCGCTGCGTTTCATGCTCATAATGATAGTTGGAAAACACATCATGGCCTCCCCAGAATACATACCACTCGCCCTTCATGGGGAAATGAAACTCGGTTTTGGTGAATTTGCTGTCCGTATCCTCATAAGTTTCTAACGGCTGAATTAAGAGACCCTCAATCTGATTTTCTTCAGAAAAATAAACCTGAACACCTTTCGTTCCAGTTTGATCCTTCCAGCTGTGCTCGGTTAATTGATTCATTTCGGCATCTACCACTAGCTCCCAAGATTCCACACCCTCCAGAAACTGGTTAGCAGCTTCCTTGAATTGTTCCAACGTTAAGGCTTCCTTCAATTCCGGGGAAAACTGACTATAGATCGCCTCCTTCGAACCATTCATCAACGTATCTATGAAATTATCTGGTGTTACCATCGCACTCACCCCTGAACTTGAGTTCTGCTCCTGATCGGAGTTCTCGCTTGCTTCATTATTCGACGCCTGTTCGGCTGACTGCTGCTCCGCCTGGTCGGAAGTAATCGAGTTGCCATTGCCGCAAGCAGACAATACCACGCACGCTCCAAGGGTAATCGCAAGGACCTTCCAGCCCTTTCTATGCTGTAATTTCTGATGTGTATTGGGCTCTGATTTCAGATGACCTTCCCTGTTCATTCTCAACATCCCTTCTGTTAATCGTTATACGTTCCAGTTAAGTGTACAGAATGAGTCTTATCCTTCGTCTAACCCCAACTTACATGCAGTTAAACTCGCCATACCTTCTGAGGCCGCATAATTAAGATTCCGTTAAGATAGCTCGTACGCTATACAGCCCTCTTGGATGGTATGATTAGCAATAAACACAAAGGAAATATCAGGAGGTCATTTTTAAACTATGGATCATGTCTCATTACTGCTTGTGGATGATGAACAGGCTATTCTGCATATGCTCAAAACGGTCCTGCTCAAAGAACAGTTTCTCGATATTGACACCGTTACAACAGCCGAAGCAGCCCTTGAGGCTTGCAACAACAAGACATATCATTGTATCGTGCTCGACATCATGCTCCCTGGGAAAAGCGGACTGGAAATCTGCCCTTTTCTACGGCAGGTCACCGATGCACCCATCCTGTTTCTAACAGCCAAAACAACGGATTATGACAAATTAACCGGGTTCGCCGTCGGTGGCGACGATTATGTCTCCAAACCCTTTAATCCTCTAGAAGTGGTTGCTCGAATTAAATCATTACTGAAGCGTTATTTACCATCAAAAACAGTAAGCATCTCGGACCTCATCTCATCTAACGTAAATACGTCATTCCCTAGCATGCCGGAGGGTGTGTACGACTTTGGACGATTCCAGGTATTGGAATGGGCTGGTGAACTTCGAGTTGAAGGAGAATCCGTATCCTGTCCGGCACTTGTGTTTCAACTGCTGCTTTTTTTCTGCAAGCATCCCAATCGCATATTCACCAAATCAGATCTATATGAGCGGGTATGGGGCTCTGAAGCCATTCGTGATGACAATACCGTGATGGTTCATATTCACCGCATTCGGGAGCGCATTGAAGCCGACCCTCCCAATCCGGTGTTTCTCGTCAACGTCCGGGGTCTGGGTTACAAACTGATTCAACCGGAACATGTGTCGCGCCCATGAGTATTCGTCGCAGGTTAATGACCCGATTTATCGGGATGCTAGCCGGAGCCGTCGTTCTTATCATTCTGCTTGGTTCTTTAGCCACCTATTGGGTCGTGCAAAAGGTAAATGAAGTGAATCTGGTAGATGATTTTGCTACTAACGGTCTGGACCAATTAATTAATACAGCAGAGATCATGCCGGATGATTCCATCCGATATGACCCCGAATTGCTGAAGCAAGTGGATAAAAATCAAGGCTGGCTCCAAGTTCTGGATGAACAAGGTTACGCCATTGATGCATACCACACCCCGGCCGATGTCCCTACTCACTATAAGCCAGGAGAATTGATTGCATACTGGGAAAGTCAAAAGCCATTCCCTTATCAGATTGTCATGCTGATCCGGGAGAAGAACGGAAAGGATTTTACCTTGTTATATGGTGAGCGCAACCCGGCAAGGGTCCTAATAAATCAAATTCGTTCGGATCGAGGTCCCACCAGTGGAAAATTCGCTCTTCAACCTGAGCAACAGGAAGCCATTCGTGCCGCCAATGCCTACCTTCAAGTATTGGACCCGTCAGGACGTGAAATTTCCTCCTTCAACAAACCAGCCATGGACGTACCGACCGAATACACCATTCAGGAACTCGTTCTGCAAGTTCGCTATCCGAGTCGATCCGGCCTGTCTGTTGCAACGTGGTACGACGAACAGAATGAAACCACTTGGCTAATTAGCATTCCTAGTGACCCATCCGCTACCGGGAATCAGAACCCCTACAGTTTTATTCTGGAACCGGCATTGGTTATATTGATCGTGAGCATCATCATTCTGCTCATCTTGCTCGCCTTCTGGTATGCCAACCGCTTCGGATCGCCCATGCTGCATATGCTCCAATGGTTACAGCGTCTGGAGCGAGGACATTACGAGGAACCCACCGGAGCGTTAGGAATGCCTCGCAGCCAGCGTCGTAACGGAAAATGGAAACGGAAATATCACGTGTATGCTGAGGTGCTCCGCTCCATGCAAGCCTTGTCTCACACGTTGAAGCAAGATGAAGAACTTCGGAAACAGACCGATTCATTACGCGAGGAATGGATCGCCGGCATAACACATGATCTTAAGACGCCCCTATCCTCCATTCAGGGATACGCCCATATGCTTGAGGCAGACAAATATAGCTGGACCGAGGAAGAAGTCAGGGAATTCGCAGGCATAATGCTCGATAAATCCATGTATATGGACAGGCTTGTCAACGACCTTGCCATGACCTATCGATTACGCAGTGGAGGATATCAACCTGTGGTGGAAGAGACTGACGTAAATACGTTGCTTCGTGATCTGATTCAGCGCGCTGAACGGAACCCAGCATATGGGGAAGGTCGCATTATATTCCAAGCTTCCGAAGTACCAGTGTATGGCCTTGTGCATATTCCGTCATTTGAACGAATCGTGGATAATCTGACCGCCAATGCCCTTCTTCATAATCCACTGGATTCCACCCTGGTCGTTAGTGTTCATTCTGGTCAGCAGGCAGATCAATTCAGCATTCAGTTTGCCGATAATGGACGAGGCATGGACTCCGAGACGGTATGGAAGTTATTTGAACGATACTATCGCGGTACAGATACAGGTACATCGGATGTTGGATCAGGCCTGGGCATGGCGGTAACCAAAGGTTTGATCGAAGCCATGAAAGGTCGTATTAAGGTACAGTCCACGCCTGGTGAAGGAACGATCATTCGCTTAATATGGGATGGGGGATCCGAAGCTAAATAAAACGTTCCACTTGACCTTTCCATTTTCAGTCTATATAATCGACACTCAATAACACCTGTTCCCATATATTGATATTGAATGCAACACATTTCAGAATAATACTAATAATTTGATCTAACATATTTGGCGATGACCAGAGACAAGATTTCGATTGCGTGCTGCCCAGAGAGAGAGGGGATTGGTGAAACCTTCTTCAGCGAACGGACCGGAATTACCCCTCTGCAGCCGTGACCTCGAACCTCAGCATTTCGGACTTCCCTCGGATGTTCGGCATATTGCCAGTAGAGTTCACCGCCTGATCCCCGATAACGGATTCCAATGAGGGTTATGATGTTTCCTGTTCACGACGGCTGGTCGAGATCAGGGTGCACCATAACCAAATTAGGGTGGAACCACGAGCCAAGCGCACTCGTCCCTTTTCCGGGACGGGTGTTTTTTGCGCTTTCATTTCAAGAAATGGAGAGTGGTTCACATGAGCAAACAGGAAAACAGTAACTCAGCAATCAACAAATCAGGTAACGAAATTAACAACCAAGCAAATGATCTGCAACCATCCAGCCATTCCATTGAGGTCCGTCTGCAAGGTGGCGCGGTACGTTCCTACGAAGCAGGCATCACTGTAGGTGCGGTCGCCTCATCCATCAGCACAAGTCTGGGCAAACAGGCCATTGGCGGTATTGTAGATGGCAAGAACGTTGATCTGAAGTGGATGCTGGAACAGGATTGCGAACTTGTTATCGTTACTTTGGACAGTGCGGAAGGTCTATATCGTTATCGTCACAGCGCAGCACATGCGCTGGCACAGGCGCTCAAACGTATCTACGGTGCAGAACAAGTAAAACTAGGCATCGGCCCCGTCATTGAAGATGGATTCTATTACGATGTCGATCTGGAGCACGCCCTTTCCATCAGTGATCTGGCCGCCATTGAGCGGGAAATGAACAAAATCATTCAGGAGAATCATAAGATCAGTCGCCGGGTGGTTAACCGGGAGGAAGCCCTTCGTATATTCGGAGAAATCCAGGACCCGTACAAGCTTGAACTTATTCAGGATTTGCCAGAAGACGCTGAGCTTTCAATTTATGATCAAGGAGAGTTCTTCGATCTGTGTCGTGGTCCTCATCTTCCATCCACTGGTCGAATTAAAGCATTCAAGCTCCTGAATGTGGCTGGTGCGTACTGGCGGGGGAACTCGGATAATAAAATGCTGCAACGCATCTACGGCACTGCTTTTCCGAACAAAGCCCAACTGGATGAACATCTGCACATGCTCGAAGAAGCGAAGAAACGGGATCACCGTAAACTCGGCAAAGAGCTTGAGCTGTTCATGTTCTCCGAAGAAGCTCCCGGCATGCCCTTCTATCTGCCCAAAGGCATGACTGTTCGCACTGAACTGGAGCAATTCTCCCGTGAGCTGCAATTGCAAGAGGGATATCAGGAAGTCCGGACTCCTCTCATGATGAACAACCGGCTGTGGGAGCAATCCGGCCACTGGGAGCATTACAAGGACAACATGTATTTTTCGGAAGTAGACGATGCGACTTTTGCACTCAAACCGATGAACTGCCCCGGGCACATGCTGATCTTCAAAAATACACTCCATTCCTACCGTGAATTGCCGATTCGCATGATGGAATTCGGTCAGGTTCACCGTCATGAATTCTCAGGTGCCCTGAACGGCATGATGCGTGTGCGGACATTCTGCCAGGATGATGCTCATCTCTATGTCATGCCGGAACAGATCGAGGACGAGATCAATCAGGCGATCTCACTGATCGGACGTATGTACGATATCTTTGGATTCGAATATAAGATTGAGTTGTCCACTCGTCCGGAAGATTCCATGGGATCGGAAGAACTGTGGGATCAAGCGGAACGCGCATTGCAAAATGTTCTGGATCGTCGTGGCGTGGAATATCGCATTAACGAAGGAGACGGTGCCTTTTATGGGCCGAAAATTGACTTTCATATCCTCGATGCGCTGAAGCGTAGCTGGCAGTGCGGAACAATTCAGCTTGATTTTCAAATGCCAGAGAAGTTCGACCTTACTTATATTGGCGAAGATAGCCTGAAACACCGTCCGGTCGTAATCCACCGTGCCATCTACGGTTCCATCGATCGTTTCATCGGCATCCTGACTGAGCACTATGCAGGTGCGTTCCCACTCTGGCTCGCACCTGTGCAAGTGAAGCTGCTACCTGTATCGGATCATTACGCTGACTACGCACTTCAAGTACAAAGCCAGCTCCGGGCTGCAGGTATCCGGGTAGAAACAGATCTGCGCAGCGAGAAGCTCGGATACAAAATCCGTGAAGCCCAGATGGAAAAAGTACCATTTTCGCTCGTACTTGGTGAGAATGAGAAAAATGCCTCATCCGCCTCTGCCCGTGCATACGGTCAGGGAGATCAAGGCATCCAACCTATTGAAGCTTTTATTGAAATGATCCAACAAGCGGTGAAAACTAAAGTCTGATCCACATCCGCGTCACAACTTCTCGTCTGGCTTCAGTCCAGCCTGTTCTTCGCTCCATGTCCAGAAACGCTCAGCTGAAGCATCATCTACGGCATGTGTCTTCAGCTGCTGCTCTTTCTGTTTATAGAAGTAACGTCCGGTGATCCCGACGACTTCAGGACTTGTGGCCAGATAAACAGCCGTTCGCGCCCCTTCTTCAGGCGACAGGAAGAATGGAAGCTTGCCTACAAAAGCCATAATGCGTGTGCCGAAACCGGTATTGCGATCCACACCTATACTGGTTCCCACCGCACCAGGGTGCAGACAGTTCACCGTGACAGACGTACCTGACATTTTGCTAGCAAGTGCACGAGTGAATAGCACGTTAGCCAATTTGGATTGAGCATAGCTTTTGATCGGATTATAACCTTTGTGCAGATGTGGATCTTCGAAGTGAATCTTACCAGCTTTGTATGCACCAGACGACACGTTCACAATCCGCCCCTGCTTCGCAGCTTTCAGAGGTTCAATCAAAAGTAAAGTCAGCAGGAAATGCCCCAGATGATTAATGCCGATACTCTGCTCGAATCCGTCTGAGGTTTCCTTCCGCTTGACCATCACCACCCCTGCATTATTAACCAGAACGTCAAGGCTGTCATGGCGCTCGCGAAATGTTCGGGCAAACTGGCGTATGCTTTCGAGTGAACCAAGGTCACACAGCATCAATTCAATCGCAGAAGAGCCGGACTGACGCTCAGCTTCCTGAAGAGCCTCCTGCCCGCGCTTCTCACTGCGGCATGCCATAATTACGCTATATCCTTGTCTTGCAAGTTCAATGGTGGTTGCCAACCCCATACCTGAGTTAGCTCCTGTTACAATTGCTGTCTGATTGGACATGAGGTACTTCCCTTCTGAACCTGAGGTTCCGAAATTAGAGGCGCGACGGCGTACAATATGAGATAATGATAGGATCACATCTCGGTTTCCATGGGAGGACAAGTATGCTGACCAAAGAAGATTTTAAAAAAGTTAAAAGACAAGCCAAACTTGAAATCGCACTACTCGAACAGGAATATCAGGATATCTTGCAGAGCGTCGATTCTACGCTGTATGAAAAATACGGTATCTTGGACGACGAAGAAACACGTGAGCTCACCCGAAAACGCAAAAACCGAAGATATGCTTCACTCGTCATTGAACTATGCGCCATTATTGAACAAATGTTAAATCAACTGTACAGACACGTATATCAGAAAAAGTTTAATTCGACCCAGCTGATGAAAACTCCTGCCTACCGTGCACGTTCCAATATGGAGATTATTCAAGCCGAACTGAGTAAAGAATTCATTGCCCTGGAATCCGAAAAGGAACACTTTGCCGAAGCCCTTAGTCAAGTGTTTCAGACGAGAAACAAGCTTGTTCATGATAACTTCTCATTTGTCACCATCGTTAAAGATGGCAGTAATGAAGAAGAAACGTTCGAAGCATTACTCCATACCGTTAAAAAATATAGAAAACACTTGAAATATAACCGTCCTGAATAACAACAATCATCGCTTAAAAAGAAAAGGAGGTGTCCCATAAGTCATGAATTTGACGGGACAGCTCCTTTAATTAATTAAACACATACATTCTACATTTGCCACTAAACCTCTAATAAAGTGTGTCAGGTTCATTAGAAAATAGTAGGGAGTAAATCACCTCACCCTAACTCTCCGGAGTAAGTACAATCAATTTATCATCCCCATCTCGTGGCGATCCACGTCCATCCCGATTGTTCGTAAGCACGTACAACTTTCCGTCCTCACCCATACTCACATTGCGAATACGTCCCCACTCCTCTTCGAAAATAGGCTCCACCTGTTCTACCTTTGTGCCATCTTCCGAAAGAGTGATCTTCAGCAACTGCTCTCCACGCAGATTCGCGGCAATCAGCGATCCGGCCCATGGTCCTTCCTCGACAAAAGCTATACCGGACGGAGCCCATGTGTCATTCCCACTATGTGCAAGCGGAGCCTGATATGCGCCGTTGCCATCATCGTCTCCCTCTACTTCGGGCCAGCCATAATTCTCACCGGCTACAATCCGGTTAATCTCATCATGATTCCGCTGCCCATGCTCGGTAGAATAGAGATAGCCGTTGTCCGGGTTCCAGGCCAGTCCCTGTGCGTTACGGTGTCCCATACTGTATACAGGCGAATTCGGCCATGGGTTGTCAGCAGGGATCGATCCATCGAGACCAATCCGCAATATTTTACCCCCAAGGCTATCTTTGTTCTGGGACAGTTCCGGTTCATAGCGCTCACCTGTCGTGATATATAGCAACTTGTCCGGGCCGATCTTGATCCGCCCACCGTTATGATTCGTTCCGCCTGGAATATTACCAAGCAGCTCTTGATCTATGACGGCTTTCCCATCATTCACCTTCAAGCGTAACACCCGATTGGCAATGTCGTTGCCTTCCAGGTAGGAGTGGTACGCATACAGGTAACCGTTGTCCTCGAAGTCTGGATCTGCTGCAAGGCCCAACAGACCTCCTTCACCTTCTTCGTTAAAAGGAGCCGTGAATTCAATTAGTGGTTCAGAGGCAAGTTTGCCATCCTCAATGACCCGAATCGCACCGGGGCGTTCCGTTACAAACATCCGGCCATCAGGCACACTCACAATCTCCCATGGTGCATTCAGTCCTTCAACCAGAACGGACGCCTGATACGGAATAACCGCCTCTCCCTGGGCTCCACTCTCGCTTCCACTCGTACTGTTATTGCCTCCATTGGCTGTCTGCCCTGTTCCCTGTCCCTGAGACGTCTGCTCTGTTCCTCCTGAAGAGGGATCGCCTGAAGAGCATGACGCAGTTAACAATGCCACACTTAATAAAGAAGCATATAGTGGAACGGTTACTCGATTATTCATGTTTACATCTCCCTTCAAATATCATTTTTATCGTATACAATAAATAAGCTAAGCTTCATTGTGTTGTTCTCTATAATTATAGTGCTTTTATACATGTGTAAAGCGGTTTCGCCCTGTATTACCCTTCACATCCGTCACCTAAACGGAGAAATATGAGGATTCGGAGGACATGGAATTACTGCAGTTTGGAATTCCACTATAATCTTTTATAATAGGAAGATAGAAAGAATGGAAAGGTGGACATATACACTCATGAATCAAAACCCTTTATCTCGTCTTGAAGCCGGTCTGTCCGGGCAAGGGCTGGACGCCATGCTCATTACAGATCCGAAACATATCTACTATTTGACTGGATTCGCAAGCAATCCGCATGAACGTTTCCTTGGTCTGGTTCTGGCACGCGGCGAAGAACCTTTGTTAATCGTACCTGCGCTCGACGCTGATGCTGCCGCTGATGCTTCCTCGGTATCCAACATTGCCACTCACACGGATACGGATAATCCATACGCTTTGTTCGAACGTTATCAAGGGCGCTTGGGCCGAGTAGGTCTCGAAAAAGAATACGTGACGGTCTCACGTTATGAGCAACTGACCGCCGCACTGGGTGCTGCCAGCTTTGAAGATGTCGGCCCCTTGCTTCGCACATTGCGTGTCAAGAAAACGCCTGATGAGGTAGCCCGCATTCGCCATGCCATTCATCTGATCGAAGAAACACTGCGTCAAGGCCTCTCTCACGTTCGTACAGGCGTAACCGAGATCGAGCTTGTTGCCGAGATGGAGTATCAGATGAAGAAACTGGGCGCTGATGGCCCATCCTTTAACACCATGGTGCTCACGGGACCCAAAACAGGTCTGCCGCACGGTACACCAGGTGAACGAAAACTTCAACATGGTGACCTGTTGATGTTCGACATGGGTGTCTATGCTGGCGGATATGCTTCGGATATCACGCGTACATTCGCTTTTGGAGACATCTCACCTGAACTCAAAACCATCTATAACACCGTGCTCGCAGCGAACGAAGCTGCCATCCAAGTGGTGAAACCAGGCATTACCTGTGCGGAAGTGGATCGTGCAGCACGCCAGGTGACGGAAGAAGCGGGATACGGCGAACGCTTCATGCACAGAGTAGGCCATGGATTGGGTATCGACGTGCATGAGTATCCTTCTCTCCATGGAGAGAATATGGACATCCTGAATGAAGGTACCGTGTTCACGATTGAACCGGGCATATATACCGCAGCAGGCGGCGTCCGTATCGAGGATGATGTCATCGTAACTGAGACGGGTGTGGAAGTTCTGACGACATATCCCAAAGAACTGCAAATCCTTACCGACTAATGCAATTGGATCTATGTCAAAAACAGCCCAGATACATTGATGCTCAGCCGATATTTATGCATCATGAACTAAACTGCACGAAACTGTGCTGAACTGTATCTTCAAAATAATATACTCCTTTCGCGTACGCCTCAGGCCTGTATACAGAAAAAGTAGCAAGTACACACGCGAACGCAAAAATCCCGCAAATCCATGAATATCATGGGTTGCGGGATTGTAATTAATACGAAGCATATCCTAGATTACTCCGTCTGCATTCTACGTAATCTTATTCCTGCTCACTCATTTACCATTAACCAAACTCATGCGTGATATCCTGCCAAGACTCCAGCTGTGGCAGCTGTTGCTTCCCCCAGTAATCCAAAAACCATTGAATAATCCCAGTCGTATCTGTTGTGCTGCAGCTGTAATGCCGGAAACCGTCCTCGCCTTCCTGCAAACGAATCTCCGCCACCATTTGCTCTGGTTCCTCAAGCGCAGCAGCCTGCATATACATACTTTCCTCCACCAGCTCCGAAGGTTTAAGTACTACGTATTCATGCAATTCCAGATTGGAGATCAACTCCACCAATAACGAGGCATTAATGCTATCATTCTCGTAGGTTGTGCCATTGCTTTCCAGTGTATAATGCAGTGTAGAGTACATGTGCGATTCCCCTTTGTATGAAATCATTGTTGCTAATGTTACACGCTCATAACGACAGATCGTTTATATTATAACTTTTTCATAAAAATGTAAAAAGGATTTTTCTTGTTTCGGGTCTTTTTTCTATGAAAAACCCCCCTTGCAGAGTCCGAATTACAATTGACTGCGCAAAGGGTGATTTTAAGTGATACTCTTTGAATATTGTCTAAGCCTCATCCTTAAACTTAAAGCTACGTGCAGCATACAGAAACGGTGTTCCAACCGCAGTCAATACGAATTTGATGACGTAAGTGGTCAGGAAGATTTCCAGCCAGATGTCCCAAGGGTAGATGAACGCAAACGCGATCGTGCAAAATACCAGCGTATCCACGAAAGAACTGATAACGGAGCTACCATTCGTGCGTATCCATAACTGATTGCGTCCAGGTGCTACCTTGCGTAGCCAGCTGAACAATCGCACATCCAGGAACTGACTGATGAAATAAGCAGTCAGACTTCCCAGTGCCAGACGTGGCAGCAGACCGAACAACGTTTTCATCGAATCATGTGCAAAGTCCGTCGATGCCGGTTCAAAGAACAACACCATCTGCATCAGAACCGTTGTCATGATGAGCGTGAAGAATCCGAACCATACGGCCTTCCGCGCTTCACCCGATCCATACTTCTCATTGAGAAGGTCACTGGTCAGATACATGCTGACATACATCGTGTTGCCTAACGTCAGTACGATACCCATGATATCTATCGTTTTGGTCACCTGAATGTTGGCTATAACCGTAGCCACACCAATCCAGGCATAGAGACCTTTTTTACCGAACAAGCGGTAACACAGCAGGAAAAATCCATAAGTTACGAGAACGAAAACCGCTCCCCACCCTAAGTTAAACATAAATACATACACTGCCTTCCTAGTTTTGATTACGCGGGATGGTTACGAACCGCGGTTTGGCTCAGGGCCAAAACATGAATACTCTATCACATTTCTCGTCCCTTGAACAGCACTAAATAAGACCAAGCCTACCCGAGTGGCTACTTGAGTTATTGCGATTGTCGCAAAAAAGCCGCCTTTCGGATTCTCCGAAGGGCGGCTTTTTTCAGTTGAATTGTAGATGGCTTTGGCTCTTTATGGAAGCCTCTGCCTAATGCATTCTGTATTACGCCTGAACGGCTGAATCCAGTTCACGGCTCTGATCATTGAATGTGTCTTGATCGTTTTCTTTCAAAATTTTGCTGGTTACAAGTCCTGAAGTCATGGACCCGTTCACATTCAATGCTGTACGACCCATGTCGATCAGCGGTTCAACGGAGATCAGCAATCCTGCCAAAGCTACCGGCAAGTTCATAGTGGACAATACGATCAAGGAAGCGAAGGTTGCCCCGCCGCCCACTCCTGCTACGCCGAATGAACTGATCATGACCACGAGGATCAATGTCACAATGAAGTCCCAGCTCAGCGGATCGATGCCGACCGTTGGAGCAATCATCACCGCCAGCATGGCCGGATAGATCCCGGCGCAGCCGTTTTGCCCAATGGTAGCCCCAAAGCTTGCAGACAGATTCGCAATTCCATCCGATACCCCCAGCTTCTTCGTCTGTGTCTCCACGTTCAATGGAATAGCTGCCGCACTTGAACGGGACGTAAAGGCAAATACCAGTGTTGGCAGAACCTTTTTCAGATACGTAATCGGGTTGAAGCCAGAGAGCGAGATGATAATCAAGTGAATGATGAACATGACGAGCAGCGCCACGTAGGATGCGACAACGAATTTGATTAACTTCAGAATCTCATCCGGATTCGTGGTCGCTGTTACCTTCGTAATCAGGGCCAAGATACCGTATGGCGTCAACCGAAGTACCAATGTTACAATCCGCATAACCACCGCATATACCGCATTAACCATGCCTCGGAACGTTTCCGCCTGCTGTGGTTTTTTGCGATCCAGTCCAAGTACAGCTACACCGATGAACGCGGAGAAGATAACAACCGCCAATGTGGACGTACGACGTTCTCCTGTCATGTCTGCAAATGGATTCGAAGGAATAAATTCCAGCACCTGCTGTGGAATCGTCTGATCCTGTACATCAACGAGACGTTCCTCCATCTTCTGTCCTTGCGCAAGCTCACGGTCTCCACCCTCGATCTCAATCGAAGTCAGGTTGAAGCTGAGGCTCGTTACAATGCTGACCCCTGCCGCAATCGCCGTTGTAATCAACAGGATCGCAATAATGGAGACACTCATTTTACCGAGGTTTTGCTTGCCTTTCAGATTCATAATAGCCGAGATGATCGACACCATAATCAATGGAATCACGACCATTTGTAACAAACGAACATATCCTGAACCGACCAGATTAAACCAATCGACCGACTTCGTGATGACATCCGAACCGGATGTGTAGATCAATTGAAGAATTACACCGTACACAACCCCCATACCCAGACCCGCAAATACGCGTTTCGTAAAGGAAATGTGTTTCTTCTGCATCCAGTAGAGCACACCCAGCAACGCGAGTATGACCACTACATTCAAAATGACTAGAAAAGTATTCATTACTTTAAATCCTCCTCATATGTGTGCATAACCGGAATTTATCCGGCATTCTCTTCTTCGCTCAAAGCGATATTTTACAATATATCATATAACAAACTATTCTGGTAGGTATTAATTGATATTATGTAATATGCATGTAACAGATTCATCTATTTCTGAAAAAAATACATCAAATCGTGAAAATTGTTCTATTCAACCCCCGGTTAATTTTGTAATATAGGTATATCCGCTTATTCCCAAGTTTTCTCAACGTATAATTTAGGTCTTTCTTCATTGGTAGATAGGTCTTATGATTACGGAAAAGCGACAATGTTAATGAACATGACGTGAAAGGATGATCATATGTTTCGTAATCGCACCGTTGCCGGTAAAATCAGATGTACTTTGTTCCTCGTCTTGCTGGTTGCTTCCCTGTTGTTCAGTATCAGTTTTTACGCCGTATCGATGAATATTATTCAAAGTTACGTGCTCCCGCAGTTCGACAAAGTCCTAAACACGTCCATACAGGATATATACAAGAACACCTCTGCTTCTAAAATTCTACAGGTACAGAGCGGCGGAGCCGGTTCTGAAGGTGCTGCCATGACCGTGGAATCGTATCTGGCCGATAAAGCAAAAGAACATAATCTGGATGCAGCCTATATTGTTGCTATTCAAGATGGCTCAGCCAAAGTTGTTGTTGCCAACTCTTCCTCAGGCATGAAAGCCCAGGATGATATTAATGTAGAACCAGCAATGAATGCAGCCATTGTGAACAAAGAAATGGTCATCAGCGAGGTCTACTCCGATTCCTTTGGTGTACATAAAGCAGCCTTCATTCCAATTGCAGGAAGTAACATGATTATGGCTGTGAGCATGGATGCCCAGTTCATTCAGGACAAGATTACCCAGGTCTTCTGGTTATGTCTTGGAATTACAGCATTAGTGTTCGTGCTCGGATGGCTTATCTCAACTAGTATGATCAAAAGAGTTACCAAACCGATCATCAAGCTCGTTCAACATAGCAAACAAATATCCCAAGGTGATCTGACCGCTGAGCTAGAGATCAAAGGTAAAGATGAAATTGCCCAGCTTGCCGCAAGCTTCCAGACGATGACGCATAATCTGAAAGAAATGATCAGCCGTGCCTTGTCCACGTCCAATGAAGTGGTTGCCGGCTCCAATGACCTGCTTCAGCGGGTTGAATCGATGTCCGGTATGGTCCGTAGTTCCAGTCGCTCCGCAGAAGATGCAGAGAAAGGCAGCATTAGCATTGCCTCAAGCGCATCCGAGAACGCCAGAGCCATGGAAGAAATTACGCAGGGTATCATGCATATTGCTTCTTCTTCCGCTGAAGTGTCCGAGCAGATTAGTGAAGCAGCCAACGAGGCAGTTAACGGTAACCGACTGGCTCAGAATGCTGTTGAGCAGATGGAACGTGTTGGTCAGACCGCAAGCGAATCGCTGCGTTATGTTGAAACCATGAATGAACGTTCGGTAGCCATCGGCACCATTGTTGCTTCCATTTTTGAAATTACCAAACAGATTAACATGCTGTCACTCAATGCCTCCATTGAAGCAGCACGTGCCGGAGAGCACGGACGCGGATTCGCTGTCGTTGCTGGAGAAGTTCGCAAACTTGCCGAGCAATCCAAGACAGCCACCGAGGAAATTTCGGATTATCTGGGTACCATTCGTGAAGACGCTGAACGTTCGGTTGACGCCATGAATCGCGTAACCCAGGAGATTGGTTCAGGCACTAGTGTTGTTCAACAAGCAGGTTCAGCGTTCCAGCAACTGAATGAATTAATCCAAAACGTCAATCTGACGATCCAGACCGTCTCTGCTTCTACACAACAAGTATCCGCTGGTGCAGAAGAAGTGAGTGCGTCCGTTGAAGAAACGGCTCAGATTACGTCCAAATCTCGTGAGAGCATGCTACAGATTGCTTCAACAGCAGATCTTCAGCTCAGCGAGATGGATTCACATTCGAATACGGTTCGTCATCTGCATGAGCAAGCGGTAGAACTGCAATCCGCCATGAAGAATTTCAAAATAAACTAACAGGTATACCATTAACCCATTATGCAATACCCCCATGCCGCTAACATTCCGTTTCTAGAGAACGGGTTGTCAGACATGGGGGTATTCTTGTATAACATATGTGTTATAAGGATAATAAATGCTATTTCATAATCATTGCGTGAGCTGTACTGACATTGTTCACTCTGGTGCTTGAACACCCATAATCTCGTACACACGCTTCATATCCAATGCCGAACGCAATGATTCGGCTACCCGATCGAACTCCATTTCCTTACGTTCATGCGCATTATATGTCTCCCGAAGCGGAGGCAGTCCTTTTCCTGCGCGTAAGGCATTCAGCCACGAACGTCGGAATGGATCACTTTCAAATAAACCATGCAGATAGGTCCCCCACACACTGCCATCCACTGTGCCCCAGCCTTCATGGAATGGTTCACCACCTGGATGGGAGATTTCAAATAGTGCGGTTACACGTTCAGGCTCATGGCACTCCGTAACGCCCATATGAATCTCATATCCGTTAATGGGTAAAGGGGATACCTCCGCATCTGTTTCACCATACAGCCGGATCGGATTCTGAGGTTGCACTCGTCCGGAAGCCCTGACTGTCTGCTTGTTCTGAAGAAACGTTGTGGATAGAGGAAGCCAGCCCAGTCCCTTCGCTTCCTGGATCTGATTCGCCTCCACAGCAAACGGATCCTTCAAATGTCGTCCAAGCATCTGGTATCCGCCACATATCCCTACGAGCTGAACGTTCTCACGTTCGGTCTGGCTGGCAATCGCTTGCTCCAGTCCTGATTCACGCAGAAACGCCAGATCCCCTATGGTATCCTTCGTACCAGGTAGAAGAATGGCATCCGGACTGCCCAATTCTTCTGGCGAGGTCACATAACGCACATTCACATCCGGTTCACGGGAAAGTGCGTCAAAGTCTGTAAAGTTGGAAATTCTCGGATATCGGATCACCACCAGATCCAGCTCTGTCTTGCCGGATTTCCCATGACGCATGGAGTCCAGCACGACGGAATCCTCCGCTTCAATCTGAATATCTCTTATGTAAGGTAATACACCCAATACTGGAATGCCTGTCCGTTCTTCGAGCCAGTCGAGTCCCGGCTGCAACAGAGACAGATCGCCGCGAAACTTGTTGATGATAAACCCTTTCACTCGATCGACCTCATGTGGTTCTAGCAGCTCCAGTGTGCCGACAATAGAAGCAAATACGCCGCCCCGATCAATATCGGAGATCAGAATCACCGGTGCGTCCGCCCAACCTGCCAGATTCATGTTCACGATATCCCGGTCCTTCAGATTAATCTCCGCAGGACTGCCTGCTCCTTCCATCAGTACCACATCGTATGTGTCCCGCAACCGATTCAGCGCATCCATCACCGTCTGCTTTGCTTCAGGCAGGAACTTCTGCCGATAATCTGATGCACTCATCTGGGCAAAAGGCACACCATGTACCACGATCTGCGAATGCATGTCCCGCACCGGCTTGATCAGAATCGGATTCATATCCGTCGTCGCTTCAATACCGCAGGCTTCAGCCTGTGCTCCTTGGGCCCGGCCAATCTCCTTGCCGTCTTCTGTTACGTAGGAATTCAGTGCCATGTTCTGTGACTTGAACGGGGCTGGCTTGAAGCCATCCTGCTTGAATATACGGCACAGCGCCGTTGTAATCACGCTTTTCCCCACATCCGATGCCGTCCCTTGCAGCATAAGTACTGCCGCAGGTTGTTGTACAGGCGAATCTTCCACGCACCATCACCTCAGTCTCCTGTTATGTCTCACCTTACTCATTCCTTGCGTTTTTCATAGCCAAAAGAGTCCCTGAAGCACACTCAGCACCGTGAGCAAAGCTGCTTCCAGCAGCTCATTCATCGCTCCGTACGTGTCTCCTGTAAGTCCGCCCAGCCTTTCACTGATGCGTGCAGCAACGAATTTACCAATGATGTAACACGCAAAAGGTACAACAATAACAGCTGACACAGGATACAACCACCATGGCAATGTTCCCAGGCTACTCATCATGGCATCTGCGGTGCCTATATCCGGCCGAAATATCCATACAGCAGCAAACGTAATTACACCTGCAAGAAGGGTCAGCCCGACCGCAGAGCTGCGCGCACGTTGGACTTCCCTCCGCTCACCCAATCCTTTGAATAAGACTGCAAGTCCGTCATCTCCACGTGCATTCGGCCAGGCTGAGATGGCATACACCATGAACCAGCGACTCCAGATCATGGGCAGGATCAACAGCGCACCATACATCCAGTTACCACGTGCGATAAAATCTGCGATCAAGGCTGCTTTCATCATCAGCAGCAGGACGCAGGCGATCACGCCCATCGCTCCTACACGGCTGTCCTTCATGATTTCCAGCATCCGCTCACGGGTACGATAGCTGAGCAGTCCATCCGCCGTATCCATCCAGCCATCCAGATGAAGGCCTCCAGTGAGCCATACCCATAATGTTAAGGTTAATACGGCCGCGGGAAAGGCGGGAAGTACCGCACCCGTTAAGGCCCCTGCGAGCCAAACGCATAGTCCAATCGCTGCACCCACCAGCGGATAATACACGACACTTTCCCGCAGTAGCGGCGGGACGAAGTCAATCTGCGTTTTTACCGGAAATCGGGATAAAAATTGAAAAGCGGCCGCAGCCGCATGTTTACGTTGATGAGTGCGATCTGTCATAAACGATACTCCTTGCTTTTCAGCTCAATCGCAATGCCTACAGTCACCAGGAACACTTCACGGCATATGGCGGCAATCCGCTGATTTAATATGCCTGCCAGATCCCGATATTTTCTGCCGAGCGCATACTCTGGTACAATACCATCGCCCACTTCATTCGTGACAAGCACAAGCAGACCCGGGTACGACCTGATTGCTTCTACCAGTGCATCCATGTGATCTTGCAAAACCTGCTCTTCGTGTTCATGTGCAAGCAAAACATTGGTCAACCAGAGCGTCAGACAATCGACCAGAATCGTCGGTGCAGAAGTACCCGTATGGTCTCCTCCCATGCGTGTAATGAGTGCCGGTAATGCGAGTGGTTCCTCCAACGTGTGCCATAGATAACCTGATGCCTCGCGCTGATTCTGGTGCAGACTTATACGCTCGCGCATCTCATCATCATACGCCTGAGCCGTAGCCACATACCAAGCCTCTGAGGAACGCTGCATACAGAGACGCTCGGCAAATGAACTTTTACCACTACGCGCCCCACCCGTCACCAACACACTCATAGCGATACCTCTCCTTGAACCGTCGAAGCACCTGTAACATCAGAATCCGCTACATCACCCTTGCGTGCACCCGTGTCGACACCCGAAGCCTTATTCGTTCCATCGGATACTCCTGCACTTGCAAAAGTCGCCATCTCGTTCAAAAGTAGACAGGCTGCATCAATCAGATGAAGACTGAGCACACCTCCGGTTCCTTCACCCAGTCGCATATCCAGATCCAGCATCGGTTTCAGGTCGAGTTCGCGAAGCAGGGTTGCATGTCCACTTTCATGCGAGGTATGGGAAGCAATCATATAGGCTGCGCTCACGGGAACAAGCTGTCTTGCAATCAAGGCGGCAGCAGAGGAGATGAATCCATCCACGACAACAGGACGTCCGTTTGCAGCTGCAGCAAGAATTACACCCGTCAGTCCGGCAATCTCCAGGCCACCCACCTTGCAAAGTACGTCCAGTGCATCTTCCCTATTTGGGGAATTCACGCTAAGCGCCTGGCTAACCACGGCGGCTTTCCGCTGCAATCCCGCATCATCAATACCCGTTCCTCGCCCAACCGCTGAAGCTGGTGCGATCCCCGTTAATGCACACATCACCGCTGCACTTGCGGTTGTATTGCCAATCCCCATTTCCCCGGTAACGAACAATTGTGTTCCCTTTGCCACCTCTGCCGATACGACGTCAACCCCTGCAAGAATGGCTTGAATCGCTTCGTCGCGAGTCATTGCGGCACCCTTTGCCATGTTGGCCGTACCTTTACGAACTTTACGGGAAAGCAGGTCAGGATGTTCCAGATCGGCATTAACCCCGATATCCACACAGATTACATCGGCTCCGGCGTGGCGGGCAAGCACGTTAACTGCAGCCCCTCCAGCCAGGAAATTAAGGACCATCTGCGGCGTTACCTCGGCTGGGAAAGCACTGATACCTTCCGCCACCACGCCGTGATCTGCGGCCATGATAATGACGGCTCTGCGATCCAAATGTGGACGAGCCTTGCCAGTGATTCCTGCAAGACGAATAACCAGCTGTTCCAGCTTACCCAGACTCCCGGGTGGTTTCGTCAATGCATCCACATGTGCGGAGGCTTCCGCCGCAACTTCTTCATTAGGACCCACGATCCGACCCACTAACTGTTCCAACACCTGTTCATTATTCATACAGCCAGCACTTCCTTCTTCAAAATATGGGTTGCCCCGCTTCATTCATTCCTTCTCCCGCCGCAGCAAGAGCTGAGGTATTCCATTATCAGGATGAATCACCATCGCAGGTTTCACGCGAAAGATGTCCTGAATAATGTCCTCGGTCATCAAGGTGTGTGGGGTTCCATTCCCCACCACTTTGCCTTCTCGCAGCGCCAGAATGTGATCGCAGAACTGCGCAGCCAGATTCAGATCATGCAGCACAGCCACAATCGTAATTCGGTTCTTTTGCCGCCACGTCGATAATAACTCCATAAATTGCAATTGATATTTGATATCCAGAAACGTAGTGGGTTCATCCAGCAATAATAACCTGGGCTCCTGAGCCATGACCTTGGCAAGTGCCACCCGTTGTCGCTGTCCTCCACTTAGTGCATCCAATGGCCTTTCAGCCATATCCGTCAGTCCCAGCTCCTCCAGTACCCGGTCAACCACAGCCGCTCCATCTGCTGATTCTCGCCCAAGCCAATTCTGATATGGATAACGCCCCATCTCAACGATATCCCTCACAGGATAGGAAATTGCAGGCAAACCATCCTGTTGTAACACAGCGATCATGCGTGACAGATCTTTCCGACTGTATGAGGCAATATCCCGGCCATCAATATGTATACTGCCTGCGCTTGACTGTTCCGTACCGGCAAGGAGCTGGAGCAGGGTAGACTTGCCACTGCCATTTGGACCGACGACACCCCACCAGTCCCCCTCCGTAACCTGCCAGTCTACCGCGTCCAGGGCTTGATGACTGCCATACAATTTACCTGCCTCACTAACCGCGATCAGAGCTTCGCCCAAACCAGCAATCATGGCATCATCCCCTTCCGCAGTTTCTTATTCCGGTGTAGCAGATAAGCGAAGAATGGTGCACCTACAAATGCCGTCACCACACCGAGCGGAATTTCGGTCGGCGCCAGTAAAGATCGGGCGATCGTGTCTGCCCAGACCATGAAGATGGCCCCGCCAATAGCAGACAGAGGCACCAGCAATCGATAGTCAGGCCCCACAAGCAGCCGAAGAATATGCGGGATTACCAGTCCTACGAAGCCAATAACGCCGGATACGGAGACCGCTCCTGCGGTAAGCAGTGTTCCCACAGCAAGCACCGACAGCTTCAGCCGATCGACGCCAACCCCGATATGCGCAGCTTGACGTTCTCCGAGCGCCAGAACATTCAAGGAACGTGCCCGACTCCAGAGAAAGATCAGCCCGAGCAGAAAATACGGGAAAAGGATGGCCGTATACGACCACCCACGCAGAGCCAGACTTCCCATCGTCCAGTATATAATTTCATTAATGGTCTGTTTCGACATCGTCGACAGGAAGGAAACCACCGCTCCCAAGAAACTTTGCATCACTACACCAGCCAGAATCAGGCTATGCGTTGGTATTTTCCGTCCTTCACGAGCCAGTGACATGACAAACCATAATGTCAATACACCCGTCAAAAACGCCACCAGTGGCAACGTCCAGATTCCAATCAGTGCATACTGCAATCCGAAGAAAATCAGAAAGGCTGCACCCACCGAAGCACCGGATGATACGCCCAGGGTGAACGGGTCTGCCAGCGGGTTCCGAAGAACCCCCTGAAATCCCGCACCGGCAATCGCCAGCGATGCGCCCACGAGCACGGCAAGCAGTACACGTGGAAATCTGACTTTCCATATAATCTGTTCGGCTGCTGCACTCCAGTCGGGCGTGATCCAGTCTCCCACCCATGGCAAGTGATGAAGCAGGATACCCGCAATGTCACGAATAGGCAAGGAAACCGAACCGATGCCCGTGCAGATGAGCACGGTTAACACGAGCAGCGTGATCCCTGCCGATGCGTACACGGCCAGTTTTTTACTCATTGGAACAGGTCAGGATAGATCGCTTTGGCTACTTCTTTCAGACCTTCGGTTACTCGTGGTCCCGGACGGCTGAGCAGGTTCGCATCGAGGCCAATGACTGCATCGTTCTTCACAGCCGTAATTTGATCCCAGCCACTGCGAGCTTTAATGATTTGATCCAGTGTTTTGGAGTTATCATCAATGACATCATTCGCATACAGAATCACATCCGGGTTGGAGGCAATCACATTTTCTTCGTTGATCTGGTACCAGCCTTCTTTGTCCGAAGCAATATTGGTTCCTCCGGCTACCGTGATCAGTTCATCCATGAACTCACCTTTACCTACCGACCAACCTGGGGAGAACTCAACATATACATTTTCCTTCTCTTCCGGCTTAACTGCACTCACCGCTTCAGTTACATCAGTCACATCCTGTTTCATCTGTGTGATGATCTCTTGAGCTTTTTCTTGATGATCGGTGATTTTACCGAATGTTTCGATATTGTTCATTACATCATCGATCGATTTTGGATCGGTTTTGAAAATGGTAATGCCCAGATCACGCAGCTTCTTCACTGCATCTTCGCTCATCGAGATACCCGTGAATACGATATCGGCTTCTGCGGCAATGATGGATTCTTCATTCGGCTTGGATATACCACCCATTTTCGCTTTGGTTGTTGCGGCTTCCGGATAATCATCGTAGTCGGATACCCCTACGATCTGCTCGTCCAATCCGAGTGCAAACAGGGACTCTGTTTCAGCTGGTGACACGGAAACAATTTTGGCTGGTGCCTGTTCAAATGTAAACGACTCACCCGTTGCATCGGTTACCGTGAGTGGATATTGTGTTTTGAGATCCGTTTGCGCTTGGCCTTGGGACTGCTCCTGTGCCGGTTGCTGTGAAGTACCTGTGCCCTCTTTTGTTGTTGCATTGCCACATCCGGCCAAAGCCAGTGCCAGTGCCGCTGCACTCAGCAGTGACGCTACGCTTTTCCAATTCTTGAAATTCATTCTGTTATTCTCCCCTTCTCTATTTGTGCTATTTTCTTGCATCATCCTTGAACTCTTACTACCCTTGCCTTGGTGTTCCTGTATAAGGTTTGAACTGCAATATTTACACGCTAACGGAGAGTGCAGAACCGATCTGAAGAAACGAAGTGTTCGCCTAAAGCTTTCTGAAAGAAAGCCACATCGGAAGCATAAGCTATCACCGGATTTTCCGTTTCAAAAAGGGAATCAAAAAATCTGGGGATAACAGCGATCGGAAGATGGTACTGCAATCGGAGTGACCTCGTGTAAAAGTTCGGTTCATCTTACATGAACAATAAAAAATCCCCAATCCTTACGTCTAGGATTAGGGATGACGTCTCGCATATGGCGATCTGTACATGTCCAACGTATTGTTGTGCATGCACATAGAACTGCCCGAAACGCTGTCCTTTCCTCGAAGGAACACCGGTTTGAACGTCCAGGGCAGGTAACCTGACTTACAGGAATTGTTCCTGATTTACAGTGGCGGGACCGTGCCGGACTTGCACCGGCTTCCCTATTTCACCCGTATGCCATCCATGACTATATTGAGCCATGAACCATTACTGCACGCACGCGGGACCCTTGGTCGCTGATATGGATTAACCATTCAAGTGAGCAATCTGCATTCATGTGCAGGCATTATTGCCTGTCACACGAAACTACAGTGCTGTCACACTTCTGTTGTGATTATAGGTTATATTGCACATCCTTACAACCCGATTCCCGGAAAAGCCACCCTCGTGCCAACCCACTGATCTCCATGTTGTTCCAGCCGTACCTGTATCGCTTGCCCCGGAATCACCTGCGTATCCCAGAATCCCAGATCGGCAATGAGACGAGATAATGCATACCGGATTACACCGCCGTGCGTAACAACAATAATCGTTGGCACGCCAGCCTCACGAGATTGCATCGACGAACAATCCCCCCATAAGCATTCTTGCAGAAATGAATCGATCCGCACAGTAAATGCCTGCCATGACTCCCCTTCTGGCGGGGTGACGTCCTGTGGAGCATCGATCCAATCCCGGTACTGTGGGTTGTTCTTGAGTTGATCGTACGTCAAGCCTTCCCATTGACCAAAATCAACCTCTCGCAGGCGCGGGTCCAGCTTGACCTGCTCCAATGGATAAGGCCTGATCTGTGCAAGCGTCTGCTGACAACGGAGCAGATCACTGCAATATACCGTATCCCACGAGACGTTGCTTAATTGCTCGCGTAGCGAAGCCAGTTCTCTTTCTGCATCCGGGAGCAAAGCGATATCGGTATGCCCCAGATATTTTTTTTCCACATTCCACGCGGTAGTACCATGACGTATAAACAGAATATTTCGCTGCTGTGATCCATTCAGCCCTACAGTTACTTCCATAGCAACGTACCTCCAGCAAGCCATATTCCCAGCGTCACCAGTGTACACAGGATTACAAAAGAACCCGCCGACCAGAACATGAGACGTGTCGTTCGCACGATATCCTCTGCTGCCATAGGACGTGTCGCCTCACCCATATAGGCACGAAAAGAAGCTATTCCGTGATACACGTTATGTCCCCCGAGTCTGATCCCCAGTGCTCCGGCCACCGCCGATTCGGGAAAACCACTGTTCGGACTTGGATGCAATCTGGCATCCCGGGTCACCATACGTGCTGCGCCTTTGGCATCCAGTTTCATGACCCATGCACCCACGATCAGAAGGATGGCGGTGAGCCGTGCGGGAATCCAGTTTGCCCAATCATCCAGACGGGCGGAAGCCCAGCCGAGATACAGATACTTCTCATTTTTATAACCAACCATGGAATCCAATGTATTCACGGCACGATAGGCCATCGCAAGTGGCGCGCCACCAATTAACGCATAGAACAAAGGGGACACGATGGCGTCCACAATATTCTCGGCTACCGTCTCCACCGTTCCTCGCACAACCTCCGGTTCATCCAAATGAGCTGTATCACGTCCAACAATCATGCCAAGTGAACGTCTTGCAGCAGGCCAATCCTTCTGAATTAGATGGCGATATACCTCCATGCCTGCATCCTTCAAGCCCTTGGAAGCAATCGTCGTCGCAATAAGCACGATTTCAGCTACTACCGCTACGACAGGATGAATGAGACCCAGCACATATACGAATGCCCAAGTGATTACAAACGCCCCACCCGCAATCAGCAGCGGAAATAATAGACCGGCCCTCTTCAGCCCGGAATCCGTGCTCACACGGGAACGAATACTACGCTCCAGCGCAGAGATCGCTTTCCCCATGCCTATAACAGGATGAGGAATCCAGCGTGGATCACCGATGCATCGATCAAGTATGTATGCCCCTATCATAATCCAGGCACCCGCCATTCCCGTCCAGAAGGGCCATGAGACAAGTTGTCCAATCTGAAATGTCATAACACCCTGTTCCTCTCTTTCCACTGCTGTCCGGCTTGCAGGCTTTCCGTGATCGTGTCATAGACCAACCTGCCAATGGCCGCACCAACAACCGTCGCCGTTCCTGCGTAAGCAATTAGCGGCTTGTGCTCGTCCACCTGACTCACCGCAAGTACAATAGCATCCGTTGTCGTCCCTGTGGCCAGCAGCCCGTTCTCCGAGTCCGAAACACCGAAATCAGCCAGCGCCGCCGCTTTGGCCTCTACCGCAGTCTGGACGACATTCACCATCGCTCCAGATGTCATGCGTCCGTTCAACCATAACATGACATTAATCGTGCCCGGGATGTAGGGCTTCATGAAATAAGATTGGGTTGTTGATTTTAAAGGTCTTACAGCAACAGTCTCGTTTCCCTCCGTATCAAATACGGTTCTTACGGAACCTGCCCGCGCAGCATTGGACACCCCGGCTGTTGTACAACACAGAACTCCGAATTCCTCACTGGCGTATTCCTGAATGGAGGTATGCTCCAGTCTAACCGCTGTCAACAGTCCCGCACATTGATTAAGTTGCTCTTGCCATTCATTCAGAGAACGTTCGATATCACAGGGTGGATCATCACAGCGATAATGCCGATCCACATAGATGTTAAATATCCGATCCAGTTCGAGCATCCCGCCGCCATACACCGCACTGGAAAGCGCACTTGCAACAGAAGGACTTGCAGCTCTGATATGTTGATCGTGTGCAGTAATCTTCAGCCCGGGCCACGAAGAGGAACGATATTCGTTCTCGTCCGCCTGTGCATTCTTGTAGTAATTATAAAACGCCAGTGTCATCGCACGTTCCCCCTGCTCCGATCATGTGTCGCTTGTGGTATGGCTGCTCCATTACACTTCCTAACACTTCGAGTAAGCGCTCGTTGGCCTCTGCATCCTTTACTGCCAAGCGAACATGTCGCTCACCAAGTCCTGGATACATGGCACAGCTACGGATCAGAATCCCACGCTTACCCAAAGCCGCCTGCATGGATGCCGCTGTCCAGGGCTCAGGCAGTTGGATCAGAATAAAATTGGCTTCTCCCGGCGTTACCACACAACCATATGACTCCAAACCTTCCGTTAAACGCGCGCGTTCCCGTACGATCTGTGCCAGCGTGTCCTGTTCGAATCGTTCTCCGCTGCGCAGACAGGCTTCACCTGCAATCAACGCCAATCCATTCACACTCCAGGTCACTTGTTTCTCCGTCATGGCACGAATCCATTCTGGACGTCCCAAGGCATACCCCAGACGCAGACCGGGAATGGCATAAAACTTCGTCATCGATCGGATGATGATCACCTGTGGATATTCATCCAGTCTGGGTGCAAGGGATTGCCGCCTTGATTCGGGTATGAAATCCATAAATGCCTCATCGATGACCAGGACAGTACCTGTTTTCTCTGCTTTGCGGGCAAGACGATGCAGTACCTCCACCGGGTACTGTACGCCATTCGGATTGTTCGGCTGACCGAGAAACAGCAGGTCTACCTGTTCCATCAGTCGTTCAATGTCCTCAGGTTCAGCACGCCACTCCAGCTCCTCACGTCCCTCCACATGCTGGACTTCCGCACCGAATTGTCGCGCTAAAGAACGATATTCTGAAAATCCGGGTTCCACTGTGCCGACCTTCTTCGGAGCAAGTCCGAGCAAGATTAGTGCCATGCTTTCGGCAGCGCCATTGCCCACCGAAATATGGTCCTGTGGCACACCCAAACGTTCACTGAGTAATGATTTGAACCCACGATGACCCGGATCAGGATAACGAAGAACCGACTGCAATCCTTGCTTCAAAGCCTCCAACACTTCCCTTGGCGGGCCCAATGGATTGATATTTGCGCTAAAGTCGAGAAAATCTGCAGCATTGCCTCCAAACCGGGATGCGGCCGTCTCCACGTCACCGCCATGTCCGAAAACTTCGATATAACCGGTCATTCTTCCGTCACCCTTTCTACATGTCCTTTTTATTATGGATGGCGTGGGAGGTACGGGTCAATCCCGTTTTAGGTGTGTTCCTTCCAATCCCGGCAAACTTGTCCTAATTCCTTTGTGTCCCATCCACAATTCGTTTACAATAGAGAAGGAATTTCAGTCTGTACAGCATCACTACATAAGGGATCTTAATCCCTCACATATATTAATGGAGGAATGACCATGCTGTTTGTTGATAACCAGGGCATTACAGATCCGTCTGTAAACCTCGCGATTGAGGAGTATATTCTGAAGCATCTGCCGATGGAGGATGACAGCTACCTGCTGTTCTATATCAATCGCCCGTCCATTATTATCGGAAAGCACCAGAATACCATTGAAGAGATTAACATCGAATATGTTCAGGATAACGGTGTACAGGTTGTCCGTCGTCTCTCGGGAGGCGGAGCAGTATATCACGACCTCGGCAACCTGAATTTTAGTTTTATTACAGCCGATGACGGTCAATCCTTCCACAACTTCCGCAAATTCACTCAGCCTGTGGTTGAAGCCTTGCAGGAACTTGGGGTTGATGCCGAACTAACCGGGCGTAACGATCTGCAAGTGGGAGAAAAGAAAATTTCGGGCAATGCCCAGTTCTCCACCCGCGGACGCATGTTCAGTCACGGAACATTGATGTTTAACCTGAATCTGGATCATGTACAGGCATCCCTGAACGTGAATCCCGAGAAATTCAAATCCAAAAGTACCAAATCCGTGCGCAGCCGGGTCGCCAACATTCGTGACCTGATCGACAGTTACCTGACGATTGAGCAATTCCGCGATGAGCTGTTGCGTCACATTTTCCGGATGGAGCCGCAAGACGTTCCGCAATATACACTCACAGAGAAAGACTGGGACAAAATCAAGGAAATCTCTGCCGAGCGTTATAGCAACTGGGACTGGAACTATGGTCTTTCTCCAGAAAGCAATGTGAAGCATACCCGCAAATTCCCTGTCGGCATTATTGACTTGCGCATGAACATCAAGGATGGACGAATTGAAGATATCAAAATCTTCGGCGACTTCTTCGGCGTAGGCGATGTGGCGGATATCGAAGATATGCTGCGCGGCAAGCGTTATGAGGAATCCGAGGTGCGGATTGCACTTGAGGGACTGGATGTAAAACACTACTTCGGCAACTTGGAGCTGGAAGAATTTATCGGCCTTGTTTTCCTGGAGGAGTAGGTTTTAGATGTAATCATAGGTTTAGAACGAAGTCTAACTTTACACGTTAACGGAGAAGACAGAATTCATCGGAAGAAGCGAAGCGTTCGCCTAAAGCTTTTTGAAAAAAAGCTACATCGGAAGCATACGCTTATCAACGGATTTCCCCTTGGGGGAATGGAATCAAAAAAATCCGGGGATAACAGCGATCGAAAGATGAATCTGTATTCGGAGTGGCCTCGTGTAAACCTTATTTTTTCGTTCGTTAGTATAGATACAGATAAAAAAGGAGAGAAACTCAGATGACCTACAAATTAATTGCAATCGATATTGATGACACTCTGATCAACGACAACAAGGAAGTTACCCCTGCTACGCAGACTGCACTGGAACAAGCGGTTGCCCATGGTGTAACTGTAACGCTGGCGACTGGACGTGCTTATGCTTCTGCACAAGCGCTTGCTCGTCAAACTGGTCTTAACGTGCCGATCATTACGTATCAAGGTGCATTGGTGAAAAACTTGCTGGACGAAAAAGTACTCTATGAGCGTTACGTTCCACAGGAGGCTTCCCGCAAATTGTACGACTATTGCCTGGAGAACAATCTCCACCTTCAAACGTATATCGATGACAAGTTGTATGCTCGTGAAGAAAACGACAAACTGCGTGATTATGCCAAATTGAACGGCACACAATATTACATCGAATCGGATTTCATCAAAGTAATTGAACAACAAACACCGAAACTGCTCATCATCGATGAGCCGGACTACTTGGATAAGGTTGCCGTTGACCTGCGTGAATTGCTTGGTCCACAAGTGCATATCACGAAGTCCAAACCTTACTTCTTGGAGATCATGCACAATGAAGGAACTAAAGGCCACGCCCTTACATTCCTCGCAGACCACTTTGGTCACCAATTGAGCGAGTGCATTGCCATTGGCGACTCATGGAATGACCATGAGATGCTCGAAGTTGCAGGACTTGGTGTAGCGATGGGCAACGCAATCCCTGCTCTTAAAGAGCTCGCTGATTACATTACGGCGAGCAATAACGAAGATGGCGTAAAAGAGGTTATCGAGAAGTTTGTATTGAACGCAGAGTAAGGTTCAAGCGAAGCATTTTCGCACAAAATGTGTTTTGATCAAAACACAAAAAACAACAGCCCTGCACAACGTTAACTCCTTGTGCAGGGCTGTTCTTATTTTCAAACCAATCAATATGCCACCCATATATTTTGCAATCACATTCGCCTAATCTCTTCTATTCCTGTACTTCTCTTCGAATTCCTGATCTCGTTCCCTGATCTCCTGCATCATCGTGCTTTTAGGAAGTTCAGAAACGAAAACAGTCAACAACAGCAACGCCCCCACGAGAAATAACAGGATGGCCAGCACATAACCAACCCAACCATGAGTCTCAGACACGGCTGCAAAATACTGCCCCCACGTATCAGACCAAACCATTACGTTTGGGATATATATAACGGTCGCAATATGGATTGCACCATACAGAAGAATGCCTGCAAATAACAATATTGCTCCAAGTTTTTGTCTGTTATCCATGTTCCTTCCTCATTCCTGTGCAGAATTACATATCACCTATTTTAACATAGATTTGGAAGTTTGAACCAATGGATTAGAACGCCTTTTTTTACCCATCCACCCCATCACTTTCTCGTTCATTGCCAGCAGACCTGTAACGACCAGTGCCACACCGATCCACGTAATCCAGCTGACATGTTCATTATAGACAACAGCACCCAGACCAACCGCAATCGGCGGGGAGATGTACAGCCATGTCGCCGGGAACAGCGGATTCGTGCGAGACATGATCCAGTAGAACAGGCTGTGACCAACCATCGAGCCAACTACCGTCAAATAAATCACGGACGAGATGGCAGGCACCCAATCCAGCGGTGACATATTCCAGGATTCTGTCACCGCTGAGAGCAAGGTTAACAACAGTCCTCCATACATCATCTGTACTGCGTTAATCGCTACGGGATTCGCTTCTTTGAACTGATTAATAACCTTCTTGGAGTATAGTGCGCCTGCTGAATAACACACTTCTCCCACCAGAACGGCAATACAGCCCCATAGCCATAGTGGACTTCCACCAATGGACACACCCGGCAGAACCACAAGTACCACTCCGGCAAAGCCGATCAGACATCCCATAATCATGCGTGCAGATGTTTTTTGTCGCAACAAAGCTGTCTGCATCAGCATAATCATGAGTGGACCTGTGGCTGACAAAATTGCGCCAACCCCCGAACTCACATATTGTTCAGCCCAATATAAGGTCGCAAATGTACCAAACGTCAGTCCTGCACCTGTAATGAGCATTTCTTTACGCCATAGCAGGGAAATATTGACCTTCCCCTTCATCCACATCCATGCAAACATCAAAGCCCCTGCAACGATAAAACGGAGTCCAGCGGACAGAAAAGGCGGCATGCCTGCCTCCACTCCAATTTTAATTGCCAGAAACGTTGTTCCAAATATAAGACACATTACGGTAAATGCGATCCCAACCATGCTAGCCCCTCCTTCATCTGTTCTCCATCATATAGCACTGTCTACAGAACAGAATGAACAAAACAGAACAGTTATCTTCCTTTGCTGTTACAATAGAGTTCAAAAGGAGCGTGAGCCGGGTGGGCAAAACCATGATGATGACAGATAACAGCCTGAAACTATATGAGCAAGTCATCCATTATCTCGTTGTTCGTATAGAAGCGGGAGAGTGGGCTGAACATGAAAAACTGCCATCTGTACGAAGCCTGTCCGAGCTACTCGGGGTACATCGTCTCACCGTTTTCAAAGCATATCAGGAGTTAAAGGAACGCGGAAATGTGTATGTAAAGGATAAGTCTGGCTATTATGTCAGTCCAGCGACCCCATTCTCTGTAACAGATCGGGCGGATGATCCTGCTGTGTCTGCTTGGCTGCATTGGGATTCACTAGCGCGGGTACAGTCTCTAGAAGCAGAATACCAGTTTTCCAAATCGTTAATCGATCCCTCTCTGCTGCCCAACCGGTATTGGGGAGAACTGATGCGTGATCTGCTGGATCAATATCCCCGTTTGCTCGGAACGTATTCCACGATTCAGGGAGATCTGGAATTGCGAAATGCGCTGGCAAGCCATCTAACGAAAAAAGAACGCTTCTATCTCTCCGCAGACGAAGTGCTCATTACTTCGGGGGCCCAGCAGGCCATTGATGTGATCTCCCGCAGCTTGGTCAAACCCGGTGATCGTGTTCTGATGGATAGGCCCACGTATGGGCCTGCAATGGAAATTTTCCGTAAACAAGGTGCTCGTCTGATCTTTACGGATATTCACTCGGAAGGGTATGATCTGGAGCAGATTGAGCATCTGATGAAAACGGAGAAACCACGCTTATTCTATACGACGCCAACTTTTCATAATCCAACCGGCATTAACGTTCCAGTAGAACAGCGCAAGCAGTTACCGGAACTTGCAGAACAGTATGGATGTTTTCTGCTCGAAGACGATAGTACCTACGACATCTTTTTTAAGGAGAAACCCCCTGCACCCATTTTCACCTATGACACCACCGGACACACTCTGTACATTCGCAGTTACAGCAAGTATGTTGCACCCGGGCTGCGGATTGCAGCCATCATATGCCGCCAGCGATTCATGCCAGGACTACAGGCTGTAAAATCACTGACAGATAACGGATCGCCCCTTCTGAACCAGAAGCTTTTTCTCCGTTATTTTCAGTCAGAACGCATGCATCAGCATCTGTCCAAACTGCGGACCGCCATTCAGCTACGGATGGAAGTAATGGAACAGTGTCTGCTGGAAACGGACTGGACGTGGACCCGGCCTGAGGGCGGACTCAACTTTTGGGCGGAGCTTCCTGAGGGCGTGGATACCGGAAGACTGCTTCACCGATGCATGGAGCAATCCGTTGCCTTTGTACCCGGAACCGTATTCGATTCTTCGGATGATTCAGCTAGCCGCAAGCTGCGTTTGTCCTTCTCTTATGCGCATGAGCAGCAGATTCGGGAAGGCATGAGCAGGCTCATTACGCTGGCAAAAGAAATGTAACGTTTGGATTCCCTGGAACTGACGTCACTCCAAAGAATATCAAGTGCAATTGCCCTCTCACCCTGCTACATCAAAAAAAGTCGCCTTGTGGCGACTTTACTGCTTATACGCTCTAACTGCACCCGCTCTCTGCTCAAAGGTCTTTTCTTGCAAACAAGCGAATGGTAATGAGATAGGACACAAAAAACAAACCTATAATGCCTACGGAAACCAACGTCATTGTCGTCGTCGTAATTATGCCGTTCTCGTTGGCCATACTCATGAAGTACGCAACGGGTTGCGCCAAAATAATCATGCAGACCATGAATATCGCATTGATGATACCAGCTCCCTTTTTGCTAAGTCCGTAGAAAAGAGGCATGTATATGGAAACTAACGCAAGCACCATGCCTAAGGAAATGACAATATCCCTAAGTGAATAATTCGGCTTGTTCAGTTCAGGATAGTTCAGGTTCACAAGCTCGTGAATTCCGTACGACGCGAACACCCCGAATAGCGCATAGACTATGGCAGACAGGTACTTTGCTTTTACAATCTGTTTGCGGCTAACGGGGAGTGTGACCAGAAAATTATGATTATGGTTCTTGATATCAATCATGGTTGCCATAATGATGGAACCAAATGCAGTATATATGCCTACAAAATACATCGACATTTCACTCTGCGGTATGAATGCGAGACTGAATACCACCAGGTATAATGCAATGATCCACAGTGAACTTTTCAGTACAATGAAGTCTTTACGAAGTAGGTTAAGCATATTTGCGTCCTCCCTTCGCCGTAAAATAAATGAGGTCTTCCAACGTAGGTCTTTGTAAAAGAGCAAACCTGCCAAATAACCGTTCGGCCTCAGCCTTATGATCCGACAAGGCTTCAAAACCAACGGCTGTCTCGCGTATTCCGATGAAATGTTTCCGAATGTCGGAATCAAGCAGATCCATATCCCCTTTTACAATCGTATACCTTTCAAGCACATCGTCTTTTGCCTCGTTGAACACCAGTTTTCCTTGATGAATAAACGTAATATAGTCTGCAATACGTTCCAGATCCGTCGTAATATGCGTCGAGAAAATAATGGACCTTGTCTCGTCCTGTATCATGTCTGCAAGCAGATCGAGCAGTTCCCGCCTAAACACAGGATCAAGTCCAGATGTCGGTTCATCCATGATCAGCAGATCCGCTTCATGCGACAAAGCTACGGCGAGAGAATACTTGATCTTCATGCCTTTGGACAGATCCTGGATTTTCTTTTTGGGAGACAATTCGAACTGATCCAAGTAGTCATTGAACGCTTTATTGTCCCATTTGGTGTAAAAAGGAGCGATCATTTGTGTCATCTCACGGATCGTTAGGTGCTCATAGTAAAAACATTCATCGGACACAATGCCGAGGCGTTGCTTGATATCAACTTCCTGATTGGGCATCTCGCTGCCCAATGTTTTGAGGTTCCCTTTATCGGGATGGATCAGACCCGTGATCATTTTGATCAGAGTACTCTTTCCCGCCCCATTCGGACCAATAAGTCCCGTGATATATCCTTTTTTCACATCCAGAGATATATTATCTACTTTAAATAAAGGATACGTTTTGGTTACATTACGTAACTCAATAGCGTTCATTATGCTTATTCCTCCTCAACCAACAATGTAAGATGATGGATTACATCCTGTGAACTCATGCCCAGTTCTTTGCTCTCACGAATCACTTCGAGCATCTTCTCTTCCAATTGTTTCATCCGCCGCTCCCGAATAAAGTCCTGATTGGCTCCGGATACGAAACTCCCTTTGCCTACAACTGAATCGATCAGTTTCTCTTTCTCCAGTTCTTCATAGACACGCTTGGTTGTAATGACACTGACCTGCAGATCCTTGGCAAGCTGACGAATGGAGGGGAGGCTATCTCCAGCGACCAATTCTCCGCTCAAAATGCTCTGTCTGATCTGGGTTAAAATCTGCATGTAGATCGGATCACTCGATGCGTTGGATATTAAAATGTTAATCTTTCCTCACCTCATTGATGTTACATCATTTTCAGTAGGTATATTGTATATATATAATATACACACTATACCTACCTATGGTCAATCTTTTTCACATTATTCTCATTTTGATTCGATCCATAGACACGGGCTAGCTAATCTGGACGACAAAAAGAGGACGTCAGTTTCCTGTTCGTCCTCTTGATTAACCAAGCCCGAAAAGTCACATGATCTCCCGGCTAATGTTATGTGCTGGATATTACCTTATCCACCAATCCATATTCGACTGCTTCAGCAGCAGTCAGGAAATAGTCTCGATCCGAGTCTTTCTCAATCCGCTCAATCGACTGTCCTGTATGGTCGGCTAACAGCTTGTTAAGACGTTGACGGTGTTGAATGATGCGGTTAGCATGAATCAACATATCCGACGCCTGCCCTCGCGTACCGCCATGCGGCTGATGGATCATGATCTCACTGTTGGGCAGAGCCATACGCTTGCCTTTTGTTCCACCCACCAGCAAGATCGTGCCAAAGCTCGCCGCCATACCTGTACAGATCGTAGAGATGTCCGGCTTCACAAATTGCATCGTGTCATAGATCGAGAATCCCGCAGTCACCGATCCACCAGGACTGTTAATGTACATCTGGATATCCTTCTCCGGGTCCTCTGCAGTCAAAAACAACAACTGGGCCACAATGGCATTCGCCATCTGATCCTCGATCTCCCCGGACACCATAATGATCCGGTCCTTGAGCAAACGTGAATAAATATCATAGCTCCGCTCTCCGCGAGCTGTCTGTTCCACTACATATGGCACTACATTCATGTGTGTCGCCTCCTCGGTTTAGGCAACCATGGTGACCGTGTATCCTCCTCCATACGACATCGAATTCGTTCCAGAAGTGGAGTACCCGTACATCATTGGCTGCATGGATGGAGACGGCAAAGCCTGCTGCAAAATCGTACCCGCCACAGCCATTGGATCATCGGTCTGATTCAGGCACAGATCAATGATTCGAGCTGTATCACCATTACGAAATGCCAGCAGATAGCTGCGCAGTTCCTCCCGATTGTTTGCCACTGTGCCTTCTTCATATTGCAATTCAGTGTCCGATTGTTCCAACTTGCGCCTCACTTCGGCTATGGCAGAGCGGGCTCGACTTAACGCTGCTTTCACTGCGCCTTCTGTCGTATCCAACATTTCCGCAGTCTCTGCCGCCTTGTAACCCATTAATTCACGTAATACATATATCGCTCGCTGCCACGGTGGTAGCTCATCTATTAGGAGTTGAACGGCAGATTCCAATTCCTCGAATTGCCTTTCTTCCTCTATTTCGTGCAGGAGTGGCTTCAAGCTGTCCAGTTTATAGGCCAATCTCTCACGCTGGCGTAAGATATCGATCCAGCTGTTGCGCGCAATACGGATCAGATAAGCTTCCCAGTTTATATCTTTGTTCATCCCGTAAGTGCCAACTACACTCGACGACAACACTTTGAGACAAGTCTCCTGAACCAGATCTTCCGTCTCTGGAACTGATTTCGTCAAAGATAAACAGTACGCATACAACGAACCCATCAGGTCGGGTAATACGGCATGGATGCTTCGGTTCAATTGATTTTGTCCAGCGTTGCCACCGGATTCAATATTGGATTTATCTTTTTTACCATCATCATGTGGTCTGTTGATTCTGCAATCCACGGACTTCACAAAGGCCATCTTGGGGGCCCCCCTTTGCTGGTTCCTGATTGATTTTGACTTACACTATGTAAACGAAAACCCCCTTGTAAAGGATACGCTCTTCTCAATTTATTTTTGTTACGCTTCGTCAAGTTGGGTTACAGATTCGTGTCCGTTATAAGGTTCAAGCGGCACCTTCATCCCGGTAAAGGCAATCGTAATACCTTGACCCAGATTATAATTCTGCCGTACATCGACGTCATGAGACATATGTGTAAAATAGGTATGACCTGGCTTCAGTTCCCGCAGCAGCTCCTGCGCCTCTCGCATATCGTACACGGAACGTGTCGAGAATTCCGCAAGCTCATGCACAAAGCTCGTTCCGAGCACCAGCAGATCCAGTCCGTGCAACGGCTCTTTCTCGGTTGCTTTCAGGTCAATGGCATCTGAACAGTACGCCCAGCTATACCCATCCCGTTCGAGTCGATACGCATAGGAATAACCGTTTTTACCGTGGCAGACCTTCCATGAATGCACCTTCCATCCTCCAAGCTGAATATCATCATCCGTTTCCAGAAAGTCCATATGACGACCCAACCAGGAAAACTGTCCCTGAATCGTAACAATCACTTCACGTGGTGCATATAAACGTCCCTTCACACCCAGCCAGCGGCACGCATCCGCCCATTCCGGCAATCCTCCAATATGGTCAAAATGCGCATGAGTGACAAGTAGCGTATGCACCATACGCAATCCCTGATCCTCCATCTGTGATCTCCAGTCTGGTCCGCAGTCAATCATGAACTGTTCATCTGCACCTTCGCCACCACCGTCAATCAGAACAGAAGAGCGTTTCCGTCTATTCTCTCCCGTAAGCCTCGCCTCTGTACATACATCGCAATCACAATACACACGTGGAACGCCCATCGCATCGCCAGTGCCCATAAATGTTAGCTGATCCAATCCGCATTCCCCCTGAATTAATGATATGTAAATTGTAATCGTCCACCCCTGTTTTTGCAAAAAAAAGACCATCCCGCTGCAGTTCTACACTGCAATTCGGGACAGTCTATTAAACCAGTGCTCGCAGTTTCAATGTCAGTTCCTGACCCGCAGGTACATCCTTCGAATCCGTAATGACCCAGTTCGACGCAAGCCGCTTCGCCAGCACCTCTGCCTGTTCCGGTTTCAATTGCAATCCGGTGACGATCCCTTCACCTACCGTGAAGTCTTTCTCCGGCTGTACTTTAAAAGCCTTTTCCAACCAGATTCCGAGTCCGCCACGCGTGTTAAAGGTAATCCGGTACCCTTCTTTTACTGCTGCTTCCAGATTTTCACCATGCTCGTCCGCATACGAGAAAAATTCGTTATATCGGTATTCCTCTTCAGATACGGCGTCAAAAGCGGAAACGTCTTTGGCTTGAATGGCTTTTAAAAGTTCTTCCTCAGGCATCCCCTTACCGCGGGCCTGCTCCAGTCGAATCGCTGTACTTTGGGATAATTTGATCTCTGAACTCATCCAACTCACACCTTCCTGCTAATACTATGTAACAATCATGATCTAGTATACCTCTATTATATCCCTTTGGCAGTAAAAAACCTCCATCTCTACTTCCATTGAAATGAAGGTTTAGTATCCACACGCCCGGTTACCTATTCGATTACATCAACAATGCTCATATTCCCGCGAGCACCTGATACCACACCCCGCGTTTGGAATACAACGTACTGCGTACCTCGTCCCATCCCCCTAGATAATTGATATCAAATAGTCCTTCTGGCGTTGGGAATGTCGACTCCGTCTGTGCAAATACATCTGGATCTACTGAACGAAAACCATGCTTGGCAAAAATGTGCTGTGCTTCTGGTGTACGCAGATATGCGACAAAAGCTTCTGCCAATTCTCGATTTCCATGTTTATCAGCATATTTATTCACCACGACTGCCGGGTTCTCAATCAGGATTGTATTCTTCGGAACGACGATGTCATAATCTACACCTTTGGCGATCCGGGCAAGCAATTCATTTTCATACGTGACAATTACATCACCGACTCCATACTCGAATGCCGCCATCGAAGAACGACCACTCTTGTCCAATGATTCCACGTTGCGATGTACCTGTTCGAGAAAAGCCTTGGCTGCGGCAGGATCTTTCTTACCCTCTTGCTCCTCCGACAGTTTCAATCCGGCACCGTAAATGGCATTAATATCCCATTGTGCGCCCCCGGATGTCTTTGGATTAGGGTAGAGCACCTTCACTCCAGGCTTGGTTAAGTCCTGGAAATCACGAATACCCAGCGGGTTGCCTGCTCTAGTACCCAGAACAACAATCGAACGGGTGATCATGCCGTCATTGGGGATCTGTTTCCAATCGGAGCTAACCAGATCAGCCTTGACCAGCTTGTCGATATCGCTCTCCATCGCGAGCAGGGCTACATCAGCCTCGAATCCACCAACGATGGCTCTTGCCTGTGTACCCGAAGCTTCATAGGATTCCTGAAAGTTAATCGTCTGTCCAGTCTTCGCTTTCCACTCCTCCTGGAATTTGGGCAACAACTCGCCTACAGCGTCTTTGGCTACACTATAAGCACCAATCACCAGTGTATTGGATGAATCGTTACCAGAGGGTTCGTTCTGTTCGCTTGACTCCTCCTGCGTGCTGCATCCAGCGGTCATGCAGACGAGCAGAAGCATGAGGGCAACATATAAAAGTATGACTTTCTTCTTCCTCGTCTGCATGGGCAGCCCCTTTCTTTCACTCGTCTAAATCATCACCGGCATCGGATCTTCCTTCAGTCGGTTCTCAACGACCCAACTGTTCGAATCATTGAACAGATAGGCACGATGCACAAGGACCCGAATTGGTTGGCCGATCTCCAATGTCGTTTTCTCCAGAGAACGATACGTAATTAACTTGTGACCCTGCACTTCCACCTCTACCATCCATTCACTTCCGCGGAAATGAAGATGTTTGACTGTACCTTTTTCCGTAGCAGACAGCATGGTGAACTCGTTTTTCAAACCGATCTCAATATATTCTGGTCGGATCAGCGCTCGTGTAGCTTCACCCTCAACCGCATGTTCGAAACCTTTCAGCTGTGAAGCATCCTCCACAACCGTTGACTCCCCGATAAATGTAGCGACAAAAGGTGTCTGCGGGTTTTTGTAGATATCCCAAGGTGTGCCTTTCTGTTCGAGACGCCCCTGACTGATGATCATGATTTCGTCCGCCACTTCAATCGCTTCATCCTGGTCATGCGTTACAAATATCGAAGTGATCCCTACACGCTCGATTAGCTCCCGCAACCATGAACGCAGTTCCTGACGGATCTTGGCATCAATGGCTGCGAACGGTTCATCCAGCAATAACAGCTGCGGCTCAGGAGCAAGTGCTCTGGCAAAAGCCACACGCTGACGCTGCCCACCAGACAGCTGATGTGGATAGCGCTGTTCGAAACCTTTTAACCCAGTCAGCTCAACGAGTTCCATAACCCGATCACGGATCTGGGCTTTTGGCGTCTTCTTGACCTTGAGTCCAAAGGCGATATTCTCAAATACCGTCATATGTTTGAACAAGGCATAGTTCTGGAATACGAATCCGATGCCCCGCTCCTGTGGAGGCAGATGGTTCACGACTTTTCCGTGAAAACGAATCTCTCCGGAACCCGGATTCTCCAGACCCGCAAGCATCCGCAGAATGGACGTCTTTCCGCCCCCGCTGGGTCCAAGCAGACCGATCAGATGGCCTTTGGCAATATCGAATGAGACATCTTTTACCGCATGAAAATCACCGAAATGTTTGTTCAAGTCACGGACTTCTACATGCATATCAATGCACTTCCTTTCGCTTCTTGGCCCATTCCATCATAAGCAGTAACCCGACGGAGAAGGTGACCAGCACCAATGCCACACCATTTGCGGCAGCAACATTAAAATTCTCTACATCCTGATACACCAGCGTTGTTGCTGTCTGCGTTTTGTTCATAATATTACCGGATACGACCAGCACTGCACCGAATTCCCCGAGTGAACGCGCAACCGTCAAGACAAGACCGTACACTACTGCCCAGCGGATCGAAGGCCAGGTCACACTCCAGAACGTTCTCCAACCGTAGGCGCCCAATGTGGATGCGGCTTCCTCTTGCTGTGAACCGAGTTCCTGCAGGACAGGCATGACCTCTCTGACCATCAGTGGAAAGGTAACAAATAACGTTGCGATCACCATACCCGGGAAGGCATAGACCACATTGAATCCAATTCCTTCAAAAAATGCGCCCATAATGCTGTTAGGTCCCAGCATCAAAACAATCATCAAGCCGCCAATGACAGGAGATACGGCATAAGGCAGGTCTACGATACTGTTCAGCAGCCCCTTTACCCGTTCACTCAGCCACCCGGCACGAACCAGATACAGGGCCATCATGATACCAAACAATGTATTTAACAGGGTGACCACCAGGACAACCAGCCCGGTCATCATCAAGGCATGTAGCGCCTCAGGACGCATCAGCCCTTTCAGGAATCCCCCTGCCCCGTCTTCAAATGCGCCAATAAAAATGCGTCCGAGCGGGATGATCAGCAGTACGATAAATACCGCAAACGTCAGTCCGATTAATAGTCTTCTCATCGTCTTCTCCCCCGCATCTGCACCAGATTGATCAGCCAGAGGATCAGGAAGGAGAGCGTCAGAAGTATTACGGATACAGCAGCGGCTCCCGTTGGATTATCACTTTCAATCTCCCCGTAGATAAATACGGAAGCAGTCAGTGTTCTTCCCGGAATGTTACCAGCCACCAGCACGACAGCCCCGAATTCAGCGAGTCCTCTGGAGAAAGCCAACATCCCCCCGCTGATCATGCCAGGAGCCATAGACGGCAGAATCACCTGCATGAACGTGCGAGCCTTGGATGCCCCCATCGTGTACGAGGCCTCTTCTTCGGAAGGATCAATTTCTTCAAGCAATGGTTGCACCGCACGGATCACAAACGGAAACGTGACAAAGGTCATCGCGATAACAATGGCAGGTTGATGAAACACAATCTCGAATCCCATCGATTCTGCCAATTTCCCGATGACACTGACCGGACCCAAAAGTAGCATAATCATTAAGCCGCCCACCGCTGTTGGCAGTGCAAACGGGAGGTCGACCAGGCTGTTGAGAAACGATCTGCCGACAAAGCGATACCGCGTCAGCACCCAGGCGATCATCGTGCCCAGCACCACATTAATCAACGTGGCTATCACGGCCAGCCGAATGGTCAGCAGTACGGCTTTCCACGCGATCGGATCCATAATGCTCTGAACAAAGTTACTCCATCCTTCGGAGAAGGAATTGACGTACACACCGATGATTGGAAGTACAATAAGTACGATAAAATATAACAATACGGTACTGCGAAATCCCCAAGTCCATCCTTTATGACGAAGAACGGTATTCATTGCTGCGTTCCCTCCCAGCCTCCGGCTATAGTTCCGGTCGGCAGTCTCCCTGCTTCAATACGACATTTTTCCTAAGTTGGATTATATTACTTTAATATTATTCCCATTAGTCTACTTGGTTTTTTGCTTTTCTGATACTTTACCAGTTTGCAGTGCTAATCGTCAATGCTTTTGTTGTATATTATTGGGCCTTATATGAGATCGATTAATAAAAATCTCTTCAGGTTATTTCTGTCCTCTCCGTTATGATGCGATTTGCTTTTTTCACCTTGCATATGTGGTTTGTTTGGTATGTAGTGGTTAAGGTACAATCGAGGGTAAGAAATGAGATGATAAGGAGCGATTCTAACATGTTATATACGAAGAACATATCCACTTCCACACGAGATGAAATGAAAGATATCACGCGGGACGTGAAGCAGGTTGTCCAGAGTAGCGGGGTGCAGAATGGGACAGTGCTCATCTATTGTCCTCATACGACAGCCGGTATTGCCATCAACGAAAATGCAGACCCGGATGTGAAACACGATGTATTGTTGCGTTTGGACGAAGTGTACCCTTGGGAGCACCCCGAGTATCGACACGCCGAAGGCAATACAGCCTCTCACCTCAAATCGATCACAACGGGGCCATCCCAGACGGTGATTATTCATGAGGGCAGGCTGCTGCTTGGCCGATGGCAAGGCATTTACTTTTGTGAATTCGATGGACCACGTGAGCGGGAGTACTTCCTCAAAATCATGGAAGGCTAGAGTCAGCCCAACAGAACAGACCTGACTTTAACTCAATTATCTTTGCAAACACAAACAGGCGGTCCACCCTCATTTCGGGTCGGAGCCGCCTGACTTGGTCTTTGGCGCATAATGACTTTCGCAAGACAACGTTATAAAGAATTAAAGTTATGACAAATCACCGCCCTGAAGTGTAGGGGTGCAACAATAGCGCCATTATTGGACGCCAGGCTGCTGACGCAGATTGCGGCACAGCACTTTGACATGAGATAGCGCAGACGATTCAATCTCCACAAACGTTAAACGGTCCTGAATGTAATAAGAAATGAATCCGTGCATAGCCAAAAATAGCGTACGCGGTACCCTTTGAATATCCTCTTCCGTACAGTTCTCTTCATTCATGTACTGCCTTATAATCGATGCAAACAATTCGAAACAACGTCCCTGTTCGGTACGACAATAAGACAACAGTTCTTCGTCCCTGATCATAAACATAATTTCGTATTGATATGGATTCTCCAGACCAAAGCGAATAAACTCCATCATAATGTGCTCTACCTTGCTCACATCATCACAAACCGGCCTGACCATGGCTTGCAGCAGCAAATGCCCCAGATGATTGAAATCTTCAACCACGATGGCATAGAACAGCTCTGCCTTTTCCTTAAAGTGATAATACAGCGACCCATGACTATAGCCCAGATGCTGGCCGATGCTTCGCATCGAAATGGCGCGGTATCCTTTGGTAATAAAAAGGTGCCTCGCCGCCTCCAGTATCCGCTCCCTCGACAACTCCTGTTCGACTGCTCTTCTAGCCATATATTTTATTCCCCTTCAATAAAATAAAGCCGCTGTCCCTCCGTGATCCGGGATTGCCCTTGCGTCAAATCCGTGATCCAGGCTACAAAAGCCTCGGTTTCACTATCCGGCGGAAGACAAGTCAACGTAACCTTATCGGTGAATCCAGTTTCACCTGTACGGACTTCCCGGCTTCTTAACTCATTTTCCACTTTACCCAGCCACGTATAATCCAGTTCAACAAACACTTCACGATGCAGCACGTTGGTAATGACTTCTCCGGCTTCAATGGCTGCTACAGCCCCGTCCGTATAAGCGCGAATTAACCCACCGGCTCCAAGCATTATTCCCCCGAAGTAGCGCGTAACCACAATCGCCACATTTTTTAATTTCTGATTTTTGATCACTTCAAGAATGGGTTTCCCTGCTGTTCCGCTTGGTTCCCCGTCATCAGATTGCTTCTGAATCTCATCCCGCTCCCCAATCATGTACGCAGAGCAGTTGTGAGTCGCATTCCAATGTTTTTTCTTGATCTCATCGATAAAGGCAACGGCCTCTTCCTCTGTCGTGACCGGCATAATATGACCGATAAATCGAGACTTTTTGATTACGATTTCCAGATTGCCCGGTCCTCGAACCGTGCGATAACGTTCAATCATTGCAAATCCAACTTTCTGATCTTTTCCTTAGTTCAGCTTTCCCCTTGTCCATTTTACAAGAAAGCAGTTCCCCGCGCGAACGCGGACGAACTGCCCTGGTTATCTACAGCCGGAGAATTCTGCATCTTACACGAACAGTAATTCCCCAATAGATTTATATTACCTTATTTAACTATATGAGCAGACCGATGAATTATTCGGAAAGTCTCGCTTCGAGCGCTGCTTTCTCTTCTTCAAAGCCTGGTTTACCCAACAATGCGAACATATTTTTCTTGTATGCTTCCACGCCTGGTTGGTCAAATGGATTGACGCCCAGCAGGTAGCCACTGATGCCGCATGCTTTTTCAAAGAAGTATACCAGATATCCGAAAGAATATGGAGTCATATCTGGAATGTTCACAATCAGGTTTGGCACTTGACCATCTGTATGTGCAAGCAGTGTTCCCTGGAACGCTTTTTTGTTAACAAAGTCCATGGTTTTGCCTTCAAGGAAGTTCAGTCCATCCAGATCGTCCGGATCGGATTTGATCGAGATATGCTCAGCCACTTCAGTAACCTGGATAACAGTTTCGAAGATATTCCGGCTACCTTCCTGGATGAATTGACCCATGGAGTGCAAGTCTGTAGAGAAATCAACGGATGCAGGATAGATCCCTTTGTAGTCTTTACCTTCACTCTCTCCGAACAGTTGTTTCCACCACTCGGACACGAAGTGCAGGGATGGCTCATAGTTTACAAGGATCTCTGTACCTTTACCTTTGCGATACAAGGCGTTACGAACAGCAGCATATTGATATGCTTCATTCTCAGCTACGTTCGGGTTGCTGTATTCTTTGGATGCGTCAGCCGCACCTTGCATCATTTCTTCGATGCTGATACCAGCTGCTGCGATTGGCAGCAAACCTACAGCCGTCAGAACGGAGTAACGTCCACCTACATCATCCGGGATAATGAAAGATTCGTATCCTTCTGCATTCGCCAGTTCTTTCAATGCACCGCGCGCTTTGTCTGTTGTAGCATAGATGCGTTTGCGAGCTTCTTCTTTACCATATTTCTCTTCCAAAGCTGCACGGAAGATACGGAATGCAATTGCCGGCTCTGTTGTTGTACCCGATTTGGAAATGACGTTGACGGAGAAATCTTTGCCTTCAACCAGATCCAGCAAGTGCGTTACATATGTGGAACTGATATTGTTTCCTGCAAAATAGATTTCAGGCGTTTTGCGTTTGTCTTTTGGCAGATTGTTATAGAACGAGTGTGTCAGCATTTCAATTGCTGCACGTGCACCCAGGTATGATCCACCAATACCGATAACGATCAGCACTTCGGAGTCACTTTGGATTTTGGCAGCTGCTTTTTGAATGCGGGCGAACTCTTCTTTGTCATAAGCCGTCGGCAGGTCAATCCAGCCCAGATAGTCGGAGCCTGTTCCTGTTCCGTTGTGAAGCTGTTCGTGAGCCAAACGAATCGGTTCAGCGAAATAGTCCACTTCGTGCTGATTTACAAATTGCAATGCCGTGCTATAGTCAAATGTCACTTTTTTTGCCATGATCTCAAAAACCTCCTGATTTCGGTTATATTTTTCCGTATTCCATTCTAAACAACTTGCCTTAAGGATACTTCAAATCCACGGGGCTGACAAGCTTGCAGCTCGAACTTTGTCGTTAGAATTCAAGAAGCAAAAAGGGTAAACCGAATCCGCGGGTTGCGGTTCTGCTTACCCTTCTTATGTTATTCCGCCGGGTACGAGCAGACGTAGTCAGTAACGCTGCGTATCTCCAGTTTAAATTTGGATTCGGCAGGCACGTGGAACGTAGCTTGGCCTTGAATCTCTTGCCACTCTTCTTCTCCGGGAAGCAATACTTTCAGATCTCCGGACAGAATCTCCATAATTTCACGGGAATCCGTACCGAACTCATAACTGCCTGGAAGCATGATGCCCAGAGTCACTTTGCTGCCATCCCCCAAAATAACCGTTCTGCTGGTTACCTGACCATCATAATAAATGTTGGCCTCTTTCACTACACTGACTTGATCGAATTGTGACATGCGTACCCGCTCCCCTGAAGTTAATGAAAACAAAAGGCAAAACAGATCAGGGCGATAACGAGTTACCGCCCATGCTCTGCGGAAATAACTTACTGCCATGGATCAGGACAGCATGAAGCTTTCCCGACCATAGCAGCGCTTATGAAGCTATTACAGCAATGCTTTTACGCGGCTAACCACGTTGTCCACTGTAAAGCCATATTCTTGGATAACACGGTCGCCAGGCGCGGATGCACCGAATGTGCTGATTCCGAGAATGTCACCTTGATCTCCAACATATTTCTCCCAGCCCATTGGATAAGCCATTTCAATCGCAAGACGAGCTTTAACATCCGGAAGAAGAACGGACTCTCTATAAGCTTTGTCTTGTTTCTCGAACAGATCCCAGCTTGGCATGCTGATTACGCGAACTTGGATGCCTTGTTCAGCAAGTGCTGCTTGAGCTTTAACAGCCAATTGCACTTCAGAACCTGTAGCGATGATTTGTGCTACCGCTTTGCCATCTTTTGCATCAGAGACAACATAAGCACCACGTTTCACGTTCTCACGTGAACCTTCAACCGTACCTTCCAGGATCGGCAGGTTTTGACGAGTGAGTACGAGTGCAACCGGGTTGCTCTTGTTCTCAAGCGCGTAAGCCCAAGCAGCCGAAGTTTCATTACCATCAGCCGGACGAATAACCGTCAGGTTAGGAATGATACGCAGGGATGCCAGTTGCTCGATTGGTTCGTGCGTAGGACCATCTTCACCGACAGCGATACTGTCGTGAGTCAGAACATACGTTACAGGCAGTCCCATCAGGGCAGCCAGACGAACAGCCGGACGCAGGTAATCGGTAAATACGAAGAACGTACCTCCGAATACTTTCACACCGCTGTGCAGTGCCATACCGTTCATTGCTCCAGCCATACCGAATTCACGGATACCGAAGTAGATGTTACGACCGGAGTAATCTTCAGGTGTGAAGTTCTCCAGGTTGTTCAAGTGAGTCATTGTGGAGCTTTCCAAGTCAGCAGATCCACCTGTCAGTTGTGGCACGTTGTGCGCCAGACCGTTCAGAGCGTTACCGGATGCTACACGAGTGGAAAGAGCTTTGTCTGTTGCTGCATATTTAGGAAGATCACGGTCCCAACCTTCTGGAAGGTCGCCGTTAATCGCTGTTTCGAATTGAGCTGCCAACTCAGGGAATGCTTTTTTGTACTCGGCAAATTTCTCGTCCCAAGCTTTGTTAGCAGAGATACCACGATCTTTCACTTGTGCAAAATGATCGCGAACTTCAGCTGGTACGTGGAAGTTTTCTTCATAAACCCATTTGTAATACTCTTTAGTCAATTTGGCTTCGTCTGCACCCAGTGGTGATCCGTGAGTACCGCCGTGGCCGCCTTTACCTTGTTTGTTCGGGCTACCATAACCGATAACCGTTTTAACTTCGATCAGTGTAGGACGCAGTGTATCTGCTTGACCTTCCTGAATGGCTTTTTCGATTGCAGGCAGATCGTTACCGTCTTCAACGCGCAGCACTTGCCAGCCATAAGCTTCAAAACGCTTCGCGATGCTTTCGGAAGAAGACAGATCCAATTTACCATCCAACGTGATGTCATTGGAGTCGAACAACATGATCAGTTTGCCCAGGTGCAAACGTCCAGCCAGGGAAGCTGATTCATGGGATACGCCTTCCATCAAGTCACCATCACCACAGATTGCGTAAGTGTAGTGGTCAACCACGTTGAATTTGTCTTTATTGTATGTTGCGCCCAATTGAGCTTCAGCCATCGCCATACCTACAGCCATTGCAATACCTTGACCCAGTGGGCCGGTTGTTGCATCAACACCTGCAGTATGTCCGAATTCCGGGTGACCCGGTGTTTTGCTTCCCCATTGACGGAACTGTTTCAGTTCTTCCATTGGAAGATCATATCCGCTCAGGTGCAGCAAGCTGTACAGCAACATGGAGCCGTGTCCTGCAGACAGGACAAAACGGTCCCGGTTAACCCAAGTTGGGTGGTCCGGGTTATGAGTCATCGTTTTTGCAAAAAGTTGGTACCCCATTGGAGCGGAGCCCATAGGCATACCCGGATGTCCGGAATTTGCCTTCTCAATTGCATCAATCGCCAAAGTACGTACGGTAGTAATCGACAGGTTGTCGATTGTAGTGTTCTCGTCCTTTTGAATCGCTTCGTTCTTGTCAGTCATGGTTTGTCCTCCTCATGTCTTTAGATAAGTCGGGTGCGCAAGCGAATCCCTCTCATCATACAAGCAAACCGAATTTCACAATAAGTGAATCCGCTTGAGTGTTTCATTTTGACTTATTCACTTTTGTATTGTATCACTTGGCGTGAAGCTTTTCCATAACCTTCTTTTAGAAGTTCTGAAAAATCGGTTGTTTGTGATGAATAATCCTTTGCCTATCAAGCAAAAATCGTACTGAACAAGGCACTTGAATCCAAAAACAGACTTAACGAGCCTCGCAAATCCATCGCATGAAGTATAACCTTTAACCTGAAAAAAATGCATTTTTTAGATATCAATCCTCAATTCACATATAATGTTCCTATATGGATTCGAAAATCGTGCTGCGGTTTACTACCAGTTGTACCCCAAAATAAAGGGAGGATGCATCTATGCCAGATCATATTGTTCACCCACCCACATCGATAAAGTACTCATTACCCTGGGTATCGGGTATTTTAACGGGAATTCTCTCGGGAGTTGTTCTGGGATTTTTCCTCAAAGTGATTCAGGCCTACACCGGCGAACAAGTATATACGCTGCTTCTGAATATCGATTTTGTGCCTGGTCTTCCACCAACCTTACCCGAATTCATTGAGTTTGTTTTACATCTGGTTGTGTCCGTTGTCATCGGCATCTTCTACCTGTGGTGGGTACGATATTCAGGCCACCCTATATTCAAAGGCATTTTGTTTGGTGCCGTCTCGTCCCTGCTCTATATCCCACTCTCTCAACTATCTTCGCGTGTGCCAGACCTGTACGATGTGTCAGCTATCCTCTACTGGATTGCAGGACATCTGCTGTTTGGTATTGTGCTTGGCTTGTGCGGAAAGTATATGAACGCGAAAAAAGCGACCCCCTTTTCGTAAACGAATGGGGGTCGCCTTTTTGTTAGTCTATTACGTGGTTCCGAATCAACCTTGCACAGTATTAAAGCGAGAACTTAAAATACGACGGTTTTATTTTCATGAACGAGAACACGGTCTTCGACATGCCATTTCACGGCACGTGCAAGCACAACACGCTCAATGGTACGTCCAATACGCTTCAGTTCAGTTACGTCATCTCCGTGGCTTACACGCTGCACATCCTGTTCAATAATCGGGCCGCCATCCAGTTCTTCCGTAACATAGTGCGCTGTCGCACCGATGATTTTGACACCACGGTTATACGCTTGAGCATATGGTTTACCACCCACAAATGCCGGAAGGAAGGAATGGTGGATATTAATAATTCGATTGCGGTAGTGCTCAATGAACATTGGAGAGATGATCTGCATGTAACGAGCCAGAATGATCACATCCACATCATTGCCGATGACGTCCAGCTGGCGCTGTTCCGCTTCTTTCTTCGTATCTGCTGTTACCGGAATATGATGATATGGAATGCCGAATGATTCTACATAGTCCTTCATGTCCAGATGGTTACTAACCACAAGAGCAATATCGGCATCCAGGTCGCCTGCCTGCCATTGCCATAACAATTCAACCAGGCAGTGATCTTCTTTGGATACAAAGATAGCCAGTTTCTTCTTGCGGCTGACCGCAGATAACGTCCATTCCATTTGGAAACGGCTTGCCACTTCTGCAAAATCAGCTTCCAGTTTCGGCAAATTGACCAACAATTGCGGAAGATCGAACTCAATCCGCATAAAGAACATGCCGCCAGCAGGGTCCATTGTGTATTGGTCCGACTGTACAATGTTTGCACCATGCTGGTGCAAGAAGTGAGACACGGCAGCAACAATTCCTGGACCATCCGGACAGGAAATGAGCATGCGCGCGCGATCGGCGCGGTTTTTAGAATCAGGGCGTACTTGTTTAGCATGGATCTCCATCGGGTTATTCTTCCTCCTTCAATTAAGCCATGACCTGCGGGGGTTAACCCGCAAGCCAGGCAATCAAGCGATGATTCAGTTGTTCTTCATTCAAATGAGGGAACAATGCAGCTTCTGTCACCATGTCATAGAGACGTTCCAGCGGTTCACGCGGATCAGCCTTTTTGGCTTTGGCATCATTTTTGAGCAATGTCCATACATCCAGAATATACGAACGGGACTCAATCTCTTTACTTTTGAAAAAGTGTTGCAGCTGTTCTACTTCTGTCAGGAATTCCTGGCCGAATCGACCGGCAACATCCCCACGCAGCAGCGCAATCTCCACCTCATACATTGGACGCTGTGTCTTGGCCTCTTTGCCAATCCAAGGAGTCTCCAGGATAAATGGACGCCCTTGAAGTTTCTCATGGTTAACGATGCGGTTAATCGCCTCAAAGCCAATCCAGCCAGAGCCAATCGGTGTATGACGGTCCTTGTGCGCACCCACAGCATTCTTACTATCATTAATATGCATTACGGCAATGCGGTCAAGTCCTACCGTACGATCGAATTGTTCAAGTACACCGTCAAAATCATTAACGATATCGTATCCGGCATCATGAATGTGGCATGTATCCATACACACAGTCAGGCGCTCGTTATACGTTACTTTCTCGATAATCTGAGCGATCTCTTCGAAACTGCGACCCATCTCCGTACCTTTGCCAGCCATGGTCTCCAGAGCAATGTTCACATCCGTCTCTTTCACACCCTCCAGCACTTCATTCAACCCTTCTGCGATCCGTCCGATCCCATAGTGAGCATCTTTGTCTGTGAATGCGCCGGGATGCAATACGATGTTCTTCACACCGATGGCATGTGTACGACGAATCTCTTCCTGAAGGAAATCTACAGCCAGTCTGTACGTACTATCTTTGTATGAGCCAAGATTAATAATGTACGGTGCATGGACAACAATATCTTCCATTCCACCTGCTTGCATGGCAAGCTTGCCTTCCTCAATATACATGGATTCAATTGGCTTGCGACGTGTATTCTGTGGTGCACCCGTATATATCATAAACGAACTGGAACCGTACGAGGACGCTTCCTTCGTTGCACTCAATAATCCCTTGTCCGAAAAGGACACGTGGGAGCCGATTTTCAGCATTATTGATCCCCCTTATTCTGAATTATCCCTTATTCTAACGCGATTATCGAAATAAATCTAGAAATGCGCTATAATTCGGGATAGAGGCTATTTTTGACAGCTAATATGTGGAACATGGGTAGGCGGAATCCGTCTTTCCGTGAAAATCAATGAACCGAGGTGACTCCGCAATGATTTTCGACTCCTACGTGATGATACTGACGAGCAGTTCCCCCAGCAATTGGTTTATGAATACGATCGCATTCTGGACTTTTTTATTACTTGGCAGCATGTGTGTCGGTGGATTTTTTATGATGCGCAAGTTTTTGAAAGTGCTACCAAAAGCAGACGGAAAGTCCAAACTGGATTGGCAGAATTATTGGGTTGAAGCCAGCCGTCACTTATGGACAGATGAAGCCAAGGCTTTTTTGGATCAACTCGTGGAGCCTGTACCTGGGCCATTTCGTGACATAGCCAAACATTCCATCGCTGCAGAGATCGGTAAAATTGCAGTTGAAGACAACGCCACGGAAGTATCGAGAGATCACTGCATCAAAGGATACATTATAGCCACACCGAAGCGGGATAATAAGTTTTTGGTGAAATTCTTGGAGAAAAACAAAATCGATTATTCCCCTTATCAACATTTGATCAAATAAAATAACAAGATGAGTTAAGCCCTATATCGAATTGGTTAATTAAGATACATCAGCACCAGCACCCTTGTATCATTTGTTACAGGATCGCTTGGTCTATGAGATCTTCATTGAAACGTACTTGGGATTTAGGCGAAAGGCTCATATTACAAGCTCCGTCAGGTAAGTCGTTCCCAACAGGCATTGCTTACCGACCGGGGCTGTTTGTCGATTCACGGATACATGTCAGCGCAGTGAAAATTACAGAGAGGATGTTCATCATTATGAAAATTGCCATTTGTGGAGGTACTGGGTTTGTGGGAGGAGCTCTTGTGGATTATTGGCTGCAAGCCGGACACCACGTGAAAATCATCACACGCAAACTTCCTGACTTGCATAATCCAAGCAAGAATCTTACATATATATCATGGGAACAAGTCGAAGAGCACCCTCAACTACTTGAAGGCATGGACGCTCTCGTCAATCTTGCCGGAGAAACGTTGAACCAACGATGGACAACCAAGGCAAAGCTGGAGATCGTACAATCCAGGGTAACAACGGTTGCCCGGGTAGCCCGTTTGGTGGATTCACTGCAACAAAAGCCCGAAGTCGTCGTTCAGGCTTCTGCCATGGCCATCTATGGAACCTCCCCTACCGAAACCTTTAATGAGAGTAGTCCGCAAAAGTCAATGAATTTCCCATCCCGGGTCTCAGAACAATGGGAAATAGCTGCAGATGCCATCAAACATGTCAGACTCGTCAAAATCAGGGTTAGCCTGGTTCTTGGCCATAAAAAAGGAGCCTTTCCATTGATGAAACTCCCTTATATGCTGGGTGTTGGCGGCAAGATAGGCAGTGGCAAGCAATGGACCAGCTGGATTCACATTATGGATATCGTAAGGCTGATTGAATTTAGCATTCAAAATAAACAAGTGTCCGGTCCGGTCAATGCTTCCTCACCGAATCCGGTTACCAATGATGAATTTGGTCGTACGGTCGGCAAGGTCTATCATCGCCCTCACTGGTTCCCCGTACCCAGCTTCATGATTAAAACCTTGGTCGGAGAACTATCCGTTGTCGTGCTTCAGGGGCAGAGAGTCATTCCGCAAAAAGCACTCGACCACGGATTCCAGTTCACCTTCCCAACATTAACCCAGGCTCTTGAAGATCTGAAGCACCGTGGCTTATCCGACTGATCGAACCACGGATTGAACTGTGGCTTATCCAACCGACCGATAGGTGTAAACAGATTCCGCCAGGGTGAATGTATCTCCATCCGCCAATGGATACTCCTTGTAAGGAGCAAGAATATTGCCCTGAAGAACGGTTCCATTGACGGAACCCAAGTCCTTAATCACATAGCCCGATTTGTTCCGGCTCAATTCCACATGAGCACGGGACACGCCGGTTGCTGTGTCTACCCACTGAACCATGTCTGCTGATCTTCCGATTACAAAAGATGCGCCTTGAACATCCATTCGTTCATGTTGATCACTGCTTCCCGATCTTCGCTCAAGATAAAATGACGGCACTATAGGGCCAGCCCCAGTAACTTTGCCTCCAGTCAGATTTTGCAAGTTCACGGTTGCTTCCGCAACTGTATCATGTCGAATTAATTCCGAAGTTGAAGCTGCAACTTGCGCCTGGCCTTGTACAAACGGTGGTTCGGAAGGTTCAGTTGTCATGTGCAGATTTTGAAAACGGGAACGCTCCATTGCTTCTGAAGCTGATTCAGCAACTTGGTTTATACGTTCCTCCGGCTTATCAGCTGCATTCCAGCGCCAACTTTCCTGAAATAGTTCCTCTTCATCTTCAGTTTTCTTCCCTTTGTTTTTACCCAGGCTGAATGAAAAAGAATGTTTATTCTCTGAGCCATTCTGAGGGTTCCCCTTGCGCTTCCACGACCATCCTGCCACGCCAAGCAAGCCTAGACTAAGTACCGCGGATAGAATCATCTGTGTCTGTCCAGGTTGCTCCATGTATATGAATCTCCATACCAATGCCATGGCAACCATGCAGCCCAGTATGATATAGGTTACTTTGGAAGATCCGGACTTCTCCTCCACTTCCATGTCAGCATGCTCTAGCGAATGATATGGGTCACCCAATACCTGATCCACGATGCTTGAGTCCTCCAATGAAGAATGTCCAGATGAGCGTCTGCCTGTAAAGGTTCGTGACCTCAGCGGAATGTCTTCAACCCCGGGAGCACTCATTTTCTGCTGTTGACGGAAATTTAGTGGTGAATCCACAGAACCATTTTGAATGGGACCACTGTACTGATACTGATATGGCCCGGAATTACCAGCAAAAGGGTTACTATCTCGCTCGGAAATCGACGAATGTGAGGCACCTCTTGCCCTTGGATCATCGCCCGCTTCCGAGTTTCTGGACGAGAGGAATGCTGCGCTTCCTCCACTCTCTTGCTCGTCAGCGTATAACTCCAGCAGTAGCTCTCGTAATTGTCTAATATCCCAGCGTTCATTCTCGCATAACTGCAGAACACGCTGAATGCCTACTCCCTGCAGTTCCTGTACATGGGCCATCAGCCTGATTACCAGCTCACGGAATTGCTGAGGCGTCGAATCATCTTCATCCTTATCCATGATCGGTACATATACCATCCCAAGCTCACCCTGTTCGAATGAACCATTGATGAACAAGTACTCCTCCTGAATCAATAATTTACGAGGTTCCAGCATATATTGTCGGCATTCCGTGAAGGCATCTGCCAGTTGGAACAACAGACCATACAGAACACGCAATTGGATTTTGCTTGACTTTAACATTTGAGATAACATCTTGTAGCCCGATATGTCGTACTGCAAAGTTACATTTCGATCCACTTCCCGAATATGAACAGGCAGAAGTCGCGGGATCTGATTGGAGGACAACATCCCCATCTGCACCCGGCTCAATTCCTCCATTCGTAACCCTTCTGCTTTTTCCAAAACCATGAACGCTCCGCCATTACGAATAAAATCTCTCGTTAATCCATACATGCCAATCCTCTCTTTCCATTGCTGTATAGGTTCAACTAAAGAATGTTTACACTGAAACTTCGATGACGGAACAACCTTCCGATCGCTGTTCTCGTATAAAAAGTTTAGTTGATATGAGTTGAGTTACAATACGCTACACTTTTCCACTCCAATCGCAGTTCCATCTTCGGTCGCTGTTATCCTAACGTTTTCCAGACTCCTGATATCAAGGGAAAAGTGCGGGGATAAGGACCGTGATATACGCAGGTAACACCGCCAGCATAAATGGAAACTTCAATGTCTTCTCCTTGTTCACCAGCTTGAGCGAACCAAGCATGAAGAACCCTGCAAGATTGCCTGCCATGCCTCGAATCCGTTTCGCTGAGTTCTTACGGAACAGAAGAATCACTAAACCAACGGCTCCCGCATACAAAACCGAATAAATAATCACATGAATGCCAAAAGCAAGTCCCGTCCATACACCAATACCACCAAACAATTTCACATCTCCTGCTCCTACCGCTCCAATCGCATACATCAGGAACAAGATACCAAAACCAGCTGCAAATCCGGCGGCTGAGAACAAGAAGCCATTCCATCCTCCCCATATGATATGGGCTAGTACGCCAGCTACAGTCACAGGTAAAGTCAATCGATTGGGAATTTTCATGAAACGAATATCTGTAATAAAAGCAGCAACAACGTATATGCCACAGGCAATGAAAAACCACTCCACCTCCATCATCTCCTTTCTTATTTTCTGGAGGCCACGTTGAACGAAGTCTCCGTTTTGGCACCATCCGCAGTCTCGACCACAAAACTCCATGAACCTTCTGTTGTCCGGGTACCGACAAACCAATTCCATTCAATGATTCCATTCTCATCTGCGGTGGCCCAGCCGATGTGCTTCGCAGAGCTTTCACCTGACTTGTAAAATATCGTTAAGTTGGCTGTCGCTCCTGGTTCTACCTTCACCTTGATCGTTGCATTGTTGCCTATGTAAGCCGGGTCAGGCTTCAACAGTACTGTTGCGGAGCCCGCAGTATGCCCGTCTCCTCCGCTGCCATCAGCTCCTTCTCCTGTATCTCCAATCCATATCCGTTCTGCCGCAGCAGCCTGAATCCGTAGCGGTTTGCTAAGGAAGGGTACCTTTATCGGCAATTCATAACTCAGTTCAAGCCGAAAATATGGATTCGTTTTGTTCTTGAGATCAGGTATGGAAACACCATTCACATGAACACGTTCCATATCCAGCAGGGTTGACTCGATAAATGGTTCAAGCAGCGGTTTTACTGTGGGATCAAGGACGGTTTCTAACACGGAGGTTTTGATCTCCTGTAAGGGCTGTTCACCACTGATCGCTGCTGATCGTACCCAATCACTTAATGGCTCAGGCAGTGAAGAAGCATATCCTTCTGCCCATTCCGTCAAAGACAGCTCCGGTATCTTCCAGCCCCCTCCGGAGCCTTCACCGCCTGCAGAATCAGAAGGCGTGAACACAAGAGATACCGGATATATTTTCGTTGATAACTGCTTTACCGCTTCCCCCGCCGTGCTCTGTAGTGCTGTAGAGACTAGAGTCATCTGCACAATGAAAATGAGAAACATGATAAAGAACAGAAAGACAGGCAAAACCAGTGAGGCTTCCAGAACCATGCTGCCCTGTTCCTTTTTCGGAAAACACATCTGCATCTTCAAACACTTCAAACGTGCCATTTTGGTTATTCCTGTTAAACGAATCTGTAATTGTGCGTTTTCTTTTTCATATCGTTGCTGCTTATCCATAATCCCTCCACCGAAACGATCCCGATCATTCAATAGGAATAATCCGCCTTCCGCTCAATGAAAAATCGCCCACCTTCAACCTGATCCGCACTCCCCATAACTGCACCTATGCTTCTAACCACCCCTGGCAGAAACCACAGTTTGACGCTACTTCGCATATTACCTGAAGCATACGTCTGTTTCTCATCTGGATTTACGCCGGTATTCAATCGAATCAGAGCCAGCATTCTAGACATTTTAAGTTCATTGTTGCTATGCATTAAGAGGAACAATCGCAGATGATCCCTGTACGTCAATTTGACTTTGATATACTTGGACAATTCCACACTTCCTTCTTTCGCCAATTTCACCATATCGGCAATGGCGTTTGTAATTCCGTGCAAGATGGCTGCCGATAACACCAGAAGTGGATTCCCCAGCTTGCTATGCTCAATTAACCCTTCTGCCGTCCGAATAGCCAGCCGCATCCCAAAGATCTCCGCATATGCCGCAGCAATGTTACCCGAAGGATTATGAAACCCGTATACGATATACTCCAGTTCCTGATTCTCCAATTTGAAGACATCACCGGCATCTCCACCTTCAGTCCAGGTAAATAACTGACCAAAATCCATGGAGTTAAAATAGGCAAGGGCATACTCATTCTGAAACAATTCATCGCCAAGGCTATCCAGCAGACCCGACATCCCGCCGAACAAACTGTCCATTCCCTTCATGGCATCCCCACCAGAGTCATAGGGATCAGCAGCAATCTCTGCCTTTTTGGCTTCCTCACGACTAGCCTCGTTAAAAGCAATATTAGCGTTGTAATACTCCTCCAGCTGTTTGAAAGCGTCCATGGAACCAGAACTTCCTTTTTCAATCTGTGACAAGATCCGTTTAACTTCCTTCAACTTCCCTTTGGATTCTTTGTCATTTGCTTTGCGCTGGGCATCCGAACCTCGACCACTCTCCAGCTGTTGCTTACTCTGGAGGATGAGGTTGGCAGGACCATTACGCACATAGGTATCCATATAACGTTCCGTAATCTGACTTGCCTGTCTGACCGCGGGTTTAATCGGAACCCCACTCATGCCCGTAACGTTGCGGAGCTGAGTATTCAACTCCATGTTGTCTCTTCTGACGTTAGAGAAGTCCGAATTTTGTGAATCCACACGTGCCTTCAACTGATCAAATAGGCCATCTGCCCTCACAAGTTCAGAAGCGAGGGAACGTGTGCTTTTGGCTTCACTCCCTGATCCTGTAGATGCAGGACTGGTTCCAGGCAGATTTGAGTTTCCCACGTTGTCATAGCTGGCATTCTGTGAACGGTTCTCCCCCTCTGCAATCACACGTTTCATTTCCTCATTCATCTTGCGCGCTTCTTCGATCTTGGACTGCGCTTCGTCCAGCTTCGTTTGATGGGCCTGTAACGCGGGCTGTATGATCATGCTGATGCCTGTCACCACATTACTCACACCCGTCCGATAACGCGCCAGTTCCAATATGTATTGTTGCTCTCTGAACGGAAGTCCCTCATCTGCTCGTTTCTTGTTTAGATAATCTGCATAACGTGCCGCTGCTTCGGCAGCTGTCTCTGGTGTTTCTTCCAACATTTCTTCATAGATGGCCTGTGAAGGCGGGTTCATGATCAACTTCGGAAGATTCTTCAGCTTCTCCGCAGATTCCGTCTGATTAGCAATGGCCTCGTCTAGTAATTCTTCACGCTTGTCATATAATTTCTGTAATTTTTTCAGCAAGTCTACCGTGTGCGCGGCTTCCTTCATCTCGTCCGACATCGGTTTGAAACGATTGATCACTTCAAGGGTAAAATCAACCGGAGCCCGATACTTCATATCCTCCTGAATCTGGCGATTAAATATATCGTATCTTCCCAGTTCACGCTCCATGCTGAGCGAAGTTGTATCCCACTGGATATCCAGAATAGGGAATCCATCTTTCACGGATGAAGACTTCACACTATCATTCAACACTTTAGCCATAATCGCATCCCCACTGCTGTCACCATACCCGAATAAACCATACTCCCGGAGTGATGTATCATAGGCCGACATGACGGATCTCATTGCAGCATGTGTCATTCGTTCGGTCTGCACTTTGAATGCCGCTATACGAGCGTAATCAATAAATATAGCTACAAACATATAGACTCCAGCCAATATTAATATCAAAAAAAGGGTTACAGCCCCCGACTCACCGTCTTTTTTCCTAAACAGATCTGCCCTCCTCCTTTGTTCACTTTTTGCTTTTGCCAAAATGCTGCACGACCTGTCCGGCTTCTGCAGCCGTAGTGGTCGCTGTTCCGCCCTTGCCTTTAAACTTGGCTGCGTAATAACGAACCAGATCTACCGTTCGAATGAATTCAACCGGTTCAACAACTGCGGATGATCCCTGAGTCTGCACACGGTTACCTGAATCGAACAAAAAAGACGGAAGAGGCAGAGAAATCACTTGATCCAGCTTGGTCGTTATCTTCCTCTGAGTCAGAGAATTCTGATATTCAATTGTTCCTTTCATGGCCGAAGATATATGTTGAACCGCTTGCGATAATTTCTGTTCCGAGAGACTTCCTCCCTCACCAGCAGGTACAGAAACGCTGACCTGATTATCCGCTCCCACCCAACCAAACAATGCGCCGAGCATACGATCATCCGTCAGTCTCCAGTACAGATTGTCATGTTCTCCAGCGACAAATTCACCAGTCATTGCCTGCTTGTGGCTGTTGTCCCAGCTATAAGCTGCACGTTCGGAAGCCGCATAGGCATGTTGATTCAGAAATGTCTTTTGATACATGTACATGGTAAAAAAGAGCAACAACACAAGAATAAACAGCACGACAGGGAAGATTAGGGAGGCTTCAACGGTGAAGCTCCCTTCTTCCTTCTTCAGCCTGTTAACCCGGGAAAAATTCATTACTTTTTGTATCCACTTTGCTAAGAAGTGACTTGATTAGTGCCGTTATTTGGTCTTTAAAAATCAAAGCAATAATGATAATAACCCCGATAATCAGAATCAGCTCCAATGTGCCGAGTCCGTCCTCTTCCTTCCAAAATGCATTTACCTTGTTTTTCAACACGTCCATCATCCCAATTCCTCCTACATATTCATCATCATAAAAGCAGGTGCCCCGATCATGACCACGATCGTAAAAAAGATTAGCACCATCGGAAACACCAGTTTGGAAGAAGCCTGTTCTCCCTTCGCCCGACTGACAGCCTTGCGTTTCTCCCACAACACATGTGACAGATCCCGCAGCGCCAATACAAAGTCACCTCCCCCACGCCGGAAATTCAGCAGTACCGTTGTTGTAAAAATCGTCACTTCCTGCACACCGCAGCGGCGGCTGAACTGTTCAAATGATTGTTGAAACGAATAACCGTTATTCCAATCTCCCACCGTCTTTCTGAGTTCGTTGTACAGCGGATGATTCCGTTCCCCCTGGCTTGTCACACAGTGAACGATGGCACGTTGCACGGTCTCGCCTGCGCCAACCAGCAGAACAATCCGGTTCAGCAGCTCAGGCAGCTCCATAAGGATATCCTGATCTCTGCGCTGCACCTTCGTATTGAGGTCTTTATAGAGTGCAAAAGGTAAAGCGATTCCTAGCGCGAGTCCACCCACCATGCCTCCGATGCCCATATCTCCAACAAGTGTTAACAGACAACCTACCAGTAACATGAGCCACGTGTAGGTCAGCATTTCAGCGCAATAGAGCATTGTTTTCTCCCCACTGTGCTGTATGCCATACATTTTTTGAATGGCATGTTGCATCCGAAACATGAGCACAGGCAATCTACGCCCAATTTCAAACTTTTCCAGTATAAACAGGAAAGGACCATGCAGTTTCTTCAGTCGCAATCCTTCCATATCCAGCTTGCGCAGATGCCGATAGGTCTGCCCCCGGGTTCGATCCAGCACCAGCCATCCCGCTCCGAGCATCCCTCCGACTATCATGGGAAGCAGCATCGTTTCAGCCCCTTATACTTTGATATCCATAATGCGAGTAATCCACAGATAACAGCAGGCGAGTACTGCCAAGGCACCACTAGAGATAAGGTATCCCATCCCGCTATATAACGGCTCCATAAAATCCTTGGCGGTCAGATTCAGAAATATCAGAAAAATAAACGGAGCTGCAAACATCACCTTTGATTCGAACTTTTTCTGTGATACCGCTACCATAATATCCTGTTGAATGTCGAGCTTCTCACCAATCACCGCAGATGTACGACGCACAACCTCAACCAGGTCCCCGCCAGTTCGTTTGCACGTAATAAACACGTCTGCAAAATTCGTAATATCCTCAATCTGCGCTCGATCCGAAAAATCCTGTAGCGCCTCTTCAATCGGTTGTCCATACTCCAACCGTGTCCGCAATATCGTGAACTCACGAATCAGGTCGGTATCCGCTTCCGGGTTCAACATTCGCAAATCCTCCACCGATTCCTTGAATCCATTCTCCACTGATTTTCCTGCAGCCAGTGCAGAAGACAATGCATATAATGCTTGCTTAAAATGTAAACTGAGCGTCATTCTTCTTCGTTCCAGCAGTACCTTAGTCCAGTGTTTTGGTATCCATATGCAGCCTGCAGCCAGCATCGCTCCCGCCAACCAGTGGTGATAGAACAGAAGTCCGACTCCAAAGAACAGCAGACCACTAATCAGCATAGAGACCATTCGTTGTCTCCGGGAAAGCGTATATACGGTGTAATCCGTCAACATCTGTCTGGTTTCACCCAACATTAATCACCTTCCAATAACTTTAATTCACGTTGTTATCTGATGAATCCGATTCAATATTATATTTTCCTATGTATTCATTCAGCCATTCCCCGAGCCCAGCCATCTGAATTTTGTCGATCTGATTCAACTTTCCAACCTGTACTAACCCGCCAATAATTTTGCCTTCCCTCTCTTCATGTTCCTGGAAACGAAACAGTGGATTCAGCAAGACCTCACCGTCCTGCGTACCGATCACTTCACTGATCTCTGTCACCCGCCGTGAACGGTCCCTTAGTCGAGATAAATGTACAAATATATCGATTGCCGAACTAATCTGCTGTCGTACAACCGCAATGGGAAGATCCGCACCACTGAGCACCATCGTTTCGAGTCTGCTGATCATATCTGAGATGGTATTGGCATGCCCTGTAGACAAGCTTCCATCGTGCCCTGTGTTCATGGCTTGTAACATATCCAGTGCTTCTGCGCCCCTTACTTCACCAATCACAATCCGGTTCGGACGCATCCGTAAGGAGGACTTGATCAGATCCCGAATAGATATCTGCCCTTTGCCCTCGGTATTCGCATTCCGAGTCTCCAGTGACACCAGATTCGGTACCGTTACAATCTGTAACTCAGCCGAATCTTCAATTGTAATAATCCGCTCATCGGCAGGGATGAACTGGGATAGTGCATTCAGAAAGGTCGTTTTCCCGGAACCAGTACCACCTCCAATGAAGATGTTGTATTTGCTCCGTACCAACTGTTGCAGCAGTTCTGCAGCTTCTTCATGCAGGGCTCCCTTTTCAATCAGATCAGACATCTTCATCGGCTCACTCGGGAATTTACGAATGGTCATCGTGGGGCCTTTCAGAGCAATGGGAGGCAATACGATATTGACCCGTGAACCATCCTTTAACCGGGCATCCACGATCGGAGAAGACTCATTCACAATCCGGTTCACCCCGGACACAATCATCTGAATGATGTCCTCCAGGCGTTCCTTGGACTCAAATTCAAGGGTGACCTGACTGACCTCACCTTCTTGCTCCACAAAAATCTCCTTATGACTATTGATCATAATTTCTGTAATATCGGGATGATCCACGAGTGGCTGCAGAATATCCAATCCCCGAAAGGAGTCAAATAATCGCTGTACCAGTGTATGACGCTCCCCGGAGGTCAGATCATCCAGCTTCGGATCACTGAGAACTTTGCGTTCTATCCCTTGCCATAGTTCATCGTCTCCTGCGGAAGAGGTCAAATCGAGGCCAGCCCTGACCTCCCTGCGCATAATCTGGAACTGTTCTTCACGATCCAGTATTCGATTGGATGAATCCGTCATAACGCCCACCGATCCTGCTTCTGAATTCGCCCCGTCTGCTTCAATTCTTCTTCTCCATCTTGTACCAGCATGGCACATAATTTTTTCACTTCCCGCTGGAAGATCGGAGAACTAAGCATGACTTCTTCCTGACTAAGCTGCTTCCATGAAGGGATATATGGCAACACTGCATCCAGATGCAGATCAGATCGCGGAAGTGCATTAACGACATTGTCCCGATATTTATTGACCACGAAGCATGAACGATCCAACACGTTCTCGTACACATCTGGCTTGGTACGCTCGACATGCTGTAACCACTGTCCCCACCGATGCATGGCAGTTACATCATCTTCAACTAACCAGACAAAGGCATCTGCTGCATCGAACACCCCTTCGCTGCGTCCATCCCAGCCCGAATCACCATCGAGAATGAGTACGTCATATTGTCCGCATTCGGTCAAATAACGAAGCAGATTCGACGTATCTTCACGGGTCATCTGAAGCATTTCCTTCCGATTCGATAACGGCCAGAATACATCAGACTTCAGCGCTTCGTGCCGAATCACATATCCATCCACAGCCTTGGATTGCACCTGTAACTGCTTGCCCGATTCCTTCCTGCCTACCTTCAGATCGTAAAGCAGGCGTGACAACCCCGTCTCCGCATCCGGGTTGCGTTGCCCACTTCTAGAAAGTCCCTTCTCCAGAAACGGGAGCGTGCTATCCAGTGTCTCCAGATTAAGATAGAGTACAGCATAACCTGCGAGCCCCAACTGCTTCGCCATGTGCAAGGACACTGCCGTTTTGCCACTCCCACCCGAAGCGGACACTACACCGATGGAGAGAGTCTCCTGCCCCGGACGATGCATTTTCTTGCGGCGCGGCTGCCGGCAAGCATTCATCACAGCCTCCAGTAACGTTGGCAAGGGTTGATATTTCATCAGCCGCTTCGTCTCGTCCACCTCATCCAGCCCTTCACTCAGCATTAGCCAAGGTACACCCGATGCTTCTCCACCGTTGCTCAGCCAGTTGTTCAGAAATTCCGGTTCCGCAACAACCAGATCCGGCATCTCCCGACCTTCCTGCTGCTCGTTCATGTGATCTCTGAACGAATCCCATTGGGAGAAGGCCGTAAAACGCACTTGGGAACCTGACGAACTTCCCTGTACATAATCAAGCCAGGCACTAATGTAATCTCTGTCTTTGGAAACCAATACTGCCTTCAGTACAATCAATTTCTCCTTCCCTCCCTGCAAAAAAAAGCACAAAAAAGCACCGTCCAATAACCGCATGAACATGCAGTATATGGACGGTGCTTCCGTCACGTGCTATGAATGTATGGATAATATAGCATACAATTTCTGGTGGAGCAAGGGATTTATTCTAACCCTTTTTACCTTAAGAGTGATACGGTGAATCGAACTCAATGATGTTACGGTCAGGATCAAGTACAAAAATCTGTGCGAATCCAGCCACACTGTCAGGTCTCGCTTCATACTCAATTCCCTGCTGCTCCAGCCAAGCTATAGTCCCTGAATAACTGGTGACCCAGATCGCAAAGTGACCGTCTGTTGTATCAATACCAGCCTCGCGCAGCGTGTGACCCTCCGGGTGTTGGAGCAGATGAAGTTGCTGACTTCCGATAGCGTACCATGTGCCTGTGGAGCGAAAAGCAGGACGCTCAATCTCCTGCATTCCGAGCAACCCCGAATAGAACTTTTTCGCGATTTCCAGATCACGTACAGCCAGACTAACGTGGTGGATGTGTGCATATTCAATCATGTTTGATATCCCCTCCCTAATTATACATGACTATACTATATCACCTTGAACCCTGACCATATCCCCGCCAAAAAGAAAAGCACCTCTGATTCTAATCCGGTAAACCTCTCGGCTCACACAGATCTAGTTCAGAGGTGCCCTGCAAACGACATGCATCAATGCTCGCTTACCGCATTAATCATCTTCAACATAAGCTTTGGCATAACCAAATTATTTTGCGCTATCCAATGCTTCTTGTGGAATCTTGATCTCTTCCACTTGATCGTGGTTAGAAAATGCACTGGTCATCTTCATGTCCATCGTCATTTTCTGTCCATTCTGTTCCATCTCCATGACCATGGTTACGTCCGTACTTGCAGGCAGGTAGGTTTCTTTGTTGATCATATATTTCATCTTCATGCTAGTAATATTCATCTGATCAAGCATGGCTTGCATCTGGGCATCCGATCCGTTTTGCTCCATTACGGCTTTGGCCAGTTCCTTCACGTTATCACCGGATACGTCAGCGTTAATCACATAATTGTCGCCTTCTTCAGTCACTTCAGTATCTTCTTCGATCTTTTTGAATTGCTCCAATTCACCTTCGGGATTCATGCTTGCTTTCATCTGCTCAATCAATTCAGTCGTTTGAGCTTCAGGAATCGCAACCCATTGATCTCCAACTTGGGAGTAGATTTTGTCCGAAGTGATATACTGCTTCACGTTCTGAGCTTCTTGTCCCGACATTTCCATATTCATCTCTTGATAGATCATCATTGGATCTTTGATAATATCCATCTTGAGCGATGTTTTAACCTGTTGATCCTGGGACTGTTCACCAGCATCCAGTTTCAGATTCTGATCAATGTTTGCTTCAGTTGTGAAGCTTTTTATGTCTTTCGTAGCTGCATTGGTTTTGGTAATCAATTCGTCCAGGGTAGGGATCTTTGTCTCCTGCTCTGCAGGTGTATTGCCCTCGTTAGTCGTTTCGTTGTTAGTCGCTGGCGGCGTTGCCGTATTATCTGTGTCGTTACCGCATGCTGCCAAGCTTACTGCTAATAATGCCCCGATAAATAATGTAGTCCACTTCTTCAAGTTGTTGTCCTCCCAAATTAGATATGATCTATTGTCATTACCCAATTATTTCCGTTATTAATCACAAAAATCGATCTTTGATCTCTGGGGTAGGCAACATGCACGCTTCGTCCTTGCCAAACCAGCGATAACGGTTACGCGCAACCCAGTTGTAGACTGCATTACGAATAAATTTCGGAACGATAATAAAAACATATAACAACGGATAAGGAAACTTCAGACCTTTGGCCAATCGCAGCGCGGCGGTCGAACGTGTATAGTATTTTCCATTTTCGATCAGCACAAAGGTGTCCATACTGTCTGTCGACAGATTGCCTTTCTCCAGCAATTCCTTGGCTACATCGGATTGGAGCGAAGCAAAATGATATTTCCCTTCCGGGTCACGCTTGATAATCCACTTGGTTAATCCCTGACAGAAGTGGCAGACGCCATCCACCAGTACGATGGGATGTCCCTGATGCACATCCGTTTGATTTGCTGTCATATTGGCTGCCCCCTATTGTTACGGTTAGAGTAACTTACCCACTCTGAGCCATCTTGTTCACTAATGCCATATTTTATTTATAGGAAATAAAAAGAAAAAGAGCGCAGGCATTGTGCCCACGCTCGTATCTGTCCGACAATTACTCCGTAACTGCCTTATCCATCCATTGGTCATCGATCATCTGTTGATGCAGGTCAGTTGCCCATTGGTCCATACATTTGCAAATGAAATCTTTGCGACATACTGGACAAGGCGTTTTCTGCAGACGGCTGATAGTGGTCATTTTCCATTCCGGAGAACGGGAGTAGAATACACGGCATTTTGTACCGTCTACCAATTTCATTTTAAATTCATACAATCCGTCTTCCTTGTTACCATAAGCTAATTCTAAATCTGCAATACGCGGTCTATAAGACATGGATATCACCTGTTTAATTCAAATTTGGTTCATGCAATGACACTACTCAGTACTAAGTCATATTAAAGAAAATTCAGTTCAATGTCAACTCACGCATGTCTACCCGCCAAACAGAATATCCAGAATTGTCCCCACCTGCCCCTGTTTTTTCCCTTTCAAGACATCCGGATCGAAAATTTCAACATACCCGCAGGAGGAACAGGCCACGAACAGGTAGTGGTTATGCTGGATATCAAACATTTTGCTCAGGCCTGCTCCTGACATCGAAACTTCCTTAATGTTACAATCCGTCCCCCTGCATTTCGTACATACAAATCGCCGCTCAATCATCTCTTCAATACTCATCTTTGTTCCCCCTTTAAGGAATGTGTAGCATCAAGTGGGATTGCAATTATGTAAAATAGTACGATATCTGATATCTAATCTCCTGCATCATGTTCATGTATTATAACCATCACAAAACCCTGCCGATTGCCAGCAGGGCTCTGTATTTGAACATCAGGTATCCAGGATACCCTGCTCTATAACTTCTCCCGTTACTACCGGGAGTCAGGTCTTAGACTACGTTTAATACAACATCAATGTTGCCGCGTGTTGCTTTGGAATACGGACAGAAATCATGTGCCTTGCGGGCCAGATCCTCTGCTTGAGTGTGATCCACACCAGGCATGCTCACGTCCAGACGAACAGACAGCTGGAAACCGTCATCCGCAGGGTCTTTACCAATGGATACGTTACTTGTAACGACCACATTCTCCAATTTCACACCTGCTTTACGTGCTACATTGGCAAGGGCACTTTCATAACATGCTCCATATCCAGCGGCAAAGAGTTGCTCAGGGTTGGTACCTTCACCACCGGAACCACCAAGCTCTTTTGGCATTTTCAGATCATGCTTGAGCACGCCATCCGAAGAAGTCACCGAACCTGTACGTCCACCTTTTACTGTCGCTACTGCTGTATATAAAGCTTCCATTAAGAATCTCTCCCTTATCCATATAGTTTTAACTGCCTTCATTTCAATTTAAACTTCTGGCTCATTTTGAAACGCATTTTATATCTTTATCAGCTTTTACATCTTTATCATTTTAATGCATATTAGCTTCCATCGCTGTATTTTTCCTGAGGTTGGGTAATGTACGAAAGGGCATTTTTAAGCTTCATTCGAAATTTTGTCCTGATACACAAAAGTTGCACTAGACAAAAATAATTGAAGGAGTACAATGTAACAATAAACATAAAAATTTAGATATATCATGAGCGGTTCGTCCCGCATCAATATTTCAAAATCAATAATTTTAAAGTCAGGTGATTATCGTATGAGTAAAAAAAATCCGTTCAACGCGCCTTCAAGTGAATCATTGTCTACTGCGGGCATGGCCCCTTCTCTTGGAGAAGCACATAGCTCGATGAAAGTCCCGCAGAATGTTGCATGGTGGAAGAAATTCCTCGCTTTTGTAGGCCCAGGGTACCTCGTTGCCGTAGGTTACATGGACCCCGGCAACTGGGCAACAGATATCGTAGGCGGTTCACAGTTTGGGTATACCTTGTTATCCGTCATCCTGCTCTCGAACCTGATGGCCGTTGTACTTCAATCATTGGCTGGCAAGCTCGGAATTGTCACTGGACGGGATCTGGCTCAAGCCTGTCGCGAACGCTTCAGCATGCCTGTCGTCATGATGTTATGGATTCTGTGTGAGCTTGCCATTGCAGCCACCGATCTGGCAGAAGTCATTGGTTCTGCCATCGCGTTAAAGCTGTTATTTAACATTCCTATGTTATACGGCGTTATCATCACCGCAGTCGATGTACTATTGATCCTTGTACTGCAGAACAAAGGCTTCCGCGCTCTGGAAACTCTCGTCATTGTGCTGATGGCGACCATTGCCCTCTGTTTCGGCATCGACCTGTTTCTAGCGAAGCCGGATATGGGCGGCGTTCTCCATGGTTTTGTACCCAATGTCGAGATTTTGCAAAACCCGGCCATGCTCTATATCGCCATCGGTATTATCGGAGCAACCGTGATGCCGCATAATCTATACCTGCATTCTTCCATAGTACAGACCCGTCAGATCGAACAGACACCGCAGGGTAAAAAAGAAGCCATTCGGTACTCGACCATGGATTCTACAATCGCGCTGACACTGGCTCTGTTCATCAATGCGGCCATTCTGATTGTATCTGCCGCTGTATTCCACAGTGCCGGCATGACGCAGGTTGCGGAGATCGCTGATGCCTATCATCTGCTGACACCTCTATTAGGTACTACTGTTGCAAGTATCCTTTTCGGTGTGGCGCTGTTGGCATCAGGTCAGAACTCTACTCTTACAGGTACACTCGCTGGGCAGATTGTCATGGAAGGTTTCCTGAATATTCGAATTCCAGCATGGCTGCGTAGACTGGTCACACGTCTGATCGCCATCATCCCTGCTGTAATTGTTACAGCCATCGCAGGAGAACATGGCACAGAAGAACTGCTCATTTTGAGCCAGGTCGTGCTGTCTCTTCAATTACCTTTTGCTGTCATCCCCCTGGTGATGTTCACGAGTGATAAAAAAAGCATGGGTGCATTCGCCAACAAATTATGGCTCAAAATCATCTCATGGGTCATTGCCGCTATTATCGTTGTGCTAAATGTATATCTGATCATTCAGACGATCCGGTTGTTCTAATCTCATTCTAAATGACTAAATATTAAAAAGGCTGATCGACTCCGGTATTCTATACCTGATATGCTCCCCATATAGTAGACAGGTGAAATAATAAAAGCCTGTTACTGTATGGGGAGTGTTTTTATGGAACAAAAGAAGTTTACGGCACTTGAAAAATTGAATATTCTGCAAGAAATTGAATGTGGTGAACTTGGTTTAAAAGCTGTGGCTCAAAAGTACGGATTATCCAAAACATCTGTGGTCAAGTGGCGAAGCCGTTATCAGTTGTACGGTTACGAGGGCCTGGAAGTCCGTTCCCGTAATCAAAAGTATTCAGCAGAGCTCAAACGCCAAGCGGTCCATGATTATTTGGAAGGAGGATTATCGCAATATCAAATCATCGACAAGTATAAAATTGCAAGTCGAACCCAACTCGCCAACTGGATTAAGAAGTATAATGGTCTTAGCATCAGCTTAACCGCTGCTCATTCAGGAGGAACCAGGGCGATGACCAAAGGACGCGTAACCACTTGGCAGGAACGGATCGATATCGTGCTATATTGTCTGGCAAATGGACAAGACTACACCCAGGCCGCAGGCCGTTTTCACGTTTCATACCAACAAGTATATAGCTGGGTAAAGAAATACGAAGCAAGCGGCGAAGAGGCGCTACGAGACGGCAGAGGACGTACCAAATCAGCTGAAGCACTCACGGAGGCAGATCGCCACAGACTTGCTATGCAAAAATTAGAGTACGAGAATGCGCGGCTGCGTGCGGAGAATGCTTTTCTAAAAAAGTTAGAGGAACTCGAAAGGAGGAGGCGTTAAGTCACATTCGTCAGGAGAACATCTACCTGGCTATTCAAGTTGTTCGGCAAGAGGAGTCCTGTTCCCTTCAGCTTTTGTGTGAAATCGCAGGAATTCCGCGGTCCAGCTACTATAAATGGTTGAATCGAAAACCCAGTTCACGGGAGACCGACAATGCGAAACTTACACAGGCCATGCTCCTTCTCTATGAGAAGGTGGAGCGAACCTTTGGGTATCGCCAATTAACGCTGCATTTACGCAGGCAAATGGACAGCAATATTAACGCGAAGCGAGTATACCGTCTGATGAAGCTCCAGGGCATCCAGTCTGTCACCCGAAAAAAGAGGAAGAAGTACATAGGCTCTACCCCTCAGCAGGTTGCGGAGAATATACTGAATCGTAAATTTGAGGCGGAAATGCCAAACCAAAAATGGGTAACCGACGTAACGGAATTCAAGTACGGCAACGGGAAGAAGGCCTATTTAAGCGCAATTAAGGATCTGCACGACAAGTCTATTGTTGCTTATGTCTTAGGACATTCTAATAACAATCCGCTGGTCTTAAAGACGCTGGAATTGGCTTTAAAAGCTGCTCCAGCAAGCCGTCCCTTGCTTCATAGTGACCGCGGTTTCCAGTACACTTCTTTACGTTTTAAGGAGATGTTGGACGAAGCGAAACTCACACAAAGTATGTCTCGGGTAGGCCGTTGCATTGATAACGGACCCATGGAATCCTTTTGGGGGACGCTCAAATGTGAGAAGTATTACTTGCATACCTACGGGACCTTTGAAGAACTCCAAAAAGACATTGATGATTACATACAATTTTACAATTACGAACGGTTACAGGCAAAACTAAACGGCCTCAGTCCCAATGAATTCAGGACCAAGGCCGCTTAACCATCTTTTATTTTTTGTACTGTCTACTTGACGGGGTGCAGTTCAACCCAAGTTGATCAGCCTTTATTGTTGCTATACAGCAACGTGTTTTCATTTATAGTAGAATCTCTCGTACGCAATCATCTAATCCTGGTTTGGCACCAATAACGGCAGGAGCTTATCCAATGAATCAACAGTCCAATCTGCACGTTCGTCATCCGATAGTTCCGGCTGGAATCTCCCGTAACCCTGCATAATCCGTATCGTACGCATGCCCAGCTTCCGAGCAGGAATAATGTCGTTATCGATCCGATCCCCGATCATGACGGCTTCCTCTGGTTCACAACCGGCCTGCTTCAAGGCTACAGCGTATAACTCAGGGTCTGGCTTGGACACCCCTTCTTCAGCCGAACAGGCCAGAACATCAACATACTTCCGCAACCCGTAGCTCTCCAGTCTCTCTTCCGTTCCAGGACTTTGATTGGCAATAATGCCAATGCGATAATGCTTCGACAAGTGCCCAAGAACCGAATCCGCTGAAGGAAAAGGACGTTCAAGATCTTTTTGAAACTTCAGCTTGTCCTGAATCTGTTTTTGGTGCTTCTCGTCTCCAATGAATGTGCGAATAGCCACTCTCATAGGCCATTGCTCATAATTCTGGTAACAGTTCGTGAACAGTTCTCGTACCGCCTCAATCTGCACCGGATACCCCAAAGCGCATGCTTCACGGACGAACTGTCCGATAATATCATCAACCGGCTCCCATTCGTCCACCAGCGTATCTCCAACATCAAAAAACAACCACTTTATTCCACCTACATCCGGCACGCCAATTCCTCCTTGAACTACCTCTAAAAACCATAAAAAAGAAGACCCACCATCAAGCATGAGTCTCCTCAAATTTCCGTTTATTGATATATTCAATTATAACAGGCCCCTTACACCGGAGCAATCACAAGCTATCAAGCTAGCGCACTAACCATTCAGGAGAAAGCCGACTTCCCCATTGAGTGAATATACAATTCGGTCTGCGCCCATCCCCCGATAGATGCCCTTTGGATGACTCTGTTCCGTAATGACGCACAGGGACTTCGATGTCCATGAACGGCAGATTTGCAAATAACGACAGGTCAGATTCAGGCTGTTTTCGAAAATAAACACATTGCCTACGCTGCCCTGCGGCAAAAACCATTTTTGAGCTGCAGCCGTGTTCATGCGAATGACATGCTCTACCCCGATTCTACGGAGTCTACGCTCTTCCCCTGCACTGTTGGTTAGAACGGCAAACGGCATTTTTTTGTACATCAGCAATTTGATAAATTTGCGTCCTGCTTCATTTGGAGCAGTCACTAAGATCATCTCAGTATCCATCATTCGTTCCTCCCTTGGCGTGAAAAGACAACAAAAAAGAAGCGTGGGGGACCAAGGCCTCCCGAACGCTTCTTAAATAATCCATGGCGAAAACACCATGAACCAGCGTACGGCTTGTTGCCTCTCCCTTTAACGCTTACGAGGTTAGCTGACGGATTCGGGCGCGAGAGTCGCCCTATTTCCGGCTGTCACCGGAAAATTCACCCCATGAATGCCCACTGTCCTGGACAGCGCATTCCGTTGGTTCCCCCGTTTCCCACTCATCAAAGAATGGAAACTCAGCGATTAAAACATCGTTCGTATATCTTAAAGTAAGATCGAGCGATATTATCGTTTGTTTCGTTTTTCAAGTACAATTTAATTTAAATTGAAATTACGTTATGAATCATACACCCGCGCCATGACGGTGTAAAGTCCGCACAGATCACCGAATCGGCAGATTTTCGCCAATACCCATACATAATAGCGCTTACAACAAGGTTATACTCTATCTATCTCTTCAAGTCTATCTAATTCTCACTCTGACGAAAATCACATCGCAATTCATTCACGTATTCTGCACAACTTGCCTGTTTTGATTCTTTTAACACCATATTAGTTTTGTATTATTTAATTGCAACCAATATAATAAGGGGTATAAGATTATATAATGGAGGCGATTTAGATGACAATCTACGATTACAAAGTGAATACTCTTCGCGGTCAAGAAGTTGAAATGTCCGACTACCGTGACAAAGTGCTACTGATTGTGAATACGGCTAGCTCATGTGGCCTCACTCCTCAATTCAAAGGCCTGCAAGAACTGCAAGACAAGTTTCAGGATGCTCCGTTTGAAGTTCTGGGTTTTCCAAGCAACCAATTTGCACAGGAAAAAGGCTCTTCGGACGACATTGCAGAGTTCTGTCAGATGAATTATGGCGTGAGCTTCCCTATGTTCGAGAAAATTGATGTGAACGGCTCAAGCGCTCATCCTCTCTTCCAGCATCTAAGCAAGGAAGCTCCTGGCCTGCTCGGCTCCAAAGCAATCAAATGGAATTTCACCAAATTCCTTGTGGATCAGAACGGACAGGTACTGAAACGTTATGCTCCCAAAACAACACCCGACAAGATTGAAGAAGATATCAAGAACTTGCTTCAAAAATAATACATAGGCCACCCGTAACCAGAAGGTAAGCACGATCGCCCCGGGTAATGGAGGGCCTTTTTCCTGACTTGAGGTTCTACTGGTCGAAAAGACAAAAAAAGAAGCTTTCCAATAAAGGAAAGCTTCTTCTTAATCGTTCATATGATGCGGTCGAGAGGACTCGAACCTCCACGGGCATACGCCCACTACCCCCTCAAGATAGCGTGTCTGCCATTCCACCACGACCGCATGTCGTAAATAATCGGCAACAGAATTGATTATACCGGGTTTAGATCTAAAAGTAAAGTATTTTTTAATGCTTCTTTTTCAGCCAGGCATTTTCCTCAAAAATCGCATATTCTCGTCATGTTTAGTCATGAACTGCATATCATTAGTTTTGATCCCCTCTTTTCCGGATAGAGCCGATCTGTGTAATCATTTATATATAGTAATATATAATCTTCCCCTATACCCTGTGAATACCTAACTTAAAATGATACATTAAATAACACAATATATGATTTATCATTTTTAGAACAATAAATTCCAAGGATTCTATTGACAAAAAGCGGACATTTATGGGAAGATAACTATCATATAGTTCGGATTTTCAAACACAAAGCAAACAAAAAGGAATATAAATGTTACTTTAAGTGACATTTAACGAACACAGGAGGCGAATGATTGTGAACCGTGGGAATAAGCTGCTCGATTATGTCAATCTGCTTGATTCCTCTATTCAGGTTGGAGGGTTCACCCATTCCTTCGGCATGGATATCCATATCAAGGAGGGTACCATTCGTAATGCTGAAGATCTCGAATCATTCATGCGTTGTCAGTTGCATCCCAGTATCGTTCGTCTTGAAGGCATGGCCATCAAAGGCATCTATACCGCAGCAGATCACAAGGATACATGGCGGATAGCTCTGATCGACAAGCTCGTCCATGTTCAGCGAACTCCTGGAGAACTCAGAGAACAAGCTGCTGTTATGGGTAAACGATTGATCAGACTTGCACGCGCTCTGCACCCCTGGATTGATCTCAGCCAGCTCGAACAGATCTTCGCCAAATATGATTCAGTTGGCTGCCTCTCCACTGTTCACGCCTGGATTAACCACCACCTCGATATCCCGGTCGAGGAGGCGGTCCTTGGTTATCTTCATTCAGCCATGAATGCCTGCATAACCGAAGCCTCCAAAGTCATTCCCCTGAACAACGATACTACCAAAGATCTGATGGTCCGCCTGGCCGCAGATTTGGAGAATGAATGGAATACCGTCAGCGCCTCGGCTGCGGATGGACTGGCACAGCCAACCTCGATGTCCATGAAATCATTTTTTCCCAGTTTCCATATGCTTGGAGCTGGACTTCATGCCTACAGGGCCTAATCCTTTTTCTCCTCAGCTCCACTTCCCTTCATTAGGACAAACAAAAAAACACGCGGCAACCTCCTTGCCGACGTGTTTTTTGTCATTTTATTTGTTTATTTAACGCATTTACGCCATTTAACATCACAAAATACACTTTTTTCCGTCTTTTTTAATTGTTAGATGACGCATTTACGTATATAATAAAATATACAGCTCGCATTTCTATATATTCTACATGAAGAAAGGGCGACTGAATACTACATTCTAATCAGGGGTGAACCCTTTTGAACAAGAAAAAACCAGTGACTCCGTTCGGATGGGCCATCAAACGACGGCTAACCGAGCTTCAAGTGGACCAGAAGACCTTTTGTGAACAGTACGGTATCCCGCCCTATCGTTTGTCCAATCTCATTCACGGCACACGCAAAGCAACCCGCTTCAGACATCTGGTCGCTGATATTTTGGATATTCCAGATGAACTGAGATAAGATTTCCGTCAAAGGAGGACCTCATTCATGAGACATGTTACATCCGACCTGGAAAGCCTTACGTTCCAATCCATACGTCACCAACTCATCATCATTGACCACCACTGGGTTATCCACAGCTGCAACCGCGCCTGGCAACAGGGACTGGGTCAATTTCCACCTAGCTCGGATGCGAACAATAATCATAGACATTACCTGCATCTGTTGGAAGCCTGGGCGTTACGAGGCAGGAATGCTGCAACGGCACTTGTAGCACAGAATTTGAAAGAACGCGGAACACCCTTTAATCGAAATCATACATATGACATCTGCGTGTATACGGTATATAACGAAGAACGGTGGTTCCGTGCGGATCTCACCCCTCTAGTTCATACCGAGCCCATTCCGGATACTCCTCTGGCTTTGATCGCACACGTGGATATTACCGAACAAAAAAAGACAGAACGCCAATTGAAGAAGGCCCTGTCTGAAGTGCGTACATTACGTGGACTGCTGCCTATTTGCGCCGTCTGCAAACAAATCAAGGATGAAGAAGAACATTGGAACTCCGTCGAAAGTTATCTAGAGAAGCATACCCACGCCGAATTCACCCATGATATCTGCCCGGAATGCATACGGCGATTATATCCGAAATACTCGAACATCCTGGACAAGCGCTCCTGAACCCTCTGTCCACCCGAAACCGCAGCTCCAGCTAAACGGACAGATGATGTTCAAACTGGGACATATCCAGTTCTTGCGGTGTCCCGTGCAGGGTAATGGTACCTTTGTCCATGATATAAATGTAATCTGCGGCATTGCGTACAAAATCAATACTCTGCTCCACCAGCAGAACAGAGAGATCCCCCTTCGCCTTGAGCTGCAAAATGACCTGCCGAATGTCCTCCACAATGGAAGGCTGGATACCTTCTGTCGGCTCATCAAGCAGCAACAACCCCGGACGCGAAGCCAGCGCCCGGGCGAACGCCAATTGCTGTTGCTGTCCACCACTCAGATCTCCACCCTGCCGTCCATACATCGTCGCAAGCACCGGGAACATCGCGAGCACATCCTCCGGGAACGTCTTTACACCTGGAGCACTTGTCTCGAGGCCAAGCAACAAGTTTTCTTTCACCGTAAGCTGCGGGAATATTTCCCGCCCTTGCGGTACATAACCAATCCCCGCCCTCGCCCGCTTGGCTGGGTCCAAAGCGGATAACTCCTGATTTTTCCACTGAATATTGCCCTTGCGTGTTTTCAGTAGCCCCATTAATGTCTTCATCAACGTCGTTTTACCTACACCATTACGACCCATCAGACACACCACCTGTCCAGGCTCTACCTCCAGACTCACACCTCGAAGCACATTACTTTCCCCGTAGCCGGATTCAATTCGTTGCAGCGACAGCATGGTCATCCCTCCTTTTGCCCAGATACACTTCCGCTACCTTCGGATCTGCCTGTACTTCAGCCATCGTACCTTCCTTCAGCAGTTTCCCTTCATGCATCACCGTCACCTTCGCGGCGAACTCTCGCACAAATTCCATATCATGCTCCACCACCACAACCGAGCGCTCACGTGCAATCTCTTGCAGAAGCCGTCCAGTCTTGTGAGTTTCTTCATCCGTCATGCCTGCGGCTGGTTCGTCCAGTAACAACACACGCGGCTCCTGCAGAAGCAACATGCCGATCTCCAACCACTGTTTCTCCCCATGCGATAAGGCTCCTGCACGGGTGTTAATACGATCTTGCAAACCAACCTGGAGGATAACAACCTCCATGGCAGTACTCATCTTCCCATATCTCCGAATACCGATGGCCTGCAGAGGAGAACGGCGAGTCTCCGCCGCCAGCGTCAGATTCTCCTGTACCGTCAGACCCGCAAAGATCGATGGTGCCTGGAATTTGCGTCCCACACCTTTGCGAACAATCTGGTGCTCCTTCAGTCGTGTTAATTCCGTACCATCCGCCATCTTCACCGAGCCAGACATGGGTTTTGTTTTGCCGCATATCACATCCAGCATCGTCGTTTTCCCTGCACCATTGGGTCCGATCAGAAAATGCAGGTCATGTTCATGCAGCTTCAGATTCATGCCTTTGACAGCAACGAACCCACCAAAGGCCACCGTAATGTCCTCGGCTACCAACACCGCTGATTCCTCAGTAGACTTTAGGTTTTTCCCGAGTGACTTGGACATGCGCACTCTCTCCTCTCCGCTTCAACAAGCGAACGACATGACGATACACCCCTACAATACCATTAGGCATAAACAAGACTACCGTTACAAAGAGCCCACCGATGACGAATAGCCATCCTTCGGGGTAAGCCTCGCTTATGCCTGTTTTGGCTGCATTCAGTACCACCGCTCCGATGACCGCTCCAATAAGCGTACCGCGACCACCCAATGCAACCCACAAGACCATCTCAATGGAAGGCACAATCCCCATCATCGATGGCGAGATAATACCGACCTGAAGAACAAACAGCATGCCCGCAATGCCTGCAAGCGCACCGGAAAAAGCAAAAGCCAGCGTTTTATATCCTGCCGGATCATATCCGAGGAAGCGCACCCGATTCTCTCCATCGCGCGCAGCTTCGAGTACCTGCCCAAACCGGCTATTCACCATTCGACGACACAACACATAAGCGATCACCAGAACAGCAAGCGTTATATAGTAGAGAGCAATCGTCGTTCCTGCGGAATGAAGTGTAAAACCAAAGATTGAATTATACCCGGTAATGCCATTCGTTCCGCCCGTCCACTCCTGTTTACCAACAAACAATGTCACCGTAATGAGAACCAAGGCTTGTGTCAGAATGGTAAAATACACACCGGTGATCCGGTTACGGAACGTAAACCACCCCAGAGCAAAGGCAAGCAATGCCGGAAGGGCTATCCCCAAGAGCAGAGCCATCGGGAAAGAGCGAAAGGGTTCCCAGAACCAGGGCAGACCGCTGAGACCACTCCATCCCATGAAATCAGGAAGAGTTGCTCCACTGGCCTGAAGCTTCAGATACATCGCCATCGCGTACCCACCCAGACCGAAGAACACCCCATGTCCAAGACTCAGCACACCCCCATAACCCCAGATCAGATCGAGACCGATGGCCAGGATCGCCAGCGCCAAAAACTTGGCTAACAGACTCAGACGAAACTCCGTGGAGATTAGTGGAGCAAGACACATCATAATCAGTACAACTGCCCAGATGATCCTCATTTTCAAACTGCCAGTCTTGAGTAAAGCGGACATGAACTAACCCCCTTCTTCACGTTAATCGAGACTCCGTGTGCGCATCGCGACCAAGCCGCGTGGTTTCCATTGCAGGAAAGCAACGATACATACGAACACGAGCACCTTGCCAATGGAGGCCGAGGTATAGGTTTCGAACAGCGTATTGAACATGCCGATCCCCAGTGCACCGCACACGGTTCCGACCAATTTCCCCACGCCACCCAGAACAACGACCATGAACGCATCCACAATATAATACGTACCAAGCGAAGGACCAATCGGACCAATGAGCGTTAACGCACAACCAGCGATTCCGGCGATTCCGGAACCAATGGCAAAGGTCATGCCATCCACACGCCGGGTCGAAATCCCAAGACACCCCGCCATGCTCCGATTCTGCATCACAGCCCTCATTCGTCTTCCGGAAGATGTTCGATAGATATAGAGATACATGCACAGCAGCACAACCGCAACCAATGCGATAATGAAAATTCGCTTGTACGGAAATACAATGCCATCCGAGATCGCCAATCCCCCATTGAGCCAAGCTGGACTGGATACCCCCACATTCGGTGCTCCGAATATCGTACGGGCCAGTTGCTGCAACATCATTCCTACGCCCCATGTCGCAAGCAGACTATCAAGCGGCCTGCCATACAGATGCCTGATCAGCACCACTTCAAGCAACCAGCCAATCAGAGCAGCTACAATGAACGCAATTGGCAGAGCCACAACAAAGTAGGCACCAAACCACGCGGCCGGAGCATAGGACATGAACAGATTTTGTGTTACATACGTTGCATATGCACCGATCATGATCAGTTCACCGTGAGCCATATTGATGACATTCATCAGCCCAAACGTTACCGCAAGCCCCAATGCTATCAACAGCAGAATCGAACTGATACTCAGACCATTGAACATCTGCAGGATAAACATATCCATCGCTATCCCCTCCTCCATACCGTGACTCTCGATATTTCAATTGACTTCAATTCGCACCGTCCCACACTTCACGTTACAGTAACGCTTTACCGCAATACCGTAAGAGGATGTGTTATCACACCCTCGTCTATGATTCAGTTGCTTTGAAGCGAGTTGCCTGTGTCTATTTGCGAGGTTTCTGTGTTATTTGGCGCTAAGGGAAGCTCCCCATTCATACGTTTTCAGATAAGGGTCCGGCTTGACAGGCGCACCCGAATTCCACAATTCCTTGAACTGCCCATCCTCCTGCACCTCACCGATCCGTACGGTTTTGTAGATATGCTGATTCTCTCCATCCACGGTTACCTTACCTTCAGGAGCATCAAACTCCAGACCCTTGGCAGCCGCCTTCACCTTCTCCACGTCGGTTGATCCCGCTTTTTCCACCGCTGCCTTCCAGAGATAAACCGCCACATATCCCGCTTCAATCGGATCTGCTGTCACTCGATCAGCACCATATTTTTCTTTATACTTGGCAACAAATGTTACATTTTCAGGCGTATCCGTTGTCTGATAATAATTCCACGAAGCCAGATGCCCCTTCAAAACGTCTGCGCCGATACCACGGATTTCTTCCTCCGCCACACTAACCGACAGGGTTGTCATCTGATCGGAGGAAATTCCAGCATCCTTCAATTGTTTGAAGAAGGCTACATTACTGTCTCCGTTCAGCGTATTGTATACAATATCCGGCTTTGCAGCCTTGATTTTGCTAATGATGGTACTGTAATCGGTATGTCCCAGCGGTGTATATTCCTCACCCACCACTTCGCCGCCCTCTGCCGCGAGTTGCGCCTTAATGACCTGGTTGGCCGTTTTCGGGAATACATAGTCTGATCCAAGCAGATAAAACGTCTTGCCCCTGTTCTCCAGTAACCAGGTTACGGATGGAACGATCTGCTGATTCGTTGTTGCTCCTGTATAAAAAATGTTTGGCGATGATTCCAATCCTTCATATTGCACCGGGTAAAACAATAGACCCTTGTTCTGTTCGAACACCGGGAGCATAGCCTTCCGACTTGCAGAGGTCCATCCACCAAATACAGCAGCGACCTTATCCTGTTGTAGCAACTTTCCAGCCTTCTCTGCAAAAGTAGGCCAATCCGAAGCACCATCCTCCACTACAGGCTCAATCTGTTTACCCAGAACTCCACCCGCGGCGTTGATCTCTTCAATAGCAAGCATCTCGGCATCCTTAACGGATACCTCACTGATCGCCATCGTTCCGCTGAGGGAGTGAAGAATGCCCACTTTAATCGTATCCCCGGAGGCAGCCGGCTCTCCTGTACCACCTGAACCCGACGCTTCAGGCGGCGCAGCGCCATCCACACATCCTGTCATCACAATGACCGCACCGAGCAAAATACTCCATAACTTGACCGACCTCTTCTTCAATAGCCTACACTCCCTTTTTTTAGTCTATTGACGAACATTAAGGTCATTCACATCCGAAATGTTCGTTAATCCAAATTATGGAGCGTCACACTCTTCATGTCAATATAGCTTACATAATTTTATTTCATGCCTACTCGTTTCATGCATAGTGCTAATAAGCTTTGAATCTTATTGACAAAGGATTCACCCTGTGTGAGTATATTTAACACATAACATGATCCATGAACATATCAGATATTATAAGCGAAAGGTCGGATTGCCTTGCACTGGACTGAGCAGGAAAAGGAAAAACTCCTGATTACCGTGGCCGCTAACCTCGCCCGCGAACGAAGAGCACGCGGACTTAAGTTGAATGTCCCCGAAGCCATCGCCTTGTTAACCTCCGAACTTATGGAGCGGGCACGGGATGGAATGAGTGTTGCCGAATTAATGAGATACGGAGGCACCATCCTGACACGTGAAGACTGTATGGATGGTGTTGCCGATATGATTCCTGAAGTACAGGTAGAAGCCACATTTCCTGACGGTACGAAACTGGTTACCGTACATGAACCTATACGCTGAGAAAGGCAGGAGAAGCCATGATTCCTGGTGAATACCGCTTGAAGCCAGATGACGACATCATCTGTCATCCGGATCGTTCAACCCTACGCCTGATTGTCCTTAACCGCGGCGACCGTCCCGTCCAGGTCGGCTCTCACGTTCACTTCTATGAAGTTAATGCAGCACTGGACTTCGATCGCACTTCAGCTTTCGGACATCGCCTGCACATTCCGGCAGGCACCGCAGTACGCTTCGAACCCGGTGAAGAGAAACCTGTCGATCTCACGACCTTTGGCGGCAAACGCCAGATTCACGGGTTCAACGGATTAACCGAAGGCCCTGCGGATCAAGCTCCTGATCCGCAGAAACTGGAGGCATTCCTGAAGACGTTCTCCCCTCCCGTACAAGATGGAGGTGAGCCTTCATGAAACGAATGAGCCGCGAACAATACGCGTCGATGTTCGGACCCACAACCGGTGATGCCGTAAGACTTGCGGATACCGAACTATGGGCAGAGATTGAACATGATTATGCCGTATATGGAGATGAGAGCAAGTTCGGGGGTGGCAAGGTTATCCGCGACGGGATGGGCCAGTCCACCTCTGCTCTGCGAAGTGACGGCACGCCTGATACTGTTATCACCAACGCCATCATTATCGATCATTGGGGTATTGTAAAAGCGGATATCGGCATTCGGGATGGTCACATCTGCGCCATTGGCAAATCCGGCAACCCGGATACAATGGATGGTGTGCATCCCGCACTGGTCATCGGTGCTTCCACGGAGATTATTGCTGGGGAAGGCATGATTGTTACTGCCGGCGGCATTGATACCCATATTCATTTCATCTGCCCACAGCAGATTCAGACCGCATTATCCTCAGGGGTAACGACCATGATCGGCGGCGGAACAGGACCGGCAACAGGTACCAAAGCCACCACCTGCACCCCAGGAGCCTGGCACATCCACCGGATGCTGGAATCCGCAGAGGCTTTTCCCATGAACATCGGTTACCTCGGTAAAGGTAACAGTTCCAGTACCCCACCTTTAATTGAACAGATTGAAGCTGGTGTAATCGGCCTGAAGCTGCATGAGGATTGGGGTACTACCCCGAGCGCTATCGATGCCTGCCTGACTGCCGCCGGAGAACATGACGTTCAAGTCGCTATCCATACCGATACGCTGAACGAAACCGGATTTCTCGAAAACACACTGGCAGCAATCAACGGCCGAACGATCCACACGTACCACACAGAAGGCGCTGGTGGCGGACACGCACCGGATATTATCCGGGCCGCTGGGGAGTCCTACGTCATCCCCTCATCAACTAATCCAACACGACCCTACACACGCAACACTGTAGAAGAGCATCTCGATATGTTGATGGTTTGTCACCATCTGGACCCATCCATCCCGGAAGATGTGGCTTTTGCTGATTCACGGATTCGTCCCGAAACAATCGCAGCCGAAGATATTTTGCATGATCTTGGCGTGTTCAGCATTATCAGTTCCGATTCACAGGCCATGGGCCGAGTGGGTGAAGTCATTATCCGCACTTGGCAGACAGCCGACAAAATGAAAAAACAACGCGGCAAACTCGATCTAAACCCGGATTCACCCTCAGATAACGATCGAATCAAGAGATATATCGCCAAATATACGATTAATCCAGCTATCGCACACGGAATCGGTCACCTCGTCGGTTCGGTGGAAGTCGGAAAGTTGGCCGATCTAGTGGTGTGGAAACCAGCCTACTTCGGAGTAAAACCCGAGATCGTCATTAAAGGTGGCATGATCACGTTCGCCCAGATGGGTGATCCCAATGCTTCCATCCCGACACCCCAGCCTGTATTCGGCAGACCGATGTTCGGAGCCTATGGTAGCGCCATTGCCAGCGGATCGATCACCTTTGTCTCCCAAGCCGCAGCAGATGCAGGAATCAAAGAGACATTGGGCCTGAAAAAACGGGTCGAACCCGTCAAAGGCTGCCGCTCGGTCAGCAAAAAAGACATGATTCATAACGACGTAACCCCTGTCATTGAAGTCGATCCCGAAACCTATGAGGTACGCGCCGACGGCGAACTTCTCACCTGTGAACCCGCAGACGAGCTGCCTATGGCACAGCGGTACTTTATGTTTTGATATGAATACGGATTAGCTGATAAGGGGGCAACGCATGATGAATAGTGGCACGAAGCTACTTCGTTACGTTCAACTGCTGGATTCAGCGCTGCCCATCGGCGGGTTCTCCCATTCCTTCGGTCTGGAGGCTTATACGCATGATGGCACCGTGCGAAATACCGCGCAGCTTGAACAGTTTATTCGCAGCCAGCTTCATTCCAGCCTTGTTCGACTAGATGGCCTTGCCATCAAAGGAGTCTATCAGGCGATAAAACAGCAAGATGCCGCTCTACTTGCTCTATATGACAAGCGTGTCCACGCCCAGCGCTCCCCTCGGGAACTCAGGGAAAGCGGCCACAAAATGGGAAAGCGACTGCTTAAGCTCGCCCGCTCACTTTATCCATGGATGGACTTTTCCCTGATTGATGAGGCCATCCGGGAATACGGCGCGTATTGCGGCATCACGACCATTCACGGTTATATCAACTATCAATTGGAGATTGGATTGGATGAAGCCGTCACCGGGCATCTGTATACCTCAGTTAACGCTTATGTGAATAGCGCACTTCGCCTTCTGCCCATCGGACAAACCGAAGCGCAAATGTTGATTCAGAAACTGCTTGATGACATTGAAGCGGAATGGGCTCTCATTCGGGAAAATGACCCGGAAGACATGCACAGCTTCGGAATCGCCCAGGAAATCTACGCCATGCGGCACGAGAACTTACCCGCGCGACTGTTTATGTCTTAACTACAACTTTTATCTAACTTAGGAGGAATTGTTATGTGTGGAGGAGCTAATCATACGCATCATCCGGAGTGGGAACGCAAGGCATTTGATCGGAGTCGTCCGATGCGAATTGGAATTGGCGGACCGGTAGGTTCAGGTAAAACAGCCCTTGTGGAGAAACTATCCAAGGCACTGCGTACACGTTATAGTCTTGCTGTCATCACCAATGACATATATACCAAGGAAGATGCCGAAATCTTGCTGCGTCAGAATGCATTGGCACCAGAGCGTATTATCGGCGTAGAGACAGGCGGATGCCCGCACACAGCTATTCGCGAGGATGCCTCCATGAATTTCGAAGCGGTTGACGAGTTAATTGCACGTTTCCCGGATCTGCAACTGATCTTTATCGAGAGCGGCGGCGACAATCTCTCTGCCGCATTCAGTCCAGAACTCGCTGATGTGTTCATCTACATTATCGACGTCGCCCAAGGGGAGAAACTTCCTCGCAAAGGCGGTCCCGGCATCACACGTTCAGATCTGTTGCTAATCAACAAAACCGACCTTGCCCCTTACGTTGGAGCAAGCCTGGAAGTCATGAAAAATGATACGGAGCGGGTACGCGAAGGCCGTCCTTATGTCATGTCTAATCTAATGAGCGGTGAAGGTGTGTCCGAGATTGTCCACTGGCTCGAACATCAATATATGGATGACGACACTTCCGCTGCACATCTGCATTCACACAGCCATGAGCATGGCACTCACTCGCATTAATTCATCTTCTGTTCCCACGGGAACAGAGATGAATCGGAACGAAAGTGCAGGTGGACCCGTCACGCGCCGCAGCGAGCTTCGGGCCACTTTTGCCTTTCAAGGTGAGCGGACTGTCATGACCGATCGTTATTACAGTGCACCTCTCCGGTTTAGCCGATCCTTTCGACCTCCCGGAGGCGGAACCGAATTATGTGTGTATACGTCAGACGTCTCTCCCGGCGTCCTTAACGGGGATCATTATCATTCCGAGTGGGTATTAGGCGAAGGAACCCATGTGATGCTGAGCAGTACGTCAGCTACCAGGCTTCATCCCACTCCATCGCTTCCTTCATCTGTCAATCATCATTTTCGGTTGGGAAAAGGAGCCACACTGGAATATTTCCCTGAATGCGTTATCCCCTTCAAGGGAAGTTCTTCATCACTCGCTGTAACCTTTGAGCTGGAAGACCAGGCTATCCTGGCTTATGCAGATATCTGGTCTGCCGGACGCATTCATCGGGGAGAAGCTTTCCAATTCAAGCGTTACCGCAGCTTGACGGAGATATGGCAAGGAGAGCAACTGGCTGTCTGGGATCGATTCGGAATCGAACCGGAAACCGATGACCCCAAACACTCAGCGTCCCTCCTTCACTATACCCACACGGCTGCGTTATGGATGATTGCCCCGGGACTGGGCACTGCAGAGTTGGAACAAGTCAGATCCGCTCTGCCACCAGATGGACGAATGCTCGCAGGTGCGAGTTTGCTGGCAACCGGAGGCATCGGCGTTCGACTACTTGGCATGGCAGCTTGGGAGCTTCAGGAGCAATGTCTTCAGATCTGGAATACACTCCGTCCCCATCTACTGGGCAAAGAAACCCTCATCTTTCGTAAATAAGGCATGAAGCATGCATGGATAAACACAAAAACCTCTGAACATATTCCGAGTATGTTCGGATTAGTCCAGAGGTTTTTGTACATTTAGTCTATGGTTGCTCATATCGTTTACGCTTCGTTTTCCTCAGAATTGTTTTCTGATTTGTTCTCAGCTCCATAGCGATAGTCTCCTGCATCTTTGCTTTCCTTGGATTTGCGGTAACGGGTAAACTCGATATATTCACTGATAAAAGACTGTTCCACAGTCGATAATTCACTTTCCTGGCAATTCAATTGCCGCAACACGTCAAAAAAATAATCCTCCCGTTTTTCCCGTACCATCGCTTCCTTCGACGGACGCCCAATCATGAGCCAGTCCAGGCTCACATCAAAAAACGAAGCAATCTCAATTAACTTATTCGTACTCGGAATAGACTTGCCACGTTTCCAATCACCCAGATTGCCTGTGCTAATCTTCAGCTGTTGGCAGAAAGCCTTCTTGGTCATTCCTCGTTCGGCAATCAGGTGTTCAATTCGCTCATAGATCGACTGCATACAAGAACCGCCTTCCAACCGTAATAATCAACTCATCTGCTTGAATTATACCACATTATTCCTGAATGCTCAGCCTTTAAATACCTGACATGCCACCAGGTGTATCGCATAACACAAAGATAGACTCCCATGAGTAACCATGAGAGTCTATCTTATAACGTTGTTACTGTGATGCGGTCGAGAGGACTCGAACCTCCACGGGTATACACCCACTACCCCCTCAAGATAGCGTGTCTGCCATTCCACCACGACCGCATATTCAATTGTAAAAATGGTGAGCCATGAAGGGCTCGAACCTTCGACACCCTGATTAAAAGTCAGGTGCTCTACCAACTGAGCTAATGGCTCTTGCTGTAAACTTCACCGGATGTGCCATGCTTCATTCTAGTCTCTAAGAGCAATGACTTTGAGGATTTCTCATCAGGAATATAGATCTCATGAGGTGGTGAAGATATGACCCGTAGGGGATTCGAACCCCTGTTACCTCCGTGAAAGGGAGGTGTCTTAACCCCTTGACCAACGGGCCTTAATAACTAGTTGTCTTTCTTGGCGACAAGAATGAGTATACCACAGGACAATTTGAACTTGCAATACTTTTTTTCGAATTTACTTTTCACCCCTTTTTGCCCATTGCATACCACGCTTCAGAGATCCGTTATTCGCCCTCTCCCCATTCACGCTAATGTCATCCCCGTGCTGGAACAATGTAAACCATTCATCAAAACACTTATAAAAACTTACGTTCACTTATAATATTGCAAAGTACATTAGGAATACTTATAATTAAAGTATCAGTATAAGTACGGTCATCCATACACCCGGAGGTGACATGTTTGTTTCAAGAAGAACGAATGCAGCTCATTGTTGAACATCTACGCAAACACAATCGCATCTCAGCCGATGATATTGTCACCTTATTTGATGTATCACGGGATACTGCTCGTAGGGATCTGATCAAGCTTGAGGAACAGGATGCCATCATTCGAACACGCGGCGGTGCCATTCTCCCCCCTCCTCCGCAAGAATTCAGATCCTATAAAGACCGTCTACTCGATGTTTCTGAGGAAAAGAGGGCCATCGGCAAGCTCGCGGCGGCCATTGTAAGACAAGGCGAGATCATTATTCTGGATTCTTCCACAACCGTGCAGGCGTGTGCCGAGAACTTGAACGGCAAATCCTGTACCGTCATTACCAATTCAATTCATTCCGCTGATCTTCTCTCCAACCACACGGCTGTCCAGATTCGTTTACTCGGCGGCAAAGTGGATAAGGAACAACGTTATGTCTACGGTACTTCTGTTATCGAGACCCTCTCCCACTATTATGTAGATAAAGCCTTTATCGGAATTGGCGGTATCACCATGGATGGCTTCAGTGCTTCCGAAGAGGAAGGGAAAATTAAACACCAAATGATGAAGGCTGCCAAGAAAGTCGTTGTTCTTGCAGATCAATCCAAGTTTGATAGACGTTATGGTTATCGTTTTGCCGACTGGTCATTGGTGGATGTATTGATTACGGATCAATGGCCAACCAAAGAATGGCTTGTTTTTCTAGCCGAACAGCAAGTTGAGATTCTCATTCCTGAACCTACAGATGATAAGGAGTTGTAAGTATATGAAATTATTTGCCACAGATTTAGATGGAACATTATTGAACAGAGACAGCCAGATTAGCCCGGAGAACGCAGCAGCCATCCAAAAAGCACAGCAATCCGGTATGAAAGTTACCATTGCTACAGGCCGCGTCTATTCCGATGTTGTGACCATCAGCCGCGAAGGCGGAATCAAAACCCCAATTATCGGCTCCAATGGAGCGACAATTCATGACGCAGACGGTGAACGTTTATTCCATCTTCCGCTCGAGCGTGACACAGCAGCTTCCGTCATGCAGTGGCTGGAAGATCATGATGTCTATTATGAGGCTTCAACGCAACAAGGCATCTATGCCCCGCTTAGCAGTCATGAAACTTTGCTCGCTGAGATGGAACGCGTTCTGGGTTCTAATCCCGGTGAGGACATTGCACGGATGATTCGGGCCATCAAGAAACACTACGACAAAAAAGACTACCACCGCGTAAACAGCCACCTCGAAATTCCGGCAGAAGCTTACATCTATAATATTATGGCCTTCTCCATGAATCCGGACAAAGTAAAGACAGGACGAGAATACTTCGCTTCCCGATCCGATGTCGCAATGGTTGTATCCTTTGAGCATAACTTCGAAATGCAGCACCCGGACGTATCCAAAGGTAATGCCCTGTCCAAACTGGCGGCTCACCTGAACATCTCCATGGAAGATACAGCAGCGATCGGCGATAACTTCAACGATGTCTCCATGTTAAAAATGGCTGGACTCGGCATCGCCATGGGGAATGGCGAACCCGAAATTCAAGCATTAGCCAAAGCCATAACGCTGACGAATGTCGAGCACGGTGTCGCACATGCCATTGAGTGCCTGCTTGAAGGGAAACCGGTGTCCCGTCCGGAAACCGTTGTCGGAGAAGGTCAATAACTGACCCTGTGCTACAACCAACCACTGAACCTGCATGGTCACCTGTTAATCCATGCAGGTTCGCTTCATTTCAACTCAGCAGATCGAACATGAGGCACGTCCTGTAACAAAATAATCAGTTGCTCGCCCCGGTATGAACCCGGCAGTTGCAACGTGAACTCAAGCACAGTCTCTTCCACGGAGCCTGTGCTTGTTTGCTGTTCTGTTTTAAATCCGATGACCGAGATCTTTTCCTGTCCCAGAAGTGCCAAAACAGCCTTCAGGGCCTCCCCTTCCTTTTGCAAGTGGATGGTTAACGTCTCTGTTCGGGCCGACACCAGCCAGCGTGTGGGTCTATGCAGTAGCATCTGTGCAACTACAATAAGCAGTGTCACCCCTGCACCTGTCCAATACAGACCTGAACCTACCGCAAGCCCCATGCCTGCCGTAGCCCATATTCCAGTCGCTGTGGTCAATCCTCTGACCGTGTGGCGCTGCGTGAAGATCATGCCTGCTCCAATGAAACCCACACCGCTAACCACCTGTGCTGCAATCCTCGATGGATCAAGAGACAGATTGTCCCAGCCAGCTTGATCCTGGAATCCGTACTTGGACACAATCATCATCAGGGCAGCACCGACAGCGACCACAAAATGAGTACGAATTCCCGCCTCTTTCATACGGTTTTGCGCTCATATCCAATCAGCACACCACATATCCCAGCTATGAGTACACGCATCAAGTATTCCACTTCCATGCACATCACCTCTTTCGTTATGTATATGCTTACATGTGTCTTTCTTTACTATTACCCAATCTTTCCCTTGAACCTCACTCAGGTCAATTCTCTGCCCGGAAATTTTCCCCTTGTCTCTCTCCCAATCCGTAATAATGTCTGAAATTATATATCAGAGGATGCCATTCCTCCGGATTAATCTTGTTCGGTCCAGATATCAGGCGTGTGTGCGCGTGCACCTTCAACGCTTTCACTTCCACAATCGCCATGAACGGTGTATGTTCGGGAACACGTATGTGTTGTACAGACGCTTCAATCTGGAGCGGACATTCAGCTATTTTATCTGGAGCCACATGAACCGAGCTTTCAGATGTCAATCCAGCTACAGTGAATTTATCATGGCAAAACGTATAGCCCATCTGCCTTTTCTCCTCAGGAACCGGGGTAACTCCCGTATAACGACCCAATGCTTCAACCTGTTTCCACATAGATACATCCGGCAAATTAATCACACACTCAGGGTGTCGACTCAGATTTTCATAGGCTTTGGCCTGTGTACCTACACCGAGAACCAGACAGTCCCCCAGTGCCCAAGATGAGGACAGTGGAGACAGGTTCGTTGACCCACCCTTGTTTAATGTGCTTAACAGCAATACAGGCGTACCATAATATAAAATACTGGGATTAATCGTTTCGTGTTGAATCCATTCTGGACTTTGGGACAATTGCTCTGTAGCAAAGTCCTGTTTCGTTATTTTGTTCATCCTGTACCTCTCCTGTTCCAATTCCATTGGTTTTATTATCTCAATCTGACCCCTATGGGTCGATACAACAGAATTGTAATACAGCAATAGTTCATATATCATCGAAGTATGAATGTATATCCGAATATTACTATTATTGCGTCGTTAATCGCTGATCCAAGCCGCTCTATTTTTCTGTCATCTTTGCTGGATGGGCGGGCATTGCCCGCTGGAGAGCTTGCTCATATAGCAGGTGTCACTCCCCAGACGGCAAGCAGCCATCTCGCCAAACTCGTCGAGGGAGGATTACTTGAAGTTGAACAGCAGGGCCGTCACCGATACTACCGTCTTGCAAGCAAAGAAATTGCTAATCTGATTGAAACGATGGCCAGTATCGCCCCGCCGGTACAGGTACGCTCTCTCAAACAATCCGATCAGCTTCAACAATTGAGCTATGCACGGACCTGTTATGGTCATTTGGCAGGTAAATTGGGAATTTCGCTCTGTGAAGCCTTGTTAGAGAAGGGGTATCTTACAGAGCCCGAAGAGGCACACAGTAAGGATTACCATGTTACGGAGGAAGGAACGCAATGGTTCACCACGTTTGGAATTAAACTTCAGATGAAGCCGGGATCACGCCGGGCCATCGCTCGTAAATGTCTGGATTGGAGCGAACGCCGTCATCATCTCTCAGGCATGCTTGGCGAACAGCTAAAGCAACGATTATCGGAACTGGAATGGACTCGTCAAAAAAAAGGAAGTCGCTCTGTCGAAGTGACGGAAGCAGGCAAGAAAGGTTTATATGAGGTGTTGGGTATCTCACTATAGGCTGTAGATGGAAGTGCAGCACAGGATTAACGAAGAAGAATAAAACGCAAAAAATCCCCTTCACTGTGACCGGTTAGCCGATCTAATGTGAAGAGGATTTTATTGTTTATTCAGAACGGAGAGAGAGGGATACTCTCACTTCGTTCGAGACTGCGAAGTATTGCTAACGAAGCTGATGCTCCGACGAACCTTTAGGGTTCTCATCCCTTTGCAGAGAAGTTTAATCAGAACGGAGAGAGAGGGATTCGAACCCTCGCACCGCTTACGCAGTCTAACCCCTTAGCAGAGGGTCCCCTTATAGCCACTTGGGTATCTCTCCAAGAAATGGCTCCCCGAACAGGGCTCGAACCTGTGACAACTCGATTAACAGTCGAGTGCTCTACCAACTGAGCTATCAGGGAAAATTAACTTGAATAAGATTAATTTATCATGATTAATAATCCAAGTCAACATGCCTTTCATCACTTTCTTACGCGTAGTGAACAATACACACATCAGATATTCTGAAGTGCCAGTTTTCCCGCACAACGACCACAGCGGTAACGCTTCGGATCTATTTTCCGCTTACGCAAATATTCCGTACCACAGCTCTTGCACACCAGCTTATAACGATAGGGTAATGGCTTCCTGCCTTTGCCGTCAGGAAGGGATTGGCAGAACCGTGAGCCTCCTACCTTCTGCAATAAAGCCTTAAACTCCGGGTCCCGATGCTGATAACCGCGACCGCGAATATGCAGATGATAGTGGCATAGCTCATGCTTGATAATCTTCTCTACCTCATCTCGCCCGTAGGCTTCGAGCTGATGCGGATTGATCTCAATCCGGTGACTTTTGAGCATATAACGTCCACCTGTGGTAGTCAGACGACCGTTAAACAACGCTTCGTGGGTGAACGGAACTCCGAAATGATCCAGCGATACCTGTTCAATCCATCGTTGTAATTCCTCATTTTCCATCGGTATCCTCTCCTTGCACCCCCTCGGAGTATTGGTTTTTCCGGCCATATACTTGAATTTTAACCGTTTCGTAGGCTACACTGTCAAGTAGAATGTATGAGGGGAGATTATTACTCGTTATGCCTACAATGCGCTATGTTATCTTGCAGCAGGAACAACAATTGCAGTTTGTGGAAATGCCTTCAGATTATGCCTATCAACTCAGTGCGCTCAATCTGCGCCTGCATAAGGAAATTGATAAACTCACTGCAGCAGATGTCCCTGTCCTGCCTTGGGCGATCGCCGAATGCGACAACCTCGATCTCCTGAACGAAAATCTTACTATTATTGGCGGCCTTGATTATATCAATGCACTTGAAGAATCTTTTGCAGCACTACGTGAAAGCCATTATCCTTTGATCTCCCTGCTTACCGAAATTCGGGCGCTTCAGGCCCAATTGGAACAATGGTATGAAGAAGAGATGGAAGCTCTCTAATTCACTCCACGTATCATTTTAAAATGAGAACAACGGAAAGCACATCTCCCTGCATTGGGATTTGTGCTTTTTGGTGATTGAGATATTGATTTGCCGGGGTCCTTCACTTATCCCGCACAGTCCAGGCTATTGTCACATATGCTAACGTACAGATGAATTATGCAAGAGGAGGAGATACCCTTGCCTCAATGGCTTTGCAATCAACTGATGCGTGCATTTCACAAAAAGGACAGCCGGCAAATCAAGCTGCTGAACGAATGCTGGTTCTTTTATCGTAACAAACCAGCAAGCGGCACACCGCGCAGCGCGGAGAACGAACTTTAAGAGGTTGTTCAAAAAGTCCGCTTTTGACTACGAACTTTAAGAAAAAGCACATGATCATAGCTACCGTACTTACCAGAGGAATGAGAACGGATAACGGGACCATTATTGTCGACAACAAACAGCCTTCCTACTCAGGAAGGCTGTTCTCCAATCCTATAACTAAGAAGACTGTTGTGCGGACGCAGGCTTCTTCATCGTAAGGCCGACACGGCCTTTTTTGGTATCTACATTCATGACCCACACCGTTACGTTATCCCCGACAGACACCACGTCCATCGGATGTTTAACATATCCGTTGCTCAGTTGTGAAATATGGACAAGCCCATCACTCTTAATTCCAATATCGACAAAGGCACCGAAATCAATAACGTTCCGAACTGTACCCTGCAGCTCCATGCCTTCCACCAGATCCTCAATTTTCAATACATCCGTACGGAAGATTGGCAATGGCATCTCTTCACGCGGGTCACGACCCGGACGCTGCAAGCTGTCCAGAATGTCACGCAATGTAGGCACACCCACGTCCAGTTTCACAGCCAGCTGCTCTGGCTGTTGCTCAGAAAGCAATACCGACAGTTCCTTGGTACCCAGCTTGTCCAGTGCAACCTGAAGCTCCTTGAACAGCTGATCCACGACCTTGTAGGATTCAGGGTGAATCGGTGTACGGTCCAGTGGGTTCTCACCCTCACCAATACGCATAAAGCCTACACACTGCTCATACGTTTTGGCGCCTAGACGTGGTACTTTCTGCAACTGGCGGCGGTTCGTGAACCGACCATTTTCTTCACGGTACTTCACAATGTTTTTGGCAATCGTAGCGTTAACTCCAGCAACATAGGACAGCAATGAAGGCGAAGCTGTATTCACGTCCACGCCCACATGGTTAACTGCGGATTCCACGACAGCCTTCAGGCTTTCTTCCAAAATCTTCTGGGAAACATCATGCTGATATTGACCCACACCAATGGCTTTTGGATCAATCTTAACCAACTCAGCCAGCGGATCTTGCACCCGGCGAGCAATCGAAGCCGCACTGCGTTCAGCTACATCGAGGTCCGGGAATTCGTCCTGGGCCAGCTTGGATGCAGAATAGACACTCGCTCCAGCTTCGTTAACGATCAGATATACGAGACTTTCGTCACCGTTCTCCTGAATGATCTCGGCTACAAACTGCTCCGTTTCACGCGATCCTGTACCGTTACCGATAACGATCAGACCAATATCATATTGCTTGATCATCCGATGGAATACTTCGGCTGCTTCACGTTTCTTGTTGTGCGGTGGCGTCGGATAGGTAACAGCTACTTCCAATAGCTTGCCTGTATCGTCCACTACAGCCAATTTACAACCCGTACGATAGGCCGGATCGACACCCAGCACACGTTTGCCATGAATTGGCGGCTGAAGCAACAGGTTACGCAGGTTAGCCGAGAATACCGAAATGGCCTGATTTTCACCTTTTTCCGTAAGTTCTCCACGAACTTCACGCTCGATGGAAGGCGCAATAAGCCGCTTGTAGGCATCTTCAATTACCGCACGCAGGACGTCCTGTACGGCAGAAGCACCACGAATGATCTGTCCTTCCATGTGGCGATGGGCCGGCTCTGCCTGTACTTCGAGACCGACTTTCAGAATATTTTCCCGTTCACCACGATTAATCGCGAGAATACGGTGTGGAGGCATTTTCTTGGCTAATTCGCGGTAATCATAATAATTCTCGTATACGGACTCCTCTTGAGCATCCTTCGCCTCCGAAGTCAGCATGCCGTGATCCAAGGTGTACCGACGAATCCATGCACGAATGGCAGCATCGTCTGCAATGTTCTCCGCGAGGATATCTTTGGCTCCCTGAAGCGCCGACTCCGCATCTTCTACGCCCAGTTCAGCATTGATATAACGCGCAGCTTCCTGAAGCGCATCTCCTTGTTTCGGTTGACCCCAGATCCATACAGCAAGGGGTTCAAGACCTTTTTCTTTGGCTACGCTGGCACGCGTTTTCCGCTTCTGACGGTAAGGTCGATACAAGTCTTCCACTTCCTGCAGCTTCACAGCCTGGGTAATGGATTTCTGCAGTTCTGCGGTCAGCTTGCCCTGTTCCTCTATAATACGGATGACTTCCAATTTGCGATCCTCGAGGTTGCGCAGATACACAATGCGTTCTTCAATCGATCGCAGCTGGTTCTCATCCAGCTCTCCAGTCATTTCTTTACGGTAGCGCGCTATAAATGGAATCGTATTGCCTTCGTCCAGAAGCTCCGACGTAGTACGGACTTGCTTCAAGGACAGTGACAGTTCCTTGGCTACCTGTTTGATGATTCGTTCATGGCGTTCTGCCTTTATTGTTTCTTCATTGGGTTCCAGAACCGTTTCCTGTTCAGACAAAATAAATCCCTCTTTCCTTCCTGAATCGTTCGTTACAATCATTTCAGGGCAGCTCTGCTGCTGTAATTACAGTATGGTTGAATCATCAGATTCATCCACTCTACCTTATATTATCACAAAATCCCGTCCAAATTTCCATCAATCCGATAGCATACAAGTTCTGACAGGATGATGTCATTCTCAAGCCTTCCCCAATACACCATAAAAAGACCGAAAAACGTCAACACGACGCTCCTCGGCCCTCCCTTGTTAAAACCTTATATGCAATTGCAGTCTAAATAAGTGAAACTGCTCATTTACACGATGACGGAGAGGACAGAAAAAACCTGAAAAAGCGAAGCTATAAGCTTTCTGCAAGAAAGCTACTTCGGGAGCATACACTTCGCCTTTATCTCCGGATTTTCCCTTTGAGAAAAGGGAATCAAAAAATCTGGGGATAACAGCGATTGGAAGGTTGTTCTGTCATCGTAGTATCCGTGTAAATAAAATGTAGTTCACTTATCTAGACGCGCTCGAACCGGAACATCTCACTCAGGTAATCTCCTGATGCACTGCCTACTGAAATACCGCCATACATCAGGGCATCCCCGGTAAAGGTCTCCGAGCCGCCTTTCAGACGGTAATCCGCATTAGGGTCCAATCCTTTCAGTTTCAGACGCTGCAGTGGTGCATTCGGTTCAGAGAGCACGCGGAAGTAGAATACAACGGCTTCGCTACCGTCTGGTGCAATAAACATCCATGCTGTCTCATTGCCTTCAAATGGACTGAGCAAACGGCGGAATGTTCCATATTGAACCGTTCCACGGATCTCCTTGTACAGCTCTACCTGTGCTTTCACGATCTCGTTCTCTTCCTCCGTGAATTTCGTCAGGTCCAGCTCGTAACCGAAGTTGCCCGACATCGCAACATGTCCCCGAATCTCAAGTGAAGTTATCCGGTTGACCTGATGATTCGGTACCGCTGAGATATGCGATCCCATCGAACTTACCGGGTAAACAAGACTCGTACCGTATTGAATTCGCAGGCGGGATATGGCATCCGTGTTATCACTTGTCCACGTCTGTGGCATGTAATACAGCATACCTGGATCAAAGCGGCCACCACCACCAGAACAGCTCTCGAAGAGAATGTTCGGGAACGCCGAAGTGATTCGTTCCATAACGTCATACAGCCCCAGCATGTAACGATGCGCAGTCTCACGCTGTCTGTCTGCCGGAAGCAATGCAGAACCCACTTCCGTCATATTCCGGTTCATGTCCCATTTCACATAAGTGATTGGTGCAGAGCCAAGTACATCCGTTAACATGCGTACGATCTCATCACGCACATCCTGACGGGAGAAGTCGAGTACCAGTTGCTCGCGTCCTTCTGTCCGGCGACGATCAGGCACATGCAGACACCAGTCTGGGTGTGCACGGTACAGCTCACTGTCTGGTGAGATCATCTCAGGCTCGAACCACAATCCGAACTGCATGTCCAGACTTGTCACACGATTTGCCAGGTCATCAAGGCCTTGTGGCAATTTATTCTTATCTACAATCCAGTCACCCAGCGAGGAGTTGTCGCTGTCCCGGTGTCCAAACCAGCCATCATCCAGGACAAACAGCTCAATACCCAGCTTCTGTCCGGCGCGAGCAATCTGTTCGATTTTGTCTGCGTTGAAACCAAAATAGGTAGCTTCCCAGTTGTTGACCAGAACAGGACGTTCCGCATTACGGAACTGACCACGCGCAAGACGCTCCCGGTACAGTTCATGATAGGACTGAGACATGCCATCCAGCCCTGCATCCGAATACACCATAACGGTCTCAGGTGTCTGGAATGCTTCCTGTGGCTCCAGCTTCCAGCTGAACTCGAACGGGTTGATCCCAAGCGATACACGAGTGGTGTGGAACTGATCCACTTCAGCCTGTGCGGTGAAGCTACCGCTGTAGACGAGACTGAATCCATAGACTTCTCCCTGATCTTCATCCGTTCCCGGTGTCATCAGCGCAATAAATGGATTCTGTTGGTGACTGCTTGAGCCACGACGGCTCTCAATCCCTTGTAGTCCGGAAGCAAGAGGTCTGCGAACAATATCACGTTCACGTGTCCAAGCCCCTGACAACTGCAGCAATTCATAATCCGCATGCGGGAAATCGACGGAAGAACTGAGCGCACGCACCACGTTCACTGAGGTAGCGCTCTCATTAACGATACGCATGGAGCGTGTAATCGCATTAAATGCCGTAAAGGCTGTATAGGAAAGCTCAATCTTGATACCTGCGACTTTGTCTTCCAACTCAATAACCAGCGTCTCTGCTTCGTCATCGGATTCAACATACGTTGCTGGCAGTCCTGTAAGCGCTGCCTTTCCTTTGACCAGTCGATGGCCTGTATACGTAAACTCCGAAACCGTCGAGCCATTTTCAAGTTCCAGTTGGATAGCCGGATTACGGAAATCACTTGTGCCATACACGGGTAGTTCCACTGCCAATGTATCAAATGAAATCGTACGGTCCTCTGGTACCGGGTTCGGACTGAAAGATGCTCGTTCTGTCCGTACATGCAACCAGCTCAGATCGGTGTCGCGTAATTTTTTGCCATAATACAAATGTACCAAATATCCTGAAGGCAGTACCTGAAATACGTAACTGGCCTCACGGGTCTGTAAATGAAACTGAAGTTTCTCCTGATTGATGTAAATGCTCATATGTCTCCTCCACCTCTATATCTAAAAGTCTTTTGGGTAAACGGTTTCTCAGGTTCCATTATAACGAAAAGTATGCAAATGTTCTACGCTTTCATCAAGCTTTAATCAAAAGAGCGTACAACAACCCGAAGGATGTCATACGCTCTTTTGATTACAGTCTGAAATTAGTGTGTTCCCTTACAGGAACATCCATTGCCTACGGATGGCAGAGTAGTGTACAAGACGCTACCTGATGCCTTAAAAATCGATTAAACCAAGGCTGATCTGTAACGCTTCGTTGACCAATTTCATGGTCTCCTCGTCCAGATGGGTAATCTTGTCAGTCAGCCTCTGCTTATCAATCGTCCGTATTTGTTCGAGCAAAATAACCGAGTCCCGGTCAAAGCCGTGTGCCGCCGCATCAATTTCCACATGCGTTGGCAGCTTTGCCTTCTGGATCTGGGCGGTGATAGCCGCCACAATACAAGTTGGACTGAACCGGTTGCCGATATCATTCTGGATAACCAGAACCGGCCTGACTCCACCTTGCTCGGAACCGACAACGGGAGAAAGATCCGCAAAAAAAACGTCACCACGTTTTACGATCAATGTCTACACCCCGCTAACTAAGCGGTCCAGAGTGCTGTCCGCATCTTCCTCCGCATGAAAGGCTTCGGATGCCATGGTCAGATTAATTTTAGCCATCTCCATGTATCCGCGCTGCATCGTTTCACGGATGTAACGTTTCTTACGCTCCGTCAAATACAGCTTCATAGCCTGCCTAATCAATTCGCTGCGGTTGGAATTCTCCAGCGCTACGATGCCATCCACTTCCTGCAAAAGATAATCAGGTAAACTGATCATGATCCGCTTGGTGTTCTGCAAGTTGGCCACCTTTCTTCCACCCCCACAAACCTTTCGCCATTGTGAACCAGTATTACATTTTTCCAGAACTTTTATACAAAGGAATATATATGCCCCGAGTATATCAAGTATGCTGTACTCCATTATAAACACGGGGAACAATATTCGTACAGACCAAACATCTCATTTCAGGATTTTAAATCCTTACCGTCATACATAATTCGAGATGCTCCGACAGTTTTCCTTCTGTTCTGAAAAAAAGTTTATTGGAAATGGCGTCCAGTTCACCTGTTAGGATGTCAAAAGTGGATTGATTCTGGCGACTTCTGCTCCCCCACGGAAATATACCCGTGGAATGCGATGCGCCATCATGCAGATCACTTCATAAGCAAGCGTACCCAGCTGGGATGCCACCTCGTCTGCGGTTATAACGCCACCAGACTGATGACCGATGAGGACAACCTCTTCGCCGACTTGAATTTCTTCCGCTTCTTCTGCGAAAGATTGTAACGACACCATACACTGATCCATGCAGATCGCACCGACGACAGGAACGCGGCGACCACGCACAAGCACTTGCGCTTTACCTGTTAACATTCTTGAGAATCCGTCTGCATAACCGATCGGCAGGGTCGCTATTCGTTCGTGCTCTTGCGTAACATAACGGGTTCCGTAACTGATCCCCCAATGGGGTGGCAGTGTTTTGACCAGAACCGCCTTCGTCTTCAACGTCAATACCGGGGACAGCTTCACCACCTGATGATTCACCTGAGCCGAAGGATACAATCCGTACAGGCTAATTCCCACACGTACCATGTCATAGGACAATTCCGGTGTATCAATGGCAGCGGCGCTGTTCGCCGTATGTATAATCGGGATGACACATCCCTGATCCCTGAGCGCATGAACTACGCCTTGAAACCGTCGATACTGCTCCAGTGTATAGGTTTTGTCTTCTTCATCCGCTTTGGCAAAATGGGTAAACATGCCTTCCAGCATCACCTGCTCGAGCGAGGCCACTTCCTGTATAAAAGCCAGTGCCTCATCGCCAGGCAATAGACCTAATCGGCCCATGCCGCTGTCGATTTTGATATGAACCTTCAGTTTGTTAGCGAATGTGCCCGCATCCAGCTGTCGAATGGCATCAAGCACTTCCCTGCTGAACAGCGTGATGGTCACATCATGTTTCCATGCAACAGGGATCCCTTCAGGCGGCGTATATCCCAATACCATGATTGGAATCGTAATCCCATGTTGTCGCAATTCCAGAGCTTCGTCAAGAAAAGCCACACTTAAGTAATCCACACCCACTCGTTCCAGTTCTCTGGCCGTCTCCACCGCTCCGTGTCCATAGGCATTGGCCTTCACACAGGCGAGGAATTTCATGCCCTGAGGCAAAGCCTCGCGGAAAGCTTCTACGTTAGTGCACAAATGATCCAAATTGATCTCCGTTTGGGTCGGCCGATATTGTCCTTGCACGTTAAGTCACCTTCTCCAATCATCATAATCCGGCTCACGTCAGACTCCATCGTAATGCTCCAGCATGTGACTGTCAAATGGACCGAAGTTTCGCATTCCAAAACATATGCAAGGTGCGCCGTTTGAGGAACAAATGCGAATACCGATGATGACCGATAAGCAAGATTTTCAGGGCGAAATTTCACTTTCCACCCCAGCAAATATCTGCTTATATCGATTATTTACCCGGTTCCCTCTACATAGAAGCGCGTTTTGCATTATTGGTTGATCTTGGGATACGATACATGCATCTTCAGTCTATTTATAACACGTTGGACAGACGTTCCGGTCTTGTTCTGGATAAGAAAAACACGCTACATGTGATGTACATCCTTCACAACAAGCAAAGCACCGGAGTAAAGGTCTCCGATGCTTCTTAGCATTCCTTATGTTAATGCCACTATTCGTTCAAAAATTATTTACCTGACTCTTCCTGCATGGATGTTGCAATGCGTACCATTTCGTTCTCAGGCAGATCTGCACTGGTGATCCGATATTCTATACCATCTGCCATCCATGTCAGAGTCTGTAATGCATCTCCACTGATCATCCCCAGTGTGAATCCAAGATCCAGTACACGGGATGGGGCAAGCGATACAGCTCGATCCTGCGGTCGGGCTTCAAATATCGTGTAATTGTATGTTCCTTCATAACGAAGCATGACTGAATAGTCTCCTGCTTCCTCCAAAATCTGATCATCCTTAAGTTGGACTCCTTCCGGCGCATACGTCGGCTGAATTACACCGAAACTGTCTGCACCTTCCGGCTCTGCAAGCGTTGGTTCCTCGCCTTCCTGACCTGTTGTAGCACCCTCTGTACCTTGCTGCTCTGTGTCACCACTCACCCCCGTCTGTCCATCACTGACAGTTCCGTCAGGTTCGGGCGCCGTCTGAGGATTGGCTGGTTCTTTACTGCCGTCCTCACCTGTTTGCTCCGCAGGAGCGACACCAGAATCCGTTCCTGTTTGGCCGCCCTTTTCTGTAGCAGCGGTCATGTTACGTTGCATATCAAAGGCATCTTTTTCAAATTCAGTACCGAATTTGAAGGAGTCAAACTTCACATCCACAACTACATTGGCATTGGAGTCGGATACCTCCACCTGTTTGGGTGCGTAATCGGATTTGTTCAGCCAGATTTTTTGTCTGACAAGTGCATGTGTATTATAATTGGCAGCTACATCAAAAACATAGCTCTCCTTCTCATCCGCAAACTGACGGGTTGTATCCCCGGTAATGCTCCGAATCAAAGTTTCATAGAGGTATACCTGTCCTTGGTTATCTGGCCAATTGCTCTGAAAACGGAAGCTTTTGTTCTGGCTCGGCGTCAGAACAAACACACCCTCATCATTACGCAGTACAATCTGCGTTACATCTTTTTTTGCATTGGTTAACGCAATACGATAATAGGAAGGCTTCTGATGCCATACCTCGACCTTGTACTGCTGCGGCGAATCTCCGGTATGCAGCGTCATCACGCCTGCCCCCTGGTAACTTTCCATCTCTCCTACGACTTCGTTCAGATCTTTGACCACAGCTGCCGCATCCTTCTTCCCGCAGGCGGCAAGCAAGACCGATAAGACCAATACCATGGCAAGCATCCATGATATTCGGCGCATGACATCATCCCCTTTAGCACATGTTTTCACTTCAGGATTTTGCTTGCAGCAGAACCCCTACTTGATTAGTACATGTCTATGAGGGACTTGTTCGATATATGCGGACTAGTTTGACAAGCTTTCCGTGAAGTCAGTTAATACGGTATTGCTAAGCAAAATCAGTCTCGGGGAGGATGTTAAATTTATCCAGAAGAGGCATAGTGGATTGTAGGAAACTATCCACTTTATTGAATATCGGAGGGGAAGGTATGACGACAACTCAGCTTCGCGCTTCACTGAAAGGACTGGATGAATTCATCGATGATCAACTTCAACTATGGAAAGGTGTCGGCACAGCGGTGGCTGTGATCCATAAGGATGAAGTCATCTGGCAAAAAGGCTACGGTTACCGTGACCTGGAGTCTAAACTTGAAGTTACCCCAAATACGCTGTTTGCCATCGGTTCAAGTACTAAAGCCTTTACCGCAGCAACTGGGGCTCTGCTTGTGGATCAGGGGATACTGGACTGGGATGCACCTGTGAAGACGTATATGAAAGAATTCAAGATGTTCGATCCGGTCGCAACAGAACGTCTAACTATTCGCGACATGCTGTGTCATCGTTCCGGTCTCCCAAGGCATGAGTTGGTTTGGTACAACTCCCCACGTACAAGAGAAGAACTTGTTCGTACTTTACAGTATCTGGAGCCGAATCAGGATTTCCGAAACAAATGGCAATATCAGAATTTGATGTACATGACGGCAGGTTATCTGGTTGGACTACTTAATGAAACTTCATGGGAGCAAGTTGTTCAAAAGTCCCTATTTAATCCGCTGGGTATGAACTCAAGCCTATTCTCTGTCGAAGAGATGCAGCTTCAGACTGACTACGCCTGTCCTTATATAGAGAAAGATGGTCAGAATATCAGAACTCCTTTTCGAGCCATCGATACCGTAGGACCCGCTGGTTCCATTAACAGTAATCTAGTCGATATGATTGCATGGCTTAAGTTCCAGTTGCATCAGGGACAATGGGAAGGAACATCGCTGGTATCTAAGGAACAAATGAAGGTTATGCACAGTCCTCAGATGGCTTGTGATTCACCATTCAACAGCAAAGAGCTGCCTCTCAGTACATATGGTCTGGGCTGGATGATTGAGCCGTATCGTGGACATGCCATGATTCATCATGGTGGGGCTATTGATGGTTTCGCATCTCAGGTTGCCTTTTTGCCAGAGGAGCAGATCGGAATCGTAGTACTGAGCAATACCAACGGAAGTGTTATTCCGTATACGGTTGCTTTTCATATCATGGACCGACTGCTTGGACTGGAACCCGTCAATTGGAGTTCCAGAATAAGCAAATTAATGGGGAAAGAGCCGGCAGAACCAGAGACTAATCCGGAGAACTCGTCGGAAGTATCTACTCATTCAGAAACTGACGTTGAGGAAAAAACAGAAGAATCTCAAGTCACACCTTGTGATCGTCTTTCCACCGCCTATGTGGGGATATACACGCATCCTGGTTATGGCGAAATGTACATTCGGGAAACACCGGACGGGTTGCAGGCAACCCTCAACGCCATTGAAATGCCTATGGAATACACGGGAAAAGATACTTTTTCGGTCGAATATGTGTTGTTCGGCCTGAAGATCACGTATACGTTCACCCTGAATGAATCATCAGAAGTTGCTCAATCCATCTCCATTCCTCTGCTGCTCGAGCCGGGTACGAAGCCTATTGAATTCACCAGAGTTTCGTAGATGATCTTACCTAGTGTGATGCATTTCCGTTGTGGTAGCCGTTCCTACCTACCACAACGGAATATACACCGGATAACTCGCATCCTCTTCCTCGGCGCCTGGTTTTCTCTTCACCCACAATTGACGCAGATCAGGCAGGCTATGTCCCGCGACACAATAATTACGAAGAGAAGCATGATGAGCGTGTTCTTCCCTGAAGCTGTATGTGGGCAGAAGCAGTGCCTCGTGAATAAGTCGATCTTCCAGTTGAATCAAGCTATCTAACCGTTCAGCAGGTTCACGGATCATGACAATTCGTCCGCATTCCTGTTCCAGTTCATGTCTCCAGTAATCATTCATCGCAATCAGGAACAGCGTATTCTGGAAGGTATACATGGTCACAAGACTCAGCATGACATGTTGATCGAACACTTCTCCTGTATAGATTACATCACAATCCCTGAATCCATCTTGATAGACCGCATGGACCGGGTCTCCTAGGATGATCGTTATATGTAAGCCGATTTGTGTACACCTCTTTGCAAACCAGACCATATCTGTCTCCATCTTATCTCCTTCTTCCACCCACAGAGATAAGGTCTGTCCTTGATAAGAGCTACGTCGTAATAATGCTGCGGCCCGTGCCAGTGAGGACTCCACGGAAGGTGCTGGTTCATCAGAACCACCCAATTGTTCCGATTGCGGTTTCCACAGCTCCCCTTGGTCCAAATTCTCCGTTAAATGCTGCTTCTGTACTCGTCCTCGAATCAGACTATAGGCAGTCTGCGTATTCGTACTCCCGAGCGCCTCCGACAACTCATCTGCATTCAATAACTGTTGAACAGCCCGGCGAAAATTCACATCATGCTGTGGCCCTTCCTTTTGCATATTAAACGTCATATATACGCCGCCCTGCATCTCATGCTCCACGGCACGAGGCTCAGCATCCGGAAATAAATCATGCTTGATGACGGACTCCACCCTCCCAGCGTGGGGAAGTTGCCATACTTCAACGCGGTCAATATAGGCCCGGCCTCGGAAGTAAGATGGGAATACTTCCAACACAAGCAGCTTGGAATCATGACGCGTCAACCGATAAGGTCCTGTTCCAATCGGATGGAGCGGATTCACCTCCACATCTCTCGGCAAGATCGATGCAGACATACTGCTCATCAGATCCGGGAACATGAAATTTGGCTTGTTTAACACAAAACGTACAGTCAATTCGTCAAACGTCTCTATGCTCTCAATGGATCCATACAGAGGCCTGCATGGGTTACTATTATCAGAGATAATGCGATCAAAGGTAAACTTCACGTCCTCTGAATCCAATACCCTGCCATGATGAAATGGTATACCTTTGTGCAGATAAAAGGTCCATTCCCTCCCCTCCGAATGACTCTCCCATGCCACGGCAAGACTCGGTTCACAGACCTGGTGTTCAGCATTATAGCGAACCAAACGATCGAAAACCTCCGCAATAATAAATACTTCTCCCCACATGGCCGTCTGCGTGGGATCCAATGTCTTAAAAGGAGTATTCTGTGGAATCCGCAAGGTGTCTACTCTGCCTCTAACTCCTTCATTCGAACGTAGCCCGAATTGGTTCTGTAACTCCCGCATCAATTGTTCTCGCATCGTGAATGGCAGGGTTGAAGCCAGTTCATAGGCGTCTTCCATTCTGTTCCCGTACAGGAGATGTTCAAACCGCTCACGTGCCACTTCAAGCAGCGGCATACAGAAGACAAGCAACGATGTTTTACCTCTGCCGCGCTGCGGGTTCCATCTTACCCATCCGTTATCCATAAATTTGTTCATAATCAGGTTCATGTTGCGCATGGTACAACACAAATGATGGGCAAGTTCACCCACTGTGGTATGTATTTCTTGTTCCTCATGTACATGCAGAAAGTTCAACCGCAATTGAATGTAATGTTCTGATACGTCCATATATGCCCTTCCTTCTTCTATCTTCTAACTTCTATCTTCTATCTTTCTGCCTCTATCTGCTAAAATACGAAATCCATTCGATTGCTTCTACAGTTTTTCTTCAGGTTTTTCTCCATTATACTCAGTAACAGCAACATGACCAGTGGGAAGGAAGAAGAACGACTTATGAAATACGCCGATTTACACCCGAACATCAGGATACGTATCATTACTGATTTTTTCACCGATCTGACCCAGAAATCCATCATCCCATTCATGGCGATCTATCTGAGTATTCAGATTGGGGCAGGCTTGGCTGGATTATTGCTGACCGTCAATATTGTGGCTTCCATGATTATAGGATTGTGGGCAGGATATTGGTCTGACCGAATTGGAAGAAAGAAATTAATGGTGCTCGCACAAAGTCTGCAGGTCGTGGCTCTACTTGGCTTGGCTATCGCAAATTCGCCGTGGATGGATTCGATCATCGTCACTTGTCTCATGTTTCTCCTCAGCAGTCTCAGTTCAGGAATCACGGTTCCGATTGCCAATGCCATGATTGTCGACGTAAGCAGTGAACATGAACGTCATTATGTGTACGGATTGCAATATTGGACAACGAACGTTGCTGTAACCTTTGGCGCCCTGATGGGCGGGCTATTTTTCGAATCTTTTCGTTTTCTATTGTTCAGTCTGGTATGTATAGAAAGTATGATTACCCTGTTCATTCTGGTCTTTATGATTCGTGAAACAATGGATAAACGTCAAACAGAAAGTTCAACAGCTCTTTCGAAACAACCAATCAAGAGAAACATAATGAACACGTATAAGACCGTTCTTCAGGACAAACGTTTCATGATATTTTTCACTGCAACTGTGCTTGCCGTCTCCCTGGAATTCCAGTTGGATAAATACATTGCTGTTCGTCTAAAAAGTGAATTCACCTCACAACTGTTCGGTTTGGATCTTTCTGGTCTTCATATGTTCAGCCTGATCATGGTCATCAACACCGTCTTGGTTGCCTTGCTCGCCATTCCATTCTCCAGGTGGATGGGTCGTTTCCAATTCAGGTCCATCATGACTGTCGGTATGTGCCTGTATACCGCAGGCTTCGCCGTGCTTGCTTTCAGCAACTGGGCCTGGTTACTCATCTCATCCGCTATACTCCTGACCATTGGAGAATTAATGTACGCCCCTGTTCGTCAGGTCATGCTCGCTGGTATGATTCCCGATGCGGATCGTGCTGCCTACATGGCTGCTGACGGATTGAGCTATAACGTGGCTGCACTCCTCGGAAGTCTCGGGTTAACCATCGGCGCCTTTCTACCGTCATATGCGATGGCTGGTCTGTATGTACTCATGGGGCTCGGAGCGCTCGTCTATTTCCGAATGTCACTTCCGAAGGTAAAGGAACAGAAGGAACAGCCGCTGCGTGCAGATGCATCCTGATTTCACTTTTCCGGAACAAAATAATCATCCAAGGGAGCCCAGCAGGCTCTCTTTTTCATGTTCATTATCGTCGATTTAAAAGTAAATGATCATAAACATTTTGTATATTATAGTTTACATTTAGACAATTATCATGTACATTAGGTTCATGGAGGTGAGTAAGTGGAAGAATTACACAATCACGTTCGGGAGTTACGAGCCAGAGACCGGCTGTCCCAAGCGGAACTAGCCAAACTCATCGGCGCATCCCGCCAAACCATTGCCCTGATTGAACGTGGAGACTATTCTCCATCGGTCGTCCTGGCCTTAAAAATAGCCCATGTATTTCGTGAACCTGTCGAAAAAATATTTGAATTGAAAGGTGGAGATTAGAATGAAAAATTCATCATCCTCGTCCATCAAAAAGCGATTACGTCTTCCCTTGTATGCAGCTGGTGGCGCTGTAGTAGGTTTTCTCGGAGCTAGCGGAGTCCATAAAGTCCCTTCTGACTTGAACTGGACGCTGTCCGTGTATTATGACTATGATCTTTTATTCGCGATCCTGGCAGCTCTTGTGCTAATTATGACGGTGTGGAGCATCTTCAGTCTCTCCCGCACGCCATCTGTCCCTCCCAAGGAAGATGATGCTTATGGAGATTCTGATTCACTAATCTCTCCAGCAGAGCGCTCTCTCGGAAAAGCGATGATACTCAGCGGATTCAGTGTTATTGTTACGTTTACCTGGGCAGCACTTGCCTTGTCCTTGTATGCATCCAACAGAACCATGCCGAATTCTCCAGAACTGTTTAACCTCTTGAATCTCGTTGCTTCGTGTATCTCTATTATCATCGTCATGGTAGTGCAAACTCTGACTGTGAAGCGATACAACCGTTATTATCCTGAGCGCACAATGGATCTGAACTCGCGCAATATGAAGAAGGATCATTTTGAGAAGCTGGATGAAGGCGAGAAATGGGTTGTGTATCGCGCAGCCTATCGTTCTTTTCAGATGATGAATGTACTTCTTGGTGTCGGGATGGTCTCTATGGTTCTATATTCCATGCTCTTTTCCTTTGCTCCATTCCCGATTGTAGTGCTCTCCGTGATCTGGATTGCCAACATCGGAATCTATTATCGTGAAACCTATCGTGCGAGTAATCAGTAATACATGGGTAGGTAACTATTTTGTTAATATTTTCATAAAGGAGTGTTTGCATGCTTTTATCCAAACGAAACACCCGCTTCAGGTTCACCTCCCTAACAGGAGCTTTCATGGCCGTGGTTCTGTCTCTCAGTCTGTGGGTACCCGCAGTTCAGGCGGAGACCCCGACTTCTGTAGCTGCTGAACAGGGAAAGACGAAAGCGCTGACAACTGAATCGGCTACAGCATTTCTGGATTCATTCTTCGATTCACCTGAGGCAAAGCCCCATTATGTGGGTGCCTCCGTGGTAGTTGTGAAAGATGGCAAAGTACTGGCGGAAAAAGGATATGGCTTCTCCGATGTGGAGAGTAAAACACCTATCGATCCGAAAAAGACTGCCTTCCGTGTAGCCTCTGTCTCCAAAACGTTCACTTCAGCAGCTGTAATGCAGCTGGTCGAGCAAGGCAAGGTTGATCTGAAAGCTGATTTTCAGACCTATGTGAAAGGGCTCGAATTCGATAATCCTTTTGACAAACCTGTAACTGTGGAACATCTTCTCACCCATACGACTGGATTCGAGATCCGCGATCCGCAGCCGGAAGACATCCACGATGACTTCGATAAGTACATAGCCATGGAGGATTATGCACAGCAACACATGCCTCCTGTTGTCAGAGAACCTGGTAGCGCCTATATGTACGATAACTTCTCGTTTTTGCTGCTCGGCATGATTGTCGAGAATGTAAGCGGTGAGCCCTATGAATCCTATATGCAGCAGCATATCTTCAAACCGCTTGGCATGGATAACAGCAGCTTCATGCTCAGCAAGAAGTTCCAGGAACAGCTCGCTACAGGCTATGATGAAGCACACAATCCGCTTGATCTGTACACTATCGATCCAACACCTATGCCTCAAGGCGGCATGTTATCTACCGCAGAAGACATTGGGAAGTTCATGATCGCTTTCCTGAATGATGGCGTGAAGGACAACGAGCGGATTCTCAAGGAATCCACGGTAAAAAGCATGGAACAATACCGTTCTTCCATTCATCCATTGTTGCCGGACACCACCTATGGATTCGAAGCAGCATTTCAGATTCCGGGTGCAGGAAGCAGTCCAAAAATTATTACGAAAGCAGGCGACCTGACCGGATTCAGCTCTTATCTCTTCTTTATTCCCGAGCAAAATACAGGCGTCTTCCTGACGTATAATCAGAATGGAGCACTTCGTAATCTGTTCTACCCGGCATTCATTCAGAATTTCTTCCCGCAATATGCAGAGCCTGTGCAATTCAAGGAATACACGCCGCAATCAGCAGCTGAGCTGCAACGCTTCACCGGATTGTACGCAGATCTTCGACTGAGCACGATTGTAAGTTCCCTGAAAGGTGGGGGCGATAAGCCAGGACAACTAAGCATTAATGATGTGTTCCTGGGTCAACGCAACCTGATTCAAGTGGAAGATAATCTCTTCAAAGATGAATTGACTGGTCAATTCACAGCATTCAAAGAATATGCAGATGGTACCACATACCTGAAAGAACCTTACCTCAACCCTTTGGGTTATGAGAAAAAAGGTCAAAAGCCTATGGGCTTCCGGGATGTCCGCGAGAGCAGTCCTTATGCTGAAGCAATCTACGCAATACAATCTCTTGGATATTATGAGAATGATGCCAACAAGGCTTTCCAACCGAAAACAGCTGTCACACGAGCTGAATTTATTGAGAACACCCTTAAACAGAGTGGATTGAAGCCTAGCAAAACAACGCCTCCTGCAGGCACCGACTGGGCCGACCATGCAGCAGCCGGATATATTCAACTTGGATATGAAATGGGTATGATTACTGGCACGGACGAACAGCAGTTTAAGCCGGATCAAGTAATTATCCGACAGGAAGCCATGGTCATGATGTGGAGAATTCTGCAACTGCAATATCCTAATGAACTGTTCACGGATGTCCAACTTGCAGGACACACGGACCCTTGGGCTGTGCCTGCTGTTCAGATGATGGCGAAGCTTGGTATCCACGGACCTGAGGTGAAGGTTCTGGAGGATGGTTCCCTTGATTTCCTTTCTCGCAAACCTTTGATTCGTCAGGAAGAGGCTGCGATTATGTACGCGCTGCTTACACAGCCAACAGATCAAATCGTCGCTGAACTGATGGCTGCTCAGCAGCCGACAGCGGAACCAACGGATGAAACAGCGCCTGAGGGTGATGAGGCAGAAACTGCTCCGGTTCCAGCGCCAACACTGGTCCCTTCTCCAGCATCGGCACAATAGAAATAAAACATCCTAATAGCGATTAGATTTATCATGCTCATGATGTAAGACAAACAGGCTTGTTCAGAAGGATACAATCCTTCCCGAACAAGCCTGTTTCTTTACTTTTCATAACTTATTATATCTATCTGTTACAGAGTGAGATCCGTTTCTACGCCAGTAAGGAAGAGACATGACGATTGCCATTACGCTGGTCGTACTTGTCTGCCGCTGCTTGAGCATACCCTGCAAAATAATTCGCCAGTTTATGCAAATCTCCCGGATCTCCCTCATAAGGGAAGGACGCAGGTAGACGAAGTCGATATTCTGGGGATTCGTCCGCCCAGCGACGTAACAAGGGTGCAGTTCTGGCATAGAACATCATTTTGGCAAATGGATCTTCATTATCCATCGCGTACACCAGACTTTCTTCCAGCACGTCGATCCCCTTCGCCGGATTGGTGCGTACAAGGTAATCCATTTGCTCGGCAAAGCTCCTCACAAAATCATTTTGTCCCTTGATCATCCGGTACCCTTTTTGTTGATGTTTGTCTGCTTCCGCAGTCCGCCCCAATCTGTAAAGCGGCATCAAGATCTCCGACAACGTAAGATGTGGAATCTCCGCACAGCTCATCCGCCCTTTCAGGATCGGATTTGCCACTTCAAGCACCTTCTCGTCATCACCCGTAAGGATGAAATAACGCATAATCTCATCCTGTTCACAGGCTTCGCAATCACTCATAAAGTCTCGATCCATGGTTCTAAACTTGGCATAACTGCTTCCTGCTTCCTCCAGATCCCCAAGATCCATGGAGATACGGAATCGATAATACCAATACGACCGTTCGCTGTATCCAAATGACTTGAAACGCTGTCCGAAGTCCTCAAGCAACTCCATTATTTTATCGTGAGACACTTCCGGGAAACTGGATAGTTTGCCTAGAATCCATTTGTAAGACCACATTAACGTTTCTTCATCATATTCTTCTGGCTGTTGGTCGAACTTGCCCAGCTGCCAGGAAAAAGCAATCAGTGCTTTCATCGGATAACCACAGAATGTCGCTGTCTCCACAATCTCCGATCTTGCTTCGTATGCCTCTTCCTCCATACCGTTCACATCGGCCACTCTAGCTGCTTCTTCCAGCATCCCCAGCTTCGCTGGGCCATTAGGCAAGCCATAGGCCTCGTCCATCAATTCTTTAAAGTCCATCTCTGTCTTCATCAGGCATCTCCCTTACGATCTGTATTTGCACGTAAACCCCAGTCTATAAAACGAACAATTCCCTGATTTAACACTTCAAGCTCTTGCTTGCTCATGGCATAATGCCCCATCATCAGTGCATTGACATACAGCATCTCAATGGCAATCGGCGTCATCTGGGCATCCGGTGATGTTAACACACGCTGAATAACCGGATTGTTCACATTCAAGTACAAGGTTGAATATCCTGCCGAACTAATGCCAGAGGACAAGGAGCCAAGCACAGATGAAAATAATTCAGTGCTCTCTTCGCTTGCTTTTTCCAGCGCACGCAGGGTAGAGGATTCCTGAGACAACGTGAACAACACCGGCAGATCCGATGGCTTGAAACCTTTGACCTCAGCCCGACATCTGAAGCGCTGCAAAGCGGAATCAGCCAGTCGCAACGCATCGTAAAACTGATTGCGTTCAGCGGGTGGCACATCGGTGAAGCTCATCGAGACCTGATCCGGCTGGAGCCGCTCCGTGTGGACATTGTGCACACAGAGCGGCAGTGTCGCCATCAACTCGCTGTCATAGATGTAGCCACCGTTAATAACCAGCATCGATTGTGCGGAAGCCACATGATGGATCTGACGGTACTCGTCTACAGAGGACGTGAAATACAGCGTCTCCCCTTCATCCATTAGCTCACCGAGTTCCCGGTGGCCCCTCGTGCTCTCAAATGGCAGCCAGCGATGAATCATCGCGTAGAATGCCTGATCCTGTACAGCCAGCGCCTTCATGGACAGGGCATGCAGGCGGATCAGCTTCTGTAGCCGTTCCGTCTGGCTCTCAGCCATGTCGGCCAGTCCCTTGCGAAGTGCGTCGCCGAGTTCGGAGCGAACTTCCTCCAGCTTTTCATTTTCATAGAAATGTTCCCGCGAAGCCGTCGGTTGAAGCTCATCTGTCCAGATCAGACATTTCACGAAGAAAGCCCACTCTGGCAAAATGTTCTCTGCTTTCTCCGAAATCAGCATTCGCTTCAGATACACCCGATGAGAACGCTTGGCATTCAGGTTAACTGCGTGTGGCAGCACAAAAGCAATGCCTCCCGTACGGCCTGAAGCCGTCGTTAAAGGAATAAAGTCCTGAAACTTCTCGCCAAGCAGACGCTCACCAAAAGCCAATACCTCTACTCTGCGTGAACGTGCGAGTGCAGGGTCCATCAGCCAGATCGGAGTCTCGCTATTCACCACATGTTGCATACCATCATGATGCAGCGTGACCGGATATGGCAATAACGCTCCATAATAGAACAGAGCTTCTTTCACATAATCTGCTTCAAAGTAGTGAGCTGCGTCTGGTGTGCACCGTAGATATACTTTGGTCCCTGGGGACAGTTGTGTGTCCAGCTGACGGATTGTATATGTGCCATCGGGCTTCCCCCGCCATTCCATCGAAGGGCCACCCTTGGCGGATTGCGTCAGCATAACGATTTCGTGACTCACCATGAAACAGGATAACAACCCGATCCCGAAACGTCCGATAAACGAAGACTCTCCATCCAGCAGCGCTTGCTGTCCGCGCTTCGAGGATTGTCCAATCATGGCCAGGAATTCATGGATATCAGCTTCAGTCAAGCCGATGCCGTTGTCCTCCACCATCATGGTCAGCTGCTCACCTGTTCCTGTCAGTTCTACACGCACTGTACCCTGATATCCGGGCTCTGCCTCTGTTCGTGCAGTAATCGCATCCGTCGCATTCTGCATCAGTTCACGCAAGAACACTTTCGGACTGCTGTATAAATGGTTGGACAAAATCTGGATCATACCGCTCAGATTCACTTGAAAACGATACTCATTGGATGCTGTCATGACTCACTCACCTTCCTCTACGTCCAAACACAATATGTATCCATACGATGTATACATATGAATGTGTTAGACGAATTCATTATGTAATTGTTAAAACAGACGCTCCCATGACAGGCAAGCCAAGGCATGACGTCAAGCCGGCCCTGGGTAACCAAGACCGGCGTTAGATGCATATTCCAGGCATGCCTGAGATGTCTGCCTTTATATCCTTACAATAAGGATACATGGTACAAGCCATAGTGAAAACAAACCTGAGACCCGATTTGAAGGGGAATTGAGGGTATGTGTGCATCCTCCATCCGGGACTATTGACGGAGAGATTTATCTTTTTTTGTCATCCATTTGAACGATATGCTCCTACCGGACGTATAATCTCCAAACTCAGATCGGACGGTGAATGTACATGATCGAAGTACGAAATATATCCAAGCAATTCAAGGTGCATCAAGCACTGAATGATGTCAGCTTCACAGTTAAGCAAGGCAGCGTCACTGGGTTGATTGGCCCCAACGGTTCGGGCAAAACCACACTGATCCGTATCATGAACGGTGTCTTGGGTGCCTCAGGTGGACAGGTAACCATTAACGGATTGGACTCGGCTCGTGAGGCGGAGAAAGTACTGGCCATGTGTGGCACCCTTACCGAACAAAGTGGATTATATGAAAATATGGGCGGGCGTGACAATCTGACATTCTTCGCTGATGCATTCGGTCTGAAGCAAGCCAGAGAACGAATTGATGAGCTTGTGAACCTGTTCGAGTTGCAGGAATATCAGCATCGCAAAGTCGGCACCTATAGCACAGGCATGAAGAAACGCTTGGGCCTTGCACGAGTGCTCTTGCACCGTCCTTCCATCCTGTTTCTGGATGAGCCAACCAATGGCCTGGATCCGGATGGAATTCAGATGGTGCTTCGCATCATCCGGCAGTTAAATAAGGAAGAAAAGATGACGATTCTGGTCTCGTCTCACGTGCTGTCTCAACTGTCAGCTGTCTGTGATCGTTATATTTTCATGGAAAAGGGCCGCATTGTTGAGGAGGGTACGGAACAGGAGATTGTTAGCCGGTACCTGTCCACACCAAAGCTCGAAGTAGAAGCCAACATGCCTAATGGATGGCACAATTCAACCGATTATACGCCTGAGACAACATCCGCATATCAAGCGACGTATCAGCTTCCATCCCGTGAGGATATTCCACTGTTGTTACGGCAATTAACGGAGCACGGCCAAGTCTATCAGGCCCGCATCACGGGCAGTGATCTGGAAAGTATCTATTTTGCCATAAGGGAGGCACACCATCATGAATAACCGCCAAGCCATACGTGCACTGGTACGCAAAGATATTCGGTCCGTCACAGCCAGTGTTCAGCTCTGGTTGCCCATGTTAATCGTTCCACTGATCATCGGAATTATCATGCCCTCTGCGCTCCTGTGGGCGGCCTCCAGAATGGAACTTCGTTCTCTGGGCAACATCAGCTTTCTGCTCGAATCATTGGATACGTTAACCCATAGTGGACAGATTCCTCAGCTTGCTTCCATGCCTACAGATAATCATCGTATTGTATATTATTTGGCCATGTATATGTTCGCTCCCTTGTTTCTCATCATTCCGGTGATGGCGTCCAGTATTCTGACGGCCAATAGTTTCGCTGGAGAAAAGGAACGTAAAACGCTGGAAGGATTGTTATTTGCACCGATCAGTATGGACACTCTTTTTAAAGGCAAAGTACTGGCTGCCCTGATCCCATCCATTCTATTATCCTGGGTTACTTTCCTGATCTACGGATTGATAGCCAATATTCTGATGTACCCCATGTTTGGAACGTTGATGTTTCCCAATCTGAACTGGATGATTCTGGTCCTGTGGGTTGTTCCTGCTTGCAGTCTTATGGTGATTTTGTTAAACGTGCTGATCTCGGCTAAGGTTCGTGGGTTCCAGGAAGCCTATCAGCTCGGAGGAGTGATCGTCCTTCCCCTAATCGCCTTAGTCGCTGGTCAGGCCAGTGGCATGCTGTTGATCGGTCCCTGGGTATTATTCATCATTGGAGCTGTGCTCCTGCTTATTAGTCTGGTTCTGCTTCGTTTGGTCACGCTGTGGAATAGTCGTCAGCAACTGGCGGAAAGTCAGATCTGACTGATGTGCAGATTGAGAAATAAATAAACGCAGGGTATGATGTGGAGACATATACTTTCGGATGGTAATAGAGAGGAATGGAATAACCGCATGGAATCCAAACTACTTCAAAAATTAAAATATGCTTCACAATTAACAGCACAGGAGAAGCATATTGTGGACTATATCCTGAACAATCCCGAAGTTGTATTCGATTCTACGGCCCATGAACTGGCTCAGCAGACCTATACAAGCTCATCCACCATTGTTCGCTTATGCAAAAAGCTGGGTACCAAGGGGTACCCAGACTTTCAGTTAAAGCTTGCTGTCCAAAATGTCTTCGATGGTTTCTGTACTTTATATTTTCGACATGTTTACATGGGAAGCATTAGCGATACGTATTAACGATTACCGTTGATCTGCTGCGAATTGAATTCCAGCATCCTTACGCGCACTCATGAGCACACTCATCACAGACTGGCTGTGTTCCAGCAGTTCGTAAGACCGTTTGTGATCCCCACTTGCATGGATGTCCCTGAACGCTTCCCACTCATAGTACAGCCAATTGGATTTGGTCTGGCATTATACGCTTCAGCAGGCTCATTTCCGATCTGAAGCATGATCTCCCGGCAACCGTTTGCTCCTCCCACAACCTGAAGATACCCCTTCTCTCCCTGAATGAGGACAAAGTTCATACTGCTTGTGTCTTTGGCACCTACACATTCTGCAATAAACTCCGGATATTTAAGAATCACCACACCTGATGTATCAATGCCGTTCGCATGCTGGTTCGCGGTATACGTTACGGAATTCGGACTGCCGAACAGATTCATGACCAGATGTAGATTATAAATATTGATATCCATCAGTGCTCCACCCGAAAATTGTGGATTGAATACGTTCGGCGTTTCCCCTGCCAGCAGATCATTGTATTTGCGCGAGTATTGACTGTAGTTACACTGAATGAGTTTGATTGGACCGAGCTTGGGCAGTTGCTCCTGTATGATTTTAATATTGGGCAGATGTATGTTGGAGATGGCTTCAAACAGCAACAGATTTTTTTCCTTCGCAAGTGCAATCAGCGTTTCTGCTTCCTCAAGCGTAGACGTGAACGGTTTTTCAACAACGACATGTTTGCCATGTTGAAGTGCCTGATAGGCCTGTTCATAATGCATGCTATTCGGTGACGCAATGTAGATGAGATCTACATTCGCATCTGCGAATAGAAATTCCAGGTCCGTATAGATTGTACCCACAGCGTATTTTCCCGCGAGCTCCTGTGCTGTCTCTCTCTTTCGGGAATACATTGCTGTACAAGTGACATCCTCCAGTTCATTTATCGCGGATAGAATGGCATCCACAATGGACCCCGTACCAATCGTTGCTATATTCATCATATTATTTCGCTCCTGTCGTTGGTTTGTCAGTCGGCTCTCTTCGCTACTTCGACGCCTTCATGCAAATGCATGAAATTCAATTTCATTCTCTTCTTTTTTCATATTCGAGATCTAACATATCTTCCATTGTTTACCGATATAACATAAGGCGTTAATTACATACATATAGAACGAAGGGGACGATGAAAGAATGAAAACAGGGTATACATACTTGCAACGCACTATCTGTACATTGCTGCTCATTACACTGCTTGCAGCAATGACATTGGGAGGCGGAAGCGCAGCCCAGGCAGCTTCACTCAGCCAATCCACAGTGTATTATGAGTCCGACGGAGTCTTGTACAAAGTATCCGCTGATGGTAGCAACACGACTGAAGTATTAATTGATTTCCAAGGTGTGGACTTGCTCTCAGCAGGCTCTTATCTCTACTACACTCAGACTGCTTCTTCCACAACCTTGCTTCGGGTTCCGAATGACGGGTCCAGTGATGCGGCGGAGACATTTGCTACAGATGTACTCAGCTATTATACGGATAACGGGTTCATCTATTATCTGGACGCTACAGGTACGATCTATCGCGCTAATGGCAATAGTGATGCTTCCACTGCCACCAAGATTGCCGACAAGGCCGATACCGATTTTCCGTTTCTTGTGGTCGTCAAAGGGCGTGCCTACTATAATGCGTTAGTTAATGGAAACACATGGATCGTCTCCAAAACGTCCAACGGCTCTGGAGCTGTACAGCGGATTGCCGCAGGTGCAGTGGAAAGTCGTTATTTTACCAACCAAGCCAAAAAAGAACTGCAACTGATGGTGAATACAGATCCCGACGAGCAGTTCTACTCCACCAATGCTGTCGTTATGTATAAGGTGAATTACAACACTGGCAAGGCCACTGCTGTTAATCCAAAAGCCAAGCTGGATGTGAATGCTGTATATTCCGGTGGATGGGGAAACAACCTTTACGTGTATAACAAAGGAATCACGCTAGATAGTAACAAGGATTACAATTACGCCAAAGGCAAAGCGTTTGCGTTAACGACTTCAGCCAAAACGCTTCAGCTTCATAACAAGAGCGTCCGGGAAGTAAGTGCACTCGGTACAGACAAGGTTGTCCTTGTTGATGCAGACAAAAAGGCTTATGCCAAAACGGTCTCCGGCAACAAAGTGACCAAGTCCGCCAACCTGAACCTGAACAATGTAACGTATGTTGCGAATCAATTGACCAATGGCACATCTACGGCTGCATACATCTCGGGCAATAACGGTCTCTATTCAGTCAACACAGCTCTCAAGGTAACCAAACTTACCAGTGACGAGTGGGATGCATTCCATATCAGAGATGATGTTGCCGGCCTGTTCTACATCAATGCCAAAGATCAGTATCGCCTGTATCACGTGCAAACGGGTGGAACTGGTAAAAAAGTAATGAGTGACGTTTTCCTCGACAATATTCTATTGGTAACACCATACTAACCTATACTGTGGATTCAGACATATAGCCTATTTAACAGTCTTGTCCATAACGATGAGGATTACCTTGCAGCCATACTGGCTCTGGGTAGTCCTTTTTCGTGTCGAAAACTATTTTTCAAAAACATCTTCCATATGAGAATGATAATTGTTATCATTAAGAAAATAAGACAAAAGGATGGTCCGTATGACTGAACAGTTTCCTTTCATTGCTGAAACCTCATCTCTACCGCTCCTCTCCTCCATGTGCCGTGTGCGTCGCGGGGAGAACTTCCGTGTGCAAGGCAAGACGGTGTCTCGGCCCATGCTCTGTCTTATTTTGCAAGGAGACGGTGTTCTGGTCCTGAATGATACAGTCTATACGGCTCAAGCGGGCAGTTTCTTCGTGTTGAATCCGGGCACAACCATTGAGGCTGCTGCGCGCTCGAAAGTAACCGAATGTATATTAATAAGCATGGATACCGTTCGTTTGCAGCAAGTTCGCGGTGAATGGAAAATGACCTCTACTCCTGGCTTCCCGCTGGATTGGCAGACAGGCAGATTGCTGGTTCGTCACGAGCAGCAGGCTGTATCACGTTTGGGACAACTGTATGAAACCTATCGCGGTCTTCAACCGGATCACTTTATCAGCATACATAGCCAGCTGCACGAACTGCTGCAGTTTCTCTCGGAGAATCGGCTGGAAGCCAATCATGAGAAAGTGGACCCTGCCTTGGAACGCAGCATTATGTATATGCGACGCTTCATGAGTGAAGGAATCAGCATGGATCAGCTCGCCAAGATTGCTGGACTCACACCCAGCTCTTATTCTCGCAGTTTCAAGAAAGCCAAGGGCATGTCACCCACCGATTACCTGAACCGTTTACGTATAGACGAAGCCAAAAAACAGCTGACAGCGGAAACGTGTATCCTTAAAGACGTCGCGATATCTGTTGGGTACGGCAACGAGTATTATTTTAGCCGCAAATTCAAACAAACCTTGGGGATTGCACCCAGCGTATATATGAAAAGAGATCAACTTCGAGTTGCCACGGCATCCATCATGGGATTCCACGAGAACCTGGCCTCACTTGGACTGCATCCGGTAGCTGTGCTGGAAGGAGTCCTTGATCGCGATACCGATGATTATGGACAAGAACGCCGATTAACCAGGCAATTAGATCAACTTCGGCAGGCGAAGCCAGACTTGATCATCGGTGACTTTTACCACAAGCCCTATTACGATCGTCTGAAAAGCATTGCACCCACCATCATTTTGGAATCAACAAATGACTGGCAAGAGAACCATACTCGCATAGCCGAACTGGTTGGACGTGAGAAGCAGGCGTTGCTGAATTTCAAGGAACTTGAGTTTCGCAAACTTGAAGCAGGCCAGAGCCTACAACTGTATTTCGAACAGGGACGTATTGCTCTCATGCACATTACGAACCAGTTCATCCGCTTGCAGGGATCTGACGAGCACCCGTTAAATCAGTTGTTGTATGATGAACTGGGGCTCCACCCTGCCCAGCTTGTATCTCCCGAAATCTACAGAAATGAGTATGCAGCGGATAGTATCCCCGTGCTGGACACGGACTACCTGTTTATTCATCGTGCCGCGCTTCAGCCTGCCAGTGAAAAGGTGTTCCGACGCATGAAGCAAACGGCATCGTGGAATCGATCCCCTGCTGTGTTGCAAGGCAACGTTCACGACATCTCGAATTGGCAACGGTTATGCTGGACTCCAGCTGGACGTCTGCAGATTCTAAACGAACTGGAACAGATTGCCCAGCAGTCGGTGGTCTTTCCTCATGCAAGTCTGATCGGACATTAAACGTGAACATAAGTCGATACGATGGGCAAGGTTATCTTTTACATCGTGTTCCTTAAATTATAATAGAGTAAGATATTGCACAGGCCAAAGGGCCCTCTCCTGTAACGGAAAGGGCCCTTTGCATGTAATTATGAGTGTTCCTTAATCTCTTCCTTCGGAACCAACTTGTATATCTCTTCATCTTCCATGGTATCGATTAACCGATCCAACCATTTGTAATATGCTTCCGCTTGCAAAACCTTGTGTTTGTCTTCCATCAAGATGTGGATAAGTTCAGCATCAGCCTGCTCATCCAGATCTTCGACTAATCGATTCAGTTCTTCAATCGATTTGCGTAGAACCTGAAGGTTACTCTCCACGGCTTTTCTCCATTTGATAGCAAAATAATCCGTAAACGTCTGATGCCAGTCATATTCCACTTCATATAGGTCTTTTCTGGAGCCCTTGCTCCACACTTTATTTACCATTTTCAAATCCAGCAGTGTTCGCACACCTGTACTCATACTCGTTTTGCTCATTTCCATTTCCCGTCCCATATCGTCAAGGGTCATTGGTTTGTCTGCAAAAAATAGCAATCCATATAAGTGTCCTGTAGATAGCGTAACGCCGTAAAGATCCATATTACGTCCAATGGCTTCAATGACGCGCTTACGAATCCTCAGCACGGTTGCCTGCTGTTCCTCTTGTAAATGGTCCAAGCCCATGCTTGCAACCTCCATTCTGACATTCCCAGTCTTGGCAAAATAATTGCAACACTCTAAAGTCCTGCTTACATGGGAAAGCATCCGGCCGGACATCCTATATGCCAGAGGGTTTCCTTTCACCCAATGTATGAAAATGGGAACTTTACCATCCTGCAATTGCCTACGACTATCTTTTAACCAAATAAATTAGCTTCAATTCAACTCATTTTCTATTGTAGGAAAAGCAATGTCAAATGTAAAGGTGCCTTATTAGCCAGAATAAGGAGAATGACGGAGTATTTGGACGAAAAACTTTGTACAGTTTTTACTGTACAAACATTATGTACTGTTTATTCGGTTGATATACTGGTTAAGTATTGTTAGAATTATATACGTTACCCAGAAAGACGGGAAGCGAAGCAACAATTACCGGATTTCGTGGCTGGGCGCACAAGTGTATGGGCTTGTGGATGCTAAAGCCGTTCGAAGTGCACAACACATCAGAAGGGGTGAAAACATGACCATACTTGAAGTGAAAAACGTAAGTAAATTGTTTGGACCCCAAACCGAGCAAGGTCTGCAATTACTGGAGCAAGGTTGGGGAAAAGAAAAGTTGGCCAAAGAAAAACAGATAACGGTTGGTGTCAACCGGGTCAACATGGAGATTAAGGAAGGCGAAATCTTCGTTATTATGGGGCTGTCCGGGAGTGGTAAATCCACACTGGTACGGATGTTCAATCGCCTGATTGAACCAACATCCGGAGAAATTCTGGTCCATGGTAAGGATCTACGCAAGATGAACAAAGAACAATTGCGCGAAGTGCGCCGGAAAACGATCAGCATGGTCTTCCAGAAGTTTGCGTTATTCCCGCACCGTACCGTTCTTGATAATGTGGAGTATGGATTAGAAGTACAGAAAGTAGACAAAGAAGTACGCCGTGAGAAGGCGAAAACTTCACTTGAGCTGGTTGGCCTTAAAGGCTGGGAAGACAAAATGCCAGATGAACTCAGTGGCGGGATGCAACAACGTGTCGGCTTGGCCCGTGCACTTGCCAATGATCCCGAAGTATTATTAATGGATGAAGCCTTTAGTGCACTTGATCCATTGATTCGTCGTGATATGCAAGATGAGTTGATCGAGCTTCAGGATAAAATGAAAAAGACGATTATTTTCATTACCCATGACTTGGACGAAGCGCTGCGCATCGGCGATCGTATTGCCCTCATGAAAGACGGCGCAGTCGTGCAGATCGGTACACCGGAAGAAATCATGATTCAACCGGCCAACTCATATGTGGCCCGCTTCGTCGAAGACGTGGATCTGTCCAAGGTCCTTACTGCATCTCATGTGATGCGTCGCCCTGAAACAATTACGCTTGACCGTGGTCCTCGTGTTGCCCTCGAATTAATGCGCGAACGTGGTATTTCCAACCTGTTTGTCATTGACCGTTCGAAGAAGCTACTTGGTGTTATTACAGCAGAAGATGCTACCCGTGCGATGCGCGAAAACAAAGTTTTGAACGACATTCTGATCACGGACGGACCGACGGTGTCGCCTGAGACCCTGATTCATGAATTGTTCGAAATCGTAAGTTCTGCCCATGTGCCTCTCGCTGTTGTTGGTGAGAATGGCCGTCTGCAAGGTGTTATCGTCCGCGGTGCCCTGCTGGGTGCACTTAGCGGTGAAGTTGCAGTAAAGGAGGAACTTGTGAATGATTCCCAAAATACCACTAGCATCGTGGATTGAATCCATTGTTGACTGGATGAGCTCCTCGCTCTCCGGATTATTTAACGTAATCTCTGTTGTTATTCAGGAAGTGGTCGGATTCTTCTCCGGGCTGTTCATGCTGCCACATCCACTCCTGTTCATCGCCATATTGGGTGTTCTTGCGTTCCTCGTAGGTCGACTCCCACTTACACTATTCACGGTTATCGGGTTCTTGCTCGTAGACAACTTGGGCTACTGGTCCCAATCTATGGACACACTCGGACTGGTTATCACTTCAGGATTGGTCTCGATCCTCCTTGGTGTACCCGTCGGAATCTGGCTCGCATACAGTAAAACCGCGGCGCGTATCGTTACACCGTTGCTTGACTTCATGCAGACAATGCCTGCATTTGTCTACTTGCTGCCTGCGGTTACGTTCTTTAGCCTTGGTGTCGTTCCAGGTGTTATCGCATCTGTTATATTCGCGATTCCACCAACGATTCGTCTGACTCACCTGGGTATCAAACAGGTATCCAGCGAATTGGTTGAAGCAGCCGATGCATTCGGCTCGACTTCCATGCAAAAACTGTTCAAAGTTCAACTTCCACTCGCTTTGCCTACTGTGATGTCCGGTATTAACCAGACCATCATGCTGTCACTTTCCATGGTTGTTATTGCATCCATGATTGGTGCACAGGGTATTGGTGCAGAAGTATATCGTGCGGTAACACAGCTTCAAATCGGTAAAGGTTTCGAAGCCGGTCTTGCTGTTGTCGTACTCGCGATTGTGCTGGACCGTTTCACACAAAATCTGTTTATGCCAGGTCGCAAAAGAACCTCACGCATTACAACAAAGCAAAAAGCGTGGATCACTGCTGCAGCAACATTCCTAGTGTTAGTAGCTGGTTTCTCACAATACTTCGTTGGTGGCACGACTTCCGCTGGCGGCAACAACTCAGCAGCCAATGCTGTAGGTGAAGAAGTGAACTATCAGATTATTGGTATCGATCCAGGGGCTGGTATCATGAAGTCCGCAGCAAAAGCGATCGATGACTATAACCTGACTGACTGGACTCTCATTGAAGGATCAGGTGCAGCCATGACGGCCACACTGGACAAAGCGCTCAAAAATGAAGACCCAATCATCATTACAGGTTGGACTCCGCACTGGATGTTCAACAAATATGATCTGAAATATCTGGAAGATCCAGAGAAATCTTTCGGTGATGCTGAAGAAATTCATACTATCGTCCGTAAAGGTCTGAAAGAAGATCACCCTGTTGCCTTTGAATTCCTGTCCCGTTTCCAATGGACATCAGATGAAATGGGTGAAATGATGACTGCCATTCAGGATGGCACATCCGCAGAAGAAGCAGCTAAAGCTTATGCCGAGAAACATGCCGATCAGATTGCTGAGTGGACCAAAGGTCTGACTCCAGTGAACGGTGATGCTTTCAAACTGAGCTATGTGGCTTGGGATTCCGAAATCGCAAGTACTAACTTGCTGAAATATGTGATGGAAAACAATCTGGGTTATAAAGTTAACGCTCTGCAAGTAGAAGCCGGACCGATGTGGACGGGTGTTGCCTCAGGCGACGTAGATGCCTCTCCAGCAGCTTGGCTGCCATTGACACACGCTGACTACTGGGAACGTTACAAAGACCAGGTGGACGATCTGGGTGCCAATATGAAGGGTGTACGTACAGGACTCGTGGTTCCTAGTTACATGACTGAAGTAAACTCCATTGCCGATCTGGAGACAGGTGCCGCTTCTTCCACTCCATCAGCAAGTGCCAATGTGGGTGAAGAGGTTAATCACCAAATCGTTGGTATTGATCCAGGTGCTGGTATTATGAAATCCACGGCTAGTGCGATTGAAGCATACGGACTGACCAACTGGAAGTTGATTGAAGGTTCCGGAGCAGCCATGACGGCTACACTGGACAAAGCTTTTAAGAACGAAGAATCAATTATCATTACAGGTTGGACTCCGCACTGGATGTTCAATCAGTATGATCTGAAGTATCTGGAAGATCCCGACAAGGTCTATGGTGACGCGGAAGAAATTCACACCATTGCCCGCAAAGGTCTAAAAGAAGATCATCCTGTTGCCTATGAATTCTTGTCACGCTTCAACTGGACATCGGATGAAATGGGTGAAATGATGATTGCCATTCAAGATGGAACTTCTCCAGAACAAGCTGCCCAAGATTATGCAGAGAAACATGCGGATCAAATCGATGAATGGACTAAAGATTTGACTCCGGTGAATGGGAATACATTCCGATTAGGTTATGTGGCTTGGGACTCCGAAATCGCAAGTACAAACCTGCTGAAATATGTGATGGAGACCAAACTTGGTTACAAAGTAACAGCGTTACAAGTTGAAGCCGGACCAATGTGGACTGGCGTTGCAACAGGCGATGTGGATGCTTCTCCTGCTGCCTGGTTGCCTCTCACACATGCCGATTACTGGGATAAATACAAAGATCAACTCGATGATCTCGGTGCCAACATGACTGGTGTTAAAACCGGATTAGTTGTGCCTGAATATATGGATGTCAAATCCATTGAAGATTTAAAAGATAATTAAACCAGATTGAGATGAATAAACCTGAATTTGGTAAAAAGGCCACCGAAATTATTCGGTGGCCTTTTTCTGTCATCTTTTTTTCTGCGGTCTTTCTCAGCCAATCTTGAGCTACCTGAAGCTACACGACCTGACTTTTATATGCTTACAAAACACATGTTCTATGTAGGCAAAATGCTATCTAATCCTCAACTGCCGCTAACCGATCAGTAACAGTAATACACCAATGACAATCATGACAACACCCAGAATACCATACACTACCCTTGCGCCCTGTCGTCCAATGGTCCTCACAAAAATGCCTGCTCTAAAACTCTTCATAAACCAGTCCCAGTTATTGATTCCTCCGAGTAAACTAAAAATTCCTGCCGCTATAGCCAATAGTGCGATTAAAACGGGTTGATCTTGCATTTCGTCAACACTCCTTCAATATAATCCTGTCTACTATACCTTCACTTGGTGAAAATTAACAGGCATTAATTAGTAAAAAAACAGCTTTCAGATGGAAGTCTGCAAGCTGTTCTAGAGCGTGAGTGTATACCTCTTTACTGCTTTTGCAATTCGCTTGCCGACAATAGCAGAGTCACCACTTCAGCACGCGTTGCTTCTGCGAGTGGGTTGAACCTATTCTGCCCTGTTCCTTTCACTAGTCCTGCATCATATGCAGCAGCGATATATGGAACAGCCCAAGCGGGTACGTTATCTGCATCCGCAAAGCTCAGTGCCGGATTGGACTGTACCGGAAGACCGAGTGCTCTTACGAGCATAACCGTCATCTCTACCCGCGATACTTTGCCCGATGAACGGAAGGTATCATCCGTATACCCGCTAATGATCCCTTGCTCCACTGCCTGAGCAATAAAGGATTGCGCCCACGCAGGTATGCCAGCAGCATCCTTAAACGTCAATGCCTTGTTGTTGGATGGGAGTTCAAATGCTCTTGCCAGCATTACAATGAATTCGGCGCGTGTAGCTGGTGCATTCGGACGGAAATTGCCATCCTGATACCCGTTCACAATTCCCCGGGAAATGGCCTGCTCAATGGCAGCAGCGGCCCAGTGGTTCCCGATGTCCTTCAGGTCTACCACCGGAGTGGTTGGAGTAGTCCCTCCTCCATTACCTGGAACGGTAGGGGTAGTTGGAGTCGTAGGATTGGTTGGTGTAGTCGGTGTGGTTGGAGTTACAGGCGAGGTAGGTGTAGTTGAACCTCCACCACTGTTACCATTGCCTGGATTGCTGCCATTATTCCCGCCACCATTAACAGGGTTGCTGCCATTTCCGTTATCTGTAAAGGTTAATTGTGCGAGCAATGGGTCATGATCGCTCACCCGTCCATTCGCTGTCTCAAAGTCGGCGTTTACATGTACCACTTCGATGGCTGCAGTATCCGTCAGGTTTTTACTCACCAGAATGTGATCCAGTGTCTGAGAGTTTCCGTCATAAATATAGGAATAACGCTTGTTCTCAGGCAGTTTGTTTACCAGATTGTCCAGTTCATTACCTTCCACAATACTCATTGTTTTCGAGAACTGGAAGTCATTAAAGTCCCCGAGAACAGCAACACTTACATCCGGGTCTTTGTTGATTAATTCATTTACAAATTTATTGACAACCGTTGCTTGCTGCGCACGCTGTACTTCACTGCTGCGGGTTACAGGCTGAACATTTCCAAATGGGGCTACATCTCCACCCTTGGAATTAAAATGGTTAGCGATAACAACTACACGTTCACCATTAAATTCAAACTCTGCCGCTAGCGGTTTGCGGGAACTGGTGAACGCCTCGTCACCTGGTGCAATACGCCCCGGATTAACCGAGAGACTACCGTCTGCTTTGACTTCGATTGCAGTCGTGGCATTACCTTTGCCGATACCACTAGCTAACGATACACGGTCCGGCTGATACAGGAATCCTACGCGAATGTTGGCACCCGGTGCCCCGCCATCCTTATTATTTTCCGGAGCAATCTCACTGTATTGATATGTGGGTCCTTTATTCATTTTGATTGCATCAATTAGAGTCTGAAAACTCTCATCGGCCGCTGTTGTACCCGTGTCGGCATCACCATCGTTATCCTGAACTTCCATTATTCCTAGAATATCTGGCGTTTTCAGATTATCCACGATAATTTTACCGATTTTATTGGCTCGTGTTGCATCTTTTTTGCTGAAGTTCTCTACATTAAACGTGGCAACAGTCAACTTTTCTTGTTGTGGCTCAATTGATGTTGTTGCCTGTTTCAAACCACTGGACGTAATCGGAGGCAACTCGCCTTCCAAGGTAACTTTATAATTACCACCCGAATAAGAAAGCACACCATTAATGGAGCCTCTAAATTTATCACCCGTTGTCACAGCTTGAGGAGGTTTTTTATTAATGAACAAGCGTTGAGGATTTAGAGAACTCTCAAACTTTCCTGCTCCGTCTCCACGTAAGATTAATCCTCCTGCCGGAGTCTGCAATGAATTATTTGGTTCGTTGTCTACAGTCACTGCTAATCCAGGATTATAGGAATAAGGTCCAAGAATAGTAGCATCATCTAATTGAATACGCATGCCTTCCAAACTTTCATAAAAGTCTATGGCATCCACTTCAGGGTTAAATTGGCCCAAACCATCTGAATCAATGACAATAGGGATTACACGACCGCCTTTTCCAATAATTACGGGATGTGGCAATTCAGCATTGGCATGTTGAATATCAATCTCAGAAGCTACAATTTCAGTGGTTGGCAAATCTGCTGCACTTGCGGCATACTCTTTGACCTGACCTGCAACCTTTACTTGATCCTGGACTTTCATTCCATGATCTTTCTTATAGATTAAAATCCCCTCAGAAGTTGCCGGGTCTCCATCTTCCTGACCAGGAATCGACTGCATATAGAATGAATCCGCATTAACCACAGAAGTAACAACACCTTCTACATTCTGTACCTTCAATCCATCATAGATGGAATAATGGGTTGCACCCTGAATTTCGTGAATGCGTACACCATCCACTCGATCAACCGCTGTATACTCAAATGAAAAAGTTGTGCTTCCTCTGTTGTCGGCAACCGCAACAGCTTTAATCGTTTGATCTTGATTAATCGTAATAGGCTGCGTGTATTCAATCGAATTTACAGTTGGTTCAGAACCATCGAGAGTATAAAAAATTTGTGCTCCAGGATATGGAGAAGACAACGTAACTTCCGTTCCTTTCACAATACCACCTGAAGGTGTGCTCGCTGTTACGGAGAGCAGATCTCCCAGAATATCCGACGCCGTTCGAGGGATCAATTCCAGACCATAAGTGGAATGGTAAGTCAGCACCCCTGTCACTTTATGATACGTTTTGCCTATAGAAAGAGCAGAAGGACTATTTTTGGCATAAATGAGCATTTCCCCACCTTGATCATCTGTCGCAGTATAAGTTGGGATGTTGTTTTTTGTCACCTTAATATTGTTTACTTCGACAAGCATCCCTTCATACTGCCCTCCAGTACCTTTGCTCCCTCCCTCACCAGGGGCAAAATGGGATGAGTTCAGCGTTATTGGTGAGGGAATGTCCTGTGTTTTTTCGACAGTCCGAATGTAACCTCCCTGAAATCCGGATTTGCTTACTTCTACCTGTACAAGGCCGTTGTAGATCGTAATTGGGCCGTAGGCCTCAATTCGGTCTCCCACTTCCACACCGGAAGCATTGCCGCGCACAACGATCCCTGTATCGTTACCCTGAATATACAAATTGGATACACTTCCGGACAGCTCACTGTAGGTTACAATGCCTTGAACGGTAACCGGGGTATTTTCGGATGTATTTCTTGCTTCTGAAATTGAAATTGGGGTGTTGTCGAGGATGGTGTAATCGAAAGTGGTAACATCGCTATTTTCGACCCCCTCTTTGACTGCGTAGGTTTCAATATGAATTGCATCATTGATCGTTATGGGCACGGTATAGGGAAGATAATCAGCGTCCGTATTTTGCTTATAGTAGACGGTTGCACCGACTGTGGTCGTTTCCAATGTAACCTGCGTTCCTACTGAAACAGCACCAGAGGATGGATTAGCTCTGACGCTTGCCACTTTAGTTTCAGGTGTCTCATCGATTAATTGGAAGTTTGTTGAGGTAACGGAGCGTATACCTTTAGAAGTGAAATATTGAGATAATGTACCATTGTTAATACGTACTTTGGATTTATACAAGGAGGGATTGCTTTGTAGTCCGAACGTGCTGCGAGGAGCAGATGTGGGTACTTGAACAGGCATCATCTTGCTAATATCTGTTTCGGTTGGACTATCAGCAATTGCAAAATTAGTGTCTAAAGTAAAGGGTGGATTCGAATTTACATTCGGACCGTTGCTGTAGGTCCCTACAACATAACCTTCAACTGTAGCGAATGTATCATCCGAACCAAGAGCGAGCGCCTCTGCAACTGTTAATGGCTCGTCAGCCGCTACAACTTTACTGTTGAATAAGCCAGCAGGTATGGCTCCCGTAATCAGCAGGACCACGGCTAAGAATAATCTGAGCCAACTCTTTATTTGCTTACTTTGCATCTTTACCCTACCCCCATGTTTTGAATTTCCAATCATTTGTTCAGCCAGCTTGTACATTAGTTCAAATATAAGATAACTGAATAACAGATTGATGTAAATAATATTTCTTCTAAATGAAATAAAATAGAACATATACATTACATCAAAAAGCACCTTCTATCCTTTGAAGCTAAACAGGACTAATTTCAGATCAAATTTATGACTTTTTAATCTTTTTAAGTCATGTTCATGTGCACATTAAACAATTTACGTTAGATATACTAACGCTAAAGGTATAATCATTTAGTTTTTCGACAATTAGTGACGGCAACTATCTATCCCTTTTCAAGGAAAATCAGACTTAAGGCTTATAGCAAATTTCAAGATACAGGCATAGCAATGCGACGATCAGGACTGATCGCCGCATCTTTATTTGATATTAACCTACTGTTACTTCTTCACCGTACTGTTATATTGCGCAATCTTGTCTGTAATTTGTTTGGCTGCTGCATCCAATGCTTCCTGTGGTGTACCTTGTCCATTCAGGACCGTTTCAATCGCTCCTTCGACAAGTTGTCTGGCTTCAGGGAATACACCCATTAATGCCCCGGATGTTGCTGTCGAATCCGCGGAAGCGTGCAATTGGTCGACTGCTGTCTGGAATTGCGGGTACTTCGCCATATTATCCTTTAATACTTGCTCTTCGTAAGCTGCTGTCGTAATTGGGAAGTATCCTGTCGCAACACTCCAGTTCGCTTGCACCTCTGGTGTAGCCAAGTACTTGATGAACTCCCATGCCGCTTGCTGTTGGGCTTCCGATTTGTTGTTCATGATGTACAAGCTCGCTCCACCAACCACAACGCCGCCTTCTTTGGCATCCGCTGGACGAGGCAGGAAGCCTGTTCCCAGTTCAAACTTGCCACCTGAACCTTCTACGATTTTACGCAGGCCAGCTGTGGAATCCAGAGTCATACCGATTTGCTGTGCTGTAAATGCTGCTGTCGTATCGTCTGTGCTACGTCCCAGATTGGAGAGGGTTTTCTCGTCGATCATCTTTTTCCACCACGTTAATGTCTTAACCCCTGCTTCGGAGTTCAGCAGCGACTCTGTAGCTGCTTCAGTTCTTCCGTTTCCATTGTTTACATAATCTGCATTCTGGTTTGCAAAGAACTGTTCCATGAACCAGCCGTAGATCGCCATGGATGCACCTGGCTTACCGTCTTTCGCCAATGCTTTCGCTGCTTGTTCAAACTCTTCATACGTCTTCGGCGGGTTCTCCGGGTCCAGACCTGCTGCTTTGAACATATCCTTGTTGTAGTACAGGATCGGGTTCGATGTGTTAAAAGGCATCGCGTTCAACTTACCATCGATGGTGTAGTACCGGATGATGTTTGGTTCCAGTTGGGACAGGTCGAACTGATCCTTGTCGATGAACTGCTGTACTGGCGTAATCATGCCTGAATCAATCATGAACTTGCTACCGATCTCGTAGACCTGGATAATGTCTGGACCGCTGTCTGAGCCCATGGATGCTTTGAGTTTGTTCAGACTTTCATCGTACTTCCCTTGATAAATGGGCTTCACCTGAATGTCCGGATGACTTGCGTTAAAGTCGGAAGCGAGCTGGTTAATCGCTTTTTCCCCTGCACCCGACATGGAGTGCCACCAAGTCAATTGTGTTGTTTCAGCTGCGGCCGCTTCTGCTGGCGCTCCACTTGCCGGGCTGCTTGTTTCAGCTTTTGTTCCGCAAGCCGAAATGACCAACATTAGAGCAGCAAGCATTAATGCGAATGTTCCTCTTTTTTTCAACCGAAATCCGTTCATAATCGCTCTCCTTTTATATGGCTCGCTTCACAATAGTTCTTTACGTTCTGCAAGCTGGCCGTTACGGATATGAATCGTTCTTTTGATCGCTGTTGTCTCCAGATTTATTAGAATTAGCTCTTATTTGTATAAATTCCAGAGACAAAGGCGAACGCTTCGCTTCTTCAGAATCGATTCTTCTCCTTCACTACTTTTGCAGTCTTTAAAGAACTTATTTCAAGGCGCGAGCCTCATTTTATTCGCTCCTGGTATCCAAACCGCAAACCTGTACGACATGCAGGTTTTCATTCAACAGACTTGTTTCAACAGCTTCAATTCTAAAGTTGCAATACATATCCTAAATTCTTCAACGCTATTTCGATACTTTCTATATTCTTATCTGCTATTCACTGCTTCTGCGCTACCTAAAGTTCAAACTTCATTCATTGACTATCGTCTATTGCTTCGATTCAAAAGCTAAAGTTATTACGCTCGAATTGCTACTCCACAGCGGAGCTGTAGTTCAGAATCCTAACTTCCTCCTCTACCCCTTCAGCGCGCCTGCGGCCATACCGCGGACAAGCTGTTTCAACCCGAAAATCAATAACAGTAAGGATGGTAGAATGACCATCGCTGTTCCGGCAAATACCAGATTCCACGCCGTGGATTCCTGGAACTCCAGCATCGAGATCCCGATCTGTGCGGTTCTCATTTCTGGCGTGTTCGTCACCAGCAGCGGCCAGAGATACGAATTGTACATGCTTAAGAATGAATAGATTGCCAGTGTTCCAAGTGCCGGACGGGACAAAGGCAGGACATGCGATATGAAATAGCGGATATGACCACAACCGTCGATCTTCGCCGCCTCGAACAATTCCTTGGGGAGCTGCATGAAGAACTGTCTTAGCAGGAATGTACCAAACGCCGTTGCCAGAAACGGCACCGTCAGCCCCTGGTAACTATCCAGCCAGCCCCAGCTGCGAACTGTCAGGTAGTTGGGGATCATCGTCACTTCCCATGGAATCATCATGGTTGCGACAAACATGCTGAAGATGACGTTTTTGCCTTTGAACTGCATTTTCGCAAAAGCATAGGCTGCCATACTCGCTGTAATCAATTGACCAAGCGTCGTTAAGCCTGCGACAAGGAAGGTATTGCCGATAAATCGACCGATCGGAACAATATCGAATACTTCGCTAAAGTTGGACAGATCGATTGAATTCGGAATGATATGCGGCGGATAAGCGCTCGCATCTTCCGGCGTCATGACAGCCATGAAAAAGGTGTACATCACCGGATACAACACAAGTGCTGCACAGATCGTCAGTAATACATACAACAGTGTTTTGGTCCATGTCGCACTCATTGGTAATGCACTTTCCTTTCTACCCATTTGAACTGGATCAGGGTCAGCAGCATAATCACCACGAACAGGATCAGTGCCTGTGCACTACCTGTACCAAAGCGGAAATTAACGAAGGCTTCCTGATAGATGGAATAGACGAAAACATTCGTACTGTCCATCGGGCCACCCCGGGTTAGAATGTTGATCTGACCGAACGATTGAAAAGCGCCAATGATCGATACGACCGTAACAAAGAATAACGTTGGTGACAGGAGCGGCATTGAGATTTTACGAAACGTCAGTAATGGTCCTGCGCCATCAATCTTGGCACTCTCGTAGATCTCATCCGGGATGCCTGCCAAACCACTGGATAGAATAATGTAGTTGAATCCGAGGTTCATCCAGATCGTCATGATGGAGATCGAGATCAACGCCCAATCCGGGCTGGTAAGCCAAGGAATTGGATCAATACCTACTTTGCCAAGCAGATAATTCAGCATGCCCAGGGTCGGATGGAATAGAAACTTCCAGATCACCGCTGACGAACCGACGGATAACACCACGGGCAGAGAGAACACAAATTGGAACACACGCATTCCCTTGAATCGGTTGTGAGTCAGTGCAGCCAGAATCAGAGCAGCCAGCATACCCGTAGGCACTGTAAACAGGACAAATAGTAATGTCACTTTCATCCCTTGCATAAACAGTCCTGACTGGAACACGGCCTTGAAGTTGTCCAGCCCCACGTAAGCCGCAATCTGTCCCGTCGGATCTGTGGAATGCAGACTCAGGTACACGGACTTAAACATCGGGTAAAACAGAAACACTGCAAACAAAAGCAGCGATGGTGCCAGGAAACCATAGGCCAGCATATTCTCCCGCATTCGCTGCACACGCAGCGAGGCTGTACGACGCTGACTCGTACCTGATACGCGCCGTTTGGCGGCGGGTAAGCTGATCCGGTTATCAAGCTCACTCATCGGATTTTCTTCCCCCTTGATTCACGCATTCAGTGTGTGTGAAATGCTACATCAACTTCAGCACCACGTTATCTAGTGTAAGAGTCGAATGTCACAGCAAAATCTGTTCTGAATCAACGTAACGTTAATCATGGACAAGGGGCTTTACGAAATCAGGGATCAACTCTACGCCGGAATCCGAATTAAATTACACGACAAAAAACCGCAGGAACTCCCCTGTTTGGAGATGTCCCTGCGGTTCGATGTGTAAATGGAATATGAACGTTTGTCTATTCATGAAAGTGACTCATTTTACAATAATCTGTAAATCTTCCAAACAGGGTTAAGCGATTAACCGTTCGAGTTAACGATTAAGATGATATGGCACCGTGGTGACAATCACGTCTTTGTAATTAATCAGATAAGCCCGAATCATGAAGCTGGTCTGATTGTGCAGTACATTTTGCCACCAGTGCTTGGTGATGAATTGCGGAATCAAAATGGTGATATGATCAGTCTCAGCCGTTTTCCACTCTACTGTATCAATGAATTTCTTGAGCGGCCCCATAATGCTGCGGTACCTCGATTTGATCACGACCAGACGGACCCCTGGGTTCCAATCCTCCCACTTCTGCTCCATTTTGCGTATAGCCTCATCATCGAATCCAATATACAGCGCAACCACGTGATCCGACATCGTCTGGGCGTAACTGATCGTGTTCATGACAACCCGGGTAATGCCTGCAACAGGAATCACAATCGTATTACCTTTTTGGGCTGGCTTATCGACCTGAATATCAATCCGCAGCTCATCCGCAATGTTGCAATAGTGACGTTGAATACGCATGAACACATAGACAACAAGTGGCAAAAAGATAAAGATGACCCATGTCTGCGTGAACTTGGTGAAAATAAAGATCAGGGTAATCGACAGCGTAGTCAGCATCCCAACAGTATTGACTAGCAGTTTCATCTGCCAGCCAGACGGCTTGACTTTGATCCAACGAATCATCATGCCGAGTTGCGATAGCGTAAATGGAATGAACACCCCTACCGCATAGAGCGGAATAAGGCTTTCGGTATTTCCTTTGAACCCAACCACCAGAAGCGCAGACATCACACTGAGAAAAATAATACCGTTCGAGAAGCCAAGCCGATCTCCTCGGACCATGAACATATGAGGCATATATTTGTCTTTGGCCATCATGAAGGACAATAGCGGGAAGGCAGAATACGCCGTATTCGCTGCCAGGAACAGGATCAGTGCCGTCACACCCTGGATGATAAAATACATCCACCCTCTGCCAAATGTAGCTTCAGCAATCTGGGATATGACCGTGGCATGGGGATCAGGCTTCACCCCATAACCGAAGGCCAGCAACGTGATGCCAATGAACATGGCTCCCAATATACAACCCATGAGCAATAACGTACCCGCAGCATTTTTCTCGGCAGGCTGCTTGAAGTTCGGGATCGCGTTACTTACCGCTTCCACGCCAGTCAGAGCCGAACAACCCGAGCTGAATGCTTTCAACAGCAGAAAGATACTCACATGGGATAGACTTGTTCCGAATTCAGGTGCAGCTGCTTCCATACCCCCGGCAAGAAATTTGATTCCGCCCGAGATAATCAGAACTGCAATCGAAAAGATAAACAGATAGATGGGAATCGCCAGCACAGACGCTGACTCCGTCACTCCCCGCAAATTCATAATCGTTAGAAAAACAATCATAATAAGTGCAATCACGACACTGTAGTCATGCAGCATTGGAAACGCCGACGTAATCGCATCCGTCCCTGCGGACGAACTTACGGCAACGGTCAGAATATAATCGACGAGCAGAGATCCCCCGGCAATCAGACTGGAGGTGGTACCCAGATTATCCTTGGCTACGATATAAGCGCCGCCCCCTGTTGGATAAGCAAATATCGTCTGACGATAGGAAAAAATTAAAATGACGAGTAATCCCAGCACGGCGATGGAAATCGGAACAGAGTACCACAGGGCGGCGAATCCGGCCGCAACGAGCACCAGCAAAATCTGTTCCGTACCGTAGGCAACGGACGATAGGGCGTCCGAAGACAGGATGGCGAGTGCCTTCCATTTCCCCAATTTCTCTCCATCCAGTTCAGCCGATTTCATGGGCTTGCCTATTAAGATTCTCTTCATTTTGCCAAGCATGATCATAACTTCCTTCCGTCTCTCATCTGTGAAGCATTGTTATTATGCAAAATCGCAGAGCCCTTGACAATACGTCATTTCACACGAAATTCGCCAGCGCGTGATAATGCATTCTACGATTCAATAATCGATAACAAAGCCATTCTTGTTCAGCAATTTGAACTTTTTTGAACCAAAACGACGTTTGTTCGTCAAAAAAAAGGAAATGGCCTTCGGTTCAGTGAACCAAAGACCACTTCCTTGATCTATGCGTTAATTATATTATACTGCCCAGAATGCTAGGACGAGGGGTAACGCCGAACGATTGCGCCAGTGTAGTCAGCTGTTCATCCGTAATTCTCTGCCGAATCTCGTGACCAGCAACCAGCATGTACACCTGGGCTGCCTTCTCGATAGTCTCGATCAGACCAAATGCCTCGTCAATCGTTGTGCCCGTTCCGAATATGCCATGCTGCGGCCAGATGACCGCATGGTATTCTTTCATTTTCTCAGCGGTTTCTCGGCCAATCTCATTCGATCCTGGGATCATCCAAGGAATAATACCTATCCCATCGGGAAATACAACCACACACTCCGTGCACATCTGCCACAAGGTCTTCGTAAATTTTGCCTCATCCAATTCGTGGATAAACGTCATCGCCAGCACATGAGTCGCATGGTTGTGCATAACAACACGGTGGTTCGGGTCCAATTGGAGACGTTCAATATGGCTCATGAAATGCGTAGGTAATTCACTTGTTGGATTCGCCCCCGACTTCAATCCCCAGAGCACTTCCAGCTCCTTACCATCTTGCGATACACGCAGCAACCCCAGATTGCTTTCGGGATCAGCGAGTACATTTTTGAAATACTTGCCCGATGCGGTCACGATAAAATATTTGCCTGCCAGCTCTTGCACCGAAAAAGCCGGTTTGATTTTGCGAATCACATGATGGATATCGATATACTGGGCAACTTCCTCTTCCTCCAGCAGATAGCTGACATTACCACCATTGCGTTCATCCCACCCATTTTTCCACATATGCTGTGTAATTTCAGCCATCTCACGGACAAATGGAATATGGAAACCGGCGGCCTGTGTTGCTTCGTTTGTAAGGGTCACGTTCATGATCATTCTCTCCTTATATTGAAAATAATATGGCTTGCCACGTACATAGTAAGTTCTTTTTTTCACATTCATTATACCTTTGTTTATCTTTGATAGTCAATAATAAACACAGAAATATTCTTTTATTTATTTTTGTTTAGTTTTGTTTATTTGAAAATAAAACAAAAAAATACCCTACCGGCGCCCGGCAGGGTCAGTCACACATCTATTTAACACGAGAAGGGGTTTACAAGAATTATCGTACCGCAGCTACCTTAATAGAAGCTGAAAGCGAAATAAAAAAAGCCTGAAAACCAGGTTGATATACCGTAGACCACATTTCTCATATAAATGAATTCACTTCATTAGGATAGCTATGGCCTGTCCCTATTCGAAGCATATTTACGGTTTTTTCAGCACATAGGACGGATGCATTAATCCTGTCGGTTCATACTGTTCGTCACCTGTGTATTCGAATCCGAGCTTGATCAAGATGTGACGTGACACTTCATTATCCGGATGATGCTCCGCAAACAGTACCTTCGCCTTCATTTCGTCAAAGGCATACGCAATCACCGCACGGGCTGCTTCCTGGGCATACCCTTTGCCCCAGTGATCCCGGGTTAGATGGAATCCCAGTTCATACATATCCTCTTCTGGAGAATACGGACGCAGACCACAGCAACCGACAAACAGCTCAGACTCTTTCTCAAAAAGGGGCCAATATTGCACCCCCGCTTCCTTCTGCCTTTGAATTTCCTGTGTTAATCTCGCTTCTACTTCGTCTTCGCTTAAGAATCCCTTGCTGCTAATCCACTTCGAAATCTCATGATCGCCCCACAGCGCAAACGCCAGCGCACGATCCCCTTCGTTCCATGTGCAAAATTCAAGCCGTTCGGTTTCAAGAAAAGTATTTCTATCGATACTATTCATAGTCCATTTTCCTCCTGATTTCTAACCAGTACACTGACTGGGTTCTACAATAAATTAATCGAATGACTTCCCTGGTAAACAGGAAAATAGAATGGGACAAAACAAATGCCTGCTATTAAGCCGACATCTCATTCATGCTGAATAAGAATATCATCCCTAATCTATTCCTGAAAAAGATCAAGCCCCTGTCAGCAGGACAACATGTCCGACAGGGGCTTGTTACAACTTTAACATCGTTAGAAATCAGATGTTGCAATTTGAATCGTACCTGTAGAAGCACCAGCTGCACTAGTCAATAAGGCAGCTACGAGCAGCAAGTGTACAGACAGTGTAAGGCTGTTGCCGGCAGGAATTAAATACGTGATGACAGGTGCATTCACGCGAGTAACAACCAATTCGACTGCGAACGGACCAAAGTTGTTAACCGTGATGCTGGCATTAGTGCCCCCAGCCAAATTCTCATAGTAGGATTTGCCCACGCCTGCTGCCAAATTATAAAACTGTTGTGGTAAAAGGATGGCCATTGAAATCACCTCCTTTTGCTTTGATACGGTATTCTATGTTCAGAAACTAGTAAAGCCACGGTGAAACGACCGTGTTATAACGTCCATTTTTAATAGACAAGATAGATTGATAGACAACTGTACACAAAAAAGCCCCACCGAAACATCCGATGGAGCTGATAAAGCATATTATATTTAACAAGGTTAGCTATGCGTACAGCATGAAGAAATTCAATTCATGCCCCTGCTGCTTAAGATAGTTGTACAATTGCGAACGGTGATGGAATACATGCGTTACCGTTTCAATCTGCCATTGAACCTGCAGATGTCCATGTTCCATATAGAAAGCTTTCGTCGAACGATTCAAAAAGTCATCTTCGCTCAATCCCGTGATATATGCTTTGTAGGATTCGAAATTGCTCCACAACGTTGCTTCCAGCTTCTCGATATCCTGAATCCCGGACAAGCTATTCTCCACCAGCCCAACCTCAGCTTCACCTTTTTCCTGCATAATGGCAAGATCGGATGCAGTAATCTGGATAAAATGATGTACTAGCTCCACCAATGAACGCATATTCTCCTGTGGACGATAAGACCAATCCTCCGAACGGATTCAAGCGAATTAACGAAGCCCCCGTCCGTACGCCTGTTTCCAATTCATTTAACAAATGATCCCGAATCTGCAATGTTCCATTCATATATGATGTCTCCCTTATCTTTTATTCTCACGACTTCAGTATAACCGAAGGTGCTACAGATCTATTGTACAAATCGGACAACATTCTGCCACGCTCCCTGGCTGCTGTCAACGGAGTCTCTCCATAAAACTTGCGAAATTGCCGAATCAGATGGGCTTGGTCAAAAAATCCATGATTCTGGGCAAGCATTGCCCAATCTGCCGTATGCCCCTGATGAATGCTGCCCAGCACACGATGAAAACGAACCACCTCACTGAATCGTTTGGGACTGATTCCAATCCATTCCGAGAACTTGCGATGCAATTGCCGCTCGCTGACCACCTCACGCAGTGCAATCTCCTGTACACTCATACGTCCCCCATCCTTGAAGATGCGGTGCAGCACGTTTTTCATCAGATCGTTCTCGTATGTGCTTGCCTGCACTGACAAAGGACTCAGATATGTGTTCATAACCTCTACTCGTTCTGTAAAACTATTCGTTTCAGCCATCCGCTCCTGAAGCTCGTTCAGCTTCTCGGGCCAACATTCCTGAAGTGCAATTCGCTTATCCGTAAACCATTCCAGAGGCATGCCATGAAAGACATGTGCCCCACCCGGGAAGAACCGCACACCAAAGGTATAATCTCCAGCAGGAGCATCATCGTCAGATGACTCCGGTACCGCGAAAGGCTCTGTATAATTGCCGCAGTAAGCATAGGAATGTACTGAACAGACCGGGTCGTATGTAATCAGCATATCCGTGCAGCCATCCGGCAATACCCGGGCAGGGACAGTCATCACCGATCGCTCTCGACCTTCTCCCGCAGCAACATCCGCATGCGTGTTCGGAAGAGATCCCGATTCCCAGTAACAGGCCACATAAGCCATCAAGTCGGCAGCAGGTATTTTCTCAACATAATAACTGTTAGGGTATGTCCCATTTATCTGAATAGGCTTAAACAACGGGTGCAGGCTGTGATCCACAATTCTTCCCTCCGATCACTAGAGTTGTTGTACGTTATGTATTCATCTATCATACCATCAACCGAACAAATGGAGAAAAAAAGTGCCCTACCGGAGGACAATCCGATAGGGCCAGTCACACATCTATTTAACACGAGAAGGGGTTTACAAGACTTATCTTACCTTCACAACCTTAATGGAAACTGAAATTGGGATGAATAACAGATCAAAATTACTTTTTTTTAACTCAGCCCATGCAATTTTCGAAAACGCTCTGGACTCATACCTGTATGCCTTTTGAACATTGCACAGAAATAACTGGCGTTCTCGTAACCCACCCGATCAGCTACTTCATAGATTCGCAGCTCTCTCTCACTGAACATGAGTTGTTTGCTCCGATTGATCCTTTCCTGGTTCACGTAAAATAAAGGCCTGGTATGAAGTGCCTTCTGAAACAGCCTGCACAGATATTGAGGAGACACGACAGCCACTTCGGCCAGCTCCTTCAGCGACAGTGAGCGATCCAGATGCTCTGAGATGTAACGCAGCACAGGCTTCAAGCGCTCCAGTTCATCATTATAATTGGCAGATACGATGAGTAGTGGCTTGAGATCTAAAAGCAGTGCATATAATTGTTTGGAGCATTCAATATCGTAATCTGCATACGCCGTATTGCCCGTGTTCTCCCCCCGAACCAGCAGTTGCTCTAATCCTTCCAGCAGTGTGGGGTTTCTAAGCCTGCATACGCGTGAACCGGTTATCCCCGCATATGATAATAACTGGCTGGCCTCTCTACCCTGAAACGAGACCCAAGCCAGTTCCCACCGATCACTGATGGGCATATATCGATGCGGGACATCAGGATACAGAAAGAAAACGTCACCCGGTCCGACGATATACTCGTCTTCTTGTATAATCAGTCTCCCCTGGCCATGAATAATCTGGTGGATCTGATAATCTGGGAATCCCTCTGGACGCTCGGTTTCATATTGATGTTCCCAGTAACCAACCGTGGTCATATAGATCGGCAGGCGAGCAGCTTCTTCTGTTTTACCAAAAAAAATCCGGGTATCCATCCAGTACACCACTTTCTCCATCATTGGTTTCATATTGTCATATATATGGGCAATATTCTTTATTCTCTAAGTCATCATTCAATTCTATAATGACAATATTATAACATTTCAGAAGGAGTTGCTGTTATTGAGAAAGAAACTGGTACATACCCCTCCGGCAAATGGATACCCGGAATGGAACAACAATCCCGAGACTTTTCAAGTAGGCCGTCTACCCGCACATGCGTCTATGGTAGCGTTTCCATCTATAGCAGAAGCATTGTCCAATGATTCCAGCGCATCGCCTTGGTACGAATCACTGAATGGTCAATGGAAGTTTGCCTTTGCGGAGACTCCGGAGCAACGGATTACATCCTTTTACGAGAATAACTATGATGCCAGTAAATGGAATGAGATCGCCGTTCCTTCCAACTGGCAGTTGCAAGGTTACGATTATCCCCAATATACAAATATGACATATCCGTGGGTCGAGCGTGAGCCTGAACTGAAGCCACCATTTGCACCAACAAGCTATAATCCGGTGGGTTCGTACATCCGTACATTTACTGTTCCTGCAGACTGGAAAGACCGGCCTGTCCTGCTTCACTTTGAGGGTGTTGAATCCGCCTTTTATGTATGGGTCAACGGGGAGCTCGTCGGTTATAGCGAGGATACGTTCACACCCGCAGAATTTGATATCACTCCGTATCTGACGGAAGGTGAGAACAAGCTGGCTGTGGAGGTATACCGCTGGTGTGATGCGAGCTGGCTGGAGAATCAGGATTTCTGGCGGTTAAGCGGCATCTTCCGTGGTGTATATTTGCATTCACCTTCACCGGTTCAGATCGCCGATTTCTTTGTTCGTACTGAACTGGATGACGCGTATCAGGATGCGGAGCTACTGCTGGACCTGAAGTTATTTAATCATAATGCCGCGCAGACCCCTACCGGATTGTCCGTTCAGGCGCAACTCTATGATGCACAACAGCAGGCTGTACTGAAGCAACCACTTACTGCGGCCGTTACTTTCCAGGGCGAGGATGAACTTTCATTCCAGTTGTCAGCAGAGGTTATCCAACCGCTTCTATGGAGCGCTGAGTCCCCTCATCTGTATACACTTGTGCTGTCCATTCAGAATGAATCGGGCGAAACACTGGAGGCTGTTCGCAGCCGGATCGGATTCCGCAAGTTTGAACTGAAAGACGGCCTGATGCAGATCAATGGCAAACGCATTGTGTTCAAAGGCGTGAATCGTCATGAATTTTCCCCGGATACCGGTCGGGCCATTGGGCGGGAAGACATGATCCGTGACATCGAGCTGATGAAGTCCTATAACGTTAACGCCGTGCGCACATCCCATTATCCGAATCAATCACTCTGGTACGAACTGTGTGATGAATATGGTCTGTATGTCATTGACGAGACGAATCTGGAAACTCACGGCACCTGGTACTACGGGCAAAAGGAAATGAACGAGAACAACATTCCCGCGAGCAAGCCGGAATGGCGTAACAACGTAATAGATCGCTGTAACTCCATGTTCCAGCGGGACAAAAACCATGCGTCCGTTATTATCTGGTCTCTGGGTAATGAGTCCTTCGGCGGCGATAACTTCATCGCCATGTACGATTATCTGAAACAAGTCGATCCAACCCGTCTCGTTCATTATGAAGGAACTTTCCATTATCGCCCTTCCGATTCGGCAAGCGACATTGAATCCACAATGTATATCAGCCCTGAAAATGTGGAGAACTATGCTCGCATGCAGGGACCCAAGAAACCATATATTATCTGCGAATACAGCCATGCCATGGGTAACTCCTGTGGAGGTCTGCATCTGTACTGGGATTTATTTGATAAATATGATGTGTTGCAAGGTGCTTTCATCTGGGACTGGGTCGATCAGTCCATTCGTACCACTACGGCAGACGGTGTAGAATATTTCGCTTATGGCGGCGATTTCGGTGAATCCCCTCATGATGGCAATTTCTGCGGAAACGGACTCATTCTGGCGGATAAGACTGTTACACCGAAGCTGGAAGAAGTGAAGAAATGTTATCAGAACGTTCGTATGGAAGCTATTGATGTAAAAGACGGTCTGCTGCGCATCCGAAACCAGTTCCTGTTCACGGATCTGAGCGAATATTCGCTCGTATGGACAGTAACGCACGACGGCGTATCCGTAGAGAACGGCACGTTGGATATCGCGGTACCTCCTGGCGAATCGGCTGAAGTCCGCATCCCTTACACGCCATCGTCCGATCTGTTCCAGGAAACGGTGCTGACTGTATCTCTGGTCACCAAAGTCGCAACCAAATGGGCAGGAACAGGTCATGAGATTGCCTGGGATCAGTTCGTGGTATCTCCACGATTGCGTCCAATCCAACTGGTGAACCAAGGACAAGGCAATACGCCGCAGGTACAGGATTTACAAGATGAATTGAAAGTGGATACAGGCCAAGTCACGTTGAGCTTCAATCCAGCTACTGGCGCACTCACGTCCTATCAGATTAACAATCAGGAGCAATTGCTCGCACCTGTCCGGCCAAATTTCTGGAGAGCCATGACAGACAATGATCTGGGGAACCGGCTGAATGAGCGTTCTGCGTTCTGGAGAGATGCTCACGCTACCAACAGATTAATTCGCTTTCAGCACCATGCAGACGAACAAGGCTGTCTCGTGACGACCGATTATATATGGGATTCACATCCGGGATGCACGCTGTCCATCATGTACCGAATCGATCCGGATGGCGTATTGGAAATCAGTCAAACCCTTATTCCAGGCGAAGGCCTACCCGATCTTCCGGAATTCGGTATGCTGCTGCAACTGAAAAACAGCTTGGATACGATATCCTGGTATGGCAGAGGGCCGCACGACAATTACGCAGACCGCCTGACCAGTGCACGATTGGGATATTATACAGGTGCGGTTCGTGATCAATTCGTTCCATACCTGAAACCACAAGAGTGCGGGAACAAAACGGATGTACGCTTCGCTGAAATTACGTCAGCAGATAGTCGAAGTGGTCTGCACGTTGAAGCCACCATACCCTTTGAAATCAATGCGTTGCCGTGGACACCTGAGGAACTAGAAGCAAATGACCATGTGTACAAATTACCTCAGAGCACACAGACCGTTGCTCGCATCAATTACAAACAAATGGGTGTCGGTGGGGATGACAGCTGGGGCGCGCGTACCCACGCTGAATACACTTTGCCAGCCAATCGCGCGTATCACTTCACCTTTACGATAAGACCTGTATAACATCAAGCAAGCACTGCTGGCAGTATGCCGGCAGTGCTTTTTTTGTTGAGTGGTGAGCATTGTGAGTTTAAAGTTTTTCATGAGAACATTATAATGAATGGGGTACAAGCATGATGAAATGATTTTGATTACGAGGTGAGAATTTGCAATATCTGTTTACCGCTCTCTTCATTCTTGGCTTTATTGCTTTTTTAGTATTTGTTGTTCTGATGATCTTATCTATTCGCAAAGGTAATAGGTTGCCAATCAGGTATATTTTCCCAACTACGGCCTGTTTTGCGATTGCTTCAATAGGGTTGTATGGCATGCTGACTTTATCTTCGAACTCTACTCAGTCTGAAATAGATCAGACCCCTTCATCCCAGATCCAACTTTCTGGTCTCCACATGACAGCCGATGAATTTAAAAACAAGTTTAATGGCGCTGTGGGCAAATACCGACTGAATGGTTTGAGTATTACCCGCTTGAATATACAAGACTCTTCCGAGCAGGGCACTGGCTCTTTCGAGCATGTATTTAATGACGAATTGCGTTTGGTTGGTGTAATGAATGCAGATGAAAGTGTACAGGAAGTCAGGTTATACCGAACTGGTGATACGAGCAAACCAACGGGTGGTATTTTTTTAACTGCTATCGCCACGCTCATTCTCACAACCAATAGTGAGTACACGTATAATGACGCACAAGATGTCATCCAGGATATCGGTATATTGGAGCGCGATGTGAATCAGCTTGATTTTAATGGAACGACAGTTCGAAATGGATTGGAATATCGCTTCAGTATTCAAGATGGAGATCAACCCATTTTTGAAATAAAAAATGTTAATTAAGTTACAAATATAAAGAGTCGCTCCATTAATGAGCGACTCTAATTGCCAACAATCCATACATGAATAACGTCATCTGGTTGAAGATCAACACGAGGGTTGAAGGCTGAAGCATTAATCTAGTCCATCAACTATCTTAAAGATAAATAAATCACTATATTGTAAAATAGATGTAAACATAAAGTCTTATATACCTGTTTATTTGCATTAATAGAATACTAAAGGCACACTCCCCCTGTTTAACATCCAACAGGAACACAGATTGAATTGCCCGCTGTTCCTATTAACAAAGTTGCAAGATCCAGCTTGAATTAAAGTCAAGTCGATTACGATGTCTTTTCAGAACTGTAGGTATGCTTCAAGTGGGAATCTGGATAAACGCACATCGGCGATATCTGGACACTATGACAATCGAGGAGTATGTAGAGGCATCCAAATGGGAACGCTTCAAATACCGCCTGTACCGCAATCCATTGGTCATGTTCGGTTTAGGACCAATTTTGCTGATATTGGTTTCAAGCCACTTCAACCATAAGGAGGCACGAAAAAAAGAACGCAACAATACCTATTTGACTAACATTTCCCTAGTGGTCATCTATTCGCTCTTGATCTGGGCTATCGGCTGGCAGTGGGTGACCGGCAACATCGGATTCCATCATGTGCATCACTTGAGCCCGCGTGTGCCCAACTATCACCTGGAAAAAGCACACGAATCCGCTCCACCGCTTCAGCAAGCAACCACGATCAACCTTAAATCCAGCCTTAAATCGTTGCGCTACAAATTGTATGATGCACCGAATAAAACCTTCGTGACATTCGGTGAAATCAAACACTTGCTTCGCGATTCGAATACGGTTAATCAATAAAGCAGGTCGGAAGAAGGAAAGCTCAAAAGCCATCCCTTTTGTCTTCTTTAATGGGATCAAATAAAAATTAGGAGTAGTTTAAAGGATTAACTACTAATGAGGAGGATTTTAATGAAAATAAAAGCAGCCGTTACCCATGGCTTAGGAGAAGAGTTTACATTCGAAGAAGTGGAACTGGGCGAACCGAAAGCCCATGAGGTATTAGTAAAAATCGTGGCAACCGGTGTTTGCCATACGGATGCTGCCGCAAGGGACCTGGGATTATCTCCATTTCCTGCAGTCCTCGGTCATGAAGGCTCTGGAGTAGTTGAAAAAGTAGGGTCCGCCGTTACAACCATTCAAGCTGGCGACCATGTAGTATTGTCATTCGCTTATTGCGGTCATTGCGAAAACTGCCTGACTGGCCACCCAACCGTTTGCCTGAATTTCAATGATTTGAATTTCGGAGGCAAAATGCAGGACGGCACAAACCGGATTCACCACCATGACCATGCTGTGTCGACGTTCTTTGGACAATCATCTTTCGGGACCTTTGCGGTTACCAATGAACGGAATGTGGTCAAAGTTGATCCAGAGGTGGATTTAGAATTGCTCGGTCCTTTGGGCTGCGGCATTCAGACCGGCGCGGGTACGGTATTAAACCGCTTCAAGCCGAAGTTTGGTTCTTCCATTGCCATTTATGGCAGCGGTGCCGTTGGAGTGAGTGCTATAATGGCCGCAAAGATCGCAGGCTGCCTTAATATTATTGCGGTTGATATTCATGACAGCCGCTTGGAACTGGCCAAGGAACTCGGTGCTACCCACACGTTGAATGGCAAAGAGGTTGACGTTGTTCAAGAAATCAAAAAGATCACCAACGGCGGTACGCATTACGCGGTCGAGACAACGGGCGTTCCGCCTGTCGTCAAACAAGCCATCCATGCTTTGCGTCCACTTGGTTCTTGCGCCATTGTCGGCGTAACCCCTGAAATTACGTTTGATGTCCATAACGATATCATGGCGGAAGGCAAAACGGTAATGGGTGTCATCGAAGGCGATTCCATCCCCCAAGTGTTTATCCCTCAATTAGTGGATTATTACAAGCGCGGACTATTCCCGTTCGATAAGCTGACCAAAGTGTATGAGTTCGATCGAATCAATGAAGCATTCGAAGACTCCAAAAATGGAGCTATCATTAAACCGATTTTAAGAATCAACCAATAATTAATAATCTGTAAATAAGAAGCCTGTAGACAAACTCTGACTGATCGAATTTGTCTACAGGCTTTTTTTCATTGAATTTGCCTCTCTAATATTTCTGATTTTGAACATCATGCTCATGCTTGCAAAACATCCACATCAAGGAAATGTTATTTTGAATTGCATTTCTATAAGTACAGCATTAAAAATTTTCAGCAAAAATCACTTTCGGCCAGTTTGCAGCTGAATGAGGACAAAATTCCTTTGAATAAGATTACACGGCATATGTATCAATCCTACATCAATGCTCTTAGTGGTTTTTGATCATAACAAGAAACTGTGAAGAAATTGAAGGAGAAGTTTCTGAAGTTAAGAGAGTTAAATTAGCCCTTAAATGGTCAGACGTAGACTTCACTAAAAAAGACCTTGCGCATTACAAAGACGTATTCCCCCTAATAACGGGCACACTGGCTATCAATTATTAACGCCAAAGACTATGAAATATGTTCGGCACCATATCTTTAGATGGAGATTGGCTCACGCTTCTTAAGAAGCATCGACTTGATCAGAGAGCCTTGAAGATGAAACTTCTAAGAGATTTAGCCAATTGACGAAAGGTATTCTTAACTTTACTCAAATGAAATAGTCTCAAAAGAGAAAAAAAAGACCTTCTATAAGTTCAAAAAACTTACAGAAGGTCTCTCCAAGAGCTTAATTTAGTTGTTTCGAAACCCAAAAGTTAGCAATAAGTTAGCATTTCACAATCCTATCCCCTACAAACCCCGTCATATCAAGGGTTGCATGGTTAGATTACATCATGCCGCCCATTCCACCCATACCGCCCATGTCAGGCATTCCGCCACCAGCACCTGCAGGTTCTGGTTTGTCAGCGATAACTGCTTCAGTCGTCAGGAACATTGCCGCTACGGAAGCAGCGTTTTGCAATGCATAACGTGTTACTTTCGCAGGGTCAACGATACCAGCTTCAATCATGTTAACCCACTCGCCAGTTGCAGCGTTGAAGCCGATGCCTGTTTGTTCTTTTTTCAGACGTTCCACGATTACGGAACCTTCTTCGCCAGCGTTAGCTGCGATTGTGCGGATTGGTGCTTCCAAAGCGCGCAGGACGATATTTACGCCTGTTTGCTCGTCACCGGACAGACTTACAGCTGCAACCGCGTTATATACGTTCATGAGCGCTGTACCACCACCGGATACGATACCTTCTTCAACCGCAGCGCGAGTTGCGTTTAGGGCATCTTCGATGCGAAGTTTGCGTTCTTTCAGTTCCGTTTCAGTTGCCGCACCAACTTTGATTACTGCTACACCGCCGGACAATTTAGCCAGACGCTCTTGCAGTTTCTCTTTGTCGAACTCGGAAGTTGTTTCTTCCAGTTGTGTACGGATTTGGCTAACACGTGCATCGATATCGGATTTGTTACCAGCACCGTCAACGATGATTGTGTTTTCTTTGGTTACACGGATTTGACGAGCTGTACCCAGTTGTTCCACAACAGCGGATTTCAGGTCCAGACCCAGTTCTTCCGTGATCAATTGGCCACCAGTGAGGGCAGCGATGTCTTGCAGCATTGCTTTACGACGGTCACCGAATCCTGGAGCTTTAACAGCTACAGCATTGAATGTACCACGCAATTTGTTCACAACCAGCATAGCCAGTGCTTCGCCTTCAATATCTTCAGCGATCAATACCAGCGGTTTGCCTTGTTGAACGATTTTCTCAAGCAATGGCAAGATGTCTTGCGTGCTGGAGATTTTTTTGTCTGTGATCAAGATGTACGGATTGTCCAAAACAGCTTCCATTTTGTCCGTATCTGTAATCATGTAAGGAGAGATGTATCCACGATCGAATTGCATACCTTCAACCACTTCAAGCTCAGTAGCGAATCCTTTGGATTCTTCTACTGTGATTACGCCATCTTTACCTACTTTTTCCATAGCTTCAGCGATCAGTTCGCCTACTTCTTCGTCCGCTGCAGAGATTGCTGCAACTTGTGCGATGGATTGTTTGGAATCAATTGGTTTGGAGATGGATTGCAATTCAGCAACCGCAGCTTTAACCGCTTTATCGATCCCTTTGCGGATACCGATTGGGCTAGCGCCTGCAGTAACGTTTTTCAGACCTTCTGTGATCAGCGCTTGCGCCAATACAGTTGCTGTTGTAGTACCGTCACCGGCAACATCGTTGGTTTTGGTTGCTACTTCTTTAACCAGTTGAGCACCCATGTTCTCGAATGCATCTTCCAGTTCGATTTCTTTAGCAATTGTTACACCATCATTGGTGATCAGCGGGCTTCCGAATTTTTTCTCCAGAACCACGTTACGACCTTTAGGACCGAGTGTTACTTTTACTGCATTAGCCAATGCGTCCACACCACGAAGCATGGAGCGACGAGCGTCTTCACTGAATTTAATGTCTTTAGCCATGTTAAGAAAACCTCCCTAGTTTTTGTTGGAAAATGGTACTGCTATATGGTTCGGTTAACCGATTAAATTTTGAATTAGTCGAGAATCGCGTGAATATCGCTTTCTTTCATAATCAAATATTCTTTACCTTCGAATTTGATTTCTGTACCGGCATATTTGGAGAAAATAACGCGATCTCCTTCTTTCACTTCCAGAGCCACACGTACGCCGTCCTTCAATACTCCTGCACCAACTGCAATGATTCTACCCTCTTGCGGTTTTTCTTTGGCGGAGTCCGGGAGTACGATCCCGAAAGAAGTTGTTTGCTCTTGCTCCAGTGGTTCTACCAATACGCGTTCACCTAAAGGTCTGATCATGAAAAATAGCCTCCTTTTGAAATTATATAACGTTGCTTTGTAGGTTGTAGCCATATGTATTAGCACTCGACAGTGTTCAGTGCTAACAACCAACTTTATGATACTCAACTTGAAGCATGATTTCAAGTCCTTTTGACGAATTCCTGCGAGAATTTACGTTGAATTTACATCATCACAACCAAACAACACCCGGTATGCCTGGATAAATGTTGCAACTCGCTACTTTTATTCTACGAAATTCTTCAGCCATTCTGCAACGTTAGCAGACAGCCCCTTTCCCATTGTATCCATTGTTGAACATAATATGCCTGCTTGTCCTTGCTTGCAGGGGAACAATCTACAACAATAGCCCGGATAAGAACAGATCGTCTTTTCCGGGCATATTACAGATCATCCTCACCCATACACATACCCGTCATAAACCAGCAATGAATGCGATATCCTGTGTTCCATTTTCATATCAACTTCTGTTCTAGCCCACATGCTTCTTATCCTCGGCACGAACATAGCGGGATTCAATCTCTTCATCGGCCGCAAGCTGCTTGCGGTATACGACTGCGGATAGAAGCACACTGATCTCATATAACAGGAGCAAGGGAATCATCACCAGAAGATCAGATATAAAGTCTGGAGGTGTAATAACCACTGCAATGAAGATCAGAACAAAATAAGAGACTCTGCGCATTTTGCGAAGACGAATTGGATTCAGAATCCGCAGTCCTGTCAGAAACATAATAAGTAAAGGAAGTTCAAATAACAGGGACACAGGCAAAACAATCCCAAACAGGAAGCTGAAATACTGTTTCATCCCGTAGGTCTCCACAAGCCCCATCTTCTCCGTTATCGCTGTCGTGAAGGCAAGTGCCATCGGAAAAATAACATAATACGAGAAAGCCATACCTGTCAGAAATAAGAGAAACACATAGGGCACATACTTCAGCGTTGCTTTTCGTTCGCGCGGCTTTAGCCCTGGACTAACAAACTTCCAGATCTGATACACCGTAAACGGCAGTGTAATTATAAGTGAAAACAGACCCGCAATCTTCATGTAGATGCCAATCCCGTCCCAGAACGAGAAGGCATGCAATACAAAACCTTTTGCCGACTCTGCCTTGGTCAGATATTGGTATACCGGGTCCGCCACAAAAAATCCTGCAATCAGCCCCAGCACAAAAATACTTAATACATAAATCAGCCGCTTCCGTAGCTCGCTCAGATGTTCCGTAATCGACATTTCTTCCATTTGCTGCGTCATGCCTGCCCCCCATTATTGCCAGCTTAAAACACAAAACCCTTCCGGCAGGAAGGGATTTCTCTTTCATTGCCGTCAAGATTATTCCGGCAGGCGTTTATCAGCAGGCTTGTCTGCAGGTGTGCTCTCAGCTGCCAGCGGTTTTGCCTTCTCCTGCTCTTTGCGATTGGACGAGTCATCATCAGAGATAATGTCGCGAGCGCCCTCTTTGAATTCACGGAAAGTACGCCCAACTGCACGTCCCAGTTCCGGAAGTTTGTTGGGTCCAAATAACAACAATGCAATCACGGCCAGCAAAATAAAACCCGTTGGTCCAATTGAACTAAACATTGATATTCCTCCTCGTCTTAAGCTTCAAAGATGCGCATATTCGGCTATATGTTCATAGATGTCTCTGCTGCGTTCTTAATTTAAGCCCATCATACCACAGATGCAACCACTTACATAACCCGCAATATTAAGAGATATCACCTTACCAAGCAAATCAATGGTTTATGTCCCCAAGAGTCCGTGCCCGCTTATTGCTTGAACTGACCCGTCACCATCAGCAACGCTTCTGGAAGCTGATCCATAATGGCAGCCAGATGTTCATGTACACCCTTCGGTGTACCTGGCAGATTGACGATCAATGTACGTCCACGAATACCGCATACACCACGGAACAGCATTGCAGAACGGTTTTTGCTCATTACACTGTATCGCATGGCCTCTGCCATCCCGGGAACTTCCCGTTCAATCACGCGCCGGGTTGCCTCCGGCGTAATATCACGAATGGCCAGCTCCGTACCACCAGTAGTCAGCACCAGATCGGCGTGAAAATAATCCGTCATCTCAATCAAAGCTGCAATAATCTCGTCGGGTTCATCCGGAACGATGCGGTACTCCACGATTTGACCACCCAGCTCTTCTTCCACCAGTTCCCGAATGACTTGTGCACTCGTATCCTCACGTTCCCCGCGGGCTCCTTTGTCGCTGGCTGTCAGGATTGCTGTTCTCCACACCATAAAGATCACCCTTCTCCTCTATGAAAATAAATATTGCTTATCGGCTGTAATCGCCGTTTTTGCCACCACTCTTGGAATTCAGCATGGTTGGACCGATAATCATATCTTTTTGCATGGCTTTGCACATATCATAGACCGTCAGTGCCGCAGCCGAAGCCGCCGTGAGTGCCTCCATCTCAACACCCGTTTTGCCTTCGGTTTTGACAGTGACTTCAATGTGTAATTCATCCACTCCGTTATCATGAAAACGAATATCCACACCCGTCAATGCCAAGGGATGGCACATTGGAATCCAGTCCGACGTTTTCTTCGCGCCTTGAATTCCGGCAATCTGAGCCACAGCCAGAACGTCACCCTTGCCGATCCGGCCCTCCCGAATCGCTTCCAGCGTATCCGGGTTCATCGTCACTTTCGTTACAGCTACAGCCGTACGTACAGTAATTTCCTTACCCGAAATATCAACCATTCGGGCCCGCCCCTGTTCATTAAAGTGGGTCAGTTTCCCACCGGAAGGCTGGCCGTTGTTCGCTTCTGAACTCAATCACATCACAACCCTTTATTCGATATGTAATATACCTTCGGTTGTTATCAACAGATCAATCCGCAGATCGAGCAGGTCCATCGGAATCTCATCCTGTAGCTGCCCCGGTAATACCATCGCAGCCATCAACGGTTTCTTCTCCGTCATCGCACATTGTGCTGCAAGCGTCTCGGCAAAACGATCATAATAACCGCCACCATAGCCAATGCGTCCTCCATGAAGGTCATAACCAAGTCCCGGTACCAATACGAGATCGATATCAGGCCAATCTTCAGCTGACAGAACTTCACAGGAATCCTTGGGTTCCGGTATCCCCCATATGCCTGGCTCCAGATCCTGTTCTCCGGTTACTTGCCGCAGTTCCATTCGAGGTGGATTCGCCAAAATTTTCGGTGCTAACATCACATCTCCATGATTCCAACCTTCTTGAAACAGAACAGCTGTGGATGCCTCGCTTCCATAGGACAAATAACTGAATATGACGAGTGGTCTGTTCACGTCCTTGCCTTTGGCCTGTCTAAGGCGCTCCAGCTCTCGCTTCATTCCGGCATTAATCCTAGTCATCGCCTGCTGACGCATACTCGCATCCATCAGATCACGGCTCTGTCTCAGTCTGGATCGAAGCTGGCTTTTCAGTTCCGCATGATCCTGCATATCCTTGAATAACCTCCTGTTGATAGGGAAGGTAGAAAAAGCTTTCATTGAAAAACAATGTATATGTTATGACCAGGTGTCATCTTGTTGAAATGGTTAAAATGATTCATTTTCTGCAAAATCCTCATGTAATAACATGCCTTCTTTCAGTTTATCATTGATTGATCAAAAAGACTACATGCCCCATGCGTTCCCAATCGGTGCAATTGCTCAGTATTTCATGTAAACTGAGATGTAGTTGTCAAATCAAGAACTGGACCTATGGAGGAACTTAATTTTATGCTGCTGCAAGTATCCGGAATTATCAAACGTTTTGGTGTCGATCCAATCCTGGACGGCGTGAACTTACAAATATTGGAACGCGAGCGCATCGGCCTCGTTGGTGTAAACGGTGCAGGAAAATCCACTTTGCTCAAAATTGTGGCAGGGGAAATGTCCTATGACGGAGGACAGATTTTCAAATCCAAAGAAACGACGCTCGGTTACCTGGCTCAGAACAGCGGACTGCAATCCGACCGCAGCATCTGGGAAGAAATGATGAACGTATTTGCTCATCTGACACAGGCTGAAGCAGACTTGCGTCAGATGGAACGCGACATTGCCGACCCTTCCCAGATGGAAGACGAGAAAAAATATGCGGACCTGCTGGAACGTTATGCAAAACGCTCCGACTGGTTCAAGGACCACGGCGGGTACGAGATGGAAACTCGCATTCGCAGTGTACTGCACGGGATGGGATTCGGTGAATTCTCGCCAGACACCCCCATTGCTACACTGAGTGGCGGGCAGAAGACACGGCTTGCGCTTGCTCGCATTTTGCTTCAGGCACCTGATCTGCTCATGCTGGACGAGCCTACCAACTATCTCGATATTGCCACTCTTACATGGCTTGAAGATTATCTAAGGGGGTATTCAGGCGCACTGCTCGTGGTATCTCATGACCGGTACTTCCTTGATCGGCTTGTCACGACCATCGTCGAGATCGAACGGCACCGCTCCAAAAAATATACGGGCAATTACAGCCGTTATATGGAACTCAAAGCTGCCGAGTATGAAACTCAGATGAAGCAATATGAGAAACAGCAAGGCGAAATCTCCAAGATGGAGGATTTTGTTCAGAAAAACATCGTACGTGCTTCGACGACCAAACGGGCTCAAAGCCGTCGTAAAGCCCTCGACAAAATGGAGCGACTCGATAAACCGATGGGAGATTTGAAAAAAGCCCACTTTTCCTTCGAAACAGCCGTTATGTCAGGCAAGGAAGTGCTTCGAGTGGATCAGCTGTCTGTCGCTTATGACGAAGCTTCTCCATTGTTCCGCAATGTATCCTTCGATCTGCGGCGCGGGGAGACCGTTGCCCTGATTGGTCCAAACGGTATTGGTAAATCCACCATGCTGAAGTGCCTCACCGGAAGTTTACGTCCGGTAACCGGGGAGATCCAATGGGGAACAAAAGTGCAGATTGGCTATTATGATCAGGAACAGACAGGGCTCAATCCGTCCAATACGGTTCTCGAAGAGCTGTGGAGTGCCTACCCCGGGATGGAAGAAGCACGCATTCGGACCGTACTGGGGAACTTTTTGTTCAGCGGTGACGATGTGCTCAAGAAGATCTCCTCCCTAAGCGGCGGCGAGAAGGCTCGTGTCTCCCTCTCCAAGCTGATGCTGAAGGAAGCCAACATGCTCATTCTGGATGAGCCTACGAACCATCTCGACCTGTTTGCCAAAGAAGTGCTGGAAGCGGCATTAATGGATTATGAAGGCACCCTGCTGTTCATCTCCCATGACCGGTACTTCCTCAACAAAATGGCTGAGCGCATTGTCGAGCTTCATCCAGGCGGAACGGAACACTATCTCGGTAATTATGATGATTATGTGGAGAAAAAACAGGAACTTGAGGACATTGCACGGGAAGCTGCCGAAGCACGCCAGGCTTCGTCCAAGAACTCGTCCAAATCGGATTCAAGTATAGCCACTACCGAAAAATCCGGAGCGGCTTCATTCGAAGCGGAAAAACAGGCGAAGCGTGAAGAGCGTAATCGGCAACGCAAGCAAGAAGCTCTGGAACAACAGATTGCAGATCTGGAAACGAAAATTACAGAACTTGAGGCACAGATGGCCCTGCCTGAAATCTATCAGGATTATATGAAGCTGCAAGAACTCCAGCAAAAGTCGGAGGAACATAAGACACAACTCACCAAGGCGTACGAAGAATGGGAAGAACTAGCCATGGAGTAGTACGGCTAAGCCATCGCTGAATTTGTCCTGACAAGCATAGCCATACCACCCGCTGATTCCTTTTTGGGATCAGCTTTTTTTGTATAGATTGAATATACTAAAGCTATGTTCCCTATGTTCACTAGGAATAGACTCTCATACAGGGAGCATCAAGTAACTCGTTTTGGAATTTGTCAAATTCACTCGAATGACGTAAAATATTTTTATAGGTTTCCCCTCCACATTTACCCACAGCAAAGCAAGATAGCAAGCATATTAATAAGCTTAATTATACAGCGGTAGAATAGGCTTTCACACCAAAAAACCATATTTATCCACCAAGTTATCCACGTTATCCACAACTTTGTGGATAGCAGGGTACCATTCTATCCCCTAAACCCTTTTCGTTTCGAAAACATCACTGGTTTGACTTTACGGTAGTTACCCACAATTCACACTGGATATGTGGATAACTATAGTCACACCTTGACAAATGCATTTTCCCTCTTCTCATTGTCCCTCCATAAAAAGACATAAGCAGACCTCTGTCGTTCAAGGCCTGCCTGTGTTTATTTACTATATGCCATGCATATTTACATCGAATCACGATTGCTACTATTGCTGCTGCAAATGCGATCTGGCAAAGATGTTTTACGCATGCGCTTCTTGTTCATTATTTTCAGAAGACTCGGCCTTCAGCCCAGCAGCATTACAAGCCGCTACATAAGCAAGACCGGCAGCCATGACGATATCATTATGTGTTGCTGTTCCCCGGAACTCACGTCCTGCACGCTCCACGGTAACTACAGCTTCCGCACTTGCACCCTCTCCGCCACTCAAGGCATGCATCTCCATATCGACAAACGCAATATCATCGGAAATGCTCTGACCAATCGCGCGAATGGTCGCATCCACTGGGCCCCCGCCAACGGCAGAGTAAGACTGTTCTCCAGCGCTTGTGCGAATGCGAACGGCGGCCATTCGATCCGTCATGCTACCCGCCGTCACCTGCAATTCAACCAGCTCGTAATCCTGTGCAGGAATATTCATGGTCTGGCTAACCATCTGCAATAACTGGTCGTCACTGACCACTTTTTGCTGGTCCGCGGTTTCTTTGAACACCTCATACAATTGCTCCATCTGTTGCTCATCCGGCTCAAAACCGTATTTGCGAACCCGATCCTTCAGGGCGTGACGACCAGAGTGTTTGCCCAGAATAATCATGCTGCGCGGAATACCCAGCGCTTCCGGGTCCATAATCTCATAGGTGTTCCGATTCTTCAGCAGACCATCCTGATGAATCCCGGATTCATGCTGGAATGCATTACGTCCCACCACCGGCTTGTTGTAAGCAATCGGAAAGTGCATCGCACGACTGATCTGACGCGAGGTCTCGTACAGTTGGTTCAGCTTAATGTTGGATGTCGCCCCAATCGCATCTCCCCGAGTCTCCAGCGCCATGATCAGTTCTTCCAGCGCACAGTTCCCTGTCCGCTCTCCGATACCATTAATGGTCACTTCAATCTGCGAAGCACCATTGGCAATGGCGGCCAGGCTATTCGCTACGGCCAGGCCCAGATCATTATGACAGTGGGCACTATAACGAACCTGATCGCCGCCTCTTGCACCCTCACGTACCCGGCGGAACATCTCTCCATACTCATGTGGCAGAGCATAACCCACGGTATCCGGCAGATTGATAATGCTGGCCCCTGCTTCAATCGCTACTTCGACCATCTCGATCAGATCATCCATCTTCGTCCGAGCCGCATCCATCGCGGTGAACTCTACAATGTCCGTGAACTGCCGTGCATAAGACACCATCTCACGGGCCGTAGCCACCACTTCACTGCGCGGACGACGCAGCTGATGCTCAATATGAATATCCGAAGAAGAGATAAACAGGTGAATTCGGCGCCGCGCTGCATCCGCTGTAGCTTGAACAGCTGCATCAATATCGCCTTTGACTGCACGTGCGAATCCACAGATCTCCACATGCTGCAACTGTCTCGAAATCGCCTGAACCGCCGCGAACTCACCTGGACTTGAGATCGGGAATCCAGGCTCAATGACGTCGATCCCAAGAGAAGCCAGTTGGTGTGCCAGTTCGATCTTTTGCTCAGGTTGCAGACTTGCTCCCGGTGCCTGTTCTCCATCACGCAGCGTTGTATCAAAAATTTCAATCATGCGTTTGTTATTAGTCGTTGTCATATTCATCAGCCTCCATCAAATTGTAAAATGTTCATCCTGTTCCTCATCACAACAGAGTGTACGTCGACTTACACCCTGACCTTCTGACTTTTTATTGCTCCATATGGTTCATTCCATTGCCCACCCTGCTGCCGGCAGCAAACACAAATAACCCGCCATCTCATATAAGAGACGGCAGGTTATTATCCCCTCCGCGGTACCACTCTCGCTTGATGTGCCAGGCTTGCGCCGGACTCCATCCACCTCGTCGTCTCCGAGATCCGCTGGATTGTACTGCAAGCACAACACCACTGGAATTCGGAGAAACACCCTATAACGGGGGTTAACCGTTGCTATGTAATCACATGACGTTGTCCATTAGAACAACTGGACGATATCGTCCCCATGCTTCCACAACCCTGTTCCCGGGCGAGATTCGAATGATTCCAGCCACTGCGTCGCACCACCCCGCAGCTCTCTGAGCGCTTTATCGTTCTACTGCTCCCGTTCATCACATTTATGTTATGAATCTAACTTTCTTCAGCCTTTTAGATATCAAAAAAGCCTGCCACCTCATGCAATAATGCAAGAGACGACAGGCTGTTCACCTTCGCGGTACCACTCTTGTTGACTTTCTTCCTGTTCATTCAAGAGAACCCCTGAATGCTTTCGCACATCCGGATCACTTGAAGCAGCCTGAAAGCCCCCTCAGTTATTGTCGGTCAATCCTTATAATAACAGTCCTACCGACAACGGCCCATTCACGGAGGCAACCCGTAACCATGTACTTTGGGCCATGATCGGCCTTCGGATTCTCCCGGGGAGTCACCGTGTTCCATCGTTCCGCTTCCAGGTGAGTTTCAGGTTTCCTTTGACTGCGTTGCACCACACCGCAGCTCTCTAAGACCGGGAATGACCTTACTGTTCCTGTTCATTGCGTTTATCAGTTCAGGAATCTGAATTCCTGTTTAAATTTGTAACTAATATACATTCTTCACATCCAGGCTGTCAACTGTTAATCTCAATTTGCCTGTTTATATGGACTTAACGGACCATTCCTCCAGAGAAAGTCCCGGATCTGCTTTGGCGTCAAATTCCGAGATTTCTCCCCGCTGCCATTTCAGATAAGCAGCCGCTCCAATCATGGCTGCATTATCCGTACAATATTCCATTGGCGGAATTAACAGTTCAAGCCCTTCCTTCGTGCATCGCTCCTGTAGTGCCGAGCGCAATCCCCGGTTAGCTGCTACACCACCGCATAATAGCAGTTGACGTGAACCATACTCACGAACTGCTCTCACGGCTTTTTCCACCAATACTTCAACGACAGCTTCCTGAAAACCACGTGCAACCGCAGATGGCTCCAATGTTTCGCCGCGCATTTTAGCCTGATTGAGCGCATTCAGTACAGCAGACTTCAGACCACTGAGACTGAAATCGTACGAGCCCGCTTCCAGCCATACCCGTGGTAATGGCACCACATTCTCCGCTTCCGACGCCATCCGGTCCACATGAGGACCTCCCGGATATGGACAGCCCAATGCACGGGCTACTTTGTCATACGCTTCGCCTACAGCATCATCTCTTGTACGGCCAATCAGTTTGAACTTACCCTCAGATTCCATATGCACGAGTTCCGTATGTCCACCTGACACGACCAGTGCCATGGCCGGATATTGCAGTTCATGGGTAAGTCGGTTGGCATAGATATGCCCGGCAATATGATGTGTGCCAATGAGCGGTTTGCCTAGTGCCATCGCCATCGTTTTGGCCGCAACGATACCCACCAGCAGTGCTCCGACCAGCCCAGGACCCTGTGTTACGGCGATTGCACTTAGATCTTGCGGACGAATACCAGACTGCTCAATAGCCTGTTCCAGCATCAGTGTAATGACTTCAACATGCTTGCGTGAAGCCACTTCAGGCACAACGCCGCCGAATGCCTTATGGGTCTCGATCTGACTTGAGATCAGATTGGACAGCACTTCTCGCCCATCCTTAACTACAGCTACCGATGTTTCATCACAGCTTGTCTCCACCGCCAAAATATAGGATGGTGCAGAATTTATTTTTTCATTGAGTTCGTTCATGAATCCAGTACGCTTCCTTCCTCTTCGCCGCTCCGGCCTGCAGGTGGCAAGTTCGCCCACATAATCATCGCATCTTCCCCATTATCGGAGTAATACCCTTTACGAAGACCCGCCGATTCAAACCCTTTTTTCTGATACAAACGCTGGGCAATGATGTTCGAGACTCTAACCTCCAGCGTCATTCGTTCCATGCCGAGATAAGCTGCTGTACTCATGATTTCGTCCAGTAACTTTTCACCAAGCTTGCGTCCACGATACGCTCCCCTGACTGCAATATTGGTAATATGGGCTTCATCCATAATCGTCCACATTCCGGCATAACCAATAGCCTTGCCTTCCAATTCCATCACCATATATTTAGCAAAATGATTGTGTGTCAATTCATTTTGAAATGCTTCTTCCGTCCAGGGCAGGGTAAAGGCTTCATGTTCAATCTCCATCACATCGGGAATATCCGCGAGTGTCATGAACCTGAACTGAAGCGCTGCTTCCTGCTTGTTATTCACCACGTTGTCCATCTGCTTCCCCTCCCCCTTCAGTCTTTGCGCAGCAGATTGGCTTCTGCTTCAGACAGCTGGGTGTAGTTCGGCACCAGCGCATGCACGTCATCACGCTGACCAGCAAGCAGCGCGGCGGCGCCAAGGCGCCCAACCCAGCGGCCTTCCAGCTCATAAGGTACGAGCTGGAGCGCCGTTCCTGCGGGGCAGTGAAGCTCCGCCGCTGCCGCAGCATGCGGGCCCGTGTCGCCGACGATCCAGACGGCTGCGGGCCGCTCTTCCGGCGCCGCCTCCGCCATGCGGGCGGCGAGGGCTTCCAGCCATCCGTCCATCTTGCGGATGGCATCAGGCGCCAGACGCCGGGGCGCATCGCTCCCGGCGGAGGCAAACAGCGCGGTATATGCTTGACCGCGCCGGGCATCCACGAGCGGAACGATCCAGTGGACAGGGGCAGCACCTGTGCTGCCCTGGTCCGCGGATGGCGTTCCGCCAGCCCCTGCTGCGGCATCCTCTGCCGCAGCTTCTGCCTTGGCGGCGAGGCCGCTATGCCAGCCGCCCCAGGCGATGGCCTGAAGGCTGGACACCCCGGCTACGGGGATGTCCCACGCCCAGGCCAGTGTCTTCGCCGCGGTCACCGCAATGCGGATGCCCGTGTACGAGCCTGGGCCGATGCCGACAGCAATGCCGTCAAGCTGACCTGGCTGTGTGCTGCTGGCGGCCAGCAGCTGCTCCATCACCGGTACAACGTGTACCGAATGGTTACGCTCGGCCCGTTCATTGCGTTCTTCCAGAAGCGCATGATCCTCCATCATCGCAGCTGCCATCACTGCGGTGGACGTATCCAACGCCAAAAACCGCTGACGCGGCTCTTTTTGTAAATCTTCCATCATCATTTGACTCCATTCTGTCTGAACTGTCGGCACATGGCTGCATATGTCTCGCCGTACCCATCCAGTGTAATCGTTCGATCCTCTAGGCCCGTTGTTTCAATCTGCACATGCAAGTGCTCTTGCGGCAGCAATTCGGGAATGATACTCGACCATTCCACGAGACTCACTCCGGCTCCATAGAAATATTCATCAAGTCCAAGCTCATCCGCTTCTTCCAGCGAAATGCGATATACATCCATGTGATACAAGGGCAGGCGCCCTTCATATTCCTTAATTAACGTAAATGTGGGACTGCTCACCACATCACGTACACCCAAATGCCAGGCAAATTTCTGTGAAAATGCCGTTTTTCCCGCGCCCAGATCACCATCCAGAGCAATCACCATACCGGCGTTTGCCTGTTTGGCGAGTGCGGACGCGAGCAATTCTGTATCTGCAATGCCATGGGATTGATACACCCACTGCTCGTGCGTCAGATTCAATATAAGCCCCACCTTTGGCGGTCCAGCCGCCTGAGATCACTTTGAACCTTATTATATCGGTCCCTTTCTTCCCCCGCAACATCGAAGGAAACAAGCAGATGGCAAACGTTCGTTAACGGGTACAACAAAAAAACCGGCACCTCTAGGTACCGGCCATGTGATGCGCATTTTTTAGCTTACATTCATTCAACGATTTCTCCACCGCTGCAGCTACCTGTCACTACTCCTCCAAGCGATCCACACGAACCGTATGGGTATTTCCCGGGTTACTTCCAACCTGAACAGTTGCCATGCCATTGTCTTCATCTACACTCTCGATCCATACCGGATCACCTTCCAGCGTCACGGCAATGGTATCCTTCGAATCATAGATCGCTTTGGCGCGCTTCACATCCATCATCTTATTCATACTCCCCTTCCGGATCTTCGTGGTTTTCCCTAATCATGGCGTCTGTTGTGCTATCACCAATATAACCGTTGTCCTCCGTGACCTGACCGCCTCCAAGACCTTCATTCACCATCCGGTCAATATCGAGCATGAACGACTCCCGGTCGAGTGGCAGTTCTTCTGATGTCACCGCTTCCCAATTCACTGCAGCAGCGGGTGTATAGAATTCTTCAGCGCTTTCGGCTTCGGTAAGAGGATATGGAGAAAATGCATGCTTGTGTGCTTCTTCCTCATCCCGTCTGTTCTTCATATTGCACCTCCCGGCATATGTGCTGCGAGAATGACTATCTATCCCATGCCCATCTTCCTGTCGGAATTCAAGCATGTTTCTGTTATCATCCCCGAGTCTCGCCGAACCATACGAATTCATTCGTCCATAAGACGATTATCCCTCGCGCCAGATGCCCATACTATTGAATATAAATCCGTGTTCAAAAATTCCGGTTTTCAGTACCGAGAAGATGGAATAAAGCTAGAAATGGAGCAACGGAGCGTAGGCAAACTACGTGAGCAGCTACAATGTTTCGAAAGGAAACATACTTCGTAAGCCTCCCGCTTATTTCGGCTGAATTTCATATTCGATGCTGATCATGTCACCAGGCATGATTCGTAATCAAAAGCGGAATTTTTGAACAACCTTTCGAAAGGAGCCGTCCTATGCATACCGTCTGGAAAGGTGCAATCAGTTTTGGCCTTGTGCATGTCCCTGTCAAAATGTTCTCGGCTACCGAAGACAAAGACATCTCCATGCGCTACATCCATAAAGTCTGCGGCAGTCCGCTCGCTTATGTTCGTCAATGTCCCTCCTGTGAAGTGGATGTGAAGTGGGAAGAGATCACCAAAGGCTATGAATATGAAAAGGGAAAGTTCGTACTTTTCGAGAAAGAAGAATTGGAAGCGTTAAATGATTCCACCGGCAAAACCATTACCATTCTCGATTTTGTGGACTTAAATGAGATTGACCCGATTTATTTCCAAAAAACATATTATCTGTCGCCCGATCAAGCTGGAGGTAATGCCTATCAGTTGCTAATGAATGCCATGAGAGATACAGGCAAAATTGGCATAGCTAAAATTTCCATTCGCTCGAAGAGCAGTCTCGCTGCCATACGTGTGCTGGAAGATTGCCTGTCCATGGAGACCATTTTCTATCCGGACGAGATTCGTCCTGTCTCCCAGGTGCCAAACCTGCCAGAAGTGCAGAATGTGAATGAGAAGGAACTCACGATGGCAAAGCTGCTGATTGACCAACTGTCCACGCCTTTTGAACCCGGTAAATACACCGATGACTATCGCAGCAAACTGCTGGATCTTATTCAGCACAAAGTGGCAGGCGAAGAAATCAAGATTGCTCCAGCCAAACCTGAAGCCAATGTGATGGACTTGATGGCAGCATTGCAGGCAAGCATTGAGGCTGTGAAGCCCATTCCAGCTGACCCTGGGACAACAACCGCCAAGCCCAAGAAACGTGCCCCGCGAAAAGCACCTGCTCAAGCTGTTGCCGGGGGAGAATCCGATGCACCTGCTCCAGCCAAAAGAAAAAAGGCCACACCCAAACCAAAAGTTTGATTGTCGCTTAGGCAAGAACGAACCGTTATATGCCATGTAATGAGTTCAACACAGGTCCGGCTTCGCAGTCGGATTTTTTTTGTTTCACGGAACTAATCAGAACAATTCTTGTCAATAAAACATCAGCTATATTTGCAAATACGATTGACGAAAGGTGATTTATATTTTATATTAACTTATGAAAAGTAACTTATTTATGAATATACAGTTAACCTGCACTTTCACTTCAGTCAAGTGCAATCCAACAATCCAATTTCAACTCATATACGAACCAAAGGATTAGCCATATTATCTAATAATCAGGAGGAAACAACCATGAATACTGCATATCAAATCCCTGCCACGACCCATCTGGGTGAAGTGAGTCTACGAATTATGAACCTTGACCGTTCGATCCAGTTTTATACCGATGTGGTTGGCTTGAAATTGCTGGAGCGGAGTGGCAAAGTAGCTACATTGACAGCCGACGGAAAACAGTCTCTGCTGCGATTGGAAGAATTGACGGATGGAATTACCCTGCCTGAACGCTCACACGCTGGCTTGTATCATTTCGCCATCCTGCTGCCGGACCGTAAGTCTCTGGGTCTCGCTCTTCGTAATCTGGCTGCATCCGGTATTGAGATTGGGCAAGGCGATCACCTCGTCAGTGAAGCCTTCTATATCTCCGATCCCGACCAGAACGGGATTGAGATCTATGCTGACCGGGCACGAGATACCTGGAAACGGGATAGCGACAATAATTACGTGATGGCAAGTGATCCTGTAGATGTAGAAAGTCTGTTTGCCCTATCGGAGAATGAACCTTGGCAGGGGCTGCCTGCTGGCACAGTCATTGGTCACGTACATTTCCATGTCCGTAGCCTGGAAGAGTCACGCAACTTCTACACCGGTGTACTTGGTTTCGATATCGTGGGCAACTTCGCCAACATGTCTGCGCTGTTTGTTTCCGCAGGCGGTTATCATCACCATCTGGGACTCAACATCTGGGCAGGATCGAATGCACCTGTCAATCCGGATAACGCTACAGGAATTGACTACTTCACCATTGTTTACGCCACAAAGGAAGAAGTTGAACAGGCACTTGAACAATTGCGTCAATCCGGCGCAACCGTTACACAAGTGGAGGATACCTGGTTTACAGTAGATCCACAGAACATCCGTGTACGTCTAACAACTGCGAATTGATTTTTTTAGCACACACTATCATTATGAATAATTTCATAACACAAGCCCGAGTACCTGATTTCTCCACATCACAGAGAGATCGGGTACCTGGGCTTTTTAATTCGCTTTTTATAAGACTGTCCACATTAGTGCATCCTAACGACTACTCCGACAAGTTAGATTAAAAAATATGGATAATCGAAAAGACGTATGATGTATAGGCTGTCCGCTTCTCTAATGCTCCGGACGAGAAAGGAGTTCTCCATGTTCAAACCGTTGATTCCATTCGAACCCATATCCCGGGATACCTTACCCACAGGACCGCAATGGATTGCCCAGGTCAAGTGGGATGGCGTTCGCATGCTTGCCTATGAGGACGGGCAGGAGCTGCGCCTGGTGAACCGCAGATTACATGAACGAACCGCACAATATCCCGAACTGGTAACACCACGTAATCTATGCTCCGGTTCCTCGTATATTCTGGATGGAGAAGTGATTGCACTGGACCCGGACACCGGAAAACCTTCTTTTTATCATGTTCTGCGGCGGGATCGTATGAGCAGACCCGAAGGCATCGCCCAAGCCGTACATCAGATTCCGGTTACTTATATGGTATTTGATATCCTGTTCTATGAGGGGAAGTGGGTCACAGATCAGCCATTGGCCGATCGACAACGTCTGTTGCACGAGGTTCTCAACGCTGCTCCACATGTTCAAGAGGTGACGAATACAATTGATGCGGCTTCCCTGCTTACGGTCATGAGACAGCACCAGATGGAAGGAATCGTCTGCAAGGATCTAACAAGCAGCTATGGCATTCAAGGCAAGGATCAGCGCTGGCAGAAGGTCAAAATCATGCATGATGTATATGCCATGATCGGGGGTGTCACTTACCGGAGCGGTATCGTGAATGCCGTTGCGATTGGTGTATATGATGGGCCTGATTTTGTCTATATTGGTCATGTCGGGACTGGCAAACTCAATTCCAATACTTGGCGGGAACTGACGCATCAGATCGCACCTCTGATCAGGCAGGACAGGCCATTCCATAATATACCCGAGCGCAGTGCGGAGACTACCTGGGTTGAACCACGAATAGGTGTAAAAGTTCAATATATGGAACTGACACATCATCGCACATTGCGTCATCCCAGTATTCAGACCTTCGCAGATGTAACCCGCGAGGATTGCCTGGCGAACCAGCTTCTTCCATGATGAAGAGATCAATTACACATATAGGAGGTGTTCTGTTATGCCCCCCAAGATCCAAGGAACCATCATAATAGAAGGCACTGAGCTAACGGTCACGAACCCGGACAAGCTGTTATGGCCGGATGCGGGTGTCACCAAAGCCATTTATCTGCAAAAGCTGGCTGCCCTGGCTCCGTATCTGCTCACGTATACAAGCAATCGACTGCTCACCACCATAAGGTATCCTCACGGCGCTGGAGGGACATTTTTCTATCAAAAGAATGCCCCTGAGCCTATCCCGGATTATGTTCGGACTGAAGTACATGACGGTATCCGCTATGTGGTCATGAATGGACTACCCGAATTATTATGGCTTGGCAATCTGGCTGCACTTGAATTCCATCCTTCCCTGCATGCGATCGGAAGCACTCTGCCCTGTGAATGGATGATTGATCTGGACCCCTCTCAGGAACATGAACCCCGGATCATGCAAGCTACACTCATCGTTGGCGAAACCCTGACTTCCCTTGGTCTGCGGTCCATTCCCAAAACTTCAGGCGCAACAGGCGTTCAGATCATCGTTCCGATTATTCAAGGTGTAACCTTTGATGAATTGCGGGATATCGGTTATTTTGTAGGCAAATATGTCACCCAGAAGCACCCGGATCTGTTCACACTGGAACGACTCAAAAAGGACCGTGGAGACCGGATTTATTTTGACTACCTCCAGCATTACGGTGGCAAAACCCTGGCAGCTCCTTATACGCCACGTGCCAAATCCGGCGCCACTGTCTCTACTCCACTGACCTGGGATGAAGTTCGTAAGAATGTCTCCATTCAGGATTATCATCTGATGAACATTATTGAACGACTGAATACAACAGGAGATTTGATCGCAGCAGTAGACCCCCAACCCGTTGAGCATATCCTCAAACACTTGAAGAAAAAATAGCCGACACCCTCATGACAAGGGTCTCGGCTATTATTATTCACGCGTATGAACATTGCTAATGGATACCTTTTTTCTTGAAACGTCCGCCCTTCACATCATGAATGTTACCGATAGCCACAAAGGCTTGCGGGTCCCAATCTTCAACGATGGTCTTCAGCTTCGCTTCTTCCAGTCGGGTAATCACGACAAAAATGATCTTCTTCTCGTCCCCGCTGAATCCGCCCTCTCCATCGAGGAAAGTTACACCACGACCAAGACGGTCTGTCAGGGCTGAGCCGATATCACGATACTTCTCACTAATGATCCATACCGATTTGGACTGGTCAAGTCCTTCATTCACGATATCAATCATCTTCATCGCAATGTAATATGCAATCATGGAATACAGAGCATTCGGCCAGCCGAATACAAATCCTGCTCCTGCGAAAATAAATACGTTAATAAACAATACGATCTGCCCTACAGACAATGGTGATTTCTCACTAAGCAGGATGGCCACGATCTCCGTACCGTCCAGCGAACCACCAGAACGAATCACGAGTCCAACCCCCACACCCAGGATCAATCCGCCGAACACAGCTCCGAGCAATGGCTCCCCTGGTGTTAATGCAGGCACGCGGTGCAACAATGCAGTCCCTATGGACATCACCACGATTCCGAGCAGGGTTGATAACGCAAATGTTTTACCAATCTGTTTGTAACCCAGAATCAGGAATGGCAAGTTAAGCAAGGTCAGGAATATTCCGAGTGGCAGATGCGTTAGCTCTGACACCATAATCGAAATCCCTGTAATTCCCCCATCAATGACGCCATTGGGCACAAGGAATATTTCAAGTGATACAGCCATCAGTGCAGCACCAATCAGAATCATCACAATACGTTGCAGCAACTTTAATGTAAACACCGAGCTTTTGACGCCCCGGTCAGGCTTGGATGTCAGTTCTTTAACCGTTACATTGGACATGGTATCCCCCCCGTTGGATCAGTATGTGAATCCATTTCATAAATCATTTAAATACTCCACGGGGAACTTATCATATAGAGATCAAAAAATGATTCTATACGTACCCTGTCAGTACGAGCACAAGCACCTAAAGGCTATATGAAATGGATTCAAGATTGTCTTAATTCCGGTTTACACTTTCAAAAGAGAGCAAAAGGGAGCCTGTTTTCCCGCAGACTCCCCTCCTTCGCCAAGACATGATTTATATATCTATTATATCATAAAGGATCAAAATTGAGCAAAATAGTTAGCAAAAAGAAGATAAATTCACAAAAAGTGAACTTATCTTCAGAAATCTGGCCTAAATCGGCTAAAGAAGCGGAGAAAGCATCCGAGAAAGTATTTCTGCCCCTTTTTGCCGTCGTGAACGGCCCTGAAAAACCTTTAGGTCGATCTTGCTGGATACTGAAAGATCACGTTCAAAATCCGCCACCAGCCGATCCATCGAGGAGGACTCAAATAGTACGGCTGTCAGTTCAAAGTTGCAGAAAAAACTGCGCATATCCATATTGGCTGTCCCTACGCTGGCGAGCAGTTCATCCACAATCATGACCTTGGCGTGTATGAATCCTTTTCGATACTGATAAAACTCTACCCCTGCCAGAAGCAATTCCTCCACGTAGGAGACGGATGCGAGATGAACAAGACGTGAATCAGACTGGTATGGAATAATAATTTTAACGTCTACACCGCTGACAGCTGCAGTTTTGAGTGCTTCGTACAGTGCTGGATCCGGAATAAAATAAGGGCTCGTAATATAGATACGATCACAGGCTACGGAGATGGCACCGAAACACATTTCCTGAATGGCATCCCAGTCCTGATCAGGCCCACTGGCCAGGATCTGAATTCGCTCCTGGCCACTGCATATATGCGGCGGAAAGAGATCTATCAGTTGGGATTTAGTAATCTGCTCACCCGAAGCCAGCTTCCAGTCGTTCAAAAATGTGTTTTGCAGGAAATATACAGCGTCGCCTTCAAGCTGCACATGTGTATCCCGCCAGAACCCTACCTTCGAGTATTTCCCAAGGTAATCATCCCCCACATTAATGCCGCCCACGAATCCAACCTTTCCATCCACGACAATAATTTTACGGTGATTCCGGTAATTGACCCTTCGATCAATCGTGGCAATCATTGGTGGGAGAAAGTAATGGAATTCAACTCCAGCGTCCTGGAGTTCACGAATAAACCCTCTGCTCATTTTGTGGCTCCCCAATCCATCACAGATAAACCGGACCCTGACTCCCTCCTGTGCCTTGCGGATCATAACTTTCTGAAACTTGGTACTGATGGCATCATCCCGAAAGATGTAAAATTCCACATGCAAATGATGCTTCGCCTTCTCCATCTCCTTCAGCATGGCTGGGAAGGCCTCTCTGCCATTGGTTAGCACTCGGCTTCGACTGCATCCCGTTATAGGACTTTCCGACAGATGGGACAACAGATTGAATAACCGCTGTTGGTGCAGAAAGCGATTCTCAGGCATGTCTGTTGCCTTTTCCACAATGTGAGCCTGTTCCCAAATGGTTTCCCGAATCTCTCTGAAAATTCTCGACCCTGCTTTACGAACCTTTTTTCGTTTGTTAAAGTCTTGTGCCACAAAGTAATACACAACAAAACCAATTGGAGGTACACAAAACAATATAAATAGCCAGGCCACTGCTTTTGACGGATTCCTGAACTCCAGGATTAAAATGGTGGCTGCCTGAAAAATGAATATGATTAATATGATGACCAGCCAAAACATTCGGCTTCCCCCTTGGTGACAATCTCTTCGTTTTCCTCACTTACACAGCTTTGACGATTAAACCTACAGCTAATCATAGATACCCAATGTAAGCCCTGTTCGTAACGTTTACTTAGATAAAACTTTACATAAGCACGCGGAATACTTGATTCTGGTAATCGTAATTTCTACTCCTTGGTTGTATATTCTGACTGTGTTCCCTTCTACATATCAAATTAATGATGGAACAGAACCGCATGGTAACAGCAATCTGCTCAATCTAGCTTCCAGACTCTTCCTCTTTTCTTTGTCGGGAGGTGGCCTTCTTACGTAAAATTAGATATAATACTCGTTAAAAACTTATTACCTAAAGGAGAAGAGCAGTGAATGGAAAGTGAGAGGTATGCGTTAAATTTAGTATTGGTTGCGTTTTTGATAGGACTTTCGGCGTTTTTTGTTGCAGTGGAATTCGCTCTGGTGCGGGTTCGACCGAGCCGGATCGACCAAATGATTGCAGAAGGAAACAAGCGTGCGCTGGCTGTTAAACAAGCCGTTGCCAATCTGGACGGATATTTGTCCGCCTGCCAGCTTGGAATCACGATCACATCTCTGGGACTGGGTTGGCTGGGTGAACCGACGGTAGAGAAGATTCTCCACCCTGTGTTTGAAAGCATGCAAATTCCTGAGGCGGTTTCTTCATTCTTATCGTTTGTTATCGCGTTTGCTTCCATCACGTATCTGCATGTTGTGGTTGGTGAACTCGCTCCAAAAACGATTGCAATCCGGAAAGCCGAGACTGTTGCACTGCTGACGTCTACACCTATCATCTGGTTTAACCGAATTATGTATCCTTTTATCTGGCTGTTAAACGGCTCAGCGAACCAACTGGTGAAACTGTTCGGAATCAAACCTGCTTCCGAGCATGAAGATGCACACTCCGAAGAAGAGTTGCAGATCATTATTAATGAAAGCTTTGAAAGTGGTAAAATCAACCAAGCTGAGTTCGGTTATGTAAGCCGGATCTTTGCTTTTGATGAGATGCTAGCCAAAGAAATTATGGTACCCCGGACCGATATGGTCTGCCTTTATGTGAATAGAACGAACGAGGAAAACCTGGAGATCATTCGTGAAGAGCAATATACCCGTTTTCCAGTAGTTAATGAGAGTAAGGACGATATTATCGGTATCATTAATACGAAGCAATTCTTCCTGGAACTTTACGGAAATGATGAACCTGTCGATCTGTCTTCCCTGATTCAGCCTGTATCTGCTGTTCACGAAACAACTCCTGTGAAGGACTTGCTCAAGAAAATGCAGAAGGATGGCGTACACATCGCCGTGCTGGTCGACGAATATGGAGGAACTTCCGGAATTGTAACCATCGAGGATGTACTTGAGCAGATTGTTGGTGAGATCCGCGACGAGTTCGACGCAGACGAAGTGGAGGATATCCAGGTCATCAATGAGAACTATGTCATTATGGATGGCAAGGTTTCCTTATCGAAGGTAAACGACATGTTCATGTCCAGCCTGGATGCAGATGAGTGGGATACCATTGGCGGATGGCTCTATAGCCATCGTCCCGAGATGAACGAACAGGAAGAATATGAGTTCGAGAATCTGATCTTTGTTTTGCTGGAAAAAGACAAGAATCGGTTCTACAAAGTGGCCGTTGTTCCCAAGGAACCACTGACCATGTCTGACTACACCGATGAAGATGAGAAAAAGGCATAGTTGGGCTAAATAAAGCAACTTTATATATAAGAAAGAAGAGCACTTGCCTACATCGGTAAGTGCTCTTCTTATTATATCTAGACCCATCGGTCACTTCTCCATGTTATCATTCAACCAAGAATGGAACTCCCGTTTTTACTTTGATTTTAATACCCACTTCGCAATATCATCGATAATGGCTTTGGAGACATTAGATGGCTCAGCGTACTCTTGACCGATTGAAAGTCCATCATAGCTGGATAAAAGATGATTTACCTTTGGATAGCTATTGTACGTTACATTGGAATGACCTTGAAGAGCCGATTTCCAGTTTTGGAACTGATTCATAGACACTTGCACATCATTTTCGCCTGTTTCTCTCCTACCTTAACTACAATAGTAAGCTCATTTTTTCGTATTGTGATCTGTCCTGTTTTTTGCCAAGATATCTCAGCCCCATTCTTTTCTGCAATCTCACGAATAGGAACTGGATTTACCAGCGGTTTCTTCAGCAGCTGCTGGGTTGGATGTCACCGGCAGAATCAGACATACAAAACTATACTTATAACGGCAATAGCAATGATGAATAACAACAGGACCCAAGATAGTGGACGAGCGAAGTTAATCGTCCAGCCTATTCCAGAACGCTTTTCTATGGTTAAAGAAGGATCATTGGCATTGAAGTAAATAAACCCAAGCTTCCAATAATCATCGTCATTCACAGGCTGTTCCTTAGATCGTTCGTGATCCTCTTGTTGATTACGAATTTTCCCACCGCCTTGTCTGCCGGTGAGAGACAGCCATACAACACCTAACACGATCACCACAGGCGTGATGAAGCTAATAGCTGTTAACAAGACCAGATTAGGGACGAACATATTGATCTGAATGAAGGCAAATAAAATGGTAAGAAGTACGCCTGTTACAAGCGTAAATAGGGACCATTTACGGCGGAATTGAATATTATCAGCAGCAAATTTGGCAGGATTAGATGCAGTAAGCTGTTGTTTGCTTGTTTTAATACTCCAGTTCACCAACACCATAAGTGCAATGATTCCTAGCTGTACAAGATTAATAGCCAGTACCGAAAGGTAGGTTTTAGGCACACTGGAAGTGACATTGCCCTGAAGATCATATTTTATTGGAATGACGTTAGGTAGTGCCTTATAATTCAGGATCGAAATAATCGCAATGGCTACAATAATAGCAATGTGAATGAGGAACCAATAGTTGGAATAGGTGAGCTTATTTTGGCGGAAGTTGGTATCAATTTTAACTCTTTGAGGTGCTTCTACAGTTGTAAGTGTTCCCTTTATCTTTTTCATCTTGAAATGAAATAATATATTCAGGGCTGCCCAGTACACAATGAAGATCATTGTGCACACGCCGGTGATCATTGCGGTAGACTCTTCATTAGCAGATCGGAGTAAATACAGACAGACAAGGATAACCATCCCGCTTCCGATCAGACTTACTGTAGCAAATGTACTCCGTAGCTTACGTAAGATTGGAGTGTAGTAATTAGATTCACTTACCGTAACCCCAAAGCTAATTGTTTCCCTTGTCACATATGGTGCAAAGGATAGAAGTAAGGCTAATGGAGCAAAGATTAAGATGACAGGTAATATACTAAATAGTTGCATACATAACACACTCCCTTGATTCGCTTATTCTTTGTTGTGACCCATCTTTACATCATCATAAATTTGGTCTAACACCGCAGATAGTTCTTCTTTGGTCATTCCGCGACATATCGCTTCGGCAATAATCGGTCTTAATTCGCTTTGCTGCTTTTTCAAAAAATCATCCGTTAAATCAGGCATTCCATCAGGGTTTACTACGACTCCCTTTTGTCTATGAACTAGAATGTATCCATCTTGCTTGAGTAGTGTATAAGCCTTGTTGACCGTATGAAGGTTAACTCCAATATCTGCTGCCAAATTCCGTACCGAAGGTAGCGCCTCACCTAGCTGTAACTCACCACTAGCAATGCCTTCGATAATTTGATAAACAAGCTGCGAATAGATGGGAAGTTCGGACTGCATATCCAGTTGAATAATCAAGAGTTCACCTTCTTTCTTGTCATCTGTTATATATCAAGTATAACAGATGTAACACGAGTGAGCAATAAGTATGAACATAAAAATAAAGCCGCATATCAATTGCGAGGGCAAGTTACCTGACCCTTCACCATTGAGATGCGGCTTATCCTGATGAGCTTATCTATGTGATTCAAGAGCAAACATTAGTGGAGACACATGACAGAGTTGTATTTCAGATTCAATTCAAAGTTCAGTCTTATCCTCGACAATCCGATAATGGACTCTGCGAACTATAATTTTCAGGATCATATATAGCGGGATAACGATAATCATGCCCAGAATATTCCCCAGATCGGCACCTACGAGGAGCAAGATAACGGTAGTCAGTGGATGAATATCGAGCTGCTTGCCATAGACGTAAGGTGAGATCAGGTTATCCTGAATTTGCTGTGCGATCACAATAATGACCAGTGACCAGATCGCCATCGAAGGTGATTCAATAAACGCGACAATGACAACCGGGATAGCTGCCAGCAAAGCCCCCACATAAGGAATGAAGTTTAGGATAATGGATACGACGGTCAGCAGCAACGCATACGGCAAACCTAAGATGAGAAAACCGATGTACATCAGAATCCCCAGGGCTACATTAACAATAACCCGGCCGACGATATAACTGCTTAGTGCTTCATCGATCTCATGGACGGTTTCTTCTCCATCCTTGCGATAATGTCTCGGCAATAACAAGGTTAGATTCGTCCCAAACTTGCTTCCCTCCTTGAGCATGTAATAGAGCATGATCGGGAACGTTGCCAGGATAATAACCAGATTGGATACCACCGAGAATAACCCGGAGACATAATCGGTGACCTGAGTGATTCCTTGGCTCAGATAATCCGATAATTGCGCGAACAGATCGGAGTCCTTCGGCAGATACTTGGAGACAAAACGATTATTCTCAAGTCCAGCCAACTGATCGCTGAGCGAAGCAACCAACGCTGGAGCATTCTCCACAAAATTCATCAGTTGTTCACGTAAGGAAGGCCATACGAGCACACTGAAACCTGCAAGCATTAATGCAATCACGACATAAATAATCAGAACCGACAATGCACGTTTGATCTTATGCCTTTCCATATAATCGACGAGCGGGCGCAGCAGATAATAGAAAAAACCAGCAATCAGTAGCGGAATGATGATGATGTGAATCAGTGAGGTCAAGGGTCTGAAAATAAAGTTTACTTTATCCCCCAGATACACGATGAGCAGCAGCAGAATAATCGCTGTGCATATGCGGTAGAACTTGTTATTTATCAAGAAACGTGATCCCTCCATGCGCTGCTCTGCCAAAGTGACTGCGGCGGTGATATGTATATCTAGTCATTTACTTATGAGAGCTTTTTTCATAAATCCCCTGAGCGTCTTCCAATCAGCAAGATAAAGATCGAAATGATCCTATTCATCTATATCTTGTACCCGTGAGCGGTGAAATTCGAATTATGAAAAACGCTACTGATACTAAGTACCCTTAAATGACAGTCATGCCACAGCCGATTCTGAATATACACTTTTTTCTTCACAAAGCAGAATGGGAACAAAAAAAAGAAGCAGGCGTTAGCCTGCCACATCTCTTTTGCTGAATACTACCCAGGAAATCACCATGAAAATAACATAATACACGGCCAAAACTGCAATGGAGAAACCAAGCGTCATTCCTGCACTCGAGCCACCCATTAGCGCAAAATCCGCCCCGGAGGTCATGTATTTGCTAAGATCCATATTGTTGAATAGAACATACTTGGCCCACTCATAACGGTCTGGATTGAATATGAGTGAGAAGATACTTTGTGAGAACATAATGAATAGGGATAATCCAATCGCAAGTGCGCCTGAACGAAATACGGAGGACACCATGAACGCAATCGCAAGCGTAATGAACAGATCAACGTACAGATATCCCCATAGCGTCAGAGCATTCGTAGCCGGACTACTGCTTCCACCCGGAGCATCATGCGAGAAAAGAATATAGGACGTTAACATCGCCATCACGATGACCAGCAATGTACTCAAAATGCTAAAGCCAATTACAGTCAGGTATTTGGAAGCGAGAACTTTGCTTCGTGACCATGGACGGATTAGCAATAGCTTAATGGTGCCCCAGGTGAATTCGCCTGCGACCGATTCCGCTGCAATCACGACACAGAAGATCGTGTTCAGGAAAAACGTAATCTGGATGGTCGTCACAGCCGCTTCCCAGTATAAGACTTCATTGGACCCCATTCCTTCTCGAAGTAACACTGGCATTAACAGCGAGATCAGCGCCAGAATCGATAACATGATCCAGGTACGAGGACGACGGAAAATTTTCATATTTTCATTCAATATCAGATTACCGAAACTACCCAATGCCTCCACCCCCAGTTACTTGCAAGAATTGTTCTTCCAGGGTGTGAGTCACGTTACGAATACCGTATACCTGAAACCCTTCGCTAACCAGCTTGGCATTGATATCTGGAATCTGCTCACGAGACACCCGCATCACCAGGACATTGTCCTGTACGGTAGCACCCTGAATCAGATCCGCAGCGCGGTCAGCATCATTCAGCTCAAAAGCAACTTCGATTAATGCATCCGAACCGGCTTCAGCCCGAAGGTTTCTTACATCAATCAACTTGCCGTTCTGGATGATGGCCACGGTATCACACATCAGTTCCATCTCCGACAACAGATGGCTGGATACGAAGACCGTAAGACCTTCCTCTTGGGTAAGCTGACGCAAATAATCTCTCAGTTCCCGTATGCCCTGGGGGTCCAGACCATTGGTCGGCTCATCCAGAACAAGCAGCTTCGGTTTATGTAATATCGCTTGTGCGACACCCAGACGCTGGCGCATACCCAGGGAGTAGGTTTTGACCTTATCATGAATCCGAGCCGTAAGCCCCACTCGTTCAATCGTTTCCGCAATCCGTTCTTTCGTAACTCCCGGCGACATGCGGGCAAAGTGAACGAGATTCTGGTACCCGGTCAGAAACTTGTACATCTCCGGATTTTCCACAATGGCTCCTACCTGGGCTACCGCCTGTTCAAACTCATCCTTCACACTGTGACCCGAGATCAAAATGTCACCTTTACTGATGGACATCAGTCCAACCATCATTCGAATCGTCGTTGTTTTCCCCGCACCATTAGGTCCTAAAAAACCAAAAACCTGCCCCGGAGAAATATCCAGAGTCAGGTCGCTGACCAATGATCGGGAGGATATGATTTTGCTGACGCCCTGAATCCGGACGACCGGCTCCTGCTGCATTCAATCCCCTCCTTCATGGACGAGCATATACTTCATGCCCGTTTCTCATATGAACATAGTGTATCATAATCTTTAGTATATTGTCCCGCAAACTGGGATTTCCCCTGACGTTTCGCTTCAACTACACACGCTTCACAGCATCCAAGCGGCATTTCACTCCGGTAGAATCCGGTGCGAAATACGTGATTGCCTCCATTGCCCTCTTCCTTCATTTCGACAGAGCTTCTAGTGACCGACACAATCATCCCACAACTGACACAGTAAAAGCGGCCCGTTTCGATCAATAATATTCCTTCCCCTCACAAGGAGCTTAGAAGTCCCTGTTATTTGTCGTTAGACGCTGAAAATTGATACATTTTGTATCTACCTCGTAATTTACTTGACACCGGGACTAATGTCAAGACTTAAAGCCCTGAAATGATGTAAAATACAAAAAAAGCTCTATAAATGCGACAAAAGTCTCGCATTTATAGAGCTTTGTGTTAGGTAAATGATACAATTTGGTTCAATGTATGTGTGAATATTTATATCCCGTAGTTCCAGTTGCTTTCACGATAATGTTTCATCATTCACTGTTATTTTCCTTCGGGGTATCCTCATTCTTTGAATTTGGATAATACCAGAGTAAGCTCCACTCATCTCCATCCTCTACCAGATAACAGGTCTGCACAATATCGAATTGCCCAAAGGTGCCTGAGTACATCTGAGTAACCCGGATTTTGTAGGCTTCGGAGAATGGCTTCACGCCATCCACTACCGTTACATCAAACTCACGCTCCGGCTCTTCCATCTCCAGTTCAAAGGTTTCCACGCCAAAATGCTGCATGAATATATGTGCTCGGTTCTGTACATATGCGCTCTTTGGAAACCGCTCTTTCATCAGGGGATGAAACAATTCCCACGAACTGCCGAAGTCACCCGACTGTTCATATTTGTAAAACTCTTCGGCAATAGCAGCAGCTTCATCCGGTGTATCTGCCCGAAATAAATACGGAATGGTTCTGCCGATCAACCATAGCAATATCAAAACGATTGCTATGAAGCCTATCTTTTTGAGCAAAACATTCCTATTCCTTTTTCGTAGCATGTCTCCACCCTCCTTGTCCTACTCCATACCACTTTATGATGGATAGCAGACAAGTAGAAGCGGGTTCTGAAGACAGCATTTCCTGGGAAATCACTTATCGTAAACCGAATCACGTCTTCCCCTTCTGATCCTGCGGGTGATGGACAGAAGCGAAGCATATATGGCAATCCCACAGCAACCGCCAAGCAAGTCCACTCCAACATCACGTATCGAGCTTGTCCGATTTGGACTGAACTGCTGAATATACTCATCAATGGATGCGATGATAAGTACCACAGCAAGAGCAGCAACAATACAAGTCATGATACGGATTCTCCTGTATCGCAGCCCGCCATACACAAGCATGGCGAGCACAGCGTATACAAATAGATGCGCACTTTTGCGAAAGATGAACTCTGCAAAATCATACGGCCGCTGCTTCAGGGAATACTCATACTCCCCATATGTGAATTGGATATCAGGAAGTACGAAGCCAATCTGTACTTTTTGGGACCATTTATGAAGCCAGGGCTGAATGTCCTGCTGCTGAGAGGATTGGGTAGACATGGACCAGATGACCAGTATCCAGATCACAATCAGCAACAGAGCTATAAGAAATCCGTACGTTCTTCGAACATGCCTTTGTCTCGTGCGCCTGGAACCCTCCTCCATCATATTATTCATCACCACTTTCATATCTCTTTCTTTATTCTAATGAACCGACATACACCCCTCTGCCATTCGTACCTACATATACCTGGCCATAGATTTGACGGTCTGCCGCCATAATTTGCGGTTCATTGCCAAGTCCAATTCCAGCACCTGTAGGACCTATATTGTTCCAGGTTACCCCCATATCATCTGAACGGAAGAATCCATTCACATTATTTACGGTGCCATATACATAGACGGCTGGAACCAATTTGCCTGGCTGAGCCTTTCCAAAAGCAAATAATTTGGAATTCTGTACGCTCTGGATCTTGGAAAATGTATTTCCCGAGTTCGTCGATGCATATAGTCCATCGGTTCCCAAACTTACCCATACGGCATTCGCCACACCAGGTGCAGCCTCGACTTTAATGGAGCTCTTATTGATATCCGTATTAACAGGAAGGCGAACCGCATTGGCTTTGTACCAGTTGGCACCTGCATCCGTTGAGCGATACATATAACCAGCAGCATACATATAAAATTTATATCCATTGATGCGATCGGCAGCCAGTGGATGATTATAGGCGAAAACCATATTCCCCCCGATAGCCTGAAAAGGGGCACCGTTCATATTTTGCCATGTTGCGCCACGATTCGTGCTTCTGACCGGATTACCGGTCTGGGGGTAATAAACAATTACATTCGGATTGATGGCCGAGTAGGCGACCCTCCCCAGCTTGGAGCCAGCCGGAACATTCATTGGAGTTACGGTAACTCCGTTATTGGAAGAGACAAATAAACGTGTGGTGGTACCATACCAGTCGCTGCTTCCCAGAAATATCATGTAATTCGGATTTGCTTCATGATAGTCAATACTTACAATTTCTCGCATACCCGCGAGCGGGATTTTATTGAGAGGAACATCGGATACATTCTCATGTCTAAATCCGATCTGATCGGTTAAACCGCTAAAAAATGAAACACCTTGAGGCGGTGTGGATGCAGTCAGCGCAACGACTTCTTCATGACCATCGGTAATAGCTTCCCATGTACTCGCAGTACTTCCAGTCAATCCATTTGTACCATTGATGTTGTCTGTCTTGTATACGCCAAACCAGTCTGTAGCATATACGGTGCCCGGGTTATGTGGGTCAAACTTGATACTGGATGTCGCTGAGAAAAACATGTTGGGTGTCCACCATGACGGTTTGGATACCAGCGTTTTGCTCACTGTTGTCCAACTCTGTCCGCCATTAACGGAACGATACAGTGGCAGATTATCTCCGCCTGTTCGAACGGCTGCCAGGATGTGATTATCATTATTGGGATCAATCGTGATTCCATAATAAGATGAGTAACTGGAGCTGGGTGTTATATTCGTCCACTGCACACCGTTGAACTTGTAGACGCCTTGATTATCAGTGGTCACATACAACGTCCCGTTTTTCGCCACAGTCATGCGTGCAGGATATTCGGGACTTCTCCCGGTAAGTTGCCAGGTGGTCTGCCCATTGCTTCTTGGTGCTTTGCTATACACACCAATGCCGCGAACCCCTGCATACACAACTTGACCTTGCTTTGTCACGGGATTCAATCCATAAGCTACACTCCGTATTCCTTCACCGGACAGCCCGCTCGGTACATCCCATACCTTGCTCCACGTTGCTGCACCGTCACTGGAGGTGTACAATCCATCATATCGTGTACCCACGTGCAGGTAATTGGAGTTCGTGGGATTGACGGCGATGCTCTCTCCCATGGCTCGATGGATATTTCCATTCGATTCATTCCGAAGATTGAGTCCGGTTCGAATCCATGTTTCTCCTCGATCTGTGGATTTCAGAATATCGCTCGGCCCCACGTTCCCGTACTTCCCAGCAGCGATATACACGATATTGGGGTTTTGCTGATCCAGCGCAATTCCATCCACGCCGTACAGATTGCTGTCTTCATCTCCAAAATGATCCAGTAGTGGAACCCAATCTCCTGAAGTTACATCCAGTCGGTAAGCTCCTCCAACATCAGTTCGAGCGTAAACCAGATCAGGCTCAGTCGGATGAATGACCACCCCCGTAACGTACCCCCCACCACCAATAGGTATATTATTCCATTGATAGCTTTGAGCTGATTGAACATAATTGGTACTTGCGGGTATCATGAGCATATACATTAGTAGCACAATCAGGGACAATTTCATTAGCCTGGAGATACGCATCTGGTTCACCGCCCTATCCGATCATTTTGAATGTTCTTCAATCATCTGATGTATCCTGTCTCTTTCCGACTGTTCCACGATATAGTAATACACTCCGTCTATTTTCTTGCCCGTGCCTTTAATCTCGACGGATTCAATATGTTCCAGTACCGAACGATAATTGGAGAACATTTGCTTCATCTCATCAAAGGTAACGTCCGTTCTGACGTGAGCACTGACTTCGTCCAGCAACGTCTCCAGTTGCAACACGTTGGATACCTGGACCGTATTCTTCAGCACTTGTTTGATGATCTCCCGCTGGCGGTCATTCCGCCCGAGATCTCCCTTCGGATCATCATAACGCATCCGCGAAAATCCCAAAGCAGCTTCACCATCCAGATGAATATTCCCTTGCTCGAACCGATAACCCTCATAGTCAAATGCGAACGGGTTATTCACATTCACTCCACCCACCATGTCGATGACTTGTGCAAAGCCCTCCATATTCACTTTCATGTAGTAGTGTATGGGAACATTGAGTAATTGTTCCACTGTTTGCACAGCCATGTTAACACCACCAAAAGCGTAAGCATGATTGATCTTATCCTCTGAACCATATCCTACAATACTTGTTCTGGTATCCCGGGGGATATTAAACATGAGTACAGATTGTTTCGCAGGGTTGACACTCAATACAATCATGGTATCGGAGCGCCCCCGATCATTGGAACGCTCATCCACACCCAGGATCAAAGCATTAAAAGGCTCTTCATTCTCCATATCCACAGGGAAATCTCCCCCGCCCCTCTGGTCGACAATGGATACCTGTTTGATAGGTTCCCGGGGTTCATACATTTGATCCGCCGCTGATTTAACATGCAGATACAGATACACAGAATATCCAATCATAACGACTGCAACAAGGGAAATCGCACCTAATGTTATTTTGATCCCGCGTCTCATGGTATAGGCCTCCGTCAGATGACTGCCGTTTTTCTTCCATCAATATTGGTTAGACCCGGACGACCAACAGAGTAGTATTGGAAGGACGTATCTTTGATCTGATCTTCTCCGTAGATGTTTCTTCCATCAATCAGGATGGGCTGATTCATATGTGCTGCCAACTCAGTCAGATTAACCTCCATGAACTCTTTCCATTCGGTCAGAACACAGAGTGCATCTGCGCCTTCCGCCGCGTTCATAGCACGCTCTTTCCACGTAATGGATGGGGAATCCACCTCTTTGCGGAAGTTCTCGGTAGCGATGGGATCATACGCCCGAATCACTGCCCCCTGCTCAAGCAAACGCTGAATGATCTCAATCGCTGGAGCATCACGAACGTCATCGGTATCCGGTTTGAAAGCGAGCCCCCAGATGGCAATCTCCTTCCCTTCGAGTGAGCCTAGTGCGTCTTCCAGTTTTCGAATTACGTTGAAGCGTTGATCTTTATTCACTTCGACCACAGACTTCAGCAGTTTGAAGTCATAATCCACATTACCTGCAATTTGAATCAGAGCCTGTGTATCCTTTGGGAAACAGGACCCTCCATAACCAATGCCTGCCTTGAGAAAGGAAGCACCGATTCGTCTGTCATATCCCATGCCTTCGGCAACGCGGCTGACATCTGCACCTACTTTTTCACAGATATTAGAGATTTCGTTGATAAATGAGATCTTGGTCGCCAGGAAAGCATTGGATGCATATTTAATCATTTCTGCCGAGCGGATATCCGTAACGATAATCTGATCGGTTAATGGCTGATGCAGCTCCTTCAGTGTGGCAACCGCCCGTTCGCTATGTGTCCCAATGACTATTCGGTCAGGATAGAGTGTATCCTGCACAGCGGTACCTTCTCGCAGGAACTCAGGTACCGATGCCATGTCGAACGGATGATTCGTCAAACTGCTGATCCATTCCTGAATGCGATCGTTGGTTCCGACAGGAACAGTGCTTTTAGTCATTATTATTTTATAATTATCCATATAAGAACCAATTTCTCGCGCGACAAGCTCAATAAAACTCAGATTCGCTTCGCCATTCGGTAGAGATGGCGTTCCTACCGCGATGATAATGATATCCGAACGACTGATCGCATCCTGAATGTTCGTGGTGAAGGATAGCCTTCCTGCTTTCATATTCGCATTCATGATGTCCTTCAGACCCGGTTCATAGATCGGAACTTGACCATCCGTCAACATGTTCACTTTTTCCACATTATTGTCGACACAGATCACGTTATTTCCCAGTTCTGAGAAGCAAACGCCCGATACCAAACCCACATACCCTGTGCCAATCACCGTAATATTCATTCCCTAATCTCCCCCATGTCCTAATGTGTTGGTTACGCGTGTTTCACATATGTCTGAACAATGTCCTGCCATTCGATAGACACTCTAACGATATCTTCCTCAATCAGCTGGCTGCCGATCTGTACTTCGATGATCTCAAGTTCCGTAACTGCTCTGACGGAATGAAGCTTACTCCGGTCAATGATCACCGTATCTCCCTGCCCGATCATTCGGCTCTGCCCATCCAGGATCAATTCCCCTGTTCCCGATACAACCGTCCATACCTCATTGCGGAGCAGATGATATTGATAACTCAGGTTTTTCCCGGCACTGATGCAGATTCGTTTGGTGAGAACTTCGCCGCCGGCTTCGTTTCTTGTATAATCCAGCACTCGGTAGCAACCCCACCTGCGCTCCTCATACATGGGGCGTTGATCCTCGTTCTTCAAGATTTCCTTGATCCGTGGACTAGCTTCTTTGTCACTGACCAGAATGCCGTCCGGACTCACGGCTACCACCACATTCGACAAGCCCAATATCGCAACTGGAATGTTCAGTTCATTGACCAGGTGTGTATTCAGGGAATCTCCCGTAATCCACCCTTTTCCTACCACCGAGGTTCCCATCTCTTCCGTGAGCGTGTTCCATGTACCTAGATCTTTCCAGAATCCGTTATAAGGGATGGCAATAATCTGATTCGCCTTCTCGACAACCTGGTAATCAAAGCTGATCTTGTTCAATCTTCCGTATTGCTTCAGCATTTCGTCATACTGTATGGGCAGTTCCATCTCAATGAGCAGATTAATCAAATAACCCAGCTTAAAGGCAAAAACCCCGCAATTCCATAATGCGGCCTGCTCAATCATGAGGGCCGCATCGGATTCGCAGGGTTTTTCCTGGAACTTCGCTACGTTCACGTATTCATTGTTATTTTCTTTGGAAGATACAGGCTGCGGAATGATATATCCGTACTTCTCAGACGGATACGTCGGCACGACCCCCATCAAGGCCAAATCAGCACCAGACTTATCAAGTATCTCCGGCAAGGTCGCCAGAACCTCAAAGAACTCTTTTTCAACAAAAGGATCTACTGGCAAGACTGCAATGGTCTCATTCAGACTTACACTCTCTACGGAATACAGATAGGAGGCCGCGAGTGCAATGGCAGGAAACGTATCTCTGCGCTCAGGTTCCACGACCAGTCTTACATCGTCTCCCAGCTGAGAAGTCAGAATCTCCACCTGTGGCAAACTGGTCGCGATAAGCGCCTGTGATGCAAGTCCGGCATGATTCAGCTGTCGCCATACCCGCTGTACCATGGATTCCGAATTCCCTTCAGGCCCATGAAGTACTTTAAGAAACTGCTTGGATCTGGAATCGTTAGATAACGGCCAGAGACGCTTGCCAGAACCGCCGGATAACAGAATACTTCTCATAGGGCTGCACCATCCGACAGCACAACCGTACTCGCTCCCTTGCCGGTCTCGGTTGGCTTGCTATATGTGCTGGTCTGATTGGACTCCAATCTGCCTGCCGGATTGTTCTTCGTCCAGGCCGCATAATAATTCGAGTTCTTGCCATACGAATTATCCAGCAGAATGTTCGGTTGATCCAGGAGACAAGCCAGAATATGTCCATGCAGACGGGATGTCGTGATGGTTTGGTATTTATTGAATTCCTTAATGGCCGTATGTACCATCCGATCAGAGTATTTGTACCACAACCAGCGGGCGAAAGAACTGCCTTTCCCTGACTTCAACCGGGATGTAATCATGCGAATGATCTTGCGGTCTACCCGGTTGTACAATGTCTCCCAGTCTTTAAACGTGGCCTTGGGTCCACTGACGGATTCGTAATGCACCTGATTCTGAGTCTTCTCAATGTCTTTACGGAAGAAATACAACATCTCTGCACTAGGCTGGCTCTTGGACTTAAGAGGCCACAACTGATGCGCCATATCCGGAGAAAGGTACACATTCGTTTGTTGAAACTCTTTACTGGCTATCTCATAAGATAATGTGTCCCTGACAAAAAAGTGCACATCCTTATGACGATTGAATACTTGGGCTGTCTTTTTCAATTCAATATCACTCTTGTAAAACATCGTCTGAGGCAGAATCACGATCCGGTGATTCGGATGTTGGGCAATCATTCGTTCTCTCAATTTCTGATGGGCAGGGTACAGATCACCAAAGTTACCTCCCCCGTGCAACACAATCGTGATACCTTCCGGAACCTTAAGAGACAAAGGGCAATCCAGAATGCTGTATCTGGCACGTACATGAATATCATGATCTCGGAAGAACGCTTCAGTACCTTTCATGATCAACAAGTCTCCACCATTGCTGTGCACCGGGTAATCCAGATAATAGATCTCGGTACGCGGTGGAATGACCTTCAAAATCTGACGTAAATGTCCCTTCAACTCTTCCATCGGATGAATATTGTTAGTGCCCAGCATCTCCATCTCCTCCTTGGGTGACTCTTCTTCTTTTTTTGTTTAACCGTTCATAGAGAAACGGCAGATCTTCCTTGTCATAGAACATGGCGGCAAACTTCACCTTGAATACGATCTTCATGGCAGCCACAGTAACCACCATTCGCACAATGGAACCGATCAGCAAAGCAACCGCAATTCCGTTGAGCCCCCATAACGGGGTGAACACGAAGAATAAGGCCACCGTCACCGAGAGTGCAATAAGTTGTCTGATCATCACAAGCCCTGGTCGACCAAGTGCATTGAAGGCGGATGCCAGAATCCAGGAGCCACCACCAATGATGCATTCAACTGCCAAAATATAAAATGCCACGCTCGCTTCCAAAAATTCGGATCCAAACAGAATGCCCATCAGGTAGTTCCCCACAAACATGGTCGGTATAACAATGATCATCATGACCATAAGCGAGATGCGGAAGGCTCTGCCGACCGTTCGAATAATCTGCTCTTGGGGCAATCCGGTCACTTTTGGGAAAACAACATTGCTAATCGCCGTTTGAACTGCATTGTAGATTCGGGACAGCGCAAATACGACAGAATACAATCCAAAATCACGCGGGGTGAGCAAAGCCAAAATAATGATTTTGTCGAACTGGGTATACAATGTTCCTAGTAATTCAACGCCATACACCTTGCTGCCATAACCGAAAAGCTTCTTGGCCGAACTCTGGTCCACCCGATCCTTGAACCATCTCAGTCTTAATTCATTACGGTTGGCATAGATAGCCCACGCCACCACTGAGAAGCTCGTTACAAAATAGATTGCAGCCGCGAGCTGAATGCTCAGCATGCCCAGGCCCCATAACACAAAAAGCCCGCCTACATTAAACAGGGGGATCATTAACCGGATACCGTTATATACAGCGAACTTCTCCCGACTCTGCGAGAGGGCTGATATGAGATTGATGACTATGAGTACAGGAACCGTAGCAATCGTATACCATCTGGATATCTGCACAACCTCTGGCGGAAAGCTGGAGAGCCAGAACGGTAATCCGAACCAGGCAATTATACCAATGATGATGCATACCGGAACTTGAAAAAGAAAGCTTAGCCGAACATACTGCGCACTCTTCTCGGTTGCGCTCTGTTTGATGTTATAAATGATAGAAGTTGGCAGTCCGAAACCGACCAATCCAGTTAAAAGCGCCGGCCAGAACAGGATGGCCGAGAATGCACCCTTTCCCTCTACGCCGAACATGCGTGACGTCAAAATGGAAGACAGCATCGTCAGTGTCATGACGAGCAGATTGGTTCCACTTGTCTGAAATATGGCACTCATTAAGCCGTTTCCTCTGAATACTTTGCGAAGTGCAACTTGCGCCATAGCGATCCTCATCCCTTACTATTTTGACGAAGCGACCCAACGATCATGCCGTTTCTGTAACATACTTTGGCAAGCTGACGAGTGAACCGATCTGCATTATAGATGTAGATCAGTGCCGTCGTGACCCCTTGTGCCAGCTTAAGGCCATGTTTGGCAGTACGCACAACACCACGATCCTGATCACGTATGGCATCACTGACACCCTGCCAATAGATTCGGCGGAGAAACCAATTCTTCGTCGTTCGCTCTTTGGCTACTTTATGTTGTACCGCACCATACGGCGTGTAATATACCTTGAACTTGGTCCGGATTCTTGCAATCAACTCACTCTCTTCACTGGAAAGAAGATTGTTCCCCACTCTTCCAAGGTCTTCACGGAAGGGAGCCAGTTGATCAAAGACCGATAAGCGAAAGGCCACATTGGCGCCAAATGGAATATAGGGACTCTTCATTTCAGTGACTTCATCTGCAAAATCGAGAATCGTGAACAGCGACCTGTTCTCTGGTGGAATCCACATCGGCTCAGGTACTTCCCAGATCGGATCAATCTTGCCACCGACACAACCGATACTCTCGCTCATCTCAAACACGCTGACGATCTGGCGAATCCAGTCCCTGCAAGCAAAGGCATCATCGTCAAGGAACAGGATATACTCGCCTTTCGCCTCATGAATGGCCCGATTGCGGGCTACAGACAAGCCTTGCTTTTCTTCCAGCACATACCGGATCGAATGGTTCTCATACTGTAGAATGGTTTGAAGTACGATTTCCCGCGTGTTGTCTTTTGAGTTGTTATCAATGAGTATGATCTCATAATCGCTGCTTGCGTAATTCTGTTGTATGGCACTTCGTATAGCCTCTACCGCATCCTGTGCACGGTTATACGTACAGATCGCGATGGTTACTTTCATCATTTCATCCCCATATTCTTCAATTAGGTCCACCCTTTGATCTGCACTAACTGGAGTACAGGGTAAGTGTCCTTTGGGCAATCACTGGCCAATCCAGCCGCTCTAACGCTTTGACAAAACCACTGCCTTCCTGAAACTCCGATTGTTTTAATCGGATCATATTCATCGCTTTGAGTAATCCATCCGGATCCGAAGGTTCATAGAGTACCGCACAATCTTCAGGTAGATATTCCTCCAACAAGCCAATCCGTGGTGCCACCACCGGTTTGCAGAAGGTCAATGCCAGAATCGCACTGCCGGAAGTCGCAATTTGCTTGTATGGAAGAATGATCGAATCGACCGCATCGAAGTAGTCCGAATATTCATCATCTTCAATAAAATGAAAATGGGTATGAATATGTCCACTCTCGAGAAATTCTTCACCGAGATCGTAGTCCTTCACCTTTTTACCGGCAATCAACAGATGGGCCTGATCCGATTTCAGATCCTTGAATGCCTCCAGCAAATCATCCACGCCCTTGTACGGCGAGACCTGACCGAAGAACGCATACACATAACTATCCTCCGGGATGCCAAACCGGGAGCGGATATTCACGCCTTTTCCCTGATACACTCCCTTGTAATGTCCATGCGGAATAACCTCGATCCGGCTGGAATCAATCCCGAACGTCGAACAGATCTCGGAGATCAAGGGTTTGCCCATGACAATCAGCTTGGAGCAATTTTGGACCAGTATTTTTCTCATCCAATAATCGAACCGCGTCTTGCCGCTGTTGTGAGGCCAGATGTTATGCACGGTCCAGAACAATTTGGCCCCGCGCAAGCGTGCAAAACAAATCATCAATACATACAGTATGGATTTGATCACTGTTGCCAGCACGGATGAACCTCTGTAATAGAAGCTGGGCCAATGAAAATGCAGCACATCATTTTTTTTCAGTTTGACCAGATCTTTTTTGGTAAACTGCTTTACTTCCCATCCCTTGTTCTCAATGGAATCGGATAACAGCTCGTTGAATTTATTGTTTTCAATCATCTTGGGCAGCATATACACCGTCGGATTTCCCATCCAGACACCTCTTACTTTAGTTTCATTCGCACAGGTTCCTCTGTATACGTACCAACTGCGCGTCTTGCATGAAATCTCATTAGAAATCCTTGCATCATAATTTTCGTATTACGCTTGAGCAGCACCCAATCTTTCCACCAGGGATACAGCGACAGTGCCTTTTTCAAATAAACATTATTGCGAAGTGTATTTCTCGACCATTCGAGCATTCGATAGTGGTGTAACTGACGACGCTTCTGTTCCTTGGACATATCATTGTAGTATTTCAAAATAATCTTGCGTTGGCCCTTGTACTTGGCCGTTGTAGAGGTTGAAATTCGTGGACCACTATGAATGTTGATATCCACCAGCGGTTCTTTCACATTCACGGCGATGTAGCCGCGTTTCAATATGCGCAGATAAAAGTCATAATCCTGAGCGGATGTCAGATTCTCATCGAATCGAACTTCACGGGCCAGTGAGGTAAGTACCATGATTTTGGACGTTTCCCCGATCCAGTTGAATGTAAGCAGATCCTCATACCGAACAACCTCACGAGGTTCCACCGACAATTTCCGTTTGACCACCTGATGCTGCTCATTCGTGTATGCGAGATACTTGCTGCAAAAGGTGAATGATTCCTGTGTACGCTCCAGCACTTCCGCCTGGGTTTTTATTTTGTCAGCCATCCATTCATCGTCATCATCCAGGAATGCAATGTACTTGCCATTCGCATGGGATATCCCTACATTCCGTGCATGATTGGCTCCTTTGGGATACGGAACCCGAATGTACCGAATTCGTGAATCTTCTCGGGCCCAAGCCTGACAGATTTCTGGTGTCTGATCTTCTGAACCATCATCCACGATGAAAATCTCCAGGTACGGATGTGTCTGCTCACGTACACTTCTCAACGCATTTTTCAATAACTCCGCCCGGTTATGGGTGGTAATGATGCAAGATACCAAGGGGTTCATTTCATCACCTTTTCCTGTTCACTAGGATACCTTCACTTGAAGTGCATCATATATTCCCGACAATCTGCCCACGAGAAGATTCATATCGAATTTATTCGTTATAATCTCTCTGTTATGTGAACCCATTCTTGCTCTAAGCTCTTCATCCGTGATGAGATACTCCAGTGCCGATGTCAGTTCGTGCACATCTCCCGGCTCGATTAACAGCCCATTATGACCGGATGTAATCACTTCGGGAATGCCTCCGACGTTGGTCGATATAATGGGCAAGCCACAATTCATTGCTTCGAGTATGGCCATAGGTAATCCCTCATGATAAGAAGGCAGGACCAGTAGATCCGCTTCCTGCATCAGCTTTTCCTTTTGTTCTCCGTTAATCCAGCCGAGTACGTTGACACAATCCTGAATTCCATATTGCTGCACGAGCGCTTTGACTTCATCAACTTCGCCATCACCTGCCAGATTGAAAGTGGCTGTAACCCCCCGCGCCTTCAATTGTTCAATGGACTGAAGCAGATCGTAGACTCCTTTTCGCTCACCCAGTCTTCCCATGAAGAGAGCATTAACTGCCGCCTTCTGCTCTTTCGCAAATGGCTCTTTCACAAAGACCCCGTTATAGAGCACCTCAACAGCTGTCTCCGGCACAATCGTGACAAAGTATTCTTTCCACGTCTGGGATAAGACAATCAATTTATCGGCCTGATTCAAAATGTAATGACAATACTTGCGCTGCAGGGCGAATCGATTATAGAAATCATCAAAGCTCGCCGCATGAACATGCAGAATGACTGACTTTCGAAACAATTTTCGTGCCGTTAGCAGAAATAGAGACTTCCGATAAAAACTCCCGTTGTTCGCCATATGAATATGCACAATATCCGGCTTGAACGTGTACATCTTCATCCAAAATTGAATGAATCCCCGTATAAAAATAAGCAGCCGTGAGAACACGCTGCCTGTGATATACGTTTCAACCCGCTGCATGGGATACATTTCCGAGATGGAGGAATCCTCTATGTTTTTGATGACACTCACAATTCCGCCCATATCCTTCAAGGATGATCCAACAACCAATACTTTTGGTTTCATGATAGACTCCTTTTTTTATGGTTAATCTTCAAACCTCTTATAGACTGTTCACGTAATTTTTGATGGATGAGATCAGATCAGACTGTTTTCTCACATAGGGCTGGAACGTCAGCTCCTCTATGCAAGGAACCAGTTTTTGCAATTCAGCCTGACTCTCCGCGACGGCCACGTATCCGTTATCCTGAAAAACCTTGGAGATCTCAAGCTGATGGTCATCCACATGCTCGCCCCATTCTTTCCGGCGTGGAATGACGATAACCGGCTTGCCGCGTTCGAGACAATTCGTGATGGAACCCACACCTGCATGAGAAATAATGCATCTGCTGCGTTCCACATATTCATTCATCTCTTCCTGGGTAAGGAAAGGAATCGCAGTGAAATTTCGCGGCTGATACTCGGTATATCCGGATTGGGCAACAACCTCATCTTCAATAATCCCCGCCTCAATCGCCTCATCAATAAGTTCAAACATCCGATTGAAGGAAAAACGCTGGGTTCCAACGATAGCAAATATCAAAATAAAGCCCCCCTGTACTTCGCATTGGGATAGCTATCCTGCAACGTTTCCCATTGGATGAAGAACTCATCCGAGATTTTGTACATCAATCTTCCGGTAGCGCTGGAGGAATAGATTTTGGCATAACTTTCGATATAGATCAGCTTGGCCCCGAAGATTTTACCGATGAGGCAAAAAGGGTATGTGGCTCCCGCCCCTGTCGTAATAATCACCTTTGGACGCTCACGCAGATATAGAAAGAACGATTTAATAATATTAGCCACAAAGATTAGCAGGAACATCGCATTCTTTCGTTCCTGCTGCATTAAGAAGTATACTTTGCCCTGTGCCAAATCTACTTTTCTGCTTTTGTTCTTCTCGGTAATCAGGAAATAATCATGTTCTTCAACCGCAGGAATAATTTTGGTTAATTCATCAAAATGACCGCCTGTAGAACTGATCAAACAGACCTTCATGTTCTAATCTCCTTTGAAAAGGATACGTCCTTCGCTCGCTGTACCTGTATATCCACTTTTGCTTCGGCCCCTGACTTGGTATGGACTCCATTTCCCGTAGCATATAACACGTTCAGGAAGATACAGAATGGAGCAATCAGATGAACCGTGGACAAGGTATTGTCAAAAAAGGAATAGGCCAGGAAACCGATAATCATGCCGGCAAAATACAACCGGATCATGCCGCCCAATCGGAGGTATACGGCTCGGAACACCAAAAGCAGCGAAAGAAACAACAGGATGGCTCCAACTAACCCGCCATCGTAATAAAAACGAATGTATTCATTATGCGGAACGACGAAGCCAGAAAAGATACTTCCATCATTCGCTACGAGAGTTGAGCCGAGGCCACGTCCAAATATCGGATACTCATTCGCTTTGCCAATAAAATAATTCCAGGCTACATCTCTTCCCGACAAGCCCTTGCTCTCTGACCTCATCTCATAATTGTCCCACTGTGCAATGACCATATAGGCCACAGCGACAACGAATAGAATGAGAGGAATGATGGCACTGACTCTGCCTTTAATGAAGGCTTTCAATTGATCAAATAGATAAACCAGAATAATCGGAATCAACGCGATAAGCGGTCCCCGTGTTCCCGTCTGGACCAGAATGACCAGATGCGTCAAGGTAAGCATGTAATACAGAACAACCTGATGGCCTTGCTTGATCTGAATCAGACAGACGCAGATCGAGATAAAACACAACATGGCCAGATGCGCGGCGATGTTAGCTCCCTGTAATCGGGTTACTCCCGACATCTCCAGATTAGTAATGGACAAAATGCCAGCCAGCTGCAGGACATACCCACCAGCAAGACTGAACAGCGGCAGCCATGCGAGCACACGTATGATTCGTTGACTGATCTCTCGTGAAAAGTGGGGCATCAGCAACAAAAATGGAACAATGACTCCCAGAAAGGCCTTGAATGGATCAAGCGGACTAACCTTACTCGGCAGATCAGATAGAAAATAACTCTCCACAAATAAAAAACCGATTGCCAAAGCAGGATATATCAGATCTTTTCGAATACCAAAGCGTAAAAAAAGAGAGATGACAAAACCCAGGATCGCCAGCTTGTAGAAGGAAAGCGAATCCAGTCCTGCGAGATGAATGCTAAATATTTTATCAATGGACAATGAAAAACTTACAATGAGAATCATAAAGATCCAGCTGGGCTGTTTAATATAAACGCCCAGCAGAATCACAGATAGGAGTGCAACAACCGAGATTAGCGGAAGATAGATTGCTGCGAAGACAATGACAAGCGAAAAAAGAATGATATTAAACGACTTCATGTTCCATGCAGCAAGTATACCGGTCTTTTGCATATCTGCTATGCCACCTCAAAGCCAGAATCGTGTTTCAAAACGCATCCTTCGAACCAACCAACACCCTGAACGTTCTGAAGATAATTTTGATATCCACCATCATATTGCGCTCACGGGCATACGTCAGATCAAGCTCTACCATCTCATCAAAGCCAACACTATTTCGACCGCTAACTTGCCATAATCCCGTACATCCCGGAATCATCTGCAGGCGCTGTCTATCATAAGAAGTGTAGTTCTCCACTTCTCTGGGCAGGGCCGGTCTGGGTCCAACGAGACTCATCTCTCCACGGAACACGTTCCATAACTGAGGCAGCTCATCCAGACTGGTTTTTCGAATAAACTTGCCAATTCGGGTAATGCGAGGATCGTTCTTTATTTTGAACATGTTCCCGTTCACTTCATTCTGGTCAATCAGCTGTTCAAGCAGATCTTCTGCATTCGCAACCATCGACCTGAATTTGTACATATGAAACTCTTTCCCATTCTGTCCGACCCGTACCTGACGAAAAAAAACAGACCCCTGCGGGGCCTCGATTTTGATCAGTAATCCGATGACGGCAAACAAGGGGCACAAAATGATTAAACCTATGAAAGAACCCAGCAAATCGAGCATCCTTTTCATAAATAGATACACTTTATCCGCATTTTGCCCTGCCATCGTTGATGCATTGTACCCCAGACTTGGGTCCATAACAATCTCCGCTTCCTTCGTTTGGGGAGATGGACTCATTCAAACTCCCCCCCGGCTACATGTTCTACCGACTCTTTTTCCAGGATTTGTTGCAGAGCCTGCAACATCGGAATTCTAAGCTCCTGTTTTTGCAGAGCAAAGTCGATGGTCGTCAAAATGAATCCCAGTTTCTCGCCCACGTCATAACGTACTCCCTCGAAATCGTAAGCATACACTCCTTGTGTCTCATTTAAACGCTGAATCGCATCCGTTAATTGAATCTCTCCCCCTTGACCAATCTCCTGTTGCTCCAGATGTTCAAAAATCTCTGGACTCAGTACGTATCTCCCCATAATCGCCAGGTTGGAAGGCGCTGTGCCTTGGGCAGGTTTCTCTACGAACCTGAGAACCTCTGTCAAACGACCATCCGATTGAAGCGGGTCCACAATGCCGTATCTGTCTGTTTGTTCAGCAAGTACGGTTTGTACGCCAACAATGGAATGTTGAACCTGATCATATTGATCAATCAGTTGTTTGGTGCATGGCACTTCCGATACGACGATATCATCTCCGAGCAACACGGCAAAAGGTTCGTCACCGATAAAGTTACGTGCACACCAGACAGCATGACCAAGTCCTTTGGCCTCTTTTTGTCTTATGTAGTGGATATCCACATTAGAAGATTTGCGGACCTCTTCAAGCAGGCCCAGTTTCCCTTTTTCCAGCAAGTTGTGTTCCAGTTCAAAAGCGTTGTCGAAATGATCTTCAATCGCCCGTTTCCCTTTACCTGTCACGATGATAATGTCTTCAATTCCAGAGGCAATGGCTTCCTCAACGATATATTGTATAGTTGGTTTGTCCACAATAGGGAGCATTTCTTTAGGCATCGCTTTTGTGGCTGGCAAAAAACGTGTACCCAGTCCAGCTGCAGGAATGATCGCTTTTCTCACTTTTTTCATAAATACCACCCTATCCTCTTTTTTTAGTTTTATAAAAGTTGAACCAGGGCATCTAACCCGTCCTCACGTCATACCTTTGACGATTAACGTCTAAGGTTCATTGAACCCACAGCATGACCGAGTGCCTACAGTGATAAAGGTGCAGTAGACATTACCTGTTTATTTGGAAACATAGGGTAGAACTTTTACTTCTCTCCGTAGCCCACCGGAACTGCAGCGTTTTTGTTATTGTTCAGGATCGCGCCCAAGATTCGCGCATTGACATGCTCCAGAGCAGCCTTGGTCTTCTTCACCAATTCCTTCTTGACCTTGCCTGAGTTCACGACCAGCAGCACCCCATCGCACAGCGAACTTACAATGAGGGCATCTGTTACCGCCAGCACCGGCGGTGTATCAAACATGATGACATCGTATTGATCCTCTAACTCTTCAATCAGCTTTTTCATCCGATTGGAACCGATCATCTCGGAAGGGTTGGGCGGAATAGGGCCAGACGTGAACAGCTGGAGGTTGTCGATATAACTCTCTCTGAGTACCTCATCCACACTGTACTGATTAGACAGCACACTGCTAAGACCGATATGATTGGGTACGGAAAACACCTGGTGCAAAGAAGGATTACGCAGATCCGCATCAATCAGCAGAACCTTCTTGCCTTCCTGGGCATAGGTCACCGCCAGGTTGCTAATGGTTGTGGTTTTGCCTTCGCCGGCTTCAGCTGAAGCCACCATGATTTTACGGATGTGACTGTCGATCGAGGAGAACTGGATGTTCGTCCGTAATTTACGGTATCCCTCCGAGATTTGAGATTTGGAGTTAAAATAGGTCACCAGACTGTTATTTTCATTGGTTAGCCGCGACATATTTGCCATCCCCCACTTTCTGTTGAGATATGTAATTTTTCGTATTTTTCAGATCGTCTTTTTTCATTTTGGATATCACCGTAAGCACAGGCAGCCCCAGTTCTTTTTCCAGTTCAGTTTCGGATTTGAATGTATCGTCCAGGTAGTCCAGCAGAAATACGAGTGCAATCGCGAGCACTAGACCTGCGAACAGACTGACAATGATGCTTAATGTGGTTTTCATATTAATTGGAGATGCATTACTATCCACTTTTGCTTCACTGAGGATAGCCACATTATCAATTTTCATGATTAGGGGGATTTGAGATTGAAATACGCTGGAGATGGCATTGACTGTTTTTGCGGCTTTTTCGTAGGAAGTCCCTTGTACAGTTATGCTCATCACTTGGGACTCGCTTGCTGTAGAGACGGAGGTACTATTCATGAGCTGAGCAGAAGTTAAGCCCAGGTCTGGATACGTCGTAGCTACTTTATCCATAATGGCAGAAGATTTAATAATTTCTCTGTAAGAGTTAATAAGTTTGATATTGGTTTGGATCATGCTGAAATCCATCATGGCCTGACCTTCAATCGTTGATGTCTGGTTCACGATGAGCTTGGAACTTGCCTCATAGATTGGTTGGGTGAAGAAAATACTTTTGACTCCTGCACCCACACCCGCTATCAAAGCAATTGCAACAATCAACCACAGTTTCTTTTGTAAGAGTCGAAAATATCCTTTCAGTTCCACTTTCATTCCTCCTATACGTTGTGATAAAACCTATGTAACTACCAGATGGACAGCAACCATTTGCGAGGTTTCCAGCGTTCTGTGACCAGGCTCGAATTCGATAGAATGTGGGATGCATTCTCTGCCAGTTTTCTAACGGCTTCTGCTCCGAAGCGACGTTCAATGACACGCTCCCCCTCACCTATGGCGAACGTCCTTTTGCACGTATCATGTGCATCTGATGAAATGAAATGAAACCCATTTTCTTTGCAAAAATGAAAACACCACTTCTGAACTTTTCGTCCGAAAAGCCCGGTGAAAGATTGAGCCGTAAGCTGACATAGCCCACCTTGACTCAAGTAATCAGCCAACAGCTTTGGCTTCTTCAAAATGGCACGATTGCGTTCCGGATGAGCAATGATAGGGGTAATTCCCGCTATTCGTAGTTCATGCAGTATCCTGGGGAACTGTGAGGGAATATGACCAAAGGGCAGTTCCAGCAACATGTAACGACTTCCGGCGAGTGTGCAGCACTTTCCTGCATATAAGTCTCCAATCAGGTTGTCATGCACCCTGATCTCCTGTCCGGGACGGATCTCCAGGCGAATGTTACGTATGCGAAGTTCTGCGTGAAGCAGGTTCACGGCCTGATTGACCACCATCGGTTCATTGTTGTATTGCCCGTTCAGGTGATGCGGAGTAGCAATAATGGAGGTAATTCCTGAGGCTGCCGCCTTCTCAGCCATCGCAACGGACTGCTCCATTCGAACAGGACCATCATCCAGACCGGATAATATGTGGCAGTGCATTTCAACCATATCCAAACTTCCTGAAATAGTATGATCCCCCTTGCCGCTTTATTCATTGCGCAAATGCTTTTGGTGTTAAAGAACTAATGCATAACGCTATGAAATATAGTAAAATGGCGTTAAGCATGTTTTGTTCAGAAAATGTTCAGAATCGTTGGGATTATATGGTGAAATCAATGTAATGATAGGGTTGTTGCAGGGACTTTTGCTCTATTGCCTTTTCGTACTGAAAATGGGAAACAGTAGGAAACTGAACTTCAGTAAGCATTGTGTTTAACTGTCCAGTTATATATAGTTTCTGTTCGTGCTGAATATGCAAGTTTGACTGATACATTGTGAGCTCCCCGAAGGGCTGTTTCCATTGCAACCTTGCGTGAAGTCTTACACATACATGATGATCTTCAACATCCAAACCAATGAGCATTTTTGACGATACTGGCAAGTTCAGGTCGCTCAGGAAGGTAATCGTTTGAGTGTCCATTCCAAGTAACAGAACGGGGCGTCTTTTGCGGGCTACCATTTTCCCATGAAACTCCTGAATGTACATATGGACATTTAATTTCATATCAGCCCATTCCTGAATTATTGAATGCATGGTTTCATTCCTTTAGAATGGATTAGCCTATATGGACTGCCTTTACTTCCTTCTCACAGGTATATGGTCCAGGTAACAAGGAGATACTTAAAATATTCCAAATGATACATTTTGTAACTCCATACGTCCAATTTACGATACAATACGTATCATGTCAAGCGGTATTTGGACATGGTTCTTTTGATTTACGACAATATGAGATGTCCTTAGACAGACCTATTTACAAATGGAAACGGTTGTAGGAAACGCACGAGGAGATACTTTTTTTTGCAGGAAAGCTGCCCTGATCAAAAACTTGGCTCAGGATTGTTTCAATATATTTGATGTCGTTCAGGGGGAAATAGCTTATGAGCTACGGAAATCGCATTGCTGAATTAAGGGAACAGCGGGGACTTACTCAAGAAGAACTTGCGAGCTCCATTCATATTACAAGAGCTGCTCTATCCCACTACGAGAAGAACCGACGTAAACCGGATTTCGAAGTGTTAACGAGACTTGCTGACATCTTTGACGTGTCTATTGATTACCTCATTGGACGTACGAAGCAAAGTGATGTCGTGATGGATGAGGACGTACGTGAATTCGTTGACACTCTGGAGTTATCAGACAAGGAAGTGCTGGAGCGCTTCGATCTGATGATTGATGGTAAATCCTTAACGGAAGAAGAGGCACGTCGTTTTATCGCTTTTGTCCGAATGGAACGCAGCATGGACTAAACCCGAAAAGAGGACCCAGTTCCCGAGAGATATACTCTCTGGCTTCTGGGCTTTTTTTGTGTCTTGAATTCCCTCCATTCCATGGTTGTCTATCCTGTCAAGGACGCTTGTTGTTGACGGAGGATACGAATTGGTTCCAACGCTCCGGGTCGATTCCGCATTGCAGTAAAACTTTCATGATGTCCATCTGAGTTGCTTCGACTTGTTTACCTGTCGGCTTACGATCGCCCCTGTTTGGATGCTTCATATTCATTCCGCTAACCTCTCTTATCTTTATACTTTCCCTGCACTCCAAAACTAGCCTTATTATACTTGAGAAACTTCCTCAATGTTGTCGTCTCATGACGATAACGTTTTTTGAAGGGGTTCTAATTTTGTCGAAAGCAAAATAGGAGCTATCTGGCGCCAGCATGGCAACCATATAGCTCCTATATTCTTAATACAACCTGTTCACGCACTTACACTTGAACAAAAGGAAGTTATTAGCCTCCCGCACGCGCAAGTTCACGCATATTCGCTTCAAACGCTGCGAGTAATGCTGCTTCTCCAGTCAGACCTGTCGCCTGAATCCGTTCAATCTGTTCTGTCATCCGCTTGAAGTCTTTCGGAATAACCCGAACGAACTGATTCAAGGCATCTTGCCAGTTATCCAGAATGCGCTGACCGGCAGCACTTCCTGTGTTGGCAACGTGACGTTGAATCATGCCACGAAGATCTGCACTTTCAGCTACGTCTTCGATCCGCTCCAAAAGAACCATTTCCAGATTACAACGTTGCAGGAATGTGCCTTCCGGATCATACACATAGGCAATACCTCCGGACATCCCTGCTGCAAAGTTACGACCTGTATCGCCGAGTACAACGACACGTCCGCCCGTCATATATTCGCAACCATGGTCGCCTACACCTTCAACGACTACTTTGGCGCCCGAGTTACGTACAGCAAATCGCTCACCTGCAATACCACGGATATACGCTTCACCACTTGTTGCTCCATAGAGTGCCGTGTTACCGATAATGATGTTATCTTCCGCCTCGAATGTTGCTTTCGGAGAAGGCATCACGATCAGTTTACCTCCAGACAGCCCTTTACCTACATAGTCATTGGAGTCGCCTTCAACGGTCAAGGTCATGCCTTTAGGTACAAAGGCCCCAAAGCTTTGTCCGGCAGAGCCGACAAATTTGAATTTAACTGTATCTTCAGGCAATCCTGCGAGTCCATATTTGCGTGTGATCTCACTACCCAAAATGGTACCTACTGCACGGTTAACGTTCGTAATTGGAAGTACCGCTTCAACCGGTTGACCGGATACAATCGCAGGCTGTGCCAGTGGCAGCAATTGCTGCATATCCAGCGTTTCTTCCAATTGGTGGTTCTGATGCTGTGTACGGTAACGTGCAGAGCCTTCCGGCATTTCAGGCACGTGCAGCAATACAGACAGATCCACACCTTTTTTCTTCCAGTGATCTACGGCTTCTACCGTTTCGAGACAATCTGTACGTCCGACCATTTCCTGAATGGTACGGAAACCAAGATCAGCCATGATCTCACGCATATCTTCAGCGACAAATCGCATGAAGTTAACCACATGAGCTGGATCACCCATGTAATTTTTACGCAACTCCGGATTCTGTGTCGCTACACCAACTGGACAGGTATCCATTTGACAGACACGCATCATGATGCAGCCAAGTGCAACGAGTGGTGCTGTAGAGAAACCATACTCTTCGGCTCCAAGCAAGGCTGCGATCGCCAGGTCACGGCCGTTCAGCATTTTGCCGTCTGTTTCCAGAACGACACGGTCACGCAGATTGTTGAGCATCAACGTTTGATGTGTCTCTGCAAGACCCAGTTCCCAAGGCATACCTGCGTGACGAATCGATCCTTGCGGTGATGCACCTGTACCACCGTCATAACCGCTGACGAGGATAATATCGGCACGTCCTTTAGCTACACCTGCCGCAATCGTACCCACACCAACTTCCGATACGAGTTTCACGTTGATCTCTGCACGCGGATTGGCATTTTTCAAGTCATAGATCAGCTCCGCCAAATCCTCAATCGAGTAAATATCGTGATGCGGTGGTGGTGAGATCAGACCTACGCCTGGCGTTGATCCACGAACTTCAGCAACCCAAGGATACACTTTACGTCCTGGCAGTTGTCCGCCTTCACCCGGTTTTGCTCCCTGTGCCATTTTGATCTGAATCTCGTCAGCATTCACCAAATAGTTGGATGTTACACCGAAACGTCCAGATGCTACCTGTTTGATCGCACTGCGACGGGAATCCCCGTTGCTATCTTTAATGAAGCGAGCCGGATCTTCTCCGCCTTCACCCGTATTGGATTTACCACCCACACGGTTCATTGCGATGGCGAGATCTTCATGCGCTTCTTTACTGATCGAACCGAAGGACATCGCACCCGTTTTGAAACGACGCATGATATCTTCGACAGATTCAACTTCTTCGAGTGGAATGGAAGCTCCCACCGGTTTCAGCTTCAGCATGGAGCGAATGGTCAACAGTTGATCATTCTCACCTTGCACGAGCTTGGAATATTTTTTATACAGCTTGTAATCCCCAGTGCGTACTGCATGTTGCAGGGTATGAATGGTTTGCGGATTGAACAGATGCTCTTCTCCGTCGTTACGCCATTGATAATCCCCACCGGAATCCAATACTTTATCGTTACCGTCTTTTTCCGTAAAAGCACGGTTATGGTGTGTCAGCGCTTCGGCTGCCACTTCTTCCAACCCGATTCCACCGATACGGGAAGGTGTCCAGGTAAAGTAACGGTCCACGAAGTCTGATTTCAGACCTACCGCTTCGAAGATTTGAGCTCCACGATACGATTGAATCGTAGAAATCCCCATTTTGGACAACACTTTAGTTACGCCTTTGGTAGCCGCTTTAATGTAGTTCTTCACTGCTTTCTCATGCGAGATGCCACGCAGTAGGCCTTGCTGAATCATGTCATCCAGCGTTTCAAAGGCCAGATAAGGGTTCACAGCACTTACACCGTATCCCAGCAGCAACGCGTAGTGGTGAATATCACGCGGCTCTGCCGATTCGAGCATAATGCTGACTTTTGTTCGGGTTCCCTGACGAATCAGATGGTGATGCAGACCTGCAACAGCAAGCAATGCAGGAATCGCAGCATTCTCGGCATCCACACCACGGTCAGACAGGATCAGAATGTTATGACCTTTGTCGATGACACGGTCTGCAGCTTCGAAGAGAAGTTCCATCGCTTTACGAAGTCCTTCTGCTCCTTCCGCAGCAGTGAAGAAGATTGGAATCGTCATGGAGCGGAAGCCTGGGCGACGTACATGACGAATCTTCGCAAAGTCTTCATTGGACAAGACCGGTGTATCCAGACGAATCTGGCGACAGCTCTCCGGTTCAGGATTCAAAAGGTTACGCTCTGGACCAATGGTTGTTGCCGTAGATGTTACAATCTCTTCACGGATTGCATCGATCGGCGGGTTAGTTACCTGAGCGAACATCTGTTTAAAGTAGTTGTACAGGCGCTGTGGACGATCCGACAGCACAGCCAGTGGCGCATCATACCCCATCGAACCCGTGGCTTCCATACCTGTTGTCGCCATGGGCTCCAGGATTTTACGAAGTTCCTCAAATGTATAACCATATGCCAGCTGAAGCTGGGTCACGTTATCATGTTTTGGATCAGGAAGTTCCGGTGCTTCCGGCAATTCGCTCAGATCCATCAAATGCTCATCAAGCCAATCCTGATACGGATTCTCGGCTGCAATAATTGCCTTTACTTCTTCATCCGCAATGATACGGCCTTGTTGTGTGTCCACAAGCAACATCCGACCTGGACGAAGACGATCTTTGTAGAGAATCTCTTCCGGTGCGATATCCAGCACCCCAACTTCAGAGGACAGGATAATACGGTCATCCTTGGTTACATAATAACGAGCCGGGCGCAAGCCATTACGGTCAAGTGTTGCACCAATTTGCAAACCATCTGTAAATGCCATTGCTGCTGGTCCATCCCAAGGTTCCATCATTGTGCTGTGATACTCATAAAATGCCTTTTTGGCAGGGTCCATTCCCTCATCCGTGCTCCAAGGTTCAGGAACCATCATCATGGCCACGTGTGGCAGGGAACGTCCACTCAGATACAGGAACTCCAGTGTGTTATCGAACATGGCTGTATCCGAACCGTCCGGATTGATGACCGGTTTTACTTTCGCGATGTCGTTACCGAACAACTCGCTCTCGAACAAGGACTGCCTAGCATGCATCCAGTTCACGTTACCACGCATCGTGTTGATCTCACCGTTGTGGATCATGAAGCGATACGGGTGGGCACGTTCCCAGCTTGGGAAGGTATTCGTACTGAAACGGGAATGCACAAGTGCAATAGCCGATTCAACGAGATCTTGCTGCAGATCCAGATAGAACTCTCCGACCTGCTCCGTTGTGAGCATGCCTTTATATACAATTTTGCGACAAGACAAGCTCGGAAGGTAGAATGAACCGCCTTCTGCCTCATCTGCCGAATAACGAATAGCCAGCTCAGCGCGTCTGCGAATAACATACAGCTTACGCTCAAATCCAAGCTCATCCTTCACATCTGCGGATCTTCCAATGAATACCTGACGTACATAAGGTTTCGCTGCAAGTGCAGAACGGCCAAGCATTTCATCAAAAGTAGGAACATCCCGGAAACCAAGACAAGTCTGTCCTTCTTCTTCAATAATCTTCTTAAGGCTCTCTTCATGCGCACTACGAATGGCAGGATCCTGGGAAAGGAACAACATACCTACGCCATAGAAGCCCTGTTCTGGCAAAGCAAAACCAAGACGTTCCGCTTCCTGTGCAAAATAGCGATGTGGAATCTGAATCAGGATACCTGCTCCGTCACCGGAATTCGGTTCACTTCCCTGTCCTCCACGGTGCTCCATATTACTGAGCATGGTCAGTGCCTGACTAACGATATCGTGTGAAGGTACCCCTTTGATGTTGGCAACAAAACCCATTCCGCATGCGTCTTTTTCGAACTGCGGGTCATACAGACCCTGTTTTGGAGGTAATCCGATGTGTCTCATGGAACGCAACCTTTCTATAATGAAGTATTTCGGAAAGATCAAGAACATAGGCAACAGGCAACAATGAAACGGGAGGAGCTGGCCTTTCGCTTGCGATAGAGCCTGCTAGATAGAAGAGGCGACAGCATGAGACTGTCAAAAATATATGCCTGCTATTGGGCAGAAGCCATTGAATGAGATGAGCTGATCCGGACGATCCGGCAAACAGCATGTATAAATCAACACGCAGCCGCTGGCACGGCTACTGAAATGGAGCGACGTTTTTTTGATATAGTTCTATTATTTTAACACCGACCTAACATCAGCGCAATTTAAACTTTTTAATACCTCTGATAAGAAATGTTTTGCAGTACAGCTTTACTGTAATGACGTTTAAATTCATCTCTTTTTCGAATAATTATACACTTTTTGAGTCAGAGTACAACTGAATTAAATTGCTGACAGAAGAAAATCGTTCCATATGTGGCCTGTGTTTATCCATAATCCCACCAAATTGTTGCTGCTTGATCCAGCGAATCTTTGCTTCTCTATGCATTTGTATACAAAATAGCCTGCAGCCCTTTTTTGGGGTCACAGGCTATTTGCACTATTTGACTACTATATTGCATAATTTCACTACATGAAAATAAAGTTTTTTTTCGTAAATGTCACCCTGCTGATGATCAGGTTGGACTTATGCTGTCACAACTTGACCCGAATCAGCGAGTTCCTCTTCTTTTTTTGGACGTCTGGCATTCCAAAGGAAGTAGGCCAGCGTCAGCACGATGGACACACCAGCATATATACTGAGAATTCCTGCCTGATGCCACATCACATCCAGATTGCCACTCGATACAACCGCCTTGAAGCCCATAATGCTGTGCGTCATTGGCAACCAAGGGCTAAATGCTTGAAGCCATGATGGAATCAGTTCAACCGGGAAAGTTCCTGCACTAGCCGCAAGCTGGAAGACCAGCAGCAGAATGACAACATAACGTCCCGGCAGATCCAGCCAAGTCACAAGTGCCTGAACAATCAACATGAAGGTCAGCCCTGTAATAATGGTGAACAGGTAGAACAGCCCTACGCTGTGCGTCTCCAGTCCAAGACCGTATAACATGAAGCTTGCCACGATAACCGATTGGAAAATACTCACGGAGCCAAATACCAGTGTCCGGCTGACAAAACGATTCCAGCCTGTTGCACCAGGTACTGACGTTTCCCGCATTTTCAAAACAATCGTCGATATCAACGATCCTACGAACAGACCAATCGACAGAAAGAACGGTGTTAATCCAGTACCATAATTGCTCACGTTCTCTGCTGTGTTTTCTGAAGAGTTCACAGGTTCAGCGAACATGTTCACCACATCATCCGTTTTCTTGACTTCGGATGTTTTCTGCGCGGCATCATTCAGCTTGGTTGCCAGTTCACTCGAGCCATCTTTTAGCTCGGTAAGGCCGTCAGCCAGTTTGCCTGCACCATCGCCCAATTGCTTGGAACCATCGGTAAGTGAATGAACACCACCACTGAGTTTACCTACACCCGTTTGCAGAGCTGTTGTACCTGAGCCCAGCTGCTTGGCACCATCCGCAAGCAATGTACCGCCACTTGCAGCATCACCCAATTTGCCGCTGAACTGCTTCAGACCATCGGAGAGCTGTGCTCCTCCTTGACTGAGCTGTCCGGCACCAGCCAATAATTGCTGCTGACCCTCCACCAGCTGGTTCGCACCAGCCAGAAGTTGCTTCTGGCCTCCATGAAGCTCGGCTGCACCCGCAGCCAGTTGCTGGTTACCCTGATGCAGCTGATCTGCACCCTGTGCCATTTTCTGCTCGCTCTCATGCAACTGTGCACTACCATCGGCAACAGCTTCACTCGCCGCAAGCAGTTTCTGTACATCAGCATTTTCGGCCAGTTCCGGGTTCGATTCAGCAAGCTGTTTCAATCCGGCAGCTACGCCTTTTGCACCATCAGCAACTTTGCCGCTGCCATCTACGGCCGATTGCAAGCCTGTTGCCAATGTTCCACTGCCCTGGACTGCACTTTGCAGACCTTCAGACAACTTCGCGCTACCCTGTTCGGACGATTGCAGGCCAGCTTGCAGCTTGCCTGTGCCGTCCAGGGAGGACTGTAGTCCGGTTTCCAGCTTCGCACTGCCATCTTTCAACTGATCTGCTCCGCTCTGAAGCTGACTCGAAGCGGCTGTCTGAAGCTGTTGCAGACCGGAGACGAGATTCGTTGTACCACTCTCAAGCTTGGTCGCCCCCGTATGCAATGCATTAACGCCATCACTTAATGGAGAAAGTCCTTCCTGAAGTTCAAGTGTTCCGGATGCGAGCTTCTCCAGGTTATCCTTGAGCTTCACTGCACCATCATCCAGTTTGCCTGCACCCGTATTCAGTTCCCCTGCTCCGTCGCCTGCCTCAGCCAAACCATCGGATACCTCGGAGAACTTGTCGAGCAACGTCTCCGCATAGGATTCTGTCACTTTGGCCGAGACCTTCGCTTTCAGGTCCTTAATAGCGGTCTTACCGATCTGTGCACCGACAAAGCTGTAATTGCCATTGGGTTCATAGATTAGATCAGCCGGCTCCGGCTTGTCATCGAGCAATGTTGTTGCTTGGGATGAGAAGTTCTCCGGAATTGTAATTTGCATATAATATTTGTCATTACTCATGCCTTCTTTGGCTTGACTGGCACTGACAAAATCCCATTTGAAATCTGCATTTTTCTTCAACTCATCCACCAGATCACTACCGACATGGAGGGTTTTGCCCTCCAGCTCAGCGCCTTGATCCAGATTGACAACGGCAACCGGCATTTCATCCACATGACCATACGGGTCCCAATAGGCCGCCAGATAGATGCCACTATACAGGATCGGTATAAACATAATTGCAATAACAGGGATCAACACCTTCGGGTTTCTCACGGCCGATCCCACATCCTTGAAAAACACGGATAAAGATTTCATGTCATTTTCTCCCCTTAATCTCTCTGCTCTATGAGCAGGAATAACCTTAATGAAAAACAATGCCGCATTCCAGAAAACATACTGAAACACGAGATGACCACTTTCCTCAAACGGTCACTTTAGAGCAAAAAAAACAACCTGTCTTCCGACAAGCCTCACTGCTTGATACGCGTAAAAACCCTTATATATAGTAGATTAAATTCGGATTACGTTACAGCAGCAATTCCTTCCATTAAGAAAAGGCGAAAGTACGTCTTAATTTCCTCTTTGCTCAGCGGTTGATGTTGCTTGCTCCAGTCTGAGGTGAGTGCAATGTACAGGCGAATCATCATAAAAGCGACAACTTGCGGATCACAATCTCGAATCTCTCCATTGTCTTTCGCTTTCTCAAGCTCCTTAGCCAAAAAGTCGGAAATGACCTTCTCGACTTTGTCCAAACCTTCCTTGGCCTGCAGCGTTCCAAAGTCCTTCAACTCCTGTGATAACTTAACCAGCAGATCGTGATCACGACGGAACTCTAACAATTCATCCAATACCCGAAACAGATTATCAAAAAATGCACTTTCCTGATGTACTTCACGATGCGCGATGTTCTTCATTTCCTGAATCACTTCTACCAGGATCTGATCAAACAATTGTTCTTTATTCGTGAAAAATGTATAGATCGTTCCTTTGCCAACGTTCGCAATCTTGGCGACCTGATCCATCGTGGTTGCTTTGTATCCAAACATGGCAAAAGACTGGGCTGCTGCATGAATAACCTGCTGTCTCCTGTCAATCGGAGCCATCTAATCCCTCCTTTATTTTGATTCGTTGTTCAAACGCTCCATATAAATGACCAAAAATACAATTCAGTCATTCGGTTAAAACCTACAATACCACCTTCGAAATAAGATTGCAACCCTAACAATTAAAAAATTGTGTTAATATTTTTTAACCTAAATGCAGTGGAAACTCCTTCTGTCGTCGTCTATAGTGTAAGATGACTCAAACAATACGTATATAAATGAACTTAGTCTGTCTCATCGTAAGATATATGATGGAAATATTCATAGAAGAAACATGATTTTGTGCTTCAATGTATATTCATGTAGTAATTGCATTCTATAGCTAGAATAAACGATGAATATCTTCATTTTGAATTTAAACTTATGAATAAAGGTGAACTCATGCGAAAACCAAGAGTGCTCTTATTATCGGAAGGTTTCGGTACCGGTCACACTCAGGCCGCTCATGCGCTGGCACATGGCATCAAAAAAGTCAGTCCACATGTTCACAGTCGTGTCATTGAACTAGGCAAATTTTTGAACCCAACAGTAGCTCCACTAATATTTTCTGCATATCGAAAGACACTATCGGTCCAACCCAAACTGGTCAGCCTGTTGTACCGCACACAGTACAACAAATCATTAAATGGCTTTACCAAGCTGGCGTTGCACCGGATTTTCTATACACAGACGGCGCAGGTCGTATCCCAGCTGAAACCGGATGCGGTGATCTGTACCCATCCTTTTCCGAATGCAGTGATCTCCCGGCTCAAACGCCAGGGACTGAATATCCCGCTCTATACCGTCGTGACAGATTATGACGTGCACGGAACATGGATAAATCCGGAAGTGAACAAATATCTGGTCTCTACCCCTCAAGTCAAAGCATTGCTTGAGATCCGTGGTGTCGATCCATCCCACATTCAGATCACGGGAATCCCCGTGCATCCGGACTTCTGGGAAGCAGGAGACAAGGTGAAGCTACGTGAAGAGATGGGGCTTCAGAACATGCCTACCGCACTGCTTATGGGTGGTGGATGGGGACTTTCGTTTGATGAGGAACATATGAAAGCTCTCACGTCCTGGGCAGATCGTGTTCAATTGGTGTTCTGTCTCGGAAGCAACGAGAAAATGATCGCGAAGATGAAGGAAATGCCTTGCTTCCAGCACCCTAATATTCGTATTCTGGGGTATACACGGGAAGTAAGCAAACTGATGGATGTATCCGATGTGCTAATCACAAAGCCTGGTGGCATGACATGCACTGAAGCGCTGGCTAAGCGGTTACCGATGTTGTTCATACCTCCACTTGCGGGCCAAGAGGAAGAGAATTGTGAATACTTTGTACAAGCCGGATATGGTCAGGTCATTCACTCATCCGATGTGATCACCAATCGTTTCAGACAACTATGTGAGCAGGCATCTGCTCAAGCTGAAAGCCCGCTGAAAGTAGCGCACCATTCAGGTAACCGTTCGGTCTATGATCCGACATGTTGTGCCCAGGCTGTTCATGACTTATTATTCCCGTCTACAGCCGAAGTCACAACAAAGCCCGTGGAACGCTTTACAGCCGGAATTGCTGCCACGTCCTTGTCAGGTACCAGAATACCATTCTAACGTCTCTATGGACCTTTAGAACAGCTCTCACGAGGTGTTCTAGGGGACAAGACAAGTGCTCACTATATAAAAGAAGGTTCCCTTCCGAATTTTTGGAAGGGAACCTTCTTTTATTTTTACTGGATCCACCGTATGATTTGGTAGAAAAAAGGGTAATTTAGAGTATAACGAGATTTGAAAATAACGAAATAAAACTACGATTCAGGCTTTTTGAAGGACCGTGTGATGCACACACAGTTAACTACCCTGCCTGTTTGCAGAATTTACGGGTCGATTACTTGTAAAAAGTATGATGACCGATCGTTTTTACTTTTTTCTGCGACCGGGCAACTGTCAGATCGTCGGCAAGTGTCAATGATAAGAAATAATACGTATCATCAGCAACTTCCTTCTTCCCATTCAGCGCAGCATTCACTGCTTTGACACTGTCCTCGTTGGGAACCACACGTTTCAAACGTCCGTTCGCTACGGGACTGAACTGGGATTTCTGATAGATCACCTTGTAAATGGTATCGGGAAAATTGGCTGACCGCAGCCGGTTTAAGACAACATTGGCAACTGCCACTTTGCCTTCGTACGGTTCACCTTCTGCCTCTGCCATGACGATTTTTTGCAGCAGATGCAGTTCTTTATCGGACACACTGTATGACCAGGTTGCGAGTTTCGACTCTTCCTGGTTCAAAAGTTTGGTCCGGGTAAAGTATAGTTTTTGGGGGGGAGTTGTTACAGCAGCGACTTCTTTGGCACGTTCCATTTTGGCCAATTTCAGTGCAGCTTCTTTTTTGGCTTTGGCCGCAGCTACAGCTCTAGCTTTGTTCTTGGCCTTGGCTTCTTGCAGTTCCTGCTCCTCTTGAGCAGTCGTAAGCCAGTTCTTCGCTGGCAGAGATTCAGTCCACGTTACGGTTTGGGCAGACAGATTAGAGGACAGACTTGTCCCATCTTGCATCATACGCCTCTCTTCTTGCGTAGATGTTTGGTTATTTTGCACAGAAGCCGCAAGTTCGGTCATCTGTTTACTATCACTAGCTTCATTCCACTTCCCCGTCGCTTGAACGACATTTACCCCAACTATACATACAAGCAGCACTGATAACATCGGTGCTACCCAACGATTCTTGCTTATAATGTTCATTCGAAGATTCCTCCTGTCGAAACAATTCCCTAATCTAAGTAACCCAAAAAAAAGAATTTGAATAACGATGGCTAATATTACATAGGGATAAACGTAATGTCAATGTGATTTTATGGCATAAAAATGATTTTCAGGAAAAACAGAACGTATCCACGACCTCATACATTGGTGATTTTCCCAGCCTTGTCACATAAAGCACAACGTCTTCCACCACCCATGAATTAGCACCTGTGGAATGTTCCAGAAGCATACTAGCCACCCCTTTATTTTCATTACCTGGAACTTTGCCCAGATATTTTCTGGCGATGGTAATATGCGGAGAATAAGGTCTTAATTCAGCTTCATATCCAAGGGTCGAAGTCGCCTGCACGATTTGTTTTTGCAATGAAAACAATCGTTCCACCTCTCCGCTAACACCTTTCCAAAGCACTTTAGGGGCTTCTTCAAGTCCAAATGTACCCCAGTTCGAAAGCTGAAGTTCAAATGGCTGTACTCCGCTTGTTGCTGAGCGCAATGCTTTTCGCAGGTGTCCGATGTCACTAACTAACGTATCCCCCAGAAATTGCAAAGTTATATGATAATCCCTGTGATCTGTCCATTTACGAAAATCAAGCTTGTTCTGAACAAGCCTCGCATCCATCTGAAGAGACTGCTGAACAGCTGCAGGAAGACGGATTGCTACAAACAGTCTTTCCCGCCGGGTTGCATGATCCTGATATGATTGGTTATTCATTGCATACACCTCTCTAAAGTTCGCTCTATTATTTCAAAATTATACATATCGTTTCAAGTTGGGTAAGTATAGAGTGACACAAAGATAAGAATTTGCAAATAAGGCTAGATTCCTGCATTTCCCACCTTAATGCACTTCCAACATCAAATCTGATACACTTTAATTATCTAAACTCATCAAACTATTTATCTCAGGAGGACCACACACTATGGGTAAAATTGTATGTTTTCCATCTCTATCCGAAGAACAGCAACAACGCATTCAGAATGCTGCACCGGGTTACACCCTGAAATTTGGAAAGGCCAAGGAATTGGACCCCGCTGAGTTGAAAGAGGCTGAGATTATTTTGGGTTGGTCGCCACTCGTCACTGAGCATGCATTGAAACAGGACAACCTGTTGAAATGGGTCCAGGTCTGGTCCGCAGGTGTGGACAATCTCCCCTTCGCAGATTTGCAACAAAAAAACATTCAGATCACGAGTGCAAATGGGGTTCACGCGATTCCAATCACAGAAATTATTCTGGGCATGATGTTATCCCACAGTCGCTGGCTGAGACAAGCCATGTTGCATCAACAGCAGTCCGAATGGAAAACTCCTGCCAAACCACTGCCGGAACTGCATGGCAAAACAGCGGTCATCGTTGGCGTGGGTGAGATCGGCACGGAAACAGCCCGCATCCTCAAAGCACTCGGCATGCACACGATCGGAGTTCGCCGTTCAGGTAAAGATGTCCCTAACGTGGATCAAATGTACGATATGACCGGTCTGCACGAAGCCTTGAGCAAAGGCGATTATGTAATTAACATTTTACCACTGACCGATGAAACCAAGCATATATATGATCAAACTGCATTTGAGCATTTCAAATCTGGTGCTTGTTTCGTCAATGTGGGACGTGGCCCCAGCGTGAAAACGGAAGCGTTGCTGGATGCACTCCAAAGCGGGCAGATTGCCTTCGCTGCACTGGATGTATTCGAAGAAGAGCCCCTTCCGGCAGACCACCCGCTGTGGGGCATGGATAACGTCTTAATTACACCTCATATTGCAGGAAGTACAGAACAATATACGGAGCGAGCACTCGATATTTTCGTCAAAAATCTGGAAGCATACGTCGCTGGCGACACCCTGCCGCTTAACCTTGTAGATTATAGTCATAAATATTAACACAAACACCCGTTCCCATGCAATATTGTGCAAATTACATCTATTATAATTCCAAATAAAAAGCAAAAAACTCCATCTCCGGAAAGTGTAATTCCTTCCAGATTGGAGTTTTTTTGTTATCCGCGCTTACATACATAACCAAATATGACGTATAAACGTGCCTTTTTGTACTGTTCGATACTCTCTTACTGCCCAGCCTGCTTCCAGCAAGTGCCCTTCCACCCACTCTGTGGAAACAACAACTGCCCGATTTGCCAATCTGCGCAAGCTTGCCAGCATGGCTCGTTGCTCATCGTTAGGAAGTACAGAACACAGGTTATAGGGCATGTCCAGAATTACTGCATCATACAAACCTTCCAGTTCATTCATATCTCCCTGTGTGATTCGATCCGAATCATATCCATAATGCGGCAGATTAATGCGTGCACCTCGGACAGCCAGCGGATTCAGATCGTTACCTTTTGCATCAATACCCATCGATAAAGCCTCAATAACAACCGTTCCCATACCACAGCAAGGATCAAGCAATCGATGGTTTTCTATCCTCGGGACGGCAATATTTACCAACGATCTGGCCAGTGTAATGCCGAATCCGGTCGAGTAGTTTTGCGGCTTCTGCCTATGAATTTGCCAAGATCGATCTGCTTCTGTCCACTGGCCCAAGATCCATTTTTCTCCTGTTCGGATTAGGCCGAAAGTCACCTTGGGCTGCTTCATCTGTGCCTTACCTTTAATACACATGCCTACTTCTTTTTCCAATTGACGAGACTGCGCATAATCAGGTGCATGATCCCCTTCTTTCAGACATACCACCTTAAAGGTCTCTTCTGGAAATAGCTGGATGTCTTTGGCAAAGGGAAGCAGATCATTCACTGTGTCTCCTTCACCGATCACATCCAGTCTGCCATGAATAAACGGACTTCGTCCAGGCGGTATATTTATATCCGACCATACATATGAACCCCCATCTGACCGGATGCCAGAACTCGGTTCGAGCAATGTGTTCAGCTCCAGCGTACATAATTCGCGTTCATTCTCGTGGCAAGCAAAGGTGTAGAGATGGTTGCCGTAAGTAGGGTGAGTACCAGGTGATTCATCAGGCAAAATTCTCCTCTCCTTCCTTCATAACTCATGCTAATTCCCCACCAATTGCCGCCTGTGTGACCCCAGTTTCTTCTATTATAAGAAGAAGGTTATATTTTTAATTTTTCAATGGATGTAAGCAGGTCTTCCGATAATTCTTTCAGACTTTGAATGTTGCCGCTAATCGTTTCCATGGAACTTACCTGCTCCTCCGCCGATGCAGAAACTTCCTCCACACTGGCTGCCGATTGTTCTGAAACAGCGGAGATCTGTTGACTGAAATCATTCATGCGTCCGCTTGCTTCCTGCATGCCTGCGAGACCATCCGTCATGGTGCTGATGACACCAACCATGCCTTCCACCGATTCATTAATCGTACGGAACAGTTGACCTGAAGCAAGCACATGTTCCTGACCCAGTTCGGTCTCCTGAACGCCCTTGCGCAATTCTGCAACCACCCCTTGTGAATCCTGCTGGATATCCTCGGTAATCGTCGTAATCTCTTCCACCGAGGTCTGTACAGCCTCAGATAACTTCCGCACTTCCGATGCCACTACGGCGAAGCCGCGTCCACTCTCTCCCGCACGCGCTGCCTCAATGGAGGCATTCAATGCCAGCAGATTGGTTTGGCGTGCAATGTCATGAATGACCTGCACCAGCTTGGAAATATCTTCATTTTTACGATTCAATTGCTCCATCTTGTTCATGGAAGCCGAGACTGAACCGGCAATCTGTTGCATCTGCTGCACCGACTGTTCCATCGCTTGGCGACCATTCAACCCTTGCTCCAGCACACGATCCGACATGACACGCAACTGGCTGCCTTGTTCCGTATGCTTCTGAATGTGCTCATTCAGGCCTTCAACAGTACGGGCCGATTCCACGGCTGTCTCGGCTTGGCTCTCTGCGGCCTTCGCTGACTCTTCCATCGTTACAGCAATTTGGCGACTGCCAATCTTAACTTCTTCGGAGGAGATTGCAAGTTCCCCGCTCTGACGATTGACATCTTCCGCAATTCGTCTGACATTGAGCACCATGGAAGTCAGGTTACCTTTCATGTCATTCACTGCTTTGGCCAGAACACCGACTTCATCCTCGTGTTTGGTATGTATGTCCTGAACGTTCAATTGGCCTTCTGCAATCAGTTTCACCGCACTGATAACACGCAGCAGTGGTTTCACGACCTGTGAACGAATAACAGGAATACTGATCGCTGTAATGATAATCATGACCAGAACCCCGAAGATGATGAACAATCTCCCATCCTGCACAGATCTGATCGTTTGGGCAGCAGCTAGATTGGACTGTTCCTGATTGTATTCCACAAGATAATCCAGATCGACTTGCATGGCGTCAAAGGAATCAGCCCCTTTTTCAGACACTTCCTTCGCCAGCTGCGCCTCCCCTTCATCGCTCAGCTTGATCGATTGCGTATTAATCTTGAGATACGCTGCCCATTTATTCTTGAACGCAGTCCAGTGTTCGAGCTCATCTGGAGACTTCTTCTGCTGGTCATAGATTTTAATCGCCTGCGTCGTTTCACGAATATACTTGGTACGCTCTTCTGACAAGGATGCCTTGTCCGTTTCATCCGCGTCAAAATGACGATAACTTAGCGAAAGAACGTGCTCTGTGGTATAGTTCAACCGATTAATTTGCTGGATTGAGGGCATCCAATTGGTAGTAATTTCATTGGTGTTGGATTCTATTGAATTCATCCGGGTGACAATCGTAACACTTAAAAGAATTAAACAGAGGATTAACAAGTAGAACGCGATGCTGATACGCAGACCGATACTTTTGATCTTGAATCTGCTGAACATATGATTTCCCCCTTGACCTCTTCGGCCATCCTGAATTCAGTTATTTTGTCATTGTTTTCCCCTTCTTTTGACCTCTTGCCAAAAGCACTTATCTACATTATATCGATAGGAAAATAGACGTAAAGTATTATAACATTATTTTGTTATTAAGATGCTTTATTTTGTAAAAGATTGTTGAATTTTAGCAAAGTACAAAAAGAGCTGCAGCATACGGCAATATCCCGTTTTGCAGCTCTTCGGTTTGTTTAGCTTTCAGCAGGCAGGCATAGGCATCCTAACGTGATAACTTACTGCACAATCGCTGTCTCATGCTCAGCCAGCAATTGATAAGAGTCCAGCCTGCGCTCATAATCTGGTCCCGCTGTAACGAGAAGCAACCGTTCCGTGTCCAGTCTTCGACTCACTTGTTGCAATTGACCCCATACCTGCTCAGGTGTGCCTGCATAGTGCCGCGCCGCTTCGTTATGATCATCAGCACTAGCTGAATCCTTCGTGCGTGAGACCGAGTCCGTGCTGGGACTCGGCTCGGTCGAATGTTCTTTTCCATCCGCCTTGCGTCTCTCCACCATCTCACAACTCCAAGCCAGAGCATCCGTCTCTGACTTGGCACACAATACACTAACGGCCACCATAACCTCAGGCTCCTTCATGGTTGCACTGGGGATGAACCCTTCCCGGTACCGCCTTACAGCCTCTGTACCATCGGCATCACTCATGAATTGACCAAATACATACCCCATCCCAAACCGTGCCGCAAATTCTGCGCTCTTCACGTTGGTCCCAAGCATCCAGAGCGATAAAGGGAGCTTGGGAATCGGACGAGCTGTCACGGGATGATCCTCGTAGGTGTATCGGTCTTCAAGCAGTTCCGTCAATGCTGCAAGCGATTTAGGCAGCTTGGACACATGCTGCAAGTAATTGCCACTGAGTGCCATCGTGGCATGTGGTCCACCGCCAGGAGCTCGTCCGAGCCCCAGTTCTATGCGCCCTGGATAGAGCGCAGCAAGCAGACGGAACGACTCTGCCACCTTCAGCGGGCTGTAATGCGGCAACAGAACCGCACCAGAGCCAAGTTGAATCGTTGTCGTCCTTGCTCCGATATGGGAAAGTAACACTTCGGGAGATGCGGATGCCAGTTCAGCCATATCATGGTGCTCTGACGTCCAGTATCGGTTGTATCCCCACGCCTCAGCACGCTGAGCAAGTGTCACCGATTGCTGAAGAGCCTGTTCCGCTGTGGCATCGTTCAACCTTGGAACAAGGTCAAGTACGCCCAGACTGAACTTCTCACTCATTTTGGTAGCCAAGCGTCTCATCTCCCTTTGTCTCGATGAATTCTAATCCAGATCGTAGATGGAACCCACCTTCAGACCATAGAGTTCATTGTATATTTTCTCGGCAAATGCATCCGTCATTCCTGCAATATAATCAATCACCATGTGTTCCCAAGTCCAGATCGGCTGGGCTTTGGCTTGATCCTTCTCATACCGCTGCAGCCAGTCGGATGGAATAATGGATTTGGACGTTTCCGGATCGAGGAATGCATCCCATAATCGTTTAATCATCCACTCACTACGCTTCTGAAGACGCTGCACACGCAGATCTCGAATCATGGTCACCCAGGCAAAGCTCTTGAGCACACTTACCGTACGCAGCATGTCAAGGTCTTCAGCCCCTTCACGGACAAAGGTTACCTTCTTCCAGTCGCCATCATCAATAACGCCCAGACTACCTACAAAAAAGCTCACCCAGTAGGCTTTCACCTCACGGCGGGTACGCGAGTAATCATGCTCGCAGAACGGCATCTTCTCATTCCAGATGCGCAGGAACGAAGCGAGCACCTCTTCTACCTTTTGCCCAATGGCTTCTCGGGTCCATCCGTTCCAGAACAGATCCTCCAGCGTCGTAATCTTATCCACAATCAGTCGATTGACATACGGATCTTGCAGGAAATGCTCATGTACCTCAATTTTGCCTGCTTTGATGCCATCCTCCAGGTCATGCGAGGAGTATGCAATATCGTCGCACAGGTCCATCAGCTGCGCTTCCAGCGTCTTCTTGCCTGCCGGCATGTTCCAGCGATCACGGATCTCCCGAATATATTGCCACTCATGATGATACATGCCTTTTTTGCTCTCCGTGCCAGGGTACGGATATTTGTTAATTCCCAGCAATACTGCATCAGACAGGTTCAGCCCGTCGATATCTTCACGCTTTTCCAAGTGCATAATGAGGCGGAAGTTGTGCGCATTGCCTTCAAAATGCTCGTATTTTCGCTTAAGCTCTGCACGCACCTCGGATTCCGCCTTGGGAACTTTGGCGCCTCTACTTTTCTTCATGATTTTCTTCGTCTCGGTGTTGATCAGGTCATCCAGAATACCATCCAACACTTCTTCACCTTTATGTCCAAAAGGCGGGTGACCGAAGTCGTGTGCGATTGCAGCGCACTCCACCACTTCTGAATCTATAATGAGGCCGGGGCTGTCCGCCCGGTCCCAGTCTACCTCGGGAAAACGACGAATCAGGCTTCGGGCCGCCTCTCGTGCAATCTGTGCTACCTCCAGGGAATGGGTCAAGCGAGTACGATAATAATCGCCCGTTCCCGCGCCAAACACCTGCGATTTACCTTGTAACCGACGGAAGGTCGGTGAATGAATGAGTCTGGAATAGTCCCGTTCGTACGCTGCACGAGATCCATCCAATTTGGTTAGTTCGGGATATTGTCTATGTTCTCTCAGATCGTTCCATTGCATGGGGATCACTCCTAGCCGACTGTCTCTATTTTGAGTGATTATACACAACATCTGTGGTTTCGAAAAGTAAAACCTGTCTGTGATTGTCATCTCTTCTTACATCAACTTGTGATGAACAGTCATCTTCTCTTATTATACCCTGCCAGACTATCATCCGTGCATCTAAATGATAATGATTAATATTGAAATTACACTATCGTGACTAATGATGAAAAAAAGTGACTTACAGTTTGCGTCGCCGTTCCGGTTACGGATCGTTCTTATGGTCGCTGTTGTCTCCAGGTTTTCTGAATTCCCTTTACTAAGGGAAAAACCCGGGAATAGCTTATGCTTCCGATGCAGCTTTCTTTCAGAAAGCTTTCAGGCGAACGCTTCGCTTCTTCAGAATCGATTCCGTCCCCTTCACTACTTTTGCCGTTTGATTCACACCTAATCTAAATGACATTACATTCCCTATAAAGAGGGGATTTTTTCAAAACTTTGAAAGGCTAAAGAATCCTATTAAAACCTTCATCCATCTCTACAATGATAGTCTGCCTCCCCCACCCCGGTATGGGTAAAAAACAAAAAAAACCGACAGGACGGAGATGCCCTGTCGGAATGGAGATAGTGGGTGCAACGATGTTACACCATTACCTTACAGATATCGTTAGTGAACTCTACTGGATCCTGAATTGGCAATCCCTCAATCAGCAATGCTTGATGATACAGCAGGCTGGTGTACAGATTCAGCTTTTCCTGATCCTGCGCGAAAGCATCTTGCAGTGATTTGAAGACATCGTGGTTCACGTTGATTTCCAGCACTTTATCAGCCTGTACATTTTCACTGTTAGGCATAGCTTTCAGAATTTTCTCCATTTCAATCGTCAGCTCACCTTCGGTGGACAAACATACCGGGTGGCTTCTGAGACGTTTGGAAGCTTTAACCGCTTTGACTTTACCCGCCAATTGAGCTTGCATCGCTTCAAACAACTCTTTGTTGTCGTTGTCTTGCGCGTCCGTTTCTTCTTTGTCTGCGCTATCTTCGATACCCAGGTCACCACTGGAGATGGATTTGAATTCTTTCTCCTTGTAGTTCGTGATCATCTTGATCGCAAATTCATCAATGTCATCGGTAAAGTACAATACTTCGTACCCTTTCTCAAGAACACCCTCGATCTGTGGCAGCTTCTCAATACGACTAATTGACTCACCGGATGCATAATAGATGTACTTCTGATCTTCCGGCATTCTGGAGACGTACTCGTCCAGACTCACCAGCTTGTTCTCTTTGGAAGACGTGAACAACAGCAGATCCTGCAATGTATCCTTGTTCACACCATAGTCGCTGTATACGCCATATTTCAACTGACGGCCAAACGCTTGGTAGAACTTCTCGTAGTTCTCACGCTCGTCCTTCAGCAGGCTTTGCAGTTGGCTCTTGATTTTGTTCTTGATGTTCTTCGCGATCAGGCTCAGCTGACGGTCATGTTGCAACATCTCACGGGAGATGTTCAGGGACAGGTCTTCCGAATCCACCATACCTTTAACAAATCCGAAGTAATCTGGCAACAGATCCCCGCATTTATCCATGATCAATACACCGTTGGAGTAGAGTTCAAGGCCTTTTTCATACTCTTTCGTGTAGTAGTCAAACGGCGTGTTCTCCGGGATAAACAGGATTGCATTGTATACCACTGCGCCATCTGCGCTGATGTGCAGGTGTTTGAGCGGTTTGTCAAAACCGTAGCGTTTTTCCATATAGAAGTTGGTGTAGTCATCTTCGGTCAATTCACTTTTATTTTTACGCCAGATCGGCACCATGCTGTTCACGGTTTGCTCTTCTTGGTACTCTTCGAACTCGTTCTCTGTGCCCTCTTTCGGACGCTGACCCTTTACATCCATCTTGATCGGGTAGCGAATGAAGTCGGAGTATTTCTTGATGATAGATCTCAGGCGGTACTCTTCCAAAAATTCGTCATACGAATCTTCTTCGGTATTCTCTTTGATCGTCAGGACGATCTCTGTACCTACGGAGTCTTTTTCAGCCGGTGTAATGGTGTAACCATCTGCACCTTCGGACTCCCATTTCCATGCCTCGTCGCTGCCCAGCGTTTTACTCGTTACGGTCAGCTTGTCCGCCACCATGAATGCCGAGTAGAAACCAACCCCGAATTGTCCGATGATGTTGTGGCCGTCTTTGGCTTCATTTTCCTTCTTGAATGCCAGGGAACCACTCTTCGCGATAACCCCCAGATTGTTCTCCAGCTCTTCCTGCGTCATCCCGATTCCGGTATCCGTCAGTGTGAGTGTGCGGTTTTCTTTGTCGATGGTGAGCTTGATGAAGTAATCCTCTTTGTTGAAAACGAGCGCATCGTCCGTAAGTGCTCTGTAATAAATTTTATCAATGGCGTCACTGGAGTTGGAGATCAATTCTCTCAAAAAGATTTCTCTTTGGGTGTAAATGGAGTTGATCATCATATCCAGCAAACGTTTGGATTCTGCCTGGAATTCTTTTTTTGCCATGAGTGGTTGGACTCCTTTCAAATTGGATATCGAATGATTTAGTTGAAAAATAGGAAGTAGATCCTTGAGTTTTTCATGCAAAACTTACGGGTGCCAGAAAATCATTCGAAGCTTAAACGCTTGATTATCAAATCCACTAGATTGGCTAATCTCTAAAATGCATGACGTTCTGCAATGTAGCCGTTCCGGTTACGAATCGTTTTTCGGATCGCTGTTATCCCCGTATTTCTTTGATTCCCCTTATATAAGGGGGAAATCCGGTGATAAAGGCGAACGCTCTGCTTCCTCCAAATCGATTTCGTCCCCTGCACTACTTTCGCATTTGATCAGGAACTTGTTTGAGGATTAGGCCTTCTATTTAAATGGAATCTGTTAATTAAGCAAACATTTCGCTTCTTCAGGTCTGTTGCGCCCCTTGGCTTCGCATGTCCTACTCAGATTCAATATCTATTTTCAAAAACAGAATCATTCCATATGTAGTCGTGTAGTAAAAACATCATTTGTTAGCACTCTAATGATCGGAGTGCTAACCCCTTCCTTTTATATAACATATGGGAAAATTGGGTGTCAATACGCAGGCGGTTATTTTAACAAAAAGATCGAATAACCCTTCAACTTTTGCACATCACCAATCATTTTAACGTAATCCCGCAGGTAAAACAAAAGCCGACTCGAACCAAAGTTCGAACCGGCACGGGAAAAGAATGAATAAGTCGATGTTGAGACAGTGTTCAGTATCACAACAAATAGAGTTCCAGAGACGGAGTTAAAGAGACAGGGTTACAAATATAAGTTAGAGATAGAGATAGAGGTAACTGCAATTTCTACTTTTTCGCCATTTTTGGATCGAGGGTATCGCGGAGGCCATCGCCCATAAGGTTGAAGCCGAGAACAGTCAACATAATGGAAACGCCGGGGAAGATCAGTGTCCACGGTGCTTTTTGTATATACTGACGGGAGTCCGACAGCATTTTACCCCATTCCGGATCAGGTGGTTGCGCACCCATACCCAGAAATCCTAGCGCTGCTGCTTCGATGATCGCCGTACCAATCCCGAGTGTACCTTGCACGATCAGCGGAGTAAGGCTGTTGGGCAAGATGTGACGAAACAAGATTCGCCCGTTGCCCGCTCCAAGTGTCCGTGCCGACGTAATGAATTCCTCCTGTCTCAAGCTGAGTACCCGTGAACGCACCAATCTCCCATAGGTCGGGATGTTCACGATAGCGATGGCGAGCAGTGCATTTTGCAGCGACGGGCCCAATATTGCCACAATGGCAATAGCCAGCAGGATTCCCGGAAATGCGAGCAAAATATCAAATAGACGTGAGATGAGCATGTCCGCCCATTTCCCATAAAATCCAGCAATCAGACCAAGCAACGTACCTGCGATAATGGAACCAATGACGGAGAAGAAGCCTACCCACAATGAGATACGCGCCCCATGCAACACTCTGGAAAACACGTCACGTCCCAGATCATCGGTACCAAACCAATGCTCTGCCGAAGGAGCCTGAAGCCGATCCACCAGCACCTGTTCCTTGTAATCGTAAGGAGCGATGTATGGCGCCAGGAAAGCCAAGAGGATGAAAAATACAATGATAATCAAACCCGCAAGCGCAAGCCGATTTTTCCGAAACGTTCTCCACGCTTCCCGCCATGGACCGGATGTGCTCGCCGACGCAGCGTCAATGGATGGTCCGGTATTGGTCGATAATTTGGCCATGCGGCGTCTCCTTTCTTGGATATGAATATAACAAAAGATCAACGAGTTCTATTACTCTCAAGCACTGCGATTGCAGTACCATCTTCCGATCGCTGTTATCCCCAGATTTTACTGATCACCTTTTTAAAGGTGAAAATCTAGTGATAAATGCGAACGCTTCGCTTCTGCAGATTGGTTCTGCACTCTTCGTGTCGTGTAATTTTTACGGTTATCTTAAATTAAATTCCATTCATCAATCCAAATGATAAATCCCCTATTTATAACTAATCCGAGGATCGAACACGGCGTAGAGCAGGTCCACAATCAGGTTGATCACCACGAAAAAGAACGCCACGATCAGAATGCCACTCTGAATCACCGGATAGTCCCGCGAACTAATCGCTTCATATATATATCGTCCTACGCCCGGCCATGCAAAGATCGTTTCGGTCAACACCGCACCCCCGAGCAACGATCCGGTCTGGATACCGATCACGGTGAGCACGGGAATAAACGCATTTTTGAGGGCATGTCCATATACGACAAAAAACGGACCCAGTCCCTTCGCCTTCGCTGTACGAATGTAATCGGAACCCATCACTTCCAGCATGCTGGAACGGGTCATCCGGGCAATAACCGCCATCGGAATCGTTCCCAGTGCAACACTTGGCAGAATCAAATGTTTCGTTACGGTCCACAACTGATTCCATTGTCCAGCAATCATCGTATCCAGCACATACAAGCCTGTAATGGCTTCCACCGGATCACGTGCATTCATTCGTCCAATGGATGGCAACCACTGCAACTTGTTCGCGAACAACCATTGCTCCATCAGACCAAGCCAGAAGATCGGCATGGATACACCCACTAAAGCAATGACCATGCAGCAATAATCAAACCAGGAGTTGTGCTTCCATGCACTGACAATACCGGCGTTCACCCCAATAATGACAGCAAACAACATACTTGCCATCGTTAATTCGAGTGTTGCTGTCAGATAAGGCACAATTTCCTGGGCAATAGGCACCTTGGTGCGGATGGATGTTCCCAGATCGCCTTTGAGCAAATCGCCCAAGTAGGCAAAATATTGCTGGAACCAAGGTTTATCCAGCCCGAGCTGGTCACGAAGGGCCTGCTTGGATTGTTCGGTTGCCTTTTGCCCTAGTATCGTCTCAGCCGGGTCACCCGGAATGGCGTGGATGATGGAAAAGACGATCAGGGTCATACCCAGCAACACGGGCAGCAACACAAGCACACGTTTGACAATATAGCTGTTCAATCCTGTTCACCTGCCTTCGACATATCATCCAAAATAAAAAGCGCCGGCTGACACGCATGCTTTGGATAGTTACGTCCGGATGTAGGTTCTGCCAAGCATTGCGTCTCACCAGCGCTTTGAAAGAAAGAATAGTTAATGTGTTAGATGCAGATCCAGCTTTCCTCTGCGTTACTCAAAGTAGGCACCGGCATAGGATTCGCTGCCCAGCGGAGATGGTACGAAACCTTTCAGGTTCGATTTGCCCGCCAGAATTGGCGTGGTGTGCACGAGTGGAATCCACGGTGCGTCTTCCTTGATAATCACCTGTGCTTGTTTGTACAGTTCGGCACGTTTCTCCTGATCTGTTTCTTCCTGCGCATCGGTCAGCAACACATGCAACTCTTCGTTGACATAGAAGCTGCGGTTATTGCCCGGAATGGCGTCTTTATCCAGCAGCGTGTAAAGGAAGTTATCCGGGTCCCCGTTATCCCCCGTCCAGCCGAGCATGTAGATATCGTCTTTCACCCCGGCTTTGGCATCATCCAGATACGTCGCCCATTCTGGGGATTCAATGTTCGTGGTCACGCCAATTTTCTCAAAGTCAGCCTGGATTGCTTCCGCAACCTTCTTACCATCTGGCATATACGGACGGGATACCGGCATGGCATAGAAGGTTACCGGATCAGGCAATCCGTCAGGGAAGCCAGCTTCGGCCAGTAAAGCTTTGGCTTTTTCCAGATCATATGGATAATCTTCAATGGTATCGTTGTACCCCCACAGCGTTGGCGGCATTGGGTTCACTGCAGGCTCAGCTTGTCCCGCAAAGAACGCATCAATAAGGGCCTGCTTGTTCACAGCATGGTTAAGAGCTTGTCTGACTTTGACATTATCAAATGGTTTCTTCTTGAAGTTAAAGCCGATATACGCCACGTTGAACGGTGGACGCTCAATCTTCTGCAACTCGCTATTACCTTCAAGGATGGACAGATCGTCCGGATTCAGGTCTTCCATGACATCAATCTCGCCGTTTTGCAGGGCATTGAAGCGAGCCGTGTTATCCGGAATCGAACGCACGATCACTTTGTTCAGCTTCGGCAGTCCTTCTTTCCAGTAATCCGCGTTTTTCTCCAGGGTGATGGAGTCGTTACGCTTCCACTCTTTGAATACAAATGGCCCCGTGCCCACAGGCTCGCTCTTGAAATTTTCTTTTTTCTCCTGAATCGCGGTTGGACTGGCAATGCCAAATGGCGTCATCGCAATATTTTGCAGGAAAGGTGCTTGTGGCTGGTTCAATGTGAACTCCACCGTAGTTTCGTCTGTCGCCTTCACTTCCTTGATCACACGTCCGTCCTCTGGACCAAACATGGAATCGTAATAATCAAAGGAATCTCCTTCGAATTTATATTCACTCGCCGGATCACCCCAGCGGTTGAAGTTGAACACAACAGCCTCCGCGTTGAAGTCAGTTCCATCATGGAATTTCACACCGGACTTCAGCTTGAATACATACTTCAGCCCATCCGCCGAAATCTCCCAGCTCTCTGCCAGTCCAGGAACGACCTCTGTTCCGCCTTCCATGTAGTCCAGCAACGAGTCAAACACCTGATGTCCAATCTTGAGCGACTCTCCATCGGTTACAATCGCCGGGTCGAGTGCTACGGAATCCCCACCACGGCCCATAATCATCGTATCCTGCGCTACCGTTTCGGTTGGAGGGTCGGTTCCTTCCGCTGGAGCAGGTGTAGCCTCTCCACTCTCGTTACTGGAGCAACCGGACAACACCAATACGGTACTCAAGGCCATGGTTAGAACACCGGACATCCATTTTTGTCTCATTCGCATACGTACAACACCCTTCCCTGTCTCATAATGTGTGTGATGCTGGCATGAAAGATCTCCAATGTTGGCAATCGGTTTGGTGCTCTGTATCATATAAAAGGCTTTAGATGCCTTCGATACCTTTATTAAGGTTCTGAGAAAAGTAAGGCATGTATATGAAATGTAAAAACAGCCTGGATAGATGTAAATGTTAGATGGTGCACATGAATTGAGGACATGGATTAATTACATTTATAAAAAGAAGAGAAGGTTCGATAAAGCATCTTGTGAAATAAATCTATGAGATTGCTGTGTTTGATTGTTTCGTTTTATTTGAACTTAGGTCAATAAGCAACAGCGAGTGGTTTCGGACTGGTAACAGCAAGTTTAAGTCGGTAGATCGAACATACCGATGGGTGTGGGCACTATGCTGCTGGCTACGCTATAAAGCCTGTACATAAAGTGGGTCGTCTTGAACATGGAGTGGAAGCTAGACTAGGTATCGTTTGCAATACGGATGAAAGAAACTCAACATAGGCTAGGTTGTTTAGATGGTGTAAGTTGTTGATTACGGTGGCTTATTCTCTTGCAGATTGGATGTGTAAAACGTATGAGAGAGTCATCTTGAGATGCTGGATTGAACAGGGAGACATTACAATAACTTCTTATGTTATGGTTTTGTCATGATGAGGAGGATTATGGTTATAAACCGTAGTAAAAAAACATTTTCGTGTAACTTACTTTACATCACATTAATCAATTAGACAAGGGTTTTACAGACATATGTCTTCAACTTTATTATATGCGTTAGTATTACTTACACAAAACACAAAAAAGGAACACAGTTCGACAAAAAGCGTCCCGTGTCCCTTCTCCACTCCATCCACATTCAGATAAGATCAACCTGTCATTTGCTAAGAATCAGCTCCCTTTTTAAACAAACCTCTACGATGCATCACAGTAATAAAACGGTAAAAATCATAACTCGCCCCATTATCGATGCTGAACAATGGATTTTTAGCGTCATATGCAAGTGCTGCATCCACAGCTGCTTTCGCCCATACTGGAACTTCCATCTGCTGACGCGCCTGCAGTTTATCGACCTGGGATTTGAGCGCATCAAACGCTGCTTTCTCTTCGGCTGTCATCGGTTCGCCCCCTTTCGGTGGTTCGGCTGGCGGTTTCGGATTGGTCGGTTCCGTTGGCTCCGGTGGTTTCGGAGTCGCTGCTGCGTATCTTGCTCTGAGCTGTGCCGCTGTACCCTCGAATTCATTCATATCCACGTTGCCGCCAATGCCATTCACCTTGCCCGAATCCGTATACTGCCAGAACGTCCAACGCTTCCATGCTGGCTGGTCGTCCGGTACACGGGTGTTGCTGTAACGTGCGATCCACAGATCGTATGAGCTGAGTGATGTGTCAAAATTCCCGGCAAAAGAATTGCCCGTGTATATGATCGGTTTCACACCTGTCAGACGTTGCAATTCGGTTAAAAAAGCTTTGGCAACCGTATTCATCTGCGCTTTGCTCAGGTTGTCAGGGTTGTTCTCGTAGTCCATAACGGGTGGCAGTTGTAGCGCTTTAGCGCCTCCAACTTTGTTAAGTGTATTGGCGTAATGTGCCGCTTCTGCCTTGGCACCATCGGAGGATGTCGCGCGGAAGAAGTGATACGTTCCCACCAACATACCCGCTGCCAGTGCGCCTGTTACATTTTTCTGATAATTCGGATCGGTATACGTCTGTCCCTCGGTTGCCTTGATAAACACAAATGTCATGCCACTTGCCTTCACTTTGGCCCAGTCAATATTGCCCTGGTATCGGGAGACGTCAATGCCTTGTGTGTTGCCCGGAGTTCTTGTTTGCATGTTTCTCACACCCTTTATGCGGCAAATTGCCGTTTGTATCAGCATTTTACATCATTCGATTCAAGCGTTCCTGGGTACAAGTATAGACAGACTAAAGCATTCTGATCTATACATTGCTGATTGGATGTCACTCTCTGGATTGATGCAAAATGCTCTTATAGTTAATGCGGTTGAATTAAGGGTTGCTTGTGTGCGTGTCCCTTGTTGTTGGTAAAAGCAAGTTCAATGAGTATCTATCCACACTCTTAGGAAAACACACCAAGTTGGGTACGCGACCGTTCCAGATACGGATCGTTCTTCCGACCGCTCCGCTTCTTCAGAATCGATTCCGTCTCTTTCACTACTTGTAGTTAATGCGCAGACTTTCGACTCTGTAGTGCCCTATCTCTTGCCACAGGGCAATTTTGAATGAATGCTGAGTCCTTACTTCGTTTCATCTCTATTCTGTTGTTCAACGTCCTCATGATCTGACTGTACAAAAGATTCTCTGGAATCAGGAGTATAGTTACCGGAAATCCCCCCGTCTCCTCCCTTACCCTTGAGTACTTCAATAGCCTGTCGGATCACAGGCGGAATTGGTGCGCCCAACTTGCCCCCGTTTTCGATAATGGACAACAACTCATTTGCGATATAAAAAAAGGCAACCGCATCCCTGAACAAATGTCCGTCTCCCAGAACACCGTCCACCAGATGAGCCACCGATACCATTGCAAATATAAATACTTTTCGCGCGATGCCGAACATGCCAATGTTGCTTTCAAGCTTGCCGCTCATGCCCGCTGCCGCGATACCAGTTAGGTAGTCGAGGATGACGAATACGAGCAATACGCCCAGGACGCCTGACCAGCCTCCGAAGAAGTAGGTTACTGAGCTACTCATGAGTGCAATTCCCCATTTCCATAGGGTGTCCCATCGTTCCATGGTTTCACCTCTTTTGGTTCTACTGTTAAAATAAGTATTCTGTTTTCGTATTTCATTCAAATCAATTACAAAGAAATGAAACAATTTAATTTATAGAATTTTATTTACCTTGTATTTCCTTTCAATTAAATATAAATCCCATTCTATTTAAATTCTAATCGAAAAACGATGTTTTATTTTATCGTGCCTCCGGTACGAATAATTTCTGAAGTAGTACCTGATGGTTGTCCATTACTTTTAATAATACTCGACCCAAGAGATGCTTCAAATACAACATTATTAGAAGTACCTGAATTATTATCTGACATAACGTGTGAAAAAGAAATTGCTCTTATGGCTACATCTTTGTTTGATATATTACAGGAAAACACATCTACAAATGATCGAGATGCTTCCACACCATGTATCGTCTTGACAGAGTTATTTATAGCTAGATTTAGTTGTACATGTTGACAGTTACCAACACTTATAGCTGAGGTATATCTAGTAGAACCATCATAATTCACATTAACTCCACCAATCATGATGCGGCTTGAACATGCATAAAAACTTATGCGTCCATCAATAATACTAGTACTACTACTATCCCCAGTGATTAAAAGAAATCCTCCTCCTAAAAAGCCATCAAATGAAAGACTTTCTTTGTAAACTCCAGCCGAGATTCTGATATTGATATTATGATTTATAATTTTAGGTAGCATTGTTATAGCTTTATTGATAGTTTTGAAAGCACTATTACTCTGTAATCCTGTATTACTATCACTACCTGAATTAACATTCACGAAGTAAGTTAAATCATCTGTAGATGCACTTATTAACTTAATCCAAGAATTTCTTTCTAAATATTCCAAACTCCCTGTATTGACTCGTAAGCCATGGATCCCCACATTAGTTACCATTTTTTCAGAGTGTACATCTATATTAGTTTGTGTTTGTGCTATCAAAGAATTAGATTTTGTTGTGGCATCCCTAACAGCCTTCTCCGTCGCCGCCACCGTCTCAGACGTTCCATCCGTCTTGCTCGACAACTGCACCTTCCCTTTCTGCGTCAAAGACGCATCTGGAATATCCATCTGACTTACCGCTTCACGAAGCGTATCCAAATCAGCTTGCGTCGCAACGCCTGCATCAATCTTTTCAAAAATCCCGTTAATACTCTCCCGGGTTACGGTCTCGTTCCCCAAGGGAAGAGGTAATTTAAGTCGATCTGTTTCTTGCGGCATTACGCCCACACCTCCAGTTCATTCCACGTCAAGGACGCGGCGTCCAGTTCATCCCATGTTTTCTGTTTCTTATCCAAATCGTCCCACACCAGATAGCGATATTCATACTCCACAGCCATATGAGCCGGTTTCAGTTCATCAATCGCACGTTTGAGATCATCGATATTAGGCGGGATGCCCATCGTATCCACAAAGCTCACCGTAAAACTCCATTCTTCCGGCTGAAATGTCACATCCACTTTACCCCCGGCATACGCCTCAGCCACGTTCGTAACCAACCTGCCAGAAAACTTCCCGGCACCACGCAACTTCGATTCCACCACGGCGCGCCGCTGCTCAACTGGTTTGAGACGATCTGTCTCAATGCCAAGCTCCTGCTCCCAGAAGTCCAGCCCCCACGTCGCTGTACGAACAAAAAACTGCGCCAACGTCTCATCCAGCGCCTGGTACAGCAGATCCATTTCGGTGCCTTTGGCCTGCATATCGGCCTGCATGACGCGTGAAGTCTCATAATACCGTGGCAAATACGAGAACAGCTCCCGCCCTTTCTCACTCGTCAGTCCAACATCTGCAATAGAAGGAGCACTCATGCCCTGTCCCCTCCCTTCCTTGCACATCAACATGGAGCGTCTCGCTCACCAGCTCCAACCCGGATCGGTGTATTTCTCCCAATCTTCCTCTGTCTCCGCAATCCCCAATTACTTCTTCGTCCACGATCTGCACAACACTACTCATGCACATCCACCGTCCCCAGCACGGCGACCTGACTCGCGGTCATCTCAATATTCTGGTCGCTCACACCGTTCACGGTCAGCTCCGAATAGTCGATAATCGGCGGAATGTCCAGCAGGATCGCGGCAATGCGAGTATAACGAACGAGTGGATCGGCAAAAGCCAACTGCTTCAAATACGCGGTTACCCCGCGTTCGATCAATGCTCGCACATCGGCCAAAGTTGCATCACTTGCCAGCGTCAGCTTCACCTGAATGTTCATCGGCACTTCTTCTGCTGGCATCACAGACACCACTGGCCCTGCCGGGGCAACGCCTTCACCCTGTCCATCCTTCGTTGGGTCAACGTACTTCTGCACCGCCGCCACCAGATCGGTACCTGCAGCGCGTTTGTCCGTGTCCAGCAGATACAATCCCACCGTGCCTGGCCCCTCCCACAAAGGAATAACCCGCGTTGCACCAACACCTGGTACTTCACTGGCCCATTGCACATATTGCGACTTGTTGCCGCTGGTTCCTTGGTTGCGGACTTTGGCATAAAAACGTTCCAGCAGCGCCGTATCGGCCTCAATATCTGCACCGCCTTTGATCACATCAATGTTCGTGACAGAAGTCACGCCACTTACAGGTGTAGACAGTACAGTTACGGTGCCCGCAGGCACATTGCTTTCTTTTCCGGCAACAAGCGCTCGCACGCCTACCACCCCGGAACCCTCTGCATCCAGTTCCAAACGCCCCACCGTTTCATATTCGAGCGAAGCCTCAGCAGATACTTCATCCGCGAGCGTAGCCACGACCGTTCCCGCAGGCACCACTTTCCCCGGCGTACCCATGAACCTCACCGAACCCTGTGCCGCCACCGCAGCCCGCCGAGTAATGCCGTGCTCTCCCGCCCGCAGATCCAGCTCTTCCGAACGAAAATTCGGATCACTGCTCGCAGCAGTACTCGCAAAGCCACGCCGCAGTAATTCCTGCGCCCACAAAGCCGCCTCAGATAGCATAAACGCAACCGGAGCCTCCGCATCCCACAGAAACGAACCTTCCGACTTATCCAGATCCGCGGGTAGACGATCCAGCATGCGCTGCATAATCTGTTCCTCCGTCTGGTCCTCCAAATAACGCGGAATCTCAGCCATCCCGTCAGATCACCTCACTTTCCAGAATAAACATCTCTTCCTGCACACTCGCCACCCGGCACGAGAACATGCACTGCTCCCGATTCCAATCGAACGTAAACTGGTCTACCGAATCCGTGCGTGGATCAGCCAGCAGCGTCTCCGTCACCATCCGGGTAATCTCACTTTCTATCACACCTCGGCTATCACCCTGACCCACCAGATCCTCCAGCTCCGAACCATAGTCTCGGGAATAGATCACATGTCTGTACCTTGGCGTTTTCACGGCCTTAATGCACCACTGCACCCAGGCTTCGTGTGCACCCGCCGCAGCTACTTTGCCACTCGGGGTCAATACAAAATCCCCTGTATCGTAATCGAATCGCCAGCTCCGTCCAAAGCGTACCTCTTCCGAAGCCGCCCCCGACAGATCCTCCTCATCTCCCCATACCACACCCGTTTCCGGGAACAAACTAGGCATGCGCACTCACCACCTTACACAGCACCACAATGTCGTTACCGCCATTCACCCGCATCGCCAGTACACGATCTCCCGCTTTTAATCCCTTACCAAGAGACCACACCGCTTCTTCCACTTCTTCTTCTTGCAAAAGAAACCGTCCCGTGCCCGTCGTTCCGCCGTTTGCCACGTCAGATATACCGGAGATAGCGCCAGCAGCCTCGCGCTCCGGCAGTCCAAGCGTGCCCGGCAACTCGGCCACGAGATAATCCTGCACTTCGTGCTTGAAATCATCCAGCTTTACGCCGGATGAAGTCATCGTACCCAGTACCGCGCCCATTCCGCTCACAGCCTGACGGGAATGTGTGCTCATCGCACCCCGCATGACGTCGGCAAAATGCCCATATGGATCATCTTTATTCAAGGTAATACCTCCTTTTCACCAGCTCAGCTGTCCCCAGCTCCAACGTCATCGTTCCAGGCCCAGCGGATAGATCACGGCTGACCGACATAACGATTAGCTTCAGTCCTTTTAACAACACTGCGTCCCCGGCGCGAATCGTATTCACATCAGGTGCGGATATTGTAAAGGTCTCCTGAATACCCGTCAGATGACTTTTCGCCAGTTTTTTCGCGGCGGTTGTCGATTTCACCTGATCGTCTTCGATCAGCTTTTGCAATGTGCCCAGTTCTTCCACACCATTCTGCTCAATCGCGAGCACTTTGGAAGGAACTTCTTTGCCACTCGTAGACTCCGACGCTGCCATGACTTTAACTTTGGTGACCGCTCCTTCGAGCGTACGCATCTGGGTAAGATCAATAAGTCGATCCAGCTCATACACTTTCGTATTACTTCCTACCTGGTAAAGCTGCAACCCACCGGGTATCATCCGTGGATGGTACATGTCCCCGCCGGACTTCGCCGTTTCCTTCAAATCAGCAAACATCATCGAGAAAATCGTCTGTGACCGATACACGGCTTTGCCCAGCTTTGTCTTGGTTTCCGGCAGCGTAGCGTATGGAATCTTCCACTCTTTCGCGTAGGTTTTGAGTCTTTGCGTGGCAGTCTGATCTTTGGGCAGCAGGAACTCGTCCTCTGATTTTTCCAGATAAATCATCCGGTCGTACACCGTGAGAGAAAGCCGCTTAGTGCCGCTGTTCGAGCTTTCCACCTCCCAGATGACCGCAGGATGCAGCAGATGAACCATCGATTTTTCGCCAAAAGGAACCCCGCTAATCCGCACTGCCATGCCCGGTGAGATCGAAGGCAGACCGGAAGAGGCAGACACCGCCAGCCGGATGTTGGCCTGATACGCAATCTGGTCCAGCGAGTCCTTCAGCGTAATCGTCTCCACCAGCTTGGTGATGTCATATTTGTCGTCCACAATGACCTTGTAGGTCATGGCATCACCAGCTTTTGCCCGGGAGTGATCCGGTTCGGATCACTCCCGATGGTTTTCGCATTGAGCTTGTAAATCTCGTTCCATTTGGAACTGCTGCCCAGCTCCAGCTTTGCTATTTTGGAGAGGGAGTCGCCAGCTTTGACGGTGTAGGTCTTGCTGCTCTTTTTCAAATCCGTACGAGAACCTGACTTGCTCGCGGATGTATCCGCGCCGACCTTCTCCACCTTGGAATCCCGCCATGTGCGCAGCGTAATGTCGAAGTAAATATCCCCGCTCTCGCCGCCCCGGAAGGTCGTATTGTGCGAGATCAGAACCACCGGCACGTTCACCCCCGTGTTGGTGATGATGAAGCGCAGCGGTTTTTTCGATACCAGAAACGTATTCAACATATTCATCGCTATCCGCGGATCAGGCAACTCTTCGTACATGCAATAGGACGCATCATATTCTTTGGGAAAAAAAGAAGAGAAGGTGATCTCCTTCACCTTCTCTCCCTGCGCAAAATCAAACTCGCCATGCTCCAACATATTAATCGTTTCATATCCTTTGGAACGAGAGATTGTCAGTTCTTCCGGTTTCACCGGAAACTGGAACTTCGTTTTCCCATCGATCAGCGTAAATTCCATTCTGATCCCTTCCACGTTATCTTCAAATACAGTCATAAACGGCCTCCTTTCTGCTTAGGCCATAATGGTTTTACGGTTTTCCATGGCACGGCGTACTTCACCTACAATGCGTTGTCCAACTTGACGTGAAAGCCCGTCGTAGTCAATGGCATTTTCACGGACCGTCACCTGCACAGCGCCTTGAGGGACATTCACGGAGATCTGGTTAGTCGTCTCGGTTTTGAAATCCTTGAGGTAACCGGACAGACTGCTCATCTGGTCTTCAGATATCTGTACCGTCATCGTGGACGTTTTTCCAGTCGTCTGCGCGCCGTTACCAGGCGCCATCGCTTGGTTCTGCATCATGCTTGTACCCATTAACCCCGCAGATGTAGGTTGACCGACCTTGCTGTTCATATATGCAGTTGGGCCTGTCATGGTCAGCGCCGGTGGAATGTAGGCAGGTGCCATCTGCGGCCCTGTTGCAGCTGGAGACGGTGAAGCTACCGTTGCTGCCGAGACCGTCTTCTCTTCTTTTTTGGAACCAAATCCAAAGAAGCTGGATATACCATCAGTGATATTTTTTGTTTTCTCAGAGACGTAATCCGCTGCACCCGACAATGCGTCACCTACACCCTCAGTAGCGCTAGACATAAAGTTTCCAATATCCTTCGCTTTGCCTCCAATCCAGCCCCCTGCCTCACTGCCAACCCAACCACCTACTGCACCACCAACCCATGTTCCGATGCCTGGCAAAAGAACGCTACCGATGGCGCTACCAATCGCAGTACCTGCTGTGCCGCCAATCATGGAACCCACCGCTCGGCCACGTTCTTCCGGTGGTGCTGTCGCTACATTCGCCACATCAGCAAGCATGCTGATGGGTCCAAGCAACCTTTTGGCTCCTTTGGCAAAGCCACCGCCCAATTTACCAAGCATGCCATCACCTGAAAATAGATTCGACATTGCCGTTGGTGAACTGGACATGATGCCAGAGATGAGATTGGATCTCCTTCCACCAACATTTCTTCTGTTGTTAGCATTTCTGGCTTCATTAAAAGCACGATCTGAAGTATCTGTAATGATCGGACTTGGCGTTGGAACAGGAGTTGCTGTTGATGATCGATTCTTTCCACCGCGTCGTCCACCTACTCTCCGTGGGGGAGTTTCACTCGGATTGGCATTACCAGATCTTGAGCTGTTACGAGTTTGGCTTTTACCTTTCTTGCCCTCTGCCACTTCTGTACTTGCACTCGGATTAGACGCTTTATTCTTTTTAGCCTTTCGATCGGACATCCACTCTTTATATTTCTTACCAAGATCAGTAGCATTATTAAGAATATCTAATCCAGTACTGGTCCATTCCAGTGCTTTTTCCCACCACTTTTTATCTTCTTCTTTAGCCACATTATAAATCGTTGTATTATGACTCCCGATCACAACTGACGTGGACGACGCACTCGCCGGATTCATCTTACCCATCGCCACTTCGATCTTCTGCCGAACCTCAAGCGATACTGTTCCCGAAGCCGTAACCATCTGGTCCCTGAAACTGTTCAGTTTCGCCCATGCGCGATCCAGTGCCGGACTCAGCTTATCGATTAACCCAATCGTCGGTGTGATTCGCAGCCTGCTGATTCGCACAGCCATACTATAAATATGTTCCAACCTGCGTCCGGTCGTTCTCAGCTCATTGTTCACCTTGATCAGACTCTGATATCGAACTCTGCCCAGACGTTCGGTTGAGCGTTGGATCTGATCCAGATAACGAAGGGTTGTCCGCATTTCCGCATTAGATTTGGATAAACCTACAATCATTTCTGCCATTTTTTCACCTCCTGCCCTATATCGTTATCGATTCATTTGCGAGGTGATCGCTGACATTTCCTCTTCAGAAAACGCAATTAACAGCGAACGCTCCCCACGTGGCAAAGACCAGAACTCTCCGGGCCGGAGATGATGACGCACCCACATGTGATACAGGAACGTGGTCATCCCGCCGGAGTGAATCAGTTTTTTAGGTCTTCAATCTCCACACCGAAGCCGGACAACTCCAACACTTTATCGCCTACGGCATCCAACTCACCAGCAAGCAGCATGCGGCGAACCGCTTGTTCCCCACCGGACAGCTTCATGCGGCCGGTAATGCGGGTGTCTCCCCAGCCGGAGAGTTCCAGGCTGCGGACTTTCAATTTCACGGTTGCCTCAGAAATGAGCAACGCGTTAAACGTCTCGGTGTCCACCTTTTCCTCGGTGCGGCCTTTGGTCGTTTTTCGAATCGTACAGCGTTCGCGAATGTGATCCACTTTGGAGGATGTCAGTCCACGCAAGGTCAACAGCAGATCCAGACGCTGAATGCGCACATTCTCCTCTGGCAAACGTTCTGCTGCTTCAAACAACTGATCCAAAATCTGTTCTTCGGACATATTTTCATTCATACTCATCGGGCGTTATCTCCTTCTTATTTCACAAATGGGTTCAAGACATCATCCAAGCCTGTAGAGACCACAAAGAGACCGAGATCATCTCGGCCTGCATTGGTGTCCATATGATATGAAGTAACTAAGCAATCACGCTTGAGCAAACAAGCTCAATCACGTGCCTATTGCAAAGCTTAGTTCGCAACAATTGGATTCAATAAATCAAATCCTTCAAACGTAAAGCCTGTTTCCTCTGGCACTTCTTCGCCGGCTGTCCAGTTGGCAAGCTGGATTTTGTCCACCATGCAACCTTTTAGCAATACACTCTCATGTCCATATGATTCAGGGTCGTTCAGCTTCGAAATGATTTGGAATTTGGTGAAGCCGCGCTGGATCATATCCGAAGTGACTTTGTAACCAGTCATCGTACCCGTTCCTTTTTTTGCGCCGTTTTTGTGCACTTTCCAGTCGTTACCGACCAGATTCAGCTCACGCTTTTCAATCTCCACACTCGCTTCCAACTTATTAATGTTCGTCTGCCACACACCATCGATATGCAACTGACCATGGGTACCTAGAATCACTCTTGACGCGTCCAACATATATTTTCCTCCTTGGGTTCGTTGAACTAATAAATATTACACGGTATAACTCTGCAGTCAGAACAATCTTCCGATCGCTGTTATCCCCAGATTTTTTTGATTCCTTTTTATAAAGGGAAAATCCGGGGGATAAAGGCGAGCGCTTCGCTTCTTCAGATTTTTTCTGCCCTCTCCGTTATCGTGTAAACCAGCAGTTCAACGTATAGTAGTAATTCAGAAAAACAGTTCTTTCCTTCCACACAACCTTATTGCACGTAAAATGTACCAAACAACTGCTCCATCACATCGGTCAGCTTCACATTCCATTGCAGGAATACCTGATCTGCTTCCGGTTTAAGAACTGGTGCCGCGCCATAATATGCCGGGTCGAGAATGACATCATAACCGTCAGCTTCAATCACATTGCTCTGTGCGAGCAGCGCCAAATAGGCCTTCATGGCACTGATCAGTGCCTGACGACCCTCTTCGGTATTGTTTACTTTACCGATATACGTATCTTCCGCGGAGCGCTGCAAATCCGTGTTGATCGCATCCAATACACGAATGGAACGGATTTTTTTCCACGCATTATTCTGTCCAGCGGCCGGGGTTACGAGTGTGTTTACACCGCGAAGTGCTTTCACCTGACGTCCATCATGGAAGAAAATAAATACGCCATTCTGTACTGCCTGCTCCTGTTCTGCACGTGTCCAGCGACGTGTAACGTCATCGAACGGAGTAGCTGCATAAGTTGTGGATTGGTTCAGACGTTGTCCGGCGATCAGTCCTGCAACATAGGCGGACGTTTCCGCCGAGCTGTAGAATGCATCCCCAAGGCGCACGCCTGTACCGACATTAATCACACCTTCATGGTTGAGCGTAAGCGAACGTGCTGCTGCTTTTTGTGCTGCTGTAGCAGAAGTGTCGTCAGCTGCGGAACCGCCAAATACAGCTACCACCGGTTTGCCTTCACCACGCACACGTTTCACCCATGCCGCAAAACTCGCAAGCAGAGGCGCATCAGCCGCCTGATCCAAAGCCAAAACGTCGAATTGCTCCCCTTCCAGCGCACCCTGTACAGCAATGTATTCCGCATTGGTCAGGTCATCGTTGCCACTTCCCCCGCCTTTGAATGCCGCACCCGCAACGGTAGCAACCACACCCGTACCATCACCAATGGCCTGCGCCGTTACCCAGACATTTCGTTCATCCGCATTCATCTCTTTCGCCAGAGAAGCTGCTGTAATATCCGCTGTCAGGAGCGCATACAACATCCGGTTACCTTCAAAAAGGCGCACTTCATGCTTCGTATTATCAATCACACCCGGCTGGATTGTAACGTAGAATCCATTTGCACGATCCCCCGGATATTTCGCATCCAGTTGCAGCACATTTGCATCACTGCTGTCCTTCAAGCTAAGCGTGGCTGCTTTGGCCGCAGCACTTGCTACCCGATAAGCGAGCAACTTCTTTGGTCCGCCCAACAGGGCGAGCTTCAAGGACGTATAGGCCGTGCCGTTATCCAGTACATTCGCCGCATAGATACGTTCAATCGCCGCTTCGCTCCCCACTTCAACAAATGTCCCTACCGGACCCCAGTTCGCCTTGATCGGCACAACGACAGTTCCCCGTGTTCCGGCCTGAATGGCCGAAGATGCTGCCGCCTGAAAATTCATATATAAGCCCGGAAGGACCGGACGATTCGTTTGTTCCCAAGTTCCACCTGCCATTATCCCTTCACCTTCGCTTTCATAAATTGGTTAATTCGTTCCTGCGTTTCTTCAATGGAAAATGTCTCTTGCGCTACTTCGTACAGCGCACCGTACAGCACCTCTGCCTTAACGGCAAAGAGGGCTTCTGCATGATTCATCAGTTCGGCCCTTGTATACCGCGGGGCTGACTGTTTGCCTTTTTTCACTGAGCTTGCCATTGCCATCTCACCTCATTGTTGGACTGATATTTACACCAGCACTTCGATGACAAAATAACTTCCGATCGCTGTTATCCCCAGATTTTTTGTTTCCTTCTTTTAGGAGGTAAAATCCGGGGATAAAGGCGAACGCTTCGCTTCTTCAAGTTATTTGTGCCCTCTCCGTAATCGTGTAAATTTAATTGAACTTAGATATCTTGAAGCTATATTTTTGACCTATGAATTTTTGATCCTATGAACCTATGAATTTGAAGCTATAGTGTTGAATCTACATCCATCATTTCAAAGCTATAATCTGGAACCACCCCATAATAGAAGGTTCCTCTCGACTAACGTTTACTCCATGCCTTTGCTATGGTGAATCTCACGGATGAATGGCACATCGGTACCTGGACGACGAATCCGCTGTTGCAACGTCAGGCGAATCTGACCGTTCAGATAAGCATCCGTCTGCAGATCTGCCGTGACCTCATCCACCGTTACATACCTTGTGTTACCTTCGTGTTCTTCGCCACCCGTTTCATTGACGGCAAGACGAGCTTGCACCGCAAGTTTCTCGACCAACCGAGTAACCGTATGCCGTGTTAGCATTGGATGATCGGTGAGTACATGCCCAATCCACTGTTGTCGAACCTCCAATGCCGAAGTCCCTGCCACAGACGTGCCGCATCCGGCCAATCGCCATAACACAGACGGCTTTTCGTACCCACCAGGCCAGACATCCCCATACACCGACCAATTCAAGCCAAGTTCCTGCTGTGTCCAGCCTTGAAGCGCAGCTAGCCATCCATCTCCCGTTTCAGCGAGAGAATCTCCAGAGCCTTCGGGAACATACACCCCAAACCGCAGATTGCGTGTAAGCATTCCAGACCCTGCATCCACCCGGTCACTATCTGTAGAACCCAAATAGATGCAAGTGAAGGCCCCGCCTGCTTCATCCACCAACCTTACCTGATGCAACCCTTCGATTAGATCAGCTGACCAAGCTTCCACTTGTTCAGCGCCGCTATCTTCCGGACGAGCATATGGTGAGATTTTAATGATCCGTCGATATCCTGCCCAGGAAGACTTCGGCACCTCTTCGGCAAACGTAACGACTGCACAAGACCCAGTTAGCATTTCGCCTGACGCTGGAACATCCAGCACACGACCGTCCCAATCTGGAACAAGTACAGCGAGCTTTTGTTTCAGCGTTTTTTTAATGAGCGTACTCAATGTACTGGTGCTCATGGCAGTGCTAATCTCATTTCTCATAGACACATTCATTTCGCCCCCTTTGGCTGCAAGTTCAAGATCTGCCCGCATATTGCAGCGATACGCAGCAGCAGTAGAATCCCCCTTTAACACAGCGTCTGAATGACTACCGAACCCTTGCAGGGACTACTTCACCGCATCAAAAAGACCGGCCTCTTGGCCGGTCTGTACATTAGCGTATGTGCTTTCGGTGTGTCCCTTGCTATTGATCCGATAATACAATCTTACACCCTTTCATCCCTAACGCGGATGGTGTTCCGTACGACTTCGGTGCGATTAAGGGCGTCGTTCGGGTGGAAAAAAGACGATTCTGGAATCATCCTTTAAAGGATACCTAAGTAAGCATTAAGATCAATGAATTGATAAATTTATCCAAATATATTAATATTTCATTATCAAATTCGTTGTCGCTTACTTAAAAGAGAGAGGAATACCTATGAGTAAAACATTCAAGATCACTTCACTTGTCGTCTTATCATTTATACTCGGGATATCCTGCTGGGCCTACTTCGGACTGCTTGGTAATCCACTCAAGAAAAATGATGCTGAACAACAGGTAACCACTTACCTGATTGAACGGAAAGGTTACTCACCCGAACAGCTTATCGAAGTAAAAGGTACATACTCTTCAAAAAGCTCTGAAGCACCTTACGGTGCCTCAGTAACATTCGCGGATGAACTGGAAGCGAAGTATCAATACATCATTTTTAACAACGGAGAGATTAAGCAGTACAGTCACACCAGTAATCACTCCAAACACGAGGAGCCCATGGTGAGATAACAGTTTAGTTCAGCGTAACTTGCGGATTCAACGTAATCTCAAACGCACGGCCCCAGAGGAAATCGGGATTCGCATATCCCAACAGCGCACTAGCATACGTCGCATAAGACAATTCGTCATTACAGATCTGTTTGATCGCCACATTGCCTGCCTGGAAGGCTGTCTTATTCGCAAGCGCCGTGGTATAAGTCTGCATCAAATCACGGAGCAATGTTTGCAAATGGGCATAGTCTTCCTCCGAATTGAACAGCACCATATTTTGATCCGAAAGGGTAGCCACGTTGGTATAAAGCGCATGAGCTCGGGAATACGTGCGGATCTGTGCAATCGCTACCGCTTTGTAGTAGTAATCCTTCAGGAAACGCTTAAACAACAACGAGCCATGCGCGTTCATCGCATCTCGCAACTTATGTTCATGCTTCTCTGTTGTGATCAATGCGTACCTCGACTGTCCCATGCCTACGGCAATACCGATCTTGTTGCCCGGCGTATTCCAGGCACTATAACCCAGAACCCGGCCAGTATATGGACTGTTCAGCAACGCTTCAGCAACATCAACATTGGCTGGTCCTTTACCCACAAAATCAATCAACACCGAAGGCAGACCTTGCTCACCATTTAGCGTCAACTGCTCCAACGCAGCCTGCAACTGATCCAGAGCGGTAATCGCAATAATCTCGATGTCGATGCCTGTGTTCTCTGTGGAATTGCCCGGGTGACCCTTCGTCATACGGTCCAGTTCGGAGGCCATGTCAAACGGGACAACTTGCTCGGCTGATACAGCCACCAGCTCTTCATTCTCCACGCTAGCAATTGCATCCGTCCCCACCTCCGGTTCAGGATAAGCTGAATCCGCCACAAGTACACCACCTACAATATCCACGTGACGAACTACATTCTCGTGTACATCCATGTATTCATACGTGTTAATGATGGTATTGCCGTGAGGACCAAAATATTTCACTGCGTAACGTGTCTTCGCCCCACCTCGGAACAACTGGTTAGCCATGCGAGCAACCAAAGCGTGCCCCAGACCATCCGCATCCGGCAAGATGATAGCACGATCCGGATTTTGTCCATTGGTTCCACCCAGCCATTCATTGATCCGTGCTTCCACATATTTGATTTCATTGATCTGAACACCCTGCGTGTTGGCATCGTCCACTCCAACCGCGAGGAAATCGATATAACCTGTGCGAGCCAGCTGATCCAGAATGTACAGGTTTGTTTTGAATTTATGTTGTCTTGTATTGTAATACTCTTCTTTATTAAAATAGGTCGTTGTCCCATATTCCACCCCATCCGGAGACAGGTTATACCCTTGAATAATATCGTCAAACTCGGTGTACGTCTGACGTGGCTGCTGCATTAACGCACGGGACTCATTATATGCATCGAGCGCCAAACCATCTGCGAACGAGGTCGTGGCAAGACGCATAATCGTATCCATCACGTACACGGGTTTGCGTGGATATTTCTGCTTGATCACCCGGATCACATCCAGCAAACGAGTAGTCTCATCATCATATCCCGGATAGGCACCTCCCCCATCTTCGCGAAGCTGACGACTGCCAATCAGACCGCCATAGGCGAGCATATCGGATGAAATAATAAATCCATCGACTTTGGCAGCATGTTTCAGAATAAAGTCATGAATGATGGACGGTTTCCCATACATCGGCGTGGAGGTACCGAGCAACGTTGTGCCATCTACGGTTTTCTCCGAGTCCAGACGATTCTTGATATCACTCAGGTTCGGTGTAACGATATGGATACCGGCTGCTTTCCCTTGCACAATGACATCATCCAGATTCGCTGGACGATCATCCAGTGGAACATACAATACTGTTTTCATATCACGTAGCCTCCTGTTATCTATATAAGTTGAACTACAGAATATTTACACTTGCCACTTCGATGACAGAACAACCTTCCGATCGCTGTTATCCCCGGATTTTCTTGATCCACTTATATAAAGGTAGAAATCCGTGGATAAAGGCGCAGTGTATGCTTCCGAAGTAGCTTTCTTGCAGAAAGCTTTTAGCTCCGCTTCTTCAGGTTATTTCTGTCCTCTTCGTTCTCGTGTAAATCGTTAGTTCAACTTATATATCTAGTCTTTAATACCCGATCAGGGCAAGGATGCAATCACCGAATTAAAAAACCGGCCCCAGGGCCGGTCTGTACTTTAGCGTACGAGCTGTCGGTGTGTCTTCCTTGCTGCTGATCCGATAATACCATCTTAACGCCTTTTCCCACTCGCGCTGATGGTAATCCGTACGGATAAAGTCTATTTGCTGACGCCTTCACAGCGGTTAAAAGTCGGTTTCTTGCGAGGAACTCCTACCGGATAATCCAACCAAACCATTCCTGATGATGTTTTTATGATATAAGTAGCTTTTCAAATCCTATGTACAATAAAGGATGGATATGATCATGAAAAAAAGGCATCTCTTCTATCTTTGGATTGCGGTCACCAGCTATATGGCGGGTCCCGTCATGTATGCGTTGACGATGTACATCTTATATCAGGAAACAGATGTTGTAACGACATCACTCATTGAATGGACCGCGGCAACGTTCTTATCCGTTGGTATCCTGCTTATCCTGATCACAGTCATCATGCTTCGAGTGTTAAACATCTATTATTTCTGGCTGCAAACCCTGCTCTTCGAGCTGCTTTTCCTTGCGCTCGTCTATATGACCACTGTTCTTCTTGGGGCTGGCAACACAAGACTACCCAAGCTATCCTTTCCATTTACACCCGAAGGCGTTTCCTTATGGATGTTCTGGGGGAGTATTGCACTTATGAGTTCCTGGGGAATATGGGCAGCGCGTCAGCCTATACGAAAATCACCATACATGCTGGTGTCCAGAGTCATTCTGATCCTGTTTATCCTTGAAATTTGGCCCCGTTAAAAAGAGGCAGGCTGCCCACGATTCGGTAGACCAGAATAATGCCAAAAAGGGATGTCCTCCGTCAAACTCATAACTGACGGACACCCCTTCTGAAATGTATGTTTTATCTCACGCGATGATATAACGAAAATTTTCCCATGTTTCCGGCACAGGCTCCCCGTTCTTCGCATGATGATAGAAGCTGAACGGGAATTTGAACACATGACCTCCGTACCAGTCACGGGAACGTCTATCGGTGAGCCAGTATTCCAGTTCATGGGGCAGCGCCACCGACCTTTCCGCTCGTGCTAGTGGCAGCAGATCTACAGGGGATTGCAATGTTGGCATCTCCTGTTCGCTGTTCACATCTCGGCTTAAGCGTAGCGCCTTCACCATAGTAAGGAAAGGCGGAATACCTTTGTGAAATAATGCCGGGTAACCCAATTCATATAATATGTTAAGCGCATGTCCGTAGGTGAGCATATGACCAATTAGATCATGATGTGCTTCCGCGTGATAGATGGTCTGGAACGCACCAAGCTCATCCAGAATCAAGCGTGACAACTGCGTTGGATCTCCGATCTCAGGGAAACCATCGCTCATCTCCGGCTTCAGACTGCGAATTTCTTTCACGGTTGTATTCATCCATGATCTTCCCGGGATGGTTCGATCGAATGAATCGATCAGTTCAACCAGCCGACCAATGTCTTCAGCCGTACCCCATCCCTCCAGTTCGCGAATAGCCTTCAGGCTGATGGCCCCGTAGATGGCCTGGTGCCCAACCCAGTGCAGCTCTCCAATGGTTCGATGCAATGCGTCCGTAATGCGCGCTTCGGCATCTTCCATGGGCATCATCTCACCTATCGGAGAGGTCTGACCAGGGCTCAATCCATGCTGGCGAAGCATGGCTTTTGCTTCGGCGGTAACACTGCCGGCGGCAAGGGCAGTGAGACGATTTTCCCGTACCCAAAAATATGCCGCAATCGCACCTGCTCCATAATGGGCGTGCCACAGATCTCCTGTACGTTCCCGACTGGAAACAATAATTGCAAGTCCTTCTTCCAACAAACGTCGATCCAAGCTTGCCACCACCCTTCATCATATGTAAGCCCATCAGAGAAACTATATAAGTTGAACAAAGATTATTTACACTGACACTACGATGACAGAACAACCTTCCAATCACTGTTATCCCCAGATTTTTTTCGATTCCCTTTCCTATGGGAAAATCCGGTGATAAATGTGAACGCTTCGCTTTTCCAGATTTTTCCTGTCCTCTCCGTTATCGTGTAAATTTAGTTCAACTTATATATCCTAATGAATAAATAAAGCGTTTACTTCTATAACATGACGGAAATGCTCCACATATGCCCGTTTTGCCCCGGAATGCAAAGTTTAGCCGATTCGAAGCCTGCCCACGTCACGAATGGACACTTCCAGTGGATAGATCTGTGCTTTTTGCGTAGAGAAAAACCAAGTCCGTTCCTTCTTGACCACAATAAACAGACCATGCACATCCCCAACAGGGGCAAAGGTATCACTAACCTCACCCCAGCGCTCAAGTCCAATCTGCTGAAGCTCGTTCACCGCAGACAGAACATCATCCGTCACCAGGCCAATCTCACACACCTGTAATATATCTTTAGTGGAGAAGTCATGGTCACTCTCGTTCTGAATACGATGATGAGCAATCAGCTCGATAATATTGCCTGCCGGATCTTCAAAATAGAGAGAGTGTGAGTTCCAATGAACAGAGTACGTCTCATCCCGATTTCCTTCCCTACTTAAAGCAACACATGATGCAGCCCACTGCTTGGCTTCCTTAAACCGGTTCGTCGGAATCAACCAGGCCACATGATAGAAGGGTTTATTATCTGTTTCACACACTTTGAAAATCATCTTGGTTGTTCCAACCTGCAGGTTGAAAGCCTGATCCGTGGCATTGGACACCTCCATTCCTAACGTATCACGATAAAAATGCTTGAGGTCCTCCAGCCGTGCTGTATATATCTGTAATTCTTCGATCATCATATGGTCTTCTCCTGCATCTCCTCCCACTGACTCCATGGCACCATGCCAAGCTCAGGCTTCGCTTCATCCGGAAGCATCGCGATGAATTCAAGCGAATGACCATCCGGATCGTTAAAATACACAGATACCGCAGGCATCCAGCCGAAGACGTACAGTTCACCGATATCATCATCCAGGAAGTTGTGTGTTTTGATCCCTTTGTTCTCCAAGTGAGCCACCGCATGTTTCATATCCTCCAGAGATACGTGAAAAGCAAAATGCTGACGCTGCACCTCGGAAGATTCCTTCTGCCACAATCCCAGCATGGCATTGCCTTTTCCACCAATCCAGTAGAAGGAATTACCGCGTTCTGTCTGCCCGTAGGCATGGGGTAAACCCAGGATTGTTTCGTAGAAATGATGGGATCTCTCCAGATCCGTCACGTTCAAATGTGTTTCAAATATGCCTGTAATCATGATGATCAACCTCTTTTCCTTTTCCCATTTTCGTCGTCGCTTTCGTTCGTTCTTAGCTCATGGATGAGTTCCGCGCACTCGTTAACGTCTGAGCCAGATTCAAAAACGATCCAATGACCCGCTGAATCCGGTCCTCTATATCCTGGCTGCCTTCGTACTCTTCGTATCCGTCAAATGTCGCTTCAAATCGTCTGCGCTGTGCACCACCAATGGAAATCCACTCCTGTGCATTGATGCCATGCAGATTGCGAACAATCGCTTGCAGTTGTAAAAGCGAACTTACCCCTACCGCTCCACCAGAGGAGCTAATCGACAGGACGGGCTTGCCACTGAAATGAGCCTGGCTCAGGTGATCCAGCGCATTTTTAAGCACACCGCTAATACTGCCATGGTACTCTGGCGTAGACAGAATGATGGCATCTGCCGCGAGCATACGTGTATTCAAGTCTGCCAGATGTTCATGGTCCGCCTGTTTATCATCTGGTGCGTAGAATGGAAGTGGCGTCTGATACAAATCAAACAGGCTGGCCTGATGTCCCTGTCCCCGAATAATCTCCACAGCATACTCTCCCAAACGCGTACTGGTTGCATTGTTCCGATTACTACCTGCCAATATAACGATATTCATCAAAGTCACTCTCCTTGTTTTTAATACTTCAAACTCTCATGTTCCAACCGATCTGTTATTTCTACTCTTATCTTACCTTTCTCCCGCATCCATATCGTCAGCAGATAGACTTAACTTGAAATACCAAAAAACTCAACCTTTAGGTTGAGTTTATACGACTTAAGTATGAAGATATGTCGGAATTGGTCAGACGACCCAGCCATTTCTTACGGCATGAAGAGCCGCTTGCGTCCGATCCGCAAGCCCCAGTTTGTCCAGCAGATGACTGACATGGGTTTTGACCGTTTTTTCTGTGATAACCAATTGAACCGCAATTTCCTTGTTGCTCAGCCCTTGAGCAATCAGTCCCAAGACCTCTTGTTCACGACGAGTGAGCATATCCGGACCACCAAGGGATGCTTTAGTTGATTGTCCAGCCTGCTTTGGCTCTTGATGTTGACTGTATACTGATCGATCTGTCGGTATATGCTGTGGTTGCTGTTCATTAATGGACCAATCAGATGAAGCCATCACATGCATCAATTGACCTGCCGCCGCAGGATGTAATTCCACCTGACCCGCATGCACATTGCGAATGGCTACGGCCAGATCCTCCGGTTCAATATCCTTGAGTAGATACCCTTTCACTCCTGCACGAACAGCGGGAACCACATGATCCTGATCGGAAAACGATGTGAGCACAATGATTCGCGTTTCTGGCATTAACGTACGCATACGTCTGGCTGTCTCAATTCCGTCCATGACCGGCATATGCAGATCCATTAATACCACTTCGGGTTTTAGCGCTTCAGCCTGCTCCAGAGCTTCCTGCCCGTTCGATGCTTCACCAACAACCTCCATGTCTTGCTGCGTGGTCAAAAAAACGTGTAGCCCCCGTCTCACCATCGCATGATCATCTGCGAGCAAAATCGTAATCGGCATCTCTTCTTCCCCCTAACTTTTATACAGATCCGAACGGAAGTGGAATGACTGCCGTTACTGCCGTTCCCTTGCGGGAAGAACTGACCATTTCTAATCTGCCTCCGAGTGATTCAGCCCGTTCCTTCATAATGGACAGGCCCAGCGAGGTTCCAGAAGATACTTTTGGCCTTTTCGCACCGCCTGTTCCCTGATCTGTGATAGTGAGCACCGCTTCATGATCACTTAACTTGAGGGTGATCTCAGCAGATGGAACACCAGCATGTTTCCGTACATTATTCAGCGCTTCCTGTCCGATTCGCCACAATGCTTCTTCTATATTACGTGATAAAGACCGCATTCCCGTCCGATCCACCACCACTTGAAGACCCTGGCTGGTGCCATATTCCTGTAGCGCACGGAGCAGTCCTGCTTCCAGTCCCGCGGGCCGAAGCTGCATAATCAATGCACGCATTTCCTTGAGAGCCTCCTGAGACAAAACCCGAATATCCTTCATCGCTTCCGCTGCCGGGTGTAACTGTTCGGAGCCAGATAACATACTTTCTGCACCTTTAGCGGTTAACGAGAGTGAAAAAAGAATCTGATTAACCGAATCATGCAGATCGCGAGCCAATCGGTTACGTTCTTCCAGTCGTGCCAGTTCCCGGCGATTCTCCGTCAGCTTCAGACTCTCCCACGAGGCCGTAATATGCTCGGCCAAAGCCTCCAGCACTTCAAGGTCTGCCTGAATAGGACCTGATGTTCCTACCCCAATCACCAGAATTCCTGTTTCCCCTGGCGTATGATACGGAAGCGGAGCAGCAATTCCCGAAGTAAGGAGATTTATCGTTTTCTCCGGCTCGCACACCGTGAAAATCTCAGTCATTTCTATTGCAGACAGGGATGCAGCACGGTGACTATTGATCACTCGGTTCATGTGATTTGCTGCTTCCGAAGATAGAGTCGCACTTGGTAACGTTTGAACGATGCTACCTGCATAAGCTGCCTGCACCGTATATACGCCATTTTTCTGTTGAATAATAGCTGCCAAAGGCCAGTCATAATATTGTCCAAGCAGCTGCACAACTTTTAAAGACAAAGCCTCTGAATTACTGCATTCGTTGACCGCCAGACCCAAGGCCGCGCTGAACTCCCCCAGCTTGGCATACAGGTCGGCCCGTCGCTGCTCTGCGCGATACAATCTCATCCGCTCCATTGCACTACCGATCTGATAGGCAACGCCCTGTAACAATGCCAGTTCGCTGTCGCTGAAATGTTCCTTAGCGGGTGCGGCAACGTTGAGCAGGCCAAGCATCTTCTCACCCGATCGCAGTGGGACGGTCGCATGATGGGTTACATCCTGAGTATCTCCCCATTGGAATTCCACCGCATCCTCCAGCCGTTTACAGTTAATGATGTTGACCGCATGATTCAGTCGACCGTCCTTGAAGCGGTTCACACACCAGCAAGTGCCCGTTCGCATCGGCTCTTTGCCGTTCCGCAGTAATGCAGGGGGCAAGTTGTAATCCGAAACACAGGTATAGTCTCCGCGTTCATTAATGAGAAACACCCAGCCAGCAGTTAATCCGGTTAACTCCAACAATTTGCCGACCACGGTATCCAGCATTAGGCTCAGATCATTGGACGTATTGAGCGTTTCCGCGATTGTCTTCAGCGTGACCATTTCCTGCATTCCGAGTTCTTCCGACATGGCAGACTTCTCTCCTTTGGCTGTGCCAACTGTGGTTTGTTCAACTATTGTAACCAATCCACCTTGGATATTAAAGAATCAACTTTTTAGACGTTTCGCTTAGCCCAGCTTCTGCCGCTCTTTCCGAGACACTGACAAAGGCTCCATATTAATCAGTCCGCGGTCCGACAGAGCCAGCGCCATTTTATAGAAAGCACGCGTACGAATCTTCGTATACGTATCCTTACTGACAGGCGGATCAAACACATGGTTATACACTTTATAGTCAAACACATCATCGTCCTTCAAGTACCGTTCACATACGAGTACACGTTCCTTCTCACTCAACCGGGACACAATAAAGTCAATCGTATCGCAGTATGCCTGACGCGCGCGCTGCACGTCCACATTATAGATCGCCGTTCTTGCCGTGGAATCCCCCGTCACATTGGTTGTACCATGGAAACGCTCGGCATAACTTGCCGTCACCATAACTTCTCGTTCTTCAAATGCAATGGTTTTATAGATTCGGTATTTTTCAAGCGCAGCTTCGACAGCTGTTTGCGTTTTGCGTCGGTCCAATTCGGGCAGCATCAATTCCATAATCATTTTCCTCCTTTAGTGTTCTTTATAAAATGAATATCAACTGGTTCCGCATGTTCACTTGGATGACAGAACAATCTAGTTAAACATGCAACCATCCCATCTCCCGCACTTCTTCTCATTAATCAATTCAAGTCACTCTATCGTTCACATGATATTGCTTTGCCATCGTTCTTTGGACGATAGCAAAAGGCTCTTATTCATAGAGTTGTCCAGTTTTCCAAAAAAGTAACGACATTTTTTCATTTTCCCTTGTTGCCTTTTGGAATCAATCCAAACCGTTATAATCCGGGGAATTCCATCTTTAAAAAGGTAATCTCTAAAACCCCAACCTGTCTCAACTTTACATTTTGTTCGTATGTTGTTCGTATTTCTATTTGAGGATACCACTTTCTGGAGATCGGAGTAAACCTTCATTTTGGTTCGTTTTGACGATAAAATAAAACCTTCGCTCTCATTTCCTATACCTTTTGGCATAATTGTTTCATATCTCTTTACCTAATGGTATATATACGTTATAGTACTGTTTAATTAATGAACTTCCGTATAAGTCATTTGATTTTTATAATTTAAATTTGTATATGACATGAGAACGAAGAGGACAGAAAAGACCTGGAGAAGCGCAGCGTTTGCCTTTATCACCAGATTTCAACCTTTTGAAAGTAAACTAAAGAAATCTGGGGATAACAGCAATCGAAAGGTTTTCTGGACTCGAAGTGTCTTAATGACATCAATGGTTTAATTTATATCTCAAGCACTTGTACGAATCGAAGGAGTGGCATGAATTGTGGAGCACGCTTTTGGTCCTTATATGAAACAACTGCGCGAGCAACAGGGATATAGCATCAATCAGCTCGCCGAAGCAGCCGGAATAAGCAACTCACAGATTTCACGCATTGAGAACGGGGTCCGGGGTGTGCCCAAACCTGCGACTATCCGCAAAATTTCAGATGCACTCTCGGTTCCCTATACAGAGATGATGAAGCATGCCGGCTATATTGAACCAGGGAGTTCCACTGAACTTCAGAATGTGCCAGAATGGGCTACATACAAAGACCGTCGTGATTTTAAAAAGATGCTGGAAGACGATGATGATCTGATGTTTGACGGCATTCCACTCGATGAAGATGATAAAAAACGAATTAAGGATGTGCTGACAGGTCTGTTCTGGGAAGCCAAACAGATGAACAAACGCAAAAAGACAGATGAATCGGACAAGCGCCCATGAGGCACGACGAACTGAATTTAATAAGGCAGCAGGTGAGATCATATGGATGACATCGTAACAAAGCTGATTCGAAAACACCGGACCAACTGCCCTTTCAGCATTGCCCGCGCGGTTGGAATACAGATTCGTTTCACCAATTTGGGGAAGTCTACCAAAGGACTGTACTTTCGGAAGCTCCGGCGCAGGTTTATCGTCATACACAATGATTTGCCGCCGGAATGGCAGCGGTTCGTATGTGCCCATGAGCTTGGCCACGATCGGCTTCATAAAGGAATCAATCGATTCTTCCTGGAGGAACATTCCTATTTTGCTCCAGGCAAGCTGGAAAGACAGGCTAACCGTTTTGCCATTCAGTTGTTAACCTCCGGCGTGATGCCTGAACCGGATGAATCTTTGGAGAAATTCTGTTTACGTACCGGACTGCCGCGTGAAGCGCAGCATTTTTTTTACACCATTTAAGAACATATGTTCCTTCATAGGGTTATTTTATCTCTATTAACCATTAGAAGATTTATATGTTACTTTCAGGTTACCTATTTTTACGTAAATCGCGAGATTTCCACATAATAGTCTGTTAAAATACAACATGAGCTGTGTAAACGCTCAATTAGATTATTATTTTGGGAGGTTACTCATTCACATGAAAATCTGGAAGAATTACGTTTCACTTCTGCTAACGGTATGCTTGCTGTTTGGCAGTGTAGGCATTGCCGCGGCTGCAACGGACACCACGCCGGGCACAGGCAAACACATTACGATTCTACATACGAATGATACACATGCTCGCGCAATTGAATCTTCACCTGCTATGGGTTTTGCCAAAGTAGCTGGAATCGCTGACAAATATCGTAGCGACAACCCGAACACGCTCCTGCTTGATGCTGGAGATGCTGTACATGGTACTACTTTTGCCACTCTCGTGAATGGTGAAAGCATCGTGAAACTCATGAATGAAATGGGCTACCAAGCTATCGTACCGGGTAACCATGAGTTCAACTATGGCTCGGATCGCCTGCTTGAGCTGGCGGACATGATGAATTTCCCAATGATTAGTGCCAACGTGAAGAAAAAAGACGGAACTCGTCTCTTCGATCCTTACCTGATTGAAGAAATTGATGGTGTAAAGGTTGGAATCATTGCCCTGTCCACACCTGAAACGATGTACAAAACGAATCCGAAAAATGTAGAAGGTCTTGATATTACAGACCCATCTGCAGAGGCTAAAGTTCTGGTGAACGAGATCCGCAGCAAAGTAGATGTTGTTGTGGTATTGGGACACCTTGGACAAGACGCGTCCAGCACGGATACTAGTTTAAAAGTAGTTAAAGAAGTTCCTGGCATCGATGTATTCATTGATGGTCACAGCCACACAATACTGCAGGACGGTCTTGTGTCTGATAACGGAACGTTGATCGCAAGTGCAGGAGAATACACTAACTACGTAGGTGTCATCGACCTGTGGGTAGATGGTGGTAAAGTAACGAAGAAACAAGCAACTTTGATTGATGAAACTGAAGCAAAAGACATCAAACCGAATGAGAAAGTCGCGGCTCTCGTGGACTCCATTCAAAAAGAACAAGAGCCTATTTTGAAAGAAGAAGTAGCCAATACAGCCATTCTGCTTGAGGGTAAACGTGAACAGGTACGTGCAGGTGAAACCAATCTGGGTGACCTGCTTGCAGATGCAATTCGTGATGTCAGCAACGCCGATATCGCACTGACTAACGGTGGTGGTATCCGTGCTTCCATTGAAAAAGGTATCGTAACCAAAGGTGATGTTATCACTGTGCTTCCATTTGGTAATCAAGTGGTAACCCTTGAAGTGAAAGGGTCCGATATTCTGGCAGCCCTTGAAGTCGGTGTAGGTTCCTACCCTGAACCAAGCGGTGGATTCCCGCAAGTATCTGGCATCAAGTTCAAAATCGACACTTCCGCTGCAGAAGGTAGCCGTGTACATTCCGTAACCGTTGGCGATAAAGCCCTTGATCCGGAAGCAACATACACGCTGGCAACCAATGATTTCACTGCTGTTGGCGGTGACGAGTACACCATGTTCACCAAATATGCTACAACAGGTATGTACGGCGCGTTGGATGAAGCGTTGATTAACTACATGCAAAAGCTCGGCGCTGTAGACATCAAAACAGATGGTCGGATCAGTGAAGCGAAAAAACCTGCAGTAGAGCCAGAAACTCCGGCAACCGAAACACCTGCTCCAACCAAGCCAAAACCAGAAACACCAAAACCGGAAAAACCGTCTAAACCGACGCCAAGCAAACCAGCTCCAGCCAAACTGCACGTTGTGAAATCCGGAGATTCCCTGTATTCCATCTCCAAGCAATATGGAACAACTTGGAAGGCATTGCAAAAGCTGAACAATATCAAAAATCCACACTGGATCTATCCGGGTCAACAATTGAAATTGCCTGCAGCTTCTTAAGATCAATACAGAGCAGCAGCATAACGGATCTATCTTGTCATAACAAAAAGGGTGTCCCCAAGCCAGAATACTGGTTAAGGGGACACCCTTTTGTATAAGTTCTTAACATCAATCCACATCAGGTACATGAACATTCCCTGTGGACATATCCTGTTGATCCTGACAATCATCTGAGGCAAAAATACATCCCGGCCAGGCCTTTATGGACCAATCTCATCATATGCCTTCGACACCGAACTATATAAAAACTCTCCGTAATTACCGTGTTCATGCGGTTATTGTATATGATCTTTTCGACATCTCTGTCTTCTCAAAATTGCATACTTGCACATAAATCTGCCTGAGTAAGATCATCTCTAAACCTTTAATCATAAAATCATTTGTTTACTGAATACAACTACCCGAATATAGTTATTTCGTATGATACGATACCTGAAATTATGACTTTTTAATATGCCTATAGCCCTCTTTTTCTTGCTCTCATTGCAATTTCAGCAATCAAAATCATCTACCGCATTATAATCGGTACTATTATGTGAACTCATATAATTAGCCAAACCTATAGATCTAGGAAGTGAGCTGTTCCTTTACATAAAGCACAGCTTCCTGTGCAGTCATTCCCATTCGTTTCGATTCACCTGATGCTGCAAGCGCATGTGATCCCAGTTCAACCTGCTCTTCTGCTGCCCCTCTACCAATAACGATCTGCACAGGCAATCCGATCAACTCTGCATCCTTGAATTTCACACCCGGACGTTCATCCCGGTCATCAACCAATACCGTGTAACCACCCTCGACTAGTTGTTGTTCCAGTTCAAGGGTGAGCTGACGTTGCTGCTCATCCTTCCAACTTACTGTAATCAGATGCACATCATATGGCGCCACAGCGGCAGGCCATCTTATACCTTCATCTCCTGCATATTGTTCAGCTATCGCGGCCATCAGGCGGGATACGCCAATTCCGTAACATCCCATGACTGGTGCGCACTGGCGACCATTGCGATCCAGGAAGGAGGCACCCATGGCATCACTGTATTTCGTTCCCAATTTGAATATGTGTCCTACCTCTATGCCTTTGGTAAACACAAGTGGCGATGCACATGTTGGGCAAGCATCCCCTTCAGCAGCAAAGCGAATTCGTTCTACTCGCTCCATTGCAAAATCAATCCCTGGGCGTACGCCAGAAACATGCATATCCACTTCATTGGCTCCTGTAATTGCGCTCTTCATCACTGCCACGTCAGCGTCCACTACCATCGGCAGATTCAGTCCAATCGGACCCAGAAAACCTACCTTCAAGCTTGGATGTGCCGCAATGGCTGCATCGTCTGCAAGGATCAGTTCCTCTACACCCAACACCTGCTTCAGTGCGATGTCATTCAGTTCATGGTCTCCACGCACCAGCGCAGCGACAAGCTGACCATCTGCCACATAAAGCAGCGTTTTGATCATATGTTCAGCACCTTCACCTACAAAGGAACTTAACTCTGCAATCGTACGAACGCCAGGTGTCGAGATGCGTATTACCTCTTCATCTCCTGCATGCTGATCCGTTTGAAGCGCGGAGTTTGCACTCGCAGAGACAGGTGTAACTTCTGAGCTTCCTTCTTTTTCCCCAATATCTCCGAAAGTCTGATAATCAGCTTTCTCCAAGTTTGCAGCATATCCACACTGTTTGCAGGTTACAATCGTGTCCTCACCCACGTCAGCAAGAGCCATGAACTCATGTGTTTCCCCTTGACCGCCAATCGTTCCCGCGTCCGCCTCAACACGGATATAGTCAAGACCACAACGCTCCAGAATGCGACTATAAGCTGTATTCATCGCCTGATAGGTACGGTCAAGCTCTTCCCAATCCGAAGCAAAAGAGTATGCATCCTTCATGATGAATTCACGCCCGCGCAGCAATCCAAATCGCGGACGGCGTTCATCCCTGAACTTGGTTCCAATCTGATACAGGGTGAATGGCAGCTTACGATACGAACTCACCTCGTCCCGAGCTAACGCAGTTACAACTTCTTCATGCGTTGGTCCAAGGGCAAATTCTCGTCCATGACGATCCTTCAGACGCATCAATTCAGGACCATACTGTGTGTATCTTCCGGATTCTTCCCACAGCTCGGCAGGCTGCATAATTGGCAGCAATACTTCCTGACACCCTGCACGATCCATCTCTTCTCGAACGATCCGTTCAACGTTCAACAATATACGTCGTCCGAGGGGCAGATAACTGTAAATTCCCGCGGCCAGTTGGCGAATCATACCGGAACGCAGTAACCAGCGATGTCCCGCTGCCTCCGCTGGCGCTTCACGTAATGTTGGAACAAGCATTTCACTTTGACGCATCTAAACACACTCCTAATCTTTCTCATGGTTATTGGTTATCTAGAGTTATAAACAGCAAAAAGACACATCCGTCAAGGGACGAATGCGTCGTGGTACCACCCTTGTTTAACTGCACTTTAAACCATTCGCTCGCAATCTATGCGATCTGTGACATGCAGTCCTACGGAGCATAACGGGCCCTTCCGGCGGAGGTTGCAACCCTGGACGGGCATTCTCTTCCGCAGCTTGCGAGGTAGGAATTACGAAGCAGCCACAGGAACCTTGCACCACACCGTTCCCTCTCTGTTGAAGCTGACTAACGCAATCATGTCCTCGTTATAACGCTGTTATCATTTTTGATCACATTAGTTCATTTACAAGAAATTGTCAACCAGTTAGTCGAATACAACCCCAGAATAATATTCCACTACATCACGTATGAGCATAAACGCATCTCCATTTGTAAGACTGTTCTTGTCAGCAATGCCAGCAAGCGTGTTCTCACTTATAAAGTTTTGCGTTTGCAATTGAGCAAGTGCCTGTTCAAGTGATGTTTCCGTTTCTGAAGATCCCATTGCCAGACATAACATATACGCAGCCTGATCCAACGTTAAAGGTAGGGTTGCGGCATTCTCCATACTTGCTACAGCTTGATCGGCACTGCCTGTGTAGGCTTCTGGAAACATCGCTTGCATTCTTTTCAATTTACTTAAAAATCGTTCTGGATTCATTCCTTTATCCAGTTCCCAACCATCGTTATTATAATTGCCTGAAGTCATATACATACTCGCTGCAGCCAGCAATCCCTTGTAATCCTTATGCTCCATATAATCAGGTTGCTCGAAACGATGTACTTTCAGATCCATACCCTGGTTCTCCAGCATCTTACGTAGTTCAGATGCTCGCTCTTCAGAAGCTGAGAGTTCGCGGAAGGACTCCTTATGAATGTAAGCCAGCTTGACCGCCGCTCCTGCTGCTTCTCCCTCTGCCATTCCCAGTGGGACAACTCTTGCACTACCATGTGGGATTGTATCATAACTTGCTGCACGTCCGACGACGAGCAATCCATCAACCTTTAGCGGTACAAGAGTGCGAAAAGGTACTCCATATTGGATCGGGCTCAACATAATGGTGCCGGGGTTTCCAACACTCGTGCTCTGTATATCAATATCGTATGAACCGTATCCAATAGCATCCCAATGATCACGATTTTCCATGACATCAGCTAATGTCAATCGATACTCGCCATAGATGTGACGTGACTCCCTCACATAGAGCTCATCCGCGGTTCCAGCATATTGTAGCCCTGCAAATTCCTCGTAATTTTCCTTCAGAAAATCAACAATTAGCGGGGCTTCTTTACGCCCGATTTCAAGACCTTCTTTCACGGATATCGGATCTAACGGATCTACCCCAAAGATCTGCATCGTATTAATCAAGATTGTATCATCATTTTGTCTTCCGATATTCAGACTGCGGATCTTAATACGTTGTGGATTGGAGGATTCATATTGTCGAGCATCACCATATCCCCAAGCACTCATCTTATCAACCCCAGTTCCCTCTCTTTCCCTGAATTTTTGCCATACTTCATCTGTAACACCACTTAGCTTGAATACAAGCGTAGAGACCATTTTGGATTTACCATCTCCAATATCTTGCCTGCCTATGGAATAGGGTACTCCTGCAGCGGCTGCAATATCCGCATCTTGCGTAGCATCAATGATCGAGCGGGTTGAAATCTGAACAGTTGTTCCGTCTTCTTTAGTTATGCTCATACCCGTTATTGTCGTCTGATCCCCCGTAGATTGTTCAGTAAGGGGAACTAATTCCTTAGCATTCATCAATAGGTCAATATTAGGTTCGGAACGAACCATTCGATAGAAAATGTTAGCCGCTGTATTGGTATCAAATGAACTACCCTCTATCTGGTCATACCATTCTTGGAAAATGCCTTTATTCAAAAAGTCAGGCTGCCGCAAACTACTCAATAACTGGGGTTGTTCAGGGGAATAATTTAAATCCAGCGTATTAAGGCCTCCCTCGGTCATCAATCCTCCCAACATGCTGCGATCTCTTACTTCCACCAGCAACACATGCATCCCATTACGAGCAGCTGATAAGGCAGCCGTTATGCCTTCCGGATCCGTTCCAGCTACAATAACGTTATAGGAATCTTTCAGGTTTTTTGTAGATTGCACGTCCTCCAAAGGCTGCCATACATAATTATTATTAAATTTATAATTCTTGTTCCAAATATAGAATGCACCATATGCAACGCATACCAAAGCAATAAACACACTAGCTGTAATTACTGTTATTTTTAATTTTCTACTAATCAAAGAAATAAACCTCCATATGTACTTTATGCTTTACCAACAAAGACTACCTTTCTCTCCTTTCCTACATGAGTACACTGTAAAAACAAAAAAACTTCCTAACAGTTTATACTGTGTTAGGAAGTTTTGATAATAAACGGAAAATCCTACTTTTACGTTGCCATAAATACAGACAAAAACATAGGAAAGTTCCTAACTTTCCTCATTATAACGACCAATTTTTGTGAAGTAAAGACTTACCAAAACCGGAAATGCATTAGAGAGATAATTAAACACTTAGCCTGTTCATTCATCCCAATTACAAACGATGGCTGACACGACAGCGCGTTCCCTGTAATATAGAGAAATAGAAATATACCCTTGGTATTAATTGATAAAGGAGCTTGTCCTATGCCATATATTATATATGATCTTGAATTCACAGTAAGCCGCAATACTCGCTATTCATCTGAAATTATTGATATCGGTGCCGTCAAAGTTACGGAAAGTGCGGATGGATTGGCCGTTACGGATACATTCCATACGTATGTTCGTCCTTCCAACAAATCCGTGCTGTCTACCGACACAATTCAGTTCACAGGCATCACGCAGAAAGATATTGATGCAGCCCCTCTTTTTCCCGCAGCACTGAATCAATTCATCGCCTGGATGGGAAGCGAATCCTATTACATGTGTTCCTGGGGACCCGATGACCGCAGCAAACTGATCTCTCATTGTCGTACGCACCAGCTCGATGTGGCCTGGATTACCAATCATAACGATCTCCAGCAGCAATGGTCCCGGACCGTTCGCAAAGAAGGTAAGTTCCGTCAACTCGGACTCGCGCAGGCTCTTGAAATCTGTGGCATCGAATTCGATGGCACTCAGCACCGCGCATTGGATGATGCCATCAACACAGCCAAGGTGTTCATGCATCAATTTGACCGCTTCACGCTGGAAAACAATTGTGCAGCAGACGATGAGGGCATTGCATCCAAGGTCGTCTATTCGAGCTCCACAGAAGATGAGGAGAAAGAATCACCTTTTGGCAATCTGGCAAGTCTTTTCAAAACCAAAGAATAACCAGCCACAGCTCGGAAATTTTTGGTGTTTTGATATTCGTGTTCTTGCTTCAGATTGCATACGAATCTCAATTTCTATCGTACATTTGTTGCCAACTGTTCAGACGTTCTTTCATCATGATGCGGCAGACCTCAGGTTCGAGGATTTCCGCATCAGGTCCATATTTAGACACCCATGCGAGAATCTCCTCAACATCACTTAAAAAAATGGCTTCAAATAACAGGCTGCCTTCCGGTTCTATGGTTAAAATGGGGCGTATAAAGAATTGCTCCTGCATCACACGCTCCACAGCATGGGGTGAAAATCGAATTTTGAACGCAGTCCACTCCATACTTCCCTCGTATGCCCAAGGAATGTGGGAGTTCGATTGTATGAGAAATTCCTCTTTGCGAAACGTGCGTGGCAATATCCGTATCCTCTGTAGCCGACTCACCTGAAATATTCGCATTTTCTCCGACATGTGGCAATACGCTAACAGCTCAAATCTGTAATCACGAGGGATAAGACAGTAAGGATCTAAGCGTACGATCCCTTTTTTACCTTGAGACAGATATTCCCCTTCAATGGTGTTCTGTGAAATGCCGGCCTGAAGCAAGGTAATTAGGGAATGATTCTGGGGATCGTTTCTCTCATTTTGCCATATAGGCAATCCCAGTTTAAACAAGCTATTAATTTGCTCCGACCGTTCCACTCGTTCTGTTTTGTTTTTCTGACTCGCAGCAACCACTTTCTCATAAGCGCTCTCAAAAGCAGGTTTCAGCAAAGGACGAATATTCTCCATAACTTCAGCAAGATGCATGAAAGCTTGAGCTTCTTCATCAGACCAATTTAGCGGATACATGGCAAAATGGCTGATAAACATGTACCCTTGCCCGTGTCCCATATTGGCGATCGGGATATGCATTGCACTGAGGGCCTCCATGTCGCGGTATATCGTCCTTTCCGTCGTCTCGCACCGCTCAGCAAGCTCACGTGCCAGAATGCCCGGCTTGGCCTGTACCAGCGTTATAATGCGCATTAATCGGATTAGTCGGTCTGTCATTTTGCCGGACCCTCCACGATGTTGTTTCAATAAATTTGATACAACTCCATCCATTGTTTAATATGATATTGATACATACATTCGACCTTCTCCTAAACTTCACCTTCAAATATGTAGACTCTCTCTATACCGTTACCATCTGAAATCAACCCTATTCCCCTAGTATCTTTTTTTCACGGTCATGATATCCGGTTGTAAACGTGATCCCATAGTGATAACGCAGCTTTTCAACGATCTCGGCTTCCGCGTAATAGTCCAAATCCTGCTTCCGCGCAGCTTCGATTAACAGCGCATCTGCATGACGACGCAACATATTACTTCCCTCTTGAACCCGGCCTCTTTCATAAGCGCGCAGGGCTTGTTTGATCAGGGGCACGGTTTCACTTAATTTGATCGTCTTCTCCACCTTGGGATCTTCCGGCTGGCGCAACATGCCCAGATGACTGGTGTACTGAATATACAACTGTTCTCTGCGTAACAATACGCGTTGACTTTGCTTCAACTTTCTTGTGCTCCAATAGGCTGAACATACGGCAGCTTTTCCTGATACACGGGGTCCCATGACGAATTCAAGCAAAATTTGTTTGCTTTCCCCCTTGTACATATCGCCAAGCCTTAGTAACCAGCCAATATCCGTTTCTTTGGAACGACATCCATAAATGCCTTTTAGCTGTACTCCAAATTCCGGTTTGAGCAAAAGTTCCAAATCTCTTGATACAATTTTGGGTGCTATTTTCCTAAGTCTTTTGGCAGGGGCGCCGTTACGCCACTCAACCATCATATATACGGGGTCGGCTCCCCCTGTCGGTATGGCCTCTTTATTCCACGAATAAGATACTTCAAAGACTGAGTTCACTGGTAGTCTCTCCCCCGATTTATATGTATTATCTTCTAAGTTATCAGGGTGAATGGACACTATATTGTCACGGAACACATGTTCGCATTAAATTTTTCCAATATATTAGTTTTACATCCCTAAATCCGTCTCAATACGACAATAAACGACGAAAAAGCCTGGCGCTATGCCAAGCTTTTCAATCACTTATCTATGACAAGTCCCAAATTAAACAGTAGGATGATCGTTTCCCATTTTGTGTAAATATTGTGCGCTATCTGCTTCGGTTACCGGAGCATAGGTGACACTGTCAATGACCAGCTTACGTCCCACTGGCTCTCCGTTAACAGTGATCATAATGGTTTTGGTTGATGTGTTCTGATCTGCTGTATACATATGTTTCTACTCCTTCATGTTCACGATCTTATATTCAATCGGATATATTGGTATCGTTCATTAAATTGCGTATTTGTGAATAGCATGCACCCGGAACTGAAGTAAAAGATCTGTTAATACGGTCCGGTGTGCTTGCCTATCGTACTATTACCCCACAATTTTATAAGTTAAACAGCTCTTACGACAAATAATTTTAAATATTTCGGGTAATAAACGATATCATCTTGAACCCATCGTCCCGCTTTTGGCGTATAATGTAAGAGCCGTATTTCAACAATAGACGACGAATTCAGCGATTGACATATCTAACCGAAGAAAGAGGTGTTAACGATGCCAAAATCCACTCAGGGTTATTTCATTCGGGTGTTACTCACCACATGCATTCTATTTACCGTTTCAATAGCATCCACAGTAAGTGCAGCCAGTGCCAATATTTTTACTGATATATATAGCGGATGGGAGCGAGTCTCCGAACTGCCCGGAGAAGTGAACGCTCTGCAGGAAAGTTACAAGCAAACGATGGAGCAACTAAATCAAACGTCTGCCCAACTGGGACAAGCCCAGGCCAATGTCGAAGCATTCAAGACCCAGAACGAACAACTGCTGGCTCAGAACCAGAAACTTACTGAAATGGTAAGTAAACTGCAGGATGACCAGAATGCCAAAGCGGCTGCCAGCAAACGAATTCAGACGATGATTATCACTGTCGTTTCACTCATATTGGGTTACTTTATTCTGATTCGTGTGATGCGTTGGGGAATGCGTCGCCGTTCGGGCCGAGTATAAAAGAACAGGAGCAACTGCATGAACATACACCTGAACAATGCTGAAGCAGGCGGAGCTGGACAAGTTGTTACGTTCTCACTGATTCAAGATGACCGCCTTCATATTTTGCATCCGCAGCAGATTGTGGCCTTCCGCGGTCCGAGTGGTAGCCGCAATGATAAATTCATGAATATCACGGGCATATATCGCAAAAAAAAGCTGATTAAATCCGAAATCACCGGACCTTGCCAATTTGTGGCCGCCCTGCCTCCCGGATTCACCATGAAGGAAGTGGAGCTCACGGAGGATAGTGATCTGCTCTATGACTTCCGCCACCTGTTCTTCTACTCTGATGGTGTAACCATGCATACCAAAATTCTGAAAATCAAAAACATGCTGATCACCCGCGATGCAGTGAAAATGAAATTTTCCGGCAAAGGAAAAATCGGATTGCTCACCCAGGGTCAGGTCTGCCAGCAGGAACTACACCCAACTGCCCCGCTATATGTGGATGCTGGTAGCATAATTGCCTATCCCGAAAATGCACATCTGGAACTCACGGTATATGGTAACAACCTTGCCAGTCAGCATATGAATTATCATTGGAAGATGACAGGACATGGCTCGGTACTCTTCCAAGCTGGGCGGGAGAATCATCGACTGGAACAGGATCTCAACGATGAGGGATTGTTCAAACGAATCCTGAAAGAAGTTATTCCATTCGGCAATGTACTGATCAAATAAGCTGTTATAGGATGAAGTCACCCGATTAGCTGCCACTATGCTCCAGTGGGGTGGTCACCACGCGGTTTCATGTTATAATGGATCAGACAATTGAAGAAGAAAATCCATGCCTGTGGCATGGGAGAGGTTCGCGAACTCCCTCTATAAGACTTGACCATGCGATGGTCAGTATAAGTCTTGCGTACACGTTAGCAATCACAATGCAATCATGTACGTAAAAAACTAAGGACACTTACTCATGGCGGCTTTTTTGAAGCGGTTATTGAGAAGGTGTGTTTTTTGATGGATGTTAGTTCATGAACTTCTCTGTTCTTCCGACACTCTATGCCTACGTGCATGGTTTGATCTCAAGAAGATGGAGAGTTTTTTTTATGTTGAACGAAGAAAAAGCAGTCGTTGTATTTAGCGGCGGTCAGGACAGTACAACTTGTCTATTCTGGGCCAAACAACAGTTTGCCGAAGTCGAGGTCGTTACGTTCGATTATGGTCAGCGCCACAAGCTGGAGATTGAATGTGCAGCAGAGATTGCTCGCGATCTGGGCGTACAACAAACGGTTCTGGATATGAGCCTGTTAAACCAGCTTGCACCCAATGCGCTCACTCGCACGGATGTAGAAATTACCCATGAAGAAGGCGAACTGCCGAGCACATTTGTAGATGGACGGAACCTGCTGTTCCTCAGTTTTGCAGCCATTATGGCAAAGCAAAAAGGAGCACGTCACCTGGTTACAGGTGTATGCGAGACGGATTTCAGCGGATACCCGGATTGCCGGGATTCATTTGTGAAGTCGATGAATGTGACGCTTAACCTGTCGATGGACTATCCATTTGTCATTCATACGCCGCTCATGTGGCTGGACAAAGCCCAAACGTGGAAGATGGCGGATGACCTCGGTGCCTTTGATTATGTACGCGAGCGTACCCTGACCTGTTATAACGGTGTGATTGGCGATGGGTGCGGAGAATGTCCTGCCTGCAAACTGCGCAAAGCCGGACTGGATCGCTATGTGCAGCAGCGTACTGCTGCTGAATCTGCGGGAGTGGATGTGCGATGAGAGAGCCTGGAACATTCCGTATTGTTGAGCGATTGCAGCGAATTGACGAGGACATCCTGCCTACACAACTGAGATATCATCGCAAGCGTGTACTGGTCAGCAAAGAATTTACCTTTGACGCGGCACATCATCTGCATTGTTACGAAGGTAAGTGCAAGAACCTGCACGGTCATACGTATAAAGTTATTTTTGGCATCAGCGGTTATCCGGGTGAAACCGGGCTGACGGTTGATTTTGGACATATCAAAGATATTTGGAAAACTCAGATTGAGGGGTATTTGGATCATCAGTACCTTAACGAGACGCTTCCTTTAATGAATACAACGGCGGAAAATATGGTTGTTTGGCTGTTCGAACAGATGGAACATGCGTTGCAAACGGAGCCCTATGCCGGGCTGACAGACGGTGGGCGGACAGAGTTTGTCCGACTCTTCGAGACACCAACCAGTTACGCTGAGGCGAGACGGGAGTGGATGATCGATGAGTAGTGTTGTAGAACAGAGACAGTCGCGCGAACGCAACCAAGAGGCTCGTATCCCTGTGATGGAGATTTTTGGTCCGACGGTTCAAGGCGAAGGCATGGTGATCGGTCAAAAAACGATGTTTGTCCGCACCGCGGGCTGCGATTATCGCTGCTCCTGGTGCGACTCGGCCTTTACCTGGGACGGCAGTGGCAAGGACCAGATTCGGATGATTACGCCGGAGGACGTATGGGAAGAATTGCGCCGCGTTGGCGGCACGCGTTTCTCCCATGTCACCATCTCCGGCGGTAACCCCGCCCTGCTCGCTTCGCTGGGCGGATTGGTTGCCCTGCTGCGGGAGAACGGCATCCGCACCGCGGTGGAGACGCAGGGCTCCCGCTGGCAACCTTGGCTGGCGGACATTGACGAAGTCACCGTCTCGCCCAAGCCACCTAGCTCCGGCATGGACACCGATTGGGCCGTGCTGGATGATCTGATCGAACGGCTCGCCGCTGTCCCGGTGGAACGAAGTCATAGTCTGAAGATCGTGATCTTCGATGAGACAGACTTGGACTATGCCCGCCGTGTGCATGCACGGTATCCGGGCACGGATTTATTTTTACAAACCGGTAACCCGGATGTGACTTCCGCCGATACGCCAGATCTGGCGTCCTCGTTGCTTGCCCGTTATGAGTGGCTGATTGACCAAGTCAGTGCTGCCGATGACCTGAACAATGTTCGTGTGCTTCCACAGCTTCATACGTTGGTATGGGGCAACAAACGAGGCGTCTAATGGGCAGTATGGTTGAGACAATAAGAGAGTTAAACAGGCAGAATTGCCTATTCATATATACCGCGAGGCTTCGGGCTTTGACGGAAACAAGGAGCGTTTACGAACCGATGAGACAACCTGATGAAATGCAAGATGTGACGTTGCTGGGCAACCAGAACGTAAAATATACGTTTGAATATGATCCGGGAATCCTGGAGAACTTTGATAACAAACATCCGTACCGTGATTATTTTGTAAAATTCAACTGCCCGGAGTTCACTAGCCTTTGCCCGATTACGGGTCAGCCGGACTTTGCAACGATCTATATCAGCTACATTCCGGATGTGAAAATGGTGGAGAGCAAATCACTCAAGCTGTACTTGTTCAGCTTCCGCAACCATGGTGATTTCCACGAGGATTGTGTGAATATCATCATGAACGATCTGATCAAGCTGATGGACCCGCGCTACATCGAAGTATGGGGCAAATTTACACCGCGTGGCGGCATTTCCATTGACCCTTATACAAACTATGGTAAGCCGGGAACGAAGTACGAACAGATGGCCGACCACCGTATGATGAATCATGATATGTATCCGGAGACGATTGATAATCGTTAAATAAATCATAGAATGCACAGCAGCCGAACTCTTCAATTCTGAAGAAGTTCGGTTTTTTAGTATAAACTTGTATGAACCCACGTTTGGCAGAAGCATAAGGTGATAAGGATTTCATCTCCATCCCTCCTATATCCTTCTCATGCGTAAATATGGGTCTTCTTACAGTGGACGTTACGTTCATTTGTAAATGTGAAATTGGATATTCTGATCTATTTCCGCGATTATATTACTTCGGTTACTTCAGCTGAATACTGTCTACTGTGACAAACGATGTAATGAACTAAAATCAAATTTTTCTCTCAACGTTTTCTCTTGTTCCCCTTGTCGGTCCAATCAATCTATCCTATTATGTAACAATATGCTTACACGCATAGATTACAACATCAGGCGCTGATCCCTCGTGACCGCGACCAAAGGAGAATTGTACATGTCTACGCAATCCACATTAACCAAGGACGCCGCCGCGCGTTCGAAAGCCCCACCCGGATCGGATGCCCAAAGCACCGTTTACCGGATACTCATTGCCATCAGTCTGGTTCATCTATTCAATGATTCGATCCAGTCGGTCATTCCAGCCATTTTTCCGATTCTAAAAGATTCCATGCATCTCACGTATACTCAGATCGGATGGATTTCCTTTGCTATCAACTTTACCGCATCCATTATGCAGCCTGTCGTAGGCTGGTTTGCAGATAAAAAACCGACGCCTTCCATTCTGCCCATCGGTATGGGTTTTACGTTTACCGGCATGTTGCTGCTGGCCTTTGCTGACAGTTATATGGCTGTCCTGATCTCCGTTATCTTTGTCGGTCTGGGTTCGGCTGCTTTCCATCCAGAAGGTTCACGGGTATCACATATGGCTGCTGGTCAGCGCCGTGGGCTGGCACAATCCATCTTCCAAGTCGGTGGTAACGCTGGTCAATCCCTGGCTCCATTGCTTACACGTTGGATCTTTATCCCGTTTGGTCTGTTCGGAGCTATTGGATTTACAGGCATTGCTGCCATGGGAATTGCAGTTCAAATCTACATAGCCCGTTGGTATGGACGCATGCTGCAATCGGGAGGATACCTGCGTAGACAGGCTGCTGCCCGTCGTGCACCCAATCCAGCTTTGCGCAAGAAGATTACTGCAGCCATTACGATATTAATCTTGCTCGTCTTTGTTCGTTCCTGGTATATCGCTTCCATCGGCAGCTTCTATGCGTTTAATCTGAAAGATACTTTTGGATTGTCCACAGAGGACGCGCAAATCTATATCTTCTTGTTCCTGGCTGCCGGAGCACTTGGTACGTTCTTCGGAGGCCCACTGGCGGATCGATTCGGCAAACGCAACCTGATCTTCCTGTCCATGGCGGGAGCTGCTCCACTGGCGTTATTGTTGCCCTATGCGAATCTGTTCTGGACAGGTGTACTGCTAACCATTATTGGTTTTATCATGCTATCCAGCTTCTCGGTTACAGTAGTCTATGCACAGATGCTGATTCCAGGCAAAATCGGAACGGTCTCTGGCCTGATCACTGGTCTGGCATTTGGTATGGGGGGGCTGGGCGCACTTGTACTGGGCAACTGGATTGATGTCTTCGGCGTATCACCAGTAATGCAGATGTGCAGCTTCCTGCCACTGCTCGGGATCTTCACGTTCCTGCTTCCATCCGATAAATTACTGAATATCTGGGCGAAAGAAAATGGTAGTGAAGAGTAACCTACATTTGCAGCCTGAATAATTGAACCATAAAAAAAGGGGTTCCCACCGACTCTGTATTTTCAGACCGGCAGGAACCCTTTTTTTATATTTGTTTTCTCGTATTTAGCTTTAAGCGCTCAATTCAACGTCACACATAACAACGCTGCTACCTTGAGCTGTGATCAGAATATTTCCTCCATTGTGTACACTGCGGGATGTTCAACACTCTCGTAATTATTGCGATCCAAAAGATCATAGAAACCCTGTTTGTTTAGTTTGTAAAATTCATCTCTTTCATTTAAGTTCTTCCGTACATTATTTCAAACGCTGAAGGATCAGCCGTTTTTTGTACAGCATTTTACCTGCTTCGGCTACATCCCGAATTGTATTTTTGTTGCTGACTGAACCAAACACCATGCCGGCAATCGGGATGAGTTGGAACAGTTTCTTCCAGCCAAAGGATTCACTGTAGGAGTTAAAAACTTCTCGCCAGCCCTGCATCTGCGATACCACTTCAATGGGCTTGTCCGGATCATCGTAAGCTGCGAGTTCTTCAATAATCGCTTTCTTGCCTACAATATCAGCGGAAGAGAATTGCAGACATTTGACAATAAAGATACGCTCCAGCGGTTCATCCGGATCATACCCGTAACATAGTGCCATCTCCTGCAGAACCTTCAGAGAAAGCCCCATCACCATCGGAATATCTGCTGCAATGGTTACAATGCCACCAAACCCTGTAGCTGCTCCCTGAGCCGCGGCAAACTTCGTTCGACTCTCGGTAATGTTATCAGCCACCTGGTCCAGCACCTGAAGTGGCAGATTCTCTACACTATGAATCTTGGCTGTGCCCTCAGCTTCTGCTTCCTGCTCCAGACGATCGGTCGTATTTATCATGGAATAACCGGACTTCTCAGCTTCCTCTTGCAGCAATTTGGCTACTTTTTTCTTCTGTACGAGAAATTTGCCCCCATTCTGCACATACTGACCGACGTCGTTCAGGGAATCTCCGATCTTCTGTTTTAGCGCTTTAGGCATCACTTTATCCAACATCGCAAAGGGCAAACGCCCGATTTTATCCCAAATAAACAAGTCCTTCTGTTGTTTCTCCCATTTCAGAATCTGTTCGAGTTCCTGGTCCAATGTTTCGCGTGAATCCATATATGATCCTCCTAATAGGTTCTGTATCGCATATCTGTATCTTTCTCATACGCAGAAATCATCGTTGTGGTTGCTTTGTTTTATATCCAAGACATCGATACTTGACCACTCTTCCTTATCGTTCACATACGGAAGAGCCCTTAATCAGCATCACTCGCTAACTAAGGGCTCTCGTATTTATGGTTTCACTACCTCTTATTTTGCTTCTGCTACTGCTTTTCCATCTGGAACCGGAACACCGAAATCAGGTGTGCCATCTTCACGCCAGCGAATCACTTGAGCACGGGCGTGACGGTTCGGATCATACAAGGGATCGCCCTCGATATCTTTGTAATTACGCGCATGATAAATCAGAATATCGGTCTTGCCATCCGGTGACACCGTAAAGCTGTTATGGCCCGGACCGTATTGGCCGTTCGCTTCACAAGTCTGGAATACCGGCTTGGGTGATTTCACCCAGCTAGCCGGATCAAGCAAGTCGGCATTTTCATCTGCGGTGAGCAGACCCATACAATAGTTGTAATCGGTCGCGCTGGCCGAGTAGCCGATAAACAACCGCCCATTCCGATGCATCACGGCTGCTCCTTCATTGACCTTAAAGCCGATGATCTCCCAATCATACTCTGGCGTAGAGATCATGACCTGTTCGCCGCGTAGCGTCCATGGGTTTTCCATTTCGGAAATGTACAGGTTCGAGTTGCCCACAATATCGGGATCTTTCTGTGCCCAGACCAGATAGCGGATTCCCTTATGTTCAAAGGTCGTTGCATCCAGCGCGAATGATTCCCACCGGGTGTAAATCTGTCCTTTCTCTACCCACTCTCCTTCGAGTGGATTCGCAGAATCGTTCTCCAGAACATACATCCGATGATCGAACAGGCCTTCTTTGGTCTCACTGGTGTGAGCAGCAGCGTAGTGTATATACCATTTGCCATCGATAAAGTGAATCTCCGGTGCCCAGATGTTGGCACTCATCGGCCCTGTGTCACGCTTCGTCCAAGCCGTTACCGGCTCCGCATTTCTCAACTCTTCCAAAGTCTTTGCTCGCCGGATCTCAATCCGGTCAAAAGCTGGTACGGATGCGGAGAAGTAATAGTAACCGTCCGTATGACGGTACACCCACGGATCAGCACGCTGCTCCAGAATGGGATTAGTAAAGGTAATGGAATCAGTCATGGGAATGCTCCCCTTTCAAATGTATGTGATGGCTCGGAGTTAGGGATGTAACGCATACGTGAAAAGAAAAGGCAAGACATGGTGCACAGCGGACGTTCGGGGGTGGCAGGGCCTTGGTGCTCTCTTGTCCTCCGATTTCTTTTATCACCGCCCCTGGCGGTTGAAATCGGATGCCAAACTCGCTCCTGCGGCCCCTTCCTCCCCCTCACTGCTTGTGCACCTTGGCGCAGCAGCTCGCTCTTTTCGCGCTCGCTGGGTTACAACCTCACTTCGAGCCTTTTTGGTGGCTCGGTCTTATGGGGTTGACCGCTTCGCAGGGTCAACTCTCCCCATGTAATGCAGGACTCGACGCAAACTTAGGCCAGCATAAATGCATCTTGAGTGTCTAAAGGCAGCAATACCTTGGCGTTATCGCACCTTAACAGGACAGCTTTGTGGTGCACCGCGGACGTTCGGGGGTGGCAGTGCCTTGGCGCTCTCTTGTCCTCCGATTCCCTTTTCCCACCGCTTCTGGCGGTTGAAATCGGATGCCAAACTCGCTCCTGCAGCTCCTTCCTCCCCCTCACTGCTTGTGCACCTTGGCTCAGCAGCTCGGCTCTTTTCGCGCTCGCTGCTCGCTCCCTTACTCCTCAGCTTCGCTAATTTGCTTGCCCCAGATCGCGATACCGCGGTCATTAAGGCCTGTCACTACGAGCGCAGACTGGCTTCGCTCCCAGTCCCAGGACGGGAGCAGCTTCAGCTCTTCTGTGGAAGCTCCGCCCCATGGACTTTCTTTCCACTTCAGTGTCAATGTTTGTTTACCATCAAACGTCCAGGTTCCTGAACCGTTTTCGCTTTGAATTTTACCGTTGCCCGTTAGGGTATATGGCACGGCCTGAATCTGCCCGTCCACGGACGGATCAAGCGCCATGCCTTCCCACTCCCCGGCAATCATGGACTTCGGAATGTCCTGTGCAGTCTCACCGGCGTAACGCTCCGGTGAAACAACAGGCCAGCCGTCCTTGGTCCATAACATTTTGCGTACATGAAGATACGGCCAGTGTTTATCCGTCTCGCCCCTTGCATGATGCACGATGTAATAATCGTCTCCGTCCTTCAGAACGGAGTTATGTCCGGGCGCAACCCAGCCCTCGCCTTCTGTGAAGCGATAACCGCCGAGAATTTTGGTGCCGATCTCATATTGCGGCAGATGCTCCGTATCCAGCATGTTATTGCCGTTTATGTCCGTGTAAGGTCCTGTGATCGAATCAGCACGCGCAACCCGCACGTTATAGTCCTCAAATAAGGAGTCATATGAGACGAACAGGTAATACTTTTTGAACTCCGGGTTATACACAATGTATGGACCTTCGACTGCACCTTCTTCGGTAGCACGATCCCGAGCGGCAATGCGGGTACCATAACCCTCGTCCTTGAATTTCCCGGTGTCCGGATCGAGTGGCGCAATATAGATCCCGTCAAAAAACGAACCGTATACCATCCACGAATTGCCCTCGGCATCCACAATGGGATTGGCATCAATCGCATTCAGTTTGTCTTGTTCATTTGCGGAGGTTTGCACAACCAGCCCTTCGTCTGTCCAAGGGCCTTCGGGTGATGACGATGTCTGTAGACCAATGGCCGACTGGGTACTGCCAAAAGTAGAAGCCGAATAATACATCCGATAGGTATCGCCAGCCTGGATCACATCGGGTGCCCATAGATTAAGAGCACCTGTCCAGTCCAACGCTTCTTTTGGGATACCCGGCAGAGCCTGGCCCACCCATGTCCAGTGGATCAGATCATCGGATTTACGTACCATGACGCCAGGTTTGGGCTCTCCCGCTACGCGAACGTCCGTGGAATACACGTAGTAACCCTGGTCTGTTTTGATAATCGCCGGATCATGTGCATTGTTAACCGTCCAGCGAGATTCATCGTCCAGAATAGAATTGTCGTACAGTACCGTATCTTGGGGAGCATCCGGAAATACGGGACGTGAATTCGCATCTCCTCCCCCGTCTCCTGAGCAACCCGTAGCCCCGATAAGCAGTAACAGCATGGAAGCAACCACCCCTCTCTTCGAAAATGTCCACCCTCGGAAGTTATTCCGCTGATTCATCCCTTCACTCCCGAAATGGCAACCGATTCAATAATCTGTTTCTGGAAGATCAGGAAGATGATTAATACCGGTAACAGAGCCACAATCGACGCTGCCATAATAAGTGGATAATCCGTCTGGATTGCATAGGTGGCATTGAAGTTCGCTATAACCAGCTGCAACGTCTGCTTCTCCGGTGAATTCAGATAGATAATCGGTGCGAGATAATCGTTCCAGATCCCCATGAACCACAGAATTAACTGTGCAGCAACGGCAGGTTTAATCAACGGGAATGTGATACTGGAATAGAGCCGGAAATAGGAACTTCCATCAATTTTGGCTGCTTCAATAATGGCATCAGGCACACTAAGCAGATATTGCCGGAGGAAGAAGATCATAATCACATTACCGAACAACCCCGGTACAATAAGCGGCAATAATGTATCTGTCCAGCCAAGCTTTGAGAACATCATGAATTGTGGAATCATGACTGTTGGATATGGAATCATCATGGAAGCTAGCAAAGCAAGAAACAGTTTGTTTTTATGTGGAAACCTCAATTTGGCAAAAGCAAACGCAGCGATACTGGATGTAAACGTACCCACGATCGTTACACTCACCGCGACAATAAGGCTGTTTTTGATCCCGCTTAGCAGCGGGCCTGCTTCCCAGATTTCCTTATACTTATCAAATTGGAACACTTCAGGTATCCACACAGGTGGAAGGGCGAATACATCCTGCTTCTCCTTCACTGAAGTGGATAGCATCCAGATCAGTGGTGCAATCATCGCAATAGCACCAATTGCCAATACGATAAAAATGATTGTGTTTGTTAATTTTCTCTTTTGACTGTAAGACATCTCCGATTCACTCCTTTCCTTGACAATTAATCCCCATCATAGGCTGATTTTTCGTTCATTTTGAATTGCACCAAAGTAATGACAAAAATGAAAATACCGAGAATCATTGCCATCGCTGAGGCATAACCCATTTGCAGGTTACTAAATGCTTTCTGCCAGATGTAGAAGACAACTGATGCAGATGAATATTCAGGGCCACCCGTAGGCGTCATAATGTTCATTTCGGTGAAGATTTGGGAACCACCAATAATATTCGTAACGACGAGGAAAAAGGTAACTGGCTTCACCATCGGCCAAGTGATGTTGCGGAAGATCTGGAACGCATTCGCACCATCCAGCTCAGCTGCCTCGTAATATGTACGTGATACACTTTGCAGTGCAGCCAAGTACAATAACATGGTGTATCCAAGACCTTTCCAAACCGTCATAATAATCAGAGCCGGTTTAACCGTATCTTTGTTTGCTAACCAGTTAGGACCTTCAATACCAAACAGATCAAGGAACTGGTTAACTAATCCGTAATCCCCGTTGTAAGCCCAGTTCCACATGATGGACACGGCCGCGAGGGAAGAAATGACCGGAATATAATAGATCACACGGAACGTTGTTGTGCCGGGAATTTTACGATTCAAGCCCATCGCGAGCAGTAATGCCAGCAACAAACCAACCGGGATCCCGAGCATCAGATAAAAGGTGTTGAACATGGCTTTGTAAAACAGATCATCCGTGAGCAAATCCTTAAAATTGGCTAAGCCGATAAAGTTCATTTGTCCCAAGCCATCCCAATCCGTAAACGAACCGTACAACGAATATAAGAAAGGGAACATAACAAAGATCAGCAAACCAAGAACCGGAGGCAAAATAAATAAATATCCGTACAGCCTCTCTTTTCGATACAAGCTAGACTTTGTAATCACTGCGCTCACCCCTGTTTCTAATATCAGCATGTTGCATACATCGATCGACGGAACTGCTTGATTGATCAATTCATGTAACATACCCGTATGGAATCCAAAATGATGCCAGCAGCTTAATGCTGGCTGCTGGCATCGCTGTTTATCACTGAATCTACAACTCTTATCTATCTTGCGTAGGCTACTTATTTCTCGTGCCTACCTCTACTTAATCATTCCGCTAACTTATTTCTGCGTTTTCTTCTCTTGCTCTAGCGCTTTGTCTAACATCTTTTGCATTTTGGGCTGTTGTTGTTTCACATAATCTGCAGCTGTAATCTTGCCATCAAGCACTGGCTGAATGTCTGTAAAGAACAGGTCATACCACTCTGCGTTATACGTGTAGTTGCCTGGCAAAGAACGCCCGTAATCCTCTACGATATCAATGAATTCCTGCTTGTTGGCCGGTTTCGTGGATGTATCTTTGGCCCACTCGTCTGCCATGTCAAGCAGATTCGGAATCTGTACTTTGGCATCTACCAGTTGCTGCATACTTTCTTTCGAAGCGGTTAAGTAGTTCACCAATGCTGCCGCTTCTTCCGGATGTTTCGATTTCGCAGATACCCCGATTCCCAGTGAACCAATCCACGTAGCCGACTTGCCAGTCGATCCCGCAGGGAAAGGTAGCAAATCATACTCGAAAGGCAATGTCTCGAATGTACTCATATCCCAAGGACCTACAGGGAAGAAAGCCATTTCACCTTTCATCCAGCGTTGATACGTATCGAGTGTTTGTGCTTCCTCAATAGAAGGTGTGATCTTGTATTTAAGCTGCATATCAGCGAAAAATTGTAGCGCTTCTGCAAATTTCGGATCATCAATTGTCACCTTCGTTTTGCTATCATCCAGCCAGTCTGCACCATTGCTCCATACGAAGGATTGAAGAGCCCAATTGACGTTGAATCCTGTACCGAAAATATCCGGTTTGCCGTCTCCGTTAATATCCTTTGTTACTTGCTGATTCACTTTAATGAACTCATCCCATGTATATGGTTTATCAGTATCAGGCAGTGGAATGCCCTCTTTTTCAAACAAAGTCTTGTTGTATCCCAGTGCAAATGGCCCCAGATCCTTCGGCATGCCGTAAAGATCACCTTGTCCTGCCATCTTGCCGTCATAACGGTATAGATTCCACGCCATACTTCCAGATGTTATTCAAATCTACATCCGCATTATTTTCAATGTAAGGTGTAAGATTCAATAGAACATTGCTGTTCACATAGGCTTTAATATCGCCGGGATTAAAATAAAATACGTCAGGCAAGCTGTTGCCTGTAATTGCCGCTCTAAGCTTGGTTGCATATTGGTCCGCGGCCGTTACAATGATTTTGACTTTCACACCCGGGTGCTCTTCTTCGAATTTCTTAACCACCTTCTCGTACGCTTTCTGCTCATCTGTGCCCCCGCGGAACATAAATGTTAACTCCTTGTCCCCACTTGCACCGCTGCTTCCTCCTCCGCAGCCCGCAAGTACCAGTGCACTTACCAGCATAAGAAGCATAAACGTGACCCAACTCTTTTTCTTGATCATCTGAACCCCTCCTGATCTGGATTGTAAACGTATTCAACTGATAAAATATAATTTCTGTTGTTAAATTTATCAAATCCAGATCACTTTAGTCAATACTTTTCTAAAACATTTTATATTTATCTAAAATAAATCAATACATCGGCCAGCCGTTGGCGTCCCACCGCAAGTCATTGATCAACAATTTCGGGTCGCCGTCATTCTCTGCATCATAGGCATGGCGTGCAATTACATTGCCATACACATCCTGGCCACCTGGTCCTTTCCATCTGTCATTGCCTGTGTCCAATATAGTTCCGCCGCCATTCAGCATGTTTACTCCGTTTTTGTCCACATAAGGACCTGTAATGCTGGTCGAACGTCCATAGACCATTTTGTAGTTGCTGTTTACCCCTTGGCAGCAGGAATCGATTGAAGCAAAGAGGTAATAGTATCCGCCGCGATATGTAATACTCGGCCCTTCAATGGCACCTTTGTTATTCGGACGGTCAGCAATGGATGTTATACCCCCCGTCGGTTTCATCGTTTTTTTGTCCAACTTGACAATCTTCAGACCACTCCAGTAAGAACCGAAGGCCAGCCATGGATTGCCCGAGGCATCAATGACCAGATTTGGATCAATGGCATTATAGTTATTGGCGGATGTGGTCTGAAGCACCAGTCCTTCGTCTTTCCACTGCCCCGCACCAATGCTGTCTGCAGAGGCGAGTCCGATCGCGGACCTGTTGGAATGAAAGGTTGAGATTGAATAATAGAGCCACACTTTTCCGTTATACCGCTCTACATCCGGTGCCCATACATCCAATTCTTCTCGATCCGGAACAGCAGAATTCCACCAGGATGGCTCGTTTTGGAAGATCTGTGGAACACGATACCAGGACGTACCATTATCCGATTTCAATACCTGAATCCCCGGGCCGGTTGAGAAGGTATACCAGGAATTTCCTTCCTTGATGATCGTTGGATCATGAACATCAATATCCCCGGTCAAATTCCAGAACGCTGCAAGAGCCCGTGACTGACCTGACAGCAACAAAAATACGATGAGCAATGCTGATAATGCCCAACGTTTACTTTTGAACCTCTCTACGTTGTACAACTTGTCCAAACCGAATTCCACCTTTCCTAATCAAATAGTTAATTTGGTTCATGATGTATTGAATCATTTTATGTATAATAGGATTATAAAAGCGGTTACATAACAATTCAATGGTATATTTTAAATATAGGTGAACTGATTAGCATTTATTTTAATCGGAATAGTGAACAAAGTATAGGTTGTATTTGCATTTTTTCCGTTATATACAAGGGTTTTGACTTCAATCTCGGCCCTTCCCTTCCATCATATAATGATTTATAATTATCTGAAATAAAACATATAAATGTGCAAATGTCTGTTTCGAAGAGACTTTGTTCAGAACGGGGAAAGGAAATCCACCTATGATTTATATTAAAGATCTGATGTCGGGTGTGAATATCTTCAAAGCGCTCAGTTCGGAAATCCGGATTCAGATCATTGAGCTGCTGGCCAAGAACCAAAGTCTTAATCTCAATGATCTTGCAACCAAACTCGGACTCAGCAATGGTGCCATCACGATGCATATCAAGAAGCTCGAAGAAAGCGGATTGATCGAGATCAACACCGCTGTTGGCAAACATGGAATTCAGAAAATATGTTATCTCAATGAGGAAAAATTGATGGTTGATCTGCGTTCACAGGAGATCAACAATCGTTACGAAGTGGAGATTCAGGTAGGGCATTACAGCGATTATCAGGCTGCACCTACATGTGGTCTCGCTACCCGAGACAGTATTGTTGGAGAATTCGATGATCCGCGTTACTTTGCTGATCCACTCCGAATTGATGCGGAGATGATCTGGCTGGCTGAAGGTTATCTGGAGTATCGGATTCCCAACTATCTCAAGCCTAATCAGTCGTTTAGCGAAATTCAGTTGTCGATGGAACTGGGTTCGGAGGCGCCTGGCTTTTGTGACAATTACCCTTCGGATATTTATTTCTATGTCAATGGTATTGAGATTGGCTGCTGGACGAGTCCGGGGGATTTTGGCAATACACGCGGTACCTTCAACCCGGAATGGTGGCCTCCCCATCTGAATCAGTACGGCATGCTGAAGCTGATCCGAATCACGCAGGAAGGCAGCTATATTGATGGGTGTCGTATCTCGGATGTAACACTTGACCAGATTGGTTTGGATTACAAAAGCGATATTCACTTCCGCATTGCCGTTACCGACGGACCTTTGAACAAACGTGGCTTAACGATCTTCGGCAAAAACTTTGGCAATTACGGACAGAATCTGCTCGCCCGCGTTCTCTATAACGTACAGGAGGAATAGAGCCCACTCTGACTCAATGCCCGAAATAAAAGCTCAGCAGGACTGCAAAGATCTAAGATACCTGTTCTTCTACACAACACAACAATAATGTGCCTTGTAGAGAGTGCGATCCAGCACTCTTTTTTTGTTTTTTCATCCGATCCATACCTTGTTCAATCAGGACTGTAGTCATCCATCTTGTTCACTATGTCGTGATATAATAATGGCCTGGAATGACAATATGAAATAACGGGCGGGGATAGCTTTTGAAATTGGAGCGATTAATCTCAATCATATATAAACTGCTGAACCACGAAGTGTTGTCTGCTTCCACTCTGGCGAAAGAGTTTCAGGTGTCCCCAAGAACGATCTATCGGGATATTGATGTGATCTGCGCAGCCGGCTTTCCGGTTGTCTCCCATCAGGGACTTAAAGGCGGATATGGCATGATGGACGGATATAAAATGGATAAGAGCCTGCTCGGTTCTTATGATGTTGATGCCCTGATTACGGTCCTTAGCAGTCTATCGACGGTATTCGAAGATGCACGTGCACAGGGAACCATTGAACGTCTGCAGACGATTGGACCCAAGCATCAGAATCCAAGTCTATCGGTGGATTTGGAGACTCGCCGAACAGAGCCTGATGCGCTTCCTCATCTCCGTACAGGGATTATGAAGCATCAAGTTGTGCGTTTTGACTACATCAATACGAAAAATGAACATATAACCCGCCATCTGGAACCGGTAAGACTTCATTTTAAATATCGTAATTGGTACGTGTATGGATTTTGCCAGACACGACAGGATTATCGGGAGTTTCGACTATCCCGGATGATGAATGTGAGCCTGACCTCCAATACTTTTCAACCACATCTTGAGCTTCCTCAAGAGACTGTGGTATCAGATCCTTCATGGCAAGATCAGATCAGTGATGTTATATTTCGGGTGAAACCGGAAGCGCTCGCGGAAGCTATGGATCATTTTCAACAGGCGGATAAGCAATTTCACGAGGATGGAAGTATGACGATGCGTATTCAGGTCCATCAGCCGTTGCAAGCCAAATGGTTATGGTCGTTTCTGCTTAGCTTGGGCAGCGGCGCCGAGGTGCTTGAACCGATTGAATTACGTGGCATCCTGAAAGAACAACTTCGTAACGCGCTTAACCCCTATGAAGAAGTATGACACGCTGTTGTCATACTTCTTTTTTTATAATGATCTCAGTAAGTAACCAAATCCCTCGCCAAATTAAAGGAGACGATCATTAATGAATCATCCGGAGCAAATGTATAACTACCACACGTGGGCCACTCAAACCATCCTGAGCAGAATCAAGGAACTGCCCTCTTCCGTACTGAGTCAGGAAGTGAATAGTTCGTTTCCAACCATCGCTCATGCCCTCAGCCATATCTATGCCGTGGATAAGATGTGGTATCTGGTGTTAACTGGCACCGGTATGCCCGAGGCACTGCAAGCATGCATACCTCTCAATAGTGAGATTAACGGTTCAATAGATGAGTACATCCAATGTTTTGCCGACTTGTCGGTACAATACAAGGAATGGCTCCAAGGCCAGACTGATCTGGAAAAAACCGTTCTGCTCGATAATCCATTTGCGGGAGTCCGCGAAACCAGCTTATCGGAAATGGTATTCCATCTGGTAAATCACGGGACCTACCACCGAGGCAACGTGTCTACTATGCTCCGTCAGTTGGGGCATGCTTCCATCATGAACGACTATTCTCTCTTCTGGTATCAAGAACTGGCTCAAGTATAGACAACGATTCGATGGAAAATGCACATTGTATCCCCGTGACATCGAGAGAAGAATTGAGAAATTGGTTGCAGCAGCACGGAAAAGTCCAGAAATCTTGCTGGGTCATTGTAAGCATGAAACCAACCCCTGATACACTACTGTACTTGGACGTGGTTGAGGAGTCCCTATGCTTCGGCTGGATCGATGGGATCAAAAAGAAAATATCCGAGACCCAATTAGCACAGAGATTATCTCCTCGAAGCAAACGTAGTTCATGGACTGAATTGAACAAGGAACGTGTCCGTCGACTTGAAAAGTTGGGCTTTATGCATGACGAAGGTAGAAAGGTTCTTCCTGTTATGGACCCGAATGCTTTCACCATCGATGGCGTGATCGAACAAAGACTGAAAGAGGACCAGCAGGTTTATGCGAACCTCATGGCCTTCCCTGCCCTGTATCAAAAGGTTCGGATCGATACGATCCAAAGTGTGAAACAGCAGCCCGCATTATTTCAGAGCAGATTAGACAAATTCATAACCAACACGAAAGAAAATAAAATGTACGGTCAGTGGCATGACCACGGACGGCTTCTGGATTATTAAAGTGTCCCTGAGACAGCAAACAGGACTTCCCTTTTGAGGAGGCCCTGTTTTGATGTTTCTCATGTTAATGATTCTGCCTGTATGTTTTGGGAGACTGGCCAAAAGCTTTCTTGAACTGACGGGTGAAATAATTACTGTCGTTAAACCCGCATTCATACGAAATTTCCGTAATGGACAGGTTCCTGTTTTTCAACAGATGACAAGCCTTTTCCAGACGCAACTTCTGCAAATAAGAGATCGGAGTCATCTGATAATAGGATCGAAAAATCCGATTCAGATGCCTAATCGAAATATTTGACTTCCCCGCAATGTCCTCCAGCGACAATGGCTCCAGATAATGATCTTCAATATATGAAATGGCATTCGCCAAATGCATCAGATTGTTGCCCTCGATCCCCTTTTCCTGCGTATCATATTGCCTCGATAAATATACAACCATCTCCGTAAGACGTGAGATCAACATCGTCTGATACCCTTGCTGTTTACTATGATATTCCTCAATCATGAACGATATCAGTGATTCTACATACTCCAGACTTGCAATGGATAACGCCAGTTTACTGGGAAATGAGTGGGTATGACGATAAAACGGTTCCAAAACAAACAGCGCCTGAAAGCCATTTGATTTCCTCAGATCAGGCCCAGCCGAAGCAAGCATCTCGGGACTGAACATAACGTTACAGATCCTAAAGTCATGAGGGTCTTTATACGCATGATGGGTGTCGCCATTGATCACAAATACGTTCCCTTTTTTAATGAAAAATTCCTCGGTGTTCACCACATGCGTTGCATGACCATTCAGGACAATCACAAGTTCGGTAAAATCCATATGATTATGAAGCTCCATGTCCTCAACATGTCCACCGTACTGAATAAAAAACGGATATTGTTGATGATCTGAAGTAAACCATCTCAAATATGCATTACTCAAAAGCATTCCCCTCCACGAACATTGTTGGGTTGAATGTCTATATCATGCTATTCCAAGACCGAAAAATCAAGGTGCAATATACTTGAAAGCGTTATAATTCGCCTTGTAGCAGGGAATTTCAATGTGTCCAGATTCGTACTAAACTCTCTCAATGAATAGGAGTATAACATGATGAAATATACCAATCCGGTGATTCCGGGTTTTTATCCAGATCCAAGTATCTGCCGTGTAGATGAAGACTATTACCTGGTGACTAGTACATTTGAATATTTCCCGGGTGTACCGCTCTTTCACAGCAAAGACCTCGTGAACTGGCGACAGATCGGTCATGTCCTTACTACCCCAGAACAACTTCCTCTAGCGAATGCAGGCAGCTCGGGCGGTATTTATGCTCCAACACTCAGATATCATGATGGCTGGTTCTATATGACAACAACCAATGTAAGCGGCGGCGGAAATCTCTATGTACGCAGCACCCAACCCGAGGGACCGTGGTCTGATTCGATCTTTGTAGATCAGAACGGTATAGACCCTTCATTTCTATTCGACGATGACGGTCGTGTGTATTTTCAGACTGCCCGTAATGGCGATGAAGGCGAGGGCATCTACCAATGTGAGATAGATATCTCGACGGGGACCAGATTGACGGAAAGCCGATTGATTTGGACCGGAACCGGAGGAGCAGCCCCTGAAGCTCCCCACCTGTACAAAATAAACGACTTCTACTATTTGATGATCGCCGAAGGCGGAACCGAGTATGGTCATATGGAGACCATTGCTCGAAGCATAGATCCATACGGACCATTTGATCCGTGTCCTCATAATCCGATCCTGTCCAATCGAAGCATGAAATCCAGTATCCATGCAACAGGTCATGCAGACCTTATCCAGATCCCCGATGGAAGCTGGTGGGCCGTATGTCTTGGCCTTCGTCCAGCAGGCTACCCCATGCGGCACCATCTGGGGCGAGAAACCTTCCTGGCACCTGTCACTTGGACGGATGACGGTTGGCCGATGATCGGGGTGGACGGACATATTGAGCCGGAGATGACCGGACCTTCGTTACCTGAGCACCCTTGGTCACCTCAGGCTATCCGGGATCATTTTGACGAACCAACATTGCACATGAACTGGATCTTCTTGCGGAACCCGGCTCCGGATAGTTGGACGCTCACAGAAAATCCCGGGCAACTCATCCTGCGGGGTCATCCAGTTTCGCTCGATGATGGAAGAAATCCAGCCTTTGTCGGGCGTCGCTTAAGCCATTTCTTATGCAACATGGCGGCCGGGCTGCATTATGAGCCAAGTGCGAGTGGCGGTGAAGCTGGATTAACTGTATTTATGAATGATAAATATCATTATGATTTGGCTGTAACACAGATCGACGGTCAGAAGAAAATCATCCTGCGGCGAACGGTCGGCTCTCTACGAACAGAACAGATTCTTGACTGTGAGCAGGGTTCGGTTGTTTTACAGATCAAGGCCGACCGTAATCACTTTACGTTCCTCTACCAGCAAGGCTCATCCGATGCCATCGAAGTAGGTTCAGGTGAAACCCATCTGTTATCTACTGAAGTAGCCAGTGGTTTCACGGGTGTCATTATAGCCATGTATGCATACGATCCATCGGGGGAACGTACCCCTGCAAGTTTCGATTGGTTCGACTATGAACCTCTGAAAGAATAATCGTTTTAACTCCAAAATTTAATATTTGCTTGACTATAATTATCCCCTTAAAGTAGATACTCTTTGAAAAGCCTTATGTGGTAGCATAAGGAAATGAGTAAACTTCGAGGGGATTTTGCTATCGTCATATCTTTCTTGCTTTATTAGAGAAGTTCTCCTAGTATTTTTAGTAGGTACACCCCGTATCTCGCATCATGGCAATAGCTTTACTGTCCATATGAGAGCGCCATCGCTGCAGCACTAAAGAAAAATGGGAGGTTGCAGATATGAAATGGAATCACTTCAAGTCCAAGCTTCTGCTTAAGTACACACTATCCTATATCTCCATTTTCCTTATACCTCTTGTTATTTTAACCATCATTATTTACCACAATGCTGTGGACACGCTCCGTTCAGAGATTGAACAGACCAATGTCAACCAGCTCACTCAAGCCAAAACTGTCATTGATGATCGTATGAAGGAATTACAGGACATCGCGTTTCGTATCGCCTACGATGAGCAGTTAACGCGGTATTGGACCCACCATCCGTACTATAGCCGAGAATCGATTGGAGCATTGGTCAAATATAAAGCCACCAGTTCCATTATCGATGAGCTGTTCCTCTTCTTCCGTGGAGATGACAGCATCTACTCTTCTCAAGGTTCTGAGCATCTGGATGTATTCACGGGCCGCTACAAATTTAATACATGGAACGAAACAGAAATGATCCGGGATCTGAATAACGTGCAGTTCCCTACGATACGACCGGCGGAGCAAGTCGTTCAAGGAACCAAAATACCCAATTCCATGCTGGCTTACCTTGTACCGATTGCACCTAACAATACGCCCGCTCACGGAACCGTCATGTACCTGATTCATGAATCTAATCTGACCGGCTTGATTGATTCCATCCTCAGCGACTATCACGGGATGACTTACATTTTCGATAATTACGGGCAAGTTCTGGCAGCCAATTACAAGGGAGAGATCATTTCCGAACAGGAAGTCAGTGCTCTGTCTGCACTTGAACCTGGAACGCACAGCATCTCCTTAAATCAAGAACCACATTCGGTTGTATCCGTTAAATCAGACGCTGGCTGGACTTATGTAACCGCTATGCCTAGCAATCAATTTTTTAGCCGAATCGTTCATATTCGTACCTTTATTATTCTTGTTTTCTCCTTCATGGTGGTGATGGGCACTTTCCTTGCCATTATGTTGGCCCGGAGACAATACCACCCCATTTCAGATCTAATGGAGTTCATTCGGTTGAAGAATGATCCTGATACATCCTCAACGACCAACGAGCTGGAATGGATCAAGAAAACACTGCACGATTATAGTCAGCGCGTAGATCTTCAGGAGCCCTATGCCCGCAATCATATTTTGCTTATGTTGCTAAAACACGGCCATACCGGAGATTTCCCCTCTGAGTTTACGGACAAGCTCGGCATACGCTTCAACCGATCCCATTATTTTGTCATGATCATGGGCTGGGAAATGCATGCTTTTCCGATCAGTGATAACGATAACGCTGAGCAAAGAACTATAATGCAGCTGATGAACGATGTGGGACTGTCAGAGTTATCTGCTTATGCTTACGGCGTGGAGCTTCCACAGGCAGACCAATTGGCTCTCATCGTCGGGTTTAATGCCGAGATCGGGCATAAAGGGAGTCTGAACAACCGTATGGAGCCTATCGTTGAAAAACTGCAAGGGATGGTGACGGAGCACACCGGCGTCGCGCCCGCAATCGGGATAGGTAATCGATACAGTTATCCGGAGCAACTGAATCAGTCCTACATCGAGGCATCGACCGCTCTGGAAGCATCGATGCTGCATGGACAGGGCAGCAGTACATACTTTAACGCCCTTTCCGGTTCCAGTGCACAGGATTCTTCCTTCTGGGTCCCTAAAGATGTACTGCTCAAGCTGGTTCAGAGCTTAAAACAGGGTAGCTATGATGTGGCTGTTCAGATGGTGTCGACCGCGTTAAACAACCTGAAAACCGAAATGCCTTCCGTACCACTGCTGCGTTGCATCTGCTTTGATATTCTGAATACCATGCTTAAAACCGCCTCGGAACTCGGGATTCATCATGTCGTTAACCAACTCCCGAGAATTACATCCTATGACTCGCTGGAGGATTTGGAGAAGAAACTGACTGGGCTTGCCGCAGAGATCTGCGCCCATGTCGAGGCGAAGAGTGAGACGGAAGAAAGTTCCCTGATGGATGAAATCGTTGCTTATATCGATGCCAATTTCTCGGATTATGACCTCAGCCTGGGTACGATCTCATCTAAATTCAGCATCTCTTCATCGTATTTCAGTCGTTCCTTCAAAGAAAAGATTGGCATGAATTTCACCCAATACATTTGGCATAAACGGATGGATGAGGTCATTCGGCTGCTGCTGCATACAACTGATCCGTTAAAAGATATCATCACACGCGTCGGTTACCTGGATACACCGAACTTCATCCGCAAATTCAAGAAAGAAACGGGCTACACACCCGGACAGTATCGTAAAATGCACCGGCCTAACGATTCCGCCGATTCCCCGGATGATGATGACGAGGAATGTATTGGATAAAGGATTACTTTTCATGTGATTGTTACTGTTAGACCAAAATAACGCAGACAAGGGGCCGTCCTATAAGTCATGAGCATGACTTATAGGACGGCCCCTTCGTATGTTTTTAGTCCATATACATCATCTGACCCGTCGGCTCCCTGACGTGCTTATCCTATTTTCCCAGCCGGAAGATCCTTCAGCCCTTGATGCACTGCATCCAGCAGACGGTGGGTCGGATCACAGGCGTACTCCCAGAACATGATTCCGGCCAGACCCTGTCCCTTTACGTAATCACATTTGCATTGGATCGATTCTTCATCATCATAAGATATGAGGCTGGACCCATTAAACAGAAACGGTGCACAGGCTTCTTCATCCCAATAACGGATGTATCCATTCTTGTTGATGAACTTCGCTTCCAGCTCTTCAAATGAAGGACCATAGCCGCCTGTGCTGCCGGCCATTTGATGGAGCCCGTGGTTTCGGTCAGGAACCTCAGTCCAGATCCGGGAATAGAACGCGGCACCGATCACCATTTTCTCCTTCGGAACGCCGGCTCGAACAAACAGGTTCACCGAAGCATCCGCACTAATTCGAAACAAATCTCCTGTTGGCGTGTACAGATTCGTGTGATGTCCGGTTAGAACCTGAAAGCCGCCGCGCATATCATAGGTCATCAACTGGACGTAGTCCAGGTACTGATGTACCTCAGCCATCTCTGTACCGTCTACATAGTATTGGTCAGCCCCTGCCGCAATGGTGAGCAGATAATGACGGCCATCCTCGGCTCCCTTGGCATCCAGTGTCTCCCGGATCGTCTTGAGTAGCAAGGTGAAATTCCGTTTATCATCAGGACTGGATGCGATACCAGCTTCACCATAACAAGGATACTCCCAGTCCAGATCAATCCCGTCAAAAGGGTATTCCTCCAACACCCGGACCGCCGATGCGGCCATGGTATCCCTCCCCGCCTGGGTTGAGGCGGCCTCGGAGAAACCGCCAGCGCTCCATCCGCCAACAGACAGCAGCACCGTAAGATTCGGATGCTCCCGCTTCATAGTCTGGATAACATGACCGTTCTTTAAATGCTCGGTGGTGATTTCATCATTCTTGACATGTCCGAAGGCTATGTTCAGATGTGTTAACTTCAACAGATCCTCATGTGTCATATCGGGGAGAACTGAATCAACGGCATAACCCGCAGCAATATATTTCGTCACTTCTTCACTCCGCTCCGTTCGATGATTGAGATATCGCAACAGCAATCTGCAGGGCTTCCTTCCCGGTGCCGATCTTGTACCCGGAAGCCAAATACCGAATTTGATCCTGGTCATCCAGCACAAACAGATGTGGATAGCCCGCTTCGTGAGCTGCAGGCTTCGAAATGAAACCGGACAAGGAAGCATAACTGGAATCTCGTACAAAAATCGTGCGCACAGGCAGCTTCGGATAACCAATAGGATCAAAGGAAGCGTTCCATTCTGCATCTCCGATTATGAGTACGATTGGCACATCCAGCTTATTCAGCGACTCAGCGAGCTCGCACAGTTCCCAAATCAGATGCTTGGTCGGTTCCCGCTCCGGTTCAATCCAGGCAGCAATGGCACCCTCTGATCCCAGAAGTTCCTTCATTTCAACATCTGAACCATCCAGACGGGTCAGTACACTGCCTGGTGCCAGTTTACCAAGTACAGGAATATCAACCTCAGTCTCGCGAAAGGATAATACAACCTCAGTGGTATCTCCGGCGCTCACGGTAAAGTAAACAAAGCGCACTTTTGCCGTTCCATCTTTCAGACGAATGCCTGTCGTTAAGCGATAAGCTCCTGTTTCAACCTCATATGGCTCGCTATAGACATTCGTGCTGCCATAAGGATAAATCAACGTCTTGTAGACGCCATCTTCCAGACGGGCAAACGAGAAATTCTCGAAATAGGATGCTTCAGGTGTATCCTGCGGAGCCTTTATATCCCTATGAAGTTGAAGCATTCCCCAGCTTGTGCTCTTCTGAGTTAGAGTTGAGGTGAGACTGAACACCGCATCCTCCCAGCCTCCGTCACTCAGGTACTGTGGTTTCTGCGCACTCGGATGTAATCGCGCCGGAATACCTAAACTGCGACATACAGCCACAAACAAAATATCCAGTGACTGAGAGTCCCCTTTCATCAGACTAAATGTCCCGATCGGATTACCCTTGCCTTTTAGATTAGGAAGATCTTCATCGTATTCGTATTCCTGTTCCAGCATTCGGGCAAGCGTCGCAGGATTCTCCCTGAACGCCGCTGCCTCGTCCGCCGAGAAGGCATTTTGGAATACACCTCGATAAGGGACCAGCATTTCATAGGAAATCCGCGGGCACAAGATGTAGCTCACGAACGTATCTTCCGCCCATGATCCTTGCTGCGAGAGCGCACCGAGCAGATGATCGTCCAGCGTCTGGCGAAAAGTATCGATTAAATCTTTTTCATTCATTGACTCCAACAACCGGAGCGGCCACTCACCGTATGGATTGGAACGTTCCTCCAGGAAAGCTGCAATTTCACGGCTGTTCCCCCGTGCCTTCTGGAGAATATCCCATACACGCACCAGGGGCAGTCCAACCATTTTAGCCAGTGAGACAGCCTCCTCTTCACTCAGGAAAGTTTCCTCATACCCGCTCCGGGTCTGCGCTCCTTTCTCCAGACGACGATTGTGAATCTGGATCTTCTCTTCCGGTAATGCAATCACGTCCTCCCCCTCCCCTTCCGGCGGAGGAACCATATCGAAATCTGCGATCCCTGTGGGCTGCTCTGACAAGTCCAGCACAAGCTCTACAAGTTCGTTTTCCTGAGCCTTGTATAGAATTTCACTCCACTTGCCGCCGCTGACCGCACGAATCAAAAGGTCGCCATAACCCGTCTTAAAGGTAGCTTCTCCTTTTGCGTCCGTCCTGATTTCGGCAATCGGATAAAATTCAGCCGTATTGTACAGCTCAAAGCGCACGCTCGCGCCGGGTGCAGGCTCGCCCTGCTCATTTTTCACCTTCACACAGATCGTACGCGTTGGTGCATAGTTCTCAAGCAAATTAATTTCCGTAAACCCCTTTTCGGAGAGCGTTATATCCTCCGGTCCGGGATAGTCGGCATAGATCCTCGTATTAATCAGCATGGCCCTGCGGGCTGGCGGGCTGAACCACCCTTGATTCAGACGGGCTTCCGGCTCGCATGCTCCGATGTAATACCATTGACCATCTGCCCAGGCTTCTACCCATGCATGATTACTGTCACAGTGAGCCCAGCGCGGTGTGTAGACCTGACGGGCAGGTATACCGATGCTGCGAAGAGCGGCCACCGCCAGCGTGGATTCTTCGCCGCATCGACCACGAGCATTTCGGATCATCGTCAGCGGCGATATCGTACGCAGATCGCTGCCGATATAGGTCGCTTTCTCATGACACCAGTAATTCGTCTCCAAAATGGCATCCGCCATGGATAACTTCGTTGTCCGCTCAGCTAATTCGTCATATATCAAACCGCGGAAATCTTCAATATTCTCCGTGTTTATCCGATAAGGCAACACAAAATGAAGGAACAGATGATCCGGGACGCGATCTCCCCAAGGCACACGTTTGCGGATATCCAAAGCCCGGCGCACATGGCTCAAGAACAGGTCCCCATCATAATCAGCCATATCGTTTACCGGCATGTAAGCATACATATACTTCAATGCCCATGTCTCTTCTTCCGTTAGCTCCTGTTGAAAAATATGAAACAACTCCGATTTGCGGGCGTCTGCAAAACGCACCTTTTCCTGAAACTGCTGCTCAATCCTCTCCAAAGACTGTGCATCAAGGGAAAATACCAAGGTTTGGCTGGTCATTATGATCTCACTCCTTCCACAGCTTTCCGTCTTCCCGAATACAGATCAAGGCCGTGCCATCCGACGAAGGCACAGTAATCTGGAACAGACTGCGAGTCGTCTCAATTACAGGCTCACAGCTCCACGATTCCTCACCCATAAGCAGCTTCACATCCTGTGTAAATTCACCATGGGTTTCATAATAATTGCGTTCACGGTAATAGAGCCTGCGAAGCTCCCATTTGATTCGTTCGTCTTCCGGCAACTCAAAGGACTGATCCGTTCCGTCATCCGAGAATACGACATAGCCCCACAACTCCGGGTAATGCATGTTGATAATGCCCATGGGTGACCAAACCCAGTTGTCCTCAGGATAAGGTTTGCCCGTATCTGGATTCAGCATCTTGCGGTACTGACCGTCCTGCACCTCGGTCTGCCACTCCACGCGCGAGAAGTTGATGCGCCAGAACTCACCCGGCGCAGGCGGACGGTTTCCTTCGGCGCATTCCTTTAGACTAGTCCAGGGAATTGCGACTTCCACGCTCCATTTCCGGTTATCAGCCTCAGGATTGTTCAGTTCCCCATCGATATATACGGCCGTCTTGAGACCGCTGATATCCCAACCGTTGACCGGAGGTCCACCATCCCGATACGGCTTCACCAATAGCAGGTCCCATACCGTATTGAGCGCATTAATCTCGAACTCATAATATTGATGGGAATCCCCATCGGGATCGATAAAAATCTCAAAGTCATTGTCATAGAAAATAACGGAATCACGCTCGGTCAACGTAGCCCAGATCTGATCTTCAATCAGCTCAGCAGCAAAGTAGAAATAGTCGTCATCCCACAGCATTTTTACCCGTGTCTGTTTTGCAGGCTTCGGACGAAGATCCCCTTCGATATCAACGAAATCATCCGTCCAAGGGGCCGCATCCCAAAATGCCTTATCCACACGGCCGTCTAACACCAACGGTTCCTGCGCTCGCTTGCATATATAATGTTTGGGAGCATACTCAATTCTGGGTTCTGGCACTCCACTTCTGTTCATGTCGTTCTCTCCAATTCGTAAGGGAGGGCATGCATCTATCGGCACATGCCCTCCCTGTAATGGTTAGTTATGGGTGACAACGGCCCCAGAGCCGCCGTACATTTCCAGCTCCTCATCGAATTCGAGCTTAAGAACGGTCACCTGTTCATGCGTGTCCTCCGGGGTCATCTTGATCCACGTTGTCCCCGGGATATTGAACCAAGGCACACCCCCATGAATCTCATGATTAAGCTCTTTGTCCGAATGCAGCACGGTTATCTTCTTGATCGGATTGCAAAGACCCTTGATGCACACATTCTCTTTTGGATCGTCATACACGAATAGGTACAATGTCTTTCTGTCCTCAGATACGGTGCTTCCCCCCAAATAATAGCGAGGCATAATCCCTTCACTCGTTCCAAAGACAGCCTCCTCATGGGTTCGAATCCATGCTCCCAGCCCAAGCAGGATGTCCTCCTGCCTCTTATCGATCTTGCCATCTTCACGGGGACCGATATCCAGCAACATATTGCCGCCCATCGAAATACAGTCACAGAACATTCGAATGATCTGATTCAGGGATTTATATTTATGATCTGTTGGCACATAACCCCAAGATGTGTTGATCGTGGTGCAAAACTCCCAGGGGCCCTCCGGTCTTGTAATCGGGATGCCCTGCTCCGGCGTCTTGTAATCCCCATAACCCTGCAGACGGGAGTTGATGATGATATCCGGGTTGAAGGATTGCAGGTAATGCTTGAACTGCGGCAGATTCCACTGCTGGGCAGTCCGTTCCCAATCGCCATCAAACCATAGCAGATCCACCTTTCCGTAATTCGTCAAAATCTCTTGCAGCTGCTGGTTATTAAATTGCAGGAACTTCTGCCACTTTTCCTGATCCTGAACGCCGTCCACAGGACTTGAATGCCGATTGACACTGCTGAGATCCTCCGGTACTTTTCCACCTTCATATACGCTGGGATAATCCGGATGCGACCAATCGATCAGCGAGAAATACATCCCTAGATGAATCCCCTTCTCCCGAATCGCTTCCGCATACTCCCTCACGATGTCCCGATTCGCTGGTGTCTGTCTGACGACATTGAGGTCACTATGCTTGGTATCCCACAAGGCAACGCCATCATGATGCTTGGTTGTCAGCACGGCATACCGGGCTCCAGACTTTTCAATCAAGTCCGCCCACTTCTCCGCGTTGAATTCCGATGCCGTAAAACCGTCCAACTGCTTCATATAATCTTCATAGGACACCCTTCCATTATAGAAGGACCATGATTCCGCAACCCCGTCTACCGCATAGATGCCATAGTGGATGAATATCCCCAGCTTGGCTTCTTCAAACCATTTCTGCATATCTGTCCACACCTCTTTCGAGAGTCCTTATCTGTGAAAAACTTTTAGGTTATTGGCCGGTATTCCAGCGGTCATATGCCCCCTGATACAGTTCGACGATACGGTCGCTACCCATTTTCTTCATCTGTGCAATGTACTTATCCCAGTTATCAAGCGGTTCCTGGCCGGTCACGAACTTCGCTTCCATCTGCTTGACGTACGTATCCAGGTCAGACAATAGAGCGGTTGCTTCGCTTTGCTCTTCATTCGTCAGATAAACGTTAGGAAATGGTGCTTTTCCGATAGGTACCAACTTCTCTTGATTCTGCTGGTCAATCCACTCATCAAATTCGGTGCGAAGCCCTTTCGCTACATCCGGATCATTAATGCCCGGTGTCAGGATGCCAAAGTTCGGCGTGATTTTACCCCGGTATTCCTCACGATCACCGCCGCCAGGAACAGGAAGCCACTCTTTCACGTGATTTTCCTTATCTTTGAATTTCCACAGGACGCCTTCAGGACCTTGATTGAACAGGGTTGCACCTTCGTAACTGTATATATAGTCAATCCAGCGCATCGTCGCCTCAGGAGACGGGTTGCTGCTCGTAATAGCAAAGGTACCACGAGCTGACATGCCCGGGTGCTTGCCGTACACAGGAGAGTCTGCAACCTCGCTCTTCACTGGCGTCATCAGCGGATGATCCGTGCTAGGTTCACCACCGAGCGTGAAGTATGGATGGTAATCGTTGAACAGTGCAAGTTTGTTACTTTCGCCTTTTGCTTTTTTCTGATCGCCTGTTTGTGAGAAGGTCTCGTGATCCAGCAAATCTTCCTTCCACAAGCGGTTCATGAACGTCAGATAACCTTTGTAGCCTTCTTCTTGATAAGGATAGTGAACTTTTCCGTCTTTATCGGAATAGATGCCCTCGTTGTACATTCCCCAGAAGCCGAAGAAGAACATGCGAAGATCATCCAACTTTACAGAAGTAAGCGGTATTTCATCTTGCTGGCCATTGCCATTAGGATCTTCTTCTTTTACCCGCTTAAGATACGTATACAATTCCTCGGTAGTCTTGGGCTCTTCTACGTTAAGCGCCTTTAGGAATTCCCCGTTGTACCACATCGGACCTCTATACCACACAGCCACTGTGTCGATGAAGGGCAGTGCATACATATGCCCGTCAGGCGTTGTAAATGATTTACGGACATCCGGGTTCTCATCGAGGATCTTTTTGATATTGGGTGCATAACCTTCGTCAATGTATTTTTCCAATGGGATCAGAATACCCTGGCTGCCATAAGTTACCTGCTCGGCTGGCTTGAGATCTGCAGCGTAGAACATATCTGGCAAGTCCCCGCTCGCGAAAACCAGATTCTTCTTCGTTTCAAAGCTGTCAATCGGTGAAAGCTGGTATTCCAGCTTGATGCCCGACAGTTTCTCCATTTCTTGCAGCACAGGCATCGTGCTCCAGTCAGCTACACCCGCATCCTGGGACATAACCTTCAACGTTAGCGTTTTGTCTACAATGGGGAAACCTTCTTTTTTGACCCCTTCAACAGTAGAGGTCGAGCTCCCATCTTCATTGGTTGAACCACAAGCTGCAAGCAATGTTGCTAATAAGGTGAGACAGAGTGTAATGGATGAAGCCTTGCGAAGCTTTTTCATGACAACAACTCCCCTAGTTTAATGTGGTATATGGATTAAGATCATCCCTTAACGGAACCGATCATAACACCCTGTACAAAGTAACGCTGAAGGAATGGATAGACTGCGATAACCGGAAGGGTGGCAACAATAATGACGGCATATTTAACCAGCGCAGCGATCTCCGCTTTGGTATTCATCGCCGTTGCTGAAGAGGTATCAATCGCTCCCCCCCCTTGAGCCGCCATCTCCTGAAGCACCAGAATCTGGCGCAGAAAGAGCTGCAACGGGTACTTGGAGGAATCATTCAGATAGATCATGGCACTGAAATAGCTGTTCCAGTGTCCAACTCCGTAGAAGAGTGCCATCACTGCAATGATTGGCATGGAAAGCGGAAGCACGATTTTGATGAACAACCGGGTGTTGGTACACCCATCAATATGCGCCGCTTCCTGCAGCTCCTTGGGAATGGTCGATTGGAAGAACGTACGGCATACGATAATATTCCAGATGGATGCAGCTCCTGGCAGTATAAGTGCCCACATGCTGTTCACCATACCAAGATCCTTAACCAGCAGGTAACTTGGGACAAGCCCTCCGCTGAAGAACATCGTTACCATAAACATAGCCATGAAGAATCCTCGTCCCACAAAATCCGAGCGACTGAGCGCGTAGGCTGCCGGTAGCGTGACAATCAGGTTGACGATGGTGCCTACAACGGTATAGATAATCGTATTTTTGTACCCAATCCAGATGTTGGTGTTCTCAAACACCCGGGCATAACCTTCAAACGTAATGCCTTTCGGAAGCAGCCACATCTCACCGGAGCTTACGTATTTGGGATCACTGATTGAAGCACTGATGATGTATAGCAGCGGATACAACACAATGACGAGCGCTACCGTCAGATAGATGTAATTGCACAATAAGAACAATTTATCGCTTCTGCTTTCTTTCACTACGGTTGACATGTGTTTTCCCCTCCTTTTACCACAGGCTATTTTCACTGGTGCGACGTGCAATCTGATTCACGGTAATGAGCAGAATCGCATTAACCACGGAGTTGAACAATCCAACGGCCGTAGAGAAACTGTACTGCGCATCGACCAGACCAGACCTATAGACGAATGTCGAGATGACATCGGATGAACCCATGTTCAACGGATTTTGCAGCAGCAGGATTTTCTCGAATCCGACGCCCAGAATACTGCCCATATTCAGAATTAACAAAATGGTGATCGTAGGGATGATCGCTGGAATGTTAATATGCAAAATCCGCTTAAACCGGCTCGCACCATCCACCACAGCTGCTTCATGCAGTTGCGGGTCCACACCCGAGAGAGCAGCAAGATATATAATGGTACCCCAACCTGCACTCTGCCAGACTCCCGACAATACATACACCGTCTTGAACCACGCAGGGTCCGTCAGAAATTGAGGTGCCTGAAATCCAAGGGCCTCCACCAAATTGACAATCATGCCTGACGAGGGTGACAAAAAGGTAATGATCATCCCCGACATCACGACGACCGAAATAAAATGCGGTGCATACGTGACCGTCTGCACGGTACGTTTGAAGAAGGAGTCCTTTACTTCATTGAACGCTAGCGCCAGAATAATCGGCAGCGGGAAACCGATAGCCAGCTCATACAAGCTGATACTAAGGGTATTCCATAGTAAATCCCAGAAATAATAAGAATTGAAGAACCGGATAAAATGATCGAATCCGACCCATGGGCTTCCCGTGACACCAAGCGTCGGGATAAAGTTTTTGAATGCGATTTGTATGCCGTACATCGGACCATAATGAAATATCAGAAAGTATAAAAAGGCTGGCGCGATAAACAGATACAACTCCCAGTTTCGAATCATCCTTCTCCATAATTCATTTTTCTTGCTGTTCGGAATCGTGTTTACCGCTAAGTTTTGCGACAAGGCGGACTTCCCATTTGGCTGCATCAGTTGTTTCCTCCTTTTCTAATGAAAATCCGGCCGTTTGTGAGGAAGAGCGAAGCACTCCTGTTAAAATATAAGGAAAGAGTTCCGAACCGCGTGCGTTTCTATGATGAGCGGCTCTGTTCCCTCCCTAATTGATAACGCTTACATACTGAGTTTATGGATCATTTCCGAATCCGTAAATATGCCATTTCCATCTTCACTCTTAAAATCACGGAATATACTGTTACAACGGGGGTTTACACTTTTGTGATCAGCTTGTCATTGTCATTTTGGGGAAGTAAAACATGTAGAATTTGACCCTTTTCCCTCCTGTAGATGTCATTTGGAGTTGCATCATACGAACTTGGAAAGATGTTAGATCTAAACGTAGGTTAGAAAACAGGCCTTAAAGTCAAAACCCACATACTTATCTGCCCATGGTGTTCATGTCTAAAAGCATCATACTCCAGGGAAAGACACTTAAATGTTGAATCAAAATGTAATATTATCTATCATATACATATCACATATTACAAGCCTGTAATTGCTTGCCCTTATTCTATATTTCTCCTCCCTCTTTCGTATATATGTTGTTTTTATCTTTGCCTACAGGATACATAAACCCTTATAAACATTGGGAATACCGAGTCGTATATGTAGATTTTGCACAAGGTTTGGAAACTGAGTTATGTGAGTTTTTTGGAAGAATACCATAAATAAAGCCGCTACGATAACACAAATTAGCTGTATAACCTAAACAAATATTCATTAAATAATTCATACACGATAACATCCACGTTAATTAACATAACACAAATAATCTATCAAACTTCATAAAGTGTAATTTAAATTACCATACAAAAGAAAAGTTGACATATAACTTTAATCCGGATTCTTAGCGGTTTAAAGCCTATGTACAGCTTCAACTCAAATGAAAAACCCACCCTCCATACATATATGGAAGGTGGGTTTGAGGATACATATCCGTTTAACAGCGTTTAGTTTATATGGTTTGCAGTGAATTTACTTGCCAGAAGGTTGAGCTTCTGCCGTATATCCCGTTGGGATATCCGTTTCTGCAGTCGCATTCGTAATGACCATCGGATACATCATGTCCGGATCAGGTTGAATAATGGAATAGAGCACGATAGCGCGTCCATCCTTCTCCAATTTTACATCATCAATCTTCAATCCATAACCAGGGTGAGGCATTTCTGCACTGAGTTTAACTTTAGTTGTTTTGTCATCAACCTTCGTCGTTGTCACTTCAGGTACGATCGCTTGCTGGCCTTCACCTGGAGTGGTTGGAGCTGGCTCTGCTGAGCCGCCATTGCCGTGTTTATCCACAAATTCAAGTGCATTGAAGATCATGCTTGCAGCCTCCATACGGGTAAGCGACTGATCTGGACGGAAATTCCCGTCCTTATCCAGTTCAATGATGTTCATGTTCAGCAGGTTCTGGACTGCAGATATGGCGTCCTTACCGATTTTATTTTCGTCCTTAACAAGATTATACTTCATGATGACCGGATAATTCCCGGTTGTGTTAATTCCTTCATGCAGCAAAATAACAAACTGCTCGCGTGTCATCTTGCCCTGCGGGTTTACTTCTACCGGAACAGACAATCCGTTTTGCGTAGCCGCTTGAACAGCATCGGCATACCAAGTGTCCGGACTAATTTTATCCTGCGCGGAAGACGCAGCATATGCATTCTTCAGACCAAATGCGTTCACAATCAGTTGAACACCTTGTGGCTCGGACAATGCGAGATCTGGACGGAACAGATTCCGCTGTCACTCCGCTAACAATACCTTTTGATTTCAATGAATCGACAACCGACTTCTGCCCTTCATCTTTCACATCTGAAAAAGCGAGTACCGATGCACCTCCTGCTGTCAAAGAAACGCAGAGTGCGAGCGTTGCAGCCAATCCTTTTTTATGTTTCATTTCCTGGCACCTCCATATGATTAGTAAAACCTATTTTTTACCTCTTCATTCCTACAGACGGGATACCCTTAGAAAATGTTTCAGTAATTCGACATCTGGTGAATACAACACGGGAACACTGCATACAACTCTTTTCCAACGCCGATAATCTAATTCACCTAAGTGACTTCGTTGACATCCACTCGGATTAGCGCAAAAATAAGAATAGAGAAATTCATCGGTTGACGGATAAACAGCAAACTGGATCGCATACAGTAAGAGGGCACGACGCGCTAATAACAGGTGTCGGCCCTTTTCTTGACTCCACCTGCCGGACTGACTTCACCTATAACAAAAGGAGAACAACGCTTATGTCCAAGAAAGGATTACTTCGCGGTTATGTTGTATCGAACTGGCCTGTATATCTGGTTGCTGTCTTACTGATTATTGCCTCCAATGTCGGGCAGGCATCCCTGCCCCGCATACTGGGCAGCTTCACGGACCAATTGTTGCAGAATACGCTCCAGATGCAGTCGGTCTTAAGGTACAGCCTTTCCCTTCTGGCTATTGCCATCGGGTATAATCTGCTCTTCGGTACCGGGCAATTCATGATCATGAAGCTCGGTCGACGGTTCGAATTCATGACGCGTGAGCGTATATTCAGTAAGTTTTCCGAACTTAGTGAGCACTATTTCTCCAAACAGGGGAACGGTAAACTGCTCAGTTATTTCATGAATGACGTGACTTCCGTACGTGAAGCCATATCGAACGGCGTGACGCTCATGACTAATGCCACCTTCCTGTTATTATCCTGTATCGTCATGATGTTGCTTAGCGGGATTCCATTGTCTCTTATTCTGATTAGTATCGTGCCCTTGCTGGCCATTCCATTTCTGGTCGTGTTTTTCGGTCCGCGAATTCGCAAGCGCTCTCGTGACGTACAAGAGGCCCTTGCGACCATGACGGAGTCCGCAGAAGAACAGCTGGGTGGCATTCGCGTAACCAAAACATTTGCCATCGAAGACAGTGCCCGTGAACGTTTTGGAACCACCGTCGATGCGATGAAAAGCAAACAACTGCGGCTCGTTCGCCTGTCTTCCCTGTTTCAGGCTTTGCTCCCGCTGCTGGGAGCTATCTCATTGGTCGTTTCATTGCTTGTCGGTGGTATTATGACCATGCAGAATTCCATTACGCTCGGAAGTTTTGTTGCCTTGACGTTATATCTGCGCATTATCATGGGACCGCTTCAACAGATCGGCAATGTCATTAATACTGTCCAACGCTCTGGCGCATCCCTGGAGCGAGTGAATGACCTGCTGAGCGAAGTAGCCGATGTACGTGAACTTCCTGAAGCCACAGCACTCCAAACCGTACAAGATATCACCATGGAGAATCTAACCTTCTCCTATCCTGGCAGTTCATCTCCTGCTCTCAAAAACATTCAACTGAATATCCGTGCCGGGCGAACGGTGGGTATTGTAGGCAAAACAGGTTCTGGTAAAAGCACCCTCGTTAAGCTATTACTGCGTACATATGAACCACCTGAAGGATCGATCCGCATCAATGGTACAGATATTCGGCAGTTGTCGCTCGAAAGCCTTAGATCCCGCATCGCCTATGTCCCTCAGGATGGATTCCTGTTTAGTACCACCATCCGCGATAACATTGCATTCAGCGACCGGGAAGTATCGCTGGATACGGTGGAGCATAGTGCACGCCAAGCCATGATCTATGACAATATTGTCCGATTTCCCGATCGCTTCGATACACTGCTTGGCGAACGTGGGCTCACGCTATCTGGCGGACAACGTCAGCGAACAAGCCTCGCAAGAGGACTGATCAAGCAAGCCCAGTTACTTATTCTGGATGACAGCATGAGCGCCGTTGATGCTGTCACAGAGAGTGGTATTCTGCGCAGCCTGCGTGAGATCGGCAAAGGCAAAACCACATTGATCATTTCTCACCGCATCAGCGCGGTCCGCCATGCCGACGATATTATCGTTCTGGATGAAGGGCGAGTTGCTGAACAGGGAACACATGCTCAGCTGATGGCTGCCAAGGGATTATATGCGGCAACCTATCGTTTGCAGGAGGAGGGATTGCATCATGTCTAACGCTAACGCTGAACTTCGCCCAGACCCAGAGGCTGATCAGAGTAAACGAACTTCGTTTAAGGCCATGATGGCATACGCCAAACCTCATAAATGGGCCTTTGTCGGTATCTTCTTCTGTTCACTGCTTGGCATATCGGCAGATCTGCTGCAACCCTATCTGGTGAAGATCGCCATTGATGATCATCTGGCTATAGGCCAGACCAGTGTGGGCTTTCTCGTTCAGCTCGCAGCCATCTTTCTCGGGCTGGCTGTCATCAGTTTTATTTTTACCTATATCCAGAATAATCTGTTGCAGCATGTGGGACAGAACATTGTATCCCGGATCAGAAAGGACCTGTTCCAACATATCTCCAAAATGTCCATGTCCTTCTTTGATCGTTTTCATATCGGCAGTCTGGTTACGAACGTATCCAGTGATACGGAAACCATCAGCAGCTTTTTCACTCAAGTACTGCTCAGTCTGATTCGAGATGGCATGATGCTGGTGCTCATTATCGTCTTTATGTTCCAGCTTGATCCTGTACTGGCGAGTTACTCCCTGATCGTTCTGCCGGTCATTGCCGTTGTTGCGGTATTATTCCGTAGTCGACTGCGGAAAGCTTATCAAAATGCGCGTACGCGGCTTTCCCGTTTGATCGCATTTACGGCAGAGAACTTGTCCGGCATGTTCCTGATTCAGGCTTTTCACCAGGAAGAAGAACAGAAGAAACGTTTCTCGGAACAGAATGCACTCCATCTGAAAGCCAACATTGCTCAAGCCCGTTCCAATGTCATATTCAACCGGACGTTTGATATCCTTGGCAATGCGGCATTGGTCATGATGGTCTGGCTTGGAGGTCGCGCCGTACTGGGTGAGTCCCTGCAAGTCGGGGTATTGTATGCGTTTATCAGCTATATTCGTCAGTTCTTTCAACCGATTAACCAGATTACGATGCAATGGAATACATTCCAATCGACCACCGTGTCGATGGATCGCATCTGGAACATTCTGAATACGCGGCCTGAAGTTGCCGACCCCGAACCTCAACGGGCATCGTTGCTGGAACCTCGGAACGTGATGGGGCAGATTGATTTTAATGATGTATCGTTCGGTTATCGGGCAGATCGGCCCTTGATCCAGCAGATGAACCTGCACCTCTATCCGGGTGAAATGGTAGGTATCGTGGGAACAACAGGCGCTGGCAAAAGTACACTGATCTCCCTGCTCAATCGCTTCTATGATGTAGACAAGGGCAGTATTGAGATTGATGGTACCGATATCCGGCATCTGCCACAAGCTAAGCTTCATCGTATCGTGGGGCTGATTCAACAGGAACCCTTCCTGTTCTCCGGTTCCATTATTGATAATGTGAGAATGTTTCGTGAGGATATTACGAGAGAGCAGGCGATTGAGGCCTGCCGGTTTGTCGGAGCACATGCGATGATTTCACGTTTGCCTCAAGGGTATGATACGCATCTATCCGAACGCGGAAGTGGTCTGTCTGCCGGGGAGCGGCAGCTGATCTCATTTGCCCGGATCGTGGTGTTCCAGCCTCGCGTGCTCATTCTGGATGAAGCAACTGCCAATCTGGACTCACATACCGAACAGCTCGTGCAGCAGGCGCTGGAATCGGTATCTCAGGGACGCACAACCATCGTCATTGCCCATCGCCTGTCCACGGTGATGCATGCCGATCGAATTCTGGTGATGGAGAATGGGGAAATTGTGGAGGAAGGCCCACACCAGGAACTGATCGCGGCCAAAGGCGTGTATGCCGACTTGTACACCCATGCGCGTGATGCAGGCAAAAATTCAGCGATATCAGGGTAATGAACCTGAATTAATCTCATCTGCGTCTATGTTATAGCCAATATCGTTAAACATGCCGCTCTGCTCAGCAGGCGGCACGTTTGGCATAACGATTAGCAAATGTTAATTAGGAGGAGTATGTATGCAACCCGAAATATCCGAGCATGATATTCAGCAGATTCGTTACCGACGCAGCGCAGCTCTGTGGAAAGGGAGTCTATGCTTTTTGTTCCTTCTCTTGTGCGTGATCCTATTGTGGATCATCGTGGATGGACAAGCCGAAAGACTGGAGACGATATACTATTCCATCGCAGCCGTACTGGGTATGTGGTTGATCGGACCGTTGTTCTTCATGTTCCTGTCTCGACTAACCAGAACCCCCGCTGTTTTGTTGTCTTGGGATGATGAGTCTATACGTACTGGCAAACGAAAGATTCCTTGGGGCCTTATTCGTAAAATTGAACTTGCCTCACCCGCCCGCAGTAAGTGGCTACTATCCACCTCGCCCATGTTCGTCCTGTACCTGAAGGACGGCACACGATCTCACATTCAGACCGATCACCTGCTCAGCAAAAAGGAGCTGAACCAGGCACTAAGTCTGCTTCAGCAGACTTTGCGGGAACAGCAACAAGCTCTTTGAGCATCGGGATGGATGAGGACAAGCTTCCCACACATCACTGTGATTTCTCTACACCTATGGACAGGCTGACTTTGTAATTGCCGTAAGGCAGCAACGCTTCCAGCAGTTGGCCCAGCTGCTCTGTGGTGCCGGTCTGCACTCGCATCAGGTAGCAGCCTTCTCCGCTGACGCGATGGACTTCAACGATGTCCTCACGTTCGGCAGTAAATGCACGAAAGGCGGCATGTCTGTGGCCGGAGTTCAAAAAAACCGTGACAAAGGCCTGTAGGCCGAGGCCTAGACGTTCCGGGTTCCATTTTACCGTGTACCCTTCGATTACACCCAGATCTTGCAACTTGCGCACTCTTGCACCGACAGCCTGCCCTGTAAGATGCACCTCTTCACCAATCTCTTTGTGAGAACGCTTGGCATCCCGGATCAGGATCTGCAGAATGCGTATATCTGTGTTATCTATCGTTTCATTCATTTCGCTTTAGCAATCCTTTCACCGTGAAATTAGTGCAACCTGTTTCCATTCATCATGTTATGTACGACATTAAACGGGTTGTATACCATATAGGGTAATACTATTAAAGAACCTGAAGGAGTGCAAATATAATGAAAATTCAATTGATTCGCCATGCTACACTCTGGCTGGAATTCGGAGGGCTGAACATCCTCGTTGATCCGATGTTGATGGACGCTGAAGTCATGCCTGCATTTCCAAACACACCGAATGAGCTACGTAATCCGAGAGTCGGTCTGCCTGAAATCGAAACGGATTATCTGAATCCGGATCTGTTGATTATCACACACACCCATCTGGACCACTGGGATGAAGCCTCAGCGAAGCAATTTCGCAAGGACATCCCTCTGATCTGCCAGCCTGGGGACGAGAATGTATTTCTGGAGGCTGGCTTCACGGATGTAACAGCTGTAGATGAGAAGCATGAGCATCACTCTGTCCGATTCGCCCGTACTTCCGGGCGTCATGGTACGGGTGAAATCGGCGAACGTATGGGCAAGGTGTCCGGCTTTGTACTCGAAGCAAATGGGGAACCTGCCACGTACATTGCCGGGGATACCATCTGGTGTGAAGAACCGGCCGAGGCTATTCGCCAATATAGCCCTGAAGTCATTGTCCTAAACGCCGGAGGAGCTCGCTTTGTAGAGGGTGATCCCATTACAATGGACGGGCCAGACGTTGCAGCCGTGAAGCGTCATGCACCATCTGCTCATGTCATCGCTGTGCACATGGATGCGATTAACCATTGTGTGGTGTCCCGTACGGATCTCGCCACTTATCTGGCATCCGAGCAGTTGGACGGTCAGGTACTCATTCCGCACGATGGCGAAAGTTTTGAGTTTAAAGCGTAAGTGAGACCGTAGCACATGACGAAAAAAAGCTGGATGCGATGAACTCGCACCCAGCTTTTTTCGATTCAAGAAGCACGCTGATCCATTACTGTACTTTCAAACGGATCACGTTCCATGATGCTTTTGCCAAGCTCGCCGTAATCAGGGTATCGGATATAACTGCACCCCCACGATTATGAGGAGCGACACGGTTCGGTTGTGCTGCCGTATTAGATGCTTTGAGATCATCACTTTCCAGCACAATATGCTCGATCACAGTACACTTCCCGAAGCTGCGCAAGTCCACTTCGAGCGGAAGGGATTCTTCCAGATGGCGGTTGACTGCGAATACAGTCACTTCACCCTGCTCTTCGTTATGCACTGCAATAGCTTCCAGATAAGGAACATCTGTGATTTGTTTTGTATCGTATTTCGGAGACTGGATCAATGGCACCAATGCTGTTCCGCGTCCGAAGAGAGACGTATGCATGAATGGATAGAAGATCGTCTGTCTCCATGAACCACCCCCCGTATCTGTCATGATCGGTGCAATTACGTTAACGAGTTGTGCCAGACATGCCATTTTGACCCGATCCGCATGTTTCAGCATACTGATAAGCATACAGCCGACAAGCAGTGCATCCTCATGATTGTAGATATCCTCAAGCTGTGGCGGAGCAATCTGCCATGGGTCCATCTTCGAATCATTTTCGTTAGAGTGATACCATACATTCCACTCGTCAAAGGACAGATACATCGTCTTCTTGCTGCGCTTCTTCGCTTTGATATAATCACAGGTCGCCTTCACCGTATCGATAAAACGATCCATTTCAAGCGAGCGTGCGAGGAACGTTGGCGTATCTTGCTCCTGGTTGCCGTAGTATTGATGCAGGGACAGATACTCCACGTGATCATACGTATGATCCAGCACCGTCGCTTCCCATTCCGGGAACGATGGCATATTCAGGTTCGAACTTCCACAGGCTACCAGCTCAATCGCCGGGTCCGTCCACTTCATGACTTTTGCCGCTTCAACCGCTAACCGTCCATACTCTTCTGCCGTTTTGTGACCGATCTGCCAAGGACCATCCATCTCATTGCCCAGACACCATGTTTTGATCGCATGAGGCTCTTTGTAACCATGTTTGATTCGAAGATCACTATAGTACGAACCTTCCGGATGGTTGCTGTATTCTACAATGTTGCGAGCTGCATCCGTACCCCGTGTTCCCAGATTGACCGCCATCATCACTTCGGAATTGGCCTGTTTTGCCCAATCCACGAATTCGTTGAAGCCAAATTCATTGGTCTCAATCGTTCTCCAGGCCAGTTCAAGTCTGCGTTTGCGTTCAGACACGGGTCCAACCGAATCTTCCCAATTGTAACCGGATACAAAATTACCCCCAGGGTAACGTACAATCGGCACTTGCAGCTCCTTCACCATCTCCAGCACATCCGTGCGAAAACCCTGTTCGTTCGCAGATGGGTGTCCAGGCTCATATATTCCACCGTACACGGCACGTCCGAGATGCTCAATGAATGAACCGTATAAACGCTTATCAATTACGCCAATTGTAAAATCCTTGTCTACCGTCATTTTTGCCTTTTCCATAATGAATTTCAACTCCCTAAGATTAATATAAAAATTAATTGATATTCTATGGATCAACGTTCATATTTATATTAAAATCGATTATAGCCTTAATTTCAACAGGAATTTTGCAAAATGTTATTATTTTTACTGGATTTATGTTTAACTTAATTCTATACAAGAAAATTGGAGGAACAATTGTGATCAGAGCAAATACCGATGCCGAATGGCTACCCCTATATGAAGCACTCGCCAGTGAAGTTCGTCTACAGATCATCCGCCTGGTTGCAGAGACACCCATGAATGTGAAAGACCTCGCTGCTTCACTGGGTCTGAGTAGTGCCATCGTAACCATGCATGTCCGCAAACTTCAGGATGTGGGCATTATTCAGTCCAAAATGATACGCAAAGACGGCGGCACCCATAAAATGAACAGCCTTGCAGTAGACTGGATTGGCATCTCCATGCCTCAGGAAAGCGGGACAGCACGCAAACTCCATGAGGTTTCCGTCCCTGTGGGACATTATACTCATTTTGATGTCTATCCCACATGTGGTCTGGCTACATCCACTCAGGTCATTGGACAGTACGATGACCCTCGTTATTTTCTCGACCCCGAGCGGATGCATGCCCATATTCTGTGGTTTGGCCGTGGATTTGTGGAGTACAAAATTCCAAACTATATCTTGTCCGGACAGCAGATCAATGCCATTGAATTGTCCCTGGAGATCGGATCAGAAGCCCCTTCGGTGAATCCGAATTGGCCCTCGGATATTACATTTATGCTTAATGGCATCCGATTGGGGGAATGGACAAGCCCTGGGGATTCAGGCAACGGACGCGGCATGTTCACCCCGGAATGGTGGAGTGACAGTGTCAATCAATATGGCATGCTCAAGGTGCTGCGAATTACGAATGAAGGTACGTTTATCGATGGACAACATCTATCCAAAATTACACTTGCAGATATCCCGGTGGAACGCAACCAATGGACCCTTCGTCTCTCGGTAGAGGAAGATGCTCAGCATGTAGGCGGTCTTACCTTATACGGTGAGGGATTCGGCAACTACAATCAGGATATCCTGTTTCGACTGTACTACCAGGATTGAGTTCATCGGAATTAATAAATTACACAAAAACACCTTCCACTCGCCTTTTAAAGGCAAATGGAAGGTGTTTAATTATGCATATGAACATGTGCAGAATATCTAAGAAGGTTCTTGTTCTAACCTACAGTGCACTGCCACCAAACAGGAAGCGATACTCCCAGTGTTTCCCCGAGATATCACTAGTCGTCACACCACCGCCAGCGTTGGAATATGTGTGTAGTACTTTTCCGTCGCCCAGGTAAATCCCTGTGTGAGTAATGGTTGCGCTAGATTTATTCACGCCCGAATACGATGATGCCGAGCTGCCATTATAAGACATGAAATACATCAGATCACCACGTTTCAGGTTTTTCCAATTCGTCTGAACCGTACCCTTGGCTTTTACATAGGCTCCCTGTTTGCGGGAATCCGCTGGAAGCTTGATGCCAAGTGCATCGATGAAGGCCTGACGTACAAAGCTGGAACAGTCAAACGTCGCTGTGCTGCTACGACTGGCTCCGAATTCATAAGGTGTACCCCAATATTTCATCCCTGCAGCAATCACTTTCTCCACAGCCGCATTACCGGTTACCGTGGTACCACTCGAACCTGATCCACTTGTGCTGCCACTAACCGCTTGTGTGTATTTGGATGAAGAAGATATGTAGCCTGTCCGATTAGCAGAATCCTTAATTTTATACCAATTCGAACCGGATTGCTGAAGCACCGTTACTGTTTCCCCTTTAGCGACCATACGAACAATCTTCGCAGAAGAAGCAGGTGATGTGCGAAGGTTTACGCCCCAAATTACTTTTACTTGTGAATTGTCAACAGCAGCTGCTGATACCTGTGCCGTTAGTGCTCCTGTCGTCAGACTTCCCATCAGCATCGTTGCTGTGACACTTGCCGTAATAATGGTTTTCTTCCAGTTCATGATGTCGAGTTCCCCCTGATGTTACAGAATTTTAACCTGGCTTGGTTCTCCCCGGCTTGCCCCATTGTAAACGGGCTATCCATAACGTTCATCAGTCGAAAGTCCTGTATTGATATAGGCACACTTGAGCACTAAGTATCAGGGTCTGTCCATCATCTACTGGCAAAATTCACTGCTGATTCCTTCTTTTTCAAAGGTTAAATTATTGTAACTATTTGATATACTTCATTTTTCCACGATACAAGAGCTAGGTCGTTTCTCATTCAGGACATGCGTCATATGACCTAGGTTTTAATGTTTATAATCGCAAATATGGTAAACATTACTATGGTTCATTTACCGATTACGGTTCCCCGTATTCACATTTTTGCTTCCACCCTCGATACTGATCGATTTGCCAACGGTGTCCGGTACATTATTTCGAATTTCATTGTTGCTTGATGAAGTTATATTTTTCGGTCAGAATCATTCAAATTTGAAGCATTTTCATCAAAAAAAGAACAAGCCAGGGGTTTCTCCCCGGCTTATCCTGCATCATTAATATCATTACCCTACAGCTCGAACAGCTGTTTAAGGTTCAATTCCCCATACCTTGGCGCCATCCTGATACGCTGTCACTTTAGTCCAGGCACTGAAGTCCGTTTTGGTGGAATCAAAGGAATAATCGTTCGTTTGGTCAAAAGTAGTCCAGTTGTTTTTGGAGAAACGTCCCTGGATGACTCCGGTCTCGGCACCCGCAGCCAAGCTGCCAGCACCCGGTGTGAATCCAATCTCCAGATACGTATCTGCCGTGCCCTTGGCTGGATCTAGAGAAACAAACTGCCCTTCCACATTACCGCTACCAATCTGTGCATAATCACACCAGAAGGTCAGATCAGCAGCACTGTCTTTCGTGAAATAATACCGGATCTTCACTTTGCTCAAGTCCACAGCCGTTGTACCTGTATTCTTCACATTGAACTGCGGAGTAATCGCATTGCCCGAAGTTCCTGAGCCACCACTGCGATACTGCACTTCAAGCGTACCCGTTGTGACTGGAGGGGCCAATGGTGTCAGTACCAATACATTGGAGATCGTCTGACCACTCGGATTAATCGCCACGACTCTGTAATTATAAGCCGTACCATTCACCGCCGTAGCATCGGTATAGGTCAATGCAGTCAAATCTGTTGCCAGATCAGCATATGCCCCGCTGCCCACTGAACGCTGTACCTTATAACTTGCTGCTCCAGTCGATGCTGTCCATGTCAGTACCGCCTGAGCATTGCCAGCCGTTCCTGAAAGGGTGAGTACGCCTGGCACAACGATACCTGCCATCGGTACTGCAGAGGCCTGTGTCGACGGTGCGGACTCCCCTACGGCATTCACTGCAGTAATGACATAATAATACGTTGTACCGTTGGTCAAGCCCGTATCCGTAAATGTCGATCCTGTGACCCCTGTCGCTACAGACGTATAAGGACCACCGTTCACTTCTGCACGTTTCACGGTATACGAGGCTGCACCAGCAGCTGCGTTCCAATTCAGAACCACTTGCTCGCTTCCTCCGGTTGCTGTCACGCCAGCAGGAGCAGCGGGTACTTCCACTTCCGGACTATCGGAATCTCCGAGGAGACGATCATACTCTCCATACGCTGTAGCCATATCCACCTGTGACCAGAAACGGTGATACGTAAAGGTTGGAGCACCATTTTCCCACGTTTTCGTTGTCGGATTATACGACGTTTTGTACAGATTATCCAGGTAAGCCCATGCCGGATCTTGCTTGATGGCCGGACGCAGGTCGGAGTATCCAATGTATACGCCATTCCCACCTTTCGCCGGATCGGAAGGAACACCTGCTGTACCTGGAATCGTGTTGCCCTGACCGAAGGTTCCGGACCAGTTCGCCGGAATGTAGATCTCCTTCGCGAAGTAGCGGAAGTAGTCTTTACGTACTTCTTCCGTTACAATCCCCACGCCATCATTGTACTCCCAAGCCGTATCCAGCAATCTCTCTGCCAGATCTTTTGCTTCCTGTCCTTTGGCACTAAGCGTTCCATTCTCGGCCTGGGTTCCAGCGGCAAAGAACGTCAGTGCCTTAATGTAACTTCCGAGTACCCCGGTATCCTGCGCAGGATCTTTCGTTACCACACGGAAGTTCGGATTTTCCGTAAAGGAACTGAAACCATTCCATTTGTCCGGTTGACCTTGCCACTCCTGACTGCCCGGAATCCAGAACTCTCCTGGAGCTGAAGTTGTTGCTACCTGGGCATTGGTACCGCCAAGAATACGTTGACCTGCCGCGTTCAGATAATACCCTTGGGCATCCGTCACCGGGCGCTCATCCACAAATACATAATCCTTGGACCAGTCGATCCATTTCGTAATGACTTTTTTGGCCATCTGGAAGTTCTCGGAACTCAGGTCTCCGCTCTCGGCGAGAATATAATACATCTCGGCTACACGTTCCAGCGACCATGCCTGGAATCCAAACCAGGTGTTGGAATCCGGATCACGATACACCGGCGCCTCCTGATAAGCCATGTCATAGAATGTGCTTACCCCAGCCGGATAAGCTTTGTATGAACCATCCAGACTGTTCGTTGCACCTCCGCCGATCGCTCCTTCATGGGATTGCAACCATGTGTAGAACTCCAACTGCCGCTTCAGTGATGCATTCCAGTCTGCCTTGGCTGTAGCTGATTTCGGAATCAAGCCACCTGCGGGATCAGAGAGTGCATATGCTGCGACCGGATTCTGATATGCCTGATGGGTATGACTCGCACCAATCCGCCACGCCCAATCCCCACCTTGACCCAAGCCACCGCCCCATGACGTATACCAGGCCATGAGATACATGTTGGAGTCCTTGCCTGTACCCGGAGTTGGTGTACCATTCTTCGCACTTCCGATCTTCTGGAAGTACTTATCATGCATACCATACCGCAGATAGTCACCCATCTTCTTCGCCTTATCCAGATACGCCGTATTCGTGTATCCCATCTCCTTCGCCCAATACAGTACCTGTACTGCACGTGCATCGGCATCGGTTGCATTCGTGTAACGCCACTGCGCTGATGGTGCCTGCGTTTCTTTCGTAAACAGGCTCATGAATCCTTCGTTCGGTTTCCCAAATGTTTTATTATCCTGTGACGGATGCGGGATGGCTTCCCACACGGACTCCTGCTCCCCACGCTGGAACGTATTCACATAGGCAGCAGTATGGGATGGATTCAACAGGTTTCCATATCCGTACCAGTTATCCACATCGAGTAACCAGTGCATCAAATAGGTCTGATTGTTGCCATAAGCAGCCTTGAATTCCGCATCAAGCGGGTCCTTTCCTGCCGCATATTGTCCATTAATCGCCGAAGGATATTGATCCGGGAACGGTTTTTCCGCTGCATACGTAGCAGGGCTATTCGGATTGTAAGAACTCATGGTAGGCTGCTCTTCATTGCCATCGCCTTCATTGACCGGAATAATATACTTTTCCATACTGTCCCATGCCGCTTCCAATTGGGACCAATCCCCCGTATAGTGCCCATACATGGTCTCCAGCCATAACCAGTAACTGTACGCCTCTGAAGTCGTCATATGCCCATGATCCGGCGCCTCGCTGAGCAGTGTTTCAATGGAATGATACGGAATGCCCTCTGGCGAAAAGTATCCGTTCGCCGGATCTTTCAACTGATCATACAATTGCAAAAAACGGGCTTCATTCATGCTGTCTGACTGAATCTCGATGGCTTGATCTGCGGCATGTGCCGTTTGCGGTCCTGCCCAAAGACCGGTGTATCCGGTCAACATGACGGTTCCTGCCAGCATGGCTGTTAAACTTTTCTTCGCAGCTGATTTCAACATTGATATATACCTCCCTGAAATAGTGGAAATTGAATATAAGTCTGTTGGTCTGCCGATGCTGATTTTTCGACTTCTGACATTCAGTCAGTTACGGCTCCAAGCCCCATACTTTGGTGTTTCCCTGATACCCGGTTACCTTGTTCCAAGTTGCAAGAGCCGTCTTGGATGCGTCATAGGAATAGTCATTACTTTGATCGAAATTGCTCCAATTCGTTTTGGAAAAGCGTCCCTGGATCACGCCGGTCTCTGCTCCAGCGGCCAAACTGCCCGCTCCAGACTTGAAGCCAATCTCCAAATACGTGTCAGCTGTACCCTTCGCCGGATTTACTGTACCAAATGTCCCTTCTATATTAGCTGCGCCAACCTGGGCATAATCGCACCAGAAGGTCATATTCTCCGTACCATCCTTGGTGAAGTAATACCGGATCTTCACGGTACTGAGATCAATCGCCTGTGTTCCCGTATTCTTCACGTTGAACTGCGGGGCTACCGCATTACTCGAATTACCGGACCCTACACTGCGGTACTGCACTTCAAGTGTACCGGTAGTTACCGGAGGTGCAGAAGGCGTCAGGGCCAGGACGTTGGAAAGTGTCTGTCCATTCGCATTTACTGCTGCAATCCGATAATTGTACGTGGTGCCATTCACGGCTGTTGTATCCATATAAGTCAGCACAGACAATCCGGTTGCCACATCCACATATGCTCCGCCCGCAACCGAACGTTGCACCTTGTAGCTAGTAGCGCCCGAAGCTGCTGTCCAATTGAGGACCGACTGCGCATTGCCCGCTGTCCCACTTAAAGTCAGTGCCTCCGGAACTGTCGTTGCGGCTTGCGGCGTAGCCGACACCTGCACAGAACCTGCCGACTCCCCGGCTGAATTCACAGCAGTCACTACATAATAATAGGTCTTGCCATTCACAAGTCCCGTGTTCGTATAGGTCAGTCCATTAACACCCGTCGCGACAGATATATATGGTCCTCCACTCGCCTCGGAACGCTTCACCGTGTATGATTCGGCTCCGGATACACCTACCCAGCTCAGGTTAACCTGATTGCTTCCGGCCACAGCCTGCACACCAGCAGGTACGCCCGGAACCGTTACTGGTGTAACACCAGGCTCCTGTCCATACACCCACACCCCTGCATCATAGACTGGAAGGTACACGCTCTTCACAGGATTGCCTGTGGTCAGCGTCTGGAACGAGTGATCATTACTTGCATTCCATGCGCCCTGTGGGCCTGTAATGCGGAACTGTACTTCTTTGCGATAATTCCCTTCCCCACCCGGATAAATCTTCGTATTGCTGAAATTTGCAGTAATTGCATAGATATGCTCGGCTGCATTCACCACAACCGGTTGGGACACTGTCGCTCCTTCCGTATAGGAGGTCGTAACTTGCACGTCCGAGACAGTACGTCCGGCAGCATACACTTCACTCAGATCAAGGAAATACCTGAAGGACAATTGATCCCCCATTCGGGCAGGCCAAGCAGAACGATTATTCAGTTGTGCCCTGATTTCCGTATAATTGGAACCGGATGATTTGATGGTAGCCTCAACAAAGAACTCATCACCCTTCACCTCAGGTGCAGGAAAGTTCGAAAGGGGCTGATGATTCTGACCATACAGCAGATTCATCTTCGCCAGTGCACCTGTAAAGCCAGCATTGTAATCGGTTGCCACCTCATTGCTCACATAATCTCCGATATCATCGGTATAGCCATCCGATGCGTCTGGTCCACCAACCATGGCGCCGTACAGAATGTGGCGATGGTTAGCCGGGATATCTTCACTATTCAGCCATGAGCCGTGAGCGGTCCGATGATGCGGATGTTGGGGTGCATTTTGCCCGTATCCGACCACATAACTGCTCTGACGCGGGTTATCGCCCAGAATGTAGTTCATTTGTGAGACGGCAAAATCCTGATATCTTGCTTTTTTCACAGGGTCACTGACCCAATCGGAATACACAAACGAGATAAACGACGCATTCGCTGCATATCGGAGCGAGCCCCATTGATCCAGCCACGCCAGACCTCCCGGTGTGTATCTGACTCTCTGTCCATTCGTCCCAACAGACCAATAATCCAGGTTACGCTCGGTAGATTGAATAAACCTAGCAGCTTCCGGCATGTTCAGACTGGACGTAATACGCGCCAGCAAAATCTGGGCACCATAATTTTTGTTATCCCAGCCTTGTGTCCAGGTATATGGCCAATTGGCAGCACCTCCACTGGAAGACCACTGACTGGTGGCCGCAATGGCTTTGGACAAGTAAGTGCTGTCATTAGTAGCTAAATAAAGCCATGCCCCACCCCATGCCAGCTCATCATAGTATCCGGACCACGAGTTGTAGAACGATTGTGCATCGGTGATACAATCGGAGTACTTCCCCCGATATGTATCTGCAAAGTGATACAGTTCCTTCGCATGTTGAAGCAGCTTCGCTGAATACACTGGATCATCATCGGCAAATACAATGGAGGCAGCTGCCAGTGATGCAGCAGTTTCTCCCGCCAGGTCGCTGCCTGGACAAGAAGCATCAATCTTGAAGGCAGGACGGTTCATCTGCATCACTTCAGCCGGGCCCCACCAGGCATGATCCACATTCCCGGCTCCGACTTGTCCCCATAATTCATTTGGTTTCGTATGCGCTTTCATAAAATAGTCTGTGGCCCATTTGATATTATCCTTAATCTCTTCCAGCTGTCCTGCCTGCTCATACCCTTCGCGGTATTCCACGACGGACCAGGCAAGCATGGTAGCAGAATAAGCCATGGGTAATCCAAATTTCACATGATCTCCGGCATCATACCATCCCCCGGTCAGATCAACACCTACATCAGCCCCATCCTGCATACCCGAATCGCCACGCCATTCGACCCTGTTGCTCTCTGGCAATGGACCCGAACGCTGCGCCTCATAGAAATAGATGGCCTTTTGCAGTGCTTCAGCATAGTTCTGGTTTCCGGCGGCCGCATCCGCCTTACGAAGTCCTGTACCCATCGATAAACTCCCTGCCAGTAGTCCTGTCGATAACGCGATCATGGCGACTCGTCTCCACCAGCTCCCCTTCATGATTAACTATTCATCTCCTCTTCATGAGTGTTTCGTATGCATTCCTCTGGACTGCGAATTGAACCGCTCCTTCCCATGGTGTAACTCCGTGTAACTTCCACCATTAATTACCATTATAGTCGTTTGTTTAACTTGCAATATAAGCGTTGGTGACTTCTAAAATAACATTGTTGTGACCTGCTCGGCATCATGCGACAAAAAAAGCTGTTCCTCTGACGCATAATGCGCGTTAGAGAAACAGCTTCTTGATTGGGCTGTAACCAATACCACAACCCGAATGGCATTTCTGACCATCCAGCCTGTGTTTCTGCACATCACAAGGTGTCAGGTCATCTTATTGGTTACACTTTGAATTTGTTAATTTGCTCCTGCAATTCTTCCGCCATCTTGGATAACGAACCTGCGGATGATGCAATCTCTTCCATAGAAGCCAGCTGCTGCTCAGTTGCAGCAGATACATTATGCACTCCGCCTGCTGCTTCTCCGGCAATGTTGGAGATCTGACTCACATATCCTACAACCTCAGTTGTACTCGCAGACATTTCTTCTGAGCCTGCAGATACTTCCTGAATCTCACCCGCTACTTTGTTGACCGCATCCGAGATCTGCTCGAACGCTTGTCCTGCCGCTGTAACCATCTCGATTCCCGCTTCCGTCTCACTGCTGTTCACTTTGACAGCCTGAACAGCATGATCCGTATCTTTCTGAATCAATTGAACGAGATCCGTAATTCTTTGCGCAGATGTGGAAGATTCCTCGGCCAGCTTCCGTACTTCTCCCGCAACTACGGCGAAACCACGTCCATGCTCTCCCGCTCGTGCGGCTTCAATGGCTGCATTCAGTGCAAGCAGATTGGTCTGCCGGGCAATGTTGTTGATCACCTCGGTAATCGTGCCAATCTCTGCTGAACGTTCCCCCAGCCCTGTAACCAGCTCTGTCAGCGAAGCAATGGAATTGCGAACAGAACCCATCTGTTCAACCGCTTGTTGAATAATCATGTTTCCTTCAGAAGATTGATTCGCCGCATCTACAGCCGATACCGATACACTCTGAGCAAGCTCGGCGATCTGTTCTGATCCAAGAGCCATCTCATTCATCGCCTGTGAAGAACGCTTCACAATATCAACCTGATCCGACGTGCCCACAGCCAATTCCTCTACCGTTTCAGAAATCTGTTCCGAGGCTTGAGTATTTTGCTCTGCACTTGCAAGAAGTTCTTCCGATGAAGCCGCTACTTGCTCAGAAGTCACCGCTACAGATTGAATCATCGCGCGTAGATTGCCACTCATGATATTGAAAGAAGTTGCCAGTGTTCCCAGTTCGTCCTTGTTCTTCAGTACAATCGTCTCACCCGTCAGATCTCCATTGGCAATCGCCATGGCTGCTTCATTCATCTTCTTGATTGGACGTGAGATGATGCTTGCAATGAAGAATGCAATGAACACTGCGATCAGGAATGCAAAAATCGTCACAGCCAAAATTACATTAAATGTATTTTCGGCCACCTCAACAGATTCATTCGTTGCCGCGTCCGATCCTTCATTACCCAGGGTAATTAACTTGGCGATCGAATCGTTTGCCGTGTACCACGTTGGATAAGCCTCCGTGTGTAAACGACTGGACTCATCATAATTGTTGTTCAAACCAAATTCGATAAATGCCGGCATTTTCGCCACATAAGCATCATAATTCGTACTGAAATCATTGTAGAGCTTCATCGCCTCATCATTGCTCTCAATGAACGTTAGCAACTGTTTACGTTCATCTTCAATCTTCGTAAGCAGTAGCTGTAACGCTTCATTTAACTTGGCTGTTTCATCTTTGTTCTGTTCAACGATGATGGCCAGTGCCAAGCGCTCTACATCAGAAATATCGCCATTCATCTGACCCAGCAGACTTACACTCGGCATCCAGGTCTGATCCACATCGTTGGCTTTGCCAGACATATTATGGATCTGTACTAAAGCATAGCCACTTACAATAACCAACAGAGCCACGACTATGAGAAAACCAGTCAGTAACTTGCCTCGAATCGTTAACTTCAATTTCCCCAATATGTTCCCCCGCGTGTCTTCCATGTGTCCCACTCCTCAAAATAATACATATTTATAGTATATCGTCACCTATCGTCATGAATTGTAGATGTTAGAATTCAATTTCTATAAACTTCATGTAACTTCTAATATAACGCCAAAGAAGTCTCCCATCTTTGGCAGAACCAGAGATAAGAGACTTCTTTCATTAAACGAAACTACCACCACTTCACTAGACATTACATTAAGACGCTATCGGAAAACCCGTCGGTGTATGTTAATGAAGAAGTCGGGGATCGACTTGGTATAATTGCGGGTTGTAATCAAAACCACACTAAGCAGGCTACCCAGAATGAATCCCCCCAGGATATCTCCTGGATAATGCACACCAACATATACGCGTGACACCCCTGTCAACACAGCAAGCAACAGCATCCATAACCCGAAGCGACGTCCAATAAAGAATGAAGCAGCTGCTAGAGCAAATACAAAGGAAGCATGCTTACTTGGAAAAGAAGGATCAGGTACATGGGCAACCAGCTGATGCACGGTTCCTTCCACAAAAGGTCTTGGATGGCCCACTGCTGGTGATATCCCCCATTTGGCCAGAGCTAGCGCTACAATGGAAGCCACACAGGCATAGAAGACAATTCGCTGCTTCGATGGATCGCCGAGAAACCATACGATAACGAGCAGAGCGATCATAACCCAGACCGCATACTCGGAAGATGTAATCATAAACCAGTCCAGAAACGGAATTCGGTCTGCAAACTGATTAATCCAATTAAATATTGATTGATTCATAACGCCTTTTCATACCCCCATTACACAAAACAAGATTATTTTTAACATAATAAATATACACTAACTATTTGTCAAACATTCTACAATTTGACCGAAGTTACGAAATCAAAGAGGACATTTTCCTTTCTTTTTGTTAAACTAGTTTGGGTTACATATCAGTTCAATCATAGAAAGGTGAAGATTATGCTAAAAAAATGGTTATGGGGTACAGCCCTGACCTTGGCACTTGCAGTTACAGGTGTCATTGTCTATTACGGATATTCGATTGTTCATTTTGCCAATAGCATCTCAACGGCTTCCGGGACTTCATCCAACGCTTCCTCTTCCGGCACAAACAGCGATTCAGACACACCGACTACATCAATTCCCGAGTGGGAGGGTCAGGAACGGGTGAACATTCTGTTGATTGGTGGAGACTCCAGAGGCGATGATGCGGGACGTGCGGACTCCGTCTTGGTTGCTTCCATTGATCCGGTATCCAAAAAGGCACATCTGTTCTCCGTGCTGCGAGATACCTATGTGAAGATACCCGGACATGGTAAGAGCAGACTCAACTCTGCTTACTCCTTCGGGGGGGCGGAACTGACCAAACAAACCGTCAGTGACCTGCTCGGTATCCCCATTCAGCATTATGTCTACACGGACTTTACAGGCTTCATGGCACTCGTTGATGCTGTAGGTGGCATTGAGATCGACGTGGAGAAAGACATGTACTACACCAGTAAAGCGGATAAACACATGTACGATATAGACTTAAAAAAAGGATTGCAACATATGGACGGCAAGACCGCCCTGCAATATGTAAGGTTTCGGCATGATGCAACCTCGGATTTCACACGTACCCAACGGCAACGAATATTCATGACTGAACTGGTCAAGAAGATGCAGAACACCACTTCGATATTCAAAATTCCTGATATTCTGGAAGCTGTTGCTCCCTATATTGAGACCGACCTTAGTCCAACCCAGATGTTAAAACTGGCATCTCTGGGCTTCAATATCAATGTGAGCGATGTTGACCAGCAGCAGATCCCGCCAAATAAACTGTTGACCAATGAACTTGCCGGCTCAGCTCAGGTGCTGGGTGTCGATGTAACCAAACTCCAGTCCTACATTCAGAAACTGTTTGAAGAAGATACCTTATCCTCCGAGACCCCATCATCAGAGGAACTGAACTAAAACAAGCAAGAAATTGGAGCATTTATTGAACAAGATATGCCTGAGTGATATATCAACTGAAAAGACGGCCGAAGCCGTCTTTTTTAGTACCTATTTTCTCCATTTAATGCAGCCTTAATGTTTAACAGGTACCCTTATATGATGAACTCCGGTTCCTGGAGGGAGGACTACATGTGAAAAAACCGCGCATAGCGGAATGGACCGCGCTGCGAGGCATTGCTTTTCTGGCGATCGTCATGCAGCATAGTATCGCTGAGTATATCTATCGCGCCGATATTGAGCAACCGGATTCCATTATGCTGACCATGATTTATCATCTGACCCGGTTCGGTACGCCAACGTTTGTATTTCTATCGGGTGTAATGTTGTTTTACCATCATCGTAGTACCAAACCGGACTATCCTCGCTTCATTCGGAAGCGTTTTGGTGATATTTATATGCCGTTTGTCGTATGGACACTGATCTACTGGCTTGCTGTCCGTATCTTCACCCCGGCGTTCTGGCTTGCAGGCATACCCGATTTTCGCAGTCTTATTCGTGAACTGTTTGTCCCGCAGACGGGATATCATCTCTGGTTTGTCATTATGGTGTTTCAGTTTTACATCCTGTTCCCCCTGTTTTTAGCAGGAGCGAAAGCCATTCAGAGACGTATCCAGAACGTCTCACGTTTCTCGCCCATGCAAGTCATGATGGGGTTAATTCTTTTTGCAGCAGCGTTGTATGCCCTGCTTATGAAATGGTCCTACTATAATATGGGTGGCTGGACAGAATCACTGTCTGAGCCTTGGTCAACGTTACTGCAATATCGATCCTATTCATGGATCATGTACTGGTTCTACTTTTTGCTGGGTGCCGTGTGTGCCTGGTCAGTGGATAACTGGAGGAGCCTGACTACCAAGATCCTGCCCTGGACGATCTGTCTGTTCATAGGGATGTATATCTGGCTTGGATACGATGTGCTGCGCGGGTCCGGGGATGTTGTTAATCTGAATATCTCGACCTATCTGAAGCCAACTACATTCCTGATCATTGTGGCTCAGATGCTCATGTTCTACGGTTTCCTTATACTGATACAAGGAACAGACACGAAGTTTCAGCACCTGTTATCCTGGATAGGCCGCTACTCATTTGGCGGATATCTGGTTCATGCACTGGTCATCTACGCGATCGCTTACGTCACCAGACCGCTTCAACTCAGTGGATGGCATCTGCCGGTAACATTGCTCTCGTTCCTCGTAACGGTTGCTATGGCTTTAGCGATCAGTTGGGCGCTGTCCAAGCTTCCTGGCTCCCGCTTCACGGTAGGATTAATACGAAAACCAAGCTCCAGACCTCATCCATCTGTTACAGCGGACAAGAGAAATTCACCTCAGCCAAGCCCATCACCTGTTCCCACCTGCATTCAGGAAACGAGTGAGACATTATGAAGCAGGAAGAGCGTCCCCCTTATGGAGACGCTCTTCTTTATTTCACTTCAGTCGAAGTGGATCTTCCAGGAACAGGCTCCTGGGGACCTGGGGCTGGATGCGCGTTGCCCTTCTGATTCACAAACCTCTTCAGATCACCCGTCAATTGTTCCTTCAGCTTGTCCACCAGCTGCGTTTCGCTAATGCCTTTTGCCTGAGCAATCTCGGCCAGGGACTTTCCTCCCTGAAGCTGCTCGTGCAGTTGAGCAGGTGTGACTCCAATAAACCGGGCAATGGCGCCCTTATCTACCATGGGACGTTTGCCATGGTGGGCAAACTCACGCCGCAAATCACGAAGCGGTGTATGGATGACCTTTTTCAACTTGGTATCCATATCCGCCTTCGTAGCTGCTGCTTGTTCCTTGGTGAGACAACCCTCATCTACAGCTTGATCCAGACGCTGCGCAAGTGTAGGCTTTAACTTCTGCAATAGCTGTTCTTCACTGAGTCCCTTACGCTCTTTGGCAATCTGGGACAATGTCTTACCCAGCTCCATCTGTTCTTTCAGATCCCTAAGCCCAATCCCAAGCAAATCTGCCGTTTCACCAATCATAAACAGGCCATGTCCTGCCTGCATACATGGCTTCGCTTGTCTGCCGGAGGAAGAAGCTTTAGACTCATCCTCATGTTCCTCAGCACGAACGGCTGGATCAGCGAATGCCACATGCCCCGTTGCTGCTGTTATCACTACGGCTGCCAATCCGGCTGCCATCCATGTTTTCCATTTCATTTGCATTTTTCTGCCGCCTTTCCGATGTCGAAATCCTGTGCCTTCCTAGTTTGAGCCTAAAATCCACTTTTTTATGCCATAAAATACAAAAAGTCATCATTTTTCTCACAAATGATCACAAAAAATCCTATTTTTTTCAGTTTATTTCCGCTATACTAAGTGTAACTTCATGATCTATATCAGTTGAACAGTCCTGAATCACCTTAGTCGCAGGAAGGACGATATGTAACGATGCGTAGAGAATGGTTAGATCCGTTTAGATCCGATCTGGAGGCCGTGTTCGCTTCAGCGGAAGAACTCGTACGGAAATATCCCGAACCTCTATCAGGATATGGATTGGAACAACTTCATTCGGTCAATCCCCTGTTACGAGATTCGGGGCATAGTTATATCGGGTACATCATTCCTCTCTGGATGCAACATTCGGATGGACTATCCCGTGAGAACGCACACCAACTGAGTACAGCCTGTCTCATTCACATGTTATATTTCCTGAACCAGGACGACGTGATGGATGAACAGCCTGAGGATGCCACACGGAAGTTATCCCTGGGTAATCTATACTACATGGATGCACTTCAATCCTACTCGGAGTTATTCGATCCTACCTCCACATTCTGGATCTATTTCAGACAATATGTCGTGGATTGGGCCGTCAGCGTTACGGGTGAGCATTTCATTGATTATTTTCAACATAATCCCTTGCTGATTGCGCAGAAAGCTGCCCCTCTGCTCATTGGAGCTACTGGTGCACTCCTTCTACTGGAACAATCCGACCAGATGAACCCGGTGTGCTCTGCCATCAACATTATACTCATGACCCTCCAGATGACTGATGACTTCACAGACACACAACAAGATGCCGTGCATGGAAATTACAACAGCTACCTCTCCCACATATCCGCAGCACTGAACCATAACTATCCAGATCATCCGCTAAGTGAATGTATACATGACAATGTATACAATACACAACTCATGAACTCTTACGTAGACATTGCTAATCACTATAATCGTACATTAACATCTTCTAACTTGGGAATATCACACCTTGAAGCATTTAATTCCTATTTATGCAGCACTTTGGTACAAGCTGTTCAGGAGATTACACAACGGAAAAAAAGGCTCCTCCAAGGCGGGTTTCATTACTGGATCAGCGATCAACAACTGGAATCTTGAGCACAAGGGTGAAGCTGATTCGGTTTAATTTTAAATATGAAGGGAATGTTGACGATGATGGTATCAGAGAAAACGTTGCATGAGGATATTATTGAAAAAGCTTGGAGCGACGAGCACTTCAGACAACAATTGCACTCCAATCCGAAGCAAGCGCTTCGTGAAGCATTCGGCATCGTAATCCCGGAAAACATTAAAGTACGTACCGTTGAGGAACAGCAGAATGACTACGTTCTTGTCATACCTCCAAATCCTTCAAAGGTAAATTATGATGTAAATTGTGGACCTTGGAGAAGCTAAGTCAGATAAGTTAACTTTATAGTGCAAGAAGTCAGGGGTAGGAACAAAAAAAAGCGGTTGTATCCTTCTGCGAGTTCGTCATTCGACGAACTCGGCAAAAGATACAACCGCTTCTGTTCCTACCCCTTTGGTGCTTGTAAAGCTGATCTGCCCTTGCATCGCTTCTACAATTCGGAAAGTAACCATCATGCCCAGACCTGTGCCTTTGATTTTATTGGAGAAATATGGCTCGCCCAACCGGGAGAGTGCTTCCTCGTTCATCCCTTCTCCGTTATCCCTGACATGCACTTTGATGATTCCGTCCTGCTTATACGCCCAGATATCAATCTGGCCTTGTCCCTGCAGAGCTTCGATACTGTTCTTGATGATATTGATAAAAGCCTGTTTGAACTTCGAGGAATTGCCCCGAATATACAGATCTGGGGGAATGTCTGTTGTGATTTTTCCACCCTCCAGATTAGCCATCGGTACAAGAATGCCTTCAATATGATTGAATTCATCCGAGATATTGAGCGAGATGATATGGTCAAATTCAGGTTTGGCAAAGGTAAGGAAGTCCGTTATGATGCCGGAAGCCCGATCAAGTTCCTCCAGTGCAATTCGAACATACCCCTTATTTTTATTGTCTTCCTGTTCTGTCATAAGCTGCAGGAACCCTCTTGTCACCTGAAGTGGATTACGCACTTCATGGGCAACGGAAGCAGCCAGTTCACTAATAATCTCCATCTTCTCGGATCGCTGCAACTCATTGTTGAACAACTCCAATTCCTTGGAGTACTCTAGAACCTTGGTATGTTTTTCGGCAAAGCGACTTCCGAGAATCGCAATTAACGAGATCACAAATGCAACCATCGACCATTTCCACCATAACAGATGATATGAACCATTCCGCTGATAGTACCACAACAGTTCAGCCACACTAATTAGGGCAAATGTACCGAATCCTGTCGCAAGCAGCATCGTCTCCCGGTTTCGTTGCAGCGCTTTGGCGATGGTACCCACCAATAGAATCGTCAGCTGAATGACCAGCACCATGCCTACTACACGCTGTACGAGCAGATTGTAGAGCACATCCCATTGCCCGCCTGAAATAACATAGATAAATAGAGAGAACACAGCGACAACTGAATATATGAATAGTATTTTTCGCAGTTTGGTGAAGATTCCATGCAGTCCCGGCCCGATAATCTGTTCGAAGAAATAACAGAGCGCTGGCATACCCAACAGCATTGCCAGATCAAAGACTACGGAATACAGGTCACCATGCACCTGATAGAACGTATACAAAAATTGCGAGTACGTGATGATCATCGTGCCGATGGAGCCCATCACGATACATAGTGAGATCCACAATCCCTTGTGGAATTTGCCTAGAAAGAATGTGCAGCTCAGCATCGTAAGGGCTGTGAAGACAAAGGTCGCGCCCAAGATGACATCAATAAGCCCGCTATGAATATATTTCTCCTGTAACATGGCATAATTCCCAACCTGAATGGTGCCTTGTACGCCCAGACGGCCTTTCTCATTTTGCGACCATACATAGACCGTGTCACCTGAATTTTCGCTGGATAACGGTAGCAACACAGCATTATTATCATAATTGTAATGGTAGTTCTCGTAGACCTTGCGGTCCTCCAGATAGATAACAATATGATTGCCTTTGATGTTTTCAAATCGAATGGCTGAACTTTCCTCACTCAATTCAGGGATGGTCAGACGAGTCCATAAGGAACTCGATCGATCTGTATTGCTGTACCCTAACTTATCGATGCCCTGATTTTCCCATATCTCGTCTGCTCTCTTAACCTCACTGATGAACCCTTGATCGTCAACGTTCCCCCATTTTACTTCCCATCCTGTAATGGATACAGGCTGCTGAACCTCTCCTGTAGTTGCAAAGACTATCCCATGCGGCATGCATAGAATAATCAATACACTCATCCATAAGATGACGATAGCTTTGGGCACATTTTTCATTCACAGCACCTCAAAGTGTTTATTTTCCTTATATTAGAATCTCTCATCTATCATTCGCCACGGTTTGTCACGTCACCTTCTTGAGATAAAATGAAATTTCACATTTAAGTCGATTTATAGTCTTATTTCCATTTTATTGTTAAAATCATTCGGTTAATCGCGCAGATCTTCGAACTGATTCTCTATCATTTCACGTTCTCTTTGTTCAACTTGACTGCGGAACTCAAGCCACTGCTCTGTTTCCTCATCATCATAGATGGTCCATATATCGGAAAAAAGGAAATCCCTCAGCTGGACAACTTGTCCGGACCATATACCGCCTACCCAAAACAAACCATCCGGACGACGGATGACGGTACGGGAGAACCCGGGTGTGGACGCCTTTTGCCCGATACGAATGCGTGTGATCATATTGCCCAGTGTGAACCAGTCCACTTGAAACCCTCCCTTACATATTCATGATTCATCATAACATAGCCAAAACATGAAAAGCTGCAAAAACGGTCGCTGCGTTTCAATCCTATTCTTCAGGTGTAATGGTTTCACAAAGCTAGCACACCACCCTAAGGAGATGATTTCAATGAATGATCCACATCGTACGGTCGAGGTAGAACATAAGGATGTCCAGCATAAATCGGATTCAAGTAAGGTCGCTTCCACATTTATTAAATATGCCGCGTATATCATTATCTTTTTTGGATTTTTATACTTCTTGGTCAAGTATGTATTTCCCAAATTCTAAGGCATTCATATCGCAGTGGACACCCGGAGATAATAACCCTTGCAAGATTACAATACCAGCGCTTTGGGTAACTACGGGTAATAGCTTTTGGGCAACTCAAATGAAAGGAAGTGCTACTCATGTCTGACAAACCAATCAGTAACGAAGAGAGCGACCGCTACTACGACCGTTATCAGAGGTCCCGCGATATTCCACCAGAGACGGAAGTTCCGGAAGGTGATATGGATACCTTTGACGAGGTTTCCGGCAGACGGATTGTCACGGAAGATTCGAATCTGCCACCGGTAGCAGCAACGGCTGTGGACGAGCCGGAATTGGATTCACGTTTGGCTGAGACGCCGCTGGAATCCGTACCCGATGCAGATCTGCTGCAACCGAACAGCCCGGTTGATCCTGCTGCACCTGATCCGGATGCATTGCATGGTATAGATCTGCTCAATGGCGCTGGTGCAGACGCCAAACCGGAGAACGACATTCCACCACGACGCTAATAGTCGTAATGACATCCTGAACAAGGAGGTGCATACACGATGAAAGATGAACGCAAAGAGCATGAGCACGAACCCGATAATCTGGTAACTGAACGGGATATTGATCCAGACTTTGGGCTCTTCACAGAAGATTCTTTTCCTGATGCGCTTGAGGACGAGGATCAGCGTGATGCTGTTGAACATGCCATTCCCAAGGAGAAGGCTTCCCGTAAGCCCTCTTTCGATGACCAATAAATATAGATCCGTAGTAGACTTAAAAAAGATGACGTCTGTAACTTCACAGCGTCATCTTTTTTCGTTACCTTTCAGTTCACTTTCTGTGCGCAATTCAGCGTCACCGCTTTGCAGAAACCTTACCTGTTCCAGACAGCTTGTGATCCAACCCAGACCACTTGGCTACAATCGCAGTGATTAACAGCGCAAGTCCGTTAATGATAAAAATCCAGCGAATCGGCAGCCAGCCACCGAGAACACCACCAATGATCGGCCCCGCCATCGTCCCGATTTGGGCTGCGGACTGATTCAAACTAAAGGCCCTGCCTCTAAAACTAGATGCAGTAGCCTGCACAATCATGGCGTTAATCGCCGGGAATACAGCCGCAAAGAATAATCCATACACAAACCGCAATATACCGAATCCGATATACCCTGTTATGAAGAACTGCAGAAGGTTCCCTACAGCCCCGCCAACCAGACCAATGATCAGCACTTTACCGTATCCAATCCTTGAACCAATCTTGCCCCACCTTGGTGCCATGATGACTGTCGCTACACCTACCGCCGAGAAAATAATACCCGAGCTGAGTGAGGCACGATCAGGCTGCACGCCCATTTCCATCACATACACCGTCAATAATGGCTCCAGAATCATGACCGAGAATGTACATATGCCCATCATGCCAAGCACAGTCATAAACAACCGATTCGCTCGCGCTTCACGTATATCATCCATGACGTGGGAACGTGCCTTATTCCGGTTGAAGTTTTCCTCTTTTACCCAGAAGGTTGCGATAATCGCAGAGATTAGCACTACAATGGCCGAAAACAAAAATGCATTCCGGTTACCATAATAGTGACTCACCACCCCACCGATCAACGGTCCGATAATACCACCTGTTGCTCCCGCTGTAGACATAATGCCCAGTGCATACCCTGTCTTCTCTTCCGGTGTATTCGTGCCTACCAGGGCAATCGCTGCTGGAACAAACCCTGCAAGCAGACCCTGGAACAACCGAACAACAATCAGTGAATAGGGGTCCTGCACGAAGTAATTGATTAAATACAAGACGGCAAGACTATATCCCGACCGAATGAGCATGGGCTTGCGCCCATATTTGTCAGCCAGTGACCCCCAGAAGGGAGACACGAGAGCACTCGCGAGAAACGTAATACCGAAGGCCAATCCTGACCATAACTCCAGATGATCACGAACCCCCAGATCAGCACTAAGAAACAGGGGCAGAAACGGAATCGAGATCGAATACGCGGTGCTGCAAAAAAATACACCAATCCACAATATCACCAAATTGCGCTTCCACGAGAAGTTCATATGCCCACACGCCCTTTCCGTTACTGACGCCGGGACTGCCGTGTATTGGAGCGGACGGAACAGACCCGTACGTCCCCAATGCGGAAGCATTTTCCTTATTTTACACCCATGATTCCATGAAGACCATCCCTTGTTCACCACAACCACATGTATTGCATTGCCATCCTGTCCACAAAAACGGTATGATAGTTGGGTAAATATCCAAATAAGATTTGGAGATAATATATCATGCAGAGATGCAAGGAGGAACGCTTTCATGTCTTTACGGTGGAAAAAAACAACCGCGGTATCGCTCGTTTTTGCGATGCTGCTTATCGTCATTAGTGGTTGTGGACGCCCTTCGAGTGGCGCTACTGAAACACCAGCTCCAGTTGAACCCGAAGGCCCCAACCCGATAGCCACTATTGAAATGGCTGATGGTCAGAAGATTATCATTGAGCTATATCCGGAAATTGCACCCAATACGGTGAACAATTTTATTTCACTAGCGAATCAGGGTTTCTATGACGGCCTGATCTTTCACCGTGTCATTCCTGGATTCATGATTCAGGGTGGTGATCCAGATGGGAAAGGTTCGGGCGGCCCGGGATACACGATTAAGGGTGAATTTACATCCAACGGTCACAAAAACCACCTGAATCATACCCGTGGAGTTATTTCCATGGCACGTACAGATAATTTGGACTCGGCAGGCTCCCAATTCTTCATCATGTTAGCTGACGCGGATCACCTGGATAATGCCTATGCATCCTTCGGTAAAGTAACGGAAGGTATGGAAGTCGTTGATGGTATTGCAGCTCAGAAAATAGGCAATATAAAAGACAAACCCGATACCGATCAAGTTATGAAAAAAGTTACGGTAGATACCCATGGTCTGGAGTATCCAGAGCCGGTAAAAATGCCTTAATCAACATCCCTACCTATTGGATAGAATCCAAGGCTTACAGCTTGCTTTGAACTGTTCAAACAAACAAAAGCTCTGTCCTATGCGAATGTCGCAAGGCAGAGCTTTATTTAATGATAACGGTTACATAATTGACTTTATAAAAAATGACCTCTTCCGGCATCATCTTCAATACATCCATCCCATCAAACGCAACCAGCCGATAATCGCAATCCATAACGGGCAGCTGAAGGCAACGCCCCATGCAAGCCCTTTCAGTAAACCACGGTTTACTTCCACGAACAACGACTCCTTTCTCCAGGGAATAGTCGCAGTATCGGTAATAGTATATGATTTTATACCCGTTTTCATTCGTCACGCAACCCTCGTTTTCCTGCTTTTGTTCCGCAGTTTCGTGGAATGCATTACGGGAACCTGATATACTATGACTACTGTACGATAAATGGAACCTGATTCATGTTTGGAAAGGAGATTTTCCTATGGCAAAATCCAAAAAACGCACTCCTGCTCCCAAAGCAGCAGTAGCACAGGATAAACCCACAACACTGAAGGATCTGCTTAGCAGTGATGTGTTGGAGAAGCTGAAAGCTCAGGCGGATGCAGCCAAGGCTGCCGAAGCGGCACTTAAAGAGCAGGAACGTCAACAGGCAGAAGAAGCTCGCCAAGCGGAGCAGAAGCGCCGGGATAATGATTTCGAATATTTGCTCAATAACAGTGCAATGGACTGGAAGAAACATAAGTAAGTATCAGGCATGACCTCAATGAGTTTCCCACCATTCACATGCCAAAATAAGTTCACAGCAGACAGATGATGAAGATGATCTGTTCCAGAACAGGGCCGCGTTGCGGTCCTGTTCTTTTTCATATATACACATATGATTCACGCGTCTTGAGCCGGGTATGTTAGAAGTAGAGCGTACAACGATAATCTAACTATGAGGGATCAGAGATGACTGAACAACGTTTGGAAGGCAAAGTGGCGATTGTAACCGGAGGTGGATCGGGCATTGGTCAGGCTACTGCTATTCGATTCGCCGAGCACGGGGCCAAAGTATATATGCTGGATCGTACACCCGAAAATGCGGAGGAAACGAAGCAGACGATTGAGAAAGCTGGTGGAGAAGCGTATGTGATCGAGTGTGACATCTCCAAACCGGACAATGTACAGAAGGCGATCAATCAGGCTGTGGCTGAAGCGGGTAAACTGGATATCATATTTGCCAATGCCGGCATTAACGGAACGATGGCCCCGATCGAAACGATGGAAATTGAGGACTGGGACCAGACGATGGAGATCAATATGCGCGGAACCTTCGCAACCGTCAAATATGCTATCCCCCATCTGAGAGAACATGGCGGCAGCATCATTATTACCAGTTCCATTAACGGTAACCGGGTCTTCTCAGGGATCGGATTCTCTGCATACGCTTCCAGCAAAGCAGGACAAACCGCGTTTACGAAGATGGCTGCACTGGAGCTAGCTCGTTATAAGATTCGCGTAAACGCCGTCTGTCCAGGAGCTATCGATACCAACATCGATGATAACACCTATCCGTCGGATGATCTGAAAGAAGTACAGATTCCTGTTGAATTCCCCGAAGGACATGAACATCCGCTGAAGGGCGAACCTGGAACGTCTAAGCAAGTGGCTAACCTGGTTCTGTTCCTCGCTTCCGATGAAGCTTCCCATGTTACAGGTACACGAATCTACGTGGATGGTGCGGAATCTTTGCTCCGCGGATAAAATCAACATAAAAGTTGGCCCAATTCAGGGCAACAGCAGAACATCCCGCAAGCGATCTGAATGGGTCAGATTACTGCGGGATGTTTTATTTATGCATGGTTAGTAATTATACGGAGGAGGCGCAACTACAAGGATTACCTCTAAACCGCGGAGCTTTTCCCCTTTTTCATACGATGATTCAACCGGTCTGGAATGGCAAATAGCAGAACATACATCAGCGAAAACAAAACCAGCGCCATTATCTCTTCCCCAAGGATGTATATGGGATAAGGCCCGAGCATATCCAGGACCGAGGGTGTACTCGGCTTGTATCTCAAGAACATATAATTCGCATCAAGCAGAATATCTACAATATATACGAACAGTGCTGCTATATTCACAAATATCATCGAACCTGCCACAGATCTCCAACTAGGTCGCAGCTGTTCCACCCACGTCATGTAGAGTAAAGCCAGAATGATACAGGCATGAGCGACGAAAAATTGAATGAATCGAAAATGTGCATACGCATAGCCCAGATTAGGAGTCAGAATGGCCATAAGGGCTCCTGCGATGCCTGCGAACAACAGTGCCGAATGTAACCATCGACTGCGTGTCAGTAATAACACCCCCGATAATAACAAAGACAAACTGCATAGTTCGAGTGGCAGTGATGTCTGCAGGGTCCATACACCGCCATATATGTACCAGAGTTGCAGCACGATTTCACAGCCGAACATGATGCAAGCGATAACAATCCGCAGTGTATGGCGTGCCCTCTCTGACCACAACCGAAGCTGGTGTCGAAGTATAAACAATAGCAAAATCAGTACTGCAATTCCGCTAATGGTTACGATATGTGAAGTGGAGAACAGAATAAACGGCTCAGCATCATACGGGTCCAGCCATGGTGGATACGCCATGCATCTCTTCTCTCCTTTGTGATCATCTCACCACATTATCTCTCTTTAATGTTAACTTTTTCATTTTGCCATTGAATGAAATTACTGTCCAGTTGGAATTCTAAATAAGGATTGTAATTTAAATATCTTTATGTTAAGATAAATCCAGAAGCAAAGCACACTAAAAGTTAGTAACTTTCTCAAATAGACAATAAATTAAAAACACAAAATATGTTCAACTACAAATTTCACACGGTAACGGAGAGGACAGAAAAAACCTGAAGAAGCGGAGCGGTCGCCTAAAAGCTTTCTGAAAGAAAGCTACATCGGAAGCATATGCTTATCCCCGGATTTGCCATTTTCAAAAAGAAATCAAAAAAATCTGGGGATAACAGCGATCGGAGGGTTGTTCTGTCATCGAAGTGCCAGTGTAAATAATCCTTAGTTGAACTTATACCTAACTAGGAGGAATTATTATGCAAATCAAAGGACTTCACCACGTATCAGCTCTAACAGCACACGCCGATCAGAACTATCATTTCTACACTAATATCATGGGGCTGCGCCTCATTAAGAAAACGGTCAACCAGGACGATGTGTCCGTATACCATCTCTTCTATGGTGATGAGAAAGGCAATCCAGGTACCGAACTTACCTTCTTCGAGATTCCGATGGCCGGACAGACTCGTGAAGGCGTGAACAGTATATCAGGAACGTCACTCCGTGTTCCTAACGATAAGGCTCTTTCGTACTGGCAGCAGCGTTTTGACGAATTCGAAGTTGATCATGGAGAGATTGTTCAACGGGGCGGTCGTGCCACGCTCTCATTCACGGACTTTGAAGGACAACGTCTGATTCTGGTCTCGGATGAACACAATACAGGCGTTGCGGGTGGTCAACCGTGGGATCAGAGCCCTGTACCTGCTGAATACGGTATTGTAGGCTTGGGCCCCATCCATCTTACGGTAAAAGATGCATCCCTCACCGCTCCGGTTCTTACCGAACTGCTGGGTTTCAGAGCGAAAGGAAGCTACCCTTCCTTTACTCCAGGTCAACCTGATGTACTGGTCTTTGAATCAGGCGAAGGTGGCAGTGGCTCCGAAGTACATGTTGAAGAACGTAATGACCTTGCCCAAGAACGTCCTGGACGTGGCAGTGTGCACCATGTTGCGTTCCGTGTGGATAATGAGGAAGAACTCAAACAATGGGTGGAACGGGTTCATAACTTCCAATTCCCTAACTCCGGTTTTGTAGACCGCTTCTACTTCCGTTCCCTGTATTTCCGTGAAGCAAACGGTATACTGTTCGAGCTGGCCACCGATGGTCCGGGATTCGATACAGACGAAGAATTGGCCCATCTGGGAGAATCGCTTGCCTTGCCACCATTCCTTGAAGGTCGCCGCGCCGAGATTGAAGCAAACCTCAAGCCGCTAGACACCGTCATCCGCTAACCGGATCTGACTACCCTTCTCTATACAAGCAAAATAAAAACGATTATCGCTTATGCATTCCGGATATGATCCGGGTAAGGCAGAGCCGGTAATCGTTTTTGATTTTGATCTATTTTATATTTTCTCTGGGCAGCACAAAACGAGGCTGTATGTCCTGATTTTTTTCAGCCTCGCCCTGTTCCCCACTGTCCGTCAAGGCAGGAAGGGAGATATTTTTTTCACTTGCTTACTGGTAGGACTTCACTTTCACCACGAGAACTGCCAATCCCCGCCACACTAGGTGTCTACACTACGATATCAATCAAAGGATTCATAATATTCTTCTTCATACACTTCCATGCTGTACTTCAGATCTACAGCCTTCCATTCGCCACCCTCATATGCATAGGCAAAAGTCAGGTCACCGGCATACAGACCCATACCGTAAGCACCCGATGCCGACACAACAAGCTTGCCATTCTCCAGACTATAATACGTTACTCCACCAAACTTAAGTTCTTCGTTATACACGCCGCCACTCGTGTCTTCCTCCATCGAAGAGGGTTCTGCTGGAACTCCATCCACCGTAACGTCAATGTCGACCCATTCAGATGTAACGTTGATTCTCGAATTCACATGCTCCTTTACAATCTCATCCAGAGATTGCATCTTCATCTCATCCAGCGTCACCGGATCAACAATACGTGCTTGTCCCAAATAAATACCTGTGCCATGACCTTCCGTGTATAAAACTACAATCTCTTTCTGGCCGTCTCCATTCAGATCCAGCTCGTGCACTTCGGGTTTGTAAGATCCGCCTTCTCCCTGCCAATCACTGAACTCTCGCGTCTTGCCGTCCACTTCCAAAATCATTCCGTTATATATATATCCTGAACCCTCAACTTTCATAGGGTATAATCTGACATTTTCATTCTCAGGTGCAACCGAAACGTTCTCCTCTTTCACGGGAATCGATTCCTTCGTTGTCTTCGTTGTGTCATGCATTTTATCTATATTGGAAGCCTCGACCACTTCGGTCTGGCTGGATTGATCATCTATGTTAAGCTGTTTTTGTGATTCATTCATGGTTCTGGCAGCTGAAGTTGTACTAATCGTAGCTACCGCCAAAATAATCATCAGCAGGATACCTGTCCAAGTTTTCAATATACTGGGCTCCTTCTTCTGTTGTGATATTCCTATTATATCTCCATTTATCGCCTGCAAGTTGCGAAATTGTTAATGTTTCATAAAATAATCTTTACAAATTTTTATTTTCACGAAAGAACGTTCGGCTTTAACCAGAATAAGCAAAATTTCATGCCTAATACGTCTCTAAAAAGCAAAAAAAATTCCGAACACAGCTCAAGGCTGCATCCGGAATGCTTTGGTTTTGTCCATTAACCGATCGGTTAACTGTCTCAGTTCTTCAGCCGAGGATGAAATCTCCTCCATGATGGCTGTCTCTTCGTGTGCGGCATCCATGATTCGTCTCGCCTCATCCGAGAACGATCCGGCTTTACCCTGAATCTTCTTCACATGACCGTGCGTTTGTTCAACCCGGCCTGTCTGTTCTGCAATCTTGGAACCAATATCATGCGCACCCTTCATGAACACTTCCACCGTACCTGTCAGTTCATGCAACGTCTGATCCACAGAGATGGTCCGCTCCGATTCATTAACCACCAGACCATGCTGCTCATGAGACAGTTGTGCCGTCTCTCTGATCCGCTGCTGCACACGACTGATCAGCTCATTAATACGGTGCACCGATTCCTTACTCTCGTCTGCGAGCTTGCGGATCTGCTGAGCCACAACTGCAAAACCTGATCCTTCTTCGCCCGCTCGTGCAGCCTCAATGGAAGCATTCAGGGCAAGCAGCCCTGTTTCCTCAGCAATGTTTTTGACAGACTGAGTGATCACCTCGATATCGGAAGCTTCCTTCTCCAGCAACAGCATAATATCGCGGGAACGATTGTGAGACTCGGCCAGCTCGTCCATTCCATTCATCAGTGATGAGAAGGTCTGCTTCGTGTGATCCACCGATCGTTCCATCTGACCAGACATCTCTGTCATACCCATGGACTGGCTGTGCATACGCTGGAAATCCTTCAACATCTCATCCGCAGTGATCAGAGACTGATGGGAAGTGACTTTCTGCTCTTCTACTCCCACCGCAATATGATCTACCGCTTCGGACATCATCTCGATCTGCTCTGCAGCCTGCGTAATGGCTTCACTAAGCGATTGGGCGTTCTGGGAGGTGGTCCGTGTACTGTCCGCAATATCGTTCACAATACTTCTGAGATTAGAAACCATTACGCGAAAAGCGTCATATAATACAGTAAGTTCATCCTGTGTGCGCCGCTGCGGAATCTCGGTTGTCAGATCCCCGGATGAAACTTGTTGTGCCGCACGAGAAAGATGAACAATCGGACGAGTCAGCCAGCGAGAGGCGAACCACCCGAGAATCCCGTTCCAACACACCCCCATAACTAGGATGATGGAGATATACAACCAGCTTGGCATGTTGAAAGAGAGCCAGTCCTGGAGGAAAAATATAAAAAAGCCGCTAGTTCCGTACGTAATAATTGAGATCAGTACCAAACCTGCGACTGTTTTTGCGCCTAAAGTCCATTTCATATTCACACCCCGTAGTCCTTTTTTCCTATTTTACCAATCATGTACCAAATATCATGTGACATACATCACTGAAACATTCTATCTACTCCTTGCATATGGTTCACGCATGAGTTCTCTACCATGTAGTGCATAATGGATAAGACAAGCTTTTCAGCCCCCTTTTAATGATGACTGCGTATAAAGTAAATCCCTAATTTAAATTATTATCGGCAAATCAGACGAAATGATTTAGCTTGGCATCCATTTTGCTTAAATGATATACTGAGTGCGCTTCGGCATAGTCGGAGCTGACCTATTTATTGGATGCCACTGGAGGCGAACGAAATGTCTACAATGTCCACAAGGACGGAGAAAGATTTTATCGGTGAAAAGGAAATCCCAGCTTATGCCTATTATGGCATTCAGACGGTGCGGGCAGTAGAGAACTTCCCGATTACCGGCGTTCCGGTACACCGGGAGCTAATCACGGCTCTGGCTGCGGTGAAAAAGGCAGCAGCGATTACCAATATGGAGCTGAAGATGCTACCAAGCAAAATTGGCGATGTCATCGTCATGGCTGCTGAAGAAATGATGAAAGGCCATCATCTGGATCATTTTATTGTAGACTCCATTCAGGGCGGTGCAGGCACCTCCATGAATATGAATATGAACGAAATTTTGGCCAACCGCGGGCTGGAACTGTTAACCAAAAGCAAGGGAGACTACTTCCATTGCAATCCCAACAATCATGTGAACATGTCCCAATCGACCAATGACGTGGTACCCACAGCATTGCGTATTGCGGCGTACCGACTATCCGAGACGTTACTAGCGACGATGAAGAGACTACAGGATGCGTTCCGTAAAAAAGAAGAGGAATTCAACGATGTGGTCAAGGTTGGCCGTACCCATCTTCAGGATGCGGTGCCTATTCGCCTAGGACAAGAATTCGGAGCTTATGCCCGCGTAATTGGACGGGATATCGAGCGTCTTGAGTTCGCTAATCGCCGCCTGCTTACCATTAACATGGGCGCAACTGCGGTCGGCACAGGACTTAATGCCAAACCCGAATATATCGTCAAAGTTACGGAACATCTGTCCGATGTTACCGGACTACCATTACAAACGGCTGAAGATCTCGTGGATGCAACGCAGAACACGGATGCCTATCTGGAACTTTCGGCGGCGCTGAAGGTATGTGCGGTCAGCCTGTCCAAAATCTGTAATGATATTCGCATGATGGCTTCAGGTCCGCGTGCAGGATTCAACGAATTGCGTCTGCCACCGCGTCAGCCAGGTTCGTCCATTATGCCGGGCAAAGTCAACCCTGTTATGGCGGAAGTTATTAATCAGGTCTCCTTCCAGGTGATGGGGAACGACCATACGATCTGTATGGCGTGTGAAGCTGGCCAATTCGAGCTGAATGTCATGGGCCCGGTTATTGCGTTCAACTTGCTGCAATCGCTGAAAATTATGAATAACGGCATCGATGTTTTCACGCGTTATGCAGTTGAAGAGATGGAAGCTAACCGTGAACGCTGCGAATTAATCATGAACCAAAGTTTCAGTGTGGTTACGGCGTTGAACCCGCACTTAGGTTATAATGTGGCAGCTTCCATCGTGAAGGAAGCGCTCAAGACTGGACTTTCCTTGCAAGAGATTATTTTGGAACGCGGACTGCTGACACCGGAAGAACTGGAAGAGATCCTTCATCCGGAACAGATGACTACACCAGGGATTGCCGGAGAACACTTCCTGCGTAATATGGAACGTTTGTAGGAAATCAGATAATCTAATGCAGGAACCTAAACACCAACACCAATAATATAACAAGAACCCCCGCAGACCGTTCATCCGGTTCGCGGGGGTTCTTGTATTCAGAGATGATCAGACGCCAGCTACTCCATTAAGCCCATCGTTTACGCTCAAGGGAAGGCAGAATCTGAAGCTCCTCCCTGTACTTGGCAACCGTTCTGCGGGAGATGACGATCCCCTCCTCGGCGAGCAGTGTGGCCAAGTGACGATCCGAGTACGGCCGCTGCGTCTGTTCCGTGCGAATGATTGCTTTTAATCTGCGTTTCACCGCTGATGCGGATGTTTTATCCCCTGACGTTGTATCGATTCCCGAGGCAAAAAAAGCTCTGAGTTCATATACACCATGCGGAGTGTCAATGTATTTACCATTCACCGCACGACTTACCGTTGATTCATGCATGCCAATCTTCTCGGCAATAACAGCCAGATTAAGCGGCCTTAGCGCGGAAGGTCCACTGGTCAAAAAGCGCTTCTGCTCTTCCATCACGGCCGCCAGCACACGCATTAATGTTCTGCGCCGCAGGTGCACACTACGAATGATCGCCCTCGCCTCTGCCGCACGGGTAGACCAGATTTCGTCCGGTGCCTCATCCCTGATCCAGCGGGTACATGCTTCATTCATGAATACACGAGGGTTGCCTGCCGTATGCAGACTGAAATGAGCCTCACCATTACGCAATCCAACAATGGCATCCGGAATAATGTAATGTGGTCGTTCCGTACATCCGATGGATCGGCAAGGTTTGGGATCGAGACGTGTAATATAGTCATAGGCAGCCTGGGCTTCACATGAAGTTACACCTAATCGACTTCCTGTTCTACCCGGGTGAAAAGGAACCAATGCTTCCAATCCCGCTTCCACCATGCGTTCAGCATTCAGAACAGCCGATGGATCACGCCTGATCTGGAGCAGCAGACATTCCTGCAGATTCCTCGCCCCTACACCTGCGGGGTCCAGCGACTGGAGAAGTTCCAGTCCCGCTGTAACCTCATTCATGGGCAGCCCAAGTGCTGCTTGCACCTCTAACAGCTCCACCGTCAGATACCCATCATCATTAACACACCCTGCCAAGTATATTGATATATTCTCCAATTTTTCCGGAATAGTCATCACTCGAATCTGTGTAATCAACAACTGTTCCAGTGTAGGTTCGGCACCTTTAACCTGAAGCAGCGGATCATAGGAAGCATAACTGCGCTGATCCATTCGCCGTGGGATCCGGGCGAGGAGCGCAGCTTGTTCTTCCAGTTCAAGCACTGGATTTTCTTCTGCGGCATCTTGCAAATAACGAGCCAGATCCTGACCAGACAAGGTTAGCAAATGAAAGGATTGTTTCATCTCCGGCGTGATGGACAGCCGAATACGTTGTTCCTGTACCAACTGAACACCTAACATCCGTGTCCCTCCTTAAGCATTGCTGGGCAATAAACCTCTGTTTTTCTTATAATGCGTGTTCAAAAAGTCTGGTTTTCAGTACCGAGAAGATGGAATGAAGCTAGAAATGGAGTAGCGGAGCGTAGGAAAACTACGTGAGCAACCACAATGTTTCCAATGGAAACATACTTCGTAAGCCTACCGCTTATTTCGGCTGAATTTCATATTCGATGCTGACGATGCCGCTAGGCATGATTCGTAATCAAAAGTGGACTTTTTTGAACTACCTCTTATACGAACAAAAGCATTTGCAGGGATAATAGCATACTATTCAAGCGATTGTAAGCACTCTTTTAGCTGAATTATAATAATCCTTCTAGTATTTCTCCGATACCAGCTTCGCTTGTGTAAACAGCAGCAGATAGTCTCTTCCACCTGCCTTGGAATCCGTGCCCGACATGTTAAATCCGCCAAATGGATGCGTGCCTACCAGTGCCCCGGTACATTTCCGGTTAAAGTACAGATTACCCGCGAAGTACTCGCGTCTTGCCTGTTCCAGATGATCACGATTACGTGAGATCACCGCGCCAGTCAGACCATAATCCGTATTATTGGCAATATCCAGTGCATCCTGGAAAGATTCTGCTTTGATGAAAGCGAGTACGGGTCCGAAAATCTCATCTTGAGCGATTCGTGCTTTCGGATCCACATCCGCAATAATGGTTGGCTCAATGAAGTACCCTTCAACGTTCCCGGTACCACCACCATGCACAAGACGCCCCTCACCCTTCCCGATTTCAATATATTCCGTGATCTTCGCATATGCCTTGTCATCAATAACCGGCCCGACCTGACTGCCCACTTCAAGTGGACTGCCCATCGTCAGTTTCTGCGTCCGTTCAATCACTTTTTGCAATACTTCATCATATACATCCTTATGAATAATGGCACGGGAACACGCCGAACATTTCTGTCCTGAGAAACCAAATGCCGAAGCGGTAATGGACTCTGCCGCCAGTTCCAGATCGCTGCCGCTGTCTACGACGATGGAATCTTTGCCACCCATCTCTGCAATAACTCGCTTGATCCATTTCTGACCCGAAGCGGTACGGGCTGCACGTTCATTAATTCGCAGACCTACATCTCTGGAACCAGTGAAGCTGATAAATCGGGTGAGCGCATGATCCACAAGATAATCGCCAACTTCACTGCCTGGTCCAGGTAAAAAGTTCACTACACCATCTGGCAAGCCAACTTCTGCGAGCAGTTCCATGAATTTCGCGGCAATTACCGGCGTTGTGCTGGCAGGTTTCAAGACCACTGTGTTGCCAGATACCAGTGCAGCCGAAGTCATACCTGCCATAATCGCCAGCGGGAAGTTCCAAGGTGGAATGACAACACCAACGCCCAGCGGTATATAACTCAGCTCATTATCTTCCCCCGCAATCCGCACAAGGGGTTGCGGTTCACTCAGTCGCTGCATATCCCTAGCATAGAATTCCATAAAATCAATGGCTTCGGCTGTATCGGCATCTGCTTCAGGCCAGGTCTTGCCAGCTTCATAGACCATCCATGCCGAAAACTCATGCTTGCGACGACGCATAATAGCAGCTGCTTTGTACAAATAACGGGCCCGTTCATTCGGGTCAGTATGTTTCCAGGTGTGGAATGTCTCCGCCGCGGTCTGAATGGCCTTTTCGGCCAATTCCTGATCCGCCTGGTGAATGGTTCCGACAACCTGATTCTTGGCTGCGGGGTTCACGGACGTTAACGTGCGGCTACTTGTTATTTTTTGCCCCCCAATAATAATTGGATATTCCTGCCCAAGTTCAGCTTCTACCTGACGAAGTGCGTCTTCGAATGCTTCCCGGTTCGCCGGGACCGCAAAGGGTGTGAATGGTTCGTTAACAAAAGGGATATTCATGAATGATTCCTCCTTCAGGATGTGGGTTTCACTGGCTGCTCGCCTGAATTGATACGCATGTTACTCATCACCAAATATATGTAGCAAAATCCGTGCCAACTCCGTTTGGAACTGAAATATTTTCTCGTTAAAATTGAACTAAAGAAAATTCACACTGCCCACTCCGATGACAGAATAACCTTCCGATGCAGCTTTATTTCATAAAGCTTTTAGCTCCGCCTCGAATAAAAGTAGTAGACCATCGCTAAATCTGGCACATTTCTTGCTTGAATAAGGATACAAAGGGCACAAGGAGGAAATGAAGATGAGTGTAGGAACGGAAATATATCGTAAAACCTTGTTAACTGTGGCAGGCAACAAAGCTGTAGAGAACCTGTCCATCAAATACGGCAAGAAGCTGGCAGGTAAGTTTATCGCAGGCAATACCCTGGAGGAAGCTCTCGAAGAAATCCGCATACTCAACAACAAAGGCATTATGGCTACGCTCGATCACCTGGGCGAAGGCATTACCCGTCTAAGCGAAGCGGCATTATACAGGGATGAGTATGTACGACTGGTTGAAGGCATCGCACGTGAGAAGGCCGACTCCAATGTCTCGCTGAAACCAACCCAGATGGGCCTCGCACTCGACCCTGAAGAGGGTTATCGAAATATCCGAACCGTTGCCGCACAAGCCAAGCTGCATGATCTGTTTGTCCGAATCGATATGGAGGATAGCCCATTTACTCAAGCGACGCTGGACATCGTGCGCAGATTGCACGCCGAAGGACTGCACAATACAGGCACAGTATTGCAAGCCTACCTCCATCGGACTGAGGAAGATACGCGTGATATGATTCGGGAGGGGATCAGGCTGCGTCTGGTCAAGGGAGCTTACAAGGAACCCGGATCTGTTGCCTATCAGAATGCTTCTGAAGTCATTCATCAATTCAAAACGATGATACGCAACCATCTCGATCAGGGCGTGTATACTGCGGTTGCCTCGCATGACGATCACATCATTAACTGGACTAAACAATACGCCAAGGATCGGGGAATTTCGCCGGAATCCTTTGAATTTCAGATGTTATACGGTCTGCGCATGAGTGAACAGGAACGTCTCGCCAAAGAAGGTTATCGCATTCGCTGCTACGTACCATATGGCACCATGTGGTATCCGTACTACACCCGCCGTTTGGCCGAAAAGCCGGCTAATCTCTGGATGGTTGTTAAAAACATGTTCCGTTAGTTATATTTTAGAATGAATTTTTAGAATGAATTACTTCTATAACCATGCTGCCCTGTTTTCTTGGAGAGCATGGTTTTTTTAATCTATAAATTTGGATGAGATATAAGACTGAATTCTCATTCTTTAGCATGTTATAACCTGATTACTATGTCTAAAAAGTAAGAAACCTCAAATTGAAATGTCTAATATAATAGACACAGTAGTGCTTTCTCAGCCTTTCAAATAACTGGGCCTCCTTCTTCTCTCCGGTTTTTCCGCTCCGTTTCACAGAATTATTGACGTCATTTTTCATGACATCAAAACCACCAAAATCCTTTAGCCTTGCGATAACGGCAACTTCCATTCCCACTTACATCCAATGTAATCGCATACAATAATGAATAGGATCATAGCCGTAGATTCCCACCACTAAACCTGAACACCTGATGTCAAAAAATATATACACACCTTCATCCGAACGTTATAATATACATAATTTCACATTCTTCATTACGTACAAGTATAAGCTGTAACCGAGGTGATCCCGATGAGACATTTACTTCCTGATCTGAATTCTTTGTTACGAACAGATATGAGTATTCACGATGAAGTCCTGTATGACGAACATACACTTCAGTCTCTACATTCAGAACTCCATATTCGTGCAGACGAACCTGTCTTCATACGCTGCATTACAGGGTACGCCTGGTTATACAGCCAACCTAACAGAACAACACCATACGGTAGTCTGCCTGTGCCCGTCGTCTCTGCTTCGATCCAGCTTGCGGAAGTTATTCCCCTATTCGCTGCGAGCCCTTTTATATTAATAAAAAATGATCAGGGCGAATGGAAAGGCTATATCTCCGTATCCGATGTCCTGCATGCCATGATGCATGCGCATCGGCTGATGGAAGCCTATTTTGAGACCACATTGGAAACTGCGGGTTCAGCCTTGACCTTAATCGATGAAGAAGCTAAGGTGGCCTACTGGACATCTGGTGCGGAGCATGTATTTTCCATCAGCAAAAATGATATTATCGGACAGCCTGCCGCAGACTTTTTTCCGCCCGACCGACTTCAGTCCCTCAAGACGTTATATACCGGTGAAACAGTCTATCGCAAACAACATCAGCCGAGACCGGATCTGTTCGCTCTGATCAATGCCCGCCCAGTTCAGCTGGATGGACGCATTGTGGGCGCAGTAGCTGCTGAAGTGGATATTACAACCGAGATTCGATTGCATCAGGAATTATTACATATGACATCCAAAGTCCAACATTTGGAGAAGGCCGTTGCCAGACTGCGTCCTGACACAGATCCATTTGCTCGCATCAAAGGCAGCAGCCCAGTGATTCGCCAGTGTCTGGATACCATCCGCAAGATAAGTACCACCACAGCTACGGTACTCATCCTCGGAGAGAGTGGCACAGGCAAGGAGTTATTCGCCAAAGCCATTCATGATCTTCGTGAATTGCAGACGGCACCATTTATCGCGATTAACTGCGGGGCAATTCCCGCTTCCTTGTTCGAAAGTGAGTTATTTGGCTATGAAAAAGGCGCATTCTCTGGCGCTGATCCCAAAGGCAAAAAGGGCAAGATCGAGCTTGCCGAAGGGGGTACCCTTTTTCTGGATGAAATCGGTGAGATGCCATTGGAACTACAAGTGAAGCTACTTCGGGTGTTGCAGGAGAAGAGTTACTTTCCTGTGGGGGGAACACGTATGAAGCAGGCTGACTGCCGGATTATTGCAGCGACCAATCAGAACCTGCTCAGCATGATTGCCCGTAATCAATTTCGTGAGGATCTGTATTATCGGCTTAACGTCATCAATCTCATCATCCCTCCCCTGCGTATGCGCAAGGAAGATATATACGAATTAACCCAGACGTTCCTGCAAGAGTTCTCATTGCTCTATAACCGTCATATTGAACTGGTCCCACCCGAAGTGTTCAAGCTGTTGTTCCAGTATGATTGGCCGGGCAATGTACGAGAACTAAGAAATGTAATTGAACGCCTGACCATTCTGACCACAGATGGAGAGGTCAAGCCGGAATACCTGCCTGACACCCTCACCTCCATCGACCTGCAAGAACAGTCCGAAGTGCAGCTGATATCGGGAATTCATTTACATTCCAACAGTGAACACGAGCATAGCCAATATTCGGCGGGAACGGAACACAAACCTCGAACTGCTGCGAATGTGGGGGATTCGGATGATACCTACCAGCAAAAAATGGACACCTATGAGGCGCAACTTCTAATTCAATATCTGGAAGCCGCAGGTGGCAACAAACGAACACTCGCCAAGCAACTTGGCATCTCCAGGGCAACGCTCTATAATCGCATGAAGAGGCTTGGTCTATGACCAGCCTCTTCTTGTCATTATAATGAAAAAAAACTACAAAATCCGCGCCAAGCGGATCAGTGCTGTTCGGAGATGGCGATAGAATGTCGCCCGACTCATCGAACATGTCTGGGCTGCGGCAGTTGGATTGCCAGCATGTGTCCAATAGGCCGCATGGAGCAGCATCTGATCCTGCGGTGACACACCATGCACTCTGCCTTCCAGCAAATCCAGTAGATACAATTGTAACTGGATACCATCATTTACTCCTGTGATCCTGTTAGCATATTCATGCAATTCTCCCGGAGAACGAAGATGCCCCAACATCTTGCGAACATCCTGTTCAGTCCAGACTTCACGATCCGCCTCCGTTGTTTCTGGCTGTATTAGCACCTCTTGTTTCTCGGGATCAAGCAGAGACATGACCCAGGCTCCGAATTGCCCGCTACGCAAATCCAAATCAAGCACATCAGCCTGATTTTCATATCTGTCACAGACACGAGTACGTGTTCCTCGCATTCGAAACCCAATGCTCTGCAAGAACAATTTCAGATGAGGGTTCGTTGCTACCAGTATCGCTCTCGCGCCATCGCCCAACAGAGATAGTCGGTCGAGTGCCATGTATCCCACCAGTTCTTCTCGTGTGTAACCAGGCACGTCGCTTCTTGCCGCAGCCAGCAATGCAAAGTGGGTATCACTCTGATCCGGGTCATTCTCAAGCTCCTGTGGAGTGAAGCATTCATGCATCTCATTCGGAAAATATTTCAAAAGCAGCTCACTACTATCCCTATGTACAAGTACAGTGATGAACATGGCGATTATCTCCCCAAGCTTGTCACGCATCAGTACGATTCCTTCAGGATAACGGTCTGCCAATTCATCCAGGAAGGGGCCATAGGACACAGCCTGCCATGGTTCCACACTGTACTCGCACCATTGCTGTAACAAGCTGTGCAGAGCGGACAGATCCTCTTTTCTCATCATTTCAAGAGGCGAGAACAAGGAATCACGAGACACGTCTGCGTACTTGCGGTTTTGAAGCATCGATTCCTGACAGAGCAGCAGCATCTTTCGGGCGATTTGGCGACGCTCATGAGCCCCTGCCTGTTCATGCAACGGTTTCAGCAGCTTCGCCATCTTGATACGCATCGTCTGCAATCGATGTGGCTCACGCTGGCGAAAATCCCGCAGCAGATGCACCCTGGCCATGTCATGAAGTCCAAGACCATCCGGGCCGGAACGGATAAACGACATCTGTCTGAGCATATGGTAGTCTTCTTGCGTCACAGTCATGTCCAGTACAGATGATAACAATTCCTGATTGGCTGTCTCAATAAGTGTTAGCACCTCCACCATCGGATGTAGACGGGGATTCGTCAGTTCCAATAATAATCGCGCACTGATCATGTGTGATAACTCAGCCCATTCGGCCTGAGGAAGATTCCGTCTCTGATCCGCAGCCTCCACCGCAAGGGCCAGGCCCAGCGGGTGTCCATCGGTCATTCTCGTAATGGTACCTGCCACGCCCCGATTCAGGAAGCCTGCCACCGTGATATACTCCGTAATCTCATTCGCTGTAAAATGTTGAAGCCTCATCGGTACAAACCGCTGATGCAATCGGGGATGTGTCCGCCAGGCAGATGCCAGTTCCGGGCGTGAGGCAAGAATGACAAGTATCCCTCTTAACGGAAGTTTGGATATAAAGACTTCCATGAACCAACTTTCCAGCAGAGCGAGTTCTTCATAATTATCCACCGCCAGGACCATTCGCTTCTCGATTGAAGTGTTCCTCAGCAGGCTCAGTGGTCGTGGGTATCCTTCATCATCCAGTATCTCCAGGCCCAATGTAGAGGACAAATATTCCATAAAGACAGAAGGTGTCGGACCGCATGATCGGCCATCCATCCATATTGCCGTTGCACCCTGATCCCTAGATAAGGATAACATCTCTGATAGTAAGGAAGATTTACCAATGCCCCCCATGCCCGTAATTGAATATATGGTTAATGGGGCTTCCGGATGATTAAACCATGCCTCCAGTGTCGTCAGTTCCTTGGTTCGACCAACGAAACGTTTCCCATCCTTAACATATTTGTCGTATTGTGCCTCACTACTGTTTCCCATATATGTCCTCCGTACTAGATACTGGTACTTTTAATATACAATATATCCTCTCAAAAATGAGACTATATTGAGACGCGCAATTGCATGTGAAGTGATAGAATCTTGTTAAAAGCCAATTTAATGGAAATATTCAAAACAGCGGACATGGAAACGTATAACAAGGTATACATAAACGCCTCCGCGCTACTTCTTATCATATGGATCTTTCCGCCGATCAGGCACAGCCAACATGTACATGAGCATTTACCGATCTCGAATTCATGCTTCCCTTTCAATCCCTACTACCAGCCCGATATTCAGGAAAGGCGGATTTGTGTGAGAATAAACCTCGATATCTGTAATCTTAGCGGACAACTCGGAATCAATCCCAAACGACTTAATGAATGGCTGCTCCAAAGCGATATTTCAATGGCAGCCAAGGAGGCTGAACCGGGAGGACGCTCCGACCGGTCAACACCCCCATACCGGCTGGCTGCTCCTTCTTCTTTATCTCTGGCACCATCCTCCGGTCAAACGAAACTATATCGGGGACGACGTTCCACCCCCACCCTGCAACACCTGCCCGCCTCGTTACAACGTACTCGGCGGATCAGCAAAAACTGCTAGACTGTGCACGACGAAGTGTAAGCTCGATGCACAGTCTGTCTTACATCTCATATCACCCCATCAAGAGGATTGCCACTGTCCATTCTCAATCATCGCATGCGCGAGCAGCGCCATCTCCAGACAGATTCTTCTCTCCTGATCCATGTAATCAGGTCCCATCAGCTCTTCCAGCTTCTCCAGTCTGTTGTACAGCGTTTGCCGATGAACAAACAACTGGGCAGCGGCATCCCGTTTGGAACCAAAATTCTGCAGATAGGCAGCCAGCGTTTCTACCAATCGCAGGTGATTCGTCTGGTCATGTTCAATCAGCACACCCAAGTGATCCTGGACAAAGGGTTGCAGGAAGGATTGGGGTAAGGCTTTTAACATTTGATATATACCCATACGTTCGTAAAAGTGAACATGTTCCATCTGACCTACCGATCTCGAAACTTCAATCACCTGATAGGCCTCCTGAAGACTCTCGGGCAAGCTGGTCAAACGGCTGCGTAACTTGCCAAATCCCGCATGGATGGTGACTTGTTTCAAGTTACGGCTGGCAAACCGGTTCACATCCAGCGTGATTCCTTCCAGCAAGCGCAGCAGTTGATGACGCGCATTAGCAGTTACGGCTTCCTTCGCGCAGCACAGATACACCTGATTGTTCTTCAGCATGATCAGGTTGGGCAGATTATTCTTCTTGAGCAAAGATCGAAGCAGGACAAGAATATCCTGATGATTGGCTTCCATCCGCTCCCGTCCTGTACCCTTCAACCGATGCTCAATCTCTATAACCCCTCCAGCAAACCAATAATGTCCCTTCACCAGCAAACGAAGTCCCATTCGGGTCTGAGCTTGCTCCTCCTGATGGATGTTGCCATTCATTAGATCCTGGATCAGCTCGTTCTGATTGCGGACCATCTTCTCTTCAAGGAACTGGGAACGAAGCGTGAGGGCTGCCGCTGCCTTCGCTGTATAATCGAGCAACAGCTTGAGATACTCCACGGGAGCGGACGGATGCACGATCATGCCTACAGCTGAGAACACCTGCCCGAAACAGACGACCGGATGACACAGCAGAACCTTCTCTTCATCCATGTGGAACCATAATTCGGTGTCTGAATCATTCAGATCCAGATGCTCTACCTCTTGTTCATACCACGTATAGATCGTTTGTTCCATCTCCGGAGCCAGTTCAGGTACAAAGCTGCCCGGTTCCATGGACGAGATATACACCACCGGTTTAGCAGCGTACTCATGCAACAGGTTGAGCACAGCAGACATATCCGTACTCTGTAATGTTCGCTGCTGAAGCTGACGGGAGTAAGCTTCCAGACTTTTCAGCAGTTGATGCTGATGATTAATTAGCAGCGAGTGAATATCCTGTGTGATCTCGACAAAACGGACCGGTTGTTCGAATACGATTAACGGAAACTGGTGTCTATCCGCCAGTTCAATCAGTTCTTCGGGAATTCCGTTGATGCTGGTACCAAACTCCACACACAGCCCCGCAGCCTCACTGCCAATGAGCTGGAGCAGATACTCTTCACGCCCTTCTTCCGATTGAAGCCACAGTCCAGTGGATAAAATAAGATCATGGGGGCTTACGAATGGAGATACATTCGTAATCTCGAGCACATGAACCCAGCCAACCTGTCGGTTCACTCCACCCTTCCCTGCCGCAAGCTTTGCTCGGCCAAATACCGGACGTGCCAGGATATCTCTGATGGTAAACACGCGATCATTTTGCAATGGCGATCCCTCTTCGTGTTATTTTTTCTTACATTATAATCCATGGACAAATGTCCTGAACAGTCTTTTTCGACAATATGTTGAGTTGTATTCCTAAAAATTAGACATCAGGTAAGGTGCAAAACGATTATCCAGGTCATAAACTTGTAGTATAAGCTAACAACCAATAAATGGGCGAGGTGCATGGCGATGAGAATCGGAATTCCCAAAGAAATCAAAAATAATGAAAATCGTGTAGCAATGACTCCGGCCGGGGCAGCAGATTTCATCAGAGCCGGTCACCAGGTGATGATCGAACAAGGCGCAGGCGTCGGCAGTGGATTCACGGATGATGAATATCAAGCTGCGGGTGCTGAGATTCGGAATGATGCCAAGTCCGTTTGGACAGAGGCCGAAATGATCATCAAGGTGAAAGAACCGCTTGCCAGTGAATACGGATTTTTTCGTCCGGGGCTGATTCTGTTCACCTACCTGCACCTCGCAGCGGAACCGGAGCTTGCAAAAGCCCTTATTGAAAGTCGGGTAACGGCCATTGCGTATGAAACGCTGGAGGTCAACAATACCCTGCCTCTGCTCACCCCTATGAGTGAAGTCGCAGGACGCATGGCATCTCAGATTGGAGCACAATTGCTGGAGAAGACGGAAGGTGGCAAGGGCATCCTGTTGTCCGGTGTACCGGGTGTCAGTCGGGGGAAAGTCGTCATTATTGGTGGCGGTACAGTCGGAACGAATGCAGCCAAAATTGCTATTGGTCTTGGCGCCGATGTGACCATCCTTGATCTGAACCTGAATCGTCTGCGCCAGTTGGATGATATCTTCGGCAATCAGATCCACACGCTGGTATCCAGCCCGTCCAACATTGCAGCAGCCGTTGCCGCGGCGGATCTATTGATCTGTGCAGTGCTGATTCCGGGCGCCAAGGCGCCAACTCTTGTCAGCGAGCAGGTGGTGAAGACCATGGCACCGGGTTCGGTCATTGTGGATGTGGCGATTGATCAGGGCGGGATCGTTGAGACCATTGATCATATCACGACCCACGATGAACCGACCTATGTGAAACATGGCGTCGTGCATTACGCGGTGGCGAACATGCCAGGCGCCGTACCGCGTACGTCCACGGTGGCGCTGACCAACGCCACCATGCCTTATGCGCTGCAGCTGGCGAACCACGGTGCAGCAGCCGCGATTCGCGGCAGTTCGTCCATTCGCAGCGCGGTCAACGTGCTGAATGGACACATCACGTATGAGGCAGTTGCCCGGGACCTCGGGCATGCCTATGTTCCTGCGGGACAGGCGCTGGAGAATACCGCCGCTGTCCAGTAATCTTGATATGATCGTTCCACCCGGCGCCTTGTCGCCAGGCTTGTGGGACGCAATAGAAGCGCGAGTCGGGCAGATGAATGTTCCCGGCTTGCGCTTCTTGATTTTTTTCACATATGAAATAACTCGTTCGTATTAGTATAAGACAGGTCGTTCGTATAAGGCCTGATGTTCCTCTGGTTTTGGTGCTCTAGACCGCACGTTCGCTGCACACTTCGCGGAAGTTGCAGTCCCTGCAGGACCGGTGCGAAGGCATCGCCGTAAAATAAGTGACGTCCTTGGGACGGTTGTAATACTCATCCTCCACGCAGGATCGCATCTCCTCGATGTAACGCCCTACGTTCTCTTCTACCTTCCGTATATCCTCTTCCGTTGCGGTAAACTCTCGGTGCTTCCCGGTTAACAGGTACTCCACTCGCAGCTCAATCTGCTCCAAAGGAATTCGGTAGTGTTCTCTCACATAGGATGCGTACAGCATTAATTGATCCGAGAAGTCATCTTCCTTGCCCGTCTTCCAGTCCACAATGACAATGTTGCCGTTACTGCGTCGATACAATAAGTCCATCTTCACATACACACGTGTATCGTGCAGCATCATGGTATCCCATTTCTCAATCTCCAGAATGTCCGTACTTGCCCGGGACAAGTCCTCCCACGTAAGCGTCTGGTACAGGTTGCTGACACAGGCCGAAGCACGTTCCTTAATCGTGGCAATCCGGTCATTCAACGTATCATCCCCGTAATAAACCTCGGACAGCATCGTGCGATTCTTGGGGTTCAGCCGCCACTGATCTGCGTCCATTGATTCCACATACGCCTGATTCAGCAGCTTGCGTATCGTCTGTTCCAGAAAGTGTTCACGCGGTTTGTTCTTGCCCTCTTCCCTGCTGCGAACCGCTGACTCACACATCCGATGCGCGAGGTCCCCGAAGACAAGATACAGATTGCTAAGCTGTTTCAGACGGTACAGACGAACCTGCATCTCATCAGCAGAGTCTGTCTTCCAGCCATTATGGGCACCGTAATAATGATAATAATATTTGCGCAGGCACTCATCGAACATACTCGCCCGCGACTGCGAATAAGACCATTGCGGGTATTGTGCCATAAGAACTTCTGCCTTTCTGTATGCCGGATCTGCATGAGATCCCTTAATGCTCACAGTATAAAGCCCGTGCAACCTCGCCGCAAGCATGCTTCCGTTATTTTCTTCTGACGCAACCGTTTCCGATTCGATCCGTATCGTTTATATAGTAACATCACCAAAAGATGAAATTGCGGAGCAGAACGCTTAATATACTTCATAGAGGACAAAGAATCCGGGAGGCTGGTATGTGCCCAGGGCGGTCCCGGAACTAATGAATCTTACACATCTTATCACGTGCATAATACGGTTTTATTAAATCTAACGATCTCCAGACACGCTAATTAGTCTTTTTTTGGGTTGTAGAACGTAATTATTTTATAAAAAAATTGTACAGGCATATCCTAAAAGGAGGCACCACCCATGAATCGACCGGATTGGTTCCAGGCGGAAGAGGCATTACAACAGATCCAAGTCATCGGAAGCGACCGGAATGAGCTCGTGAACATCATCGGCGATGTCGAAGGATTGAATTGCATTGGCACGGGTACGGACGCGGCTGTATTTACGTATGACGGCTTGCCGCAGTATGCCTTCAAGATGTACTCGGATCATGCCTTGGACAAACTCGAAAATGAAAAGCAGGTATACGAGCAGCTTAAAGGCCTGCCATACTTCCCTATCTATTACGGCAGCGGCCGGAATGTTCTCGTGATCAGTTTTGAACCCGGAGATACCCTGCTGGAGTGTTTGGAAAAAGGAATCCCCGTCCCCGAGCAGGTGATGCTCGATGTGGACGCAGCACGAGAAGCTGTTCGCAGCCGCGGGCTGAACCCCCGCGACATTCATTTGAAGAATGTACTTCTCCAGAACGGACGCGGGAAAGTGATCGACGTATCCGAGTACATTCAGGACGGCAATGACAATCGGTGGGAACATCTAGTATGGGCTTATCACAATATCTATCCGCGAATCAAAGGTACGCCTATATCTCCACGCATGCTGCAAACGATCAAATGGGGATACAATCAGCTCGATCATGCCAATGTCAAAATGGACGATCTCTCCAAGAAAGCGAATCGTCTGTTCTCCAGATTTATGAAATAAGCATGTTGCAATCTCACTTCAATAAAATAACCCGGATGATCGCCAGAGATTGGCGATCATCCGGGTTTTGTTTGTCTAATGCCATCTCTCCCAAATTAATCTTACCCTAAATTCAAATGCCGCAACTTATCTGGATTACGCATGAGATAAATCCGTTGAACGCGGTCGTTTCTGAACGCAAGACTGACAACAGTTGGGAATGCCTCGGAGGGGCTGCTTAATACAAATCCAAGTTGTCCGTTGATCTTGACGAGCCGCACAGCCCCCGTGCTGTCACTTTTGGATACAAGCCCTTGAATGAACGCAAGAACTCGCTGGCTTGATGTAACGGGTTTAATTGCTGCCATGACTTTACCGCCACCATCACTATACAGCACGATATCGTCCGAAAGCATTCTGAAGAGCCCTTCCATATCACCAGTAGAGGTGGCCTGGAGGAAACGAAGTGCAAGCTGCTCGGACTGTGCGCTGGGGGTCAACTCGACTTCCGGCTCATCTTGGATTTTACGTTTGAGACGACTGTAAATCTTGCGGCATCCCAGCTCCGTCTTGTTCACGAAGTTTGCAATATCGCAATAATCAAATTCGAAGGCTTCTCGTAGAACGAATACCGCGCGCTCAATAGGAGTTAGCCGATCAAGCATGACAAGAAAGGCGTACGAGATCGTATCTTCCAGTTCAATCGTTTGGAGTGGGTCCTGTCCCGCTGCTGAAGCCGATCCTGGAGCGACCATATAGTCTTGCACCAGAGGTTCGGGCAGCCATGGCCCGATATATACCTCTCTTTTTTTACGTGTTGATTTCAAGTAATCTAGACAACGGTTCGTAACCATTTTGCATAAGTACGCTTTTAGGTTACGAACAGGGCCACCCTCTTTATGAATATCCTGCTGTTGTACCGTTATAAATGCCTCCTGCACCAAATCCTCAGCATGAGTGACAGATCCTAACATACGATATGCGATGGAAAGAAGGAGAGGTCTGTACGTTCTGTATACCAAGTCAAGCTCCATGATACATCCCTTCCTTATCTTTTTCTCTACCTGCTATTATCATTTGAGCAGCCTCTTTCGCGCTCGCTAAGGATGCGTTAATCAACATCCCCTCAGCTCCTACCCAATCGCCAGCAACATAGAGTCCGGGTCTTCCTTTGACCGCAGGTCCAGGCCTGCCCGGGAGGCCGCCGTTCGCTGCGGTGACAATGCCATGCGAGACAAGCATTCGCGGAAGGAAACGCTGCTGAACGACGTGCTTGCGCCACCCCGGCTGAATGAAATCAAGAAAGCCTTTAAGCTCGTGTTCATCCTGCCTGGGGTCCGAATGGATTGAAGCCGACAAATACTTCATGACATGCACAACCTCGTTTGCCGGGTTCTCTGATAAGGAAGCCGCGGCGGAATGGTTGGAGTAGTACCACGGGTAATCGGCGCCTAAAACAAATTTCGTCTTTGGTTGGGGCATCCCCGATACGACGAGATCCAGGCACGCGGCACGAACAGGAGTTAACTTTTTATAGGCTTCCGCTTCCATGGGTGTAAGAGCAGGATTGAGGAGAGCTAACGTATCCATTGGACCGGCAGTGGATATCACGTGACGAGTCGTCAACTGTGATCCATCTTTTAAGGTGACCATCATTTGCGGATAGCTTCCGGCAATGCCCAGTACAACCGAGCTCGTGCGGATTGACACGTTAGCCTGCTGAGCTTGTTCTGTCAGCCGGCTAACGAGGAATTGCCAGCCTTCATCTATATACAGCACCTGGCTCTGTTTGAGCTGTTCGATGACGGCACCGGCACTTAGCTGGTCGGGAGCATCGCAGTACGTGCTCAAACGAACGAGACCAAGCACGACACTTCGCACGCGTGGGCTGGAGATCTGGGCTTCCAAGTGAGCCTGCAGACTAACTTTACTTAGAGCAGATATGTCTGTCTTGCGCAGGGAACTGTAGAACCGAAGGAGTTGGGACTTCTCCTGCCACTTCAAGAACGATCCGAGCAAGAGCTGAGCTAGAGGAATCGCCCTATAACCGCCGTTTGTTCCTTCGAACACCAATGTGCCTGGCGGTTTCGGTACTGCTCCGGTAGGTGTGACGCCTACCTCTTGCAGAATGGGAAGCGCACTCTTACTGAGAGCATGGGCTCCCAGGTTTACGCGTGCGGCTGCGATCTCAGTCGAAATTGCCCGACCTCCGGGATGTTTTCCTTTGTCGAGTAACAGTACAGTCTGGCCCGCCCGTGCCAGATAGATCGAGGCGGTTAACCCAGCAATGCCTGCTCCCACGATGACAACATCCCATATCGGCTTATTGTGATTCTGTATCATGTATATCAATCCCTTCCGCTTGATGCATACATGACGATGAACGGAGCTTTTTTGTGACTCAACCTTCCTTCTTCAACCGCCCCTGGGAGGGAGTCATCCCCTTGTATTGCTTATACAGTTTCGTAAAATAATTGGCGTTATCACAGCCGACTCTGGCGGCGATCTCCGTAATGGTCAGACTGCTGCCTTGCAGTAGTTTTTCCGCCTCACTCATCCTGCACCCATTCACGTATTCCACGAAGGTACGTCCGGTCAGCTTTTTGAACATTTTGCAGAAATGATACGCATTCAGTCCCACATGACTAGCCGCTTCGGTTACAGACATCTTCCCTGTGGGGTTCGCTTCAATCTGTGCAATCAACTGCTTAAATCGTTCGCGATTGGGAAAATACGATCCGACCGATCTATCTGGCAACTGCTGCGGCATAAAGGTACGAGCAAGCAGAGTGAACAAAGCATGCAGCTTGGACTTCACGACCAGCTGATAAGCCGGGGGCTGTGATGCCATTTCCTCTACAGCTTCATTCAGCAAAGAATAATAGCCTACACAGGCTATGTTTTCCTCTGCCGGTTTGACCGGAAATCTCACCCTGCCTTCCAGATACGGCGCGACATATTGCTCATGCACGGGATCATGGGTGAAATCATGAAACAGTGCACGGTTAACCACGACGGAATCATAATGCACATCCCCATCATCCAGAGCATACCCGACATGTAACGCACCTCCGGGAATGATGATGACCTCACCCGCTCGAACTACATAAGGTTTGCTATCGATATGAAACAGCGCACTGCCCCTTCGCATGACAATCAGTTCAAAATGTTCATGCCAATGCAAATACAGAATGCATTCTTCCGTTTTCATATCCGAACACCGGTTTCGGAACAACTGAAACGGGTGCGATTTATGATCAATTCGGGTGTTTTCGTGAAGCGCTTTCAGATCCAGCACGACTTCTTCCCCCTCTTCACAAGATCCGACTAATATTACACAAGATTGTTTAGAGCCATCCCGTTAATCCCCGTCTATAATGAGTGTCACGAAGTACTATAAGCCAATATTGGAGTGAATTACAACCATGAAAAATCCATTACGCATCGGTACCCTTGTAGGCGGGCAGGACGCCGTCCGAGTGATCCCGCAGATCATGCAACACGGTTTCGAATCATTCAATCTGACTTTCTGGCAAACGACAGGCGATCTGGATCTGACCGAGACAGCGAAGCGTGTTCGTGAAATCGTGGATGAACAGGGTATTGTCATCTCCGCGGTGAGTGTGTTTGGTAACCCGCTCACGGGAGCTGGGGGCAATGCCGATACACTGGCGAGCTGGGAGCGAGTCATCGACCACGCACAGCTCTTCGGTGCGGATATCGTCTCCGGGTTCACCGGACGTCTGACCGATCAACCCATTAACGAGTCCATCCCCCGTTTCAAGGAAGTATTTGGTGAACTGGCACGCCGGGCAGCAGACCGGGGTGTACGCATTGCTTTTGAAAACTGTGATATGGGTGGAACCTGGCAGACGGGCGACTGGAACATTGCCCATAACCCGACGGCCTGGGAGATGATGTTCGATGCTGTTCCGGATGAAAATGTGGGTCTGGAATGGGAGCCTTGCCATCAAATGTCCAGCCTGATCGATCCTCTTCCACAGCTGCGTAAATGGGCTCACAAAGTGTTCCACGTACATGGCAAAGATGCCACGATTGCCTGGGATATCGTCAAGGAATATGGAGTACATGGACCACGTGAATTTGTCTGGCACCGCACTCCGGGCTTCGGGGATAGTAACTGGGCAGACATCATCACCATTCTGCGTCAGAACGGCTACCAGGGCACGATTGATATTGAAGGCTGGCATGATCCAGTCTACAAAGATGAACTCGAAATGACCGGACAGGTGCATGCTTTACGATATTTGAAACAATGCCGTGGTGGCGATTTTGTGCCAAACCCAGTGTAGGAAATCTCCCTGAACACTCCTAGTAATGCACGATTCAAGCTGTATAAACACAATCCATACGAAGGAGATGAGACGATGAGTCATGCTTATCAGGTAATTATCGCTGGCTGTGGCGCCATGGCAAATACGTGGGCAGACTATGCTTTGCAAAGACCGGATACGGAAATCGTTGGACTGGTTGATCTGTATGAACAGACAGCCACTGCTTTCGCTGCAAGACATGGTCTCACCTGTCCTACGTTCACCGATATCCGTGAGGCCATTCAAGCGACCGGTGCGAATATCGTATTCGATGTCACGATTCCGGCGAGTCATTACGGCATTGCCATGACAGCGCTGAAGGAAGGATGCCATGTCTTTGGCGAGAAACCCCTTGCGGAGTCCTTCTCCGACTGCACAGATATTGTGCAAACCGCTCACAGCACAGGACGCATTCAAGCCGTGATGCAAAATCGCCGGTTCGATCCGCGTATCCGCGCCTATCAGCATCTCATTTCCGGCGGAGCTATAGGGCAGGTAGGTTATGCAGGGGCTGACTTTTTTCTCGGTCCACACTTCGGCGGATTCCGGGATCTGATGGATAGTCCACTGCTGCTCGATATGGCGATACATACGTTTGATCAGGCACGATACATTCTCGGAGCCAACCCGGTCTCGGTATACTGCCATGAATTCAACCCTCCAGGTTCCTGGTATCAGGGTAATGCAATGGCGTTATGCATATTTGAGATGTCTGACGGGTCCGTGTTCAACTATCGCGGATCATGGTGCGCAGAAGGTGTACCCACATCATGGGAAGCAAGCTGGCGCGTAACGGGTGAAAAAGGAACAGCCATCTGGAATGGTCATGATGACATCTATGCTGAGGTGGTTGCTGCGCAACACCTGGATGCCGACGGCAAACCATCCTTTTTCCAGCCAAGTGAGCGGATTGAAGCGGAACTGCCGATCATGGACAAAACCGGGCACCACGGCTGTCTCGAAGATATGTTCGCTGCGCTGGAATCCGGACGACTTCCTGAAACCGATTGCAGTGATAACCAGTTCAGCATGGCCATGGTCCTCGCATCACTCGAAAGCGCCCGTACAGGACAGAAAGTGTTCATCGCCGATCTGCTGAAAAACACATAGCGTAGCACATGTGTTTTTCATATTAAACAAAGCCCAAACTGCAAAAGTTTAGCAGTTTGGGCTTTCTTGTTTATTACCCACTTCCCTTGCTTATACAAGGTACAAAAAAGTTTCTGACAAAACACGAAGTAGTGTAGGGGACGAAATCGATTCTGAAGAAACGAAGTGTTCGCCTTTATCACCGGATTTCGACTTAAAAAAGTCGATCAGGAAATCCGGGGATAACAGCGATCAAAAGAACGATTCGTAACCGGAACGGCTGCTTCACGAGCAGTAAGAACTCTTTTTTTTATAATGTATCTTTTATAGAATTCCTTTTTTCATTGCCTTATACACCAGTTGCGAGAACAGGCTGTTGGACCAAGCAAACCATGGTCTGGTGAACGTGTTGGGATCATCGGCGTGAAAGCCTTCATGCATATATCCGGTACCTGCGTCCGTGTTTTCCAGCAGCTCAATCATGGCCAGCATTTCCTCGTCATTGTCTGAGGTTAAGCCCTGCATGGATAGCGCCATATGCCAGATGTATCCCGGAGGGGTATGCGGACTGCCAATGCCTTTGGCTACTTGCCCTTCATAGTAGAACGGATTTTCTTTGCTCAAAATGAATCGACGTGTGTTCTGATACACCATGTCTTCGATCGAAGCATACTCCATATACGGAATGGACATCAGACCAGGGGTGCCCGCATCATCCATCAGACAAAAGTTACCGTAACCGTCCGTTTCATAGGCATAGATCTGTCCATACTCTGGATGACGGTAAGTACCGTACAGAGAAATGCCATGCCTTATTTCTTCTTCCAATCGAGCCATTCGACTCACCAGCTGTTCATCCCGGAACACCCACTTCGCGATCTCCCCCATCTGGCGCAAGGTTACCGCAGCGAACATGTTCGCCGGAATATTATAATGAAAATCACAGGCATCATCGCTCGGACGAAAGCCGGACCAGATCATCCCCGTATAATTCACCGGCATACCATGTCCTTCATTACGCAGCGTATCATGGGCTGGACAATTACGACGCATGAACCGGTAAGGTGAACGCTCTGCGTGATGTTGTTCTGCCTCCCATAGGTGTAAGATATTCTCCATCACTTTCTTGAAGCGCTCGTCAAATATATCCGTCAGTTCCGTCTCCCGCCAATATGTATAAGCCAGCTTCATGGAGAAACAAAGGGAATCCAGCTCAAACTTTCGCTCCCACACCCAAGGCGACATCTCCGTCTCATCATTGGCATCCCAATGCCATCCATTCGCCGTTTCGTTGAAGGCATTGGCATAGATATCCATATCAGCGTAGAATGTATGCCGTTTGATCAGTCCTCCAATGATCCGTTGCAACTGTTCGTCTTCCTTTGCCAACGGAACGTAGTGCATCACCTGCTCCACTGAATCACGCAGCCACATTGCCGGGATATCTCCTGTAATCACAAATGTTGTCCCATCATCGAGCAGCTTCGTGGTCGTTTCCAGCGTATTGGGAAAGCAATTTCGAAACTGAGCCAGCAATCTCGGCCTATGTTGCAAACGCTCGTCTGCCTCAGTCAGAATATCCTGCACAGCTTGCGGCAAGTCCAGATGCGGCATGGGGATTTTCGGTAATCTGAACTGTTCCATGGATGTCGTCTCCTTTGAATTGAGGTTTAGCACTATTGTTATTTTTGTTATGATAAATTATAATAACATTATTATTTGTAAGTGTACTGTGTCAGAAGATGATCGTCAATTCATAAAGGTCATCTCAATGAAAATCCAATTCACTATTTACATCTGCATTTTGCTTCATTCAATCAAATCGCTCATTGGATTTATGCAAATTGCTTACATACAAAGGAGTAATGATATGTCACGCAAAGTATCCATTCAGACGCTGGCTGACCAGCTCGGATTATCCAAATATGCCGTCTCCCGTGCACTCAGCGGCAAGACAGGCGTCAGTGAAGCGACACGCGCACGGGTACTGGAGCTCGCTCGGGCTCTGGGCTATCGCCAAAGCACTCCAGGTGCTAGCAATAGTCCTGCTGCTGCAAACCATGCAGATCCGTCCGATCCACCGTTCGCTCTTATATGCATGAATCAGCTCAACCGTGGTGAACCCCACTACTGGCAGCGTGTTCTGTCAGGCATGATCTCAGCCTGTAATGAACGTGGTTGGCATCATGCGATTGTATCTCCCTCACTCGGAGTGACGGATGAGAACACCTCTCCCGAAAAAGCCATTGCCCCTCATTTGGACTGGGAACGTTGTGCCGGCATTATTGTCATGGGTGCTTTTCCTCATACGGTTCTGCAACGACTCTCTCAGACTGGTCGGCCTATTATTCTGGTAGATCATCAGGAGCCGTTACTGAATTGTGATACGATCAGTCATGATAATCTTGAAGCTGGCATCACCGTGGCAAGATATTTAATGTCCATGAATTGCCGACGAATCGGCCTCATCACAGATGATGGTCGTGCCGCCAGCTTCGCGCAGCGGAAGATCGGCATTGAACTGGCTCTGAACCATTTTCATGTGGACACCAGTCACACCACCAGCTTCAGGGAATGGAATATTCCTTATGAGAACGGAGAATGGGTTAACCCGTTGGCTACTAAAATTCAAAATATGCCAGATGACGAGCGCCCTGATGCCTGGATCGGTGTTAATGATGATATTGCCTTGCAGTGGATGCACAAATTACAGGAGATGGGCATCTCCACGCCTAAAGATTGCCTTGTCATCGGTATCGACAATGTACATTCTGCAGTAACTTCCTCCCCGCCCCTGACCACAGTTAATCTGTGCAAAGAGGAACTCGGACAGCGCGCCGTCGAGGCTTTACAACGCCGGATTGAACGCCCGGGGACGCCGAAGGAAACCGTCATGTTATCGACCACGTTGATTCCAAGGGAATCGGCATAATTTGGCATACCCCTCCTAGGGACCGATGATTTCATTTTGTGCATTTCAAAAAGGCCCCACATTATGACATTGTGGGGCCTTTCATCTGTTTCAATCATTTTTCATCTTGGCTGGGAGACTCCTTTTTGTCTTATTATTTCTTCCAAGGCAGGCTCGTGTATGATGGAAGATCCACCTCCCAATTTACATCACGAAATTCTCGGTTAACTGCGGTTCGTTTCAAAGTGAATTTCGTTCCATTTTCTTTTTTAAAGCCATGGATAATCAACCTGAGATCACCTACGATGTATTCTTCGTTTTTATTAGGCTGATCCGTAGTTCCCATCACTTCAACGGGATACTCCTTTCCTTTACGATCTATAGCTACCCATTGATCTCCATTAATATCATTTTGGAAAGTCCCTACTCCCTCCAATACAAGAGAAGAGTTCCCTTCAAAGTTTCCTTCAGGCAGCTTTAATGATTGCTGCACTGGCCAATAATTGTATTTGGAAAATAAAACTTCATCTCCAAACTGTTCAAATCGTAGTACGTAGGTGTAGAACTCAGCATCCTTACGCATCTTATCCAGGTCCACTTCCACGGATTTCTCTTCCCTAACTGGAATGGTATATCCGTCCAAAACAAAGCGAATGTTCTTCGCATCTACCGCTACCAAAGCAGGGTCCCATGTCTCAGACAGCTTCAACTGAACACCGTTCTGGTTCAGTTCGCTCAAATCACGAAGACGGAACTTGGCTTCACGTGTACTCGGTCTGTTCCCATTGAATATTCGATACTCATTTGTTTCAGGGATTTCGATATGATACATAATGTCCATATCATTTCCCCAATCCTCATCAACTTTGGCACGAAGTTCATCATCCAGACTCACATTCAGGTCAAGCCGGGTTCCGTTTGGCGTGCGTACAAGCTGTGTCAAATCAAGCTTCAGTCCTTCTGGCGTCGTATATGTGTTATCCATAGGATTTTCAACAGCCAATGATTTGGCTTTGGTCATATCGATTTTAAATCGGAAGCTCCAGTCTACCTTAACTTCTCTATCTTCGTAGGATTTTTTCTCGTAATTATAATAGCTGCCCATATTTAAATTACGCAGTTCACCCCGCACGGCAACCTGATCCGGAATTTCATCATGAAACTGGAATAACAATCGTTCAGTTAGAGGGCCCTTTGTTCTTGTATCTCTTGCAAGAGTGGCAACCTGTCTCCCCTCTTCATCCGTAACATGAATTCTCCCCATCTCAGACAGTAACCGTGATAACCCTAATCCATCAGGTGTTGTTTGTTGCATGGTCATTACCATATGAGATCGGTCTACCAGCACGTCTTCAATCTTAAGCGTGTAGCCCTGGTCATTGATATTGATATCCGGATTAACCACAAGTCCGAGAGGTTTAAGACGTTTGTAATCATCCGCAAAATAGGAATATTTCAACTCTTCCGGCACAGGCATGTTCGGTAGCGGGGGGCGATCCACAGCGCTCACTGAGGGGGAGGGTGGCTCTGCTGTACGGTCAAAAGCAAACCAGGCCCCTCCCGCAAGAATCACAACTGCCGCTGCGGCGAATCCAGTCCGGCGCATCCAATGTGCTCTCATGGATTTTTTTACGAATGGATGCTCGTCTTCTCCACTTTCCATGGACACCCCATCCAGCTTCTGCATCACCTTAAGCGTAAAATCTGCATCCGGCTCCTCACGGTACAGGTGCTCCTCCCACAACCGATCATCATCCCTTGAAATAGGCTTCATACGTAGCTAAACCTCCTTTGCGTTCCATTTGCTTCCTCAGCGACTTTTTTCCCCGATACAGGGCGTTGCGCACTTTTGTTGGACTCATGCCTGTAATATCTGCAATCTCTTCATAGCTCAGTTCGTTCGTGTACTTCAGTAATAACACCAGGCGATACGATTCAGGTAACTGTTCGAGCTGGCGGTATATTTCACGCTGCATCTCTTTATGCAGCACACGTTTTTCCGGTGTTTCATTACTGACAGGTTCGATCCCTTGATCGACCGGAGACATCACGGGTTTCTTTTCCCGCATAAAATCCCGCATCCGATTCACCGCAATGGTGTACACCCACGACGAGAAATTGCTTCCCTCCCGCCGCGACGGGAGATAGCGATAGATACGAATAAACGTATCCTGAGCGAGATCCTGTGCATCCGGATGACTCGCGCCCATTCCGCGCATGATGCCGTAGACTTTATTTTTATATCGATCCACAAGCACAGAGAACAACTGCTTATCCCCTGCAACAATGCGCTGAATGAGCTCCTCCTCCGGTATCTGTTGAGTCATGTAATCCCCCTTCTCTACAGCTTCCATGCATGGTTCTGTACAATATAGACGGAAGAACCTCCCGAAACCTCTCACTTTATCCAAAAAAAAGAATTCGCCCTTATCGGCGAAGCCGAATGGGTGAACTCTGCATACACATATGTTAATTCCGCAGAATGATTCTCTCTATAGATGACCTTGAAGCTGCACTTGTTCTTGCCTTTAATCTTCCCTGTTCTTCTCTGCAACAAAATCAGCAAGCTGTGAATAGATCGCCACAATCTCATCCATGGACATACGCACGAGTCCACTGGACGACGGAGCGACGAACTCCTGAATTTCCTTGACGACAGGGGCGTCCTGGAATCCCCATTGCACTTTGGCACGCTTACTGTACTGGGTGTATACCCCTTTCCCGACAAAACAGGCGATGTCTGGTCGGTATTTCTCCAGCTTTTGCCGTAGAATCTGTCGTCCTTCTGCATACTCTTCCTTCGTAATATCCTCCATGCCTCTGGTGGGCCGGGCTACAATATTCGTGAATCCATATCCCAGCTTCAGCAACTCCCCATCCTCTTGTGCATCATATAAACGAGGGGTCAATCCCGACCGTTCAAGAATGCGCCAGAAACGGTTGCCCTTGTAGGCATAGTGGTGTCCGGTTTCACCTGACGTAATGCTCGGATTAAATCCGATAAACAGAATGGATAAACCAACATCCAGATGATCTGGAATCATAATGGGAGACCCCCTTATCTTTTTACTCAATTTACGCTTTCAACTGTGTATAAAATGATATAATAAGCAAAGCATTTTCGAAATCGGATTGAAATTTTCATGAAAAAGGAAGCTGAACTGATGATTGCAGACATCATGCTTGAAGTCGTCCTGCCCGTCTTTCTCCTGATCGCCGTCGGGTCCTGGATGCAAAAGGTGTTCAAGCTGGACTTGTACACACTCGCCAAAATCAATTTCTATTGTATTACCCCCGCAGCCGTCTTTATGAGCATGTATCACTCCGATATGTCGGGCGAACTGCTCGGGACCGTGACACTCTTTTACGCAATATATGTATTGATTCTTTATATTGTAGGTTCTATATTTGCGCGCTCACTTCGGATGAATAAAGGCATGAAGGCTGCCTTCAACAACAGTATTATGCTGGATAACGCAGGCAACTATGGACTGCCCATCAATGCACTGGTATTCCGCGGTGATCCACTGGCCTCTTCTATTCAGGCGCTGGTTATGTCTTTACAGGCATTGCTGACGTTCACCTATGGCGTGTTGTCCATTCAGGGCGCGAAGCTCAAAGGCAATTATCGTGCGGTAATTATTGGATTTCTTAAAATGCCCGTTCCGTATGCGCTCTTGCTGGGGATTCTGTTCCACATGTGGAAGTTTCCCTTGCCTACGTTCCTGTCCATGCCGCTGACCTATGCACAGCAAAGTATGGTTGCCGTGGCGCTTCTGACACTCGGAGCACAGATTGTTAAATATCCGATCAGGCTATACCGTCTTGATGTGTATATTAGCACATTTTTGCGCCTTCTGATTGGCCCGGCTATCGGGATTTCGATTGTGCTACTGCTTGGATTGGAAGGTATCGCTGCACAGGCACTCATTATCGCTTCAGGTATGCCTACCGGTGTTAACGCATCCATCCTGGCGGAAGAATACGATAATGAGCCCGATTTTGCAGCCCAGACAGTACTGATCTCAACGTTGCTCAATATCATTACGATTACGGCACTGATCTCTTATGCCAAAACGTTCTGAACAAAAAAACAAGTCCATGACCCATGAACAGGGTTGTGGGCTTGTTTTTTTGAAGTGCTAAAACTATGATTCAAACGTCGTTCGTTCCGGGAACTTGCCGCCTTCCCTGAATAAACATCGTACCAGTCGCTGTGCGGCTCGGTTAAAGAAAAAACTCGGACTGACCCCATCCACCTGGACAGGTTCCAGTTCCCTCACACTTTCCTTGATCTTATTCATCTCAATGAGCCCCATCTTTCGCTCATTCGGTCCGAATCGATAAATAACCTTCTCATCGTCCTCTGTTTGTTTCACCAAAAGAATCATGGATGTCATACAGGTTACCCCCTATCGTTACGTTATGAGATACCAGTAATCGCTTGCCTACTATAATTATTACCCAGATTCTAGTGGAAGGATATAGGACTTAAGTTAGTTATACCAAAATTAAATATCCTGATTTAAAGATTCTCCAGAATGAGTCATAAGGCTTACAAATACCCTGTTTGTACTATCCCCCTGGATAGTCACTGTCATGAAAGTGCGTACTGCCCAAGTTATTTTTCTCCGTTTATACTAACCTTATCTTGAATTCCAAAGGAGAGAAACATATATGTCTACAACTCAAATCTATAGCCACGGTGTCCCGTGGGAAGAAGCATTCAGTGTGGCTCAGGGATACAGCGTTAACGGTATGATCTATATTGCAGGACAATTTTCGCATGATATGCAGGGAACGTTTATCGGCGTGGATGATATTGAAGCACAAGTTCGCCAGACACTGGATAACTTGGATCGCGTGCTCGCCGCATTCGATGTGACCAAGTCGAACATTGCTGAACTGGAGATTTTCTTGGTTCACCCGCAGGAGCATCTTGAGCCATGTGTTGCTGTGTATAAAGAGTATATTGGTACTCATCGTCCGGCTGTTACGATGGTTGGCACATCGGGGCTGGCCTTCCCTCATCAACTGATTGAGATTCGCGCCGTTGCACATACCAACTGATTCGGAAAATCCCTACCGCTCCAGCACAAAGCAAAACGATTTGATAAGGTACTCGCTTTAGCGAAGTTCATACAAAAAAAACAGGGTCGGATAATCTCCGAACCTGCTTCATCATTTATTATTCCTTTACTTTCACCGTTAGCGTATTACCGGATGAAGTGAGGGATGCTCCAAGCCCTTCTACCAAAACTCTGAGCGGAATGTACGTTGTTCCCTTAATTGCTTTGGGTGCTGCCTGTAGGGTGACCTCTTTCCCGTTCACCTTCACCTTTTTGCTGCCCAAGGTAAAGATTAGCTTGTACTTATCTTTGGTAACAGTAATGGTTTGGGTCTTACTGTCCCAAGACGTTTTGGCTTTCATCCCTTTGGCCATCTCACGCAGAGGTACGAGATTTGTGTTATTCATTACAATTGGAGACTCCGTAAAAATAACCTTGGAACCATTCACCTTCACCTGCACAGAAGACGTGATATATTCCGGTTTAGGAGTTACTTTCTTTTGGGTTGCAGTTGAAGACTTGTTACTTTTCTTGGTACTTCCTGAACTGGATGAACTTGAAGAGGAAGATTTGGAACTCGAAGAAGAACCTCCGTTGTGATAGTGATATTCCCCTTGTTTCAACCCCCATTTTGCACAGTTGGTTCGACAGGTGTGTCCTCCATTCGCATCTGTTCTTCCCGGATGGGCAGACGCAACAGTGGCAAAAATCATAAAAATGGCAAGCAAACTACTCATTACTTTGAACCGCATAGGGATAACCTCCAGCAATTAGTTTTGCCAAAGTATCATACCATAATTACCCATACAATATAGGTGAATACATAAAATTATTTTCACATAACAGAATATAACCGCAGGTCTAGCCACTCTGACTCCAGCGAAAGCTGTATCAACATACAACTTCCTCCCCCTTATTCCTCTTCGCCCCATACCTCTTGCAATGCAAATCGAAAAATCCGGTCCAATTCTTCAAATTGAATTATTTGCTCATTCTTCATCTGTCCAGCCAGTCGTTCAAAATGCTCAATCTTCTCCGCCAAAAAAGCCTGTATTGCTGGAAGCTGCGGCTCCAGATCCAGTTCCTCGCCCGCCTTTTTTCGGCGCAGCAATTCATGAATCTCCGTATATAGCGGTGTAGTCGCAGGTACAAGTTCTTGCACCAGTTCTTCGAATGCCATCGGTGGCATCGCATCATAACGTTCGATCCAGCCACAAGCCAGTAAGGGGCGCAGCACGTAAAAATACTTTTTGATCTTCACCTGCTCACCTTGTAAATAATCCCGAAAATTGCCCTTTGCCATATTCAGATAATGATACATACAGGATTTGGGCGAGAAGGTCAACGGTGACAGCGCACGGATATGCTGTGCCACGCTATACTGTTCATCATACTGAATGGGTGATTGCAGCCACTCCAGCAGTGGTGGATTGGATTTGCGAAACAGCTTCAACGCCTTGCGCAGATCCCAACCATTGATGTCGAGCTGATCACTGATTGGGCGTTCAATGACATCCCTGCGATCCTCAATGGACAAATACCATTCCAGCGGTCTTACATACAAGAAACGCACATCATAATCACTGTCCTGTGAAGGAAACCCCCACGCCCGACTGCCGGATTCACAGGCATAGATAATTCGTACCTGCTCCTCCTGTTCAATCTGCTTCAATTGTTGCCTGATCGTATCTTTCATTTCTTCATGAATAAAGGTCATGTCAATTACCTCCTTTAGAAACAAATACATTACTTTATGTATCACTGATTCCTATTCCCTTTTCGCATTGTTCACCAGATCGATTAAACGTGTGCCCCCGCCTCGCTCATACCCTCATTATGACCCACGCATGGTACATACGAACATGGCAGAAGTATGGCGACGAATCAATTTCATCTAAATTATCATTTACCTTCATAAGTTTAAATGAAACCTGCCACTCATCCTGCTACAATGAAGGGATAACAAGGAGTGAACGTTCATGGCAAGAGAGAGTTTTGACAAAGAAATTCAGTTCTTACGCATGTTATCCCTAACAAGCGGTGCGTATAACCGCAAACAGTATGCCGAGCGGCTTGGCATATCCGTACATACCTTTGACAAAACCAATCGCAGATTAAAAGACATCATGCAGAGCGTCACTGACCCGCGTTCAGGTGCTGAAGCAAGCAGGGAAATGGCTGATCTCGTCCGCTTCCAGTACGGAGAATCCGCGGAACCTATGCTGCTCTTCCTCTTCCGCGCCAAGTCGATGAAAGAGACTGAAGTTCAGCGACTTTCTGTCCTTTTGCATACCCTACAAGATAAAGCCCTGACCGCGATGGAACTGCTGGATGCTTGCTGTGCTGATCTGCTGGAGGATCTGGCGTTACCTGACGAGAAAACCATTCGCTCTGATCTGAAGTATCTGGAAGAGGTTGGAGTCATCCGAAAAGAGCCCGGTGGCAGACCTTATCGATATGCCTTGCAACAGGATGTCCTTACCGAATTAACGGTGGAGGAACAGCTGGAGTTATATGATTTTGTGGATATGATGGCGAACACTCAGGTTCCATCCGTACAAGGGTACTTATTACGGGATAGTCTGAAGAAAGTCATTACGGCAAGTTATCCGCAAGAAGAAGCTACCGAGCCCTATATCTATAAGTATCACTATTATTCTCGTATCCTGGATGAAGCTCACCTCTACACGCTGCTTGGTGCGATTCGCCAGCGTAAACGTGTGCAGTTCTTGTACTTTTCACCCAAAAAACCATCCAGCTACAGTTCACAGAATACGAATCCGCGCTTTGAACGGGAACCAGGCGGACGATCCAACCGGATCGTGCCGCTTGAAGTGGTCTATGACCATCAGTATGGTCGTTGGTACGTGATTGGATATCAGGGTCGCCGCGGCTTTGTGAAATTCCGCATGGAAGGTATCACACAGCTAGAGGAACAGGATTCAATAGAAGAAGAAGAATATATGCTCGAATTGAAGCAACAATGGATCGACATCAGTCGCTACAGTTGGCTCGTGGATACGGGGAATACCGTGACGGTTCAAGCTCGCTTTTTCCACCCGGTGCGTGGTCAGCGCAATTTCATCCTGGATCGGGTTCGTCTGCAAGGTCAATGGGGCAAGATTATACCCGAAACGGATCATACCTTTCTATACGAAATTCAGGTCAATGGTACCACCGAGATCAAACCGTGGTTGCGAAGTTTTGGTTCAAGCTGCGAAATAATCACCCCTCAGAGACTACGCCAGGAGATGACCAAGGAATGGAAGGAGATTGCGGAATATTATGAACCTGTTCGAGAAGATGTTCAATTACCAGATGATGACGCGATTGAATGAAACCGGACTGTTCACCTGGACCTCACAGGAAAGGGCCTGGCTTCGCATGATGCTGGATCACCCTGCTGCGAGAGAAGCGCTGAGCCCTGTAACGTTGGATAAAATGCACAACATGCTGCATGATGAGCAGGACCTGAACCTTCAGGATTACCTGACCGAGAAAGCCAAAAGCGAAGAAAACAGTGTCTCTCATCCACTACTTAGACAGTTACGGCTAATCATCCTCCATCACCAGGGATTTCGACTGATCGGTCGCGTCCGCAATGGACGCACCAGTCAGGATGAATTCGGCTTCCCGTATAAACTGGAGTATTCCATGGTCAAAAAAGAATGGTACGTGCTCTGGTACGCCCCTCGCTTCGACAAACTCATGTCCACCAAGCTGCACAGCATCGTTTCCGTGGAAGCCCAACCGGTTGACCCGGATACCGCTTCTGGCTACACTGCCCGAATTGATGCGATTACGGAGAAGCGTAAAACGACCATCACCATCGAAGTATTACCCGAGTTCAATCAGGAGCTGTCCCGAATCCTCTATGCCTTCTCCTGCTTCGAGAAGCAGGTCGAGTATATGGAAGCCCAGCAGACATATCGGATCGAGCTGACCGTCCCGCGGAATGAGATGGACTATGTCTTATCCAAGATGCGTTTTCTGGGCAAACGGGTTCGAATCGCTGACCACACGGTGCTGCGGGAGCGGATGTCCGAGACAGCTGCGAAGGCATTGGCCCGTTATGCGCAAGCTGAACCTGATCAGAATTCTGAACGCATGCGAGGCGTCATACCGCACCAGCATGACGATGAACCTCGCGTGAACGCGGATGGTCATTGATTTTATGAGAGTGCGTTAACCATGCCTATTGGTCAAAAGAAAACCCATCTACGCAAACAAGGTCTGGATGACATCAACCAGACCTTGTTCATCTATTCCTGTGAAACTGCCTGTGAACCCCATGATTCTGTACTACGTTCCACCACTGCTGGCAGCCGAATTCCGTCTTTTATTAATCGCGTGCACGCCCATGACCACTGCAATTAATTCATACGTATCCAGTTGTTCCGACTGGTTGTCTAATACGAATGCCCCGGAACTAAACCAGCCGCTGGTGCGACGGAAACTGGCCACGATGCGGCCACCACTGCCGCTTATATCATATTCCTGCGAAAATGCTGGAGCAGACACATCATACGTTCCGCGTGATCCTGCGTCATATTCATACTTTTTGCTAAAGAAATTGAACCTCGCCCGAAGCACACCCAGATGTCTCCCATCTGCTGCAGTGATGTCCCAACGATTGGTTAACATGCGGAATTTGCCGCTGCAAACCAATCCCGAGTTATCTGATACATCGAGCGAAGAGCCAAAGACACTTTTCAAATCCAGATGCCCTGCCTGTTCCTGATTCGGATTCATAATCTCGGTGTAACCCGCATTAAAAAAGTTATCCCTGAAGTATAATTCCATAACGATTTCTCCTTTCCCATTACATGTTCTTTTCGTTAAACATAACTCTGAATTCGCACTTCTACACCCATTTTATCTATATTTACGTGTAATTAATGGGATTGGATTCAAAAGGTGGATACTTCCAGAATGTAAAAAAACGAGCAACCTAGGCTGCTCGCATCATGTGACCCTTGGATCAGACTTCAACTTTTTTGTTGTTCAGGTAGATGGTTGCCCACACCAAGAGAACGGCTACGATGATTTCAAATATAGTACTTCCCCACATGCCATCTGACCATAATACGCCATTGGCCGTGATGGAGATCCCCGTGCTTTCTTCGGTAAACTGGAACACCTCGTTTGGATTAAAGCGCCCTGTCATAATAATATTCTCCAACCAGCCAATCACATTAACGAGGACAAAGAATGCAACGATTCCGATCCATGGCCCAGTTTTCCAACGGAAACTGCCTGCAATCGAGATCGAAAGGAAGATGATAACGGTCATGAATACTAAAACCCATGCACCAAACAGCAACAACGTAAGAACATCCGAAACATGTATGCCTGAAAAATAGGTAGCCAAGTTCAGTCCGAGCTTCATTGAGATATAGATGTAGGCATGAATTGCAGATACAATGACTAGCCCCAACCCGCAGAGGGCTCCAAAGATCAAAGGAGACAACACATGTGACAGGCCTGTTACGGGTAATAAGCGGCGATTATACGAGCGAATATTGGACGAATATGTTTTGATCATTTTCACATAAATAGCCACACCTACTCCAACATAACCCATGATGCCAATCACAAGCCCTGTGACCTCAGACATGAAAAGGGATATTGCCACTTGAGCAATAATCAATATGACTAGCCCCGCCAGCAGTACATTCCAATTTCTTCTAAAGTCATACTTCAATAATGTCATCATTCTGCATAGACCTCCTTGAACATCTCATCCACACTTTTTCCATACTTCAGACGGAGCGTTTCCACTTCTTCCCGCATCACTAATTGACCTTCACGAATGAAGACCACTTCATCAAAAATCCGTTCGATATCATTCACAAGATGCGTGGAGATGATGAGACTGCTGTCTTCATCATAGAATTTGACGATCGCATCCAGAATCTTGCCACGCGCAACCGGGTCTACTCCGCCAATAGGTTCATCCAGCAAATACAGACGAGCCTTACGAGATAGCGCCAGTGTTAGTTGTAGTCGTTCATTCATACCTTTGGACAGATGCCGTACCTGGTCACTCTCGACAAGGTTCATGAAGTCCAGCATCTCCCGTGCCTTCTCTTCATCAAAATCAGCATAGAAATCGCGGTAGTACGCAATCGCATCCCGCACTTTCATCCATTTCTCGGTCAATGGACGATCCGGCATGAATGAAACCAGCGCCTTCGTCTCCAAACCGACAGGCTTGCCTGTGACTTGAATCGTTCCGCTGCTAGGATGCAACAAACCTGCGACCAGCTTCATCAGGGTACTCTTTCCACTGCCATTGCTGCCCAGCAGACCTACGATGCGTCCTGGTGCAATATCCAGCGTAATGTTACTGAGTGCTTTCTTACTGCCATATGTCTTATTAATCTGATTCAGTTCAAGGATGTTACTCATGCGTTGTTCCTCCCTTTCCTTCCGCAACGGCATCGGCTACGATGGATAAGATATCCTGCTCTTCAATCCCCAGTTCCTGCATTCCGGTCAGAAAGCGTTCCAGCAATTCACCGGCCATCTCTTTTTTGATCGTCATAATCTTCCGCTCCTCACTGGTCACGTATCTGCCCAAGCCCCGTTTGGTTTCAACCACTTCTTCCCGCTCAAGCTCCTGAAATGTCCGTTGTACTGTATTGGGATTGATCTGTAGTTCAGCCGCCAGTTCACGAACTGAAGGAATTTTGTCACCTGCCTGAAGTGTTCCGGTCACAATCTGTCTTTTGATGTACTGCATGATCTGCAGATAAATCGGTAAGTTATTATCAAATTCCATAGTCACAAAGCTCTCGCTCCTCTCTGTACTTGTGTGTTAGTTACATAGTACACTAGTGAAATAGCATTGTAAAGCCCATTGTTTAAAAATATTTGCTTAGCATGCGAAAGCTTCAGCGATCTGTTTATTTGAATAACTTTAACTTTGTATATAAGCATGGACACAAAAAAGAGCAGATCGTGTAGACCTGCTCCGCATGACTTATTATTCGTATTTCGTCTTATTTTACACGATATCTAAAGATACCTTGCCTTTAGGCGCAGGGAAAGCCTCATCCAATCGGGTTAACTCCTCTTGTGTCAAAACGATATTCACTGCTGCCGCATTGTCTGCCACATGGTTGAGCTGTACTGCCTTGGGAATCGCCAGCACATCTCCGTACCTGATCACCCAGGCTAATGCGATCTGGGAAGTCGTGACTCCTCGACCCTGTGCAATCTCCCGAATGACCGGATGCTCCAACAATTCATTTCGAAGTCTGCCACCCTGGGCCAGTGGACAATACGCCATGACCGGAACACGTCGTTCCCGCATCCACGGAAGTAGATCGTGTTCAATACCACGAGAAGCTGCATGGTACAGCACCTGATTCACCATGCAGTGCGAACCTTCCGGCAACCTCCATAACTCCTGCATATCCCTTGTATCCAGGTTTGAGACACCCCAACGCAGGATTTTACCGGCTTGCTTCAATTGTTCTAAGGCCTGAACCGTCTCTTCGAGTGGTATTCCTCCACGCCAGTGGAGCAAGTACAGATCCAGACGATCTGTACCAAGACGCGTGAGACTACGCTCACAGGCCGTAATCATCTGCTTGCGATCCGCATGATGGGGATACACTTTGGATACGAGAAATACTTCGTCACGACAGCCCGAGATGGCCTTTCCCGTAACGACTTCCGCCCCGCCTTCTGCGTACATCTCCGCCGTATCAATCACGGTCATTCCCAGTTCAATACCGGAACGCAGTGCCCGTGCTTCTTCTTCCTGACTGGATTGCTTCTCTCCCATGTTCCATGTCCCTTGTCCTATCGCAGGTAGGGCAGTTCCATCTGGAAGCAGAATCGTGCGTGTCTGATCACCATGCATCATCTATATTCCTCCATTCTGAAGATTCTATGGACATTGCGACCTCTCTAACGACGACTATACGAATCATGAATCATGTTATCGCTCACATGTCTCCAGTGACTCATTATCATAATATACAATTGATCCAGTGGCAAAGTGAGACTACTTTGAGCAACACTAATCGTCGCATCGAAATATTGCTGTTGACCGTCATCAACTTGCGTTTCATCCCGTTCTGGCGATCCAAAAAAGCTTTCTCATCCCGCAATTTGATCCCAATCATTTTCTGTCCCATTAATTCATACATAAAAATATTCTCAACGTCTCTCCATGCCACTGCTCCTCCTGCAGTATAAGAGGATGAATCCACAAACCCGCGCTCATCGACTACAAAAGAAGGCTCCTTCTTAATCATCTTTACCAGACTGTAGCAGAAACATAGCCCTCCTTCATTACGCTTATTGTCCTGCCCTTTGCTTTCCGTTAATATAAATGGAAAGGTTAGGGAATTATCCGATTCTAATTCATGGTGGGAGGACAAACAATGAATACTCAGCGCGGCATAACATCGGAAGATCTTTATCAGATTACATGGGTTAACGATCCAACTCCGTCCCCTCTAGGCGGACAACTGGTATATGTAAGCCGGAAAACGAATGAAGCACGTGACGGTTATTGTTCTCACCTTAGACTCCTGCATCTGGACAGTCGAAAGGATAGACCTTTTACCTCTGGTGAGAAGGATCATTCCCCTGCCTGGTCGCCAGATGGGTCCCAGATTGCCTTTTTAAGAGAGGTTGATGGGAAATCCCAAGTGTGGATCATCGCATCAGATGGCGGAGAAGCACAGCAAATCAGTCACCTGAAACATGGCGTCAGTTCCCTGCTCTGGTCACCAGATGGTCATACCATACTTGTGAAATCATCCGTGGATATGAGCGGACAAGAAGAATTAGAACATACAGATCCTGTAGAGGATAAACCTAAACTGCTGCAAGAACATGTCGTAGATCGGATTCGCATGAAGTCAGATGCCAGTGGATTATGGAACGGTAGACGTTCCCGCCTCTTCGCTCTCGCACCGATCGATGCGGAACCACTTCCTGTAACTACAGGTCATTATGACGTTGGTGATTACGCCTGGTCACCGGACGGAACATCCATCGCATGGATTGCGCAGATGCCCGAAGAAGGCGAGAATCATAACGATTACACCCTAACCAATCATGTGTACCTTGCCAAGGCAGACGGATCGGATGTACAGCAGCTGACCCCGGAAGGATATACGTTCAGCCGGCTGGTCTATGCACCAGATGGACAATCTCTGGCACTGCTCGCCAGTGACCGTTCCTATGGAAATGCCACGCTTGTGAAGCTGTACACCCTTCCCATTTCAGGTGGTGAGCTCGTATGTCTGAGCACCGATTGGGACGTACAGTTGAATCACAGCATTGTCGGCGACATGCGATCACATCAGACAACCACAGGGCCTGTATTCAGTCGGGATGGTTCGTCCATCCTGTGTCTAGCAACCATACATGGTAGTGTCCGCATCGCCAGATTCGCACGAGACGGCAGCAGTGCCGACTATATATGGCCTGACGAGCGGGAGATTTATCAGTTTGCGGAGTTGGACAACGGGAAAATCGTTGCTGCTGTAGCCGATACGCAAAATCCTGGTGATCTCTATGTGTATGAGCAACCAGAAGATTCCGGAGTAGAGCCGATTCAGCTCACCCGCAGCAATCCGCAGCTTGAGGATGAAATCCATCTCAGCACGCCAGAGACCTTCTGGTTCAATTCCTCGGATGGCCTGCGGTTGCAAGGATGGATCATGAAACCTCATGGCATGGTCGATGGGGTCAAAATCCCGACCATTCTGGAGATTCATGGCGGCCCGCACATGATGTATGGTTTTACATTTATGCACGAGTTCCAGATGCTTGCGGCTCAAGGGTACGCTGTCTTTTACATTAATCCACGCGGGGGACTCGGATACGGACAGCAGTTTGTAGATGCCTGTCGTGGAGATTACGGCGGTGGCGATTATCGCGATCTTATGGAAAGTGTAGACCACGCCCTGTCCCAATATGAGTTTATTGATGAATCCAGGCTGGGCGTAACCGGTGGCAGTTATGGAGGTTTCATGACCAACTGGATTGTTGGGCACACCGATCGTTTCAAGGCCGCTGTTACCCAGCGTTCGATCTCCAACTGGCTATCCTTCTACGGTGTCAGTGACATTGGATATTTCTTCACGGAAGACCAGATTGGCGGTAACGCGTGGGAAGACACGGAAAAACTGTGGAAGCACTCCCCGCTCGCTTATGTCGGCAACGTGAACACGCCGCTGCTCATTTTACATGGCGAACAGGATCTACGGTGTCCGATTGAACAGGCCGAGCAGTTGTTCATTGCACTGAAAAGACGCAAGCAGACCACAAGGCTTGTTCGTTTCCCAGGCGCCAACCACGAGTTGTCCCGTGGAGGTCACCCTCACTTGAGGGTACGCCGTCTGGAGCATATTGCCGGATGGTTTAACGAGTACCTATAATGAACTGTTAGTTCAGAGTATGGAACCAGATATGGATTCAACCCTAAAAGCCGCCCAATGAAATCTGTTGCGATTTCAACGGGCGACTTTTGCTTTTCGCCTGCTATAGGGGTACGAGCCTATTCGGATAACAGTCCGTTGTTCCATCAAATGTTAGCATTATAATAGCATCCGGTGAGAGGTTATAAACGATAAATGGACAAAACAGGACCAGGGGCGTACAAAATTAGTCTTTGTTGTATTCCCGTTGCTCTTTCGCTCGTTAAGTTGTTCTTATATGCATAAAGTCCCGAATTTCGGATCATACATATGAAGCTAATCCTGCACGTTCATGAGTTGCTAAATTAACCAATGTATTAGATAATTATTTGTCGATTGTGGTCGAGGAACGGAAATTCAAGGAGGATTAATACGATGAACAACAACAATAACAGTACATTTGACCAGTCTATTAACCGGATTTCTACCGGATCTGAGAAATGGGATGCACTTGAGGATATCTTCGGCGCTGCTGATGCGCTTCCGATGTGGGTTGCCGATATGGATTTCGCTGCTCCACCATCCGTCATTCAGGCCCTGCAAACACGGATGGAGCACGGAATCTTTGGTTACACGGTGCGGACAGGGGCATATCATGCAGCCGTAGCAGGTTGGATGGAACGGCGCCACAACTGGAAAATTAACGATGACTGGATCGTATTCACTCCCGGTATTGTGCCTGCACTCAGCATTGCTGTACAACGGTTCACCGATCCGGGAGATGCCGTGGTTATCCAAACTCCGGTGTATGCTCCCTTCTATGAAGTGGTACGTGGTCAAGGCCGTGAACTGATCACGAACCCTTTAATAGAAAATGATGGTCATTACACGATGGATCTGGAACAACTGGAATCCAGCTTGCAGACGGGTCGGGTCAAAATGCTGATTCTGTGCAGTCCTCATAATCCGGTTGGACGTGTATGGACTCGTGAGGAACTTGAAGGGCTTACGTCACTGTGTCTGCAATATAACGTACTGATGGTTTCAGATGAAATCCATGCTGATCTTGTTCATCAGCGCGGAGCTCATACACCGCTGACCCTGATCTCGGACGCCGTCTCTGACCTAAGCATCATCTGTACGGCTCCAAGCAAAACGTTCAATATTCCTGGCCTCAGCACATCCAATATCATCATCCCTAATGCCAAGTTGCGTGAATCGTTCGCGCAGGGTGTGAAAACGATGGGACTTGCCAGTATCAGTACACTGGGAGCAGTCGCAACCGAAGCCGCATACAACGGTGCCGAGGACTGGCTGGATGAGTGTCTTGCATATATCCGTGGAAATATGAAGTATGTACAGCAGTATGTTGCGGAACACATGCCACAGATTAAAATGCATCTGCCCGAAGCGACCTATCTGCTATGGATGGATTTTCGGGAGCTGAATATCCCACATGCACAACTATGCAACATGCTTCTTCATGAAGCGGGGCTTGCTTTCAATGACGGAAGTTTCTTCGGAACAGAAGGAACAGGATTCATGCGCATTAATGTAGCCTGTCCACGTTCTACGGTTGAAGAGGCGATGCGGAGATTATCTGTGCTGGTGAACAAACTGTCGGACAATTAAGCTATACGTCATATCTATCTACAGTGCTCATGAATAGGAAAAAGGGTGCCCCCAAAGTCATATCCATGTTTATATTCATGGTTAATGACTGCAGGGACACCCTTTTTTTTGTATTGAATGACTTTATAGACTCAAACAACTACAGTGACGTGGGCATCGGAACAATTCTGTCACATAGCCTGTCCAGCAAATCGCGATCATGGCTTATGATCAATAGCCCCAGATTACGCTGGCGAGCCACCTCCATCACGGTATGCCAGATCTGTGCCTGAGTGATCGCATCCAGCATCGTCGTCATCTCATCTGCGATCACGTAACGTGTCGCTGTGCCGAGTGCCCGCGCCACACAGAAACGTTGCAGCTCTCCACCGGATAATTCACCCGGCCTGCGGTCCAGCCAGGTTGGCTGGATACCCAAGGCTTCGAGCAAATGCTCATCCTGCACAGACGCCTCCTGGAGCACGCGACGCATTCGCCAGCGTGGGTTCACCGCCTTCTCCGGGTGCTGGAATACCAGCTGAACCGGACATGCTCCCGTGCGAGGGAGTGGTTGACCATCCAGAAGTACTTGTCCTGTCACAGGTTCGGCATATCCTGCAAGGATGCGTCCAAGGCTTGTTTTGCCACAGCCACTAGGTCCCCACAAGCCAACCGCTTCTCCCTGTTGCACCTGCATGTTCATCTGCTCGATTACCCATGATTTCTGATCGTAACGATAACTTGCCTCCCGTGCTTCAAGTGACATGAAAACACCTCACTTCTCCGCCCCGTACCTTACGAAGCTCTGGACGTTCGCGGGTACATGCAGCGGTTGCTGCGTTGCATCGGGGTGCAAATGAACATCCCACTGTAATCTCTTGACCCGCCAACGGCTGGGAGCCTGGAAGCGGCTGAAATCCATTCTGTGGCAGTGCATTCCAGAGCGCTTTCGTATATGGATGACGCAGACGTTCTCCATTCCCCGTAAAATCATCAACCTGCGCCGTCTCTACATTGGCCCCCGCGTAAAATACAGCGATGCGATCCGCTGCCGTCAGCGCTGTCGTGACGTCATGAGTAATCCACAGAATGCCTACACCTTGATCTGCAAGTTCGCGAAATTGCTTCATTGTCTCGGCCAGCACTTCAGGATGAATGCCTGGTGTCGGCTCATCAGCAATGATCAGCTTGGGCTGACCCGTGGTCGCTGTCGCCATCAGCACCCGCCTTGCCATACCTCCGGACAACTCAAAAGGGTATTTCCCGGCTGTTCCTTGAGGAAGGCGATATCGCTCGGTCAGCTCCTGCTCCGTCTTTTTCAAGTGGGATCGAGTCATGAATCTGCGCTTCCGTCCCGAATCTCGGGTTACCGGCTGAACTTGTCTTCCCACCTTCATCAACGGGTCCAAATAACTGACGGATTGCGGGATTAACACTAGTTCTCCTCCACGCAATTGAAGTTGCCGCTCCATCGTCAAAGGTTTCTCCGCATAGCTAATGCTGCCTTCCATCTTGGCATTGGCAGGCAGAATGCCCATAATGGCCTGTGCCAGCACACTTTTGCCTGATCCGCTTGCGCCTACAACAGCCATAATCTCCCCCTTATGTACGGAAAGATCCAGATTCTGAATGACATACGTCTGTTCATGCCCAAACCATCCACGAGCACGCCGAAATGACACCGACACTCCTTCAATATCAAGCAGAGCCATGTTTACCTCACCTCCCTCGAACTACCTGTACCCGTCAAAGTCTTCAGACTATTGCCCAATACATCAAACGCGCGAACAACCAGCAACAGCACGAGTCCCGGGAAAAAGGCAAGCCACCACATGCCAGCAGATAAATATCTCATCGACTCTGACAAAATAATTCCGATGGCCGGTTGTTGCGGGGACAACCCCAGCCCCAGAAACGTAATGGCTGCCTCATGCAGAATCGCATGAGGGAAAATTAACAGCACGCCCACGAACAGCTGCGGAACTAAATGCGGCAACATATGCTGCATGGCAATGCGTAATCGGGATTGGCCCAACTTATGTGAAATCTGAATATACTCTGCGGATTTCAGTTGAATCATCTCCGCTCGGACAATCCGTGCCAGATTCGGCCAATGCGTCAGCGCGATTGCTGCCGCCACTCCTGCCAGACCTCCACCGAATACAAAAGCCAGCATCACCAGCGATACCAGATGAGGCACACTCAGGAACAGGTCGATGATCCATGAGATTACCCGGTCAGCAACCTTGCTGGAAGCCGCCCCCAGACCCAGCATTAGTGCGATCAGTCCACCACCACACGCTGCAAGCAATCCAACTTGAATGCTGGTTGCCAATCCTTTTAACGTGCGCACGAACATATCTCTTCCGAGCCAGTCAGTGCCAAATGGATGTTCCCAGGCAGGAGCCATATTCCGATCCATTAATGAGGTTAGGGTAGAACCAGCGGGAAGCAGCCTGCCCGTCAACCACACGATGACAATCCAGATCAATGCAAAGCTTCCCCAGATCACAGCCCTTTGGCGAGGATTGCGAAAAGGTTGGTTGCTGATACCCGCATAACCTTTTCTTGTTTGGCTTGTTAGTAACCCCGTATGAATGTTGTACCGTACCTCTTGATTCGCCGTTTTCACTTTCTGTACTTCGGCTGTTTCTGCCGTCTGCTCGGAGGCGCGTTCGATCATCTGCTTCATGACATCAGCTCCTCCTTCATCCGTGGATCGATCATACGATACAGAATGTCAGCCACCATATTACCTGTAAAAACAAAAATTGCACTGCACATTACAAGTCCGAGCAGCAGTGGAACGTCACCGCGCAACCCCGCTTGGACCGTTGCCTGACCAAGCCCAGGGTACGAGAATACCTGTTCAGCCAACACGGCTCCCCCGAACAGTTCACTGAACGAAGCAAACTGCAGGGTGATAGCCGGCAAAACAACATGTCTGAACCCATGTCGACGAAAAAGCTGAAACCCTCGCTCACCTCGTGCTCTCGCGAACAGAATATAATCCGACTCCAGCACATCCGTAAGCTTCTGCCGGGTATGCAAAGCGATCGAAGCTACCCCGGTCAGGCTGAGGGTCAACGCTGGCAAAATCATATGAACAGCCCGATCTCCCCATGTCACCTGATCAGCCGACATCCCTGCGGGTACTCCAAGGCCAACTGGAAGCCATCCGAGCCAAACCCCAAATACCATGAGCAACAACAACGCAATCCAGAATACCGGCGTGGAGGCCAGCGTATAACAATACCAGCAGATCAGGCGATCCAGCTTCGAATCCCGTCTCATGGCAGCAACTACGCCAAGGGTGAACCCAATGATACCTGACAGTATCCAGGCTACAGCCATAAGCGCTACAGAATTCATGAATCGCTCCTGAATGATATCTGCTACAGGTTGTCTGTAAATCATTGATGTTCCCAAATCTCCCTGAATCAGCGCTTGTCCCCAGGTTAGCAATCGTTCTGTAGGGGAATCATTCAATCCCCACCGTTCTTCGATAAGACTGCGCTGTTCGGCGCTTACCCGGATCATGTCTCCGCCAATGTAAGCCTCGATCGGGTCCACAGGAGAAAATTGCATTAATATAAAAGACAATACACTGACTCCAACCAATAGAGATAAGAGTCTCAACATTTTAAAACCAACAAATCTGGCCCATCCATCCCTGCCTGTCATCCCAATCTCTCCCCATTTCAGGCTAAAGCTTACCGCTTCGTTTCCAACTTCGTACTGTTATCCCACGACCATTCCTCCAGATTGGATGTCACCGGCCAACCGTGACCATGGGGATGGATCTGTTGTTCGCCAATGTTCAGGCCATTCGTAACCAGATACAGATGATCTATGTTCACGAGCCACGCCCATGAGGCATCCCCCTGATAACTGAAACCTGTTGTTCCATCCCATTCCGCTTTCTGCCAGAACGGCAATGCCTCTTCTTCACTGGTTGCCTGAAGGGCCTTCTCCATCCATGAATCCACGACAGGATTACTGTACAGTCCCACATTGTAATACCCTTCTCCCTTGTGGGTGCTGCTATAGAGGTTATAGGTCTCTATGGGGTCATGACTGCCCCAGCCAAATAATACAGCGTTGGAGTACGCCAACTTTTTCGTGTCTTCACGGCTTTTGCCTTCAACATTGATTTTGATTCCAGCTTGGGCAACCATATCCGCAGCAGCCAGCGCCAGAGATTGTCTTGTTAAATCACCTGCAAAATAAAGCAGATTGAATTCGGCCTTGATGCCGTTTTTCTCAACGATACCGTCACTGTCCGTATCTACCCAGCCGCCAGCCGCCAAAATCCGCTTTGCTTCTTCGAGATTCGCATCCGCAAATACAGCTTCCGCATTGCTCCAAGGCAGATCATCACTGACGGAATAAGCTGGACGACCGTATCCCTCCAGTACACCCTCAACCAAAGCCTTGCGATCAATCACGACATTTACCGCTTGGCGAATCGCCAGATCGGACGTCACATCATTTCCTGCGGGAAGACCCTCGCCCGATTTGGCACCAGCAGGCTGCATGGGAAACATGATGCCCCGGTTATCTACGGTTTTCACGGCCTCCAATGTCATGCCATTCACCTGTTGCTTGCTAAACGCTGCCGGAATAGCAGCGATATCCACCGTACCTGCCTGCGCAGCGGCGTAGGCTGCATCTTCATCCAGATACAGGAACGTGAGTTTGCGGAACATGGACTTGTTTCCGTAATATTCTACATTGGCCTCAACGATGGCCTGTTGTCCTTTGTCCCACTGAACCAGCTTGTACGGTCCCGAACCGACCGGATGTTCTGCATAATCGGCACCATAGGCGTGCTCAGGCACAATGCCAAGTGTCGTCAGCAGACTAATAAACGTGGACTGCGGCGTCTTCAGTGTAAAAACGACCGTTCTATCATCGGGTGCCTGCACATCAGCCAGATTGGTTAAATCAATCACAGATCCGCTCTTGGCAGCTGTATCAAACGTAAATTCAACATCCTCTGCTGTAAGTGGCTCGCCATCAGAGAACTTCACATCATCTCGAAGCGTAACTGTCCATTCCAGACCATCTTCACTAACAGAATAGGTAGTTGCCAGATCGTTAACCAGTTGCAGCTTGGCATCCCTCTTCAGCAAGGTACTCTGGAAAAGTGGCGAACCATATTGCCCCCATCCAGTTGTCGGATCAAATCCGCCTTCCGGCTCCGTGCCTACGGCAAGTACCAATTCGTCTTTGGTTGGGGTACTCCCCGGTTGCCCATTCTCTGTTGATGACGCTGGTGGCGCTGTCCCCTGTGCACAACCAGATAATCCAATGGAACATATAAGCAGAATGCCTAATCCTGTTCTAGCTGTTCGTTTTCTCCATCTCCATGAAAATGTCCCCATTTTCGCCGTTCCCCCTCTACATGTGCACTGCACCTATTCATTTCGTGTTACTTTTTACGAAAATTGTAGCACAAATGTCAAAACATATGTCAACAAAGTTAACTTCTTAATCCATATATTTCCATATTTTAGATGAAAAACCTGATATTTATATCATTAAGGATTTCGATCATTCTCTAAAGTCAGGTATTATAACAAATAACAAAAAAACAGACGGTTGGTATCTAACCAACCGTCTGTTTTGATTACATTCGCTATTTTTTTTAAAATCGCACTCGTATTTTTCCTAATCTGCATGACGATGATGATTGTGATTATGAGCATGAGCCAGTTTATTGAGTTCATCCACATAAGTCACGGACAGTTCCGCATACAATACACCTTTTTGCACCTGAATCTGTTGATGAAGATGACGCAGCCTTCCCAGGTTTCCCCGTACAGCAATAACTTCCAGACACTGGTCATGATTCAGATGCACATGCATATTGGAAATGATGTCATGATGCGCCTCATGCTGAAGCTCCATTAAGCGAATAGGAAGATCACTGATATGGTGATCATAGACCATTACAATGGTACCCGCCACATCCTGATCGGATTGCAGTACGGAAGGTTGAAGTAATGTTTTTCGAACAAGGTCACGAAAAGCCTCGGATCGGTTTTTGTATCCCTGTTCCTCAATATACTGGTCAAACTGCTCAATTAGAGGTGTAGGAAACGCTACCCCGAACCGCGTCAAATCTTCTTTATCTGCCATGCTTCTCCTCCTGCGCCCTCATTTGCTTCGAGTGTACCACAGTCTTGTCTGCTCATCGACTATACTGCTGCATAAAACGTACAGCCGAATGCATCGCCTGTTGTCCAGCTTCACTCTCCAGATCAAATTGATAATCATGTCCCAGCTTCTGTGATGAGGTCGAGAAAAACAAGGTTTCCGCATCGACATCAAGTCGCTTCAAGACTTGTGCCAGTTCAACCGATTGACTGGTCAACGGGTCATCATTGCCTGAGGTAATAAATGCAGGCGGGTACTCTGTTGTGGCTTGAAGCACGGTCGACATTTCATCCAAACGTGGATAGTCTTCAAATGTTTTGATTCCTGTATATGACCAGAGAAAGGCCCGGATGAGCGGAAAACCTGTATTGGCTACGGTACTTAGATTATAGGGACCACAGAATAGAAGGACCCCACGTAACTCCTCCGGCTGGGCGGTTGGCGTTATATTCATCAGCTTGGCAAGGGATGGATTTGTCACCACCGCTGCGGTCTGACTTGCAATCTGGGCACCAGCCGAGTTGCCTGCGAGAAATATGTTTTCCGGGTCACCCTGAAACTCACTGGCATGGTTCTTCACGTAAGTCAAAGCCTGATTCGTCTGAATCACGGGAATGGGATATTTCGTATCCGGTGCGAGCGCATAATTCATACTGACGACAACATAACCCTGTTTGGCTAATTGTACCGCATAATCTGCAATATCCTCTTTGTTACCCAAGACCCATCCACCGCCATGAACCCACAGCACTACAGGCAGAGGTTCCGATGTTACGGAAGGATAATAGATATCCAGCGTACTGCCATTACGACCTTCGTCTGCATAGGGTACATCCGCAATACGAGTTATCCCTTCCGAGATCCCAGTGTCCTTGCCGTTCGTGTCCGGACTAGCAATCTCAATGAATGATTTTAATAAAAATACCGTTATTTTCGGTGTCCATTGTGTACCAACTCCAATAAAACCTATGATTAAAATTAGTACAACGCTGGGAATCCAGTAGCGTTTACGTTTAAAACCTCTCGTCCCCGCACGTTTCTTTTCCAACTTTGGCTGCAATAGCTTCACCTCATTTCATCATCCTTGAAGCGCCTTCACATCTAAAGTGGTGTACGTTAGGGAGAGAACCGGGTTTCCTCTTATTTGGGTCTCTTCGCGATTTCCTGTCTGACTTTCACGTATGTAGTGGATACTTTTTGCTCCAGTGTGTGGATATTTTGTTTCGAACCTGCCCACTTCTCCGCTGCAGAAGCCAAGGTGTTCAATGAGCTGAGTACACGTGACGTTTGGCCCTGCTTTGTGCTCTGTTTGAACTGTTGCAGGGCGTTTGAATATCGTTCTTTCGCCAGACTCACCTGTTTTTTAGCCGTTTGAATCTGTTTCTTCGCCGTGTCGGCCGCTGCTAGCATAGCGCGTAAACGTTTAACTTCAGCGGTCTTCCGTTTACGTGCTTCGGCAAGCTCCTTTTTCTTGATCCGAATGTCTTCTCTGGCAAGCTGCACAACCGGTTTCAACGTCTCTGCTTGCGTGCGGATGGCTGCACTCCATTCCTTATTTTTGATGGCTTTGGCTGCATCCAGCTGTCTATTGACTGAACTGTACAGGGCGAATAGCGGTTCATATCGGGCTTGGGTCTGCTTTACCTTTTCAGCTAGAGCTGCGACCTTCGCATCATCGGTTTGCCTTATTTCTACACGCAATCGCTCCAATTCCGCGGTATTGGCGGCATGAACTGTCTTTATTTTTTGTTCCCACGCCTGCTCTTGTGTCTTCCAGTTCCCTACTTTCTCGTACGCTTGCTTCAGCGTTAACTTGGTTTGTTCATCAGCCTTGTTCAGAACGGAGTCCCAAGCTTTCTGCGCTGTTACGCCAAGATCAATGCCCGCAGCCTCGGCTGCCGAAGCAAAATAGATCGTGCCTGCGCTGAACAGAATCACAAGCACTAGGAGAAAGCGTGACCTCACTATAAGATGGGTGAATGATCGCAATCGGTCCAGGTTGCCTTGCCTTTGATCCATCATACGATTATCGCTACCCTCTGTTGGAGAAGGACAACATACTGTTCCCTCCTGGTCAGTTATCATTTCCTTCCACACTGCTGTTTGCATGCATTCCTACACCCTTTCTTCAAAATAGTTGGAAGATATTAAGCCGTCTGATCCTCTGTGCTGTGCATTTCGAGCAACTCCACCTCCTTTTCCTCGCAGCAGAAACAGCTAACGATATCAGCGAACGACAAAAAAGCACCCGCAAGTCAGGCATTTGCCTGCTCTTACGGGTGCTTCCCTCATAAGCCGTTCCATATGAGATTCGACTGATCGAGTCGCTCGAACCTTACTCTTCCTAATATATTCCATTCGCTGAATAAGGTCAAGTAGATCTAGTCTCAATGGTTGAATAGCAGACCTTCGATCAACGGAGAACCCTTCCCGCTTATAGTTAACAATTGATGCAACTCAGCTCATTGATTGACCAAAATAGCTTTCATCTCCTCGGTCAGATCCTCTTCTTTCAGCATCATGTAGATGTTCGGTCCACTTACCGAGTTCAGCTTAATTTGATAGACCGTATCCTGATCGGTGTAAAAACCGGATCTTTGGCGAAGGAGCAGATCGCTGATTATTTTTTTGTTTTTGGTAGCGACCTGTCTGTTGCCATCGATATTTACATCCACAAAATTAGGTTCAGGATACACCATTCTGTATTTACCGGGATTATCGATCTCCTGTTTAACAAATTGGGCAGAAGCCATATCCTCAGCCGATACCGTAAGTTGATCATAGAGATTGTGCTGTTTGAGCCATTCCATCAAGCGGCCATAGCTTGCCTTGAACTGATAGCTCGCACTGTGGTTCGGTCGATCCAGCTTCTCTTTTGGGGATGCTTCATCAAGATAATCCTGGTAGACCTCTACCGAAGCGAACGACTCCCAAGAGGATAGCTGGTCATCATAAGTCTGGTTGAGTATTTCAGACTTCAACAGTACCTTGAATTCGCGAATCAGCTGCGGATCGCTAATGAATACTTTACGCTCCGAGTTGAGACTGGATCGAATGCCAATACTGCGAACATCTTCATCCAGTGCATAGGTGCCATAGGTCGTTGATTTATAATCTTCCCACTGTTTCACCTCTGCTAATTCCTGCCTGAATTCCTCTTCGGGAATCTGATACCTACGTGTCATCGTTTTCCCATTATTGAGTTGGTAGTCGATCAATACATATTCATCGTTACTTCTGTTCTGATTGCGTACTCTTTCGAGCAAAGGCAGATCGGAGTGCACAATTTTCTGATGAAGTGCAAGCACGGCATCCACATAACCCGGAGTATCGGAATAAAACGGGCCTTCATCCAGCTTTACACTTGTTCCATTCACATAGATGTAATGGTCTCCTCCCAGTCGTACCGTTTGTACATTTTCCTTTGAGGGCACATTATTAGCATATCCGTTCCAATCAGCTACAGGGATATACAGAATTAATCCTGCCACGATGCCATATAATGCAAACCGGGGGAGTAACCTGCTGCTCCAGATGAGCCATGTTTTACGTATAATCATCTCAGCGCCAATATAACCAACCACTCCACCGAGCAGATAACCAAAGATACCCCATACACCTGACCCTTCAGGAGCAATTCTGGTAAAGTAGGCACCTCCTAACAATACCAAGGTGAACATGAATCCAAAACGGAAGATGGGTTTGACGATCCTGAACGTAATAGCTTGTGTCGCCGACTCTACATGTCTTCTCGCATACAGCACATAACACAACACGAAGAGTATACAAGTTACGGCCGCATAAATTCCTAATTCTCCCCAGTCTGGAGGATTATAACCCATGGAGCTCATTCGGAAGAGCAAGGATGTTTTTTCCATGTTAAAGTTACTCGAATTATTGTACGGAAAGCCGAGTAAGTAACGTTGTAAATGAAGCTCATACACTCCCCAGAAGATCACCGGAATTAATATTAGACCAAAAACTGTAAGTCCTTGCAGAATAGATTGGCCTATACACATCCCCACGGCAACCGTCAGGGTGAACATAAACAATGAGAAAATGCTCATCGTCACGCCCCACATCCAGATATCATGACCACTGAAAATATAGGATGGTTGATCGAGAACCGCCCATACCCACCCTGTAATCCCGGTAGTTATCCAGATCGGAAGCAGAATCATAGCGTATCCCGTCAGCATATTCATCGTTAACAGATGTTTACGCTGCAACGGCAGACTGTGGTATAAGTCCGCAGGCGCACCAGTTTGAATATAGCGGAAGAGAAGTAAAGCTATGGCGACAGGAAAGGTCAACGCAAATAGCAGATGAATTTCATTGGCCTGAAACAGACTGGTGATTTCCAGAGGTACTTCTATATATTGTGTTCCAATATATAAAGGTAACGAGAACAACAATGTGATCAGGTAGAGGATACCTATCCATCCATGCTGTCTGAAATTTTGGATCAGGATGCCCCGGTTACAGAACAATCGGTTGAATATCATACCCTGCGTCCTCCATTTCATAGATAAAGATTTCTTCAAGCGTCAAAGGCAGTACATCCAGCAGATACGGATCATGTATACGGAATTGATCCGTTACCTGTTGTCGGTTGCCTTTGACAATGTACAGGGATACGCTTCCCCGTTTCTCTTCATGCAAAATATCAATCTGCTCCTCCATGGCTTTGGCATGGTCCGGATGGCGGAAAGCAACCTGGATTTTATGCGTATCCGCCTTCAGATCATCGAGATCCTTCTCTACAATAATTCGGCCTTTATGCATAATCGCCACATGGTCACACAGATCTTCGATCTCACGCAAATTGTGGGACGAGATGACAATGGTTACTTGACGCTCAGCTGCTTCTTGGAACAGCAAGTTTTTAATCTGCTGACGCATGACGGGGTCAAGGCCATCAATCGGCTCATCCATCAGCAGCACTTCAGGCATACAGCTAAGTCCCAGCCATACGGCTGCCTGACGGCGCATGCCTTTGGACATGCGATGCAGCTTGCGTTTTACATCCAGTTTGAACACGGTAGCCAGTTGCTTGAACCGTTCCTCATTCCAGCGCGGATATACGGAACGATAAAATGCAGCCATCTGAGTAATTGAAGATTGCGGGAAAAAGTAGGGCGAATCTGCCATGAAAATTGTGCGGCCTTTGAGATCCATATTTTCATAAATTTCAGTATCCTCGATACGAACAGTTCCGCTGTCCTGACGGTAAATGCCTGCTATCATTTTGAGCAGCGATGTCTTGCCTGCCCCGTTGGAACCGAGCAAACCATAGATCGATCCCTTATGTATGTGCATCGTTACCCCATCCACTGCCTTCTCCTGTTCAAACGCTTTGACGACTTGATTCAGCTCAATCATGAGGCTCCTCCTTCTCTATACGGGCCATCGCTTCCTCAAACAAAAGCGTCATATCTGCCTTGGTCAAACCGGAATACGAAGCTTCCGCAATCAGCTTCACCAGAGACTCTCTGATCTCATCTCTCATGGCTTCATTCGGATGTTCCACAGACGATGATACGAAGCTCCCCTTTCCCTGCAAAGAATAAATGTAACCTTCACGCTCAAGCTCACGATATGCCTTCTGAATCGTATTCGGATTCACAGTCAGCTGCGTGGATAATGCACGAACGGAAGGAAGCTGCTCATCAGGTTTAAGAATTCCGTATACGATCATTTCTTTGACTTTGTCCACCAGTTGCTCGTAGATCGCCTTACGGCTGCGTACATCTAATTCGAACATCCCGCACCTCCTTTCGAAAAATGTGTTTATGAGTGTAGCCAACGTCAAGGTGTATTAACTGTACTACTATTATTAATACAGTAGAACAAGATTGTCAACAGTTGACTTTGACTTATGGTTTTATTCGGAGTACGTTAAAGAGAGATAGAACATATGGTTAATTAGACATATCGAGCTAATTGGATTAGATTCGTTTCGGCTAAGGCCGGGGATGATCCTGATCAGGGTCGTATTCACATCAGATGAGGCAAAACGGGTTATTTGAAGCGATGCGGTTACTTGAAGTGATACGTCTACCCGAAACCTTTGCTTTACCGCGATTGACAGGATTATACACAAAGGTTGTTCAGGTCTTTCCCCTTCCGTTATGATGGAGATGAACTATTGTTCGATAATCACTGACTTTAAGTTCGGGTTTGCATAAATGGGCTACTATGTAGGGATCGGGTGTAGACTCGGCCCGTTATTCATTTGGTTTGTTGGTAAAAAATCCGAAGGCCGATATATGATTGAGTGTTGATTCGGTCGGGGCAGTCTTCAGCCTTTCCAATCGTTAATCTGTTCGTTTGAAGTGCAAGCTCTTACTGTCCGCACTGAGCATACATATTGTTGATATGTCTTTCAAAGGGTGGACACAGACATGAGAAATCAACTCGGAATTGGCATCCTACATATAGATCATTTATAACTTTATAGCCATAAACAATCTATATATAGTGTTTTATTTTCTTGGATGGAGATAGTACCTTTTTAGAAAAAGTGTCCACTCTTTGAAAGACAAAATTGCGAGAAACGTCCTTTCCACGAGGACAATATATTCTCGAATTTAATTTATATACGTTTAAGGAGAATCCGAGATGAATGAACATAGACAGGATACAGAGCAGAATAATAAATCAAACGCATCACTCCACACCAGTGACCAACAGGAAGAATTAAGCAGGGCAACGACTTCAGATACCAGTCTGGTCCAAGCAAGTTCGTCACAACGCGTGTTAATTGTCACCGCGGTTGATGCGGAGAAAGATGCGGTCCTCCGCGGTTTGGGAGATACGGCCGCGGAACGATTTGACGTCATTGCTGCGGGCGTTGGCCCAGCCTCGGCCGCAGCGGGAACAGCCGCTACATTGGCATATGCCGTAGCGGCTGCAAGCACGAGTGCATTGGCGCAGGGTGCCACCGCGCCAAGCACATCCGATGTGGCACAGACATCTGCCACATCTTCAAGGCCGGGGCCCCTTGCCGGAGCCGGATATTCACCAGCCTACATGCTGGTGATCAGTGCCGGCATCGGCGGTGGGTTCCCCGGCCGGGCAGACGTCGGCTCCCTCGTGGTAGCCGACGCCATGGTTGCCGCCGATCTGGGCTCGCAGACGCCAGACGGCTTCCTAAGCGTGGACGAGCTCGGATTTGGCTCGTCCATTGTGGCGGCGGACGCGGAGCTTGCCGCTCGCCTGCGCCATGAGCTGCAGCGGGCTGGGCTCGCTGTCAGCGGAGGCACTGCGGTCACCGTATCCACGGCGACCGGAACCGCAGAGACGGCCGCGGAGCTATTGCGACGCGTGCCGGATGCCGCCGCCGAAGGCATGGAAGGCTTCGGCGTGGCAACGGCTGCCCAGCAGTTCGGCGTGCCAGCACTCGAACTGCGGGCCATATCCAACGCGGTCGGTCCACGCGACCGCGACGCTTGGCGCATCAAGGATGCCCTCGATGCGCTTCAGGCTGCAAGTTCCATTTTACGGGAGGTTATTACATCATGAAAATTGCATTTTCCCCTTGTCCAAATGATACATTTATCTTTCACGCGTGGGTGCACGGATTGATTCCGGGCGCACCTGAGCTGGATGTCCGTTATGCTGATATAGATATTACCAATGGCCTGGCGGCGAATCCGGATGGACCAGATACACCTGAAGTGATGAAAATATCTTATGCAGCACTGCCATATGTGCTGTCTGACTATGCCCTGCTACCTGCTGGAGGTGCACTCGGCAGAGGATGTGGTCCGCTGGTTCTGACCGCTAACGGTACCACGGATCCCAGCTATCTGTCTGGACGACGGGTTGCTGTGCCTAGCGAACGCTCAACAGCTTATCTATTATTCCGTCTGTGGGCAGCGCAAAACGTTCCTGGCGGCGTAGGCGAAATTGTTGTCATGCCATTCGACCAGATCATGCCTGCTGTTCGGGACGGCAAGATCGATGCCGGACTTGTTATCCATGAAGCACGCTTCACGTACCAGAACTATGATCTTAAGCTGATGACAGATCTCGGGAACTGGTGGGAAAGCGACACAGGTCTTCCGATCCCGCTTGGAGCGATCATTGCACGCCGCAACATGGATGCTCACGCCCTCGCCGGATGGGCACGTGCCTCCGTTGAATATGCTTGGGCGCACCCGGATGAGTCGAGAGCATACGTTATGGAACATGCACAAGAAATGGACCCTGACGTAGCTTCACAACATATCGGCCTGTACGTTAACGAATTCAGCGCCAACCTGGGTGATGATGGTTATGGTGCGATTACTGCACTGCTTGGGCGTGCCATGAAAGAAGGACTTGTCCCCGAGTTCGATCTTGATTTGTTGCGAATCTAACATTTATTTATCTTTGAGCTATATCTGACCGCTCTATTTCTAACGAACCCTAGGCACCTTATTTAACCAAATATCATGCTACGAAAATTCTAACGAATCCCAGACACTCTATTCAGCTATAAATTGGTCATTTCGCAGACAAACTCGCTTAACTCCACACAATAACGCTTCTACTTCGTTAGAAATTGGTATGTGCTGCAAACTAGTGGCCTCACTAACCATTTTGGCTACACACGACACACGAAATAGAAAGAGCTGTTCCTAACGTCAGACTTATGACGATGGGACAGCTCTTTTTTACTTTATATTTCAACTTCATATTTATACTCATATCTATCACTTTACCCAACCCAAGATCGAAGCAGAAAGAAACCTATCCTACTGCTCTCCCTTTCACAACTGTGGTCTACGAATCCAACCGTCACCTACAATTCAGCACAACCTTGCCTACTCTCGCAACCCTCCCCTACGATTCAGCCACAACCGTGCGGATCATGATTCGCAGCGCATCCAGCATCATGGGAATAGGCAGCGACGGAACGGAAGGCTGCAGCACAGCCATCTCTGTTGAGGCTGGAAAGTGTACAAATCCGGCACGGATCGGAAGCTGCCCTACACGAATGTAATCCAGCACCCGGTACATCGTGTTATTGCATATATACGTGCCTGCTGTATTGGATACGACAGCCGGAATGCCTGCTGCGGACATGTCATTCACCATGGCACGTATGGGCAAGGTGGAGAATAGGCCGTCCGGGCTGCCATCTACAATCGGCTCATCCACCGGGCGCTGTCCCTGGTTATCCGCGTAGGAGCCAGGAGGAATGTCTTTGACATTAACGGCAATACGCTCCGGTGTGATGGACGTTCTGCCCTTGGCCAGCCCACAGGCAATGACCACATCGGGCCGATCGGCTTCCATCTCTGCGATCAGCAGATCTGCACATTCATTGAAGTGCACAGGCAACAGTACTGTTTTTAACTCAGCACCCTCCATCACTTCGTTCGCAAGAGCTTCCATTAACGCACCCGTCGGATTCACCGCATCCCCGCCAAACGGTTCAAACCCGGATATCAGAATCTTCACCATCACACGCCCACTCCTGTCTGTTTACTCCGATTTGTAACGCAATCCCCACTGCCCCCGAATCGTGTCCATCAGCTTCATGATTTCCAGGGATTCGTCCAGTTTAATCGTATTGCTCTCCGTCCGGCCTTCCAGGATACAGCGTCCCGCTTCTTCCGCCTCAAAGGCATAGCCAATACACGTTCGATCATCCGTAAATTTCTCGGGCTCATCCTGCCCGTTCACATACAGATAGGCTTCTTTGCCCGCCAGGAATAAAGGTAAACGTATCTTGCCTTCTGTTCCGTATATGACCGCTTCATTGCTGAGGTTCAGACGAATGGCAGCACTCAGTGATGCAGAACGCCCCTCGGAATAGGACAACAACACCGAAAACTGCTCATCCACGCCCGTTTCACCGATATTGGCTGTACTCCATACATGCTGGGGCTGTTCGCCAAAGATCATCGAAGCAAAGGAGATCGGGTATACCCCTGCATCCAGCAATGCGCCCCCACCCAGATCCGGGTTAAGTAAACGCCCTTCCGGCTCCCAGCCGATACGGAATCCAAAGTCCGCTTGAACCAAACGAACTTCACCAATTCGGCCTTCTTCAATCCATGCTCTGGCTTGGGCAATTGGCGGCAGAAATCGTGTCCACATGCCCTCCATCAGAAATAGCTTGCGCTCCCGCGCAGTCTCCACCAGCTGCTCCAACTGACGCGCATTCATCGTAAATGGCTTCTCACAGAGAACCGCTTTTCCTGCCTCCAGACAAGCCATCACATTCTCTTTATGTACAGGATGAGGTGTTGCCACATAGATAATATCCACCTCAGGGTCTTGCAGCATTTCATCATACGAGCCGTAAGCGCGTGCAAAACCATATTCAGCTGCGAACTTCTCCGCGCTTCCCGCTGTCCGCGAACCTACCGCTGTCTTCTCCGCGTTCCCCGCATGCTCCAAATCCCTTGCGAACTGGGATGCAATCCATCCCGTGCCCATAATGCCCCAACGTACTTTGTTCCGTCCCACTAATGCTGTCATATTAAAGCCTCCCTACTGCTAATTGAGTTAAAAAGGTTATGATTCAGATCAGGCCAACATGGTATCCCCTTTATATTACCAAAAAGAAACGCTTACGTCAGAAAACGATTTCGTTCTCATCAGAACAGGTATAAATACATCGTATTCGCTTGACGATATGTCCAATCAAACTTATGATTTAGTTAGTCGACTAACTAAAAAGATATGAACGGAGTGGAATATATGAACCCAGTCCAGAATGATCGGTTAATGGGACAATTATCCGAACTCGTGAAGCTGAAACGCTACAAGGTTCATGAGAAGCTCGTTAACCACCCCGAGTTATACCCAGGGCAGCCCCCGTTGCTGTTCCAACTAGAACGGGAAGATGGTCAATCCCAGAAAAAACTGGCCGAACAACTCCAGCGCAGTCCCGCAACGGTAACGGTGATGCTTAAGCGTATGGAAACATCCGGTTATGTGAGACGCGAAGCCGACCCGAAGGATCTGCGCAGTCTGCGGGTATACCTGACGGATCAGGGGCGCTCCGCGCTACAAGAATTAAAAGAAGTGGTTCAGGAGCTGGAACAGCAGGCCCAGAAAGATTTTACCCCGGAAGAATCCCGGATCATGTCTGCACTCGCACAGCGTATGCTCCAAAACCTGCGTGAAGCCTGAGGCGATGCAGACTCGCGACATTGCTAACAACAACTTGCTTGAATCAATTTCATAACTCACTAAAAATGGAGTTTTGTAACTAGTTATAGACAAATTGAACCGTTTTGATCTATACCTAGCCTTGATTGAAGCAGCTAAAGGTATTATGAAATTGATTCACTTATGCAATTAAAACTGAGGTGATTTCCTATTGTGGACGTTAAAACGATTCTTGACTCCGTATAAGTCGGCGGCGATCCTCGCCCCGCTGCTCATGGTACTTGAGGTTGCCATGGACCTGCTCCAGCCCAAGCTGATGTCCAGCATCGTGGATGATGGGGTGCTTGCAGGGAACCTGTCCCATATCGTAACTACAGGTCTGATCATGCTACTTGTTGCGTTAATCGGCTGGGTCGGCGGCGCAGGCTGTACACTCTATTCAAGCAAGGCTGCCGTTGGATACGGCACGGATCTGCGCCAGGAACTGTTTGACCACATTCAGACCTTCTCCTTCCGTAATCTGGATACGTTCCAGGAAGGATCTCTGATTACTCGTCTGACCAGTGATATTACCCAGATGCAGACCTTTGTACAGATGCTGCTACGGATGTTTATCCGTTCGCCGATGCTGATCATCGGTAGTATCATCATGGCGTTTACGATCAGTGTGAAGCTGGCTTTGATTCTTATTGCGACTGTGCCGGTCCTGTTTATTATTTTATTTATCCTGATAAAAGCTTCCTATCCGCTGTTCGCCAGCGTTCAGGGCAAGCTTGATCAGGTCAATGCCGTTCTTCAGGAGAATCTTGCCGGCATCCGTGTCGTCAAGGCATTTGCACGTGCGCGTCTGGAGAAAAAACGGTTCCAACAATCCAATGAAGATTACACCTCAACCGCCGTGAAAGCCTGGCGTATTGTCACACTGAATGCACCCGTGCTAAGCCTTATGCTGAACGCTACCATTGTAGCGGTGTTATGGTTTGGAGGTTTTCAGGTAGTCGGAGGCGATATTGCCGCCGGGGATCTGATTGCTTTTATCAACTATGTCACGGTTGTACTCTCGTCCCTCACGTCGATTGGCATGATAATGATGAGCTTCTCCCGTGCCAAGGTATCTGCTGCCCGAATCAACGAGGTGCTACATACACAGCCGGATATTCAATCGGGAACGGATAAGTCCGAGAATGTACAGTCACACCAGGTTAACCTTGATCCTTCTCCATACCAACCGTCTCCCCTTTCATCACATGCTAAAGGTCAAGTGGAGTTCAGAGACGTATATTTCCGTTATGACGGAGAACACACTCTCACCGGAATTAACCTGATCGCTCGTCCCGGTGAAAAAGTGGCTTTGCTCGGTTCAACAGGATCAGGTAAAACATCACTGGTGCAGCTGATTCCACGTTTATATGATGCTTCGCAGGGTGAAGTGCTCGTGAACGGAGTGGACGTCCGCCACTGGAATCTTCAGGATCTTCGCAGTCGTGTATCCATTGTGCTTCAGGAATCGATCCTGTTCAGCGGCAGTATCCGGGATAACATTTGCTTCGGCCGGCCCGGTGCAACGGATGCTGAATTGCGTGTTGCGGCACAAGCTGCGGCAGCGGATGATTTTATTATGAAACTGAAGGATGGCTATGACACGGAGCTGGGTCAGCGCGGGGTCAATCTGTCTGGTGGACAGAAACAGCGTATATCCATTGCACGCGCCCTGCTCATGCGGCCGGAAGTGCTGATTCTGGATGATAGCACCAGTGCGGTCGATCTGCGTACGGAAGCCAGCATTCAGAAGGCTTTGCAGTCCTTGATGAAAGACAGCACGACCTTTTTGATTGCACAGCGAATCTCTTCCGTGAGGGATGCTGACTGCATATATGTCATTGATGAAGGGCAGATCGTTGCCAGCGGTACACACGATCATCTCATGGCTCATTCATCACACTATCAAGCCATCTTTTATTCGCAGCAACGGAAGGAGGATGTTCAATTTGGCTAAACCTGCATCTTCCTCCCCTCAGCAAACTGCCGTTCCTCCGATCGGAAGACCCGGACCAGCGGGCAGAGGACCTGTCCCCAAAGTCAGAGCCAAAAATGCTCGCCATGCCCTGATTCGGGTATGGTCGTACATGGGGCGTCATCGCAAAGGAGTTATTGCTGCATTGGTGCTGACCGCTCTCGGAACGCTGCTTAATCTGGCAGGACCTTACCTTCTCGGCCGTGCCGTTAATGAACATATCGTTCCCAAAGTAACCGCGGGTTTGCTGAAGGAATGTCTCCTCTTGCTGAGTGTTTATGTCTTTGGCTCACTCCTGATGTGGGCTCAATCCTATGTCATGATTGGTGTGTCCCAACTGACCGTCAAGGATCTGCGACATGCATTGTTCTCACGGCTACAAGAGCTGCCTGTCCACTTTTTCGATAAAAATCAGAGCGGGGACCTGATGAGCCGGGCCACCAATGATATCGATAATGTGTCCACAACGCTTAATCAAAGTGTAACCCAATTGATGTCGAGTGCCATCCTGCTCGTTGGCTCCTTGTCGATCATGTTTGCGCTCGATGTTCGCCTTACATTGCTGAGTCTGGTGACGGTACCCTTAATCACCATCGCCACTCGCCTGATCGCTTCAAGAACACGCAAACACTTCACTGCTCAGCAGAAGTTACTTGGTGAACTTAATGGATATGCTCAGGAGACCATTGCTGGACAGAAAGTCGTGGCGGCCTATAACCGACAAGATCAGGCACATCAACATTTTGAGAACCTGAACGAGAAACTACGCACATCCAGCACACAAGCCCAGACCGTTTCGGGTTTGGTTGGGCCTACAATGAACGTAATGAATAATATCGGGTTTGCCATACTCGCCTCCGTAGGTGGATGGATGGCTTATCATGATCTGACGTCTATCGGACTAATCGTCAGTTTTCTCGCTTACTCCCGCCAGATTGAACGGCCGCTCAACGATCTGGCCAATCAATACAATCTGATTCAAGCTGCCATTGCAGGTGCTGAACGCGTGTTTCACATCATGGATACACCTGGTGAGTATGTGGAGGAACAGAAGAAACAGTTGGATCAGATTCAGGGTAAAGTCGTATTTGAAGACGTCTCCTTCGGGTACAGTGCCGAGAGAGAGATCCTGAAGAAGGTCAGCTTTACCGCCAAACCTGGCGAAATGATTGCACTAGTTGGACCAACCGGTGCAGGTAAAACGACCATTATCAACTTGTTACCTCGTTTCTACGAGATTACAGGCGGACGGATCACCATTGATGGATGTGACATCTCGGAACTGGAAAAGGACCCATTACGGCGGCAACTGGGCATTGTTCTTCAGGATGCCTACCTGTTCTCGGGTACCATTCGCGACAATCTTGCCTACGGCAAGCCGGATGCAACCGATGAACAGATCAGGCAAGCAGCTATACTTGCGAATGCACATTCGTTCATCCGCAAACTGTCGCAGGGCTATGATACGCCCATCATTTCCGAGGGAAGCAATCTGAGTCAGGGACAGCGACAGCTGTTAACCATTGCCCGGGCAATTCTCGCTGATCCGGCCATTCTTATTCTGGACGAAGCAACAAGCAGTATCGACACTCGCACGGAGATGCAGATTCAGGAGGCGATGCGCACGTTGATGAAAAACCGTACCAGCTTCGTCATCGCCCACAGACTTAGCACGATACGTGAAGCCGATCAGATTCTGGTCATTGATGATGGACAGATCGCTGAACGGGGAAGCCATGACGAGTTGATGCAGCAACAAGGATTCTACTATCAGTTACATCAGGGACAGCTAAATAAGTCGAACTAAAGATTCTTTACACAGACACTACGATGACAGAATAACCTTCCAATCGCTGTTCTCCCCAGATTTTTTCGATTTCCTTTTCTCGAGGGGAAATCCGGGGATAGCGTATGCTTCCGATGTAGTTTTCTTTCAGAAAGCTTTTAGGCGAACGCTCCGCTTTTTCAGATTTTTTCTGTCCTCTCCGTTACGTGTAAATGATTAGTTCAACCAAATATAGCTTAATCTTATACGATGTGGATTCTATACTTTAAGTTAATCGAAATACTAAACGCCGCATGGGATTCTCCAGGACCCATGCGGCGTTTTTTTTAATAAGTGATTTTGTTGCTGCTATTCCTGGGTCTGTTATACGAGTTACATCTCCATTGGCAGATGAAGTGTGAAGGTGGAACCAATCCCCAGTTCACTATGGACAGTAATTTTCCCGTTATGATCTTGGGCGATCTTCTGGCAGAGGGCCAGTCCAAGTCCTGTACCTTCTTCTTTAGTCGTATAAAACGGATTAAAGATCGTAGAAAGCGAATTTTCCGGAATACCACTTCCCGTGTCTGTAACCGAGATGAGCACTGCGTCCCCGTCCTGTAACAGATCCATACGAACCTCACCGGGATCTGTCATCGCTTCAAAAGCGTTACGAATCAGATTAATTAATACCTGCACAATCTTATCCCGATCCATATTGACCACGACTAGCTCACTAGTCATTTCGAGCGTAATTCGATGCCCTCGGGATGCCGCATCCGACTCGGTCAGCGACATGACTCGTTCAAGGCAGTGTCCGAGCTTTTCGGGCTTCATATGGTTGGCTTGTGGTTTGGAAAACTGTAAAAATTCAGCCGTCAGATCGGTTACCCTCGTTACCTCACCCATAATCACTTCATACCAAGGCGCGATATTGTACGCTTGTCCACGTGACAGTTGCAGGAATCCCCGAATGGCGGTGAGCGGGTTCCGAATTTCGTGAGCCATACCAGCGGCCAATTCACCTACGGCCCTTAGCCTTTCGGAACGGAATACTTCTTCTTCATTTTTCAGCCATTTACTCCGCTGCTGTTGAAGCAACCTGTCCTCAGCAACCGTCATGAATTGCTGCAATGTCTCTGACATTTCCGGGTACAACGAGATGCTATAACTTACTTGCAACCCCTGAAGCCGATCTGATAGTAAGGACGTCATACGTTCTTCAATATTTTGTATTTCTGGCAAAACAACCGCAAAACGGTCCCCCGCATACCGGGATATACCATAGGCCTCCGGGAACTGATTGGTAATAATTTTGCCTGTACCCGTAATTACTGAACACCAGGGATCTTCTGACTCTTTCTTAAATCCGCTAAAATTATTGACATTCAAAAGAACAAGCAAAAAGGAACGTTGTTCCTCCACCGTCTTCCGCAGCACCTCCATATAACCTTCATAGTTCAATAGTCCGGTTAGTGGATCATGAAGGGTAAGAAACCGATTTTTCTCTCGAAGTCTGCGCTTCTCAGCCTCACTGTTAATCAAGGTATGATACAAGAAAATAATCACAACCGTAGTTAACAGATCGAATAACGAAACCAGCAAAGTATATGTATCTATAGGCACGTAGGAGAGCCGAATCACAGTATATTGCAGCATGAACAGTAGTGAGATCGGTAATGTTTGTGCCACACGTTGTTTGTCCTGAATCATTGAAATGATCAGCATATAATACAGCATGTTGCACCAGTTCAGTTGACTGAAGTAATGGAATATTCCGAGAAAAATCCAATGAACATTTCGCAGCACAGGATATCTTTTCTCGCCATAGATACTTGCAACCAACAGGGCACCCGAAATCAACAATAATGCCAGATTAGGGGTAAGCTTTAGAACATAAGAGGACAGAATGACAAGCAGACAGCCCAGCGGGAATATCACCATTTTCATCTTGTAATTTAGCAAATAGCCTCGCCCCCTTTGACAAAACTCACATCTAACAACTTATGTACATGTATTATATCGATTATGATTAGCTGATGTTGTCGATTAATGGAGGTTCGTCAAATTCGCACGAATGTATAATTTATGAAGGCAATAGGACATATGCATGAATTGTAATCGACAAAAGTGAAACAATTCCTCTACGCATGGATCACTATTATGCTACAATACATTTATGGATTAATTTAGGATAAAATCTTGGTTATGGAGGAAGCTGTATGCCAACACAACGAAAACCACTGGGCCTCGGAACGCTCTCTCTACTCGTACTGTTGATGGGTCTCGCCTTTAACTTCCAATGGGGAAAAGCAGATTTTATGATCAGTCATTACCTGTTCAACTTAATAAACATGCCTATCTATAGCAACGGAACTCAAGGACTTCACATTCCTTTTGTGGTAGCAGCCCTCTTCTGGATTCCGACTTTCTTGATCGCAAAAAAATATCGTGCGCACTTTGGCACAAATGTATCTTATAACGTCGCCGGATTTATGTTGCTCTTATGTATCATTGGACCAGTTATCCCCGTTATCGATTGGATGGTCAATGGTTAAACGCTTAAAGCCAGCTCTCTATATTCCGAGGGCTGGCTTCTTTGCTGCTTTTCCATATAAGATAAATGGAATTTTCACACGATAACGTAGAGTGCAGAACCAATCTGAAGAAGCGGAGCTAAAAGCTTTCTGAAAGAAAGCTACTTCGGAAGCATACACCTCGCCTTTATCCCCGGATTTTCACTTCTTTAGAAGGGAATCAAAAAATCCGGGGATAACAGCGATCGGAAGATGGTACTGCACTCGGAGTACAACGGTGTAACCTTTTCACGTTCATCTCATATCCTTTTTATTTCTTCGCCATATACTTACGGATATCAAAAGCCACCGCAGCAACAATGATCAATCCTTTGATAATCAGCTGCCAGTATGGACTTACACCGATAAACGTCAGACCATAGTTAATGACCCCGAAGATCAGTACCCCCGCCATAACACCAGGCACCGTACCAATACCCCCAGCTGTTGATACACCGCCTACCACACATGCAGCAATCGCATCCAGCTCATACATGTTACCGTAATTGTTCGTAGCTCCACCTGTCCGTGCAGCCTCAAGCACACCACCCAGACCATACAACGCACCCGCAATGGCATACAGGGCAACCAGATTACGTGCTACATGAATTCCGGATACATGCGCTGCCTGAATGTTGCCACCAATCGCGTACATGTTTTTGCCGAGACGTGTTTTGTTAAAGATCAACCAGCAGATTAACGCCACCGCAATAGCAATCAGGACGATATAAGGAATGGAATACCCACCGCCCAGATCAATGTATCCAGAACCAATGACGGTGAAGTCTGGTCTCAATCCTCCAATTGGCTGCGACTGATTGGGTTCCGTATCAAAATAAATCGAGTTTAGTCCATACACGGCAACCATCGTACCCAGCGTTGCGATAAAAGGAGGCACATGTAATTTGGCGACAATGAGGCCATTCACCAATCCCACGAACAGGCCAACAGTGATTCCAACCAGAATCGGCAATAACACTGGCAAATGTGGCAGATCAGGGAAGAAACGGTTGGCATACTCGTCAATCTGAAGCATCGATGCCGATACGACAGCCGTCAGCCCGACAACCCGACCAGCAGAGAGATCGACCCCTCCTGTAACCAGGATGAAGGCTGCACCGAGTGCAATAATGGCTCTTGTGGAGGACTGCTGTAATATATCCCGTAGTGTGGAAAAAGCAAGGAAGTTCGGATCAGCGATGGCAATGCCAATGATGAGCAGAATCAGTACGATAAAGATGGCGCGCTGTGTTACATATTGTTTCACTTGATTGATCACCTGTGTGTTCATCTGTTTCCCTCCTGACTAAGCCATCCGCTGCTGCGCGGCCAGCCTCATAATATCCTGCTCTGTTGCCTCGGCTCCGTCCACAATTCCGGTGAGACGCCCTTCGCTCATCACCATGATGCGATCCGACATGCCCAGAAGCTCAGGCATCTCTGAGCTAATCATGATAATGCTTTTGCCCTGACGAGCCAGTTCCGTAATAATGGTGTAAATCTCGAATTTGGCCCCTACATCGATTCCACGCGTCGGTTCATCCAGCAGCAGAATCTCCGGGTTGGTCAGCAACCAGCGGGCCAGTAGAACTTTCTGTTGATTACCACCAGACAGGTTTCGAATTAGCGTGTTAACCGAAGGCGTTTTGGTTCTAAACTTCTGTGTCTGCTCCCTTGCTTCCTCGCGGCCCATTTTCTCATTCAACAAACCTATGCGATTTTTGTAACGGCCAAGACTTGCGATAATTGTATTCTCATACACCGACAACACAGGGAATATCCCTGTCACCCTTCGTTCTTCCGTGAGCAAAGCAATGTTGTAACGCTTTGCGGCAGCGGGAGAATTAATCTTTACTTTGCGTCCATGGATCGAAATCTGACCTGAAGCGAGACCGCGCAGTCCGAACAAAGACTCAATCAATTCTGTCCGCTGTGCTCCAACCAGGCCGCCAATGCCGAGCACTTCGCCTTTTCGCAGCTCAAAGGATACATCCCGAAACGATTTCGACTGATTCGATGTCAGACCCTCTGCCTTCAGTATGACTTCACCGGGTACGTTCGTCCGTTCCGGGAATCGTTCGTCCATGTCACGACCCACCATGCGTGTGATGATCAGATCTGTTGTTAAATCAGCAGCATCCCATGTACCAACAACGAAGCCATCACGCATGATCGTGACTTCATCCGAGATCGTCAGGATCTCCTCCATCTTGTGGGAAATGTAGATAATGGACACGCCGCGACTGCGTAGTTCATTAATAATGGCGAAGAGCTGGTCCACTTCCTTGCCTGTCAGGGAAGAAGTTGGCTCATCCATGACGATGACTTTGGATTGAAAAGAGACCGCCTTGGCGATTTCCATCGATTGAATCTTGGAGACAGACAGTGTTCCGGCTTGAGCCTTCGGATCAATATCCAGGTTCAAGTCTTTGAACAGAGCCAGTGTATCGGTATACATCCGTTTCTCGTCCACCAGTATTCCCCTCATCGGAAAACGGCCCAGCCAGATATTCTCCATCACCGGACGATACGGGACCGGATTCAGCTCCTGATGAATCATGGATATCCCTTGCTGAAGTGCTGCTTTGGAATTGGGAATATCCACGTCCCTTCCTTCGATGCGTATCGTTCCTTCATCTGGTCGATACATGCCGAACAGACATTTCATCAGCGTGGATTTGCCCGCTCCATTCTCTCCCATCAAGGCGTGAACCGTTCCCGGCTTCACCTTCAACGTGACTTGACTTAGTGCCTGCACACCCGGAAATGCTTTGGAAACTCCATTCATCTCCAGCAGGTAAGGTGATTCCATCTTGTATCCTCCCCTTCCATATGACCGGCAAAAAAAGGGACGCTACCCGAATGACGGACGTCCCTGTCTACTGCTGTTATTGGGCGTCGGCGATGTTGTCTTTCGTAATTTTTTTGTATGCTATCCAGACGTATTTCCCATCTGTAATGTCGTATTTGGTATTTTCCTTCGTTGGTGTCTCCCCTTTGGCAAGGACAGAAGCCAGAGCAACCGTGGCTGCACCCTGATTCTTGGCATCATTAAGTACCGTGCCCAGCATCGTACCATCCTGTAGAGCCTGAATGGCAGGGGCTGTTGCATCCACACCTACCACCGGCATTGATTTGCCATCCTTGAAGTATCCGGCTGCTTTCAATGCCTCAATGGCTCCAAGCGCCATGTCATCATTGTTCGCGAGAACGGCTTCAATCTTGTCGCCATGCGAAGCCAGGAACGCTTGCATTTTCTCCTGACCTTTCACGCGGTCCCACATCGCAGTATCTTCCGCCAGTGCTTCCACTTCGATACCGGCATCCTGGATCGCCTGAACTGAATATTTGGTTCGAAGCTCTGCATCCTGGTGGCCCGGTTCCCCTTTCAGCATGACATATTGCAGTTTGCCATCGCCGTTTTTGTCTGCTTCCGGATGTGCTTTCCAGTAATCCACAATCAGCTGTCCGGAGATCGTACCGGACTCTTCCGCTTTTGCTCCTACATAGTACACTTTATCCCACTTGTTCATGTCTTCCGCTACCGGCTCACGGTTGAGAAACACGACTGGAATGTTCGCGGCCTTGGCCTTGTCAATGATGACGCCTGCCGCCGTACGGTCTACCGGATTCACAGCCATTGCGTTATATTTCTTGGATACAAACAGATCGACTTTCTCATTCTGGGTGGGCTGTGCATTCTGACTATCCACGATATCCAGGGTCGCAATACCTTCCGCTGCTGCGTTCATCGCATTACGTACACCCGTCATGAACGTATCATCGAATTTGTAGATAGCGACACCAATCTTCGGTGTTTCCGTCCCGGCTGCTGTCTGACCTCCCGTATCTGTTCCCGTACTGCCACCTGCACTGTCTCCGCCGCTGCTACAACCCGCCGCCACAACCATACATGCCGTAATCAACAGTGTCATCCACGTTTTCTTCATATCCTAATGACCTCCCCCAAGTTCATTCGGCTTCACCGATGTCTTTATTATGAAAGGGTTTACATTAAATTCGAATACAATATCTTCACCTGTTCTATCGAAATCTTCCTCAAGTTAAGAAATGGCTTCATTTCATCATTCCGCATTCGTTTATTGTACAAAAGGAAACAGCAGCTTCTGGTTATCCATCCAGAACATATTGTCTGTACTAACCAGCTTCGTCTCAAGTAGCACTCTCGCCTGCACCTGTTCATTGTTCAGCCGCGCAACGGCTTGAATCATTCCCAGATAACCTGCACTGTATCCATTCTGGACGATGAGATGCTCAAAGACCCCTTCCTGCAGCTGCTCCAATTGCTGTTGTTCACTGCCGAATCCAACAATCTTAACCTTATCCGCAGACTTGCGTCGATTCAGTTCATCCGCTGCTCCCAGAGAAGCCGGTTCTTGAAGGGCAATGAAACCATCTACCTGCTGTTGGTCCAGCAGCTGCTTCGCCGCCTGCCAACACCCGTCCCGGGTATTGCATACCGATTTGGGTTCCACTTGGATGTCAGGATACTGTTCCAGGACTTCCATAACACCCTGCTCTCTGTGAATCAGACCGGAATTAAGAGGATCTGGACCCAATAAAGCCACATGCCCCCGTCCTTCCAACAACTCCGCCATGGCCTGCCCTGCTTGCCGTCCAGCCTCCACATTATCCATGGAGATGACGCTGGTGATGCCTTTCACAGGAAATTCATCGTTAAGCACAATGACGGGAACGATCGCTCCATCGGAATTCGTTGCCTGCGCCTCCTGAATAATGTCGCTGAGTGCCGTCTCGCTCAGGGGATCGACTAATAGAGCTGATGCTCCATGCTTCAGAGCCAAGGCGGCGGCTTCCACCTGAGCCTGCTCCCGCGCATTGCGAGACAACGTTCGGCGGTCTGCATTGGCCTGCTTAAGGTGTATCTGATTGCCAACGGAGTCCAGAATGGAGGGCGTGTACACATTACCGTCGGAAGGGTAGGCTTCCACGGTCATTAGTTCTACCCCGCTCTCTTTGGCAGCCGCTTCGGCACCAAGCCGGATGGCTTCCGCAAGTTCCCCTGTCCCAGCTGGCGTAATTAGCGCGATACGTGGCGGTAATGTACGGTCATCGGGAATCGGTATGCCACAGGCCGCGCATAGTAGCAGACAGCAGCTTGCAGCTGTCAGGATTACCAATCGACGTTTCCGAATTCGCCGGAAGCTCGCACCAATCTTTTTCAAAAACGCACGGATGTTCAATCCTTCAACGCTATCGGCATCGTTCCTATTCACTTGATTGACCGTCATCAGGCTCGCCCTCCTTCTGCTGCGATTGAATGGGAATCCGCATCCAGACCGTGGTGCCTTCTTCCAACTCACTGTCAAATTCAAGGCCATATGCCTCCCCGTAATAGAGCCGAATTCGATCATGTACGTTGCGGACAGCTACCCCTGATCCTGCACCGCTTTTGACAACCGGACTGCCACTCAATAATCCCGACATCTGTTCTTCCGTCATGCCGACCCCATTATCTATAATGCGAAACACCAGCTTGTTATCCTCACGATAGACATCGACCTCAATACATCCCTCATCCATGTGGTACTCGATGCCGTGAACAATAGCATTCTCAATCAAGGGCTGGAGCACCAGCTTCAATGTCAGGCAATCCAGAAGTGCATTATCGGCCTTAATCGTAAAGTTGAATTTACGCTTGAACCTCATCTGCTGAATCGTCAAATAATGCTGCGCATGCTCCAGCTCTTCCCTGATCGTTATAATTGTTTTGCCTTGACTCAGACTGATGCGGAACAGGCGCGAGAGTGACGTGATCATCGTAATCACTTCCTCATTACGACTCATGCTTACCATGCGCACCACAGAATTAAGTGTATTGTATAGAAAATGTGGATTAATCTGAGCCTGCAAAGCCTCCAGCTCCAGACGCCGCTTTTGCTCCTGTTCATGGATGATCTCATCCATTAGGGTTCGGATTTTATTGACCATCAGATTAAAGCGGCGGGATAGACGTTCCACCTCCAGCGGCCCTTCAATAGGCAACTCCACGTTAAAATCCCCACGCTCCACGGCCTTCATCTTGCGTTCCATTCGCCGGATTGGGCGAGTCAGACTGGAGGATAGAAACAGGGACACGATAATAACCAACACCAGGACAACGACCAGTACACGAATGAGATATCCGTTCACTTCCTGACGGGTGGTCATTATCTCATCCAGATAGGCGACACCAACGATTTTCCACCCAATATTGGCAACGGACTTCACGGTATTCAGCCTTTTCTGCCCATCTGCCTCATCTTCATAACTGCCAGTAGCCACCAAAGCCTGTTCGATATTCTCACTTTTGAGCCCCATATACATCAATTGCTGCTGCGGATGGTATACAATATTGCCCGCGCTCTCATCGATGATATAGACATACCCCCGTTGCCCCAGACTGACCCGACGGCTCAGTTCATCCATCTGTTTGAAATTGATATCGACCAGCAGGATGACCTGTCGGTCCTGACCATTTTGCCGTATGGTTATGCCTTTGCTCATGGAAACGACCCATTTGTATGGGCCTGTGTACATGTTCTGAATATGAGGTAGCGAGAAACTAAGATGATCTGGCACGCGGAGCGCAGACTGAAACCACCCTTGTTGTGTCACATGGGCACTGGTTTTTAATTCAGCTGTAGGTCTGTTCTTCAGCAATTGACCATTGGAATCAAGCAGAGTTATGGAGATGATATCCTCACGACTGCTGAGCAGTGTGTCCAGCTGTTTGTCCACCTGCTCCCCTTCCCATGTCCCGTCACGCAGCATGTGTTCCTCAATGGCACGGTACAGATGAGACATACTGCGTACGTAATCCTCCAGATTATAGCTAACCTGATCCACAATCTGTCTCGTCGTCAGTTCCGCGCTTCGTTCGGCAGCCTGAGTGAACTTGTCATGCAGAAGCAACGCCATGATCGTCAGCACCAAGACGATGAAGACGGAGAAGGACCATGTAATAATAAACCGGATACTGCTGACCCTGGACGAACGCAGACGAGAGCGTAACTGAAGTCCCATAGACTTCACCCATATGACCAATGATCTCATCGGATCGAACCTTCACTTGCTGCCAGAGAAGCCTGTTTACGATATTCTTTGGGCGAGACACCGATATGTTTTTTGAAACAAAAACTGAAATAATTCGGTTCGGCGAAGCCAACCTGCTCCGCAATCTGAAACGACTTCAGCTCTGTCGAGCGAAGCAGTTCCCGGGCTGCCTCCATCCGGATCTGCATCAGGTATTGCAGGAAAGTGAGCTGCACTTCTTTTTTGAAAATGCCACAAAAATAACCAGAGCTGATGTGCAGATGTCCGCACACTTTCTGAATGGACAGGTCCGGGTCAGCATAATGCTCTTTCGTGAAGACTAACGCCTGCTCGACAATATCCTTATATACATGCTGGCGTCCGCTAGCAATGCGATGTTGTACAAGCAGACAGACCTCCCGCACCTTCCTCTGTGCCTCAGTAAGTCCCGGTAGTCGGAACAGATCCGCATATAACTGGAACCCTGCACCGAAGATATCTTCCATCTCTTCTCCTGATGCCTGCGCTGCCTTCCATACCGTCGTTAACACTTCAATCAGATACAGTTGAATATCACTTCGACTATGTTCGACGGTAATTTCCCGGAAAATGATCTCTAGCCCTTCCTCCAGCTCCGCCTGCGTACCTGCCTTCAGACAACGTGTCAGCGTCTGCTGCTTCAACTCATCAAACCGTAGCTTGCCAGCCGTCTGACGCTCCACATCCGCAATATATATAATAGAATCCGTTCCGGGTACAAGCCGGTAATCCAGTGCCAGCATGGCATCTTCATAGGCATGATTCACATCCGCAAGTGTATTCACGATCTGCCCAGATCCTACCGTCGCCGGGATGCGCAAATAGTGGTTGATGCTTCGCATGACATTTTCCAATGCCTTCTGTTGTCGCTTCGCTCCATCTGTACCGCCCCACCGATCCACATAGAGCAGGACGATCGTCTCCTGATGCATAAACGCATGACCAGCGTCGTGTTCCGCCCATACTTCTGCTGCAATGTTAAGTGCAGCAAACCGTTTCAGTTCAGCATCTTCGTCCATGTGCAGTGTCAACACAGATACGCCATAGCGTTCTCCTGTCAGATCCAACCCACATTGTTTGGCTTTACTGTGAATGTATGTGGAGGACTTCTGACGATGGAGCAAGGTCGCCATCAGATCTGCCTGTAATAGCGGCAAGCTGGTATGATAGTGCTCACGCAGCTGCTGTACATCTTCACGCTCGGCTACTTCTGCCGCCATCTGGGCACGCAGCCTTGTAAGCAATTCGGTGAGATGCCCTGCCGAGAATGGCTTCAGCAGATATTCATCCACACTTAGCGAGATGGCTTGCCGGGCATAATCAAATTCATCATATCCGGTCAAAATGACCACCTTCACGAGCGGGTTTCGCTTCCGCAATCTTTGTGCGAGTTCCAGACCATTCATGAACGGCATGCTGATATCGGTCACCACAATGTCCGGCTCTACCCGTTCCGCCATCTCCAATGCTTCCCGCCCATTTTCAGCCAAACCGACAATCCGCAGATCGAGCGCTTCCCAATCGACCTCCACCACTAACCCTTCGCGCACATCTTCTTCATCATCCACCAGCAGTACCCGGTACACGTGCGGATTCCTCCCTTTTATATGACGGGCCCTATCCCGATTAATAATATAGATCTCAGCCTTTTACATCATTTGATATTCATCGCTCATGGGATCTATGCAAAATGCTCATGTTGATACGTTCCAGGGTTGCCATCATAATATACAATATTATCGGGAATATGTAATCGCTTTCTTCATTAGAGGTAAGGCAACCCTGACGGGCAGTGCCTCTGTGACATGTTAAGGATAGTATATGAATGCTAAGGGTAGGTTAAAGTAATACAAACACGGTAAATTTCGAAGTACTTCTAATAAGAGGAGTTTTGTTTCTACCTAAAATTTTGATCCTTCATTCTGGTTTCAATGATGATTCGCACTTAAGGCTTTAACATAAACCATTGTCGTATCGGGATTGGTGTGTCCCATGATTTCCGCCAGAAGGTGAAGCGGCGTATGTTCTGCCATGGCGTAACCAAAACGATGGCGTAGGTCATGTGAACTCAGTCCTTCCAGCCCTGCTGTAATCATGACTTTTTTAATGAGGTGGCGCAGTGCTCTCTCCGTTAAACGATCATTTGTCTTCTCTGAGGGGAACAGGTAAGAACTGTCGTTAGCAAGTCCGGATAAGTACTGAGTCAATATTACGATACACTGCATATTTAAAGGGATCTTTCGTTGTCCATTGCGCTTGTCAGCTCTTACTGTCAGGTGACCACTCCGTTTACCAAGCTCGATATCATAAGGCGTGAGGTTGCATACCTCCATCGTGCGCAAACCTGTGTGAAACATAAGGGTAAGAATGGTCTGGTCTCGAAGGGAGTTGATGCACTCCACCGCGGAGATGAATGCTTGTTCTTCTTCGACTGTCATTCGGCGTGGACTGACTTTGTCTTCCGGAATGAATTTCAATGCCTTGGAAGGATCACTGCTGAGCCCGGCTTCCAGGACAGCCCATTTGAAAAAACGCTTCAACGTAATCAATCTCCGGTTAATGGTAGCTGGCTTCAAAAGCATAACTTTGTGTGAATCTTCACGATAATTGACTAAAGTGGATGTGTTCACGTCTTCAATTCGCAATGTGAATTCTTCACCGAGCGTGGTGCTTTCCTTATACCATTCGATAAAGTGCTTCAGATCACTTGCGTATTCCTTCACGGTTTTGGGATGCAAATCTCCCTCATTGGCAAGCACATGTACGAATTCTTCTATCGTCGGTTTCCGCTGCACCGATATCACTGATGACTGATTCATTAGAAAATACCTCCAAATCTTGACTTATATTAGCGGACATGGTATTATCATATTAATCGATACATTAGCGGACATCAAGTCTGTGGTTTAAATGCACCAGGTGAGTGTCAATTTTAGTTTATACTCGTCATAATGATCGGCTAAAAACTTATTTTTTGGAGGAATCACATGCAAACAGGTACAGTGAAATGGTTCAACGCGGATAAAGGATTCGGCTTTATCGAAACTGAAGAAGGAACAGACGTATTCGTTCATTTCAGTGCAATTCAAGGTGAAGGTTACAAATCTTTGGACGAAGGTCAACGCGTTCAATTTGAAGTAACTCAAGGCAACCGTGGACCACAAGCTGAGAACGTTACTAAACTTTAATTATATGAAAGCTGCCTTATTAATAAGGCAGCTTTTTATTTACTCATATTTTGCACAGTAAAGATTTCACATCCCAAGAATGAAAGAGAGGTATTCCCCATGGATAAAGAACAATTGATCACAGAAGTAGCTAAGGCTGGTGGTTTCTCCAAAAAGAATGCTGAAAAGGCTGTAACCGTTGTACTGGACTCGATTCTCGAAGCTCTCAAAGAAGGTAAAGAAGTTCAACTGGTTGGATTCGGGAAATTTGAAGTGCAGAAGCGTGAGGCAAGAACCGGAAGAAGCCGGAAAACAGGCAAAGAAATTCAATTGCCTGCAGGTAAAGTTCCTGTATTCACAGCAGGCTTAAGCATGAAAGAAGCTTTAAATTAAACAACGCAACAACCCATTGAAAAGAGGTTTTTATTCAAACACACAATGATAATATGGATGTAAATGTCGTCTTTTCTACCGTTGATGATATCATTAACTTTTATTCAGGTAAGCAGACGAACCCGGATCATACAGAAGATCACACTCACTCTAAGTCCCCATCATCAACAAAGTCTGATTGTATCCTACGACCACCCACCCGCTAAACTAACATTTCATCTTGGACAACAAGAGGCCCTGGTCCGCTCAAAACGGTCCAGGGCCTGATTTGCTTGAAAATGGCTCCTTCAGGAACCAGCCATTTTCTTGTCTTCTTTTCACACCTGTGCTACTTGCTGTTCAGAAGTTCGCGCAACGTCTGTGAATCATAGGAAGAGACAAGGCGTTCCAGATAAGTATCCAACCATACCTCATCCTTCTCCCACCACTTTAGTTCGAGCAGCAGTGCAATTGTTTCTTCGTCAAAGCGCTTTTTGACAGTCTTGGCTGGATTACCACCAACAATCGTATAAGGTTCAACGTCCTTAACAACGGTCGAATTGGAAGCGACAATGGCGCCATCTCCAATAGTGACACCAGGCATGATCGTCACATGTTGTCCAAGCCAGACATCATTTCCCAGTACCGTATCACCCTTATATGGAAGTTGCTCCAGTGTGGGTGTCACGCGCTCCCATCCTCCACCGAATATGTTGAAAGGATACGTGGTCATGCCCTCCATCCGGTGATTGGCGCCATTCATGATGAATGTCACTCCTTCTGCTATCGCACAGAAATTGCCGATGACCAAACGATCACCAATAAAGTCATAATGATGCTGTATCCTGTCATAGAATTGCTCTGGCGGATTCGTGTTATCGCTATAATACGTATAATCACCGATGTCCACGTTGGAGCGAGGCGGCAGGTTTTGAATGTAACATACCGTGCGGATATTCTCGTTCGGGAAAAGTTTTGTTTTATCAGGGGCCATAGGCAGTCCCTCCTTTTCCCTATTGTAACAGATATTAAATCTTAAACGGACTAAGTGAGGTCTGCAGCTCTGTCGACACATCGGACAAAATAGCCGCAGATGCCTTGATCTGTTCTACCGACTTAAGCTGTTCATGGACAGATCCAGCTGCCTGTTGTGAATTGGTACTAGCCGTCTGCGCATGGCGAGCGATCTCATGTACGGAAGCAACGATCTGCTCCACGCCTGCGGACATCTCTTCACTCGTCGCAGCCATGTCCTCAATCTCTGTGGCTATGCGCAGGTTCGTATCCCGGATCAGGCTGAAGTTTTGTTCTGTTTCGCGGGTCAAACGCAGCCCTTCTTGCACTTCGTCCTTCACTCTCGACATGGCCGATAGGGATTGCTTCATGTCTTGTTCCATGGCTTGAACTAATTCTTCAATACGATCCGAAGAGTCTCCAGCTTGTTCAGCAAGCTTACGCACCTCCGTAGACACCACGGCGAATCCTCTGCCATGCTCCCCTGCTCTTGCCGCTTCAATGGATGCATTGAGCGCAAGCAGATTCGTTTGATTCGCGATCTCATGAATCGAGGTAACCATCTGGCTAATCTGTGCCGACTTCCCTTCCAGCATACGAATGACTTCATCCGTTGTGGTAACGGCGGATGCGATTGTAGACATCTGCTGTACGGTCAGCTGTACAGCTTCTCCTCCGGTTTCTGCCTGTTTGCGTGAATACAATGCTGAATCGGAGATGCTCGAGGCCTTGTCTGCCATACGTTGTACGCCTATAGCTACTTCTTCCATCGCCTGCAGATTCTCTTCCGTACTAATCGTCTGACTCTCGGCTCCTTGAGCCACTTGTTCAACGGAAGATGCAATCTGGGCCGATTCATTGGCTGTCTGGTCCGCAATCTTCAGTAGTAGCCCAGTCGAATGCTCCGCTCTCTCCGCAACCTGAAGTCCACCTTGAATGATGACCTGCAGATTACTTCTCATCTCATTGTATCCCGTGCCCAGCAATCCGATCTCGTCTTGGACGTTGTCCACAACCGGCTGTGTGAAATCACCCGTACCCGCACGCTTAATCGCCATGGATACCCGTTCGATTCGTACTCTTACCCTGCGAACATACAACAGAATCAGGGTAATCGCGACCAACATCGCGAGCAGGAATACAATCAGGAACGTCTTGAGGAACGAGGAAATAATCACGTCAATTAACGACTGAGAAGCGCCTACATAGAAAATTCCGATTATCTCTCCCGATGCATTCTTGATGGGTTCATAGGCCGTTTGATATTTCTGACCTACAACCACAGCTTCACCAAAGTACCTTTCCCCTTGCTGCAAAACGGTCTGAGCGACCTCTTCAGACACCTTCGTGCCTACAGCACGCTTTCCGTCCACCATGACATTCGTTGCGACACGTTCATCACCTCGGAAGATTGTCACGGTGTCACCAGAAGCTTCTCCAATCTCATCCACCAGTTCGAAGTTGCCTTCCAGCGCGGTATCTCCCTTGAATAATTGCCCGTCCTTAATGGCCCAGTCTCCTGGATACTTATATGAAATGATATGATTCGCCATCGCGAGATCTCGCTTCGCCTTCTCTGTAGCGAACGTCGTAATCCCCTGTCTCATCTCCAGGATTACACTTATCGCCACAGCTGAGGAGAAGACGATAAATATACTGACAACGATCAAACTAATTTTGGTACCGATGCTCATGCTTCGCATGTGTGTGAGCCACCCTTTTCCCTATGTAATTGTGGGGATATTCAAGCCGATTTCGATTCCGTTTCGAATATCACATATAGTCTTATCGGTAGGACAGATCACATAATTTATAATGACGCAGTGACTTTTATCACAAATCAACCCTCTTAAGATCTAATCTTTTACGTTTTCTCCGTAATCATGTGAGAATGTCCTTCGGTTTGGAAATTTATAGTGACAATCCGTATATAAATATCTATATTGTGTTGCCAACCACACAAAATGATGATATATTTTAGTTGCCGACAACATAAGTAAGAAAGTTTGGGCACACTATGACATCTACAGACGAATAAAGACGAAAAGATATATTCATCTTCAACCTAATTCCTTAACGACTGGAGCGTGTAAATAATGCATACAACTAGTATGAAAGCTATCCAAGTTTATCAATACGGGGGCCCAGAGACATTACAGTTCGAACAGGAAGTCCATATGCCCCATCCAGCTGCCGGAGAAGTTCTGGTACGCATTCAGTATGCAGGAGCCATTCCGCTGGACTGGAAGATTCGTAATGGCTGGTTGCAGAACGTGTTTGTCAAAGAGCTGCCTTATACACCCGGAACGGCCATGTCAGGTATCGTTGAATCCGTGGGGGAAGGTGTCGTTACCTTCCAGCCAGGAGATCACGTCTTCGGTAATGTGAACGGAAGTTATGCTGAATATGGCATTGCTCCTGCTACGGATGTGGTGCATATGCCGGCCGACCTTCGTTTTGAGGATGCTGCAACCATCAAAGGCGGAGCCGAGTCCGCGTGGAAGGTATTGTTCACTGAAGGTGAGCTGGAAGCAGGGCAAACGGTACTGATCCATGCGGCTGCGGGTGGTGTCGGACAATTCGCCGTGCAGCTCGCAAAATGGAAAGGGGCTCATGTGATCGCAACAGCTTCAGGAGCCAATGTTGATTTTGTTGCTTCGCTGGGTGCTGATCAGGTGATCGATTACAAAACATCCGTGTTCGAAGAACTGGTAAGCCATGTTGATCTGGTTGTTGACGCTGTGGGTGGAGAGATCGAAGACCGCTCATGGGGTGTTCTGAAACGCGGAGGTAAATTGGTATCGTTAACTCAACTGCCTTCTGCCGAAAAAGCAGCGCAGTATGGCGTTACAGCCAAGTTTAATTCCAAATTTCCGACATCAGAGGATCTGTACACGATCGCTCAGCTAATCGCTAACGGTTCCCTCCGCTCAGAGATTGATTCCATCTTTCCTTTAAGTGAAGCGAATCAAGCGCATGCCAAAAGTGAGGCCAGACATGGACGAGGCCGAATTTTGCTGGATGTTCGCTCCGTCTAACCTGAAAAAGCAGAGCAAAAAGGGATTCGATCTGACCATCGAATCCCTTTTCTCATTCTCCATACAACAACGTTGCTCTTCAGGAGATTTTTCTTATTTGGATGTAAGGCTTACTTGTGCAGCGATTTGATCCCAGTCCACTGTCAATCCCAGTCCTTCAGAAATGAAGCGTACAGGCACGAGTGTGCGACTGTTTTGAATAATTGCCGGTGTATCCATTTCGAGTGTCTCCCCATTTCCATTTACAGTTGGCCGTGCTGCTTCCGATCTGGAGTACAAGGGTCTGGTCATTCAGAATAGCTGTGACGGTCTTCGCTGTTTTGTCCCATGTCACTTCTGCACCCATTGCTTCGAGGATTGCGTTCAAAGGCACCATCACTCGGCCACTTTGCTGCAGCGGGTCCTGATCCGGGAAAATGATCGATTTACCGTCGAGTGTTACGGTAATGGTTTTGTCCGTTGCTCCGGATGAAGTATTGGAATCTGTCTCTTCCGAAGTCTCAGGCAAAGGTGTCACTACACGTCCAAGTTGCTCTTGCAGATTCGCAAGACGGTTCAGTGCAAATGTCGTCAGTGATCCGGCAGCCATGGAGCCCATGCCTCCACCGCCGCCAAAGTTACCGCCAGGACGTGTCTGCGTAGTGCCTGTACTCGTTGTTGGTGGTGTTGTCCCATCTGGAGGTGTCATTCCTTCGAAACCTTCAGGCGGCGTCATGCCTTCCATGCCCCGGGGGGTGTCATTCCTTCAAATCCTTCCGGTGGTGTGCCACCCATACCACCTGCTGCATCTGCATTGGCAGAATAAGCGATGTTGGATTCAAACTGTTCTGTCGTATAGAATTTCGTTGGATCGGCTTCCACATAAGGACGAATCTCAGCGGCAAGGCCAGTAATACGATCCTGAATGCCTTCCATATAGTCTGTCAGTTCATTGACATAGCTCAAATATTTTCCCTTATACTCCGGCACAGCAAGCAGGTTGTTAATCATCGGTACATTTTCCATGCTGATACCCAGTACAGGCTCGTCCACAGATACGTTCGTTGCGTTGGTGTTAGTCGTGGTTGATCCGGTTGTTGTGCCACGTCCGCCTCCACCCGAGTACCCGTTGAAGGACATGTTGAAGTCCCAAGGAACAACCGTGAACTTGCCGTCGGCATCACTGTAGAGCATGTAGTTGTGCCCTTTGTCGCCGTTATAGCTGTCATAGTTGCCGAAAACCATGTTGCCTGCAATATATTGAAGTGCCGAGTCCACGTCCAGCACGCTCTCGATATCGCCTTTTTCACCTTCTGGCATCTCGTTCAGCGTTTGGATGAAGCTTTTCAGTTTGGCTTTGTCCTTATCCGTACCCAAGTCTTTGGTAATTGTACTGTAGTCGCTGCCCTCTTCATATTGAAGATAACTCTTCTCATCCGTATCATAAAGGACGCCTTCTTCGTAATCCTCACCGTAGTTGCGCTCCAGATAGCTATCATCCACAGCTTCAACGCCAGTATAGAAACCAACCAGCTCACCATTAACATACAGATTAACGTAATTCGTCATCGGTACATCCATGCCAGTACTCCGCAGTGCTTCGTAGTGAAGTACCTCACGCATATACGATGGATCAGCGTAGTTGTTATTCAGCACCATTTTGTCTAGTCCAAGCAAGGTTTGTGTTTTGTCGTATTTATCAAACTTCAATCTGAAGCTGTAACGATCCGATTCTTCCATGGAGGCTACGGCTTTCAGGGTCAGGTTCCCCTTGGTAGAGAAACCAACGTTGTCCAGCTTGTTGCCGTCCACTTCCACACTCACATTCTTGTAATCCTTATCCAACGGGCTTTCGAGCATGCTCTTCCAGTCTGCATCATCAATCGTTACATTCACATCAATGACGTTATCCGTCCGGAACAACGATTCATAAGCTTGCGTCACGCCTGCACTCGTAGTTATCACTGTACTCTCTGCGGCGAATGCCGCATTTGGACTTCCGATCAGACCAAAAGATGTCGTTACCATCGTGACGGATAATGCCGTTACTGCAACTTTTCGTAATAAAATATTCAAATGATGAATCCTCCTTCTTGGTTTCTGATAAGTAGCTGAGGCTTATGTAACCATGGTAGAGGACAAACCTTTAACGAATCTTAAATGGTAGTCATCGTCAATAAACACCGTGTGGCTTTGTGCTAAAGTTGCTTTCATCGACATACGTGAAGTCATGTAAAAGCGCAATTTAATTCTAGGGAACCGGTCCATAAGACCTATTTTACTTGAAAAATCTAACATTAGTATGTCGAAATAACGATATAACTAAAGGAGTAGAACTTACCTGGAGTTCATATACGTGAATATCATAATATATTACCAAGATAGTTTTATAGAAGTATCACATTAGATCTAAAATTACATAGCGTGTACAACGCCCAGGTTAAGTCCTTCGTCACAATCGTAGAAGGAGTGAACAACTTTGTTTAATAAGCTTCGCTGGAGTACCATGCCTTTCTTTGCTAAAAATTTGGTGATCTCGTTCGGTAGCATCACCTTAATTGGTATTATCCTGATTACCGCGGCTTACCAGCTACAAAAGAACATTCTGGTGGAACAGTTGCATGACCAAGCCACTGTCATCACCCAGAAATCGTATAACGATCTGGACATCGCCAAAGTCGCCCAAGCCGCCAGTGAAAAAAGCTACGCCGGTCCTGTACAGCAGGAGATGAAAGCCTATCTCGATTCCATCCATGAGTTCTATCCAAACATCGCACAAGCGTACATTTTCGGTGCAGAACTTGAGCAAGGAAACGGAACGTCCATCATCGCGATTCCAACCAACCTGTTGGAACCATTCGAGGAAGGCAATCTGCCCGCAGGTGCCATGTACCTGCTGCCTGATGAAAACTCCGCTGCCCTGAAACAAATGAAAGAGGACGGGAAACCTGCCTTCAGCGATTTCTACACCGATGAATACGGGACGTGGACATCCCTGGTGTATCCGATCAAAAACGTTGACGGCTCCATCTACGCTGCTCTTTTCTTCGATGTCGATGCAAGTGCCGTTCCAAAAGGTCTGAACAAACTGCTTACGTACGGATTAATGTTCCTTGTCGGTTTCCTGATCCTGTTCATGGTGTTGCAATTCATTTTGCTAAAAAGAACGTTGCTGCCGATTCGCAACCTGATGAAGGGAATCGAGGAAGTCAGCACAGGCAATCTGGATGTCACCATTGATACAGGGCGAGATGATCTGGGTGTCATTAACGAGAAGTTCAATGCCATGATCGAACGATTCAACACGACGATGTTCAAGGTGCAAGCCACATCTAACCACCTCTCGAACTCATCCAAACAACTATTGGAGATTTCAGCGAAAAATAATGATAATATTCAATCCATCAGCAACAACATTCGTGAAATATCCACCGGCATGGTATCTCAGGACAAAGCCTCGGTGGAGAGTGCTCGCGCGATGACTGAAATGTCAACGGTTGTCCAGACGATTGCCAGCAGTTCAGCTGATGTGGCAGATGAAGCACTAAGCATGGAGCAACGTTCCAGTGCCGGTAATGAAGTGATGCAGCAAGTCATTGAGCAGATGCGCCTCATCTCCGGTGCAGTGCAACATACATCCGAGTCCATTCAGTCTTTGGAAAATAACTCGAACCAAATTAGCAACATTGTCAATCTGATTACGGAGATTGCCGGACAAACCAATTTGCTGGCCCTCAACGCTTCGATCGAGGCCGCCCGCGCAGGTGAAGAAGGAAGAGGATTTGCCGTGGTTGCAGGCGAGGTACGTAACCTGGCAGAGCAATCTCAGGAATCAGCGAAGCAAATTCGACAGTTAATTGAGGAAATTCAGCGCGATATCATTCAGTCTTCCGAGGCGATGCAACTGGGTTCCAAGGAAGTAACGAAAGGCTTGGAAGTCACGCAAGAGACTGGCGTATTCTTCGAGAATATATTGACTGCTACGAATAAAGTGGCGAACCAAATTCAGGATATCTCCAGCTCTACCGAAGAAATCTCGGCAAGCACCCAAGAAATGTCTGCCACGGCCGATGAACTCTCTGCCAATGTCAGCAAGGCAGCCAATAGCAGTAAACAAATTGAGCAGTCCATTGAAGAGCAGGAAGCCTCCATGGCAGCCATTGTGAGTGCCTCCGACGAGCTCTCGGTTGTATCCGAGCAACTGCAAGAACTGATTTCGTTCTTTAAAGTACGAGCAGAATAGAATTAATAGGACACAGATAAAAGTAATACGACACAGTAAAAAACCAAGGCTCATGAGAGACTAACTCGAAGCCTTGGTTTTTTGTTGTTACCAGGGTAGGTTCTATACTTCCCGGTTTCATTTAACAGACAGTGGTGTCATCAACTGATTGTTGAACCTCCAATCCACTATAATCCTGCAGCTGCTTTAATTTCTTTTCTCTGAGAAACGATTAATAATTGTAACTTTTCTGTTCCAAATGCACCTGCTGAGAAAGCATTCGCTTTTGGATAATAGACCATTCGAAAAGATGTTCCATCTTGAAGGTGCACACGTAAAAAAATCCCTGTCTCATGCTTGGATTTCTTATACGCATGCTAGTTCAGCATGTAGCTCACTCCCCCTACCCTATCCCCAATTTGCTCTGCAGGTACCACTTTGGTCCCTTCGTTGTTTTGAAAGTATGTAACAAATTGAACATCAGAAAATCAATCCATTCAATGCTTCCCGGGCATCTCTTCGTTGATTCCTTTGAAACTTCTTCCGTAACCGTTTCCTGAGGTTTGGATGTTATTTCTCCCTTATTCGATGTTCCACAGCCAACAATAATGACTAGAATCAAAAGTATACTCAAACGCTGGCTCCAATATTTAAATGGTTTCATTCTCATTCTCAATCACCTCAATCTATTAAACGGATTTAACTAAGACATAGTTACGAGCTTTTTACGATCAGCTATTCAACTCATTAAACACCTAAGAACAGGGAACAGTTATTTGGGCCAATATGCTCCTTGGTGTACTTCATTCATGCAATCGGCATTTCTGGATCTTTCTAAAAAACGAGCAGCAACACTTCTGTAGCAACCATTGTGCTGTCCGTTACCATAAAAAAACACAGACAGCTCAGCCATCTGTGAAATCGATATGGGTATTGAAGCGCCATTAGATACTGGAGACATGCAGCTACAATAGACGGAGCAAATATTCAATCCACATACTCCACACGGAGTGGGACAATATGCCTTCCATCTGTATATGCCTCCTTAGTTAATTTCAATCCACGCACTCCATACGGAGTGTGCGACAGGCTCCAGACAAGAAACTCATCAGCCAGCGTATCAACATTTCAATCCACGCACTCATACGGAGTACGACGGCGCTGTTATCAGGTTACCGCCGCCACCAGCAGGGTTATTTCAATCCACGCACCCCGTATGGAGTGCGACGAGGGGGCCGTGTCCATAGCTCTTACGAGCTCATTATTTCAATTCATGCACTTCATACGTAGTGCGACCCTCCCTAATCTTGAATCCACTCATACTCCATGTAATTTCAATCCACGCACTCCATACGGAGTGCGACCACGAACTCATTCTCCGTTATAGTTCATTGCCAAAAGGTCACAATAAAGACCTTTTCGACAAATTCCGAGGTGCGAATCCCCCAGGGGGCGTTTTCGTACCAGTCGTGACGCAGCTGTAGTAAGCTACGAAGCTTCACAGAAGGGCCACAACGCACTGAAGTGGCTCATTGATCGACAAGGAACGACTATTGATGTGAAAGTTTTTCTAGTGTGGGGAAACACAAGTCTGGATATGCCAGAACCCCAAGAAGATACATTTAGCTTATGGGATGATGATGATGAAGCATATGCTGGGGACACAACGCATAAGGAATTTGCTTTGCAAATCAGGAAGGCGATTGGTGGCTATCGATATGATGGGGAGTATAACTCCAAGCATGAAGTGACCCTTATGACACTGGATGCAGCTACACCAGGGCGAATGTCGATTATGTATTATCGAAGTTTGGATCAGGATATGTATTTGGATCGCTTGCAAGCCTGGCATGAGAGTTGTTATTGGTTGCATCGCTACCGGAAAAGCTGTAAATGTTTTTTTACTCTTGGGTTGATCTTCATCCCTTGTCTCAAATCATGAATACAACAAAAATACCCCATAAAGGGACTTTTTTAAAGTGTCTTTATGGGGTCAGTTTATACTTTGGACGGATTTTCTGTATTCAGTAGATTATTAAAAGTTAATGACCAACGCCATGATTAAATAACTGCATTATACTCTCAATTGGGAGTGCTGCTAACGTTGCCAAAACAATTGAATACACTATATTTAGAGCATTTCTTTTCTTCATCATAACATCCCCTCTAAGATAGATTTGTAACAGCTAATCTGTGCATGTGTAGCCTGCTCTCTGATTTTTTCAAAAAGCGCTACATATTTTATCTTATTCTGATTAATTTTAGGAGATATTGCCAAACAATTTAGTAAGATATCGATTGCATCGGAGTTATTATCATTTCGGGTATAGTACAGTGCCAACTCAAAACTAAATTTTAGATAATAAGAAACATCAATATCAGTAATTATGGTAATATCACTAATCAAACGATGTTCTTCAAATAGATACTCAAACTTCTTAATAGGTAAATTATTTAAACGATTGGCTTCAAGAAGAGTCAATATTCCAGATATGATCTCACCATTTGACTTTTGAATGTATGCCACGTATTCATCAAGCTTTGTAGCATTACCCTCGAGTAAATCCAAAACGATTAAATTGATCTTGGCTATATCGCTATAAAATTCAATTTCATTAAGTGTCTCTTGATTAGTCAATTTAATCCACTGAAAATCACTATATTGCAATACGCATTCCCTTGCTTTATCAAACTCTAGTAGTTTTTGATACGCTATTCCTTGCATCAAACGACTGTATCCAATGTAATAGACAATTGCCCGCTGTGTATGTATTTCAACGATATCCTGTTCCTTAGTCAACATTTGTAAATTATATATACGAAGTGATTCTTCATAAAGTGTTTCACCTAACTTAACGACCTCTCTCCAGTTGTCAAGACCATAAGCTATTCTGAGAAGTGTCACAGTCGAGTCTAATCCGTATCCATCATAATACCTCGACATACCCTTCCTCCTTATTTTACAATTAATAACATTATATTGATTTTTCTACCATAGGTCAAATCTATTGTTTAACAATAGACCTTAAAATATGCTGCATTTAATAGAACATCTCAGTTTTCGGCATTGTTTCTATACTTAATTATTTTTATTTCTCTGAAATAGAAAAGTCCTACCCACTTATCCATGCTTAACATGAGAAAGGTAAGACTTTTTTTAGGATTCAATTTGAATTCCATCCGGGGTGCCACCAGACACCCGTACCTGTAACAACGCTATTGCAAAGATTTCATTCCACGCACTCATATAGAGTGCGACATGTAACACCATACGAAAGGGTGGATATTTAAAATGATTTCAATCCACGCACTCCATACGAAGTGCGACAGCGGAAACGCACGTCATAAAGTTAGAATATTCATATATTATGCGTATTTCCAATCATTCGAAAGAGTTACATCATCAATTTTGCTAAAAAATCAGCATAAATCCTACTCACCTGTTGCCAATAGGTCACACAAAGGACGTTTTCGACAAAAACTGAGGTGCGAATCTCCTAGGGAAATCATGTGAGCTTAGGGTTCGCACCTGCTCAGATGACTCATGGCAATCACCAATCTGAACGATCCATTGATAGATATAAGATAATGCAAGCTCTTTATATCAACCCATTTGAGATTAGCTAAAGTACGGATTAACCATATTAAAGTGCTCTATTATAAACTGTCTGAACAAGCTTGAAATTTCGTTCATTTTGTTAGATTTTAATTCAATGATATTATGACGAATGATGATAGGATCGCCTAGTTTTAAAATTTTCAGTGTGTTTGAGGATAACTCATTTTCAACTGAGCATTTGGGAACTAATGCAATACCGGTTCCATTAAGAACCGTCTGCTTGATCATTTCCAAACTAGCATATTCAATATTTTTGTAATCAAATTTGCCTTGATCGACTAGAACCTTGTTAGCCACCGATTGATAAATGCAATTATTTCCAAAGGTAATCACTTTAATTTCATGACTGAACAGCCTCTCATCGGTTACGCGGTTAGATCCAATAAAAACAAATTCTTCTTCAAAAATAGGCGTACACTTAATTTGATTAAGTTTAGGATCAACAGGAGCAATACCAAAATCGATTTTTTGATTGATTACATCGTCTATAATACTTTGATGAAAACCCGTCGTTAATTTGATCTCAGATGTATTATACCGTTCTAAAAAATCGACGATAGGTTTGGAAAAATGGGTCACACAGAACGATTCCAAAGCTTTAATTTTAACGATACCGCTAATCTCATTGATTTCATCATATAGCTCTTGTGTTAGTTGCCAAAATGTTCGAGCATATTTTGCAAATATTTCACCTTTATCGGTTGGAACTACACCGTTGATCGTTCTGTGAAACAATTGTACATTCAATAACTCTTCAAGAATATGAATATGGTTGGTAACCGTAGATTGGGAGTAGCCTAATTGAATGGAAGCCTTGCTTATATTTCGTTGCTCATATGTTTTTAAAAAAGTATACATATATTTTCCATCTAATTGGTTTAGCATCATATACACTCCATCTATTTATTAGATAATGGTTATCAACATTATTCATTATATAGATGCCCATTCATCATGTATACTCTGACATGTAGATGAAATATTTGTAGAGGAGTTGTCATTTTGAATAACATTCTAAAAGCTTATATCGCCAAATTTTCAACCTATGCTCGTTCACCACTAAAGATAAGCCTGTGGCATGCTATTGTCGCTTTTACGGGTGGTTTTATTGCGATTTTTATGTTAATGAGTCTTTCTGAAGGATTGCAACTGTCTTTATTAATGGCTCCTTTTGGAGCCAGCTGTGTTTTGGCTTTTGGACTTCCTGAGGCACCTCTGTCGCAACCTCGAAATATTGTCGGCGGGCACTGTATAACTACTCTTTGTGGATTGGCTGTTTATCATTGGATAGGTCAAGGTATTTGGGCTTTATCTTTATCTGTAGGATTAGGAATTGCTATGATGATCTTAACTAAAACCACTCACCCTCCTGCTGGTGCTAATCCAATCGTTGTGTTTACAGCTGCAAGCTCCTGGTCGTTTCTTTTCACTCCAGTGTTAATCGGTTCTATTATTATTGTGTGCGTTGCCTTGCTATACAACAACCTAATTAAACATAGAAAATATCCGACATTTTGGCGATAAATTAATGTAACGATCACAGGAACTAGACGTAAAATGATGCCCCGAAATCTGTAACAAGCAGATGCCTTCTAATGTACCGAAACAGTACACAAGCATCGGGAAACACTTCTGAAGTGCCTGACAGAAAGATTTCAATGCACTCCATCCGGAGTGCGAATCCCCCAGGGTATTCATGTGAGCATCACATTCGCACCTGTCCCATCCGTTTATGACAATGATCACATCCACCTCCCCTCCTCAAATGCTACAGTTGTTAACGACCAACTGACCATAATCGTAAATCGGTCAATCAAGAATTTACCTTACCATTAGCCTTTCAACCTATAAGGAGGTGTATATGTCATGAAAACGATAGATCGAAGGCAACAGGTGATGAATTCTGCTGAGAAATCCTTTGCCCTGTTCGGCTACAAAGCCACAACGATGGAGCAGGTTGCGAGACTTGCTAATGTGGGCAAGGGAACGATCTATACCTTTTTCGAAAATAAAGAAGAACTGTTCAGCGAGATTCTGTGCTCAATCATTGCGGATATGAGACAGATTACAGAGCAGACGGTGAAGGAAGAGAATTCCTTTCTGGATAACGTGCATATGAGTATGGATTCTTTGCTGGAGTACCGGGAGGAACATGAGCTGTTGATCAAGCTCTTTCAGGAGGTTAACGAGTTCGGCACGCCGCAAGCCAAGGAAGGTTTGCAGAAGGTCGAGACAGCCATTCTCGAATATCTGGAGCGTCAGGTGAGCCGTGCCATGGAATTAGAGCAGATTCGCAGAGAAAATCCAAAGTTGGTTTCTTTTGTCCTGCTGAAGCTGTATGTCACCTTAACTTCGGATTGGAACAAAGCGCATCCTACGCTGCACAAGGATCAGATCAAGGATTTTGTGGGTCTCTTTCTCAAGAATGGCTTATCCCCCACGTAGAGATCGGCGTCCCACTAGATTCAAAACATAATAGAGATAGAACGAACGGATTAGCGTAAGGATAGGGAGAGAACATGATGAAATCATTCCACGTATTTGGGCAGGATCTGAAGTACGCCTTCAAGAAACCAAAAGTATTTATTCCGATTCTCGTCGTACTGTTCATTCCGGTACTGTATAGCGGCCTGTTCCTGAATGCATTCTGGGACCCCTATGGCAAAATGAATGAATTACCTGTAGCCGTGGTTAACACGGATCAGGGCGCAGTCTACAACGACAAATCACTGGAGGTCGGTCAGAATCTGGTCGATGAACTGAAAAAAAGCGATGATTTCAACTGGCAATTCGTCACTCGCGAACAAGCAGAACAAGGTATGGAAGACAACACGTATTATATGACGATTGTGATTCCGGAGGACTTTTCCACCAAAGCAACAACCCTGATGGATGAGCACCCTGAGCCGGCAGACCTGATCTATGAACCCAATGAAGGATACAACTTCCTCGCGGGTCAGATCGGCGGCACGGCGGTCAAACAAATTCGCTCCAAAGTCGCTGCCAAAGTCACAGAATCATATACCGAAACGCTATTGGATCAGGTAGAAAAAATCTCTGGAGGGTTGGCGGATGCCGGGGATGGCGCTAGTCAGATTCATGATGGTGCGATCAAGCTGGATGAGGGTGCTGCTACATTAAAAGAGAACCTGTCCAAACTGGCTGCAGGCACAGACAAGCTGGAAACGGGCGTAGTTCCGTTAAAAGAAGGTACGTCTACTCTCGCCCAAGGCATTGGTGATCTTCATACTGGCGCGAGTGCCCTGTCCAGTGCGCTGTCCCAATTGGCAGCAGCAGGCACGAAGCTGGGTGATGGAGCAACCCAGGCTGAAGCAGGTAGCAAACAGCTACAGGCTGGCATTCAATCTGCTCAGGAAGGTGCAACCAAGCTGGATACAGGACTGGCGGCTTCCGAGGAGGGCAGTGCTAAGCTGACTGCTGGGCTGCAAAACTCTGTCGAGGGCAGTGGCAAAGTAAGCGAAGGTGCCAAAGCGGTTGCACAAGGCCTTGCCCAATTAGCAGAAGCCAGTCCGGAACTAGCCGCAAGTCCGGCTGTACAGCAACTCCTGGCAGCCAGTCAGGCCGTAGCAGCAGGCAGTGAACAGGTGTATCAGGGCGGACAGCAATTGGTCGCAGGCAGTCAAAGCCTGTACGCTGCACAGCAACAACTGCATCAAGGCAGCAGCCAGTTGGTACAGGGTGAACAACAACTGGTACAAGGAGCAACGCAGTTATCGACTGGACAGGAAAAGCTTGCGACTGGTCTACAACAATTCAATTCCAAATTATCCGAAGCAGCCGCTGGAGGAGCCAAACTTGCGGATGGTTCAGATCAATTGAATGCTGGTGCAGGCAAGTTGGTTGTGGGTGTAAGCCAGCTTACAGACGGCATCTCAACCCTTGCAAATGGTTCACATAAGCTGGATGACGGTGCTGGTCAGTTAAAAGAAGGTACTCTTAAGCTAACAGACGGCTCTGGCGAACTTGCCACCAAGCTGAATGAAGCGGCTGAGCAGACGGGTAGTGTGAAAAAGACCGATGAACTGGTAACCATGTATGCAGAGCCTGTTCAGGTCGATGAGCATAAATATAATGAGGTACCTAACTACGGTACAGGATTCTCGCCATACTTCCTGTCACTCGGGCTGTTTGTCGGGGCATTAATTGCCACACTCGTTGTGCCAACACGAGGCAGCACGGTTAGCGAGGCAAGTGGCTGGAATCGTTTTGTAAGTAAAACGTTGGCTTTCACACTGATGAGTGCTGTACAGTCCCTGCTTGCTTCATGGCTGGTCTTGTACGGTTTGGGTCTGGATGTTCAGAGTGTTCCGTTGTTCCTCTTGTTCAGCTTTGTTACCAGTCTAAGCTTCATGTACATCATTCAGGCACTGGTGACTTGGCTGGAGAATCCGGGACGATTCCTCGCAATTCTGATGCTGATCTTCCAGCTTACTACCAGCGCAGGCACCTTCCCGCTCGAACTGATTCCAAACTGGCTGAAAGTATTCAACCCATGGCTTCCTATGACCTATTCGGTAACGGGATATAAAGCAGTCATCTCAAGTGGACAGTTCGGTGTGGCTTGGGATCAGATCGGCATTCTGTGCATTTTCGCCGTGATTGGTCTCGGAGGAACCTTAACGTATTTCCTGATGCATCACACCACGGAGAGAAACGAACCATTACTTCAAGTTGAAACTGCGCTTCACGTATAAGTATAGATGTTTACGCAATAAATCAAGAAAAGACATCTCCCCTGCTCTGACTCGCTGGTTAACAGCAGGTCTGGTGTAAGGGATATGCCTTTTCTCTTTTGAGTATCGGGTTTAACTATGACTTCACTTCACAATGTCTTGGTTTATAAATCTAAGAAAATCACCTTGCATGGAGCCCAGGGCAAACATTTCCTTGATAATGCTAAATCGCCAATGGGTACCGCAAAATCAACCGTTTCTACAACTTTGGAGGAAAATCCATTGAGAAAAAGAATTCGTTAACCGGTCTATAGATTTTCTAGTGATTAATAGCTCGATATTATTCCTAATATGTAGAGTACACATCAGCGGTGGAGACTACTACAGCAAACAATATCACAAGCACGATAATTACGGCATAGATCGCTGTACCAATGATGCCACACACGAGGCCGGCAATGGCTAATCCTTTTCCTTGTTCCATGCGCATTCTGATTTCTTTGAAAGACAAAGATGCAAAAATTATAGCGACGATCCCGATCAAGAATCCCAAGTAAGGAATAGTAATGGACAGAATCCCCAAAACCAGTGATACGATCGATTTGCTGTTGGTCTTTGGTGGTGCTACATAAGGTGGTGGTGGCAAAGTGTCACTATAATAACGATCTACATTATTAATATCTCGTTGATCCAAAGTAAATCCTCCCCTCTTTATTAAGTAACATCATTATAATGGTTTACAAAATATATTTGTTCCATATTTTGCCAATCAAGACTCTTACTCCGTTATTGACTCTGGAGATATCGTGTATCTGGTATTCTTGACACTGAAAAAAAACACGTAATGAGTATATGTATATATTCATTACGTGTTTTCGATCATCTATTTTTTCAGTTCATAAATATATCACATGATTTAGTGCTTGTATCACCTCATCACATGTTCCTATTTGGAACCCCAGATCGATTGATTGTTGGAACCAATCAGTGAGAAGGTCATCACTTCGTTATGGCTAGATAACTCATTCTTCTGTTTGAAGAATATACCTTTGTACGTCACTCCGTTAATGACCATCGTGCAGTAATACGTACCAGCAGTATTCGACCATGTACCGGTTACCGCGCCAGATATCGTTCCGTTAGCATTCAGTGTTACACTTTGGGTGGGAATCATACCTACGTTGCTGGTGGACGCATCCAGCCCCATATTAACGAATTGGTACGTTCCCGTCATATCGGTTGCACTATACCCAGCGGGAGAGATTTTGCTTCCCAAAAATTCGTACACTGCGGTCACCGGCCATTTGTCGACGTTCAGGAATTGCTGATGCGCACGAACCTCATGATACTCAGATCCGTTATTGAAGCGGGTATGGTAGATCAGATACCTCGCCCCATCCGTGTCAACAAATGCGGAGTTGTGCCCTCCAGATTTGTAACCAAGCGGTATACCGGGCAGCGCATAGTTGCCGAACAACTTCACACCCCGAGTTGACTGATTAACCGAAGCAGATTCATATACAGCCTGATTTCCGGCGGCATCGGAATATGTTCCATCAATCGTGGTGGATCGGTACACGCGAAGATGATAACCGCCTTCACTGGACAACCAGCCGTACGTTACATACAGATAGTAATAACCTGCATCCTTGTCATACACGATATAGGGAGCTTCTCCCGTTTTCCCATAACCTCCTGCAATCCGCTTGCCAAAGTAACGGTCCGTATTGCCACTATCCGATCCCGGATAGATCGGCTGGCCTGTGTCTGGATTGATTTGAAGGATATAGATTCCCCCTGACCAGGATCCGTAACTCATCCACAGTTTGCCGGAGCTGTCGTAAGTCAAGGTAGGATCGATCGCGTTGGGGAAAAGTGTATTATTAAATCCACCATTGTTCGTGAACCAGCCGCTCCGTGTGCCGGACAGATTCCCTTTGTCGATCAGCTCGGGAATGTTGGTATTCTGAACCCAGGTGTTCACGGTTTTGGTTCCAAGCGACGACGTGGTCGTGATCGGATTGCTTCCACTCGTGAATCCTGAGTAGACGATCGTATCAATGTATTCGTAAGGCCCCTTAACGGATTTGGATACGCCAAAACCGATGGCTGAGCGAATATAGGTGGACGATGTGGAGTAATACAACATATAGGCACCCTTGGAACCGTCCGCCCATGTATATGAAGCATTGTAGATCGGCGATGCTGGCGCCCATACCGCATGACCGCCGGAGCTGTCCTGATCATTATAACCGGCCCACGCGTAGGATACTGCCAGAGCTGATGTCAGCGCAGCCCCCGAACTTCGGGATGCATTGCCGGTGCCACCTGCTTTGACCAGTTCCCATTTCTGCATATCTCCACCCCAGTAATTCCATTGCTGTATACTTGCACCGGCTGTCGTACTGCCGTCAGCCACATCCAACGCACTGCTATATCCGGAAGCCTTGGTTAACAATGCAACCGTTCCGTCATCGTTTTGCTGAATTCGAAATAACTGCATGGTTCCGCCCCAATACGCCCATTGCTCAATACTGGCACCGTCGGCTGCTGAACCGCCATTGACGTCGAGAGCGCTGTTGTAGGCCGAATTGGCGGTCAGAAGATAATAGTCCCCGTTGCCGTAGTGCATTATTCTGAACTTCTGCGCGTCCGATCCATTATAGGACCACTGACGAATGCTTGTGCCATCGGCAGACGAGCCATCGGAGACATCCAGATATAGGCCGCTGTTTTTATTTTTAATGTAATAGTAGCCTTCGAAGGTAGATGGTGCGTACAAGGTGCTGTTAGCATACCCTTGTGTTCCCTCGTATGACCAGTTTCTGAGATCTGTGCTGCTTGCCTGAGCCATATGCGAACCGTATATGTAGTACTTGTTCGTGGTTGAATCGTAATAAATGGACGGGTCGTGTACAGATACTCGTGTTGTATTCGAAGTGGTCGATGAACTTGCTGCACCTAATGCATTTCCACTGCCTACGCTGGCGGCCAAAAGAACAAAAACGAGCATCATCATCCCCAGCTTGTTCCATAACTTGTGCAGAATTTGCATGATCGGATCAATCTCCCTTCCTATTGGGTTACTTATATATCAAATTAAAATTATGTTTTGGTATACCAAAACTAGTTAAGCGCTTTCATGAATTAGAATGAATAATCCATCCTAATTCCCAAATCCACTCTTATAGAATGCGCTTTCATTATTTTAGAATGTATATTAGCCTCCTTTCATCATGATAAGGTGTCTATCGATTAATAGCTTCCAAGCTGTATACACCTCATATTAATGGTATTCCTTTGTCGAAGTAAGGGTTTTTTTGTCGTTTGTAAAAATAAATAAATATGTAAATTAATTCTTTAAATATAGATTGATCCTTACCTTTCCAACTCCTGTTATCATCTCTTGATCCAAAAAAAGATACCCCAAACTTAAATGGGATATCTCTCTTTTTGGTTTCCTTTCCGTCTATCCTTCCACTTCTACCCGCTGTAAAAATGTCCGAGTGCGTGCAAGCTTTGGATTCCCAAATATCTGCTCTGGTGGACCTGCCTCTGCGATCTCGCCGTTATCCATGAAGAATACACGATCCGCAACGTCACGGGCGAAGCCCATCTCATGCGTAACAATCATCATCGTCATATTTTCCTGCGCAAGTTGTTTGATTACGCGTAGCACTTCCCCGGTCAGTTCCGGGTCGAGTGCCGACGTCGGCTCATCAAACAGGAGAATGTCCGGCTGCATCATCAGTGCGCGAGCGATGGCCACGCGCTGTTTCTGTCCACCGGACAGATTGGCTGGATAGGCATCGGCCTTGTCCGACAGACCTACTTTGCCGAGTAATTCCAGACTGCGCTGCCGGATGATTGCCAAGCTTTCTTTTTTCAACGTCTTTGGTGCGAGTTCTAAGTTCTCTCTTACAGTCAGATGCGGGAACAAGTTGAAATGCTGGAACACCATACCCATCCGATCCGTCATCTTGCGAATATCCGAAGCACCTGCGTAACGGCCATTATCGACCAACGTCTGATCCTGAATGCGAATCGTTCCGCCCGAAATATCCTCCAGATGAATCAGGCTGCGCAGCATCGTACTTTTACCAGAACCTGAAGGCCCAATCACCGCAATCACCTCGCCTGGTTCCACGTTGAAGGATACTTGCTTCAGCACATCAAGTGTACCGAATGATTTTCTCAACTGATTTACTTCTATTATATGTGTCATATGCAGACAGTCCTTTGATTGATCAGATTTAATTTATTCAAATGAAAACCGCTTCTCCAATCCTTTAAACAGCAAAGTAAGTACCAGAGTCATTAATAGGTACATGATCGCAGCGATGAAAAAAGCAATCAACTGCCCATCCCGATTCACTGCCGCTTGAGCATAATACAACAACTCATGCACAGAAACAGCATATAACAATGCCGTATCCTTAATCAGTGTAATGGACTCATTGGCTGTTGCAGGCAATACCACGCGGATCATCTGCGGGATAATGACCTTCATCATCGTTTGCCTTCTCGTTAAACCCAGCACTTTAGCTGCCTCATGCTGCCCCTTGTCTACGGAGAGCAATCCACCTCTGAAGATTTCGGCAAAATATGCCGCATAATTTAGTATAAACGCAATCGCTGCCGCAACAAACCGATCAAACACCAAATATTCGCCAATTACAGGCAACAGCGGCAGACCGAAGCAGAAGAAGAAAATTTGCAGCAATAGCGGCGTTCCGCGCATAACATAGACGTACATATGAGCGATCCAGGCCAGGGGCTTGAAACGACTTCGCATGATTAACGTTATTGCAAAACCAAACGGCACTGAGAGCACGATAGCGACCAAAAACATGAAAATCGTCATCTGAGCCCCTTCCAGCATCGGCTTCATCACGGTAAAAATATAATCCCAACTCATTATTATGTCTCCTCTAATCTGTTAACCCCGCATTCCTCGGCAGCTTCATGGGCTCCATCGTGGAATACGGGGTCATTTTGTTTAAACTCATATTTCAGGTGTCACACCTGTCTATTTCAGAACCTTATCTTCACCCAACCATTTGGTAGAAATCTTGGCTGCTGTGCCATCTGCATTAAGTTCATCCAGTGCTTTTTGCAGCTGATTCAGCAGTTCTTCATTGCCTTTTTTGATACCAATTCCGTATTGTTCCGGTGCAAGGGCTTCGTCCAACAGCTTATATTTTCCCTCTTCCTTTGACATGTAATATCTCGCGACCACTTCATCAATAATGACTGCATCCAGCCGCGTCGTTTTTAAATCGGTCAGTGCAAGTACATTATCCTTGAATTCCGATGTTTTCACCTTGTCCTTCAAAGGACTTGCCGCGAGGGCGTCTGCCGCCGAGGACAGAGCCTGCAAACCCACATTTTTGCCATCGAGTTCATCCAGCTTCGTAATTGGTGAGTCTGCCAATGTAATGGCAACTTGACTGTTTTCCAGATACGGCTTCGTGAAGAGCACTTTCTCTTTACGCTCATCCGTAATGGTGTACCCGTTCCAGATCATGTCGATCCGGCCACTGTTCAGCTCCAACTCTTTGGAAGACCAGTCGATCGGTTGGAATGTGACTTCTTTACCCATTTTCTCCGCAGCGGCTCTAGCGTAATCAATATCAAAACCTACAATTTCATTCTGCTCATCCCGGAAGCCCATTGGAGCAAACTTATCATCAATTCCTACAACGATGGTGTTATCATCTTTGCTTGCGGAACTGGAACATCCCGCCACAATCAACACACATATACTAATGAATAATAGTAGAATCGCTTTTTTTCTCATCTCTCGAACCCCTCCATGTCTATAACCAAAACCCAAACGCTTTAGTTCGTTACCACGTTATCAGAGACTTATAATAACATAGCATGGGAGAAGAGTCGAGAGTCTCTTACCTATTTCCTTCTATTTCATACAGCTTAATTGTCAACAATCTGTGAAAAAGCATCTTTCACTTGTTCCGACTCTACTAGTCTATCGCGTACAGTTGAATTCCAAAGATCCGTCTTCTGGAGCTTCTTCAATTCCGTACCCGCCCATTGCCGAGCAGCCTGACGAGATAAGGTATGAGTGGTATTCTCAAACTGGTAGACGACCTGCTCCAGATTATCGATCATGACAAAGTTCGCAACTGCATTATATATGAGAATCCGATCAAGTTCCTGTGTGTTCATCTCATGCGTATTCATGCTGTAATTCACTTGAGCCGTGAACTTCTCCGGATACAACTGGTAACCATTCAATCTTTCACGCAAAGGCAAAGCCTGATTCAAATGACTGAGATTGGAGAAGTCCCCCATATATGGACTCCGATATTTCGCCAAAGCGGCAAAATCATGCGTCAGCGGATTCTGCTGCTCTGCCTCGTACTGAGCCTGCTGCGCCTCGATCTTCGGATTAACGAAACCCTCAACAATCACCAAGCCAATGATCCCCAACACAACAAGTGTTATAATCCATATGTTTCTAATCCTCATAGTGCATCACTCACTTCATACCTGCTAACGATTCGATACGCCCGGTGCACCACCAAAGGGACAATAATACTCAGTAACGGGATAGCAAAGGCAATAGCTATCACAGCAAACTGATAGGGCCCATCCACTTGAACAGGGCGATTAAACCAGATGTTGCTTCCGAATCGCAACGCCGCCTGTGTTCCCCACAGCACAATCATGAACGCCGCCCACAACCACCATATTCTGCGATTCCACTGCATTAAGACAGGGGTTCGAATAATCGTGGTTTTTTGCTGACTGGTAGGATCATTCTGCCTGTTGATCAACATGTACAGTACATACGTTCCACCCACAATGAGACTCACAACCATGAGCAACGTGTTCATGACGGAGCCTTGCATCAGCACTCTCATTGGAATGGTAACGATCCAGGCTATGAGGCTATAGATCAAGGTAGATTGCAACAACGCCGTCCAGTAAGGAACACGTTGCACCCTCCGATGATCACTCATCACCTGATCCATACCTACGATATGCTGAATGGCGGTCTGAAAAGCCTCCTCTTCGTTCATCCCCTGGGAGATATAATCGTCAATCCGCGCAGCGAGATTACTGTGAATCTCTTCTTTTAATTCTCGATTGTCCAATGTATCTTGTGCGTGAGCGAACAAACGATTCACATGACGGGTGATGCGAGCTTCCAATCTCATAGGTCTTCATCTCCTTTTTCTCCAGTGACAATCATGCAATCAATCAGTGCCTTGGCTGCCTGCCAAGCCTGAACTTGCTCTCTATATGCTTCGAGACCTTGCACGGTAATTCGGTAATATTTGCGTCGTCCTCCCTGCGTCTCTCCCCCCCAGTAGGACTCCACATATCCACTCTTCTCTAGCCTTTTCAAACTGGAATAAAGCGTAGGTTCCTTCAGTTCAAACTGTTCTCCGCTCTTGCGATAGATTTCCTTAATAATGCTGTAGCCATAGTTATCGGCTGGTATAAGTACACTTAGAATGATGGGATCAATGTTGCCCCGAATCAGATCACTATTAATCACTTGCGTATCCATCTGCGAGATTCACCGACTTTCTTCCGTCCTGCGTATACTATAAGACATATTACTATGTCTGTAAAGGTAATATGTGTTGTGTGGTAATGATGCATTGCAATGAGTTATCCGCGGTGTCGAAAAATAAAAAAACAAACAGGGCCCCTCCAATTTTGGAGAAGCCCTTACTCATTTTTCTATTGCTGTACTTTCTCGCGATCTTTCCCTTTATCGGATTCACCCGCATTTTTGTTGGCGGCATCCCGATCCTGCTGCATTTCTTCTACCGTCTTCACTTTGAGACGAGCAGCGCCCTCATATTCCTTCGTAGGAATCAGGTCACCTGCAGCAAGTCTCGCTTCTGCGGCAGCAATGGCTTCACCATACTGCGGTAACCATTGGGCCTGCGCAACCAGCATCTCGTCGACCATCTGCCAGATCTCTCTCGGATTACATACGGCACCCACGAGTGGATCCATCATGAACGCCTGACGAAGCAACTTGTCGTCTCCATGTACCGCTGCTTCAACGGCGAGCCGTTGCACGGAAATGCTCACATTACATACCGCAGCCGGACCAAGTGGCAGATCGCCTACGTGCGGCATGGAGATCCCGTTGCGGTCCACATATCCCGGCGCTTCAATAATCGCATCATCCGGCAGGTTCGAGATTACCCCATTATTAACGGTATTGAAATGTCCGCGATAGACCCGTCCAGTCTCCAGCCCTTCGATAATATAGGAGCCGTGCTCCTCGCCCCGTTTTTCCGGAACGAATTGCATCGGTTCATCCTTCATCCAGTTCGGAAAATCGGTCTCGAACCAGTTGCGTCCCTCGGTACATACCCGCAAATACCCACCTGTTTCTCCGTTAATCCAATTGCCCAGATCGATCCAGTCGTTGATCTCTTCCGGACGTTTGCGGTACCACGGCACATATTCACTCAGGTGACCATTCGATTCCGTGCTGTAGTATCCGAAGCGGCGTAGCATATCAATCCGCACTTTCTCGGTGCGGCTGTACTCTGGATGTTTCTCGAAGGCTTCGAGCAGATCACCTGTTAGGTCTTTGCCCTCATGAGACGCTTGAACATACCAAGTCTGATGATTGATGCCTGCACAGATAATATCCACTTCACTCTTTTTCAAGCCAAAAGCTTCCGCAATCTGATGATGACCATGCTGTACACCATGACACAGTCCGATCGTCCGCACACCGCCATACTTATTGCAGGCCCAAGTCAGCATTGCCATCGGATTAGAGTAGTTCAAGAGCAGCACATCCGGTGCACTCTGTTCACGAATATCTTTACAGATATCCAGCATCTCGGCGACTCCGCGTTGTCCATACATAATGCCGCCTGCACACAGCGTATCGCCAACACATTGGTCTACCCCATATTTCAGTGGAATATCCACATCGGTTGCAAATGCTTCCAGTCCCCCGACACGAATCGTACACAATACGTACTTCGCATCTTTCAACGCTTCTTTACGATCCGTGGTCGGCTGAATCTGAATATTTAATCCATTCTCACGGATATCCCGCTGACACAGCTCAGTCACCATGTCCAGATTGTGCTGGCTAATATCGCAGAACGCAATTTCAATGTTGTTAAACTCCGGTACCGTGAGCAAATCCCGTAGTAACCCTCTTGTAAATCCAATACTTCCTGCCCCGATAAACGCCACTTTAAACGACATGCTATATCCTCCCCTAATCCGAATTTTCCCTTCGGTTAATGACTCTCTTCATGAAATCATTGTACCAACGGCAAAAGGGGAAGCGTTATCAAAATCATGACCTGTTCAGCAGGGGGTTGTCAAAAATCCTAACTTTTTTCGCACCTATTCCAATCATTCAATACTCATTTATATTAAAAGAACTGCAATCGAGACTCATTCATCCCGCGGGTATTGACTAACATGTCGTTCCATAGAGGAGCGAAATTCAACCGGAGTCATGCCCGTCGTCTTCTTGAATAACATATGAAAATACTGACGACTGCCTACCCCAACATAATCGGAGATCTCCGAGATCGGAATATTCGTCTGCTGAAGCAGCATCTTGGCTTTCTCCATTCGTAGCATCGTCAGGTAGTCGGTAGGTGTCCGCTGCGTATGCTGGCGAAAAATACGATGTAAATAGCCTGGATGCAGATTAACGACTGCTGCGATGTCCTTCATCTGAATGTTGCGATCAATATTGTGATGCATGAATTCAATGGTTCGTTTGACATACAGCTCCGCCTGATCTGGGGCACTCCGGCTCATTTCTCCGCGCAGACGTGCAACACGGACCAGCAATTGGATAAAGAGTGTACGTACCAGCATTCCCTGCTCGGGAGACGACAGATTCCGGGCTTCGCGCTGTTGCGCCCTCTCCTCTGTAGGAATAACTCCTATCGATACAGACGACCTTCCTTGCTCCAGCAGACCGCGCTGGTCGAGTTCCAACACCAGACTTTTCATAATGTGATATACCTCTTCCGGGTCAGGCAGTACCAGATATGGCGAAGCATTAGTCAGTAAAGCTTGGACTTCTTCCTCTTCCAGCGCAAGCTGGCGGATGGATAGCTGTCCGGGATGCGAGGTGGAGAATCCAAACTCCACATTGAGCATCCGGCAAGGCATGCCATCTTCCACCAGCAAACGGTGCGGGACACCTGCATCGAGCATAATGAACTGTCCTTTTTTCAAAACGGCCTGCTCCGAGCTCCCATCTGGCATCTGCACATCTACCCGGCACATTCCCGAAATAATGTACATGATCTCCGTGGAATCATGATGGTGATAGGACATACGGTAATCGTCCCACTGCTTGTAATAGTACGCATAGAAACGCGGTCCACAGTCCTCCGTTCGCAATGCCTCCTGATACAGGCTTCCTGTCCAGCGCTTTGTGACACTCACATCCATACCTCCATTCCTACAACGATCGATCCCTCACTTTCTCCATTGTAGCAATTCTATCGGGTGGATATAAACTGTCCTGACTCAAATGATGATTGCAACATCTAATTAGATAAATATATAATTAGTATATCATCTAATTAATTGTTGTAATCTGTCTATAATTAAGGAGGTTTCCAATCATGAGCACCACCTTTCATCTGGTGAGACATGGTATCAAAGAACGACGAATCGGTGCTGTCCCTCTTACTTCCGAAGGGTCTATACAAGCCGAAGCCACAGCACTTCATTTTGCCAGAGCTGCCTTTCCTGTTACTAAAATCCTTACCAGTCCACTTCGACGAGCTCAAGAAACCGCCAAAACGATTGCCCGCCTTACCCATGCCCATGTATCTGAAGATCCCCGCCTGCGTGAACGTGCCAATTGGGGAGATTGCCCGGATCAGTCCTTTGAAGAATTTATCGCAATGTGGGATAGATGTACGTCTGATCCAGATTACATCCCACCCGTGGGAGACTCGGCCAAACAGGCTGGTGAACGTCTGGCCTCTCTCCTAACGGAATGGGCTAATGAAGGGCAGGAGAACCTTACCATTATTGTGGTTGCTCATGGTGGACTAATTACTGATTTCTTGGTGCAAACCTTTACCGAGCGCGAGCTTAACGTCTGGCATTCTGATTTTATAGCTATGCAGAACCAATTGATCCCAGAGTGCTCCATCACCACATTGATCCATGATCAAGGGAATTACACCATTAAAGCGTTCGCTTCTACCGAGCATCTATATAAATTGAAATAAAGATTATTTACACTGACACTACGATGACAGAACAACCTTCCAATCGCTGTTATCCCCAGATTTATTGATTCCCTTTCTAAAGGGAAAATCCGGGGATAGCTTATGCTTCCGATGCAGCTTTCTTTCAGAAAGCTTTTAGGCGAACGCTTCGCTTTTTCAGGTTTTTTCTGTCCTCTCCGTTATCGTGTAAATGATTAGTTCAACTTATTTAGACTTAACTTATGAAAAAGAATGACGTAACATGGATCGCTGGGAACACACCAAGCTCTTTCCGCAGATCCTAATGTGAAAAAGCTCTGAAACCTTCATGTGCCGAGACACATTGGGATTCCAGAGCTTAAATGGCAAAGCTTCTTTACGTTACAGGCTGATCCGATGTTATGTTGTGTTGCTACTGCTCATCCGGTCTGCTTACTTTCCACCCTTACCTGGCGTATAGAACTTCGGCAGCGTTACTTTTGACCAGTCGATATCCGATGCCATGTAGAAGGACGGATAGGAAGGCTGGTTGTATCCACTGTTCTGTCCGGCAATGCCCACGCGATACATCGCGTCATGCATCAGCGTGTAGAGCTTGCGATCTGTCTTCTCGGTACTCATATACATGCGGATAGCCGAACTGTCCGCAGTTCTTACCAGCATCTCTTCTCGCCAATCCCCGAAGATATCAGCCACGAGAGAAGGCGTACCTTTCGTGTGATTGTTGGTCAATGTGCCTGTTGCCGTCAGCAACGTGCCACGATTCCAGTCTTTAATCGTAGGCGTAACATCAATCGCACCATCTACGATCTGTGTCGTCATATCGGCAGCCCAACGGATATTCATATTCGTTCCAGGCATCTGATCACTGATTTTCTCACCCTTAGCTGTCCACAAGCCTACAGCCCATGTCTCCAGTCCACGACGAGTCGGATCAACATCCCCCACCATGCCGCGACCGGTATCTTTCCCTGTGTACCCACCATAGATTACTTCTCCGGTCTTCGCATCCCGTAGGGAATAGCCATATGGCGCCCAAGGGCCACCCTCGTGAACCATGAAAATCTCAAGTCCCGGACGATCCGGGTCGATATCCGCCACATGAAGAGCATCTCCATGACCCAGACGGGCAATCGTTCCCGGTGCAGCACTCTCGGCAGGCATCAGGTCTGTGGAGCTGTACAGCACACTGCCGTCATGATCAATCGTAGCGGAGCCATAGATGATCTCCTGTTTGCCATCGCCATCCACATCCGCCACACTGAAAGAGTGTGCACCCTGGGTAGTAATTGAGCCATATTGCGGATCAGTACCATCCACGCCGTGCGGTCCGTCATTGAACGGGTTCTTCATTGGCGTCCAGCCGCTGTCCACGTTCCATTCCTTTTTCAGCTTCTTGCCGTCCCAATTGTAGGCAACCATCGTCGAACGTGTGTAGTATCCGCGTGCAAAGATAGCAGACGGTTTCTTGCCGTCCAGATACGCCACGCCTGCCAGGAAACGGTCCACCCGATTGCCCGGTTCAATCCGTGCCATCGCATAATCGCCCCACATCAGGCCATCATCATGACGCTCAGGTTCATATGGGACGGTCTCCAATTCTTTTCCTGATTTGCCTTCAAATACCGTAACATACTCAGGCCCATCCACGATAAAACCTTCAAATTTGCGCAGCTCATTTCGGTTGCTGCGTTCTACCGCATATACGTCAATGAAGTAGTCGGCCAGACTCTCGGCATCCTGCTGAGATAATGGATAGTTATATTTTTTCTCAATCCCAAAAGCCTCTTCCAATGTCGCAGGCCAGTTCCCCTTCACAACTTCATCATGTTTATGCCAGTTCCTGAACATATCCACCACGTGATCATAGTAACCATCCGCACTTAAACGATAATCATCTTCGTTCGAGTACCCTGCCTTGCGATCCTGCTTGGGAAGCGTGATATATTTCTCGGCGGTCACTTTTCCTTTTTTGTTGTATTGGATAATCTTCGTACCCGGAGCGGTCTTGAACATCATCTCGGCCTTGCCATCCCCGTCAAAATCGTAAACGAGCATTTGTGTATAATGAGCACCCGCCCGGATGTTAACCCCAAGATCGATCCGATACAGCAATTGTCCGTCCAGGGTGTAAGCATCAATGTAGGTTTTACCGGTGTACCCTTTTTGAGATACGTCCTTGGCGTTCGAAGGGTCCCATTTCACGAAAAACTCATACTGGCCATCCCCGTCTACATCGCCCACGCTCATGTCATTGGCGGAATACGTATAGGCTTCTCCCGCTGGCGTCACGCCACCAGCCGGTTTTTGCAATGGAATGTCCACGTAGCCGTTCGCCCAAGGTTTGACGGATGCACTGCGTTTGCTCTCCTTGCCCTTCTTGTTCACCGCTGCCACTTCATATCGAGACGATGATTTGCCTGTGGCATCTACATAGTTGGTGCTGTCGGTGACGTTTGCGATCTTTTTGCCATCACGATAGACATTAAAGTCCGTACCTGTCAGCCCTTTGTCGCTATACCCAGTGGCCTCGTCACCAAGCAATCTCCAACTGAGAAACACCCCTTCAGATGTTGAAGCAGCCACCAGCCCCCGATCCAGATATTCCAGTTGAATCTCTTTCACGTGACTGCCTCCCTTATGTGATTGCAGGCTGGCCTCCGTCGACCCATTACCGTTCAAAGCTGCTGCTCCCGTAACGCCAGCTGTTCCTCCAATGAGCAGAGCTACGCTGAGTGCCGAAGAGAGCACCTTGGCTGCAAGTGGCATACTTGCCTTCCTGCGACCTGATTGCCGACCTGACACCGATCCCTTATGTACCGGCGCTGTTGTTTTTGAGTTCATCCACCTTCACGCTCCTTGAGACAGAATAGGTGACGCATATACACATCGATAATGATTGGAACTTCGATAATCCACACAGACCTCTTCAACGGAAGGGTTCCAACCCATAATGATTGCGCTTACAAAATAAAAAAAGAGAAATCAGCTTGTCTGACTACCGGAGTGCGGTCCCCCTTCCATTCTCTTTCCAATCCGAGCGAGGCCATCTCGCCCATCGGGTACTATTATAGACATCCTGCCTGTCAGACCCTAGGCAAATATCCGTCTAAAACGATCAATAATCAGTGTTTTTAGGAGTCATTTGGGTAATAAGTACTTGCAGAATCGATTTCGTCCCCTTCACTACGTTCTCAGTTAATCAAGAATTTCAATCGTGAATGACTCTTGTAATGAATAGCAAAAAACCGCAATCCTCTAACATACGGAGGATTGCGGTTAAGACAATTACGAGTAAAGTTTAAGGCTCAATACCCCACACCAGGTTTCCACCTTGATAGAGTGTTACCTTGTTCCAATCCTGATAGGATGTTTTGGTTGGATCGAAGGAGTAGTCATTACTCTCGTCAAAGTTGGACCAGTCTGTTTTGTACATGCGAAGCTGGATGTCCCCAGTCTCTCCGCCAGCTTGAATACTGCCAGCGCCAGATGTGAAGCTCAACTCCACATACGAGTCTGTGAAGGTACGCTGGATATTGGCTCCGCCAACTTGAGCGTAATCGATGGCAGAATCCATCGCAGCCGAGCCTTCTTTAGAGAAGTAATAACGGATCTTCAAGTCACTCAGATTCACAGCAGTACTGCCCAGGTTTTTGATGTTGAAATACGGCTTGATCTGGCTATCCAGAGCATTAGTATCTCCGGCACGGTATTGCACAACAAGATCACTGGTCGGCACAACGACACTTTGAGGTGTCGCGGAAGCTACAGCAGAATTGGCACTTTGCCCTGCTGTATTCACCGCACTTACCACATAATGATACGTTGTTCCGTTCGTCAGGGAAGTGTTCGTGTAGGATGTACCACTCACATTCGCTGCAATCGTTGTGAACGGACCTGATGCACTGAGCGCCCGTTTCACATTATAGCTTGTCGCACCTGCAGAAGCAGTCCACGTCAGACTCACCTGAGCATTGCCTGCGGTTGCTGTAAGAGCAGTCGGTGCAGCTGGTGCAGTTACACCTGCAACCGGCGTAGCTGTTGCTGTTGCTGAGTTGACACTTTCACCTACTGCATTCGTTGCCGTGACCACATAATAATAGGTTGTGCCATTGATCAAGCCTGTATTGCTGTAAGACGTTCCACTCACATTGGCAGCAATCGTTGTGAACGGACCTGATGCACTCAATGCCCGCTTCACACTATAACTCGTTGCTCCTGCGGAAGCAGTCCACGTCAAGGAGACTTGGGCATTACCAGCAGAAGCCGTCACAGCTGCTGGTGCTGCCGGAGCTGTTGTGCCGCCCGGAGGATTACCTCCGCCGTCACTTGCAGGCAGCACAGGGAATGAGTTCTTTACCAATGTCACGAATTGATCATGGAACCAGTGACCCGACACCGGAGCATTAGGCAACGCGCCTGTTAATACGCCATCCCGAGTGGTGAAGGTCGGATCACACATCCGGTCGAAGCCTTTGCCTTCGTTGTTCGGAATTTCGGAGCTGGAGCCATCGGATTCACCCGGAGGTTTCACCCATACATAAGCGTCCAGGTGTGCAGGTCCCGGAGCTGCTTTAGGTGCTTCACCAATACCTGCTCCACTGTTGTTGCACCAGTTGCCACGATGGGCCCGTTTGTCGACCCTGCCAGAATTCACATAGGCATTGATATTACTTCCTGTCGCGGATGTTGGACGGTCTACCCCACCCCATCCATTACGGCTGGTATCGATCAGGAAGCCCGTGCTGCTTGGCCATCCTGCTTGTACAAATCCGGAATAGAGCGCTGCAGTGAAATCCGTCTCGTCAAAGTACGGGTTCCATTCATAATAATCGGAGGATCGGATTGGTTGTCCACCAATATTCAGATCCGGATTAGGCAGATTCGGTTCATGGATAGGCGTCGTATTCGCAGTGTTCGTGATGAATCCATCCGCACTGTTCAGACCTGCTGCTGTATCATTTACCACGTCAGTATACAGGGCAATCGCACCGCTACGGTTGTTGTCCCATCCGAGCCAGCCGGAGTGGCCGATATCCAGGTAGTTGTACACATTGGGGATGGCATGCAGCTTGTCCAGTGCATACTTGACCCCAGCTTCATAGATGCCTGTTGAGCTGGCTTGCGCACAAGCGGGAGTACTCAGATTGGTCACAAGGTTAGGCAGACTGTCCGGCTCAATGATCGCTACAATACGAATATCCTGATATTTCGGATCTGCGAAAATATCTGCGATCACATCAATATAATCCGTTTTGTAGGTCTGCAGCGCAGCCTGTGTTAGTGGAAGTTCACCATTGGATGCAAGTGCATGACAATCCCGACCTGGCAGGTTATAGATAACGAATGAAGCGGTTATGGGTGTGCCAGGTTTCTTTTGAGCGAGAACGGCATCGAGATGCTGCTCTACGCTTTTGCGCCCAGCGTTGTCTGCACCGCCATAGATCGCAGCAATACGGTCAATCCACACTGCTGTTGGATACGATTTGACCGTCTCCATCTGCGCCTTCAGCGATGTATCATTGGTCAGCGCAATGGACGTATCCACGAGTGCCGAATAGTCCTGGTTCAGATAAGCCGTGGCTCCCACAAATGGATTATCCACATGTGCTTCAGCCGCCTGAGTCAGACCTGGAGACATTCCTGGGAAAATCCCCGCCGCGAGCAGCGTTGCTGCCAGCATTTGCTTTACACCTTTGCGCAGGATCTTCTTACTTCTCGATTTGGTTTTCAATTTAGTCTTCATAGTTCCACCTTTCCTTTAGTTAGATTGGGTTGTACTCATGTCTGATCCTCTGTGTCATTATGATGCTTAGCACGAAGAGAACGTTAGGATGAGTTGGTTGTATCGCCTCCAGAAGAATTGGTTGTGTAGTTGGAATCTTGAGTGAACATACCGTGTGTGGGGTCGAACCATGTGAGTGTAATGTAGTGGGTGTGATTGAACGTGTGTTAGACATGAAGAAGTGTGAAAAAGGATTACGGAATATCCAACTCTCTAACTTGGTAAGCGCTTTCTTTGAGTGATTTAAAAAAAGGCTTTCGCCTACCATCTACGGTCATGATGTTCGGTGTTCACCTCCTTATGTACTGATTATACGACATGTAAATATTACTGTAAATTGAATTATATAAATTTAATTATATTTATTTCCATATTCTAAGCAGGAATCTGAACATCCCTTGCCCCAAACGACACAAAAGGCTCATCCTGGCACAATGCCACAATGAACCTGATGTTGAACAAGGTCGAACTGCACCTCTTCTAAGGCAGAACAACGATATCTCCGGGTTTTAATCCACGAACCACTTCCGTCTTGTCCCCTGACTCCATTCCAGCTTGAATCGTCAATGGCTCTGTCTGTCCATTCCCTTTGTCCAACAATACATAGGGTTCAGTCTGATCCCGCATGATCGCCAAGCTGGACACAACCGTAACTTTGTCCTTCCGCGTTGTCTCGATATCCCCTTCCAGACTCACGCCTCCGTACATTCTGGCATCCGGCTTCAGATCAATGACCACGTCAAACTGGGAAGCCTGCTTGAGGTCCGTATCCGTACTCTTCCGGGCGAATTTGGACACTTTACTCACCTTCCCGGTGAATTGCAGGTCTTTCTGCGCTGTCATTCGCACCTTAACTGGCATTCCCACCTTAACTGGCATTCCCACCTTGAGCCTGAACATTTCTTCCTCGCCAACAATCGTCATAAATTTCAGTTTGCTGATATTTGTTATGGACCCGATTAGCTGTCCTTCCGTCACCGCACGTGTCTTACTGTCCTCTTCATTCATCTGAAATATACCGGAAGCCGAAGCATACACAACAGACTTGCTCATCACTGCCTGTTTTTTCTGTATTTCCTTCTCCTTAAGGACCAGCGCTTTTTGATTCAATTCATTCGTCAGGCGTTTGCCCTCCCGGTCTGCAAATGCCTTCTTGCGCTCTTCTTCCGTCACGCCAAGCGACTCGCTCATATTCGCCTGATCCAGGCTAACCTGATTCATCTTATTTTCCAGTTGAGCTTTCTCCAGATCGCTCTGCAACTGCTCTACTTCCGTTTGTAACGCGGACGTGTCGAGGGTAAACAGGACATCGCCTTTGTTCACCTGCTCACCACTTTTCACATGCCATTGCTTGATGTTGGATGCATACGGAGCGAAGATATCGGTCTGATCGGTGTATACGGATTTCCCTTTCACCTGAATCGTTTGCGTCATCGTTTCCTGTGTGACATCAAAGGTAATCGGGGGCGGGATTTCGACAGGTGCCTCCGGTTTTGGCTTGTACTTTTCATATAACCAGTACCCCACACCTGCCAAAAGTACCACCGTAATGATGATTTTAATCCATTTCTTCATGTGCCCATTTTCCCTTTCGCTGATAAAATTACATCGATTTGATCACCGTTAATGCATTGGTCCGGGATGCGCTGATTGCCGGATAGATCCCCGATACAATACCGACCAGCACAGCAAAAACGATGCCCAGCGGCAGAGCGGACTGCTGAATAACTACGGTCATCGGACCATTCACCTGGTCTGCCATCTGACTCGCGAGCAGACTGTTCACCCCGCCGAGGGCAGCAAAGGCAATCCCTACACCCGCCACGCCACCCATCAGTCCAAGCATGGCTGCTTCCGTAATAAACATCTGGCGGATCTGCCACAGATTCGCACCCAGCACCTTCATTACTCCAATTTGCTTACGCCGCTGATGCGTAGACATGATCATTGCCACAATAATGGACAACGAAGCCAGCAACATGATAAAACCACCGATGCCCAATGCTGCTTTTTGGTACATCGCCAGTTGGCCTGCCATCGCTTCCTCCTGGAACAGATTACTCTGTGTGTTTAACGTCAACTTTTGGATCTGTTCTTCAACCTGGGGTACATAGCGTTTATCCTCTACCTTGACCAGAGCCGAGTTGAGATGCTTGGCCGCGGTACTGTCTGCCTGTTGTAACCCGAGCTCATCCTGCAAAGCGCGAGCTGTATCGAGCGGCAGATATACTTTTTTGTCACCCTGAGCAGTCATATCATCCATATTGGAAGGCTTCATTAATTCTCCAGATACACGTATGGAGCCGCTCATTTTGGTTTTGCCTGCATTCACAAAGTCTTCATATCGAAACTGAACATGCTGCTGGACGAGCTGATCCTGCTTCGATGCAATCGCCATATACTCTTCCAAAAGCGCATTGTTATATGGATCAGCATTCAATTGTTCGAATAACTTCTGAGTTACTTTGGGGTCTACGAGTCCGAATGCGGTCCCATAACTGGTCACCGCCATACGACCCTCTTCCGCACCACGTCCCTCAGCATACTTGTATCCAAACCCGCCCAGGGTCTCAAGCTGTGTACCAATGACTTCAACATAAGTACTGCGACCATCTGGAAGCACCATTTCCAGCGAATCCAGCTTTAACATGGGAGCCACGGCAGCCACATGGGGAAGCCTTTGGATAATCTGAATCTTTTCCAGCGTCAACGCGCCCCGTTCAAACTTCGATGTCTGACCGCTCCCCTTGCCGTTGCCCGTACGAATGCCTTCATTGGGCGTAATCGTAATCTCATCCATCTTGTAATTATCGTTTAATGTTCTCTCGCTATATGTCTGTACGGACTGCCCCACACTAAGTGCAATGATCATGGCGGCAGAGCCGATCGACAGACCCATCATACACAGCAGTGTGACCATCTTCCTGCGAATGATCTGTCCCCATGCCATACGCGCTACATCCCGTATTCTCACAATTCCTCTCCTTTTACCTCAAACTTCCCTTACAGCCTCTTCAACCAATATTCCATGTTGCAGGGTAAGCACGACCTGCATCTGCTCGGCGACCTCTGCTTCATGTGTCACAATGACGAAGGTTGTATTCATATCCCGGTTAAGCTGCTGCAAAATCGCAATAATCTCTTCCTCCGTCTCGGTATCCAAATTTCCCGTCGGCTCATCTGCGAAGATAACCGAGGGTTCGGTAATGAGCGAGCGTGCAATACTGACACGTTGTTGTTGACCGCCCGACAACTGAGACGGGAACAAGTTTGCTTTTTCACCCAGTCCAACCTGCTCCAACAGCTTTAGTGCTTTTGCTTTGCGTTTCGAAGGGCTTATGCCCATAAACACCAAAGGTAACTCTACATTTTCCCGGATCGTAAGGTTAGACAGCAGCTCATAGGATTGAAAAATAAACCCGATGTGACTGCGCCTGAACTCAGCCAGACGGTTCTCGCTGAAACGTACAATATCTTGTCCCGCGATTAGAATCTTGCCCTGATCCGGTTTCATCAGTCCCGCCATCAGATTCAGCAGTGTGGATTTGCCTGAACCCGAACTGCCCAGCAGGGCGACCATCTTGCCTTCACCTATCGACAGGTTGATATCATGAAGCACTGGAACAGTTCCCTGTGCATTCCGGAACGAGTGGGATAATTGTTCAACTTGAAGCATTGCTACATGTCTTCCTTTCTACTTGCTGAATATGTATGGATTCGCGTCGCACATTCCCTTTTATTATAGGGTGGAGATGTATCCGGGCTGGCCGGAGTTGTATCCAACTTGTAAAATGTCAAAACAAAAAAGGCCTTGTCCGCAGAGTAGCTATCGCCAGCTCCATCCAGACCAAGGTCCTATATTTGTATACCTTCCGTAGCTTACCAAGCTCTGAAACTAAAGCGGTACATCTCACTTTTATCCGTTGTGCTGGCTACAGCAAATAGTTCATCGTCATTCCATTTCAGCTTGATGAAGTTATCCATATTGCGGTAGATTACCGTATCGGACGACAACTTGCCGTCATTCAGGTAAGCGATATGCATTTCATTCTTCTTATTCTCCATCGAGAGAACGTAAGCGATCCGGGATTCATCTCCATCCAGGTCAAAGTTCCAGAATGTCCCCTTTACCAGTAGAGTGAGCTGATCTTGCTCGGCACGGTACCGATACAATCCCTGTACATAATCGACTTCTCCCTGAATGATCATATCCCCATTCTTCAGTGGCCTGAATTGCTGTATGTCATTCATCATCATATACGCCTTCACTTCACGATCCTTATCCAGAGATATGCGGTAGATTGCGAATGTGTCCTTCAACATAACCAATATATATACCTGTTTCCGATCCGGACTGACTTCGAACACATCCATAATAATGAACGTGTCACTCGGATTATTCGCCTCACTTTTACCTGTCACCGAGGTCATTAACTCTTTATGTGTGAATAACACACGTCTCTTGCCTGTACTCAGATCCGTCTGCCCGAATGTGAGATCATCCTGACCAATGTATGTGTCATTGCCAACATATTGTTTGTAATATGAGTTATCATTCCCAAGCTTGCGACGTTCTCCACTCTGGATACCATACTCGAACGTGGTCCTCTGTGTCTGACCCGCACGATATTGGGAGTAGATCAGCTTCTTTCGGTCTGGACTCAGCACAACCCCATAATCCGTATTGCCTCCGATATCTTTGACATGATTATCATCCAGATACAGCAGGGACAGTTTCAGGCCAGAATACGAAAGCTCCGGACCATTAACGACAAGCGTATTTCGATCAGCCACGTCAAAGTCATAAATAGCAAAATCATTCGGAATCTTGGTAGCTGACTCGATCTGGATTGTACTGCTCGGTGGCGGCGCCAGACGGCTGTTGAATTGCTCACTTGGCAAAATTACGGTTCGTGGTTTGAGATTTCCGATACTGAACAGGCTGCCAATCCCGAAGAATCCCCCGACAAATGCGATCAACAGCCCTGAAAGTATCAACCTGTCACGGTTTTTACGCCAAAATCCAGGATGTCTCATGCGTTCATGTCCCCCGGAAGACTGATATATACTTGTGTCCCTTGACGCATGATACTCTTCATCTCCACTGTTCCTCCGTGACGTTCAACGATGTTCTTCACAATAGACAAGCCCAGTCCAGCACTTCCTTTCTCAGCTCTGTTCATTCCTTTATCCTGGTAAAAAGGTTCGAATACATGTTGGAGTGCATCTTCTCCAATCCCCTCCCCCTGATCACGAATTACGATAGCTATGACATCAGCCAACCGGAAGGATTGTACTTCAATAATCGAATTCACATCACTGTATTTGACCGAGTTGTCCAAGACGTTGAGGAATACCTCCTTAAGCTTGTCACGATCTCCCTGAAGATACAGATACTCTTCCAGCTCATAATGGATGCCTATATTGTACTTGCCTGCCTTAATCGACATGTCCTCACAAGCTTCGCGAATGATGTCCGATACATCTATACGTTCAAATCGGTACGCCTGAATGACCGCAGACGAGACCGACACCTCCAGAATATCCGCAACCATCGTGTTGAGACGCTGGCTTTCTTTGATAATATAATTCATGCCTTTGTCAAAGAAGTCCTGATCGGTAAATCCGTTATCCCGCAAAATCTGGGCATATCCCAGAATCGTCGTTAGTGGTGTCTTCAATTCATGCGTCACATTGTCAAAAAAGGCCTTACTTCGCGCCTGCACTTGCTTCCCTTCATCCCGTTCCCGTTCAATCAGATCAATCTGCTCCCGAACCCGATCAATCATGATAGTGAAGCTTGAAGCCAGTTCACCAATCTCATCCTTCGTTGTAATCTCAATATCTGCATTCAGACTCCCCTGAGCCACTTCCGCAGACCGTTTCGTGAGTACACGAATGGGTTGTGTGATTTTCCGGGAAATAAAGATCGATGCGATAAACACAAATACGAAAATAGCAGCTGCAAACAGCTTGATCGTATTCTGGAAACGGAGGTTACGCTTGTACAGATCGGTGTAATCCTTCTCCAATTGCACAATGCCAATGAGCTGTTGATCTCTCTGGAGTGGGAAAGACAGACTGGCGGTGACTCGGCCGTTATCTACTACAGTGGTGTACGCAATGCGGGATTGCATGGCTTCTTTTACATCAGGGTTGTCAATTCGCTTAGTGACGTTAACCCCGCTACCAGCTGAGCCGTATGGAGAAGCATCCGGACGATACACCGTAATGTTCCCGCCAACGGCTGAACCAATCTGCTCCGCTAACTCGCGGTTTCCCGCTTCGAGCGAGTCTGTGCTCATACGTTTATTTTGAATCAGGAAGTACTGATTCAGTGCGATATCCAGGTTTTTCTTCGATTGCACCATGTCCTCGTGCACTTCCCGGTACATATTCTCTTGAGCTACCTTATTGGAGAGAATCAGCAGAGCCGAGAATCCGATAAAGACAATAACCGAGAACAGCACCACCATTTTGAACTGGATCGTCCACTTCATGTCTGAACCTGAATATTCAGCTTGTACCCCACACCAAATACGGTTTCGATCATCGAAATGCCTTGCACACCACTATCCAATTTCTTGCGAATCCGTTGTACATGAATGTCCACGGTTCGGGTATCCCCTGCAAAATCAAATCCCCACACCTTATCCAGCAGTTCAGAACGGGTATGCACCTTACGGTGGTGGGTCACGAGAAATAACAATAGATCATATTCCTTATTTGTGAGTCCTGCCCGTTTCCCGTCCTTCCACACTTCCCGTTCATCCTTGCGGATCTCAATATGTTTGCCGAGCCTTACCACCTCATAGGACTGATTCTCCAGTGTCTCGCTGATGAGATCAATCCGGCGAAAGATAGCCCGAATGCGCGCAACCACCTCACGGATATCAAACGGCTTCGTGATATAGTCATCCGCCCCCAGTTCCATGCCAAGTACTTTATCCAGCATGTCTGACTTGGCGGTGATCATGATGACGGGTATCTTGGAGTTCACAGATAGTTGTCTGCACACATCAAAACCACTCATGTCTGGCAGCATCAGATCCAGCAGGATCAGATCCGGCTTCGAATCCCGAAGCAGATTCAGCCCCTCTTTACCCGTAGCTGCTTCCTTGATCCCGAATCCTTCTTTACGTAACGAATAGGACAAAATATCGCGAATGGACTCCTCGTCCTCAATAATTAAAATCTCTTTTTGTCTCATGATACCCTCATAATCTCCCTGCTCTATGAATTTCATCTGCCTATATTTTGTATCCCAAGCCGTATGCTTGAATAGAGGGAAGCACGAAATGTTACAACTCCGATACAACTCTGAACCGTTTGGAAACAACCTCCTGATATACTTGGATGATAGAGACTCATACCAGACCGGACCCAAGCCTGATCTGTATCCAAGGGGGATTCACATCATATGAACAGCACACGAATTAATGAAGCTTATATCAACTATAAATCAGAAATCACAAGGTATCTATCCCATATCGTCAAACAACCGCAAGACGCAGAAGATCTGGCTCAGGATTGTTTCATTCGACTAATGAACGTTACCGTGGATATCCCTGAAGATCGGCTTCTCTATTATCTCAAACGCATTGCCCGTAACCTTGCGATGGACAGTTTCCGCAGGCGGACCCGTACACTGAGACGCGACAGTCGTCTGGAGGTACCTACCCATCACTTCGATACACCCCACCTTGAAATTAATGAAGGCGTTCATGATCTTGTCTCCCATATTAACAACAGCGAACATCGTAAAATATTAGAGCTGCGTCTCATCGACGGATACTCCATCAAGGAGACAGCAGAGCTGGTAAATCGCAGTGAAGGTATGATTAAATCCTCTGTCTTCCATGCCGTCAATCGAATTCGGGCCAAAGTCATCTCATAAGAGATGGCTTTTTGTTTACGCAAAATCGATATGCGATGGCAGATTAATTAAATGAAGCCAGACCGAAATACCTATGGATATGTCAAAAGACCCCATTTTACAAATATCGAGTTAATTTTTACACATTGTTATGACTATGTGAGATTTTCATGTGGTAGAATATGGACGAACTCATGAATCAACTAATATTTGGGAGGGATTTGGTTGGGTAAATTAACAGGTATGCGAGGAGTATTTTTAAAATCACTCCTGGCATTGTCCATGGCTTTGCCGCTTCAGATCGGATTATGGAACGGAGATGCATCGGTTCATGCGGAAGGGCCGACAGACCCGGCACCGTTCATCCAGGCGAAGGTTGTGAACCAAAATGCAGGGAAGAAAGTACTGTTCGACAACTCTCACGGCCAGACGGCTGGAGCTGCAGACTGGGTCATTGATGGAGGTTTCTCCGACTTTGGTAATGCACTCGCGAATGATGGTTATTACGTCAAAGAACTTCGCAAGACGACACCATTTACCTATGATGATCTGAAAGAGTATAACGTATTCGTTATTGCAGAGCCTCAAATTCCTTTCAAAGCATCCGAACAGGCAGCACTGAAACAATATGTTGAAACTGGCGGCAGTATCTTCTTCGTTGGAGATCACTATAATGCCGACCGTAACAAAAACCGCTGGGATGGCTCTGAAGTCATCAACGGCTTCCGTCGGGGAGCTTTTGAAGATCCAGCCAAAGGTATGAGCACAGATGAGCGTAACTCGGAAGCCATGCAAAATGTAACTAGCACGGACTGGTTGTCCGATAACTTCGGCGTACGATTCCGCTATAACGCACTTGGCGATATCAACGCTAATATCGTCGTACCGGCAGATCAAGCCTTCGGCATCACAGAAGGCGTATCGGCTGTAGCCATGCACGCCGGTTCAACACTCGCGATCACCGATCCGGAAAAAGCAAAAGGCATTGTGTACCTGCCAAAAACCAACGCAAAATGGAATAACGCGGTGGACCAAGGCGTCTACAACGGTGGCGGGATCGAAGAAGGTCCTTACGTAGCCGTATCCAAGCTGGGTGCAGGTAAGGCTGCTTTCATCGGCGACTCCTCTCCAGTAGAAGATGCATCTCCAAAATACTTGCGTGAAGAGACTGGCACACGCAAAACGACTTATGACGGTTTTAAAGAAGCCGATGATGCGGTGTTGCTCGTAAATACCGTGAACTGGCTCGCAACGCAAGAGAACTACACAAGCCTGACTGAAGTGAACGGACTTGAACTGGACACAGCTACAGCGCTGTTGCCATTCGAAGAGCCGGCTGCTTCCACAGAACCACAGGCTGAACCTTGGTCCGCACCTGCTGCCGGATACAAGTGGTACGATCGTTCCACGTTCAAAGCTGGTTCTTACGGTGGCCCTGCATCCAGTGCGAACGCTGCCTACAGCTTCGTCAAACAGGATACTCTTCCAAATGCAGAAGACTTCCAGGTTCGTGTGGTTGTGGAAAACATGCCACCCAACACAACCGTATCCGGTTATAGTGCCGGTATCTATCTGACTGGTGGAACACAGGTCGCCATGATCCAGAATGAAAGTGGCACTTGGCCGACTTCGTACGGGTATAGCTCCACATTCAGCGTAACCTCGGACAGCAAAGGTCGCGCGATCAAAGATCTGAACGTCCGCATCAAACCAGGTACAACTGGCGCTGCCAGCTTGCGTCTGCGTCTAAACGGTAGCAACCTGATCACCAATGCCGTGACCGTGGGCAATGTGCCAGCTGAACAGCTTCCGGAAGAAGAAGGCCCGATTCCAGCAGCTATTACCGTTGCTGAAGCACGCACCAAAGCGGTTGGCACTACCGTAACTATTGAAGGTGTTGTGACGACAGAGCCGGGTGCATTTGGTGGACAAGCCTTCTATCTTCAAGATGAAACTGCCGGAATCTACGTGTTCCAGCATACCAGTGGCTTCCATGCTGGTGACAAGGTTAAAGTAACGGCAGCAACAACCATCTATAACAGCGAATTCGAGCTTACCGATATCGTTGCGATTGAGAAAACAGGTACTGCTTCCATACCTGCTCCAATCGAAGTTACAGCAATTACAGATGCGAACCAAGGTCAACTGGTTCAACTGAAGGATGTAACGATCGAGAATATCATCAGCGCTGCACCGGTTGGATCATTTGAATTCGACGCGGTAGCAGCAGACGGAACGAGCACACATATCCGTGTAGATACACGTACAGGTGTGACAGATACTTCCTTCCCTTATGTTGCAGGGGACAAGATCAGTATCACAGGCATTTCCGCTATTTTCAAAGATGTATATCAATTGAAACCAAGAAGTTTGAATGATTTTGTACCTGCTGAAGATCAAGGTGGAGGCGAAGTGCCTTCCACTCCAGCTGCGGGGGCACCGGGTAAACCGGTGCTTTCTTCTGATAATGGTTATACCACAGGCCTGTACGAAGGTTCGTATAACGTAAGCATGAACCTCTGGTGGGGCGAAAATGGTTCCGAGTACAAACTGTATGAGAACGGTGTTCTGATCGATACGCAGAAGTTGACTGCGGCTTCACCATCGGCTCAGTCCTCCAAAACCGCCATTACAGGTAAAGCCAACGGCACATATACTTATGTAGCCGAGCTGACCAATGACAAAGGCACAACACGCAGCGACGTGCTGACGGTACAAGTAACCAATGCCGCTCCAGGCAAAGCTACGTTGTCCCAAAACAACTGGGATGGTGACGGTAACTACAACGTGTCCATGAACCTCTGGTGGGGTACGAACGCAACTGAGTATCGCCTTTATGAGAATGATGTATTGATCGATACACAAGCGTTGAACGCGGCAACACCTGCTTCTCAAAGTGCTACAACTGAACTGTCGGGTCGCGCTAACGGAACGTACACGTACCGTGCTGAGCTGATCAACGCCGCAGGCGTAACCAGCACAGAGACGATTACGGTACAAGTGACCAAAGCATTGCCTTTGGCTAGCTAAGTCTCAGTAAAGAAGCCTAACGTTTAACGAAGCATATAAAAAACCGAAACCAACATTGCCTGATTCACAGGGCAACATGGTTTCGGTTTTTTAGTTGAAAGCACACATGTCGGTAAAACGGGTGAAGTGGTCACGTTTTTTTGACGATCGTGTATGTAGGACTTATGTCCAGAAAGTAGACACTTGTGACACTATTGATAGTGATGCCGCTTCAGCCTTTCCAAATTGCTGCACTTCCTAGGCGCTAACGAACCTGACAGATCTTATTCAGCCATTTTGGCCAAGTTCTAGAATCTAACGAACCTCAGTATCGCTATTTAACTACATTTCAGTTGCCAAAGGATTAAATCGTACAAAACGCAACATATAACGTGACTACGATTCGTTAGAATTCCAGTGATGCCTTATGAGGCAAAATAAGGACTCTCAGGTTCGTTAGCCCAGTTCCTGCAAGGTTACAATGTTTAAATTCCTTAACGACGATGCAGAACGGGTTCATTTCAAACGTTCCGGCTCATACCCATTTCTAACAAATAGAATGCTGTTCCATACAGCCGAATAAGCGGCCACGGCGATGACACTAATGACAAAAATTAAGTTCATGTGTATAAACGTATAACTGCTTCCCGTGAAAATAATCAGGATTGCACTGAGCCCAATATTTTCTCTGTTATGTTTTTTAAACTTCTGAAAGATCATTCTGTACAGTAATAGGAATATCATAAACCCAACCCATATATATTGAAATAATTCCATAGGTCACCTTCCTTTTAAAAACTCACTTCTTATATTGGTATCGATGAGGAGTATTGATTAATATCCTTAATTCCCTTTATATAGAAACATATTAATCTTACATGGATTTGGAAAATAATTCAATCATCTTTATACATATTCTTTGAACCCTCTTATTCCTCAACGGTTAGCTAAGCAACAAGAACGCACCGTTGTTTATTTGCAGACACCAAAAAAGACTATCCCTGCCAATATTCTGGCACCGAATAGCCCTCTCCTCTTACTCTATCATCTAATATATTTGTAGCTCCACATTAACTCTACACCAGCTTCTTACGAATATAACCCGAGATCAGATCGATGATCGTGATCATCACGATAATACCCAGCAGGATTATACCTACTCGCGGCCAGTTCCGTGTGCTCAGTGCGAAGATCAGCGGAGTACCAATCCCCCCTGCTCCGATTACACCCAGTATGGTTGCGGAACGTACGTTAATCTCGAAACGATACAACGTATAGTTCAGGAAGCCAGGCATAACCTGCGGCAGGATGGCGAACCACAACTGCTGCATCCGATTGGCTCCGGAGGCAAGCAGCGCCTCAGATGGGCCATAGTCGATATTTTCAACTTCATCGGCGTACAATTTGCCTAACATGCCGATGGAGTGCAATCCGAGGGCGAGTACCCCTGCGAACGATCCGGGACCTACTGCCTTGATGAACATCAAAGCCATGATAATCTCGGGGAACGTACGGATGAAGCTGAGTACCATTTTGCCTGCACCCGAGATAGAGCGATGTCCACTCATATTGCGGGCAGACCAAAATGCAAACGGGATACAAAGTACTGCCGAGATTACAGTACCTAGTACCGAGATTGCCAACGTGTCCAGTAGACCTCGCAGCAAGTCTTCTCCCTCAGGCAGATATACAAAATCCCAATCCGGTGAGAAAATCCCGGCTACAATGGCCTTCATAATCTGAGCGGCGGTTTCCTTGAAACCAGTAAACGGTACACCAGCAAGGGCCCAGGCATACACAAGGATCAGGAGTAACACAATAACCCAGCGTAGCGGGTTCTTCCGTGGTTTAGGCCGAATGCGGCTTGTTTCATTTTTCATCATAGCAATTTCTCCCGCAGCTTAGTACTTACATAATCAATGACCAGAACGATGACGAGGGTAAACAGAATGATTACGCTGGTCTTGTCATACTCCAGGAATCCAAGTGTAGCCTCATAGTAGAGTCCAATCCCTCCGGCTCCCACCAATCCCAGAATGGCAGCAGCACGTATATTAATTTCGAAGGCATACAGCACATAGGATGTGAACTGGGCAGCCAATTGCGGCACCACGCCATACATAATCAGCTGAATCCGGTTCATACCGACAGCCGTCATCGCTTCCAGCGGCCCCTGATCAATGGTTTCCAGCGTCTCATATGTCAGCTTTGCAATCAGACCTACGGAGAACACAGCCAGTGCCAGGATTCCGGGAATAGGTCCCAGACCAAACACAGCGACGAACAAAGCAGCAAGCAGCAGATCCGGCACGGTCCGAATCAGGTTCAGCAGAAAGCGTGCCGGATAGTAGATCCAGCGACTCGGCATCAAGTTACCGGCACAGATGATCGAGACTGGAATGGCAATAATCGCACCAATGGTAGTCCCAATCAGGGCCATCCGTATCGTTTCCAGCATGCCTTGAACGATATTATCAAAGTAACTCCACCGGGGTGGGAACATGTCCTTCAGCAGGTCCAGCATGTTAGGAAAACCTTCAAACAACTCCGTGAAGCTGGCATCGGTCTGCTTCGCACTGGCCCACAGAAGAAGCAGAATGATAACTAAGGTGAGCAGATGTTTCGTACGCCCAGGCGGTTTCGGGCGATTTACAACCTGAGCCGGGCTGGAACCAGGTTCCTTCCTCACTCCGCCTGAATTCTGAAGTGGAACGTTGGACTGCCCCTTCATACCACAACTTCTCCCTGCTCATGCACAGCATGCTTGTCCAGCAATTCGTCAGCCAGAATCGGCCTGCCGTATATTTCTGCAAAGCGCTCATCCGTCGCCTCTTCCACCGGGCCGTCGAAGACCACCTCACCTGCTCGCAATCCGACAATACGGGTCGCATACTCTCTGGCCAGATCAATAAAGTGAAGGTTGACGATGGTCGTAATACCAAGCTCCTGATTAATACGTTTCAGGTCATCCATAACCTGCTTCGTTGTAAGCGGGTCAAGTGAAGCAACCGGTTCGTCGGCCAGAATGATTTTTGCTTCCTGTGCCAGTACACGAGCAATAGCCACACGCTGTTGTTGTCCACCGGACAGCTGATCTGCACGGGAATAGGCTTTCTCGGAGATGTTAACCCGATCTAGCGCAGTGAATGCCAGCTCAATATCCTCTTTTGGAAAACGCCCGAGAATGGTACGCATGGTGGAATGGTATCCAACTCGTCCAGCGAGTACATTACGGAGTACACTGGATCGTTTCACGAGATTGAAGCTCTGGAAGATCATGCCGATGTCACGTCTGATCATGCGCAGCCGTTTGCCCTGCGCCTTCGTTATGGAGCTTCCGTTAATCAGAATCTCGCCCTCACTAATGTCGTGCAGTCGGTTAATGGAGCGCAGGAGGGTTGATTTACCCGCACCGGACAGACCCACTACAGCAATGAATTCACCCTCCTCAAATTTCAGATTAATATTATCCAGGCCCTTAGTGCCGTTAGCGTAAGTTTTGGTAACGTTATGAAGCTCAATCATGGCAATAATCCTTCTTTCATTCTTAATGATCATACATACCTAAGTCCTTGCTATAATGGCACAAGCCAGCGCAGCGTAGATCACGCTGAACTGGCCTGTCCATTGCTACGATTAAGCTGTTCCCATCCAAGAGAGCTACTACAAAGTGAACAGATCCCAAACTACTTTTGGATCTAAATTACTCACCTTTCACTTTTTCGCCATACTGACGAACGATCTCGAACTTGCTATCATCGGACTCTACATAACCTTCATGCGTATAGATTTCTTTGATGATCTGGTGACCTTCAGTATCTTTACCGATATCGATGAAGGCTTGTTTGATCTTCGCAGTCCAATCAGCATTCATGTCTGTACGAACGGCGATGGTATCGTTAGGAATAGGCTCAGTGAACGCCAGTACACGTGTATCTTCAAATACAGTCGGATAGTCTTTAGCTACCGTATTGCGGGCATCTTGGAAAATAGCTGCTGCGTCAACGTCACCGTTCAATACAGCGATAACACCTTGGTCATGACCTTTCAACGTTACAGGTGATACATCTTTCAATGGATCAATGCCTCTGTCCAGCAACAGACCTGCTGGCCATACATAACCTGCGGAAGACGTTACGTTTTGGTAAGCAACCTTTTTACCTTTAAGTTCTTCGATGGATTGAATCGGAGAATCTTTTTTCACAATAAACATGGATTTATAAGAATCCGCCAACTCTTCCGTTGGAGCACCTGTCTCATCATTTACACCAAAACGTTGTGCTTGCAAAATAACTTGTGCAGCGCCTTTTTCTTTTGCCAGTACATAAGCTGTTGGAGGCAAGAAACCAACGTCCACTTTGTTGGAAGCCATTGCTTCAATAATCGTGTTGTAGTCGGTGGATACGCTGACTTTTACCGGAATGCCCAGTTTGTCACCAAGCAACTTCTCAAGCGGTTTTGCTTTAGCTTCTAGCGTGTCTGCATTCTGGGAAGGTACGAATTGAACTGTCAGTTCAGTCGGCACATAACCTTCGACAGCTTTCTCTGTCTCTGTCTCTGTCGTAGACGTACCGGATGCATTGGAACTCGCATTATCCCCGTTACCCGAACCAGTTGTACTACTAGACCCACAAGCACTCAGAAACATAACCAAAATCAACAATGGTAAAAATAAAGCAGACTTCTTCAAACGAACACCCTCCAAAGAGTTTCTATTTTTCAGTACTTATCTACTATAGTTGCCAAATATTAGCGCGATGTGAAACGGAATTTGGAGTTTTGTAAAGTTTCCTGTCAGGCTGTCAGCGCGAATTGTATCTGTTAGAATAGGCTCATTATGGTTGAAGATATAGGGAGAACATCGGAGATAACTGCTTATATTTCGATTCTTCATGCTAATCTGTCTTCTCCGTTTTATAGTAATTCCATATATCTGAACTTATATATTAGAGGAGATTGTAAAATGACATCCATAACCACCCATACGGCAAGCTTCGACATCCTGTTCACCAGTGATCTGCACGGAGCGATCCGGCCCATTCATTACAATACCAATGCATACCGCCCGGCAGGACTTGCCCTGCTCGCTTCCCTGATTCGTAAGGAACGCGAACGTTCACCTGAACTGATCCTGGTGGATAACGGGGATCTTTTGCAAGGATCGCCCTTGGCCTCTTATGCAGCTTCACAAGTTTCCAAAAACGAAGTGCATCCTTTCATAACCGTTCTGAATGAACTGGGATATGATGCTGCCGTGATGGGCAATCATGAGTTTAACTATGGTCAGCATCTGTTACGCGGGGCGGTTGAAGCTTCCAACTTCCCTTGGCTGTCTGCCAACATTGTGAATGATGAGCATCCAGATGTCCCTGCCTTCGGTCCTCCATATCTAATCAAAACCTTATCTTCTGGCGTCAAAATCGCCCTGTTGGGTGCAACTACGCATTACATACCGAACTGGGAGCACCCGAAAAATATTGAGGGCCTACAGTTCCTTGATGCCTTGGAGACCATTCGTACATGGGTTCGCTATATACGCGAGCATGAACAACCAGATGTTATGGTAGTGAGTTATCATGGCGGATTTGAGAGTGATTTGGAGACGGGAGAGCCTACTGAACGGTTAACTGGAGAAAATCAAGGCTATGCCATCTGCCGGGACATCGAAGGCATCGATGTGCTGCTTACCGGACATCAACATCGTCAGCTTACCGCTAATATTCATGGGGTAACCGTCATCCAGCCGGGATTCAGTGGTAACGGTGCGGGACATGTATCCGTTCAGTTGGAACAATCATCGGGTGGGAAGTGGCAGATTACCGATACGCAGGCTCGGTTGTTACTTCTGGATGAGTATAGTGAAGTCGAGCCTGATGCTACAGTCTTGAAATTTACGGATGAGGTAGAGAATAAGGCACAAGCCTGGCTTGATCAACCCATTGGGGAGGTGTCTGGGGACTTGTCCATCACCAATGCTACGGCCCTGCGACTCAAGTCACATCCATTCATTGCCTTTGTACATCAAGTGCAGATGGAAGCGACCGGGGCTGAGCTGTCCAATACCGCCATGCTAAGTGAAGAGGCTCGGGGATTCGGACGCCATATCACTGTTCGGGACGTGTTATCCAACTTCATCTATCCCAATACGCTTACTGTACTGGAGCTGAGCGGTCAAGACATCCGGGAAGCGCTGGAACAAACGGCTCGTTACTTTGAAGTGAATGCTTCTGGTGAAGTGGCCGTGAATCCTGCCTATATGGAGCCCAAACCTCAGCATTATAATTACGATATGTGGGCTGGCATAGAGTACGAGCTGGATATCTCCCAACCTGTGGGCAGTCGAGTTATGAAGTTGGAACGTGAAGGCAAACCTATGGACATGGATGGCAAGTACTCTGTTGTGATGAACAGCTACCGTGCTGCTGGGGGCGGTGATTATGCGATGTATCCGGGCAAAAAGGTACTGCACGAGGGTGCCACGGATATGGCCACACTGGTGGAGGATTACATCCGCAGACATCAGCCGTTGATGGTTGAGCAGACGAATAATTGGAGAGTTATCGGCAGTTAAATGAGTAAGAGCAGATCCTGATCACAGGATCTGCTCTTTGCGACTTAACCCATAAGTTTTTCATTTGGTAAACTTATGCTTCCAAAAATTTATGGCAACCTCTCGCAACGGTTCAAAATCTTTTGGGTCCAGAAGAGCAGTGAGATCTGGATACCCAAAGCGATAACAGATTTCTCCATGCTCCCTCAAATCGAAAATACTAGGCCGACGTCCTTGTTCGGCTACGTACAGCATTTAGCGAATTGTATCCTCCTGAACGCCATTTATTCCAGGCGAATTACGAGTAGAGTTACTAAATAATTGGAGTAACAGCTAAGCTCATCGGTAGGGCCATTAATGTAATACCTTCCCCTTTCTGATGATTCAAGAAACTACTTATAATTTATAAGCTTATTCGAATTTTCTTAAGATGGGGGCCTCATAATTCTTAAGAATTCTTAAGCCAATTAGTGTCTGAAATATATGGGCTGTTTACACTTTATAGACACAAAGAAGCCGCTTCTTAGCGACTTTGGTGGTGTATGTTCTTGCCCTGCGACAAGTTAGGTGCTCAAAGAGAACGTTATTGGATTTATCAATCAAAAGTCTGTACTGTTTTTTTTAAAATGACAGGTAGCGTAACCTGAAGTGAAAAAGTATCTTTTCGTTGCGATACGGTCAACGTCCCGTTGTGCTGCTGTATTATCTTCTGACAACTAACGAGCCCAATTTTGTTGCTATCTTCCGTTTTGCCCACACGTAAAATCTTATTCTCGACCCCAAGATAGACCCATTGTTGCTTCAAGGAAATCTGGATATGAACGGGATGCGTCGGATCAGCATACTTTCGAATATTCGAAAAAATGTTATCGAATACACGGCGTATGGCGACCAGATTGATTTCTAGTAAAAATTCCTCATGATATGCATCTGTCTGGACCTGTACATCAATTTTGTCTAAAACCACCAGTTGCTCATCAATGAGTTGATCGATAAGCGCTCTGCCCTCATAGATTTCAAATTCCACATCCTCTTCTTCAGCGGCAGAGGATACCGTAAAATATTCGAATAGTTTGTCCGATAGCGCTTTGATTTGATAGGCCTTCTCCCGGCTATTGTGAATATACTGCAACAGATCCTCATGCGTCTTATATTTGTTAAGCTCTATGATGTCCATATAACCCAATAGAATCGTGAGTGGAGTGCGCAAATCATGGGAAATTGCCGTGATCAATTCGCGATTAGCCATTCTCACTCTCTCCTCGCTACCGAGTCGCTCAACAAAGGATTTCCTCATCTCATCAATACTTTTGGCCAAAGAAGACAATTCATCCTTTCCCAATATCGTAATTGAATAATCCAAATTTCCACCTTCAAGTATTTTGATCTCTTGTTCAAGCACGCCAATATAAGATGTTTTCTTATTAATCATCAGTAGAAAGGAAACAATGAATATAACAGCTGTTATGAAAACACCAATAATCAGAATGAGATTGTAGTATTGATACTCATAAAAGCCAACCAAGTAGATCTGGGCATCCTGATCCGCAAAATGGATGGTGGTGATGGGTACTTTCGAAGGCACGAATTGAGTTAGAAGCTCTTCATTAATAGCAGGATCAATCTCTGTGTTAGAGGAGAAAATCAACTTGTCTTTTGCAAAAATATACAGATTCAAGTAGCGCTCATGACTGATCCATTCATACAATTTCTCGTGATCACGGGTTGACACGTTCTGGTTGTTCACGAATGCTTCGAATCGATCAAGCGCATCTTGCTGCCTATTTTCCACAAAAGTGGATTTGCTTAAATAACTATTGAGTACAGTCTCGCCAATCAGTTGTAAAATGACGAATACACTTATAGAAATGACCAATGAAATTATAACTGCCAGAACCAGTTTGATCTTCAGCTTTTTTCCCATTAGTAATCTATTCAATTTTGTACCCCTTCCCCCAAACGGTTTTCACATATTTAGGGTTCTGTGGATCATCTTCCAGTTTGCTTCTCAAATTACGAATATGAACCATGACCGTGTTATTACACGTATAAATGTAGGGTTGTCCCCAAACACTCTCATATATGTTTTCAGCCGAAAACACCTTACGTCGTTTCTTAACCAGCAGCAGCAAGATCTGGTATTCAATTTCAGTTAATACGATTTCCTTCGCCCCAACAAACACGGTTTTTGCATCCTGGTGAACCGTAAGATCCTTAACGATAATTTGGTCCGTTTCTTCCGTCTTCTCCTTGCCCCGATAAACATAATACCTCCGCAGTAAAGCCTTCACTCTCGAAACGAGTTCTGTATAGGAAAAAGGCTTGGACAAAAAGTCATCACTGCCTGAGGAGAATGCCAATTGTTTGTCAGAATCCTGCGTTTTCGCGGTAAGAAACAGGATCGGTGCGCTTGTTTTTTCACGAATCTCCAAACACGCCTTCAGTCCAGATTTATTGGGCATCATCATATCCAAAATAATGAGATCCGTCTCTTCACTCACTTTATCAATCGCATCTTGACCATCTATCGCTTCAATCACTTCATAATTCTCGCTCTCTAACAAAATCCTTACAATCTCACGAATCTCACTGTTATCGTCAGCAATTAAGATTTGCTTGTTCATCTGATCCCTCCGTCTAATAGCAGTATAATATGCGCTATTAGCAACTACCAGCAAATACAGTCGACTTAAGAATTCTTCAGAAGTTATGTAGGTAACTCTTAATGATTTCATTTTATACTACAAATATGTAGAGGTCATTATACAAAGGAGGGAGTCGTCAGCTATGCCACAACCTTCGAAAAAAGCAGTGATAAACCTGTTATTAGGTCTGATATTCATATTGTCCATTGGTTTACTGGTCTATTATTCTCCTGCCCTTATTAAAATTATGTCGTCCATGGACAATTTCAGAGCATATATTCATTCAACAGGGCATTGGGGTCCGGTCATGTTTATTTTATTCCAGATTCTTCAGATCGTAGTTGCGCCTATTCCAGGAGAAGTGGTACAGGTTGCAGGCGGTTATATCTATGGGATTACACTGGGGTCCTTGTATACTACAATAGGCTTGATACTAGGCTCAGGAATTGCTTTTTATTTTACTCGTTTTATCGGCCGCGCTTACATTTCACGGCTGCTGCAAAAGAAAAATTATAAGTGGATGTCTTTTATTCATGATGAGAAGAAGTTCTCTGCCTTTTTATTTATCTTTTTCGTTATTCCCGGATTGCCGAAAGACCTGCTCGTATATGTTGCCGCTCTTACCTCCATGAGTTCGTTAAGATTCTTCACGATACTTATAGTTGGTCGTCTGCCGTGGATCATCGCATCTGCCGCTGTGGGGTCCACCATTCATATGCAGCAATACAGCATCGCAATTATCATATCCGTCATCGCTGTTTTTGGTTTCGTGCTCGGATATATCTATAAAGATAAATTGATAAAGTTGTTTTCAAAAGTGGAGAAAACGAAAGGGAATAGACCTACTGCCAAACCCGTCAAAATTAAAAAATTTGGAGAAGAACCGAAATACCGAAGGTAGTACTCTTGGAAACACTAGAATTAAAAGGTGGGATATAGTGATAAAAACAATTGTAATGACAACCCTCTTAGCCTCTCTAATTTTCTTGGTGGCATGTAGTGGAGAAAATCTGCCAAAAGATGTACCAAGCACATCGACAAATACATCGATTCAGAATGCACGTCCCGATACAACAAAATCGCAAGATACGGGAGCTAAACCATCATCGAATACCAGCTTTAAAGCTGAATTGACAATTGACTTGGAATCAGCAAAAGATCCGTTAAAAGAAGACCAGCGCCCCGCACTGGATGTACTCGAAAAGAATCTGACCGCTCTCGTGCAGCATGATCACAAACTGTTCCGATCCGGTTTTGTCGATGATCAACTGGCTGATGCCATGGATTTTTATTATGGTGAGCAGTTCCAATATACGTTTTCAAGCATCGAAAGCATTGAGGAAAATTCGTCTATTAAAAAACAGGTGCATATTACTGTTCTTGGTGCACGTCTGGATACAACAACCAATTCGGTTGAAAAAGTAAAAATGATGTATGCGATCCGGCAGAATGAACAACGAGATTGGGACATCTATACCATTGATTAATGTCAGCAGACGGATCAGTGCGTCAAAATACATCTTATGCTTCCAATACGTAAAACCACGTTGAGCCTGCTTCTTTGAACGAACAAATTCACGAAACTTACTTTTGTCACCGACAGCTCAACAAAAAATGAGTAGCCTGCTAATCTGCAAACTGCTCATGTCTTTTCAACTAACGTTTCCCGTTAGCTTAATGAATTATTCTACGTGCTCTAGTTTGTGTGATCATGAATATTTAGAGGCATTTCATTTTCCATAATTAACAGGACCTCCTTTAATTACATCCCTACACGTAACCATTTTGAAGGATAGTTGCTTGCAAAATGCTTCTCAATAAATTCTAGGACTTCGTCATTTCCCGGTAATTCAACTCTTTCTATTGCTTCATTAAATGTTAACCATTCGTATTCACTATGTTCATTGTTTAGAATCACATCTTGATCATCATCTACATATCCCACAAAACAGGCGCTATATAAATATAATTTTCTTTTGCTGAATAGAATTAATCAAACTTATTTGAAGTGAACAAGGAAACAGTTGTAATACCAGTTTCTTCACGAATTTCTCTTAACGCAGCTTCCCATGCCTGTTCCCCTTCCTCAATAGCACCACCAATATAACACCAAAAATACCACTCAATACTGAACTAGCCCGTTCTAATAACAGCACTTTGTAACCACAAGGTGTGTTTTTAAGTAACACAACTTGCAACACCAATACATCTTAATGGAACTTCATAATGTACTCTGCCCATAGCTTACATCTCTTTCTAATTTAATTTTATGAAACTTGGTGTTAATTAAATTAGTCATAAATAAAGTTCTTCAAAGAATATAAACAAATGCTAAACAACCCAATTCTTTAATTAAAGCTGGATCTATACTTCTCCCCAATAAATCTCTGTTTCATAATCGAATGGAACAATACCATTTTGATTATTCCTATCAAATAGATTTCGCAGTTCCGTCATCATCGGATTGTAATTTGGATGCCCTTGTACAGGGCTGTAAGAAGATGATAGCAACCTGCCTCTCAAGCCCTCGAAATCAAACTCCTGATGCATTCTGAATCGCACTTCATGCATTGAACCTTCCTTGAAAAAAGAAAGAAGCATCGTCTGAGAAATATTTTTATGATTGACTTTTTCGTAGTCGGTTCCGTATGTATTTAGCAGTTGATCGTACTCTTCACGAAATGAAGTACCGTTTGTAAGACGGGAATTCCAGATTAGTATTACTCTCCCACCCGGCTGTAGAATTCTACGGAACTCAGTTTGTGCTGCTGAGCGATCAAACCAGTGAAACGCCTGTGCGCAGACAATAAACTCAACCGACTGATCAGGTAATCCAGTAGATTCTGCAGATCCTGATATACTCTGAAAATTTGGATTGCTTTCTAACATTTGTTCTGCTGCTTCACGCATTGCCTGATTCGGCTCGACCGCGATCAGGTAGCTACCGCGTTCTAGGAGTAGCTTCGAAATAATCCCAGTACCTGAACCGATATCTAATATTTTACTATTCGAACGCAAACCGACGAAGTCGTACAAATAATCAATAGCCTCTTTCGGATAGCTAGGGCGGTACTTCAAATACGAATCGACCCGGTTCGAAAACTTTTCTTTACTGTTCATCTATTGACACTCTCCCAACTGATTTTAATTAAATGATACAGATAAATTCCAGTTAAAAAAAGAGAAGTTTTTCGTATTAAATTTCCTATTTTTGTTTAAATCAATAAAGTTTGCTCTCGACACTATACCTTATCCGGCCCTAAAAGAAGTCTAAACTAACCTGCCCACTAGCTTAATAAAAAATGGAGCAGCTGCCTGCTCCTTGCCTTTTTTGGACTAACGTTTCCCGTTAGTTTGAAATGAGAGTTATAAATTATAGAATACAGTTACAGTATGACGATTAAATAGAAAAGGGCTGCTAATACAAAACGGTATAGAGCAAACCACTCCAAGCGAAGTCGCTTGATCAGTCTAATAAACGTTACTACCGCAATCATAGCCACAAGGAAGGAAGTCATAAAGCCAATTAACATTAGATACAAATCGTCTAAACGAAGTAAATCGCGGCTATCGTATAAGTCCAACAAGGTAGCACCAAACATAACAGGTACAGAAATAATGAACGTAAAATCTGCGGCAGCTTTTTGGCTAGTACCGAGCAAAAGTCCACCTGAAATCGTCGAACCCGATCTCGAAAAACCCGGCCACAAAGCCAGACATTGGAATAAGCCAATTCCAAAGGCTTGTTTGTAACTAATCATATCAATTGTATCAACGCTGGTAGTTCTCTTACTCCGTGCTGCGATGATCATTAATAAACCACCAGCAACTAAACCAAATAAGACAGGTGTAGGGCCGAATAATTGGCTTTTTATAGTGTCCTTTAGTAGAAGATATACGATTAATGCTGGTAACATAGCCAAAATCATATGTATTACGTTTAAACCCTTACTTTTTGAAAAATCCATTTTAGTTAAGTTTGACCCCATCTCCATGTACCTTTTCCAGTAAAGAATTAGAACTGCCATCACTGCACCCAACTGTATAACAATTTTAAAGGTTATTGCCGCGTCTCCCTCAAAGTTAAGTAAATTGCCTGCTAAAATAAGATGTCCAGTAGACGATACTGGTAAGAATTCAGTTAACCCTTCCACTATGCCAAGTATTATTGCTTTTATTACATCAGTCATTAGAAGATACCCCCTTTACAGAAATAAACTCTCTTAACAAGTTCAAGTATAAGGGTGAATAACGATATATCCCCATCGATTAGCATAACAATATTCATTTCAGTGTGACATTATTGTCACTTCATTTAAATGATATACAGATCATATTGATGTATCTTGATAAACTATCCTGTCCCGTTATCCGACATATTGAAGGATTAATTGATATAACGCTATGGAAAATCCTAAGATACTTGCTTTCATTTTAGATGGATGATTTCTTTCGCTTCGAAACAAGTAAAAGAAAACCACCATAAACCCTGCAGGGATCCATAGCTCAAAGACACCTTTTGTTGTACTTTGAGAATAAATTGGAGTAATGAACGTACTAATCAAAAAGTAAAAGAAAACCGTAAAACGCCTTGTTTCTAATTGCTTGCTCCACCTTACCAGAAAGAAAAGAATAATGATCGCGATAATCGTAATGTGTACAGGGGGGAGAAGAATAGCACCATTCCCAAATCTGAATTCCATTCCGCATTGCCCTCCTCTCTTTTAATGCTCAGTTGACTGACTAAAGACATACGTCTGGCAACCTTCCAAAAACGAACCCATTCCAGTATATCCATATTTTAACACACAATCACAGTTCCATTTCCCACGTTTCTTCAATAAAATATGCAAAAAGAGCAGAAGTGAGGTGCATCGTGCCCTCATCCCTGCTCTTTTTACATACCTACAAGCTTTCTAATACATGTCACCTATTATCCAAAATGACTACTGAGCCTTCTTACGCAGCTGACTGTAATACAGCTCGCTGTAGAAACCGCCTTGTTCCAGCAGGGCATCATGCGAGCCTTGCTCCAGGAGATGACCATCCTTCAGCACCAAAATTCGATCAGCCTGACGGATCGTGTTCAGCCTGTGGGCAATGACAAAGCTGGTTCGCCCTTGCATCAGACGTTGCAGCCCTTCCTGGATTTTGATCTCTGTGACGGTATCAATACTGCTCGTTGCCTCATCCAGAACGAGGATGGAAGGATCGGCCAGAATTGCCCGGGCAATGGCGAGCAGCTGCTTCTGCCCCTGACTAATACCACTTCCGTCGGCTTGGAGCACTTTGTCGTACCCGTCCTTCATTCGCACAATGAAGGAGTGGGCATTTGCCAGCCGGGAGGCTGCTTCCACCTCTTCATCGGTCGCATCCAGGCGGCCAAACCGAATATTTTCTCGAATCGTACCTTGAAACAGAAAAGAATCCTGCAGTACAAACGCCATATGGGATCTCAGATTCTCACGCCGAATGGTGGTCATATCCCGTCCATCAACGGTTAACGTACCACCCGTCGGATCATAGAACCGGGATAACAATTGGATTAGCGTCGTTTTCCCCGCCCCGGTCGGACCGACAAGCGCAATCATCTCCCCTGGCTTGGCTTCAAAGCTGATTTCATGCAAAATGTTACGTCCTTCATCGTATCCAAAGGATACTTTGTCAAAACGAACAGCTCCCTCCACTTTATCCAGAGATACCGCTGCCCCTTCATCCTTCGCTTCCTCATCTTCGTCCAGTACCTCGAATACACGCTCAGCCCCCGCAATCGCGGACAATAACGTATTCCACTGATTCGCCAGATCATTCAGCGGACGTGTGAATTGACGGGCATATTCCACAAAGATAATAATTACCCCAACCGTAACCGAACCCTGAATCGCCAGAATACCACCGATGCCCGCAACAATCGCAAAGCTCAGGTTATTCAATCCATTCATCAGTTTCGGAATAAAACCAGAGATCGTCTGTGCCCAGAAACCGGAAATCCGGATGCGGGTATTGCGTTCCTCAAAACCGCGAATCACACGCTCCTCTTGGGAGAATGCCTTAATGATCCGCTGCCCGGATAATGTCTCTTCGATATAACCGTTGAGTTCACCTAGATTGCGTTGCCGTTCCTTGAAGAGCGGTCCGGTTCTGCGTGTAATCCAACGCATGCCGATTGCCATCAAAGGTACAACGATAAAGGTAAGCAGGGTCAGTAGTGGGCTGAGCCACAGCATAACGCCAAATGTCCCAAGCAGGGTTAATACACTCGAAAAAATCTGGATGGCCGAACTGTTCAACGTACCGCTGACATTCTCGATATCGTTGGTCACCCGACTCATAATTTCCCCCTGCTGGCGTTTACCGAAGAATGGAATCGGCAATTTGTGCAGATGGGAGAACAAGTCATACCGCATGCGGAAGACAGTTTCCTGTGCGATTTCAATCATCCATATATTCTGGAGCCAGGATGTGAGTGAGAATAAGACATAAACGGCCGTTAATCCAATCAGAAACCGAGTCCAGCTTGAACCGGCTTCGCCCGCGATGAACTCATCCACGGCCACCCCTACCATGTAGGGACCAAGTAAAGCGAGTGCGGAGCTGGCGAACACCATCAACAGTACCATGGACAGCTTGACCTTACGCCGTGCCAGATACGTCCAGATCCGACCTAGCGTACCAGACCAGTTCTTCGCTCTTGCCTTGGGTTTGCGCTCACCACCTGACCGTAGCGTCTCGGGATCAATCGGCGGGGGTGGCTGGCGGAAAGGCTCAATGAATGCTTTGTACATGCTGTGCGCCCTCCCCGTATTGTGATTCATGGATTCGACGATACAGCTCGGACGATTCCATTAGGTCTTCATGTTTTCCCTGTCCAATAAGTTGTCCATCATCGAGCAGCAGAATCAGATCCGCTGAAGTCGTCGAACTGATCTTCTGGGTGATGATAAACGTAGTACACGACAATTCCTCCAGCGCATCCAGCAGTCTGCCTTCCGTAGCCACATCCAGTGCACTTGTGCTATCGTCCAGAATCAGAATTCTTGGTCTTCGTACCAGTGCTCGTGCAATGGAAAGTCGCTGTTTCTGTCCACCGGAGAGATTAACTCCCCGTTGACCCAGCAATGTATCATAACCGTTTGGTAAATTTTCAATGGTTTCATGGATCTGCGCACGCTTCGCGGCTTGCACGATCTCCTCCAATGTCGCATCTTCCCGGCCCCAGGCAATATTCTCCCGTACAGAACCGGTAAACAGGATGACCTCCTGCGGCACATAACCAATCGAACCACGCAGCATGGACAGATCCAGCTCTGATGCATCGGCACCATCAATCCGTACCTTTCCTTCATCCTCTGTATATAACCGCGGAATGAGCTGTACCAGCGAGGATTTGCCTGAGCCTGTTGCTCCCATAATGGCAATGCGCTCCCCCGCTTTTGCAGTGAATGTGATGTTATCCAGTACTGTAATTTCACTATTCGGATAACTGAAGCCTACACTGCGGAATTCAACCGCTCCCTGCACAGCGCGCTGTTTCTTCGCTGAGTATACCGATTGCGGAGAGTGCGTAGATTTCACAGATCCAGCAGATGGTGCAGACGTAGATAACGCATTCGTCTGTTCAGTCTCCGACGTGTCCTCCGTATTAAACACTTCATTCAGACGTTGCGCCGAAGCGCTTGCTCTGGAGAAGGTTACCAGAATCCATGACAACGCAGACATGGCACCAATTGTGCGAAGCAGATAGTTAATGACGGCAACCACTTCACCCACAGTTGCATTACCGGAGGCGATGTCTACTCGTCCAAACCATAGCACGGCGATGATACAAACGTTCATCATCAGCAGCATGAACGGCATCGTCGTCTCCGTCAGGCGTAGCGCGGAGACCGTGCCTTTCATCAGCTTGCCGCTGAAACCGGCAAAGCGTTCAATCTCGTGGCCCATCCGTACAAAGACACGGATCAGCCGAATGCCTGTCAGATTCTCCTGGATGACTCCGTTGACGGCATCCAGTCTGCGCTGCACATTGCGGAACAGCAGCGCTGCCTTTTTGATCATCCACACCACAACAATGAGCAGTACAGGCACCATGACAACCAGCAGCAGACCCAACCTCGGGTTCACGATCACTGCCATAATCATGCTACCAATCACCACCAGCGGTACACGCGTCATGAAGCGCAGACTCATGAAGACGGTGTCCTGTACCTGGGTCACATCCCCCGTTAATCGCGTAATCAGAGACGACGTTGCGAAACGATTGAATACGGCATAAGAGAACGTTTGCACTTTCTCATATAACTTCTCGCGCAGATCGTATCCGAATCCCAAACTCGCATGAGATGCAAAGAACGAACTTGCAATTCCGGCAGCAAAAGCCACCACAGCACTGCCCACGAGCACGCCGCCCCACAACCAGACGACTGACAGGTCTCCCTGCTGAATGCCGTTATCAATGATCTTGGAGATCAAGTAAGGCTGAGCCAACTCCACCGTCAGCTCAATTAACATCATGACTAAGGCTGCAATTGCGGCAACTCGGTACTTCTTCAGGTGATACAACAGCTTGATCATAAGCATTCCTCCGGCTCGGAGCCCCCTAAACCGATACCATGTTCCAGCTCAGAGTCTCCATTAGACATGTTGATTTCTCCACTTCGTCCAATATGTAATCATTTCTATGTACACATATGGTTATTATAGCGTATTTTACAATCCCGCTCCTATTCTTATTACCCTACTTTTCCCTTTACAATAAACTTATCAACATTTTGACAGTAAAAAAAGGAAGGTCTCCCTTCCACACGCTAGTTAGGTACTTATAGCTGATCTTCACGAATGTCATTGTGCAACCGATTCACCAAGGGCATAATCCGCTTCTCTGTAAAAGCATTCATGACACTTGCAAATCAGGATGATCTACCTGACTTCGCAGAAATATAGTTATCTGTTTACATACCAAGCGGGATTTCACTACCATCTTCTGCGTCCACGATCACCCCGATTGTCATCATTCAATTCGCCTAGGCGGTCGTATGTCTCCTTATATATTCGAATCACGGCCTGAACTTTGATAAAATCGGCATCTTCCGGCCCAAGTCCCTCCATAAACATTCTCTGAATGATCTGTTGGAAGAACTGTACTCTGGCCTCCATCTGTTCTTGCTCAAGCTTCAATACTTCTTCGAAGCTATGGTTCCCTATGTAATCCATCAACTCATCATCATGACTGGAATAATCTGCGTTTCTTCGATCTGCAACCCATTCATCCGGCTCATTGGATTGGAGGTTAACACTGGTACGCAGTTGAGATAAGATGATTTTCTCTTTGGCCAACATGACATGAAAATCTTTGTTACGGAGCAGCTCCGATACAATGAGACTGCACATTTCACGATTTTGGATCAGTATGCCGTCAAATGGATGCAATGTCCAATCCCCGTTCGCATAATACAGGTTAAAGTTAAAGAACTCACTGCCATATTTGTATTGAATATTAATCTTGGTCTCATCAATAATCTCGAATGAAAAGTCCAGCATGTTCAGCAAGCTCCTTCGCACAACCCCAGATTTTACCTTCATTCTATCAAATAAATGAAACAAAGAGACGCACTCGGCGTCCCTCGTAGAAAATAAATACATGTAGCCATCTCGATACGATACGCAGCGAGTCTTACCCTAATCCAGGAAAGATCCTAATGCACTGGAATCCGGTTTGTTTTTCTCCGGAATGGCAGCAGCCTTCGGCCCTTCCAGACCCAATCGATCGCTCATTTTGGCGTTAAGTGTCGTCATCTTGTTGGTGTAGTCATTACAGCTCTCGATGATCCGGCGATTGGATTGCTCGGACAGATCCAGCGCAGACATCAGATCACCCATCGCTTGATTGACCGCTTCAAGGGACATGGCCGGTTTGGACAACAACTCATTCGTTTTCTCTGTCGTTGTCTTCAACAATCTGGCGTTCTCCTTGAATTGATCTTCAATTGTCTTATTCGTAGCTTCCACAGCAGAAATGACCTTCTCCTGATCATTGAGTGCCATCGCAATCATGGCCGAAACGGTGATCAGATTCGCTGTTTTATCAATGGCGTTATTCACTGAATCAATCAGCTTGTCATTGTTATCATTAATGATGTCGGTAGCTGCAATCGCCTGATTGTAGAGCATGATCATCTCTGTCATGGATTGGGTACGCGTAACCACTTTGCGCAAACCACGCTCCAGATGTGCTTTACGATTCTCGTTCTCAGGCTTGGCGATCTCGGTTTCAAACAACGCTTTTAACTGATTACCAAAGGAAATTTTGGTCTGCAGATTGTAGATCTCCTGAATGGAAGAACGTTTCAACTGACGCATATTCACGATGCTTTCTTCCAAGTTGTCCTTGCCGTCCCGCAACCCGTTAATGATGGCATCAATGTTTGTGCGAACGGATTGATAACGGTACACGTAGTTTTTCAGCGGGCTTTTACGTAACAACTTCCCGACAAAACTCACATTTTTACTCTGCTGCAGACTCTCACATTCATCACGGAGCTTCAGGATCATGTTCGATACCTCAGCCCGATTCCCCGACATCAGTTCATTGACTGGACGATCAAGCAGCTTGAGGGTCTGTCCTGCTCTCTCTTGTGTTTTCACACCCAACTTGCCGATATCATCCATTAAGGTATCCAGGTGAGCCGGATCACTTTGGGACACTTTCTGAATAAGCTGCGTTGCTTCCTGGTTAATCCGTTGCTCATCTTCCTGCTTCAACTGCGCCCATTCCGTTGCCATGCCAATCCCTCCTATAATTCAGAGCTGTTATACCGTTGATGTATTAATTCCGCTTTGTTCTGGAGCTCCATTAAGTCTTTATGTTCAATCGTTGATACAATATCCGATATCTTGGAATCCACGTCCCGAAGACCATTCAAAAGCATACGCCGATTATTGCGTTTGGCTTCTCCGCTTAAACGTAGAAATGGATTAATAAAACCGTTCAGGTCTTTCAAAATCAGTCTGCGCACCGTATGGTTGATATCCCCGTTGTTCAGCTCCTGAAGGGAAGGAATCACACGCTGCAGACGAGCAAACAACGCCAGTGATTTCTCCACGATCTCATTATCCAGCTCGTTCTTCTGACCTTCGGAGATGATCATGTCCTCCAGAACTTCCAGGTACTCAATCACCGGATCAAATACAGGATCTGGTTCAGTCCGGGAAGGCTTCGCTTGTTCTGAGCCCCCATGTTGAGCGGGAGTGGAACTCGAATGGGGCTGTGCCGGGGAAGCTTCTATAGTCCCTGCTGGCACTGCGCTCGGCGCTTGTCCACCGTTCAAGCGAGATGTTTCATTTCCAATGTCTGTAATGGGTACAGGTGCTGATGACGAACCCTCGACCTGTGTACGTGGCGTGGAACGTGAAGGAATCAGTCCCCCCACCACAGTTGCCAGTGCCGGAATCGCCCACGTGATAACATCCGGTAGAAAGGGACTCGAGATCGCCGCGAGACCATAACCGACCAGTGCGCCTATACCTATCTTCGTTTTCCGTAACATTACTTATCCTCCTGCCTGTAACAACACATAAAGTGCATATTCAAAAAGTCTGGTTTTCAGTACCGAGAAGATGGAATGAAGATAGAAATGGAGTAGCGGAGCGTAGGAAAACTACGTGAGCAACCACAATGTTTCCAAAGGAAACATACTTCGTAAGCCTCCCGCTTATTTCGGCTGAATTTCATATTCGATGCTGATGATGCAGTAAGGCATTATTCGTAATCAAAAGTGGACTTTTTGAATAACCTCTTATCCGTATTGTAAAAAAACCATCCAGAAGGTGTCAATGTTGAGGGAAATTCTCAGCTAGACGTGATGTACTCCGCTTACCTTCTGAACGTCGATTATAAATGGCTGTTCGATGTGACTTCCCAGAAGACCAAACTTCGGATGAAGTGGTCCAATATCATGGCCAAGTGCAGACTTGACCGCGAGATAAGGGAAGTTCACGCCGGACAGACAAGACATGTGCAACCCACCCGACATTCGCGGATTGATCTCAAGCAGCTTCGGTGTATCCTTGCGGTATTTCATCTGAATATTAAAATTATAAGGAATCCGATATACCTCTGCCACATTGCGGGCAATCGCCAGCAATTCCTCGTTTTCTTCGAGTAAGCGTAAGCGTCCTCTTTCTTTTCTACGCGGAATAGCCGTTAATAGTTTCCCATCGCGATCCGAAAGACAATCAATGCTGTACTCGTATCCTTCCAGCACCTCCATCACCATGACATTGGGAAAGGACGGAGCAGAAGAGAACGCACGCAGGGCATCTTCATATGAAATCGAGTTAAGCGCATATCCGAACAACTCCTGCAACGGATCACGTTCATTGTTAATGACCCGGAATCCCATACCACCCTCACCATTACATGGTTTGAAGCATACATCATGTCCACGTGCACGCAGCGCCTCATAGGCTTGCTGGAATTGTGCAGCATTACTGACCGTGAAATAATCCGGAATCTCCATAATGCCCTTCTCACGTACCGATTCATAGAAGCGGTCTTTCTCCATCAATTGTTCCAGCAATTCCGTATCCGAGCATACGATAACCCGTGTACCGATCTCTTCGAACAAGGAGATATGTCTACTGATGTCCAGCATGTTCCAGCGCGGAATAAAGACATCAATCTGATGACGACGGCAAAAGTCGAGGCAAAAATCAACATATTCCCGGCCCGTTACACGCGGTTCAACCTCTGCAACATCACAGCCCTGTAATGCCATATGTCCCGGATCAGGATGCGTGCCGTATATTTCAAATTCGAAACCATCCTCATTGTCTCGAATCGCATTCATATAATGATACGTTACAGAGAACCAACGGTTGAAGTAAATCTTCATTTTTTTCATTTATACGGTCTCCCTTATCACGGCATGGTCTATCTGGATCTGTTGATCGTTATGGATACGGTGAACGTAATCGAGAATCTCATCTGCTGCAAAAGCACCGAATTGTTCCGTAAATTGATACGGTACCTGCTCAGGTACACGCTGTCTCTCCACATGCAGCTCCCCGTGAGATGGAGCAATGGCATGCTGCGCAAAGTCCAGCAAACAGCGATCCAGCAAGGAGTCACCTGAAGCAATTACAGGTACATCGCCAATGCATTGCCTAATATGCTCCACTGCAGCTCTTTTGTTCACGGCCGAAGGCACCAGATAGAGCTTCCGACCCTGAATTGAACTCTCCCATCCCAGCGTCTCTAACACCCGAATCTTGTCGGCAATGCGTTCCATTGGAAGCTTATCACGTTCGATCAATAGTGAATAGAACAGCTCATCACACAATCGCTGGTTAATCACCCATTCCGGGCTCAGTACGTCGTCAAATAAATCCAGGATCTCTTCGGGTGCAGCTGCCTGCTGACGAAGCAAAGAACGAATATGCAGGTTCCATTCATCGTCTACCTGACCATCGACAATGATGTTGCCACCATTGCTCGTCACCGCATATTTCGGAATACATTCGGTCTGAAAAATATGAATGCGCCGGTACTGCTCCACGGTACGTGTCGTCACAGGCATAAATACAATGTCTTGTGGCAAAGACTGCAACCGCTCCAGTGCATATGCTGACATAAAAGCGGACAACTTGCCGTTAATCCACTCTGCGGGAACAAGTCCCGGTGTATCTTCGGGAATACGGAGCGCACGACGGGAGTACACCAGCGTCTGGTCCAGATCACTTGCGTAGATCATCATTCTCCTCCACCTCCCAGGGATTGAATAATGCCGCAACAGGAATAGGTTAATCCCGGATATACCTCAACCGGCACATCTCTGTCTCTGGCGAGCATCATGATATGTTGCAAATCCGGATTATCCAGACGGTCCACAAGAATCTTCCAAGGGACCCGGCGCAGCAGCACCCGGGTTGTTTCTCCGATTCCAGGTTTAATCAGATTGATGCTCGCAATGCCAAAGGATTGCTGAATGGACTCAATATCCTGCCAGCCTTTCCAGGTGATTTCCAAAGTACCGATAGCATTGGTGTCCGTACGAAGTTCCGCTTGGTTCATCACCTGTGGAAAATGCTGAGCGATGGTATCCACGTATTGGTTCGACACATCGTCAGAGGACCATTCACGATACCATTTGGCTCCATGAAAATCTGTCGGCCCAATCAGATCATCCCGAAGCACTGTACGGCTCACAAGTCCCGAGACCGTCGAATTCAGACAAGCGCTAGGAATGAGATAATCTTCCCTTGTCCCAAAGGTGCCTGAACATTGCCCCGGATCGGCCAACACGGCAAGATCATCATCCAGTCTTACGCCATAAGTCCGTTCCATTTGATCACAGGATTCTTTCAGCACTTTGCGAATAGCCCCTTTGCCGGTCCAACCATCTACAAACTGAATGGCTTTTTCCAGCCCATGCTGCTGTAAAATATATAAAATTGCGTTCTCATCCATACCTTTGCCACGAATAATCGAGATACTATAATGCGGAATCGTCACCTTGTATTTCAATTCAATATATCGCTTGATCAGGATGCCAATAGGAGTTCCCGCTCGAGCCAGAGATACCAGCACAAGATTCAGGCCCCTGCGCTCCACGATCTTCTCAGCCACGATGGCGGTATGAAGTGCGATTCTCGCGGCGGATTGTTCCAACGTCTGGTGAAACAGCTCGATGTATTCGGCTGTGGGCTGATATTCCACAGGTAACATCTCCGAATAATGAACTCCGGATTGGATCGCCTGCTCCCGTTCACCTGTTCCCTTTTCCAGATCCACATGGCTGATATCCTTCAGTAGGAAAACAACGTCGGATGCAGCATAGCTGCCCATCGGCTCGGGAGACTGAATCTCACGTTGTCTGATTAGCTCCAGTGTAGTTAAGTTCATTGCTCGTTGTCCCCTGTCTTCTCTGGCAAGCCGCAATATACAATATGAATGGGTCCGCATCCCAGCTGCTCCAGTACCTTCACCATCGGTTCCATTCGTTCTTCGGACATCTGTCTCTCCAGCAGAACAAAAATTTCGTCATATTGTCCCGGGGCGATGTTGTAGATAAAGTTACGAACAGATGCGTCTTCCGGTGAGGCATATCCAGAACCACTACGAACAGCATATCCTGGAGCCGGATGGGTATGGATTGGACTGCGAGTAGTGGATTGATACAACACGCCTTCCCCCATCTCAGCAGCAATACGCATCGGAATGTACATGAACTCCCCTGTTCCCATCACCAAAGTCCGTTCTCCCGTACGCTGCGACCGAAGTCGTTCTGCAATCTGGCTAATCTCCTGACGTAATACGCCATTATGCCGGGATTGCATACCAAACCTGCCCGTATGCTGGACGTAGCTCGCTGCGCTACGGTTACCTTCACCATCCTCCGAAGTGGCATAAAGCTGATCGAAGGCATCGGCAACGTTAGATGTCTGAAGCGTCACGGCAGGATGGGACAGCTGCTCATCTTGCTGTGTTGCTTCCAACTGCGGAGTACCCACCACGTCAATGCGACCCTTCAACAGGCTTAATGGTGTAATGGTAATCCCAAGCTCAATTTCCAGTTCGGCAAATCGATTCTCGTCCGCTTCCGTACGCCAGTCCAGCAGTGAAGCAATCACATATTGCTTCCGAGGATATCGGGCCTGAATATCCCGAATGATATTCAACGTCGTTTTGCCCGTCGTAATCTCATCGTCCACCAGAACAATTGGACCCTCTCCTGCAAAAGCTTCGTGATCCAACGCATAACAGCGATGAGCCATCGCGTGGGAATGTTCTTCTTCAAATTGAATATCCGGACGCATCGCTGGAACATATTCGCGAGTGGTGTGAATGTAGGAAGCATGATCAGCAAACATCTCGTACATGCTGTGGCCCAGCGCTGTAGCTGTCTCGGCAAAACCAACAAAACGAATCGTTTCTGGCAAACTCAACTTTTCTTGCAACAGCATGTTGTATACTTGCCGAGCTTGCTTGGGATCAATCAATCCTTCGACCATTTCCCGTTTCCATTCGATGATCTGATCTTTGGTCTCTTCCGTCTTTTCAGTCAGGTGCTCATATAACAGAACAGCCAATGCAGCGCCGCTCAGAAGCGAGGTATACGGGTTAACCGGGATATGCTTGCCCAGCAGTCTGCTTACAAACAGAAAAGAACGTTTCTTATTGATTCGTGCAGCCATTGAAAATAATGATTCCAGTGGCAGTTGCAGCGGATTATGTGTGACCTGAACGTGCAGACTGAATTGATCAAGAATTGGAAACGTAGTTGTCTTGTTGTTCGTGCTTGGGCAAGAGCCCGACAAAATGCTGATGTTCATGTAACACCCCATATATTTGTGATCGGATTAGAATTCGATTTGCCCAGCTCAAGTGTGGTTTAATCTCATTCATTTTGTTATAGTAATTACTTTTGAACACACCCAGGCTACCGTCATTACGGGCGATGATGTCTTGTGCATCGGAATATTCCTCATGTGTAACAACGTACATCGCTTGTACCGGCTTGATATGAGAAGGATGAATGATCGTTTTGCCTACAATTCCATTTTCCTTGTCCATCATGACTTCACGCATCAATCCATCCATTGTGTTCGTAATATATTTCATTCTCAGATGCAGCCCTGATTTGCCGAGAGTTTCTTCGAATGGAGTCTGTCGTAATTGAGGCTTGAACACGCGCTCCCGCTGGCTAAAATATTCCCAGACTGGACCCGAAATCACGTACGGCTTGTCCATCCGACCGAACAAATTGATAATGTCCGAGATGCAGTCACGGATCGTGGCGATATCGTATATGGTCAATTCCGGGCTGCGGCGTAGTCCAAACAGGCTGGAGAAATCGGTCGCACCAATGCGTACATTGAGCACATATTCATCATTTTCATCGAGGATGTTTCGAAGATCCAGCAAAGTCTCCCATCTTGTTTCCCGATAGATTATCGAAGCAGTCTCTAGGATAGGCATTCCATAGAGGACGGGATAATGATCCGGTTTCAGTTGATTATACTTGCGGATCTGTTCGAAATAGGCTCTTCCATTCCCCACACAGAACTTGGGCAAAGCCACGCCTGTCAGCATGGATACCAGTTCTCCCAACGTATCAATCAGACGTTCCAACTGTTGTGGTGAACGTACACGAGCAAACAGAAGAGGCACTCGATCCTGACTGAGCATGCCTGTCTCCATATAAGTCATCAGTTGAGTTAGATGCTGTGCCAGACACTGTTCGGCAAACTCCACTTGGTCGTCACCCACAGCGTCCTCCAGATCAATAATAATGGTCGTCAGACCTTCATGCTTACCATTTATAATGTCGTCCGCGATATGTGTGCGCGTCGCGGGCATATATAAAGCGGCCCCAACAGCATATGCCAGTAAATCTTTGGAAGTCCGGTGATTGAACGAGACGGGCGAAGAGAAAAATAAAGTATCTTCTTCTTCCAGACTCAAAAAATTAAAATATTTCAGGATTGTCTCCTCCTCGCACCTTTGGCAATAGCCAATCTGCATGAATTGATTCAAGCTGTCGGGGCATAAAAACCAATCCCTCCTTAATCTGGAGGGATTGAATAAATACGAATGATTATTTTCTTCCAGCAACCCACTGCATTCCCCAATCATGAGCCTCGTCCAACGCCTGATGCCCATTATAGAACTGCACAATTCGTTCAATGCTGAATGTCTCATTGTTCACATTGCGTAACATGGCAATGCCACACATGCCGAGTGGACTTCCGTATTCATTCATTCGGACAATGATATCGGGGCCGTCCTTCTGCTGGATGGTTACCACACCGTCTACTTGAGACCAGTTGGCCACGCCACCATAAATATAGGTAAATACCAGGATGCGCTCAATTTCCGAAATGCGTGCTCCATTAATCCGTAGATTCTCTCCCGTTTTAACCGATCCTGTCCGGTCATCACCATCCAGGGCAATATAAGGAAAACGGTTCAGCGAACCAAATGTTTGTCCCAAGGCCTGGATCACATCCCGTGTACCATCCTTCATCTCGAACAGGCAACCCAAGTCCAGATCAATACTCTTGTTACGACCAAATAACCCTTTGCCACCCTGTTGATTCCAGTTCAGGTTAATCAGGATTTCACCAAGTCCCCCTGCATTTTTCTTGAGGTTAATGGTGTCACCTTTCTTCTTCAATTCAATTTTGCTGAAATTGATCGAATTCACAGGAGCAGGCGTCGGCTGAGGTACGGGTACCGGGGGTGGTGGAGTCGGTGCAGCTGTCGGTGGTATGGTTGATGTGCTTGGCGCAGAATCTGATCCACCATCCACATCCACACCAAAGTTGGCGCATAGTGCATTCAAGCCACCTGCAAAACCCGATCCTATAGCATTAAACTTCCATTCTCCGTTATGACGATACAATTCACCGATGACAATCGCGGTCTCCACTGTAAAACCACTGCCCAGATCATATCTCATCACTTCCTGACCTGTAGCTGCATTGGCAAACCGTAAAAAACCATGCTGTACCTGTCCAAAATGATGTCGTCGTGCTTCACCGTCATGAATCGTCAGGCTGAAGGCGATTTTCTCAATTCGGGCAGGGATTTTGCCAAGATCAATGGCGAACTGTTTCTTTTCTCCACCAACCTGCCCACCATCCATATACGTGATGAACGAGGTAGAAGGCTGGTTATAGAAGATAAAATCCTCATCTCCAGCCACTTTATTGTCTAAAGCCAGAAGGAATGCCGATGTGTCCAGCTCCACTCCGGAAGCTGCCTCCCAACCAATGCCTACGGTTAGACGGGACAAGCCCGGATTGGTTTTGGTCAGATCACTCTTCTGGCCTTTCACGACAGAAATCGCCATAGCAGACTCACCTTTCTTATGCCAAGTTATTGTGCATCCAGTCCGTAATGTTTGCATAAAGCAGAAAGTCCGCCCGTAAAGCCACTGCCTACCGCCTGGAATTTCCAGTCCGCACCTGCACGGTAAAACTCACAGAACACAACTGCTGTTTCTGTGGAGTAGTCTTCTCCCAGGTCGAAACGAAGCACTTCCCGATCGCTTGCAGCATCAACAACACGAACAAAAGCGTTGGAGACTTGTCCAAAATTCTGCCCTCGTCCATCTCCATCATAGATCGTTACCGTAATCCCGATCCGGTGAATGTGCGCAGGGATTTTGCTGAAGTCAACGACTACTTGCTCATCATCGCCTTCACCCTCACCCGTACGATTGTCACCGGTATGTGTCACTGAACCCGCACCACCGCTTGGATTGTTGTAAAAAACAAAGTCATCCGTACCTTTGGCTTTGCCATCTTCGTACAGCAAAAAAGCCGAAGCGTCCAGGTCAAAATCGACTCCACCACTATATTTGTTCGTATCCCAACCTAACCCAACCACGACACGGGTAAGACCCGGATTCGTCTTAGTCAGGTCAATACGTTGTCCTTTGGCAAGACTGATCGTCATTTGTTTTTCCACCTTTCCAAGATATCTGATTAAATGAAAAGGAGAACCGTCCAGGAGACGGTTCTTCCCATCCTGTAAGTCATTCTGTACGTCCTATTGCAAACCGTAGTCGCGTGTCAGTCCAACCAATCCATCCTGGTAACCACTACCAATGGCACTGAACTTCCATTCGCCGTTATGACGATACAACTCACCAACAACTACACCCGTTTCAATGGAGAAGTCTTCTCCGAGGTCGAAACGAATCAATTCTTCGTTGTTTGCTTCGTTGACGATTCGCACATAAGCACGGGAGACTTGTCCGAAGTTCTGGCTACGTTCCGTAGCTTCGTAGATCGTGATGGAAAATGCAATTTTCTCTACATTGGCGGGAACGTTAGGCAGGTCGATATTGATCTGCTCATCATCACCATCGCCATCGCCTGTACGGTTGTCACCGGTGTGAACCACAGAACCATTTTCATTTTGTGGATTGTTGAAGAAGATGAAGTTTTTCTCGCCTTCTACTTTACCGTTTGCATTCGCACAGAATACCGATACATCCAGGTCAAAGTCTTTTCCGCCATCATATTTGTTGGTATCCCAGCCCAAACCTACTGTAATTTTAGTCAGACCTGGATTGGTTTTAGTCAGATCGATCTTTTGACCTTTGGAGAGATTAATTGCCATCGTTGATCATCCTCGCTTATTTATAATTTATTGTAGTTATCGTTACATATGAATATCAGGATTATTGTCGAATTAGATTAAATCTTGTACTTAGGAGTACCTGCGAGCGAGTTCGTTAATATGTACCGCATGGGAACCCTCTCCAATTGCCGAGAATTTCCATTCACCTCCATGACGATACAATTCACCACAGATCAACGCTGTTGAACCTGTGTAGTTATCGGATAGATTGAACTTCACCAGCTCACTGGAATTTTTACCATCCAGAATACGAATATAAGCCTTCTCAATCATGCCAAAATCTTGCTTGCGATTGACGCAATCGTAGATATTAACAACGATTAATACTTTATGAACATCAGCAGGAATACGGGACAGATCCATTTTGATCTGTTCGTCGTCACCGTCTCCCTGTCCTGTTAGATTGTCACCTGAGTGGATAACCGAACGACATGCACTTTGCTTGTTGTGGAAGCAAACCAGGTTGGAGTCCTTCACCAACTTGCCTTCTTCATTCAACATGATCGCCGATGCATCACAATCGATATCCGCCTGTTTCTTTCTTCCGAAGAAGCCTTTGGCAGTTACCGGGTCCCAACCGAGACCAGCTATCACCTCAGTAAGTCCTGCATTGCCTTTGGTTAAATCAATCTTCTGTCCTTTGACCAAATTAATGCTTGCCACTGATTTTCACCTCCCTTCATATGTAAAATAGCTACTCAGAGATTGAATTCACCCGGATTCAGTCCAAGCACGTTGCATATCTCAGCAACGACTCTTTTCTCCTGGTCATCAAAGTTGCCGTCAGCTGAACCAATCGCACTGCACACGCCCACAATAACGCGGCCTACATCCGGCTTGGATCTGAATTTCCCAATAGCTTTCAGCGCTTCCTGCTTCCCGATCTCCGGAGAGAACTCAAAGTTCGCGACATAATGATTGAAGCGTGTAATCACTTCTCCCATGTCGAATACTTTCAATTCCTGACTCAGTTTAATATAGCCGGCCATCTTGTTCTTCTCGGTTTCGTCAATGGAACCATCCGCAAAAGCAACCAGTGCACAGCCTGCAACTACGGCGTCCATAAAATCTTTATTTTTAAATTTTTTGACTTGCTCTTCAAGTCCTTGTTTTGTTGAATTTAACCAGCCTTTAAATGAACTCATACTCAACCTCCAATAGTTTCATACATGGTGTTCTTCCCACTTTTTCATGGTTTTCAGTAATTTTCATCCCTACATCATAATTGAATATAAGTTAAATTATTCCTTAACTATACTCTGAAATACGGCAATATTCTACATTAAAAAACAATTAATACCTTATGATACGCATCGTTCCAGATATAGTTTCAAGCAAGATGCAAGAACTTCCTATTCACTTCATTTTTCAGGCAAATATTCACGTAAAAAGGCTCTGATCAGGAGATCAGAGCGCTTATTCCTGCCAACACCAAAAATTATAAATCTTATGGATGATTTGAATCCTTGAATTCACTTCGATTTTTCAAAATCAGCCTGTTGCTGTTCATAGATTTCATAGAAATCGTCCCAGACCAGTACATTATCCTTTTCCTTGCTCCACCAGTCTTTGTACCATGCTTCAATCTCCGGGCCACCGCCCTGTTCCCACTTCTGCTGTGCTTCGGCAGCAGCCTGTTCCACCGTATATTTGCTTCCGCCAATGATGGAACGGGTAAAGATATCGTTAATGGCTGTCGTCACATTGGTCAGCTTCACCTGGAGTTCCTTCGGCAACTGCGGCATATGTTCCGAATGGGTAACGCCCTCTCCCACCGGAAGATCCGTCATGTATACCTCACGCGCTTCCTTAAAAAGTCGAAGTCCTTCCTTCTGCGACGGAATCTCTTCGCTGAACAACATTTCAGTGTACCCACATTTGCCTTCCTCCAGGCGACTGTACAGCATGGCGTAATCGCCTGCCCAGCTGATCTCCTGCTTGTATTTCCCCTGATCCGAGATACGCGGACAGCCTTGATCGTTCAACGTATAATGCGTGCCTTCAAATCCATTTTTGAAGGTTCGGCCTGACTCTGTTTTGGTCAGAAAATCGATATATTGCATGACTGCTTCCGGATTTTTGGCTCGCGCATTCACAGCTGCAGTCATCTGAACCGGGTTATTCCACACCATCGTGTGCTGTCCTACGGACGTGGTTGGCAGAGCGATGACCTTTAATTTAGCCTCAGGAACATTTTGCATCAGTGTATCCAGTTCCTTCGCTGCAAACCCGGTATAATCCGAAGTCATGGCCGCGTACATACCGATTTTGCCATTCAGGAAATCCTGCTTCGCCTTGGCCCCGTCCTTGTCGGTCAGTAAGTCCTTATCCACCACGCCTGCTTCATATAATACACGTTTGAATGCCGCGGCTTCCTTCATGTTGTTGGGACCAACCACCATCTCCCCATTCTCCACGTTCACCCAGTTGGCGTTATACATATAACGGAAAAGACCCGCCGTATCTCCGTACTGAAATCCACCGATGCCGTATGTATCATTCGCTCCGTTTCCATCGGGATCATTCTCCGTGAAGGCCTTGGCCACCGCCAGCATCTCTTCCTCGTTGGTCGGCACCTCCAGATTCAACTTTTCCAGCCAGTCTTCCCGAATGAAAAAGCTTGTCAACGGAAACACCTCGTTCATGCGGCCCACTTCATAGAGCTTGCCATCACTTTTGATGCCGGCCTTCTTGAGCTGAGGATATTTTTCCATCAAGGCTTTGTATTCCACGCTCGAGTTCTCGATCATCTCATCCAGCGGCATCAGCTGTTTCTGATTAAACAGTGTGTTACGGATGGGCGTACCGAATTCAAAAATAATATCCGGTGCACTGCCAGAAGCGAATAAAACGTTAAGTTTGGACTGGGATTCCCAGCGGGGAACTGCTGTATATTTTACATTAGCCGGCCCGTTCTCGTTGATCCACTTGGACCACATGTTATCTTCGATCGTACCCATGCCGCTTGGGACCGCGCCCCGATCATAGATCGTTGACGTGATGTTCCCCCTGTTGCCTTCGCCTTCCCCCTGTTCGCTACCGTTATCTCCTGTACATCCCGCCAGCAAACCACCGATCAAGCCCAGAACGAGACCCGACTTCATCCATGCCTTCATCGTTAACGCCATAGATAAGACCCTCTTTCTCTCCTGTAATATGAACCCATGCGGGTTAACCTGCAGCCTGCCTTAACCTTTAATTGATCCAAGCATGACCCCTTTAACGAAGTACTTCTGCAAGAACGGATACACCGCCAAAATGGGTATGACCATCACAATGACAGCCGCTGCCCGGATGCCTTCCGGGGTCAGATTCGATATCATCGTTGGATCGGTAAAATCCTGTACATTCAGATTGGACATAATCATATTCTGGACGAGCACGGTCATGTTGTATTTGGACGTATCATTGATATAAATCATCACACTCATGAACGAATTCCAGTAACCTACGCCGTAAAAGAGGGCTATAGTCGCCAGCAAAGGTTTGGATAATGGCAACACAATTCGGAACAAAAGCCCCAGTTCACCACAACCATCGATGCGCGCGGCCTCGTCTACTTCTCCCGGGAGATTTTCAAAATAAGATCGCATGATCAGCATGTTATACGTGCTCACCAGGCCCGGTAGCCAAAGCGCACCGTAACTGTTCACAAGACCGAGATTTTGCACGACCAAGTACGTTGGAATGAGTCCACCGTTAAAAATCATCGTGAATACCATCGCCATCGTAAAAAAGCGCCGGTGGTAAAAATGTCTGCGTGACAGGGGATATGCCGCCATAATCGTCACCGCCATACTCAGCCCTGTACCGATCAATGTGATCTCCACACTGTTCCAGAATGCATTCAGGATCGGTGTTCCCGTAATTAGGCTGTGGTAGGAGAACCAGGTGAAATCGACGGGCCATAACCCCACTTGACCTGAAACGACCGCTCTCGCATCACTAAATGACAAGGCAACGATGTTCAGTAAGGGCAGGATACAGCTGATGGCAACCAGTGACAACAATACATAATTGATTAGGTAAAAGACTTTTTCTCCTTTGGTTTTTCTCATGCTGTTCTCCCTCCCTACCACAAACCTTCGTTAAATCGACGCGCGATATAATTGGCACTGAAAATGAGGATAAATGCAACCAGGGATTCGAACAATCCCATCGCCGTTGTCAGGCTGAACTGTGCTCCCTGAAGACCGGTGCGGTAGATATACGTACTGATGACATCCGCTATCTCGTTGACATTGGAATTCTGAAGCATATACACCTGATCGAATCCAACCTCCATCACTCGTCCCATCGACAGGATCAGCAGGAGAATAATGGTGGAGCGTATACCGGGCAGGGTGACATGCCAGATCTGACGCATTTTGCTGGCTCCATCCATCTGCGCAGCCTCATACTGGCTCGGATCAATGGTCGTTAGTGCCGCGAGAAAAATGATGGCATTGAAGCCCATGTCCTTCCAGATCCCTGAGCCGACAAATACTGCAACCCAGGAGCCCTTGTTGTACATGAAGGGATAAGGCGCTCCCGTCCAGGCCTCAACCCAGCGGTTTACGATCCCATTTTCCAAAGAGAAGACCGTCATGATCATCATCGCAATGATAACCCAGGAGAAGAAATGTGGCATATAGACTACCGTCTGTACTGTTCGCTTGAATGCCATGTTTCGCACTTCATTGAGCATGATGGCCAGAATGATCGGAATGGGAAATCCGATAATAATGCTTAAGAGACTGAGGAACAAGGTGTTGCGAATAATCTCCACCGTGCGCGGATCACTGAACAGCGTCTGAAAATGCTGAAAGCCCACCCATGGACTATTCCACAGCCCATCATAGAAGTTATAATCCTTGAAGGCCATGACCAGACCTCCAATGGGTGCATAACGAAAGGTAAGATAGAACATAATCACCGGCACAAACATCAAGATTAACGGAATATTCATCTTGAATCGTCGCAGTCGCTGCTGCCGAATCCGATGCTTCATCTCACTGTCCGGCGGTTGTAATCCAGACGGCGGACCTGCGGTCAGTTCCCCCTTCATATCCATCACTCCTCTCTGCTGTTGATGTACTATAGTTGTATTTTAGATAAAAATGTAAGCGTAAACATTTGATATTTAACGATCCTTTTATAATTTTCTACGCAAAATAACCCCACATGGTGGGGTTGATCCTGCAGCAGTTCAAGGGGGATTGCTACATCACTAATCCGGGCACTTCACTTGGCTACTTGCTTGCGATATTCGCGGGGCGATACTCCCGTCATCTGTTTGAATACGGTTGTAAAATAACTGGAGTTATCGAACCCGGTCAGTTCCGCTATATCTGCCATGCTCTGCCGAGTGCTGTGCAGCAGCAGCTTAGCCTTATCAATTCGGCGCTTGCTGACATATTGGCTGAAGCCTTGTCCTGTCTCTTTTTTAAACAAATGGCTCAAGTAGTTGGGTGTCACATGAACATGGGCAGCCACGGCCTGCAACGTGCAGGTGCTGGAATAGTTCATTTCAATATACTGCATGACTCGTGTAACGACATGATCCTGCTGTTCCTGAGTTAGCCGCATCAGCATATCCACCCACTCTTCACTCTTGCAACGGGCCCAAGCGATGACTTCAGGAATGGTATGAATCCAGAGTAGTGGATCTGGGGCAGTGGAGTCCATCCCACCGGATTCCTGAGGCTGAAGCTGTTGTACCAGCAAGTCCGCCATGATTTTCATAAGCATATGAATCTCCGCTTTGCCTTGCGACAAGCTCATCCCGGACACTTCTTCCAGCAAAATCTCGATCCGATTCATTATCGCTCCGAATTGATGATGGAGCACCAGCGAAGTCAGTTCCTCTCGCAGTCTCTCGGTACGGTCCACCTGGCTGTATTGTTCCCTGATCCGAATGTCAGACTGTTTCCGGCGATATCGTTCATGTGCCTTTTGCAACACCTGACATGCTTCATCGAGCGAGAACGGCTTCAACAAAAATTCAATCGCCCCATAACGGATGGCACGCTGTGCATATTCGAACTCACGATAACCTGTCAAAATGATAATCATAATGTCCAGTCCACTCTCGTGTATGCGTTCGGCAAGGTCCAGACCATCCATCACAGGCATGTTGATGTCCGTAATGATGAGATCTGGTGTGCAGCTGTGTACAGCCTGCATCGCTTCTTCTCCATCGGCCGCTTCCCCAACGACCTCCCAGCCGAGGGGGTTATTACGAACCAGATGAATCAACCCCTGACGAAATAATACTTCATCATCCACCACAAGCATACGTCCATTCACAGAACCTACTCCTCTCAGTCACCTGAATTTCCCGGCATGAGTCCCTCACCAATCTGATAAGGCAAACGAAGACGCACCAGCGTACCCTCACCCACAGTCGACTCGATCTGTACACCGTAGGGTTCGCCATGAATCAACTCAATTCTTCGAAGTACACTCCGCATACCAATGTGCTGGCGTTCGTCGTCCACATGTGCCACTGGCGTCATAATGTTTTCAATGACCGATGCGTGCATGCCGCAGCCGTTATCTGAGATTTCAATGATGAGCAGATCCGGCTCACCCTCATGTCCGTTTTGCCGCGAGCCACGAATCTCCAGATGGCGGTTGTTCCTTTTGTCCGAGAAGGCATGAACAAAAACATTCTCCACGATGGGCTGAAGCAACAGTCGGATAACCTGACAGCGAAGCAATTCATCAGGAACGGTAATTGTAATCGACAAAGCTTCCTGATACCGAGCCTGCTGAATCTGCAGGTAATGATCCATTTGCTTCATCTCATCCTGCACGATCGTTAGTCGCTGCACGGGCTCCAGCGTATACTGCAGCATCTCAGACAATGCAGTGACCAGGCGAGCCGATTTCTCATCGCCAAGCATATAGAACTTCCAGAAAAACATACTGAGTGTGTTAAACAGAAAATGGGGATTCAACTGGGCCTGAATGGCTTTGAGTTCGGCTTCTTTTTCACTGAGTTCCCGTTCATACACTTCATGGATCAGCGTATCAATCCGGGACGCCATTGCATTGAATCGTTCACCGATGAAGCCTAGCTCATCCCGGGACTCAATCCTTACCCGTGTATCGAACTGTCCATCACGGACTCTTTTCATCGCGTTGACCAGACTCGCAAGCGGACGCAACAGTCTGCCGCTAATTACGGTAATGATAAGCCATGAGCATAATACGCTCGCTACCGCAGAGAACACGGCAACTTTTACAATGATCTTTCCCTTGTTCTGAATCTGAGCGAGTGAGACCTTGCTGACCAACGTAAAGCCCGCTTTGTCTGACGTTTGTTTCGTATACAAGTGGGTTGTTCCCTGCTCATCCCTGATCTCGGTCGCCCCTAGGCTTAGCTCGGTAAGCGGTGGTGGGTCTGCATCCTGATTATGAAAGGCATATAGAAGTTCACCATCTGCGTCAAACAAGTAGACAGCCACTTCCTCATTCAGTCGCAGATCTTTGAGATAAGATTCGAACAACGAGGTGTTAAACAGAATTAACATGACGCCATAGGTCTCCAGATCAACAGACCGCATTAATCGTCCCGCTAGAATCCAATTGGATTGTTCCTCCTGCAAGAAGGCATCCGGCCCCAAACGATTCCAACCATATTCGCCGCCCGTTCCTTCCAGTCTATGAACCATTTCCGCAAGATAGGAAGGGTCCATCTGTTGAAACGAGCCAGCGAAGGCGCCGAGATTAAATATGTTTTCCTTCAGATCATATATGCGGAGCCCCATGATCTCGGGTGCATCCAGCCTTACCTGATACAACTGATCATCCAGTTCATCTTCCAGCTTCATCTGATCATAGGATGAGATGCCTGAGGTCTGTGCTTTGATGGCATTTTTCACGGAGGGATTCAGTGTGATATAATCGGTGACTTTGTACATGTCGTGTACCCGAGAATCCAGACGTGCAAGAATCTGCTCAGCTGTAAGGCTATACTGGCGACTGACCTCTTCATTGAACAGGTCAATATGGATGCGATAGGTGATTAACCCTGTGATTCCCGAGATTAGGACCGTTGCCGCAGATAAAAACAAGATTAGCTTTGTTTTAAATTTAAAGCGTTTACAAAAGTTCATCCACCACATCTTGCACACGCACCTCACCTATTCCGTACATGTCTTACTTCTAAAAACATATCATACCCCTATTGGAAAAAACCAGAAAAACCCTGACACCGCTTCAATCGGTAGTCAGAGTTTGAAGGCATTGTGACCCAGACATGTTACCAGTATCATCCAGGATAACTCTATCCGGCTATTTTTATTCCCCGTAGATCTCTTTGATCCGTTCTTTCTCATTCGTAGACAACAGAACATTAAGCAATCCCATCGCATTATTGGCATCGGTTCTCGTCGTCTTATACATCTCGGCATATGCTGCTTCATCCTGCTCCGGGTCCATCTCAGCAAGCTTGCCCCACGACGTGCGGGCCTTGTCGTATAGAGTAGTCAATGTGATGTCATAAGGATGCTGTGCAACAGGCGCCATGGATTCAAATTTCGCTGTAATGCTGAAGAAATCTTTGGAATCCTGGAACGATGTACTGCTGTAATCCTTATTTTTCATCGCATCTTCAGTAATCAGCAGACCTTCACGGGCGATAAATAGCGTTTTCACCATGGCACGTTCCAGATTGGTTGCTTCTTCCCAGGTTACATAAGATTCATCAGGTGCTTGTACAGTTGTGAAAAAAGGAAAGGCATCATCAATCAATCGCTGCGAATCGGAATGAATCGGTACCCCCGCATTCATGTCCACAACGGCATCGCTATAGTTGGCCACGTTAATATTTTTGGAACCTTCCTCACTGACCCGGCGCACCGGCTGATCCGTAAGCGGGATACGGATATAACCAAGCTTATCCGCATACTTCTGCTTCAACTCTTCCAGTGTGGAATCCTTTCCAATCTTGCCGTCGTCAGCTGAAGAAGATTCTTCTGTAGCTGAACCTGTCTGCTCACTTCCATTCGAACCGGATGCTGCTGTTTCTGTGACGGTCGTATTTGGACTGCTTGTCTCCGACGAAGTACCTTCTGTACCCGAAGCAGACTCCGGCGATGACGCCTCTTTAGCTCCACCACCACAAGCTGTCAGAATTACTGCCAAACTGAACATGACGGTGAACGTCTTTATCGTATCATTCCATTTCATCGTATGATCTTCCCCTTATCGGTTGTATAACTTACAAGAATATCCTTTCAGATAACATGCTTGATTCACAATTGGACATGGTCTACATTCTATCACAAGTAGAAAATCGGTTGTATACGACGATATACCTGTGTCTAAAGCCTTTTACTCTCCCTATACTAACTACCACCGCAACACAAAAACACTGTCGCCCATATGGACAACAGTGTTCGTGAAGCAAGATTATTTGATACCTTTCGCCTTCTCCATGTGTTCTGACCGAATCTGAGGATCCGTGGAATTGACCGATGAGAGCAGAGTGTAGATCGCCTGAATATCCTTCTCTTGAAAGACAGTCTCGGGAACTTCAGTCTCAAGTCGTTCCGTCTTGCGCTGAATGGTCTCTACCAATTCATGGTCGTAGATGATCAATTCATCCGAATTCACATACCTCACAGCAGGATCAACACTGATACGGCAACGGTTCGTGAAGGTGACCATGGAGACAAGGCGTACTCTTTTGTAATCTCCGAGGTGTGCATGAATGGCTTCAACATGGGCACGATGCTGCATGAGCGGATTGTACATTTTGACCCGGCTGCTGCTGACCGACCAATTGGCTTCTCTTCGGCCGCCGCGGATCTCACCTGTCGTCAGATTCCGGGTTTCGATGACGAAGATTGCCCGCGGACCGATCACGACATGATCAATCTGCGAATAACCGGAGCGTGACTTTGGATTGGTAACAAGTAAGTCGTTCAGCACTTTATATTCACTTGGGAGACCAAGCAGCTGATCTGCTGTACTAGGCTCCTCCGGCTGGCGTGTCCAATCCCCTTCCGCTTTTTTCTTACGCTTACTACGGACCATACGCGGGGGAATGGTTGTCGTCGATGGTAACGCTGAAGCGGAAGCTGTAATCTGGTTCGCAAGCTCTGGCTGTGTCTTGAACAGAGACAGGATTTTCTTGAACATGGGCAAGCTCCGTTCTATTGTAGTGTGGGTTACGGGTGACCATTACAGGAGGAATAACATCCTTTGACACATTCATTATGTAAACTTCTATTACTTATGTCGGATAAAGAGGGGGAAAAATAAAGGGAAGGTGACCAAAATCTCTTCATTATGCAAAATACATATGAACATTTAACCAATCCCGTGACTTTAGACGCATAAACAAACCTCAAAATTGAAAAAAACAGCGCAACCTTTCCTGAATAGAAAAAGAATACGCTGCTGTTCTCTTGGATGTTAAGCCTGAAGATAATAGGTGTAGAGTACCTGTGTACCTTTCTCATCCAGACCATTATTCGCTATTTCCTGATACAGGGATTCGGCCAGAGCCAGCCCAGGCGTTTTCATGCCCATCGCTTTTGCAGACTCCAGTGCAATGCCCATGTCTTTGATAAAATGTTTCACATAGAATCCAGGCTCATAATCGCCTGCGATCATGCGCGGACCGAGATTGCTGAGCGACCAGCTTCCGGCTGCACCGGTAGCAATGCTCTTCAGCACGTTCTCCGCGTCCAAACCAGACGTCTTGGCATAGGCAAGTGCTTCGCATACGCCCATCATGCCAGAGGCAATGGCAATCTGGTTGCACATTTTGGTATGCTGCCCGGCTCCTGCCTTGCCTTGCAGCACAATGTTGGTGCCCATCTGCTCAAACAGCGGACGCACGGCATCAAAAGCCTCCGAACTACCCCCAACCATAATGGACAGCTTGGCGTTCTGGGCTCCGATATCGCCGCCCGATACAGGCGCGTCCAGTGCATGCAATCCTTTGGCTTCCGCAGCTTCAAAGATTCGTGCAGCCAGTAGCGGACTGGATGTCGTCATATCAATCAGATATGAACCCGGTTTGGCATTGGCTACGAGACCATCCTCACCGAGATAAATCTCCTCTACATCTTTCGGATACCCCACCATCGTGATGATGACATCACACGCGGCAGCCAGTTTGCCTGGTGTGTCATGCCATACGGCACCTTCCTTCACCAACGCTTCCGCTTTGGCAGCGGTTCGCGTGTAGACATGCAGCGGATATCCCGCTTGCTGGATGTGCCCAGCCATGCTTTTACCCATCACGCCTGTACCAATAAAGCCAACTTTCGTCTCTCCAGGTGCCTTCGTTGTATTTGTCATCGCAGGTTTCCTCCCTATTTCTCTATGTTTCGTAAGGTGCTTGTTCTGAGATAGATAGCTATATCTGTATGTTAAAGCTTTCGTACCCCGCCGTCTATCTTTTGTCTCCAAATCTAGCGAACTGACATGCGGTATTGGTTCGGGGACATTTGAACGAAACGTTGAAACGCACGGTTCAAATTACGTTCAGAATAGCCTACCTTTTCCGCAATTTCCGTAATGGTACAATCAGTGTCCTTTAGCAGTTGTTTTGCTTTTTGCACTTTCATATTCATCAGATATTCGATAAAGGATACTCCCATCTCCTTCTTGAAGAGCCTACTCAGATAGGATGGGCTGACGTTCACCAGTTCCGCACAATCCGAGAGGGATTGGACTCCTTCAGGCTGAAGGTTAAGGTGCTCGCATACACGCTGCACAATATGACGGGATGAATGTGTACGGAGATCTTGACTGATCTCTATGCATAGCGGAAACAACACACCAATAAACCAATCGTGCATCTCTCGTGACGTCTGATTTTCCTGCAACTGATCGAACAGATTCCCACCAAGCCGTTCAAGCATGCCTGGTCCTTTGGTTTCCATATATTGAATAATGGCCGACAAGAGCATGTGGTAGCCCTGGATCATGATCGTATACGATTCGGAACCACGGACCCTTTTGGAAAACCTGTGAAGTACATCTTCAGCTTCAGAAAGGGTGCCATTCCATAATGACTCCATCATCTCCGTCTCCATCTCTCGTGGATACATAAACACCGGATTTCGCTCAATCGCTACAATATCTTCGTAAAACAGGACATTCTCCGCATCGTCAAATAATCGGTATTGCAGCGCAAGCTGTGCTTCCCTGAACGACTCTGCTACAGTTTCAAGTTGAACTGAACGGCCCACCCCAACCGTAGCAGAGAAGGAGAGGTACTGATTCAGTGCGTCATGAATATCCTCTGCATAACGACATACCCTCAGTCGTATATCACCAGAAGACATCGTTGCATCAAAGTGTAATATCGCTACGGAGTCACTATCATTTTTATCCACCACGTATCCTCTAAGATCATCATTCTGACCGAGCAGTTCATCCATTACATTTTTCAAAGCGAAAACAATGACGGGACCTTCACTTGGTAAAAAACGTTTCTTCTTCACCAGATTCTCTACTTTCACCACCAGCACAATGTACTGTCCTTCAGTTGAAACATCGTGTCTGGCGCATTCCACAGCAAACGGAGTGCCTCTCCATGAACCACTGAATTGCAAGAGCTTCTGAAAGAAACGATCACGCAAATCAGGTTGTATGCCTTCAATATAACGGTTAAGCTTCTCCGTCTGGTCGTTGAGATAACTAAGTGAGGACCTGATATATTCAATTTCGTTCCCTTGGGGAGCTGACTCCTGCCCATTTCTACGCAAATGTTCTCCGTAACGCAACAACTGTTGAATTGGATTATAGGCGAGCCGTGAACTGAACCAGGTAAGCAGTAATCCAACGAACACAAAGATGGACACACAGATCAGGATTAATACGCGAATCCAGTTCAACTGGGCAATCATCTCCCGCTCGGGTAACTGTGACACATAGGTCCTTCCCATTGACGCTTCCACATAGGCCACAAGTTCCTTGCCCTGAGCCCCCTTCAGTACGTCATGCCCCGACCTTTCCCTGCCCTCCTGATACGCAATCTGTTGTAATATGGCATCATCAGACGCAACTTTACCAATTGCCTGGGGTCCGTCTGTATGCAAAATAATTCGTTGATCTGAATTCAAGATCGCCAGGGACTGATCTTCCAGACTAACGGAATAACTTCGTAGCAGACTTCGCAATGCCTGTTCTTTCATCTGCAGAATGATCACACCACTCGGTGGCCCCTGACCCATGATCGGCAGTTGTCTGACATAGGAGATATAACCCGCCTCTCCGGACCCAGGCAGATACATCCACCCTGCCCCTTGGCTTCCTTCAAGCGCGATCTTCATATCCTGCTTCTCTCGGTAATCTACCAACGGGACCAATCCATAATAGTGGGATAAAACCATATCCGTCCTGGTATCAAAATAGATCATTTCTTCAATCAGATTATTGGTGTTTTTGTGAAGTTGAAACAACTCCAGCAGATCCAGATGCAGAAAGTAATCGCTCTCATAATTGGCATTCCCCAGTGCATTACGCATCAAGGGACCACTGGCGAGCTGCATCGATTCATGCTCAATATTGGTCAGAATGTTCTCCACCCGGTCTTTGAGCAAATTAAGAGAGGCCATGTTGTTATCCTGAAACTGCCCGGTCAACTTGATCATGGAGAAATGATAATACGCACTTCCGGCAAGCACCACCGGAATGACCACCGACATGCAGCCCAGCCAGATCAGCCTTTTCAAATACCCATTCGTTGCGAACCAGCGATCCAATATGGATTGGACGGTATGCATGATACGTCTCATGGAATCACCCCCGTGTGCTGCCTTATGCTCATTCCCATCAACTATTAGGGTTCATTATATCAAGAGCGGTATGCGGATACACTCCCAAACATCAAGTCTGGGAACGTTTATTTTCAATTCGCCTTCAATCCATTCCGTCTTCAGAAGATTTCCGGTAATTAAGGCTTCCGCTTCTCCTGCCGGACTCCCCTCACCAGAGCCCACCGTAATCTCAATATCGTGAAGCGGTAGGACGGAAGACAATGGTCTGCGCCCTGCTCCGTTGACCAGATGAAGAAGCAGCTCGTCATCTTTGCGAAAAACCGTCAATTGTAGTCCCGGAATGGCTGTCACAGATACCAGTGCCTTTCCATCCAGCAGAAGGTCTACGGCGTTAGCGAAGAGTCTGAAATGTTCCTCCAGCTTAAATTCCTGGATTAGTTTGCTAAGCGAAAAGGGTAAATAACACGCTTTCCCTCCTCCAAGTGTACGAAGCAGCGCTAGCGGCAGATCCGTCTGCTTCACAGCCAGTGAAGCACGTTCAGGAGGTGCGCCGACACTTTCCAAAGGAGAAAATGGAGGCACCAATGTTGCCAATACCTGTACGTCTGTATCGATCGGTTGGCAGTACATTACCTTGCCGCGATGGGGGATAAGTTCGGTCTCTTCCAGTTCACGCTGCAATGGGTTCGTGCCTTTAGGTGTGTCTTTGCCTACAGATGCCGAAGATTCGAAGCGCAAGTAAGAAGCGACTAAATACTCGCTCTCCTGCATTTCCCCGGTAATACCGAACAGATCAGCCAAAAGGGACCTGGTCTGCATTTCTTCCATGGGCAACTGTCCTTCTGCAAGCACAGCCCCTCCCTGACTCACGTATTCATGCAGCGAACTTACAAAATCAGGCGGATACGTGCATCCTTCAGGCAAAAGAATGACCTGGAACCGATGCAGGTCCACATTTGCCAACTGTTCCGGCAGAATTATATCAAACGGGATTTGCTTATGAATCAGCGCTTCAGCCAGACCTTCCGCAGAACGGTCTGCATTCCATAGTAAAGCTACCTGACATACCGGCTGTGCACCGTCCATATAAGTAGCAAGTTTTGAGGCATCCGTGTTGACTTCCCTCACCGTACGCAAGATCCGCTTATCCGTAATCGTATCCGGAATTCCGGTCAGGGAGTGCCAGAGTTGGCCTCCATTGGCCGGGATCTGTGAGAGCCAGAACCGATACTCAGCTGGTGGAAGCCCCGTGTGGCGCCAGTCCATCCCCGGACAGGAATGAATGATGCCGAAGGGATCCGGACGTCCAGGAACGGAGCGCCCTACTTTGATACTGAGCGCGGGCTGCCAGAATTCCGGTATGCGCGTATGTCCCAGTGACAGGATATCCTGTGGCTCCGTGCAGAGCATATCCGTAATGGAAACCCTGTTCTCCAGATGATCCCGGTGCAGATTATAATACAGAATCATTGGTACTTCAGGTCGGATCTCCTTGATCTCCTGATACATCCGTCCCAGATTATCATCGAAGCAACGTGAAGCAAAATCAGGCTCAAGTTCGGCAGACGTCCCAGGCAGATCCGCACCATATAGACCTCTGTATTTCTCCTGACATGTAGAACATCGGCAAAAAACATAACCGGGGGCGTTAAAGAAAACACCGTCGATCTCATAACGTTCCAGCGCCTCCCGAATGACTGGAACAGCCAATTCCTCGTTCCGATAACCCCCGTTAATGCAGGTTGACATGAGAAGCGGCCAAGCGCCCGGGCGTGTAGCCCCAATAATATCCGGTTGCCCTCCTTCCCTACGTGCAAACCATTGGGGCCGCTGCAGATAGACGGAGTCCTCTGCTTTGCTGAAATCAAAGCGGGCGATAAATCGAATTCCCCGCTGATGACAACTGTCGATCAACTCCCGCAGCAGATCACTGTCATGAGGCAAATAGTCATTATGCACATGATATTTCACTTGGGATGAATACCAGGCATAGATCCCACCGGTATTGAACACCAACGCATTGGCGCCCATCTCCATGATCTGATCCGCAAGCTTTTCGGGATTAATCTTTGCCGTATCCTTGACCTGCATATTGGGCTGGATGATGCGTAGCGGCTGCTGCCACCATGGACGATGTTCCTGCTCGGTTATTGGGCTCTTCATCGCTTCTCCTCTATTCCGTTATTGTAGGTTGATTGAATTGATCGTACGCTTTGGCCATCTCCTGGTACGCCTGCTTGATGTCAGGCTGATTATTCAATTTGTCTACATAGGCTCTGAGCTGTTCCACACTGGTTTGACCGACAATCGTCCGGGTTAGCACGGAACTGTATTCGTCTGCGTATTTAGGCCACGTTTCTCTCCATGCTTCTGAAGTGATGACTCGATAGAAATCAATCTTGCCTATCTCATCAAAGTTTTCGACTTCCTTGATTTTGGCATCATTATAAGCCTTGTCACCAGAAGCACTGATCACCTTGCCCCATTTAGCGTAAGCGAGCACACCTGCCCCTTTGCTGGTCGTGTTTACTTCCTTAACGCCCTGCTCCGTCAGAACCTTCTGACCGTCCTGTTCCGTATAATGAACACCTTCAATTCCATAGTAAGAGAAATCCGTCATCTCCTGAGAAGCGGTCATGTCAAAATACTTCAGAAGCTGCTTCACCTTTTCTTCCGGCACCTTTTTCGAAATGTAGAATCCACCAGCTACCCCGGTTTCCAGTCCGACTGCCGCATCTCCATGAGGACCAGTCAGGGACAGATTCAGAATCTTCGCATCCGGTTGGCCCGATTTCTTCATGGCCTGCTCCCATTCGTGATCCCACCAGATTGGACGTCCATAGGAAGCGGCCCGATTGGTCTTGAAGAGTTCCTCAGCCTGGCTTTCTTTCATGACGGCATACTCTTTTGATAACAATCCATCCGCATACAGTTCACGGAACCACTCAATCATCTCGATATACTGAGGTGTTAAGCCTGGGCTCATCAATCCGCCATCATTATCATAGGTAGGATTATAAGCTCCGAATCCCGCCTGGAACATTGCTGGTGGATTGTTGATGAACAATAAGCCGACGGTATCCTTATTCCCGTTGCCGTCCATATCACTATCCACGATCTTTTTCAAGACTTCCCTATACTCTTCGAATGTCTTGGGAATCGGCAGGTTTAGCTTCTTCAGCCAGTCCTCCCGAATCTTCAGTCCGCCGTCAATACGAGAGCGGGAACGCGGAACCGCATAGATTCCTCCATCCACCGTCAGATACTTCAGGGCATCGGGAGCCAAATTCTCTTTGAGATTCGGATATTCGCTGAGATCTCCAAGGAACGGCGTCAAATCCCAGAACGCACCATTCTGAATGGCCGTAATCAGAGTTGGACGAATCTGATTCTGGTAGGCCACCACTTCGGGCAGATCACCCGACGCAAGCAGCAGATCCAGCTTCGTATCCAGATCTCCCGACGGTACCCATTCGATGTCCAACTTGGCGTTGGTACGTTTCTCCCATTCGGTCCAATATTCATTGTCCATATCGGGAATCTCATTGTATAAGCCTGCAAACATCTTGATATTCAGCGTCTGATCTCCCCCAGATTCCCCTGTACCTGGATTATTGGCTTCTCCCGATCCACTGCTCCCGCTGCACCCGGCAAGCATGGAAACCGCCAATAGAATGCAGAGCCATGTCGTCCATCGTTTATTGAGCTTGTTCATTGTTGTTATCCTCCCTTAAGATCCCATTAGTAAGCGTTTGCAAATCAACCTAATAAACATTTCTACTTATAAACTTAAGCAGCAAGCGTCACCCTTTGACCGAACCAATCATGACTCCTTTGGCAAAATGCTTTTGCAAAAATGGATACACAATCAGGATCGGTACCATCGCCAGTACGATGGAGGCCATTCGAATCGTCTCCTGCGGCACAACACTTTCGTCACTGGCTCCCGCCTGAGCCACGGCGACCGAATTCGAATCGATTACAAGAGTTTTGATGAGCAGCTGAAGTGTCCACTTACTGGAATCGGATAGATAGATGAGTGCATTGAAATAGGCGTTCCAGTGTCCCACCGCGAAGAACAGCGTAAACGTTGCGATGGCTGGCATCGATAACGGGATTATGATGCGGATGAAGGCCGTCAGGTCACTGCATCCGTCAATCTGTGCAGCATCCTCCAACTCGGAGGGCAGCGATTCCAGAAAGCTTTTAATCACAATCAGGCTCCATGCATTCGTCAGTCCAGGCAGAATCATGGACCAATATGAGTTCAACAGCCCCAATTCCTTAACAAGCAGGTAGTTGGGAATAATGCCGGCACTGAACACCAAGGTGAAAATGACCAGCCCCATGATCCACTTATGACCGGGCAACGACTTCTTCGTTAAACCATAGGCCATTGTGAAGGATACGATAATATTCAGTATGGTGCCAACCACCGTAATAAACAACGTGCTTTTGAAAGCGTTCAGGAAGCTATTCGTTGATAAAATGTAACGATAAGACTCCAGCGACCATTTTTCCGGAAAAAGATAAAACTTCAGCGGCACATACACTTTCGGATCGGTAAACGATACGCTGAACACGTACAGAAACGGGAAAATGCAGGCTAGCGAGATCAAGGCAACCAGGCTGTAATTGATCCAGTCAAAGAGTGTCAGACCTTTTTTCTGCACAACAAAGCTCATTTCTTATCCTCCTGTCCAAAAAGAACAACGACCCTACGGGTTAATAGATTCCCTCATGTCCAAGTCTTTTCACAATTTTGTTGGCAGCCACAATCAGGAACAATCCGACCAGCCCTTTGAACAGCCCTACGGTTACTCCGATGCTGATCTTGCCTTGCAAAATGCCATACGTGTAGGAATACGTATCGAATACCTCCCCTACCGAACGCACCAAGGGGTTCATCATCAGCAGGATCTGTTCAAACCCGGTATCTGCCATGCTTCCAAGGCGCAGAATGAGCAAGATGATAATTGTTGGCCGGATGGCCGGCAAGGTAATATGCCAGATCTGCCGGAAACGTCCGGCGCCGTCCACAACCGCAGCTTCGTATCGCTGAGGGTCAACCCCCGCCATCGCTGCAAGGAAAATGATCGTACCCCAGCCCGCTTCCTTCCACATGCTCTGTGCGGTAAGCAGACCCCAGAAATAATTCGGTTCGGATAAAAATGAGATCGTATCCTTTCCACTCTGTGCAATCAGTTTGTTCACAATACCAACGTCAGTGGAGAGCAGAAAAAACGTCATGCTGGCTACAACGACCCATGATAGAAAATGCGGTAAATATACAATGGATTGATTGATGCGTTTGAACGTCTCATGCCGGATTTCATTCAGCATTAGCGCCATCAGGATCGGCAGTGGGAAATGGAACACCAGCGCGATCAGATTGATGGCGAGTGTATTGCGCAGCATGATATAGAAGTTGGAACTGCCAAACAGTTCATTGAAATGCTTAAATCCCACCCATTCACTGCTCGTAAATCCAAGGAATGGATTGTAATCCTGAAAGGCGAGAAGTAGTCCCCAGAGGGGAACGACTTTGAATAATAAGAAGTACAACAGCCCCGGTAGTATAAGTACATAAATCATCCGGTGTTTGTACATGCGCGATAGCAGACTGCCGGATTCCAACTTGCCACTTGAGCGGTTTATCGTCTTTAGCTGGGTGTTCATCGATCTACGTCACCTCTCTCTTCGAGGCATGATCCATGTCAATTACAATGGCCTCATACCGTGCCAACATAGGGAGGCTAATCCTTGTTACATTTCCCTCTTGCCTGATGGGAACAGCCTTGGACGAACACAGGGAGTACGCCTGTATGGATGTGTCAATGTTGTTAAGTTCAATTGCAAGGTCGTATAACGGTAACGCTTCCATATATGTCGTGCCATTGAAACCGGACAAGTTCAATAGCTGAACCAACAGGTTGCCATCTTCCATTCGGTTCAGGAACAGCTCCACACTGGCTGGAAGGTCTGTTCTCAATGAGCGTTCTCCAATGAAACGTTCGAGTATATCCGTCACTGCATGTTTGTGATCTTCGAAACCGTGTTTGTAATACAACGCACCTGGATTCCAACCGTAATAGATGCCTGCCCCACGATCTACATATTGGGTGATCCCCAATCCGTAACTCTCTCCCATCTGATGACCATAGGCCCGCTCCGGTGGACCGAAAGAGGCTGGTTCGATATAAGGCATATATCGCTCCGTATCCGACGGATTGAACTGTATTCGCGAAAAACCGCCGCTGACCGTAATCCATTCCCGATCCTTTAGACTGGGAAAGAGATCGTTGTCACCAACATGCAAGTAGGCGGCAGGCAGCATATCTACATCCCCTGAATGGACAGCCCCAAACCATTCCTGCAAACATTCCGCATCATTCTTGAAGGCATTGCCTGTAGCAAGTATCGTTACTCCCTGACTATGCACCTCTTTCAATGATTCTAATGTTTGTGGTTCAGGACGTTGCACCCCGGGCAAGATGACTACTTTCACTGCGGCGAGTTTATGCGCCATGGCTGCAATCTGTTCTTCCACGATGACATCAAACAGTATGTGGGCTTCTTTTAACATTTTGAAAAGTCCAAGATATTCGATTCCCGCCCCAGCCGCTGACGGTTTGATCAAAATGACTTCTGCCATGGAAGCGAGATGTCCATAGATATGTTCATGGTCTGCATGATAACGGAAGATACGCTGTGCCACGGCAAAGTTCCTTCGATCCGGATATCCCTCAAATGCCCCAATGATACAGAAGTCCAGCCCTGATCCGTTCGCGATATTCTGCAGTAACCGCACTTCGGTCTCATACGGTGAAACACCTGTGAACCGATAGGTCAGGTCGATGGCATTGATGCTGCAATTGCTGATCAACTTGTTATCCCAACTCTGTACGACAGAAGCTACATTTTCAGAAGCGGAGTACTGCCATAAAGGTAAGGCACGGGTAAGTGATGTGTTGGATTCCTTACGAATGATATCAACCTGGTGAGGATGGTAGGTACTGATTGCCACATCAGGCCAGCGGGATTTGACCAAGTCATTAATTTTGCTCAGAATCTCTCTGGAAGTGAACTCCTGAAATTGAAGATACGCTGCATGTAGCTCATGATCAGAGCCTGTATAGTCCAGTAGCTCACTCCCGCAGATCTCTTTGAATCGACGCTGACAATTGTCACAGTAACAAGGACCATAATAGTTACCGCTGTAATCCCAGTGCTGATAACCAAACATATTGAAGAAAATGCCATCCACCGGATACTTCTCCAATACTTCCGTGATGGTTTCGAGCGATTTTTCCTGCTGATATGCACCGTTCAGACATGTATGCACAATCCCAAAATAATTCACTTCTTGTCCTTCACGGTCACGATAGAACCATTCCGGATGTCCTTCAAAAAGCGATTCATGGGCTTTGCTGAAATCAAAACGGGCAACAAACTTCATATCCAGCTCATGTGCCTTGGCGATGGCTTCCTGTAGCACATCCGCATGAAGATAAGGTGTGACGTATTGGTGCTCCAATGTGGAAGGATAGAAGGCAAAGATGCCTCCCGCATTCATCATCAACACATTGGCTTGAAACTCCTGAAGTTCTTTCATCAACAGGTCCACGTTCATCCCCGCATCGATCTCACGAAGATTGTTCTGAATCAGGCGAAGCCGGTTCGAAGACCACCAGTTCATTCGCATCGTCCTCCTCTTGTCTGCGATGTACTTTAACCGTATACCTCGGATGACAGGCACAGTAGGGACATTTTTTGCAGAAATCGGCTAGGAAATATATGTCTGTTCTATGGAGCCAATGAACAGCATGAAGGCATACATGCCAGATATGGCAGACAATAATTGTCCGTTCATTACTTTGATGAGTTTTTTGGTTCAAAAAATATGAAATAGGAATCAACTTCCTATATGCTGTACAACCTAACGGAAACTTCCTTCATTGGAAAGGAGGATTCCCATGAGCCGGAAAAAAGGTCAAATTACCATCTGGTTGTCCTTTTCCATCCTTTTATTAAGTGCCGGTCTCGTCTCTCATGTCTTGTCCGTTCCAGCGGTTCTTGAAGCTGCAGGCAGGGATGGATGGTTATCTGTCGTGGCGGCAGGCCCCTTCTTCATGTTGTTTCTATGTATGATGTACATCATTATTCGGCGTGTACGTGGACAGCGATTAACCGATTGGATAACCCGAGAATTCGGGGCGGTCCCTTCCTGGATCTTCCGGATCTCCGCTTCCCTTCTGCTGTTCACGCTTGGCACGCATACGTTATATGAGACAACTAACTGGACCGTGTCCACATATCTTCAATTCACGCCTCCCTATGTTCTGGCCGGTGGAGGAGCACTGGTTGCCGCATGGGCAGCGGCTAAAGGCATACGCTCCATTGCGATGACTTCCAGTCTGCTACTGCCTTTTGTGGTTCTGCTCGGTTATTTTGTAATGTCCGCCAATATGAAATATAAAGACTACAGCCTACTGTTCCCGATCATGGAGAACGGCATGGGGCCCCTCTGGCGGGGCATGATCTATTCTCTTGCCGGACTTATGGAAATCTGGATTCTAATGCTGTTCCAACATGAAGTCAAAGGCAAAATTCGGTGGTGGTATGTCCTGATCCTCGGCGTATTTATGCTTAGTATGGCCATCGGACCAACCATTGGAGCCATTGTGGAATTCGGTCCTGAAGAAGCAGCAAAACAACGAAACAGTCCCTATGAGCAATGGAAACTTGTGAATATCGGCAAGCTGCTGCAGCACGTTGATTTTTTGTCCATCTATCAGTGGCTTAGTGGTTCCTTCGCAAGAGTGGCTATATCCATGTATCTCATCGTGGATCTGCTGAATTTCCGCAGGCCGAAGAAACGATATATCGCCATTCTTATCATCACCGTCATCATGAGCTTCATGGCGATGCAATGGTGGCGCATTGATTACGTGGATTATTATGTGGACCATATTCAGTTCCCGGTCATGCTCGCCTATGTCTCAGTCGTTACCGTAATATTGACCATTGCTGCATTAATCCATAAAAAGGACAAGGAGGCTCCCGATCATGCCGATCTCAACCCAGCCCAAGAATAATCCTGCCGTTGAACCTTTCCGGATGAACGAGCATAACCTGACTACCTTTTTTGCCGGATCTGATGATGTGATCATCAATAGTCACATGCTCGGAGAATCTCCAATGCAGATCATTGTAGCCTATTGCAGCGGTATGGTGGACAGTGAAGCGATCTATCATATTATTCTCCCGGAACTCAAACGAACGTACGAGCACACCCATTTTGTCCGTACATCCGATATCGAAAAGTGCATCAGTTTGCAATGGAGTCGAATGGATCTGCAAGACCCGGCATATGGAACCGAACTAATGTCTCTCCGTGTTTTTGAAGGTCATATGCTAATCTGTGTTCCTTCCCTTCAAGCCATGTGGAGTATTGATATCTCTAACATCCCGACTCGGACGCCGGAGGAATCGACCACCGAGGTTTCGATTCGCGGGGCGCGAGACGGGTTCATTGAACCCCTTGCCGTCAATGTTGCCTTGATACGCACACGTCTGCGTACGAACCAGCTGGCCTGTAATATCGAACTGATCGGTTCACGTTCGGCAACCAAGGTGGCCCTGATGTATCTCAAGAATATCGCGAACCCGGAGCTGATCGAAGATGTTCAGGATCGGTTACGCAAGATTGAGACCGAACGTATCATGACCGCCAATGAATTGGAAGAATTACTATCCCCTTCTATGATTACTTTGTTTCCCCTCACTCATTACACGGGAAGGCCGGATTTTGCTGCAGAATGTCTCCTGAACGGACGCTTCATCCTCATCGTGGACGGCAATCCCAGTGCCATTATTGGCCCGGTGAATCTGTTTCTGCTGCTCAAATCCCCGGAAGATGCCAGCTTTCCATTTCTTCCGGTGAATTTGGGCCGAATGCTGCGTTTTCTCGGTTTTATGATAACGGTGTTCCTGCCCGGATTCTATATTGCGCTAACATCGTATCATATGGATCAGCTTCCATTCCCCCTGGTGGCAACGATATCAGTCGGACGGATGGGACTGCCGATGGAATCAGGCGTTGAGATGTTCCTCATCATGCTCCTGATGGAGCTGTTCCGGGAAGCGGGTGTTCGCCTGCCGAGCGCAATCGGTCAGACATTGACTGTGGTTGGAGGTCTGATTATCGGGGAGTCAGCCATCCGGGCCGGTATAGTCTCTCCACTTATGATCGTTGTTATTGCTCTGACCATTGTTGCCGGAGCAACCATCGTGAATCAGGTGATGACAAGTTCCATCCTGATCCTGCGCTTTCTCTGTTTTGTACTGGGAGTATCGCTCGGCGTCTATGGTTTCATTCTGTCCCTGATCCTGTTTCTCATCTACCTGACCGATCTCAAATCATTTGGCATTCCATATCTGGCTCCGTTAACACCGCTCCATTTTAAACAGGCCGTGGCTTCATTATTCAAACTGCCGAAGGGGTTCGGTAAACGCAGACCCATATATCTTGAAACCCAGGAGCCCCGCAAGAAAGGCAGCGGACGATGAAACGCTTATTGCGGCGAGCATTACTGGGTTTGTTAAGCCTGGCAATGTGTGTCATGACAAGTGGTTGCTGGAGTGCATTTGAGATCCAACAGGTAGACTACGCGAAAGCGATAGGCATTGATTACAAGGACGGTATGTATCACATTTATGTGCAAACACTTGATTTTGCCAGTGTGGCCAAAAGTGAAAGCTCGACCAAAAGTGCCGATACGCCGCCCGTCTGGGTCGGTCATGCTGAAGGAAAAACGATGAGTCTTGCGGTGAACGAGCTATTTCGTACTGCCCAATTACACATCGCCTGGGGGCACGTTACAGCTATAGTACTGGCTGAAGGCGTATTAACCAGCAAACATATCAAGGAAGTGTTCGATATGTTGGGACGGTTCCCAGAATCCCGTTATACAACTTGGGTATATGGAACCCGCGAACCACTGGAGAAAATTCTGAGCGCGACGTCCATCTATAATATGTCTCCCCTGGATAGCATTCTTCACAATCCGCTCCCGACTTATATGGAAGAATCGTTGTATCCGCCCGTCCTTAGCTTCAAGCTCATTGCAACGCATAATGATCCGGCTACAACGACGTATCTGCCGAGTATTGCATTGAACAATACCCAGTGGTCAGAGAACCAGAAGAAACATGATTTGTTTCTGATCGAAGGGGCTTTTTTTGAAAGGACAAGTGTTGACTTTGAGTTCCTGCCACGTAGTCAGCTACCCGGTTATCACTGGCTAATTAAGGACATGCGGCGTGCCCCCTTGCTTGTGCAGAAGGACGGAACGATCTATGGGGCACTCAGTGTAGGATTGCCGAAGATCAAAATAAAACCTGTCATTCAGGGGGATAAGGTCAAGTTCAATATTGACGCCCAATATCTAACTGCCCTGTATGAATATCTGGTGCCCACCTCTTATGAAGAGATGATCCAGATTAGTGAAGTGAAGTTGCGCGAGCAGATCATGCAGACCTATCGTCATGGCCTTGAGCGTGGTATAGATATCTATGGCCTTCAGGAGAAACTGTATCGTAAAAATCCGAAGCTCTGGCGGAAGTTATCTAACAATGGGAGCAAGATGATGCTTACCGAAGACTCGATCCAGGATCTGAAAATCCATCTCACCATCCCGTATACAGGGAAATATAAAAGGAAAGTGTAACAAGAACGTGAAACCCCTTGCCCGTATGAAACGACGGATAAGGGGTTTTGGGTTCATGCTGTTTCTCTAATTCACTTTCACTTTTTATAATATTGCACCACCCGCAACCGAGTAGTCAGAATTAACATCTGAGGAATAAGCACGAAGATAATATACATCACTACAATTAACCATAGATGTGCAGCAAAATGTTCTGCACCGAACGATGGTTTCGGACGTTCAATCCAATACCACCAACACGGGACGGCAACAAACCATGTCAGCCCCGTCGAGAGGAACATGTCTTTTACATCGCTCCACAGAAAGCAGAACAGCGCGACAAACAAGATGGCCATAATCCATGAATCCAATATCGGTCCCCAGCTCTGGAAGACAAAGATAATGACAGGATACAGAAGATTGATGGTCCAGCGCCATATGTTATTAGTATAAAGATTCATACTGCTTCTCACCTCATTACATAACGTTGCAATTGTAATAGCAGAAAAATTAGTATTAAAGTGTCTTTAGAGTTTATCACCAAAAAGGAGAATTAAAGCTTGATGAAAACAAAACTTATGGCTCTATTCTTACTTGTTTTTACACTTGCAATAGGAGGATGTTCTAGCCTGTCCACATCAGATAAGCAAAACATTCTTGAAAAAGCTACACCCGTCAGCATCCAATACATTATGGAGTATTACGACGCAGCCTTTGTTATCACGAGTCATGATATTGACGACCCTTCAGTCCATTCCCGCTTGTACCTGTATGGTCATGTAACAGGTCACGAAGATGAGCACATTACCGTTTCATATAACTATGACACACGGGAAGTCATCAGTGTGACAGGACCGGGTTGGTTCATCGATAGCCGCAATCCAAAAAAGTAAGATCCGGCTAAACTGCAATGATACATACAGTTAGCTCGTTCTTTGCCTTTGTTAATTATGGGAAAGAAATGAACAGATGAAGCATGATTTTGGATATTATAGCTCATACTACCTTCAGGAAAATTATCGAAGGAGTGACAGCATGAGGTTAAAAAGTATCATCGCGGTTGGAGCCGTGTTAACTTGCTCAACTTTGTTATGGGGATGTGGTAACGGCACTGCAAATAATGCATCCCAGCAGCAAAATGACACTGTTCGGTCGGAAAGTTGGAACGATCCCAAACGACTGGAATCTTCCCACCTCGAGGCGCTTGAGCGTATGGAGAAAGATCATATTCACCGGATGGTTTCGCTTAGCGCAAGTATAGATGGAGACAAAGTGATGACCACGCTTGAACGGTCGAGCCAAAAGTTGGAGGAAATGAGACCCCTCGCTGAAATGCTTCAGCACGAAGGGCATCCCGCATTATTACAGCGAATCCAGGAGATGTCCGGTGATATCCAAGGTTCCAAATCCGTCATTGCTGAGATGAAAACTTTGCCTCAGGACGGTAAAATTAAGATCCAGTCTGAGAACTCCGATTCTTTGCATCACATCAGCAGCTTCCGCGATTACCACCAGTTTATCCAAGAGAGAATTCAAACTTTGAACAAGAATAATACTGATACACACTAATCAGTTATAGTACTGCTTACCCAAAGAAGTAAATAGTTAGGTGGGAGGATTACTTCCTATCTGACTATTTACTTATAAGCAGATATAGACAATTACTGTATCCTGCTGCGATTTCTTTGATCTTCTCTGTCCGCTTCTTCCATCTTGCGAATGTATCGCTTCAATTCCTCTTTATGAGCTTCTAGTTCACTTAATCTCACAGAAGCTCCTTCAACAAAAGACTGCATCTTGAAAGTTAGCACCGATGCTGATGTCCCTACCCAATCCTGCTGCAACCTTCCATGAATCGTACGCATCTTCTGTTCCTGTTGTATGAGCCGTTGCTGCAATTGTTCGCATTGTTGAACAGCTCTTCGTAAATCCGACAAGGATACGGATATTCTGCCCATGTCCACTTTCCTCCTGTTAATCCATCTATATAAATTCCATTATTGTTGTTCCTGATCAGCTATTACGAAATCTTCTCTCTTTCTTTCAATATAATCCGCAATCTCACTTATGGATTCCTGGTACCAACGGTTAATTTGTTGCAAAGTAGCTGTTGCATTATAAGCAATAGGTGTAAAAGACTGACTTTCGCTCGTTGCTATATGGGTCTGGAACATCTGAATAGAAGCTTGTGCATCGTTGGAAAATCCGCTCAAACTCAGTCTCATTTCCCGAGCAGACTGCGCTAATTCTTCCGGTGTTAATTGAATCTTACCGCCACCAGAACTACCTACTGCGGATATAAACGAAGCTACTGCACCAGATATAACATTAGAGAACACAGCCATTGCTTTCTGATGTGCAGTCCATCTTGGAGAAATATCAAGCGTCTCTCCCGTACTCCGATCGATTAAAGGGCCAATTAAGTTTCCATCCTTATCAAACTCATATTGCTTCATGGAATGGTACCCCTTGCCTTCGTCCTTCGAGAAGGAATCCAATAATCTAACGATATTTCCAATGTACAGCTTATCCAGATCTACATCTATGCCAACGTCATGAACCAACATCGGCGAGCCTGCACCGAGAGGTTGAAAAGGGACCTTTAACTGTAATTGAAACTTCCAGTTTTGATACATCGCATTAGCGGTGTCAAAATCCTGTCCCTTGTACACCGTAAGTCCAACGTGCCTGTCATATTCACTTATTCCACCGGCCCCTACAGAATCACTCGGATGAACCACATTAACCATTTTGTTGTCAAAGTGACCTTCATTCACCTTAGCCAGACTTACATCATCCAGCAGATTCATTACACTTGGAGCACTGTACGTCATACCAGATACATCATGACGAGCAGCTACATATTGAGCTAAACCACCGCCAAGAGAATGGCCTGTTAGCGAAATATCTGAATCAGGATAAGCCTTCTGTACAGCCTCATACAATTCTTCAGCTTGATGAAACTGATTGTTTTCCCAACTTGAATTATCCATCATGAGTTTGAATGGACTATTTTTGAAGATATTATGACGCTCTGGGTCGGTTATGGAATCTTCAAGCTTTCTCGTTCTTCCTCCTACGACATCAAAAGCATCCGTCTCCCAGTCAGCAATTTTATCTGTCAACTTCCCTTCCGGTTCAGTCCCGCGATAACCTATGACAATCTGATCTGTAAGATCATTCTTTAAAACAACTGCGTCGAACCCAGACTTTCTATGCAATTTTGCTCCATCTGGCTCAATCACTTTCCAATTAGCTGAATCCAGCGTATCAGGGTAATCCCCTTCATTTAAATTAAGATATGCCAGTTCCGAAATTTCCTTATATGTTTTATCAGTTATATAGTTATCCATAAAAACTCCCTCTCTGTTTACTGATCTAAAAAGTTAAAGTATATTATAAAGTGTTAAGTTCACATATATAGGAGGTTGAAGAATATTTTTAAAAATTTTCAATTTGTATCTATTACACTTATAATCTTAGCCCTTATATTGGGAGGATGTAATTCTATGCCGAATCAAGACAAAATTATTGAAGAAGCTACTCAAGCGGGTCTTCAATACTTCATTGATCACTATAATACTGAAGTGGAATTCACTGATCATAAATTTATGCCAAAAGATCTTAGTCACAATATCAGTTTGAGTGGTCATGTTAAAAATAATAAAGGAACCAAAATCACCATCCTCATTGATTATGACACGTTTGAAGTTCAAACAGCCGTTGTACCGAAAGAGTTACTCGACCAAAAAATCAAGTAAGTTCCAACAAGGAGTAGTGGTTATGCTCATTATTAAATTTCGTACACCTCTAACCCTATTAATAATGATTAGTTTAAGTATCACTGTATTTTGCGGTTGTATGTCGAACGAGCAAAAAGGAATTGTACAAAAAGCCGAGATCGCAAGCCTAGCTTATTTTAAAGAAACCTATGGAATTGATGTTGAGTTTACAGGCCACAAGTTCATTCCGTCTGACTTGTCTCATACGGTGTCACTGACAGGGTACGTAAAAGGAAATAAGACCCAAGAAATATTCTCAATGGTGGATTATGATACTTATGAAGTCAAAACAGGCTCAGTGCCCGAAGACATCAAACCTCTTAAGTAGTTTATAAGAAATTTTAACTTTTAAAACTTTAGGGCCTTGTACAGATACATGGCTCTTTTATATGTAATAATAGGGATTCCATAGCCTAATCTCATCCTCTTTTTTCCAAAGAAGTAGAATCATTATAGTCCATCTTCTGTGAATCGTGTATACGGCATATAAGAAATGAGCACAAAGTCTTTATAAATTTCAGGTATTAAATCTTACACATTATAAGTTATAGGACGTTGTTACCAGAATAATTTCAGCAATTTGCATAAATATGTGAAAGTAATGGTATATAACTTTGTCAGGCAGCGACGCTCCATATACATCTTTACACTCGTCACTGCCTCTACACTCATAATGCTAGCTCCCACTCGAACCAGATACGTGAAATACGAAGCCCTCCTGATTCATCGATTGGATTACGAGCAGCAGACACAGTAATTCACTGAACACCACCACAGTCAGCGCTCTTTCTTTCACTCTTTTCCCTCTTCGCTACAGCTTCATTCCACCCACAACGACACCCAGATGAACATGCTAGATAATAAGACCGGCGCAAGTGCACCTGTGGCTAAAATGATCCATAATGTCGCGGGCTTGATCCTTTGGCAGTATGCATCGACCTTGCGCATCCGATCTTTGCGCCACTTGGCGAACCTGAGCTGTCTGATCATCCTACCCAGAACTATTTGCCGCTGCTCGTCCTCTTCGAAATCATCGATCGCACGCCGCAACTCCTCGTATAATTGAGTCTCTTCCTGCCCAGCCGCTGTAGGTGTAGTCATCTGATCCTTCCTCCCATGAGAACATTATTGAGATAAATCCGCTACTTAAATAACACAGTAAGGACCTTCAAAGTTTGGAGTTTTATCGAAAATGAACAACCCAAAAAGCCCGGGCATAGCCCGGACTTCGTTGAATCATGCTAGAACTATTTATCTGAGTGCTTTTTAGCCTGCGTTAGCGATCAATTCATTCAGACATACTGCACCCTGCGCACGCACATTAACGACAATGATCGGCGTTTCCAGCATGTCGTGCATCCAGGACATATACTCTTCTACTTTTTCGTTCGGAAGGATCGTCAGAATAACCCCTGCGAACCCACCACCATGAATCCGACAAGCGCCATCACCCAGGTTTTGCAGATAATTCTCCGTTACAGCCAGCGCGATGCCAATCTCCTGTTCCTTCACAGCACCACTCTGATATACATTCTGCAGCCACTTCCATGACGAGTTACCGGACGCTGTAATCAGTTTCAGGAAATCAGTAAAACGTCCATCACGCAAAGCTTGAACCTGACCATCTACACGATTGTTTTCTTCCAGGAAATGAAGGGCACGCAGCACGGCACGATCCCCAGCAGCTTCACGAACCTTCTTGAGGTTGGCATAGATTGCGTCAGCTGTAATTTCCCGAACATACTCACTGCCCAATGCCTGAGCAACCGCTCTCATCTCATACGGTACAGCAGCATAATCTTCCGTCAGATCGGCGTGGTTACCACCTGTATTCACAATGACCAATGAGTAGCCGTTTTGTTGGAAATCCCACTGAACAGGCTCAATAACCGGCTGTGCAGGATTCTCAAAATCAATGGCAATCAGCCCACCGTACGCACAAGCCATCTGATCCAGCAGACCCGAAGGTTTGTTCCAATAATGATTCTCCGCATACTGACCGATTTTGGCCATAGTCACTACATCTAAAGCTCCACCATTATAGAAGTGATTCAAAATCGTACAGATCAGCATCTCGAATGACGCCGATGAACTGAGGCCTGATGCCGAGAATACGTTACTGGAGATGTACGCTTGGAAGCCGCCAATCTGGTGTCCAAACTCTCCGAATCCAGCAGCCATACCGCGAATCAATGCTGTTGTGCCATCGTCTTCCGCATTTGGCGTGAGATCTGTGAGATCGATTACATATTTCTTGTCGTAGCCTTCCGAATAAAAAGTAATAACCGATTCTGCCGTTGGCGCAGCCAGCGCAAGTGTATCCAGCGTAATGCTGCCCGCCAGCACTTTACCATGGTTATGATCCGTATGATTGCCGCCAATCTCGCTACGCCCTGCCGCGCTGAACAACTTGCTACCCTCTTGCGCGCCGAAGTACTCTTCGAACGTTGCGTTCAGCTTCGTGTAACGTGCTGTCTGTTCCTCTACTTGTGATTGTCCATACATCTGGGCAAGCAACGCTTGGCCCTCCGTGGATTGGATCAGATTCAATGGTTGTGTCGTCATTCGTAATCCTCCTATGGATATGCAGCTTTTATTTTTACATTGTTGGTGAACATGGTTGTTACATCTGTTTCACGCCTTATTCCTCTCCCATTATCTCAGCTTCGTAGCGGAAAAGGTAGGGTAGAATTGAAAGTTTGTAAGCGTTTTGTGAAGTTATTTCTTGTAAAAATAGGATTGAAAACCATTTCACAATAACTTAAATTTAGTTTAAGTGAAAACACATTATTTTCCAACCTCAATGTTGCTATGCTATTCATCTTATTCGTGGAGGGAACGATGAAAATCAAATCGAATTATACCAAGTTATTTGGTGCATTTTCGCTTACATTTTTGGGTGATGGACTTACACTTGCTGCGGTCCCTTGGCTCATATCAACACTTACGAGCGATACACTGTATGCCTCCATCACCATGACGGCACTTCGTTTACCGTGGCTTCTCTTCAGTCTGCCCGTGGGTGTTCTTATCGACCGATACTCACGCAAACATATGCTGATTGGCGCAGGCTTTACGCGAATGGTCCTTCTGCTTGCCCTGACGTTATGTATCTGGGGTGGGTGGGTAAGCATTCCCATTCTGGCTATGTTCATGTTCGGGATCGGTCTTAGCCGAGTCGTATTCGACAGCACGGTGCAGACGGTCATCCCACAACTGGTAGATGAGAGTAAATTAGAAAAAGCCAATGGGCAGTTCACCGCCGGACAGTTAATCACAAGTGATATTCTGGGCGTTGCTCTGGGAGGGTTCATTATCACCCTGCATATTGTCTTTCCTTTTGCCATAGACGCCGTAACGGCTGTTATTGCTCTGCTCTTTTTGATCAGTTTGAAGGGAAACTTCTACCCAGGGGATACGGAAACAACCAAGAAGGAAACTCGCCCGATGAAGAATTGGAAACGTGAGATGTGGTCCGGTATTCAATATGTCTATCGTGATCGTTTTCTCCGCGGACTAGCGATTCTGTCTGTCACCATTACGCTGATGTATTCGATCATTCTGGCTACTCAGATCTTTTTTGTACGAGATGTGCTTCAGTTGGATGCTTTTGCATTCGGTATTCTCATCTCCATTGCAACGATCGGTAGCATTGTGGGGAGCCAAGCTGTTGCTTATATGCGTAAGAGATGGAGTACAAAACAATTGATCATCTCCTCCATTCTGTGCATGGGAATCATCTACGGTGCGGTGGGGTTAACCACGAATGCATATATGGTAGGTGGACTGTACTTCTGTGCTGCATTTTTCATTATTGTCTACAATGTTACCCGTTCCTCCATCCTGCAACGTTCCGTTCCTAATGAAATGCTTGGCCGGGTCGGAAGTGTGTTTCGCTTTTTGTCCTTTGGCATCAGTGCCATTGGTACGCTTCTTGGCGGGTTATTGGTGCGAGTTAGTGAAACGACTTTTGATCGCGTATTCTCGCTACAACTCCCTTATCTCTTGTTAAGCCTGATCTATATGCTGTCAGGTCTGATATTCGCGATGAAGATGAAGAATCATTCTGAGAGCCAGCAGCGTGACATCCACGCTTGACTGTTACGTTAGGTCATACTTGATAATGATCTCAAGCTTACACGAAGGAGAGATTAAGGATGAAGATTACCGCGTTACGTTCAGATAAAATCTATGAGGAGATCATCCAGGCTGCACCCGATGAGAAATTGGAGTTATACCGCGAGCGAATGATGGGTCCCTTTATGAACAAATGGAACATTCAACAGATCCCGTTTCGCTCTCAAGAGCCCCACGGCTTCGACGTGATTATGATGAATAATTTTATGAATATCGCTCCCGCAGATATCACGACCGAGATTAACGAATCGTTAGCAGCGATCTCGTCTGAAGCATTTTGGCAACAGTGTCATGAAGCCGTTCTTACGAGTCTATCTACCTTTACAGATCACAGGATTGAGCTATCGGTCTCCGAATATCTATACACGATTTTATTAGGCAATAAGAACAGTCCCTCACTCACCATGAACGAAGGCATCAGCGGAGATGGTGGAATCCCGGGTTATATTATTGCGAACCTGATCCCCAATAGCTATACTCTACCTCGTATCCAATCCGTGTTAGCCCATGAATGCAATCATAACGTGAGGTATCAATATATCCAGTGGGATCCACATGTTACGCTTGGGGAAATGGTTGTTAGTGAGGGGTTGGCCGAGAGCTTTGCGACATCCCTGTATGGAGAAGAGTTGCTAGGCCCCTGGGTAGCCAAAACGGATATGGAGACTTTGAATACCGTAATCAAACCGAAGATGAAAGACCAGCTGCATGTCACCGGTTATGACCAGATTAATCCGTATCTATACGGCGATGAACTTGCCATACTGCAAAATTTCACTCCCGTAGGTATGCCCTATGCGGCTGGCTATGCCTGCGGTTATTACTTAATCCAATATTATCTGAACAAAACAGGTAAACCGATTACCGAAGCAACCATTACTCCGGCAAGTGTCATCCTTGCGGAAACAAAGGACTTTTGGAATGAAGACACCCTATTTCACCGTTAAAGATATCATTCAGATTACAGGCATCACCAAACGCGCATTACATTATTACGATAAAACGGATCTCTTAAAACCGAGCAAAGTCGAGGACAATGGCTATCGGCATTACGATCAAGAGGCACTGGGGAATCTGCAAATGATTCTCTTGTTCAAAGAAATGAATTTCTCATTGAAAGACATTGCAGCCATGATGCAACTTTCCAAAGAAGAACAGAAAGATATCCTAAGAGAGCATCGCAGTACACTCGTTCAACGAAAACAAAAACTCGAAACCATTATCGACCAGTTGGATGAGTATGTGGATGGAACGGATATCTCTCATCTTCATCTGTTTGACGACTCTTCCATTCTATCCATTCAAGATCAATATGAATCTGAGGCAAAGTTTGTATATGGAGATACCAAGAAATATCAAGAATTTGAAGCTAATGTGAGCCAGCTGTCTGTGGAAGAGCAAGAAAAAGCCTACCAACAGTTCTCGGTCAACATGGAGCAGGTATTTCGGGAATTGGCGAAACATCAGAATCTGTCTCCTGCTTCTGGTGAGGTGCAATCGTTAGTGGTTGAATGGAAGAATTGCTTGGAACAGTTTATGGTCTGTGATGCTGAGATTTTGAGGTGTATCGCAGAAGCCTATACGACGGATCGCCGCTATGCGGGTTATTTTGATCAGTTTGGCAATGAGGATTTTTTGAGGTTTTTGTATCAAGCGATTATGGTTTATGTACAATCGGCATCGAAGAGATAAGCTTCGGGTGAAAAGAAATGCCCATACTTCGCCACAGCCGTGTCTCAATTCGTGGATCAACCTCACAGAGCGCCCGTAGTCCTTCCGGCTGAGCGATATACAGATAGTCTCCCGCGAGCATCCGCACCTCGGCCCCACGTTCTGCCGCCCGCTTCAAGTGCGGGGCCAGTAGCTTCACCCCGGACTGCATCATAAAGGACGTCATAATATAAATCCCGGATGCATGCTGCATCCGGTTAATCAGTTCGTCTGCCAAGTTATCTGTAATAAGTTTAACGTTAAGCTTCGTCGACATCGATCAGATACACCCGTTCCTGGAATCCACCGCGCGCCTCGGCTTTGTCAGCCCGCAGCTTATCCAGCTGTGCCGCATCCGCACCATGCACCTCCGCCAGTGCTCGGATCACCTCTAGCATGTCTGCCAATTCTTCCAGCGCTTCCTGATCACTTGCTGCATTTACATACTCATCAGATTCTTCTTGTAGCTTCGTTCTTAACTCTTGCTTATACTCCTCCGGGTCCAGAATGCGTGTGCGGCATTCCTTACCGCTGGATGTGATAATATGCGGGATCTTGTCCCGCACCAATTTGTTGTATGTAGGCATGTGGTATAACATCCTTTCTGCTGTTGAAGTCTACGAGCCTCGATCAGAATCTCCCTTGTTGCCATTATACAAGTTCCATTTGAGAATGGGGTGATTTTGTAAAGTAGTGGATTGGAATTAGGATATAAAAATAACCCATGACTACTCGTATTCGAGTTGAAATGGGCTTTCTGCCATTATTAATGTCTATTTTTCTGCATCAAACTCTGGTTCAGAAGGATTTTAAGCCAACAGTTTCGAGACAATAGCATTCGTATCCATCATTTCTTTATTAATCTCTACCAAGCAAGTGTCATTATCCATAGCTGGTTCATAACCGATTCTAACCTTCTCAATTGCATATTTGTTCTTAAAATTGAGAATATACTCTATTAATTTCTGAGCTTTTAACATCGTCTCTGGATTTTCTCCGCTGAACAATTCCTCTTCAGGAAAATTAATTACAATATCTCCAGATTCCTCATTAAATGAAAATACAATCATCACGTCGTTAAAGGTATGACCCAGGTTAAGCTGAGACAATAATAGATTCCCTGTTCTACGAGCACTTAAAGAATTCTATTCAGCACTTTATGAGGTTCCGGTGCAAGCACCTCTTCTTTGTTCTTCATATAAATACTTTTTGACACCATGCCACCCAGTTGAGAGTACGAATCATGGGCTGTTGATATTATGTCTCATTATTACTCAAATCGAATCGGGATTAACATAACACCATTCGGAATGAATTGTATTTTTCAGAATTTTCTCCAGATCAGATAAGGTATATATCCAGTCCTCCTCGATCCATATAACCATCTGTGGCTGTCTCATAAGAAAATGATATAGAAAGATTAGAGTAACCTCTTCATTTTGATAAACTTCATCTAAAATCAGCGTGTTAAAATATACTCTCCCATCATCTCTCCATTCCAATTCTCTATATTGATATTGAACAGGTTCATCATATACATCGACTCTGATGTTATTCTTTTGCTCACTATGGCCCAACTCTTCTTGGTCTGAAAAGGTTATTCCCAAGGAGCAATGTTTCATGTTCTGTTCTGAATCTGTATCTTCAATTCCAAAAACTAAAGTTAACTTTGCATCCAGACAAGCTTCTTGTATATCCTGGATCAAACGCTCAATGGGAATATTACTATTTTCTTCTACTAAAACAAAAGCAGATGCCATTACTTCAGTACCTCCCTTAATTCTTCTAACGAGTTAACCACTTTGACACCCTTGCTCTCAATATAATCGATTTTCTCAGATGCAATTCGACCCGTATTTTCTAGTGGCGCGTCTATATATAAAATAACTTCCTTCTTCTTGTAATTGAAAAATTCTTTATTATTCATATCCACTAATCTATCTATTTGGTCTGTTTTCACTGCTCCCGCTGACTTTTTCACTTCAATAATTTGTGAGTTCGTTACAACATCCAAATCCGTAACTCTTAATTTATTTTCTGCATTTTTAATTTCCACCCCAAATCCAGTTACCCCGACATGCCGATCTACAAATTCACCAACTTTTCCTTCAACAACTTTCCCTGTGTCTCGGCTATGTTTTGCAGCTTCTATAGCATTGGTAATATTTTTGGGATTGTGCTCTACCCAAACGATTTTGTTTCCAGCTTGGTTAGTATACTCCACTTCTAATCCTTTGTTCGTTTTGCTGACCATTGGGTTATCGTGCAATATTTTGGTTTGAAGGTGACTAGGCGTTCCTTTTCTGTCTTTCGGTAATCTTAATCCCTCTTTCGGAACCTTATAACCCTTATTATACGTTCCTGTAAAAGCCAACACGAGCTTAGCAGTCTGTAAACCTCCAATAGAAACTGCTGCTTGCCATGCAGGTATGGATTCTCCAGTTACGGGATGATGACCTTCCTTAAATGCGCTGATCTGTTCATCATATATATCCCCACCACTAGACTCCGGTTGCTTCGGCCCGGCTTTCATTTCTTCATAGGTGCCACCACTTTCCCAATACTTAACAAACTCTTTTTGCCCTGGCATCCCATCCTCTGCTTCACTGGCAGGCATGTTAACTCCAAACAAAGGATTATATACCATTCGTCGTTGCTCTTCTGTGTTACCTATATTATGGTTCATCATTGTATGGGCAGCAATCTGTCCAGCAACGGCTCCCAAGCTCACCTGTTCCTGATCTGCTTGGTCGAATCTCTCGGCAATCGCCATTAGATCCTGAGAGGACTTCACCATACTTTCCAGTGCTCGATCCAGTACAGGACGTGAATGATGAAAATCATAGAAAAATCGTTCCTGCGTTGCTCCCGCCCACTGAGATTGGATGAATCCGATCCTTGCAGTCAGGTCATTACGTATACCTTCCAACTGCTGCCTGCCCTGCTCAATCTGTTTAGATACATGCAGCAGCTCCTCCGGTGTTACTTTAATTGTACTCATATCATTCTCCGCCGTTAGAATTAGGATTTTACAATGTTAGCAGAAGTTTGTAGCAATTACATCCACCCATTATCCTGATTTTCCTTTCTTCAAATGAGTACCTTTCAGTACTTATAATCTTCCAGTCCCATTCCTGGGAAAGGAACCTCCAGATCATCATGGCACGCCTTATATCAGAAAAACTTTGATGAATTATCATTCAAACGAGTGGCTAACTCCTCCAATATGTCTTCCGTTCGTTGAAGAAGCTTTTCGATGTTATCAAGGTCTAAATATTGATCCTCTTGGCATACCTCTAGAGATGACAAATGTTGCATCGTGCCGATGAACAAAGCGATATCCAATCCAGGTTCAGTGTCCGTATGCACTAAAGGCAAGATTTCGTTCATGGTGAGTTCCTTGGGTGGATGAACTGAATGATACTTATGGATATATAACGCCTTGATCATGGAGGCCAGAGCCCAATCGCAAAGAATCAGGCAGGCTTTGAACTGATTATGATTACACATGATGGCCGCAAGTTTGAGATGATACTGGGAAAGTCGTTGATATTCAAATTCATCATTCTGCCGATTCTTGTAGGAGTAAGCGTGATTCAAGGTAATCAACTCCTCAATAGATTAGTTTAGAATCCACACTACATTTGAACACTCTGCATATTTTTTTAACTTTTGGGCAAGATACAAAGAAAATATTACTACATAGTAGTTTTAAATACAAATTACTTATTATCTATCGGTTAATTAACGATGATTCTTTCTCTACACTTCTAATTAAAGAGAGGTGTTCATATGTCCGAACTTTTAGAATTAGTGGGCGCGAGAATAAGAGATCTAAGAAAATCTAGAGATCTGTCTCAAGAAGCATTAGCTGAAAATGCGGGGTTTAATCCAAGTTACATTGGCTTTATTGAACGAGCAGAACGAAATATATCTTTAAAAAATCTTGAAAAGATTGCTGCCGCTTTAGATGTCGGTGTATATGAATTGTTTACATACGTTAAGGAGCGTGAAGATCTCTCGCATGATGATGCCAATATTACTAAGATCATTTCTCTTTTAAGAACCCATGAACCTAAGCACATTTTAATGGTGCTTAATATAATTACTGAAATCTTCGATACTTATGATAGAAACTAAAATAACGAGGAGCATACCGATCCTACACGACCGGAATGTTACCTCGTTATTTTCATTATTTCTTCATCTTTTATTCACGTAATTACGTACTATATTTACTTTATTATGTAATTTAGACATTGAACATTTGTTCGTCTTACGATAAAATCAATATACATTCTACGTTATTACGTACGTAAAATAGGAGGATGCCTATGAACTTTAGTTATAGTTTTCCAGCGATTCGCGGAATTCAAGCTGGAAGAGATTTTTATACAGTAATGTGCCCATTGAAATTAATACCCAGGATATTCCTTTTTGATGAGGAGGAAATTCCGGCTGACCACCGTGCACAACGTTTAATGAATAAATCAAGAATTCCGGATATTACGAACTATATTCTTGAGAATCCTAAAGATTATATTTTCTCTTCGTTAACTGCATCAGTAAACGGCGAGCTAATTTTCCAGCCACAATCGGAAGAGTTTAAGGATCTTGGTTATTTAAATATTTCTTTAGATGCTCAATTTCTCATTAATGACGGTCAACATAGACGCGCAGCTATTGAAGAAGCTCTTAAAATTTCGCCTGAACTTGGTGACGAAACGATATCCGTAGTATTCTTTCATGACCTTGGACTTCTACGCTCTCAGCAAATGTTTTCGGATTTGAATCGTCATGCAGTGAATACCACATCTTCAATCGGAATTCTATACGATCACCGTGATCAACTATCTTTGATCACTAAAAGTTTAATTAATGAAATTCCTTTATTGGAGCGATATACGGATCGTGAGAAAGTATCGTTGTCCAAAAATTCTCCTAAATTGTTTGCTCTGAATCACATTTTCAATACGATCTGTAAACTGTTAGGCAAGCGTAAAGGTGAGTTAATCTCAGAACCCGAGAAAAAATTTGTGTCTGAGTTCTGGGCTCTTCTTTGCGTTTCTATATTAGAATGGCAAGATGTACTCAATAAGCGAACCTCGCCAAGAGATCTTCGTATTGGTTCGGTTGTAGCGCATGGTGTATTTCTCGAAGCTATTGGTATAGTCGGCCACTATCTTTATCGTTATCATGCAGATCAATGGGAATTGTACGTAAAAGAACTATCCAAAATCGACTGGAGTCGCGATAATAAAGCGGATTGGTTAGGCCGTGCTTATGGACAAACCGGACGTATTAACAAGACAAATGAGACCATTCAATTGACTGCAAATCTCATAAAATTTAAACTAGGGCTCCCCTTAACAGAAGCCGAGCAGAAAATTGAAAATAAAATAAAAGAAGGTACATCTACTGATGTTTAACATATTTAATACTGGAAGCAAGTTCGTTGAAGCCAAAGAACTAGTCAAAGAAGTCTATTTAGCAGATGAGAAGCCTTGGGTCGTAGGTTTCAGTGGGGGAAAAGACTCAACGGCAGTTGTACAGCTAGTCTTTCAAGCGTTATCCGAGCTAGAACCTTCTCTTCTGAAGAAAAAAGTGTACGTCATTTCATCAGATACTCAAGTAGAAACTCCTTTAATTATAGACAAAATCACGCGAACTCTTGGACGCATACAAAATAAAGCACTCGCTGTAGGTTTGCCTATTGAAACACACAAGGTACGTCCAAAAGTTGAGCAAACCTTTTGGGCCTCTATTATTGGAAAAGGTTATCCTACTCCTCGTCAAAAGTTCAGATGGTGTACGGATCGTTTGAAAATCGAGCCCGCTAACCGTTTCATTCTTGATAAAGTAGATCAGTTTGGTGAAGTGGTTATGTTACTAGGAGTTCGAGATTCCGAAAGTTCGACAAGAGCAGGAGTAATGCAATCTCATACTATAGAAGGTTCAAATTTAATGCGTCACTCTACACTTCGAAACGCATTTGTCTTTGCTCCGATCCGCTCATACACTCTTGATGATGTATGGGAATTTTTATTGCAGTATGAGTCACCATGGGGCGATGATAATAATGAACTGCTTCAGCTCTATCAAGATTCAAGTAGTGAATGCCCTCTTGTAGTAGACAAAGAGGTAAAAGAAAGTGCAGGTTCTTGTGGAAACAGTCGTTTTGGGTGTTGGACATGTACAGTTGTTAATGAAGATAAGGCGTTGAGCGGATTTATTAATAACGGTGTGGATTGGTTACGTCCATTATATGATTTTAGAAATTTCCTTGTTCAAATACGTGAAGATCGTACGAAAAGACAAAAACATCGTATGAATGGCGAAGTCTATCTGACAACAAATTTAGGCGGTATAGATCCTGATGATTTGAGTCACCCGAGAATCTACAAATCTGAAATGAAGCATTATATTGAAGAAAATAAAATTAACCTTGCATCTGTGGAGGAATTGGATATTTTGATCGTTGATGATGAGAATCCAGATGCTCTTCCTAAACGTTTTGGCGTCGGTCCTTTCACAATGAAAGCTCGGGAAGAAATTCTTCGAAAATTATTACAAACTCAAGAAGAAATTCGCCAAATGCATGACCCTAACGTTGAATTGATCACATTTGAAGAGCTTAAGGCGATTCGGAAATATTGGCATGACGACCTACAGTGGGAAGATCGACTTCCTCTGATCGTCGAAGAAGAAACAGGTATTGTTTACGATTGGCATCAAAATGATCGTCCTGTATTCAAAGAAGACCAAGTTACCGATCTTGAATCTCTTTGTCAAGAAGAAGGAGTCAACCTTAATCTTCTTAAAGAATTAATATCTGTTGAGAAAGAATACTCCGGCGTAAAAGTAAGAAGAGGACTATTCCAGGCATTTGATAAAACACTCAGACAAGATTTCTTACATTTATAAAGGTGGATAAATAATCAATGCACATTCAAAAACTGGCTCTCCGAAACATAGGTGCTTACCATGGAGAACTCAATAAATTTGATTTCCGTACAACGGCTAACCGTAACGTAATACTACTTGGTGGGAAAAATGGTGCTGGTAAAACGACAATACTAGAATCTTTAAGAATCGTTTTATTTGGCTCCATGGCATATGGTTTTGTTACAGAAAATGAACCCTATTTTCGTAAAATTAGAACGTTGCTAAATCGCAAAGCGATTAATGAAAATGTAACTAACGAATTTCAAATCACTCTTGACTACATTTCTACTGAAGATTTCGAAATACACGAATATTCATTAGTGCGAAGCTGGCGCATAAAAAATGATCGTATTCGTGAGAGTTTTGCAGTCAAACGTGATAATCAATTCTTATCTGCTCAACAAACTTCTGATTTCCAGAGTCGTTTACGTGAAGAAATGCCTCCAAAATTATTTGAACTTTGCCTTTTTGATGGTGAGGATATTTCGCGTATTGTTTCTGAAGAAAAAATTCCAGAGTACTTGAAAGAATCAGGTAAAATCCTATTTAATCTGGATCTATTCGTAAATTTGGAAAAGGATCTGAACACATACCGAATACAATATGCTCAGCAAAATGCCAGTGCAGCAGAAGAAGTTGCTCAGTATGAACAACTCGAGATGGAAATTGATCAACTCAAAGCAACAATCGACGAAAAACAACAGCTTACAGTGCTGCATGAAGAAGAGATAAGCAATCTGAATGATGCTATTAAACAAGATAAAAAGGATTTCGAAATTCACGGTGGCCTACTTCAGGAAAAAAGACAAGAAATTGTTTCTAGAATAAACATCATTGAGAACAAACGCAAAACGAATTCAGAACATGTACGGCATTTCGTCTCATCTCTTCTTCCCTTCTTTATAGCGAGGAAACAACTCAGACTAGTATATCATCAGTTAAATGGAGAAAAGCAATTTGAGTCATACGATTATGTTGCAAACTCACTAGTAGAAGAAAAGCTAGCTTCTCTTCTTAATAATGTACTTGGGCCAAGCAAAGAGGTAGATGAGCGTGAAGTGACATCTGTATTTGAAGGTCTACTGAATTTAATAAAACCCGATCAAACCAAATTAATTCATCGTGCATCGTTTGAGCAGCGTAGCGAGATTCATAATTTGAATAAACAAATTCAAGCACTAAATGTAACCGAATATGTTAGCCGTTTCGATGAAAATGCTATCTTGTTAAAAGAATCTCAAGAATTAAGAACCCAATTAGAAACGAATGATCAAGCCAGTGAATTCAAGGAACTTCTGGAACGAATTGAACAGAAAACAAAACAAGCTGAGCAACACAATATGATGATGGAACAAATTGAGTTAGAAATTCAAGCCCTGTCTGAAAGCTTGCATGCTAAAATACTGCAAAAAGAAAAAGTAGAAGACAAGATTCGAGAATATCATAAATCTGAAAAGTCATATGAAATGACTGAGAAATTACTAAAAGTTAGTCAACGTTTTAGAGAACGCCAATGGCGTAAAAAACTTGATGACGTTGCTAATGAAACTGTGCGTATGATTGACGTACTCTTCCGTAAGAAAGATTTCATAAAACGAATTCATATTGATCACACGACTTTCGAATTAAAGCTATATAACTTGATGAACCAAGAAATTTCAAAAGAACGTCTTTCTGCTGGCGAAAAAGAAATGCTGATGTTAACAGTAATACTAGCTATGTTTAGAGTTTCAGGTTGGAAACTGCCGTTTGTATTCGATACCCTCATGGGAAGACTTGACCAGGACCACAAAAAGTCCCTTATTCAACATTTCATCCCGCGTTGTGGAGAACAAGTCCTTATGTTCACAACGGATTCTGAAATCACGTCAGAACAATTTCATGTGATTGAAGAGATTACGGCTCGTTGTTACACGCTAGAATATGATGCCTCACAAGAAAGCGCAGTAATAGTAAAAGACCGCTACTTTGATATCATTAGAGAGGCGGGACAAGATTCATGAACTTTACATTAAAAACATCCAAATATGCTAAAGAGACGCTAACACAACTTCATGCCTCAACCGGTATTACTCCCAACATTTTGATCCGGTATGCAGTTGCTCTATCTCTGAAAAATAATGACTCAAGTAACCCAATTGTACCTATTACAAAAGATTTTACAGATGGTCTTGTATTGAATCGGAGCACAGTTACAGGAGAGTTTGATTATGCCTTTCGTGCAATGGTTACACAAGCCGCTGGTCGCGAATTAACAGATGAAGAATTCTTCCCTTCTTATTTTAACGCTCATCTAGAACGCGGCATACGCACTTTGGCTTCAGAGTATAAAAGCGCAGGAAATTACGAAAAATTCATTCGTAATTTGTTAATTTAACGAAAGTAGTGATCCCATGTTATATCTGGATAATAGCGCAACAACTAAGATCCATCCTGAGGTTTTGGAAGCAATGCTTCCCTATCTTCAAGAGGAATACGGTAATCCATCCAGTAAATTTTATTCTCTAGCAGAGAACGCTAAAAAAGCTGTAGCCACAGCACGTGAACAAGTCGCTCAACTATTAGGATGCGATCCAGACGAAGTTGTTTTCACAAGTGGAGCTACTGAGAGCAACAATATGATTATTAAGGGAGTAGCTGATTACTACGGTCAAAAAGATAACTCATCCAAATATTTACTAACTTCTGCCGCTGAGCATCCTTCTGTACTCGAAACAGTAGAGTTTCTGGGTGAACGCGGGTACAAAACGAAGTTCCTTGATGTCGATACTTATGCGAGATTGAATATTGAAAATGTCAAAGAAACAGTTGATCAAATTCACCCTATTCTTACTTCGTTTATGTGGGGGAATAATGAGATTGGATCACTAAATCCCATTGATGAACTTTCCGATTTCTTCACAACCAATGATCTATTCTTCCATACTGATGCAACTCAGGTTATAGGTAAAATACCTGTTGATTTGCGGAAGCACAGAGGAATTCGCTTTCTTTCCATGTCAGCACATAAAATAGGCGGCCCCAAAGGTATCGGAGCCGCTATTATAAGAAAACAATCAAAAGAGATTTTTACTCGTCTTACCCCCCTCCTTCATGGAGGAGGACAAGAAAATAACTATCGAAGTGGAACCCTTGCTGTCCACAACATTGTTGGACTAGGTAAAGCAGCTGAGCTAGCATCGCAGAATGTAGAGAACAATGCCAAACGTCTAGCTCAACTGGAGAATTATCTAGTCGATATTCTTAAAACTAAACTAGGAGACAAAATTATTTTCAATAGCGATGATCACGACAAAATTCCGGGATTAATTAGTCTTCAGTTCATCGGTGTGAACAATGAGTTGCTACTGAAAAAACTTTCTAACTTCATCGCCCTTTCTTCCGGATCAGCTTGCAGTTCGAGTAAACCGAGTCACGTACTGAGCGCGGCTGGAAAATCGTTAGAAGAGGTAAGACAAACTATTAGGATCACGTTAAGCGCTGAGATAAATGAAAAAGAATTAGATCTGTTTAGGGAGATAAAATAAGAGAAGTGGGGGATACAACTAGATGGCCTATAGTTTAGAAGATGTTTTTGTAGTGGCTGTTTCCTCTAGAGCACTTTTTGATCTAACAGAAGAGAATAGAATCTTTCAGTTAGAGGGCTTAGAAAAATACTCTAGCCATCAGTTGGAGCATGAGAGTAAAGTCTTAAAACCTGGTATTGCATTCAGCTTAATAAAGGCACTCCTACATCTTAACAAGCATTCTGAGAGCAAAAGATTAATAGAGGTAGTTGTTATGTCTAGAAACAATGCTGATACCTCACTTAGAATTTTCAACTCTATTCAAAACTATGAGCTTGATATTACTCGTGCAGCATTAACTAGTGGTAGGCCCTTAGCCACATATCTTGAAGCCTTTAAAGTCGACTTGTTTCTATCGGCAGATGAAATAGACGTACAAGATGCTGTAAATGCCGGGGTGGCTGCAGGACTCGTTTTTGAATCAGAAAGTTCCTACGATGAAGACAAAACAGATACAATAAAAATAGCTTTTGATGGAGATGCTGTACTATTTTCAGATGAATCCGAAAAAATATATCAATCTAAAGGTCTTGATGCTTTTATTGAACACGAAAAACTAAATGTTGATATCCCTTTACCTGAAGGGCCATTTGCAAAAATGTTAAAACACTTATCTTTTATACAGAAACAATTCCCTGCAGAATCAAATCCAATTAGAACTGCTCTAGTCACTGCAAGAAATTCTCCAGCTCATGAACGTGTAATTCTCACTCTTAGAGCTTGGGGAGTCAGAATAGATGAGGCTTTTTTCCTAGGGGGCATTTCAAAAGGAAGTGTCCTGAAAGCATTTGGAGCCCATATTTTCTTTGATGATCAGGAAACACATCTTAACAATTCTGCTAAAGTAGTTCCCTCTTTTAAAGTCTTACCTAAACAACAAAAATCGTCTATTGAATAAACATAAATCGCTGTCCAGCAAATGGACAGCGATTTATGTTTATTAATTTAATTTTGGGAGTGAACAGTATAAACATAGAATCAATACTTTTAATAATATCTCCATATACCAAGTGCCTCTTGCGCCATTAACGTTTGTCTATTATTTATAGAAGCAAAGTCCCAATGAGTTTGAGCAGCTGAAATATCTCGAGGATAAGAAAGTCCTGAAGCATTGTAAAGTGTAAGTTTTACTGAAAAATCTTTATTGCTAACTTGTTGATTAATATCACTTTCGAGTATGACCATATTACCTATACGATAAACAAAGTCGCTATATTCTGGATTGTTTCTGACATGCCCCCATTCATGAAGTCTGCTTGTTCTTTTAGATGGTTTCTTAGGCATAATATGCTCTATATGTTGGGCGGGGCCATGAGGTAAGGGTATAACTCCTGTCATCCTTTTTTTCTCAAGTTCATTTAGTACATAAAAAGCAAGCGAATTTGTTTTTGTTGTGAAATCTCTGAAATGTCTCACAAAATTCGCATTACTTGTCAACAGGAGCATATAGGTACATAATGAATCAATATCCACAATTTTTTTATGTTCCGGTATACTTTGTAACTCTGCTTGTGATAACTTACTCAGATCCAACGGATTCCTTAAAGCTCTAGACATTAAACCAACTTCACGTTCTAAGTCAGCTACAGAATTTTTAGCAATTGTGAAATATCTGAAACAAAAAACAAGAGTTGCATTAACAATTCTTTCGAAATCTATGGAGTTATGATTATACTTCACTGCACCAGTTAATAACAAAGGTATACTATGAGAAATATCAAGATGCTTAAAACCATCCAATTTATGGGTAATAGCATCATTCCAATAAGTCGCACCAATCAAGTTTACTCTTGCATACCAATCTGCTTCTGAAAACAATGAATCTAAATATTCTGCTGCATCATTATTGTTTAAATACTCCGTAACTGCACCAAATAGCTCTACCTTTTTCACAGGACCAATTTTAGACGCGTAATGAAATCTAATATACTCAGTAAGGTCTTCGTTTTCTATACATTCAATTATTGAATCCCACTTCTCTTTAATAATACTTCTTTGTAACATTGGAACTCTTTTAAAAAGTTCATTCTTTATTATATCTGAATCCGTTAGATCTTTTCCTCTATTATTAAGTGTTCCAAAAATTGTATATGCTGTCTCACTCTCTTTAACAACAATTTGTAAAATCAAAAACAATCTAGTTATAGTCAGTACAAAACAAAGCAGTTTATTATGGAGTTCTTGTTGATCTAGTGTTTCTGGTAACTCTTCACGTATTTTCTTCACGAAATAACTATGAGCCATCTTTAATCTGTATATTGCCGTATTATTACTTCCTATAGGATGTAATTGAAGATATTGGGCTCTTTCTGCTTCAGAATTTTTAAGAAGTATATAATCTCTATAAAAATCATTAATAGTAGAGTCTAATTCAAACTTTTGGACAAAGGGTTCTCCATATTGGCTTCTCTGCACCAGTGGAGTTAGAATAGCTCTAATCCCAGCCTGAGCATGCATATCTCCAATTCGACTTGCTTCTTCTAGGAGACATTTCAACAGAATACTGACTGTTGTTAATCTTTGTTGACCATCTGTGATTTCATATCTACTACCATTGGGGCTTTCAGTTACTAATATAGTTCCAAAGAAATGCGGTTTATGATCTGGTTTAATTAGATGATTGTCATCAAATGAATCTTTCACTACTTTCTGAAAGTCTTCCCAAAGATGTTGAAGCTCGTTGTGAGTCCAGGCAAAATTACGCTGGTAATCCGGTACAATAAATGTAATATTTTGAGAAAAAAGACTTCTTATATTATGTTCTTCTGCTCCAAAAAAATCTCTAGGTTCAATCATAAAAGAACTCCTTCATTTTGTGACTCGAAGACCAAAATTAGCGGTTGACTCATTAGTTTCAAGAAAATCTATTTATAATTGTTAATATAAAAATTACCTAAGTGACTCTTGCACATTTTGCACCCTAATACTGTCAACCACTAATTATGAGGTAGAGCCTATTTTTTTTTGCTATAGTGTTCATTTCTAAATTCGAATATACAGAAGAACTAAAGATTCAACTCCCAAAATGCCTTATCCCGCATCCAAATCGGTTGTCCCGAACCAGCCTTCACGATACTATAATGCTTCTGCAACGACTTAATCCGGCTCATAATGTTATCCTCTTCTAACTTACTCTGCGTGCTAAACACCATTCGAATTTCCTTAGCAGACATTTCAGATACATTATGCACAATCCAGGTCAAAATGTAATTCGCATAGTCATTATCCGAAGTCGAGAAATGGCTCAAGAACTGTGTAGATAAGATCGTTCCTACTCCATATTCTCGTCCTTCTTTTAAAATCTTCTTAATGGAAGTAAAGTCTTTGCTGAGGAAATTATCCGCTTCATCAACTAAAATCATACGTGTAATTTCACGATATGCTCCATCAATTGCACTGTGTCCAAACATTTGCATTTGATTGTAGAAAACATCAAGCGTAATGGACACCACAAGGTTTTGAATACTCTCGCTGTATCCAGACAAATTAATTACCGTAATCCCATCAATCATGTCGAACAACGAGATGGTTTTGGAAGAATCCGTTTCAAACACTTCAGTTTCATATAACTCTTTAAGTGCCGCATACAAAGAATCAATTTTAGAGTTTTCTTTCCCAGCATAAAGTTCATATATATCGCTCATCGTTGGAGCTGGTAAATTCCAAGTCGTAGAATCCCCTTTTAGAATGCCTTTTTTAGCGTATGCCTCCATCATTAAATCCTTCAACGTAATTGCTTGAACTTGTCCAAGATTGAAAGACCTTACAATTGTGTCTGTAAGAGAGTTACTTGTATGAAGGGGCAATAAAGGCTTTATTGGTTCTGCCATATACAAAGATAAGGGATTAAACGGCAAATGATATAGATTATATACCTTAGCATTTGTTTTTTCAGTAAAATCAGGCTTGATATAATCACCTTTATAATCAAAAATCAAAATACCTATGGGAGTTTGATTCACGTTATCATAGCTATTACGACTTAACTGCGTAATCAATGATTTCGTGAATTGTGTTTTCCCCGTTCCCATCGTTCCAATGATTCCTGTATTGGTGTGCATAATCTTATCCGTTGAAGTAGGGAACCATTGAACCTCTTCATTCGAAGTTGCATTATGTCCAAACAAAACTTCAAGTGGCTTCTTCGGTTCTTGATGACCCACAGAACTATGATGATCTCCAGCAGTTTCTAAATCATCTGGTTGGTCATGATCATCAGCTAAGTGCTTGGTAGCTGCTACTTCACCAAGTCCTGTTTCATAATGCTCACGAGTTTCAGCAACAAGTAACACCTGGTCGTTAACTTGAGTCATTCCAGACTGTTCAGAAGAATCATATAAATTACTCAGCAATTGCTCTGGGGACAAGTCCCCTTGATTACTCTGTATATATTCCTTCATCTCTTCAACACTTTTGAGTATGAATTCATATCCACTCTGTTCAGGATAGTCATAGACCATCACATTATCGTTCATTTTGATATCGGTAAATACGACATCCTTCTTAAATGAGATTACTGCACCTTGACCAATATACTGATCTAACGTATCTACAATCGTATACTTATCATTAAGAAGACGTTCGCGAACATCATGGTCCGTAATTTGACTCCATGATTGTTCAGGCCACACTGAATAGAGCTTCATTTTCTCCGCACTTGCAATCGCTAGTTGAATAAAGAAATTACGATATAGTACAGCTTGAAAATTCTTCTCATCCCCTGTTAAGAACTCCATTAATAGCTCCTTGGTTTCTTTTACTTGTTTTATCGCTTTATCTTGCACGTTAGCCCCGTTATATCCTATTTTGACCTCAATGGGGTAAAAGTGAACAAACATCTCTTGGTCAGAAGGTTCGACACCAATCAATAACAGATCATCACTATAAGAACCGAATCTACCCAATCTTTTAGCAGAAAATAAACCTTCGGATTGTCTTAGGCCAGTCCCACCTGAAATTCTAAGAATTTCTTCCATTGATATTGGAATCCATATAATATCGCTGTGTGCATATGCAGCAAGGGATAGTTTTACCGCAGAAAGAATACTGATTTTTTCCTTTGGAAAATAGTTCTTCTGAGCCAAAAGACGAAGCAGCCAATTGCCATTAATAGCATTAAAGAAGTTGATAATTGGAGGCAAGACATGATCGTCTACATAGAGCCTCTGATGTCCAAGGAATTCTTTAATTAAACGCTGATATTGTTTAGATCTTCTGGTAACAGTGATCGCATCAAAACCACTAGAGGATGTATATTGATCACTGTAATGAATAACAAGCAACTCTTTTTGGGCATCACTATTCTTGAAAAAACTCAGGTCTACTTTTGGCTCAATAAAAGTAACCCAATGGGCTGAATCGTAGACTTGATCTAGTTGCTGTTTATGATCTGCAGAGATCGCAGTAACAATATTAATATCCTCTTGGTAATTATCAAGAGTTCGAGCAACTCTCAGTAAAGAATTTAATTTCGGTACCATTTTCAATAGTGGAGCTTCTTGTGTCGGATAATATCTCGTTCCGAATCCCGTTTTGTAATCTTCGTTGATGAATACAGAAGGAATACCTGAAACAAGTCCGAATAATGAAACTCCCGTAATAATCTCCGAAGCATTGCTTGTAGCAATCTGCTCGATTTTATTCATCTGATAGAAAGTAACATGACTGTACTCGTAACGATCCGTATCCACATTTTTAGAATAAAACTTCACTTTGTCTCGGAAAACATTTAACAATTCTTCTGCGTGATACCCATCCAATTCCAATTTGAGATTGAACTGTTTGGCAATCTCTTCTGCATCTGTATATTGTGACATCTCCTCAAAAACATTGTTGATTCCTTTTTCAGCATAGATGTGAATTTCAATAGGGAGTAGGTTCCCTTTTTCCAAGTTATCTTTAAGTTGCTTCTTGTAGTATTCAAAAAGACCTTGAAGGATTTCCTGACAGTCTCCCATATTAATCGTATTAATTTTAAGCGGGGCTCGACGATCTAATTCAAAAAGATATCCGAAATGACCAGTAAATTCTTCAATTTTTTCTTGAACCAATTTATTCACAAAGGTTTTGGATGACTCGAATCTTGGTAAACTTTGATCCATGTAAGAAGCCCACTCATACGAATCACTCATCTCAATTGCCTTATACAGTTTGGAAGTGAAATTAACATACGGCAATAGATTCGTAGGTCTCATGGAATGCAACAGCTCATCATTGATTGACTCGTCACCAACCAATTGACTTAATTGCAATTGGTAAGCCAAATGTAGAGGATGTAATGGTGTAAATAGCCATTCTGGGTTTATATGATTTTTCTGAATCGTTCCAACTAAAACAAGATCTCTTTGGGTCTGGTTTAATGACTGACCGTTTTGTAATTGTTCAAGCTCCTGCAAATACACATCTATATAGTTACGTGCTAACACAGTATAATCTTCATCAAAATAGGCTAAACTTGGGAGTAAATCGTTAGTTCTAAAGTATCGTAATAAATCGCAATATGCCTCTTTTAACGGTTCAGAAACTGAAATAGCTTGCGGAACAATCTCTCCTAAGTTATCTTCGAGAAAAAACAAATGATTGGTTTCTAAGAGTTTGCGTTCCCTCTCTAAATTACGTTTGAATTCTCCTTGAGCAAAAGTCTCCCTCGTTCCTTGCACGATCTTCATCTTTTCATTCTCTATGCGATAGGTAAAGTGCTCTTGCTTTTCACGTTTCAGCTTCCACACGCTAAAACCACCAATAGGAACAGGTCGTTCAACTAAATCCTGCACAGCAAATGGAATACTTGTATGAGGAAGCTGGATGTTAAAATAAATCATTTCTTCATCACTATTATTTTCATCATTGCGAGAAACAACTAATTCCTGTTCCTCAGTAATGTCAAATGTGCTGTGCGATTCTGTTAAATTAACTTTGGTGATTTCTGAAGCATCCTTATTGAAAAACCAATGTTCCGCATCTGAATTAATTAAAAGATACGAACCCTTGGATTTTGATAACGTAATGGCATAAGACGTTTGTATCGTCTGAAGAAGCTTGGACTGTGTCTCAACCACTGTAATTCTAAATTCATAGGCTGGAGACACCTCTGTCTTGTATTTCACACCATAAAATGTAGTCTGTCCAACTTCATGTTTTAAGTGTACGCGGATCTTCTTACCTGCTTGTTCCACCTGTATTGGTTGTTTAATTTTAGTTTCATTGATATACTGATTTTTGATAAAATCATTAAATGTAAACTCTAATGAGATATGTTCTTTTTGATCAGGATTGAATACGATAATGTTTCGTTTACGTTGCTTACTCTTGGTCTCGCCATCGGCTCTCTCCCAATACTCTAACCCTTCCAAAGTCAACTTCTTACCAGCCTCTACATACTCCAAACCTTTTCCTTCTAATTTTTTCTGATTCGATCTTCGTACCGAACCAAAATCAACATCCTGCCACGTTTCAGACTCGGATAAAACCTTGATCCCCTGATCATCAAAATGCCGCTCCAGGCTGACCTCAGCAGAACCATATTGATGGGCTATTTCAACGTCACTATATAACGAATGGTTTTCCTTTAGTCTTTCTTTAATTTCCTTAGGAGTTCTAGGAGTATTGAAAAGCTCGGCATCATAAAAAATTCCAAAGTTTCTATATTCATGCTTATTCAATTTTTCATTGTTCAGCACAGTAAGTATATTCTCGTAGTCAAATAAGTTTACTCTCTCATGAAGTCCCTGTTGAGCTTTCATGGACTCAATCGAGAAGTTAAGAATTTGCTTCTCTTCTGAGGATAGATTCGATTGCTTCATCATTTCTTGCAAATCTTTTTCAATTGAATCAATATGAAAAGGCATACCTTCTTTTCCAAACGAAGTCATTCCCTGAACCAAACTATCTAAGTTTGAATTGTGGATTAAAAGCATAGCCAAATCTTCAAAAGGATCTTCATGTGTGCCAACTTTATTCCGTAATGTTGTAAGAAAGTCTGGCGTGATCTCCTCAATATTTGATGCGATTAATACCTTGGTCTGATCATAATTTAAAGTGTGCGATTGATAGAATCCATCCTCAGTTGACATTAAGAACGGACTAACTCGATTAATGTCCTTAATTTGATTCACTAGATTTACGACTTGTTCTTCACGTTCAAATTGAATATGATATTTTTCTCCTGCTTGAATATTGACCTCGCTCAAAAAACGATCTACGAGATGAGCAAGATAACTATAAAAATGCTTTGACATAAATAGCATCCCCACTATCACTTTTTTTCTCTAGCAAATTCAACTTTTCAAAATACTCAATGATGGAACCTTGAGTATCTCTATCATAAATAATTCCTCTCACTGCGAATTGTTCAAATAGTTTCTTCAATCTGATTTTAGGCTCATCTTTAATGATAACTTTAGTAAGGAATAATAAATAATCTGTGTCCAGAATTAACATCTTTCCAGATCTCCCCCTAGATTTGAGGAATGTTCTCTGACAAAAATGAGTAAACCACATCTTATATTCGTTATACGGTTTGGAACGAAATGAATTATTAAACTGGTAATCAATCATTTGAAATAATGTTGATAGCTTATTTAATACAGGCAGGTCATAAGTTTCAGGATTAAAGCTCATTTGACTCCACTTTACATCGGATAGACCCTCACGATATTGTTCAATCACCTTATCTACGTCTTCTTCGACCGCAAGGATTTCTTCATATGTACCTGAACGAAGTATTTCGGAGATTTCTTGATAGGAAAGTAACTTCCCTACTCCTTCAACTGAAATATTAAGCATTTTCAGAAAATTCACATGAGTAAACATACGATTAATTGATCTCTCAATGTTTTTCCATCCATACTCATAACTGACTCTTGTTTTCGATAGTCTTTCTTCTTCTTCAAACGTAAAATAGATGGGCACTATGCTCTTCTCGTATTTGGCAAACAGAGTTTCATTTCTACGTGTCATTTGAGTAATATAGAAAAAATAATAGTAAGATAGAAGTTTCTCAAATTGTTGAGTGAATAAATCCTGTTTCGTAGAAAGCCATTCAAAATCTACAGCAAATAATTCCGAGATTTCTGGTATTAACACAGCAAACTTCTGAGATTGTGTCTCTCCACTTTTCAACTCCGGTAAAGCTTTGAATATTAACGAACTCATCAAATCATCCGTTTGATGTTCGTCTTTACTAATCTCCCATGCAGCTTTTCCATTCCATAAAACCGCATAAAGAAACTCAGCCAACTTTCTGTTCTCGTTCTCAACTGTATTGATATAATAGAGCGTTTGAGGATGGAATAAAAATAGTTGGTTGTTTTCGTCAATGAATAAAGTTTTAATCATCTGCTTGAATTCATTTTTTTGATTTATATCTTTGAACTCAATGGATTTTAGCACAGCTTCGACTAGTTGTTCCGGGTTGGCTTCTGAGGACATTTTCTTTTGCCCAACCAGACGCAAAAACTCACCTACAACTTCCTTAAGGTTGAATTGCATATCTTTAAATTTTGTATTGTACGGTAAGAGTTCAACAGGTATTTTAGGGTTATGCCTAATGGAAGAATCAAATTTGAACTTGTCTTTAATGGCTTTTAAATCCATCTTATACTCCATAATTTCACATCTCCGTATATGAATATTGGTCGAATAAATCATCGTAAGTCAGTCTATAACGTTGGGACTTACCGAACTTTTTACTTTCAAAAATAAGCTCATTTTTATCATTTCCTTTACTACTCAACTGATCTATAAATTCAACAAACTTGATATATTGGAACTTGTCCTTCTTATTCGGTCGATAACCGTTCTTGATTCGAATTAACAAGAAATATAATGAGAAATCAATATCGATTTCGACCGGAGTTCCCCCTTTGGGTCTAAAAGCGATCGTTAACATTGGTAAAAACTTCATTAATATATCTTCTAGTCTTGGTTCAACTCGTTCCAGCGCTGGTTCAATTTCAAGTTTTTGTAAAGCGTAATATTGTGTCTGGGGTTGTCCAATCTGAACATAAATAAGTCCGCCATGTCCCTCACCATTCCATTTATAAATCGCATCACGAACGTCTTCTCTGTAAAGCTTGGATAGCATACTCCAAGATCTTTTATTCCAATAAAATAAGTACTGCATATATTGATCATAGACCCGATCTTTAAATGAATCGTGATGTTCTCTAGGTATTAAGTAATATAGGTATACGAACAACTTAACTAACTCATTTCTAAATGAATTATGCTTTTTGTCTTCCTCTTTCCACGGAGAATGTGGAACAAGAGATTTTGCAAAATACGATGTTCTATTAACGTCGATAAATTGACTAAACAAATATGCACCGTCTTTTTTAGATTTAAAATCTATTAAGTGCTCGTCAAGTAACTCAGTTCGGTATTGTGTTGGATTGATATGATTTATAGCTTGATGTATAGCAGATGCATCCTCACGGTCAAATAGCTGAAAAGGAAGTAGACATGACGTATACGATTGAAAATCTTGATTTCTGATTACTTCCATCAACTTCTCATGCTCTATATTATCCATCGAAGCGGGAACAATGATATTGTATATAAAGTCCAGCAGAGCCCGAGTCGAAATAATAAGCTTTTCTTTTACCATCGCTTGAATCAATAAATCAATAATTTTGTCTTGGATATCCTCATATTGTAATAACTCATAATTTTGAATAATAGGATTTTTAAAAGCAACCTCGGGATGTTCAGCCTTTTCTCTTAGATAAGCCTCATAGAACGGATTCTGTTCTTTATCCTGAGTAATTCTTTGTAAAATTCCTCTAATGTAACTAGAACGAGGACCATGTTCCGTTAGCTCATACATGTGATAATCACTGAAATTCACATATTTGAAAATGTGATCATCCTGAGACACTTCCTCTGTAATCACAGACTCCATAATTCTCTTTGCATGTACAAATTCTCTAAGCCGAGTGAACTCCTTTCCTTCCTCTGCATCAATAAAGTTATTCAGAGCGCCCAGATTAATGGCTAAAACAATGGTTATATTCGGACCCGTTCCAATCTCTTGATCTGAAAACGGCTTTAGAATCTTGGCCAACGTTTCAATTGAAGTTTTCCGAGGAGAGAAACTCTCCGTTGCATCATTATGTAAATAAAATCTTTCTGGATCAGCTAAAAAATCATACTTATCTTTTAAGTAAGATAAGATATGTGATTTACCATCGCCCACTCCGCCACACACCAATATTAACTGTGGTTCATTTGTTTGATTGGCATTTATAATATAGTTTTCAAGTTCTTTTTCGACTGGCCTTTGAACATGCATATATTTTTTAAATTCACTGAATCCCTCAAGATTCTCTACAGCTTCCTTTGAAGACTGCTTACAGCGCTTAAGAACATCAATGAAATGAATATTTGTAGACATGCCCCATCCTCCAAAACACATTTTTATAAATCTCTACAAAAAAAGACATAGTTCTCCTATAGGAACCATGTCTGTCATCATACGCTGTTTACTGTGTAATAGACCATGCTTTGGTCCCGCATACATAAGTTAAAAAAGAAATAATTCAATACATGCAATAATGCGAAGCACTAATCTACAATAAATGACTATATATAGGATAAATATACCACACTTATGGTTCTTAAGGTACAAAATTAAGATTTATAGGTATTATTTCCAAGCTTCCTACGCATGTTTGAATATGATTAGAACAAAAAGCCTGCATAACATGTCCGATTTCTTTATAGTGCTAACTCAAACAATACACTTATTCGCCACCGCTACCATCTTCGCAGGCATCTCTTCCCGCAGTCGCCATACAAAGCTCATAGGTTTGTTCCCTTCATGACTCACATAATCCGCTTCGCCTAGGAAGACAAATGGAGACGTATAGTTATGCTCCTCCTTATATTCCCGTACGAACAGCGCGATCCGGTTGCCTGTCTCGCGGTGATGGATATACCTCTGCGCGGTAGCCGTACGCTCTGACACCCGGCTCTGAGTCTGCCAATGAAACAAATGCTCGTTGATCGCATAATCCTCATACAGCGTAGATGGTGAGAAATCTTTGTCCGATTTGTTCAGTGTAATGAAGAAGATATCGGTCTGTTCGTCTGCAAAATACTTCACGCCTTCACGGAAGGCGGGTGATTGCTGGGCATTCCAGTAACCGAAGGCGGCAAGCACTTGGTCGATGGAGTACATACAGTGGATATCCAGTGGACAAGTGTACGGGAACGAATTGCTTTTATCCACAAATCGCAGATGAGCCAGGTTATATTTAAAAATATCCACAAGCTCTGCTCGGAATGCCTCACAAGACAGCACACGCTGCACCCCCTCTTCGATGCTGCTCAGTCCTAGCTTCTCGGGCGCAGCCCGGTGGAAGGTGTAATAGAACATGGTGAGCATGCGCTGTTCATCGGCGGTAGTCGGTTCTTTGTCTTTTTCAATAAAGTCGATCAGGAACGTCAGCCAGCTTCGGGAGTTAATCGTCAACACAGACGGCAGTCTGCGGATATACTCCTCATGTTCATCCTCGATGGGTGCTGTTAATCCAGATTCGGCCAACAGGCCGCGGAAATACCTTTTTCCCGTACGTCCACCATATAATTCAACCAGTGTCATCCCGTGATGCTCAACAAAATGAGCCAGTGTCAGAGGCAGTCCGGTGTCTTGTTGGAACGTTTGCAGCTTCTGGATCAACGCTTTGCGATTACGACTCATCTGCTTGAGGTTGCGCATAATGTATTCCTTCGCTTGCTTCTCCAAGTGAATGAACGTGCCGCGAGGCAGGTTCGAGAAGCCGTTCTCGACGTAGTGCCACCTGTACTCCTGATGCGCTTGCCCGATGAAGTCGAGCACGGTCAGGCACTCTTTGCCGTCCGCCATCCGTAGTCCACGTCCCAACTGTTGCAGGAATACAGTCAGACTTTCGGTAGGACGCAGGAACAGGATGGTGTTCACCTCAGGGATATCCACGCCCTCATTGTACAGATCAACGACAAAGATCATGCGCAGTTCCCCGTTCACCAGCTGTCCTTTCGCAGAATGACGTTCCTGTTCGTTCGACCCGCCATGAAGGGCCATGGATGGAATGCCGGCTTCGTTAAATATTTTTGCCATATACATCGCATGATCCACCCCTACGCAGAACCCAAGCCCCTTCACATCATCCAGATCGGTTACGTATTTGTTCAGACTTTGGATGATCTGGTTGGCACGGATTTTGTTATGGGTATAGAGCTTCTCCAGTTCGTTCAGGTCATAACCTTTACGCGACCACTTCACCTGAGACAGATCGACAGTATCGGTGACGCCAAAATATTGAAAAGGACTCAGTAGCTTCCGATCAATCGCATCAGTCAGACGGATTTCAGCAGCAATCGTATGATCGAAGTAGGCGGTAATGTCTTTGCCATCCATCCGTTCCGGCGTTGCAGTGAGTCCTAGCAAAATCTTAGGTTCATAATGGGATAACAGCTTCTGGTACGAAGGCGCTGCGGCATGGTGGAATTCATCCGCAATGATGTAATCGTAATAATCTGGGCTGGTGATCTCCGTCAGCTTCATGGAGTTAAGACTCTGAATACTAACAAACAGGTGATCCAGCGCCTCCGCCCGGTGATTTCCGACATGCAGCTCACCAAAGTTCATATCCTTCAGGATATACCGGAACGTGTCCCGGCTTTGCTTTAAGATTTCTTCCCGATGGGCGACAAAAAGTAGCTTGGCTCCCGCATGGCTTGCACGAAACCGCTTGTAGTCGAAGGCAGAGATGACCGTTTTGCCAACGCCTGTGGCGGCAACGATCAGGTTACGGGTTCGTCCGTACAGCGTACGCTCGGCGTGAAGCTGTTCCAGCACTTCTTTTTGATAATCGTAAGGCTGAATGTCGAGGTGGAAGTGGTTGGACTGATCTTTTTTGCGATTCAGAGCCGCCTTCAACTGTGCCTCATGCCCTTCATCCTCAGCTACATAACGCGTAAATTCGCGGTCATTCCAGTAGCTCTCAAAGGTCGCTTCAATCTTGCGCAACACATCGAGTGAATCTTTCTCCGTCACCTTTAGGTTCCACTCCATACCACTGGTCAGCGCCGGGTTGGACAGGTTAGAGGAGCCGACATAGGCTGTCGTGAATCCAGTATCACGGTGAAAAATGTACGTTTTGGCGTGCAGCCGAGTCACTTTAGTATCATACGAAATCTGGATTTCCGTGTTAGGTAATTTGCTGAGTTCGGTAATGGCTTTGAGGTCGGTTGCCTCCATATAGGTGGTCGTGATGATCCGCAGCTTTCCGCCGCCTCCTGTAAATTGCTGAAGCTGTTTCAGAAGCAGGCGAAGCCCGCTGAATTTGATAAATGACACCAACCAGTCGATCCGATCGGCGGTCACGATCTCCTTTTGCAACTCCAGTAACATACTCGGCTCGGACTTCGCGCCTGTGAATAATGAGCTTTGGGAGATCGGTGTATCTGGACGAACGATTTTGGTATCCCTGACCGCACGAATGCTGTTCAGCTTGGAATACACATGGGTCAGCACTTCCCCCTGCTCGTCCAGTTGCAATTCGTTGTACTCTTCTTCCCCCAGTGTGCCTTTCAGGGTAGCAATAATCTCATTACACGTCCGGATCTGCGCCAACACTGCTGTCTTATCTTCTGTCTGTTCCCGTACAATCTTGAGCGCTCGCCGGGTCACCTCCGCCAAATACGTGGATAACAGTTTACGTGCTTCTTCTGCATCCAGCTTCTCGGTCCCAATGTTATACACATCCGGGTCCAGCGCCGAAATCTCCTGTCTGGTGATTGTGTTGATAAGCTGTTCATATATGCCTTGTTTCATGAATATACCTCGTGTGGGTGTAGGATGGTTTGTGGATAGTTCTCTATGTATATGTTTAGCTGAAAATTGCTTCTTCTATATTATCGACCAATCTGTGGAAGATTTCATTATTTGTTTGATTTCATAGGAAAAAGCACCTCTACTTGTGGTCTGGTAGAAGTGCTGTTTGTATGAATACAATTACATTAAATATGATCTACAGATTATTGATATCAATAGGATCTTTCTCAACAAATTTTTCATACCAATTGTTTAGTGGGAAATGTGAGACATTTATAATTTCTAGAGAGAGTGGTTTGATGGTAAAAGAGCCGCCCCGTTCAAAAAGTTTAATTAACGGTTCATATATGTCTAGATACTGGCTGATGCTCGGAGTATTCTCTGCGTACTTCGCCAACTGTAGATAGTATTCAAATATTCTTTTCACATATGAGTTTTGATTCAAATACGCAACAGCCTCCGAACTACAATAAGCTGAAATATCTAATTCCTCATCTTGATCTCCTAGCAGTTTCGCCACATTTGTAAATGCAGGTGGCATAGGCTTCAGCTGCTCCGCTTTATAAAATTGAGCCATTCTTCTGAGAAATTCATATCCGAGTTTAGTATCCTCCTCAGAGATAACAGTACCTACTAAAGCCCAATTTATATTATTTAGTTTGAATACTGCATTTTCCAATAACATTCTATTTCACCTCAACATTTAGTAATCAATCTCATCATCGTAGTACTTACCAAAATCCTTACTAGGATCGTAACCTGGAAAAGGTGGAGGATTGGGAGCTGTTACAGCAGCTTTATCATGAGCATTTTTCTCTGTATCTATTTTAAATGTCTCTAATTCCGCACTCCAAGTCGTCCGATCCCTCAAGGGCATTCCTTCACCCATTAACTCTTTTTCTCTCAATTCATGATTCGCTAATGTCTTAAACCAATCCTTCTCAGCTTCATTAAGATCACCATTTTGAGCTTTCTTCCAAGCATATGCTATATCCCCGTCGGCTTGAAAGTAGTTTTCTTTATACGGTTTACCTTCTATGGACAAATTATAAGTGCTCAAGAATAGATGTCTTTTCATGTTAGTAACTTGCTCTTCTGTCAGCCCTGTATTTTTAGCAACAATAGGTACATCCTCAATTCCTTTTGTTCTAATTTCAATATAATTTCTTTCAAGATACGCCTGAAATCCATCTTTAGGAGGTGTAATATATTTTTTCATTTCTCCAGGGTCTGTACTAAACGTGATTTCTTTATTATGTGAGTCTTTCTCCCCTTTCTCCGGCTTACCTCCACCAGACCCAATGTCGTCCTTCGAACGAAAAGCTTTGCCAAACAAAACATACGCCAAGGCCTGTCCCGTCATCGCTCCACCATAATAACCCATTCCATCCTGATCAATCTGTTTCTTCTGCTCATCCACAAATTGCTCTATATCAGACCTAGCCGTTCCCGTACCCCAGGCGGTATCCCATGCAAACTGAATTCCACGCCCAACGTCAACAACTTTGCCCACTGTCATGGCATATGCAAGACTGGTTACCGTACTGAACGGTTGATAGATGAGAGCCTCAGCCGTCTGTCCCATTCCAGTGATCGTTTCTCCAACGGATGTATTGAGCAGTCCAACTAGGAAGCCTCGTTTCAGCTCTTCCGGAATCTGTAGAGCAACCTCACCTGATCCATCCGTTGTTCTGAAGTTCATTGCAATAAACGTAAACTCTTTCTGGATTTCGTCCAATAGCCCGAGTGTAGTCGGGAACACTTCTTTCACCTGCATAAAATCCCAAAAGAAACGCTCTCCTGTCACACCCGACCAATCGGATTGCAACATATAGATGGATTTCTCCAGTTCCCAGACCATTCGCTCCAGTTCCTGTTTCTTCTGCTGGACCAATCGAGCTTTCTCGTCCAACACATCGGGATGTACCTGAATACGTTGCATTCTATCCTCACCGCCAACCTGACCGTAGTAGTTATACCTAAATTTTAACAAGTGAAGAGTTCGATTGGAATCAACCGGAGGATTCATTTTCTCGTTAAAGATTCAGTAAGCAGGAAATATTCATTAGCCAGATATTTTGCATATTCGTGCACTTTATATTCGATGGATGTACATCACATATGGACCAGCAAATCAGACGTGTATCACCCTCTATGAGTGTTCAACGAGTTCAACAAGAAATTGGGCCCCTCACTTCTGCTCCTTTCCCGGAACCGCTTATAGTCGAAGATAGGGACCTTTTTTGATGTTTGAATATAAGAAAAGGGAGCACTCTCTATCGCCTCTGAACGGCAGGAGAGCACTCCACTTTGGGTGGGAACTATTTATGAAATTAGCATTAATAATCTGCTTCCTGCCCAGAGTAAGTATCCAATTTGAATGGTTACATACATATTGTATTCTATAACCGTTAGTTTCCTTTGCCTTTTGGTCTTACTTAATTCTAGAAAATAAAAGAAGGTAACAATGAGTATAAGAATCACTGCTAATTCATTAATTGTTTCTAGGATGGATATACTCCTCATCTCCTTTCATACGAAAGAACCTCACCAATTTATTAGCCTCTATCACACTCACAATGATCATTCGTACCGTGGATTTAACGCATCTCTCCAAACGTCATCATCGTCGAAATCAACATTTTCCTCTTGAAAATAAGCTCGGCTCTCTTGCTCCAGACCATTCAAGATTTGGGGCCAATCGTTCTCGGTGATTTCTCTGGATTCAAAATCCCCAACAACGTTCAGCCATCGATGATTTAACTGTTGATACTCCTTAATTCTTGTTTTAAGCTCAGGTTTTACAGGATAATTAACGATATCCAATCTCTCGAACGTCATTCGCATACGATAAAGCGTAGGTGGAAATATGTCATCTTGACCTAAGCCATTTGTAAATAATGCTGCGGGTTTTGCCAGCCAGTTAGCTTCTTCGCTGAAACTTAGATTCATTAAGTTATACTTATTAATAATCTGTGTCATATCTGTAAAGTTGTAATAGATCTGGCTCGCTTGCTCTCCATCCTCAACCAGCTCATTTGTTATTTTCTCATTCTCCAGTATGCGGCTGAATAAAATATCATTATTGATAATCGCACTCTTCATATCAACGATATCTTGGCGGACATTCATCGTTAGATACTGTTCATACATTCGTTTTTCTTTATAGAAGCTATAGGTTAGCACGAGCAGGATCGCCAGTCCTAAGCATCCTATAATTAAAAGTCGCTTCTTTAGTATCATGTTTACATATTCTCCTAGGATTTTAATAGAAAGAAGCACCTCTACGTTTGATCTGGTAGAAGTGCCTGTAAGGGGTATCTGTAATTCAGTTGAAAGGTATGCGTCTGAAGCAATTCAAGGGTTGCGATTAGTTTAGGAGCCGCTTAATCTGCTTAGCTTCGCCTATCTATTCACATTGCGATCTCTCATGGCACCCAAAACAATGTTGTAATGATCTGGATCTTGGATATATACATTGATGAATTCCCAATCACCATGAGACTCACTGATCGGTTGGAACGGGATTATCCCGCCCTTGCTCCGTATGTCTTCAACGAGTTCATCGAGATCATCCCAACGTACATGAATATACGTATCCCATCCATAATCAGGGCCTTCCCACTCCGTTGGGTAATCTGTATGTTTCATCGAAGGTTTATTTGGACGTACATCTTCAGGAGATTTGGCTTGCTGAAGAATAACGATCATCCCATCCCGTTCTGCATGACCCCAACCATCGACCTTGCATCCAAGAACATCACGATAGTATTCCTTTGACCTCTCCAAGTTAGAAACCAGTCGAACCTGAATCGTTTTACCAAGCTCCAATTGACGTTCATCGATACTGCTGGCTAGCAGATTATCCAAACCTCATCCCTCCAACTATTCAAATATTGGATTAATCACTTGAATCCCCATCTTGAACGAATCACCCTTTTCTAATGGGAAAATGCAACTTGAAGTCGGCTGTCCTTCTCTCCAATCCGAAGTATAGCCCGTTGTACAGCTCAAATCCATAGGATCCTGATAGTTCATATTCGGATTGGTTAATCCAATCAAATAGGATGCCGTAAGCCTCACCAGCTTGGTCGATATCCCCTTTATACTCGTACGCAGCATATAGTCCTGCCGGAATATCATAACTGACCAGATCACCTGTTGAGCTTTGGTCTTGCCTTACTTCCACCCCAGCGATCCATTTGAATAAATCCGTATCCGGTTTGTAGTTGGGTGGGTCAATAAATACGCCATAAGTCACTGGCAAGCCTATGGGATCAGGCACTTCATTTTTTCTTTCATTGAATGACTGTTGTAACTTCGGAATAATCATTTGTTCTTTCGTATCCTTAAGAAGCGTCTCCACCATTAGCCCGATAATTCTAGTTCTTTCTCTGTGTATGATCTCTACAGATATCATCTACTTACATACCATTAAAACATTTCCATAGGGATCTCTGATATTAAACCAATGATTATTTTGAATTTCGGTGATGACTTCCACATTTTGAGCTTGTAGAAGTTCATATGATTTCTCGATGTCGTCTGATGCCAGTTGGATCACAGGAACGTTATGTATGCTTTCCGATGAATGAATCTTGCTGTCGAGTATGATATTCGTTCCCCCTTCCATTGGCAGGACGTAGATATGCCCGAAGAAAATCTCGCCATCAGATGGTAACCCGAACAATTGACAATACCAATCCCTTGCAGTTTCGATGTTACTTACCGGAATAAATACGCCTCTAACCTGGTTCAGCACTGACTTTACCATGCATTTTTGTCTCCATTCCATTTAGGATTTCGATTATACAACCGGGGACCCCTTTGAAAACTGCAGCTTGAAAAAAGGGGACATTTGAGGTCAATAACATTCAAATATATTCCAATACTGGGGTATACCCATATCTTACTTCCTCTTGCCCATGAGCACAAGCGTTCTTATCAAAACAATGAAGGAAGAATATCTTCCCTTCAAAAGGCTGGGGTCATGCGCATTGCCTCGTGTCAATTCACCCCGGGATATTCTTTTCGCCATTGATTATGCCACTTTTCCTTTAGCATGGAGGGCAGAGGTATGGGAACAGACAGTAATATATTCCCATATCACACAAGAGACAAATTCCGTGATAAACTAACGCTATGCTCCATTACAGCACCGATGCGTTGCTTGATAAGATTTTATATTGAAACTCGGAGGAATATGGATGAGAACGGCATTAACGAAATGGAACCGAATGAGTCTTATTAAACGAATTTTACTAGGAATTGTCTTGGGGATTATCTTGGCCCTGATCGTACCTGGTGCAACGGGAATTGCGCTTTTCGGTTCCTTATTTGTCTCAGCATTGAAGGCGGTTGCCCCAATCTTGGTGTTACTTTTGGTAATGGCCGCTATATCCAACCATCGAAAAGGTGTTCAAACCAATATGAAAAGGATTATCGTCCTTTACGTTATGAGTACCTTTCTGGCTGGGCTGCTCGCGGTTGCGGCAAGTTTCCTATTTCCGGTTACATTGACTTTGGTATCGGGCGTGCAAGAATTGACTCCACCTGATGGCATTGTCGAGGTCCTGAAGAGCTTGTTATTGAAGTTGGTTGATAATCCAGCAAGCGCACTGATGAACGCTAACTATATTGGTATTCTGGCTTGGGCCGTGCTGCTTGGTGTTGCTCTCAAAAGCTCCAGTGATAGCACCAAAAACCTGATTACTCAATTCTCGGAAGCTGTATCGAAGATTGTGAAATGGGTAATCCAATTTGCACCGTTCGGGATTATGGGTCTTATTTTTGACTCCATTACAACAAGCGGACTTTCGTCTTTGTTGGGTTACGGCAAATTACTTTCCGTTCTTGTTGGATGTATGTTGTTTACGGCGCTTGTTGTCAATCCGCTCATCGTGTATCTGAACATTCGTAAGAATCCATACCCCCTCGTCTTGCAGTGCTTAAGAGAAAGCGGGATCACGGCATTCTTTACACGAAGTTCTGCGGCGAACATTCCAGTCAATATGAGATTATGTGAAAAGTTAGGATTGGACAAGGATACGTATTCGGTATCCATCCCGTTGGGCGCTACGATTAATATGGCGGGGGCAGCCGTTACCATATCGGTCTTATCCCTTGCGGCCGTTCATACGATGGGTATTCAGGTGGATTTTGGGACAGCATTGATTCTCAGCGTGTTGTCCGCTGTCGCCGCTACGGGCGCCTCGGGTGTGGCAGGTGGCTCTCTTCTTCTTATTCCTATGGCATGCAGCTTGTTCGGTATATCGAATGATATTGCGATGCAAGTCGTTGGGGTTGGCTTCATCATCGGAGTGTTGCAAGACTCATTTGAAACGTCCCTGAATTCATCCTCGGATGTCTTGTTTACCGCGACAGCAGAATACGCTAAGAAACGTAAAGAAGGTAAGAAAACAGCAGTTCAGCACTAAACCAACAGCAGTTGGCCTACCATATCCCCTCCTGGTTACAGTGAAAAAAGGTCGCATGATGACATGTGATCAACACCGTAGACCCGAGGGGATTTCTTCGTTACAACGTAAAATGGAACAATAACTTCTGCAACATTTTTTCTCCATAGAAGAAGGCATGAGCACTCCGTTTTCTTGCATCAGCGATACACATTATTAAAAAATCCCCTTCAAGTAACCACATGTTCTGAACGAACACCGTTTACTTGAAGGGGATTGATCTGTACTCTACTTCTCGAATCGGAACCAGCCGAAGTCAAACTGACTGCCTGGCAGGAAGATAAAGCTTACTTTCTGTACATCTGTCACTTGCTCAAGCTCAAACACCCGTTCCTCATATCCACCCGACTGCGTGAACTCAACTAGTTGATTGCTCTGTCCGTCCGCACCTGCAAAGCGAATATGAATCGTATTCTTATCAATCGGTGAATGGCCGTAGATCACGAGCTTCGATGTGCCTTCTGCCGTAAAGTCCATGTTTTCAAACTCCAGCGACACATTGTTCCCGATACCTTCAACACGGTCACCCTCAATTTTGAACGTATCTCCATAGAGATGGTCACAGGATGCAGCAGCATTCTGTTCAAAGGCGCGGCTCTGGCGCTCGAAGGAGAATCCTTTAATATGAATCTTCTGCTTCAGTACAAAACAGATCGACGTAATTCCGCTAAGGCGTTTGGATAATTGGTACGTCTCTTCCTGGTACACATTCCAAATGGACTCTTTGTCATACACCACATCTGCGATCATCGTACTTCCTTCTTCATCCGGCATACCTTCCCAGATCTGAATGAAGTAGTCCTCCGTGGACAACGTAAAGATTGGAATGGTAATCGTATCGGAACCATACGGCCCGAAGTCAATATTACGGAAGCCTACGTGCGTCTCTCCGTCCCGACTTGTCGCTACTCCGCGTTCGTTGCCGTTACCAACCTCACCTTTGGTGTAATCGTACAGTCCGCCCGTGATGAAGCCGTATGGATCTTTGTACGCTGTGCCGAGACCGTCCGCCTTGAATTCCAGCTGGGAGATCAGTTTCGTTTTATCCGTACCGTTGGTACTGGTTGCGCGAAGCCGGAACTCCCCGTCTCCTATAGCCGATACTTTCACCGTATGTTGATGTTCACTGTTGTCGCCCGTTTCTGCTTGAACAGCTTCCACTTTAGCAATGTTAGACTCGATCCCAGCATCATTCACAACGGCCCACTCGATATCGCGGTAAGAAGTGTTCTCCGGATACAGCTTGGCGGTTACGACTAACTCCGGGTTGGACGGATCGAGCAACTGTCCTGCTTTACTGATAATCTCGATTTTCCGCAAAGGAATCTCCTGAGCATTCCCCGTAAGCACAGGACGTTCTTCATTGTTCATGAAAACAGGTTGTACTTGTTTCTCATCATTAAGTTCAGCCGCCACAACTAGAGATCCAAATTCAGCCGTAGCTCCTTCCAACCCTTCGGAAGATACCTCAATCCGTACCGTTCCAGGTTCATTCGTCGCTCCGATGATAGCCATCAGTTTGCCGCTGAATAGTCTTCTGCTAAGACCCTTGTATGGATCGTAGTCCGTGCTGTCCCCATTATCCAGACCCAGCAATCGTCCTGCACCAGTCACCTGAACTTGCACGCGGTTGTTCGCATTGTGCACCGGATTACCCGCTTCATCTTCCACATCAATTTCTACAAAAATAAGATCTGTGCCATTCGCTTGCAACTGCTCCCGATCCGCTTGCAGACGAATCTTCTTCGCATCCGTATAGGATCTTTGCACATCGGTTGCAATGATCTGGCCGTTCTCATCGTAAGCGATCGCTTTCAGCTCACCCTCTTCATAAGGCACTTTCCACCAGCCTGAAAGCTGTGTTCCATTAGCATGATCGATATCGTACGTGCCAATCGTTTTGCCGTTGAGTTGCAGCTCAATCTTCGGTGCGTTGCTGCACACGCGTACATCAATAATCTGCCCAGGGCTGAAATCCCAATAAGGGAACAGGTGAACCATCGGACTTTTCTTATAATCCGTCCAAGCCGCTTGGTAGATGTAATAGGAGTCTTTCGGGAACGTTGCGGTATCCAGCTGTCCAAAATACGAATTCTTCGTATGATACGGTGTCGGTTCTCCAATATAATCGAATCCGGTCCACAGGAACTGACCCAGCGAATACGGTGTATCCCGCTCTGCCAAAATGCAGTATTCTGCCGACTTCGCGCCCCAACTGGTCGTACTGTTACCCAAAGCCGAACACTGCTCATCATCATCTGCCAAAATCGGCTGTTCGAATGGGAAGTGATAAATACCACGACTTTGCACTACAGAAGACGTTTCACTACCATAGATGATCCAGTCCGGATGCTCTTCATGATGTTTGTCATAATATTTTTCCGCGTAGTTGTAACCTGCCAGCTTCACAATATCCGCGCATTTTTGTGCATTTTCCCAAGGCATATAGTTCGAACCAATCGTCACGCCTGCATTGCCTTTCGGATCAAATTCCAGCACATAATCCATCAGCATCCGGGTTACTTCCTGTCCACGCTCATCCGCATGGGTATCGTAAATTTCGTTCCCGATACTCCACATAATCAGACTGGCATGATTACGGTCGCGTTTCACCCAACTCTTCACATCGGTATGCACCCACTCCGGGAAAAATCTCGCATAATCGTATGGTGTTTTGGCACGTTCCCACATATCGAAGGCTTCAGACACAACCAGCATACCCATCTCATCCGCGAGTTCCATGAACTCTTTGGCAGGCATATTATGCGCGGTTCGGATAGCGTTAACGCCCATTTCTTTGAGCAAAACGAATCTTCTACGCAATGCCGTCAGGTTAAACGCAGCTCCCAGTGCCCCGAGATCATGGTGTTCACACACGCCGTTCAGCTTCATCTTGACTCCGTTCAGGTGGAACCCTTCATTGGCATCCAGCTTGATATTCCGGAATCCAATGCGCTGTGATACCGACTCCACTGTCCGATGTTCCTGATCATCCGAGGTCAATCGCAGCTCCGTCACTAGTTCATACAGATGTGGCGCATCCGGGCTCCACAGGTTAGGATTCACAACAATAAGCTGTTGGCTATCTGCCGATACAATCGCATTCTCACCCACCGAAGCCGTAACATTCGCCTGGCTGGATGCCACCACCTGACCTTCATACAAGATCGTATGCACCAGCTCTGCCTGCTGATTCTGTTCCAGGTTTAGCTCGGTATCCACTTCCACCTGCCAGCCATCCGGCTGCTGCTGAATCGATACATACGTTCCATCCGTAACAATATGGTTGCGGTCTCTCGTTTTCAGCCATACATGGCGATAGATTCCGGCTCCGGAATACCATCTGCTGTTCGGACTCTGATGCACTACTTTGACTATAATCTCATTGTCGCCTTCCACCAGTGCATTCGTGATCTCATGTTCAAAAGCAGAATATCCATACTTCCACTCCCCAACCAGCTGCCCGTTCACATACACCGAAGAGTCCATGTATACGCCATCAAAACAGAGCAAAAGCTGCTGCTCATCCTTCGTGTAATGGAACGTCTTGCGGTACCATCCAATGCTGTCTTCATACAGTTCAAGCGTATTATATATCAGCCAATCATGGGGAAGTTCCACAGGTTCATATACCAGACCCGCAGGTTCCGTAACATCAAGCTTGCTTTTCGCAAATTGCCATCCATCATTAAAAAGCCTCTTCTGATTCATGGTAGATTCTCACTTTCTTCATGTAAATTATGATTACGGTTACAACCTAAATATCGCTTTTTACGAAAACCTTTTCGGAAATAATCAAGTACCACTGTAACACATAACCCGATTATACCACCAGTCTCTTCCCTGTACCTCCATTTCATAAGATTTTTCAGCCATAATGATGAACATTTTATTCCACCAAGCATCGGACGCTCGATAACAACAAACCAAAAAGGCAACCCAATAAACGGGTCACCTTCTATATTTTATAAAGGCCAATATATCTTCTTTAGAGGCATTAATGATTTAGCCTCTGAATCAAATTCATCATAATGCTGATTAATCAACTCTACTAGCAAATCTGCATCTACCAAAGAAACAGGAATGTTAGAGCGTTCTGCTTCATATTTAGCCTCTCTGGTGAATCCACCTGTTGAAACATAAACCCCTTGATCACCGGGTCTTAAACCTCCGATAAAACTTCGAATTTCATTGGAGCCCATCGCGTTTTTTCTATGTTTAACTTCCACCATAATTCTAGGCTGTTGCAGCCCTAAACCATCTGGTGATGCAATAATATCTCTTCCTCGATCAGGTCCTTTTACAGATATTCTTGTTTTATATCCCATACCTCTTAAGACGCCAGCGACCAGACTCTGCATTTCTTCCCAATCCAGATGATTGAATTTGTCCTTTATAAATTCATGCGCTCTTTCAATGACATCTTCCTTGATTGTATCTAGTTCTGCCTGTTCTTTCTCAGTTTCTTCCGGTTGTGGCTGAAGAGGTTCGTGGTGTTTCTGTCTGAGAAAGTGCTCAAGCTCCTTCACTGTTTCATTCTGTAGTGCAAAAAGCGTCATGATAGACCCCAAACAATTGCGCGTATTCGCTGTCAGAACATCCCGTTCAACTAGTCCAGACCATGTCACCCTTCTATAGTGACTCTTGTCTGAGATCATTCCTTCTCCATAATGATAATCTGAATTGATTTCTCCAATAAGATATTCGCGTGTTTGCGGATTATATGTAACGACCAAATCTCCAGCTTTCATCTCTTGGGCAAATCTGTATAACTGACCCGCTGTAATGTTAACTTTACCGTCCTTATAATCAGGATATTCGTGGCGGAGCTTTTTCTTCACATCATCAATGTGTCTTATCTGTTCTAATGAACCTACTTCATTCCAGCCTATTGCAATCATCTGTGTGGATTTAAACTCTTCAAAAAGGTAAGCATTCTCACCCGCTCGAATAAACCAATTATTTCTGCTCATAACTTCCTCCATTATTTCTTATTTCTTATTTCTATTGTATTGTACTGTGAATTTTCGGCATGGATGTAGCATTCCCCTGCATGATTCTATAATAAAAAAGTGACCTGGATTATCCAAGCCACCACTTGTTACATAACATTATTCACTTCTTACATCTTTCCATCTCTTCATCCTATCCCTTGTAAAAAGGGTTCCACCCGTTGCCTTTGCCCGATGGCATCGCGCCTGGCACCCCATCCGCTTCAAGCAGCGGACGGACAACTAACTTCACGGGCCACTCCTTGCTCTCGAATATCGCATGAGCAAGCGCGGCCCGATCTGATTCGGGAAGCTGCACTTGTTGCAGCGCTTCCTTCCAAGCCTGCTCCGTGATCTCCCATAACTTCGTTTCGGGAATGTGATATACCTCGCTGAGTGCCTCCATGATCGCAGCCAGATTCACCTGCGTCCCCAAAGACTGCACATAGAAGATCAGCTTCTGAACCGTCTCATTATACAGGCTGTTCGAGTAGCCTGGACGAATATGATAGGCAGGATCTGCAATGCCATGCTTGTCCAGATAAGGCTGATGCAGACGCACGGAATCATGATCGCGGAACAAAAGACCTTGTACCTGATTATCTCGTAACACCAAACAGCAGTTCTGACCATGAATCTCAGGTACAACGCCCACCTTGAACAGACGCATCACGATATCATAGAACGTAGTAGCTATACTATTGTATAAATGGGGCACGTCCTCACTACTCAGGTCATCCCCCAGAATTTCCGTTAATAGATGATGCCCTTCCAGATTCACACCCAGTGCGGCCATTGGGATCACTTTATATGCTTCATCCAATAGCTCTGGGGGATACACTCGAATCTGCGCGGCCAGATGCCGGGGATGATCATCGAACAGTCCCATGGATTCCGGCATAAAGCCCCACCAGTTCTGTTCTTCACACATATACACCTTGTCCTTCAACGTCTCGTCACAAGCCACAGCCTGCCTTAGCATCCGTTCTCCAGCAAGACCATTCAGCAGCTTCACTACCGGAAGATAACGAGCAGCACCCAGTGACAGCACACTAACCGGAAGCTTGAGCATCCGAGTGGACTCGTTTGACGGGGCCATTGAGCGCAGAGACGATGTTGCCTGTACGTCGCCCACTTCTACATCCAATACGACAATGCTGCCTTCTTCGATCTCTCCAGTGAAGCGGGGCAGAATCACATGCTGCAATTGCCATGGATGAACAGGCATCGGCAGATATTCGTCCAACGTGATCCCTTTGCGGTCAAACTCGGCTTCCACTACTCCACGCTGAACATCGTCTAACACGTCCAAAATGGATAATCCATCTTCACAACCTTGCTGCACGGCATCCAGTCGTATAGCCACCCAACGCAGCGAAATCGCCTTCCCGAATTCCGCTGCATACCGTGTGACATCTTCTGGGTTGAATCCCACCTTGGCTTTGGACGATGGGTGAAATGGACGATCCCGCAATGCCGCAACGCGCTCACCTTTGATAAACCATTCATAAGCAGTCGCCGGGACGTTGGCGGACAGATACTGGACTTGTTCCCAGCCCAGAGCATACTGCTCCACAGCAATGTTCAGACTAGCAAGGAACTCCGCCACTCCGGGCTGCGCATAGGCCTCATCCGACAAAGCCTTCTGTAACACGGCACGCCCAACCTCTACCGGAGAATCAAGGAGAACCCAGCTTCCATCTGGCTTCTCCTCATAGATCGGTGAACCCTGAACCCATTGAATCGACTGTCTTACTCCTGCTTCAACCAGGCATAGTACACCTTGCGTATGCAATCTATATCGAGAAGTTACATTCTGATTGTGCTTTTCGCTATCATAGCCCTTGTACAATCGTCGGAACGGTGCAGGTGCCGTAGCAAAATCAATGAACGAATAACCCTCCAGTGGAAGCAGTTGCTCCGCCAAGAATGAATTCATCAGATCCGCCATAATCCGGCGTTCAGCGGCTTGCAGACTGGAACGCTTCATCAGTGTTGACATGATTATTGTCCTCCGTTAGATAATGGAATGCCGGGTGCGGATGCCCCAGAAAATCATGATGCGAGATGGTCCAGCAATAAGCTCCAGACTTTTCAAACAAAACAATGTCTCCCACGCGTAGCAGCGCTACCTCCGCATCGGAATGCATGCGATCCTTCGGTGTACATAGTTCACCTACCACATGAACTCGTCCATCCCTTACCTCAGGTCGAGCAAACGAGTGGTTCCATCGATCCGTCGCCATAATCTGAAACGGGTGGTTATGCCCCCATGAAGCAGGCAGACGACTGTGGTGCGTACCTCCCCTTAACACGGCAAAATACTGATCATGAGAAGTTTTGATATCCGTAACCTCTGCTGCATAATATCCGTGGTCTGCCACCAGCAGTCGACCCGATTCAAAATACAGCTGACCCCCGCGTGAAACAAGGCGCTGTCTGGCTTCACTTTGCTCCAGCAGAGAAGTGAATAATGGCCAGTCGAATCCGGGGCTACCGTCGTAAGTCACGCCGAATCCGCCTCCTGCATTCACTACTTCCACAGGTAGATCATACTTGTACTGCCACTGCTCCACCTTTTGCAAATACAGCTCAATCATCTCGGCATGCAGCCTGGCGTCCATATTGTTGGACAAGGAGTGAAAATGGAACCCGCTTAACCGAACCACACCCGCGCCTTCCACACGAATGAGTTCAATGGCTTCTTCCACTGTCTCTTCATCGATGCCAAAAGGACTTGGTCCACCGCCCATAACGATCTTCGTCCGAGGCAACGTACTGCTCCGCAGATTGATTCGGAGCAGTATGCGCACTTCCTGCGCTTGCTTCAGTTGTTGCTTGTGCACATGCTCCTTCTCTCGCTCTTTCGCAATCGCAATGATGCGCCGCAGCTCCAGCAGACTCTCCACATGGATATAACTCACGCCATTCTCAATTGCCAGCCGCAACTCGTTCTCCTTCTTGCCGGGACCTCCGAACAGAATCGGAACCTCTCGGCTTACAGCTCTAACCTTCAGCAGCTCTCCAATTGACGCCACTTCAAAGCCCTTCACGAATGGAAGCAACGCCTCAATGATCCGCGGATCTGGATTCGCCTTGATGGCGTAGAACAATTGTGTGTTCCGGGGCATGCTGTCCAACATCTGACGAACCTGTTCCTGAATGCCAGCCAGATCGTAGACATACGCACATACCGGGTCTTCCATCCCGCGTTGCAGTTCATCAATCGCATGCCATACACTTGGTTTCATATCTGCTCACCCGCATTCCTGTAGTCATTCCGTTTTTGAGCATATGCCCGAAACGCCGTATTCCGATCATCACCAAGCACGTATATATGTACTCCCCGCTCAGCCCAGAGCGACATGTCTTCCACGCCTCTAGCGACTGTTGCATAAGGTACTCCGCACTGCTGGGCGGTAGCATGTAATTCATCCAGCGCACGTCTCACATCCGGGTGCTCCGTCTGCCATGGAACGCCGAGGGATTGCGACAGATCCGCCGCCCCTTCCAATACAAAACTCACCTGAGGGTGAGAAAGGATCTGTGCACTTTGTCGAACGCCCTCCACACTTTCGATCATGGGTACAACCATCACTTGTTCGTTCGCTTCCTCAATATATTCGGTGAGCGGATATTTCCCGAATACACCGGGACGACCACTATTCAAGCTTCGCATGCCGAGCGGATGATAGTAGGCGTGACGAACCGCTTCCTCCACCTGCTCCATTTGCTCGACATGCGGAATGACGATGCCTTGTGCGCCACAGTCCAGCACTTTCAGAATCTCCGCTCGCTCCACTTTCGAGATGCGTACCAGCGGGGTTAGGCCGACCAGTTCCGCCGCACGGACCAACTCTTCCACCTGCTCCATGGATGTTACGGCATGTTCCAGATCAATAATGACAAAATCATATTCCGCATGTCCGATCATCTCAATGATCACCGGGTGTGGTATGGAAACAAAAAGGCCATATACGGGCTGTTTGCGTGCAATCTTTTCCTTCAGCGTGTTCATTCTCATTTGACTATTCCCTTTAATTCGGGTGTTCTCTTTGATTCAAGTGTATCCTTCGATACCTTGAGCGGATTGCTTGCCTTGCGGAAATATAACTCCCCATCCCCATACAGACGGCGCTTGGTCATCTCTTCGATCAATGCATCTTCGGCAAAAAGGTCAAATGCAGCGAATCGCTCTTCGTACTCCGGGTGCTCTCGCTGATAATCCACAATAACTCCCGCACATAGCTGCCAGAACGCTTCTTCCGACAGACCAAACTTCTCAAAGGCCAACGCAATATCTGTCATGCAGATAAAAAAGAATGCATCATACGTATAGTCACGAACTTCCGACACATCTCCCGCATAGATGAAGGAATACCGATTGAACTTGCGATGAGTTTCCGGCTCGGGGTTCAGCTTCGGTGCCCGTTCCGGGTACAAGAGTTGATCCGGCACATAGCGAACACCATCATGCAGATCCTTGATAATGATTCGTTTCGGCAGATCATCTTCCAGCACCAAAATGATATTCTGGGCATGGGATTCCAGCGCAATCCCGTGTGCATAGAGCAAATGTATAATCGGCAGTGTAACCGTGCCAACAAGGGCCTCGCTCCACTTTTTCACACCATGTCGTTCTACAGCATCCTGGATAAACGGAACACCATCCGGTTGTATCAACATCAACGCATTCAGCGGCCATGCCGTCTCACCTTCCTTCAGATGAACCGACACATTCTCCCGCCAGATGGCACCGAGTGTACCATAGGCCCGTCCATATTGGGTTGCAGGCAACTGCTCATACCGGAATGACAGTCCCATGATTTCTTTCAAAATGCCAAACTGCGTCTGCTGCAACAGCTCATCTTCACGAACAAGTTCTTCCAGCCAGTCGCTGATTAGCGGTGCGTTCTGGGTCGTGTGCTGTGCCAGAATACGTGTGCTCGACGTATTGGTGATGCTGAGGGCCAGCTTGATGTAAGGGGCTTCCGGATTCATCCGGTTCGAGAGTGAACGGATCGATTGCTGTGCGCGATAGGGCGAAGACGATGGACCAAGATACACGATGTCCCCATCCATCAGTTGCCGGGCATATACCGATTCCAACTGATGCTCCCACTGCCATGGATGAACTGGAATGAACACATAGCGATCACCAGCGTCAGCACTTATTTTTCCATCCACCTTGCTGCCTTTGCCACCAACGCTAGAGCCTATTAAGCTATCTTGTTGCAGGATCTGATGAAATCGCTGTACGTCCTCCGCGGTAAGATGCTGCCCTACCAATTCTTCAGAGCTATACCCCGCGGATACAGCGGTCTGAGCCAAATCTTTTTTCACAGCAACCCAGACTAATGCAACCTCCGTGTTAAACTCAGGGCCATAAGCCAGATTGTCTTTTAGGGAAAATCCCAACCTCGACTTATAGCTCGGGTGGTACAGATGGCCGTCAGTCATGTGACTTTCGAGCGCATCATAATGCCGATCTTCACTCGGAATGTTTAAGGGTAATATCGCCCGGCACTGGCTGTCTTTTGCCATCGTTTCGAGTAGTTCCTGGATAAAAGCTGTCACATTCGCACCCTTCAATGAGTTCAGCACGATTTCCTCCAGAAACAGATCCAGATCGATGCAGCGGACGCCTTCCCTTTGAATCGTTCCCTTCTTCACCTTCACCCGGCCAAATGAAAACTTCCGCTCGGCTTCACACGTGTACGCCACAGGTTTTCCTGACGATGTAAGTCCCTCGGTTCGCCATTCGCTCCCACTTACATGACTTTCCAGAATGCCTTCGAACCACATCGCCTCCAGTGTCTGCCGCATGATCCGTTCCTGTACACCCACGTAGACTGCTTCTGTCCTGCCGCCTGCTTCAGCCCTGTATCCCACGACTCCCACGCACTTCACTCCCTATTCGTTTCATTACATTGCTCACCGGCACGTAGGCCGGGGTCTGGCTGATCCCTCTTAGACAACTCACCAAGTTTTGTTTGGCCAAGAATGCATCCGTTGTCAGCAGATGTCGCACATAATCATTGCCCGTTCGTTCCAGTTCATCCACAAGTACCTCACGTACCTGCTTCCAGAAATGCTCCTCCGGTACGTTCACATCTCGCGCCATTGCATGAATCAGTGATCCTAGATGATTGACGATAAAATAGTAAGATGTCCGCGCCCAGGCTTTCTCTCGCGAATAAAACAGTAAATCGGACACGACGCGATCTTTCTCACGGATAAGTTCCTCATCCACACTGACCCCTTCCAGATCGCGAACGGTAAAAGCGACAGGCATGCCATCCTTTAAGGTCACAAGGGTATTCTGCAGATGAGCTTCAAAATGAATGCCTTTCTCACCCGCCGCCCGTACAATCGGCAGCAAAGAACATGCCAGATAACAATCCAGCCAGCGCTCCGCTATCTCACGTCCACCACCCAGCATTGTCATCAGTCGCGATCGCATCCCAGGAAGCGGTGCTTCAACCAGACTGGATAAGACATACGTATTCGCAGGCTCAAACTCAATGGGCCGATAAGCTATCGTAAACAGACTGGTTAACTCTTCATCATCAAAGGCACATGTCGCTATGCCTGTCTCATACGCAATATGAGTGTTCGGTTCAGCGCCGAAGCAGTCATGCTGGCTGACGTATTTGGAGGCATCCAGTGTTCTACGCATCTGCTCTGAGCTATTGGTACGAATCATGTTGGTGATCTGCATGTTCAATGACAACTTGATATTGCAGTTCCATGCGGGAACATAGACTGTGCGGACCGAAGAAGTTGGATAAACGGTTGGCCCCGCACTGCCGAGCAGAATTAATTTTTGATCTCGAATATAGTGCTGTACCTCGGACAGCTGTGATATGTACGCGTATTGCCATGGATGAACGGGCAGCAGCCCATACATTCCACTCTTTTCTTTTAAAATAGGCTCCACATGGCTCTTCAGGAGATCATGCAAATCCATTACCGCCTCATCATCCACCCATTCCTGCACGTAGACATCCTGCCTCACGGCGATATAACAGAGTTGAAACGATGTCCGTAGCTCCGGACTGTACTGCTGTACATCCTGCTCGCTGAAGCCTTTGGAGTTCTTCGGAAATGGATGAAATGGGTGACCATACAACAGAGACTGTTCCGATGTGCGATAGTCGTGGATGTCGAGACCGGCTGCTTGTTCGATATACAATGTAAGGTTGCCCACACTGTTATCTACCTTTTGTGCAAAATCTCTGGCATACGCCACCTCTACGCGATTCGTATTCTCATCAACTGGATGTACATTCTCCAACTCAAGTGAACTCTTCATTTCTATCGCACTCTTCAGCATTCCATGTTGATCCCAACTCTCACCCTGTGCCCCATCTCCACTTAGCTCACATGTGATCCAGAGAATCAGGTCGCGATAATGCACCGCATCCCCGCCAGATTCCATGCTGAGGTATTCATGCTCCCCCATGGCCGAATAGTAGGATAGCTGCCCTGTCACCGTCACCCCGCTGGCTTGAAAAGCAACAGCGTACGTCTGCGCAGTCGGATTGATCCGAATATCGCTTTTCTTCTCTAGCGCAAGCTCACGGATGTAACAGTTCAGCAGCAGCTTGCACGAATGTTCATGAGCCTGCTGCTCAGCTTCAGACCGGAGCTTGTTTTCCATCTCGAACAATGATGCCAACCTTCTTTCGGGTTATAAGTAAGACCAGGGGAAGTGTAAGCAGTATGGCGCAGCCAAGGCCGATACAGATCTCTTTGAGCGCTCCCCATTTGGCCATCTCCATGGATGTTCCTGCCCCGGCAAGCCATTGCCAGCGCATATCGTAATACAGGGTCATGCCCATCACTGCAAATGAAGAAGCCAGTCGCTCAATCGTGGTCGATAACACCGAGCCTTCATGCATGTCTTCCTCCGGTAACGCTTGCAAACCAATAGCAGAGATACTCATGCCTGATAAGCCAACGCCAATTCCCCGGCAAGCCATAAGCATACCAATGATCCAGATCGATGCTCCCATGGGCAGAACCGCAAACGAAAGGATCGATATCGACACCAGCAACGTGCCCCATGCGATAAAATGTATGGACCGACCACGATCCAGCAAGCTGCCGCCAATCCACATGAACAGACTTGTGCAGATGGATAAGGGAATGAACAGCGCACCGGACAGGGCCGGCGACAGGTGGAAGACATCCTGGAACAATAATGGCAATGCAAAGATCACGCCAAACATCACACAATCCTGAATCGTCGAGATCAGTACCGTCAGTGGAAATACAGCATTACGCCGCAGCAACTGGTATCGGATCAATGGTTCCTTGCGACCGTTCTCTGTCTGGACAAAACGAATGAGTAAAACCACACCCAGTGCAATCAGCAGCCAAGGTACCCATACCACCACAACAGGACTCGCGTACAACTGTACCCCCAGACTAAGAGCACCTACAGCACTGATCAGCATTATCACACTGGATGGATGCCATTTTTTCCTGCGGGCAGGGATATAGGTCTGAATGACTCGACCGCACCCAATGAACGAGAACACTGCCAGTGGCACATTGAGCCAGAACAACATTTCAAGCCGTCCATACTGAATGATGAATCCACCCAGCGTAGGCCCGGCAGCCGGAGCCAGCATAAGCAGCAAGCCCCACGCTCCAGTAATTCGTCCTCGCACCTCCGGTCCGTATACATCAAACAGCAGCACAAGTGATAACGGAATCATCAGCCCCGCGGCAACGCCATGCATGAAACGAACCAACAACAGTACTTCGATGGAGTGATAAAACAACGCACCTGCCACCGAGAACAGTCCATAGATACTGATGCCCAGCATGTATGTCTGCTTACGTCCCAGTCGGTCCACGATCAGGGAAGCCAGCGGCATCGTTAACGTCATGGCGAGCATGTACAGCGCGATGATCCATCCTCCTGCTGTCGTAGAGATCTGATAGTACTGCACGAAATAAGGTAGCAGCAGGTTAAATGCACTGTTGGTCAGCACCAGCGAAAAGGCACCGAGCAGAATCGCGAATAATACCGCATGCCTCTTCATCAGGGACAGTTTCAGCATGCCGCCGTTGCCAAGGCAATGGCTTCAGCCACCGATTTCTCAAAGATCGCAAGAATCGCGCTCGATTCCTGCTCTGTAATATTCAGTGGCGGCAGAAAACGAACAACAGCCGAATGACGCCCACCCAGTTCCACAATCAATCCATTCTTAAAGCATTCACGTTGAATAGATTCGGCCAGCGTTCCGTTTGGCAGATAATGTCCCAAGCGATCTTTGCGTCCTGTTGGATCAACCACCTCAACGCCAATCATCAGCCCTCTGCCTCGTACGTCACCAATCTCTGCATATCGCTCTTTCAATGCATTCAGTTGATTCATGAATTGCTCGCTACGCAGTTGCACGTTGTGCAGAACATCTTGCTCCCGAATATAACGAAGTGTCGCAAGTCCCGCAGCCATGGCCAGCTGATTGCCACGGAATGTGCCGGTGTGCGCTCCGGGCTGCCATTGATCCAGCTCTTCTTGGTAGATGACAACAGACATTGGCAGACTTCCGCCAACTGCTTTAGAACAGATGATCACATCGGGTATGATTCCGGCATGTTCAAATGAAAACATCCGGCCTGTACGTCCGATACCCGTCTGAACTTCGTCAATAATGAGTGGAATACTTCGCTCCGCCGTAATTCGGCGCAGCTCCTTGAGCCATTCGATATCCGCCGGAATCGCTCCACCTTCTCCCTGCACCGTCTCCACAATGACCCCGCAAGGTGCCGCAATACCGCTCTCGCAATCATCGAGCAAGTTCTCGATATACTGTGCACTTAACCGAGCCGTCATGCCGTCACCAACACCAAATGGGCAGCGGTACTCGTAAGGAAACGGCAGGAAATGTACATCGGGCAGCAGGCTTTGCAGATGTTGTTTCTTGCTCAAATTGCCACTCATCGACATCGTCGCTTGGGTTGAACCGTGATAACCGCCTTGAAAGGCAAGAATGGATTTGCCACCTGTAGCATGTTTGACCAGCTTAATGGCAGCTTCTACCGCATCGGCCCCGGTTGGACCACAGAACTGAATTTTGGCTTTATCTCGCATCTCTTCCGGAAGAATGGAGAATAGTTCTTGCATATATGAAAGCTTCAGCGGTGTTGCCAAATCCAGTGTATGTAGCGGAATCTGCTGATCCAGGACATCGCGAATGGCGTTGATCACCGTGTCATGGTTATGTCCCAGCGCCAATGTTCCTGCACCAGCCAGGCAGTCGTAGAATACGCGGCCTTCCGTATCGGTAATCTTCACCCCATGCGCCTTGCTAATGACTAGCGGGAAATGTCTGGGGTACGATCTTGCATTGGATTCCTTCTCATTTTGCAGCTTCAGATATTCCGTCTGTACCTCTACTGACATAGCCCTCTAACGCTCCTTATAATCGATTCAGGCTGAACCAGCTGCCTGTGACTCTTGTTCTGCATCTTTTAGCCGTTGTTATACGTCTTATATTCGAGTTGCTCCTGACACAGGTATTCCAGGTATAACCGAACCACATCACGTGTTGTTCCACCATGGGGAAAGACGTGGTGGGTCAGATCTGGCAAAGCGTTGACTTCCAGAATGCCCCCCTGTTCACCCGAGATGGGAGTTCGGATATCACGACAACGAACATCGATGCCTGCTACATCAATCTGAAGCGTTTTGGCCGCTTGAATGATCATTCGCGTATTCTCGGGATGAATGAATTCGGTACAATCCCTGTAGAACTCACTGATTTTTCCGGCGGCTGAATTACGGAGATCATATAGCTCGATTTCTTTTCCGGCGGCAGGTACCTCATCCATTGTTGTCCCTTGTGCACGCAATACCTCCAGCAGACATTCAGCTTCTGCATTAACCTCGGGAAATGCTTCATACTCGCCAATGGACGTCATCTCAATTCGATCCTGATTCAACTGTTTGATCAACGCCCGAACGGTTGAAGTCCCGTCACCCTCGACATAGACAGGCCGATACTCATTCACAGCTGCCACTTCACCGTTGATGATCAGCACTCTGTAATCAATTCCGGTCACATATTGCTGCAACATAATGCTGCTGCCATGGACACTTGCAAGACGAATGGCTGCCTCCAGTTCAGCTTGGGTTCGAACATCCAGTGTCACGCCCAAGCTGCTGCTCGCATCCAGCGGTTTCACCACAATGGAGCCGTATCTATTCAGAAAAGCTGCTGCATCGCTCCCCATCTCCGGGATCACGATAAATGATGGTACAGGCATCCCCTGCTCATGCAGCAACATATTGCATGCCTGCTTGTTCTTCGCGAGCAGTCCAGCGATTAACGGTAGACGATGAGATCTGGTTTTGTTAATGATGATCTGCTTGTCCCCTACAGACAGCTTCAGGAAATCTTCGCATCCTTCGACAAGGGGCTCACAAGTGATGCCCATTTCCGTTGCTTTTCTTATAATGAGTCGGTTTTGCAGATTATGAATCCCTTTCGGAAACACTGAAAATCCTCCTCGATCGAATGAAAGTATTCGCTCCTATATAAGTTGAAAAACTGCTTTTACACGAAACCACTGCGCGGTCAGAACCATCTTCCGATCGCTGTTATCACCAGATTTTTTTGAATCCCTTATACAAAGGGGAATTCCGGTGATAAAGGCGAAGCTTATGCTTACGATGCAGCTTTCTTGCAGAAAGCTTGTAGCTCCGCTTCTTCAGATCTGTTCTGCCCCCTCCGTTAACGTGTGAAATTTGAATTAAACTTATATTGCTCATACTCTCATCAATTTTTTGTAATTTGATATTGATAATGATTATCAATATCATACAAATTCTATTTTATGGCAATTCGAGATAGGTTGTCAATAATAAACTTTTAAGGAATAATGGTGCACCTTCTCCGGCGGTGAATACCCGTGAGGGAACGTCAAGCGGTAGAAAGGCCGTGCGGGCAATATTATGGAGCGATCAGGCCTCAGCCAGATATACACCTTGTTGAACCCTGTAACTTCTGAAAACAACACTACATAAAGACATATTAGCTAAACACATATAATATTCATGAATACAATCCATTTTCCAGAAACCATATATGTAAATTTTTTTCTACAACTTAACATGCAAATTTCTCTTCTTACTTCTAGCTTCATCTAATACATGTCTTTTTTGCTGGTGAATCATTATTCAGTAACATGCATCTAATCAAGATACCTACTGTAAAACAATTCCTGTAATTTCTTGTTGTACTATGATAGATTATCCATTGGAATAAAATCACATCTATAGATAGGGGAAATTGTAACGTGAAAAAGTCTTGGATTTTATCAATTATTATGAGTTTTGTCTTGCTTGGCGGGGTATTCGCACCTGCAGGGTCCTATGCCGCTGCTGCGGATGACTCAACCACTACATATTCGGAAGACGAATACTATGAAGTTGACACGACAGAAGAAGAACCGGAACTTACAGCAGAGGAAGCAGAATTCCTGGACTATCTGGATGCATTGACTACTCCTGCCGTTTACGAGAAGAAAGCATTGGATGCAGTAGGTGGCAGTACGTACATTACATCTTCCAATCGCAAATCCTTCTATCTGAAACTGAACAATACAGCCATCCCTAACTACACCAAGTATGTTTCCATGCTGAAACAGATCAAACCGGAGAACGCTGAACTGAAAAAAATCCATGCCAAACTGATCAAAGGAAGCTATGCTCAGCTTGAAGGATATCAATTGTTCAAAAAGTCTGTTGCCAAAACAAAAGTAAACAGCAAACTCCTTAAACAAGGTAATGACAAGATTGCAACGGGGATCAAAAGCATTCAACAATATCATGCCGAAATCAGAGCCTATGGCGAAAAACTGGGCTACCAAATGTAAAACAGCCACACATGTGTAGCGTTAGAATGCACTATTCTGGCGTTCACCGTGTGGAATGGAATCATCGCTTTATCCTTTTTAAATAATTTTGAAATTTAAGGAAAAAAAGTGTTTTCTTTTGCTGAGTTAGTTCGTATAATAACACTATAATCAAAAGGCTATGCTGCCGAAAGGTACAACCTCGTGAACAATTGAGGTTGTGCCTTTTTTGCGTTTAATGGCCACATTTATCTGAATTTCATCATCTAATGAGGAGTGATTCACATGATTCTTGAAGCCGTTTACCATCGCCCAAAACTCAATTGGTCTTATGCTTATGACCGCTCGACCATGCACCTCCGACTTCGGTCCAAACGTGGGGACCTGGATGCGGTGATTGCCATTACCGGAGACAAATATGCCTGGGATCGGACGATCACGCACATCCCCATGCATATCTTTGCTCAAGATGAAATGTTCGATTATTGGGAAGCTGAGACTTCACCTCCCTATCGCAGATTACGGTATGGATTCCAATTGATTCAGGGAGAGGAATCCGTCTGGATGACGGAGCGCGGATTCGAGCAGGCGCTGCCTGATCATCCACTCGAATTCTTTGATTTTCCATTTATGAACCCAGTCGACATTTTTGAACCGCCTGCCTGGGTTAAGGACGCTGTGTTTTATCAGATTTTCCCTGAACGTTATGCCAATGGCGATCCATCCATCAGTCCCAACCATGCAGAACCCTGGGGAGGGGAACCCACACCCGTGAACTTCTTTGGTGGAGACCTGCAAGGTGTGCTGGATCATCTGGATCATATAAGCAAACTTGGCATTAATGCCATCTACTTCTGTCCGCTGTTCGAGGCCACTACGAATCACAAATACAATACAGGCGATTACATGAAAGTTGATCCCCACTTTGGAACCAATGAACAGTTCAAGTCCTTTGTAGAGGCCTGTCATCAGCGCGGTATACGCGTCGTTCTGGATGCGGTGTTCAATCATTCCGGCAGAGAGTTCCCTCCTTTTGTCGATGTCATGAAGAATGGAGCCTCTTCCCCCTACGCAGACTGGTTCTATATCAAAGACTGGCCGCCGCGTGTCGAGGATGGCATTCCAACGTACGATACCTTTGCCTTTGAACCTCTCATGCCGAAGCTGAATACGGAACACCCTGAAGTGAAGGCGTACTTGCTCGAGGTAGGGCGGTACTGGATTGAGGAGATGGACATTGACGGATGGAGGCTCGATGTAGCCAACGAGGTGGATCATCAGTTCTGGCGCGAATTTCGTCAGACGGTAAAAGCCATCAAGCCCGACGCCTACCTGCTCGGTGAGATCTGGCATGATTCGCTCATGTGGCTTCAGGGAGACCAGTTCGATGCCGTGATGAATTACCCGTTTACCAATTCGGTATTGGACTATACGGTGCATGGCAAGCTCGATGGACTTGGCTTCGCGAATGAGATCGGCAAACTTCTCGCAGCTTATTCACAGCCTGTCACGGAAGCCGCCTTCAATCTGCTCGGAAGTCACGATACACCCAGACTGCTGACCTTGTGTGATGGAGATGAGCGCAAGATGAAGCTTGCGGTTACGTTGCTACTTACGTACCCAGGCGTGCCATGTATCTATTATGGAGACGAAGTGGGACTTGATGGGGGATATGATCCGGGTTGTCGCAAGTGTATGGAGTGGGATGAGGCCAAGCAGAACCGTGAGCTTCTGGAATTCTTCACCCGTACCATTGCCCTTCGTAAAGAGCACCCTGCTCTACGCAGCACGGAACTGAAGATCGTATATGCGAAAGCCGGTGATCCCTGTCTTGCCATCAAACGATTGGATTCGAATTCGGGTGAGCGTATCCTTCTTGTGCTTAATGCCGGTGATGAGCCGTGTACCCTTGAACTCCCCTTGGCAGATCGTAACGTCTGGCGAAATCTGTTCACATCCAACGCCGTGCAAGCTCGGCAAAATAAACTGACACTCGATCTGGAAGCATACGGATTCTCCTTACTGCAAATGGAGGTCAAACAACCTGCGAAAGCCTGATATGAATACGGCTAACAAGGGAATATAACCCTAAATAGGCTGTCCCTAGGTCATATTGATGACCAGGGACAGCCTATTTGGAGTCTTAAAAGTATGGATGCGGTTCTCTACTCTCCCGCCTGGTGTTCAGTGGTGGCCGCGACCTCTTCCCCAGACGAGGCGAAAGGCACCGAAATCATCGGTTTTCGTATTTTCTTCATTCTCGAACTTACGAGCACCTCTTGCGTAATCACGATTTTCTGCGGAATTTTGTATGAAGGCAGCTTGTCCCGACAATATGCCCAGATAGACCGCCGCAGATCTGTAAGAGTACACTCTGTAGCCAGTCGTACGGTCACCTTCACCCTCTGACCAGTGATACCGCTCTGTTCTCCCGAAACTACGGCTGCTTCTATACATTCCATCTGTTCCAGAACACCCTCAACTTCGGCAGGATACACTTTCCGTCCGCCTATATTAATGATCTCGGAACGACGTCCCAGAATGCGAATGTACTCCTGCTCCAACACAGCTTCATCGCCTGTTCGCAGCCACCCGTCCTCGGTAAAGGGGGATGGTGCATTCAGATATCCGATCATCGCGGTTTCTGTATAGATCTGCAATTCTCCTTCCACGGCCCGGCACTTGACCCCTTCATCTTGAATAGAGAATAGCAATGAGCCTGGCTCTTTGGAGCGGGTTGGCAGAATGCCAAGTTCAGACATGCCATAGGCTTGGATCGTCCGTAGTTGTGGAAACTTCCGGTTCCAGGCTGTCAGAACAGCTTCTGGCATCACTTCCGATCCGTACGACACCACTTCGAGACTGGACAGATCGTACCCCTCATCATTTCTGCCCAACAATAACAGATTCATGAATGTTGGGGAGACTGGCAGGGCCTGCACACGAAATTTCTCAATCGTCCGGCACACTTCTTCAGGTGATCGATCCGCAATGATACACAGACAACCCCCACTGGACAGGGTCTGTAACATGGTATTCACACCGCCGATATGATCAAACATCATGAATGGAATCGTTCGCAAGGGCCGAACCTGTCGCCGAAAACCCTGTAATAGCCGGTCTGCACGATGAACAGTCGCCTTGCTTACTCCGGTTGATCCAGATGAAAAGAGTACCAGTCCCCCAACGCCTTCCTGTTCAAGTGAAGATAACAACAAAGGAACCTCTCCAGAGGAGTCACATGTTTGCCGAATGCACAACTTGCCTTCTTCAACACCCAAACGCCTCTCCACTTGTGCCAGCAGGATATATTCCTGTCGTTTGACTTCAACCAGATGCCGATCCATCGGAAGCACGATACAACCTTGTCCGAGCAAAGCAATCAATGCTGCCGCTGCATAAGGGGAATAGTCTTCCTCCAGCGTGACGAGTTGCCCTGTCAGCCCTTCTGCCGTAATCCACGCACTCATGATGCCAACCTGTTCCAGCAGCCACCGATAGCTGTACTCCTGATCCTTCCAGATCAGCGCAGGATGCTCTCCCTGTTCTGCGAATCGCTCAAGCAAGAATTGGTTCACCATTCTGCATCCTCCTCACGGGCAGGTGACCATTGCTGTGCGAGATAATCAACCAGGGAACCTACGGTCTGATAGGGGCTTTCCGGCAAAGAAGCAGCTGCCATCTCCGCCAGAGCAGCTCCCATACCCGTGCCCCATCGATCTTCGATTCCCTGCTCTACCACTGCAAGTAATGACACGAGTTCCAGCGAATCCAGTTGCCCACTTCGTCCGTACAGCGGAGCGTTACCACCCTCACCAAGTGGAATCGATGTATTATGGTACGCATTCAACTCCTGGCAACTATCCAACACGATACGGAGCAGAGCCTCCCTGTGTTCTTGTCCAATCATCGGTACGGTCTGACGTTGGAAGCAATCTGCTTGAGGTATGGACTGTCGAAGTGACTCATACCATTGCCATTCATCGGTAACCAACATTTTAATTACACCTGTTAGCTGTACTTTCCACTGCTCACGCTGCTTTATCCGACTGACCTGAAGCATATTGTATGCCTTCTCCCACCGGACGATAATTTCGCTAAATTCTCTCGCATATTGATCAAGTGGAGAACCTAGCCATAAGACTGACTCCTGAAGCAAATCCCGCAGAAAATACCGGCTCCATCTCATATCAAACAGCAGACCGGATATCAGCATTTCATTGGCCTGCTTCCCTTCATCCTCCGCATACAATGCATCTATCAGTTGCAGAGACACCGCATGTCCAAAATAATAATCGCGCTCTCCTTGTGTAATCGTCCTGCCTGTCAGAAATTCTTCAATCTGTGTTGTCAGCGCCTGGGTCAACATATCGCGATAACCCGCAGAGTCCAGTTTCACAGTCGCCCGAATGTCCATGGTGCCATACGTTCGAAGTTCTTTGCGCTTGGCTTGTGCAAGCTCGGGGATGCTTTGGTTACCTTTCCAGAAGTCATGAAAGGCTGCTTGAGCAACCTTCCCCATATACTTGGAGGGAACGGGATCATAGACGTGGACATACTCATCTTCCATACCATACACGGCAATCCAATGGTCTACCAGATGTAGTCGGGAGCCTTGCTTCACGTGTTTGCGAATGTACTCGGGATTCTGATAATCCTCACCATAAGGCAGATGATAACTGGTTCCTGTAGCCAAAAAAAGCTCATCCTCGCTGATATGCTGCCGGATCAGCGTCTTCCCCTCTTCGAAGCTTCCCAGCTCCCGCTGACCATACATCTCCCAGATCGGTTCTGCATAGTCCAGCTTGTGAAAATAAGGCTTCACCAGTCCGTTATCCCCGCACGAAGGAAGGCTGTACAACCGACTTGCCGCCAGCAGTGCCAGACTTGTGATGGATCCTTGTCGATGGAGCACTTCATGAATCAGAGGAAAATTGCAGGGATAATGATAGGGAATGTCCAGCACCGGAGCGAATGAGTGAATGATCATTTTTTGCCTCCTGTTCCCATTTTGGCAGACGTACTGCCCCAGGATTGGATTAGGTAATGCACAGACATATCCTCTGTTGCTCGAAATACCCGATTGGCAATAGGCTTGCCATCCACATTAGTCTCAAAACGCCGGAAACCACGTGTAAACCGGAAGGAAAAGCCACTATCACGCGGGACTCGGTAACAACCTTCATATCGACCTTTACCGGAACGAACCAGCTTCATGCCCATGCCACCATATATCGTTTCCTGCGAATCTTCGTCGGGAGCTACCTCTGCACGAATGCAAACCTCTACGTGCGTAGACAATTCAGGAATGACCGTATAGATGCGTGTAGTAGACAGTTCCCCCACAGTCAGAGTGATGGATGCACTCCCAATACCGACCGGAATTAACTCTCCACTCGCACGAACCTGAAGTACATCCGGGGCACTCGATGAATAGTGCCCTTGCAACAGACTCTGAACCAATCCGCTTTCGTAATGCATTCGTGCATTAATGCAGACATTCATTCCACCCTGTAGCCCGATGACATCCCTGCCAAGCAGTTCGAGCGAAGATGGCTTACCCATGTGACCGAACATGTACAGTAACGGAAGGTGAACGCGTGCTCCCCAGTCGCCTTCCTGGTGACAAGCATCCGGCTGTTCCAGAAATGCCAACTCCTCACCCGATTCGACTCCTCGTTCAAGCAGTTGATGAGCTACCCTTCTGACCTGGGAGGGCAGAAACAAACCTTCCGTATCTCCAATATCCATCCACATTCGAACGGCGGGTACCTCCTCTGGCAAGCGGTACATGTCTTCTTCCAACAGTCCGCTTTCCGATGATTCGTCCAATTGCACATCCACATAGAATGGCGACATCATGATCAATTTTCCGAAAACATCCGGATTTCGCATCCCCATGTGCAATGTACAAAGTGCCGCGGCAGATGAACCCATCAGCCCGGTATTCGACTTGTCCGGCAGTGTACGGTAACGATGATCAATGAGCGGCTTGAGCTCATGAATGATGAAATGCTCATAGGCGATGCCTGAGCACCCCACACTCACGGCCTCTCTCTCAGGAGCAATGAAGTGGTAGAATTCGTTGCGCGTGACTGGACGGACATGTGCAATACCGACAATAATCAGTGATTCGATCTGCCCGGAGGCAATCAGACCGTCCGCTGCCTGATCCATATTCCACGTTTCATTGCCTGGTCCAGATGGGCCAAACGCCCGTTGCCCTGCATGTACGTACAGCACAGGATACTGCCGGTCTGTCTGCTCATGATAACCTGGCGGGAGATACACATAGATGTTGCGGATATTACCGAGCTGCGAGGCCTGAACGCCTTCCAAACATTCGATGACAGAATGGGTACTCAACTGATCATCAACCGCCTTTCTTCTCCCGATTCGACTGCATCATAGACAAATAACCCCGCCTCAGAAGAGACGGGGTTGTCCCAGAACACGTGAATGTCCCTGGAATACATAGCCCTTATATTGTGAATCTGCGAATAGTTTAAATCCCCGGACATGCTTTTGTAAACATAAAAATAGAAAATAAATGCTCTCAAAAAAGTTATTGACATAAGATCCAATATTTCTTACGATAGCGTTGTGATCATAACTCGAGGGCCATGCTTTTAAACCAGAGCGGTTTAGGACAACCCCGGTAACTCCCGAAGGAGATGCCGGGGTTGTTGGCGTGTCAAAAGGGGGGAAGTCTTCAATCCGCTGCGTATCATTCCGTTGTATTGAAAGCGCTATTATTCAAGAGCCAGGTTGGTTGTTTATCTAAACTACTACATTCACGAGAAGGGTGGATTACTATGTTTCAAATGGCCAAACGCGTACTCCTCAGCACAACACTGACACTCAGTTTACTTGCAGGGGGCGCACTTCCCTATCTGCCTGCTTCCGCGATCTATGCCGATGCGGATACCGCGGTTACCAACAAGCAGAACTTCAGCACAGACGTCATCTATCAGATCTTTACGGACCGCTTCCTGGACGGCAATCCTTCCAACAATCCCACTGGAGCTGCCTACGATGCCACTTGTAGCAACCTGAAGCTGTATTGTGGCGGTGACTGGCAGGGTTTGATCAACAAAATCAACGATAACTATTTCAGCGATCTGGGCGTTACGGCACTGTGGATCTCCCAACCAGTTGAAAATATCTTCGCTACGATCAACTACGGCGGCGTGATCAACACAGCATATCATGGCTACTGGGCACGTGACTTCAAGAAGACCAATCCAAATTTCGGAACAATGGCTGACTTTCAAAATCTGATTACGACCGCTCATGCCAAAGGTATCAAGATCGTAATTGACTTTGCACCGAACCATACGTCTCCTGCCATGGAAACCGATACGTCCTTTGCTGAGAATGGCAAGTTGTACGATAACGGTAATCTTGTTGGCGGATACACGAATGATACGAATGGATATTTCCATCACAACGGCGGCTCCGATTTTTCCTCCCTGGAGAATGGTATCTACAAAAACCTCTATGACCTGGCTGACCTGAATCACAATAACAGTACCATTGATCAATATTTCAAAGACGCGATCAAGCTCTGGCTTGATATGGGCGTGGACGGCATTCGCGTTGATGCGGTGAAACATATGCCTCTCGGCTGGCAAAAGAGCTGGATGTCCTCCATCTATGCACATAAACCTGTATTCACCTTCGGTGAATGGTTCCTGGGATCTGCTGCATCGGATGCGGATAACACGGAATTTGCCAATGAATCCGGGATGAGCTTGCTTGATTTCCGCTTTAACTCTGCTGTTCGTGACGTCTTCCGGGATAACACATCCAACATGTATGCTCTGGATTCGATGATTACGGGCACAGCCGCAGATTACAATCAGGTGAATGATCAAGTTACGTTCATCGACAACCATGATATGGATCGCTTCAAAACAAGTGCCGTGAACAATCGTCGTCTGGAACAGGCGCTGGCCTTCACGCTGACTTCACGCGGCGTACCTGCCATCTATTATGGTACCGAGCAGTATCTGACTGGAAACGGGGACCCTGATAATCGGGCCAAAATGCCATCCTTCTCCAAAACAACCACTGCCTTCAACGTGATCAGCAAGCTGGCACCTCTGCGCAAATCGAATCCGGCTATCGCGTATGGATCCACTCAGCAGCGCTGGATCAGTAATGATGTGTACGTCTATGAACGTAAATTCGGTAAAAGCGTAGCCGTGGTTGCAGTGAATCGCAATCTCTCCAATTCAACAAGTATCACGAATCTGAGCACTTCACTTCCAACAGGCAACTACACCGATGTACTGGGCGGCGCACTGAACGGTAATAACATCACTTCCACCAATGGCACCGTCTCTTCATTCACGCTGGCTGCCGGAGCAACCGCGGTCTGGCAGTATACCACGAGCGAAACGACACCAACTATCGGACATGTGGGTCCTGTCATGGGCAAACCGGGTAATGTCGTTACGATTAGCGGACGTGGATTCGGTTCCACCAAAGGTACGGTATACTTCGGTACATCAGCAGTTACCGGTGCAGCCATTACATCCTGGGAAGATACACAGATCAAAGTTACCATTCCAGCTGTTGCAGCAGGCAATTACGCTGTAAAAGTAGCTGCGAATGGCGTCAACAGCAATGCGTATAACAATTTCACTATCCTTACCGGTGATCAGGTTACTGTACGATTTGTCATTAACAATGCGTCCACCACACTCGGTCAGAACATCTATCTGACAGGCAACGTGGCAGAACTGGGCAACTGGAGTACGGGCACAACAGCTATTGGGCCTGCTTTCAATCAGGTTATCCACGCCTACCCAACCTGGTACTATGATGTGAGCGTGCCAGCCGGGAAACAACTGGAGTTCAAATTCTTCAAGAAAAATGGTGCGACCATTACGTGGGAAGGTGGTTCCAACCACACGTTCACCACACCAACCAGCGGTACAGCCACAGTCAATGTAAACTGGCAATAAGATAATCCGTCTACAAGCTAACCCGGAGTTACGCTAACACAGCGTATGCTCCGGGTTTTGCTATTGGATTATGCTATATAAGTTCCTCACATTTCTAATGATAGGTTCGGATGGACTTCAATGTGGTGGCTGCCAGAATACCTGTCGCCAGCAGCAATATGCCGACCCCTTGTAGCACAGAAGCTGCCCCCCATTGATCTGCCAATACGGAGACCACCGTCAATCCCAGAATGGGTGCCGTACTGGTAATGGTGCCGACCACGCCATAGACCCTTCCTTGCAGTTCGTCCGGAACCGCTGTCCTGAGCATAATCTGGGTGAGCATTGTGCAGCAGGCGAACATCGCACCTCCACCCACGATGAACGGCAGTGCCATCATTGGCGAGGATATGTTCGATAAAAGAATATATATCGGTCCCAAGACAATCAGCCCGATAAACACCCATCTCCCTCTTCGCTTCAATCGTTTTCCCGAAGCAATCAGCAACGCAGAGCCAATCATGTATCCCAGCGGAATACAAGTCTCAATCAATCCAAACTGTACCGGATTCGCCTCCCATACCTTGACCGCCATCACTTGAACCAGCATCATCTCCGACATGAAAAACAAAATCAGGACGGGATTGAGTAATACAATGGATCGGATCAGACGATTCCGATAGATGTAGCCAAATGAACTGCGCCACTCCTGAGCAAACGTGGTCACCTGACTAACGGATCGCTGTACCTCTGGAAAGCGGCCCGCCATCACTACACAGACTGCGGACAACAGGAAGGTTGCCCCTGTAATTAATATGGCAACGAATCCGCCAAATGTAGCAACAGCCACTCCCGCTGCGGCTAGTCCACTGATCCGGGCAAGGTTATCCACCATATGAATGGTTCCGGTTGCTTGTTGAATATGTTCCCTGCCTACCATACTTGCTACAGATGCGTGGAATGCAGGGGCCTGAAAAAGACTTGAAAACATGGAAAGCGAAAACAACAGCAGCACCACCGGGAACGGCGCATGCCAACCGAACAAGCTAATCGCAATCAGTACAGCCATTACGCCCCGAAATACATCCGAGGCCAGCATCAGTTTCCTGCGATCCAATCGGTCCGCGACCGTACCCGCCACCGATCCAAACAGAAAGCTGACGGCCATATTGCAGATCTGTACGGCGGCCATGCTCTTCGCACTCCCTGTGGTCTGTAGCACCCACAGGCTGATCGCAATCCCATTGAAGCAATCCCCAAAGACCGAGATGCCGTAGCCGTACAATATCCTGCGGAAGGTGACATTATGCCATAGTGTTCGCGGAGCTTTCGTATTATGCAACACAGCTTGTCCATTTTGGTATCCCGTAATCTCGGGCTCACTGGACGGGTTCATGCCCATACATCACGTTCCTCCCTAATCGTTATTCGAGCCCATACAGAACCAGGCACTTCCGCAGCAGTGTCAGTCGACAAAGACATGACATCACGGAAGTGCCTGGTTGGAGTGCCGCAGGTATCGCGGCTGACTATGCTGTTATGGCACGGTATTACCCTTTGGAAGCTCCTGCCGTCAGACCCTGAACAAGGAATCGCTGCAGGAAAACGAACAGCAGTGTAATTGGAATGGCGATCAGAACTGCACCCGCAGCGAACATCGTAAAGTTACTGTCCTGATACCGGTTGACCAGATCCCACATGCCTACTGCAAGCGTCCAGTTCTCCTTCGTTCGCAGCACCAGCCGGGCGAAGATAAAGTCCATCCACGCACCCGTGAAGCTGGTCAGCGCTACATAAGTTAGCATTGGCTTGGATAAGGGTAGGATGATGCTGGTGAATACCCGCAGGTGACTCGCACCATCCATGCGCGCCGCTTCGTCCAGGCTGCGCGGGATGGTGTCAAAGAAACCTTTGACGATAAATCCGCCCAGTACCGCTCCTGATGAATAGACCAAAATGAGCGCAGCGTGGGTGTCGAGCAATTTAATTTGCAGCAAAATGATATAGATTGCAATCATGCTCATGAAGCTCGGGAACATGCCGAGGATTAGCATGGTGGAGAGAATCGTTTTACGTCCACGGAAGCGGAAGCGGGACAAGGCATACATTCCGAGTGTCACCATCAACGTGGAGAAGATCATTGTGAAAAAGGCAATTTTCAGCGTATTCATATACCATCTGCCGTACATAAAGGACGGGTTATTGAACAGCTCGCCGTAATGGGTCAGCGTGAAAGCTTCCGGCCATAACCGTTCACTGAACAATGCCGCGCCGGGTCTCAGGGAAGAGAGAAAGATCCAGAGTACCGGATAGATGGAGACGACGGCGATGATCAGCAACAGCACATAACTCAGGCCCAAACGCAGCGGATTATTACGTGTCTTCATTGAATCATGTCCTCCTCCTTGAATGATTTGGAGCGGCGGAAGTTCCAGATGGAGAATGAAGCGATAATGAGGAAGATGATAATGCCTACCGCTGAAGCCATGTTGAATTTGTTATTGTCGAGCGTGAGCTTGTAGAGCCAGGTCACCAGCAGGTCCGTTGCCCCTGCGTACTGGTAGTCTCCCCGCAGCGGATTCCCGTTGGTCAGCAGGAAGATGACATTGAAGTTGTTGAAATTTCCGGCGAACTGCATGATGAGTACCGGGGTTGTGGCAAAAAGAATGAACGGCATTGTAATGATACGGAACTTCTGGAATGCCGATGCACCATCCACTTCGGCAGCCTCGTAAAGATCACGAGGGATGGCTGTCAATACACCCAGAATCAGCACCATACTGACCGGAATGCCGATCCACATGTTCACGACAATGACGGTGACCTTGGCCCAGAATGGATCTGTCAGCCAGGGTAATCCTTCCAGCCCAAACGCTCTCATGTACGTATTGATCGGACCAAACTGACCATTGAACAGATTACGCATGAGCAGCAAGGAGATGATCTGCGGGATCGCATAAGGCAAAATAAAGATCGTCCGCCACAGCTTCTTGAAGCGTATGCCCCGCTGTTCAATCAACAGCGCTACTAGCACGCCACCAAAATAGGTGGTGACTGTCGCCAGGATGGCCCAGATGACCGTCCAGGTCAGAACGCCGTAAAATGTCTGACTCCAGGATTTCAGCTGGATCAGATCACTGAACGTCTTGAAGCCTACCCAGTCCACGAGTTTTGCTGGCGGAATATGATCCGGGGCCGAATAGTTGGTAAACGCGATCGTGATCGTAAAAAGGATGGGCATAATTGTGAAGAAAAGAATGCCCAGTGCCGGGATGGACAGGAACAGATACGGAAAGTTTTTGTCCATCATGTTCCGAAGCGATGCCGCTGCGCTCAGGGTCTGCTTGCCTTCCTCCCTCGCGAGCCCCGTGACATACGCATCCCGAATATTCAGGATGTAGATCAGGATAAACACAAAAAACACCAGCAGTACGATAATGCCATCAAGCAGCAAAAAGATGGAATGGTCTCCCCTTTGAAGTACGGTGGATCCATTCACTTTGACAAAACGCTGTGTATTTTCCCCCAGTGTCCATATGCCCCATACGGCCTGTGACAGGCGAGGAAGCAGGTACGCAAGCCCTGCTCCCTCCAGTAACAGTAGACAAATCCCCTTAATCCATTGTCGATTGTACAGCTGTCCAAGACCTTGCAGTATGATGGAACATATAGCCGCTGTCATCCGGTGCTGTCTTTCCCTGTTCGGTCCAACAGGCACCGGGACATGCTGCTGTTGCATTCGCTCTCTCCTCCCCGCCTATTGCTAACCTGTATACATTGAACAAAAGAGCACTTACACTGACCACTCCGATGACAGAATAAGCTTCCGATCGCTGTTATCCCCAGATTTTTTTCGATCCCTTTTCCAAAAGGGAAAATCCGGTGATAAAGGCGAGTATATACTTCCGAAGTAGCTTTCTTTCAGAAAGCTTTTAGTTCCACTTCTTCAGCTTCCTTCTGTCCTCTCCGTTTTTGTGTAAATACGAAGTTCAATTTATGCAGCTCTTATGCATATCTTCGTATTCGTCGTTCGTCCTCATTGGACGGTTGCAAGGCTTTCCTGGATCTGTTTCACGGCGTTATCCAGTGATGCCTTCACATCCTTATCCGTATCCCATATATCCGTAATGGCCGAAGTGATCGGTCCCCATACGCTGTCCATGGCAGGAAGCGAAGGCATCGGTGTCGAGTTGTTGAACTGTTCCAGGAATGCCTTGTTGATCGGGTCCTCCTGCAACTTCGGATCAGCAGCTACGTTCTTGTTCGCAGGAAGTGTACCGTTCAGGTCAAAGTTCTCCATCTGTGCCTCTTCATTGGAAAGGTAAGCCGCCAGAAGTTTGGAGGCATTTGGATATTGCGTAAATGCATTCACATAATAAGCTTTAACGCCTGAGAAGGAGGTCATCGGTTTGCCATCGATTGCAGGAAGCGGAGCAACGCCAAAATCAATACCTGCATTGCGATAATCGGCAATGGTCCACGGACCGTTAATGTCCATAGCCAGCTTGCCGCTGGAGAATAATCCTTTTTTGATATCATAGTTCACGTCACCCATCTTGAGCGGCAGCACTTCCGACTTCAGCGTCTGCAAGAACTGTCCACCCTTCTGGGCTCCTTCGTTATTCAGACCGAGATCCGCACTGTCCATCCCGTTGTCTCCGAAAATATAACCGCCCTGCGAAGCCAGGAACGCATAATTATAGTAAAATTGCTGCAATTCCCACATCAACGCATATTGATTGGACTTCACATTATTGAACGTCTTGGCGAAACTGATGATCTCATCGAAGTTTTTCGGAGCTTCCGGATAGAGTGCCTTGTTATAGAAAAGGGCATAGGTCTCAACGCTGTACGGGTAGCCGTACAGGATATCCTTGAACGTCACTGCCTTCAGTGCGTTGTCGCTGGTGTTCTCTACGGTCTCTGCTTCGAATATGTCATTGGGCAGAATAAGTCCCGCCTCTGAAGCGCTACCAATCTTATCATGCGGGAAAACGACGACATCTGCCGCGAGACCCGCCGGGCCATCCGTTGTCAGTTTGGTTACCTGATCGGTTGGAGGCAACTCCTCCATTTTGACCGTTACCCCATACTTCTCTTCGAATTTTTTGGCTCTTTGCTCAATAAAGCTGCTTTGATTTTTGTCCTCCCAGATCACCAGGGTTGCGCCTTCTTCAGGCTGCAGGTTCTCGGCTGTCAGCTGTACAGCTTCCTCCGGATTCTCACCTGCCGTAGTTGGAGATGTGCTTCCACCTCCCGTAGAGCACGCAGCCAGCGTAAACGCCATCATAACGGACAATGTTGCCCCTTGCCATTTTCTCATGTAAAATGTCCCCTTCCCTCTGCTTGGTCCAACAAAGTTCGCGCTTTTCACCCTTTTGTCTGCGTAAGTTGGCAGGTTTTGCATTCCAAGTTCACTGTTGTACAAACGTTTGCTCAAATGGAAGACAAGATTACCTATCCGTTCAATATGTAGGGAGAAACAAGTCAACAATCATGTAATTACACTGATGTAAGCGCTACAATAACAATCACATCATACAATACTGCACTTTCTTTGCACAAACGTTTGCACAAGCCATATTCGTTCAATTTTAACCATTTTCCTTCTTCTACCTACAGTAATTTCCTGTTTCCTTGTTCTGACTCTTTCTTCCTTAATTTCACTTCGCGTACATCCCTTACTCGGCAGTTAGCAATTGATTTCTCGTATCCTTTGGATTACCATAGGAGAATATTTATACGATTGTTCAGAAGGGGTTTTTTTACATGATTACGATCAAGGATATTGCCAAATTGGCGGGTGTTTCCCCTTCTACAGTGTCACGGGTGATTTCCAACCATCCCAGAATCAGCACCGAGACGTCTCTCAAAGTGAAGCAAATCATGAAAGAATTGAACTACCATCCCAACATCATGGCGAAGAGCCTCGTTTCCAAAACTACGAATACCCTTGGGATTATGCTTCCGCGTCCTGCAGAAGAGTTGTTTCAGAATTACTTTTTCGGAGAACTGCTGCGAGGTATTATAACGCATGCCACCCGTATGAATTATGAATTGCTGCTAACAACCGAGACATCATCAGACAATGAATTGCATGCGATATCCCGCCTTGTGCACGGCCGTAGGGTGGATGGCATTCTGCTGCTCGGGTCCAAACGGGACGATCCCATCATTTCATTTTTGGAAGCGGAAAAGTTTCCTTTTGTGTTAATCGGGCGCAGTGAAGCTCATCCAAATGCCCCCATGGTGGATAACGATAATGTGCAGACCGCATATGATGCGACTCATCATCTGATCGCTCAAGGGCATACTCGAATCGGATTTGTCAGCGGCCCACCGGACATTACGTTATCGCATGATCGCATGCTAGGATACCAAAAAGCACTTGCCCAAGCCGGGCTGGATGCGAATAGTGATTGGATTGTGGAAGGAGAATTCCTGCAGGAAAGTGGATTCAGAGCCATGTCGCTGTTCATGTCCTTGCCGGACAGACCCACCGCAATTGTTGTCATTGATGACAATGTGGCCTTTGGGGTATTGAGAGCTCTTGCCGAGCTCCATTATCTGGTGCCTGAAGATATTAGTGTCGTCAGTTTTAACAATATTGCTTTATCGGAACTGGCTTCACCCCCACTAAGCTCTATAGATATCGGAACCTATCAGCTTGGTTACACAGCCGTTCAGGTGTTGTTGAAAATTCTAAGCGGGGAATCACAGCCTCATAATCCGGTCATTATTCCCCATCGTCTGATCGTGCGTGAATCCTCACTCTTTTCCAAGCCAAAGCCACCCTCAGATTGATTCATTTCGAGCATCCGTGTAGTAATGCAAACGTTTGTCCTACACGGGCTATGATGCTGTTATCTACAGTACATAGGTGCATAGGTGCATAAAAAAGAAGCCGCATAACTCATGCGGCTTCCTGACTTTACATACTATTTCTGTACTCCATGCTCGACTGCGCTTGAATGAATTAGTAAGAGCTCCAGCCAGCATCTGCTGTAACGACCGTTCCGTTCACGAAGCTGGACTCGTCAGATCCAAGGAACAAAGCCACTTTGGCGATCTCTTCGCTCGTTCCGATGCGAGGGTTGATTGCCATGCCAAGCTGTTGCCGCCCTGCACCGAAATGGCTAATACCTGCCATGGAGGCGCTGATGTTGGTTGCCACAGCGCCTGGAGCAATCGCATTACAGCGAATGCCTTGCTCAGCATACATGTACCCTGTATTTTTGGTGAAGCCCACGACCGCATGTTTGGAAGCCGTATAAGCTGCTCCTGCACGTCCGCCGTGTAGGCCACCTGCCGAAGCGATGTTCACGATGACGCCCTTTTGTTTTTCCAGGAAGATCGGCAATACTTTACGCGTTGTCCGCATCACACTGGTCGTGTTCACAGCGAACAATCTCTCCCACTTCTCATCCGTTACATCCGCTGCTGGCTCCATGCCATCCATAATTCCCGCATTGTTAACCAGAATATCTACTGTACCGTATGTGCTCACCGTCGTATCAATCAGATTTTGCACATCTTCTTCTTTGGCTACATTGGCCAGAACGACAATCGCTTCTCCGCCCTGTGCCTTAATATCATTGACTACCGCTTGTGCGGACTCTTCGTTAATATCCGATACGACTACTTTCGCACCTTCTAGAGCATACAACGTAGCAATTGCTTTCCCCATACCTGATCCAGCACCTGTAACAACTGCAACTTTATCTTGAAGTTTCATTTCATGTATCCTCCTTTGTCTATTCGTTTACAATAAGTTAACAAACAAATGTTCATTAACTCCTATCCTTAGTATAATAAGTCATAGCGTTTTACTTCAATCAGTAAAAGCTTGTCCAGTTGTACGTTAAACAACACTTATAAGCCTAAATGTACTTTAACTATTAAAGTAAACTATATAAATTGAACTAAACATTTACACGAAACGGAGAGGACAGAAATAACTTGAAGAAGCGCAAGCGTTCGCCTTTATCCCCGGATTTACCATTTATAAATGAATCAAAAAAATCTGGGGATAACAGCGATCGGAAGGTTGTTCTGTCATCGAAGTGGCCAGTGTAAATATTCTTTAGTTCAACTTATATAGCGAGGAGGAAAATAGATGTCTGAAACTCTAAGTTCAATGGACCGAAGAATTAAAAAATCAAAAGCTGCACTGAAGGATGCACTCATCCATTTGATGCAAAAACATCCCTTTAAAGAAATATCGATTACGGATATTGTGCAGCGTGCCGACCTGAATCGGGGAACTTTCTACCGACATTATCAGTACAAAGAAGACCTGTTCAACGAGATTATCGATGATGTGATTCAGGATCTGGTGACTTCTTTTCGCAAACCCTATCAAGGCTTGAAAGAGTTCGAGGTTGGTCTGATGCCTTCTTCGGCAATCACTATATTTGAGCATGTGCACCAACATGCACAATTCTACACACTGGTTGTGCAATCCGAGGCTTCTTCCAACTTCCAGCGCATGATCTGTGATGTTCTTCGCGATCTCTCCTTACAGGATCTGAACCAAATCTTCCCACAGCACATTAACCATGAACTGCTGGCAAGCTATCAATCTCATGCGATATTCGGCATGATCATGGAGTGGATTAGACAAGATTTCAAGCACAGCCCCGCCTACATGGCTGAGGAATTGTTCAAAATCATTCATTACAAGCCTGACAATGTCGTGTTGAAAGACTGAATATTCAAATCGCCATTCTTCCCTATAGCGTGGTCATTGAGAGGGATTTCAAGAAAGGTTTATCACCATAATAATGTAAATACATTCCTGTAATTTCTGGTATTGATATGTTAGATTATCCAATGGAATACAAACAAAAGGAGGATGACAATACATTTGAAGAAGTCGTGGATTATATCATTGATTACAAGTTTTGTTTTGCTTGGCGGAGCGCTTCTCTCTCCAGCCGCTTCTGCTGATGCAGCCAAAGTAGCAACCTCTACATATTCAGATCAGAGTTATGAAGAATTTAAAGAGTACACTACTCAGTTATTTGCTCTTGAAACTTATGAAGCCAAAGCCTTTACCGCTTTGGAAAGCATCGACACCCAGGTAACTTCAACGAATCGCAAGTCCATGTATCTTAAACTTACGAATACAGTGATCCCCAATTATACGAAATTGGTATCCAAGGCAAAACAAATCAAGCCTACCAACCCTAAACTTAAGAAAATCCACGACACATTTATCAAAGCAAGTTACACTCAGCTCGAAGGGTACCTCTTGTACCAAAAGGCAGTCTCCAAGAACAAAGTGAATTACACGTTACTAAAACAGGGTAATGCCAAAGTAAATACCGCTGGTGTTCTAATGGATCAATGCGAAGAACAGTTATACGCTTATGCAAGAGGCTTGGGGTATGACAGCTAGTACCTATCTTCATAGATGCCCAAAAAGCGACCATTCCCCATGCTTAATGAGGACCGGTCGCTTTTCTAGTTATAAAAAAAGATAACAATATAATGCGTATTTATTTCTCACTCTTTCTGATTACAGCCCCAACTTCTGCCCTTTCTCCAACCGCTGAATCTGCTGCTCGCCAGTATCCGCAAGTTCACGGAACTGGTTAATCGTCTCGCGCATTCTTGGTAGAGCTTCCTGCTTATAAAGACTGATGGAGTCAAGCGCAGACAACACATCGGTGAACGCCTGTTTCATCGTATCCACGGAGATGCTGGCTTCATACGCTTGCTTTTGGATGGCAATCCCCTGATCCTTGAGCATCTTGGAAGTACCTGCAATCAGATCATTGGTCGTCTGGTTCAGCAATTCAATCTTCTGCAATACAATCTTCTGATTATACAGAGCACTCGCTACAGTAACGGCAATTTTCAGTGCCGAGATGGTTACATTCTTCGCCCGGTCTACCCCTCGGATCAGTTCCTTGTTATTGCGGATGACTACTTCAATCGCCATGATACCCTGCTGGTTCACAACCAACATCTGCTGCAGATCCATGACCCGTTGGCGGAGCGGGAACAGCACTTCTTCCGTGATGAAACGAACTTTCTCGGGGTCCTCATTGCGGACCTTCGCCGCTTCAATCTGGGCGTCGATGGATTCATCCATAAGCACACCAAGCTGGATTTCCTTTTGCAATCGCTTGGTGAGCTCTCTCAGATTCTGTTGCTCAATCTCCAGCGTTGTATTATCGTTTCGGAGTGTGGATCTGCCCTTATCCAAGGAGGTTACGATGTCAGCGATGACTGTATCAGCCTTTTGGTATTTCAGGAAATAAGCGCGAAGCGGATTGAACAATTTCCCGAGGAAACCGGTCTTGGCGAAATCGACCACGCTCGGGTCGAGATCCTTCAGTTGCATATGCAGCTCGGTCAAGCCTTTGGCGACCTGACCGCCCTCGTCTCCTGTCTTGGACAGATGTCCAACGGAGACTTGAAGCAAGGCGTTTTTCTCAGAGGAGGATCTCATCGTGTTCATGCCAAAGCCGTCAATGGATTGCAGAATCTCTTTGCGTTTCTCCAGGGATTCAAGATCCAGTGTCATGATCATCTCTACGTTGGCATTCGCCACTTGTTGGAGCTCCGCGACCTCGGCGGGCACGGGTTTCACCTCTTCCTCAATCACCTTCTGAATTTCCTTCTGGCTCGGTATTTCCATTGAAAATGACATCTGCAGTTCCCCCTTTAGATTACATCTGTACGTTAAACAGGTTACCGATCTTGTACACGACATCGTCGGTATCGGCATTGATGCTTGCCGCTTCGTTAATGCTGGAGATGCTCTCCAAAGCTTTGATGTCCGCGTTGTATCCAATCGTATAGATCGGCACTTTGTACGTCTCGACCAGATCCCGGATATCCTTGAGGGTATGACCTTCGTTGGTCTCGCCATCACTCAAGACAAAAATCAACGGCTTCACGTTCGGATTAGCAGCCATATAATCTTCCAGCATCTTCATTGCTACTACGATCCCATCAAAAGTTGCCGTACCACCACCAGCTTGCAGACTATCGACGGTTCCGACAAACATGGACTGCTGGTTCGTATCATACTTGGCAATTGGCAGATTCACGGTTACCCCGCTGGAGTAAGAAACCAATCCAATACTGTTCTCTGTGCCCAGATACTTCTGACCTTTGCGCAAGGACTCCTTCAGTCGGTTAAGCGGTTCGCCGTCCATACTTCCGGATACGTCCGTCACGAACACGGCGGCAATGGGTTTGCTGCCGTTCTTCTTCTCTTTCCATACTTTCTGTGCGGACAGCAACGTTCCGCCATCCACGGTAGCCAGCTCGGATTTGTAATCCTGTAACCCGTTGAAACCGAACTCTTCCGCCGATTGTTGGTACTTCGCCTGAGTTACGAATTCCGCGAATTTCTGGATAATCTCCTGTTTGTTCTGTGGCAGTTGTCCCAATGCATACAGCGGGCTGTCATGTCTCACGCCAAATGGTGTAAAGACGTAACCACTCTTCAGATCAGCGGTATTCATATACGTCTGGTATTCGAGTACAAAGGCATCCAGTCTGCCTGACTTGGCAGCTTCCCGCATCTGAATCGTTGTTGAAGCGGTAAACGGCACATTGGTCTGGAACTTTTCGAATCCTTCAATGGCCTTCTCGCCAAGTGGATTGGTACTGTCATACGTATTCAGTGCGGTCACCAGGAAGTTAAGTCCTGTAGAACTGGCAAACGGATCGGTATATCCCATCGCGAGTTCATTGTTCGCAATCGCTTCGGTTACGGTTTTCACATTAACGGAGCCGTACGTATCAACCAGTGCGTCATATTTGGCTTTCGAAATAACAATCCCCGGAACATTCCCGACCAGTCGCTCGGACACCATCTCGGTCTTCACCCCACTGGCCTCAACCATCTCGCCCCACAGTTCGTTGGAGGGTGTAAATGCATCAGGTATATACTTGCCAGACTTGATATAATCGGTAGCCGTACCGGAGGCTATGTTGCGAATTTTGACCGATACCTGTGTGCCACCAACGGTAATATTGGCCTTGTTGAACTCCTCACTCACCTCGGTTAACCAGCCGTCTACCCCACTGCCCGACTTCTCTGTGGAAGAGAAGATTTCGACATAATCATTCGTTGTATTCTCTACAGCAATCGGAAATTTCGAGATATCCGGAAGTGATTCTGCCACATCGACCGGGTCGAGATCAATCTGCCCTTTGACCGGTTCCGCCGTTGCTGGCGCAATATCCGAGTACAATTCACCAAGCGCTTTACCTGCATTCTCTGTGCTCACCTGTGTCGTCGACTTGCCAAAGTTCGATGTTAAAGTAATTCCTGCATAGACCAGACCGAATACGAGTACCAGCATTACAATCGATATGAAAAAAAACTTTCCCTTCTTCGCCATACGAGCAACCCCTCACTGTCTGTATAATTTGGTGTGCTTGATTAACTGATCAATCTCCTGCATACAAGGCATCTGTTCAATATCTCCGGCTTCGAAGCTGTCGAGGCGTGAAATCTCCAATAACAACTGATCGAGCTTGAGCAAAATTTCCTCATTGGTGTGAAGCGAATTCTTCACATAAGACAGATAATCGTTGTATACCTTTGTTTTTTCCTGAAAAAGCTTCTGGGGAAGTGTGGAGGACTTGGATTTCATCATGTTGGCATAGTCGGCTTCATCGAATACATTCAACCGGTTCAACACACTGCGGATGTTCAGGTACAACAGCTTCTCCACTTCCAATGTGACCGAAGCGAATTTCTTGTAGCTCAGTTCCCCTGGATCAAAGCGTTGATGAAGCACGTTCAGGAGTGTTTCTTTTTTCTTTTTCATCCGGTTCAGTTGGGACAGTCCCAGCGTAATATCTTCTTCGAGAACTTTGATGCGTCTATAAAAAGATAATGCTTCCACATAATCTTCATGTGTTTCGATATGCTTCACGGGCAGGACTACCGGCTGTCTGAACAGCAAGGTGTAACTGCCATATAAGAGTGCCATTGCACTGCCGAACAGAAGGGTAACGGATAGCGCAGTTGTGAATGCACCCTCCTCGAAATTCAGCCCGATAAAGCCGGGTGAGAATGCCAGAACATTCACAGCCACAATACCGAAGATTAACCCCAACCATTTTATGTACTTGATCATGTTCAATCATCTGACCTCCTTTCATGTTAATTTCGGTGCTTCATGTCGTTATTTTCCTAATCAACTTAATCTTATTGTACATGATGTTAACGCTCCCAGGTGGATAACATTGGATATTTGGATACTCATAATATACGTGGTTTGGGCTTATCCCATTTCATATTTTCAGGGACAACGTGGAACTTGGCAGGGAAATTTTGTGGAAAAAGAAATGTTATCAGGTAATACGTGGAAAATAGCTACGCGTGTCATTTTTTATATAAGACTTGTCTGAAAAAAGAGCAAAATAAATACCCCGGCTATGGAGCCGGGGTAACACGTACAGCTGGCTGACATCGTGCACTACCGAAGCTTAAACAACGAATCCAGCGGAATGTGCAAGTCAGGATACACGACGGATTGAATCGTTTCCTGTTCTGTATACAGATGACGGGTCTGGTAACTGCCATCCTCCAGCGTGTACACATGGACGGTCTGATTGCCAGGATCAACGATCCAGTATTCATTCACGCCATATTTCTGATACAGGTTAAATTTTTCGTTAAAATCCTTTAACGCAGTTGAAGGCGATAACACCTCTATAATTAAAGAAGGCGCACCGTGGCAGCCACTTTTGGAAATCTGGTCTTTGGTGCACACCACAGATAGATCAGGTTGTACAACTTGATCTGGTACGTCGTATTGTTCATTTTCGCTAAAATACACATCGAAAGGGGCTACAAACACGAAACATTTTCGATTTTGAAAAAAAGTCCGTAAGGAGAAGTGCAGCTCACCCACAATAAACTGGTGCAATGAGGTGGGCGCTGGAGACATATTAAAGGCTTTGCCATTAATTAATTCCCATGACCCCTCCCATGTTAACCAATCCTGAAAGCTATACGTACCTTTATTATCTGGTTTGGCCACACTTCCAACCTCCTCTTTTACCTAATCCGTATTTTTGCTTTCATTATACCATTGTGTTTGCGCCTTTTCACACAACGCCTCTTTTCACGAAAAGATGGATTCCGGTTTGCTTCGCGTGGTGCGTACCTCTACGACTTTCCCAGCACAGCCATTGTCACCCAACGCTTGGAACACCACTGTAACGCTATCTTTACCCGCTGTAACGGTATCAGGAATATCATAGGTCACATAAAATACGTCGCCGATTTTGTTCATGTGAATTCGCTGCTCTCCGATAACAGTTCCATCCACGGTAATGCTGAATCGTCTATCATATAACGTACCTTCCCTTTCAAATGGAGAATGATCTCCGCCCCAATAGGCCACACATAGATAATTGGATGCCGTTCGATCCACTGCCAGTTGGTAACTGAAATAAGCCCCGCTGACACCAAAAGCCTCCCGCCACATATGCAGCTTGTTACGACTGTCCGTATACGACCCGTTGTGATGCTCCCCACGGCAGTTGCTATCCAGTTGATGTCCGATCTCATCCTGCTGACCATCCGCCTGAACCCTGTCGATCGTAATATCATTTAATTCTTTCTCAAGTGCATCACCTTCATCGTTAAACGGCCAATACACCGTATAGAACTCATGATGCACATCATAGAAGGGAACAAGCTTCACGGCTTCGCCCGTGGAAGTGACATCCTTGCTAAGTTCAAATGTTAACGTGCCTGCATCCACGACCTTGATCCACTCTCGTACATGCTTCTGCTTCGTCCAGATTACAGGTACGGGTGCGGTCTTGGGATTCAGCGCTGTTTCATCCACGATGGTGTCCTCGGGTAGACCCTCGCTTCCGAGTGCACCGGCGAGTACAATCGGGCCGTAGAGGAAGGCCACTTTGTGGGCATCATCCCGGGAGGTATACTGGCGGAGTGACATCGGCAGTGTGATGGTAATGACATCGCCCACTGTCCATGTGCGGTCGATGGAAAGATAGCCGGGTTCCATCCGTGTATACCGATGCTCCGTATCCCCGTTGACGGTTGCCGTCATTGGCTCTTGCAGCCATGAGGGCACGCGTAGTCTTAGATGGGCCGAGGCACTGCCTCCGGTGATCGTCAGGGTTACCTTTTCCGAATAAGGAAAATCGGTTTCGAGCTTCAGGGATATCCCCTGAGACGTCCAATCCAGCTGGGAAGCGATATACAGGTTGACGTACAGGTCATGCTCGTCTTCGAAATAGATGGCCTCGGCATATTTGCCCGGGTTCTCCATGCCTGACCCTGTACAGCACCACCAGGCCGTATCGTGTGTACCATAGATTTTGTAGTGACCTTGCAGCGTGGATGCAAAATACGTTTTGTTCCCGGTATCCGGGTCCTGCGTGCCCAGGATGTGATTGTAGATGGCGTTTTCATAATAGTCCATGTAGGCGCTATCGTGATTCCAGGCGAAAAGTTGTTTCGTCAGATGCATCATGTTGTGGGTACAGCAGCTCTCTCCTGTCTTGATCCCGAGACTCTCCATACCCTTCGCTTCATAATGCTCCGATATGCTCGTCGCGCCAAAGACGTAGGAACGATGATGAATGGTTGTATCCCAGAAAAATTCTGCCGCTGTCCGGTAACTCTCACGGGAGTGATCCTGATTGTAGATTTCGGCTGCACCAATCACTTTGGGAATCTGGGTATTGGCGTGTCTGCCTTGAAGATCATCCTGCTTGTGTTCCAATGGTCTAAGGATCAATTGATGAGTGAATTTATTAGCGATCTCAAGGTATAAGGCTTTGCCCGTGATCCCATACAAATGTGCAAATACTTCATTCATGCCCCCGTGCTCACTTTGAAGCATCGTCTGCATCTGTTCTTCTGTCATCGGGAGCAAACCTTCTACTGCCCAATCTGCAAATCGAGTCACCACCTCAAGTGCCTGTCCGTTGCCCGTCAGTTTATAGGCGTCAATCAGACCACGATAGATTTTGTGCACACTATACCAGGGAACCCAGTATTCACCGATGTTGAATCCACCAATATGTTCGGCGCGGAATGCGATGTGGAATGCTTCTTCGGACAAACCGCCGATATATCCGCTCCCCGTAGTCTGCTGGATTCTCGCCAGTTCGGTAACGGCATAATCCAACGTTTCTTTTAACGTGATATTCCCGGTCGCCTGATACGTTACAGCCAGCGCCGACAGATAATGTCCGAGGGAATGCCCGCTGATGGTGCGTGCCTCCCATCCCGCGTAGCGTTCTTTTCGGGCTGGTAACCCATGGGCTTCGAAGCACGGAGCCAGAAATCGATCAATATCCAGCGATAACAGGTAACGCTCCCCAACCTCTTGTGATGTTTGAAAAACACCATTTAACAGATCTACATGTTCCGGTCCCAAAAATCCTTTTTTCGTATCAATCATTACATTCACTCCTTCTCGGGATGTACTAGATAAGTTGAACTAAAGATTATTTACACTGACACTACGATGACAGAATAACCTTCCAATCGCTGTTATCCCCAGATTTTTTTGATCCCCTTTCTCAAGGGAAAATCCAGGGATAAAGGCGAACGCTCCGCTTTTTCAGGTTTTTTCTGTCCTCTCCGTTATCATGTAAATGATTAGTTCAACTTATATAGTTATCCATTCATTCTTGAGGGGTAAAATCCGTTTTATTATCCATATGACTAATACTCTTCAAACCACTGTAGAGCTTGAATATCCTCATATTATCAAATAGAATACAATTACATCAGACTCATAATCCAAGAAAAGGTGGATAAATCCGTCCTATGCAAAAGCTACTGGAACATTACCTGTGCGGCAAGTTCATATCCGAAGGGAACTGGAGCCACATGAGACGCAGCATGCCTGTTCACGAGATCATTTTGATGCTGGAAGGTGAGATGTACATCGCGGAAGAAGAGGAACAATATGTGGTTCGTGCCAACGATCTGTTGTTTCTGCGCGCTGGTCGCACCCACTATGGCTACCGGATCAGCGACGTACCTGTTAGCTTTTACTGGGTTCACTATGATGCCTTTCAGGCTGAATTCAATCACTTTAGGACACATGCCACCATTCAGGTGCCTTCCCTGGCCAATCAGTTATTTAAGCAATTGCTGCATGTGTCCTCCTTTTCACCGGAGGAAGCAGACGCAGCTTTGCTATTGTTGTTCAGAGAGCTGGAGCGTAATATTGAGACGGATTATCGCCCCCACAATGCGATTGTGGACCATATCTGCAAGTGGGTCGATATTCATCTGCATACGAACATTACGGTGAGTCAGATTGCGGAAAATTTTAATTTTAACAAAGACTATATCTCCAAAATGGTGAAACGCGAGAAAGGTACTGGACTCAAAACCTATATCCTCACAGAACGAATTCGTCGGGCGAAACAGTTGCTGCTGAATACCAATGCCAGTGTAAAAGAAATTGCCGGACAGTGCGGTTTCTCCGATTACAAGCTGTTCCTGCGCATGTTCAAGCAATACGAAGGCAATACGCCAACCGAATATCGCAATCACCTGTATTCTACACAGCTCAATCGTTGAGTCGCTTTGATCTATAGAAATGACTGAGTTAACTATGAAAATTTGAATTAATCGGATGGAGTCAATTATGATAAAATGCAAGAAAACTATATCCCACACTTAACCTATAAGAGAAGAGGAATTATAAGATGACAACGGCTGCCGTTACAATTCAACCTGCCACAGAGGCTGACCATCCAGAGATTGTTGATATCCTTGTTGCAAGTTACGCCGAGTACCGGGAAACATTTGAACAAAATGATCGATGGGAAGCATACCTGAAAGACATTAGAGAGTCTCTGGACAACCCTCATCTCAAACAATTGTGGATTGCCAAGATTGAGGATCACATTGTTGGGACCGTTCAATTATTCGAAACCGCGCACAAGGCTTATCCAAATTTTGAATTACCAATTGATTATCCGTTTATTCGGCTGTTGGGTGTCGATCCACAATGGAGAGGCCACGGAATCGGCAGAGAATTGCTCCAGCAATGCGTAGATTCTGCCAAAGAGATGGGCAAAAATACGGTGTACTTATATACGGGCGGTCAGATGGTTAACGCCATCCGGTTATATGAACGTTTCGGTATTGTAGAAGATGCGGAATTCAGCTCTGAGGGTACTGAAGGCAAGGCCATCTGCTATCGGTATGATTCCTAATGGAGTGTAACAGCGCACCGCGATCAGCGAGTGGAGAATGAAACATAAAACAGACCGCTCATCAATATGAACGGTCTGTTTTATGTTTATAAATGTCAACTATATAAGTTGCACTAATCATTTACACGATAACGGAGAGGTTATTCTGTCATCGAAGTGTCAGTGTAAATAATCTTTAGTTCAACTTATATAGCATTTGAATGTCAGCAATACTACAATGTCCGTCCATTCGTCTTCCTGAATCGAATTAGGGACCAGATAATCAGGAGCGCAAGCACGGCAATACAGATGCTAATGCTGAACCGATTACCTGCATCAAACACAAACATGACCGCAATGACACTGAGACACAACACGACGACTCCGGTTATATAAGGAAATCCCCAGACTTTGAATGTCGGTTGAACCGGATATCTCTTCCGCAGTTTTAGCTGTGATGAGGCAATACAGATCCATACAAGCATCACCACAAACCCCGGAACCGCAAGCAAGACACGGAACAGTTGATCCTGCGCGAACAGACCAAGCATGGAACCTGCGAGCAAGACTACTGCGCAGACCAACAATGTATTAACCGGACTACCGTTGCGATTCGTTTGCGACAATGCCTTAGGCGCTTCCCCACCCACTGCCATGGAGTGCATCATCCGGGATGCACCGTAGATCCCTGAGTTTGCTGCAGATAGGACCGCCGTCACCAAAATAAAGTTCATAATGTGTGCCGCTCCCGGCAGTCCCGTGGAGGCGAGCACCTGTACAAACGGACTGCTCTCCGGGCCAATCTCATTCCATGGAATGAGACCACAGATGATGAGAATCGGCAAGGTGAAGAACAGAATAATTCTGAGCATGAAATTGCCTACGATTTTGGGCATGACTTTTTCTGCATTTTCCGTCTCGGTCAGGGTCAGACCAATCAGCTCCGATCCCCCATAAGAGAACATGACCACAAGCAGTGCCGAGAAGATCGATGACCATCCATTCGGGAAGAACCCGCCTGCTTGCGTATAATTTTGCAGATAAGGGGTGTTATCACTTGGAATAATGCCAAAGATCAGTCCTGCGCCCAGAAAAATAAAAATAATGATCATGGCGATTTTGATCCCGGCCAGCCAAAATTCAAATTCCCCGAACACACCCACACTGAGCAGATTAACCAGTATAATAAACGCTGCACAAGCCAGACTCAGCATCCACAGCGGTACTTCACTGAACCAATACTGCAAAAAGCTCCCGGCGGCAATCACCTCAATGACACACACCGATAACCATAGAAAGCAGTACATCCATCCCATAACAAAGGAAACTCTGCTTCCGAATGCTTCCTGTACGAAGTCTTTCATATTTTTGTTCTTGTACACCGTAGCCATCTCCGCCATCGCGGCCATAACAACCAGCAGCAACAATCCGGCAAAAATGTACGTGACGATCACGCCCGGACCTGCGAGTCCGATCGTCTCTGCACTGCCTTTGAAAATTCCCGTTCCAATAACACCACCCATAGCCATAAAACTGATGTGTCTTGGTTTAAGCTTCTTCTGTAGTGTTCCTTCTGTCTGAGCCAATTCAAGTCCTCCTGATGTAAAAAACGTCTATAATGCTGTCTTGTTTCATATTTTTGCACAATTCCATAAACATAATGTCCAGTATACCCTATTGTCCATCAATCAGCCCAGAAGTTCCTTATGGCCAATTCATCCCAAACGTATAAGGACATAACCTATGTTTTATACCCCGCAATGGCATGAAGCAATCTGTGTACAATCCAGCTGATCAAACCACCAATATATCATACACGACTCCCTCCACCCTTTTCATAGCATGGTCCAGGTTTCATCATTGAGTTTATTCTACTCTTTTTCCAAACTTCAATATGTGTGATATGTTGCAAATAAAAAAACCAGCATTCTGTAACAACAGAATACCGGTTTCTCATGCGAATCCATTTAGATTGTCTTTGTCATAAACGCGCTGTTCGGGTCCAAAATATAATCTGCGAATGGTTTGCAATATTCGAATCCGAAGTCTTCATACAACTTCCGTGCCGGGATGAATGAATCCATTGAGCCCGTCTCCAGACTGATTCGCTTATAACCACGTTCTACTGCAACGTTCATAATATGGGACAAAATCTTCCTCGCTACACCTTTTCTCAAGTGAGCCGAAGCGGTACGCATTGACTTCAACTCTGCATGCTCTGGATCAAGTTCTTTGATAGCCCCGCAACCGAGTAAGTCGTCCCCTTCCCATGCACACCAGAAAGTAATTTCAGGCTTCTTGAGTCCATCCAGATTCAACGCATGAATACTCTCCGGTGGTGAATCGGCTACCATCCCTTGCAAGTGCTCTGCAATTAACGCCTTAACCTGTATTCCACTCAAATCATCCACTTTGATCTCCAAAACGTATCACTCCTGCCGACATTTTTATTGTATCTGTCATTGAATGTATATCGATTATTTCATATTACTACCATGTTAGGTTTCATGACAAGAGGCTGCTTATATCCACTGAAATACGCTATTGTGATTCACCTATAATTTCCAGTATGATGAGGCTATTCATACCAACAAAGGGAGACGCCTATGACACTAACAACGGATAACCTGTTCTATAGCACACGATTGAAAATGACGCCACCACGTCCTGAAGACGTGCAAACGATGCTGCTCTGGAACGAAGACCCGGAATATCTTCGGCATGTGGATACCGATATGGCCATCCCCTATTCGGAGAAACAGTTGGAAGATGAGGGAGATACGAAGAACAAGGAAGTGTACTTCAGACTTCGCACGCATGAAGACGATACCCTGATTGGTTTTGTCGTCATTCACAGCATTGAGTGGAATAACCGCTGCGGGCAGCTTGCCATTGGCATCGGACTTGCCGAACATCGCAACAAGGGATATGGCACCGAAGCGTTGAATCTTATTTTACGATATGCATTCCATGAGATGAACCTGGACCGGGTTGGCCTTGATGTCATCGCCTACAATGCCAAAGCAATCCGTTCCTATGAGAAGGCTGGTTTTCAGTTGGAAGGTCGGGCACGCTCAGCTGTATACCGTGATGGTAAGCGTTACGACCGCCTGATGATGGGAATTCTAAGACCAGAATGGGAAGCACACAATCAGATCCATACGGAGGGTGAACCAAGATGACCAAGAATGCAGAAGTCACTGAGTTTATTGAACAGATTCAGATTCCCTGGCAAGTTCAAGTCGCTGATCAATTGCGGCAATTGGTACATGATTCCATCCCTGATGTGCAGGAACGCGTGCAATACAAGAAACCTCATTTTCTGAAAAACGGGAATTACGCTGCGGTCATCTCGCCATCCAAACAGGCCGTATCCTTCACCATCTTCCATGCAACCGGACTCGATCTACCCGATGGGATATTTGAAGGCCCGGAAGAACGTAAAACGATCAAGATCAAGGAAAAGGATACGCCCGATTATGAATGGCTGGGCGGTCTGCTGACGCAGGCATCTGCAGAATTGTAGGAAAATCTGACGTACATTAAAGAGGCATCCCATGAAGTTCAAGAACTTACGGGATGCCTCTTTATGTCATAGTCTGTATACTACTGTCATTACAACCTAATTGGTCTTGTAGTACTATAGATAAGTTAATGGCTTATCATAGCTTCCACCATCAAGATTGTTGATAGGTTACGGCGGTCATCTGGCATGGCTCGCATATGAACATGTAGTACATTCCTTCACCGTATTCCTCGACCTCGCCCCAATCCAGTTGTGCGACAGCCTTCAATCGAGTAGAACAGCGTGGACATGTTGGGTACTCCGCATCCTGAACCCATCCCGGATGGCCACCGACCTGAGATAGCGATGGCTCCATCGCCCACTCACTGGCATGGAATGCATGACGTGGTGCGTTCGCAATCCGAAACTGTCGGCCCACATCTGGTGCAAGTTTTACATCGTCCTCCGGGTCAATGTCGTCCGCTCCCAAGGGCATGACATTATGTGAACTCCATAACGGTTCCCCCGCTGCATCCATCTCCATGTAAACCACACCGTAACTGCTGCATATCACGCAAGTCTGTATCTGAAGTCGCTGGGCATGCCAAGTCACGTCCTGCAGAACTGGATGCTTAACATCCAGACTAATTAAGGTCGTTAACATACCACCACACCATGGACAGCAATTCGTGCTCGGAGTCAGCATTGAGATTGAATCTCCGGTTATTGCCGCTTTATTTGCTTCACTCTCTTTTACTTTATAGAGTGAATAACTTGGCGTGGTGAATAATTCCCTGCGTTGCCCGTCTTTTGTGAGTTCCCAACCAGCTTCCGTGGTGTAATGCTCTGGTGTCACGAACAACTCACTCGCCCAGGAGGGCGGAGATTGTCTCCACTGCCTGAACTGCTGTACAACAACATCGTCACCGATATAGGCCAGTATGAGCAAAATATGGTTACGATTCTCGTCATCGGTGTTCACCTGCTGCAAAAGATGATTCCGCACTTCTGCCGAGGCACTTTTATATAAAATCGCCGGATAATAGATCTCCTGTTCCAACAACTCAGGAATTTCGGCGGTCAACGATACATCATGATAACAGACCAGATACAGCAGAATATCTTTGCCGGTATCTTCATCGCCTGTACGAATCCGTTGCATCGCATAATCCTTCATCTCATCTTGTTGTTCAACTGACAAAGACAGATACACCCGTTCCTTGGATTGTTCATATGGCACATAGCGAATTAATGGATCGCGAACCTGAGGTTCGTGCATGATTTTCAAAACTTCAACCGGGTCTGTGATGCCCGCATACAAGTTTACGTCACGCCGATTCGCTTCAATGTATCTCTGACGCTCTTCACGCTCCAACTCCTGCTTGCAAGGCATGCAATACCCACCTGTTCTAGCAGCCGTTGTTGGCAAAATGGTATTTGCACACCCTTCCCGTATACACAGAATTCGTTCTGTCATCCCTCCACCTCCTCTACGGTCTGATCGCTTGATCATGAAAAACACGCCACAACGTGGCGTGCTTGTCTCATGATCGTACACTAGTTACCCGTCTCTTATCTTAATAAGGAGATCAGTGATGTCCCAGCTGGTCCTTGGTGAACTCATAAAAGGCAAGCGCATCTTCACTGCTCGCAAAGCCTGCCTGAGCCATTTTTTCACTGCCTCCACCTTTGCCCTGGTAGGCTCCAAGATTGCCTTTGAAGAACGGTCCACAAGCCCATTCGGGCGGTTGTCCATTCTGTGCGAGAACAACTTTGGCCTCCGAGATACTGGCGAACAGTACAAGCCCTTCATGTTCTGCTGTCAGCTTGGTAGCCAGGCTCTGCATATCCTTCAGCGATTTGTCTTCAAAGACCTGAGCAATAACCAGCCCTTGCCGAGCAGCCAGCAGTTCCTCCGCATAATAGGCATCATTGGTTGTTTTCACTGCATTCAGCTCGGTTTGCAGCTGTTTTTGCTCCATTTCCATTTTCTCAATGCGCTCCAATAACTCGTCCTTACTGGTCTTTAATTTCACCATGATGCTATTGAGCACATTTTGTGTGGATGTGAATTCATTCAGCGCCCTTGTTCCACATTTGAAATAAATGCGGGTGCCGCCCTTCACTTTTTCGGTTTTCAACAGTTTGATGATACCGATCTCGCCTGTCGCCGACACATGGGTGCCGCCACAAGCATTATACTCCACACCCTCGATCTCGACGATGCGAATGTCTTCCGTTACCGTAGGCTGCTTCACCAGTGGCAATTGTGCGGCCTCTTCTGCTGTAACCCATGAAGTGTTGATACGAGCGTTACGATAGATCTGGCGATTCACCTCTTGTTCAATGGCGGTCAATTGATCCGCTCCCAGGTCAGCCGCAGCCACATCAATCGTGTCATACTCCGCTCCGAGGTGAAAACTGAGCGTCATCGCTTCCGTCAGCTTGAGCGTGATTGCCGATAACAAATGCTGTCCGGTATGCTGCTGCATATGATCGAATCTTCGCTCCCAGTCAAGCTCACAATGTACTTCAGTCTGTTCAGGCGCGCGTTCCAGCTTATGCCACACGTCACCATCTTCAATGTTCACATCCAGAACAGCGATGCCACCAATTTGTCCCAGATCACAAGGTTGTCCACCCCCATGCGGGTAAAAAGCAGTCTCCGCCAGTGTGACATATACGCCGTCTTCCTTGTCCACTCTGCCTGTAATATGTGTATTCCACTCCCGTGTGTAAGCAGAGTCATAATAGATTTTTTGCGTCATTAATGATCCCAATCCCTTCTCGTTCATATGGATTATCATAATCTCCAGATTACACTATCTGGAACCCTCAATCCAGTTTATGGCATACAAGATCGCACTTCATATCCAAAAGAACGCTCTGTGAGCGAAAATACCTTCTGATCAAGAATGAAACGTTGCAGGGGGATGCTTCTGGTCGGGGTATGCTCGACTTTTATCAAAAAAAAAAAAAAATAGAGTGATTAAACACTCTACTTTCTGAAAACTGTTTTAATAAACAACTTTTTATGAAGCCCTGTATCTAATAGATCGCTATCGGTCCGTAAGGTCCATCAATAATTTCAATTTTCGTTTCAAAAATATCTGTTAAAATTTCGGGGTCCATCACTTCTTTTACTGTTCCAAAAGCAGCGATTTGTCCGTCTTTCATCGCACATATTCGATCTGAATATTTGGCGGCAAAATTGATATCATGCATAACCGTCAGAATGGTTCTGCCAAATTCATTAGCAGCATATCTCAAATGCTCCATCATCCGAACAGAACGAGCAACATCAAGGTTGTTTAGAGGCTCGTCCAAAAGTACGTATTCCGTCTCTTGGCACAACACCATTGCGACATAGGCTCTTTGCCTTTGACCACCAGAAAGTTCATCTAGATATCTATTTTCCAAAGCAGTTAAGTCTAGAAAATCAATATATTTAGATATAATAGCTTCATCCTCATCCGTTAATCTTCCCTTAGAATAAGGAAAACGTCCAAACCCAGCAAGTTGTCTAACGGTAAGCCTTGTAACAAAATGATTTTCTTGTCGTAAAACCGTTACAATTTTAGCCAAGTCTTTTGACTTGGTCGTGGAAACATCCATATTGGCAACCTTAATTTGACCTTCATCCAAATCCAACAGTCTTCCAATCATTAGAAGTGTCGTCGACTTCCCCGCACCGTTGGGTCCAATTAAAGAAGTAAGACCGGCTTTGGGTATATGAATATTCAAAGGGCCTATCTCTACCTCGGCTGCATAGGACTTTTTGACATTATTGATCTGTATCATAAAGAACCCTTCCTTAAAATCACAATTAAAAATGTTAGTCCGCCAACCAATTCTATAATGATGGAAACAACACCTTGGGCATTGAAGACATGATTCATAATAAAGTATGCACCGGTTAAGATCACAAACCCTATAGCAAGAGCCATTGGGAAAACATATCTGTGATCATAGGTTTGCGCTGCCTGATAACTCAAAATCGCAACTAAAAATCCATAGAATGTAAGTGGTCCAACCAAAGCCGTCGAAATGGCCATCAAAATGGAAACCAGGACCAGCGTATAAATCACACTACTTTGATGTTTAGTTCCCAAGGAAGTCGAGACATCCTTACCCAGCGACAGTACATTTAACCTCTTGGCATTAGCAAGTAGCAGGATTGCTGCAATGATGACGATAGGAATCGCAATCGGGAAATAGGCAGAATCCGCATTATTCACGGAAGCAAACATTCTTGCCTGCAAAATATCAAATTCGGACGGTGCAAGAAGTCTTCTCATAAAAGAGGATACAGATCTCAGACCGGTCCCGATAATGATACCGACTAAAAGTAGAAGTTGTAAATTGCCGTATTTTCCGGAAAGCAACCATCCATAGAGGATTAAACACATGATGACCATTGCAGCAACTTGATATAAAAAGGAATCAACACCGCTAAAATTCACAAATACCGTAGCACCAAGGAAAAATATAGTACTCGTATGAATGGTTGAATAAATAGCATCAAAACCTAAAAGGGACGGAGTTATAATTTTATTATTCGTAATCGATTGAAAGGCAACCGTAGATAAACTTTGGCAAATTGCAGCGATGAGCATTGAAACCAGAGCGACTACTCTTCTTGTAACGACAGGTATGAAAGAAGGAGAAGATACCGGGACCGGATTGTTATAAATCAGCAGTCCAATCGATGCAAAAACGCCCAGAACAATCAATGTTATCAGCAAAATCCAATAACGCTTTTCTTCTTTCTTGGTACGGAAAGCTCTAGCTGATCTTTTTTTAGGACGACGGCTAGAATCGATTTCGATATTTAGTGGATTTCTACTTGCTAAGTCGCTCATCTTACCCTCCTTGTTGACCTCCTTTGTCTTAACAAAATGACAATAAATACGACGGCTCCCACTGTTCCAAGGATCATCGAGACAGGTATTTCAAAAGGCATGATAATGACTCGAGACAGGATATCACACACAATGATGCTGCCCATCCCTAATAAGCACACCCATGGCAGATTGCTCCTGAGATCGTCACCTCTAAACATGGAAACGATATTTGGGACAATTAACCCAAGAAAAGGCAGGTTCCCAATGACAGCTGCAACAATTCCAACGGCTAGTGAAATAAGCGCAGTCCCCATAAGAATGATCCTGTCATAATTTACGCCAAGACTGGTAGCCACATCTTCCCCTAGTCCGGCTAAAGTCAACCGATCAGCAAAAACAAAAATAAGAATAGTCACCAATACAATGAGCCAGAGATATTCATACCTGCCAATTTGCACAGATGAAAAGGAGCCTGCAAACCAGCTTTCGATATTTTGAGTCATTTGGAATACAAGCCCAACGAAAGTTGAAAATGCAGAAATGACTGCTCCAAGCATCATCCCAATAATGGGGACAACTAAAGACGAACGGAGTTTAACTTTCTTTAGAAACATAAAAAAAATCATCGTTCCTATAAAAGAAAAAATGATTGCGCCGGTCATTCTTAGTGTTAAACTCGGGGCAGGAAAGACCAGATAAATAAACATGATCCCCAGACCTGACCATTCCATTGTTCCTGTTGTGGTCGGTTCCACCAAGCGATTCTGTGTAATAAGCTGCATGACCAGGCCTGCCATGGCCATTGCGGCACCGGTAAGCATTAATGCAACAGTTCTTGGGACACGAGTGATGAAAAACATCTCCATTCCATCCGCTTGTCCCCGTATGTCATAGACTCCAATAAGCAGTGATGTAACGCCTAAAACAATAGTGGCTATAATTGCAATGATAAAAGGCAGGGTCCATAACCTTTTGTGATTATGACGCTGGGGTTGAGAATTCTCAACCCCGGCTATTTTTGGTATTAAATTTTTCAGCACTGCAGTATGCTCCTTTTACTGTTTAGCTAAAGCTTTCGTAAGGTTGTTAATCAACTCCAAGAAAGTTTCGATAGATTCATTAGTGTACGTATCGTTTGGAGCATAGACCAGTTGCTTTTTAGTAATAGCAGTGGTGTTTTGCAGAGCAGGTGAGTTATCAATAACGTCCTGAGCCGGAACCGAACCTTCTTCAGCAGATACAGCTGCATCACGATCCAGTACGAAAATCCAATCCGGATTGCTTTGTGCGATCGCTTCAACAGAAATATCATCACCTTGATGATCAGAAGAAGATTTGTCCACTTCTAGTGCCGGAACCCAGCCGAAAATGTCATACAATGGTCCCCACACGCGTCCAGTAAGAGGAGCCGAGAAACCAATGTTTCCACCAGATACGACAACACTCATAATTTTATCTTCACCGTTATAAGCGGCCTTAGCTTCTTCAATAGCCTTATCAAAATCAGCAATCAATTGAGTAGCTTCTTCTTGCTTTTCAAAAATTTTACCTAGATTGGTTGTTGCATCTTTAAGACCATTAACAAAGTTTTCTCCAGGTGATGCAGTTTCTTCAAGCTCAATATTAAGGTCAATTACTGCTGCATTAGGCACTAATTTTTTGATGTCTTCATAAAAGCCAGCAAATCTTTGACCAACAATGACAAGGTCAGGCTGTATAGATGCCAATAGTTCAAGATTTGGTTCGCGATGATTTCCAATATTTTGTACCGATTCATCGGACACATATGGTGAATCTGCTGGCATTACATCCTTCGGCGCTGCTGCTAGTTTGACTCCCCAAGCTGACAGAGTCTCAAATGTTCTGTTATCCAGAGCAACGACCTTCGTTGGATTTACAGGTACAGTCACTGTTCCATGAGCATCCGTAATTTCAACGGTTGTAGCTGCAGTAGCAGCATCGGAAGTTGCGGCCTCAGTATTAGCAGTACCAGAAGTAGCAGGTTCATTACTTGAACATGCTGCCAACACCAGAGTTAAAGCTGCAACCATAATAAACATTAATTTTGAAGAAATAGACTTTTTCATTTCATTTATATCCCCCTAGAATTCAGAAAATTTTGACTCAAACGCAACCTATTGTATTTGGATAAAATCAGTATCATATACCTCCTCAGCAACAAATGATAGTGATTATCAATATCAATAGTTTACATTATAACAAGTTAGCAGGCATTTTCAATACCTAATCGTTAATTTCATGGAAAAATTATGAAACAAATATTAAATTGTATGTGTTTATATGTATAAAAAACGACATTCTACCACAAAAAAAGAAGTATCACTATGTGATACTCCTTTTGCAGTAAGAACACTTTATAAATTTATATTTCTCATCGAGAACACTATTATTTCATCGACTCAGACAGTTCTGTGAAAATAACGCCCAGCGCATACGCGCCAGCGTCAGGGTAGCCCAGACTACGATCGCCGACGGTACCTGCACGGCCCATACGTGCCACGATATCTTCAGTTTTCTTCGCACCTTCAACAGCTGCTGCTGCACCTTTGGCAAAGGCGGTTTTGAAGTCATCTCCAGACTCCGCACTTTGCGTCCAGGAATCGGCACATGGAACGAGTGCATCGATCAAGGTTTTGTCGCCTACAACGGCACCACGTCCGAAGGAACGCTCTCCAGTAGACTGAATCCCTTGCACAGCTGCATGGATCATCTCCGCAAATTCAGCAACGTTCAATTGCTGTTTATCTCCTGCAGCTTTGCCAGCCGCACGGAATGCCGAACCCCAGATTGGGCCGGATGCGCCGCCACAATATTCCATGATGACCAAGGAACATGCATCGAGGAATGAACCGATATCTTTTTTATCTTCGTTAATGATATGATTCCATTCGCGTTTCAACTGGCGGAAGCCTTTTGCCACACTCATACCGAAATCGCCATCACCCGCATGGGAATCCAGTTCACAGAATGGTACTTCATTCTTGATAATGATCTCGCCCATTTTATCGATCAGATAAACGATGTTGTCCAACGAGAATTGATTGTTGCTAATCACCGCAGATGTTGCAGGCGTCTCCACTTCGTAGGATACCGGAGCGTCTTCACCCACGACAGCTTCAAGAGCCTCGGAATACGCCACTTGTGCCACTGGAGGACCGGATACTTTAAACGCAGGTGTATCACTTTCCTTGAACAACAGGGTTTTCAGCTCATCATCCAGTTTCAGGATCGTAACCGACGCACCCGCCATATCGATGCTTGTCATGTAGTTGCCGACAAACGTTGTAGCGACCTTCAGACCTGTATGTCCGGCAAGCTCACGTTGAACGGAATTGTTGAGCAGGTACAGTTCTTGCAAAGGTGTTGCGCCAAAACCATTCACAAGCACGGCAATCTCAGCAGAAGCATCCGTATCCAGCTTCATATCTGCGAGCAACGCCTCGACCATACGCCCTGCCAATTCATCCGCAGAAACGATCTTCTCCCGGCGAATTCCTGGCTCGCCATGTATCCCTACGCCGAATTCCATTTCATCTTCAGCAATCTCGAATGTAGGCGTGCCTTTGGCGGGTACGGTACAGGATGTGAATCCAAAACCAATACTGCGAACGTTCTGAGCTGCTTTCTCAGCAGCGGATTTCACATCGGCCAGACTGCGGCCTTCTTCCGCTGCTGCTCCGGCTATCTTGTGAACCAGTACAGTTCCGGCAACGCCGCGACGTCCAACGGTATACAAGCTGTCTTGGACAGCGATGTCATCCTCAACACGCACATACTGTACGTCGATGCCATCTTCTTCAGCCAGATGCGCTGCATTCTTGAAGTTCATCATGTCGCCGCTGTAGTTCTTGATGATCAAGAGTGTTCCCTTGTTGCTGGCTGTTGCCTTGATCGCTTGGTACACCTGGATTTGGGAAGGAGATGCGAACACATCTCCACATACCGCTGCATCCAACATGCCTCTCCCCACATAACCTGCGTGAGCCGGTTCATGTCCACTGCCGCCGCCACTGATCAGGCTGACTTTATCGGCCTGAATCTCTCTGCGCTTGATAACTTTATATTTTTTCAGGAATTCCAGCTCCGGGTGCGCGAGCGCAATTCCGTTGCACATTTCCATAACAACATGTTCTGCTTGGTTAATAATTTTCTTCATTATTTTGCCTCCCGGCGAGTTGCTTTGTACTCACGGCCCATGCGGTCAGCCGCTGCAATGGCAGCAGCCACTTCAGGAACGGTGATCGGGAACGGCATCGCGTGAATGGATTCTTCCGGAATACAAGCGATCTCTGCAACTTTCAACAGCTCTTCCTGACTAATGGTGTCTACACCAATGTCCGCCAAGCTGATAGGCAGTCCCACTTCGAGACAGAAGTCCATGACTTCGTGCAGCTCTTCGGTTGGTGCATTTTCGAGCACGAGTTGTGCGATCGTACCGAAGGATACTTTTTCACCGTGGAAGAAGTGATGTGTTCCCTCCAGAACAGTCAAACCGTTGTGGATTGCATGTGCTGCGGCCAGACCGCCACTTTCAAATCCAAGACCAGACAACAGAATGTTGGTCTCAACGATGTTTTCCAGCGCTTGTGTCACGACGTTGCTGTCACTGGCTACTTTCGCTTTTGCACCGTCAGTCAGCAGCATTTCATAACACAGTTTTGCCAGTGCAAGTGCCGCATTCGTCCCTACTGCAGATGGGGTATATCCTTCGCGGGAACCCATTGGCAGACTTGCGTTTACACGGGAGTAGGATTTCGCTGTTGCTCTTGCTTCGAAGTATGTAGAGAGCGCATCTCCCATACCGGATACGAGGAAACGTGTTGGTGCGTTGGCGATTACCGTTGTATCGACAAGAACCACACTTGGGCTTTGTTTGAAGTAAGCATAGTCATCAAAAGCACCTTCCGGTGTGTACAATACAGCAGAGTGACTTGTCGGTGCATCCGTTGCTGCAATGGTTGGGCAGATGATCAGTGCTTCGCCTTCAGCTACACATTTGGCAGCATCGATCGCTTTACCGCCACCGAGACCGATGGTAGAGTGACATCCTTTTTCTTTTGCAATCTCTTGCAAACGCGCAACTTCCTCACGGGAACATTCCCCTTTAAAACCGCTTTCAACAAACGTAATATTGAATTTCTCAGCAGTTGCATCGAGCTTCGCTTTTACACGCTGTACATCATCCGGATGTGCAATCAGTAAGGCTGATTCTCCGAAGGATTTAACAAAGTAACCCAGGTTCAACAACTCATCTTCGCCTTGTACATATTTGGTTGGGCTGATAAATGCTTTTCTCATATTAATATATGCCTCCTAAGGATATGGAATGGTGTAGTAAATACATTAAATTTTAATTTCTTGCAATTGACCTTAATATAACGCATGGGCAGCAGCTTTACAGTGGACTTTGATAACAAATTATTATAATTTACAATCGTAATTTTTTGCTTTTTAGTGCAATCATGGTATGTTATTGTCATGAGATGGTTGAATTTTGACCTCCCATAATACATTACCCGTCATCATTACATCTTAATATGTACAACTTGCTAACTTTTAACGGCCTAAATCATGAATCAGGTTAGCTATGGAGGTCTCGTCCAATGATTAAAGAATACCTGCATATCAATAAAATTCTCGACCTTAATAAATGGAAGCGTCTACAAGATTCTCTTGCTACAGTAACCAAACTGGCGATCCTCACCGTTGATTATAAAGGCATTCCCGTAACCAGTCACAGCAGCTGTCAGGCCTTCTGCCAGAATGTACGCAAAGACCCCGAGCTTCTCCCCTACTGCCAAAAATGTGATTCGCGTGGTGGTCTGGAAGCCGTTCGGTTAAATGAGCCCTATGTGTATCTATGCCATTTCAATATTATTGATATCGCCATTCCGATTACGATTGATGGCAAATATATCGGTGCCGTGATGGCAGGACAAGTGAAACTCGCCGACCCGGACAAGGGTAGTGATCTGGAACAGATTGTTACGTCCAAGAACGTACCCCTGCATGCAGCCAAGCTGGAGGAATTAAAGGATGATTACGCACAGCTGCCTGTGATGACCTATGAAGAGATTGTGAAAATCTCCAACATGTTATCCCTGCTCTGCAACTACATTGTAGAAGAAGCGCTCAACAAAAATCTGTTAGTTGAAATGTTCGAGAAGGCTTCAGGTCATCAGGAGTCACTGAACCTCTCCACCATACTGCCGGGTTATTCCATTCGTAATATCGAGTCGATCAAAAAAGAGATGACGAATGCGATTGCGGACGCCTATCTCAAAAATAGCCCAAGTGACACGGAAAGCTCCAGCCCGGTGCTTCAACCTGCTTTTGAATACATTCACAGTCACAAAAGCGAACAAGTTTCGCTCAAACAAATGGCCGACCTATGCCACCTGAGTCCGAGTTATTTCAGCAGGCTATTTGCCAAGGAAACAGGCGAAAACTTCACAACCTACCTGGCACAGCTCAAAATCAAGTGGGCCAAGCAATTGCTGGAGGTCACCGACATGCCTGTCTCACAGATCAGTGATGAGCTGGGATTCAGTGAATCAGGATATTTTATCAAAATATTCAAAAAGTTCGAGGAGATTACGCCCGCCCTCTATCGCAAATACATCCAGGAGAATATTCACTGACGTGCACAAAATACCCTGTCCAGCATGTGGACAAGGCAGGTATACATCTTTTCGTTTATTTCGTACATCATTTCTCTCTTTAGCTTATTATCTCACCTGTTTACGCAACTCGTGATCCAGCCATACCAATGCTGCAAGCAGTTTGTCTTGAGGAACTTGCTCATACCGATCGCCCGCAGAAAATTCAAAGGCGCAGCTGTTCCCACTCGTCTTGTTCAGATATGAAGTCATTCCAATGCCATACTGCTGAGCCATTTGCACCAGAATTGGTTCAACTTCGGCAGCAGCGAGCGCAAAGTGCACATGGAACATATTCGATACCGGTACCTCGGGCAAGGTATGTATCCCATGACACGCATTTAATAAGGAGGCCAGTTCTAGAGTCTGCTCGTAATAACGCTCCATTTTGCCAATCCGTTCATTGAAGTAATACTGGGAACTCAGAATATACGGATACAGACCGATCAGATCGCCCCCGTGCCGACGTTTCCATACTTTCGATTCCTGCATCACATCCGGATCACCCGCCAATATAGCACCCGCAATGCCTCCGATTCCTTTGTAAAAGGAAACATACACGCTATCAAACAGACTGCAGATCTCCGCAGGTGTCTTCTGATAATAGGGAGTAATCTCAAACAGGCGCGCCCCGTCCAGATGCAGCTTAATCCCGCGCTCACGGCAATAGGCCGAGATCGCTTCCAGTTCTTCATATGCTGGCAATTGCCCGCCAATCTCGCGTTGCGGAAGTTCCAACAGCAGGCAGGCAATGTCCTGATCGAGCGCCTGTATATCTTCCAATCGAATCAAGCGTTCCTTGTCCGCAAGTAAAATCGATTCAATCTGGTGAAGCTCTTTCAGTCCGTCTTCCTCATGGATTTCCAGATGGCATAGAGGGTGGTAAGCTACTCGCTTTACCCCTTTGCGGTCACACCAGATCCGTAATGCAATCTGCTGTGCCATCGTTCCACTCGGGAAAAATACAGCCGATTCCTTTCCCAGAACGTCCGCCATCTGTTGCTGAAATTCTTCAATGATGGGGCCGTTACCGTAGTGGTCACTGAACATCTCCCCATCGATCTGCTCCAGTACGTCCTGAAGCACCTTCACTTTGCGACTGCCATGACCCCCTACAATAAATTCTGCCTGATTAAAGGCATCAGCCAACGTTAACGCAGTTTCTTTCAAGATCACTCACTCCCTTATAGTGCATGTTCGTAAACGGACTTTTGAACAACCTCTTATAGTTCTGGTTCTGTAATGATCTCCACCAAAGCGCTGAGCGCACTAGATATATGTTCACCACGGGAATACACAAATCCTACTTCCAATCGGCAATAGGGATCAGGCAAAGACATCACTGCAATCTCACCTCTTGATTCTGCTTTGGTAACTGAAGACCGTGGCAGCAATGATACGCCTAGCCCGGCAGATACACCATTCAGAATCGTGTCCAGTGTTCCATATTCCATGATGTTAAGCGTGTGTATACCCTGATCTTTTAAAAAGGATTCCGCCTGAGTGCGATGTGTGCATCCGATCTCAAAAAACAACATCGGCCTGGACAATAACGTGCTTAATTGATGTACTCCAGGTTCGGCGATCAGCACCATTTCTTCGTCATACATCTTCATATAGTTGAGATCAGGATGGTCAATCGGGCCATATATTAAGGCACCATGCAATTCATGTTGAATGACCTTCTGGTTCAGTTCATGGGTCCCACCCGTGACAAGCGAATGCTGTACTGCCGGGTAGCATGAACTGTATTCAGCCAAGAGCGGCGTCAGAAAAGTGGAAGCTGCTGTCTCTATGGCACCCAGACGTAGCATGCCAGCTGGTGGGTTACCCACTTGCGTGGCCTGCTCTGCTTCATATAATAATTCCAATATTCTATCCGCATACCCAAGCAGGTTCTCGCCCGCTGGTGTGAGCGACATTCCTCGATTGGAACGATGAAAGAGCGGTACTTGCAGTTGAGTCTCCAACTGTTTAATCCGTGTTGTTACATTGGACTGCACATAATTGAGTGCGAGCGCAGCTTTACTGATGCTACCTTCGCGGGCAACCGCCTGAAATATTTTCAAATCACCTGCATCCATACCCTGATCACCTGCTTGATATCTATGATTTTAAATGATACTGACATTCATTTTTGTTCATTTTACGTGAATCTGTCCGATCTGTACAATGAGGCTCAGTAGTGAAGTACGGCTACATAGACAGGAGGAATATTGATCATGAAAGCTATTGTCCATTCAGGCCAGAGCGGCCTTGGAGGTCTTCGATATACAGAGTCAACATCTCGCACACCAAAGGCAGGGGAAGTACAAATCCAACTGAAAACTGCTGGAATTAACCATCGTGATCTGTTCATCATGGCAGGACGCACCAGTCAGGAACCCCCGCTCATTCCCGGTTCTGATGGGGCAGGTATCATCGTTGACATTGGCGAAGGCGTAAGAGAATTCACAATAGGAGATGAAGTCATTATCCACCCTACGCTCGGTTGGAACTACGCATCTGATGTACCTCTCGTTCCTGATATTGTGGGTGGTCCTACGGATGGAACGCTCGCACAATATATTACGTTGCCTGCCGAAAATGCTCTGCCTAAGCCAGCCCATCTATCCTGGGAAGAAGCAGGCGTGCTATCTCTCTCGGCGTTGACTGCCTACCGCGCCTTGTTCACTCGCGGTGAACTGAAACAAGGCGATGATATCCTCATTCCCGGCATTGGCGGTGGTGTAGCGACCTATGCCCTGCTCATGGCCGTAGCCGCTGGTGCACAGGTTACCGTCACCTCCAGAGGTGAAGCCAAAAGAAAAGAGGCGCTGCGCCTGGGTGCTACCCATGCGTTGGATAGTCATGGCAATTGGAGCATGCAGAACGATTTGGAATCTGTGGACATGATCTTGGACAGCATCGGACAAGCCATGTTCCCGAAATATTTTGATATAATCAGACCAGGTGGACGTATCGTGATGTATGGTGCAAGCTCAGGGGATAATCTAACCGTTCCGATTCGCTCTATCTTCTTCCCACAGGTCAGTCTGATCGGGACCTCTATGGGCAGCCGTGAAGAGTTTGTCCAGATGCTGCAATGGGTCGAGCAACATGACATACATCCTGTCATTGATGGCGTATATCCGTTGCAGGACACAGTGAAAGCTTTCAAGCGTATGGAAAAAGGCAAGCAGTTTGGCAATCTGGCTATAATTATGGAGTAACATCTGTCTGAGATGAATGGGGTGAATCTATCTGATCCGTATCGTTAAACGTATACTCATTGTTCTTGTCGCTATTATGCTTTTGGCCCAGATTCCTATATTGAAAGAAACCTTTGCCCGAGGAGTAACTACGTTATATGTGAAGATAAAGTATCCCGAACGTTCCTTTCAATTCCAGGATTTCATCTACGAATCTCATTTCGGAAGCTATATCATTTCTTATGCAGATCAAGACGGAACACCCATTCACCTGATGCTTGAACCAAAATTATTGCCTATTATGGTTACATATGATCCATTAGATCAGCCCATGAAAGACTAATCATTCTAAGACACTACCCAGCCTGTTTACCTTACCCAAGGTGAAATCAATGCATTGCAAAAAGCCATTCTGTTCCTCAAGTTTGAATCCGAGGAGACTCATTCCCTGCTCTATGCGGAAGTTCCCTCTGCCCAATTTCCATAATTTCGTTATACTGGTAAGCAAGACATCATGCTATTGGAGGAGAATCATGGAAACGGAAGCTTTGCGCAACGTGGAACAGTTGGCTCTGAAGAAACACAAGATTTACAAACAAAGCTTAATCAGGTACCTTGCACGCTCCATGCTGGCCAGTATGTTTATCGGATTCGGCGTCATCGTGGCGTTTAAGACAGGTAACTTCTTTTATACGGAGCAGTCCCCTTTCACCTATCCTATGGCAGCAATTACATTTGGCGCGGCCATCATTCTGATCGCATACGGTGGGGGTGACCTGTTCACAGGCAATACGTTCTATTACACGTATGCGGCGCTGCGTAAGAAACTTCGCTGGTTCGAAGTGGTCAAGCTGTGGATTGCGAGTTATAGCGGTAACCTGATGGGCGCAGCCGTATTTGCCCTGTTAATTTACCTGACGGGGTTGTTCGACTCGTCTGAGGTGAATGGGTTTCTGTTAAGCGTGGTGGAGCACAAGATGGAAGTTCCGACCATGCAGCTCTTTTTCCGGGGAATATTGTGTAACTGGCTCGTATGTATGGCGTTCTTTGTGCCGATGTTCATGAAGGAGAATGGCGCGAAAATGTTCGCCATGATGCTCTTTGTCTTCTGCTTCTTCATCTCGGGATATGAGCACAGCATCGCCAATATGTGTACGTTCGCGATTGCGCTCGTGCTGAACCATCCGGGGACGATCTCATTTGAAGGTGTGATTCACAACCTGGTTCCCGTGACTTTGGGTAATCTGGTGGGCGGTGTGCTGCTGATGGGCTTTATGTATTATGCGGTGAACAAACCGTTTCTGGATGAAGAGACGCATTAATCTTTGGCAAAAAAAGATCCCCTCCCGGCCCGTCATCGACCTTGGCTAACCGGTAAGGGAAACCATAAACACCCCGGTAATCTTCCCGTCTCAGGGAAAGTTGCCGGGGTGTTTATGTATGGACAGGCTCACGGATAAGCAGCCTGCCCTCCTTGCTATTAGCCATGTGTCACATGAACCACACATGGCCCCCATCCCGTGGGGTGACTAGCTGGCAGCAATCAGGTAGCCCTGCGTTGCCCGCTTGTCGACCCATCCGCGGCTTAGTAGTAATCCCGCCACGGAGTATATTCAATATCGTTGTCGCCACGCGTGACCACGATCATATTTTCCATTTTGCCCGTTTCCTTATTGGTACGGTAGATCATCGTACGCGTCTCGCCTTCCTCCGGCACAGAGAACAGGAATTTGTCCGCGACGAAGGATGAACCGAGTCCTGTCGCATGTTCCGTGAAGGCAGAGCCCGTCTTGCTTGTGAGCAGCAGACCAATGCCGTAGGCTGTAGCCGTTTGTGCCACTTTGCCAAAGAGATGCTCGCCTTGACTGGTCGTGTGCGTCTGCTCCGAATACTTATACTTTTCCGTATCTTTGCTATAGTCCACCACATTGCCCTGTTTATCCAGACTGATGCCGGTCGTTTCGCCCTTGTCGCTTTTCACCTGATACGTACCCACGATGGAATCCTCGGTAATTTTCACCGTCTTGCCCGTATTGGGGTCAGTCTGATAAATTACATCTTCATACTGAAGCCGAATGATATTCATGCTGGCCTGAATCTGCTGCGCCAGTTGTTCGTCGCCCATCTCTTCGGCTTTCTTCAGCATTTCTTCATAGTTTTGGTATTTCTCGGCATCCTTCTCATCCCATTCCTCCATGTTCTTTGGTGGGCCTGACGTTTTGTCTAGACCTTCGCCTTTATTTTTGCCCATGGTGGATAGCGCCCGCGCTGCGGTCAGGGCCGTCATGATTGCCTGGCTCACCGCCTCTTCATCTGTCGTGCGGAAACGCTCGGCAATTTTCTTAAGCTCCGACTGAATGGACAGAACCAGTTCCAGAACAGATTTCATCGTGCCTTGAGCCGTTGAATAATCGTTATAGAAACGTTCCCGTTCCATCCCGTCCCAATTGCTGCGCATGACACTCATCTTGCTGTCCAATGTGGACATGAATCCCGATAATTGCTGATGTGCCTGAGCGAACTGCCCACTGACCGTCTCCAGTTGTTCCGGTGTCACCTTAATTTGTGTCATTCTGCACGCTCCTCATCCTGGTCATTTATAACTCATGGCTATCAATTACCGACGATCTCTCGGCCTGTTCCTATTTGATCTCCAGATGCAATAGCGGAAACGGATTACCGGAACTATCCAACTCGGACCGTCCTATCTGTACAAATCCTATCTTTTGATAGAATCGGGCTGCTCCACTATTCTGCTCATTAACATCTACCTTGAGGTGATGACCTTTGATTTTGAAGGGCTCACCACTTGTTGATAGAACAGAATGTGATGCTCTTCCAAAAACGTATGTGTTTCCCGAACAGCACTCTCCCAGATTCCAACCAACTTGTCATGATCCTGTTCCCGATATGCAACGAGATTAACATGTCCAATGTATTCTCCCTTTTCTAGTAAAAGTAAAAGGCTATGTAAAAGCCCGATCCTGAGATCGGACTTATTTAACACATCAAATTTGAATTAACTCTACGTATATTTTACCATGTCCATTATTCAATCTGTATCCATAATTTCAATCTTGAGTCAACGCTCTACCCCCGTTTTCGGATTCCAGCGGAAGGTTGCTGCCGATTGGGAAGGCAGTACATATCGAAACGAATCTCCATCCATGACTACATCAAAGGAAACTTCTGCCTCACCCGTGTTAGCCGCAACCAGCACCATCGTTCCATCCGGATTGCGGAAGGCTACGTTCTCAATCTGACCCTGTTCTTGCGTGGAATCCACTCTTACAGCTCCCGGACGCACATAACGGCTGATGTGACCTAACGCATAATACTCTACATTTCTAGTGATTTCATTACTCTTCGGGTCAATCGTCACAACCCCACGGCAGTTCTCACAGCCGCCGTTCGTGGGTCCACCTTGCGGATCGAGTGCGATGTTCCAGAGCAGCACATTCTTCGCCCAGTTGCGAGGTGCACCTATGATGAGATTGGACATCTGCCAGCTCAGATTCTCGCCAAAATCAGGACTCCACTCCCCACCACTACATTCGGTAAAATAGATATTTTTGTCTGGGAAGCGCTCATGCACTTCCGACATGGCAGATGCATCACCTGCATAACAGTGGAAAGCAGATCCATCGATATAGGCAGCAGCCTGCTCATCACCGAGCACCTTGCTGGTATATTCGACCGCCTGATCCCAGTTATGGTCATACGCGATGATTCGCGTATCCAGTCCCGCATCCTGTAGCGCTGGGCCGAGATAATCCCGAATGAACATGGCTTGTTCTTCGGCTCCCATACTCATACTCGGATATTTATCCGAGGTGAACTCCGGTTCATTTTGCAACGTCATCCTGTAGATGGGAATGCCCTTCGCCTGATAAGCTTCGATATATTTCACAAAATATCTCGCGTACGCTTCATACACCTGGGGATCGTTGTAATCCAGATACCAGCCGTTAGTCGTCTTCTCCCCATATTTCATCCATGCAGGGGCTGTCCACGGGGTACCCAACACTTTAAGATCTGCTTTCAGCCCTGTCACACGCTCCAGCATATTCACAACTTCCTGATCCTTTTCAATCGAAAAGTGTTCCATGTCATAATCCGTGCCGGACTCGATATCATTATAGGTATAACTTGAAGCCGTGCCTGATTCATCTACCGAATAATCGGAGGCACCAATCGTATGACGTACCATGTCCATATTTAGCCCTTCCGTCGAGAACAGTTCCTTTAGTAGTTGTTCTTGCTGTTCCTCCGGAAGCTGGTTGATCAGATGCGCAGATGAACCCGTCATCGCTGCGCCGAAACCATCCATGGTCTGATAGGTCTTGTCCGGATCAATCTGTATGCTAAACCCCGACCGGGAAGGTTCAGGCTCCTGCGTTGTAGAATCTGAAGAGCTTGTGTCTGTATCATGATGATCTGCAATTGGAATGGGGTTCTGTGGTGTAAGCAGACTTTGCTGATCTCCCGTTGTTAACCAGACTTCGGCCGCTCTCTGCTTGTCTGCAACCGGTGGCGGAACGTGTTGTTCACTTCGGTTGAGGATAAGCCAGATTCCTACACCGACACAACAAACAGCGATTAACAGGATGATCCATCGTTTGGAATGCTCTCGCCAGCCTATGTTCATCACGCTTCACTCTCCTTCCATTGTGCAAAAAGCCGCGGCCACTAGGCCACGACTCATTTTCACTATATATATGAATTAGAACAAACTGCATTTCACACCGATGAATTCAATGGGGAGAACCACTTTTCGATCTCCTTTATTGCACTTTTATTTACCGGATTTACTTCCAATATTCACACTACCTGTCAGACGAATATCATCGGATGCACTGCCGACATACACTTGAACTTTACCCTTAGGCATTACCCATTCATGCGATGCTTCATCCCAATAGGACAGTGCGCTGCGATCCAGTTGAATGTTGACCCGTTGCTGCTTGCCAGCTTTGAGATCGACTTTCGCCCAGCCAGCAAGTTGTTTCTTCGGAGTCTCGACTTTGGTTGGCAGATTGCCGACATAGACCTGTACGACTTCTGCACCGTCAACTTTACCGGTATTACGCAGATTGAGGGATACTTCTACGGTTTCCTTATCGCCTTTACCTGTATTTTTCACATGCAGATTACGATAATTAAAATCGGTATACGACAGCCCGTGTCCAAAGGCGAACGCTGGTGTCATACCTTCTTTGTCATATCCTTTATACCCTACAAAGATACCTTCGGAATAGGTGCCTACCCCATTCACACCCGGGAATTGTTCCGCAGTGGATACCGGGGTCTGGGAATCATCTGATGGGAACGTCACCGGCAACTTACCGGATGGATTCACATCACCGAACAGCACACGTGCCACTGCGTTACCTTGTTCCTGACCTGCATACCAAGCCTGAACGATGGATGGCACTTCTTTTTGCCAGGAATCCATTTCAACAGCACGACCACTCATTTGCACCACGATCGTTTTCGGATTGGCTGCCGCTACCTTACGGATCAGCTGTTCCTGGTTATTCGGCAGTTCCAGATCGGAACGGTCCACGTAACCTTCACTGTCATACGTACGTGTCACGACAACCGCGACATCTGATTTTTTGGCCAGATCGACTGCTTTTTGCATTTTGGCATCCACAGCATCTTCAGGAGCTTCCCAGCCGAAACGAACTTGGGCTCCCATGTCATTACTGGATTGTACCGGGAAATCTGTACGATATTCAATCCGAATGTTGTGAGACTCGCCTTCTTTAAGTGTAATTTCTTTCTTTGTAGTGCTCAGTGTCGTACCTTGATTGTCTACCAGCAGCTGGTCATCCACGTATAGTTTTGCAGAACCCAGACTGGTCAGAGACAGTTTGTAATCACCTGTTTTCGGTGCCTTAATGGAACCTGTCCAGCGGGCGGACATTTTGCCATTGAACTCCGTGGGCGTCGTTGGAAGCTTGGATGACTGTGCATTGAAGCCTTCATAGTTGTAAAATCCAAGATTCATGTTGACCTGATTATCTGTACGAACCAGAGAAGGATTGCCTTCCATATCTTTGTTTGTCCAGTATTCGGCACGCAGGCCATATTCGGCACGGTCTGTACCATAGTCTCTTTCACTTTCCTGAGCATCCCCAGGCGATAAAAGAGTCGAAGGTACAGCCGATGGTCCATTAAATGCATCTCCTGCGGAGATTGGATCCGTTCCGGCTGCATATTTTACATCCACATCATTACCGGCACGATCACGAATGCCTTGCAGTGGACTTACGGTATACGTTGGATTAACCAGACTGCTACCTCCACCAGCAGCCGATGCGTTATCAGCATCCGGTCCGATGACAGCGATGGATTTCACGTTTTTATTGGACAGCGGTAGCGTATTATCGTTGTTTTGCAAAAGAACCATGCTCTCTTCTGCAATTTCACGTGCTTGTTTGCCGTCTTTCTTAGCATTGATTTGTGTATTCGTTACAGGGTTATCGAACAGCCCTTTATCGAACATTTGAAGCAAAATCCGTCTGACCTTTTCATCAATGGTTTGTTCGCTGACTTCACCTTTGTTTACGGCTTCAAGCAGCTTGCTTCCCCATTTGCCATATGGTTCACCCGGTGTTTCCAGATCGAGACCCGCGTTCGCGGATTCCACTGTACTGAAGTTGGCACCGTAGTCACTCATGACGAACCCTTCGAAGCCGAACTGGTCCTTAAGGACATCGGTCAGCATCTCCTTGTTCTCACAAGCATATGTACCGTTCACCTGGTTAAATGAACACATCGCGGAACCGAGATCCGCTTTTTCAACCATGGCTTGGAATGGACGCGCATAGACTTCCTGAATGGCACGCTCACTGGCTGTAGCATTGGTGGTGAAACGCTCTGTTTCCTGATTGTTCAAGATGTAGTGTTTCGCCGTTGCAATCACCGGGTTGCTTTGAATCCCGTTGACATACGCTGCACCCATGCCGGAAGCCAGCAGCGGATCTTCACCCAGGGATTCGAAGTTACGGGAACCCCACGGCGTACGTGCAATATCCAGTCCAGGACCCAGAACTACATTATGTGTTGTATCATGTGCTTCCTGACCGATCAGATCGCCATATTTCTCGGCAAGATCAGTATCCCAGGATGCTGCCAGCGCGATGGGTGCAGGCAGTGCCGTGGACTTTTTGTCCTGTACATCCGGGTTCGCAACCCGCACCCCTGCTGGTCCATCCGCCATCTGTAATGCCGGAATGCCGAGGCGCTCCAATCCATCATTATAGAAACCATAATAGTTATTTACTTTACCAGTTACGAATCCAACTTTCTCCTCCAGCGTCATCTCCTTGAGCAGCAGCTCGGTGCGTTCTTCCGCAGATAGAGATGTGTTCATCCATGGCCGATCGGCCCCGGATTCCGCCTCCGCGGCGAAGGCGTGTAGCGGCATAGCCGCAACCGCCACGATGATTAATAGCATAAACCATCGTTTGAGGAAAATCAGATTGAGTCTTCTGTTCATGTTGTAAGCTCTCCTTCTCTCTTGATCATTTTTCTCGCATACATCCTGAATACATGTATACAAGGGAATGCATACTGGTTGATCCCAGCCTTTCAAGCATTCAGGTCGTCCTGCACATGGCTTCTGAAACCGCAGCCTGCAAGCAAGTCAGCAGATTTCGCTTCCTAACGATAGCCGACCTGTTCATGAATTACATCCCCTTAAATTTGGTAAAAGCTTGATTGGAACGAGCCTAGTCCTTTGGAATCATCTCTATTTGAATTCAGATAACAGAATAAGAAAACGAATTATTTACATTTCCGTAACTACTTTAGAACAGATTCTTTACTTTTAAAAACAGTCAGTTCGACCCACTCCCGATCAACCAGTTAATGCAATTAATTATCAGATTAAGGAATATATTGAGATACTTTGGGTCCTAAGACTTTTCTAAATCGGTTTCAGATTCACTCCACGAGATAAACGAAAATAAAAAGCAACTGAAGTCCCCTTTAACAGGTTCTTCAGTTGCCTTTTATGATCCAAACTATAGTGATTAACCTTCAAGTTATACGCCGCCCTTAATAGGGCGATTCAATCGCTTCCTAGTTCTGTAATTGAGCCAGAATCTGCGGATCCTTGATCTTCTTATCTTCGGCGATCTCTGCAACATAGCCTGCCAACTCAAGCTGCACCCCTGTTAACGACTCGGCTCTTTCCAGCAATCCATCCATATACACCTGTACTCGAAAGGGCAGTCTGCCTCAAAATAAAATAAAAAATACGTACATATGTACCCCTAATGGACATCATAACTAAAATTCAATCCATATTCATGAGCCAATCCTCATGTTTACGTGGAACCACGGAACTATGGCCTACTTGCGTACATATACGCAAAAAAGCCGCACAGCCTCATATAAATATGGACTGCGCAGCTGCTAAGTTACCATTAGAACAGCTCATTTGGCTAATCGCAACGGACGAATGGTTACGGCCGCTGTCTTGAACCCAGGCATCCGGCAGAACGGGTCCAGTTCCGGTCGGGTTGCCCGATTCACATTCTGAACGCCGCCCCAATGCATCGGCACGAATAAGGTATCCTCCCGTATGGAATCCTTGATTCGCGAACGAACCGTGAAGCTTCCGTACACCGATTGAATCTCTACCCACTCCCCATCGTGAATGCGATGACGGGCAGCCGTAGCCGGATGAAGCTCAACGAAGTTCTCCAATTCACGGGCTGCGAGTGCCGGGCTACGATGTGTCTGCACCCCAGTAAGATAATGAGGAAGCACACGGCCATTGGTCAGAATCAAGGGGAATTCCGGAGATATATCATTCCATCCCGGACTGGATTCGAATGTGAATGCCGCTTTGCCATCCGGGTGGGCGAATCGTTCCCCAAACAGCAGCCCTTCTCCCTTCTCTTCCGGGGCAGAACACGGCCAGTACACACCTTTCTCGTTACGCAAACGCTCATAGGTAATGCCATAGTAATCCGCAACTCCACCACGGCTCGCCACACGAAGCTCATTAAAGATATCCTCAGCAGTGTCATATTGAAAGTAAGAGGCTTTGCCCACTTTTGCAGCAATTCGGCATAATATATCCCAATCATCGAGCGTTTCTCCTGGCGCAGGTCGCCCCTGTTCACGGAGTAGAACACGCCCCTCCAGATTGGTGAGTGTGCCTTCATTCTCCATATAAGATGTGACCGGCAGAACCAGATCGGCCATGCGCGCTGTCTCGGACAGAAACATATCTGCCACGATCAGAAAGTCCAGCTTGCGCAGACCTTCTTCCACCAAACGCACATTGGGATTGGATACGACCGGGTTGGAGCCCATTACGAGCAACGCCCGTATCTCCTGATCATGGACCTTCTCCATCATCTCATAGGCCGATACCCCTTTGCCTGGCAAACTTGCAGGGTCCACACCCCAGACGGATGCCACATAGGCACGATCGGCTTCATTTTCAATGGATCGATATCCTGGCAGCTGGTCAGCCTTCTGCCCATGCTCCCTTCCGCCTTGCCCATTCCCCTGACCTGTGATGGCGCCATATCCGCAGCCTTCTCTGCCGATTTTTCCAGTCGCCAGTACCAGATTCAGAAAGTGCCTCACGGCCATATGCCCATCCGTCTGCTGCTCCACACCACGTGCTGTCATGATCATGCCTGTCTTTGCCTCACCGTAAGCCATCGCCGCCTGACGAATCAGCGCCAGATCAACCCCGCACGCTTGTGCCGCCAGTTCGAGTTGCAGATCAGCCAACCCTTGTATTAATTGCTCGTAACCATGCGTTCGTTCGCCTATAAAATGAGGGTCCACCAATCCGGCATCCATAATCACTTTCAACATGGTATCCGCCAGCAGAGCATCCATGCCGGGCTTCACCTGCAAGTGAAGGTCGGCAATGGCTGCGGTTGCCGTCTTGCGTGGATCAATAACAATAATGAAGGCTCCGTTCTCCTTCGCCTGATTAAAGTACGGCAGAAGGGTAGGTTGACATTCTGCAATATTGGTACCTGCGAGTACAATGCAACCTGCCTTGGGAATATCAGACAGTCGGAACGTCAATCCGCGGTCCATCCCGAATACTTTACTTCCGGCAGAAGCCGCAGCTGACATACAGAACCGTCCATTATAGTCGATATATTTCGTCCCCAACGCAACCCTCGTGAACTTGCCCAGCAGGTAGGCTGTCTCATTCGTCAACGATCCGCCTCCGTACACCCCGACCGTATCTGCTCCATAAGAGTCTTTCAAGTCCTGAAACCGCTCTGCGATGGTCTGAATGGCTTCTTCCCAGGAACAGGGTTCAAGCTCGCCATCACTACGAATCAGCGGATGCATTAATCGTTGACCACTGAGCGCATGCTGATGAGCATTCATACCCTTGATACACAGTCTGCCCTGAGAGGCTTCATTCGGAACGCCCTGGACCGTGTACTCACCACGACGCTGGCCTGCAACAGGTGCAGCCAGTTCTTCAACAGTCATTTTGCATTGCACACTGCAATACGGACACTGGGTCTCCTTTACATAGAGCTTGGAGGCTGTTGGTTCTGAACTCACGGATAATCCCATCTTCCATCCCTGCCTTTCATCTATATATCAGCTTGAAGTGTAGCTGCAAGTTCCTTCTGCAACTGATCATCCAGCAGCGTTTCCCGAATCGACATGAATCCCAATCGCTCTGTCCATGCCCATAACGGCTCATCATACCAAGCCGTTTGGCGATACCACTGAAGACAGGCTGTTGCAAGCATAGCCGCTTGCCACTCCGTTTCAGCCACTCCAAGCAAGCCACCTTCCTTGACCGGATGCTCTGCATGACCGCCTGCATAGATCTCCCACCCAGCTGGTGAAGCCAGCAAGCCGATACCCTGCACCAGTGCGCTCACCAAGGACCCCGGCCCTGATGCGACGCCTATATTCACGGGTGCTGGCATCGCTGCACCGATCCAACGCGTACGAAGCTGTACAGCCAAGCTCCCTGCAGGCCTTGCATAGGATGAAAGCGGGATATGATCATCCCAGTGCACCTGAACCTCTGAGTGGCCTTCGATCTCATCATCCCTTGAAAGTTCAGCCTGATTTCCATTTTGTTCAACTAAATGATATCCCGTATTCATGATCTCTCTGTCATTAATCGATCGATTGGATACCTGTAAGTAATAATGGATTACGGGGCGACATACCGCGCAGCCTTGTTCCGACCCCCAATCCATTTTCTGCAGAATCAAAGGTATGTCTGGTAGGTCAATCTCCATACCAACGATGTCGTCCAGCATTTCCTTTAGTTCTGCATGCCCCAGCTCCGTACAACTGCAGACCGGCATTGAAGCAGGTTTATCCGGTGTAGCCACTGCACCACCGCTTTTTTTCAGGTTATGCGTATGTTTCAGCAGAGCAGCCACCATCGGGCGACAGCCACCGCATGAACCAGAAGCCTTCGTCTGTTCCTTCACCTGATCTGTCGTCTCGAGGCCCTGTTCCTGAATAGCCTTCATAATGGCAGCCTTGGTCACATTGTTGCAGGCACATACGGTCTCCTGAGCAGGTAATGCCGCAGCAGCCATCTCAGCCGGGTCCGGGGCCCCTTCACGCGGAGCCAATTCCGCTACATCCGCACCTCGTTGCACCAGTCCAAGCAATGCCGTTCCTTCAGCTGTATCTCCAAATAAAATGGCGCCGCGTACTTTGCCAGCCTGCATCAGTACTTTTTTGTATGTGCCTCGAATGCCATCCAGATGTTGAATTGCAGTCTGCATGCCTTCCCCGTTAATCTCACCCGCCGAGAAAACATCAACTCCCGATACCTTCAGTTGTGAGTAAGGAATTGAACCTTTGTATTCAGGCGTTTCCTGTCCACAGAGCTTACGTGCGAGCACCTTCCCCTGCTCGTATAAAGGGGCCACCAGCCCATAACTGATTCCCCGATGTTCGGCACATTCCCCAACTGCGTAGATATCCGGTACACTAGTGCGCATATAATCATCCACCATGATTGCCCGATTCGTAGCGATTCCGCTTCGTCTGGCCAGGTCCACATTCGGCCGAATCCCAACAGCGACAATGACAACCTGAGCTTCAAGCTTGGAACCATCTGTGAACAGCAGCCCTTGGGCCTGCGATCGCCCGGTAATTTTCTGCGTATTTTTGGCCAAAAGAAAGGACATGCCCTGCCCTTCGAGTTCCTGTTGAAGCATCGCGGCAGCCTTCTGATCCAACTGCCGATTCATAATGTAAGGGGCGTTATGGACCACCACAGCTTCCATGCCCAGATGCAGTAACCCACGCGCAGCCTCTAGTCCAAGCAATCCACCACCAATAACGGCGGCCTTGCGATATGCTTTGGAATAATCAGACATGCGCGTACAATCATCAATCGTTCGGAAGGACATGACCCGCTCTTTATCAATTCCCGGAATCGGTGGGATAAACGGTGAAGACCCTGTCGCCAGAATCAGAACATCATAGGTTTCTTTTATTCCGGATTCCGTCTCTATATATTTTCCACGGGTATCAATGCGGTGCACCGTCTCACCTGTACATAGCCGTATATGATGCTCGGCATACCAGGTCCAATCATTGATAATGATATCCTGTAACGAATGCTCACCCTGCAATACTTTCGATAGCATGATCCGATTGTAGTTGGGACGGGGTTCATTACCGTAGATTACAATCTCATACGTATTAGGCTCCAGTGCGATGATCTCTTCAACACACTTCACTCCAGCCATGCCATTCCCGATAATCACCAGTTTGCTTCTGCTCATGGGCTGCCCCCTATCTCTCTCACTCCTGAAAATAAACAGAAAAATCCCTTCTCCATGATTCGGAAAAGGGCACCGTTGCCTCCGGAATCCACACGCCATTGTGTGGATTCATATTAGATTCAGATTAAGGGAATCTCAATCATATGTCAACATAATTAACATGATAGTCCCGAAACATGCTTCAAAAATGCATTATTTAAAATCGCGTGTAATTTTTGTTGACATCTCTATTTTCTCTTGATTATAATTTGAATCAAAATCACAGTGCTGTGATCAACTCAGATGCGGGAACACAATGACGTGGACCGCCTGTCGGCAACGGGGCCGCAAATCGTTCATATCTGGACGAATTGCGGCCTTTTTCTGCCTCAACACGCACATAGACAAATCACGAAGATCTCAATTGGATGAGGAGCGATGATGGATGATGGAGAGCAAAAGTTTTTGGAAAAGCGGGCATAAGCCCACCCTCTTCGGGGCGTTTATGTATTTTGACATCAGTTTTATGATATGGGGGATGCTTGGTCCACTCGCAGTTGTCATAGCATTGGACTATCCGATGACTCCGCTGGAAAAGGCTAATCTGGTCGCGTTGCCTATCCTTGGTGGTTCCATCCTGCGGCTTGTGCTTGGCTTCATGTCTGATTATATGGGTCCGAAACTGACCGCACAGATCGGGATGCTCGTCACGCTGGTTCCTTTATTACTCGGCTGGTTATGGGTTGATTCTTTAAGCCAACTATACGTGGTAGCACTCTTACTGGGTGTGGCAGGTGCCTCCTTTGCCGCTGCGCTACCTCTGGCGGGTCAATGGTATGGCAAGGAGCATCAGGGTCTGGCCATGGGTATTGCCGGGGCGGGTAACAGCGGAACCGTACTCGCGACGTTGTTTGCCAATCGCTTGGCTACGCATTTTGGCAGCTGGGAAGTTGTGTTCGGACTTGCTATTATACCAATTGCAATCGTATTTGTTCTATTTTCTCTCTTTGCCAAGAATAGCCCTGACCGGCCTGAACCCAAGAAATTGTCCCAATACGGAAGTCTGCTCAAACAAAAAGATGCCTGGGTATTCTGTGCCTTCTATTGTGTAACCTTTGGCGGCTTCGTTGGATTATGTAACTATCTCACCATCTTCTTCAACACCCAGTACGGGCTCTCTCCTGTTCGTGCGGCAGACATTACCACCTTCTGTGTGATCGCAGGCAGTTTCTTCCGGCCTGTCGGGGGTTACCTGGCGGACAAAATTGGCGGAACACGTATGCTGACTTTCCTGTACACAGGAGCCTGTATCATGCTAATCGGTGTATCCTTCATGCCACCGCTTCCTGTTGTAGTCGTCATGTTGTTCCTCGGCATGATGTGTCTGGGAGCTGGAAATGGCTCCGTGTTCCAACTCGTACCCCAACGCTTTGGCAACGAGATCGGTCTGATGACAGGCATTGTAGGTGCCGCTGGCGGATTGGGCGGATACGCACTGCCGCTAATTCTCGGTCAACTGTATAGCAGCTATCAATCCTACACACCAGGCTTTGTTATTCTTAGCCTGATTGCAGCAGCTTCCCTGATCCTTGTGCTCTTCATGCAATCCCGCTGGCGTGTGAGCTGGTTGAGTCGAGGCAGCAAAGGCATGGCAGAATCGACGTCCCTCTCTTCGTGACGCATACAACAACTCGGCTGTTAACCACGGTACAGTGTTTGCGGGTGATCCATAAGTAACTAAAGGAACAGCGCAGCCCCGTCGGGGCAGCGCTGTTCCTTTGGTTACGGCTGTTCTTTCCACTTAAGATAAATACTTTTGAAGAACAATAACGGCATTATGGCCTCCGAATCCAAAGGAGTTAGACATCCCAATCCGTAGCTCTGCTTTTCTTGCCTTGTTAGGTACGTAATCCAGATCACATTCGGGGTCCCTCTGCTCTTGATTGATAGTTGGAGGAATGATGCCATGCCGCAGGCTTTGAATAAGGGAGATAGCCTCCGCACCTCCTGCTGCACCAAGCATATGTCCCGTCATGGATTTATTCGCCGTAACCGGTATGTCATAGGCAGCTGTCCCGAAAAGTTGCTTAATCGCTCTCGTCTCGGACAGGTCACCCGCCTCTGTACTGGTGGCATGAGCATTTATCACATCAATGTCTTCAGGTCCAATCTGAGCCTCTCTCAGTGATGCTTTCATCGCCAGATATGCACCCCGGCCTTCCGGATGGGTAGCTACCATATGATACGCATCTGAACTGGCACCATATCCAATCACTTCAGCAAGAATATTTGCCCCTCTTGCCCGTGCATGAGATAGTGACTCAACGACTAGAATTCCAGCGCCCTCCGCCATGACAAAACCGTCTCTCCCCGCATCAAATGGACGGCTTGCTGCTTGGAATGCTTCATTTCGTGTAGACAACGCTGTCGCATTACCAAAGCTCGCCAGTGACACTTCTGTAACAGCCGCTTCTGTCCCTCCAGCAATAATAACATCTGCTCCGCCATGACGGATTAACCGGAAAGCCTCTCCTATGGCTGTATTGCCAATGGAACAAGCCGTTACTGGCGACAATGTCGGCCCCCAGCAGCCAAACCTCATACTGACCATAGCCGCAGCCATATTGGAGATCATCATGGGTACCAGGGTTGGGCTGACTCGGGTGGGTCCCCGATCGGACAGAACCTTGCCTTGTTCCATCAATGTCTGGATGCCGCCTATGCCCGAACCAATATATACCCCTACGCGTTCGCGGTCCAGTTCGTCCATCACGAGGCCTGATTGCGATACAGCCTGATCCGCAGCAGCAACAGCAAATTGAACGAATCGATCCATGCGCCTTGCTTCCTTGCGTCCAAAACGCTCTTCACCATCAAAGTCACGGACCACACCAGCGATTTTCGTTTTGTACGAAGCTGTATCAAAATGTTCTATATGCGATATCCCTGACTTGCCCTTAATCAATCCGTTCCAGAATGTATCTACATCATTTCCCAAAGGAGAGATAACTCCCATCCCCGTAATCACGACTCGTTCCATGTCCATCCTCCTTCAGTGCTGTTGTCTACCTTACGCTTACGCTCTGCTACTAATAGTGCACTTTCGAATATCCTATTACAAGTTGTCAATTATAATAGTATAATGACTACCATGATAACGAGGATCGAAGGTGATGGATTGAACTACGATGTCAGGTTACAGGCCCTGTCCACTTTTCTGAAAACACAGCGTTCCAAAATTTCTCCGGAATCGGTGGGTTTACCCACAGGAAGTCGGCGCAGAACGCCTGGTCTGAGGAGAGAAGAGGTCTCCCAATTGGCAGGGGTGAGCACAACATGGTACACCTGGCTTGAGCAAGGTCGGGATATTCAGGTATCCCATTCCGTATTGGATAACATTGCTTCAGCACTAAGGCTTACTGCGGATGAACGAAAATATCTGTTTTCGCTCGCCATGGAACATCATTCGGAACTTCCCACGCTAGAAGAAGACCCTGTTCAACTTCACCCTTCCTTGCGTAAAATCTTGCAGGAACTTCAATATTGCCCTACGGTGATCTCGGATCGGCGTTGTTACATCGTCGGCTGGAATGACGCAGCCAGACATGTTTTTATGGATTTTGAACAGATTCCCCCCGAACAGCGGAATATGATCAGTCTGTTATTTGATCGAAAGGAATTTCGCAGGCTTGCGGTGAACTGGGAGGATTTTGTTAGCGGATTTCTGGCGATTTTCCGTGCCTATTATGGTCAGTATGTCGATGATGAATGGTATAATTTATTTCTGGATGACATGATGAACAAACATCCCGATTTCCATACCCTTTGGAAACAAAGCAGTGTCAGCAGTGCACCGGATGTCTTAATCGAATTCAGACATTCCAAAGCAGGCAAAATGTTGTTTGATCTGACTTCGTTGCAGGTTCAAGGCAGCTCCGATCTGCGTTGCAGTGTCTACACCCCGGCACCAGAAACTGCTACCGAACGCAAACTGATGCGCCTGATCGAGCGTGAAGCTGATTCACATCTTGGCAAGCATTAGAATCTCCCCCCGCTTGTCCAAGTCATGTTGGAACTTGGTATCCTTTTGTTGCAAGTTTTAATAATCAGGGTATACCATTAAACAGGTATATTACGTTAACACATGGATCGTAGACCTTCTACACGCAATGGGTTCAGAAAGGAATATCATGAACAAAGTGCTTATGATTGAGGAAGCAGGATATCAGGCCGCGCTTGAAGCTGTAGAAGACCATCTCTTACGTTATCGGCGCGGATAACATCATACCCCTCACCCTGCAAATACAGGGATAATGTATCTCCTAACATGTTATCGTCGCATACGAAGCATTTCGAGCATCTCCTGATCCCTTTGAATGACCAGGTGCCTGTATCGTTGATTTTGATTCAAATAGTACAGAAATAGGACAACCACAAAGAGGCAAATACACTGAAACAGCATAATTATCCCCATAATTGAAAGGGAAGGAGAATATGTCTTCACCACAATCGACTCATAAACAGTAATTAGCAGCAACGCTCCCAATACCCATTTGAGTATAAATCCCCTAATATAGTTAAAACTCAAGCTTATTGCGACAACAAACATCAGCTCTAACAATGCATACTGCCAATTCTCAAACAAGGGGTTAACCCCCATGTTCAATCCTGAAAACCCACATGCCTGCAAAAGTAGCAAATATGACCAAATTGTTAACTTTCTAAACACTTGTTAATAGCCTGCGGATTCCATAAAAAAAAGATCCAAGCGTTATCGCTCAGATCTTCAAATCTGTTCACATTAGGACTACATATTCACTATTCAAATGCCGGGATAGCAATATCTGCATATTTCTCTTCAAAGAAAGCTTTGACCTCTGGACCCGCCATACGCTTAGCCAACTTCTGAATGGCTTCAGAGTCCTTGTTATCCTCACGGGCAACCATGGTGATCGCAAAATGTGAATCATCCTTCTCGGTTAACAGTGCATCCTTCTTCGGTGTAAGACCGAGCGGACTGGCATATGCCGGAGTCATGGCTACCAGATCAGCATCATCCATCATGCGAGCCAGCATCAGCAAGTCCACTTCCTCGAACTTGAAGTTCTTCGTATTCTCGGTGATATCTGCCTGTGTGGCGTTAAAAGCTGCGCCGTCTTTCAGCTTAATTAATCCGTTTTGCTCCAGCATCACAAGAGAGCGACCAATGTTGGAAGGATCGTTCGCAATCGCAATGGTTGCACCTTCTGGCAATTCCTCAATGGATTTGTACTTCTTGGAGTAGCCTCCGTAGATGGCGTTATAGATGGGTTGTACTGCCACCAGATTCGCATTGTTTGCTTCATTATATTGGGTCATGTAGGGAACATGCTGGAAGAAGTTTGCGTCTACTTCCTTGTTCGCCAGTGCCGTATTCGGCTGAACGTTATCGGACAGTACAACAACTTCCAGATTGACGCCATCTTCCTTCAACAACGGTTTTACAATGTCCAGTACGTCTGTCATCGGTGGAATCAAAGTTGCTACTTTCAACGTAACTTCTTGTCCTGCCTGATCTTCCTTTGTTCCTTCTGCCGCAGGTGTTTCTTCTTTTTGTCCACAAGCAGCTACAACCAGCATCACTGCGAGCAACATAAGCATCATTTTTGCTTTCATTTCATGTCTACCCCTCATCGTATAATCTGTATTGGTTATTCTTAGTCTTGCTGAGTCTTGCTACCGACTACTGTACTTAGCCTGATTGGATTCAACCCTGTTCAGGATCTGCGATCCAGCCAGTGGGACAGTCTGCTACCTGTGAATTGGATCATCTGTACCAGGATAATCATAATGACGATCGTAAATACCATAATCTCCGTTTCGAAGCGCTGATAACCGTAGCGAATGGCAAAATCGCCAACCCCGCCGCCACCTACAATGCCCATCACCGTCGAGTAAGAGATGAAGCTGATGGTCGCTGTCGTAAGTCCAAGTACAAGGCCAGATCGTGCCTCCACATATAGGAATTTCACGACAAGCTGCATCGTCGATGCCCCCATGGATGAGGCGGCTTCAACCACTCCCTTGGGTACATCGAGCAACGCTTGCTCCACCAGTCTGGCGTAGTAAGCAATCGCAATGACCGAGAGTGGAACGGTTGCCGCCAGTGTACCGATGGACGTTCCCACGACGATTCGTGTGAATGGAATCATGAATACAACCAGCAGTAAGAACGGAAACGAACGAACGATGTTGACGACACTGCCGAGGATAAAGGACAGCGTTTGATTCTGATACCGTTGTCCTCTACGGAATAGGTACAGCAGTGTACCCAGAGGTAACCCGATCAGAACCGCTGCCGCAATGGAGATGCCCACCATGACAAAAGTCTCCCCAATCGCCTGCCATATCTCATGCTGATACTTCAGCACAGACTCAGGTAACCTCATGGCTTGTCCTCCTGTTCTGCCGGACGTGATAGAGTCGAACCTGTCATCCCGTATTTGTCACCCGCAAGTAAGGAGGTCAGCAGATCAGGCTGCGGGGCGGGGATACTGCTCACTTCCGCCTTAGACAATGTTCGAACGAGTCGCCCATCCTTCATCACGGATATCCTGTGACATAGTCTGCGAGCCACTTCCATTTCATGTGTCACTACGACAATGGTCACGCCCAGCGTTTCATTGATATGACGCAGCACATCCAGTATGCCGTTCGTAGTCTGTGGATCAAGCGAAGACGTCGGTTCATCACAGAGCAGCACATCCGGACGACTGGCGAGCGCTCGTGCAATGGCCACACGTTGCTTTTGCCCTCCGCTAAGCTGTGCAGGATATTGATCTGCCTTGTCTTCCAGTCCAACAAACCTCAGCACCTCAAGGCCACGTTCGACTCGCTGCGCACGGGATACACCCGCGAGTTCCAATGGCATGCAAACATTGCCACTCACCGTTCGGTTACTGACAAGGTTGAAGTGTTGAAAGATCATGCCAATGGACCTCCGTGCCTGACGCAGACTCCGCTCATTCATCTGGGTCAGGTGCTGCCCATTCACAACAACCTCACCATCATCCGGCTTTTCCAATCCGTTGAGCATCCGCAGAAGCGTGGATTTGCCTGCACCACTCGATCCTATAATGCCATGTATTTCTCCTTGTCCCACTTCGAGGGACACCGAGTTTAATGCTTCGAATCCCTGATCTGCACGAGAACCGCGCTCGTTATAACGTTTGCTTACACCATATAATGAGATCATGGAGAGTCCTCCCGTGAATGATCATGCATGGTTCTTCAAGAACACATGAAGAAAGCCCGCACAGCCGATAACCGGAGCGCGAGCAAGCCTGTTCATTTATAATAAATCAACATTCCATACGAAACAAGCCTTTAAGGTGAGATTGCCTCCTGCAGATGGCTAGCTTCATACAGACGAAAACGTCCGTTGGACGAACCCACATACACTTCATTTCCGATTCGGTTGATCATTCCATTCTTCGCATCCCGGTCCCGGTGCTCCGGGCTTCCCATCACAACGTCATGTACACGACCCAGCAGCGCTCCATTCTTTTTATTCAATACGAGCAAATTCTCATCCATAGGCAGCAGCAACTGATCACCAATGACCAGATAACTTCCCTGATTCGTTGGATACCTCAGAGCTGCAATTGTATCTTTGGCATTCCAGCGGGTCTTACCTGTCTTATAGTCCAAAGCTGCCGGGTAACCGTTTTTAATCACATATAATTGATCGTCCTCCACAAGTCCCCGTTCAATCTTGTTGTTTAACGTCCAACGTTTTTCCCCACTCTTGGCATCGTACAGGTTGGTTGTAAAGTCTTCATATTTTCCGTAATGATCGCCGTTTATGTTCTCACGGATCAACAGCATGCCATCATTCAGCTCTTCAAATCTCTGTCCTGCCCGAGCAGGAAATTGTGCAAGCTTCTTGCCCGTGTTCAGATCAAGCAGTTGCCACTGATTATCTAACAATAGCCATCTTTCCGTATTCGCGGTGGCAAATGGATCAAGACGCTCAATTCCATCAAAATATGCATCATTCACAACTTGTTCCAAGGTGGATCGTTTGGCCTTCAAGCTCCACACCGTTCGGCCTGATCGGGGATCAGCTGCAACCAGCTTATTTTTTTCCCAATACAACACATAAGGGTCATCTGCGCTCTTATTCAATAATTCATAACCCGTAGCCAGTTTTCGCGTCCACAATGTTTTTCCGTTTGCACTGTCCAGAACCGTCAACCAACTGTTGCTTGAACCCTCAACAACCGGGCTATCCACAACCACAACGTTCTTCGCAGCGGTGATGCCATTCAGTCTGAATTTCTGCTTAGGATTATACGTCCACGTAACCTGTCCGTTCTTCAAGTTCAGATGACGAATACGATCCACGTATTTTTTCTTGTCAGAGTCATAATCGGTGTAGATTGTAACGTATTGGCGTCCTGTATCCATCTCTGCCTGCTGTCTTCCAACCCCCCCGTTAATCCCCCATAATTTCTGGCCGGAATGTCGGTCAAGGGCATATATAGAACCTTCGTAGTAACCCCCGCTAAATCCACCGTCATCCCCTTTCATCAGGAGAACATCATCCGTGGCTGCTTGTAAAAAAGTGTAGTTAATATCCCCCCGGTTGGTCCATACCGGTCTCCAGGGGATGGTCATTGGCAGCGTTGTGCCATAGATTTTTGTCGTGAAATTATATTCATCTGCCCGACTGATGTTCCCATCGGAAACGACAGCATTTCGATCATTCTGTGGTAGATTCCAGCGTGTTCTGACCAGCTTGCCATTCTTATTGAATGTGACCAGATACTGCGCATCTTCCCGCTCATATCTCCAGGTCTGGCCGATACTCATCGCATAACCCGTGTCATTCAAATTGGCCGAACTCTCTTTCCAATCCGGTTCACCAAGCCATTGTTCGACTTGTTTGGAGGTGATTCCTGGACTCAACTTGATATCCGTCAAATGACGAAGCACCGAAGTCGGCAACGATGCATCCTGTTGGAACCAACCATCATTCACATTCATCTGCTGTTCTACAGCCTGTGCCTTGATCCAGAAGAGTCCTGGCCGATACGTGGAGGATTCCTTATTCCAGATTCGCGGGGCAATGGAGACCCCATACCATCCTTTCCACTTCGCAACAATAACAGCCTTATCTGTTAGCGCTTTCCCAAAAGGCCAGGTTGTAGAACTTTCTGGAGCCAGATACAGCTTACTGCCTGATTGGAGCGTGAAGCTCTGGGGAGCCATTTTCGTCATACTTCTGCTCTCCTTCAGCGCATACCACCTTGGCAGCCAGAAGTCTCCATGATCAGATGACTTGAGCTGTACCCACTCGCCACGATCCGATGCCAACGTATACTTTTCGCTTTTCGTCGTATAGTATTCAATCCTCATCTGGTCAGCAGCCACACTGCCGTCCCTCCTGTTTTTGAACAGAGGGATGTCATTCATGAGCGTAACGGTATCTCCTTGTCTGTAGGCCAACTTTGCAGTTAAGGCTTGGGAACTTGCCCCCAACGCTTGTGGCGTTGTAGCCGAAGCTTGTCCTCCAAGGGCGACCATTATGGAATCCAGCAGCATCCATCCCGTCAACAGCACAGCAGATACTCCAGTCAAGGTAATCCATTTGTAGCCTATTCTCTGCCAGTCAGGAACCGTCTTCACGCTCGTTCATCCCCATCCATTAGAAGTTATTTCCATATAGACGTCGCAAACAGGAAAAAGTTACCTTACACCTCAATATATTTCTCGCTATCTTCCAGTATTACCTTACATCCAACATCGTAGCATGATAAGGAAAGGTGACCCCCATGTAATAAGCAGCTGTTAAGGTGAGGATATAATAAAATACGAACCACAGATCTGCCCGGGAATAGCCGATCTGAATGTAATATGTTCGACGCGCGCCATCCGCGAACCCCTTCGCTTCCATCGCTACCGCCATTCGTTGTGCACGGCGAATACTCTGAGCCAGCAGCGGAATAGCATAACGCTTGAGTGTACCATACACGTTCCAGCGTGAGCCGCGTTGCCTTGTTCCACGAATACGAATGGCGTAACGGAGCGTCTGGAATTCATCCAGCAGAATCGGGATCATACGCATCGCGGCCAAAAAGCTATAGGCATATTTGGCGGGAAGCTTCCACTGCTGCATTAGGGAATAAAATAGTCTAACCGGCTTGGTTGTCAGTCCGAACAGCAAGCCAGCCACTGCCATGCTCAGCGAGCGAAATCCCAAGTGCAGTCCGCGATAGAAGCTCTCTTCTGTAATATGAATAAGTCCCCACTTATACCACGTGGTCTCTCCCTTACCAAACATCATCATACCTGTAGATGTGGAGATAAATACCAGAATGAATGGTGATGCATACAGCATCAATCTGTACCACGGGTGACCAGTCCAGCACAGTAACAGCATCATAGCCACAGCAACATTGGTCATTACATTCAGGTTATGAATGAGGATAACGATGACAAACATCATCGTCAGAATAATCATTTTTAATCCGGGATTGACGGCATGAAGCCAGGTTTCACGATGAGGAAACGACAGCTGCATCAGATAACCTCCCCTTATCCACCATCCACACTCGGGTGCAATATCTTTTTACAATCTCACGGTCATGAGTAACCATCACAATGGCTGTTCCTTCACGCCGCAATTGCTCCAGTTGTGCTAACATGGCGAACGTATTGCGGGCATCCTGCCCAAAAGTCGGTTCATCCAGCAGCAGAATTCGCTGCTCTCGGACCAGTGCGGAAGCCACGCTCAAGCGCCGCTTCTGTCCCATTGATAATTGGTAGGGATGACGCTCGGACAGGTCAATTAGTCCAAATTGCTTCAGCATGTGATCCGTTTTGACACGTCTTTCTTCCGCTGTAAGCCTGCCTCCAAGCAGGGAGAATCCCACTTCTTCCGCGACGGTGTTGGTCACAAATTGAAATTCAGGATTCTGAAATACAAACGCAATTCGATCTGCGAGTTGTTCCGTCCTGCCGGAGGGCTGACCATCAACCTGGTAATTACCTGTCGTTTTCAAAATATTCATCAGGGATAATAACAACGAACTTTTACCAGCTCCATTGGCTCCGACAATCCCAATCCAATCCCCATGCCATACCTTGGCCTGTTCCACCTGGATGAAGGGCGTTTTCCCACGCCATCCAGTGAACTGGTGTAAGTCCAGTGCAGGCTGATGTGGCGGTGATAAAGGCGATAGGGATGATACGTGAGATATCGGGGATATACCCGTTGTTTCGGATAAACCAGATGCTCGCTGTCTTTCCAAGCTCCCAAAGCCCTGATCCGCACAGGCCCGGAGTTCTCCAGCAATACTTCCCTCTTCCTCCTTTGTTGCCTGCTCCTGTTCCCGCTCTTCCCACACGCCTGGATACCAAATTCCATAAGCCTTCAATTTTTCCCTTTCTTCCGTAAATACCTGTTGCGAGGGGCCATCCGCCACGATCTCTCCCTCTGGAGATAACACAATAATCCGATCAACCATATCCACAATCTCATTAATTTTGTGTTCAACAATGATTAACGTTTTGTCACTGGCAATCCGTTTGACGGTATCCCACACCTGGGAAGTCCCTTCATCATCCAGTAATGCCGTGGGCTCATCCAGAAATAGCACCTCCGGGTCCATGGCCAACATCGATGCAATTGCAAGACGCTGCTTCATGCCCTGAGACATGGATTGGATCCATGTCCGATTCTGTTCAAAGGATAACCCGACCTGGTTCAGATAATATTCAATCAGATCCGCCATTTCTTCACGCGGTATATTTCGGTTCTCCAGCACAAATGCGATCTCTTCATCCGAATAGGACATACAGAATTGGGTGTCCGGGTCTTGAAAGACCACTCCGGCTTTGGCAGGAACCTGAATATCATCACATTTCATCGGGATCTCAACCGAACGTGGTATCAGACCGCTCAGGATTTGCAACAACGTCGATTTACCGGAGCCGCTAGGACCAAGCAACAATACTTTCTCCCCTTGACGCACAGAGAGAGACAAGCCCTGAAATACCAAGGCTTTCTCTCCCGGGAACTTGCATCTTAGATTCGTTACACTTACCGCTTGCGAATTCCCTTCCCCGTTCATCTAATCCAGAGCCTCATAATCCTGTTTGGATACCGGTCTGAGTGAGCGGGTTACACCTGTCAGTTCCAATGCTTTGGCGAGATAATAAGCGAACACTCCGGCAATCAGGATACTTCCAATGAAGCGGAAGCCGATAAATAACGTATAGTTCCATGCCGAGAGTGAATCAATATACCCGTACTGGTAATCCAGCACAAGCGAAGCCGCCGCTGCACCTATGGCTGCAAGACAGGTGACGAACAGATTGGTTTTTCGATACAGAAATGCGGCGAAGAATATCTCGGCTCCCAATCCTTGCAACAGACCATACACCAGTGTGGACATGCCCCATTCGCTGCCCAGAAAAGCACTCACCGTTGAAGCTGCAACCTCAGCAAGAATCGCCACCCCCGGCTTACGAATGATGACAAAAGCAAACGTGCCGGCCATAAACCACATGCCGTAGATCATCTGCTCTGCATGAACGCCGAATGGTTTCATCAGGTCATATGTAGGTCCCCATATCTTATAAATCACGCCAAACACCACTGCGATCACGATGGTTACCAGAATATCTGTTAGTTTCAATCGCTTGTTGCCTGCTGTTGTTGCCATCTTCTCTACTTCCTTCCTCTGCTCCCCGTCGGGTTTATTAAAGTAAACAAAAAAAAGCCTCCCCGGTTCCGGGCAGGCCTTACGTACAGTGTACAATTCTCACAATCATGTATTGGATGGTTGACGCAAAGACGGAATATCAATCCTTCTCTCTGTTGTAGCAAAAAGTTCACCACAGCCGAAAGAAGTCCTGTTGTTATCCCACGTTAATTTTCCACAATTCACCCTTACACATTGTAAATCCATGTTCTCTACGCTGGCATTACCCAGATCAGATGTACGGTCAGCGGCACAAGGCCACTCTCTCAGCCCAACTTCATTGAGCTCCCGGTTCACTTTATTTCATTGCTTCTAATGTACATCAGATGGGTATTTGTGGCAATGCCTTAATATTGCGTATTCCCGGACTGACTCGTTTTTCCTGAAGCGAAACCCTTGAACAACGTTGGTACTTTGGAATACCGTGTATTCGTGATTTTTCCTTGTGATGTACTGCTGTCTGTACGCATAATTGCATCTTTCACATTGGAAATGTTGGAGTTATCCAGGGTCATGTTAACTGCGAAGGAAGTTCCACCATTTTGGCGAACCAGCTTGCCAATATCATCTGCACGGAAATTTTTGATGTTAATCGTTCCGGCTGCATTCATCTGGAACACTTTATCATAGGCCTTGTACGCTGCTCCGCCGGTAATATTGACCGTTCCGGCCGACTTCAATGTTAGTGCATCCTCGCCCACGTCCTGCCAAACCACATTCGATATATTACAGTTTCCATAACAGTGAACACCATCGGCAGCAGGTGATCCGATATTTACATTTTTGAGCGTGGCCCCTGCCTCCAGGCGAAAGACTGGCTTTTGACCCTCTGCTTGAGATCCGTCGCCCAGTGTGGAGGGATTGGCTACAAAGGTTTTGCCTTGACCGTCATAGGTCGTATTCTTTGGAACAATAATAGTTGAATTTACAACCGTAGGTGCAGCCGCAGCCGGAACTGCACCAAATATGGAAGCAACCAAACCAGCGGACAGCAACAGCGTCAACATTTTTTTCATAACTTTATTCCTCCCTTATTCTCGTTTTTTGGTAGTACTAGCCTGAGCTTGTACTGGAAGTTCGCCAGAGGTGCACCTCTGTCTGAAATACAACCTAATCCTACCAAATAAGGAAGGGGACAAGAATAATCATTAGATCACGTTTACACTTCCCAGCATAGAACCTGATGTTTCAGCATGCTTTGTGGTCCCGTGTTTACTTGTTATGTACCGATATCAACTTCGGATATGCTCTATTTACAACCTCAATATACACAACAAAGACCACATCATCTGTTACAGACAACGTGATCTTATGAAAACATGATGGTATTCACTTTATATTCTAGGCTCCAAACCGCTGACGATACCCGCACTTCCGGCACAACTCTTCCACCGCTTCACGCTTGGAAAAACCATACACCAGATTGCTCGCTCGCTCACCCTCAATAATCTCCGAGAATGACTTCTCGTGCACGTTACCGAGGTTAATGACACCCTCACCATCAAGACAGCATGGAACCACCGTTCCATCCACTAGCACAGCCGCCTGACCGCGTAGTGCATGGCAAAATCCTTTCCCGTCATCTTCCGGTGCATCCAGACTCGGCCACTGGAACTCATGATCCTGGTTCAGGTATACATTTGGGGCGATTTTGACCCCGCTGCCTGGAACCACTTTTTCTTCAATACGAAAGTCCAGATTGAACTCACGTTCCAGCACTTCAAGGGTCTCCCGATTTCGATTCATCTGAGCATTCGTAAAGTTATCCTGCGTCAGATTCCACAGCCGGAATGAGATGATAACATTGTGCTTCACCGCTTCATGTACAAAAGACAAGATGTTGCTCAGGTACCCGTCACGATCGGTTGAACCTTCATGCCCATCGAAGCTGTGCAGAGAGAAGTTCATCTGCCGCAGCGCCGGTTTGCCAAGCAATTTATGCTGAGTCTTGGGCAGCAGCGTACCATTCGTTGTAATGTTCACCTTGAGTCCCTTCGCATGTGCGGAATCAAGCAGCAGATCTATTTTGGGATGCAACAAGGGTTCACCTTTGACATGTAAATAAATATGGTTGGTATGTGGTTTAACTTGATCCAGTATATTGTTGAAGACTTCAGGGTCAATGAATCCTTTGGCACGCTGTGTCTGCGGACAGAAGCTGCATGCCAGATTGCAGATACTTGTGATCTCAATATATACTTTTTTGAACGTTTTCAACTCGGGTCCCCATTCTGCTTAGGAGGGAGAAATCCCACCTGCATTTGTGATCCGGCCAATATGCGCCATCCCTATTATATCGGGTTCTTGAAACGAGGTAAATTGTTCGATTGTTCTAAGCACAACGAGGGACAAAAGAAATTCATTCCAACTGAAATTTGTATGATTACAACCTCGCTCCTCGGATCTGACTCCAAGTTCACCTCAACAATTCCATCATGCTGCCTCTTTACAGTTCATGTTCAAGTGATATATGCTGAACATACAACTGCATATCTTGTACATTTGCACTAGGGGAGCCCTGCGGCTGAGACGAATATGACTATTCGGACCCTTTGAACCTGATCTGGATCATACCAGCGGAGGGAAGTGGAGCGGCCTTTTAGTAAGCGGAATTTTATCATGTATATGTGAAGATAAATTGCGGATCTAACTTACAGACCCACTCATTTCTCCGGAAATGGGGGGGTCTTTTTTGTTTCTTTTGCAGAGCACAGGATGTCGTTGTTATTTCACCAGTCTGACATTAAGGGGGTGAGGATCAGATGGCCAACCATGTAACCATTCACAACGTAAGCTTCGCTTTTCCCGAAAAAAAAGATCCACCCGTACTCTCCAATGTGTCGCTTCAGGTTCAACAGAGAGAATTTGTCTCACTCATTGGCTCCAGCGGATCAGGTAAAAGCACGCTCTTCAAGCTGCTCGCAGGCTTGCATGAGCCAACCGTCGGCACCATCGACATTGCCGATGTACCGCAAGGACAACGGCTCGGACGAGTCGCCTATATGCCGCAGAAAGATCTGCTGTTATCCTGGCGGACCGTCTTGGAGAACTGCATGCTGCCTGCCGAGTTGGCACCAGGCCGACAGAACAAGGACAAGCTGCGGGCCGACATCATGGCTGGATTAGCCAGGTTCGGCCTGTCAGGTTATGAACATTCCTATCCGGATGAGTTATCCGGTGGCATGCGGCAGCGGGTAGCACTGCTTCGTACTTTGCTTACAGGCGGACAGCTCATGTTGCTGGATGAACCCTTCGGTGCGCTCGACGCCTTAACCAAACGAGAAATGCATCGCTGGTTGTTGGAGCTGTGGGAGGGCTTTGGCCAAACCGTCCTGTTTATTACACATGACATTGAAGAAGCATTGCTTTTAAGTGATCGTATTATTCTACTAACTCCAGGCGGACAAGGTCAGCAACTGCGGGAAATGACGGTTCCTTTGCCACGTCCAAGGCATTCGGACCTGATCTACGAACCGGCTCTCGTGCAGATGAGACGACAACTGGAGGAACAATTGCATGCGAAGCGATAAGGTTAGCGTCCAGACGTGGCTCTCGAAGTGGTTTTCCCAATATGGTTTGTTCATTCTGCTCATGCTCTTTTTACTGGCGATCTGGGAAACGATTGTACGTATGGGATGGGTGCCTTCCTTCATCATTCCTGCACCCACGGCCATCGCAGGCTCACTGGTTGAGCATCGTCGTCTGCTGCTGACCATACATCTGCCTGCTACCTTTATGGAGGTTGCTGTTGGTTTTGGCTTGTCCATAGTGACCGGAATTGCGCTGGCGACAGGCATGCATATGAATCGCTCGATTGAAAAGGCCTTATATCCCTTCATCGTGATCAGTCAGACGATCCCGCTGATTGCCCTGTCCCCCGTATTCATCCTGTGGTTCGGCTACACGCTGTGGAGTAAAGTCGCCGTGGTGTTCCTGATCGCGTTCTTCCCCATTGTGGTCAGTACCTACGATGGACTCCGCCAAGGCGACCCAGAACAGCGTGAACTACTACTCACCATGGGCGCCAGCAAATGGGATATTTTTCGCAAACTCCAGGTTCCGCTGGCACTCCCTTCATTTTTCTCGGGGCTAAAGATGTCTGTGGTGTACTGCGTGGTTGGGGCAACGATTGGCGAATGGCTCGGTGGCAGTAAAGGGCTCGGCTACTTCAGCCGCCGCATGTCCAGCAATATGAATACGGATGCGATGTTTGCCGCTATTGTGCTGTTATCCTTGCTGGGAATCATTTTGTTTGCACTGATTGCTTGGCTGGAGAAACGGTTTAGCTTACGGCGTCATCGTCATGGAGCCAAAAGGAAAGTTGGATAAAACTTAGACAGAAATTAGATGTAAATACAGGAGTTACGATCTTCAAAATATACCTTATGCACAATTTCAGCAGATCTTCAATCAGTACATTGTCACATTGTCCGTTAACATGCTGCTGTCCATTTTCTACAAATCAAAACGATGAAATGAGGAACTTCATTTATGAATAACAAAGGCATATATTCCCTGCTTCCCATCATGCTCATAAGCCTGTTGCTGATTGTTAGTGGATGCAGCACCACGAGTACTAGCAAAAACACGACAACAACAGATTCGGCAACCAATGCACAGCAAACAGACTCGTCTGTAACAGAACCAGCATCAGACGCCAAAGATAAACTGTCCATCATGCTCGACTGGTACCCGAATGCAGTACATTCCTTCTTCTACGTTGCTCAAGAAAAAGGATACTTTGCAGATCAAGGTCTCGATGTCGATATTCAGATGCCTGCGGATACCAATGATTCACTCAAACTTGTTGCTGCCGGGAAAATCGATCTGGCTCTAAGCTACCAACCCCAAATATTGCTCGCGCGTGGCGAGAACATTCCTGTACGTTCCATTGCTGCTGTCGTTCGGCATCCGCTGGTGCATCTGTTGACCGAAGCGAATGGCAACGTGAATTCACCCAAAGATCTTGAAAGAAAGACTGTCGGTTATTCCTCCATTCCTCTGTATGAAGCGATGGTGCATACGATGATTAGCCACGATGGCGGCAACCCCGACAACATGAATCTGGTCGACGTCGGGTTCGATCTGATTCCTTCGCTGGCTTCCGGACAGGCGGATGCGATAATGGGTGGTTTTATTAACCATGAACAATTGATTTTGGAGAAAGAAGGACATGCCATGAGATCGATTAACCCCGTCGATTATGGTGTGCCTGATTATTATGAATTGGTTCTGACCGCAAGTGAAGCTGGCATTGAAGCGAAAAAGGACCAGCTTACCCGGTTCGTCAAAGCGATCCAGGAGGGCCAGACATATGTAACGGAGCACCCAGAGGAAGCCTTGAATATTCTGCTGGCTCATGAGAATGAAACATCTCCGCTAGACGCCGAGATCGAAACCAAAAGTCTGGCTATTTTACTGCCACTTATGAATGAAGAAGGACAATCGTTTGGTCGGCAGGAAATGGAGTCGTGGGAGAATGTACGTGCATGGCTCGTTGTAAACGAATTGATTCCTGAAACAGTGAAAGCCGAGGATGCTTTTACTAATTTGCACGGAGAGTAAGTAAAATTTGAAGCGGTCTCAGAAATCTAAGGAACCTGAGCCACGCTATATCGGAATAACAACCGTTTGTAGCTTTTTAGTCAGAAGATTCTGGAAAGCATACAAAACAAGGAGGAAATTATATGTCTTATCTGGAACGTGTTCGTACGCAAAACCCGTTGGTACACAATATCACTAACCTTGTCGTGGCTCCCTTTACAGCCAATGGTCTGCTTGCACTTGGTGCGTCCCCTTTTATGGCCTATGCTCATGAGGAAGTTGCCGATGTCGCCAAGATGTCAGGAGCCGTGGTACTCAACATTGGTACACTCGATGACAAAGTAGTTCAGGCGATCCGATTGGCTGGTCAATCAGCTAATGCGCATCACGTGCCTGTGGTGCTCGATCCCGTCGGTGCAGGTGCAACCACCTATCGTACAGAAACCGTTCAGATGCTCGTTCGTGAACTCCGCCTCACGGTATTGCGCGGCAATGTGGCCGAAATCGCCAATGTCATCGGTGAGAGCTGGAGCATCAAAGGTGTGGACGCAGGATCAGGTGAGGGTGACCGGATCGGCATTGCGGAGCGGGCAGCACATAAGCTCGGCTGTGTCGTGGTCATTACGGGGAAAGAAGATATCATTACCGATGGACAATCCACATTCCTCACGAGTAATGGACATGCCCTGCTCACTCAGATCACGGGTGCTGGCTGTCTGCTAAGTTCGGTGATTGGCGCTTTTACAGCCATAGTGGAATCGGAAGCCGATCTTCTAGGCAGTGTTGTTGAAGCGCTCGCTTTTTATGGCGTAGCGGCTGAACTAGCGGCAGAGCACACGGCACATCAGGGGCCAGGCAGCTTCCAGATTGAGTTGTTGAATCAACTGGCACAAGTGACACCTGAACTCTTGGCAGAGCACGCACAGATACGTCAGATCCGTGGAGGTGCAGTATGAGCATTGCTCAAGCGCTAACCATTGCAGGCTCTGATAACGGGGGCGGCGCAGGAATTCAGGCTGATCTGAAAACGTTCCAGGAGCTTGGGGTATATGGCATGACCGTCATCACCGCTATTGCTGCTCAAAATACAACAGGTGTGCAGGGTGTCTTCCCCATCCCTTACGATGGTATCAAACAGCAACTGGACTCGACAGGTGAAGACTTTCAACCAACTGCAGCGAAGACCGGCATGTTATATAGTGCTGAGATTATTCGGCTTGTCGCTGAAAAATGGCAGCAATACCGTTGGTCTAATCTGGTCATCGACCCCGTGATGGTCGCCAAAGGTGGTGCTCCTCTACTTCAGCAGGAAGCTGTACAGGCGCTGGTCACGGAGCTATTGCCTCATGCCCTGATCACAACACCCAATATTCCGGAAGCAGAACTGCTCACTGGAATGTCCATTACGAATCTGAACGCCCGGGAAGAAGCCGCAAAGCAGATCGTACAGATGGGCTCGACGTATGCTTTGCTCAAAGGAGGCCATGATGAGGGTAGCGGCATGATTATTGATGTGCTCTACGATGGACAGACTTTTCACTATCTGGAGAATATTCGTGTGATCACACGCCATACGCATGGAACGGGGTGCACGTACTCTGCTGCCATCACCGCAGAGTTAGCTAAGGGTTCCTCGGTTCTGGCTGCCGTTACGACCGCGCGAGCATTCATTCAGGCAGCCATTGAAGATGAGCTGGGGATTGGGGCCGGACATGGGCCGACGAATCATTTTGCGTATCAGCGCAGACAGCGGGGTGAGCAGTGATGCGCCTTTGGGATGCAGAAGCCGTGCGACGCGCGATGCAGGTGTATTTGGTGATGGGCAGCGTCAATACGACGCAAGACCCGGTGGAAGTGCTGCGCCAGGCCATTGCTGGCGGCATCACGCTGTTCCAGTTCCGCGAAAAGGGAACTGGCGCCCTGGTCGGCGAAGCTCGCATCACGCTTGCGATGCAGCTTCGCGAGGTGTGCAGCCAGCACGGGGTCCCGTTCATCGTGAACGATGATGTGGAGCTGGCTGTAGCGGTGGAGGCCGACGGCGTGCATGTCGGCCAAGGAGATGCGGACGCGGCGCTGGTACGCGCCCGCATTGGAGAAGGGCGGATGCTTGGCGTATCCGCCCACTCTGTGGATGAGGCGCGCCGTGCGGTGCAGGCGGGCGCCGACTATCTTGGCGTCGGGCCCATGTACCCGACGCGCTCCAAAGCGGATGCCCACGCTGTGCTGGGCCCCGCAGGGGTGGCGGAACTGCGCGCCGCAGGCATCGCAGTTCCGATTGTGGGTATCGGCGGCATTACGCCCGATACCACGGCCGCCGTGATGGCGGCTGGAGCCGACGGCGTAGCCGTCATCTCCGCCATCGCGGGCGCGGCCGACGTGCGCGCAGCGGCTTCGCAGTTCGCTGCGGCAGTGCGCGGGATGCAGGCGTAGCCATGCTCTCCCTGCACTGCCAGCCCGTGGGCTGCACCGAATGCATATATGCAGCCCACACAACTGCTCGCTCTCCTCTCCATAACAGAGGAGCCTCACAAGCCCCTGCCGGTGCGGCAGTCTATGTCTTCGACTCAGAAGCGCATCCGCTCCCCTAAAGTGACTAATACAATAATCTAGTCACTTCTAGTCACCTAATCCATGAACAAGATGCAGCCTCCATGCTTGCATCTTGTTTTTTTTCATTTTCAACTGTTGACTCTCACGTAACGTGACACTGTACAATCGGTGTTGTAAGGAGGTTTCACACATGGCCATGAAGGTAAAAGAAGTTGCCGAACTCGCCTCGATCAGTGTGCGCACACTGCATCACTATGATGAGATCGGACTATTAACCCCGGACGAAGTAACTTCTGCCGGATATCGATTATATTCAGATGCCAATCTGGAACGGTTGCAGCAGATTTTGTTTTTCAAGGAACTCGACTTCTCTCTGAAGGAGATCAAAGACATTATAAACAACCCCTCCTTCGATCCGGAGGAAGCGCTAAATATGCATCGACTAATTCTATTGGAGAAGCGTCAACGCTTAGACCAGATGATTGCCACCATTGATAGAACAGTTTTACATGTGAGAGGAGAAATTAAAATGACAGCCAAAGAACAATTCGAAGGATTTGATTTTAGCCAGAATCCGTACGAACAGGAAGCGCGGGAGCGCTGGGGAGATCATGCCGTTGATCAGGCAAACCAGAAGCTGCACAGTCAGTCGGGCGAGAAGCAGAAGGCTCTATCCGATCAAATGAACGAAATCTACAGACATCTGGCTGCACTTCGTCACACAGAACCAGCATCTGCGGAGGCACAGGCCGGCATCAAAGAGTGGTACACTTGGCTGAACCAAATGGGAAACTACACACCTGAAGCCTTCAGAGGACTCGGTCAGATGTATGTGGACGATGAACGCTTCACACGCAATATTGATCAATTTGGCGATGGTTTGGCAGTATTCATGAGAGATGCCATGGCTGTATTTGCGGACCAAAACAAATAATGTAGACCTGTCTGCGCCGATTGCAGTATTAATCATCACTATTTCCATATGCAACGCCATTGTCATCAAGGGAGACATCTGATTCATGCTGTTTCAATAATCATGGACACGATATCGATATTGCCAATACTGTCGCCCATATACAAAAGGGACGTACGCCCTCTAAACTGTACCCCTTGTAAAGGACAATTAAAAAAAGGTTAGGCAACTTCAAGCTGCTGTCTGTATCGTACAGGCGGCAGTTTGTTTAAGTTCCATTGACCTCGATAATGATTGTAATAGATCATGTAGCTCTTCACTTCTTTCCTAACTTCTGCCAAGGTCATGCACGTTTTGAAATTCGTTTCATCTTTGAAATGCCCAAAGAATGACTCTTGTGGAGCGTTATCCCAACAATTTCCTCTACGGGACATGGATTGATTCAGCCCCATTTTCTTCACAAGCTTTTGGAACTTCGGATTGGTGTAGTGAAATCCTTGATCCGAATGAATCAAGGCATCCGGGGTGAGATGGCGATGTTTCTTGAGTTGTTTCAACGTGTCGATTGCAATGTCCAAACCAAGTGAAGCAGAGACTTCAAAGGCCAAAATCTCATTCGTTTCGGCATCTTTTATCGTTGATAGATAGGCACGCTTGTTTTTCCCATAGGTTAAATACGTGATGTCGGTTAAGAGAACTTTACCGGCGATCCCTTGCTTAAAAGCTCGCTTTAATATGTTGGGACAGGTTCGATGTTCTTGGGTCGCTTTAGCCAAACGACGCGCGGGATTTGCTTTTCGAATTGGACAAACGATGTTGTACTTTTGCATGACTCGACGGATGCGCTTGAGGTTGTATGTGACTCCATATTGATGCTCCAGCGTCATTTTGATTTGACGAGCCCCCTTCCTTCTTCCCCGGTAACGGTAGGCTTTCAGAAGAATCGCTTTGACTTTTTCATCGTTTTGTTCCTGTTTTTGACGATGTAATTGAGCATTTCCACTACGATATCGGTAATAGCCGGAACGTGAGACCCCTGCGATTTCACAAAGAACATGCACCTTTCTTTGGAAAGGGTATGTCTTCATCATCTGTTGGAATCAGTTCGAACTTTTGTGACGTACATAGTTTGATTTCTTTTTTTTCATCTGCCTTTCGAGTTGATCGAGCTTTTTTAAGAATTCATTCTCCGCCTCAAGCCATTTCATTTTTGCTTCCAAACGGGTGTATTTTTCTTCGAGACTTAATTCACGGGTCAGAGGACGGCCTGAGGCGTGTGTTCTAGCGTCTGTTAATCCAGTCGGCCCTTGTTCTTGAAAAGCTGTGAGCCAACGATTGGAAGCCTTCCGAATCCGGGTTGCACCCAAAGCATCAATGTCAAAACCCGCTTCCTGAAAAATCTCACTTGGAAGTTTACCTTGACCATACTCTTGAATAAATCGTTCTTTAAAAGCATCCATATATGTAATGGCTTTAGCACTGACATTTTTCACATAGGGATTTGTTCTTAACTGCATTTGCTCTTGAGTTGTAAATAACTTTTTAGACATCTGCTTCGACCACCGCTCCGTTTTTTTATTAATTGTACACAAAAAAGACCCTACAAGATGACCTTTTTAAAGTGTCTATCTTATAGGGTACAGTTTACTCAGGCGTCACGTCCCTTTATGTATCCAAGTAACTCAGCCGCAATGTGAACAACTCATATTGGTGTTCACTCTGAGCACTTTCTGAATATCTGCGATTGTTACCTTTACGAGTTCTCCGTGGTTTTGCCAACGGCAAGTGCAGCATAACGTAGATTGCTCTTTACTACGTTTTTCTTCCACTTCCTACATCCACCGTCTATCGAATTATGCTCTTGGTGCGTGATCCGTTGACGACGCGTCCGAAGCCAGGCTGGTTCTCGCCATCCGGCCAGGAATCTGCCATGCAGACACAATCGCAAGCACAATGAATAACAAATCAATCGGTTGACTGAAATACTCCTGGAAGGTTTCCACAAACGCACTGATCATCTCGCTATCAAACACGAGTTCCATCACGCTTACATCACCAAACAGTTCCGAAGTAAAGTATACCACCGTCAGATATTTACCCAGCAAAATGCCTACGAGAGCAAAAAGTACAGCTATGATCTTATGTACTGTCGCAATTTGTTTGTTCGAGAACAATACAACTGCGTAGCCCGTGAGCGCTCCAATCAAAATGGCAATGAGCCCTACCTCATACTCGGTCATTGCAGCAATAGCTGCCCATACAATGCCTCCCAGAATGGCTGCAATTAAGCCACCAATGATCGGCATACCGATTTTAATTCCTTGTTTCTCTTCCACGTTGTCTTTCCCTCCTGAGTCATGCTTATGCTTATTTTCCAGAATTCACCTATCTATGAAACCACAAAAAGACCTATTATTCAACAACTTTCTACTTTTAGTGACCATGTATCCATTATATTAGAATAGATATGTTAGGTGTCTGTTTCCATATTTACTTAGAAAAACGATTTTACATCTATCCAGAAACATCCCAAGCATTCTCATGATACGAAAAAACATCCCTTTAGCAGCCTAATAGCCGTAAAAGAGATGTTTGTCGTTACTTGTATCTTATTTTTATATTTGAGCTTCCTTGGAAGGCTGAATGACAGCTGCAATCTGTGCCAAAATGGCATCCACCGATGCCGGATCATGCACATCATACTCATCAATGTTCAGGCGTAACACAGGGCAGGCCGTAAACTGGTTAATCCATACCGAATAGCGCTCATGCATGTGCTCCCAGTACGAACGATCCGTTTGAATTTCCATCTCGCGTCCGCGTTCGGTAATACGGCTCAAAATCGACGGCAGACTGCCTTCCAGATAGATCAGTACATCTGGATGTGGGAAATACGGTGTCATCACCATCGCTTCAAACAAACTGCTGTATGTCTCGAAATCTGTAGCAGACATGGTTCCTTGATCCGCATGCATCTGTGCAAAAATGCCCGTATCTTCATAGATGGATCGATCCTGTACGAATCCTCCACCCAGTTCAAAAATCTTCTTCTGTTCCTTAAAGCGCTCCGCCAGGAAATAAATCTGCAAATGAAAGCTCCAACGCTCGAAATCATGATAGAACTTCTCCAAATAAGGATTGTGATCGACTTGCTCCAGAGAGGTCTTAAAATTCAAACGCTGTGCAAGTGCAGCTGTTAACGTGGATTTACCCACCCCAACCGTACCTGCTACCGTAATTAATGCATTCGTTGGAATGCCATAGTTATTCATATGATATACTCCTTTACCTGATTAACAATCTGCCTGAAGTGCTCAGGATGTTCTACAAAATCGAGTTGCTCCGCGTTGACTTTAATGATTACTGGCGGATTCGAGCTTTTGGCCAAATAGTCCATGCCAGTTTTGTAATCGACGATCAGTTGTTCCATATATGCCGGGTCCATGTCCTGCTCAAATGAGCGTCCACGTTTGTTAATGCGGTACATCAACGTTTCGAGTTCAGCTTCTATATAGAGCACCAGATTGGGCTTCGGCAGATCATCCGTTAACAGATGATAGATTTGACGGTATTTATCCCGTTTCGTTCCCTTTAAGGTACGATCGGCAAAAATCATATTTTTATAGATATGGTAGTCCGAAATGACAGGGGTATTCTGCTCTACGTAGTGAGCGCCCGTGTCTTCCAGTTGTTTAAACCGATTACACAGAAAAAACATTTCCAATTGGAAACTCCACTCGTCGATATCCTGATAAAAGGAAGCCAGAAATGGGTTCTCTTCTACGATTTCTTTAACCAGCGGAAGGTTCAATTCATGGGAAAGCATCGTTGCCAGCGTTGTTTTCCCCGCTCCGATCGGACCTTCCACGGCAATAAACGGGGCTGATTTCATCGTGTTCACTGTTCCTCCTCGTACTTATGCGTGTTTCCGTTTCTATATAGACCTCACCTATTGTATCACAGCTTTAAGGATTGGGACGCCAGTATTTTATGTATATAACAAGTCAAATCGGAACCAATACGATGCAAACCTTCTGTCACATACGTAATTAGTTCTCTATCTATTAAAATAACACGTTGTACACAATGTAATAAAAATAAAAAAAGACACACTCGAAATCATTCAAGTGTGTCTCTCTGTTGCTTGGCGGCGTCCTACTCTCCCAGGACCCTGCGGTCCAAGTACCATCGGCGCTAGAGGGCTTAACGGTCGTGTTCGGGATGGGTACGTGTGGAACCCCTCCGCCATCGCCACCAAACGCATAGCTTAGCTTACATTTCAGAGTTGTTGTTCCCTGAAAACTAGATTCGAAACGAAACATGCGATTTCAAACTTGCTATTGGATAAGCCCTCGACCGATTAGTACTGGTCAGCTCCATGCATTGCTGCACTTCCACCCCCAGCCTATCTACCTCGTCGTCTTCAAGGGGTCTTACATACTGGGAAATCTCATCTTGAGGGGGGCTTCACGCTTAGATGCTTTCAGCGTTTATCCCTTCCGTACATAGCTACCCAGCGGTGCTCCTGGCGGAACAACTGGTACACCAGCGGTACGTCCATCCCGGTCCTCTCGTACTAAGGACAGCTCCTCTCAAATTTCCTACGCCCACGACAGATAGGGACCGAACTGTCTCACGACGTTCTGAACCCAGCTCGCGTACCGCTTTAATGGGCGAACAGCCCAACCCTTGGGACCTACTTCAGCCCCAGGATGCGATGAGCCGACATCGAGGTGCCAAACCTCCCCGTCGATGTGGACTCTTGGGGGAGATAAGCCTGTTATCCCCAGGGTAGCTTTTATCCGTTGAGCGATGGCCCTTCCATGCGGTACCACCGGATCACTAAGCCCGACTTTCGTCCCTGCTCGACTTGTAGGTCTCGCAGTCAAGCTCCCTTATGCCTTTGCACTCTTCGAATGATTTCCAACCATTCTGAGGGAACCTTTGGGCGCCTCCGTTACTCTTTAGGAGGCGACCGCCCCAGTCAAACTGCCCACCTGACACTGTCCCCGCACCGGATTACGGTACCAGGTTAGAACCTAGATACGATCAGGGTGGTATCCCAACGTTGCCTCCACACAAGCTGGCGCTCATGCTTCAAAGGCTCCCACCTATCCTGTACAGATCGTACCCAAATTCAATATCAAGCTGCAGTAAAGCTCCATGGGGTCTTTCCGTCTTGTCGCGGGTAACCTGCATCTTCACAGGTATTAAAATTTCACCGGATCTCTCGTTGAGACAGCGCCCAAGTCGTTACGCCATTCGTGCGGGTCAGAATTTACCTGACAAGGAATTTCGCTACCTTAGGACCGTTATAGTTACGGCCGCCGTTTACTGGGGCTTCGGTTCACAGCTTCGGGATTACTCCCTAACCACTCCCCTTAACCTTCCAGCACCGGGCAGGCGTCAGCCCGTATACTTCGCCTTACGGCTTCGCACAGACCTGTGTTTTTGCTAAACAGTCGCTTGGGCCTTTTCACTGCGGCCCCCTCGTGCTATTCACACTACCGGGGCACCCCTTCTCCCGAAGTTACGGGGTCATTTTGCCGAGTTCCTTAACGAGAGTTCTTCCGCGCGCCTTAGAATACTCTTCTCGCCTACCTGTGTCGGTTTGCGGTACGGGCACCATCACCTGGCTAGAGGCTTTTCTTGGCAGTGTGAGATCATGACCTTCGCTACTGTAATTTTCACTCCCCATCACAGCTCAGCCTTACAATGTGCGGATTTGCCTACACATCAGCCTTACTGCTTAGACGGACATCCATCAGTCCGCGTCACTACCCTACTGCGTCCCCCCATTGCTCATAACGGCTTACGGTGGTACAGGAATTTCGACCTGTTGTCCTTCGACTACGCCTTTCGGCCTCGCCTTAGGTCCCGACTTACCCTGAGCGGACGAGCCTTCCTCAGGAACCCTTAGGCTTTCGGCGGATCAGATTCTCACTGATCTTTTCGTTACTCATACCGGCATTCTCACTTGTATAATGTCCAGCGCTCCTTACGGTACACCTTCAATCCTTATACAACGCTCCCCTACCCCTGATGCAAAGCATCAAGCCATAGCTTCGGTGGTGTGTTTAGCCCCGTTACATTTTCGGCGCAGAGTCACTCGACCAGTGAGCTATTACGCACTCTTTAAATGATGGCTGCTTCTAAGCCAACATCCTGGTTGTCTGTGCAACTCCACATCCTTTCCCACTTAACACACACTTGGGGACCTTAGCTGATGGTCTGGGCTGTTTCCCTTTTGACAATGGATCTTAGCACTCACTGTCTGACTCCCGGAAGTAAGTCTATGGCATTCGGAGTTTGACTGAGCTTGGTAACCCTTGCGGGCCCCGCACCCAATCAGTGCTCTACCTCCACGACTCTGTTTTCCGAGGCTAGCCCTAAAGCTATTTCGGGGAGAACCAGCTATCTCCGAGTTCGATTGGAATTTCTCCGCTACCCCCACCTCATCCCCGCATTTTTCAACATGCGTGGGTTCGGGCCTCCAGTGCGTGTTACCGCACCTTCACCCTGGACAGGGGTAGATCACCCGGTTTCGGGTCTACGTCCACGTACTAAGTCGCCCTATTCAGACTCGCTTTCGCTGCGGCTCCGGCTCTTCACCTTAACCTTGCACGGGAACGTAACTCGCCGGTTCATTCTACAAAAGGCACGCCATCACCCCTAAAACGGGCTCTGACTTTTTGTAAGCACACGGTTTCAGGTTCTATTTCACTCCCCTTCCGGGGTGCTTTTCACCTTTCCCTCACGGTACTGCTTCACTATCGGTCGCTAGGAAGTATTTAGCCTTGGCAGATGGTCCTGCCGGATTCATACGGGGTTTCACGTGCCCCGCACTACTCGGGATCCGTCTCGGAGGGAACCAACTTTCAATTACAGGGCTTTTACCTTCTTTGGCGGGCCTTTCCAGACCTCTTCGCTTAACCGGTTCCTTTGTAACTCCATGTGAGACGTCCCACAACCCCAAAGAGCAAGCTCTCTGGTTTGGGCTTCTCCGCGTTCGCTCGCCGCTACTGACGGAATCACTATTGTTTTCTCTTCCTCAGGGTACTTAGATGTTTCAGTTCCCCTGGTATGCCTCTGCACAACCTATGTATTCAGTTGTGAGTAACTGGAAATTACCCCAGCTGGGTTTCCCCATTCGGACACCCCCGGATCAAAGCTTGCTTACAGCTCCCCGAGGCAGTTTCGTTGTTCGCCACGTCCTTCATCGGCTCCTAGCGCCTAGGCATCCTCCGTGTGCTCTTAGTAGCTTAACCATATTGCTCCGGTTTTGACTGCTCGCTTCCCTTGTTTTGCTTGCGCAAAGCCAAAAGTCACTCCCATTCAATACCATCGCAAAAGCAATTAACTACCGTTTTTATTGAAACTTGTTTACACAAGTTCAGCTAAAAAGGAATGTTCTAATTCGCATTTACTTTCGTTTCGATATCTAGTTTTCAAAGAACAAGCTCCATGCAAAAGCAAGCTGTTTGAGAGTTTGAGCTCTCAAAACTGAGCAACGAGTGAGTGTTTTGCTCTTCATTTCATCCACACCAAGGTGAAGGACCGAAATGAATTGCGGTCGCAGGTTCAGTGAACCTGCTTATTTGAATGTTTCCGTTACAGGAAACGATTCTCCATAGAAAGGAGGTGATCCAGCCGCACCTTCCGATACGGCTACCTTGTTACGACTTCACCCCAATCATCTATCCCACCTTCGGCGGCTGGCTCCTTGCGGTTACCCCACCGACTTCGGGTGTTATAAACTCTCGTGGTGTGACGGGCGGTGTGTACAAGACCCGGGAACGTATTCACCGCGGCATGCTGATCCGCGATTACTAGCAATTCCGACTTCATGCAGGCGAGTTGCAGCCTGCAATCCGAACTGAGACCGGCTTTGTTGGGATTGGCTCCATCTCGCGATTTCGCAGCCCGTTGTACCGGCCATTGTAGTACGTGTGTAGCCCAGGTCATAAGGGGCATGATGATTTGACGTCATCCCCACCTTCCTCCGGTTTGTCACCGGCAGTCTATCTAGAGTGCCCACCCAAAGTGCTGGCAACTAAATATAAGGGTTGCGCTCGTTGCGGGACTTAACCCAACATCTCACGACACGAGCTGACGACAACCATGCACCACCTGTCTCCTCTGTCCCGAAGGAAAGATACATCTCTGTACCGATCAGAGGGATGTCAAGACCTGGTAAGGTTCTTCGCGTTGCTTCGAATTAAACCACATACTCCACTGCTTGTGCGGGTCCCCGTCAATTCCTTTGAGTTTCAGTCTTGCGACCGTACTCCCCAGGCGGAGTGCTTAATGTGTTAACTTCGGCACCAAGGGTATCGAAACCCCTAACACCTAGCACTCATCGTTTACGGCGTGGACTACCAGGGTATCTAATCCTGTTTGCTCCCCACGCTTTCGCGCCTCAGCGTCAGTTACAGCCCAGAGAGTCGCCTTCGCCACTGGTGTTCCTCCACATATCTACGCATTTCACCGCTACACGTGGAATTCCACTCTCCTCTTCTGCACTCAAGTCACCCAGTTTCCAGTGCGATCCGGGGTTGAGCCCCGGGATTAAACACCAGACTTAAATGACCGCCTGCGCGCGCTTTACGCCCAATAATTCCGGACAACGCTTGCCCCCTACGTATTACCGCGGCTGCTGGCACGTAGTTAGCCGGGGCTTTCTTCTCAGGTACCGTCACCTTGAGAGCAGTTACTCTCCCAAGCGTTCTTCCCTGGCAACAGAGCTTTACGATCCGAAAACCTTCATCACTCACGCGGCATTGCTCCGTCAGGCTTTCGCCCATTGCGGAAGATTCCCTACTGCTGCCTCCCGTAGGAGTCTGGGCCGTGTCTCAGTCCCAGTGTGGCCGATCACCCTCTCAGGTCGGCTACGCATCGTCGCCTTGGTGAGCCGTTACCTCACCAACTAGCTAATGCGCCGCAGGCCCATCCCCAAGTGACAGATTGCTCCGTCTTTCCAGTTCTCTTCAGGCGAAGAAAACAACTATTCGGTATTAGCTACCGTTTCCGGTAGTTGTCCCAAACTTGAGGGCAGGTTGCCTACGTGTTACTCACCCGTCCGCCGCTAGGTATCCAGGAAGCAAGCTTCCTATCAACTCCGCTCGACTTGCATGTATTAGGCATGCCGCCAGCGTTCGTCCTGAGCCAGGATCAAACTCTCCAATAAAGATGAATTTCAGTAGCGTGGTTAAACGCTATGAAAATCATCTCAAGTATTTGAAAAGAGCGATAAGCTCATTTTGAATCTGACGAGATTAAAAATCTCATTTGTGCTCCAGTCGATTCAAGCCAAGGCTTGTCTCAAACTTTCGCGTTCATTCTGCAAGCAGAATGTTTACTCACTCGTTGTTCAGTTTTCAAAGATCAAACTTGTTTCGTTGCCGAACGTTGTTCTCTTCAGCAACTCTTATATATTACCATGTCCGAACCAACTTTGCAAGCTCTTTTTTTAAGTTTCTTTCGAAGCTTATTTTATTCGCTTGCCGCACCGTGTAAACCGTGTTTTCTTGGCCGGATTAATAATATATCACGTATAGATATTAATTACAACACTTAATTTAATTAAATTCAATTTTGAAAATTGACTACCTTTTACTGTGTTGATCTCCATTTAGATTTATTAGGACTAAATCTCCTCTGATATATTTTAGCTTCATTAATAAGCTCAATTAAACTTATCCTTTTATCAACGTCATACAAGATTACAGGGGTACACTGAACGTTACCACGTGTATAAGTAGCAGTATTATAGAAGATAAACAAAAAAAGTGATGCACGCATATAACTATACGTGAACCACTTTTTTGTGTGTTATTACATTATATACCCTTTAATGCTGTGCCTGTGCTGTTGCTGGAGGCGTCATCGTCATTTGTCCATTACCCGCTTTTTGCATGCCAACTCTCAGCAATGTAATTCCCCACGTTATAACGGAGATCAACAGAAGATGAACCACGTATCCACCCACAGCTTCTCCACTATAGATCAAACGCATAAATCCCTGTACTCCATTGGAAGCAGGCAGAAAGTTTCCAATATAACGATAGAATGGCGCCAGCATCTCGGCTGGAATGATATTTCCTGCTGTCATCAACTGGAGCGGAACCATCGCTACATTAAATAGAGGGCCTGCATTGCCAAACAGGGCAAAACTCATTTGTGTAAAACAGATACAAGCCAGACTTACAAGCACATGATACAAATACAACGCGCCGAAGGAGCTCGCAACATCCGTGAACTGAAGAGCTACTGTATCCACAATTAGGGGAACGATCACCGCTATACACAATAACAGCATTTGCCGTCCCCAGAAGATTTCCCATTTGGAATGGTTACGCTTCATGATATTCGACGTAATATTGAACTGAATATTCATGGTCATTGAAGCAATGTAGGTGATAAAACCCAGAATCATGGGCAGCATCGATGTTGCAAAATCACTCACACTGTTCGTTTTATTAATTTCAGCCTTCACAGGCCCTTCATTCATTTTCGCCATCGCTTGTCCAATGGCTGCACTTAAATCGTCGCTGTTTATACTATCGTTATGGAGTGTCAATTCTACCTTGGATTCCAGAATCCCTTGACCCATTTGTGCGGTCATTCCGGTCGCAGCATGTTCCACAATGGATTTGGCTACATCCGCATTACCCTGATTGATATAAAAGGACAAGCTCGCCTCTGTTCCGCTACCAATCTGGTCAGCAAACCCTTCCGGAATCACAATAACCATCGCATAGTTACCCGCATTCATCTGTTGCTCGGCTTCCTTCGTAGAATCCAGCACATTTACCTGGAACGGGGCGAGCGTCTCAATCTGCTTCTGCACTTCTGTTCCCTGTGTCCCATCTTCGTTCACCAGCGCTACTTGAAGCTGATCTACTCTCTCCGTAGCTTGATGATAACCCGTCATCCAGATCACAACAAATAACAACGGAACAAGTAGTGCAAAAACCAATCCTATTTTCGTCTGTGGTACTTTCAAAAATTCTTTGAAGCTTTTCATTCGTTCACGACTCCCAATGGTTAAAATTAAAATAATTGCACTACATATATATGCACATGCACATATTTGGCCAAAAAAATTTATTTCATCTTCTCATAGATTCGATTCATCACATTCATGAATGCTTCAAGCTCTTCAGGGGAACATTCGGCGAGTGCCTCTTGCTCTTGTTGTTTTGCCTTGGGTGTCAGAACGTTATTCATTTCCAGTCCTTCCGCCGTCAAACAAAGCAAAACCGCTCGGCGATCCTGCGGATCTTCTTCTCTGGTCACCAGACCTTTGCGAATCAACTTGTCTATAATTTTCCCCACAGTTGTCTGGTCCCGAACGGTTAATTCAGCCAGTTTCTTCTGTGATATATGACTTCCCGCTTTGCTCAATTCGTTCAGAACTGCAAATTGTTCCGGCGTAATATCCTGTTCACTCAGATTTCTGGTTGTTGTTTTTTTGTATGCCAGATACGTACGTGACAAAATCAGCCCAAGTGGATTTTCATCCATATTTACAGGCATGCTGATGCTCCTTTCTCCATATAGTAGCACTACCATCTAATTTGCGTAAGATCTATATTATTACCAGATCTACAATACTGTCAATTTAATTTTTTATAATTCCAAACAAAAAGAGACCCACCCGATAGTCAGGCAGCTCTCTCCTCTGGCATCGTCAAGCCACACTTACTCGGGCTTGCCACTTGAAGTTTCGGTATCATCCTTCTTCTTCGTGCCTTTACTTTTATAAGGCTTCGGGGCACTTTTCGCCCGGTTAGCAGCTGCTTGCCAACGGTTCCAGCCTTTTTTGCCAGTACCGCGGCCGGTGCCGCCTTTTCCTTTTGCTTTGCTCATCTTATCACTCCATTAATCCTGTATATGCTTAAAAATGACCGTCCTCGGTAACCTATTATGCAACCCAGCCCATCTAATTCACTTCCAGCAATCTTATTATACCAAAAATCCACGTCTTTACGTCCATTTCCAGAAATCAATGTATTGTTATTCTGCTATGAAAGCGGTATAGTGGACATAATTGAAAGAGGAAGCTGCGTCTTCTTCGGGATTGTTACTGGTCAGCAGGCGATACCCAAACCAAGGCTGTTTATTAAGCCTTAGTTTGGGTTTTTTTGTTATTATTATGACCAATTGAGGTGATCAAGCAAACGTTATGGATTCATCTATGTGGACCGTGAGGAATTCGATATCAAGGAATTGAGACGTATCCGCAAACAGAGCTTCCACTGGTATCAAAAACTGATTGAAACGAATGGAGAAATCCGTTAATACCGTAATATCAAAAAAGTCGACTGCACATGTTTTTCCAAGTGTAGTCGACTTCTTTGGTTAATGCATTTATTTCCCAAAATGAAAATTACATTTCAGCCTTCGGTTGTTTTACCGTTTTGACCCCTCTGAGTACCCGTAAGGATAAAAGGAAACAGATTGCCAGAACGGCAGCTGCCGAAACGTAAGGATAGTTAATATTGACATCAAATAGTGCTCCAGCTACGATTGGACCTGCGATATTCCCCAAACTGGTGTACGCCGAGTTCAGTCCGGCCACAAAGCCCTGTTGTTCTTGTGCCAATTTGGACATCTGCGTACTAATTGCCGGACGCAAAATATCCATACCCAGAAACACGATGAAGGTTACGACAAGAATGAGCCAGTACGTATGCACGAACAAGGTCAACAGTACAAATACCGCTACAAATAACAGACAGACCGAAATGACCATCTTTTCACCAAACCGGTTGAGCAACCAACCGATCAATGATACTTGCACAACCGCGCCCGCGATGGAACCAAATGTAATAATGAATGCAATGTCTTTCGTCGTGAAACCAAACTTGTGATCCACAAACAGTGAAAATACCGTCTCATAGTTCGCCAGACCAAATGCCATAACAAACACGATAATCAAGCTGAAAAAGTACGGTTCACGGTACGAATTCAGCAATTGTGTTACCATACCCGGACCTTTAACCTTCGCTGCGCCAGCCACAGGTTTACTTTGCTCTCCTGTGCTTCGTGCCGATTCAGGCAAAATAATCATTGTAATGATCGCTGCCAATAAACCGGCAACCCCTGCCGCATAGAATGGAATTCGAATGCCAAAGTCTGCAATGTATCCACCAATTCCTGGACCAATGATAAATCCGGTTGTTATGGCTGCATTAATCAAGCCCATACCTTTGCCGCGTTCTTCCTCTGTCGTAATATCCGCGGTGTAGGCCATAACTGCCGGGAAGATCATCGCGGCTCCAATACCACCCAGCATACGGGCTGCGAAGAGCAACACCGGTGCATTAACTGCACCAAACATGAACTCCGATACAGCAAAGATCAGCATGCCGCCAACTATAATTTTCTTACGTCCCCAGGTATCCGACCAACGTCCTGCAAGAGGCGAGAACAGAAACTGGGTGAAGGAGAACGCCGCTACTAGCAAACCAACCGTGAACCCCGTGATATGCAGTAGATCCATATATGCAGGCATGATCGGTACAACCAGACCAATACCCGTAAAAACGAGAAAAATATTAAACATTAACAGCAGCAATGCGCCCCTGTTCCGTGTTAGTAATGCCATGATTCCATCCTCCGTAGTTGTCAGAATGTTGCTTAATCTTTATCTTTTGCAATGCCGTGCAAAAATACACTGGCAGCTTGACGGTACAAAGCGAGGGCCTGGTCAGACTCCATACCCCGTGACATCTGACTAAGACCAATAATGGTACTTTCTAAAATCAGTGCGAGATGATCTACATTGTCTGGTTTGAACTCACCGCTCTCAATCCCTTGTTCTATCATTTGTTTGTTAAATTGAAGATGCCGCTTGAACATCAAGGCAATTCGTTCCTCGATATCATTCTCTTTCTTCTCCCCGGTGAAGAACTCATCTGCTGCTTTGGTCAAAGGATGATTCATGTCATCCAGTATCAATTGTTCCGCCAAGCCGTAAATCTTCTCCGTGGAGGTGCGATAAAGATGCTCTTTAGCGGCCCAACTCTCTTCCCACTCCCGATCCCACTCATCGATTAGATAGAGGAACAGACCTTCTTTACTTTTAAAATGGTAATATATATTGCCCTTGCTGCTGCCCGTTGCAGCTACAATATCCTCAATGGACGTTGCTTTATAGCCTTTTTGTACAAAAAGGGCTTTGGAAGCATCCGCAAGTTTTTTCTTGGTCTGCTCAGTCTGAAGTTGTTTTTTATTCATATTCATTCGTTTCACTCCGTTCCATCCATACTGAACATTCGTTCTGTATTTTAACAGATACACTCAATATATGCAATCAAATAAAGGAGAATTAGCCATAGGCCAACTCTCCTTCCGCGTCTGATGGAACGGTAACGATAACTTTTCATAATTGAACCAGTCATCGTGGATAAAAAAATAACCTTCCTATATAAAGGAAGGCTCTACTTAATTTCATTTTATCACTCTGAAGGAAAAGCACTTAGATCCATATAGGAGACTTCCCATAGGTGATCATCCAGATCCTGAAAACTCCATCCATACATGAATCCGTGATCCTGTGGTTCGTTGTATGGCTTCGCTCCTGCATCTAGGGCAGCTTGTACAATCACATCCACCTGCTCACGGCTATCTACAGACAGGGCAACGATAACTTCGGTTGTATCGGCAGCATTGGAGATTTTTTTCGAGATGAAGGATTGGAAACGCTCCTCCACCAGAAGCATGGCATAAATGTTATCTCCGATGATCATACAGGTAGCGGAATCATCCGTAAAATTGGCATCAAACTCAAACCCCACCTTAGTAAAAAAATCAACGGATTTCTTCAAATCTTGGACAGGTAAATTGACAAAAATCTGCTTAGCACGAATAGCCACCATCGATCACCTCGAACTTATATAATAGATTCCACCTCAAAATAACATCTCGCGTATACGCTGTCAATTGAATATAATTAGTGATATTCCAACCTGTGAGGTGACACGGATGTTGTTCCGAATTGTTCGAAGTAAGTAGTCGTCGGGCTGGGTCAAAACGCGTACCAGCTATCACGGGACACGTCTGTCCTTTTGATCCTGTTCGACCATCTACACTAGAATGATAACGCACAACACTCCTGTCCTGTTCAAGAAAACTCACATTGGAGGAATACTAAAATGAAGAACAAAATAAACTATGCTGATTTTTATGAACGAGTAGGTCGCAAGAATGGCTGGAACTTCAGCTCTATGAACGTGGTCTCGGAAAATGTCGGATGGAACTTCTATGAGGAAGTTGTTCGCCATACGCGATCGTCCGATCTATTGTTGGATATTGGGACGGGTGGTGGAGAAGCTATTCTCTCCATTGCCAAAGAAGCCTTGTTATTAGTGGGAATCGATCTCTCTCAGGGAATGATTGAAACGGCACAGCATAATCTTCAGGCTACGGGCCCTCATCCCAATGTACGCTTTGTGCATATGGATGCAGAGAAACTGGCATTTCCCCAAAACTTTTTTAATCTGGTCTCCTCCAGACACTCCGGATTCTCTGCTTCAGAAGTCTTCAGAGTTCTTGCTGAGGGTGGGATATTTCTAACCCAGCAGGTCAGTGAACACGATAAATCCAACATTTCAGAAGCTTTTGGCCGTGGACAAAGCCTTGGCATTCGACCTGGCACATTGATGGAACGGTACACGCGTGAACTTCAAAAAGCAGGTTTCCATGACATTCAAGCCCGTGAATATAATGTAGTGGAATATTACGCTACACCCGAAGATTTGATGTTTCTCCTGACCCATGCACCAATTATTCCTAATTTCGGAGAAATTGAAACTGACTTGGAGCGCTTCCAGCAGTTTGTGGAAGAAAACCACGACGAGAAGGGCATTCGTACCAACTCGGCACGATTTATGATTACTGCAAGAAAATAAATGATTTCATATCTATAAAATAATATAAAAAAGCCCGGTCACATGTGAGAACCATAACATGATGGTGACCGGGCTGTTTATTATAATTGCACAACTATTCTATTGATTGCATCAGACTAATGCCTAATCTCCAACTTTTCCAGAAAAGGCTTCAATTTATCCACGACATAATGGCTTCCGCCCCGGCCGTTCACTTCTTCAATCACAGCGGATAACAGGAAGTCCCGTGACTCGGTATCAAACACCACGAAAAATCCGTTCTCTTGCCCCTTCTCGCCTTTCTTCGCTTTCAGTTCGGCTGTTCCTGTCTTACCGGCGAGTCCTCCAGGTATTGAGTTTAAGGTATGTGCCGTGCCTCCCTGTCGGGAGACAACTTCTCCCAAAGCATCCTTAACCGTATTCGCAACTTCGGGAGTAATAACCACCTCTGGGTCAGAAGTTTCTTTTCCCTCGATCAGGACAGGTCTCACCAATTTTCCTTCATTAATAAAAGGTGTAAATGACGACGCCAGATGAATCGGCGACATCAACATTTCTCCTTGTCCGTAGGACGTGTCAGCGAGCAACACCTCGGATGACAGATCCAGATTCGCTTCGTTAGCATACTGGCTCGGCTTCAGGTACAGTTCATCCAGTCCAAAGTTATCGCCAAAACCAAACTTCTGGATCCCCTCAATAAACTTGGTGCTGCCCATCTCTATGGCTTCCATTGCAAAGTAAATATTGTCCGAATACACCAGTGCATCGACCATATTCACCGGGGATAAACTCTTCACACGCTTGACATAATAACCGCCCCAACTATCGTCTTTACGCCATTGCAAGCCAGAGATATCATGTGTTTTGTCCGCTGTGGTCACCTTTTCCATTAGTCCCGCTGCGGCTGTAATCGCTTTGAAGGTTGATCCTGGTGCATACCGGGTAGTGACTCTGTTGATAAAAGGAAGCTTCTCATTCGCCGAGTAAGCATCCCACTCTGCCTGTGTAAGTCCTGTAACCATCTTGTTCGGATTATAGGAAGGCGCACTGACCAACGCCAGCAGGTTGCCGTCCGTCGGATTCATCAGAACCATCGCTCCGGCGTCTCCTCCGCTGGATAATGTCTGATACAATTTCTTCTGCTGCTTGGAGCTAATGGTCAGTTGAACATTCTGTCCATCTACAGCATCTTTTCGAATAAGCTCAGAAAGTGAGTTACCGGATTCATCGGTGATTTCAATCAGACCACCACGCTCACCGCGCAGCTGCTTCTCCATGGACTGCTCCAAACCTGCTTTGCCGATCCAATCTTCTGCACGATAATATCCTTCCGTATCCTTATCCAGATCTTCCTTGGTGGCTTTACGTACGTAACCAATCAGATGCGCCGCTGCCTCGCCGAGTGGATAATAACGGATTTCCTTGCTTTGCATTGTAACCCCACTTAAAGACGCCGGGACGTCAAACTCCTCTGTGGATGCAATCGGGACAAAATATTCCGGCTTCACCCATGTCTGCGCAAGCGCCTTGTGAATGGCATCTTCCGAAACCTGATAATGGCTCGCGATTCGGGCAATCATCTGATCCGGGTTATCACCGAGTTTCTCGGGTACAATGCCCCATTCATTCATCGTGCCCTTGGTAGCCAGCGGCAAACCATCACGATCCACAATGTTTCCACGATCCGGGAACAGTGTCCTCACTCGTACCTTACTCCCCTTAATCATGTCACTCAGGATCAGCGAAGGCTGCCAGTTAATTTGCCAGTTTTTTCCCCCATCCTCAAGCTCTTGTCGGACCAGTTTCAGTGTATGCGTCTCGCTGACTTCTCCCAAAAAGGTTGTCAGTTGCAGGTTATAGTCCACCTCATACGTATCCGTGTTTTTATCCTCAGCATCTGTTTTACTTCCATCGGCGGCCGTTTCGGTAACTTCCACAGGCTTAACCTCCGCCTTGATGGTGGATACTTCCATACCCGAATAGATCGCATTGTATTTCTCAACAAATTGTTCTTTGTTCATGCCCGACTCTTGCAGTGAAGCAGGTGTCATCAAGGTATATAGCTGATCGAACTCTTTTTTCTGCAGATGCTCTATGTACTGATTCACGGTAGTCTGGGGCTTCGCTTCTGCTTCTTTGTTATTCTGCATGTATAGATACATTCCGATGCCACCTGCAAATAATATGGGTAGCAGTCCGTACATTAACTTACGTTTGGATTTCATGGTTACATCACCTCTAATATACACTATAGATTTCCAGAGCCATTTAAACAATGAAACAAATCTGACGAATTTATCATTAAAAATAGCCGAAAGCTCACATAATATGTTTAAATAAGAAGAGTGAGATTACATACTAAAGCTTTTTTGCTATGCAAAAGGCTGAAAAGGAGCCCGATGATGGAAATCAGCTATTTTTTACTCCCCAAAGCCGAAGTGGCCTATATCAAGTCTACCGCTTCCATGAAAGATGCTATTGAGCAATTGGAATCGCACCACTACACCGCCATTCCCGTGATTGACCAGGATGGAAAATATGTTGCTACTCTGTCCGAAGGCGATTTGTTATGGAAAATGCGAAATACACCCGGCTTGACTTTCGATAATATGGATCAGGTTCAAGTCCATGAGATTAACAATCGGGTATATAATGAATGTGTCTACATTGAGGCTGAAATGGAGGATATGCTGACACTTGCAGCAGACCAAAATTTTGTACCCGTGGTAGATGTCGATCGTGTCTTCCTGGGTATTATCCGTCGTAAGGATATTATTGAATATTATACGCGCAACATTTCGGATTAGATTCAAGCGGACATCCCGTAATAAACGAATATTCAACTCGAAAGGGTACGCCTATGGTCAATGATTGGCCAACTGGGGTACCCTTTTCGTTGTATGGTATGGTCAGAATGGTCAGAATTACTCTACTTGCGCTTAGCCCGCTCTTCCTTGTAATAACTCAACACGTCTCTTGGGCTTGGTGTTAGATCATTCATTGCACCGTCTCCTCCTCCAGAACGAAGAACCACTCCAAAAAAGCATTGAAATCAGCCCACTGCGGCTTACTCTCGCCATTGAGAAACCGTTCGATCGACTCACCCAGTTCTACCAGCACCACTTCTCCCGTCTGACGGTTGTAGAAAAATCCACCTTCACCTTCAAAACTGTCCATAGGAATATACGCCTCGGGTAGCCCCAATGTGAGCTGTGCTACATTCACGTCTTCCATATATACGGTGTTCTCCATAAACCAGCAGATCTGATACAACTCCTGATGTCTGCTGTAAAAGGTCGGTCCATCCTCTGCATGTAAATAAAATTGTGCAAAATCCGACTGAAGATCAATCTCAAGCTTTTGCAGTGCTTCTTCGTATGCTGCGGGAACATCTTCATGCCACCAGCCTTGCTCCTGGCAATGATCAATCACTTTATTGGATAACATTGTAGGCCTCCTAATTCAATTTTGCTCATATCCAGATATGAGGAGGTGCACCATGACCTCTGTACACTTCAAGTTCCGGAATCCCTGCATGCTGATATGAAGTGGAAGGAAACCATTCAAAAAGGTGTGCTCTTCTGCACGCGCATTGTCCTACAGATACTGTATCAAAAGAGCAAGACGATTGGAAATACAACTCCATCTCCTAATTCTGGTGCAACTTTCTCCATAGTCATTCGTCTAACTACTGATTAAATCTAAAGGAGATGACTATGCGAATAACTTGCAGCCCCGGTTTTCCAGGAAGCATGATTGGATCGATTGATCTTCAACCATCGAAGTATTACACCGCACCCTCCATGAACAGCAAGATCACAGATCATGTTCATCCTGAAATCGTTACCCTTCCCTATGTGGAAGATCCGGAATTTGGATCACACTTTGACAGCATGAAGGTCATGAAGGGGACGTATAAAGATGAAATGCATGTGAGCTATGATGTGGAGTTTACGATTGATGTGGACAAAAAAGGGTACATAACGCAATTTGAGCATACGTTTCAGCTGGAACGTTATCTGGATCTGATCCGCACACAGTCCTATAAAGTAATTAAGACGAACTGGCGTGGACAAGCCTTTCACGTGATGACATATAGCTATCTGGAGGAAGTCATTAATCCGAAGAATGTTCTTTTTAAATGTAATCGCGTGGAGGATGTGTTTGTGGTAGCTGAGCTTGTCTCCAATCGCTCCGATGGAAATATGGCAGAGCACGATATCAGGGATCTTTACTTCCGTGCATTAATCTCGTCCCGAGATGATCTGTACCCTTTAGATTATATGTGTGAGCCTGATTTTGACCTGAGTCTCGACTGAATATAATATATACATGCCAGTTTTTTTCATTTTATAAAATTAGAAAGCATAGTATCCACTCCAGTTAATGTGATTAGTCGAATAAAGCCCCTGATCCTGTTGATCAGCGGCCTCCCTTGGTTTTATAACTATTGTTTCCCGATAGTTTAATCCATGCTTGTTGAAGCTATTCAAGACTAAAGACAATCTTTGTTCCCGTCTCCTTTTCACTGAATGGCTTAAAATATTCTATGAACGTTAACTCAAGTCCTGGAGTTTTATCAGGTATTGGCGGTGATACTACATAATTAGTAAAAGCATGACCTGAATGACCACCACCTTTTAGCATTCGGCAATCATATTCTTCTCCAATTTGCAATTCAAAATGGTGGTGATTATTAGCAAATGAGGGTACCTCAAACTCATCCCAATCAATATTGAAAGTCACTACACTTGCATTATTATATTGCTTTATTGAATTTAAAGTATAAAAGAAATTCCCTTTTTCGACTGATTTTAATACCGGTATATGTTTTCTGAAATCCGATGGATCAACCATTGGTTTATAATGCTCTTCACTTCTCAATGTTCCAAAAACGACTTTCAGAAAATCTTCGTAAAGTTCAAAAGTTTCCGCCCATTTAGAGATATATTCAAATGGTGGGAAACCAGGATTTTTGTTTGAAAGCTGTTTTCGAAGTTTCAACATTACACAAATTTGTTCGTCAATTTTATAAATTCGTTCGTCATAATGCTCCGTTGGGCGTTCAAAAGGCATTCGTTTCAACATTGATCTCCCCTTTACAATTGTAAAATTATAAAGTTACCTTGGCTTTGTTATCGAGTTCTATCAGAAATTATTCTCCGCCTTCAATAAACTATCCTGCCCGTTAGTTCAATGAAAAAGACAGCCGATTACTTGCCGGCTGTCTAAATTTAATTATCATAAGTCGTCCTAATGGGACTCACTGCAACTTTATGCTTACAATTTCGACTTATGGCAAACTTATGCTTTCAAATACATTTAAAATATAACGAAAACACCAAAATTCTAAGAATTTTCTGACATTATGGGTAAATATCTGATCCCTTTATGGCTTAAGTCTCAATCTGCACTAGAAATTAAATCGGATGACCGAATTGCTCCGCCCTTTCTGTCATTTTTCTCTCCAACCTCGCTCTTAGTCCGCTCATCCACTCCGGCTCATTTGACCACTGCTCTGCAACAGACCGAAGCACACGCACATAACCGTACAAGTCGGCAAAACGACGACATGCGGGGAACAACCTCTCCAGATCATAACGTTCTCCTGCCTTGGACCAATACCCGTTCAGGAATAGTTGCTTCTTCTGCTCCCATTGCTCAGGCTCGATCTCCTCACGTAAACTATCCAGACTCTGCTCTACATCCATCGCGTACCAGTGATACATCGAGTCATCAAAATCAATGGCATAACAAGCCTGGCTCCCTTCGTCATAGAAGACATTGTCCAGTTCAAAATCGTAGTGGATGAGTCCGAAATTATGCTGGGTTATCGGCCAAGTCTGAAAGTACGTTCGGAGAAACTCTACTTCGTTCAGAGCAGCCGTCTCTGTTGGAAAATCCTTCAGATTCTCCTGCATCCAATTCAATACATCCATGTAACTCCAGCGCCGCTTCTCCTCCTGCTCAGGCGTGAAAGTACGCGATAGCTGGTGCAGCTCGCCCAATGCCTGACCATAGCTGTACAGGATGGCATCATTCAACTCTATGCCTCCTAACTGTGATCCGGGTACTCGCTTGAAGACGGAAGCATAGTACGTCCCCCATGGCGTGTGGGCCTCTACGAGTTCTGTTCCAGAATGGGAAGGCACAGCCTCCATCGCTCCATAATGATTCATTCGAAGATATCGGAGGAACTCCAGTTCCGCGCTAAGATTGATTTGATTTTTTTCCTCTACCGGGGCAAAACGAAGCAATCGAACTTCCCCCTGATCTCTGAACGGATACACAGCATTGGAGGATATACGATAATACTGAAACATGTCCAACGACTCGGGATCGTAACTCCAATTCTTCAGAATCATCTCGGCAAGATCGTTATTTTGAAATAAATATTTTAATGTTAACATGGGCATTTCTCCTTTTTGATCGTTCATGTGCATTCCTTGTAGCCTTCGAATACCTATTTTTGCGCGCAAAAAGCCACAGGCTATACCTGCGGCTTTAAAAAATTCTGAGTGTATGAGAAATTTGCACAAGCAAATAAACCTCGCATACGCCAGAAAAAATGAGCAGTTATATCCCTATATATCGGCAGATCTCAGATCGACTGGGAAACTGGATGTGTTCCACCCTGCATCTGATGGTCTGCCGGAATTATTCAGTTCGTTCTTACCTTTATTGTAGTAATAGAACATACCATCTTAGACCGTCGTTTCATGACGCTCACTCCCTTCAAAAAACAACTGTTTCCATAATAACCCATATCCCGAATGTAAGCAATTACAAAATGACGATATTCCCAGCATCTTTTACTGGACAACCACCATCCGTTCGACCCTCTCGGTGTTGTCCTATTTCCATTCCGGTACCCTTCCATTCCCTGCTCGGAGATAACTCTACCTGTAATGTCGGCATTCATCACTCCCTGCATCATATCCGGTCTGCCTGTACGGTCATTCATACCGGCGGCGCCTCTTTCACCTCTAGGGAGTAGTCAACAGAGCATACAGCCCGATACCTGAACAGAGAAGCAAAAGAATGACCGAGAGAAAAATACTCCACTGCTGCATACCCAAAATGGGATTGTCCCCATACAAGGCATAGTTGTACTGTGCCCGAACCAACAAGGACGAAACAATAAACACCGCAACAAACACGAGCAGAATGAGATAAAACGATTTTTGCAGAATCTTAGACATGCCAAAACTCCTTTTCGAATACAGGATTCCGTGAGTATTATAATGGCTCTGGCTGAAAAATCGCTGAATTCAAACAAACTATTCAATTCGAAAACTAACGAATTATCCCTTTAATGTCGATAAAATACATTGGATACATAATATTAATATTTTTAACTAAAAGGAGATCAGAACATGGTTATTCAAAAAAGGTACATCCGCTCGTTACTCTCTCTTCCTCTGGCAGGCCTATTATTCATGCTGCTCGGGACCCAGCAGATCACTGCAGCCCCTGTCGACAGTCTGCTGCCTGAGCGAAGTGAGCAAGAAATTAGTCAGAAATGGACGCAATGGATGAGTGGTAAGGACCAGACAGCCACCTTCACACAGAACCCCTCGACCAAGGCACCTTACGTTGCTGGTGTAGTAAGTGATTCCACATTGGAACAGGCTCTAGGCGCAGCGAACTTTTATCGTTATCTTTCCGGGCTAGAGGGCGATCTTGTTCTGGACGCTACGCTCAATCGTCAAGCCCAACATGGAGCGGTTGTTGTTTCTACCGGAGAATTAACTCACTTCCCGGCTCGTCTGGCAGATATGCCGAAGGACTTTTTTGATCTGGGTGCCAAGTCGACTTCCAGTTCCAATCTGTACGCTTCTTATACTGCTACCGGCAACCTTGCTGTCAAAAGTGTTGAAGCATATATGGATGATTCGGATGCCAGCAATATTGGGGCACTCGGCCATCGCCGCTGGATTTTGAGTCCGCAACTGAAGAAGGTCGGTTTCGGGATTGCATCCCGGGACAACAAAAACTATGCAAGCCATTTCAGCACCATGCAAGTTATGGATACAAGCCGCTCAGGAAAACTCAATTACAATTACAACTTGTATCCGAACAAAGGGGCATTCCCTGTTGAAGCATTCCATGTGTCGCAAGCCTGGTCTGCACAGCTGAACCCGGACGTCTTTGCAAAGCCTACCAATTCCGAGGTACAGGTGGAGATCGTCCGTTCATCGGATCAGAAAACTTGGGTATTGGGATCTAAAACCCCGGTTAGCAGTGATCCTGCCAAAGCATTTTTCAACGTAAATACTGATGGTTATGGATATAACTACGCTGTCATTTTCCGCCCAGATAACTTGAAATCCCTGAAGGCAGGCGATACGTTCAACGTTCGCATTACCGGTTTGAAAAAGAAAGACGGGTCCAAAGCAGAAATTTCATACCAGACACGTTTCTTCTCGGTTAGCAACGCTTCTCAGGAGCCTGTGACCGATCCACAGAATCCTGGAACAGAACCACAAGACCCTGGAACACAGCCACAAGAACCGGATACGGGGTACGAGGATTACCTGGATAATCATCTGATGCAGTTCGAATATACAGCGGATCGCACACTGAAAGTACGGGGAACGCTCGCGGCTTATGCGAATAAAACGTTCTCTTTCCAAATCCACGGTCCTTCACCTGAAGAAAAACATATTCGCACTGAAACGGTGAAGCTGGATGCTAACGGTCGGTTCAGTCTGACCGTCCGCAATCTGGGTGTGTCTGATCTGACCATCTACTTGCAAGTAGACCCAAGCTTCATGTATTTCATTCCTACTGCCAGCAATTCAAACGTCACGTATTCCTTTGAATAGAAGTGAAGCAAGAGAATAGAAATAGAACAAAGTAAAATGAAGTAACGACCAAAGTAAAACCTAAAATCTAAATAAAAACAGTCGGAATGCATATGCATCCGACTGTTTTTATTGGTTTATGATATGAGTTTTAGTTGTAGGAGCTCAGTTCTTACGTTTCTTTTCCAGCACGATCTCCACATTTTCTTTCACCCGAAACTCCACAATCCGGCGGATGAGATCCTCAGGCAATGGCTGATCCAGCGGAAACTGTACTGATCCTTTCGCTCCTTTATACTTGGAGAGTTCCTCCTTGAACGCCAGGATTCCACTGGGAGCAGGGTAAAACCCAATATGATGCTGGTATGCGGCGAAATGAACCAGATTCCCATGCTGCGCATACGTGGGCATCTTGTAACTGATCTTCTCCTCGGCGTGTGGAGCCGACTCCCGAATAATCTGTCTTAACGCCTGCAATCTCACCTGTACATCGGGCGCAAACTCCGAGATATACTCATCTACCAACACAGAATAATGGTTACTCTCAGCCATCTGGGGCTCCTTCCACCACGGGGACATCTAATGGTTCGTGGTACGGGTATATTTGCTTATATTGTACTCCAAATGTACAAGCAGAACAGCTGGTGTGGAGAAAAATTCCACCCATCGATGTAACAAGCTGGACTGAGGTGTTCAATCAAGGGATCCGTACAGTAGAGCAGGAAGAACTTCATGCCCTGTACTCGTAAAGTATCTCCTATGCACTCGCCGGATTGGTCAGTACTATAGCGTCATAGCTCGACCATTGCGCATCAGATAATCTTCTTTCGTTTTGTAATCCGGCATGATGCTGCCGATCCGCCGCCAGAAAGAGCGATCATGATTCATGTGGTGAATATGGCACAGTTCATGAATGATGACATAATCAATCACTTCCAGTGGCGCCATCGCCAGGCGATAATTGAACGTAAGCTTTTTGTCCCAGCTGCAACTGCCCCACTTGGTGGGAGAATCTACGATCTCTACTGACTTCGGCTTCACCTTCAACTCCTGCTGATAGCGTCCGATGCGCTCCCCAATCATGCGTTTACACTCGGCAAAATAAAACTTCTTCAGATTCGCCCGCAACTCTTCTTCTGTAAGCCCCACTACAGGAATTAATTCATGCAATGCGTGCTCCTTGCCAAAAAGCAGAAACTTCCCCTTGCCCTCATCTTCGTATTCCTTGGCTTGAGGACCATCAAGCGCCCGCTGCATCAGAGCGGATTTCTTCAGAATCACATCCCCATGTTGCTCCACAAGTTGCCGGAGCATGTCTTCACTGGTACCATTGGGTGCTTTGATCGTGACCATGTAAGGCAAATCCATCGTGATGGAAACTTTTTTTCGTTTGCCGTATTCAACAAGACAGTTAATACTGTGATTATTTAATTCTATAGTTAGCATAACGCGCTCCACTTCTAAAAGTTATTCATTCAACCAAATCAAATTGTATACCATCTCCGGCTATAATGCATACTGTTCGGCGATATATATGTTCACATTGTATTTTCATTCATTAATATGTATTATTATTTAATTATGAAATCGGAGGTTTGATATGACTCATACAATAGATTCAGAACACAAAACCATTGAAGAACTATCGCTTAATCACTGGCAACCTTTGTCTACCTTACTATATGACGGCTGGGTACTGCGTTTTGCCAAAGGATATACCAAACGTGCCAACTCCATTCAACCCATACACTACTCGACTCTGGATGTGCATGAAAAGATTGAAGAATGTGAGCGCATCTATGCTTCCAATCAGTTAAGTACCATATTCAAAATCACGCCGTTTATTCAGCCGGATCATCTCGACCAACTTTTGCAAGACAAAGGGTATGCTGTTGTGGATCTCAGCCACCTCCAGACTCGGAGTCTGGAACATATCAAAGAGCCTGAGCACGATGCTGTACAGATTGACGAACAGTTAACCGGAGAGTGGCTGGATCACTTTTGCAGGTTAAATCAAGTGAATGATTTGCAACGGGAAACGACAGAACTAATGTTACATAACATCCGTACGCAGGTAGGTTTCATCTCGCTGTTGATCGACGGGCAAGTCGTCGCGTGCGGGTTCGGTGTAATCGAGCGTGGCTACATTGGATTGTATGACATCATTACAGACGTTAATTTCCGGAATCGGGGACTCGCTGAGCAGATGATCCTGCATCTATTGCATTGGGCAAAAAAACAGGGTGCCACGGCCAGTTATCTACAGGTTGTAGCCAATAATGCACCTGCGTTGAGGCTCTACGCCAAGTTGGGTTATTCGGAGATTTATAGCTATTGGTACAGAGTCAAAGAAATGAGTCAGTCCTGATCAAACTGAAACCAAAAACTGCCCTCCTCCTATAAAGGAAAGGCAGTTTTTAATTGCTCCGTGATTCTGAATAACTCTTCACACCGTTCAGCAGTTACTCCGTGCGCTTTTCTAAAATGGTAGCTTCACCAACACCTCATATTTCACGCCGGCTTGTATATTCTTGATGATCTCGCCTTCAATTCGTTGACCGTCAACATGAACTTCAATCGTCTGGACAGTTGCATCCTTCTTCATGTTCACGTTCAGCTCAGCCCCGCGGAACAAACGCGTAACCGATGCTTCGTTCCAATCTTCAGGCAACTGCGGACGCACTTGAAGTCCTTGGGCATGACCTTGCAGTCCGAACAGGCCATCGATCAGGCAACGATACACCCAAGGCACCGTACCGGTGTTGAACAGATGACTGGAGCGTCCAGCTGTACGTGGGAATTGACGATAAGCTCCGCGATAATAATTCGGGATAAATACAGGTAGCTGACCCCGCTGGAGAATATCCTCGGCATCGGGCCCCGGAATCATTTTACGCAGCAAACGATACGCCTTCTCCTTCTCTCCCACCAGGTACAACGCATAAATATAGAAAGCCGCCGCGTGATTGTACACTGCACCATTCTCTGCACTTCCCGGATGTTTCTGCGTAACACGACCTACATCCTCCCGCATGGCTGTGAAGGACGGCGCGAGCTTCTCGACACCATATGGCGTCTCCAATTGCTCCTCTACCGCACGGATTAACTTCTCCTGTTTCTCCTGATCCGCAGCACCGCTCATAAGTGCCCAGCTCTGAGGATTGATATAGATGCGTCCTTCTACGTCTTTGCTTACACCAAACACTACGTTATCATCCGTAATGCCGCGCGTATACCAGTCCCCATCCCACAAATACTCATTCGCTACCGCATTGGTCTGATTGGCTTCCTGACGGAATTCCTCTGCCACCTCGGCATGCCCTGCCTGTTCACCAATATCTGCCCACACATTGAATGCATATGCCGTCGCAATGGTCAGCCAGCCGGATACGCCTTTGCCTTTGTATCCCACCATATTCATCGGATCACACCAGTCACCCTGATTGATATAATTCAACCCGCGCGCATCACGCTCATGGATCAACCAGCGCATCGCAAGATTCATATGTTCCAGTACAGTAACCTTCTGTTCACTGTCTGTAAAAGGAACCAGTTCCTCCAGAATGCTATAGTCATTCGTTTCATCCAAATAGGTCTTCATACAGACCGGAAGCCAGATACAATGATCGGTATGAGGAACCTGATTAATATATTTCAGTTCTGCGTCCGGGTGCAAAATAATACCGTCTGGCATGGCGCCGCTTATATGCTGTTGAGACAGAGCAGTCAAGAACGCAGCCCGCGCAATCTGTGGCTGTATGTAACTCATGCCCATGTTGTCCTGCAAATAATTCCGCGTCTGCGGATCGGTTGTGAGACGATTGGTTTTGCCATGATAGTACATCTGGCGAGGTAGCCAGTGATTCACGACATTATCTAGCCAGCTGTCCGGTGTCTCAATCTGGATGTTCCCTTGCCCTTCTGCAATATAATCAGCATATTCCTGCTCGGCTCTGGCGAAACCATCCTGTCCATCCTTATTCTGTTTCACAAAGTAATGCTGACGAATGCTCTCAATCTCTGTCTCATCATGAGCCGGGCCAAAGATAAATCGATACGCCTGCTCAGCTCCCGCTTCCAACTCTACTCTGTATTGCAATGCAGCCACAGGTGTCTCATATCGCGCATCTCCACCAGCGAGTGTCTCCGACTGAAGTCCGGAAGGATTATGAAGTCCTCCTTCGCCTTCAAAGCTCTCATGATTCACTTCCCACGCGGTCGGTTGGTGATCTGCAAGCAGATAGGTTTTGTCACTGTAATTTTTGATTTTGCTATAATCCTGATATTTCTGATACGGCGTAATCGCTGAACAGACAATGCCCTGCAAATCTTCCACATATGAACCGGATTGGTTCATCCAGGACATATAACCGACCGTATAATACGGGTAGATACTCAGCTTGCGTTTTCTCGAAGACAGATTGGTCACCTTCACACGCCACAGCTCCATCACATCTTCCTTCGGCAGACGCAGAGACATCTCGACGCAAATGTCGTTCTGAATCACTTTCCAGTGAATATCGTGTTTACCGACAGCGAACGTATAGCTATCCGCTTGCTTGCGAACCGGTTCATACGGGGCGGAGAAGATTTCGCCATTTTCTTCATCTTTAATGTACACAAATCGTCCCGGATGGTGAGCATAGTATGGCTGCTCCGGTTGCATAAACGTCTTCGCTTCCAAGTTGGGCGCATACGAGTATTTGGCAGGTTCGGGCTGCATAAATTGGGCCACAGCGTACCCCCGGCAATTCACATGAATCATCATCTTTTCATTCCAAAGGAATCCGGATGCCTTCGGTAAACTTGTCGGGCTTGTCAGTTCAACATATTGATTATCTTCCGTTGCTTTAATCATCACTGAACCTCGCTTTCAGATTTTGGAGTCAAAAGACAGAAAACGTTTTAGGTAACTTGTATACAACTTTGTCCATTATAACACGGGAACGCTTACAAAGGGCTGAAAACTAAAAAAGAGCTGAGAAACTCAGCTCCGATTACGTTCCAATTGTTTTTCGATACCAAACCTGTCGATCTGTATCCAATACTCTGCAATTCGTTCGTCCTCTACTCGGTATACTGCGCTCGCAATTTCAATAACCGGGAGGTTCGTTGGACTGTATCCGTTCACTTCGCCAACATGGGTACCCATTTGTCTCCAGCGCACATAGACTTTATCGCCTTGCGTCAGCAACTCCTGAATTTCGAGTGGAAATCCCCCGTAAGCTTCGATCATTTCTCGCACATGATCCGCATAATCGGAAGGTGTTCGGGTCACCGTGACCTCTTCTTCAGATATCACTTGATGAGCCAGTACCTGTTCCGCCATCACGCTGCTTGCATAATCAGGATTTCGGCCTGATCGGACCTCTTCAAAAAAGGTTCTGACAATCTGTTCTGCTGTCATACGCCACCCCAGCCTCCCCAAATTATTCTTTTATATATATAAATATGTAGTAACTCTTCTATTTTACCATTGAACTCAAGCTACGGAATTACAACTGTTCTATTGTTCTACAGGACTTAGACCCTATTCTGGCATCCCATACTTCCTGTACAATGCCAACGATGAGACTGCTGCAAGTCAGAAAACGATAGCGGATAAGGATTACTGGCTTGATTCCGAGCTCGCTATGTTCAATGGCGAGAGCGATGCCAATGATTATTATGTGCAGAATGATCTCGAAGTCGCATCCATAAATGAGTACAAAACTAAGGCTGAGACTGAACTCAAAAAAGGAGAGAACCGGGTCATTCTCCGTTTCGCCTCACCTGTTGACTCTGATGAGCTCATGACAGCTGCTGGCGAAGCCCTTGCTGCAGTGGATGAAGCCCTTCTGAATACAGCACAATTAGCCACGCTCGGCAGTTATGCCATTTTGGAACCGAAACCAGATCAGAAATAATCCCATAATCATAAAAAATAACATAACCACAAAGAACTCCATTCACCTTCATCGGGAATGGAGTTCTTTGTTTAACTGGCCTATAATCGCTGGTGAGGATCCATAGGCCTTTTAAATTCAACGTTTACGGACTAACTGTACCGCCGTTAGCATTCAGTGTCTCGCCACTCACATAGCTGGATTCCTGGCTCGCCAGGAACACAAAGGCTGGAGCCATCTCGGCAGGTTGTCCTGCACGGCCAAGTGGTGTATTGGAGCCAAACTCAGCCAGCTTCTCAACTGGTTGTCCACCCACGACCTGAAGCGGTGTCCATACTGGACCTGGAGCAACAACGTTGACACGAATTCCTTTGCTACCCACCTGTTGAGCCAATGCTTTGCTGAACGTATTGATCGACGCCTTCGTAGTAGCATAATCCAAGAGGATTGGGGAAGGACTATACGCTTGAATGGAAGACGTGTTGATAATGGAGCTGCCCGGCTTCATGTGTTTTACAGCTGCTTTGCAGAGCCAGAACATGGAATAAACATTCGTTTTGAACGTCGCATCGAATTGCTCAGTGGTCAGATCCGCAATCTGCTCCACAAACTGCTGCTTACCCGCCACGTTAGCGAGGATATCAATCCCGCCAAGCTCTTTTACCGCAGATTCAATGAGTTCCTCGCAGTATTTCTCATCCTTCAGGTCACCTGGCATTTTGATCGCTTTACGCCCAGCTTCCTCAATCAGCTTCACGACTTCCTGCGCATCTGCTTCCTCTTCCGGAAGATATGCCAGAACAACATCTGCACCTTCACGGGCAAAAGCAATCGCTGCCGCCCGGCCAATTCCGCTGTCGGCTCCGGTCACAACCGCTTTGCGGCCAGTTAGACGTCCGCTACCTTTATAACTTTTCTCACCCGCATCGGGAACAGGTGTCATTTCACGCTGGAGCCCCGGCTCATCCTGTTGCTGTTTCCACTTTGGTGTAGCCTTCGGATATTGAGTCGTTGGATCTTGCATGGTGTGCTGGTCTTGATTCGCCATGATCAATTTCCTCCTCTGTTATTTACACGATACCCACCGTATAAACGTCTTTTTATTATTTGTTCTGAATTTCATTTACGTAAAAGTTGCACTCTTTCCTTTGTAACCGAGATGGGTGGAATTTAAACTGGACCTGCTACATTTCCTTGGCAACTATTCCGGCATTGAATCTCCCCTGACTGGAGATTGTATAATAGAACATGAGGTGATCTCGTTGAATACAAACAAAGTATCCATCGGTGAAACAGCCAAACTGATTGGCTCCACGGTGAAAACGATCCGTTATTATGATGAGATTGAACTCTTACAACCCTCCAGTCATAAGGAAGGCGGGCATCGACTCTATACAACACAAGACCTATGGCAACTCGAACTGATTACAACACTTCGTTATTTGAATTTCAGCATACCGGATATTCGAACGCTCATGTCTGGTGAACTGGCAGTAGCACAGGCACTGGATCTGCAGATTGAAGCTTTGAAAACCCAGATCGGCACAATGAATTCCATGCTCTCCATATTGCAACAAGCGAAGCAGCATGAAGAGAAACCTCACTGCATTCAGAACAGTCTCTCACCTATATCTCCAGTCTGGTAGAATCCCTAACGGCCAATGCGAGTAGACGGAAACCGAAAACAATTCGTTGCTACCAAGGTGGATGAATCTCATCTACTGGACAGCATTCCACAGGTTTGGAGAGTCTCGTTCCTGCACTTTTTCGACAAATACATGATGAAAACATGGGATTTCATCTCTACCCTAACTTGTAAAACATCGTTCTCCGATCCAAGTCTGCTTCTGAATCTGCCTAACTTAAAGAAAGTGCGATTGTCTGGCAGCGAGGTAAACCCCGAAGCTGGCAGCTTCAAAGTGTTGGAGGAACTGATGTTGCAGCGTGAAGGTAATCTGATCATGAAATAGAGCTCTAGAAAATAATAATGAATAAAGTTGCTGTATAAGCGGTACTGAAAACCACTCTTTTTGAACATGCACTTATATAGTAAACTGTTGAAAATGTGTCTATATTCAGGAGGTCGACTTATGCAGGAGCATCATGCAGAACGAGTTGAATTATTCGTTTCCAATACCCAGATCATCAAGAAGTCGTTCAAATGGCAACATGCGATGATTCATCGTCTGGTCGCCTTGCTCTATGCAACGGAGAATAAAGTTGCTGATGGGGAAGCCATTCGTCACAGCCATGAGTTGATTAAGCAAAACACGAAACTCTTCTCTGCATTCAGAGGTAATTCTTCCATCAGCATTGCTGCCATGCTCTCTCTTACCACAGATGAAGACACGAAGCTGGCAGACACCTTACATGTCTATGACTTAATGAAAGAGATCAAATTCCGCAACTCTGATTATCTGGTTATTGCTGCCTATCAGATCGCTACTCAGGCATCACCTGACCAGTTTCAGCATATGGTGGAGCGGGCCAAATCGTTTTACGCCGGCATGAAAGCGGAGCATCGTTTCCTTACTGGACAGGATGACTACATTTTTGCTGCCATGTTAGCCCTTTCCGATCTCAACGTGGATTCCGGTGTGGTACGCATGGAACAACTTTATCACGAATTAAAACCGGAATTCTCCTCCAGAAACAGTGTGCAGGCGTTAACACAAGTGTTGGTTCTTGGAGATGACAGCCCGGATGCAAGCGCTCGTGTGATTGCTTTGAATGAAGCTTTTCGCAAAAGGAATCTCCGAATGGACAAAACGTACACATTACCGTCTCTCGGAATACTCTCCCTGTTGCCTACTAACAGAGATTCATTAGTGGATCAAATCGTCGAAACACAGGACTGGTTACGGACTCAAAAGGGCTTCGGTGCCTGGTCGATCGATAAACAGGAATTGCTCCTGTTCTCCTCTGCGTTGATAGCCATTCAATATGTGGAGAATCTGCGAAATGGTGTTCTCACTTCGGCGATCTCAACCAGTATCACGAATATTATCATCGCACAGCAGGCCGCCATGGCAGCAGCTGCCGCAGCAGCGGCTGCAGCCGCTTCTTCATCATCTTCGAACTGACACTTAGAACTGACTAACGACTTGATAATCATTCCGCTGAGCAGTCGTAATGTTCATCTGAAACTCATAGCTCAGGTCGGCACGTGCGATGTCCAGCCTGAATTTGTCCTGAATGGTATAATTTCTATTCAAACCGAAAAAAGCCGCCATATTGGCGGCATGATGATGACTTTATTCTATTTTTCTTTGAATGATTAACCAACGAGACCTGCATCTCGGAACTCTTCCACGAAACTATCCAGCCAATCCGAACCATAGTCCAGCGCACCCATATCACTCTCAATAAAAGCAACATCCAGACCCATCACCCAGAATCTGCGAGCGATAATAAAGAGATCAACCGCCTGCTCATCTTCCGAAGAGAAACTTCTGACTGAACGATATCCCGCCATCAGTGCTTTCCATAACACTTCTTTTTGCTCACCGGACTGCCTCTTTCGAGCTTTCACTTGAGCTAAATCATAGGCACGCCAGCTATTGGCTGCCCACTCGAAGTCATAATGGATGAACTGATGTTCCTGTTGAAACGCATTGTTATTCCCATGCATATCGCCATGACACAAGCCGAAGTCGAGACCTTGATTAGAGACGGCAACAATGCGCTCTTTTAATGTTCTCGCAAACGTTTGAAGAAATGCTCCTGCTTCATTGTTCTCACCGATATAGTTGATAATTCGCTCAAGAGGTTCGTCTATAAGAAACTTCAGATCCAACTCATATCGTGGCAACTCCACGGTCACCTGATCCATGGTCATATGCAATTCAGCGGCAGATTGACCAAAAGCGTAACAGGACTCTTCATCCTCCAGATTATTTTCCGTACCCTCAATGTACCTAAACATCACACCCACCCGCTTGCCTTCCGCAGCCTCTAGCACAGTATATCCAGTGTCATCTTTCTTCTCGATGTATTCCCCAATGTCGGTGTGTTCCGCAGATGCTAGAACGTTCTTCAGTTGAGACAATACTGACAGCTCGTACTGAACATCTGCTTCCGTAATTTCAGTACGGTAGATTCGTAGAATATACAAACCTTTCGATGTGCGTACGCGATATGTATCATTCAATCCTCTGAGCCAAAATAAACATTCTTCCCACGTTCCAATGTCATACTGATCACTCAATGCAGACTCCAGGTACCTGGGGTTAAGCACTGAACGTAAAGCAGTCGGTTGAGTGGACATATATATGCTCCTTCAGTTTAATATACTATTTCTTTTTTGAGGAACGATGACACCTATTCACCGCCCAACCTATAACATAGTATATTTTTAATCTATTTTCCAGAATATATATTTTAATCTCACAAAATGCTATACTCCTATAACTCTTCTCTATTCATCCGATTAAACAGGGGTATTTGCACGGACTCGATTTCCAGATTTGAGAGCCCTCTTTGACTCTGAATCGGCATCAGCGTTCGACAAAGCAGCACATTCACGAAAGGCAAAATGTTTGCATCCCCTGCATTTCTGATCATCCAGATGCTTTAATGCAAAATGGATAGCTTTACCCGTGTGCTCAAACATATGATCCGTACCGATTTTTTCAACCAATCCCGTTCTCTTCAGCATCTCCAGAGGTTGCGTCTGAATGCCTGAAAGTAGAACCCTTCCCCCAAATCTCTCCATATGTTTGACAACATGGGCCAGATTGGACTCACCTGTCGTATCCATAAAGGGCACCTTGCCCATTCGCAACAGCAAAATACCTGGTCGCCGATGAATCGAATCCATGACCGACTTCTCAAACCTATCCGCTGCACCAAAGAATAACGGCCCTTCAACCGTATACAGGTTTATTTGCGGACAATCATGTCCTTCGTGGACCATGTGGGCCATGACTTTCTCATGTTTATGATTGGGATCGGGCAGCACTTTGGCAACCTTCATCATCTCACTCATCCGCTTAACAAATAAAAGGACGGCCATTATCAACCCAACCTCTACAGCCGTCGTTAAACTCGTGAATACGGTGAGTAAAAAGGTGGTGATCAGAACAAGCGAGTCGCTCGTTTTGGTTTTCATAACATACATGAACGACCTCCGTTCACTCATATTCCAGGCAACCATCATCAGGACTGGAGCCATACTGGCAAGTGGAATATGGGAAGCATATGGTGCGAACAGAAGAAGTACCAGTAGAACCACGATGCCATGAATAATTCCCGACAATGGCGATACAGCCCCGGATTTAATATTCGTAGCTGTACGTGCAATCGCTCCTGTTGCAGGAATACCACCGAATAGCGGGGCTACCACATTAGCGATCCCCTGCCCAATTAACTCTCGATTACTGTTATGCCGACTTCCAGTCATGCCATCAGCAACAACAGCAGACAGTAACGATTCAATTCCGCCCAACATGGCGATAACAAAAGCCGGTTGCAGCAAGCTCACAATTCGTTCCCAAGTGATCTCTGGCACCTGAAACTGAGGCAAGGAGTTAGGTATGGCGCCAAAGGATGATCCGATCGTCGCCACCTGCCCTTCAAAAAACAAAGCTGCAATAACTGTCGATAGAACCAACCCGACCAGCGATGCAGGCACCTTCGGCGCAAACCTCGGCACAAGCAGAATAACAGCCAGACAACTGCCTGCTGTCAGCAAACTATATATATTAATGGTTGAGATATGCATCCCGATTTCTTTCATATTGGACCAAAAATCTTCATGCTTCTCAATCCCGCGTAGTCCCAGAAAATTAGCAATCTGCCCACTGAAAATAATGACGGCAATACCCGCCGTAAATCCAATGGTCACGGGTCGTGGGATAAATTTAATCAACACCCCAAGTTTAAACAGCCCCATACATACAAGTATCAATCCGGCTATGATTCCAGCAATCAATAAATTCTCATATCCATACTGCATCACAACGGCGAAGAGGATCGGAATGAATGCCCCCGTCGGCCCGCCAATCTGGAACTTCGACCCACCCAGCAAGGAAATGAGAATCCCAGCGATTACCGTTGTGTACAAGCCATACTCCGGTTTGACGCCGGATGCGATAGCAAACGCCATACCGAGTGGAATCGCAATGATACCTACAATTAGTCCCGATAACAGATCCTTACGAAAAGCAGAACCGTTATATCCTGCATATCTCCCCGACCATTTCATCTGACTTAACCTTCTTTTCTTTATATATTTGAATATTTGAATATAATAGGAAGACTACGCCCCTGCGAGCACTCTGTCAATCGTAATGCTCACACCTGAGGCGTTGATTACATGCAAAAAACAAGAAGTTACCTGAATATTTCCGGTTCCTCTTGTTTAGCATGTTTATGTTTCTTTTCGGATATCTTCCAACATGGAAATGGCATCGACCAGATGATTGTCAAAAATCTGTTTGGCAACCTCCAGCAAGTCTTTAATCAAAGGGTCCCGTAGAGAGTATATGACCGTAGTCCCTTCTTTCAGTCCCTGCACAACATTTTTGCTGCGTAATACAGCCAATTGTTGCGAAACAGCAGAGCCTTCTGACCCCAGGATACTTTGCAACTCGTTGACGTTCTTCGCCCCTTCACTCAGCAACTCCAGAATCTGAATCCGCATGGGATGAGCCAAGGCTTTGAAAAAGTCCGCTTTAAACTGTTGTATGCTCTGATTCATACGTTATACCCCTTCATTCAAACTTTTGAATATATAAAGATCATACCATAGTTGTGATCAAAAATTTCATTCTATGTATTACTATAGGCGCTGTATCATAGGAATAGACAGGAATCAGCCTTGACCTTTAAGTATACTTCAACCTTTATACTACACATATAAATTAGCCAAAGACGCTAAGCGCAAAATCATTGACAATATCTCCAAATGAAAAGATGTCGGAGGGAAGCGACATCGACACTTGTCATAGCAATAAGCCCACGTCTCGGCTAAATCACCGCAGACCTGGGCTTATTATAAATATACCAATGGTAGGAGCTCTGACTGTCCTACACTAATTTCAAATCTCCAATCTTGGTAATCACCGTATCATACGGATATAATTCCACAGTTTGTTTCGCATGCTCCGTATCAATCGTCGTGGATTGAACCTGGTCGCTATTATTGATCACGACCAATATATTGCTCTCAGGGTAGTAGGCACACTCGGTATACAAGTTATCCGTGATATACTTCTCGTCACTCACTTCATTACCAGCAAAACGAATGAGATTATGCAACAATCTTGTATTTTCCCAATTGAATTCGAACGAAGACAGATAGATTCCTTGGCCTTTTCCGAAGGCGTGTGTGGTCAACGTAATGTTGCCATCTGTCTCGTGCAATACCTTGGCTGTTCCATCCGTAAGATATATGCTACCTGTACCTTTTGACGCGATAGTAGCAGCTTCCGGCACCAAACCATGCTCATCGTGAGCCTCATACGACCATTTTCCATGAACAACTCTTGCACCCGTATCCTCATCTACTCCAAGCACATGCGCCATTCTGAAAAAGCTGTCATACCCTTCAATCGCTGAAGGCTGGTTGATACCCATAAAGGTACCGCCTTCGTACACCCACTGGGTCAGGATGTCTACACATTGGTGGTCCCTCCAGTGCTCTCCACCACTCCAGGCAGATCCAGCGGAACCGGCATTAATGACAACATCCACATCCTTCAATGCGCCCTGACGAATATCTTCAAAATCAATGAATTTGACCTCGATCGGCAAACCGGCTAACGCCTCATTCACATGAATCAGATCATGCATATGCGTTTCATGGAAATGACCGGACAAGGTCCACGATCTTAACTTGCCCCAGCTATGCAGAACGGCCACCTTCGTCTTGATCTGATAAGGCTTTCCAGCCTGATGCAGCTCTTTCATTTCCCTGAATTCATGAGCGATCTTCTCGATGTAGTCCACAAAGTCCGGGTAAGGCTCAACCAGATGCAGATATCCACCCAGTCCAATCCGGTCAATCGACTCACGCAGCAGCGCACGCCGTATATTAATCCAATATTTCTTCGCATCAAGGGTAGGATCTCCGCCCTCTTTGAAGGTAGGAAGCCCGCCTAAGCCAACTGGGAACAAGTATGGATGTAATCGAATCTCATGGGTATCCACCTTAACGCCCGAGCACATTCTTGCCTCATAGCCGGAGAACACACATTTGATCATGCCGTCGAATCCAAACTCCTGAAAGCGATCATTATACGGCTCCATGCCTACCCAGCTGTCATCATAGAAGACATACGCCAGCTTGTCATGCTTGTGCACAATATCAATCAACTTTTTACCGAATTCAATCACAAAATCATTGATAAATGCCATCCAGTCCAGTTTGCGCTGATCCGCAGGCATATGAGTGACCTGAAATTTACCGCCATTCACAAAGTCTTCGGCAGAGAGCGAGTATCCATATTTCTGAGCAAACAGATCCAGCGCTCTCGAACTTACCGTGAAATCATATGAACCCCAATCCGAGAACAGATGGCGATTCCGCTCATCACTACCCCAGATCCAGGCGAAATTATAGAATAAGGAGGTGAACCGGACAACCGTTGTTTCCGGATGCTCTTGGCACCACTTTTCCATCCAGTCCAGCAGATACGTTTGCGTTTCTGTATAGATCGGGTCAATCTGCATCAGATGCTCTTTGTCCCAATTATTCGTTGTATGATTGTACATGGAAATCTCTTCCCATATCCGATAAACCATGAAACTCACCGTGTATTTATGCCAAGGAGCAACGCCAGTAATCACAACATTGCCAGATTCCCTTTCATAATTCCACTGTCCTCTAGGAACTTCTTCCCCAGTCGTTCGGTCGTACACCTGCCAATATTTAAACGCTTCTTTGGAATCATTCACCCTGAATTGTTCTGCGAAGAAGTCCTCCATCAGATAGATGGATACATAATCTTGCACAGCCACCTTCGGATTCGTAATGAGAAAACATTGCTGCAGCTTATCCAGATTACGGGATGCCCACTCATTATGATCCCGAATAATGCAGATGGTTGAATAGATACCGTATCCGGCATTGATAATCTCATCGGACAATTTTGTACCGTCACTGTCTCGAATCACATCGGCACCCCAGCGATCAGCAAGTTCCAGCGTCAGTGCCTCATAACCGGATTCTCCCGGTAGTGTAAAGGAGCCTTTGGTTGGTTTGGACATTTTGGTTCCCTCCCTATCTCAACATATCGGACAGAAAAGCGAGTGCCAGGCCCTGACCCCAGCCCTGAATCCAGTCTTTTGGAATATTGCGATAGCCATCCCGATCCTTCATCACCGCTGTACCGCCAGATACACCAAGCACGCGTCCATCTTCGCTAATGTTGCTCAGGATGCCTTCCAGTGCCTTTTGCACATATTTGGTATGCAGGGGATTCCCGTTATTGATCATGGCTGCTGCAATACCAGCGGAAGCCGACACCTCTTCATACGAATCTTCGTCATCCAGAACCGTACGCCACAAGCCGTTCTCGGTCTGCACCAGCTTGAGAGCCGCCAGTTGATCGCGAAGTGCACATTCAACATCCATACATTGCGGATACAAGTACCAATCGTTCAATTGCGGCTTCACTTGAGACATCGTATAAGCTCCCCAAGCGTTCGCTCTTCCCCAGTAAAATCCGGACATGTGGTCCTTGTTGATATTGTTATAGCCGTGATACCACAGACTGCTGCTCGGATCTTGCAGGTATTTGATATGCCAGTAATACTGATTCAGAGCATACTGAATCATGGCTTCGTCTTTTAATTTGCTACCTACGCGGAGTAAGAAAAATGCCGCCATAAACAGGGTATCTGCCCAAGCCTGTTCCGGAAAATCATTGGAAACGGATACCGTATGCTGAAGCACATGGTCTCCAAAGCGAAGCGCATGATTTTGGAGATAATCAACCTTACTCATGACAATATCCCAATATTTCTGATCCCCGGTTTCTTCATATAAAGTGATAAGCACATGGCCCATGGCACAAGTATTAACCGTCCAACTCGGCAGCCCCAGCTCGATATATTCGTCTGCCCATTTCACCAGCCTGTCCAGAATCTCTTGGTTGCCTGTCGTTTGATAGGCTCTGGATACGCCATAATAAGCCACACCGCCGGGCCAATCCCATGTCAGATCCATATCCAGTGTTTTCTTGGTAACGTTCTCGATTACGTGTAGAATCTGTTCCCTGTCATATTTCACTTGAAGCATTGTTATTCCCCTCTCCCTGCGCACACGCCCCCAAGTGCGCCCTGAGAGGTGTCCGTCCATTTTTGTAAACGCTTTACTTATTCCATTGTACGCAGTAAAATAGTCTCAATCTAAGCATATTCACAACAAAACTGCGCAATTTCAATCATTTATGAATGGGAGTACCGAATATGCCCAAAAAAAAGAAGCCTGTCATTGAATATCGGCACTATAGTCTGCCGATGAATTTTCCTATCCTGTTGTTAAGCGGAGAGCGTTGGAAGATTTCCGATATCAAAAGCGAACATCTTCATTTTCATAACCTTCTGGAGATTGGTGTCTGTCATTCGGATAGCGGCATCATGGAAATTAAGGGTGAATCCGTCCCCTTTCAAGCAGGTGATGTGACTTTTATTCCCAGATATCTGCCTCATACGACGTACAGTTCACCTAATACAGCCAGCCTGTGGTCCTATATCTTTTTTTCGCCAGACGAACTCTTTCAGCATACATTCAAAAGTACATATAGCGACTTCGAGCCAAATTTGCTGGCAGTAACGGGATCTAACTGTATCTTGAACAAGGAACAACATCCCAGGGTATACGCTCTTGCCACATCAATCATTGCGGAATTGGAACAACAAGATTCGTATTATCAGGAAAGTGCCTATGGACTATTATTGTCCCTTTATATCGAACTGCTTCGGATCCATTCAAAGAAGGAAAATATGATTGGTTCTGAACCCGAATCAGAGTCTGGCGTGAAAGGTGATCTTGTCATTTCTCCTGCTCTGGAGCATATCAACAAACACTATATGACAACCATATCCATCCATTTCCTGGCAGATTTATGCCATTTGAGTACAACTCATTTTCGCAGAAAATTCCATGAAATCATGGGTACAACTCCTCTCGATTTTCTCAACAGCACCCGAATTGAGGAGGCTTGTAAGCAATTAAAAAGCACAGATGCTTCTATTCTTTCGATCTCCGAACAGGTCGGTTTTCATTCCATTTCCAGTTTCAACCGTTGTTTCAATAAACTCATGGGGATATCTCCCAAAGTATGGCGCAAAGGTGCACAATCCGAAGTGCAATCCGCGAAAGCGTCGATATTGGAATTTACAGGGTGGGTGTAGCATATGGAAACGATCTATCAAGCAATTGCTATTGACTTGCTGTTGAACTGCCTGGATTGACAAAAAAACAGACCACAATCCAACGGAGGGATTACAGTCTGTTCCATTCTTCTAGTTGTTTTGCAAAACATCATTGCAGAGTTGTCCTTGGATTGAACGTATTTAACTCAAAGCGTCTCCGTAGTGAGCGTAAAGCCTTCGATCACGACATCTTCGTCCACTTCAATCATGATGCATCGTCTGCCTTGATGATTCACCTGCTTCACATACCTCAGATCTTGCGGGCTAACCGTAATCGTGGCAACCTTGGTTTCAATCTTGATGGACTTGGACGTAAACTTCGGCATAACGCTGGTTGCTTTCATTTCATAATTCTTGTTGTCCACGATGGTCTCGAATGCACGTTCCACTTTCTCTGTCGTCAGATCCTCTACACCGCTTGCGGTTAGTACACGCTCCAGATCTTTATAATCCAGCTTCGGAGGTTCTTCCTCATGGGACTCTTCGTTAATTTCGATGACTCGGTTAATCTCCTCGTATACATGTGCAATGGTGGCTGAATCGAGCTGTTCACCAGCCACTTCCTTCACGATATCTTCGAAGATCGCCCGCTCTTCCAGTGCGGTCACGGATCTTTCTCCATTCAATACATTTTCAACGAAATGCGGATCCGGGAAATTGGATTTTCCTGTGCAATATAGTACACGATTCACATCGGAGTAGTTGTCCGTCACGCTAGGGTACAGGAATCCTTGCTCTGGCGTGCTTAATTTGATAATCGGATCGACAATAACGTTGTATTTGAATTCTCTCTCCACGTAATCAAACAAGAGCGTTTTTCGCTGCTTCTCCGTGGAGTTTACACTGCACAGGATGAATGGATGGGCGAACACTTCATTCTTCTCGCTCTCTTCCGTAGCTTCGTTTCTAGCCTTGGTCGGCAGATAGTACTGTCCACGCACGAACGTGGCCACCATGTCCCGCTCATACTTCGCATCCACCAACATTCGATCCACGATCAGCAGCATCAGATCCTGCCATTCATCCGGATCACCTGTTACCAGAGCCTGGTGAAGCAGCACCTGCGCCGGGTCCTCCGCCGCTTCCTGGAACTTCAACTCAAACAACTTCTGATCCAATTCACCCATCAGCAATTTTTTGAAATTGCCCATGTAGAGCTCCTGCTTCTCTCTGTCCACCAGTTCGAACGGGTGACGCTCCCAGTGATAGACCTCATTCGTTTCCTTCGTAATGTACACGTTGAGAATATCGTAAATATTCAGTAGATCATGATCCAGTTTAAACTGCTTGCGTATATGCGCGACTTCTTTTTTATTCATATTGGATTCGGCAACTCCTTAGATATGTTTCTGGCTTTATTAGTATAAAGGATCGACAGAGAATTTGTTGACTAACTTGTTGCTTGACGGTTACTAGATTTGGGTTACCCAAGTACGTGATATTCACAACAACACAAAAAGGGAGACACTCTCTACATATACGAGCACCTCCTGTATGTGTTACATCTCCTGTTGTTCGAATCTATTGCAGCAATTACTATTTAACACCTTACATATTTGCGTTTGAACCCCGTCCGCCCTTTATCCACTGCCTTTTGGATATTCTCAGAGGCATTCAGCAGCTTGATCTTGGGTTTGTCCTTGTTCACTTCGACATTGCCAACAGCCTTGGCTATCTCCACCGCCTGATCGTGCAACGGTTGATAGGATGTTGCAACGGTAAACAGGAAGTTGTTCATCGAATATTTCGTTCGTTCCGGAGATTCATGAATTGTCTTTTTCACCTGTTCGAGCATCGCCATAATTTTATTTTCGGAAAACTCAGCATCCTTCCGGCTTCCGAGCAGCCAACAGTAACAGCTCCATCCCGCTGACATCCTCAGCTCGTCACCACTTGCAATCCACGCATCGGCTACCTCTTGCGCAATGTCTGTCTCGGATAACGTCACAGCAACGATGTAGTCGGAGATCATGTAAAAATAAGCGGCATCGATCCAGCGATCAAAATCGGCTGAAGTCATCACTTTGGGATCAGCAATTACACCTGCAAAGTACATCGCATCATAATTCCCCGTCGCGTATAGTTGCTCCGCCAAAGGTTGATCCTTTTTGATCTGCTTCGCGATTGGTTTCATCGCACCGGTTGCCACGCCAAAGAGCGGCTCATGCGCACCGTTGGAGATGTAGATTTTTTTCATTCGTTCTTTACCCAACGCTTCAAGCTCTTGCATAACCTCTTCCAAATTCATTTTAGCTGGCCCCTTTCTTTTGTTACTTTCCGTTACTACTGATCTAGCATCAAATTGTCTTCATTGTATCACAGCCAGTAGTCATGCTATACTTCCAAATCCTCACTATAAGATTACTTCACGTATAGATCTTCTTGGACTAGGGTGTGTTTCTTTTAACGGGTAACCACATCTAAAAATAAATAATCCTCCCCAAGAAGGATCGCCAGCAACCTTTTTGAACTCCGTTCTGAAAGGTGCCGGTCCACCAAGTTTTGTTTCACGGTCAATCATCTCATTTAATTGATTTAGTGGTTGCATGGCTAGCCCGAGATTTGTCCCGTATAGGTGAATCCTTTGCCATGCTCTACCTGCTCTTGCACGTTGTTCATTATCATTCATGTTTCTTACTGAGATTAATCCATAGGCTGTGGCTGTAGCTGTATGCGTATTTTTAGTTGATGATAACCAAAATTGATTATTTCTTTCATGTGACATGGGGGGTAATATTTTACCGAGTGCCCTTATCAAAAAGGAGCTGCCTTGTGCATCTAAAGTAATACCATCTCGTTCATCTTGTATGTCTTTCCAATTCTCTTTAAACCATTTATTACTTTCTACACTCATTTCCTCATCGGCTATAATGGCTTCTGTTGATTTTACAATTAAATTTCCTATCAATTTCTTTTCTTCTGAGGTGGAGAACCACGAGATTTTCACCGTTTCCTCATCGGCAATTAGATCTATTATATCTGTAAGTATTGATTTAGAAATCAATTGGTTAGGGTCATATTCTCCTCGGTGTGTATGTCTATGGGGAATGGCTTGATATAAGGGAGAGTCATATTTGGTCCCTTGAATAAGGTCAATACGAGCAATACAGTAGGGCTCAAGCTTGTTTGGCGAATAGGTCAATTTTGGATCATACCCATGTGCATTTGCAGATAATAGAAGATTCTCAATGGCACATCCGAGACCAATAAACATTTCCCTCCTCAACGGATCAAACGCTCCAAGATTTCTGCTCTCGTCTGCATATAATTCGATATACGTATCCGTTACTTTAAAGAGCCATGGTTGCGTGTTGTGTGGATTAGAAGCTAAGATTGCATCACTTACCAGGGCAAGTGGACCTTCTTCTATTTTTTCTTCACTCCTACTCCATGGTTCATAGGCAGGACCTTTTCCGGTGCTAAAGACACCTTGGTCAAACATCCTCCACGTTAACCCTGCAAATGAAATGACGAATACGGCCCCCCCTAATTTCTTTAAAAAAGATCTCCGAGTAACTTTTTCAGATTCAGCTTTCTCTGTACTGCTCATCTGATCTCCTCCAATCTCATTTTATGTATGGACCAATTACCGTCATAATGAGTTGAATACCCTGTTCCATTTGCTCTTTAGAGACAGTTTCATTATTGGTTTCAAGAAAAGCAAGCCAGTAGTTACTTATAATCCAGCATATGGTTAATAACGAATCCATCTGTGATGGGTCTTCAGGTAAGCGTAGAACACCAACTTCTATAAAAAGTTGAATAAATTCTTTTTGTTCATCCATGCGTTGTCCTTGTATTCGTTGATGTCTGTCTTTCAGGAGCGGATCCATCTTCATCAACACAATCAGTTCTCGATAGAAAAATCGGTATTTCCACTGTAATTGAAAGGTATATCTAATGATTGATTTCAGGTCCTCCAAGGTAGGCTGCCAATTCGAAACGGGAACCTGCCAAACCATATCCCATTCTTGAATCATTTTTTCTAATATAGCCCTAATGATTTCTTCTTTATTTTTGAAATGATAGTATAAATTCCCTGTGCTAATTCCCAATTCCTTTGCGATATGGTTTGTCGATACAGAACTAGTGCCTTCTAGATTAAACATGGCAATAGCTGTCTCCATAACTTTTTCTTTCGTTTTATTCAACTAACTCTCCCCCACCACAAAAATAGAGTAAATACTCTAACGTTAAATTTAGAGTATTTACTCTATTTTGTCAAATGAAAACGAATTAAGTGTGGGCGTATAACACAATAGCAGCTGAAATCAATTCATTACTGCTGGGATTAAAGCATTCCAATTCACTCCATTGACCTCACCTTCGAATCGATAAACTGGCTGATAATAGCCTTTCGAATCATAGGTGTAAGTCAGTTCATACTTGTTCACATTTAGTTCGTCCCCTTTTTTTAAGTTGTTATAGATCGAAAAGTTCCCCTTGAGAATTTCTTCGTATGCCTTAGCCGGACTGATAATATCAACCACTCGTACATAAATATTTTTATTCATAGAATAAAATAAATTCTGCGGAATCATAGGTTCTGCTGATGGGACAATCATAATCAGTCCGGTATCATAATCGCGGTCCCCCTTCGCGATATCTGTAACTGTTTTTCTGATATCCCATCGAACCGTGTCTCCATTTTGTGTGCTGAATATCGCTTTCTGAGGCAATAAGCCATTCTGAATCAACCAACTGCCATACTCTTGTCCTTGTTTGATTAAATCTTCCGGCTCTACAGGAGTGCTTGCTTCGGTATTAGATGAGAGCGACCATGTACCGCTATTTACGTCATAATTAAATGTATATTCTTTCCCCGCATTGTCAAGAAAACTCCAAACTCGGTTGTATCCATCAATAGATATGCTACCTTTCTGATGTAATTCAAAATAATCCTTCATTAGAGAGGAAACTCGTTTGGCATATTCCAGGTTGTGAATTTCACTGCTCCGATAAAGAGACACTTTCTCAGCCTCATCCGGTAACTTTGTGTTAAGCGTTATTTCGACTTGATTCATATTTTGAGAAGTAGCTGGACGTATGGAGAGATTACCGAGTTCTTTGTTGTAATAAATGATAAAAGCACTAGAAAAAATAAGCGTAAAGACTAGTGGTACGCAGAGTGCCTTCAATAGTGACCTTAGGGTGATCTTTCTTTGCTCAACACTGTCGAGGATCGCTCTCATCAACAAATATCCTGCAATACTGCCGAGTGTATTATGTAGAATATCATCAAGTTCAAATATTCCCCTGCCGGTGATCATCTGAAAAATTTCGATACCCAGCGTTACCAACAGCGATATGAGTAACACGGGCTTAACGTGACGCGTTTTCATTCCGATATGCGGAAGTATGAAACCGAGTGGTGCGAACATCAACATGTTAAAAATGATGAGCTGGAATTCGCTCACCGACCATTTATTCCATGCGTTTATATAGCCACTGAATAGCTCTAAATTGATCCAACCCTCATAATTAGCTCCTCTGCTAAATGTGGTTAACGTCATGACAATGACAAACCAACCCAAGATCAAAAATGACGCTATAAATTGCCTACTGGTTATGCTTCTTTTACCCCCTCTTTTCCTGTATGCAATGTATACTAAATAAGTAATACCGATTACAACAACTCCTGCGGCCAATGCAATAGCTAAGATAGGCAATAATCTGCCTATAACTTGTATTAAATCCATTTGTAACCCCTCCATTTATTTTATGTTCATGTCAGCATCTATTTGTTTAAAGTATAATCACTGTTGGTTTTAACTCCTATTTATCTATCTTTCACGAATCTTTCAAAAATGTAAGATTGCATGAATAAAAAAAGCATCCCTTGTTGAAGGAATGCTACCCCACTATTTTAAGTATTTCATTTCACATACATAGCAGCCTATGAATTAATTAACTTTTGTTACTGAAGATAATTTTCTACTCCAATTGTGGTTGGGGTAAACAAATGACAATACTGTCGCTCCAACAACACTTGGTAGTAAAATAAATGCAAAGAATCGAAGCGTAAAAACTCCACTCACATCGAAGTGTCCGTGAATGGTGCCTAAAATTTGTGTTGCAGTCATAATTGCAACATGAAATCCAATTGATGTCCATACATTTCCCGATATCGCCCTAAACACTCCTAGAATAATTGCAAAGCCAGGAATAAATTGAAGCTGTTCCACTGAATACATCGCCCCTATAAAATAGGCAAATATTGAGAACATCAGTGATTGTAAAATGATTACGCCCCAATGAGGGACTAATTCATTTAAGTAACGATATATATATCCTCTAAATATATATTCTTCAGGTAATGCTTCTAATAAAAATATAGTGATGAATAAAATCAAAATACTTAGCAATAGGTGATTCCAATCTGTATTTACTTTTATTTCAGCCCACCCAAGTATTAAACAAAAAAATAATCCAATAGATGCGGGTACCGTCCAGAGAAAGAAACCTAGACAAAATGAAAAGAGGTTCGTCCTAACATCTGCTTGCCCAAGTTGTTTCCACGGAATTTTGTCAATGTTCAGTCCCACTTGTATAAGAATAACGGTTAAAACAGTCGTGATTACAGCAATTAGAAAGTGCTTTAGAGGACTATATTCTTGCCCAATAAATGTGTCACTGAGATATGTTGTAAAATTCCAGATACTGATACCTAAAATCAGTACAGCAACAACTCTTATTAATATGTCTTTCATTTTGAATACCTTCATCCTATATCCTCCTTTAGATTTTAATTTCTACGAAATTTGGCACCATTCATTCTATGAAATTCTTCAATAAAAAAGAGCCTTTCAATTGCTTAGAAAGGCTTTAAACTCACTGCTAGATCATTTATTTCCCATAATACATTAGTTGTTACAGCACTCCACATGTGTCGAAAGCTCAATGAGATTATCCCTGACACGATGCGCTGTGAATGAAAGTGATTGAAGTTTACAACGTACTTCTCCGTAATTCATAAAAATACTGCACGGCTGGATGCTTTAACTTCACCTGCTCGGACATGTTCAGAATTCTCTTTTTGCCAACTCGTCTGTCCATTAAAGCCAGAATATTTAACAAAATATCCTTGCTCTCCAGATTATCTTCTATAGAAGTAGATAAAAACGTTGTAGCGACCACGGTAAAATTAGTTTTACTTAATGCGGTCTGTGCCAACAAAAGCTCTTTAGCATGTACAGAGATTTTTCTGCTTCTTGCCATGACTTCAAGACGATCCTCGGGAACGGGTCCTTTGACCTCTTTTCGTATAGCTTCAATCTCTTCATTGTTGACAGGAATCATGATCTCAGGATCGTTCTTGATCTCCTGCTCCGTCTGATACCAACGGATTGTGGTAGTTGCATCGCTCATATTGAGTACATTCTTTTTATCTACGGTAATATAACAATTGCCTGATTTATCAGGTGAATACCGATAGCTGGTTGCACGGTACTCTACTCTCCCAATTAACGCCGGACTAAGGAAACTCTCCAGTTGTTGCTTCAATTTGCTCCAGGACATAGATCCTCCTATTTTCAAAAGCCTACCGCACGAATTGCGGCGATCATTTCAAGTATCTTTTTTTCAACCCATCTCCGATATGGACACTCATCTAAAATTATAACACAGCCAAACTGAGCAATTCTCATGTTGATTTAGAGCCAGGTCCTATAGCTTACTTTGTTCGTTTAATAATACCGTTGAATCCAGTTATTGGTTTTAAATTCCCCCATGTGATAAACTTGCAGAAAATTATCTGCTTTCTATCAATCTTTCATTGCCTATCATTACGAAAATACGATGTTATTCAGAAGGAGAGGGTTACTTTAGTGGCTAAGAAAAAGACAACCTTACCTGCCCATATGGAGCAACTTATTAAAGATAATGGTATTTCTGCTGTAAAAGAGGTCTTTGAGCAATGTGAATGGGATGCCTCCGGGGGCTACAGTAAAGGTACAGCTCTCAGCTTTCGTCATATATCGGATGAATTGGTCCGCTGGCTGGTAGAGCAAGGGGCAGATATTAATGCACGGGACAAATATCAACGCACACCTTTACATGCCCATGCCTCACACTGGTCAGGAAATGTACCCCTGTTCCTTGAATTAGGTGCGGATCTGGACGCTGTGGATTACCAAAATGAAACACCGTTACATGCAGCGGTCAATGGGTATAGAACCAAAGTGGTTCAAGAGTTGGTAAACCAAGGCGCTACTATTAACGTAGAAAATAAACAGGGAAATACGCCATTAGCTAAGGGGTTAGTCAATTGCAGGAATAGCGATATAGTCAGTATATCGAAAATTTCAGCGATTCTGCTGGATGCTGGCGCAGCAGTCACCCCGGAAATGAAAGAGTCTGTGAAGCGGATCGGTAAGGATTTTCAATTCGTCCGTGAAAAGTTCAATAAGGACAAGGTAGATGAAGTTTCAGACGCGCTGAACAAACTGTACCAGTTATTTGATGTCGAGCCGGTAGCGAATCGGATCATGCACGATGGGACTGCACCCATTCAGGTAAAGGCAACCACTTGGCCTAAGCAACACCAAGAGTTGTGGGAATATCTCATCCCGGCCCAGGGACATGCGCAAACAGTGCAGGGAGAGGTCATCCGCATCACAGGGCGCGTATCCCATGAAATATTGGATAATGGCGGTGGAAACTGGGATGCGGAATATCGCAAGATGCTGGATGCACTGATTCGTCACCTGGGTACTGGCGCGCCACTATCTCCTGCACTTCTCCAAGAGGCAACAGACTTGGTCAGCAGGCTTCGCAATGGATCAGATTTTGATGCACCTGCCAGATTATCCGTGTTGGCAGTATTATGGGTGCTTGCGAATCCTCAGCCGGTTGCGATGGCACAGCCGGAGTATACGCGATAAATTCTAACCAAACATAAGTACAATACCTAAAAAAGAAGCGGAATCGTTCCCGCTTCTTTTTTTGTAATTTTCCAATCCATCTCAATTATTAGTCCCAACTTTGGTAGCTTAAATCCCGCGTTCCTCCGCCTCATCTTGATCCTTACTCCCAAATTCATTAAGTAACGTACGTACTTCACTTGTCGACTTGGCGTTCATTAAGCTGTTTCTGAGTTCACTTGCCCCTCGAAATCCACGGACATAGATTTTAAAGAAACGGGCAAGCGCGCTGAACGAACGTGGCGCCTGTCCTGAATATTGATCATGGAGATCCAGATGCAGCCTTAGCAGATCAAGCAACTCCTCACTGCTGTGTTCCTTCGGCGCCTTCTCAAAAGCAAACGGATTCTGGAAAATACCGCGTCCAATCATAATCCCATCCACACCATATTGCTCCACGAGTCTGAGGCCTGTCTCACGGTCAGGAATATCCCCATTAATCGTCAGCAGTGTATTGGGCGCTATCTCATCACGAAGCTTCTTAATCTCCGGGATCAGTTCCCAGTGAGCGTCTACTTTGCTCATTTCTTCTCTCGTCCGCAAGTGAATAGACAGATTCACAATGTCTTGTTGCAAGATATGAGTTAACCAGTCGCGCCATTCGTCTACAGCTGTGAAACCGAGCCTTGTTTTTACACTGACAGGTAGTCCCCCAGCTTTCGCTGCTTGAATAATATCGGCTGCGATTTCGGGACGGCAGATCAATCCGCTTCCTTTTCCATTCTCCGCTACATTCGCTACAGGGCACCCCATATTGATATCTATCCCTTTAAATCCTTCTTTTGCCATACCGATACTCATCTCACGAAAGAATTCCGGTTTATCTCCCCAGATATGAGCCACAATCGGCTGTTCATCCGCCGTAAATGTCAACCGCCCTCGCACACTATGGTGCCCCTCCGGGTGACAATAACTCTCTGTGTTCGCAAACTCCGTAAAAAATACATCCGGTCTGCCCGCTTCACTTACGACATGCCGAAACACAACATCCGTCACATCTTCCATCGGTGCCAGTATAAAAAATGGGCGTGGCAGTTCACGCCAAAAGTTTTCCTTTGTCATATCCAAACTCCTCTATACATACCAGGACAGACTATGTCCTCATTAATAGTAAAAAATCGTAACTCTTGCATCTGCTTGCCTATCATCTACATTAGAATTAACATTAACAGTTTTCGTTGCCATTCACATTATGCTGTCCTTGCTTCTTCACTTATACCATGCAAATGAACTTCATTCAAACATCAGTATCTGTTAGCACTTCCATTAGACCTTCAGATTATTGAAAGTTCGGTGATTTCGAAATTGCCCTTTCCCGATTTTATCACGTCTTCATTTGATTTTCAGCACGATTGCTCTTGCCGAACTGGACAAGCTCCTCTAAAATGAAGCTCGGCAGGCTTTTAACCTGTAAATCGTAATTTGGAGGAGGCCTGGATTATATATGGAAATTTCACTGGATATGATTAAAGACAAAGTCGAATGCTTGCAGGCTTATGACTTCCGCGAACTGGAACGAGCCATCGAAGAACGAATCGGAATGAACAAAGCGCTGCTGCTTCGGGTGAAGCAAGTTCAGCATCAAGTGACGTTTGACCCCTTTCGCAACAAGATGTTATATAGTGCAGTCGTACATTTTGCCGTAGATTGATGGACTAGAGTAGGGAATATGCGATTTCGCAAAAAGGAAATGGGCAGGTTATCCATTAGATAACCTGCCCAGCCAAAGCAACATGTAGCTAATCCATGGTCGCTGTTTCAGTTAATAAGGGGGAATACATCATGAGTGCATTGTTCTCTGTGATGAATTCATCTCTAATCAGTTCGCCCTCCTGATTGAAAACCTGCCGATGAAGCACATTTCTCCTCACGTAATCTCCCCAATACTGCTGCTCAATGCGGTGCTGCTTCTCATAGATTTCATAAGAATGCAGTGCTTTCTCGTCTGCACGCCATTCTCCTCGCAGCACATGATCTTTCAATTCCAGATGAAGCTGGTAACATGTTCTCGTCGGATTAGAGATCATCAGATCCAGATAATTATAAGCACACGTTGCCCCGCTTCCAAACGGTTGTGTGCGGTTAGAATCCGGGAATACATCATAACTGTGCCGATGACGCTCAACAACGGCGAGCGGTGTGTGCAGCGTCATCCAATAGATTCAGGTTAGAAAGCTGACAGAGCCCTCCGCCAACCCCAGGCTTGAAGCCGCCATAAAATAATACCATGCCCGGAACGTAACCTTTGCGTTCTGTAGTTTTACCAATCAGCTTCCAGTAGGACATCGTTTCACCAGGCTGAAGGAGAAGTCCATTCAGACGTGTAATTGCAATTGACAGATTGATTTCTTTGTTATGCTGAAGCCACATATCCACGTCCTTCAATTTTCGAAGGGTTGGTGTCTCATGCTTAAATACAACATGCGGGAGTCTTTCCTGCGAGAAGGATTTAGCGAATGAAGTGCCGTAAACCAGCCATTTGGCATACCTTCGCCAAGTATAGTATGTTTTTCCCAACATCAATCGCAGCTTGGATCTCGGAATGGGTTTCTTCATTACTTCATCAATCCTTCCTTCATATTCTTAAACACCATCTATCTCTTATAGGACGTTCTCCTCTTCACTCTGGTTACGACAAACTTACAAATCCGAAGTTATTTTTTTACATAGAGAAGGTTTCATAGAATAGACCGGGTATAATGAAGTCAAATGACAGTTCAGCATGATCTTTATTTTCATAATGAAGGAGGAGCATCCGTGGCATTTATTCCGTTAAACTGCCCCAATTGCAACGGAAGAATTGAATACAAGGAGGATGAAGTTTTAAAGTGTCCCTATTGTGAAACAGAGCTTTTATTGAAACAAAATCATGTCTACTATGTGGATCAGACCATTAACCATTACCACGGAACGCCTCCCAAGGCACCGCTGAAGCAGGCTGTCTCCGTAAAGCTAATGCTGATACTGATGTTAGTCCTAACTGGCGCCATCGGTACTTATTTTTATTATAGCAACAGCTCCACTCATCCAAAAACAGAGGCGGTTCTGCTCTCCTTTTTGCGGGATATCTTCGATAAAGGATCTGCCTTGCCGACAGAGGAGGAATTGGCTCGTCTGCGCTATTTGACCGTGGAGTATTCGGATAATGACCAATGGCAGTTTACCTACAGCTTCTCCGATCCCTTCAGCGATGAGCAGGCCGAGAAGATCACTTATATTACTCAGGACAAGAAACTGAATACCCAGAAGATCGATCAGAAAGATTTTGAAGCCTTTACGGGACTGACGGCATTGGATCTGAGCGGAACCTACGAAATCTCCCAATCGAATCAAACCACTTTCGCCCATATATCCGGTTTAAAAAGCTATGGCGGTGCTTTTAACGAATCCTTTAGCAATTTTTCAGGCTTCTTTGGTGACAAGTCTACAATTACGGAGCTTTCTACCCAGCTTCGCAGCAATCAGGAATTAGCCTTACTGCTGGAATTCCCTAATCTAAGCTCGTTATCCATTACCTATGTGGATGAGTCCGTAACAGATTTTTATCTATTGAACAAGCTGCCGCTCAAGTCCCTGTCGCTCACCTATGTCAATGAACTGGGATGGTTGTCGTCCATGACCGGGCTGTCATCCTTGTCCATACATTACAGTGAAGCTACAGACCTACAGCCGCTGTATGCCTTAACCCAGCTTGAGGAGCTTCAGCTTTCCTATTTAACGAATGTAAAGTCCATCGACTTTGTACAAAATATGCCTGCTCTACAAACGCTAGATATTGAAAATGTAAACTTTTCCAGTCTAGGGCGCTTGGCCGGTAAAAACTCCATTACTACACTACGCCTGGCTTCTCTAAGTCAGCTTAGCTCGGTAAAGTCCATAAACAGTCTACCCTCTCTGCGGGATTTAACGTTGTCCGGTTATTACAAGGAGGCAGAAGCGCTGACTTTGCCTAATGTAGTGCGGGTTGAAATACCGACCTCCTTTCTCCCGGGGCTGAAGGCTCCCGACGCAACCAGCCTGACGCTCCGTGGCGGAAGCGGAGCGTTTAATTTGGCGGCTCTGGCGAAATTCCCAAAACTGGAGCAGCTTTCCCTCTGGGAAATCAGTGAAATAACCCGTCTTGGCGCCCTGGACGGTTTGCCACGCCTACAGACTCTAAAAATTTACGACTCGTCACTGTACAAGGAGAGCGATGCTTTATTTCGTTTGAAGCAGGTGAAATCTCTGGTGTGCTCCGAATGCAGGCTGGATTTTGAACAAAAGGTTGCCGCAACGAACAGCGTGATTGAACATTTGACCTTAGAGCAGCCATATTTCAGCATAAACAACACCTCTGTTACTGAAGTTGACCAAATGATGCCTTACTTTGCCAACATGTCCGCTCTACGTTCCTTCACTCTGCAAGACAGCAATTTGGCTTCTCTTGAATTTATGAGTAACTGGCAGGCCATAGAAGAGCTTCATCTCGAGAACAATGCCATTTCCAATATCGAGACCCTAAGCCAGCTGCCTAATCTAAGAAAGGTATATCTATCCGGTAATTCCGTACAAAACAAATCCGTGCTTGGTACGGCTGTGCATGTATATTAACTATTTTCGCTAATACATCTGTATGATCAGTTTGTATGCCATAGATTGAAACAAAGACAAGAAGGGGTTCGAGAATCATGTATAAATTCTCGAACCCCTTATGTTTAGCTTCTAACCAACATCGCAACCGACTCCACATGCACCGTATGCGGGAACATGTCCACTGGCGTGACCTCCACCGTACGATACCCGCCATCCTCCAGCACACGTAGATCACGTGCCAATGTGCTTGGATTACAGCTCACATAAACCACTCGCTCCGGCTTCATCTCCAGAATCGTATCCAGCAAACGTGGATCGCAGCCCTTACGCGGTGGATCGACAACGATCACGTCGGCTTCGATGCCTTGTTCTTTCCAGCGCGGAATAACGTCCTCGGATGCACCAACTTCAAACTTCACGTTCTTCATGTCGTTCAACATCGCATTGCTGCGGGCATCTTCAATGGCTTCAGGCACAATCTCTACCCCGTACACCTGATCCGCATGTTGCGCGAGGAAAAGAGAAATCGTACCGATGCCGCAATAGGCATCAATGACTGTCTCTTTGCCACTCAATCCTGCATACTCTACCGTTTTCCCATACAGCACTTCCGTCTGCACCGGATTCACCTGATAGAACGAACGCGCCGAGATCGCAAACTGCACATCACCGATATAATCATAGATTACATCACGGCCCCAAAGGACGCGGGTCTCATCGCCAAAGATGACGTTGGTCTGCTTCTTGTTCACGTTCTGGCAGATACTCGCCACATGCGGAATCGCTTCACGGATACTGCCAATCCATTCGTCTTTGTACGGGATGTCTCGGCCATTGGTGACCAATACGAGCATCATCTCGCCTGTACGGAATGCCTTCTTCACGACTACGTGGCGCAACAAGCCGCGACCTGTCTCTTCGTTATATGCGCTGATTCCAAAATGACTGCCGATCTCCTTAACCTTCGCGACCACTTCGTCATTATGCTCATGCTGAATAAGACAGCTCTCCATATCAATGATCCGATGACTTCCTTTAGCGTAAAATCCACCTACTAAACCGCCCTCGGTCACTCCAATTGGCACCTGCGCCTTGTTCCGATAGCGCCATGGCTCGTCCATGCCCATCGTAGGTAGTACACGGATGCCCTGCTCCGCATCTTCTTCGTTCATGACACCTTCGAGCCGAAGTCGAATACGATTGCTCCCATTTTGTAATTCAGAAGGGGTTTGTTCAGGTTTGATCACCTGCTCCGCATCCTCCATCATCACGTTCAACTTGCCAATCCGTTGCAAATTATCTACCACCAACTGGCGTTTCCACGCAAGCTGTCCGGCATAACTCATATGCTGAATCTGACAGCCGCCGCACTGATCGTAGATTGGGCAAGGTGCGGACACACGATCCGGGCTTTCCTTCACGATCTCAAGCAGTTTGGCGTAGCCATACTGCTTCTTGGTTTTCATCACGCGCACACGCACGGTTTCACCTGGAAGGGCACCCTGCACGAAGAGCGTGTATCCATTCGCACGACCTACACCCTCACCGTCATGGTTCATACCAATGATGTCGATGACGGTCTCTTCATTTTTGTTAACGGGCAGTCCTTCGATTGGTGCAGATTCACGCGCTCTCCCCTTTGGACGAACGGCAGAAAGAGATGCGCCTTGTGGCCGCACCTCTTTTCCTTGCTGACGTGGTGATGGACGAGATGATTGACTTGGCTGACGGGACGCTGAAGCGTTCCCTTGCCCCTGAGAGGCAGCCGAATTCCGGCGGTTTTTTCCACGACCGCTGCGGTTCGTATTAGACAACGTACATTCACTTCTTTCTTTTTAGTATTTAACGATACAGCATCAAATGATGACGCAAATTTGTAAACGTAGCTGGCAGCGTGCCACCCAGTTCTCCATCGAGGTTCAACTGCACATAACCCGGCGACGTAACTTCCATATGACTCGTCTGGAAATGAACCACTTTCTTGTCGTTCAGATGCTCCCCACGTAGCGCGAGCGTTACAAGGCGGATCATATCGGCCAGATTACATTTGCGCACACCGATCACATCGAACAGACCATCATCAATGGTTGCACCCGGAGCCAGCTTCTCGAAGCCCCCAACCGAATTGGTATTGGCGATGAGGAATAACATGAATTCATCATGGATCTCTTCCTGACCGTCGGCGCGGATAATCAGCTCCTGTGGAGACAGGCTCGCCATTTTCTCAATACCCTTCATATAATAGGCCAGTTGCCCAATCATCGTTTTCAGACGACTCGGTACCTCATAGGTAAGTTCAGTCAATGATCCGCCACCGGCGATGTTGATAAAATATTTATCATTCGCTTTGCCCAGATCGAGCGGACGAAGCTGCTGGTTAATGACCAGATCCACGTAATCTTCCCACTGTCTAGGAATGCCAAGTGCACGTGCAAAATCATTTGTCGTTCCCAAAGGAAACACACCCAGCGGAGGACGATTCTCCCGCTCGGCCATACCGTTAATGACTTCGTACAATGTACCATCGCCGCCAGCAGCAATAATCATGTCATATCCGCGCTCAATTGCGAGTTCGGCTTCCCGGGTTGCGTCACCTTCACCCGTTGTTGCGTGACATGAAGCTTCAATACCACCTTGATCCAAACGCTGCAAAATATCAGCCAGACGTTTCTTCATTTCTTCCCGGCCTGAGGTCGGATTATATATTAAGCGAGCTTTTTTCATCTCATACGCCACCTATTCCACATTATCCATGAGTCTGAACGACCTCATAATCTTACGTTGCACGAGTCCACAGAAGGGCATATTTTTTACACCATAATGATCTTCCGTTAATTCTGCTCGAATCTTTCGTCTTACCTATATCTATGCATTAGGAATTCCGTCTCATTCCAAAGCCTTTATCTCCTATCATATCATCAAATGTAAAGATGTCCTAGCCTGTAATATATAAGTATATTTTTTCATATCCGTGCCTACTATTCCGTCCATTACCCAATAAACCTCTCGCACCGATCTTGAATCTGTCCCACTTACTTTTCTGTAAAATAGTCTCATTAATCAACCATTCTGCCCGCTTGGGCAGGAATTAGTCTCCGATAACCTCATATTATTATGACATAGATATGCTACAAATTTACAAATCTTGAGATGAAAAGATAAATAGTACGAATCATTTTCCAATATAGTCTTATTGCAACCTCAACCCAGTACCACATCATACCCCTGAAGGAGAAGTGTAAATGAAAAAAATCGTGTTAATGTTCATGGTTTCGCTTATGGCCTGTATTCCTTGGGTCACCGTTATTGAAGCGGCAGAAATTAATCATGATCAGGTTGTCGGATTCCAGGAAGTTACGCCTGTCACCGTAACGCAACAAGCAGCCAAGCGTTTTCAGCCTTTTCTGAAAGTCTATCATGGTTGCGTGCCTTTCCCCGCAGTGGATCAACAGGGCAATACCAGTGCTGGCTTGAACACATCCGGGTCATCCAATGGAAACTGTAGCTCAAGTACAGGCCAGGTCTACTCCCGTTCCACCTGGCACAATGGGGTATGGGCCATTATGTATTCGTGGTATTTCCCTAAAGACTCCCCTTCCACTGGACTCGGCCACCGTCATGATTGGGAAGGAATCGTCGTGTGGGTAGATAATCCGGCAGCGGCCAATCCTCAAATCCTCTCCATCGCGTATTCCGGTCACGGACAGTTCACCAAAGTCACACCGAGCAATACCAATACACAAGGCAATAATCCGTTGATATCCTATAATAGTACCTGGCCACTGAACCATCAGCTTGGCGTTACCAGCGCTGTAGGTGGAACACAGCCTTTAATCGGGTGGGATGACCTGACTCCCGCAGCCCGTAATGCGCTCAACACCACGGACTTTGGCAGTGCCAACGTGCCCATGAACGATAACAATTTCACGAACAATCTGAACAAAGCTTGGTTTAGGTAAAAAAGAGTAAAATCCCCTTCAAGCAGACACGGAGCTTGGAGGGGATTTCGTATGGATTGCTTTACCCAGATTCGTTCGAACCTGCTATTTCGCAGTCATACTGCGGGGACTTCACTTTATTTTAGAGCAGAAACTGCCTTTTTAAGCTCATCCCAATGAGGTGTGGGCCTTTGGGTTGTCTTTTTCCAATCGGCAAATGCATCATTTAAAGCTTCTATTTCGCCAAAAGAACCCGCCATCAGCTTATACATCGGAAGCATGCTATAGATTTTCAATATCAGATACAGCATCCGCTTATGCTTGCGGATCAGCTTGGCCTGTGCTTTCGGGATCATGGCGATGCCCATCGCCTCCAGTACAGCCATTCCCTCGTTCATGGCCCCGATCATGTGCAGGAGCTGTTTTTTGTTACCCTCCAGCTTCTTCAACTCTCGCTCTTCATTAAAACTCACCGCATTCAGCATCAAAATCGGGATGAGATGGCTTTTCAGCCAAGCATCGATATCTTCATTCACATCCAGCTTGTATTTTGCATTAACAAATGCCTGATCCAGCAGAGGTTGAAAAGGAATCTCACCGTCCAACGCGCCGATCACCATCAGTCCCTTTCCCACGCCTATGGACAGCATCCGATTGCCGTTCCGCTTCCCACCGCTAACGTGAAAACCAAACGCCACTCGCTTTTCCACCCGGCTATTCTCTTCCAGAAACGTCTGCATGCTTCGCGCATCCGCGTTGTTGCCTACAATCACAATGTTGTTACTCTTATTTTCAGCGAGAATGGGTAACACCAATGGAAAATCATTATATTTCATGACGACGAAAATTAGATCATAGATATCATCCTCTTTTAATTCTCTTGTTACACGAACCGGATCGACTGTTGTTTTAAACTGAAACACATGACGAATGACGATGCCATCCCTCTCCAACTCTTCAGCCCGTTTCCCTCTAGCCAGAACCGTAACGTCATTTCCTCCACGTACCAGAATGTGGGCCAGTTGACTGCCCAACACACCTGCGCCATATACTAAAATTTTCATTCGATATCCCTCTATTTCGAATTTTATGAATAATCGTTGCTTTATGAACATCTGTTGATAAAATAAGATTAACAAAGCACCTGCTGTGCTTCAATCGTTAAAATATCTGTTTCTGTTGAATAATCAACGAAATGCACATTATTGTTGAAAAGTATTATAGAAACATGAGTAGGAGGGGCCATGGACAGACGCGTATTCAAGACAAGAAAGGCCATTATGGAGGCTTTGGTGGGGCTACTGGAAGAGAAGGATTTCGAGCAGATTACGATCAATGACATTGCTGACCGTGCCAATGTCAACCGTGGCACCATTTATTTACACTACACGGATAAGTTTGATCTACTTGACCGATGCATTGAGACGTATTTGCAGCAATTGGTGGATACCTGTCTCAACGATAGTCCTACATCTCCGGTTACCGCCAAAGATGCGCTGCTGCGCACCTTCCGCTACCTTGAAGAGCATGCGGCAATTTATACCACACTTCTAACGAAAAAGGGGATTCCCGCATTCCGAAGCAAGCTGATGACACTTATGGTCCAGGGAGTCGAAGAACAAATGCACGCATGTGGCATCCAGCAGGGCATGAAAATGGAGATTACCGTGCAATTCCTGGCTTCAGCCGCCGTGGGCCTGCTGGAATGGTGGATCATGCATTCCATGCCTTATCCGGCGGAGGAAATCGTTGAGCAATTAATATCTATGCTGGAGCTTCATCTGAGTCTGCATGCTCCGGTAAATGGATAACCATCAAATAGCTTATCGTTCATATTGCCTCTCCCAACCTAGCCACATATTTACTTAATGAAAAATCCCACCAGATGGTGGGATTTTATACATATATAATTGCTTAAGTGTTAATATACTCAATCAGTAGTCTGGAATTCATTATTCACAAAGGAAATTACCAAGTATTTGAACCGAAAATAACCATACCAAAATTAAAACTCCATTTACTATCTTCACTACGTTGAAGGTTAGTTGTGAAATGGATTCCCACCTGAGTTCCTACACCAATAGCCAATACATCGATCCATCCCAGTCTATCGAAAGTTATTAAATAAGTTTCCCCAGAGATAGGATGTGTACCATTAACAGGTAATCCGTTCATTTGTACTTTATTATTTACACCCGGTCCAATTTGTTTGGCAGTTCCAGTATATGATGGAATTGAGATTCTCTGGCTATCAAGTTGATCCCAGCGGTAATAGGCTTTATCCATGCCTATGTAGTTTGAGTCTGTCGAATTTTCGTGCCAAAAAATTCTTACAGTTAATCTAACAGACTGGCTACTATCGGTTTTATCACCTCCGTTATCAAAGAAAGGAGTTATAATTTCACTATCATTTAAGGGAGATACTTCGACCGTTGAGGTAGTAACATACTGATGTTGTATTTCTCCAGTTTCTATATTTTTCAAATCCCTGTAAATACGAGTTTCATTTTTGGTAACTTCTACCTCACTTAAGACGTTAGAATCAGTTCCAGAGAAAATACTGTTTTTGTTCTTATCTTGAAGATCCGTAATAATCTTGGCGGGTATTTCTCTTATACTGTTTTTATCATTCAAGTCATATTCTCTTAAAACTTCAAACCCCTTAGGAATATCAGAATTATCAAGATTCGAACTTGCACTTATAGCTCCTCCTAATGGCGTAATGGATAATACCAAGCATAAGATACCGGAAAAAAATTTCTTGCTTTTTAACAATTTCATACTTTTTCCTCCTAAAATGATCTTATTTTCAATATTATGGTAACATTGGTTGTAAATTATTTCAAGTTTTTTCGACATTATGGTATAATTCATCTAAATATGGAGGTGTTTTTATGAAAAAAATAATAAGATTCGTTTTACTCATGGTTTTAACTACCATTTTTCTTGTAAGCTGCAATGATAATAATAGGGTTTGGAATGGTAAGAGCGAACATTGGAATGCTACCTTCCAAAGTAACGGTGAATATACTATTCAGTATATTGGAACCGAATCAGTTATTAATGATTTTTCTTATAAATTCAGTACGGATAATAATCTCAATGTGTATGGCAATATGAGTACTTTGTCACCTAAAACACATATCAAAGCGCAGGTGATCACCGACAATAATATAAGTGACGGACCAATTTATCTAAAAATAAATTGGAACGATAAAGACGAAAACCTTATATTGGAAAATGAATAGTACATCTAACAAAAAAGAAACCCCATCCAATTATTTAAATACTTGTTTTTTGGTTCTTTCTGGTATCCCCCACCCCAATCGGCCTCTATTCAATTCTGTTGAATAATCAACGAAATGCACATTATTGTTGAAAAGTATTATAGAAACATGAGTAGGAGGGGCCATGGACAGACGCGTATTCAAGACAAGAAAGGCCATTATGGAGGCTTTGGTGGGGCTACTGGAAGAGAAGGATTTCGAGCAGATTACGATCAATGACATTGCTGACCGTGCCAATGTCAACCGCGGCACTATTTATTTACACTACACGGATAAGTTTGATCTACTGGACCGATGCATTGAGACGTATTTGCAGCAATTGGTGGAAACCTGTTTCAACGATAGTCCTACATCTCCGGTTACCGCCAAAGATGCGCTGCTGCGCACCTTCCGTTACCTGGAACAGCATGCGGCCATTTATTCAACACTTCTAACCAAAAAAGGAATTCCCGCATTCCGAAGCAAGCTGATGACACTTATGGTCCGGGGAGTCGAGGAACAAATGGACGCGTGCGGTATCGAGGAAGGCATGAACAAGGAGATTACCGTGCAATTCCTGGCTTCTGCCGCCGTGGGCCTGCTGGAATGGTGGATCATGCATTCCATGCCTTATCCGGCGGAGGAAATGGTTGAGCAATTAATATCTTTGCTGGAGCTTCATCTGAGTCTGCATGCTCCGGTAAAGGGTTAATATCGCTTTAATCCCATGATTAATAAGGAGCCACGGATTGAATGAATAGGAGATCATAAGTTGCAGAGACTCCCCCCTGTATGCTGAATTTATCTTCGTACTCCTTATACATATTGATGAACAAACGTCGTAAACTGTGCCCAGATATCGATACTGCTTCTGAAGCGCTAGCTCCCATTCCTTTAACCGAATATAGAAAATCTCTTGCGGAAGCATACTTCTCCATATGAATCGAACGCTCACAAGCGAAACTAGAATATCCGGTTTCCTGAAGCATGGTTTCCCATTGAACAGGCGATTGAAACGAAAGTCCATGCCGCTGTGCTTCCATTTCATTGGCTCGATAAACTTCATTAAATGCCTCATGCATCTCATGAAATGTATCAGGCCCAAATGTTGTAAATATGAGCAAGCCCCCAGGGCGTAGCATTCGCCGAAGGTGACCCAGTGTTTCCTGCGGAGAACTTAGCCATTGAAAACAGGCGTTGGAAACAATGATATCCACTGAGCAAGCCGGGGCATTTACTGCCCACATTTCGATATCTGCTTGTAGAAGACGTAAACGATCCGTTGTACAACTCCCAGAACCTGGATGCTGCGCTGATAGGAACCGTTTTGAAGCCACTTCGATCATCTCGGGTGCAATGTCAAGTGCAGTAATATTCGCACTAGGCCATTCATTCACTACAATTTGAGTCAAAGCCCCCGTGCCACAACCGATCTCAAGAATGCTCGGATTACTTATGAACCCTTTGTTTTTCCATCCTGCGAGAGATCTTGCTAGCTGATCAGCCATAGAACGCTGAACATGAGCATGTGCATCATAAGAAATGGCACTACGATTAAATTGGCGTTGAACAGCCCTACTTCTACGAATGGTCATGCCACCATCTCCTCCATTCATCAGCTATGTGTACTTCCTTTCCCAAAAAGGGCGCATGTCCGCAGGCGGTTAATGTAACTAACTTAGCTTGAGGTAATTGAGTCATAAGCTCCAATCCAGCGCCGTAAGGACAAATCACATCTTCATTCCCGTGAATGAGAAGAACCGGACAATCGATATTTGACAGTTGAGACAAGCATTCCTCGCTTCGTAAAATCTGAAGACCTGCTAGTAGTGCTCGAGTTGTCCAGCTACCCATTTGAGGTAGACGTTCAGCAAGGCCTGTCTCCCATTCTTGCTCCGTAAACATGATCTTTCGAAATTTGGTTTCAACTGCATATCGATCCTTTAAGATCCCTTTGATCATCTGCCTAACGTATGCATCTGCCAAGCCGCGGTCAAACTCTTCTTCTGAGCGGGTAAAACGAGCCGTTGCACCGAACAGTACAAGGCCATCCACGTAACCTTTAGCCGCTAGTCTGAGCGCCAGTAAACCTCCGAGCGACCAACCTGATATCAGAAGCGGACGGTGAAACATTCTTTCCCTGCAAGCTGATCCTTCAATAAATAACATATTCCTAACTGCTGTTTCAGTTAAGCACAGCATTTCCTCTGGAGAATTGACAGCACTGTAATCTACAGAAATATGGCGAAAATCAGGCAATAACAGGCGAAGACGGTCAAACACCACATCTGGCATACTCCATCCCGTTAGCCATAATATGGTTCCGCTTGTCTCTTCTTCAATTTGCAGCGGATTATTATCTGAAGCATTCATGAGCTCAGCACCCTAACTGAAGCCCGATTTTGCAGATTAGTGCGCTGGCATTATTCAGTTCCTCAGGGGTATGGTCGGCTGATAAGGAGAAGCGAATTCGCGCGGTGCCATCAGGAACGGTAGGCGGCCGGATGGCGACCCCAGCAATACCGCCTGCTTCAAGTGCCTCACTGAAACGAAGAGCCCTTTCGTTATCACCGACCATTAGCGGTACAATAGGAGAGTCCCCGGTTCCAACGTTAAACCCGGCATCATAAAGCGAAGAACGAAATAATCTACTTGCCGAGTGGAGGCGTTCGCGACGCCAATGATCCGCCTGTACCAAAGTTAACGCTGTTGAAATACCAGCTACGAGAGAAGGCGGCAATGCCGTTGAGTAGATGAGCGGCCTGGCTTTGTTGATGAGAAAGCGGATTAATATTCGGCTGCCGCAGATATAAGCTCCATATAAACCGAATGATTTGCTAAACGTCCCCATATGCACATCTACATCATTTTGCAGACCAAGCTTAAAGCAAAGTCCTTCGCCCCGTTTCCCGTAGATGCCCCCGCTGTGCGCCTCATCCACCATCAGAATTGCCCCGTACTCATGTTTGAGGGCAACGAGTTCAAGCAAGTGTGCTTGATCACCATCCATTGAAAAGACGGCATCCGTAACAATCAGCTTACGTGGTTTATCCCGATGTTTGTTCAATAACACCTTCAGATGCTCTATATCATTATGTCGATACCGAGCATGTTCCGCACGGCTCAGCACAATACCGTCCACTATGCTGGCATGGTTTAATTGATCACTAAAAACCACATCACCCCGGCCTACAAGTGCACGAATGACACCAGAATTAGCCATATAGCCATTTGCAAAAACAAGCGCGGCTTCACTATGCTGCCAAGTGGCCAGTGCTTCTTCCAAGTGACCATAATGCGGCCGATTTCCAATAACAAGACGAGATGCCCCCGAGCCTCCTCCTTCGGTGAGAAGCATCTCGCGAATCGTATCAATGATAGCGGGATGTCGTGCAAGTCCTAGATAGTCATTGGAGGCCAGGTTGAGGAGCACTCGGTCTCCCCTCAACGTATAACCAGGACAATCTGGAACCGCGGCACTGTCACGCAAGTAACGTTCATTGGAGGCATCAGCCAATAACCCAAGTTCTTTTTCCATCCAGTTCATATTCCGTACCGCCCTAAAGTGCATTTAACTCAATCTCAAAACCCAAATCTTCAATCATTTGATAATCGTTCGATATTTCTTGACCTGCAGTTGTTAAATAATCACCTACAAAGAGTGAATTTGCAGCATACAGTGACAAAGGTTGCAGCGTACGGAGGTTGATTTCGCGTCCACCCGCAACACGAATCTCTTTAGATGGACAGATGAACCGAAATAGTGCCAGTACCTTTAGCGCCTTCATAGCCGGAGTGCGTCCTTTTCCTTCCAGAGGGGTCCCTGGTATCGCATTCAGGAAATTAATCGGAATCGAATCCGCATCAAGCTTACGGAGCGCGAAAGCCATCTCGACAATTTCCTGATTACTTTCCCCCATACCGATAATGACACCGGAGCAAGGGGACATGCCGTATGCTTTTACCTTTTCCACTGTTTCAATTCGCTGATCATAGGTATGAGTTGTGGTGATCAACGGATAATTGGTCTTGCTTGTGTTCAAGTTGTGGTTGTATCGGTGCACACCTGCTTCCGCCAAACGTTCTGCTTGGCCTTCCTTCAAGATTCCTAGACAAGCACAGATTTTAAGTGGCATCGTTTCACGGATTTCTTTTACCGCCTCTACAACTTGATCCAGCTCCTTATTCGTGGGACCTTTTCCTGAAGCTACAATGCAATAGGTTCCTGCTTTACGCGCCATAGCTTCGTGTGCTCCTGCAAGCAACGTTTCTTTGTCGAGCAAGCTATATTTTTGGATGGGTGCGGTGGATACGATGGATTGTGAGCAATAACCGCAATCTTCGGGACAAAAACCGCTTTTGGCGTTGATGATCATATTCAGCTTCACTTTTTTGCCGTAAAAATATTGTCTCACATGAAAAGCAGCTTGCATCAGCGGTAATACCTCATCGTCATTTGCTTCAAGTACGGCAAGCCCCTCTTCAATGGTTAAACATCCACCATTCAACGATCGATTCGCAATCGACAACCATTCTAGATTACTTACCGTTGTTTTCATATTTATTCATCCTCCCATGGATTGAACTGTTATTGCCTGTCTGATTGGTGTTAAACGGATCTTTTCTCGAATCACACGGATCAACAATTCCGTATTTATTTCGTCCATTAAGCGGGGAATGCGTCCAAGAAAGGATATGCCGCAATAACGTTCAATCAGATCCGCGTTCGTTGCAATGCTTGAGTCGTTATAAATCTCGTCAGATTCACCGTCGTTCAGAATAAAACCTACGATCGGAACCCCATGCTGCTGCAGGTATGACACAGTAAGAAGTGTGTGATTAATCGTACCTAGACCCGTCCGCGCAACGATCAAAGCCGGTGTCCGAAGCTTCGAGATCAAATCCACTACAAGAGAGTCTTCGGTCAGTGGAACAGCGACGCCGCCTGCCCCTTCGATGAGTACCCATTCGTATCGACTTGCCAACGACTGACCAGCGCTGATTATCTCCTGCAACGTAATAGCAACCCCAGCCTGCTTGGCAGCGAGCATCGGGGTAAGATGAGCTTTGAATGTAAATGTCGCAACATCCTCGGCACGCTCATGAATTCCGGTGTATTGCAAAAGACGTTCCGCATCGGTTTCTCCGCTACCAAGAAGTCCACCGGACTGCACGGGCTTCCAGACGCCTATATTCCGCTTTTCAGCACGAAGGGCGGCGACAAGAGCACCTGTAACGATTGTTTTCCCAACACCTGTGTCCGTACCTGTTACGAATAATCCGCGAATTACATTCATGTTTCCAAACCACCTTCGGTGACGTCACAAATTGATTTCATTAAGATATCGATCATTGCATCAAGCTCTGCCTCTGTGCTAGCAAGAGGAGGAATGAACACAACAACATTGCCAAGCGGTCTTGTAAGCATGCCAAGCTCTCTGGCCCGCCCGGTTACACGAACGCCGATACGTTCGGCCCAATCGTACGGTTCCCGAGTAGCTTTATCCCGTACAAGCTCAATTCCTAACATCAGTCCCTTTTGCCTGATATCACCGACGTGCGGAGAATCTTTAAGCGCTGAGAGCTTGTACTCTACAAAAGACGCCTTTGCTCTTACACCTTCTAACATGTTGCGCTCTTCAAACCGTTTCAAGCTAGCCAAAGCAACGGCGCAGCCGAGCGGGTTACCTGTAAAGGAATGACCATGGAAAAATGTTTTTTGCTCTTCATAATCGGCATAAAATGCGTTGTACACCTCATCTGTTGCCAGTGTCGCTGCCACAGGTAAATAGCCGCCTGTAAGGCCTTTGCCTACCACCATCAAATCAGGTGATACCTCTTCGAGATCACAAGCAAACATAGCGCCTGTCCTACCGAAGCCTGTCGCCACCTCATCGGCTATGAAAAGTACGCGATAAGTACGGCAAAGTGCCGCCATCTCGCGTAGACAGCCCTCTGGCATAATAAGGATGCTACTAGCCCCTTGCACAATCGGCTCCACGATGATAGCCGCGATTTCATCTGCACTGGTTTCAAGTAAATTACGTAATGCGATTAACGTAGCTTCCATTGCTTCCAGTTCGCCGTCCTCATGTCGATATACGTAAGGATATGGAATGACATAAGTAGGAAACATCATGGGACGGAACACAGCATGGTACAACGGAATTGCACCGACACTAACCGCACCAATCGTATCTCCGTGATAGGCTTGATTCATCGTAATAAACTTCGTTTTACCGGTTTCTCCTCGGTTCTTCCAGTATTGAAACGCCATTTTCACTGCGATCTCAACACCGGTTGCTCCCGAATCGGAATAAAATACTTTATTTAATCCTTCTGGGGAAATCTCTACTAGTTTCTCTGCAAGCTCAATAGCGGGCACATTAGCCATTCCGAGTAGAGTAGAATGTGCGACACGTTCCAACTGATCCGTTATTGCTTGGTTCAGCTCCGGTACGTTATGTCCGTGAACATTAAGCCAAACCGAGGAGAAGCCATCATAATAGGCACGTCCTTGGACGTCATACAGCATGATGCCTTCGCCTCGTTCAATAATGAGAGGATCGGAGTTATTGTAATCTTTCATCTGCGTAAAGGGGTTCCATAAATGAGCCTTATTTATAGCTGCAAGCCGTTCATAATGCGTCACAAGATATCACCTTCCGTTAGATCTTTTCAATTGTTAACCAAATTAATTATTTAGGTTAACAATTGAATGTTGACATCTTATCAGACAAAAACGTACCTGTAAAGAGAATCATTTCAGGATTTGTTTTGATTTATCCCCCCTAAAATTTACTAGATGGAACCTACGTGAGTGCGGACTGGCGGACTTCGAGAGATAGATTCAGACGACAATATTCCTCCATTAGAACCCTGATCCTTCACTCTCTCTGCGCGGATTGAACCCGGAATTTCGCCTCGTAGAGGGTTTTGCCAAACACAAAAAAAACACGCCTGATTCGGCGTGTTTTTTTGTGTTTGGCAGAGATTGAGCAGGAGGTACGAATCCTGATTATATAACTTAGGAGAATATTCGAGGACTATGATATAAGCCGTATCTCTTGACTGATTTCGCAGCCTTCATACTGAGCACTCCACATGTCTAAAGTGCAACAAAAACAAAAAAAAACGGCATCTCTGCCGTTTGTGTTTAAGCTGTTGTTAGAGCTGCAGGGAATAATAACCGCTGGTAGCGACCAGTTTTCCCTAAACTAAACCTTGACCTCATTACATCTCTCCAGCAAAATCTGGATCTGGCGCTCCAGCCACTGTCCAAGCAATGGATGCGGCAACAGCGTCTCACCACTGTACACATAGTCCAATTCCTGCAGTCGATCCGGAATTACATTCCTTGTGAAGTAACCAGCACTCAAAAACAGCGGCGCCACAATGACTCGGTTCCCCCGCTCTTCGCTCCAGTACTTCACTTTGTCGTGCACGCTCTCTGGATTAAGCAACGCATAATCGGTATGAGCTACACTACTCAACTCCTGTACGCGCTGTGCCAGGGAAGAAATCCCGGCTTCCCAGCGCTCGCGAAATCCATCATGAATACTCCCGTGCCCAACCAGCAGAATCGTCTCCTGCTCAGGTAGTTGTGAGAGTAACTTGACCTTGTCCCACACCATCACCGCGATATCCGGATCGTTATCCACTGGATAACCGAAGTGAACCCGAGCCTTTACATTAAATGGTTCAAGATCCGTTTCCCGCTCCGGTGCTTCCTTTGCGCCAATCGCAAATTCAATTTCATCCACATGTGTACTGCCAGACGACACGAACAGAGGTACAACCAGAATATCGGTTACACCTTGCGCTTCCAGTCGGTCGATACCGTCCTGGATCAGGCGTCCTTCCACAAGTTCAAGAAATCCCGCTTCAACTGGCAACGGGCTGGGCAGACTCAACCGGGAGATCGCGTCATCGACGGATTCCACCCAGGTCTGCTCCTGAGAACCGTGACTGATGATGAGTACACCCGGCTTCTTCATATTAACGTCCCAGGCGTTCCAGCGTCATTTTATAACCATCATTGCCGTAATTCAGGCAGCGTTTCACACGTGAAATCGTGGCTGTACTCGCGCCTGTCTCTGCTTCAATCTGGTTATACGTATTGCCTTTACCCAACATACGTGCCACTTCCAGCCGTTGGGACATGGATTGGATCTCGTTTACCGTGCAGAGGTCATCGAAAAAAACATAACACTCTTCAATATCTTTTAGAGTCAAGATAGCCTCAAATAGTTGTTCAATGCTTTTATCATTTAGCTTTTTCAGCTGCATTTCATCATCATCCCCTAGCGGTTACTGTGTACCTACATTGTACTCACCCTGAGTTGGTATTTCAAGCGTTACCGATTTCACGCACTACAGAATAAAAATACATGTTACCGCTTACAAAAGGTACTATTGTCCTCCCCTCGCGGACATCCAGTGAGATTATAGCGCTATATCCCAGTTTTCACCTGTATATTTCCGATTACTTATGTAGGAGTTCGACCACCCCAAATGTTACAAATTTGTGTCTAAACTTCATTTTCCTGTATGGAAACCTGCCAGCATGTCTACGCGCCCAAATCCGCAAATATCCCGTTTTCCGTGATACTCGCCTACGCCGTCTCTCCGCGAATGACATACAGTATAGCAAAAGGGAGTTCCACTAGGGTCTATGATGTACATCTGTCATGCAACTCATGGAACGCAATTCCGAAATCCAACATAGAAGGAACGTGATCGTTCATGCCACAGCATTATTATCACCGCCAGCCAGCACCAGGGCAGCGCCCGTCTTCTCATGCTCATCGGCAGGCGCATACTTCTGCCTATATGCCACACGGTGTGGTCCCGCGGTCTTTGAATGAAACTCAGATCCAACCGATGTATCCTGGCGTTGATCCACAATACCCGAATTTTGGCGAAGTCGAAGCATCTGCAATCGTACCGTATGGGCAAGGGGCTTCCGGCGGGAACTTTTATGGAGGGGGAGCTCAGGTGGTACCCCCAGTTCCGGTACAGGCGCCTGCTGCTTCAAACAGTTCCGGATTTTCATTAGCCAACATCGGTGAGTTAAAAGGAATGATCGACCGCTTCGGCGGAATTGACGGAATCATGAGCGGAATAGGCAAAATGCAAAAGGTCGTCGGTGGCATCCAGCAGATGGCTCCGATGATGAAGCTCGTTATGGGCATTCTGCCTTTTGGAAAAGGAAAAACGAATAAAAGCGCGGCCGATGCAGACTATGAAGAATATACGCCGCCACGAAAACGTACGCGCAAGCGTCGGAACAAACCAACAAGTCCCCCACGTCGCCGCAATACGACTCCAACCCGTCGCAAATCCAATTCCACGAAGCGCCGTCCCAAAAGTCGCAAAGGTTAAAAAAATCCAGGCACCCCCTTATAGAAGGCGGGTGCCTTAACGCCGTTTATCCATATACATAGAAAAATCCAGGAACTTACGTTCTTATTCTGTGAATTGAGGTATACTGGATAATAACGAAGGAGGCGGACCATGGAACTTTTCAAAGACAAATACACTCCCGCATTAATCGATCGGACCGGTGAACTGTTACGTCAATTCTATCCCAAGCTGGATACACAGCAATTTCGTGAATTGATTTTCGCTGAAGGCTGGGAACAGTTGGAGTTCAAAGCACGGATTCGCCGAATCACACTGGCCTTGACCGAAGTGCTGCCCGACAATTATGAAGAAGCCTTACATATCATCGAACAAGCAGCCCCTAATATGAGAGGTGTTGAATATCTGTTTGTACCGGATTATATCGAAGTGAATGGACTGGACCCCGCGGACTACGAGCTATCCATGAAGTATCTGACCGTCTTCACACCTTATTCCAGCTCCGAGTTCGCGGTACGCCCGTTTATTGAACGTTATCCCATCCAAACCATGAAGCACATGATGGCGTGGGCAGATAGCGACAACGAACATATCCGTAGACTTGCCAGTGAGGGTAGTCGGCCCCGTTTGCCATGGGGTGCCAAACTTCAGGGATTCATCACCGACCCCACACCGGTACTTCCAATTCTGCATGCGTTGAAAGCGGACGAGTCCCTGTATGTTCGCAAAAGTGTGGCCAATCACCTGAATGATATCTCCAAGGATCACCCTGAACTCGTCATGGATATGGCCACGACCTGGTACGGACAACATACACACACAGACTGGATTGTCCGGCATGCAAGTAGATCATTACTGAAGAAAGGACATCGCAAAGCGCTTAGTCTTTTTGGTTACAATGAGCAGGATTCCATTCACATAGAGCAGCTTCAGCTTGCTCACGATACAGTCGCTATTGGCGAGGATCTTCATTTTTCGTTTGATGTGGTCAACGAGAGTGGCGAGTCACAGATGCTCAGAATTGAGTACGAGATGGGCTATATGAAGGCAAACGGCAAACAGGCCCCTAAACGATTCAAATGTTCCGATAAAATGTACCCGACAGGCAGAACCAAGGTAGCCACCAAACAGTCGTTCAAAGTCATTACAACGAGAAAATATTATGCCGGCCTGCATACGCTTACCATTCTTGTGAATGGTAAAGAGGCAGCAACGACTTCTTTTGTTCTTGAGATGGAGTAACAGGAAGACATCGTAAGTTATACACAGCTGCTTGTAGCGGAATAGTTATTCACATGTGGATATCATTAAAAACATATTTAACCGAATGCAAAAGTCTGATACAGACGGGTATTCGGTTATTTGTGCGCTCCCGTCCCGATTGCTTCTTCCAAATTCCCCTGTTGACTTGGAGCACACTCCAAGTTGTACCATTCGGTGATCACCACCCCACATGCTTATACATTACTCATGAAAAGAGGAATAACAGATGCAAACGAAAAAGTACGCTCTAATTACTGGAGCCAACAAAGGAATCGGATTTGAAACCGCTCTGCAGTTAGGAAAAATGGGATATGTCATTCTCCTGGGAGCGAGAAATGAACGAAAAGGCGAGGAAGCAGCTCAACTCCTGGTTAACAAAAATATCGAGGCTCATGCAATCGTGCTTGATGTAACCCGCCAAGCTACCATTGAGGCAGCTGTCCATCAGATTAAGCAAAAGTTTGGCTCCCTGGACGTGCTGATTAATAATGCAGGAATCTCTGCTGGAGGGGCCACTCCGCCCAGTCAGATCTCTCTGGAGGACATTCGGAAAACCTACGACACCAAACTCTTCGGTATGATCTCCGTTACTCAGGCGATGCTGCCTTTATTACAGCAATCCTCTGCAGGCCGAATCGTCAACCTGACAAGTGGCCTCGGCTCACTTGCATATAATAGCGATCCCAAGCACGAACATGCCCAATTTAACCTACTCGCTTACAACAGCAGTAAAGCAGCCGTTAACATGTTCACCGTTACGCTTGCCAAAGAATTCAGAAACACACCGCTTAAGATCAATTCTGCTGATCCCGGCTTTACAGCAACCGACCTGAACGGCTTCACAGGATTAGGCACCGTGAAGCAAGCAGCTGCTATAGTTGTTAAGTTAGCTGTCCTGGATGAAAATGGTCCCTCAGGAGGATTCCATGGAAACGATGGAGAACTACCTTGGTAATTCCAATACTAAGGAGTCTGATCTCATGCAGAACATTCCAGACATCGTTACTTCCATCCGGGAAGCAGCTAATCTAACGGGTTTAACTGAAGATACCATCCGATATTATGAAAAAGTAGGCCTACTACCTTATGCAGAGAGAAAAGCGAACGGGCATCGACAATATAGCAAGGATCATATCCTTGGCATTATTTTTTTGACAAGACTCAAGGCCACCGGGATGACCATAGAACAAATGAAGCACTATCGAGAGCTATCTGAACAGGGACCTGAAACTCTGTCTACGAGATACTCCATCCTTGAAGAGCATCAGCGTAAAATTCAGCAGGAGATATCGAGACTGCATGAAACCTCAGACATTATAACGTATAAGCTCCAGCATTACCGGGAGATTTCAGAACATCCCAATCTTGATGACCCTCACTGTGACGCTAAATTCTAGAACATCCAGCGGCCTGCTGGAATTTTGGAGACCATAAGCGATGATCTTTTTTTGTGTATCCACATGTGCCAAAAAGATCATCGCTTGTTACATTATATACATTTTGATAACTGACACATTTGCCCTACTTAAACCAACCGCGCCTTACAAACCAGGCCACCATGCTGCCACCAAGCACAAACATCAACAGCAGCACCGCCCCGTACCCGAACTTCCACTGAAGCTCAGGCATATAGGCAAAGTTCATGCCATAGATTCCGGCGACCAGCGTGAGCGGCATAAATACAGTCGTTATTACCGTGAGTGTCTTCATGATCTGATTCATCCGGTTGGAGTTCAGGGAAATGTAACTGTCGCGCAGATCAGCCGTCATCTCCCGATCGGCTTCGATCATGTCCGTCAGCTTCAATAAATGGTCATAGATATCGGTAAAATAAGCCGTATGTTCCCCTGTTCGCTGCACATGCTGGGAGTTTACCACCCGATAGAGCAGATCCCGCATCGGTACTACTGTTCGTCTGAGCTTTAGCAATCGCGTGCGCAAGTCAAACACCTGGTTCATTAAGTCTTCAACCGACTCTTGTCCACCCCGGTTCTCCAGTTCAGCCAGTTCATCTTCAATGGCAAATAAAGACGGAAAATAATGATCGACCAACTTGTCCATCACCGTATAAGCTGCTGCCACTGGACCTCGCGCCCAGATGGTTCGTTCATGTGCATGATGCAACAACCGTTCCCACGCTTCATCCACTTCTTCCAATACACCATGATGAAAAGAAACAAGGAAGTTCGCTCCGAGAAACAAGTCAACCTCCTCGGCTTCCAATGTGGATGGATTCAGTGCATGCAGCACAAGAAACTGCAAATTATCATAATAATCGAGCTTAGGCCGTTGCAACACATGCAGACAATCCTCTATAGCTAAGGGGTGAAAATGAAAATATGTATCCAGCAAACGGCTTTCCTCTTCCGTTGGCTGGTTAAAATCTGCCCATACCCAGGCGTAATCGTTCAGATCCAGCTGTGTAAGCGGAACGTTAACGAAGACTTGATGTTCTCGTGTAATGGCGAGTGTACGAATCATAAATTAGACCACGTCCTTGTCCTGTATCTTTACGTTATTGTACACAGGTACCTTCAAACTCGACAACAAAAAAAGCCAACCCTGTTGGCTTCTCTCATTTCCCTATCCACAGTTCCCTGTATCCACAGGAATATCTTCTTTTGGTTTATCATTCCACGGATGGCTATCCACATATCCAGCCTGTCCACACGTTCATGCACAGGCGTCTCTTGATTTTGGTTGTATAATTGTCCACATATCCCGATATTCACACAGTTATGAACAGATTGTCTGGTAACCCCGAATTCGTTCGGGATAACTTCTGTATTTAGAAAATAATCCAGTAGAGCAATCCTGCCAGTCCCGCAGTAATCGGAATCGTAATGAACCATGTAATAATGATACGTCCAGCAAGTCCCCATTTCACAGCAGAGAAACGTTTCGCGGAACCTACACCCAGAATAGCCGATGTGATCGCGTGCGTTGTACTCACTGGAAGATGAAGCAACGTTGCTGTGAAAATAACGGATGCAGCTGACAGATCGGCGGCAAAACCGTTGATTGGTTCAATCTTAAAGATCTTGGTACCCATCGTTTTGATGATTTTCCAACCACCGATCGATGTACCCAGAGCCATTGCCGTTGCCGCAGAGATTTTAACCCACAGCGGAACATCCAGATTATCCTGCACACCTGCTGCTACGAGGGCAAAAGTAATGATACCCATTGCTTTCTGAGCATCATTGGTGCCGTGCGTGAATGCCTGCAATGCTGCCGTGAAAATCTGTACCGTACGGAAACCTTTGTTCACGTTATGTGGACTGCGTTTGGCGAAAATATATTTGAGAATTATCATGACCACATAACCGATTGCGAATGCAATCAGAGGCGATAACAACAACCCTCCGACAATATCCGTAAATCCGCTCCACTTCAGCTTATCCGATCCGGCACCTACGAATACCGCTCCTGCCAGGGCTCCAATAAGTGCATGTGACGAGGAAGACGGAATACCAAACCACCATGTAACCAGGTTCCAGATAATCGCTGCGATCAAGGTGACGATGACGACCTCGATCCCGTTATCCAGCGTGGTGGGGTCGGTCACACTCCCCCCAATCGTCTTCGCAACGCCTGTAAACATCATCGCACCGACAAAGTTCATCACCGCTGCCAGGAGGATCGCACGACGTGGCGTTAGTGCCCGTGTGGATACCGATGTGGCAATGGCATTGGCTGTATCGTGAAAACCATTGATGAAGTCAAACGCCAGTGCAAGGAAGACGACTATACCTAATACCCAAATCGTTGTTTCCATTATTCTCTGGCTCCTTAAGAATTACGCATAATGATGGATTCGAGCACATTCGCTACGTCTTCACAAGCATCCGTTGTCGTCTCAAGACGCTCGTAAATTTCCTTACGCTTGATCAGTTCAATCGGATCAGACACGGTAGCGAAGAGATGTTTGATACACATGCGCAGCACTTCGTCGCCCTGGTTTTCCAGATCATTCAAACGAATGGTGTACTCACGGATGGCCAGCAATTTTTTCTGTGACAGCAAATGAATCGCCTTCTGAATTTCGTAAGCCGATTGGCGCAAAATTTCAGAGAACTGAACGATGAATTCGTCCGGATCCGTCAGTTGGTACATATAGAAACGGGAAGCCGTTGCTTCGAGCCCGTCCAATACGTCATCAAGAGTTGTTGTCAGCTCCATAATATCATCGCGTTCGATCGGCGTGATAAATGTTTTGTTGAGTTCTGTAATGATCGTATGCACGTAATCATCACATTTCGACTCGTACTTCTTCATTTCATTGGCAAAAAGAGTCACATCCTGAAGGTTGGAAACATGCTGGGAGAAATAATCTGCCGCTTGAACAACCGTATCTGCCATGTTCTCCAGTGTCTCAAAAAATATATCCTTCTTCTTCTTAAGCTTCATAGCTCTATCCCCTTTACGAGAAATTGCCGATAACCGATGAAACATGAAATGACAACCTTTGATATCTTATCATATTTGTTTCAAGGTTTGTACAAAAGGTGCGATCCTTTTTTATATTCTTATCACATTAATCTGAAATGAATCTTAATTATTTGGAATAATGGCAAATTCAAGTCCATATTTTACACTGCGTTTACAATTCGACACCAAAATTTGGATCCGACACCATTCTTCTTTTCACGCAAAGGTAGAATTTAACGCCTTTTTGACGGCAAAATGGATCCTTCTTTCATCGTTTTCTTTCATTGCATTCGACTTTATTGAACTTATTGAACCGCCAATTTTACATGACTCGCAAACTCAGGTTGATTCGGAACAATGCTGATAAAGGTTTTGCCTGGCACAAGAGCCACTTCACTGCCACCCTGAACAAAACGGATAATGTCACCCTGCTTCTTCACCCACTGTCCACGGATCATTTTGCCCTTCTGAAACAGCATGGCCTCACCGCCCTGCTCCAGATTGACGGACAACCTGCCTACACTGTCGAGCACCTTATGATCTGCACCTGCCACTATAATGTTCGCTGCACCAAGCGGATTCCCGTTATCGAGATCCTGATCTGCTTTACCATTTACCATTCTCATATATCGTCCGCTAACTTCATCATAATCATACGTCACTCGATAACTATCCAATAAATAATGGATATCGAATTGCTTCACCGTCTCTCCTGCGGACGTCGCGCCTTCTTCGTTATAGATGTATACCGGGGACTTGAAGTCATGGCTGTATCCCTTGATATCTGCCCCCTCTCTTAGCTTGTCCGCTGAAGTATACAGATTATGTGGAGCTTTACGATCAGAGGAACGCCAGAAATATGGCCCACCATTCGAGATCTCATCCATATGCTGTTTCTGCTGCCTTTGCAAAATGGAATACGCCTCCGGGCTGCCTCCGGCATGAACAAGTACCCCATCGTAACTCTCGCCTAGTTCAATCAGATACGGACGTATGCTGCGTACAGGTCCAACCGTCTCAGCACCACCTTCACTCTGGAAGATTGCTATGAAACGGGTAATGCCTCCCTCTGCGAGGACTTCCAGAATGATATCCGCTGAACTCAGACCCGATTGGGGACGAGCTGCAGGGGCATTATTAATCATCACGGCGAGTGGACGCCGCGTAATGGCTTCATCTACAGGTAGACCAGTTAGAGGTGCTGTGAAAAGAGACGTACTGGGTTCCTCTACAGTCTGTTCTTCTTGCACAGGTGCAGGTGTCGGTTCTGGCTGAAGTGGCATCTGGGTCGCCTCTTGATTTTGGCAGGCAACAAGACTCAATGAGAGAATAAACAGCGATGCAGCCGATGTTGCTTTGTTCCATTTAAAAAGCTTCAATATAGGACCTCCTGAACGATATGGCCTAGTTCTAAGTTGTGATATATGTCTCATGTAGGCAACCATTTCACGTATTTCTTTCCATTTAATCACACACGATCTGATTTGTCTGCGCCCAGAAGGCCTTGATACATCATGTAATTCACATTTGAAACAGCATATCGCGGGGAAAATATGTCCTAAATGTGAACTTCTTAAACCTTACTTAAAATTTGAACTAGATTGTGATTTTAATCACAAACAAAACGACTTTTGAACTATACAATAAAGACATCAAAGGTGATCACTTAGAAAAACAAAAACAACACACACTAGATTCCATGAAGGAGTGGTTCATATGTTCAGCTTCAACCAATGGCTTAGAGAAAACAAAGTGGCAATGTGGATTTTGACAGTACTTCGGGTATACATCGGGTATGATTGGATGACTCACGGATGGAGCAAATTGACTGGCGGATTCCAAGCTGGCGGGTTCCTCGCCGGAGCAGTCGGCAAAGCAACCGGTGAAAACCCTACAGTTCAAGCATGGTGGGGAACATTTCTTGAGAAATTCGCTGTACCGAATGCAGGATTGTTCGACTTCATCATCCCGCTCGGTGAATTCCTTGTAGGTGTAGGACTCTTACTCGGCTGCTTTACAACACTGGCTGCCCTGATGGCTCTCGTCATGAACTTCGCGTTCCTCTTCTCGGGTACAGTAAGCACGAATGCTCAACTGGTTCTGATGCAAATCTTCCTGGTTGTTGCTGGTGCAAATGCAGGTAAAATCGGTCTGGATCACTGGGTACTGCCTTACCTTCGCGGATTGATCACTCGCAACAAAGGCAATCATCCTAAAGACACACCAACCATTAGCCCAACTCAAAAAACAGCTTAAGCAATCATTCATAGCATTCTCGGCCCTGCTCCCAATCCCCCTGGAGAGCAGGGCTTTTTGCTTTCCAAGATCATCCTGAATGCCCTGCCTGACTTGCCCATCCATAGAAAATCGTATTATGATGAACGTAAAGTTGAATATCAAAGGAGTACACGATATGCCGACACAGCGACGTCTTGAGACTGATGCGGACTTTCAGGAAGCCATGAATATGAAGTATAAGGTTCGCGTTTTCAAAGATAATCACCAGATTGATTCCGGTGGCATCATTATCCGTTTTGACAGCAACACCGTAGTTATACAATCCAGTGTCAGTGAACTCGCTTATCACTCGCGTACCGACTGTGAATTGTTCGAAATCCGCAAATAAGGACCCATTGCATAAATAAGGCTTCGTATCGAAAAAAGGTTCCTGTAACCCATCAAGTGGGTACAGAAACCTTTTTTTGTTTATTTATTATAATCGTATACTTTAAAACACGTTATCCTTACACACATCTATCTTGTTAGCCATAATCAGGCTGTTGTCTGTTCCAAGTTACACGCCGTCTCCAAACTGCCAGCAGTTCAAACTGAGCGTTCCATAAGGGTAAGACTGGAATAGACGCTTCGCTGATCGGGACATATCCGCTGTGCCCATCGCGTAGAACAAAGGCGCAAGATGTTCAGTACCATACGATGGAACTGCCGTACGTGCATGAGGGGCTTTTTTCTCATATTGAAACAGCTCTCTCGTGTTCCACTGCTCCAAGCGCTCCCCGATCCAGTTATCAAATTCCACTGCCCACTCTTGCGGTTCATCATTATTGCCAAGCAATCGTAAATTGTGAACCGTTCCACCACTACCGATAATCAGGACATTATCATGACGTAGCTGTTCCAGCATACGGCCAATATCATACTGTTCCTGCGGCGTACGCAACGAATCGACCGATACGGCGATCACAGGGATATTAGCCTTGGGGTACATATGCAGCAGGGGTACCCATACGCCGTGGTCCAAGCCCCGGCCTCGAATTGGCTGATGCGCCAGATTGCTGCGAGTGAACAACGCACATATCTCGTTCGCCAGATCCGGCTGACCAGATGCTCCGTACTCCATGGTATACATCGTAGAGGGAAATCCGTAAAAATCATGCAGGGTCTGATGTGTATCATCCATCGTCACAGACGGTTCGGGACAATCCCAATGCGCCGTAAATACGACAATGGCTTTTGGAGCCGGCAGCCTGCCTCCAAGCTGGTTCAGAAAATGAGTGTAGTCATTGCTCTCCACCGCCAGAGCGGGAGAACCATGCGCAATGAAAAGTGCGGGTAATGTCATTGCTGCCAACCTCCAGACACGGATAGAATGCTTACTCTTCTATTTTACCCTTAAGAAGGCGCTTTTCCAAGCTGACATCCCCAAACAGTTGCAATCCTCCACTTATATCATCCAGTGCTGCCAATCCTGCTCGATCTTCTGGCGCTCGCCCAGCCACTCTCTGGTACGCGTAATCAGCTGTTCCCGCTCTTTCCCTGAAGAGAAGGTGTGATCGCCCTGGAAGATGATCTCCTTGTCGCAGCGGCCCTCCTGGCGCATCCAGAATACCTTTTGATACAGGAATGCGTAGTCTACAGGGATAATCTCATCTGACGTACCGTGCACGACGAGTACATCGCCGCTAAACTTGACTGCTTCCTGGAATGGCTGTTGTTCAGCGAGAGACTCGAAGAAGGTCGGTGTGAATTTGTATCCGAGATAATCAGCCGCACCCAATTTCACACCTTGATCGTATACTTCCCGCCCCGTAATCTTCACGATATCATTGAATGGATAACCTACGGAGGACCACATAACCAGGTTCTTGACACGTTTGTCACGCACAGCAGTTAGTAATGCAACAGCACCACCCAGACTATGACCAATTAGTGTGACACGAGTCGGATCCACATCACTGCAATTGACTGCGTAATCTAGCACCGAACGGGTCTGTAGCACCATGGACTCCAGTCCCTCCGCTCCATACTCACCACTGCTCTCTCCGCAACCGATATAGTCGAAACGCAGAACCAGATAACCGTCTTCAGCCAATTCACGGGCAGTCTTCACAAACAGACGATCCACGCCGATGCGGCTACCAACAAAGCCATGGCAAATGACCGCCAGAGGTACTCGTTGCTGGCTCTTCTCCTCCTTGATGTCTTTCACGACCGGATAATGAATCGTGGCTGTTAATTCTTCCTGTCCATGACGGATACTGATCTGACGTTCCATGCCGATTTCCCCTTTCCATTCGTTACTTGTCTATGTTCAAATTGTTAATTATATATAATCCGATAAGTTTAGTGTGTATTAAGATTGTATTCATATATTATCATTCCGTAACCTGCAAGTCAACGTAAGTAGGAATCCTTTATAAATCTATTGCTAGTCTACATTTTATCGGTTTATGAGCGCAAAAAAATGAGCCGAGCTGATTACAGCTGGCCCATATGTTTGGACTTTAACCTACTTGGTAAAGGGTCTCTATTCGTAGCTTCTACGGAACATCTCGTGAGTTTCCACCCGTCCATTCCATTCATGCTCATGACCGGATTCACTGTTATCCCAAAAGCTTCTTCCTTGCAGATTACCGTCGGTCAGTTCTTCTGAGTATTCGGTATCCTCCAAGTTCTCCTCCAGAGGCACAACCTCGTCCAGCACTCCACGGGAGTTGCTGTTTAGCAGCAGCTTACGCGTCAAATCTGTTTGTTTATCCATAACAAGCACACTCCAATCTCGGATTTCTGTTGGAAATGCTACTATTGTGATGGAATCGGCTGCTCTTTATGCATACTTCACACAATCGTTAGAACTGGAAGGCGTGAGGGTATTTTTTTACATGAACCGGGGAAAAACCATAAACAATGCAGGCAGCATATGCCTCGGAATCCTTCCGCCGAAAGGAATGAATTCATGGAACATCTACTGGAGTGGATTCAACATCACGGAAAACTGGTGCTGTTGTGCACCTGTGTCATCCTGGCCTGTGTGTGGATATGGGCTCACCATGAACAGCTTTTTTATAAGGAATGACTTTGCGAAACGAGAGCCCTTCCCGTATACTAAAATACCGTCAGGGTCTTCGGACTTTTGGAAGATCAGAACGTGTGTAGACAGGGGGAGCAGTCATTGGGGATTTCCTATAAGAAACTTAAAGAAATACAGAATCGGCAAATTACCGAGATGAGTCGGATGACACCTGAAAATGTGAAACTGTATGACCAGATCAGCACGATTGCGCGCCATGCGCCAGCAGACGAGAGAGTACAGGAAGAGTGGATTCTCTCTGCAGGAAGAGCGATCGTACAGGCTCAGAAGGATAACAAGCCCGCTCGTGAGCTATATGGAGCTGATCTGGAGCAAGATATCCATACACAGCTCGGGTTAACAGGTACAGCACCCGAGGAGACGGCTGTCGTTGAGATGGGTAAACCGGGTCCATCCCGTAGTACAAGCCCATCAGCTTCAGCGAATAAGAAAGCCAACGTTGCAGAACCGCAACCAACTGAGAATCCAGCACCAGTGAAACGGACACCGAAATGGTATGCCATGATCGCGTGGGCAGCGTTGTCTTTTGTCATGCTAATCCAAGGCGGCGTTGGACTGTTCGTAGGCTGGACTGGCGGAGATACCGAACCTTTCCAACATATTAGCCTATTCTCACTGATCGTTGCCGCTATAGGCGGGATTGCTCTGGTTGTGATGCTTCGTCGGCTTGCAGAGCGACCGGATGATGAAGGAGCGGACAAGAACACCGTACCTAAGGTTAACCTTAAGGGAATCATCATCTATATCGTCATCGTGGTACTTGTGCTGTTTGTAGGGTATCCACTGCGTGATAAACTTCCGGTATTTGCGCTGGCTCCATGGGTGAGCACTCTAATCGGAGTTGTGGGACTTGCAACGTTACGTCCGTTCTTTGGAGAGAAGAAAAAAGCATAACATGGTATATGATCGATTAAGGGGCTTCACGAATTCGTGAGGTCTTTTTCCATTTGGAGCTGATTGCGATGCTTGATTCCTTGGCCTGGCGTCTCTCCAAACTCTCGCTTGTACATCCGAATGAAATAGTTCACTTCCATGCCTACGGTCTCTGCCGCCTCCCGTACACTTGCTCGTGGATGCTTGTTCAGCCAGTCCGAAGCCTTCTGCAAACGCAATCGCTGCATATACTGATGTCCTGTCACACCATAATGCTGGTGAAATAATCGGTTGAGATGCTGCACCGAATAACCCACTGCGTCAGCAACATGTTTCAATAACAGGTCGTCCTGGTAGTGCGTATGCATCAATGCTACTGCTCGGATGAGCGCCTCCTTGCCCGGATCGGACTCCTGATTAGAACGTGTTACAGCCACGTCCTCGGCCATAGATGATCCAACACCTACGATACCAACGTCAGAGGTGATCTTGGATTGTGCTATATCCAAAATAAGCTGGTAGATGAGGGCTGATGTGTTCCACATCTCCGTTGCTCCTTGATTCAGTGCGTGCCATAGATCTGTCATGCGTGACCAGATGATTTCAAAATCGGAGATGTGACAAGGCTCGATCTGAAGCAAACCAGCGGATTGAAGTACCGATCCCGCCGATGCACCGCCAATACCGATATAACCCAGTTCACCACTTGTTTTGGCATGTGGCACATACTCATGCGCAACCCCAGGTTCCATAACGAACAACTGTCCGGCTCCCATAGTCCATGCTCCTTTTCCAGGTAGCCTGAACTGCCCTTCGATGCCGCGTGACAAAAACAGCTGATACACCGGAAACCCATCCGGTCTGTGCCGTACTTTCTCTTCCTGCGTGCCCACACAATACAGGTATAGCGGCAACCGGGAATCCGGCAGGCCCGTCAAACGAAATGCAAGCATTCCATCATTCCTTTCGCCTCATAGGCTTCTACATAAAGTGAACTAAAGATATTTACACTATCCACTCCGTTTCGTGTAAATGTTTAGTTCGATCTATATAGCCATTTTCCCTTTATTATCCATTATTTTTTCCCGATGTAACAATGGTCTAAGGAACCTTTTTGGCGACAAGATTTTCAAAATGGAAATAAAAAAACTCCCCTTCTCTTTTAGAAAGGGAGTCAGCATTGTTACTTTCACTGAATGATATATTGTTCTTCTTGTAATGGCCGTTCCGGTCACGGATCGTTCCTTCGATCGCTGTTGTCTCCAAAATTTCTTGATTACCCTCTAGAAGGTAGAAATTCGGAGACAAAGGCGACCGCTGCCGCTTCTTCAGAATCGATTCCGTGCCCTTCACTACCTCTGGTCAGTTTCCAAAAAATTTATGCATCCAAACGTTAAACTTTGTTTTTATGGGGTATCTCCAGCAGATGCTTGTGTACCAGTACCATTGGAAGCACTTACTCCGCTATCCGTATTGGATGTTTGTGTATTGTCGCTTCCTTGGCCAGTTCCAGAAGAAGCTAGCGTGATAGGGAAATTAAATATTTCTGACCTGTTGTTTGTATATTTTACAGGATCATTAACTACGGATACTACCCTGATTTTATAATCTCCTGAACCGAGAACAACTCCATCTGAATCCGTTGAAGTACTGGTAATGTCAATGGATGCTGTTGAAGGATTGTTAGGACCACTAATTACATTCCCTATTGGGCTGCCCAGACCGTTATCGATTGTACTGCTCGATTTCTTAACAATATATATATCATAGCGTGCAATTCCAGTTTCGTCTTTAGGTTTAGTGAAACTAACATTGATTGCAGATGCACTTGCAGATGCTGTCACATCTTTTACACTCTCAACAGGCGTTGATGCCTGTTTCTTGGCATTAATTGTGAAAACAGGCGACGTAGTTATACTTGAATCCCGTTTACCATCAGATGATTCGGATAAAATAACAAACTTGTATGCTCCAGCTTTGATCTCGTCACCATTGCTATCGGATAAAGAAATGGGAAGCTCTGTTACTATACTTGTAGAAACATCTAGTGAATTGCTGGATTTCGCAGTTTTTTTAGCCGCATTTAGATCGAAAGTTGTAGATGCAGGTACTACCATTAACACATAGCGTCCAATGGCTTGCTCAGGAATTGGTTTTGTATATGTCACTTTTACATCGGTAGCATTACCTGCAGCTTGCTCTTCTTTCTTAACTTCAACGTTAGTGATTTTAACTGCCCCAACTGCACTAGTTACAGACAATTTAACATCTGCATAGGCCGTTGACAGCACATTGGATGAATTACCGGTATTACTTACCGCAAGTACAAATATGCGATAGTTCTCATCATTGCGAATATTTGTACCATCTGTTGTCTTTGTACCATCTAAAGTCAGGGTGTAATTTCCGCTTCCTCCAGCTTTATTTACCACTTTAAAATTGGAGTTCCGATTAGCTTCCGCCAAATTAAATCCACCCAAGTTGGATGTTTTAACTACAAATACACGGTAATGATACACGTTCGTCTCATTCGACGATCGATTAAATGTCACTCGCAGATCACGTCCATCTCCGTTATCCGCGATGTCCGTTGCAGTCACAGTGGTCGGAGCGGTAACAGCCGTGTTCGCAGTCAGTGTGATCTGAGAAGAATATGAAGACAACGCATTTTGACTTGAGTTCCCGCTATTGCTTACTGACATAACGAATACACGATAAGAAACACCATTGGTGATCCGATTCCCGCTTGTATCATACGCATTACTAGGAAGCGTAACGGACAGGTTACCGCCCGTTTTGTTCACTTGCGTGTAGTTGTTCGATGCATTTGCTGCGCTCAGCGTAAAGTTGCCCACATTACCGGAGCGTACAACGTATACTCGATATCCAGAGATTCTGGATTCGTCGGCTACTTTGTTGAAAGAAACCCGCAGATCGCGCCCATCACCGTAGTCGCTGATATCTGCAACAGCCAGGTTGCTAATGACTCCCGCATTACCGTTCGTTGTCAGTCTCAGCACTGTGGAGGAAGCTGACAGCGCATTGGTATATCCATTCTGCTGGTTGCCCACCGCCATCACGAAGATGCGATAATCTTGCAGATTCGTTACGTTATAACCACTCGTGTCTTTCATGGATGAAGGCAATGTTGTTGTAATGTTGTTGCCTGTTTTGTTCACCGTATAGTACAGACTGGAGGACAGGTTACTTGCCGTCGTCAAGTTAAAGCTGCTGGCAACCGAGTTGCGCACCACGAAGACCCGGTAGTTCGCCACCTTGGACTCATCCGATGAACGGTTGAAGCTCACCTGAATATCACGGCCATCTCCATAATCCGAGTTATCTCTCACTTGAGTAATCACTGGAGACGTTGCTGTGTTCACCGACAGCGTAAGTGAAGATGATGCTGCGGACAGCTTGCTGTCTGTTGTAGTATTTGTGCTTACCGACAGGATGTAAACGACATACGCTGTACCGCTTTTAATCAATTCGCCGGACGTATCCCGTGTCGAAGAAGTCAGCTTGCTTTTGACTGCAGAAGTGTTGCCTTTGTATATGATCGTGGAGTTCGCACTGGACACTTTGTTCGCTGCAGCCAGATTGAACGCGGAAGAGTCCTTCGCTTTAACAACAAATGCACGATAATACGTAATGTTCGATGTCGTGCTCGGCTGGGTGAAATTAATCTCCAGATCGCGTCCATCGCCATAGTCGCTAACATCTGCAGCACGCAGGCTTGTAACCGCCTGTACTGTGGATTTCACATTATTGAGCTTCAATGCTTGGGAAGACCAGTTCAATGCATTTTTATAGTTATTGCTGCTGTTTCCAACAGTCAGTACATACAAGCGATACGTTTCATTGCTATTGAGCAAATCCCCGTTCACGTCACGTGTCTGTGCATTGAGCGTCAGTTTCGGGTTGCTGCCATTCGGTGTAACCGATGTATAGTTCGCAGAAGGTACGGCAGACGCTGCCGACTCCGTAAAGCTATTCACATCGCGAGTTTTCACCAGCATAATCCGGTAAGCAGATACAGCCTTCTCTGAAGTTGGACGTGTGAAGCTCACGGTCAGGTCACGACCATCTCCATTACTTCCGGATACCGAACCGTAGATGTTCCATGCAGCATATTGTGTCTCATCCACTGGAGGCGTTGCCGTTGTCTTGATATCTACACGCTGATTGCGCGAGTTCCAGAACACTTTCTCTCCAAAAGCTTCACTGACAAAACGAATTGGAACCATCGTGTTGCCCTTAATCGTGTTCGCAGGTACATCCAGCGAGATCGCTTCCCCGTTGATGTATGCCGTTTTGGAACCAAGTTTCAAAGTAACTTCCTGATCATCGCGAGTTGCAACAATCGTTTTGGTTCTGTTGGTGTACGATACCTTCGCGTCCAATCCTTCAAAAATCGACCGAAGTGGAACCAGTACACGTCCACCTTTCATGACAGGTGCCTGAGCAGATGATAACTCTGCATCATTAATATATATACTGATTCTCGCGGCTGCATCCATAACCGACGTTGGAAGTGCGGACATCAGCATGGCCGATACAGCCAGAGCTGACATTACCTTCTTCACTTGTTTTCCTCCCGCTTTCCTCATATCCCATATCCCCATTCTCGCAATTAGTTAACATCGAAATAGATTCGCTGTTCATTTCATTAATTCCTGTATTTTCCTATGCACAACTAAGACGTTCCGATCAGCTCAAAAGTTTCCAGTTGTACAAAAAATATTTTCGCAGAAACATTCCTCTATCTTCCACCCTCCAAAAGTTAAAAATAACAGAAGAATTTGTCACCATTCCGCAACCACATCCTGTCCCAATTGGGTTAATGTAAAGTAACTAGTGAACAACGCCTATCATTTTCTCAACTACGGGAGGTTCATATCTATGACATCATCGTTCCAATCTGCCAAATGTAAAGGCATGCGCACCTTCATTACAGCTACCGCTATCGTCTTGCTGCTCCATACGGCTGTCGCTCCATTATCCGGAGTCGCTGCTGCCGCTTCTTCCAGTACAGATACCAAAGTCACAACTGCCAGTTCAACAAACATATATAAAACATTTCAGTCCATGCTCTACAAAAAGAACGGCTTGCCTGCCGCAGATACCTATCTCGAATCTCATATCAATCAAGTCACCACTCATCATGCAACCCTGATGGTCTTACAACTGGAGAATGCTCGCAATATGGCGCTGACAGCCATGACGGACCGCTTACTTGTACCTAATGTTCAGGACAAGATGATCAAGGCCTACAAGTGGAATGACAGCTTCACCCAACTCATGTCTCGCACCAAAGACACCAGTCTGCGTGCACTACTTCAGCAGGCACGGGATAGCGGCTATCGCCTGGTCATGCTGGAAGGTTCCCTTTATCCAATCATGAACTATATGTCTTTTCAGAAATATATCTCGTACGTAAAGCCGGACATCAAACAATACATTAATATCATGGCGGTCGAAACCAGTAACCTTGCCGCCGACGATGGTGCACTGGTTATTGGCTATCAGGAAATACTCAATCGCGCTTTGAATCAGGAACGATTCCTGAATGAATATCCCAAGTCCAATCGGGTACAACAGGTGAAAAACCTGATGAATAACTATACCTTGTATACGTTTTATGGCCTGAACAACACACCTCTATTTGACTATGAAACGAACAAAATGACTGCTAATGCCCAGAAAGGTTACAAAGCTGTCTTACAACGTAACTCATCCGAAGAAAGTGCCTTGCTGACCAAGCTCGAAAAGTTCATGGACATCGTAACCGAAGCCCAATTCGAGAAAACGGCTGCTGTCGAGAAATGGCTAGATCAGAATGTACCGGTTAGCAACTATGCGAATTATTGAGTTAATCCGTTCCCAGGGTTAAATCAGGGCCAAAATACAGCTAAGTTCCAAACAGATAACCACGACAAAAACCGCCACAGGATTCGCTCCTTGTGGCGGTTTCTTCTTGCTTCTATCGTCAAAACTGCTTAACACTTCAGCGCTCCGCACGATTGAATCGGTTTGACCATATGATTATACTCATGTCCCGCGATGACAATCACATCGTCTTTGACATATCCCTGCCGTTCGTACAGCATTAGCGCACGGCCGTTGTCCCGTTCTACAATCAGGGATACCTGCGAGTGACCCAGGTCTCTGCCCTGCTGCTCAAAAGCAGCCATCAGTGCCCTGCCGATACCCTGCCCCTGATAAGCTTCACTTACCGAGAGAGTATCCAGATAATACTCCCCCGGACGGGTTTCTTTGACCAAGGCATACTTCTCTTCCCGACTTCGTCCAGTTCGATTCAGAATCGGCTGATCCAGACGATCTGCTTCACCGCCATCATAGGCTACCAAAATCCCCGCAATCAGCCCATCCTGCTCCATCACTGTCACATGACGATAGCTAATCCGATTGTCTTCCTGCACATAGAACTCCTGCAAAATTTGCATCGCCTTCTCATGATCCGCCTCACCCGCAAGCGCGTATGCAATGTCCCCTATCGCCTGATACAACAATGGAATGACCTGATCTGCATCTTCTATGCACGCAGGTCTGATCCGAGGAGATGTTTCGTGGTGATCTGATTGCATTTTGGAATCATTCATCAGATTAACATGTTGAACAGATTAAGATTTTTGTTCAGCTCGGTATAGGCGATACCTTTGCGGTTCATGCGTTCAATGAGCGGGTGGTAATCTTCCTTGTACATCAGCTCGATGCCCACCAAGGCAGGGCCATTTTCCTTATCATGCTTTTTCGTATATTCAAAGCGGGTAATATCATCATTCTTTCCTAGAACTTCCTCCAGGAATTCACGTAAAGCTCCTGCACGCTGCGGGAAATTAACCATGAAATAATACTTCAGACCTTCATAGATGAGGGAACGTTCCTTGATCTCCTGCATCCGGTCAATATCGTTGTTTCCGCCGCTAATAACGCAGACCACCGTTTTGCCCACAATTTGCTCACGATATTGCTCAAGCGCCGCAACAGCCAAGGAACCGGCAGGCTCGACTACAATTGCATTTTCATTATATAGCTCCAGAATGGTCGTGCAGGCTTTGCCTTCTGGTACTTTCACAATATCATCCAGTGCACTGCTGCAGATCTCAAAGGTCAGATCACCAACCCGTTTCACCGCGGCACCATCCACGAATTTATCAATATCATCCAACGTAACCACCTGTTTGCGGAACATCGCCTCACTCATGGAAGCTGCCCCAAGTGGCTCCACACCAATGATGCGCGTCTCCGGACTCACGGTCTTCATGTAGGTTCCCACGCCGGCTGCCAGCCCTCCGCCCCCAATCGTCACGAACACATAGTCGGCATTCTCTTCGAGACTTTCCATGATTTCCATCGCTACCGTACCATTACCTGCAATAATTTTTGGTTGATCAAAAGGATGGATGAACGTCATACCCTGTTCGTCACATACACGCATCGCTTCTGCGTATGCATCGTCATAGGTATCCCCGATCAGCACCACTTCAACGTTGTTTCCGCCAAAGCGACGTACCTGCTTCACCTTTTGATTCGGCGTTGTACTCGGCATGAAGATTTTGCCGTTAATTCCGAGCGCATTACAGCTAAAAGCAACACCTTGAGCATGGTTGCCTGCACTCGCACAGACAATACCTTTCTCCATCTCGGCTGGTGTCAGACTGCGAATCATATTATAGGCGCCCCGAATTTTGAACGAGCGCACCACTTGAAGGTCTTCCCTTTTCAGATACACATTACAGTTATATTTGGCCGACAATACAGCATCCCGCTGCAACGGCGTTCTAACAATGACCTCACGCAGCACATGATGTGCGCGCACGATATCTTCCATGCCAACACTGGCACGACCGGGACTTGTGGTTCCCGTTGGTTCTTGTTCAACTGGTTTCATGTTGTCTCCACACTCCGCTTTTATGGTCTAGCAATGTCGCGCACTGCTTTTCTTTGTATTGTATCACTTTTGTTCTGTTCTTGCGCCTGAGCTCTTATCATTTATCATTCGTAAAATTTCGTCAATAATGACCTGTGGGTCTGTATATATAACCATATGACCGGACTGATCGGCTGTAATCCATCTCGCATTGGACAGCTGGCTCACTGTATGGCGATGCGCCGTGATGAGGGCCGGTCTGATTTTCCCCTCTCCCTTGCCCGGTTTCGTGCCCGAGATCACGCTGACTTCCAGATCACCCAGAGCCGGAGGATGTTCCAGCAACGCTGCCATGTCATTCAGAAATGTTTTGCTTTCCGCAAGCATCGTGCTGGCTGCCTGTACAGTGAAATCCTCCTTGAGGTGATCCGCAGCCACATCGTCAGGCTGAACACGTCCAGCCTTGCTGCCGAGCAACCGGTATAAGCCCGTTCGCGCCATGATTGGAATGAGGAAACCATTAATGGCAAAACTCTTTTTGGCCGTGTTCGAAAAATACAATTCACAATGCTCGTCTGATGGATCCACCAGAATAATGCCTCGTAATCGAGACCGATGTACAGCCGCAGCAGCCCGTACGATCGGACCTCCCCAGCTATGTCCAACCAGAATGAATGGACCCGAACCAAGAGCCGTCAGCAGATCCCCAAGATCCCCTGCAATGCGTTCAAGGCTGCGGGGAGCCGAGTCGACATCACTTCGTCCCGCCCCTGCCCTGTCATACACGACTGTGCGTACATGCTCAGCAATGGCTGGTGCAACCAGTCCCCAGTTAGATCTGGAGGCGCCCATACCGGACTCAAACACCACCGTCAGATCGCCTGTTCCCCTGGACATATAATGTAGTTTGCGACCATCGCGGGTCTGAACAAACGCACTTGAACCAAACGTATGTGAAGTAGGGTTAGGATTCATGTTCCCCTCCTGATTACATGCATAGTCATCTTTCACCGAATCTAATTGAAAATGATTATCAATTACTTCATTATAGAATAATCCATGCCTTACGACAACCATGTTGCTCAGCAAGTTACAGCCGTCCTGTCGCTACTATCACGTTTCAAGGATCTTTCCCCTCTCCACCGTTCTGCTAAGCCTCCTTTTTCCTTGTGAAAAAGAAAACCCGATCCATGATCGGATCGGGTAACTGTACCAGCCGCATAGTGGCTGGAGCTCACATAAACATTCTTACACCTGTGTCTTGAACCAAGCTGCCGCGGCTTCTGCCTCGGTACGAGTCAACTGATGACCCTGACGCTCCCAGTACATGTTTACCTCTGCACCTGCACCGCTGAGCAGCGAAGCAAGTTCCTCGGTTTCACGTCTTGGTACAATCGGATCGTTCTCGCCCGCACCAATGAACACAGGCAGACCTTTCATGTCCGGCAATTCCAGTCCGCGCAGCGGTACCATCGGATGATGCAAGATTGCACCTTTGAATACATCCGCTTGATGGAAAATCAGGCTTGCCGCAATGTTGGCACCGTTAGAGTAACCCAGTGCATACACGTTGGATCGATCGAAGCCATATTCCACCACAGCTGCATCTACAAAAGATCCCAGCTCAGCCGTACGAGCAATCAGATCCTCTTCATCAAAAACACCTTCGGCCAAACGGCGGAAGAAACGGGGCATCCCGTTCTCCGATACGTTCCCCCGCACCCCAAGTATGCCAGCTCCCGGTGCGATCATTTCTGCCAGACCAACCAGATCAGTCTCGGTTCCACCTGTGCCATGAAGCAACAGGATTGTTGGCGCATCCGGCTGAGCACCTGCTTTATAGATATGTTTCATTGTATTGGTTGTGGTCATGATTTGGACTCTCCTTTCCATTCACGTACTTCAATTCGTGGCAACAATTGTTCGATCTGTTCGCGCTGTGGTTCATACCATTCAGGCAGCATCAGTTTCTGGCCCATGCTCTCTTTTGGTTCATCCCGTGCAAATCCCGGAGGATCCGTCGCCAGCTCGAACAGTATACCTCCCGGCTCCCGGAAATACACAGCGTTGAAGTATTGACGGTCAATGACCGGCGTTGGATGATATCCCGATTGTTCAAGATCCTGCTGAATTTGTTCATGCTCCGCGTAATCTTTCGCACGCCATGCGATATGGTGGACCGTTCCGGCTCCGCCAATCCCGCGTTGGATGCCTGTAGACTGAATATCGATGATCTGACCAATATCGCCGCTTGCCTGAAGACGAAAAAGTCCGTTCTCTTCACCGACCTGCTCCAGACCCAGTTTGCTCACCAAGACGTCCATGGTTTTCTCAGGGACGTGACTGAACAATACGGCACCGCCAAATCCTTTGATGGCATGCTCGGGTGTCACACCGTTGAAAGTCCAGCTGCTTGGCTGACCACCTTCGCGCTCAACCAGTTCAAGCAGCAGACCGCCTTTGTCGAAGAAACGAATGTACTGCTCACCGAATCTGGTTTTATTTTCATATGGAATATCGAAGGAAGCAAGACGTTCTTTCCAGAAAGGCAGGCTTCCTACAGGAACCGCATATACGGTAACTCCAGTCTGACCGGAACCAATGACACCTCTTCTTGAATTTTGCTGTGGGAAAAAGGTAATGATTGTGCCCGGTGCACCCTGCTCATTCCCGTAATACAAGTGATACACGTCTGGTGCATCAAAGTTAATTGTTTTTTTCACCAGTCTGAGCGCCAATACACCTGCATAAAAATCAACGTTTTTCTGTGCATCGTCTACAAAAGCTGTAATGTGATGAATTCCTGAAGTTCTGAACATAATCTCCACTCCCTTGGTTTATTTACACAGACACTACGATGACAGAATAACCTTCCAATCGCTGTTATCCCCAGATTTTTTTGATTTCTTTTCCTAAGGGAAAATCCGGGGATAAAGGCGACCGCTTCGCTTTTTCAGGTTTTTTCTGTCCTCTTCGTACGTTTAAGTTCGACTTATTTCGCTTCTTTTATTTATTGCTTTTCTTATTTATCTTTAAATTAAGATTCTTTAAATTTATATTAGTCCATTAAACCACAATATGCAAGCTTTTATTTTAAAATTAAGATTTAAATAAAAAAAGAAAACAGGCCCCGATTACATCGGGAACCTGCTTAGCGTTAGAACGATTACGTTGATTCTTGTATTACATTTGTCTCACTGCTTCTTAAACCAGTTTCATTCTTTTTGGTGAATTCACCAAATCTTTGTGCTCGTATTCATCCTTGATATCTCCGACAATCTCTTCAAGGATATCCTCCATCGTAACCATACCTACCGTAGCACCTGCCTCGTTTTTCACGGTTGCAATGTGTACACGGCTTTGCTGCATCTGGATCAGTACATCCTTGATTGGAGAACGTTCGGAGAAACTCGGCGTATTGTGAACAAATGTCTCCATATTGAAGTCTCTGCCCGCAGCCACACTCGTCAGCATTTCTTTCGTGTTAATGAAGCCAACAAAATGAGCCTGATCCCCATTCGCAATAACAGGGTATCTCGTGTATTCGTGTCGATTCAGCATCTCAATGATCTGATCAAGCGGCATTTCTTTATTCAAGGTAACGATTTTATCTCTTGGAATCATAATTTCCTGAAGCAGACGCTCATCAAAAGCAAAAATGTTTTTGAGGTAGTCCAGCTCCGTCTGGTTGATCTCGCCACTCTCATAGCTCTGTGCCATAATCAGCTTCAGCTCTTCTTCCGAGTGAACGGTATCATGCCCGGCAGGTTTTACACCGAATATGCCAAGCAACAGACGAGCAGCTCCATTCAATGCATAGATGAACGGATTCATGATTTTACCGAACCAGTACAGTGGTGGTGCCAGCAACAACGTCATTCTCTCTGCAAACTGGATCGCCAGGGTTTTCGGTGCCAATTCACCAATAACCACGTGCAGGAACGTAATGATTGCCAGAGCGATACCGTAGGAAAGCACGGTAGACAACGCAGCCGGTACTTCCATTCGCTCAAACAGCGGATGCAGCATTTTCTCAACGGTAGGTTCACCCAAGGCTCCCAATACCAACGCCGTGATGGTAATCCCCAATTGACATGCAGACAGATAATAATCCAGGTTGTGCGCCACTTTTTTGGCCAGTACTGCCTTTTTGTTCCCTTCCGAGATCAATTGATCGATTCGGGACATCCGTACTTTAAGAATTGCAAATTCGGCTCCAACGAAAAAGGCTGTCAGACCTATAAATACGGCTACTAAAAATAAATTCAAGGCTATTATTCCGTCCAATGATTTCCCTCAGGTTGAGGGATTCACCTCCAAGTAAAATTTATATTAAGGTTGCACGATTGATGTTCCGGTGACGGCTCGTTCTTCCGATCGCCATTGCCTCCAAATTTCCCTGATTGTTGTTTTCAAAGGTTTAAAATTGGTTTGCAAACGCGAACGCTACGCTTCTTCAGAATCGATTCCGTCCCCTACACTGCTACGTTGCCAAAACACTTTAAATTTCTGAGGGCAATATCACGCCAGATCGCTTGTAGCTTCCTCAACCTGCGCACCGCTCACTCGTTCCAGAAGAACTTGCTTGATGTGATAATTTTCGGTGTCCACAACGGTCCAGACATAATCACCATGTTCTACCGTGTCGCCTTTTTCCACACCTACACCCTTCTGGTACTGAATCCATCCGGCCACGGTGTCCATCTCTTCATTACCTTCAAAGATAAGTCCGAACTGCCGCTCCACTTCATCCAAAAGTACCCGGCCGTTGATGAGATATTGATTCTCTCCGGTCTCCTGGATATCGGCCACCTCATCGGCATCGAATTCATCGCGAATCTCACCGACAAGCTCCTCCAGAATATCCTCCATTGTAATGATTCCCGAGGTACCGCCGTATTCATCCACGACCACGGCCATGTGTACACGTTCCTGCTGCATTTTTATCATCGCATCCTGGATACTTGTAACTTCGGAAACGAACGGGATCTCGCGAACGAATTCACTTAGTTGATACGATCTTGCAGCAACCATGTCAGGCAAAATCTTTTTCACATTCACGACGCCGACAATACGATCCTTGTCCCCATCCTCGATGACAGGGTAGCGTGAATAGTTATGTTCATCCAATATAGGAATAATATCGTCATAGGTCATATCCTGACTTAATGTCACCAGTTCCGTTCGCGGGACCATGATATCTTTAGCATCACGTTCATCGAACACAAATACATTTTCCAGATATGAAAGCTTGGTCTTGTTGTTCTCGTCACCTTCATAACTCTGGTTCATAATGATTCTGATCTCGTCCTCCGAGTAAGCTTGATCATGTTCCGCAGGTTTCACACCGAATCCCCGCAGAAGAACACGTGAGGCTCCATTCAGCGCCCAAATGAATGGGTACATGATTTTACCAAACCAGTATAATGATGGGGAGAGCATCAATGTCAGTTTTTCCGAAAACTGAATTGCCAGCGTTTTGGGCGCCATCTCACCTACAACCACATGCAAGAACGTGACGAGTATAAAGGCGATCGCATAAGAAGCAATCGACGAGACTGAAGCAGGTACGTCTAAATAATTGAATACCGGATATAACAATCTCTCAACCGTCGGTTTTCCGAGTGCACCCAGTCCCAATGCGGTGACCGTAATACCGAGCTGACAGGCCGACAGATAATAATCCAGGTCCGAGACAACTTTTTTGGCGAGTACTGCCTTTTTATTGCCTTCCGCAACCAGTTGATCCACTCTTGATGTACGAATTTTGACTACAGCAAACTCTGATGCTACGAAAAATGCAGTCAATGCAATCAAGATAATAAGTAATGCGATATTCAATATGGTAATTATGTCCAATGATTTCCCCGGTTCTCAGGGATTCACCTCCAGAGATAGTTACAGCGTGATCCGTTAACTACGTTAACCATTCATCCGCTGTTTGTCGTTCATCATGGCTTATAGCTTATGCCTTATATGAAATCGAATAATGATCATATTTGTAAATTTCGTACGGTTTGACCTTGTAAAATACAAAACAGGAATTCAAGATGAAGTCAATGACTTGCAGAAACTTCTCCATTCAAATCGGGTTACCCCTCATGCTGTCAATTGTTCCTCGCTTAACTCCACCTAGATTCGCCATTTGGACAATTTACAATATCGCCTACCCAATAGATATCCACCTCCCCTCATACTCATTCCTGTTTCCGAAAAGTATACCACGATTCCAGCACAACCATCCAGTTGCACGTTATGGTTTGGCACAAGCTTACAGTTTAATGTTCACAAATTAGTCTTTATGTATGTTATGTGCTTTATATAATATGTTTAGTATTACCTTATAATGTGATATTCTTCACATAATTAGTATAGTCCAATTTATAAAAATACTACCCTTTACTTTGGGTCATTAAACATGTGTGTTTACATAGCATACATCTATATACGCAACAAAGAGCCCGCAGGATGCAACAACCTTACGGTGCACATCTTTACGGGCTCTTCTATTTATCCTACACCAGTGCTTTAGCAGCAATATCCGTCCGCTGATGTTTGCCATCAAAATGGATACGTTCTGCCTGTGCATAGGCTTTGTTTCTAGCTTCCGCAATATCCGCGCCAAGGCCAACTACGCCCAGGATTCGTCCACCATTGGTGACCCAGTCTCCTGCTTCACTACGCGCTGTACCTGCGTGGAATACCACGGCATCATGTACTTGATCCAGTCCTTCAATGACTACGCCTTTGGCATAAGGACCCGGATAACCTCCTGAAGCAAGCACCACACATACTGCGGCTTCATCGCTCCATTCAATTTCAATGTCAGCCAGCTTGCCATGAACGGTGGCCCAGAAGATATCGAACAAGTCACTCTTCAACCGTGGCAAAACAACCTGTGTCTCGGGATCACCGAAACGTGCGTTGAACTCAATCGTTTTGGGTTTACCATCTGGTGATATCATCAGCCCGGCAAACAACACGCCTTGGAATGGGCGCCCTTCGGATACCATGGCCTTGGCTGTTGGTTTGATGATTGTCTCCACGGCTTCTTCAATAATGGATGCAGAGATATGTGGCAATGGTGAATATGTACCCATACCGCCTGTGTTTGGCCCCTGGTCATTATCGAATACAGGTTTGTGATCCTGTGCTGCAGCCATTGGACGAACCGTCTCACCATCGACAAAAGCCAGAATCGACATTTCCTGTCCTGCGAGGAATTCCTCGATAATCACTTTGGCTCCTGCTTCACCAAATACTTTCTCCACCATGATACTGCGAAGTGCCTGATCAGCCTCTTCACGGGAATAAGCTACCGTCACACCTTTGCCCGCTGCCAATCCATCTGCCTTGATGACAACCGGAATCGCTTGCTCATTCAGGTAAGCCTGTGCCTGTTCGTAATTATCGAATTTCTCATAGGCTGCGGTTGGAATATTGTATTTGTGCAGTAGATCCTTCATGAACGTCTTGCTACCTTCGATCTCTGCTGCATTACGACGTGGACCAAATACCGGAATACCTGTCGAATCAAATGCATCCACGATCCCATCCGCCAGCGGATCATCCGGACCAATAACCACCAGACCCACTTTAAGCTCTACAGCAAGAGCCTTTAGTTTATCGAATTCATTCACCGCAATGGCATGACACTCAGCGAGCTGAGCAATGCCTGCATTTCCCGGTGCACAGTGAATCTTGCCTGTCTTTGGACTCTTCGCCAGCGCCCAGATGATTGCATGTTCCCGGCCACCGCCGCCTATTACCAGAATATCCATTCGCTCTGTTCCCCCTCCGTGCATAACTGGATTTGCTACGCTATTGTGTGTTGAAAAACCTAAAAAAGAGGGGGTGTACCATAAGTCATTAGCATGACAGGCGACACCCCTTATTAAACCTTTTTCGCTCTAGTGTTTGAAGTGACGAACGCCTGTGAAGACCATGGCAATTCCGTATTCATTCGCTACTTTGATGGACTCTTCGTCTTTGATTGAGCCACCAGGTTGAATCACTGCCGTAATTCCGGCTTTTGCTGCCAGTTCCAGCGTATCACCCATTGGGAAGAACGCATCGGATGCCAGAATAGCACCTTTTGCTTGCTCGCCAGCTTGCTCAATCGCAATTTTGGCTGCACCCACACGATTCATTTGTCCAGCTCCCACACCTACGGTCATGTCATTCGCAGCAAGTACAATCGCGTTGGATTTCACGTGTTTAACTACTTTCCAGCCAAATAACAGCTGTTTCAGTTCTTCTTCCGATGGCGCACGATCGGTTACCACGTTCAGCTCGCTCGCTTCAATGGAGTGCACATCGGACTGTTGAACGATCATACCGCCGTCGATGGACGTTACCACGAATTGGCTCTCCCGTTTACGAGCAGCATTCAGTTCGCCCGTTTTGAGCAAACGAATGTTTTTCTTCTTCGTCAGGATATCGAGAGCCTCTTGCGTAAAGTCAGGAGCAAGTACGATTTCCAGGAAAATCTCGCTCAATTTGCCTGCTGTATCGCTATCGATAATGCGGTTCGCTGCCACAATGCCACCAAAGATAGACGTTGGATCTGCAGCATATGCTTTGCTGTAAGCTTCATAGATACTTACGCCAATGCCCACGCCGCATGGGTTCATATGTTTAACCGCGACAACGGCCGGTTCTTCAAATTCCTTGACGATCTGCAGAGCTGCATTCGCATCGTTGATGTTATTGTAAGACAACTCTTTGCCATGCAATTGCTCGGCTGTTGTCAATGTGTCTTGCGCCGCTAGCGGTTTGCGGTAGAATGCCGCCTGCTGGTGTGGATTTTCGCCGTAACGCAAATCCTGGAGTTTTTCGTAAGTAACCGTCAGACGCTCTGGCAACGGATCACCGTTCAGGTTGGAGAGATAGTCAGAAATAACTGCATCGTAAGCCGCTGTATGGCGGAACACTTTTGCCGCAAGCCGTTTGCGTGTTTCGAGTGTGGTATCTCCATTGCTGCGAACTTCTTCAAGCACCTTGCCGTAATCTGCTGTGTCAACAACGACACTAACAAAAGCATGGTTTTTGGCAGCAGAACGAAGCATCGTTGGACCACCGATATCGATGTTCTCGATCGCGTCTTCGTATGTTACATCCGGTTTGGCAATGGTATCTTGGAAGGGATACAGGTTTACGACAACGAGGTCGATATAATCCAGTCCGTTCTCTTCCATCTGGCGTTTATGCTCTTCGCTGTCACGAACAGCCAGCAACCCACCATGCACTGCTGGATGCAATGTTTTGACACGTCCGTCCATGATTTCCGGAAATCCGGTCACATCCGAAATTCCGATGACAGGTACGCCTTCCTTCGACAACAGGCTGCTTGTACCTCCTGTCGAAATAATCTCCACACCCATTTGCGACAGCTCTCGGCAAAAGTCCACGATGCCTGTTTTATCCCATACGCTGACCAGCGCTCTTTTGATACTCACAATATGCTCCTCCTTTAATGTCCCATGGCTTCGCGTTTCATGACGAAACACAGCCGATTTATTTCCCGAGAAATATCACAAAATGCGTACCAATATTCGACTTCTGTTATATAAGTGGAACCAAGATGTTTACACGGGACACTCCGATGACAGAACAACCTTCCAATCGCTGTTATCCCCAGATTTTTTGATTCCCTTTTCTTAAAGGGAAAATCCGGTGATAAAGGCGAACGCTTCGCTTTTTCAGGTTTTTTCTGTCCTCTCCGTTAATGTGTAAAAAAATTTCAACTTATATTAAACCGGTTTCTGTACTGTGACGTGACGTCCGTCTAACTGAACCAGACCTTGAGCGAACCAGGATACCACTTCAGGGTATAACTGCTGTTCGGCCGCATGAATGGAACGGCTGATTGATTCAGCAGTATCCCCTGGCAAAATGGGAACGGGATGCTGGGCAATAATCGGTCCTGTATCCATGCCACCGTCCACAAAGTGCACGGTCACGCCCGTAACTTTCACGCCATAGTCGAGAGCTTGTCCAATCGCATCCTTACCTGCAAATGCCGGTAGCAAGGACGGATGAATGTTAATCAACCGTCCTGCGTAACGATCCACTACAACCGAAGTCAGCAATCTCATATATCCCGCAAGAACGACCAAGTCGATCTTTTTGGATTCAAGCACTTCCACGATCTCTGCCTCATAGGCTTCACGGGAAGCATAATTTTTCGGAGTAAATAGATGACAATCCACGCCTGCGTGGTGTGCCCGCTGTACAACGCGTGCAGCCGGTTTATCACACACGAGCAGATCAACGGATGCATTCAGCCCACCGTTTCGTACTGCATCGACCAGTGACTGAAAGTTGGATCCTTCACCCGAGGCAAATACAGCTATGCGGTAGTTCGCCATTAAACATCCGCTCCCGTGAAGGTTACTCGCGCATCTCCTTCAATAACACGGCCAATGATGTACGCTTCTTCACCAGATGATTTCAGTTGTTGCAGAGCTTCCGCTGCATCTGCTTCGTTAACGACCAGTACAAGCCCAACACCCATATTAAATGTGGTGAACATGTCACGGTTCGAGACAGATCCCTTCTCCTGTAACAGGTTGAAGATCGGCAGGATCGGCCAAGAGCCGTAATCAATATCCACATTCACGTTGCTAGGCAACATACGTGGGATATTCTCGATGAAGCCGCCACCTGTAATATGAGCCATACCTTTTACTTTTACCTTTTCCAGTAGGGATAACAGAGGTTTAACATAGATCTTCGTAGGTTCCAGCAGGGAATCACCCAGCTTGGCGCCTAATTCCGCCACTTCATCATGCAGATCAAGTCCCGCATCTTCCAGCAAAAGTCTGCGTACCAGCGAGAATCCGTTACTATGGACACCGCTGGAGGCCAATCCAATCACTGTGTCGCCAGGGGCGATGGTTGTGCCGTTAATGATCTTCGCTTTGTCCACGATGCCCACCGTGAATCCGGCAATATCGTATTCGCCTTCACTGTACATGCCCGGCATCTCTGCCGTTTCGCCACCGATCAACGCACAGCCCGACTGATGACAGCCTTCAGCGATTCCCGCAACAATGGCTTCGATCTTCTCTGGAATGACTTTGTCACATGCCAGATAGTCAAGGAAGAAGAGTGGTTCTGCACCCTGTACCACAATGTCGTTCACACACATCGCTACCGCGTCGATTCCGATGGTATCGTGACGGTCCATGGCAAATGCAATTTTCAGCTTGGTGCCTACGCCGTCTGTACCAGATACAAGTACAGGCTCATCGTATTTATCTTTGTTCAAACCGAACAGGGCACCGAATCCACCCAGATCTGTCATCACTTCCGGACGGAAGGTACGTTTTACGTGTTTTTTCATCCGTTCAACCGCTTCATTACCTGCCGCGATATCGACGCCGGCCTTTTTATATGCTTCAGACAAGTGGAATCATCTCCTTTTTTTCGCCCCTCCTAAATCCTCCCGCCTGGGAGGACCCCATAGGACCTTGGCAGGCCCTCTGGACACCCGCCAAACAAGCGGTGCAGGGGTGGCTGGTGTGATCTTGCTATGGTTGGTTCGTACGTGTGCTCGCGGGGTTGTTCGCCGATTCCGTTGGCCGCAGGCCATCGGTCAGCGAACCCCGCGCGGTTGCGTCGCGAGGCAAGCCCGCAGGGCAGCTGCTTCGCCTGGCTGCCCTGGCCCCTGTTGCTCCGCAAGGCGGGGCTTAAGGGCTCGGGCTATGCCCGCTGGGCAGCTGCTTCGCCTGGCTGCCCTGGCCCCTGTTGCTCCGCAAGGCGGGGCTTAAGGGCTCGGGCTATGCCCGGGGGCAGCTGCTTCGCCTGGCTGCCCTTGCCCCTGTTGCTCCGCAAGGCGGGGCTTAAGGGCTCGGGCTACGCCCGGGGGCAGCTGCTTCGCCTGGCTGCCCTTGCCCCTGTTGCTCCGCAAGGCGGGGCTTAAGGGCTCGGGCTATGCCCGCTGGGCAGCTGCTTCGCCTGGCTACCCTGGCCCCTATTGCTCCGCAAGGCGGGGCTTAAGGGCTCGGGCTACGCCCGGGGGCAGCTGCTTCACCTGGCTGCCCTTGCCCCTGTTGCTCCGCAAGGCGGGGCTTAAGGGCTCGGGCTACGCCCGGGGCAGCTGCTTCGCCTGGCTGCCCTGGCCCCTGTTGCTCCGCAAGGCGGGGCTTAAGGGCTCGGGCTATGCCCGGGGGCAGCTGCTTCGCCTGGCTGCCCTTGCCCCTGTTGCTCCGCAAGGCGGGGCTTAAGGGCTCGGGCTACGCCCGGGGGCAGCTGCTTCGTGCGGCTGCCCTTGCCCTGTTGCTCCGCAAAGCGGGGCTTAAGGGCTCGGGCTATGCCCGGGGGCAGCTGGCTTCACACCGCTGCTTGGGCCCCTATTGCTCCGCAAAGTGGGGCTTAAGGGCTAACAGCTGCAGCCGAATTTTTCCTCGCCGCCAAAGTCGAGGCGGGTTGGGTAATCATTATCAAAACATGCGAGGCAAAGCCCGCCCTTGGGATCATTCTGATTATCTCCCTGTATCGATGCAATCAGTCCATCCGGACTGAGGAACGACAGGGAATCGGCATTAATTTCACGGCAGATTTCTTCCACAGACAGCTGTGAGGCGATCAATTCGCGGCTGTCAGGCGTATCAATGCCATAGAAACACGGGTTTTTGAAAGGTGGTGATGTAATGCGCACATGGACCTCGGTTGCTCCTGCATCACGTAGCATGTTCACGATCCGCCGGGAAGTTGTTCCCCGTACAATGGAGTCGTCAATCATGACCACACGTTTGCCTTCCACCACGCGACGCACAGCGCTCAGCTTCATCTTCACGCCTTGTTCCCGCAGTTCCTGGCTCGGCTGGATAAACGTACGTCCAGTGTATTTGTTCTTGATCATACCCATTTCGTAAGGAATACCCGTTTGCTCCGCATAACCTATTGCCGCGGAAATACTGGAGTCCGGTACACCTGTGACCAGATCCGCATCCACAAATGCCTCAATCGCCATCCGGCTTCCCATCCGTTTACGGGCAGCATGCTGGTTCGCACCATTCATATCACTATCCGGACGGGCAAAATAGATATACTCCATTGCACACAGCGCCTTGCGGTGTTTGTGATGATCGAAGCGATCCTCGTGCAGACCATCGGCATCCAGCACAAGCAATTCACCTGGTTCAATGTCACGGATCAATTCTGCCCCGATCGTTTCGAGTGCACAGGTCTCGGATGCAAACAGATACGCATCACCCAGCTTACCCATCGTGAGCGGACGAAGTCCGTGTGGATCAGAAGCAACAAGCAGCTTGTCATTGGTCATGATCAGAAATGCATAACCGCCCACAATGCGCTGGAACGCCTCTTTTGCCGCTTCAACAAGCCCTTTGGAGGATCTTGCAATTAGATGCGCAATGACCTCGGTATCACTTGTTGTTTGGAAAATGGAACCACTCTGCTCCAGCTCACGCCGGATCGTTGGTGCATTCACAATGTTTCCGTTAGTCGCTACTGCCAGATCACCATCACGGTATTTGAATACCAATGGCTGTGCGTTCGTCAGTTTACTGTCACCACTTGTTGAATACCGAACATGTCCAATGGAAATATCCCCGGTCAACGTCTGCATCAGGTCTTTGGTGAAAACTTCCTTCACCAGACCCATGCCGCGATGATAATTAAACTGGCTTCCATCACTCACACACATGCCTGCACTTTCTTCGCCCCGATGTTGCAGAGCATGCAGTCCATAATAGGAGAGCGAGGCTGCATCAGGGTGTCTGAACACCCCGAACACGCCACATTCTTCCTTCAATTTGTCGAGTCCTTCCTTGCCGGACCCTTCATTATAATAATCGCCTGTCCACAACGGTCCTGTCGTCAGTTCATGAGACATGGAATCGCATCCTCCCAGACCTGAGCCAAACCTCCTACAGGTTCGCTCACGGCTGATGTTCCGTTCAATTCAATCGTCAGGTTACTTCCTTCTACACGTCCAATCACAGTTACAGGTACACCGCGCTCACGTACAAATGCTTCAAGTTTCCCCGCTTGCTCTGGCGTAGCCGACAACAAGATACGGGATTGGCTCTCACTGAACAGGGCGTGATCTCCACGCAATGTCGTCTCTACATTTACCTGTGCTCCTACGTTACCGCTGATGCAAGACTCTGCGAGTGCAACAGCCAATCCGCCTTCAGACAAGTCGTGTGCCGAGCGAACGAGACCGGATTGAATAGCTTCCAACACCGTGCTGAGCAACGCTTTTTCCGTTTGCAAATTCAGCTCTGGCGGACGGCCTTCCGTTTGACCATGAACCGCGTATTGCAGCTCGCTGCCACCCAGTTCAGCTTTTGTTTCGCCGAGGAGGATGATAACATCGCCTTCGGATTTGAATGCTTGTGTCGTGATATGATCCGTATCATGAACGAGACCTACCATACCGACAACTGGCGTTGGATAGATGGAGCCTTTGGCGTTTTCGTTATACAGACTTACGTTACCACCGATAACCGGCGTATCCAGCACACGACAAGCTTCCGCCATACCGTCTACGGCTTTCTCCATTTGCCAGAAAATATCCGGCTTCTCCGGGTTACCGAAGTTCAGGTTGTCCGTGATCGCTAGCGGCTCCGCACCGGAACATACAATGTTACGCGCTGCTTCACTCACGGCAATCCGTCCACCAACTTCAGGATCAAGGTACACATAACGTCCATTACAGTCCGTTGTCATCGCGAGACCTTTGCGTGTGCCACGAATCGTAACTACGGCTGCATCCGAACCTGGACGAACTGCAGTGCTTGTACGCACCATGTAGTCATATTGATCATACACCCATTTTTTACTTGCTACTGTTGGTGAAGCCAGCACTTGTTTCAACGCTCTGCCGAGATCCGACACTTCGTCGTAACGAAGCGTGTCGATGGAAGCACTTTGCTCGTAGTACGCAGGCACAGAAGAAGGTTTGTCATACACTGGACATTCGTCGACCAATGCTGTTACTGGCATATCTCCGACCACTTCGCCATGGTGGATCAATTTCAGGCGACCGTCATCCGTTACTTTACCGACTTTGGCACAGATTACGCCCCAACGTTCAAAGATTTCCATCGCCTGCGCCTCATCCTTCGGCTCAACGACGAACAACATGCGTTCTTGGGATTCAGACAACATCATCTCGTAAGGCGTCATGCCTTCTTCACGCTGTGGTACCTGATCCAGATACAATTCCAGACCGTTACCCGCTTTACTTGCCATCTCTGCACTTGAACATGTCAGACCCGCAGCACCCATATCCTGAATACCGAGCACGATGCCCGTGTCGATCAACTCCAGACAGGATTCCATCACCAGTTTCTCCATAAACGGGTCACCGACCTGAACCGCTGTCCGTTGGGACTCGGATTCTTCCGTCAGTTCAACCGATGCAAAGGTTGCTCCATGAATACCATCCCGGCCTGTTGGTGGGCCCACATAGTAAACCGGGTTACCTACACCTTTAGCTACACCGCGCTGAATCTTGTCATGATCAATCAGACCCACACACATGGCATTTACCAGTGGATTACCTTCGTAGCTCTCATCAAACATGACTTCGCCTGCGACGGTAGGAATACCGATACAGTTACCGTATCCAGCAATACCCGCTACAACATGTTCGAACAAATATTTAACGCGATCGCTCTCCAGCTTGCCGAAACGAAGAGAGTTCAGCAAAGCTACTGGTCTTGCGCCCATGGAGAAAATATCACGGATAATGCCGCCCACACCTGTTGCCGCACCTTGATAAGGCTCAACCGCGGAAGGATGGTTATGGCTTTCAATTTTGAATACAACGGCCTGGTTATCACCGATATCCACGATACCGGCACCTTCACCTGGTCCCATCAGGACACGTGGTCCAGTAGTTGGGAAACGGCGCAGCAATGGCTTGGAGTTTTTATATGCACAATGCTCGGACCACATTACACTGAACACACCAATTTCCGTGTAATTTGGCTTGCGCCCCATGAACTCACAGATCAGCTCATACTCGCTGTCAGATACGCCCATTTGTGCGTAAAGTTTATGTTCTGCGACCTGTTCTGCTGTCGGTTCCTTAGCGGATAGCTGCTGCGTCATGCCGATCCCTCCATGCTTTCAAAATAGATGTAAACATACGTTTGCCGTCTTCCGAACCAAACAGTGAATCCACTGCACGCTCTGGATGCGGCATCATGCCGACCACGTTTCCAGCTTCGTTACAGACTCCTGCAATATCACCCAGGGAACCGTTCGGGTTGGTACCATACGTAAATACGATCTGGTTGTTCGCTTGCAGACTCGCGAGCGTCTCCTCATCGCAATAATAGTTGCCTTCGCCGTGAGCAATCGGGATGATAATCTCTTCACCGGGTGCATAGTCACGTGTAAAAGGAGTATCCGCGTTCGCCACTTTCAATACCGTATCGTGACAACGGAATTTCAGGGAGGTGTTGCGGATCAATGCACCTGGAAGCAATCCCGCTTCCGTCAGGATCTGGAATCCGTTGCAAATACCCAGAATATATTTACCTTGTTCAGCAGCTTTCGCTACCTCGTTCATTACCGGTGCAAAGCGGGAAATCGCTCCGCAGCGCAGGTAGTCACCATAAGAGAAACCACCCGGAACTAAAATACAATCATAAGCCGATAGATCTGTAGCCGTGTGCCATACATAATCAACCTCTTGCCCAATGGCATCTTCTACTGCCTTGTAACAGTCGATGTCGCAGTTGGAGCCAGGGAACACAAGAACTGCAAATTTCATGAGATTAACCCTCCAATTCGTAGCGGTAATCTTCAACAACGGTGTTGGCCAGCAGCTTTTCACACATGACTTTCAATCGTTTCTCCGCTTCCGCACGATCTGTTGTATCCAGGTTCAGTTCCATGACTTTACCGATCCGTACACTTTCCACTTCGTTGAATCCCATTGAATGCAGGGCTCCTTGAACAGCTACGCCTTGCGGGTCGAGTACGCTTTGCTTAATAGTGACATATACGGTTGCTTTGATCATGATCCTTATGTTCCTCCTCAGTAATGAACGGGATAAATGCTTTACGCTGTTAAAAAAAGTGACTTTTGGAGCTTGCTCCGGGGCGGATTGTTCTTCCGGTCGCTTGTTGTCCCCAGGTTTTTTGATTGTTTTGAACCGCTGTGCGGTCAAAACCCGGGGACAAAGGCGAACGCTAACGCTCCTTTAAGAACAATTCCGCCCCTCCGCTAGTCCATGCGACGTTTTTTAAAGGCCCAAACCTTTTACGTTGCACGGTGTGTAATGGTAGGGACTAACCATTACGTGAATTACATTAGTAACTATACTGTTTTTATATTGGTAGGCTTCCTGTATGGGAAGAGAAGTCTTTGTTCTTCAATTGCCTCATCCCCCAGTTTGACACTGGCGGAGGAAAGATTTGAGCTGGAGAAGCGTAAGCGTTCGCCTTTGCAACCGGAATGTTTCCTTTTGAAAAAAGGATCCAATCAAAACATTCCGGGGGCAACAGCGATCGAAAGCCAAACTTTCTCGTAGCACGCTCAAACGCTAGTCTCCTCAAACTTTCCCGAAGCTCACCTCAAACGTTAAACTTTATTATCTTGTTAAACGTTTATAAATATCGACGTATCTTGCGGTTGTTGCTTCAATTACCTCTTGTGGGAGTGGATCAGGTTTACTGTTCTTGTCCCAATCCGTTCCGGCAAGATAGGTGCGCACTGGCTCTTTATCCATGCTGTCGATCTCGATGTCCAGTTCATAGTTCTCTTTAGCCCAGAAGCGTGAAGCATCTGGAGTGAAGATTTCGTCAATCAGGATGACCTTGCCATCCACAATGCCGAACTCGAATTTGCAGTCTGCGAGAATGATGCCACGCTGATCGCAATAGTCACGAGCGAATTCGTACAGGCGCAAGCTTTTTTCCTGAAGCTCAACCGCGAGGGCGTCCCCGACTAGCTCTTTCATGCGATCCATTGGAATGTCTTCATCATGACCAACATCATTTTTCGCTGCCGGTGTGAAAATGGGCACTTCGAGCTTGGCGTTCTTGCGAAGTCCATCAGGCAGCTTAATACCGTTCACTTCACCGCTTGTCTCATATTGTCTCCATCCACCACCAGTGATGTATCCACGCACGACACATTCAATATCAATGCGTTGTGCTTTGCGGGTTACCATGATGCGGTCTTTGAGCAATTCGGGGTCTGTGATGAGATCACCCAGTTGATTCACATCGGTATGAACGACGTGGTTCTCCATCATTTCACCCGTCAATTCAAACCAGAAGCTGCTGAGTTTATTCAGTACGTTTCCTTTCTCAGGAACCGCCGGGTCCAACACGTAATCGAATGCCGAGATTCGGTCGGTAACCACGATCAGAAAATGTTCACCCAGATCGTACAATTCACGTACTTTTCCTTTATATAACAGAGGTGCTTTAACGAGATCTGCCGCAGTGGACAGTGCCATGGGCTCACCTTCTTTCAGGAGATGTAAAATATAAGTTCAATTCCCCTTATCACGCAGGCCACTCCGAATGCAGAACAACCTTTCGATCGCTGTTATTCCCGGATTTTTTTGATTCTACTTTTTCAAAGTATAAATCCGAAAATAAAGGCGAACGCTTCGCTTCTCCAGGTTTCTTCTGCCTTCTCCGTTCAGCGTGAACACATAATCAACCTATACTTTTAGGGAGTAGAATAATTCAAAGCCTAATATATTAATCGTTCAAGCCGAGCTTTTTGAAGATCGTATCCACGTGCTTCAGGTGCCATGACGGGTTGAACGCATCTGCAATTTCTTCTTCGTTCAGCACTTCCGTGATTTCCGGTGTGGATTTCACGATATCCTGGAACTGACGTTGTTCTTCCCATGCTTGCATCGCACGTGGTTGAACGGTATCGTATGCCTGCTCGCGGCTGAAACCTTTGTCGATCAGCTTTGTCATGATACGACCGGAGAATGGTACCCCGTAGGTACGCTCCATGTTGCGTTTCATGTTCTCAGGGAATACCGTCAGGTTCTTCACGATGTTACCAAAACGGTTCAGCATGTAGTTCAGCAGCATCGTTGCATCCGGCAGAATGATACGTTCTACGGAAGAATGTGAGATATCGCGCTCATGCCAGAGCGTTACGTTCTCGTATGCGGATACCATGTGTCCGCGAATAACGCGGGACAGACCTGAGATGTTTTCACTACCAATTGGGTTACGCTTGTGCGGCATTGCTGAAGATCCTTTTTGACCTTTAGCAAAAGCTTCTTCCACTTCACGGAACTCACTCTTCTGCAGTGCACGTACCTCAGTAGCGAACTTGTCCAGGGACGTTGCGATCAACGCCAGTGTAGCCATATATTCCGCGTGCCGGTCACGTTGCAATGTTTGAGTCGAGATCGGCGCAGGCTTCGTGCCCAGCTTCTCGCAGACAAACTCTTCGACAAACGGATCAATGTTCGCATACGTTCCAACTGCGCCTGAGATTTTGCCGTATTGTACATTGTCTGCTGCATGACGGAAACGCTCCAGGTTCCGTTTCATCTCTTCATGCCACAACGCCATTTTCAGTCCAAATGTTGTTGGCTCTGCATGTACCCCGTGTGTACGTCCCATCATTGGTGTGTGCTGATAAGCCAGTGCTTTTTCACGAAGAATTTCAATGAAATTCACGATATCCTTTTCCAGAATCTCATTGGCTTGACGCAGTACATAACCCAGAGCTGTATCCACGACATCTGTGGAAGTCAGTCCGTAATGCACCCATTTCCGCTCTGCTCCCAGACTTTCAGATACCGTACGCGTAAATGCGATAACGTCATGACGTGTTTCCTGTTCAATCTCATAGATTCGGTCGATGTCAAAAGATGCATTCTGACGAAGCAATGCCGCTTCTTCCTTAGGGATTACACCCAGTTCGGCCCATGCCTCACATGCACAAATTTCAACTTCCAGCCACGATTGGAATTTGTTTTCTTCTGTCCAGATGGCTCTCATTTCGGGTCTGCTATAACGTTCAATCATGAATTTGTATTCCTCCAGAGGTTAGTTTGTTCAATCCATTGTAATCCTTCTTCAACATCCTGACAGAGCAGATTCACATGCCCCATCTTCCGTCCTGTTTTCGCTTCGGTTTTACCATATATGTGAAGCTTGGGAATCACACCGAGTTCTATCGCTTCCGCATCAGGTTGCCCTGTTCTTGCGATAATGCCTTCCAGATGTTCTCCAAGCACATTGACCATAACGACCGGACTCAATAACGAAGTGTCACCCAGCGGTAATCCGCAGATCGCACGGATATGTTGTTCGAACTGTGATGTTGCACAGGCTTCCATCGTATAGTGTCCAGAATTGTGAGGTCTTGGTGCCAACTCGTTGACGTACAGTCTTCCATCCGCTGCTACAAACAGTTCCACAGCCAGCAGTCCAACAGCCTTCATCGATTCTGCCACCGCCGCTGCCAGTTTCTGTGCTTCAATCTGGATGCCTGCTGCGACTCTAGCCGGCACGATTGATGCATGCAAAATGTTGTTCATATGAATGTTCTCCGCTGGCGGGAACGTCTTGATCTCCCCATTTGTGCTACGTGCCACAACGACCGAAATCTCGCACTCAAACTTGATGAATTGCTCCAACACCAGTTCCGCACCAGCAGCTGCAAGTTCTTCGTATGCCGCAACAGCCTTACTCGCTTCCCGGATTACCCGTTGGCCTTTGCCATCGTAGCCTCCAGTCACCGTCTTCAGTACACATGGAACCCCAAGTTCGCTTACAGCTGCAAGCATTGTATCCGCACTTGTGATTTCCCGGTAAGGCGCGACTCTTACCCCAGCGGCTTCAATCGCTCGTTTTTCACGCAACCGATGTTGTGTGGTGTACAATAACGCACTTCCTTGCGGAACGTAGGACTCACGTTCGAGTAGCGCAGCGACTTCTGCATCTACATTTTCGAACTCATACGTAATGACATCGCATTGCCGAGCTAACTCAAGCGCAGCTTTGGCATCGTCATACCCGGCTTCGATCTGACGAGCAATTTGACCACAAGGTGCATCCGAGGCGGGATCCAGGGTAACCAATCGATAACCCATTGCCGTGCCTGCGAGCGTCATCATGCGTCCGAGCTGTCCGCCTCCAAGAATGCCAATGGTTGTTTTCCCGGGCAGCAGGACTTGCTGTAGTTCTCCTGCTATACCGGATTGGTTCCCGGCCCTACTCATAGTTCTTCACTGCTTTCGAGTACTTCTTGCTTGATCCGCTCTCTTCGAGCTTCAGAGCGACGTTGGACATCCGGGTCAAATGCACCGATCATCTGAGCTGCGAGCAGCCCTGCATTGGTAGCTCCCGCCTTACCGATTGCAACGGTTGCAACGGGAATTCCGCCAGGCATCTGAACAATGGACAACAAGGAATCGAGACCATTCAATGCTTTGGACTGAACCGGAACGCCAATGACTGGAAGCATCGTTTTGGCTGCTACCATCCCTGGTAGATGTGCTGCCCCGCCTGCACCTGCAATGATCACCTTGAATCCCCGATCAATCGCTTGCTCTGCGTATTCAAACATCAAATCCGGTGTACGATGGGCGGAGACCACCTTTTTCTCATACCCAATCTCCAGCTCGTCCAGCACCTCGCATGCATGTTTCATCGTTTCCCAATCCGACTTGCTGCCCATAATTACAGCGACTTGCAGTGACATGAATACATCCAACTCCCGTCTGAGCTTTTTTGATTACATCTGGTATTAATGAATTCATTTTACATGTGAAATGAAAAAATCCGCTACCCGCGAAAACATCACATTTTCTCCGGACACCGGACTCCAAGAAATACGTATCCCTCATTTGGGCATGCCAAAAGGGGCTTGCTGTCCGCATCTAATTGCATGCGACTCTCAGCCGTATCTCCTCGTAGTCCGGAAATTTACGGTTCCCGGGTAGATACTTCCGGGCCCTATTCCCGGCGTTATACGAGCAAATATCTATTCAAACCAGCTTGATTCGTTTTGTTATATCTTATTACACATTTCGTTCCTACTCGACCTTATTCTTACCTGATCGACACATCTAACATTCTAACAATCCCCTACAGCTAATGTCAACTTAAAGACGAACATTTAACATATTGACAAATATAATGTTCGGGAATTGCTTCATTAAATTCACTTAGTCATCCATTTCATCCCATAAAAGAAAGCCGGCTCCTCTTCAATCTCTCGAAGACAACCGGCTTCCTGCTTTTAGTGTGTTCACACACTTCATCTATTATTTTACGATTAGTACTGGAACCTGAGCATGCTGAACTACATTGTGACTGACACTACCCAGGACAAATTCCCGAATTCCACCCAGTCCGCGGCTACCAATAATAATGATATCAGAATTATTTTCTTTGGCAAAATCAAGCAACACTTCTGCAGCAGCCCCTTGAATCAGGTCCACGTTGGCCGTTACACCAGCAGCCCGGATTCGCTCTTTCGCTTCATCCGTCGTCTGCACCGCCAGATTGTAATAATCATTATTAAGTGAAGGTGGCAGCGGGGCCAACCCCTCACCAATGAATATACGCGGGAAATCAAAAGCATGAATGACATCCAATACAGCGTCCGGGGACACTTTAGCTAGCTCAATCGCACGATCAAGAGCTTTATTTGAAGCTTTGGAACCATCATAAGCCACTAATATTTTGGAAAATAACATGTGAATCCCGTCCCTTCCTTTATATGTAGAACACGCGAAGCAAGCTTCGGTCTGACATTCAATAAACTAACAGATAAATAAGAGAACCATATAACTCCTTAAACGTTCGGGAGCTACTATGAACCATTCATACGAATAAATTTACATATCAGACGAACCAACGATACACCTTTCACTCAGCTTGAAGGAATGGTTACGCCTGTGTTCCATGTGTTCATTGAATAAAGTAACCATAAATTACCGCATTCAGGAACAACAACAACGGAATACCAATGGTGAAGCTGGGATGTTTGGTTTTGTGCCTTTTCCGATACATCGCGATCCAGACTCCCAGAGCTCCGCCTATAAATGCAAGCAAGAATAACGTCCGTTCGGGTGTACGATCACGACGTTGCTGTGCACGCCTCTTATCATCCGACATCACCAGATAACCAACTACATTAATAAATAGAAACCACAATATAAGTCCAGTTTGCATAAAATTCTAGCGGTCCCCCTATCCCGGGACATCTCCCTGTCTTCATTATAGTCCTCAGCAGAGACATGTTCAACGTGGGCAGGGAACCGCATCATTTTGAAGAGACAATCTTGTTAGATCGACAGTTTAGATGATTTTAAGACTCCTGCTTGGGAATACCATTCAGACTTGGCACTCTTTTGGCTGCTTTGGCTGGACGAACAGCGATGTTCTCTTCCCGAATGCTATCTTTGTTCTGCTGGTTATGGATCTTTTCGGGTTTGTTATGCGGCATATGGGTATCACCTCCTTGGCTTACGTTGCCTGAAAACAGAGGATCTTATACCGCATCACATGTATGATTAGAGATACGCACAGCAATCACTCTCCATAACGTCAGTTATTCGCAACTAGCGTGAAATGCATGATACGATCTCCACTACCTCAGAGCTTGCTCTACTTTCCCTTTTTCTCCATAGCCGCCTTCAGCAGATCTCCAAGGTTAGACCCAATGGACTCCTGTTTCGCATATTGTTTCACCAGCTTTTGCTGATCCCGCTTATTCACATGCTGTTTGTCCTTATCCAATGTTTCTGTAATACCGCATGGTAGACATTGCACGTATAGCCCCGCCTTGCCTTCTTTGATTTCCATCTTTTTGTGGCACTGCGCACAACGACGATTGGACATTCTTTTCTCTGCCGAACGACGATAACCGCAGTCCTCGGTAGGACATACAAGGAATTTGCCACGCTTGCCCTTCTTCTCCAGTAATCGTGCATTACAGTCCGGGCAATGGCTATTCGACACATTATGTGGCTTATACTCCGCTTTGCTTCCTTTCACCGTAGACACAAGCTCTTTCGCCATTGAACGGATACTATCCAGGAATGGTCCTGGTTGCCCTTGCCCACGAGCGATGCGTTCCAATTCAGCTTCCCAGCGGGCCGTTAGATCCGGTGTACGCAGCTGCGGAGCAGCCAGTTCAATCAACTGTTTTCCTTTGCCGGTTGGATGCATGCTGTTGCCTTGACGATCTATGGTATCGGAACTAACCAGCTTCTCAATAATATCCGCTCGTGTCGCCGGAGTACCCAGCCCATACTTCTCCATTTGGGAAAGTAAAGCAGCTTCGGTATACCGTTTGGGCGGCATCGTCCGGCCACTTTTAATATGACAACGCTGAACTGTCACGGACTGTCCTTGCTGCACATCTGGCAAAAGCGCACGCTCATGGTCGGATGTATCATCAGCCCGGTCATCGTCATCATCGCTGTAATCACCGCCGTAGACTTCACGCCAACCACTTTCTTTCACCGTTGTGCCTTTGGCATGAAATGAGTCGTTCCCCACCTGAACCGTGATCGCAACCGAATCATACTTCGCTGCCGGATAGAACAGGCTGATAAAACGACGTACGATCAGATCGTACAACTTGCGTTCCTCCGGGTTCAGTTGATTCAGAAGCACCGTCTGCTCGGTGGGGATAATCGCATGGTGATCGGTTACTTTGCTGTCATCCACAATACGTTTGGTGATATTCAGATTTTTGCGCAGCAACGGACTTGCCAGCGATGCGTAAGGTCCAATGGCTACACTGTCCAGCCGTTCCTTCAACGTTGCTGTCATATCCGAAGTCAGGTATCGACTGTCCGTACGCGGATATGTCACTAGCTTGTGTTGTTCATACAAACGTTGCAGGACATTTGATGTTTGCTTCGCCGAGAAACCGTATTTCCGGTTGGCATCCCGTTGCAGTTCCGTCAGGTCATATGCCAGTGGATGTGGTTCTACCTTCTCGCTTTTCTTCACTTGAGCAATCGAGCCCTTGCGCCCGTCTACCCGTTTCTTTAATTCCTGAGTTTCTTGAGGATCGAAGATTCGCGAATCTCCTCCAGCCGCCCGCCACACAGCCTGAAAACCTCCCAGATCTGCCGTTAATGTCTCATACTCCTGCGAGCGGAAACCGTTAATTTCATTTTCCTTGTCCATAATCATGCCCAAGGTTGGCGTCTGAACCCGCCCAGCAGATAACTGTGCATTAAAACGAACGGTTAGTGCCCGTGTCACATTAAGTCCAATCATCCAGTCGGCTTCCGCCCGGCAACGTGCTGATTCGTAGAGACGGTCGAACTGACTGCCTGGCTTCAGCGATGCAAATCCGTCTTTGATCGCCTTATCCGTCTGGGATGAAATCCACAAGCGTTTAAAAGGTTTTTTCCACCCCGCCATCTGCATGATCCAACGGGCCAACAATTCTCCCTCACGGGCCGCATCCGTCGCAATGACTAGCTCACCTACATCTTGACGCTTCATCAGCTGCTGGACCGCTTTATATTGATGGTTGGTCTCTTTGAGCACCTTCAGTTTCGTACGGTCTGGCAGAATTGGCAGGTCCTCCAGATTCCATGTTGCATACTTCTTATCGTAATCCTCCGGCTCAGCTAATCCAACCAGATGCCCAAGCGCCCATGTAACGATATATTTTGGGCCTTCCATATAACTTTTATGTTTATCACGCGCACCCATGACTCTGGCTATTTCACGTGCTACAGATGGTTTTTCTGCGAGTACTAATGTCTTCACTTCATATCTCTTCCTCTCTGATCAAACCTTATGTCACTTTTATTCTATCTTTTCATTATATCATTTCGTGGTAAAGGTATGCTCTGTCTCCGTTCTTGCCTGTCTATTTCAGCATCTAGCCTCACATTCAAGTCAAGTGTAACATACATGTTATATTTAGTAACACATACGACTTTAATAGTTTTCCTGAGTACACGTAATCGGAAGCATCTATAAGAATTAATACTATAAAGTATTGATGTATACGTTTTTTTGGATAAATATAAACATTGTAAGATTACCTAACATAACTATAGAATGTGTCAAAAGCATATAAACCAGATTAACGAACACACACATCAATGGGACACACGAAGGGAGCGTGGATGCATGACTTATCATGGATCTGTATTGAAAAAAAGTGGGCCTTTGTTATTGGCGGGAGCTGTTGTTGCCACAACATGGGGAGGAACAGTTCCATCGGCATCCGCCGCAACGGCAACGCCTACGAGCAAAACTACGGTTGCAGCTGTAACCGCAGGTAAAGCGCCTGCTACTGCCGCAGCATTTGCTAAGGCCATGGAAGAAGCCGCAACACTTGCAGGTGTTCCTTTTACCATGGACAAGCTCTCTGGCTCAAGCGTACAACGTAAAGATGCTGCGATCGCCTTGCAACAATGGCTCGAACTTGATTCTACTGCGGAATCATTCAAAGATGTTCCAGATCAAGCTTCCTACGCGGGTGCTGTCGGTGCATTGAATACCGCAGGTTTAATGAGAGGTTATACCGAATCCCTCTTCCTTCCAAACGCTGTGCTTACGGAGAATGATCTATCTGTACTGAAAGACCGAATTTATAATTACATAAAACCGTTTGTCCTGGAGGAAGCAACCATCATGGATCTCCAGGCCGCGATGACGCAAGGAAAACTGACATCGAAAGAACTGGTTCAGAAATATCTGGACCGCATTGAAAAATACGATGATCAAGGTGTAAGCATAAACGCCGTATTAACATTGAACCCGGATGCACTCCAAATTGCGGAGCAGTTGGATGAAGAACGTGCAGCTCAAGGTGCTCGTGGACCTCTGCATGGCGTTCCGATTCTGGTCAAAGATAACTTCGATACCAACGATATGCCGACAACCGCAGGCTGTATCTGTCTGAAAGATTCCATTCCTGCTCACGATGCTGAACAAGTGAAGAAGCTCAAAGCATCTGGCGCCATTATTTTGGGTAAAACAAACCTGCATGAATTCGCATTCGGCATCACGACATCCAGCTCATTGGGTGGACAAACATTGAACCCTTACGCCCTGGACCACTATCCAGGTGGCTCGAGCGGAGGAACAGGTGCTGCCATTGCATCTAACTTTGCTGCAGCTGGCATGGGTACAGACACTGGCGGTTCGATCCGTATCCCGTCCAGCTTCAACAGCCTTGTGGGTATCCGTCCAACCATCGGACTGTCTAGCCGTGAGGGCATTATCCCATTGGCTTTGACACAGGATGTAGGTGGACCTATGGCTCGTACGGTTAGTGATGCTGCAATCATGTTGGATGCTACAGCCGGATATGACAAAAAGGATGTGGCTACAGCTTACGCAGTTGGAAAAATTCCTTCCAGCTATACGGACTTCTTGGATGTAAACGGGCTGAAAGGTGCACGCATAGGTGTGGCCACAGAACTCATCCCAAGTACCAAAGCTGAAGAAAAAGCCGTAGCTGACGTGATCAACACAGCTGTGGAAGAGCTGAAGTCACTAGGTGCTACCGCAGTTCCTATTTCCATCCCCAACTTGGCTGAGATCAACAAATACCCAAGTCTCAGCGGATATGAATTCAAGTTCCAACTGAATGACTATCTGGACTCATTAGGTGCAGATGCTCCATATCACAGTCTGTCCGAGATCATCGCTTCCGGAGAGTTCGACAAATCTCAGGAGCAATCCATGAAGACGCGGGATGCTCGCCAAACACTGGAGACTACCGAATATAAGGATATTGTTCTGAAGCGTACCCAAGTTACACGTGAGTCCCTGCTGAAAGTTATGGCAGACAACAACCTGGATGCTATCATTTATCCTACGTCTACACAGGCTGCTGGTGTTATTGGTGAAGGGCAATCATCAGGTGGTAATAACCGACTGAGTCCTTTCTCCGGCTTCCCGGCGATCACGGTCCCTGCTGGTTTCACAGCCGATGGTTTGCCTGTAGGTATGGAATTCCTTGGCCGCGCCTTTGATGAAGGAACCTTGATCAAGCTGGCTTACAGCTACGAACAAGGAACTCATCACCGCCAAGCCCCTAAGCTTACGCCATAAAGCATTTATGGGATTAAGCAATTCGTGTTAACTCAAAAAGAAACATAGCCATAATCGCATTCCTTCAAACGAACTACCTCACAAAAGAGCACCCAGACTTCATGACTGCATGAAGTCTGGGTGCTCTTTTATATTTTCTCCATTTATCTTTGTTACATATTGTTTAAGTCATTCTAACCCCTATCCGGTACGCCCCATTTGAGCACCAGACCCGCGTAAGTCAAGCCACCGCCAAAGCCAAATAGAGCTACGCTCTGTCCTTCTTTCAATTTCCCTTCATCCACTGCAAGTTGCAGCGCCAGCGGAATGGAAGCGGCAGATGTGTTCCCACGATACTCCACACTGGTTAAAGTACGTTCCAAGGGAACCGGTCCACGTTCGCATACAGCCTCAATCATTCTCATGTTGGCACTATGCGGGACAAACCAGTCAATCTGCTCAGGTCTTAATCCAGCTTTCGTTATAAGATTACCCAATTGCTCTGGAATCGTCCGTACAGCCCACTTATAAATCTCCCGGCCATTCTGAACTAAACAACCTTCACCCTGTAATGGTACACCATTCATCTCTGAAGACAGGCCACTCTTATAGAGATGTACACCACCCTCTCCATGCGTACCTGATATGGCTGCCATAAAGTCACCTTCTTCAGCCGCCGATCTCTCCACCAGAAAGGCTCCCGCTCCGTCACCAAACAATACGCAAGTCGTGCGGTCCGTGTAATCCGTAATTTTGGATAAAGTCTCTGCTCCAATAACCAGTACTTTACGGTACATTCCACTGGTCACCAGACTATCGGCTAGCTGTAGCCCGTAGGTAAAACCAGCGCATGCAGCATTTAAATCCAGTACGCCCGTGTGTGGGATTTTAAGGTTAGCTTGTACCCGGGATGCTGTACTTGGAAAAGCATATTCAGGTGTGCTGGTAGCCACAAGGATCATGTCCACATCTTCTACACTTACTTGGTAACGATGTATCATGTCTTCCACAGCCTTCGTAGCCAGGTCAGATACATATTGATCCTCAGCTGCAATTCTCCGTTCTCTCATGCCTGTACGCTGTACGATCCATTCGTCACTTGTCTCGACCAATTTCTCCAGATCAGCATTCGTTAATATTCGATCCGGTACATACGTCCCCATTGCCGTGATGGTTGCCTTTGATTGATGATTCATACCGGTACTCACCTCATTTGTTTTTTATTATTATAGCACTAAGTCTTAGAACTTGGTACTAATTTATGAGAAGACAGCTCAAATCTTTGCGAAATATAAAAGATGTACTCTCCTTGCTCCGCATAAAAACCGAGCCATCTCCACACCTCAGAGTCAATCTTGCCTTCAAGTAAAATATACAAGATACTTCTGCTTGTGGAAGGATGGAAGCATCGTTCAAGAGCGTTCAACACTAACTTTGCCCGACTGCTGGACTGTGGTTGTGTCCTGGCATATTGGGCAGCCACGCTTGATGAAACGGATACGATATCACATAGAGAACAGGCTATCGCAGAATCGGCAGCCTGTTCTCTAATTATAATAGCTAGTTTACGAACTTCACCTCCGGAAAGCGGCTATCCGGTCCTTTCATTAAGTTTCCGCCTTGATTTTTCAGATACATATCGAAGAAATCCAGCATATAGGCATTGATCACGGAGTTCGCCCTTTCGGGTGCAATCTTTCCTGTAATGCCCAGCATGTTGAAAATCGGAGAAATGAACTGTACATCGGCAAAATTCAAATGCTCCGTATTATCGATATAGAGGACTTGTCCCCCTTCGTCGACCGTTTCGCGCATCCGTTCAAGCTCTAACTTTTTATCTTCCGTTACTTGATCCTCCCACTCTCTTGTCGAGCCTATACGGTTAAGCTCTTCATCCGTGTAGACCCGGTTATCCATCACCCTTTTTAATTTTTCGGAATAGCTTTCCGAGTTGATGAACAAAAACGGCTTTCGCAGCCCCTCTCTTTCACGCAGTCGATAAAGCCCTCCATCTAAGTCTATTCCAACCGTGATTCTCGGATCGTAAGAAGCGTCATAGGCCGTCGCTCCGCCTATGGAATGACCGAACACCCCGACATGACCGAGATCGATCCTCCCTTTTAGATGACTTGGAATTTGCCCCGATTGAATGAGCTCGAATTGGTCCAGCGCAAATGCCACATCTTCGGTTAAAACTTTTCCCAACTTGTCTCGAACTCCCCTTCCCGTCCGGTAATCATGATCGGGCGAGAATAAGTTGTCGGTTGTGCTGGTCGTGATTCGACCGTCCGGAAACTTGGTCGCAAATGTATTGTAGGTGTGGTCGATCACAGCCACGATATATCCGTGACTCGCGAGATTTTCGGCTTGCGACGTGTGGAGGAACCTGGAAGAGACGTTTCCAGGATTTGAAAGGATCAACGGGTATAAGGCCTGTTCCAAGGAGACTTCGCCCCCCGAATATGAATGACTGGATACATACTTCAGGTGTTGAAAAGTAAATGCAGGAAGACCAAAGTTCTCCCCCATATAAGATAAAATTCGGGTATCAGGGATAAAGGGAGCGTACTCCCCAGTGCCGGCTTCAGTCGGATACCATACCTGAACCATCAATTCTCTCTTGCCCGTCGCGGTTTTTCCAAATGTCTCCTCCCGGTTAGGATCGACGAAATGGAAGACTTGCGTACCTACCTTCAACTTGCCGGTTGGCGCCGGAAGGTCGAATACGGGAAACACATAGTTAAGGCACGCTGTTGCGATTAACCCAATCACAATTAAAAGGGGACCCAGCACTCTACGGATTCGCGAGGTAGTCCGTACGGCTTTCTGCGTTATGAAAACATCTATAATTGAAAGCATAAGCATCAGGATCGTAAATCCGTATAAAAATAAAAGCTGAACCCTGTATCCTTCGACAAGAAGATGTATCACTAAAAAAAAGGAGCCTGCTCCGCTTGTCAGGAGCAAAGCAGATCTCCTGATACGTTGATTGAAAATAAATGGAATTATCAACAAAAAAACACTTGAAAAGAACAGCAGAATTTCAAAAAGCCTCACGCCAACTCCCCCTAAAAATTAATCCCATCAATGGATAGGATTAATATACAGGAGCAACAAGATTGATACCTATTGATCTAGATTACAATCGCCTTACACTCTTGTAAGATTGTTGTAAGTTGCCTACAATGGGGCAGAAAACAGCATGTTATGTGCTGGCTTCTTCCTTTCGGCAAAATTAGTTGTTTGTTTGTTTGTTTGTTTGTTTGTTTGTTTGTTTGTTTGTTTGTTCATCTATCAAGTATGTATCCAGGTTGCTGATTAAGTGCACACCTGGATATTTGAGGTGAATGGGTAGTAAAAAACAGCCCATCAAATCTGAGCTGTTCCTAATTTCATAGATCAAATTAGACAAAAAGAAAAACCACCACCGAATAACATCGGCAGTGGTTCTTTGCTTGGCGGCGTCCTACTCTCCCAGGACCCTGCGGTCCAAGTACCATCGGCGCTAGAGGGCTTAACGGTCGTGTTCGGGATGGGTACGTGTGGAACCCCTCCGCCATCGCCACCAAACGCATAGCTTAGCTTACATTTCAGAGTTGTTGTTCTCTGAAAACTAGATTCGAAACGAAACATGCGATTAGAACTTGCTATTGGATAAGCCCTCGACCGATTAGTACTGGTCAGCTCCATGCATTGCTGCACTTCCACCCCCAGCCTATCTACCTCGTCGTCTTCAAGGGGTCTTACATACTGGGAAATCTCATCTTGAGGGGGGCTTCACGCTTAGATGCTTTCAGCGTTTATCCCTTCCGTACATAGCTACCCAGCGGTGCTCCTGGCGGAACAACTGGTACACCAGCGGTACGTCCATCCCGGTCCTCTCGTACTAAGGACAGCTCCTCTCAAATTTCCTACGCCCACGACAGATAGGGACCGAACTGTCTCACGACGTTCTGAACCCAGCTCGCGTACCGCTTTAATGGGCGAACAGCCCAACCCTTGGGACCTACTTCAGCCCCAGGATGCGATGAGCCGACATCGAGGTGCCAAACCTCCCCGTCGATGTGGACTCTTGGGGGAGATAAGCCTGTTATCCCCAGGGTAGCTTTTATCCGTTGAGCGATGGCCCTTCCATGCGGTACCACCGGATCACTAAGCCCGACTTTCGTCCCTGCTCGACTTGTAGGTCTCGCAGTCAAGCTCCCTTATGCCTTTGCACTCTTCGAATGATTTCCAACCATTCTGAGGGAACCTTTGGGCGCCTCCGTTACTCTTTAGGAGGCGACCGCCCCAGTCAAACTGCCCACCTGACACTGTCCCCGCACCGGATTACGGTACCAGGTTAGAACCTAGATACGATCAGGGTGGTATCCCAACGTTGCCTCCACGCAAGCTGGCGCTCACGCTTCAAAGGCTCCCACCTATCCTGTACAGATCGTACCCAAATTCAATATCAAGCTGCAGTAAAGCTCCATGGGGTCTTTCCGTCTTGTCGCGGGTAACCTGCATCTTCACAGGTATTAAAATTTCACCGGATCTCTCGTTGAGACAGCGCCCAAGTCGTTACGCCATTCGTGCGGGTCAGAATTTACCTGACAAGGAATTTCGCTACCTTAGGACCGTTATAGTTACGGCCGCCGTTTACTGGGGCTTCGGTTCACAGCTTCGGGATTGCTCCCTAACCACTCCCCTTAACCTTCCAGCACCGGGCAGGCGTCAGCCCGTATACTTCGCCTTACGGCTTCGCACAGACCTGTGTTTTTGCTAAACAGTCGCTTGGGCCTTTTCACTGCGGCCCCCTCGTGCTATTCACACTACCGGGGCACCCCTTCTCCCGAAGTTACGGGGTCATTTTGCCGAGTTCCTTAACGAGAGTTCTTCCGCGCGCCTTAGAATACTCTTCTCGCCTACCTGTGTCGGTTTGCGGTACGGGCACCATCACCTGGCTAGAGGCTTTTCTTGGCAGTGTGAGATCATGACCTTCGCTACTGTAATTTTCACTCCCCATCACAGCTCAGCCTTACGATGTGCGGATTTGCCTACACATCAGCCTTACTGCTTAGACGGACATCCATCAGTCCGCGTCACTACCCTACTGCGTCCCCCCATTGCTCATAACGGCTTACGGTGGTACAGGAATTTCGACCTGTTGTCCTTCGACTACGCCTTTCGGCCTCGCCTTAGGTCCCGACTTACCCTGAGCGGACGAGCCTTCCTCAGGAACCCTTAGGCTTTCGGCGGATCAGATTCTCACTGATCTTTTCGTTACTCATACCGGCATTCTCACTTGTATAATGTCCAGCGCTCCTTACGGTACACCTTCAACCCTTATACAACGCTCCCCTACCCCTGATGCAAAGCATCAAGCCATAGCTTCGGTGGTGTGTTTAGCCCCGTTACATTTTCGGCGCAGAGTCACTCGACCAGTGAGCTATTACGCACTCTTTAAATGATGGCTGCTTCTAAGCCAACATCCTGGTTGTCTGTGCAACTCCACATCCTTTCCCACTTAACACACACTTGGGGACCTTAGCTGATGGTCTGGGCTGTTTCCCTTTTGACAATGGATCTTAGCACTCACTGTCTGACTCCCGGAAGTAAGTCTATGGCATTCGGAGTTTGACTGAGCTTGGTAACCCTTGCGGGCCCCGCACCCAATCAGTGCTCTACCTCCACGACTCTGTTTTCCGAGGCTAGCCCTAAAGCTATTTCGGGGAGAACCAGCTATCTCCGAGTTCGATTGGAATTTCTCCGCTACCCCCACCTCATCCCCGCATTTTTCAACATGCGTGGGTTCGGGCCTCCAGTGCGTGTTACCGCACCTTCACCCTGGACAGGGGTAGATCACCCGGTTTCGGGTCTACGTCCACGTACTATGTCGCCCTATTCAGACTCGCTTTCGCTGCGGCTCCGGCTCTTCACCTTAACCTTGCACGGGAACGTAACTCGCCGGTTCATTCTACAAAAGGCACGCCATCACCCCTAAAACGGGCTCTGACTTTTTGTAAGCACACGGTTTCAGGTTCTATTTCACTCCCCTTCCGGGGTGCTTTTCACCTTTCCCTCACGGTACTGCTTCACTATCGGTCGCTAGGAAGTATTTAGCCTTGGCAGATGGTCCTGCCGGATTCATACGGGGTTTCACGTGCCCCGCACTACTCGGGATCCGTCTCGGAGGGAACAGACTTTCAATTACAGGGCTTTTACCTTCTTTGGCGGGCCTTTCCAGACCTCTTCGCTTAACCGGTTCCTTTGTAACTCCATGTGAGACGTCCCACAACCCCAAAGAGCAAGCTCTCTGGTTTGGGCTTCTCCGCGTTCGCTCGCCGCTACTGACGGAATCACTATTGTTTTCTCTTCCTCAGGGTACTTAGATGTTTCAGTTCCCCTGGTATGCCTCTACACAACCTATGTATTCAGTTGTGAGTAACTGGAAATTACCCCAGCTGGGTTTCCCCATTCGGACACCCCCGGATCAAAGCTTGCTTACAGCTCCCCGAGGCAGTTTCGTTGTTCGCCACGTCCTTCATCGGCTCCTAGCGCCTAGGCATCCTCCGTGTGCTCTTAGTAGCTTAACCATATTGCTCCGGTTTTGACTGCTCGCTTCCCTTGTTTTGCTTGCGCAAAGCCAAAAGTCGCTCCCATTCAATACCATCGCAAAAGCAATTAACTACCGTTTTTATTGAAACTTGTTTGCACAAGTTCAGCTAAAAAGGAATGTTCTAATTCGCATTTACTTTCGTTTCGATATCTAGTTTTCAAAGAACAAGCTCCATGCAAAAGCAAGCTGTTTGAGAGTTTGAGCTCTCAAAACTGAGCAACGAGTGAGTGTTTTGCTCTTCATTTCATCCACACCAAGGTGAAGGACCGAAATGAATTGCGGTCGCAGGTTCTAAGAACCTGCTTATTTGAATGTTTCCACGCGGGAAACGATTCTCCATAGAAAGGAGGTGATCCAGCCGCACCTTCCGATACGGCTACCTTGTTACGACTTCACCCCAATCATCTATCCCACCTTCGGCGGCTGGCTCCTTGCGGTTACCCCACCGACTTCGGGTGTTATAAACTCTCGTGGTGTGACGGGCGGTGTGTACAAGACCCGGGAACGTATTCACCGCGGCATGCTGATCCGCGATTACTAGCAATTCCGACTTCATGCAGGCGAGTTGCAGCCTGCAATCCGAACTGAGACCGGCTTTGTTGGGATTGGCTCCATCTCGCGATTTCGCAGCCCGTTGTACCGGCCATTGTAGTACGTGTGTAGCCCAGGTCATAAGGGGCATGATGATTTGACGTCATCCCCACCTTCCTCCGGTTTGTCACCGGCAGTCTATCTAGAGTGCCCACCCGAAGTGCTGGCAACTAAATATAAGGGTTGCGCTCGTTGCGGGACTTAACCCAACATCTCACGACACGAGCTGACGACAACCATGCACCACCTGTCTCCTCTGTCCCGAAGGAAAGATACATCTCTGTACCGATCAGAGGGATGTCAAGACCTGGTAAGGTTCTTCGCGTTGCTTCGAATTAAACCACATACTCCACTGCTTGTGCGGGTCCCCGTCAATTCCTTTGAGTTTCAGTCTTGCGACCGTACTCCCCAGGCGGAGTGCTTAATGTGTTAACTTCGGCACCAAGGGTATCGAAACCCCTAACACCTAGCACTCATCGTTTACGGCGTGGACTACCAGGGTATCTAATCCTGTTTGCTCCCCACGCTTTCGCGCCTCAGCGTCAGTTACAGCCCAGAGAGTCGCCTTCGCCACTGGTGTTCCTCCACATATCTACGCATTTCACCGCTACACGTGGAATTCCACTCTCCTCTTCTGCACTCAAGTCACCCAGTTTCCAGTGCGATCCGGGGTTGAGCCCCGGGATTAAACACCAGACTTAAATGACCGCCTGCGCGCGCTTTACGCCCAATAATTCCGGACAACGCTTGCCCCCTACGTATTACCGCGGCTGCTGGCACGTAGTTAGCCGGGGCTTTCTTCTCAGGTACCGTCACCTTGAGAGCAGTTACTCTCCCAAGCGTTCTTCCCTGGCAACAGAGCTTTACGATCCGAAAACCTTCATCACTCACGCGGCATTGCTCCGTCAGGCTTTCGCCCATTGCGGAAGATTCCCTACTGCTGCCTCCCGTAGGAGTCTGGGCCGTGTCTCAGTCCCAGTGTGGCCGATCACCCTCTCAGGTCGGCTACGCATCGTCGCCTTGGTGAGCCGTTACCTCACCAACTAGCTAATGCGCCGCAGGCCCATCCCCAAGTGACAGATTGCTCCGTCTTTCCAGTTCTCTTCAGGCGAAGAAAACAACTATTCGGTATTAGCTACCGTTTCCGGTAGTTGTCCCAAACTTGAGGGCAGGTTGCCTACGTGTTACTCACCCGTCCGCCGCTAAGTATCAAGGAAGCAAGCTTCCTATCAACTCCGCTCGACTTGCATGTATTAGGCATGCCGCCAGCGTTCGTCCTGAGCCAGGATCAAACTCTCCAATAAATTGAAAAGAGCGATAAGCTCATTTTGAATCTGACGAGATTAAAAATCTCATTTGCGCTCCAGTCAATCCAAGCCAAGGCTTGTCTCCAACTTTCGCGTTCATTCTGCAAGCAGAATGTTTACTCACTCGTTGTTCAGTTTTCAAAGATCAAACTTGTTTTGTTACCGAACGCTGTTCTCTTCAGCAACTCTTATATAATATCATGTCCGAACCAACTTTGCAAGCTCTTTTTTTAAGTTTCTTTCGAAGCTTACTTCACTCGCTTGCCGCACCGTGGATCTCGTGTTTTTTTTTGGCCGGAAATAGAATATACCATGTACAGTTATGGAACGCAAGTCTTTTTTTCGAAAATATTAATCTTCAGAAAATAAGCACCCTATAATCCTTTTAACAAGTATCTCCTTATTATCGGCCAGATGATACATTTGGTTATAACTTTTAATAAATCGGAATAATCAACAAACTTGTACAGAGGGCATCCCGTAGAATCCCGCTCTGTAACATCCTTCTTTTATTGAAAGGAAGAACAGTATAGAGTCTTCATAATCATAGAAACTTATTACCCGATGATTTAAGTGGGTAAACAACCAAGAAATCATAGATCATTTTACGCGTTCCTTCTATTATAGAAGGAAACCATTTTTGAAATTCATTTTTTCCCATGAAAAGAATACAAAAAAAAAAAGCGAAAGCTTCGGGTTTGAACCCCGTGGCTTCCGCTTCTTTCGTTTATAAGATAAAAAGCTTATCTCAGCATTCTTCATAAAACTAACTTTAGTTTATTCCCCGCCAATAAATACGTATCGGCAGACTACAATGAGCGCCAAGATCCACATGAGCCAGTGAATCTTCACTTTGCGTTCTGTAACCAAGTTACTGAATACCGCCAGAATCACATAAGATACGATACCTGCAGAGATTCCGTTCGCGATTCCGCCTGTGAAAGGCATCAATACAATAGTAAGGAACGCGGGGAAAGCTTGCAGGAAATCATCCCACTCGATGCTGCGGACTTGACTCATCATAAGTACACCCACGATGATCAATGCCGGAGCAGTGGCAGCAGACGGGACAACCAGCGCAAGCGGCGCGATAAACAGGGCCAAAATGAACAGCAAACCTGTCGTTACGGAAGTCAGTCCTGTACGTCCACCCGCTTCAACGCCTGAAGCACTTTCAACGTATGCCGTAATGGTACTTGTACCCAGTGCAGCACCTGCGCTGACACCAACTGCATCGACGAGCATCGCTTTACCGATGGTTTTCTCGCCTTTTTTCTTATCCTTCATAATGCCCATACGTGTTGCCGTACCTACCATCGTACCGAACGTATCGAACAATTCAACGAAGGTAAAGATAAAGATGATCTCGAACAATCCCAGACTGATAGCACCTTTCAAATCCAGTTGTCCAACCGCCAGATCACTGAAGTTAGGCAACCAGCTTGCGCCCGAAAGACCACTCAGATTCGTAACACCCATCGGAATACCAATCAGCGTTGTTGCTACAATTCCGATCAGCAGAGCGCCTTTAACACGCATAACCATCAGAATAGCAATAAGGAGCAAACCGATCAGTGCAAGCAATGCATCATGGTGCGTTATAAAGTTACCCAATGATAGATTGAAGCTACTGCCTGGAATCGGCTGACTCAGATCTGCGTCTGGCGCAACATTAACCGTTACTGCCACAAGATTAGCAAGTTTGAAACCAATAATCGTAATAAAGAGACCGATACCAACCGTAATGGCCATTTTGATCGACTGCGGAACTGCAACAAGCAGCATTTGCCGAACTTTGGTTACGGTCAGGATAATGAACACAATACCAGAAAGGAACACTGCTCCGAGAGCTGCCTGCCAAGTAATCGCGCCATTTGAACTTAGAACGACAGTCATGAAGTATGCATTCAATCCCATACCTGGTGCGAGCGCAATCGGAATATTCACGAACAATCCCATAATAATAGTCATTAACCCGGCGCCGACGGCTGTTGCAAAAAATACGGCATTATCCGACATCCCCGCCCCGGCTTGACCCAAGAACAACGTATTCACAAAAAGAATGTAAGCCATTGTCATAAAGGTAGTGAGACCCGCAACAATCTCCGTTCTAACGTTTGTTCCGTTTTCTTTTAGTTTAAAAAAACGATCCATAATTCACTAACTCCCCCTTAGAGATGTTGAAGCCATATTGAAAAACGACAAATGACCCTGAAGATGATTCTTCCCCCAGGGCTCAGCTGATAAGGAGTGGCACTACGGCCTTTACTAAGAACAAAAAAAATTCTAATGTGCGTGATGTCCCCGCAATCATGTAGAATTCCTGTGCTCAGCCTTCTCCTCTTCGTAGCCAGATCATTAGGGTGATCTCGTAGAGACTCCCGGGCCAATTCCCGGGATTATACGAATTAGTATGCGCTATTTGTTTGTTTCCCATCACTATTTTAGGAGGGGAGTATCTGTTTTGTCAATGAGAAAAACGAATGTTAATCTCGTTGACCTCACATATCGTTCGTATTATTTAACAAAAGGAACCAGTTCAGCGGTTTACTATCCAATTAAATATGCTATACTCGGCAGATTTCCCACAGCCTATGTTCATTATGTCAGGATGGGATTTCTGTAGATTAATATAGAAAAGCTACTCTGATCAAAGGCTATGAAGCACTCTGATCAGGGTAGCTTATGTGTCTGATGCGTTTTAGCAATCAGTGAATGATGATATAGGAATAACGATGTCTCGTATTCCGAAGGCGTATACTCATTAGGTATATGGAGCACTTTGCGACATGTTCCAGTTCTCATTTTCACTGGATCAGTCCTATGTCAATTATATCTCTGTGTTCTGAGCATTCTCTATCTCTTGTTGTTCCAGATCTGTGTTCGTTGTTAAGTCAGAGGATAACTCCTGGTTTCTAGTCTGATCGGAAGAAGCATCCGCTGCCTCTAAGTTCACAAATGGAAATTCTCCCGAACCGGAGGCCAAGTCTTGCATTTCTGAACCGTATCCTGCCAGCATCACCATCAGAAACGCACTTCCAATGCCCATCTTCCATTTGCTCATATAGTCGGTTTTACGCATACATTCAATTCTCCCTTCAGTAGCCATATAGCTCTTAGTATGTACTTATTGTACAGGCCCGACCTGAAAGGATCATGAAGTGAACTTTAAAATGGGATGAAATTTTAAACAGAACCCTGTCATAAAAAAACTCCCTTCTATTTGCGAAATGCCGCAGATAAAAGAGAGCTTTTTTCAAAATATTCTTACGGGTGTATATCCTACTCCCACTCGATCGTTGCAGGTGGTTTGGATGTTACGTCATAGACGATACGGTTTACATTATCGACTTCGTTAACGATCCGTACGGAGATTTTCTCCAGCACATCCCAAGGGATACGTGCCCAGTCAGCAGTCATACCGTCGATGGACGTTACAGCACGGATACCTACAGTGTAGGAATACGTACGCGCATCACCCATAACGCCCACACTCTTCATGTTCGGAAGAGCTGTGAAGTATTGCCAGATCTCGCGATCAAGGCCGGCTTTAATAATTTCTTCACGCAGGATGTAATCCGAATCACGAACGATTTTGAGCTTGTCCTCGGTTACTTCGCCAAGTACACGAATCGCAAGACCCGGACCTGGGAACGGCTGACGCCATACGATAGCTTCAGGCAGACCGCACTCTTCGCCGACTTTACGCACTTCGTCCTTGAACAAGGCACTGAGTGGCTCGATCAGTTTGAAGTTCATGTCCTCAGGCAAGCCGCCCACATTGTGGTGGGATTTGATGGTCTGCGCAGTCGCTGTGCCACTTTCCACGATATCCGTGTACAGTGTACCTTGTGCCAAGAATTCGAAATCATCAAACTGCTTGGATTCTTCGTCAAATACGTAAATAAACTCGTTACCGATGATTTTACGTTTTTGTTCCGGATCATCTACGCCTGCCAGTTTGGACAGGAAGCGCTCCTGCGCATCGATTTTAACCACTTTCATGTCGAATTTGCCGACAAACGTCTCCATTACGCTTTCTGCTTCGCCTTTGCGCAGCAGACCATGGTCGATAAACATACATGTCAGTTGGTCACCAATGGCTTTGTGAAGCAGCGCAGCAACAACAGAAGAATCCACGCCACCACTCAGTGCACACAGTACTTTACCGTCGCCCACTTTTTCACGAATATCTTTGATCGTATCATCAATGAATGTCTCCATACTCCAGTTGCCTTCGCAACCACAGATTTCGAACAGGAAGTTACGAATCATATCGTTACCACGAACAGAGTGACGTACTTCCGGGTGGAACTGAACAGCATACAATTTGCGCTCTTCGTTACTCATTGCAGCGATTGGCGCACTTTCCGTGCCTGCATCCAGCTTGAAACCCGGAGGAAGTGTAACCACGTGGTCACCGTGACTCATCCATACCGTGTGCTCACCGTCGATACCTTGTGCGAGAGCAGCACCTGCTGCGAACTCGATGTCGGCTTTACCATATTCACGCTTCTCGGAACGTTCTACTTTACCTTCAAGCTGTTGGGCCATAAGTTGCATCCCGTAACAGATTCCGAAGATGGGAAGTCCAAGATCATAGATAGCCGGGTCCACATGCGGTGCATTTTCTGCATACACACTGGATGGTCCGCCAGAGAAAATGATTCCTCGTGGTGACATTTCTGCGATCTTCTCTGCCGGTGTGTTATACGGCAAAAGCTCGCTGTATACGCCGAGATCCCGAATTCTTCTGGCGATTAACTGGTTGTATTGGCCCCCGAAGTCAAGGACAACCACTATTTCATTTGGCTTATTCATTACCGTGCCTCCCTCAATTCAATGAAACTAATTATACGCAACGACAAAACATACCGTCAAGGAAAGGCGAAACTCCTTTTTTCGACATTTCAAAACAAGGGATACCGAATACCTTCGATTATGAGATTTCGAATAGAAAGCTTGGCAGCAAGATGATGGTTCAAGTGTATGATCGTGGAAAGACGCCTCGTTCTCAGCATAGCGAGAAAGGCGTCTTATGTATGGCCTACAACGATAAACTAAACGCTGCATTTAAAAACAGTGCGCCAGCCAATGGTGATCTTCATCTGCCCACAAATAGCCAAGCTCTATTGGAAAGCGATAGCGTTTGGTACCGCAGGTGCTTCGCATCTTTGGTGTAACGTTGTAACACCCTTGAGTTACAACGCCTGCAACCGCTGAGCCAGACGAAGTGCACGGCGCAGGAAGTCCAGACTGTCGGCGCGAAGCGGACGGTCTGGCCCGTACAGCAGCCGTTCCCAGTCGGCTGCAAACCGCGCGATGTCCGCGCCGTCCGCGCCTGCGGCCAGAGCCGGTGACGCTGCATATTCACGCAGCGTCATGCCCTGTGGCCGCGGACCGTACCGGCGCGCGAGCGCGGCCCAGACCGGAGCGGCTGCACGCAGTAGCCGCTCGCGGTCCGGAAAGCTGCTGCGTGGCCACGCCAGCAGCAGCCTGATCCGCAGCGCGGGGCGTAGCCGCCGCATGCGAACCAGAGCAGCGGCGACCAGCAGAGCCGCTGCCACAAGGGCTGCCGCGAGCCATGGCTCCGTGGCAATGGCCCGTGCGCGGGCGAGCAGCCACGCGCCCGCGTAAGCCACTCCGCCGCTTATATACGGCGGAGTCTCCGCAACAGGCTGCGCCCCGGCGAGTGCTGCGACATAATCGCCCACGCCTTGCGCCATGGTGAAGCCCGGCGTGGCCTCAAACGGCATCCAGCCTGCACCGGGAAAATACACCTCTACCCAGGAATGTGCATCTCCCTGGGAAATCATATACTGACCGGGTACATCCGGGTCAGCAACTCCAGGACCAAAACCTTTAACCCAGCGTGCGGGGATTCCTTCTGCACGCAGCAACACAATCATGGCTGTGGAGAAATGATTGCAATACCCCTGCCGTGTGACGAATAGAAAATCGTCCACAAAATCTGTTCCGCGCGGCGGCATACGGGTATCCAACGTGTATTCGGCATGATCAGCCAGGTAAGTTTTCACAGCTTGTACAGCATCATAACGGGTCTCACTGCCTTGAATGATTTCCTTGGCAAGAGTCTGCACCCGATCGGGAAGTGTCGTGGGCAATTGCAGATATGTCCTTCGAATGGCTGCCGGATCTTTCCCTTTATTCGTTTCCCCAAGCAGACGTAACTGTTCCGGGGATGCCACAGGAATCATGACGTCTGCCGAATAATTTTTAACCACCTTATCGCTTCCAGAGCCTGCGAGCCACAATGTTGCCGAATCGCGATTAGACAGCAAAGAAAGCATGTTTTCCTGGTTATCCTTGTTCTTATCCTGGAACGATACGTTGACCGGTATGCCCCCGGTAAAGAGTGGATTCGGTCCTTTCCACTCACGCTGCATCGTAACGGTTTGGCGAATGCGACTCCAATAGGTTGGATTCTCCCATCCATCTGTTCGCAGCAACCCGGATGAACTCGCCGTTTCGAAGCTTTGACCAGGATCACTCCAAGTACTACCGTTATAATATGAACGGGTCTCCCCTCGCCAATACGTCACTTCCGGACTCTTCGCTATAAAAAAAATGGAGTTCCCCTGTACCAACGGTGCTCCCATCGGCGCATCCGCTGTGCTATATCCTGTGACTGCCGTTGCAGCAGGGATACTACTGTGCTGTGTATAACCCGCCCAGCGAGCTAAGCGTTCACCAATCTGCTCCAAGGATATGCGTTCCGGTTGAGGAATGGAAGCAAACTGGCCAGGTAACGATGAGAATAGCACCATACCTGCGGAAGCAACGATAGTTACTGCGCTCCAACGACCATAGGGACTTCCTCGATAACTCGGAGTAGTGACTCCTCCGTTAAGGCGGAGTAACTGAAGCAGGGCCTGAATAAGAAGAATCCATAATACAGAACGTATCACTGAAGCATACACATCCAGACCCGCAAAGGATTCAAGCAGAAGCAGATAGAGCAGCGTTGCACTGCCAAACAGCATAACGCTTCGACGGTGCAATACAAGGGATTGTACCGAAGCCATGAGCATGCTCCAGCCGCACATCATGAGCAAACCTCTCGTTTCTGTGCTCATGGCGTGAAATCTCCAGTTGTTTATAAAAGTGTCCATGTCCGCTGAAAGTATTCCCAGATAAGCGGCCGCCCATCCGACAGGATCACTCCCTCCGTACATCAGACATAGTGCAGCAAGAGCAATGAATAATCGGATCAGTACTCCCATGATCCAACCTGTACGAATCACCCCCGCCAGCAACAGAGCTCCCGTTAATCCAGCCATCACAGACAAGAACCGTTCACTGCCCTGCTGATCTGATGATGTAACAGGATATATCCATTCCAGAGACAGTATGAGTAAAATGAATGAGATAAAGATTTTGTACAGGACAGGTACTATTACATATCCCTCATCCTTCGTGTCCACCACGGTGGAATTCGGTTGCTGGTTACCATTACGCTCCCACATCCGTTACCTCCGCCTTTCCCATTGAGGATAACGCGCTATCTGTAACCGAATGAATCGGCACCCCGCTGTGACGAAGCTGCTCCAACCTATCATATCCCAATCCATTCATCGATCTATCCGTTGATCCTAACTGGGTCGCCTCAGTCAGTTGCACCTCTACACTATAACCCGATCCGATTGCAGACAGGATCCAATCGGCCAGAACCTGATCCATTTTACCTGTGAGAACTATAATCCGTGACCCATTCGCCAATCTATCCAGCATCTCCGTGCGGAGCGAAACAGGGACAGATGGTACCTTGGATATCCGTGCTCCCGCGAGCTTGTCCAGGCCATGGCTTTCTGCATGCAATGGTCCCTGTTGCCATTGATCCTGTGCATCATAGCTCTTATCGCCGCCTTCCATCCAGAGATGATAAGGAATTTCATCCCGTTCTGCGGTATGAATCCAGCGGGCAGCCGCACGAACCACACGTTCAAAGGCAGGGGTATCCATGATCTCGGTCGGTTTCACGTTATAACCCGAAGCCCCTTCATAGACAAGAATGCCTAGCGAAGCTAAATCAGAGGTGTCCGGCAAAAAGGTCTGAAGTCTTCCCGTTTTGGCTGTACTTTTCCAATGGACACGTCCAAGTGGGTCCCCCTGCTGATATTCACGAAACTCAGGGCTACGGTTACCTTGGCTGGTTCTTCGCTCAGACAGAGCCCCTTCCATCATCGCAGCGAATCCTAAAGACTCACCATTCCCTAAAGCCGTTGCTTGAGGAACAACAATTAGGGGTGTATCACCTGCGGTCTCTGCGGAGAGCGTATTCCAGCCAAACATATCACCCCAGTACAATCTGCCCGTATCCCAGCTGTAGACCCCTCTGCGTAAACCGGAACATTCATATTGATAGGTGAATTGACGCCGTATTCCCGGAAAAATCAATTTGCGATGTACACCAGCAGGTGTGTTCTCACACAGGATGATCCATAACAATGGAACTCGGCACTTGAATTTCAACTCCACCACTACCTGTATTCCCTCGCCCGCCTCAATCCGGTTCGTGTGCATCTTTCGACGAATGTTAATTTGGCGTGGTCTGAACCAATGGAGAAGCAGACCTCCCGTGAACATCAAGAAAGCCATAATGGATAGGAACAACGCTGCTCTGCCTCCATGCCACTGATACAAAGAAGCGAAGGCCACCACCAAGACAGCACTCAAAATCCGTTGTCCCAGTGCAGTCATTGCCTCCGTCCCCTTCCCTGTGATGCCATTTGTACAGGTACCGGGACAGATGATAATGCTTCTTCAATGACTTGTACTTGCCCCCAAATCTCCGCTCTGTTCTGGGCCTTCAATTGAATACGATGAGAAAGGACAGGCACTGCCACCTCTTTCACATCATCCGGTATGACATAACTGCGTCCCTGAAGGTAGGCAAATGACTGCGCGGCTGCCATCCAGGCCAGTGTTCCGCGCGGACTGATACCCAGCCTTACTGCCGGAAGGCTGCGAGATGCCACAGCAACTGCCACCAGATACTGTTTGACGACAGGATCAACATGTACCTGTTTGACTTCACGCTGCATGGCTACGACCTCTTCAGCAAGCAGGACAGGGCGAAGTTCTTCGAGTACTTCCCTGCTTTGCATGCGGGTTAACAATTCCAGTTCCTGCTCTGGATCTGGATACCCCAGTCCAATCCTCATGATAAATCGATCCAGTTGTGCCTCAGGCAGACGGTACGTACCCCCGAATTGTAACGGATTCTGTGTCGCCAGCAGAAAGAAAGGGCGTGGCAAGGCGTAGGTTGTGCCATCGACCGTAATACGTCGTTCCTCCATTGCCTCCAGAAGGGCAGACTGAGTGCGGGGTGAAGCGCGATTTATTTCATCGGCCAGGACGATGTTGGACATGACAGGTCCGGGCCGAAACTTGAATTCAGCTGTATGCGGTTGATAGATCGAAGTACCCGTAACGTCTGCTGGCATCACATCGGACGTGAACTGAATCCGGCCCATGGAGCAATCCAGTGCAGAAGCAACAGCACGAACCAGCATCGTTTTCCCCGTACCCGGCACATCTTCCAGTAATATATGACCTCCACTGAGCATTGCAGTGAGGACATAACGAATCTCTTGTTTTTTACCGATAATCACACTTTCTACTCGCTTCATGACCCTGTTTAGCAATTCGACCGCATGTTCATGTTCCATTCGAATATAAGACATTTCTCCTGATCTCCTTCCGTTCATCAGCATTTTTGAGCATAGTAATCTATGATTCAGTGTTGCCCGGAAGTAGAGAGAATAGTCCTGCAAGAATGACTTTCTTTAGATCATTTTATACATAAATATGCTGTTCATCGCCGAAATAGATATCGATGGGCCTGCTTTCACAGTCCACTCTGTTTCATTGCTGTTTAATCCATGCACCCTTAATCCCATCTGCTCTAGTAATTCACGTAACGGAACCCAGGTGGTCCCCCCTTGACTCTGTACTGCTCCCGGTTCACTTAACCCTTTCGTTGTTAGTGTTCCGCTCACAACGTCTGCATGAATCGTTCTTTCCTTCCACACAGCTGTAGCTGTCTTTGATTCAGGGTCCCAGCGAGTGCTGCCCCCGAATTTTTTCATAAAGGTACGCAAAGGCACCATGATTCGTTGATCCTCCATGCGGAATTCGCCCGACTGTAGGGTAGCCGCAGCCAATCCCACCTCTACCTTCAGCTTCTTGCTCCCGAGCCACAACGTTGCATTCGCTTCTACATGCTCTGCAATCCAGGCTTTTCCTGGCACCTTGCGCCCTTTATACTTATCATCTGGATGTACACGGAATTGAACCGGCTGATCCGAACTCTTCATGATGTCAAAACGATATCCGTGATCACGATAATACTTGATGATACCCGGGAGTGCTTTCACCGTTTCAGCATGCGCACCTCCATCATGCATAAGCACAATGACAGAACGTGCTCCCGCAGGAACTTTGGTCGAATTTTTAAGGATTTCTTTTGCCGGAACACCTTTGCGCTTGGAATCCCCGCTGTCGACGTTCCAGTCCATGACCGTGTATCCGCCCAATTGCAGCAAATCAAAATAGCTTTGGTCAAAATGTCCGTAGGTTCCTCCTGGTGCTCGCACCAGATTCGGGCGGAAGCCAGTTATACGCTCCAGCACTTCCTCTGTCTGCTTAATCTGCTTCCAGAACACTTTGAAATCACGATACAGCTGTTCGTATTGATGATTGAACGTATGATTGCCCAAAGCATGTCCGTCCTCCACAAGCGCCCGAATTAACTCGGGATAACGTTCTGCCTGTTCACCCAGCACAAAAAATGTAGCCGGAACTTGCTCCTTGCGTAAAATATCCAATACGTCACGGGTATGGTTACCCGGTCCGTCGTCAAAACTCAGATAGACTACCTTGTCTTGGGCATTCTTTTCTGCGGAGATAGGCTCATCCGAGCCGGAAGCAGAAGACGCGTAAGCTACGCCTGCATAGGCAGCAAATGCACATAGCAAGATCGCAATTCGCAGGAGAATGCCAGACCATTGTCCAGATAAAAACGTATGTATGGATGTTACGGAGACTTCCCCTTTTTCCTTGATTCTGAATTCCGGTCTCTGTACCATTTACGAATCGACCTCCACCGTCTCTAGTAATTTGCTGATAGACTTCAGCAGATTTGTTAGAATTATATGGAGGCTTCATCGAAAAAAGACGCGATTTTGTTTAATATTTTTTCACAATTTGCTATGTAGCATGATTGATTCTTCGCTTCGGATTAGGTAGCATAATGGACAGGCAGAACGTATTCAAAACACTATGGAGAGGAATTATGCTCCCACCCCGTTTTCAGGAGAGTGAAATCTATTGGAATTGCTTGAGAAGATCCAACATTTGTTTGGGTCCTACGGATACAGCGTATTGTTTTTTGGCTTGTTGCTTGAATTCATCGCACTCCCCTTTCCGGGTGAAACGACGATGGCTTACGCCGGATTTCTCTCCTACAAAGGACATCTCGATTTCGGAATCCTCACCATACTGGCTTTTCTGGGAACGACGATTGGCATGACAATTACTTATTTTATTGGAGCCAAAGCAGGTCTGCCCTTCATCACTCGGTACGGAAAATGGTTTCTGTTGAAGCAGGACAAGCTCGATAAAACACAAAAGTGGTTTGGCAAGTATGGGAATGCCTTGATCTTCATCGGTTATTTCATTCCGGGGGTAAGGCATTTCACTGGATATTTCGCGGGCATAGCCGCGGTTCCTTTTCGCAAATTCGCCCTCTACGCCTATTCAGGCGCGCTCTTCTGGGTTGTGCTATTTCTGGGCATTGGTAAAATATTTGGCCCCCAGTGGAATGCCGTATTCCATCTGGCTCATCAATATGCTGCATATATCGTGGGAGGAATAGGCCTATTACTCATCGTGGCTGTGCTCTACCGTTACCGCAAAGCATGGGCAGCAAGATCCGTATCCAAGCCTGCCCCTGTTCGACAAAGACAAAAGTAAATTCGAATGAACGTCTATCTATAATTTCAAGTAAGGAGCCGCATGTCATCGCGGCTCCTTTTTGGTGTTATCCAAACGGAGGGAGAACCTTTCATTCTTTTTGTGATAATCCGAATTCATCCAGGTCATACTAACTTGCAAATATAGGATATATAAGGAGGATACATGATGAGTGCATCGGTACAGGACGGCCAAGATCTGAAGAAAATCTCTCCAAATCTGAATGAAAATACAACGTACTGCAAGCAAGTGATGGGACACAGCAATGACTTAATGATTCGTCCTCTGCAATGTTTGCATAAATGGCCTGCTGTCATGCTGTACATCGATGGAATGGTGGATGTAAAAATTCTGAATCACTCCATCATGGAATCCTTATTACATAAACGTGATCTTCCTGATTTTTCAGCGGATGATGAACATCTGAGTTACCTCCAAAATGATGTTCTGATCGCAAGTGATGTCCTGCTCGTCAATGATATGGATGAAGTGCTGAATGCCCTGCTGTCGGGATCAGCCGTACTTCTGCTTGAAGGTTCTGTACGAGGGCTGAAAATCGGTGCAGCCGGTTGGGAAGACCGGTCCATCGGGGAACCAGTCTCCCAGACTGTCGTTCGGGGTCCGATGGAAGGCTTTAATGAGAATCTGCGTACCAACACTTCATTAATTCGAAAACGAATCCGAGATTCACATCTCTGGATCGAAGAAAGAGAGATCGGTCGAGTTACCAAGACCCGAGTTGCTGTGCTCTATCTGGAACATGTCGTGGATCAGGAGATTGTGCAGGAACTAAGGCGAAGACTGGATGAGATTGAAATCGATAGCATTCTCGAGGGAGGATACATTGAAGAGCTGGTTCAGGATAAGACAGGGACCATTTTCCCAACAGTATATAATAGCGAACGACCCGATACCGTGTCCGCAGCACTGCTGGAAGGCCGGGTTGCAATCATTGTCGACGGGACACCCTTTGTTTTAGTTGTTCCCGCCTTGTTTGTTCATTTCTTTCAGTCACCTGAGGATTATTATCAGCGAGCTGATATCAGTACACTGATCCGATTGATCCGATATCTGGCCTTTTTTATCGCCTTGCTCTCTCCCTCCTTTTATATTGCCATTACTACTTTCCATCAGGAGATGCTTCCTACCAACCTTCTAATCAGTTTGGCGGCTCAGCGAGAAGGCGTACCTTTCCCCGCTTTTATTGAAGCCCTACTGATGGAGCTAACTTATGAGATTCTGCGAGAAGCCGGCATTCGGATACCGAAGACGGTCGGTCAGGCTGTGTCCATTGTGGGTACGCTTGTTATTGGTCAAGCCGCGGTAGATGCTGGGGTTGTATCCGCTGCAATGGTCATTATCGTATCCATCACTGCGATATCCAGTTATGTTATTCCGGAAAATGGGCTCTCTATCTCGGTACGCATGTTACGGTTCGTTCTGATGATCTTGGCCGCTGCCTTCGGATTCTATGGCATCCTGATTGTGCTGTTAATTACTGTAACCCACCTTTGCAGCTTACGTTCTTTCGGGGTACCGTATATGTCTCCTTTAGCACCCTTTATTCAGAAAGACCTCAAAGACACGATCTTTCGTGTACCCTGGTCCCACATGAAAACTCGGCCGCTCTCTACCAGCACAACAAATGAAGTTAGACAGTCCACTAAAAAAACGAAGCGGTAATTCGGTAAGGAGCGCACACCATGAATAGATGCTTACGCTTAATATTATATTGTGCCATTCTGCTTCCTCTCCTTACCGGATGCTGGGATCGCCAGGAACTGAATGGACTTGGCATTATGCTTGGTCTCGGTGTGGACAAAGATGGAGATATGATCAAAGTCAGTGCTCAGGTCGTTGTTCCAAATGAAGTATCTTCCAAGGCCGGGGGAGGGAAAGGCACACCCGTTACACAGTACGAAGCATCCGCTACAACCTTGTTCGAAGCCATTCAGAAATTAACGGAAACCAGCCCGCGCAAAATCTTCCTTGCACATATCCGGGTTCTGGTATTTGGCGAAGAATATGCACGCAAGGACGGAATATATGATGTTATTGAGGCGTTAATGCGCGAACCTACAGCAAGACCTGATTATTACGTCTTAGTTGCCAAAAATACTACTGCTTCACAGCTGCTTGACGTACTTACCCCTTTAGATAATACTCCAGCTGAAAAAATGTTTAACTCTCTCGATATATCTTCCAAGATCTGGTCTCCCACTACCACGGTAACCGGGGATGAATTACTGGAGTTCATGATATCACCTGGCATCCAACCCGTCATTATGGGGGTAGAGATCCTCGGTCCCAAAGTCCAAAGTGGGAATAAAGAGAATATATCGACCATCCGGTCGCCAGCTCGCCTCAACATGACGGGACTGAGTGTATTCAAGAAAGACAAGCTGATCGGCTGGTTAACGGAGGATGAATCCAAAGGCTACAACTATATCCGTGACAATGTAGTATCAACGGTCAGCCATATGCCTTGTCGCAAGAAGGGCAACGTGACGTTTAAGGAACTACGCACAACAACAAAAAGAAAAGCGGAAATCGTAAATGGTAAACCTGTAATCCACATTGATCTCAAGAATGTCTCATCCATCGGTGCAGTTGAATGTGGAATCAAGATTGGTTCGATGGAAGTTCTCAAAGAACTTGAAGCCGATAGTGAAGAACGGTTAATTGAACTGATGCAGAACTCTGTCAATTCAGTAAAACGCAAATTCAATGTCGATATATTTGGTTTTGGACAGGAAGTGTACCATGCAGATCCCAAGTTCTTCAAGAAGATAGAAAATGAGTGGGACAAGCATTTTGAAGAACTGAATATCAAATACAAAGCCAATGTGCAAATAAAACGTGTAGGTACACTGGATGATTCATTCAGAAATGAAATGAAGGAGTGAGAGAAGCGTGCTGATTACACTTGCAGTTATCGTCGTAGCAGCTATCATAGGCTGGATCGATCTTCCAGGTCTCATTCACCGGAAAGAGTGGCGAGAAACGGCCGTATACAGTGGAATGCTTCTCACCGCAACGGGGTTCGGCGTTATAGCTTCCAATCTATGGGAGTTCCCTAGTCCACTCTATATCATCATGTGGATCTACGACCCAGTGAACCATATATTAGCACGACTGACTGGAACCTAGGAGATAAGGGAGGGGCATATCATGCTTGAAAAGGGAAGGATCGGAACAAGACAATTATCCACCCTTACATTTATGTTGGTGGTTGGAGATATGATGCTGATCTACCCTTCCGTTATCACGTCCTATGCCAAGCAAGATGCCTGGATCTGTGCTCTTATTGGCGTTCCAATCGGTATGGCTCTCATGGCTATGATTATGAAATTGGGCAGTATGCATCAAGGGGAAAATCTGGTACAGATTTCCCGAAGTATTTTGGGTTTTTGGCCAGGCACCCTGTTGTCCTGTTTCTACTTGTTCTTCTTCATGATTGGTACATCTACACATACCCGGGAAGTCGGGGATTTCATGACTTCCCAGATCTTTCAGCACACCCCTATTCGTGTGATCATCCTTATATTTGTTATTGCTATAGGATGGGGCGTATATCATGGCTTGGAAACGATCGCAAGAACCAGTGAATTGCTTATGCCCATCATTATACTGTTCATCGTAATACTCGCCATATGCCTGCTACCACAGGTAGAAACCAGTAACCTCAAGCCAGTAACGGACATTGGCGTTGTCTCCCTAGCACAGGGTATTCTGGTGAGTATCATCTATCCAATTGGTGAAACCATCCCCATTTTGATGATCCTGCCCTACGTCGAGAGAAGCACTCACCGCATGCGTGATATTATCATTACAGCAGGGATTGGTAATCTGATCCTTGCCGTTCTGGTTACCATATCCATGCTCGTGCTCGGCCCTTTTCTAACCCAACATAATATATACGCTTCTTTTAATCTTTCTCAGAAGATTAGCATCGCCGGATTCTTCGAACGAATCGAGGTGATCATGGCTTGCTCATGGCTTATCTCTACCTATTTCAAAGCAATGATTTACTTATACGCCTTTATAGTCGGGTGCGCAGAACTCTTCAAGCTAAAGCATTTTAAAATGCTCATTCTGCCATCGACATTGCTCGTTTACGGAATGGCCAATCTCGTCGCGCCCAATTTGACATTTATTATCATTACAGTCGTTCCGTACTGGGTAGATTGGGATACCACGCTAGGTATCATTTTTCCCGGTATGATGATTCTAATTGCGTTAATGAAGTCCCGCAGAAAATCCAATTCGCAAGCTCAGCCAACCACAGAAGGATAATTCTAGAGGGTGCTATAGACATCAATCCATGGGAAGGAGCAGAAGAACATGTTGATGAAGGAAAAACTCACAATTCGGCAATTCACTCTGCTCACCTTCCTGGTTATGATTGGAGATATGGTTCTAATCTACCCTTCACTTGTTACCACAGTAGGCAAACAGGACGCATGGTTCTGTTCTTTCGTTGGTCTGCCAATTGGTCTTGGTATCATGTGGGTTCTATATAAACTGCATCGAACACATCCACAGTTGTCCCTTTTTGAAATATGTAACAAATTACTCGGAATATGGGCTGGCTCCTTACTTTCAGTTGCTTATCTATTTTATTTCGCTGTAGGTGCAGCCATAGGTGTTCGTGAGGTGGGTGACTTCATGACTACCCAGATTTATCTAAAGACGCCTATCCGAGTTATTATTCTGATGATTATTTGTACCCTTGCCTGGGGGCTAATTCATGGTTTCCGTACGATAGGGTTAAGCTCCGAACTGTTAGCCCCCATCGTTGTGGTATTTATAGCTTTTCTCTTCCTGGGGCTTCTTCCTCAAGCCAAAAGTGCTAATCTTCAGCCATACTTTGACATTCCCTGGATACATCTTGTAGAGTCAATGATTCGCGGAGCGTTTACCTCTTTTGGCGAACTTATCGTTCTATCCGTGTTTCTCCCTTATGTAAATCCCGGGCCTCATTTCAAACGGGATTTCTTGCTCGCTACTCTCTTTGGAGGATTACTGTTAAGCTTGCTATTGCTCCTCTCGCTTATGGTGATGGGACCTACATTGACGCAGCACAGCATCTATATCTCATACGCGCCCTTTCACAGAAAATTAATATCGGTAATTTCTTCGAACGAATTGAAGCATTCATGGCTATCGCCTGGTTGATCTCTACCTATTTCAAAAGTCTGCTGTATCTATTTGCCTTTGTGCTGGGAACAGCACAATTATTTCGATTAAAGACGTATAAGCCTCTCATTCTGCCTTCGTCCCTGCTGTTATTTGCCCTGGGTGTCCTGATTGCTCCGAATGTTATTTTCTATACGGATACGATCATGCCTGTATGGGTAGACTGGAATATCACCGTCAGCTTCATCATTCCATTGTTCCTCTTGCTGGTATATCGCATTCGTTCACGCAAAAGCAAACCATCACCCTCGGATCGCATACTTTCTTAAGCAAAAGCAGCATTTTTGAAGTACTCGGAATGCGGATATGCAAAAGGCTGTGTTCACGGCAACTTCCGCGAGCACAGCCTTTTAATGGTTTGTGAATATTTAACTGGCAGCCTATATGGCCTTCACAGCCTCAAGTGCAGCCTCAATATGTCCTTTGACCCGAACTTTAGACCAATCCTTGATCAAAGTCCCCTCTTCATCAATCAAGAAAGTGGAGCGTACGATGCCCATGTACTCCTTGCCATACATTTTCTTGAGCTGCCATACACCGTATTGCTCAGCTACGACGTGCTCTTCATCGGATAATAAAGTGAACGGCAGTCCATATTTGGCAATAAACTTATCATGCTGTTTCATCGGATCTGTACTGATCCCGAGAATGACCGTGTTCAGTCCCTCAAATTCAGCATGTCGATCCCGGAAATCACAAGCCTGTTGCGTACAGGACGACGTCATATCCTTGGGGTAAAAATAAAGCACTATCCGCTGTCCGCGGTAATCTGAAAGCTTTACCGGTTCTCCCGTACTGGACGGAAGCTCAAAATCCGGTGCCAATTGGCCTACATTTAACGTCATGTCAGTTCCCCCTAGTCTCGCCCCTGTATTATTATCAGGGCGTTATTATGATCCTGCTCCGCGATACCGCTTCACGCCATAATTCCATAGAAGTAAGCCCATGGAGCCAAACACCAACCCCATTACAGGTGTAAGCAGCGCCATACGATGCATCTCGGACCTCTCCAGAAACAATGCTGCAGGATAGATTCCCACAAAGGCAAACGGAATGATCCAGGTTAACAGCACCTGAATGGCACGGTTATAGATTGTTACCGGGTAACGTCCATACCCCTGAATGTTATACATCAACGGCAGGATACCTGTCGGCGCGTCCGAATAAAAGGACAGTGAAGTTAATGTGGTGTAGATGCCGGCATAGATCATTACAGAGCTGAGTGCCAAAATAATCAAGGCAGGAATATGCCACCACTCCAGCATCAGACCCATCTCTGCTCCGCTGAAGATCATGATGATCAAGCCGATAAGGGAGCCCACGAGTGCAGGCGGGTCTACATTTTCAAGCAAGATCTGGAACAGGTTATGTGCAGGGCGTGTCAAGATCCGATCCATCTCGCCTTTGACGATATATCGCTCACTGAATCCCCACAGATTGATAAAACAACTAAAGATGCCATAGGGCACCATAAAATATCCATATACAAAGAGTACTTCGCTCTCACTCCAGCCGCCGAGGTTATCCGTATGACGGAAGACCACAAAAATAAAGATCAGGTTGGTCGCCTGAAACAGAAGATCCGATAGGATCTCCACCCAGAAGTCGGCACGGTACGTAAGTCGTGTTTTCATGTAGTTCTTCAAATATTCCCAGATCAAACCCATATAGTACATATCTGTTATCCCCCTTGCACGAACAGACGCTTGCGCGCCTTACGCCAGATCAGTACCATCGGAAGCAGCAGCACGGCAAACCAGAACACCTGAATACCGAGCACACTCCAGATGGCTGTACCTTCCACTCTTCCAGTGAACACGGAACCGGGCAGATACGTAATGGCCTGAAAAGGCAATACTTTCATCACCGCAGACATCCAGCCTGGATATAAGCTGATCGGGATGATCAGACCGGAGAACAAATCGACCACGACGCGTTTCATGCGCATCATGCCTTCATTATTTTCCACAAAGAATGCCGCCAGTCCCGTTATCACATTAATCTGGGAATTAATGAGGAAACTGAAGAACAGCATGACGAGAAAGCCAATCCACGCTGATGGTGCCGTAGGCAGTTCAACCGGGAACAGCAGAATGGCAATGAGCATCCCCGGAATCATGAGGAGCAGAAAGCGGAAAATGCCTTCGCCAAGACCTTGCATCATTTTGACCATAACGTAGTTGATCGGTCTTATGAATTGAATCGCAATCGAACCATCACGAATGTCTGCGGCAATCTCGCGATCCAGGTTGTTGAAGTAAAAGGCACGTGCCATCCAGGATACGGCGATATATGTGGTCATCTGCGCTGCCGTGAAGCCACCAAGTTCACCACTGCTACCGTAAATGGCTTGCCAGGTAAAGTAATACACGCCGATATTCAGCGTATATATCAAAATGCCGGAGTAATAATTCACCCGGTATGCCAGCATCGTTAGAAAACGGATGCGCATAAAATCAATAAATGCACTATTCATCTCAGGATACACCCACCGCTTCTTTCCCTGCTCCCACAATCTCAGGACGCTCGGCGGAACCGGATTGGTAAATACTGCGCACAATCTCATCCGTGTTAATCTCAATAATCTGAATATCAGTAATATCGGCCTGTCCAACGACACGTCCAAGTACATCCGAAACATTCAGTTCCAGTGGAATCCATACGGATGCAGACAATTCGTTCTCTACTGTCCAACGCACAGGCAACGCAGCAGTCCACTCCTGCATCTGACTGATGTTGTGACCCGAGCCGAACTTGAAGCGGATTTCCCGTTCCTTGCCCCACTGGGACTTCAGATGATCCAGACCTCCATCATAGATGATGTTGCCTGCATCTAGCATAATGACCCGGGAACATAGCGCTTCAATGTCCTGTAAATCGTGGGTTGTGAGCAAAATGGTTGTCCCATGCTCTTTGTTCATGTCTTTCAGGAACTCCCGAATCTCCGACTTCACGACAATATCCAGACCAATGGTTGGCTCGTCCAGAAAAACAATACTCGGGTTATGCAACAAGGCTGCTACCAACTCACAGCGCATGCGCTGACCGAGACTGAGCTTCCGTACCGGACGGCTTAACAGATCCTGAAGCTGCAACCTCTCAACCAATTCATCCAACCGTTTGCGGAAGTCGGTCTCTCCTACACGATATACTTTGCGCAATAAATGGAAGGATTCGATAACGCCAATATCCCACCACAATTGACTGCGCTGACCAAAAACAACACCAATATTCTGTACAAACTTCTCCCGTTCCTGATACGGAACATATCCACCAACCGATATTTGCCCGGAAGTAGGCACCAAAATGCCGGTCAACATCTTGATTGTTGTTGATTTACCGGCACCGTTCTCCCCAATATATCCGCATATTTCGCCTTGCGGAATCTGAAATGAAATATCATTTACAGCCAATACCTCCTGGTATTGACGTGCAAACAGGTCCTGGAACGCGCCCTTAAGCCCACCTCGGCTTTTCTGGACGCTAAACGACTTGCGCAAATCTTTGACATCAATCGCCAGCATGATTATACCTCACTTGGATTTTGTTGAAATTGCTTGTAGCCCAAAAAGAAATTATAATGGTATCAGTCAAAATTCAGCAAGCTTTAAAAATAGTCTGGAGCCGCGTCCCGTGCCTGATGACGATGGAGACGTGAGCGGAAGGCTTCGGCTAGATTATACCAGAAACAACTTTGGACTTATTTTATATTTTATCTCAAATACAAAGGAGAGCTAGCATGACCAGAAAGACGAAGAGAACCATCTGGATTTCTCTTGCCGCCTTCGTGTTAATTATCGGTGGGGCAGCGGCATATTATTTCGGTTCTATTCTCAATCAGTTGGACGGTTTGGCAAAAGACGGTGATGAATCACCATTCGCAGGTATCGAGAATGTGGAGAAAGTAAATACTCCTGACCCTCCAAAATGGGAAGGCACAGAAACGGTAAATATTCTCGTTATGGGTGTCGATGCGCGCGGATTGAATAAAGGTGAAGTTCCCCGCTCCGACAGCATGATGGTTGTATCGCTTGACCCACTCACCAAAAAAATTAATCTGTTCTCCATTCTGCGCGACACATACGTCGATATTGACGGTTACGGTAAGGAGCGGATCAACACCGCGATTACTCATGGCCCTAACACAGCGATGCAAGCTGCCGGTGACCTGCTTGGTATTCCTGTACAGTATTATGTGTATACGGATTTCCAGGGATTCATCAAATTGGTGGATGCCGTTGGCGGCGTGGATTTTGATGTGGAGAAGGACATGCATTATACAAGTAAAGCAGACAATAATGAATACGATATTGATCTCAAAAAAGGTTATCAGCATCTGGATGGCGAAACGGCCCTCATGTACGTTCGTTTCCGTCATGATGCGATGTCGGATTTCGCTCGTTCCGAGCGTCAGCGAGAATTACTGAAAGCTGTGACGGCGAAAATGCAGTCCACAACAACCATTGCCAAGCTGCCTTCCATTCTGGAACAGGTTAATCCTTACGTGGATACGAATCTGACGCTCTCCGATATGTGGAAGCTGGGTGGCCTCGGTTACCAGAGCAGCATGAACGGTAGTGAGCAGATCCCGCCAATGAACCTGCTGAAAGAAGAACGGACAGCTGGTGGAGCACAGGTATTGACGGTTACGAATGAAGAGAAACTGAAGCAGCATATTCAGGATATTATTCATCCACCTGCTACAACGGATGATAGTACGACCAGCACCGAAGACAAAACAGCCAGTGGTGACGATCAAAAGTCAGAGCAACCGGCTCAGTAATGTAAAACATGCAGAGGGCAGCCATCACGCTGCCCTCTCGTTGTGCCCGGCTATATCATTATGAGAAAATCATCATATCTTTCTATGGCTTGTTACTTTATTATATTTTGAATCACGAAAGGAAGTTATCTTATGAATACATCACGTTCCCGTTCCGAACTTTTATACGCAGAAGCACTTGAACATATTGTAGGAGGTGTGAACAGTCCATCCCGCTCGTTCAAAGCCGTGGGTGGCGGTGCACCTGTATTTATGAAAAAAGCCCAAGGGGCCCACTTCTGGGATGTCGATGACAACCGTTATATTGATTATCTGGCCGCTTACGGACCGATTGTTACGGGACATGCCCACCCGCATATTACACAGGCGATTACGGAAGCAGCAGCAAATGGCGTTCTGTACGGTACTCCGACTGAACTTGAGATCAAACTCGCCAAAATGCTGAAGGAAGCGATCCCTTCCATGGACAAAGTACGTTTTGTAAACTCGGGTACGGAAGCGGTTATGACCACGATTCGGGTAGCTCGTGCCTATACCAAGCGCAACAAGATCGTAAAATTCGCTGGATGCTACCACGGTCACTCTGATCTCGTACTTGTGGCTGCCGGTTCTGGCCCGTCCACGCTGGGTATACCGGATAGTGCAGGCATTCCAACCAGTATTGCACAAGAAGTCATTACCGTGCCTTACAATGATCTGGATGCCCTCAAAGCTGCACTGGAGCACTGGGGTGACGATGTTGCTGCAGTCATGGTTGAACCGATCGTTGGTAACTTCGGTATGGTTATGCCGGAACCTGGCTTCCTGGAAGGCCTCTGTGCCATGACACGGGCTAACGGCTCACTGGTTATCTATGATGAAGTCATTACGGCTTTTCGTTTCCATTACGGTTCTACGCAGACGTACGCCGGGCTCGATAACCATGCAGAGATCGAACCAGATCTTACGGCTCTTGGTAAAATTATCGGCGGCGGCCTACCAATCGGTGCGTATGGCGGACGCAAACACGTTATGGAGCAGGTTGCTCCGCTCGGCCCTGCTTATCAGGCAGGAACGATGGCTGGTAACCCTGCATCCATCTCGGCTGGTATCGCATGTCTAGAGGTCCTGCACGGTGCGGGTGTATACGAAGAGATGGAACGTCTCGCTATAGACCTGACCGCAGGTCTGCAAGCTTCAGCTGACCGTCATGGGATTGCATTGACGATCAACCGGATTCGCGGCGCATTCTCCACCCACTTCTGTGACCATCCGGTTACGAACTACGATCATGCCCAAGACACGGACGGAGAACGTTTTGCTTCCTTCTTCCGTCACATGCTTGATCGTGGCATTAATCTGGCTCCGTCCAAATATGAAGCCTGGTTCCTGACAACTGCTCATACAGACGAGGATGTCCAAGCTACATTGGAAGCGGCAGAAGCTTCTTTCAAGGCGATGGCTCAGGAATAAATCGAATGAATTCTATCAACAATTTAGCGTACAAGCTGGTTGGTTGATGGTTAGCAATTCACCGAAAAAGGCGTCCAACAAGTGATCAACTTGTGTGGGCGCCTTTTGTTGTTCTTTGCAGTTTTAAAATCTCCTCCCGGATCTTCAGCATCCCTTCTTCAATTCGCTGCTTGGGCACATTGGAGATGTTCAATCGAAGCATTTGATCCTGATGCATCTGATATGTTGCCTCCGGATAATACCGTTCTGTCGTATCTACGATGACTCCGCGCTGTTGGAGCCGTGACACCAGAACACGAACTGGCATATCACCCGCCAAAGGTAGCACTGTGTGCTCTCCTCCTGTACGAGGGGCGTTCATAAATGGAGTAAAGTCTGGATATGCCTCCAGTTGCCCATGCACCGTGTGCATCCGGGCAGCATAGCGGTTACGAATCACTTTCCTGTGATGAGCAAACATTCCGCTGTGAACATAAATCTCCAGAGCAGCTTGAGACAGGACGGAAGTCTCGATATCGAGCATTTTTTTATAAGCACCGAAGGACTGGATTAGAGGTGAGGGCAGAACAGCTACGCCAATACGCAGGCCTGGAAACAGAATTTTGGAGTAACTTTTCAGATAGATCACCCTACCTTCTGTATCATAGGACCATAGCGGGTCCTGTTTCGTGTTGTCCTCCAGATCAGCCAGATAATCATCCTCCACCAGATAGACATCATACCGCTGTGCAAGCCGGATCAGTCTCTTCTTCTCAGCAACAGTCAATGAAGTCCCTATTGGATTGTGAAACCGCGGCATGACATAGAAAAACTTGATATCTCCTTCAGCGAACTGACGTTCAAGCGATGCCCAATCCAGCCCATCAAGAGCACGTCTCACACCTGCTATCGGCACATTCAATCCACTCAGTAGGGAGGGCATATTGTGATAGGTCGGTAGTTCCAGCAGCACTTTTTTCTTACCATTGGGAAAAGGCATCAACGCCAGTACAGCCAGTGCCTGTTGTACACCTGATGTGGTGAAAAACTGCTCCGATCTGGCAAATACCTGATAATCCGCAAACTGCTTCTGTAATAGCAGAATAAGCGAAGGTAATCCCTGATCTGTGCCGTACATGAACAGCTCCGCCTGCTTCTTCTCCATCGCCTGATCTACACAGTGACGAAAGTCAGCATAAGGAAATACCCTTGGATCGGGAGCAGCGGAAGCAAAGTCCAACGCCCCCTGCCAATCCATATCCTGAGCACCTGTCCCATTCTGTACGGCATAATAGCCGGATTGAGGTATGGCATACACCAAATGCCGCTGTTCCAGCCACTCATATGCACGAATCGCTGTACTTACACTGCATTGATACTGTTCTGCTACAACTCGAATGGCTGGAAGTCGAATGCCCTTGTCTGTCCACTGCCGACGATCTTGCTGCAACATTTGTTCCTGAATCCACTGCTCTAATGCTTCGGCAATTACTTCGTATTTTCTCACTGCACTCGCCCCTTCTCCATAATTGTACCGTTACAATTCATGCTTTTATCTATTGTAGCACGATGCACCCGGCAGTATATTAAATAAGGCCAGCACGTGCCTCGAACCTGATATGTTTCAGGACAATCAAAGATAAAACGGTATGACTACTGTATTGGAGGAGCATTCATGAACACAGCACACACTCGGGGATACGCTTATATCGCAGCTGTACTGTACGCAGCCATAATCGGCCTTTCCTTTTTATTTGTTAAAATGACCGTTACTGTAGCACATCCGATTGATGTGCTTGCCCACCGATTCGCCCTGTCGCTGATCGTTGTCAGCATTCCTGTAATATTCGGTTGGATCAAGATTCGGCTTAGCTTTCGTGATCTGTGGCGAATCATTCCACTGGGCCTACTGTCTCCTGTCTTATTTTTTGCCTTTCAAGCCTTTGGACTTGTGTCGTCGAACTCATCGGAGGCGGGAATTATTCAGGCCATGGCCCCTGTATTTACACTCGTTCTCGCTTCGATCTTCTTGAAAGAACGCACATCCACCATGCAGAAGATATTCCTGCTTCTGTCTGTCGCTGGAGTGGTCTTTATTTTCATGATGCAAGGAAGCGGCGTATCTGTGAGCAACCTGAAGGGCATTGCATTATTGCTGCTATCCACGGTCTGCTTTGCAGGTTATGGTGTGCTTGCGAGACCACTGACCCAGAAGTATAAACCGATAGAATTAACATGGGTCACACTGATGGTTGGCTGTATTGTGTTTAACGCCGTTTCCCTGATCCGACATGCTTCCAGCGGCTCCATGATGGACTATATCCAACCACTTGGAGACGTATCCTATCTCGGTGCACTCGCTTATCTCGCGATCCTCTCCACCATGATCTCCACCCTTCTCGCGAGCTATGCCCTAGCCCATCTGGAGGCATCCCAGATGAGCGTATTCAGCAATCTGTCCACACTTATCTCCATCGTAGGCGGAGCTTGGATACTGCATGAGCCGGTTGGTGGCTACCACTATATCGGGGCATTGCTAATCATCGCTGGTGTACTTGGCACCAATATGAGCGGCCGGAAACATAGGCTGGTCAGTGGGATCAAAGCGTGATATAATTCTGGAAATTGTAAATTGTTGTCATCCACGATGATGAAGAAAAGTACATATATCAGGATGTTACAGAGAGCCGGCGGTTGGTGGAAGCCGGTGCATCGGATGTGTGGAATGGACTTCGGAGTTCCAAGTTGAACAGAGTCTGTAACCTGTACCAGGAAAACAAACTTTCAGTAGGCGAGGCGGCATGTCCTGCCGTTATCCATGGACAGGATATCGATAGGCATAGGCGCTCGTAAACGCGCTTCTGGTAGATGCCTTAATCCATATCCCTCAAGTGGGCCGCAACAGAGCGGCCAATGAAGGTGGCACCGCGAGGCATAAGCTTCGTCCTTTATTCTGTTCCCTACCGGGGAATGGGATAAAGGACGAAGCTTTTTTTATTGAATACCTGCAGGCTGAAAGGAGGTGATGGTCGTGGAAGATGGCTGGTGGCGACAGCTCAACGTTGAAAAATTACTCAACCAAAGGAGAATAACCCATGAACAAAAACAACGATATTATTCTGACAGGAGATCGGACTACCGGACAGCTTCATCTCGGCCATTACGTAGGCAGTCTGCGCAGTCGGGTGCAATTGCAGGAAGAGTACAAAACGTATATTTTACTGGCAGATGTTCAGGCTCTCACCACCCATTATGATCAACCTGGGTTGATTGCGGATAGTGTACATCAAGTCACGTTAGATTACTTAGCCGTAGGCATTGATCCGAACAAGGCTACCCTGTTCATTCAATCCATGATTCCGGAAATTGCGGAATTAACCGTGATCTTCTCAATGTTTGTTACCGTCAATACACTTCGACATAACCCTACCATCAAGAGCGAAGCGCGTGATCGTGGATATACGGATCTATACTACGGATTCCTTGGGTATCCTGTTAGTCAGGCTGCAGATATTGCATTCTGCAAAGCAACCCTTGTTCCGGCAGGCGAAGATCAGATTCCTCATATTGAGACAGCGCGGAAGTTGGTCCGTCGATTCAATGAGCTATACGCTCCCATTCTGCCTGAACCCCGTATTCTGACCGGAGAGCGGCTTGGTGGGCTGGATGGCGTCGGTAAAATGAGCAAAAGCATGGGTAATGCGATCTCATTAAATGCAAGTCCAGGGGATGTAAAAGCCAAATTGACCAAGGCCAAGACAGATCCCGCTCGCATCCATCGATCTGACCCAGGACATCCGGATATCTGCCCTGTTTTCGCCTATCATCAGCTTTTCCGCAAGGAGAACGCAGACGAAATACATGCCAGTTGTAGCCAGGGGAAGATTGGATGTAAAGATTGTAAACAGATGGCAGGTGAAGCCATCAATGATCTGCTTGCTCCTTTTCGTGAACGACGGAATTATTATGAACAGCGTAATGATCAAGTGAAAGAGATTCTTATCGAAGGGACCCGTCAAGCAAGGAATGCTGCCCGTGAAACGATGCTGGAGTTACGAGAAGCCATGGGCATTCAGTATTTTTAAGCTCTAAGTGCTTGTATGAAGGGCTTCAATCACGTTAACACTGCTGAGGACAGTCTATTGGGAAAAGGGGACTCCTCAGCATGAAACGTACACAGCCATCTTTTTTGCAAGCCATGATGTTAATCATGTTATCCGTTGGTCTAATCTGCCACGTTCTGATTATTCCTGCCCTGTTGTCTGCGGCTAAAAGGGATTCCTGGATCTCTGTTCTTTTGTCTACAGGACCCTACCTTGTATTTGCGCTCATGCTTGCCTATGTTTCTCGTTTTCTCCAGCACCAAACGCTGCATGATTGGCTGACTTCCCATCTGGGTAAGCCTCTTGGCTTGCTATTACGGATTGGAAACAGCCTCTTTTTTCTGTCCATCATCTATTTCACTTTACACGATACCACCACCTGGGCAAAAACCAGTTACCTGACGGAAACACCTGTATTGGTTACAAGCATTGCCCTGATGTCTCTCTGTGCCTATGCGGCTTATAAAGGGATACGTTCTCTAGCATTTACAGCAGGATTAATCCTGCCACTTGTGGTGGTGCTTGGCTTCTATGTCGCAATCGTGAATACCCAATACAAGGATTACAGCCGTCTCCTCCCTGTGCTTGAACATGGATGGCATTCCGTTCTTCATGGCATGGTATACAGTCTATCGGGCATGTTTGAACTATTGTTCCTCTGGTACATACAGCCTCACCTGACCAAACGTATACGTGTATGGCAGTACCTGATGCTCGCACTCATTATTGTCGGACTGACCGTCGGCCCACTCATTGGTGCAATTGTGGAATTCAATCCTTATGAGGCTGCCAAAATGCGATATCCCGCTTTTGAAGAATGGCGAATTGCTTCTTTGGGAAAATACATCGCTCAGACCGACTTTTTTTCCATCTATCAATGGCTCGCTGGATCTTTCACTCGAATTAGTCTTGCGATGTATATTGTGGTAGAAATATGGAATATTAAGAGCGCCACCCGAAAGCTCATCAGCTGTATCTCATTAGGTGTCTTATTTATTGTCACCATGTTATACCGTCTGGCTGATTTAACATTTGAGAACCTGCTTGTCCATTACATATTCCCATTCAATCTCTTGTATCTGAGCGGACTGGCGGTTATTGCAACGATTGTGGCATTCATCAGTTCACGCCATCAGAGGAGGAAACATCATGGAGCACCAGAAGATTGACACCACGTCCCATGAAACACTGCTCGCCTCTTTGAAAGAGCAATTCAATCCCTGCGCCGATGTTGTTATTCAGACTTTTCCAGCCAAAGATGATACGGTGCTTCCAGTGATATTGCTGTATTGCGACGGTTTGGTCGATGCCAAACAAATCAATCAGTTCATTATCCCTCGGCTGGAACAGCATTCCTTGCTTATGGAAGAATCACGTCCTAAAGAAACGGAATTAACACTGAATCCGGTGAAAGACCTTAATAATGTCGATAATCTAAATCTTTTGATTTTTAGTGGGCAATTGTTGATATTTTTGGGGAGTGGGGGCCCGTCTTTCAGTATGGATATTGCGAGCATACCCGGTCGTAGTCCCGAGGAATCTGCCCTTGAGTCTTCAGTAAAAGGGCCACGTGATGGATTTACCGAAGAGCTATCCGTGAATATTGCTCTCATTCGCAAACGAATGAAAACATCCTCAATGTGTTATGAAAAATACGTAAAGGGCGGTCGTACACAGACAGCCATTGGTCTGCTATATATCAAAGATATTATTAATCCAGAAATCCTGAAAGAAGCAAGACACAATCTTGATCAGATTGAGATTGATGGCATTCTGGGCACCTCAATCATGGAACGGGCTGTTATGGGAGGGGTTCGCAGTATCTTTCCACTCACAGATAACACCGAACGTCCTGATTTTGTCGTTGATTCTCTATTAAACGGTCGTTTTGCTGTTTTGATCGAAGGTTCTCCTGTAGCGGTCATCGCGCCAACTACACTTTTCAATCAATTGAAGTCTCCGGAGGACGAGAGTACACCCTTTTTCATCGTTACTTTTGAACGGATTTTACGTATTTCCGGACTGCTGATCGCCTGTTTCTTCCCAGGCTTTTATATTGGCTTGACCAGCTTCAATGTGGAACAGATTCCCCTGCCTCTTCTGGCAACGATTGCTGGTACTCGAATGGGCCTGCCCATGCCGGTGACACTGGAAGCGTTCCTGATGATTTTTATGTTCGAGCTATTTAACGAAGCAGGGCGTAGGTTACCACGTGCGTTAGGGCAGACGGTCAGCGTCGTCGGCGGGCTTATTATTGGGGATGCTGCCATTCGCGCCGGGATTACGTCCCCTACCATTATTGTCACGGTAGCGATCTCAGTCATCTCTAGCTATATTCTCGTGAATACTGTGCTAAGCGGGGCTACTGCCCATATCCGGATCGGGATGCTACTCATCTCTTCCATTCTTGGATTATTCGGATTTATGATCGGACTATTCGCCCTGTTGGTGCATCTCGTATCCTTGGAATGTTATGGAGTTTCTTACTTGACGCCTGTTTCTCCCTACATTCCCGGAGACTTCACCCAGGCAGTATCCATGCCCCCTTCCATGAAAAGAACCCAGCGTCCAGCTGCACTTCATACACAGGATTCCACCCGCCGGAGGAAACGTCCGTGAAAAGTTGGGTATCCATAAGCGGCCTTCTTCTAAGCTGCTTAATCCTGCTAACGGGGTGCTGGGATTCCAAAGAGGTGCAAAGTATAAACTTCATTACGGCGATAGGAATTGACTATGTGGACAACCAGTATATTGCTTATGCCCAACTGATTGACTTCTCCAGTATTGCAAAACAGGAAACGCCAACTTCCCGGGAGACAAGGGATATATGGACTGGACGAGGCAAGGGTAGAACACTGAGTATGGCTATTAACGACTTGTATGAAACGTCACAGCAGCAAACGCTCTGGACTCATGTTAAAGCTATTGTTTTATCCAAAAAAGTGCTGGAAGGTCGACTGGAGGATATCTTTAACACACTTCTTCATTCAGGCCAATTAAGATATACACCCTGGATCTATGCTACAGAGCATAACATTCCGGATATACTCTCTCCCTCTGCATTGTTGAACCAATCCGCCCAGACCATTGAATTATTTGAGCCCATGAGGCTATACAAACAGCATTCCGGTTACGAACCTATCCGGCTCCATCAGCTTCTCGATGGATTACGGGAACCGGCTTCCGTCGTTCTTTTACCCTCGGTTTCAACGAGGAACGAGACCTGGTTCAACGGCGATAAAACGCCACCCCTTGTTAGAATGGATGGATTTTATGTGATATCCAAAGGCACAAGTCAGGGTAGAGTTGCAGGAGCAGACGCAGATGGTACACGATTAGTAAATTATGGGCGTGTGTATCAGTATCCATTGTATGTTTATGGGAACGGTGAGAAGACTCCAGACTTGACGCTGATGCTTCAAAATCCCAAGACTAGAATCAAGGCGAGGAAACAAGGAGAAGGCGTCACATTCGATCTGTTTACCTCGGTCAAAACCGCCATCACCGAAGATCATGGGGCTCCTCGGTCTCCAGATGCCATGGAACAAGAAGCCGAGAAACAGATCGAATCCCAAATCCGAGATACGTTCGAAAAAACCAAGTCACGCATGATTGATTCCTATGGTCTTGTGGAACACTTATATCGCCACAACCTTCCCTTATGGAAACAGGAAGTCTACAACCGGGCGGATCCACTCAAACGTTTTAAACTTGGTAAAGTGGAGGTCCACGTGGATATCCTGAATGCGAGCACGTATAAATACAGCGAAAAATGAAGAAAAAGAAGCCCCGTCCCTGCATTGGATGCAAGGTTACGGGGCTTCTTACCATCTCCAGCTATGCTGTCGATTGGCGAAGTTATCCTGATGGGTACGCCATGACACTCATCAAAGCCAATTCAGGCTGGGTCGTGTCCAAACGGCTGTACTGAATGATAACAGGGATGCTGCTCGAAACCGTAATCGCATAAGGCACGCCTGGCGGAATAGACTGCTCCCCGGATCGTAGTGATGCAGTGCGAATATGCTTTGTCCTTCTCGCTGGCACGTCAGCAACAATATCTTCAAGTGGCTCTCTGTCTTCAAAGTAAATCGTGATGCTCAGCTCTGCATCCGTTGCACTGGTGTTCAGGACACAGATACTCTCATGACTCTCAAGTGTACCTCGGCTCTCTGGGGGAATGTAGCCATCCGGAATAACCCAGTAGGTGTGACCTGTAGGTGCTGAAGCGTTCTTACGGGCAGACGTGCCTGCATCTGTCTGGTCAGGTGTCATTGAATATATCCTCCTCTTTTGCGATTGCAATATAGGTTAAAATCAATGGGCTCGCGGGGCAGACGCTTCGGCGGGCGGATCGGGCTGCGGGCCGCTGTTGGCTCGGGATTTCTATTATTTCCCCTTAGCAGAGGAAATCCCGCTCCAAAGGCGGACGCTTCGCTCCCTCTACCCGATTCCGCCCTCCTCCGCTGCTACGCTCGCCGGACTGATTTAAAAGTATTGCCTTCGCTATTCGCTGGGCAACTTTTGATGGCTCTTCACTTCGTTTACCTCGCTTAATGAAAATACAGACGCACAGGACTTAAAATCCTGCGGTAGCTTATCTCCTAGAGTAGTAAAATCAAGTCCTCTACAACTTCTGGGGTTACTCTCCTACCGCAGATACATCTGCAGCGGTTGCAATTGCAACTCACGGATGGCTTCTGCCACCTGATGGGCAAGGCGACGGGCGCCACGTTCCTGAAAGTGCGTGTTATCCTCCACGCCTGACGGGAAGTTCACATACTCGCCTGGCAGCACCCACATAAAATCTTCCTTGGTGCCTTCCACACCCGCCTGCTCGAACAGAAGGCGGCTCCGCTCAGCCAGATCGATCAGCGGAATATCTTCCTCTTCCGCCAGCTCACGCACGGCGATGATATAGTCGCCATGGGTATCATTCAATGTGCCATCATCCGCGAAATAGCGACGATGCACCGGGGTCACGAGTACCGGACGAGCCTTGGCTTCCCGGGCAGCATCAATATACTTTTTCAAATACTCCTTATATGTTGTGAATGGATCCGTCCCTCGTTCAGGGTCCGGCTTCTCATCGTTATGTCCAAATTGAATAAACAAAAAATCCTCTGGCTTCATTCGCTCCATTATAACGCTCAATCTGCCTTCATTAATAAAACTGCGGGAACTTCGGCCTGACTGGGCATGATTATCCACTGCCACATCATGTTTGAACTGTGCAGGCAGCAGTTGACCCCAACCGCAATACGGGTATCCACTTTCCGGCTGATCCGTTACGGTAGAATCCCCAGCAAGAAATACGGTCATGGTCTGATTCGCGAGAGTAATCTCCAATGCATTAATTCTTGGTGCAGGACCAGAGAATGACAGACGGAGCCTGCCCCCGCGAACAACCACCGAGAATCGGACCTCTGCGCATTGCCCAGGAAGTGTACGGATGGTTGGCAGTACGACCCTGCCTTCACCGGCTTTCACACGGGTTACCGTCTCGGCCAATTCATCACCTGTAACAAGTAAAACTTGATAGGTTCCATCAGGAAGATCCACGATGAACGATGCTTTGAGCGGAATACAAAAGCTTGAACGCAATCGGGCAGACACGGTCGTCTGCCCCTGATTGCTATGATATTGTTTGGTGGGATCCGACACATCGTCATCACCGCTCCGTTGTTTCTCATATACCAGAGAACCTGCTTCGAATCCATATCCTCCGCGATCCCCATACGAGGTTGCTGCAGTCACTTGCAGATAATCCTCTGTATCATCTGCTCTTCCCGAGTCCGGTCCAAAGTTAAACTTCCAGCTGGTCACGGACACTGCCTGGCCCTCTGCCGCTGCCTCCATGGCAACGGCCTGACTACCCTGAGCTTTATTCAAAAGGAACATCCTCCTTGTTTAACTTTCGTAAACGTTCATTCGGGCAAGAGGCAGAAAATTCTGCTTAGCCTTTCAGTCCGCTGGTGCTCATTCCTTGAACAATTTGTTTCTGGAAGATGAAGAACACAGCTACAACTGGAACCAGACTGACGATGGACATCGCGAACATTGCACCCCAGTTGGAAGCAGATTCGCTATCCAGGAACATTTTCAGTGCCATGGATACGGTATACTTCTCAGGCGAGTTCAGGTACAATACCGGACCGAGCAGATCCTCCCATCTCCAGTAGAAGGAGAAGATCGCTGCTGTCGCCAGAGAAGACTTGATCAGCGGCATAATAATCTGAATATAAAGCCTGAATTTGTTACATCCGTCGATGGTTGCAGCCTCATCCAGCTCCTTCGGAATGGTTCGTATGAACTGCACCATCAGGAAGATGAAGAATGGCATTCCGAAGAATGTTGGTACAACGATTGGCAAGATGGTATTCAGCCAGCCCAGCTTCGTGAAGATGATGTACTGAGGAACCAATACCACGTCATGCGGCAGCATCAGCGTCAACATCATCAAGGAGAACCAGAACGTGCGTCCCTTGAAATTCAGTCTGGCAAAACCGAAAGCGATCAGCGATGACGATATTACGGCACCGATGGTGGAAATAACCACGATTACAAGTGAGTTCGTGATGTAATCCATAAACGGTCTTCCCGCTGTGCCTTTCCAACCATCCACATAGTTGCTCCAGATCCACTCCGCAGGAAACAGGGTATCCGCGGTAACGAAGATTGTACGGCTTTCCTTGAATGAACTGAAGAGCATCCAGAGTACGGGATAGAGCATCAGGAGGGCAAGAGCTGCAACGAACAGGTGATAAACGGGCCATTTTATATTTCTCCAAACCATCGTTACTTCCCTCCTTCAGATTCGTAGAACACCCAGAACTTGGATGTCAGGAACACGGCTACCGTGAGTATACCGATCATGATGAGCATGATCCAGGCCATTGCCGAAGCATACCCCATGTTGTTAAACATAAATGCCTGACGGAACAGATACAGGGAGTACAGCATCGTACCGTCCATTGGACCGCCTTCGCCTTTGGAGATAATGTAAGCAGGTACGAAAGTCATGAATGCTCCAATCGTCTGCATAATCATATTGAACAGGACGATCGGGCTAAGCAGTGGCAAGGTGATGCTGAAAAATTTCCGTATAGGATTCGCGCCATCCACACCTGCTGCCTCGTACATCTCAGTGGGGATATTTTTGAGACCAGCCAGGAAGATCAGCATGGACGAACCGAACTGCCACACAGACAGTGAGATGAGCATAACCAGGGACGCATTCGGGTCACCAAACCAGCTTATAGGCCCGATCCCGATTGCCGTTAGAGCGCTGTTGATAACACCCTCATTACTGAAGAGGTTACGCCACATAATGGATACGGCCACACTACCACCGATAATAGATGGCAGGTAATACAGCGTCCGGTACGTTCCGATCATACGAGAGCCAGTGTTCAGGACCATCGCTACGAAGAGGGCAAAGATCAATCTTAACGGTACCCCAATGAATACATACAGAAACGTCACTTTGACCGAGTTCCAGTATTTCGGGTCATCAAAAAACATTTTGGTGTAGTTGTCGAGCCCAATCCACCGTGGAGAAGTGAACAAGTTATAACTTGTGAATGACATATATAAGGAAACAAACATGGGGATTAGCGTAAAGCCCAGGAATCCAATAATAAACGGGCTAATAAACGCATATCCGGTTAAGTTTCTACGTAACGACGAATACTGCCTCAATGGAACGAACCTCCTTCGTGGATCAGCTTGCCCCCAATCCTTGCTTCGGTTATCTGGACGGGGAGAAGGCCCTCGCATTCGCGAGTAGCCCCATTCCCGACCATCCCTGCAGTGGGATGAGCAAGCCATCATTCAACTGTTATTTATTGTTCGCAAGTACAGATTCGGCGTTCTTGCGGAATGTTTCTGCTGCTTGTTCGGCTGTGATCTTGCCAAAGTTCAACTCTTCAACCACATCTGCCAGCGATGAGATTACTTCTGGTGAACCCACAGGTGGCGGAGGGCTCATCGGGGAAGCCTTAGGCTCCATGGCTGCTACGAATTCAAAGACTTGTTTCGTTGCATCACTCAGCTCAGGTGCGATAGCTTCTTTGATAGCTCCTGAGATGGGTACGCCACGCTCACCTTTGATCAATTTGTTCGCTTCCACGTCATTCACCCAGAAATCAATGAATTTCGCTGCTTCTTCCTTCACTTTGGAGTTAGATGTTACACCCCAATACATACTTGGCTGCATGTAGAGACCCTTCTCCATGTCCGGTCCAGGCATAGGAGCGAACTCCAGTGGACGGTCAGCTACTTGCTGTACGGCTACAAACTGGTTAGACCATTGCCATATCCCAACGCCCTTACCCTTCACCAGATCTGACTCCTCAATAATGCCTTTGGTTTGGTTGGCTACATCCGGCGTAGGTGCTGCGCCCTGCTCAATCATGCGGCGCATAAGTCCAAAGAATTCCACAAACAATTGGTCATCATCATAACCAAGACCCGTTCCTTCTGCATTGTAAAGGGAATGTCCTTTGGTACGCAGGAAGTAATGGAAGAAAATATCCGGGGCTACGCCTCCATCCAAATACAGACCTTTCTCAGCGGCTTGTTTACCCAGTGCTTCGTACGATTCCCATGTCATATCTTCAGGAATTGCGTCGGCTCCCGCTTTTTGAAGTAGCGCAGGATCATATTGGAAGCCCAGAACGTTAACACCGGCAGGTACGCCGTATTGTTTACCGTTAATTACACCTGTGCTAATAACGTTTTCGGATACATCGTCCACTTTGATCTGGTTACCCAGATAAGGGGCCAAATCCTCTAGCTGACCATTCTGTGCATATTGGCTGATGTAGGAAATATCCATCTGAACGATGTCAGGCAGTTGATTTGCTGCTGCTTGTGGTGCAAGTTTTTTCCAGTAATCATCGAATGAAGCATATTCCACGTCGATTTTGACATTCGGGTTTTTCGTTTTGTACAGGTCGATGACCTTCTGTGTATATTCATGCCTTGCATCCGAGCCCCACCAAGCGATCCGCAGAGTAACCGAGTCATCCCCAGATGCTCCTTCAGTTCCTCCACCTGAGCTACATGCCGCTGTAAACACGAGCAATGCAGCCATCATCAGGAATATTGCCTTTTTCACCATGCCAATCTCCCCTTTTTATGTTGATATGGTTGTGCGAAGCGTTGCCTTCGTTACTGATAACGCTTTCACAAACTTGTTAATGTCATTTTCGCAAATGTACGACCAGAGTTGAATACACAAAACCGTCTTGTTGGTTCAAAAAACAGAGGAGGACAACAGTCCCCCTCACGGCGCTGTTCATCCTCCCCAGACACGAATCATATGATTGGTAGTGCATTGTTATATGCCGATCCTGCGGAATTCCGTAGGCGTCATCCCCGTCCACTTTTTGAACACCTGACTGAAATATTGTGAATTACCGCCGAATCCGAACAATTCGGCAAGCTCGAATACTTTCACATCCCCACCTCTGCGAATATGATCACACGCTCGTTCGATGCGCAGACGATTCACGTAGTTGGAGAAATTCTCGCCCGTGACTTTTTTGAAAATTTTGCCCAGATAATCTGGATTCATATATAACATCTGATGGGCGACTCCATTGAGTGAAAGATCTGCCTCTCCATAATGACGATCCACGATATCCATCATCTTCTCCACGGCTGAAGACTGACGACTTATATGGTTTTTATAATAACCAGAGGTTAACCGGGCTGCACTGCTCGCGACAAAAGACTTCAAAGCAGATAACGTATCCATGTGGGGCAACTCCGCCATACGCTGAGTAAATTCTGTTGCCTCTTCGGGCGGACAGACATGAATCATCGCCGAGTACAGCTGCACTACATACGAACGCGTCACTTCAATTTCCAACTGCTGACCCGATAATAGATCGAACAGACGATCTACCTCTGCGGCTGTTTCCTCGCAATTGCCCGATTTGATCAACTGACACAATTGCTCGGCATCCTGTTCTACATGCAACCCGTCGCATTCTCCGGCCAGAACCAGATCATTCTTCGTAATCAACTTGCCTTCACCGATAAAGAAGCGATGATTCAGATATTGCAATGCCTCACGGAACAAACGCCGAGACTCGATCATTCGATCTGCCTCGCTCAGTGCAGCGGTCACTTCCAATTTATATAGTCTGGTAAATGCATCCCGAACCTCTTCAATGCTCTCCTTCAGTCCAGCGGGATCAGCTGAATCCGCAAGTAGAATCAAGAGTCTACCTTCAATCGTTGTGCTTAACAGTACATGTGGGAGCAGATCGCTGGCGATATTTTTGATGGCAAACAAATGACTGTAATCATGTTCATCCGCAATCCGGAACAGCAGTAACCGAACTGCAGTATCTTCAAGTTTCAGATCAAATAGTTCCTGGTAATATTCCAAATCGACCGGCCCATAGGTTCGGTTCGTCATGAACTCCAGCAAAAATTGCTCCTTTACATGCGGAAGGACCCGTTGCAAACGCTGTTTCATCTCACCAGCGACATGCTCCTTCACCTGCGCATCCTGATGTTCCTGCAATAGTTCAGCCAGCGCGTCATGGATCTGATTCTCGTTACAGGGCTTGAGCAAATAATGTTTCACACCATACTGCATCGCTCTGCGGGCATATTCGAACTCTTTATAGCCAGATAACATAATGAACCGTACTCCCGGGTATGCTTCGGATGCTTTCTCTATGAGTCCTAGGCCATCCAGACCCGGCATGGATATATCCGTAATGATAATATCGGGCCTCGACTGCCCGATTTTGTCCAGTGCTTCAATCCCATTCCTCGCCGTACCCACTAATTCCGTACCTGCTGCGGCCCAATCGACCACTTGGGATATTCCCTCCAGAATGACACGTTCATCATCTACGAGCATCACTTTGTACATCGTCATCGTCCTCTCTAATCCAAGGTATGCTGATCGATACTACAGTTCCTGATCCGGGCTTGCTGCTCATCACCATTCTGCCTTCTTCGCCAAAGGTCAGCCTGATTCGTTCCTGGATGTTAGATAACCCAATGCCCTGTCCTCTTGTCTGTATGCGTCCCTCATGTAATTGTTCCAGGAATTCCGGTGTCATCCCTGGACCATCGTCCTCGACTTCAATAATGACTTGGTCTCCCTCTGCTCTCGCCCTTATTCGAATTCGGCAAGGATCAATGCTTGGTTCGAGTGCATAATGTATGGCGTTCTCCACCAGAGGCTGCAATGTTAACTTGGGAATTCGTGCTGAACCCACCTCAGGGGCAATGTCCATGTCAAAATCCAATCTTTCTTCAAAACGGGTGCGCTGAATTATAACGTAGCTGCGGACAATGTCCAGCTCTCTTTCCAGTGTGATCCACTTCTCTGTCATATTCACAGAGCTGCGCAGCAGGAATCCAAGCGCCTCAACCATTTCAGAGATCTGACGTTGTTTCTGTACTTTGGCCATCCAATTAATTGATTCAAGCGTGTTGTATAGAAAGTGAGGATTAATCTGTGCTTGAAGCGCTTTCAACTCAGTCTCACGAATCACCAGTTGCTTCGAATAATTCTCATCAATCAATTCACGAATCCGCTGAAGCATCATCTTGAATGTGCGATGCAGCAGCCCAACCTCATTCTGCGGAGACATTGGAACGTTACCAAGGGCAGCCTCCTCCAGTTTATCCAGATCACCTTTTTCGATATTACGCATCTTCTTGATCAACTGCGCAATCGGGTGGGTAATACTGCGGGAGAACTTTGCTCCAATGATGAGTGCTGCCAGAAAAATCATGATAAAAATGACCGTGACCAACTGTTTAACAAACTGAATTTTTTTAAACATCTGATCAAAAGGTGTGGTGTACAGGTACGTCCAGTCTGTGTAGGAAGAATTGGCACGGGCAACAAAGTGTCTACCCTGCTCAAACATGGCAATTCCATAGGGCTGGCTACGCTTCAGTTCCGATTCAATCTCAGCTTCACTTACCGAAGATTCGGTTGGATAGATTACTTCTTTTCCATCCGAGATCAATAACTGTGAGTCCTCTGCCGGTTCCTGCATCTGATCCTGTACGATTCGGTCCAGGCGTACTCGGATAATAAGAGTCCCGAGCTTATCCAGTGTAAATGCACCCCCAGTAAAAGATTTCACCTGTCGTACAGATAAAAGCCTTGCTTGTTTATCCCCGCTGGTGTGCCAGACATTAGAGCCTGTATATTGATCTCCCAGTGATACGAGTTCCTTTTGCTTCGACTCCGAAATCCCTTCGCGGTTCCCTGCAGCCATAACGTTATTATCATTATCGATAAATAGCATAGAATAGACGTATTTCTCAGAACCTGCATAAGCAACCAATCGGTTGGTAATTTTCTTGCGCAGACCATTTCTCTCATATCCCGTCTCGGCCTTTTCCAGTTGAAGCAGATATTGTTGAAGCGGCTCGTCTGACATCACCTTGAAGGAAAGATTGGAAACTTCACGTAGTTGATTCTCAATGCCTACTGAAGACATATTGAGGACCTGCGAGGATTTCTCATAGATCTGCCGGTCATAAATACTGAACACATATCGGAGTACGGATGCATAAAACGTAAAACTGATTAACATCAACAATCCGATAAGGAGAATCGTCTTATTATGAATCGGCATTGTTGTGAAAGCGTTCTTAATTTTGCTCATCCTAAGCGCTCCTTTGGCCTGCGAAGGGTGCTGTCTTGCTATGGGTTAGTGGTTATATTGTAAGTTATTTTCATATTTACACATCCATGGTCATCTGACAAGTCATATTTATACAACAATATAGAGATGAGTTTTGCACAATGCTCAAATCCAATTAAATAAGAAAGTTAGGGAAAAATGAAAGCCATTTCTATACTACACAAACTCTCAACAAGAAAAATGTATTATATTGTATATAAATGACTTTTTTTGTCTTTAATGTAGACATTTGTTTTTTATCGTGCTATAAATAGCATAGCGCTGAAATACAGGGATTATAACCCATTTTTTTAATAAAATGGAGGGTACAATCTTGAAATTCAAAAAAACAATTACTTCTACTTTAGCCGCAGCAATGCTATTAGGCGCCTTATCTGGGCCGGCTACTATTTTTGCAAGTCCCGCTCCTACGAAAACAGTTGTATCTGTTAGTTCAACAATCGTTCCCAACAATCTAACTACAAGATCTTTCCCTACTGTTTCATCTAATACAGTTACTATAACTCCAACTGCTGTAAATAATGGTGATGTAGGAGCACAAAATCTTATTTCAAATGTTATTAAAAAAGCAATCACTTCTGCCCTTCGCTACGGTGGAGACTACCTAGGTAAATTACTCTCAAAACTTAGTCCTAGTGCAGGTAATTTTGTGATCAAATATTCAAGTAAAATTGCAGATTTACTCGATTCTATTACGAACTGGCAAGAAAATATTATTGCTTCTGGACTTGTTAGTATTGGAGTCCCACCAGCAGAGGCTTATGAAATTGCAACATACATTGTTTGGTTAGCAGGACTTTAAATTAAAGGTAGTTGAAAAATACTTTTACCTCAATCAGACTTTATTACCAGTAATTTATTTAAAATTACTTTTTTAGCATAAACTTGAGGTAGTTGAAAAAATATACTTTACTTCTTAAGAAGTAAAGTATATTTTATTTTTATGGCAATTAAAGTAATTTAGATGTTAATAATCCCATAGGAGGAAATATGAATTCTACCCACATACTTATTCTCTTTATTTTGATACTTTTTCTTTTTGTATCACTAAATGAAATCATTAAGTTTATAGCTCGCAAAGATAAAGAATCACCCCCACCAGTACACGTAAGACTTTGGCTTATCCCTTTGTTATCTCTATTGATCATTGTGCCTGTTGCCTTTTTCACAGCATTATATAGTTTGTTCTTTTATACTTTTGGTGGAATGAGTAATTCGTTATATTTTGAACAGATTGGTGATGGGATTATATTTTCTGTATTTATTTTAATTGGATTTATATTCTTCGAAACAATCATTCATCCTATTATCATTGCTGCCTTGAACTATGGTGTGCAAAGACGGGTTTCAGTTTATACCAGAAATTCTGTCACAATAATAATAGACAGTATCATTATTTACTTTTTGGCCTCTATCTTTGAAGGGGTGTATATCCAAGATTTCTGGTCCGCTCTATCCATTTCAGTTTTCTATCATATTATGGAATGGATCTTCACCTGGATTCACCATCTGTACAAAAAGCGCAAAAGTAGTACAACCTTATAATTTCATTCAGTCTGCCAAGTAAAAATGCCGACGCCTTCCTAATCATAAAGGAAGGTGTCGGCATTCTCATTTTAATTAGTTTCGTATCTCCAAACCTTATTAATAAATACGTATATACGTTTTACGGATTCACAAAAACAGTTTTCAACTTCGCTACATATAGCACGTCAAACCCAAGGCCTTCGGCTACCATGGCAAGGGGGACGTACGTTTTGGACTCTTTGCCTACCTTGTTCAGGAATGCAGGTGTATCCACGGTAACGGATGCTCCGTTAACCTTCACTGCATTGGCACCGATCTTCACGGCAACCTTCCGGTCTTCGTATGTAATGGTTGCTGTTGAAGTTTTGTTATCCCATACTGTAGTGGCACCGACCGCGTTCACGATATCCTGGATCGCGACAAAGTTTTTGCCATTGCGGATAATCGGTTTGTACGGTGTATTCAATGTTTTACCACTCACGATAATATTCATCGGTTCACCTGTATCAGGTGCAGTCAGCTTCGTGTAGTCGCCCCAGATCGTTTTGGCAAATTCTTCGGCAATGGCTGCATATCCGAATTGATTCGGGTGGAAATCGCGATTTTTGATCATATGTGTCATGGTGCCTTCACCGCCAATAAACTCCTTAGCTACGTGAGCCACCTTTACATCGGTACCCTGAGCTGTGAATTGAGCTGCAATTCCATCAATAGTCTGGGTGAAGCCTTGCGATGCCTCCATAAGTTTGGCATAGAGGGCCTTGCCGGCTACTTCTGGCATCGGTTGATACTGGTCAGCGATGACCATTTTAGCTGTCGGATTGATCTCATGGATATCATTTATCGTTGCACTAACATTGGCTGTATATGTTGCGAGTAATTCTTTTACCTTCTCTTCCAGTTCCTGATCACTCAGTTTGTCTGCTGTACCGAGAAGCTCAGATACGTCATTTCCCCCAATGGTGATTGCAACCAGATTAGCCTGTGCTATGCTCTCTCGAATTGCAGCAGTATTTGCTCCAATCTGTCCCGCTCTTGGATCGGGAAGACTCGGCTGAATAGTTTCGGAAGTGAGTGTCTTGCCTTCCTTAATTGCGGTAGTGAAGTTCTTGAGGCCGCTGGTTTTCAAACCAGCAATCCCGTAGTTATCCACCTGTGTACGTCCATGCAGCAAACCCTGCTCATGCAGTCGTTCTACATAACCATAAGGCAATTCTTTCGTGTTGGGCTCATACCCAACCGTTATGGAATCTCCCAATGTGACGATGCGGAACTCCTGGGTTACAGCTACTGCATCATTCGTCGCAGTCAGCGAAGCCTCGTTTGTACCCGCTGGCGATACGCCAGTTTTGACATCAGCAGCATGTGCAGGCAATGCGGATGATGTGAAGAACAGCATTCCTGCCAACATGCTCGCCGTTATACCGGCAGCTGTATTTTCCCATATACGTTTACGCTTCATTCGGGGTAACACTCCTTTAATCGAATCTATAATTTTACACTAATGTATAGTACATCTGTCGCTCCAATGACATAAATTTGTGTAACTCTATTCTATCATTTAAGGGCAGGCCTTGTCCTCTCTGTCAGAAACACACATGAAAATAACAGACTCCCTGAGAGGAGCCTGTTATTGGTTATCTTACAACTATAGAGTTCGTGGTTCGTTAAGATTCGGGCTTTTCCGAGTCTACCGAATTCGTATGACTCGTGTTGCTCTCCGCTTTTTTCCCGGCAGCTCGATCCAGGTACCGATCATAACGATCGTCCACTTCGCGTACCATCTTCCGGTACTTTAATGTTTCCTCGACAATTGGATCACGTTCCGTCTGTATCCGAACTTCATATTTGGGAGGAATCAGCTGGCGTTCACGCTGATCGGTGTCGCCGGACTCTTCCATGTCCCCTTCCGTCAGCATTTCACTGAGCCGTCGTTCCAGTTCTTTGGATTCATCCATTGTTTTCGCTCCTTTAATTAAAGTCATACATGCGTTAACCATACTATTGGACGTCCACTTCGTGTACAGAACCATCTTCCGATCGCTGTTATCCCCAGATTTCTTTGATTCCCTTATCCAAGGGAGAAATCCGGTGATAAAGGCGAGCACTTCGTTTCTTCAGATGCTTTCTGTCCCCTCCGTTAATGTACAATTTACAGGTTATTAAAGCATGGATGAGTTGAATCAACTCACTCCAAGCCGGTAGCCTTCGCTTCCTTCAACACATCTGTCAATGCATCATGGATGTGGCCGTTGCTGGCAACCAGATGACTTACAGACAATTGATAAGGCGTTCCGATGGTGTCGGTAACCTTGCCACCGGATTCTTCCACCAGCAGCGCGCCTGCCGCAATATCCCATGGTTTCAATCCAATTTCAGTGTAGGCACTGAGACGCCCTGCAGCAACATATGCCAGATGCATGGCAGCAGATCCGCCTGCACGCAAGTTACGAACTTGCGGAGCAAGAGCCTGCACAGCGGCCATATTAAGCGGTAGCGCATAGGTCGTATCTGCCGGGAAACCAACCGCAATCAGACTCTGATTCAGTTCCTGCTCACCAGATACAACCATACGGTTTCCGTGAACGTATGCCCCTTTACCTTTTTCCGCAACAAACATCTCATCACGGGAAGGGTCGTATATCACGCCGACAATGACTTCACCTTTATGGGCCAAAGCAATGGATACCGAGTAAAACGGAAATCCATGTACAAAGTTCGTCGTTCCATCGACAGGATCAACAATCCAAAGGAACTCTTCCTCCTCTGCCTCTTTCAGTGCTTTTGCTGAAGCTTCCGGTCCCGGTTCTACGCCTTCTTCACCCAGAATAGCATGGCTGGGAAAATGGGTCAGAATCAGGCGGCGGATCATCTGCTCCGCTCCTTTATCCACTTCGGTGACCAGATCCTGAGGTGAATATTTGGTTCCCAGTTCGCTTACCGTTCCAAGACGACTCTTGATCCATTCACCGGCCTTGGAAGCTGCATTAATGGCAACGGCAGTATAGCTTTTGCTTGTCACGACATAAGGTTGCTTTTCCTTCTCATTCAAAGCGTTCACTCTACTTTCTATATCAATCTATGAAAAGTTGAAATTCTTGTTAAAAGTATACGCCTCACAGGTCGTAAAGTTTCTCGTTGCCCAGGCCCCTTTTGACACTACGGATGAATGATGACGGTAGACTCGTCCACCCACTCCACACCCTCTTCGTGATAGAATGCCAGCTTCTGCATCAGTTGCACAAGAGCCTCATCCTTACGTTTGGCCTCAATCATCACGTCAAGCCTCGGGGTGTCTGCTGCAATATGACGCAAGAAGTCGAGCACAGGCTCTACCTCTACACCATCAGCATGCCCTCGCAGATCCTTCTCGCTCTTCGGACTGGACACATGAATTTTGGGTGGCAATGGCTGATCAGCCGGTGAATCTGCCTGAGCGAGCGGTGAATCCCATGTTTTCAGGATATCAGGCCACAGATCCCATGGCTGTTCACCCTCATTATTGACCCACTGGTGATGAATATCCAGCACCATGGGCAATCCCAAGTGCTGACATACAGCGAGTGTCTCGGCCGCATTGAACGTTTTGTCATCATTTTCGAGTGTCAGTCGCTCCTGAATGTCCCGATCCAGCTTCAAAAAGTTCTCTTCAAAACGAAGCCCCGCCGAAGGCTTGTCCCCGTATGCACCACCAATATGTATATTGTTCTTGGCAGTGGCATTCAGACCCATGGCATCCAGCATCCGAACATGATGGCGAAGGTCGCGAATCGAGTTGTGCAGAACTTGCTCGCGAGGTGTACTAAGTACGGTAAAATGATCCGGGTGAAAGGACACACGCATATGATTCGCCTTCACAAAATCACCAATGGCCGCAAAGTCCTGCTTCAGTGCCGGGAATGGATCCCAGTCATTCAAGTCCTCGTGTGTCGCCAGTGGAATCAATTTGGAAGAGAAGCGATATACATGAATATGGCTACCCTTGTTGTGCCGGAGTAATCGTAGTGTATTGTGCAGGTTCTCGGCTGCAATCCGTTCGAGCTTGCGGATGGCTGCTTCCCTGTCATCAATTTTGTTAAAACTGGACATGGTCATGGTCCGGGAAGGTGAGGCATTCTCAACAAGCACGGACATTGCCACATAACCAAAACGTACGAGCATGAATTTCTTCCTCTCTGTTAGGGCGGAAAACCTGCACGGCATATTCAACCGTTAGGATGTACCGTCACTGTATATAACCAAGTTTTACCCTAAAAGAGTGACCATAATCGTATTCTGGCAAATCAGTCCATCCGCCCTACAATCACACTGAGCAACTATTCCTGTGCTTGCTCTCCGAAGAACATCTCATCCGCGAGTGCGGTCTGAACGCGTGATTCTTCCTCGGTCAGTTTGCGGATCAACTGCATCTCTACCTCGGTTACTTCTTGACCCTGGAAGTTGATCTCTGCAATGGAAACCACGATCTTCACGATGGCTACAGCCACGTTATCGGGTGTATAAGCAATGACTTTCTGGCCGGTAGGAAATACCCGAAAGCCTTGTTTAACCATTTTGCCGCGACCGTATTCAAGCAGTTCGTACAGTTCCTGCTCACTCTTGAACTTGCATACGGAATTGAATTCAGTCTGAAATCCCATGCATACCCCTCCTGATCTTGTCGTCTCAGGCTACGCCTGTACGCCGTTCTCGTAATTCAGTGCCTGCTTGCGGTTATAACGCTCCAGTGCCAGCTCAATCATGCGATCCAGCAGCTCGGCATACGACACACCTGTCTCGCGCCACAAGAGTGGGTACATGCTGTATGGTGTGAAACCAGGCATGGTGTTGACTTCATTAATAAGCAATGCACCGTCATTTTTCCGAATGAAGAAGTCCGCACGTGAAATCCCGTTACCTTCGATCGCACGGAACGCCTGCAATGCTGCTTCGCGAATGCGATCTGCAGCTTCGGGGTCAAGTGGTGCCGGAATCAGCATCTGTGACTGACCATCGATATACTTGGCTGCATAGTCATAATATTCACCGGAGGATACGATCTCCCCTGGAACGGAAGCCATAGGCTCGTCATTGCCAAGGACGCTTACCTCAACCTCGCGTGCTTCAACGAATTCTTCGATGACTACCTTCGTATCGTACCGAAGTGCGAACTCGACAGCGGTTTTCAGCTCATCACGGTTACGCGCTTTGGAGATGCCCACGCTGGAGCCCAGATTAGCCGGTTTGATAAAACAAGGATATCCCAGTTCATCTTCCACCTGTACGATCATTTCGTGCTCTGTCTGCTTCCATTGTGTCGCGTTAAAATACGTAAAGGCACACTGGTCAATACCAGCCTGTGCGAACAGCTTCTTCATGACCACTTTGTCCATGCCGCCAGCTGAAGCGAGTACACCTGCACCTACATATGGCATATCCGCCATCTCGAACATGCCCTGAATGGTGCCATCTTCACCAAACGTACCATGCAGCAGAGGGAACATCACGTCCAGGGCTTCTGCTCCGCCATACAATCGGCCAAACAGTGCATTCAGTGCATCTTGAGTTCCACCCGCCGATTGCTCCAGCTTCAAATCTTCAATCTGCGCGAACGGCGCATGCATGACAGGTCCTTTTTTCCATGTACCTTGCTTGGAGATATAAAAAGGAACCAGTTCATACTTCTCATAATCAAATGCGCTCGTTACAGCAAACGCCGTTTGCAGCGACACCTCATGCTCGCCTGACTTGCCGCCGTACACGACGCCTACTTTTAATTTATCCATACTCATGCGTAACCTCCGATTATCTGTGCCTGATGCTGTCACCCTTGCATGCTCAGCACCCTTGTTATTCTGCTTGCGTTACCTGGTCTTATTTTACACGGAACTGGATGTCTGCGTCACCGCATCCCGAAAATCTTTCGTCATTAAAACTCATCTGCAATATGAAAAAGCCGGTATACCGTCCGCTCTGTCCAAGCGTAAGAATCCCGGTAATCCCAATATCGGTGACGACTGCTCACCGTATGTGCGTTAACAAGCGGCATGCCGCCCGCATCAAATGCGGTCACAACGGTGCTGTGCTGAAATCTGCCGTCTCCATCCCAATCGTAAAGAATAACATCTCCGAGCATCAGCTGCTCGGGACGATCTACTGCTGTGGCAGTCAGACCCCAGCTGCTGCCTGACAAGTAACGCTCCAGACTATTGGAAACCGCCCAGCTGAAACTCCACATTTCGGAGCCGTTCACATACCCCTTATACCACCAGCCAGCTTCTCTTCTACCAGTATAGTGGATGGGTGCGCCCCCTGCAAAGAGACATTGGGACACGTAATTGGTGCAATCCACATCAAATTCCTCATATGCCGGATTCCCTGCATTCCACCATCGATCTGCATAGGCAACTGCCAGATCTCTACGATACGCCTGCTGCCTTGAGCTTCTGCCTTGACCCAGAACTTCCCGATTCAGCAGCGGCCGGTTCATCGCCTGTACAAAATCGGCTTGTTGAAAGGGACGCCCTTCTCCAGCTGGGCGACGCTCCGGCACTTCCCGCTCGACCCGTCCAATGATCCATCCATCACTCTGCCGCAGAAAGGTTAACCGCTCCCGCTCAATCCGGTCCTCCCGATGGGTGATCCCGTTCTTCTCGTAGAACAGCCTGCTGTACAATTGTACATCCACCACCGCTTCTTCCTGTCCATCCATGAGAGTGCGCACAAGCTTGGCGCTGGTCTCGCTGCGAAGAGGCACGGCGCGCCGCTTACGGTACCATTCGTCCAGCCTTGCCATACGCTCTCCCCGTTCTACCACGAAGTCAGGATCGGTAACAATCCGTTCGCTGGTCTGTGGACGGTAGTCGATCTCACAGCGATTGTACTGGTTCACGTAAGTGTATAAGGCACTCTTCCATTCCCGTTCCAAGCCTATGTCCCCCTTTGGCATGAGTTCTGTCTGAAGTATTTCATTGCGTATATAAACTCCTACTATTCATATGAGAGGGTCTTCGGTTGTATGTACGTGTCTCGGGATGAAGTCTCTGAATTCGGTAAATTCAGGTACATGCGATATCTTATTCCTTCTCGCTTCACGAAAACGCCTTCATTGGTTCAAAAGCTTGCTTGAACAGGCAAAAAGCCCTTTACGTACAGAGGTGAAAACGGTATACTTAAAACTAAAGTTATGATTATGAAATTACGTTTCACCTGATGAAACTAACAAACGAGAACACGGAACGATGAAGGCCTGTTCTTCACGTAAATGAACGTTTTCTTCATCTCACCGACACATCCCAAGGAGGTACATGTATGTCAGCAAAGAATCATTTCTCCGCCGCTCGCAGTCTTGAGGTTGGAGGCAAGTCTTACCGCTACTACAGTCTCGATGCTCTTCAGGAAGGCGGCCACGGCGATCTTTCCAGGCTCCCTTTCTCCATTAAAGTGTTGCTTGAAGCAGCAATTCGTCAATTCGACGGACGTGCCATTACCGAAGAACACGTAAAACAACTGACCGGCTGGGCAGATGGCCGTGACAATAACAAGGAAATTCCATTCATCCCTGCACGTATCGTTCTGCAGGATTTCACCGGTGTACCGGTTGTCGTTGATCTCGCTGCAATGCGTGATACTGTGAAAAAAGCAGGCGGCGATCCGAAACAAATCAACCCGCTCGTGCCCGTCGATCTCGTTATCGACCACTCCGTCATGGTTGATGCTTTCGGTACCAACGATGCACTTGATTACAATATCAAGGTCGAGTTCGAGCGTAATGAAGAGCGTTACCGCTTCTTGCGTTGGGCACAAACGGCATTCAACAACTTCCGTGCCGTTCCACCATCCACAGGGATCGTTCACCAGGTTAACCTGGAGTATCTCGCTTCCGTGGCAGCAACAAAAACCGTGGACGGTGAAACCGTTGTATTCCCGGATTCCCTCGTAGGTACAGACTCCCACACCACCATGATCAACGGACTTGGTGTTGTTGGTTGGGGTGTTGGTGGAATCGAGGCCGAAGCAGGCATGCTGGGCCAACCGCTTTATTTTGTAACACCGGACGTTATCGGTTTCAAACTGACAGGCAGCCTGAGCGAAGGCGCAACAGCAACGGATCTGGCACTTACCGTTACCCAATTGCTTCGTAAAAAAGGTGTTGTTGGTAAATTCGTTGAGTTCTACGGACCAGGTCTTGCCAACATCGGTCTGGCTGACCGTGCAACGGTAGCCAACATGGCACCTGAGTATGGCGCTACCATCGGTTTCTTCCCGGTTGATAGCGAAACGTTGAACTATCTGCGCAGCACTGGCCGTCCTGACGAACAGGTTGAATTGGTTGAAGCTTACTACAAAGCTCAAGGCATGTTCCGTACTTCCAGCACCGTTGATCCTGAATTCACAGATGTGATTGAACTGGATCTCGGCTCTGTTGTACCAAGTCTTGCAGGACCAAAACGTCCACAGGATCGCATCGAGCTGAAACAAATGAAAGAAAGCTTCAACAGCATCATTCGCACACCTGTAGATAAAGGCGGCTACGGTCTGAGCGATGAGAAAATCGAACAAACCGTACCTGTGAAGCATCCGAACGGTTCCACCAGTGAACTGAAAGCAGGCGCTGTTGTGATCGCGGCGATCACAAGTTGTACGAATACTTCGAATCCAAGTGTTATGGTCGGAGCAGGATTACTCGCGAAAAAAGCAGTTGAACGCGGCCTGACCAAACCAGGATATGTGAAAAGCAGTCTGACACCAGGTTCCCTTGTGGTTACCGAGTACCTGGAAAAAGCAGGTCTGATCACGTACCTCGACCAACTCGGATTCAACGTTGCCGGCTACGGTTGTGCAACATGTATCGGTAACTCCGGCCCACTGCCGGACGAAGTGAGCGAAGCCATTGCTGAGAACGATATGACCGTAGCGGCTGTATTGTCTGGTAACCGTAACTTCGAAGGCCGTGTGCATGCACAGGTTAAAGCCAACTATCTGGCATCTCCACCACTCGTTGTTGCATATGCACTTGCGGGTACTGTGAATATTGACTTTGAAACCGATCCAATCGGTTATGATACGAACAATGAGCCTGTATTCCTGAAGGACCTCTGGCCTAGCTCCGAGGAAATCAAGGATACCATCGCAAGTTCCCTGAACGCTCAGATGTTCCGCAACAAGTACGAGAACGTATTTACAGCCAACGAGCGTTGGAATGCGATTTCTGTACCGGAAGGCGAATTGTACGAGTGGGATCCGAATTCCACGTACATTCAGAATCCTCCGTTCTTCCAAGAGCTTGGCGACACGTTGAACGATATAGCGGATATCCGTTCTGCACGCGTTATGGCATTGCTTGCGGATTCCGTGACAACGGACCATATCTCGCCAGCAGGTAATATTGCAGCATCCAGCCCAGCTGGACTGTACTTGAAAGAGCATGGCGTAGAGCGCAAAGACTTCAACTCCTACGGTTCACGCCGTGGTAACCATGAAGTAATGATGCGTGGTACGTTCGCCAACATTCGTATTCGTAACCAGGTAGCTCCTGGTACAGAAGGCGGTATTACGAAGTACCTGCCGACGGACGAAGAAATGTCCATCTACGATGCTTCCATGAAGTATCAGGATGAAGGACAGAACCTGATCGTTATCGCTGGTAAAGAGTATGGTACAGGAAGCTCCCGTGACTGGGCGGCAAAAGGAACATTCCTGCTCGGCGTCAAAGCCGTTATCGCGGAAAGCTTCGAGCGGATTCACCGCAGTAACCTGGTGGGCATGGGCGTAATGCCATTGCAATTCCAGGAAGGTCACGGCTGGTCCAGCCTTGGTCTGAACGGACGTGAAACGTATGACATTACGGGTCTCAGCAATGATGTGAAACCAGGACAAGAGTTGAAAGTAACCGTAACTCGCGAGGACGGTACACAGTTCGACTTCCCTGTCATCGCTCGTCTGGACAGCATGGTCGACGTGGATTACTACCATAACGGCGGTATCCTACAAACCGTATTGCGTCAAATGATGAAAAAAGCTTAATTACATCAATATTTAATGTGATGAAGTTATACCAAAAAGCTCCCCGCTACGTGCGATTTGCACGTGATGGGGAGCTTTTTTTATATTATTTAATTGTCGATATGCTCGATCAATCTAATTTTAATTAGGTTCATATCATTTAAAAATCAATTCTCAATCCAACTTCCAACTCATCAAGTGGCTCGGCAATACGATATATACCCCTACAATTTAATTTTTCCACGTTAATCCAGTCCACAAAATCATCTCCACCATAACTACGACAAAAAATAGCGTATTCCAACTTACCCTCATAATTAATGGACTCCATATATTCTGTAAATGGATGTTTCCCCTCTATACTCTGCAAAAAATCGGAAAATTCAATTCTCCACTCTTCTATCTCCTCTGCGTATTGATCGGGGACATAATAGTAGAAACCATCTGGCGTATAATACGAAATTTTCATTATCATTTGGAAGGCCTCCTAGTAGCTCGTCGAATATTGATTTAGAGTTTTAAAATCTCCATACCTTCTTTCAATTGTTCCAACACAGCGGTATAGTACTCAATGCTATCCGCAAGTTCGCGTTCAGTCTTATGTATTAAATAATAGGAATATTTCTGCATCAACTCATGCTCGTTTAACTCAATGGGTAGGTGAATAATCTCAATGTCATCCGAGTTAAAATGGTATCGATATCCTCTTTCCGACCATCCCACTTTCATTACTGTTTTTATAACTAACAGCTCATCACGTGTACAGGATCTTATCAGATCTGATCTTTTCTGTTCTAAAGCACGCACTACTTCTTCATCGTAGTGATTATTTTTAGCTTCAGCAATTTCGCTTTCAATTTTAATAATGGCTTTCATTGTTCCTGCTAGTTCTTTAGCCAATGAATACAATGTGTGCCCTCCTTTTTTGTAAGAAATAGGTCCTAACGCGTCTTCTCTACTCTAACTCATTGGCAATGTCACTCGCAAAATTTACTGATTCTATCCTTAATTTGATACCTTATGAAAATACAAAAAAACTCCCCGTTACATGCATTCTGCACAATGATGGGGGAGCCGTGGGTCCAGTATGTGTGTGTCCTCTATTTCTATTGCTTCAAGGCCGACTTTCTTCTAGTGTCCAATATAATGTGATGCTTGATCCAACAGTTGAATTTTACCCATGATGAGAAACAAACACGACAGGGCAATTAGCGAGCCTCCGACCCATCTCGACATGATCACTCGCTCCGTGATCTGTTTTTCCGAAGCATCCTTTACGCTGTGTGGATACACGAGAAACATCAGCCCTGCGCTAATAAACAGTACAGCCATTATAATCAAGTTGATCCCCTCCTTACACGTGACTTTCCTTAGAATTTAACTTCTTCGCCGTCACACGGGATTCTCCTACCACCAACAACCTTTTCAGGCCGATGGCCGTGGTCATAATAATATATCCAATCAAGCCGCCGAGCGTATTGAGCATTAGATCATCCACATCAAATATACCCATACCCGTCAACAACTGTGTCACTTCATAGCCCAGACTGAGCAGCAGGGACAGCAGGAACACCTTTACTCCAGAATATAATTTGTTACCCGTCAGCACAGGAATGAAGATGCCCAGCGGGATAAAAGCCAGTATATTCCCTAGCAGATGGATTGCGGTGCCTGGACGATGTAACGACAGGCTGTTCCAGTCTCGTGAGATTTCCTGAAATGGCGTCAGGTTTACGGTTCGCGTATGGATCAGATCCGGTTGTTGCAAGAATGCCATAAGCCGAACCTTCACGATGCCAAAGTCGACGGGACTTCCTTTGAACAGAATCAGCTTGGTAAGTAAGTATACGTAGACAATGAACACGGCAATCCAAAGGATGTAATGTTTGGTTTTCTTCTGGTTGTTGTGCTTCATGTTGCTCTTCCTCCCTGGTGTTGCCCTGTTATTTCTTAACGGTAACGATGACGCCATCCATGTTATCACCCGATATTTCATATTGGCCTTGTTCAGGTATGTAAACGGTTGTATCTTGGGTGGCCCGATAATAGCGGATATGATACGCCTCATCCTCTACTTCCACAGTAATGTTCTCTTTCTCTTTTAGCAAATCAAGGTACTCCTCCAGCACCAGATTGTTCTTATGCATAACAGCACTATGTGGCAACCCCACATATCGGAAGTGCCATGGTTCATACTGAATACCCGTAATGCTCACCTTATCCTTCGGGTAACGTAGAATGAATCCGTACCTCCATGCATTTTTCTCCAGCCAAGCCCCCTCGGGTGCTTCATTCATGCTAGCCAATGTGGAGCCGACATCCAGGGATAACCCCAGATTGTGCTCACTGTGACCCGCAGGAAGTGCGTAGTCTGAACCCTTTTCCCGATAAAGCTCGTCCTGCTTCGCAAAGTCCCTGTAGCCACTACTGATGAGGAAATATCGTACTCCCTCTTCTCCTGCTGCCTCAACCATCTTCCGAAACTCCTGTGCCACCTGCCGTGATAACATAATTTTCTGATCCTGTATTCCATATCCACGAAGCAGATCATCCTCATGCGCCACATATACAATATCGGATTTGACCCCTTCCGCATGAACCGGGTATTGCTTATTAACCAGTAACAAGTTGCCCTTATGTACCTGATCCTGAATGTTTCCGGTGACGGATACGGTATAACCTGCCGGGTTTTCACGCGTATTCTGAATCTCAATGGGTAATTCATCCTTCTGCTGAAGCCATCCCGGTGACTGCGTAACGATATATCCGATCAAAATGATGCATATCAAAAAGCCCCACTTTTTCATGCTTGTTCCTCCTTTTACCTCATACATCAAGGATAGAGAAAACTAGTTAAAGAAAAAGCAGGGCAATTCTAAAGTTTTTCTTAAATTTGCTGTCAGACCTCAATGGAATACAGGTAAACGAACTTCGAATTGCGTCCGTACCACATCACTCTGGGCCGAAATCGTACCATCATGCTGTTCCACTATATTGCGTGCGATAAATAGGCCGAGACCTGTCCCACCCTCCTGAGGGGTCCTGGCACGATCTCCGGTGTAATACATATCGAAGATATGCGGCAATTCCTCCGGACGAATATGTCCACCATAGTTAATCACCTGAATGATAACCTGATCTGCATCGTGATATCCGTTAATATCCACATACATACCATCCTTGCCGTGCCGTGCAGCGTTAATCAGCAGATTCTCGAACACACGAGCCAGCAACTCACCATCACCGGAGATGGTAAGTTCAGTGTCTATTTTTAATCGGGTGGTCAGATGATTCTTCTCGAATACAGGATAGAGTTCTTCGTTCATCTGTTTTAGCAGTTCACTAAGATCCAGTGGTGTCTTGTTTATAGGCAGCATGCCATAATTCATGCGGGTAATTTCGAACAAATCATCAATCAGCTTCTCCAGACGCTGTGACTTGGTGAATGCAATCGACGTAAAGTGCCTGACCTGTTCCTCCGTCAGCTGATCATCCTTCATGAGCAGATCCAAATATCCAAGCACAGAGGTCAGCGGTGTTCGCAGGTCATGCGCCAGATTGACAACAAGCTGGTCCTTACTATTTTCAGCAAAATCCCCTCGTTCCACCGCTTCCCTTAGTTTCTCACTAGCCAAGTTTACATCCTCTGCAATCGTACCTAATTCGTCCTTGGATGAGATCTGTACACGATGCTGAAAGTCACCGTTGGCCAAATGCCTGATCCCTGTGGAAATATCCTTGAAATACGTCGCGTAAGGCTTGGTAAACCAGAAGAAGAATAGAATGGCGAGCGGGATAAATAAGATCAGGAAGAAATAGATATCTCCGATACTTTTCATAAAATGACGATATTCAGCGAGCTGATCTTCAGCACGGACACCCGAATAATAGGCTTGTAAAAGCTTGTAAATCCCATAGGTGATTGCGCCAGAGGCAAGCATGCTTAACCCTAACAACATAATCATGGTCGTGCGAAAACTTCTTCGTTTAGTCATTAAACGTATACCCCACACCCCAAATGGTTTTGATAAACTTATTCTTGTTCACATCTTCCCCAAGCTTTTTGCGCAATGTGCGAATATGGACCATCACCGTGTTCCCGCTCTCATAATAGGCTTCTCCCCACACTTGCTCAAAAATGCTTTCCGCACTAAACACCTGTTTGGGGTGGCTCGCGAGCAGATACAGAATGTCGAACTCCTTCGGTGTTAGTTCCACTGGTTTGCCGTAGAGTGTAACGCGATGTTGATCTGGCATGATGATGAGCCCGCCCTTCTCCAGATTGGTGCGCTGCATAGGCGCCGATTGGCTGAACTGCAGGGAACGACGCAACTGAGAGTTGACCCGGGCAACAAGCTCCATCGGATTGAAAGGTTTGGTCATATAATCATCGGCGCCCATCACAAGTCCCGTAATTTTGTCCATATCCGACGTTTTGGCACTCAGGAAAATGATCGGCAGATGATGCTGCTCCCGAATTTTGCGGGTTACTTCGTATCCGTCCATGCCAGGCATCATGATGTCCAGGATCGCCAAATCTATCGCCTGGGTCTGGACGGCTTGAACCGCCGCCTTCCCATCGAAGGCTTTAATGGTGTGATATCCTTCTTTTTGTAAATGCAATGCAACCAGGTCAGCAATCTCAACTTCATCGTCTGCGATCAGAATCGTAATTCGCTTCATTGCTTATTCCACTCCTATGTGTGATGCTCAACAATATAACATATTTGAATCCAACAGATAAACCAATGAAAGGAATCCATAGATATGAAACTGGAGCGTTTGTTAGCTATTGTGGTGCTACTCATCAATCGCGGACGAGTACAAGCCAAAGACTTGGCAGATACGTTCGAAGTATCCATCCGTACCATCTATCGGGACATTGATACATTGGGTCAAGCAGGCATTCCAGTGGTGACGTATCAGGGCGCAAGCGGCGGGATTGGTCTGGCAGAGGGCTACCGTCTGGATCGAAACGTATTAACAGACAAGGACCTCGCGTCCATCGTCACTGCACTGCGCAGCGTATCCACCTCCCATGCCAATGCGGCGCGTGAGCTTCTGGTGGAAAAACTAAGCAGCATCGTGCCTGAAGCCAAGAATGATGATTTTCAGGCCAATACCAATCGTTTCATCGTCGATTATTCAACCTGGACACATCCCGAAGCACTGCAACTTAAGCTTCAACTAATCGAACAGGGCATGGATCAATTACGACCTGTCACCTTTACCTACTGCAGTGCGGAAGGTACACAGACTCACCGAACTGCCGACCCTCATACCATCGTACTCAAGAAGCATTCCTGGTACCTGTATGCCTTTTGCCACGAGCGAAATCAGTTTCGCATGTTCAAGCTTGTACGTATGCAAGATGTCACGCTTGCGAATGAGCACTTCGAGCGTAAAGTTATTAACCCACAGGACAGACCCTGGCAGCAGGAATGGACCCGTCCGGGCAGTCAGGCTGGGTTAACCTTGAGATTCCATGCTCGCGTCCGTCATCTAGCGGAAGAATGGTTCGGGATTGAGAACGTCATCCCTGATGGAAATGGCTATTACATCAGCCAGGTTGCTTTTCCCGAGGATGCCTGGTTATACGGGTTCATTCTGGGCTTCGGCGCGGATGTTGAAGTATTGGAACCTCAGCATATTCGGGACGAAGTCTGCCGTATCGCCGAGCAAATTGTACAAAATTATATAACCCCGACTCAAACCTGACAGACAGCTGTCCAGTTCCTCCCCGTATACTTCAGATATATTCAATCTGTACATATCCAAGGAGGAATTAATAATGAACGTCACTGTATGTCAAAGCTGCGGAATGCCGCTGACAACCCCTGCTCAATTGGGCACCGAAGCAGATGGAAGCACGACCCGTGAATACTGTATCTATTGTTACAAGGAAGGCACGTTCGAACAGCCTGGTATTTCAATGGAAGGCATGACCGAGATGTGTACTGCCATTCTGAAGGACGAGGGCATGGACGAGGAATCTGCTCGGTCGATGCTGCGTAACCAGCTGCCCTTTTTGAAACGATGGCGTACTACTCCGGTTGATCAACATGCGGAATTCCTAGCGGGGAACTCAGCTGCTGATACTCATCCAGGTCAGGTAACAACAGACAATTCGTTCTCTACCCAGCCGGTTCGTTATGTCACGCTCCCAAGCAAACGTCTTGCTGGCGTATCCGCCCGTACAACCAATGCCATTGAGATCAGTGGCAAAGGCTGTATTCAGGGACTCTGGAACAATTATTTTGCCTCAGAGCACCTCCCTGCACCGGAAGCTGCCCGCTATGGCTGTTACGCGGATTACACCGATGGCATAACCGGAGAATACACCATACTGGTGGGGCATGAGGTCAGCTCCGATGAATCCTTACCTGAAGGATTGGATGACATTCTGCTCCCTCCTGCGACTTACGCCGTATTCACTTCCAGAAAAGGACCCATGGCAGAAGTTGTCGGCGAAGCATGGGGAGCCGTGTGGGCATGGGACAAACAAAGCGACCGGACCTTCACAGGAGATTTCGAATTGTATGATGAGCGCAGCCTGAATCCCGAAAGTGTACAAGTCGATATATACATCGCTGTTCGTCAAAATAGATAAAGAATACGATATACATCTCAGACAGAATCAAAGTTAGTTCGCATCCTTCTTCATATCACATCAGCTGCCGAGTTTGCTCGGCAGTTTTTTGTCATAACCGGAACTACATAACCACCTAAGCAACCCGACTATGGTACCAAGTTAGTTAGCATGCTTTGCATCATTCAACCAGATAATATGCCTCATATGCCGGTACCATTGACTTCCTTAGAATTAGGACTATTCACATAACAACCAATTCCATCCTCCCACATGAAACCTGTCATATCAGGTTCTTTACTCCTGAATTTCCCTAAAAACGTTTACATCTGCTCAATACGGGGTAAAATCACTACAATCCAATTGGATTTACATTCTAAAGTCATCTATTTCGTCTAACAAGTCATATGTACCTATATGCGCACCTGGCAACATAACCAGTCGAAATACATAATTTAAAAATAATGCATCAAAGGAGGAACCAAGATGATCCGCATGCCTATTCAGCAAATGATCCCGTACCACCACCAATATCCGCGCAACACGGCGACCACTGCTCCTAAAAAGGAGAATGAGAACACTCAAGGTCTATCCTTTCATGAAATTCTGCAGCAAAAAATGGCGAAGAAGAATGCGTCTCCTTCCCCTCGATAAAATGGCCACCGGACCTTATTCGAGTACGGTTATCAACCGTCTTTCCGCAGCTTGGCGGAAGGGCGGTTATTGGCGTTGAGCAACAAACAACTGTACAGTCCTCAGTCATGTTTTTATAATGGTTTAAATATCTTCAAGATCCATGACATATACGAACTGTAAAAGGGGACTTAGCCTATGATCACCATTGGTTGTTTTCACGCACACTATTCCAACATCGCTTTAATTGAAGAAACGCTTGCTCCTTATGGTGTTGAATTGGTCCATTACGTCGATCCAGGTTTGGATCGTCTTAAACATGATGCTGACTTTTCTGATGTGGTCATTCACGAAAAAGTAGCACAGACGCTCCACTGGATCGCTGAGTGTCATGCAGATGCCATTCTGGTCACGTGTACCCTCTTTGCGACAGTACTGGGGCAAGAAGCCAAACAGGTCCCTGTGCCTGTGATTGGCATAGATGATCCGCTATTGCAGGAAATGCGGCGAATATCAGAGGATTACATCATCGTTTTCACCAACCCCGCAACCATTGAAGGAACGATGGCACGGGTGAATCAGGCGTTACAGCAAGAGGAGGAAAATGGGCAACTATACGTTTCCCAGACACCTCAGACGGAAGCAGTGTGCATTCCGGGTACATTCGAGTTGATTATGCGCGGAGATAAGCGAGGGTATCACGAAGCGGTACGTGAAGGATTACAGCAGATTGCTGTGCAGTATCCCGGTAAAAGGGTAGTCGCAGCCCAGCTCTCCATGGCTCCTGCAGCTTCACAGGTTACAGCAGACATGGGCATTGATATCCACAGCCCGTTGGCATTGCTTGCGACGTATTTGGAAAAGAATTTGGGGTTAGTTCGTCAATAGTAGCGGATTTGGGGTGAAGTATTACAATCACTAAAGACATGTGAAAACCAATATATAGGTTCCTTTTGCAAAATATAAATGCTCTCGAATAAGAGCGTTTCAAATGGTATAACCACTTTGTACAGCCAACCTATGGTGGAAAATAGACTTACTTCCATCTGTAGGTAGTCCTATGAACTTCTCTTTTAACGACGTAATCGTGTTCCCCATGTTAATTATTGCGCTCCTAACATATATCGATCGTAAAAATAAGTGACCCGGCCACAGGTTGACAGCTTGACGGGTCACTTCATCTGAAACTGCTGCACTCGGAGGGATATCTACTGCAAATCCTGTTCAGGTCAGAGCTGATTACAAACAATTAAGAAACTGACATCACACAACATTCTTATTATCTACTCAGACTGTCTAAAATGCGCTGTAACGACGCCTAGGGCGTTTCGGTTTCGGAGAACCATCGTTTCGTTTGCATTCCGATTGTCACTGTATCAATCTCTTAAGACATTGATTAGGTAAAATTCAGCGAACATGATATTTTGCGTGTCGAGAAATAATACTTACACACACATTCTAATTGCTGACCTCAGCTCCTTGCCAAACGCTGGCATTAATCCTTTTTGTTATTTTTTTTAATAAATTCTGCAATTCTGATAAAACTCAGGTTCGTTAGTACATACAGGTCTTCTTGCAAAATTACTTCAAACTTTTTTTCAATATTAACAATAACTTTGATAAAATCAAGGGAATCCATATAATGCGACAATTCTAGATTCCCTTCCAGACTGGTCAGCAATTTAACCTCATTCAAAGTTCCTGACTCTTCAGCTCTTTGCAATAGATGAGCATTAATGATTTCAAGTAACTCTTGAGTAATCGTATCCATAGAATACATAAGACGCTCCTTTGTTCTAATATGTTGACACCCACAACAAAAAAATGTCTTTGATCCTCTTATTTCTTCAATAAAAAATTTTCATAAAAATTAAGCTCGGCATTATAAATGTTGCTGATTCGATCAGGCAATTGAGAAAATTGTTCAACTTTGAATTGATTGGAGTACACATACTTGGCCACGATCGCTCTAATAATGCTCCATTCATTAATAATACCATCTAGTATGACACATAAGGGCTCCTGTTCTATTTGCAAAAGTTCCAGCTTATAACGCTCGGCTTGTTTCGCCAAAATGAGTGAATTCAGCTTATCCAGTTGTTGCTCAGCATAATCTATGGATAACGGTTTTTTCTGCATTAACTTCCCATATAACAATTCTGAAACTTCTAGCAGTTGTTCTAGACCTGCTGTAATTACGTTCATATTTGCCCTAGTCATTTCTTGGTATTTTTCAGCTTCGTCAAGTGCCATTGAGTTAACTTGATTTAACTTGTAAAATTCATAATAGGAATCCTGTTTCATTGGTCCCTGATTGAATTTATAATCAAATGCAAAGTACGCCCGTTCCAAAGCATCCACCCCAATCGTTTTTTTGTCATAGGACAGATTCTCCATCTGTAAATGTTCAATTACATGGAAATCATCAGTCGAATCATCATATCCATGAACTAAAATGGTGTGTGGCAAATGTTTTTTTTGGAAAGTGTCTTTGCGCATCGGTATTTCGTAACAATCGACCCATAGCACAACAGGTCTCTCCATATCTATCGCATTCTTAATTTTATCAACGACTGTTCCGACAAACCGTTCCTTCTCGGCTGCGACTCCAAGCTCTACAAGAGCTTCTGAAAGGTCCTTGTTGGTCCTGTGAGAGATTCCGCAAAGCACTCCTCCCCCTGTCCGGGTCGTTTCGTACACAGCCCAATCGTTAATTAGTAATGGTAATATACCACGCTGAAAATGCCTTATAACCGGAAATAAAGAATTATACAAGCAGCTTTTATAATAAATTTCATTAAAAGGTTCTATGGGTTCAATGATCTTTTGCATCCCTTTTTCCCCGCTTTCGTTAGAGCACCCACTTAGTCCTCCACCTTAAAATTCGATTTTTTTAGAGCTCTCGCTATTTTTTCAAGCGTTTGGTCTCGTTCAATATCCAAATGGTCTACCGCAACTCCATGCTTTTCTAGTTCAACCTCGACCCGAACGACCAGTAAGGAGTGTCCGCCTAAGTCGTAAAAATTGTCATCCACCCTGATTACATCACGTTCGAACAGTTCGCCCCATATGCATGCCAAACGTTGCTCAAGTTCCGTATACTCACCGGACTCTCTTCCAACCAATAGTACATCATTGAAGGACTGTTGTTCGCGTATCGATCCTTGCGTCATTTGTTGATTTACATTCGCAGGGATGATCTCACTTAGAATTATTCGTGGTCGATTCGAATGTAAAATCAGGTCAAGTGCAGTCAACGCAGAATAAGGTTTAATATGATGGCTGATCATACTATTATTTTCATTGACGCTATCATCGACTGCCACTCCAAATTCCTTCCAGGCTGGCCAGTTAATAGAACAAGCCGTCATTCCTAATCTAGTTCGGTAGGATGCGAATGAATCCAGAAATCGGTTAGCAGCAGTATAGTCTCCCTGCCCCACTCCTCCGCTAAGCGAAGCAATCGACGAACACAGCACAAAAAAGTCAATGTCATTCTCTTTCGTGAGCATGTGTAAGTTCCACGTCCCCATTACTTTTGGGGATAAGACTTCTTCAATTTGCTCTTGGCTTCTTCTGAACAACATACCCTCTCCAGCGATTCCTGCTGCGTGAAAAATACCATTTACTTCTCCCAAGCTATCCCTAACTTGCTGGAAGAGCAACTTCATTTGATCGTAATCAGAAATATTTGCGCTGTAAGAATATATGGAGGAACCTCGGCTCTCCATTTCCTCGATGCTCTCAATAATGCGTTTTTGCTTAGGATCATCCCCCGCTTTAATTAAATTCCAATTTTCGCGGCTCGGTATTGGAGTCCGGCTTACAAGTACAATAGAGATTTGGCATTGCCTCGCCCAATGTTTGGCCACTTCTAAGCCAATATCTCCATGTCCTCCAGTAATAATATAAACACCATTGCTGCGAAGGGCACTCGTTTCCGTTTTCTTGAAATCTGCTCTTTCTAAGCTTTCTATATAACTAACACCGTTTCGGTACGCGCATTCCATCGTTTCTCTGATTGGTGATAAAATTTGTCCAAGTGTACGAGGCTCAATTGTTGTATCCAAATCAAAGCTGCGAGTATATAAGTACGGATGTTCTTGATGAATAACCTTCGCCATTCCAAGCATAGCGGCACCGATAGGATGAACGTTCTTTTCTTCTCCTATCACAGAGTTTGCTAACCTCGTAAGCATGGTAATCACCACTTCTTGCCTTCGCTGATTCTTGAGCAACGCTTTCGTTAAAGAAGCCAAACTATACAAGCCACGAACGAGACTTTCCTGCAGCTCCAAAGTTTGATGTGCCAACCTTTCCTCGAGATCAAAGCTATGAATGATATGTCCAATCTTCCCTACTTGTTCAATTAATAACAGGTAGTCTGAATCTTTGCTCGAAATTACATAATTACAATCAGTTACTTTTTTGAACTCGGATCCATAATAAACTTCAATATAATCCACGTTTTTATTTTCCAGAAATGTACTGATACGGTCGCATATTGGAGCAGTCGTTCGAAAAAAAACGGTTTTCCCGTCTATTTGTTCCGGGATCTTGTCCGTGAAATTTTTGGGGACCCATTTCGGCTGATAATAGTAACACTTCTCTTCATGTATGGATGTTAGAGTCTCTTGCCTCTCAACTGGCTGTACATGGTCTTTCGGAATGTTGATCCAGCATCTACTTTTAGAATAGCTGTAAGTTGGTAAACTTACTTTATTATAAGAATGTTTTGGATACAACTTTTTCCAATTCATCTCTGCTCCTTGCGTATAGGCCTGAGCAAAATCATGAAATATCCTTCCCGCATTAGATGTATCTTTGTTTACACTGAACAGCAGCTCCTTGACATGCTTAGAGTCGGCCGCAATTTCAGGATATTTTCTGCTAGCTTTATTAGCACTGACGTTATGGCTACCATAATAAATATGATGATCTTCCATCGTAACAAATGGAGTTCTAACAAACCGTTTCAATTGCTTAAGTAATTCTTCTATACTGCACACCTTTAATACTAAGCGATGAGTGTAGTGGCCTCTCCCCGTAGTAACGGTGTAACACACATCCCCTATGTTATAATGGTTGGCTGAACTCGATAGAAAACTTATATAATTATTAACAATATCCAACATGTTATCTTGCTCCATAGCAGATATCGTAAAAATATGAGAAAAACCGTCTACAAATGTCTCTTCTCGTTCAGGAGCCTCCTCTAAAACGACATGGCAATTCGTTCCGCTTAAACCAAATGCACTTACCCCGCATCTTCTTATCGAACTTGTTGAACGCTCCCAATGAATTAAATGGTTCGCAATATAAACTGGCGAATCAATCAATGATATATTAGGATTAAGATTTTTGAAATGTAGCATCGGTGGAATTTTTTCGTGCTTTAGGGCGAGCACTGCTTTAATAAAACCTGCAATTCCCGCTGCATGATCCAAGTGACCAATATTCGTTTTGACGGAACCGATAGCGCAAAATTTTGTCTTTGAGGTATGTCTGCGGAATGCATTATGTATTCCTTGGATTTCAATAGGATCACCCAGTTTTGTTCCCGTACTATTAGCTTCCAGGTATGAAATCGACTCGGGATTGATTCCGGCATCTTGCCATGCTTTGAGTATCACGCGCTCCTGTGCAGTCGGATTTGGTGCTGTCAGCCCCACTGAACTCCCATCATGATTCCATGCACTGCCCTTCACTACAGCATAAATATGATCATGGTCTAAAATCGCCTGATGAAGTGGCTTCAGCAAAACAGCTGCGACTCCCTCTCCCGAATTTGGTCCGCCCGAATCTGCATCGAATGGCCGAGTATACCCTTCTGACGATTCATAGCTCATTTTGTAGTCGTTCGAATGACTGTTCGGCAACATATCAATCTTGACGCTTCCAGCTATCGCCGTATTACATTCACCCGTTCGAATGGAACGACATGCCAGATGAAGTGCAGACAAAGATGAAGAACATGCAGTATCCACTACGCTGCTGGGTCCCTTAAAATCAAACGTATGGGAAATTCTACCTGCAATAATCGATTTTAAGTTTCCTGAATTTGTAAGACTCTCAAGCTCTGGAGCGGACATTTGCGCAAATGTTTTGTATTCAATTGGCCCGTCGCTTGATAATCCGACGAACACTCCAGTTTCGCTGCCAAACAGTTCCTGTCCCCCATATCCTGCATCTTCCATGGTAGCATAGACAGTCTCCAGAAAGAGCCTTTGATGCGGATCCATTAATCGAGCTTCAGTAGCGGTTAAAGAAAAAAACTTATAATCGAATGTATCAATATTGTGAAGATAAGTAGCTTTCTTGAATTCCTGATAAGTGAGACCTCTTTGTTTTAGCACGTCTGTAATATCTTTTTTGCGTATTTGTGGCAGTTCTTCAATTAAAGCTTTCCCTTCAACCATAGAATCCCAAAATTCATTTTTATTTTTTGCGCTTCCAATCTTACAAGATAAACCAATTACTGCAATATCTTTATTTGAGATTTGTTCAATTTGAATATTCTCATTCGTTAATAGCACTTCTGAAACATCAAAGTGGACTAGTCCTTTTTTCACAATGTGCCCTCCAATCTGAAACTTACTCTAATGTATGAATTGTAGAACAAAGGAGGAGAAGGAGATTTTCTCCCCTTCCCCTATTATCAATGTTCACTTCATACCCTTCATACCCTTCATACCCTTCATACCTTTAGTAGACCGGCCTTTTTTTCACACTGTTCAAGGATTTTCTCCAATAAGCTTACGAACTGACGAAGCAGTCTCTCAACCGAAGCTTGTAAAATTCTGCTGCGGTTGTACTCACATGTCATGGAAAGGATACGGCCATCCCCTCCACAGTTGAGCACGAGATCAAACTGTTTAGCAAATCCTGCCGGTAATGGGACAGCGTCTATAAATGCACAAAGTAACTGACCTTCTTGTTGTTCATAAGTAGTATACTTCACCTGGTCCCAATCAAATCGATCTTCCGTTTTCAGGTATCTGTCTACTATTTCAAAAACTTCCTCCAACTCTTCAGCTTCTTGGAACGAAACCTCAACTTGGCATAATACCTCACTTTCTAATAAGCAAGGCAAAATAACCGTTTCTGTTTGTGCGTATTCTGACATCAAATATGCAAAAGCAGTCATCAGCACAGATACCTTTTGGACGCTATAGTGACTTGAAACGCGTGCCAAGCTCTGCCCCATTTTTTCCGATAACTCAAAGCGCATTACATCGCCTGGAATGTATTCTCCCTGCTCTACCAAACCTAAGGTTGGGACTGCAAGGGGCTTCCAATTAAATGCTTGTTTCTGCGCATAATTCGTTTCGACGTACCGAGCCAATTGACGTACGTTCGGCTTTCCGAACAAATCAGCTAAAACAAATATGCCCGGATACTTTTTCTCTAACTTGGTATACACATCTATAATGCGCAATGAGTTCCCGCCCACATAAAAGAAGTTATCCAAAACCCCTATGTCACTTTTGTGAAGAACTGCCTGCCATATTTTTATAATTTCAGATTCAATCTTGGTAATAGGCGGTAATTTCTCTTCTTGATCATTCATTGTAATATCTGGAATAAGAAGCAATTTACGGTCGACCTTGCCGTTATTATTGAGTGGAATATTCTCCATCTCCACAAAATAGGACGGGATCATATAGTCCGGCAAACACTGAGACAAGTGAGCATGTATTTGGGCTACAGTTAGCGGCATGCTACATACCAGATACGCGCATAAATATGTCTGCCCTTGCTCCTCTTCATGGGCCAAGACGACTGCTTCGCGGATATGCGCATGCGCCAGAAGCTGCGTCTCAATCTCCCCGCATTCAATCCGGTAGCCGCGGATCTTCACTTGGTGGTCCATCCGGCCCAAGTACTCCAGATTGCCGTCTGGCAACCATCTCGCCAAATCCCCTGTCCGATACATTCGCGTCCCCGGCTCGAACGGGTTGTCTACAAATTTCTCCGCCGTGAGGTCCGGCCGGTTGAGATAGCCCCGCGCCAGGCCATCACCTGCGATGCATAGCTCCCCTGCGACGCCCATCGGCTGCAGTTGCCAGTTGTCATTCACAATGTACAGCTGCGTATTCGCGATCGGCCTCCCGACCCTCACGGATTGATCGGCGGTCACTTCTCGCACCGCGGACCAAATTGTCGTCTCCGTCGGACCGTACATATTGAACAGCACAGCCTTCGATTTGCTTTGCAGCTCCGCCAGCAGTTCCTCCGTCCAGGCCTCCCCACCGATCAGTATTTCCGTTACATTTTCTAGCCAAGTCTCAAAGCCCGCTGACAACAGCATCTTCAGTCTCGATGGCGTCATCTGCACCATCCCTATCTGCTCGTACTCGATTAGCGCCGCCAGCTGCTGAGGGTCCCTCTGCTCTTCTTCGTTGACCAACACGACCCGCATGCCTTGCGCCAACGACAGGAGCGTCTCCACCACCGAGATGTCGAACGATAGCGTCGTCGCAGATAAAATTGACTTCGCCGGAGTAAATGGAATCAATTGCCCCATCCCTGCAATAAAATTAACTACTGAACGGTGCTCAATCATGACCCCTTTCGGGTTCCCGGTGGTCCCCGAGGTATAGATCACATACGCCAAATACCCAGAATCCAACTTTATTGGCGGATTGACCTCGGATGACACTTCTCCTCCAGAGCTCAACTCGATGACCGTGCCTTCAAATCCGCAACGATCCAGGCCAGTTTGAACTAGTAGCACAGCCGCGCCACTGTCCTCAAGCATATACCGGATGCGCTCCGCAGGCAGCGATGGGTCGATTGGCACGTATGCCCCGCCGGCCTTCAAGATACCGTAAAGCCCGACCATCAGTTCCAGCGAACGTTCCGCCATAATGGCCACCATTCGATCTGGTCCTACACCTTGTCCACGCAGCGTCCACGCCAGCTGATTCGCCCGTGCATTCAACTCCGCGTAGGTCAATTGCTGATCTCCATACACCACCGCTACCGCATCCGGTGTCTTCTTCACCTGCGCTTCAAACAGTCCGTGGATTGTTGCTTCTCGTGGATAATCCATTGCCGTGTCGTTAAATGCATGTAGCTGCTGCTTCTCCTCGGATGTTATAAGCTCATACGAGCCAATGCTCGCTTTCGGCTGCTCGATCATTTGGGACACGAGCTGCACGAAGTGCCTCAGGTACCGTTCCACCGTCTCTTCGTTAAACAACGCGCGGCTGTATTCCAGCGTCAGCTGCAGTCCTTGCTCACGCTCCACCACATTCAGTGTGAAATCAAACTTCGTAGTCGGGTGGTTCAGTTCCACTGGACGAACCTCAACATTCGCTAACTCAAAGCGCGGCTGTTCCATGTTCTGCAGGATCAACATCGTGTCAAACAGCGGGTTGCGGCTCAGATCGCGTCGCACGTTCAGCTGCTCCACCAGTTCCTCGAACGGATAGTCCTGATGCTCAAACGCCGCCAGTGTCCGCTCTTTCACTTCCCATACGAAGTCCATGAACTGTTTGTCCCCCGATGGCGCGTTACGCAGAGCCAGCGTGTTGACAAACATGCCGATCATCGGTTCCGTATCGCCATGGGTCCGTCCGGACACCGGTGTACCCACCACGATATCGGTCTGCCCGGTATACTTGTGCAGCCACACGTTATACGCCGCCAGCAGCACCATGTACAGCGTTGCTCCGGTCTCTGTCGCAATTCGCTTCAGCCCTTCGGCTACCTCCGCACTGATCTGTGTATGGACCTGCCCGCCTTCGCTACTTGGTACCGCCGGACGTATCCGGTCGGTCGGCAGCTCCAGCACCGGCACTTCCTCCGCATACGCCGACAGCCAGTACGCTCCATGTGCCTGCATCCGCTCCACCTCGAGCGTGCTTTGTTGCCACACGGCGTAGTCTTTGTACTGGATCTGCAGCGGTGCCAACTCCTCGCCACCATACGCCGTGAGGAAGTCCGATACTAAAATATTCATCGACACGCCGTCCGACACGATATGATGCATGTCCCACAGCAACCAGTAGCGATCTTCCGCCAATCGCAGCAACTCAGCCCGCAGCAGCGGTGTCTGATCCAGCACGAACGGACGTACGAATCGTCGGCTGAACTCGCGCGCTTCCGCTTCTGCTACTTCCCGGTATACCCACTCTAACGGCACGTCTTCATGCACCTGTTGCCTCGGTTCACCATCGACCCAGATAAACGATGTACGTAGGGATTCGTGACGAGCGATGACTGAATGAATCGCTTGCTCCAGTCGACCGGCATCCACCTGCCCGACCAGTTCGATCACACCTGGCATGTTATACCGTGTACTCTCCGGATCCACTTCATGCAGTACATACAATCGCCGCTGCGACGACGACAGCGGGTAGGATGCCTGCGTTGCCGCGGGCTCGATCCGGCCGTAGTCGCTTTCATCCGCACTGCGCACATATTCAGACAATGCCTTCACTGTCGGTCGCGCGAATAGCTCCCGCAGCGGTAGCTGCACCGCCAGCTGCTGATGGATGCGTGTCACCAGTGTCACTGCTTTCAACGAGTGGCCGCCGCGCTCGAAGAACGAATCGCCGATACCAACCTCGTTTACGCCCAGCACCTCTGCGAATAGCTCTGCTAAGTGCGTCTCCAGCGCATCCCGCGGTGCTTCATAGGCTTTCGTGTATGCTTCCCGATCCGGTGCCGGCAGCATTTTGCGGTCCACCTTACCGTTATTGTTGAGTGGAATGTTCTCCATTTCCACAAAATAGGACGGGATCATATAGTCCGGCAAATACCGAGACAGGTGATCATGGATTTCGGCTACGGTCAGCGGCAGGCTGTATACCAGATAAGCACACAGGTATGCCTGCCCATGTTCATCGTTTCGAGACAACACGACCGCTTGACGGATGTGTTCATGCTCTTTCAGTCGAACTTCGATCTCCCCACATTCGATGCGATGCCCACGGATTTTCACTTGATGATCCATTCGTCCCATGTACACAAGGTTACCGTCCGGCTGCCATCTTCCCAAATCTCCCGTCCGATACATCTTCGTCCCCGGTTCGAACGGGTTATCCACGTATTTCTCCAGAGTCAATTCAGGTTGATTAATATAACCACGGCCCACACCTTCCCCGGCTATACATAGCTCACCCGCGACGCCAATAGGTTGCAATTGACCGTTTGGATCAACAACATAGTAGCGCATATTAGCATTAGGACTACCGATCGTCACGGTCTGCTCTGTGCTGACGTCCCGCAGCATTGACCACACCGTCGTTTCTGTCGGACCAAACATGTTATATATCGCCGCCGAAGATAGGGTCTGTAATTGATTCAACAGATCTTCTGTTAGCGCCTCCCCGCCAACCATGATGTCGCTCACACTCTCCAGCCAGGAGTAATCAGAACTAATAGCCAATAGCGTATGAAGTCTGGATGGCGTTGCCTGCAGCATCGCTATCTGATGGCGTTTAATTAGTTCGCTCAACTGCTGTGGATCCCTCTGCTGATCCTGGGTAGCTACAATAATCCGCATACCCTGGGTTAATGCCAGTAAAGTCTCCACGACCGAGATGTCAAAGGATAATGTCGCCGCAAATAAAATCGGCTTGGTCGGCTCGAATGCAATCCTCGCTGTCATTCCAAACAGGAAATTGACAACAGAACGATGCTCAATCATGACGCCTTTCGGTCGACCGGTCGTTCCCGAGGTGTACATCACATACGCCAAATGGTCTGGCATTACTATCACACCGGGGTTCGTTTCAAGTAGCTCTCCTGTCTCGGCAGTCTCGAATTCCAGAATACGCCCTTGGAACCCATACGTGTCTACACCCTGATGACGCAATAGTACACTTGCGCCGCTGTCTTTGAGCATTGATCGAATCCGTTCAAACGGCAACACCGGGTCGATCGGCAAATATGCACCGCCAGCCTTCAATATTCCCAGTAGACCGATAATCATGTCCAACGAACGCTCCGCTGCAATGCCCACTACCGTATCTGCTTGAACACCATTGTCTCGCAGTATCCATGACAACTGATTCGCTCGTGCGTTCAGCTCCGCGTAGGTCAGCTGCTTGTCGCCGCATATCACAGCCACCGCATCCGGCGTTTTCTCCACCTGCGCTTCAAACAGCCCGTGGATCGTCGCTTCCCGTGGATATTCTGCCGCCGTGTCGTTAAATGCATGTAGCTGCTGCTTCTCTTCTGATGTGACCAGCTCATACGAGCCAATGCTCGCTTCTGGCTGCGCGATCATTTGGGACACGAGCTGCACGAAGTGCCTCAGGTACCGTTCCACCGTCTCCTCGTTAAACAGATCGCGGCTGTATTCCAGCGTCAGCTGAAGTCCTGGCTCACGCTCCACCACATTCAGTGTGAAATCAAACTTCGTGGTCGGGTGGTTCAGTTCCACTGAACCAACCTCAACATTCGCTAACTCAAAGCGCGTCTGTGCCATGTTCTGCAGGATCAGCATCGTGTCAAACAACGGGTTGCGGCTCAGATCGCGTCGCACGTTCAGCTGCTCCACCAGTTCATCGAACGGATAGTCCTGATGCTCAAACGCGGCCAGGGTCCGCTCTTTCACTTCGCGCACGAAGTCCATGAACGGCTTGTCCCCCGACGGCGCGTTACGCAGTGCCAGCGTGTTGACAAACATGCCGATCATCGGCTCCGTATCCCCATGGGTCCGTCCCGACACTGGCGTGCCCACCACGATATCGGTCTGCCCGGTATACTTGTGCAGCCACACGTTATATGCCGCCAGCAGCACCATGTACAGCGTTGCTCCGGTCTCTGTCGCCATTCGCTTCAGCCCTTCGGCTACCTCCGCACTGATCTGTGTATGGACCTGCCCCCCTTCGCTACTTGGTACCGCCGGACGGATCCGGTCGGTCGGCAGCTCCAGCACCGGCACTTCCTCCGCATACGCCGACAGCCAGTACGCCTCCTGCACTTGCATCCGCTCCACCTCGAGCGTGCCCTGCTGCCAGACTGCGTAATCTTTGTACTGGATCCGCAGCGGCGCCAGTTCCTTCCCGGCATACGCCGCCAGGAAATCCGATATTAAAATTCCCATCGACATGCCGTCCGACACGATATGATGCATATCCCACAGTAGCCAATAACGATCTTCTGCTAATCGCAGCAACTCAGCCCGCAGCAGCGGTGCCTGATCCAGCACGAACGGTCGCACGAATCGTCGGCTGAACTCGCGCGCTTCTGCTTCTTCTACTTCCCGGTACACCCACTCCAACGGCACGTCTTCATACACCTGTTGCCTTGGTTCACCATCGATCCAGATGAACGATGTACGTAGGGATTCATGACGGGCGATGACCGAACGAATGGCTTGTCCCAGTCGACCGGCATCCACCTTCCCGACCAGTTCCATCACACCTGGCATGTTATACCGTGTGCTCTCCGGTTCCATCTCATGCAGCACATACAACCGCCTCTGCGCCGACGATAGCGGGTAGGATGCCTGCGCTACCGCGGGCTCAATCCGGCCGTAGTCGCTTTCATCTGCGCTGCGTACATAAGCTGCTAACGCCTTCACTGTCGGGCGCGCGAATAGCTCCCGCAAGGGTAGCTCCACCGCCAGCTGCTGATGGATGCGCGTCACCAGTGTCACTGCTTTCAACGAGTGGCCGCCGCGCTCGAAGAACGAATCGCCGATGCCAACCTCGTTGACCCCCAGTACCCCTGCGAACAGCTCCACCAATTGCGTCTCCAGCACATCCCGCGGTGCTTCATAGGCTTTCGTGTATGCTTCTCGATCCGGTGCCGGTAGCATTTTGCGGTCCACCTTACCGTTATTGTTGAGTGGAATGTTCTCCATTTCCACAAAATAGGACGGGATCATATAGTCCGGCAAATACCGAGACAGGTGATCATGGATTTCGGCTACGGTCAGCGGCAGGCTGTATACCAGATAAGCACACAGGTATGCCTGCCCATGTTCATCGTTTCGAGACAACACGACCGCTTGACGGATGTGTTCATGCTCTTTCAGTCGAACTTCGATCTCCCCACATTCGATGCGATGCCCACGGATTTTCACTTGATGATCCATTCGTCCCATGTACACAAGGTTACCGTCCGGCTGCCATCTTCCCAAATCTCCCGTCCGATACATCTTCGTCCCCGGTTCGAACGGGTTATCCACGTATTTCTCCAGAGTCAATTCAGGTTGATTAATATAACCACGGCCCACACCTTCCCCGGCTATACATAGCTCACCCGCGACGCCAATAGGTTGCAATTGACCGTTTGGATCAACAACATAGTAGCGCATATTAGCATTAGGACTACCGATCGTCACGGTCTGCTCTGTGCTGACGTCCCGCAGCATTGACCACACCGTCGTTTCTGTCGGACCAAACATGTTATATATCGCCGCCGAAGATAGGGTCTGCAATTGATTCAACAGATCTTCTGTGAGCGCCTCCCCGCCAACCATGATGTCGCTCACACTCTCCAGCCAAGAGTAATCAGAACGAATAGCCAATAGCGTATGAAGTCTGGATGGCGTTGCCTGCAGCATCGCTATCTGATGGCGTTTAATTAGTTCGGTCAACTGCTGTGGATCCCTCTGCTGATCCTGGGTAGCTACAATAATCCGCATACCCTGGGTTAATGCCAGTAAAGTCTCCACGACCGAGATGTCAAAGGATAATGTCGCCGCAAATAAAATCGGCTTGGTCGGCTCGAATGCAATCCTCGCTGTCATTCCAAACAGGAAATTGACAACAGAACGATGCTCAATCATGACGCCTTTCGGTCGACCGGTCGTTCCCGAGGTGTACATCACATACGCCAAATGGTCTGGCATTACTATCACACCGGGGTTCGTTTCAAGTAGCTCTCCTGTCTCAGCAGTCTCGAATTCCAGAATACGCCCTTGGAACCCATACGTGTCTACACCCTGATGACGCAATAGTACACTTGCGCCGCTGTCTTTGAGCATTGATCGAATCCGTTCAAACGGCAACACCGGGTCGATCGGCAAATATGCACCGCCAGCCTTCAATATTCCCAGTAGACCGATAATCATGTCCAACGAACGCTCCGCTGCAATGCCCACTACCGTATCTGCTTGAACACCATTGTCTCGCAGTATCCATGACAACTGATTCGCTCGTGCGTTCAGCTCCGCGTAGGTCAGCTGCTTGTCGCCGCATATCACAGCCACCGCATCCGGCGTTTTCTCCACCTGCGCTTCAAACAGCCCGTGGATCGTCGCTTCCCGTGGATATTCTGCCGCCGTGTCGTTAAATGCATGTAGCTGCTGCTTCTCTTCTGATGTGACCAGCTCATACGAGCCAATGCTCGCTTCTGGCTGCGCGATCATTTGGGACACGAGCTGCACGAAGTGCCTCAGGTACCGTTCCACCGTCTCCTCGTTAAACAGATCGCGGCTGTATTCCAGCGTCAGCTGAAGTCCTGGCTCACGCTCCACCACATTCAGTGTGAAATCAAACTTCGTGGTCGGGTGGTTCAGTTCCACTGAACCAACCTCAACATTCGCTAACTCAAAGCGCGTCTGTGCCATGTTCTGCAGGATCAGCATCGTGTCAAACAACGGGTTGCGGCTCAGATCGCGTCGCACGTTCAGCTGCTCCACCAGTTCATCGAACGGATAGTCCTGATGCTCAAACGCGGCCAGCGTCCGCTCTTTCACTTCACGCACGAAGTCCATGAACCGCTTGTCCCCCGATGGCGCGTTACGCAGTGCCAGCGTGTTGACAAACATGCCGATCATTGGCTCCGTATCCCCATGGGTCCGTCCGGACACCGGAGTGCCCACCACGATATCGGTCTGCCCGGTATACTTGTGCAGCCACACGTTATATGCCGCCAGCAGCACCATGTACAGCGTTGCTCCGGTCTCTGTCGCAATTCGCTTCAGTCCCTCGGCTACCTCCGCACTAATCTGCGTATGAACCTGCCCACCTTCACTGCTTGGCACCGCCGGACGTATCCGGTCGGTCGGCAGTTCCAGCACCGGCACTTCCTCGGCGTAGACCGATAGCCAGTATGCTTCATGCGCTTGCATCCGCTCCACCTCGAGCGTGCTTTGTTGCCACACGGCGTAGTCTTTGTACTGGATCTGCAGCGGTGCCAGCTCCTCGCCACCATACGCCGTGAGGAAGTCCGATACTAAAATATTCATCGACACGCCGTCCGACACGATATGATGCATGTCCCACAGCAACCAGTAGCGATCTTCCGCCAATCGCAGCAACTCAGCCCGCAGCAGCGGTGTCTGATCCAGCACGAACGGACGTACGAATCGTCGGCTGAACTCGCGCGCTTCCGCTTCTGCTACTTCCCGGTATACCCACTCTAACGGCACGTCTTCATGCACCTGTTGCCTCGGTTCACCATCGACCCAGATAAACGATGTACGTAGGGATTCGTGACGAGCGATGACTGAATGAATCGCTTGCTCCAGTCGACCGGCATCCACCTGCCCGACCAGTTCGATCACACCTGGCATGTTATACCGTGTACTCTCCGGATCCACTTCATGCAGTACATACAATCGCCGTTGCGCCGACGATAGTGGATAATCTTCATCCGGGTTCGCCGGTTCGATGGCGCTGTACGTCTTCTTCGACATTCCCTCAAGCTTCCGAGCCTGCTCCTTGATCGTCGGCAGTCGGAATACTTCCTGCAGCGTTAGCTCTAAATTCATCTTTTTCTGAACTTTGGATACCAGCGTGGTTGCCCGCAAGGAGTGCCCCCCGATTGCAAAGAAATCGTCCCACACACCAATGTTCTCTATATTAAGCACGTCCTGCCAAATACTAAGCAGCTTCAGTTCCGTTTCGGTGCTTGCCGCTTCATAACGTTCTTCCGAATGAACTCTAGCAACGGGTTCCGGCAACGCTTTGCGATCTATTTTGCCGTTAGGGGTGAGCGGCAAACACTCAATTGGTATCATGTACCCAGGGATCATGTATCCCGGCAGTGCTTGTCTCAGGTGCTCCCGAATATCTGCCGAAGACGTTTCCTCCTGTAACACCACATAGGCGCTCAAGTAGTTCCCTCCAGCGGCATCCTCTCGGTTTATCACTACCGCTTCGCGGACCGCCTCATGCTTCAGTAGCTGGTTCTCAATCTCACCCAACTCCACCCGGTACCCGCGGATCTTCACCTGGTAATCTTGACGTCCTAGAAACTCCATATTGCCGTCCGGCAGCATCCGTCCAATATCCCCCGTCCGATACATCCATCCTTGCGGTACAAATGGATTGACCATGAACGATGCACGTGTCTTGACCGGATCATTCAAATATCCTCTGGCTACGCCCACTCCCCCGATATACAGTTCCCCGGCCACCCCATACGGCACCGGATGCCGATCTGCATCCAGAATGTAAAAAGTGTTATTTCCCAGAGGCTTTCCGTACGGAATGCTCGTTTGATCGGTCAACACTTCCTCAATCGGGTAGTAGTTAGACCACACGGTTGCTTCCGTCGCTCCCCCAAGTCCTATCACATGAACATTCGGGAAATATACCTTCGCGCGTTCCATCAAATCGACCGGAATCCAGTCCCCGCTTACCAGTGCCAGCCGCAAAGTGTGCTGGCTGATTGCTTCGTTTTGTTCTGCTATACCATGCAGCACATGATTTAGCGTCGTCGGCACCGAGTCCCAGATCGTAATCGCTTCCTCTTCAAGCAGTAGCTGTATTTGTTTCGGATCCTGCACCTGCTCCTGACTTGCAATCACAATCTGGGCTCCAACCGCCAGTGGGCCGAAGATGTCATACACCGACAAGTCGAAGCACACCGAAGTAATGAATAACAGCCGATCTTCCTCATGCACGTCAAACTCCTGATTGACCCAGCTAATCAAGTTTACTGCCGAATGATGCTCAATCATGACTCCTTTCGGCTCTCCGGTCGAACCGGACGTGTAAATAATGTATGCCAGCTCGTGCGAATCTTTAGCAAGCTGAAGCACTTCACTCGAATGCTCGATCAGCGATGGATCCCGGCTATCGATGAATTGCGCAGACGTTTCTGCATACTCCCGATCGACCACAACAATCCGTACGTCTGCATGGCTGATGATATGTGCGATCCGGCTTTGCGGATAGTTCGGGTCCATCGGTACATACGCTGCCCCGGCTTTTAGAATCGCCAGCATACCCACGATCATCTCAAAGCCTCGCTCGGTCATCAATCCGACATGATCATTAACGTTCACCCCGCGTGCCTGTAGCCGCCAAGCCAATCGGTTCGAACGCTCGTTCAGTTCCCGATAAGTCAATAGCTGACCGTTCCAGCGTAAAGCCGGTCGCTCGGGTGTCTTCGCCGCTTGTTCCTCAAATAGTTGATGCAGTGTCTTCTCTACTGCGTACTGCATGTCAGTCCGGTTCCATTCATACACAATCTCTTGCCGTTCTGCTTCCGTCATCAGATGCTCCATCGACAAGAAATCCGTCTTCTCATCGCACAACGCTCCCAAGATGCGCTCGTACCAAACGAAGGCGGTATTGATTTCATGATCCTCAAAATAAGCCGACGCATATTTAATCTGCACGTTCAAGTTCTCAAGGAATTGCGATACCTCAAGGTCAAACCATGTATTCGTCATTTCGTTTGCTTCCAAGCTCATTGCCGCTGTCTCCGCTACCATTCCATCCTCCAGCTGTACTTCCTCCAGCACATGGAAATCCGTATAGTTAAACAGCGTATCGAAGATCGGGTTGACTGACGGGCTCGATACTTCGCCGATCGCATGGGCGATATCGACCAGGAACAGTTCATTCGCCTTCATGTGTGCAAGCTGCTGTTTTGTACGGCACACTAGTTCCGACTTGGACACTCGACGTGTGACTCCCATCCTGATTGGGACCGTATTTAGGAAACAGCCTAACACTTTATCCGCATCCTCAAGAGCTGGGCGGTCGTGGCTGACCACACCCGTGACAACCTCTTCCTCCGTCGTCAGAATGCCCAGCAGATACATATGCGCGCTCAAGCACAGTTCCTTGACGGTACACCCGTACCGCTTCGCCTGACGCTTCAAGGCTTCCAGCAACGTGCTGCTCAGTTGTCTGCGATACATTTTACTGACCGCTCCGCGGTCTCTCTTCTTACCTGCGTAGTTAAATGGCAACTTGTTGCGGGTATACCCCGCCAATTCATTGATCCAATATTGTCGACTTTCCTCATCGCTCTCCCGATATCGGTTGATCGCCACATAATTCTTGTAGCTGCTTTGTAGTGGCTTCATATCGATCTTTTTTTTCTGCAGCAGTTGCAGGTATATGTCTATGGCCTCTTGTTGAAAGGACGCCACGCTCCATCCATCCAGAATCGCATGATGGAACGTAAACACCAGACAATAATCATGCTGTGTATTCAGTCGGAACAAGCGAACTCGCCACAGCACCTCGCCATCGAACCGGAACACGTTACACTGGTCTTGTTCAATATATGCGCTAATGACATGTTCCTGCTCTTCTTGGCCAAGTAAAGAAATATCTTCTATTAAAAAATCAGGCACAATCCGGGCATGCACAATCTGGACTTCTTCCTCGAAATGCGTGAGGTCGAAGGTGGTACGCAGAATCGGATGCTTATCGGATAACCACTGCAGTGCTTCGGTAAACCGATCCGTCGATACGATCTTGAAATAGTATAAAAACTGATCGTGGTAGATTGGTTCCTCCGGTCGCAATCTCGAGTAGAACACCATACTCTGCTGTATTTTGCTCAGTGGATACACGTCCTCGTATGCTGCCGGCAGGTATTTCACCTGTTCTGGATCGTCCGTGATGCGCCGCTTCATCTGCTCCAGCATCTCCTGTCCCAACTCCAGCTGCCGATTTGGCTTGTGCTTCTGCGCTAAAATCTCCGCTAGCTCTTTGATGGTCTGATGCAGGTACAACTCTTTTAACGGGAGGGATGCGTCCAGGTCACGATTGATTCGGCTAACCAAACGAATGGCCTTGATCGAGTCACCGCCCAGCACAAAGAAGTTATCGTGGATACCGACCTGCTCCAATCCCAGCAAATCCTGCCAAATCTCTGCCAGTTGTTGCTGCTTCGGCGTGCTTGGCACCTCGTAATTGCTGCCGGGATGCTGCGCTTTCGGCACTGGTAACGTCTCGCGGTCCACCTTGCCGCTGGTATTTAGCGGGATGTTTTCCACTTCTACAACATAGGACGGGATCATGTATTCCGGCAATTGTACTGCCAAATGCGCCCGTAGTTCTTCAACGGAAACAGCCTCTTCACTCACGAGATATGCGCACAAGTATGCCTGTCCTTTCTCATCCTCGCGGGCCAGCACAACGGCTTCGCGAATATGCGCATGGGTCAAAAGCTGCGCCTCGATCTCCCCACACTCGATCCGGTAGCCCCGGATCTTCACCTGGTGGTCGATCCGGCCCAAGTACTCCAGATTGCCGTTCGGCAACCATCTTGCCAAATCCCCCGTTCGGTACATCCGCGTTCCCGGCTCTAACGGGTTGTCGACGAATTTCTCCGCCGTCAGCTCTGGCCGATTGAGGTACCCTCGCGCCAGGCCGTCACCTGCGATGCACAGTTCACCCGCAACACCCATCGGCTGCAGTTGGCCCTGATCATCCACAATGTACAGATGTGTATTCGCGATCGGCTTGCCGATCGGCACAGTCGCTTCCGCAAAGGTTGAAATACTGTCGTAATATGTGACATCGACTGTAGCTTCTGTCGGCCCATACAGGTTGTGAAGCGTTGTCTCGCTTCCTTCCAGTAGCTTGTAAAAACCCGTCACTTGCTGCGGCTTCAATGCTTCACCGCTGGCAAAGACCCGGTGCAAGCTACTCAGCTTTTCTTGATGGAACATCTTGCCCGCTTGCTCCAGGAAGACGCTCAGCATTGATGGTACAAAATGCATCACTGTGACCCCTTGCTGCTCAATTGTTTCAGCCAGTACCGCTGGATCTTTCTCTCCCTGCGGTGCAAGCATGCTGACCCGAGCACCAGTCATCCCCCACCAGAACAGTTCCCACACCGAAACGTCAAACGTAATCGGTGTCTTCTGCAAAATGACATCCTGTTCTCCAATCGGGTAGCGGTTCTGCATCCAGTAGAGACGGTTAATCACCGCCCGATGTTCAATCATGACCCCTTTCGGGTTTCCCGTGGTTCCCGAGGTATAGATCACATACGCCAAATGCCCCGAATCCAGGTTTAGCGGCAGATTCGCATCCGATGGCACTTCTCCTCCAGCGCTCAACTCGATAACCGTACCTTCAAATCCGCATGAATCCAGGCCAGGTTGAACGAGCAGCACAGCCGCGCCACTGTCCTCGAGCATATACCGGATGCGCTCCGCAGGTAGCGATGGGTCGATCGGCACGTAGGCCCCGCCAGCCTTCAAGATACCGTAAAGCCCGACCATCAGTTCCAGCGAGCGTTCCGCCATAATCGCCACCATGCGGTCTGGTCCTACACCTTGCTCGCGCAGCGTCCACGCCAGCTGATTGGCCCGTGCATTCAGCTCCGCATAGGTCAGCTGCTGATCTCCGTACACCACCGCCACCGCATCCGGCGTTTTCTCCACCTGTGCCTCGAATAGTCCGTGGATGGTCGCTTCCCGTGGATAATCCGCCGCCGTGTCATTAAATGCATGTAGCTGCTGTTTCTCTTCTAACGTGAGCAGCTCATACGAGCCAATGCTCGCTTCCGGCTGCGCTATCATTTGGGACACAAGTTGCACGAAGTGTCTCAGGTACCGTTCCACCGTCTCCTCGTTAAACAGATCGCGGCTGTATTCCAGCATCAGCTGCAGTCCTTGCTCACGCTCCACCACATTCAGTGTGAAATCAAACTTCGTAGTCGGGTGGTTCAGTTCCACTGGACGAACCTCAACATTCGCTAACTCAAAGCGCGGCTGTTCCATGTTCTGCAGGATCAACATCGTGTCAAACAGCGGGTTGCGGCTCAGATCGCGTCGCACGTTCAGCTGCTCCACCAGTTCCTCGAACGGATAGTCCTGATGCTCAAACGCCGCCAGTGTCCGCTCTTTCACTTCCCATACGAAGTCCATGAACTGTTTGTCCCCCGATGGCGCGTTACGCAGAGCCAGCGTGTTGACAAACATGCCGATCATCGGTTCCGTATCGCCATGGGTCCGTCCGGACACCGGTGTACCCACCACGATATCGGTCTGCCCGGTATACTTGTGCAGCCACACGTTATACGCCGCCAGCAGCACCATGTACAGCGTTGCTCCGGTCTCTGTCGCAATTCGCTTCAGCCCTTCGGCTACCTCCGCACTGATCTGTGTATGGACCTGCCCGCCTTCGCTACTTGGTACCGCCGGACGTATCCGGTCGGTCGGCAGCTCCAGCACCGGCACTTCCTCCGCATACGCCGACAGCCAGTACGCTCCATGTGCCTGCATCCGCTCCACCTCGAGCGTGCTTTGTTGCCACACGGCGTAGTCTTTGTACTGGATCTGCAGCGGTGCCAACTCCTCGCCACCATACGCCGTGAGGAAGTCCGATACTAAAATATTCATCGACACGCCGTCCGACACGATATGATGCATATCCCACAGCAACCAGTAGCGATCTTCCGTCAATCGCAGCAACTCAGCCCGCAGCAGCGGTGCCTGATCCAGCACGAACGGACGTACGAATCGTCGGCTGAACTCGCGCGCTTCTGCTTCTGCTACTTCCCGGTATACCCACTCTAACGACACGTCTTCATGCACCTGTTGCCTCGGTTCACCATCGACCCAGATAAACGATGTACGTAGGGATTCGTGACGAGCGATGACTGAATGAATCGCTTGCTCCAGTCGACCGGCATCCACCTGCCCGACCAGTTCCATCACACCTGGCATGTTATACCGTGTACTCTCCGGATCCACTTCATGCAGTACATACAATCGCCGCTGCGACGACGACAGCGGGTAGGATGCCTGCGTTGCCGCGGGCTCGATCCGGCCGTAGTCGCTTTCATCCGCACTGCGCACATATTCAGACAATGCCTTCACTGTCGGTCGCGCGAATAGCTCCCGCAGCGGTAGCTGCACCGCCAGTTGCTGATGGATGCGCGTCACCAGTGTCACTGCTTTCAGCGAATGACCCCCGCGCTCGAAGAACGAATCGCCGATACCAACCTCGTTTACGCCCAGCACCTCTGCGAATAGCTCTGCTAAGTGCGTCTCCAGCGCATCCCGCGGTGCTTCATAGGCTTTCGTGTATGCTTCCCGATCCGGTGCCGGCAGCATTTTGCGGTCCACCTTACCGTTATTGTTGAGTGGAATGTTCTCCATTTCCACAAAATAGGACGGGATCATATAGTCCGGCAAATACCGAGACAGGTGATCATGTATTTCGGCTACGGTCAGCGGCAGGCTGTATACCAGATAAGCACACAGGTATGCCTGCCCATGTTCATCGTTTCGAGACAACACGACCGCTTGACGGATGTGTTCATGCTCTTTCAGTCGAACTTCGATCTCCCCACATTCGATGCGATGCCCACGGATTTTCACTTGATGATCCATTCGTCCCATGTACACAAGGTTACCGTCCGGCTGCCATCTTCCCAAATCTCCCGTCCGATACATCTTCGTCCCCGGTTCGAACGGGTTATCCACGTATTTCTCCAGAGTCAATTCAGGTTGATTAATATAACCACGGCCCACACCTTCCCCGGCTATACATAGCTCACCCGCGACGCCAATAGGTTGCAATTGACCGTTTGGATCAACAACATAGTAGCGCATATTAGCATTAGGACTACCGATCGTCACGGTCTGCTCTGTGCTGACGTCCCGCAGCATTGACCAGACCGTCGTTTCTGTCGGACCAAACATGTTATATATCGCCGCCGAAGATAGGGTCTGCAATTGATTCAACAGATCTTCTGTGAGCGCCTCCCCGCCAACCATGATGTCGCTCACACTCTCCAGCCAAGAGTAATCAGAACGAATAGCCAATAGCGTATGAAGTCTGGATGGCGTTGCCTGCAGCATCGCTATCTGATGGCGTTTAATTAGTTCGGTCAACTGCTGTGGATCCCTCTGCTGATCCTGGGTAGCTACAATAATCCGCATACCCTGGGTTAATGCCAGTAAAGTCTCCACGACCGAGATGTCAAAGGATAATGTCGCCGCAAATAAAATCGGCTTGGTCGGCTCGAATGCAATCCTCGCTGTCATTCCAAACAGGAAATTGACAACAGAACGATGCTCAATCATGACGCCTTTCGGTCGACCGGTCGTTCCCGAGGTGTACATCACATACGCCAAATGGTCTGGCATTACTATCACACCGGGGTTCGTTTCAAGTAGCTCTCCTGTCTCAGCAGTCTCGAATTCCAGAATACGCCCTTGGAACCCATACGTGTCTACACCCTGATGACGCAATAGTACACTTGCGCCGCTGTCTTTGAGCATTGATCGAATCCGTTCAAACGGCAACACCGGGTCGATCGGCAAATATGCACCGCCAGCCTTCAATATTCCCAGTAGACCGATAATCATGTCCAACGAACGCTCCGCTGCAATGCCCACTACCGTATCTGCTTGAACACCATTGTCTCGCAGTATCCATGACAACTGATTCGCTCGTGCGTTCAGCTCCGCGTAGGTCAGCTGCTTGTCGCCGCATATCACAGCCACCGCATCCGGCGTTTTCTCCACCTGCGCTTCAAACAGCCCGTGGATCGTCGCTTCCCGTGGATATTCTGCCGCCGTGTCGTTAAATGCATGTAGCTGTTGCTTCTCTTCTGATGTGACCAGCTCATACGAGCCAATGCTCGCTTCTGGCTGCGCGATCATTTGGGACACGAGCTGCACGAAGTGCCTCAGGTACCGTTCCACCGTCTCCTCGTTAAACAGATCGCGGCTGTATTCCAGCGTCAGCTGAAGTCCTGGCTCACGCTCCACCACATTCAGTGTGAAATCAAATTTCGTGGTCGGGTGGTTTAGTTCCACTGGACGAACGTCAACATTCGTCAACTCGAAGCGCGTCTGTGCCATGTTCTGCAGGATCAGCATCGTGTCAAACAACGGGTTGCGGCTCAAGTCCCGGCGTACGTTCAGCTGTTCCACCAGTTCATCGAACGGATAGTCCTGATGCTCAAACGCGGCCAGGGTCCGCTCTTTCACTTCACGCACGAAATCCATGAACGGCTTGTCCCCCGACGGCGCGTTACGCAGTGCCAGCGTGTTGACAAACATGCCAATCATCGGCTCCGTATCCCCATGGGTCCGTCCCGACACTGGCGTGCCCACCACGATATCGGTCTGCCCGGTATACTTGTGCAGCCACACGTTATACGCCGCCAGCAGCACCATGTACAGCGTTGCTCCGGTCTCTGTCGCCATTCGCTTCAGCCCTTCGGCTACCTCTGCACTGATCTGTGTATGGACCTGCCCGCCTTCACTGCTTGGCGCCGCCGGACGGATCCGGTCGGTCGGCAGTTCCAGCACCGGCACTTCCTCCGCATACGCCGACAGCCAGTACGCCTCCTGCGCTTGCATCTGCTCCACCTCGAGCATGCCCTGCTGCCAGACCGCATAATCCTTGTACTGGATCCGTAGCGGCGCCAGGTTCTCACCGGCATACGCCGACAGGAAGTCCGACACCAGAATACTCATCGACACGCCATCCGACACGATATGATGCATATCCCACAGCAGCCAGTAGCGATCTTCCGTCAATCGCAGCAACTCAGCCCGCAGCAGCGGTGCCTGATTCAGCACAAACGGGCGTACGAAGCGCCGGGTGAGCTCCCGTGCTTGGTCTTCTTCTACATCTCGACATTCCCAGTCCAGTGTCACATCTTCATGCACCTGTTGTCTTGGTTCACCATCGACCCAGATAAACGATGTGCGCAGCGATTCGTGACGGGCGATGACCGAACGAATGGCTTGCTCCAGTCGATCTGCATCCACCTGCCCAGTCAGTTCCACGACACCCGGCATGTTGTAACGCGTGCTCTCCGGCTCCACTTCATGCAGCACGTACAACCGCCGTTGCGACGATGACAGTGGGTATGATACCTGCGCTACCGCGGGCTCGATCCGGCCGTAGTCACTTTCATCCGCACTGCGCACATAAGCTGCTAACGCCTTCACTGTCGGTCGCGCGAATAGCTCCCGCAACGGTAGCTCCACCTCCAACTGCTGATGGATGCGCGTCACCAGCGTCACTGCTTTCAGCGAGTGGCCGCCACGCTCGAAGAACGAATCGCCGATGCCAACCTCGTTGACCCCCAGCACCCCTGCGAACAGCTCCACCAATTGCGTCTCCAACGCATCCCGCGGTGCTTCATAGGTTGCAGTGTACGCCTCCCCATCCGGTATTGGCAGCGCCCTGCGATCCACCTTACCGTTGGTGTTAAGGGGGATGTTCTCCATTTCCACAAAGTGCGACGGGATCATGTAATCCGGCAGCTGTGTTGCCAAATGTGCCCGCAGTTCTGCAACGGGAACTGTTTCAGCACTTACAAGATATGCGCATAAGTACGCCTCGCCTTGCTCATCCTTCTGATCCATGACGACCGCTTCCCGTATATGCGCATGTGCCAGAAGCTGCGCCTCAATCTCTCCACACTCGATCCGGTAGCCGCGGATCTTCACTTGGTTGTCGATTCGGCCCAAGTACTCAAGATTGCCGTTCGGCAACCATCTTACCAAATCTCCTGTCCGGTACATCTTTGTTCCCGGCTCGAACGGGTTGTCTACAAATTTCTCCTCCGTCAGCTCCGGCCGATTAAGATAACCTCTTGCCAAACCATCACCGGCAATATACAACTCACCCACGACGCCTATTGATTGCAGCTGCTGATCCGCTCCGAGAACATAAGCCCGCAGCGTCGGAAGCGGCTTGCCAATGTTGCTGATGCCGCTTGTAATGTCCTCCTCACCCAGCTTCTTATACGTCACATGCACGGTCGTTTCCGTGGTCCCATACATGTTGATTAAATCTGTATTAGGATATTTTTGGCGCCACCCCACTAATTGGCTAGGCGATATGGCTTCTCCACCAAAGATCACCATTCGTACGGATAGCTTAGCGTTCGCTTCGTCCATTTCCCGGTGCGCCAGCGCATAAAACGCGCTAGGTGTCTGGTTCAACACCGTCACCCTCTCGTGTTGTAGCAGGCGGAGCATCTGTTCTGGGTCTCGTGCCGTCATCAGTGGTACGACGACCAGCTTGCCTCCATAGAGCAAAGCTCCGTACATTTCCCATACTGAGAAATCAAAGCAATACGAGTGGAACATCGTCCACACGTCTCGTTCGTCGAAATCAAACGCCATGCGGTCGTTGAACATCAGCCGTACCACGTTCCGATGCGTTATCATCGTCCCTTTTGGCTGTCCGGTCGTCCCTGAGGTATAGATTACATAGGCCAAATGCTCTGAATTCGTCGCCTGCGGTGGATTCTCCACTGGCATCGAATTCATTTCTCCGACATATACCCGGCATCCCTTAAACGGAAGCGCTTGCGTACGAAGCTCGACGTCACGCATTGTCACGAGCCATGCAGCTCCACTATCCGTCAGCGTATAAGCAATCCGGTCAGCTGGATAATCCGGATCAATCGGTACGTAGGCCCCACCAGCCTTCAAAATGCCTAACATCCCGACGATCATCTCTACCGAGCGATCCATCAGGATCGCCACAATACGATCCGGCCCTAGACCTTGCTCGAGCAACGTCCACGCTAGCTGATTTGCCTGCGTGTTCAATTCAGTATAGGTCAGCAGCTGATCCCCGTACACCACCGCAACCGCATCTGGCGTTTTTGCCACCTGTGCTTCAAACAGTCCGTGAATCGTTGCTTCCTGCGGATACGCCGCCGTCGTGTCGTTAAACGCATGCAGCAACTGCTGCTTCTCCTGATTCGAAACAATATCGATTTGGGAAAGCGGCGTATTCATCTGTTCCATCACTAATTCAAGGAAGTAAGTGAGCTGCTGCTTCAACTTGATCAGGCTATCATGAGCATAGCGACTAGCATCATATTGCAGTATAACTGAAAGTGTATCGTCCTCTTTTCGGAAAAATATATGTATGTTGCATTCAGAGAAGGCGGGATCAATAGTTTGATGTATGCTGTTAAGTGAGACAATCGTACTAAATTTCAACAACTCATTCCGGTTCATAGGCAGACCAGTTTTTTCAGAAATGTAAGTATGAGGAAACTTTTGATGTTTGGCGGCTTCAGTTAAGCCATCGCGAACCTGGATTAGCACGTCTCTGAAAGTACTGTCAGAGTTAATCCCGATGCGAATCGGTAATACAACCGAAGCAGATTCTTCACTTTCTCTCTTTTTTAGTGTGGGCATCCCCACTAATACATCCGTAAGATTCAAATACCTTGAAAGAAACGATAGCGTTCCTGACATTAATACCATGAACATTGCTTGTTCGGAATTCTTAGATAGTGACAATACACGATGTAAGGTTTCATTAGTAAGCTGATGTTCAACCTGTCGGAACGACTGATTGCCTGCAACACCTTCCCTCCCTTGAGAGATAGTTGTTGGTGCGGGAGAATCTGCGAGTTTTTCAAGCCAATAACTAACGGCTTCTGAATATCTACCACTAGAGGCCATAAGCCTAACGGTTAAAGAGTCCATTTTTGAACCTCCAATACATTTAATAACTTTATATTTAACCTACATCTCTACCCATCAGTTAAAGTATCTAGCACGAATTAGATGTAAAACCGCTTCCGTTGCTATAAAGTTAGTTCCTTCCCTGAAGCTGTTATTTCTTTTATCATCCTTCGAATAGCCTTATACGGTTCGATAACTTTTTGATATTTGCTTGGAGCTGAATTGTGCTTTTTTTTTGTAGATACGGCAGTAGATAAGCATAGTGTTTCACAATGCCCAGTAGCGATAAAAGCATAAATTAGGCAGTGTTGCCTCTTGTTCATGCACACTGTTCACAAAACCCGTTTCATTAATCGGTCAGCAAGCAAGGGTACAAAATCCCTTATGCTTTTGCAAAGAAACTGAAATCTTCGACACAAGTTGGCCGGTACAAATTGCGCGACTGCATGTAGCATGGAAATCGTTGCTCTTCCACTGCATCCCCCATGTTCTCAATAATGCCTCCAGTATTTGCCTCTGGTATGCACTAGTTTAATAACGCAGGAAACAATGTGGCACTATGCTCGGTGAGGAAAGTCTCTCATTTTCAACCTCTTGAAGTATTTGATAGGAGATCATACTTACGATCAAAGCTGAAAATTGTGCGTTAAGTTTTAACCGTATGTATTTGCGGGCTTCCCTCAAAATAAATTTTCTAAGAACGAAGCCAAGGACATCGTTGGCCGTTTCGAATAATCCGTGCGATCGGTACCAGAGTACCAAGCTTAGCCTACTCCAACATAATGTGAGCCTTGACTAAGAGTGAACTTTTTTTGTGATTAATAATATTTATTATAATTTATAATAAATATTTGGAATTGTATGTGATTACAATTCCAAATGAGAAAATAAAAAAAGAGAACCCTGTAATACCATCACCTTATGAGATGTGTTCTCATAACTAAGAATTAAAAATATTCCGAACGATTATTGTCCACCACTCCTTTTCAGCCACGAAGGGAGGCATCTAACACCCTGATGCCCTTTTCCCATTAAAGCGTATACTTCCAACTTATATTATATTTCATCCAATAATGCCCAGCAACCTGAAATATCATGCTGATGCCGGGGACCATCTCTAATCTTTCAGTTATGTGTCGATATTATATTCATGTACTAAAAGATTCATAAAATGCCTCAATGGAGATTTCCTCCTAATTCAAAAACAGAAAAGTTTTATCCCATTAAATTTATCTAAGAAGCAAAACTCGTTAATATAAGATTATCAAAAAGAAGAAAACAAGCTACTCCCGGTGAGGTACCAGAAACAGCTTGTTTTCTTCTTTTTCTATGTCCCTTTTTTAAATAATAAATCCAACAATAGACTTTTGTTTTGAATCGTCTATTTAATGGAAATAACATGTAATTTCTCGATCCTAATGGTTTTCTAACTTACTAGTGGCATTGTAGATATTCAAGTCTAAGCTGTGTAAAAATTTTTTTCATTTCTATATATACTTCTTGTTGAATACTTGCTTTTTGAAATGACTGAGCATTACCATCATCAAGCTTCATAGTATCAGTTTGCTTTTCAATTTGTCCTACTGCATAATTTTCTAGTGATTCTAATTGATCATAAAATTCCTGACTGTATTTCAACATTCTCTGTCACCTCCTTTAACAAAAAAAATCTCAATACAAGAAACATCCTAGGCTTATAATTTTCGCTTTCTTACCAAACCACTTACATCTACAGTTATTGGTGTTTGATTGAATTGATAATGTCGGTTTGCCTGTCGATTTAACGCTTTATAAATATTTTGGAGCAAACTTCATAAATAATATCGTCTATTGACACAGCAAAATTGTGGCAATACAATGAAAATATATCAAAGTTTGAATAGAAACACAATGTCACCCTTTTTCTCCTAGCTATAAAGAACTCTATAAATTATTGAAATTTTAAATAATTCAAATTTATACAAAAAAAACTAAATAGCACCTGGTTTGGAAGATGCAATGGAACGATGAACCAAAGTAATGTAAGCGTTTGAATAAATACTCTAATATATCGAAACATAAGAGGAGACAATACATATGCAAACTATAAAACTCCCCATTAATCCAACGCCTCCAATCATTGTTTATCAATATAGGGCCTTTCCTCTCTCAATTACATCAAATTACTCCGAAACGCTAACATGGTTTTACAGCAACTTTATTCATTTAAAGTGCAATCTAAATTTCATTAAAAATAAGGATGATTTTGATATTGACTTTATAGCAGGGAATATTTATGGAGGTATTCCTTGGCTAGACTATCTCGAAACTCAACATAAAACTGAAGATGAGCATGATCTATGCATGGATATTTTATCAAAAATCAATGAAGGATATTACTACTACTCTTTTGTAGATGAATATTATATTCCAAATAGACAGGCGTATAAGAAGTTTCATAATACACATGACTTACTTATATATGGTTATGATTTATCAAACAATCTTTTTAATGTAATTGGCTTCAATGAAAGAATGCAGTATGTAGAATCTTACGTTAGCTTTGACGATTTAGCTAAAGCTTTGAAGTTTTCTGAAGCTAACTATTCTAACTATATTAAGAAAAGAGAGAATATCAACTATAGCTTTGATAAATATAATGTAATAGATAAGTTAGAGGACTATCTGTTTTCTAATAATTGTGCAGGGAATCTTTCAAAGTATGATTTTGATAATCGAACAGAACATATGAGAGATCTAAACCATAATTTATCGAACGAAAATTGGGGTTTTGGGGTCGACGTATATACTCAACTTAATTTATTTTTCGATGCACTCATTGCCAAGGAAGTCAATGTTGATATTCGTCCATTACATTGTTTGTGGGAACATAAAAAGTGCATGTTTAATCGAATAAATTTCTTTTTTCAAAATCGTATGATTTATGATTCAGAAATAATAAATTCATATCAAAAGGTTGTATCACAAGCTGAGGTTGTCCGCTCATTGATGTTGAAGTATATGTTGACTAATGATATCTCTATTATAACTAAAATCAAATCTATCACTCATGAGCTTTGCATCAATGAAATTAGTATATTAAATAAAGTTGTCAAGCAACTACATAATAATTAGGAGCGTGAGATTATGCATATAACAAATGTAAATAAATTAGAAATTGATATTACCCATGTGTGTACACTTCAATGTTTTAACTGTGATAGAGGTTTATCTCTAATGCCAGGGGGCAAAGAGACAAATGTAAGTTTAGAACAAATAAATAAATTAATTGAACAAACGATTGATAATAATCATCATTGGGAACAGATAAGGATAATGGGGGGAGAGGCAACGGTTCACCCTGAATTTAATAAAATTATTCAAACTCTATATGATTATAAACAAAAATATAATAGATCCCTTAGATTAATTGTTGCTACCAATGGACATACTGAATTTACAAAGAATAAGTTAAACTGGCTGGAGCTTAACTATCCAAGTATTATTGTCGAGAATACAGCTAAGGTAAACAACTATCAAAAAGGATTTGACTTAATTCATTATGCTGCCAGTGACTTTAACGATGATCCTAATTATCAGTATAAAGGTTGTTGGACAACTGAGGCATGTGGGGTTGGATTAAATGCCTCTGGTTTTTATTGTTGTGCAGTTGGAGGGGCTATAGATAAATTTTTCAAATATGATATCGGGATTAAAGATTTGACAGAGGTAACTGTTGAGAATATGACTAAGATGTTCGAACCTTTATGCTCTAAATGCGGGAGACACGAATATATTCAAGTTGATAACAATAATATCGAAGTAGTTGTTTCTAAAACTTGGAAGGAATGTTTAGATAACTTTGACGCGGATAAAAAACTGGCAAGATATTAATAGAGATATATTTGTGAATATATCATATAACGTTTAACTACTAATTAGGTTGTTTTTCTGTCGTCTGGAATAAAATAGTCCTGCTCTGGTCATCGCCCGTCCATTTAAACGTTAAATTGAATAGTGAACTTTTCCTGAAATTCAAATTGGACGGGGAGATCTCAGAGCTTATCCTCTTAGATTATTCCAATTCTACTCACTTCTCTCTGTAGGCAAAATTCTTCTTTCATGTCTAGTCTGTACGTGAAAGTTCATGACTGTATTCAACCAAACTAAAAGCTCATTCCTCATATAAACTTGCAAATGAAATTAAAAACTTGCTCCTTTCCCGTAAAAACATGTATTGAGATTCTTATCCCGTACACAGTGTAATCTCAAAATCCCACTCATTTCGGCTACGTACTCATGTGATAACCTCTTGCCTTTTGCTTTCAGACCTTCCGATTCTAATATGCCAAACTTTCTACCTATCGCTAACAAATTTCCTCGTTCTTTGATTTCATTGTACGGATTATAATTTCCATTTCACTTTACTGGCATGACAAAAATCCCCTCTGGTTATAAGTGTTGTGTTCATTGTAACATGACCTCTTTCCTTCACTCTTTACCCTGAGGGGACCTTACCATGTTCTTTATTTAGCAACAGTCTGCAGAATAAGCAATCGTTTCGTAAGCAGTTATCACTAAAGGCCTGGGAATACACTATCCCAGCTTTTTCATGTTGTCCTCTGACGTCTAAAGTCCGCTAAATCCATAACAGAGATTCTAGTTCCAGCTTTTTAATCCGATTCCTACAAAAATCATCCCAAGGCTGGAACTAGAATTCTGTGACCTTTCAAATGGAAGTTTACCACACTGTAGTTTAACACAGTAATTCCATTCATATAAAATCATTCAGCATTCATGACTGAAATTAATTTGAATAGTGCAACAAACATTAATATTATTCAAAATGAATATTTTCGAATAATTCGATTTCCTCCTCTTCTTCATGTTGAAAGACTTCCATTTTTAATTCTCTAATACAAATGTAAGAATCCGTTGCAATAACTTTGTTAAGTTCACAAAATCCTTGTAGCAATCTCCTTGCCGTCCCATCATCAAATAAATCACGGCTATACTCTAAAGATAAATGTAGACCTTGTTGGGTTTCGACAACAACCATTGTCAAATCCATTTTCGTTGTCGAGTTATCTTGTTCAACGGTTCGGAGCTCAATATCTCCTAAATGGACTTTCGATTGCTCCATATTCTGCAGCACCAGCATTGTGTCAAACAAGGGGTTGCGACTCTGATCCCGTCGGATGTTCAGCTTCTCTACCAATTCTTCAAACGGATAGTCCTGATGCTCAAATGCCTTCAGTGTCTGTTGCTTCACGTCATGCACGAAGTCCATGAACCGCTTATCCCCGGACGGAGCGTTACGCAGTGCCAGCGTGTTCACAAACATTCCAATCATTGGCTCTGTATCACTATGTGTCCGTCCCGATACCGGTGTGCCGACCACAATATCAGTCTGTCTCGTGTACTTATGCAGCCACACGTTATATGCGGCCAGTAATACCATGTACAGTGTTGCTCCGGTTTCGGTGACGATCTGCTTCAGTCCATCCATTACGTCTGCATGAATCTCTGCATGAACCCGTCCGCCTTCACTGCTTGGTTTCGTCGGACGCATCCGGTCGGTCGGCAACTCCAGGACTGGTGCTTCCTCTGCATAGACTGACAGCCAGTATGCCTCATGTGCTTTCATCTGCTCTACCCCGAGCGTTCCCTGTTGCCACACCGCGTAGTCCTTGTACTGGATCTGTAGGGGTGCCAGTTCCTCCCCAGCATATGCAGCCATAAAGTCCGACACCAGAATACTCATCGACACGCCATCCGACACAATATGATGCATGTCCCACATAAGCCAGTATCGGTCTTCTGCTAATCGCAGCAGCTGAGTCCGCAGCAGAGGTCCCTTATCCAGCGCAAATGGTCGCACAAAATTATAGAGGAGTTCTTGGGCCTGCGCTTCATCGGTGGTATCTCGGAATCCCCATTCCAACGACACGTCTTCGTATACCTGTTGTCTCGGTTCACCGTTGATCCATATGAACGACGTGCGTAGCGATTCGTGGCGAGCGATGACCGAACGAATCGAATGTTCCAGCCGATTCGCATCGACCTGCCCGCTCAGTTCCACGACACCCGGCATGTTGTACCGCGTGCTCTCCGGGTCCATCTCATGCAGCACATACAACCGCCGTTGGGCTGACGAGAGCGGGTACGATGCCTGCACTGCCGCTGACTCAATCCGGCCGTAGTAGCTTTCGTCCGCACGGCGCACATATTCCGCCAGCGCCTTCACTGTTGGTTGTGCGAACAGCTCCCGGAGCGGCAGCTCCACCGCCAGCTGCTGATGGATGCGTGACACCAGCATCATCGCTTTCAACGAATGACCACCACGTTCGAAGAACGAGTCACCAATGCTGATTTCATTTACCCCCAGCACTGCTGCGAATAGATCCACTAGTTGCGTCTCTAACGCATCCCGCGGTGTTTCATAGACATGGGCCTTTGCTTCCCGGTCAGGCACTGAAAGTGCTTTGTGATCCACTTTGCCGTTAGTGTTGAGTGGAATATGATCCAACTCAACAAAATAGGAAGGGATCATATAGTCTGGCAGTTGTTCCGCTAAGTGCGCCCTCAGTTCCGCAACCGAGACTGTTTCGTCGCTCACAAGATATGCGCACAAGTATGCTTGTCCTGGCTCATCCTCACGTGCCATCACGACCGCTTCGCGGATATACGTTTGCGCGAGGAGCTGCGTTTCGACCTCCCCGCACTCAATACGGTAGCCGCGGATCTTTACTTGCTGGTCAATCCGTCCCAAGTATTCCAGGTTTCCATCTGACAACCATCTCGCCAAATCTCCGGTCCTGTACATTTGTTTCCCCGGCTCGAACGGGTTGTCTACGAATTTCTCCGCCGTCAGCTTCGGCTGGTTGAGGTACCCACGCGCCAGACCTTCACCTGCGATACACAACTCGCCCGCGACGCCAATCGGCTGCAACATGTCTTGGCTATCCAAAATATAGACCCGTACATTAAACAGCGGTTTCCCTATCGGGACGGTCCTCAACCCTTCTGCTGCCTTTTCGGCTGGCCACATCGTAGCGCATATTGTTATCTCCGTCGGCCCATATGCATTGATTAGATTAACGTAAGGGCTCCATTTGCGGACCACCTCCTGCGGACACGTGGACCCCGCGGGGATGACCGTTCTCAGTGAACGAACTTGCTCCGGGTCCATCTGCATTAAGTACGCAGGCGGCAGAGTGATTACTGTAATACCATTTTCTCGGATGTATTCTTCGAATCGATCGATGTGATGGATTACTTCAGTCGAAACTGTATGGAGCTGTGCACCATTACACAGGCTCATCACCATTTCCCATACGGACACATCAAACGAGAGTGAAGCAAATTGGAGAACCCGATCATCCTTTGTAACCTGTAGACTAAGTTTAAAGACAGATGTCAAGCTTGCCACACCTCGGTGCTCGATCATAACTCCTTTCGGCCGCCCCGTAGAGCCCGAAGTGTAGATGACATATGCCAGATGCTCTGGCCTGCTGATCGCTTGTAAGTCACCGTGGTCTAAGCTATTTTGCTCATTCTGCATTTCAAAGGTCGTATCTGCTTCGGTTCTTGTTATAGTCGTCAGTCCAAGCTTGGCTCCTGCAAATGCAGTTTCGGCCAGCAACTTCTCATGGCCTACTAGCCACTGGCTACCGCTGTCCTCCAACATGTAGCGAATGCGTTCAACTGGCAGTGCTGGATCAATTGGCAGGTACGCCCCGCCAGCCTTCAAGATACCGAAAATTCCGACGATCATCTCCACCGATCGTTCCGCTATAATCGCCACGATCCGATCCGGCCCCACACCTTGTTTTCGCAGGGTCCATGCCAGCTGATTCGCACGCACATTCAGCTCTGCATAGGTCAGCTGCTGATCGCCGTACACCACCGCCACCGCATCCGGCGTCTTCTCCACCTGGGCTTCAAACAACCCATGGATCGTTGCTTCCCGCGGATAATCCGCCGCTGTGTCATTGAATGCATGCAGCTGCTGCTTCTCCTCTGGCGTGACCAGCGCTATTGAACCCACCGGCCGCTGCACATCTACCAGCATGTGCTGTGCAATCTCTCGGATATGTCCCTCCATTCGCCGGATGAACGCTCCCTCGTATACCTTGGCGTTATACCGGAATTCAATCGATAACGCTTCGCCCGGCACTAACACCACCGTAAGGTCATAGTTCGTCTGCTCGTATGCTTCAACGTCACGGATCCCAAACGTAGCTTCGTCCCTCTCACCTGCTTGGCCCATCACCTCGGCGATCGGATAGTTTTCGAATACCAAAATGTGGTCGATCAACCCTTGCTTCAGTGGGCTCAGCCCTTGAATCTCATACAGCGGGTAATGGCTGTGCGCTTCTGACGTCAGCGCCGCATCCTGCACCTGCTGTAGCAGCGTCAGTACGCTCTGCCCCGGCGTACTACGGATTCGAACCGGCGTCGTATTGATAAACAGGCCAATCATCTGCTCGATCCCCGGCACTTCCGCCGGTCTTCCCGATACGACGGCACCAAATACGACATCCTCGCTCTGGTTGTACTTTTGCAATAGCACTCCCCAGATGGTCTGCATCACCGTGTTCACCGTCACCTGCGCCTCGCGTGCCAACTGCTCCAGCCCGCGGGTCAGCTCCTGATCCAGACGGAAGGCATGGTTCTTGATTCCCCCATGCTCGCTTTTTCCCGACGCTCGTGGCACACCCGTCTGTTGCTCATAGGTCGCCAAGTACTGGCTCCAGTACTGCCGCGCCGCGTCCCGGTCCTGCTGGTTGAGCCATTGCACATAGTGGCTAAATGGCTCTACGGGCCCTAGCTCGATCGGCTGGTTCGTTTGTAACCCCCGATAAATCGCCATCAGCTCCTGCGTCAGAATACTCAGGCACCAGCCGTCCATGAGGATGTGATGGAAGCTCCAGATGACATGCTGACCTCCATCTTCCCCAAGCACAAGTGTGACACGCATTAGTGCATCCTGGCTCAGGTCAAAGCCGCGTTGCCGATCTGCCTGCTTCATCGACTCCAGATCCGCTACCTGATCCCTCACCTGCAGATCCACTTGTCGTTCCTGCAACACTACCTGTACCGGTCGTCTCACCTGCTCGCTTGTGAACGCCGTACGCAGCATCTCATGCCTTTCCGTTAAACGCTCCAAGCTGGTCTTGAACACGGCAACATCCAGCCTGCCTTCCACCCGGAACGTAAACTGCTCGAAATACGTCGTCGCGTCTGGATCCAGCTGGGCATGAAACAACATGCCTTCCTGCATCGGCGTCAGCGGGTAAATGTCTTGCACCTTATAAGCATAGGTTTGCTGCAAGTCGCTCGCTTCCTTCGGTTCCACATCCACCAAACGGAAGTCACTCGCGGTCTTTTCGCTGTGCGTCTGTTGAATGCAGTGGGTCATCAGCCGCCGGAGTTGCGCTATGTACCGCGCCATCCAGCCTTCCACCATTTCTCTCCGGTACGTGTCCGCCGCATAGTCGCACGTAAACACCAGCTCTCCACCGATCACCATCCCGTTCATGCTCAGCTTGTACTCGCTCGGGCGGGTGGGGTCGATGCTGCTACTTGTCCCGTACACTGACGATTCAAATACATCCGTGGTCACGTCCCCATCGAACTGACCCAAGTAGTTAAAGCAGATCTCTGGACGAAGATTGAACTTCAGCTCCCGCTTGTGCTCCGCTGCCGTCAGATACTTCAGCACGCCATACCCGAGTCCTTTGTTCGGCACGCTACGTAGTCCTTCTTTCACCGCCTTGATACAGTCAGACAACGCCTCGCATGCCCCCAGGTCCAGCAAGGTCGGTACCATCGTCGTAAACCAGCCGACCGTACGGCTGACATCCACCCCTTCTCCGATCTCTTCCCGGCCATGCCCTTCCAGATCCACCATAAACCGCTCTTCGCCAGTCCATTCCTGCAGCGCCAGGCCCAGCCCTGTAAGCAAAATGTCATTGATTTCCGTATTGTACGCCCGGCCTACCTGATTCAAGAGCTGCGACGTTTCCTCCTGTGATAGCTGGATCGTAACTACTCCGGCGGTTTGGCCACCCACGAGCCCTTCATCCACGGGAAGTGCCGCAAAGGGCGTCTGCTCCATTTGCCTCCAATAATCGATTTCATTCCGCTGGGCCTCGCTGTCCGCATAGCGCGCCAATACCGCCGACCACGTCTGGAACGCGTCTGTCTTCTCCGGCAAGCGAATCTCCTCGCCTCGCTCCGCCTGTTCATACCCGGTCTGTATATCTTCGAACAGGATCCGCCACGATACCCCGTCCACCACCAGATGGTGGATCACGATCAGCAGATGATCCCCCTCTCGGGTTTTCATCAGCCCCAGGTGCATCAATGGCCCCTGCTCCAGATGCAATTTCCGCTGCAAACGGTCGGCTTCCGCCGGGATGCGTGTATCCAAATTTGTCTCGCTGCGCAAGTCAATCACGTCCAGACCAAAACTTGCCTCGGTCAGCCCGAGATTCCACTGCACGATGCCCTGAACTTCTTCCCGGTACCTCATCCGCAGTGCATCATGATGCGTGACGATCCGTTCAAACACACGCCGCAGGATGCCTTCATCGAATCCGGCCCGGCGATGCAGCATAACCGCCTGGTTATAATGATGTGGCAGCTGCACCGTACCCTCCAACAGTCTCTGCTGGATCGGCGTTAATCCCACTTCGCCTTCAACTGGCCCCTGATTAATCTGGTGGGCCAGCGGCTGCACATGCGAGCTTAGTTCCAGAATCGTCGGATACCGGAAGAGATCCCGGATTGCCAGGTGCAACTGGTGACCTCGCAGCCGCGCGGCGATCTGGACGGCTTTGATCGAATCCCCGCCCAGTTCAAAGAAGTTGTCTTGTATCCCGACTTGTTCGATTCGAAGCACGTCCTGCCATATCGTGACCAGCACGGCCTCTGTCTTGCTCCGCGGCGCGGCGTATTCCCTTGCTGCCTGCCCTCGATCTTGCGGCGCCGGCAGTGCTTTGCGGTCTACCTTACCGTTAGGGGTCAGCGGTAGCTTCTCCAATCCCACAAAGTACGACGGGATCATGTAATCCGGCAGTTGTGCCGCTAAATGTTCCCGTAGTTCTGCAACGGGAACCACTCCATCGGTCACGACATACGCGCACAAGTACGCCTGACCTTGCTCATCCTTCTGATCCATGACGACCACTTCCCGGATATACGCATGTGCTAGAAGCTGCGCCTCAATCTCCCCGCACTCGATCCGGTAGCCGCGGATCTTCACCTGATGGTCGATCCGGCCCAAGTACTCCAGATTGCCGTCCGACAACCATCTCGCTAAATCGCCTGTCCAATACATTTTCGTCCCCGGCTCAAACGGGTTGTCGACGAATTTCTCCGCCGTCAGCTCCGGCTGGTTAAGGTACCCCTGAGCGAGACCCTCACCTGCGATACATAGTTCACCCGCGACACCCATCGGCTGCAGCTGACGATGATCATTCACAATGTATAGCTGCGTATTCGCAATCGGCTTACCAATCGGTACAGACCCTTCCGCAAAGGTCGAAGCACTATCATAATACGTGACATCCACCGTGGCCTCTGTCGGCCCGTACAGGTTGTGAAGTGTTGCTTCACTTCCCTCCATGAGCTTATAAAAGCCGGTCACATGATGCGGCTTCAACGCTTCGCCACTGGCAAAGACACGGCGCAAGCTGCCGAGCTGCTCTCGGTTAAACGCATCTCCAGCCTGCTCCAAAAAGACGCTCAGCATCGATGGCACAAAATGCATCACCGTGACCCCATGATGTTCAATTCCTTCGGCAAGTACCACAGGATCTTTCTCCCCCTGCGGCGGAAGCAGGCAAACCCGGGCCCCGGTCATGCCCCACCAAAACAGCTCCCACACCGAAACGTCAAATGTAATCGGCGTCTTCTGCAACAGAACGTCTTGTTCTCCAATAGGGTAGCGGTTTTGCATCCAGTGCAGACGGTTAATCACTGCCCGATGCTCAATCATGACCCCTTTCGGGTTCCCGGTGGTTCCCGAGGTATAGATCACATACGCCAAATGCCCCGAATCCAGATTTAGCGGCGGATTGACCTCGGATGATGCTTCTCCTCCAGGGTTCAACTCGATGACCGTGCCTTTAAATCCACATGGATCCAGGCCAGGTTGAACGAGCAGCACAGCCGCGCCACTGTCCTCGAGCATATACCGGATGCGCTCCGCAGGTAGCGATGGGTCGATCGGCACGTATGCCCCGCCAGCCTTCAAGATACCGTAAAGCCCGACCATCAGTTCCAGCGAGCGTTCCGCCATAATCGCCACCATGCGGTCTGGTCCTACACCTTGCTCGCGCAGCGTCCACGCCAGCTGATTGGCCCGTGCATTCAGCTCCGCATAGGTCAGCTGCTGGTTACCGAATACAATAGCCACCGCATCTGGTGTCCGCTCAACCTGCGCTTCGAACAACCCATGAATCGTTGCTTCCCGCGGATATTCCGCCGCTGTGTCGTTAAATCCGTGCAACAATTGCTGTTTCTCCTCTGGGGTAACCAGCTCATACGTTCCAATCCTTGCTTCCGGCTGCGCTGTGATTTGGGACACCAGCTGCACAAAGTGCATCAGGTACCGCTTGGCTGTCGCCTCGTTAAACAGCGTGCTGCTGTATTCCAGCACTAGCTGCAGTCCTTGATCAATCTCCGTAACGTTCAACGTTAAGTCAAATTTCGTTGTCAGGTGGTTGAGCTCAACCGGACGAACCTTTACGCCCGCCAGCTCAAATCGTTCCTGCTCCATGTTCTGCAGCACCAGCATTGTATCAAACAATGGGTTGCGGCCCAGATCACGACGCACATCCAACTTCTCCACCAATTCCTCAAACGGATAGTCCTGATGGTCAAATGCCGCCAGTGTCCGTTCCTTCACTTCGCCTACGAAGTCCATGAATCGTTTCTCTCCCGACGGAGCGTTACGCAGCGCCAGCGTGTTCACGAACATCCCAATCATCGGCGCCATATCCTCATGCGTCCGTCCGGCCACCGGGGTCCCGACCACCATGTCTGTCTGCCCGGTATACTTGTGCAGCCACACGTTATACGCCGCCAGCAGCACCATGTACAGCGTTGCTCCCGTTTCATCCGCTATTCGTTTCAGCGCTTCTACGGTCTTGGCATTCACTTCCGTATGGACTTGCCCGCCTTCGCTACTTGGCACCGCCGGACGTATCCGGTCGGTCGGCAGTTCCAATACCGGTACTTCCTCGGCGTAGACCGATAGCCAGTACGCTTCATGCGCTTGCATCCGCTCCACCTCAAGCGTGCTCTGCTGCCACACGGCGTAGTCCTTGTACTGAATCCGCAGCGGTGTCAGTTCCTCTCCCGCATATGCCGTCATGAAATCCGACACCAACAGGGTCATCGACACCCCGTCCGACACAATATGGTGCATGTCCCACACCAACCAGTAGCGGTCTTCCTCCAGTCGCAGCAATGCAGCTCGGAGTAACGGCGCCTGTTCCAGCGCGAATGACCGCACGAACCGCTCACTGAACTCACGTGCTTCTGCTTCGTCTACTTCCCGGTAGATCCACTCCAACGGCACGTCTTCATGCACCTGTTGTCTTGGTTCACCGTCTACCCAGATAAACGACGTGCGTACGGATTCGTGACGATGGATGACCGACCGAATCGCTTGTGCCAGCCGATCTTCGTCGATCTTTCCGGCTAGTTCCATCACGCCCGGCATGTTGTACCGCGTGCTCGCCGGATCCACTTCATGCAGTACGTATAACCGCCGCTGCGCTGACGACAGCGGGTACGATGCCTGCGCTGCCGCGGGCTCGATCCGGCCGTAGTCGCTTTCTTCCGTGCTACGCACATATTCCGCCAATGCCTTCACTGTTGGTCGTGCGAACAACTCCCGCAGGGGTAGTTCCACTGCCAATTGCTGATGGATACGCGACACCAGCGTCACTGCTTTCAGGGAGTGACCCCCGCGCGCGAAGAACGAATCACCGATACCAACCTCGTTGACCCCCAGCACCTCTGCGAATAGCTCTGCTAAGTGCGTCTCCAGCGCATCCCGCGGTGCTTCATAGGCTGCACTGTACGCCTCCCCATCCGGTATCGGCAGCGCCTTGCGGTCCACCTTACCGTTAGTGTTAAGGGGGATGGTCTCCAATTCCACAAAGTGCGACGGGATCATGTAATCTGGCAGCTGGGCTGCCAAGTGTTCCCGCAGTTCTGCAACTGGAACCGTTTCATCACTTACAAGATACGCGCATAAGTACGCCTCTTCTTGCTCATCCTTCCGGTCCATGACGACCACTTCCCGGATATGCGCATGTGCCAGCAGTTGCGCCTCAATCTCTCCACACTCGATTCGATAACCGCGGATCTTCACCTGCTGATCCATCCGGCCCAAATACTCCAAATTGCAGTCCGGCAGCCATCTAGCCCAATCTCCCGTCCGGTACATTTTCGTCCCCGGCTCAAATGGGTTGTCGACGAATTTCTCCGCCGTCAGCTCCGGCTGGTTCACGTATCCGCGGGCCAGACCCTCCCCTGCGATGCACAGTTCACCTGCGACACCCATCGGCTGCAGCTGCCCCTGATCATCCACAATGTACAGCTGTGTATTGGCGATCGGTCCCCCAATAGTTACGGTCTGCTCAGCGGTCACTTCCCGCACTGCGGACCAAATCGTCGTCTCCGTCGGACCATACATATTGAACAGTGCCGCCTTGGATTTACTTTGCAAATCTGCTAGCAAATCGTCGGGCCATGCCTCTCCGCCGACCAGTACTTCCGTTACGCCTTCCAGCCATGCTTCGCAGCCCGCCGATAACAGCATCTTCAGGCGCGATGGCGTCATCTGCACCATGTCGATACCCTGGCGCTCAATCACTCCCGCCAGCTGCCGCGGATCCTTCTGCTGTTCTTCGCTCGCTATCACGACTCGCATGCCTTGCGTAAACGCCAGCAGCGTCTCTACCACCGAGATGTCGAACGATAGCGTAGTTGCCAATAACATGGATTTGGCCGGAGCGAATGGGATCACTCCTGTCATCCCTGTCATGAAGTTAACCACAGAGCGGTGTTCAATCATAACCCCTTTCGGGTTCCCAGTCGTGCCGGATGTGTAGATCAAATACGCCAAATCACTCGGCCTTGCCTGAAGCACAAGATTCTCTTGATCTGCTGTTTTCTCGGCTTCTGCCAAGTCCAGCACTGTACCCGCAAATCCACATGAATCCAGACCAGGATCTAACAGCAGCACTACCGCACCGCTGTCCCTAAGCATATACCCGATGCGTTCAGCAGGCAGCGATGGGTCAATCGGCAGGTACGCCCCGCCGGATTTCAGGATGCCATAGAGCCCGACCATCAGCTCCAGCGACCGTTCTGCCATAATCGCCACGATACACTCTGGTCCTACACCTTGCTCGCGCAGCGTCCACGCCAGCTGATTCGCCCGCGTGTTCAGTTCCGCATAGGTTAGCTGCTGATCTCCGTATACCACCGCCACTGCATCCGGCGTTTTCTCCACCTGGGCCTCGAATAGTCCGTGGATGGTCGCTTCCCGTGGATATTCTGCCGCCGTGTCGTTAAATGCATGTAGCTGCTCTTTCTCTTCTAACGTGAGCAGATCATACGAGCCAATGCTCGCTTTCGGCTGCTCGATCATTTGGGACACGAGCTGCACGAAGTGCCTCAGGTACCGTTCCACCGTCTCTTCGTTAAACAACGCGCGGCTGTATTCCAGCGTCAGCTGCAGTCCTTGCTCACGCTCCACCACATTCAGTGTGAAATCAAACTTCGTAGTCGGGTGGTTCAGTTCCACTGGACGAACCTCAACATTCGCTAACTCAAAGCGCGGCTGTTCCATGTTCTGCAGGATCAACATCGTGTCAAACAGCGGGTTGCGGCTCAGATCGCGTCGCACGTTCAGCTGCTCCACCAGTTCCTCGAACGGATAGTCCTGATGCTCAAACGCCGCCAGTGTCCGCTCTTTCACTTCCCATACGAAGTCCATGAACTGTTTGTCCCCCGATGGCGCGTTACGCAGAGCCAGCGTGTTGACAAACATGCCGATCATTGGCTCCGTATCCCCATGGGTCCGTCCGGACACCGGTGTACCCACCACGATATCGGTCTGCCCGGTATACTTGTGCAGCCACACGTTATATGCCGCCAGCAGCACCATGTACAGCGTTGCTCCGGTCTCTGTCGCAATTCGCTTCAGCCCTTCGGCTACCTCCGCACTGATCTGTGTATGGACCTGCCCGCCTTCGCTACTTGGCGCCGCCGGACGTATCCGGTCAGTCGGCAGTTCCAGCACCGGCACTTCCTCCGCATAGACTGAGAGCCAGTACGCTTCATGTGCCTGCATCCGCTCCACCTCGAGCGTGCTCTGCTGCCACACGGCGTAGTCTTTGTACTGAATCCGCAGCGGTGCCAGTTCCTCCCCGGCATATGCCGCTAGGAAATCTGACACCAACAGGGTCATCGACACCCCGTCCGACACAATATGGTGCATATCCCACACCAGCCAGTACCGGTCTTCTGACAATCGCAGCAACTCAGCCCGCAGCAGCGGTGCCTGACCCAGCACGAACGGACGTACGAAACGCCGTGTGTATTCCCGCGCCTGAGCTTCTTCTACATCCTGGAAATCCCATTCCCATGTCACATCTTCGTGCACCTGTTGTCTGGGTTCACCGTCGATCCAGATAAACGACGTGCGCAACGACTCGTGACGAGTGATGACCGAACGAATCGCTTGTTCCATTCGATCTGCATCGACCTTGCCGGCGAGTTCTACGACACCCGGCATGTTATACCGCGTGCTCGCCGACTCCATCTCGTGCAGTACGTATAACCGCCGTTGCGCTGACGACAGCGGGTACGATGCCTGCGCTACCGCGGGCTCGATCCGGCCATGGTCGCTTTCATCCAAGTTGCGGACATAGTCAGACAATGCCTTCACTGTTGGTCGCGCGAATAACTCCCGTAGGGGCAACTCTACCGCCAGCTGCTGATGAATGCGCGACACCAGCGTCACTGCTTTCAGCGAGTGACCACCGCGCTCGAAGAACGAATCACCGATACCAACCTCGTTGACCCCCAGCACCTCTGCGAATAGCTCTGCTAAGTGCGTCTCCAGCGCATCCCGCGGTGCTTCATAGGCTGCAGTGTACGCCTCCCCATCCGGTATCGGCAGCGCCTTGCGGTCCACCTTACCGTTAGTGTTAAGGGGGATGGTCTCCAATTCCACAAAGTACGACGGGATCATGTAATCTGGCAGCTGGGCTGCCAAGTGTTTCCGCAGTTCTGCAACTGGAACCGTTTCATCACTTACAAGATACGCGCATAAGTACGCCTCTTCCTGCTCATCCTTCCGGTCCATAACGACCACTTCCCGGATATGCGCATGTGCCAGCAGTTGCGCCTCAATCTCTCCACACTCGATTCGATAGCCGCGGATCTTCACCTGCTGATCCATCCGGCCCAAATACTCCAAATTGCCGTCCGGCAGCCATCTCGCCCAATCTCCCGTCCGGTACATCCGTGTTCCCGGTTCAAACGGGTTGTCGACAAATTTCTCCGCCGTCAGCTCCGGCCGATTGAGGTACCCACGCGCTAGGCCGTCTCCCGCGATGCACAGTTCACCCGCGACGCCCATCGGCTGTACTTGCCGATTATCATTCACAATGTACAGCTGCGTATTCGCAATCGGCCCCCCAACGGTCACAGTCTGGTTTGCGGTCACTTCCTGTACCGCGGACCAAATTGTCGTCTCCGTTGGACCGTACATATTGAACAATGTGGCCTTCGATTGGCTTTGCAGATTAGCCAGCAGTTCCTCCGTCCAAGCCTCCCCGCCGATCAGTATTTCCGTTACCCTTTCTAGCCACGTCTCGCAGCCCGCTGACAACAGCATCTTCAAGCGCGATGGCGTCATTTGCACCATCCCGATACGCTCACGCTCGATTAGTGCCGCCAGTTGCTGAGGCTCCTTATGTTGCTCTTCGCTCGCTACCACAACTCGCATGCCCTGTGTCAACGCCAGCAGCGTCTCCACCACCGAGATGTCAAACGATAGCGTCGTCGCAAATAACATGGATTTTGCCGGAGCAAAGGGAATCCTTTGCGCCATCCCTGCAATGAAATTAACTACTGAATGGTGCTCAATCATGACGCCTTTCGGATTCCCCGTGGTCCCCGAGGTATAGATCACATACGCCAAATGCCCCGAATCCAGATTTAGCGGCGGATTGACCTCGGATGGCACTTCTTCTCCCGGGCTCAACTCGATGACCGTGCCTTTAAATCCGCATGGATCCAGGCCAGGTTGAACGAGCAGCACAGCCGCGCCACTGTCCTCGAGCATATACCGGATGCGCTCCGCAGGCAGCGAAGGATCAATCGGTACATAGGCCCCGCCGGCCTTCAAGATACCGTAAAGCCCGACCATCAGTTCCAGCGAGCGTTCCGCCATAATCGCCACCATGCGGTCTGGTCCTACACCTTGCTCGCGCAGCGTCCACGCCAGCTGGTTGGCCCGTGCATTCAGCTCCGCATAGGTTAGCTGCTGATTACCATACACCACTGCCACCGCATCCGGCGTCTTCGCCACCTGCGCTTCAAACAGTCCGTGGATCGTCGCTTCCCGTGGATACGCTGCTGCCGTGTCATTAAACGCATGCAGCAACTGCTGTTTCTCTGCTGACGTGACCAGCTCATACGAACCAATGCTCGCTTCTGGCTGCTCTTTCATTTGGGACACCAGCTGTACGAAGTGTCTCAGGTACCGTTCCATCGTCTCCTCGTTAAACAGCGCGCGGCTGTATTCCAGCGTCAGCTGCAGTCCTTGCTCACGCTCCACCACATTCAGTGTGAAATCAAACTTCGTAGTCGGGTGGTTCAGTTCCACTGGACGAACCTCAACATTCGCTAACTCAAAGCGCGTCTGTTCCATGTTCTGAAGCACCAACATCGTGTCAAACAGCGGATTGCGGCTCAGATCACGGCGTACGTTCAGCTGCTCCACCAGTTCCTCGAACGGATAGTCCTGATGCTCGAATGCCGCCAGTGTCCGCTCTTTCACTTCCCGTACGAAGTCGATGAACGGCTTGTCTCCTGCTGGAGCATTACGCAATGCCAGCGTATTGACAAACATCCCGATCATCGGCTCCGTATCCCCATGGGTTCGACCCGACACCGGTGTGCCCACCACGATATCGGTCTGCCCGGTATACTTGTGCAGCCACACGTTATATGCCGCCAGCAGCACCATATACAGCGTTGCTCCGGTCTCTGTCGCAATTCGCTTCAGCCCTTCGGCTCCCTCCGCACTGATCTGTGTATGGACCTGCCCGCCTTCGCTACTTGGTACCGCCGGACGTATCCGGTCGGTCGGCAGCTCCAGTATCGGCACTTCCTCCGCATACGCCGACAGCCAGTACGCTTCATGTGCCTGCATCCGCTCCACCTCGAGCGTGCTTTGTTGCCACACGGCGTAGTCTTTGTACTGGATCTGCAGCGGTGCCAGCTCCTCGCCACCATACGCCGTGAGGAAGTCCGATACTAAAATATTCATCGACACGCCGTCCGACACGATATGGTGCATATCCCACACCAGCCAGTACCGGTCTTCTGACAATCGCAGCAACTCAGCCCGCAGCAGCGGTGCCTGACCCAGCACGAACGGACGTACGAAACGCCGTGTGTATTCCCGCGCCTGAGCTTCTTCTACATCCTGGAAATCCCATTCCCATGTCACATCTTCGTGCACCTGTTGTCTGGGTTCACCGTCGATCCAGATAAACGATGTGCGCAACGACTCGTGACGAGTGATGACCGAACGAATCGCTTGTTCCATTCGATCTGCATCGACCTTGCCGGCGAGTTCTACGACACCCGGCATGTTATACCGCGTGCTCGCCGACTCCATCTCGTGCAGTACGTATAACCGCCGTTGCGCTGACGACAGCGGGTACGATGCCTGCGCTACCGCGGGCTCGATCCGGCCGTAGTCCCTTTGTTCTGCCCAGCGTATATAGTCCGCTAAAGCCTTTACCGTCGGCCGTGCGAACAGCTCCCGCAATGGCAGCTCCACCGCCAGCTGCTGATGCACGCGCGATACCAAGGTCACTGCTTTCAGCGAGTGTCCTCCGCGCGCGAAGAACGAGTCGCCAATCCCTATCTCGCTTACGCCCAGCACTTCCGCAAATAAATCCGCCAAGTGCATTTCGAGTGCATCCCGCGGTGCTTCATAGGCTGCACTGTACGCTTCCCGATCTGGCGCTGGCAGCGCCTTGCGGTCCACCTTACCGTTGCTGGTAAGTGGAATCGTCTCCAGCTCCACAAAATAGGACGGGATCATGTATTCCGGCAGTTGTACTGCTAAACGCACCCGTAGTTCTTCAACGGAAACAGCCTCGTCACTCACGAGATATGCGCACAAGTATGCATGACCTTGTTCGTCCTCATGGGCCAGCACGACCGCTTCGCGAAGATGTGCATGGGTCAGTAACTGCGCCTCGATCTCCCCACACTCGATCCGGTAGCCCCGGATCTTCACTTGATGGTCCATCCGGCCTAAGTACGCTATGTTCCCATCCGGCAGCCATCTCGCCAAATCCCCCGTCCGATACATTTTCGTCCCCGGCTCAAACGGGTTGTCGACGAATTTCTCCGCCGTCAGCTCCGGCTGGTTAAAGTATCCGCGGGCCAGACCGTCACCTGCGATGCACAGCTCACCTGCCACACCCATCGGCTGCAGTTGCCCCTTACCATCCACAATGTACAACTGTGTATTCGCGATAGGCTTGCCGATTGGCACAGCCACTTCCGCAAAGGTTGAAGTACTGTCGTAATATGTGACATCGACTGTAGCTTCTGTCGGCCCGTACAGGTTATGAAGCGTTGCTCCGCTTCCTTCCATCAACTTGTAAAAGCCTGTCACATGCTGCGGCTTTAGCGCTTCGCCGCTGGCAAAGACCTGGCGCAAGCTGCCCAGCTTTTCTTGGTGGAACACCTGTCCCGCTTGCTCCAAGAAGACGCTCAGCATTGATGGCACAAAATGCATCACCGTGACCCCATGCTGTTCAATGGTTTCGGCCAGTACCGCGGGATCTTTCTCTCCCTGCGGTGCAAGCATGCAGACCCGAGCCCCTGTCATGCCCCACCAGAACAGTTCCCACACCGACACGTCAAACGTAATCGGTGTCTTCTGCAAAATGACGTCTTGTTCTCCGATAGGGTAGCGGTTCTGCATCCATTGCAGCCGGTTAATGACCGAACGATGCTCAATCATGACCCCTTTTGGCTTCCCTGTTGTCCCCGAGGTATAGATCACGTACGCCAAACTTCCAGAATCCTGCTCCAACGGCGGGTTGCTTTCGGATTGTGTTTGTCCCTCTGGTGCCAATTCAACGACGGCTCCTTCGAATCCGCATGGATCTAGGCCCGGCTCTAGCAGTAACACTACCGCGCCGCTGTCCCTAAGCATATACCCAATGCGCTCAGCAGGCAGCGATGGGTCAATGGGCAGGTACGCCCCGCCAGCTTTCAAGATGCCATAGAGCCCGACCATCAGCTCCAGTGAGCGTTCCGCCATAATCGCCACGATACACTCTGGACCTACACCTTGCTCGCGCAGTGTCCACGCCAGCTGATTCGCCCGCGCGTTCAGCTCCCCGTAGGTTAGCTGCTGTTCCCCGTACACAACCGCCACCGCATCCGGCGTCTTTGACACCTGGGCCTCAAACAATTGGTGTAACATCTTCTCTGTTTCATATGGTATATCCGTCAGGTTCCGTTCATATAACATCGCTTGCCGTTCCCCAGCTGTCACCAAGTGCTCCATCGACAAGTATTCCATCTCTTCATTACAAAGCGCTTCCAGAATGCGTTCGTACCAATTAAATGCCATTTCGATCTCTCGATCATCAAAATAGATTGATGCGTATTTGATCTGCATGTTCAAGTTCTGAAGGGTTTGCGATACTTCTAGATCCAGCAACGTATTTGTCATTTCGTTTGCTTCCAAGTTCAAAGCCGTCTCTGATACCAACTCGTGTCCCGGTCTCATCTCCTTCAGCACATGAAAATCCGTATAGTTAAACATCGTATCAAAGATAGGGTTGACTGACAGGCTTGACACTTCGCCAATCGCATCCGCGATATCAACCAAAACCAATTCATGCGCCTTCATTTGCTTAAGCTCCTGTTTCGTACGATTCACGAGCTCCCTCTTGACCACCTGACGCGTGACTTCCATGCGGATCGGCACCGTATTAACAAAACAGCCCAACACTTTGTCCGCATCCTCGATAGCCGGCCGGTCGTGACTTACCACACCTGTTACAATCTCTTCATCCGTCGTCAAGATGCCCAGCAAATATACATGAGCGCTTAAACACAGCTCCTTAACCGTACACCCGTAAAGCTTCGCCTGTCGCTTCAAAGGTCCAAGCAGCGTACTTTTTAGCTGCCTGCGGTATATTTTGCTAGCCACTCCGCGTTCTTTCTTCTTGCTCTCATAGTTAAACGGTAGTTTGTTTCGGGTATACCCCGCCATTTTATTGATCCAATATTGCCGACTTTCTTCATCGCTTTCTCGGAACCGGTTTATGGCCACATAGTCTTTGTAAGTACTTTGCAGCGGCTTGCCCTCGCTCCACTTTCCCTGCAGCAGTTGCTGATAAATGTCTCCAGCCTCTTGTCGGAAGGATGCCACACTCCAGCCGTCCAGAATGGCATGGTGGAATGTAGACACCATGCCATAATCATGCTGGGCATTGAGCCGGAACAAGTGCACTCGCCATAGCACCTCCCCGTCAAACCTGAACAAGTTGCGCTGGTCTTGTTCAATATACCTGCGGATGATGCTCTCTTGCTCCTCCTGGTGATGGGAGCTAACATCTTCGATTGATAATACAGGCGCAATCCGGTCGTGTACAATCTGGACCTCTTCTTCGAAATGCGTAAGATCGAAGGTGGTGCGCAGGATCGGATGCTTATCCGATAACCGCTGCAGCGCCTCTGCAAACCTAGCTGGTGACTCGATCTTGAGCTGAAATATAAATTGATCATGGTAAATGGGCTCCTCCGGCCGCAATCTTGAGTAGAACACCATGCTCTGCTGAATTTTGCTAAGCGGGTACACATCCTCCCAACTACCCGGCAGGTGCTTTGCTTGTTCCGGGTCATCCATAATGCGCCATTTCATCTGTGCCAGCATTTCATGCCCCTGCTCAAGCTGCCGGTTCGACTTACGCTCTTGCCCCAACAGCTCAGCCAACTCTGCGATGGTCTGACGCAGATACAATTCTTTTAACAACAAGTCTGCTTCCATCTCCCGATTTATCCGGCTTATTAGGCGGATCGCCTTAATTGAATCACCGCCAAGCACAAAGAAGTTATCATGGATGCCAATTTGCTTTACCTCCAACACATCCTGCCAAACTCCTGCCAATTGTTGCTGCCCCGGCGTGCTTGGCGCTTCATAAACACTACCTGTATGCGCCGCTTCTGGCGCCGGCAATGCCTTGCGGTCCAACTTGCCGTTGGTGGTGATTGGAATGGTGCCCAATTTAACAAAATAAGATGGGATCATGTAGTCTGGCAACTGTACCGCCAGGTACGCCCGCAGTTCAGGGACCGGAATTACTTCATCGCTCACAAAGTACGCGCACAAGTACGCCTGGCCTTGCTCATCCTTCCTATCGAAGACGACCGCTTCGCGGATATGTACATGGGTCAGAAGCTGCGCCTCAATCTCTCCGCACTCGATTCGGTAGCCCCGTATCTTCACTTGCTGGTCTATCCGGCCTAAGTACTCTAAGTTCCCATCCGGTAGCCATCTCGCCAGATCACCCGTACGGTACATCCTTGTCCCCGGATCAAACGGGTTGTCGATGAATTTCTCTGCTGTCAGCTCCGGCCGATTGAGGTACCCCCGGGCTAGTCCATCGCCCGCGATACATAGTTCACCCGCGATGCCTATCGGCTGCAGCTGCTGCCCTTCACCAAGAACATAAGCACTCAGCGTCGGAAGCGGCTTGCCAATGTTGTTGATGCCACTTGCGATTTCCGCATCACCCAGCTTCCTGTAAGTCACATGCACGGTCGTTTCCGTGATTCCATACATATTGACTAAATCCGTATTTGGATACTTCCTGCGCCATGCCCGCAATTGCCCCGGCGCCAGCGCTTCTCCGCCAAAGATTACAGTACGCACGCACAGTCCCGCGTCCGCCTCGTCCATCTCCCGTTGCGATAACGCATAAAACGCACTCGGTGTCTGGTTCAACACCGTTACTCGCTCTTGCCGTAGTAGCTGCACCATCTGCTCGGGATCTCTCGCCGTCATCAGCGGTACAATTACCAGCTTCCCTCCATACAGCAGCGCTCCGTACATTTCCCATACCGAGAAATCGAAGCAATACGAGTGATATAACGTCCACACGTCTTGGTCTCTAAAATCAAACACCATCTGGTCATTGAACAGGAGCCGTACCACGTTACGGTGTGTAGTCATTGATCCTTTCGGCTTTCCGCTCGTCCCGGAGGTATAGATCACGTAGGCCAAGTGAACTGGATTCACTATATGCGGTGGATTCTCTGCTGGCGACCAAGTCGTTTCTTCGACAAAGACCCAGTTTCCCTTAAACGATATCTCCTCTGTCCGGAGCTTGACGGCATAAGTTGTCACTAGCCACTTCGCTCCGCTGTCCCTTAGCGTATAGGTAATTCGCTCGGCTGGATAATCTGGATCGATTGGCACATATGCACCGTCGGCTTTCAAGATACCGAGTAGCCCGACAATCATCTCTACCGAGCGGTCCATCAGGATGGCCACAATCTGGTCTGGACCCACACCTTGCTCGCGCAGCGTCCACGCCAGCTGATTCGCCCGCGCGTTCAACTCCGCATAGGTCAGCTGCTGGTTACCGAATACAATAGCTACCGCATCTGGTGTCCGCTCTACCTGCGCTTCGAACAACCCATGAATCGTTGCTTCCCGCGGATATTCCGCCGCTGTGTCGTTAAATCCGTGCAACAATTGCTGTTTCTCCTCTGGCGTTACCAGCTCATACGTTCCAATCCTTGCTTCCGGCTGCGCTGTGATTTGGGACACCAGCTGCACAAAGTACATCAGGTACCGCTTGGCTGTCGCCTCGTTAAACAACGCGCTGCTGTATTCGAGTACTAGCTGCAGTCCTTGATCGAGCTCCATAACGTTCAACGTTAAGTCAAATTTCGTTGTCAGGTGGCTGATCTCAACCGGACGAACCTCTACGCCCACCAGCTCAAATCGCTCCTGCTCCATGTTCTGCAGCACCAGCATCGTATCAAACAACGGGTTGCGGCTCAGATCACGGCGCACATCCAGCTTCTCCACCAGTTCCTCAAACGGATAGTCCTGATGGTCAAATGCCGCCAGTGTCCGTTCCTTCACTTCACCTACGAAGTCCATGAACCGTTTCTCCCCCGACGGAGCGTTACGCAGCGCCAGCGTGTTCACGAACATCCCAATCATCGGCGCCATATCCTCATGCGTCCGTCCGGCCACCGGGGTCCCGACCACCATGTCCGTCTGCCCGGTATACTTGTGCAGCCACACGTTATACGCCGCCAGCAGCACCATGTACAGCGTTGCTCCCGTTTCATCCGCTATTCGTTTCAACGCTTCTACGGTCTTGGCATTCACTTCCGTATGGACTTGTCCGCCTTCGCTACTCAGCACCGCCGGACGTATCCGGTCGGTCGGCAGTTCCAGCACCGGCACTTCCTGGGCGTAGACCGATAGCCAATACGCTTCATGCGCTTGCATCCGCTCCACCTCAAGCGTGCTCTGCTGCCACACGGCGTAGTCCTTGTACTGAATCCGCAGCGGTGTCAGTTCCTCTCCGGCATATGCCGTCATGAAATCCGACACCAACAGGGTCATCGACACCCCGTCTGACACAATATGGTGCATGTCCCATACCAGCCAGTAGCGGTCTTCCGCCAGTCGCAGCAATGCAGCTCGGAGTAACGGCGCCTGTTCCAGCGCGAACGGTCGCACGAACCGCTCACTGAACTCACGTGCTTCTGCTTCGTCTACTTCCCGGTATACCCATTCAAACGGCACCTCGTCGTGCACCCGTTGTCTTGGTTCGCCATCTACCCAGATAAACGACGTGCGTAGGGATTCGTGACGATGGATGACCGACCGAATCGCTAGTACCAGCCGATCTACGTCGATCTTCCCTGTGAGTTCCATCACGCCCGGCATGTTGTACCGCGCGCTCTCCGGCTCCATCTCGTGCAGTACGGCCAATCGCCTCTGCGCCGATGACAACGGGTACGTGGACTGCGGCACTGCTAGCTCAATTCGGCCGTAGTTGCTTCGCTCCGTGCTACGCACATATTCCGCCAATGCCTTCACCGTCGGCCGCGCAAACAGCTCTCGCAATGGCAGCTCCACCGCCAGCTGCTGATGAATGCGCGACACCAAGGTCACTGCTTTCAGCGAGTGTCCCCCGCGCGTAAAGAACGAGTCGCTAATCCCTATCTCGCTTACGCCCAGCACTTCCGCAAATAACTCCGCCAAGTGCATCTCCAGTGCATCCCGCGGTGCTTCATAGCTTGCCGTGTACGCTTCCCGATCTGGTGCCGGCAGCGCTTTGCGGTCCACCTTGCCGTTGGTGTTGAGAGGGATGTTTTCCACTTCCACAACATAGGACGGGATCATGTATTCCGGCAATTGTACTGCCAGATACACTCGTAGTTCTTCAATGGAAACAGCCTCGTCACTCACGAGATATGCGCACAAGTATGCCTGACCTTGTTCGTCCTCGCAAGCCAGCACAACGGCTTCGCGAATATGCGCATGGGTCAAAAGCTGCGCCTCGATCTCCCCGCACTCGATCCGGTAGCCCCGGATCTTCACTTGATGGTCCATCCGGCCCAAGTACGCTATGTTCCCATCCGGCAGCCATCTTGCTAAATCACCCGTCCGGTACATTTTCGTCCCCGGCTCAAATGGGTTGTCGATGAATTTCTCCGCCGTCAGCTCCGGCTGGTTCACGTATCCGCGGGCCAGACCCTCCCCCGAGATGCACAGCTCACCTGCGACACCCATCGGCTGCAGCTGCCCCTGATCATCCACAATGTACAGCTGTGTATTGGCGATCGGTCCCCCAATAGTTACGGTCTGCTCAGCGGTCACTTCCCGCACTGCGGACCAAATCGTCGTCTCCGTCGGACCATACATATTGAACAGTGCCGCCTTGGATTTACTTTGCAAATCTGCTAGCAAGTCGTCGGGCCATGCCTCTCCGCCGACCAGTACTTCCGTTACGCCTTCCAGCCATGCTTCGCAGCCCGCCGATAACAGCATCTTCAGGCGCGATGGCGTCATCTGCACCATGTCGATACCCTGGCGCTCAATCAACCCCGCCAGCTGCTGCGGATCCTTCTGCTGTTCTTCGCTCGCTATCACGACTCGCATGCCCTGCGTAAACGCAAGCAGCGTCTCCACCACCGAGATGTCGAACGATAGCGTAGTTGCCAATAACATGGATTTGGCCGGAGCGAATGGGATCACTCCTGTCATCCCTGTCATGAAGTTAACCACAGAGCGGTGTTCAATCATAACCCCTTTCGGGTTCCCGGTCGTGCCGGATGTGTAGATCAAATACGCCAAATCACTCGGCCTTGCCTGAAGCACAAGATTCTCTTGAGCTGGTGTTTTCTCGGCTTCTGCCAAGTCCAGCACTGTACCCGCAAATCCACATGAATCCAGACCAGGATCTAACAGCAGCACTACCGCACCGCTGTCCCTAAGCATATACCCGATGCGTTCAGCAGGCAGCGATGGGTCAATCGGCAGGTACGCCCCGCCGGATTTCAGGATGCCATAGAGCCCGACCATCAGCTCCAGCGAGCGTTCTGCCATAATCGCCACGATACACTCTGGTCCTACACCTTGCTCGCGCAGCGTCCACGCCAGCTGATTCGCCCGTGCGTTCAGCTCCGCATAGGTCAGCTGCTGATCCCCGTACACGACTGCCACCGCATCCGGCGTTCTCTCTACCTGTATTTCGAACAGCTCGTGAATTGTTTTTTCCCGTGGATAATCTTCCGTCGTGTCATTAAATGCTTTTAGCTGCTGTTTCTCTTCTGAGGTGATAAGTGATATGGAACCCACCGGCCGCTCCGCATCCACCAGCATGTGCTGTGTGATCTCTCGGATATGCCCCTCCATTCGCCGAATGAACGCCTCCTCGTATACCTCGGCGTTGTACCGGAATTCAATCGACAACGCTTCCCCCGGGGATATCACGACTGTGAGGTCATAATTAGTCTGTTCATATATGTCGATGTCACGAATCCTAAATCCAGCTTCGTCTGTATCTCCTGCTTGCCCGATCGCTTCGGCAACCGGATAGTTCTCGAATACCAAAATGTGGTCAATTAGACCTTGCTTCATTGTGCTCAGCCCTTGAATCTCATACAGCGGATAATGGCTATGAGGTTCTGACCCCAGCGCCGCATCCTGCACCTGCTGCAGCAGCGTCATTACGCTCTGCTCGGAAGAGCTTCTAATCCGCACTGGTATCGTGTTGATAAACAGGCCTATCATCCGCTCTATTCCAGTTACTTCGGCCGATCTTCCCGATACAACTGCTCCAAATACCACATCTTCGCTCTGGTTGTACTTTTGCAGTAGCAGTCCCCAGATCGTTTGTATCACCGTGTTTAGCGTCACTTGGGCCTGGCGTGCCACCTGCTCCAGCCCTTGGGTGAGCTCCCGGTCCAGACGGAAGACATGCCCCTCCAGTTCGATTCCTCTTTGTTCTGCTTTCCCCGACGCTCGCGACACAATTGCCTGATGCTCATAGTTTACCAAGTACTGGCTCCAGTATTGCCGCGCTGCTTCCTTGTCCTGTCTTTCAATCCACTGCATGTATCGGCTAAATTGTATTGGCGTATCAAGTCGATTTGACTGATTAGTCTTTAAGGAGTGATAAATATGCGTGAATTCTTGCATAAGAATACTTACACACCAACCATCCATTAGGATATGGTGGAAGCTCCAAATCATTATGTATGAATTGGATTCTTTTTTTAGAACTGCTAATCGAATCAAAGGCCCTCTCAATAAGTTAAAACCCTCATCACGATCTTTCAATTTATAATTGTTTACATAAATAGACTTTTCACTTTCACTTAACTGAGAAATATCTTCGAAATTTAAGTCCGTATTTTTATTTTTCAATACAACTTGAACAGATTTCTTCACCTTTTCCCAGACAAAGATGGTTCGAAGTATATCGTATCGTTCAATCAGCTTCGCAAATGTCTGATTAACTAATGTCTCATTCAAATCACCTTCAAGCTCCAAGGTATATTGTTCAAAATACTCGTTTGATTTTTGAAACATCGAATGAAATAACATACCTTCTTGCATAGGCGTTAGATAATACATATCTTTTATTGAATCTCTTCCTATACTCATATTTCCCTCCCGAACATTTAGTTTAGATACTTAATGCCTTATCCTCATATCCTCATTAATAAAAACGTTTGGGGGATGTCTTTGCATCCTCCCCCAAACGTGCACTCGTTTTACCTAGTCTATTTGTTCAAGCAATGAGTAAATACTCTCAACTTCATCAATTTCTAATCCACTAGAACTAAAATCACTTGCAGTCTTTTCACTGTGTACCTGCTGGGTGCAGTGGGCGATTAGGCGGCGAAGCTGTTCTGCATAATGCGTCATCCAGCATTCTACCGTTTCTCGCCGGTACATCTCCGCTGCATATTCACACGTAAATACCAGCTCCCCACCAATCACCATCCCGTTCAAGCTCAGCTTGTACTCGCTCGGGCGGTTCGGGTCAATGCTGCTGCCTGTTCCGTATGCCGACGGTTCAAATACCCCCGTGGTCACATCCCAGTCGAACTGGCCCAAGTAGTTGAAGCAGATCTCCGGGTGAAGGGTAAACTCCAGCTCCTGCTTGTGCTCCGCTGCCGTCAGGTATTTCAGCACGCCATACCCGAGTCCTTTGTTCGGCACCCTGCGCAGTTCTTCTTTCACCGTCTTGATACAGTCAGATATCTCCTCGCATGCTTCTAAATCTAGCAGTGTCGGTACCATGGTCGTAAACCAGCCAACCGTACGGCTGACATCCAACGCTTCTCCAATCTCTTCCCGGCCATGCCCTTCTACGTCTACGATAAACCGATTCTCGCCGGTCCATTCCCGAAGCGCTAGGCCCAGCCCCGTTAGCAGGATGTCGTTGATTTCCGTAAAGTACGCCCGACCTACCTGGTTCAAGAGCTGTGACGTTTCCTCCCGTGAAAGCTGGATCGACACTGCTTCGACGGTTTGACCATCATCAAGCCTTTCATCCGCCGGCAGGTCCGCAACCGGTGTTTGCTCGATTTGTCTCCAATAAGCAATTTCACCCAGCTGGACCTCACTGTTCGCATAGTGCGCCAGTGCCGCAGACCACGTTTGAAACGCGTCCGTCTTCTCAGGAAAGCTAATCGCCTCGCCTCGCTGCGCCTGCTCATACCCGGTTTGCACATCTTCAAACAGGATCCGCCACGACACTCCGTCCACCATCAGATGGTGAATCACGATCAGCAGATGATCGCCCTCATCGGTCTTCATCAGCCCCAGGCGCATCAATGGCCCCTGCTCCAGATGCAATGCCCGTTGCAGGCGATCAGTTTCCGCGACGATTCGCGTATCCACGGCGGTTTCGCCACGCAAGTCGGTCACATCCAGACTAACACTTGCCTCTGCCAGCCCATGGTTCCACTGCACGAGACCCAGTGCTTCTTCCCGGTACCTCATTCGTAACGCATCGTGATGTGCAATAATCCGTTCAAACACACGCCGCAGGATGCCTTCGTCGAATCCGTCCCGGCGGTGCAGCATGACCGCCTGATTATAATAGTGTGGCAGCTGCGGCGACCGCTCCAACAACTCTTGCTGGATCGGCGTTAACCCCACTTCTCCTTCCACCATCCCCTGATCAATCTGGCGGGCTAGTGTCTGCACATGCATACTCAATTCCAGAATTGTCGGATGCTGGAACAGATCCCGAATTGCCAGGTGCAACTGATGGTCTCGGAGCCGCGCGGCAATCTGGACGGCTTTGATTGAGTCCCCGCCCAGTTCAAAGAAGTTGTCTTGTATCCCGACTTGTTCGATTTGAAGCACATCTTGCCATATGGTGACCAGTTCCACCTCTGTCTTGTTACGCGGGGCGAGGTATTCCCTTCCCGCTTGTACCAATCCTTGCGGCGCTGGCAGCACTTTGCGGTCCACCTTACCGTTGCTGCTAAGTGGAATGGTCTCCAGCTCCACAAAGTAAGACGGGATCATATAGTCTGGCAACTGGGCTGCCAAGTGTTCCCGTAGCTCAAGCACCGGAGCAGTTTCATCGCTCACAAGGTACGCGCACAAGTACGCCTGGCCCTGCTCGTCCTTCCTATCAACGACGACCGCTTCGCGGATATGCGCATGGGTCAAAAGCTGAGCCTCGATCTCCCCGCACTCGATCCGGTAGCCCCGGATCTTCACTTGATGGTCCATCCGGCCCAAGTACGCTATGTTCCCATCCGGCAGCCATCTTGCTAAATCGCCCGTCCGGTACATTTTCGTCCCCGGCTCAAATGGGTTGTCGATGAATTTCTCCGCCGTCAGCTCCGGCTGGTTCACGTATCCGCGGGCCAGACCCTCCCCCGAGATGCACAGCTCACCTGCGACACCCATCGGCTGCAGCTGCCCCTGATCATCCACAATGTACAGCTGTGTATTGGCGATCGGTCCCCCAATAGTTACGGTCTGCTCAGCGGTCACTTCCCGCACTGCGGACCAAATCGTCGTCTCCGTCGGACCATACATATTGAACAGTGCCGCCTTGGATTTACTTTGCAAATCTGCTAGCAAGTCGTCGGGCCATGCCTCTCCGCCGACCAGTACTTCCGTTACGCCTTCCAGCCATGCTTCGCAGCCCGCCGATAACAGCATCTTCAGGCGCGATGGCGTCATCTGCACCATGTCGATACCCTGGCGCTCAATCAACCCTGCCAGCTGCTGCGGGTCCTTCTGCTGTTCTTCGCTCGCTATCACGACTCGCATGCCCTGCGTAAACGCAAGCAGCGTCTCCACCACCGAGATGTCGAACGATAGCGTAGTTGCCAATAACATGGATTTGGCCGGAGCGAATGGGATCACTCCTGTCATCCCTGTCATGAAGTTAACCACAGAGCGGTGTTCAATCATAACCCCTTTCGGGTTCCCGGTCGTGCCGGATGTGTAGATCAAATACGCCAAATCACTCGGCCTTGCCTGAAGCACAAGATTCTCTTGAGCTGGTGTTTTCTCGGCTTCTGCCAAGTCCAGCACTGTACCCTCAAATCCACATGAATCCAGACCAGGATCTAACAGCAGCACTACCGCACCGCTGTCCCTAAGCATATACCCGATGCGTTCAGCAGGCAGCGATGGGTCAATCGGCAGGTACGCCCCGCCGGATTTCAGGATGCCATAGAGCCCGACCATCAGCTCCAGCGACCGTTCCGCCATAATCGCCACGATACACTCTGGTCCTACACCTTGCTCGCGCAGCGTCCACGCCAGCTGATTCGCCCGCGCGTTCAGCTCCGCATAGGTCAGCTGCTGATCCCCGTACACCACCGCTACCGCATCTGGCGTTTTCTCCACCTGTGCTTCGAACAACCCATGAATCGTTGCTTCCCGCGGATAATCCGTCACCGTGTCGTTGAATCCGTGCAGCAGCTGTTGTTTCTCCTCTGGGGTAACCAGCTCATACGAGCCAATGCTCGCTTCCGGCTGCTCGATCATTTGGCACACGAGCTGCACAAAGTGTCTCAGGTACCGTTCCACCGTTTCTTCGTCAAACAGCGCACGGCTGTATTCCAGCATCAGCTGAAGTCCTTGCTCACGCTCCACCACATTCAGTGTGAAATCAAACTTCGTGGTCGGGTGGTTCAGTTCCACTGGACGAACCTCAACATTCGCTAACTCAAAGCGCGGCTGTTCCATGTTCTGCAGCACCAGCATCGTGTCAAACAACGGGTTGCGGCTCAGATCGCGTCGCACGTTCAGCTGCTCCACCAGTTCCTCAAACGGATAGTCCTGATGCTCAAACGCCGCCAGTGTCCGCTCTTTCACTTCCCATACGAAGTCCATGAACTGTTTGTCCCCCGATGGCGCGTTACGCAGAGCCAGCGTGTTGACAAACATGCCGATCATTGGCTCCGTATCCCCATGGGTCCGTCCGGACACCGGCGTGCCCACCACGATATCGGTCTGCCCGGTATACTTGTGCAGCCACACGTTATATGCCGCCAGCAGTACCATATACAGCGTTGCTCCGGTCTCTGTCGCAATTCGCTTCAGTCCCTCGGCTACCTCCGCACTAATCTGCGTATGAACCTGCCCACCTTCACTGCTTGGCACCGCCGGACGTATCCGGTCGGTCGGCAGTTCCAGCACCGGCACTTCCTCGGCGTAGACCGATAGCCAGTATGCTTCATGCGCTTGCATCCGCTCCACCTCGAGCGTGCTTTGTTGCCACACGGCGTAGTCTTTGTACTGGATCCGCAGCGGTGTCAGTTCCTCTCCCGCATATGCCGTCATGAAATCCGACACCAACAGGGTCATCGACACCCCGTCCGACACAATATGATGCATGTCCCACACCAGCCAGTAGCGGTCTTCCGCCAGTCGCAGCAATGCAGCTCGGAGTAACGGCGCCTGTTCCATCGCGAATGGTCGCACGAACCGCTCACTGAACTCACGTGCTTCTGCTTCGTCTACTTCCCGGTAGATCCACTCAAACGGCACGTCTTCATGCACCTGTTGTCTTGGTTCGCCCTCTACCCAGATAAACGACGTGCGCAGGGATTCGTGCCGATGGATGACCGACCGAATCGCTTGTGCCAGCCGATCTTCGTCAATCTTCCCGGTGAGTTCCATCACGCCTGGCATGTTGTACCGCGTGCTCTCCGGCTCCATCTCGTGCAGCACGGCCAATCGCCGCTGCGCCGATGACAGTGGATACGTGGACTGCAGCACTGCTAGCTCAATTCGGCCGTAGTCCCTTTGTTCTGCCCAGCGTATATAGTCGGCCAGCGCCTTTACTGTCGGCCGCGCGAACAGCTCTCGCAGTGGCAGCCCCACCGCCAGCTGCTGATGCACGCGCGACACCAAGGTCACTGCTTTCAGCGAGTGTCCTCCGCGCGCGAAGAACGAGTCGCCAATACCTATCTCGCTTACGCCCAGCACTTCCGCAAATAAATCCGCCAAGTGCATCTCCAGTGCATCCCGCGGTGCTTCATAGCTTTCCGTGTACACTTCCCCTTCTGGCGCCGGTAACGCCTTGCGGTTCACCTTACCGTTGCTGGTAAGTGGAATCGTCTCCAGCTCCACAAAATAGGACGGGATCATATAATCCGGCAACTGAGCTGCCAAGTGTTCCCGTAGCTCCGGTACCGGAATCCCTTCATCGCTCACAAGATACGCGCATAAGTATGCCTCGCCTTGTTCATCCTCGCGGGCCAGCACGACCGCTTCGCGAAGATGTGCATGGGTCAGTAACTTCGCCTCGATTTCTCCGCACTCGATCCGGTAGCCGCGGATCTTCACTTGATGATCCATCCGGCCCAAGTATTCTACGTTCCCATCCGGCAGCCATCTCGCTAAATCCCCCGTCCGATACATTTTCGTCCCCGGCTCAAACGGGTTGTCGACGAATTTCTCTGCCGTCAGTTCCGGCTGGTTCACGTATCCGCGGGCCAGACCGTCCCCTGCGATGCACAGTTCACCCGCAACACCCTTCGGCTGTAGCTGCAAATGGTCATTCACAATATGCAGCTGTGTATTCGCGATCGGCTTGCCGATCGGCACTGCATCTTCCGCAAAGGTGGAAGCACTGTCGTAATACGTGACTTCGATTGTCGCTTCCGTCGGCCCGTACAGGTTGTGAAGCGTTGCTCCACTTCCTTCCAATAGCTTATAAAAACCGATCACTTGCTGCGGCTTCAATGCTTCGCCACTGGCAAAGACCCGGTGCAAGCTGCCCAGCTCTTTTCGGCTGAACACCTGGCCCGCTTGCTCCAGGAAGACGCTCAGCATTGATGGCACAAAATGCATCACCGTGACCCCATGCCGCTCAATCGTTTCGGCCAGTACCGCGGGATCTTTCTCTCCCTGCGGTGCAAGCATGCAGACCCGAGCCCCTGTCATGCCCCACCAGAACAGTTCCCACACCGACACGTCAAACGTAATCGGTGTCTTTTGCAACAGAACATCCTGCTCTCCCATAGGGTAGCGATGCTGCATCCACTGTAGCCGGTTGATAACGGAACGATGCTCAATCAAGACCCCCTTCGGGTTGCCTGTTGTCCCCGACGTATAGATCACGTATGCCAAACTTCCAGAATCCTGCTCTAACGGCGGGTTGGTTTCGGATTGCCCTTGTCGCTGAGGTATCAATTCAACGGCGGCCCCTTCGAAACCGCATGAATCGAGGCCAGGATCTAACAGCAGTACTACCGCACCGCTGTCTCTGAGCATATACCCGATGCGTTCAGCAGGTAGCGATGGGTCAATCGGCAGGTACGCCCCCCCAGCTTTCAGGATGCCATAGAGCCCGACCATTAGCTCCAGCGAGCGTTCCGCCATAATCGCCACGATACACTCTGGTCCCACACCTTGCTCGTGTAGCGTCCACGCCAGCTGATTCGCCCGCGCATTCAACTCCGCATAGGTCAACTGCTGATCTCCATACACCACTGCTACCGCATCTGGCGTCCGCTCTACCTGCGCTTCGAACAACCCATGAATCGTTGCTTCCCGCGGATATTCCGCCGCTGTGTCGTTAAATCCGTGCAGTAATTGCTGTTTCTCCTCTGGCGTTACCAGCTCATACGTACCAATCCTTGCTTCCGGCTGCGCTGTGATTTGGGACACCAGCTGCACAAAGTACATCAGGTACCGCTTGGCTGTCGCCTCGTTAAACAGCGTGCTGCTGTATTCGAGTACTAGCTGCAGTCCTTGGTCTTGTTCCATAACATTAAGTGTTAAGTCAAATTTCGTTGTCAGGTGGCTGATCTCAACCGGACGAACCTTTACGCCCGCCAGCTCAAATCGTTCCTGCTCCATGTTCTGCAGCACCAGCATCGTATCAAACAACGGGTTGCGGCTCAGATCACGGCGCACATCCAGCTTCTCCACCAGTTCCTCAAACGGATAGTCCTGATGGTCAAATGCCGCCAGTGTCCGTTCCTTCACTTCGCCTACGAAGTCCATGAATCGTTTCTCTCCCGACGGAGCGTTACGCAGCGCCAGCGTGTTCACGAACATCCCAATCATCGGCGCCATATCCTCATGCGTCCGTCCGGCCACCGGGGTCCCGACCACCATGTCCGTCTGCCCGGTATACTTGTGCAGCCACACGTTGTACGCCGCCAGCAGCACCATGTACAGCGTTGCTCCCGTTTCATCCGCTATTCGTTTCAGCGCTTCTACGGTCTTGGCATTCACTTCCGTATGGACTTGCCCGCCTTCGCTACTTGGCACCGCCGGACGTATCCGGTCGGTCGGCAGTTCCAATACCGGTACTTCCTCGGCGTAGACCGATAGCCAGTACGCTTCATGCGCTTGCATCCGCTCCACCTCAAGCGTGCTCTGCTGCCACACGGCGTAGTCCTTGTACTGAATCCGCAGCGGTGTCAGTTCCTTTTCAGCATATGCCGTCATGAAATCCGACACCAACAGGGTCATCGACACCCCGTCCGACACAATATGGTGCATGTCCCACATCAACCAGTAGCGGTCTTCCGCCAGTCGCAGCAATGCAGCTCGGAGTAACGGCGCCTGTTCCAGCGCGAACGGTCGCACGAACCGCTCACTGAACTCACGTGCTTCTGCTTCGTCTACTTCCCGGTATACCCATTCAAACGGCACCTCGTCGTGCACCTGTTGTCTCGGTTCGCCATCTACCCAGATAAACGACGTGCGCAGCGATTCGTGACGATGGATGACCGACCGAATCGCTTGTGCCAGCCGATCTTCGTCGATCTTCCCTGTGAGTTCCATCACGCCCGGCATGTTGTACCGCGTGCTCTCCGGCTCCATCTCGTGCAGTACGGCCAATCGCCGCTGCGCCGATGACAACGGGTACGATGCCTGCACTGCCGCGGATTCAATCCGGCCGTAGTCACTTTGTTCCGTGCTACGCACATAGTCCGCCAATGCCTTCACCGTCGGCCGCGCGAACAACTCCCGCAGGGGCAGCTCTACCGCCAGCTGCTGATGCACGCGCGATACCAAGGTCACTGCTTTCAGCGAGTGTCCTCCGCGCGCGAAGAACGAGTCGCCAATCCCCACCTCGCTTACGCCCAGCACTTCCGCAAATAGCTCCGCCAAGTGCATCTCCAGTGCATCCCGCGGCGCTTCATAAGCTTTCATGTATGTCTCTCGGTCTGGTTCCGGAAGTTCCTTGCGGTCCACCTTACCGTTGTTATTAAGTGGAATGGTCTCCAGCTCCACAAAATAGGACGGGATCATATAGTCTGGCAAATACCGAGACAGGTAAGCTCGTATTTCAGTTACTACTAGCGGCAAGCTGCATACCAGATAAGCGCATAGATATGCCTGCCCTTGCTCATCGTTCCGAGACAATACCACTGCTTGGCGGATGTGCTCGTACTCTTTCAGCTTAACTTCAATCTCTCCGCACTCAATACGATATCCCCTAATTTTCACTTGGTGGTCCATTCGTCCCATGTAGACAAGGTTACCGTCCGACTGCCATCTCCCAAAATCCCCTGTCCGATACATCCGCGTACCTGGCTCAAATGGGTTATCCACGTATTTCTTCATTGTCAGTTCATGCTCATTAATATAACCGCGTGCTAAACCGTCGCCTGCTATACATAGCTCCCCTACGACGCCAATCGGCTGTAGTTGATTATATGAATTTACAACATAGTACCGCATGTTAGCATTCGGACTTCCAATTGTCGCTGTCTTTTCTACGCTGACATCTCGCAACATCGACCAGACCGTCGTTTCCGTCGGGCCATACATGTTATATATCGCTGCAGAAGACAGTGATTGCAATTGATTCAGCAAATCCTCTGGTAGCGTCTCCCCGCCAACCATGATGTCGCTCACGCTCTCCAGCCAGGAATAATCAGAACCAACAGCTAATAGCGTATGAAGCCTTGAAGGTGTTCCTTGCACCATTGCTATTTTATAGCGCTTAATCAGTTCCGTTAATTGCTGCGGATCTCTCTGCTGATCCTGGGTCGCCACAATGATGCGCATGCCCCGGGTTAATGCCAGTAATGTCTCAACGACCGAGATATCGAAGGACAATGTCGCTGCGAATAGGATCGGCTTGGTCGGCTCAAATGTAATCCTCGCTGTCATACCAAAGAGAAAATTGACGACGGAGCGATGCTCGATCATTACGCCTTTCGGCTGACCGGTCGTCCCAGACGTGTATATCACATACGCCAAATGGCTTGGCATCACTGTGAAATTGGGATTCGTTTCAAGCCGTTCACTTGTCTCTACATCCTCAAATTGCAGCATACGCCCTTGAAACTCATAAGTTTCCATTCCCTGATGACGCAAAAGTACACGTGCGCCACTGTCCTTAAGCATCGATCGGATCCGTTCAAACGGTAACACCGGGTCGATCGGCAAATATGCACCGCCTGCCTTCAATATCCCTAGCAAGCCGATGATCATTTCTAACGAACGCTCAGCTGCAATTCCAATTACCGTATCCGGCCCCACACCTTGCTCACGCAGCGTCCACGCCAGCTGATTCGCCCGCGCGTTCAGCTCCGCATAGGTCAACTGCTGATCTCCATACACCACTGCTACCGCATCTGGCGTCCGCTCTACCTGCGCTTCGAACAACCCATGAATCGTTGCTTCCCGCGGATATTCCGCCGCTGTGTCGTTGAATCCGTGCAGCAATTGCTGTTTCTCCTCTGGGGTAACTAGCTCATACGTTCCAATCCTTGCTTCCGGCTGCGCTGTGATTTGGGACACCAGCTGTACAAAGTGCATCAGGTATCGTTCCACGGTCTCCTCATTAAACAGCGCGCTACTGTATTCCAACACTAGCTGCAGTCCTTGATCACTCTCTGTAATGTTTAGCAGCAGATCAAACTTTGTCGTCGAATGATGGAGCTCAACCGGACGAACCTTTACGCCTGCCAGCTCAAATCGTGCCTGCTCCATGTTCTGCAGCACCAGCATCGTATCAAACAACGGGTTGCGGCTCAGATCACGGCGCACATCCAGCTTCTCCACCAGTTCCTCAAACGGATAGTCCTGATGGTCAAATGCCGCCAGTGTCCGTTCCTTCACTTCGCCTACGAAGTCCATGAATCGTTTCTCCCCCGAAGGAGCGTTACGTAGCGCCAGCGTGTTCACGAACATTCCAATCATCGGCGCCATATCCTCATGCGTCCGTCCAGCCACCGGGGTCCCGACCACCATGTCCGTCTGCCCGGTATACTTGTGCAGCCACACGTTGTACGCCGCCAGCAGCACCATGTACAGCGTTGCTCCGGTATCAGCTGCAATCTGTCTCAGCGCTTCTACGGTCTTGGCATCCACTTCCGTGTTGACTTGTCCGCCTTCACTACTTGGCACCGATGGTCGCGTCCGGTCGGTCGGCAGCTCCAACACCGGCACTTCCTCCGCATAGGCCGTCAGCCAGTACGCTTCGTCCGCTTGCATCCGCTCCACCTCAAGCGTGCTCTGCTGCCACACGGCGTAGTCCTTGTACTGAATCCGCAGCGGTGCCAGTTCCTCTCCCGCATATGCCGTCATGAAATCCGACACCAGCAGGGTCAGCGACACCCCGTCCGACACAATATGGTGCATGTCCCACACCAGCCAGTAGCGGTCTTCCGCCAGTCGCAGCAATGCAGCCCGGAGTAGCGGCGCCTGTTCCAGCGCGAATGGTCGCACGAACCGCTCACTGAACTCCCGCGCTTCTGCTTCGTCTACTTCCCGGTATACCCATTCAAACGGTACGTCTTCATGCACCTGTTGTCTTGGTTCGCCCTCTACCCAGATAAACGACGTGCGCAGCGATTCGTGACGAGCAATGACCGACCGAATCGCTTGTGCCAGCCGATCTACGTCGATCTTCCCTGTGAGTTCCATCACGCCCGGCATGTTGTACCGCGTGCTTTCCGGCTCCATCTCGTGCAGCACAGCCAACCGCCGCTGCGCCGATGACAATGGATACGTGGACTGCGGCACTGCTAGCTCAATTCGGCCGTAGTCCCTTTGTTCTGCCCAGCGTATATAGTCCGCTAAAGCCTTTACCGTCGGCCGCGCGAACAGCTCCCGCAATGGCAGTTCCACCGCCAGCTGCTGATGCACGCGCGACACCAAGGTCACTGCTTTCAGCGAGTGTCCTCCGCGCGCGAAGAACGAGTCGCCAATACCTATCTCGCTTACGCCCAGCACTTCCGCAAATAAATCCGCCAAGTGCATCTCCAGTGCATCCCGCGGTGCTTCATAGCTTTCCGTGTACACTTCCCCTTCTGGCGCCGGTAGCGCCTTGCGGTTCACCTTACCGTTGCTGGTAAGTGGAATCGTCTCCAACTCCACAAAATAGGACGGGATCATATAATCCGGCAACTGAGCTGCCAAGTGTTCTCGTAACTCGGGTACCGCAACCGCTTCGTCACTCACAAGGTACGCGCACAGGTATGCCTCGCCTTGTTCGTCCTCGCGGGCCAGCACGACCGCTTCGCGAAGATGTGCATGGGTCAGTAACTGCGCCTCGATCTCTCCGCACTCGATCCGGTAGCCCCGGATCTTCACTTGATGATCCATCCGGCCCAAGTATTCTACGTTTCCATCCGGCAGCCATCTTGCCAGATCCCCTGTCCGATACATTTTCGTCCCCGGCTCAAACGGGTTGTCGACGAACTTCTCCGCCGTCAGCTCCGGCTGGTTAAAGTAACCCCGTGCCAATGCATCTCCCGCGATGTACAGCTCACCCACCACACCAATCGGTTGTAGCTGCACATGGTCATTCACAATATACAGCTGTGTATTCGCCAACGGTTTGCCGATCGGTATAGCCGTTTTCACCTGAGAGGACATGCAGTCAAAATAGGAAACTTCGGCCGCTTCCGTTGGCCCATACAGGTTGTGAAGCGTCGCCCCGCTTCCCTCCAGTAAGTTGTAAAAACCGGTCACATGCTGCGGCTTCAGTGCTTCACCGCTGGCGAAGACCCGGCGCAAGCTGCCCAGCTTTTCTTGGTGGAACACCTGGCCCGCTTGCTCCAGGAAGACGCTCAGCATCGATGGCACAAAATGCATTACTGTAACCCCATGCCACTCAATGGTTTCAGCCAATACCGCCGGATCTTTCTCTCCCTGCGGTGCAAGCATGCAGACCCGAGCCCCCGTCATGCCCCACCAGAACAACTCCGATACCGACACGTCAAACGTAATTGACGTCTTCTGCAGAATGACGTCCTGTTCTCCGATAGGGTAGCAGTTCTGCATCCATTGCAGCCGGTTAATGACCGAACGATGCTCCATCATGACGCCCTTCGGGTTGCCTGTTGTCCCCGACGTATAGATCACGTACGCCAAACTACCAGAATCCGGCTCTAACGGCGGGTTGCTTTCGGATTGCCCTTGCCCTTGAGGTGCCAATTCGACAACGGCTCCTTCGAATCCGCATGAATCCATGCCAGAATCCAACAGCAGTACTACCGCACCGCTGTCTCTGAGCATATACCCGATGCGTTCAGCAGGGAGCGATGGGTCAATCGGCAGGTACGCCCCCCCAGCTTTCAGGATGCCATAGAGCCCGACCATCAGCTCCAGCGAGCGTTCCGCCATAATCGCCACGATACACTCTGGTCCCACACCTTGCTCGCGCAGCGTCCACGCCAGCTGATTCGCCCGCGCGTTCAGCTCCGCATAGGTCAGCTGCTGATCCCCGTACACGCCTGCCACCGCATCTGGCGTCCGCTCCACCTGGGCTTCAAACAACCCATGAATGGTTTCTTCCCGCGGATAATCCGTCACCGTGTCGTTGAATCCGTGCAACAGCTGTTGTTTCTCCTCTGGAGTAACCAGCGCATACATACCAATCCTTGCTTCCGGCTGTACTGTGATTTGGGACACCAGCTGTACAAATTGCATCAGGTACCGCTTGGCCGTTGCCTCGTTAAACAGCGCGCTGCTGTATTCCAGCCACAACTGTAGTCCTTGATTTCCCTCCGTAATGTTTAGCAGCAGATCAAATTTCGTCGTCGAATGATGGAGTTCGACCGAACGAACGTCTACATCCGCCAGCTGCAAAGAGGCTTGCTCCATGTTCTGCAGCACCAACATCGTATCAAACAACGGGTTGCGGCCCAGATCACGACGCACATCCAGCTTCTCCACCAGTTCCTCAAACGGATAGTCCTGATGGTCAAATGCCGCCAGCGTCTGTTCCTTCACTTCACCCACGAAGTCCATGAATCGCTTCTCCCCCGACGGAGCGTTACGCAGCGCCAGCGTGTTCACGAACATCCCAATCATCGGCGCCATATCCTCATGCGTTCGTCCGGCCACCGGGGTCCCGACCACCATGTCCGTCTGCCCGGTATACTTGTGCAGCCACACGTTATACGCCGCCAGCAGCACCATGTACAGCGTTGCTCCCGTTTTATCCGCTATTCGTTTCAACGCTTCTACGGTCTTGGCATTCACTTCCGTATGGACTTGCCCGCCTTCGCTGCTTGGTACCGCCGGACGTATCCGGTCGGTCGGCAGTTCCAGCACCGGCACTTCCTCGGCGTAGACCGATAGCCAGTATGCTTCATGCGCTTGCATCCGCTCCACCTCAAGCGTGCTCTGCTGCCACACGGCGTAGTCCTTGTACTGAATCCGCAGCGGTGTCAGTTCCTTTTCAGCATATGCCGCTAGGAAGTCTGACACCAACAGGGTCATCGACACCCCGTCCGACACGATATGATGCATGTCCCACACCAGCCAGTAGCGGTCTTTCGCCAGTCGCAGCAGTGCAGCTCGGAGTAACGGCGCCTGTTCCAGCGCGAATGGTCGCACGAACCGCTCACTGAACTCACGTGCTTCTGCTTCGTCTACTTCCCGGTAGATCCACTCAAACGGCACGTCTTCATGCACCTGTTGTCTTGGTTCGCCATCTACCCAGATAAATGACGTGCGCAGGGATTCATGACGAGCAATGACCGACCGAATCGCTTGTGCCAGCCGATCTTCGTCTATCATTCCCGCTAGTTCCATCACACCCGGCATGTTGTATCGCGTGCTCTCCGGCTCCATCTCGTGCAGCACGGCCAATCGCCGCTGCGCCGATGACAATGGATACGTGGACTGCGGCGCTGCTGACTCAATCCGGCCGTAGTCCCTTTGTTCTGCCCGGCGTATATAGTCGGCCAAAGCCTTTACCGTCGGCCGCGCGAACAGCTCCCGCAATGGCAGCTCCACCGCCAGTTGCTGATGGATGCGTGACACCAAGGTCACTGCTTTCAGCGAGTGTCCCCCGCGCGTAAAGAACGATTCGCTAATCCCCATCTCGCTTACGCCCAGCACTTCCGCAAATAGCTCCGCCAAGTGCATCTCCAGGGCATCCCGCGGTGCTTCATAGCTTTCCGTGTACGCTTCCCGATCTGGCGCCGGCAGTGCCTTGCGGTCCACCTTACCGTTGCTGGTAAGTGGAATCGTCTCCAACTCTACAAAATAGGACGGGATCATATAGTCCGGCAGCTGGACTGACAAGTGTTCCCGTAGCTCGTGTACCGGAATCACTTCGTCACTCACAAGGTACGCGCACAAGTACGCCTGGCCTTCCTCGTCCTTCCTATCGACGACGACCGCTTCGCGAAGATGTGCATGAGTCAGTAACTGCGCCTCGATCTCCCCACACTCGATTCGGTAGCCCCGGATCTTCACTTGATGATCCATCCGGCCTAAGTACTCTACGTTCCCATCCGGCAGCCATCTTGCCAGATCCCCTGTCCGATACATTTTCGTCCCCGGCTCAAACGGGTTGTCGACGAATTTCTCTGCCGTCAGCTCTGGCTGGTTAAAGTACCCCCGCGCCAATGCGTCTCCCGCGATGTACAGCTCACCCACCACACCAATCGGTTGTAGCTGCACATGGTCATTCACAATATACAGCTGTGTATTCGCCAACGGTTTGCCGATCGGTATAGCCGTTTTCACCTGAGAGGACATGCAGTCAAAATAGGAAACTTCGGCCGCTTCCGTTGGCCCATACAGGTTGTGAAGCGTTGCTCCACTTCCTTCCAATAGCTTATAAAAACCGATCACTTGCTGCGGCTTCAATGCTTCGCCACTGGCAAAGACCCGGTGCAAGCTGCCCAGCTCTTTTCGGCTGAACACCTGGCCCGCTTGCTCCAGGAAGACGCTCAGCATCGATGGTACAAAATGCATTACTGTAACCCCATGCCGCTCAATGGTTTTGGCCAGTACTGCTGGATCTTTCTCTCCCTGCGGCGCAAGCATGCAGATCCGGGATCCGGTCATGCTCCACCAGAACAGCTCCAATACCGAAGCATCAAATGTGATTGGTGTCTTCTGCAACAGGACATCTTGCTCCCCAATAGGGTAGCAATGTTGCATCCATTGCAGCCGGTTAATGACCGAACGGTGACCCATCATGACCCCTTTCGGGTTCCCTGTTGTCCCTGAGGTGTAGATCACGTACGCCAAACTTCCAGAATTCTGCTCTAACGGCGGGTTGCTTTCGAATTGCCCTTGTCCTTGAGGTGCCAATTCGACGACAGCCCCTTCGAATCCGCATGGATCAAGGTCCGGATCTAGTAGCAGCACTACCGCACCGCTGTCTCTGAGCATATACCCGATGCGTTCTGCAGGCAGCGATGGGTCAATCGGCAGGTACGCCCCTCCGGATTTCAAGATGCCATAGAGCCCGACCATCAGCTCCAGCGAGCGTTCCGCCATAATCGCCACGATACATTCTGGTCCCACACCTTGCTCGCGAAGCGTCCACGCCAGCTGATTCGCCCGCGCGTTCAGCTCTCCGTAGGTCAGCTGCTGATCCCCATATACAACCGCTACCGCATCCGGCGTCCGCCCCACCTGAGCTTCGAACAGTTCGTGAATCGTTGCTTCCCGCGGATATTCCGCCGCTGTGTCGTTAAATCCGTGCAGCAGTTGCTGTTTCTCCTCTGGCGTTACCAGCTCATACGTTCCAATCCTTGCTTCCGGCTGCGCTGTGATTTGGGACACCAGCTGCACAAAGTGCATCAGGTACCGCTTGGCTGTCGCCTCGTTAAACAGCGTGCTGCTGTATTCCAGCACTAGCTGCAGTCCTTGATCAATCTCCGTAACGTTCAACGTTAAGTCAAATTTCGTTGTCAGGTGGTTGAGCTCAACCGGACGAACCTTTACGCCCGCCAGCTCAAATCGTTCCTGCTCCATGTTCTGCAGCACCAGCATTGTATCAAACAATGGGTTGCGGCCCAGATCACGACGCACATCCAACTTCTCCACCAATTCCTCAAACGGATAGTCCTGATGGTCAAATGCCGCCAGTGTCCGTTCCTTCACTTCGCCTACGAAGTCCATGAATCGTTTCTCTCCCGACGGAGCGTTACGCAGCGCCAGCGTGTTCACGAACATCCCAATCATCGGCGCCATATCCTCATGCGTCCGTCCGGCCACCGGGGTCCCGACCACCATGTCCGTCTGCCCGGTATACTTGTGCAGCCACACGTTGTACGCCGCCAGCAGCACCATGTACAGCGTTGCTCCCGTTTCATCCGCTATTCGTTTTAACGCTTCTACGGTCTTGGCATTCACTTCCGTATGGACTTGCCCGCCTTCGCTACTTGGCACCGCCGGACGTATCCGGTCGGTCGGCAGTTCCAATACCGGTACTTCCTCGGCGTAGACCGATAGCCAGTACGCTTCATGCGCTTGCATCCGCTCCACCTCAAGCGTGCTCTGCTGCCACACGGCGTAGTCCTTGTACTGAATCCGCAGCGGTGTCAGTTCCTTTTCAGCATATGCCGTCATGAAATCCGACACCAACAGGGTCATCGACACCCCGTCCGACACAATATGGTGCATGTCCCACATCAACCAGTAGCGGTCTTCCGCCAGTCGCAGCAATGCAGCTCGGAGTAACGGCGCCTGTTCCAGCGCGAACGGTCGCACGAACCGCTCACTGAACTCACGTGCTTCTGCTTCGTCTACTTCCCGGTATACCCATTCAAACGGCACCTCGTCGTGCACCTGTTGTCTCGGTTCGCCATCTACCCAGATAAACGACGTGCGCAGCGATTCGTGACGATGGATGACCGACCGAATCGCTTGTGCCAGCCGATCTTCGTCGATCTTCCCTGTGAGTTCCATCACGCCCGGCATGTTGTACCGCGTGCTCTCCGGCTCCATCTCGTGCAGTACGGCCAATCGCCGCTGCGCCGATGACAACGGGTACGATGCCTGCACTGCCGCGGATTCAATCCGGCCGTAGTCACTTTCGTCCTGGCTACGCACATAGTCCGCCAATGTCTTCACCGTCGGCCGCGCGAACAACTCCCGCAGGGGCAGCTCTACCGCCAGCTGCTGATGCACGCGCGATACCAAGGTCACTGCTTTCAGCGAGTGACCCCCGCGGGCAAAGAACGAGTCGCCAATGCCCACCTCGCTTACGCCCAGCACTTCCGCAAATAGCTCCGCCAAGTGCATTTCCAGTGCATCCCGCGGCGCTTCATAAGCTTTCATGTATGTCTCTCGGTCTAGTTCCGGGAGTGCCTTGCGGTCCACCTTACCGTTGCTGCTAAGTGGAATCGTCCCCAGCTCCACAAAATAGGACGGGATCATATAATCCGGCAACTGAGCTGCCAAGTGTTCCCGTAGCTCCGGTACCGGAATCACTTCGTCGCTCACAAGGTACGCGCACAGGTATGCTTCGCCTTGCTCATCCTCGCGGGCCAGCACGACCGCTTCGCGAAGATGTGCATGGGTCAGTAACTGTGCCTCGATCTCCCCGCACTCGATCCGGTAGCCCCGGATCTTCACTTGATGATCCATCCGGCCCAAGTATTCTACGTTCCCATCCGGCAGCCATCTCGCTAAATCCCCCGTCCGATACATTTTCGTCCCCGGCTCAAACGGGTTGTCGACGAATTTCTCCGCCGTCAGTTCCGGCTGGTTCACGTATCCGCGGGCCAGACCGTCCCCTGCGATGCACAGTTCACCCGCAACACCCTTCGGCTGTAGCTGCAAATGGTCATTCACAATATGCAGCTGTGTATTCGCGATCGGCTTGCCGATCGGCACTGCATCTTCCGCAAAGGTGGAAGCACTGTCGTAATACGTGACTTCGACTGTCGCTTCCGTCGGCCCGTATAGGTTGTGAAGTGTTGCTTCACTTCCCTCCATGAGCTTATAAAAACCTGTCACATGATGCGGCTTCAACGCTTCACCACTGGCAAAGACACGGCGCAAGCTGCCGAGCTGCTCTCCGTTAAACGCATCTCCAGCCTGCTCCAGAAAGACACTCAGCATCGATGGCACAAAATGCATCACCGTGACCCCACGCTGCTCAATCGTTTCGGCCAGTACCACTGGATCCTTCTCTCCCTGCGGTGCAAGCATGCAGACCCGAGCCCCCGTCATGCTCCACCAGAACAATTCCCACACCGACACGTCAAAAGTAATCGGTGTCTTTTGCAACAGAACGTCCTGCTCTCCCATGGGGTAGCGATGCTGCATCCACTGTAGCCGGTTGATAACGGAACGATGCTCAATCAAGACCCCCTTCGGGTTGCCTGTTGTCCCTGACGTATAGATCACGTACGCCAAACTTCCAGAATTCTGCTCCAACGGCGGGTTGCTTTCGGATTGTCCTTGTCTCTGAGGTATCAATTCAACGACGGCCCCTTCGAATCCGCAACGATCCAGGCCAGTTTGAACTAGTAGCACAGCCGCGCCACTGTCCTCAAGCATATACCGGATGCGCTCCGCAGGCAGCGATGGGTCGATTGGCACGTATGCCCCGCCGGCCTTCAAGATACCGTAAAGCCCGACCATCAGTTCCAGCGAACGTTCCGCCATAATGGCCACCATTCGATCTGGTCCTACACCTTGTCCACGCAGCGTCCACGCCAGCTGATTCGCCCGTGCATTCAACTCCGCGTAGGTCAATTGCTGATCTCCATACACCACCGCTACCGCATCCGGTGTCTTCTTCACCTGCGCTTCAAACAGTCCGTGGATTGTTGCTTCTCGTGGATAATTCATTGCCGTGTCGTTAAATGCATGTAGCTGCTGCTTCTCCTCGGATGTTATAAGCTCATACGAGCCAATGCTCGCTTTCGGCTGCTCGATCATTTGGGACACGAGCTGCACGAAGTGCCTCAGGTACCGTTCCACCGTCTCTTCGTTAAACAACGCGCGGCTGTATTCCAGCATCAGCTGCAGTCCTTGCTCACGCTCCACCACATTCAGTGTGAAATCAAACTTCGTAGTCGGGTGGTTCAGTTCCACTGGACGAACCTCAACATTCGCTAACTCAAAGCGCGGCTGTTCCATGTTCTGCAGGATCAACATCGTGTCAAACAGCGGGTTGCGGCTCAGATCGCGTCGCACGTTCAGCTGCTCCACCAGTTCCTCAAACGGATAGTCCTGATGGTCAAACGCCGCCAGTGTCCGCTCTTTCACTTCCCATACGAAGTCCATGAACTGTTTGTCCCCCGATGGCGCGTTACGCAGTGCCAGCGTGTTGACAAACATGCCGATCATCGGCTCCGCATCCCCATGGGTCCGTCCCGACACTGGCGTGCCCACCACGATATCGGTCTGCCCGGTATACTTGTGCAGCCACACGTTATATGCCGCCAGCAGCACCATATACAGCGTTGCTCCGGTCTCTGTCGCAATTCGCTTCAGTCCCTCGGCTACCTCCGCACTAATCTGCGTATGAACCTGCCCACCTTCACTGCTTGGCGCCGCCGGACGTATCCGGTCAGTCGGCAGTTCCAGCACCGGCACTTCCTCCGCATAGACTGAGAGCCAGTACGCTTCATGTGCCTGCATCCGCTCCACCTCGAGCGTGCTCTGCTGCCACACGGCGTAGTCTTTGTACTGAATCCGCAGCGGTGCCAGTTCCTCCCCGGCATATGCCGCTAGGAAATCTGACACCAACAGGGTCATCGACACCCCGTCCGACACAATATGATGCATGTCCCACACCAGCCAGTAGCGGTCTTCCGCCAGTCGCAGCAGTGCAGCTCGGAGTAACGGCGCCTGTTCCAGCGCAAACGGTCGCACGAACCGCTCACTGAACTCATGTGCCTCTGCTTCTTCTACTTCCCGGTAGATCCACTCAAACGGCACGTCTTCATGCACCTGTTGTCTTGGTTCGCCCTCTACCCAGATAAACGACGTGCGCAGTGATTCGTGCCGATGGATGACCGACCGAATCGCTTGTGCCAGCCGATCTTCGTCGATCTTCCCGGTGAGTTCCATCACGCCCGGCATGTTGTACCGCGTACTCTTCGGCTCCATCTCGTGCAGTACGGCCAATCGCCGCTGCGCCGATGACAATGGATACGTGGACTGCGGCGCTGCTGACTCAATCCGGCCATAGTTGCTTTGTTCCGTGCTACGCACATAGTCCGCCAATGCCTTCACCGTCGGCCGCGCGAACAACTCCCGCAATGGCAGCTCCACCGCCAGCTGCTGATGAATGCGTGACACCAAGGTCACTGCTTTCAGCGAGTGTCCCCCGCGCGCAAAGAACGATTCACCAATGCCCATCTCGCTTACGCCCAGCACTTCCGCAAATAACTCCGCCAAGTGTATCTCCAGTGCATCCCGCGGTGCTTCATAGCTTGCCGTGTACGCTTCCCGATCTGGTGCCGGCAGCGCTTTGCGGTCCACCTTGCCGTTGGTGTTGAGAGGGATGTTTTCCACTTCCACAACATAGGACGGGATCATGTATTCCGGCAATTGTACTGCCAGATACACTCGTAGTTCTTCAACGGAAACAGCCTCGTCACTCACGAGATATGCGCACAAGTATGCCTGACCTTGTTCGTCCTCGCGAGCCAGCACAACGGCTTCGCGAATATGCGCATGGGTCAAAAGCTGCGCCTCGATCTCCCCGCACTCGATCCGGTAGCCCCGGATCTTCACTTGATGGTCCATCCGGCCCAAGTACTCCAGATTGCCGTTCCGCAACCATCTTGCCAAATCCCCTGTCCGATACATTTTCGTCCCCGGCTCAAATGGGTTGTCGACGAATTTCTCCGCTGTCAGCTCTGGCCGATTGAGGTACCCTCGCGCCAGACCGTCCCCCGAGATGCACAGTTCACCTGCGACACCCATCGGCTGCAGTTGGCCCTGATCATCCACAATATACAGCTGTGTATTCGCAATCGGCCCTCCGATAGTCACGCTCTGTTCAGTGGTCACTTCCCGCACTGCCGACCAAATCGTCGTCTCCGTCGGACCATACATATTGAACAGTGCCGCCTTGGATTTACTTTGCAAATCTGCTAGCAAATCGTCGGGCCATGCCTCTCCGCCGACCAGTACTTCCGTTACGCCTTCCAGCCATGCTTCGCAGCCCGCCGATAACAGCATCTTCAGGCGCGATGGCGTCATCTGCACCATGTCGATACCCTGGCGCTCAATCAACCCCGCCAGCTGCTGCGGATCCTTCTGCTGTTCTTCGCTCGCTATCACGACTCGCATGCCTTGCGTAAACGCAAGCAGCGTCTCTACCACCGAGATGTCGAACGATAGCGTAGTTGCCAATAACATGGATTTGGCCGGAGCGAATGGGATCACTCCTGTCATCCCTGTCATGAAGTTAACCACGGAACGGTGTTCAATCATAACCCCTTTCGGGTTCCCAGTCGTGCCGGATGTGTAGATCAAATACGCCAAATCACTCGGCCTTGCCTGAAGCACAAGATTCTCTTGAGCTGCTGTTTTCTCGGCTTCTGCCAAGTCCAGCACTGTACCCTCAAATCCACATGAATCCAGACCAGGATCTAACAGCAGCACTACCGCACCGCTGTCCCTAAGCATATACCCGATGCGTTCAGCAGGCAGCGATGGGTCAATCGGCAGGTACGCCCCGCCGGATTTCAGGATGCCATAGAGCCCGACCATCAGCTCCAGCGACCGTTCTGCCATAATCGCCACGATACACTCTGGTCCTACACCTTGCTCGCGCAGCGTCCACGCCAGCTGATTCGCCCGCGTGTTCAGTTCCGCATAGGTTAGCTGCTGATCTCCGTACACCACCGCTACCGCATCTGGCGTCCGCTCTACCTGCGCTTCGAACAACCCATGAATCGTTGCTTCCCGCGGATATTCCGCCGCTGTGTCGTTGAATCCGTGCAGCAATTGCTGTTTCTCCTCTGGGGTAACTAGCTCATACGTTCCAATCCTTGCTTCCGGCTGCGCTGTGATTTGGGACACCAGCTGTACAAAGTGCATCAGGTATCGTTCCACGGTCTCCTCATTAAACAGCGCGCTACTGTATTCCAACACTAGCTGCAGTCCTTGATCACTCTCTGTAATGTTTAGCAGCAGATCAAACTTTGTCGTCGAATGATGGAGCTCAACCGGACGAACCTTTACGCCTGCCAGCTCAAATCGTGCCTGCTCCATGTTCTGCAGCACCAGCATCGTATCAAACAACGGGTTGCGGCTCAGATCACGGCGCACATCCAGCTTCTCCACCAGTTCCTCAAACGGATAGTCCTGATGGTCAAATGCCGCCAGTGTCCGTTCCTTCACTTCGCCTACGAAGTCCATGAATCGTTTCTCCCCCGAAGGAGCGTTACGTAGCGCCAGCGTGTTCACGAACATTCCAATCATCGGCGCCATATCCTCATGCGTCCGTCCAGCCACCGGGGTTCCGACCACCATGTCTGTCTGCCCGGTATACTTGTGCAGCCACACGTTATACGCCGCCAGCAGTACCATGTACAGCGTTGCTCCGGTATCAGCTGCAATCTGTCTCAGCGCTTCTACGGTCTTGGCATCCACTTCCGTGTTGACTTGTCCGCCTTCACTACTTGGCACCGATGGTCGCGTCCGGTCGGTCGGCAGCTCCAACACCGGCACTTCCTCCGCATAGGCCGTCAGCCAGTACGCTTCGTCCGCTTGCATCCGCTCCACCTCAAGCGTGCTCTGCTGCCACACGGCGTAGTCCTTGTACTGAATCCGCAGCGGTGCCAGTTCCTCTCCCGCATATGCCGTCATGAAATCCGACACCAGCAGGGTCAGCGACACCCCGTCCGACACAATATGGTGCATGTCCCACACCAGCCAGTAGCGGTCTTCCGCCAGTCGCAGCAATGCAGCCCGGAGTAGCGGCGCCTGTTCCAGCGCGAATGGTCGCACGAACCGCTCACTGAACTCCCGCGCTTCTGCTTCGTCTACTTCCCGGTATACCCATTCAAACGGTACGTCTTCATGCACCTGTTGTCTTGGTTCGCCCTCTACCCAGATAAACGACGTGCGCAGCGATTCGTGACGAGCAATGACCGACCGAATCGCTTGTGCCAGCCGATCTACGTCGATCTTCCCTGTGAGTTCCATCACGCCCGGCATGTTGTACCGCGTGCTTTCCGGCTCCATCTCGTGCAGCACAGCCAACCGCCGCTGCGCCGATGACAATGGATACGTGGACTGCGGCACTGCTAGCTCAATTCGGCCGTAGTCCCTTTGTTCTGCCCAGCGTATATAGTCCGCTAAAGCCTTTACCGTCGGCCGCGCGAACAGCTCCCGCAATGGCAGTTCCACCGCCAGCTGCTGATGCACGCGCGACACCAAGGTCACTGCTTTCAGCGAGTGTCCTCCGCGCGCGAAGAACGAGTCGCCAATACCTATCTCGCTTACGCCCAGCACTTCCGCAAATAAATCCGCCAAGTGCATCTCCAGTGCATCCCGCGGTGCTTCATAGCTTTCCGTGTACACTTCCCCTTCTGGCGCCGGTAGCGCCTTGCGGTTCACCTTACCGTTGCTGGTAAGTGGAATCGTCTCCAACTCCACAAAATAGGACGGGATCATATAATCCGGCAACTGAGCTGCCAAGTGTTCTCGTAACTCGGGTACCGCAACCGCTTCGTCACTCACAAGGTACGCGCACAGGTATGCCTCGCCTAGTTCGTCCTCGCGGGCCAGCACGACCGCTTCGCGAAGATGTGCATGGGTCAGTAACTGCGCCTCGATCTCTCCGCACTCGATCCGGTAGCCTCGGATCTTCACTTGATGATCCATCCGGCCCAAGTATTCTACGTTTCCATCCGGCAGCCATCTTGCCAGATCCCCTGTCCGATACATTTTCGTCCCCGGCTCAAACGGGTTGTCGACGAACTTCTCCGCCGTCAGCTCCGGCTGGTTAAAGTAACCCCGTGCCAATGCATCTCCCGCGATGTACAGCTCACCCACCACACCAATCGGTTGTAGCTGCACATGGTCATTCACAATATACAGCTGTGTATTCGCCAACGGTTTGCCGATCGGTATAGCCGTTTTCACCTGAGAGGACATGCAGTCAAAATAGGAAACTTCGGCCGCTTCCGTTGGCCCATACAGGTTGTGAAGCGTCGCCCCGCTTCCCTCCAGTAAGTTGTAAAAACCGGTCACATGCTGCGGCTTCAGTGCTTCACCGCTGGCGAAGACCCGGCGCAAGCTGCCCAGCTTTTCTTGGTGGAACACCTGGCCCGCTTGCTCCAGGAAGACGCTCAGCATTGATGGCACAAAATGCATTACTGTAACCCCATGCCACTCAATGGTTTCAGCCAATACCGCCGGATCTTTCTCTCCCTGCGGTGCAAGCATGCAGACCCGAGCCCCCGTCATGCCCCACCAGAACAACTCCGATACCGACACGTCAAACGTAATTGACGTCTTCTGCAGAATGACGTCCTGTTCTCCGATAGGGTAGCAGTTCTGCATCCATTGCAGCCGGTTAATGACCGAACGATGCTCCATCATGACGCCCTTCGGGTTGCCTGTTGTCCCCGACGTATAGATCACGTACGCCAAACTACCAGAATCCGGCTCTAACGGCGGGTTGCTTTCGGATTGCCCTTGCCCTTGAGGTGCCAATTCGACAACGGCTCCTTCGAATCCGCATGAATCCATGCCAGAATCCAACAGCAGTACTACCGCACCGCTGTCTCTGAGCATATACCCGATGCGTTCAGCAGGCAGCGATGGGTCAATCGGCAGGTACGCCCCTCCAGCTTTCAGGATGCCATAGAGCCCGACCATCAGCTCCAGCGAGCGTTCCGCCATAATCGCCACGATACACTCTGGTCCCACACCTTGCTCGCGCAGCGTCCACGCCAGCTGATTCGCCCGCGCGTTCAGCTCCGCATAGGTCAGCTGCTGATCCCCGTACACGACTGCAACCGCATCCGGCGTTCTCTCTACCTGTATTTCGAACAGCTCGTGAATTGTTTTTTCCCGTGGATAATCCGAAGCCGTGTCGTTAAATACATCTCTTAGCTGACTTTCTCCCACTTCATCTAATAGACGTACATCTTGAAGCATAAGACTAGGGTCTTGAATAATATTCTGGAGCATGACAGTGAAAGAATTATATATCTGTTCTACCATCTCATCAGAATGGTCAGCCTTATAATCAAAAATCAATTCTATTTCGCCAGTCTCAGACCAGTCTCTTATAAGCAACTGAAATGGATAATACTGATGCCCACTATGCACCTCGTTTGCTGTTACAGTTAGATTGTCTAACTTTTTAAAAATCCTAGTACCAGAATTATTTACAACAACAGAAAATAGCTGATCTATCCCCTTTTTTCGCAATTCCAACTCTTTTACTAAATCATCGTAAGGATATTTCTGATGAAAGTAACATGATATCAGTTCACGTTGTACATCCTTGCTAAATGAGTCAAAACTCTGCATAGCGCCTATTTGAACACGAAGCGGCATCGTACTGACGAACATACCCAATGTAGACTTCTCTTTCGATCCGGAGCGATTTGAAACTGGAGTTCCAATTACTAAATCGTTTTCCCCCGTAGTCCGATACAAATAAGCAAGCATTAACGACACAAACCAAGCATTTATTGAAATCCGGTTCTCATGAAGTCTTTCTCTGATCCCATCAGAAAGTTCTTTGTTGAGGTGGAACGATTTTCGTCTTCCAATCGATTCGCTTGTCATAAATTTGGAGGTTGGCATAGTCGTGGGAGACTCAAAGTCTTGATACTGTTGTAACCAGAATTTCTTGTCTTTTATGTACCTGTTAGACGCCAGATATTTTTTTTCATTATCAGCAAAATCTAGAAAGTTGCTTGACTTACCAACCGGATATTTTTCACCCTTCGCCAACTTTTCATAAATATCAAGAGTGTCTTCGTGCCACACATACCCCGACCAGCCATCAACAATAATGTGATGTGCCTTGATAATGTATCCGCATTCATTATCACTAATTTTAAATAAGGAAACGTAATATAAAGGACCATTCTCCAATTGGAACGGGATAGTTGCTTGCTTTTCTGTCCAAACTTTAAATTCCTCATGAGGGCTATCTAAATTACTGAAATCCATTAGAGGCAACGGGCTAATGCGGTGAGGCACATAATATTGATACGGATCACCATCCTGCCTACGGGAGAATCGCAATCCAAAACCTGCATGGTTGCTAAGATTATAGTGAATGGCTGTTTCAATCCACTCTAAATTCGCTTCCCCTTTAAAAACAAAATACAGCGTCACATTATTGATCGAAGTATTTGGATAATGCTGCTCCATCATCCAAACCCTCTTCTGTGCGTGTGTTAATGAAAATGTAGATTCACTCCCGCTTAACTGTTTCATACAAGTGAGTCCCCCTCTTAATTGTGCTTACTATGAATGAACTGACTAGTGAATTGACTTTAGATACTCAAATAAACTTTTGTCCCATGGACTTAACTCATCCTAACTATAATGACTCCTGACAACTAGCCAGAATTTAGACCTTTAATAAGAGCTTCTATAACAGATTGCGAATGGCTATGGATAAAAAAATGATCCCCATCAAATTCAAAATAATTGCAATCGCTATCACAAACTTGATCCCACTCTTTTATATCTCCTGACAGATTATCATCCTGCTTACCGTAAAAAATATATGTGTCACACAGGAGTTTGTCGCTTCTCTCTTGGAAACTATAAGTCTCGGATAAACGAAAGTCCGACCTAATGATAGGTAAAAAAAGATTCTTCAGTTCAGTATTTTCAAAAAATTGTGGCGGTGTTCCGCCTAATTCCATTAAGTGTTGTATAAACTCTTCATCCGGGAGCGTGTGAACGATTTTTTCATCCTTGTCTGGTACATGCGGGGCAGATCTTCCAGAGAAAAAAGCGATGCTTGGCTCCTTATAACCCATACTTCTCAGTTTATGAGTCGTTTCATATGCGAGAATCGCCCCCAAGCTATGCCCGAAAATCGCATAGGGATCTCCACTTAATTGCTGCACAATAATTGATGTAACATCTTCCACTACTTCTTCAAAAGATCGATAAAAGGGTTCGTGCACTCTCCTGCCCCTACCAGCCAACTCCACAGGGATAATCTCAGCGATTCCAATTAATTGACTTGACCATTGATTGTAGATGGCAGCAGAACCACCAGCGTAAGGTATACAAAATAATTTCATAATTCAAATCCATCTCTCACAGTTTATTTTTAAAATTCAGTCACTTAATATAAAAGTGTTCTCATCCTAAATGAGTCAGATGAAGAATAAAACTTAACGGTTGAAAACTCAAATTAATTTTTTATCCATTTAATGCCGTTCTCTTCAAATACAACAATTTTTCATAGAGTGTTTAATATAGATTTAAGAATACAAATGACAATACTTCACAAGGAATACTTAAAATCCATTATTGATACGGATTCGTCAAAATTACTATATAACTCTATTAAATTAGTAATTTCCAGGAATTCAGCTCTGTAATTAGATAGAAGAGTACATCCATCTTAAATACAGAAATTGACGGTTGTATACCCACATTTTCCATGGTATCCCTCTATATGCCAGTCGTCAAGTTGATTTTGGCTTTCAAGTTAGAGTTTTCACAAAGACAAATATAATCAGTTGTTACGTCTAACTATGTAATTCTATATTTTACCAAATGTAAGGAACATCCAATCAGAAACGCAACAAGACGGATGGGAGATTAAGATACTAATTGTTTGCCGATTTACACACTTTCTCTGTGTCAGTCTCATAATAGTGTAAGCAGACACAATCCATCACTGTCTTGTGTTATTGATAGTAATTGATCTATCAAACTATACAGACGAATAGGTCTCATAACTGGTATAAAATGAAAAGATCATCAACATCTGTGAGAGCAAGAAACAGATATATTGGCTCTGTAAATAATAATCTTAGAAGCTCAATGTTGTATGAATAATTTAACTATACAGTCTTGGTGAAACTCAATTAATTCGTTACAGTAGATCGTCAGGTAACATATTTGACCTGAGATCTCTCATTTTAGGTTATTTGGTTGATTTGGAATGTAATTTTCTCGTTTAGAGTTTCTTAAATCTCAGTGTTGATAATTCGGGGAATAAAATTAAAAATGATGGGTTGAGCGAAACAGAGCAAATAATCGAAGTTCGCCAGTTTGTCATACAAAGAGCTCGAGATGCCTTCGACCGATTAAATCATAAGTCGCGCATTTACTTATCACTTTGCTCTAGATGATTATGGAAACATGTTAATCAAACAACAAGTTATAGCTTTCAACAAAACAATTATCTGGTTTAACTCGCTTAACAACAACTCGTAGACGAAGAGCTTCCTATTTGCAAAACTTCAGATAAAGAATCCCGGCTCACAATGACATTGTGAGCCGTATTGTTAATTAAATGCACTCATATCGGTGGCAAAGGCACGAATGTCCTGCGTAATGCGCATGCTACAGAACTTCGGTCCGCACATGGAGCAGAAATGAGCTTCCTTGGCCCCTTCGGCTGGCAGCGTCTCATCATGGTAGGAAAGCGCACGTTCAGGGTCCAGTGACAGGTTAAACTGGTCACGCCAGCGGAACTCGAAGCGCGCTTTGGACAGGGCGTCATCCCGGCGCTGGGCACGTGGATGGCCTTTTGCCAGATCAGCGGCATGGGCTGCGATCTTGTAGGCGATAACCCCTTCCCGCACATCATCCTTGTTGGGCAGGCCTAGATGTTCTTTTGGCGTAACATAACAGAGCATGGACGTGCCGAACCAGCCAATCATGGCCGCCCCAATGGCGGATGTGATGTGATCGTATCCCGGGGCAATGTCGGTTGTCAGTGGACCCAGCGTATAGAACGGTGCTTCTTTGCAAATCTCCATCTGCAAGTCCACATTTTCCTTGATCTTGTGCATCGGCACGTGACCCGGGCCTTCAATCATCACTTGCACATCGTGCTTCCACGCGATCTGCGTCAGTTCTCCAAGCGTCGCCAGTTCCGCCATCTGTGCTTCATCGTTGGCATCGTAGATGCTGCCTGGGCGAAGTCCATCTCCCAGCGAGAACGCGACATCATACCTTTTCATAATCTCGCAGATTTCTTCAAAATGGGTGTACAAAAAGTTCTCCTGATGATGTGCAAGGCACCATGCTGCCATAATGGACCCACCGCGAGACACAATGCCTGTCATCCGCTTGGCCGTCATCGGGATATAACGCAGCAGCACGCCTGCATGAATCGTAAAGTAGTCCACACCCTGCTCTGCCTGCTCAATTAGCGTGTCACGGTATAACTCCCAGGTCAGTGCTTCCGCTTCGCCATTCACCTTCTCCAGCGCCTGATACAGCGGCACCGTACCGATTGGCACAGGGGAATTGCGGATAATCCATTCCCGGGTAGTATGAATGTCTTTGCCTGTGGACAGATCCATTACGGTATCCGACCCCCAGCGTACCGCCCAGGTCATCTTCTCCACCTCTTCCTCGATGGAAGAAGATACAGCAGAGTTGCCAATGTTGGCATTGATCTTCACATGAAAATGACGACCGATCAACATCGGCTCACTCTCCGGGTGATTGATGTTAGACGGCAGGATGGCTCTTCCACTCGCCAGCTCCTGGCGCACGAATTCCGGCTCCACGCCTTCACGAATGGCGGCAAACTCCATCTCTGCCGTAATGACTCCCTGCCTCGCATAATGCATCTGAGTCACACAGCGTCCTGTCTGTGCTCGCAGCGGTTTGCCACGCAATCCAGGGTACTCTTCGGCTCCAGCTCTCTTCCCTCCGGGCTTTAATCCGTTATCCTCGGGTTTAACTGTACGGCCTTGGTAAGCCTCGACATCGCCACGCTCTGTGATCCAGCGGGTACGCAGGGCTGGTAGACCTGCCCGGATATCGGCATGAAATTCGGGATCAGTCATCGGACCGCTCGTATCGTAGACACGCAGCGGCTCGTTATGCTCCACCCCTTGGGGAGTATTCGTGTCATGAAGGGCTATTTCACGCTCCGGGACAGCAATGTCCGGCCGTGAGCCCTGAATGTAGACTTTGCGGCTGCCCGGAAAGGGCTGAACCCGTCCGGCCGCCTCTGTTTTCTTTTCCACCTGCTGACCCGTATGTTCCTGTTCCATCGCTTGTTGTCCCGTTTGATTTCCTGTACTCATGTTCACTTTTCTCCTCCTTAGTGTTCCTTCGCTTGGATTGGTTGGTATCATCATTAGCTCGCTTACGTACCTGTCCCAAATCAACGCAATGCAGAGAAGAATGAGCGATCCTACACCAGACCAGAGGAGACATCATTCATGTACAGTTCACAACATAACGGAGGTTACCACAGATCATGAATCTATGAGACTTCTCTCCTTATCCAAGCCCACTTTTGCAGGTTATTGAAAAAGAAGCCCATGGAGTCCGCGCTATATCGCCTGTTCCCTGTATATAAAAAAGCCGGTCCCCGAAGGAACCGACTTTTATGTCCATCACCAATAATGCACCTTCAATCAGCTCCTTAACGGAGCACTGCAAGGGTCACATTATGTGGTGGTTGTGGTCATATCGCCGATTACTTCCCTACGCTGGTATGATCCAGATCAGGTGCAAAGGGTCCGGAATCTCATGCGATTCCGTCTCAGTCCGGACAGTTCGGACTCCCCCAGTAACGTTAACAAGTTGCGGCTTACACAAGCCGCTGTTCATATGCAATGAAGCTGGCCCCGCTGGGCCGTCCATTACAGAGTAGCGCAACCGGGACATAAAAACAACCTTTATATCCCAGATTACTAACTTAATTGGTGACAGACCTTACATCAACATCAGGATAACATGAGCCCCATCTGCGTAGCAGCTTCCTTTAGCACAGGTGCGTATTCGTGCAAAGTCTCCTGCGAAAGTCGGCTGACAGGTCCTGAGACCGAGAGCGCAGCTGCAATATTGCCTCTACGATCCATAATCGGCACCGATACCGCGGCAGCTCCCGGCTCACGTTCCTCGTAACTCGTGGCATATCCGTTATCCCGGATGTCTCCCATCTGCGCCAGATACACCGCTGGATCGATAAATACCGGCCATTCAGGCCCATTCATCAGTTCTTCACGGTCCTCGTCCGACGCAAACGCCATCAAGACTTTGCTGGAAGCCCCGACAGATAGCGGGAGTCTAACGCCGACGGGAGCAACACGGCGAATTGCCTGATCACTTTGTACAGCCTGAATCCGAATCCGTTCACTGCCATCACGCAGGTACAGACTTACGGTCTCTCCCAACCGGTCTCTCAGCCGCTCCATTGCAGGCAGCAGCAAAATCGCCGGATCATCACTGCGTGACATATGGGCTGATAGCTCCCAGATTCGTATGCCAAGTCGGTACTTCTCCGTTGCCGCATCCCGGATGACAAAGCCTCGATCCTCCAGCGTAGCCATCAGGCGATGCACTGTACTTTTGTGCAAACCAATCTGACTGGCAATTTCGGTGAGTCCCAGATCACTGCGCGTGGTAAAACATAATAATATATCCAGCGCCCGTTCTACAGCCCGGACGGTTAACTTACGATCTTCCATGGCATAATGCCCTCCTCATGTTTCATCACATGAAACTTGGTTACATAAATTATATGAGAAACGGTCTCATCTGTAAACCAAAAAGAGTTAAGATCTGAATAGGCCAAGTTATAAATATTTCCTTTTTATAAGACTAAATCCCCTGTAATTTACTCGCTAAGGGAATGTTACCCATATATCTTAAGAACTATATAACAATTGCGTAACAAATGCCCTCAATCAATTGACTTTGACTATATTGGAACATACGATAAAGATATATTACTTTAAGATATCGCTCTGAAGCAGGTTCTGAAATAGACGCAATTCTCTTTTCATGTCGTTGTTATCTTCAACTGAACTTCAAAGGAGGGGCCATTCATGTATCCAACATCCCAGAGCGAAGCCCCGCTGCAAACAAAAGTATCCGATCTGCCCTCTTCGTTATCACCGAGGCTGATTCGGTTCAAACATATTATCGTAGCGTTGCTGCTCTCCGTTGTATTTTTCCTGCTGTTTTGTTTTATTGCACTGCATGGTTATATCGCATGGGTATTATCCAATCCAACCGTAGCGCCTGTCTTCTCCAACCCGATGCAGGCCAAGAACATGAAGTACGAAGACATCACGTTTCCGGCAGCAGATGGCAGCCGGACGATGCAGGGATGGTATATTCCTGCTGACAACACTGCGAGCAAAACGATCATCTTCAGTCACGGATACGGTGCTAACCGGGAAGAAACATGGGTACCTATGTACGATCTGGCCCACTATGCTCATCAACTCGGGTTCAACGTGGTCATGTTCGATTACGGTTTTGCCTCCCAAGTGAACAAAGCTGTAGCCACAGGTGGCAAAGCCGAGTCACAGCAGTTGCTCGGTGCCATCCAGTTTGCCAAGCAGCGTGGTGCACAGGAATTGGTTGTCTGGGGCTTCTCGATGGGTGCCGGTACTGCGTTACAAACCGGACTCATTACGAAGGAAGTGGATGCGATGATTCTGGACAGTTCGTTCTTGCTTGAGCCGGACACACTGTACCACAACATTCACAACCAGATTGACCTCCCGCGTCAACCGACACTGGAGATTATGAAACTGTTGTTCCCCGTTCTGAATGGAACCGGATTACAGCAGATTCCGTATCAGGAAGTAAAAAAAGAGGACTATCCGTTCCCGATCTTCTTCATCCATGGTACGGAGGACGAGAAGGCGCCTTACCCGATTGCAGAGGAGCTCGCCGCCAACCAGACCAATCCGTACTCGGATGTATGGATTGTCCAGGACGCGCATCATGAACTTATTTTCCGAGAACACCCGAAGGAATATATTCGCCGTGTCTCTACGTTCCTGAGTCATGTAACGAAGACAAGCAGTGACGATGTGCAGAACACCAATAGTGGAGAATAACTGTATTTAATAATCGAGTTTCTCGTTGATTCTTGAGCCCTCCAGGGCTCTTTTTTTTGCATACATAGGACAACAGGCTAGTGGAATATACTCTTGGGACGCATTAAGCGACGGTCTGAGCATGCAATGAAATTCATCTGAAGGAGGTCCACCAGATATGAACTGGTATGGATATGGTCACCTGCTGCCTCTGCGGACATTGGAGGAAATTCGTTTCTGGAAAGAGCAGGAGAAAGAACATACACTCGTCATTCGTGCACTGGTCCCTGAACTGGAGCCCCCATACGTTAAGCTCCTGGAGGAATGGGAGGCTACTTTTGAGCACAGTGAGAGAGTAGCGAATCAGCTATTAAAGCAACTATTACCGGGAACCCATCCACCCGCCCCCTACATGATTGGTTGTGTTGATCAACTCATATCGGCTGCCCGCCAGGAATCCAGAGAGTTCATCAAACAGCTGTATGTTCTTCTGGAGCAAAGCGCTGCTGTTCAAGCTGTTCCGCTTGCCAAAGTACTCATTTTGCATTTTATCCGCGAATCAGAGTATTTCCTCGGCGTACTGGATACACTCGGTCAACCTGGCGTCATGCGAGATTCGACCACAGAGCAATCTTTTTCATTGGAAAATGCGTTGCAAACAACGATTTCAGGGAACATCAATCGAGAGGCTGTAGAAGCTCCATCTTCCATCGAGGGAAACGTGAATGCTCCTTCCCCTTCCGCACATATCCAATCAGCAGCCGTCCAACCACCTTCTACCGGAACAACTCAAACCATGCCCAGCACTACAGCACCTCCAGTAAAAGAAAAGCCAGTTCCCATTGGTGGGCACACACTGCCACCACTTCCCTATGCTTACAATGCGCTGGAGCCGCATATTGATGAGCTGACGATGCGTATCCATCATGACAAACACCATCAATCCTACGTGGATGGACTGAATGTAGCGGAGAAGAAGCTGGCTGAGTCGCGGAAAAAGAATAACTTTGAACTCATCAAGCACTGGGAACGTGAACTTGCCTTCAATGGGGCAGGCCACTACCTGCATACGATCTTCTGGACGATTATGAATCCTGCTGGCGGCGGCAAACCTTCCGGTATGCTCGCAGAGCAGATCAAACGGGATTTCGGTAGCTACGAAGCATTCAAGAACCAATTCACGGAAGCCGCGAACAAAGTAGAAGGCAGTGGCTGGGCGATGCTTGTCTGGAGCCCGAGAGCACACCGCTTGGAGATTTTGCAGGCAGAAAAACACCAGAACCTGTCCCAGTCCGACATCGTTCCACTCCTGCCTCTGGATGTCTGGGAACACGCCTACTATCTGAAGCATCAGAATGAACGTAAAAAGTATATCGAGGACTGGTGGAATGTCGTCTACTGGCCGGCTGTGGCCGAACGTTACGAAACGGCACGCAAGTTATTGTGGCCACCTTACTAACATCGGGATAAGAGTGTATGTAAAAAAAGAGATATCTCCAGCCGAATGACTGAAAGATATCTCTTCTAGAACTTCATACAAAAAAGCAAGTCTCCTGTTAAAGAGACTTGCTTGTATTTTGAGAGACTTCCTATTTCAAGATGCTCACTTAAGAAGCACAGCCCTCGCACGCCACATAGTTGTCGCCAACCTGTTTGCTAATTGCGATCAGGTCGCCCAACTTGATATCAGCTTCATCTGTAAACTCCAGATCGGCAATACGTGCAACGATCAGTGTAGCAGCCTCTTCCTTGCTTGTTGCCATTTGGCTGAACTCAGACTTTTCGCCTGTAGATACAACCTCATATAAGTACGTATATCTCAACGTTTCCATCCTAACACTCTCCTTCCGAAATCACATCATATCATCTCTATTACCCAATTCCAAGTCCAAGTAAAAAGAACTTAATCATAGCGCAGTTTCATCTGCTCAGCTGTCTGTCGTACCTCTTCAGAACCGACGCTTAACACGCGGCTTGTCTCCGCCTTGGGATAACGATTGCGCAGGGTTCGAACCAATGAGGCAGTATATGCCGCCGCAGAAGGCACACCTGCCAATTCTTTCAGACTGGCCATCGTGCCCGGCTGAACATCAGGATATCCTTCAATCGCCCCACCTGCTGCATGCTGATAGAATTTACGTACGTCTGCTGCCAATTGATCTCCCTGGCCTTCCACGATGATAAAAGCAGTAATGATATACGCCTTGGCTTGCCTGCGCTGGGCAATACCACAGAATTTAAGTCCACCTACACTGACATCATAATCCCCCGGGCAAAAAGCACCCTGCACTTCGCCTGTCTGCGCCTGATTCGACCACGGCGCTAGCGACTCGGCAATAATCGAAGCCATCTCCCGGAAATCATCATGAATATTAATGGCGTGTCCGGGATTAGGCAGAATCAGTGACACATTGACGATCCCTGGATTTAGAGGAACCGCGGCTCCTCCGGAAGGCCGGACACAGACCGCTGTACCCTGGCTTCTTATCCGTTCCATCGATTCTACAGCCTGTGGCAGCCTGCGGTCACGCAAACCCGCTACAAAGGCATCTGGATGTCGCCATATATGCGCAACAGGCAGATGTCCTACCCCGACCCGTCTGCACATGACTTCTTCCCATGCAAAAGCTTCGAGCACGCTGCTGCCGTGTCGCTTGAGTGGTGTCTCCCAGATTTGCAAACGCATTGTATGTTTATCCGCTTGTAGTCCCTTTTCCGGCTGAACCGGTTGATCTGAATGGGAAGGTACACTCATCGTTCCATTACCTCCGGCTAACGAATTCGGTTGTATGCATTCTATGAATGAGGAAAAACGCCATATATAAATAAGCCGGTTCCCCAGGGAACACGGCTTATTTATATCACATCCAATGGCTTCAGAAACTCGAAACTTCTGCTTCCAAAACCAAGAGGATCTAACCATCCGGCTTGTCCAGCAAGTGGACATACCCGATCTTAATCTTTTACCAAAGACAAGAACTCGGCACGTTGAGCGGGATTCTCACGGAAGGAACCACGTACAGCAGAGGTTACCGTCTTGCTTCCCGGCTTCTTCACACCGCGGGAACACATACACAAGTGCTCGCCCTCCACAACGACCATAACACCGTGTGGCTCTACGGCCTCTGTCAAAATGTCAGCGATCTGTGAAGTAATACGTTCCTGAACCTGCAGGCGACGTGTTACAGCTTCAACCAGACGAGCCATTTTGCTCAAACCGACGATTTTGCCGCTTGGTACATACCCAATATGCACCTTGCCAAAGAACGGCGCCATATGGTGCTCACATTGACTGTAGTAGACAATATCTTTAACGATAACCAGCTCTTCATGATTCTCGTCAAAAGTAACACCGAGCACATCGCGCGGGTCTACTTCATATCCGCCAAAAATTTCTTCATACATTCGGGTCACACGTGCAGGCGTTTCAAGCAGCCCTTCACGCGTACTATCTTCTCCGATCAATTTCAGGATCTGCTCTACATGATACTCGATCTTCTCCCGATTGTCGGACACTTTTGAATTCAAATAATCTTTAACGCCAGCCACTGCCGAACGCCTCCTTTCGAACCACATACGGTAAGCAGTTATTCACTGCTATTATTTTCGGCGGCCCGAATTTTTACGCGCAGGATGTTGTTGCGGCTGGGGCATTTTTGCTCCTGGCTGCTGGTTCTTCATCATCTGCTGGGCACGCTGCATTTGCTTGCCGTTCAGGTTGTAGCCCATTTGCTTCGCCATTTTCTGAAGCATGTCCGGATTGCTTTGCATTTTCTCAAGTTGTTTACGCAAGTAGAACACCCCGATGAAAAATCCCCCGACCAGACCAACAATCAATGTAATAATCGGAATTGCTATCTCCATCTCTTAGACACCTCTGTATGCATTCTAAAAAGCCTTATAGTCCGTGTCACTTCATGATGTTAAACACACATGTTGCAAACCTGACACAGACCGGATTTCCTGAAAGTATCATAGCATTTCCGCACGCCTTGAGCAAACGGATTTTCCAGTTGAACAGACCGCAAGCTAACTCATGACGGCTTCAATGAAAACGGTTGTATGCTGGGCCAGATCGATTTCGACCACATCCAGAGAATAACGTGTACTGCCGCGTGCCACTCGGATTACAGGTCTGCCTGGCAATCCCCGATGCTGACGCACAATGACTCCCGTCTCTTTGGTAGACAGCCTCACGGCTGTACCATTGGGATATACAGATACACTTTTGTTGAATTCAATCAGAATGTCTCGATCCAGCCTGGTGTTAGACATTGCCATCATCTCTTCACAGGCTTCATGTGGCAACAGGCTGTCCTGCGATAATCCATTAATCAGATTATCATAGATGTTAGCCGCACTAACGATTTTTGCAAACAGATGGATATCATTTCCCTTTATGCCTCTCGGCATGCCTGTGCCATCTACATGCTCATGATGTTGTAAGGCTGTATGGGCGACCAGCAGACTGAACTCCCGCTTGTTTTTAATCACTTCGAATCCGCGCCACGTATGATGCAGCGAAGAATTGGCAGCAGAACCACTGCCAGGGGGTTCCCCCACTTTTCCAATATCATGCAATAATGCCCCCACAGCAAGATCCTTCAGTTGGTTATAGTTGAGTCCCATATTCATTCCGATGACCGAAGACAACAAACATACATTCATCGCGTGAACATACTGCGCATTGTCTTTGGTGCGAATATCGGTGAGCTGCACCAGCAACTCACGCCCGTTCAGAACATCATTCAGCAGCTTGTCTATACTGAGAGCTACCCTTCTTGGACTCCAATCCTTCCCGGAACGCACCGCTTCAAGTGTGACACTCATTTCGTTAATTATTGCCCGTTTCGTGGTTTCATCCAGAATGTCTTCTGAATCCACATCTTTGTAAGCTTCATCCTGGATGTACAGCATGGTCACGCCAATACGTTTCAGCGTATTGACCATATATACGGTGAGCTGGACTCCGGCAGACAGCAGTACCGTACCATTACTGGAATATACCGTCTTGCCCAGAAGCTCCCCCGCTTCCACGCTCTCCACGTTTACATACTTCATGAACGTCCCCCGCTCTTACGATCGCTGCTCCAAAGCGAGCAATTGCTCCTTGGTTTGCAGACCGCCTACATAACCCACCAGTGTGCCGTCTTTACCGCTGATGCGGTGACAGGGAATAATAATCGGAATCGGATTCTTGCTAATGGCGTCCAGAACTGCACGAACAGCCTTGGGCCTGCCGATGATTTCCGCAACCTGTTGGTGTGATGAGGCCTCTCCATAAGATATATCGGACAGAACTTGCCATACTTGTAGCTGGAATGGTGTTCCAAGCCGATCAAGCTGCAATTCGAACGTCTTTCTTTCTTCTGTAAAATACTGTTGTAACTGCTTTGCAGCTTCGCTGAGCTTCTCTTCATTTTTCTCATATCGATACTCGCCAATCCAGGTACGGGCCCATTGCTGCAGGTGAGCTTCGCGTACGTGAAAGGCGCCAAAGTCGATGTGACACAGTCCTTCATCCGTAGCACATAACGTTAGTGTACCAATCGGTGTCAGTACCTCATCGTAGTATACTGGCTTGCCATGAAGCCCCGTAACTGCTGAAGGCTTCCACGCTGCGGCTTCCGGTTTGGCTGGCTGTGCAGATTGCTCACTACCCGGTTCAGTCGCAGCTTCCATTTTCAACTCCTGTTGTAATGCCTGTAATGTGTTGCGCTCATTATTCTTCTGTTCCTCTGGCTGCTTCTCACTCACTTGTCCAGCCTGTGGCTGTTTGGGTAAGGTCTCGGACGAACTCAGTCGTTCCTTGGCCTTCTGCAGCATGCTTAGTACGTTCCCATCTTGTTCGTTAGCGGCAGCTTCCCCAATTGCTCTCATGGCGTCTTCTCCTCCAATTCTGCTTAGCGCCCAGGCTGCAGTTCCCCGTAGCTCAGGGCGCGGATCACGTTTTAGTACTTCCGTAAGTTTGGGTACAGCACTTTTATCTTTGAAATTGCCCAGGGCAATAACGGCGTTACGTTGAATCGGCTTCTTGCCACGCCATGCGGCGGAACTCTGACCGAAACGTTCCTTGAACTCCCGGTTGCCAATATCCAGTAGTGGTAGGAGCAGCGGCTTCACAATCTCCGGATCGGGATGAAACTCGGGATGGTGATCCCAGTTCTTACCCCGGTTCTTCGGACAGACAATCTGACAAGTATCACAACCGTACAGACGATTACCGATTTTTAGCATAAACTCTTCATCCACGAACCCTTTCGTTTGGGTTACAAAAGAAATACACCGTGATGAATTTAACTGTCCGGGCCCTACTAATGCTCCTGTTGGACAGGCATCGATACATTTCGTACATTCACCACAGTCCTCAGTTACAGGTGTATCCGGCTGGAATGGAATATTCGTCACCAGTTCCCCGAGGAAAATCCATGAACCGAATTTGGGTGATATAATGGCACAGTTCTTGGCACTAAAACCAATCCCCGCACGCTGGGACACCGCACGATCTACCAGTGCTCCAGTGTCAACCATACTTTCGATCATGGCTTCAGGTACGCGCTCCCGTATGAAATTAACCAGCTTGTCCATGGCTGTACGCAGAACCTGGTGATAATCCTGCCCCCATGCGGAACGGGCAAAGATCCCCCGATAAGCTCCCGGCTCCGACTTCGGTGGATTCACCATCTTCGATGGGTATGCCACGGCTATCGCAATAAGTGAAGCGGGCTCGCCATCCTTCAACTCCGGACGTACCCTTTTCTCAAGATCAGGCTCTTCAAATCCGGACTCATACCCTTTAGCCCGATGCTGTTCGAGTATGGATTTTAGTGTTACGAAGGGTTCTGCCGAAGCAAATCCGATATCATCAATGCCCAGTCCGGGGCCAGCTTCTTTGATCTCCTGTTTTAACTTCTCCCATACGGAGGCTGCTTGTGCCGCCCCGGTCTGTACGCTCGTCATTTCTCTTTCCTCTTTTCTTCCGACACTTATTCCGTAAATAGTGAACGCCCGCCTCACGGTAAGAGAGGACAGGCGTTCATTTCTGTATATGCCTTGCATACTTGAATTCAAACGGAACGAGTCTATATAATTTAACGCAAAATGCGCTCTGAAGTTGTTGTCTCGCCAGTATTTTACAATTTTTTCAATTCAGAAAACGGCCAAAAAATAAATTCAGCCTTGCCTACAATCTCATCGGATGTAATACTGCCAAACACTCGGCTATCCTTACTCTTACCTTCATGACGATTATCCCCCATCACGAAGAAATGATCCGGCTCCAGTGTAATTGGGCCAAAATCCGGGTCTTGTACCTCAATATCAGTATACGTTTCCGCTTGCTGCTCGCCGTTCACATATAGATGGTGATCCCTGACCTCAATCGTATCTCCCGGAAGTCCAACGATCCGTTTAACCAGAAAATCCTTCTTCTCCACGCCTTCGCTTGGATCACGAAGAACAATCACATCTGATCGGGAAGGTGTGCCCAGATGATATACGATTTTGTTGACGAACAGACGATCTCGCTCAACCAGTGTCGGCTGCATGGACTGTCCCTTGACCATCGACAGGTTGAACACAAACAGGTTCAGCAGCATCATGATTACAAAAGCTACAACAATCGTTTTGACCCAATCCCACAGCTCAGCAACCCAGGATTTCCCCGGTTGTTCAGGCCTAGGCGGTTCATTACGTTGGTCGGAACTCACATGTTCCATTGAAAGGTTATTGGAATTCAAAGGGACACCTCGTTTATCAATTAGTTGAATTCAACGTGTATAATGAATGATCCTACTCCCTTTCAGTCTACTTCATTTGGAAGAGTGAAACAATTGGTTATGAGCACCAATCCCTTGGGTATGACGAGCGTACCCGGAACAACCGTATGGATTTAACAGAACTCGAAGACACCGGAGGAGTATAAGAAGGATGTGTGAAAACAGGAGGAATAATGCGTGAAGAACACTCGTATAAATAGAAAGGCACATCCCTCACGTTATTACACGCTAAGATATGCCTAATATGAAATGAAAATCTTTTTTTTATTTCTTTTTAAACATGCAAACTAAGCTTTTGACAAAATACTAAGATTCTGGAAAGCGCTCATAATCTGATTGGCACCGTAACCCATCGCTTCATATAGAGGCATAGCTACTTTGTTGTGCTCATCACCCGCCACCCATACTTGGCTGACTTTACGCTGCTGGAACCTTTGTTCCATAGCCTCGACAAGTGTTTTGCCGACTCCACGGCGACGATAGTCTGGATGTACCGCAATACGGTAGATACAACCCTGGTTGTGATCAATCGTACCGATCAAAGCGCCGACGAGGTCTCCCTCTTCTTCCGCAACCAAGATCAGGTCAGAATCCCATGACAATTGACGGGCAAACGGGCCCATCGTGTTCTCATAACACTCTTCCGATAGTGCAACCTGGAGAAGCTCCGTCATCTGGCTTGCATCACTCAACTGAAAGGAACGAACGTGCATGTCTTAAATCTCCCTTTTCGTTAGCTTAGATGAGGTTTTTTACAAAAAGGATTCCCTTTTTACCAAAAACCCAATGTTCATATAATGACAAAAAACGAGAAAATACCGCTTCTTCGTCAATTAAACCATACTTTACTCCATAAAACACGCATTTTCTTTTGAAAGCGCTTAATTGTAACCGTTTACAATGTAATTCTTCATATTTTCTCTTTTATTTCTATTAAAATCACATAAATATAATCATAAAGGGTAAAATATGTTTGTTATCTCTGGCCCATCATTAGATCAACACCTCGGGGTACTTAATAAACAAAAATGTTGCTTAATTAGCCCGAATGCGGTTTAATATTAGTGGCAAGGGTATTAATACATATGTACCTGTTCAAAAAACCTAAAATCTCAGGAGGTATTTCATTATGGCTTTTCAATTACCGGCACTTCCTTACGCTAACGACGCACTGGAACCACATATCGATGCAAAAACGATGGAAATCCACCACGATCGCCATCACAATACTTATGTAACCAACTTGAACGCAGCTCTGGAAAGCGCTCCTGAACTGCAAGAAAAAAGCTTGGAAGATCTGATTGCTAACCTTGACAGCGTACCTGAAGGCATCCGCACAGCGGTTCGCAACAATGGTGGCGGACATGCTAACCACAGCTTGTTCTGGGAAATCATCGGACCTAACGGCGGCGGCGCTCCTACAGGCGATATCGCAGCAGCAATCGATAGCGAACTGGGCGGCTATGACAAATTCAAAGAAGATTTCGCTAAAGCAGCTACAACTCGCTTCGGTTCCGGCTGGGCTTGGCTCGTAGTTGGTAAAGATGGCAAACTGTCCATCACTAGCACACCTAACCAAGACAGCCCTCTCTTCGAAGGTCTGACTCCGGTTCTGGGTCTGGATGTATGGGAGCACGCTTACTACCTGAACTACCAAAACAAACGTCCTGACTACATCGCCGCTTTCTGGAATGTAATCAACTGGGATGAAGTGAACAAACGTTACGCTTCTGCAAAATAAGACGGTTGACCTTAAACGGTTAACATATTAAAAAAGAGCCTGGATTGGTCATTATGACCGATCCAGGCTCTTTTGCTTTCATATCTTCATTATTCCCTAACATCTTCATAAGCGCCAGCAAAATAACTGCTGATTAGCTTCAAGAATATGTTGGGAAATGCCATCTTCTCCATATCTTCTGGACCGATCCAACGGTAGATCAGGCCATCGCCTTTACCTGTCCGTACATTCTGTCCTTCAGAAGCGCTCAGCTCCGATGAATGCATTGCGGCTGACTCAGGTGGCACAGCTGATGATAAGGCTGTGCCCTCCCCTGCCGCAGCCTGTGCATCGTAGGCGGCTCTCGCTTCCGCTGCGATCAGCGGAAGCTCACTGCTCTGGTCCTGCTCAGTACACTTGTACACCTGCAGGCTCCAGACAATGTGGCTGAACACATGCTCCGCATGGGTAGCCAGCCCTTCCGGGCGGGCAGCGAAGCCTTCCGCCCACAGACTGCCGGCCAGCAATGCCATGGCCGGCTCATCCGCCAGCGGCGCTGCTTTCTTGCCAGCTGCGGCGGGCACCGCGAGCACATGCGGCAGCTCCCACATGCGGGCGAGCAGGCCCGTATCGGGGCGCTGGCGCACAAGCACTTGGCCGCGATGCTCACCGCGGCCTTCCACAATCGCGACCAGCCGCTGCTCAGGGCGCGGCGGCTTTGCCTTGGTCTTGACCGGCAGTGTAAGCTCTCTTCCGGCGATGCGGCCGGAACATTGCTCCATGACCGGGCAAGTCAGGCAGTGCGGCGCTTTGGGTGTACACACCAGCGCACCAAGCTCCATCAGCGCCTGATTGAAATCACGCGCCCGCCCTTCCGGAATGAGCTCTCCTGCAAGCTCTTCCATCAACACCCGGGTGCTGCCCTTCATAATGTCCTCATCGATGAGGAAGTATCGGGACAGGACCCGCATGACATTGCCATCTACCGCAGGCTGCGGCTGGTTGAAGGCAATGCTGAGAATGGCCCCGGCAGTGTACGGGCCAACCCCTTTTAATGCGAAGACGGCCTGCTTGTCCTGCGGCATCTCGCCTCCGTGCAGCTCCATGACTTGTCTCGCAGCTGCCTGAAGATTACGTGCCCGGGAGTAATAACCGAGTCCCTCCCAATTTTTAAGAACATCTTCCTCCGGTGCTTCCGCCAGCGCCTGTACCGTCGGGAAGTTCCCGATAAAACGATTGAAATACGGAATCACCGTATCGACCCGCGTCTGCTGAAGCATAATCTCCGATACCCATGTAAAATACGGATTGTTGTGGCGACGCCACGGCAAATCCCGTCGGTTGATCATATACCAATCCAGCAAATTCACGCTGAAATGTCGTTTCTGTTCCATTAAACCCATTTTTCCGTCCTCTCCTATTGCCAAGCTAACTACTTCTCCATCTGTTCCACGATGGCAAACGCCGCCGCCAGTTCCGTCTGGTGCGTAATACTCAAATGAATGTCATATTGCTTGTCGTATGGCAGCTGCAGGCGTTCCCAGGCTTGACTGGATAGCGAGGCCACTGGACGTCCTGTCCCATCAGGCAGCACTTCAATGTCAGTGAACCCCATAATGCCACCGATCCCGCAGCCAAATGCCTTGGACACCGCTTCTTTTGCTGCAAATCGGCCGGATACAAACTCCGTCATCCGCTTCCCGCGATGGACCGCAATATCCCGCTCTGCTGGCGTTAAGATTCGTTTCATAAAAGCTTCCGCATGGCGACCAGACAGCAGCTTGCGCATACGTCCAATCTCCAGCACATCATTGCCAATGCCATATATCATCAACGTTCACCCGCTTAATCTTTTATACTGTAAGAGGTTATTCAAAAAGTCCGCTTTTGATTACGAAGGATGCCTAATGACATCATCAGCTTCGAACATGGAATTCAGCCAAATAAGTATATGCTTACGAAGGTTGTTTCCTCGGAAACATTGTAGTTGCTCACGTAGCTTATCCTACGCTCCGCTACTCCATTTCTAGCTTCATTCCATCTTCTCGGTACTGAAAACCGCTCTTTTTGAACCTTCATTGTAAAAGATCTCCATTCAATCACATGATCCGTAACTATCCGAACACGTATTCTATTGTAGCAGGAGGGGCGCTCAGAAGCGAGTACCTATCCGCATTACCATATATGCTAAAATATGAATCAGGAATCGTCTGAAACTCTTAGGAGGTCTGAATCATGCCCATAACTTTTGAATTGCCCACTGACGTAGATGCGATCATTCGCGGGGACTTTTTCCCTGCACAACAACCCGCTCAAGGGGTCATCATTCTGGCTCACGGATACAAAGGCTTCAAAGACTGGGGCATGTTCCCCTACGCAGCTTCACAGCTAAGCCAGACGCATCATGTGCTGACCTTCAATTTCTCTCACAACGGTATCGGCGAATATCTGGAGCAATTCTCCGAACTTGAAAAGTTCGCAGTGAATACCTACAGCCGGGAGCTTGCTGATCTCGCTCTGGTACTTGAATATGTGGCTACACAACCTGAACTCGCTGGACTTCCTGTGTACTTGGTTGGACATAGCCGAGGTGCAGGTGTAAGTCTCGTCTATGCACTGGATCATCCCGAGCAGGTGGAAGGTGTAATCTCCTGGAATGGGGTAACCAACCTGGATCTCTTTACACCAGAGCAAAAAGAAGAAATGCGCACACATGGCCGCAGCCATGTCATTAACGGACGTACAGGCCAGCAGATGCCACTGGACGTATCTATCCTGGAAGACCTGGACAAGCATAGCGAACGTTACGCTGTCATTGATCGCTTGGCTTCTTCCCCTGTGCGCGTAGCACTGATTCAGGGAACAGCGGATGGTCAACGTCTGCGTGACGGTTCTGCCGCACTTGTTCAAGCCCGTCCTGATATCCCATGGCACCAGATTCCAGAAGGGAACCACACGTTTAATACCGTACATCCATTCAAAGAAACAACTCCGCAACTGGAGCAAGCCATCACCCAGACCCTGCACCAGATCAAAGAATGGAGTAGTTGAACGTGTTCTCATTCCACTAAACTACACAACAAAAAGAGTCGCTGCTCAGGCAGTGACTCTTTTTTGTATTTCCTAATCTAACAATCATGCAGATCCATCCGTTTTAGATACCTGGAATGGCATTACGTTTGTGATGGGTACGCGTATAGAACGCTTCAAGGCGCTCTTGTGCAGCTGGATCGATCTGTTTGCCTTCAAGGTAGTCGCTGTTTGCTTCATACGAAATCCCCAGCTCCTCCTCATCCGTCTGACCTTCCCACAATCCTGCCGATGGTGCTTTGTCCAAAATGGCCTGTGGCACATTCAGATATGCTGCCAGCTGGCGTACCTGACGTTTGTTCAGGGTGCTCAGTGGCGTGATATCTACAGCGCCATCACCCCATTTGGTATAGAAACCCGTGATGGCTTCGGATGCATGATCCGTACCCACTACGAGCAGGTTTTCTTCAAACGAAAGTGCATATTGCATCACCATACGGGTTCTCGCTTTAACGTTACCTTTACCTTGGTGAGTCATATGGCGTGGGCTGCCCAGTGACTTGAAGCCTTGCTCTACTTCCAGTGCAATCTCGTTAACCGCATCTTCGATATTCGTTTCCAAGACATACTTCAGATCGTATGCTTTCGCTACAGCATAGCTGTGGTCGATATCGGATTGCTCACCATAAGGTTGGAACACACCCAGTGTTTTATACTCTTGATTGCTCTCTTCCGTAAGCTCGTCCGTCGCTTTTTTGCAAAGCGCCGTAGCCACAGCACTGTCAATACCGCCACTGATCGCGATCAGCAGGCCTTTGGCACCCGCATTTTTCACATATGTCTTCAGAAAATCAACACGCTTGCGTACTTCCTCTGCTTCATTAATGCTTGGTTTAACCTTCAATTCAGCGATGATCTGTTGTTGCAAACTCATCGTTAATACACCCCGTTTCTAAATGAATGAAATTTGATGCTTGAAAGGTCCGAATGGTTCAATAACCTTATCTATCCAAAATGAAACGCCCCGGCATCGGTTATCCGAAGAGCGGGGCGTTCTATGGAGCGAATTAACGGCAATAACGTTCAAATGCACTTTTGAGATCAGCCGCAATTTCCTCTGCAGAACGGTCTTCCACTTGATGACGCTCGATAAAGTGAACGAGTTCTCCGTCTTTCATCAGGGCGATGGACGGTGAAGATGGCGGATACGGTGCAAAGAATTCACGTGCTTTAGCAGTTGCTTCTTTGTCCTGACCAGCAAATACAGTGTACAGGTGATCCGGTGTAATATCGTTCTGGAGTGCTTGAGACACACCTGGGCGACATTGACCTGCGGCACATCCGCAGACAGAGTTGATTACGACCAGCGCCGTTCCTTTTGCATCCGGCAGACTTGCTTCCACTTCTTCAGGAGTACGCAACTCCTGAATGCCCAGACGAGTTAGCTCATCCCGCATTGGTTGAACCATATCTTTCATGTATTGATCAAATGACATCGACATTCGGTTTCACTCCTTATAAATGGTTATTCTATGATCTCGATAGAATTAAAGGCGATTAGCTATCCAAACAACGTTACATTCATATCGAATATTATGGATGTAACGATGTGCTATTTCTATTATACATCCATAAGCAATGAAAGCAAGATTCAGACAACGCCTGCGGAAAGGCTTCTTCTATAATATTATGTCTCATTGTCTGGGAAAAGATGCTGATTACCTAACGTTCAAATGCCACTTTGAAGGTAGTCCCCCGACCTTCCTCTGATTCCACGGTAATGGTTCCATTATGTCGTTCCACAATACTTAAACACATGGATAATCCAAGTCCGGTCCCCTTGGCTTTTGTCGTGAAAAAGGGTTCGAACAGCTTTTCCTTCTTCACTCTAGGTATACCGGGCCCTGTGTCACGTACACACAGTTCCACCTTGTCATCAACTATGCGCGTCTCGAGCGTAAGCACGCCTTTCTCATTCATGGCTTCCATCCCGTTACGGGCCAGATTGAGCACCACCTGTTTGATTTCTTTTGGATTGAGGTGCAGCTTCGGAACATTATGGGCCAGCATGAGTTCAATGCTCTGACCACGCAGGTTCGCATCAGCCCATAACAATGGACTGAGTTCATGAATGATATCATGCAACTGGGATTCCTCTTTTTCCGCAATCCGATCCTGGGCCAGCGATAGAAAATCATTAATGATACTATTCGCCCGATCCAATTCTTCCAGGACGATCCGGTAATAATGATCAAGGGAATCCGGACTCTTCTCCTGCATGAGTTGAAGAAAACCACGTACAACTGCCATAGGATTACGCACCTCATGCGTAATGCTTGCAGCCATCTGCCCCACCAGACTGAGACGATCCACATTATCCAATTCACTTCGCAACATCTCAAGCTCCGTGATATCCTGAATAATCAGCATGGCTCCTGTGACCTCTCTTACAGGCTCTGTTGAAAAGGCATAAATGGGCACGGTTCGGGACTGAAATACGTGAGCACCGTAACGAACGGTCAATCCATTAATCTCACCATGAACGACAGCTCTGCGAATGCTATTATCCATCTTGTCCGCCTGACCTTGTTCAACAAATTGGCTGGCGGGCCGGCCAATCAGATTAGGCGTGGTGTTACAGGGTAACTGATCTCTTGCTGTTTGTTCCATCATCTCATTGACGAACATGACTGTGCCTTCTTTATCTACAGTGGCAATGGAGAGAGGAACCGCATTCAGAATCTGATGAAGCTTCTCCATCTCGGCTATGTATCGTTGGTGAACTTCCGAGAGATGATGCTCCAGCCCGTGATAATGCTTCATCCGTTCCAGCCATAACAGACTCAGACTGCCCGCAACTATGGCTCCAACGGTATATCCAACTGCTGTAAGTACCATATAAGTTACAGAGTATGTGGAATCATTCTGAAGGGATGCGATCCACAACAGACTCGTTACAACCCGTTCCAGTGCAATCAGGGTGATCAGGATCGCCATTTTGCGCGAAGGTGTATTATGCTTGAATCGTTTGGCAGACAACCATACAATAGGATAGAGAAGAATGCCCGTATGAAGGAGAAATCCGAACAGATCATAGGGATGCGCGAAAAGGAAATAGAAAAGAATATGTAGTATGGACAGCGTTAAGCCTATAACGGACTTACAATACAAAATAACAAGTATTACAGGTACGATGCTTAGTGATATGGGTACAGTCACTGGACTCTCATGAAGCGCGAACATCAAACACAGTAGCATGCTCGCGACACTCGTCACAGCAAAAACGGTCTGCATCATTCCGGCATGTTCCAACTTGGCCACAGCCCGCCTGGAGAACCCCAGATGGAATAAGGGAATCAGGTATACCGCCGACCCCGCCAGCAGTACTTGTAAAAGAATGTCCTTTAACGCAACCACAATGCCATCTCCTCCTCCGCCTGCACATTCCCCCATGTATTTCTGATTAAAACATAGGCGACAGTATATTACAATATATCCCTTAAGGCTCCATAATAGAACTGCTCATATCTCTATTATATTTCATAAAAGGCCAGGAGTAGACACGGTTTACGTAAAACAGACAAAATCAATGAAAAAAGAGGGTAATAACTTATGTATGATGTTATCGTAATTGGTGGTGGATCCGCGGGCCTGATGGCTTGTGTTGCAGCTGCCGAGCATGGAGCTTCCGTTATTCTGCTGGATAAAGGAGATCAACTGGGTCGTAAACTCGGCATCTCTGGCGGAGGTCGTTGCAATGTAACTAATGCCAAGGAAACGGATGAACTCATCCGGCATATTCCGGGTAATGGACGCTTTTTATATAGTTCGTTTCAGAATCTGGACAATCAGGGGATTATGCGTTTCTTCGAGAATCTCGGAATTGCCCTGAAAGAAGAAGACAATGGGAGAATGTTCCCTGTAACCGATAAAGCAAAAACGGTCGTTGATGCGCTGGTAGGTAAAATTGCCTCCCTCGGGGTCGAGATTCGCACCAAAGAACCGGTCAAGGAAATTATTCAGAACGGTCAGCAGGTACAGGGTGTTAAATTGGTATCAGGTAAAACGATTCTTGGGCGCTCTGTCATTATCGCTACCGGCGGCAAGTCCGTACCGCAAACCGGATCAACCGGAGATGGTTATCCCTGGGCTGAAGCTGCGGGTCACACGATAACGGAGTTATATCCCACCGAAGTGCCCATTGTGTCTGGAGAGAGTTGGATTCAATCCAAAGAACTGCAAGGTTTGTCTTTGAGGGATGTTGCTTTATCCGTAGTGGATGCCAAAGGAAAGACGGTCATCTCCCATCGCGGGGATATGATCTTCACGCATTTTGGAGTATCTGGACCGGTTGCACTACGTTGTAGCCAGTTTATCCGTAAGGTTCAGATGAAGTCTGGAAACCCACAGGTCATGATGAGCATTGATCTGTTCCCGGAGCTGTCAGCAGGTCTACTAGAAACTCAGGTTCAGCAGGTATTGGAACAAGAATCCCGCAAGGCGGTCAAAAACATCTTGAAAACATGGGTTCCTGAACGCATGATTCCGTTGATGATGAAACGCGCCGAGATCAGCGATGACCTTACGTTCCACCATTTCCCCAAAGGCATGTTAAGCAACTTATGCGGGCTAATGAAGGCTTTTACCTTCCGTGCAGACGGAACAAGGTCGCTCAAAGAAGCCTTCGTTACTGGGGGAGGAGTCCACTTAAAGGAGATATACCCAAAAACAATGGAATCCAAGCTGCTGCCTGGACTATTCTTTTGCGGTGAAGTTCTGGACATTCACGGCTACACCGGAGGGTATAATATCACTGCTGCTTTCTCCACGGGATATACGGCTGGCATGCATGCGGCTGAATATAAACACGTTACATCATAATAGAGGTTACACTTTAACCTTATGTTGAATTAGCTCTGATGCCAAAAACCCCGATATCCACTATCTGTGGAGTATCGGGGTTTTTGGGTAGAAAAAATGGCTCGAACTGCTCTTAGCTTGTGATACTTCTATGCTTTGACGCTGCCTGAGAATCCATCAGCCGAATCATCGTATGCTGGGTCCTCGCTATGGTTATGGGTACCTTGCTCAGCCTGAATTCCCTGGTTTCCGCTCGCATACCCCTCATTCCAGTCCTCATTTACGAGATGAGCCGGAATTGAGATATTCTGAAACTGATCCAGCTCTTCCGTTTGAGATGCAAATACGGCACTTCCTCCATGAGACTGTACAATCTCCACGGCTGACTGAGGATCCTGGCGGTCTGTCGGAATGTACAATTCCAGCGGGCCAGACTGATATGGCTTATACCCCAATTCCTCCAAGGTTGCCCGTGCAGCATTCAACGCTGAACCGTCTGAGAAATGCACTTGTAGTTCGCTATTATCCATCATAATCTCTTCCTCCTTGCTACAGCTAATCTCTCATCATCCATAGATGAGATTCTTCTTCTATAGCATGGTCAGTTATAGCGCGTCATATGCTCTGAAGTACAAAGGAATTCTTTTAGGCTCGGGTAAGTCGAACCCATCCGGCAATAGTTAACACACAAAGTCCGAAGACCACCGCACCTGCGGCTGTCAGAATACCGACGATCCAACCAAGCCAGGCCAATCCCAGCGTGAATCCCATAAGAATACCAATGGGGACAAACAACATCTTAACCATCATTGAACCCGCACGATGCAGAGCATCCGAGTCATACGTTATGAGCTGAACATAGTCGGACGTTGCAAACACATCCCAGGAGCGATAAAACATCACCGTTAACATGATAATCAATAACGCACACACAATGACATTGACCGGGAAAGGCGGTAAGGCGACTGCCGCAATGGACAGTCCTCCAAGCTGTAAATACAATTTCATTGTGGCCGAGTTCCGGAAGAAGGCCTTGAATGCGATCTCTGCTGTCCGATTCGCGATCGAACGATTGCGTAATAGTTTACGTGGTTTACGGAAGATGATGGTCCGTGTTCGCGGAGCTTTCGGCTTGCTCACCGCCTGACTTAACATCAGAGCCGTCAATTGCAGCCTGCTTCGCAAATCTTCTCGCACATCTCCTTCAAACGTTCCTTTCATCAAGAGTCTCATCTGTCCGACTGTAATCAGAAGAAGGCCGGTCACCACAATACCAAACATGATTTTCCACGTCTGTTCATGCATCCATGATGTCGCGTGAATGGTCATGTAACCTAGGCCAATGACGAGAGGGATCATCTGAATCCAGCGCCGCCATCCTGTAAGTCGAACCTTCATCATATGTAGTATTATGGCTTGAAACGAAGCTACTGCACCGAACCAGACAGCCATAAGTGCAATCTGGAGATAAGACATCTCATAGACACGGGACCACAGAGGGGCAGTCAGTGCTGTAACCAAGATCATTTTTCCCAAATGTTGAAGACAGGCGCGGTATAGTCCTTGCCTCATCAACGTACGCATCCACAACGGTCTAGATTTCAAAAACAATACATCTGCTTCCTCCACAAAAATCAACACACCCCCGGTAAGCATAACGACGTCGATCAGCCCAGTCAGTACAGGTAAAGGTAAACCGGTCGCCCATGCAGGCAGCGATTTGGTCCACAGGCTCGTGTACCATCCAATCAGGTAGAGCAGACCCGGAACAAGAAGATATACCCACACCGTCCAATCCACTACGAGTCTGAGATTTTTCATTTGTTCCCTGAAATGCTCTTTGCGTCTTCGCCTGTATAAACGAAGTGGTGTATAACGCCCGGAAGTTTCCATCCTCTCTCACCCTCTCTCTATCTAAGACGTCAATATATCGAAACAGTCAAACAAAGAGGCTTCCGGTAATCCTGCTGTTTCACGGATCTCATCCAATGTTCCCTCGGCAGCAGATATGCCCGATGCAATTAAAATAAACCGATCGCATATTCGTTCAGCGGTATCCAGTACATGCGTAGACATGAGTACACCCGCACCACGCCGACGTTCGTCATCGAGTAATTTCAGAAAATCTTTGGTAGCACGCGGATCAAGTCCGATAAACGGCTCGTCCACAATATAGATATCCGGTGAAGCCAAAAATCCGATCATCAGCATCATTTTCTGCCGCATGCCCTTCGAGAAACTGGCCGGAAGATCATTCCTAACCTGATCCATTCCGAAACGAACCAGCAGTTCCTCCGCTCTGGCGACAAAGACCTCTTCCTCCATTTCATATGCCGCTGCGGCCAGATCAAGATGTTCCCACAGGGTCATATATTCGTAAAAAACCGGTTGTTCCGGGATATAGGCATAACGCCCCTCTCCCCCAATCGCCACTTCATAGTTGGCATGTTCCAGCAGACCCAGCAGCGTTTTGATCGTCGTACTTTTACCCGCACCATTTGGTCCGATAATACCCACCAGCTCTCCTCGCGCCACACTCATTCGAATGTTGCGTATGGTCGACTGTCCTGGTTCGTATCCTGCCTCTGTAATATGTACGTCCAATACAGACTCCTGTATCGCTGCACCTTCATGCTCTATCTTCATATCGAACACTCCTGTTCTGATTTGGGGCTTGTTAGATCATCTCATTTTATTGTATACGAGTTGTGTGCCGTTTGTTTGATCATTTTGAGCGTATTTGAAGGCAATCTATCTCTATCATTGTGTTATAATGTTAATACATACTAACGTTATTACATACTTACGTATTACTTTCACAAATTGGATCATACTATAGGAGGAATATACCATGAATGGTGGGGCTCAGATGAAAGAGGAGCATTCCAAAAGAAAAATACTTTCGCGCAAAATAGGAAAAATGGGGAACAGCTTGGGTATTAGCCTGCCTAAGGTTTTAATTGATAAGCTCCATGTTTCTCAGGGCGATGAGATTGAATTTATTGAGAACAGTCAAGGAGAAATTGTATTAAAAAAGGTGAAGCAAATGAAGTTACCCGAAAATGTACGACCCGAAGTACTGGAAGCTTTCTTCGACGTTTTTGAAGAAGATGAGGATATCCTCAATGATTTAAGGGATCGTTAAGATGACTGTATTCCTTACAATTGAAGAAGTAGTAGCCGCTCACCATTTTATGATGAAGAAGATGAATGATACAGCACAAGCTGGTGTAAAGGATTATACTTTGTTGGATTCTGCTATAAATAGACCTCTACAAAGTTTATTTGGAGAAGATGCCTATCCTTCCATATTTGATAAAGCTACAGCATTATTAGAGTCACTGGTTAAAAACCACTGTTTCTACAACGGAAATAAGCGGACAGCTTATCTTGTAACCAAGTCCTTTCTGCGAATAAATGGCTACTACCTGCAAATGGAACGTAAATATGCGGTGGAATTTATGGTCAACATTGCTGAGGGCAAGTACACATTTGAGAACATAGTACGCTTATTAGAAAAGTATTCAGAGGAACGATAGCTCTTTGTCTTATACATGCGAAAAAGAAGCAGGGGTTCTGGATCCCCTGCTTCTTCATGTCCAGAGAAGAAGCGACATCTCAAGGAGGATTTCACGAGATGATTAATGATCAAATTTTAAATGCTAAAAATGCAGATCTTGTGACATATCGCATGTTTTTCGCGGAAACAGAAGTTTACAATAAGTACATGGCGACATCCTGAATCGTCAAACATAACTAACCAACTCATATAAGTTGAAATAAACTTTTACAGGATAGACATAACGAAGAGGACCACCCTTCATCATTTCAACTTATAAAACTAATCTGAAAAGGCGGGATCAGCATGCTGGAATTACAAGAAATCGGAACCGAACGTTCACTTCATCTGTACCGCACCTTGGCCCAGACATTCAAGAGCGTGAATGAACACGCTGTATCCGGAAGCAAAGTGCATGGCTTCAACCCCACCGCTTACGGGGTGCTCGAAGTGTTATATATGAAAGGAGCTCAGCCGATACAACAGGTTGGTGCACAGCTTCTGCTGCAAAGCGGAAATGTGACCTATGTGATTGATAAGCTGGAGCAAAAAGGACTGTTACACCGGAAGCATTGTCCGCATGACAGACGTATCATTTTTGTGGAACTAACCGAAGAAGGTCAGCGCACCATGGATGATATCTATCCAGGTTATGCGGTGAAGATCGATCGTGCGGTCAGCGGACTGAGCGAGGAAGACAAGGAACTGTTGTCTGAACTTTTGGGAAGGCTTGCACACAGTGCAGACCGTTTATCCGTGAGTAGCTAGACCTTGCAAAAAGGATCAACAAAAATAACCGGATTTGCCTGACATCGGCGAATCCGGTTATTCGTATACATCCACTTTTATTTCGAGCCCTGTGGTTGCGGTGGAGCATCTGCATCTTCGGGTACAATTAAACGTTTGCGCAATGCCAGCGTCGTTACCCACGAGACTAGTGCAATGACAAACATAATGACAAACAGAGAATGCAAGCTTCCTTCCAGCACGCTGCGCAGTAGCGCCCATTTGTCATCAGATAGTGCAGCATCCGTATGCGGTGCAAGCAGTTCGTTCAGATCACTCTCCGATATTCCGGCCTCAGCCAGATTCTGCTCATTCGATAACGTTGAGATTCGATAGTTCAACCAAGTACCAAAAGCCGCTGCACCAATTGTCTGTCCCAATGTACGCATGAACGTATGCAGTGCCGTAGAGGAACCACGCTCTTTATACCCTACTGAAGACTGCGCAATAATGGTGAAGATTGTAAAAGCAAACCCGAAACCGAGACCATAAATAAAGGTCAGTATAAATAGCACAGCCTGCGGAGATGTCCCGCCCACCATGAACAGTCCACCCGATCCGATCGCAATTCCGGTTAATCCAATTAGTGCGGTCATACGTGATCCGATTTTCATTAACAGGCGGCCTGCCAACACACTACCAATGAGCCAACCCACTGACATCGGCGCGAGCAGCAGTCCAGATTCCGTCGCATTACCTCCCCGAACCCCCTGCACCCAGAGCGGCAAATAACTGGTCAAGCCGATCATCAGAGTACTGGTCAGTAGTCCGGCGATGTTCGCCACACGGATGTCCCGAATTCGGAACAAATGTAGTGGAACCATAGGGGCCTGAGCTCTTTTTTCCACCACAAAAAATAAAATAATAAACAGAGCGGCGACCACACTCAGCACAACAATTAACGGAGAACTCCAGGCATAATACTGCCCACCCGCCGACAGGACGAACAGCAATGCGGTAATACCCACCGTGAAGGTCAATGCACCGACATAATCAATTTTGGCCGTACGTGGAGAGATATCTTCCTTCAAATAACGGAATACAAACCACATCGCAAGCAAACCAAATGGCACATTAAAACCAAAGATCCACTGCCAGCCCAGATTATCTACAAAATAACCGCCAAGTAGCGGTCCAGCCAGAGAGGAAATACCCCACACGGAGCTAATCCAACCCTGGATTTTGCCACGTTCTTCAATAGCGTAGATGTCCCCAATAATCGTAAAGGTAACAGGGACTACCGCACCCGCACCGATCCCCTGAATGGCACGAAAAATAATCAACTGCTCCATATTCTGCGAAAGGCAGCACAGGAGTGAACCCAGTAAAAATAAGGCACAGCCAATTAGAAATACAGGCTTTCGTCCATACAGATCACTGATTTTGCCGAAAATGGGCGTACTCACAGCCATCGTCAGCAGATATGCGGTGAAAATCCAGCTAAGCAGCTGTACACTCCCCAGTTCACTGACAATGGTCGGTCCAGCTGGACCAATCACTGTGCCTTCAATCGCTGACAGAAATGTCGCCAGCAACAGGCCCGTCAAGATGAAACTGCGCTTCAAACCTCCAGTTGCATTCACAGAAACCCTTCTCTCTTCGTTCTCTATATATTGGTGATTCTCCAGCTTTGTTCTGTTTCTTCGTTTACGTGTAAATAAAAGAAACAATTATATATTGTCTCTTTTATTTACCTCGCTTGCGGAGGAACTCATCATACAACATGGAATACATCACCATATCCTTGTATCCGGTGGACGTATGCTGTACCTGACGCAGCAGTCCTTCCCGTGTGAAACCGCTGTTCGTCAGGAACTCGCCGGACGCCAGATTGCGTGGATCAACCAGCGCCTCGATCCGATTGAGTCCCATGGTCTCATACCCGAAGGGCAACAATGCCGAGAAAGCCTCCGTCATAAAACCGTTGCGCCAGTAGTCACGTCCCAGCTCATAACCGATCTCTCCCCGGAATGCGCCTTCAAGCTGCCATGTGTTGAATCCACAGCTGCCGATGAGCCTGCCTGTCTCTTTGAGTTCGATTCCCCATCGGATCGCATCCTCTTCCCCTGCCATATGATTAAGCAGCCCAATCATGTCCGCCGCCTCGCTTGTCCCAATCATGGGTGCAAGATTCATATAACGGGTTACCTCGCGATCTGACCAACATGCGAACATCTGGGCCGCATCCCGGCGACGCATTTTACGCAGACGAAGCCGCGCAGTCTCCATTTCGGGAATTCTCCCTTTGCATTTATACATATAAGACACTCCGATCCGATCCATCTCTGCAGACCATAAGATTCATTAGTCATCTAATCATAACCTGCGCCGAATGGCAACTATTCAGTCATGGACACACGTCAAAAAACCGGGCCCATTTCGCTCCCGGTCTTGGTGTACGTACGTATGGATCAATTCAAGGTTAAGTGATTCTTGGCCTCAAGGCTTGTCCAAATGAATGTTAGACTTTGGACGGTTTCTTGCCTTTCGCCAGCAATTCATCGCTAACCCGACCAAGCACAGTCGTGATTTCCTTGAATTCTTCAATGCCAGTCCCGGTTAGGCTCCATTGGTCCCCGTGGGCGGTCAGGAAGTTCTCCTGTGTCAGATGTTCAAGCTCCTGCTTGATCTCCCGCTCTCCAACGCGATATCCCCGTTCTTCCAATAGGGGCAGCGCCTCGTTAACGTTCAAATCCTGATTTTGCGCCAAATATAGAAGATGAATTCGTACAAAAAGATTCTGTACCTCTGCATGCATAAGCCAAGCTCCTTCCCGGGTTATAGCCCTCCGTGGTTGCTAAGTAATTACCCCATACAAGAAGCTGAGAAACAGGAGGATTCTTCAGGTATTCCCTTCCCTTTCCGAAATCCTCCGCTTGACTAACCGCATCCTCTGCACTATCTTGAAAATAAGTACCATTTTGCTCAGGAGGGTGATTTACCATGTTTCAAGCTGTTTCCTATGAAGGAACACGAAGTGAGCAGCACACCGCCGTCCTGGGACAGTTAAGTGCTCTGATCCGCGATGAACCTAGTGCGATTGCCAATCTGGCGAACGCTGCTGCGCTGCTCAATGTATTTATGACCGACACCAATTGGGTCGGCTTCTATCTGTATGATGGAAAAGAACTGGTCCTCGGTCCATTCCAAGGACTGCCTGCCTGCATCCGAATACCACTGGGACGTGGCGTATGCGGTACATCTGCTGCCGAAAAACGTACCATGGTCGTTGACGATGTGCATGCCTTCCCAGGCCACATTGCCTGTGATGCAGCATCCAATAGTGAGATCGTTGTACCGATCATCAAAGACGGGGAACTGTACGGGGTGCTGGATATCGACAGCCCGATCAAAAACCGTTTTGATGACGAAGACCGTGTCTTCCTGGAGAAAGCCGTACGTTTACTCACAGAGCAATTGTAGCATCATAACAAAGAGCGCAGTCCTCTAAAAGGTCTGCGCTCTTTGTTATCCATTATAGTTCACACCCATGTTCTTGCACGCCCATGTTACTTTATGCATCTAGGATAAATCCTGTTCCGCTTTAATCATCATCCCTTCACGTAAGAATTCAGCCAGACTCGGGTGGTAACCATCGTACATTTTGCGGAAATCTCGATGCTCGACGTACAGATTGGCCAGATCCCGATAGATATCAGCGGTGGGTGTATAATAACCCTTGATCCATTCAAGATGCCTGCCAATAATCCGTTGTACTTTCGCACTACCAGGTTCCAGTCCATCCTCAATGGCCTGTTGCAAGTCAAGATGAACCTGATCAATTTTCGCCTGGGAATCGAGATAATCTTCCTTTGACTTTAACTCCTGGTTTTCATGTAATGGGGATGAATTGGAAGATTGGATGTGGGACCTCTGATCGCCCTCTGTCTGCACATGATTCAAATCATGATTGACTGCATGGTTAGAACTCGCTTCATTCAGCAACTGGTGACGTCCCTTATTCACAAAACCGATATACAACTCATGTTCATCAAGTTCCTGTTCGCCTTGCAAATGGGAGATCGTTTTGTCCAGTGTCTGAATCAATCCATGCAGACGGAGGGCCTCCTCCAGAATCTCAATACGATGCCGCTGCATGATGCGAATGACATCCTGAGGGTCATCCCGAAGCATCAATTCAATCTCAGTCTCCTCCATGCCTACTTCCTTACAAAAAAGAATTTGCTGAAGTCTCAGCAATTCCGGCTTTTCATAATAGATATCCTCATCCAAACCTCCAAAGGCCGGATTCAGAAGACCCGTCTGCGCATACTGGCTCAGCTCACTCAGACTTACGCCTGACATTCCAGATACGTCAACCATGGAATATGCCATTTGAATACACCTCCTGCCTGTCCTGCAACTTCTAAGTTTAGGTTTATTTCATACTGCATTTTATTTGAATAGTGAGTGATTATAAGACTTTCGGCAATGCTGTACCGCTTTCATTCCGCTCGCGTTCTGGATAGGTACATCATGCTTACTTAGGTGATATGAGCGGCGTTTGATCAAATGAATTGCGGTATGTTAACTATTTATACCCCTCTCCTCAGATGTGAACCCGCAGTCAGGGAAGAATTCGTATGTATTTTTGAAACAGTTTTCCAGGATCTACATATGAAAGATCCTGTACCATTATCATGGCACAGGATCATACGAGAAATGAAGTGAATCACCCTTTATTAAACATGACAAACTTCAATTCCGTCATTTCCTCAACCGCATATTTTACACCTTCACGCCCGACACCACTCTGCTTCACCCCGCCATAGGGCATGTGGTCAACCCGGAACGTTGGAATATCATTAATCATCACTCCGCCTGCCTCGATCTGATCGACGGCATGGAGAGCCGTATGAATATCGTTCGTGAATACACCTGCCTGAAGCCCATAGATGGAATCGTTGACATGTTCAATGCCCTCTTCAACCGAATCCACGGTATTGATCACCACGATGGGAGCAAACACTTCCTGACAGGATACCTTCGCATCACGCGGAACGTTAACGAGCACCGTTGGACGCAGAACGCCTCCTTCAGCTTGATCGCCTGCTGCTACTTCAGCACCAGCCTGTTTGGCTTCTTCAATCCAGTCGAGCGTACGCTGTACATCCTTGGAGGTAATCAGTGCAGAGACCACCGTATCCGGGCTCAGCGGGTCCCCGACCACTACTTGTTTGGCCGCTTCAGCGAAACGCCGGATGAATTCTTCCGAGATGTCACGATGTACGTAGATTCGTTGTAGCGAGATACATACCTGTCCTTGATACGTGAAAGCACCGGTAACACATCGAGGAACCACTTTGTCCAGGTCTGCGTCCTTATCCACGATCACCGCTGCATTCGATCCAAGCTCGAGTGTCACGCGTTTCAGTCCTGCTTTGCTACGAATGCTCGTCCCCACCGCTGGACTGCCTGTAAACGTAATGTGAGCAACACGAGGGTGCTCCACAAGCACATCACCAATCGTTTTGCCATCACCACTCACTACGTTCAGTGCTCCATCTGGCAATCCTGCTTCTTGAAACAGATTAGCGATGTAATAGGAAGACAGCGGTGTCTGCTCTGCAGGCTTGAGAACAATCGTATTGCCCGCTGCCATTGCCGGACCTACCTTGTGAGCTACCAGATTCATTGGAAAATTAAACGGCGTTATTGCTCCAATGACGCCTAGAGGTTGCCGCATCGTATACCCGATGCGCCCTTCTCCACCTTTGGCTGCATCCATCGGAACCGTCTCTCCAGTCAGCCGCTTGGCTTCTTCGGCAGCAAAACGATAGGTTTCCACCGTACGGTCTACCTCAGCCCGCGCGGCGGTAATTGGTTTCGCTGCTTCAAGTGCAATGATTCGTGCCGCTTCTTCCTTCCGTTCTTCGAGCAAGGAGGATACTTTGTACAAAATATCTGCACGCTGATGTGCAGGCATCTGGCGCATTTCCTTCCCAGCTTGCACCGCAGCCGCAATAGCGGCCTCGGCCTCCACTGCTGAAGCCGAAGAGACTTCTGCCAGCGTTTCACCAGAGTATGGTGCCTGAAGTGCTTTATAATCTACGGATTCGGTCGGTTTGCCACCGATAAACAGATGTTGTTTTTTCATGAGCTGCACCCTCCATCCAATAATTACTTCAAATCCATAACGGTATGTTACCTTATCTATTTATACACTACTTTTGTGCCATCAACCCACTACAGTATGCGGCAATCATACCTTGTAACCTACCTGATGAGCCATAGTGGCGATCCTTTGCCAATGTACTATAAAGGATTTCATATCTTATTTAACCGTCAGGACGGGGCACTCTGCATGTTTTAACACACCATGGCTGACACTGCCCAAGATTATCTCTGCAAGCATGCCTTTGCCAGCCGTGCCCATCACAATTATTCCACAATCTCGTTCTCGCGCTACATTGCAGATCTCATTAACGGGGTCACCTGCGCATGATCCGAACCATCAACAGCAACCAATATACGTTTCAGCATGGCAATTCCTCCAGTGAATTAACCTGTGAATTAATGAGATGTAATGGCCGAATCAATATCCCGCAGATGATGGCGACGCACCAGCAGTACCATGACACCAACCAGAACCATGAATGCGCCAAAATAAAACGGCGTTTCCGGCAGGAACCACTCGGATAATTTACCCGCAAGCCATGGAGCAAGCGCACCACCCAGGAAACGGACGAAGCTGTATGCAGCAGAAGCAACAGAACGCTCCACAGGTGCAGCTTCCATAACCGCCGTTGTAATCAACGTGTTGTTAATCCCAAGGAAGATACCTGCTACAATGACTGCTACAATAACCGTAGTCGGTGAACCCATCACAGTACCGAATGCCATAACAACCAGATCAATCGCGAACAATGTAAGCATGACACTCATAGACGGCACCGATCCGAATCGGCGTTGCAATCTTGGTGCGACGAATACCGACGTTATCGCCAGCATCAGTCCCCAGCCAAAGAATACATAACCCAAGCCACGCTCATCCAGATTCATGACATATGGTGAATAAGCCATCAAGGTAAAGAAACCAAAGTTATACAGGAAGGCGGTAATCGCCAATGTTTTAAGTGAAGGATAACTTAATGCTTTGAGCGGATCGGACAGAGAACTGCGCGTTTTTGGTTTGGCCATCTTGGGCAGCATAAATGTAATGGTGATAAAGGCAATTGCCATCAGAACAGCCACCCCATAGAACGGCCCACGCCAGGAGATGGAACCCAGCTCACCACCAAGTAGCGGACCAACTGCAATCCCGAGACCAAGCGCTGCTTCGTACAAAATAATTGCCTTGGCTGTCCCTGATGTGGACAGTCCAACGATTGCAGGTAACGCGGTTGCGATGAATAAGGCATTACCGAGTCCCCAACCGACACGGTAACCAACCAGTGCACCCACCGTGTCTGAGGTACCGCCGAGGAAGGAGAAGATAATAATCAACAATATCCCGCTGAGCAGCGTCCACTTCACACCAATCCGGCTGGAGACAACACCTGTAATCAGCATCGCTACCCCGGTTACAGCATTATAACTGGTAAATAGCAGCGACACTTGGCTTTTGGATGCATGCAGCTGATCTGCAATTGCGGGCAGAATCGGGTCAACCAGGCCCAAACCCATAAAGGATATGATACATGCAAAGGCGACCGCCCATACCGCTCGCGGTTGGGATAACAATCCCCCACGTGATGACGGCAATTCGTCCGGTAATGATGGCTCTCTTTTCATACGTAATTCCTCCTGTGAATGATTTATGTGGTGAAGCATGTATTGAACTTGTTTTGAAAAACACTGTGAAAACGTTGAAAATATTGCGTTCGTTTTCATGAATAGAGGTAACAAAACGGCACAAATGACACCGGAGCCTCCGGTGTTTGTACAGGATCGCCACAGGTACTATGAAACTCACTCCATGTAGCGATTATTTGTTTGCAGTTTTGTTTATATAGATGCTAATTCGGTTAGCCGTCTTCATCACCCTGTGAATCATGTGCCTGTAACTTCTGAATACCGCTCCGGACGCGTTCACGCAGCTCTTCCAGTTCAGTCTGTACGGCATGTATGCTCTGAAGTTTTTGCTCAATCAGTTGCAACTGACCATCCAGCGTTGTTTCCATCGTGGTGAGCTTCTCGAGCCGTTCTCTCACTTCGGTCGTCTGCTGGTAGTCAAAACGTTGTTCGTTCAATGCATCTGCCGTTGCCACATAGGTATGTAGCTCCTGAAGAGAGAACCCCAGCACCTCTTTGGTGCGAACCACCTTTTTCAGATAATCCATATCCTCACGAGTGTATAGCCGCGTTCCGCCATCTGTCCGCTGAGGTGAAGGCATGACACCAATCTCTTCATAATACCGAATGGTTCGCTTGGTCAATCCGCATTCTTTGGCTACGTCGTCGATTTTATATAGACTCATTTCCTCCACCTCTTTCATATGTCTATACTGTTATGTACATAATTATATATAATATTAACGTTAACGTCAACGTTATATTCTATGCATGAAGTCTTAGCGAGTTTAACATCGCCTTCGATACGCTAACTTCAACACCAAAAGACCCGCTTCACACGCGGGTCTTGCTGTTCTAACCTATTCACTCATTGTACTTTATGCATTCTGTTCATTCTGTTGCTGTTGTGCACGCTGCATTTGCTTCAAACGGCCTTCGACTCTGGTAAACAGTCTGAACGTATAAAATCCTGTAGCCACCAGACTCAGAACCAAAGCTCGTACATCTGTAAGCCAGAATCCAATAATGCCGAATATCGTAATGATCACACCAAACTGCATCATCAGGTTGGCGCTATACTTTTGCGCTTCGTCCCATAACTCAGGATTACTCATTGCACGCGGGGTACGATAACCATATATACCGTTAATCATTTTCGGTGGTTTTTTGAACACCATCAACCCCAGAATGAAATAACACACCCCGATGATGATCCCAACTACTGCTCCTGTCAAAATGTTCTCCCCTTCTCTATATAACTTCCTAACTACATAATGCCATAAAAAATATAAAAACGGCTCTACGTATATACGAAGAGCCGCCTGGATCGTTTCGTAAACTTAGATATTCTTCACACGAAGTACACGCATGGCGTTCAGAACAGCCAGCACCGTGACACCGACATCGGAGAATACCGCTTCCCACATGGTGGCAATGCCGAACACTCCCAGTAGCAGGAATATCGCCTTAACACCCAGCGCAAACCCGATATTTTGCCATACGATCATTCGTGTACGCTTCGCAATGCGGATTGCGCTCGCTAGTTTCGACGGTTCATCCGTCATGATGACCACATCAGCTGCTTCAATGGCAGCATCCGAGCCAAGTCCACCCATGGCTACGCCCACATCGGCGCGTGCCAGCACTGGTGTGTCGTTGATACCATCACCGACAAATACCATTTTCTCCTTCGGAGACTTGGCAGCTTCCAGTTGCTCCAGCCGCTCGACTTTGTCCTGTGGCAGCAATTCAGCATAGACCTCATCTACACCCAGCTCGCGTCCTACCGCTTCACCCACAGCTTTGGCATCGCCTGTCAGCATGACCGTTTTGCGGATGCCGAGCTTCTTCAGTGCCCGAATGGCCGCGGCTGCATCATCCTTCACTTCATCAGCAATGATCAGATGACCAACATACGTGCCTTCTTCAGCAACGTGGACTATTGTCCCTGCCGTCTCTGGAGTGCTATACGCTATACCCGCCTGCTCCATTAATTTGGCGTTGCCCGCCAGCACTTCCCGACCATCCACGCTCACCTTGATCCCGTGTCCGGCAACTTCATCATAGCCTTCCACACCTTGCGTGGGAATCTCTTTGGCCCAAGCTGCACGAATGGATTCGGCAATTGGATGATTGGAATTTGCTTCGGCAATCGCTGCAAGCTCCATCAGTTCTTCTTCCGTACGTCCACCTTCGGGACGAATGGCTGTTACTTTGAATACACCTTTGGTTAGAGTACCCGTTTTATCAAAAACAACGACTTTCACATCATTCAACGCTTCAAGGTAGTTACTGCCTTTGATGAGAATACCGTTACGGGAAGCCGCTCCAATGCCACCAAAGAATCCAAGGGGAATCGAGACGACCAGCGCACAAGGACATGAGATAACCAGAAAGACCAGGGCGCGATAGATCCAATCGGCAAATGTTGCACCACTAAGTAGCAACGGTGGAACAAATGCAATCGAGGCTGCAAGGATCACAACAACCGGTGTGTAATACCGGGCGAATTTACTAATAAAATGTTCTGTTTTCGCTTTCCGACTGCTCGCGTTCTGCACCAGATCCAAAATTTTGGATACCGTTGATTCTCCAAACGTTTTGGTTACTTCAATCGTCAACATGCCGTTTTTGTTCACAAATCCACTCAGTACATCACTTCCGGGCTCCAGCTCACGAGGTACCGATTCACCTGTCAGAGCAGAAGTGTCCACCATGGAACGTCCAGTTCTAACGATACCATCCAATGGTACTCGCTCGCCCGCTTTCACTACAATCCGATCACCAATCCGTACGTCTTCTGGAGAAACCCGTTTGGTTTCGTCACCCGAACCCGTCAGGATATTCGCGTAATCCGGCCGAATGTCCATGAGCGCCTGAATGGACCTGCGTGATCGATTAACCGCCATACCCTGAAACAGCTCCCCGAGCTGATAGAAGAGCATGACTGCTACCCCTTCCGGATACTCTCCAATGGCAAAGGCACCCAAAGTAGCCACGGACATCAGGAAGTATTCATCGAATACCTGGCCACGAATAATGTTTTTGGACGCCTGGAGCACAATATCTCCCCCGGCAATCAGATAAGCGAGCGCATAGAGAGCAAATTGTGCCCAACCCTCCAGCGGTGACCAAATCGCGGCTGCGAGCAACACAGAACCTGCAGCAAGACGAGCAAGCAACTCTTTCGTCTGTCCCGCACCATGTTCATGCGAGTGGCCTGCACGGGCATCATCATGGGTATGGCCGTGATCATGTCCAGCATGATTTCCGTGCTCATGTGTATGACCATGTGTGCGTTCCTGTGAATCTCCGTGATCATGAGTATGCGAGTGGCTGCCATGTGAATGTCCATGATCATGTCCGGCATGGTCATGACTGTGGTCGTGCACACCAGCTGCACTCCCTGTATGGGTGTGCGCATGTCCGTTCACATGTTTTCCTTTTTCCGAGATGCGTATATGCGGCTCCAGCCGCAGCACTTTGCGCTTCGCTTCTTCCACTACCTGCTCATCCATGTCGGAAGTGGTGTGCATCGATAACGTTTTGGTAACGAAATTGACAGAGCATTCACTAATGCCTTTAATTTTTTTGACGCCATTCTCAATCTTCAATGCGCAGTTCGCACAATCCAGTCCATCAAGCAGCAGTTCCCTTTTCACCTGTTCCTGTCCGGTTCCCATGTGAATTCTCCCCTTTGCAGTACAAAAACGATGTTATATCCCATTACATTCAATATATGAGCATTCATTCATATGTTTAGTTACTCCTATTATATGCACGCCTAAACATGAGTGTCAACAATCGTTGTTGATTTTTCATACAGATTATGCTAATAGTAATCATTTCGCTTTAGACGGTTTTTGGATATAATAGGCGTATAGTTGTTAACATAGGCGGTGATAGGAAATGGAACAACCGGTTAAAGCACCAAGCGAATGTGATGCAGCCTGCTCAGGCACTGAAGCCGACGTGCTGACGATTCGCACTTCACTCATAGATCGGGAGACCTCTTCCGAGATGGCGGATTGGTTCAAGGCATTCAGTGATCCAACACGTCTACGTATTATTGATGCACTGTTACAGAAGGAATTATGTGTTCATGACCTGACGGTTCTGCTCGACATGGGGCAGTCGGCCATTTCACACCAGCTGCGTTCACTCCGCAACATGCGGATCGTCAAGCGGCGCAAGGAAGGCAAGACAGTATACTACTCTCTGGATGATGCTCATATTGAGCAGATTTTCCTGCAAACGCTCCAGCATATTAAACACAGCTAGGCAGCAGCCAAGCTTGTTCATGAAGAAGAACCCCCGCCTCTCGGCTATATGCCGATGGACGGGGGTTCTTCTTGGTAAGGGTACCGTTTTATCCAGGATGGATATAAAGTAACTACTCCTTCTGATTAACGATCAATTGGAGCTCGCCGCTTCGATTACAAAAGATTGTTCTTGTTCGGATCATACAGACCGGATCTGTCTTTGAACCAGTTGAAGATATGCGATACACATACTTTCAGCACTGCGTATCCTGGAACAGCGAGCAGAATGCCTACGACTCCAAACAGATTACCCGAAGTCAGAATTACAAAGATAATCGTAATAGGATGGATCTTCAGCGTTTTGCCCATGATCTGTGGAGAGATGAATTTACCTTCGATTAACTGCACAATCGTCCATACGGCAACCATCTTCAGCAGCATTACCGGCGAAGTGACCAGAGCCACGATCAACGCTGGTGTAATCGCAATTGCAGGTCCCAGATATGGAACAACACTCGTGAACGACGCGATAATCGCAAGAATCAGTGCGTAATCCAGACCAATGATCATATAACCGATGTAGAGCAGGATACCGATGCAGAAGCTGACGATGATCTGTCCACGAATGAATGAACTGATCTGGTGATTGATGTCTTCCAGCACATGCATTGCACCTGTACGGCTCTTGATCGGCAGGAAAGACAGAATTTTCGCCGGCAGCTTCTTGCCATCTTTTAGCAGATAGAACAGAATGAACGGAACCGTTACAATCGAGAGTACTGTCTCCGTGAAAGCTCCTAGGAACCCACCCAATGTGCTCCAGGTTGAGTCAAGAATTTCCGTGGCCTTCTGGGAGATCGTTCTCCACAGATCCTGCCAGTTCATGTTGAGCGTTTCCTGAACCTGACCGAACAGCTGACTGCCCGTCAATTCCTCAAATTGCTGTCTTACGGTCTCACTGTACGTTGGGAAATTCGCGACAAGCCCCATAATCTGATTACGAAGCACCGGAATGACCGCCAGCACGACGACCGTCAGAATGCCTCCAATCGCAAGATACAGGATCAGAATGGACCAGCCACGCTTAATCTTCGATCTTTCCATGATATCAACAATCGGATTCAGCAGATAGTAAAGTATGCCAGACAGAATAATAGGCAGTACAATGGTCTTGATGAGTACCGCCAGCGGATGAAGAACAAAGGATACTTTGGTCAGAACCATCACGTTCAGTCCCACCAACAGCAAAATTAACAGAAATAGAACAAACTTGTTGTTAAGAAAAAATCGCTTGAACCGATCCGGCCAAACGCGGGGTTGCTCAGGTTGCTCCATAGGCGTGTCGTCCTCTCTTATGACTCTTAATCAAAACTAAACTGTAAACTAGATAAATGCCCCATACATACGAATAAAAAATACCTTTGTACAAGCCAACATATGTATAACACTCTGGATTTATACGTATGGTGCTGATTAACCGTTTCAAATTAAACCGGTAAAGTCATTTTACCCCAAAATGAGTCTTCTGCCCCACACGAATCATTTGCAAAATCTCCCTATTCAAAAACGGCTCGCCTCACTGGGAGACGAACCGTACATTTGAAGCTATAGCTTACCATTAAGCCAGCTTTTACGCTGAAAATTAAGATTAAGCTTTTCCCGCCAATTGTGCGATTAACTCATAGGAGTGCAGACGTGCCTTATGATCATAGATCATCGACGTAATAATCAGCTCATCTGCCTGCGTCTGCCGAATGAAGGATTCCAACTGTCCACGTACCGTTTCTGGTGAACCGTTAACAGCCGCCTTCAGCGTCTGCTCAACACCAGCCTTCTCACGATCCGTCCATTTGCCTTCCATCTCTGCCGGAGGCTGTACCAATCCCGTTGTACCGCGAATAATGTTCAGGAACTGCTGTTGCATCGTTGTACCCAACCACGCTGCTTCCTCATCTGTATCCGCAACAACAGCGTTAACACCAACAATCACGTGCGGCTCCTTCAAGCTATCAGATGGTTGGAAGTTGTTTCGATACATTTCTAGGGCAATCCGGGTGTAATCGGGCGAGAAGTGGCTGGCAAAAGCAAACGGCAATCCCAGCTGACCCGCCAGACGAGCGCTGAAATCACTGGACCCCAGCAGGTAAATCGGAATATTCAGTCCTTCTCCCGGTACAGCGCGAACAGGCGCGTGATAAGATGTCGCCGAAGCATCAAAGTATGCTCTGAGTTCTGCCAGCAGCTCTGGGAAATCTTCACCGCTGTTCAGATCTTTGCGCAGTGCCAGCGATGTACGACGGTCACTTCCGGGTGCACGACCCAGTCCCAGATCGATTCTGCCAGGATACAGGGACTCCAATGTGCCGAACTGCTCTGCGATAACTAGCGGTGCATGGTTAGGGAGCATGATGCCTCCTGAACCCAGGCGAATCGTCTTGGTTCCACCAGCCAGGTATCCAATAACAACCGAAGTTGCGGAAGAGGCAATCCCCGGCATGTTGTGATGTTCAGCTACCCAGTAACGGTGATATCCCCAACGCTCTGCATGCTGTGCCAGATCGAGACTGTTGCGCAGTGCATCAGCAGGTGTTGCACCCACAACGACGGGAGCCAGATCCAGGATGGAAAGCTTAACGTCATTAATATGTTCTTTATGGGATGAAGCCGTATTTTCTGTAGTCATTACTATTTAATCTCCTTAATGATTATATTTTTGTATATCCAGATATATAGATTTATTATACCGCAAATGGATATGATGTGATAATCAACTGGCCGTTTACATCCGGACGGAATCCCTGCCTGCACCATGCATCCTAGCTTCCGTTCCGGCATCCGGCTTATAACTCGTTCTGCACGTACTCGGCAAACTGACGAATTGTCTCTTCGTTCCGTCGATAATACGTCCATTGTCCTCTACGCTCTGAGAGTAGCAAACCCGCCTTGAGCATAGTCAACAGATAACTGGATATAACCGACTGAGCCAGTCCAGCCTTCAGTTGAATCGTACCGACACAGATCCCGTTCTTGCCACCATCAGGATGCTGGGATAGTTCCAGCGGTGGAAAGTGTTGCTCCGGGTTCTTGAGCCACAATAAGATTTGTCTACGTGTCTCATTCGATAATGCTTTGAATATAAGTATAGGTTCCATGGGTACGATTATACCCCCTTTCATTCATTTTGCAAACACATGAACAAACAAACCGACTCTTAATCGAGTCGGTCTGGAATCATATGGAATGCGAATCTGGAATCTACATCTACTTCCGCATTAGAATTTCGTCGTAACCGTCTGTTTAACCTGATCCAACATCGCTTGATATGCTGGTGCATCCAGATACCCAATACTACCGAAGAGCAGATGATCTACAGCTTCAATGCCTACAAAATCGAAAATTCCTACGTCTGATGTTACTTTTAATCCAGCAGTCATGCCGATCTGGTCATATATTTCACTTGGTGTACCATGAGTATTGATGATGAGACCTTTTTTGCCTGTTAACAATTTCTGGATACCTGCTTCATCCGCTACATAAGCAAAACCATAGGCGAATACACGGTCAACATACCCTTTCAGTATGGCAGGAAGACCTGTCCACCAGATCGGGTAGATGAATGTAATGGCCTCTGCATCCGTAACAAACTGTTGCTCTGTAGCGATATCCTGTGGTGTCTGTCCTGCACGCATGGAAGCTGTATCGGCTTCAGTCAGTACAGGTTGGAATCCAAGCTTATATAAGTCACGAACAACCACTTCATGTCCTTGGGCTTCGAGAGCTTCTACAGCAGTATTGAGGATTGCGTTATTAAAGCTGTCTGTGTGTGGGTGAGCATATACGATAAGATGTTTCATAGTGTTAATCCCTCCAGATTTGGTTTGAGTTAGGTTGCAATGATTGGTTCTCGTTAATACATTCCACACACATAGATATCTATGAATGTGAGCAAAAAAATACTTGAGCTCTTCTGCCTCACCCCATCCAAGTCTGGAAGGTTGGCAGACAGAAGAATTCATACCCTATAATCTTCGAACAATAGTGGACAGCAAGCTCTCCAATTGCTCCGATTGTTCATCAGATAGGCCAGCGTAGATGATGTCATTAATCTGCTCTGATACCTGATGGAATATCGGTTCGAGTTGCTTCCCCTGTTCGGTTAGGCGAATCATCGTCACCCGGCTGTCTTCGGCACTCTTGCTGCGTTCAACATAACCGAGCTTCTCCAGCTTGTTGATGAGTACCGTTACCGTTGGTTGCGTACGTTGAACACGTTCCGCCAGCATTTTGATCGACAGCGTCTCTTCCCGGTATAAGAACATGAGTACATCCCCATGAGAAGGAACAATACCTGTCACCTCATGCTTTTCTAATTCGTGAACAATCCGTTTGTTAACATGATCTCTGATTCTTGCAATCAGTGCAATTGCGTTATATTTTGGCATGACCTCATTATACATAGATATCTATGTATTTTCAAGTTCTTTTTTATTAATAAGAAAATAGCCCGATAGTTTCATCCTTATCTTAGCGGAAAATATCGGGTTATTTTAATTTTAAACCTGTTTATATGGTTACACTATCAATGGATTTATTCTGAAATTAGTTAAGCCATTGGGTAACTTTTTCAATCGGTTGTCGGGTCTTCTCACGTTTTGGCTCCTCAGCACGATAACCGAATGCTGCCATTACCGAGATGTCCCATGCGCCTTCCTCCAGCAGCCCCTCTTCTTCCAGAATACGATGGACAGCCTCGCGGTTGAAACCTTCAATTGGACAAGAGTCAATCTCGATCTGAGCCGCAGCCGTCATCATATTGCCAAGCGCAATGTACGTCTGTTTGGATGCCCAATCGAATAGGGATCGTGGATTCTCAAGAATTCTCTGGTTATTCTGAAAATTCCCGTAGGCCGCACTTGTCAGCTCAAATACATCATCTGGCATTCCTTTCATTTCCTTCAGCATGTATTCCGCATAGGGAGAATTATAACTGGCATCTGACCGGGCCAAAATAACCACAAAATGACTTGCTGTTGCCAATTGTTTTTGAGCACCCGAAGAGACTTCCGACAGGCGTTTGCGCATATCCTTATTTTGTACAATCAGAAACTTCCACGGCTCAAAGCCAATCGAACTTGGGGATAATCTGCCTGTTTCCAATATAAATTGGAAATCCTCATCCGCGATTTTACGAGTATCGTCAAATACCTTTGTCGCATGCCGGAAATGATAAGCCTTCAAGATGTCTTCCTTTTTCTTTGCCTGTGTTGTAACTTCCATGGATCTCCACGTCCTTCTCTTTATATTTTTGTTGTATGTGCGATAGTTAGTGAATCTATTCCGAAAATGAAAAGTACGCACAATATGGTTTCTCAGTTTCAGAGGGGGAGTCTACAATTGTTCCATGAATTCTTTTTCCGAAATGACGGTGTATCCCTCTTGTCTCAGTAATGCAGAGGTGACACCTTCCCCCTGTACTTTATGATTGGCAAAGTTTCCAGCATATATGGTTTTCGTGCCACAGGACGGACTGAACTCCTTCAACACAACACACGACACATTCAATTTTTTGGCCCATTCCAATGTCTGATAAGCTCCCTTGATATACAAGTCTGTGACATCCTTGCCACTTTTCTCGATCACTTTCGCAGTGCCTGCCAGTACGTCTTTGCCTGTGCCACCGATAATCTCAGCTGGTTCACGGGGTGTGGAGAATCCGCCAAGCAGCTCTGGACATACCATCTTTGCCTGCTCCTGCTCCACAAGTTCCTGAATCTTTTCATCCAGACTCGCTGTTCCATTGTAACGGCAGGCTACTCCCGCCAGACATGAACTCACCAAATATTTCATTATGATCTCCTTATGCTCAATTCCATCTATGAAGTAAATTGTACCATATAGAATCAAGCCCTATAGCTCGCCTCTGGTAATCATCGAAATTTTTACATCTTCATTGTAGCGAACCCGTATAACATCTTTTGTCGACTCAAGTTCAAATGTGGCCATCCCTGGACTATCGGCTTCCCTATGAAGACTGTATCCCTGGAGGTTGACGTTAAATACTTCTTTAATCATCGGCCCTACCTCGTCCCTAAGGAGGGATTCCTTCACATCATAAATCTTCTGATGGTACGCCTCTACTTCATCCCAATTGGTAAAATCATTTCGATAAGAATTCTCCCCAATAATAGAGTAAACCTTAGTTTCTTCCCCTGTAATCATTTGAACCAAGTAATGATCATTGAAACTAATATTAATTATATCCTTCCCGATCTCATCATCTTTGGTACGACTTACACCCCTAAGTTTGGGAGATGTTTCACCGAATACTGCCTTCACAGCATCCTTGGCGTCTGCCAACACAGAATGAGATACTTGATCAGGACTGAGATCGCCTGAGATTGATACAGCTTTATCCTGCTGCCATACAATCTCTCCATAACTATTCTCATTTTCTAATGTTAATGTCGTATGTGATATCGGCTCCATTTCCCCTTGCTTCATACTCACATAACGTTGGACTGATACAGGTTTAAGCGTTGGAGTGCTGCCTATACTTTGCAAAAGCGATGGAACTTGACGCAAATAACGGTGCTCCAACTCGCTCGGCTGCATCTCACGTCTCATTCCTACTTCTCGCAAATTTCCTGTGGCGGCATCGAGCCATATCTGCGCGTACTCTTTCTCACTTTCATTTCCAGCCTCTACATATATTCTTCCGGAGACAGGCAAGTCTTCCACTTTCGTAATCCGCAGCTGTTTACCCAGATCATCCCGCATGGTGACCGCAACATTTCTTTTCATCTTAACCGTAAGCAGATTCACGCTCAGATCATCGGAAAACTGTAACGCTGCTGTAGGATAGACCTGCTCAATCACGGGCTTCACCAGCTGTCCATCATCCCAGATCCACAGGAACAAACCTGAAGCAATAACCAACGCACCTGCCGCTGCAACTAGAGGGGCACTTCTAGGACGGCCCTTGTGTGAAGAGTTGCCTATTCGCTGTCTAGACGGCCTGGAACGGCCCTCTGACTGCTCTCTCTGGCTTCCCATTTCCGACTTCTTCATCCACTCTACCTGTTGAAGCACCTTTCGCTTGTGATCCTCTGTAAAGGGAGACGACGCAAACGGTTCCTTCCGAATTTCCTTTTCCCATTGCTCATCCTTATGTGTCATTCGCTTCGCTCCTCCCAATGTTTTCGTACCTTGTCCTTACCTCGGGAAAGTCTGGATTTTACTGTGCCTGAGCTGATTTTCAACATCTCAGCAATCTCACTCGTCGTAAGCTCATACTTCAGATGCAGCAGCAGGATCTCCCGAAATTTCTTCGGCAACGCAAGAACAATATCCCAGATTTCATGGACATGCTCCTTACGCATCACTTCCATCTCGGCCGAAGGATGTGTATCTTTCTCTGGAATCATTATTCTTTGGCTTGAATGCTCTCGCTCTGTCTCCATGGAAAGTGTCTCTCCCCACAAGCTGCTACGAAAGAATTTGGATTTTCGATATGTAAACGTCGTGTTCCTAGTAATCGTCAGTAGCCACGTCTTCAGTGAGCACTCTCCCCGATAATGAGCGATCCCCGAGTATGCCCGAATAAACACTTCCTGTGACAAGTCATCTGCTAGTTCGGCACTTTTGGTCAGAAAATAAGCATAATTCCACACATCGTTCCCGTAATCATCCATCATGCTGCCGAGTGTGTAATTGTCGATGGTCTGAGCCTGTGCCAGAAATTGATAATCCAACTGTTGTTCACCTCACTTAATATGACTGAGTCTATTGTGGTTTGGTTCCCTATTTTGGACATTATTTCTTATTATTGTAGCAAAATAAAAAAACAGCATGTTCAATATCACTGAACACACTGATTCCTTCAAGTTTGCTTAGTTAGAAATCTCTATCAGAAGCTTTTAGGCGAACGCTCTTCTTCCTCAGTCTCTTTCTGCCCTCTAGTCTAACGAATCATTTTCATCGTTATACTTTAACCGTAGCAATCATCAGGAACATGGGTCTCCGGTTCTCATCTCGCATGCCAGGAACCAGTTCAATCATCTCCGGTGATGGCTTGGATTCAGCCACCTGCCCAATAGCAAACCCCGCCTTAACCAGTTCATTGAGATGTGTTGCCAGTGTGCGATGATATTTGACCACGTCCTGATTCAGAAAGTTCGCCACACGCTTCCCTTCATCGTGGTAATCATCCACGGGCCAGTGCAGAATCTCACCTTCGGGTCCGTAATGCCAATCCTGCGCAGCACGAGCGGTGAAGATGGGATGTTCAGATGAAAGCACGAACGTGCCACCTTGAACAAGACAGTCATTGATCTTGGCGTAGACCGCGTCTAACCGTTCAATATAATGCAAGGCAAGTGAACTGATCACAACATCAAATTGTCCAGGTGCAAAATCAATATCCTCAATCGCCAGTTGCTTGTACTGGATCTGTGGGTCGTCCGTCATCTCACGAGCACGCTGGAGCATATTTTCGGACAGATCTACACCGATCACTGAACTCGCTTGTTGCTCTCGCGCATACCGGCAGTGCCAACCAAAACCACATCCCAAATCCAGCACACGCTTGTTCTTCAAATCAGGCAACAAGGTCTGCAATTCATGCCATTCCCCGGCCGCATCCAGCCCTTGAATTGAACGAGCCATCTTACTATAGTTGTCGAAAAACTCAGCTTCATCGTATTTATTTTGTTTCATCAAGAGATTCCTCCCGCCTTATGAATATCCACCTAATCTACCACATAAACGATATTTAAACGCAAAAGTTGCCAAGCGAATTCATGCCGTGTTATCATACAGAACGAACGTTCAGTATTATTAAATACAGAATGAACATTCAGTTTACTAACGGAGGTCATTATGAATACGAATTGGACGCATCCATTGGAAGGGCAATCTGTAGGTAAAGCTTTTATTAGCTACCTTGTGCCTTCCGTATTGGGGATGCTGGTAGTTGCTTTTAATTTTATTATCGACGGTATTATGGTTGGACACAAACTGGGTTCTACCGCGATGGCCGGGATCGGCATTGCCTCTCCTGTCTATACGCTTTTTGTTGCCATGTCGCTATGGATTGGTATGGGTGGGGCAACCTTGTACTCCAATGCAATGGGTAGAAAAGATATAACCACAGCCAAACAAATTTTCACCAAATCCATTATGCTCATTATGCTAGTCACGATAGCTATTGGATATACTGCATATACCTTCAAAGACAAGCTGGTATACTCCCTCGGTGCTAACGCTGAGACCTTCCCGTTTGCTTCAGACTACATGAATATCATGTTGTTGTTCGGGTTCGTCTTCACCATTGAGAATGCACTCTCTGTCTTTGTTCGGAACGATGGGAATCCCAACACATCCATGTACGCTCAGATTACGTTTGCTGTAGCTAATATCATCATCAATTATGTAACATTGTATGTACTTGAGTGGGGTGTACGCGGTGTTGCCCTCGGTACAATTGTATCGGCATCCCTTGCGCTGCTTGTCCTGTTCACTCACTTTTTCAAAAAAACAAATAATCTCACATTCACCCGGTTCAAATGGAACAACAAATTGCTGGCCTCCCTGTTACTCATTGGCTTCCCCAGTTTTCTGGCTGAACTTGGTATGTCGGTCTTCTCCGTCTCTCATAACATCTCGATGGACCGCATAGCGGGTACGGATGGCGTAGCATCCTTTACCGTATTGAACTATATTCATGGTGTGGTACTGTTAGCATTCCTGGGTCTGGCATCCGCTGCTCAGCCTCTGGTCAGCTATTATCACGGTGCGAAACAGATGAAACGGGTACAACAAACGATACGTTTAGCCACCAAAACAGCGCTGGCATGCGGTATACTGTTACTGATTGTTGTTCAAATCGGTGCACCTTATTTCGTGCAAATCTTTGGAAACTTCAGTAGCAGCGTTACGGATAATGCCGTTTACGGATTACGCATATTTACATTTGCCTATGTGTTCATGGGTGTTAACTTTGTTATGAGCACCTATTTCCAATCTGTAGGTAATGCCAAAATGGCCATCTGGATCACAGCTGCGCGTGAGATGATCATCATGATTGCATTAATTGCAGTCCTCCCTTCATTCTTCGGTGTTACGGGTGTGTGGCTTGCTGTTCCGTTATCTGAAATGCTGGTTCTCGTCACGATAGCTGTGTACTATAGAAAACGATCCCTTACGGATCGGATAAACGCGTTACATCCTGAATAACGTTAACAGATAGTATAACGGCAACAGATAGAAGATAAATAGAACGTAGATAGAATGTAGGTAGACCTCATAAATAATTAAATAAACAAATACATGAAGCCCTGCACGATCCATATAGATCGGTCAGGGCTTTGTTTTTTTCTAACTTAGATGTAATTAGATGCGTATATCAAATCGGCCATTACTGTCTGTCGTTGCGTTTGCAATCTCCTTAGGTGTAGCTAGACCCAATCCGTTGGACAGAGGTTGGGCAGGTGGCGCATCCTTCGGAACGGCTGTACCGGCTCCTTGAGAGCTTTGCTGTGCAATCTGTGCCTCAATCTGCTTGATCTGCTGTTCAAGTTGTTTAGTCTTTGTCTCCTTAGTCTTCTCATCGTCCTTGCTTGATTGCACTAGAGTCTTCATATAAGTGAAGGTCTTGATACCGTCTTATCTGTAAAGTTAGTTGTTTCCCGATATAAAATAGTAAAACAAAAAGACACACTCGATATCATCAAGTGTGTCTTCATATTGCTTGGCGGCGTCCTACTCTCCCAGGACCCTGCGGTCCAAGTACCATCGGCGCTAGAGGGCTTAACGGTCGTGTTCGGGATGGGTACGTGTGGAACCCCTCCGCCATCGCCACCAAACGCATAGCTTAGCTTACATTTCAGAGTTGTTGTTCTCTGAAAACTAGATTCGAAACGAAACATGCGATTAGAACTTGCTATTGGATAAGCCCTCGACCGATTAGTACTGGTCAGCTCCATGCATTGCTGCACTTCCACCCCCAGCCTATCTACCTCGTCGTCTTCAAGGGGTCTTACATACTGGGAAATCTCATCTTGAGGGGGGCTTCACGCTTAGATGCTTTCAGCGTTTATCCCTTCCGTACATAGCTACCCAGCGGTGCTCCTGGCGGAACAACTGGTACACCAGCGGTACGTCCATCCCGGTCCTCTCGTACTAAGGACAGCTCCTCTCAAATTTCCTACGCCCACGACAGATAGGGACCGAACTGTCTCACGACGTTCTGAACCCAGCTCGCGTACCGCTTTAATGGGCGAACAGCCCAACCCTTGGGACCTACTTCAGCCCCAGGATGCGATGAGCCGACATCGAGGTGCCAAACCTCCCCGTCGATGTGGACTCTTGGGGGAGATAAGCCTGTTATCCCCAGGGTAGCTTTTATCCGTTGAGCGATGGCCCTTCCATGCGGTACCACCGGATCACTAAGCCCGACTTTCGTCCCTGCTCGACTTGTAGGTCTCGCAGTCAAGCTCCCTTATGCCTTTGCACTCTTCGAATGATTTCCAACCATTCTGAGGGAACCTTTGGGCGCCTCCGTTACTCTTTAGGAGGCGACCGCCCCAGTCAAACTGCCCACCTGACACTGTCCCCGCACCGGATTACGGTACCAGGTTAGAACCTAGATACGATCAGGGTGGTATCCCAACGTTGCCTCCATGCAAGCTGGCGCTCACACTTCAAAGGCTCCCACCTATCCTGTACAGATCGTACCCAAATTCAATATCAAGCTGCAGTAAAGCTCCATGGGGTCTTTCCGTCTTGTCGCGGGTAACCTGCATCTTCACAGGTATTAAAATTTCACCGGATCTCTCGTTGAGACAGCGCCCAAGTCGTTACGCCATTCGTGCGGGTCAGAATTTACCTGACAAGGAATTTCGCTACCTTAGGACCGTTATAGTTACGGCCGCCGTTTACTGGGGCTTCGGTTCACAGCTTCGGGATTACTCCCTAACCACTCCCCTTAACCTTCCAGCACCGGGCAGGCGTCAGCCCGTATACTTCGCCTTACGGCTTCGCACAGACCTGTGTTTTTGCTAAACAGTCGCTTGGGCCTTTTCACTGCGGCCCCCTCGTGCTATTCACACTACCGGGGCACCCCTTCTCCCGAAGTTACGGGGTCATTTTGCCGAGTTCCTTAACGAGAGTTCTTCCGCGCGCCTTAGAATACTCTTCTCGCCTACCTGTGTCGGTTTGCGGTACGGGCACCATCACCTGGCTAGAGGCTTTTCTTGGCAGTGTGAGATCATGACCTTCGCTACTGTAATTTTCACTCCCCATCACAGCTCAGCCTTACAATGTGCGGATTTGCCTACACATCAGCCTTACTGCTTAGACGGACATCCATCAGTCCGCGTCACTACCCTACTGCGTCCCCCCATTGCTCATAACGGCTTACGGTGGTACAGGAATTTCGACCTGTTGTCCTTCGACTACGCCTTTCGGCCTCGCCTTAGGTCCCGACTTACCCTGAGCGGACGAGCCTTCCTCAGGAACCCTTAGGCTTTCGGCGGATCAGATTCTCACTGATCTTTTCGTTACTCATACCGGCATTCTCACTTGTATAATGTCCAGCGCTCCTTACGGTACACCTTCAACCCTTATACAACGCTCCCCTACCCCTGATGCAAAGCATCAAGCCATAGCTTCGGTGGTGTGTTTAGCCCCGTTACATTTTCGGCGCAGAGTCACTCGACCAGTGAGCTATTACGCACTCTTTAAATGATGGCTGCTTCTAAGCCAACATCCTGGTTGTCTGTGCAACTCCACATCCTTTCCCACTTAACACACACTTGGGGACCTTAGCTGATGGTCTGGGCTGTTTCCCTTTTGACAATGGATCTTAGCACTCACTGTCTGACTCCCGGAAGTAAGTCTATGGCATTCGGAGTTTGACTGAGCTTGGTAACCCTTGCGGGCCCCGCACCCAATCAGTGCTCTACCTCCACGACTCTGTTTTCCGAGGCTAGCCCTAAAGCTATTTCGGGGAGAACCAGCTATCTCCGAGTTCGATTGGAATTTCTCCGCTACCCCCACCTCATCCCCGCATTTTTCAACATGCGTGGGTTCGGGCCTCCAGTGCGTGTTACCGCACCTTCACCCTGGACAGGGGTAGATCACCCGGTTTCGGGTCTACGTCCACGTACTATGTCGCCCTATTCAGACTCGCTTTCGCTGCGGCTCCGGCTCTTTACCTTAACCTTGCACGGGAACGTAACTCGCCGGTTCATTCTACAAAAGGCACGCCATCACCCCTAAAACGGGCTCTGACTTTTTGTAAGCACACGGTTTCAGGTTCTATTTCACTCCCCTTCCGGGGTGCTTTTCACCTTTCCCTCACGGTACTGCTTCACTATCGGTCGCTAGGAAGTATTTAGCCTTGGCAGATGGTCCTGCCGGATTCATACGGGGTTTCACGTGCCCCGCACTACTCGGGATCCGTCTCGGAGGGAACAGACTTTCAACTACAGGGCTTTTACCTTCTTTGGCGGGCCTTTCCAGACCTCTTCGCTTAACCGGTTCCTTTGTAACTCCATGTGAGACGTCCCACAACCCCAAAGAGCAAGCTCTCTGGTTTGGGCTTCTCCGCGTTCGCTCGCCGCTACTGACGGAATCACTATTGTTTTCTCTTCCTCAGGGTACTTAGATGTTTCAGTTCCCCTGGTATGCCTCTGCACAACCTATGTATTCAGTTGTGAGTAACTGGAAATTACCCCAGCTGGGTTTCCCCATTCGGACACCCCCGGATCAAAGCTTGCTTACAGCTCCCCGAGGCAGTTTCGTTGTTCGCCACGTCCTTCATCGGCTCCTAGCGCCTAGGCATCCTCCGTGTGCTCTTAGTAGCTTAACCATATTGCTCCGGTTTTGACTGCTCGCTTCCCTTGTTTTGCTTGCGCAAAGCCAAAAGTCGCTCCCATTCAATACCATCGCAAAAGCAATTAACTACCGTTTTTATTGAAACTTGTTTGCACAAGTTCAGCTAAAAAGGAATGTTCTAATTCGCATTTACTTTCGTTTCGATATCTAGTTTTCAAAGAACAAGCTCCATGCAAAAGCAAGCTGTTTGAGAGTTTGAGCTCTCAAAACTGAGCAACGAGTGAGTGTTTTGCTCTTCATTTCATCCACACCAAGGTGAAGGACCGAAATGAATTGCGATCGCAGGTTCTAAGAACCTGCTTATTTGAATGTTTCCACGCGGGAAACGATTCTCCATAGAAAGGAGGTGATCCAGCCGCACCTTCCGATACGGCTACCTTGTTACGACTTCACCCCAATCATCTATCCCACCTTCGGCGGCTGGCTCCTTGCGGTTACCCCACCGACTTCGGGTGTTATAAACTCTCGTGGTGTGACGGGCGGTGTGTACAAGACCCGGGAACGTATTCACCGCGGCATGCTGATCCGCGATTACTAGCAATTCCGACTTCATGCAGGCGAGTTGCAGCCTGCAATCCGAACTGAGACCGGCTTTGTTGGGATTGGCTCCATCTCGCGATTTCGCAGCCCGTTGTACCGGCCATTGTAGTACGTGTGTAGCCCAGGTCATAAGGGGCATGATGATTTGACGTCATCCCCACCTTCCTCCGGTTTGTCACCGGCAGTCTATCTAGAGTGCCCACCCGAAGTGCTGGCAACTAAATATAAGGGTTGCGCTCGTTGCGGGACTTAACCCAACATCTCACGACACGAGCTGACGACAACCATGCACCACCTGTCTCCTCTGTCCCGAAGGAAAGATACATCTCTGTACCGATCAGAGGGATGTCAAGACCTGGTAAGGTTCTTCGCGTTGCTTCGAATTAAACCACATACTCCACTGCTTGTGCGGGTCCCCGTCAATTCCTTTGAGTTTCAGTCTTGCGACCGTACTCCCCAGGCGGAGTGCTTAATGTGTTAACTTCGGCACCAAGGGTATCGAAACCCCTAACACCTAGCACTCATCGTTTACGGCGTGGACTACCAGGGTATCTAATCCTGTTTGCTCCCCACGCTTTCGCGCCTCAGCGTCAGTTACAGCCCAGAGAGTCGCCTTCGCCACTGGTGTTCCTCCACATATCTACGCATTTCACCGCTACACGTGGAATTCCACTCTCCTCTTCTGCACTCAAGTCACCCAGTTTCCAGTGCGATCCGGGGTTGAGCCCCGGGATTAAACACCAGACTTAAATGACCGCCTGCGCGCGCTTTACGCCCAATAATTCCGGACAACGCTTGCCCCCTACGTATTACCGCGGCTGCTGGCACGTAGTTAGCCGGGGCTTTCTTCTCAGGTACCGTCACCTTGAGAGCAGTTACTCTCCCAAGCGTTCTTCCCTGGCAACAGAGCTTTACGATCCGAAAACCTTCATCACTCACGCGGCATTGCTCCGTCAGGCTTTCGCCCATTGCGGAAGATTCCCTACTGCTGCCTCCCGTAGGAGTCTGGGCCGTGTCTCAGTCCCAGTGTGGCCGATCACCCTCTCAGGTCGGCTACGCATCGTCGCCTTGGTGAGCCGTTACCTCACCAACTAGCTAATGCGCCGCAGGCCCATCCCCAAGTGACAGATTGCTCCGTCTTTCCAGTTCTCTTCAGGCGAAGAAAACAACTATTCGGTATTAGCTACCGTTTCCGGTAGTTGTCCCAAACTTGAGGGCAGGTTGCCTACGTGTTACTCACCCGTCCGCCGCTAACCATCAGAGAAGCAAGCTTCTCTTCAAGTCCGCTCGACTTGCATGTATTAGGCATGCCGCCAGCGTTCGTCCTGAGCCAGGATCAAACTCTCCAATAAAGATGAATTTCAGTAGCGTGGTTAAACGCTATGAAAATCATCTCAAGTATTTGAAAAGAGCGATAAGCTCATTTTGAATCTGACGAGATTAAAAATCTCATTTGTGCTCCAGTCGATCCAAGCCAAGGCTTGTCTCAAACTTTCGCGTTCATTCTGCAAGCAGAATGTTTACTCACTCGTTGTTCAGTTTTCAAAGATCAAACTTGTTTCGTTACCGAATGTTGTTCTCTTCAGCAACTCTTATATATTATCATGTCCGAACCAACTTTGCAAGCCCTTTTTATAAGTTTCTTTCGAAGCTTATTTCATTCGCTTGCCGCACCGTGTAAACCGTGTTTTCTTGGCCGGACTAATAATATACCATGCGGAACAAGTACTTGTAAAGAGATAATTATTAAAATAACAAATCCATATTTTAACTGTATTACGGACCTTGAATCTAGGATGAAACCTTAGGTTCAATTGTATTATCTTGCAGCTTAATCTTTTCTACTTAATCTGTCTTTCCTCTATATATAGAAGATAACCCTCTCAACTCTCATATTCGAGACGAAAGGGTTACCTTCTAAAAATAATCTACATTTATTTACGTTCTACTTTATACCCTTTATCCTCAAGCAGTTTCACGATCCCGTGATCGCCCAGATAGTGTGCCGCGCCGACAACAATGAAATACTCCTCGCCTTTGCCGTTTTTCAGGTAGCCATCAATTTTATCCGCCATACCGATATTACGATCAACCAGCATTGCTTTGTTGTACTCTTCGTTAGTGGAGAAGCTATTTGTCAGTTCAAGCAGTTGCTCGTCATTACCCGTTTTCCACATCTCAGCCATTTCATTCACACTGCTATCCAGCACATCGAAGTTTTCAATTGTTGCTTTTAGTGTTTCCTCTTGTGTCTCTTTAGAAAAATCGTTAAACATGCCAAGTTGAGATTGATAAGTCTCCAGTTCAATAACTGGGAGTTTACGCTCGATTGCTTTCTGGATGAAATACAGATCCACTCCTGCAGAAGCTTCATACCCAGCCGTTGCCGACTTCAAGCTTGCGAGCGTGCTCTCTACCACCCAAGGCTTAAATGCATCCAAAGCGTTAGGCTCCAGACCATTTTTCTTCAATACATCGCCCAGCTTAGTATACGTTTCACTTGAAATGTGATCTTTCAGTGTTGTTCCATCTTGATACGAACCCAGACTCAGAACCAGCTTTTGCTGCTCTTCATCAGGGGCTTTGCTAATATCAATCTCTACACCGAGATAATCGGCTTCAGCAAAAGCTTCTTCAAGCTCTGGACGCAGTGGGTAGAAGCTCTCGTCGGCAATATGCATTGAGCCTACCAGATAGACCGTGTTTCCATTGCTTTCAACTTCCCACATGAAGCCGCGTCCACCGGTTTGAGCAGTTTCGGTTGCTCCGCCCTTGGATACCAACAGCACTGTGCGCGTTGCAGCATCCCAACGCACTTCATAACCCGCTGCATCACCAACGATGCGGATTGGAGCATACGTTACACCGTTAATGCGTGTAAGTTTGCTTTTGAGTGTAATCGTTTTGCCATCTACCACAGCCGTGATCGTATCATCTGTCGCAGTCGTCAGCTTCACGTCCATGGCATCCAGCGTAGTGCGCAGCGGAACCAATGTTGTGCCTTTCTCCAGGATCGGCGCTCCTGTAGCATATTTCACAGCTTGATCATTGACCATGACCGAAGTTCCCTGAGGAGCCGCCATTGCCGGCACTGCAGATGCGAGCAAACCTACCGAAATTGTAAGAGATAAGAGCGTGCGTTTCCAATTCTTCATATTATGTATTCTCCTTTAATAAATATAGTTGCCAATCATTTTAATAGAAAGGACATACTTAGATACTACGGATAAAGGTAGGAATTGGTGCCACTCCAAAAACGGAGCAGCACTTTCTCCCTTCATCTCTCATTAGATAAGAAACAATAAAAATGAAACCGTCATATAGGTTCAATGCTAGATATTCGCAAAGTTTAAGCTATTCCATGATAAATAGATACTGATCAGCGCCAGGAAAAAGAACGCTATAGAAACCTTCCGATTACCCCGCAGCTTCACTCCATATACGACGAAGAAAATAGCAATAGCTAATTTAGAGATGCTTTGGTAGTTGCCCTGCTCGGAAAAGGCTGAACTGCTAAATACAATTGAAAGTAGCAATGTAGTCAGAATCAATGCTTTAAACCACAGGGGTTCCCTCAAAAACTGTATATAGAACCCTTTTATCTGCTGCATGATCATTAATCCTCTCCTGAACTCGATTTAATATGACAACACAGAACAACACGGCACCATCTATCTTAGATCTTATATGCCTTCATGGCTTTGAATAATTCCTTGAAGGTTGGACGTTTACCGTACATCAGCACACCTGTGCGATAGATTTTGGCTGCAAGCCATCCGAAGATGATAATGGATACGATGAGAATCGCTAATGAAGTGAGAATCTCCCAAGTCGGTGCAACTCCTGCGCCGATTCGTACCAGAATCGCGGTCGGCGACGTGAACGGAATGAAGCTTGCGATTTTCAACAACAGAATGTTCGGCGTAGCAATACTGAAGATCGCAATATAGAAGGAAACGAGCGACAGCATCGTGATTGGTAGAACTGCCTGACCGAGTTCTTCAGTACGACTTACCATTGAACCAATGGCAGCGAACAACACGGCATATAAGAAGTAACCCAGAATGTAGAATATGAGTCCATATACAATAACCGCAATATTCACATCACTTACATTCATATTGAAATCACCTAACACTGCACGGTTATGTGGCAGCAAGACATTTCCGGCAACCACTGCTCCGAATATCCCGATTTGCAGCATACCCACCATGAAGATACCGATGATTTTACCAAACATCTGGCTGAGCGGAGATACACTTGTAATCAGAATCTCCATAATACGCGAGCTCTTCTCAGCTGTGATCTCAGAAGCAATCATATTACCTGTCATCATGGTCGAGGTAAACAGCAGGATGATCAGCAAGTACACCACAATATAGTTAATCGGGCTCATTGCACCTTCAGACTCAGTACCGGCTCCACTCTCATCTGTACTCAGGCTTTGTTCGGTGAGCTTCACAGGTGTTGTAATCAGTTCCTTCTGCTCCGCTGTGAGCACATCCTTTACAACCACATCCAGCTTCACACTTTGCAACGCAGCTTCGATGGATGCAATGATCTGAGGTGAGACTTCTTCGGTTGAATAGAGAATCGGCTGAGGGAACTCCTGCCCTGCAACAGTTTCAAACTTCAGATAGCCATCAGTAAGCCCAGCTTCTGCATCTGCTTTGAGAGCCGCCTCATCTTTGTTACCACTGGTAATGAATCGATAGGCCTGATCCCCTTGGGCTGAAGAGAAGCTCTCCAGTTTCTCGGAAACCTCAGGCTGCCCTGTACTCAGAAGACCAATATTTACAGGGTTGCTGCTAGAAGCCCCACCAATGGAACCACCATTGAATAAGGTAATGAAATATGGAACATTGAGTCCTATAGAAATTAAAAGTGCAAGTACAATGGTCGTCACCATGAATGATTTCGTTTTAACCTTGTTTTTAAAAGTAAACCCCGTAATCGTTCCCATTTTATTCATTCGACTCACCTACCTCACGAATAAAGATTTGGTTAAGCGTTGGTTCCTTGATCTCAAAGTGCTCCACTGTGGTCTGTGCCATCGCAGTTCTCAGAATCTCCTGAGCGGCTTCCACCTGGCCGATATGTATCAGGTATCCACGCTCATTCCGCTCGACTTTCTTCACACCAGGCAATTGCTCCAGTCCATCCACACTTCCAAGCGTACTCAGATACACTTGCTCACGCGGATAACGGCTCTTGATCTCTTTGATCTCTCCTTGCACTACGGTATTGGAGCGATGCAGAATAGTAATCTGACGGCATAATTCTTCAACGTGCTCCATCCGGTGTGTGGAGAACAGTATCGCTGTTCCTTCATCACGCAATTCCTTGACAGTGGATTTAAGTATTTCCACGTTCACTGGATCAAGTCCGCTGAACGCTTCATCCAGAATGAGAATCTGCGGTCTGTGCACAACTGCTGCGATAAAGCCCATTTTTTGCTGATTACCTTTAGATAACTCCTCAATCTTCTTATCGTAATACTCCGGTACTTCAAACCTTTCCAGCCAGTATTTGAGACTCTGGTCGGCATCTTTGCCACTCATGCCACGGAGCCGGGCCAGATAATTGATCTGCTCGCTGACCTTCACCTTCGGGTACAATCCGCGTTCTTCCGGGAGGTAACCCATAATCTGTTGTAATTCCGCGCTGTATGGTTTGCCGTTGTACTGAATACTCCCGCCATCCGGGTGGATCAGTCCAAGCACCATACGCATTGTTGTTGTTTTACCTGCACCATTGGCTCCGAGCAGCCCGTAAATCTCCCCTTCTTTTACATTGAGCGTGACTCCATTAACGGCTGTTTTGTCTGCATATTGCTTGACGACTTGCTTCAATTCTAATCGGTTCATCATTTATCGTCTCCCTTCGGTTATTTCCACTGTACAGGTGCATACCCGGCAATCCAGAATGCCAGCACTTCATCCAATTCCAAGTTACGGATTTTCAACACCCGGTTGCCTGCAAGCTCCAGCCTTTCCTGCGCCTCACTGACCCGGGTTGTTATCACACGAATCAGACCACTCTCTTCCAAATGTGACTCTACAATTCCAGGAATACTCTCTGGCCGTAGGTCCCCTTCATACCAGATCTCTTTCCACTGATCGAGCACGGTATCCTTCTCAGCCATTCCCAGCGACTGACCACGGTGCATTAACACAATGTAATCCGCAAGCCTTTTGACTTCATCCGCTATGTGTGTGGCAATCAGAATCGTGGTATCTCCCCCCGCCATAAAGCTTCGAAACTGTTCAACCATGACCTTCCAGGCGAAGGGATCCAAACCGGATGAAGGTTCATCCAACAGCAATAATCTCGGGCGAGCTGCGAGTGCAGCTGCAATCTCGAATTTCCGCCTTTCACCTTTGGACATTTTGATCAACTTCACATCACTGGGCACACCCATCTCATTCATGAGTTGGTTGAACATTTTCATATCCCAGCGCGGGTACCAATAGGCCCGAAAATGGGCTGCTTCCTGTGCAGTAATCCGATTCTCTTCGAGCCCAGCGTTGTCAGCCACAAAACTGATCTGCTGCCTCATCTCGAGGGGAAGCGATCCCTCATGCTCCTTCCCAAACCATATAATCTGGCCACTATCCGGCAACACCACTTGTTGTAGCATGTTAAGAAGTGTACTTTTGCCTGAACCGTTATGTCCCAGAATGGCAATTACGTACCCTTCCGGAATGGTCAAATCGATAGGGCCAATGACTCTGCGTTTTCGCATTTTGGATACACCGTTTAACTGAACTGCTATGGGTTCCATGTATGAATCACTCCCTCACTTCGAGTAAACAGCCTTCAGGATTTCCCGGAACAGATTCTCCATTTCTTCTTCCGTGCAACCTATTGCTTTTCCGGACTGCACCGCTGCCTGCATCGCTTCCTGCGCGGCCTTCAATCTATAACTTTCCTTGTCCCCTGCTTCGACCTGAGCCACAAATGTACCTGTCCCCTGCTTCGTACGAAGCAAGCCTTCATTCTCCAGATCCTGATAGACCCGTCTAACTGTGATGACACTACAGTTCAACGATCCGGCAAATTCACGAATGGACGGCAGATGTGTCCCCTCTCCTAATTGACCTGTAATAATTAATGATCTTAACTGATTTTCAATTTGGTGGTATAAAGGTTCAGCACTATTTTCATTAATTTGAATGGGTATGTTCACATCTTGCACCTCGCCCTCCGGTACAATCCAGTTTTGACACAACAGTGCCGGTTTCATCCTGTATTCGTACATAAGCTCAAATCTCATACATTTAACTCAGATCTCGATGAACCAGCTTCTTCAGCGTCAGACGACTAAACATCCATAATCCCGCTAAGCCAGCCACCAGAGCAATCCACATGATCGGAGATAGCAACCCCCATGATTTGCTTGCATCCAATACAACCCACAATCCGTAGCTGCCTGACATTTGAATCAGTAACGATATGCCAATCGTGAGAGGTACAAAAAGTGTGCTGAGAACCAAATATTTCTTGCCACTGTGCAGAAACTCTCCGTAAATATACAATCCTGTTACCACAAGTCCGTAACCTGTACAGGTAAGGCTAAAGGCCAGATATTGATCCCACCTGAATCCTCCGGAATGAAGGCTAACCACATATAGTGACCCATAGAAAAAAGCACCATTGTAAGTAAATGCGATCAGAGACTGTTGTAGCCTGGACCACATCACCGTCTGTTCAGGGATGGGAATTCTGCGGTAGTAGGCCAGCATCTGCGTGTAAGAATCTTCCTGTATGTAGCGGAAGGAGCGCCTGCAGAACATAAACCCTTGAAATGGCAACATGATCAAAAAGAAGGCATCTACTACAGGATTAATGAAATCTGACTGTTGTTGTCCTAATAACATCACACCACTCATGCTGCCCGTGTATATCATAAATATTGCAGACCACAGCCATTGGAGTTTATCCTTACTCATCTGGTTACGGGTCAACCACCACGCCTGTTTCCATTCGTTCATATGCCTGCCTGCCTTTCACCTGTCATTCAATCATGTTGCATACTGTGTTGACTGTGATTACTGTATATATCAATATACACAGTATACAGACCTGTTTCTTATCCCGTCAACCCCTAATTTTCCTGGATCAGGAAAATAAATTGGGAGATAGTTCAAGTTTACGTTAAAATAAAACACAATTCGTAATTAGAGAAAGGAACGTCGCATATATGGATTAGCTGGTTGATCCTCCGGGATGAACCTCGTCGTCACCAAGCCAAAAAAAAAAAGGCTGTACCCGTTATTGTGCGTAAACACAATTTCGGATACAGCCCTTTGCCGTTCTCTAGCACCTGTTAGAAGAAGAGGCCTTGCGATTAAACGAGGTTATAACCAATAGGCAGACTGCGATTGCTACGGATCGCACGAATCTCGGCCAGAGTCAACCGCTGATTCGTAGAGATCAGGGATTCCACGTCATTACCTCGGATCAGATCATCCAAATCTCTCAAGTTGGTATTGCCTCGGAAGACTCGGAACCCACCTTGAAAGTTAGGGCGCGTAAACACAACCAGCGTTGCATTCGAACTTGTAGAGAAGAAGCGCAGACTCTCCACCCCGTCCAAAATATTGTCCAGGTTACGAAGACCCGTGTTGCCACGATAGATGCGGCTTCTCCCTCTGTAGTTCTCTTCTGAATACACCGTAAGACGTGGATACGTTTGACTGACGTTGACTGTTTTTTTCATTTTGTTCCCCCCTCTCGAACTCATTCTATGAATGAATGAGAGAGGAAGCGTGGACGAATTATCTGCTAGATTCGTCCATTTTCATATTTTCAGAAGAAATGAGTAGCTTGCACCCAAGAAAGCCGATAGTGAGATGTCTTCTTTATACGCCGAGAATGGCTTCCCATACCGGACGTGTATGGCCACCAGGATATAACAGGTACAACAGGACATACACGATAACACCTGTCAGCGCCGAGCCGAACCAGATCATGGAAGTGAACTTGCCCCAGCGGCGATGCGTTCCGAACTTCTTTTTGAATCCCAGCACCAGTGTGGAGATCCCGAATATGGCAGCCACAGTAGCCAGAATGATATGAAAGATCAGAAATATCCGGTAAAAGATCTCCAGATCCGGGTCCCCGCCCCAAGCCGTATTGCCCACGAATACTGTGCGCGACATATAGATCACAAAGAAGATCAGAGCCGCAATCGCTCCTGCGACCATGGCGGACTGGTGTGCCTCACGTTTGCCCCGAATAATCAGTGCCCACCCAATTCCAACCAGGACTGCACTAATCACAATGAAAGAAGTGCTGATCGTGGGTAGCCAAAAATACATATCCATCGTGTGTTCCCCCTCTTGTCAGAACATTGCCTTAATTATTTGGCAGCCGGATTGAGCGGCCCTCCTGTGTCTCCTGCGGGATATGAATCATCGTCATCTTCCTGTTTCTCTTTCCGATACCATTGGAAAAAGACATAGGCCAGCATGGAGGCAAAAATCCCCTCCTGAATAAACTTCATCACAATGCCACCAACTTGCTGATCTTCTTTCGCCGAAGACAAAAAGTTGAAGAAGGCAGGCCCACCGAATGAGCGAAGTAACGCCGTGGAATCTCCGGATACACAATAACGCATGGCTTCAGCCCATACTGCCGGGTTGCTGTACGTCTGATACAACGGCTCGGACGCAAAGATAATCAATCCACACGCAGGCGTAAGCAGCACCATATTCAAGAAAATAAAACCGATCTTGGATAACCCCGATGCTTGTCTGCCTTCTGGTAACGGATTCAGCAATGTCCACCACATGAGCATGGAAGTAATGAACAGTGCAATGTAATACAACCGGTGAACGGTAAAATTCAGCATAACGTAGTCATGTACAATCGGCAGGTGATACAGCGAGAACAGCCCGTTAAAGAGCACTGCCGCAACGATCGGATGAGCGAGAAACGATAGCTGACGTGTTGGCAACCAGCGCACGATTCTCCGCCATACCCAGATTGGCAATCCTTTCATCATCAGCGGCGGGGCTACCAGATAAGAGAACGCCATGCTTACCATATGGAAGCTAAACATGACGTGACCGAGCAGATTAAAGGGCCCCGCTTGGGCCAGATACAGGACGAACAGCCCTGTAATAAACATGATTTTCTGTGCAGCAGTCGCTGGCTCTGCATCCTTTATTTGCTCGCTTAACGGTCCGACAAGCACTAAGTAGGCTGCAGCAATGATCAGAAATAAAGCCAATATAAGCGGACTCCACAAGTCGTTGAAGCTAAAGTATTGCAACCCGAGCATACGGGAAACCTCCCCGTGACCTAATTTGATTGTTGCCAGCATTCCTTGAATAAGATCCGTTCGCCAAAAAGGGGAAAAGACGGCGGCAATGCGCCGCCGCCATCTCTTTTACCACCAGACCCAATAGAGTGCCATAATGATGCACGTAAAGGCTACAAAAAAGCCAAAAGCCATGAACAGAATTGGCATCAAATGCCCTTTGTCCTTCATGTGCATCCAGTAACCTAATTGAACGAATACCTGAAGAATAGCCATGACGAGCAAAATAATAATCGTAAAGGTCGTGTTGACCCCTCCGGCAGAAGCGGCCGCAAATGCAATCAGCGTGAGAATAATGGAGAAAATAAACACTACGACGTGTTTCTGTGGCCCTTCCGTCCGGTGACGGTGTTTCACAGGTTGTTGATCTGTCTTATCCTGTGCCGACATATATTAGCCCACCTTTCCGAGCAGGTACACGACCGTAAAGATGAACACCCAGACCACGTCAATAAAGTGCCAGTACATTGCGGAGACGTATACTTTAGGTGCAGTTACGACCGTCAATCCTTTTTTGAACAGCTGCCCGATAATGATTCCGATCCACACAATACCGAAAGCAACGTGGGCTCCGTGGAATCCGACCAGTGTGTAAAATGCTGAACTGAATGCACTTGTAGTCATACCGAACTCTTTATGTTTCACATACTCATAGAACTCGTATATTTCCAGTGCGAGAAATCCCATTCCCAGTACCACTGTGATGCCCAGCCACAATGCCAATGCATCTCGTTTGCCCTTATGCATGGCCTGAATGGCAAATACACTCGTCAAACTACTGACCAGGAGAATGAACGTTGCAGCTGCCACGAGTGGCAGGTGGAACAGTTCATTCGCCGTAGGTCCATCATTGGTTTGGCCACGAAGAGCCAGGAAGGTAGCAAAGAGTGTACCGAACAGTACCGTCTCGCCGCCAAGGAACAGCCAGAAGGCAATAAGCTTGTTACGTCCTTCCAGCGTTGCTTTCTCCGGTTCATGCGGCAATTTGTCGTTCACCGGTTCGGCATGTGAGGTTGTCATGTTCTAGCCCCCTTCTCATCCTGATCCTCCGGTTCAATATGCCAGCCATGATCATCATAAAGTGAACGAAGTGCCATTGCGCCGAATGTGATTACGAGACCAATAATAACTACAATATAATTGTTGAAAATGGCATTCATAAACGCGTTTCCAAATTCATCGTTGCTGAACATCAAGCCAAGTCCTGCAATAAAGATACCTACTGACATCACAAACGGCAGCGGCGTTGCTGAAGGCATATGAATCGAACCTACAGGTTCTGCCGGTGTCATCTCCGTATGTCCTGCCATCTTTTCCTTCCAATAAGCATCAATTCCGCGTACCAGCGGAGTCTGCTTGAAGTTATATTCCGGCGGTGGAGATGGAATGGACCATTCCAGTGTACGGCCGTCTTCCCACGGATCGTTCGGTGCACCAGCCGGTTTTCTCGTTGTGATTACAATGTTCACGAGGAACATGATAACCCCAACACCCATCAGAAATGCACCGACGGAGCTGACCAGATTGAGCAGGTCAAAGTCCTGATTCGGCAAGTATGTAACAATCCGGCGCTGCATCCCCATCAGACCGAGGAAATGTTGTACAAAGAACGTTAATTGGAAACCGATCATAAATGTCCAGAATGTCCATTTGCCCAGTGTTTCGCTGAGAATACGTCCAAACATCTTCGGCCACCAGTAATGTAATCCTGAGAACAATCCAAGTACGAGTCCCCCAACAATAACGTAGTGGAAATGGGCTACAACAAAGTACGTATCATGGAACTGGAAGTCTGCCGGAGCAGATGCCAGCATAACGCCTGTAACGCCACCCATAACGAAGGTTGGGACGAATCCAACTGCGAACAGGTTTGCCGCTGTAAAACGGATCTGCCCACCCCACATCGTAAAGAGCCAGTTAAAAATCTTGATCCCTGTAGGTACGGCGATCAACATCGTGGAGATGGAGAAAAGCGCGTTGGCTACATTACCCAGACCCGTTGTAAACATGTGATGCGCCCATACCATGAAGCCCAGGAAAGCAATCAGGATGGTAGCAAATACCATGGAGCTGTATCCGAACAACCGTTTACGCGAGAAGGTCGGAATAACCTCCGAGATAATACCAAATGCCGGCAAGATAAGAATGTATACCTCCGGGTGTCCGAAGATCCAGAAGATGTGCTGCCAGAGTACCGGGTTACCGCCACCTGCGACATCGAAGAAATTCGCTCCCAGAATACGGTCAAACGTTAAGAGTACCAACCCTACCGTGATGGCAGGAAAAGCAAAAAGGATAATAGCAGATGTAATAAATGTCGTCCATGTAAACATCGGCATCCGCATGTAAGACATGCCTGGAGCACGCATTGTAATAATTGTCGCGAGGAAGTTAATGCCCCCAATAAGTGTTCCCAGACCCGCGATTTGAAGGCCTATGGTGTAGAAATCCACGCCATGTGTTCCACTATATTCACTGCCCGAAAGCGGCGTATATGAAGTCCAGCCCGCATCCGGTGCTCCGCCCATAACCCAGCTCAGGTTCAGTAACAGTCCACCAAACAGGAATGTCCAGAAACCAAGCGCGTTAAGAAACGGAAAAGCAACGTCCCGTGCCCCGATCTGTAAAGGCACAACAGCATTCATAATGGCAAAAATAAGCGGCATGACACCAAGGAAAATCATCGTTGTTCCGTGCATGGTAATCAATTCGTTGAAGACCTGTGCTGATACAAAATCATTCATCGGTTTCATCAATTGAATCCGAATCAAAATGGCTTCAATGCCGCCGATTCCAAAGAAAAATCCACCCGCAACCAAATAGAGAATGGCAATTTTTTTGTGATCGACGGTGGTGATCCAATCCATCAAGCCCCTGTACCTCTTGACGCTATGCGCATGAGCCAAGGTTGTGTACCCCCTTCTTCGTCCTTGCTGTTCTATTCATAGTCCAATTTGTAATTGGCCAGATATTCGGCAATTCCGTCGATTTCTTCATCCGTCAACCCAAGATCTTTGGGATTCGGCATGGTGTTACCCGGCTTCACGGATTGTGGATCATGGAGCCATTCTTTCATGTTATCCAGTACCGGATTACCTTCTTCCTGCCCCTCACGATAATTCAGCAGAATGCCTGCGACAGATTCTTTGCCGCCGATTCCCGTCAGGTCAGGTGCAACAGGTCCACCTTGATCGCCAACAGCGTGGCAAGAAAGACAGTTTGTTTTGAACTTTTCGGCCAATTGAGCATCTTCAGGAAGGACTGCGGGTGCTTTCATTTGATTCACCCATCTGTCAAAGGATTCCTGACTCACTGCTTTTACCTTAAATTCCATGAAAGCATGCGATCTGCCACATAATTCGGCACATTTACCGCGGTAAACGCCTTCATTTGGTGCGGAGAAACTGAACTTGTTAAGCGTTCCATCCGGGTTTGTGTCCATTTTGCCCGCCAGTGACGGCACCCAGAAGGAGTGAAGCACGTCAGCGGTTTTCAATTCAAATGCGATTTTGGTTCCGGTCGGGATGATGAGATCTTGAGCGGTGGTTACGTCATATTGAGGATAAGTGAATTCCCACCAATACTGATGCGAGGTGACTTGGACCTTAAGTGCATTTTTGTCATTAGACAGATCTTCGCCTTGGGCAAAAATCGTTTGTACCGTCGGTACTGCCAGAACAATAACCAGCAATAACGGAATGGCTGTCCATATTACTTCCAGCTTGAAATTACCTTCAACCTGTTCGGGCATCTCAGTCTGCCCGGCTCGTCTGCGAAACCGGATCAGGACATAGGCCGCTATGGCGAATACAATGATGAGCACCACGATCATAATCGCGATGGATAGCTTCATCAGATCGTATTGGCCTTGCGCCACAGGACCCTGAGGTTTCATTACCGACAAGTCTTCCCGCCCGCATGCGGATAGCAGCAAAGAGAACACCGCCAGCAAGGGGAGAATTCGCTTTGTAACCTGCCACTGTTTCATCATTGATCTACCCCACTTTTTTACGTTTTCGTAGATTACCGTTGTCGTTCGGTAGAAAGGCAACAAAAGGTACGTTTCAGCACGATACGCATAATCCTCTTCGTCATACAGAACGCTTACAAAAATAACGCTTCCAGTACTCCCGTCATTTCCTGCTCAGGGCATGTCTGCGCATTCTTCCAATTCATTCTATATGCTTCAATCACTTATTAAATATAAGTTGAGGGTATGATTTTGTCAATCTTTGGACACATGTTCACAAATTGTTCACTTTATGTAAAAAACCGCTCTGCAACTTGATTTGTAAACGATTTCAGTTAAAAATATTACACTCTACATTTGAAAATTTTTGCCAAATTTCGGTGATAAAACTTGATTTATTGGCGATTTTTCTCACATTGAAAACATGCGGTATTATGCAAAAGAAAGGTTCGTTTTTATGGAATACATCTTCCATATCAATCCAGAAGCCATACATACCGCTCCATACTGCCTTAATTAAGTCCAAAAACAGCATGGAGCATTTCTGAGAAGTTCAACTCAAGTTATCATCTTCACTGACCTTATCTCACGTGCCATTGGTCAGGATCAAAGGCCCATCCCCAGTTATGGCAACCGTGTGTTCATACTGAACTCCCCAACTGCCATCTACCGTTCTCACCGTCCATCCATCCTCATCCCATATAACGGCTCCGGACCTGCCTTTCGTAAAGATCGGTTCAATCGTAATGACCATCCCCTCGGTGAGCAGCATGCCCGTTCTACGTTTGCCATAAGGCAGTACATTCGGCGGCTCATGAATATACTGACCGATCCCATGACCGATGAGGGGCTTCACAATCCCGTACCGATATAGTCGGGCTGTTCGTTCAATGGCGCTTCCAATATCTCCGAGCGTATTGCCTGGGACTGCCTGTGCTATGGCTCGCTCAAGTGCTTTCTCCGTACGCCTCATCAACTTGCGAATGGATCTGCTTGGTTCACCAATTCCATATGTCCAGGCTGAGTCAGCAAGCCAGGTATCTTTGTTCACCACCATATCGATGGTCACCACATCCCCGCTTGCCAGCTCCTCATTGCTCGGAAATCCGTGGCACACCACTTCATTGACGGAGGCACAAGTCGCGTATGGATATCCTTTATACCCTTTTTGCTCTGGCGTTGCCCCATGTTCTGCGAGGAAATCTTCAACACGCTCGTTGATCTCTGCTGTTGTGATGCCGGGGACCATCCATTGCTCAATATGTTGGTGACAGCTTCGCAAAATTCGTCCTGCTTCCCGCATGTAGCCAATCTCTTCTTTGGTTTTCAAAATAGGGTCCACATGCATTCATCCTTCCCGCTGTAGGTGTACTCTCATATATATGCAGCAGGAACGCAAAAAAAACCGCCTGCCGGAGCTTAACGCCCGGGAGACGGTTCTATTCATTATCGGAACAGTATAATCAGAGTTGTGTGTTGTTTCAGGACACGGAAGAATCCATCTTGACAAGCTCATGCTCCACCACAGAAGTCAATTCTTCCTCATATCCACCCGTAATCCGGTATTTTCTCACGTACTCCTTCACGAATTTTTTTGGATCCTTAGGACGGAAAATCCGAGTCATTTCCCTCAAACTTTCTTTGACCTCATTGTGACCTTTCGTTGCCATTGTAATTCCCTCCCAAAACGTTGAAAGTGAATGCTCCGTTTAGAGAATGCCGAATAAGTCTTAAATGCCATCCATGAAGTTGTGTGCGCGGCTTAAAGCAAGCTTTAGGTCGGGAACCTCGCAGAAAGCAAGTACCTGACACTATAAATACCCGATATGATTCGGAATGAATCATAATCTTATTGTAGCATATTCGGAAGTATCTTACGACTTGACGATTTCCTCTAATAAATATAACGGTTCTTATGCCCAAAAAGTTTAATTCCGAATCATATGTAGTGATTACGAGCATTCTATACGGAATTAATATATCCAGCATAACACTGAACTATTCGGGGGATATTATCACGGACAACCCATACAGTTAAATTACTGGCATCCAAAGGAGGCGTCGTCTCATGGACCGCAAAGAACAGGATATGCTGCCCCTTTCGCATGAAAAGGTGGAAGTAGACGGTGTTTACATCAACGAAGCCGGACGTGAGGAACATCTGCACCGGGGACAACACTTCCCGGCTGACCCCGTTCTAGGCAAGTCGGAATGGAAACTGACCGAATATGCATATGATAATCACCACGAAGGACGAACCGATGAACGTTTGGTTCCCAAAGAAGACGATACCGACAAAAACGGCAAGATCAACAGCCCACGCAGACAGTTTCAGGGCGGGTAGTGATTATTTTCGTTTGAAGTGCTGAATTTTTCATCCGGACAGGGGCAGGTCATGCTGTAACTCAGCTGATCCGTCCCTGTTTCATGTTTTTGACTGTTCTTTCATTTGATCCTAGTAGGTAAATAAATTCACCGGTTCAGTTCTGTCCACCTCCCTCATAACCTAGTTAAAAAGGTCAAAGGAGGCTGGGCCGGATGTCCCCCATGAAATCATCTAGCGGTCTGGATGAAAATATTGCTGGCATGCTCTGTTATCTGTTTACCTTTGTAGGAGGAATTGTCTTTCTCGCTGTGGAGAAACGGAGTCGGTTTGTGCTATTCCATGCGCTGCAATCTGTAACGGTCTTTGGCATCATTATGGTCGGGCATGTATTGTCGGCTTTCCTTCCGTTGTTCGGGCCCCTCGTGGCATCGCTATTATCCCTGCTTGGTGTGGTGGTCTGGCTTATTATGGTCGTCACCAGTCTACAGGGGAAATGGCTGAAGCTGCCGTGGGTTGGGGATTTTGCAGAGAAACAGTTACGTCATCTGTAATCCCCGCTCATCATAGTTAAATAAAACAAAAAACACCGAAAACACGACTCTGCTGAGCCTGTTTTCGGTGTTTCGCATCTAAAAGTTTCTCTTTCATTTGTTCATGTGATTGAACATTCATAGCATAAACGATGTATGTCATTAACTATTCATGCTGTATATCATCATGGTTAACCTGCTTCAATATTCATCTTGTGAATTGTCTATTTATAACAGTTAACATAACAATCCTGCTGAACGATAAGCCTAACCTAATTCGGCTAATTAAGCTGACTTGCCTGTTTCTCCAAGGATGGCATCTGCCTGTTGTTCAGCCATCTTGGCGGCTGTTTCCTTGGTGCCCAGACCATTAAAGAGCAGGTTCATGAAGATCGCCGTGAAGCTGCCTGCGATGATACCATTGCCGAGCATAATCTGAGCCCAGGCGGGTGCACCTGCGAACAACTCAGGTACAACGGTAACTCCAAGTCCCATACCTACAGAACAAGCGATGACAAAAAGATTCTCATGTCGGTTCAGATCGACCTGACTGCCGATAATCCGAATGCCTGATGATACCACCATGCCGAACAAGGCCACCATGGCTCCGCCAAGAACTGCCCCTGGAACGAGCTGTGCGAGCGCCGCAATCTTCGGTACAAATCCAATGACCACCAGGATTCCACCAGCCACCACAATGACATCACGCGTTTTCACACGTGTCATCTGTACCAGTCCTACATTTTGCGAATACGTTGTATATGGGAACGAGTTGAAAATACCACCTAACACAATGGCCAGACCCTCTGCACGATAACCGCGGGCCAGATCCTTGGAAGACAGGTCCTTGTCCAGGATTTTGCCCAGAGCCATAAATACACCTGTGGACTCGGCCACGCTGACAATCGCCACCAGAATCATCGTCAGGATCGGTACAATCTCAAATGTCGGTCTGCCGAAGTAAAACGGCTGAACAACATGGAACCAACTTGCATCGCGAATAGGGGCAAAGTTCACTTCACCCATAAACCCTGCTGCCACTGTACCTACCAGCAGGCCAATCAGTACCGAGATGGAACGGATAAAACCTGTAGTGAATCGAGTCATTAGAATGATAAAGAGCAGCACGCCGAAACCGAGTAACAAGTTCACTCCACTGCCGAAATCTTCCGACCCCTGACCGCCGCCCAGATCGTGGAAAGCAACCGGAATCAAGGTTAGACCGATAATCGTAACCACCGAACCCGTGACCACGGGTGGAAAGAGCCGAATAAGCTTCCCAAAGATTCCGGAGAAGATCAATACGAACAGCCCGGAGGCAATAATCGCTCCGTAAATGGCAGATACTCCACTGTTCATCCCGATTAGGATCATCGGAGACACGGCCTGGAATGCACAACCGAGCATGACGGGCAGCCCTACGCCGAAATATTTATTTCCCCATACCTGAAGCAGTGTAGCCACACCACATGCGAGCAGGTCAATGGCAATAAGATAGGTTAGTTGTTCCTGTGTAAAGCCCAATGCGTTACTGACGATCAATGGGACAACGACGGCTCCTGCATACATCGCAAGCACGTGTTGAAGTCCGAGGGAGAACGTTTTGATTGGATGCCGATGCCGCTGAAAAATACGTTCGCGTGCCATATTAGTTCATGCCCTCCTCGTCCGCAAATGTAACCTGTCCATCCGACAGGGCCCCAATGCGAACCAGCGATTCCACACGGTATCCTGCTTCTTTCAGCAAGCGACCTCCTGGCTGGAATGCTTTTTCAATAACGATACCGATACCCACCACTTCTGCTCCGACCTGCTCCACAATGCGGGCCAGACCAAATGCCGCTTCACCATTCGCCAGAAAATCATCAATGATAAGCACTCGATCACCAGGCTTCATGAATTTCTTGGCTACGGTGATTTCATTCGTCTCCTGCTTGGTGAAAGAGTATACTTTCTCCACCAGAATGTCTTCCGTCAGTGTGAGTGACTTCTGCTTCCGTGCAAAAATCAGCGGTACATTCAGTTCCAACGCGGTCATGATGCCTGGTGCAATTCCTGACGACTCAATCGTCAGCACACGAGTAATATTCTCGCCTTCAAAGCGGCGAATGAATTCCTTGCCCACTTCCTTCATCAGAACCGGGTCCATCTGGTGATTCAGGAATGAATCCACTTTGAGTACTTGCTCGGACAGGACAATGCCTTCCTGTCTTACCTTGTCTTTTAACAATTGCATGCAATTCTTCCCCCTGAATGCCCTCTACACAGAAACCTACATGCCTATCCAATCACATGGTAAAAAAACAAAAAAAACGCCTTTTCACACGCTGCGGAAAAACCGGAGACGGGAAAGACGGACTTGTACGTATATGGACAAGCCGTATGGATGCTGCAAGTGCCTGGAAGGACAGAAAGAAACAAGATGTCACTCTGACACGTCAAACGCCAAACAGTCTATTCAGGATCAGATGTGAAGCTACCTGAACCTGCTTTTCAGTCAAACTGTCTGAGAATGATCTCATTCCAACCATACAAAATGTTGCAGCATCTTTCCCGTAGTCCGATCATTCCGGTGATCGGGTAGAGACATGCAGGCCTATTCCTGCACATATACGAGTAACGGCATATTTAATTTTTGGCTCCATGATTCGTTACAATGTATGATCGCGAACCTGAATATAAATGGTTAAACATAACTGACAATGTTAGAAGTATACCGAATCGACGGCGTGAAATAAAGAAGTATTTTCATGGAAATTGCGGAAACTTGTCTTAATTTGCAAACAAAGGGTGATTGGAATGTGTTTTTTATGTACAATATGAGGACGGAAGCGCGGATCTGAACGGATAATGCATAGAGACGCGGCCTACATCATCAATTAATGATCAAAGGAGATATGCAGACATGAAAGGCGTACTTAACGAATTCAAAGAGTTTGCCGTCCGCGGCAACGTCATCGATCTGGCGGTCGGTGTCATTATAGGGGCTGCTTTTGGTAAAATCGTCACCTCCCTTGTGAATGATATCATTATGCCTCCGGTTGGAAAACTGATGGGTGGAATCGACTTCAGCCAGAAAATCTTCAACCTGGACGGGGATATCAAAACAGCAAACGGAAAGGACATCACCACACTTGCTCAAGCCAATGAAGCTGGCGCTACGGTGATTGCTTACGGTCAGTTCATTAACGTCATGATTGATTTCCTCATCGTTGCGTTCTGTATTTTCATGCTCGTGAAGGGCATCAATTATCTCAAAAGCAAAGAACACAAAAAGCCCGAGCCGAAAAAAACGACCAAGGCTTGCAAGTATTGCCTATCCGAAGTTCCGGTTGCGGCTACCCGCTGCTCGCACTGTACTTCAGAACTCGAAGCAGAAGGCAGCGGCGCTCCGGCGTAATCACGATGAACGTTTAAAGACGCACCGAATTGAATTTCCGATATAAAAATTTTGATGCGGGGGCAACCTCTCACTAGCTAGGGTTTATGTATGAAAAGCTAAACATATGGGCTTAATTAACAATTTATTACGTATCTTAAAGGTTGAAGGTTCCACCGTAAAGGTGGGGCCTTTTTATGCCTAACATACATGTGTTACATGTGCTCCCCCATGAATGTCATTCGCATCCATGCTCGTGAACTAGAAACGGCGTGGCAGCAAATGCTCCAGAATCGACTTCAGATCCTTATCTTCTTTGTAAACTTCTTCCCCGGTATCAAGCTCTGTAACACGAATATATTCAAAGTTTGCCGAAGCATCCACTGGCTTGAACAACAATTGGGCCTCATCTTCCAAACGTACATTGAATCCCATATCCTTAAACATGGTGGTTAACTGACTGTTAGCAGGTTCTTGACCTTGCCCTACAAATATAAGTCCTCTAAGGCTTTTACGTTCCTGAGGTTGCGGATAAATCACCTGAAAGTGTACAATGCATTCCATACGATCGTTCCCCTTTCGTTTAAAACATACTTTGTGAAATTTTGAACTTTAAAAACTGCTATATAAGGAGATACGTTTCATGACCCCAGAACGTTTCGACATTTATGACGATCAGCAACATTGGATCGGTACAGCACTACGCAGTGAGGTCCATGCCAAAGGATATTGGCACCGTTCATTCCACTGCTGGATCGTGCGTGACGAAGGTGAGCAACGACGGGTTCTTTTTCAGCGGCGGCGTGATATTAAGGATACCTTCCCCGGATGTTACGACATTACAGCAGCAGGTCATCTCACCGCAGGTGAACAACTGCAAGACGCCAGTCGTGAGCTGGAGGAAGAACTGGGTGTGAATGCTCCATTCGAGGCACTAACCTATCTATTTACGGCTACACAGCAGCTCCAAGGAGAGGTCCGTGGTGTTCCATTCGTAGATCGGGAATTCAGTGCGGTCTATGGACTATGTCTCAACCAGTCTCTCGAAGCTTATGTTCTGCAGACCAGCGAGGTGGACAGCCTGTATGAAGTGCCCCTGGATGATCTGCTCGCCTTGTTTCGTAATGAGATCGACGTGATCCAAGCTACCGGAGTTCAGACCCAGCCGTTGACATCACCGCCACATTCCATCGGTCATAAGGACCCGTCAAGCGATCATGCAGCTTATGAACCAGAGCGTATCGTTCGCCAGATTCGGGCGAGGGAATTCGTGCCTCATGGTAAAGCTTATTATACGGATGTGCTGGAAGCTTTGTATCATGTGCCCAAAGATTGATCACGTAGAGTCCTGTTCAACCCGATCCAGTACAATCGAATATGTTCATAGCTTCATTTTCTCAAAAATAGCATAACTTCATACCCTTACTATCGACTTGACTGAAAACAGATGCTGTGACGAACATCACTGTCATATCTCAAACCAGCACAAACAGGCGTCTGCCTCTGGGGCAGCGCCTGTTATATGTACACCCGTATTCGTTACAGCGTGAACACTATCTGGCGTCAAATATCCATTCAATCACATGTCGATTAGTTGTCGATCTGCCTAGCTCTTGTCATCCTCTCCTGAAGGAGGAGAAGACCAGTAACGTGCAGAGAGTTCGCCGTACCGATGTCCATAGCGGGACTCCAGTTCCTCACCCATATCCTGTTCCAATTCATACAACACCAGCTCTTGAGCAAAATGATTCAGCAGCAGTCCGGTCATCACCGGATGCTCCGTAACTACGGCCTGTGTGGCGCATGATTCCCCGCGCATGCCCAGCATGCACCAGCGGCGATCCACCACCAAGGAGAATTTCCGACCATGACCTGTGCCATACAAAGGCAAACCCGGCCAAGGTACGGGCTGATCTAGTATACCTTCCCCACCATCACACGACCATAACAGCCGCACACCGCGAGCCTCAGCCTGCTGTAAGTCATTACGCAGTAGCTCCGCCTCTTCACGCCAAACGTCTACGACAATCTCATGCTGAGCTCCGGCCATTTCACGGCTCAGATTCTCAAACACGTTTTTGTCACCTTCGATGTTATAGAAGACAGGCTTCTCCGGTTCACTCTTGGGCATGCTGCTCTGGACATAATCCAGAGAGGTACGCATTTGATCGGAGATCATGCGGGTCAACTCCTCGGGCTTCAGCACACTGTACTTCGCTGGTTCCCCCGGACTACACCGCAAGAATCCACGCTGTTCGAGCCGTTGCAGGGTCGCATATACATTGGAACGGGACACGCCCAGCCGCTTCGCAACCTCATACCCTGAGGCTGATCCCTGGCGGGCGAGTTCCACCATAATTTTAGATTCCATCTCGGTAAACCCCAGATGACGCAAATGATGCAGCAGTTGGTCCATATTCCCGTCCCCCCATGCTGTCAGCCAACCCGCACTGCCTCACATTGATCCGGCAGGGCTTCTACTGCATCAGATCAGATCTGTTCCGCACCACAGCGCGGGCACCATTTCGAACCTTTGGGCAGCTCGGCTGCACAAATCTGACAATTCACCATTTCGCGTGACACTTCGGTCTGTACGTCCACCGTGTTCACAATCGGATTATTTTCTTTCCAGTAGCGGATGCGTTCGTCCAGTTCCTGCTGACGCTCACGTTCCCGTTGCATCTCTTCATCTCTGCGACGTTCCCACTCCGCATCGAACGCTTCCTTCTCTTCCTGGGTAAACTCCGTACTGTTATATTCCGATTCCGTCTCCAGATCGGCTATGGACGGAATGACTGTGTGATACGGCTCATCTTCCTCCAGCTCCACTTCAGGTGGCGCATCGTAGAAGTCCGGCTCCGGATTATGGGCCTGAGTCTGAGCTACAGCTGCTTCCTGTCTCGCGGCTGTGGTGGCTCCTGCCACTCCTGCAGCTCCTGCAGCTCCTACTGTAGGTGCTGGTGTCTTGAATTCACCCAACTTGCGTCCGCATTTAGGGCAGAAGTTAGCATCCAGGGAAGCAACGTGTCCACACTCGCACAACCGTTCATTCTTAAGCTGTGCAATCTTGTTGCGAAGCCCATCAATCTCGTCCTGCAATTCGTCGCACAGCTGCGACAGATCCACCATCTCTTTTTCTGCACGCGTCATATCCTGTGCCCGATAACCCTCATAGAAGATGCGACCCATATCTGTAAAATGGACTTCCTGTTCCTGTTGCAAGCCCACAATCTGGTTGTTCAGTTTCCCAATCTCAACGGCATGCTGGGCACGCTCTGTTGCTTTGTTCGCTCCGTCTTTGATGCGCTGAAGCAGTTTCATGACCATTCCTCCTCTGTCCCGTCAAAAACCAATATTATCATTTTAATTTTTAGTAGATTAGCATATTACATCCTTCATGCAAAATGCTCAGGCCTATAACTTATACGATATCATGCCAAAAAGTTGCGTATTCTCGTGCAGGTGCCCGTTTTATACCGATACTGGATGAAATCGGGGGCTTTCGTCAAGACCATACGTTCGGGTATAATGAAGCTTTGGCCATACTTAACCGCCTGATTAGGCAACTAACTCTATCATACCAATTTACAATGCGATTGTGAAAAGGGCAAATGGTTTACTTTTAACCGGGATAGTCCTATCCCTGAATGCATACAGAGGTGGATGAAACATGTTAAGTCCGAACTCAACGTTCTACCCCCGTCCGCTCGGGGTTACCCCGGCGGCGTCCCTGCCCCAGTCCCCGTCTGCTCCGCTGGAGACCAGTCGGCAACTCGTGGGCAATGATCAACAGGATGCCTTTTACTTTCGTTCTCTGGAAGAGGCAGGCATCAAGTTAAACGCACCACAAATCTCGGCAGTCCGTCACGGCAGAGGACCCATTCTGACCCTCGCCGGAGCCGGTTGTGGCAAAACGACTGTGCTGGCTGCAAGAGCTGGCTACCTCATAGAGGTCAGTGGCGTACATGCAGGCAGTATCCTGCTGGTGACGTTCACCAACAAGGCCGCCACCGAGATGAAAGACCGGATCGCCGCATTGCCAGGAATACGCCCAGCAGCGGCAAGAGCTGTCCAGGCTCGCACCTTCCACTCTTTTGCCCTGACATTGCTGCGTCATTACGGTGTGCAGGAAGAGATCTTTGGCGAGTCGCGAGCCCAGCATACGGTGCTGAAGATGCTTCTTCGCCAAAATGGCATGAGTGAAGCCTTCCAACCTGAAAGTCTGCTGGCCATGCTGTCGGCATGGAAGATGCAAGGATCGGAAACAACCGACCTGCCTGAAAAATCGCAGGAAGAACGCGATGCCAAGCGTGTCCTGCTAGGTTACGAAGCCTGGAAGCAGGATCGGGGCAAAATGGATTTTGATGATATTTTGCTACGCGCAGCTGCGCTGCTTCGTGATCCTGCTGTTCTGGGGCCACTTCAGAAGCGTTTCCAGTATATTATGGTCGATGAGTTCCAGGATACCAATCATCTGCAATATGAGATTGTACAAAAACTGGCTTCCGCCCACCGCAACCTGATGGTTGTGGGAGACGACGACCAGACGATCTATACCTTTAATGGCGCACGCCAGGAATCGATTTTGGAATTCGATAAAGTATACCCGGGTGCACGCATCGTGACGCTGGATATTAATTATCGAAGTGATGCACGCATTCTGGGACTCGGAAGCGAACTGGTCGCCCGCAATAAACGCAGACGTGACAAACGGCTGCGTGCCGCTGGAAACCGCGGCGATGCGCCCCGTTTCGCTACACCTTCCAATGCGGAAGAAGAAGCGGCGTGGGTCGTAAACCAGCTGTGTCAGCAGGTTGAAGAAGGGCAACACACCTATCGGGACATTGCAATTCTGCACCGGACAGCCAGCAGCAGCCGGGCTGTATTTGAGCAGCTTGTGTTGAAAGATGTGCCTTTTGTACAGCATGGTGCTTCTCCGGTCTTCTATGACCAGTCTCTCATCAGACCCCTGATGGATCATCTGCGTCTGTCCCTTGATCCACGCGCCATGGATGCTCTCCCCAGTGCATTGGGACCGCTCTATGTATCACGTGATGCGGGTCTGGAGTGGATTCAGCGCTGTGAACAACAACAGGCGAAAAAATATCCGCTCATCCATCTGGTGAAATGGGACAAGCTGAAACCGTTCCAGCAGGAACAGGTCAAGGAACGCATTAAGCTGATCAAATCACTGCACAAACTGAAGCCCATCATCGCCATTCAGGAGATGCGCAGGCAGTTCTACGACAAGTATATGGAAAGCGGTGATCCCAGCATCTTCACCCATTATAAGGAAACGATGCTGGAAACCCTGGATGAATTCGAAGCTGCTGTCAAAAAATTCGAAACGGTGGAAGAGTTCATTCAATTCGCGGATGAGCTCTCCCGCAGACACCGCGAGATGGAATCTCTGCGCCGTGCACAGGACAGTGACGCGGTACAGTTGATGACCATTCACCGGGCCAAAGGATTGGAGTTCCCCTGTGTATACTGGATTGGAGCCAGTGAAGGTATTGTGCCTCACAGTACAGCACTGCGCCAGGATATTCCTGAAGATCAGAAAGCTGCACTTGCTATGCAGCAGACAGACGCAGAGCTGGACATGGCGCTGGAAGAAGAACGCAGACTCGCCTATGTTGCCATCACAAGGGCCAAGCAGTACTTGTATGTTACCTCACCCGCGAGCCATCACGGAAAACCAGCGGATGTGTCCCGCTTCCTGCTTGAAGCCTTTGGCATGGAAGTTCCGGACAAACGCAAACCTCGTGAGGAGAGCCGGACGAGCGGTCAGACTTCATATGGCAAAGGCAATGGACAGTATGCCCGCTCGGGCTCGGGTGCCCGTTCCGAAGGAAGGGATGCGGCACAGCGCCGTGCTATCAACCACAGTGACCGTCGTGACTTCGAGGTCCACAACGAACGTGACGAGGATCGCCTTGGTGAACGGCGTGGCAGTGGTGAAATCCGCAACCATAAGGCGTTCAGCACCACAGGTGTGAGTCCGACAGCTGCTACCCCCTCCAGTTCACAGTCGCATACTTCAGGTTCAGGTAATGCTGAGCGTACGGAGACCGTTGCGATCTGGAAATGCAGTTCATCCACGTGCAAAGCGTGGCTAAGACAGAAGCCGGCTGTGCCTTCAAAGGCAACCAAGAAGGCATCATCGGGCCCTCCCGCCTGTCCCCTGTGTTCAGGATCGATGGAGGCTGGTACGCGTCAGGTCCCCGTAACGGGGAGATTTGGGAAATAAACGATACGGGATACCGTTATGGCTCGTTTCAGGGCGCTTTTTGCTGTTTATTAACAGTAGAAGCGTCTTTTTTCCATTTCAGAATGGAGGTTGGATTATGCAGGACGGCAAACAGCATCTGTATGTATCGGTAACACATAATCTTATTGAACAAACACAGAACGAATCTACATCCTTTGAAGTATTGGTGGATGATGAACAGTTGGGCCGATTGAAAGATCTGATGAAAGTGCTGGAGGATGACGATGCCTATACCTTGCAACGGGCTCCGGTACCCTACAAGTCGGCAGATCATGATGAGGCAACAGAGCAATTTTCGGATGGCATGACCTTGCTGTACACTTTTCTGTATGACCATGGCACGCCAGACACCCGACAGGCGATCGAGAGCATGAACGTGCTTCCGAGGCTGGAGAATACGGATTACGATGACCCGGGGTACGAGAATTCACCACTGAACAAATAACAGGATGCCAAAAAGCATGCGCAGCCGCAGAACACGGGGATGACGCATGCTTTTGTTATATAAAGCACAACAGGAACGTGAAATGGAGTTAATCCAGACGAATCTCCTGCCCTTTCTCAGCCGATTCGTAGATTCCGCACAGCATGCGCGTGGAAGTCACACCGTCCGCGATTGGACTGATTGGTTCTGTACCGTTCAGGCAGCAATCTACAAAATGGTCGATCTGGTTCTGGAATGCACTATGAATATGGAGACCCGTATTATCCGTCTGGGGTTCAATATTCAGGATGGTATTATTTTTCTCCGTGACGATCAGCGTCTCTGGCTCCAGTTCAAATCCCCCGTGCTCGCCGTATAACTTCACCGAAGACTCATCCTCACGTGCATGCAGGGTAAAGCTCACATCCACTGCCAGCGAAGCCCCGTTTTCAAACCGAATGAGCGCATTCGCCATATCTTCCACATCATTCACAGCTGCACTGTAGTCGGCCGCCTTGTAAAAAGAGAGATGTTCGATATGGGCACGATTGCCCAGCTTCCGATACGTATTACCACTGACCGAAACAGGTTTCGGTCTGCCCATCAGATACCAGCATTGGTCGATAATATGTACGCCCAGATCAATCAGGGGGCCTCCGCCGGAACGGCTTTTGTCAGCGAACCAACCGCCTGGATTGCCGTGACGCCGCAGAATGGAAGCTTTGGCATAATACAGTTCACCAAACTCCCCGGCATCAATGAATCGGCGCATCATCTGCATATTGTTATCATAACGCCGCACAAATCCAACGATAAACGTACGTCCACTCTTCTTCACCGCTTCTTCAATCCGCAGTGCATCTTCCACATTGGTTGCGACCGGTTTCTCCAGCAGTACATGCTTGCCTGCCTCCAGAGCAGCAATGGCAAACTCGGCGTGTGTATTATTCCAGGTACAGATACTGACAGCATCCACATGCGGGTCCTCCAGCATCTCCCGATAATCGGTGTACACGGATTGAGCATCATACTTCTGTGCAGCAGCCTTAGCCCGTTCTTCGTTCAGATCGCAGATCGCATAGATGACAGCATCCTCATTTTTGGCGTAACACCTCATATGAAGATCCGAGATTGATCCTGTACCGATCATTCCAATGTGTAGCATTTGTTTCGTGCTCATCATCGTCCTCCCTTCCTTTTACACAACTTCCAGAACATTATTATCGTCTAGTCTGCCCGCAGCATGCCTTCGTAAATACCCGGCGTCGAATTTTCGATCTTCACGGCACCCAGCGTTCGGGCATAGAAATCCACAGGTCCCGCTGATCCGATAATGGCATATCCGTATCCGTCCGCCTTCATCGCATGCATACAGGCCAGTAACAAGGCTGTGCCTACACCTTTGCCCCGTGCATCCTGGCTCACACCTGTCGGGCCGAAGAAGTTGCGGCATGTCGCTTCGTAACAGGCAAAACCAATCATTTTCCCATGCTCAACCGCAATATAACAAGACACGGGCTGACGTGCAAAAGCGACATCACATTCATCCACCCAAGCCTGACTAAAATGTGACCTTACCCAATCCAGTACAAGCTGTTTCTCTGGGGCAATGGCTCTTCGAATCACAATGGAGGATTCCTCCAGCGTTCTCAGTCCACTCTCTTGTTCCGGCAAACGATAGAGCGCTACCAACATATCACTCATCTAATCCGTTCCTCCTCGTACTTGAATGTGAAATATGGGACAAAGGTTAGGCCACTTACCTGAAATTAACCTGATCCTGCTGCTGATAACCTGGAATACATGCGAACTTTCAAAACTAAACTAACATGCTGCTTACATTCATTACACTCCAACTGCAACAATGGATCAAGTTGTCCCGTCTATAAACATGTAACGCGGCCTTAAGGAAGATTTTACCGCGACAGTACACAGATTAGAAGGGATGATTTTTGATGAAGAACAACATGAAAAAAGTAAGTGCCCTGATGGCCCTATCCATGGCACTGGGCGGTGGAGCCGCTTATGCAGCAACACTGGACAACACACAGCCAGTCCATCAAACATCCGTTTCAGCTAATAGTAACGCAGCTGATCCAGTAAATGTATCCGTGAATGGTGCGTCCATCTCCGATGGTTATTGGAACAAGGATGGCAAAGTAGCCATGATCCCACTGCGTGATCTTACCGAAGCACTGGGTATTGAACTGGAATGGAATAAAGAAACTAAAACTGCAGAGCTGACCCGAGGTGCTCTCTGGACTCAGGTAATCACAGGCAAGGATCAATATTCCGTGAATAAAATGCTGCTCACGCTGGGCACAGCGCCCGAAATCACAGGCGGCAAATTGTATGTACCGGTATCTTTTGCTGAAAAAGCTCTGCATGGACAAGTAAATACAACGGGGAATCAGGTGACCATCTACAGTGAAGAGGAAGTGAATACGGTTACTGAACGCGGTGTAATTACCAGAATCTCGAGCCAAGATAAATATAAGTCCATCCAGATTGGCGGTGCGGGTATGGATGGTATTGTACTCAACCTGAGCGATGATACGAAATTCATCTCAGTGGAGGGGAAAGAGATTGCACTGACTGATCTGGCCATTGGCATGAACGTGGAGGCTGAGCATTCCCAGATCACCACCCTTAGTCTGCCACCACAAACGCCGACCTATAAAGTCACTGTACTGGATGCAGCTGCAGCATCTGAGGCACAACCTAAAGAGGTTCTGGGTACGGCGGGTACAATTGAAAATGTAAAAACTACAGAAGGCCTTATCTCACAGATTGAGATTACAGGTACACGGTTAACAGAAACAGCTCCTGACCATGTCGTGCTGAACATCGACAAAGACACACTGATCGTGAACCACGAAGGTGAAACGGTAAAAGCTGAAGAACTGACCAAAGATGCCAAAGTTATCGGCTTTTATAGCCCTGTGCTGACACGCAGCCTGCCTCCAATCGGAACGGCATGGAAAGTGGTTGTGGAAGCACCTGCAGCAGAACTGGAAGCAAAATAATACGGTTTGTGAAAAGCGCGGGTTAAACATATGCTGGCTGTATATTGCAAACCGCATACATCTTCTGCCATATGTTGTATTGAGTGTGACGCATCACGATGACCAGCCTGCAACTATACGGTTAGCCTATCAAAACAACCTTATCCGCCTGTCTTCTGACAGGCATGGATAAGGTTGTTTTTTAATTTATGGAGTTATTTTTGTGACTATTTGGAGCGATACGTCTATTCGGGCTTACCTTCATCTTCAACGATTGCTTCCGCTTCAATCTCAACCATCAACAAGGGATCAATGAGTGCGCTAACTTCAACCATGGTGGCTACAGGCTGGATCTGTCCAAAAAATTCACCATGCGCCTTGCCAACTTCCTCCCATCTGGAGATATCGGTCACAAACATCCGGGTTCTCACCACATGCGACATGTCAGCACCCAACTCTTTCAGTGCGTTCTCAATCGTCTGCAAAATGAACCTCGTCTGTGCATAGGGATCACCTGCACCAACAACCAGACCCTCTTGCATCGCCGTTGTCCCTGCCACTTCAATTCGGTTACCTACACGGATGGCACGGCAATATCCCACCAACGGTTCAATGGGGAGCCCGTAAAAACCTGCTGTCTGCTCATTCTCTCTTCCCTCGCTAATTCCAACATCATTTTTGAACACAAAAATCCCCTGAATGACTGCCCATTGTTTAGATCAAGGACAGTCATTCAGGGGATTTCAGGAAAATTAGTATCTTATCTTTAAGGATAAGCATCCGGATTACAACTTAATATTAGCCTCATCGAAGTATTCTTCCAGAGTTAATCCACTCTTCGCTACATCCGACGCCAAATCCGTACCGATGTACCGGATATGCCAAGGCTCATAGACGTAACCTGTTGTATCTTCTTCACCTTGCAGATAACGGATAACATATCCATATTCTGCGGCGTGTTCAGCCAGCCACTGGCCTTCCTTCGATGTGCCAAATACCTCTTCCAGCACATTGCCTACACTCGGACTGGATACATCAATGGCTAGACCCGTCTGATGTTCACTTCTGCCTGGTACAGAGCTCACACGATCGGTATATTCTTGACCTTTGGTTTTGACATTGTTGTTGTAGATGGATACCTGACGCTGATATGAACGATAGCCAGACACCGCACGAAGCTCGATGCCATCCGCTTTTGCACCTGCAAACAACTTCTCCAGTGCCTCGGCAGCTTCCTTGCGCATATGCCGCTTCTCATGTGGTTCGTCGAAGGAGAACGGTACATTCGGCTCCACCAGATCGTCCGGCTCGTACCCTTCCGGCAGACTGCGTTGCTTGTTGACAATGACGGTCATAGACTCGGCATTGGTCACCACGGATTGTGCATCAATTGTCGTTTGCAGTGCGCTGATGCTGCGTTTCTCCATCAATGGATCTTCAGCTGTCGCACCATTCCCATCGTCCGAAGAACCCTGCTCTTCGCCCGCTGAAGCATTACCTGACTCACTGCCTGTGCCCTCATCGCTGTTGCCCGAAGATGAGGTATCATCGCCACCAGCATTGTCGCCGTCCGTTCCCTTATCCTCCGTAAAATGAACCGTTGTGCCGTCTGACTCTTGTTGTGTGTTACCTGCTCCATTCGGATCCTGGCTCTCCTCTGTGCCATTCTGGCAAGCGGCAAGCAATGCTCCGCATATCATCAATGAGGACAGCATAACCACAATGCGGCGCTGTCTTCCTGTACGTGATTTCATATAAAAACTCCTATCGCAATAATATAAATGTTATATCGTTGTCTGCGTGCAGTGTTCCCTGCGACAGTATACCTTAATTGGGAGCGAAGCTCCACCTGTAAAGACCTCCTTTAGAAGAGATCCGGATGAATATATATGGGCTGCACAGCTTGTATGATCGTTTTTTGGACTTTTAGAGTAACATCTCAGTGCTGAACACCATAGAAGTGAAATGGGAATACGCCTTCATATATCCAATATGCAAAATGCAAAATGCAAAAAGTGATTATGCAATAAAAACAAGCAGGGGTGATCTGAAGATCTCCCCCGCTCTGATGGGTGCATCATTTGGTTGCCGGGCTGTCCTTCTTCTTCTGGACAGCCTGCCACATCCGCGCCGCTACACGCTCGCGGATCAAATCCAGCCCTGCGGTGGCCGGCACGCCCGGCAGCAGCGCCGTCAGCTCCGGCAAGGCTGGCGGCTTGCCCGGCTGCGCGAGGCGCACCTCAACGGCGCCAAAGCCCGGCCCCGGCTGGTGCATGGCGCCGTCTGCAGCGGCCTCGGCGATCCACTCGCCGACGGCTGCGCCGCCTTCGCCGCCCCGCACTTGCGGGCGGCCAGCCGTTTCCGCTGCGCGGCCGGGGCCGCTGGGATCATGGGCGAGTTCCTCCGCCCATGCCCCCAGCACGCCGGCGAGCAGCGCTTCGCGCGGCAGGCCGGCGTGCGCCAGCTGCAGCAGCGGCTCGGCCGCGAGGCGCACGGCTACGGCGCGCTCAGCGGCCGCGGCATGCGCGCAGCCCGGGCGGCCGCAGGTGCACGCCACGGCCGCGCTGGCCGTGGCTGCGCCTGGCGAGCCCTCGGGCGCGAGCGTTGCCGGCAGTAGCCCGGCAAGCTCCTCAGGCGCCGGGCCGCCGCGCAGCAGGGCGTACAGCGTCAGCGGGCGCTCGCGCAGCTGAGCCAGTACAGCCTCGTGCTGGGCTTCGCTCAGTCGCGCTGGCGTTCCCGTGACCGTGAACATGCCTGCGGCTGATCCGGTCTTACCCTCAGCAGCGGAAGCGGAAACTTTCTGATCTGCATCCGCTGCTGTATTTACTTCTGCTGTCCATCCACCGGGGGACATATGCAGCTCGATCTTCCATTTTTCGCTCACAACAATCCCCCTTTCTCATCATCTATATTCTCCTGAATGTTCAAGGTCACAGCCACGTCTCACCCTGAAGCGAGATCAGACCACGCAGCTCATCATCCGACATCTCTGTCAGCCAGTTCTCACCTGAACCGACGACCTGCTCGGATAGTGCCTTCTTGCTCTCAATCAGTTCATCAATTCGTTCCTCCAGCGTCCCCTGACAGATCAGCTTGTGCACCTGCACGTTGCGATTCTGCCCGATTCGGAAGACACGGTCCGTCGCTTGGTTCTCGACCGCGGGATTCCACCACCGATCATAGTGAACCACATGACTCGCGCGTGTCAGATTCAGACCTACACCTCCGGCACGAAGAGATAGAACAAACATGGACGGACCCTCTCCCTTTTGGAAAGTCTCCACCATATCATCCCTTTGCGCCTTCGATACACCACCATGCAGGAAATACGGTTCTTCCTCATATCGCTGTTTCAGTCGTGACACCAGCAGATCTCCCATAGCAACATATTGAGTGAAGATCAGGGCAGATTCCCCGTTATCACGGATGGCATCCAGCAGTTCAAGCAATCGTTCCATCTTACCGGATGCCTCCGCCTTGCCATGGTCTTTCCGATTGCTGTCCGCCAGCACTGGATGATCACAGATCTGCTTGAGCTTGGTCAGAGACGATAGAACAATCCCCTTCCGGGCAATGCCGTTTCGGCCATCCAGACCACCCATCAGATCGTCTACCACGCGCTGGTACAACACCGTCTGCTCTGGCGTCAGCGAACAATAGGATTTCAGTTCAAGCTTCTCTGGCAGATCCTTGCGAATATCCGGATCACTTTTCAACCTGCGCAGCATGAATGGAGATACCAGTCGATGAAGCTCACGCAAGGATGCTGCATTTTCTTCGGATGGTCCCAGTCCCGTATAACGCTGACGGAACGATGAAGCTGTGCCCAGATACCCCGGATTGAGGAACTGGAAAATGGACCAGAGTTCGCTCAGTCGGTTCTCTACAGGTGTGCCCGTCATCGCAATACGGTGAAGTGTAGACAGACGCATCACACTTTGCGCTTGCTTGGTACGGTAGTTCTTAATATATTGAGCCTCATCCAGCACAATGGTGGACCAGTGTAACGAAGCCAGATCCGGCCCATCTCTGCCTGCCAGATGATAGGTCGTGAGTACAATGTCGTGGGTCTGCGCTTCTGCCTGGAATTCGCTCCCGTGCAACCGTTGTCCGCCATGGTGAATGTACAGCGACAGATCCGGGGCAAACCGTTTCAGTTCACGCTGCCAGTTCCCAAGCAACGAGGTGGGACACACAATGAGCGCAGGCAGATGAACGGGCTGCACATTCGTGTGCTCAGCCGCTGTGAATGAATCATCTGCTTCGTTCAGCATGTCATTCTCACGTGCTTCCTCTTCGGCTGCCTGCCGTTCCTCGTGTTTTCGATCCAGCAGACAGGTGATTACCTGAATTGTCTTCCCTAGTCCCATATCGTCCGCGAGACATACGCCGAAACCCAGCTCACGCATAGCGGATAACCATTGGTATCCACGTTCCTGATAAGGTCGTAATTCACCATGCAATTCTGCCGGAACCTGACGGGGCTCAATACTGCGAAGCACCTGTCCATCGAGTAGGAAAGCGAGTAATCCATCGGATTCTGCACCGAAGACGGAAAGACCCTTCCATGCGGAATCCTCCCCTTCATCCGCAGCCAGATGCAGCCATTCGGAGAGAGGCATATATTGTTCTTCTTCTTTTTTCATATAACGCAGGACTTGGCGAATCTCTTTCGTATCCACTTCAATCCATTCACCGCGGAACATGACATATGGAACAGTCGATTCAGCGAGCGCTGCCAGTTCCTCCGCCGTGACCGGTTTACCATCCAGCATGGGCTCCGCCTTGAAAGCAACCAGTTGTTCCATGCCAAGTGCCGATGTGGCTCCAGGCAACCGCTCTGTTCCCTGATTCAACATCTGCAGACGCAGTCCCGCACGACGTTTCCCGGCACGACTCCATTTGGAAGGCATGAGAACGGTTATCCCGGCCTTTTGCAGACGCGGAACGGCATGTGTAAGAAATTCAAAGAAACCCTGCTGCTCCAGCTTGATTCCCTCTGGACGAGCGATGAGCAGCGCCGTCTCCAGTTCAGGTGCCAGTTCTGCTGCATGCCCGATTGCCATCAACAACTGTTCTGCCGCCGAGGTATATAACACTTTCCCACGGTCGAGATCACGCTCCGGATGTGCCCAGATGGTACGTACAGGCAACCTCAGGCTCGTTTCCTGCTCACTGTCCACCCAAAAGCTGATTCCCCAGATCGTTTCATGCTCACCCAGCGGCGGTTCCAGCCGGAGTACCAGCTTCAATTGGCCTTCGGCAGGCGCCATTTCTCCTGCTCCTACGATCGGCATCGTGGTTCCACCGGCATCCTGTAACGTATGAATAAAGGCTGTCATATCGTCCGTAGGCCCTTGCACCGTTACAGGACGGAACATCGATATAAGACTGTTCCACCAGAGCTCAGCTACCGGGGAAGATCCACGTCGGTATGGCGTGCGGTAACGGGACAACTCACTGTCCATCCCCTCCAGCTCACTCGTCACTACAGCATGAATCATGCCACTCATGAATGAAAATAATACCGCCGCCCCTGCTTCCTCACGTGTTTCCGGTTCCAATGAAGCATAGGCTCCGGGAGCAGCCAAACCAATAGGAGGCATCGCTTCAGCGAGATCGCGGAAGCGTTCAATGTCTTCCTCTGACTGCAAGCGTGGCCGCCATACTCCGGTCAATGTCTCTTGCCCGGTCCGTCGACGTGCGCCCGTCTTGGCTGCGAATTCAGCCGATGGAGCAATTGCCCCCCGCAACAGCAGCTCCTGTGTGAACTGCGCCGCTTTGATCCAGTAACGCATCTCTTCTCCCACCTGAATTCCGGCTGCATTGAACAAACGGTCATCCCATTGCAGCAGCAACCTGAAGGCATCCTTGGGCAAGACTGCCAAGCCTTCCAATGTGCGTCCCAGCAGTTGACGCCGCTTCGTGTTCTTGGCTTCAGCCGTGTTCCTCAGCGGATTCGGCCAGCGCAGCTCTGCAAGACGCAGAGCGGCAGGCTGAAACAGACGACCCCCGTCGCCAAAATTCAACCTTCTTACCACGTGGCTCCATGCATCCACACGCGGTTCCGATGTTTCACCGGAAAAACAAAAAAATACGTCACCAAGCCATACTCCATACAGCGATTGCATCATTAAAGTCTCCCGTCATCCCTTCGCATTGTTACTCTCCATCATATACGAAAATGATCGGATTTAAAAACCTTTACCCATAAAAAGTGGTTATTTCGATGGTTAGGGCGTGTCTCAAAACTCGCTGAAGTGCATCTTTCACCCCCTTTTCGCCCCCTGCTGCGTCACTTTCCCTTGACGTGCCCCTGCACGCCTGCGGAAGACTTTCTTGCTTGGAACGAAAATTCGGCAAAATCTGCTTCCTTCGGAGTTTTCAGACACGCCCTAGCGGCACAAAAAAATGTCCCTTCTCCCGAAAAGCGGATGAGGAACATTTGGGTCAACCGAAGGATAATACTGAATATAGAAAGAATTACGGATCGTTACATTACGATGATCTGATCAAGCTGCCCAGCAGTACATCCAGGTTCAAAATGCCTGCACGATGGTCTTCACAGAACCCGATTTTGTCAAAAACACCAAGCATGAAACGGCGGTGTTCATCAGCCGGTTCCTCGAAACGATCGTAACTTACAACAGAATCGACCATATCTACGATCAGCGGTACGAATCCACCTTTGTAAGGCACCACAATAATACGTGTAGAAGAGGTATCCTCCTGGTCTGGCATGCCTAACAATACACGAAGACTCACAACCGAAACGACCTTACCATATAACGAAGCAAAGCCTCGGATCTCCGGACTTCCAAATGGAACTGTTGTTACCTGTACCATTCTGATGATCTCATGAACTTCATCAATTCGAAGTGCAAAGATCTGGTCTCCTACCGAAAAATTAATATATTGCATTCCCTCATCCATAAATATCCCCATACCCTCTCATTCCGTATAATCAGATCCATGTAAAATATTAAAATAAAATTACAAGAAGAGCACTTTATTTGGCAAAGTGACCTGCTTGTGGTTCACATTCACCAAGTCACCACAGGTAATTTCGTCCCATTAGTTGTTACTTTGGTGTATCGGTTATTTTCAAGCAAATGTTTAGGCTTCAGATCAATTTTGCCAACTTCAGCAGACGTTGCATTACCGGTTGCTGTCTTCGCTCTGCTCATTTGTTTGTGCCCATGCAGCGACTTGGTTCTGATCTGTTCACTTCCTCTACCAAAGGCCATGTAAAATTACCGCATCAACTGCCGATATAAATAGTATATACAGGGGTTGTTTCGGTTATGGAATTCCCCTATCAGAAAAATTGCTGTTGGAAGTCAGTCGTTTCAATACGGAGAGTAAGTAACCTGACATCAATCTCATTATTTTAGTTGCAAATAAAGACCAAAGATCGGCATGAAGCTGATCTCTGGTCTTTTTTATCCCCATATTTATGGATCTGTTTCTATGTTTTCAAATACTTGGAACAAAAAAACGGGATTTCTGTGGATAACTCATGTTTTCACTCCAAAAGGGCTATTTTGTCGAGAGAAAACATGAGTTATACCTGATTTGTGGATAAGTTGTGCACATATTGCACACATGTTGTGGATATCTTTAGTGTTTTATGTGGATATTCATTATTTTAATGTGGACATGTTGTGTATTTGTTTGTAAATCTGACGTAAAATCTGAATTTTCGCCCCAGTTATCCATTACTGTGGACACGTTGTGGACATGCCCGATTTCCTTTACTCTGGTTATTCCACCAGTTCACCCTGACGCATGATTAGCGTGTCATCGATATACACATCCGGCTTTTGCACAACTGCATCGATATGCACACCGGCAGCAATCATTCCACCGAATGTATTATTGCTGCCAAAAGCCACATGAATCGTACCATACACTTTCTCATCTTCCAGCACTACACCCATAATTCTCGCCTTGTTATTGGTCCCAATTCCAAATTCGCCGAGAAAGCGACCATCCCCCTCGCCAAGTGTTGCCAGTAATTGAGCCCCATCCGGGCCTTCAGCTGAAACCAAACGTCCTTCCTTGACGGTTAATATCATCGGTTCACGAAGTGCACCGATTCCAGCAACGGAGCCATCTACAACAATACGGCCTTCGCCTTTACCCTCAACCGGAGCAATATAGGCTTCTCCAGATGGCAAATTGCCTGATTCACCGGGGTTCAAGTACATGCCTGTGCTCGGTACACCGTTACGATCTTCAATGGAGAAGGAAAGACTATGGCCCTGCTTCTCTATTCGTACATGACGACCTGCAGTTAATAGAGCTGTCACCTTCTCGGTTAATGCCTTTACTTGTGAGTATTCAGCCGTAATTGCTCCGTTCATAAACATATCCTCTGTCATACCAGGCATGGTTGCCACTCGGGTTCCTGATGCAGCGGCTTGTTTGCGTGCCTGGGTATGGGTTAATGAATATCGCGTTACACACACGGCTACATCTGCCCGAATCATGGCATCCGCGATTGGCGCAGGTGGCTCTTCGCCGGATCTGCTGCGTTCCTTCATGATTAAGAGGACGGATTCTGCTCCAAGTGCTTTGCCTGCCTCATAGATGGATTCGGCCAAATCCTGTTTCATGTCGTCTGCGACAACCACCAGATTCTCTCCGCTGCGCAGCCCCAGACACTCGATTAGCACATTTTTACTGATCTCCACACGTTGCTGACTCATACATTCATCTCTCCTGTCTTTGGTTCATCTCTTCACAACTCGACTTGACCCTTTCGACAGTTTGCATGGGATTCCTGCATATCCGAACCGAATCTAAACTCATCTCACGTTACCAGACCATTCGACGAGGATTGCAGCTGTTTCCTTATACTGAAACGTCGGAAAGTAATGCCCATAGGGCACATCTATGCGTTTGATCTTCGGGTTCATATCCCGAGGATAGTGATACTCCGGATCTTCCTTGGCCCATACGACCAGCGCATTTTTGGCATAATGCTGACTTTCCATTTTCGCCCACAACATTGAACTGGCGCCTTTCCTCTGACCCGAGTGGATCCACCGCAACAGGTCTGCATGCGCTCCTGCAATGCGAGGGGATTGGAGACTGGAACGTATTCTCTTGCCCATGGTATGGGCCATAACACTGCCGTCGCCTACGCCGCCATATGCACTGAACATTTGAATCCAACTTTTCTCCGATCTGCCACGCAGCAGAGAGCGCATCAGCCCTCTTGGCATACGGGAAATCCATCTCAGCACATTTGGATTCGAATTGTTAGCTACTGGCTGAAGCAACCCCAACCGAATGTCTGTCCGCCCGCTGCGCATCTGTGCCGCAGCTGCAATAGCAGCACCGATCGAATGACCCACCAGCTTCACCGGACCTTCAAACTCACCGAGCGCCTGAAGCAATGCATCCACCTGACCTTCAAATGCTTCATCCACCTGATGCACGGGAGAACGTCCGAATCCAGCGAGATCGATTAGCCATACCGGGTTCCCGGTCCGTTCCCTAAGCTGTTGTCCCAAAGGTAACATCTCATCCGCAGATTGAAGCAAACCATGTACAATAATCCAAGGCTCTCCCTCACCCTCCCAACCAAGCATAGCCATATTTCCGCTCCGTGACCGAATATAATCTGTCGGAAAACCCTCAGGTAACGGCGTATAACGAAGACGATAGTCCAGATCGGCTGTAACCAGCGGAAGCTGTTCCCGGATGTCCGGCCAGGATTGCCCCATGCGTGTGAACAGTGCCTCCGTCTCTTCAACCGGGAATGACCTGTTGGTAATAAAAGCAACTGACTCCGCTGGAACACCACTGATGCGTGTACCCCCAGATTTCATGATCCATTGAATCCATGGTAATGGCACAGCCCCTTTGGGCTTGGGTACGTCCAGTTGCTGCGCCAGAAGTTGCAGCAGTTCCTTCATATTGGGGCTGTCTTCCTTCCGCGCCAATAGTGGATAGGTACCTCCAACTGGAGCGGTTTCCCTGGATAGAAAAACAAGCGTCTGTGCAACAATGTCATTCTCCACAAGCGGTAACCAATAGGATGAACCTCCCGGCACGACCGGCATAAGTCCTTTCTGAATCGCCTGAATGAGCAGCCCAATCCCGCCTGTTTGCTCGGTTTCACCGGTGGGACGCGGTCCAACCACTGTACTTGGATTCACAACGGATAAGGGATAGTTATGCTGCACTGCATGCTCGCGAATATGAAGATCGGCATGAAACTTCATCTCTTCATACGCACTTTCATTGTTATCCACATGCTCAACCTGTAGATAATTCCCCTGTTCATTCCGCTCTCCATAAGGACTCATATAACCAACAACGTGGATAAAGTGTCCCAATCCATGAGTACGGTGGATTTCCTGTGCTAGCTGTGCCACTTCTCTGGCTCCGTTCATAAATATCTGCTCTGCTACTTTTCGGTCCAAGGTAACGTCCATGGTTCCACCCGCATGTATGATTACATTTGCTTCAAGAGCACGCTCCCGATCCGCTGTAGTCATTCCAAGACCCGAATGGGATAAATCACCCGTAATAAATGTAATTTGGTCGAAATTCTTCACTCCATAAGCCTTCAGCACCGTTCTGGCTCGATGTTCCGAACGAACCAACAAGAGCAATTGTGCGTCTAACTGCGTGAGTTGTTTGACCGTTTCTTTGCCAATAAAACCTGTGCTGCCTGTCATGAAAATGATTGTTGCTAAAATATCAGGCTCGCTCCCTACCTGATTTATTTTTGTTGTATGTACACTCATTCTATTACGGCTCCTTTTAGTACTATATAGTACTAGTTATATTCAAAAAAAGAGCTTCGATTAACGAAGCATCTGACAAAACGTACGTGCCGATTGTTCTATGATCCCTACATCACGGGCAGTTCCCGCAAGAATAAGTGAACCTTCCAGGGCAGCAATAAATAACAAAGCGGCCGGTCCTGGCTCGATTCCTTGGCGAAATTCACCCCGATCCAAACCTTGCTGAAACAGCTTTTCCACCATAGGCCTAAGCTCACGAAAGAATCTGGATATGCTCTCCTTCACTTGGGGTGCAGTATCGGGTGTCTGCATATATAGCGTAACGAACGGACAGCTCCCTTCGTAATTTCGGCCTTCAATGCCTGCCGACAGCAATGCCATGAATGAGTAGATGCGTTCTTCCACCCCTCGCTCACGCTGACTGAGCAGCAAGTACAACTCTGATTCATACTGGGCAATCCAGTATTGCACCACGGCCTGAAGCAATTCCTCCTTGTTTTTAAAATGATAATAAATGTTGGACTTGGATACTCCACTTACCCGTACGACCTCATCCATGCTGACGTAGCTGTATCCCTGACGCAGGAATAACTGTGCAGCCACTTCAACTGCCTTCGTCCGGTTCACCGGATTGGAACTTTTTGATTTGGCAGATCCATTAGTCGATTTTTGATTTGTCATAATTAGAACTATATAGTACTAATTAAATAAAAACAAGTTTTCTGTTAACAAAAGATACTCTCTTGTTTTAAGTTCCACTCACTTGTCCACATTTAGAAAATTATATACACAAGATATCCACATATAGTATTAACTCTAGATTAAATACGTCATGGGATCATTAACCCGTTCCAGGTTATCCACATGTCTTCCGCTTTGATACAACAAAAAAGGCCAACCAGAATGTATCTGGCGGACCTTCCTTACACTTTATATCCCAACCGTTACTAACGGAGTGTCTGCTTCAAATCGAAGGTTTACTGTCACCAGCAATGATCGATTCCGTGCCTTGAAGCGGCAATCTGTTCTCCAGTCGGATGGCGACAAACAGGATTATCGTCACCGTAACACCAAGTGTTCCTAGCAGTACACCCGTGTTCTCCTGCCCCATCAGGGACAGCGGAAGTGCCAGCACCAGTGGGACAACAGATCTTGTAAATTGAGTGGCGAACGTTGATCTTCCCGACCACTTCATGGTCTCTTCGCGGCTGCGCAAGTTATCAAACATGACCGATCTTTGCATAATACGTGTCCGGTTAAACACAAACCCAAGCATGAATCCACAGATCAACGACACTGCAAACACTTGAACCGTGCCAATGATGATATCGATCACGCCAATCAGTATAAATAAATACATAGGAATTCGGTGTTCCCATTTACGAATCAGCGTTGCGAGAAAGGCACCCAGACCCATCGCTGCACCCATGGCCCCATACCGGGATGAATCCCAGTTATAGATATCATGGAACAAAATCGGTACGATAAAATTAATTGCTCCCAATTGTACGGTTAATACAACTACTGCCAGTATGGTCATGTTCAGAACTTTTTTCCGAATGGCGTCGGAGTACGTAATCTGCGGAGCCTCCGTTGTTGCTTTCTGTACGTTCTGCTCCACTTGACCGGATCGGGACAGAATCGGAATGAGCCAAGGAGCCATCATGCCCACAGCCAGCGTCACCATCAGTACTGTTGAGATCATTGGCAATCCACCTATACTGAGCAGGATTCCCGTTACTGCGCTCCCTCCAAATGCACCAATCTGAATCGCCGTCTGCAAGTCATGCGAGGCCTTGTGTGATTTGATTTTCCCGTCCAATACCATCTGGGACATGTAGATTTCCAGGCTCTGATTGGACAAAAACAGAATCACGGAGAAAATGCCGCCAATCAGGTATAAACCATACACATTGGTATTGCCTGAAAATTGAATCAAAAACACAAGCAGAAACACAATACCCAGAATACGGGCCAAGCTGAAAATCAGCAATGGTCGTTCTTTAAGGGCCGTTTTAAGGAAAAAGCTATACTTTTGCAGTAAAATAGGCACCAAACTCATTATCGTAATAATGATACTCAGATGAGTAATCGACCCGCCCTGTTCCAGTACAGACCAGATCAGGGTAATATTCAATATGGTATCTCCACATAAGGTAATAGACAGGAAGAGGATGAACAGAATGGTCTGCATCATTGCAGCTGTCTCACCTCAGCAACTTGCAAATCAAGCTTTTGTTCCAGAACTCTTGCGGCCTGTTTTACCGCTTCAATGTCCTCAGGACCCTCATATGGGGTACGCACAGACAGCAGACCTGTGATGTCGAATCCTTTTGGAGCAGAGTGGACCACTCTGCCTTTGGCAGCAACCGGATAATAAGCCCGGTATCTGACATCGCCTGCTGCCTCACCGCTGGTATTATTCAGCACCTTCCCGTCACGGTAGACAAATTTGATACAGGTTGCACACTTCGGAGCCGTTCGTTTCGCAAAATGGGCAGCAAGCGCATCCTCGCCCAGAAGACCGTAAGCATGGGCGGTCACCAGATCGGTCCCGTACACATCGCGGATATTGCGATAGACATGCCCACCACTGATACGACAGCTGAATTCCACCACTTTGTACTCCCCGTTTGCGTTTTGTCTGGCTTCAACGTTAAACAGTCCATTTTCAAGCTTCAGACCTGTGCATATTTGCCGAGCCATCTCACAAAGGTCTTGTTCCACATTGGATTCTCCCTGAAAGGGCAGGGTATATTCGTCCTCTTCAAAATAAGGACCTGGCATTCTGAGTTTGTTATGTACTCCCCCCAGATAAAACCTTCCGTTGACAACTACCCCATCCAGCGTGATCTCCTCACCCGGAAGAAACTCTTCAATCAGTGCTATTGCAGGACATTCATCATCGAAATACAGTCCCGATTGCGAAACGGCAAGTTGCGATATGCTATCAAAGGCCTGCTTCAATTCGGAAAGAGAATGAACGAGTGCTACATGGCTGCTGGATGCCGCCAGTGTCGGTTTGATAATAACCGGATAGCCTACACTTGCTGCTGCCGAAACGGCCTCATCCATCGTATTTACAGCATGAAATATCGGACAAGCTGTATTCTGCTGCTGCAAAAACTGACGTTGTCTGGACTTGTCTCTGGCAATTTCAGCTGCCTGAACAGGGATATCCTGTCTTCCCAATCCTTCATTCAATCTGGCATTCAGTACAATATCCGTCTCCTGCCAGGTAACAAAAAACGGAACTCCCTTTTCTCTCGCCTGCTCGATCATCTCTTCCACATTCTCATACTTGGGAAGAAGCTGAACGGACCGAAAGCGCGGATCTTGTTCATACCCAGGAACAGAGGTCCATAAATGGACCTCCTCAAAAATTCCCCCCAGAGCTTCAATATGATCCCCGTGCAGGGAAAAACCTTTTCTCATGAGCAGACCAACGGAGGACCGACTCATGCCAGAACCTCTTCTTTCGGCTGCTCCACGAACTCCAAAGCAATAATATACAACGTTCCATTCTCTCCAGCCTTGGAGGAGTGCACCGTGTTAGCCGGAAGCAGAATGCGGTCACCAGGCGTGCAATACAGCTCCCCTTCTTCTGTATAGAAAGTAATATCTCCACTTATGATTAAAAGGGTTTCGTCTGTAGGATGGGTATGGGATTTGTGCTCCCTGAATGGGGTATCTCTTTGAACCTCGACCGAACCGGTTACAGGCAGCAATTGCATTACAGCTTCTTCAAGTGTGACGTCAGACCCTTGGATATATTGAACTGAACTCATACTATTCCTCCTCATATGATGAAATGGGCATTGCGCTGTAGCAGAAACTTCGTTGGTATCTGGAATAAAATATTGCAGCCACTCCCGATTATTCGGACTTCCGTAGATCCCTAGATGCGGGAATGGATCAATTGCATCGTATTGCCGAAGCAAGCTTCGCACCAAATCCTTGGATTTATCTCCTTTTGGTGTTCCCAAGCCAATCGAATCAAAGACCCATCGGGGCTGAAAGGTAATCATGTATGTATTCGCACGTCTGCTCCTTCTGATCTCATGTGCTGGTGTGTTACAAACGACAAAAATGGGTTCCCCATGAAAACAAAATTCCCACAAAGGATCGTTCTCTTCATTCGGTATGGATTCTGGCCATTCTTTCAAGTCGATGGTGTGCAGCCGGGTCAGGATGGACCAAAATGTATGCTGATATTCATGGATGGATAAATCCTTGTCAATATTAAAGAATGTAACCATGGAAGTGTAGTTTCCAAAGCTCCTTGCCTGTTCCACATATTCTCTCAAGGCCTTTGCAAGCTCTTCTATGGAATCGTCTTCTACATCATCAAAAAAGGAGAACCGCAGCTCATTGCGATTAAGCCCCATGGAACCGAATATGCAGGGAAACCGTGGACTCTCACCGGTCATGTCCTTTTCAAAATACTCAAATTCCTGCTTTCTCCAATCATGACTATCCAATCTCTTCACATCAGCGTTATCTAGCAACAACCCAAAGCCCTCCTAGAATGGTTTATTGGTGAACCAGGACAAACTTGTCATGTAGTTCTAGAAGTTGTTTTCTAACGAATTCAATATCAGGGCCTTCCACAATGGCAAATCCGGATCTAGACATCGTATCGCGACCACCTGAAATGGACTGACCCGATGTATAGTTAATTCGGATATCAATAAGTCCCTCCATCGATTTAAAATCTTCTGCTGATGAGATACTCTCGATCTTGCCCACAGCAGATGGAAAATTAATCGCACCGGTGTACTTGCCTGAATTAACAAGGGTTGGGGCCTCATATATTCCCAGTTCCGTTTGAATGGCTGCATCAAACAGGTTAACCCGATGGGAATTCAACACCATTGGCGGAATGATGACAATACCCCCAATACGTGCTCCAATCTCTCCGAAGCAGATCTCACCATTCGGCAGAAGAAATACCTCTGCATGGAACACACTGTTACGTATTCCCAGCTTCCGTATGATCTCTTCGTTAAACGACTGCATCCGTTCCACATATTCATATTGGGTGTTAGCCGGATAACAGATCGTGCCGGAAGGGCGATCATTTTGGACGATTTCGAGACAATTAAACAAATATTCAGAGACGGAGGAAAATACAAGCTCACCTTCGGAAACGATGGAATCTATATGGAACTCCCTACCGGTGATAAATTCCTCAATGAGCACCGATTCCCGATTCCAGGAATGGCTGATATACTGCTCAAGCTCCTCTTGATTGCTAAGCTTGTACGTCATGATCGTCGCCCAGCCACTAATCGGTTTGATAATGATCGGAAAGCCAATACCTGCAACAATCTTTCTGATCTGCACGGCATTGGATGCTATACGTGTCTGTGACGTATGGATTCCCGCCTGCCGCAATGTCTCCTTCATGATCCACTTGTTCCGCACTGTCTCGGCCTGGTTCTTCTGAATGCCAGGGATACCAAAACGTGTTCTGAGATACCCTCCTGTTTCCACCACATTCTCAGTGGGGGCAATCACTCGTTCCACATCATACTCATCCAAAATGCGCTCAAAAACCTCTTCCACCTGATCAATCCGAGTAATATCGTTCACTTCGAACACAGCACTGAACAACCCCTCTGGTAATGAGGCAAATTGTTCATATCCTTGTTCCACCAACAAAATGTTGGTTGTATCCGATATTTTGGACAAGGCTTCGAGAAATCCGGTTTTGGTGTTAATTCGCTTGTCACACAGGAATACGATATCCTTCATAAAGAACTTCACCTCCAATTCAAATTTCTTTACTTTCTGCTATATTTTTCTATAATATGGATATTGGATGGGACTGTCAATCTAAAAATTCCAAATATTTAAATTTTGGCTATTTGTTGCCATGTCGTGTACTAACAACAGGTTGTAGACATTATACAAACACCTCCACCTTCTGTATTAGTCGAACCATTCATTCATATTTGCACTTTCTGACTGGAAATTTTCCCATTAAAAAAGGTGACTCCGATTAATAAACTGTACCCTATAAGATAGACACTTTAAAAAGGTCATCTTGTAGGGTCTTTTTTGTGTACAATTAATAAAAAAACGGAGCGGTGGTCGAAGCAGATGTCTAAAAAGTTATTTACAACTCAAGAGCAAATGCAGTTAAGAACAAATCCCTATGTGAAAAATGTCAGTGCTAAAGCCATTACATATATGGATGCTTTTAAAGAACGATTTATTCAAGAGTATGGTCAAGGTAAACTTCCAAGTGAGATTTTTCAGGAAGCGGGTTTTGACATTGATGCTTTGGGTGCAACCCGGATTCGGAAGGCTTCCAATCGTTGGCTCACAGCTTTTCAAGAACAAGGGCCGACTGGATTAACAGACGCTAGAACACACGCCTCAGGCCGTCCTCTGACCCGTGAATTAAGTCTCGAAGAAAAATACACCCGTTTGGAAGCAAAAATGAAATGGCTTGAGGCGGAGAATGAATTCTTAAAAAAGCTCGATCAACTCGAAAGGCAGATGAAAAAAAAGAAATCAAACTATGTACGTCACAAAAGTTCGAACTGATCCAACAGATGATGAAGACATACCCTTTCCAAAGAAAGGTGCATGTTCTTTGTGAAATCGCAGGGGTCTCACGTTCCGGCTATTACCGATATCGTAGTGGAAATGCTCAATTACATCGTCAAAAACAGGAACAAAACGATGAAAAAGTCAAAGCGATTCTTCTGAAAGCCTACCGTTACCGGGGAAGAAGGAAGGGGGCTCGTCAAATCAAAATGACGCTGGAGCATCAATATGGAGTCACATACAACCTCAAGCGCATCCGTCGAGTCATGCAAAAGTACAACATCGTTTGTCCAATTCGAAAAGCAAATCCCGCGCATTAAACCGAGCTTTTAAGCAAGGGATCGCCGGTAAAGTTCTCTTAACCGACATCACGTATTTAACCTATGGGAAAAACAAGCGTGCCTATTTATCAACGATAAAAGACGCCGAAACGAATGAGATTTTGGCCTATGAAGTCTCTGCTTCACTTGGTTTGGACATTGCAATCGACTCGTTGAAACAACTCAAGAAACATCGCCATCTCACCCCGGATGCCTTGATTCATTCGGATCAAGGATTTCACTACACCAATCCGAAGTTCCAAAAGCTTGTGAAGAAAATGGGGCTGAATCAATCCATGTCCCGTAGAGGAAATTGTTGGGATAACGCTCCACAAGAGTCATTCTTTGGGCATTTCAAAGATGAAACGAATTTCAAAACGTGCATGACCTTGGCAGAAGTTAGGAAAGAAGTGAAGAGCTACATGATCTATTACAATCATTATCGAGGTCAATGGAACTTAAACAAGCTGCCGCCTGTACGATACAGACAGCAGCTTGAAGTCGCCTAACCTTTTTTAAATTGTCCTTTACAAGGGGTACAGTTTATAATCTGGAGTCACCTTTTTTATGTTTTTTCTTATTCCCACATTCATTAAATAAATGAATGAATGAATGGGATTCTGTTATTTTTTCAGACTATCCCAGTTCTGTTGTAATGCATCAAGCAATCCGGCTTTATCCGATTTGCCTGCAACGTAAGCTTGAATGGTGCTACCGTACTCCTGTGGAACGCCTTCAGGGAAACGGTTGAAGTTCCAGCTGAGTGTTTTATTTTCCTGACTGTATTTCATAATTTCAGTGGCGAGGTCACCCAGATCCTCTTCGGATGCCGTGATAGAACTGAACGCCGGGATGAACTTGAATTCTTTCGTCATGTACTGTTTCCCGATATCCGAGGTTACGAGCCACTCCAGAAACTCTTTCGCTTCCGGTTTCACTTGGGAATTCTTATTCACAACCCAGTAGTTCGGCACGCCGACAAACAATTTGTCATTCGGTTCATTGTTAATTGGCATTGGCAGGATACCCAGATTCAGATTTGGATCGATTCCATCGATCTGTACTTGAGTCCAGTTTCCTTGTTGCATCATCGCTGCTTCTCCACTCGCAAACAGCGTTACTTGCGTATTGTAGTCGGTTGTCAGCGGGTTTTTGTTGCTATATTTCAACGTTAAGTCGAGCAAGTTGATCCAGTCGGTGAACACCTGGTTGCCAGGAATTTTCTCCGCGCTTTCGTTGAGCCCCTGGATGAATTTCACCGGATCTGCCTGATTCGCAAATGCCACGTTTACGTTATGGTTACCCAGCACCCACCACTCCTGATATCCGTTCGAGAAAGGCGTAATGCCTGCGGCCTGGAGTTTCTGTGCGGCCTGATCCAATTGTTCCAGTGTCGTTGGAATTTCAGTGATGCCTGCTTTTTGGAAGAGGTCTTTGTTATAAATGAAACCATAACCCTCCAGCGCGAGTGGCTGTCCGTAGAGCTTGCCGTCTTTGGTCATTGGCTCTTTGGCTACTTCGAGCGCATCCTTCGCCCATGATTCTCCAGACAGATCTTCCAGATATTCAAGCCATGTATCCAGCTCACGATAACCACCTACGTTGAAAATATCCGGTTGTTCGCCTGCGGCAAACTTGGCTTTCAGCGCAGCACCGTAGTCACTACCGCCACCCACGGTTTGGATATCCAGTTTCACGCCTGGATGGGAGGATTCATATTCCGCCTTAAGGCGATTAAGTGCTTCCGCAATTTCAACTTTGAATTGGAAAATTTTAATCGTTTTGTCCCCGGCAGCAGCTTCGCCACCACCTTGAGCATCCGTGTTGACCGGACTGCCGCTTTTATCCCCGTTGCCACAACCCGCAAGCATTACCGAAAAAGCAATCAGCATAAGCAACGTCAACTTTGTCATTCTTTTCATACATACACTCTCCCTATAGTAGTTTCAGTATAACAGTTCCACTAATGAATATTTACACTGGCACTCCGATGACCGATCGCTGTTATCTGGGCATCTTTCTCTTCAGGAGTCATGCCCAAGCTATGTGGGCATGACTCCCTTTGCACACCTCCATGCGAGGTGGGAACAAAGGGATCAGGATGCGATGCAGGAACGGAGCGTTCGCCTTTGATACTCGGTGGCTTCCTTGCCCTAATACATTCAGGCCACCGAGGAGCAACAACGACCGAAAGCGCAACTTGAGCCCGGCAGCGACCTGCACTCGCATTCCCCGCTTGATCCCGCCAGCGACCCTGCCCTAGCAACCCTCACCCTTTAACTGATCCAGCGGTAATCCCTTGAATGATATACTTCTGCATCAGCAGGAAGAAAATAATGATCGGCATAATGCCAAGTACAAGTGCTGGCAAGGCCAGATCCCATTGCTTCGTGTACTGACCGAAGAGTGCAAAGGTCGCAATCGGGATTGTACGCAGGTTGGAGCTTTGCAAGATCAGGGATGGAAGCAGATAATCATTCCAGATCCAGAGTGTGTTCAGAATAATGACGGTTACATACATCGGCTTCATGAGTGGAAATACAATCCGGAAGAACACCCCATAGACCGAGCTTCCGTCCACCCGGGCTGCCTCCTCAATCTCCAGTGGGACGGATTTCACGAATCCGTGGAACAGAAAGACTGACATCGGTGCCCCGAAACCGAGATAACAGATGATGAGTCCGCCAAGGCTATCGATCAGGCCCAGATTACTGGTTACAGTAACGAGTGGAATCATGATAGACTGGAACGGAATCACCATGGCGGCAATGAACATGCCGAACAAAATCCGGTTGAACCGGGTATTGCTGCGAACCATCCGGTACGCGGCCATGGAACTGATCAGCACAAGCAACAGATTGCTGACCACGGTAACGATAAGCGAGTTCATTAGCGCAGACGGGAAGTTAATTTTCCCCCAGGCGTTCGCATAGTTGCCCCACTGGAATACTTCTGGCCATGCAGCCGAATTGGTGAGCAGATCACCGAAGGTTTTGACCGAATTCACAAACAGGAAGTAGAACGGAACCAGGAATAAAAGTCCAATGAGTACCATGACAATTTCGGTTAGAATGGTACTGAAGCGGTAATTTTTCGTCGTCTCCATTAGGCTTCTACCTCCTTGCTCTTCGTCAGACGTACCTGAATCATGGTGATGATGGCAACGATTACGAAGAACACGAGCGCTTTGGCGGTTCCGATGCCATATCTGTTATTCACAAAAGCTTCATTGTAAATATTGAGTGCAACCGACTCTGTCGATCCGAATGGTCCGCCTTTGGTTAGCGACAGATTGAGATCGAACATTTTGAACGACCACGAGATTGCCAGGAACAGACAGATTGTCACACCCGGCATAATGAGCGGAAGAATGATGCTCCGCAATACCTGCCAGCGACTTGCGCCATCAATCTCGGCGGCTTCCAGCAGATCAGGGGACACATTCGTCAGGGATGAGATGTAGATGACCATCAGATATCCTGCGGTCTGCCACACAAATACAATAACAATACCCCAGAAGGCGGTCGGTTCGTCTCCCAGCCATGGAAGGTTGAAGAAGGACCAGCCGGTCACATCGCCTACTGCTGAAAACCCTTTCACAAATATGAACTGCCAGATAAAGCCGAGCAACAACCCACCGATCACGTTCGGCATAAAAAAGATCGTACGCAGAATGTTTCTCGTCTTAAGCGGTTTGGTCAGGAAATACGCCAGGAAAAAACCGATCACATTGGTCAGTACTACACCAACCACGGTAAAGCGTACCGTAAACCAAAACGCCGTTTGGAACTTGGGATCATTCGCAAAAACATGCACGAAGTTATCGAACCCTACCCAATTAATGTTCTCGGATACCCCGTTCCAGTCCGTGAAGGAATACACCATGCCAAGCAGGAAAGGGACCACGATGATGAGAATAAAAAACACGATGGAGGGACCCACGAACACGAGCTGCTGTAACAGCTGTGAAGATTTGCGATGCTTCATATCGTTCTCCCCTTCTATAGATGGATGAAATTAGTCTCTTTTTCTATTAAACTCCAATATCGCCTAGGGAAACACCGACCCTTGTGAACAGTTGGGGGTAAAATATTGTCCTTTCTTAACCTGCAACCAGAAGGGGTGTTCCGATGTCCAGATACTACAGTATACGCACCAAATTAATTGCTTTTATGCTGATTGCTACCACACTTCCACTGCTCGCATCAATCAGCATGACGTTTATTCAGACCAAGACGGCCCTGCGGGAACAGGCTGTCGAAGAGAACAAACGCCTGATCTATCAAGCTTCCACCAATCTCAACAACTATGTGGATAACGTGGCCAGAGCGTCGCTCGCTGTGTATAACGATCCGAACTTTCTGCGTAACCTGGCAAAAATTCCTGGTGATTATCGTGCGGTTGCCGAGGTGTACACTACTTTGCAGACGATACGCGCTGCTGTGCCGGATGTATTCCAGCTGTATTTGCACTCTTTTGCCGCTGATCAATCGACCTTAATTATGAGCCCCTTTCCGAAACGGGAGGAACGCAAACAAGCTTATTCCGACTCGCTTCATGGAAGAATGGGCGGTGACAACTCGGATATCTGGGTGGAATCGGCCCATATGAGTCACACTTACGGATTCAAGGCCGCCTCCGCCGATGACCCTGCAAGGACAGTCATTACCTTGCATCGGGTGATCAAGGATATTCCGTCCACCGAGCGTCTGGGTGTGCTCGCCATTGATCTGAATATGAATACCATTGCAGCAATCTGTCGCAGGTTGTATGATCCGGCTAAGGAACAGATCTATGTTGTGGATGGACAGAATCAGATCATTTATCAGGGACGGTCCGAGGTCAATCATACCGATGCATTACGAGAGGAAACGGCTAGTGAACTGACTATTGCACGATCTAGCGGTGGTACAGCCCAGAATGTCGCAGGACATTTTGAACAGGATCGTTCCATGTATGTATATCAGCAGCTCGGCAGCTCATATGCCGATTGGACCATCGTCAAACAGATCCCGAATGAGACGTTATACGCCAGAGCGACCACACTCACGTGGAATAACGCGATGATTGCCATTGCGGCACTTGTATTGGTCATTGTCGCAACCTTGTTCATCTCCATTCGAATCACGGGTCCGCTCAAGCAGCTCATGCGGTATATGAACCAGATTCAAGCGGGGCGTCTGCATGTGGATATCCATCTATCCAGCCGAGATGAATTCGGGGTGCTCGCTCGTCATTTCCGAGATATGATGGATACGGTAAATAACCTGATTCTACGGGAATATCGACTGGAAATCGCCAATAAGACCAATCAGCTTAAAGCGTTGCAAGCGCAGATTCATCCGCATTTTCTGTATAATACATTGCAATCCATCGGTACACTTGCCCTTCAACAGCAAGGTCAGCGGGCATATACACTGCTCTCTTCCCTATCGAAAATGCTGCGATACAGCATGCGGGATCAGACCTGTGTGACATTACGCGAAGAGGCGGAGCATGCCCGATTATATCTGGAACTGCAACAGGAGCGGTTCGGTGACCGCCTTGAGGTGAATTTGGATTTTGCCGAAGATACGCTATCTGTCGAAATGCCAAGAATGACGTTACAACCTTTAATTGAGAACTATTTCAAACATGGAGCAGATATTCAGCCTGGCAAAGGACACATATCCCTATCCAGCCGCCGGATCAACGAACATTGGATTGAAATAGAACTGAACAATAACGGCCCCTCCATACCTGAAGATAAGTTACTGGAGATCCAGGGATGGTTCCATCAAAGTCACACAGCAACCGGGTTATCCACGCAGGAATCCGACGAGTCTGAATCCATCGGTCTACGAAATGTGATACGCCGACTTCAATTGAACTCACATCCCGGTCACTCAGCCAGGCTTGAGATCAGTAATCGGGAACCAAATGGTGTGAAGATCACGGTTAAACTATACGCGGGAGAGTGAACAACATGAAGGCACTGCTTGTAGATGATGAAAAACATGTCCGCGATGCCATAAGGTTGCTTGGTCATTGGGAAGAGTTTGGTATTGATACGTTACTTGAAGCGGCAGACGGAGATGAAGCCATAGCTGCCATCACAGCACATCAACCTCAAATCATACTCAGTGACATGCGTATGCCGGGCAAGGACGGTATGGCATTACTTGAATGGATATCGGTTCATGCCACACACAGCAAGGTGCTGGTCATTAGTGGGTATGATGATTTTGAACTCGTGAGACATGCAATCAGACATGGAGGCATGGACTACCTGCTGAAACCTGTGGAAGCAGCCGAACTGAACGCATCCCTATTGAAAGCAATCACAGCCTGGGAAGAGGAGGATGCTGTTCGGATGCAATCCACAAGGCAATCCATTGTGGTTAATCGGATGCGGCCTCATTATCAGGATCGTCTGTTAACCGAACTTGCCGGTGGAAGAGGCAGCAGCCCATCACATATGCAGAGATTACAGGATGAGTTGAATCTCCCCAGTCTAGTCCCTGTCTGTAGTGTCGCTGTCACGAGTCTGTCCCATCTGGATGCAGACTGTCTGTCAAAATACCGCAGTCAACCGGACCTGCTTGTGTTCTCGGTGCTCAATATCTGTGCGGAGATGTTATCCACACCGGACGAAGGCGTAATGTTTCGCCAGTTGGATCAACCTGACGAGATTGTTCTGCTGCATTGGGGCCCACCCGCATCATTGGAACATATTCTGGACAAGGTCAATCATGGATTGGAGCAGACGATTCAGCGTCGGCTTCATTTCGGCATCTCCACCTGTGAATCCTACCCTGGCGGAATCTCAGCAGCCTATCTGGAGGCAAGTTCCAGGTTATGGCGACGTAATGCATTGCAAATCAAGCAGAGAATCCATGCTTCAATGGAATCATCTGGCGGGCTTAAAAATCGGCGTTTAACCGCCCATGAAGAGTCCATGCGTATGGCGGCCATGAGCTGCCGGGCTTCCAGTGTATCTGCTGCGGTCGCCGAATGGCTTGATCCGATCACTGAGCTTGATGTTGTCAGTGCCGAGCAGATTCAGCAATGGATCGATGAGCTGGAATGGATGCTGAGCCGCTGGCTTGATGATACGGCAAGCTCACCTCCCAAAGCAGAAGAAGTGACGGAAGAACAGTCTATCCCCTTTGCCGAATTACCTTTTGACCCTGAAGGAATGTTATCCTTGCCCCTGCTTCGTTCATTGTTGGAGCAACGGTTGCTTGCAGCTGGAAAGGCGCTGACCACTCATCACCACGCCAATCCTGACCCTATGAGCGAGATTGCGCGCTATATGGAAACCCATTATCAGGAGGACCTGTCCTTACAGCAGATTGCCGCGCGTTTCTACTTGAGCCGGGAGTATATCTCACGCAAATTCAAACAGCAATTTGGTCTGAACTGGTCGGAATATCTGGGCAAACTGCGAATCAACAACGCCAAACTGCTACTGCAAAATCCTTCTCTGCGAGTCGCCAAAATCTCGGAGATGGTTGGATTTCAGGACGAAAAGTATTTTAGCAAAGTATTCAAAAAAATGGAGGGCATCACGCCAGCGGAATACCGCAAAACATTATTGCAGGCTGGAACGTAAGAGCTTCAACTCAAAAGGACCCCTAACGGAGTCCTTTTTTGCACTTTATTTTGGAATCAGAAATATAAGATAGCTCATGACGACGGTTTGGCACTTTCTTTTCTAAGATAGGATACGATCCGAAAGATTGAGGCTACAGTCATCTACCCCGTAAAATCACTTCAGGTACAAGTCGTATGTAGATCAGTTCACCTGCAAGCTCCACCATCGTCTGTGTAACGATGACTGCCGCAGCTATAGTTGCCCATTCTGGCGGAAGTGCCAACGCCAGTGGCAGAACAACCAACGAATTCCGTGTAGCTGAACTGAAAATCAACGCCCGCCCTGCACCTGTGTTCAATCGAAACCCATTAGCAATAACACGTGATATCCAAGGCATCAGGATTAGAAAAGCAACGTAGATCGGGATCACGTTCACGATGATCGCCATATCATTATAGACTTTGCCAATCTGGGAGGCGACAACCACGATCAGCGCGAGTGCCATCATTGGAACCGGGAGCCATGCCGTGGCGTTCATGACCCGCTCCCCGCTCGTTTTACCTCTAGAGAGAACTTGTGTTACGACTGCGAGCAGTAGTGGAAGAACGATCAGGAACAGAAAAGCCTCCACGAACGGACCTACCTGCATGACCTGTGCTACCTCAGCACCCATCAATAGCCATAAATAAAACGGCAACAGGATCATTTGTACAACAAATAAAAGGGGTGTTGCGGCGAGCATCAGTTTCTCATTGCCCCTGCCGAGCTGCGTAAAGACAATGACATAATCAATACAGGGCGTTAACAGTACCAGATAGACTCCGATCAGAACGCCTGGTGATTGCGGAAATACCAGTGTAAGCAACCATACAACCACAGGCACAACGATAAAATTAGCTACCAGCAACGCGCCCATAAATCGCAGATTGGACCAAGACTCTTTTAACTGTAGAAAAGGAATCTGTACGAACATGCTATATAACAGAACAGCAAGTATGGGAGACACGGTGTAGTGCAAAGCATTTCCCCATTCAGGATTGCCCAGTCCTATCGCTGCTCCTGCGAACAACGCAATGACATAGAACCAAGTCTGTTGTTTCTCCATCATTTCTCTTGAAAACATTCTTTTCTTCCCCTCCTCTGGTTGGACATCGCGGGCATGGACATATTCCTGCTTCATTGCGCGTACATTGGGACAGAGTGCAACAAGTGAATTTTTTGCGGGTGTTATTAGAGTGTACAAGAACTGGGTATATTCATTGTAGACTGACCCGTGGTTCATTCATTTCGTTAATCCAAGGAGGAAACACAATGTCACGTAACAATCCGTACAAGTGGTTAAATGCCATTGGTTTTATCGTTGTAATTATCGTAAACTACCTTTCCAACGCTCTGCCGATCGGAGGCAAGACCAACAAAGAAGTATCGGATATGTACCCTGTGCTGCTTACACCTTCTGGCTATGCCTTCTCTATATGGGGTCTCATCTACCTGCTGCTTGCAGGATTCGTGATCTATCAGTTCGTGCCCGCTTCCTGGAAAAGGGATTCGATTACTCGTCTCGGGTATTGGTTCCTGGCAAGCTGTGCCTTCAACGTAGCATGGATTTTTGCTTTTCAAAACTTGCAGACTGGTCTCGCCTTACTAATCATTGTACTGCTTCTGTTGTCCTTGATCATGCTATATGTAAAAACACGTACAATTACCGTGCCAACCACTGCTGAGATCTGGCTTGTGAAGCTGCCATTCAGCATCTATCTCGGATGGATTAGCGTGGCAACGATTGTCAATGCAGCTGTCCTGTTATATAAAATTGGCTGGGATGGTTTTGGTATCAGCGAACCGACCTGGACGATCATTATGCTGATTGTGGGCATGATGCTGGCTGTACTCGTTAGCTTCCGTTATCGCGACAGTGTGTACCCACTTGTATTTACATGGGCCTATATCGCCATTGCACTTAAACAAAAGGATGTCACTTCCGTATATTACACGGCAATCATTATTGCGATCGTATTGGCCATCTATGCGGTATGGTTATTCTTCGCCCGCAATCAGGATCGCGATTGAGCGATTTCCTCCATTATAATGCAAAAACATAGCGCAAAAGCAAAAAGCCGATTCTGGTCATTTGACCTGAAATCGGCTTCTTATGTATACCATAGCGAATGAAGGTTGTCCTATTTCAGGGCAATAACCTCAATCTCCACCAGTGCATCTTTTGGCAAACGAGCAACTTCCACTGCACTGCGTGCAGGATACGGCTGTTCAAAGAACGTGCTATACACTTCATTCACAGGAACGAAGTCGTTCATATCCTTCAGGAACACCGTCGTTTTCACGATTTTATCCATACTTGTACCTGCTGCTTCAAGAATAGCCTTCACATTACTCAAAGACAGACGTGTCTGCTCCTGTACATCTGCACCGAATTCTCCCGTTTGGGGATTCAGGCCGAGCTGTCCGGAAGTATAGATGAAATCGCCCGCATCAACGGCTTGACTGTATGGACCAATGGCGCCTGGCGCCTGATCGGTAGAGATTGGTTTTTTCATGGACGAGTTCTCCTTCATGTTCGTTATCCTGCTGCCACAAGGAGTCAGGGTTCGAACTCATTTTTGTTGCCTATTATACCACGATCTACCTCAAGCGAGAAACGCTCCTCCCTAGCCACATGAAGCAAACAACTCGTTCAAAGGTTCTTAACCCCCGTCCGCGCCAAGGACATGAATGACTTCATTCGGGTAAACATGGTTTCCCTTGGCTTGCACCCGCGCAATATTCGTCATGGCCTGTGCAATGGTTCCGGCGTGGATCGCCCGGTATTTGTCCGCTCTGCCTTTCATCCAGCGATCCAGAAACTTCATGGCATGAGCAGCCATCTGCTCACCGAAACGCTTCTCGTTTCGATCTCCCAGGATTAAGGAAGGGCGGAAGATATGCAATGACTGAAAACCGATATCGGACAGTGCATCCTCCATTTCCCCCTTGGTCCGACTGTAGAAGACACGGGAACCTGCGCTTGCTCCCATGGAGGAGATCACAAGCATCTGTGGTACTTCATGCTGCTTTGCAAGTGTAGCTGCACGAACCGGGTAATGGTAATCCACCTGGCGGAAGTTCTCCTGACTGCCTGCTTTTTTAATCGTTGTACCCAAACAACAGTACAGGTCATCGATCCCGTCAAATAAGTGGTCTTGGCTCTCCAACTGCTCCCAGTCCACCACATGCTGTTCCAATTTGGGATGCTGTAGCTCAAGTGGACGTCTAACCAGTATGCGAACCAGGCTGTATGCCGGGTGATTCAGCAGGTTATGAACCAACAATTCGCCTACAAGTCCGGTGGCTCCAAGCACCATGGCTTTCCGTTCGAGACGATTCATATACATCCCTCCACTTCGCTACCTTTTTTGAAGTCAACCGATTCAATATCTATCTTAACAGTACACGACGTCCAAGGGTAAATGTAAGGATCAGCATCACTACACCAACTCCCACCTGAAATCCGTAGGCAGAGATCCAGGACAGTGCATCGGACCAGGTTTCCATCTTTTCATACAACCAGCCACCCATCAGCGGCCCAAGAAAAGAGGTTACTCCGGTTAGCGCCGAATAGACGGCGACAAACATCGGTCTTTCACTTTTGGGTGTGTCTCCGATCGTAAAGTTAAATGCCAGCTGATTGAATCCACCCACACCGATCCCAAGGAAGATATGAGATAGAAAGAGCGCAATCAACACGGGCATGAACGACATTAACCCCCACGATAGACAGGAAAGTGCGATGACGGGCAATGTCCAAAACAACAAGGTTTTGTTACTGAATCTGGCATTCAGATTGCCCCAGACATAGAACCCGGCCATCATGACCAGCGTCTGGACTACCGTGATCAGGGATACGGTCTGGTAATTGATGTTCAGCAGATCCAGCATCACATAGGAATAGAGCGGAACAATCAAGGTCTGGATCAATAACCAGGCAGCCAGGAACAGCGTAGCCTTCAGGAAAGAACGATCCTGGAACGGCTTGATAAACATACGCCAGAAAACCTTTTCGGTAGAACGTTCAAAGGGCACGTCCGGATAAAAGAAATAGATAACTGTGTTGGCAATGGCACAGATCCACACCGGAATAAACAGGATCAGAAAGCCCATTTCTCCGGGGTAACGGTCCAAAATAATGCCTCCTGCGAATAAGCATACGCTTCCAAGTGCATTCAAAATCGTATTTCGAATTCCAAAATAACGCCCTCTCACCTTGGCAGGTACGATATCGCCAATGAGTGAAGTCCAGATCATGCCGCCGATGGTATTCGATATAAAAGCAATCGTATATACACCAATATATACGCTTACCCACCACTCTTTGGGGAAAATGAACGGGATCAGTCCCGTTGCACTCCACAAGATACGATGTGTGCCCACGAACAGCAGCAGCATGCGTTTACGGCTGCGAATGCGCTGCATCCAGTAAGCTGCTCCGATCTGCGCAATGTTCACGAATGTGGTAATCGCGAGCACAAAGCCAATATGTCTCGACCCAGCCCCAAGGTACAACAGAAACCCGGTTAAGAACGGGCCTCCCAGCAATGTCTGTAAAATAATTGCCGGTACACCCTCCCATGTTGCAATCGATAAGTTAGTGCGTTGTGTCGAACCCTTGCGCCGTGGTTTGCTTGCTAACGGGGGAGGGTTAACGTTGACCGTCTTCTGTATGGGGATACACTCCTTAGACCGGGTTTCGAAAGCCGGTCGATGCTAGTTGTCACCCCAAATTCTACTCGCGGCACGAAGGTTGTCAACTCATTTTTTCACGGTTCAATGGAAGATAGAGATGGAAGGTGCTTCCCTTGCCTTCAGCGCTCTCAAGTTCAATCGATCCTCCCAGTAATCTGGCCAGATCCCGACTGATCGAGAGACCAAGTCCGGTTCCACCAAACTTGCGGCTAATCGATCCGTCTGCCTGCTGAAAGGCTTCAAATATAGAATGATGCTTGTCCTCGGGAATACCAATACCTGTATCCTGAACGGAGAAAACGAGCCATCGACTCTGAATGCCTGCATTTTTGATCTGTTTGGTGCTTACGGCCAGCGTGACCTTTCCCCGGTGAGTAAACTTAATGGCATTGGACATCAAATTCCGTAAAATCTGCTGAACCCGCTGGGGATCAGACCAGAGCATCTCGGGTAGTCCTTGCTTTTTGTCCAGAACCAACTGAATTCCCTTTTTCTCAGCAAGGAGCTGAAAATGGTTCATGGCATCTTCTGTAAGTTGTGCCACACTGATATCCTCGAGTGCAATATCCAGTCGCCCTGCTTCTACTTTGGATAGATCCAGAATATCGTTAATGAGCGTAAGCAGTTCCTGCCCGGAGTGGTCGATCATATTGGCAAAACGTACAATATCCTCCTGATCCATCGTATCAGCGTTCTCACTGATCATCTGGGCAAAGTTAATGACGCTATTCAGTGGCGTACGCAACTCATGTGACATATTGGCGAGAAATTCCGATTTGTACTGTGAGGCAATCATCAATTGTTTCGCTCGATCCTCCAGCACAATCTGAGCTTTCTGCAATTCTTCCTTCTGCACAGATAATAATCGGTTTGTGCTCTGTATCAACAATATTCGATTCTGTTCATTCTGAAAATCACGTAGAATAAATACAAAAATAAGACTCAATACAATGCCTGTAGGGAGTGTATAAGGCATAATATGTGAAAAGAAATATGTAGCCGGGATCACACCAAAGATAGCAATATTTACACTATTGACCACATTGACGATAACTGTAACGAGTATTCCTTTAATAATTAGTCTATAGTTGCTGCGCCTCATCCATATATTTAGACCAGCACAGATCACGCCCAGCAAAGACATGTTGAGCACTGCCGCCAATGTAGCATCCGTGATGCCAAAAGTCAGCCTGGACAACCCAATTCCAACACCCACGAGGATCACGCTATAAGGTTGTCTATACGTCAGAACGGCAACAATTAAAGGGACATAACGAAGATCAAAGACCACTTCATCGGTGAGTTGAAAGCCAAAAACTGTACTGATCCAGCCTGCAAAAATAAGGACAAGCACTGAACTGATCTGTTTCACTCGGGAAGAGGTACGTATTACGATATATTTATAGAACACACTAGCAAGATAGGCTATCGTTATAAGCATTCCCATATTCAATACGAACATTTTTGAAAATTGCATTCAACCACTCCTGTTGTCCGACTTTACTGGCCAATTACCTTCGTCCGTATGGTTTCTATCATATCATGCCCATTGAAACTTCGGCATTCCTTCTTCGTCAAAAAAATACACAAAAATACACAAATCAGGATTCAATTTGTGTGCTGGACGTAGTAAAATATATTGTTGTTTAAATTTTGAACAATTTAATTGCTAGGGTCATGTTCGTCGGAACATGGATGAAAGGAGAAAAGGTGTTGTGCAATTGTTAAAAAATAAATCCTATTGGCTGTCATTGAGTCTGATGCTGTCCTTGGCGGTTATGGGGATGTTCTATGATATTCTTAATAGTCCGGAACGCGGGTTCGTTATACTTGATTCGTCACTTGATCGGATCATCCCCTACGTACCTGCCATGTCCATTCCATATTTGGGCTGGTACCCGTTTGTATTCGGTGTGCTCGCTTACCTGTGTGCTAAGGATCGACTGACGTATTACCGCGTCTTGTTATCCATGAATATCTGTGTCTGGATCTGTTATCTGATCTACTTCAACTTTCAGACCATGGTACCGCGCCCGGAATTAACAGGTACAGGGTTGGGGGCATCTGTTCTTGGTTGGCTCTACAGTCAGGATCGTCCTTATAATTGTTTTCCAAGTATTCATTCCCTACACTCATATCTCGTGATGCGTGCTGTTCTCTCGGTTCCAAGCATCCGCAAACCCATCAAGCTCTTGGTAGTTGCCGGTGCAGCAACCATAATAGTATCCACGCTAATGATCAAACAACATGTGATCTATGACGCGCTGGGTGCAGTCATACTTGGCGAATGCGTTCTTACTATTGTAACCGGACTGGCTCTATATCGGAGACGCAGAAAAGAATCGAAGTGGACCGAGGGGATCAGCTGATCCCTCACTTCGACGGTTTCTGCAGATGCTGTTGTCGTCTCCATTCATCAATAAATAAGCCTGCAAAATAGGGATCCCATTGGGTCCCTTTTCCTTCTTCCAAAATCGTTAGCGCTTTCTCGTGACTCATCCCATTCCGGTATGGTCGATCAGACGTCATGGCATCAAAGGCATCCGCCACCGCAATGATGCGGCCAAAAAGCGGAATATCATCGCCAGCCATCCCATCCGGGTATCCTTTGCCATCATATCTCTCATGGTGAGATCTTACTCCTGGCAGGAAGTCCGCCATGGCATCAATGGGTTCTATTTGTAACAAAATACTTTCTCCCTGCACGGGATGTGTACGAATGATCGCGAATTCTTCATCGCTTAGCTTCCCATCCTTAAACAACACCTCATCAGGTATGCCAATTTTCCCAATATCATGGAGCAGGGCTGATTTGTACAATAAATCCGCCTGTTCTTCATTCATTCCGCTCAACTTGCCGATCATCAGCGAATACTCTGCTACACGCATGGAATGCCCTGCCGTGTATTTATCTCGGGCGTCCAATGCTGCCGCCAGCGTAGAAAAATAACTTTGCAGTAGCTGCCGATTACGTTCCTGTCTCATCTCAAGCCGATTAATCATCATATTGAAACCGGAGATCAGTGCAGAGAATTCATCCGCATACAAATCCGGAGCTCTTCTGCCAAGATCTCCCCCCTGAATGCGGTTCATTTCATGCGTCAGCTCAGCAACTGGATCACGAACATCACGAATCAACAGCCAGCTTCCCACCAGCGCAAACCCTGCGCCCAGAACAACGATGAGAATTCCCCACAGAATGTACTCTTTCGCAAATTCTTTGTCCATATACTGAAGCCGAATATATGTAGCCAAGAAAAATAAAAACAGAGGAAATAAGCCGATCAGTGCCGTACTTAGCTGAAATTTACGCTGGATCGATACCAGGATGCGCCCTCCCAGTGAGGGTTCCATCCCATATTGGGTTTTGCCTCGATGACGAATTTCAAGCAACAGGGGTCTAATCGCCCGTACCGTTAGGTAATACTCAATCAGCGCATGCATGATGGCAATCAGAAAGGCGCACGCTGCGGCCACCACAATATACCCGTAAGGGAACTCAAGCCACCCTGTGGATATCATCCAAATTGTTAATCCAGCTGCCGGAAGTGAAAAACCAAGCATGTGCGGACCCATAATCCGATATATGGTCTGTCCCGGAAAACGATGAATACTCTCATACATGCGATTCAAGTCATCTTTTTCATGATGCTCTGAAGCAAAAAATTGCCTTATAGGGCCCAACTGTACCCACAGCGTAATCAATTCTGCGACCAGCATGAACAGGATCGATATCAACACAATGACAATGAGTCGGAAAAATTGAATATTGGGTATCTGTAAGGTAGATACCATAGCCACTGTACCGACAACAAAAACAGCTGCCAGCGAACCGATCAGATAATTGCGTATCAGGCGAAAGATAAATGAACGGTATACTTCCAACTGAACCCCTCACTCTCTATGTGCAACCCGTTCTCCCTTAAGACACGGGGAGATTAAGGGTATTACCTTCTATTTGTTTATCGGTTACTCCGACTAAAAAAATTAATAAAATCCCCTGATCATATGCTGAAGCTCTACCTATCGAATCGTTTAAAAAACCGCCCCATTCCGCAGTACCTTGGTGGTACTCTGAAAAAACAAAAAGGCCGCCAGACCTGGAACGCTTCACTGCCTCGCCTGAAAGCCCATGAACATGTTGTTCCGCTTACGCCTTTCCTTTTTATTGCAAATAATTACAGCCTGTGGTATAATATAAAAGTTGTATTAAACAACCTCATATGATTTCTGTCTTCTTAAACCCCGGAATATTTTCTTCATGCTGCGACCGCAGCGAATTAAGTACAATCAACCTATGAAGATTGAAGAACCTGAATCACAATAACCCGGTATTACAGAGTTTCACAAGATGTTCCCATTCACACTGGCGCGGTCATCGGAGCCGCAAGGACAAAAGAGAGGTAGGGCTTTTGTTGTTTTGGATATCACTTATTCTTGAGAAGATTGAAAACATACACAAAGCACCCGGAATTGGGTTCCGGGTGTTTATCTATGTCTACATACCCTTCCATCACTTATAAAAAATAAAAAAAGGGACACCGCAGGATGAATTCCTATGCTGTCCCAATCTGATTATAAGAGCCTTACGCCTATCAATAATCTCAAGGTTTAGAGCCTTTTGAACCAGCCCCATTGTAACGTTCCACATTCAGCAAAGCTTTCTTGACTCACAATTAATTAGAAGAACATTGTTTTGGAGATAATCACCAGCAAGATGAACAGTACGAGGATCGTACCCATCGAACCCCAGCTTGAGCCACCATGACCATAGGATACTCCACAACCCTGGCTATAACCATGCATCATTGGAGCCTGATTAGGCTGATGTCCGTAACCGTAGCCCATCGGCATTGTACCGCAACCATAACCGTGCATAGTGTGACCTGTGTATTGATATCCATACATGTGTTCATTACCTCCCATATGTCCGTATACATGCCCATGTCCGTTCGGTGAGTTTGGTTTTACTTCGCTCATTGTTCATTCCTCCTTAACATTTGCCTACACCCCTAAGCTATGTATTCTGCCTACCTCTGGACCGGGCTATGGCCCTCATTTTGATAAAATGGGCGTTTAGCCATTGGACGAGCTTCCCCATTATCGCCGCATCCTCCGTCTTCCGCAGTCTATATCACCGTGGCTCTCCCCCCATGCTTGTCCATAACCAAAAAAACCCTACCGGTTGCCCGGCAGAGCTCGCCATATTATACCCAGAAAGATTTAGTGATGATTACGAGCAGAATGAACAGAACCAGGATTGCTCCAGTCGATGTCCAGCCGCCGTATCCTGCGCCTCCAACTACTTCACTCATACAGAACCCTCCTTTACCGATATATTAGGGTCCAAACGGTTTATTAGATCAGGAATGCTTTAGAGATGATGACCAACAAGATGAAAAGAACCAGAATCGCGCCAGTCGATGTCCATGCGCCGCCGTATCCACCTACTACTCCACTCATGTAAAACCCCTCCTTTGATTTGAGGTACAGTTCACTATATGCATCAATCCCATATGGGACCGGGCTCAGCTCGAAAATGGGCTATTCTTTTTCCACAGATTATTCTCGCATTGCGTATATATACAGGATTAGTTCTTAAGTCTGTCCGCTATGTTCAAATATGTTGAAGTCATAAAAAAATCTCACAGTTATATATGTAAAATGAGTGTACTATTGCTCAATAACGATACCAATACGGTATATTATTAGAATCATGCGTGTTAAATTCATACAAATTAACTTTCGGGTTTCGGTATCTCCGATTATAAAAAAATCAGTTACACGAACAAACCTTATAAAGAATATAACGCCGGTGTCTTGGAAGGGTCATATAAACACTCCTCGGGTACAGATGTTGTTCTTGTCCAGTATCTGATCCCGACCAATGCTGAACTCTACAGCATGACGTTAACCTATGCCAAAGATAAGTACGTGTACAAAAAGGACCAGCTTATAAACGCTAAGCTGGTCTTTTTGTCTTTCAGTTTATAGATGTTTATAGATGTCAGAAATTCACGTTAACTACACATATACACAATCTAAGCTTTGATTGATGACTTATAAAATACTGAATAACCGAATATACGGATTTTTACACTAAACCATTAATTCGGATGCGCCTGGAGCGATGTCAGTTTGTCCTGAACCGATTGTAACTTCTGTACGCTTGAGGCATCTGGTCTATCACGACGGTCGTCGATCTTGACGGATGTGGAGACACGCTGAGCTCCTGACAGAAACGGCGCTTCATGCAGAGCCGCAATTGCTGTAAAAATCTCGTGAAGCGGACCCTCAATAATAGTGCTCATGGAAGTTAACTGATATGTAATACCCCGTTGATGTTCCAATACCTTCTGCATGTCTGCCACATAACTGCTCAGACTGGTCGTTGCCGTTCCAATTGGAATGACAGTCACTTCTGCTATTGCCATTGTGCTCCGCCTCCTCTGGGCCCCGTGAACAACCGCTGCCGCTTATTTTTAGTCGATTTTTGACCATTTTTATTCTACCAGTTCAATACGTCATAATTCAAACTGACGTGAAGACGTCATTGGAAATGTTCAAAATTTTTTTTTGATAAATCTTCAAATCTTCCAGTCCTTTTCCTTTGCGGATTCCCCGCTTAAATGGTATACTCGGAATTACGTTTTACTGTATCGGCCCACTTTACAAACACAATATGTTGGGTTACAGTATGTTGACAGCTACAAAATGTAGTAACACTAGATTTCTCCGCTTCTATTAGTCACCTTCTGCAATCTCGTGAAAAACAGGATGAAATCACCTTCAAAGGCACGTCCCTGTAGGTGTAAATCGCTTTCTCGAAACAGAGTTGACATGGAGGTTAACGGGGCTGTTTGGACTGCATCCGGTATCCTCAAAACCACAGGTACATCTGCAATAGACAAAAGCTTACATAAGCACCCTTTTCTGTCGATATCCTGAACACTAAGACAGTGAGGAAGCCAGAGCATCCATGGGCATTTTCAGCCGCGAGGCGGGAGAATGCTTTTTATATGAGCATGTTCTGCGTTGTGCTGCTTTGTGCTCCTCAAGTTGAGCGATTTAAGATATGACCTGTCACCGCCGTTTCAGTCCGCAATACGCAACCTGTATCTTTTTCTCACCGTAAGAAGACACTCAATTCTTTATATAAAGAATTCTCCAATTTATCTCTTAAACATGCGAAAGCGAGGAATATTCATGCCACAAGTTGTGACCAAGCCGAACAATCGCCAGCTTGCCTTTGATGATATGCGCATCTCGGTATATGCCGACCGTATTCTGGAAGGACTGGATATGCTGGACAAGGAACGTCTGGTACGTGGGGTAAACAGCAAGCTCCGCCGTGATGAAGTTACCGGAGACGAGATCAGCAACGCTTTTATGATGAGCGCACTGGAACTGGTAACCAAAGAGGAGCCCAACTGGAAATTTGCAGCGGCAAGATCCCTGCTCACTTCCCTGTACAAAAAAGCGGCTACCAACCGCAGATACAAGTCTTACCCGGACGAGCCTTATGGGGCATTCCATCCTCTTCTTGTAGATCTCGTGAAAAAAGGGATCTACCGCGAAGAATTGCTGGAATGTTACACCAAAGAACAGATCGACGAACTTGCTGAGTGCATCGACTACCGCAACGATCTGCTCTTCGATTACATCGGCTTGCTCACACTGGCAGAACGTTACCTCGCTCACGATTTTGACGGAAAAGTAATGGAGTTGCCACAAGAGCGTTACATGGTTATTGCCATGTATCTGATGCATCAGGAGCCTGCTGAGAAACGTATGGATCTCGTCAAGGAAGCTTACTGGGCGATGAGCAACATGTATATGACAGCAGCTACACCTACGATGTCCAATGCAGGCAAAAAAGTGGCTGGACAACTCTCCAGTTGCTTCATCGATACCGTTGACGACTCACTTGAAGGTATCTTCGATTCCAATACCGATGTAGCGCGTCTGAGCAAAATGGGCGGCGGCATCGGCGTGTACCTCGGTAAAGTCAGAGCACGTGGGTCGGATATCCGTGGTCACAAAAACACAAGTTCCGGTGTAATCCCTTGGATTCGCCAACTAAATAATACAGCAGTCAGCGTAGATCAGCTCGGAACACGTAAAGGTGCTATTGCCGTATATCTGGATGTTTTCCACAAAGACATTCTGGCGTTCCTCGATCTGAAGCTGAATAACGGGGATGAGCGGATGCGTGCGCATGACGTATTCCACGGCATCTGTCTGCCTGACTTGTTCATGGAACGGGTATCCAGCCGCGGCGAATGGAGCTTGTTCTGCCCACACGAAACGAAGAAAGTGATGGGTTGGAAAGACGAGAACGGTCGTGCACTCGGACTGGAAGATTTCTACGATGAGTCCTTTGGCGCAGGTGCGTTCCGTGATAAATACGAAGAGGCGGTCAACCACCCGCTTTTGTCCCGTATCACAGTTCAGGCGATTGATATTATGAAACGTGTGATGAAATCCCAGCTGGAAACAGGTACGCCGTACATGTTCTACCGGGATACCGTTAACCGTGCGAACCCGAACCGTGCACACGGTATGGTCTACTCTTCCAACCTTTGTACCGAGATCATGCAGAACCAATCTGCCACTGTGGTAGAAAAGGAAGAACTCGTAACCAAAGATGGACAGACTCGCATCGTGATTTCCAAAGTGCCTGGCGACTTCGTTGTCTGCAACCTGAACTCCATTCACTTGGCACGTGCCGTACCTCACAATGTACTGGAGCGTCTGGTACCAATTCAGGTACGTATGCTGGACAACGTCATCGACATTAATAATATTGAAGTGCTGCAAGCCCAATATACCAACAGCCAATATCGTGCAGTCGGTCTGGGAACGTTCGGACTTCACCACCTGCTTGCCCTCGAAGGCATTCGCTGGGAGTCCGATGAAGCGGTAACGTATAACGATAATCTGTACGAAAAAATTAACTACCTGCTCGTGAAAGCCAGCATGGAGCTGTCCAAAGAAAAAGGACATTATCCGAAATTCAAAGGTTCCGATTGGGAGAGTGGTCACTACTTCGACCAACGCGAATACACATCAGGTGAGCGCGTAGGCGAGTTCGTAACAACTGAACAATGGAAAGAACTGCAAGCCGAAGTACGGCAAAACGGTGTACGTAATGCCTGGTTGTTCGCCATTGCACCTAACGGTTCCACGTCCATCATTGCCGGTTCAACAGCCAGCATTGACCCGCTCTATGAGCTGTTGTCTTATGAAGAGAAAACAACATACAAGATCGCCAATCCGGCACCAGATCTGTCCGAAAAAACGATCTGGTATTACAAAACGGCATTCATGGTCGATCAACATGCTTCCATCAATATGGCTGCTGCCCGTCAGCGTCATGTCGATCAGGGACAGAGCTTCAACCTGTATGTTCGTCCGGATATCAAAGCAACGGAATTCCTGGAACTGCACTTGCATGCCTGGAGAGCCGGCATGAAGTCAACTTATTATGTCCGTAGCCGGGCATTAACCATTGAAGAATGTGATTCTTGCTCAAGCTAAGTTTTGTCCGTATTAGAGAAGATTGACTAGATCCACGATGACCACCAGGGCATCCTGTTTTGATTGCAAAATGGCGTTGCCCTGGTTCTTTTTTGCCTAAAACACGATCACAGCATCGCAAGATGTTGATATAGATGGTTTTCCAAAGTTCTGTCGGCAGAACATTATGAAATTTCAAGGAGTGAACGGACTATGCAAGTACAGAAAATTTTCAACACCGAAGCCCCTAACCAATCGACCCGTATTATTGAAGGTGAATGCTCCGGTATCCTGAACTGGAATGACATCCGCATGCCTCATATGTACAAATTGTACAAAGTATTGCTGCTCAACCACTGGATCGCAGACGAAATTCCAATGTCCAAAGATGCTTCCCAGTTTGCCCAATTGGACGAGGAAGAACAACGTACGTTTAAAGTCAACATCTCTCTGCTCGCGGTACTTGATTCCATGCAGACGATGTTTGTCGGTGACGTAAAACGTTACTTTACCGATTCTTCACTCGAAGCGATCTCGGCCATTATCGGACAACAGGAAGTCGTTCATAACCAATCGTACTCCTATGTCCTGTCTTCGATCGTATCTGATCGGGAGCAAAAGGAAATTTTTGAATACTGGAAACATGATCCAGTCTTGCTTGACCGTAACCGTTTCATTGCAGACATCTACCAAACTTTCCGGGACGAGCCATCTCCACAGACGTTCTTCCAAGCTATGGTAGCCGATCTGGTACTCGAAGGCATCTTCTTCTATAGTACGTTTGCGTTCTTCTACAATCTGGCCCGTGACCAGAAAATGATGGCAACCAGCCAGATGATCTCTTATATCCAGCGCGATGAAAACCAACACTGTTACTTCTTCGCTGAAGTGTACAAACAGCTGCTGGTAGACTTCCCTGAATTGAACACACCTGAGAACATGGACTACGTATACAAAACAATCCATCGTGCTGTTGAGCTCGAAACTAACTGGGCACACTACACGCTCAGCAACGTACGCGGCATTGACCTGAACGAGTTGGAAGATTACATCAAGTACATCGCCAACAAACGTCTGCGTCTGATGGGTATGGAAAAAGCATATGAAGGTGTGGACGTAAACTGCATGCCTTGGATTAAACCATTCTCCGATGAAGCGTTGAATGCAACCAAAACAGACTTCTTCGAAGCCAAATCCCGTAACTACGGTAAAGTCGGCGACGATAACGGATTTGACGATTTGTAAAACCCTGCAGATTCAGTATTTCCGATATAAATAAGTACAAAATAAAACACTCCCTTCGATGGAACGCCTTCATGGCTATCTGCATGCGGGAGTGTTTTTTTGTCTCTTAACCTTGTAAGATAGTTTGGAAGAGATTCGCATCCCTCCTACGGAAGTGAGGCCTATTCATGGAAAAAGAACTGATGGAACAACTCAACTTATGGCATGAGCAGGACCAATTCAGTCTCATTATTGAACGTATTGAAAGTATCCCTGCCTCAGAGCGGGATTATAATCTGATCGGCCAACTTGCCAGAGCCTATAACAATGACGCACGCTACCGTGAAGCTATTCAACATTTGTTGTCTGTCCAGGAGCGAGGAGCAAACGATCCACTCTGGCAATACCGTTTGGGTTACGCATACTGTCACATAGCAAGCTATGAACATGCACTACTCGCTTTTGAAAGAGCTGACGAACTCCTGCCCCATGATGAATCTACGCTTGAATTCCTTCACCAGATTCGTCCCAGAGCAGAGAAGATGCGGCTGGATCGCCAACGTCATGAAGAGAATCTTGCAGCATTGGAGCAGAGTGGTACACAGAATCATCTAAGAGCCGCATCAGGGACTTACGCTCCAGCAACGTTCTGGGTACAAAGCGATTATGCGCAGGAAAATCATGTCTCGGAACCTTTTGACGAAGAACAAATTCTGTCCATTGAGAAGGAATTGGGCTATAAGCTGCCGGCTTCCTATATTCAACTGATGAATACCCAGAACGGCGGTATCCCCGCACTCACCGTATTCCCCACCCAAGAAGCGACTTCCTGGGCTGAGGATCACATTGCCATTTCAAGCCTGATGGGGATTGGACACGATAAAATATACGCGCTCGGTGGTGAGCTGGGAAGCCGGTTCATGATTGAAGATTGGGGATACCCGGATCTGGGAATTGTGATCTGTGATTGTCCATCCGCAGGTCATGATGTCGTCATGCTGGATTATCGATTCTGTGGTCCTGAAGGTGAACCCTGTGTTGTTCATGTGGATCAGGAAAATGATTATGAAATTACATATCTTGCGCCAAATTTTGAAGCTTTCATCCGTGGATTGGTCGATGAGGATACGTATGACCTGTCTGATGAAGAGGATGAGGACTAAAATCCAGGAGGGTCGAGCCGTATGACAACCCGTATATATTTTGGTTCCAATCAACTCGGTGAAGTGACAGCAGCTTCATTGCAAGATGCGCTGAATGAGTTCGATCTGGGAACCCTTGAAGATTATCGACGAACAGAAAAGGGAGTTATGGGCCAGACACTGCTCATTCGTTCTTCTAGCGGAGAATACATTCTGAAAGGTAACCCTTTATATCCAGGACAACTAGAGGAAGAAAAATTTTTCGTAGAACAACTGGCGAAACACACTTCCACTCCCGTCCCTGACCCCTATTTATTAAATAAAGATACCGATCTTCTGGGCTGGAGTTATGCTCTGATGCCCCGCCTGCCAGGCAATCACCTATATGATCCATCATTCCAGGCTACGCTAACAGAGCAAGATCAGGAAGAGATCGCCTGTATGTTTGCTCATACTTTGGCTGAACTGCACCGCTGGAAGGTGCCTGATGCGGGAGAATATGATCCTGTAGCGAAGCAGATTGTTTCTTTTGCAGGTAATTATCTGGACTGGTTGTACGGAACCATTCGGCACTGGTTACATGATGCTGAGAAGTACTCTGTGATTACGGATGAAGATGTTCAGTGGGTGGACGAGCAATTCAAGAATGCGGAATCGGCGTTCGAGTCCATGACCGTTCCCGGGTTTGTCATGGGAGACTTCAAGGTCGAGAATGTTCTGATTCAAAAAATGGATTCCCCTTCTGCAGACTGGCAGATTAGTGGTCTTTTTGATTTCACAACCTCCTATTTCGGAGATGGCACAGCCGACTTAACCAAAATGTCCACCAGATATATTCGTGAGGGTCAACCAGAGCTCGCCGCACAGTTCCTTCGCTGTTACCGGGATCTGGTCTGCACGGCGGATGTGGAAAAATGCGAACAATTCCGTTCACGTCTGAGTGTGCATCTGCTCTATCAACGTGTCTTGTGGTGGGGTGAAGCCAAAGCGACAGGACAAGTGACGTGGTCCGAGGAATTACCTTTTGCCCAGTGGGCGGAGCAGGACATCGATTCGATTCTCGCATTGCTGGATTAAGAGGTTCGGATGCATCAACTCCACACATCCGGGCTCACGTCATAAAGCCGCCAAAGATCAATGATGATCTCTGGCGGCTTTTGTCATACCACGATGGAATCTCACACGGCTTAAGCTTGTGCGACTGATGCCTCCTGATGTTTTTGCAAAAACGCCAACATCCGGCGGTATACGAGAATCTCATTTGCCTTTCTGGAGAAACCGTGGCCCTCATCGTCCAGAACGATATATTCCACATCAAGTCCCTTTGACTGGAGCGCAGCCACAATCTGATCAGATTCAGCCTTTACCACCCTTGGATCATTCGCCCCTTGAATAACCAGCATCGGATTCACCATCTGATCCAGATACGTGATTGGTGAATCCTTCGTTAACCGTTCGCGGTCACGGACCGGATCCCCCAGCCAGTTATCCATCATCGGCTTCCAGTCTTCCGGCACGGAATCCAGGAACGTGAACAGGTTGCATGGCCCAAAAATATCGACCGCAGCCCGGAACAGCTCCGGATGGCGTCCTGCCAGCAACAGGGTCATATACCCCCCATAACTTCCACCTACCACAAACAAGCGCTCCGGCGAGGTAATTCCCTGGTCAAACAGCCATTGGATCCCGGCAACACAGTCCAGCCTTGGGCCTTCGCCCCAATCCCGCTCAACCATCTTGACGAATTCCGCGCCATATCCGGTACTGCCCCGGAAGTTCGGAGCAAAAATATGATAGCCCTGAGCAAGCATCATCTGGAACATCGGCCGGAAAAACTTCGCTTCCGATGCTTGTGGCCCGCCATGCGGCCAAAATACGGTGTAGCCATTGGCCTGCTCCGGTTTTGCTTTGAACAAAAGAGCTTCAATCTCCAGTCCGTCGTAGGAGTTATACCGAATGACGTCAGGGTACACGAGATCACTTGGTTCCAGTCCGGTCACCCGATTGGCAGTCAGCGGCTCCCAGGACTCAACACCCGCCATTTTACGATAAATGTTATGCGGCTCAATTGCCCCACGCCCCAAAATATACACATTGCCAGCCTTGGTAACGGTCACCTGCTCGACTGTATCCAGCGGCATATCTACGCGCCGAGGCTGATCCGCATTTTTGTATAATGCATACATGCGATTCTCTGGCCCTGTAAGTGTCCAGAAGTATAATGTCTCGGAAGCCTGATGCCAGCGGATGATCTCCACATCTTCCCCTTCGATTCTGCACAATGGACGGAACTCACGGGTATCGATACGGTACTCAGCCACATAGGAATATGCCGAGTCATCATTCGTAATCAGCAGAAGGCGATTATCATCTGCAAAAAGTACATATGGAATCTGACTCTGCCGATCTGAAACGGGCACAATTAATTCGGACTCACCATTCCGATACAGATAGGCCTTCTGGTAGGTATTCGAATATACTTTCAAGATAACATAGGCCTGTTCATCCGCGCTTACAGCAACCAGCTGGCTGGTGGCCTCTTCCCCCTGATGCAGAAGCTCATCCTCTCCCGTCTCCAGATGAAGTCGGCGCGAATTGAGATAGTTCGGGTTACCTGCGCTGGTTATATAATACAATCGCTCTCCATCTTCCGATAAGTGGACGTAATAACAACGATCATTCGGCTCGGCCTTCACAACGGGCAGTGGAACGCCACCTTCCGGTTGGAGTGCATACAGATGATAGTTCTCATCACCATCCCGATCAAACGCGGTAAGAAGATGACGCCCTTGCGGGTCTGCTTTGATAAATTGACTGCTCTGATTCAAGTAGGTTAAAGGATACGGGTACCCCCCGGGCAAATCCATCGCCCAAATATTCGGCTGACCGTTCAGATTGCTGTCCATGAACAAACGTTTCTCGTCAGCCGATACGGCAAAATGCGAAATTCGATACGTCTGAAAATATTGCTCGACATCTGGTTTCGGGAACTGGATCATGACAAACCTCCTTGGATTGAACCAATGAATTTAACATTGGTAAATTAAGGTACTATTTGTCCATATTATAGGTAATGCCAATGTTTAGACAATAGATATGTGAGTTATAATTCTGGATTTTCTCCATTTGCACATCAAACTCATGGATAAAAGGTCATATGAGCTTTGTCTTCACGGTAATAATCCAACCTTTGCTTCATCGTACCTGTATGCAGTTCGAACAGATGACCATCCGGATCGGTGAAATATACAGAAGCTGCATCCCGCGGATCTCTTGGCCTTCCGGGAAGAATGTCAGCTCCGGCTGCTCGCAGATGTTGCACCGACTCTTCGAACTCCTCCTCTTTGACGGTAAATGCAATATGGGTATAGGTTCGTTCCGTATAGTTGCGAATAACATCCTCCTGATTCAGGGCGATCCACAGACCGGCAAGCTCAAAATAAGCCAGTTTGCGTCCTTTCACCTGAATTCGGGCCCCGAGAGCCTGCTCATAAAAGGTAATGGCCCGCTCCAGATTGGATACGGAAAAGCACAAATGATTAATTCCCTGAATATTCATGTGGCTCCTGACACCTCCATCAATTTTAGGATCTATCCTTATTATGGTATATTTTGTGCAAAAAACAACCGCTCTGCTGCTTCCTCCTGCACCTTCTTTTGGGCGAATGCATAGTTTATCCGTATCAATGAACGTTCGAGGAGGATGTAAAGCTCATGAATCCTGTTTATCCTTTTTATGGTGAGAAAACGGTGTGCAAGGAGCAAAAGCTCGCATTCCCGCCCCAGCATCAGGACCAGCAACCCGGACTGGAGACCCTGATGGTACCTGAACCAATCAGTGAAGACCCTGCCTATATCGGTAGCTGCAAACTCGAAGGAAAGGTTGCCATTATTACGGGTGGTGACAGTGGAATCGGCCGGGCGGCCGCCATCGCTTTTGCAAAAGAAGGGGCGGATATCGTCATTGCTTATCTATATGAACGGACAGATGCCGAAAGGACTCGCGAGCGAATCGAGGAATTGGGGCAGCGCTGTCTGTTAATCGAAATTGATCTCCGCTTAAAGAAAAACTGTGATGCTGTCATTCGCACGACCATGGAAACCTACGGGAAGATCGATATTCTGGTCAACAACCATGGCGTACAGTATGTGCAGCCAAGCATCGTTGATATTACAGAAGAACAGCTGTATCACACCTTTCAGACGAATGTGTTCGCCTATTTCTTTTTGATCCAGGCCGCTCTCCCGCATCTGTGCAAAGGCGCTTCCATCATCAATACAGCTTCCGTTACAGCATACAAAGGCAACACCCAATTAATCGACTACTCCTCCACCAAAGGAGCTGTCGTGTCGCTGACTCGTGTACTCGCCCAGTCGCTCGCTGCACAGGGGATTCGCGTGAATTCCATCGCCCCGGGACCTATCTGGACCCCGCTCATTCCTGCCAGTTTCTCTGCTGAGGATGTGCAGGTATTTGGAACAGATACGCCTATGGGTCGGGCTGGTCAGCCTTACGAACTGGCGGCAGCCTACGTCTATCTCGCTTCCCGCGATTCATCCTACGTCACAGGTGAATGCATTCATGTGAACGGCGGCGATATGGTAACAACTTAGGGTGATATCGTTAATTGATGTCACTCCACTTGGCAAAAACATTTCTGAACGATGTGCTGCTGATGTCAGGTTGGATTTGGCAAGTGTGACAGGATATCGGTTGTCCGGTTGCGAAGAAGGTTAGGAGTAGATCCGGTGATCCCGGAGCCTGACATCTTGCGACAAGGAGCTGAACGCCCAGATGAACTTTGATCCACTCTACCAACCGTACCCCTCTTACCGCGTGCCCGTGTATGCCAAGCAGGGCATGGTTGCCACTTCACAGCCACTGGCTGCACAGGCAGGTCTGGATGTATTGAAAAAAGGCGGCAACGCCATTGACGCCGCCATTGCAACTGCGGCAGCACTGACGGTGCTGGAGCCCACGTCCAATGGCATTGGAGGCGATGCTTTTGCCCTCGTCTGGACCGAGGGCAAACTGCATGGCCTGAATGCCAGCGGCCCTGCGCCTCAGGGCATATCCATTGAGGCGCTCCAAGCGGCAGGCCATACGGAGATGCCGAAGCTGGGAATTGTTCCGGTGACGGTGCCTGGCGCACCGGCGGGTTGGGCCGAGCTGAGTCGCCGCTTTGGGCGGCTCACGCTGGCGGAAGCGCTGGAACCGGCCATCCGCTATGCGGAGGAAGGTTACCCGCTTGCGCCAGGGCTGGCCCGCCACTGGGCAAGGGCAGCCGAGCTCTATGCACGCCAGGGTGATGCGGAAGCAGGGCGTGCGTGGTTTGAGACATTTGCTCCAGGCGGGCGTGTTCCCGCAGCTGGAGAGATGTGGCGCTCGTCGGATCATGCGGCGACTTTGCGCCAGATTGGCGAGAGCGAAGCGCGAGACTTTTACGAAGGAGAACTGGCCGAACGCATTCATTCCTTTATGGCAGAACACGGTGGTTATCTGACTCGCGAAGATCTGAAGGCTTTTCAGCCGGAGTGGGTTGATCCCATCTCCGTCTCCTATCGTGGATACGATGTATGGGAGATTCCGCCGAACGGACAAGGATTGATTGCTCTGGCGGCGCTTAATCTGCTGAAAGGTTACGCATTTGACGAGAAAGAATCCGTTCTGGCGTATCATCAGCAGCTCGAAGCCATGAAGCTGGCATTTGCCGATGGGGAAAAATATATTACCGAAGAACGCAACATGGGCGTGAGTGTGGAGGAACTGCTGTCCGAGGCCTACGCGGAAAAACGGCGCAAACTCATTGGTGATACCGCACGTGCACCTGAGGCAGGCGATCCACGCGCAAGTGGAACGGTCTATCTGGCAACAGCGGACGGTGAAGGCAACATGGTTTCCTTTATCCAAAGCAACTATATGGGCTTCGGGTCCGGACTGGTTGTTCCAGGGACAGGCATTGCATTGCAAAATCGCGGACACAACTTCTCACTGGACCCGAATCATGCAAACGCTCTGGAACCGGGTAAACGAACGTATCACACCATCATTCCGGGGTTCCTCACCCGCGGCAGCGAAGCGGTCGGTCCATTTGGCGTCATGGGCGGTTTCATGCAACCGCAAGGTCATGTGCAGGTGGTCATGAATACGATTGATTATCACCTGAACCCACAGGCTGCACTGGATTCTCCACGCTGGCAGTGGACGAAGGGCAAAACGATTCTTGTGGAACCCGGTTTCCCGCAACATATTGCACAGGCACTTGCCCGAAAAGGACATGATATTCAAGTGGCGCTCGATCCATCCCAGTTTGGACGCGGTCAGATCATCTGGCGGAACCCGGACAATGGCGTATTATGCGGCGGTACGGAAACGCGAGCCGATGGCTCCATTGCGGCTTGGTAAAACTCGCGTAACTTCTATTATAAGGACGGTTAAAAATATCCCGATGTGCTTCACATATCTGCTATTCAAATTCAAAGACACAACAGAGATGAATCATCTCTGCTGTGTCTTTTTTATTTTGAACATCGGCAAACAACAGACTGAAGTCATATGCGCCCCCTTTAACCAGATAAATGTAAAACCCATGTACAATTCATGAAACATATTAAGATTTGCGTAAATTTTCAATGTAAACCATAAATCACAGTACCCTTCTGTCCGATAAAGATAAAGGGGAATCTCACCACATATGTCACCCATATATGCGTATTTCTCCACATCTTAAGAACACCTGGAATCAAAAAGCGACTACAGAAATGAGGGTACAACACATGGAAACAAACAAGAGCATCCGATCAGTTCTCACCCTAATGATGATCCTGACGGTGCTGATGCTGGGAGCTTGTTCAGCCAATAATACAACAACGACAACAGATACCAGAACGAAAGTCGGTATTGTTCTTACGGAGGTTGGCCTGGGCGATCGCTCCTTTAATGATGCTGCTTTTAATGGGCTGGTTCAGGCCAGGGACGAGAAAAGTATTTTCTTTGACTATCGCGAACCGGGCGAGAATGGATCTGCTGGGGCTGCATTTGAGGAATTTGCGGTAGCGAAATTCGACCTGATTATTGGTCTGAGTGATACGGTCCAAGCCGACATGGAGAAGATCGCTGCCAAATATCCCGATCAGCAATTCCTGTTGATTGACAGTAAGTCCGAGTTATCCAATATTGCTTCCATCTCATTCCGGGCGGAAGAAGGAAGTTATCTGGCAGGCGTTATTGCCGCTATGGCTTCAACAGAAGATCGTGTCGGTTTCTTGGGTGGCATGGAGATACCCGTCCTTCGCAATTTCGAGCAGGGTTTTGAGCAAGGTGTCCTCGCTGTCAAGCCGAATGCAACAGTGGATGTCGTCTACGCAGGAGACTTCGGTAATGCCGATCTGGGTGAACAGCTCGCTGCACAGATGATTCAGGAAAAGGGCGCTGACGTGATCTACGTAGCTGCCGGACTCACAGGCGTGGGCGCACTGACGGAGATTCAGAAATTAGGGAAATACGCCATCGGCGTAGATACCGATCAGTTCTTTTTAGCGGAAAAAGCCATTCTGACATCCATGCTGAAAAATGTGGATGTATCCATCTATAATGCCGTTAACTCGTTCATTCAAAACAATCACACCTTCCCTCAAAAGGAAATCGTGGAGGGGCTGGCAGAGAACGCCGTAGGTCTGACCGCTCTACATAATATTACGCTTAGTGATGAACAACAGAAAACCTTCGATGATCTGAAAACACAGATCTCTTCCGGTCAAATCACAATTACGCTTGATCAATAACCCATCGGATTCGAGGAGGTACGCATATGAAACTACAGGGAAAACTGATACTTAATGCTTTGATCTCGCTACTTCTATGCCTTGCGCTGGTAGCCTATATCATCATGGAGTTGCTCGGTATGAATGCCAAAAATCAAAATCTGGTCCCTGCCATGCTCAAGGTGAGTGAACTGAACGCCAATCAGATTCAGACCCAGCAGGCACTGGACGTCTATTCATTCTCCATGACAGCAGGAAATCAGGACGCCGTACTCCGCTTGCTGGATGAAGGCCAAACGATGATCCAGGAGCTTACAGACGGATTGCTGGAAACGGATCAGCAGTTGCAGCTGATTCAGTCTATCCAGATGAAACTACAAGCTCTGAACCAGGGAGCCACCGAAGCGATGACCAAAATGAACAGTGCAGAAGCCAAGCGTTATAGCACTCGGGTTCGGGGCATACAGAACGATATCTATTCGTTGGATGAAATAACGCGAGATCGATATGATCAGTATACCGTCGATTTGGAGCGTGACATCCAGCAAACGTGGCAAGTCGCTCTCGGCGGAGCCATCGTGCTGCTCGTCGCCGTGATGTTGTTCAATATGTATACTTCACGTCAGATCGCCAAGCGCATTCGCACGCTCAAAGACGCCGCAGGACAGATTGCGGATGGTGACCTTACCCTGCAATTACCGGAAGCTCGGGGCAAAGATGAACTCGATGACCTGAGCCGTTCATTCCGTATCATGACTCATAATATCCGGGGCATTATTCAATCGATTGGCGCAGCCGGTCATCGTGTCGATCTGATGGCGCAAGACATTGACCGTGGGAATGATACGTCTCAAGCGATTGTGCAGCAAGTATCCCGTACAACCGAGGAACTGGCCGTTGGCAGTCAGAAGATTGCCGAGGACCTGAGTGAAACGGTCATCGTTGTGGACAAGATGCAATCTACCTTCAATAGTAATCTGAAGGCTACTTCCCAATCCGTGATCGATGGTCGTGAAGTATTAACTACCGTTGAAGAAGGTAATAAAGCCGTCGCGGAACAACTCCGCCTGGCCGAAGTGAACCGTCTGGCGATGTCAGAGGTGGAGCAGACGGTCCGGGAACTGGAAGACAGCGCGGTTCGAATCACCACGATGACCGCATATGTATCGGAAATTGCCAAGCAGACGACCATGCTCTCGTTAAATGCCTCCATTGAGGCTGCTCGTGCCGGAGAAGCCGGGCGCGGCTTCGCTGTCGTGGCAGGAGAGGTAAATAAGCTCGCGGAACAGTCTGCGCAATCGGTCAAGCATATCTATGCGGCTGTTGGCGAGATTACAACCTCCATGGACAAGGTGAAGAACTCGGTAGCGCAGAGCATGCAGCTATTCGGCGAACAGGAACAAGCTACCGGCCAGACCCGGGAATCCTTCTCCGCCATTCGTGAAAGTGTAGAGCGCATTAGCACCGGCATCCACCAGCTTGCGGAGGATATGCAGCATTCGAACGAGCTCAGTACACAGGTGCAGCAGGCCATCGAAAATATCAGTGCCATCACTGAGCAGTCAGCCGCCAGCAGTGAAGAGATTACAGCCTCCACGGCGGAACAACAACGTTCCTTCGCCGATGCGAGTATTAAGGTCAAGTCACTGCGTGATATCAGTGCAGAGATGCATCAGGAATTGCTGCGTTTCCGGCTGTAAGCAGGATGCAGGGATAATTCAGTCCGGACGTAGGCCGGATGCAGTTTAGATGCAGATGTTCGGCGAAGCCGGAAGCAGGCAGGATGAACATACAAGCAAATAAAGGGGAGCCTCCGTCATCATCATGACAGGGCTCCCCTTTTTGGTAGCTAACCATTATCGTTTCATCCAACAATCGATTCGTTTCAAAGATAGGAAAGTCGATAACATGACATCAACGCCTCAAATCCAAACGTTTATCGAACCCATCAGGCTTTATTGGGCGATTAATTGCAGATGATAAAATCTAGCGAATCGCAGGCACTCTATTCCCTAATTCAGCCGGTTTTTCAGGTGTTTTCTCTGAAATACACAGAAATAACGTGGATGAGGTTCGTTAGGCATTGAGCATTGAAAAATGAACAATGAGCAACGTGCAGGCATCTACTTTCGGTGCGCTGGTTCGTTGCATCATTTGCAGTTTGGAACCGAGTCGTCATCGGCAGTAGCCCAAAACCACGAGCTTGTCCCACACCTGCCCGTCCTCACAGTGCGTCGATGATGTCTCCAGCCAGCAGGGATGATGGATCGCCGCGCAGCAGGGCTGCTCGTTCGGCAGCCTGTCCGTGGAGATATACGCCGAACGCGGCGGCTTGCTCCGCGCTGAGCCCTTGGGCAAGCAGACCGGCGATGATGCCGGTCAATACGTCTCCGGCACCGCCCGTCGCCATGCCGGCGTGCCCGGTGGTGTTGATGTACGCCTCGCCGGATGTCGTTGCGATGACCGTTCGTGCTCCTTTGAGCACAAGGGTCACGCCCTGCTCGCGGGCGTATCTTGCAGCGTGCCCAATCCGGTCACGCTGCACCTCCGGGGTCGACATGCCCAGCAGTCGGCCCATCTCGCCAGGGTGCGGCGTCAGGATTGTCGCCGCACTTCGCTGGCCCCAGTCGCGAGGCCCATGTGGGCCAGCGTCTGCCAGCATGTTGAGGGCGTCCGCGTCGATGACGAGCGGACGATCCGTTTGTTGCCACAGACGGCGCAGCCAGTCTGTGTCGCCCTTGAAGCGGCCGATGCCCGGGCCGGTCGCGAGCACGTCGCGGCTCTCCGCGAGACGCAGCACGACGCCCGCGGAAGCCGCGTTCCATTCGCCGCTGTCGCCATCGGCGGCGGCGGCCAGCATGAGCTCGGGCACGGTGCCGATGACATGCGGCAACAGTGCCGCGGGCAGCGCCCATGTGGCGAGCCCGCAGCCTGCGCGCAGCGCGGCCTCGGCCGAGAGCAGGCCTGCGCCGCTCATCGGCAGACTTCCTGCGGCCAGCAATACGTGGCCGTAGGTGCCTTTGTGGCCGTCCGGTGCCCGGAGACGGCCTGTGTCCACGCGCAGCGCACCGCGCAGCACCTCGTCCGTCAGCAGACGGACCGAGGGGCCATGCTCCGGCGCAAGACGCGAGGGAATGCCGATGGCGCGCACTACGATGCGCCCCGCGGCAGAAGCGCCCGGGTACTGCACAAGCCCGCGCTTAAGCAGCGCAAGGCATACGGTCACCCGGGCTTGAATGCAGGGCTCGTACACCTCTCCAGTGTCGGCGTTCAGCCCGCTTGGCACATCGGCGGACACGACCGGCTTGCCGCTGTCGTTCGCCGCCTCAATCAGCGCCGCGTAAGCTCCTCGCGGCGCCCCCCGCGAGCCGGTGCCCAGCAGCGCATCCACGATGCCTGTGCACCGGCTGAAGTCCACGGCTTCGCGCCCGTGGACAACAACAGGGATGCCAAGCTGCGCAGCGGCATCCCGTTGCACAGCGGCTTCGCCCCGCAGTGCCTCCGGGGCATCGGCGTAGACCAATGTCACGCCAAGCCCTGCTTCAACCAAATGGCGCGCTGCCACCAGTCCGTCGCCGCCATTATTGCCCTTCCCGATCAGCATGTACCACTGCTGATCACCAGGGCGCTCCATCACCAGCGCCGGATCGGCGATGATGTCGCCACCATAACCTTGCCGATCGCCGGGCCCGGTGTGTGCCCGCCGCGCATCTGTCTTGCTGCTATAGCCAATATGCCCTGAATCCGAAAGCCAGCCTTCTTCCTGCTCTTCCCAGCACAGTTTGATCACTTCCTCGGCAATGGCTCGGCCTGCATTCTCCATCAGACTGGCTGCAGGAACACCCAACTGATGAATGGTATACTCATCCACAGCTCTCATCTGTTCAGCGGTTACGATAAACAACGTTCATCCCTCCCCGTGACATGGTCATCCTACAAGCACAACTTTGCAATCAAACTCTGCATCCTAATTTTATCGCTATCTTTCCCTCTACCTCATCCAGTTACCCCGATCCGTAACTTCTCCAAGCCTGCTACGCTTAATAACCTACCGTGAACCGTGATTGAATAAATTGTGGGTCGTCCAGTTCGTCCACCAAAGCGGCTGCAAAATCACCAACGGAAATGGAGCTCTCCCCGATATCATCCGTAATCACCCGGTTCATGCCAACCCGGAACTGGCCTGTCCGCCGTCCTGTTGTGATCGTTGCAGCAGGACTCATATACGTCCATTGAATATCCGATGCTTCAATCAGATCATATGCTTCTGCATGAGCTTTCGCCAGAGGCTTGACTTCCTCCGGGAATCCCGGCGTATCCATCAGCATATCACCGGAATCAGTCAGCAAGCTTCCTGCTCCACCAACCACAACCAGACGTCCTGCTTTTGCACGGCGCACACCCTCAATTAATGAACGTGTTACTTCCAGCATCTCTTCTTCTCCACCGAACCTCGGTCCATACGCACTCACTACCACTTCTTGTCCTGCTGCAAAATCTGCCACCTGATCCGGGTTAAGCAGATCTCCCTGTTCTACACGCAACCGCTCATGTACCATCTCAATCTTCGACGGATCACGTACTACCGCAGTCACTTCATGACCACGATCCATCAACTCCCAAAGTATCGTCTTGCCAATCGCTCCGGTTGCTCCAAAAATTGCAACTTTCATATTAAATCCCTCTTTTCTGTAAATATCATCTCATCAACTTACCGTTATTTTAATACTTAATCCTATTGTTATATACCTTAAACGGCTCACGCCATCTTAAACCGGATGTGAACAACTTGTAAACCTATCTCTTACAGCTGATATGTAGAAAACCAATCTTCACTTCTCTACCGGATGAAACACCGACACTCAGAAGTATCCCTCTCCCCACAATCAAGCAACATGGATCATGAAAAAAAGCCGCTAATGCGGCTATACTGAGATGATTTCATAATGATATGCAATTTAGTCTCACACCAATAATTCAGTTTCCGTTTCGCTAGGTAGTCGATCCTTCTTCTCCCTGCCTCCACCACATGCCCTCCGATTTCGGGCTGGTGTATTCAAATCCAAATTGAGCATACAGGCGATCAGCCGGAACATCCGCCAGCAGACTGACCAAACCACGTGCAGGTACTGCTTCACGTAGGTAGTTCATAATCTCGCTCATGATTAGTTTTCCATACCCCATTCCCTGAACATCCGGGTGTACAGCGATATCGACGACCTGAAAGAAACAACCGCCATCTCCAATCACTCGCCCCATGCCTACCAGCATATCTTCTTCACGCAGACATACGGCAAACAGACTATTCGGTAGCCCAATCTCAGCCCCCTCTCTGCTCATTGGACTAAGGCCGGCAATCTGCCGTAGAGCAAGGTACTCCACTGCTGCGGGTGGTGTGTGTTCAATATTCACATGATCCATGAATTGTGCCCCTTTCTGCTTGAATTCATCTACTTCCTGTGTAATAGTGAGAGAAAGCTTACGTGAAGCGTGTTTCATGATACGTGAAGTTGGTGCAAAGGAGGAAAAGGTGTGTTACAACGTTGGATTGAAGATCTAACATCGAACTCAGGCGCTGTGGCTGTGCTAGTTGGAATTATAGCTCTGCTTCTGGGAATATACATATGGTCTGCCACTGAAGTTCGCCGTAGCCACGAAAGGCGAATGAGAAGGATACGAGATACATTATACATAAGTACAGCCCTCTTGGGACAACTTACCATCCAGGAAAATCGGAAATATGAACAGTCGGAACATGAACATAACGATCTGATAACGGCAATGTTAGCCTGCAAAGCTGCATCTTACCTATCCCCTCAACTACAGGATCAGATCCGTGACTGTATCAAGGAACATGACCCTGCCAAACTCGGACTCATGCACAGAGCATTGGAACGAGAATGCACCGTATTATCAGATGAACTCAGCCGGGATACACAAACAGACCATTGGGGCACAGCAATCTGGACGATCCTTCGGCCCATAGCCGAGCCAGCGGCACTAGCAGCCACAGGGTTTCTGGTCGCAGATCTGGTATTTCGTCAGCGGATGTTGGACGTACCTGTGGACTCATGGGACAGCATCTTACCATGGATTCGCGCAGTTTCCCTGATGATCACAATAATATATGGTTATCTGCTCTGGGCCAGCCCACGTCAGGATACATCGGGTACAATCACCAAAACGCTTTCTTTGCTAATTGCGCTATGCTCCTTGCTCCATCTGATTGGACTTGTTGCCGCGCCTTATGCCCTTGGATTACAACTGATTTTATTCACCACAGGTTTCGGACTGACTGGAACCCGTTCTCGCAGTGATCGCCCTTATGCAGGGCATACCGAACCGGAACAAGCGAAGGAAGTGTCTACGGAGATTGAAGTGAGTCCATTACGTAAACCAGGTAACCATACTGGTGAATAACTTATGCTTAGCTCCTCCATTTTTTGACTTTAGAGGCTGGACTTTCATTAATTATATCCTGCGTGTTTCTTACAACGTAAAAAAGGGCTGAAACTACAATGTAGTTCAGCCCTTTTCTATATACTGATCTTTTCTTGCGAAGAATGATCGGAAGGTTATTCTGTCATCGAAGTGGCATGTGTAACGGTCTTGAGTTCATTTTATATAATGGATAATTACTTCACTTATTTGGCTACAACATGTGCAATGATACGACCCTTTTCGTACGTGACACTAACGTCATAACCCTCTGCAGTTACACTGTCGAATTCACCTGTAATTCCATTAGCCGTGATTAACGTAATATCTTTGGAACCTTCAATCTTATAGTTGGACAAGTCCAGATTCAGACTCCCTCCATCAATGTAGAGTTTTCTGCCGACATTCAGTTGATTGTTGCCATCAGCCACAACCAATTCCAACGTACCCTTATCCATAGTAAAGTTTCTATTCAAGTTTAATGCTCCGTCGACATCGACGACAACCGTTCCATTTTCTACATACAGATCACCCGAACCAAAAGCAGTTGCAGATTCTGCTACCAGCGTTCCGGCTTGCAGCAATGTTCCGCCTGTGTAGCTATTTTTCCCTGTCAATGTAAGTGTTCCTGTTCCTTTTTTCGTGAGCATTCCAGTACCAGTGATATCATTTCTCCACCAGTCTTGTGCATTGAAGCGCCCTTTGGAAGCGTCCATATCTACAGTTACATTGTTCAAGAATGCACCGTATCCATCCGCTGCTGATACCAGATCCAATCTACCCCAACCTTTGGATTCGTCCAAGACAGGATAACCGGAATCAATGGATGTTGTATACAACACTTCTCTGCGTTGCTCATCTGTTAAATACGGTTGTCGTGTTTCTAACAGAGCTTCTGCTCCTTGCGGTACAACTGGAGCCAAACCTTTGGTTCCTGTTTGTGGTAGACCGTACGTCAGCTTTTCTCTATAGAAGGCTTTATTGGCGTCGTGATCTTCCCATTTATTCTCATCGTATGCACTTTTGAAATTATAATCCTCTGTTACCGTGTGTGCATATTCATACAAACTCATATTTTTTTCCTTGGCTTCTGCTCCAAATACCTCTCCTGCATTTTCATAGGCCTTCTCTAACAATTCTTTGTTGTCGGCCTGATTGAATGCAAATGCAGTCATCGCTGTTGCTTGTATTCTTGCACCTATCACATCAAGCGGTGAGTGCATCCCAGCTACAATTCGATTCTCACCCATCTGAGCTGCTCTGGTTAAGAATTCAGAGAATCGTTCTGGCGTAGCATAAGCAAAAGGAAGCACGGATAAGTATGATGCACTTGTATGACCGCTTGGATATCCGCCGTCTTTTCCTCTTCCATCCTCAGCGATTCGTTTGACATAGCTTAGTGCAGGAATAAGTTCAACGTTCGTTTCATATTGTTGGTACTGTTTTTCACCTGTTGTTTTCTTTCCTCCCGAAGCCAAAGGTACTTCTTTCGTCTCACCTTCACCCAATGTTTCCCATACAGGCAGTCCTTTGCTATCAACAACCTCTTTCACTTCTCCGTTTGAATTCATTCTCCATGGTCTTGGGGAAGAGTAGAAGTATTTCGCAGGGTTAGATGAAGCAGGGATTTTGAATCGAACCAGATCAACTAAAGCGACCATGTCTGCAAGCTCCGTTTTAGCCCAGTCGCTTCCGATACCCTGACTTTCATCTTCCGTCGTTTCTTCTGTCAATAAAATATTCATCTCATCCACACTTCGTTCAACGTTTGTCTGTGGCTTAACGATATCTACATACGTATTAGCCAACGGACCAAAGGCTTCGATCATGCTATAGATCTTATCTCTTTGGTCATCGTAGTAGGCTGCCAAAGCCTCTTCACCCGTGCGGTTTTGCGTGACATCTTCTACATATTTAATATTTGCTTCCCAAGTCGCTTTATTTCGGATCTCTGCATTCGCAAATGTTTTCTGATCGGCAACTGCTACTGTTGGATCGTTCTTAAAGCCGTCATAATATGGGGACGGTCCATCGCCATACTTTGCAACCTTATCATTAACTCCAGGTGTAGTTGCCGCTGTTCCATCTCTCCATTCCGGTTGGTTCATGGACCATACTTGTTCGAAACCGTCCAAAATATCAATAAACGGATTGGATTCCGCAATATTTTTCAAGGTGTCGTCTCCAGCATTGGCTCCATGCTCCACGGCAGATAAACGAGCTTCATCTGCTAGGGGATTAACATTCAGTACGGTTGCCGTTCCTGTTGGCTTAGCTGGTTTGGCAGCTGTCGTAGAATCTGTTTCTACAGCCTTAACGAGTGCAGACACTGCTTCGGCACGAGTAATTGAATTAAGCGGTTTGAAGCTTCCATCTGCATAGCCGGCGATAATTTTCGCTGCTGCCGCTCCACCTACAGCTCCCTTGCTCCACGCCGCAATAGAGGATGAATCACTAAACACATTCGCTGCTGTTTCATTTAACTCCAAATTAAGAATGCCAGCGATCACTTTAGCTGCTTCCTGACGTGTGATCGGATCTTGCGGCTTCATTGTGCCATCGGTGTATCCATCTATATATCCATTCGCATTTGCAATAGAAATTGCTTCGTAATACCATGCACTCTCAGACACATCGTTAAAGGTAATTTTAGCTTGTCCTGAATATCCAAAAGCACCGTTTACCAAGTTCATAAATTCTGCTCTGGTGATATACGTGTTCGGTTTAAATGAACGATCCAGGTAGCCTCGAATTAATCCTTCATCACCCCATGCTTGAATATTTGCTTCCGCCCAGTGTCCTTTAATATCAGAGAACTGAATCTTCTGATCGGCTGCAAAACTTTTCTCTGCAAACGTCGGACCTACCATAGACAACATTAGAAGTAGTGCCAGTGACTTTTTAAGTGGTTTTCTCATGGCTTGCAAATACACGCTCCCATTATCGTAAATTAATTTTTTTGCTTCTGCGTCAGCAAATGAGTAAGAAAGTCTCTATCCAGATGTCTGATCTGCCGTTACTGTAGCATTAGGGGGCGATTGGTATCTATAGAACAAATTCCGTTTTATATCAAAATCGTACGTTCTGGAGCTTTTATGCCAAGAAAAATGGAGGAAATACTATATTCGTCAATTAGAATATCTTTTTTTGTAAACGTTTCATTAACTGAAAGTAAATTATTCAGGTTAAGTTTGTTAAATTTCGGTCAACATGATTTCTAGTCCTCGGCCTACTATATAATGATGAAGTTGTTTAGACATGAGAAGTGAAGGGGGAAAAAAGATGCGTAAGCCATTTCAGTCTGTGAGATCCAGGATGGTTTTTTCCTATCTCGCTGTCGTCCTTGTCATCTCGCTTCTTTTCGGTTCCATTTTATATCTCTTCTTCTCCCATCAATACAGCAAAGAAATTCGAATCAATAATCAGCTGTCGCTGAAAAATACCGTCAATTATATTGAAAGCTCCGTCATCCAGAAGGTGAATCAGGTCTATCTGTCTCTGGCTTTGGGTAGCTCCATCAATATTGATTTAGATAGCATAAAAGGAAACCATGGCAAGATTCTGGACATCGAACAATTACTCAAAAGTAAGGTGCAAAATTATTCCGACCTCATTGAAGCCATTCATGTGTACGATGCGAAGAACCATTGGATGATCTCATCTGTATATGGGCTGTTGCTCTATGAGGACACGCCTTCGAGTGCGGATCATACTACGGATTGGATTGTTGCGATGAAAGAGACTGAAGAAAGCTCCTTATGGATGCAGACTCGCATGGTTCCTCAGGATGCGTATATTGAATCGCCTGAGCAGACCAACGTGAGCCCTTTGATTTCCTATGTTCACAGCTACCCGTTTCAATCTTCTGGACAAGACAGTAAGGTCATGATAGCTATTGATATCAAAGAATCAGCGATCAGTCAGATCATTAAAAATATGATTCCTTCTGACTATGATAGTACATTAATCGTAGATCAGGACGGGACCGTCATTTCTGCCGCAGACAAATCCTTGTTAGGTAGCTCCACGGAGGAGAATTTATCTCAGTCGTTGCTCTCCATTCATTCTTCAGATGAGAGCTTCACGCCTGTATTTAACCATGGCTCTTATGTCGTGTCCCAAGATCAATTCAAAGGAAATGGATGGCGGATTTACACCACCACACCCAATAAAAGTTTTTATAATAAATTGGATAGTTTGAAGGAAATCTCGATTCTTCTTTGCTTGTTAGCTATCGCGGTTGGAATTGCGATGTCGTCCATCTTTACGACCGCCAATTATAGTCCTCTAAAGCGAATCCTGAATAATATCAAGAGCCGGATGGATAGCCCCACCAGCCTCAAACAGGATGAATATCGCTTCATTGATACGGCAATTAACAGTCTGTCCAACAAAGTGGATAGTCTGGAGGAAACCCTGCAAGCCAATCACAAAATGATTAAGCATAGCATCATGCTCAATATGTTAAATAATCGATTCACACCCGAGGAACTTACGGAGCAACTGCAGTCTGTTCACATTTCAATGGCCTACTCTCGCTTCCGTTGCATCATCATTGACCCCGTCAATGAGAAATGGAAGGATCTGCAGCCACGACAGTTGCAGCATACGTTGTATACGATGATCCAGCAACTGGAGATCGCAGAAATGGACGGAACTCAACTGCTGGCAGAGGAATTGCAGGATCACAAAATAGCAGTAATCATCTGTACCAACCAACCCGAAGAACCTCTCTCTGATCACATTGTGGACTTTATTCACACTGAGGCAAGAAACAGGTTCGGTCTGGATTTCGTATTATCACTGGGCGGATGGGTAGAGCATTTCACGAAGATCCACACTAGCTATCATCAGGCGAATACCTTGATTCGATACAGCTATTTCTTTCCCGATCAGTCTGCCATTCAGGATCTTGATCTTCTGAACAGGGAAACCAGCAGCTTGGAAATTCCGGACACATACCTCGTAAACTTTGAGAAAAAATTGCAGACTCGTGATGTACACGATACGGTTCAGGCCATTCAGGAGTTGGTTGCGACGATAAAGGAAGGCATGTATTCAGCCGAATACAGTCGGATCATATTACTAAAAACGGTCTCCATTTACGCTGAGTGTATCAGTCAGGTTCGTTGGCAACCCACCGATGCCAGCTCATTGAATTTGTACAAGCAATTTGCATCGTTCTACAATATCAACCGCTATTCGGAATGGATGATCCATCTCGTGACCGAATTTGTGATGCATATGGAGAAGCGAAGCGAGGTACGGAGTGTGGATACCATCTCGGCGGTCAAAGCCTATATTCACGAGAACTTATCGGGCGATCTCACGCTGGATCATGTCTCAGAACAAGTATTCATCAGCCCTAAATATCTCAGCAAACTCTTCAAGGAAGAAACCGGGATTGTCTATTCCGAATATGTTACGAACCAGAGGATGGAACGTGCACGGGAACTCATGACACAACGCGAAATTACGGTTGAGCAGGTCGCAAATACGGTTGGTTACCGTACCCCTGCTTATTTCATTAAGAAGTTCAAAGAAATTCACGGCTGTACACCGAAAAACTTCATGCGCAGTCTAATGGAATAGGGATCTATATAGGTTCAATTTATAAAATCAGGAAAGGAGCTGCTATGAACCTCAACCTTTCAAAAAAACTATATCTATTGTTTGCTACATCTATTCTTATTGGATTGATGAGCGGTTGTACCGTTCTAAACAGGGAATCAGCACAAGTGCAACAGCAGGAACATTCAGCAAGCTCTGAGAAGGACACAGCACCGGAATACACGATTTCCTGGACCATGCATCAAAATGTCCCTGTTCCTGAGAACGCTGAGATGATTACCTATATTGAGGATCAGTTTGATGTCAATCTGGAGGTGTGGAACCTTGAGAACAAGCGCTATGAAGAGCTGATGGAACTGGAGCTGGTTCAAGGGAAGATACCGGATCTGTTCCGAATCAGACAGCCGCATGATCTGCTCAAGTATCAGATGCAAGGGGTATTAGCAGAAATTCCATCGGATGTTCTTGAAGAACATGCACCGAATATTGTAAAGCGAATTCGCGATTATGATTCACGTTACTTGGAGTACGGAAAAATAAACGGCGGCTTATATGGGATTCCGGTCATCAATCAGACTAACATCTATCAAACCCCTGTCGTATACCGAGAGGACTGGCTTACGCGGCTTGGTCTGGACGTTCCGAAGACATTAGATGAATTCGAAACGGTTATGTATGCTTTTGCCAAAGATGATCCGGACGGAAATGGTAAACAGGATACGTATGGCCTATCCAAGGAGGGCTTAAATGTTGTATTTGGCGCGTTTGGACAGTCCGTTTTTACCGAGCAGCTGTACTTTAATGAGAAGAACAACCAACTCGTAATCGGCGCTTTGGAGCCTGAGATGAAAAAGGCCCTGACTTATATGAAAAAGTGGTATCGGGACGGGATTATCGACCAAGAATTTATAACCGGCGAGAATAAAGGCGGCTATAAGCATCTATCCCATGCCTTTATTAATGGAAAAATTGGGATGACTTCGATGGGCAACTACTATCATTGGAATCAAGCAGGAGATTACAGTGTCCCCAACGAAAATGGCCAAGAAACCCCAGTAAAAGCCTCGTTTAATGTGAATGAGCTGCTACAGAAGAACGCAGCTGCAGAGATTGTATTTGGTTCTCCTGTTATTGGTCCGGATGGACATAGCGGTTCTAAAGGAAATAATCTGCTGATGAATTTTATTGCTATTGGAGCTGAGGCTGCGAAAGAGCCGGGGAAACTGGAGAAAATTCTGGAGATACTGGATTATGTAAGTGCCAACCCCGATCCGGCCGAGCAGATCAAAATGGAGTATGGCCTTCCAGGAAAGCACTGGGACTGGAGCGCTGAACCTTCAAGATCGTTTCATTTACTTCCTCCATATAGCAGTATGGAGAATTACACCAATATGATTGGCTCAAGTATCGGCATGATGGTTCCAGGTACGCCTTCGGACAAACGTGAACAGTGGGCTGCATCTGCAGGGTTGACGGAGCATGGTATCTATAATCGCCTGGAGGTTGCAACCCCTGCTCTGATTCAATATTCATCTGAGTTGATTCGCATGAGAGACAGAGCGTACATCTCCATCATCACTGGCGATCAGCCTGTGGGGTATTTCGATACCTTTGTGGAAGAATTCATGGATGCAGGTGGGCAACAGGTGCTACTTGAAGCGAATAAATGGTCTAAGGAGAATTTGGAGACAAATCCTGCCCAATAGGCGGGACGTATTGGAAGCGACGTCACTCTCTATCCCTTCGCACTCGCATTCGATCCGCGCAGGGATCGGGGTGAAGTGCTTCGTGCAGTGCTGCCGGATTTGGAGGTGCTACCTGAGGGCGTATTTTCAAAACGCTTGCGCTCGGTCCGCTCCATCTGCACAATCTGACCTTCGTGTACCACGATGTGCAATGAACCAAACTCCATGTCATTCAGCTGTCCGGCAATTCGGTCCAACCATACCTCATCCACTTTTAACGGCTTAGCCATAGAGCCGCCTCCTCTTCTCGGGCTACTGCCCGCTATAGTCCTCGATGCGTTGTCATCCAACTGATTTATAATTCATTCTTATCCAACCTATATACTTGGTTTATACATTAGCAGGGCTTCCAGTAGCTGTCAATCTGTATTTTCTTCTTCTCATAATCACTTTTCTGAAACCGCTTTGTGTCCAAGCCAGCTCTTGAGCAGCAACGTGGCGAGAGCCAGAATAAGTAATAAGGACGCCACGGCAAACGAAGCCGAGAATTGATATTCGTTATACAAAATCTCCACATGCAGCGGCAGCGTATTCGTCTCTCCGCGGATATGTCCTGATACCACAGACACGGCTCCGAACTCGCCCATAGCACGGGCATTACACAGAATTATACCGTACAGCAACCCCCATTTGATGTTGGGTAAAGTTACACTCCAGAAGATTCGCCACCCGGAAGCACCCAGCGTAACCGCTGCTTCCTCTTCCCTGGTTCCCTGGTCCTCCATCAGTGGAATCAGCTCCCTCGCTACGAAGGGGAAGGTAATAAACAACGTTGCAATGACAATGCCCGGCAGCGCAAAAATGATTTTGATATCATGCTCGGACAGCCACGGCCCAAACCACCCATTCGAACCAAAGACCAATACAAAAATCAACCCGCCCACCACAGGCGAGATCGAAAAGGGAAGATCAATCAGGGTGATCATGAGCCCCTTGCCTTTGAACTGGAACTTGGTAATGACCCAGGCAGCAGCCACACCAAATACCGTATTCAACGGTACCGTAATCGCCGCAACCAATAACGTAAGCTTCAGCGCAGACATGGCATCCGGTTCGGTAAGAGCCGCGATATATACGCCCCAGCCTTGCTTCAACGCCTCCATGAGCACGATTACCAACGGTAGAATCAACAGCCATATCAACACCAGACTTGCCAATCCGATTAACAACCATTTGACCCATGGAGCTTCCGTCGTTGCACGGTTTGTTCCACGGCCGGTCTTTATGGGTGGAACAGGGCTCAGTGGGACGGAACCCGCCATATGCTGCACCTCCTTTGGTTTGGGTGAGTGACATCTGTTTGTCCCCTTATTCCATCTTGCTTCATCGTCATGCTCTGCCCGCCTTCCGGCTCCAACGCTGCAAGGAATTAATAATCAGCAAGAGGATGAAAGAAACCAGCAGCAGCAGCAAAGCAACAGCTGTAGCACCTGCATAATCGAACTGCTCCAGCTTGGCCATGATCAGCAAGGGGGCAATTTCCGTTTTCATCGGCATATTGCCTGAGATAAATACAACGGAGCCATATTCGCCAATGCCCCGGGCAAAAGCCAGAGCAAACCCGGTCAGCAGCGGCGGAATCAGATCCGGCAGCAGAATGGTACGGAATATCCGCCATCGCCCTGCTCCCAGTGTGGCAGCCGCCTCTTCTACCTCCGCCTCCAGTTCCTCCAGCACAGGCTGCACTGTACGTACCACAAATGGAATTCCGATAAACATCAGTGCCAGCGTAATCCCGGCCTGTGAATAGGCCAGCTTAATACCCAAAGGCTCTACAAATTGTCCAATCCAGCCATTGCCGGCATAGATCGCCGTAAGGGCAACCCCTGCTACTGCCGTCGGCAAGGCAAAGGGCAGATCAATGACCGCATCAAACAGCCTTTTGCCCGGGAATTCATACCGAACAAGCACCCATGCCAGGAGTAGCCCCAGCACGAGATCAATCAGGGCCGCTGCACCTGCGGTCAGGAAGCTGACTTGGAAGGAAGCTAGCACCCTGGGGTTGGTCGCAACCTCAATCATGGTTGCCCACGTCAGCCCTGTGGAGTTAAACAACAGCGCAGCCAATGGAATAAGTACAACCAGGCTCAGGTAGAGTACACTGTAACCCATCGTTAATCCGAATCCCGGCAATGTGCGTCTCCGCGCCACCATCACCTTGCTCATGCACGTTCATCCTCTCTGCCTTCAGCCGGTAAGGCTGGTTGGCCGCTCACAGCGCGATTGATCAGGTGTCCATTGAACAGAGCAACCTTAGCTGCCTGGAACATAGATCTGGTCGAAGATACCACCGTCATTGAAATGTTTGGCTTGGGTATCCCGCCATGTTCCAAATACATCATTCAATGTGAACAGTTCAAGCGCCGGGAACTGATCCTTGAATTTTTCCTCCACGCTATCCAGCGTTGGGCGGTAATAATTTTCAGCAGCAATCGTCTGTCCCTCTTCACTGTACAAATATTTCAGATAGGCATCCGCCACGTCGCGGCTTCCTTTTTTGTCTGCATTTTTGTCCACAATCGCAACCGGTGGTTCAGCCAAAATACTGACGGAAGGCACAACAATATCGAATTTGTCCGGACCCAACTCTTTTACCGATAGGAAAGCTTCATTCTCCCAGGCAAGCAGCACATCACCGATGCCACGTTCAACAAACGTCGTCGTAGACCCGCGCGCACCCGAATCCAGTACAGGCGCATGCTTGAACAATTCTCCAACGAATTCCTTCGCCTTCTCTTCGTCATTGTTGTTTTGCTTGAGGGCATATCCCCATGCCGCCAAATAGTTCCAACGTGCTCCACCGGACGTTTTGGGGTTCGGGGTGATGACTTGTGTATCCCCTTTGATCAGATCATCCCAGTCCTTGATGCCTTTTGGATTGCCTTTACGTACAAGGAATACAATCGTAGAGGTATACGGCGCGCTGTTATGCTCGTATTTATCCTGCCAGCCTTCGTTAATCAGACCTTTATCTTCAATCGCATCAATGTCGTATCCCAGTGCCAGCGTCACCACATCCGCATCCAGTCCGTCAATGACAGAACGACTCTGCTTACCCGAGCCCCCGTGGGATTGCTTGATGGTCACTTCCTGACCTTTCTCTTTCAGCCAATGCGCCGCAAACGCTTTGTTATATTGCTCATAGAGTTCCCGCGTTGGGTCATAGGAAACATTCAGCAGTTCGATGGCCTTGGCCCCTTCTGTGCCGCCTTCCGCTCCCCCTGATGTTCCTGCCGCACTGGACCCGCCGCTATCCGATCCGCATGCTGCCAGAACTCCTGTTAACACCAGTGCCAGACCAACCAGAATACCCTTGTGAATTCTCTTTTTCATTAAATAACACTCCCCCGATATAGATCTGCATGACTACCTCAGGCCGGCTGAACAGGATGGAACGCCCCATAAAAAAACAAGAAGACGGAGGAACCCCCGCGCACTTCTCCCCATAAAGTCATGCCGGCTTAAGGCCGTGCATGCTCCATCCGGAAAGGATGCGCTGCGGTGTTCCTCCGTCTATACGGTGAGAACGTTATTCTGTTCAGGTTGTATTGTTGCATGTGTCTGTAAAATGACCGCTTTCACAATGAAAGCAGATTCATTTTTTATTATTCCTACCTGTTTAGTAAGTTATATACGTATAATAAAGGCAGTCTATATACCTGTCAAACGTTTTTTCCGATTTTTACCGGATTTCTGCACCATTGGCAAAAAAAGAGGAACAACGAACCAACGTCCGTTGTTCCCCTCAGCGATTCTTATCCTTCACTGTCTATTGTAAACATGAACGGAATTGGACTGCCACGCCTAGTCCATTCCTCATCTGCCCGCATACCGGATATTGGGTACCGGTGGTGTGCTCATGCCTTCTCCGAGATAAAAGCCGGTGTGCGGCGGTTGATTGTAGGCTACATTTTGCCAAGCGACGCCAAGACGGTACACCGGATCATGCATCAGCGTGTAGATGCGTTTGTCCGTAACTGCTGTTGTGGTATAGATCCGCAGCGCTGAGCTGTCATTCGTCCGCCATACCACTTCCTCTCTCCAGTCCCCGAACAGATCGGCCTGCAGATTCGGCGTAGACTTGGTTCCGTTATTGGAAGATACGCCGGATGCAGTGAGCAGGTTCACCGTCGTGCTGTTGGCATAGTTCCACTTGTCGATTCGGTTGCTGTCCAGCAGTTCACGGAGCAAGTCACCATCCCACCAGATACCAAAATTCGTGGAAGAAGGTAGGGTTGTTCCGAGTTTCTGCCCTTTGGCCGTGTACAGGCTGCCGTCTGCCCATACTTCGGCGCCTTTATATCTTGGATCGATATCCGCCGCCATGCCGCGTCCAATATCCTTCGTTGTTTTGACTCCCCAGATTAACTGGCCAGTACCTGCATCACGGAATTCCACTCCGGCATTGGATGGCGTCTCATGAACCTGAAATACCTCAAGTCCGGGGCGATCCGGGTCCAGGTCACTCAGATGCATGGCATCGCCATGATGAAGTCCTGTCGTGTACAATCCTTTGCCGTTGTCATCCACCGCCATGGCACCATAGACGATCTCGTCTTTCCCATCTCCATCCACGTCCGCCACACTCAGATTGTGATTGCCTTGCCCAGCATAACCGGAATTGCCAGATGTATTGGAATCAAATGTCCATTGTTTGGTCAGCTGTCCATTCCGCCAGTTATAGGCCACAAGCACACTGCGCGTATAATACCCGCGAGCCATCACCAGACTTGGACGCTCTCCATCAAGGTAAGCAATGGCAGCAAGGAATCGGTCTACCCTATTGCCGTAGTTGTCTCCCCAACTGGATACATTGCCACGTGCTGGCTCGTAGTTCACCGTGGAGAGCGCTTTGCCAGTCTGTCCATTGAATACCGTCAGGAATTCGGGGCCAGACAATACATAACCGCTGGAATTGCGGTAATCCTTGCTTGCATCCCCGATGACCACGCCAGTGCCATCCTTAGTGCCATCGGCTGTTTTCATCGCGACCTCGGCTTTGCCGTCACCGTCGAGATCGTAGACCATGAACTGGGTGTAGTGAGCACCCGCACGGATATTTTTGCCCAGACTAATTCGCCAGAGGCGTGTTCCGTTTAATTTGTAGGCATCGATAAACACTTCCCCCGTATAACCGCTCTGGGAGTTATCCTTGGCGTTGGAGGGGTCCCACTTCACGATCAATTCATACTCACCATCACCATCCAGGTCACCTGCACTGGCATCATTGGCACTGTAGGTGTAGGCTACTCCATCGGGCGTTGTCCCACCTGCGGGTACATTAAGCGGTACAGACAGATAGTTGTTGCCCCATACGCTCACTGCCGCTGAAGCAGCCTGCTCCGTTCCACTGACTACAGCACGAACCGTGTATTTGGAACTGCTTGTCCCACTTGCATCCTGAAGGTTGGTGCTGTTCGTGATGGGCGATGCGTTCACCTTGGTTCCATCCCGATAGACGTTAAACGATACATTCGAACCTTCCGTACCCAAGAGTCGCCAACTGACAAACACACCTGTCCCGGTCTTTACAGCCACCACACCGCGATCCAGAAATTCCATCTGCCTTGCACCCGCTGCATGCGTTACAGGCGTGTTGCCCAAGCCAAGCGAAGTAACCAACAACGCGGAACTCAACAACGATACTCCGGCTGTACGTAATGTGCGCTTCCACAGTGATGATCGATTTCCCATAAACAATTGCCTCCCCAATTGTATTGGTAAGCCCGATGCCCTTGTAGCGCCATCTCTTATGTAAGCGCTTTAATATATTCATTTTAAATTAAACATATAATTCCATCTATAGGTCTAATTTAGTAATTATGTGGTTAGTACATAAACAAGCCGAAGGATTTCTCCCTCGGCTCTAACTAACGTATATCATTTAAAACAAGATTGATTGGTGCAATGTTTCTTTTTCGACTGTTTAGCCTCCACCCCATCCATGTCCCATCAGCACTATAAGCTCAGGATTTATGATGATGGAACTACATAGAAATAGAAGTAACGACCATTTTTTCTGCATTAATCCGATGCACCTCACTTGTTAGAGATTTGAATTTTTGTTTTGCAACTGAATCGGCCTGATCCCTGTATTGCTCAAACAGGGTCATACACGTGATGATATTCCGATCACTATTTATTTTAACTGAAAAATGCAAACCTTCCAAAATTAGATTAATTGCATTACGCCGATGTTTTGTAAGATTATATACTCCTAAATCACTTAAAAACTGTGCGTAATTCTCACCCATAATTGAATGATTGTACTCCCCAAATTCAGTCTTGTATGTACGTAAGGGGATATAGTCGGAGAAACGATCCAAAATGTGATCAATGTTAACGCCAAATTTATTTGCAGCTTGGACTATATATCGAAGGGCGATGAAAATTTCGTCTTTACGTCCCTCAATATAGTCTACATAATCGGGAATGACTTCAACTTCGCCAGACATTAAACGATAGAGATACGTATTAGCCACAGCCCACTCTTCAAACTGCTTCAAGATACGACGGGATTCCTCATCGTCCTCTTTCACCCATCTTTGTCCGTCAGCATATAACTTCACAAAGTCGAGTGCTCGGACATAGTCCCTGTGTTCCTCATATACGGTAGATTGAATTAACCAGGAGTACAATATATAAAAGTATATTGGTCGCTCTGTTCGTTTCAGCTCTTGATCCTTACGTTTACGATTTCTAGGTGCCTCATAATGTATTTGGGCTAAATGAAGCATTCTGTTGGCAAGTTCGTTAACTTTGTTCCACTTATGCACTGAGCCGAAAGAATGAATCAAATGTTTCAGCGCATCCAGTTGATACGACTCATCCAGTCGATCCACATAGGGCTCGAACAAGGTAGCCGTCCTTAGATTTTCCTCCAGGTTCTCACCTTGTCCAATTAGAAACATGCGATACTGACACATGGCAAGCCGTTCAGAATGCTGATATTTCTCAACTTCACTCACACTCTTATATAACAATGCCGCGCTAGACCACTGATTTTGTTCAAACAATTGTTCTGCCATCTCAAATAGTTCTGTCGCATAATCCAGGTCGTCCAGTAGCCGATGAAGAATCTGCTCAATGCAGTCCAGCCGATTCAGTTCGGCACTTCGGAGAATGAACGGTCTGATCCGCCGCATGGATACGGAATAAGCGAAACATTCTTCCACATAGTCGGCAAAAAAATGATCCGCTGCCACGCCCATTCCTGATGAGATCGCTATTAGCTGGCTCACGGATATGGGACGATTCCCATGTAAAATACGGCTAATTGTGCCTGTATTAATGCCAGATACTTCCGAGAATCGGGAGAGCGTCATGTTGTTCTTATCGATAAACTGGGTTAATTGCTCCCGAATTGAATTTGCAGGTTCCAAGGAAAGCACCACCCTTCGTGCAACATCCAGATTTTAGGTTTCATCACCATATATTCTGATCATAATGAACGTTCGAACGATGGTCAATAAAAAAATGTGATAATTGCCACTATTTTCAAGTTAATCCCTTAAAAATACTAAAAAAAGCTGTAAAACCATGCGTTCCTCCATGATTTCACAGCTATAGATCACTTTTCAGATGTAATATTCCACTTACACTTCTCAATTCACCGTATTACAACTCATACCACAGGCGCAATACATACCGGACGAGGCAGTTCCAGCTTGAACCCGTTATGTGTCAGACGCCCGTCTTCTTCACTGATCTGGAAACCTACGAGGTTATTGCTATCCTGGTTCGCCACCACTAGAATGCCACCTGGAAGCAGATTGAAGTTACGCGGTGTCTGCCCAATCGTGGACGTCCACTCTACGGCTTCCAACTTACCGCTCTCCTGATCAATGTGATAGAGCACGATGCTGTCATCTCCCCGATTGGATGCATACAGGAAACGACCACATGGAGATACACGGATGTCCGCAGCCGTCCCTTCTCCCTTATGCCCTTCTGGAAGTGTCGAGATGTGCTGCAACGTAGTGAACTCACCTCTGCGCTCATCGTACAGGAATGCCGTAACCGTGTTGTCCAATTCATTGATTACATAAGCCCACTTGGAGTTGGGATGGAACACAAGATGCCTTGGGCCAGCGCCTGGCCGCTGATTCGTCTCACGATGCGTAACCAGACGTCCTTCTTCCAAGCGATACACAATAATCTGATCCAGGCCAAGGTCACACACGACAGCATACTGTCCGGAGGGATCTGGCTGGATGGAATGTGCATGTGGCCCTTCCTGGCGTTCTTCGTTGATTCCACTTCCCGTGTGCTCCACCCATGCACTCATCTCACCGAGCGTCCCCTGATCGCCTACCGGGAATACATTGACACTGCCGCTACTATAGTTGGATGTGAATACCCATTGACCATCCTTCGAGACAGACACATAACATGGGGAAGCCCCTCTGGTCTGCTTTCGATCCATCAGGTGCAGTTCACTCGTTGCCGCATCTCTCCGATAAACCAACACTTCTCCCTCGTCTGTCTCACTCGCCACATATAGACAGTTTGCGTCCGGGCATACCGCCAGATAAGAAGGATTGCTCACACCCTCCATGTGATTCACGATTCGCATCTCTCCTGTATCCGTATTCAGCGCACATAGGAATATGCCCGGTTCATCCGCTGAAGCATACGTACCTGTATAGAAAAACGTTTCCTGAGTTGTGACTGGTTCCATATCTAATCTCTCCCTTATCCTGTATTTTCATTGGTCTGATTCTTCCCACTGGTATGTACTTACCCAATTCACGGGCAACTGCTTCACTTCCTGTAACGTGGCTTTCTAAATTATATCAAAATCAGTGGGCGCTCTCATTCTGTCATTGACTCCCTTATACCCTCTCACCATAATACAGAGTATGAGACCTAACAACAGACCACCCCTACTGCGTAAATCTGACGGATTTCGTATGCAAAAACTCATTGTGCTTCCGGACCCGCTGCTGCAAGAAGCCGCAGCTTATCCAGTCACGTCCGGGTTATACGTTACGGATATCGGTTACTTTCACGAAGCAGAACATCATTACCGTGACCGTCCCGATGGTTGTGAATCACATATTCTGATGTACTGTTCCCAAGGCACAGGCTGGTATACGATAGATGGCGGCAAGACGTATGAAGTCCGCCCGGGAAACCTCATCATACTGCCAGCACATATTCCTCATGTGTATGGTGCCAACGCAGCTGAACCATGGAGCATCTTCTGGATTCATCTACGCGGCGATCACGCTTTATCCTACATAGAACCATTGTTGACCCATCATATTTCTACTATGCCACCGGCCAAGGCTCAGAAATGGCTTGAGCTTTTCCATGAATGTTACGGCGCGTTAGAGACGGGTTACTCCATACAGACAATGACTTATGCCTCCCAGATTATTGGTTATATGCTTGGTATGCTTGCTTATGGGCCGGAAACGACAGGAACAGATGGCGGGGTCGTCAGTAGCAAACGTGCGGCCGAACAATCTGTTCAGTATATGCTGAAGCATCTGGAGAACGGAATCACTCTCAAGGAACTGGCAACTCACGCGCGGCTGTCTGTCCCTCATTACTCACAGTTGTTCAAGCAAGCTACCGGGCATTCGCCCATCGATTATTTTCTGCGGCTCAAGATCCAGCATTCCTGTCGCTATCTGGACTTTACCGATTGGACCGTGAAGCAGATCAGTTCCGAGCTTGGTTTCAAGGACCCCTACTACTTCTCCCGTCTGTTCAGCAAAATGATGGGACGTTCGCCCACGGACTATCGAAATAAATCCAAAGGTTAGAGGCCGTGCCTTCACTTAACCCTTTCTGAATGATCATGAATTCAGTTGGAAAATTGCAGCAACCTTTTGTACAGAAGGGTCGTCTATAGGAGCAAATAACTTTTATATAAAGGATTATCCCTGAAAAAGTGAGGCGAACCTATCATGAAAAAAAATATGATTGCTGCATTAACTGCCGGAGCTCTGCTCACGCTCTCTCTAAGTGCAGGACCAATGAACGCGGCGCCAGCCCAATTTACGGATATTCAAGGCGTGGCAGGAGCGGACAAAATCGAATCTCTTCATCAGGATGGATTCATCCAAGGCGTGAGCGACAGCTTGTTCAAGCCTGAACAGGAGTTAAATACCGCTCAAGGCATCCAATTAATTGCCGACGGACTGAATCTGAATCTGGACACCATTCGTTTTATCCAACAGCCACTGCCAAGTGACCACTTCTCTAATGTAAAAGATGGCGTATGGTACAGTGATTCATTTATCCGCGCCCAATATAATGGAATTCAGATGTCACAGGATATTGATCCGTCCAAAGCGCTCACTCGTGAACAGTACACCCTGTTCCTGATGCAAGGCATTGAAGCCAAAGGCGGTCTGCCGATGATTAATATCAAACCTGTGGACATTAACGACGAACAGAAACTTACGCCAGAGTATCAAGGTGCCATACAGCGCTCTCTGGTTCTCAAAATCAATGCACTGGATGCCGACGGCAACTTCAATCCCAAACAAACGATTACTCGTGCCGAAGCAGCCGTTATGATGTATAACGCAATCGAGTATCTGGAATCTTTCCATGCACCGCAAATCCCGGAAACACCTGAGAAGTAATATTTCTATGAAAAAGCTGCCTCTTCGGTAGAACCCACATATGCCAAACAGCCGCATCTTCCTTTAACAGGAATGTGCGGCTGTCTGCATTATACCTATATGACTGATGTAATCATCAGATTAGCTTTTTAACTTAGAAAGAACCTTTAACTACAACTTCGGACAACGGTAAACGTCCTGATGGGTGGGCTGGCTGTGCAGCTTTACCTACCGTGATTAACAATGTTGGCACAAAACGTGCTGGAATGTTGAAGGTTTCAATCAATTTCTGCGGATTGTATCCACCGATCGGGCAAGTGTCGTAACCCAGGGAGCGTGCAGCAAGCATAATATTTTGGGATGCAAAGGAAGCATTGCGGATCGCTTCATCGCGAGCCGTTTGCGGGCTTTGGTAAGCACCGTTGATCTGCCCAACCAATGCGTCGCGAATCTCAGCAGTCAATGCGCCAGCTTCCACAGCTTGATCATAGATCACCGTGTTACGGTTCGCTTCGAGATCTCCGAGAACAGCAATTGTAACGGAACTGTCTGTGATTTGACTTTGTCCATAAGCAACTGGGAGCAATTTAGCTTTGTCCGCTTCGGATTCAATCACGAGGAATCTCCAATGTTGCAGGTTCCATGAAGACGGTGCTTCCCCAGCTGCTGTCAAGATTGCGTTTAGATCAGCTTCAGGCAATTCAAAACCTTTTTCGTATTTTTTGACCGCATGACGTTCGCTAATAACGCGAAGTGTTTCATTTTTTTCAATGCCTGACATGTGTTCCACTCCCCAGACTCTATTTTGTTTGTTTTTCTTTTTTACATTCGCAAGGCGATTTTGATACCAACTCTACCAAAGGCTTGCCTTCCGAAAATAACATCAGCGCAGACGACCTCTCCTCATCTGTGTTCACGTTATGCCCGGAATCGCTTGAAACCATTCAATGGATCTTTCACCGGAGCATACGCCCATTCCATAACCAGTCGATCACGAACCTGTCCACCAGGCCTGACTAAACCAAGGTCACATCAAAAAGGACCATGGTTGTCGAATCCGTCAGGACTTCTCTTTGCCAGGCAATCCATCCAGCGACAAGTTACATGCTTCTCCATGACCTATACGCTGCTTCACATCCTCTATGGATATACGATCAAAATAGGCGCTTAGTGCCTCTTCGCCTCCGTCGTAAATGTTCCCCATCACGGCCTGCATATTGGAAGATACCACGCACGATGACCCGGACTCCCCTGAACACCAGTTCGGACCAAGTGAACCGCCAGCAACGAGTCTGTACATTTCTCCAAGCTTAATCTCCTCACTTGTACGGCTAAGCAAGTACCCGCCATGAGCACCTTCCTTCGTTGTGAGGTAACCATGCTTGCGCAGAACACTAAGTACCTTGCGGACTCTGGCCGGATGCGTACCCACACTCTGGGACAAGTCTTCACTATTGGCCATACACTCATCTCTCATTGAGAGAAAAACAAGACAATGCACCGCAATGGTAAATTCACTGTTCATAACTCACTCCCTTCCCGGCATACTACACCGATGGACTTCGACCCAAGGTAAGTATAACTGTCATTATATGAATAACAGTTATGTTTGTCAACTTTCACTCAAGATGGAATCACACGTGTTTTTTCCTGTTATACCAATACTTACAGCCCTCTACAAAATCAAGCCAAGAGGACACATCCTATCGCCATTTCAACCTAAAAAGAACAAAAAAGTGAGCCTTTCGCTACGCGAAGGGCTCCAATAAGATAGACATATGAAAGGGCTTACGTGATTATTATAATCGGTAATCTTCAATTTGAAAACGCTTTTTTTGTAAAGTGCATCATTATTTAAATTTTTTTTTATTCGATCAAAAAGAATAACAGGTATTGCTAAAACTAATGACATTAGTTATGATACTAATATCATTAGTTTTAAGGAGGGTTTATCGATGCGCCTTACCCGAGAATTTGATGTCATTCAAGTTACATTCCTTCCAAAGCTCTTCCCTGTGAACGTATATCTTGTTGAAGAGCAAGATGGATTAACCTTAATTGATGCCGGAATGCCCTTTAGTTTCAAGGGGATCTTGGCAACTGCCCAGTCCCTTGGCAAACCCATCACCAGAATCATTCTAACTCATGCTCATAGCGACCATATCGGTGCACTGGACCTTCTTAAAGAGGCTCTCCCCCAAGCGGAAGTCTTCATCTCCAGACGGGATGCCCGGCTACTGGCGGGAGATACTTCCCTACTCCCAGGTGAGCCACAGACCCCGGTGCGCGGCGGTGTTCCCAAACCTCAAGCGGTTCGGACCCAGCCGGACCACTTGCTGGATGACGGCGACCGGATTGGTTCACTGGTTGCCGTTGCCTCACCAGGCCATACACCGGGGCACATGGCCTTCATGGATACGCGTAGCCGCGTGCTCATCGCTGGCGACGCGTACCAGCTGCAAGGCGGCCTGGCTGTATCCGGCCGCGTGCGCCCTCTCTTCCCGTTCCCCGCGCTGGCGACGTGGAACCGCGAAGCGGCTCTGGCCAGCGCGAAGCGCTTGGCGGAGCTGGAACCGTCCGTGCTGGCGGTAGGCCACGGACGGATGCTGCGCCAGCCCGCTGCCGCCATGCGCGCGGCAACCGCTGATGCACAGCAGCGGCTCGGCTTTGCCGGGGGGCAACTGTGAGCCCCCGGCAAGGGCTGGATCGCGGCGCTCTGCTCAGCGCCGCCGCCCAGCTTGCTGACAGCGACGGCTTTCGGGCGCTGACACTGGCCGCGTTGGCCCAGCGGCTGGATGTGCGCTCGCCGTCGCTCTACAACCACATCAGCGGACTGCCCGGGCTTCGCCAGGAAATGGCGCTGATGTCCGTACAACAGCTTAGCCATGCACTAACGGCGGCTAAGGCAGACCGTACCGGCGACGAAGCCATTCAGGACGTCGCCGCGGCATACATCGGCTTCGTCCGCGAGCACCCTGGGCTATACGAAGCCTCATTTCATGCCCCGGACCGCGAGGAGCCACAACTCGCCGCGGCCAGCACAGCCACGCTGGAACTGCTGCTTCATACCTTGCAGCCCTACCCGCTAACCGAAGCGGAAGCATTGCATGCCGTTCGTGGTTTGCGCAGCCTCTGCCATGGGTTTGCCTCCATTGAGGCACAAGGCGGCTTCGGCATGAACTTTGATCCAGACGAAAGTCTGCGTCTGACCGTATCTGCATTTCTGCATGGACTCCATCATCTTCATCAGGAGCAGTAGATCCGCGGCAATCACAAAAAAAGCACTGCAGAGCTCTGCAGTGTTTTTAACCTTGCAATCCCATGATCGAATATAGGGAGCATCCCATACATACATCAATTCTTATTTTGTTTTCCGTTCACTTTTTCCATTGTCTTAGCGATCTCTATTACTGAATTTTTGTCTAATTTAGAAGTATCGATCTCCATATAAGTATCTTCCTGAATCCAAGTCAGAATCCCACCAGTGGGTTGTTTCCCTATATATGAAACATACCAACCAGTACTCCCATTAATATCTACTCGTTCCCCATTAGGCTCTAATTGAACTTTATACGGGATCATCTTTGATTGTTCTGATCCCGTTTTGATGTCTATTGTTACGAGTTCCTTTTCAACGATAGAATTGTTTTTCAGTTGTCTAATTCCAAAAACATATTGATCGTTTTTGTCAAAATAATTGATTAAAATATAATCTATTTTTGAAGCACGGTGTTCAGGTGATTTTATTTCATAATGGGTTGCAGATTTCATTATCTTTGGTACATAAATATTAAAATCCGTTACTTTGTTTATTTCCATAATCGCTTCGTTGTCATGTACTGATAAACACCATAGATTTGATAATAGTACTGCTATAGTTACACCAATTACTTTTAACACATAAACACCCACTTTAAATTCCTCTTTCATCATATTGTGTTCTTTACTAATTGTTTTAATACAGAAGGGAACTGGGGTGACGATCAAAATCACTAGCGTACGTACAGGTACGGATCGAGCTACAACTTGCATTGCACATGGCGATATGACTTTGCTTTCACACGATGCCTATAACCAAGCTTCTGCTCGTAGCTTCATAAATCCCTATTATGTATATCTCCGTTCCTCTCCTAGGTGGAACGGCCTTTCTCTGTCCTCTCATCATCGGAACGGTTTCTCTACAACCACCCTACGGCCACTGCTGCCGACCTTCCTCTACCTCCTGCAAAATATGCTTCATCACTGGCACATACACCTTCCAGTAGAACATGTCAGGAATATCTTTCTGATCTGGCGTAAGCTTGGCCCGGATAACATCCCAGCCTCGGATTCGGCGCCAGAAAGAATAATGCTTCATCTCTCCGAAGGACCCTGCCATGTAGTACGATCGATTATAGTCATCGGATCGGACAAGTGCAGCAAATTCCGCGGGTATCCCAGCATCCCCCAGCTTCTGCTTGCCTGTCTCCGTCAGATCGGTCTTATACCAGGCCAGTATGGAATTCTTCTCTTGCGGCACAATGATATCGAACCAGCCAGTGTAATGAATATCCTGCGTTATGCCGCTCCAATCTCTGCCTTCCGGTGTAAATGCAACCTGTATATTGCTTGTCTTCACATCTGGGCCTTTCTCCAGCACCATGACCTGTCCATCCACATGCGCCAGCAGAATGCCAGCCCCGTGATAAGGCCACTTTTTCTTCTCTCGCTTCTCATAGTTCGTCCGAACCCACCGAGGTACTTCGCCCTTACTTTGCAGATTAGATACCGACTTTCCTTGCCATCCACTGCTACCCACTCCCAAGGTGGGATACAATTGCTCCCTTGTCATCTTGGAAGCTGTATTCGCTAATGCGCTGTATTCGGCGACAATCGTTACACCTTTATAAGCCGCTTCGCGAATCTTCTGCACATCATATATCGTTAATCCTTCATAGATTGCATCTTGTCTCCGTTCATTCTTCGGTGTAGACAGGCTACTCCGATTCGCCGTCAGATAGATCAGATCCGTGTCCGTCACCTCATCAGGCAGCAATCGCTTCATCTGAATAAGACCATCCTGAATGTCATAGCCATAATAATCCTCTTCATACGAGTAGTGTTCCCCTGTATGTTGTACGATCTTCTGTTGATTCAGAAGCCAGACCAATCCCTTGTGTCCCTGATAGGACAAGTCCGGTCTGCTCTTGTCAATAATCATGATATTAAGCGGAACCGGGGCCTGGGATTGCCACATAATCCAGGGGACAACCAGCACCACCGATACCACTGTAAAACAAGCCAACGTCCACATCGTGACTGGCCTGTAATTTTTTTTCATGAAGCACCTTCCTCCTTGCTCTGTTCCAAGGTATATTGCCCGGATCGGCGGATAGATCAGCCCAATCCATTTCTGCTGTTCTTGGTCATGGCGCTTGTAACCGCCGACTTCCATAACCCGGTTCTTTTTGAATACCCAGAATCCCTCTATGATGTGAACCGATGAGTTTAATAGATATCCATTTTTGCCCAATCATTGCACGATTTCCCCTTAATCGAATAAACGGCCTTACAACGGGCACAATAATACAAAATTTTCAAATACACCCTGTGAATATAGATCGGGTATATGATACACTAAGCTTTCTATCGGCTTTCTGCGTTTGTGATATAATAGGAACTGAAAATTCCGGCAATTCGTACTGGTTTCCGGATCTCCGGATAACATATTATTCCAGAAAGAGGGAGTTCTACGTGGCTCAAATCAGTCCGTACTACCTGCAAATCGGGGCAACCGTGGGTATGCTCGTCATGGCCCTGCTTGCCATCTTCATCCGCATGAAAGCCAGTCACAGACCGGTGACCATTCGCAAAATCCTTATTCCTCCGCTCGGCATGAGCACAGGATTTCTCATGTTTGTTGTACCGGAGACACATGTTCCTCTACTCTGGGCATTCATTGCATTGCTGGTGGGCTGGTTCCTGTTCTCGTATCCCCTCATTCGCAGTACACGGTTTGAACGCGTAGGTGAAGAGATTTATGCCACGCGTTCCCGCAGCTTTGCTTTCATTCTGCTCGGATTGCTGGCTGTACGCCTGATCCTGCATGAAGTCATTCAGCGATATGTAAGTATTCCGCAGACAGGCGGATTATTCTTCCTGCTGGCCTTCGGCATGATAGTACGCTGGCGTGTATATATGTACAAACACTACAAAGAAGTGCTGGTGGCGGAACACTAGTCACATACACAGACCACGCACAGGTTCACCAAAAAAAGACACATTCTGTTACACCATTGGTGTACAGAACATGTCTTTTTTTGTTTTCAACCTCGTTGGAGATTGAAGCTGTAAACCATTCGATATCTATTCAGGATCTGCAACCTTCACCAGCTGCTTGCCCAGATTATCTCCCGAGAAGAGACCCATGAATGCTTCCGGTGTCTGTTCGAACCCGTCCACAATGTTCTCTTCATACTGGATATGACCTTCCTTAATCCATTTCGCCAATTTGGCGCGGCCTTCCTTGAAGGATTTCGTGTAATCACCCAGCAGGAAGCCTTTCATCAATGCTGTGTTCGTTAACAGCAACGTCTGTGGACGCATGCCGATATCCGGCTTCTCCAGATTATAGGAAGAGATCTGACCGCATAACGGAATACGTGCATTCCGATTAATGTGGCGCAACACTGCATCCGAGATGTCACCGCCCACATTATCGAAGTAGACGTCCACGCCATCGGGGCAAGCCCGTTCAATGGCTGCTGACATATCCTGCTCCTTCTTGTAGTTTAAGACCACGTCGAAGCCCAGCTTTTCTTTTAGATACGCACACTTCTCGTCAGAGCCTGCAATACCAACCACGCGTGCTCCTACAATTTTACCAATCTGACCTGCAATCATGCCTACCGCTCCGGCCGCTCCCGATACAACTACCGTTTCGCCGTCCTTGGGTTTGCCGATGTCTTCCATACCAAAATAAGCCGTCAGACCCGTCAGGCCCAGCGCACCCAGGTAAGCCGTGATTGGTGCTTCTTCGGTATCAATCAGCGAAAGATCAGCCGTATTCACTGCGGCGTATTGCTGCCAGCCCCACATGCCGGATACGAGATCTCCTTTGCGCAGATTCGGCTCCGAAGATTCCACAACCTGCCCAATGGTTCCACCCTTGATCACTTCATTCAAAGCGTACGGTGCAGCGTAAGATTTCGTATCTTTCATGCGGCCCCGCATGTACGGGTCAACCGACAAATATAATGTACGTACCAGGACTTGCCCAGCTTCCGGTTCAGGAAGAGGTGCTTCAATGAAGTTGAAATTCTCTCTCGATGGGGCACCTTCGGGACGAGACGCAAGTACGATCTGTTTATTTACAGACACCAAAATTACCTCCTTGTTGCCAAGTGGACGCAAGGTTAACCCTTGTCAGCTGAAATCACTCACCACTGGCTCTGTGTTATCACTTCTTAATAGTTTAAACCGAAACAGGCGGATCACAAACGTGGGCCGCCTTGAAATATGCAAATATCGTCACATTGTAGCTGCTTTTAGCTAATTATTGTGCTGTCAAAATCACAGGACCGTCTGCTGTAATCGCAATCGTATGTTCATACTGGGCAGACAGACTGCCATCCATAGTACGCGCAGTCCATCCATCCGAATCCAGCTTGCTGCGGTACGTACCGATGTTCAGCATCGGTTCAATCGTAATAACCATGCCTTCCTTGAGACGTGGACCCCGATGTGGTGGACCATAGTGAGGGACTTGTGGTTCCTCATGCATCTTCTCCCCAATGCCGTGTCCAATAAACTCACGTACAACCGATAGACCTTCACCTTCTGCATACACCTGAATGGCGTGGGAGATATCACCGATCCGGTTGCCAACTACGGCAAGTTCAATCCCTTTGTACAAGGAGGTTTTGGTTACATCCAACAGATGTTGTGCTTCCGGAGTCACTTCACCTACGGCATAAGACCAAGCCGAATCCGCCAGCCAGCCATTCAGATTAACCACCATATCGATTGTGACGATATCGCCGTCTTTCAGTGCATATTTCCCCGGGAACCCGTGACAGATCACATCATTAACCGACGCACATGTCGCATATTGGTATCCGTTGTATCCCTTTTGTTCCGGCGTAGCGCCATTTTTCTTCATAAAAGACTCTGCAAACTGATCGATCTCCTGTGTCGTAATACCTGGACGAATCATTTTCGCAATTTCTCTATGGCACGCGGCGAGAATTTCTCCGGCTTTTCTCATATATTCAATCTGTTCTTTGGTCTTCAACGTAATCATTACAACTACTCCTTGTCCGTTAAGATCTTATCCTGTCTTCTATTGTAACGCGAAACGCTCAAAATAAAAAATTCCGTGTAATCAGCAACATCCTATTATACGCGTGGCCCTTGTCCAATGAATATACTTTTCCATAAAAAACTCGAAACCCGTTCATATCTGGCCGCGTATATGCTTAAAACAGTTGAAGTCGAAAGGGTGAAAGCTCATGTTCAAAAAGATTATTGGTAAACTTATTGATTCCAAATCTTCATCTCACCGCAAACGTTATAGCTCCTCGGACAGGCGCTCATATAAACGTCACAGCAGTTCCTCCGGCAAGCGTTCCTACAAGCGCTATTCTTCTTCGGATGTGAAATATAGAGACAGCCGCAGCGGCTCTGGTTATTACAAAAGCAGAAAATATAGCTCCAGCTAAGCTGCTGTCATTACTGCTTTTAATAAGTAATGATCGTTCCAGCTCAGTGGACGCTAAAGAATATGTAACAAAGGGGTGTTCGTCAGCCGTACTTACGGCCAGCAGAACACCCCTTTTGATTGTTTCCTTTTATTTATCAGTATGTATCAATTTTGCTGATTTTGATGTCTTAATGCCTCAATGTAGCAAATTCGCTTATCCATGGAGAACGAATAATACACTTTAAATTTATCAACCAAGATCCGGTATGTCCCTTGCCAGGATGGTTCCTGAGCTGGCATGGATTCCGCCATGACAGCCACCTTCATCTCAATTCTCCGAACTAATTGAATCTTATAGAGCTTTGTCTCTTCCTGAGTGAAACGAACACTTCCAATTTGAGCGAGAGCCTGTCTTGCTGAAGGTGTCCACTTGATCAACATCTATAACTTTCCTTTTTCAATTGCGTCAATTATATCATCTGTAGAGTAGACCCTACCCGAAGAAATATCCTTTTTAGCTTGCGTAATTAAAGTTTTAAGCTCCAGATCACTTTCTATTTCTTCCTGAACCACGTTTTCCAGCGGCTTGATTAAATAATGCTTACCTTCGATATCCACAATGGTGTCTTCTTTGCTATGAAACCATGTTTTGAATAATTCGGCATGATCGCCTTCAAGTTTTTTAAGCATATGAGGAATCGCCTCCTACAACGTTTAGTTCCTAACCATTATATCATTCACCCCACTGTTTTGATACGTTATGAATTTAACAGATAAAAGGAAAAAGACCCCTACAGATATAACACGAAGAGGTCCCGGATAATAAATATGGGTTCACCTGTAGAACTTATTTCATCTTACTTTCTCCAACACATGGTCCATCTCTGCCAGTAACTCCGTCGCTCCACCCTTATAACCCGGGCGAAGTCCAAGGAGTCGCTCCAGCATGTGGTGCAATTCCGGCGTAAGATCAAGTTCCTCCTGCCAGCTGGCTGGTTCTCGGCCCTTCTCTGGCTCATAGGCGGAATACAGCATAAAGAGAAGAAAGTGTCCGATGTCCTGCAGATCATGATCCGGTGTAGCCGGTTCATCTTCAGGCTCAGGTACTTCTCGCATACGTCGCTTCAGCTCCGGCAACAACGGCTCCCCCAAGCTTCTTGCCAAGCCAAAGTCAATCAGATGAACCGTCCCTTCACGTAAAATAACATTAGGAATACGCACATCTCCATGAATATATCCTTGCTCATGCACATGAGCCACCGGAGCTAGCAGTTGACCTGCCAGTTCCAGACATTCCCGCTCCGTATATTGGAGACCTTGCTCGAATATGCATTCTTCCAATGTCTGTCCACGGACATACTCGGTAACGATATAACTTCGTCTCCCCGATGTGAACATATCCAACAGATCAGGGATCGCCGGATGGTGCAGATGTTTCATCACGTCCGCCTCCCGCTCCAATAAGTGCGCAGAGAGTCTGCCCTTGCTGGGCTTGGACTCCTTCAACGCCACTTCCCTTCCGGTTCGGTCGTCCGTACACAGATATGTCAGCCCATAGCTCCCCATACCCAGCAATGCCTGTATCGTATAACGCTCAGCGATGGTCGTTCCTTCTTGCCGAGGACGGTCAGTCCATAGCCCGAGCAATCTTTGCCAACTTCGTCGCAGCTCCACAGATCCTCCCATGCCAGCTCCCTGATCCACTCAGTCTGTTTCTATACCGAGCAGTCCGTTGCCAGTCTTCATGTTGTATGGAGCTTATTATATCAGGCTGCTACTGCAAAATCACGGAAGGGCAAGAACCTGTCGCTTCAGGCTTCCTTATGCTTCTTGGGCAGAAGTCCGAACAACATGCGCAGTGATGTTCCTTTGGGTTTGCGTTTTCTCTCCTGAAAGCTGCGCAGGTTGGTCACAAGTTCACGATCCCGCTCTTCCTCCAGCTTCTCATTCATCCATAAGCGCTGTTTCTCCATCTGTTCCTGAAGCGCCATATGTGTCTCTGCCAGATGCTGAAGTGTCAGCTCCAGTTCATCAACCCGCTGTTGCAACAACTGTACCTGATCATCCTGTTGTTGTTCCACAGCACCATAAGTCACCTCACTTACCAGTTGTCCCAGACCCTCATAGGATCTCAGATTACCCGTTACTTCAGGTTGTTCAGGGAATACTGCTGACATCGATGTTGCTGCGCATTCCGGCTCTGACATACGCTCGATACTCACCACAGGTACATCCACTACAGGTACACCTACTTCGGGCAGATCCGGAGCCAATACAGTCACAACAGCATCAGCGAGGGGCAGATTATGCTCTCTGAGTTCGGCCATCAGACGTTCAATGCACTCGATGTCAACTGATTTGAATAGTCTGGATTTGTTGGCGGACCGTTCGAACCGGTATCCCTGCTCTTCCAGTGCCGCCGCATATTTACGAAGAGTACTGGCACCTATGCCCAGGCTCTTGGCCGTTTCCGTCGTTGCTCCTGCTTCTTCAATCATCATTAATTCCCTCCCGGAATGAAGTCTTTTGGGAATCAATTTCATAATACCTTTAGTGAGTTATGAAATTGATTCTTGGATAAGAACATTATGGCTTCAGCGTTCCTTTTTGGAACCGTCATCGGATCGGGGCAACCTGTCTAAGAGATCAAGTGTGTTTTTCTTTTGCTTGTCCATATGTATTCGTCAGCCTCTCGGCAGATCCCTTTGGCGGTTTTGTTCTGTTTCTGCGGATTCCTAAGAACTTTTGTCAGGTATATGATTCGCACAAATAACCCTCGATCCGACAATGAGCATGAATGCTGTCATGTCGAATGATACAGGTGCAAACGCCGTCAAATCATATGATCATGAATTATCCATGTCAATTTTGTTAACTCCGTTGCTCCAATACGCTCCCGCGATAGTGGATATCATTGCTGCATAACTTTTTCATGTGTTATCTTATGTAACGTAGAAGTGCATTTGAGCATAAAATAAAGGACTATACTTAACATAGGACGCGTAAGTGATGAATAAATATCAATGTAAATGGGGGCTGAACGGCAGTGTTAGGAAAATCAGGTAAAGTAGCGGTGATCGGGGCGGGTCTTGTCGGTTCGAGTTGCGCGTATTCCATGATTAATCAATCGATATGCAGGGAAATTATGATGGTGGACCGGACGTATGACCGTGCTGTAGCACAGGCACTGGATTTTTCCCATTGTATGGACTTCACACATAACCGCACCAAAGTATATGCAGGAACGTACGCCGATTGCGGCAATATGGATGTGATTATCTTAACTGCCGGGGCGAATCCCAAGCCAGGACAGACAAGGCTGGATATTCTGGAGGAAGCGGAGTCGATTGCCAAAGACATCGTGGTTCCGATCATGAACAGCGGGTTTAACGGGATTTTTGTCGTCGCTGCTAATCCGGTTGACATAGTAACTTATATGGTATGGAAATTATCAGGCCTGCCGCGTGAGCATGTCATCGGTACAGGGACGTCCATTGACTCTTCACGGCTCAAAACACTGCTGTCTGAAGTCTTCTCCATCGACCCACGCAGTGTGCATGGTTATGCTCTCGGGGAGCATGGAGAATCCCAGTTCGTAGCCTGGTCGCATGTGACCATCGGCGGTAAACCGATTATGCACATTATGGATCAGCACAAGGAGCGTTTCAAACATCTGGATCTGGACGATATCGCACGTAAAACGAAGGATGCTGGCTGGGAGATCTTTACCCGTAAAGGCTCTACTCAATTCGGGATCGGCAACGCCCTCGCACACATCACCCGTTCCATCCTCAATGACGAACACAAAATCATCGCTGTATCGGCTATTCTGGACGGAGAGTACGAGCAGCACAACGTCTGCGTTGGTGTTCCCGCCATCATCGGCGGAAATGGCATACAAGAGATTATCGAATTGAATCTGGATGCCACGGAACGTGAGAAATTCAACAATTCCTGTGAAATCCTATCAGGTAACATCAATCGTCTGACATTGGCATAACCCATTCGTATACAGCTTATCTTCATAAGCTTCAGCGACTTCAATCGGTCAACGCAAACACGCCAATAACACTCCATCTGAGGAGGTTTATTGGCGTATTTGCGTTTATGATTTTACATTTAGGCTGTTGTTCAACTCGGGGCAAGCTGCGGTTCGTCCGTTGGTCCCCACTGCTGTAACACCCGCTTCAACTCACTCAGCATAACCGGTTTGCTAATAAAGTCACGCATGCCTATCTCCAGACAGGCTTCCTTGTCTTCACGTTTGGCAGTGCCTGTCACTGCAATGATGGGGGGTATGCGATCCTGTGGAATTAGTCGGTGTAACAGGTCTGTCGCCTTAAGACCGTCCATGACAGGCATATGAATGTCCATCAGCACAATATCATAGGCATTCTGAGAGATGGCATCAATGGCTTCCACGCCATTGGTACATACATCTGCGTGGTAACCGAGCTTCTCCAGATATTCTCGCAGAATTTTCCGGTTTACCGGATGATCCTCAGCCACGAGAATCCGCATAGCTACCTTGTCACTTTGGCGTGTACGATCATGATGAAATTGACTTGCTGTCTGTTCTGCCGAAGCGTCTACACTTGTCGCAGGAACAGCAAACCGGAAGGTGGAACCTTCTCCTTCTGTGCTCTCGACACTGATACTGCCACCCATAATCTCAACAAGCCGTTTCGAGATGACCAGTCCCAAACCAGTTCCGCCATACTTGCGGTTAATCACCGGATGCAGCTGAGAGAACGACTGGAACAACTGATCCAGCTTATCAGCCGGAATACCGATGCCTGTATCTTGCACGGCAAAATCAAGCACGCTGTCTTCAGGCTTCCTACCCTTGATGATATCCACATTCACATCAATGCTCCCCCGGTCTGTGAACTTGAGCGCATTGCCAACCAGATTCACCAGGATCTGCCGGATACGCATGGAGTCCCCTACCATGAATTCAGGGATGTTTGGATTGAGACGAAATCTGATCTCCAGCTGTTTCTCATCTGCACGAGGTTTAAACAGTTCGGCAACCTGTTCCAGCATCTTGCGCAATGCAAATGGCTCATAAGCCAGTGCCATTTTACCCGATTCAAGCTTACTGAAGTCCAAAATATCATTAAGGATGTTCAGCAGTGCATCGCCGCTGTCTTGAATAATCTCGGCATACTCACGCTGTTCTTCTGATAAATCAGTACCAATCAATAACTCTGTCATCCCCACGATCCCGTTCATCGGTGTCCGGATTTCATGGCTGACCATCGATAGAAACTCTGACTTGGCCTGAGCTGCCAGCTCAGCTGTCTCTTTAGCACGTACAATTTCACGTTCGTCAGTCATGTCATTGAATACGACTACCGCGCCCTGAATCTGTCCCTGTTCAATAATCGGCGTCACCTGATACTGCACCAGAAAACTGCTGCCATCTTTACGCCAGAACACGTCTTCCTTGATTGACCGTCTCTGTCCATCCAACACGGTCATGTGGATGGGGCACTCTTCTTTTGGGAAATGACTTCCGTCTGCACGGGTGTGATGGATAATGGGATGGGAGTTTTTGCCGATGAATTCTTTCCCCTCATAACCGAACATCGAAGCTGCTGCAGGATTCATAAACATGGTGATTCCATCCGCATCCAAACCATATATTCCTTCGGTAACCGTATTGAGAATAAGCTCATGTTGCTTGCTAAGCTCCTGAATCCGTTCCGTATATTCCTTACGCTCGGTAATATCAGACACGATTCCATAGACGCCTACCACTTCTTTATCCACAATAATGGGCACATTCGTAACCGACACTTCGATCTTCCGGCCACTTGAATTGACAATTCTAGTCTCATAATATTGTGGATCGCCTTGCTTAACCTTGTCAAAGTTCGTTTTACCGTATTGAACTTCACATTTATCCAGATTGGACAAAAACGATTTGCCAATAAGCTTATTGCGTGGAACAGCCAGCATTTGGACTAACTTGCTGTTCACCGCACTATATTCGCCTTCCAGATTCAGTGAATACACGGCTGCCGGATTATATTCGAACAGCGATCTGTATCGTTGACGACTTTCTCGAAGTCGTCTGTCTGCATCTTTGTGCTGGGTAATATCCCTGCTGATGCTGACAATCTGCGTACTCTTGCCATGCTCTCCAGCCACGGGCTTCGCCAATGTCTCCATCCAGATATAGTGTCCCTTTTTGTGTAACACACGCATCTTGCAGCCATTACCAATCTTCGAAAGCTCCATAGGATCAGGATAATCTCCCGGATAACAATAATCCTTGAAGGACTTTCCGGTAACTTCCTCCGGCTTATAGCCAAGCAAGGTGTACACGGAAGGTGAGACATATAACAGCTCGCCATCCGTTGTACAGGTCGTAATCAGATCTTGCGCATGGTCAGCGAGCACCTGATATTTCTCCCGAGTCTCCTGAAGTTCACGTTCCACTTCCAAGATATCGCTAACATCTTTGGCAATGCCGTAGATTCCCACCACTTCTTCACCCTCCGTGATGGGCACATACGTTATCTGTGCCTGTTTCAAGGAACCGTCTTTATGATAAAAAGTAATGGAATTATTGACTGAACGTCCACCCAGCACCTCTTTAATATATTCTTTGCGTGAATTTTCACTGTCCGGAGGACAGATCTGATTACGACTCATACGAATCAAGTCATCCAGTGTATAGCCCGATATCCGCTCTACCGAGGGATTAGCATCCATATAGTTTCCATCGATGTCCATCACATAAATGGCATCCGGGTGGTTAAAAAACAATGATTGGTAAGAATTTCCCTCAGAAATAATGCGCTTCAGGGTTTCCGTTTTATTAACATCCAAGGCTTACCCCTCTTTTCTCAGCCAATATCTTCGTCTATCAACAGGAATTGATTATTCCCGTAGAAATGGGCTTACCCTCGAATAACCATGCAAGCCTGCCTAGAAACAGCTTTTTTTTATTTTACCAGACTCTCGTCTCATTTTGCCTACAATCGATGATTAAATTCACATAATGTGTGATGAAGTAGTTGAATTTGAATTACGAATTAATATATTTCAGAAAATTAACGATACATTTTGTATCGAAAGGCTATAATCGTTAAAAAGTGTTTTTGAACTACGGAGAGGACGGATGAATCATGCTGCCCAACAGAGTTAAGGTTGCTTATGGCAAACTAAGAGGCTTGGCCGTTTTTGGTAAGATCCAGCCCTCGATCGGCCTGCTGCCACGAATCAGGGGTAAGGTGTATCTGAATAAATTTGGTGATTTGCAGGTGGGGAAGAGGCTTAACATCATAGGTCAACCTTGGGGAACCCAGTTAACTGTGATTAAGGGCGCACGATTAACTATTGGTGATGACGTCATGATTAATGCCGGTGTGGGAATTGCGGCTAACGTAGAGGTGACGATCGGCAATAACGTTATGATTGGTCCGCGAACAAGCATATTCGATAGTGCCTATCACCGGATTGATTCGCTGGATGACGGAAGCCAGACTGCCAAGCGGATTGTAATTCAGGATAATGCCTGGATTGGTACAGGGGCGCTCATACTTCCCGGTGTCACCATCGGCAGAAATGCAGTCGTGGCTGCGGGAAGCACAGTAACCAAAGATGTCCCCGAGAATACGCTTGTAGCCGGAGCACCAGCCAAGATCATTCGGGAGCTGACCATTCATGATGGGTGGGTCAGACATTAGAAAAAATCCTCCTGAAGCATACATACAATAGAGCTTTGCATGTTCTGCCTAAGAAGGATTTTGATCTTACGATAATCAGGCGTATAACGAATTATTCAAATTTCTTTTTTCGCAAAATACATCATCCCGATTCCAATGAAAATGACAGCACTGCCTCCAACGACTGCCAGCATCGTCATCAGTGGAACGTTGTAGGCTCCGAAACCTCCGCCGTCCACAGGTGTCATCAGAATCATCGGTTGTGCCCATGGATAATACGGCCCGTATGTCGCCGAGTTCACAATGAGAATATTCGGTACAGTCAGTGCAAAATTCAGTGCGAGCGGTGCGGCAAAGCTGCTCCACACCAATGAAACGAACATCTGCAGGGCAGCGAGTGGTACACAGGCCAACAATCCAAGCAGTAGTTTGCCCACCAAGAATCCCCAAGGGATTGGCCCCGTGATGCCATGAATCAACCCTGCCAGCAGAATCGACATCAGCAACAATGCTTGCGTACCCGCCAGAAGCATGAGTACAATCGTCAGTTTGCCTGCATATACACCTGAACGTGTGAGCGGTAAAACCAGCATCTGCTTCCACCCTCCTCCTGCATGCTCGAAACGGCAGACAAAGGACGTGAACACGCCGGTCAGCATCGGTAACAGGAGTAATCCATGCAGGACGACCATGGCGGTCATTAATACCTGCCAATTCCCCGACGGAGTGGACAATAGTCCGATGAGCAGCGCAATGAGTGGACTGATCAGAATTAGAAGCCATATGGGCGATTTACCCATTTTCAGCCGTTCAGCGGATAGAATTCGGAAATATGTTGTTGCAAAGCTCATATCAGGCCACATCCTTCCGGCTAAAGTGCACCATACCCAGCAACAGAATCAATAACCCCATACCTGCACCCATGCCTGCATACAGGTATGGATTGGGTCCATTCCAAGCCATCTGTGGCCAAGCTAGCGGAAAGTTCGGCGAGATACTGAGTGCGAACATGCCCGTTATCGCGAGAACAATGCCCAGTGTCACAGGAAGTGCCTGATTCTTGTTTACCATGGTGAGCCATAACTCCAGTGACAACACCGGAAGCGAGCCAGCCAAAGGTAGCAGCCCCAGCTTGATCGCATGCGTCCAAGGGATGTCACTGGCATGGAATCCGAGGATCAGACCCAGACCTACAATCCCTGCAGTTAGCAGCAAGCAGGAGATCACCAGCAGCAGACAGGCAAGCAGAAACTTGGCTAAATACACGGCTGGTCTGGGAATCGGCATAGCAAGCAGCTGTTTCCATGATCCCTGTTCATGCTCGACATTAGCGATCATGGAACTGAGAATCGTTGCTCCCAGCATCAGGGACAACGGCACAAAGACAACTACATTGCCGAGCAATCCGCCCCACAGGTTATCTGCATACTGCTCTTTCAGATAGTCCAGACGCAATCCGAAGTTAAGCGCCTGCATCGCGATCAATCCAAGAGGAGCCAGGAAAACGAGAAACCAGATTCCCTTCCCTCGAATCTTGAGCCAATCCGAAGACAATGCACGTCCCGTCATATGGATGCCCCCTCGCCAATGACCCGCATGAACAGATCTTCCAGAGACTGACGCTGTTCCTCCACACGATACACATCATGATCCTGCTCAATCAATCGTCGCAAAAGCAGTGCAACCGAAGGGTTATCCATATAGGGGAATGTTAACGCAGAACCTTGTCGCTGACCGAATTGACCCTGTTCTCTGGCCAGCTTCATGGCCTCTTCCGGCTCGGAAACCGTTAACCGAATAGAGCTGCCCGTCTGACTATGCAGACTCGCAATGGTATCCTGAAGCACCATCTTGCCTTCACGAATAATACCGACGCGGCTTGCCATCTGTTCGACCTCGCTCAGTAAATGGCTGGAAACGAGTACGGTAATGCCATGTTCCAGAGGCATGCGCTTGATCAATTCCCGAATCTCCTGAATGCCCGCAGGATCAAGCCCATTCGTCGGCTCGTCCAGAATTAGCAGCTCCGGTTCACCCAGCAAAGCGCTGGCTATACCAAGGCGCTGCTTCATCCCAAGGGAATATCCCTTTACCGAACGTTTGGCATCCTTGGTCAGATCTACAATGGACAGCACTTCAGCAATTCTCGATTTCGGTACATTGATTATCCGGCGCAGTGTTTCCAGGTTTTCCACCGCATTTAGATGTCCATAATAGGACGGATATTCGACCAGTGAACCAACACGGCGCAGAATGTCCATGCGATCCTTGCGGATATCCTTGTCGAAGACACGGATCACGCCTTTGGTTGGTTTAATCAAGCCGAGAAGCATGCGAATCGTTGTGGTTTTGCCGGCACCGTTAGGACCGAGGAAGCCGTAGATATCTCCCTTTTTAATGTGCAGATCAAGTTCACGGACCGCTGCACGGTCCCGGTATGTTTTCCATAGATTAGCCGTTTGAATAATATTTTCACTCATTGTATGATCACCTCAGAACTATCGTAACCGTCCAAGGTTAAAGCCAAGGTAGTCTCCAGTTTAAGTTTAGTTTAAAAAAACTATTCCCGCGGTTTGTTGCTTCCCGCACCACTGTAGATATACGTTCGGACACCCGCATCGGAACTGTCTACCCGCTTGCGCAGTCCCATCTCACGAATCAACAGGTCTACAATGGATAAGCCGAGACCCGTGCCTTTCGTGTCAGAATCCTGCTGCAGTCCAGGACCCCGATCCTGAACAACAATGGCCGTCTCGCCCTGAATCTCCTGCGTTGTTATGCCAATATACTTCCCGCTCGCGGCATGACGGATCACGTTCTGGAACAGATTATCGAGAATACGACGCATACCCTGTTCATCCATTTGCCATATCAAAGGTTTCTCCGGCAGGTCGATATCAATCTCGAATTGTTCTTTCTCCCAGACGGGATACCATGAGGCGGCTGTCTCTCTAACGATACGAAGCATATCTTTCTCTTCCAGCTTCAGTGTATATTTCCCGCTCGTAAGCAAATTATAGGATAACATGTTGTCAATGAGGCCGTCGAGATCCTCCATCTTCGCTTCCATGCGATGTAATGAGTGGATGCCTTGTTCGCTGAGATCTTCTTTATGCAGTGCATGCATATGCCCTCGAATTACCGTTAACGGCGTGCGAAGATCATGGGAAAGCCCGGCAATGAGACGTTTGCGCAATAGTTCTTCCTCGCGTTCCCGGTGACGACTGTCAGTGAGTTGATGCACCATCTGATTGAATGAATCCTCCAGCTGACCAATCTCATCTGACTGACGAATGTCAACCGGAAGTGGAATGCCTACCTTACCCGGGGTCATCATTGCCGTCTGCAACCGAATAAGCCTTTTGCGAATACGTGCGAAGAAGAGAATCGACAAGATAATGAAGATCAGAAAGATGATGGTCATTACGATACCGAGATACAAGAGTTCCATCGGCCAGTTACTCTGTTTCATTTGCAAAAGCGACCGCGGCACTTCAATGATCATGAATCCCTGTCCTTTGTCCTGCTCATCTCCGCCAATATATGCAACGACGGTCAGTGGATCGCGAAAGGAAGCTTCTTTCATGAATTGCACCGTATTGTTCACATTCCATAAGGCTGGAATATAAGTCTCTGTCGTTTGCCCGGAATCCAGTGACCATCTCAATATCGTGTCTGTCAGACCATCCGGCGATGTGGATTCCAGAAGCGTTACATCTTCACCCCCAAGAATAAAGACGGTTTCGCCGCTAGAATTCACACGATACATGGAAGATTTGGGATACGTACCATGTAATTGCTCCAATCGGGCCCTGATCTCTTCATCCGAAGCACCATCCAGATTCTCGGATTCACGCGACCAAAGGTTACTGATCCGGGTAACGTCACCGTAAGGTGCCGCTCGGTCCGTGTTCGTACTATTCACTACGACAATATATATAACGGATATGATTGGAAGGACAACAGGCACAAACAATATAGCCGCCAGGATCAGGATGATATATCGGGACATTAAAGATCGACCAAATCGAAGTTTGCCCTGCCCGGTTTGCTTATAATTATGATCCATGCGCTGTTCTCCTTTCTTGCTCTTCCTTGCTCTGAACCACTGGATCATGGCTTCTTCACACGATATCCAACACCACGGACCGTCTGAATAATAGCAGGATTAGCCGGATCAAGCTCCAGCTTCTCGCGCAGATGTCGAATATGTACCATTAAGGTCTTGTCCCCATCCAGATATGGCTCGTTCCATACGGCTTCATAGATCTGCTCTTTGGTTCGAATCATGCCCATATGTCGTAACAGGTAGGTGAAGATATGGAACTGTTTGCCCGATAAAACAACCTCATCCCCCGTCTCATCATTGACGATCCGGTTATCTTTCTCATAGATCGAGAGATGATCCAGCTTCAAAGCCGCATCGGATGAGATCACAGTTCCTGCTTTCCGTAGCTGAACTTCAATTCGGGCAGCCAGTTCATCGGGGTGAAACGGCTTGGTCACATAGTCATCGGCAAAATCAAGACCATGGAGCTTATCGTCAATAGACGTTCTGGCTGATAACATGACAATAGGAATAGCCGGATGTTCCTTTTTGAGTCGCTGTCCGACTGTGAATCCATCCAGCCCTGGCAGCATGACATCCAGAATGATCAATGAGCAGCCAACAACAGCTTCAGCTGCACCTTCACCACTTCCGAGCCAGATCACTTCATAACCGCGCTCCTCCAGATCAGCTCTTACCCATGTTGCAATTTCCGTGTCATCTTCAATGTATAACAGTTTGGTTTTCATACGCGTATTCGTTTCCTTTCTACACCAGTTGGGTTAATTATATCTTAATCATTAGCTTGCGTGATGTCATGTCATACCAGTCCACGAAGTACATAACATGTTTATAAATAACGGGAGGGAACTAAAATGCTGCTCGAAGCCATCTATCATCAACCGAAGCGGAACTGGGCCTATGCCTACGATCAGGATACAATCCGCCTGCGTCTTCGTTCCAAAAAGAATGATCTGACCGAAGTACATGCCTTGACCGGGGATAAATATGCGTGGGATGAAACCAAAGCCCTGGTTCCTTTAACCAAGTTTACGACAGACTCCATGTTCGATTATTACGAAGGTGAAGTGAAGCCTCCATACCATCGGCTGAAGTACTCTTTTCTATTACAAGACGGAGACGAACAGATCTGGATGACCGAGACGGGCTTCCAGGAAGAAGAACCGGACGATCCAAGTCGCATGTTCCAATTCCCCTACATTCATGCCGGGGCCGTATTCACACCCCCTGAATGGGTGAAGGATGCGGTATTCTATCAGATTTTCCCCGAACGATTTGCCAACGGCAATCCTGAGATCAATCCGGACAATGTAGAACCCTGGGGCGGCGAGCCAACACCGTTTAATTTCTTCGGTGGTGATCTTCAGGGCGTGATCGACCATCTCGATTATCTCAGTGAACTCGGCATCAATGCGATCTACTTCACCCCCATCTTCGAGGCAACGACCAATCATAAATATGATACAGAAGATTATCTGCGGGTAGATCGCCACTTCGGTGACGCAGATACCGTGAAACGACTGGTTAAGCTATGCCATGCGCGTGGGATTCGTGTATTGCTGGACGCCGTGTTCAATCATTCCGGGAAGACCTTTGCACCATTCGTCGATGTGCAGAAGAACGGAGAACAATCCCAATACAAGGACTGGTTCCATGTACACGAATTCCCGCTGGATGTGAAGGATGGCATTCCTACGTATGAGACATTCGGATTCGAAGCGCACATGCCGAAGCTGAATACGGAGAATGCCGAGGTTAAGGCCTATCTGTTGGAGGTTGCCGAGTATTGGATCAAGGAAGTGGGTGCGGACGGATGGCGGCTGGATGTCGCGGATGAAGTGGATGATGCCTTCTGGCGTGATTTCCGTCGTGTAGTCAAGGCCGCTAATCCGGAAGCCTATATTCTGGGTGAAGTCTGGAATGAGTCCTCTGCCTGGCTGCAGGGCGATCAGTTCGATGCTTCCATGAACTATCCGTTTACCGATGCCGTGAATGCCTTTTTTGTGAAAAATACGCTGCATGCCGAACAGTTCGCCAACTCCATCGGTCGACAGTTATCCCGCTATCCGCTTCAGGCCAGCGAAGTAGCATTCAACTTGCTGGACAGCCACGATACCCCGCGTCTGCTCACCCTGTGTGAGGGCGATCAGCGCAAGATGAAGCTGGCTGCGTTATTCCAGTTCAGTTACATGGGTGCTCCGTGCATCTATTACGGAGACGAGATTGGAATGGACGGCGAACAAGATCCGGGTTGCCGGAAATGCATGGAATGGGACGAAGCGAAGCAGGACCGGGAGTTGCTCGACTTTTATCAGAAACTGATCTCACTACGTCATGCTCATCCTGCCCTGCGTGCGGAAGGCACCATTCGTTTCCTGCAGGCTCGCCCCGACGGCAGCCAACTGGTACTCGAACGGCAAGATGATGAGGAACGCATCCTGATCTTGTTCAATCGTTCAGAGGAGACAGCTATTGTCGAACTGGAAGCAGGTGACGGGGAATGGACAGAGCTATTCGGCGGAAACCATCGTACTGCCAAGGATGATGGCGTGCTTGCCATTGAATTGCCTGCGTATGGATATGCTGTACTGAGTACGGCTGTGAGTCAGAGATCATCATCTTAATACACATACATCTGTCAACATATTTATGAAATACATCCTAGTTTCACCTAATCCCAAAACAAGCGTCCTGCATGACCTGGATTCAGGTTTGCGGACGCTTGTTTTGGGATTAGCCGTTATGCACATGTCACAGCTTATTTTCTCGGCACGGCCTGTTGTCAGATTAAACCTGAGAATCAGGTGTTTCCGGCTCTGCACGTTTTGCTTTCGGTTTGGCCAGCTTTTGCATCATTTTGCGGCCTGTTGGTGTCTGAGCCAATCCGCCTTGGGCTGTCTCCCGGTGACGGCTCGGCATCGCACTGCCTACTTCCAGCATGACGTCTATGACTTCGTCTGACGGGATGGCACTACGCACACCGGCCAATGCCATATCGGCCGCAGCCAGTGCTGTGACGGCACCCAGTCCGTTACGGACGATGCACGGAATTTCGACGAGGCCTGCGACTGGATCGCAGATGAGGCCCAGTGTATTTTTTAACGCCAAGCCAACAGCATGAACGACTTGCTCCGGTGTACCTCCACGCAGTTCAACCATGGCACCCGCAGCCATACCAATCGCAGAACCCACTTCCGCCTGACAGCCACCTTCGGCACCGGAAATAAATGAATTGTTCGCAATAACATAACCGATTGCCCCAGCACAGAACAACCCGTTAACCAAGTGTTCGTCCGTCCAGCCAAACCGCTCCTGTGAACTGATAAACACACCAGGAATAATGCCGCAGGAACCGGCTGTTGGTGTTGCCACGATGCGGCCCATGGAAGCATTCACTTCGGATACACACAGGGCATACGCCATCGCAAGTGCAGAAGCATCACCAGAGCAAGTCTCACCTTTGCGAATATACTCGGCCATTTTCTTGCCGTCTCCACCCGTTAACCCGCTCCGTGATGTGGTATCTTCCGTTAATCCCTTGTGTACTGCTTCCTTCATCACTTGATAATAGTCCGACATCTGCTGCACCACGTTCGCTTCAAGCGTATTCGTTTCCTGGACCTGCTCCTCAATCATCAGTTGAGCAATGGTTTTGGATTCCGCGGTACAGATCGTATTCAGTTCGTGCAAATGTTTAAACCGCATCCGAATCAACTCCTCTCTTCAAATCAATGACACGAATGTCCAGTACATGGTCGAGCGAACGCAGACGCTTCAACATATCCGGATTAGGCACGCCGTCCATCTCCATTGCCGTCAGCGCTTCACCATCCCGAGCTTTCCGATCCACCTGCATATAGCCGATGTTAACTCCCGATGAACTGATCGTAGACGTCACTGACGCAAGTACGCCTGCTTTGTCAGCATGCCGCAGAACAAGTGTAGGGAATTCACCACTGATCTGGACACGAAAATCATTCATCGCATGCACCGATACGCTGCCGCCACCAATGGAAGCCCCGATCAAGGAGCAGGTACGTTCTCCATGCCATAACTCAATTTTGACCGTATTCGGATGCGGAGCAGGCAGGCCGCTTGTATAAAACTCAACCTCCATGCCCGCTTCTTCTGCGTATTGCTCTGCATCCGGGATACGCGGATCGTCTGTGACATAGTCCAGCAGACCGCCGATCAGTGCCAGATCCGTGCCGTGACCCTGATACGTATCTGCAAATGAACCGTACAGCGTCAGTCGCGCCCGATCCGGCGTACAACCGAGCCACTGGCGAGCAATTCTCCCTAACCTTGCCGCTCCAGCTGTATGTGAACTTGAAGGCCCCGTCATCGACGGGCCAATAATTGAAAAAACATCTTTAAATCGCACCTTGTAACCCTCCAATTGTATTCGTCATTTCCATCCAGATCCCATTCCACAATGTTTTTTTTACTGAATGATGACATCAAAAAAAGGACAGAAGAAGGCCTCAGGCCCTCTCTCTGTCCTCGATACCTGAGAGTTTCATGACCAGCAGTGTCCAAGGACAAGGTGAATCCCTGCGATTACAGGCAAGGTCACCGGGCTAACTGATCATATACCCCTTGGGTGGCGCAGTTCGCGCACTCTCCAGAGTTGCGTCCAACGATGGTACATTTACCTGAGAGATTAACCACTGCGCCGGGTGCACAGCAGCTTGCTCCTTCGGTGCCTGAACACTAGCCCTTTTGCTCGGCTAACCCAGGTCTCTCCCGCTCGTTATCATCCGCTTATATTCACTTCCTCGTTCAACTCACATCGAACGTATGTCTTCTATTCAATTGGATCATATCTGAATCATATCTGGTACATATACTTACAGATTAATATGCTACACATTATATGTCAATAAAAGTGACGTATAATTATCATCTTTATCACTCATTAGGAATGATTAGGCAGCTTCAATTCATTTATCCAAGCTTGAAGCTTCTCTTTCGTCCATCCTTCGTTTTCACCCATGACGGAGTACCGCAAGCCATTTTCACTCCATGATATGTTCCGAATGCTCTTCATATATGAACCCTCGGTGTTACGAACCTTAATCTTGGCTTCATCCGGCAAAAGTGTATCGTCCACATTTTCTTCCGGCATCTTGAATACCGTCAGGCTGACTTCTACCTTGTCGTCACGTACATAATACAAGGTTACTTCATCTCTGCTCAGCTCACCGCCCAACGTAGACATTTCGATCCGTGATCGTTCGAATTCTCCACTCATGTCCTGTAGGAACGGCTGTTCCAACGCTTTTTCCGCTTCCTCCAGGGTCACTTCGGAATTCTGCATCATATCGTTCAAGTCCTTCACATCGACCTCCTTAGGGATGTCAATTACGAAAGTATCCTTTGTGAATTCAGGGTCATACTGAATCGGATCATAGACCATTTCTGATTTTCCATCCCCATACGCGCTGTTTACTTTGACAATCATCCACGTTTTGGGGTCTACCCAATACTCTGAAGATATGGAGAATGCGCCTTCTTCTTTTGGTGTCAATTCAATATGAATGACGTCCTGTCCATGAAGTTTCTCCTGTCCCATCATATTCACATTATGCGTAGTACGTAACCGCTCTAGTTGATCAACCAATATTTGTTTCTGGGTTTGATTAGGCTGTTGTGACACGGATGATGCATCCATGGAATATGCTGCTCCTGTTTCTTTTTCATAAAGGATGATCTCCTTTCCGTTATTAACTGCGTAACTGACATTGCCATTCTCGGATGTTTCCGTGCGCTTTCGTCCAGTTTCACCATCTACCCATTCCTTAATTTGCATGGTGTTAGTCAGCTTGTCGTCCGCCCATATCTTCATCACACCTTCCGCATAATATGAGGCAGGTTCTGTTTCTGCTGAGACAACCTTCTCGATCATATCGTCTCCTGACATAGCCAGCATATCCTTCTCCGCGCAACCTCCAAGCAGGGCGCCTGCAAGCAAAGCAGTACCCAGCATCATCCATCCTTTTTTCATCATCTTACCCATCCTCTCTGCGTTTACATTCTCCATGTTCAGGCAATCGGCATGCTGCCAGCGTTCCATATCCTTCGTATGACCACATGCGCATATCCCCTCCGTGCTTTATTGCAACCCGTTTGGCTATACTCAATCCCAATCCCGAACCACCTGCATACGTCTTCTCCTCCTGATTCTGGTGTTGAACATAGGGTTCGAAGATACGAATGAGCTGTTCTTCAGGAATAGCAGGACCTTCATTTTGTACTATGATCAATGTTGCCCCCGCCCTGTAGTTATCCAATTCATCTCCAAGCGAGGGAATAATCCATTCTGGGAGCTCCCCATCTGAAGCAATAACCCCTAGTCCCATTACACCGTTCGTCCTTGTGTGGCGTAGTGCATTATTTATCAGATTATCTGTCAGGCGCATCAGTTGTTCGGGATGAACTCGGTACAGTTGATCTGTGCGGACATCCATCTTCACGTCAATCTGCCCACGCTCGGCAAGTCCCTCATAGCTCCCAAGCAGCATATCGAAAAACTCCTCACCTTCCACCTCAACCATGGCCATCTCCGATTCACTGGAACCCAGCGCCGTATACATCTCAAGTTCACTAATCATCTGTTTCATCCGCTCCACATTCCCGAGCAGCACATCCTGATATTCCTGCCTTTCAAGGCGTTCCAGTTGACGATCACCGTTAAGTACTTCCGTATAGGCACTAATGGACATCAACGGTGTTTTCAGATCATGGGATAACGAGGCAATCATGAGCTCTTTTTCTTTTTGCTCCCTTTCCACATCAGCCTGAGTTTGTCTGATCTTGTCTTGCATTGCATCAAACTGTTGGAGCAATGTGCCCATTTCATCATGACGAACAGGTACCACATCCGGAGCAGCCTCTCCCCGTGCAAAAGCATCCATTCGTTCTATGAGATATTTCATCGGCCGAAAGAGCTTTCGGGATAGAAGCCGCAGCACTGTACCGTATAACAGGATAAAGAAAGCAGCAGCGAGACCCAAGACCCAGGTTGTCCGCAAGGATATGCCTTCCAGCCAATCTCCACGCAGCATGACGATTTCGTAAATGCCAACCAACTCACCTTTTTCCCACACGGGTTTTTTCAGTGAGAATGTGCGATGACGAATCTGTAAGTTGTACAAATTACGATACAGCTCCGTACCCCCAACGGTGTAAGCTCCAGCAGACCATGTACTCCCCCCCGATGTATACACCCGAATCCCTGTTGGTAAATACAGATCAAAGTTCACCCGACCATTCTCCAATTCGGAGAGTGCAGCGAAGGCATCAGGTGATTGTAGCCGGTACAGTCCCGGGTCAGATAAAGCCATTTCAATAGGGGCCATTTGTCCGGACAACTCTACATATTCCGTTACGGCACGCTGATCATTGTAATAGTTATACAGGGAGTACAGCGCCCACCCAGCAACGACAGGCAGCAGCATTACAATGAGGAAGGCAAGCATTAACCAGTACTTCAGCTTCATTCCTCAGGCTCTCCCACGAACCGGTAGCCACTGCCCCACACCGTCTGAATCCAGCGTGGATGATGGGGCTCGTCACCAAGCTTAGCCCGAAGGCTCTTCACATGAACTGTGACTGTACTCGAGTTCCCCGCCTCTGGCTGACCCCAGACATGTTCATACAGTTCCGCCTTGGTAAACACCCGGCCCGGATGAGAGGCAAGCAGTATGAGCAAAGCCCATTCCTTGTTGGTTAGTGCCACATGTTTTCCATGAAGCTGTGCGCGCTGATTCAGATAATCGATCGATAACCCATCGTTATACTGCCGATCTGTCGAATCCGGCTCTACGCCCTGATATCTGCGGTACCTATTCAGATGAGATTTAATGCGAGCTGTAAGTTCTGTTAGACTGAAGGGCTTCGTAATATAATCGTCAGCTCCCAACCCAAGCCCCCTGACTTTGCTCTCTTCCTCGATTCGAGCACTCATCATGAGCAGCGGAACATCGCTGATCAGCCTAATGTTTTTGCATACAGTGAACCCATCCATCTCCGGCAGCATCAGATCCAGCAGGACTAATTGATAGGTCCCCTCCCTAAAGTCTTCCCAGCTCTCCAAACCGCTTGATGCCCAAGTTACCCCATAACCCTCATGACGTAGATGATCTCTCAAAATTCGGGCAATCTCCGGATCATCCTCCACCAGCAATATATTCTCGCTGTCTCTCATCGCTGCTTCATCCTCCCATGACTGTATTGTAGCTAAGAAATGTTGGCTCTCCGCAGAGTTTATACTTTCTTCATAAATGTCCATTACGATTGTTATCTAATGCATGCAAAAAGAGCCCCCCGATTGTTCAGGACGCCCAGGTAATATTCACAATCTTAATCCTAAGTTATAGCTCCTCAAAAAGGAAACACCTCATAACTCATAGAAGATGCTCTCGTTCTGTACATAGGGTTTACAATACTTGCTGCACAGCTTCGGCATGCGGTCTTTCATCCACTCGTGTCTCGATTCATTCGCCATCTGAAAGGCATAATAACCCAGTGTGAAGATCAACATGAACCCTTCCATTAACCGGATATCCCGATCCGTTAGCGGTGCACTCTGTTTCGTGTAACCAGATAGAAACTGTTGACGCTCCTCCCGGTTGAACATAAGTGCTGCTCCTCCAGCATCAAAAAGATAGTACCCATACCCGTATAGACAAAAATCAATCATAGATATACCCTGATCTGTTATCAGCAGATTATTGCGGGTAATATCCCCATGAATGACTCCCCATGTCTCCGCATGCTGTGGGTACGTTACTAACTGCTCATTAATGTTCTCGAACGTCTCTCGAAGCAGATCAAAGTCTTCTGTGGTAAAAATCCCAAGTCTGACGCCTTCCTTCAGTTGCTCCAGCATCACATTATTTTCTTGGATGCTTCCATAGGCTGGGCGGACAGCCATCTGAGCTGTCTGCCTTTGCCCGCCGTCGCCTTGATGAACTCCACTCATCCCAGTGCTTTCATCCGTACCCCAAGCCTCTTCAGATGTTTCCTGTACACGACCCCATTGATGAAGCGTCTGCAATTGAGCACCCAGGTCATTGATTTGCTTTGTTGTCAGGCGCTCTCCCTGCTGGATGTCCCTGCCCTCAATCCACTCCAGTACTGTACAACAGATCTCTTCCCCCGCTTCACTTGTCCATACCGTTACCCATTCGCCTGATGCATTTCGTACAGGGTACTGCACACGCAATGCTGTGGTTTCGTTTAATTCGTAGAGCATGTTCATCTCCGCTTCCAGTGCAGGAAGCGTATGTTGCATCCCTGACATACTTGCATATGCGGCTTGATGTATACGCAACAGATACTTCTGCCCGCTCGCTTCATCCACGACATGGTACGTCAGATTCTCGTTGTGACGAATATAGGAAACGACAGGTTTTTCAATCGTGTAGTTCTGTATGATATCAGTTGCCATGTGGTCATAAGACATCTTATCCGTAGTGATTATCAACATCTCCTTCGGAGTTATGTAAACGTTCTCTTCATACTAAATATCGTAGCATAATGTTTATTCCGCATACAGAAAATCTCCCAAAATTATAAATTAAAAAAAGCACAACCCCCGAACAATCGTCCAGGCATTGTGCTTTCTTTTATCTCTATTTATTTCTTTATCTCTATTACTCTATGTTACACTCCATGATCCAATTAACCGAAACGTCCCATAATGTATTCTTGCGTTAGGCGATTGTCCGGGTTCGTGAAAATGTGCTCTGTATCCCCGTGCTCAACCATACTTCCCAGATAGAAATAAGCCGTGTAATCCGAGATACGTGCCGCCTGCTGCATGTTATGGGTAACAATGACAATCCGCAGATCTTTCTTAAGCTCGGTAATCAATTCCTCAACCTTACCCGTGGATACTGGATCAAGGGCAGATGCCGGCTCATCGAGCAGCAGAATCTGTGGTTCAACAGACAAAGCGCGAGCGATACATAGACGCTGCTGTTGTCCGCCGGACAGAGACAGAGCTGACTCATGCAGTCTGTCCTTCACTTCATCCCAGAGCGCAGCACGGCGCAAGCTTTTTTCCACAATTTCATCCAGTGCCTTCTTACTCTTCGTACCGCGGTAGCGGGGGCCAAACGCGATATTGTTGTAGATGGACTTATGAAAAGGATTCGGCTTCTGCCACACCATGCCAATCTTCTGGCGAAGCTTGATTACATCGGTTCCAGGCTCATTCAGATCGTTACCGTCCATCCAGATATGTCCCTCTGTGCGGGAACCGGCAATCTCGTCGTTCATCCGGTTAAGCGACCGGAGGAATGTGGATTTACCGCAACCAGACGGTCCAATAAGAGCCGTTACGCTTGCTTCGGGAAACGTCAGGCTGATCTGCTTGACCGCCTGGAAATGTCCATAATATATGCTTAACTGTTCCGTACCAAAAGGTATGGCCATGTTGGTTCCTCCTTATTTCGAAGCTGTCATGCGGCGGAATACAACCCGGCCGATCCAGCGTGCACTTAGATTGAACGCCAGTACGAGAATGACAAGCACGGCGGATGCCCCTGCTGCCACTTCTTTGGAATCTGGCCCAATGCCTTCACTGTTCACTTTCCAGATATGGACAGCAAGTGTCTCTGCCGGACGGAAAGGATTAAGCGGTGATCTTGGACTCGTCGGATTCCAATCTGTAAAGTCCAATGGTGGACTACTCATACCTGCGGTGAACATCAGCGCGGCTGCTTCACCGAAGATCCGGCCAGAAGCCAGGATCGTACCCGTAATCAAGCTCGGCAATGCTACAGGCAGCAGAATAGAAGTGATAATCTTCCACTTGGACAGTCCAAGCGCCAGACCTGCTTCCTTCTGTTCCTTCGGAACGGCCCGGAAAGCCTGCTCCGTTGTCCGTACCATCAGTGGCAAGTTAAAGATCGCCAGAGCCAAGGCACCCGAGATCAGGGAGAAACCAAGACCAAATGTATTTACAAGCAATAAGAGACCAAACAAACCGATAACGATGGAAGGGAATGATGACAATACTTCAACGACCAGACGAATGAAGCTGGTGATCCTGCCTGGTTTGGCGTATTCCGCCATGTAAATTCCGCCGCCCCATCCGAGTGGAATGGTAACAATCAAGGTCAGAATTAGCAAGAATACGGAGTTAAAGAGCTGTGGACCAATTCCGCCGCCACCCTTAAGCAACTGTGGTGCGCTTGTCAGGAAGTTCCAGCTAATATGTCCAATTCCTCTAAACATGATGAATCCAAGCAGACCGAGCAATAGAATAACAATGAACAGGGCCAATACAACGATAACGGATGTTGCAACTTTATCTACCGTCTTTGCCTTCATTTTCATACCCGGTTCCTCCTTTCAAGCAGGCGAACCAGAATGACGAAGACAAATGTCATCACCAGCAGGACAAGCGCCATACTCCACAGTGCATTGTTATGAACAGAACCCATCGTGGTGTTACCCATGCTGAGTGTAATTACACTTGTTAATGTTGAAGCCGATTCGAGCAAGGATGTTGGAACATGCGGTGCATTACCGATAACCATCTGCACAGCAAGTGCCTCACCAAAAGCACGGGCCATACCCAAAACGACACCTGTCAACAAAGCAGGCAAGGTCGTTGGAATAATGACACGGTAGATGGTTTGCCAACGAGTGGCACCCAGTGCGTACGAGGATTCACGCAATCCTTTTGGCAAAGCGGACAATGCATCTGCCATAATACTTGTCACCGTAGGAAGAATCATTACAGCGAGAACAAGACATCCGGCTGCAATCCCGACGCCTGTCCCACCAAAGATACTGCGCAGTAAGGGTACGATAACACTCAGACCTATAAATCCGTACACAACGGACGGAATTCCAGACAAGAGCTCAATCGCAGGTTGCAATATCTTTTTCCCTTTACCCGGGACAATTTCTGTCATGAAGAGTGCTGCACACAAGCCAAGCGGACTTGCGATCACTGCTGCAAGCAAGGTTGTAATGAAAGAACCTGTAATGAACGGCAATGCCCCGTAGAAAGCAGGTTCTCCAGTTGGATTCCACGTTTTCCCACCAAGAAATTCACTTATGCTTATTCCATTTTGGAAAAATGTTGATAGTCCCTTGGACGCTACAAAATAAACAATGGAAAACATGACAACGATCAGGAAAACGACACAAATCGACGTATAGATCCGTCCCGTCCACTCTTCCCAATAATGTTTCTCTTTTAAGGGCCGGCGCGGTTTCAACTTGTTATTCATTACCGTTCCCCCTTCGGTCTGTTCCATAACAACCATCCTTCTATAGTAGAATTAATGCAAAATATGGGATTATTTCAGAGCAAACCGCGTAAAGAGGCGGGACCTAAGTCCGCCTCTTTCGCCGTATGCGCAAGTTCAAAGATTATTGAATCACATTACCTGCTGCATCGCGTTTTACTTTCATACCTGACATTGGAATGTATCCAAGTTCTGTCACGTCATTTTGTTGAATTTCGTCACTCAAGATGTAGTCCAAGAATGCTTGTGTTGCTGCATCTGGCTTACCTTTCGTATACATGTGCTCGTAAGCCCATACTGGGTAAGTTCCTGCTTCTACGTTCTCAACTGTTGCTTCTACACCTTCGTATTTCAACACTTGCAAGCTGTCATCCAAGTAAGACAAGGCAAGGTAACCAATAGCACCTGGTGTTTCAGCTACCAATTTTCTTACGTTACCAGAAGAATCTTCTTGAATTGAACCTGGGATATCATCCATTTTTGCACCAAGTGCATACTTCTCAAATGTCGCGCGAGTACCTGAACTACCCGGACGGTTTACAATAACGATTGCTTGATCCGCACCACCAACGTCTTTCCAGTTCGTTACTTTACCGGAGAAAATGTCGATCAGTTGTTGCTTCGTCAAATCTTCTACACCTGTATCTTTGTTGCTAACTGGTGCCATAGCTACAACCGCTACTTGATGGTCAACCAGTTCTTTTACTTTGGCTTCGTCCTCCAGCTTCTCTTCTGCAAATACATCAGAGTTACCGATTGTAGCTTGTCCGTCAGATACTTGTGTCAAACCAGTACCACTACCGCCACCTTGAACTTGAACCGTTACGTTCTTATATTCATCAACTGCCATAAATTTCTGTCCAGCTTGTTCTACCAGAGGTAGCAATGCTGTCGATCCGACTGCCAGAATGTTACCGCTAAGCTCAGTAGCAGCTTCTCCCGATCCATTGCTTGCGGCACCCTCTGTACCAGCGTCATTCTTCGATCCGCATGCTGCGAGTACCAGTACGAACGTTAAGGTCATCAAAATAAACGGCAACTTTTTAAACATGTTTTGTTTTCCTCCCCCAATGTAGTGATGGCGTTTTGTGAATTTGTTTGTTCACCATCAACTCTTTACTCATTGTAGTTTCAGTATGTCATCTTAAAATCAGTGTTTTGTAAACGCAATGTTAAAAATGTCGGCAGCATTTTGAAATATTTGGGATTCACTTTGCGCTGAAGTGGCCGCTTCGGGAACGGACGTTGTTTCAATCGCTGTTATCCCCGTATCTATATGATTTACTATTCCCAAGGAATACATCCGGGGATAAAGGCGAACGCTTCGCTTTTCCACAATCGTTCCGTTCCCTTCGCTGTGTCAGCGCTCGTTGGATCTTAGGCATTTCAATCTCCTGCCTGGGGTGTAGGCAAAGAAGGCCAGCCCTATAATAGGCTGACCTGATGTAAATTCTTTAATGGAGAAAGAGACTTGTTTCTTCTATGTTATCTTCACACCTTTGCGGGACAGCACGTGCAGCCACAGCAATGGGCAAGTGATCCAATCGGGATCATTTTGGGACCCAGATCGGAACCAATGAATTGGCATAGATCATTGCACCGCACTATGCGCGGAAGAAAGTTGAACTAAAGAATTTACACTGGACACTCCGATGACAGAACAACCTTCCGATCGCTGTTATCCCCATATTTTTTTGATTCCTTTTATAAAGGGTAAATCCGGGGATAAGGCGATGTATATGCTTCCGAAGTAGCTTTCTTGCAGAAAGCTTTTAGCTCCGCTTCTTCAGGTTCTTTCTATCCTCTCCGTTTCGTGTAAACGTTTAGTTCAATTTATATAGTAGGTTTCGCTATCCCCATATCAGGATTAACGCTACTCTTATCCTTGGGTGTATCCTCCACCATCTTGAACATGCCGAGCAGTCCTTGTAATTGTTCTGCCATGCTATTCAGATGTGCTGAGGATGATGCAATCTCTTCTACCGATGCCAGTTGTTCTTGCGAAGATGCAGACACGGATTCTGTATTCGCAGCCGATTCCTGGGTCACATTGGAAATGTCGCTCATTGCCTTGGCAACGTGGGATGCAGCGCTCTCCAGCTGCTTCGTTGTTTCGGACAAGTCATCCAATGTATGAACAGCATCTTCCACCGCCTCCCGAATCTGGGCAAACGATTGTCCTGATGTATTCACAGCCTCAATGCCTTCTCCCACTCGCGTCTGAGCAGCATTCATGGCGATAAGAGCAGCATCCATGTCCTGACGGATATTGTGTACCAGCTCACCGATCTGCCCTGCCGAGCTACCGGATTCTTCTGCCAGTTTACGCACTTCTCCAGCTACAACAGCAAACCCACGACCCGCATCCCCCGCTCTTGCCGCTTCAATGGAAGCATTCAATGCGAGCAAGTTGGTTTGTTTGGAGATCGATGCGATAACATCAACCATACTGCCAATCTCAACCGAACGGGCATTCAGAGACCGGACTACCGTTCCGAGCTGTTCCACCGTTTCCTGAATACTGTTCATCTGCACAACAGCCTGTCCTGCTGCCTCATTCCCAGAAGAAGCTGCTCCGGACGTATTACGCATATTGGCTGTGATCGATTGCACACGTTCCGACATCACCCGAACATCTTCTGCCATTCGGCTCATCTGTCCAGATCCGTCTCTCACACTGTTCACTTGCTGCTCTGCACCTTCAGCCAGTTCCTGAATGGCTAATGTTGAATGTTCAATCGCTTTGGTGGTTTGTTCTGCACTGGCAGACAATTCTTGAGAAGAAGCTGACACTTGCTCTGTCGTTTCCTGTACACCGAGAATCATCATCCGCAGATTATCAACCATACGCTCGAAATACTTCGCCAGATCACCGACTTCATCTTTGCGTCCTGTTTCCATTTTTACAGTCAGATCACCTTTACTTACAGCTCTGGCTGATTCCTGCAGTCGTTTGATTGGACGCAGCATGGAACGCGTGAACCAGATAATAAAGATGAGCGTAAGGAACGTGGCCGCAAGAATAACTATAAATGTAGCCATGCGAATGTCCTTACTCGCATCGGTTATTTCACTCTTGAGCATCGTGCCAGCAATTTTCCAGCCCGTTGCTTCATTCGTTGAGAAAATCATCATCTTCGGCTGATCGTTGAATACGTATTCGAATTGACCTTCCGGACCTTCATACATTTCATCCAGCAATCCACTCGTTTCCGGCGTACCTGCATCTACTACAGGGGATACGACATAATTTTTGTTCGCATCCATAATCATGACGTAGCCTTCTTTACCCACCTTAATGGATGCCTGCTCTTGCAGATCTGTCAGATCCAGAGACAAACCGACCACACCGGATTGGTCTTTTAATGTTTTGGAGATAAATACAACGGCAACGCCGTCCGTATTAACGGATACAGCTGATACGACGGGTGCACCTGGCTTCTCCATCGCAAGTTTGTACCACTCCCGCTCCCTAGGATCATAATTGGCCTCTTGAGCATTTCCAGTCTTGGCCTTACCCCGCACCATAACTCCCTCTTGGGTTCCTACAAAGATGTTCAGAGCATCCGGATGCAAGCCCAGATATTGCTCCAGTTTCACCTGAACCTCAGGACTATCGTTCTCTCCTTTAATGAGGGCTGAATCAATGGCATCTGCAAAATAGTTAATGTCATGAATCTTGTAATTCACTTGGCTTTCTACAATGGTATTGGCCGTGTTCACACTTTGCTGGGCGCTGTCTACTAATTGTCCTTGTACGCCATCTTCAGCCATCGTTAGTGTGATCAAGCCTATGGCCAGACTTGGCAGGAGCAGAACTGCCAAGAAAGAGATCAATAGTTTGTTCCTTATATTCCATACGAAACCTTTCTTTTTATTCTTCTTTTTATTTTTATTTTGTTTTGGTTTGGCGGGTTTTGCCGCTTTCATTATTTTATTATCCTGAGCTTCACTCATTGCTTTCTCCCCCTCTAAATGTAGAAATGGCCTCTTTCTTTGTATGTATGAATCAATCTACAAGGCTTATCTTATATATCGGCTAATGGAGAGTATTTATTTGAGAGAAAAAGTGCAGGCACACCAAACAAGCCACTTCTGATCAGAAGTGACTTGTACAATGTAAGGTTGCTGTTTTTATTCAATAAAACTAGACAGAGTGTTAGAATACGGGCCATCTGGGGGTTGTGCCGAAGGTTTACCGAAATAGTAGCCTTGTGCAAGCTCAATACCTATAGAACGGCAGAATTCAAACTCTTCCATTCGCTCGATCCCCTCTGCAAGTACTTGACCTCCAAATCGACTCGACATCTCAACAATATGAAGAATCTTCTGTTGTTTGGTCGAATCCTGATCACAACGGTCAATAAGACTTCGATCTATTTTGACAAAATCCGGTTCTAACCGATTCATCAACTCTATTGTCGAATATCCAGCACCCACATCATCCAGTGCAACGGACATTCCATGGGATCGATACACCTCAAAGATATGCTGCAGGATGGACATATGCTGAATCTGCTCTGTTTCCACGACTTCAAACACAAAATCTTTAGGGTCAAGCGAAAGACGTTCAATCGCTTCAAACGTATGTGTCAGACAATATTCGGGGTTATATATGGAGGAAGGCAGGAAATTCACGAAGCGTTTAACACCAGGCGGCAAAAATAGGGCACTGGTCTCTATAGCAGTAATACGCGCAGTTCGATCCAGAAAAGAATGTAACCCGGTCGCTCGCGCAACTTCAAATAATTCATAGGAACTGAAGGATTTTCCATGATCAGACGGACGAAGTAAAAACTCATACCCAATAATTTGCTCCGATGCATCAACGATGGGCTGCATATGACTGCTGAATTCGTGCTCCAAAATAATGGTAACCAGATCGGCATGTTTGAAACGAGATTGCTGCATACATAGACTGATCCAGCTTTCATTGCTGGCCTTTTCGTATAAAGGCATAATCTGAACGGTTAGGGAGTGAGTTAACGTTGGCTCCATTTGCACGATCTCCTCTATCAAGCTCTGAACCGCCTCAAGATTCGAGAAATGCATCCACATCATGTCATCCGACGTTTCGATAGGTCTTCCCGGCGTTTGCAGCGCTTCCAGCAAAGCAGGGGAATTGGGACGCAGGTACAAGGTACCTTGACCCTCTATAGGATAGATTGGACTGCAGCCACTGCAATTCATGTAGGACCCCCTTGCCAATTTATGATTCCATGTCCATTAATGTTTACTTGTATATACCCAAAGTTTGTAAATATTATATCATGGGTCTTGAAATTAATCTCTACTATTTGATGACTTCCTGTATGACGGTTATTGGAACAAATATATTCAAATTTGCAGAAAAAAAGACCGACAGTCTGATGACTGTCGGTCTCTTCCTCACCGCTTATTAATCTTAAGAAGCGGGAATCACGATTTTCTGTCCAACTTTCAAGTTGTGCACATTTGAGATTTGGTTAGCTGTCGCAAGCTTACGCCAGTCCACACCATATTTCAAACCGATGCGGTACAGGTTATCTCCTTTTTTCACTACATATACAACCTTGTTGTTGGTTGCCGGTTTCTCAGGTTGTGGCTTAGGCGTTGGCGTTGGTTTAGGCGTTGGAGCTGGCTCCGTACCAGTTTCAGGTGTTGTCGTTGCTTCACCTGTCAATTTCAAGCCATACTCCGCAAATCCTTCCTTGTTCATACCGATGAACGACATCGCTGGATTCGCTTCAACCAGATCCTTCGCATCCGGTGAAGAAGCAAACACAACTTCAAGATCGTTCAGGGCCGCTGCAGTTACACCAGCAGATGGTTTGATTGGTGCCAGGGACCAGTTGCCGTCCGCTGCTGGATTAATCGTTTTATTTTCACGGATGTAGTCGATGATCACTTGACGGTTCTCATCTGGTGCAGCCAGAACGATTCGTTTGCCGTCCGGGTTAGCCAACTTGGACGAAGAAGCACGGTAGTTATTCGTCGCTACAATGAATTTTTGTGCTGGGTCAACCGGTTTGCCGTTAAAGCTCAGATCCTTAATCCGGCTAGCGGATGCATTAACAATCACAGCTTTGCTATCATATTTGGCTGGTTGGGTTACATCAATCTGATACGTTACGCCATCGATAACATCGAAGTTGTACGTTGGGAAATCATTGTTGATCAGTTGTTGTTGTCCACCTTTGGCCGGGTCGATCTGATTGAATTGGCCTGCAGACCATTCCAGCCATTCTTTCAGTTCTGCGCCGTTAACCATTACAGCATGTACCGTATTTGGATACACGTACAGGTCCGCTACGTTTTTGATCGCAATGGTTCCTGTAGGAATATTCGTGTAATACGAAGCACCTGAACGTCCACCCGCTTTGAATGGAGCACCTGCGGATAATACAGGAATTTTCTCATATTCCGTACCTTGCATATGTTTTTCAACATACCATTTCTGTGCATTCGTTACGATCTGAATGGATGGATCATCCTGAACCAGCGCGAAGAAGCTGTTGATTGGTGCAGTCGTTTCGCCCACCGGACCACGTACATACTCCAATGTACCTTCATGCTCTTCATGAACTGCATCAATGATGTCCTGATCCGCTTCTACCAGTGGCTTTTTGTTGGCTGTGTCATAGATTGGGCGTGCTTCCGTTTTGGAATCAACCACTTTCCATTTGCCATCTACCAACTCCAGATCGAGATCGATAATTCCAAGGTGATCACCCCAGAAACCTGGCTCTACAGCAGGAACGCCATTAATGGTGCCCTTCTCCAGGTCTACCCCTTTTTTGCCGGCAAAATCAGCACTTGGGAACACTTTGTGGGCATGTCCAAACAGAATGGCATTAATGCCTTCAACTTGGCTCAGATACAATACGGAGTTCTCCATCAGATCCGTTTGAGGAATTTCCTCAAATCCGGAGTGAGGAATAGCTACAATAATGTCTGCACCTTTTGCTTTCATCTCAGGAATGAATTTTTTCGCAGTAGCGATAATATCTTTGGCGATTACTTTGCCTTCAAGATTAGCGCTGTCCCACTGCATGATTTGTGGCGGCACGAATCCGATCACACCCACTTTGATCGTATGTTCCTTGCCAGTCTCATCCGTTACTTTTTTGTCCAAAATCTCATATGGTGTGAAATAGTTCTTGTCATTCGTCTCATCATCATCACCATCGTCTACATAGACATTAGCATTAATGTAAGGGAAGTTCGCTCCCTCCAGCGTCATGTCCAGGAAGTCCAGACCATAGTTGAATTCATGGTTACCGATGTTACCTGCATCATAATCGAGCAGATTCATCGCTTTATATACAGGGTGAGTCTCACCCTTTTTCAATGGATCAATCTTCGCAACATAGTCTCCCAGCGGGTTACCCTGAATCAGATCACCATTATCGAACAGCAGGCTGTTCTTGGCTTCGTCACGTGCTTTCTTGATCAGTGTAGCTGTTTTGGCGAGTCCATACTGGTCTGTCTCTTTGTCGGAATAGTAGTCATAGTTAACCAGATTGTCATGAATGTCTGTTGTTTCCATGATCCGCAGTTTAACCTTGGCAGCATCCGCAGCCGATACAGGTACCGGAAATACCGCAAGCACGTTTAATGCAACCAAAGCGGCAGTCAGGCTTGATAATACTTTTTTACTCGTTTTCAAAATAACCCCTCCCGGTTATGTACATTGAATCATGCATCTAATAGGCAAACGAACAGGCGCAGAAAAGAGATAGATTTCATGGGTTGTGCGTACTGACGCTCTGATGACATGCATCGGAATTTCAGGTAAGTTTATCTCACATGAACATCTATTTATGTCTGTGCTTGTCGTTTACATTCCAAATCATAACGCAATGTTCAGCCATTGGAAAGCATTATTTTTTACATTACCCGCACATACCAAGCCGAGTTTACATTATCATGCGTTATTTCGACATTTTTTTCAATATTTTAGTAGGTATACAGTGCTTATTTGTTTCAAAATACGTATATTACATACGCCTTACATTGATATCCATTTCATCATTATTCATCCACACCAAAAACCGTGAAGCCTACATGGCTTTCACGGTTGGATTGAACTCTGCGTGTATTTCCGCATACGGAAGCTAAGTGCAGAGGTTATTTTCATATTCGAATTATTGTTCCCATACGTGGTGCTCGTGGTCTTTCCCTGTGTATTCAATACGAGCTGGTGTGATGTCCAGAATGACATAGTTCGGATCGTTAGGTCCATCGAACCATGCCTTCAGTTCGTCGTTCCATACCTGCTCACGCAAGCTTTCATTCTTCGTCACTTCACAGGTTCCTTCGATCTCAACTACTTCCTTGGAGCCACCAGCCTCATAACCGAGCAGAAGGCTAACATTCGGATTATTCTCCAGCTCTTCGACTTTGTGTGTGCGGCGGTTCGTTGCCAAATGAATGTTCAGTCCATCGTTAAAAAGCGCCATATAACGGGATTTTGGTTTACCGTTCTCCACAGTGGAGAAGCTGCAAAAAGGGTTGTTTTCCAATGCTTTTACAATGTTTTGTTCCAATTCAGTCTGATTCATGGGAAGTGCTCCTTTCGGTTTGAGGGAATGTTGGAAGGACTGTGTAGGCGGCCGTTCCGGGTACGGATCGTTCTTTGAATCGCTGTTGTCTAGCAATGGTCCTGATCTTTGCCTCGTATATATTGGATTAAAGACGCTTTACACTGACACTGCGATGACAGAACAACCTTCCAATCGCTGTTATCCCCAGATTTTTTTGATTCCCTTTCTCAAGGGAAAAATCCGGTGATAAAGGCGAACGCTTCGCTTTTTCAGGTTTCTTCTGTCCTCTCCGTTATCGTGTAAATGTTTAATTCCAAAAGATATATAAGTGAAATCTAGGACACAAGCGAACGCTTCGCTCTCCAGAATCGATTCCATCCCCTCCACTACGTCTACAGTTCTTCCAATCAAGGGTGGTGTATAAATTATTACAACTTCAATACTTGCTAATTAGATTGTTCTATTAGCTTTTTGCAAAATCAAAAGGACCTTCTTCAATTAACAAGATAATCAGAGAGCAAGTCGATTTTAATTATGCAAATGCTTTTGTAATAAGCCTGTACTTATAGTGTACCCACCTCACCTATGGTGAATCCATGAACCGATACGCAAACGTGACAAAATTGGAAAAGCTATTTATAAAAATGTTTACATAAAGGGGTTAGCACGATATTTCTTCTTGGCTGATTTAATTCAGATCTCCAAGATAGATTGAGGAAGAGCCCGATGTAAGTAGCAACTCGCCAATCGTTTTAGGATATAAACGAATCTGGGACAGATCTTCAAGTGCAATCCATTCCACGGCGACTTGGTAGTCGTCAGGATTGGAGCCTTCAAAAATAGTTGCCTCCGGATCCTTCAGGCTGCACGCAAAATAAAATTCAACCTGGTGGATATCTGCATCCCACTCGGCGAATTCATGGTTTTTTCCGATATACTCACGGATATGTAACAGTTCTCCCACGTTCACAGCCTGACCAATCTCCTCCAGACATTCGCGCGCGACCGCATCCTTGAGTTCTTCACCCTTCTCCTGTCCCCCACCTGGGAACACATAAGCGGTACCATATTGGTCTTCCAGCCGGATGACCAGCAATCGTGCATCCTGCACAATGACGGCCTTTGCCGAGTTGCGTATGGGTTTCATTCTGTTCTTCACTCCTTGTCATTCCAAGTTTCACATATCAATTTAACAAAACAATCTGTAAACTGTTGTTCTGCTGAACAGACATATCATCCAGCTGTTTGCGCGGAGAGCTTAATTCCTTCCGATTCCAGTACCCGACGAATCTCTTGCGCAAATGCCAGAGCATTCGCTCCGTCACCGTGGATACAGACAGTCTCTGCCTTAATGGGAATCCGCGTACCATCCGTGGATACAACCACTCCCTCTTTCGCCATCCGAAGCACTTGAGCAATCGCTTGTCCCGAATCTTCAATGAGGGCTCCGGCTTGGCTGCGAGGAGTTAACTTCCCATCCGTCCCATAGGTTCGATCCGCAAACACCTCGCTCACACTGCGCAGACCGATGCGATCCGCAGCGTTAATCAGCTCACTGCCCGCCAGACCATACAGATACAGTTCGGGCTGCACTTGATAGATCGCCTCCGCGATGGCTTCAGCAAGCTTCGCATCTTCTGCGGCCATATTGTACAAGGCACCGTGCGGTTTCACGTGATGCATGTGCCCCCCACTTGCACGGACAAAGGCATCCAGCGCACCGATCTGATATACCACCATATCATATGCTTCCTGCGGCGTAATCTCCATTCGTCTCCTGCCAAACCCTTGAAGATCCGGCAAGCCGGGATGGGCTCCAATCACAACCTGATGCTCCAGCGCTCTCTCCACGGTCAGTCGCATCGTAGCTGGGTCCCCTGCATGAAAACCGCAGGCAATATTAGCTGACGTAATCAAGGGTAGAATGGCCTCATCCGATAGAGTGCGATATATACCATAACTTTCGCCCAGATCACAATTGATATCCAAGGTATTCGAGGTATTCATTGAGTGCCCTCCATTTCTGCCATTCTTCTTCGTATCAGCTTGTCGATGAGCTGCATGTTGCATTCCTCTTCCATGTACAACTGCCGGGCTTGATCATGCGTAATCTGTTTAAAAGAAATTCGGGAGCCTGGCTTGGCCTGAGCCAAAATTGGCATATCTACCCGGGTTACCTGTGCAATCACAGGATAACCTCCAATCGTCTGATGGTCTGCCATCAAGATGATGGGCTGCCCATCCGGCGGCACCTGCACCGTGCCATAGGTAACAGCTTCAGACAACCGATCCAACGGTTGATCCAGCACCAGCCTTGACCCTTGCAATCGATAGCCCATCCGATCCGATTGCGGAGAAATCACATATTTTTCGCCATAGAATTGCTCCAGACTTTCTTGGCTGAACAGCAAACTGTCCTTGCTCTGCATTACGCGAATAACAGATCTGCCATCATAGTCAGGTCTTTCCCACTTAGACAAGAACCACGCAGGCGCCAATATTCGGTGGTCCCGTTCATTCTCCTTTACCTGCTTCTCCATCCGCTCCATCCATACTCGCGCTTCAACAGAAGGTTCCCCCGTAGACAACAGATCCCCCACGTGCAAAGCTCGCCCCTCCACACCGCCAAGACCTGTCTTGAGATCTGTACTTCGACTACCCATGACTTCAGGTACAGCTATTCCACCCGCAATCGCCAGATAACCGCGCAAGCCATGACGACATTGGCCAAACTTTAGTAAACTTCCTGCACGCAGCAGCACAGGACGCCATAACGGTATAGGCAGATGATCCACGGTTGCCGTCAGATCGGCTCCACATAATGAGACAAGCTGGCTCTCCTGGAACCGAAGCTCTGGCCCCCTCATCGTCATCTCAAGTACCGCTGCATGACGGGAATTACCAACAAGCATATTAGCCGCTCTGGCCGCAAAGGTGTCCATGACCCCGACAGGATGAATACCATACCGGCGATAGCCGGTTCTGCCTTCATCCTGAACGGTAGATAACAGACCAGCTCGGATCACTTCAATACTCATCCTTCGCCCTCCTTCCACTTTAGCTCCAGGTACTCCTGCATCGTAATCTGTTCAAATCGAACCCGATCACCTGCTGCCAGCAAACTCGGCACATGCTCATCCGGACGAAACAACCGGAGCGGCGTTCGTCCGATACATTGCCAGCCTCCAGGTGTGTCTACCGGATAGATTCCCGTCTGCTTGCCACCAATACCTACTGTACCAGCCTCAACCCGGAGCCTTGGCGTTGCTCGTCTGGGCGTAGCAATCCGTTCAGATAACCCGCCGAGATAAGGAAAACCCGGTGCGAATCCAATCATGTGTACGAGATAGTCCCCGGCTGTATGTATCGCAATAACTTCCTCTGGGGTCAGTCCATGTTTAATAGCAACATAGTCCAGATCAGGCCCCCAGTCGCCACCGTAACATACGGGAATTGTGACCGTTCTGGGTTTGTCTTGTACGGATTCCTTCATTTGATTCAACTGTTGAAGTAGAATCTGGCATAACTGAGGGTAAGAGGAGATGAACGGATCATAGAACAGCGTGACGGACGTGTATGAAGGTACCCATTCGATCATGGCAGGCAACGTGGACTTTTCCAACAAAGCACATATGGACATCACCCTGCGGTGTACGACTTCAGACAAGTCATCCCCGCAATCGATAATAACGGCTGTTTCACCCAGCGGAGATAGCATCTCCTTCGTCCATGAATACGGCTGTTTGGTCACGTCATCTCCCCCTTTTCCCACATTCACATATCTAATATCCCGTTACTTCTCTCTTTCTAATACCTGCAATATCATAGACCGAACTGCTGGAAACGGCTCAGCTACTTCCGTCCGGATCGCAAAATAGAGTGTCTGCAAAAACAGACGCACATTCAGTCTCATCTGACTGCTTTCCAGAAGTGATCTGTTCTCTGCCTTATCTCCTGGATGAAGGGAATCGATCCACACCGTAATATCCTTTTGCTCCAACAGATTGCGACGAAGAATGGTAATTACAGCATGCGCTATTCGCTGATCCTCATCATGGATGTAAACCACACTGGATTCCGTTATTTTTACAGCGAGTGCATGCAGAAGTTCCAGCAGATCCGTTCGCTCCAGATATGGCGATTGTGCCAGATCTTCAACTGCATCCGCCGCGTGTGCTGGAGCATGCGCCCAACCCTTATCATCGACGTAGCCGCGAACATCTTTTTCACGTTCCAGATATGTAGTCAACCGATGATGAATACCCGCGATATCCTCCTTGTTCAGGAAAGGTCGCTGACGATCTACATTCAGAATTGGAGGCAGTAACAACACGGAGAACGTCCGCGTAAATACACTGTCCGTTCCCTGCTCACCGATTCCATAGAAAAGGTGCTGATCGTCCAGCGCCAACTGTAATATATGCCGAAGTTGGTCTTGCGAAAATACACCCTGCCTAATCCAGGTCGCAAACGTAACATAGATCAATTCATCTCGCAGAACAGGGTCGGGACTGCCAATATGATTCATCATATGCAGCGCCAATTCGTAAGGCTGTTCCACGTAATCAATGGATAGATTAGCCGACTGGATATGTTGTAATTTTTGCTTTAATGTCAGAGCATTCATCTATCGTGACTCCCCAGACGAATCCAAGTGCATGCTGCAATTGTACAATTCGCATTGCCAGACATTCTCTTTCTTGGCGATCCGGGTAATGGATGTGTTGGACAGCTTCACGCTGATATCCAGTTCAGGCACCAGACCTCGCAGTGTATTCCGCAGGACAGCTCCGTGACTGACAACGATCACTCTTCCATCGGGGTGCTGCTGTACAATATCCTCAAGCACCGCACTGCCTCGAACAGTTCCTGCATCCGCAAGCTCCCGTCCGAGATCCAGGGTACTCCAGTCCACTCCCCACTTGGCTATGCGTTCCGCTTCCGTCGTTCCTTCGACCTGTCCTCCGCCCATTTCACGAAGCCTAGGGTCCAGATGTATCTCCTGAATGCCCAGGCGGTCACCGATGATGCGAGCCGTCTCACTTGCACGCTCCAAGTCACTTGCATAGATGGCATCCCAGGATTCCTCGGCCAGTCTCGCAGCAAGTAATACTGCCTGTTCCCTTCCATCCTGATCCAGCGGATTATCCGTCTGTCCCTGAGAACGTTTTTCCTTATTCCACGCTGTGCTTCCATGGCGAATCAATGCGATTTGGGTCATGGTTGTTCCTCACCTTTTTCTATATGAAGTTCATCTTCTGTAAAATGTTTTCGTGCCTTCGGTTTGGCAAATTTGCCACCATTATATTGAGCAGACTCGTTTCTCGGAATCGAGAGACTGTCCCACGCTGTTTCTTTAAGCATTTTCGCGGCAAATACAATCTGTCCTACATGATACGGATAATGTGCCAATTGCCGAATAATAGCTTCCATGACGGTGTGTCCTTCATTGCGAATGTATATGATGTGAGACAATTGTTCCGGGGTAAACGAACGAAGGGCTTCGAGTAGACAATTCCAGCCTTCCTCCCATTTGACGAGCAACTCTTCACGGGTTGAGATATCATTCACGAATTCGGCATCTCGTTCGCGCCACGGTTTCTCTCCATCTGTTGTCAGTACATCTGTCCAACGGGACAGCATATTGCCCCATAAATGTTTTACGATAACAGCAATGCTGTTCGCGTCTTCATTCCAGGATTGAAACAACTGCTCGGGCTCCAGTTGTGCCATGGCTTTTTCTCCGAGCTGCTTGTAATACAAAAATTGTTTCTCGGCTGTCTCCAGAAAAACCTGATTCATATCCATCCGTTAACCACCCTTCGGAAAAGTATGATGACCCCTGATCACGTTCAGACAGATACACGTTACATGTTACTTTATTCCGGGAATGAGAACGTACCGTCTGCATTCGGTTCAAATGGAATGACTTTACGCACCGCATCCAGATTGAGCTCTCCATAGATATGTGGATAGAGTTCATTCAATTCGTAGAGATCCTCATATACCAGTTCCGGCTTTAACGCCTTCTCATCAATACTGAGCAATAACAGATCTGTGCGACCTGCATAATATTGCCCGGCTACCCATGGAATCTGTTCCTTGGTGGAACAATGAATGAATCCGTCCGTCTCCAGGCTATCTGGTGCATACTCACTTCCCTTTGATACTTGCTCCCACAAAGAACGGGAAATAATACTGTAGATCATGGTTCCGCCTCCTTCAATTTCTGCGATGTGCTCTATGCATCATTGGGAGTATTATAGATCATCCCGGATACGGGAGTACACTTTTTGATCTGTAAATACACCTTTGATCTTCAACTGTTTGCGTAGCAAACCTTCGTACGACATGCCCAGCTTCTCCATTACACGTTCGGAGCCCACATTGCCTGCATTGCATTTCCCCTCCAGACGATTGCAGTCCAGTTCCTGAAAGCAATAATCCACGATGGGTTGCATCGCTTCAGCTGCGAGGCCCTTGCCCCAGTGATCACTGGCTATGGCGTACCCCACTTCAGCACTCTGCATGGATTCGTTGAGATGAAAAATACCACCTCTCCCGATCAACGTTCCTGTTTCCTTCAGGACAAAAGCCCAGATATGTACCGTTTTCCGTTCATAATTATCCATTACCCGCTGAATATATTGTATCGAATCCTCCATCGTCTCATGGCAGTTCCACAAGCTTTGCTGACTCACTCGCGGATCAGAGGCGAACGCATAATAATCTTCGAGATCATCCATCGTAAGGCGCCTCAGTCTTAACCGCTGGGTTTCAAATTGGGGCAATTCAGCAAAAAGTTTTTCTATATTCACTCAGAGCACCTCCCTGATTCACTTCAGTTCATCATCCCGCCATCTTATTTCTCAGAAAATAACGGTCTATCACAACCATGCACAGAATACCGACTGTATACCGAATCAGATCGATCACCAGGAACCCATGTCCCAAAACAAGAGCACCCCATACGGTTGAACGTATCTCAATTAGCCAAGGTGTCTGAATCAACTGTGAGAACTCAATGAGCCAGCTAAACACACAGCTAAAACACATCGCCCATACCAAGCTGCGACGAGGCCACATCATGCGTACTCCGAAATAGATCATGCCTGCCCATAATGCATCTCCGAAATGTGCATGTACCCAACCCGGCAATCGTTCACCGAAGTGTCTGGATGCGAGTCCTGCCGCCATGGTTATCATGACGGCAAAAAAATAGATCAGCCTGTCTTTGATAGGCACGCTTTTCAATCGATCACACGCCTTCATCAAGCACTTGTAAAATAAACTGCGTTTTGGCAGCGGTATACGATTCCCTGTCTTCCTTGTTCTCGTCAGCCAGCTTCGCCTTCAGGACAGCGTAAGCTTCCACCAGATCTGGGCGTTTTCTCAGCACATCCCGAAACCTGATTTGGCGATCCCAACGTTCCTCTCCCGGGCGCATCAGATGAAGGTGTAAAGCTCTCTTCCCATCCTTAACCCTGACCCAGAATCTTCTGTATTCCCGGCCATCCAGTTCAGGCGGAACATAGTTCCAGCCTACCGGATTCAGCTGATCCGCAATCAGATCCATGTCATCCCATGACTGTACCTCTGCCATCAGATCAATAATGGGCTTGGCGGGTAACCCTGGAATAGATGTACTTCCGATATGTTCGAATCGATGAATATTAAACTGCTGTAAAAGGTATTGGAGTTGCCGAATTTCTTCCCGAGCCTGCACACTCCAATTGGGGTTAGCCGGAGCAATTTCTACCGGCTCTGTAGCCCAGGCAGGCCAGTTTTCCGGTTGTAATGGATCTGTCATTCCCAAGCTCACTCCTTGATTTCGTTGGATTTCTATATATCCAAAAAGGAGCGTATGTCTACGCCCCTAGTTGTCTGTAACCTTGATGATATTGATGATTTTAACAGTGTCATGCACTGAATTTATCTTCGGATTAATGCAAAATGCTTCATTAGTATGAAGATGAAGATTTATTTTACCGTAACAGGGATCGTCACTTTTTTGTTGCCCCATTTGGCCGTTATGGACGTTTTACCTTTGCCTACAGCGACAATCTTGCCATTCGTTACTGTGGCTACGCCAGGCTTCGTGCTACTCCACACCGCACTGTTGGTCACAACAGTGGTCTTGCCCGTATCATACTGGGCCATCACACTCAGCGTTGTACTTCCCTGCGGGGACAAGACCAATTTTTTCTGGCCTGTAATCAACTTTTTGAGCAAAGGCACAACGGTAACCTCTGCCTTTATTGTCTGATTTTGATAAGTTCCTGTCAAGGTCGCTTGTCCTTCGGTCAGCGTCTTAACGGCTCCATTTTTCACGATCGCTACATTGGTGTTGGAAGAGGTCCATATGACCTGTTTCGAAAGGTTGATCGTTTTGCCATTCGCGTAGGTCCCGATGACCTTCAACGCTTTGGACTTCTTAATATTCAGCTGCATAGTTGCAGGGGTAACCTCTACTTTGGTGATCACATCCGTTACGGCAACGGGAACTTTCACGATAGTTGACCCGTATTTGCCTTGCAGCAATACTCTGCCTGGTGTGTTGCCTTTAATTTTCCCATTTTCCAACACAGCCGAGTTACTTGATACCGACCACACAATCTCAGACGTCACATCCTCTTCCTTACCGTTCGCACGGACAATGCTTACTTTGGGAAGAGTGCTTTCGCTACCTTTAACAAAACTATAAGATTTCGGTGAAGCTTTGATGCTTTTGATCTTCTCCTGCACCTGGACAACCAACTGGGCTTTTGCCCCGTCTACCTGTGCAAAAATGGTTGCTTCGCCCGCGGCCACAGCCTTAACCTTACCTTTCACCATCGTTGCAACTGCTGCATTGCTGGTGGACCATGTGACACCTTCGGTAACATCCTGTTTGTTATCAAAACCTTCTACGGTTGCCATTACTTGAAGCGTAGCTGTCTCGGATACACTCAACTTCTGCGGGCTGCTATTGGTTATTTCAATCGATGTCACATCACCCGTTGCCGCCAAGGCTAACGAAGGAACCATTACGGCTAACGCGATTATTAGAGCAAGCGTGCCTCGAAGAGCCAGTTTGATTCTACTCATTTTTATCTCCATCTCCCATAATCCAATATTTTACTTCTATTATATTATATCGGATACGAATTGCATAAAGTTGAATAACAAATTGAGAGTCTTGGAACAATTCATGATTTCCATTGTATAATATGGGAAGGTCGCGTAATACTGTTTTAATAAACCTAAAAGATGGGGGTGGGATATGTATGATCGAAAGGAATTTGCTTGATATGGTTTCACCTAAAAATAACCGTAAACGTATGAAAGCTATCGTCACTTCGACATCCACTAAGATTCGTCCTGAAGACGAAATGGTTCTACTGATGAAAACAGCCCGCAATCGTTTCAAAAAAGCCCTTGAATCTGGAAAAATTGAAATCATTAACGAGCGTGAATGGAAGCTGCGTTAAAGAATATAGGTGAACCATGGAACGTATTCAAACACCAGAAATGCAGAAAAGAATTAAATGGGCTAAACGAAAATTGAAGGAACTTGCAGCTGATGTGACCAAAAGTGATTTAAAAGAGTTCTATGTTATGGGTATTATTACTCCTATTCTTGATGAATTAGATGCAGATCCAGCCATTATTGTTGGGGGACACGCTGTTGAACTATACACTTCTGGAAGTTACAAGACAGCTGATGTTGATCTGGTCATGATCAGAGATGATTTAGCCCGAAGTTTATTTGATCATCTGGGTTTCGTCCGCGAAGGAAGACATTATTATGTCTCCGAAATGGACATCCCTATCGAAATACCTTCTGATACACTGGAAGGTTCAAAAGACAAGATTATCAAATTATTAACACCTGAAGGCTACTGCTACGTAATTGGAATAGACGACCTTATTTTGGATCGATTGAGAGCCTCCGAGTACTGGACAGATGCCCGAAGCTTGGAATGGGCACGTTACCTGATTTACAGTCAATTTGATACGATTGATTTAACATACATGAGAAAAGTTACAGCCGAGGAAGATCCCAAATTGGCAGCTCGACTTGAACAAGAGTACCAGTGGGTAACAGATCATATGTTTAATTAGAAGGAACCCCGGTCAAGGGGTTCCTTTTCTGATTCTTCACTTCCATAGGCGTTACCTAACCTCTCTACTTCACTTCATCCTGCTCTGGCAAAATCAAGCTCTCGGCACCGCCCATATAGGGCCGCAGGGCTTCCGGAATGCGAATGCTTCCATCCTCCTGCTGATGATTCTCAAGCAACGGAATCAGGATACGTGGCGACGCCACCGCCGTATTATTCAGCGTGTGACAATACGCCAACTTGCCTTCGGCATCCACGCAACGAATATTCGAACGACGAGCCTGAAAATCATGCAGATTCGACGACGAATGGGTTTCTCCATATGCACCGCGGCTTGGCATCCAGGTCTCGATGTCGTACTGTTTGTACGTCTTCTGCGACATATCCCCGGTACACACGGCCACAACACGATAAGGCAGTTCAAGTAATTGCAGCAATTCCTCGGCGTGTCCCGTAATCTCTTGCAACATGCGCTCCGATTCTTCTGCATCAGGGGCACAGAGAATGACCTGCTCGACTTTGGCAAACTGGTGGACACGATACAATCCGCGTACATCACGTCCGCCGGAGCCAACCTCACTGCGGAAACACGTCGATACCGCGGCCAGCTTCACCGGCTCTTGAACATCGACAATCTCATCCGCATAATACGAGACCAGCGGCACTTCAGAAGTTCCCACCAGCCACTTGTTCTCCCCTTCGAGTTCGTAGACTTGATCTCGACCGGTTGGGAAGAATCCGGTGTTCACCAGCGCATCCTCCCTGACCATCAGGGGAACCTCCATTGGTGTAAACCCGTGCTTCAGCAGCAAATCAAGCGCAAGTTGCTGCACAGCCCGATGCAACAGTAGGCCAGCGCCTTTCAATACATAGCTTCGCGTCCCGCCAATCTTCACTCCACGGGGAATATCGATCAGATTATGCAACTCCCCAAGTTCCACGTGATCTTTGGTAGCGTACTCGAACGCTGGTAACTCTCCCACACGTCGCAGCTCTACATTATCCGCATCCGACGAGCCATTGGGGGTATCCGGGGATACGATATTGGGCACCAGCCATTGCAGCTTGGTTACTTCCTCCTGCACAGGGGCCAGCCTCGCTTCTACCTGTTCCAACTGTTCATTGAGCTGCTTCACCTGCGTCCGCAAACCCTCAGCCTGCTCCCGCTTACCAGCCTGCATAAGCCTCCCAATATCCGCGGATAGCGTATTACGCAACCTGCGACCTTCTTCCGATTCCTGTAAAAGTGCTCTGCGTTCCTCATCCCGCTCCAGCAATGTACGAATGCTGATCTTGATTTTCTTCCCGTCTGCAGCCGCCTGAACCTCTTCTGCATGTGCCCGAATCCACTTCATTTCTAACATGGTCACCGTCTCCTTTGGCTGTAAAAATACAAAGAGCGCCCTCATCCCTTGGGACGAGGAGCGCTCTGCTCGCGGTGCCACCCAACTTGCTGAATCAGGATATCCTGCTTCCAGCCTCTTGGTCCGCGATAACGGGCGGTTCCGGTTAACTTGGGGAAATATCGCTCCCCTGGCGAAAACGCCTCCGAGTTGGATGCTCTTCAACGGCATGTTCCGATCTGTAATTGTTGTGTCTCAGTATATACGAACGCTGGACCAAATTGCAAACTTCTGTATCTATCAGGAATTCATGGCACAACTTAACATGTCCTGTTATGATAGACTTTGTCTCCTAGATTGCGCTTTATTGTGATCCTCAATTTATGTATATAAGTAGAAGGAGTTCTTTATGAAAAAATTACTTTGGATCGGATGTCTATCCTATTTCCTTATTGGACTTGCCCATGTTGTGCTCGGTTCCATTCTACCGGTTGCACTTGAACATTACGGCAAAGATTACAGCCAGGGCGGGACGCTGATCTTCGCTCAATTTGCCGGATTCCTGGGCGGCGTATTGTTATCTCCATGGCTGAACCGACGCTTCGGTAAACGCGGAGGTCTGTTAATCGCCACAGCACTGCTCTGTATCGCGGAATTAGCCTACATGCTGCTGCCACCATGGGGCTGGATGTTCGTCATCGCACCCGCGGCCGGCTTCGGATTCGGGATGATTGAAGCTGTCATTGGCACCATTATCATCGCTGCAATCAAAGACAATACGGCCGTTGCCATGAGCCGACTTGAAGTGTTATTCGGGATCGGGGCGATGGTCATGCCGCTCATTGCCAGCGGTCTGATTGCTGCCGGATACTGGCGCCTCTCTTTTCTGGTTGTTGCGATCTGTGCAGCGCTGACCTTTGTTTTCTGGGTGAAGGGATCATTCGGTGAACTGGATCAAGTATTGGATCGAAGGAAGCCAGTGAATGCTTCGGGACATACTCACACTGCCGGGACATCAGGTGAACTGCATTCCGCAGTTGCCAGCACACCCGGTTCAACCTATCGTGGCCGTAACCTGACTCTTCTGGTACTATTCGTCCTGTTCTTCTTCCTGTATGTTGGCACGGAGATGAGTCTTGCGAACTTCATGCCAGCGATCCTGATTGAGAAAATGAACATGAAGGAAGCCGGAGCAGCGCTTAGCGTCACTTGTTTCTGGATTGCCATGTCTGTCGGACGACTCTTCGCCGGATATATCGCAGAGAAATTCCAATACCGCGTCTATGTCCTGTATAGTTGTCTCGCTTCTGTTCTCTTGTTAATGGTATTCCCATATACAAACCAAATCTGGTCTGCATTTCTTATTATCTTACTGCTTGGACTTGCGATGTCAGGGATATTCTCCATTGCCCTTGTCTTCGCCAGTAAACTGCTGCCTGGAACAGAAGAATCCACACCCAGTATCTTGATTGCCTCAGGTGGGGTCGGCGGTGCTATTCTGCCTTTGACCACGGGATGGAGTCTTGATCATTTGGAGGTTAATCAATCTGCATGGATGCTTGCCATCTTTGCGGTTGGCCTGCTTGTCATTAGCGTGATCACGTATCAATGGCAGAACAAACATATAGTGGATTCTGCGACTTAACAGTTATGTGTTTATCCTTTCCTGAAAATTAACTATTAAATATATCAAGATGTCCACCTTCATAAACTGATGGCGGACATCTTTTTTGTAGTGTTATTCTGTTCTAACGAGACTAGCACACTATAACCTCGAATTATTGCGTTGCACAAGATTGCCCAGGAAATACTTTGGGCACAGCTGCATCACACACTTTTGTTAACAACAGGCATTACAGGCCCATTATCCTTGATGAATTTACCGAATACATATCGTACGAGAGGTCCCAAAATGATCAATTGATATGGAAGAGCAAGGCTGAAGTTACGAGCGATTGTATGAAGGTACGTACGAAGTACGGATGCCCCATTTAATTGATCCGCCAGATATGCCGACATCATTCCATACAAGGACATGATCAGAACCATGCCAATCACCATGAATAATGACATGGCAAGCACACCCAAAATCTTGTTGGACTTGTCAAAGGGCAAGGAAAAAGCAATCTTTTTCGCTATAGGTCCAACTATGAAAGACTCCACCAGGAACGCGATCACAAAACATAATATGAATTGAAGCAGTATCTCAAGCGGGGACATCTTACCGAGTAACCCACTGTGCCATAGATTGAAGAACATCATGACGACGACCATCCCTGTACACATCATTAATCCAAAAATAATTTGTTCCTTCTTGCTTGTTGGCACTTCTCTCATCCTCTCTGTTTACTTTGACAATTATAGAGATGACGAACCCCTCCACATAAGTGAACATTCCGTGAACAATTAGACGGGTACTCCAATGAAATTATATCTCCCGTGTGATGACTTGCAGGTACTCAATTCAAAAGATGGGGTTCTTTCCTACAACAGAAATTTCCAGAGAAAAGACAGTTTGGATAAAGCTGTGATTGCCATTCGTTTGAAAACAGAGCCTTTCTGATTCGTAGATTCTGCTGGATGCTCACCTTTATTCACACGCGTACTATGTGCACGTTTGATATCCATAGCCTCTGTTAGTTCGTTGGCGAATGCAGAACCAGAAATGACCACAGCAGATTCGGTATTTAGAAAGGCGGATCTGGGATCAAGATTATACGAACCAACCATGCTGAGGTAACCATCCATAACAAATGATTTGCCGTGTATGGAATAAGGGCCTTGGTATTCATAAATGGCCAGACTGGTATCAAGCAACCGTTTCTTAGAGCTTAAGTATCCCGCGAAAGCCAAAGGGTTAGGGGTCTGCTGGATTGAATTGGTTAGCATGACCCATTCTGCTTTTGGATTCATCGACAGATGTACTGCTTTCTTCATTTTCTTGGTAGGAATGGCATATGGCGTCTGAAGGTACACTTTCGACTTTGCTTGATTGGCGAAATGAACAAATGCTCTCCACATGGTCGGGTCTTTATACAGCCTTTGGATTGGATTGTGAATGAAAGCGACGTGGTCGGAATGAAGAGCTCCTTGAGCCCATTCCTTCGGCAACACTTTAACAAAAGGATCGCTCTGAGCCCGAGCTTTTTTATATAACTGAGCCAGCCGAGCCAGCTCTTTTAACCCCTTTGCATGATGCTGACGTTTTGCATGTTTTTCTGGTTTGGTGAATGGATGGTTCCATAACCGATCTATATATTTTTTCATTTCAACAACCGTGGTGTTCGTATTATGGTTTGGATTGTAAACAAGGACATCCCGATCGAATACATAGTCTTTTTGGGGTTGCAATGCCATGTATCTATCACCAATATTTTGGCCGCCAATGATGCCATATGTGTTGTCGACAAGAAGGATTTTGTCATGCAGACGGTTATGCCATGTCCATGGCATAACTATGTGGAGTGGTTCATAATACCTTAACTCCACATTGGGGTGAGCTGCAATGGCATCTGGAATATCACGCAATTCTCCGCGCATGTTGTGAAAAATCCCGTCTAAAATGATTCGAACATGAACACCCCGATCAGCTGCATCGAATAAAGCAGCAAAAAAGAGTTGAGATGTTTTTCCTTTTTGGATGGAGTAATAAGCCAGGTCGATGCTTGTTTTCGCCTCTCGAATGGTCTGGATTCTCACCTGACCGGATTGAAAGCCGTCCTCCAAGAGCAATACGCGATCTGTCGTACTTCCTGCTGTTAACGATTTTTGCATATCCGTATTTTCAATAGTAGATGGAGACAGAACCAAAAATAAAAGGTAAGCTGTGAAAAAAACGTATACACAATAGGACAGAATAATTGCGAATATGGTTTTAAAGATCATTCAGTACGCCCCCATTTTTATGTAAAAAGTAATTATTTGTATAGCAGTACTATCTCCTTCTGTATCTAAATTATGTTGTTTAATTAATCAAGCGACTCCGGTCAAGGTCAAACGATCAAAAGCTCAGCTCGGAGCGACTCAGAAACAGGTAGGCTATGACCCGAAATCCGATGCTTTTGCACTCAGTCAGCTTTCCTTTTATAATTCGCCACGATAATTGATAAAAATCACACATCTAGAGAGGTCGTTATACGCATGTATAATGGCCTCTTTGATTAATTCATACGTGCCCCCATCCAGTTCCTGACTGGACACGTTCCACCTGCTGGCCTATAATTACCCTAGTAATGCCCGTAACTTCATAGTTTCCCAGGGGAGTCGGAATTGGCCGGCTGAGAGTGTATCCCACCAAGATACTAACCCTTAGACCTGATCTGGATCATGCCAGCGTAGGAATCGGAGTATATCGAATTGGCACAGCCCTATGGCTGAACGCCACCTCTCTAACGCCTGCACGCGTCCCGGATTACGGGGCGCTTTTTTGACGTTCTTTTTGAATAAAAAATAACGTCATCCAGATCTCAACTGGTATAAATCTGTCGATTTATGCAAGATGATTGGATATGAAGCCAAGGAGTACCCCGTGCCACTCGGCCGGACATACCGAAGGAGAGAACCACAGATGAAATGGCGTAAAACAATGGGATTGTTGCTCTTATGTGTGCTTATGGTGACTGTAGCCGCATGTGGCGGCAAAGAAGCTGCCCCAGCAGGGCAGAACGGCAACACGAATACGGAAAGCAGCAACGAAGGTGACACTGCCGCCCTGAAAGATATTAAAGTGGTGCTCGACTGGACACCGAATACGAATCATACCGGCCTGTATGCCGCTGTAGATCAAGGTTTTTACAAGGCTGAGGGCTTGAACGTAGAGATTGTACAACCAGGTGCCGGTGGCGCAGATACAATGGTTGCCTCCAATGAAGCGCCTTTTGGCGTAAGCTATCAGGAGAGTGTAACTCAAGCCCGCACACAGGGTGTTCCATTAATCTCCATCGCAGCAGTTATTCAGCATAATACATCCGGATTCGCTGCTCCGGCGGATCGGAATATTAATTCACCGAAAGACTTTGAAGGCAAAACCTATGGCGGTTGGGGTTCCCCAGTGGAAGAAGCCGTGATGCAATCCATTATGGAAGGCGACGGAGCCGATGTATCCAAAGTGAAAAATATTAACATGGGTGATGCCGACTTTTTCACCGCAGTGAAACGGGACATTGATTTCGCGTGGATTTTCTACGCCTGGACGGGTATCGAAGCCGAACTGCGCGGGGAACCGATCGACATGTTATATGTGAAGGATTATTCAGAAGCATTGGATTACTACACGCCTGTCCTCGTAACGAACGAGCAGACGATTCAGAATGACCCTGATCTGGTGAAAGCATTCCTGAAAGCCACTTCCGAAGGGTATCAATATGCGATTGATCATCCCGAAGACGCAGCGAACATTCTGATCAAGGCCGTACCGGATCTGGACAAGGAATTGGTACTGGCAAGCCAGAAATGGCTTAGTCCGAAGTACACGGATGACGCCCCGCGTTGGGGTGAACAAAAACAGGAAGTATGGCAGAACTACACCGACTGGATGTTTAGCAAAAAACTGCTGGATGAACAGATCGATGTGAGCAAGGCATATACGAACGAGTTTTTACCCAAATAATAATCTAACTGTTAAGTTGACCTTTATGTACACAAGAACGAAGAGTGCAGAACCCATCTGAAGAAACAAAGTGTTCGCCTTTATCCCGGGATTTCCCCATTGAAAAGGAATCAAGAAATCCGGGGATAACAGCGATCGGAGGAGGGTACTGCAATCGGAGTGGTAAAGTGTACATTCGCTATGTTCGACTTATACCACCCATTCGAAAGGAGCCGTGATCTCTCATGGCAAGCACACTGCTTAGCATTCAAGTTATTCCGAAAACGCCAAATGGCGAGAACTCTTATCCTTACGTAGATCGCGCCATTGAAGTTATTCAACAATCTGGCCTGAAGTATCAGGTGAACCCGCTCGACACCACCATGGAGGGGGAACTGGAGGAACTGTTGGAGGTTGTCCGCAAGATGCATGAGGTACTCGTGGAAGCTGGCAGCCCAAGCATCATCTCCCAGATCAAAATCGCCCATAGCCCTACTGGCTTCAGCATGGATACCCTGACGGAGAAATATCGCTAATGCACGCCTATTTCAAAAGCGTATGGCCGCCCTTTGTGGCGGTTATTCTCTTTATAGCGATATGGCAGGGGGCCGTTTCCCTGTTCCATATCGAGAAATGGATGCTGCCGGCACCGTCCGACATCGCCCGCGAAGCGGCATCCCAGGCCGAGCGACTTGGCATGCACGCCTCCGCAACCATTCAGTTAACGCTGATCGGATTCGCGGCAGGCACGGCGGTCGGATTGCTGATTGCGATGGTGCTCCATTTGGTCCCTTTTCTCAAATCAGCCCTGTATCCTTTACTTATTCTTAGTCAAAATATTCCGACCATCGCGCTGGCGCCGCTCCTGTTAATCTGGTTCGGATTCGGGCTGCTGCCCAAGCTGATTACGATCATCCTGGTCTGCTTCTTTCCCGTTGCGGTGGCGGCCATGGACGGCTTGACCCGTACTGATGCCGCGATGATGAACTATATGCGCATGGCTGGTGCCAAACGTCACCAGATCTTCTGGAAGTTGGAGCTTCCCCATGCCCTGCCATCGGTGTTCTCCGGTGTCAAAATTGCCGCTACCTATAGCGTGATGGGTGCCATCATCGCCGAATGGATTGGTGCAGACAAGGGCATTGGATATTATATGATGCTGCAAAAGTCAGCTTATCGCACAGATCGCCTATTCGTGGCCATCATGATTATTGTCGCGCTCAGCTTGCTGCTCTTCCTGCTCATTGCGCTACTGGAGAAGCTGCTCGTGCGCTGGCGTCCACAGAAGCGGTAATAAAATGTGTGGATATACCAAGTAGTACACAGTGTGGCATGATGCCATAGTAGTTGTGAATAACACGTATGCACATCTCACAAGGGGAAGCTGTGATGACAATTAAATAAGAAGATGTAATCTGTATATTAGGAAGTGATGACCATATGAATTGGCAACAGGACGAACAAGTCCAGCCTGTACGAGGACCACGCGCAATGGAGCCAAAGCACGGTGAAAAGCTTCACCCGGCTACCCCTGATCGACCTGACAATACTGCTAATGCTCTGGTTCCGCCTGCACTGGACGTCATTGACGTTCATGCATCATTCCGCGAACGGCGGAGCAGGCTACCGGTTCTGAACGGGCTGTCCCTGACTGTCGAGCAAGGTGAGTTTGTCGCTATCGTTGGGCCATCCGGCTGTGGCAAAAGCACCCTGTTCCATATCATCGGCGGTCTGCTGAAGCCACAGGAAGGCCAAGTGCTGATGAACGGTCAGAAGGTAACGGGACACCGTGGCAAGATTAGTTATATGCCACAACAGCCTGCCCTCTTCCCTTGGCGTACCATTGAAGACAATGTACTGCTTGCTGGTGAAGTAGCCACACATGCTCCCCCTCGGGCCGAAGCACTTGCAGAGGCTCGAAAGTGGTTAAGCAGCGTGGGTCTTGCCGGGTTCGAGCAGGCCTATCCTCATATGCTGTCGGGCGGAATGCAGCAGCGTGCTGCATTTCTGCGCGCCCTGCTCAGTCCGCAGGAACTGATGCTGCTGGACGAACCTTTCAGCGCACTGGATGCACTGACACGTAGCGACATGCAGCGCTGGCTGCTCGATATCTGGGAACAGAACCGCCGCTCGGTGCTGTTCATCACCCACAATATCGAAGAAGCATTGCTGCTTGCGGATCGGGTCTATGTGTTATCCAACCGACCTGCAACGGTGTTGCACGAGGTGCATGTTCCTTTTGATCGCCCAAGACGAGAAGAAATTACGGAAGAATCCGCATTCCTCGAACGTAAACGGCAGATTGCACAGTGGATGAGAGAAGAACAACAGAAAGCCCGGCTATCTTGATAGCGCGGGTTTTTAAGTTATTATTTTCCTTTAATGGGTGATCCGCCATGAGAAATTCTGCGTAACATCGTTAAAATATATATGAACACAAGGAGGAATTCCCTCATGCATTCTCAAGCTTTCGCACCATTGATTGACGCTCATATTCACTTGGATCAGTACACCCCTGACGAACAACGTGAGATGCTGCTCACTTTCCCTTCTCAGCAGGTTGAAGCGGTCATTGCGGTATCCATGAATCTTGCTTCTGCCCAAGCCAATCTGGAGCTTGCAAAGCAACACCCCCGCACCATCTATCCGGCCTTCGGTTTCCATCCGGAACAGGAACTGCCTTCCGCTGCAGAAATGGACCTGTTCTTCCAATGGATCGAGAAGCATATTGGACAAGCTACAGCCATAGGAGAAGTCGGGCTCCCCTATTACAACCGTCAGGAAGCGGAGCATGCAGGGCAGCGCTTCGATCAGAGCGGGTATATCGAACTGCTTGAACGTTTCATCCAGCTCGGCAAAAAGCACAACAAACCGCTTGTCCTTCATGCGGTATACGAAGATGCGGATATCGTCTGTGATTTGCTGGAGAAATATCAGTTCCGACGCGCCCATTTCCACTGGTTCAAGGGATCTCACGAAACCATCCGTCGCATGGCTGACAACGGCTATTTCATCTCTTTCACGCCAGATATTCATTACGAAGAAGAGATTCGTGAACTCGCCCGGCAATATCCATCGGAGCAAGTCATGGCCGAGACCGACGGACCTTGGCCCTTCGAAGGGCCGTTTCAGGGACGAATGACACACCCGGTCATGACCAGACAGGTTATCCAGGCATGGAGTGAGATCACCGGCATGGGAACGGAACGGGCAGCTCGTCTCTTTTATCAGAACACAAAGCGTTTCTACGGCTTAACTTGAGTACAATCAGGTAACAGCAAGTACACTCGCTCGTCCTGCCAATACAGCACAACACATTACAACTCAGCACAAAGAAGCCAGTCGGCTTTGCCCCGACTGACTTCTAATCTACATATCAAACTTAACGCTTCAAGAATCCTTTGCCTTCCAAGAACGGTCTCACCTGCAACCGTGTCGGCTCAGTCAGGCGCTTCGCCATCAGTTCGGACCACGGAGTCGTTCGTTCACCATTAGTCCGTTCTTTCATGTACGCCGTCGTTGTCTCATCATAGCGCTCAACACCTTGCAGGGTCTGCTCGGCATTATAACGATTATGATGAAGGACTGCATCCAGTGGCAGACGTGGCCGAATTCCCGTTTCCTGATCTGCAACACCAATACACATGCCATACACCGGATATACCCCCTCCGGTAATCCCAACAGCTCAGCGACTTCCTCAATCCGGGTGCGAAGCCCGCCAATATATACAATTCCGAATCCGAGTGACTCTGCTGCAAGAGCGGCGTTCTGAGAAGCCAGTGCAGCATCAATCGTGGCTACCATGAAATTCTCGGTCGAATCGGCATACGATTCCTTTTCAGGAAGATGACGTTTCGCAGCATCACTCAGTCGATATAGATCAGCACACCATACGAGGAACACGGGACATTCATTGACGTAGGCCTGATTGCCTGCCAATTCAGCAAGCTTGGATTTCTGTTCTATGTCAGTCACAGCAATCACGGTATAGGCTTGCACACTACTTGAAGAGGAAGCCATCTGACCCGCCGCTACGATGGCTGCAAGCTGCTCATCACTCACCGGGTCTGGCTTGAATTTGCGTACAGAGCGGTGTTTCATCATCAATTCAATGGTTTCATTCATGGCTGTTCACTCCCAATCCTCGAAGTACGAACTCAATCGTCTGCTCAGCGAGCTCTTCTGTATTCATGTCTTGATAATCAAAGCCAAATCGTGAGTTCTTGGCCCGTTTGTGTGCCAAAGCCACACCCATCACCTGAAGCATCGCATAAGATACGGACTCGATCTGGAACAATCCCTGGTCCTTTCCTTCTTGCAGAAGCTCCCTCACTCGGGTCCAGACGGGGTCCAGGAAACGAAATACGGTAGCTGTGCGATGTGTACGAAGTGTAATTTCTAGCTGCACAATATCGCTCATCTCCCGATCCGTCATCGTGAACTTCACAACTTCACCAATAATTCGTCGGATACCTTCCACAGGCGAGGACATGGACTCTTCCGCCAGCGAGTTCATCATATGATCCGGGAAAAAATGCTCAAATAAGGCTTCGAACACCTTTTCTTTGCCGCCAAAATGGTATGAGACCAGTGACACGTTCGCACCCGCCTCATCACAGATTTGACGAACACTCGTCCCGTCATACCCCTGCTGTGCAAAAAGCTTCTTGGCTGCAAGCAATATCCTCGTTTTGATATCCAATTCCGGTTCAGTCATTCCGTCCCGCTCCCTCTTGTCCGTTCATTTCATTCGCTCCAGCTCAAGGGCTGTAGTCAGGTACTGTATCTGTCTATTATATTACACCAAGCACCCCGATGAAAATCATCGGGGTGCTTGTCCTATCCTATGATGCAATGGTATGGATCTGCTGTATTAGTTGTTCGCTTGAGCAGGGCTTGGAGCCATAGCTGGCATGCGTTGTTTTTTCAGCAACGTCACAACCAGTGACAAAGCAACTGCAATCAACAGTACAATCACGATGGAGCCCGCAGCGGATTGTACTCCTGGGCCTCCCAACTGAACGCTCAGAATCCCCTGAACGGCGTATGTTGCAGGCAGGTACTGGCCAATGCCGCTATAGAAGCTGTTCAGCAATTCACGTGGTACCATGGCACCGGAGGATACCAGTTGCAAGGACAGTGAAATGATGTTGAACAGACTTCCTGCTGGTCCGATGCAGATCAGGAAGAACTGGGAGAAGAACATGAACGTGCACAGGAAGAGCGCCTGGAACAACCAGAATGCAACGAATCCTTGTTCAATCTGTCCGCCCAATGCCACGATCAGTGATGATCCCAGCAGGGAAACGACCAATGCAGAACCCACGTTAATAACTACTCTCGCGCCAAACAAAGTCAAACGGGAATAGGTAGATGACAACATGCCCATCGCTGTCTGGAGATTCATCCCCATGATCATGGCTCCTACATACGAAGCCAGTACCATCATCATTGGCACCATCTGATTATTCATCCCGTTAACCGGATTGATGGACGTTGTCGTTCCTTCCACTCGGGTAGTCAGGTTCGTAGCGGCTTCAGCAGCCTGATCCGCAGGCGTACCTGAAGCCGTCAACACGGTCTGCACCCCTTGTGCTGTAGCTTGTTTGTTAATCGTGTTTGTCACACTTTGTGATACACCTTGCATCATACTTTTAATCGTAACCGGGTTCGCTTCATTAATGGTGTATTTAATCTCGGCGGTGGAGCCGGCCGTCTGAAGCAATTCGTTAAATCCAGCCGGGATATCCAGCACCATGTGTACTTGGTGATGATTCAGCTGGTCCAACGCTTCAGCCGCACTCAGATTGGATACGGTATGAAAAGGCAGTGTTCCTGCGAGTGAATCCGCTATTCCTTTGGACATTTCGCCGTCCTCGTTCACAATCGCAACCGTCAATTCTTTCGTACGGTCATTTACTCCAGAATATGCGGTCATCCAGATCACGCTAAAGATCACTTGGAACATAAGTGCTGTTACGATCCCTACAATCACTGGCGGTTTTTTGAACAATGTACGTAAAGCCTGTAACATAAAAGGTGTCCTCCATTACTCAAATAATTCAAATTTGATTTAAACAATTGTTTGAATCAAACGATCGTTTAAATTTTATGTGAATATGTCCATATTGTCAACTCATTTTTTGAAAAATTCAGAAAACATAAGCTTTATTCATGAATGTAATTGATCCATTTTCATAAAAGAGCATTACGCTATCCTTTTCCCCTAGAAAAGAACATCTATATCAGCTGTATCAGCGATTCAGGATGAAACTTTTGGCGACTCATCTGTATTTTTCTCAACAAAAAAAACGGTCCGCCGCAGCGAACCGCGCATTTATTTACCTTCACTTTATTACAATGAGACGTAGGATATCGATTTAAACAAAGATCGTTCAGACATTTCTTTTCAGTTTCATACGTTGCAGACGCAGTGCATTCAGGACAACCGACACGGAGCTGAAAGCCATTGCTGCCCCTGCCAGCCATGGAGCCAAGAAGCCAACTGCCGCAATTGGAATACCAATAACGTTGTATCCGAGTGCCCAGAACAGGTTTTGTTTGATGTTACCCATCGTGCGCCGGCTCATCTCAATCGCATCTGCAATGCTGTTCAGATCACCACGCATCAGTGTAATATCTGCCGCTTCCATCGCTACATCCGTTCCAGTTCCGATGGCCATCCCAATATCAGCTGTAGCGAGTGCCGGAGCATCATTAATGCCATCACCCACCATAGCGACTTTCAGGCCACTCTCCTGAAGTTTCTTCACTTCCGCAGCTTTACCTTCCGGCAGCACCTCAGCCAGCACTTTACCGATCCCTGCCTGTTCTGCTACAGCACGAGCAGTGCGTTCGTTGTCTCCCGTAATCATGATGACATCGATCCCCATCGCCTGAAGACGACCGATGGCTTCACGAGAGGTATCCTTGATGGTGTCAGCCACCGCTACGATCCCTGCCCACTGACCATCCACCGCAACCAGCATCGCTGTACGACCCTGCTCCTCCAAACGGTTCATCTGCTGAACGGTTTCCTCAGAGACATTCACCTTTGCATCCGCAAGCAAACGACGCGTGCCGACCAGAATTTCCTGCCCTTTTGCTGAAGCTCGCACGCCGTATCCCGGGATGTTCTCGAACTTCTCTGTTGGGGTTAGCTCCAGACCCTTGGCAAGAATGCCTGCAACAATCGCCTCTGCCAGCGGATGCTCGGAACTCTGTTCGGCCGCTCCTACACGCTCAAGCAGATCGGATTCCGTCCAATTCGGAGCCGTGATAACATCCGTAAGGACCGGTTTACCTTGGGTTACTGTACCTGTTTTGTCAAGCACCACGGTCTGAATCTGTTGTGCCGACTCCAGATGTTCTCCACCCTTGAACAGAATGCCATATTCAGCCGCACGTCCTGATCCAGCCATGACAGAGGTCGGCGTTGCCAGCCCCAGTGCACATGGACAGGCAATGACAAGCACGGCAATCGCTTTTTCAAGGGAACCAGCGAAGTCACCCGGACTTGCGAACAGATACCAGATCAGGAATGTCAACGCGGCTATGCCAACAACAATTGGAACAAATATGCCTGAAATGACATCTGCAATCCGCTGGATTGGTGCTTTGGAGCCCTGCGCTTGCTCGACTACTTTGATGATTTGGGACAAAGCCGTGTCGGAGCCCACTCGGGTCGCCCGAAGACGTAATACCCCATTCTTATTCATTGTTGCCCCTGTAACGGGATCTCCAGGCTTTTTATCCACGGGAAGGCTCTCTCCACTTAGCATGGATTCGTCCACAGAGGATTGCCCTTCTTCAACGATACCATCCACTGGGATGCTGTCCCCCGGCTTCACCAGGACCAAATCACCCACCGCAACATATGCGGCAGGTACCAAGACTTCCTGTCCGTCCCGGATGACACGTGCTTCACGCGGAGCCAGTTCAATCAAGCTTTTGATCGCCTGTGAAGAGCGACCTTTCGCCACAGCTTCGAACCATTTTCCCAGTAGAATTAACGTAATTAAAATTGCACTTGTCTCATAATAGAGTTCTACCGAAGGCATGGCGGCTGTGCTCGTTCCCATTGCTCCGTGATCCATCGTCGTCGTAGAGGGTAAGTACCCACTGGATAGCGTCAGATATAGACTGTAGAAAAACGCTGCGCTGGTACCCAGTGCGACGAGGACGTCCATATTGGCGCTGCGGTTGCGCAGTGCTTTGTATGCTCCCACATAAAACTGCCACCCAATCACGAACTGTACTGGTGTGGCCAGTAGCAGCTGGAACCAAGGGTTCATGAACAGCTCAGGTACATAGATTCCGGATGTGAACGAGAAATGCCCTACCATTGCCCACAGCAAAGGAATAGATAACAAAGCAGATATCATCCATTTCCACTTTTTGCGTTGTAGCTCCCGCTCACGGACAGATGTGGTCTCTTCCTGCGTCAGTTGCGGTTCAGCACCGTATCCCATCTGCTTGATCTTGGCGATAATATCCGAAGGTTTGAGTGCGCCGGCCGCATATTCGACATGCCCTGTCTCCAGCGCCAGATTCACATTCGCCTGAGATACCCCCGGCAGTCGGGAAAGACCCTTTTCAATCCGGGCAGAACAGGCTGCACACGTCATACCGGTGATATTCAGATCAACCGATTCTGTCACCGTACCGTAGCCCAATGCTTCCACCTTATCTCGCAAGGCACTCACGTTGGTTATCTTCGGATCATAGGAAACGGTTGCCTGTTCAATGGCAAGATTCACATTGGCCTGCTGCACTCCTTCCATACGGGACAATCCCTTTTCGACTCGCGTCGAACATGCGGCACAGGTCATCCCCGTGATGTGTAGTGTTGTCTTTAGTCCTGGTGCATCTGCCATAGGTGGCATGGGTGTGGGTTCTGCTGATCTATCCATTGGTTTATTCGTTGCGTTATCCATCATGCCAGCTCCTTTCATATCGATTCATTTCATTATATCTCTTATCGACATACCCCTTAGGGGTATATATCAGACAGAAAATTAGGCTTAAACCTGACTCGTGGGAAAAGGCCTTTGACCTCTTTTTATCCATGAGAATGTTCGGTTTAAGCCTGTAATTCCGTTAGACTACATCGTATCCCTGATCTTCTATCGCAGCCTTGATCTGATCCACGTTCACCGTCTGCTCGTCATATTCCACGGCTACCGTTCCCGCTGCCAGATCAACCTTACCACTCGCCCCGGTATTCTTCACAGCCTCTTCAACCGATTTCACACAGTGATTGCAGGACATTCCCGTAACGTTCAACGTAACATTAGACATTGTAAATTCCTCCTTGGGGTATATTAAAATGATATCTTTGATTGAATTGACCTAACTTACTTCATTAACTTCCGCATCGTAACCAGCAGTTCATCCACAACCTCATGTTCACCAGCCTGAATGCGCTCAACGATACAACTCTTCATATGGCCTTCAAGCAGAAGCTTGCCTACCGAATTAAGAGCAGACTGAGCCGCGGCAATCTGTGTCAGCACATCATCACAGTACGTATCCTTCTCAATTAATCCCTTGATTCCGCGAATCTGACCTTCTACACGGTTCAAACGAGATACCAGGTTACTCTTCATCTCCTGCGAATGGTGACTCTTGCGCACATGCTTCCCATCACTGCCCTCGGCATGACAGGATGCCGCTTCTAGAACTGTATCCGAAGCTTCAGTTGTTGAATCAGTCACGGAGGATTGTAAAGGTTCCTCGGGATGGCTCTGATGATCCATCATGAACACCCCTTTTCTTTCGTTCTTTTCTAAGAGTAACATACCCCATAGGGGTATTCAAGGTTGTTTTGATATTTTGATAAAAATGGTTGAATTCTCTGACTTTAAATAGAGCGGTGCATCTTACAAGGTATATTCCATCCTGCTGCTGCGGACGACCAGACCTAACTGTTCATAGAAGGCCTGCGCGCCAGAGTTAAAAGTCGACACGGATAATTCCAGGCTATCTGCCTGAAGCTCTCTCCCTAGCTCGATTAATGCCTGTATTAGCTGCTTGCCTGTTCCTTGGCCCCGCTGCTTGGTATCCACTACAAGTTCATGGATGTATAACATCTTGCGATCCACCATCAATGAGTTATCTTGAATAACACTTAACTGCGCACTCCCGTAACCCAGAATCAAGCCCGTTTCCGAAGACTCGGCAACATACAGATAACGCTTGTCCGTTTCCAGTAGTTCGGTGAATTCCTTTTCCTCCATTCTGGTCTCTAACGCTCTGTATATATCCGGGCGCGCCTCGACATGCATCTGGTGCAGCTCATCCATCAACAACGACACGCCCGAGTAGTCCCTCAGTTCTGCCTTTCTGATGTTAATCGTCCCCATACTCATACCCATCACTCTTTCACCTAATGAATTTTACATTATTATACAACGAAAAAGCAGATACCATCAGGGTACCTGCCTCGCTAATTTTGTTTTCATTCTACAAAGTGAATGGAATGCGTATGTTGATTATTTTTTGGAAGATGCATTTCCTTCATTAAAAGCAACAGGTGATGGCTTCGCTGCCCACTCGTCCGCCTGCGGCTCAATGTCCACTCCGCTCAAAATCTTCTTTTTCTCCATCAAGGAATCCCCGTCTTCATCCAGCTTGTTGCGAATTTCCGCCTCGTCCTGAGGTTGATTGTTCTGTGTCATCGTAGAATCCTCCCTTATGTGTTCATCTTCAATATGATGTTCCTTTATATAACTTACCCATTTTCTACATTATCATTCTCTGCGAGGGACAGACGAAGAGCTAACGAATCTCAGACACGTTATTTCACAGTAAATCGTCAGAATGGATCGAAAAGGGGGCTATCCGGGCATTAGCGTGCCTACGATTCTTTAGATTTCCACACTTGCTATTTCCGTAGGAATAAGACATGCTGAGTTCGTTAAGTGGATACACCCCCCTTTTCAGGAGAGCCCACAATCACAGGAAACACTTATCGTCGATACAATACTAACTCCTTTAGCGCAAAAAAGGCATCCCTCTGGTCAAATTCATGACCTTACAGGATGCCTCTTATAGTCCACTTCAGGTGGACGTTTAATCGATTTGTTTACTTGTTTCCTATTACGCCTGATCCTGACGAGCAAGCGTGGCTAGCGCACGCAGCGCTGCATTAATCTCGCGCTCCACCGCTTGTCCAACCGCATCCGTATGCGGATCATACTCGGCAGCCAGATCGCTGTCCGCGAATCCATCGATTGCGACAATCGCTCCGGCGCGAGCGCCACGCAAGGTGCTAACGATGTAGAGCGCCGCAATTTCCATCTCGGCAGCAAGTGCTCCAGCCTGCTTGTATTTGCGATGTGGGATCTCTTCCACACCTGCGAAGAATGCATCCAGCGTTACGGTGATACCAACGCCCACTTTGCCTGCAAACGTCGTAGCCTCCTCGCTCCCATGCTCACGAGCAGCCTCGATCAGCGCTTGTGTAACTCCAATATCCGCTACCGCTGGGAAACCATCCGGCACCAGTTGGCGAGTCAACCCGTCCGAACGGACGGCCGCTGTACTCACAATCACACTGCCTGCCGGATAATCGGCTGTATACGATCCAGCTGTACCTACACGAATCAGAGTTGTTACACCCGCGCGAATCAATTCCTCGAAGCAGACAGCTGCTCCAGGTGAACCTACACCATGGCTGACCACAGCGATCTGTACCCCTTCATACAAACCAACAAACGTGCGATACTCCCGACTGAACGCCAGTTCTCTCGCCTGCTCCAGCTTGCGGGAAATCTTCTCTGCACGTGCCGGATCACCACAAACGATGGCATATGCCGGCATGTCCTCCGAATGAATCTGCAAAATAGGCATCAACATCTTAATCAAACTCCTTCTTCGTCCACTCGTCTTCCGGAATCGGCAGATCTTCACCCGAGAAGCGTTGTTCCTTGAACGGATCGGCAAAATGGTGGAAACCATTCACTTCCCAGAATCCGTTACGGTCTTCTGTCATAAACTCCAGACCACGTATCCACTTCGCACTCTTCCAGAAGTAGAGTTGGGGTACGACCATGCGCAGCGGAAAACCATGCTTGGGCGTCAGTGGCTCACCATTGTATTTGAATGCAAGCAATACGTCATCATGCATCAATTCTTCGAGTGGTACATTCGTCTCATAATCATGATCTGCATGGATCATGACGTATTTGGCTTCTGGCTTAACCCCAAGGAGCTTCACAAAATCAGAGAAGCGAATACCTTCCCACGGTGTATCGAATTTCGACCAACGGGTAACACAGTGAATATCACTCACCGTGTTCACCTGAGGCATGGCCTGAAGCTCGGCCAAAGAGAACACCTTCTCTTCCTCCACTTCGCCGAATACCTTCAGGTCCCATGTGGAAAGGTCATACTCTGGCACTTCCCCTTCATGCAGAATCGGGAATTTCTCTGTCAGCATCTGTCCCGGCGGCAGACGATCTCCGTGATCGTTGCCTGTTTTGGATGCCGGGGTTTTACTTTTTTTCAAACGTTCAGCCTTGTTATGCAAGTGGGATTCCTCCTTCTTTATCTGCCTTTAACTTAGGCATTCAGGAATTAACGCGAGCTTCCGCCCGCTTTCAGTGCATCCTGTGCATAGGTACGGTCTTTGAAAAAGAACATCGCGACCAGCGTCACAATATACGGTAGCATCAACGTGAAATGGGTTGGCAGGGAGAATCCTTGCAGACGAATACTCAATGCTTCCATGAAGCCGAACAGCACACTGGAACCCATGACGCCAAGCGGATTCGCTTGTCCCAGCATCGTTGCCACCAGCGCGATAAAACCACGACCAGCAGTCATGCCTTCGGTAAACATCGTCACCTGACCGAGCGACAGCTGTGCGCCAGCCAGAGCACACAATACGCCGCACATCAGAACGGCACCGTACTGGATGCCACGTACCTTGATCCCGATACTCTGTGCTGCAATCGGGTTCTCACCAACCGAGCGCAGACGGAAGCCGGATACACTTTTGAATAGATAAAATTGCAATGCAATCACGAGCACAATGCCGAGGTAGACTAGCGGACTATGTCCCGATATTACATCGCCCACCCACGGAATGTCCTTAATCAGCGGAATATCCCATTTAGGAAGTCCTACCATATCTTTGTCGTAGTATGCACCTTTTACATCAAAAATCGCCCGTAGTGCAAAGGTCGTCACCCCCGCAGCCAGGAAATTCAGTGAGATCCCGACCACGATGGCGTTGGCCTTCAGATTAATACTTATAAAGGCAAACAGCGCCGAGAATAACATCACAATAATAATGGAAAAGAGTACAGCCAACAGTACATTACCAAACAAATAATTACCGACAATAGCGGAGAACGCACCGATCAGAACCAGTCCTTCAAGACCGACGTTGAACAGACCGACACGAGAACATAAAGCCCCACCGAGCGCTGCAAGCAGGATTGGAGTCATAATCCGCAAGGTTGAGCCAAACATGGCTGCATCAAACAGTTGTTGCATTGGACTTTTTCTCCTTTCTCCGCTTCAGGAATGAATAACCGATCTGAGCTGATACAAATAACGTCAAGACCGCCTGGATAACACTGCCGACTTCCAGCGGCACATCCGTATTCCGTTCCATTCCCATCGCACCTGTCTGTAACGCAGCCAGCAGAATGGCTGCCACAGCTGTACCGAGTGGATGCGAGCGTGCAAGCAGGGTCGCCATAATGCCGCTCCAGGCATAGCTTGCGGATGACAGCGAGCCATCAAGGAAACGGTACTGTGTACCGAGCACTTCCCCTGCACCCGCTAGGCCTGCAAGTCCGCCACTGATGACCATGGACAGCATCATCATGCGAATACGGCGAACACCACCGTAGGTTGCAAATGAAGGGTTGCTGCCAAGCATACGGATCTCGTAACCGGTCACCGTTTTGTGAGTGAACCAGTAGATCAGAATAGCCGCTACAATGGCAATAATGAAGCCGGCATGCAGCCCCATGCCTTGGAACAGCTTCGGCAACCAGATACTCTGATCAATCATCGGAGTCTGTGCCATTGCCGCTGATCCTGTACGGTCCTTGAATGGATAGGAGACCATGTAGCCCCCGAAATAAATCGCAATATAGTTAAGTAGTAAAGTTGTGATCAACAGATTCATGCCGAAGCGTGCATCCAGCCAACCTGCAAACAGGGACCAGATTCCCCCGGCAAGTATACCTGCTACAATCGCAGCAATACACACGAACCAGCCTGGTCCTGGCAGATAGAGCGCCGTGAGCGCAGCACTGAGTCCGCCAAGAATCATCTGGCCTTCGGCTCCCATATTGAAGAATCCGGCACGGAATGCCAGCGCTACACCAAGTCCAGCCAAGATGATTGGTGTGGAACGAGCCAGCGTATTGGTGAAGAAGTAGAAGTTGCCGAAGGCCCCTTTCCACATCTCCGCATACGTATCCACCACATTACCACCAACGATCAGAATCGCCACAGCTCCTGCAATCAGACCGATGAGTACGGCAAGCAGCGGCTGTACGAGTCCGCGAAGTGTTTCTTTTACCCGATTCATATCCGCTCTTTCCCTCCTGCCATTAACAAGCTGATCTGTTCCTCAGTCGCTTCCTCTGCTCTCAGTTCTCCGGCAATTTCGCCTTCATACATGACAATAATCCGATCAGATAATTGCAAAATCTCGGACAGCTCCGATGAAATGAGCAGAATTCCCGCACCTTCACTACGTTTGCGTAGTAATTCGGCATGAATCGTCTCCATCGCTCCGATATCCACACCACGTGTTGGTTCAGCTGCAATCAGAAACGGTGTATCCTGTGCAAATTCACGAGCAGCAATCAACTTTTGCAAGTTTCCTCCGGACAGAAACTGTGCCTTGGTTTCCGCAGAACCCGTCTTGATGCTGAACTGTTGGATCCAACTCTCTACCATCGTTCTAGCTGCTTTGGCTTTGATGATGCCACGTGACTGCAAACGATGATGGTGCCCCATCAGTCCGTTCTCGCGAACGCTCGCATCCTTGGCTGCTCCCCACATGTAGCGATCTTCCGGAATATGAGCAAGTCCATGCTCCCGGATGCGCCGTACAGGCCAGTTCGTTGTATCCTGCCCGGAGAGCAAGACGCGACCACTGTCCGCCTTACGCAGTCCGGCAATGACCTGAATCAGTTCCGACTGGCCGTTACCCGAGATGCCAGCTATACCAACAACCTCACCTTTTCGAACCTCCATATGGATCTCCTTGAGCGCTGAACGATCCTTCGCTCCGGACAGATTGACCGCTTCCACTTGAAGCACTGCTTCGGCTGGGACCGATGGCTGCTTGTCCATACGCACAAGTTCACGACCAACCATCAGACGGGACAATTCCTCCACATGTGTATCTTTGGCTTCCAACGTACCTGTCACCTGACCATCGCGAAGCACCGTGATTCGGTCGGCTACATCCATGACTTCTTGCAGCTTGTGCGTGATTAGTACGAAGGTTTTGCCCAGCTTGGCGAGAGATTTCATATTCGCCAGCAGTTCCTTCACTTCAAGCGGTGTCAGTACCGCCGAAGGTTCGTCCAATATAATGATGTCTGCGCCCTGATGCAGCACCTTGAGAATTTCAACACGCTGCTGCATGCCAAGCGGGCACTCGGACACTTTTTTCCACGGGTCCACCGGCATACCATATTTTCTGCCAAGCTCATTTACCTGGGCCGCTGCCTTTTTGCGGTCAAATGCACCTGCTTTAGCCGGTTCACGTCCGATCACGATGTTCTCCGCCACCGTAAAGGAAGGGAACAGCATGAAATGCTGATGCACCATGCCAATGCCACTTGCCATAGCTTGGGACGGCGTGGCAAAATCCACCTCGCGTCCACGGACTTTGATCGTGCCTGACGTGGGCTGTTCCATACCATACAGCATGCGCATCAGGGTTGTTTTACCAGCTCCGTTCTCACCCACAAGGGCATGAATCTCTCCCTCACGCAAATTAAAACGGATGTCCCGGTTAGCGGTGAAGCCGCCGTACTTCTTCGTAATCTGCTCCATCTCCAACAGCATATCTCGCGTTCGCTCCCCTCAGTTCAACTTAAAAAGGTTACACTCGCCACTACGATGACAGAACAACCTTCCGATCGCCGTTATCCCCAGATTTTTTTGATTCCCTTTTGACACGGGAAAATCCGGGGATAAATGCGAGGTGTATGCTTCCGAAGCAGCTTTCTTTCAGAAAGCTTTTAGCATTGCTTCTCCAGGTTATTTCTGTCCTCTTCGTTATCGTGTAAACGATAAGTTGAACATATACTGGTCATTTAATAGCAGCAAAACCGGCTGCCTGATCGGGCAGCCGGCTGATCCATTCCATTACTCAATCATCGTATAGAACATTCGAGACATTCGAAACTATTGCTGCAATGGATCTTTAACTACGATTTTGCCTGATACGATATCATCGTTGATTGCTTTCACTTGGTCGATTACTTCTTGTCCAACGAAAGCATTCAGCGGAGATTCGCTATCACGTGTCACGTAAGTCAGGCCTACACCGTCTTCCTTCAAGCCGTAGTTTACTGCGCCTGCTTTGAAGTTGCCTTCTACGAAATCTTTTACAGTCTCATAAGCAACCGTATCCGTTGACTTCAATTGAGACAATACGATATGTTCCGGGTCTTCAACAGTACGGTCCGTATCCTGACCGGAAGTGTAGAAACCTTTTTCTTTGGCTGCTTCGAACACACCAAGATCGCCTACAGCGGATGCGCCAGCGATGAAGTCAGCACCTTTGCCGAATTGTACCAGTGCCAATTCTTTGGCTTTGGCCGGGTCATTAAATCCACCTACATAGTTCACGAGGAATTCTGCATCCGGATTCACGGATTCCAATCCAGCTTTGAAACCTTCCGTATATTTCTTGATCAATGGTACATCCATTGCTGCGATCATGCCGACTTTGTCTGTTTTGGTGGACAATCCAGCAGCTGCACCGAGCAGGTACGCCCCTTCATATTCACGGAAACCAACGCTACGAACGTTAGGCAGATCAACGGTTGTATCTACAATCGCAAAGGATTTGTCCGGATTTTCTGCAGCGACTTTCTTCAATGCATCTTCCGCCTGGAATGTTGCTGTAATAATCAGATCATAATTCTCAGCAACGGCAGCGCGCAGATTTTGTTCAAATGCTGCCGGGTCTGTCGATTCAATGGTCTTGGTGTCTACTTTGAATTCTTCGCCTGCTCTTTTGAAGCCTTCATCCATCTGTACAAAGAAAGGGTTAACCCCTATTTTTTCGGGAAGTACGAGGGCCATCCGAAGAGATTTCTCCGCATCACTGCCTTGGGCGGATTGTTCGTCTTTGGAAGCCGAATTCCCACAAGCTGCCAACAAAATAGCCAACATGATGATCGATAAGACGAACGATAAACCTCTTTTCATTTTGAAAATACCCCTTTTCAACATTCTTTTTTCTTATCCTAGCGGATACTGTCGATCCTTGTCAATAAATCTTTGAGCGTATACACTCAATTAGAATATAATTGACGATTTGCTTTCTAACATGCTCTGGAAAACGCTTTATATCAAGCTTTTTTTTCGTTGACATCCAGCGCGTCTCCGTGCTAAAGTCAATCCAATTATTCTATTCTGATAGGATTTGTCAGAATTATAACCCAGAGCTGATCATTTTCCAACCCATTTTAAAGGAGGCTATTCATTTGAAAAAAATCACCCAGATCACACTGGCGGCTCTACTCGCCGCTCCGGTAACATTCGGCAGCCTAAGCTTGCCCGCTTCCGCTTCTGCAGCATCTGCAACTCCAACTAAACCAACCACCTCACAAAGCGTCAAAGGACCGGTAGCTCAGGCTCCATTCGCTTATACGGAAAACGCAGCGGATTTTGCTCAATTCTTGCAAGCGAAATACAACATTCAACTGCCGCAACAGATTACCAAAGGTGATTTCATTCAAGCCATTGCAGCCATTACGGGAACAACTCAAGCAAGCGATAGTGAAGCCCAGGCTCCAGCCTTTACCGATCTGGCATCTGGTGATTCTTCTTATGATGCTGCCGTATCCTTATACAATAATGGGGTTCTTACGGGTACAGAAGTACGTGCCAAAGATCAACTGAGCACTTATGCAGCGGTCTTCATCGCGGTGAAAGCCGCTGGATTCAAGGAACTTGCTTACACGTATCCCGCAGAGAAAACGGCTAAAGCCCTTGCCAAGGTTGGCATTAGCCCGAACCGTGTTCAGGGACAAGCTGCACAGGAACTGGCTGCAGCCATCGATACGGGCCTGATTCCCGAAAGCCTGTACCCTTCTCTCCTTAAAGGTGGCGTAGCAAGCAAGGATTTCGCCAACACATTACTTGGACGCGTCCTGATCAGCCAAGGAAAATATAAACATGAGATTGGTCGTTCCGGCGATGCGGACATCTATTCCAAACTGTATGCTGCATATCGCACAGCGGATCTGATCGAATCACCTGAGCTGAGAAAGATTGTGGATCAGGCTTTGCGCGATGATCTCGTAACAGGTTACAACCTGAAGGATAGCCGCTTTGATTCCAACTTTATCGATGAGCTGACACTTACTTACGGCCACGATAATATCCAGCATGCTGTACAGTTGATTGGTTTGCTGCGTAGCGAGAGTATTGATGCTGATGTGCAATTTCAACCCAAGACATCTGCCTTCATTTATTTGAAGGAATGGGGCGAGCCGAAGGAAACGCCAGACTATAAAGTGACACAGATCGAGAACGGCAACTATATTGCCTCTGCGAAGGAATATGACATTCAATTCGAGTTCAACAATGCGGCAGACAAAGTCCGCTTCAATGATATTGTGCTGAAATATGCCAAGAAGAACAGTGATAGTACATCTCCACTGATTCTCAGTTCGTGGTGGCAACCGTTGTATTATTCACCAACCGCTTTGGCCAACTATCCGGTCATTTCCAATAATAAGATCGCGCTTGGCAATTACTATGCTCAGTCCTTCTCACTGAAGGAGAACGCCAAAACCATTCGTGAAGGGTTCTTGAAACTAGCCCCTGATGCCGACATTACTACGTATGACTTCTGGGTAGATCAACCTTTCTTCAATTATCTGAACGGTGGATCCGAATAACATAAACTCCCTTTCCAACCGAATTTAAACTCGTATTTTGGCAACACAAGCAGCCGTCTTTACCGAATGTTAGAAGGGTTTCGACCCATAGATTCGTAAAGGCGGTTTTTTGTTCAGCATTTTTCAAATTTCTTCCTAATAATCATTTTTCTCGTGCAGGAATTACCAATAAAAGGTCGAATGTCTTAAGTACACAAACACGCAATCAACTTACACATTTCCGAACGAACAGGGGTTACACATGGTATACGATGGTATTCTTCTAGGCTTGATCGTTGGATTTTTCCGGGGTGGGTTGCGGCATGGGCTTAACCAGTTTGCAGCACTCAAGCTGCGAAGCGGCTGGATTTTCCCTGTATTGCTGCTAATCCAGTTCTTTATTTTCTATCTACAGGAACGCTTGGAATGGGTGGCATCCATCAATGGTTATCTCTTTGCCGCTGTCTACATTACAGGGCTCGCATTTCTGTGGCTCAACAGGCACCACACTGGTTTCATGCTCATCTGGATTGGGGTGTTTCTCAATTTTGCGGTGATGGTTGTCAACGGTGGACGCATGCCTGTTTCTGTAGAAGCTTCTGCTGTATTAGGACCCTATTATGTAGACATGCTCCGGGAAGGCGGAGCCATATCGAAGCATTTCATGATGGATGCGTCAACACACCTGCCTTTCCTCGGTGATATCATCCCGCTGTCCAGCCCTTATCCACGGACTCAGGTGATCAGCATCGGTGATGTTGTCATGAACGTTGGCATATTCCTTTTTATCCAGTACATGATGGTAAATCGGGATAAAAAGGCTGTGCAGCCCGCTAAAACTCATCAGGCTTGAAGAGGTTTGGTCGACTCCAAGGAAGGGAGGTCTTCTACATGAAAAAATTTGAAGGTGTGAAATATTCCCGCATTGTCATCAACGCAATTATCGTGGCTTCTGTCGTTGTGGCATTAACTTCGGGATACAAGCTGGGCGGCTAGTATCCATACCGCCAAACAAGACAAACAGGCTGCCAGCGGCCTGTTTTTTCTTTCTGGATTTTTGGTAGGCAACTTGGTATGTTATACATCTATATAGTATGAATCAATATATACATCAAGAGTAGACTAAACCAAGCAGGAGATTTTTTATGAACTTTATTCGTAACCTTATCCATAAGGCAGATCGAAGCAGTCTGTATGTTATTTTGCTTAGTTGCACGGGTATCGGTGTTTTTCTGTACATGAACAAATGGTCTTATCTTCATCTGTCCACCTCAGATTGGGTTATGGTCTACACCATGCTGGGGGCAGCGTTGATTCTGGATTATTTTACATTTCAGATTCCACCCAAAGGCAATCAGCAATCCATGGATTCATCGGTATACCTTGCCTGTATATTCATGTTTGGCGGAGCTTTCAGTCTGTCTGTGCTGCTCCCTGTCTCCATCATCCTGCTAATCAAAGAGCGCAAGCTCACCTGGTGGAAACACATCGTCAACTTCAGCATCTATAGTCTTATGATTACAGGAGCTGCTGCCGTGTTTGAGTGGACTGGCGGGCAATCGGGAACGTTGGACGGATATAACCTGTTTCCTTATTTCGCTGCGCTCGCAGCCTACTTCATTATTAACACGATCACACTCGGCTTGTTCTTTCATTTCTCCACGAAGGATGCATTACAGCAGATGAAGCGGGCATTTGTCACTGAATCCCTGTTAGTTTATCTATGTACGCTGATTCTGGCGCTTGTTTTAACGATTCTGGTTGTGCATAACGGTGTACTCGGTCTGCTCTTATATCTGAGTCTCAGTATTCTGCTCTCCCACGCATTCAGGCAGTTGTTTGTCATGTATCAGACGATTGAGGAGAAGGCCAACACGGATCAACGCACAGGTCTGTTCAACCATAGTTATTTCGAAAGCATGTTGGAAAGTGCACTGGCTACCGCACGCACACAGGGAACCCCGCTCTGTCTGGGACTTATTGATATCGATGATTTCAAAAAGTATAATGACCGGTTTGGCCACCTTCAAGGTGACAGCCTGCTGGCCCTGCTTGGGGATTTTCTGGTGCGGAAGACGGAAGGTACACCGATCACCGCCTTTCGTTATGGAGGGGAAGAGTTCACGTTGCTCATGCCAGGCATGGAGCTGGACGAATCCTACAGGTTCATGAACAAGCTGCGCAAACAACTGAACGACACGCCGTTTGAAGGCGTTGAAGTGTTTCCACACGGATGTCTCTCCTTCTCTGCTGGCGTCGCCCCCTATCAGGTGGATATGTATAACAAATCCCAACTCGTGGATCAGGCGGATAAAGCACTGTATTATGCGAAGAAGCAGGGCAAAAACAACGTGCACCGCCACGGCAGCAATGATGGCATGGAGCATGAGATTGATCTGGTACAGGATGTACGTGACATCGAGCAGCAGCTCAATCTGTTTAGATACAAGGATATGGATACGTTCAAACATTCCAAACGGGTCTATAAATATGCACTCGATATTAGTGAATTGCTCAAGCTGGACAATGCGGAGAAACGGCGTTTTGTGCTGGGAGCACTGATTCATGATATCGGCAAACTGGAGATTCCCTGGTCCATCCTCAACAAGAAGGAAAAGCTAACCGCAGAAGAATGGGAAACGATTAAAGGACATGTCACTTGGGGCAAAAAAATGGTGATCACAAACGATCGCTTCGCTGATCTGATTCCGTATATTGAATTGCACCACGAGCGCTATGATGGCAAAGGTTATCCTTATGGCCTGAAGGGGAACGAGATCCCCCGGCTGTGCCGGATGCTGACCGTGATTGACTCCTTTGATGCCATGACGACAGAGCGGCCATATCAGGAGACCAAGAACGTGGAGGAAGCCATTCGGGAGCTACGCGCATGTTCGGGTTCACAGTTCGACCCGGAGCTGGCTGAGTTATTCATTCGATATATTGAGAAAAGAACCGCTCAACAACAGTTGCTGTAAAATGACGGAGCTTCTTCTACATCCTCTGGAAAATTCAAAGCGCTATCCCCGGTCTGATCGGAGATAGCGCCATTTTCATTTTCATGGAATGAATCGTACACCAGACTGCTTCATTCTCGTGCAGATTCTACATTAAGATTTGGTATTCAGCTCATGTGAGGTCTGATGCAGCTCTTTAATCATCTGCTGCAAAAACATGTTGTCTTGGCGACTGATACCGTGCTGATTGTCTTGAACAAGCATCTGATGAATGTTCTTTTTGAGCAATTCACTGCGACGTTCCAATACTTCTTGACTCATGTTGTTGCGTCACTCCTTAACATGTTTTGTAATGAATTCACGTTCTTTATTAAGTATAGAGGACCTTCCCCAATAGGGAAAACGGACTCAGCCTTCCTCAGCTGTGCACACCAACCCTCACCTAGCGTGACAACATTTCACCCCTTGTTGTTCTTAGATATCCTTCTAAATACTCCCTGATCCTCCCCAAGTTCCTCCAGAGGTACAGACTAGGGTCTTGGACAACCTTGCGTTATAATGGTCCCATCCCCGCATAATTAAAGTGCGTCATTAAGCTAATCCTAGATCAAAGGAGTTCTGCATTCATGTCCTACAAACAAATCAAATGGATGATCCTGCTGATCCCCACTTTCACAGTAGGCATCTGGGAATATATTCGCCATCAGTTCCTGATACCGTACCTTTCGATGGATGCCGGGAACTGGTTAACACCCGTCATTGTGTACCTCGTCAGCGTGACACTGCTCAGCCGATTATTCCGCATGCTTGAAGGCGCAAGGGCAGCTCTGGAGCAGGAGCGGGCAGCCAAGGCCGCACTGGAAGCCCGTGACCAATTGGCCCGGGAACTTCATGATGGCATATCCCAATCCCTTTTCCTGCTGTCGGTAAAAACGGACAAGGCAGGCCGTAGCTTGGCAGGAAGCGGACATGAGCACGAGATCCAGGAGATTCAAAAGACCGTGCATGAAGTCAATACATATGTGAGGCAAGCCATTGCCCAGTTGCGTTATGTTCCTTCCTCTGCTGAGGTACATGAGAAAATCTCGCTGCATGCGCAGGTCGAAGTGCTCGTCAAGGAAACGGTACCTGGTGCACAGGTTCAGTGGGAACTAAGCGGTGTAACGTTCTCTGCCAAGGAGCAAGTGGAACTGCTGGCCTGTATCCGGGAAGGTCTGCTGAATGTACGCAAACATGCGCAGGCTACCCACGTTCAGATTCACGCGGAGGGTAATCCGTTTGCCTGGTTCATTTATATTCAGGATAATGGGAATGGACTAGATGGAGATCCTCTTCATCTGAAGGATCGGTACGGACTGCGAATTACGAAGGAACGTGCTGCCGAGATGGGTTGGTCGTTTACCCTCGATTCAAGACCCGGCCATACGCGAATGACAATTGGAAAGGAGCATGCTTAACATGGAACACGTACGTGTATTAGTTGTTGATGATCATGCGCATGCGCGTGAAGCGATCTGTAGCATTTTATCCGAGGACAGCCTGTTTGAAGTGATTGGTACAGCTTCGAATGGACAGGAAGCGCTGGAGTTGACCGGACAATGGATGCCTGACCTGATCCTGATGGACGTGCAGATGCCGGACATGGATGGACTGGAAGCCACCCGTCAGATCAAGCTGCGATTTCCATATGTTATTGTTGTGATGGTCACGGTATCGGATGATGTGACCTTTCTGTTCGAAGCACTGAAACAAGGCGCTCAGGGATATTTGCTTAAAAATCTAACGCCTTCCACCTGGCTTGAGTACCTGCGCGCCATCGTCAGTGACGATGCACCGCTCAGCAAGGAACTAGCTTACCGGATTTTGCAAGAGTTTCCCGCACCACGTAGCGAAGATGTGCAAGATAACCCGCTAACGGCACGGGAGCTTGAGATTCTGCAATGGGTATCCGCAGGATATACCAATCGGGAGATTGCTGATCAGCTCGGCATTTCAGACCAGACGGTAAAGAATCATCTGAAGAACATTTTGCAGAAGCTCCAGCTTGAGAATCGGGTGCAACTCACCCGCTACGCTCTCGAGAGCGGGCTTGCAGGACGCAAGCTTCGCAAATAATCACGCTGCTCCGTAGCAGGTGAATCGGTGTGAAGTAGCATAGCATTCATGCTTTTGTCACAATTATGCAGACCAATTCGTTTTTTTATAGCCCAATGTAGTCATACGCACTCATTTTGGACAAAGTTATAATGGGTTAGATTATGTTCAAAAGGCCATGAGTGACTACAAATCTATAACCTGAGGGTGATGATTTTTTGATTTTTACAAGCTTTACCCTGAAATGGGGCAAACGGCACTGGGCATTAGTCACCTGCCTGATGCTCGTATGCTGCCTTGTTATGCCACAGTGGGCATCCGCCCATGCTTATATTGTTAAGGCTTCGCCTGGAGAGAACGAGATACTCGTAACCGCTCCGGAGCGGTTAACGCTGGAGTTCAACGAATCCTTGCAGACGGCCTTTTATGATATCAAAATTACCGGGCCTGACGGCAATCAGGCAGACGACGGAAACGTGCAGATCGATGCGAATCGCCCTCATATCCTGGAGACTGGTCTGCAGGGAGTACTCGGAAACGGAACATATGCCGTCAATTGGAAAGCTGTATCTGCCGATGGGCATCCGATTCAGGGAGCGTATGTTTTCCATATCGGTGAACCTTCCGGATCGCCTGCCGGGCTGAGTGATCTTACATCAGGTTCCGGTTCAACAGGTGGGCCGCTAAAATGGATTGTATCCCTGACAGACTGGATTCAGTATCTCGGACTGTCTATCATTCTGGGTACACTCGCATTCCTGCTGCTGCGGATCGCCCCAACTTCCATGGCTAGAGAACCTATGGACGTTCCAGGTAGCTACAGGCTGTTATGGATCAGCTATGCTGCTGCTTCTTTCGCTGCTCTGGTCAGTTTGCCACTGAACACATTGTATGAATCGGGTGTGGCGCTAGGCGAACTGAGCTGGGCACTAATCGGAAGTGCACTGAAGCTGACATCCTTTGGTCAGATCTGGATGGTACAGATGTTGATTGTCATGCTGCTGGCAGTTACCATTCTCTCCGGTTATGATCGGGATCGATCCATCCGTGTTCGTATCTGGTCATCGTACGGATCACTTGTGCTCGTGCTTGGCTGGTTGTTCACGCATGCCATGACAGGGCACCCAGCTGCTGCCGATCAACGTGCACTGGCGATTGCCATGGATTTCATACATCTGATCGGTGCTGCTTTCTGGATTGGCGCACTAACCGCCATGGCGATATGTCTGCCTCCACTGGCGGATAAGCTGCCATCGAAGGTTCGAGGGGAAGTCTACTGGGTTGCCATCCGCAGGTTTACCGCCTGGGGGATTGGTGCCGTAGCCGCTCTGATTGCTACAGGAATATACAGCAGTCTGATTATTCTGCCTGCACCCGTGCTGACCTCCTTGTTCACTTCTGCCTACGGCCTTGTATTAATCGGCAAGATCGTCCTGCTTATTGTGATGCTTGTCTTCGCCTGGCGTCATGCCCGACTGGCAAGAGCAGCAACGGGAAGAAGATTATCCGGCAGCCTCAAAGCCGAACTTGCTACCGGTGCTGTGATTCTCGCTCTGGCTGCCGTGCTGACACATCAGTCACCGGGACAACCAGCAGCGGTCGGACCGTATCAGGAGACGAAGACTACGGAAGATGGCTCAGCGATCACACTTCAGGTGAGTCCCAATGTGACGGGAGAGAACCAATTCGAAGTGGACGTCAAACGTGCAGATGGCAGTATCGTTACTGATCTGGAACAGATCACGCTGTCACTTACACATCTGGACATGGATATGGGGGTCTATGAGATTACCATTCCGAAAAATGACACGGGTGTGTACAAGGCTGAAGATTATATCTCCATGCCTGGACGTTGGAATATCAAGGTACACCTCCTGACTAAAACGTTGGATTCACTGGATGCTGAATTCGAGATCGACACCGCCAAGCCATAGTTGCACAACGTTCAGTTTGAAAGCGACCCAATCTAAAATCAGTGTTGCTACAAACTGCAAATGTAGCTAAGGGGAGGAAATTGATTCTGGAGAAGCGAAGCACTCGCCTTTATTCCCGAATTTCAACTTACTATATAAATTAAACTATCATTTACACTGAAACGGAGAGGACAGAACAAACCTGAAAAAGCGAAGCTAAAAGCTTTCTGCAAGAAAGCTGCATCGGAAGCATACGCTTCGCGTTTATCACCGGATTTTCCCCTTTGAGAAAAGGGAATCGAAAAATCTGGGAATAACGGTGGTCGAAAGAACCATTCGTAACCGAAACGGTGCCTTTGCAGAACGTAGACACTCATTTAAGAAAATGGGCCGAATCATATAAGATAAAAACTGAGAGGGGTTATTTATTTTGAAGAAAACATCATGGATTTCCAAACTAACATCCACTATTGCAACAGGTACCGCAGCATTCATGCTATTCGCTGGATTCGCCAGCGCTCACGTTACGGTCAGCCCATCCGTTGCTCAGACAAGCGCATGGCAGACGTATACGATTAAGATTCCTTCCGAGAAAGAATTGCCTACAACCAAGATCACGATGAAAGTTCCCGAAGGTGTTGCCTTCAAGCAATATCAACCACTGGCAGGCTGGAAAATCACCACAGAGAAGAACGATTCCAATGAAGTAACATCCATTACTTGGGAGATTGACGGAGATAACGAAGGCATTCTGGCAGGACAATTCCAGCAGTTCAACTTCGTTGCGCAGAACCCTAAGGCTGAAGCTGAAGTAGCTTGGGATGCCTTCCAATATTACAGCGATGGCAGTATTGTAGAATGGACAGGCCAGCCTAGTGACAGCAACCCGCACAGTATTACAACGATTAGCGAAGATCCAGCTGCTGCGGGTAATGCTGCGGCAGGTGGAGATCATCATAGTGCCGGTTCTGCCAACGAAGGGCATGATAGTGCAGGAACAGAAGGAGCCGCTGGTGATAACGCGGCTACTGACGATACCCAAGCAAACGATGATACTACACTGGGCGATGCACTTAATGACACCGTTACAGGTGAGTCGAACAACACGGATACAGATCCAGGTACACTGAAGCTTCAACAAGCAACATTGATCGTATCCATTTTGGCTCTGATTCTATCCTTCCTGGGAATCGCTCTGGCGACTCGTCGCAAGAAACGTTAAGAACTAACTTGCGATTTAGATAACTTAACTTGATACAAATTGAGATAAGAAAAGAAGCCTATGGCATCGGGATCAACCCCGATGTACCATAGGCTTTTTTTTAGCTATCTGCATTCTTGGTTTGGGTTTGGCTACCCATTTTCATTTCATTCCACGGTTTATGCGCTCAAGCATGCCCGATCCACTTTCACACTCATCTTAACGCTGATTACCATCCGCAATATGGCCACAGCATTGACGCTCGTTAGCGTTCCTGATCCGTCTGGATCATAAACTCAATGTATTGCAGCAAGCTCTTCTTCTGCTGTTCAATGGATTGAATACGTCTGGACAGGCCCGCAAAAAACTCTTCAATCTGCTGTCTTGTATGATCTGCGGAGTGGCCTTTCCAATCGTTCAAGCGACTGTATAGCGTCCTTGCTTCCTGCTCATCGGCTTGCAGACGGGCAAGCAGCTGTGTCAGTTCTTTTTCCGCAATCCGAAGATCATTCAATTCCACCAGCAATTGTCCACCCACTCGTGTCCCCCCTATGTACGTAATATCACCAACGCTAGCCACCCAGAAATCTAATTAAAAATGAACCGGACTCTCGTCCGCCTGCCGGAAGGCATCCGCCTTCTCATCAATAAAGTTCAGGAACTGGCTGGTGTGTTTCATATGCCATGTGCCAAGCTCATGAATGGACGCGTCCAGTTGGGTGACAATTGGCTCCAGCCTGCGACTGCGGCTTGTATGCAGGTATTGCGCCATGCGGGTTCGCACCTGATTCAGCTCCGCATTGCACTGTTGTGCATTTTGCTTCCACCGCGAAGCCACACTTTTCAGTTCTTCCGGCGTTACCTGAATCAGACCGGAAGCTGCTACCGCCGAAGCCACACCTCCACCGCCACCTGACTTGGAACGTAACGGACCGAAGTTCTTGCCGAACGGTCCCATGTGATCCATAAGCCGCGGTGAATAACGGACTCTCTCCCCGGTAATCGGATCATACAAGTCATTCGAGATATAACCATTCTTGAAATCATATTGATCCAAACTGTGGTAGTTCTCTCCGCCAAACGAGTTCTTGGCTTTATCAATAATACTCACGCCATCATTCGCGGAGTCATAATCGGAGTTGATGTAATAAGTCGATCCAACATGCCGATCATATCCTCCCAGGGTTCCGCTGGCTACCAGATCACTCGGACTTGCATAGTTCACAACCTGTCCGTCAAATGCACCCGCTTCAGCCTGACGTCGCACTTCTGGCGTCAAATTACCCATTACGGATGGCGCACTGAATGTCACAGCAGGAATACCTGTATAAGCCGACGCATATTGTGCGTTCCCCCCACCCAGGGAATGCCCGGTCATCGAGAAATCCAGATCCTTATGCTTGCTCTGCATCTGATTAGCATAGTCTTCGGCTTGATACATCTGGTTGGCCCAGCCTGTAGGAGAGACGGTCTTTTCAATATCTTTTACGCGATCACCTGTCCAGTTCTGCACATCTTTTACTCTGTCATCGGCCCAATTCTCCACTTTGGATATACCTGTGAAGTCCTTGACGCCTTTAACCCCTTTGTCAAGCCATTCTGGCGTAAGATTGTTGATAAAATTCCCCGTCTCCTGTTGCCCCTTGCGAATCAACTCTCCGCCCCCGATGCGTCCATCCATCACAAAATCAGGTACAGAGCGATCCAAGGACGCGCTTCCTTCTGTCCCGCGATAGGCAATGACCGCTTCTTTGGTCTCGGGATTATAAAATGTCACGGCATCAAAACCGGAAAAACTATTGCTTTCTGTCCCCTCAAGAACCTGCCAGCCGGGCAGTTCTGTTAATCGATCTCCAGCCTTTTGATCCTGATAGGCTAGATCAGACATCGTTTTATACGTTTCATCATCAATATTGGACCCGTTACTCAATAACTACACCTCCCATTTATTTGGCGTATGGATCATGTCCCTTGGCCATCATTGCTTCCTCAATTTCAGGACTGATAACCAGGTTCTTGGTTATCTTCTTTTTGTAATCGTACGAAATGCCGAAACTCTGGTCTTCATGATCTTTTACATGCCCTTTCAGCCCAATCTGTGATACTGCCATTTCCGGCAATAACTCTTTGCTTGTAATTACAACATCCAGTTCGAACTTCTGCTTGAAGTGCTGAACTACAGTTGTTTCAGCCTCTAAGTACAGAGCTTCCTTCTCACCTGCATTCATGTTCTGACAACCTCCCAGAAATATAGTAAACACCATTATCAGTGCGGATAAACCTCTTAGCCATCCTGTACGTTTAATACGGATCCCCCCTCATGGTTGAACGGTAGAACTCACTATATGTGAAATACACCTTGTTCATCTGTTACCTGCATCATAGTACAAAATCAACATGGACCACATCGGCTGACAGAATCGTTTTCATGTAACTTTCTTCCTATATGATTCAAATAGAACACTTTGGTGTACATTACCCGCTTTCCTATTTGTTGCATCACCCACATGATAATTTTCCCACCAACGACAAAAAGGGCCTGCTCTTCGTAAGAGCGGCCCTCCTGTTTACCATGTTGAACTGTTATGCCAATGCCATCTGCAGCGCAGTCAGCGCAATCCCGATAACAAATCCGGTAACGGCTCCGTTGATCCGAATCCATTGCAGATCCTGTCCAACCTTATCTTCAATCATCGAAACCAAAGTAGCATTGTCCATTTTGTCCACATTTTCACGTACCAGTTTACCGATTTTGGAATGGTTTTTCTCCAGTAGTGTAGTGACACCCTCCACAATCTTGGCGTTCATGCTTGTCATCAATTCATGATCTGCACGTAAGTCAGATAATACCCGTTCAATGGCTGGCAGTGCATACGTATCTACATAACGTCCGTCTTCCATCGCGGCGAGCGCCTTATCTCTCATTTCGGTGAGCTTGTTCAGCACAGTCTCCTCCGCGTTCCAGCCCTCAAGCATGTTGTTCTTCCAGCTATTCACGCCCTCTTGCACACCTTCGCTCATGGCGATGCGCACCGTCTGGGTACGTACCATATCAAGCACCTTGTACCTCAAAGCACTGCCTTCACGTTTCATATCCTCTACCCGATCGAAGAGATATCCTTGTAAAATGCCACCCAGACGCTCCTCGTTCATATAACCCAGGAACGCATTCATCGCAAATTGCATTAATCCGTTCATCTGTATGCCGCTGATGGCTTTCATGCCGCTTTCACCCAAAAACATGACCGTCTCGGGCTTAACCAGCCACTCCTCGGCTTGCTTCAATCCGTAGTCCAGCGCTTTCGCGTCATAACCTCGCTCTGTCATCTGGTGAGCAGCCCGTTCCAGAATCGGGCCCAGATCGAAGGCACCAGCCTGTGACTTGATCTCACCCGCTACGAGCGGAGCAATCTGTTCTAACGGCAGACCCGCCAGAATTCGTTTGCAAAGCGTATCAATCATGGTCTTGATCCCGTCACTGTGAAGCTCACGTGTCAACGTGTCGAGCACCGTTTCTGCTGCTTTGAAATCTGCGATCTTCTCGGTGATGCTGTCTTTGTTGAGCAAGTTATTCTCTACTGCGGAGACCAGACCTTCCGTCATTTTATCGCGATTTTTCGGCAACAATGCCGTGTGCGGAATGGGAATACCGAGTGGGTGACGGAATAGTGCCGTAACTGCGAACCAGTCCGCAAGTCCACCCACAAGTCCCGCTTCAAACGATCCTACCAGCAACTTGCCCACAGGAACACCCTGGAACGGCAATGATGCAGCAAATCCAGCTCCCATCACCACGAGAGACCAGGCTGCAGCTTTTTTGGTTTGTTTAGGTTTGGCCATTGTAATCTTGCTCCTTTATGATTAATCGCACGGCCCGGAACAGTCCGATTCCGCACTTCTACGTTTCTTATATAAACTCTCCACTAGCGAAGTCTTAACTTCCATATTTCGTATACTTCATCTTATCACCCACAAGCGTCAAAACCAAACCTCTGCTTGGCAAAAAAGGACATTTGGGGTGTTTACTTCGTAAAATGGATCGCTTCCTTTTCCAATACCAGGAGTATTTTAGTATAATCAATCAAGACGGCCCCTTCTATATCGATTGGCCGCCAAACAGCAGGGTAATTACATAGTGGAACAATGATGGATCAATAAGAGGAGGAATTTCGGATCATGAAACACGTGCAGGACACAACCACGCTCTATAACGGAGTCAAAATGCCATGGCTGGGTTTTGGGGTATTCAAAGTTAAAGACGGAGACGAAGTCGTTCAAGCTGTCAAAACGGCCATTCAAGCTGGTTATCGCAGCATTGACACAGCCAAAGCGTATAACAACGAAACCGGTGTCGCTCAGGGTATTCGTGAATCTGGAGTGGCTCGTGAGGATCTGTTCATTACCACTAAAGTATGGAATAACGATCAGGGATATGAATCCACGCTAGCTGCCTTCGAAGCCAGCATGGAACGACTCGAACTGGAGTATCTGGATCTCTATCTCATCCATTGGCCGGTTAAGGGCAAGTACAAAGATACATGGCGAGCGCTGGAAAAACTCCACAATGAAGGACGCATCCGTGCGATCGGCGTGAGCAATTTCCAGATTCATCACCTGGAAGATCTGATGATTGATGCCACGATCAAACCTGCAGTCAATCAGGTGGAGCTTCACCCACTGCTGATTCAGTCAGAGCTTCGTGAATACTGCAACAAACATCAGATTCAGATCGAAGCCTGGTCCCCGCTCGGACAAGGTCATCTGATGGATCACCCATTGCTTCAGGACATCGCCGCCAAATACAGCAAGTCTCCTGCACAAGTGATCCTGCGCTGGGATCTGCAGAACGGCATCGTAACCATACCGAAATCCGTTACACCTGAGCGTATTCGCGCGAATGCCGATCTCTACGATTTCGAATTGACTGCTGAAGAAATAGAGCAGATTAACGGCCTGAACGAAAACAAACGCTTTGGTTCTGATCCCGACAACTTTAACTTTTAACTATATCATTCAAATCATTCAAAAAACTCCCGATACGGATGCCCTGAGCATCTCGGATCGGGAGTTTTGATATGAATTCTATTCGCTTTTGGATACCAGCTTGAAATCATCAAAGTGGAAACCTGGCGCTACCACGCATGTTACCAGCACAGGCTCATCACCCAGCGGGCGTGCAGTCTGCCATACGCCGGCAGGAACGAGCACCTGTGGCGATTGTCCCGCAGCAATATCCATACCCAGAATGAGAACTTCCTCATTCTCCGGGTTCTCCCCGTTGCCACCCAGCTTCAGTTCGATGGGACTGCCACTGTGCCACAGCCAAAGTTCATCCGATAGAACCGTATGCCACTCGGAGATTTCATGCGCATGCAGCAGGAAATACGTGGAACTAGCCGAGAATCTTGGGCCGGAGTACGCGTCAGGCAGAACGGATTGTGGAATCTGATACGATGCCTTCCATTCTTCCTTATACCAACCGCCTTCAACGTGAGGTTGCATATTGAGCGCAGCAACCAATGGCGATAATTCATGTGTCGTCATAACCTGTTTCCTTCCTTCCAAATCATATTGGAGACACTCCTTATCCAGAGTTTCGCCTCACTCTCCCTACTCTAAAACATCATTCAGGTTTTGTCACCTTGACAGCACACATGAGGCATGCAGATTCGTTCTCCCGATTTTCATCCATAAGATTAAAGAAATATGGACCTCCAATGACAGCGTTTACAAAAAGATGGATTTTCCGTTATGATATGGATATCGCTGTTAATCCGTGAAGCAGAGAGGAGCTGTACCATGAGTCTCATAGAGGATCGGATTGGACCCAAATATCGAATCGGTGAACATGCATTTACCATTGAACATATGCGCAGACATGACGGGAACGGTATGTCACAGCCTCACGCTCATCCATTCTACGAATTGTATTACCTGCTCGAAGGAGAACGAGTCTATTCCATGAATGGTCAGATTCTGTCCGCTCGCAAGGGTGATTTCATTCTGATCAATCCTCATGATGTACATACGACCTCCAAAGGAAGTATTCCCGGCTTTGAACGATTTCTAATCGGTTTTTCGCCTGCTTTTGCAACAGGGATGGAGCTCGGCATATGTGGTTTGCTGCCATTTGATTGTTCCAGACTGCTTCGTCTGCCTGAGGCGGAACAGCCCGAGATGGAGCGCATATTGTGGCAGATGCTGCAAGAATGCAAAGAACGCCGCCCTCATTATGAGATTGCGGTACGAAGTCTGCTTGCCCAACTTTTGATCCGTATTCATCGGGTAGAGGAGGTCATCCGGCAGTCATGCCCTGGTCCTTTGCATCCGATGCAGGACAAAATCAGTGAAATTGTCACTTATGTGAATAGCAACTACACGGAACCACTCACTCTGGAGGGTGCAGCTAGTCGCTTTTATATCAGCCCATCCTATCTGAGCCGGATGTTCAGCCGATTTACCGGATTTCGGTTCAGCGAATACTTGCGTGTTGTCCGAGTCCGAGAGGCACAGCGAAGACTGCTTTCCACACAAGAGCGTGTACAAATGATCGCAGAAAAGGTAGGATTCGAGCATACGGCTCATTTTAACAAAACATTCAAACAGGTCACCGGTACAACGCCTTTGCGCTATCGCAAGGAACACCGGTAGATCCTCAGACCACATCATATAGAAGCCGAGTGGGTAGCCTTGCTCCAGAGATTACGTATTCCTTATATCGTGAAGCACCACGATTACTGGATATATGGCTACGCCACTGCGGCTGAATTTGACCAACTTGTATAAACCTTATTACATACCTTTTACCTGCGAATGATCACGCCACTTCTCACCTCAGGACCAACAGAGATCTGGCGACCGTCTGTGTCTGCATCAGCTTCTCGGCAAACAATGCCTGCGGATTCGTGTCCTGTCACCATCAGAAGTCGGCCATCCACGCCCTTGCCCTGAATGCGCTCTAACTCCGCCCCTTTGCACTGGTGCAAATGAATCAGCGGACCTTCGGTGATCTGCGCCTGCAATTCAGCGATATGCAGATGTTTCGCATGAGCACATTGGACTCCACTGCGGGCTTGTACGCTGTAGCGCTGAATGATCACGCCATCCAAAGGCAATTCCGGCAATCCACTCACGAGCAACGCAGTATCGGCACCGGCACAGACCACATCCGATATTCGAATATCACGGAACACCGGAGTCTCTTCACTAATCTCCTGAGACAGGTCACTACCCCGGGCAGATCCTTCCTGATTCGCATAGAAAAAGGAAAACGAGATCGCTTCCATAATGATATCTTTCATATAGATGCGCTCAATCTGAATATCCTCAACTACCCCGCCGCGCCCACGTGCGCTTTTGAAGCGAAGTCCAATGTCTGTTCCGATAAACGTACAATCGGATACTCGCACATGCCGCACGCCACCGGACATTTCACTGCCAATGACAAACCCGCCATGACCGTGATACACGGTGCAATCCCGAATGGTGATGAACTCCGATGGAAGACCCAGTTCACGACCTTCAGCATCTTTGCCTGATTTTAGACAGATCGCATCATCACCGACATCGAATACACTTTGTTCCACCACCACATGACGGCAGGATTCAATGTCCAGCCCATCTCCATTCTGGGAGAACCACGGATTCCGCACACTCACATTACGAATGGTGATATGCTCGGATGCCCAGGGATGGAGATTCCATGCAGGCGAATTCTGGAACGTTGGACCGTCCAGCAATACCCGTTTACATCTCCGTAAACTGACCATGTTAGGGCGCAAAAAGTCTCTTACCTCTTCATAGGATGCCACATCACGTACCTGCTCCTGATGCAAACGATTCGCAATGGTACCGCCTTCAAGTGCAGCTGTGGTAGGCCACCAGATCTCTTCATCTCCACCGGATTGCTCAACAACACCACCCGAAGCCACCAATCGGTTCCACTGTGAAGTGGTCATTTTCGAACGTTTCACTGGTCGCCAAGCTTCACCGCCACCATCCCATATCCCCTTACCGGTAATCGCAATATCCTCCAGTTGATCACCATCAATCGGAGATTGGCAACGAACAGCCTGCCAGCCCTCGAAGCTCGATGCAATTAATGGGTATTGATCAAAATCTCGACTGAACGTAACTAACGCCCCGGCTTCCACGTGTAGCTCGATCCGGCTGCGCAGTGCAATTGGACCTGTTAGCCATACCCCGGCAGGAATCACAATTCTGCCACCTCCTGCTTCGGCACACGCCGCGATGGCAAGCCGAAACATTTCTGTGTTATCCGTTACGCCATCTCCAACAGCTCCATAGTCTGTAAGCTGAAAATCCTGAGCAGGAATGACAGGCAAATCGGCTTCATAAGCTCGAACGTTGGTCTCGGCACTTGCTCCTGTCGATAATGGGGAGTGATATGTATTCATCGTGCAGAATCATCCTCTCTACCTGTAATGGAATTGTTATGGGATCCATACATCGCTTTTGCTTTCCTTACTTACGTTCAAACGGATGCTCTCTCGCTCCATCATATCAACGGCGTGATGTGCAGGGTTGAGCTTTCTTGCCATGTACACGTGGAACTTGATGCTATTTGTTTTGTTGATCAGAGTCATAAATCAAACATCACTTCCAGTATACTATATACATCTATTCCAAAGGTTGGTAAACAACTAGGAGATTAGATTCATTTTTCTGTCAGGATTCGTCACAAGAGTTTTAATAACATAACAGATATATAACACATTTACTGGCTATAGCCCTAGAAACTCCATTACTTATGTCACGTTTTATAACAAACCAATTGCCATAAGCAGGATGACTATGTATGATTAAATAACTAGTTTCAATTTATTCCTTATTATCCCTTTTACAAACAGACGTTGCAGAAAGGATGGGGTGTACTCTTGATTGAATTTAGGGGTGTCCAGAAGCATTTCGGTCATTTTCATGTCCTCAAGGATATCCATCTTCACATCGAAGAAGGAGAGGTCGTCGTCATTATCGGACCTTCCGGCTCCGGCAAAAGCACGTTACTCCGCTGTATTAACCGCCTGGAGACCATTACCGAAGGTGAACTTGTCGTCAGTGGGATCCCTCTACATCAGAAAAAGGTGGATATTAACCTCTTCCGCCGTGACATCGGCATGGTATTTCAACACTTCAATCTCTATCCTCACAAAAAAGTCATCGATAACATTACCCTTGCACCGATGAAGGTGCGCAAACAACCCAAAGAACAGGCAGCCGCAACGGCAATGAAGTATCTGACCCGAGTGGGCATTGCTGACAAAGCAGACAGTTATCCCTCCCAGTTGTCCGGTGGACAGCAACAACGGGTAGCCATCGCCAGAGGACTCGCCATGGAGCCCAAAATCATGCTTTTTGATGAACCTACCTCTGCACTTGATCCCGAGATGATCGGAGAAGTCCTCGATGTTATGCGTTCCCTTGCCCATAATGGCATGACCATGGTCGTCGTTACTCATGAGATGGGATTCGCCCGTGAAGTTGCGGACCGGGTCATCTTCATGGACGAAGGCCGAATTGTAGAAGAGGCCACCGCCGCTGAATTTTTTGACAACCCCAGAGAAGAACGAGCACAGCAATTCCTGAGCCGTCTGATTCATCATTGAGAATAATCCAATATTCCATTTTGAAAGGGGTCTTTATTCATGAAGAAATTATTGAAATGGCCATCATTTATGCTTGTCCTCATTCTCTCGCTGGTATTGTCAGGTTGTAGTACAGGCGAGGAGAGTAGCAGCAGTGGCGGTTCTGGCGGGGATGCTGAAGCCAAAGGAACAATCGAGCAGATTAAAGAGCGCGGCAAACTCATTGCCGGTGTGAAATATGATACAAAGCTGTTCGGATTGAAAGATCCCGCAAGTGGTAACGTTGAGGGGTTCGATATTGATATCGCCAAAGCACTCGCCAAACAGATCCTTGGAGATGAAACGAAAGTCGAGTTGAAAGAGGTCACTTCCAAGACGCGCATTCCCATGCTGCAAAACGGAGACATCGACATCATTATCGCCACGATGACGATTACGGATGAGCGTAAGGAACAGGTGGATTTCAGTGATGTTTACTTCGAGGCAGGCCAATCCCTGCTGGTGAAAAACGACAGTGCCATTACCGGCCTGGAAAGCCTTAGCGGGGTGAAAGTGCTCGCAGTGAAAGGCTCCACCTCCGCTCAGAACATTCGCGAGAAAGCCCCGGATGCCGAGGTGCTTGAATTCGATAACTATCAGGATGCGTTCACCGCTCTCAAAGCCGGTAAAGGTGAAGCGCTGACCACGGATAACATCATCCTCATCGGCATGCAACAGACGGATAATAACTTCCAATTGGTTGGTGGCAATTTCACAAGCGAACCTTATGGTATGGCCATTCGCAAAGGCGACACCGCCTTCGTGGAAGAAGTCAACACGCTGCTCAAAAGCATGAAAGACAGCGGGGAATATGACACATTGCATGAGAAATGGCTGGGCTCCAAGCCCGAGTAACCCGAATTAAGATGGGTACGCGGCGAATTCGTCTGCTAGATGCGATGCATGAGCAGACGTAATCGCCGTTTCTACATCTGGAGAACGGAGGCTTCGCCTATATGGGCACATTGGATTTTAGCGTACTGATGCGACACTCAGATCGTTTTCTGGAAGGATTCCTGAATACCATTCAAGTGAGCATTATAGCTCTGGTCGGCAGCTTTATCCTTGGCGCAATCCTGGCCATCTTTCGGATATCCCCTGTGAAACCACTGAACTGGATCGGTACGGCTTTTGTGGAATTTATCCGAAACATCCCTCTGCTGCTGGTTGTGTTTTTCTTCTATCTCGGACTGCCTGCACTCGGCATTTCTCTGGATGGATTTGTCTCTGGTACTCTGGGTCTGACCATCTACACCGCCGCTTTCATTGCCGAAGCGATCCGAGCAGGCATTCAGACTGTGCCGCGTGGACAGCTGGAAGCAGCAAGGTCTTCTGGCTTGTCCTATGTACAGGCCATGAACCTGATCATTCTGCCACAGGCCATCAAGATTGTGTTGCCGTCCATTGGCAACCAGTTTATCAACCTGGTCAAAAACTCATCCATTCTCGCCGTCGTTGCCGGGATGGATCTGATGTATTTTGCCGACTTGGTCAACTCGGATACGTTCCAGCCGCTAAGTGTGTACACCATTGTCGCGCTGTTCTATCTGGTGCTGACGCTACCACTCAGCTTCCTGGTGCATTATATGGAGCGCAGGTTCGGACAGAGCGATGCAGAGGCGCGTACCAAGGGTAAGCCGAAGAAGAACAAACCGGCGGGTCAGGTCACCATGTAACAGATCGGCCTGTACCTACAGTCCATGCTCCATCTATTGATCTTCGATATTCCATTCCTGCACACAGAAGGAGGCTAATAAAATATGGACTTTAGCGGGGCCTATGCGTGGCCCAACCTTCGTTTTCTGCTTCAAGGATTCCTGATCACCCTGCAGGTAGCAGGGCTATCCATTGTATTCAGCTTCGTGCTCGGAACTGTGTTGGGTACGGTGCGGTATACCCGCATCCCTATTCTGTCACAGATTGTGGCAGTGATCGTGGATACAATCCGGAATCTGCCGCTATTGCTCATCATTTTCTTCATCCACATCGTACTTCCGCAGCTCGGGATCAAAATGTCCGTCTTCTGGTCCACGGTCGTTGGACTGAGTCTGTTCGAAGGTGCGATGATCGCCGAGATCGTCCGTAGCGGTCTGAAGTCCGTTGAGCGCGGTCAGGTGGAAGCGGCCCGTTCCTCTGGCCTGAGCTACATGCAGACCCTCGGTGGCATCATCATGCCACAGGCGCTACGCCGCATGTCCCCGCCGATGGTCAGTCAGTTCATCTCACTGCTGAAGGATACTTCACTGGCGATCATCATCTCCCTGCCGGAGCTAATGCACAACGTGCAGATCCTTGGCGGTCAAAGTTTCGATTACATCATCCCGGCCCTGCTGCTCGCAGCCGTATTGTATTTTGTCATCAACTACGCGCTGTCCATTGTCGCAAGGCGACTTGAGGCACGGATGAATTAATGAAGCCTAACCCCTTTGCTCGCGAAAGCACACTAAAGTCCAGGTAAGCACATTCCCGTGCATACCTGGACTTTTTCGTATCACTCGGCGGCTTAACTTAACCACTTCCAATTACCGCTCCGTTGCGACGTAATTCCGTCTGAAGCAGTGATATCGGCAGTTCCACCGGATCAAGCTTCATCTTCACTGTTAGTGCAGCAGCTGTCCCTGCGGCCTCCCCGGTAGCCATACAACTTGGAGTCAGCCTTGTCGTTGCATGCGCCTCATGTGTGGTGGAGATGCAGCGTCCTGCCGCCAGCAGATTGCGAATATTGTGAGAAATCAGACAGCGGTACGGAATATCGTACGCCCCGTCTCCCTCTATAAAGGCAGCCACAACGCCTTGACCCGAAGGGTCATGGATATCAATCGGATAACCGCTTCTAGCAATTACATCGTCGAACTTCCGTCCAGCAACCACATCTGCCTGGGTCAAAGCGTAATGTCCAATGATCCGTCTCGATTCACGAATACCAATCTGCGGTGCTACTGCCGAGATCGAAGCCCGTTCGAACCCTGGGACATCATGCTGTAAAAACTCAGCGATCATCAGCACCTGTCTCCGTCCTTCCTGTTCAGCAGAGGTCAGATCCTCGGCATCTGTCGCATCAAGTCCCTGCACCCGGGTACAATTAATCAGCACTTCGTCCTCTGCCGGTCCGGTAAAAAAAAGCACCTGGTCGCGATTAATCGGCACACCTGCTTTTTTCCACTGGGAATAGAAACCACTCACCCCGGTTAACGGGATGCTGTCCAGTTCAGCAAAGGGGGTTTTCACATAGAAATCCTCCGGATGCTCCTGCATGTATTGTTTTACTCGTCCAAGATCCACACCACGCATACGAAATTTCATGGTCATCGGCTGCGACTGATGATCCCCGTCTCGTCCTTTTGCCACAGAAGCACCCGCAAGATAAGCCAGATCCGCATCCCCGCTTGTATCCACAAATACATTCGCATGGAACTCTTTTCGTCCAGACTTGTTTGTCACTCGTACCGCTTCCACCCGATCATCCCCAACAACCACTTCGTCCACAAAGCTGTGCAGTAACAGCCGGACACCAGCCTCCTGCAACATCTCTGCCGCAACCACCTGAAAGATGGCTGGATGGTACGGTGTGACGGTATGCACAAATCCGACTGTATCGCGCAGATGCCCCGGGGAGCCGCCACGTGCCTGCAAACGATCCACAATCTCCTGCGCAATACCTTTAATAACCTGCTCACCGCGCTCCGTATGGAAAGTCATCCAGGGATAGACCATAGCAGCGGTTGACATTCCTCCAACGAATCCATATCGCTCCACCAGCACTGTCCGTATACCCTGCCGTCCAGCCGCAATGGCTGCCGCTATCCCCGCAGGGCCCCCTCCCACAATAACGACATCTGCCTCTTCCTTTTTCATGCTCATCCGTTCACGCAAATGTTGTCCCTCCTTCCGTTCTATTGCACGTATTACACGGTTTACTCTTTCAGTCCCGTCATGGCGACCCCCTCAATGAAGCGCCGTTGTGCCAGGAAAAAAACAATTAACAGTGGCAAGGTTGCCATGACGGTGGCGCTCATCAGATATTGCCAGGCTGTACCCACTTCATCTGTAAACAGGGATAATCCAAGCGGCAGCGTCATTAGATCACGCGAGTTAATGAAGATTAACGGATCAAAAAACTCATTCCAGATGGTCACAAACGTGAAGATCGTCAGCGTAGCCATACCCGGCTTGGCAATGGGCAGCATAATTCGCGCATATATTCGGAATCGGTTGCAGCCGTCAATCATCGCCGCTTCCTCAAGCTCAGTTGGCACCGTAATGAAGAACTGCCGCATCACAAAGATGCCAAACACGCCCCCCGCACCAAAGATCGGCAGCAAAATTAACGGAAGATGGGTATCAATCCACCCCAGTTGCCGCATGAATAGAAACATCGGAATCGCTGTCACCTCATGGGGAATCATCATCGCACTCAGCAGGATGAGAAATACCACATTACGTCCCTTAAACGGAATTTTGGCGAATGCATAACCAGCGAGAGAGGCAAAGAATACTGTTCCCATCACAACCAATGCAGAAATGTAGATACTGTTCCAATAAAAACGGTGAAACGGAATCAATCGAAAGACATCGATGTAGTTCTGAAATCGGAATGTATCCGGTATCCACTGCGGTGGATAGGTAAATATACTCTGAGGCTCCTTGAATGACGTCGATATCATCCAGATAAATGGCACAATCATAATGAGCGAGATCAGGGTCAGCAACAAATACGTCCCCAGGGTACTTCCTATCTTCCGCCCCGAAGGACTAGGCATCGCCTTCATTGAATACCCACCTCTTTCGGAGCTGCCATTGCAGCAGTGTCAGAATCAGCACGATGAAGAACAGCACATACGCAAGAGCAGAAGCATAGCCGAACTGAAATAATTTGAATGCTTTTTCCCAGATATAATAAACCAATACCTTTGTACTGTTGCTCGGCCCGCCCTGTGTCATCACGTAGATCTGCCCGAATACTTTGAGTGAACCAATCACGGTCATGACTACTGTCAAAAATACGGTTGGCGTGATCATGGGCAGCGTGACGTGGAAGAAGGTTCCCCTTCTGCCCGCCCCGTCCAATGTTGCTGCTTCGTACAGTGAACGCGGTACCTGCTGAATCGCTGCAATGAACAGCACCATATTCAAACCTACATTTTTCAGCACACTCGTCACAATAACCGCCGGCATCGCCAGATCCTCATTGTAGAGCCAGGCCGGACCCTTGATGCCCGCCATCAATAGAAGCTGATTAATCAATCCCGACTCTGTCGCATACATCAGCTTCCACACGATGGCCCATACGATTAACGAGGTCATGACCGGAACAAAGATGGCGGTTCGGAAAATTCCGATGCCCCGCAGATTTCTGGATAATAGCAACGCGAGCAGCAGGGCGAGCACAATATTAAGCGGCACCAGCCCCGCTGTGAAATAAACCGTATTGGCGAGCACTTTCCAGAACATGGCGTCTGTAATAATATTCCGGTAATTATCCAATCCAATAAAATGATGATCCCCCAGCAGCGGCCAATCGGTCAGGCTCATGTATAACGCCAAACCCATGGGAAACAGCAGCAGCAGGGTAAACCCGAGCACCATCGGGGACACAAACAGCCACCCCGCGATCTGGGCCTCTCTGGCGAGAGGCCCCCTTCTTTTGCGCTTGCGTGGATAGGTCACAATCAGGCCCCCCTTTATTAGACTTCTCCCCTGAAGCTGGGGTTGTTCTGGCATCGGAGTCGCAAGTGTACATATTCTTTAGTTCAACTTATATAGTCTGGACGGTTCAGACTGTCGATCGCATTGCGGAACGAGTTCACGGCCCTTCGCAGCTGTTCCTCGGTGTTACCTGTTACGACCGCTCCAATCATAATTGCTTTAACCCCCGTATCGCGCAGCACCCGAACATCCTCCGGTACCAGCTTTCGCTGGGAAGGAACTAATACCGGAACCTGGGCTTGCAAGACCAGACGGCGATACTTAAGCACATCCGCGAAGCTCAGCGGTGTACCATATTCCTTTCCGGGTACAATGGATGCCTCCAGAGCGGTGAAGCCGAAGTGCGTTGCCGATGTTACGAGGGAAGCATCATATTCCTCATTGATCGCAAACGTTGGGTCCAGCCCCAAGTCATTCAACATGAAGGAAGGCAAGTGATGTGCATAGATGGAATAGAAATCAAAGCCCAGCCCCCCAAGACGCTCTACATCCTCCCTTCGTGCTCCATCTATACTGCCAGAAGGTACGACCCCAAGCGGACCACCAAATTCGGCACGAATCGCCCGAAACACCTCGGCATAGCTGTCCAATGGGCCAAAGTGATTCCCGCTGGCGCGATGACCGACATTATAATGCACCTTCAGTGCATCAGCACCCTCTTCCATGGCTGCCCGGGCCAAGGATAGATCGTTCTCAGGTAGGCTGACCACCAGCGACAGCGGTTTCCGCTCAAGTAATTCTTTGAATTTACCCATCATTCTCACCTCCAGTTTCGATCGAAAATTAGGGTTGCAGCACACTTTGGATCTCTTCCTGCATTTGTTTCAGGTTATCCTCAGCTGTCGCTGTACGGGCAAACAGTCGGTCAAATCCCTGTAATACCGCATTGTCGATATCCTGCCAACGGATATGACCGGGAATTAAGCGCGCTTTCGGCATTTCATCAATGACCGCCTGCACGATATGCTCTTTGCTCGGGTTATTCGGCTGAAGAATGAATGCATCTGAGTTCAGAACAGAGGTACGCGGAGGTACAAAGTAGGTGGCTGTCGCCTGAATACCCTGCTCACTGGCAAAATACTTCAACAGCTTCTTCGTTTCCTCTGGATGTTTGCTGTCGTTGAACATGGCATATCCGGCCTGCCCCAGCATCGGCACACTGCCTTGAGAGCCGGAAGGCATAGGAGCGATGCTCCATTCAAAATCCGTAATCTCCCTTGTTTTTGAAACATAGCTGTAATTATCAAAGAACATGCCCACATTACCTGCATCGAAGCTGACCTGCTCGCCCGCCTTCGGGTGTGATTCATCGGTAAACATCATGCGCTCCAGTAATTTTAAGGTCTGTACACCATAGGCATCGTTCCAGGTGAACGTTGTCATGCCTTCGTCGAATGGACCGCTTCCATTGGACCAAGAGTAGGAGGAAAGCACCGCCCAGGTCTTCCAGTCGCGAAAAAAGTTGGCGCCATAGACTCGGTTGCTCGCATCCTTGCTGGTAATGGCTTTGGCCGACTCTTCGAACTGTTCCCATGTCCATTGTCCTTGAGTGGCAAGTGTGTTTGGATCAGTCAGGCCGACCTTGTCGAACAGCGTTTTATTGTAAAACATGACCACCGGAGGTGTAGAAAAAGGTAGCCCCAGCAGTTGATCGCCATCACGGAACAAATCCAATGTACTTGGAATATAATCATCCAGCTTAAACTGTGCATCATCCTTGAACTCGGATACATCGGCCAGAATGTGGTTGGACTTGAATTGTGGTACCATTCGCTCCGATACCCAGGCAAGATCGGGAAGAGAGCCTCCGGCGGCAAGCACCGAAATTTTTTGCTGGTATTCTGCGAAAGGTACGGATTCCATCGTTACCTTGATGCCTGGATTTTCCTGCGTGAAGTCATTGATCAGCTTGTTGTACACATCCATATGCGCCTGATTGCCCCACATCATGAACTTCAGCTCGACCTCTTCATTCTCCCCGCCTGCACTGCCAGATTCACTGCTGGAATTGGAGCTTGCGCACGCGATTGAAGCCATCATCATGAGTACAAGCATCAGTATCAGTCCTGCTTTTTTCATGGAAATCCCCCTTATGGACGTCGTGGTATACATGTGCAACCAAAGTATAACGAAAGCATCGTCCCCTCTTAAATCACGTCAAATACAGAAATGGTATGGTTTTTCAAGAGATACTGAATCGGTCTCGATATTCTCCTGCGGTCCATCCCACCTGCTGCTTGAACACCAACATGAAGTGTTTGGGGCTCTGATGCCCGGATAACCGTGCCACATCATAGATTTTGAGACCCGTGTTGATCAACAGCCACTTGGCCCGCTCCATACGTGCCACAGCGATGTATTCCGAATAGTTGGTTCCCGTTTCATTCTTGAACAGCTGACTTAAATAGGTGGGATTCAGGTTAACAAGTGCTGCTACCGTCTGAAGCCGCAGATCCCCGTCGGGATGCTGCTTGATGTGCTCTTTCACATCTCGGATAATCTTCCGCATATCTCCTCCAGCGTGCTCAGCCTTCCCGGATGGCTCCGTGATCAAAAGGGTTGAAATTCCGTACCTTCGATCCAGCAGCAATTGCATTTTTTGTATACATAATGCCAGTTCATGACGTTCGATCGGCTTCAGCAGGTAGTTTAACACCCCGTACTCCATCGCTCTGCGTGCATATTCAAACTCACCGTAGCCGCTGATGATGAGCATCAGCAGTTCAGGGTACATATCTCTTGCTTTCGATACTAATGTCAATCCGTCCATTTCACGCATGCGAATATCCGTGATTAACACATCCGGCACTTCACACCTCAGAAAATCCAGTGCCTCGGTTCCGCTCGCAGCTTCACCCGTTACCTTGAACTGAGGAGACACTTGTACAATCAGCTCTCTCAGTCCTTGACGGATGACCGTCTCATCCTCTACAAGCAATACTTTGTACATACGCTTCATTCCCCTTTCGGTAGAAGTTGAATGGATATCGTGACTACCAGACCCTGCCCGGGACTTCCATCGATGCTTAGGCTGCCGCTTTCTCCATATATGAGGCGAAGCCTTTGGGCGATATTGTTGAGTCCCAGACTATCACCGGCATGGCAACGTAATGCCTCATGGGCAGGCTGTCTGGAGATGGCTTCGTTTAACTCATCCATCTCTGCCTGAGCCATACCCTTACCGTTGTCTCGCACGCTAATCAGCAGTTCGTGGTCGAATTTCAAGGCAGATATCCAGATCATTCCCCCATCTTCCTGCCCTTCAATGCCATGGTAGACTGCATTCTCCACCAGCGGTTGCAGCATCAGCTTGGGAATCAAACATTCCGTTACTGCTTCATCAATGTCATAGATGACCTCTAACTTGCCATCGTAACGTACCTGTTGAATGCGTACATAGGATTGTACAAAAGCCAGTTCTTCCCCAAGGGGAACCATCCGGTCCACCTTATCAATCGTATAGCGCAGCAGCTTGCCAAGCGCCGTCACCATGTCCGATACCTCAGCATGCTTCTGGCGAATGGCCATCATGTTAATGGACTCCAGCGTGTTGTATATAAAATGGGGATTCATCTGGCTTTGTAACGCTGACAACTCTGCCTCCCGCTCTTGAATGCCCAGCAGAAACACCTCATTGAACAGTCGATGAATCTCTTCCATCATTCGGTTAAATCCCCGGCTAATCTGTCCGAATTCATCACTGCTGAAGTGTGCTACACGCTGGCTGAAATCTCCCTGCTCCACCCGAATCATGTGGTGCTTCAGTCGAATCAGTGGCCGGGTGATACGATAAGATAACAGAACCGCCAGAATCGCTATACCCGCCATACACAACACTGCGAACCATATTGTAAAGGTGAGCATCTCACCCGACTCCTTTTGAATCACGGCAATAGGTGTAAGACTGATCACCGAAAGCCCGGAATAACTGGAATGGTGTTGTACGTAGAGATAGGGCTGCCCATCCAGAACAACTTTTTGGTTTCCTGCATAGCTTTGAAGCTGTCCATGCATTAGCAACTGGTCGTACGCAGACATTCCTCCGGTTGAGGTCCGTTCGAACAGAAGACGCTGCTTGCTATCTACAATCATCAGGCTTGCATCTTGCTCATAATTCAGATTGGATAACAACTGCCCGAAGGCCTCCAGACGGATGTCAATCAGAATGTAACCCAATCGCTGGAGCGTGCCCGGATCTCGAAGCACTCTGCCCACTGATATATACGATTCTTGCTGACCGCCCGTGTAATAGCCGGGTTCATGCGGAGGAAGCAGGCGCCATGTCCCTTCCGAGTCTTCAAGCTCTGCAAACCAGTCATCCTGCCTGCTGTCCCATACCGGCTTGACCGCCAGCGAATCGAGATTGGAGAACAGAATGCCGCTGTTGCTGATCAGATGTATTCCCCGAATCTCGGGCCTGTCATAAGCTTGACCCGATGTGTACAGCTTCATTTTCAGATAATCCTCAGACCTCGCCCATGCACCCGACCCCATTGAAGCGTTGTATTTGCCCAGAATGCCAAGCACCATCTGATCGTAAAGCGGCAAGAGCGACAACCGCTCAAAGTCCTTCAGCAACCGATTCAGATTGGCGTTAATCTGGCGAACCAGTTCAATGGTGAACTGCTCGGTCTTGCGATCCATCGTCTGCGAGAAATGCTTGTAGTTCATCATTCCCTGCAAACTTAGCGGCAACAACGTCAGCGCCAGGAACAACAGGAGCAACTTGGTGCGCAGGTTTACGTTTTTCCCAAAATAACTGTGTACCTTGTCCATCATTTCCGTTCATCCCTCCCTCTCCCGATCATTGTATGAGCCCCCTTCACAGATCAATCTGGATATAACTGGGGTCATCATATCCAGTTTTAATGATCATCCGCTATCCTGCCAATCCTGGAATTGGTACGGAATTTCAAGTTATACGCATTGGTTTCAGGGTGAACGCAAAAAAAGCCGACTGTATCGCTACAGTCGACTACGCTATTTCTATAGAACACTAATTAGACAAAAAAACCGACTGCATTATGCAATCGGTTGTCTGTTCCTGAGATGGCTTTTATATTTGAATCGATTATATTCATTAATAAGCTCGTCCAGTACCATGGACTGTCGGAGGACTTTGTTGTCCTGCATGCCATGATTCTCCGCCAAACGACTCAACTCTTGCCTGTTCCGTTCGATTTTATCTGTGATCTGTACCGGTTCACTCACAGCATGCACCCCCTCTTTGTATAACATTTTAGGATACATTGCCAAAAAATTCATATTATATTCCTTTGCAGAATAAAATGTTTATTTACATAAGTTTTCAAAGAAATTCAGCCTTTTTCATACTTATATGTTGAACTAAAAATTAAATTGTAAATAAGAAAAAAAGTATTCGGGACCCGAATACTTTTTACTTATTTACTTCGTAATGAATTTGCTAAATACAACAGTAACATCCCTACAAATATCAATAATATTCCTTCAATTTTATACGACCAAATCTCTGAGTTTATGAAACTACCAAAGATATCAGACGTATCAGACTTAACATTTTGGTATTCTGCAAAAACCAACATAGCTTTGTCCATACCCCAATCAGTACTTTGAGCAATAAACTGAAATCCAATAACAAATAATACAAATGAACAGATAAGGGCTAATAAGGAAATCATTTTACTTTTCAAATTTAAATTCTCCTTTGATAATACAATATTAGAAATAGAAACCTAAAAACTCAATTAAAGTAAATATCATCTCAGTCTATTCCATGTTACGTATAATCTCAGCAGATTCTATTTTCCACGTGATATTATTGCGAGTCATCCTAAAAATTAGAGCGCCCGATTTGATATCCGTGATTTGATTTATGTCGTCATAAATAATGATCTCGAAACTGGCAAGCACTTCCTTTGAATTTGAATTACTATTAATTGTTTTATAAGTGACACTAGGTCTGTGGAGATTATTAATAGTATGATAATTCAGGAATTGAATCACAGAATCAGGATAGGTGTAAGACGTGCTCTCATTCTTAAAAAAATGGGACAGATCATGTTCTATCACTCGCTCGGGTGATTTGAATACATATACTCCTCCAATCCCCCCTATTAAAATAGCCAGTGAAAGAGCCAATAGAATAATCGTTTTTTTTCTGACCATGTGGCTGCCTCCTAAAGCATAAAATAAGTATATTTATTTGTAGGTGTGTGTTTTGATAAAAGATATCTAATGTTAAATTTTTCATTATAAAGTGTTTAAAAAATCAAGCCTATAATGGAAATAATTATGTTTAAAAAGCTTAACACAGATAACATTGTCTGTGTTAAGCTTTAAATTATTTTGAGTATATTAATAAGACATTTTCCCTTTAGTTTTCCAATCATTTCTATAACCTTCGGATTTAAATATGTCTTTAGCAGGAGTAGAACGATTAGGTTCAACTCTATATTGATGTTGTGCGATCTCGATAATATCTTTATTACTATAGAAATAAGTTGAATAAACCCAATTTATAGGAAGGTAACCAAACGAGTCGGGAAGATAGTAAGTTGTAGCCGCATTCTTAATACTACCATTGCTATTGTATGTTACTGCTTCATGTTTCCAGTACCATTCTTGTTGGTAGGTTTCAAAATAACTTTTAAAAGAGCCGTTGCGGTAAACCTGACCCGTTTTCTTTGCTAATCTAAAATAGCCAGTTGCATCACCACTACCCTGTAATCCTTTAAGCAAATCATTTTGTAATTCCCCTACAAAAAAACCAACAACGTAATTAGAAATAAGTTTTCCTGATAACAGTGAAAAATACTTTTCATAAGACTTAGCTGCTAAATTAGAGCGTAGATTTTTTTTAACCGAGTCAAATTTTGTTTGTTCGACTATAGGCTCAAAAGATGTGACAATTCGTACGTCTCCCTCATCATTTCTTTCTGCGAAAGGAGTGACATTATCATTCCCAGATTTTTTTAAGTTTGCGATTTGTTTTTTCAAGAAATTTGCATCATTCGTATTCTTATAGCTGAGCTTGTAGTAATCATAGATATATTTTGTCCCATCAGAGGCAGTTTCTTCTTCTGTTTTGTATAAAGTCATATCGTCAACGATATTCCCAAGATATTCAGTATTTATTTTTTCTGGAATAACAATATTGAATTTATTATAATTTTCTATTACTTGATCATCAGAAAGTTCACCGATAAATACACCTGGTTCAACTTCTTTGATCTTATTTTCATTTGCAGAAGCGGATACAGTTAGTGATGGAACCAAAAGAACAAATATGAGTAATGTCGAAATAAAACCTTTAATTTTCTTCATTGTACAACCTCCATGTAGTTTAAAATATTAATCCCAAATAGTAAGTCTATATCCATTTACAATTATAGAACTGTGATATCTTTGAACTTAGAATTTTTATTATAATCATTAATTAAAATATATCTGTATCCTAACGATGTGATCACCTCCGTTTTGAAGGAAACTTTAAGCTTTTCATAAAAACTGAAATAGTAATATAATCGGCCTGAGAAAACCTTATAATATTATGCAAAAAATATTAAAATAGTATTTTTATGAATAAAATACCTATAAAATATTTAAAATCAATCCTCACCGTTCAGATTAGCTAATCAAATCATTTAGCTTCACAAAAAGAATCCATTGAATACGTTTGGATATAATACCATTTTACTTTTTCACATTAATTGCTAAGGTATATCGATTATATTCATTAATCAATTCATCCAATGCTTTGGACTGCTCAAGCACTTTCACATTCGGGATTCCATATTGATCTACCAAGCGACTCAACTCTTGCCGACCTTGCTCGATTTGGTCTTTCAAGATACTCCGTTCTCTCATAGCATGTACCCCTCTAGGACATTCTGGAAAATATTCAATATGAGTAAGCTATTAGTTTCGCTAATGACTACAGGTGCTTTTTAGAACATAATATGTTTTGCATAATATTGTAAAAACAAATCTTTAGAAAAGGCATTGCGCTCTGCTTAATCCTTTATCAAAATACAAAACAGCCTACCTCAAAAGCAGATAGGCTGTTTGTTTTATTTAATATTTATCGTCTTAAATAATTGTGAATACGTCTCTTGCTGGGACAAACTAGCTTGCTGTCTGTAAGTTCCGTATAAATCAACGCATTTTACTGTCATGTGATCGTCTTGGTTCAAAGTTGAAAGAGATAAATTATAAAGTATTATATCTATACCGTTTTGGTAATCTTGTCGATTGCATTTATACTTTGCAAGTTCATAATTAAACAACATATATCTATGAGTTATAATTCGTGAATTGCACCCTCTATCTAAATAAAATCGCTTGATTTTGTCTTCATATTCTTCTAAATCAAACTCAATTTTAAGAGATTGTTCATTAGCAACTTCAATAATATTAATAAAGGCAGTTAACGTTTCCTCAGAGTAAGCTTCCAGGTAATTAAGATACTCATGTATAAATTCTTGATTTCCAGACATTAAATTAATAGTTATACGATTTCCTTGAGCCCATCTCTTAAATTTGGCTATCATAACCCCTTCTTCTTCTGATGGACCAGAAATATCAACTACTCTCTCATAAATATCTGTATATTTTAAAGCCACTGCATATTCTTTACGTGCTTTAAACACACTTGCCTTTAACAGATTCGCATAAGCTTTGTAAGTAATTAAAGGATAAGCCGTAATACGTTTAGCCTCTGCTCGAGACTTAAATCTTAATAATGCATCCGATTTTCTTTCTAATTTTTCTGCCAATGAATAAACCTTTTTCCATAAATCCATTGTACTATATACATTAGCCAGTTCCTTAATCGCATCCAATTGTAATTCTTCATTGAGCTTCTCTACATAAACCTCTAAACGAATTGCTGCATTAAGGTTATCAAACTTTTTTAAATTTATACTAATAAGAAATATACGATATTGGCACATAGCCAACCGTTCAGAGTGCTGATATTTTTCGCATTCAGACACACATTCATACAGAATAAGTGCTGCCTGCTTCATTCCTTTGTTATACAATTCTTCAGCTATTTCAAACAACTCATCAATGTATGAATGATCATCTGTCACATGAGTAATGACTTGTTGAATAACATCCAGCTTGCCAAGCTCAGCACAACGATATATAAACGGTTCTAAGCGTCTCCAATGGGGTGCAGATTCAATAAAATATTCCACACCATACATATCATAAAAGCACCCCTGTTCCAAACCCATTGCAGAGGTAATCCGGTCTAGTTGGTTCATTGAAATAAGTCTGGTTCCTCTGATGATAGCACTTAATGTACCCACATTAATGTCAACAATTTCTGAAAACTGCTGTAGTTTATACCCATTGTCTTTCAAGTATTTATCAAAATAGGAACGTATATTGTGCATCTTCTTCATCGTCCCTTCCCAGATATTTCATTATCAAAAAGTCGGCAAACTTAACTTTTCTACTACATTTTTGTAATTTCTGATCTGTTTTTCATTGGCTTCGCTCCTATACTCCCCGTACAAATCTAAACATTTAATACACATCAGGTCATCTTTACTTGAAGAAGAGAGTTCTAAACACATGAGTAAGGCATCAATCCCAAGTAAGTAATTACGTTGTTTTATTTGATAATATCCCAATTCATAGTAAAAATCTTGATACCCGTGGTTTAACATTTGATCGTTATAACCACCTTTAAAGTGCATGTCTGTATTAAACAATTTGATCTGGTTCTTAAATCTATCTAAAGCAAAGTCAATGTTAAAAGAATACTGATTAGCTGCTTGCAAAATATTAACGAATCCAGCTAATATTTCTGATGGGTTGTTTTCGATATAATCCAAATAAGAATCGATTACATTTTCTTGACCAAGCATTAATTGGGAGGCATATTGATTCCCTTCCCCCCATACTCGGAAAAAATCTATTATTTGTTGATCCTCTTGTGTAGGATTCCCAAGCTCAACTATTTCCAAGTATTTTTCTGTATACTTTAGGACATTTTCATATTCCTTACGGGCATCATAAACGCTTGCTATTAATAAGTGTGCATAGGCTACATATGTAAAAAGAGGATAGGCTGTTAGCCTTCTTTTATTTTTTCGCCTACGAGATTGAATTTTTAATTGGAATTCTGCTTTCCGTTCCAGTTCCCGTGCCCATGTGTCGACCTTGTCCCACAAATGTATCGTCATATACACGTTAGCCAAGTCTTTAATTGCATCCAATTGCACTTCTTCATTTAATTTATCAATATAAGGTTCGAACTTTACTGCTGCATTGAGATTGTCAAATTTACTCAGTGTTTTATGAAGCAAGAAAATGCGGTACTGGCAAAGGGCCAACCGCTCCGAGTGTTGATACTTCTCACTACCGGCCACACATTCATATATAATGAGTGCAGATTCATTGGTGCTTTTATTATAGAGACTCTCTGCCACATTAAATAACTCATCAATATAGGATTGATCATCTGTTACATGAGTAATGACTTGTTGTATAATATCTAGCTTACCAAGTTCAGCACAACGAAATAAATACGGTTCTAATCGCCTCCAATGGGGCGCAGATTCAATAAAACATTCAACTCCATACATTTCATAAAAGTACCCCTGTTCCAAACCCATTGCTGATGTGATTTGGTCTAGTTGATTCATTGACATAAGTCTGGTTCCTCTGATGATAGCACTTAACGTACCCACATTAATGTCAGCTATTTCTGAAACTTGCTGTAGTTTATATCCCTTATTCTTCAAGTGACTTTCAATATAGGAACGTATATCGGACATTGTCTTCATCGTCCTTCCCCAGATGTTTTACTATCGAAAAGTTGGTACACTTAACTTAACTATTAGTTTTATATACTGCTCTTCCTGGGTCTTACTAGCAGAATTTCTGTATTTTCCGTACAAATCAATGCATTTGATACACATTAGATCTTCATTACATGAAGATGAACGTTCCAAGCTAGTAATTAGATGTTCTATTCCCTGTTCAATTTGGTTCTGTTTCAATCTGTATTTTGCTAGTTCGTAGAATAAGCGTATATATCTAAAATTTGATGCCTGTTCGTTATATATTTCTTTTACATGTCTTGCCGCTTTAATTTGATCAATGTGATTTTGGAATCTATTTAATTCATGGTCAATATTAAAAGAGTACTGATTTGCCGCCTGTATAATATAGGCGAGTGCTGTTAAAATTTCGGCATGATTAACATCTAGGTAATTCAAATAACGGTTTAAGCCTTCGAAGTCACCTGATAGTATTTTGTACAAATATCGATTGCCCTCAGCCCAGCCCTTGAATCGATCTATCAATTCTTGCTCTTCCTCTGTTGGATTTTTAACCCCATCCATAATATCCTCATAAACATCTGTGTACTCCAAAGCTTTCATATATTGCTTACGTTCTTCAGATACATTTGCCATGAGCAGATTAGCATAAGCTTTATAAGTAAATAGAGGATAAAAGGCTATTCTTGGTTTTCTGTTCCGTCTCATAGATTGAAGTTGAACTTGGAATTCAGTTCTTAGAATCAATTCATTAGCCAGTTCAAAAACCTTATCCCATAGATTTATCGCGCCATACAAATTAGCTAAATCTTTAATCGCATCCAGTTGTACTTCCTCATTCAATTTTTCGATAAAAGGTTCAAACTTTACTGCGGCATTTAAGTTATTGAATTTATTCAGTGTTTTATGAAGCAGAAAAATACGGTACTGGCATAAGGCCAACCGCTCGGAGTGTTGATATTTTTCACTGTCTGCCACACATTCATACAAAATAAGAGCTACTTCTTTTAATCCTCTAGCAAAAAAGCTTTCAGCTACATCAAATAATTCTTCTATATATGATCGATCGTCCGTTACATGAGTGATGACTTGTTGTATACAATCCAGCTTACAAAGCTCAGCACACTCATATAGATATGGCTCCAAACGTCTCCAGTGGGGCGAAGATTCTATGAAGGATTCAACCCCATAACTCTCATAAAAATACCCTTTCTCTAATCCCATAACAGAAGTAATCTGATTCAGTTGGTTCATAGACATTGGCCTGTTGCCTTTAAGAATGGCACTTAAAGTTCCAACATTAATTCCAGTAATATCGGAAAAATGCTGCAACTTGAGATTCTGCTCTCTCATATATTTCTCAATAAGTACTCTTATTTTAGGTACCAATTCCACTGTCTCACCTCCGTCATTAGAACCACTTATAATTCAATTTCATATAATAAATGTTATTTTAATCCTGTATTTTACATTGGTCAATCTATGAAAATACAAAAAAGCTTATTTCCTCACTCCGAAATAAGCCGATAAAGTATCCATAGTGATCCTTTTTATATATTACAATTTCCCGGTACCATGACCTGATGGTGCATACATCCGATCTTTCACATCAAACTGACTTATAGGGAAATTGCTAATAATCACAACACTACACAAGAGTATAGTTATGATTTTTTTTATTTTCATAATAGCTGTAAACCTCCTCCATTAGATTGCGATAGTTATTTTCTATTTCTTTAGATGCAAAAGACCTGTATCTCTCAAAGAGAGCAATACATTGTATTATGTCATTAGAATTATTAATTCTAATAGCTGAACTCAGACAAGAGACAAGCTTCTGCATTCCTTCTGCGTATCGCTCTCTGTTAAAAAGATACATTGCCAGCTCAAATAAAAGTTTAGAGTATTGGTCATTCTTTATTTGTTCATTGTATCCTTCTGTTAAGGTTTTATCACTCAACATTAGATTAATGGAATTATCAAATTTTAGTAAAATATGATCTATATCCATTTCATAATTATTTGCCGCTTCAATAATTTTAACAAGAGCAGTAAGAGTTTCTCCTTCACTTTGCTCAACCCAAGCTAGATACACGGGGAGAACCTCTTTCTTCCCCATCATCAAATTATATAAGTAGGTGTTGGCCTCAGTCCAACTACTAAACATATCAATATAAAATATATCTTCGTCACTAAAATTTAACACACTAGCTAATTCAGCATTTTTTCTTGTATATAACAGTGCCTCAGTGTACTCACCTTTCCACTCACATGCGGTGGCCTTGAGCAAGTTTGAATATGCCTGATATACAAATAACGGATAAGCTGTAACTCTATCTTCTTTATTCACTTTTTTCTTTGTATACGATTGGATAATTTCAGCTTTCCGTCCTAAATCATCAGCAAGAGAAAATGACTTATCCCAATACCGGAGCGAAGCATACGTATTCGCCAGGTCTTTTATCGCATCCAGTTGTCGTTCCTCATCCAGCCGATTAATATACGGTTCAAAATGTACTGCCGCACGGAGATTCTCATGCTGGTCCTGACCGAGAGATAGCGTGAAGATCCGATATTGGCACAGCGCCAGACGTTCCGAGTGTTGATATTTCTCGCATTCTGCCACACATTCATACAACATCCGCGCAGCCTTCTGCTGTCCACGTTCAAGCATGCCTTCAGCCAATTCGAACAACTCCGAGATATACGAGCGATCATCCGTTACTTCCTGGATAACCCTCTGAATACATTCCAGCTTGTCCAATTCAGCACAGCGCTGCAGGAATGGCTCCAGCCTTCTCCAGTGGGGTGCCGATTCCACGAAACATTCAGCCCCATAAATCTCGTAGAAATATCCTTCTTCCAGCTTCATGCCCTGGGTAATCAGATCCAGCTGTGCCATAGCGATGGGCCGAGTCCCCTTAATGATCGCACTGAGCGTTCCGGCGTTAACCCCCGATATGTCGGCAAAATACTGTAAGGTGTACCCTTGTTTCCTGATGTAGTCCTCAATATATGAGCGTATCGTAGTTGTAGGTTCCATGTATCCCACCTCCACAATGAAAATCCATAATTTTGAATTTATATGATATGCACAATTTTAATCCTAAATTTTACAGCGGTCAATAAAAATCGTGGCAATTACCTTCACATATATGCATCGAAGCATGAAATGAATGTTTGCTTATAGAAAAAATCCATTAGAAGAATTAGAAAGAACGTGATACATTTAATGCAACTTACATATCCTACTATCTCAATAGGATTATACAACACAAAATTATTAATTCAGTTCAAGGAGAAGGTCAGATGAAATTTGCCTTGTTTAGTCTCATGATGAATCTGCCTAATGCAGTAACCGGGGAAGCTCTGACGACTCAGCAGAAATTCCACAATATATTAGAGCAAGCGAAGTTGGCTGAACGACTGGGATTCGATGCCTATGGAATCGGTGAACGACACGGTGCACCGTTTCTATCTTCCTCACCGCCTGTCGTATTAACGGCAATAGCCGCAGCAACCACACGCATCCGGTTACTAACCACCGTCACTGTTCTTAGTATACTTGATCCAGTCCGGGTTGCCGAGGATTATGCCACGTTGGATCAATTATCGGGCGGACGGCTGGACATGATCATCGGGAAAGGCAATGACCCTCGGCACTATCCGCTGTTCGGCATAAGCGAAGAGGAACAATGGGATTCACTCGATGAACGCTACCATCTGCTAAGACGGCTGTGGTCTGAAGAGAATGTAACCTGGCAGGGAACATATCGCCCTCCGCTTGAGGGAGTTACCACGTGGCCTAGGCCACTTCAGCAATCCATCCCGATCTGGCATGGTAGCGCGTCCAGCACTGTATCGACCGAACTCGCTGCCAAATATGGCGAGCCGCTCTTCACGTCGAACTCTTTTCATCCGCAAGCCAAATACAAAGCGTTAATCGATCATTATCGGGAGCGCCTTGATTATTATGGTCATGATCCGCAGCAGGCAGTGATTGGCTCCGGTGCCGGCAGTCTATATCTTGCGGATACCGGTGAAGAAGCTATCCGCCGCTACAAGCCATATTATGAAGCGTTCCATGCCACCGCCGCCGCACAGCATAACCAGTCTCCCTTCACCGATCTGGAGGATAACATCGCACGAGGTCCCGTGTTGATCGGCAGTCCCGAGCAGGTCATTGAGAAAATTCTGGACTATCATGCCGCTTACGGACATCAGGCGCTGAGTATCAGCGTAGATGGATTAACGCATAGCGAGCAGTTGGAGCAAGTGGAGCGTTTTGCCAAGGAAGTGGCCCCTATACTACGTCGTGAACTGCCCAGTTCGGTGTGGAACGAACCCCCGGTGTTAAGCGAGCACTCATCCTCCCTTTCCTCCAACGTTACAGATTCATGGCCCACAGTCATCGCACCTATATTCCAGGTTTAAGTTTCTCCCACGTACAATACACACATGTTCCTTCCAGGGTAATTCCTACGAATTGCCCTCCTCCCTCTTTCTACTTCCTCTCATCGGTATTGTCGCTCTCCCTACATCTACTTGGACTGAATGCCTCCAAACAGGGAATTTAGCAACACCTCTACATAGGAATCATCCATCGCTTCCCCCGTCACTAACATACGATAGAACACCGGCCCATAGATCAGATCAATGTACAATCCAATGTCTACTCCTGCCTTCAATTCGCCACGCTCCACACCCTTCTCCAGAATTCCCCGAGCTTCACGTCGACGTGGTTGGATGTATCTTGTACGGTATTCTTCGGCAAGCCCTGCATCCGACTGCCCTTCCCCAATAATCTGTGTGATGACCTTGCCTTCCCGACTGGTCAAAAAACGAACCAGATTACTCGCATGTATGCGTATATCTTCAGATACCGAACCTGTATCCGGTACTGGCAATCTTGACGTTGCAGCTGACATATATCCGTCCATAATGACGGCGCCTTTGTTCGGCCACCATTTGTAGATGGTGGCTTTGCTCACCTGTGCACGTTCAGCGATCTTCTCGATCGTAACTGCCCCGAATCCGTACTCCAACAACAACTCATACGATGCTGTAAGAATGGCATTCTGGGTTTCCATGTTACGCGGACGTCCTCTTTTGGCAGTCATCTTGAGCCCTCCTGGATGTAAATTAATTCATAGTTCTCATCATCAGTCATATTCTTAAAAACGATACGTTCATTATACTAAACTGCGATGAGCACACACAATTACATCCTCGGCTCACCTTTTATATTCACAAAAAATTTCAACGCCTATTTACAATACTAAACGTTTAGTTTATTATAATTCGTAATTAGTGTACGTAACGTTTAGTAATTGGCGATTTTAATATTACCTGTTTATAGGTACTACTAATTTAGAACTGTGGAGGATGATTATGATGGATATGAGACAACAAGTGAAGAGGGAGCCTGTGCCCACCTGGATTATTTTTTTGCTGGCCTCAGCTTGTGGATTAATCGTGGCAAACCTGTATTATGCTCAGACTGTTATCGGACCGATTAGCATGACCACAGGGCTGTCTTCTGCCGCTGCCGGATTGATTGTAACGTTGACACAGATTGGCTATGTCATTGGTTTGCTATTTATCGTACCGCTCAGTGACATTACGGAGAATCGGCGCTTGGTCGTGCTATTCCTGATCGTACTGGTCGTTGCCCTGATTGCTGCGGCTTTCTCGCCCACTGCTGTTGTATTTCTGACTGCCTCTCTATTCATTGGCATAGGTTCTGTTGTTGCTCAAATTCTGGTACCCTATGCGACATATCTTACTTCCGAAGAACAACGCGGACAGGTGGTCGGCAATGTAATGAGCGGTCTGCTGCTAGGCATCATGCTCGCTCGTCCTGTGGCAAGCTTCATCACCAGCCTCTTCGGATGGCAGACGGTCTTTGTATTCTCGGCTATTGTCATAGCACTTCTGATGTTGCTTCTATCCCGTGCTCTTCCTGCTCGCAAGCCTGAACCCACCTTGAAATACGGGCAATTAATCGTCTCCTTGGGCACACTATTCAGAACGATGCCTTTGTTACGCCGTCGGGCGTTCTATCAAGCCAGTCTGTTTGGTGCTTTTAGTTTATTCTGGACTACGGTTCCACTCAGGCTGGCTAACGATTTCGGCATGTCACAGCAAGGAATTGCCTGGTTCGCACTGGCTGGTGTTGGAGGTGCTATCGCCGCTCCCATCGCCGGGAGACTGGCAGATCGCGGACTAACACGTATTCTGACGGGTGCTGCCATGGTGATTGCTGCTGCGTCATTCGGTCTGGCTTATGTGTTCCAGAACCACTCCACGTTTGCACTGATTCTGCTTGTGATTGTGGCGATCACACTGGATATGGCCGTGTCGGGAAATCTGGTGCTGGGTCAACGCATTATCTATTCGTTAGGAAGTGAAGCGAGAGGACGTGTGAACGGTATATTCATGTCAATCTTTTTTGTCGGCGGAGCTATCGGATCCTCTCTTGGAAGCTGGTCTTATGCGAATGGAGGATGGAGTCTCACAACGCTGATTGGCCTGATCATGCCACTGCTCGCCTTGGTGTATTACTTTACGGAAAAGAAAGCGGCAGTTGTCAGCAATCTATAACGATCCTTTCATATGTAAAGAAGGGCAGAGTGATCTCTAAGATCAGCTTCTGCCCTTATGTTATGTTCATACCCAATTTGACACGATGTGCAGTCGCATCATCACTTGGGCTTTGTCTTATTTTGAGCCTTATTCACCAGGACTTTGTTATTTCATGACACTGAATTTTTTGGTCGCTGCCCTAACTTGATCATCTTCTCCCCAAACAATGACACCTACCACTTTGGTAGCTTCCAATTCCATCGAAGCAATCTCAACTGCATATTGTTCAAAGGCATTGTTGAGCGACTGACCTGTCTGTGAAAAAACAATATGACTCAGTCCATCGCTGCCATCTGAGCAGGACTTGACCAGGTTGATCAGCTGATTCTCCCCAGCCTTCAGAATGACAGTGCTATATCGGATGCCCGCATGCTGAACGCCGCTATGATCCAGCACAGGTTGATCAGCATATAACCCCGGCTCATTCAGGGCTGCTTGTCCCATTAACAGGGCAGCCACATTAGCGGCGGCGCCAGGTTCCAGATTTTTATCCAGTATAATAGCAATTCTCTTCATATGACTGCATTCACCCTCTGTGTATTTTGTGTAAAACATACCCATGGCATGTTGATTCCCTCACGCAACACCTTGTAGGTCACAAGCCCGTAATGATCAGCGCATAGCTGATTCGTGAGCGCAATGGAATTCTCCGTGTTGTGCAGAACCTTTCTACAGGCTTCGGGGTTGGACGATACGGTGCTGTTCTCTCTATAGGTTGTATCAAGTTCAGATAACAAGTATGTGGTTGCTGGATGATGATAGATAATATCGATGTGATCTGGACATACCGCATGGTATCCGGATAGAACCAGCGCAGGAATCTTTTCAACAAAGCTCTCAGACACCGCTAGTTCAGAATCCATGATGAAGCTGTTGAGCTTGGGATACGCCCCGGGGACCAGCAGGCAGGAAATGATCCCTGATCTCAAGTCTTCCGCAGCCGCTTCAAATTCGGGGTATGGCTTGATTCGTTCCGAGTTGCCTAGCTTCTTCGCGATATGCATGCTGCAAGTCAGGAATCCTTCATCGTCTCCCAGCGTTCCCAGTATGGCATATTTCTCTTTAACGATCTCCATTTATTTCTATTTCCTCCTTTTTATTTCTAATCCGCTAAAGATCGTATACCAAAAAATCCCTATTGTCAATTAACACTTTAACGCAACATAAATATGTATTTTGGTTCATATTTTTAACTAAAAGGTGTATTCAAAATGGAAAATATTGAGCTATAATGTTATGAAATGAATTTTTACTATTTTTATCATTTTGCTGAAAGGGGATATACGAGAACGTATGAAAACGATTGTATACATATCTGATTTCAGGCTACCTACCGGATTAAACTTCGTTAAACCGTTGCAGAAATTGGCGGATCACAAGAAAATTCTGATTATTGAACGGTACAATCTGCATCATGCCGAGCGGCTCCAGGATTTCTTTGATGAAATTAGGTATGTTGATCATCTTGAATCTGTGGATGCCATTCGGGAGCATATGATCGAGATTCGTGAAACCCATTCCATCACAGCTTTGTTAACGCCGGGTGAGAATGCCATTGAGATCGGTGGTCAGCTCCGCTCCGAATTCGGGATCCCCGGTATGCAGCGCAATCAGGCTGAGGCTGTTCGCAACAAATGGATCATGAAACAAATGCTGCATCAACGCGGAATTCGGACCTCTGAAATTGCAATTGCTCTACATGAACAGGACTATATTCGTTTCACTGCTGTACACGGCTTCCCGATTATTGTGAAGCCACTCAGCGGATATGGAAGTATCAATACGTTCAAATTATCCAGCATGGATGAACTGACACATTATCTACACCATACAAGACAAGCACAGCAAAGGGATTTGCTGGAGGAATTCATCCACGGAACGGAGTTTCATTGTGATTCCATTGTGTCTAAGGGCAAGGTTGCATTTGCATCCGTTTCCCAATACTTGTATAACTGCCTGGATATTGCGACGAAGCAGAAACCTCCGGCCAGTATTACGTTCCCTGAAGGCACGGAAGCTGATTTTATCCATCACATCAAAGAACTCAATGAACGGGTCATTGCTGCCTTGGGTATCAATCAATCCGTAACACATGCCGAACTTTTTCTGACTCCGGAAGGAGAAGTGGTGTTTGGAGAAATTGGTGCAAGAATCGGGGGATCGCATGTCATGCCTCCTTGTATCAAGAACACCCATGGCGTTGATTTCTTCGAAGCCGTCACTGATCTGGAAGTTGGAATATATGAATTTAAGCAACAGGAGACGAGCCATAAATTCACAGGCATGATCTGCTTCCCTTCACGCGCAGGGGTAATTCAACACATATCCGGAATAGCGGATTACGCGGATATCCCTGGCATCGTTGAGTTCAATGTATCCTATCAAGTGGGGCAACGCGCAGGGGACGTAAACGATACCATGACCCGATCAGGGTATGCTATCGTGGAGGGTGATTCGTTCGAGGAATTGCGTCAAACCCTGCTGGATATGTACAATCGCTTCAAGATTGAAGTGACGGTTGCTGAAACCGTATAAGATGTACGGATATCCTTACCGTTTTTGGTCTGGAGTGACGGTTACCTTGGGGAGGGCTGGAATTATTGTCGTTATTCAAAACCTACGCGGGTCTGAGCCGCGATATCTATTATCTCTGTTTAGCCAGAACGATTAACAGCACGGGAGATTTTGTATTCTCCCTGATTACCTTGGTGCTTACGTTGCAGATGGGCATGGATGTGGTCAGTGCAGGGATTTTTGTGTCCATGGCAGCCCTGATTAGCGGACCCGGTGTACTTCTCGGCGGCTATTTAAGCGATCTTATGGGCAAAAAAACAATTATTGTCATCGGGCAACTGTTGTCTGCCATCATGATTATAAGCTGCTCTTTTTGGTCAGGCACCATTACAGTTGGTTATCTTCTGATTGCAGTCATGTTCTTCATCAGTATTACCCGGCCTGCTTATAATGCACTAATTATTCAACTGTGCACGGAGGAGAAAGAGCGAAAGTCCGCCTTTTCCCTCATGTATCTGGGGGCCAATCTGGGTATAGCCATCGGACCACTGGTCGCCGGTTTTTTTATCAAGGATCATGTCAACATTGTCTTTATAAGTATCGGTACCGTGTTTCTGATATCTACCTTTATTATCATCAACCAGGTTAAGATCGGCACACGCAAGGAATTGGCATCAACAAGCAGCGAACATACTGGACAACAACAAGAACAACAATTATCGAGCCAACTACCTTCGCCGTTATTCAGACTCCTGTTGAAAAATCCACTCGTTGCCTTCTTCATCGTCGTGTCATTCCTTAACTATTTTATCTATATGCAATACTCATTTAGCCTCCCACTCCAGATGAATCACTCGTTTGGCGAGAACGGGGCAGCATATTACGGCTCTGTCATGACCATTAATGCCATTAGCGTCATTATTCTTACCACCGTGATCCTGTCCGCTACACGCACATTAACTGCCCTAAACTCCATAGCCACAGGCGCACTCTTCTATGGAATCGGATTTGGAGCATTGAACCTGTTGGGTTACTTCCCCCATTTTTCCATCGTCGCCTTATCCACGGTGCTGTGGACCATTGGAGAGATTCTCGTGCAGACCAATATCAATCTGTATATTGCTTCGCGTGTACCCGATACACATCAGGGACGGTTTAATGGCTTGTTGTTATTCGTAGGCTGCCTGGGTTACACACTTAGTCCATATTTAACAGGCATTTTCATCAAAAGCATGGACATGGAAAGTGTATGGATCATTATTCTGGCTTTCAGTGTGTTCTATGCGTTGTGTATGATCATTCTCTGGTATATCGAAAAAAGCTCAACCAAGAAAAGCGAAACAGAGCCACTTGATTTCTCAAAGAGCATCTAAACTTCGGGTCTACATCGTCCGCAAGTGGCTATAGCACGCAAGATAGAATACCCAGAACTGTTCAGTACGGAAAATACATGACTTTGAATACGTTCCTTTTCATAAGTAAACAAAGGGCTGAGCGATCCATAGGATCGGCTTCTGCCCTTTGTTTCTTTATGTTCACACCAAAACAGGCAAATGGGCATTGGCATCATACTCGATCAACGGCTTACCCTCATGTAATCTCTGCACCAGATCTGGATTGGCGATAAACGGTCTACCGAACGCAGCCAAATCTATGATTCCCTTGCCAATAGCGTGCTCCGCGGTCTGAACATCCAGATCACCCACACCAATGATGGTGCCATCCCACCGACTTCGAATCCGCTCGTGAAAGGACTGCTCCCCTTCCCACGCTTTCTCATAATGATCTGTCGAGGGGTGCAAGATCGTAATTCCCGTCTCGCGGAACAAGTTCAGATATGCATTGATCATTCCAGCTTGGTCTGCCCATGCATAGGATGCATCATCGTCCTTTTTCTCGGAGAATCGTACCGATATGCGATCCACACTGATTTCTTTTTTCACAGCCAAAATAATATCCCGGAGGAACCTCAATCTGCCCGCAGTGTCGCCTCCGTATTCGTCTGTTCTGTGGTTGGTCTTCTCATTGATAAACTGGTCGATCAAATACCCATGCGCAGCATGAAGCTCGATCCCATCGAACCCTGCCAGAACCGCATTGCGAGCAGCCGTTTGAAAACAATGAATCGTATCCGCTATATCCTGTGCACTCATCGCTTGGGGCACCTGATACGGCTTATGCAGCTTATGAACTTTTCCCTCTGCCGCAAGGCTTGAAGGTGCCAGTGGGGTTGTTCCGATCAGATCGGAGTGGGACAACCTGCCGACATGCCACAGCTGAGCAATAATGGTTCCGCCATGTCTGTGAACAGCATCCGTTACCCTTTTCCAAGAAGCCGTCTGTTCATCTGTATATAGACCGGGGATGCCATAGGTACCTTTGCCTGCCAGATTCGGGTTAATGCCCTCGGTAATGATAAGTCCCACACCATCTCGCGCACGCTGCTCATAATATGCTACCATCTCATCCGTCACGGTCCCCTCCTGATCATCAGCAAAGCCCCGGGTCAACGGAGCCATCACAATTCGGTTCCTTAATTCCCATTGATGAATCGTCACCGGGCTCAATAATGTTGAACGTGTATTCATTTTATTCATGTCATATCCCTACTCTCTTCGTCATTAAGGATATTGTAAGGCGGCCCTGATATATCGTAAAATGATTGAAATATATAGTTGTATCTCTCATAGAGATACCTAACATCAACATCTGCGAAAGTAATGAAGTTAATCCACGTTCAGGAGGATACAGCATGGAACTTTCCGATATCGATATTGTTCTCGCGGTAGCACGTTCAGGCAAAATCTCACAGGCCGCCAAAGAACTGAATTACGCGCAATCCAATGTCACCACACGCATCAAAAAACTGGAGCAGGAATATCAAATACAGCTATTCAACCGATTTCCCAAAGGCGTTGTACTGACCTCCAAAGGAGAGCAGTTTGTCCAATATGCGACACAGATTCACAACCTTTTGCACGATCTGAAGCAGGATATGACCGATCCAGGTGAGCCTGCTGGCACACTGAAAATTGGCATTGTGGAAACGGCGGCATCCAGCCGCTTTATGGAGATTCTGAATGAATATCAAACAACCTACCCGATGGTATCCATCTCACTCGTTAACGCCACTTCACCCAAAGTACTGCGCAAGAAAATACAGGACGATGAGATTGATGGTGCCTTTATCAGTGGGGCTTGTGTGAAGGAAGGACTGAAAGTGGAATACGAGATGCAAGACACGGTGCATATCATATCCAAACAGATGGACACACCACCCGAAAGTCTGTGCCAAGTATCTTGGGTTGTTTTCCCCGAGGGCTGCCCCTATCGTGAAATGACCGAAGGATTTTTGCAGGAAGAGGGGCTGTCCGCTCGTAATATCATCGAAGTGAGTACGATGGAAAACCTGCTCAGCTGTGTGGAGTCTGGAATTGCTTTTACCATTATGCCGTGCAATGTTATTCACAAAAGACCAGATCATTTCTCTGTATTCGACTTAGCCGAGCGATTCACACATACTACAACCACCTTTGTTCGCGGTGAGGGTCGTTATGTCAGCAGTGCGCTCGATCAATTCGTGAAGCTGCTGAACCAGAAGTGCATTACGTTCTGATATAGGTACCCTAGCCCCCTCTTCAACTTATTGAACTTAGAACATATGAAATAAAAGCAAAAGGCACTCATAATGAGTGCCTTTTGTTTTTATTTCCACTATACATTCAACTAACGCTTATTCCACCTTGAATCGCGCAGCCGATTCTGCTAGCTTTTGCGTCAATTGATCGATCGTATCGACCATGTTTGCCAACTGCTGTACCGTCGAGGACTGCTCCATCATGGTTGCCGTTACTTCCTCCACCGAAGCAGATACCTGCTCACCTGAAGCGGACAAACTGTGGGCTGACTCCAGTACGTCATCCTTGTTCTGCAACATCTCTTGCATCTGTGCTGCCATCGTGGCGATTTGTTGATTGATTACCGTTACTTTCTCCAGAATCATATCGAACGCCTGACGAGTCTGCAAGACAAGCTCATCCTGTCTGGACGAGATGGTGTGAATTTCCGCAACACTTTGGTTGTTCTCGGCTACATCGGCCAGATTCTGCTCGATGATGCTGGAGATTTCCTTGGACTGGCGGGAACTCTGCTCTGCCAGATTGCGAATCTCTTCGGCTACAACTGCAAATCCTCTGCCATGTTCTCCAGCCCGTGATGCTTCAATGGAAGCATTCAATGCAAGCAGATTGGTCTGCTTGGCAATCTGGCTGATGGCTTCCGTGATCTGATTAATACTGCCCGAACTCGTTTGAAGTTTGAGCGTAATCTCCGAGATTTTCTCTACTTCCCGTTCGTTCACCTCATTAATACGCATCAATTCATTGACGACTTGATTCCCGTTGTGGAACACAGATTCGATCTCATCTGCTCTCGCCTTCACATCCTGGGCACTGCTGTTCATGGCAGCCACTTTATCACCGAAGCTGTTGAATTTGCCTGCAATCTGCTCGGTATCTTCGGATTGGGCCTCCATCGCCTTCGCGATCCCCATGGACGTCGCTGATGTCTCATCAATGGATCTTGCCGTCTGTCTCGATGTTTCCTCCAGCTCCTGAGTGCTGGCTTGAAGAACATGGATCGAACTATTCATATCGCTAATCAGGTTTCTGTTCTGCTCCACCATGCCATTGAAGCTCTCCGCCAGGTCCTTGAATTCGCTGTTATATCTACCATTGGCCTTGACGGTCAGATTCCCTTGAGCAAGCTGTTGGAACAGCCCGATCAGACGAACGATAGGTCTCGTAATACTACGAGAGATCAATAACCCTACGCCAATAGCCAGAACAATTCCGATCAATGTTACGATAACCATCTGGCGCTGCATATCCTCTAATGGACGTTTGATATCATCATAATCGTCTATGATTACCACGGAGAGATCTGCGCCAGGAATCTGATTGATACGATAGTAGATGTCATCTCGATCCATCGAAGTGATTTTCACTTTATCGGTGGCTCTGGCCTCCATAAGTTCCATGGCGTCCTTGTCCTCTTCCAGCGTTTGTCCCACAACGGAAGGGTCCAGTGAATCATACATGATGATGCCGCTACGACTCAGCACTTCAACTCTGCCTTGACCATTAATCTTAATGTCTCTAAGTTGTCCCAGGAAGAAGCTGCTGTCCACCGACATGGCGAACACACCCAGTATATTCCCCTGTTCATCGGTGATAGGCTCTGAGAATGCAATAATAAGCTTCTTGCTAGTCTTAGAGACGACCGCGTCACTGATGAAGGATTTCCCCTGTATGGACTCCTTAAAATATTCCCGATCTCCCCGTGACTGCCCAATGACATCCGGCATGGTTCCCGCCACCATGGTTCCTTCCTTGTCAAACACGAACAGGTCCGGCTTGGTGCCTGCCGTGTTGGATATACTGTCGGTGAGAATCGTATTCGCTCTATTGAAGTATGGATTCTCATCTGTAAAAAAGGTTTCATCTGTCATTTCGTTGGTATCACGCAACTGCAAGAGTTCTTTGAACGTGTTATGTACGGATATCGCATGACTCATCTGTTGTTGAAGCTGCATGGCTGTCCATATCCCTTCCCCAAGGCGGTCTGCCATCACATTAATCTCATCTTTGCTTTTCCTGACCACTACATCAGATGAAATCATATAACTTGTGGTCGTTGCACCAAGCAGAACCAAAACAACCAATACACTGATCATGATGGGCAACTTGATTTTAAGCGACATATTTCTGAGCTTATAACCTATTCCTTGTCTCTTTCCCATTTTTCACTTTCTCCTCACTTCCCTGAACCATTTCTATCGTAACGATGTATATTCATTATCGGAAAGATGCACAGAGGAATTGATCAATTAGGGAGATATTGCCACTGTTTTTCTTTGTTATGTTCTGACAGCAACACAAAAAAACTGCCTATCAGATCGACAACATCCAATTCCGGAATGGATTTTGCCGATACTTAACAGACAGTTTTCAGAATTACATGATGAATGGATTACGATTACTTGCGCAATCTCCGGGAACTCAGCACGTGATGACCATTCTGCAGGAATGTGCTGCGTGTATTCTTCATCTGCTCGATCCGCCGCTCAGCCAGACGATCTGCGGCAACATAGGTTGCGATCCCCTCCGTGCGCGAGCTTTCGAATATTTTCTCCAGATTGGTGTAGATCCCTCCGATCTTGCTCCACGCCCGATCTGCATTATAACCGTGCAGCTCATCTGCGATATTAATCACGCCTCCCGCATTGATAACATAGTCAGGCGCGTATACGATGCCCATATCATATAATTGATCTCCATGACGGGTCTCCAATAGCTGATTATTGGCACAGCCCGCTACCACCTTCGCCTTGAGCGTCTTGAGCGTATCATCATTAATCGTACCGCCCAGCGCACATGGTGCATAGATATCACACTCCACACCGGTGATGTCTGCGGGATCAACAGCGGTCGCGCCGAAGCGATCCACAGCCTGTTTCACCGAGTCCTTATGGATATCCGTAACAATCAGACGTGCACCTTCCTCATACAGATATTTGCACAGATGCATCGCGACATTGCCCACACCTTGGACCGCTATTGTTTTACCTTCCAGCATATCCGTACCAAATGCCTCTTTGGCTGCTGCCTTGATCCCGCGATATACACCCCAGGCAGTTGCAGGCGATGGATTACCCGATGAACCATAGCTCGCCGAGATGCCTGTCACATAATCGGTTTCCTGATAGATCAGATTCATGTCCTCTTCCGTCGTTCCCACATCTTCGGCCGTGATATAACGTCCGTTCAGCCCTTGAATGTACCGGCCAAAAGCCCGAAACATCGCTTCATTTTTGTCACGCCTTGGGTCTCCGATAATGACGGTTTTACCGCCGCCCAGATTCAGGCCAGATACCGCATTCTTATATGTCATACCGCGGGCAAGGCGCAGGGCATCTTCAATGGCTGCTTCTTCCGAAGCGTATGTCCACATCCGCGTGCCTCCCAGCGCAGGGCCGAGTGTTGTGTCGTGTATGGCGATTATTGCTTTTAACCCTGAATTTCGATCCTGGCACAGAACCAGTTCCTCATAATCGTGATACTCCATTGCTTCAAACCAACTCATGTGCTAACCGTCTCCTCCAACCATTTTTGCGATCCAATCAACATTGTTCTCTATTTATTTACCATCCTCTATTGTACCCACGAATACCCATTTTGTGCAAAATCACATCACAATGTCAGAGAAGCATCGGTCGATATTTCTCGTATGGCGGGAGCAAAGCTATCGAACTTCAGATTATAATTTTATCGTCTATCAATAGAAAAACCTCTCTCCCTTACAGGAAAAAGGTCTACTTCCCACTGAATCGTTCACATTTAAGATAGTGTCTCAACCACATTAATTGGATGCAGATCTCCTTCCACCGCAAATGAGGCCTGTCCCGTCTCTTCGGAGACAACCAGTACAACGGCGTCCGTCAATTCACTTAATCCAAGCGCAGCCCGATGACGGGTGCCTATCTTTCGTTCATGCACTTCCGCCTGGGATAAAGGCAACACATTACCAGCGGATACAATCTGATTGCCACGAATGAGAACAGCCCCGTCATGCAGAGGCGCACCGGGGATAAACAGCGATTCCAGCAACGCATGCGTCACTCTTGCATCCACAGCCACGCCTGAGTGAATGATCGACTCCAACGGAACTTTCCGTTCAATCACAATCAGCGCACCATATCTCCGGTCAGAAAGATGCTGTACGCTCGATGTTAATTCGGCAAACTTCTCGGTAAAGGGCGACAGATAACAATCCAGATAAAAAGAAGAGGCGAGCACCTCGATCTGCTTAATCTCCGCTCGGATCTCTGCAAACTGCCCCAACAGACAGACACTGTCATTGTCAAAACGGGATAACGTCATGTTCATTCGATCCGCCACACGATGCAGGTCTGCCTTGAGCTTCTGCCTCATCGATGAACTGTCACAGTCTGCTTGCTGAGTCATCATTCGCCGCCTCCTCTGGTTGGGTTGGGCTTCACGCCGCATTAATAGTACCCATACCTTCCCCTCCAGAGCAGGTATTTATGCAATGGCAGGGCTGTAGGAGCTAGTCTTCGTGATTGTAACGGGTATAACAAGCAAAAAAGAGCCTGTCCGCAAACCTCCACGGTCAGACCCTATTCGCCTAATGATTTGATGTCCTGTTTATTTCACTTATTGCGCTTTACCGTATGAACCTGTCTTAAATGTAGTCGGGTCATACCATTTGTACCCTGCCGCAGGTGTAGCCCATGGTTCAAGTTGCGGCTCGGTGGACGCGGCCGGAGCTTCCATAGGAAGCAGGCTTGTTGCCGTATCCAATGTCAGTCCAGGCACTTGTGCCAGACTGGTATAGCTCTCTTTGACTGCGAGCCATTTCACGGTATTCACGAGGAAAGTAGCATCATCCACTTCTTTGAATCCATCATAGGTTTTCTTGGTAGCGCCAGTCTCTTCACGCAAATATTTCGGAGTAGCATCTTCCACAGGTGAAGAGTCGCCAATAAATGCAGCTTTGCCCGCACCGATCTTCGCAATGGCAGCATAGGCACCTTCAGCTCGTCCACCACCATTGTATACGCCCTGATCCACGGCATTGCCCCACTTGGACACGCCACTTGGTACATACACCAATCCTTTGGCCTTGTTCGGATCCATAATTGCAATGGTTGATCCGGCATGCATGGCTACAGAATTAACCCCAGCCGTAATACCGAAGGATTGTGCAGGTGCAACGATATCCGATGCATTCGCATCGCCGAGAGAATTATAGCGGAAACGAACACCAAAGTTGGTCGCGAGCCAGTCTGAGCTAATTACCCCTTGCATGGCAGGTGATTCCGCTTCGGCCGACGACATGCCTTTGGCTGGATTCAGGAAGGCACCACGACGATAACCGTTGAATACTTCGGAAGAATCCCAGCGGTTTTTGTTGCGGTCTGCATTATAGTGATCGGAGATGAAGAAGATACTTCCTCCGTTCTGTACATACTGCACGAGCGCAGCCTGCTCTGTTGCCTTGAACGGCACGTTGGCTTCACCAATGATGAAGACGTGGTAATCTTTCAATTTATTATAGGTGATGGCTTGCTCACCAAATGTATACGGGATACTGCGTTCCAGCTGATCCACTGCAAAGCCTGCGTTTCGCAAACCGTTGGCAAAATCCGAAAATGCCCCGTCGATAATCCAGTCGGCAGCACCTGCTGTCTGGGCGTGGGTATTATCGAACAATACTTTCTTGCCAGTACCGTCCGGCAGTGTTGTCCCCGGGTTCGGTTCTGGATCAGGATTGGTTGTTCCGGAGGAAAGCGTGATGGAAGTTGGATTTTTGACTCCTGCATAGCTGTTATAGGCACCCAAGGTTCCGGTTACGATGATCTTTTTGCCTACAAGACTCGGGTTGGAAGCCAGTCCATATTGCGAACGGAAAGATGCGGAAATCTGTACATCCAATAATCTGGCGTTGGTCCGCTCTGATGCTGAATCTGCAATCAGAACATTAAAATCATTGGCATACGGAGATGTAAATTTCGCGGTAAGTGACCCGGTAGCATGTCCAACAATGATCCCTTCAACCGTCGCCGTTCCTCCACCGCTCTGGGCAGCGATGGCCTGAGATACCGTAAGTGGTGCTGCAGCTTGTACCGGACTCTGTGAACCCGGCCCGAGCAATGCGGTTGCCATCATGATAAAGACCAGGAATGCCCCGATCCAGTGCTGCCATAACGCCTTCTTCATATTCCCTTTCTCCTCCTCCAAATTACCTGATAATGGGTTATCCTCCTTTAATTTAATGGTTCATATGCTGAATTCCTCTTTCTTTTTGTAAAATTGTTGCAAAAGTTTAGAAATTGAGTCTATTTGCCCATGTGCTGTGGATGAGCCTTTTTTCTGAAAAAAGTTAAATTCGTTACGGACTTGGGATTGCATTTTTCCGTCGTTCATTGCATAATAAGTATATAACTGTGATAATGATTATCATTATTGGACCTGTCTCTATGTACCTGTCTACTGTATATGATTTTACGATTTTATAGATAAAGGGGAACGAACATCGAATGAATACACCTCTGCAAAAGGCTGACCTGCAGCTTGACGATTATTTGGATCTTCTGAACCTGGCAACCAATCTGGGTGATACGAAATGGCAAAAGGAAATTATTCGCAAGCTGGCGTATACGTATCCCGCAGTTCAATGTAAACAACCGCAATAGCATTCGACATATATCATAGATACACAGCATAGCTCATGACCGATTCTTTCGTTGAATCCGTTACGGGCTATTTTGTTGTACAATGTACAGTAAATTATTCCAACGTGAAGGAGTGAATAACGATGCAATTGGAGACCGACAGACTGATCATCCGAGAGATTCGGGAGACGGACTGGGAGAGGATTCATGCCTATACCTCCATGACGGAAGTTACACAGCATACAGCATGGGGACCGAATACCGAAGAGGATACACGAGCATACGTGCAGTTTGTGTTGGACATGCAGCAGGCACAACCAAGAGAGGGGTTTGAACTTGCGATATGTTTGAAAAGTGACGGGGCTCTCCTCGGCGGAGTAGGTATTCACGTTATGGAGAAAACCAATGCAGAGATCGGTTACGTCCTCCATCCCGCTTACCAAGGAAAAGGTTATGCCGCCGAGGCAGCCCTCGCTATACTGGATTTTGGTTTCAACGAACTGGGCATTCACCGGATTTACGCCAAATGTCGCCCGAACAACACAGCTTCGGAAAATGTCATGAAGAAGATTGGTATGCAGCGAGAAGGTCTGCTGCGGGAGCACTGGTTCTACAAAGGTTCCTTTCATGACTCGGTGATCTATTCGATTCTCGCCAGGGAATATGTCGGCCAATGGAGACCAAATGCTACATAGTTAATTTTCCGCATACATCAAAAAAGCTGACACCGATTATACGGATGCCAGCTCTTTTTATCATTCTCCGTAACGACCCCAATCGCCAATGGAGGTACAAACCCGGAATAAGCTATTTTTACAACCGGCACAGCTCTACTGGACAGCTTGGGAATGTCGGACATCCACACATGCAGCGCAGGGCTGCCAGATCCCGAATCATCAGTTTGCCATCCATCATATCCAGCGTACCTTGTTCTTTCCATGCTCCCAGCATCCGCGTTACACTCTCCCGGGTAGCTCCAATCATCTCGGCAAGTTCGGTATGGTTCAACTTCATATCCAGCACGATGCCATCCGGTGTAGCCTTACCATACGAGTTGCTGGCACGGATCAGTGTCGAAGCGAGGGCACCCGCCTTGCCATAGAGCAGCAAATCACGGAATCTCGACTGGGTAATCCGCTGCGACAGGGCCATCCATTGCAAGAATTTCAAGGCCAGATCGCCATGTTTGCTGAGTATACTTTCCAGATCGCCAAGCGAGATAATGGCCAGTTCCCCTTTTTCCGCCATCTCTGCACTATAGCTATGATTCAGTCCGCCGATGCCGCCGAACTCACCGATGAGATCGCCGCTTTGCTGAATCGATAGGATAATTTCCTTGCCATCCTCCGTCGACTTGGTCATTTTCACTCGTCCCGTACGAATGTAGTACAGATATCCGGCTTCATCGCCTTCGAGAAAGAGACTATACCCCGACTTTACCCGTTTGGGTTGCATTTTCGCTTCAATCAGGTCCCATTGCTCAGGTGTAACGAACGAAAGGATTCCGCCTGTTTCTCGTGTCATTTTGCCCGCCTCCGTTTGTTTCTGCTCTGTTCTTTGGGTTGTTCTTTCCACAAATACTGTACCCATAACCTTCGTCCCCCTCGGTGATTCCTTATGTATACATCATATCGCGAAAGTAGCTTCAGGGTTATCGGGGGATTACCTGATCATTAACGAGAAACTCCCTGAATTTGCTGTGAGAAAAGTCACATTTCACTGATATGCCCCATCCATCGCATTTCTTCAATCCCTTGCTGTACCTGATTCAGGAGTCCTCCACTGCCCAGGTTCAGTAAATTATAGAACGGAAATAGGGGTTTTCCCTGAATTACAATGTACGAGAAAGGGTCTACAATAGAACTAACATCGTAATACCCTTACTTTAAGTGCGTGTTCAAAAAGAACGGTTTTCAGTACCGAGAAGATGGGATGAAGCTAGAAATGGAGTAGCGGAGCGTAGGGAAAACTACGTGAGTAACGGACATTTCGGCTGAGTTCCATATTCGATGCTGATGATGCCGCTAGGCATCCTTCGTAATCAAAAGCGGACTTTTTGAACAACCTCTGTTAATGATAATGATTACACGTTATGTACGCTATAATCCGAAAAAGGAAGTGTCCTCTCATGCATGATGAACTGTCATCTGGCATTCAGGAGATGATTGACGGCCTGCGCCTGAACACATCCAGCGACTTCTGTGGACTTGCCTGTTTGAACGGGACAATGCTACGCTGGAAGTATACCTCTGGGGCTAGTAATGAACGGGTGAAACGCATGGAAATGCGTCCCGGACAAGATCTGGTAGGCACAGCCCTTCGGACTGGGCGCACAGCCCGATCCGATGCACAATCCACAGGGGAGCATACCCCCGGTCGCTGCCCGTTAATGCTTGCTGAGCGGCTGGTAAGTGCCATAGCGGTACCTGTGTTTCAGGAAGGAAGCGTGCCTGGGGCCGTGCTGCTCGTTGGCAGCAGACTGCCTTGTACCTTTTCACCGAATATGATCCGGCAGACCGAACAAGTCGCTCTACATCTGGAGCCGCACGTATATGGATAAAAAGTTTGTACTAGAGAGTGAGAGAAGCTATTCGGAGATTTAAGCTCTGAATGGCTTCTTTTTTGTTATGATATAGATAGAACTGTGGAATCGGACAGGGGGAAATGATGTGATTCAACTATTAGTTGTAGACGACCATGTTGTCGTGCGCTCCGGGCTGATCGCCTTACTGGAAGGAAAGAATGATATACATATCGTTGGAGATGCCGCTGACGGCGATGAAGCCATTGCCAAGGCTCAAGAATTGAAACCAGATGTCGTCTTGATGGATTTCAGCATGCCGCCAGGCAAAGACGGCCTGACGGCTACCGCTGAATTGAAAAAATTAATGCCGGATCTCGCGATCCTGATTCTGACGATGCATGATGATGAGGAGTACCTTTTCCGAGCGATTCATGCCGGAGCTTCCGGTTACATCCTCAAGAGCGCGCCGCACGAAGAATTGCTGGCCGCTATACGCTCTGTGGCAGATGGCAGTGCTTACTTGTACCCGAGTGCGACCAAACGGCTGATGAGCGAATACCTCGACAAAGCCAAACAGGAAAACGCCGGACCTTATGACACACTTTCCGATCGGGAGAAAGAAATTCTGTCCTGGATCGCCAAGGGATACGCTAACAAGGAAATCGCCGAACATCTGATCATCAGTGTCAAGACGGTCGAATCCCACAAAAGCAATCTGATGGAGAAGCTTGGCCTGCGTACACGACCGGAACTGGTGAAGTTCGCCATGAAAAAGGGGTTGTTGAACTTTGAGTAGTGCACGCAAGAACAGACTAAGTGGACTCGCAGACCAGCCCGTACGCCTCCTGCTGAACGAGATCGACAACCACATTACCGATAATGAATTTCGCAGCAGGTTGAAGGGTTCCCTGCATCAACTGAGTGATCTGAAATTTGCTCTGGATGAGTCCTCCATTGTTGCTCTCACGGACCGCAAAGGGAAAATCCAATATGTGAATGATAAATTCTGTGAGATCTCGCAGTATGAACGCGAGGAACTGATCGGTAAGGATCATCGAATCATTAATTCCGGATACCATGGCAAAAACTTTATGAAAAACCTGTGGGACACAATATCCTCAGGTAAGGTATGGAACGGGGAGATTCGCAATCGTGCCAGAGATGGCAGTTATTATTGGGTCAACACCACCATCGTGCCTTTCCTCGATAACGATGGCGAGCCATATCAATATCTGGCTGTACGTAGTGAGGTAACCAAGCTGAAATCTGTCGAAGGCGAGTTGCAGAAGATGATGTCCCAAGTAATGAACATTCAGGAAGAGGAGCGACGCCGGATCTCGCGTGAACTGCATGACGGGATCGGACAAAGTCTCTTCTCTCTGGTTATTCAGATGGACCGACTACTGGCAGATCAGCCTCAACCGGGCGTCGAAGCACTGCGAAAACAGGTCACGGGCATCATGGAAGATGTGCGCGGCATGGCATGGGAACTAAGGCCATCCGTTCTGGATGACCTCGGTGTTGTCCCGGCAATTCGGACTTACATTGAGAATTATACCCGTCACTACGGGATCGAAGTGGATCTGGAATGTAACTTGCGCAAGCGACTGGAGATGAACCGGGAGATTGCCATATACCGGATTATCCAGGAAGCCTTAACGAATGTCGCGAAGTATGCCGATGTTGCCGAGGCACGTGTTGCTGTAGAAGATGCGGAAGACATGACGATGGTTATTATTGAAGACCAGGGTGCTGGATTCAGCGAAGCAACCGCTGGCAATGGTGTTGGATTGTTCAGCATGGAAGAGCGTGCCCGTGGAGCAGGCGGAACGTTGAGAGTTTCTTCCGAGCCTGGCGAAGGGACAACCGTCACCCTTTTCCTGCCCAAGACAGCACAGGCATAACCGCACATGCCTCGTATCGTGCTTTGCGCTTCACTCCAGCTTATCTATATTTAACGGCTGCTCGCTATTGGACTGTGCGAGTGGTCTTTTTATTTCCGATTGGACAAAATGACAAAATGAAAGCTCAAAATCGGTCAAATTCAATAATCATGATAAATAGATTGACTCCAGTTACGATTCGTCATTAAACTATGAATGCCACATACACATTGTATGTTCAGTAAAATTTCAATTCATTTCATATAGCGAGAGAAAAGGATGGTCAACATGTCAGAGAAACGCTCCTCCAAGGGAGGGGAAATTCCACAAATGTACAATCTGGACGAGATGGATCGCAAAATCATCGCCGCGCTTCACCATAACAGCCGAATATCCTATACGGATCTGGGTACACAGATTGGGTTGTCACGTGTAGCCGTCCAAGCTCGCATTAATGCTTTATCGGAAAAAGGAATCATCGAACGCTTCACCGTGGTGATCAACCCTGGCAAGGTTGGGCTACAGGTCTCCGCCTTTTTCAATGTCGATGTTGAACCGCCCTTCCTGGATGAAGTCGCGGAGAAACTGGACGAAGAACCGGCCGTCACCAGCCTCTATCATATGACAGGCCCGAGTACCCTGCACATGCACGGTATTTTTGCGGATATGGAAGAGATGGAGCAGTTCTTGCTCGAGAAGCTCTACAAGATGCCAGGCATCGTCAAAGTCGAATCACAGCTGTTGTTGAAACGCTATAAAAGCCGGATGGGCATGAGACTCTAGGAGGAAATCAGCATGGGTTGGAAAGATTACAAAGGTCTCGTGATCGGAATGGTCCGAACCGGGATTCTCGGATATGGCGGTGGACCTTCGGTTATTCCATTGATCCGTTATGAAGCTATTACGCGTTATAAATGGGTCAGTGATGAGGAGTTCGGCGAGATTTTGGCTATCGCTAACGCCCTTCCCGGTCCTATTGCGACCAAGATGGCCGCATATTTGGGTTATAAAACCAAAGGTGTACTGGGCGCGATTGTGTCCGTACTCGCTCACATTTTACCGACAAGCATTGCTATCATTGCTCTGCTCGGTTCCATGTACGCGCTGCGCGAGTCGAAAGTGGTAGCAGGCATGGTAGCCGCCGTTCGGCCGGTCATTTTTGTCATGCTGGGTATGATGGCTTATGAATTCGCCATGAAAGCCTGGAAGGGACTCGGCAAGGTCTTTGCCGCCCTGTTTGGCGTAATTGCCTTTGTACTATTGCAACTGCTGGATATCCATCCGGGGATTGTGATCGCGGTTTTCCTTGGATACGGTGTCTTCCATCTGGATCTGGTCCAGCGCTTCAAGTCCAAAGGCAAGTCCGATAAGGGGGTGTCCTAAGGATGCTCCAGACCTGGTGGGAATTATTTTGGGGATTTTTCGTAGCAAACATCTTGGGATATGGGGGCGGCCCGGCTTCCATTCCGCTCATGCAGGAAGAAATTGTGAACCACTACCAATGGATGACCACCGAGCAATTCGGTGATGTGCTGGCGATTGGTAACGCCCTTCCCGGCCCGATTGCAACCAAAATTGCTGCATTCGTCGGGTATCACGTGGCAGGCTGGTTTGGGGCATTTATCGCAAGCTTTGCTACAATCGTACCTTCCGCAACCGCATTAATTATATTACTTCGTCTATTGAACAAACATCGTACTTCACCGAAAGTTAAAGGCATGACCCTGCTCGTGCAGCCTGTTATCGCTGTACTCATGATCCTGCTTACATGGGAATTCGGTCAGTTATCCACCGATTCCATCGGCATCTGGCAGACGTTGATCATTGCAGCCATCTCGCTCTGGGTCATGACCAAAACCAAGCTGCATCCGGCCATTCTGATCGTGATTGCTTTTGCCTATGGTGCACTGGTACTGTCGCACACGATGTAATTTTAATTGTGATAATATAATTCATGATTATATTTATCCTTCAAGCTACTGATGCCATAGCTGCATCAGTAGCTTGTTTATTATATATAACACTCCGTATACCATTGCCAGCATCGGCCTATCCAAGGTAAGTAGCAACCAGACGGGCAGACCGAATAGGACGATTTCGAAGCCCAGATGTACCCATCCCGTCAATGGATATGCTGCTTGTGGAGACCCCCATAGTCCCCATAATACTGCGACCAGTACAGGAGCAACAATACTCAGAACAACTCTGCCCCAACCTCCGTTTCCTACCCTGAACCCCCAATATGCATATATGGCAAGTGCACATAACTCCAAAATAAACCGTACAGCGAGATTCATTGACTGCAGTGAAGAAAGTATACTCGATCAGCTCCTTTGAGTTAAAACTAACTATATTAGTTTAATCTCATCTTATACTAATGCCGTTAGTTTAACAAGATAGTATGCAACAAAAATACGGTGATGCCAGCTCTTAAGCTGACACCACCGCAAATTGAATTGTACGCTTACGTTCGCATTACAAGACCCATTTACTTCGCTTCAACCACGACAGTTACTTTGGTTTTTACACCTGCAAATGTTACGGTAATCGTTGCTTTACCTTTGCCATTTGCCTGAATGATGCCGTCTTTCACCGATGCTGTCGCAATACGGGAAGACTTCCAGAGAGCCGGTTTGGATACATTAGCTTCACTGCCATCGGCATACGTTGCAGTTGCCGCCACAGTTACTTTTTCTCCTGGCTTCATGGTCAATGTTACTTTATCGGTCTGCAAATATTTCAGTGTATCCACATCTACCGCAATGGTTACAGACTTGCTGCCGTATTTAGCTGTAATTTTAGCTTTACCTGAACCTATAGCTTTGACTTTACCTTTGGTTACCTGTGCTACTTTGTAACTGTTGGTTTTCCATTCAGCTTTGTCTGTTACATCACGCTCGCTACCGTCGCTCAAGAAAGCAGTTACCGTCAGATCAGCTGTATCACCTGATTTCAGGGAAAGAGCCGGTTCGGAAGCTTCAATACGTGAGATGACATCCACTTCGACCTGAATGGTCACTTTTTTGGAGCCGTATTCTGCCGTGATATTGGCTTTACCACTGCTGTTACCCGTGATCACACCTTTTTTCACATCAGCTACACGTGAGTTGCTTGATTTCCAGGTTGCTTCGGATGTTACATCCAGCGTGTTGCCATCTTCATCCGTACCTGTTAGAAGGATATTCTGTGTTTCTTTGGCGGACAGAACAACGAAGTTCACATCTGCTTCCAGTCCACTTGCCATACCTACTTCAACAGGCAGAGTCAGCGTTTTGCCTTCAATCTTCGCTGTGATGGTCGCTTTACCTGTAGCAACACCTGTGATAACCCCTTTGCTATCTACCTCAGCGATTTTGTCACTGCTGCTGCTCCAGGTTGCATCTTCGGATACATCCTTGGATGTTTCACCGTACAACGCCAGTACTTTGGCATTGGTCGTTCCTCCAACGGCTACAGAAGCTTTCTTCTTGTCCATCTCATACTTATCTGCTACGTCTACATTCACTGTGAATTTAACCGTTTTACCGCCATAAGCTACAGTGATCGTAGCCGTACCGGATTTGTATGCGATCAAATCGCCGTTGGATACATATACAACATCTGCATTGCTTGAAGTCCATGTTGCTTTGGAAGTTACAACTTCTGTGCTTCCATCAATATACTCTGCATTGGCCACCAATGTCTTGGACTTGTTATCACCCGTAACACTCATGGCGAGCTTGTCATTTACATCTTTGATATCCAAATATCTTGCCGTATCTACATCGACAGCAATTTCGACTGTTTTACCACTATAAGTGGCTTTGATCGTTGTCGAACCTGCACTAATGGCTGTAACCTGTCCCTTGAATACTGTCGCAACTTTCTCGTTGCTGGATGTCCAAGTTGCTTGATCCGTTACATTCACATCGCTACTGTTCGGATATGAAGCTGTTACAACGACATTAGCCGTTTTGGTTGTCTCATTCAAACGGAAGAAAATACTTTGTTTCTCCACACTCAGTTTGCTGGTCAGATCCACATCCACGTCAACGGATACTGATTTCGTACCGTATTTGGCTGTGATCTTGGCAGAACCTGCCGAATATCCTGTGATTTCACCCTTAAGAACATCTGCAACCTTCTCATTGCTGGATGTCCACTCCGCCAGATCGGTTACATCTTTGGTTGTGCCATCTGGATAAGTAGCCGTCACGTTCACACTTTCACTTTTGTTCAACAACAAGTTAACTTGCTGTTTATCTACATCTACACGTTTAACCACTTCAACGTTAACATCCACCGTCACGCTTTGGCTGCCAACCTTGGCTGTGATGACGGCCGTACCCGCGCTTTGTCCAGTTACTTTACCATTCACAACGGTAGCAACCTTCTCATCACTGGTAGACCATTCTGCAGTCTCGGATGCCTTTTCACTTGTAGTGTTGTCACTATACGTTGCTGTCAAAATAATGTCTTTCGTGTCTCCCGTACGCAATTCCAGACTTTGCACGTTTTTCGAAAGAGCTTTGACCTTCTTCGTTACTTTCACTTGAACGGTCTGACTCTGACCCTGGTACGCTGCGGTAATCGTTGCTGTACCTTCCTTTTTGGCTGTAATTGCGCCATTATATACAGTTGCTATCGAAGTATCACTGGTACTCCAGGATGAACTGATCGTTACGTTTGTCGACGTATTATCAGAATATACCCCTGTTACCGTAACAGAACTGGAATCACCAACTTCGAGCGACATTTCATTCTTGGAAACCACAATTTTGGACAGTTCTTTATCTGCCGCAGCGGCCAAGCCTACGTTGGATATACTCAGCATCAACACCAGCATCATCACCATGTACTTGGTCAATCTTGGCTTTAACATCATTTCCCCCCGATTATCATCATTTTTTTCCTTATCTTTAATGTCGGCAAGTTCTTCCCAGATGTTTAGACTTTCAGGAAATTTTCAGGTAATTCTGTGGAAATTAATTCATTCGCTCCTCCTGTTCCGACTAATTCATACCTGCGAATATTGCGCATAACCTATGTATAGTGATTGTCTTGAACTTCATTTCACAGGATCGGGGGAAGCATATGCGCCAGCCTTTTGATTACATCGGATATTGGGAGGAGACGTATCGTTCGGGTGAGACTTCTGGGAGGGGTTCATACGGGGTATTGGCCGAATTCAAGGCCGAAGTTGTGAACGGATTAATTCAACGCGAAGGCATTCATCGTGTCATTGAGTTTGGATGTGGGGATGGCAACCAGTTGCAATACATGAACTATGAGGATTACCTGGGTGTTGATGTGGCAGCCTCTTCCGTAAAACGCTGTGCTTCCCAGTTTGCCAAAGATTCGTCCAAGAGCTTCATGCTGTATACACCAGGACTGTGGGTTAACCGAGGTTTCCTGCAAGCCGATCTGACGGTCTGTCTGGATGTGCTGTATCATATTACAGATGAAACAGATTTTCGCAATACCCTCTACGATGTTCTGCACTCTTCCACAGCATGGGTGGTGCTATACACGCGTTTGAAAGAAGACGGCAACCCGGGGATTGATACAATCCAGGACCGTAATCTGTTCGAGTATCTGTTCGACTACCCTGATTTCAAAGTTCATGAGATTATTCCGCAGCGCTATCCGGATCAATCTTCTGCCGACTTTGTCATTCTGAGACGCACGCCTTCAAAATGAGACACGTCCTTTTCAATAGAGCATAACAACTACCAATCTCTATAAACCAACGGGATTCGCACGAGTACGATCTTCATAGGTTAGCTTCTTCTTTCGTCTTCCTTCGCTTATGTACATCATCCGCCTCTGTCTCCAATAGAAAAGATATCGTTCCTAATATTGGAGACAGCCACACCCGGGCAGGTGATGATGGATTTTCTACTGGTGCTACTACTAACTACTGAATATATAACTGATTTATGATTTTAATCGAATGCATCAACTCGAAGGCTAATAATATGACCCTACTGATTAGTTCTAAGCTTTACTTCATTCTGTGCGTAGTTCTCCATTCTTCTTTAAAATAACCCCGCACGTCCACGCAGCTTCGCCAGCGCTTCCATATAGAAATAATCGCCGTATATAATCGGCACATTCAGCCCTCGCCCTTCCGGGTAATGCACCGTTCCCTGCATGATCAGACCTTCTTCCGCTGCCGAGTCGCCGGAGCTATAGTTCTCATGCAAACCGCGGACGATTCGTTCTCCCGCGGCGGCGTAGGTTTCGCCGCGTGGCGACAGCTTCGCCAGCTCTAGCAACCCGCTCGCGGCAATTGCCGCAGCGGACGAGTCCCACGCCACCTGATGCTCCGCAGGTGCGCGGAAATCCCACACCGGCACGATCTCTTCGCCAAGCATGGCGAGGAAGAAATCGGCCGCACGCTCCGCTGTCTCCAGATATCGGGCTTCGCCCGTATACCGGAAAGACAGCGCAAACCCGTGCAACGCCCAGGCGGTGCCCCGCGCCCAGGCGGAACCCGGAGCATGGCCCTGTCCGCCATGCTCTCGCAGCTTCTGCCCCGTGTGTGTATCGAACTCCACCACGTGGCAGATGGACCCGTCAGCGCGGATGAATTCGCGCGCCACGGTGTCCGCATGCGCTTCCGCCAGCCAGCGGAAGCGAGGGTCGCCGCTCTGCTCGGATGCCCAGTAGAGCAGCGGCAGGTTCATCATGCTGTCAATGATGGCTACGCCGCGCGTATCCATTGCTGACGAGCTGAAGTTCCAGGCGCGGATGAACTCACCGCGCACGTGGAAGCGGGCAGCGAGCAGGTTGGCGGCAAGCATGCCACGCCGCCGTCCATCCGCGCTGCCCGTCTGGCGGTAGTTGGCTACGCCACTAAGCAGCCAGATGAACCCCAGATCGTGATCGACCGATTCGGGATCACGCAGACAACCTTCCAGTTGCCGCTCACAGCTTTCGGCAATGCGATGTAGCGGAGCTGCCGCTTCACTTTCCGGAGATTCCCCATAGATCAGCCATAACAATCCAGGCCAGAAACCTGCTGTCCACCATTCCGGATCATTCCGGTCATACGTCCCCTGCGGGGAGATGTGCGGGAATGTATCCTTAATCCGCTTCGCATTCCGAATCGTTTTGGCAGCTCCCTGTTGCCACGCTTCCTCTAACCATTTTACCGACGTTGATGTGTTCATGAACATATCCCTCCTCGATTCAATACCAGACTTTAACCCCCGACCTGAACACCTTCATGTAACCTCACCCAAGCGGATTGTAAATGTCAGACTACGGGCTCCGCTCATTTCAATTCGCGCTTCCCTCAGTAACCCATTGCGGGGGGCCACGGCCTGCTCCTCCAGATGAATAATGGCCCCCTGATCCAGTGCTGTAGATTCTTCATACGCTCTCCGATACTCCGTTCGTACACTATGATCCGTTAAGCCGCAGCCATCGCATAGGCTGGTGTAGCATAATACCTCTCCACACCCGAGAACGGATCTATAATTGCACCATCACTATCCTGATATGATGTGTAAGCGCGAACAACACTCTCAACAAGCGCCAGCTTGCGATCCCGATTCCAGCCTTCTGTCGGAGCTGGGCCCGCTTGTTCTGCCAACGTACGGTAACGTTTCGAGTTAATCTTCATGGATACGTGAAAGCAGATGTATATTTACTCAATCATGTTCACCTCGTTTTCTCCCATTTTCGGTTCTATGATGAAGATTACCTTACATATCGTTTCACGTGGATCAGGACTTTCTAACCGAACATCTGTTTCATCAATCACACCTGTCCATGATAGTGACGTCCGATAGAATGTGACTGGAACATTGTCATGGTCAACTGTGTCCATTGCCTCCGTAAGGACTTGCCACTGGTTCGCATCATATGTCATGTGGACTGTTCCATGTACACCTTGCCAGCGAAGATTACCGCTCTTCACCACTTCAGGCTTCAATCTGCTCATCCATCGCTCTACAACGCTTGAACACCCTGCACCTGAATCGTCCACCGAAGATGATTTTTCAGCCGAAGACACAATCCTGCTTTTCCATTGAAAACGGTCAATCATACGCAATTCTGCCCTATCTCTGCTACTGTCAGGACCTATTCTCCAATGAAATTGGCGCATATAACGAGCCAGCGAAGCAGCTCCAGGGTATGCGGATGTCAGATCCAATGTTGTATCCAGCTCACAGCTATCCTTTGCCAGATTTGCCTCCAACACTTGGGCTTGCGCTTGCCGACCCGAGCTTTGCTCCTGACCTTCAATGAGCGGAACGCTATGCCCGGATGATGAGATGTGGAACAACTGCTCTCTACCTGGTGCAAAATAGGCTTGGCTATACAACCCTGCTCCTGGATCACATAGGATGTTCTCACCACCGCAATGGATAATGAACTGCCCTAGATCATTATGGTTATGAGGTTCGTCGTTATGCCCGCCTTTAACGGAAATAGCAACATGAAGGGGGGCGCTGTTCGTACGTTGTGTACCCGGACAATCGATCGTGCCCTTTGCAATCATCCAGCCCAGATTTTGAAAAACAATTCCACGTTCAGACTGTGCAACGGCTTCTTCGTCACCATATACTTCCGGATCGCTCCACATCACGTTCCGCAGCAGATGAGCCCAGCGATGACAGGGATCATCGGTAAGCAGTGGAATGTGAAGCGGCAGATCCATTTGTAACCCAACTCGGGATGCAAGCAGGGAGAGTAATCCGGAAGGAATCTCTTCCTGCTCGGCACTGTCCGAATAGTTCACAAATATGCCGCCCGACAGATGAACTCGCAGCGGGAAGGCTGCGATTGCTGCGACTTTGGAACCCGTCAACAGATCTAGTTCACCCTCACTATACTCACGAAGCATCTCGGCATAATAGGTAAAATAACCGAAGCCATATACCCAATATCCAATACCTTCGGCACAGCCGCCATCCTCGCCATAACCGCTCAGGAATGCGTTCATACAACTGACTGTTTGGCAGATCGATTCCCGTAGTGTTGGCTCATCCTCCAACAGCAACAATGCAGCCATGCCACAGCAGCCACCACAGACCGCCGACCAGTTGTGATCCGCTGTCTGCCAGTGGAACTTCCGTTGATCCCGGTAAAGCGGAGTGAAGATTCGCCGCTCTGCTTCGAACCTGATCCGCTCTATGACAAGGCGATCCAGCCGCTCGGCGTGAATCGTTACAACTTCGGCCAGCATATGTACCGTCTCTGCGGCGAACAGATCGATGTTTCCATCCACCTGATCGACCTCTCCCGTACCCAGATGCGCTGTCAAACACCACGTATACTCACCACATATGTCCCACAACATTTCTTCCAACGCTTGCAGTGCATCCGGCCTGGCCGTGTCCAATGCGAGCATCGCCACAGCAGCCAGTCTGCCCCTTCGATCAAAATAAGCCTCCTCATAGGCTTTCCGCTCACCTGTATCGCTGAACTGTCGATATAGACGGAACGACAAGGAAGGTATGGGTTCGTTCAAGGCACGTTCACCGTAAGCCTTCAAGTCCGTGTATAGCGTAGTCAACTCAGGCCGGGCTAACTTCTCCAAGAGTCTGTCGGCGCTTAGGGAACTCACTGCTTTGCTCTCATTTCCACGTTTGTTTATGTTTTCATTTTCGACTTCGTGAATGGAATCTTCCATTGGATTCACCACTCTTCGTTAATGGAATGTCATACCAATATTATAATGTAATCGATTTCATTTTACCGGATTTCATAACACTTTTGAAGAATTATCCATTAGAAACCTTTCCACGACCTTACGTCCTTCTCCTTCCTAACCAAAAAAAAGAAGAACCCTCGTCAGGTTCTCCGTTGTATTCTGCCTGTCAGCACAGGCTTTTTATGGCTATCTCATACCCTTATCCAATCCTTAACACCTGTTCCCGCTGCCCAAATCGCAACTGTTCCGTTATTGTTACACAATCGCAAGTGGAGAATTTTGTACAACAGATAACCACTGACGTGCAATCAGCTCATGACCTGCTGCGGTTGGATGCACGCCATCCCACAACCAGTATGCTGCATCCGCCTGCTTCAGGGCATCGTTGAACGTTTGTTGCAATGGTACCCACACAGCCCCGAATTCTTCAGCGAGACCTTGCGCCAGATTCTGATACTGACCAATATGCTCTTCCCAAGCCTCCCATTTCTCCACAGTCGCTCCGGTTTTCAGAATAAACGGCTCCAGCAAAATCAGACCCGTATCCGGCATCACTTCCCTTGTTTCTTCTAGCAAGTGACGATATGCTCGTCCGAAACGATCCGTAATCCCGCTAGGCTCTCCATTCATCGTGCGCCAGGCATCATTAACCCCAATCAGGATGCTGATCAGATCGGGTTTCAGACTAATCGTATCCTCATTCCAGCGTGCGTACAGATCGGATACCCGATCCCCGCTGATGCCTCTGTTATAGAATGTCTTATGCTTGCCGGCCAGTTCCATACCCAGTTTGCTGGAGATCAGATACGCATACCCGTGACCGAGAAAATGATTCGGATCATCATTGCGTGATCTTCCCCCATCTGTAATCGAGTCTCCCTGAAACAATATAACGGATGGACTTGTACTCATGATTGAAATCGTTCCTTCCTCTTGTGCAAAATGGAAACACTGAACACCTCAGTCTCCATTTTATCCCTTTCGGCTACAATAGAAAATAGCGTTTTCATAACTATATAAGTTGAACTACATATATTTACACCGACACTACGATGACAGAACAACCTTCCAATCGCTGTTATCCCCAGATTTTTTTGATTCCCTTTTCAGAAGGGAAAAATCCGAGGATAAAGGCGAACGCTTCGCTTTTTCAGGTTTTTTCTGTCCTCTCCGTTATCGTGTAATTGATTAATTCATCTTATATAGATACCCATCTATGAATTCCTCGGTTCTTTCTCCACATGGCCTCCGCCCTGGAAGGCTGTCTCGTCGTGTTTATCGGGTACGCCCCTAAGCTTTGCCTCTTCCCACAGTTCGGCTGCATCATCCTGAGGATGGTATCCCATCTTCTGTGCCAGGTAGCCAATATCATAGTAATTGTCTGTATTCGCTGAAGTCCCATACAGATTCAGATATTTCATATCCGAATCCGCCTCAATACAGCACTCGGCAAGTTGAACCATGTCCCTGGGCGAGATCCAGATGTGGGCAGAGCGCTCCGAGTGCGGGTATGTATCACCCGAGAAGTTCCCTATCCGAATGTTGAATGAGGACAAGTTATATTTGTCGACGTAATACCGTCCCAGCAGTTCAATATAACATTTGCTAAGTCCATAGAAACTGTCCGGTCGGTACGGATCATCCACTTCAATATCCTCTCCGGTAGGATAGAAGCCTGTCGCATGGTTGGAGCTTGCAAAAATCACCCGCTGAACACCGTTCAACCGTGCAGCTTCATATACGTGGTAGGCTCCAGTTACATTGATCGGCAGAACTTTGCCCAGAAAATCTTCCTCATCCTTGGCCCATGCAATGTGCAGAACGGTGTGAACTCCCTGCATCAGTTCTTTCAAGCGTTCCCCGTCTGTCACATCCATAGCTACAATGCCAGCTTTCTCGTCTTCATGCAGATCGGCCGCAACGATGTCGTACGTGCCCTTGGATCTCAGCCCCTCCAACAGAGTGCGACCAATGACTCCAGCAGCTCCCGTAATTAACAGCTTGCGCTTTTGTTCACTCATGAATCCAGCTCCCTTCGCTCAGATAGGTTATCTGTCCTCTATAGAACAGTATTAACCGATCAGGCGAAGGAATTACCGGATATTACAATAGAACCTAGCAATTATCCGATCAAATATCGCAAGATCATCATCGCCACAATACCGACCAATACGGTTCCAAGCAGACTGCGTGTCCAGATGGCTACCGCAATCGTAGGCAGGGATGCCCACAAGGCCGCATTCTGCATAATCGGCACTAACTGGTTGTCCGACATGAATAGTTCCTGACCGATCAGTGCTGCCATGACCGCTACGGGTACATATTCAAGCCAGCGTAACAACCACAGTGGAATCTGTATCTTGCTGAACAGCATCAGTGGCAGTACACGCGGGATAAATGTTAACAACGCTGAACCCATAATAATCCAAAATACATCCCATCTTACTTCCATCGTTCCATGAACACTCCCATCGTTGCCGCAATGACCGCAGCCACAATAACACTCATGCTGCCAAGTGAAGCCATACTGGCGAAGATTACACAGACCACGGCGATAATCGCCACATTAATGTGTATTTTTTTATTTTTGCGATGCACCAGCTGGAGTACAACCAGTCCGATAAACATCGCTGGCAATGCATAATCCAGACCCAGTCGTTCCGGGTTGGTGATCCAGCGTCCAAAGTATGCTCCCGCCATATTGGCTACGAACCAGTTCAGGTACGCGGTAATATTCAGACCGTGCATCCACCGTTCACTGAGCCTTTCCCTGCCAATAGCACGCGTCATCGCCACACCGAATGACTCGTCGGTAAGCAGTGAACCAATCCACATATTTTTAAGCGGGGTCAGATGCCGAAAATACGGTGATACAGCTGCACTGAGCAGCAAATGACGAAGATTCACAAAAAATATGGTGAACATGATGGCTAGTGCTGACCCATTCGATGCGAGCATGCCTGCTGCAATAAACTGAGCTGATCCTGCATATAGGATCAGGCTGAGCAGAGCCGTTTCCGCCAGACTCAGACCTGCGGTCATTTCAATGACACCCGCAGCAAAGCCAATACTCAAATAGCCAAGCAGGGTTGGGATACAATCCTTGACCCCCTGCATGAAAGTGGCATGATCCTGGACCTCTTCCGTGTTCTTCTGCATAGATATCTGTTGTGTACTTTGGTCCAACTCCGGTACAACCCCTCTCCAATTTCTGTCTCCATCAGCCGATATATATCGATGAGTACCCATTCAGGTGCATTTTTCAATGAAAACAGCTTTCTCTGTGTATTCACCATAACAACGTCCATTCCTTAAGCATGTGGCATATTACATCTTTCGCGCCACATTAATTTAGAAATATACCACAAGATGTGCACTAAGGGAGAGACAGATTACTTTTTATAGAACAGATGTAATCCTAAATACCTATAAAACCAAAAAATATTTTCATAAAATGCATAAATAATGTTGAATAAACTCGAATTATGTCATACGATAGCACCAGAAACATCTGGAAATGTTGGAATCCTTACCAGCAAGGAGCCAAAAGAACGCTTCAGAAAGCGAGTCAGCAGAGGAAGATATCTCCTGCATGGAAGCAATCTCCCCCTCTGTAGCTCAGAGAGATGTTCTCCGTTCCATCGGCATTCGTTTCCGATATGGTATGGATCTAATCAATGGATTGCACCACTTCGGCTGTGCTTGCAGACATCTGCTGTGAGGCAGCTGCAATTACGATGACAGAATAACCTTCTTATCGCTGTTATCTCCAGATTTTTCTATTCCCTTTTCCGAAGGGGAAGATCCGTGGATAGCATACACTTCGCCTAAAAGCTTTCTTTCAGAAAGCTTTTAGGCGAAGTGTATGCTTCCGGAGTAGCTTTCTTGCAGAAAGCTTGTAGCTTCGCTTTTTCAGGTTTTTTCTGTCCTCTCCGTTATCGTGCAAAAGATTAGTTCAACTTATATAACAAATAGTCTATAACCCAAAAGCCCCTTTGCCATCATATTGGCAAAGGGGCTTTTGGGTTATGAAGAGTCATGAAATTTGGATAGAAAATGTCCTTCCTATTCAGCAGATTGCTTTTTATCTCCATGGTACCCTTGATCTCCATAGGGTTCTAATTGTTCAAACCAGCGATTCAAACATTTGGCCAATGCATCCTTTGTATCATAATAAGGGTTATCGTCTTGCTTCAATATCTCCAGCACTTCGATCACGAAGGCATTCTCTCCATATTCATTCCATTCAGCCTGCAACCTTCGATTCAGATGGCTGCCCATCTGTAGCATAAACCGTTGTCCATTAATGGTTTTCAGATTAAGTGTACTATCGATATAGACTTTGCCGTTACGTTCATTCCGAATCTGGTAGACGCCCGCTTCCGTCTTGACTTCCTTCGCCTGTTCCTGCAGTTCTTTGCGACGATCCATGTTCTCCCGCTCCCCCTTTTCTTTGCGACCCTGTTTTCTATCTTGGGCACTCTGTTGATCTGCACGGCTTCCCAGCCAATACTGACTGCCATCTGGCTCACGCTCCATCAAGCCATAGTCGATCAGGTACCTCCTTATTTCTACGTAATCGTCATAGACTTCCTTCAGCAGCTCATTGACCTGTTTCTCGGAATATTTGCGCTCTGTATCGAATCGTTTGGCTATCTCAGTGAGCACGATATATTTATGTTTTTGCTGCATATGAAACGTCGTCAGTGGACCGCTGGTGCCTTCTGGAAAATACTTGCTTAGCACCTTCTCCCGATCCTGTTCTGTAATATCAAATGAATCACGATGAATTGTATGTCCATGTCTTGTCACCGGCGACACCCATTCAGCTTGAGTCTGGGTATCCTTACTTTTGAGAAGCTCCATTAATGCCAGGAATATCTTGGCCTGCCGTTCCTTCTCCTTCAATACAAACCGGTGATTCCGAATCGTGGAAGCACTCCCGATGCCAAGGGCCTTCTGTACTTCAGCATCCTTCTTGCCTTCATGGAATTGCGCCAGCAAGCCCCGCTGGACATCAGACAATCCGGTTACGCTTTTATCCAACTCCAGTAAATACTCAAATACCGATCCATGAACCTTCTCGATATGAACACGCATATAGCGGGCTGCCTCATAGAGCACCCCTTCTTCAGGGTAGATAATCCCCGCCTCTGTCCTGTATCCGCAGCAGATGCATATATAGGCGGGACCTTCCTCCATATAACCACGCTTGATCTCTTCCAACGAAGCTGTTTGTAACCAGGATTCTGATGATTTCATGTAAAAGCTCCTTTTTTATCATTGTTATGGTCATTTGAAATTAATATCAATCAACTAATCATTATTTTAGTTTGTTTATTTATAGACATAATATAATTTTGTTTGTTATATGTCAATATACTGAAAGAGATGTTGTATTGGAAGACATCACGAATACCTCTGTACAAAAGAAAAAGACCGCAGAGTGTATCCCTGCAGTCTCATTTCAATCACTGTTACAACTTAAACCGTTCAATCATGCTTTGCAGATCTTCAGCCATACGTGACAATGCCGCCGAAGATGCTGCAACCTCTTCCATCGTGGCCAACTGCTCTTGGGCAGCAGCTGATCCATCTTCTGTTCCAGAGGCAATTCTGTCCGACAGAACCATCGTATCATTCACTGCCTTGTTGATATGACCCATACCCCCATCAATCTGACGGGAAGCCGCGGATACTTCTCCAGCTTGTGCAGCTACCAACTGTACGGCGGTGCGAATGTTATGGAAAGCTTCGCCCGCTTCCGTAACCATCTGCGAACTCTTGACCATCCCTTCTCCCGTCCGGGCAAAGGTCGATTGCACCGCATTGGTTTTCTCCTGCATCTCATGCATAAGCGCATTAATCCGCTCGGCTGAAGCGCCTGAACTGTGAGCCAGTGTCTTCACTTCGTTGGCTACAACCGCGAATCCGCGCCCTTGCTCGCCAGCTCTTGAAGCTTCAATGGAAGCATTTAATGCGAGGATGTTCGTCTGCTTGGCAATGGCCGTAATCTCGGCCACAATCACAAGAATCTCTTCATTTTTCGCTCGCAGATCCTCAATTACGACAGACATGGCTTTACTTTCGTCATTCACCTGCTGAATATGGGTAACTGCTTCTTCCACGGTAACCATACCCGCTTCCGACTTGGTGGATGCATCAAGAGCGATACGAGCAGTATCTTCAGCACTTGATGAGATTTCTTTAACTCCAATGGACATTTCACCCACGAGTTGACCTGTAGCAGCAAGGCTGTTGTTTTGCAAAGTCGTTCCTTCAGCTGCATCCTGCATCAGTTCAGCCACTTGTTCTGTGGCCTTGGATGTCTGCTCCGAACTTGCCATTAGCTCTTCAGAAGATGCTGCCAGCTGGCTGGACGTATCATGTACTTCTCCTAGCACACTACGGAGTGAAGTCGTCATCATATCGAAGCTTTCTCCAAGCTGTCCGAACTCATCCTTACGCTGCAAACCTACACGAACCGTTAGATCCCCTGCACTTACTTGGGATGCTGCCTGCGTCAATTGCAGTAATGGCCGGTGAATGCTGCGGATAATGAAAACAAGCAAAATCAACCCAATAACTAATGCAGATGCCACAATCGTAATTGAACGGATCAAAATAGGCATTACGGCTTCCGTTGCTTCCGAAGGAACCATCTCACCAACAATTTTCCAACCCGTCACCGGATTAGTAAAATACACAGCTTCCACTTCGCGACCATCATATGTATACTTCACAGTACCACTTTCCTGCGTATACATCTCATTAATATAACTTTCATCCGACTGTGTGCCGGATTCAATATTGTAGTGGAACAGGAATTTACCCCCGTTATCCAGCATGTACAGTCTTCCTTCTTTACCAATGTGTATCTGATCAACGGATTCTTTCAGATGATTGAGACTGACATTGGCTCCGAATACCCCTTTGCCGTCAGCCAGCTTGGCCGCTGCGGTCACAACCCATTCGCCCGTCGAAGCCGACTGGAACGTATCTGAGATTACTGGTACATCCTGGGACATCCCCATCGTATACCATGAACGTTCTCGAGGATCATAATTCTGTTCCTCGGATTCAGGGGACTTCATCCAGCTGCCATCTTCGGCACCTGCGGTAAGTACTCCCAGTTCCTTGTGATTTTGAGACATCCGATCCATCTGCCTTTGAAGTGCAGGTGATTTGTTAATAATATCGTTTGAGGTAATACCCGCGGCCATCTGTGCTGCGTTATCCTTCTCCATATCCAACATCTGATTAATCTGTAGACTAAGCATTTCTGTTTTGGCCTGTGCGGAACGAATAATTTCTTGCTTAACCTGGTCAGCCGCTTTTTGATAAGACAACCATCCCACGGTGATGCTCGGTACTATCAGGAACAGGAGCAATGCAGCAACCAGGCGTTTTTTTACGGTTAAAGTAAACCAGTTTCGAATCCTTTTCTTCATTTAACTACCCCCATCATAAATCTCCACCTCTCCTTTTATCGGACAAATGCTGTAAAAATATTATGTATATATACTAAATGGAACAAATTTAATTTTTTCAAGCAGAGCTGATGATGAAGACTCCTCATTTCCCTTCGTTTTGACCCCCTCCACGAGATCGTTTACAATGCTCATAAGCTGGTTATTCATGAAACGATTGGAAGGAGAGGATTCAAATCTTACGCAAGTCAAATGAAAGACAACGTTTTTCCACTGTATATTCATCCATGTTCCGCATTCTGTTAGCGCTCATCCTGTGCGCAGGCCCCATTCTGGGACAAGCTGGTATCACGGCATCCGCAGCGCAGGCGACGCAAGCAGTTCACATTGAAGTGAATGGTGAGCAACAATCCTGGAAGAACGCACCACTTATATTCAAAGGTTCAACGTTTGTTCCACTGAGGGATGTGGTCACATCGGTTAAAGGCACGTTGAAATGGGATAATCGCACCAAGACGGCTACCATTACCGTTGGCAGAGACAAGCTGATCCATCAGGCTGGCAGCAATTCCATTAAGGTAAACCAGGTCGATCTGGCCACAGGGGTGAATTCACGTACGGTTAACGGTACCTTGATGGTCCCTGTCCGGGCCATGGCTAATGCAATCAAGGCCGATATCAAAGTCCAACGCACAGCTACAGGTCAGATGAGTGTGAATATGGTAACCGATCAAGTCAGCCTGCTGAACAGCGAGGTTGCCAGCGTAGATACGTATCTGCGCGAAATTAACTATCCAGGTATGGCTCTGATTGCCCGCGATGGTGAGGTACTTCTGAAGCAAGGCTACGGACTTGCCGACGAACAGACGCTGAATCGCCCGGATCAGAAGACCCGAATCGCATCGCTTAGCAAATCTTTCACGGCTGCGTCCATTCTGAGTCTAGTTGAGGATGGTAAGATTAATGTACAAGATCCAATCTCCAAGTATATCTCCGGTATACCGAAGGGAGATCAGATCACGCTGCATATGCTGTTGTCTCAGACTTCAGGTCTGCCATCTGCATTCGGCAGGGGTGAAGGAACTTCGATGGAAGAGACTGTGGAAGAGATTCGCCACAAAACGCTGAAGTTCGAACCGGGGAGTGCCTATCTGTACAGCAACAGCGGGTATGTTCTGCTCGCATACGTCGTTGAACAGGTATCCGGCATGAGTTATGCCGATTACGTGCAGCAGACGATACTGAAACCACTTGGCATGAAAAATTCGGGAGAGGCTTCCCGTAAAGTGCATACGATTAGTGGTTTTATTCAACAAGATAACGCATGGGTAACTGCTCCTTACTATGTGTCTCAATCCGGGTCAGGAACCATCTATTCCACGGTGGACGATATGCTCAAATGGGATCGTGCGCTGTATACAGACAAGATTCTAAGCCAGGATACGATTGAACAGATGTATGAGCCTTACTCCGATAAAAACTATGGCTACGCTTGGATTCTCAAAGAAAACGGCACGAATCGTACCGTCTTCCATAACGGTAGTGGTGGCGGGTTCGCCACAGCCTTTTCACGTAATCTGTCCGATGACATCACGATTATCCTGCTCGGCAACCACGCAGGTATGGACATGACTTCACTTTTGGATGAAGTTGAGGCAAAAACAGCCAAAGCACTGCAACTGCAATAATTTATATTTTCATAAAGAGTAATAAGAGGCGATCTTTCAGCAGGATCGTCTCTTTCATATAGATAAATTTGATACATATTCAATTCTAAAAAGAAACATTTTTACATATTTACCGTTTATACTATGTAGGTATATTTTGGAAGTGTACTTATAGATCTAATATTAGTCGAGGTGCATAATGAAGAAAACCATTTTACTACTGTTTTTGAGCCTGTTCTTACTCTTTTTGCTCCCTAATCAGGGAAATGCCGCTGCAAGCACGTCGAAAATCTTTATGGATGGAGAGGAATTAGTCCTCCCAAATGATGTACAGGTGACGATTATCAATAAAAACGTGATGATCCCGATTCGTGTCGTTGCCGAAAATTTGAAATTCAAAGTCGATTGGAACCAGCAAGCACACACTGTAAAAATCCAGCAAGATCAACAGATCATCTCTCTAACCGTGGACCAAAAACAAGCCATGGTTGCTGACAAGCAGGTCACCTTGAACACAGCACCGCAAATTTTGAATAAAACCCTGGTGGTGCCCATTCGATTTGTCAGTGAACAAATGGGGCTTAAGGTAAAATGGAACAATCAAGACAAGATTGTATACTTAACAAACACCAACAAGGACCCTGCTGTTGACCCTGGCAACAGTTCAGGGAATGGGGACTCCTCTTCTGTCGTCCAGGTTACCGATATCCAATTTGCCAACAATCAGCTTGTGTTATCCACGGATGGGGCAGTTCAGCCAGTAGTAACGACCCTCAAGTACCCTGATCGTCTGGTTGTGGACTTGCCTGGAGCCGTCTTTGGCGATCTATCCCAACCGCTGGATCAAGGATTCAATGGCAAGCTGGATGTGAGCGGTTATCCCAATGTGACGGAAGTGAGATATTCCCTTTTCAAACGAGATCCCGGGCAAGTTCGAATTGTTGTAGAATTAAATCATGTGAAGGATGTCCAGTATAGCCAGAATGTGATTGCCGACAAGCTGATTATTGATCTGAATGTTGCGGGAGACAACGTCGCACCTGCTCCTGTCACTCCAGTAGGCGATTCAGGACGCAAGGTCGTTGTGATCGATCCAGGACACGGCGGCAGTGATCCAGGGACGATCAGCATCACTAACCAACCCGAGAAGGACTACAATCTGGTATTGGCTCACAAAGTACAAGCCCTGCTGCTTAATGAACCCCATATCGAATTGGTAATGACTCGTGAGGGTGATACTTATCCGACCCGCCCTGAGCGTGTGCAGCTCGCCAATCAATTAAATGCAGATGTATTTGTATCTATCCATGGCAATAGTGTGAAGTCCGCCCCCCAAGCGACAGGTACGGAGACATATTATTATCAACGCAGTAACAGCAAGGAATTAGCCCATATCATTCATCAACGTTTGGTGAAAGCCATGGGGCTCAGAGATCGTGGTGTGAAAAATGGCAACTTGGAAGTGATTCGAGACACGACCATGCCTGCAGTGCTTTTGGAAGTGGGATTCCTGAGTAATGTGCTCGATGAGGAACGGATGTCATCCGATGACGTACAGATGAGAGCCGCTCAAGCGATAGCCGATGGAATTAAGGAGTATTTGGGTCTATAAATCATAAAATAAATTATTAGATGAAGGAAGTGATCCTTTGAATAAGAAGCTAGGTTGGGCACTTATATTATCATGTTTGATCCTTATCGGAGTTGGATGTGCTCAGAAGCCAGTGAGTGAATCCGGATCGAATGAACCCAACCCATCCGAAACGGAGGTGGATCTGGGCAAAATGAACACACAAGTCGTCGATGTTTATATGGCTGATTCTCAGGTTCTGGAGCTTCAAAAAACAGAGCAGGAAATTGAATACAAGGATGATTCCGAGAAATACGAAAAAACATATGCAGCTATGCAAACTAACACCGATTCGGAGCTCGTTTCCCTCTGGGAGCAGGTTGAATTGCTCTCTATCCAATATGCAGAGGGCACGGTGACTTTTGATGTTCATATCCCCGCTGAAGCCAACCTCGGTACCAGTGGAGAGTTGCTCGCATTGGAAGCTTTAACAACAACGATGTTTCAATTTGATGAAGTGAACAGCCTGGATATACTGGTGGATGGTGAAGCCGTTGATAGTTTAATGGGTCATGCCGAACTGGAGCACCCCATTCATCGCGAACCCTAAATGATCACACAACAATGAAAAAGAACGTCCCCATGGACGTTCTCAGATAACGTAACAATCAATTCATGCACAACTCACACATATAGCTCGTCTCCAGCAGACAGTGAATGTATAACTGTTCCCGGTGACGGGCTATTTCTGAGCAAACCTTCTCTTAATCTGTCTGTCTCTGCCCGGTCAGCATGCACAAGAACCGTATGTCTTGCTGGAATCCCATGCAGCATCTGTTCGACATCCTTCCAGCCCTGATGCACTTTATAGCGTATTTTTCGCACCTCACACGCTCCATACTTATCAGGAACCCGTAGCAGCTTATCAGCAAATGTACCGTGAGCAACATGCCCAGTGAGCAGAATCAGATTTTCCTCCCTGTCCGATAATTGGCTATAATACCAACGGGCAAGCGAGGACTGCATCATGCCGTCCGGAATGAACCATAGCGAAGCAGCATGTTGTTCCAACAGTTGTTCCCGCTCTTGGGTGGTCGTAGGCAGATCCCATCCTCGTCCGGTCAGAAAGCCATCAATTTCGTCTTTCAACGAACTTCCGGTGACATGCTCTCCCTTCTCCCTCAACCAGTACGGGACATGAATAAGCTGCTTCATGCCATCCACCAGTCCTTGTTCCACTACGATTGGAACAGCCGGGAATTGTTGCTGTGCCCACAGTATGATCTCCTGTCCACGCCCTACGACAGGCATGGGTAGCAGCACCTTTCCACCTTGAGCAATCGTTTGGTGAATGGCTCGTTCCAGCTGTTCCAGTTTGTCAGCCTGTGTATCTTGGTCCGTACCGTAGGCAGCATCAACGATCGCCAGATCTACCAGCCCGACTGAAGATATTGCTGCTACGTCTGCTACGTCTGCTACGTTCGATGTGAAATTTCCCTGCTTCATGGGTAACTCCATGGATACAAGTGTTCTTGACGACGCCTCTGATGCAACAGATTTCTGATCTTGTGACGTTATCAATTCTCCAGCCTTTTGCCCACTGTTGATAGCGATTAGTTGCTCCGTACCCCACTGCTCGCTGCTCGGAGCATCAAACACCAGATTTTCACGAGTTATGTCTGCCTGTGAGAACGCCTCCGCTGGACAATCCTCCTGTAAAAGCATCGATTCGGACGTGTAGTCCCCGGAATAGAAAATCCGCTTAGCTTCCACTTCAAGCCCAAACCACACGGATCCAGCCAGATGTCCACTCCGTCCCCACATCACTTTTGCTTCGGGAATGGGTTCGAACCAGGTTTGGGGTACCCCCTCATCCTCCAGATACCGATAACGAATAGCTTGCTCATCTGCTTCATTATAAGGAAGTTCTTCACCTACACGCTCTACAAACCTGCGCCAGTTGGCAAAATACGTACGCAGCTGCGCCCTCGTCTCCCTCGTCATCCATACTTCACCCTGGTAGCCCATCTTATACAGCAAAGGTATGGCGACTGAATGGTCCTCATGGGCGTGGGACAACAGGACCGCATCCAGTTGCGGAACAATCTCCGGGTCAATCAGTGGATACTCGCCCGTGCCTTCTTTTTTCACACCACAATCCAGCAAAAGGCGAAAATTGCTCCCGCTCAGGAGATAGGCGGAACGTCCATGTTCCCCTGCACCGCCCCATACGTTCAGTTTGATCATGATGCATTCCACTTTCTCTTTGAATTCAGCATTTCAATTCCAAGCAGCATGAGCACCGTCATGCCTACAGTCACAACGGCCATCGCCATTCCGAGTGATACCTGACCTTGTTCGAATTGGGCAAAAATATACGTAGCCGACGTCTGCATCGACGGTGGAAGAATCAACAACGAACCTACCAGTTCCCGGGTAGCAATCGTAAAGGTCATCATCCAGCCGGCGAGCATGCCGGGCAGGATCAGCGGGATCAGGATACGCCGCAGAATATACAGCGGCTTCCCGCCAAAGACTTGCCCCGCCTGGAACAATGTTCCATCAATCTGGGTAAAGCTCGATTTTACATACTGCACGGTGTAAGGCAAGAAGAGAACAACGTACGTGAGAACAACCATGCCGTAGGTGTTATACAACGTGACTGGCATCCAAGGTGAGTTCCAGAAGAGAATCAGACCCACCACCATCACGATGCCCGGCACTGTATTAGGCAACAGACTGAACAAGTCAATCACACGCTGCATGAATGAAGACGATCTGCCGATAGCTAGCGCAAAACCCGTACCGATAATAACAGCAACGGTTGAAGCCGCGAGAGATAGTCCCAGACTGTTCCCGATCGCCTTCATACTTACCGAACCCCAAGATAACAGCTCCTTGTAATGATCCAATGTCAGGTTATCAAAAGCGAGTCCCGATCCCCGTAGCTTCATGGTCGAAGCGGCGATGATGGAGAAATACGGGATACCTATCGACATAATCAACAGGATCGCAAGATACACCCCGCACAACCATCCTGCTCCGCCACGAAGGGAATATCGCTTCGAACGTTGCCCCTTCCCACCTACCAGACGATACGTGAACTTTCGACTCATGGCAGACTGCATATACCACATCACCAGACAGACGGACAGCAACACCGATGCCAGTGAAGTCGCCTTGCCGAAATCAATCGGCCAACTGGAGATGTACTTATGGATCTCGGAGGTCATGACATAATAGCCAATCTTACGCCCGAAGGTTGCCGGTGTTCCGAATTCCGCAATCGTTTTGACAAAGACCAGCATGATCCCCATGCCGTAGGACGACAACAATAAGGGTAAAATAATGCGTCTGAAACGGTACCCCGCACGTGCACCATGCACGGCTCCCGCTTCTTCCAGATTACCACCGATGCGGATTAATGCATCCCGAAGCAGCAGATACAGGAATGGGAACAGGTGCAAGCTCATGATGAGCACCATGCCCCAGAAGCTGAAGAACAGCTCACTCCAGCCCGCAGATGAGGGCACCCATTGCTGCAGATATCCCCCTTTTTGCATAAACAGAATCCATCCCATTGATCCGATATACGGCGGAGTCATGAAGGGAATCATCAGGATCACATCCACCCAGCGATGCTCGCCCATACGGGTCTTCGCCATCATCCAGGCAAGCGGCAGCGCCAGCAGTGTGGTTACCGCTACAACGCAAATGCCAAGCCAGACGGAGTTCAGCAATACACCGGATAGATGATGACCTGTAATCGTGCGAATCGGTGCCATCCAGTCCCATTGTCCGTCTGGATACACACTTTGCCAGAAGATCAGCAAGAGCGGCACGCCAATGCTTATGGTCAGCAGAAAGAGGGCCAGAATCACGCCCACTCTCCGAAAAATTCGGTTGTTGTCCATTACAACAGGTTTCACTACGTTCACCTCACATGACTTTCCACAGACAGCAGGTATTCCTTTTGCCTAATTGTCTTTTTGTACTGTGCCTTACTTAAAAGTCTCCGAAAAACGTGCTGCTGTTTCTTCGCCATGCTCGCTCATCCAGTTCCAATCCACTTTAAGTTGTGGAATATCCTTCACATTGGCACGGTTGGTCGCTTCAATGTCTTCACGGCCCGGAATCAGATAAGCATCAGCAACGAGCTTCTGTGCTTCATCGGACAACAAGTAGTCAATGAACGCTTTAGCGTTCTCTACATTTGGACTGGATTTCAGAATCGCTGCCGGTCTTGGGCTGATTACCGTACCTTCCTCAGGATATACGATATCCAGTGGCTCACCTTTTGCCTTGGAGGAATACGCCATGTAGTCCACACCTGCCGCTACGATGCTTTTGGCACCCGTGATGACGGGATCAAGTGCTTCCTGATTGGCGCCTGCCATCGCTACACCATTGGCTTTATAGGCACTCAGTAAATCCCATCCTTTTTCACCATTCGCACTCAGGTACCCTGTGATGAAGTCGAGTGCTGAACCTGATAATGTAGGGTCGGGAATGTTCACTGCATCTTTCCACGCAGGCGTAGCAAGCTCTGCCCAACTTGTTGGTGGTGTAGACACCAGTTTGGTGTTATACACAATACCCAGTGCGGAAGCGCTGCTACTGAAGTAGTTGCCCTCTGCATCTGACCAATCCTTGTTCAGCTTGTCTGCATTGGCTGCATCAGGATAAGGCATAGTCAGTCCATCGGCTTTCAGAGCCTGTGCTGAAGGTAAAGAGGCCAGAATGACAACGTCTGCCACCGGATTGGACTTCTCTGCTTCCATACGAGCCAAAATTTTGCCTGTTGTTCCCTGGAACATCTCGACTTCGATACCTGTTTTGTCCGTAAATCCGCTTACGATGTTATCCGCCAGCTTCTGTGGGCCAGCACTGTACAATACCAACTTGCCGCCAGCCGGTTTCGTTGTTTCCGCCGCCGCTGTGTTTCCTTCACCCGCGGGTTGTGCCGCGTTGCCTGTGGTTGTGTTCCCTGTACTACATCCGAACAAACTGATACTCATTACCGCAGTTAATAACAGCATTGCACTCTTTTTCCGTGTTTTCATCCCTAACATCTCATTCCATCTCCCTTGGTTTCTGTTTGATTTTCACTACTTTAATTGGCGGCTGCTATAACTTCTCTGTGCTTCACACTCGGGTTGTCATAACCATCCATTCGGCATATCCGCTCGGGGGCTATATGAAGCTGAACCCGCTCTCCTACCCGTACTCTTTGGTTCATATAGGCTGTCCATACGCCCAGCCCTTCCATCTGCACTCGTACTTCGTAACGCTCACCTACATAGCTGACACTAAGTACCGTCCCCGGATAACACAGATCATCATGACCTGTTTTGTTCCAGGTAACATGCTCCGGACGTACCATCGATTGGTTAGGCGTGAGCCAATTGGACTTTCCGATAAACGAAGCGACATACGGATCACTTGGGGCCGAGTAGATCGTTTCCGGGCTTCCCTTTTGCAATATCCGCCCTTTCTGCATCACCACAATCTCATCTGACATCGACATCGCTTCAATCTGATCATGTGTGACGTACAGCGCAGTCAGTCCCATGTCCCGAACCAGTGACATCATCTCAATCCGCATCTCTTCCCGGAGTACAGCATCCAGTGCACTCAGTGGCTCATCGAACAGGATCACACCAGGTCTGACAGCTACGGCTCTGGCAAAAGCAACCCGTTGCTGCTGTCCACCAGACAGCTGATGAGGATATCGATCTTCCATGCCTTGCAGGCGAACCATGTCAAGTGCTTCGTTCACCTTTTGCCGCAGATCGGATTTCTGTTTTCCGGCCTTCAGGCCAAACGCTACATTTTCGTATACGGTCATATGCGGCCATAATGCAAAATCCTGAAACACCATGCCCAGATTACGCTTGTGTGTCGGTATATCAATCCGCTTCGCCGCAGAGTAGATACACTGACCATCTGCACGAATCTCCCCCGCATCCGGCTGCTCCAGCCCGGCCAACATGCGGAGCAGAGTTGTTTTGCCGCAGCCCGATGGGCCGAGAAGTGTCGTGAACTTTCCATGTTCAAGCGTTAGATCTGTCGGCAGCAGTGCGGGTGTTTGATTAAATGATTTTTGAATTCCAGTCATCTCTAATTTCATAAGCATCCCTGCCTGTCTTTTGTTACTTGATCTCTTGCACTGTTCTCAGTCTAACGTCCGCTTTCGCGAGTTGTATGTCTTGTTTGTAAAATTGGAATTAACTTTTTAGATGAATTCTGTTGATGTTCATAGATTAAATCTATAGTAGGTGAACTAAATTAATTTTCATGTTTTCGCTTCGATTACAGCACCATCTTCCGATCGCTGTTATCCCAGATTTCTTATATTCCCTTTATGAAGGGAGAAATCCGGGGATAAAGGCGAAGCATATGCTTCCGAAGCAGCTTTCTTCCAGAAAGCTTTTGGCTTCGCTTCTTCAGATTGGTTCTGTACTCTCCGTCTTTATGAAAACATTAGATCATCTTATATATTGGGGCTAGTAGAAATGAGAGGAGTGTTGGGACATTGAATCTGATCAAATTGCAAATTGTTGAGCTGATCGACAAACATCATCACATGACAAGCGTGGCCGAGTTACTGGGGATCAAGCAACCCACCGTTACATTTCATATGAAGTCATTGGAGGAAGAGATGGGTGTGCGATTATTCGAATCGCGCAGTGGCAAGACGTTTCTAACCGAGGCCGGACAAGCTCTGCTGCATTACTCCGTTAAAATCAATGCTCTAACCCAAGAAGCACGACGGGTTGTAAAAGAATATGACAGTCTCTATCGGGGCACCCTGCACATTGGGGCAAGCTATGTACCCGCTACATACCTGCTGCCCTCCATGCTCAATACCTTTTCGCAGGAATTCCCTGGCATCCGTATCGTCTTATCCGTCAAACCATCACCTGTCATTCGCGAGATGCTGATTCGACATCAGATTGATCTGGGTGTGATCTCTTCCGAGCCGTTTGTTGGACCCGCGCTGCAAGCCGAGACGCTGTGTGAAGACGACCTGGTATTGATCTGTTCTCCGCAGCATAGGTTGGCCCAGCATGATGTATTAACACCTGATCATATCGCACAGATCCCTTTTGCCTTACATGGCAATGAATCCAGTACTCGGCGGTTAACCAATCAATGGCTCGCGCAACATGACATTCGTTTGCGGAGCACCGTAGAGATGGATTCCCTGGAAGCGATCAAACAACTCGTGTTACTCGGGGGGCATGTCTCATTCATGTCTCGGATGGCGGTACAATGGGAGGAACAACACGGGCTCATTCAAGTTCTCCCCATTCCAGGAGAGCAGGCACCCCGCCATATTTACACTGTACATAACAAGGACCGTCACCCGTCAGTTCAGGTGAACCGCTTCAAAGAAGTACTACGAGAGGTGAGTCACGGATTTCCCCTTTTCCATGCATGACTGACCTGACCCTCAATAAAGTATCGTTAACCATTCATCAAATCTATGCAGGGTTAACGCAATGAGCTCTCCCCGTTAATCGCTTTCATATATTCGGGCGATAAAGTTGAGTCTGTACGTTAATCCAGATTAGGAGAGTGATTGGTTTTGAAAAAGTGGAAAAAGGTAACCGCCTCATTGATGCTGAGCATCGTAACATTGGGAAGTGGAATGACATTTCTGGGAGCACCACAGGCTTCAGCTGCTGCCAATGCCGTTCCTGCTTATGAAGTGAAGTTTCTGGCCAAGCCGGAACTTGTATTGAATACCGATGGGACACCACGCAGTGAAGTGATTCAGACACTCGGCCTGAATTCCACGCCCAGAAATATTAACGTAGAGTACTTCGACACCAATTCTCTCGGATTGGATCAGCAAGGATGGAACGTCCGTTTTCGTAAAAAAGATGACAAAAATAATTACGAATTGACCTACAAAAAGCGGTACCCAGTGATCAATGGCGACATCAACGCAGCGCTGACTCTGGCTAATCAAGAGGGTTTTGATGAATCGGATGATAATTACGAGGCTGAGATTGATTGGGGATATGGTAAACAAACTTTAAGCTTCTCCAACACCAAAAAAGTCGATACCAAGGCGACAGGTGTCCAACTTCCTTCTGAAAAGGAAGCCTTGAACATGTTATTGGACAAGCTTCCAGGCAAATTGAAAAACTGGACTGCCTCCAACTGGGGCAAACAACAGCTTACGCAATCTCGTGCCTATGGTCCGGTAACGTTCCAACGATATGAAGGTACATGGAATGGTCAAGAGCTTACACTCGAAGTATGGCCGATCCGTGACGCAGCAGGTACAGGTATTGAGAATATCGTAGAAGTCTCTTTCAAAACTGATGATGCTGTAGCCGTATCCGGACTGCGCACTCAACTGCTGCAATTGCTGGAGAACAATAACTGGCTGATTCCTGCCGATGGCTTGAAAACACAGACGATTCTGGAAAGATACTAATCGCGGGCTCTAACTTAAAAAGACAAGCTCCTCTCCTACGATGTACGCAGGAAGAGGGGCTTGTCGTTTTTGTGTAGTGAACGAAATGAAATTATAGACTCAAACAAAAGAGCCCCCGCTATAAGCAAAGGCTCTTCTATACGTTATTAGGAAGCGGGTGATGGGAATCGAACCCACGCTATTAGCTTGGAAGGCTAAAGTTCTACCATTGAACTACACCCGCAAATAAAAAAATCGGGATGACACGATTTGAACATGCGACCCCCTGGTCCCAAACCAGGTGCTCTACCAAGCTGAGCTACATCCCGATACTTATGAAAATAATGGCGCGCCCTGAGAGATTCGAACTCCCGGCCTTTTGATTCGTAGTCAAACGCTCTATCCAGCTGAGCTAAGGGCGCAAATATTGGAGCGGACGACGGGAATCGAACCCGCGACCCTCGCCTTGGCAAGGCGATGCTCTACCGCTGAGCCACGTCCGCAAAATATATGGTGCGGTCGAGAGGACTCGAACCTCCACGGGGGGTTAGCCCACACGGACCTGAACCGTGCGCGTCTGCCAATTCCGCCACGACCGCAAAATATAATGGTGAGTCATGAAGGGCTCGAACCTTCGACACCCTGATTAAAAGTCAGGTGCTCTACCAACTGAGCTAATGACTCATAGTGAAATGGCTGGGGATATAGGATTTGAACCTATGCATGACGGAGTCAAAGTCCGTTGCCTTACCGCTTGGCTAATCCCCATTAAAAAATCATGGGGCGATCGAGGGGAATTGAACCCCCGAATGCCGGATCCACAAACCGGTGCGTTAACCACTTCGCCACGACCGCCATAGAGTAAGCCATTCATCCACTAAGAGAATCTTAGTATTAACATTTTTACTTGTAATATACATTCTATTACAAATTCAGATGTAAATACTAAAAATGGTGCCGGCGAGAGGACTTGAACCCCCAACCTACTGATTACAAGTCAGTTGCTCTACCAGTTGAGCTACACCGGCACGGTGCATATTTAATTAAAAAATGGCGGAACCGACGGGATTCGAACCCGCGATCTCCTGCGTGACAGGCAGGCATGTTAGGCCAACTACACCACGGTTCCAGATCACTTTCTCAAAGGAAAGTATAATTGCGGGGGCAGGATTTGAACCTGCGGCCTTCGGGTTATGAGCCCGACGAGCTACCGGGCTGCTCCACCCCGCGTCGTTATAAAAGTTATATGGTGGAGGCTGAGGGGATCGAACCCCCGACCCTCTGCTTGTAAGGCAGATGCTCTCCCAGCTGAGCTAAGCCTCCATATTATGACCCGTAGGGGATTCGAACCCCTGTTACCTCCGTGAAAGGGAGGTGTCTTAACCCCTTGACCAACGGGCCTTGCTAAAAATTATCTGGCGGAGAGAGAGGGATTCGAACCCTCGAGACGCTTGTGACGCCTACACGATTTCCAATCGTGCTCCTTCGGCCAGCTCGGACACCTCTCCATATGGCTCCCCGAACAGGGCTCGAACCTGTGACAACTCGATTAACAGTCGAGTGCTCTACCAACTGAGCTATCAGGGAATGGTGGAGCCAAGCGGGATCGAACCGCTGACCTCCTGCTTGCAAGGCAGGCGCTCTCCCAGCTGAGCTATGGCCCCATACACTGTTGTATTTCTTGCTGTGGTATTACTATGGGCCCTGGTGGACTCGAACCACCGGCCTCACCCTTATCAGAGGTGCGCTCTAACCAACTGAGCTAAGGGCCCTAATATATATCCCTTATTCCTTGGCAAAGGGGGCAAAAAAAATACCCCAAAGGGAAATCGCTTGGCGGCGTCCTACTCTCCCAGGACCCTGCGGTCCAAGTACCATCGGCGCTAGAGGGCTTAACGGTCGTGTTCGGGATGGGTACGTGTGGAACCCCTCCGCCATCGCCACCAAACGTGATTTGTCGAAGCATAGCTTCTTGAAATCAGATATGGAACTGAAAATCATACACACGTTCTGTGATGTACCAATTTTCATTTCAGAGTTGTTGTTCTCTGAAAACTAGATTCGAAACGAAACATGCGATTTAAAACTTGCTATTGGATAAGCCCTCGACCGATTAGTACTGGTCAGCTCCATGCATTGCTGCACTTCCACCCCCAGCCTATCTACCTCGTCGTCTTCAAGGGGTCTTACATACTGGGAAATCTCATCTTGAGGGGGGCTTCACGCTTAGATGCTTTCAGCGTTTATCCCTTCCGTACATAGCTACCCAGCGGTGCTCCTGGCGGAACAACTGGTACACCAGCGGTACGTCCATCCCGGTCCTCTCGTACTAAGGACAGCTCCTCTCAAATTTCCTACGCCCACGACAGATAGGGACCGAACTGTCTCACGACGTTCTGAACCCAGCTCGCGTACCGCTTTAATGGGCGAACAGCCCAACCCTTGGGACCTACTTCAGCCCCAGGATGCGATGAGCCGACATCGAGGTGCCAAACCTCCCCGTCGATGTGGACTCTTGGGGGAGATAAGCCTGTTATCCCCAGGGTAGCTTTTATCCGTTGAGCGATGGCCCTTCCATGCGGTACCACCGGATCACTAAGCCCGACTTTCGTCCCTGCTCGACTTGTAGGTCTCGCAGTCAAGCTCCCTTATGCCTTTGCACTCTTCGAATGATTTCCAACCATTCTGAGGGAACCTTTGGGCGCCTCCGTTACTCTTTAGGAGGCGACCGCCCCAGTCAAACTGCCCACCTGACACTGTCCCCGCACCGGATTACGGTACCAGGTTAGAACCTAGATACGATCAGGGTGGTATCCCAACGTTGCCTCCACGCAAGCTGGCGCTCACGTTTCAAAGGCTCCCACCTATCCTGTACAGATCGTACCCAAATTCAATATCAAGCTGCAGTAAAGCTCCATGGGGTCTTTCCGTCTTGTCGCGGGTAACCTGCATCTTCACAGGTATTAAAATTTCACCGGATCTCTCGTTGAGACAGCGCCCAAGTCGTTACGCCATTCGTGCGGGTCAGAATTTACCTGACAAGGAATTTCGCTACCTTAGGACCGTTATAGTTACGGCCGCCGTTTACTGGGGCTTCGGTTCACAGCTTCGGGACTAGTCCCTAACCACTCCCCTTAACCTTCCAGCACCGGGCAGGCGTCAGCCCGTATACTTCGCCTTACGGCTTCGCACAGACCTGTGTTTTTGCTAAACAGTCGCTTGGGCCTTTTCACTGCGGCCCCCTCGTGCTATTCACACTACCGGGGCACCCCTTCTCCCGAAGTTACGGGGTCATTTTGCCGAGTTCCTTAACGAGAGTTCTTCCGCGCGCCTTAGAATACTCTTCTCGCCTACCTGTGTCGGTTTGCGGTACGGGCACCATCACCTGGCTAGAGGCTTTTCTTGGCAGTGTGAGATCATGACCTTCGCTACTGTAATTTTCACTCCCCATCACAGCTCAGCCTTACGATGTGCGGATTTGCCTACACATCAGCCTTACTGCTTAGACGGACATCCATCAGTCCGCGTCACTACCCTACTGCGTCCCCCCATTGCTCATAACGGCTTACGGTGGTACAGGAATTTCGACCTGTTGTCCTTCGACTACGCCTTTCGGCCTCGCCTTAGGTCCCGACTTACCCTGAGCGGACGAGCCTTCCTCAGGAACCCTTAGGCTTTCGGCGGATCAGATTCTCACTGATCTTTTCGTTACTCATACCGGCATTCTCACTTGTATAATGTCCAGCGCTCCTTACGGTACACCTTCAACCCTTATACAACGCTCCCCTACCCCTGATGCAAAGCATCAAGCCATAGCTTCGGTGGTGTGTTTAGCCCCGTTACATTTTCGGCGCAGAGTCACTCGACCAGTGAGCTATTACGCACTCTTTAAATGATGGCTGCTTCTAAGCCAACATCCTGGTTGTCTGTGCAACTCCACATCCTTTCCCACTTAACACACACTTGGGGACCTTAGCTGATGGTCTGGGCTGTTTCCCTTTTGACAATGGATCTTAGCACTCACTGTCTGACTCCCGGAAGTAAGTCTATGGCATTCGGAGTTTGACTGAGCTTGGTAACCCTTGCGGGCCCCGCACCCAATCAGTGCTCTACCTCCACGACTCTGTTTTCCGAGGCTAGCCCTAAAGCTATTTCGGGGAGAACCAGCTATCTCCGAGTTCGATTGGAATTTCTCCGCTACCCCCACCTCATCCCCGCATTTTTCAACATGCGTGGGTTCGGGCCTCCAGTGCGTGTTACCGCACCTTCACCCTGGACAGGGGTAGATCACCCGGTTTCGGGTCTACGTCCACGTACTATGTCGCCCTATTCAGACTCGCTTTCGCTGCGGCTCCGGCTCTTCACCTTAACCTTGCACGGGAACGTAACTCGCCGGTTCATTCTACAAAAGGCACGCCATCACCCCTAAAACGGGCTCTGACTTTTTGTAAGCACACGGTTTCAGGTTCTATTTCACTCCCCTTCCGGGGTGCTTTTCACCTTTCCCTCACGGTACTGCTTCACTATCGGTCGCTAGGAAGTATTTAGCCTTGGCAGATGGTCCTGCCGGATTCATACGGGGTTTCACGTGCCCCGCACTACTCGGGATCCGTCTCGGAGGGAACAGACTTTCAACTACAGGGCTTTTACCTTCTTTGGCGGGCCTTTCCAGACCTCTTCGCTTAACCGGTTCCTTTGTAACTCCATGTGAGACGTCCCACAACCCCAAAGAGCAAGCTCTCTGGTTTGGGCTTCTCCGCGTTCGCTCGCCGCTACTGACGGAATCACTATTGTTTTCTCTTCCTCAGGGTACTTAGATGTTTCAGTTCCCCTGGTATGCCTCTGCACAACCTATGTATTCAGTTGTGAGTAACTGGAAATTACCCCAGCTGGGTTTCCCCATTCGGACACCCCCGGATCAAAGCTTGCTTACAGCTCCCCGAGGCAGTTTCGTTGTTCGCCACGTCCTTCATCGGCTCCTAGCGCCTAGGCATCCTCCGTGTGCTCTTAGTAGCTTAACCATATTGCTCCGGTTTTGACTGCTCGCTTCCCTTGTTTTGCTTGCGCAAAGCCAAAAGTCACTCCCATTCAATACCATCGCAAAAGCAATTAACTACCGTTTTTATTGAAACTTGTTTACACAAGTTCAGCTAAAAAGGAATGTTCTAATTCGCATTTACTTTCGTTTCGATATCTAGTTTTCAAAGAACAAGCTCCATGCAAAAGCAAGCTGTTTGAGAGTTTGAGCTCTCAAAACTGAGCAACGAGTGAGTGTTTTGCAGCTAAGCTGCGTATTTGAATGTTTCCACGCGGGAAACGATTCTCCATAGAAAGGAGGTGATCCAGCCGCACCTTCCGATACGGCTACCTTGTTACGACTTCACCCCAATCATCTATCCCACCTTCGGCGGCTGGCTCCTTGCGGTTACCCCACCGACTTCGGGTGTTATAAACTCTCGTGGTGTGACGGGCGGTGTGTACAAGACCCGGGAACGTATTCACCGCGGCATGCTGATCCGCGATTACTAGCAATTCCGACTTCATGCAGGCGAGTTGCAGCCTGCAATCCGAACTGAGACCGGCTTTGTTGGGATTGGCTCCATCTCGCGATTTCGCAGCCCGTTGTACCGGCCATTGTAGTACGTGTGTAGCCCAGGTCATAAGGGGCATGATGATTTGACGTCATCCCCACCTTCCTCCGGTTTGTCACCGGCAGTCTATCTAGAGTGCCCACCCGAAGTGCTGGCAACTAAATATAAGGGTTGCGCTCGTTGCGGGACTTAACCCAACATCTCACGACACGAGCTGACGACAACCATGCACCACCTGTCTCCTCTGTCCCGAAGGAAAGGTACATCTCTGTACCGGTCAGAGGGATGTCAAGACCTGGTAAGGTTCTTCGCGTTGCTTCGAATTAAACCACATACTCCACTGCTTGTGCGGGTCCCCGTCAATTCCTTTGAGTTTCAGTCTTGCGACCGTACTCCCCAGGCGGAGTGCTTAATGTGTTAACTTCGGCACCAAGGGTATCGAAACCCCTAACACCTAGCACTCATCGTTTACGGCGTGGACTACCAGGGTATCTAATCCTGTTTGCTCCCCACGCTTTCGCGCCTCAGCGTCAGTTACAGCCCAGAGAGTCGCCTTCGCCACTGGTGTTCCTCCACATATCTACGCATTTCACCGCTACACGTGGAATTCCACTCTCCTCTTCTGCACTCAAGTCACCCAGTTTCCAGTGCGATCCGGGGTTGAGCCCCGGGATTAAACACCAGACTTAAATGACCGCCTGCGCGCGCTTTACGCCCAATAATTCCGGACAACGCTTGCCCCCTACGTATTACCGCGGCTGCTGGCACGTAGTTAGCCGGGGCTTTCTTCTCAGGTACCGTCACCTTGAGAGCAGTTACTCTCCCAAGCGTTCTTCCCTGGCAACAGAGCTTTACGATCCGAAAACCTTCATCACTCACGCGGCATTGCTCCGTCAGGCTTTCGCCCATTGCGGAAGATTCCCTACTGCTGCCTCCCGTAGGAGTCTGGGCCGTGTCTCAGTCCCAGTGTGGCCGATCACCCTCTCAGGTCGGCTACGCATCGTCGCCTTGGTGAGCCGTTACCTCACCAACTAGCTAATGCGCCGCAGGCCCATCCCCAAGTGACAGATTACTCCGTCTTTCCAGTTCTCTTCAGGCGAAGAAAACAACTATTCGGTATTAGCTACCGTTTCCGGTAGTTGTCCCAAACTTGAGGGCAGGTTGCCTACGTGTTACTCACCCGTCCGCCGCTAACCATCAGAGAAGCAAGCTTCTCATCAAGTCCGCTCGACTTGCATGTATTAGGCATGCCGCCAGCGTTCGTCCTGAGCCAGGATCAAACTCTCCAATAAAGTATTGAAAAGAGCGATAAGCTCATTTTGAATCTGACGAGATTAAAAATCTCATTTGTGCTCCAGTTAATCCAAGCCAAGGCTGTTTCAAACTTTCGCGTTTATTCTGCAAGCAGAATGTTTACTCACTCGTTGTTCAGTTTTCAAAGATCAAACTTGTTTTGTTACCGAGTGTTGTTCTCCTCAGCAACTTTTATATCTTATCACATCCGAACCAACTTAGCAAGCTCTTTTTTTTAAGTTTCTTTCGAAGCTTATTTCATTCGCTTGCCGCACCGTGTGAACCGTGTTTTCTTGGCCGGAATTAGAATATACCATGTACAGATTTACAATGCAAGTCTTTTTTTGATAAAGAAAACAACCTGCTTCATCCGCCCAATATGTAATCTGTCACCCCGGTACTATCAATAACCTCAGCATCCTTATTACGAGCTTCTATTATACTTATCCAATATACTTAACCAGGGAAGCCACATCCATTACGATTTTAGAGGACATACATTGTGACTAGCCCTGGTTTTCGGAAATCTCTTTTTCTCTTTTCTTATTATATAAAGAAGACTATTACACCTTAAGCACTACATTAATACCCAGCTTCTCTTTTCATTGCTTATAATATCCGCTTACCAAGTAAAGAAGCGATTAGTTCTACCCCAAGTCTCGCCGTATGTCTATTGTGATCAAGCAATGGGTTCACCTCAACCAGTTCCATGGACGTAACTTGATTCGTGGAAGCAAGTAGCTCTAATGCGTAATGCGCCTCTCGGTAATTCAAACCACCCGGTACAGGTGTGCCCACCCCCGGAGCTTCACGCGGATCCAGACAGTCCATGTCAAAGCTGACATGAATACCGTCCGTTCCTTCTCCAGCTATAGCTATTGCTTGCTCTATAACTCGTTGTATACCCATTCTATCAATATCATGCATCGTAAATGCTTGGATGCCCAGTCCCTTAATCTGTTCCTTCTCATACTCATCCAGATCACGCAGACCAATATAGACCAAGTTGGATGGATCTATAAATGCGCCTGCTCCAGCAATGTGAGACAGGTTATATGCAGTATGACCCAAAGAAGCAGCCACACTCATCCCATGCATGTTACCGGACAAGCTTCGTTCTTCCGTATTCAAGTCTGCGTGCGCATCAAACCAGATCACCCCCAGATTAGAATAATGCGCAGTTAATCCGGCGAAAGTACCTATTGCTACACTATGATCTCCTCCAAGCACAAGCGGAAAGGCCCCCTCCTCTACCGCAACAGATACTTCATTAAACACATTCTCGCTGACCTGACGTACTTCGTTTAAATATTTCACGCGATTACGCTCAGCAGGGACAGACGGATCAGTTGGACACTCTACCCGCACTTCTTTGGAAAGCACTAGCCCCAGGCTCGCGATCTCCCGCTTCAGTCCAGCTGTAATTAATTCATCGGGCCCCAACTCTGCACCGCCTCTCGCTCCACCGAGTCCGAAAGGAACCTTAATGATGGCAACATTGCGCCGAACAGAAGTATGACTTGTATTAATAGAAGTATCTTGTATGCCATCAAGAACATCATCATCATTTTTCATGTAGGTTAGCTCCTTCATTGGTTGTCAAAACCAACTCAATTCTCTCCAATGCCCAGTCAATCTCGGACTCTTTAATCGTTAGTGGTGGAGCAAACCGAATGGTAGTCTCATGGGTTTCTTTGCACAGCAGTCCAGCAGACATCAAACGTTCGCAATAGGGACGTGCTGATCCATACAACTCAACCCCAATAAATAAACCTCTACCCCGAATATCCTTTATAGCCGAACTGCGAATATCACGAAGTCTTTTCATAAAATAGTTGCCCAGATGCTCCGATTGCTCGGCGAGCTTCTCATCTTCAAGGACTTTCAGAGCCGCTACAGCCACGGCGCAGGCGAGTGGATTCCCGCCAAACGTAGAACCATGAGACCCAGGCTCAAACAAATCCAGTATCTCCGCATTAGCAGCGATAGCCGAGATTGGCATGACTCCTCCTCCCAGCGCCTTGCCCATAATCCAGATATCTGGTTCAGCACCTTCCCAGTCAGAGGCAAAACGGCGACCCGTTCTTCCAAAACCGGTCTGGATCTCATCAGATACAGTCAGCACCTGCTGTTGTTTGCACAATGCAAAAGCTTCAGCCAGATATCCATCGGGCGGGATAACAATTCCAGCTTCACCCTGAATAGGCTCAACAAGAAAGCCAGCCGTATTCGGTGTAATGGCTTGTTTCAGTGCTTCAATGTCTCCATAAGGGATAATTCGGAATCCAGGTGTAAACGGTCCAAAATCTTTTTTATACTCCGCTGAAGAAGAAAAGGACGTAACCGTCAAAGTTCTTCCGTGAAAGTTACCAGAACATACGATAATTTCGGCTTGGTTCTCCGGCACACCTTTAGAACGATAAGCCCACCGGCGCACTGCCTTTACCGCAGTCTCCACTGCTTCCGCTCCTGTATTCATGGCAAGAATCTTGGATTTCCCTGTGAACTGTGAGAGTTTCTGATAGAAAAGAGAAGCTGAAGAACTATGGAATGCCCTTGATGTCAGCGTAACCTGATCTGCCTGATCCTTGAGCGCCTGTATAATCACAGGATGTCTGTGACCATGATTCAATGCAGAGTATGCACTTAACATATCCATATAACGGCGGCCTTCAGGATCTTCTACCCATACTCCTTCCGCCTGTTCAATAACAATAGGGAGTGGATGATAATTAGGTGCAGCATAACGCTCCGACCAATCAATTAACATTTTGGAATCTGACATACACGCCCAACACCTTTCCAAAATATTGTATACAAAATACAATATCAATGTATGCGATACCACCGCCATTTACGACTACATCCCACTATTTCCACAGCAGCCTACTCCCAGCTCTTCTTCGAATCCTTAATCAATAGTTATCGAGAAGTAGACAGTTTACGTTCCCACCAGGAGAGCAAGTTGGCCAGTGTAAATGTGATTATAAAGTAGAGTCCGGCGGCAACAAGCAGCGGAGCAAGGGGCTGGAACGTCACTCCCTGAACCGTTCTGGCCGTGTATATAATCTCGGCTATGCCGATCATGGAGACTAGCGAAGAATCTTTAATGATAATAATGAATTCATTGCCGATAGCCGGGAGCATGTTACGAAAAGCCTGTGGCAGTATAATGTAACGAAGTGTCATACCATGCGTCATGCCAAGGGAGCGCGAAGCTTCCGTCTGTCCTTTATCAATCGCTTGAATCCCGGCCCTGAACACCTCCGCCATATAAGCTGAGCTATTCATAGTTAGAGCCACCACCCCCGACATAAATGCCGGCAAGTTCACACCTATAACCGTCAGACCATAATGAATAATAAGAATCTGTACCAGCATCGGCGTCCCTCGAATGAGTTCAATATACGCCGATGCCACAAATCTAATTGGCCATACTCGTGATATCCGCATTAGTGCCATGATCACACCAAACAACGTACCAAACAATACACCGAAGAAGGAAAGCTCAAGCGTAACCCACGCACTTCGTGCATAATCCTGCCAATGCTCTGATAGAAAGGAAAAATCTAAATTCACGGCATATCCCTCACTCGTCCGTTTTATTCACCGAGCATCTCATTCGCTTCAACGACAAAACGTTCAATATCTCCATTCGATTTGAGCTTTTCCAATGTAGTGTTGATCTGATCCAGCAGCTTCTGATTACCTTTCTTCACCGCGATGGCCGAACCACCCTCATCTTCAGCCTGGGCAATCTCTACACCCGCAACAACAAGCCCCTTTTGGTTGCTCACATACTGCTCCGCCACCGGCTTCTCCAGAATAAGTGCGTCTACGCGGCCCGTCTGCAATTCCAGAATCAGTTCAGGTATTTTGGCGAGAGAAGTGAGCTTTGCTCCCCCTATTTCCTGAGCGATCCCTTCCTGAATGGAACTCTTCTGTACGCCAACCTGCTTGCCCGAGAGATCATCCATGGACTTCAATGCCGCATCTTCGCCTTCTCTAACGAGTACAGCCTGTTCTGCATAATAGTAGATATCTGTAAAATCAACGTTCTTCTTGCGTTCCTCGGTAGGGGTTAAGCCCGATATTACAAAATCGACTTTATCCGTACCAAGGGCCATAAGAAGGCCGTCAAAGTCCATGTCCTCAATCTTCAATTCAGCTCCCATATCAGCCGCAATCGCTTTGGCAATCTCGATGTCAAAACCTACGATGGTATCTTTACCATCAATTTTCTTATGAAATTCATAAGGTGCATAGTCTGCACTGGTTCCAAGCACGATTATTTCCTTTTCCGTAGAGCTACTTCCCGAGGATGAAGCAGATTCCGATCCGGTTCCTGTCGTTTTTTCCTGCCCGCAAGCGGACATGATCACAATCACTAACAACAGCATCATTGGCAACAGCACTTTTTTCACACATCATACCCCTATTCTTTTTTTTGAATGAGCAGCATAATTAATTCGTATACAATATACATAAGACAATATATGGTCTTATATGTAAGTAATACTAACAAACAGTCTGGTTTATCACAATCATTTTTCAAACAATTATACGCTCCAATTCCATAAAATATGCTATATATAACACAGCACTTACATCGGTTGAAACATGAAGTCTGCTTGCCCAACTTCCCCCTCGGTGTTAAGATGATAAAAACTTGAAACTCCTGAACGGCGCGCACAGTACGGCCCCACACCCACCCAATCATCACTATACATAGAAAGGAGGATTCGGTATGGAGGTACCCAAATACCGGTCCTTGAAAGATCACGTATACGATTACATTGCCCAGAAGATTCAGGACGGGACGCTACTTCCCAATCAGAAGATCAACGAAGCCGAGATATGCAAAAAGCTGGACATCAGTCGCACGCCCACCCGGGAGGCGCTTTTTCAGCTGGCTTCGGACAATCTGCTGCAATACATCCCACGCAGGGGATTTATTGTCACTCCTTTTGATGCAGGCAAAAAACTGGAGTTCTCCCAGGCAATCGGTGTACTGGAGGCACTTGCTGCCACACTCGCAGCAGATCACCTCAAACCGTCCGAACTGATGGAGATGGAAACTTTGGTTGTCCGAATGGACGAGGATATTAGCCAACTTGATCTTGCGACTTATAACAAGAACCAATACCAGTTCCATAACCTCTACATCCAGCGATGTGGTAACGCCACAGTAATTGAGATGTTAAACACGTTGAAGAACAGCTTCATCAGGCAGTCATATGTTAGTGATAATAAGCCAAAGCTGTCTGAGGTACTGCTCGAAGTCAATGAAGAGCACCGTCAAATTTTAAATGCGTTTAGAGCCAAGGATAAGTTACAACTGGAATCCCTGCTTAAGCACCATTGGCGTATTATCGATAACGATATGCTGTAATAAGAGATATCCCAACACACCAAAGGCAACCCACACTATTGTGAGTTGCCTTTTTTCTGTCTTTCCTTTTTGAGCTCCAACGGTGCCCTAGCCGCAAAAACAGCATATCCTAATTTTTTACCGTATTTAGCAAGTAAACGATCATTGGTGCGACTCATACGCTGCATACGTTCATCTTCATACCAATTCTTATCCATCTCGCGATGTGGATCATGATCCACACCCCACTTTCCCATGGATCGCGAATGCTCTTTAACTTCAATCTTGGTAAAACCACACTGTTTGAGGCGCTTTCTCCACGCTGTCACCGTTGCCAGGGTTCGTATGCCGTAAAATTGTTTCAGCCTGCGGCTCATTAATTCGGTCTTCCGTCCGGATAGAACCATCTCCCGATCCACCAAAAGTCCAGTCGGCTTCAAAACTCTTCTATATTCAGCAAATGCACTCCGCCATGAGGTGAATATCGTAACCGACTCCACAAATATCACATCAAAATGATTTTCCGGAAAAGGTAGCGCTGCTACATCGGCCTGAACAAATCGAACATCCACCCGTTCTCGTCTCGCTCGTCGAACTGCCTTATCCAGCATGTGGCGATGCAGATCAATCGCGGTTACCCGATAGCCACTTTTAGCCAGGTAACATGCTGTCCTCCCCGTGCCACACCCTATCTCAAGGACATGACTACCCACAGGCAGAGATAAGTCATCCAGCAACTTCATCGTTGCCAAAAAACCTCCGGGATGGGCACTTCCCTCCCCTAACCGAGCCAGCATGTCATGATATTCCAAGCAACATCCCCTCCCTCACTCCTACCAGTGTATGGAACAGACTCAAAAAGGCTCCTCCCTATTCGATTTCCCGGGTACTCGTCCATACCAATTCCTCTTCTATTTACTATGATATACAAACCGTTGATTTTAGCGGCAAACCGCAACAATGAGGGGGATATGCATGCATAGAATTCATCCGGTATGTGAAGAGACGGTGTCTCCGCACGTGGGACGTTCCGTTTGTCTTATTATGAAAGACGGTAAGCATATGTACGGCACACTTGGAGGTTGCCGGGATGGAAAGGTATATTTGAATGGATGCTTCGAGGGACCGCGCCTGTCTTCAGTGAAATCCAAGCAACAACTTCGTAGAAACAATAAGAAAAACGCAGTATCAGCTAAGAAAGCAAAATCTTCAGCTTACGGTGGTTATGGTGGATACGGAGGATATGGTTATGGTGGCTATGGCTACGGTGCAGGGTATGAACTCGCTCTTGTGTCTACACTACTGTTGCTCCCATTCCTTTTCATCTAACCCCAATCTAAGAGTGGTCTAAAATTATAGTCATAACAAAGAACCTTTTCGCTATATGCAAAAAGGTTCTTTGTCTTGTTCGTACTATACACGTCAATTACAATGTAATTTCAGTTAGAAATGATACAAAAAAAGGCATTCGCCAAAACGAATGCCGGGAACTTCATATTTAATACCCTTACCTTCGCACAGGGTGTCTGTTTAATCTTAAAAAAAAACACCTCGTTAGAGGCGGGTAAGCTATGTTAAATCCGATTTCCTTTAGGCATCGTTTTCAGATTACTATTCGAATTCTCAAGCAATGGTAGCATCCTGGTCGTGCTAACCATCTCAGAAGCACATATCGGACAAGTAGGTACGTTATCAAACGCAAAATTGTCCCGCATCCATCCTTTGCACGTATCACTCGTACATTCCCAGATTGCCGCATCAGCTTGTGGAATCTCTTCCAACGGTTTTTTGCGATTATACATGACTTCTACCCCCTTTGTTATGGAAAAACATCTAACCGACGTTATTTCACAGAAGCCAACACTTAGCGGAAGTTTTACGTTCCACCGAACTTCTGCCTCGACAACTATTGGGCCAACTTTTGTATAACTGATCAAAAAAAAGAAGCTGCCTTTACCATTATAACATGTTAAAGGCAGCTATGCTTTAATTACAGTTTTACAACTTCTTCTGCTTGAGGACCACGGTTTCCTTGTACAATTTTAAATTGCACGCGTTGACCTTCGTCCAGCGTTTTGAAGCCTTCGCCTGTAATAGCGCTGAAGTGTACGAATACATCTTCTCCGCCTTCAACTTCGATGAAACCGAAGCCTTTATCAGCGTTGAACCATTTTACTGTTCCGTTTTGCATGTGAATTACACCTCCAAATAAAGATTAACATGTTCCTTTGTTCTTTGCAGCAAGCAAATAAAAATTCACACATTGAAAAAGGTACCAGTCATAAACCTATAAGTGATCGCCCTTTACAATATATGAATTAGGTTTTCCACTCTCTACAACTTGTTTTTATTATAACTCCAATTCAGCCAAAAAGCAAATCTTTGTATTTTCTTTTCAAACAGCTTTGGAAATACATGTTATTAACTGCACGGGGACAGGGTTTATCACGCTTATGGCCCAGCCGCTCGTGTACGGTCTTATGAAAGGATATGCAGATCTAATCCAGCTTATACATTTTTTTATATAATATTTTGACATGCATATCCAACACAACCAAAGAACTATCTTACTACATTTTAACACCCTACGTCCATGCCCACATAAATGCATCCCGATCCCAGGCGATCTGCCCACGATGAAGCTTACGGAAAGCCTTCTTCACTTCCTTGGACAATGACGTATTGCCGTTCTCGTTCACAAAAACAAACTCTTCCCCAAAATGGGTCTTCACATATTCTATTGCAGCTTCCTGATGAAGGGTTCCTGTGAATTTAATCTCCTGAACCATCCATTCTGCTACGCCCTGTGCTGTCTTTTCCACAATATCACCTACTGTCTGTACCTAATGTGCGGATAGGCAGGCTTCGTATCATAAACATACCTGTCTTCCCGCCAGACTGAAGTATACCATGTTCCAACCACTGACGGGAAACCGTATCATAACTTCAGGTGGGATCGTTAACGACCAACCGTAGTACGCTGCTTGCTTCTTTTGAAAGGAACAGATGTATTCGTTCGATGGCTCCACACCAACCATGCACAGTATACAATCAGTACTGCCAGTATAAACAGATCGTAGGGTAGTGTTCCTGTATCTTGCAGGTCATTCCCGAGAAACTGAATCAGATTATGTATGAAATGAAACAAGATAAGCGGTACGATATTTCCGTTCTTCAGCATTAATAACGCCAGCACAGCTCCCATGAGCAGCGCATAGATCAATTGCATGATCGTATCCGTCATATTCTGACCAGACAATGCGTTCAGGAGATGTGTGATTGAAAATAAGATGCTGGAGGTCACGACTGCGGCAACTGCACTTTTTTGAAGCAATGTTTTGAAAATAAGCCCGCGATAGATCGTTTCCTCCACAAAAGCTACGAGCAAGGTGAAAAAGACGAAAAAGGCCACCTTGGACAGGGTTAGCTCCCCAAATCCTTTCAGGGCAATTGTACCCAGTACAAGGAGTAATGGAATATAATACTTTGCGTGCCCAGCCGGGATACTTCGCAAGGAACGGAATCCAGTCTCTCCCCACTTGCGCTTTAACGTCAGATAGATAATTAGCACAATGGCGATGGGTGTAAAGGAAATAAGTACAGGGAAAGTGTAATCAAGTTGCTTTATCGTTGCAATGGCTCCTGCAGCAAATACGGCCAACAAGAGAAGCAGCTCAATAATCACGACGGTGAGCACGGGTTTACGCTTGGAAAAAGAATGTTTTGGCTTGGATGGCGAACTAATCATGCATTGTTCCCCCTCGCTTCATTTACTTTTTTCGTTGTCACAAGAACTTGTATGCCAATATAGTTGTATCATATGATCAGTATAATGAATATCCCTATTATGGATAAAACTATAAAAGTAACAAAAAAGAGACTTATCTCAAATGCTTTTCCCCTAAAATCAGGTATGGCTCACGCTTGGATCTGTCCATTATAGTATTACAAGAGTTCAATGCTGCAGGGGTGTAGCGACTCTCCAACGTCATATATCTATGAAGTGCCATTAAAATGATAGTTTCACAATGCATAATGAAAATCAGGGGGATACTATGAAAGCATTCTTTCAGCGCTGGGGGCATTTACTAGCTATTTTGTGCATACCGCTCCAAGGGTCGATTTACGTTTTTCTAGGCAGTAGTACCGGAAGTGATGTGTTCTACAATTATGCCTGGATTGATACACAGATTCCTTTTATCAGAGAATTTATCTATCCATACATTAGCTGGATGCCCATTCTGTACCTTGGATTTCTCTATCTGGGTCTGACGAACAAGTCGCTATTCTGGCGTACGTTGATTACCTATAATGTTGGTGTTATGGCTGCGAATATCTTTTTTGCAGTATTTCCCACCTATGTACCACGCCCAGAGGTCAATGGTACCGATCTAAGCAGCTTCTTTGTACAATTCATCTATACAAACGATGCACCCTATAATTGTTTCCCAAGTGTGCACTGTCTCACCAGTTACTTGTTGTTTATCATCATCAACAGACACTTGAACTTCAAGCCGTTCGCACGAATATCCTGGTCAGTATGGCTGTGGTTAATTATTGCTTCGACCGTATTTGTGAAACAGCATTCCCTGTTGGATGTGGCTGGCGGGATCTTGTTTGCGGAAGCGGCGTATTGGGCTGTGCATGTCTTTGCTGTTCGACTGGAGCAGACACGTAAGAAAAACAAGCAACTGTTGAAGAGTCACCATTCCAGCAGTAATACGTAATACCTAATAATATATGTGACGGTGGGATGATTATCCTTCTATATCAACAAAAAGAGGGCCTAGGCCCTCTTTTACTTTATACAGATTTGGTTAAACCTATTATATAGAAGAACTTTGATGAGTTTGAGTTTATTACGTGTTCATACTATAGGTGGACGTTCATGGAGCAGATCGGATGGTGCACTTCCGGTTATACGCTTGAATATGCGGTAAAAGTAAGACAGGTCTCGGTAGCCGAGAAATTCGGCAATTTCCTGAATGGAGAGTTGTGACTCGGTGAGTAGATATATCGCTCTTTTCATTCGTTGATCATGGACATACTGGCTGATGGTCTGATTCGTCATGCTTTTGAATAATGCAGCAGCATAATTGGGGGTCTTACCAATCTCATCTCCGAGTTCTTCCTTCGTCACTCTCTCCCGATAATGCCGCTCAATGTATCGCTTCATCCGTTCAGCATGATTATGTCTCTCCGGCGGGATGACTCCCCGATCAAGCTCTCTGTTCATATAAATCAACACTTCCATCAATAAGGCTTGGCTCATCATGACATAATAAGATGGACGCTCCTGCCACTGCTGATGGATAGCGCTCATACGTTGATGAATTAGTTCATAACATCCGGGTTTATGCCGCAAAGCCTCATACCGCTCCAGTGCAGGCAAACCTTCCGTAAGACCACGCTGCAGTTGAATCACAATCTGTGTGTGCGTTACCGTAGGAATACTCTTGCCATAATACGGGACACCACCTGGAATGAGTAGCAATTCACCCTTTTCCATGATCTGTTTATCACCGTTCACCCAATATACACATTTCCCATATGTAACCAAGCTAAGCCGCCAAGTCTCTTGAGTTTGCACAGCTTCTTCGTACCAACCAACACCATTAATGTGTCGTACTTCAAGTGGAGTAACCATAACACACCTCATTACTGGACTATACTCTAACCATTGTACTATAGTTCATACCCTGTTTCGACAGAAAACGCTACAATACACATATAAGCTTAAATATGAGGAGGAAATTAGCATGTTAAAAACAAAAATTATTTGTACCATGGGACCTGCTTGTGACTCAATCGAATTATTGAAAGTAATGATTCAGGAAGGTATGACCGTTGCCCGTTTGAACATGGCTCATGGCGAACTGGAAGATCACGTTACACGGATTAACAACATCCGGAAAGCGGCTTCCGAACTGAACACCTATGTACCGATCATGATGGACATCAAAGGGCCGGAAGTACGTATCGGCAAACTGAAAGAAGCATCCTGCCACCTGCAAGCTGGCAAAGAACTGATCCTGACTACCGAAGAAATTCTCGGTGACGCTGAGCGTATCTCAGTTAACTATCCGGAACTGAACCTCGTTGTAAAACCTGGCGATCGTATCCTCATCGATGATGGCCTTGTGGATCTGACTGTACTGTCCGTAGAGGGTTCCGATATCCATTGTAAAATTATCAGTGGCGGCATTCTGAAACCACGCAAAGGGGTTAACTTGCCAGGAATCAAAACGACACTGCCAGGTGTAACCGAGCGTGACGTTATGCACATCGGATTCGGCATCGAAAACGATATCGAAATTATTGCAGCATCCTTTGTTCGTAAAGGCGACGACATCCGTGAAATTCGCAGCATTCTGAAAGAGCGCGGCGTAGAACACGTACAGATCATCTCCAAAATCGAAAACCAGGAAGGTATGACGAACCTGGATGATATCATTGAAGCATCTGACGGTATCATGGTAGCTCGTGGTGATCTCGGGGTTGAAGTACCGATCGAAGACGTTCCGATGATGCAAAAAGAAATGATCGATAAATGTAACCGCGCGGGTAAACCGGTTATCGTAGCTACACACATGCTGGAGTCCATGCAAGTGAACCCACGCCCTACTCGTTCCGAAGTTAGTGACGTGGCGAATGCTGTACTTCAAGGTGCAGACGTTGTGATGTTGTCCGGTGAATCAGCTGCTGGTAAATATCCGGTACAATCCGTGCGCACAATGGCTGCTGTTGCTCGCCGTGCTGAAACGATGATCGATTACAAAGAGCAATTCGCACAAAAATCGGCTCAACAGATCGCTGATATTACTGAAGTTATCAGTCAGGGCGCTGTAAGTTCTTCCCTCGTACTGAATGCAAAAGCAATCATCACTTCGACTGAGAGTGGATTCACAGCGCGTATGATCTCCAAGTATCGTCCAAAAGCACCGATCATCGCAGTTACACAACATGAAGAAGTATTGGCAAAAATCTGCCTGCTCTCCGGTGTCATTCCGGTTATGGGCGACAAAGTAACCACAACGGATGAAATGTTCGAGTCTGCTACACGTAACGCTATCAAAACAGGTTACATCGAAAAAGGTGACATTATTGTATTGTCCGCTGGTGTTCCCATTGGCCAATCCGGTAATACGAACCTGATTAAAGTTCAACAAGTATAATTGAGCAGATGAAAATGTCTCTATAAATAGAATTACAAAAAACAACCGGGAGCAGAAATGCCTCCCGGTTGTTTTTGTTGATGTTGTGTGCCCACCATCATGATGTTAAAACTAACGGCTTCGAGCTTATAAATTTCGAGAATGATTAACCCGATCCTAATTGACCTGCTCCTTGTTCTTCTCATGAGTAACATCTCGATTAGTTCCAGCTACACGCAGCGGTACTCCATCATGATCCCGAATGGTCTCCCTGCCGGCATGATACCACCGACACTCTCCGTCTTTGCGTTGCAAACGATAATCAGATATTTCATCAGTTCCCTGAAATTCAATGCCATATACATAAATCATTCATGATTGCCTCTTGCCGGTTACCAGCCAAAATTCAGCGTTTTCCCAGTCTCCACCCAAGTTTTGATGCTGCTCAGAATCATCCACCAGCTGCTCTGTGCACTCGCAAAGGAAGGATGGTTTTCTGTAAATTGATCATTGATCAGCGTCAGCTTCGTACACTCACCCACAGTCTCCAACTGAAAGACGACTCTGGATTGAAGCTCGGCATGATTCGCATGGTACGACGGTCCAGGATGCTCCTGATAACTGAGTGTGGACAGTGGTTCGAATTCTAATATATTTCCATACACATGGACAGTCTCTGTACCATCATTGCCCGGCCCTACATAAGCAAACGGTTGACCTGGTTGGAAATTGGTACGAAGTTCGCTGCCGAAAAAACTGTTCCGTGTGCCATCTGGTGATATTAGAGCATTCCACACGTCATCTAGTCCTGCATTGATATAGAATTCATATTTCAGTTCCATGCACTCACTCCCTTTATGTATTGGATACGCGATCTGCCGACCTCGCACTCCTATCCTATCGTTATACCCCAAAGGCCGTATTGTAAAAACGCGACAACAGGTAAAAATATAAGCTTTCTTTAAGTGTCCCGGAATGTTTATACCATGATCCAAACGCGTTGTGCCCATATAGTGCTTTCTCAGAAGATCAGATATACTGAACTGGAATGAAATAACAGTACCTGCTCAAGATGATAAGATGAAACTAGAAAGGAATGGAGAGATGAGCCAATCCACGAATATCATGGGTATCCCGTTTCCCAATGTAACGATGGATCAGACTGTTGCGATCCTTGGTGAAGTCATAGATCAGGATAGCACTGAACTATTCCATGTCATCACAGGCAATCCCGAGATCGTCATGTCCTGCCAAAAGAATGCTTCCCTTCGCAAAGTTGTCGGTCAAGCCGGGTTGGTTACGGCAGACGGTGCTGGCATTGTGATGGTATCCCGTTTTCGGGGCGGAAAGTTAACTGAACGGGTAACCGGTTGTGATCTGCTATTTCGTTTATTGGAGGAAGGCGATCGAAAACACTGGTCATTCTACATGCTGGGAGCAGAGGAAAGCGTCAGTGAACAGGCAGTAAAGGTCATTGCACAACGCTATCCCGGAGTAATCGTAAAAGGTAGACACCATGGTTATTTCCAGGCAGATGAGGAACAACAGATTGTGGAAGAGATTCGTACTGCTCAACCAGACTTTCTTATCGTAGCTCTGGGTGCACCCCATGCCGAACACTGGATTAGCAACTATCGACACCAGTTGAACGCTCGTGTAGCCATAGGTGTAGGAGGTAGTCTGGATATCGTGGCTGGCAAAACCAAACGTGCTCCTGCGATGTGGCAGAAGCTTAACCTGGAATGGCTCTATCGCCTTCTCAGTCAACCTTCGAGATGGCGCAGGCAACTCATTTTACCCCGTTTTGCTGTGCGTGCATTGTTGTTCAGAGAGTCTAAATAATGTGAGATGAGCAGGAGGGGGTGTCGGATGAAACAGGTGGAACAAGGTGCCAGACCCAGTATGGGCCTGCTGAATCTGAATGAAGGTGACCATAAATATCAACTGACACGCCATGCTCCTTCCGAAGCACTTCGCCCTTTTGTTAAACACTACTGGATCGTATCATGGGATCTGACTGGACTTGAAGCGTATCCCCAACATGTCGTGCCCAACCCCTGTGTCAATTTGGTTGTGGAACGGAACAATACGTTTTTCTTCGGCCCATCGGGACGTAAATTCACCTATCTTGTGCGCGGGAAAGGTCGTGTTTTTGGCGTGAAGTTCAAACCAGGAGGGTTCTATCCCTTCCTCCGGGTACCTGTCTCTTCACTGTACGGACAACCGATGGATGTATCCAGTATTCTTGATGTCACAGCGAGCGCGATGGAAGAGCGGCTGCTTGGAGATGGGGATGATGCATATAAAATCAATTACATCGATCAGCTATTATCTGCACACCTTCCAGTTGAGGATGCTCAAACGACGCTGGTTAGCGGCATTGTGCAACAGATTGAACAGAACCGGGAGATGTTGAGAGTAGATGATCTGTCTTCATATTGGAATATTCATAAAAGAAAGCTCCAACGCCTGTTCAATCAGTATGTGGGCATCGGACCCAAAACCGTAATCAAGTTGTATCGTCTGCAGAATGCTGCAGAATCGATGGAGCAGGGGCTTCACTGTGATCTGGTTAAGCTGTCTCAAGATCTCGGATATCATGATCAATCCCACTTCATTCGAGATTTCAAATCTATTATCGGCAGTACACCGGAGGAGTATATGCACTCCAAACAACTGAATAGCGAGCGCCGCGGGCTAATGAATTAAAACCTGTCCTGAACAATCAGGACAGGCGAATGACTTCGATGGTATCCCCGGTATGGATTGCCCCTTCGCATTCTACCGAGCAGACAATCCCACGTTTTTTGCGAGCGGCTGGCACGAATTTTTTGCGCAAACCGTCTTGTTCGTAGAATTGCTCAATCATTTTTCCTGGATGCACACAGGGAAGGTTCTCCCCTTCGCATATTAACCCCGTCCCGTCCGGAAATAGAAGCCGAGTTCCAGCAGGCAGTTCAGTTAATCGATCAATGCCACGGACCAGCATATTGGCACCAAGCCACTCTGGACGCACTTCAGGAATGTTCATTTTCTCAGCAATAAGAGCACATTCCTCCTCTGACACCATACTGATCTGCCTGCGATTCGCAATCGGTGTACCCCGCTTGTAGATTTTCTGGCGTGAGTCCGCCGGACGAAGCAGACCATAATGGCGATCATTCGGAATTCCCGCAAGCTCAATATCGATAAAAGGGACGACTCGTGTCACAAATGTGGATGGATCATCAGCTAACAAAACGAATTGCACAGTTCCCATAGTGATCTCCTCTCTTTTTAGTGAATCGCTTCTTAATTGTTCATTATTACCCAATGGATGGTTTTTCGACAATCGGCGTATGCTTATCTTTGTACGATTTGTTTTATTTTAACATCATAAGCCCATAGTAAAATGAGAAACACTGATATATAATGCACAATTAAATTGTTAAAAATTAAATTTGCTCTTCCCGTTCTTGATGTAAAGATTTATACTAAGACGGACAAGTAAATAAATTACATATTAGAAAGCAAGGTGTTTCATTTGATTAGTATCATTTTTGTAGCTCTTGTAGCTGTCGAACACATCTATATCATGGTGATGGAGATGTTCATGTGGACTCGTCCACGCACAATGAAAACCTTCAATCTCACGCCCGAGTTCGCCAAATCTACCAAATCCCTCGCGGCCAACCAAGGCCTTTACAATGGATTTCTCGCTGCAGGTCTGATCTGGGGACTCGTATATCCGGATGCTGCCGTTGGACAGCATATTCAGATTTTCTTCCTGGCTTGTGTAATTATCGCGGCCCTCTATGGAGGAGTAACTGCTTCACGGTCAATCATTATCAAACAAGGATTGCCTGCGATCATAGCATTGTTTCTGGTCTTGTTCCTGTAATTTCCTGTCGATAGGTGCATTGCTGCGATTCATCTTAACTCCTTTATGGTAAGGTAGTGAATAGATAGCAGTGTACAATGACCAGAATCAATCTGGGATAGGAAGGAGAACATGTTATGGGATTGTTCGACAAGCTTCGACGGCGCAAAAAGGAGAACGTACCCACAGGCGGCACTGTAGAATCGACGAATTACAGTGAAACCATCGTGGGTTTTGTCCTGTTGGAGCGTGACGATTGTGATTTTGACCTCTTCATTAGGAACATGAAAAACGAGTGGGATATCAAGATTGAGGAACGCCCGGAGGAGGGCAATCTCTTTTTTGAGGTAAATGGAATGCAGGTGGTATGTGCTCACATTGCCGCGCCTGTACCTGACCGTGAAGTTGAGGAGAATGCCAAACTAAACATCCTTTGGCGAGAAGCAGAACAAGTCACCTCACGGCACCAGTCTCAGATTATCGTATCCGTTCTGAACGCAACAAATGCAATTGAGGGACATGTTCTGTTCACTCAGACTGCGAGTGCGTTATTACAGTTGAACCACGCACTTGCAATATATATGGCTCCGCTTGTTGTTGAAGCCCGCCAATATGTTGAGACGAGCCGCGGAATCAAGCATGATGAGTTGCCCGTCTCGCTCTGGATTTTCATCGGATTATTCCAAAATGCCGAAGGCGCTTCAGCTTATACTTACGGACTACGTAACTTCGGAAAAGAAGAATTGGAGATTATACAATCGTCTGAGTCCTTAAGTGATGTATTCGAGATGATGTTCATAACCACAACGTATGTCGTTGAAAAAGACGTTACATTGCATGACGGGGAAACACTTGGTTTCTCAGCAGAACAAAAGTTGAGCATTTCCCTTTCCAAAGGTGTAGCGACGGAAGGTAACAGTTTGAAGATTGGATTCTAAACTTACTTATGTGCTCGTGGAGCATCAGAAATACTGATAGAGTGGGGTATGAAGCGGGCCAGTGTAGCCATAGGCGGTGCGATCGCCAAAATGCAATTGAATCGGATTGCCAAAGAATCAGCACATCAGACTGAATTTCAATGGGAAACGTATGACGAGGCTTTGGCATTTTTGTTGAAATAAATCGAATTATTGCTACGCAAGTGTAAAGAGAATATGTGGATGCTACATGGCAAAAGGAAGGGCGTTTCCGATGAGGAAGCGCCTTTCCCTTTTAACGTACCACTGCGCTTGTTTAGTTTTTCTTCCTAAGTTAAAGAATGGATTTATCGCTTAAGATTCTGAAGCGCTCACTCGTACCATCGTTACCGATGTACCACATAGGCCTTTCTCCACAAATCCCATCCGCTTATATAAGCGAATCGCTTCGTTATCCGGGTCTACGCTGAGCGAGACTGCTTCAATTCCCCGCCGTTTGGCTTCATCCAGTGCAGTCTGAAGCAGTAAGGTGCCTACTCCTTTTCCGCGTGCATCTTCAATTACAGCCATCCCCATCTCTGGCGTAGCTGCATTCACATAACCGTATCCCGCATTCTGATCCATATAGAATCGTAATGTTATTGAACCTAATCTCTTCCCATACTGGTCTACCGCAACATACCCAAAATCCCCTTCTCTTCCCCAGTCTTCAACGTATTTGGATAGCTCAGGCGTATGTATACTTTCGAGTTGGAGAGGTTCATCACCTTCTCGTGTATGCAGGGATGCATATAACATCTCCCACAGAAAGGGGATATCCTGTTCCTCAATCGGACGTACATGATAGTCGGTCTTGGTCATGTTTGCTCCTCCTTCAACTTCTGATATAGGCGTTCCATCTCATTCAGATTAAACTCATTAGTAATCTCGTAATCCTCAAGTTGGTCTCTCGTTTTCGCCTCGCTGTAGATCGAGATGGATTTTTCATTATAAAACGTCAGTCCGAATCCATTGGTAAAGCGACCTTCTTTATTAATGGTAAGTCGCCATTCATAGTAATATGGACTCCTTTGAGCAGTATCGATATCCTTCATTTTTTTAAGTTCAACATCCTTCAACAGCTTCAGCATGTCTCTAATCTCTTTGGGATCTGTAATCGTCACTTCATCATCTTCATTATACGGATCTGCACTTGAAATTTTTCTAATGGTCAGTCGATCCAATCTATCCAGCATGCTCATATGATCTGTAACCTCTGCTCGAAACGTGGTGTGTTGCCCGGAAACATACATGGGTACCGCAATTGCCACAGCCACGATAATCGTGACGATACCCATAATCAGCTTGATTCGTTTACTCATCCCAATCCCCTCTCAATATCCACACAAACATATGAATTGGTAATTATTGATATTCTCAAGTATATCATCTCAATCTTTCTGTACCAATGTCATTTCTTATTCCTTACTTATCTAAAATTTGAACTAAAAATGACGATATACTTCATAAGCTCCATTCATTCTTACACATCCATGACATCCCGAGGCTATACTCGGCCAGTTTCAACAAGTGAGCATGATCAACAAATCGCTTGGAACAACATGTTCGCCACGCACGATAATATGTGATTTGAAGAAGTATAGGCGTGTAATTGTAAAACGCTTGGGGGAATTGAAATGAAGCTCAAACCAAAATTAATGATCATGTTTCTTGCCGCTGTGTTGATCACCGCACTGCCACTAGCTTCACTTGGCTTGGTTCAAACCGAAAAGCAAGCCACGCGTAATGTTGACTCCACACTGAATGGCTTAATGTCTTCTTCGGCAAATCAGTTGGACGGCTGGATCAGCAGTAATGCCAAAGTGATCGAAACGTTAGGTTTTGTCATCCAGGAAGGCGTGCCCGAGGGAGAACTCACGCAAGAATACTTTAACATTATGAAGCTTGGCAGTAATAAAGAGAGCCTGTCGGATCTATATTACGGGTCAGAAGAAGAAGGCAGCTTCATGAATGGTTCAGACTGGACTCCCGATTCAGATTATGATCCAAGACAGCGTCCTTGGTATCAGAAAGCGAAGCAGGCTAATCAGTTAACATTCTCTGATCCCTATCTGGATATGATGTCGGAGCAATATGCGGTGTCGATTGCCATGCCGGTCCAAAATAAAGACGGCGCATTGCAAGGGGTTGTCGCAGGCGACTTGTTGCTCTCTACACTTACCGATACCGTGGCAAAAATAAATCTGAATGGGTTGGGCTACACCTTTTTAATCGATAAAAACGGACTACTTCTGGCTCACCCTGACGATAAACTGGTGAACACCTCCGCCAAGGAAAATACAGAGTTAAACCCGCTGCTGGCAGATATGCAGACGAATCCGTCAGGTCAGAAGCCATTCCAATATAACGATGAGAAATATCTGTTGTTCTATCATCAGATTCCAAGCACCGGCTGGGTTGTAGGCTCCATCATCTCCGAGAAGCTGGCCTACGCTGAGTATTATGAATTGCGCAATAACTACATTCTCATTATCGGCATTACGTTATTGGTTGTGCTGGCAAGTGCCTATTGGATCGCAACACTCTTCATCAAGCCACTGAGAAGTCTGCATGGAACGTCCCGCCAGATGTCGAGTGGTGATTTTACAGGACGGGTGCAGATCAAAGGCAAAGATGAGTTCGCTGAACTTGGCATGGCATTCAATCAGATGTCCGATCAGCTTAGCTCGCTGTTCAGACAAGTAACGGCTTCTGCCGATCGCGTACAAAGTATCTCAGGTGAGATGCAAGAGCATACAGATAACACCAAGCGCATCGCAGAGCAGATCTCCATTGCCACTGATGAACTCGCTCAAGGCTCCAGTACACAGGCTGAATCCGTGTATGATGGCTCAAGCCGTCTGTCGGAGATGAGTGATAGTGTCGGCGGCATTAATCGCAGTGTCGAGCAGTCCGTAACGATGATGCGTGAGGCAGGAGAAGCCATGCTGGCTGGACTACAGGCGGTAGATCACCAGGTGGAACTTTCGGATGGCAACCGCCAATCGATTGACCGTGTAGGTGAATCCATCACCCTACTGGCAGACAAATCACAGAAGATTGAGGGCATCGTCAGCATGATTCAAGCTATTGCCTCCCAGACCAACCTGCTGGCCCTGAACGCTTCCATTGAAGCAGCCAGAGCGGGTGAACATGGACGTGGATTCGCAGTGGTTGCCGAGGAAGTGCGCAAACTGGCTGAACAATCCGCAGGCTCTGCTCAGGATATTATCGTATTGCTGAATGAAATTCAGTCAGCTAGCCGCCAAAGTGTGAGCGAAGTCGATTCTACTGAACATGGTATTGAGCAGCAGGTCACTGCCGTGCATGAGATGCGCAATTCGTTTATGCGAATCAAGCAATCCATTGAAGGCATCGACAACCAGCTTCAACAAGTATCGTCTGCAACAACCGAATTGGATAACAGCTCTGGCAAGATTGCTGAAGTGATCTCCAGTGTTGCGGCCATGTCCGAACAGAGCGCCGCTTCAACGGAGGAGGTTGCCTCTTCGACGCAAGAACAGTTCAATTATATTACCAGTATCTCGGAACGCTCCAATGAACTGGCTCAACAAGCCAATACGCTCGCTGAAGAAGTGAAAAAGTTCAAGATATAAATCAACAAGCCGCGATCTCCCATAGGGTGAACGCGGCTTGTTTAATATGTTACGTTACATATTAAGTATGAGAGATGGAACGGCACTCGTATCTGCATAAAAGAATATGACACATGTATGCATAGACTCATGGCTGGTCAACGTACGCAGGAAGCGTCATTGTTTTCAGCCCAATACACGGCCTGCTGATTCTCGGATGACCAGTTCGGGCTTCAGGACAATCTTCTGTGGTTCATTTCGCTCATCCTTCAGCTCTTCAATCAACAGATCTACAGCGCGATGCCCCAGATCTTCAATCGGCTGGGCAACCGTCGTAAGCGGTGGACTGGTTACAGAGGCCAGAATGGTATTATCAAATCCGATAATCGACACATCCTCTGGCACGCGTAGGCCCAGCTCTTTGGCTGCCTGAAGTGCACCGATGGCCTGAATGTCATTACAGCAGAACAAGCCTGTTGGGTGATCGTTCTCACCAAGCAGCAGTAACGCCTCTTTTTTGGCCGAGCTCAGGTCAGCCGCCGATTCTCTGATCTGATTCGGTTCCAGCGTATATCCCGCCTTATTCAACGTTTCGCGGAATCCACGCACACGTTCCTGACTACTGCTGACTTTGGACGGTTCCGACAGCACTGCTACACGAGTATGCCCAAGTTCAAGCAGATGCTGTGCTGCAAGCGTGCCGCCAAGCAAGTCGTCAATGGTGACTGTATGCACCGACAGTGAGGGCATATGGCGAGCAATCAAAGCGACAGGGATGGACTGTTGCAAGAGAGGTGACAAGATGTCGGCATTATCGATCCCCGTTCCGATCATCATGCCATCTACCCTTTTTTGCTGGAGCAGATTCAGGTAACGCTCTACCCGCTCGTCCTTATTATCGGTACTGCAGATGACCACGCTGTATCCCAATTGACGGCTTCGATCCTCCACCGCTCTGGCGAGTTCTGCAAAATACGGGTTGGATATGTCCGGTACGAGCAGTCCCAATGTATATGTCTGCTTACCTGTAAGTGCGGCTGCGATCGCGCTGGGTTGATAGTGAAGGCGTTCCATGATCTCCATAATCTCGGCGCGCCGCTTCTCGCTGATCTTGCCTTTGCCATTAATGACCTGTGAGACGGTTGCAATAGATACACCCGCCTCGCGTGCGATATCGTATATGGTTGCTTTCATTGTTTTTCCCCATTTGTGCTATATATAAGTTTCGTTATACATGAATCAATTTCATAATACCTTTAGCTGCTTCAATCAAGGCTAAATATAGATCAAAATGGTTCAATTTGTCTATATTTAGTTACAGAAATCCATTTTTAGTGAGTTATGAAATTGATCGCATAGATAATTGTTCTCTTCTCATTATGCAGGGGGAAGTCTGCATACGCAACTTGGAGCCAGCACAATGTGCTCAGCATAAACCGTTTTACTTTTTCATCAACCACTCGTGGTCAGGGTCATTATGGAATTTCCAAGTCCGGGTTGGTCCAGCCATTACGTTCAAATAGTACACCTCATAACCGGGAGGAGCACCTACTGGATGATATCCGTCCGGAACAAGCACCACTTCACCGTTCTTCACTGCAAGTGTCTCATCCACAGAACGATCATCCGTGTATATCCGCTGAATGGCAAACCCCTGTTCAGGCTGTACACGGAAATAATACGTTTCTTCCAGCAAAGATTCATCTGGGAGTGCGTCCCGATCATGCTTATGTGGCGGGTAACTAGACCAATGCCCATCGGGTGTAAATACCTCAACAACGAGCAAACTGTCCGCTTCCTTCTGCTCCGGCAAAATGTTGTGAATCTGGCGCTCCAGATTGCCATAACCTCTCGCCTCTACTCCTACATCTTCCGGTGCAATGAGACGGGCCGGATACGTGCCTTTACCGGGTGCAACACATATAGCGATTTCCAGTTCGGTACGTGCTGTGATCTGCACTTGATCGGAAGTTGAGACGTAGACCGAATACGGGGGGATTTTCTCGAAAACACTCATTCTTTTCCCGATATTATCCCATGTGTTCTCCCGAGTACTTACATTAGCGAAGCCGCTGAGAAGCACCACACAGAGTTCCTGATCACCACTCTCACGGGTTAGCGTCTCCCCCTCCGCCAGCTTCGCTACCTGAAAGCCAACATACTCCCACCCAGCCGATTCCGGTGTTACGTTTATAAGCGTACCGTCTCCCTCCGGGTTGGACACGGGTTTCACAATACGTTCTGACATCTTGTCATCCACTCCTTTCTGTAGTCGTCCACAACAACTATAAAAAACAAAAGCTTTAACTATTAGGAAAATCCACCTATGGCGTTGCCGTTTGCGATTCCAGTGATACCCCAGGAACTTCACTCAGCTTCACAGGTCTTCCCTGCTCCATCGACATCTTCGCTGCCAGCGCAATTCGTTCTGCCTGTACGGCATCGTGGCCATCTACGATAACGGGTGTATCATGGATGATCGCATCGATAAAGAGGGCTGTCTCCTGCACATACGCTTCATTGTAGCGTTCCAGGAAAAAGTGCAATGGTTTGTCGCGCATGAGCCCAGTTGCTGTACTAATCTCAGCCGTATTGGGATGATCGTTCGCCGCTGTGGCGCTGCCCTTCGAGCCGAATACTTCGACTCGCTGATCATACCCATATACAGCCTGACGGCTGTTATCAATAACACCAATCGCTCCATTAGCAAAAGTCATCGTAACAATTGCTGTATCCACATCGCCATGTTCTGCAAAGACCGGATTGATCAGCACGTTGCCCTGAGCGTACACTTCTTCCACTTCACTCCCGGACAGATACCGAGCCATGTCAAAGTCGTGGATCATCATGTCCATGAAGATCCCGCCAGACACCCGGATGTACTCCGCAGGCGGTGGGCTCGGGTCGCGAGAAGTAATCTTGATAATATGCGGATCACCAATCGTACCATCCTGCACATGTGCACGTACCCGTCTGAAGTTGTGATCGAAGCGGCGGTTAAACCCGATTTGCAGCTTCACGCCAGCCTTTTGCACTGCTGCTACAGCCGCTTGGGTCTGCGCTAGATCCATGCTCACCGGCTTTTCACAGAAGATGTGTTTCCCTGCCTGAGCGGCCTGTTCAATCAACGGTACATGTGTGTCTGTTGAAGAACAGATCAGCACAGCATCTACATTAGGCATTGAGATCAACTGGCTACTGTCTGTCGTTACAACAGGAATGCCTCGTCTGGAGGCCCAAGCCTCAAGTTCAGGACCGGCGAACAAGTCACTGATTCCCACAATCTCGGCATGCGGGTTGCGCAGAAGATTGTCTGCATGAATTTTGCCGATCCGTCCAGCACCGATGATGCCAATTCTCACTTTGTCCTTGCCCATTCCGTTATCCTCCCTATGTGCGTCCATATGGGCTTGGCGTTCCCCTTAGCCCGAGTTATGCTCTGGTTGGTTATTACCAGCGTGCCGTTACCATCTTCTTGCGAGTGTAGAACTCAACACCATCCGTGCCATTGGCATGCAGATCACCGTAGAAGGACTTTTTCCAGCCGGAAAACGGGAAGAATGCCATTGGCGCAGGTACGCCCAGGTTAATCCCCAACATGCCCGCATCAATTGTTTCACGGAATTGACGCATACTCGCCCCGCTGCGGGTGAACAGACACGCACCATTACCAAAGTCGGAACGGTTCGCCAGCTCCACAGCTTCCTCCAGCGTAGACACTCTTGCTACCGAGAGTACGGGAGCAAAGATCTCATCCTGCCAGATTTTCATATTACTCTGCACTTGGTCGAATACTGTCGGTCCTACAAAATAACCGGATTCCCCTGTCGCTTGATCCTTACGTCCATCCCGGATCAAAGCCGCGCCTTCCAGCTCTCCGGCTTCAATGTAACGGAGTGTGCGCTCTTTATGTGGTCCACGGATTACGGGACCGAGGAACACACCCTCATCCATGCCGTTACCGATGGTAATGCGATCTGCTGCTTCCACCAACTTTTGTACGAGTGTGTCAGCCACATCACCTACAGCTACAACAACCGAACAGGCCATGCAACGTTCTCCTGCTGAACCAAAAGCTGCACTCGTAATCTCTTTCACCGTCAGATCCAGATCGGCGTCCGGCATAACGATCGAGTGGTTCTTGGCACCCGCGAGTGCCTGTACCCGTTTGCCATGCTTGGATGCAGTGGTGTAGACATATTCAGCCACAGGCTGTGAGCCGACAAAAGAGATCGCTTGAACATCCTTGTGTTCCAGCAGACCGTTCACGACATCATGCGCACCGTGAACGATGTTGAGCACACCGTCCGGAAGCCCTGCTTCCTTGAACAGCTCTGCCAAGCGGCCTGCCAGCAGCGGTGTACGCTCGGACGGCTTCAGAACAAAGGTGTTACCACACGCAATAGCCAGCGGGAACATCCAGCAAGGGACCATCATCGGGAAGTTGAACGGGGTAATTCCCCCAATTACGCCGATTGGGTACCGGTACATGCCCGACTCCAGTCCTGTTGCGATGTCAGGCAGTTGTTTACCCATCATCAGATTCGGGGCACCTGCCGCGAATTCGACGCATTCAATGCCACGCAATACTTCACCGTACGCTTCGGCGTAGCTTTTGCCGTTCTCCAGTGTTACCAAGCGAGCGAGCTCTTCCCAATGCTCCACTAGCAGCTGCTGGTAGCGGAACAGAATACGTGCACGGCGTGGAACCGGTGTGCCGCTCCAGGATTTGAATGCTTCCCGTGCCGTCTGTACGGCCAGATCTACGTCCGCTTGTTCAGACAGTGGCACGTGTGCAATAACCTCTTCTGTAGCCGGGTTCACAACCGGCTCCGTACGAGTTGCCGCTGGGGTTACCCAGGCACCTCCGATCCAGTTTTGTACCATTGTCGCTGTTGCAGATGCTTCAGAAATCCCTTTTCCCATAGCCCTGTCTCCCTTCGCTTATGTGTGATCGCTTATGTCCAACTTGTTCATTGTTATAGATCTGTATGAGCACGTTATTCAAAGTATTGCAACGTCCTTCAGGACACGGTAATCTCGCCCCGATTGCAACGTTCGATGTAATCATTCACCTGTTCTACCGTTGGCATCGCATCCGAACAGCTGTGGCTCGAAATGACGATACTTGCTGCCCCACTGCCGTACGCCATACTGCGCTCAATCGTCCAGCCCTGCATCAATCCATACAGGAACCCTGCCGCATAGGAGTCGCCTGCACCGAACGTTTTGACCACTTTTGCCGGATAGCTGTCAGCACGGTGGGAAAGCCCTTCACGCGTATAAGCAATGGACCCTTCCTTGCCGTGTTTGATTACAACGATGTTGGCTGAGAAATCAAACCATTTCTGTGCAGTTATCTGATCGCTATGATCTGGATTATGGTCGAATGTCTCCATCATGTCGAACTCTTCACGTGTGCCCAGGATGATATCGCATTTCTCGGCTGCGAGGTTGTAATACACCGCTGTCTCTTCATCTGATGTCCATGTGTATGGACGATAGTCCAGATCAAACACAATAACTGTGCCATGCTTTTTTGCATATGTTAGTGCCTGTAATACGGCTTCACGGGATGGGCTCTGAGCGAGAGCCGTGCCTGAGATTAGCAGTACTTTGGAGTCGGCAATTAACTGCTCTTGTACCTCTTGCGCCTGTAATAACAGATCAGCTACATTGTCCCGGTACATCAGGATACTGCAATCGGCTGGGCTCTTGATTTCGGTAAAAGCAAGCCCGGTCACCGCTCCGGTGTCATCTGTCACCACATTTGATGTGTCGATGCCGTTCTTCTCCAAATAACTCTGGATGAATCTGCCCATCTGGTCACCTGCGATTTTGCCGATAAAAGCTGTCTCCATACCCAGCCTGGACATGCCAATCGTAATGTTGGCTGGAGAGCCACCCACATATTTCGTGAACGTCATCGTCTCTTCCATCGGGCGATTGATCTCATTGGCATTCAAGTCGATACACAGACGGCCAATCGCGGTGAAATCCTTCTTCCTTGATTCTGGAAAGGATACATAGGTCATTGCATGTGAGCCCCTTTCTGTGTTGAGATTTAACATGGTTTGTGGTTTGTATGGATATCTAGACCAGTTACTCATTCCATCGTGAGGACTCGTAAACGGTTAGAGTAGGTCAGTATTTATTTTCCAATCGTAACGTAATACTCTTGCTGGCCTTCTTCATTTCTATCCCGCGAGAGGACTCGAACCTCCACGGTTCCTTCACTTCATGGGTATATTCCTCTCCCCATCGCTATGCCTGGTATCAGCTCTGCTGGTATAACGCCTTCATATAGTTCAAAGATCGCTTCGCATACTCATACGGGTTATGAATTGCAGGGTCCTGTTCTCCTTCAAGCATCGCCCAGCCATCGTACCCTCGTGTAATCAGTTCCTGAAGAATGGGAGCAAAATCAATGCATCCATCCCCTGGTACGGTGAACACCCCTCTACGAATACAGCCGACAAAATCAGACTGCTCCGCACGTGCTTCATCCAGCACATGGGGGCGGATATCCTTCAGATGGATATAAGCGATCCGGTCATAATGTTTACGCAGCAGTTCAAGCGGATCAGCTCCACCATAGTAGGCATGACCTGTGTCATAGAGCAGATACACGAGAGAAGGATCTGTCAGCTCCATCAGTCGATCGATCTCATCCGGTTGTTCTACCACCGTGCCTCCATGATGATGGTATGTGAGCTTCAACCCGTGTTCCCGGGCAATGGCTCCTGCTTCATTTAACCCTTCAGCGAGGATATGCCATTCGGATTCCCTGAGTCTGAGCACTTCTTTTTCATTCGGTGTCCGTCTTGGATCAAAATGAAGTGACCCACCTACCTCCGCCGTACTGATCACCTTACTGCCCATGGATTGCAGGAATTCCGCATGTCTGCGATAACCGTCCAACTCCGACTGACGATACGCCGGATCAGAGAACAGTACCGATTTCCACTGGGAGACTAGATTGATATTCCTCTTGCTCAGTTCTTCACGCAGTATAGCGGGATCGGTTGGATACTTACGTCCCATCTCTGTACCTGTCAGCCCAAGACGCTGAATGTCATCCAGAATCTGTGCACACGTTGTGGCATCGCCATGCTCCTTCACATCTTCCCCGACCCAATTGATCGGATGAATCCCAAGCTGGAATGGCAGCTTGCTCATTGCTCCACGTCTCCTTTGTCGTTCAACATTGTAGTTCAATCGGAATGTAGTACTCATAGTTTCAATTCGATAAATACGTCCACTGATCTCATACTGTGGGGGAGTTCAGATAAGGCTACATTTTAGAAGGAATACTCTATTAAATCAGATTAAAAAGGTCTTGCTTTGGCACGGTTTGCTTGCATGGTGTGATGCGCATGAACTACCTTTTCCTCGGCAGATACTTCTGGCACACCTACATTCCACCATGACTCATAACCACCTGCATTGGTTCCAGGCACGACCGGAATCTCAATCAACGTACTCACCGTTTCGTTCTTCGCATCTCGGATTGCTTGTTCCAGCTGTTCTGCCGTCTCCGCTCTATAGGATTTGGCTCCCATGCTTCGGGCGTGAGCTGCAAAGTCCATTGGCATGTAGTCCCCGGTCAATCGTCCACTTTCTGACTCCCGATAACGGAACTCATTGCCGAACCCGTCACTACCATGTTCCCGCTGCAAATTATGAATACACTGGAATCCATTGTTGTTGAATAATAGAACGGTCATCTTCTTCTGTTCCTGCAAACTGGTCACAAACTCCGAATGCAGCATCAGATAACTGCCATCCCCTACCATGGCGTACACTTCACGATCTGGCTCGGCAAGTGCTGCTCCGAACGCTCCGCTTACCTCGTACCCCATGCAGGAGAACCCATACTCCATATGATATGTTTTTGGTTCAGACGCACGCCACAGACGATGCAGATCACCTGGCAGACTACCTGCCGCACACACGATGACGGAAGATGGATCAATCGTCCGGTTAACTACGCCGACTGCTGTAGTCTGTGCCAGCCCTGCTTCATGTTCTGCTCCATACAGCCTATCCACTTCTGCATTCCACTCAGCGCGGAGATCAGCGACTTCGGATGAGCCATAGGCACTGCGGTATTGTCTTTGCTGCAATTCCTTTTGCAAAGCCTGCAATCCTTCTCGTGCATCCGCCAAAATGGCTTCCCCACCAAGCTTGGCAGCATCCATGCCGTTCAGGTTGATGTTAATGAATGACGCTTCCGGATGTTGAAAAGCAGAGCGGGACGCCGTCGTAAAATCCGAGAACCGCGTACCGACGCCGATCACCACATCCGCTTCTCTCGCCAGCCTATTGGCTGCCAGAGAGCCAGTAACCCCGATGGCTCCCACATTCAGTGGGTGGTCCCAAGAGACTGCGCTCTTGCCCGCCTGCGTCTCGGCGATCGGAATACCAAATGCCTCGGCGAACTCGACGAGCTGGGCGGATGCCTCAGAGTACAACACACCGCCGCCTGCAACGAGCAGCGGCTTTCTGCCTCGGGCAATCTGCTGCGTTGCCCGTTCAATGGCTGCCTGTACCGGGGGGCGACGGTCCAGATAGTGTACTTTGCGGGCGAAGAACGATTCAGGATAATCGTACGCCTCTGCCTGCACATCCTGCGGCAGTGCGAGCGTAACAGCTCCCGTCTCTGCCGGGTCGGTAAGCACACGCATGGCCTGTGCAGCAGCAATCATCAACTGTTCAGGACGAACTATGCGATCCCAGTATTTACTGACGGCTTTGAATGGATCAGTGGCTGAGATTGTATAATCACTACTCACTTCCAACTGCTGAAGTACCGGGTCTGGTTCCCGTGTAGCAAAGTTATCTCCAGGAAGCAATAAAACCGGAATCCGGTTCACCGTTGCGGTAGCCGCTGCTGTAATCATATTTAAAGCACCCGGACCAATGGATGTTGTACATGCATAGATTTGTCTGCGGTTCTTCTGTTTGGCGTAGGCCGCTGCCGTATGCACCATACCTTGTTCGTTCTTCCCTTGCATATACGTCAGGCTTCCCGAACTGCGCTCCAACGCTTCTCCAATGCCAGTTACGTTGCCATGTCCAAAGATGCCGATGATCCCTTTCACAAACTTGGTTTCCACACCGTCAACCGAGATATATTGCTGATCCAGGTATCGAAGCAGTGCCTGAGCCATCGTTAATCGAATGGTTGTCATGAATTGATCGCCTTCCTTTCCTTTACGGGTTAAGCGCTTAATCTACGTTAAGTTTAAGCGCCTTACCCCTAAAGGTTAAGCGCTTAATTGATATGGTATTACAGGCTGATGATTTACGCAAGCTATTTTTGTAAGCGTTTTATAAATTGCGATAAAACAACGGTAATTTATTGTTGTAAGATCTGTTAGACCTGCTTCATTTGAGAGCTCTCCACAATAATCGCCAATATACCTATGAATGCAAAAAAAGAAAGAGACGGTGAGTACCATCTCTTTCTTTTACGATATATAAGCGGGTGATGGGAATCGAACCCACGCTATTAGCTTGGAAGGCTAAAGTTCTACCATTGAACTACACCCGCATAACAACAATCGGGATGACACGATTTGAACATGCGACCCCCTGGTCCCAAACCAGGTGCTCTACCAAGCTGAGCTACATCCCGTTATATATACCGGCGAGAGGACTCGAACCTCCACGGTTTCCCACTCGATTTTGAGTCGAGCGCGTCTGCCATTCCGCCACGCCGGCAAAATATGAAGTTATAATGGCGCGCCCTGAGAGATTCGAACTCCCGGCCTTTTGATTCGTAGTCAAACGCTCTATCCAGCTGAGCTAAGGGCGCAAATATTGGAGCGGAAGACGGGAATCGAACCCGCGACCCTCGCCTTGGCAAGGCGATGCTCTACCGCTGAGCCACTTCCGCAAATAAAGAATGCGCGTGGAGGGACTTGAACCCCCACGTCAAAGACGCTAGATCCTAAGTCTAGTGCGTCTGCCAATTCCGCCACACGCGCATATGATGGTGAGTCATGAAGGGCTCGAACCTTCGACACCCTGATTAAAAGTCAGGTGCTCTACCAACTGAGCTAATGACTCATAGAAAACTGGTGGAGGATGATGGATTCGAACCACCGAACCCGTACGGGAGCAGATTTACAGTCTGATGCGTTTGGCCGCTTCGCTAATCCTCCAGGATTACATGGTGCCGGCGAGAGGACTTGAACCCCCAACCTACTGATTACAAGTCAGTTGCTCTACCAGTTGAGCTACACCGGCGTATAACAGGTGTTATATATGGTGGCTCGGGACGGAATCGAACCGCCGACACGAGGATTTTCAGTCCTCTGCTCTACCGACTGAGCTACCGAGCCTTACTATATTAAAAAATGGCGGAACCGACGGGATTCGAACCCGCGATCTCCTGCGTGACAGGCAGGCATGTTAGGCCAACTACACCACGGTTCCAGATCACTTTCCCAAAGGAAAGTATAATTGCGGGGGCAGGATTTGAACCTGCGGCCTTCGGGTTATGAGCCCGACGAGCTACCGGGCTGCTCCACCCCGCGTCGTTATAAAAGTTATATATGGTGGAGGCTGAGGGGATCGAACCCCCGACCCTCTGCTTGTAAGGCAGATGCTCTCCCAGCTGAGCTAAGCCTCCATATTATGACCCGTAGGGGATTCGAACCCCTGTTACCTCCGTGAAAGGGAGGTGTCTTAACCCCTTGACCAACGGGCCTTACTGGCTCCCCGAACAGGGCTCGAACCTGTGACAACTCGATTAACAGTCGAGTGCTCTACCAACTGAGCTATCAGGGAATGGTGGAGCCAAGCGGGATCGAACCGCTGACCTCCTGCTTGCAAGGCAGGCGCTCTCCCAGCTGAGCTATGGCCCCATACACTGTTGTATTTCTTGTTGTGGTATTACTATGGGCCCTGGTGGACTCGAACCACCGGCCTCACCCTTATCAGAGGTGCGCTCTAACCAACTGAGCTAAGGGCCCTTATCAAATTTCGAAAAAAAATACCCCCAAAGGGGTTTCGCTTGGCGGCGTCCTACTCTCCCAGGACCCTGCGGTCCAAGTACCATCGGCGCTAGAGGGCTTAACGGTCGTGTTCGGGATGGGTACGTGTGGAACCCCTCCGCCATCGCCACCAAACGTATAGCTTAGCTTACATTTCAGAGTTGTTGTTCTCTGAAAACTAGATTCGAAACGAAACATGCGAATTCAAACTTGCAAATTGGATAAGCCCTCGACCGATTAGTACTGGTCAGCTCCATGCATTGCTGCACTTCCACCCCCAGCCTATCTACCTCGTCGTCTTCAAGGGGTCTTACATACTGGGAAATCTCATCTTGAGGGGGGCTTCACGCTTAGATGCTTTCAGCGTTTATCCCTTCCGTACATAGCTACCCAGCGGTGCTCCTGGCGGAACAACTGGTACACCAGCGGTACGTCCATCCCGGTCCTCTCGTACTAAGGACAGCTCCTCTCAAATTTCCTACGCCCACGACAGATAGGGACCGAACTGTCTCACGACGTTCTGAACCCAGCTCGCGTACCGCTTTAATGGGCGAACAGCCCAACCCTTGGGACCTACTTCAGCCCCAGGATGCGATGAGCCGACATCGAGGTGCCAAACCTCCCCGTCGATGTGGACTCTTGGGGGAGATAAGCCTGTTATCCCCAGGGTAGCTTTTATCCGTTGAGCGATGGCCCTTCCATGCGGTACCACCGGATCACTAAGCCCGACTTTCGTCCCTGCTCGACTTGTAGGTCTCGCAGTCAAGCTCCCTTATGCCTTTGCACTCTTCGAATGATTTCCAACCATTCTGAGGGAACCTTTGGGCGCCTCCGTTACTCTTTAGGAGGCGACCGCCCCAGTCAAACTGCCCACCTGACACTGTCCCCGCACCGGATTACGGTACCAGGTTAGAACCTAGATACGATCAGGGTGGTATCCCAACGTTGCCTCCACGCAAGCTGGCGCTCACGCTTCAAAGGCTCCCACCTATCCTGTACAGATCGTACCCAAATTCAATATCAAGCTGCAGTAAAGCTCCATGGGGTCTTTCCGTCTTGTCGCGGGTAACCTGCATCTTCACAGGTATTAAAATTTCACCGGATCTCTCGTTGAGACAGCGCCCAAGTCGTTACGCCATTCGTGCGGGTCAGAATTTACCTGACAAGGAATTTCGCTACCTTAGGACCGTTATAGTTACGGCCGCCGTTTACTGGGGCTTCGGTTCACAGCTTCGGGATTACTCCCTAACCACTCCCCTTAACCTTCCAGCACCGGGCAGGCGTCAGCCCGTATACTTCGCCTTACGGCTTCGCACAGACCTGTGTTTTTGCTAAACAGTCGCTTGGGCCTTTTCACTGCGGCCCCCTCGTGCTATTCACACTACCGGGGCACCCCTTCTCCCGAAGTTACGGGGTCATTTTGCCGAGTTCCTTAACGAGAGTTCTTCCGCGCGCCTTAGAATACTCTTCTCGCCTACCTGTGTCGGTTTGCGGTACGGGCACCATCACCTGGCTAGAGGCTTTTCTTGGCAGTGTGAGATCATGACCTTCGCTACTGTAATTTTCACTCCCCATCACAGCTCAGCCTTACGATGTGCGGATTTGCCTACACATCAGCCTTACTGCTTAGACGGACATCCATCAGTCCGCGTCACTACCCTACTGCGTCCCCCCATTGCTCATAACGGCTTACGGTGGTACAGGAATTTCGACCTGTTGTCCTTCGACTACGCCTTTCGGCCTCGCCTTAGGTCCCGACTTACCCTGAGCGGACGAGCCTTCCTCAGGAACCCTTAGGCTTTCGGCGGATCAGATTCTCACTGATCTTTTCGTTACTCATACCGGCATTCTCACTTGTATAATGTCCAGCGCTCCTTACGGTACACCTTCAACCCTTATACAACGCTCCCCTACCCCTGATACATCGTATCAAGCCATAGCTTCGGTGGTGTGTTTAGCCCCGTTACATTTTCGGCGCAGAGTCACTCGACCAGTGAGCTATTACGCACTCTTTAAATGATGGCTGCTTCTAAGCCAACATCCTGGTTGTCTGTGCAACTCCACATCCTTTCCCACTTAACACACACTTGGGGACCTTAGCTGATGGTCTGGGCTGTTTCCCTTTTGACAATGGATCTTAGCACTCACTGTCTGACTCCCGGAAGTAAGTCTATGGCATTCGGAGTTTGACTGAGCTTGGTAACCCTTGCGGGCCCCGCACCCAATCAGTGCTCTACCTCCACGACTCTGTTTTCCGAGGCTAGCCCTAAAGCTATTTCGGGGAGAACCAGCTATCTCCGAGTTCGATTGGAATTTCTCCGCTACCCCCACCTCATCCCCGCATTTTTCAACATGCGTGGGTTCGGGCCTCCAGTGCGTGTTACCGCACCTTCACCCTGGACAGGGGTAGATCACCCGGTTTCGGGTCTACGTCCACGTACTATGTCGCCCTATTCAGACTCGCTTTCGCTGCGGCTCCGGCTCTTCACCTTAACCTTGCACGGGAACGTAACTCGCCGGTTCATTCTACAAAAGGCACGCCATCACCCCTAAAACGGGCTCTGACTTTTTGTAAGCACACGGTTTCAGGTTCTATTTCACTCCCCTTCCGGGGTGCTTTTCACCTTTCCCTCACGGTACTGCTTCACTATCGGTCGCTAGGAAGTATTTAGCCTTGGCAGATGGTCCTGCCGGATTCATACGGGGTTTCACGTGCCCCGCACTACTCGGGATCCGTCTCGGAGGGAACAGACTTTCAATTACAGGGCTTTTACCTTCTTTGGCGGGCCTTTCCAGACCTCTTCGCTTAACCGGTTCCTTTGTAACTCCATGTGAGACGTCCCACAACCCCAAAGAGCAAGCTCTCTGGTTTGGGCTTCTCCGCGTTCGCTCGCCGCTACTGACGGAATCACTATTGTTTTCTCTTCCTCAGGGTACTTAGATGTTTCAGTTCCCCTGGTATGCCTCTACACAACCTATGTATTCAGTTGTGAGTAACTGGAAATTACCCCAGCTGGGTTTCCCCATTCGGACACCCCCGGATCAAAGCTTGCTTACAGCTCCCCGAGGCAGTTTCGTTGTTCGCCACGTCCTTCATCGGCTCCTAGCGCCTAGGCATCCTCCGTGTGCTCTTAGTAGCTTAACCATATTGCTCCGGTTTTGACTGCTCGCTTCCCTTGTTTTGCTTGCGCAAAGCCAAAAGTCACTCCCATTCAATACCATCGCAAAAGCAATTAACTACCGTTTTTATTGAAACTTGTTTACACAAGTTCAGCTAAAAAGGAATGTTCTAATTCGCATTTACTTTCGTTTCGATATCTAGTTTTCAAAGAACAAGCTCCATGCAAAAGCAAGCTGTTTGAGAGTTTGAGCTCTCAAAACTGAGCAACGAGTGAGTGTTTTGCAGCTAAGCTGCGTATTTGAATGTTTCCACGCGGGAAACGATTCTCCATAGAAAGGAGGTGATCCAGCCGCACCTTCCGATACGGCTACCTTGTTACGACTTCACCCCAATCATCTATCCCACCTTCGGCGGCTGGCTCCTTGCGGTTACCCCACCGACTTCGGGTGTTATAAACTCTCGTGGTGTGACGGGCGGTGTGTACAAGACCCGGGAACGTATTCACCGCGGCATGCTGATCCGCGATTACTAGCAATTCCGACTTCATGCAGGCGAGTTGCAGCCTGCAATCCGAACTGAGACCGGCTTTGTTGGGATTGGCTCCATCTCGCGATTTCGCAGCCCGTTGTACCGGCCATTGTAGTACGTGTGTAGCCCAGGTCATAAGGGGCATGATGATTTGACGTCATCCCCACCTTCCTCCGGTTTGTCACCGGCAGTCTATCTAGAGTGCCCACCCGAAGTGCTGGCAACTAAATATAAGGGTTGCGCTCGTTGCGGGACTTAACCCAACATCTCACGACACGAGCTGACGACAACCATGCACCACCTGTCTCCTCTGTCCCGAAGGAAAGGTACATCTCTGTACCGGTCAGAGGGATGTCAAGACCTGGTAAGGTTCTTCGCGTTGCTTCGAATTAAACCACATACTCCACTGCTTGTGCGGGTCCCCGTCAATTCCTTTGAGTTTCAGTCTTGCGACCGTACTCCCCAGGCGGAGTGCTTAATGTGTTAACTTCGGCACCAAGGGTATCGAAACCCCTAACACCTAGCACTCATCGTTTACGGCGTGGACTACCAGGGTATCTAATCCTGTTTGCTCCCCACGCTTTCGCGCCTCAGCGTCAGTTACAGCCCAGAGAGTCGCCTTCGCCACTGGTGTTCCTCCACATATCTACGCATTTCACCGCTACACGTGGAATTCCACTCTCCTCTTCTGCACTCAAGTCACCCAGTTTCCAGTGCGATCCGGGGTTGAGCCCCGGGATTAAACACCAGACTTAAATGACCGCCTGCGCGCGCTTTACGCCCAATAATTCCGGACAACGCTTGCCCCCTACGTATTACCGCGGCTGCTGGCACGTAGTTAGCCGGGGCTTTCTTCTCAGGTACCGTCACCTTGAGAGCAGTTACTCTCCCAAGCGTTCTTCCCTGGCAACAGAGCTTTACGATCCGAAAACCTTCATCACTCACGCGGCATTGCTCCGTCAGGCTTTCGCCCATTGCGGAAGATTCCCTACTGCTGCCTCCCGTAGGAGTCTGGGCCGTGTCTCAGTCCCAGTGTGGCCGATCACCCTCTCAGGTCGGCTACGCATCGTCGCCTTGGTGAGCCGTTACCTCACCAACTAGCTAATGCGCCGCAGGCCCATCCCCAAGTGACAGATTGCTCCGTCTTTCCAGTTCTCTTCAGGCGAAGAAAACAATTATTCGGTATTAGCTACCGTTTCCGGTAGTTGTCCCAAACTTGAGGGCAGGTTGCCTACGTGTTACTCACCCGTCCGCCGCTAAGTATCAAGGAAGCAAGCTCCCTATCAACTCCGCTCGACTTGCATGTATTAGGCATGCCGCCAGCGTTCGTCCTGAGCCAGGATCAAACTCTCCAATAAAGATGAATTTCAGTAGCGTGGTTAAACGCTATAAAAATCATCTCAAGTATTTGAAAAGAGCGATAAGCTCATTTTGAATCTGACGAGATTAAAAATCTCATTTGTGCTCCAGTCGATTCAAGCCAAGGCTTGTCTCCAACTTTCGCGTTCATTCTGCAAGCAGAATGTTTACTCACTCGTTGTTCAGTTTTCAAAGATCAAACTTATTTCGTTACCGAGTGTTGTTCTCCTCAGCAACTTTTATATCATAACACTTCCGAACCAACTTAGCAAGCTCTTTTTTTTAAGTTTCTTTCGAAGCTTATTTTGTTTTGCCTGCACACACTTTGTTTCTCGTGTTTTTTTTGGCCGGAAATAGAATATACCATATGAACAATATAATTACTACTTGTAAAATATCCCACCAATGACCTTATTGCTTCTTTGATATAATCTCTTTTCAAACTCTTCAATGGACGGCAATATCCTCTTACTATACCCGACATGCCCTCGCTAGTCTAATCTGTCTCAATATAGGTTGTGTACAGATCCGATCAACATCATTACGTTCTATATAATAAGAAACACAATACCTTATTGGAGAACAATGCTATCTATTATTTTGATATATCGAATATAGTAATTTGAACTTACTCTTCTGTGAGCATGATAAGTTATGGTCTTCACTTCTATACTCTTACTCTTTGAACCTGCCCATCACTATCGTGTCGTGATAACGTCCATCCGCGTGTCGCCGATCCTTTTTCAAAACACCTTCGATTCCGAAGCCACACTTTTGATATAGCTCAATTGCCTTTTTGTTTGATGCCAGCACGTTCAAGGTCATCTTCTCTACACCACTCTGGTCTGCCCACTCTATAGACTTCTCCAACAAGTTCTTGCCAATCCCATGTCCCCAGAACTCCCTGGCTACACACACACCGAACTCAACCTTATGGCAAAAGCGCTTCAACTCTGTGCCTTCACATCGGGAGTATCCCACTATCTCACCCGCTACTACAGCAACGAGGAATATATTACGCCGCTTCTCGCTATCCAAATGGATGATACGCCGAAACCCAGCTGCATCGATATAAGCCTCGCCCTCTTCACGATCCATGTTCTCCGTTTCCCCGTCCAGTTGTACACGAAGTGAAGACAAGGCTTCAGCATCCTTTTCCTCTGCCGATCTAATCGAGTAAGATACTCCTTTAATGTAATACTCCTGTTGTTCGATAATCATTAGAACCAATCCGCCTATTCCTCTTTATTTAATTTAATATACTCTCTATTGCTCTAACCAACCTCAGACGGACTCTTGCCTGTAAGCATCTTGAACACCTGACTGAAATACGTGGCATTACGGAACCCCGTCATCTCACTTACCTCGTATACCATGTAATGTCCCGACTGCAACAGTTCCAACGCTCTCTGAATCCGGTACCCATTCAAATAACTGACGAAATTCTCTCCAGTCACCCTTTTGAACAGTTGACTCAGATACTTTGGATGCACGAATAGCCCCTTGGCTATTGCTTCAAAACTAATCTCTTCGGCGTAATGCAGTTCCACATACTGTTTCACCTGCTCTATCAGTTTATTGCTTTTCTTCTCGCCCATCTCTTTGCGTATCTGATCCAGCCAGTTGCAGATAATACGGTCCATCCAGTTTACCAGATCATGCAATGCATATTTTGATTGAATTTCACGCAAAAAATCACTCATCGCTAGCGGCGGCGTTAACATAGGGTGGAGTCGGTTCCAGCTATGCATCAATGTGTCAAACAGACTGACGGCCACAACCTGTACATCCTGTATCCCAACACATTTCCCCTCTTTCAGCAAAAGGCGAATATGATGCCATACCTCTTCCGCCAGGTCAGGTCTAATATCCGCCCAAGCCTCATTCCATTGACGAAGCAATAATGAATAATCGGTCACACTTGGTTCTGTATCCATTGATGCTTCATAGTGGTAGATACGACTTCCACCTTGAAACTCTGCTGTTTCCACCGCTTCCCTGCTCTCCAGATAAGAGTCTATCACCTCACATGGGTGACTTTTGGATCTTCCGATTCCGGCACTTACTTCGATTTTCAGATACGTAAAGATCTGATCGATCATCCTCTCCACAAGTAGCAAGATTTCCTCCATTTGATCTTTATCTCCTAATAGAAGCAACACAAATACCTGATCTGAGTAATCAACAATCTCTACCTGACCTCCCGCCATGTGCTCGGATTGCTCCTTTACCGTCTCCTGAATAATATCGGCTGCCCCATAGCGGAGAAGCTGCCAGTCCCGTTCTTTCATCCGTGTCAGAAATACGGGGCGATTCAGTTGCAGACTAATGGCGCGTGCCTGTGAGGACATATGAATGCCTATATACTCCATGCGTTCTTTAGGCAGCTCATCTGCCCGATATCGCGTAGTCAGCAGTTCGTGAAGAAATTGTTTGCGCAGATAGGGAAGTACCCGTCCAACCTCCTGCTTGTACGTCCGCTCCAGCCGCTCATGTCGCTCTCGTACATCTTGCTCCAATAATACCTCCCGCAACACAGACTCAATCTCCTCCACCTCTGCCGGCTTCAGCAAAAAGTGATTCACACCCCAGCGCATGGCTGCACGGGCGTTCTCGAATTCGTCATATCCACTAAGGATGATAATCGGCAGATGGGGATGATCACGCCTCAGCGCCTGTGTAATCTCAAGCCCGGTCATCCCGGGTAGATAGACGTCGGTCATGACGAGATCTGGATGCATGCGGTGGAACAACTCCAGCGCATGCAAGCCATTGGAAGCTGTACCTGCAATGCTGAGGCCCAGTGAAGGCCAATCGATATGTTCGGTTAGAGCCTTAACAATATGCGGATCGTCATCTACAAGCATAATGGTCTTCATCCTTTTTCACCGTCCAGCCACAGATTTAATTGCTCGTCGGTCTCTATACGCGGCAGCGTAATGGTCACTTCCACGCCACCCAACTCTCCATCACTCAGTTGAACGCCATATCTCTTCCCGCAATACAGCTGAATGCGCTGATGTACATTCCGTACACCGATACCACACGTGTCTTCCAGCTCCCAGCCTTCCGGTAAACCTTGCCCATTATCCGTGATGCGAATGACGATATCTGAGTGATAGCCTTCTGCTTCGTGCATATGCACCTGAATTCGAAGTGTGCCTTCTTCGGGATGCCCGTGCATAACGGCATTTTCGATAAAGGGCTGCAAAATGATCTTGGGAATGTAACAGCCGCGAATACGCGGATCAATCTGTTCCTGATATTGAATAGAGAAGGGTAGACGCTCTGACTGAATGCTGACGTAGCAACGTGCATGCTCCAACTCATCCCGCACCTGAATAAACAATCTCCCTCCACTCAATCCGATCCGTAACAGCTTACTGAGTTGTACAATCATGCGACTGATGTCTTTGGCTTCGTAATCTAGTGCACGCCAGTGGATCATGTCGAGGGTGTTATATAGAAAATGGGGTTTGATCTGAGCCTCAAGCAAGCCCGTCTGGGCTTCCCGCTTGGCACGGCTCTCATCCTTCACCTGTTCCATCAGCGTCGTGAGTTGTGAAGCCATGTGATTGAAGCCATAAGCCAAGTGGGCGTATTCCTCTGTGAAAGACAACTGAACCCGGGTATTGAAATCCCCTTTCTCCAATTGTCTCATCCGCTTGATCAATTGGCGTAGAGGACGAATAATCCGCCGCACGAAGAGATACGCGAGTACTGCCGAGAATAACAACCCCAGCACCGCAATGCCGAGGATCTGCCATCCTGCTTGCCTGACTGGAGATAAAAGCATATGAACCGGGATCGTCTGCACCAGACGCCACTGAAGCATGGCTGGTCTGGAATATAGCACAAGCTGTGAACCACCGGACTGACCGGAGACCACTTCGAATCCGTCTTCTCCACGCTGGACGTGTTCCTGAATCCAGGCACTGTCTACTATAGAAGGAGAATCCCCATCTCCACCACTTGTATTAGAGTCATCTGGCCACTTAGATCCCTCAACGGGATTAGATTCCCCCATCTGCATGACGACTTTGCCAGCCGTGTCCACCAGCAATACCTTTCCATCCAACACCATAGGCATATCCGCAAACCTGCGTACAATGTCAGCACGACTCAGTCGAATGAGCACATAGGCCACCGTACCCCCTCGGCTGTCAAAGATTCGCTGGGCGTACCCGATTAATGATTGACCAGATTCATTCTCGCGCAAAGGTACCCATGCTGCATCTGCCTGCTCCAGTGCATCGAACCAGGAATCACCGGATATCGTGTCTACCGGGAAGATGCGATCAGGCATGGTGACAGCAACACCGTTAAATGCATCCGTGTACAACTCTATAGAAGTAATACCTTCACTGACGACCAGCGTATGATCCAATATGCGGGATACTTCCCGCCGTTGATGAATCTGCGAAAGTCTCCCTGTCTCCATCGTTTCGAGCAAACTGGACAGTTCCCGATTGCTTGCCAAAGCGTAGGCATTGCCCGTTACACTTGTGATAAAGTCAAATCCCCGTCGTGTGCTCTCGTTCAGAAGAGCCAGACGTGCTTTGCTAATCTCGGCAAAGGTGACTGCTGAGAAAGACTGATATGCCAGCCAGACCACAACCGAGACGAGCAGGAGATTAAACGCAATAAAGCAAGTCACCATCAATGTGGAGAGCTTGCTTTGTTGCAGCTTTTGATTAATAAATGAAGACCATCTTCCTTTCCGCATGCGAAAATCAACTCGTTTCGTCTTGGAATTACCCTTTGAGTCCAGAGGTTGCGATTCCTTCCACGAAGTACTTTTGACACACGATAAATACGATAAAACATGGCACCAGCGACAATACCGACATCGCAAACATTGGACCCCAATCGGATTGAGAGCTGGAATCAAGGAACAAACGCAGACCTAACGGCACTGTATATTTGCTCACGTCGCTCAGGTAGATCAACTGACTGAAGAAGTCATCCCATGTCCACAAGAACGTGAAAATCATCGTAGTGACCAGTGCTGGGAAAGCCAGTGGAATGATGATTTTGGTATATATTTTCACAGGACCGCATCCATCAATGGTAGCTGCCTCATCCAACTCTTTAGGCAATCCCCGGAAGAACTGCACCATGAGAAAAATGAAGAATGCGTCCGTCGCCAGCCATTTTGGCACGACGAGAGGCAAATACGTATTCACCCACTCCAAGTGGTTGAAAAGGATATACTGCGGGATCAGCGTCACATGATGTGGCAGCATGATCGTCATGAGCATCAGGCCGAAGCAGATAGCTTTGAAACGAAAATTCAGTCGGGCGAAGGCATACGCCGCCATAGAGCAAGAGATGACATTGCCCAGCACAGCTCCAAGCGACAGGATGACAGAGTTGGTCAGGAAGCGGGAGAACGGATTACCCTGAATCCCCGACCAGCCATTCATGTAATTTTGCCAATTCCATTCCTGCGGCCAGAACCAGGTCTCTGTAAAGATCATATGTCCCGGTTTGAACGAGCTGCCCAGCATCCAGAGAATCGGATAGAGCATGACAAAGGCGATGCCTGAGATCAGCACATGTTTGCCGAAGACCCATGCTGTGGAGTTCCGTTGTCCAATCATGATTTTCCACCATCCTCATAGTGCACCCACAGCTTGCTGCTGCGGAATACGAGCAATGTAAATACGCCAATCAGGATCACCAGCACCCAGGCCATCGCGGAAGCATAGCCCATCTGAAAGAACGAGAATCCTTTTTTGTACAGATACAGAGAGTACATTAAGGTTGAATTCACTGGCCCTCCGCTACCGTTACTGATAACAAAAGCCTGTGTGAACGATTGAAAGGACGTAATCAGCTGCATCACGAGATTGAAGAAGATGACAGGTGACAGAATCGGCAACGTTATATAGAAGAATCTCCGCAGAGGACCTGCACCATCTACCGCTGAGGCTTCATCATACTCGGGTGGAATCTGCTTCAGGCCAGCCAGAAAAATAATCATCGAGGATCCGAACTGCCATACGGATAACAGGACGATGGAGTACAGGGCATACTTCGGATTCGCAACCCAATCGGGAGCTTTAATGCCTACCATGGCAAGGACACTATTGAGCAGCCCATCCCCACCCAGCATTTTACGCCACAACATCGCAATCGCCACGCTACCCCCAAGCAATGTCGGGATGTAATACACCGTCCGGTAAATACCGAGTCCTCGAATCCCTTTGTTGAGCAACATGGCTACCAGTAGCGCAAAGATCAACTTGACCGGTACGGATACAGCGACATACGTGAAGGTGACTTTGAGCGACTGGGTAAACAGTTTATCCGATGTAAACATCGTGTTGTAGTTATCCAGACCGACCCAGGAAGGGGCGGCCAGGATACTGTAATCAGTGAACGAGATGTATAACGATACCAACATGGGACCAAGGGTTAGAAATAACAATCCGACAAGCCATGGGGCGAGGAACAGAAGCGCTGCTCCATTGTGGGCATATCTCCGTTTCACCCGCCGGGTAGTTACACGCTCGATTCGGGCTTGACTGACCTGTGATGTCGTCATCTTCGCAACCTCCCCGCAGAATTAGAAGTCTGGAACGGTTTCAATGGTTTATTGACTCGATCCAAGCGTAGCCTTCGCTCCTTCAATAAACTGTGCAATCACATCTGGAGTACTGCCTTGACCGAAGGCGATCTGCTCGCTTGCGCTCTTGAAACTCGTGTCCACTTCAGCAAATCCTTGCGGGTATGGCGGGTCAATCTCACTCGAATGCTTCGATACAGTATCGATAAATTGGAAAATAACTTGCTCCGCTTCCGGCAGTTTTGGCTGCATCTGCTCACGAATGCTTGAGTTAACCGGCACACCACGTTCAGAACCGAGAATGGCAGTTGCTTCTGGATCATTCACCATGAAATCGATGAACATAGCCACTTCTTTCGGATGTTTTGTTTTGCCATAACCGGATAGGAACTGACCTGGCTTCAGGTATTCGCCAATTTGCTGCTCGTTAACACCATGCGGAAGCACTTGTATGCCCAGTTTATGATCCTGGTTTTTGTTCACTTGCTGGAATGTCAGTAGCTGGTTGGACCACGCAAAATCCATAGCGGCTGTGCCCAGTGAAATTGGGCGTGTCTCCAGTGCGTTGGTTGTGGATGCCGTTATCTCCGCTGTGGTCACTCCACCATTCTCACGAAGTGCACCCCACATGTCGAACCATTGTTGAAGCTCCTCGCTGGTAGCGGTCATCGTGCCACCGTCAAACAATCCTTTCCCGGACTGTCGGATAAATACCTCAAACATATTCGTTGTACCGGAAATGTCTGCAGATCCGTAGAACCCCTCACCTTTGGCTGCGGCGATCTTGGTCGCAATATCCCCAAAATCCTTCCATGTCCAGCTCTCTTGTGGTTCTTCTATACCTAATTCCTGAAATACGGTGGCGTCATAGATGACACCTGGTGCGTTAACTCCGAGGGTAATCGCATATAATTTATCGTCAATCGAACCGGCTGTAATCATGCTCTGATCATGATCCTCTGTCCGCAGCTCTTTGCTCTCTGCAAACGGGGTCAGGTCAAGCAAGGCACCACGCCGGGCAAAGTCAGTCAGAAAGGCGTAATCCATCTGGATGATATCCGGTGCATTCGAACCGGCTACCTGTGTAGTCAACTTGTCAAAGTAACCGTCCCAACCGGAATATTCAGGCTTAATGGTGATTCCCGGATGTTTCTCTTCAAACAATTGGATCACTTTGGTCGTCAGATCATGTCTAGTCTGTGATCCCCACCAGGTCATGCGCAGTTCAACCTTACCTGATGAATCTCCTTCATTTCCACTTGCTTCACCAGAAGAAGATGGTGTATCGGTGGCCCCTCCAGAACAGGCTGTAGCGAACAATAACAGGGACAGGCAGAACAGGGTTACCCACTTTTTTGTAATCATCATAAATGAATTTCCTCCCCTTCTTGCATTTATGGAATCGCTTACAAACCTATTGTATCGGTCCATTGCTGCACATGACATAAACAAAAGTAAGCTTTCCTGTCAAAAAAGTAAGGAGTTACAGGAATCAAAAACCACCAGGAATGATATTCCCGGCGGCTTAGTTCCCGTATCGGTATGATTACGGGTATACATCCATGATACGTGAAGAAGAAGATAGCGGGTTGATATGGAACGAAAGTATGAAAATCAGATGGAGTGCGTGACGGCAGGTGAAGTCACTTTGTGATCAGCCAAATGATTCTTCATTTTTGCAACCTCAGTTCCTGCCAGCATCATAATGCCTATTCCGTGATTGTCATTGGTGACGGTACGCAAGTCCTGATCATAATACTCTGCCGTAAACGCATATCTCGAACCGCTGCACACGCCATGCACATTCCCTTGACGATCAATCGCTTTGCAGATGAGTCCCTTCCATGCCCGCTGGGCAGCTGTGACGTAAACTTCAGGGTCTTTGAACCAGCCAAAACGCACACCACGTGCAAAGCCATAGGCAAACATGGCTGTACATGAGGCTTCTTCATACGTCTGTGAGTCATTCAACACCTGATGCCATAACCCGCCTTCCCCTTGAAGTGCTGCATACCCTTCACATAGTTCGTTGAAAAATTCAATTAAAGCTGGGCGCTCAGAATGCTCCTTCGGCAAAGCTTCCAGCACCTCCGTCAACGAAAACAGTGTCCAGCCGTTTCCGCGTCCCCATGGAATCTGCGTTGCCTGTCCGTATTTGAAATCATATACGTGAGACATAATCTTGAACTCAGCCATGAACAGATATTTCCGATACAATAAAAACTGTCTGGCGGCTTCATCCAGTGCGGATGAGCTTCCCTTCACACGGGCATATCGAACGAGAAACGGCGTGCTCATATAGAGGTCATCTGCCCACATGGTATTCTCGGCATACTCCCCTACGCATGTACGATAAAACGCACCATCTTCTTGTCGTTCCAAACGGGAAAGCATGAAGTCCGCAATCCGCTCAGCAATTGGAAGAAACGTTGGTTCATGGCACTCGGAGTACGCTTCCAGCATCGCTGAACCAAAAGAACCGCAGTTATCCAGCATTTTCAGCATGACCAGTTGTTGATTAACTGCTGGGAAACCATATTGCTCCCGATCCCATAATGAGTACTCATACATCTGGGTACATGCCTGCACATGCTCAGCCGCATAACGTGTAATGTCCGGTCTCTGCAGATAACGCCCAGTCCGTAATAGACCATATACAGTGACACCCAATGGATAATCCCAGCGGCCATAATTGGTCACACTGCCCACTGTCCATTTGTTGCTTAACATGGCGTTTTCATAATAGGGTCTGATCCAAGCATCCGGTCGATCCAATCGCCAATATGTCTGTTCCAGCCCTGTTTGGTACACTCGGTCCGTTCGAGTCAGATCCTGCAAATCCGGTTCAACCTCCGACTCAAAAGGCCCAACATATAACCAAGACTCTCCAGTAGCACCGTGCACACGCTGAGGAAGTTCAAGTGAAAGCGGCTTACCCGAAACGGTTGCATTCAAATTAAAATGCCAAGGTTCAGCCGTATCGTTGCATTCACTTCGGACAAGCAGGTCACTCCGTCCAAAAGAGATTGGTATATCCACTTCGAACGTACCCGCTTCCTTCACCTGTGCCACAGGCTTGCCGCTAATCCATATACTTAAAGAACCCGAAGATTGACCTGACAATCGCACTGGACTCCCGGTTGAATCGTTATTGTTCAGATGGGTCCAAGCATAAGCATGCCGACCTGGAAGATGCCCATATATTCGCTCAAGGGCTGGTTTTGAATCATCCTGATCAGACCAGCCTGTCTCAGGCAGCCACTTTAAACTGTAATCTGCTTCTTGTCCAAGCAGGTCCAGTTGCTTACTTGCGGCCCGATCCGGTTGGGAGAATATCCACCCTGCTTGTCCCTGTCTCTCCTGAAACGGAGCAAGGATGTTCAAAATGCGCACTTTACCTTCATCTGATCCGAACTGGCAACCGAAGCCGGCAGGCGTGTTTTTCATTTCCAGCCAAATAGTGTTCCAACCAGGCTTGATGTCGATGCTGAGCTTCACCGTTGCGTCTGGACTAATCTCATCCATTACCGTAGAGCGATAGACCATCTGCTCATTGAAGTAGAAACGAACAGGCCCATAACAGCGGACCAGTATATCCAGGTTTCGGTCCTCATCCCCCCAGACCAGTGCAGCTGCGTAAGATATATGGTCTTTAGGTGCGCAAGGAAAGCGTTTACCTAAATTCAGATCATAAAGCCCTTTTTCATTTTGCAAAATACCAGACTTCTGAAATACCCGATATACAAAATCAGCCTGCGCATTGGCTCCAATATACCTCTCGGCCAGTACCTTCAGTACCTGATCCTGATCTTCTCCAAATCGGTAATACATACTCTGCGGTTCACTGAAATAGGTCGTCATCGTTGGCACACATCCTTCTCCCGTTGAAATAAAGTCTTATATCGTTGCATTCATACCATCCACACTGGAGCACCAACTCATAAGCAGTAATGAAGTATAGCGCTTAACCCAGGTGGATAATCCCCTTACCGGAAATAGGCATGTCCCTTGGTTATCTTCTGAATAGCCGAATAATAATCCCAGTATAACTGACATGTTCTGTGGTGGCTACAGATTTTTGATTACGCTTACAATTATATTGAATTTATTCGCCTTGTCTCTCCAGGTTAACTTAAATTTAAACAATGGTTTAAAAACGAGAAAACGTTACCGATATAAATACTAGATTGAAAAATTCCACTTTTTGTATCGGGAAGGAAAGATGCACATTGAATACTCTTGAATCTCTGGTAAATGCTATGCCTTTTGTTAGCCAAATGTTCCGTGACGACATATCCATATCCATTAATGATCATGAGAAAGTATTGTATTTTTCCGAGGCAAAAAGTCTGGAGATTGGTGTAAAGGTTGGGGATGAGCTGCATGATGACTATAAACATTTCAAAATGCTGACTAACAGAGATTCCCGTACCGTGGCACGCATGCCTGGTGATCTGCAGGGCAGACCCTTTGATGCCATCTTGATTCCTATTAAAGAAAACGATCAAGTCGTTGGTATATTGGGTGTAAACTACGCGCTGGATAGCCATATGACCCTCGAAAATCTGATTCGTGAAAATGAAACAACCATTAATGCTCTCGTTGGTGGCATTCAGCAGATTGCTGCACATTCCGAAGAACTCTCCGCGACATCGGAAGAGATTCTGCGCAATTCCAAAAAAGCTTCCGAGAACTCGGTCAGTGTAAGTAAAGTAACGAACGTCATTCGTGAAGTATCTGAACAAACCAACCTGCTTGGACTCAACGCCATGATTGAGGCAGCTCGTGTTGGCGATCAGGGGGCCGGCTTCGGCGTGGTGGCCAGTGAAGTGCGTAAGCTGTCCGATCATACGAAACAAGCAGCGGCTGATATTGAATCATCACTCGGCAGTGTACAAGAATCCATGAAACATATGGAGCAGGAGATCGGTCAGATTACAACCGCAACGGTGGATCAGGCCAAGCTCGTTACCGAATTCATGGAAAGTATTGAACAGCTTAGCGAGACAAGTGCGAATCTGAAAAAGTTTGTACATCAGATGCTGGCACTCGAATAGTACTAGTATTAGCCCAATTACACAACAAAAAGAACAAACAATATGATATGTACATAGGAAATTTATTTTGGATGGAAAAAGCCTCCGCCTACACTTCCCTTTACAGGAAGTCAGCGGAGGCTTTGTTTCGTATTTGCGGTGATATCCCATTTATAGTCGAATGGCTGTTATATCTCTACAGCAACGCCGTAATGGTCGGACACGACCGGCCCGTTTTTACCGTTCAAGACCACGGTGGAAGACTTGGCCTGGATTGGACGATTGGAGAAGATATAGTCGATCCGCAGATCGTGCTTGTTGTCTGCCCAGCCGGCAATGGCCTTCACCACGGTTGCTCCATTATCCTTTTGCAATGCTGTGGTATACAGGTCGTTCCAGCCTTTGCTCATCATATAATCATAGCCTTCATCACGTACTTCAGCCACATTATTGAAGTCACCCATCATATATAACGGTTGATCCATGTAGGGTACAAGCTTGCTCTCCGTCAAATCCCATTGTCCCTTGAACGGTTCCTGCGCATCATCCCACCAGTTGTAGTGTCCGTTCACGAACCAGGTTGCTTCACCTTGGACGACTGTCTCGATTCCCACAATCTTGCGTGTACGGTAATTGTTATAATCCCTCATGTGAGACACGTATTCTCCAAAAGCCTGCTTAATCGGCGTCCGGCTAAGGATCGCCAGTCCTTCGTCGTATTTACCGAACCCGACATGGGCGGGAATCCACGTCCAGTAATATTGCTCTGTCAGCTGCTGAAGCAGGACGTAGGCATAGTTATCTTTTTTAATCACAGCATCCGATTCAGTAGTATAATACATCTTCAGTTCTTCTTCAGAAAGCGCCGCTTCCTGCATGGATTGGTTGACCTCCTGCATGGAAATCACATCGAATTGATGTGTATTGATAAAATCAGCCAGCTGACTGATCTTGTTCAGTTGATCCTCTTCCGCCCAAGCGTGTGTGTTTAACGTAAGTATTTTCATATGCTCTCTCCTGTTGTTTGTAGTATGACCGTTTCCTCGGCCTGCATCGTTCCTGATAGGAATACATACCATAAGCATACACAATATGGTGCATTCTTGCATGTCTGCCGCCAGCAGAACCGAAATGTTCATCCTGGTTCCTGTTGGTCTAAAATAACTTCAAATTCTTCATAACCCATGCACGAATTGGCTCATAACTGATATGATGGATACATCAAATTCACAACATGACGTCATAGACGTGGTGATTATTGAACTTATGTTTACCCCAGGAGATGGAATGATGAACATACCCAATAACATGAGAATGGATGATGCGCAGTGGCAACAATTGATTCGGGAAGTTGCAGAGCATTTTAACAACCTGACGATTATGCGCGGATTCCAATATTATAAACAGAAACGTGTCGGACCATTAACTTATTCCGAACAACAAGGGATTTCGGCCGTTGTACAAGGATCGGAAGAGTACGAGGTCACACTGAGCATGCAATCCCTGTCTACCAGTTATTGTACCTGCCCGGTGAGTTCCCTTTGCAAACATATGACTGCTGTATTGATGAGTTATGCCGAGCAACTGGAGCGACCTGTGCATGCCATTGTGAATGCGCACTCCAGTACCGCACTCAAACAAACGACTAAACCTGTCGGGGCCATATCCGCAGGACAATCCAGCTACGCAGATGCCCATCATGAAGAGCAGGATATGGATATTCCGGACAACCAATACAGCCAGATCAAGGAGCGTGCAACAGAACTTGCCGATCTCGAAATCTCGGAATGGCACGAACTATTCCACTCATGTCTGAGACGGCTGGGGACTGGCACAGCAAGCACATCCTACGTACAAGAAGCAACGGACGAGCTATATGCCATTAAACCAAGGCTGCCCGCTGCAATGGACCAACTTTTTGAACTGCATGTGCAGCTGCACCTTATGCGATTCTGTGTGCCTCCGTCCCGTAACTCCATCACGCATACCCCTGTGTACTTGAGCTACCCCGCCCAGCTCGCGGTGGATGCACTTCAGAAAGACATTGAACGGATCTTTAACCATCCTTTAGACCTGTCAGGTCTAAAGGGAAACAAGCTTGAACAACATTGGAACAGACTGGCCGAAACCTCGGCTTATTTACGTAAACAGATGATGTCGGAGACAGCCAGCATGATGTTCTTCACTCCGATCTATCGACAACTGTGGTTGAACTGGATTGTGTCTGAGCTTCAAGAGTCTCAGGACATGCTGAACTCGGAACAGGCCATATTAAATGATATAGAGCGCGGTATAATCGCCGCTTCTGCACCATCCCAATCAGGTGAAAGTGTCTTGAGTGGCGCTCAAAGTAGTACAACTAGTAGCGATAGACCAAGCAAAGCCGTAACTCTGCCCCTGCCACTGGTACTCGGACAGAGCTGGATGCACTTCCATCTGGGGCAGGATGATCAGGCGTGGCAACGACTCGTCCATGGAAGCTCAGCCTATGGCATCCCGCCAGGAGATCTGTTGCATTTTCTCCATGTACTCGCAGATTCGGCTGAATGGAAGCGGCTGGGGGATTGGTTGGTACAACTGGGCCCCCTTCTGGCGAATCGACGCAACACACCTTTGAATGATTACATGCATCTATGGGATACGGCCATTCATCATCTGCCCGATGCAGAGAACCGCATGTGGGACACGCTTGTCAGTATGCTTCCCCACTCCCGCTCCGCCTACGAGGATGCCATGCATTCCCGTGGACAGTGGCGCAGGTGGATTGATTTTCAGCTGAGTACGGGAACGGAACCTCTCGAATTCCGCGTAGCGATGCTGCAACCAATCGAAAAAGATGCACCTGAGCTACTTCTCCCCTTCTATCATCAGGCCGTGGAGCGTTATATCGGACACAAAAACAGGGACGGATACAAAGCAGCCGTGAAGCTGCTGAAACGTCTGTCCAAAATCTATAAGAAATTAAAGCAAGAAGCGCACTGGGAGCAATTTATCACCACACTCGCTGTTCGTAACAGTCGGCTGCGCGCCCTGCAGGAAGAGCTTCGGAAAGGTAAACTGATCTCATGAGCTTAATTCATCCTTACACTGAAACGATTGAGGTTCACGTCGCTTTAACCGGATATGGCGATGCTTTGTTTTATGGAGCACTCAACACGCACCACTTTGTATCCGGACAGTCGCTTAAGCAGCGATTGTTCGCCTGGCATGTGCCTTCCTTCTACGGCACCGAACTGGAAGTTCGGCAGATCGAAGAGATTGAGCTGGTTGTTCTGCCAGCGGAAGAAGTGATTCCCTTCTTTGCAGACATGCATACCCTGCTTCATATTGAATGGAAATGGGATGAACAGGCTGAACATCTGATTCGACTGGCTCCCGCGCTCGCAACATCTATTGAGAAACGCAAATACGTACCCAGCTTTGAAGCCTACCGTGCAGGACAGCTTCAGTGGACTTGGGACCCGGATAGCTTGAAGAAGCAGGATCGGGTCTCTCTCAGTAAAGCGATTCAACAAACCGATGAGAGCTATGCCGAAGGACTTGGGGCGGCCTACTCCGCCTTCGTATTCCAGCGCTGGTACAGTTCGGAAGAAGCTGCGACGGATCTGCGGCGTGAATTTCCGCAGTTGTTCCCAGAGCGCGGCTCTCTCCCTAAGACAGCCGGAATGGACGCCCAGTCCTGGCTCGTATCCATTGGTTGGAAGGCAGATGCAGCACCCTTCAGACCCATGTTGCAATTGCAGGAGCCAGACGATGATGAGCCATCATGGCGACTGCGACTGGTATTACAGAATAAGCTGGATGCCGCCGTATTGGTACCCGTCATGCTGGATTCGCGTGGCAGGCTTGAAGGCGAATGGCCCGAGGTATGGACACCGTTCATTCTGGATCGTTCTGCCGGGTGGCTGGATCAACTGCGCGCACATCTGCCGCGTCTTGGAAGCTCCATTAGCGGCAGGCGGGATGTGCTGAGTGATCCTTTGGAAGATCAGGAAGCCTGGCAGTTCCTGACGCAGGATAGCGGCCGGTTGCTCGCAGCGGGCTGGCAAGTTCTGCTCCCTGGTTGGTGGGAAGCAGCCCGTAAGAAGAAACCAAAGCTTCGCGCCAAGGTGCAGCCGGAAGAAGGCAGTGAGCGGGGACAGTCGTTCTTTGGACTGGACTCGATTATTCATTTTGACTGGCGCATCGCCATTGGTGACACGGACCTCAGTGAAGATGAATTCGCCGACCTTGTTGCCCGTAATGAACGATTGGTTCGCTTCCGCGGAGAATGGGTCCCGCTCGACCCCGATCTGCTGGAACAGATTCGTCGGGCCATGGGCGGTGTAGATCGGGAACAGGGACTCTCGTTCCAGGATATTCTGCATCTGCATTTGCTGCATAATGAACAGCGCGAATATCGCAATCAGAAATGGAAGGAAGGACAGCAAACCGAGGAAGAGCAGCAACCACAGGATGATCAGAACATTCGGCTTGAGGTAGAGCTGAATGAGCACCTGAACCGGGTTATTGCACAACTCGGGGGCGGACAAGGCGGTGCACCATCCTTACCCATTCCGACAGGGCTTCATGCCGAGCTACGATCGTATCAGAAGGAAGGTTTTGCATGGCTTGGATTTCTCCGCAGATTCGGACTTGGGGCATGTCTTGCCGATGATATGGGGCTCGGAAAAACCATTCAATTCATCACGTATCTGTTACACATCAAGGATCATGAACCACGTAAGCCGGGACAAGCCCCGGTACTTCTGATCTGCCCAACTTCCGTACTGGGCAACTGGCAGAAGGAGATTAGCCGCTTCGCCCCCTCCATTAATGTCAGTCTGCATTACGGGGCACGTCGATTAAGCGGAGATGAATTCCGGGAGCAGACCGAGCAGGTGGATATTATTATCACGTCCTTTGCTACAGCTACACTGGATCAGGAGATGTTACAAACCTACACCTGGGCATGTATCTGTCTCGATGAAGCACAGAATATCAAAAACGCCCAGACCAAACAGTCGCTGGCCGTCCGCAGTTTCCCGGCAAAACACCGCATCGCCATGACGGGTACGCCGATCGAGAATCGGTTGTCCGAGCTGTGGTCAATCTATGATTTTATCAATCCAGGATATCTGGGCAACGCCCGGGCATTCCAGACTCGCTTCATCAGTGCTATCGAAAAAGACAAAGATGAGCAGCGGATGCAGGACCTGCAGCAATTGGTGAAGCCGTTCATGCTGCGCCGGAAGAAAAAAGATCCGAATATCCAACTCGATCTGCCGGACAAAAACGAGATGAAGACCTACATTCACCTTACGGGTGAACAAAGTGCTTTGTATGACCAGTCCGTGCAGGCCCTGATGGATAAAATGAAAGAGCTGGAAGGCATCAAGCGCAAAGGTGCGATTCTATCGGCGTTAACCCAGCTTAAACAGTTGTGTGATCACCCTCTGCTGCTAACGAAAGAAGCTTTGCCGGAGGAACTACCCGAGGACGGCGCACTGACATCCTCTTATGACGTGTATAGCCCGCAGGATATGGCGATGCTGATCAGCCGCTCTGCGAAGCTGGAACGACTGATGGAGCTTGTGCGTGAATTGCGGGACGAAGGCGAGCGATGCCTGATTTTCACCCAATATATCGGTATGGGACAGATGCTGCAGCAGGTACTGCGTCAGGAGTTACAGGAACCTGTATTGTACCTGCATGGGGGTACGTCCAAAACGGCGCGGGATCGCATGATTGAGGAATTCCAATCCCGTACATTGCCTGAGGACAAGCAACCGTCCGTCTTCATTTTGTCCATCAAGGCAGGCGGTGTGGGATTGAATCTGACCGCAGCCAACCATGTCTTCCATTTTGACCGCTGGTGGAACCCTGCTGTTGAGAATCAAGCCACCGACCGGGCGTACCGAATGGGTCAGACCAAAGATGTTCAGGTGCATAAATTCATCTCTCTTGGCACATTGGAGGAGCGGATCGACGAGATGTTGGAGAGCAAGCAGCAGCTCAGCGATAACATCATCACAAGCTCCGAGAATTGGATTACCGAATTGTCGACAGACGAGTTGAAGGATCTGTTCACTCGGCGTCGTGATTGGTCGGGCTAACTCGGATTGAAGAAAACAGCATAAAGACTGGGTCCGACTAGGATTTAGATGAGTTATATAATAAGAAAAGGAAACACAAAAAGAGCGAAGCAACTCACTTTATTGAAGAGTTCGATCACAACGAAAATGTTCAGATCGATCTGGTTAGCCCTAAGGGTGGGAACGTACCTCTTGATCCGAAAAGTCTCGGCGATTCTCTGGATGAGAGCACCAAGGCCTATTTCGAGAACGAAACGTTCATGAACCAATTGAAAAATACGTTGAAACCTAGCGAAGTAAACGCGAGTGACTACGATGGAATCTACTTCACAGGGGGTCACGGTACGATGTGGGATTTCCCGGACAATGCCGAACTGCAGGAGCTTCCTCGTGATATCTATGAAAAAGGTGGCGTTGTATCCGGCGTGTGCCACGGTGTTACAGCTCTGCTGAATGTGAAGCTGTCCAACGGCCTGCTTTTGATCAAAGACAAAACCGTTTCCGGCTTCACGAATGAAGAAGAAGCATTGGTTCAACAAACCGAGTATGTTCCTTTCCTGCTGGAAGATGCATTGAGAGAACGCGCTGCACAATACGATAAAGCTGCTGCATTCAGCTCCTATGTCACAACAGATGGCCGCGTGGTCACAGGACAGAATCCGCAATCCAGCAAAGCTGTAGCGGAAAGTGTTAAACAATTGCTGGGTCTGTAAAATATAGATGAACAAATCAAAACAGCACGTATTCCGTCATGATCTGACAGAGCACGTGCTGTTTTTGCTAGTGATTTCCACGTATAGAAGCTTCCGTCGCTGTTGTTCCAGCCAAACGCTTCACGATATAAGGCACGGTCACCGACGTCAGGATCACAGCAAAAGCAATCTGAGCGATAGCTGTATCCACATAAGGCGCATACGCCGGATTGAATTCGGCAGCCATCGATGGCACCACCATGGACAATCCAGCAACCGAGCATGTCGCAGCCGCCGCGTAACCGGGCCGTCTTAGTATCGTGCGATCAATTCCAATGAGCGGCAGCATACAGATCAGCAAAAATATCACCGTTACCAGCAAGCCGGACATACTGGACTGAAATGCAATACGCAGATCAATATTGGACCCAAAGCTTGTGCCCAGAAAAGGCAGCAGAATCAATGTTCCCGGAGCGAACATCTTCTGTATATTGCTGTCCAGATTACCAAGCAATATGCCGATGAAGAAAGGCACCAGCGTAGCAAGTACACTGAGGTAATCGATACCGACGCCGCTTGCCGAATTCAATATCATGACCGGAATAACCGGTACGGCGATCAGATTCAGAATGCCAAACGCAGCACGATCCACATCATCTCCATACGTGTTCATCAAGGCCAGGTATAATCCAGGATTACAACTGGTCAGAACGGCAATGAAGGCTACCGCTGACACTCCTCCAACCCCACTGATACCGAAAAAGTGTACAAACGCCCAGCCGAACAGGCAGCTGATGAGGATGCGTGAAATACAGAGCACTCCTGCTCTCTTTAATGTCACCAGAAGCTGTGACAAGTTAAGCTGCGTTCCTGATATCAGTAAAATCATACCGATCAGCACCATGGTACCTTTCGATGTGAACAGCGCTGTCGTTGGATCTCCGATCTGAAAGAACGATGGAAACATTGTGTTGATGACCGCGGCAGCCAGCATAGGAACAATCAGCAAGCCGCCGGGTATTTTTTTGATACGACCCAGAATATTCATGCTCTGTTACAGTTCTGCTCCGTTGGTACGGATCACATTCTGATACCAGAAGAACGAATCCTTACGATATCTTTCGAGCGTACCATTGCCATAGTCATCCTGATCTACATAGATAAATCCGTACCGTTTGCTCATCTCGGAAGTCCCTGAACTGATCATATCGATGGGTCCCCACATCGTGTATCCCAACACTTCGACTCCATCGGCGATGGCGAGTCCCATCTGTTCGATATGTTTGCTCAGGAAATCAATCCGGTATGGATCGTTGATCGTTCCATCTTCATTCAACTTATCGTAGAAGCCTGAGCTGTTCTCCAGAATGAAGACAGGTTTTTGATACCGATCATAGACGAGATTAAGCGTATACCGCAGGCCAATCGGATCAATCTGCCAACCCCACTCGTTAGCGGGTAGATGCGGGTTTTTATATACACTGTGTACATTGCCTGCCGTTAGTTCGAGCTGCTCTGTATCACTACTGGATATCATGGAGTTGTAATACGACATCCCCACGAAATCAGCCGTGTGTGCGCGAATGCTATCCAAATCGCCATCCTCGATATTAAGCTGGATCTCCTTGTTTTTGAAATACGTTTTACTATAGTAAGGATACTCGCCTTTATTAAGCACATCCAAGTAAAATTGATTTTTCATCTGATCATCCTGTTGCATCTGAAGTGCATCCTCCGGCTTGCAAGTGTAAGGATACGTTGTGAAATACGCGACCATACTTCCGATCTTGTTATTCGCATCGATCTCATGTGCCATCTTGGTTGCTCTGGACGCAGCTACAAATTGATGATGCAGCCCCTGGAACAGCATTTCTTCATAATTCGGAGCATCATAATCAATGATTCCCAGCGTCTTGGCCGATGCTTTCACGCTCATGTTGATCTCGTTGAACGTCACCCAATATTTCACTTTGCCCTTGTAGCGATTGAACAGTACATCACAATAGTTCACATACAGATCGATCAGCTTGCGGTTATACCATCCTCCGAACTTGTCCATCAGTACAATTGGCGTATCAAAGTGACTGATGGTGATCAGGGGCTCCATCCCATATTTTAGACATTCATCAATCACCTGATCATAGAACTTTAGTGCCTTTTCGTTCGGAGCAGCATCATCACCACCCGGAAATACTCTGGCCCATGAAATCGAATAACGAAATACTTTGAAGCCCATCTCGGCGAACAAGGCGATATCCTCACGGAAAGAATGATAGAAATCAATTCCCCGGCGCTTCGGATATTTAACCGTATCCGGGTCATTCCTGGCCTCTTCAATCATCTCCCAATTCACTCTGATCTGCTTGGTCACTTTGCGGTCGTTCTTCTCGTTAAACTTCATCACTTCTGGAATGGTCAGGCTCTTGCCATCTACATTATAAGCTCCCTCTGCCTGACAGGCAGACAGTGCACCGCCCCACAAAAAATCTTTTGGAAAATTGGAACTAGTCATTTTAGTTTCCTCCTGTTATTACGTGTTATTAAGGTCTTATTTCAGGTTTTATGGGATCAGCTTCATTAGCGCTTCGCTCTCCCGGATCGGTCCGCTGGTCGCTGTGGTCAGTACATCTCCATACTGTTGCATGTTGGTTACCACAATCGATGTAATCGTGTTATATCCTGCTGACGTAATGCCTTCTGGATCAAACTCCACCAATAAATCGCCAGCCTTGATTGTCTGTCCCTGTTCGATATGAGCGTTAAAATATTTTCCTTTCAGACTAACGGTATCCACCCCGATATGGATCAGGATCTCGACACCATTCACTGCCTTTAGTCCAATGGCGTGTTTGGTGCGATAAAGCGCTTCGACTACCCCGTCAAATGGAGCGTATACCTTGCCATCTGTCGGAACAATCGCAATACCTTTACCCATTAACTCTTGGGCAAATGCTTGATCTTCCACTTCAGAGATCGGTTTGATCTCCCCTGTCATTGGACTAACGATAAGCATGTCAGAGGATATGGATGTCTGTGATGATACTGTCTCTGAAGTTGCCTTTGTGACAACGGCTGTTGGATTGTCATTTACCTTATCCGTAGCTTGTTGCTGTTTGGCTCCTTCTGTACCTTCCTTGATGCCTGCCATCAACGTGAACACAAAGCCGAGTACAACTGCGGCAATACAACCAATAACGACATACATGTAACGATCAGATGTATACGTGCCAATTGCCAATACACCTGGAAGTGAAATTGCATTCGCTGTTGTATGCACCAAGCTGTAGAATCCACCGACTAATCCACCTGCAAGACAACCTGCGAAAAAGGGACGTTTATATTTCAGCGTTACACCATAAATCGCCGGCTCGGTAATCCCGAACAACGCGGTGAATCCACTCGAAGCAGCCGCTGATTTCATCGTTTTACTCTTCGTCAGTACAAACACACCGAAGGCTGCTCCAGCCTGAGCCAAATTCGCCGCCAGTGCCGTTGGTAACAGCACGGTTGCACCCAGTGTAGCCACTTGTTGAACCTGAATCGGCATGATGGCATAGTGCATACCGAACATAACCATAATTGGTTTGAAAAATCCAAGAATTGCACCAGCAAGAACACCTGCGGTGGAGAACAATGAGTTAATACCATTGGTCAACCAGTCACCAATATATGATCCTACTGGGCCAAGCACGATTAGTTCCACGGGAATCATAATAAACAAAACAATCATTGGGGTAAGCAGGACCTGCAGAAACTTGGGAATCACTCGATTGACGATTGGATACACATAACTCATGATCCATACCGCCAGAATGATGGGAATGACGGAAGATGAATATTTCATCAACAGGATCGGCATGCCAAGAAAATCAATGCTGTTCACACCCGTCTCAGCAATCTGGGACGCAGCGTTCAGAATGATGGGGTGCATCAGCCCCGCAGCCAGAGCTACCGCCAAATAGGGATTGGTTTTGAAACGGTTTGCAGCACTAACAGCCAGGAAGAACGGCATGAAGTAGAAAATACAGTCCCCGATCATGTTAATGATCGTCAGAAAGCCTGAACCCTCCAGATACCCCATTGCAGCTATAACGGTGGCCAAACATTTGATCATCCCGCAACCCACAAGTGCTGGCAGAACAGGCGTGAATATACCTGCAATGGTTTCCAGTACTACATTGACAGGGTTGCGTCTCTTTTTCGGTCCACGATCTGTGGACTCCGCAAGTTCGCCAATCTTGTCAGAAGTCAGATTCTTCACTTCACTGTATACCGCGTCTACTTTGGCACCGATAACAACCTGAATCTGTCCTCCGGAATTTTGTGCCTTAAGCACGCCTTCGAGCTGATCCAGCGCCTTGAGGTCTGCTTTGCTATCATCCTTCAATACGAATCTCAAACGGGTTGCACAGTGTGTCAGACCCGATATATTTTGCTCGCCGCCAACAAGCTCAAGTACGTTTTTTGCCAAGTCTTTATTGTTCATGACCCTTCTCCTCTACATCAACTGAAATGGTTATATAAAAAATGACCAAGCCGGGGAATCGTCATTCCCTACGCTTGGTCATGCCTGATCGAATCAGTAACAGTCCATAATGGTTATGCAATTGGTTAGTTCGATATTAATCGTTGGATATGCAGAATCAGATATAACTTTTCATCATCAGAACAGGTCCAGCCGTAATTATTTTTCAGGAAATCAGCAATCTTCTCCACACAAGCCAGTTCCTTCGGAAACTTCTCTTTGACCATCAGGAAAAGCGACTCATTCTCATCCTTGAGCGATGTACCGCTCATCTGTCGCATGATGAAATATCTGATATGTGTCGCAAATCGCATAAAGTGAATGGAGTCTTCCTGAAAATCAATTTTGAGAGCATATTTGATCACGGACAGGATCTCGCCCGTAACTGTGGTTACCTTAGTGGTATCCGTCATCTCTCCCGAGCCAACCTGTGCATTAACAAAATGCAGAGCAATCAGTGTTGTTTCGGCTGTCGGCAGAGCAATATCCATTTTTTCCTGAATCAGCTTCAGCGCAGCCTCCCCCACCCGGGTCTCGTCCGGATAGAGTGTCCGCACTTCCCATTCCAGCGGATTTTTGATACTGATGCCTTCTCTGGTTCGGGTTAATGCAAAACTGATATGGTCAGACAGGGTGAGAAGCAGGTTCGGGTTAAATTGTTTATTCAAAATCTGACTGCCCAGCTTGATCACTTCCTCAGCGAGATAAATATCCTCAATCGGAATGCTGTTCAGCAGGTCATACATACGGATATTCTTCGGTGCTACGAAAATTTTCTCCACCAAGTCCGTCTCCGTCAGCTCATAAGGCGTTTTCAGAAATCCGACCCCTTTACCTACGACGAATACTTCTTCGTTGTTATCATTAATGGCAATCGCCACATTGTTATTCACTTTCTTAATAACCTTCAATGTCCTCACCCCCCGACGAAAATAAAAAAAGACCGAAAGCGATTACAGTTAAATAATCGAATTCGGTCATGCCTGGTTCGCCCAGTAACAGTCCGTGTTATGCATATATTTATTATTATATGCCTGTTCTTCAAAAAGTCAATCCGTCAATATCAGGAAAAGAATACGCTCTTCTCTGACTGAAGGGGACATGCCATAGGAATACGTCATATATAACAGCATCTTTTTCACTATAAGTGCGTGTTCAAAAAGATCGGTTTTCAGTACCAAGAAGATGGGATGAAGCTAGAAATGGAGTAGCGGAGCGTAGGAAAACTACGTGAGCAACGGACATTTCGGCTGAATTCCATATTCGATGTCTGATGATGCCACCAGGCATCCTTTGTAATCAAAAGCGGACTTTTTGAACAACCTCTATAAAAATTAATTGTGACCATATAAGCCCACTGGAAGTCTAATTCATGTAAAACAAACGGGGAGTTGAATCCCTGTAACCCAAGAAAGGAGCTGCTATCCATGGATCCAACCGATCTCATTCATCAGGCGATATCCGGAGATCGCGATGCCTTTATCAGGCTCATCAGAGAAATTGAAAACTCTCTATACAATACGGCAAAATCCATGCTTCGAAAAGAGGAGGATGTGGCTGATGCCATTCAAGAGACGATTTTGAAAGCCTATAAATCACTCCATACGATTCGGGAACCTCACTATTTCAAAACGTGGATATTCCGTATCCTGATTAATGAATGCAACACCCTATTGTCCCGTCGCTCCCTCTCCACGTCCTATGCAGAGGTGCCCGCAAAGCAGGAATCCTCCAGTCCCTTCGATGAGGTAGATATGAGAGAAGCCGTTGATCGGCTTGACGAACAAAAGAGAGTTGTCATCGTGCTGCATTATTTCGAAGATCTCTCCCTGCGGCAGGTAGCAGAGGCGCTCGATATATCCGAAAGCGCGGTGAAAATGCGATTAAGCCGTGCACGACAGGAGCTGTATCACAAATTCAAAAACTTTCGGGAGGTAAAACTACATGTCAAACCCGTTTAATATCGATCAGGAATTAAGAGAACAGGCGAAGGAGCGACCCGTCATGTCAGAAATTGTGCGCAATCGAATCGATGCCACGCTGGAATCACTGCCGGAAGCAACCATGCTGAATTCAGAACAATCTCGTAACCCTCGTCTTCGTAGAGGTCTACGTCGTACAGCCGCAGCAACGATTGTAGCGGGAGTGTTAGGTATAACCGTCTTTGCCTCTGGATTTGTGTCTCCTGTTATGGCTGATTCTCTACGCAGCATCCCGCTGGTTGGCAGTCTCTTCAGCTCTATTGAAGCCGATATGGGATTACGCACTGCAGGAGACGAAGGTCTGACGAAATTCGTAAACAGCAATGTATCGTTCAAAGACGTGAAGCTGGAAGTGAAGGAGACCATATATGATGGTACTCGCGCAGCCTTTTTGGTTCATATCACTGCACCCAACCTGAAAAATGGTGAGTATGACAATGGCAAGGACATCGTGAAGCTTAGCGATGGAATGGATAATGTCTTTTTCAACGTCAATGGTACACGCCAGGAAGGCGGCTTATTCTACGGCCCTGCAGGGCAAACGCAGCCAGATACATTACTGTTCGAGCAAGTAATCCCCGCTAACCAAGCTGCTGCCGGACTGCCAGATCAGTTCAACGCTGAGGTCACATTCACTTTGCAGGGCATTTATCACGAATTTGAGCTGAGCATCCCGTTCACGAAAACGACTGAGGATATTCAGCATATTGAACCCAACGTCGTCGTCTCCAATGACCTGATTACCGCATCCGTTATGAAAGCTCAGGTTACGCCGATTACAACACGTCTATCCACGGTGATCTCACTTCATGGTAAGAGCATGCTAACGGCTAAAGATGAAGAGCAATTACGAAATATAGGGTTTGCAATTTTCGATGATCAGGGCCAGCAATTGACCGCATTAAGTGCGGAGGGCTTGTATGGGGGCAATCAATTAACATCTGAACGGATCTATGCCACCACTCCTGGCAACTCAACATATTTGGTCGTGAAGCCATTTGAGATTGAAGATGATTTTACGGAAGAGATTAAAGATCGGCAGTTCATCAAGGGGATGGACATGAAAATCGAGCTGAATCAACCGTAACCATCTATTCATAAAGGAGTTTTCTTCATGTCCATTCAACATACGGTTGAGTCCATAACTATACTGGGTCCACTATTTATTCTGTTCCTGATTGCTCTGGTGTTGTACACCAGGGCAAACCAGAGCAGGTACACGATAAGGCAGTACATCTCTATCCTTACATTTGCTGTATATATTCTGGCGGTTATGCATTTTGTCTTCTTCCCCATCGACGTCAATATTGGTATGTATGCCAATCAGACGCCATGGTACAAAACCATTCAGTTCATTCCCATTCTTACGTTGGATATCCCCAGTTTTGCACTGAATATGCTGTTGTTTATGCCACTCGGCTTCATGCTGCCTCTGATTAGACCTTCGGCAGACTCGGTGAGAAAAGCTGTGCGGAGTGGGTTAATCTTCAGCTTTTCCATTGAAATGCTGCAGCTCATCATCCGGGTTACTCTCGGTAATGGCCGTACTACGGACATAAACGATCTGATCGCGAATACAGTCGGCAGCATCATTGGTTACTTCATTTTTCACAGAATTACAAAACTCGCGATAGGCCAGCGGTTCATGATCCCATGGCGGCTACCGGATCGCTTCTTCTAAACAATCGTAGGCGAAAAAAATCTCTCTTCCATTCGGATTGGATACAGGCAAAACATGGTCACTTCCCTCAGATGAAAAAAGTAAAGCGCTGTGGTACAATGAAGGAATTGTGTATTCACAGACAGACATGTGGGTAAAGGTGCTGAATTGATTCTGGATCAGTGCTCTTTATCCATGATTATGCTGCCATTCTAGGGAGGCTTATGGAACAACCATGCTCATTATTGGTATCGCCGGAGGAACCGGCTCCGGTAAAACGACGGTAGCTCGCTCCGTCATAGACCGTCTGGGATCAGGTAAGGTTACGTTTATATCCCAAGACAATTATTACAAAGACCAGTCGCAGCTCACACCTGAGCAACGCCGACTCACCAATTACGATCACCCGTTTGCATTCGATAATGATCTGTTGATTGAGCATCTCACCCTGTTGAAAAAAGGCCAAGCGGCGTATGCTCCCGTATATGACTTCACCATAGATAACCGTGCTGCCAATGAGACGGTTGAACTGGCACCGAACCACATTGTCATTGTAGAAGGATTGCATGTGCTGATTGACGAACATCTTCGCAGTCTGATGGACATCAAAGTATTTGTTGATACCGATTCCGATGTGCGGATTCTACGTAGAGTGCTGCGAGACATTGAAGAACGCGGACGCACGATCCAATCCGTGTACAAACAATATCTAGAAACAGTAAAACCAATGCACGATGCATTTATCGAGCCATCCAAAAAGTATGCTGACATCATTATTCCAGAAGGCGGACATAATGAAGTAGGCATTCAGATGTTATCCATCCTCACCGAGAAATACCTCACCGGAGAGAATTGGAACGGCGCTTAATTTTGTTGCAAAGCAACACAAAAGAAATCCAGGTTACGATACAGCGTAATCTGGATTTTTTGTTGATTTTTCATTTATAATAGTCCCCAATAGTTGAAAGGAGATCTACCCTATGGCTACTTTTGAAGAGTTTATGCAGCATGACATCCGGGTTGGTACAGTGGTGGAAGCCGAACCCTTCCCCAAGGCTCGTATTCCCGCCATTAAAATGACGATCGACTTCGGACCACTTGGCCTGAAACGTTCCAGTGCTCAGATCACCCAACGCTACACGCCTGACATGATGATCGGCAAACAGGTGATAGCTGTAGTTAACTTCCCGCCCCGGCGGATTGCCGGATTTGTCTCTGAAGTACTCGTGCTGGGCGGCGTGCCTGAGGAAGGCGATGTTGTCTTGCTCTCTCCGGATAGCCCATTACCTAACGGAACACCGATAGCCTGATTTTATATGGAGTAGCGAAAAACCACATCGGTGTTATCCCGACAGACTTTCCTGAAGAATCCCCATCCGCCCTTTTTCCTCTTCCTGCTTCTGCTTCTGCGCCTTCATCTTATGCTTCATTTCCCTCACGGACAACACTGAAGCCATCAGGCTACGGGTATAGGGATGATTCGCTGAACTGGTCAGCTGAGAACTCTCTACGACTTCAACGACTTCCCCCTGATACATCACGGCAATTCGATCACTTACCTGTTGCACCACTGCGAGATCATGCGAGATGAAAATAGATGAGATGCCTGTTTCCTTTCTCAACTCCAGCAACAAATCCAGGATCTGCTGCTGAATGGAAACATCCAGTGCAGAGGTAGCTTCATCGAACAGGATGATGTCTGGCCGAACACCAATCGCACGAGCAATGACTGCTCTCTGCTGCTCTCCCCCGCTCAGTTCGTGTGGATATTTACCTGCCGTCGCAGCAGACAACCCTACCCGTTCCAACAGCCTGAGCACTTCCTGCTCCGCTTGTTGGCCCTTCATTATTTTATAATTAATGAGTGGCTCCCGGATAAAAGCTCCAATCTTCATTCGCGGATTAAAGGTAGCCGAAGGCTCCTGGAAAACCATCTGGATCCGCTCTCGTTGATAGCGTAGTGCCTTTCCGTTCAATCGGGTAATATCCTGCTGACGATAGCGAATCTGTCCTGACGTCACTCGTTCCAGATGGGTTACACATCTAGCCAGTGTGCTCTTCCCGCTACCACTCTCCCCGACAATCCCCAGACATTCTCCCGGATACAGTTCCAAATGAACAGCTTTCAGCGCATCAACTGCCCTATGTCCCTTTAACTCGTAAGTTTTGCACAGGTTTCTCAGTTCCAGAATCGGTAACTCCTTATGAGCCATGAACATTCCCCTCCAATTCAGGTACAGCACTCAGCAGTTTACGGGTATATTCATGCCGAGCGTCAGATATGACGCGGAGAGTATCTCCCATCTCAACCAATGTACCACCCTGCATGACACCAATTCGGTCCGCCATATGAGCTGCAATGGCAATGTTATGCGTTACGATGATCATGCCTGTCCCCTGGCGGGAACGAAGCTCGCTCAATCGGTTCATCACTTCATTCTGTGTTGTCACATCCAGCGCACTTGTCGGCTCATCCGCAAGCAGAAGTTCCGGTTCCATCGTAACCGCCATAGCTATCGCCGTTCGTTGTTTCATCCCCCCACTAAGCTGCGAGGGATAGGCACGCATGATTCGTTCCGGATCATCCAATCCCATGTCCGATAGCATATTCATAGCCATGGTCTGAGCTGCTTTTCTGGACACTTTGAAATGAGTACAAATCGCTTCAATATACTGACTGCCGATGCTGCGAATCGGATTAAGATACGAACCACTGTCCTGAAATACAATGGCAATCCGCTTCCCACGCACTCCACCCCAATCCAACCGCGACTCACGTAGAAGCACTTTTTCCTGAAAAGAAATCTCTCCCCCGGTGTATCGGCCACCTTCTGGAAGCAGGCCAAGCAAGGCCCGAATCAGGGTTGATTTTCCGCTGCCGCTTTCACCTACAATCCCGATAATCTCCCCCTTATTCATGGAGAAGGACAAGTCCTGCAGAGCCATAGAGTCACCCTTATAGGTTACGGAAAGGTTGTTGACACTAAGCAAGGGCCTCATTACTGTCCAACCTTAATATTACGATCCAGCAGATAGAAATCGATGGGATACATCGTCGCACCTTGCACGTTGCTTTTACTCACAATATTAATCGGGGTATAGGTCAAAAACATATATGCTGCATCGTCCAGAATCATCTGTTGGGCCTCTGCCGCGAGGGCATACCTTTTCTCTACGTCAAACTCGGAGTGAAGGCGAGTAATTACCTCATCCAGCTTCGGATTGCTATATCCGCCCACATTCCATTCCGCGCCCGTCATGAAGTAGAAATCCAGAATATACTGCGGGTCACCCGTGATGCCTGTATTAATACTTGTTAAAGCGAGATCGTAATTCCCGCTCTTCTGATGATCGGTCAGATCCTCATAAGAGGTCATCTCCAACTGAACGCCAATCTCTTTAAGCTGGGATTGCATTGCAGCAGCCACAATCGAATCGGACTCGTAAGCGGAGTTGAGAATCAGCTGTAACGACAGCTTCTTTCCATCTTTTTCACGAATGCCATCGCCACCTGTATCCTTGAAACCAGCCCCATCCAGAAACTGTTTGGCTTTCTCCGGTTCGTAATCATATCCTTTGATCTTGTCATAGCCAAAAGGCAGTGCTGACGTGAATGGTCCTTTGGCAGCCTGACCGCCCACCAGTGTATTCGCGTACATCTCCCGGTCAATACCATATGAGATCGCACGGCGAACCTCCGGATCACTCAGCAGCGGATTGGTTGTGTTGAACCATACGAATTGGGTACGCAGACTGGGAATTTCGTCAATGGTGTATTGACTCTTGTCCTGGAATAATGCCAAACTGCTGCGCCCCACGTTACTTGCTACATTAATCTCTCCGGACTGCAGGGCAAGGGCACGGGTGCTGTCATCCTTGATATATTTCAACGTCAATGTGTCGACATCTGCCGCACCGCCCCAATACCCGTCATACTTTTTCACCTGTATCTCCTGATCCGGCGTATAACCCGTCACCATAAATGGCCCGGTAGCAATAGGCTCGCTCTTGAATTTGGATGTATCTGCACTGGTATCCACGATGATAAACAGTGGCTCAGCAATATTACCAAGCAGGGACGCATAAGGTTCTGTCGTCTTGATCGTCAGATCTTGTCCTTCTGCAGTCATCGAGGCCACTGGCACAGTCACTTGTCCTCTTTCGTTTAGCTCAATGGAGCGCTCAATCGATTTTTTTACTGCGTCTGCGGTTACCTTATTTCCGTTATGGAAAGTTACACCCTCCCGAATATGAAAATGCCAAGTTGTGTCATCAACACGTTCCCACGTGTCTGCAATTTTAGGAACCAGCTTCATATTCTCATCAAACTGAATCAGTGTCTCACCAATCGCTGCACGCGTGAGCGTCCAGCCGTTCCATTCCTCTGCCGGGTCCAGATTGCTTCCAAGCCAGAACAGGGCCACATTCAGATGAGTTGGTGCGCTTGTCGTACCATTGTCCGTAACCGCTGACTTCTCCGTTGCATCAGACGAGGTCGATGGATTATTGGTGGTGCCACAAGCTGCAAGCAAGAACACAACGAACATGGATACGATGGTGAGCAGGATCGATTTTGGAAAATTCCTCTTCATTCTGGTTCCTCCAGTTAAGTTGTATTTTTCTTGGGATCAAGCACGTCTCGCAGGCTGTCTCCCAGTAAATTAAAAATAATAACAGTGCTAAATATCGCCAGGCCCGGATATATCAACAGCCAAGGCGCAGTCTGCAGGTATCTTCTGCCTTCATTCAACATGGCCCCCCACTCGGGGTTCGGTGGCTGCGCACCGAGTCCGAGAAAAGATAACCCCGAGATGGACAGCATCATGCCACCCACATCCATCATCGCCATGACGATGAGTGGTGACATCATATTGGGCAGGATCGTCCTGCCAATGATCTGTATCTTACGTGCTCCGCTGAAAGCAGCGGCAGCGACATATTCCTTTTGCTGAAGGGAAATGACCAGGCTTCTGGCCATCCGTGCATACTTCGCCCACCAGACAACCGACAATGCCAGCACCGTATTGAATAATCCCGGCCCAAGCATCCCCACCACGGCGATCGCAAAAATCAGGCCCGGAAATGCCATTAGTGTGTCGGACAACCGCATGAGAATCGTATCCGTCACACCCCGGGCGAAACCGGCGATGACCCCAATCGCTACGCCTAACACGAATACAATGCCAATCATCATAAAGGTAAGCAGCAGTGAGGTTCGCGCTCCGTATAGCAGACGGGACAATACACAGCGACCTAGCTGATCGGTTCCAAGCGGATATTCGGCGCTGGATGGCTGCAACACTTTGGCAAAATTCGTTGCAAGTGGATCGTGTGGTGCGAGCAGCGGCGCAACCATGGCGAGAATAATCCAGAAGACGGTTAGAGATAACAGGAATGTGAACCAGCGATTCTGCAGTAATACAAGTCTGAAGGCTCTCATCTATACATCCACATCCAGTCGGATTCGGGGATCACGAAGATGTGTCCATACATCAACCAGCAGATTCAGTGTGACATATATGATCGCCATCCAGATGACATACCCCTGAATCAGCGGATAATCCCGTGTGAAAATGGCGTCTACTGCCATCTGACCAACGCCAGGCCATACAAATAAACTTTCGACAATCGCTGCACCACCTAACAAAGCTCCCGTCGTCATACCCATAAGGGTAACGATCGGCAGCAGGGCATTGGGGAGAATATGACGCAAAATAATGATCGACTCCTTCACACCTCTGGATCTTGCTCCGATCACATAGTTCTGGCTTGTCTCCTCAAGCAGGACCGTACGAATCTGTCTGCTGTACTGGGCAACAAGTGGAATCGCGAGTGTACATGCAGGCAGAATCAGACTATTCCATCCGGATTTGCCCATCACCGGCAGCAGCTTCAGCTGTACGCCGAAGACCAACATGAGCAACATACCCAACCAGAAGCTGGGCATCGATAATCCGGCAAAAGAGAATAAACGAATAACAAAATCCAGCCATTTATTACGATAGACAGCCGACAACATCCCCAATGGAAAGGAAACCAGAATAACCAGAATCATAGCGCTTCCTGTTAGCCAAAGCGTTGCCGGGAGCCGTGCCATCAGCACGTCCAGTACTGGACGTTTGTATTTATATGACGTACCAAAATCTCCGGTCACTACCTGTCCCAGCCATGTCCCGTATCGATAGAGAAAAGGCTCGTCCAATCCAAGCTCTGACCTCACCTGTCTGACCAGTTCATCGGATGACGTTACCCCTGTAGACATGAGCATAAGTCTGGCTGGATCCCCAGGAGACAGATAGGTTAGCAGGAATGTCAGAAACGTGATGCCGAACAATACGACAACCAGTTGTAATAAACGCTTAACGATATATCTGCTCAAGTGCTCAAACGTCCTTCCCCAAAACTTTATGTATGTGCCATGATGTTCTCCGTCCACAGCTCCGCTGAAAACATATAAATTCTATCAAAAAAGGCGTCCCTCTCCGTGTTACTGGATGAGGACGCCTTAAATAAACAGATTTTCAGAAAAAATCATGCTCTCTAAACACCTTCCTATCTCCCGTAGGGTACTACTGTGTTTGTTAAACCTGGCAGGTCTCCTGGCTCCAGAATCATGGTCATTGCAGCTCCTTCCCGGTCTAAACCAGTGGATTATCGCTACCTGACTCCTCTGTTACAGTGGCGGGACCGCGCCGGTATTACACCGGACTTCCCTATTAAGCTTTCACCCTGACGGGCGAAGCACCAAGTTCCACATATTCAATTGCACTTCTGTATCAGTATAGCGGGACGACGATTAATGATCAAAACTTTATTTTCAAATTTAAAACACTGGATACGTCTAACCACGAATTCTCGAACCCTTCGGAGACACCCCCGTCACACGCTTAAACATCTTTGAAAATAATAATGGGTCCGTATAACCCACCGAATGAGCTACTTCACTAACGGAAAGTCCGGGGTTCTGAAGAAGATCAGCAGCACGATTCATACGGTACTCCAGAAAAAATGACTGTAGCGACTTGCCGTATCGTTCCTTGAACAATCCCGACAGATATGTGCGGTCCAGCCCCACGGCGTGGGCAATATCCAGAATGGAGGTCCGCTGGCTGTACCTGTTCTCCATAAACTGAACTGCCTGCCTGATGTACTCTTCTTTGTTCGAAAGAAGCTGTCCCTCCTCTTCCTCTACCGATGACGATGAGATCAACTCCGCTATCAGGCGGTACAACAGACTCTGGTTCATCACATCCCCTCCCAAATACGCGGAGGCCTGAACCATCTCTGAGTACAGGTGCTCCATTGTATTCGTATCACGGGCATCATACACTGGATGCTCTGGACTTAATCGGGCACGTTGCATGAATGCCTTGGCTTGCACACCTTTAAATCCAAACCACGAATACGTCCAGGGATCCTTCGGATCTGCCTCATAATGAATAAGCATGTCCGGGAGTATGACGAAGCCCTGTCCCTGAGTCAACTTGTATTCTTGGCCCCCCATATACACAATCCCCCGTCCTTCATGGATGTAGTGCACAATGTAAGAATCACGTACACCCGGTCCCCAATAATGCCCAGGATCACATGCCTCCCACCCGAAAAACAACAAAACCAGCTCCATCTGTGTCCAGCCCGTGGGAACCACATTCATCTCAATGCGACTCATTTTCTGCCCTCCATTCTGACTTCATTCCACTTGTCTCTCCATTCAATCTAATTACATTATAACAGCTAAACTGATCAAATATTAGTTGAAAGCGGAAACAAAAATGGGATTATGACATGTTTGAAAGGGGTTGAGCCATAGTTATATGCGCCGAATCGGCCTATAGTTGGGGTACAACATTTTTCAGGGAGGCTAAACTTAAATGAATAAAATTACGTTCCTCGGTGCAGGCAGCACCGTCTTTGTTAAAAATGTATTGGGTGATGTCATGATGACCGAAGCACTGCAAGATTTTGAGCTGGCATTGTTCGATATTGATGCTGAACGCTTGAGCGACTCAGAGCGTTTGTTGACCAGTCTGGCCCGTTCGATTGGAAGTCGTTGTGTCATTAACGTATATCATGACCGCAAAGAAGCGCTGCGCGGAGCCAAATATGTCATCAACGCCATTCAGGTGGGTGGGTATGATCCATGCACCATTACGGACTTCGAAATTCCAAAGAAATACGGACTGCGTCAAACGATTGCAGACACACTCGGTATCGGTGGAATTTTCCGTAACTTGCGGACGATTCCGGTCATGCTGGATTTTGCCCGGGATATGCAGGAAGTATGTCCGGATGCATGGTTCCTGAACTATACCAACCCGATGGCCGTGCTTACCAACGTCATGAACGTGCATGGTGGGATCAAAACCGTAGGATTGTGTCATAGTGTGCAGGTATGTGTACCGCATCTGTTTGATGCACTGGGGATCGATCAGACGGGTGTCGTAGCCAAAATTGCAGGCATCAACCACATGGCGTGGCTGCTCGAAGTTACAAAAGACGGGCAGGATCTGTACCCCGAAATTAAACGTCTGGCGAAGGAAAAACAGAAGGAACAGCATGGTGACATGGTTCGTTTTGAGCTGATGCAGCGTTTTGGCTATTATGTAACAGAGTCCTCCGAGCACAATGCTGAGTACCACCCTTACTTCATCAAACGCAACTACCCGGAGCTAATCGAACGCTTCAACATTCCACTGGATGAGTATCCACGCCGCTGTGTGAACCAGATTGAAGGCTGGAAAGAGATGCGTACCAAGCTGTTTGCCAGCGAAAATATTGAACATACCCGCAGCCGGGAATACGCATCGCATATTATGGAAGCCATGGAGACGAACCAACCTTACAAAATTGGCGGCAACGTCATGAACAACGGACTGATTACGAACCTGCCGCGCGAGGCATGTGTCGAGGTACCTTGTCTGGTCGATGGATCAGGAATCAGCCCTACGTACATTGGTGACCTGCCTCCACAACTCGCGGCATTGAACCGAACAAACATCAACACCCAACTGCTGACGATTGAAGCAGCAATCACTGGCAAGAAGGAACATATCTATCACGCCGCCATGCTTGATCCGCACACAGCTGCAGAACTGTCTATTGATGACATCGTAGCCATGTGTGATGAGTTGATTGAGGCTCACGGCGACTGGCTGCCAAAATACACGTCATAATATAAAAGCACCGTTTCCTTTGCTGCTAAAGGGGACGGTGTTTTGTTCCATTTCATAGCGCTCATCTGCTGAATCGTGCATCGCATCACTTATAAGAAACGCCCTGTGTCAATTAAACCTTATTCGGCTGGGAGCAAAAAGCGATAACCAATGCCCGGCTCCGTCTGAATATATCGGGGATTCGTCGGATCTTCCTTTAATTTTTTACGCAGATGTCCTACATATACCCGGAGGTAATGACTGTCAGACTCATGATGATGCCCTCCCCATACTTGTTGCAAAAGCTGACGCTGGGTGATGATCTTTCCCGCATTGGAAGCGAGCACTTTCAGCATCTCATATTCCGTTGGAGTTAATTTGACCAAAGTTCCCTCCAGTTCGACCTGCCTTTGGGCCAGATCAATCGTAAGTGATCCGAAGCGCAATATGGGCTCATCCGTCGTTTTGGCTACATGACGCAGCGCAACCCGAATACGGGCAACCAACTCCCCCATCCCGAAGGGTTTGGTCACATAATCATCTGCACCACCATCCAGCGCGGCAATTTTATCTCCCTCCTGATCCTTCGCTGTCAGCACGATAATCGGCACCTGCGACCATTCGCGAATCCGGCGAAGCACCTCCATACCGGACATGCCCGGCAAACCGAGATCAAGGATGATCAGATCCGGATGTACAATGCTGGCCTGAATGACACCCTCTTCGCCATCCCCGCACTCGTGGAGTTCGAATTGGTGTGCCTGAAGGGTGACCTTGAGCAATTTGCGAATCTGCGGCTCATCATCGATCACCAGTATGCGAGCCCCTAGTGTTGCGTTCATTTTATTCTTCAACCTCTCCTTGTTCTGAATAGGGAAACCGTGGTCCGTGAGCCTCCATGGGGATATCTATGCGCATTCTCGTTCCCCCGCCAGGATTCGGCTCTGCTACAATGGTACCTCCGTGGACTTCCACAATGCCTTTGCAGATGGCCAGACCAAGCCCCGTCCCTGTGACATGCTGAGTAGACTCTGAGCGATAGAACTTATCGAATATACGTTTTCTTTCTGCTTCTGGTATACCGATGCCTTGATCAGCGACCATGATCGTCAAATGACTCGGACTGTCATCACTCGCCACAGTGATGACAATCAGGCTTTCATGAGGAGAATATTTGATGGCGTTGCTGATGATATTGACCAGCACCTGCTCCAGCAATACTTCATCTCCGTAAATGAAGACCGGAGCACCAGGAAGTTCAACTTGAATGTTGCGATGCGGACTGAATTCCCGAACCTGTGTCAGTACAACGCTGATTATATCCTCCACGTCACACCATTTCCGGTTCAGTTGCAACATGCCGCTCTCCAGCCGAACCATACCCAGCAGATTTGTGACGAGACGATTCATACGCATGGCCCCATCCCGAATGTTGCCCGTTAATTCTCTCCGATCATCGGGTGTAAAAAGAGTATCATTCTCCAACAATCCCGTAGCCGAGCCGATAATGGCGGTTAGGGGAGTACGCAATTCATGAGAGACAGAGTCCAGCAGCGCTGTGCGTATGCGCTCCGATTCGGCTGTGATCTGCGCCAATCGGGCCTCTTCCGCCAGCTTCACTCGGGCAATGGCACCTGCCGCCAGACCTCCGCATGCTTCCAGCAGACGAAGCTGTTCTTGCTGCTCATGAACCTCGCCAGCGTCCATGCTCACGGCGAGCACGCCATGAAGCTGCTCCTCTGTGCGTAGCGGCACGTAAAGTCCGGGAGATTCCCGCAAAGTGGGTGATCCCTTACCGGCGATCTGTCCGTGATAATATACCCATTTGGCAATGGCAATCTCCGACTCCCCATCGCCCCAGCCACCCCCTTCTCCTTCTAATGTGGATGGGGAAGAGCTCGTAACCAGCAGATCCCCCTGCCCATCGGGGAGATACACAGCCGCCGGCTTACCCAAGGTAAGCGATACTTGGGTTGCAATATTAACCAGCAGCGTGTTCAGATCAGTAATGGCTGTCATCTGACGACTCAATGCGTATAGGGAGTTCGTCGTGGCCTCGCGTGCTTTTACCATCTCCAGCTGTTGTCGTAGTCGACCTGCAAGACTCGCAGTTAAAATGGCCACCGCAAGATACACGACAAAGGAGATGAGATATCTCAAATCCTCAACCGTAAAGCTCAGATATGGGGGTACAAAAAAGAAGTCAAACATAATGACGCTAAAACTCGCGGCATATACAGCTGGCCCCATTCCCCAATACACGGCACTCACCAGTACGGGAAACAGGTATATCAGCGCTACATTAACCAGATCACCACTCATATCGATGACATGAAGCAGCAAGGTTAGCAGTGTCACCCCGAGGGTCACCCATACATATGCCGGAACCCGTTTTCCATGAGATGCCCGCGTTTCTTTTTTTACTTGTTCAGAAAACATCCATTCACATCCCGCTCAGTTCATAATCGTAATCTGCAACGATCAATACATCCAGATGCCGCGACAAGCGCACAAGTCGGTTGACCACCGAGCCTGAGCCGCGGTAGCCATTCAGCCACCACAGCCGTCTTGCCTGCCCCACCACCAACTGGGTTGCTCGCGCCTCCGATGCTTTACTTGCCAAAATCTCAGGTACATCCCGCAGTTTTGGACTGTGGTGGATGTGAAATTGACCGCCAAGCCGAATGGTCAGCTGCTCCAACGCTTCCAGATGGCACTTCACTTCGTCACTCATGGACTCACCGATGTGGATATGATGTACATGCCAGATGGCTTTTAGACGATAAGCCATACGGAATCCACGTCGGATCAGCCGCTCGGCATGACGATCACTGCTTACACATACGAAGACTGCTTCCTGTCTTCGCCAAGGTCCTCGAAGTGCAATTTTGGCCTGCTGTGCTTCAAGCCGTTCATCCACATCGTCCGCCAATTCACGCAGGGCAAGTTCACGCAAGGCAATCAGATTGCCGATTTTGAAGAAATTCGCAAGGGCTTGCTCGACCTTGGCAGTTGCATAGATTTTACCCTCCCTCATGCGCTGCCGCAAGGCCTGGGGCGCCACATCAATCAACTGCACCTCATCCGCCATCTGAATGATCCGATCGGGTACGGTCTCGCGGACACGAACACCTGTAATATGTTCAACGGCATCATTCAGACTTTCGAGATGCTGTACGTTCATTGTGGTAATCACCGAGATGCCTGCATTCAGCAGGAGCAGAACATCTTCATAACGCTTTTGCCGAACACTCCCGGGTACATTCGTATGCGCCAGTTCATCCACAAGCACCACTTCTGGACAAAGATGTAGAATGGCCTCCGTGTCCATCTCTTCCAGACGAGTTCCCTGATAAACTCTTTGCGCACGAGGGATCACAGACAGGTGGCCAATCTGCTCCACAGTTTCCGCCCGCCCATGGGTCTCCAGCAAGCCGATCTGCACATCAATGCTCTTGCGGAGCAAATCATTGCCTTCCCGCAGCATCATGTAGGTTTTGCCCACACCTGGTGCGGCTCCGATATATATTTTGAATGTGCCGCGCTGAATCTGACCAATCTGTTCCTTCATTTCCTGCTCGCTTAGTCTGCGGTATGTCAGTGACTCCACATCGTTAACTTTAGCCGGAACCACACGTTCACCCTCCCGGGCCGTTCGATCAGCAACCAGAAACAGGTCGACACCACGTAATCTGCGCAGCAACGAGTTAACAACGGACCCTTGCCACAGTTCCTGCCAGCGTGTACGCCGGGAGTGTCCCATCACAATGCGGGTAATCTGGTGCTCCATTGCGTAACGCGCCAGCGTAAACGGGATGTTGCGACGGTGTAAAATAGACAACTCCTCCATATGGCCGCCAAACTTCTCTACCAGCTTGATCATATTGCGCCGAAATACGGTTGCCTCCTTGGTTAATGGCTGCTTCATATTCCGAAAAACAACGGCGCACAAATCACCATTCAGCCGTTTGGCAATCTGTTGCCCACGCCGGATATAGATGGAGCCGTTCCAATGATATTGCGTGGACACCAGAATCCGCTCCATGATGCCTGTCGTGACGGTAATTCCCATCTCCTCCCGATGCTCACGCAGGGATTCATTCACCCCTTCCGCAACCAATTTCAGGGCCAGTTCGCGCAGAATACCCAGATTACCTTGACGAAATACAGCTTTACCCTCATGTCCCTGCAAATGACCCTCTGCAAGACGGTTCAGTATCGTTTCCGGCGTGACGTCTATCAGCTTCACTTCATCCGCAAGCTCCAATGTATCGGCAGGCACCGTATATTCTGCTGCGATCCCCGTAAGTTGTCGTGCCAGCTCGGTATACCCTTCCAGCTCATACACATTCACCGTTGTCATGACACTGATGTTGTTTCGGAGCAAGAACTGAATGTCCTCCAGCCGGGTAGCATAGCGAGCGCCTTCTCTGTTGCGATGTGCCAAACCATCCACCAGCACAACCTCCGGATTACGCGCCATTAGTGCATCCAAGTTCAAATCCTTCATCTCTACATCATCACTCTGGCGTACCCAGTGAATGCTTGGAATCCTTTCGAGTGCGCCAAGTTGCTCCACCGTTTCCGGTCTGCGCATCGTGGACACGGCACAGATGACCACATCAATGCCCTGCTCACGCAACGTGTTCCCTTCCCGCAGCATGTGATACGTTTTGCCCGATCCGCTGACTGGGCCGATGTAGATTTTGAGCGTACCCTGCTGCAGCTTCGTAATCATCTTCAGCATCTCTTCCGGTGACTTGCGCTTGAAGCTGTCTTCCATCTGTCCCACTCCCCTCCCGATATATCGTGAGCAGGCTAATACATTCGTCCTTTATTTCAGTTCTGCTGTCAGCGCCAGATTCAGAGCTGTTACATTCACACGCCGCTCCCCGAATATACCCATCTGACGGCCTTCCGTATGCTCATTTACAATTTGCATAAGCTGCTGTTCACTAATTCCCGTAGCTTCGCTAATGCGCGGGATCTGCACCTCAGCAGCTTCAGGAGACAGATCAGGGTCAAGTCCCGAACCTGAACCCGTCACGAGATCAGCGGGGATCTGCTGCATTCCCGGGTTTTCCTGTCTAAGCTGAGCAATCTTTTCCTTCATCTCGCTGATATACTCCTCTGAAGCTACGGCGCGATTCGAACCGGCTGAAGCCGTTGGGTCATAACTGGCATTCGATGCCCGGGGCTGGAACAGCCCCGGCGATTGTATTTCCTGCGCCAGCAGTGACGAGCCGATGATTTTCTCATCTTGCGTAATCAGACTTCCATTCGCCTGCGCAGGAAAGAGAAGCTGGGCTACGCCAGTCGTTACGAGCGGGTAGATTAGGCCGCAGATCAGCATAAGTACGACGGATAACCGTATAGCGGGCAAGAACATGTTCATACAGATCACTTCCTATTTTTCATTAGGATAAAAGAATAATGTTGATAAGCGTTGTTATCTCGTTAAAGAATTCCCGACAGAACCAAGTCAATCAGTTTAATCCCGATAAAAGGCACAATCACACCGCCTACGCCGTAGATAAACACATTGCGCCCGAGCAGCCTTTCGGCTGACATCGCCCGGTACTTAACCCCTTTCATCGCTATGGGAATGAGCAGTGGAATAATAATAGCGTTGAAGATTAGCGCTGACAGAATCGCAGACTGCGGTGAAGCTAGCTTCATAATATTCAGAGCCTGGAGCTGCGGCATGGCGAGAATGAACATGGCTGGAATGATGGCAAAATACTTCGCGATATCATTGGATATCGAAAAGGTTGTGAGCGCGCCGCGTGTAATCAGCAGCTGTTTGCCAATGGAGACAACCGACAATAGCTTGGTCGGGTCAGAATCCAAGTCAATCATGTTGGCCGCTTCTTTGGCCGCCATGGTGCCCGAATTCATCGCCAGGCCCACATCGGCCTGCGCCAGAGCAGGAGCATCGTTCGTACCATCGCCCGTCATGGCGACGAGTTTGCCCTCCTGCTGCTCTTTTTTGATCGCCGCAATCTTGTCCTCGGGCTTCGCTTCAGCAATAAAATCATCCACGCCCGCTTCCAACGCTATGGTCGCTGCGGTCAGCGGATTATCTCCTGTACACATAATGGTCTTGATGCCCATGGCGCGCATCTCGGCGAACTTCTCTTTCAGCCCTGGCTTCACGGTATCTTTCAAATAGATCACACCGTAGATTCGCTCATCGATGGCTACAGCAAGCGGCGTGCCTCCAGCCTTCGCAATACGATTTGCAATCTCATCCAGATCATCGGGTATGCGGCCTCCTTCGGAAGCAATATAACGTTTGATCGCATCCACGGCACCTTTACGAATCTTCATACCGTTACTCAGATTGAGACCGGACATCCGAGTCTCTGCTGTGAATTCCACATTTTCCGCATTCGCATACTCCGTCTCAGACCAGCTCTGGCCTTGTTTGCCTGCCAGTTCCACAACAGAACGTCCTTCCGGGGTCTCATCCCGTACAGAAGCCTGTAAAGCAGCTTGCGTCATCTCTGATGCAGTTATGCCCTGAACAGGAATGAATTCAGATGCCATACGGTTTCCGTATGTGATCGTCCCCGTTTTGTCCAAAATCAACGTATCGATATCCCCGGCCGCTTCCACCGCTTTACCCGACATGGCCAGCACATTGAACTGCGTTACACGGTCCATTCCTGCAATACCAATGGCGGATAGCAATCCCCCGATTGTAGTTGGAATTAGGCAGACGAGCAGCGCGATCAGAGTCGCCAGATCCAGTCGAATACCCAGGTAATTCGCCATCGGAACCATCGTCAGAATAACAATTAGAAAGATCAGGGTTAATACGGCGAGCAGGGTTGTCAGCGCGATTTCATTGGGTGTTTTCTGGCGCTGTGCACCCTCAACCAGAGAGATCATCCGGTCAAGGAATGACTCCCCCGGATCGGTCTGAACACGCATGACGATGTAATCGGACACGACGCGTGTACCTCCGGTAACGGAGGAGAAATCGCCTCCTGCCTCCTTGATAACTGGTGCGGATTCTCCCGTAATGGCCGATTCATCAATGGATGCCAATCCTTCTGTAATTTCACCGTCCGTTGGGATCAGTTCACCGACTTCCACACGGACCATATCGCCTTTTTTCAACTGGGTCGAAGAGACTTGCCGGATTGTTCCATCCTTCTGCACCAGATTGGCCAGGGTGTCCGACTTCGTCTTGCGTAACGTATCCGCCTGTGCCTTACCTCTGCCTTCTGCAAGTGCCTCCGCGAAGTTAGCGAACAGCAGCGTGAACAGCAAAATGAAAAACACGGCGATGTTGTACCCACGCCCAGCCTCGGATGCGGTGAAGAGATCGGGATTAATGCATAATAAGAGCGTAATGAATGTACCTACCTCGACAATAAACATGACCGGATTTTTGATCATGACCACCGGATTTAGCTTCTTGAACGCATCCAGTGAAGCCTGAAGTATCATATCCTTGCTTAACGATCGTTTCGATCCGGGATCACGTTGAATATTACCGCGGTTGTTATCCGGCTCATTGCCCTTCGATCTGAACATTTCTGTATCCATGTGTTGCATCGTCTGCTCCTTCTTTCGTTCGACTACATTCATCGTGCAATGCCACCTCCATACGTTACGTCCTTGCACCAATTCCTCTGTTGCTCCCCTGTTATATCCCTCATTGAATCATCGCCAGATGCTCTGCAATCGGTCCAAGGGCAAGCGATGGGAAGAACGTAAGCGCGCCGACTACAACGATCATCATGACCAAGGTGCCAGCAAACAGAGGTGTGTGTGTACGCAGTGTACCTGTAGTTACCGGCACAACCCGCTTCGTAGCGAGTGAACCCGCAATGGCCAGCATGGCGATCATCGAAGCGTACCTTCCCAGCAGCATAACGATACCAATCGCAATGTTGTAAAAGTCTGTATTGGCATTTAGTCCGGCAAAAGCCGATCCATTATTGGCCGCACCTGAGGCAAAAGCATAGAGAACCTCAGTCAGACCATGCATGCCCCCATTCGAGATGGAGGCAATGGCTTCAGGCCGCAGAAGCGCAAGTGCCGTTGGCGCAAGAATAATCAAAGGATGAATGAGCAACGCAATGGATGCGAGCTTCACCTCTTTGCCCTCAATTTTTTTGCCCAGAAACTCAGGTGTTCGTCCCACCATCAATCCACAGATAAACACAGCCAGAATCACATACAACAGTCCGTTGATTAGCCCTACTCCTTTGCCGCCAAACACGTTATTGAGCATCATCTGAGCCAGTGATACCATGCCTCCAAGTGGAGTGAGCGACTCGTGCATATTATTGACCGAACCTGTTGTAGCCGCTGTCGTGACCGCCGTGAATAAAGCCGATTCGGATATGCCGAACCTGACCTCTTTCCCCTCCATATTGCCTTGAAGGCCTGCTGCATCCAGTGCCGGTACACCGCGATATTCGGAGACAAATACGGTGGTCAACATCACAAGGAAAAGAAAACTCATCGCTGCGAACAATGCCCAACCCTGCTTCCGGTTATTGACCATCAAGCCGAAGGCGTATATCAGTGCAGTGGGTAACAGCATCATACAGACGATATGCACCAGATTGCTCAGGGCCGTCGGATTCTCGAATGGATGTGCAGCATTGGTTCCAAACCAGCCACCACCGTTGGTGCCAATGTGTTTGATCGACTCCAGTGAGGCGACCAGTCCACGTGAGATGGTCTGCTGCGCGCCTTCCAGCGTGGTAGCGTTCACCGCTCCTGCGAGCGTCTGAGGCACACCCTGGAACACGAGGAACAAGGCTACGATGAAGCTCAGTGGTAAAAAAATTCTCGTAATCGACCGTACAAGGTCGACATAGAAGTTGCCCAGTTCATCCCGGCGGCCTACCAGTCCGCGAATGAATGCAATGGCTACTGCGAATCCCGTCGCTGCCGACGTAAACATTGGGAACGTCACTGCCAGCATCTGTGACAGGTACGACAGGGCATTCTCGCCCGTATACGACTGCCAGTTCGTGTTGGTCATAAAAGATACAGCCGTATTAAATGCCTGTGCGGCAGGCATATTCCCGATCCCATCCGGGTTAAGTGGCAAATACTTTTGCAGCCGCAGCACCAAAAACATCAACACCAACATCACGAAGTTGGAGAGGAGAACCGCCGTAAGATACTTTTTCCACCCCATTGTTTCGTTCTCACGCACTCCCATCACTCGATAGAGCAGTCGCTCCGGTCCGCCAAAAACCTGATCCAGTCCCGTCCGTTGTCCATCGAACACGTTTACTATATATTTTCCTACCGGTTTCACCAGCAGCAGGATGATTAGCAGCGTCACCGCTACTTGCACTACACCAATACCCATATCCGTATTTCCTCCCTATTCGACGTTCCCTTGTTCCCGTATTACGCACATGGCCAGCATCAGAATTTCTCCGGCTTCACCAGCACATAACCGAGATAAATCACCAGTGCGAGCACAATCATGCCGATGACGATCATCTGGCTTCCCCCTCTCTACCCTCAAGCCTTCTCGCAGAATTGCACAAATCCCCAAAACACCGCAAACACCAGCACAACCAATCCAATCATCGTGGCATCATTCAACATTCGCCCTTCCTCCCTCTCTCACCGTTCTCTGCACCTGCTACATGTAAAATCGTAATACGAAACGCTGTAAAAAAGGGGTAAAGAAATACCTCCACAGGTGTAAAAAAAGCGTAAAAAAGACCCGCTCTCCTCAGCTCTGGGCTGAAAAGAACGGGTCTATGATCGTTTTTATACGGAGCAATCTATTACCTACTAGTCATTTCAAGAACTACGTGTAGGCATTTTCCTAACATTTTGAATACTAGTTGGTGGCTTGTTCGTCATGTACTTGTTAAAAAAGTCCGTGTTTATTCCTGTCATATGATGAAAGAAGGAAGTTTCCACTTTCCAATCCTCCTCAATCATATAACGGATATCCACAAGGCCTTTCTTGGAGAGCAGGTCAATAATGGTTTTGATTCGCATCGGTTTTTGAAGCGGAATTGTATGATCAAAAGGTTCCTTTTCCAAGTATCCTCTTCGGTGCATCGCCGCATAGAAATTACGATGATCCTTTGCCTCCATCATCCCTAAATGGGCTGCTCTGTACCCCAGCACTTGTAATGAAGTCTTCCATTTCTTTTTCAAGTCAAGATATTGATCGGGATTCGTCTTGTGAGTGATATCATTCATGTCCAATGAAAACTCTTCCTCAGGCAATAAAAATGCCCCCGCAAACAGATTGGCTTCATTCTCAATCAATTTGTGTTCTTTTCGGTCCAGATTGACAAACTCCAGACGATAATGAAGCAACAAATGACCAAGTTCATGTGCAATATCAAAATTCCTGCGAACCGCGGAACGTTTTATGTTACCCAGTATGATAAACGGACGATCGTTTCGCGTCCAAAGGCTGTACGCATCAATTTCCTCACCGATCGCCTTCTCAAAAACGTAAACACCACTTTTTTCAATCCAGAACATCAGGTTCTCATTCGTAGATGGCTCCAGATTAAGCCGTTGCCGCGCAAGATGTGCAACATAATGAATCTGAGTATCACGATCATCGTCTGAATGATTCATATATTCAATGGCCTCTTCCCTCAACTTGATGATATTCAGTGTGGGGAGGCTAATCTGAGCGGTGATATAATTGATGAACGTATCCAAATATTCTACGTGTTTTGCTTCTGTCTGTGTCTTGGAGATTACATTCAACACTTTTGAACGATAGGCGATGTTCATGACATCAATATTGGAGGAATTCATATGCTGTGCTAACATATCTTTTGCGTAAAAATACTTGCTTTTCACACTGAAAATGCGTTTCAACTCATTCACAATTGGCACTTTGGGAGAGGTATACGCATTTTCATATTGCCAGACTGCTTGTTCTGTCACACCTAATTGTTCGGAGAGCTGCTTTCTCGAATAACCATGCATGATCCGTAAATTGGTCAAATTTTCACCAACGAACATGCTGCTCCCTCCTTACTGGACTGCGAACCACCAGGGAATCAACCCCGTTGTTCTTCTTCCAAAATTTCAATATCATAAGCCGCCGGATCGACGATATCTTCCATATCTGGTGCAAGTACCTCACGGTCACTTTCATTTAACTCAGCACCTGAGATCAGATCCGACAAATCTTCTATAAAATAAGCTATATTATCATGCGGATTGGGCAGATAATGCTGAACCTTCGAAATTTGATATGCATCATCAATGGCATAAGTGAGTATGTGAAATTCATTATACGTAGATGCAAAATGTTCAACTTCTTCTTTCACACGACTGACCTGACTCTCTGAGAGTGGAAAAGACAGTTGCTCTACTCTCTCGACCTTACCTTGTCCAGTATGGAATGGTTGGCTTAAGGAGAATTTTAAGTCTTTATTAATCTTGGAGAGATCATGTAGATACGTACGGAACGCCCCCTTGTTATCGTCACCCATAGGTATCTTGGCTCTGGAAAAACTATTTTCATTAAAATAGGCAGCGTTCTTAATCAGAAATAGAACTTTTGAATCTGCGTGTGTGAACTGTAGGTAATCCCACGTTAAACCTGCTTTGGATTTTTTGTGAGTGAATCCCTCTTCACCGCGTTCAATGCAATAATCTGCGATTTTGCTCTCAATAAAATTACCCTTTGTCCAAGCAAAGGCTGAACTAATCTTCATGTTCGCTTTCCGATCTTTACGGTGTTCAATATAGTCATGGTATCCTTCAACAATAGCATCAACAATCATCTGACTATGTTCCGACTTGAACTTATATTGTTCCATATGGATCACTCCGATTCAGAAATATGAAGGCAAGTTATATTTTAATCGAAATTCGCATGCAAGGATATGATTTTTTTTGTTATTTTTAAAGTGAACCGGATTTTAATGGCCTCTATCCAAATGGATTCTGTGCCCACTGCAATAATCTCTTTTTCGTGATTTTGCCATGCGAGGTATGTTTGACGACTTTCCCTTGATCAAGCAACAGTATCTGTGGTGACTCATGATGAACCTCGGTCTCTTCCGCAATGTGGCGGGATAACGAGCGACTTTCAATCACTTTGACGATGCGGTAATCCATGGGTTGTTTGGGATCGGATGCATTGGTGCCTACAAACGCAATAAACTCTCTGTACGCTCTCGCACTGGTTGGACACGTCGTGCTGTGCTTCAGAATAAGCACCGGATGATCCTGTGAACGCTGGATTGCCTCTTCCCAGTCACCTGGTTTGTGCAATTCCCGGACATGCTCACTGAGCATATCTTCCGAGTCTGAACCTGCACGATTGCTAGCCACTGAACCAATGACAATGCCAAGCGCCACGCCAAAAGCAATCCCGAGTCCAAGCTGCTGCGTAGCCGTACCAATGATGACTCCCATAGCCGTTCCTATAGCAAGCCATAAGGCTTGATGATTTACTTTTTTCTTCATGCAGATCTTCCCTTTCTGAAATATGTATATCAATGCTATGTATATCAATGCTATATTTTCCACCTTATATTCTGATCAAATTATAGCATAGGCTTCAGCGAGCGGGCTTTGAAAATCTTTGTCTTTAGGTACAGATTTCAGTGATTGGATTTATGCAAAATGCTCATTTGTGATACACTGATTGTAATTTGGAAACGATGAACATGAAGAATGGATTGGAAGGGCGGAAATTCCATATGACATACGCATTTATGATTGAACCGCAGGATTTTATTGCGTTGGAGAACGAAGATGAGCTGATTGAGAAATGTCAGGAGTGGGGCCTGCTTTCCGGTAAAGCGACCAAACTCAAAACGTTCTATTATAAAGGAAACGGATTGAACATGCCGTGCACCATCATTGGATATGTCGATCACATGGCAGCCGTTATTCAACTGGATAATGGACAAAAGCATTGTATTCACCCGTCTTATCTGAAGGAAATGCAAGCCTCTAGCTACAACGCCAGAAGCATAAGCACAGCTGGATCAGAACGCAGCACGGAACCCTCAACTTCGGATACAGTCGCACCAGTTACCCCTGCTGATGTTACGCCAACTCCCGATGCACTGGCTAACCCGGATGAAATTCCGGTTGATCTGGATGATGCGGACGACACGGACACAGATGAATTCTCCTCGGGGCTGAAGGGTGATCCGGATGGGTTGGTGGAAGAGTATATTGGACCTCAAACCGGGGCAGCCAGTGAAGCCAAACCTAAAGCCAAAACAGCAAGCAAAGCCAAGACCGTCAAGATTGATCTGCCAGAAGGCAAAGTGAAGATGAGTGCCGTTGTCAAAGAATTCACCACTGTGCCGAATCACTTCTCTGACAATGATGATGAAGTCATCATCTATGAAGCAGTTACCATCACGGAGCCAGACGTCATCGATGTTGGGGAAGCCTGGTCGAGTCACAGTGCTACTGTTAAGAAACAAGAACTGGAAGTGGGAGATGTTATCACGTTTGAAGCGAAAATTATCAAGAAGAAGCTGACACGTAACCCAGTTCCCTATAAAATCAACAACCCTTCCAAGATTCAGAAGGAAGGTTAATCTCACTCCGTACAAGAAAAAATATAAAAACCTCCAAGACTGCCTGAAGCAGATCGCGGAGGTTTTTGCAATTTGAAAGCTATTTAGTGAAGAGTACACTCTTAAGCTTGTTCCGGTGTAGCACTGATCTGAAACTGTACACCGAACTTGTCAACTACCGAGCCGTAGGCTGGACTCCAGAACGTCTCTTGTATCGGCATTTTCACTTCGCCGCCGTCTTGCAGTTGGTTGAAAATTGCTTTGGCTTCTTCCGCCGTATCCGTGTTCACCGTAACCGTAACATGATTACCTACAGTGTGAGGCATACCTGGAAATGTATCGGACAACATTAATACCGAGTTGCCAATCTGCAAAGAAGCATGCATAATACGGTCTTTCGCTTCGGGCGGGATGGGGTGATTCGGGTCAGATGGACCGTCGCCAAATGTTTGAAGCGCCAGCACTTCGGCTCCAAATGCCTTTTGATAAAATTCTACCGCTTCACGTCCATTACCGTCTGTTACCAGATACACATTCAAGCTAATCGACATGCGTTCTTCATCTCCTTGGGCTCTTGTAATTATACGATTCACGCCACTTGCGACATGAGTATATATGAACAGGTTGTCCTTTGACAAGGATATATTTTTTCACTCAACTTCTGCAGACTTTTACACGATTAGGATTACCAACATATTCTTGATCCATCCCTCTCCTACTACTTCTTGCACTTGCATAGCACATTCTGTCCCTTTCCGATAAAAAAAAGACCACTCTCCCGAATCCTGTCGGTAAAATGGTTGTGTTCAATCCTATAAAGTTATCGCGTTTGAACGATGCTATCTATTTCACTTTTCAATAAGAGGTATCTGTGAACACTTCTCATGATCGGGACCTTCGTTAGTTTGTTCTTGTCCACGTACAGTTTCATCTGGTCTTTGGTCAAACCGAGCAAACTTCCAGCTTCCGATACCGTCAATACTACCTCTGGGTTCGTAGCATTAAACGTCCTCTTTACTTTCTGATTCCAGTCCTCGAATACCTGCATAGATCAGCGACCTCTCCTATCCATAGCCAGTTATTATCAGGCTGAATGTATCTATTATACCATACTTGTGCTACTTGTAGCTTAATCCTTGCACAGAACCATATTCTGTTAGGCTTATTCGACTGCTTTAGCATGACAAAAAGAGCCACTTCTGAACGTGGCCCTTGATAGTATCTCCATAATATTCTTACGCTTCTTCCCAGAAGCGACGCAGGTTGTCCATGGCGATCTTGGATGCCGATTTGCATTCCTCCATGCCCTCGAACTCTACTGTAATGTTGCCATCGTAACCGGAATCTTTGATCAGCTTTACAATTTTGCGGATCGGAATATCCCCTTGCCCAACGATGGCACCACGAAGGAAATTGCCGTAGGCCGTCAGAAACCACTCACCCTCACCCGGATGCTCATCATAAGGACGGAAGTAGAAGTCTTTGAAGTGGACCAGAGAAGCGTACGGCAGATTTTTCATGACACCGATGATGGGGTTCTCATCCACACACATGAAATTGCCAATATCGAGTGTTGTTTTGAAGTTGGGACGATCTACAGCATGCAGGACACGCTGCACCCGGTCACTCGCCTGCACGCTGAAGCCGTGATTCTCAATGGTTGTGGTGATACCAAACTGCGCGGCATAGTCCGCAATAATCTGGCTTCCCCGTACCATCAGAGGCAGATGTTCCTCGAACCAGGCAATGGTCATCTTCTCTTTCGGCAGGGTAAACGCCGTTACGTCATGACGCATATGTTTTACACCCATACGGTGTACGACATCCACATGCCTTTTGACACGAGCCATCTCTTCTGCAAACGCCTCTTCCGTCTCCTGCACGAAATTCGCTGGCATTGAGTAGTTGGACAGTTCAATACCCGCAATCGCCGCCCGCTCCCGAATCGCATCCGCCAGATCAGGATTATCCTCCACGGTATAACCGTAAGGCACCATCTCCATATGCTCGCCGCCGTTCGCCGCAATCCAGTCGATTACATCCAGCACCGTCATCTCACCCGAATTCAAATCGTTCAACAAACTATACGTGCTCAGGCCCACTTTCATCTGCTCAACTCCCTATCGATATTGTTGGATAAATTGAACTGCCTTGCGAATGTCCTTCTCCGGCTGATCGCCTACCTCACGTTCAATTGTCAGATAACCGGTGTACCCAATCTCCTGAAGAGCTGCAAAGTATCCGTCAAAATCAACGCCACCCTCACCCAGTGGCACCTCACGGAAAAACGTCCCGGAAGAGACCATCTCGGCAATCTTATCGTGATCCATAGGCGCATAACCGACTGCACCGTATACATCTCTTGGGTCCACTTCCTTCAGCCGCACCCCATCCTTCACATGGGTATGTACGATGTAATCCTTAAGCAGATGAACGCCCCGCGCCGGATCATCTCCGGTCACCATCACCATATTCGCCGGGTCAAAATTCACCGATACTCCGTTGGTCGACAGCGTATCCAGAAACCCTTTCAAATCAGCAGCCGTTTCCGGTCCTGTTTCAATGGCAAAGTATGCACCAACGCTTTTGGCGTATTGGCCCAGTTCCTCACAAGCAGCGTGCAGCGTAGCGTAGACTTCCGATGAGGGGTCATGCGGAACAATGCCGATATGTGTTGTGACGATGTTGGTGCCCAGATCCAAAGCGAGATCCACGATCCGCTTCGACTTCTCTACTTTCCACGGATTATCTTCCTTGACCTGAAACCCATGTCCGCCCAGATCGCCGACCAATGCTGAAATTTCGAGACCCAGAGAATCGATGTAACTCTTTAACTCTTTGCGCGCCGCAGGAGATAAATTTTCGGGATCCATCTCTCCCTTGACGGCGTAGATCTGCACACCTTCTGCACCTACGTCTTTGGCTTTGTTCAACCCTTCCCGTACGCCTACACCAAAGCTATCCACGATGACACCGATCTTGTTCGTTAATTTCATGTCATACCTCCTGAAGATTACGTATTTGGGTTCACCGGAACAAGTTTCACCGACTTAATCTCATACGGTTTGAAGGTTAGTTCGAATGCTCCATTCGCACCAGCCAACGGATGGATCTCATCCTCCAACAGATTAATGGTAGATGCCTTGATTTCCTTTTCAGCCCACTGGACATGCACCGTTTCTCTACTTCCTGATGATTCATAGAAACGCAGCACCGTTCCCGAGCCATCTTCTGCAGCCTTAATTGCATCCAGAATGACATGCTCACTCTGGAACTGAACCCAAGCGTGTTCGGCTGGCAATGGACCGGAATGCTGACTCGCTGCCACAACTTCCACCGGATGATTAAGCTCCATCGCCCGGCGAACCACGGCAGCTTGTCGCCAATCGCCCTGATGGGGCAGGAATGAATACGTGAATTCATGATTGCCCTGATCGGCATGTTCATCCGGCCATTTCGGGGCACGGAGCAGGGACAGACGGAGTGTGCGATCCTTGATGTCATACCCGTACTTGCAATCATTCAGCAAACTCACACCACTGTTGCCCTCTGAGATATCCGCCCAGCGATGCCCGCAGACCTCAAACTGTGCCTGTTCCCAACTGGTGTTGTTATGGGTCGGACGCTCCAGCGCTCCAAACGGAATCTCATAGGCTGCTTTGGCTGCCACCAGATCCACCGGAAAGGCCACCTTCAGCAGCTTATGGCTCTCATTCCAGTTCACTTTCGTATGGAAATCAACCCGCCGCTGGTGGCGATGCAAAATGATATCCTGGCTGATCTCGGAGTGATTCAGCTTCCAGCGAAAACGCAGTACATCTCGCGTAGCACCGTGCTGTACAACCTCTCTGGAGATCAACTGCACTGCACCTGCCCGCTGGGATTCAAATCGTGGATCGATATCCCATGCATCCCAGTACGTCGGTTTGTCGTGGAAAAACTGCCACTCATTCGCCCGATCACCGGGCTTCAGCCAGTCACGTCCTACCATTTTGTCATACCATCTAGTGATCTCTCCCAAGTCATTGAACTCAAGGGTATAGAACTCGGTGTCCCATGTGGAAGGGAAGGATTCTTCTTCCCTTACTGAAAGGATAACATCCGGTGCCTCGCGCAGCCATATAGTTGTATACCCAAAGGCAGGAATCGATGGAACATGCACGAGCAGTGTATACTTGTCTTCCTTTTGCTCAAGATCACAGGCCAGACGGTTCCCTTGACGGTCAAATGCAGCCAATCCGGCGAGGCGGGCATCCCCTGTAATAGTGATATTCTCTCCACGTTCCCAACCAAGGCTGTTGAATATAATGTAGGGGAGACCATCCACTCCATCTGTCGTAACCCTTTCCGCAAGGTTATCCAGCGTTTCCCGCAGTGCGGATGTACCGAGTGTAAATACCTTCGTGTACTCCTCGGTGGACGTTACGTATACTTCAGGAATCGACGTCCCCGGAATAATATCATGGAATTGGTTGAGCATGATCAGCTTCCAGCCTTCATCCAGGCCATTCTTTCTGTGCGCGGCGCAAGCTCCGGCAAACTGCCCCCAGATCTCCGCTTCCCGATACAATACCTCTGCCTTTCGGTTGCTACGTTTGTTCCTCGCATGAGTCGTGTACGTCCCGCGATGCAGCTCCAGGTACAAGTCCCCGTGCCATTTCGGCAACGTCGGTTTATTTATTGATATGTCTTCAAAAAAAGCGCCTGCTGTGCTGAATTTGCTGATCGGCTGTCCCACCATAAAATGGGACCGCTCCGCAAACTCCACCATCTCATCGGTTACGCCACCACCACCATCGCCATGTCCGTAAAGCAACATTTGCTCAGGGTGCACATCCTTTTGCTTGTATGATTGCCAATGTTCATCCACATCTTTGGGCCTTGTGTGCTCATTCACCCCATGATTCAGATAAGCGAGCACCGAAGTACCATCAATGCCTACCCAGTCGAACAGGTCATAAGGGAACGCATTGGTATCATTCCAATTCAGCTTCGTGGTCATAAAATAAGGGATATCCGCCAACTTAAGCATCTGCGGTAAGGAAGCACAGTAGCCGAAGGTATCGGGCAGCCATTCAATGTTGGATCGTTTGCCAAACTCCGCCTGATAGAAGTTCTGTCCATATAGAATCTGTCGAACCAATGACTCGCCGCTCGGAATATTCAGATCCGGTTCCACCCACATGCCTCCAACCAATTCCCAGCGGCCTTCGGCAATGCGGGCTTTCACTCGCTCGTACAGCTCCGGGTAATGATCCTTCACGAAGGCATACAGCTGCGGCTGGCTCTGGGAATACACAAAGTCTGGGTACGTGTCCATCAACGTACACATGGTCGAGAACGTGCGACTGGACTTGCGAACCGTCTCACGTACAGGCCACAGCCAGGCAATATCAATGTGGGATTGTCCAACCAGATGCATGAAGCCACTTCGATACTCCTCCGGGTCTTCCTGCTGTACCGACTGAGCCAATGCATGTTCGAAGTTCTGTATCCAGGCTGCATCACTCCACCGGTCTGGGTCATTGTACATCTCATCCATCACCTGATGAATGGCCTGAGTAAGCACCATCCGCTTGGGCTCCTTCTCGGTATATGCCCGGAGTGACTCCGCGAGTACCGTAACGCTGTACATCAGGCTCTGCAATGGCTGATTAACATGAACCAATGCTGCCCGGATGCCCCGAATGGGCGGCTGAATAACGGCTTGTCGGTTGAGTGGATCATGCGGCTCTGGAATCGGATCGTAGAGTTCAATCTCCAACTGCGGCGTATTCCCTGCCCGACTTCTTGGCAGAGGTACAAATCCGTGATTTCGATCCAGTCCGTGATAAGGTATGCCATTCACCTTCAACAGCCCTTCTCCTCCGGCTTCAAAGATCAACCCAACGGCTTGATCCTCCCAACTGTCCGGAATCTCCATACGTTTACTTAAAAAATATGTCGTTCCGTGTACGCTGTTGAGCGGATTCAAGCTTTGCATTGCCTTGTCTGTCTGCTCATCTTTATGTTCATATCCCTGTTCGTACTCGTATTCCCCTGGCCGAATGTATCTGGCTCTCTGCATCTCCCACGCTGGAAGCTCGATCGTATCCAGCCATTGCCGCTGCTTCAGATCTTCGATGAATCGCTGAATTCGAATCATACCTCCACCCCCACCTTCTGGATCTGCAGACTGCAAGCAGTCCATTCTGTGGAACTACGGCCAACCATGAGCCTGAATTCACCCGGTTCCACGACAGACTGGAGACGGGAGTCGACCAGTGCGAGGTGTTCCTTTTGCACAGGGAACGTAACGGTTTGGGTCTGTCCTGGCTCCAGATGGATTTTACGAAAACCTTTCAGTGACATTTCAGCCCGGGTGACCGAAGCCGATACATCGGTGATATACAACTGCACAACCTCGCTTCCCGCAACCGCGCCGGTATTCGTGACTTTCACCTGCACCTGTGCCTCGTCTTCCGGGCCGATTACGTCCGGTATAACCCTTACATTCTCGTATTTGAATTCGGTATAGCTCAGTCCATATCCGAACGGATACTGCGGCGCAAGATCCATCTCCAGATACCGCTTGCCACGAGTGCGTTTGGCATGATAGTAGACTGGGAGTTGACCAACATGCTTGGGAATGGAGACGGTCAGGCGACCCGATGGGTTCACATCGCCAAACAGAATATCTGCAATTGCGTTACCGCCTTCCTGTCCTGGGTACCACGCTTCCACAATGGCATGAACATGCTCATCAATCCAAGGTTCAGCAATGGGGCGGCCGTTAATATACACCACAATAACCGGTTTTCCCAACTTATGTACCTCCTGCACCAGCTCCAATTGAACACCCATGAGATTCAGGGATGCCCGATCAATACCCTCACCGCACTCCATGTCGTTCCATGGATCATCGGTTACCACAGACGCACCTGTCCGCAAGTCTATCGTACCTTCGCCAAAATCGCGGGCACTGGACCCTCCCATCACCATCACAATGGCATCCGCCTGTTCCGCACAGGCCAGCGCTTGCGCAAAGCCCTCTCTGGAGTCGCCTTTAATCCGGCAGCCAGGCGCGTACACCACCTGACCCGAATCAGTGCCAAGCTTGCGCGTAATGCCATCCAGTACCGTGACGATCTGCTCTCTCGGCTGTGGCGAGGTATAGTCCCCAAGTTGGTTATAGATATGGTTCGCGTTCGGACCAATGACGGCCAGCTTCGTGCCTGTTTTGGAGAGTGGCAGGGTAGCCCCTTCATTTTTGAGTAAAATAATCCCTTCTTGTGCAACTTCCCTCGCCAGCTGAATATGATCCTCGGATCCGATGACTTGTTCAGCAAAGTCAGGATCTACGAAAGGCTGTTCAAATAACCCGAGTCTGAATTTCAACTCCAACACCCGCCACACAGCCAAGTCCAGATCCTTCTCTTCGATCAGCCCCTGCTCCAACGCCTGACCGAGATGTTTGCGGTACATGTACCCGGACATCTCCATGTCTACCCCTGCCTGAAGGGACTGAGCCACGGCCTGCTCCCCGTTCTCAGCGGTGTTATGTCCATGGACCAGCATCTGAATGGCGCCAAAATCAGTAATCACGAATCCTTCAAAACCCCACTGCTCACGCAGAAGGTCATTCAGCAGATACGTACTGGACGTGCAAGGTACACCATCAATCTCGTTATACGCGGTCATGACAGAGCATGCTCCGGCTTCCACCGCTTTTTTGAACGGCAACAGATCTATTTCATGCAATTCACGTAATCCCATATGCACAGGTGCTGCATTACGCCCACCCTCCGAGCTGCCATAAGCCGCAAAATGCTTGAGTGTCGCGACAATCGTCTGGTTGGAATCGAGGCGATCACCCTGTAGTCCCTTCATCGCTTCTACTGCGAATTCACCAATCAAGTAGGGATCCTCCGCAAAACACTCCTCCGTCCGTCCCCATCTCGGGTCACGCACCACATCAAGCACTGGAGAGTAGGTTGCCGCTCCTCCCTGACTCCGGGTCTCCACAGCGATGGCTTCACACATCTTGCGGTATAACTCCATGTTCCACGTGCTGCCTACTGTTAACGGTACGGGAAACACAGTTGCTCCAATCGCCATATGTCCATGGGAACACTCTTCTCCGAACAAAATGGGAATGCCCAGCCGGGAATGCTCCATGGCATACTGCTGAATGACATTCGTCGCGACAGCCCCCTGCCGTGGGGACAGCCCCGTCTCAAGCGTCACTTCAGTCCATGGGTCGGCCCGAAGCACACCGTACAGAGAACCGACACCACCCTGTTCCATGTCCGCTTTGAACTCTTCCGTCACCTGTACTGTACCATCTGCTGCTTTATCATACGTCTTCCACCCCATCGGCTGAATGAGTTGTCCAATCTTCTCTGCTGTTGTCATCCGTCCGATCAGATCCTGAACCCGTTCCTGAATGGGAAGCGAAGCATCTTTATAGTCCATATGCACATTCTCCTTATGCGTTCGGAATTAGTTAGGCGCATTGCACTCACATGGCTTTGCGGTAGTCACTTGGTGCCACCCCCACCACGTTCTTGAAAGCCCGGTTGAAGGAATTATAGTTCGTGTAACCCACTTCCTCACTGATCTCCTGAATAGCCTTATCCGTCTCCTGCATGAGCAACTTGGCTTTTTCGATGCGATGACTAATGAGCAGATCCACAAACTTCTCCCCAATCTCATCCTTGAAAAGCTTGCTCAGATACTTCGGATTAATATCGAATAGATCACTAAGGTAGTTCAGTGACAGATCGGGATTGTTGTAATGCTCTTCAATGTATTTGCGAATCTCCAGAATATGTGATCTGTGTTTTCGGGAACAATGCAGCGTCTGCATCTGCAGCGCCAGTTCCCTGAATCCTTCCCAGCACAGCTCACGCAGATCGTCTAACGTCTCCCAGCCCTCAAGCCTTGGAAGAAGTGGAGTGAATATCGCTGCCCACGACTCCTGATACTCTCGTGGAAGTTCAGCGAATTCCCGATTGTAATGCTGAAATAACAATTGGATCGTATTCATAATCTCCTGACGGGACAGGACAGACTCACTAATCTGTTCAAATAGCCTATCAAAATGCTTTTCCCACACATCGTCCGATAAGCGCATTGCCTGTACCAGCAATGAGATGGTCTTCAGGAACTCATACACATCATTGGTCGAATTCGGCACATCGCTACAGGGAATGATACGATTCATCCCGAGTACAGCCTTGTACTCCAGCGCGTGCACAGCTTCTTTCAATGAAGCTCTCAGTCCCCGAATATCGACGGCAACCCGACCAACACCGATGGTCACAGTGAAGTTCAGATACTGATCGACTCTATCCAGATAACCAGCGAGCAATTGATGTTCGGTCTCCTCAGCCTGTTCCATTTCCGGAATCCAGAGGATGGCGTACAAACGCTGGTCGGAGATCCACTCAGCCCATACTTCCGTTCCTTCATGACATGCACTCTCCTGCAGAATGCTGGATAACACGAATTTCAGGAGGGATTGGTCCTGGTGATGATACTCCGTCACAAATGCATCATACCGATCCATCTCGACTACCATGACGGCCCAACGATGCTCCAGCTCAGGCAGTTTGAACTTCTTCATCTCTGCTGTCAGCTCGCTACCCGTAAAGTCTCGTGTGCCTTCCAAGAGTTCCTGAAAGAACATTCTTTTCTGCAAAATCAGATTCTCTTCATGCTCCTCCTGATACTGCCTCGTCTGATCAATCATGCGTTCCAGTGTCGTATGGATGAATCGGAACTCATTCTCCTTGCCATAGTTCAGCCCCGATTGCTTCTGCGAAGAGACGGTCTGAATTAACGTGACAATCTGCTGAATTGGCTTATAATTCCTGCGGGTCACATAGATCACCCACACTACCCCGATTAATACAACCACTACCGCAAAAGCAAACCAGATATTATAAAATTGCAGAGCCCATTTGACGATTTCGCCATTATTGAGACCTGTCTGCACCTTCCATCCGCTATAGCTTGAGGTGAATTCGGAGAAGACTTCTCCCGACGTGGTTTTAGTAGAAGCTTTAACTCCTTCTGACATGCTGCTATCCCACAGATTGCCGCCCGAACGGTTGAAGATGTTCACAAACGTAAATTCCGGATCATACATCTGCATGATGGATTTCCTCAGGGTACTCAGGTCCACGTTCGTGACCACAAGTCCTTTGCCGTTTCCTACACTTCGCACAATCGTAATCACTTGCTCAGCTGCTTGCGAAGAAAAAGCTCGGAACGCTCGTGCTCCTGCCCACTTCTGTTCATCCCTTGACCGGCTGTCTGCAATAAATTCTGCATCCGGGAACTCTTCAATCGGGACAGCCTTCCCGTTACTGAAGACCGTGCCATCCCCGTATCGAACGAGATAAATCGAATCAATCAGCGGATACTCTATTTTCAATTCATCAACCACCTGGACCGCCTGAATGCCGGCATATACATCTTCGCTGCCAGATACCGAGAAATAATTCTTCAAGTTAGGGTTGGTCAAAATCTCACGCAGTACCTTGAAGTCGATGGAACGCAGGGAGTTGTCCAGATATTGCGTGACCTGGGAGGCCAGGAATTCATTGGCCTTGAGTGCTTCTCTACGATTCTGTTCATTGAATACCTGGAAGAAAATGAAGAATAGAATGGTCGTCACAATAAAGAAAACAGGCAGATACGATAACAGCAAACGCCTAAACCAATTGTTGTTCATCTCCGAGATCCCCCCACAACTGTTTATACGCATGATGACAATCACAATTCCTCGCGTTGGTTGTTCATTTTCCCATAAATATTCAGTAAATGATATTGGATGACGTGGGGTTGTCATAGGAGAAGACCATCCCGGTCACGGGTGACAGACGGGACAGCCTCTATATTGATTCCTTCAACAATTATTGATTCTTCTCAATGGCACGCTGGTAGATTTCAAGGTAATTACTCAGTCCAAGGCCATCGAAGCCTTTGACATACGAATCCCATTCCTTATCAATGCTCTTGCTGCCAATAATGAACTGTGCCATATTCGTCTGCACATAATCCTTGATTGCGGTAGTCAGTTGTGCAGCTGATTCCGTATCCTCTGGTCGAATAAACACGTTCGCAGGGTACACTTCTTTGGGTCCATAAGGTTCATACACATTGGTTGCTTGAGCCAGACGTGTACCGTAACCCTCTGCTTCTAATGGATTCTGTCCTTCTGCAAACAAATTACGGAACGTGTTGGACAAGTCATGCGCTCCGATCTGTGACCAGCTCTCGTTCACAACGACGTTCGGATCACGCTCAGGCAGGTTGTAGTAGCTGTATTTGGCCGGCTCGCCATTGATGTTTTTCTCATCAGCATCTGCTTTCTTCCAGCCCTTGCCTTCGGTTGGACCATACTCCGCGTACAGTGCACCTTCCTCACTGAACATGTAGTCGACAATTTTGATGGCAGCAATCTGCTGTGCTTCTGTCGCTTTGTTCGTGATGGCAAACTCAAACTCACCTACGCTCTGTGTGGCGCCTGTCGTTTGCACCCCATCCGGTCCTTTCAATGGAGGAACGATCTCCCAGTGCTGGTGACGGGTGATGTCTTTGTCATAGGTATTCACGAGATAACTGACCAGCGCCGTCGTAATGGAGCCGACCACTTCATCGCCTTCCTTGTTGCCCAGTTGTCCGATTGCCTGATCATTTTGTGTAAAGGAAGCCGGATCAATCAGGCCATCTGCATACAGCTTGTTCATGTACTCCAGCCCTTTCTTCCAGCCTTCCTGATTAGCGGCAAAACTCACCTTGCCATCGTTCACGATCAGGTACTTGTCGTTATCATTGTAGATAAAGCTATTCATCAGGTAGGCATCAATGTTGCCATTCCATACATACTTGTTCGGTGCACCTGTAAGTGGAATCTCGTCCGCTTTCCCATTACCATTCGGATCTTGTGTCTTAAACGCCTTCAGAACTGTATACAGTTCATCTGTTGTGGTTGGCATTTTCAGACCCAAATTATCGAGCCACTCTGTGTTGATCCAGTATTTCTGTGCATACGTACAGTGGTAACATTCATTGAAGATCGGCAGCGCATAGATGTTGCCATCCGGTGCTGTGATGGCTTCTTTGAAGTATGGCTTCTCTTCAATAATCTTGGTCAGATTCGGACCATACTTCTGAATTAGATCTTGCAGCGGAAGAAACACGCCCTGTTTTCCATAGGTTTGAAGGTCTGAGGTGGTGAACTTGCCGTGAAGAAACACTTCGGGATAATCACCACTAGCCAGCAGCAATTGTCTGCGATCCTGCAAAGCGTCTGTTGGGGCCAGATCCCATTTCAGGGTCACGTCGAACTTGTCTTCGATAAATTGGGTAAATTCATTCTCTTCCATGGACGCTTTGCCTTGCGGAGCAAAGAAGGTCATTGTGACAGGACCTCCGCTCTCACCGCTACCGTCGCTACCACCCGATTCCTCGGATGAACTGCATGCGGACAACAAAGCCATCGAAGCAAAGACCAGAAACAACATCGAAATCCAAGATTTTCTCAATCTGACTCCTCCTTTTTGTTCATAACGGCAAATTATTGGGTTGTAGTGCAAGCATATAAAATCGACCCCGGAAGCCGGCGTGTTCCTTCACCTCCTTTCAAGAGGCAACCGGGCTCAATTCACAAGGATTAACCTTTGAGGGAACCAACCATGACCCCTTTGACAAAATGCTTCTGTACAAATGGATACATGATCAGAATGGGAATGCTCGCAACAACAATCAGTGCATATTTCAACACCTGCTCAAACCCTTGATCCCGCATCTGTTGGCTGGTGTTGGCGAGCATCGCCGGATCAGCCGCGTTCAGGATGAGCAGATTGCGAAGCACGTATTGCAGAGGGAACAACTTCTCGGAACGCAGGTAGATCAGTGCATCAAAATACGCATTCCAGTGACCTACGGCATACATGAGTGTCATGACTGCCAGAATAGGCTTCGATAAGGGAAGAACCACGCTGACCAGATACCGGATATCCCGGCAACCGTCCATTTCTGCGGCCTCTCCAAGCTCTTCCGGGATGGAAGACTGGAAGAACGTTCTCGCCACGATGACCTGGAACACCGCGAGCGCCCCGGGCAGCCACATCGCCCAGCGTGTATCGAGCAGGTGCAAGTCCTTCATCAACAGGTAGGTGGGAATCAGACCGCCATCAAAGAACATTGTGATCATCATGAAAATGATGATCACCCCTCGTCCGTAGAACGACTTGCGTGATAGGGGATACGCCAGCATGACGGTCAGTGCCACGTTAATGAACGTGCCTACTACGGTGTAAATGATCGTGTTATAGAAACCGAGCATAAGCTGTTGGCTTTTGAATATGGAGATGTACGCCTTGATATTAAAATCGACCGGGAACAGCCACACCTGACCGGATGTCACGGCTCGTGAAGAGCTAAACGAAGAACTGATGATATACAAGAGCGGGTAAAACACCGTTAGCAGTATGGCGAACAGAAAGATATAGTTGAATGTCATGAAAATACGATCACCGAGCGGGTCCTTGATCCGGTTACGATTAATCAGGTTGAACATGGATAAGCTCCTCCTTTACCACAAGCTGTTCTGGGATACTTTGCGGGATATGCCGTTGACGATAACCAGCAGGATCAGGTTGATAATGGAGTTGAAGAACCCTACTGCCGAGGAGAAGCTGAAATTTGCCCCGATCAGACCGACCTTGTACACATACGTGGAGATGACCTCCGAAGCGCTTGTGTTGAGCGGATTCTGCATCAGGTATATTTTCTCGAAGCCCACGCCCATAATACTTCCCAGACTCAGAATCAGCATGATGACGGTGACTGGAACGAGTGTTGGAAGGTCGATGTGCCAGATTTTCCGAAGCCTTGATGCGCCGTCCATCTTTGCTGCTTCATAGAGAGATGGATCAACACCAGCAAGGGCGGCAATGTATATGATTGATGAATATCCCATGCCCTGCCAGACACCTGACCAGACATATATCGATTTGAAGTATTCGGGAATACCCATGAAGTTGGTCATCGGGAAGCCGAGCAGTGTGAACAACTTGTCTACCACGCCCACATGCGGGGAGAGCATCAGAATGATAATGGATACCATGACAACCGTGGAGATAAAATGCGGAGCGTAGGTAACCATCTGCACGGTCTTCTTAAAGTAACCCGTTCGAATCTCATTCAGCGCCAGGGCCAGCAGGATCGGAATGGGGAAACCCGCAATTAAGGAATAGAAGCTGATTCCTATCGTATTCTTGATCAGTAGCCAAAAGTTTGGAGATTGGAAGAAGGCTTCAAAGTGTTTGAATCCGACCCACGGGCTTCCCCAGATTCCTTTGACTACACTGAAGTCCTTGAAGGCGATCTGGACACCCACCATAGGAATGTACTTGAAGATCAACAGATACAACACCGGGGGCAGCACGAGCAGGTATAGCTCCCAGTGCTTCTTGAGGCTTTTGATGAATGGATGCTGCCGCTTGGGCTCCACATGTTTCCTCTGCTGGAGTTCCATCTTGGCGGGTATGCTTTCCGTAGCTCGACTCATTTGCGTCACTCCTTCTACACCTCAAGTGTAATAATACATTACATTTACATCCCTTAAACATCCTTTTTTCTGTTCTTAATTCCCTGTTTAACAAAGATGATGTAAACATTCATATCAGGTAGCGCTTTCTTGATTTGATAGTACCTCGTACAGTAATCTTTTATCAATTTGCAATTTTCTCCGACTTCTCTTTATTCTAAAAAACCTTGTGTGGCAAGCGATTGCGGGCCATTTCTATTGGGAATTGTGTCCCTTATGTATGAATATAAAAATCCCGGAGGCTGTTATATCTCCCCCGGAATTGACATGGTATTCTATGCGCTTATGACCAATCTGAACGTGTATGTGATCGGTGCTTCACTGGTTGCAGCGGATTGTGGCAGATCCACAAGAAGCCCATCTTCTGTCTGCTGATACGAAAGTACGTCATCGGTGCCGACGAGTTCGATCCGCTCTACCTTTTCCGGATAAGGAATGATTAACTGTGGTTGTACGGTCTCATTCTCGTTTCGGTATATACGGAAGGCGTATACAGTGTTGATCTCTTCTTTCTGCGTGAAAGCCCAATCCTTCGTAAAATAAGGCCCGCATATCCGGGTTCCATAAACACCTTCTCCGTGAGTACCCAGCCATTCACCGAGGCCCTTGATGCCTCGAATTGCCCCTTTTGGCAGACGCCCATCGGGTTGCGGTCCTACATTCAGTGCCAGGTTACCACCCTTGGACACGACTTCGAGTAGAATATGTGCCAGCTGTCTTCCCGTTTTATACTGATCATCGAATCCGAAGGCAAAGGAGTTGCCCACGGTAATACAACTTTCCCATGGAATATTCATCGGATGTTCCGGTATGGTCTGCTCGGGAGTAACGATATTCTCATACGGCCCACCCACGGTGCGATCTGCGGACAGAAGCCACGGCTGTGTGGTCTGACGCGCCCGTTCCACGACTTCACCCAGCCTGATATCCTGACCGTGGCGACCTTCGCGCACCCACCCAGCATCCAGCCACAGACATTCGATCCGTCCGTAATTCGTCAGCAGCTCCATGATCTGCTCATGTGTGAACTCCACGAATTTCTCCCACAGCCATGGATACTTATGGGGATCATACGAGGGCCCGCGCCACATATGACGTCCACGCTCCATGCCTGGTGCCCAGTAATACGGGGTATGCCAGTCCGCTTTGGAGAAGTACGCTGAGATGCCCAGTCCTTTGGCCCGGAAAGCGTCAAATAGCGCTCGACAGATGTCTGCATACTTATGAGTATGAAAAGGCGTGTCCTTTCCCGTAATCCGGTAATCCGTCGTCTTGGTATCCCACATGCAGAAACCGTCATGGTGCTTGGTGGTAAACAGGAAGTATTTGAATCCGTTGTCTGCCGCCATCTGTGCCCATTCCTCGGGCTGGAAGCGAATCGGATTGAAGGTTTTGTTCAGATCGAAATATTCCCGTTTGAAGTCTTCCATATCATCCGTCCAGTCGATGTCGTCGCGCGACCAATCGCCATCCTCGTCGCTCAGCGCCCAGGACTCCACGAGACCAAGCTGGGAATAGGGTCCCCAGTGCATCATTAGCCCCAGCTTCTGGTCTTTGAACCACTCCAATCGCTCATTCAGCAGCGGATCTTCCGGTTTGATCCACTCTTCCTCTTTGCTAAAATTGTGCACGCCAGCTTCCACGATCTGTTCTTCCTGCTCCAGTACGGTTTCTTTGGTTTCGCTCATCCTGATTCATCTCCTTTGGATTAGATAAAAGATAAACCATACATGTTACGCCCGGTCACTCCAAGTGCAGTACCATCTTCCGATCGCTGTTATCCCCAGATTTCTTTCATTTCACTTTATAATTGTTGGAAATCCGGTGATAAAGGCGAGCGCTTCGCTTCTTCAGATTGGTTCTGCACTCTTCGTTTTGGCGTAAACGCTTAGTTTAACTATTAAGGGGCGTAGTAACTCCGTTATTTCGAGTGCAGTGCTATCTCCAATCATTATGGACCCGGATTTTCCTCTTCTCTCCAGGAAAAACCGGGGAGAAGAGCGAGCGCATTGCTGCTTCGGATTCGTTCTGCACTTTCCGTTTTGGCGTAAACGGTTCGTGTAACTATTAAGGGGCGTAGTCTGCACGTCGTTGTGAGTGTGGTAGCATTTTCGTAGTGCAATGCTACTTTTACAGTGTGATTTCGCGGCCTTGGCGTGCTGATTCGTAGATGGCGCAGAGCATTTTCATGACCTCGACCCCATCCTCGACGGGGCTAAGGGTTTCTTTGCGGCCTTGTGTGCTGTCGATAAAATGGTTGATTTCATTGCGGAACGAGCCCATAAAATCGAATGATTTGAAATCCACCTGCGGCGTCATGTTCAAAATAGTGTTGAATTTCTCTCCAATGATCGAAATTTCCGGCTCCAGCTCGGCACCGCCTTTGTCGCCATATAGTTTGACCGAGGTCTCATCCGCTTTGGCATGAAGCGTGAAGCTGACGTCCACGAGCAGGCTCGCACCGTTCTCGAAACGAATCAGGGCATTCGCCATGTCCTCAACGGTGTTCTGCTCCGCATCATAGTCCGCTGCTTTGTAGAACGACAGATTGTTAATGTTCGAGCGGTTCCCCAACCGGTTGGACACGTTAGCGGAGACGGACTTTACCTTCGGTCTGCCCATCAGATACCAGCAGATATCGATTACATGCACCCCGATATCGATCAGCGGGCCGCCGCCGGAGCGGTTGATATCCGAGAACCAGCCACCCGGATTGCCCAGACGACGCAGACTGGAGGCTTTGGCATAATAGATCTCGCCCAGTTCACCCTCGTCGATAAACTTCTTCAGAATCTGTGCATTGTCGCTATAGCGGCGAACAAGACCGACCTGCAGCAGCTTTCCGCTGCGACGAACGGCCTTCTCTACTTCGAGCGCATCTTCCACCGTTTGGCAGAGTGGTTTCTCACATAACACGTTTTTGCCCGCGTCCAGAGCAGCAATGCTAATCTCCGCATGGGAGTCGTTCCATGTACAGATGCTGACGGAATGAATCTCAGGCAGTGCGAGCAATTCCTTGTAATCGGTAAACACGTGAGGGGCATTATATTGCTTCGCCACTTCTGCGGCACGTTCTGCATTCAGGTCACAGATAGCGTATATTTCAACATCCGGGTTACTGGCATAGGCTTGCAAATGGCAATCGGATATGGATCCGGCACCGATGACGGCGACTTTCAATTTGGACATAGTGCTGATTCCTCCATAAATAAAATAATTGAAGTTCTGCGGAGTAGACGTTCCGGTTGCGAATCGTTCTTCCGATCGCTCTTATCCCCAGATTTCTTTAATCCCCTTCTTGCAAAGGGGAAATCCGGTGATAAAGGCGCACGCTTCACTTCTTCAGAATCGATTTCGCCCCCTTCACTACCTTTCCTGACTGAACTAACTTTCTGTTTGAGCCATAAGTAACAAGTCATATTTCATTTAAAACAAGTACTCAGCCCTATGCCTCTTTCCATAAGCGGCGGACGTTATCCATGGCAATGCGTGAGGCGGTTTTGCAATCCTCCATGCCTTCAAATTCAACCGAGATATATCCGTCATACCCGGATTGTTTCAACACACGGAATACCTCAGGCATGTCGATATCGCCTTGGCCCACAATGGCACCGCGCAGGTAGTTGCCATGCGAGGTTTGGAACCACCCTTCACCGGGATTCCGGTAGGAAGGTCTCCAGTAGAAGTCTTTGGCGTGCACGATCGATGCGTACGGAATATTATTTTTTACGGCACTCACCGGATCTTCATCCACACAGAGGAAATTGCCGACATCCAGCGTGGTCTTGAAGTTGCTCCGCGCTGTTTCGTGTAGCAAACGCTGAATTCGCTCACTCGACTGCACATAGTACCCATGGTTCTCCACGCTTGTTGTAATCCCAAAACCTGCTGCATAATCGGCTATTCGCTGACACGCCTTCACCAGTACCGGCAGGTCGATCTCGAACTGTGCTACGGTTCCTTCTGATGCAGGGCGGAAAGCCACGTCATGACGCATTAGCTTCACGCCGAGCGCTGATGCCACATCCACATGTCGCATCACATTCTGAATCTCTTGCTCCAACGTGTCGGCGTCCTCTTGCACAACAAAGTTAGCGCCAATAGCATAATTGGAAATGTCGATCCCGACCTCTTTTGCCACAGCTTTAATCTCATCAATTAATTCCGGATTATCAATCAAACTGAATCCCATCGGAACAATCTCCACATGCTCCCCGCCCTGATCAGCAATCCAGCGAATAGCATCCGGCACGGTTAATTCTTTGCGATCCAGTGCTTGTTGAAGACTGTAGGTGCTGAGTCCAACTTTCATTTTCCCTCATCCTCTCCTGTAGTCGATGTCCATACCCAACGTATACCTTTTTCCGGCGGACACGACAATTGCCAATAATCGTTTGGCTCTACTTTTTTCCTTTTCTAACCCAAATCCGGTGTATCCGCGAACGTTACGGCCAGTTCAGACGTCTGATGGAGCTCGAATATCATGATTTCATTCTCACCTTCATGAAGGAGTGGAGCAGGTACATACAACGTTTTTTGCGGACCTTTATTCCAGTATCGCCCCAGGTTGAATCCGTTTACAAATACAACTCCCTTGGTCCAGTTATCCAGACGCAGAAAAGTATCTCTTACATCCGTGATATGAAACTCTCCTCGATAAAATGCTGGTCCCTGTACTTCGTTAATTGTTTCGCTAATCATATCGCTGAATTGCAAACCCGACAGATCGGTTAAGGGCAGACAATGAATCGTCCAATCATATAAAAATTGAAAACCATGCCGCACCCCCTCCGTAATCCCCTTCGGATCTCTCAGATACGGGCCATAGTTGATTCGCCCCATATTTTCAACAAGAATCAATAGTTCTGCGCCCTCTGGCGGCACTTCAAAGGATACCGACAATGTTGTATTGCCGCGTTCCAGAACACCCTGAAATTGCCCATCCACAAACACAAGCGCACGGTCACGCACCTCCTGAACCACCAGTTCCTGTCGCTCTCTGAGCCCGGATATCCGGGTCTGATAACCAATAAAGCCATAATCCTGACCCAGTTTCTCCATCGGTTCCGGATTCGTACGTTGTACCGGGACTGATATCCGGTCCAACTGCGCCAGTAATGATGCCTGCTGGGTCAACTCCACTCGCCCATAGGCGATGGTCCCCTTCGGTTCTGGGAGCACAAGCCCACCCATATCTTCGTTGCTATACCGAGCAATAAGATCACGCACCGCATGGAATTTCGCTGTCGGCTCCCCGGATTCACTAAGCAGTGAATCGTAGTCGTAACTTGTAATCGTTGGTTCGTATTGATCCTTCTGCTGACAGTTCGCCCCGTTGTAAAATCCGAAGTTCGTTCCTCCGTGGAACATATAAAAGTTAACCGAAGCTCCTGCTCGAAGCATCTCCTCAAACACACCAGCCACATCTGCGGCTTCTCGGGTATGATGTGACTCTCCCCAGTGGTCGAACCAGCCGTTCCAGTACTCCATGCACATCAAAGGTTCGTCTGCCTGATATTCACACAGCTTGGCGAACGCTCCCTCCGTCCCTGATCCAAAATTGACCGTAGCCAGATGCCCTGGCACTGATCCCGCTTGTAGCATGTGGTCTGTCGGTCCATCTGAAGTAAATAACAACACATCCATACCACGCTCCACCATGCCATCACGTAAATATCGCAGGTAACTCGCGTCATTCCCGAAGCTGCCGTACTCATTTTCAATCTGCATCGCGATGATCGGCCCGCCATTGGTGCTTAGCAGGGGCTTCAATTTGGGCAAAAGCACATCATAATAACGATCCACATTCGCCAGAAATTTTGCATCATTACACCGAAGATGGATGTCATCATCCGCGAGCAACCAGGAAGGCAATCCGCCAAACTCCCACTCGGCACATATATAAGGACTTGGGCGAACAATCACATGTAGACCCACATCTCCCGCAATGCGAATAAATCGTTCCAGATCAGCCATACCTTCAAAAGAATACTGCCCGGGCTGCGGCTCATGGACATTCCACGGCACATACGTTTCCACTGTATTGAAACCGCAGGCTTTCAACTTAAGTAGTCGATCCTCCCAATATTCGGGGACCACTCTGAAATAATGAATTGCACCCGAAATAATCCGAATAGGCTCGCCATCATACATGAATTGAGACCCTTTATACGTCAGCACGGACATTTTACACAACTCCTTGTTCGCTCAGATATATGCCTAACCCGGACAACGTAGGGTGCCATCTGGATTCATGAATGGTTAATCGTATCCTTCTCGATGTGACCTGTCGGAAACAGCAAATTCGCTTATACCCCACCACTGTCCCCGTGTAGAACGCTTCCCAACCACCATCCGCCCTCTGTGACTCCAGTGTAAAATGCTCAATCCGTTGGCCTGTCTGAATATGCTCCATCAGCACCACCCGGTCAAAAGATCGTTCCTCCTGCAAATCCAGCTCGATCCAAGCCTGCTCCGTTCCTTCGTTCGGACACCAATACGTATCCCTGTCTTCCGTCAGCACCTCCGATACGGCATGCTGTTCATCCATCGTCTCCGATGCTTCTACCAGCGCCTGCAAGGCCAAATTTTCCTGAAAAATGGTACGCAGCGAATCTCCCAATTCCTGTAGTCGCTCCACATCCCGTTCGTGAATGAGACCACGCGTATCCGGTGGCAGATTGAGTAAAAAGGTGGCGTTGCCCCCCACTGCGCCGTAATAGACGGAGAGCAGTTCTTCCAATGTTTTGACCTGATCATCTTCACTGGCATGATAGAACCATCCTGGGCGAATCGAGGTATTCACCTCGGCAGGGTACCAGATCAGTTGGTCCCCTTGGGAACGAATGACCTCTCGGCTTCCCAAATCACTGTCCTGCGTATTCATCTTTCTGGCAAACTCACCATCATCCACCTGCTGCGATTGCTCTTGAATCTTCTCATTATCCTGCATATGCGCTGGTACAACGCTCCATTCCGATTCCCGCGTATGTCCCGCTTCATTACCACACCAGCGAACATCCGGACCACATACCGAGATGACAGCTTCAGGCTGGAGCTCACGAATAAGCGCATAATATGCGTCCCAGTCATAGACCTGCCTTTTGCCATTTGGGCCCTCCCCACACGCTCCGTCGAACCATACACAGCAGATATCGCCATAATTCGTAAGCAGCTCGCGTAACTGTTGGAGGAAAAACTCGTTATACCTTGCCGAATCTCCGTAGGAGGCTTCATGCCGATCCCAAGGAGAAAGGTACACGCCAAACTTCAATCCACCCTCACGGCAGGCATCGGCGACTTCCCGAACCAAATCCCCCGCACCGTTCCTCCACGGACTGGCTGCAACCGTGTGCTCTGTAAACTGGCTGGGCCACAGACAGAATCCATCATGATGCTTGCACGTCAAGATTAGCCCATTCATCCCCGCAGCCTTGCATGCCTGCACCCATTGCGCTGCGCTCAGTTCAGAAGGATTGAAGATGACCGGGTCTTCCTCCCCAGTTCCCCATTCCCGATCCGTGAATGTATTTACCGTAAAATGAATAAACGCGTAGAACTCCATCTCCTGCCATCTCAATTGGCGTTCGGATGGGCTGACCTGTGCTGCGGCCTTAATCCATTCGGCTGGCTGCAATCCATGATTCATGGCGTATCACTCCTTCAAATCGTAGGGTTGAATGGCACGTAACAATTGCTGCTTGGCTTCTGCGACCATTTGTGGATCAATGGGAAGTTCGAAGCTACCTTCATACCGCACGCCTGATCCCATATGTATCTCTGTAATACCTGTTTGTTTTACAAGGGTTTGTATCCCGTCTATGGTTACCCCTGAGCCCGCCATAACGATGATATTCAATGCTTGCCCCAGTTCCTGAAGCTGTCTCAGTTCCAGTAAGGCTTCAGGGGCTGTCTGTTTCCCTCCTGATGTAAGCACGCGCTCCACAGTGCCCAATGTGCTAATGGCCTTGAGTACCGCCACCGGGCTTGCGCTCACATCAATTGCACGATGAAACGTAACGCCCAACCCCTGAGCTTCGGCCATACATAATTGCAAGGTTATGAGGTCCACTTCCGCATCTTCTGTAAGAGCACCGATCACGATGCCAGTGGCTCCAAGTTCCCTCGCCACGCGTATATCTCGAGTGATAGCGTGGATGTCATCTGTGCTATAGCGGAACGAGCGGCTATGTGGACGGATCATGACATACACCGGGATGGATACTTGGGACACCACATGCTCAATAACACCATAACTGGGGGTAAGCCCGCCTTCGGACATCGCAGACACTAGTTCAATCCGATCTGCCCCTCCCTCTTCAGCTGCTTTGGCATCTGCCGCATCCACAGCGATGACTTCCAATACAGGCTGTCTTTTCATAAGGGTCGCTCCCTTCATCCATATTAATCATAAGACGCGCTCAAATCAGAAATGCTTAACCCGCTTTCTCATCCGATCGTTCCAGCATCCATGGATATGATCGTACTGGTACACTACACCGCTCCATGACATAAAGGACCGACAAAGTGCATCATCAGTGCTCCTGCGGTCCTTCCTCATCATTATGGGCAACGGTCAGCTTCCAGATCGCAATCTGCAAAGGCTGACCTTCCTGAAAGATATATGGTTTGTCGGCAATGATCTTCATGAATGGATTCTCCTTTGTGACCGGAATAGGGATGGCAAATAGAGAGTGCAACGGACATCAGTACCATGTCTGATTGAATTTTGTTATTTTTGTTATCTATAATGTTATTATTTATTAGCAATAGTCTAAAACGTTAGGATCAGAACGTCAATACAAAAAAAAGACACCCGGAGGGTGTCTTCATGTCTCAGATAACCTTCTAGGTTATCCGAGCTTTTTCTATTTTTTACGCCGAGCCTTCGTCATTCGATTAAACATGATCAGTGCAGCAATCAACATGGCAATCATGGCAATATTACTCGCTGCTTCTTGTGTTAAGCCGAACAGAACTCCCAGGTTGGTCACCAAGCTTCTCACAATCAGCGCTACCACAACCAGCAGGATTGGACTCAAAAAATTATAATTTCTCATTCCTCGCAACACCCCTGACCCCATTCTTCAGAACTACGAATCTCATAACACTATCATAACAGTAGCTATTCTGTGTTACAACAAAGGACACCCGCGTACAGTGTCCTTTGTCATACCAACGTATTCTACTTTTGATGACAGAACAACCTTTCGATTGCTGTTATCACCTGATATTTCCGATTATCTTCTACACCTGCTTGAATTCGATCCAGTCAATCTGGAGGCCTGGTTTCGTGAAGTCCAGTTTCAATTCATACAGTCCTGCTTCAAGGTCTACTTTGACAAGTTTCTGTCTGATCCATTTGCCTTCCGTACCATTCGTTTGGATGGTAGTCACCAACTGGTCGTTCAGGAGCAGATTACATGCACTTTGAGCGAGTTCCGGCTCTGGGGACATGATCTGTACGATAATCCGGTAATGGCCTGCCTCGTCCACTTTCATGTAGACAGGTTCAGTTACTGCAGGTTTCACCTGTGCGTTCTCAACCAGCGCCTGAGCTTGTGCAGCAGATAGGGAGGCATTCGCTTGGAACGAAGCGACGTTCTCCACGATCTCGTGTTTTCTGCCGGACACCGGTGCATTCATGATGAACTTGCAGATGTTGATTGCCGAGCGTTGCAGCTCTCCACGAGTCAATGTTCCATTTTCCAAAGATTCAATCGTGTTATCGTCCCAGCCGTTGATCTCTGCGCCGTAGTTCGGTACAACCATGTAGAGATCATTCTGGGCACGGATCATCCAGTTGGTATATTTGCGATCAGCCTCTCCGCCTTCGGTCACATCATTCATAATGGCCCACCAGTCCGTCATTACGATACCCTCAAAGTTCCATTCTCCGCGTAAAATCGTGGTGTTCAGGTCGTAATTGGATGCCGCCCAGTGCCCGTTAACCGGGTTGTAGGAGGTCATGATAGAGTTCGCTCCGCCTTCTTTTACAGCGATTTCGAACCCTTTCAGGTAAATTTCACGCAGTGCACGCTCAGAGACAACGGCATCTACTTTGCTACGGTGTTTCTCTTGATTGTTGCAGGCAAAGTGTTTCAGTGTGGCATTGGAACCACCCTTCATAATGCCTTTCGTACATGCTGCCGCAAATACACCCGAGATCAGTGGATCTTCGGAGAAGTATTCAAAGTTCCGGCCATTGAGCGGGCTCCGGCGGATATTGAGTCCAGGTCCGAGCAGGGTATCCACCTGATTTCTCAGCAGTTCCTGTCCTTCCATCACATACAACTCTTCAACGAGATCCTTGTTCCATGTCGCCGCAAGCAACGTACCAATGGATACCTGTGTTGCCTTCTCGCCACTATCCATACGAATACCGGACGGGCCATCTGCCGTACATGCTACCGGAATACCGTAGTTGAACAGGCTGTCGCTGACACCACCAAATGCGGATGCCGTCCCTGAAGTAACGAGCGGGCTGCTCATGCCTTCGCCTCGGATAATTGCCGCCAGATCCTGATCACTTAGTTGAGCGATGAAGGCTTCCAGACTCACTTTGCCAGCCTTAACGTCACTCAGCTTGTATCCCTGATTACCCGTCTGCTCCAGCGTTTGCGGGAGATTCTCTTCAATTCGGTTCGCCATGGATACCTTACGCTTCGGCACTTCGGAATAAGTCAGTTCATATGATCCATCTTCCTTGCGAAGACCTGGTTTCATCCGTGTAAAGTCTTCGGTTGGTGCCATCGCTTCTTGCAGTTGCTCCACCAATTGAAGGGATTCGATAACATATCCATCCTGGCCATCGATGCTGATGTGCTGCACTTGTTTCACGCTGGTTCCTACATGCAGTCGGTATGTGCCTTCTTCTAATACGTACGCGGAAGTAAGACCTGTAACACCCGCATCATCATAGGATGCCATGGCATGAATCGGGAAGCTGATCGTCAGAAGTTCTGACTCGCCCGGCTGCAACAATCCTGTTTTGCCAAAAGCCACCAAAGCCTTCACGGGTTGTCCCAGTTTACCTTGTGGTGCTTCATAATAGACCTGTACAACCTCTTTGCCCGCATATGTTGTACCTGAGTTGGTCACATTCACACGTACTTCGATGTAGGTTTCGCCGTCTTTGGACACTGACTTTGCTTCTTCATGCTGGGTCAAAAACGTCGTATAAGACAGACCGTAACCAAATTCATACTGTACTCGCTCAGGTCGAAACGTTTCGAAATAACGATAACCTACATAGATATCTTCCTGATACAGGTTCTTGAACTCATTGCCGTAGTTGCTGGTCGAAGGGTAATCTTCGATGGAATATGCAATCGTATCTGTCAGTTTACCACTCGGTGTAACGTCGCCTGCCAGCACATCAGCAATCGCATTGCCACCCTCCATACCACCATGCCAAGAGTAAATTACGCCTTGGATCGGATGTAGATACGTTTCATTCAACCAGCTCATGTCGATGATATTCGAGACATTCAGCACGACAATTGTGTGTTCGAACTGCGAAGTGACTTGTTTCAACATCGCTTTCTCATCTTCTGTCAGTTGGTAACTTCCTGGCGCATCCGCATTATCCTGATCTTCTCCCGCTGTACGTCCAATCACGATAATTGCTTTGCTGGACTTGCTTCTGGCCTGTGCAACCAGTTCATCTGTCAAGGGCATTTCTTTCTGATTCCATGGCTCGGCCGCCCATACTTTTCCGCCATCATCGAATGGATTTTCCTCAATCCACTTTTCATAGACAGCTGCCAGCTCTTCATTAACGGTAATATTCTTTTTGCTGCGAAGACCATCTAGCAGATTCGTTGTGTACGCCACATGAACACTACCGCCTGAACCTGTACCACTGCGATAATAATTGACTTGAATTCGACCAAAAACTGAAACGTTTTCGTTTTCGCGAAGCGGAAGCACTTGGCCTTCATTTCTGAGTAAAACGGCTCCTTCTGCGGCAACCGTACGACTAAATTCTGCAAACCCTTCCAATGGAACTCCGATTTGATGTGTGCTCAATGATTTCCCTCCTGATTGTCATCCCCATATCTACGAATCGCTATATATAAAATGAACTAACAAAACGTACACTCATTTTATAAAAAGATATTCTATGATCTGGTAGATTCACTTGTACATAGTCTCATATTAACAGATTCTATAGAAGAAATTAAATTAGATTTGCGCTTAATCTATATTATGAAGGCTTGTCCACGATTAGTGGCATAACAAAAAGCCACGGACGCCTGTTGTCCGTGACTTTTCTTCATTTTAGATCACTACATCAAGTTGTAAGTTTCGCATACACCAGGAAGAATAACATCTCTTCGCCCATGATGACATAAGCCGGAACCCGATAGACCAGATCTACAAGGACAAATGCCACCAGCAGCCCTACCATCACCGCCAGATGACGCGGGCCGAGTCGTAGGTGTGCAGGTCTGTAACGATGGAACACAAGGGAGGTCGACAAGAAATACAGTAGCGCTGATCCAAATACAAACCCCAGCATGAACACATAGTTTAGCTGATTCTGATACAACAGTTGAATAGACGCGGCGATCATGCTCATGGAGATGTAGATGAACAGATGTCCGTATATAATCGCTTGCCCGGCAGTCTGAATCTCTTTGCTGACCTTTTTCTCCACGTTGTCGAAGTATTGCCACCATATCGCAATGACAAATATGGACGTAAAGGCGGCAAATAGAATGGATTCCATATCCCAATGATCAGCTTGCAGGACTGCGATAATACTAACTACCGATTCACCCAGCAGGATGAGTGTAAAGAGCGCAAAACGTTCCAACAAGTGATGGGTCTGAACTGGTACTTTCACCAGATTTTTGCGTCCGATCAGCGGAAGGACGATGTCCACAGCAATCCCCGCATACAAAATCACGTAGCGTAACCAGGAATCGAAGAACAATGAACCTGATGAGATCAATATCCCAATGAGGAAACAGATACCCAAGTAACGGGCCGCTTGCTGTTGATGTTCGCCTTTTGACTTGTGAGCCGTCAGATACTGAATGGCCGTAAACGCCCGTGAACCGATATAACCCACGAAGAAGGACAGGTAATATTGGTCAAAATGGGTAGAGAGACTCGCCGTCATAACCATAACGGACAGGAGCTGAAGGATGAGAAATATTCTATGGATCAGGATGTCTTGCCCATAACGGTTAATAAACAAGGTCTGACCGACCCATGCCCACCAAACAGGGATAAAAATAAGCACAAACTTCATTAAATATTCAAACGTAATTACTCCGTGTTCGGCATGCAACAAGACATGACCCGCTTTGGCGACCGCTGCTACGAAGAGCAGATCGTAAAACAGCTCCAGCCAGGTAACCTTTTTCTCCATCATCCTTCAATGCTCCTTTAACTTCCTCATAATACGACTCATGTTGCTCACCCAGTTACCTACTCGCTGACCTGGTGACGCGCCCAGAGGAAAAGCTCTGAGCGCCATCTACCTTACTTCATTGTACTGTAGCAGGTACGAGCGTTCTTACCACGATTGGTTGCAGATTGTCCTCAATTTGAGGGCGGTATTTCTCGAACCACTCAGGCAGCATCAATTTTTGTCCAAGCGAATCAGCAGGTTCATCTTTGGCAAAGCCAGGAGGATCTGTAGCAATTTCGAACAGGATGCCGCCAGCTTCTCTGAAGTAGATTGCGTTAAAGTACTGACGATCCCGAACTGGAGTAGGTTGGTAGCCATATTCGCGTACAGCTTCACTCCACTGTGCATGCTCCTTATCGTCTTTGGCGCGCCATGCAATATGGTGCACTGTTCCTGCGCCGCCCATGCCGAGAGCCATGCGGGTCACCGGAACATCTACGACATTACCGATATCCCCGCTGGACCGGAAACGGGCATACTCCTCATTTTCACTCACTCTGATGAATCCCATGATTTTCTCAAGAGCATCCATCGTTCTTTGCGGGTTAATACTGAACAGGACAGCACCACCGAAGCCTTTGATTGCTTTATCTGTTGGATTTCCTTCATGTGCCCAAGTGCTGGCTGCTCCCTCTTCCCGTTCAACAAGCTCCAGCCGCAAGCCTTCGCTATCTTCGAATTGAAGCAGCTCCTCATTGAAGCGACTTGTCTTGGTTACCTCAATGTTATACTGTTCCAGCCGGTTCTGCCAGAAGCCCATCGACCCAGGAGGAATGACATAGGAAGTGATGCCGACCTGACCTCCGCCAATTATGCCCCGTGGTGATCCAGCAGATGGGAAGAAGGTGATGATAGTACCTGGGCTTCCGTGTTCATCGCCAAAATACAGATGATATACATCAGGTGCATCGAAGTTGATTGTTTTTTTCACGAGACGAAGTCCCAGAACTCCGGCATAAAAATCAACGTTGGCCTGTGGATCGCCTGCGAAAGCTGTAATATGGTGAATACCTGCTGTTTGAATAGTCATGATTAATTCCTCCTTGGTTTGGTAAGCATGTTTTGAATTAATTAGGTATCAGTGTAATTTGATTTTGATTATTTATAGTAATTTGTATTATCTTTAAATTAAGATTTATGATCGTTTGAAGTCTAGTTATTATTTTTGAGAAGCCTGTTCCTGTCTCAATTTGTCAGGAGTCACGTCATCGCCGTTCGGATCATAGATGGTTACATTCAGCAGAATATCGTTGATCGAACCGCGAAAGGTTTGCAGATATTCCTGACGAAGACGAATCTGTTCCGCTTGCTCCATCTCTGTCAATCCGCCCTCTTTAGCTTTTCTTGAAAGTTCATTTATTCTGGTCAATGTTGGGATCATCTTGATCTCTCCTCGTGTAATGGATTAAAGATATTTGTTTTTGGTTGTTATTTATATTCAAATTAAATATCTTAAGTTAAAGATAAATGAGTGATCGGTTGTCAACTCTTCTATCAAAATTAAATTATGAATCCGTTCCTCTGCTCTCCGCCATGTTGCTTTAACTATGAGTCGACAAAAAAAAGGGCTAGCTCCGCAATATCTCAACTACTGCTGGACTAGCCCTTCATTTATTTATTTATTTATTTTATTAGCCCAGCTTCTGACCACAGTTTGGACAGAAGTTGGCTCCTTCATTTTTGGCTCCACAGTTCGGGCAGAAGTTTGGCTTCTTGTTACCTTCTGTAGATGGAGAGTTACCTGAATCACCGTTGCTATTTCCCGCTGGCTTCTGGTCGGCATTCTGGTTCGATGACGCATTGGAATTGTTGTTCTGGTTCTGGTTTTGGCCTTGGTTCTGGTTCATGTTCTTCATCATTTCATTGGCCATGTTCATCCCCATCATCATACCCGCCATATCCGAAGCTGCGCCGCCGCCTTGTACTTTACCGGATGAGATGCCATCTGTCATGCTGACCTGCTGATACTTCTGCAGATTACCAATCATCTCATGCGAAGCGGTCTTCGTAATCATATCCTGAATCTCTTTCGGATAATTGAAGCTCATCACCTGAAAACCGGTAATTCCAATGCCGATGTCCATCATCTGCATATCCAGATCTTCCTGAATACCCTTGGCAATATCCGATGCATTGGCCTGCAGGTTGAACATATCCTTCCCTTCACGGCTAATCCACTTCATTAGAAGCTGATCCAGCACGGAAGTGATTCGGATTTTGACATCCTCTACCAGATAACTCTGTTTGATGCCTGCAATCTTATCAATCAGGGTCACATAGTCACTCACTTTAAAATTAAATGTTCCGTTGGCCCGAATCGGCATTCCGCCCGGGAGCTGTGGTGTCGGAATCAACACCGGACTTTGTGTGCCCCAGCGCACGGTGAACTCTTTTGTGTTTACAAACAATACTTCGACCCGCATGCCGCTGTTGAATCCGAATTTGAATCCTTTTAATGTAGAAAGGAATGGGATAATCTCGGAATCGATATTAAATGATCCTTCGTCCTCGAAAATCCCCTCCACTTTACCGTTATTCAGGAAAATGGCGTCTTGACCCGAACGGATGATCAGTTTACTCCCCTTCTTGATCTCCCGGTTGCTCCACTTCCAAAATATCATGTCATCTCTGAACTCTTCCCATTCCACCACATTCGAAAATTGATTTCTGAAAAACCCCATACTCGTTCCCATCCCTTCTAATTAAAAAATCCGCATACGCATTAGTGACTAGAACGAACCTCTACTTCCACTGTGTGAGTGACCGCCTCGGGAGGTACCGCCGCCGCCGCCTCCATTGTTATTGTTCTTCTCGATCTTGCGCTTGGTTACGGTTGTACGGATATAACGATCCTGACGATCAATTACACTGGAATTGCTTGAATCCTCATAAGTCGCACGATTGACCGTGACACGTCCCCCGGAACGATAAGTCATAACACCAACAAAAATACCCCCAAGAACCACCGATACTCCTAACTGAAACCAACCGTTGAACAAGATATTGTTTGGATTCACACCAGGTTCATACCCCATATATTTGTAAGAGAGCTCAATATATTTCTCAAATGCGAGTTTATAATTCCCACTGGACAATTCAGAGGTAATCCGGGTACGGATAGAATCAAGCCGCTCATCGTCCAGATACTCTTTTGCCTTATAAAATCCAGCCAGATACACTTCGCGATTATTCATGTCCATCGTCAATATGACAGCATTGCCATGTTCTTTATCGTATCCTAGCCCCTGCTCATCATAAAAATCTTCAGTTAAGAGCATAACATCCTGATTCTCAACATTATTTGTTGTCAAAATAACAAAGTCCGTCTGCCGTTCGGCACCATACTGATTCGCCAGTGCATTCAGTTCACTTATCTCCTGCTCACTTAGCAGGTTGGCCTCATCGTAGATGAGATTTTTGCTCTCCGCTGCGGATGCCGATGACATGGGAATCAACGGAGCAACAAGGGTTATCATAAGTAAAATGAGCGTAGCCATCACTGCCAGAGGGGTTCTTTTTCTCATAAGAATCCACCTCCCATCATCCAGGAAACCAACTTCAGTGACAACAACGAGACCGCAGAGACCCCTGCGAACCATCCAGCCACTTTGGCTTTGCTGATCGGCGGTTTGCCGACCACCTTACCTGTCTGACCATTCATGGCAAACGTGTACTGTGCCCGATTATAGTCATAGTTGACCATCCACACGGGGAGCAGCACATAATCCGCATTTTTGAGTGTGGTATCAATCTGTTTGTCCGTGTAGCTCACACTGCTATAACCGGATACGGTTGAAGCAATATAAGAATCAATGTAAGATCTCGTCTTATCCTTGGCCCGTGGGAAAAGTTCCTCGTCTGTATAACTGTATTTTTCCGCAATATACCCTGCCAGATACGGGGTCTTGAACAATTTCAGCTGATTATATGGAAAAGGCTCCAGCTTATCCATTAGTTCATCCTTCATTTTCTCCGATGCATCAATGGGCAGATTCACGTAATTCAGCCGAATTCTGCGGTATATATCGAAATGCTGTGTTTCCGTGTAATGGTAGTCGCCCTGGGTGTAAGATCTGACCTTGGTGCCACGACCATGCACTTCGATTTTGTTATGTAACTCGTACAACCAGAACGGCACGTACATGCCGGTAATGCTCTGAATCCGATCGGCGGACATGAAGCCACTTGGCGTTAAGAGGCCGTTTCTGCACCACTTTTTGAATGCCTGCTTGGCTTGATCCTTGTTAATGGAAAAGGGAATCACCATCGCGGGGGCTAGATTGCCCGTCAGTCGATCACTCAGCACAACCGCTGCACCGCAGAAACTGCAAGTCGTCGCACTGGTCTCCGGCTCTGTCACGATGTCAGCTCCGCAGCTGTTACAGTGGTATTCCTTAACCTCATTCTCCGTGAACACCTGTCTCTTCAAGGGATCTGGAATCTGCTCTATGTTGTCCTGACGGCCGCAGCTGGGACAGGATAATGCGCCTGACACACTGTCAAAGATCATGCCACTGCCACAGTTCGGACATTTATATTCAATAACCGGCATTTGCTCACCTCAATGTTAACGAAATATGATTCTAATTGACACTGTATAACTTCGCTGGCAGAACAACCTTCCGATCGCTCTTAAAGGCGAAGTGTTTGCTTCCGATGCAGCTTTCTTTCAGAAAGCTTGTAGCTCCGCTTCTTCAGCTTATTTCTGCCCTCTACGTTGTAGTGTACAAGTTAAACTCCCTTCTTCAGCTTTTCCTGGATCGCTGCGAGTTCTTCCTCTGCACTTGGCGACGCATTCTCATTATTACCCGCATCCGCGTTCATTTCCCTCTCCAATTGAGCAATTAATTCGTCCAAATCATCTTCCTGTGCTCCAGCGCGAAGTTCTGCCAAAGCCTCTGCTTCGTTCAGCGCCTGGTTCGCCTTGTCTTCCATCGCTTTCAGTGCAGCATCAGTTCTGCCCGCAGATGCACTCCGTTCATTGGCCTGTTGCTGTGCCTTCGCATCTGCCATTCGACCTTTCAGTTCTTCATGCCGTGCTTCCAGTTGCCCCAGATCTGCAACCAATTTATCATTCATATGCTTCATCATCTTCGCTTTGGCGGAAGCTCGCTCATAGGCAGCCTGTAATTCGTTCAATTTGTCAGCCAGCTTCACTTTCTTCTCCAGAAAACCACGTGCCTTGTCTTCGTCTCCCGACTCCGCTGATTTCTCAGCATACCGTTGCAATTTCTTGACCTCGGCGCTGCACTCATCCAATGCTCGCTTCGCCCGGCTCTCATCCGACAGCACCGCCGCCGTCTCCGCTTTTACCTGACCCAGATCACTGCTCAGGCTGCGCATATACTCATTCACGCTCTTCTCCGGGTCTTCCGCCCGCGACAAGATGTGGTTCACGTTCGCCTTCATCACGTCTCTAAACCTCGATAAGATTCCCATTACTTGTTCCTCCTCCGAAAAGTTCATATGTATACTATAATACATGAATACGGCGACATACGTTTCACATTTCACGATTGCAAGTGGAGTGAATACGATCCAAATCCATACTATAACAACGCAATATAAGAAAAGACGAGTACTTATAGTGTCGCCTCATGATCCTGTAAAAACACACAAAACGCGATCATTCCTTAAGATCTAATCCTTTTCTAACTTTAACAAATCCCTACCTGATCTATGGTTCAACCGGAAGGCCCCACTTCATCACATTCGACTCGAAGAGTTATGGCGACATACCACTTAGGCATTTTGCAAATATAACAGTGTTGGCTCCCCCCAAAGGTGCCATTCCTCCGCAAGTTGGCTATAATAAGGGGATCAATGATTTCTATAAAAGGCAGGAAAATTATGCGTACACGAGTTCACTTTATCGCTCCCTACCAATCGATGATTCCTATCATACAAGAGTGCATTCCTCGCTTTCCCCAGTTAGCCATTCAGACGGACGTGGGCGATTTGGCGAACGGTGTGGAATTAGCAACTCAAGCTGAGAAAAACGGTGCAGAGATTATCATCAGCCGCGGCGGAACGGCCCAATTGATTAAGAAAGCCGTGACCATTCCCGTCATTGATGTGCAGTTATCGGGCTATGATATGATTCGTTCACTTACACTGGCGAGCCAGTTTAACGGCCAAACGGCTATCGTTGGCTTCTCCAACATCACCTCTGGTGCACAATCCATTATTGATCTGATGGATCTGCCCCTCAAGGTCTATACCATACATAGCTCGGAAGATGTAGCTCGATTGCTCCTGGAGTTGAAAGCTTCCGGGTACCGTCAGATTGTCGGAGATGTGATCACCGTCAATACCGCGAAGACCTATGGTCTGGAGGGATTGTTGATCCAATCCGGCCAGGAATCCATCCTTAGAGCGATGGAGGATGCACAGCTGGTCTACCGTTATTTGAGCAAAAATCATGCGATATCGATCATCCTGAATGACCTGGTTACACAGGAACATCCGAATTTACTTATTTTAAATGAACGGAATGAAGTGGTGTTCGAGAACCTGACCGATTTCGAGAAAAATCCACTGACCGATAATCACATATATCTGACCAACACCAGCCTGGAATTCCATCAATCCCAGATCCAAAATGTGTTCATGGTAGACGATTACCAGCTCACGGTCAACGCGTATGAAACAACTCTGAACAACAAGAGCTACAAGGTATATATGCTGGAAAAAGGACAACCCTATGCCTTTGCACAATTCGGCATAACAACTTTTACGGATGCATCGATGGAGCCCATTGTTGCTGATTCCCCTGCCATGCAGGCGGTATTGAAGAACATTCGGGCACTCTACGAGAATCATGAACCGATCTATCTGCGGGGTGAAGCGGATTCCGGTAAATCTTTTCTGGTCAAACACATTCATCAGATGTACTCCGGTGGCGGACTGCTGTTACAGATAGATCTCACGCAAGTTCCGCCCGGTCATTTGCACAAGATACCACTCGCCAAGGTTCGAAATGTAGAGATTAATCATATGGAAGCACGTATGGAAGATTCGGAGCTGCTCTCCTTTATCCAAAACTGTCTTCAAAGCCAGATTGGGGTGTTTATACTCGGGGAGCAGGCATTGAACCCACAGTGGTCACTTGATCTGGAGCTTAATACGATTATGATGCCAAATCTTGCGGATAGACCGGAGGATCTGGCTCCACTGATGCAGCATTTCCTTACAGATTACTACCAGAAATATGGAACTACAGCGGTGAGAATAAAAGAAGATGCGCTACAGATAATTCGGGATCAGATCACGAATATGAATGTCAACCAGTTGAAGCATCTGATCAAGCAGGCTGCACTCAACGAACAGGATTATGTCATCACCACGGCTACCTTGTCCCGCTTGCTCGAGCAGCAACCTTCTTCAAGCCAAATGAGGTTGAATGGTACGCTGAAGGAGATTGAGAAAGAAGTTATTCAGTTCGTTCTCCAGGAGGAAAATAATAATCAATCGAAGGCCGCAGAGCGCCTTGGGATTAATCGAGCCACATTATGGCGTAAACTTAAAGATTAACTTTAAGTTTACGTCTTTTTTATCGCCTTTACGTGTTGCATTTTTAAACAGTTTATCATGCATTTAAAATTTACAATAATTTATTGTTGCTATATTAAACGATATGGGATAACATAATCCTGCAAGCGCTTCATAAAAACGATTACTTCATAAGGAGCTACTACTATGAACATTAAAGCAACTTTAGATCGTATCCCTGGCGGTATGATGGTCGTTCCCCTGTTACTCGGTGCAACCATTAATACATTCTTCCCGAATGCCCTGCGCATTGGCGGATTCACGGAAGCTCTCTTCGTTAACAGTTCCAGTACGTTGATTGCACTATTCCTGTTGATTGCGGGTACACAGATTACGTTCAAAACAGCAGGTTCATCCGTCGGCAAGGGCGTTACCTTGCTGGTCGTCAAGTGGGCGATCGGTGCAGCACTCGGTCTCGTTGCCATTCTATTTGCTGACTCAAGTGGATTATTCCTGGGTCTTGCCCCACTTGCCATTATTGCCGCAATGACCAACTCGAACGGCGGTTTGTACATTGCACTCGCTGGTCAATACGGTAAAGAAGATGACAAAGCAGCCTATCCGTTCCTCGCACTCAGCGATGGCCCTTTCCTAACCATGGTAGCGCTCTCCATTTTCGGTGCAATGGGCTTCGCCAATGGCATGTTCTCTCCTATGGCATTCGTTGCTGTATTGCTTCCGCTCATCGTTGGTGTCATTATTGGTAATCTGGACCGCAATCTGGCGGAGTGGCTGCACAAAGGCAGCGACAAACTTGTTCCGTTCTTCGCCTTCTCACTGGGTATGGGAATCAACTTCTCGTCGATCATCCAAGGTGGACTTGGTGGAATCATGCTTGGCGTTCTGACCGTTCTTCTCACAGGCGGAATTGGATATCTGTTGTTCAAAGCTATTGGCTGGAATCCCATCGTTGGTGCTTCCGAAGGTTCAACTGCCGGGAATGCGGTAGGTACACCTGCGGCCATCGTGGCTGCTAATGCTTCATTTGGACCTATTGCCGAGATTGCAACAGTACAGATTGCCGCGAGTGTGGTTACTACGGCCATCCTGCTACCGATCTTCATCGGGTTCCTCTCCAAACGACTGGAGAAATCAGGCGGAGTCGAGAAATACAATCAACGACCCACCACATAAATGGTTTTCACCTGATCTAACGTGCTCAATCTGTTTTTAATTGGTGATCTGAACGGATTTTCTATAAAAAGTGTGTTTACAAGGAGGGATGACTGCATGAAATTAGCCATTATTGCAGATGATTTGACCGGCGCCAATGACAGCGGGGTGCAGCTTGCCCGCCATGGCTTGAAGACCAGTGTACTTTTTAATATGGATGAGGAGCCTCTTACACGTTATGATGCCGTCGTCTTTGATACAGATAGTCGTTCCATATCCCCGCAGGAAGCGTATAACCGTGTGTATCGTGCAGCTGAATTGCTGACGAACAATGGATTTGAGACAATTTTCAAAAAGATGGATTCAACCATGCGTGGAAATATCGGCATCGAGATTGATGCCCTGTATGATGTCGTCAAACCTGATTTTATGATGATCGCTCCGGGCTATCCGAAAAATAACCGTACCATTCTGGAGGGTGTTCATTATCTGAACGGCGTTCCGCTCGCTGAAACCGAGATTGCGAATGATCCGAAGACACCTGTAACTCTTTCCTACCTTCCAGATCTGCTGAAACAGCAGACTAATTACGAAGTGGGCGAGATTACGATAGCTGATCTGGAAGTTGGCCAAGGCCACATTCAATCGAAACTAGACCAGTTTAAACAAAATAACATTCCGTATGTACTCGTAGATTCCACAGAAGAACGGCATCTGGAGATGATCTTGCAGATGACTCGCGAACTGGATTATACCTTTGCCTGGGCAGGGTCTGCTGGCATTGCCAACTACCTCCCTGCTCACTACGAGCTTGAATCCAAGTCTGCCGAACTCACGATACCAGAGAATCCGGGTCCCATCCTGACGGTTGTGGGCAGCGTGAACAAAAATTCCCGCGAGCAGTTAAAGCTGCTGCTGAAACAGACCCGCATCTCGTCCGTTTCTTTCCACTCCTTCAAGGCTGTATCTGCATCCGTAGACCGAGCAGAGGAAATGGAACGTGTATATGCAGAGGTAAGATCCAAAGCGCTGGAAGGACAAGATGTCGTCCTCTACTCCACCGCAGAACAAGTCGATATTGAACTGGCACGGGCAACGGGCGAAATGCGCGGTCTCAACCACACGGAAGTCAGCAATGAAATTGTACTCGCGATGGGTGAGATCTGTGCCAGACTGCTGGAAGAGGGACTTTTCAAAGGGGTATCCATGACTGGTGGCGATACGGCTAAGCAAATCTGTCTGAAATGGAATATTAGCGGCTTCGAGCTGCTGGATGAGCTTGAAATCGGCGTGCCGATCTCCAAGTTTATCGGGATTGATGATCTGCATGTGATTACCAAAGCAGGCGGGTTCGGTAAACCGGATGTCTTTATCCATGCGATTCAAAAATTAAAAGGAGGTATTCTCGTATGAAACCTACAATCGGAATTACAATGGGCGACGCAGCAGGTATTGGACCGGAGATTATTATGAAAGCACTGGGTCATCAAGAGATGTACGATCAGTGCAATCCACTCGTTATCGGTGATGCGAAGATTCTAGAGCGTGTGTTGCCAGTCATCGGCTCAAGTCTGAACGTTAACGCGATTCAAGAGCCTTCTGAAGCCAAGTATGAATTCGGTACTGTGGATGTGATTGATCTGAACCTCGTTCCTGCGGATCTGGAATATGGTAAAGTATCTGCCGTGGCTGGAGATGCAGCATTCCAGTTTCTCGCCAAAGCCATTGATCTTGCCAAAAAACAGCAGATTCACTCCATCTGCACCGCACCTTTGAACAAAGAAGCTTTGCATCAAGGCGGGCACCTGTATCCGGGGCACACCGAGATTTTGGCTGACCTGACGGATACGCAGGACTTCTCGATGATGCTGACCACGCCGAATCTGCGCGTTATTCACCTGACAACACACATGGGTCTGATCGATGCCATTGCGAGTATTAACCCGGAAAGAACCTACACCGTCGTGAAGCTTGCTCATGATACGTTGAAAAAAGCAGGCTTTGAGAATCCGCGCGTTGCCGTATGCGGAATCAATCCTCATGCCGGGGAGAACGGCTTGTTCGGTAATGGAGAAGAAGAAGAGAAACTGCAGCCCGGCATTGAACGTGCACAGCAAGAAGGCATTAACGTTGTTGGTCCACTGCCGGCGGACACACTCTTCTTCCGCGCTGGTCGCGGTGACTTCGATATCGTCGTAGCTTGCTACCACGACCAAGGTCACGCACCGATCAAGGTAATGGGCATCGAAGAAGGTGTGAACATCACCGTTGGCCTGAAAGGCGGCATCATTCGTACGTCTGTCGATCACGGTACAGCCTTCGATATCGCTGGCAAAAACATCGCCGATGATAAAAGTATGCTGGCTGCCATTCGCTCTGCCATTGAGCTGGCACCGAAGGACCAGGGATAACAGCAAGCGTCATTGCCGCACATAAGCGAGTCTGATCGTGAGATCATATGCAAACGTATTGGTGTATAGAAGGAAAAGGCAATCCCTTTGTAAGTTAAGGGATTGCCTTTTTTGTATGTTCTCTATACATTCTTGGCTGTCGCCATTCATCAGCACATCGTTACGGATATCACCAGATCAACCCGCCTCAAGTCAGCGCTCAGGTTTACCCATCATGTTCGCCACTTCACGTTCACTCTGTGAATGTCTACTTCGGCGATAGGCACTCGGTGACATGCCATTGAGTTTATTGAAGATGCGATTGAACTGTGAGAAACTGGCGAAGCCGCATTGTGCCGCAATATAGGTAATTTTTTTGTTGGAGTTCAGAAGCATCTGTTGAGCATTGCGAATTCGGGTCATCTGAATATACTCCGTAAATGTAAAGCCTGTGACTTTGTTGAACTGACGGGATAAATGATGAGCACTTACGAAAAATCGTTTGGATATCTCTTCGAGCGATAGCTCATTTTGGTAATGACTGTGAATATATGATGCAATAGCATACATCCGTTGGGACATGGACGAGCCTGTCTCTTCACGAACGTAGCTATTCTCAGCTGAGTATCGATGAATTGCGCAGAGAAACTCAACGAACTTGCCATGAACTGCAACCGAATGAAGTACTGAGGGATTCTGTGATAACATAAAGATTTCGTTTAAAGGAGCCAATACCGCCTGGCGCCGTTCTTCTGTAAATCGAAATATCGGGATTGGTTCATCAAAGATCGAAAACAGTTCTGTGTAACCGCTCTCAAGACTAGGTGTATTACGTGGTATTGGCAAAGGTGATCATCAATCGTTTGGGTGGCACTCCCTTGGGATATTGCGTTTTGTGCAGTAAGGAAGGCCGCAGCAGAACGATATCATAAGGCTGAATCTCGTACAAACTGCCTTCAATGATGTGTGCAGCCGTGCGATCCAGAAGAATACAGATCTCATAGAAATCGTGAAAATGCTGAAACTCCATATTCAGTTCATGGGAGCGTTCATCATAATCCAGATGATAAAACAGTGAATCTCCAGGCTGGTTGATATGGATCGCATATCCCTGTTCGTATGCCAAAACGGAATGTGTCATGGACATGCCCCCTCTTCCCAATACTAATGAGTTCATTTTAGCATGAAATGCAATAAAAATACGCTATTTTCAGCATACAATACATAGTTTGACGCTGTTTCTGTTTGGTATGATAAAGTTGATATATTAGCGCTTGCATTAACTTTGATCCAACAACGACTACAGCCTGTACTTACTATAAACCGAGGTGGGAAACCAACATGATAATGAATTCCTTGTATACTCGAATCCATACCATTGCGAAACACTTGGAACGTGCACGACTGACCTCCAAGACATATATACCCGAGCTTTATCATAAAGAAAGTGGTTATCACTCCTGGGAACTGGTTCATGAGGACCCTTCCTCCTGGAACGTGTTTCGTAAAGGTGATGGCTGGGGCGGTAAAGATGTGCACAGCTGCTTCAAAACCCGGATTCGCATCCCGGATCATATGGAAGGAAAAAAAGTCGTTTGTACCATCGTCACTGGTGCTGATGATATCTGGAACTATGATAATCCGCAATTCCTAGCATTTCTGAATGGGGAATTGATCTGCGGTCTGGACGTGAACCATACTGAGATCGATCTGACAGATGCTGCGGTAAAAGGTGAAGAATTCGAACTGGCACTCTATGCGTACTGTAGTACTTCGGCAGCAGATGTATTTCTCAATGTATATGTAGCTGAGCATCATCAGCCTGTCACGGATTTATATTACGATCTCAAAGCTGCACTTGATGCCGCAGATCTACTGCGTGAGGATGATCTGGAGCGGCTGAAGTTGATTGAACATCTGAATCAGGCGGTAAATCTACTGGATTTGCGTCAGGAAAACAGTACTACTTTTCATGCATCGGTGCTGGAAGCCCGCCTCTATATGCAAAATCATATCTACGGTGAAACTCGCCCTGCGGGTGATCACATCCCTACCGTTCACTGCATCGGACATACCCATATTGATGTGGCATGGCTATGGACACTCGATCAGACACGGGAAAAGGTCATCCGGAGTTTTGCGAGTGTACTCTACTTAATGGACAAGTTTCCCGAGTATACTTTCATGTCCTCGCAACCCCAGTTATATGCGTATTTAAAAGCCGATTATCCATCTCTATATGAGAAAATCAAGGAAAAAGTGGCCGAAGGCCGCTGGGAAGCGGAAGGTTCGATGTGGCTGGAAGCCGACTGCAACCTGATCTCGGGCGAATCCATGATCCGTCAGATTATATATGGAAAGCGTTTCTTCAAGGAAGAGTTTGGCGTGGAGAACCGTGTTCTCTGGTTGCCGGATGTATTCGGTTATAGCGCGGCGATGCCACAGATTATGCGCAAGAGCGGCATTGATTATTTTATGACAACCAAAATCGCCTGGAATGATACAAACCAGATTCCAAACGACACGATGTACTGGAGAGGAATCGACGGATCTGAGGTTTTAACCCATTTCATTACAGCGACAGACTATGACAAGCATCCTGATTTCAGGCAGCGCCGCTTCGAGACGACCTACAACGGGCGATTCAATGCATCTCAAGTCAAGGGCACATGGCAACGATACCAGAACAAAAATATCAATGCAGATGTGTTACAGTGTTACGGCTTCGGCGATGGGGGCGGCGGTCCAACCGAGGAGATGCTGGAGCACGGCAGACGGCTTGAAAAAGGGTTGCCAGGCGTACCGGACGTGAAACGTACCTTTGTACGAGAGTTCTTCGAGAAGCTGGAACAGAATCTGGACGATGTCCGCTGCGTTCCACGCTGGTCGGGAGAGCTCTATCTGGAATACCACCGGGGAACTTACACGTCCATGGCTCGTAACAAGCGATATAACCGGCATAGTGAATTTGCGCTGGCGGATGCCGAGCTGTATTCCATGATTCATCGTGAGGCGGATGCACGAGCGGTCTACCCAACCGATGCACTGGAGCATGCATGGAAGCTGACGATGCTGAACCAGTTCCATGATATTCTCCCAGGTAGCTCCATTGAGCAGGTCTATGTGGATTCGAAGGAGCAATATGAAGAGGTCATTCATGTCACAGATGAGCTGAAGAACAGTGCCCTGAACGGCATTGTGAGCAGCATTACGTCTGACGGCGAAGCCATTGTGGTATTCAACCCGACCGGATTCGAACGAACGGATGTGGTTGAACTTCCTTCTTTTGCGAGAAATGTGACCGTCTATGATGGTGATCGTCCAGTACCGAGCCAGCATGCGCTGGATGGTGGGTTAGTATTCCTCGCTGAAAATGTACCGGCATCCGGGTATAAGACTTTCCGCATCACGTCGGATGTGGCCGCCGATCTGGGTGCTGGTGCTGGCGTGTCGGTTGCACAATGGCAAGCAGACCAGCACCACATCCATACACCTTGGTACGATATTCACCTGAATGAAAGTGCCGAGTTCGTATCCGTATGGGACAAGCTGGAGGGCCGTGAGTTGCTTCAGCCTGGCGAGCGCGGTAACGTGCTGCAAGTATTCGAGGATCGACCTGCAGAATACGAGGCGTGGAACATTGACGATTATTACGAACAGCATATGTGGGAGATTAATGACCTCCAGTCGCTGGAGTGGATTGAAAGTGGGCCTGTGCGTTCCGTGCTGCAAGTGAAGCGACAGTTCCTGGAATCTGTTATTAAGCAGACAATCATCTTCTATGCGCATACGCGCCGGATCGATTTCCGTACATTTGTAGATTGGAAGCAGGAGCACCTGTTATTGAAAGCCGCCTTCCCGCTGGATATCTGGAGTGAGAAAGCGGTCTATGAAATCCAGTACGGTAACGTGGAGCGTGCTACCCACCGTAATACAAGCTGGGATCAGGCACGATTTGAAGTATGCGGACAGAAGTGGGCCGATCTGGCGGAGAACGGGTACGGCGCTGCTCTGTTGAATGACTGCAAATACGGATATGATATTCATAACTCCGTCATGCGTTTGTCGTTGATCAAAAGTGCCACGTATCCCAATGAGAACGCCGATAAGGAGCAGCATGTGTTCACGTACTCCCTCTATCCGCACAAAGGAGATTTCCGTGAGGGACGTGTCATCCAAGCTGCTTATGATATCAACCGTCCTCTGGTTGCCCGTGAGATTGCATCACAAACCGGAACGCTGCCTGGGGTGTGGTCACTCGCATCGGTGGATCAGGAGAATGTCGTGTTGGAGGTTATCAAAAAAGCCGAGAACAACGATGATATGATCATCCGGATGTACGAAGCACATGGTCGCCGCAGTCGGGCTTCACTTCAGCTGCCTGAAGGATCAGGTGCCACAGCATATGCTTGTGATCTATTAGAGAATAACGAAGCGGATTGCATCGTGGAGAATGGCCGAATTTCTTTTGATATTAAACCGTACGAGATACTAACCTTCCGGATTCCGATGGGTTAGCAAGAGTTTACTTTCGGCTATGTAGCCGTAACCACTCAATACGGGTGCTTCTTGTCATTGCTGACAGGGGCACTCTTTTCTTTTGTACTCCCCTCTATTCCTATGCATACAAAAACACCCCCGGAATACCATCGGTAGAGCCAGCAGGCTTTACCATGTTTATTCACAGGGGTTTCTGATCACTAATGGTAGATTATACTGCAACCCACTTAGACAGCGGATACGTCATCCTTAAAATTCTTCGTACTCGCTCGGGTCCTGATCCCACAATCGTCCATCTGGACGGCTAAATGAAGAGACAACTTCCATCTCCTGCGCAGTCAGCTCATAATCGAAAATATCGATATTCTCTTGCTGATGCTGAAGCGAACTTGCCTTCGGAATTGGAATGGAGCCCAGCTGGATATGCCAGCGCAAGATGATTTGGGTAGGCGTTTTCCCATGGGTTTTCGCGATGCGGAGGATTTTTTCGTCTTTGACGATATCCTGCACAGCATCATTGCCACGTCCGATTGGACTCCAGGACTCGTTCACAATGCCATGCTTCGCGTCCTGTTCCCGCTGATTAGCTTGGTCAAAAAATGGATGCAGCTCAATCTGATTCAGACTCGGCGCTACCCCCGTCTCCTTAATCAGGCGTTCATTGTGCTCAGGCAAGAAGTTACTTACTCCGATGGAACGGATATACCCGCGTTTTTTCGCTTCAATTAGAGCCTGCCATGCCTCCACATACACATCCTTTTTGGGATTGGGCCAGTGGATCAGGTAGAGGTCATAATAATCTAAGTCGGCTCTATACAGGGATTCCTGGATCGCCACGAGTGCCTTGTCATGGGCGTGATAGCGCCCCGGCAGCTTCGAGGAAATCAGCAGTTCTTCTCTGGCGATGGAGCTATGCTTGATGGCTTTGCCCACTGTTGCTTCATTCTCATAGTTGTATGCTGTATCAATCAACCGATAACCCGTATCCATTGCGGATGCGATCGATTTCACACCTTCTTCTCCTTTTAAACTATAGGTACCGAACCCAATTGCAGGTACTTTCAAGCCATCATTCAATGTATATTCCGGAATTTGATGATTCATGTAAGAACTCTCCTTTGCGAAAATATTCTTTTACCCTTATCTAGAGAAACATTTACCCTCTCGAATTATCTTAACCCCTTGTATATGCTTGAATCAAATCGCACAACTATTGCTGAGTTCACTTATTAAATGTAAAAAGAAGACGCCTGTCACAAAAGGACCAGCGTCTTTTGATATAGTGCCTCACAACGCACACGATACATCTTACATTAGAAATTGGTTGCAATAATTTTGGCTGCTGTACTTTCGTCGATGAAATCCATAACCGAAATGCCAAAGCGGCCTTTGGTATTGGTCGTAAAGAATGTGTTCACTTTCGGGTTCATATAGTCTTTTATGGAGCGAATGTTGGGAATACCGAACCAACCCGGGTCATAACCACTTGTGTAGTTAATGTACAACCAAGCAGAATTTTGGGATTTGGATTCGTTGTACATATTTTGAATATCCGACCATTTCTTGTTCTTATCTGATACTTTAAAATAATCTTGAATCTTCATACTTGCTGCATTCTGAATGTTAAAGGTGGTGTTCTCTTGCCATGCAGTAGCATTAATACCATACGCGGATTGGCTCATATCAAATCTTCTCAGCAATACGATCTTGCCTTTTGCTTCCCCAAGGGTAGGGATGCGGTCGGTTAGCAGCCATTTATCAGGATTCTTGGCGACATAGGATTTGAATGTTTCCTCATACGTGCGCGTATTATTCGCAGGTGTATGCTCTTCTTTCACACTCATAATAATGGTTTCGGATGGATTATTGTTTAGAAAGCCAATGACCGCATTTAATACATCATCAAAATTTTGATTCTGATAGATAGCCCCGTGATGAATGGTGAATGCATCCCCGTAATGTCTAGTGCGAACATCAAGGAAACGGACACCCACGTTCAATTGCTGGGCAATGGTCAGATCCTGTGTCTTTGCCGTTCCATTAATCGGTTCATACAAGGCACCGGAGTCATGCGTTCCTGGGATCGAAAGAGAAGAAAGCGGGGTGTTAGCAGGGAGTGATCCCATCCAATTGGAATTGCTGTAAGCGGAAGAAACACCAGTCAATGTCCATGAAAAGAGAGTTACGAATGCAAGGGCCAGGCTTATTCTCTTGAACAATGTAAATACCACCTTTGCTTGTTTTGGTTTTTCCCTGATCATTAAGCGGCGCCAGCTTGATGATCACATCACCTGTAATAGGCTGATGTTGATTCCCTATGGATGTCTAGATGTCTATACTTCAACTCTACTTCGCTATTGTTTGCATGTTATTACGTCCAGGTAAAATTGAAATTAATTGCACCACGAATTTTAGAAAGTGGGTTTAAACGTAAAAACGGCCACCAATTTTAAACATGGGAAACACAAAAACGACCACCTATCGGTGGCCGCACCTCTCTCAATACTCTCGTGCATATTGCTTTTCCTCTTTCAGTTGCACAATATCATGTCCGGTTGGATTCTGGAACGCACGAAGCCCAAATGTCGAAGCAACTGCAAAGATATGATCAAAGATATCCGCTTGAATCGATTCGTATACTCCCCAGGCAGTATCATTACTAAAAGCATAGATCTCCAGGGGTAGCCCGTTATCTCCCGGCGCCAGCTGTCTGACAATGAGCGTCATATCCTTATGAATTTTTGGATGATTTCTCAAATACTGATGGATATATTCCCTGAACACACCCACATTCGTGAGCTTTCTTCCGTTCACATTACTTACCGTATTCACCTGATGCTCCATGTTGTATGCATGAATTTCTTTTGTTTTTGCCGTGACATAATCAGTCAGGTATTGAATCTTCTCAAATTCCGCCACCATCTCCTCGGTACAAAAACGGATACTGCTAATATCAATATAGACGCTTCGCTTAATCCTTCTGCCGCCGGATACCTGCATACTTCTCCAGTTCCTGAAGGAATCGGAAATCAGGGCGTAGCTCGGAATCATCGTAATGGTCTTATCAAAATTCATAACCTTTACCGTGTTCAGTGTAATGTCGATAACATCACCGTCTGCATTATATTTCGGCATTTCAATCCAGTCGCCTACGCGCACCATATCATTCGAGGATAGTTGAACGCCGGCTACCAGACCCAATATGGAATCCTTGAACACCAGCATCAGTACAGCCGATAACGCACCAAGTCCACTGAGAATAATCAACGGATTCTGTCCGATCATGTTGGAAATGACGACAATACCACCAATGATGTATAGCACAATTTTCGCGACTTGAATGTATCCCTTAATCGGTCTGATCTTGGAGACATCATAGGTACGATAGATATCATCAAACACATTGAGCAGTGCGTTGAGCACCGTAATCATAATAACGATCATGTATGTCATCGCAGCCTTTTCGATCAAGGCTTGATAGGATGGAAAGATATAAGCAGAATAATAGATGATAATTGCTGGCACGAGATGTGACAGCTTGTGGAATACTTTTTTCTCTACAATAATGTGGCCCCACTTGTGCCGATTGTTATTGATGATCCGATTAATCATTTTCAGCACGATTCTTTTGGCTATATAATTCGCCACCACCGAGATCACAGCTATAAAAATAACCATAATTATATTCGAAAGATATCCAATGGTTGGCTCACTCATGCCCATTCCCTCTAGTTGATTTCTGATAAAGTCCATTGTTTCCTCCTGACATCGTCTAGTTTAGCCTATTATTATAAAGTAGTTTGGGATGGTAAGCAAAATGTACCTCTCCCACTCATTTACCATCGGCGTTTTTCATTTATTTTAATCCAAGATAGTCCTCACAGCATCTTGGAATTGTCTAGCTCTACCATTTGCGGGATGTGGAACATGGTCATGCTTGATTCGATGGAGGCATAACGTGTCTGCTGACTTTCTGCCAATAGCCACAATCTGAGCATCGGGATTCAGTTGGATAATCTCTCTAGCATATTGCAGCCCATCCTCTAACTCTGCAGAAGTCGGCGTTCGATTCGTCATCATGTTTTGAGAAGATTGATAAGGATGAAAGGGATAGATGTTCCAAAATATAAAGTCCGTTGACTTCCACCTTGAACTGGATAACACTTCACCCCATATAATGGATGCTGTCGGTTCTGCGAAACCATACAGTGCCTGACTCCGGTTAGGTTTGACGATATTGGGCAGGCTTGTTCGGATGCCTGGATCGCCTGAAAAAATCATCTGGTGATTCACCAGCGAGTGCTTCCCGGTAACCATTCGCTCGGACGTCAAAGGTACGCCAGAGAACCTCGCCCCTTGATAGCCCACGGCTTCAGCAATAAAAATGTACCGAACCTTGGACATTCTTGGTTCCAAATACCTGACCAAATGTTCAGAACGAATCTTCACCGCTTCAGGGCCGATATCATAGCCCGTCACATAATCTCTCCAAGGATTACTCACATTTACTGGCGAGACATATGCTTGTACTCCTGCAACAAACTCGCGGATCTGTTGCTGCGTTTGGCTCATGCTTTTTTTCCTCCTTTGGGAGATTACAGAGTATATCGGGCTTATATCAGCTTATTTTACAAAGATTATATCATAAACAGAAAAACCACCAACCAGAACACTGGTTGATGGCTTTTGACTCTCTAATGGAGGCGAGGGGAGTCGAACCCCTGTCCGAAGATAACGGCACATAAGCTTCTACGGGTGTAGTCACAGTTTTGATGTCACCCGAGTGTCAGTAACCCAAAAGAACAGGATTAGCCCAAGCAGGTATGGACTCAACACAATAGATTAAATTACCCTGTATGATTTCAGCAACAATTAAAGGCTCGTATGTATTATCAATGATGATAACCTGATCTGCGATGGCTAGAGCCGGTTTAAGGTTCTTCAATGACTGACCATATCGATAACGAATGTCTTCTTCTGCAATCCAATGTCCACCTTGTTCAACACGAGATGCAACACGATCTATATGCATTTGAACATCCTCAAGACCGATATAGTATACGACAATTTCGTAACTGTTTTCTTTAGCAATTTCCATATGTTTTAAAACAAATGATCCGGACAATGTCGTTTCAATAGCGAAGTTTACACCGCTTTTAATGAGAGATCTGATTCTTTTCACAGCTTCCCTGCCAGCAGACAGGTCAGCACTGCGCGGATTCTCTGGCTTCAACTCTCTTGCAATTTGATCCGGATCAACCAGTTCACCAAGCCACTCTCTCATTTGCATACTGAGTGTACTTTTCCCTGCTCCATTCGTTCCAGCAAACACAGTCATGACTGGTTTGATTTCACTCATGATACTCAAACTCCTGGCGTTTCCCAGTAGCATCAAATATAATTTCGAATTTATTACCCGCAGCATCCTCACGAACACGTTTGTTGTTCTTTATATAATAAATAGAGGCACCTGATTCTTTAGCTTGTTTCCGTGCATGTTGATTGGCTTTATTTAAAATTTCTTGGAGCTGTTCTCGATTTTCGAACATTTTGAGTCCCCCAATCTAAATTTATGCTTATTATATCATAAACAGAAAAACCACCAACCAGAACACTGGTTGGTGGCTTTTACTTACTCTAATGGAGGCGAGGGGAGTCGAACCCCTGTCCGAAGATAACGACACATAAGCTTCTACGGGTGTAGTCACAGTTTTGATGTCACCCGAGTATCGCCCCGTAACCGGCTATACGTTGGGTCAGCCTGATTGTCTTCTTCAGCACACCCCAGGCGGAGATGTGACAGCGTATCCCACTACTTGTTAGCCCCTAATCCTGTCACATGGGCGATGCAGGTTAGAAGCACGCACACAGTTTCTTAGGCTGCGAAAGCGTAGTTTGTTTGTTGTTTGCCGTTTAATAGGCTTTAGCGTTGATGAAGCGGACGCGTCCCCACTACCCGCTACCCATGCTCGAACTATCCCCGTCGAATCCATAAACGCCCCCTCAATGAAGAAGGGCTCCAGGATTAATCCGTGAATACGGAGCAAAGGTGCTACACATCTTTTTCCTCCAAGGTAAAAAGATGCTTCTTTCAAACTCGGCATTCCTGTCTGCTACATGAGTAATCATATCACAGGACAGATTGTCGATATAGTATAGATTGCTGGAAGGCGTTCCAACAGGTGAGCAACTGTGCAAGTATATCCAATGCAACAGATGGCTCAATCGTCTACATATTATACCTCGTCACCAATCGGAAGTAAAGTTTACCCAGATCAGATCACGAACAACTGCACCTAAGTAACTTACCCATGATTAATGTAAACTACGCAACAGTCTGATATTTCATATTTCAGCACCTATAAAGCTCATGCTTCTGGTGCCTCCCTCCAATGCATAACAGCAAAATTCATCACAGCACACATCAGCAATTCACATCACATTACCCTTCCCAATACAAAAAAAGCCTCAATCTTGCCCATTGCAGGGCAAACCTTGAGACTCCTTAACTCATACATCAATCTTCCTAGCTCCATCACAAAAACTAACTTATACACCTAAAGTAAGGCTTTTCACGCACATCGCTCCACTTAACGTGCAACCTTCTGCTTCTCGCGCAGTACCCGTTGGATATCACGTTGAGCATCGCGCTTGGCTGCAGTCTCCCGTTTATCATACTGCTTCTTACCTTTACCCAGGCCAAGCAAAAGCTTTGCATAACCATTGCGGATATAGATTTTCAGCGGCACAATGCTGTACCCGTCCTGTTTCGACAGCCCGAGCAGCTTGTGAATCTGCACTTTATGCATCAACAACTTGCGTGTACGTGTCGGATCGAGTGGATTATTTCGGTTCCCTTGTTCAAAAGGACTAATATGCATATTGTGAATATGAATCTCACCGTTTCGAATCGTGGCAAATGCATCTCCAATATTCGCACGGCCGTTACGAAGAGATTTGATCTCCGTTCCGGTAAGCACCATGCCCGCTTCATACGTATCTTCAATGAAGTAGTCATGGGAAGCCTTTTTATTCTGTGCAAGCACTTTACTCTGTCCATCATTCTTGCCCATGTCCTCACTCCTTCTCCGTAAAATAAGCCGGTACCATGCTCTATAGCAGCACCCAATGTTGCACCAAGGTACCACGTGCCAGACCTTAATTGTAGCAAGTACGGCTGTTAAAATCAAGAAAGAGGCGACCTCTGCCGCCCCTCCTCATTACACCACTTTCAGACTGTGCGAAACAACACACCGGCTGAAGTGACTATTTTCTCCAACGCTTAACCTGGAGGAACGAATTGTAATCCATTTCTCCAAGTTACGTTAGCTTTATTTTTTCTTTTTCCGTACAAAAGCTGCCGTACCAGCTGCACCTTTGCTCTTCTTCCGCTTGCGTCGTGGTGCTCCACCTTCCTGAGCGCCACCAGGAGTTGCATTTTCTCCAATAAATACGCCGCTCGGCGAAGTGTTTTTGCGTCCACTTCCGCCTTTGCCACCTTTACCGCCGCCCTTGCCGGACTTAAAGCTTCCTTCACCACGACCGCTGCCGCTGTTCAGCCCACTTCCTTGTCCACCGGTTGAACTACTATCCGATCCACCCGATGTAGAGCTATATCCGCCTTTACCTGAGCCAAAACCAAAGCTCAACGCGCCTTTGCCCCGGCCAGTTGACCCACCAGCATCACCAGCACGACGCTCAACTTTTGGTTTGCCACCGCCCTTACCTGCGTAGCCACCAGATGAGCCCGCGCCTGCACTCGCTGCTCCACCGCGACCGCCACGTCCACCTTTGCTGCTTTCTTCCGTTGATCTGCCACCACGGCTGGCTCCAGCACCTGTCGAACTGCCTTTGCCGCCACGTGAACCGCTGAATCCACCTGGTCCACTCTTGGCACCGCCGCGTCCGCCGCCGCTACCAGGACGTCCACCTTTACCGCCACGTCCGCCACTGAAGCCGCCAGGACGTTCAGCGCGAGGTTTCATATCCACCATTTCAAAATCAATCGTGTACTCCTCCATGCTTACACGTGCGACACGGATCTTCACTTCATCACCGATACGGAAGACTTTCGAAGTACGTTCACCAATCAGAGCCATATGCTGATCGTCAAAATGGTAATAGTCGTCCGTTAGCGCGCTCAGGCGAATCAGGCCTTCAACCGTGTTTTCCAACTCAATAAACATACCGAAGCTGGTCACACTGCTGATCATGCCTTCGAACTCTTCGCCTACTTTATCGAGCATATACTCAGCTTTTTTCATTTTCTCTGTATCCCGCTCAGCTTCTACCGCAACACGTTCACGTTCCGAAGACTGCTGGGCAATATCAGACATGCGCCCAGCCAGATACTCATGACGGTTCTCCGGCAAAGCGCCTTTGTTCTCAATCACTTCGCGAATCACCCGATGAATCACGAGATCGGGATAACGACGAATCGGAGACGTAAAGTGACTGTAGAATTCTGCTGCAAGTCCAAAGTGACCCGACATTTCAGAATCATACTTCGCCTGTTTCATGGAACGTAGCATCATCGTACTGATCACGGTTTGTTCTTTCGTACCGTTAATATCCTCCAGCAAAGACTGAAGTGCACGTGGATGAATCGCGTTGCCACGTCCTTTGACCTGATATCCAAAATTCGCCGCAAAGGCGAGGAAATTTTGCAGTTTTTCCTGATCCGGGTCTTCATGCACACGATAGATGAACGGAACCTTCAACCAGTGGAAATGCTCTGCCACCGTTTCATTGGCTGCAAGCATGAATTCCTCAATGATTTGCTCCGCAATCGAACGCTCCCGTTTCACGATATCCACTGGTTTGCATTCGGCGTCTACAATGATTTTGGATTCTTCAAAATCAAAGTCAACTGCACCACGACGCATACGCATGGCACGCAGTTTCAAAGCAATCTCTTTCATTAGATGGAAATCATCCACCAGATCCTTATAACGCTCGAGCAATTCCGGCTCTTCGCCTTCAAGGATTTTACGAACGTTAGAATACGTCATACGCTCTTTGGTTTTAATAACACTCGTAAAGATGTCATGTTTCACGACCTTCATCTGGTCGTTGAACTCCATCTCACAAGACAAAGTCAAGCGATCTACCTGTGGGTTCAAACTACAGATCCCGTTGGATAGACGCTGTGGCAACATCGGAATAACCCGGTCCACCAGATAAACACTGCATCCGCGGTTGTACGCTTCCTGATCCAATAAAGAATTCTCCTGCACATAATAGCCAACGTCGGCAATGTGAACACCAAGACGATAGTTGCCATTAGGCAGTTTCTCTACGTTAACAGCATCATCCAAGTCCTTGGCATCTTCGCCATCAATCGTGACAATGTTAAGTCCACGCAAATCACGGCGACCCTGTTGTACAATCTCTTCATCGGTGATGGAGTCTGGAGCTTTCTCAGCTTCATGGACCACTTCGTCCGGGAAAGCTTCAGGTAGCTGATGCTTGCGAATAACGGACAGAATATCAATACCCGGCTCATCCTTATGACCAAGGATCTCGATCACTTCACCCTCGGCTGCAGCACGGCCCTCCGGATAGCTGACGATCTTTGCTACGACTTTCTGTCCATCAACAGCCCCTGCAAAGTTGGTACGCGGGATGAAAATATCGCGATTAATCCGTTTGTCATCCGGAATGACGAAGCCGTACACCTCATGGCTTTGGAACACACCAACGACTTGCGTCACAGCGCGAGTAACAATGCGAACGATCTCACCTTCAAGGCGACCGCCAGACGGTCCTTGTGACGTGACTTTAACCAATACCGTGTCTCCATTCATCGCACTCTTCATATCATTGGCGTGAATGTACACATCCGGGTGCTCCCGATCCTCAGGAATGAGGAAAGCGAACCCTTTGGCGTGAGCCTGTAAACGTCCGCGTACCAAATCCATGCGCTCTGGCATACCATAGCGATTGTTACGGGTCAGCAAAACTTTACCGGATTCCTCCAGCGTATTAAGCATAATCAAAAAGGCTTTGAAATCAGCTGCATCTTCGATCGCGAAGTGCTGTTCCAACTCCTGATAAGTCATGGGTTTATAAGCGGTTTCCCGCATGAAATCGAGCAATTGTTGTTCTGTTATCATTAATATATTCACCTCGGGAAACATAAAAGTGTATTCAAGTCTCATCTCTTTATGTATCGGAATACTTACCATTTTCATGATACACATAGCCACTGCCGTGTAGAGTGTAGTAGTGCAACCATACTATCTCATACCCTAGTATACACGAATTCAATCCGGACCATCCGTACCTCGCAAAAAAACCACATTGGCCTGGCGCTCCTCTATAATCACGCTTTCACATATCTCTACAGACATTTTATGCGATACAGGTGCAGTACGCATCTGGAAAGGGAGTGGACCGAAAAATTTTCTGTACACATGACATTCATTATAAGGAGTGAATTCGCGTAACGAATAAGCGAGGGACATACCATACATGATAGGGGTGTTTCACGCTAAGGAAGGAATTCTGAACAGAAGTTGAGAAGAAGACCGAAAAATCATGGAGTCTATTGTTCATTGGGAAACTTTGGACGCATAAGAATTTATTAAAAAACCCCCGTTTCTCCACGAAACGAAGGTTTATCAATTAAGCCATTAGCTTAAGAGCTATTCATTGCCCAGCTGAACCAACTCTTACTTGGAAACAACCGTAACAATAATAGATAAAATCATAAATCCTGCACCCAGTACCACCGTTGCACGTTGCAGGAAGAGATCCAATCCGCGCGCTTTCGTTTTACCGAAAAGATGTTCCGCACCACCGGAGATGGCACCCGCCAAACCAGCGCTTTTCCCGTGCTGCAGCAATACTACAGTGATTAGACCGATCGAGAAGACAACGAGCAGCAATTTCAAAGCAATATCCATTCTTTCCACCTCCTACCCATGTGGGCATAACATCTCACCATAAAAACAGTTACTTTAATTGTAACATAGCTATTGTTGTGATACAAGTAGTGCAGTTCATGCAATCCCCTAAATTTCACCATCTACCCGATTCATACGGTATAGCATTACTCCGTTTCAATAAAAAAGACAAGCCGGTTACCCGGCTTGCCCGTAAAAGCTGGATATCCAGCTTATTTTTTAAGGTTGTAGAATCCTTTAAGACCATTGTATTGAGCCAATTCACCCAGTTGATCCTCAATGCGAAGCAATTGGTTGTATTTCGCAATACGGTCTGTACGGGAAGGAGCACCCGTTTTGATTTGACCAGCGTTAGTTGCAACAGCGATGTCAGCGATTGTGCTGTCTTCGGACTCACCGGAACGGTGGGAGATTACAGCTGTGTATCCAGCACGTTTAGCCATTTCGATTGCATCGAATGTTTCAGTCAATGTACCGATTTGGTTAACTTTGATCAGGATGGAGTTACCGATACCTTCGTTGATACCTTTACCCAGACGCTCAGTGTTCGTTACGAACAAGTCGTCACCAACGAGTTGTACTTTGTCTCCCAGTTTTTCTGTGAGCAATTTCCAACCATCCCAGTCATCTTCGGACATACCGTCTTCGATTGTGATGATTGGGTATTTCTCAACCCATGAAGCCAGAAGGTCAACATACTCAGCGGAAGTGTAAGATTTACCTTCACCTGTAAGTGTGTATTTACCATCTTTGTAGAACTCAGTGGAAGCTACGTCCATACCCAGGAATACGTCAACGCCTGGTTTGTAACCTGCTTTTTCAATAGCTTCGATAATTGTAGTGATTGCTTCTTCGTTCGAACCAAGGTTCGGTGCGAAACCACCTTCGTCACCTACAGCTGTGTTCAGGCCTTTGGAGCTCAGAACGGATTTCAGGTTGTGGAAGATTTCTGCGCCTACGCGAAGAGCTTCTTTGAATGTTGGTGCTCCAACAGGAAGAACCATGAACTCTTGAACGTCGATGTTGTTGTCAGCATGCTCACCACCGTTGATGATGTTCATCATTGGTACTGGAAGTGCTTTAGCGTTGAATCCGCCCAGGTAAACGTACAAAGGCAGGTCCAGAGCGTCAGCAGCTGCGCGAGCTACTGCCATGGATACAGCCAGGATTGCGTTAGCACCCAATTTAGCTTTGTTTGGCGTACCATCCAAAGCGATCATCAATTTGTCGATACCCAGTTGATCCAATGCATCCATACCGATAACTTCTGGAGCGATTGTTTCGTTTACGTTTTTAACAGCTTGCAGAACGCCTTTACCGAGGTAACGGGATTTGTCGCCATCGCGAAGCTCAACAGCTTCGTGGGCACCAGTGGATGCACCAGATGGAACGATTGCGCGTCCGATTGCGCCGGACTCCAGGTATACTTCAACTTCTACTGTAGGGTTACCGCGGGAGTCGAGGACTTCGCGAGCGTACACGTCAGAAATAATAGTCATTTGTGATAATCTCCTTTAATTTTAAATTTATTTTGAATACGTTCAGAATAATTAAGTTTCACCAGACCACTCCGCATGCAGTACCATCTTCCGATCGCTGTTATCCCCTGATTCCTTTGAACTTATTTTCATAAGTTGGAATCATGTGATAAAGGCGAACGCTACGCTTCTTCAGATCGGTTCTGCCCGCTTCGTTCAGGTTCCACTTAGTTTTATTCGACAACCTATTAAAACTAATTATTTACGGGTAGCGATGACGGATGTTCCAGTCATTTCTTCCGGTTTAGGCAATTGCATCAGGTCAAGGATCGTTGGCGCGATATCCGCCAGAATTCCGCCTTCACGCAGGGTTACATTTGCATCGGTAACGATGAATGGAACGGGGTTCGTTGTATGAGCTGTGAACGGACGTCCTTTCTCATCGAACACCATATCCGCGTTACCATGATCCGCAGTGATCAGTACAACGCCGCCTTTGGCAAGTACTGCATCTACAACACGACCCATGCACTCATCTGTTACTTCAACCGCTTTGATGGTAGGCTCCAGCATGCCGGAGTGTCCAACCATGTCAGGGTTAGCAAAGTTCAGAATGATGGCGTCATGTTTGTCTGCTTCAATCTCGCGAACACATGCATCAGCCACTTCATACGCGCTCATCTCCGGTTGCAGGTCATACGTTGCAACTTTTGGTGAGTTGATCAGTACGCGAGTTTCGCCTGGGAGCTCCACATCACGACCGCCGCTGAAGAAGAAGGTAACGTGGGGGTATTTCTCCGTTTCTGCAATACGCAGTTGTTTTTTGTTGTTCTGTACCAGAACTTCACCCAACGTGTTGTCGAGGTTCTTCGGCGAATAAGCCACATAACCTTCAACCGTCTCGCTGAACAAAGTTAAGCAAACAAAGTGCAAGCCCACAGGGAACTTCGGACCACGATCGAAACCGCGGAAATCCTGGTTCGTGAATACTTGCGACAACTGGATCGCACGGTCAGGACGGAAGTTGAGGAAGATGACGGAATCGCCGCTTTCCACCAAACCTACCGGCTCACCATCCGCTTTGACGATAACCGTTGGTTCAACGAATTCATCAAATACGGATTTCTCATACGATTCTTCAACCGCTTTGAGTGGGTCAGTGTATTTCGGTCCATCTCCATAAACGATAGCGCGGTATGATTTCTCAACCCGTTCCCAACGTTTGTCACGGTCCATCGCGTAATAGCGACCTTGAACCGTTGCGATTTTCCCTACACCAACTTCTTCAATTTTGGCGATCAGCTTCTGCATGAAGTCTCTACCACTGTCTGGCATAACATCACGGCCATCCATGAAGGCATGAATATATACATCGTTCATTCCTTCTTTTTTGGCCAGATCCAGCATAGCAAACAGGTGGTCGATGTGACTATGTACGCCGCCATCGGACAACAAACCGTAGAGATGAAGTTTTTTACCGCTTTGTTTCGCTTCACGAACAGCTTTGACAAGTGTTTCATTGTCGTAGAACTCACCGTCGCGAATGGATTTGGAGATACGGGTCAAATCCTGGTATACGATCCGGCCGGCACCAATGTTCAGGTGACCTACCTCGGAATTCCCCATTTGCCCTTCTGGCAAACCTACAGCTTCACCGCAAGCAGTGAGCGTTGTATGTGGGAATTGGCTCATGAAACGGTCATAGTTAGGTTTCTTGGCTTGCGCTACCGCATTCCCTTCCACCGTGTTACGAAGACCAAAGCCATCCATGATGATCAGTGCTACAGGTTTTGGAGCTGTCATCTTACTTCGCCCCCTCAACAAGCGCGATGAACGAAGCCGGCTGCAAGCTAGCACCGCCAACAAGTGCGCCGTCGATGTCGCTTTGTCCGAGGTATTCTGTTACGTTCTCTGGTTTAACACTGCCGCCGTATTGAATACGAACTGCACTCGCAACCGTCTCGTTGTACAGATCCTTCACCAGCGTGCGGATGTAAGCAATAACTTCATTCGCATCTTGGGAAGTGGAGGATTTGCCTGTACCAATCGCCCAGATTGGCTCATAAGCGATAACGACTTGTGCCGCTTGCTCTGCAGACAGACCTGCCAAAGCAGCTTCGGTTTGCACTTTGCATACGTCTTTCGTTTGGTTCGCTTCGCGCTCTTCAAGCGTCTCACCAAGGCAGAAGATTGGAGTCAATCCGTGACGGAATGCTGCATGCAACTTTTTATTGACAGTCTCATCGGTTTCCGCAAAATATTGACGGCGCTCCGAGTGACCAATAATGACGTAATCCACACCCAGGTCTTTCAGCATTACACCACTGATTTCACCTGTGAATGCACCGTTGTCTTCAAAATGAAGATTTTGTGCACCAATTTTGATGTTTGTGCCTTTAACGGCTTCTACCAGGGATGGCAGATTTGTAAACGGTGCGCAGATTACAGTTTCCACGCCTTCAACTTCCGCTTTTCCTTTAACTTCCTGAATGAAGTCATTGGATTCGGAAACCGTTTTGAACATTTTCCAGTTACCTGCGATAATCGGTGTTCTCATGGGTTTCAACTCCTTCATGCTATAGACTACTAAAACTTACTTGTCGTTCAATGCCACAACGCCTGGAAGTACTTTACCTTCCATGAACTCGAGCGATGCACCGCCACCTGTAGAGATGTGGTTCATTTTGTCAGCCAATTTGAACTTCTCAGCTGCTGCTGCGGAGTCGCCGCCACCAATTACAGTGTAAGCTTCTGTCTCTGCGCAAGCTTCTGCTACTGCACGAGTACCGTGGGAGAATGGCTCGATTTCAAATACACCCATTGGTCCGTTCCATACAACCAATTTGGAGTTTTTGATTACGTCAGCATAGATCTCACGTGTTTTAGGACCGATGTCGATGCCTTCCCAATCTGCTGGGATGCCATCGATGTCAACGATTTGTGTGTTTGCTTTCGCACTGAAATCGTCAGACACTACGATATCTACCGGCAGGTAGAAGTTTTTGCCCAGTTTTTTCGCTTTTTCGATGAAACCGAGAGCAACATCAAGTTTGGAATCATCCAGCAAGGATTGTCCAATTTCATGTCCTTGTGCTTTGAAGAACGTGTAAGTCAGACCGCCACCGATGATCACGTTGTCTGCAATGTTCAGCAGGTTGTCGATTACATCAATTTTGTCCTTAACTTTGGATCCACCAATGATAGCTGTGAAAGGACGCTCAGGGTTGGAGATTGCTTTACCCAACACTTCAAGTTCTTTCTCCATCAACAAACCGGACACTGCTGGAAGCAAGTGAGCGATTCCTTCAGTCGAAGCGTGTGCTCTGTGAGCCGCGCCAAACGCATCGTTAACGAAAACATCAGCCAGTTCAGCAAATTGTTTTGCGAGTTCCGAATCGTTTTTCTCTTCGCCTGCGTGGAAACGAACGTTTTCAAGCAACAATACGTCCCCGTTGTTCAGTTCAGCGATTTGAGCTTTAACAGCGTCGCCAACAGAATCGTCAGCTTTAACAACTGTTTTACCAAGCAATTCAGACAAACGCTCAGCTGCTGGAGTCAAACGCAAGGATTCAACCACTTCGCCGTTAGGACGACCCATGTGGCTTGCCAAAATGACTTTAGCGCCTTTTTCAATCAAGAAGTTGATTGTAGGAAGCGTTGCACGAATACGTTTGTCATCTGTAATTTTACCATCTTCGAGCGGCACATTGAAATCTACACGGACAAAAGCCCGTTTTCCTGTCAATTCGATATCGCGTACACTTTTTTTGTTCATCTGTATTTCCTCCGCACCCATGTATTTGGTGGACCAATCAAGAGCTAGAATCCCCTGTCAATCCTGGTGTTTTTGAGAAATTTGCAAAATGTAGATATATAAAGAGCGGAAACAATAGCATCTGTTTCCGCTCTATGTTATTGCAGATATTACTTAATCATTTTTGCAAAGTGCTCCAAAGTGCGAACCAGTTGAGCAGTGTAGGACATTTCGTTGTCATACCAAGCTACAGTTTTAACCAATTGTTGGTCGCCAACAGTCAGAACTTTAGTTTGAGTTGCATCAAACAGGGAACCGAAAGTGATTCCTTGGATATCGGAAGATACGATTTCGTCTTCAGTGTATCCGAAAGTTTCTGGATCGGAAGCTTCTTGCATTGCTGCGTTAACTTCTTCAGCTGTTACTTTTTTGTTCAGAACAGTTACGAGCTCAGTCAGGGAACCAGTAGCTACTGGTACACGTTGAGCTGCACCATCAAGGATGCCTTGCAGTTCTGGGATTACCAGACCAATTGCTTTAGCAGCACCAGTTGTGTTAGGGATGATGTTTTCAGCTGCTGCGCGAGCACGACGGAAGTCACCTTTAGGGTGTGGAGCATCCAACGTGTTTTGGTCGCCAGTGTAAGCGTGAATTGTAGTCATCAAACCTTGAACGATTCCGAATTTGTCTTGCAACGTTTTTGCCATAGGTGCCAGGCAGTTCGTTGTGCAAGATGCGCCGGAGATTACAGTTTCAGTACCGTCGAGGATTTCATGGTTTACGTTGTAAACGATGGTTTTCATGTCGCCAGTAGCTGGTGCGGAAATAACAACTTTCTTAGCTCCGCCTTTCAAGTGTTTCTCAGCTGCTTCTTTCGTTGTGAAGAAACCAGTACATTCCAGAACGATATCTACGCCCAGGTCGCCCCAAGGAAGTTCTTCCGGGTTACGGTTAGCCAATACTTTAACTTCTTTGCCGTTCACTTTAAAGAAGCCATCGTGTACTTCAACATCGCCATCGAAGCGACCTTGAGTTGTATCATATTTGAGCAAATGAGCCAGCATTTTAGCGTCAGTCAAGTCGTTGATTGCTACTACCTCGATGCCTGCTACATTTTGAATACGGCGGAATGCCAAGCGTCCAATACGTCCAAAACCGTTAATACCTACTTTAATCATGAGTAAGTTCCTCCCAAGTTTTGATTAATTTTTTTTATGAAACTTATATATTCAAGACAGACGGTGAAGTCCGTCAAGACAACAATGGTGTGGTGAAAAGTAATCTCTTATTCCATTTCGGCAACGATGACTTTGGCAGCAGCCTCATCAATAATCAGAATATCTTCCTGACCAAATCGCAGCACGGAGTGTATTGCAGCGGCTTTGCTTTTGCCACCTGCAATTCCGATCACGACATCGGTTCGTTCAATATCCTGCAATCGCATGCCCAGTGTAAGCATGGTATGTACCACCTCACCCTGATCATTGAAGTAATACCCAAAAGATTCAGATACGGCCCCTTGCTCTTGAAGTTCATCTACAATCTCCGTTGCAAGTTTGCGTCTTTTTGCCATCTCCACGGCATCACCAATTCCATGAATAACAATCCGCGATTGCCTGATCAGCTGTAAAATCTCCTGAACACCGGGATCCTGGATTAAAGATTCATAGGCATGATCACTTAGCAAATCCGGTACATGCAGGAGTTTGTATTGCGCTCCTACCCGTTTTGCCATTGTGGATGCGATCGTATTCGCCTGAATTTCAAGGCTTTCTCCTAGTCCACCGCGTGCCGGTACGAACCAGACACCTTTGAGAGATGTTGGTGGATTAAGTTGCTCTGCGACTTCGGCCGTTGTTGATCCGCCAGTAACGGCGACAACGTCGTTGTCACTCATGATATTGCCGAGAGCCTTCGCTCCGGCTCTGCCCAGTTCCCTTTTGGCAAACGGAGATACGTCCGAATCACCAGGAACCACAACTACCTTTTGCAGACCGTAGGCTTGCTTGATGCGCTCTTCCAGCTCGGATAATCCGAACAACTCTTTGGCTACGGGCTCTAACTGCTGCAGCAAATCATACCCTGCCTCGCTGATCTTCATTCCTGCACTGTCAATTTCAATAAGTCCCTGAGCCTTTAACAGATCGGTCTCAGCCCTCAGAACCCGCTCGGTCATCTGCATGGAATTAGCTAACGTTCTCCGTCCGATCACATCCGATAACATGATCTGTTGCAGAATCGTATACCTCTTTTTCAAGATATCCATGAGATCAGGCAGAAGCTGCTTTTGTACTTCTAAAATCGTTCGCATGCTTTCCACTCCCGCAAGTTCTCGTTCCAAGCTCTCTTTCGTGGCCCTAAAACGTCCCGGGTTAACTTTTTAAGTCCCACGTTTATTCTACCTAAAACTGACGTGACATGCAAGTGTTTCAACGTGTTATTTCGACACGTTTCAGGCGTTTGTACGCGCCTATTTTCACAATCCTAGACTTCCGTGATCAAGGACCGCCTTACGCATACCATATATAGAAGAAATAAATTATTTTCATCTACATATCGCTCAGAATTACATTTTATACTGCATGTCCAAAACCTCTAATAGCATTTACTTAAATGCACTCTTTATCCACTCTTCTTTATCATGATCATTTTTAGGTCAATCCAAACCACATCCACAATGAACTGCTTGCAATTAAATATTTCATGAGCTATAATCATTATTGCTGTCACATAATGTGCGCCCGTGGTCCAATGGATATGACGTAGGCCTCCGAAGCCTGAGATCCAAGTTCGATTCTTGGCGGGCGCGCCACTTTTTATTTAACAGCTCATAACCCTTTTAACCAATGAAACCGGAAAGGTTTCTTTTTTTTTGCAAGTTAGTTTGACTTTCTTTGACTTTTTGTTTGGAATTGTTTATTATGTGGGTAATACGGTAACAGTTTAAGTAGAAACACCAATAACATTTACATTTCCGAGGAGGTTTTTCACGTGAGTTTTATTCCTATGGTCGTTGAACAGAGCAACCGGGGTGAGCGCGCCTATGACATCTACTCCAGATTGCTGAAGGATCGTATTATTTTCCTTGGTAGCGATGTTAATGACGTTGTGGCTAATGCTATCATGGCACAGATGTTGTTCCTGGCTGCGGAAGATCCGGAGAAAGACATTCACTTATACATCAACAGCCCAGGCGGATCGATTACAGCTGGTATGGCCATTTATGATACAATGCAATTCATCAAACCGGATGTATCTACCATCTGTGTAGGTATGGCGGCTTCCATGGGTGCATTCTTGTTGAATGCCGGTGCAAAAGGCAAACGTTTTGCGTTGCCTAACAGTGAGATTATGATTCACCAACCACTTGGTGGTGCTCAAGGTCAAGCTTCCGACATCGAAATTCGTGCTCGCCGCATCCTGAAAATGCGTGATACCTTGAACCGCATCATCTCTGAGCGTTCAGGTCAACCGCTGGAGCGGATCGAGAAAGATACAGATCGTGACTACTTCATGAGTGCTGCTGAAGCTGCCGATTACGGTATCATTGATAAAGTTATCGAAAACGTAGGTTCCCAAGGCATCTAATTGTGTCCATACGCAAAGAAGCCCTCGTCATATCCATGACGAGGGCTTCTTTTTTCACTTTATAAGAAAGATAACATTAAAGTGCACAACAATGATTGCTTACTTGCTTCCCGTTACTTCGCTGAAAGGTTCGGTACCTTTAGGAAGAAGTTCTTTGTACGTAAATGGCATTTCGGGGAATCCCTCTGCGTATGCCGTATATTCATACAACTGGAAGAACACAACTACACCCGTTGGTGTCACATAGAAATCTTGATCTTTATTCAACCCTTTGTAACCTTCGAGGTAGCCACCGCGAGCTTTCAGTTGTTCGCCCACTTTTTTACTCAATGTCTCGCGTATGGTTTTGTTATTTTGCAGCACATCATCTAACGTAAGCTCCTTGCCTGTGTCCAGTGCAAAGGTGTGGCCTGTTCGGTATGTCATACCATGAGCACCAGCATAGTCCTCATATCGTTGTGTAATGAGTCCAAGTACACCTCTTTCATTGTACGTCACTACATAAGAGCTCTCGAATGCATATGGACGGTCGGCTGTTGCACCACCAAACTCAGATATCTGTTTCTTGAAGTCGGCTACATATGTATCCACTTCGTCTTTCAACACTTTGTTGATCGCTGTTTCAGCCTCTTTGCTGGCAAGTCCACTCACTTGCGGATACTGAACATCCACTTCGGCACTTTTCACTGTGACATTGACTGTCGCCGCTTTAACTTTCACACTATTTTGTTTCACCTTGCTGAGCGTCAACGTTTTGGTTTTGCCATCCCAATTCCCCTGTACACCCAGATAATCTCTCATTGCTGAGAATGGAATATACAACCTGCCGTTGATCAGCTTGGCGTCCACTTGAGGATAGTAGTTGTTGATTCTGACACTTGGCTGACCGTCCATAAGACTAATTGTCATCGTGTTATTGGCTGCTGTCAGAGCATATTCTTTGGTCTTCGCATCATATTTCAGCGTTCCACCTGCTACATCTTTGACTGCCGTAAGAGATACCCAGGTTGAACCTCCTTGAAGGAGTCCTTTTTGAGTCAGTGTTTTCCCACCCGATTTCAGAGTCACCTCAGCCGGGGTTGTCACTTTCGAGGATACAGAAGCTGCTTGAACTGAACTATCCTGCCACACCGCACCGCTTCCTACAATAATTCCTGCTGCAAGCAGCGCACTTGTCCATTTTTTCCATGATGTCATATATAAAACTCCTCTCTGAATTCACAATTAGGGATCATTGCGTATGTAATCTTGACCTGTTCTTATATTTCATACGCTCACCTCTCTATTATAATTAACCCGATTTCGAAAAGGTTTACAGCCTCAGTTACAATGTTGATGATTATCCGACGGAAAAAATAACGGGATATGACCTTTTTGTCACGAACATCTTTACAAAAAAGATACCAAAATACAGCATTTTGTGTAGCTTGAACAATCTCCTATCCCTACTAACTTCACCAAAGTTTGCTTTTGCAACAAAAAAAGACCCTGTCCACAGGACGAAGTCTTTGTCATTATTTCTTGTTATCCCTTCGAATGATAATTGAAAGGACGTTCAATCTTACAATCTTACTTCTTCAATCTCGCTTATTTCATTTCATACGTGATATTCAGGATCGTGCTTACTTTAACTTGGCCTGTTTTAATCTCTGTGCCACCAGCTGTATCTGCTGCCTTGGACATCAAAGACTCACTTGCATAGAACACAGGCACGTTGGCATCGCCTTGGCTCACGGAAAGAACAGCACCGAGTTGACGTTTAACCGCTTTTGCAATCGCTCCAGCTTTTACATCTGCATTGGCAACTGCTTTCTCAATGACTTGGGACTCATAATTTTCCGGATTTTCTACAGTGAAGCGTACGTTCTCAATGTTGTTAGCACCTGCCCCCGAAGCAGCATCGAGCAACTCGCCGATTTTGTCCATCTCACGATATGTGATCGTCAGCGTATGATGCGCTGTGTATCCTTTAACTTGTTGTCCTTCTTTTTCGCTATACGTGTAATTGGGTTGTACAGAGAACTGACTGGTTTGAATATCATCTGTACTGATCTTCCACGTATTCTTGAGCAGGTTGGTTACTTTGGAAACTTTAGCAGCATTGGCTTTTTGGGCAGATGCAGCTGTCTCCGCAGTACTGTTCACACCAATGGACAGATAAGCGATATCAGGTTTAACCTGAATCTCACCTTTACCCACCACATTAATTACATTCTGTTGTACACCCTGAACCTCTGCAGCGTAAGCATAGTTACTTGGTGTAACCCATGCTGTTCCTCCAACAAGCAACGTACTTGCCACCAGCACTGCACCGAACGGTTTCATCCATTGTTTACCCATCACGATAGCCTCCTTATGTGTTAACATCTCAAACGTTAATCAATTTGATACCTTAACAGACGGGACAAATTCCATAATGTTGCACTTGACGATCGTGAAAACGGTAAAAACGCAAAAAAGCCCCTTTCGGGACTTCTTCCTGAATTCAAGCACAGCATAGTCTTATTGGTTTTCAAGCTCTTCCTTGCTTACCAAACTAACTAAAGCGTTTACAGCCTGTTCGGCATCCGCGCCTTCTGCACTAATATGGATTTCCGTACCTGTGCTAATCGCAAGGCTCATGATCCCCATGATACTTTTTGCATTAACTTTTTTGTCGTCCTTCTCGACGAACACTTCAGATGAGTACTTATTCGCTTCTTGAACGAAAAGTGCCGCAGGTCTGGCATGGAGACCCGTTTTCAAACGGACAACTACCGGGTGCTTTGTCATGGAAACTTACCCCCTATTATAAAATCTGGACATTAAATACACAATTATATTTATACAACATTATAACATTAACCCGTTCAGGACACTAGAAGAAAAAAACTCAGGTTACTTTGGAGGGCATAATCATGCCCCATTTTGCCTTTTGTACATCGCACCAAGTTACCTGAGTGACTCTTCTCGCTTCTTAACGGATAACTAAACCGACGGTTTGTTCCATAGAAACAAGCGACCTTGTTAATTTACCCTACTACGTATCAACCTTAACCATACCGTTCTGCTCGTACTTTTTCTGCCAGCTCATCAATTTTACGTAGCCGATGGTTCACACCCGACTTGCTGACTGTACCTTTAAGGAGTTCGCCGACTTCCTTCAAGTTGATATCCGGATGAGCCAGTCGAACCTCCGCAACTTCACGAAGCTTCTCAGGCAACGATTCCAGGCCAACTTCCTTTTGCAGCAACCGGATATTATCAATTTGTCTTACCGCCGCTCCGATCGTTTTATTCAGGTTGGCGGTCTCGCAATTGACAATCCGGTTAACGGAGTTACGCATGTCTCGCATGATTCGTACGTCTTCAAACTTGAACAAGGCCTGATGAGCACCAATGATGCTGAGCAGCTCAATGATTTTCTCGCCTTCCTTGATGTATAGGATGAATCCTTTTTTCCGTTCTATACACCGGGCATTCAGATGAAATTCATTGGCCAGATCAACCAGTGCCTGACAGTGTTCCTCATACATGGACGCAATCTCCAGATGGTAGGAAGAACCTTCCGGATTATTGACCGATCCACCTGCCAGAAATGCACCGCGAAGATAGGCCCGTTTACAACAGTTTTGCTGAAATAACTCTGCATTGATCCCTGGTGTAAACAGAAAGCCTTCAGATACAATATGAAGAGTATTGAGAATCTCCTGTACCATGGTTGGAATACGAACAATATATACATTGTTCTTTTTCAGCCGCATTTTTTTGCGGACCAGTAATTCCGTATGCACTTGAAAATGCTTTTTAAGCAGAGAGTATGCCCGTCTTGCAATGGCGGCATTCTCCGTCGAAATATCCAAGATGACTTTTTTATTCGATAACTGCACCGCACCAAGCATACGGATGAGGGCTGAAAGTTCCGCCTTTTCGCAGCACGGTTCGCTCTCGATCATGGTTAACTCTTTTTTGGTCTGTGCTGCAAACGACATGGGACTTCACCTCTTCCGTAACATCCAATTTTGTACCAGTTGGTAGATGTGATGACTTAGCTTGTCGGCATCATGACGTAGATAGGTTTTGAACAGAACAAGCGTATCTGCAACCACCTGATAACCAGCACTTTCGAGTACATTCATATCCAGTACAACTGGTTTTGCTCCTTTTTCCGCATACTTATTCTGTACTTGCAGCGGAATATCACCATTATTTACGATAACATAGTCGAAGAGCTGATGACCTATATGCTCGTGTACCGCCTTAAGGTGGTCACTTACCGTATAGTTATCTGTTTCTCCTGGCTGTGTCATGACATTACAGATAAACATCTTCACCGCATCAGCCTCTACCACAGCCTCGGCCAGCTTCGGTACGAGTAGATTGGGAAGGATGCTGGTATATAGGCTGCCGGGTCCGATTAAAATCGCGTCTGCTTGACGAATGGCCTCTACCGCCTCTGGCAACGGCTCCACGTGATCCGGTTCAAGGAAAACGCGTTTGATGCGTCCGCCTGCTTCAGGGATCTTGGACTCACCTGTAATAATTGTCCCATCTTCCATCTCAGCATGCAACACAACGGCCTGACCAGCAGCTGGTAATACCTCACCTCGAACGGCAAACACGCGGCTAAGTTCCCGCACCGCGGTCACGAAGTCGCCCGAAATATCCGTCATTGCAGCCAAAATCAAATTTCCCAGGCTGTGGCCTGCAAGCCCCGCGCCTGTATTAAAACGGTATTTCAACATATCTGAAAGCAATGGTTCTACATCAGCCAGTGCCGTAAGCACGTTGCGAATGTCGCCCGGAGGCGGCATTTGTAGCTCATTGCGCAGGATGCCTGAACTTCCACCATCATCTGCAACTGTAACGATGGCCGTGATATCCAGCGGCTTCTCTTTCAAACCGCGCAACATCACGGATAATCCGGTTCCGCCGCCCATTACAACTATTCTCGGACGTTCTCTTCGTGGTCCGGCCTCTTTCATCCCTTCACCCTCTTCAATGACGGTCCCGGTCAGCGTCGCGATGGCTTACGGTGACAGCTTCAGTCTCGCTGCTTCCCAACATCTTGCCCAAATATTCCGATATTGCTACCGAACGATGCTTGCCTCCGGTACAGCCGATTCCAATAATAACCTGGCTTTTGCCTTCCTTCCGGTATTGCGGAATCAGGAAATGCAGCATATCCAGCAGCTTCGTCAGAAACGCCTGTGTCTCCGGCCATTTCATGACATATTCATACACATCACTATTCTGTCCCGTATTCGGACGTAAATGATCAATATAATGTGGATTCGGTAAAAAACGTACATCAAACACCAGATCGGCATCGATTGGAATGCCATACTTGAATCCGAACGACGTAATATTCACCGACAGCATTTGGCTTTCCAGATGAGAAAAGCGAGATATAATGCGTTCTTTCAGTTGAGCAGGCTTCATTGTACTTGTATTCAGTACCTGAGTTGCAGAGTTTTTGAGTTCCTCCAGCATCTTGCGCTCCAGCCGGATGCCGTCCAGCGGCATACCCTCAGGAGCCAGCGGATGCCTCCGCCTGCTTTCTTTGTAACGCTGAACAAGTACAGAATCTGTAGCATCCAGGAATAAAATTTCGCAATGAATGGTAAAATGATCTTTAATATAGTTCAAAGACTCGGACAGAGCCGTAAAGAATTCACGCCCGCGCAGATCGATAACCAATGCAACTTTACCAATCTTGCCATTTGACTGTTCAATCAGTTCCGCAAATTTTGGAATCAATACCGGCGGCAGATTATCCACACAGAAGAAACCCAGATCCTCCAGGCTCTGTACTGCAATCGTTTTACCTGCTCCGGACATGCCCGTAATGATAATGAGCGTGGCGCCTGTGCCTGGTGAGCCTTCACCTTCAAGCATAAATGTCCCCTCCTTATCATATTGCTGTCTTCATATATTGTTACGAGGTTACTAGGAACGCAAGAGAAGACCTGCTGCACCCACAATACCTGCATTATTACCAAGTGTAGCTTCCAGAATCTGAACCCCTTCTTGCAGCGGTTCCGGTGTCAACTTAGCAAATACGGTACGAATTTCATCGAACAAGAAATTACCTGCTTTGGATACGCCACCACCGATGATGAACATCTCCGGGTTAATGACAGCTGCTACAGTAGCCATGGACTTGCCCAGGTAGAAGGCCGCACGATTTACAATGCGCTGTGCCACTTCATCACCTGCCTTCGCAGCATCGAATACTTCCTTGGCTGCAATCTTGTCGACGAGTGCCAGTGACGTATGATCACCGCGTTCTACTGCATCCTTCGCCATACGGATAATTCCTGTTGCAGACGATACCGTTTCAACACATCCCATTTTACCACAGCCGCACTTGATGGCCTCCAGATCAGGTACAACACTGATATGACCCAGTTCTCCCGCCATACCAGAGAATCCCTGATAGATATTACCATTCAAGATCAAGCCTCCGCCAACACCCGTACCAAGTGTATAACATACGCAATTGTCTACGCCTTTGCCGGCACCTGCCCATACTTCACCCAGTGCAGCTACGTTCGCATCGTTATCTATTTTGATTGGCTTGCCCAAACGTTCTTCCAGAATCGAACGAATGGCTACATTCCGAAATCCGATGTTAGGGGCATGAACGATAATTCCCTCACGTACATTCGTGAAACCGGCCACTCCAGCACCTACACCCTCCAGCTGTTCCCAACTGTAAGGTGATTCGGCTACGATATGTCGGACATACTTCTCGATGTTGGCGATGACCGTGTCTACGCCCTTATCCACTTCAGTCGGTCCTTCATACGTATGCATTAGCTGACCTTGTTCATCGCATATACCGACCTTGATTGCTGTTCCGCCGAGATCGACCCCAACGTAGATTTTCTCAGACATGCTGCAAGCCACCTTTATCTATCTAAAATAGTTTAAGTCCTACGTACCAACTATAATTGAAGGATACGCCTGGGTCAAGACGATAAGACCTTGGATACACTATGCTCCGTTAGGGTTGTGAACCACATCACACACCATTTTTGAATACGTATACACCCTCCCTTTCTCCTATTAAAAAACGAGCCTCATTCTCTCTTAATAGAAACGGAAGCCTCAACTCATGATATTGCCTCTTCACTCGTTCCATTCATAAAAAATGACAACTGTCACCTAAAAGTCATGACAATGTTTACTAAATCCCCAGCGAATTTTTCCGTAAGATGAAATTATCTTATAGAACAGAACGAGGGACGTGAATAATGATGAATCTGGATTCAACGGTTATACATTTAAACAACGTAAGCAAGCGCTTTGGAAACAAACATGCTGTTCGACATATCTCACTGAAGATCACCAGCGGCTCAATTGTGGCCATACTCGGGCCCAACGGTGCAGGCAAAACAACGACCATGCAAATGATGCTAGGACTGTCCAGTCCTTCCTCAGGCAAGGTGACTGTGCTGGGACTGGCACCGAATCATAAACAGGTTCGTCAACGGATGGGTGCCATGTTACAGGATGTCAGTGTCATGGACGGACTTACCATCCGAGAGATTATTCGTCTGGTTCGCAGCTACTATCCTACCCCACTGGATGCAAACGTGATTGAAGCGTTAACCGGTCTTGCGCCAGATGCTTTGAACCGAAGAACAGAGAAGCTGTCCGGCGGACAGAAGCGCAGCCTGAATTTTGCACTTGCCATGGCTGGTAACCCTGACGTTCTCTTCTTCGATGAACCTACCGTCGGAATGGATTCCGCGACCCGCAGGCATTTCTGGACGCAGATCCGCACGCTTGCGCAGCAAGGCAAAACCGTGGTTTTCACCACCCACTACTTGCATGAAGCAGATGAAGCGGCCGATCGAATTATCCTGTTTAATGAAGGCTCCATCGTCGCAGACGGAACACCTCACAGCATCAAGGAGGGAATCACGAAGCGAACTCTATCCTTCTCAATCTCCAACCACCTTATGGTAAACGATTCAACACATGGGGATAACACTTACGCTGATCTGGACATCCGCACTCAGATTGGAAATTTGCACGGGGTGGACAAGATTGAGTATCGAAAAGACCGATACATTCTTCATACCCAAGATACAGATGCACTCATCCGCCATATCATTACCGTTCAGCTTCCAGTTGAGGAAATCCGAATTGAAGCCGGACAGCTGGACGATGCCTACGCAACATTGCTCGAAACCATAAAGGAGGATCATTAATATGTCCATGCTGTTGGCCCAATCCCGAGTGGAGATGCTTCGTATGTCACGCAATGTCTATTTTATCTTCTGGTCTTTATTGATGCCTGTACTATTCTACATCCTGTACACACGCATATTTACCACAGATGCTGTGGATGCTCAGCAATGGAATGCACATTATCTGATGTCCATGACCTGCTTCAGCGTGATGGGCTCGTCCATCATGACTCTTGGCATTCGTCTTGTTCAGGAGAGAGTGCATGGGTGGGTTACTTATCTTCGAGTTACACCACTGCCAAACTCGATTTATTTTGGTGGTAAAATGGTTGGTCAGACCTTCATCCACCTGTGCTCAATTATCATCATTTTTATATCCGGTTATCTGATTAACGGTGTTTCCCTTACTGCATCACAGTGGATTGGTTCTGCACTCTGGATTCTGGCTGGCTCTTTACCTTTTCTTGCACTAGGTACATGCATTGGCACGTTCCGCCGGGTCGAAACTGCCAGCGGATTGAGCAACGCCTTGTATCTCTCCCTCGCCTTGCTTGGAGGAATGTGGATGCCGCTTGATGTCATGCCGGAGTGGCTTGGGCAGATCGGCAGCTGGTTACCTTCACACAGTTTTGGCAATGGAGCATGGGTCATCATAACCGGAGGTGTGCCTCATATGCGGGATATCCTTATTTTAGCAGCGTATCTGGGGGGATTTATGTTACTATCCACATATATCCGCAACAAACAGAAGGAGGCCTAATCTTCACATATGCTTCAACGCTTTGAGCTTTTTCCTAAACGATACGGTATCTATCCTTATATCTGGATGATCTATTTAGCAATGCCTTTGTACTACCTGGTGGACGCGCGAGGACATGAGCAGTATATCGGGATTACGGCCTTTGCCGTATTTGTTCTAACCTATCGACAGCTCTATATGATTGCAGGCACAGCTCTCTTTTCCTATTGGCTTAGCCTGCAGATGTCATGTGTTCTCGTCCTTACCTTGGTCATCGATCCCAATATGTTCTTTCTTGGATTTTTTACGGCGAATTTCATTGGATGGTATTCGGAGAAGCGTGCCTTTCGCTTGTTTCTGTTCATCTTCGCTGTTATTCAGACCATTCCGATGGTCATTACCATAATCCTCGATCGACTCAGTACCGAGCAGTTGCTGTTCTTTACTCCGTTCTATCTCATCATGCTGGTTTCACCTTATGGCATTAGAACCATGCTAGATAGACAACAGTTGGAAGCCAAGCTCGATGAAGCACAACAGCATATTAAGGAGCTAATCAAGCGAGAAGAACGTATGCGTATTGCCCGCGATCTGCACGATACGATGGGTCACACGCTCTCTTTGATTACATTGAAGAGTGAACTCGTTACCAAGCTTATCGCCAAGAATCCCGAACGAGCCACACAGGAAGCACGCGAAATTGAGCGAACCTCACGTGCTGCCTTACGAGAAGTGCGTCAACTCGTCTCCGATATGCGGGCCATCAGCATTGTGGAGGCATTGGCTGATGCCAAAGAAACCTTGAAAAGTGCCGACATCGAACTCTCACTGACCGGAGAACAAGAATCTTATGCTGATGTGCCTGACTTGACTCAGAACATGGCAAGTCTCTGCATTCTCGAGTCCGTGACAAACATCGTAAAGCACAGCAAAGCTACTCTAGGTATAATTCAACTGGAACGAATACCTGACGGAATCAGGATTATGGTCCAAGATAATGGCATTGGCATGAGCCCAGATAAACATCACGGAAATGGACTGAAGGGAATGTCAGAGCGCATGGATTTGATCGATGGCTCATTTCAGATTTCCTCGGGTTTGAAAGGAACCACGGTCGTCTTTCTCTTTCCCTTAATCGCTAGCGAACCACAAGGAGGAATATCATTATGATTCGTATATTAATTGCTGAGGATCAACGCATGTTACGTGGTGCTCTAGCCTCCCTGCTCGATCTTGAAGATGATTTTGAAGTCATTGGAGAAGCAGGGAATGGAGAAGAAGCCCTAAAGCAGACTGTGACTCTTCAGCCAGATCTTTGCCTGTTGGATATTGAAATGCCTGTGATGAGTGGACTTGATGTAGCTGAACGCATGCAGCAGCTTGGTCTCAGTTGTCGGATAATCATCCTCACGACGTTTGCTCGGCCTGGGTTCCTGGAACGGGCTATACAAGCTGGAGTTCAGGGTTACCTGCTCAAGGATGAGCCCAGTGACCGCTTGGCCGAGGCCATTCGGCGTGTAATGAACGGGGGACGCGAAGTGTCACCTGAGCTCGTTTTTGGCGCGGCCAAAGCCGTTAACCCTTTAACGGAACGGGAGAAGGAAGTGCTCAAGCTAGCAGCTACCGGGATGAATGCCAATCATATTGCTGCCTCCCTGCATCTCTCTTATGGAACGGTACGCAATTACTTATCCGAGGCTTTCGCCAAGCTGGATGCCAAGAACCGGATGGAGGCCGTTGCCATTGCCGAGGAAAAGGGTTGGCTATAATGGTGAACTGTCGTTCGCGAAGCACGATATATGGTCCAGAGGAACTTCATTCAATATCCATTACACCTTCCAGTGTATGGCATAGAAAAAAACGCCTTCCCACAAACTGGAGGCGTTTTAGTCTTTTTATAAACATCTGTACTTCACAGGATTCAGCCGTTCTTCAGCTACAAGTTATAACTTCGTTTCCACACGTACCGGCTCTTCTGTCTTCTCCATCTTGTTCACATCCAGAATATCGAGCAGGAACACGAAGATTGGAATACCAATGATCAGTCCCCAGATCCCCAGGAAGTGTTGCGACAGAATCAGTACGATAAAGGTGTAGAACATCGGCAATTTGGTCTTGTGTGCCATGAGCTTCGGATTCAGGAAGTAAGTCTCCAGCGCATGAATGATAATAATCATGATGATCACGATAATACTCAGTTTCAGTCCACCCATCTGATACCCAATCAGACAGAGCGGTACCAGAGAGATGATCACCCCTGCCACAGGCACCAAACTTAACATAAATACGAGAATGGTCAATGCGAACAAATACGGATATCCAAGAATCCATAGCCCCAGCATCGTCAGCACCGTATTGAATACAGCAATCAGCAATTGTGCCTCAATGACTTTACCGAAAGAAGAAACGAATTTATCGCCCAAGTAAGCAACTTCCGTATAAAACCATCCGATTTTGCTTGTTTTGAACTTGGACGTGAATTTGGATATCTCCTGCTTCTGCAACAAGAAGAACAGACTCAGAATGATAACGAGCAGTATAAACTCCAACCATTTGCTCAATGCGAAAATATATTTCAATGCATCATTGGTATAATTTTTGATATCGAAGGATTGAAGGTAACCCGCAATCTTGGAGGCAAAATTATCACCATCTGCACTGTCCAGAAATTTCATAATCTCGTTCGTCAACTGAACGACCTGATCCACAATCCGCGGTGAATATCTGGATATACCAAGCACAATCACTGCGATAACGATCATATAGAGCAGGATGACCACGACTTTATAATTGACTGGAAATAGCCGATTCAGACCACCTGTAATGAAATGCTGTAGCCTGTTCATGACATACGTCACCAGGAACAACAGCAGAATCATGTGAAGCATACTCCCCATACTGAACAAAATTAAACAGAATAAGAGCAGAATCAAAAACCGTCTCACTGTTGCATTTTGTAACCAATCTTTTATCATTTCCCCCAAAATCTTCACCTCACAGCTAATATGCCCCATATGTATACGAACTCATGCCCACTTTAGTTTCAAAAAAAGAGAAGCCTTCCGGCTTCTCTCATTTCATGAGACTTCCCGTTGTCTCTTGTTCCTAGTCTATGCCTAACCTCACGGATGTCATGCTTACTTATCCAACGTTTCGCTCCAGTCATGCACAATGCTTCCTTCAAGGAATTTCTCGCAATCCATCGCAGCCATACAACCTGATCCAGCTGCCGTAATGGCTTGACGGTACTTTGTATCCTGAACATCACCGCAGGCAAATACACCCGGAATATTGGTCTCCGTTGTTCCCGGTTTAACCACAACATAGCCATGTTCGTCCAGTGTGATCGCATTACCCAGGAATCCGGTATTTGGCGTGTGACCAATGGCAACGAATACGCCATCCGCTTCAAGCAACTCTTCTTGCCCCGTCTCATTGTTGCGTACCTTCAGCCCTTTGACACCCATCGCTTCAGGCACAACCTCAAGTGGAGTACGGTTCAGCGCCCACTTCACCTTCTCATTGCTGCGAGCCCGATCCTGCATAATCTTGGATGCACGCAATTCATCACGGCGGTGAACCAATGTGACGTCTGTTGCAAAACGAGTCAGGAAACTCGCTTCCTCCATCGCGGAGTCACCACCGCCCACGACCACGATTTTTTTGCCGCGGAAGAAGAAACCGTCACATGTCGCGCATGTACTTACACCACGTCCCACATTTTCCTGCTCGCCCGGAATACCGAGATAACGAGCGGATGCACCTGTGGAGATAATAATCGATTCAGCTTCCAATTCGCCGATTCCGCCAACCTTGATCTTGAAAGGCTGTTTACTGAAATCAACTTCTTCCACCCAACCGTTTTTGAATTCCGCTCCAAAACGTTCTGCTTGCTTACGCATATTGTCCATCAGTTCAGGACCCATGATACCTTGCGGGAAACCAGGGAAATTCTCAACCTCCGTTGTCGTCGTCAATTGACCACCCGGCTGAAGACCTTCGATAACCAGTGGGTTCAGATTAGCACGAGCCAGATATATCGCTGCTGTCAGACCCGCAGGTCCCGTTCCGATCACAATCGTTCTGTATTTAGACATATAGATACAGCCTCCTTAATAAGGTGAGAGTGTGTTGTACTAGCGATGAACTTGCCAAGATGATATCCTACAGGCGTTTACAAGGCCCATTCGTTAAGTTTACCCGTTTTCCCGGTTGTTGTATCCTTCACCTTATGATGTCTTTCTGAAAACGAGTTGAAGCGCACTGAACTTTCTAAATAAGTGGCGGGTTGCTGTTGCACACGCGATGGATCTGCTTGGCATATTTGCTAACCGTTGATGCCGATATCCCGTACCGTTCAGCTATGCTTTGATAGGTAACGGGTCGACTGTGATTCTTTGCAGCCAAATATTCAAGTCCCGCAGCCCAGCCCTCAATTTGCTTCGTACCCGGAACCTCGGGATGTACCCGGGATACATAATCCGTCCAGATCCGTTCCATCTCATGCTGCAACTCGGCCTTTGCCTCAGACATTTGCAGTGCACGATCAACAACCGCTTGCCAATGGGTAGTCGAGTGAGATTCCGTTTGCTCTGATGTGGATTGAGCTTTCCCAATGGACTTCAAGGCTACAGGAGACAGGGGTCGAACCACCTGAGTGTTCCGATCCTCGTGTTCAGCCGATATCAATCCATTCAGCACAACTCTTGCTGCCTCAAGCAAATCTGGTTCTTCTCCTGGCTCCTCAATGAAAGATTGTAGCGCCTGCTGTACCTCATAATCGCCGATCATTCCAAGCGCATGAATAACCTGCAGCTTCGTTGCCCGATCACCATGTCGTAAAGCCCAGAAGAACGATGAACGAATCAGTGGATCATTCTTCATTTCTTCAGGTATACCGTTACCATAGTTCTCCCACTGTCTGAACTGCTCATCAAATGGCAGATGATAGTGATAACTCAGCTTCTCAGGCTCTTGCTCGCCTTGCCGAACAGCCTCAAGACCTGACAGATAGTATCGAGATACTTCCGAACCCGGATCAAGCTTGGACACAAGATGCCATAGACGCTCGGCAGCATCATAACGCTCTGTATTATAAGCTGCTACTGCTGCATAATGAGCAAGTGCCGGATCACCAGCCGTCTCTTCATCCTTGAGCAAACGCCGAAAATGAACATAGGCCGTATCGTGCTGACCCAAAATTCCCATCGTTGTAGCTAGTTTGTAGACTTGTTCGTGCTGGAATGGCACGATGACACGCAATTTTTTGATCAGAAGCAGGACTTGATCAGCCCGGTTCTCATTTTGATGGAAAATAGCGAGATTGCAAAGTGCATGCAGATTCCCTGGTTCCTGTTCAAGCACTTCTGCAATAGTCTCTTTTGCTTTGGGGAACAGCCCCATATAATAGTAGGCGAGTGCCAGATTGTTACGGGCAGCCAGGTAATCAGGATAATCCGATGACATGCCTTCGAGCAGCTCAGCAGCCTGTGCAAATTTTCCTTCTTCCAACAGTTCCCGTGCCTGATCGTGTTCCACTACACCTTTGCGCGATTTGATTCGATTCAGTTTGGCCGGACGATCCAGCTCATAGTACAGAAGCTCCATCATCTCTTCAGCTTCCGTCATGAACTGACCCTGGGTGTCCTCCTCCAAGTAGGTAACAAGTGCTTGCTCGGCTTCCTCAAACCGATCCATATTTGCATAATTGTTCGCCATATAGAAATAACATTCCGTCATCGACGGATCTACCGCTTCCAGCACGTTAGCCAAAATGGCATTGGAGGCTTCGTAATCCCCCTTCTCCGATAATATACCCGCCATATTACAATGATTCACCGGATTTTCCGGTTCGTATTCAACAGCTTTGCGAAAATATTTTAATGCCTTGTCGACATGATTACGGTCCAGCGAGCGGACAGCTCTTTCAAAGAAGAAAGAAGCATCCAAGTGAATCGGTATAATATTGGCAAGGTGTCCCTCAGCCCGCACTAGCTTGCCCTTCATCTCCAAGGCACCTCCTCTTTGCATTTCATTCATACTCTTCAGTATACCACATCTTAAGGCCCACATCTCAATATGTAGTTTCATGTCGTTTATGAAAAAAATGCAAATAAAGATGACATTCCATCATGCACGGATGAAATGCCATCTTTATTTTTTGCCAACAGATAATACTCAGGTAACTACATCAATCGAAACTGCATTAGATCAACTAAAATGATAGACCTTGTTAACATGCGAGGAATAGAGTCTCAATCGCTTCAATTCTTCAACGCCATCGAAGGAGAAAGTGAAATATGAATGGTCTTATCGAAAGGTGTCATGAAATTGAACAGCACAACCTTACACTTGTCCGGCAGTTTTGCCTCCCGAACACTTGCTGCCAGATGCCCCAACTCGCCTCCAGTAATCTCTAACCAGTCTTCTCCGCAGGTATAGCGCAATGTACCGCCTTTCCACAAGTAGTGGCCCTCACTCGTTTCAATCGCATCCTCGCAGGTCAGCTCACCTTCGCTTCCGAATACAAAGGACAACTGCATCATAATGTCCTCCGGTTCCTTCCCTGAGAGATGCATGGTCCATCCGTTTTGGGTTGGCTGCAACTCTGCCCCTACATGGAACGTCTGCTCATGGGTGAGCTGACGGCTCTGATGAGGTAGCAAGTACCATGGACTGATGGCTGATGCGGCCGATTCCGGCAACAGATTCGCAGGAACTGGGCCGTAGTAGCCTTTTTTCTGCTCGCCAGTCAGTCGATACCCTTCGGACAGCCTTGTCATTTGCTGCATAGGTACATACCCTGGATTAAAATAAGAGGCCAGTTGAACAGCCAACAAGCGCACCTTGCCATGACGAAGAGCGAAGAAGGAAGGAACTTCTGTCATCACAGTCACACTCGTATCACCATCCCGAATTCGGGCTACGGGAGCACCAAAGTCCGTATGCATCCGGCTGTGCGAGATATGTCCGTGATGCCCTACTGCGTCCATCTGCTCCAGATATTCTCCCCGCACAAAATGTTCATTGAGCATGACCTCATACTGTTCCGGTAATGCATCACGTGTGTTATTCGTCTGCTGAAGCTCCGGCTCAAGCATTAATCGAATGAGCGTATTCACTGAGCATACACCCGGATCTGTCAATGTATTTCCCGCCCAGGACGCCATGCCAGCAAAGAGTGGATCGCCATCCAGCCGTGCCAGAATGGCATATGGCAGATAATAAGGTGACAGATCATGAACACTGCCCAGATCCTGTCGCCCTGAATAGTCCGTAACAATCTCGCCCGTAGGATGCACAAGGTACATCATCATGCGAAGATTGAACCTCACCGGTTCAAGTAGTTCAGGACGATTGAGCAGGCGCGCGGCATGAATTAACATGATGTCGCTAACTGCGCTGTATATGCCATTGCTCCGTTCCGTCCACTCCCCATCGGGTGTAATATCCATCCCTTCATCCATCCACTGCTCTGCGCGCCGCACAGCTTCCTCCAGATCAAATAGTTCATGCAGGAAACCGAGCGCCGCGCATAGCACCCAGCGATGATTTGGCGTATGACAGCCTCCCGTAAGCATGGTTGGGATTGTCCGTTCCAGAAACAGCCTCATATTGTCCAATACAGGTTGCAGCGGCTCCCATTCCTGTTGCAGAAGAAGCTGATACAACTGCGAATACCCTACAACGACAAATGCAGTATCCGGAGGAGAATGGTAGTTGGTCCAGCCAGGCGATATTGAACCGTCTTCATGCTGGAAGCGAAGTACATATTCCGTAGCTAATAGCAGTCGATTTAACAACGCCTCATCCTGGTAATATACGGAGTCCGGATTGGAGATCGCTGCTCCCCAGTAACACATATCCGTGGGCGTTCCTGTCGTGTGGTTGACCCAGGCAACACCTGTGAAGGGATCAATTGTCCCTCCATAGTAACGGCTTTCCGGATCAAGCATCTGCCGAGATATGCCTCTTTCTACCGCTCTGTCATTACTGTCCACCAGTTGTTTGTACATGTGCAGTCCCTCCAACCAATGCATTCTCCCGATGTGAAAAGTATGCTGCTTCCGCTCATACCGCCCGTAACGTGAGTTCATTTTTCCTCGTCAGTATATATCATCTTTCTACAAAATCGCTAGAAATCCGTTCTTGTTCAACCACATTTTTATGTGGTTTTCATCACCGAGAAAACAGCCGTTGAACCACAAGCTTTGAACACGCAGAATGTTCCTAATATCACGACTCCTATTCTGCTAATCTGCCACTCCAAGCTTCTTCATAAGCAAGTCATGACTCTCGTGGATCTCTTCTGGCTTACAGGCAGACTTCAACTCGTATACCTTCACCTGTGCCCGGAGAATCATCGGCAGATAGGCATCATAGAAGTTCACGTCCTTACTGTGTACATAAGGGCACCAGTGGTCAGAGAGGCCCAGTGTCTCATGGATATGAACACCTACGATATCATTCATCAGGTCCTGCATTTCACCTACACTGTCGTAAAGGCCCATTCGGTCCATCATAATGGCATGACCCGTATCGTACCAGATACCAACCGGAGCCCCTTTGAGGGCAGCGATGATGGTCTTGGCTTCGGCAAGGGTAGGAATCTGTTGTGGTCTGGATCTCGTCTCGATTCCGAAACGAACATCCAGACCTTTAGCTGCTGCCCGATTGCATACCTCATCCAGACTGGCGATAATTTTCTCCACATACCCTGAACTGAGGGCTTCCCGCCGCTCCATCAATTCAGCCCATTTGCTGCGATACTTCGGTGAATCCGGACCTTCCTCGTGATAGAGCTTTCCAAGATCTTTGCTGATATCCTCAGGAAAAGGTACTTCCCCAGGGTGTACGACGACAGCTTTAGCCCCATAACGATGGGCATATTCTGCCGACTCAACAAGTAACTCTATTGCCCGCTGACGTTTAACCTCATCCTCGAATCCAAGCAGGACGGAATCCGTACCATAATCGGGATCAGGGTCATGTGGAAACGTATTATGGACACTGGAGATACCGATGTCTCCGCGTTCAATCATGGGCTCAATCGTCGTGAGCATTTCCTTCGTTACGTTATAATTGAGCTCAACCTGGCGAAAGCCAAGTTCGGCAATCTCCCGAATCATGGTTTCCCCGACATCATGTTTTCGGATATTCCAGCATGTGGAGAACGAATATATACCCTTATCTATGTGCTGCATCTGTTTTCCTCCTCCTTCCCATTGGCTGGAGCTTACCCAGCTTTTTTATATCAACCTTTTACCGCGCCAAGCATCGCACCGCTGACAAAATACTTTTGCAGCCACGGATAGACAAGCAGAATCGGTACAGTTGCAAAAATAACGGTCGCTGCCTTGAGACTTTCGGGTGTCAGTGGTGCACGGTTAGCACCTTCCATCAGCGTAAGTTCACTCACCATGTTGTTTTGTACCATTTGGAAGAGCTTGAGCTGTAGCGGGTACAGATTCGGATCATTAATATACAAGAGAGAATCCTGGAATCCATTCCAGCGTCCAACTGCATAGAACAGGGCTAATGTAGCCATTACAGGCATGGATAGTGGAAGTATGATTTTGAATAGTGTGTGTACATGTGAGCTGCCGTCGATTTCTGCTGATTCTTCCAGACTTTCAGGAATGCCTCTGAAAAATGAGATCAGGATAATCAGGTTAAATGGACTAACCAGTCCCGGTAAGATCAGTGCCCAGACTGAATTAAGCATATTGAGATCACGAATGAGCAAATACTCGGGAATCATCCCGCCACTGAAGAACATCGTAATGATGATGACATACATGAAGAGCTTGCGCCCTTTTAATTTTTTCTTGGTTAGCGGGTAAGCAGCAGCAAGTGTGAATAACATGCACAACACTGTGGTTGCCACTGTCAGAACAGTCGTAAAGCCCAGTGAATATAGCATGGATTGATCAGAGAATACTTGAATATACGCATCCCAGTTAAATTCTTTAGGAAAAATGGTCACTTCTCCCGAAGTAATAGCCCGGTTAGAACTTAGAGATATCGCAATGGTGTGCAAAAATGGAGCCAGACAGAATATAACAAACAAACTGATAAAAGAGATATTAACGATATCAAAAATCCGATTTGAGGTGCGTTCACTCATATGCGCACAGCTCCTTTACTGATGGTCTATACATACAAGCCGATTGGCGTATCTTTCATGCTTTGAAAACTTATAAAATACCTTCGCCGGTTGCCTTCTTTGAAATATAGTTTGAACCAAGTACAAAGATTAGCCCTACCACGGCCTGGAATAGCCCTACGACAGTTGCAAGCGTGTATTGTCCTGATTCAAGACCAACTCTGTATACAAAGGTACTAAGTACATCTGAATATTCACGTACCGCTGTGTTACCGATAATATAAGGCCGATCAAAGCCGATGCTGACCATATGTCCGAGATTAAGAATGAGCAAGGTCACAATGGTTGGTTTAATACTTGGCAGCGTAATATGCCAGATTCTCTTCAGTCTTGAAGCTCCGTCAATCTCGGCAGCCTCAAACAATTCCTTGTTCACGCCGGTCAGTGCCGCCAAATAAAGAATGGTACCCCATCCTGCACTCTGCCAGACACCTGTGAACAGGTACGTCACAAGCCATGGGTTTTTCTCTGTCAAAAATGGTATTGAATTTAAGCCCATACTCTCCAACACACCGTTAACCATACCGGATTGATTGCCGAACAATTGGTATACAATTCCCCCGATGATAACCCAGGAGATAAAGTGAGGAATGTACAGAATCGTTTGCGATATTTTTTTGAACCATTTGAATCGAACTTCATAGAGCATGATGGCCAATATAATTGGAGCAGGGAACGAAACAAGCAGGTCGAGGAAATTTAGCATGAAAGTGTTTCGCAATGTGGTGTAAAAGTCCCGCATTCCAAAAACCTCACGAAAAGCATCGAAACCGATCCACTCACTGCCGTTGATGCCCTGAAACAAGTTGAAATCCTTAAAAGCGATCTGAACCCCGTACATTGGGCCGTAACGAAAGATCAAGAAGTAGATCAGAGGCAGTGAGATGAGCGCATATAATTGCCAATACCTTTTCAAGTATGTGATGGTCAAGTCGGTTTCCTCCTATCAACAGAGAAACGGCTGTGCCGCCCATACTGGCGGCACACGTTCCTTCCAAAGTTATGCGGTAAATTACATATTGATTTAGTAATCACAAGATGAACCAGTTTATTTGATAACGCTTACTGAAGTGCTGCTTCAAGCTCTTTCTTCAGTTCTGTGCCACCCAGTGACATGAAATCATTCATTTCTTTTTCATATACCGCTTCGAAGTCTGCCGGTTTAGCCATCGCAGTTTTCACAATAAGCACTTTCAGCTTATCATTTAGCGCTGTACCATATTTAGATTCTGCTTCAATTGGTTTGCTGAAGATAACCGGGCCGATCGTATCCGTATTAGCGATATCAATGGACTGTCTCATCAGCTCTTGGTTACGTTCTGGGAAGCCTGCAATCCATGCGGCTTCATTGGCTGACTGATCTCCAACTACTTTACCGTTGGCAATAATGGCCATGTCACCACCGTTGTAGAGACGATCTTTGACATCCTGTGGTGCATCATCTTTAACAACTGGTACACCATCAACCATATCGTAATTTTCACCTTCGACACCGGTGTTCATCTCCAGCAAGTTCGTTCCAGAAGCCATCCAGTCTAGGTATTTCACTGCTTCAACCGAACGTTTGCTGCTTTTTGGAATCATGATGTACATACCGTTGCTACCATAACGTGATTTGATGTGTTTGTTGTCCACATTCGGGTTGGTGTAAGCGTCAACTGCTACAACTTTGCTATCCGGTACATTTTTGTACAAATTATCAAGCATACCCTCTGCATATAGAATCTGACCTACGTCCTCAGACATGTAGCCAATATTACCGTTCTGGAAGTCTTTGACCAATTGCGTTTTTTCTTCATCAAGACTGAAGTCTTTGCTGATCAGGCCTTCATTGTAAAGCTTGTTAAGGAACTGCATCGCATCTTTGAAGCCATCATGCAATGGTAGCTCGTAACGCTGACTGTACGTAAGCCCATCTTGTACGGGTTTAATAAAGGAGTAAATCAATGTTTCGTACTGCGCTGGGGCAAGTGCCATACCCATTGGGATGTTTTTGCTGCCCAGATTGCCCGGATCTTTCTCTTTGAATGCCTTCAACGTTTCGTACAGCTCATCCGTTGTTGTTGGAGCATTCATGCCGACTTTATCGAGCCAATCCTGACGGATATATGAGTTGTAACGAGCCGTAATGGCACGTTTACCCGGAATAGCGAATTGCTGACCTTCAAGCTGACCGAATTTCAACAGGTCTTCGCCGAGATATTCTTTTAAGTTAGGTGCATGTTCATTAAGAAGTTCACCTACGTCAGTTAGACCACCTTGCTGAGCGTAACGGTAGAACACACTGGAGTCGTATACAAACACAATATCTGGAACGTCGCTGGGGCTGGCCATTAACACGTTGAGCTTGGTTGTTTCTTCTGAACGTTGAACAGGTACGAATTGCACATCAATGTTATTCGGATCGCCGAATTTCTCTTGAACAAATTTAGTTAAGTAGTTGTTCGTGATCGTATGTGGAGAAGGACTATTACCGCGATCAAATACCTCCACCTTTAAAGTAACGCGCTCGCCATTTCCTGATGTTCCACCTTCAGCTGATTCTTCTGATGCTGATGAGCATCCCGCAAGTAAAGAAACGCCCATTACCATCGTAAGCGCCAAACCCATCCATTTCTTCAGACTCCCCTTGGTTGCTTTTCTTGTCATTTTGTCATCCCCTTTGGCTTTGCGTGAATGTTTAAAGCTTGCCCAGAGTATTTCACATTTTTCCAACCCTCTGCAATAAACCAGTTTCGGAAGCGCTTTCAAACGGATTATGGTTTATACACTATGCTCATTTTCGCACACTGACTATTTTCCTGAACCCGCGCTATCTCAGGCTTTAACAGCAATATGTCTCCTAAGATGCCGGCTTGCCTGACCCATTGCAGATAAACCATTTTCACATACAGCCTATAATCGGAAACCCCAACAAAAAAGGCATACCTCCATAATCCCCTTCGCGAGCAGGTAAATCCGATTTCAGTTTAATGTCCGATCAATAGAAAAGGGTGAACTCCTGTCTCCCTCCTCTCCGAACGAAAAAGGAATGCAAGAAATTCACCCTATACTTCATTTCTGATGTATGAACATCAGATACACGTGCTATTCTTCGGGTGCTCGGTGTTCACGTTTCAAACGTCGATAATCTCCTGGTGTAATCCCCGTTACCCGCTTAAATACACGCCCCAAAGTAATCCCGTTAGCATACCCTACCTTCAGGGCAATGTCCTGTAATGAATGATCCGTTTTTATAAGCAACTGTTCCGTTTCCTTCATGCGAAGCTCTGTAACAAAATCAACAAACTTCATGTTGAATTCTGTCTTGAACAAATAACTCGCATGCTTGCCTGTAATCTGGAATCGATCACTCAAATGTTTTAATGAAAGATCCGGATTTGCGAACTGCTCTTCAATATAATTTTTCATCTCGTTAACCATTGCCTTGTAACTCTTGGTTTCGGTTACCGCTACATATGTTCTGAACAGATCCGTCAGATTATCGAACAGAAGACCTTTGACATCTTGGAGTGTCTCTGCTTCTTCCATCAACTGTAGCCACTTGTTAATATTCTCTTCTGACAATGCCTCCTGCAGCTCTTCCGACATCATGGCCACTTCTCTGCTGAGCATCTGTAGCATCGCCTGGATTAGGGAATGAATCTCATCATCCGGCAGCTTATTTTGTTCAAACGCTGTAAATATCTCCTCTAGCTGATCACGCCACTGGGTACTGGACATCCGGAATCGTTTCACGAAGTCGGCAATCATCTGCAGATACGTGTAGGTATCCAGCAATGGATGCTGGTGTTCTCCACACTCCGCCTGACCCACATCCCCATTCATTAACAGTTTACGTTGCATCACTGCCTCAGCCGCCGCATAGGAATTCTGAATCGAACCTAAACCGTCAGAAATTGGCCCAATGCCAAAGCGTAAGGAAATACGTAGGTTTTGTTCAACCCATGATTTACATTCCTCCGCAAGAACGCGAATCTGTCCGGCCATATCCTTGTTATCCCGCTGTTCTATAAACACAAAGAGGATTGCGATACGATCTGCACTGATCCATTCTGTCCAGCATTGTACCCCTGTATTGCGGGATAGCTCTTGCAGAACATTCATTAGGGCAAATTTCAAAGTGTTCTGCTCGCCTCTTGTATACCTCTCCTGAAACCCCTTTTCATAGCGGTCAATCTCACCAACCACAACAATAAAACGTGATGTGTCATGTACCTCATCCAACGGGGATAGCTCCTTTAGCTGTTCAGCAGCATGATCCGTATGTTCCCCATGCAGCAAAGCATTAAACAGCTTACTGCGTTGCATAAGTACATTTTCTCTACTCTTCTTATCATAATCCATCATATGATTAATCAGATTCTCAAGCACACCATCAATCATCTTCATCTCATCGGTACGAACACCGGAATGTTCGAACGCCCGAATCTGATGTGATTCGATCCGGTTCATGATGATCTGAATAGGCTTATAGTTACGACGAGTAATATACACGATATAGACGATCGCACAGAGGACAGTCACAATGGCAATGATCACCCACACATAGGACACAACAGATACCCAGCCAAACAAGTTCCCTGCCTTGATTCCGCTCGATAATGTCCAACCCAGTCTTTCCAGGGGTAAGTTATTCAGCTCTTGTCCATCTACTGAACCCTCCCCATCAGAATGTGCGTTATACACCACTTGGCCATCGCGATCCGTAATTGTCAGAAATGACAGTTGCCCATTGACCATACTGTCTACACTTTGCTCGATGCTACTCATCTTGATATTAATGACCAGGGTACCTTGGGATCCAAAAGGTAAAGGCATATCTTTATTTATGGTTAACACCCGAATAGGGGTACGTTGTACGGATTCAGCATCGAATTCCCGAACGGGCTGCCAGCCCGATCCAGTTGACCCGTTGGCCATTTGATCAATCCATGCTTTATCAGAGAAACTTTCCACTTCTCTGGAGCCACTTACCGTTAGAACATGTTGATTTCTCTTGTCATAGAGATAAATGGATTGAATCCATGAGGAAGAATTGGTCATCTCACGCAAACTCTGTGCAATGGTATACACGTTATCGGAGCTGGTCTGGCTTGTATTATTAAAATAAAGTTTATAGGCCTGTTGACTCTGCACCGTTTCCAGGATGGATAGTTCAATATCTCTGATCGTGCGATCTACCGTGTCCAAAAGATAACTGGAGGAAATGCGGTCTGCTTTTCGGGTTTCCTCCCTGGAGATATCATTAATAAATACAAACGCGATAAAAATGAGTATGGTCACGGTAAGAAAAAAAATCGGAAAATACGAAAAAAGTAACCGATAATACCAATTACGAGACAATAGACCCCACTCCTCACTCCACGATGCCAATATTCATCAGCCGTGGTTCTACTGTTCAGCATCCGTCACACCTCTGGGATGAACCCCATATATGATAACGCTATCATAACTAATTTTATGTTATTATAGCACAAGCCTCCGAGCAGTAATGCAAGAATTGAATTCCTAGAGTCAAAACAAAAAAACCGTGCTGAGCAGGCAAGCAACTCAGACACGGAACAGCTAATCAAGCTTAGCAACATTTAATACCTCGATGCGCTAAATACCAGAATCCTTAAACAATGTAGCCATGGAACCACCATCCACAATAATGCGTACGGCGCGGGCCAACATTGGCGCAACAGGTAACACTTTGAAGCATTCAGGGTGGTCATCTGGCAGTGCGATCGAGTCCGTAACGACCACCTCTTCAATAGACGGGTGATTCAATTTACTCACTGCCCCATCCGAGAACAATCCGTGTGTTGCACATACATATACATTTTTGGACCCACGTTCCTTCAACCCTTCCACGACATTCAGAATAGTCGTTCCGGTATCGATTAGATCCTCAATAATAATAGGTGTCCGGCCTTCGACATCACCAATGACATGGGTGATCACCGATTCATTATGGCTTGGCCGTTTCTTGATCATAATGGCAAATGGAGAATCCAGACGATTCGCCAGCTTCTCTGCCATTGATGCTCGTCCCGCATCTGGGGAAACCACGACAGGGTTCTCAATGCCTTTACTTAACAGATAATCACTAATCAGATCCAGCGATGTCATATGGTCAACCGGAATGTTGAAGAATCCCTGAATGGCCGCTGCGTGCAGATCGATCGTTACCACCCGATTGGCCCCAGCTGTCGTTAATACATCTGCTACCATCTTAGCCGAGATCGGCTCCCGAGGAGCAGATTTACGCTCTTGACGAGCATAGCCATAATAAGGAACAATGATGTTCACTGTACGTGCAGAAGCCCTCTTCGCGGCATCAATCATCACAAGCAGTTCAACAAACAACTCATTGATCGGATGAGACAACGACTGTATCAGAAACACATCGCAATTACGGATCGTTTCTTCATAATGAACGTATATTTCTCCGCTCTTGAACCGGGACAGCTTGATCTTGCCCAGTTGTACTCCCAGCTTGTCACATACCTGTTCTGCCAGCTTAGGGTTCGATGAACCGGAAAAAATACGTAACGAATGCTGCATAATGCCCTCCCGAGGGTTGAAGTCCCTATATAATCCCTTATCTAAAAGCGAGTGTTCAAAAAGACCGGTTTTCAGTACCGAGAAGATGGGATAAAGCTAGAAATGGAGTAGCGGAGCGTAGGCAAAACTACGTGAGCAACGGAGCGTAGGCAAAACTACGTGAGCAACGGACATTTCGGCTGAATTCCAGCTTCGATGCTGAAGATGCCATTAGGCATCCTTCGTAATCAAAGGCGGACTTTTTGAACTACCTCTAAAAGGTTATTTCCTACCCTCATTATACTCCACTGGCTTATACATTTAAAGGAATGAACGAGCGATGACGGCCTTCGAAAACAGCGACCTCCGTACAGCCCAGCTCATGCAAGAGAGCCTCCGCTTCAGGCAAGTAATCCCCCAGCTTCAGTGGGTCATGTGCATCAGAGCCCATGGTTAATGGAATACCCAAGCGAATAGCTTCCGTTAGCATCCTGCGACTAGGGAACATCTCTGCACACGGTTTCGATAACCCGGAAGCATTCAGCTCCATGGCGCAGCCACTTTTTGCAATAGCCTGCAGCGCTGCGTTCTCCAGTGAGATACGTTCTTCTGTTTGCTCTGCTGAAGGAACAAAGCCGAAGCGTTTAATGACATCCGTATGGCCCATAATATCGTACATGCCCGTGGCAGCTGCCTTGCTTACGGCATCGTAGTACTGACGATATACTTCAAGTACGTCTTTGCCTTCCCAATGATGGGTCTGGCGGAAGTCCGTAATGTCCCATTCCCCGAGGAAATGAACAGAGCCTATCACATAGTCCCATGGATAACGCTCGATGATCGCACGGATCTCTGTTTCCCAGCCTTCAATGTAGTCACCTTCCAGACCAACGCGCACGTCAATCTGCCCACGGTAACGTTCTTTCAAGGAGAAGCACTCTTCCACGTAACGCGGCAGTTCATCCATAGGCATCGCCATTTCCGGATAATATTGAGCCGGATCCACATGCAACAAGGGCATGTGATCGGACAATCCAATCTGGGATAGCCCGATCTCCACCCCGCGTTGCACGTATTCCTCCAGTTTGCCGACGGCATGTCCACACCGCTCATGGTGTGTGTGATAGTCTATACGCACGATGCTCGCCTCCTAATCGCGGCGAGGCCGTTCATGACGGCGGCTCAGCTCTGACATAATGTCGTCCAGCGGCAGCTTGCGCTCTTGTAACAGGACGAGCAGGTGATACATCAGGTCACTGACTTCCAGGCGAAGCTCGTCATTATCTTTATTTTTGGCGGCGATGATCGTCTCGGACGCTTCTTCACCGATTTTCTTCAGGATTTTATCTACACCTTTATCGAACAAATACGTTGTATATGCACCCTCAGGGCGCTCACGTTCACGCTCTGCAATAACGGATTCCAGTTCAGCCAATACCTCAAAGCGACTTTCGGAACTGGAGTTTGCAGCATTCGCACCGGTCCCATCCGAAGCCTTGTCCGCCGATTTCTCTGGCAAACCAATGATCTCATTATGGAAACAAGTTACCGCACCTGTATGGCAAGCAGGACCATTTGGTTTGACCTCAACCAACAAGGTGTCGCCGTCACAATCATATTTCAGGGAAGTAATCGTCTGCACGTTGCCAGATGTTGCACCTTTATGCCACAACTCCTGACGCGAGCGTGACCAGAACCAGGTCTCACCGGATTCCAGCGACAACTTCAGGGATTCGCGATTCATATAAGCCATCATTAAGACTTTCCGTGTATCCACATCCTGCACAATTGCAGGAACCAAACCATCACTCCAACGAATGTGTTCCACAACCTGTTCCAAGGACAGCTGTTCCTTGATTTCATCGCTCACTTTAGTCACGGATCTCCACCCCTTGTTCTCTCAAATGTTGTTTTAGCGCCGGTACGGCGATTTCTTTGTAATGGAAAATCGTTGCGGCCAGACCCGCATCCGCTTTGCCTGTGGTGAATACATCATAGAAATGAGATTCCTTGCCCGCACCGCCCGATGCGATGACCGGAATACGCACAGATTCGGATACCGCTGCCGTCAGTTTCAGATCAAAACCGTCTTTCGTTCCGTCCGCGTCCATACTTGTTAGCAGAATCTCTCCCGCGCCTAATGCCTCAGCTTGCTTAACCCATTCCAGTGCCTTGATTCCGGAAGGTTTCCGTCCACCGTGCGTGTAGACCTCCCACTCGCCCCAAGCCTCGTTATACTTGGCATCGATTGCTACCACAATACATTGCGATCCGAAGCGACGTGCGCCATCGGCAATTAACTGTGGATTAAGTACCGCCGCTGTATTCACTGCAATCTTGTCTGCCCCTGCACGGAGAATACGCTTCATATCCTCCACCTTGGAGATGCCACCGCCTACGGTGAAAGGAATAGCAATCTCGCCTGCCGTCTGCCGTACGACTTCTTCCATCGTTTCGCGACCTTCTACCGAAGCGGAGATATCGAGAAATACCAATTCGTCCGCGCCCTCGCGGTCATATAGCGCCGCCAGCTCTACCGGATCACCCGCATCGCGGAGATTAACGAAGTTGACGCCTTTGACGACCCGGCCGTCCTTCACGTCCAGACAGGGGATGATTCTTTTTGCCAGCATGCTACCTCTTCCTCTCTACCCGAATATCCTCTACTTGTTTACCGCACGTACTGCTTCAGACAGATCGATGCTTCCAGTATACAGCGCTTTGCCCACGATTGCTCCACCAACACCATCATCCGCATGACGACTCAGACGAAGCAGATCATCCATCACACTTACACCACCGGAAGCAATAACCGTCCGTCCACTCGCCTTGGCAAGAGACACAATCGCTTCGACATTAGGACCTTGCATCATGCCATCACGGGATATATCCGTAAAGATAAACGTTTCTGCCCCGTATGCCGCCAGTTCCTTCGCGAGTACCTCTGCCTGTACTTCGGATGTTTCAAGCCATCCGCGGGTTGCCACGTAACCATTACGTGCATCGATACCAATGGCCACTTTATCCCCGTAACGTCCCAGTACTTCCTCTGTAAAAGCACGATCTTCAATCGCTGCTGTCCCAATGATCAGTCGGCTAACACCCAGACCCAGCAAACGCTCAACATCCGCTACCGTACGAAGTCCGCCACCAACCTGAACGGGTACGTTCACAGCCGAGGCAATCCGTCCGATCAGCTCATCATTAACGGGATGCCCCGCTTTGGCACCATCCAGATCCACCAGATGAACGTATGTACCGCCTTGCTTCTCCCAGGATAGAGCCACTTGAACCGGGTCATCATTATACACGGTCTCCTGATTATAATCTCCCTGCACCAGTCTTACACATTTGCCGTCCCGGATATCAATCGCCGGATATAGGATAAAAGATGACATACAAGGCCTCCTGAATATTGATTAGATTTGTACGCTTATTACATACTGACGATATGAACTCTATTGGTACGCTGGATTTCGTGCCTACGTGTTTAACTCCAGATATTTTATAAATTAGAAGAGACGAGCAATGCTCACATACCGGGTATGCTATGTTTAACACTCCGTAGCAGTGTATCACTCCGTCTCGGATCATATGAATTATACTCAGATCACACCTGTTTCTCTGGACTTGCGTAGACTATGTGTTCGCTCTCTTGCACTAGTCCTATTGTCCACGGATTCCAGAGACATTTACCTTTGTACAGGCGCTCCTGTCAGAGCCAGAAAGTTACCAAGCAGCTTCATGCCAAGTTCACCACTTTTCTCCGGGTGGAATTGCATGCCGAAGTTAGACCCTCTGCCTACAATGGCTGTAACCGGATGTCCGTAATCCGTCACCGCCAGCAGATCGTCCCTATTTTCAGTAAGTGCATGATAGGAATGGACAAAATAAACGTGACCTGCCTCAAGTCCCATAAATAGCGGGTTTTCGGCATGTAGGAATTCTAAACGGTTCCAGCCCATATGAGGAACTTTCAGTTCTCCTGGTGCGAAACGCACCACTTTACCTGGCAGAATATCCAGTCCCACATGCTCGCCATGCTCTTCACTCGAGCTGAACAACAGCTGCATGCCCAGACAGATACCGAGCAGTGGCTTGGATCCGGCAGAAGCTTCCTTCACCACCGTATCTAGTCCACTCTCCCGCAGATGAACCATCGCATCACCAAAAGCACCTACGCCTGGCAGAATGACACCATCTGCACCAAGAATCTCTTCCCGGTCACCCGTGACCAGCGCTTCGTAGCCAAGACGTTCGACCGCTTTGCCGACGCTGTGCAGGTTCCCCATACCGTAATCGACAATTGCAATCGCCATCGTCTACAGCACTCCCTTCGTGGAAGGCACACCCGTTACACGTGGATCAATCATCGTTGCCTCATCCAGTGCACGTCCCAATGCCTTAAAGATCGCTTCAATCATGTGGTGGGTGTTCTGTCCATAGTGCACAATAACATGCAACGTAATCCGAGCTTCCAGCGCCAATTTCCACAGGAATTCATGCACCAACTCCGTGGAGAAACTACCTACCTGTTGGGAAGGGTATTCTGCACGGTATTCAAAGTGAGGTCGGTTACTCACATCGATAATGACTTGAGCAAGCGCCTCGTCCATCGGTACAAAAACACTGGCGTAGCGCTTGATCCCGCGTTTGCCACCCAAAGCTTCACGCAACGTCTGCCCCAGACAGATGCCGATGTCTTCAACTGTGTGGTGATCATCGATGTCGATATCTCCGCGAGCCTGCACGGTCAGGTCGAATTGACCGTGCTTCGTGAACAGATCCAGCATATGGTTCAGGAAGGGCACATCCGTTTCAATCGTGGATTGTCCCGTTCCATCTACAGCAAAAGCCAATTGGATATTGGTCTCGTTTGTTTTGCGATCAACCTCTGCTTGGCGCACCGCACCTTTGTTTCCAAGTTCCACTCCATTATTTTGCTTATCCATTGTCTGATTCCGCCTTTCCTTCCTGTTCTAACCGTACAGCGATTGCACGGGCATGTCCCTCAAGACCCTCATGGCGGGCCAACTCTATGATAGCCGCTCCGTTCTGCAGCAGCGCTTCTTTACTGTAATAGATCAGACTGGACTTCTTGATAAAATCATCCACATCCACCGGTGAACTGAACCGCGCAGTTCCATTGGTCGGAATAATATGATTCGGTCCGGCAAAATAATCCCCTACCGGCTCCGAACTGTACGGGCCGAGGAAGATCGCGCCGGCATTTTCGATCCGGCCAGCGTAAGCCATTGGCTCCTGCACCATGATCTCCAGATGCTCCGGTGCGAGCCGGTTCACCACATCGATTCCCTCATCGATGGAATCGACTACTATAATCGCGCCATACTGCTCCACGGAAGCAGCAGCGATATCCCGCCGCGGCAGCACAGCAAGCTGGCGCTGCACTTCGCCCTGCACGGCTTCCGCCAGCGAGGCCGAATTGGTGACGAGAATGGCCGATGCCATCTCGTCATGTTCCGCCTGCGACAACAGGTCTGCGGCGACATACACCGGATTCGCCGTATCATCGGCGAGCACCACAATCTCACTCGGCCCGGCGATACTGTCGATATCGACCGCACCGTACACCTCGCGCTTCGCGAGCGCCACGTAAATATTGCCCGGTCCACAGATCTTGTCGACCGGGGCAATGCTTTCCGTGCCGTAAGCCAGGGCGGCGATGGCCTGAGCGCCGCCAACCCGGTACATCTCGCTCACGCCTGCTTCCGCAGCAGCAACGAGAATGTACGGGTCAATACCTTCGCCGCCGTTCGTAGACGGCGGCGTCACGAGAACAATCTCCGGCACGCCTGCCACCTGTGCCGGAATCACATTCATCAGCACAGACGATGGATACGCTGCTTTGCCGCCAGGTACATAGACACCGACCCGCTTCAGCGGTCGGATGACCTGGCCCAGCAGACTGCCGTCCGGCTGCCAATCCATCCAAGAATTGCGTTTCTGCTTCTCGTGAAACGCACGAATGTTGGCGGCAGCTTGGCGAATCGCCGTCACAAAGGATGGCTCCACAGCTGCATAAGCAGCCTGCAGCTCATCCTGCGGCACGCGTAGCTCCGCTGCCGTCAGCTTCGTGCGGTCCAGCTGTTCCGTGTAACGCAGCAGGGCCTTATCTCCCTCCCAGCGAATGTCGCTGACAATACGCCGTACCGTTTCATTTTGCTCCGGCGTACCATACTCTACTTCACGCTTCAGATCAAACTCCCGTGCAGGTACAATTTTCATGTGTACAACCTCCTTATCCCCTGTAATGCCTGCCTATTTATGCCGATTCGTTTCTTTGTTGTGCCTCTTACCTTTGCTTTACATGTTTCTCATCTATATTTCCGACGCATTAGTTTATCCCCGAAGACTTCCCGCTGAAATCTCATTCGAAGCCGGAATGACCTGCTGAAGTGCATCACACAAAGCCTGGATTCGTGCATTTTTCATCCGATAACTTACCCGATTGGCGATAAGACGGCTCGTGATATCCAGAATGCCTGTCATCTCCACAAGTCCGTTCTCGCGCAGCGTCTGACCTGTCTCCACCAGATCGACAATCCGGTCTGCCAGACCAATCAGGGGTGCAAGCTCAATGGAACCATTCAGCTTGATCACCTCGACCTGCTGTCCCTGCTCCCGGAAATACTGTGAAGCAATCCTTGGATACTTCGTTGCCACACGTTGCTGGATGCCTGGCTTCCAGTCGGGAAGTCCGATCACAGACATACGGCACTGGGCGATTCCCAGATTCAACAGTTCGTACACGTCCCGATCTTCCTCCAGCAGAACGTCTTTACCGACAATTCCGATATCGGCAACACCGTACTCCACATACGTTGGAACATCCACGGGCTTCGCCATGATGAATTCCATTCCCGCTTCCGGTACTTCAATGACCAGTCTGCGTGTATCGTCCACGTCTTCTGGAATATCCAGTCCCGCTTCACGGAACAATTTGGAGGCTTTTTTATAGATTCGTCCCTTCGGCATGGCCACCTTCAGAATATCCGACATCTCAGCGTCCCCCTTCTTCAGATCCGTAAGTAATAACCTGCTCAGCCTGAACAATTGTTGCACCACTCGATACAGCATTTCCCTCAGCTCCGTCTTCAGGAAGAAGGAGTGTCACTACATTTTGACCCATACTGCGTAATCTTGCTGCTTCTGTTAGTGCCTCGGCCCGACGTTTCGAGCTATATTGGATAAGTATTGGTTTTTTCTCTTCAATGATAATGCCATGAACGCCATCAATAATCCGGTTGGTTTTCAGTGCAAAGCCTGTAGCTGGCAACGAGCGCCCAAACTGTTGTAACAGATTATCATACCGTCCGCCGCTACATACCGGTGAGCCCAGTTCTGCCGCATACCCTTCAAACGTCATGCCCGTATAATAGGAGAAATCACCGATCATCGTCAGATCAATCAGTACATGCTCGGATACACCGTAAGCCTCCAACACTTCGAATACCGCACACAGATGTGCAATCGATTGAGCTGCTTCAGCGCTTGAACTTAGCTCTGCCGCATGTGTGCATACTTCCTTACCACCACGTAGACGCAGGATCGCTTCGAGCTGTTCTTTCAGCTTAGGCTCCAGATTCAATGCTTCAATTGACTGGCGATAGCCGACATAATCACGTCCGAGCAGACCTTCCTTCAATTGCTCCTGCTCAGCGGTCTGGCCTGGAATCACTTCCTCCAATAATCCGTTCAGGAATCCCATATGCCCCATTGCTATTTTAAAAGAAGATACCCCCGCTGCCTGCAAAGAGGCAATTGCTAACGCAACAACTTCTGCATCCGCTTCAGGTGAGTCGTCCCCGACCAGCTCCACGCCTGTCTGGAAGAATTCAGCTTCACGTCCAGCTTCCTCTTCAATGGAACGGAATACGTTCGCATGGTAGGATAGACGCAGCGGTAACTGCTCATCTTTGAGCATAGACGAAACTACACGTGCTATCGGAGCCGTTAGATCCGATCTCAGCACCAGCGTGGTTCCGCGGCTGTTCAATAATTTAAACAGTTTTCGATCCGATGTAGAGCTTGCTACACCTACCGTGTCGTAGTATTCAATCGTTGGTGTAATGATCTGACGGTAACCCCAGCGTTCCATGCATTCCAGTACATTTCGTTCAATCGTCCGCAGCTTGGATACTACATGTGGTGTATAGTCGCGGAAGCCGGTCGGTTTTTCAAAACCTTTTGGTTTGGACATTGGTAATATTCACCCCGAGTCAGTAATTTAAGAGTCGCCCTCGTTCTATTTCAACAGGATTTATGTAGTGTAAATCCCCCATTCTATCTTTATAAACCTGAATCACCGTATTGCTTCCAAAAGCAAAAGCCTTCAACTATTGGTTTAGTTCAGTCTTTATCATGTTTAATTCTTTCCAAACACTTTCATATGGTAAAGTGCTAACAAACTAAAGGATATGGGATATGATAACATGAAATCCGCATTACCGTCAACAATACCGAGGCTTGAACGTCCTTGGATAAAGATATCGTTATATACACGCACCGTTACCCTTACCAATCGGTATTTATATACGAAAAAAGCTGCTATCAGCAGCTTTTTACTTCGAATCAACTTTCATTGATTTATATTGATTTATCAATTTATGGACTTAATGCACACTGCCCTGAGAAGGATCATCCATGTTAAAGACAGTCTCTTCCGTAGAAGTTGCCGAATGTGATAGATCACGCAGTGGATTGCCTCCAACAAAAGCTCCTGGAGCAACATCCTTATGTACGACAGCTCCGGCAGCCACAACGGCTCCATCCCCTATAGTTACTCCGGGCAGAATTGTTGTATTGGCACCAATCAGTACATTTTCCCCGATAATCACCTCACCGAGCCTGTACTCCTTAATAAGATACTCATGAGCGAGAATTGTTGTGTTGTAACCGATGACCGAGTTTTCACCAACCGTTATTTTCTCCGGAAAGAACACATCTACCATCACCATGAGGCCAAAGGCTGTGTGTTTTCCCACCTTCATACCGAGCATCCGGCGGTATATCCAGTTCTTCACCGATAGAATCGGACAGTAGCGTGATAACTGGATCCAGATAAAATTACGAACGCCCTTCCACGGACTCACTGTCTTGTAGATATGCCAAAGTGCATTCTGGTCCTCTACCGGATAGCGGGTTACTTTTCTCATGAACGTTCCGTTTCAATACGGATGAGTTTCAACAAATCTCTCATATCATGCAGCATGTGATCGGGGCCATATCCGTTCAGGATCGTTTCTCCTTTAAGAGACCATGCAACCCCTGCTGAGAGAGCGCCAGCATTTTGTGCCGATTGGATATCCACCGGACTGTCACCCACCATTAAGGTTTTGGCAGGATCAGCACCCAGTTCCTTCATGGCTTTCAGTACAGGTTCAGCGTGCGGCTTCGGATTCGTTACGTCGGTAACTGTTACAATCGTCTTCATATACTTCAGTAGATCAAAACGCTCCAGCACCTTTAATGTAGATGGACGAATTTTGGTTGTGACCACACCCATTACAATGCCAGTCTGATGCAGAGCTTCTACTACCTCAATAACATGCGGAAAAGGTCTAACCATCGCTTCATGATGGATATCATTATAGGCACGGTAACCTTTCACGTACTCGGAGACTTCCTCCTGTCCTGAGAAGGTGCGCATTTGCTGCTCCAGTGTGCCACCCATATGCGGGATAATCTGTTCCCGTGTCCATGGAGCTGAATGTTCCCATCCCCCCATAACATGCTGGAATGAGCTGATAATCAGCTCATTGGTATCAATTATCGTTCCATCCAGATCGAACAGTACCGTGTCAATCATGCTGCATTACTCCTTTTTATCATCAACTTGCTTCGGATCGTCTTTGGCTGGAGGCGTTACCTTACTCTCTTTGCCAGCAACCGTTCCCGTATGCTCCATATCATCTGCAGGAACTTTAGTCGATACAATCGGATCACTGTAACGAACATCCGCTTTACCTGTCACTCTTCTCACCACAATGAATACAACAGCAACAATTATGATGCCAATAGCGAGCAGTTGTGAGATTCTCACATTACCGTATGCAGGATCAAGATACCCTTGTTCGAAGCCCATTGCAGTCATTGGAGACCACAACCCGTCCACTAATGAAGCAACCCACTGCGGAGCCTGGAAGCCCAGACTGTCCGTACGCAAAGCTTCAATGAAGAAGCGGCCAATGGAGTACCAGATGAAATAAGACATGAACAGTTCACCTGAACGCAGAAACTTCTGACGACGCAGAACCAGCAGCAAAACCAAGCCAACGAGACTCCACATCGATTCATACAAAAACGCAGGATGGTGGAACACGCCGTCTATGTTCATTTGATTCACAATAAAGTCTGGCAGATGAAGCTTGTCTCTCAAAAATGATTCTTCCACAGGACCGCCGTAGGCTTCCTGGTTCACAAAATTCCCCCAGCGACCAATTAACTGTCCAACAATCAGTCCAGGCGCACAGATATCGGCCATACGCCAGAAGTTATACCCTTTACGACGGAAGAAAATAACTGCACAGATGATAGCACCGATAAGTGCACCGTAGATGGCAATACCGCCATTCCATATTTTAAAGACATCCCAGAAATTATCCTTATAATCTTCCCATTTAAATGCTACGTAGTAGATGCGGGCACCAATGATGGCAGATGGCACACCCAACAGAACCATGTCCATGAACACTTCCTGCGGGATATTGTATCTTTTACCTTCCCGGATCACGAGCAATAGTCCTACAAGTGCCGCGGCACCAAGAATAAGCCCGTACCAGTGAACCTTTAACGCTCCGATAGAGAACGCGATCGGGTCCAACAGTAATAATGTATCCATTCATTCACACTCCTATAAATTCGATCAATCGCACGCATGACGAAAGGTTGGCATGCCCTGCGCCTTCAGAGAAGCAGTACATGTCAACCATTTATCATAAGTTCAATTTATATATGCTTCTTAATCCATGTCTTCCATATCTTCCGAGATGGTTGCTGTCAGCTTGTTCGTGAATTGCAGTGCAGCATTAAGACCCATCTGTTTCAGACGATAGTTCATGCCGGCCACTTCGATAATAACGGCCAAGTTCCGTCCCGGACGAACAGGAATCGTAACGAGAGGCACATCGGTATCAATGATCCGTGTAGTCTCCTCATCCAGACCCAGACGATCATATTGTTTATCCTGCTGCCATGCTTCCAGACGTACAACCAAGGTAATCCGTTTATTATTACGAACCGCACCGGCTCCGAACAAAGTCATAACATTGATGATGCCAACGCCTCGAATTTCGAGTAAATGGCGGATCAATTCAGGTGCAGTACCATGCAGCTGAAAGTCTGATGTTTGGCGGATTTCTACGGCATCATCGGCAATCAGCCGGTGTCCGCGTTTAACCAGTTCAAGCGCTGTTTCGCTCTTACCAATACCGCTACTACCTGTGATCAACATACCAACCCCGTATACATCACACAGTACACCATGAATCGTTGCAGTAGGTGCTAATTTGCCCTCCAAAAATCCGGTAATCCGGCTGGACAGAATCGTTGTGGCCATATTACTGCGCAATACAGCCAGGTCCCGCTCTTCACTGATATCAATCAGTTCTTGTGGAACTTCAAGTCCGCGCGTTACAACGATACAAGGCGTCTCTTCCGTACAAAGACGTTGCATACGATCACGTCGTTCTTGCTCTGGCAACATTGCGAAAAAAGCAAGCTCCGTTCTTCCAAGCAACTGTACGCGTTCTTGTGGATGGTATTCAAAATAACCGGCCATTTCCAGACCAGGACGGTTCAGATCATCTACCGTAATGACTCTTTTCAGTCCTTGAGATCCAGAAACAACCTCCAACTGAAACTGCTGTACCAATTCGGATACTTTCACTTTTTTCGCCATTTGTCTCTTCCTTTCAGCATTCGCTGTCTCTCTATGTAATTCAGATCGTGTATCAGTTCTTTCCATTATTGGCGCATTCACAACATTGGGTACAGATTGCATACCCTTCCAACAGTCGATTCTCTTAATAATAAGAAGACAGACCTTCAAATAATCTTAAATGAATTCCGGGCTGAATGCAATCGCGGCCTGCCACAACCATTGGTAAGAAAAGTCTTCTGATCGAAGCCGTATCGAGGATGCTACATTCGTGGTTTAGTAGATTTCTTAAGATCTTCGAATCCTTCAGCCCCGCTGAAAACGTATAGATTCAATAATCTTAAAAAAGCCCCTTCCAGCAATAACGGAAGGGGCTCTCAATAGAATGTATAATTGCGTTAACTGTCAGGTTCCATCGTCACCGAGGAATCTCAGTATTATTAGTCTTGAAGAAGTACGTTCACTTCAGTCTCTTTGTCAAAGATATGAACTTTGTTCATGTCGATGGCCATTTTAACTGTGGAACCATCACGAGTGTTAGAACGTCCGTCTACACGTGCGATCGTTGTATCATTACCAACACCGCTCAGGTAGAGGAGCATTTCGTGACCCAAGTTCTCTGTTACATCTACGTGAGTAGAGAATACAGAGTTCGGGGATGCTTCTAGGAATACTGGCTCTTCGTGAATGTCTTCTGGACGAACACCCAGAATCACTTCTTTGCCAATGTATCCTCTAGATTTCAACACTTGTGCTTTACCTTGCGGGATTTCTACATCCACGCCTGGAGCTACGAAGTGAAGATTAGCACCTTGCTCAGCCAGTTTACCCGAGATAAAGTTCATTGTCGGGGAACCGATGAAACCAGCTACGAACAGGTTAGCCGGCAGGTTATACAACTCTTCCGGAGAAGCTGCTTGTTGGATGATACCATCCTTCATAACAACGATCCGATCACCCATCGTCATAGCTTCGATCTGGTCATGCGTTACGTAGATAACAGTCGTTTCCAAACGTTTCGCAAGTTTAGTGATCTCTGCACGCATTTGACCACGCAGTTTAGCATCCAAGTTGGAGAGAGGCTCATCCATCAAGAACACTTGTGGATCACGGACAATCGCACGTCCCAAAGCGACACGTTGACGTTGACCACCGGACAAGGCCTTAGGTTTACGCTCAAGCAAATGCTCGATATCCAGGATTTTAGCTGCTTCACGTACACGTTTGTCGATCTCATCTTTTTTAACCTTACGCAATTTCAAACCAAACGCCATGTTTTGATATACGCTCATATGCGGATACAAGGCATAGGATTGGAATACCATCGCGATATCGCGGTCTTTAGGTGCAACATCATTAACGACACGGTCACCGATATAGAGTTTACCTTCAGAAATTTCCTCAAGGCCTGCGATCATACGCAGTGTTGTTGATTTACCACAACCGGACGGACCTACCAATACCAGAAATTCTTTATCTTTAATGTCCAGGTTAATGTCAACTACAGTTGCTTTATCAGAACCCGGGTATTTTTTGAAAATATGCTCTAAACGTACTCCAGCCATGATTGTTGCCTCCTCAGAGATCATTTTGTAATCGAATACAATTTGTATTTTTATAATACCCTATCTACGTGAAGTTTGACTATTCGCAAACTGCACAAAAATATCAATGCTTTTTCGTCACTTTGTACATAAGCAGCAAAAACTGCACCAGAACAGCACTTTCGAAGTGCCTCACATCATAGCCAATCTCCTGTTTGATCTTGTCCAGACGGTATACCAACGTGTTACGATGAATGAAAAGACGTTTAGCTGTCTCGCTAACATTACAGTCCAGGCTAAAAAAGGTTTCAAGCGTAGCAAGCGTCTCACTGTCATTGAAGATTAACGTGTCTTTGCCTGTTTCCTGTATAAAACGTATGCGTTGTTCATCTGGAATGCTCGCTACCAACCGCTCCAGGTGCAGATCCCATGGAAGATGGATATGCTGCGTAACATGGAACGCCCTGCCCAATTGAACACTCTCTTTAAGAAGAGCTGTGACCGATACTAGTTGTTGTGCCGGAATGCATGGTAGGGATGCAGAGAGATGGAACACGCCTGCCCACTCACTTGCGACCAATTCATGCAGCCCCAGACAAAAAGCGTTCAATGAATCCTTTTTGGCTTCCGTTGTATCTTCCTCGGCTTCTTCTGTAACAATCTCTTTATCACCCATAAAAATCCACTCTTGCTCACCTAATGGAATCAATACAATTTCCTCGCCAAAGTAACTCTCGAGCAACTTGTTGAGTTCCTTGGAACGTAAACGATGTGCATCCGGTGTATCCCCTTGCAGCAAGAACAGAATCTTCTCCGTATTCAATCCTGCCGCCACTACAAACCGATCAGGAACAGCTTCAGAATCCTGCTTGGTTGGTTGTTCGATCTGCTCTTTAAGCCAGAGACCCAATTCAGTTAGATACTGCTCTCTATCATTCTCATATACAACAGGCTGTGCCTCAGCGGTTAGTCCCGTGTTAGTACGGATCAAAAGCTCAATTAATTGCCGTGTTTCCACAGTGATAGACCTTGCAGCGCATCCCCAACACACGACGGTCTCTTCTTTTTCATTCATCCGAACCTTAAAAAATATACGCTCTCCCGTATTCAGACTGATCACATTGGATAATGAACCTTGAGATCTAGATTGATCAGGCAGCTCCTGACTCTCACCTTCATCAACAAAGTTCTCCGAATTTCCATGAAGAGCAACCAAATTCTCCACAGATTGCATCCATTCTTGTATTGTGATTTCGTATTCATCCAAAGTTGTACCTATAATGACTTCAATTTGTTGTTTTAGATCAGGTATGAGCTTCATATAATGAACGCCACCACTCTGCTTATTTTCTACTATTTTATCATATCTTGCACAGCATTAATAAATATCCATATTCAGCTAAAATTACATAACAAAAAAGAGTGACTAATCAAATTAATGATTAATCACTCTTTTCTAAAAGATGAGTCATGAAGGGCTCGAACCTTCGACACCCTGATTAAAAGTCAGGTGCTCTACCAACTGAGCTAATGACTCATAAAACTGGTGGAGGATGATGGATTCGAACCACCGAACCCGTACGGGAGCAGATTTACAGTCTGATGCGTTTGGCCACTTCGCTAATCCTCCAAGGATTAAAGGTGGCTCGGGACGGAATCGAACCGCCGACACGAGGATTTTCAGTCCTCTGCTCTACCGACTGAGCTACCGAGCCATATTTAATTTTTAGGATTAATGGCGGAACCGACGGGATTCGAACCCGCGATCTCCTGCGTGACAGGCAGGCATGTTAGGCCAACTACACCACGGTTCCAGGCATTAATGGTGCCGGCGAGAGGACTTGAACCCCCAACCTACTGATTACAAGTCAGTTGCTCTACCAGTTGAGCTACACCGGCGTATATGGTGGAGGCTGAGGGGATCGAACCCCCGACCCTCTGCTTGTAAGGCAGATGCTCTCCCAGCTGAGCTAAGCCTCCTGGGTAATATGGTAGCGGCGGAGGGGATCGAACCCCCGACCTTACGGGTATGAACCGTACGCTCTAGCCAGCTGAGCTACACCGCCATATTAATTGTGTCTTGATTGCTTGTCCATCTTAAGGTAAAGATGGCGGAGAGAGAGGGATTCGAACCCTCGCACCGCTTACGCAGTCTAACCCCTTAGCAGAGGGTCCCCTTATAGCCACTTGGGTATCTCTCCAAATAACAATCTTCAACATCATTCAAGGATTGCTCCCTGAAAACTAGATTCGAAACGAAACATGCGATTTAAAACTTGCTATTGGATAAGCCCTCGACCGATTAGTACTGGTCAGCTCCATGCATTGCTGCACTTCCACCCCCAGCCTATCTACCTCGTCGTCTTCAAGGGGTCTTACATACTGGGAAATCTCATCTTGAGGGGGGCTTCACGCTTAGATGCTTTCAGCGTTTATCCCTTCCGTACATAGCTACCCAGCGGTGCTCCTGGCGGAACAACTGGTACACCAGCGGTACGTCCATCCCGGTCCTCTCGTACTAAGGACAGCTCCTCTCAAATTTCCTACGCCCACGACAGATAGGGACCGAACTGTCTCACGACGTTCTGAACCCAGCTCGCGTACCGCTTTAATGGGCGAACAGCCCAACCCTTGGGACCTACTTCAGCCCCAGGATGCGATGAGCCGACATCGAGGTGCCAAACCTCCCCGTCGATGTGGACTCTTGGGGGAGATAAGCCTGTTATCCCCAGGGTAGCTTTTATCCGTTGAGCGATGGCCCTTCCATGCGGTACCACCGGATCACTAAGCCCGACTTTCGTCCCTGCTCGACTTGTAGGTCTCGCAGTCAAGCTCCCTTATGCCTTTGCACTCTTCGAATGATTTCCAACCATTCTGAGGGAACCTTTGGGCGCCTCCGTTACTCTTTAGGAGGCGACCGCCCCAGTCAAACTGCCCACCTGACACTGTCCCCGCACCGGATTACGGTACCAGGTTAGAACCTAGATACGATCAGGGTGGTATCCCAACGTTGCCTCCACGCAAGCTGGCGCTCACGTTTCAAAGGCTCCCACCTATCCTGTACAGATCGTACCCAAATTCAATATCAAGCTGCAGTAAAGCTCCATGGGGTCTTTCCGTCTTGTCGCGGGTAACCTGCATCTTCACAGGTATTAAAATTTCACCGGATCTCTCGTTGAGACAGCGCCCAAGTCGTTACGCCATTCGTGCGGGTCAGAATTTACCTGACAAGGAATTTCGCTACCTTAGGACCGTTATAGTTACGGCCGCCGTTTACTGGGGCTTCGGTTCACAGCTTCGGGATTGCTCCCTAACCACTCCCCTTAACCTTCCAGCACCGGGCAGGCGTCAGCCCGTATACTTCGCCTTACGGCTTCGCACAGACCTGTGTTTTTGCTAAACAGTCGCTTGGGCCTTTTCACTGCGGCCCCCTCGTGCTATTCACACTACCGGGGCACCCCTTCTCCCGAAGTTACGGGGTCATTTTGCCGAGTTCCTTAACGAGAGTTCTTCCGCGCGCCTTAGAATACTCTTCTCGCCTACCTGTGTCGGTTTGCGGTACGGGCACCATCACCTGGCTAGAGGCTTTTCTTGGCAGTGTGAGATCATGACCTTCGCTACTGTAATTTTCACTCCCCATCACAGCTCAGCCTTACGATGTGCGGATTTGCCTACACATCAGCCTTACTGCTTAGACGGACATCCATCAGTCCGCGTCACTACCCTACTGCGTCCCCCCATTGCTCATAACGGCTTACGGTGGTACAGGAATTTCGACCTGTTGTCCTTCGACTACGCCTTTCGGCCTTGCCTTAGGTCCCGACTTACCCTGAGCGGACGAGCCTTCCTCAGGAACCCTTAGGCTTTCGGCGGATCAGATTCTCACTGATCTTTTCGTTACTCATACCGGCATTCTCACTTGTATAATGTCCAGCGCTCCTTACGGTACACCTTCAACCCTTATACAACGCTCCCCTACCCCTGATGCAAAGCATCAAGCCATAGCTTCGGTGGTGTGTTTAGCCCCGTTACATTTTCGGCGCAGAGTCACTCGACCAGTGAGCTATTACGCACTCTTTAAATGATGGCTGCTTCTAAGCCAACATCCTGGTTGTCTGTGCAACTCCACATCCTTTCCCACTTAACACACACTTGGGGACCTTAGCTGATGGTCTGGGCTGTTTCCCTTTTGACAATGGATCTTAGCACTCACTGTCTGACTCCCGGAAGTAAGTCTATGGCATTCGGAGTTTGACTGAGCTTGGTAACCCTTGCGGGCCCCGCACCCAATCAGTGCTCTACCTCCACGACTCTGTTTTCCGAGGCTAGCCCTAAAGCTATTTCGGGGAGAACCAGCTATCTCCGAGTTCGATTGGAATTTCTCCGCTACCCCCACCTCATCCCCGCATTTTTCAACATGCGTGGGTTCGGGCCTCCAGTGCGTGTTACCGCACCTTCACCCTGGACAGGGGTAGATCACCCGGTTTCGGGTCTACGTCCACGTACTATGTCGCCCTATTCAGACTCGCTTTCGCTGCGGCTCCGGCTCTTCACCTTAACCTTGCACGGGAACGTAACTCGCCGGTTCATTCTACAAAAGGCACGCCATCACCCCTAAAACGGGCTCTGACTTTTTGTAAGCACACGGTTTCAGGTTCTATTTCACTCCCCTTCCGGGGTGCTTTTCACCTTTCCCTCACGGTACTGCTTCACTATCGGTCGCTAGGAAGTATTTAGCCTTGGCAGATGGTCCTGCCGGATTCATACGGGGTTTCACGTGCCCCGCACTACTCGGGATCCGTCTCGGAGGGAACAGACTTTCAACTACAGGGCTTTTACCTTCTTTGGCGGGCCTTTCCAGACCTCTTCGCTTAACCGGTTCCTTTGTAACTCCATGTGAGACGTCCCACAACCCCAAAGAGCAAGCTCTCTGGTTTGGGCTTCTCCGCGTTCGCTCGCCGCTACTGACGGAATCACTATTGTTTTCTCTTCCTCAGGGTACTTAGATGTTTCAGTTCCCCTGGTATGCCTCTGCACAACCTATGTATTCAGTTGTGAGTAACTGGAAATTACCCCAGCTGGGTTTCCCCATTCGGACACCCCCGGATCAAAGCTTGCTTACAGCTCCCCGAGGCAGTTTCGTTGTTCGCCACGTCCTTCATCGGCTCCTAGCGCCTAGGCATCCTCCGTGTGCTCTTAGTAGCTTAACCATATTGCTCCGGTTTTGACTGCTCGCTTCCCTTGTTTTGCTTGCGCAAAGCCAAAAGTCACTCCCATTCAATACCATCGCAAAAGCAATTAACTACCGTTTTTATTGAAACTTGTTTTAACACAAGTTCAGCTAAAAAGGAATGTTCTAATTCGCATTACTTTCGTTTCGATATCTAGTTTTCAAAGAACAAACTTGTAAAACAATTTTGGTGGAGCCAAGCGGGATCGAACCGCTGACCTCCTGCTTGCAAGGCAGGCGCTCTCCCAGCTGAGCTATGGCCCCATATGAAATTAAAAAGTGTAGATGGTGGGCCCTGGTGGACTCGAACCACCGGCCTCACCCTTATCAGAGGTGCGCTCTAACCAACTGAGCTAAGGGCCCACATTATATATACTATTTGAACCCAAAATGGGTTACGCTTGGCGGCATTCTACTCTCCCAGGACCCTGCGGTCCAAGTACCATTGACGCTGAAGGGCTTAACGGTCGTGTTCGGGATGGGAACGTGTGGAACCCCTTCGCTATCGCCACCAAACGTTTGAGAGTTTGAGCTCTCAAAACTGAGCAACGAGTGAGTGTTTTGCTCTTCATTTCATCCACACCAAGGTGAAGGACCGAAATGAATTGCGGTCGCAGGTTCTAAGAACCTGCTTATTTGAATGTTTCCACTCGGGAAACGATTCTCCATAGAAAGGAGGTGATCCAGCCGCACCTTCCGATACGGCTACCTTGTTACGACTTCACCCCAATCATCTATCCCACCTTCGGCGGCTGGCTCCTTGCGGTTACCCCACCGACTTCGGGTGTTATAAACTCTCATGGTGTGACGGGCGGTGTGTACAAGACCCGGGAACGTATTCACCGCGGCATGCTGATCCGCGATTACTAGCAATTCCGACTTCATGCAGGCGAGTTGCAGCCTGCAATCCGAACTGAGACCGGCTTTGTTGGGATTGGCTCCATCTCGCGATTTCGCAGCCCGTTGTACCGGCCATTGTAGTACGTGTGTAGCCCAGGTCATAAGGGGCATGATGATTTGACGTCATCCCCACCTTCCTCCGGTTTGTCACCGGCAGTCTATCTAGAGTGCCCACCCGAAGTGCTGGCAACTAAATATAAGGGTTGCGCTCGTTGCGGGACTTAACCCAACATCTCACGACACGAGCTGACGACAACCATGCACCACCTGTCTCCTCTGTCCCGAAGGAAAGGTACATCTCTGTACCGGTCAGAGGGATGTCAAGACCTGGTAAGGTTCTTCGCGTTGCTTCGAATTAAACCACATACTCCACTGCTTGTGCGGGTCCCCGTCAATTCCTTTGAGTTTCAGTCTTGCGACCGTACTCCCCAGGCGGAGTGCTTAATGTGTTAACTTCGGCACCAAGGGTATCGAAACCCCTAACACCTAGCACTCATCGTTTACGGCGTGGACTACCAGGGTATCTAATCCTGTTTGCTCCCCACGCTTTCGCGCCTCAGCGTCAGTTACAGCCCAGAGAGTCGCCTTCGCCACTGGTGTTCCTCCACATATCTACGCATTTCACCGCTACACGTGGAATTCCACTCTCCTCTTCTGCACTCAAGTCACCCAGTTTCCAGTGCGATCCGGGGTTGAGCCCCGGGATTAAACACCAGACTTAAATGACCGCCTGCGCGCGCTTTACGCCCAATAATTCCGGACAACGCTTGCCCCCTACGTATTACCGCGGCTGCTGGCACGTAGTTAGCCGGGGCTTTCTTCTCAGGTACCGTCACCTTGAGAGCAGTTACTCTCCCAAGCGTTCTTCCCTGGCAACAGAGCTTTACGATCCGAAAACCTTCATCACTCACGCGGCATTGCTCCGTCAGGCTTTCGCCCATTGCGGAAGATTCCCTACTGCTGCCTCCCGTAGGAGTCTGGGCCGTGTCTCAGTCCCAGTGTGGCCGATCACCCTCTCAGGTCGGCTACGCATCGTCGCCTTGGTGAGCCGTTACCTCACCAACTAGCTAATGCGCCGCAGGCCCATCCCCAAGTGACAGATTGCTCCGTCTTTCCAGTTCTCTTCAGGCGAAGAAAACAATTATTCGGTATTAGCTACCGTTTCCGGTAGTTGTCCCAAACTTGAGGGCAGGTTGCCTACGTGTTACTCACCCGTCCGCCGCTAACCATCAGAGAAGCAAGCTTCTCTTCAAGTCCGCTCGACTTGCATGTATTAGGCATGCCGCCAGCGTTCGTCCTGAGCCAGGATCAAACTCTCCAATAAAGTATTGAAAAGAGCGATAAGCTCATTTTGAATCTGACGAGATTAAAAATCTCATTTGTGCTCCAGTTGATCCAAGCCAAGGCTGGTTTCAAACTTTCGCGTTCATCCTGCAAGCAGAATGTTTACTCACTCGTTGTTCAGTTTTCAAAGATCAAACTTGTTTTTTTGTCACCATTTTCTCTCAGCGGCGACTTTTATAATATATCACACTTCGTTTGTTTTGGTCAAGTGTTTTTTTGAAATTCTTTTTCGAAGTTCGTAATGAACTTCTTCATTTCATCAAAAGCATGTAACCAAGCAAGCAAAGCAACGAGATATAATGTACCATATAAATATCCTAGGAGTCAACTATCCGAACAAAGAAATTTTCAGCCCCAATAACAGGCCCACACCTGGCAATCCCAAAACAGTTACAGTCCCTATCGTTGCAGGGTTCAGCGGGATGTAGACACCTGTAATCCAGCCGGAATAATTCACGATGTATATCCCTACTGCAGCCAGCACCAGATGAATTCCGAAAGACGTGAAAAATGATAACCCTATTCGCTTTCTGAACAATACAACGATAAGTCCCAGTAACGATAAAACCAATACACTCCCCAATATAATACTCTTCATATGGTACACCTCCGTGTTTAATGTAAATCTAACTCTACATACTAACCCCTCGCTGTGATGTAACATCATCATTTGCTCTGGCTCGCTTCGCTCTCTTCAAATGAATCTGGTACTTCCGTTCGGCCGCCTCCAACACATAAATGGCATAATCAATCTCATCCTGCCCCTGCGCATCTTCGAACTGTCTCATTGCCCGCTCCCATTCCTGCTTTGCCAACTGAATATCTTCATAGATTTGATCCGCCTCAAGTTCCTTCAACATTCTGTTGTGCTTCTCCATCGAGTTCCGTGTATTTCGCCACATAAACATAAACTCTCCCCCTCCTGATCAGTGCAGCATATTCTCATACTTATCAGGGAAAGGACAAACTTAGAACTTGAACATTTCATTTTCCTCACAAAAAAAGAGAGCCCTAAGGCTCTCTTGGCAAAAAGAATCATATTTAGAACACGAAGTTTCTCGGAAGTACACTGTGTTTAAAACAAATACACTAACGCATCTCCCTGCGCCCTTCCAAGGCTTTCGAAAGAGTCACCTCATCGGCATACTCCAGATCGCCTCCTACAGGCAATCCATGGGCAATTCGAGTCACACTGATCTCAAACGGACGCACCAAGCGGGAGATGTACATCGCTGTAGCCTCGCCCTCAATATTGGGGTTCGTCGCCAGAATGATCTCTTTTATACGTTCATCACTTAATCGAATCAGAAGTTCCTTCAAACGAATATCGTCCGGACCAATTCCCTCCATAGGTGAAATCGCGCCCTGTAACACATGATAGTATCCATCGAATTCTTTGGTGCGCTCCATGGCCACCAGATCTTTCGAATCCTGGACTACACAGATTACAGAGACATCCCTGGACTTATCCTGACAGATGCGACACGGGTCCGTATCGGTAATATTACAACACACCGAACAGTAATGAAGGTTACGCTTCACACTCACGAGTGCTTTGGCAAAATCGATAACGTCATCTTCCTTCATGTTAAGCACATGAAAAGCTAAACGCGCCGCTGTCTTGGGGCCCACACCTGGCAAACGGGTAAAGGCATCAATCAGCTTGGCTATTGGTTCGGGATAATACAATCGATTATGTCTCCTTTGACAGGATCAATTTAAATTAAAATAGTCCCGGAATATTCATGCCGCCTGTGAACTTGCCCATATCTTTGTTGGCAATCTCATCAGCTTTGGCCATTGCATCATTAACTGCTGTCATAACGAGATCCTGCAACATTTCAACATCTTCCGGATCTACCGCTTCAGGTTTGATCGTGATAGCAAGCAATTTCTTGTGTCCGTTAACTTCAGCAGTTACAACCCCGCCGCCGGAGGTACCTTGGACTGTTTTGTCCGCCAGTTCCTCTTGTGCTTTCAGCATTTGCTCCTGCATCTTCTTCACTTGTTTCATCATTTGGTTCATGTTGTTCATAATTATTCATCTCCTTTGTTATAGTTATCGCGCTATGCGCATTATTCTTTGATCACTACAAGATCCTCACCAAAGAGCTGGATAGCTTCATCAATCCAAGGCTGTTTGTTGCCTGAACCGCCGTCTTCATGCTCAGGTTCAAGCTTAAAGTCCTCCTTTGGCGCTTCAGAAGCTCCTTCCATTGCTCCGGTCCAATCTTTGAGCATCATCGTCACCAATCGCGCCGGACGCCCAAGTTGTTCGGACAACACCCGCTCAATGACTTCGCGGTTAGCCGGCTTCTCCGTCGTTTCACGGTGAATATTGTTTTTAAAGGCAACCAGAACGTTGTCTTCAAGCAATGAAACCGGCTCACCATCCACAAACCAGGCGTGAACGGTAACTCTTTCTTCCTTCACTCGTTGCAGGATCTGACTCCACTTTTTGCTGATCTCCGCGAACTCAGGGGCTCCTTTGCGTGCAACATATTGATCCAACTGGGCAGGTAGCTTCGCAGGCGAGTTCCCTCTCGATACAGGGGCTCTTGTTGCCGGACGCGATGGAGCACTTGATGTACCCTCTCCACCAGACAACCCACTCTTAAGTGCACGATCCAATTTCTTCTCCAGCTCAGCAAGCTGCTGCTTCAAGCGGTTGATCTCTCCCCCATCAGCAGGCGCCGCATGAGATGAAGCTCCCACCTGAACAGAAGCCTCTCCTTGTGCTGGGATACTACACAGTTTAAGCAATGCGACTTCAAATAATGTCTGTGGCTGTACCGCATATTTCATTTCACTCTGGTACCGATTAAGGGTGTCGATCATGTGGAACAGTTGTTCCTTGGTGAATGACTCCGCCATATCACGGAAAGCTTCCGGATTAAGTACCCGGTCCGTCAGCTTGTCTGCATTAGGTACCATCTTAATCATAAGCAAATCACGGAAATAATACAGTAAATTCTCCATGCACTTGTCTGCACTCTTTCCTTCATGCATAAAGCCTTCAATCATCTGCAAAATATGACCAACATCACCTTTGAGCAGTGAAGCAGCCAGTTTGGCAAATTGCTCTGAAGCAATGCCACCCGTCATGTCCATAACCTGCTGGTACGTTACTCGTCCATCCGTAAATGAAGAGATCTGATCCAGCACACTAAGCGCATCCCTCATTCCACCGTCCGATAACCTGGCAATGTATTGGAGGGCGTCTTGGTCAGCTTCCATGCCTTCTTGTTCACAGATCAGTGTAAGCCTTGCTGTCTGCTCCTCCAGGGAAACCCGGCGAAAATCAAATCGCTGACAGCGCGATATAATGGTAGCCGGAAGGCGATGTGGTTCCGTTGTTGCCAAAATAAACATCACATGTGGCGGTGGCTCTTCCAATGTTTTGAGCAAAGCATTGAATGCCTCCGTCGTCAGCATGTGCACTTCATCAATAATATAGACTTTCTGCCGGACTTCGGTTGGCGCATATTTAACCTTTTCCCGAAGATCACGGATTTCCTCAACGCCCCGATTGGATGCAGCATCAATCTCCTGCACATCCATCACAGCGCCAGTCGTAATCCTGCGGCAAGCTTCACACTCGTTACAAGGTTCAGGTGCAGGACCACGTTCGCAGTTCACAGCTTTGGCCAAAATCTTGGCGGCACTCGTCTTTCCCGTTCCTCTGGGCCCGCTAAATAAGTAGGCATGGGAAGTCCGCTGTTCACGAATCGCGTTCTGCAAGGTCTGAATAATATGCTGTTGTCCCACCATATCTTGAAACGACTGGGGACGCCAAGCCCGGTATAACGCGATATGCTCCATGATGCGTTACCTTCCTTCCACTTCGCATTCGAGTCCTTTGTCGTTCCCCTATTATACTATATTCCAGGGTGAATCCAAACTTTATCTGACTCATTCATGCATGGTTTTTTAAGACATATCAAAAAGACCCCTGCATACATACAACTGCAAAGGTCTCTACATTTAAATGGTAAGCCGTGCACCTGCTATCGATATTTGCGATCCAAGTGGCACCCCTGAACAATAGCTCGGGCTAGGCGACCCTCCGGCACAAGAGTGATCTCACTTATGGCTGCTTCCTTCCGGACCTGACCAGGTTCATGAGTACTCATTGCGGAGGACCCAACCGTCAACACCACGTTCAGGGACCAAACCTCACATCGACAAAACCTCTAGCAGGAATTCAACCTCGCTATAGCGGATTGCGAGTTACAGGGCACCGCTACCTCCCCATCTAGCACGGTAAGAAATAGTATAACGTAAGGTTATCCAAATTGCAACCAGAAGGAACGTGGAAACAATTAGACACACATAATGCATATAAAAAAACCCCTGCCGGATCGGCAGGGGTGGGTTGGATGCAATTAGCAGACAACTCCAAGAATTGTCCTATTAGATTCCGTATTTCTTCTTGAAACGATCAACACGGCCGCCAGCATCGATAAACTTCTGTTTACCTGTGAAGAACGGGTGGCACGCGGAGCAAATCTCTACACGAAGTCCGTCTTTAACCGAACCTGTCTCAAAAGTATTCCCGCAAGCGCAAGATACTTGACCAATCGTGTAATTAGGATGAATTGCTTCTTTCATTACCTTTCACCTCTTTCCGCCCTGAGCCTCAAGCGGACCCAGAGTAAATGGCACAACTCTGAGATTATAACACGGTCTACTGCCTGTTGCAATCCATTATTGTTAAGAGGTAATCAACCTTTTTGGACGTGCCATTCCAGCTGGTGGAACGTGAGTATACGATCCGATTACAACATCAGGCAACTCGTCTTCAAAGATCTCTATCATCTGCTTCATGCCCAAGATATCACCTTGAGCTGGAGGAATTAACTCCAGATAGCTCTCCGGATCAATATTGAGATTACGCATCTGAATCAAACGCAGATCAGTTCTTCGTGCAAATTCAATCATTGCCTCAATCTCTTCCTCACGATCTGTTACGCCTGGAAAGATTAAATAGTTAATGGAGGTGTATACCCCCTGCTGAGCTGCGTATTTCATCGACTTCTCGACATTGGCCAAGGTATAGCCACGCGGCTTATAGTAGGCGTTATAATGGTCATCCAGTGCACTAATTGTACTTACGCGCATCAGATCCAACCCAGCGTCTACAATTCCTCTAATGTGATCATTCAGACCGGCATTGGTATTAATGTTGATATACCCCATATCCGTGACGGAACGCACTTCCCGAATGGCTTCAATAATCAGCTTGGCCTGCGTGGAAGGCTCCCCTTCACAACCTTGTCCAAAGCTAATGATGGATTCAGGTGTCTTCAGGTGCTCCATCATGACTTGCACAATCTCATCCACACGCGGGCGGAAGTTCATACGTGTCTGCGGGGAAACAAATCCACTATCATCTGGTTGCTCGGAGATACATCCGAAACAGCCCGCATTACAGGAATAGGATACCGGCACTCCGCCTTCCCAACGATTCAGGAACGTGTTCGATGAAGTTAGACATTCATATCCGAGCGCACAATTGGACAGATGGGTATAAAGACGATTCTCGGGATATTGCTCCGTCAACCGTTTAACTCCGGAACGCACATCATCCCGATCACAGTTGAGTGGATTCCATTGGTCAGGACTATCCGACTTCGCAGCCGTGACATAGAAACCGCCATCTTTCCAAACTACTGCGGAATAGCCGAACAACGGCAATTTATACTCTTTATCCGTCTTCACATAACCAGGGAGACACAAACGAGTGAATCCCTGTGGAAGCAACGCACCTACAGCCTGTGTGTCCGTTGGCATCGGCAACATCTCACCTGTATCCGGGTCCATACCAATGGGCCGAGTACTTGGGAGTCCAACCAAAGTTGCACCCTCCGGCAAAGGGATCAGTTCATCCTCCATAATTTCAACGATCATATCTCCGCTGCGGGCAAGCCCGTACAGGGATGGGTGATCAAATACATTACCTTTTTCATCTGCGTATACTAAATACATGATGTTCTCCTCACATCTAATGGGTTAAACCTAACGACGAGTGTATTGTAAAATTCACAGCAACGCTGCTAAACGCATGTTATTGGTCGAACGACGCTTATGTCGATGTACCTGACGTAGCTGTCTGTCTTGGTGAGCGGCGGGTTGTTGTTGTCCCCGAATTGCTTGTTGGACTATTACCAGCTGAATCAAATGCCGCCAAAAATTCTGCATTTGTCTTGCTGTTGCGAAGTTTCTTCAGGAAACCTTCGACAAAGTCATGGGAATCATTCATGTTCTTGCGAATTGCCCAGATGGTATCGAGCTCTTCCTTGCTGAGCAACACTTCTTCACGACGCGTACCAGAACGACGAATGTCGATTGCCGGGAATATACGACGTTCAGCCAGACGACGGTCCAGATGCAACTCCATATTACCCGTACCCTTAAACTCTTCGTAAATGACGTCATCCATACGTGAACCGGTATCAATTAATGCCGTTGCCAGGATGGTCAAGCTTCCGCCTTCTTCCACATTCCGTGCAGAACCGAAGAACCGTTTCGGACGATGGAATGCAGCTGGGTCAATACCACCACTAAGCGTACGACCAGATGGTGGAATAACCAGGTTATATGCACGGGCAAGACGTGTAATGCTATCCAGCAGGATAACGACATCCTTTTTAGCCTCAACCAGACGAAGCGCACGTTCAAGCACCAATTCCGCCACCTTGATATGGTTCTCAGGCAGTTCATCAAATGTCGAAGCCACAACTTCCCCTTTAACCGAACGTGACATATCCGTTACTTCCTCTGGACGTTCATCAATCAACAGGACAAACAGTTCAATTTCTGGATTGTTAGTTGAGATGCTGTTGGCAATTTCTTTGAGGAGAAGCGTTTTACCCGCTTTGGGAGGTGCTACGATCAATCCGCGCTGTCCCAATCCTACCGGGGCGAGCACATCCATAATGCGTGTGGACAAATGGTTGGGGGATGTTTCGAGAACCAGTTTTTTCTGCGGATACAGTGGGGTTAGTGCCGGGAAGTGAAGTCGCTCTGCAGCCGCCGATGGATTCTCACCATTTACAGCGTTGACTTGCAACAAACCGAAGTATCTCTCGTTTTCCTTAGGCGTTCTACACTTACCTGATACGAGGTCACCTGTTCTTAGGTCAAACTTGCGAATCTGAGAAGCTGAGATGTAGATGTCTTCCGTGCTTGGCAAGTAGTTGATCGGCCGAAGAAATCCGTAACCTTCAGGTAAAATTTCGAGTACGCCTTGCATGAACATCAGACCGCTTTGTTCAGCTTGTGCGCGTAATATAGCAAAGATTAATTCTTTCTTTTTTAACGTACCATAGTAAGGAATCTGATATTTTTTGGCCAGCTTGTAGAGGTCCGTTAGTTTCATTTCTTCCAAATCGGAAATTTGTAGATCCATATAATAACCACCTATTCAATTAATAAGTCCGTGTGAAATGGATAGTTTCGCTAGATGTTCCGGCTATAGAGCGTAGCGTCTGCCACAATCTCTTCTGTCCATTGTACGGAATGTAACCGTTATAATGCAAATACTTGTCTTTGAGTGTAAGTTTCCGGGTGGGATGGCCATATTCGGCATAATCCGCTAATGAGTGAACTCGATGCAATGAGGCGATCGATCCAGGTAGACCGGCTATGGAGCGCAGGTTCAAACAAAACCGGGGGTTGGGGAAAGAGAAATGATGTTCTTACAGCCATATGAAGTTTGATTCAAAAAAAGACCCTCCGGTAAAGGAAACAGAAACATTTCGTCTTATGCCGGAGAGACTGAGAACTCTATTAAAACAGGTTTACCCAATTGCTGAAAGGATATGCAATCCAGCTAAAATAAACATGTGCATGACATAATCATACATGATGCTTACGAATTAATCGGTTTCCCGCCATACATCTGCTCCAAGCAGACGAAGATTGGTCACCAGGTGATCGTAACCACGGTCGATATATTCGACCCCCGTTACTTCAGTCACACCTTCACTGACGGTGAGACCTGCAATCACCAGCGCTGCTCCAGCACGAAGATCGGATGCTTTTACTTTGGCCGCGTTCAATGCACTGCCTTCAATAATCGCTGACCGGCCTTCTACCCGAATCTTAGCGCCCATCCGCACCAGTTCTGGCACGTGCTTGAACCGATTACTGTATACAAAGTCGCTCAGGACACTCACACCGGTTGCCTGTGTTAAAACACTGGTCATTGGTGACTGTAAATCGGTTGGAAAACCAGGATATACAAGTGCCTTCACGTCCACGTGGTTATAGTTTGGTTTACCAATGACACGTATACTTTCGTCCAATTCCTCAATGCCAACACCCATCTCCAGCAACTTTGCCGTTAAAGCCTCCAGATGTTTGGGAATCACATTGTCGATCAGAACATCACCGTGCGTTGCCGCTGCAGCGATCATATACGTACCTGCTTGAATACGATCCGGAATGATGGAATGACGACAGCCTTTAAGCTCCGAAACCCCTTCAATACGGATTGTTTCGGTACCTGCACCCTTGATGCTGGCACCCATGGAATTCAGAAGCGTTGCTACATCTATAATCTCAGGCTCTTTAGCCGCGTTTTCGATAATTGTAGAGCCTTTGGCACGAGTAGCCGCCAGCATGATATTAATGGTTGCACCGACACTGCTTACATCAAGATAGATCTTTGCTCCACGCAGCTCTTTGGCATGCAAATGAATGGAGCCGTGTTCGTTTGTTACGGTTGCGCCAAGCGCTTCAAACCCTTTGATATGTTGATCAATTGGACGAGGCTCGAAATTACAGCCCCCTGGTAAACCTATGGTCGCTTCTTTGAAACGCCCTAATAATGCACCCATCATATAATACGAAGCACGAAGCTTCTTCACGGGACCATTCGGCATAGGAATGGATTTGATGTCAGAAGGATCAATCTTCATCTGACTGCCTTCCCAAGTCACATGTGCTCCGAGTTCCTCCAAAATTTCTGCATAAACCGCCACATCACTCAAAAGTGGAAGGTTGTCCAACACGACTTCTGACTCGGCAAGCAATGCTGCAGGAATAAGCGCAATGGCGCTGTTCTTGGCGCCGCTTATAGTTACAGTTCCCTGTAACGGACGTCCGCCACTAATCATCAATTTTTCCATAAAGCTTAATGTCCCCCTACGTGTTTTGCAGCCGATGAACGGCAATACGTGCTGTTGGCTTCCGATGTAGAAATAAGGTGTGAAAATGGAAAGACACCGGCTAGGCGGTGTTCTTCCATTTCACAGTATGGAACTGGTAAAGATAAATTACGCTTTGTTGTTGGAACCAAATTCGCGGATTTTACCTTTAACTGTTTCTTTGATTGCATCACGGCCTGGTACGATGAATGTACGTGGATCGTAAGCATCTGGTTTAGCTGCAAGCACTTCACGAACCACTTTTGCGAAAGCAATTTGGTTCTCTGTGTTTACGTTGATTTTGGATGTACCCAGGGAAATAGCTTTGTCGATGTCGTGTTTAGGAATACCTGTACCACCGTGCAATACGAGTGGGACTTGTACCGCGTCACGAACTTCTTCCATTTCTTTGAAGCCCAGGTTAGGCTCGCCATGGTAAGGACCGTGTACGGAACCAAGAGCTGGTGCCAATGTGTCGATACCTGTTTCTTTAACGATACGGATACACTCGTTCAGGTCAGCATACATGATACCGCCGATAACGTCGTCTTCTTGTCCGCCTACAGTACCTACTTCAGCTTCTACAGAAACGCCTTTAGCGTGTGCATATTCAACAACTTTTTTAGTCATTTCGATGTTCTCATCGATAGAGTGGTGGGAACCGTCGATCATAACGGATGTGAATCCAGCATCGATCGCTTCTTTACACTTGTCGAAGCTTGAACCGTGGTCCAGGTGAATTGCAACTGGAACAGTGATTTTCATGTCGTGAATGAGTCCTTCTACCATTTTAACTACAGTGTAGAAGCCACCAATGTGACGTGCTGCGCCTTCGGATACACCCAGGATTACTGGGGATTTCTCTTCTTCAGCAGCACCAAGAATCGCTTGAGTCCACTCAAGGTTATTGATGTTGTATTGACCAACTGCATATTTTCCTTCAAGTGCTTTGTTCAACATGTCTGTCATAGATACTAATGGCATGGTTTCAATCCTCCTAGGGGTTTGGGTTGTGTCTATGGTTTTTAGCCGAAATCACATACGGGCTTATTATACCACATCCCATGTCAAATACTAAACAAGCATTTGCAAAAATGCTGTGCTTTGCAGCACAGTTTTCATAGACACCGCTTTATGACTTCCCCATTTCCAATATTCCCCGGATGATGGAGTGAAATACCCCATTTTTCCACCACGCACCTTCTATGTTCTCACACGCAAAAAAATCCTGTATCTACAGGATTCAGCTGCATTTGTTGGCAGCACCATTGCGAAGCTGCATATTCACAGCCACTCGCATCTCATCAATATCAAATGGTTTTGTAAAATGCATGAGTGCCCCGAGATCCGTGGCTTCCTTAATCATGTCCAGCTCGCCATAAGCGGTCATCATAATGACCTTGATATCTGGATCAATTTCTTTAATATGCTTCAGGATTTCCAGGCCGTCCATCCCAGGAATCTTCATATCGAGTAGTACCAGATCAGGCTTATCATTGTTCACAATTTCCAGGGCGATCTTGCCGTTGGGTGCTTGAAACGTGTTATATCCTTCACTGCCGAACACTTCCATTAACAGGATTCGAATACCATTCTGGTCATCAACAATCAAAACTTTTTTATCTTCCACTCTTTAACCTCCTAGAATTAGGAAAGCATTGTACACCTTCGAATCTGGATAACTATCCCATAGTCGTCATGATAAGTATTCTACCTCTTCCATTAAAATCCTGCTACCTTCATAAAATGACAAAAAGCATTTTGAACTGCTTTTCACGCAAAAAAAGGGATATTCCGGCATCCGCTATGGTTGCCAGGAACATCCCCAATATCTATTACATTAACACTAAAACCATGTATTATTTCTGTGCATTCTCCAGAGAAGCTTTCACGAACTCACGGAACAATGGTTGCGGACGGTTAGGACGGGAAGTGAATTCCGGGTGGAATTGTACTGCCAAGAACCATGGGTGTCCTGGAAGTTCCACAATCTCAACCAGACGTCCATCCGGGGATGTACCCGAGATAACCAGTCCTGCTTTTTCGATCGCTTCACGGTATTCATTATTGAACTCATACCGGTGACGGTGTCTCTCATACACCAGCTCGTCATCATAACAAGCCATTGCCAAAGATCCTTCCTGAAGCTTACAAGGATACAGACCCAGACGCATTGTGCCACCCAGATTTTCGATATCTTTTTGCTCAGGCAACAGATCGATTACCGGGAATTCCGTAGCCGGATTAATCTCGGAGCTGTTCGCACCATTCAAGCCAACGATGGAACGTGCATATTCAATAACGGAAACCTGCATACCCAGGCAAATACCGAAGAACGGAATTTGTTTCTCACGGGCATAACGGATTGCTGATACTTTACCTTCGATACCCCGGTCTCCAAATCCACCAGGAACCAAGATGCCGCCGACGCCATGTAACAGGTCGCCTACATTCTCATCGGTGATATCTTCGGAATGAATCCAGCGAATCTTCACATCTGCATTGGATGCAAATCCTGCATGAGACAAGGACTCAACAACACTCAAGTAGGCATCATGCAGCGCTACATATTTACCAACAATAGCGATCTCAACCGTATGCTCCAGCTTGTTGATCCGGTCAACCAGCCCTTCCCACTCGCTCATATCCGGTGCAGGAGTAGTCAGTTTCAGGTGGTTTACTACAATCTCATCCAAGCCTTCTTCACGCAGGTTCAGAGGTACTTGATACAACGTGTCTGCATCGCGACATTCAACTACAGCATTCTCATCAATGTCGCAGAAAAGAGCGATTTTGGCTTTCATGTCGTTAGACAATTCATATTCCGTACGGCACACAATGACATTCGGTTGAATACCGATGCTACGCAGTTCCTTAACACTATGCTGCGTTGGTTTTGTTTTCACTTCACCTGCTGCCTTGATGTAAGGAATAAGAGTTACATGGATGTACATCACATTGTCGCGACCTACATCACTCTTGATTTGACGAATGGCTTCCAGGAAAGGCAAACTCTCGATGTCGCCCACTGTTCCGCCAATTTCCGTAATAACAACATCCGAACCCGCTTCACGTCCAGCTCGGAATACACGCTCTTTGATCTCGTTCGTAATGTGTGGAATAACTTGTACCGTTCCGCCCAGATATTCCCCGCGTCGCTCTTTGCTGATGACGGAGGAGTATACTTTACCAGTCGTGACGTTGCTGTTTTTGGAGAGATTGATATCAATAAAACGTTCATAGTGGCCAAGGTCCAGATCCGTTTCCGCGCCATCATCCGTTACAAAAACCTCGCCATGCTGATAAGGACTCATTGTCCCTGGGTCGATGTTGATGTATGGATCAAATTTTTGAATCGTTACCTTAAGCCCTCTGTTTTTCAGCAATCTGCCCAGCGAAGCAGCCGTAATCCCTTTGCCTAGGGAGGACACAACTCCGCCCGTCACGAAAATATACTTTGTCACTGTTATTACCCTCCTAATATAAATACAGAAATTCAGGCGATATATGGTGTTATCGTAACCTGTTTCCCAGGTAATCATCGTTAAAAAGAGCAATGGCAGAAATTCCCTGCATCTGCCGAACTGCTCTTTCTGCGAAGACGGTTTAAATACACGTTGTGTTACAGCAAAAAATGGTGCAAACATTCCGGTAGCCATCATTCCATTTGGTGTTTTTGATATACAAAAACGGGCCACGAAATGTTGGCCGGGAGCATGCGGAAATGAAAACATATTGCAAAATTATGCCTCTAAAAATACAAAAAAAAGTACTCCCGCAGGACGGGGCACCTTCTATAAAAAACATAAATATATTGTCGCTCATTCATAAGCCCATGCAATAGTTTACCCGTTACCCCGTCCGCTGTCAAGGCTGACTATTCCGGGGAAACGGGTAAATTATAGACGTCAAAAATGACTACCGATTATCAGAATCGTCGTCAAATTCATCCTCGTTTTCGGACTCTTCTTCGTCTTCTTCGAGGTCTTCATCTTCCAGATCGTCATCTTCGACCAGCACTTCTTCTTCGCTGTCTTCTTCATCAAAGATGTCGTCTTCGTCTTCATCTTCTTCGTCTTCTTCTTCGTCTTTATCCGTGCTGTCGAAGTCTCCGTCGCTGTTATAGCTGTCTTCTTCTTCACCGAAGTCTTCATCTTCCAGATCATCGTCTTCATCGTTGATGATACGCGGACGCTTCGCACCCGTCATGGAATCTTCTGTTCCGGCTACCGGATACCAGCGCTTCAAGCCCCACAGACTCGTACCGACGCAAGCAAAACGGCCATCGATATTAATCTCGGTATATAGCTGGGCGATAAACTCGTTGATTTCTTCATCAGTCATTCCGCGCTGCTTCGCTACCTCGTTCATCAAGTCACGATAGTAATACGGCGTATTAGCCGCTTTCAGCACCATAAAGGCAAGGTCCACCAAAGGGATCTCTTTTACCTTTTCTTTATCAATTTTCAGGTTGAGCGAGGTACTCACTGCAGACACTTCCTCTCACACAAAATTCACTTTTTAACCCCTACGAACTGGACTGTTACGTATAACATATCCATTAACAAACCTAAGTAAAACCTATTTAGCGTTAAAAAGCAAGTTTTTATGTATGGATGTGAAGCAAATGCGGAGAGCAGGTCCACTCTATCCATATAATTCAACGTGAAGTGACATCGAACTCATAGGTATACCCTCTTTTGTTAACGAGACAACTCCATAATAAAAAAGACGGAGTCCCCTCCGCCTTCTGACTGTATACCCTTTAAGGATTGCTCCTCACCAGGTTCCCCGCAAGAGCCCTCTAGCTCTCCATCCATCATATGTCCCTGCGCCCGTTTTGACACGAAGAGAATGTGTTTTTGTAAAAAAAGGGCAAGTTCCCCATGCGGCGGGATGAGCGCATTCATAGAATACCTCAGCATGTTCATCCCGAAGGGGGCTGCCCATTATGGACTATACTGGTTTATTGCATCAATTGATTAACGGAATGCGACGCCCTGAACCAGAACAGGGAGGGCGATATTTGATCCGATTTGCCAAACCGCAGCAGTATGAGGCCTGTCTCGTAGAATTGTCTCGAATGCGGAATGAATTCACTGACCTTGAAGCTGTCCGCTCCTCGCGACTGGCTCGTTCCATTATCGCTCCAGCGCAACGCCCGGAGGATCTGTACCGTTATGGGGATGAGATTACGATTGAAGCAGACGTACCCATCTCACTTCACGCCACCGCACTTCACAGCAAACCGAGCAATGCCCAAGGCATACCCTGGGGAGTGAAGCAGATTCGGGCACCCAAAGTATGGTCTGTGTCTACAGGACACCGGATTAAAATCGGTGTGATTGATACGGGTGCTGATTATCACCACCCTGATCTTCGTTATTCCCTGGCACGCGGAATCAACCTGTTAAACCGCAGCCTGCTTCCCCATGATGACAATGGACACGGTACCCACATTGCAGGGACTATCGCTGCAGCCAACAGCACCGCAGGCATGATTGGTGTAGCTCCACGCTCCCTGATCTATCCGGTGAAGGCATTTGACCACAACGGATCAGCTTATGTATCCGACATTGTGCTTGGCATCGACTGGTGTGTACGCAACAAGGTCGATATCATCAATATGAGCTTTGGCATGAAAACACGCAGCAAGGCACTTCTTGACGTGGTCAATCGTGCATATCATGCCGGCATCGTCATTGTTGCTTCGTCAGGAAATGACGGCAAACGCCGCAGTATTGATTATCCGGCAAGGTATCCGCAGACCATATCCGTTGGGGCAACCGACAAAAACAGACGTATTGCGTCCTTCAGCAATCGGGGCGCATACGTGGATGTCTATGCACCCGGTGATAAAATCGTATCCTCCTGGGTACAAGGCAAGCATCACGAGATGAGCGGCACATCCATGGCGACATCCCATGTGAGCGGTGCAATCGCCTTGCTGCTTGCGAAGCATCCCGGACTATCCCCCAGTGAAATTAAGACACTCGTGAAACGTGCTACGATCCCGCTACGCGCCCGCAAGACCACCACCGCGAAAAGCAAGGTACGCGGTGGTGAGATTGACGCCCTGCGGCTAATGCAGGAGGGCGGGGAGTAATCCTGCTATGCCCAGCTGTCAGCAGGAATCGCTTGAAGCTGGGCGAACGCAGTCTCTCGGCCAGAAAGTACACGCGCGAGTGGATATTGCGTAGCCGGCTGAGCCTCTAGGTTGCGCCCGCTGCGATGGCAGAGCAGGGCAGGCTTGTGTACTCGCAGGCAGGCTGATTTCCTCAGCCACGAGTACACAAAAAAAGTCTCCATGTACCACGTTGATTACGCAACGTGAGCATGGAGACTTTTTTGCCTTAGGCAGAGCGGCGATGTGCCGCGGGCCTGGATTTACATTTTGTCTGGAGCGGTTACGCCTACCAGACGAAGCGCTGTTGCGATAACGGTACGCACAGCACCGATCAGCGCCAGACGCGCCTGAGTTTGCTGCGCGTCTTCCGTAATAACGCGTTCTGCACGGTAGTAGCTGTGGAACAGGGATGCCAGCTCGTATACGTAACGGATGATGCGGTGAGGCGCATATCCTGTTGCCGCTGCCGAGATTTCTTCAGGCAGCTCTCCCATTTTGCGGAGAAGGTCATACTCGTGGTCTGTTGTCAGCTTGGACAGGTCGATCTGTGCCAGTGGCAGCAGCTCAATACCCTGTTCTTCAGCCTGACGATATACACTGCATACACGTGCATGCGCATATTGTACGTAGAATACCGGATTCTCATTGGATGTCGAAATAGCAAGGTCCATGTCAAAGTCCAGATGGGAGTCCATGCTGCGCATTGTGAAGAAGTAACGGATGGCATCAATGCCGACTTCATCCATCAGGTCTTCCATCGTTACAGCTTTACCCGTACGCTTGGACATCTTCACTTTTTCACCGTTCTGGAACAAGCTCACCATCTGTGCAATCAAGACCACCAGTTTATCAGGGTCATTGCCCAGTGCTTGCATGGCGGCCTTCATCCGTGGAATATATCCGTGGTGATCCGCACCCCAGATGTTGATCATTGTGTCGTATCCACGCGCATATTTGTCACGGTGATAAGCAATGTCCGGCGTCAGATAAGTATACGTGCCATCGTTCTTGATCAATACACGTTCTTTGTCGTCACCGTACTGCATCGTTTTCAGCCAAGTTGCTCCATCTTGCTCATAGATCTCATTGCGGTCACGCAATTCATCAAGCACTCGAAGCACTTCTCCATTGTCATACAGGGAAGTTTCGCTGAACCAGATGTCAAAATTAACACGGAAGCGATTCAAGTCACGTTTGATCTTGTCCAATTCCTTCTCCAGGCCAAAGTCACGGAAATAAGCCGCACGGTCACCGGGATGTATAGACAACAATTCTTCACCCTTTTCAGCAACAAGCTGCTTGGCGAATCCTTTAATATCTTCACCGTGATAACCGTCTTCTGGCATCTCAGCATCCTGACCCAGCTCTTGCAGATAACGAGCTTCAATGGATCGAGCCAGATTAAACACCTGATTACCTGCGTCATTAATGTAGTACTCACGGGTTACATCATATCCTGCATAATCGAGGATGTTACATAGTGCATCACCTACAGCTGCTCCACGGGCATGACCCAGATGCAAACTGCCTGTCGGGTTGGCACTGACGAATTCCATCTCGACTTTGCGTCCTTCTCCGATTGTAATTCTTCCGTAATCTTCACCCTGTTCCTGCACAAGCTCAAGTACCGGGTAAAGGTAACTCTTGTCCAATTTGAAGTTAATGAATCCCGGACCAGCAATCTCAGCTTTCTCAATTCCTGCTTCAGCCAGATTTAGATTGGTAATAATCTCTTCAGCAATCTGACGGGGATTGCGCTTGGCAATCTTGGTCAGCTGCATAGCAGCATTGGTCGCCAAGTCCCCGTGTGTCTTCTCACGTGGTACTTCCAATGTGATGGCTGGCAATTCTTCCTGCGTAACAATTCCGGCTGCCACAATGGCATTGCCGATGGCCGTGCTTACCCGTTCGTTAATCGTATCTAGTGGATTACGTGTCATGAAATTGGTTCCTCCTGTATATGCAAACTAATCGCGAAATTTCCGGATTCTTCATCAAAGCGGTAAAAGTCGTAGCTCCACGCTGCGCGTGCGCTCAATCCCTGAATGGAAAGTTCCAGCTTCTGTGTATGCGTGGACAGGGCAAACGACATGTATGGTGATCGATAGAAACCAGGAAGCTTCCGATTCAATTCAAAAGTCTGCTCCGATTCCACCTCACCATGACGTATAATCTTGATGGATTGTCCGCCCAGCTTCAATGTTGTACGGGTTGTACCTCCCTCAGGTCCAACCTGCGGTTCTTCATAACGAACATAAAGAACGGACCCTTTTAACACGGCTTCACCCTGCATTTCCTGCAGCACATCTTCACCTTCATAACGGCTGTGCAGCCGGATGTGTACCGGTCGCATGTTCGACATGAATGTTAACCTCCATTATATTCGAGGCGACGCAAAATCAGGCACGGCCGGTGAGAACAGCCCTTCCTGTATTGTTGTGTCGCTATACGCGCTCATATTCCCGGATAGCTCGCTATCCTACACTCTACTGTATAACTATATCCAGTTCCCTCGCTCAATTCAAATCCAAATTCAGAGTTTTTCCTCATGAAGCCAAAAAAAGAAGAGCCACACCTGTAAAGTGCAACTCCCTTTTGCTTCATTATAATGAGATTCGTTCATCAGATCAGGCCCATTGCGATTCATAAGGAAAAGGACATGTCGACTCACTCAGTTTCGCTCGCACCTGTACGAGACAACCACAATGCCTGCAGGTTGTGCCATATTGCAATCCCGGGCAAGCGGAGCAGATGGATAGTCGACGCTCATATTCCTCATCCTGCACCGTCGGACGCGAACGTGAGGCAATCTCCACAAGTCTGGCCATTTTGGCGTCGCTAACCTTCACATCATACTGTTCATTGCACCCCTTGCAAGGTTCCTGCCTTTTCATGCATTAACCCTCTACAGCGAGCACCCCAACCGATGCTGGTGGAAGGACAAAACGCAGTGTGTTATTCTCCAGTGTGATTCCATCCCACGTCACAGGCTGAACGTGACTTGGTTGTTCAAAGGTATTGAATGCACCAAAATCAGTATGATGCAGAATCTGCCCGGATACTTTAGCCACTTGAGCTGCTTCCAGCTGGCATACGACTTCCAACTCATCCGTGTGGCTCAGATTACAAGCTGTCACATGGATGACCCCATCCTTGTTACGGGAGGCTGATAAGCTGAGCTGTGGAATAGTCTCTTCCCCGAATGTGTATCCCGGGCTTTCATAATTCAGATCCAGTCGCTGCGCATCCATATGCACCTGATACATATCAAATACATGATACGTAGGTGTCAGGAGCATTTTGTCCCCTTCTGTGAGCACAAGCGATTGAAGCACATTGACGATCTGCGCAAGATTTGCCATGTGTACCCGTTTATTATGTTGATTAAAAATATTCAGATTAACGCCTGCAAGCACAGCATCCCGCATCGTATTCTGTTGATAAAGGAATCCTGGATTGGTTCCCGGCTCAACGTTATACCACGTGCCCCATTCGTCCACAATAATGCCGACTCTGCCCTCTGGATCATATTTGTCCATAATCTCGGAGTGCTTCACCAGCAATTCATCCATATATAACGTTTTCTTCAAGGTGGTGAACCACTCAACCTCTCCGAATCCTGTGGCTGCACCTTTATCATTCCACTCTCCTGTAGGGATGGTGTAATAATGAAGACTGATTCCGTCCATAAAGCGAGCAGCCTCCCGCATCAGCACTTCCATCCATTCATAGTTGCCTTCGTTGGGTCCACAAGCGATCTTATAGATCTCGTTCCCGGAATAGTTACGTACGTATGTAGCATACCGGCGATATTCATCCGCATAATATTCAGGGCGCATATTCCCGCCACATCCCCAGTTCTCATTCCCTACGCCAAAATACTTCAGTTTCCACGGCTCTTCCCGGCCGTTGCTCTTACGCCAGTTCGCCATTGGGGATTCGCCGTCAAATGTGATGTACTCCACCCATTCCTGCATCTCCTGGACCGTACCACTACCCAGGTTACCGCTGATATACGGCTCCGTACCGAGCAGCTCACACAGTCTCAAGAATTCATGTGTACCAAAGTGATTATTTTCTTCCACACCGCCCCAATGCGTATTGATCATACGAGCACGCTCACTCTTCGGGCCCACGCCATCTTTCCAGTGATATTCATCGGCAAAACAACCACCTGGCCAGCGAAGAACTGGAATATTAAGCTTCTGCAAGGCAGTCAATACATCATTTCGGATCCCATCCGTATTCGGAATAGGTGAATTTTCTCCTACCCACAAGCCCTCATATATACAACGTCCCAAGTGTTCGGAAAAGTGACCATATATATTGCGATTTATTAATCCTTGATCTGAATCAGCCTTTAGAATAACATCAACCATAATTTCAACCTCCAATAAATGTATTGTTATCGCTTACAATAACTTGTTTTGGAGCAGGTTTCAACCGTTATTATTTCCACGCAAATAAGCCCCTTCCTGTGTAGTTGATCAGGAAGAGGCTTATTTGTTATACAAACTCATGCAGAGACATGCCAAATTGAATTTTATACATTTCTAATTTGGATTTGTCTGGTTGTTATTTCAGAATAACAGATCACTTAACCCTGTTCTGAGGGTAACAATATTTTTTGTGTCCACGCTCATCCAGTCGTATCATTAAGAAAATCAATATCGGTAAGAGTGATTCTCACTAAACGTTGTGAGCTCTAGGTTAAATCGGAAATGTCTGGATACCAATGATAACAAACTGATCCTTAAGAATAGGCATAATATTAAGATAGGATCATCCCACAGCAGAATATCTGCATGTGTGAGCCTATACTAACACAAGCAATAAATGGTAGAGGCATAGGAACATACGTGCTATAATTAATGTTATGGACTTTTGAATAACGGTGGATGTTTTCTGATCACGGTGCAGCTTCCCTAGAGGGGGTGACGTCGATGGTCAAACTTGGGGCGTTGCTTGATGTGATCCGATGGATTGCTGCGATCCTCAGTATTGTACTGAGTGGGCGAAAGCTTTACCGTTGGTTACGCAAAAAGTTTCGTAGCAAGCGAAAACCCACCTCATAAGGTCGGAAGCCTGACGGTGGGTTTCGCTTGAATAGCATTATTTAGTTCATGCGCGCCGTGGCAATCCACAGCCTTTCGGTCCTAAGAGTCTTTACCGTTGGCGCGGTAAGGGCTCTTTTTTTAGTATATGGTCGAACCCGATCACCATATACTTCACGAGTGTAATATATCAACTCATATACTACTGAATACTGTTGTAGTCATTATAACATAGCAGAATAGTTTTTGATATATTATCCAGTCGTTCCTTAGCTGAAATAGTTGAGACACGCGGATAAACGTTAGCAATAAAAAAATGCTCTCTCCTGCGCAGATTTGAAACCACGCAGACAGAGAGCATTATGTTTATTCGATCATTCTGTAATTACTTCACGAATCCAAGCAGCATTTCACGGATCATCTTCGCAGCTACAATCTGTGTCTGTTGTGTTGGATCATAGATTGGTGCTACTTCAACCAGATCGCAACCGACTACATTTACATCAGATCCTGCAATCATGTGGATGGCTTCAAGCAGTTCTTTGGATGTAATGCCGCCCGCTTCTGCTGTACCTGTTCCTGGCGCTGCAGATGGATCAAGCACATCGATGTCGATGGTCACATATACCGGACGGTTGCCCATCTTCGGAAGAGCTTCCTTCATTGGAGCTGCCACTTCAAACGGATAGAAGTTGATGTTCTCGCGACCATACTGGAACTCCTCACGGGAGCCGGAACGGATACCGAACTGATAGATGTTTTTGCCACCCATCAACTCCGCTGCTTTACGTACTGGTGTGGAGTGGGACAATGGCTCGCCTTCATAGTTTTCACGAAGGTCTGCGTGTGCATCAATATGAATCAGGATAAGATCCGGGTATTTCTTGTACATCTGTTGAATGACTGGCCAAGTAACCAAATGTTCGCCACCCAATCCAATTGGAAATTTGTCGTCAGCCAGCAGACTGCCGATGTATTCATGAATCACTTCCAGGCTACGTCCCGCGTTACCGAAAGGCAGTAGCAGGTCCCCAGCGTCAAAGTACGTCATGTCTACAATGCTTTTGTCGAGATACGGGCTGTACTCTTCAAGTCCAACCGATGCTTGACGGATATGAGTTGGGCCGAAACGGGAACCCGGACGGAAGCTGACGGTGTAATCCATCGGCATACCATAGATAACCGCCTTGGAGTTCTCATAATCCTCAGAGCTGCAAATAAATACGTTTCCTGAATAAGCTTGATCCAGTTTCATTAATGATTTCCCCTTTATTTCGTTAAATCTTCCACGAATTTAGGAAGTACAAATGCTGCTTTGTGCAGACGCGGAGAGTAATACTTGGTATCCATCTCCGGAATTTGAGTCTCATCCACTTCGAGCGGGTCATGTTTCTTGCTACCCATGGTGAATGTCCACAAACCACTTGGATAGGTTGGAATATTACAGCCGTACACATGTACGATCGGGAAGATTTCTTTGACGTCTTTGTTAACCTTCTGGATCAGATCCGCCTTGAACCAAGGGTTGTCCGTTTGGGCAACGAAGATTCCGTCTTCTTTGAGTGCTTCGTAAATGCCTTGGTAGAAACCGCGCTCAAATAATGGAGCAGCCGGACCTACAGGCTCAGTGGAGTCTACGATGATCACATCGTATTCATTTTTATGTTCAATAATATGCATGTAGCCATCGTTCACGAGCACTTCAACATTGGGCTCGTCCAACTTGCCGGCGATTTCAGGCAAATATTTTTTGGAGTATTCAATAACTTTACCGTCAATTTCGACGAGAACTGCTTTTTCTACAGCAGCATGCTTAATGACTTCACGAATGACTCCGCCATCGCCGCCACCGACAACCAGAACTTTTTTTGGATTCGGGTGAGTGTTTAGCGCAGGATGTGCCGCCATTTCGTGATATACGAACTCGTCTTTTACGGTAGTCATCACCATGCCATCAAGAAGCAACATGTTGCCGAATTCCTCGGTCTCTACCATGGCCAAATCTTGAAAATCTGTTTTCTCTGTGACATAGGTCTGTTTAATCTTCGCGGTGATCCCGAATACCGGGGTCTGTTTCTCCGTAAACCACAATTCCATAATCTCTACCTTCTTTCCGTAAAGTTAATGATCAGCCATACCCGACCCAAGTGCCGTGCACTATAATCGGTTCGCCCAAGCACGTCCAGCGTTCGGAGCCATATCGCGTTATGATTGCTGGCCTGCGGGAAAGGTCCGCGGTTCTCTCTTCATTATATAGATTAAATTGACCAGAGCGTGCAGAGCGTCTGACTAAAATCAATGAATCAATGAATCAATGACCATTCGTCTGTTCGTCCTTACGCGCTTTAGTATCTTGTGCCGAATCTTACCTTTTCATTACCCTTTTGCATTATACGCGATTGACGTTTATACTGCAAAACGGTTTTTCCGGCGAAAATGCTACATTTTGTTCGCTTATGCACCCGATTGAATATCCCTGCCAATCAAGTCCCATACTGGAAGAAAAGAGAGGAGCCCGTTCCATGATCAAGCCAAACCAAAAGACCCGCAAACGCGGGTTCCGTGTACGGAAATTGTTTAAAAACCTGTCTCTGCTCGCCGTGCTCGCCATACTTGCTACCGCTGCCGGATTGGTCTATCTATACGCAACCAGCCTGCCCCTTGCAGACTCTGACCGGAATTCCAGATTGCTGGACAGTCAGGGTGAAGTCATCGCTACCTTCTCGGCAGGCGGCAAAGACTCTGTGCCCGTTCAACTGGAGGATATCGCTCCAGATCTGGTCAATGCCACTTTAGCAGTAGAGGATCGCAAATTCTATAATCACTACGGGTTCGACGTTCAAGGGATGGGACGGGCTGTGCTCGTTAACCTCGAACACATGCAGATGTCACAGGGTGCGAGTACATTAACCCAACAACTGGCGCGTAACCTGTATCTGTCTCATGAGAAAACATGGACTCGCAAAGCAAAGGAAGCCATGTACACGGCGCAATTGGAAATGAAATATAGCAAAGATGAAATTTTGAAGATGTATCTGAACGAAATCTATTATGGGCACGGTGCATACGGAATCGAAGCGGCTTCGCGGATGTATTTTGGCAAATCAGCCAAACAACTGGATCTCGCAGAGAGTGCCATGCTGGCAGGAATCCCGAAAGGGCCTACCTACTATTCACCCTATAACCATATGAAGAATGCCAAAGACCGACAGAAAATTGTGCTGAATGCCATGGCGGATATCGGAAAGATCACCCAGACCGAGGCGGATAAAGCCTATGAGAAAATGCTTTCGTTCAAGCCGGAAAGTGAACGTAAAACGGTGGAAAGTGCTCCTTATTTCCGTGACTATATTCGAAGTCTGGCCATCAAAGAGCTGGGAATCAGTGAAGCAATGCTGGATCATGGGGGATTGAATATCTACACCACACTGGATCTACGTGTACAAAAAGCGGCTGAAGATGCTGTAGCAAAAGGTATGGATGCCAAAAGCGAGCTGGAGACGGCTCTCGTGTCCATCGACCCTCGCACGGGTTACATCAAAGCCATGGTGGGCGGCAAAAACTACCGCGCCAATCAGATTAACCATGTACTGGCAACCACACGCCAGCCAGGCTCGGCGTTTAAACCCATTATGTATCTGGCAGCACTGGAATCTAAGCAGCTCACCAGTGCATCCATGTTTAACAGTGAACCTACGCTCTTTCATTATGACAATGACCGCAAAACCTATAAGCCTGGCAACTTTGGAGACAAGTATCTTGGTGAGATTGACCTTAGGCAGGCGATTGCCGCTTCAGACAATATCTATGCGGTGAACACCATTATGCAGATCGGTCCTGAGCAGGTTGTGAACATGGCGAAAAACCTCGGTATTACAAGCAACCTGAGCGCTGTGCCTTCCCTTGCCCTGGGAACCTCACCTGTCAGTCCGCTGGAAATGGCATCCGCCTTTTCCGTCATTGCTGCTGGTGGACAACGGACACCACCTGTCGCCATTCTGCAAGTGACAGATGCCGCAGGGCGTGTACTCTATGAATCTCCGCAGACCAAAGCTGAGACCGTGGTGGAACCTGCAGCAGCTTATGTCCTGACTCGTTTAATGGAAAGTGTCTTCGAAAATGGGGGAACGGGTAACCGGGTGTCTGCTGCGATCAAACGTCCGGTAGCCGGGAAAACAGGGACGACCAATACGGATGCATGGCTGGTTGGGTTCACACCGGAGCTCTCCACCGCTGTATGGGTTGGGTATGACCAGGGTAAAGCCATCTCGACTTCGGATGGCCGCCGGGCGGCGCCGATCTTTGCCCAGTTTACAGAGCAGGCACTTGCGAGCGTACCACCCAAAATTTTCACCGTGCCTGATCATGTTGTAAGTGTCTACATTGACCCGGAATCCGGCAAGCTGGCAGGCAACGGTTGTGAAGAGAAACGACTGGAAGTCTTTATTGATGGTACTGAACCGACAGAAGTATGTCATGGCACGACAGATGATTCGGATTCAGGGGAGGACCAGAAAGCCCGTCAGGTAGAGAATCAACAAGGCATACAGGAAGAGAAGCATTCCTGGTGGAGTGACTTCAAACGTTGGTGGGTTGAATGACGAAAACACGAGATGACTTAATTACGTCATCCCTACTCCCTGATTATATTGGGCATTTGGAAATTCCACTTCGGATGAAAACTCATAATTATTCAGATCGGTGAATACTGTTACCATACAAGCAAAAGGCCCCGAACCGAACTTTCCGGTCAAGGGGCCTTTTGTTTTTTTGCTTTTATACTGTATTGAATGATCTGTCTTAGGCCAGTGCTTCCTTCAATACATCCGGAGAAGCATTCCACCATTCTTCGTTGTGTGAGATCAGCAGTGTCTTAAGTGCAGCTCGGGCTTCTGGTCCAAGCTCATCCAGCATGAAGCGACGCTTCAAGGCATAATCCATGCGATTCACATGTTCCGCCAGCAGTTTCCATCCACGTCTTGCTTCCGTATCAATCCACATCTCACATGCCGTTGCCCCACCATACAGTTGGCCTTCCTCCGTGCGATCGACAGCTACCCACACCAGCCATACTTGGCGTCCGTTGGGCACATCTTCACGATTGGTAGAGAACTTGATATTGCGTTCCACTTTGCTCTTCGCATGCATCGCACCGATATCGATCTTGGCTTCGCCATTATCAATAATGACCGGGGAAAGGTTATTCAGATCAATGGAGCCTGCACCGAAGCCTTTATGCTTGCTTTTTGCACTAACGATATTCAAGGCAATCTGTTTTTTGCCGTTTTGCTCGTTTTGGTCCATGTTTATAGCCTCCAAGGGTTGATACAAATATTTTAACTAATAATTGGCCCATTGCAAACATATACATGCTGTAGATGCTTGTCAACGGGAGGTATTTAACGATGATTCCACGACGCGCCAAGAGCTGGCTCACCGCATCCCTGGCCCTGTGTGTACTTGCCGGAGGGATATGGATCACTCTGGGTTATAATCGCTCAACTCAATCCGAATTGCCAGTACTCGCCCCCGAATCGGGCAAGCCCAAGGCAATAGCCCCAACCCCAGCACCTCCAGAAAGTATACAGACCCCTACCGCCGAAGTGTACAGCAACCGTGTTGTGGAGTATCACATGGATGTGAAACTGGCCGAAGGGAACGTATTGAAAGGGACTCAGACGATCACCTGGACACATCCAGGTAAAAAAACCGTCAGTGAACTATATTTTCATATGTATCCCAACGCCTTCTCTTCTGCTGACACCACCTTTATGAAGGAATCCGGTGGAAAGCTTCGGGGTGATATCATGCCTACCAATGGCTATGGCTCCATGAACATTACCGAAATGAAAACGGAGGACGGGCTCTCTCTGCTCCACCGGATGCAGTATGTGCAGCCAGATGACGGAAACATCAAGGATACCACCCTCATTAAAGTACGCTTGCCCAAACCCGTCAAAGGCGGGGAAAGCATCACACTCCACACCCGGTTCGAAGTAAGTCTGCCGAAGATTTTTGCACGGATGGGAACCGCTGATGATTTTGTCATGGCCGGTCAATGGTTTCCCAAATTAAGTGCCTATGAACCTGTGGGCAGGCGTGGAAGAACAACGGAAGGCTGGAATCTGCACCAATACCACGGCAATTCGGAGTTTTACGCCGACTTCGGTATATATAGTGTGCGTATTCGGGTACCTGAAACATACAAAGTTGCTGCTACTGGATTCCCAACGCAGCAAGCTGTGGTGAAGAATGGAGAGAAAGTCTATCAATTCTATGCCGATGATGTGCATGATTTCGCCTGGGCAGCCTCACCCGATTTTGTCTACGCCGAGGAACCCTTCTCTGCACCCAATGTTCCTGGGGTACGAATCAAGCTGTACCTGGACCCTGCTCATCAAGATCTGAAAGAACGATATTTCCATGCCGCTAAGGCCGCACTAGCCAATTATAGCAAATGGTTTGGTCCATATCCTTACGCGACCTTATCCATCGTTGTTCCGCCCAAAACGGGGAACGGTGCCGGAGGTATGGAATATCCCACGCTAATCACAGCCTTTGGTGCGGATGATACCACGCCAGGCTATGACCTGGAACGTACCGTAGTTCACGAGATTGGACATCAATACTTCTACGGCATGGTTGCCAGTAACGAATTTGAAGAAGCTTGGCTGGATGAAGGGTTCACCTCTTATGCAGAAGACAAACTGATGGAGCAGGAATATGGACTGATCCCGAACCTGCCGGTACAATCGGGCCTGATTACGTCTCCTTCATCATTAACACAGGAATCCTGGAAGTTCGAGTCACAGAATGAGTACGCGGCCAATGTCTACACACGTGGCAAGCTTGTATTGCTCGGTATAGAACATCAAGTCGGTGCGAAAACAATGGAACGTATTCTCTCTACCTATGTGAAGAAGTACCGCTTCAAACACCCCACATCAGCTGATTTCCAGAAAGTTGTAGAGCAAGTAACCCGTACTTCCTGGTCTGATTATTTTAATCAATACATCTATGGTAACGGAATGGCTGATTTTGCTGTAGAGGATATTCGTGTTACACCCGTGCAAAAAGACGGCCAAACATTGTACGAGTCTTCCGTGACGATCGTGAAAAAAGGCAGTGATTACAACGCCGTTCCTGTTCGCATTGCTTTTGAAGACGGGCATATCCTTACCAAGCAATGGAATGGCAAAGAAGATCGCATCACCTATAAATTAACTCACACATCCCCTGTCTCCTGGGCCATGACCGATCCTCTGTACACGATCGTGCTGGAGAACCGCCACATGAACAATTTCCTGAAATCCGGACTGGATGAGCCAACAAAATCCCGCTGGAGCATGAGTGTAACCAAACTAATAGAAGCCATATTCGGAGGTCTGTCATGGTGAGGTGGAAACGGTGAAAGCAAAAATACGCGAAGGCTGGTTTCTCGTCCGTCAGCATATGTTCATTGCAGCACTCTTATTTCTCTATCAGCTCATATGGGGATATTTCCTCTATCGAATGGTTCAATCAGCGGTCGTCCCACTGCTCCTGCGCTATCCTGACCCTGATGCCGGGGAGTTAAGTACGCTTTTGTTCAAAATGGAAAGCCAACTTAACCTGTCCACCCATCCGGAGGTTCATCGTTATCTGTGGATCCTGGGGGCTATGCTGCTGGTTCGCATGTTGATCAGCCCCCTCATTCAAGCAGGACTGCTCTACTCGCTTCAGCACTATAATAGTACTGAAGAGCGCATTCCATTCGTCCGCGGAATCAAAAATCTGTGGAAACCGATGCTGTTGCTCCACAGCATACGTACATTATTGATACTTCTACCCGCCTACTGGCTCATACCGAAGCTGTATTCAATTCTACTGGATGGATTTCATTCCCTTCAATTACTCTTGCCCGGCATACCTTATATAGCTGCCTGGTTCATATATGGCTGGGTTATCCATCACGTCCTTCTCTACATGCAGTTCGGTATTTCCGCACCGGAGGGAGAAGGTGGCGCTCACGGCACACTCAAAGCACTCTGGATTGCACTACGACATCTCATCGCCGTGATTGGCATTGCACTGCTGCTGGGCGGAGTTCACCTGCTTATCTTCGGGGCGTTCACTTCAGCCTCATGGTTACTAACAGGACTCACCGGACTTATACTACAACAGACGTATCCTCTTGCCAGATGTCTAATGAGCCTGTGGAAAATATGCGCCCATTTTCGCTTATGGCAGTCCAAAACATCCAAAGGTTAGAGCAAATCGTTTAAAAATTGTTACCATCGCATGTTAAACTCATGGCCTAATAAGTACTTATAAATAGGCAAACCTCAACCTTTCCCCGTCAAAGGTCGAGGTTTTTTTTGCTAAATTTATTGTTAAACGTTGCCAAACCGGTACACCTCTGTTACAATAATCGCAGTGAGTTTTTAGTAACAACTTTGTAATCTTTATATTCATATTTGTAACTACTTAAAATTAAATCGTCATTTCTTGATTTCGCAGGTGCATAACTAGCATAGCCAAATTCCTGGCACCTGGGAAGCGGGGGAACCAGTTATGGGTGAATTGATCTTGCTACAGAGGGATCATAGGGGACCTTCAACCGAATCCTTAAGCTAACCTCGCAGGCGTTGGAAGGGGTATATCTCTTGTTCAAAAAGAAATTAACCGCAGCTGTACTTAGCCTCACATTTGCATTATCGCTTGGTGCAGGCAGCGCATTCGCAGATTCAAAAATGGATACAGTAATTGATTCAGCAATGGGAACTACATACAAAAGCGGGGGAACAACGCTTAACGGCTTTGACTGCTCCGGGTTCACACGGTATGTATTCGACAAGTTGGGTATTGATTTGGCACGCCAATCCAGTTCCCAATTCGAAATGGGCGATTCCGTATCCCGCATGGAGATGAGAGCTGGCGATCTGGTATTCTTTAATACAACAGGTAAAGGCGTATCTCATGTAGGAATCTTTGTAGGGGATGGAAAGTTCGCACACTCCTCTTCTTCCAAAGGTGTTACGATCAGTGCATTGAGTGAAAACTACTGGGCCAATCGTTATGTTGGCGCTAAACGGATTATGAGCACGGACGCATATGAATCACTGGCCCTTGACTAGGGACAAGCTGGGCAACATGATGCTGTAACCATTAACCCTACTGGAACGAAGTAAGAAGTATAACAGAACCGCCCGGTACATTCTCCGCAGGAATGTATCCGGCGGTTTTTTTGTGCTTCATCCCCTGTTCACGTAGCAAGTAACACATGAGGCATATCCTGCGACATCAACAGCTTTACTTGGCGTTCGTTTGTCCGTGCCCTTATGATGTTTTTACCCATCCCGTTATAATATAAACGTAATTACCGGAACTTTTGTTTCATTTTTTTCCCAAAGTTGCAGACTTGCTAAAAGAACTGCTCTTTTGTAGAGTGGACAGAGGGTTTGGTGATGAATGAGAGGAGCGTGCAGATGTATGAATGAAGCCCCTGTGACGTTTCACGTTGTACCCATGCTAGAAGAACATGCGGAGTTTATCTGCAATTGGCAATACGAGCCGCCTTATAATATCTACAGCTGGCTCCCCTGGGAGCAGATGAAGGCACTTGAAGTGGAATTTGGGGATGCACAGCTGCGGCAGGAACAATATGCGATTGTTCTAGATCAGAACGAACGCATATATGGATTTGTTCAATACTTCCCCCTTCAAGGGGTAACCCGGATTGGCCTCGGCATGCATCCAGAGCTGTGTGGTCAGGGTCAAGGGAAAGCTTTTGTCACCGCCATTGTACAGGAAGCCATTCGCCGAAACCGGACGAATGAGATTGACCTGGAAGTGCTGACTTGGAATGCCCGTGCCATTCAAGTCTATCTGAAGAGTGGATTTGTCATCCAGGATACATACGAACGACAGACCCCTACCGGCTTAATGCCCTTTCACTGCATGGTCTATGAAGGGCCTCGTGATTAGAATTCATTGCAAAACAACCAAATCTGCTCCTTGTTATGTGATTAGTTCAAAAAATTACCACAAAATGCTATGATGTGACTACAGGTTCCGTTATAATGATATGGATAGTTTCAGGTTAGATGATCTTTCATTCTGGAGGGGACATAAGGGATGCACAAATGGATCATGAGCGGGGTATTTTTTGCAGCATGCGCTTTAGCTATTGTTTTAATGTTTACGCTTCCAGGGAAAGAGGAAGTGGCTGAAGAAGCGAAACCAACCATGCCGGAAGTGACGATGGATGCAGGACAGGCTGAGGCACTGGTCAAAGCCAACTGTATTTCCTGTCACGGGGATCAGCTTCAGGGTGGCGTAGGTCCTGCTCTGGCAAACATCGGCAGCCAGGATGATCTGGAGAAGATCTATTCTACGATTATCAAAGGTAAAGGTGGCATGCCTGCCTTTAAGGGCAAACTGCAGGATGAAGAGATTGCCAATATCGCCATGTGGTTGTCAGAGAAGAAATAATCTCTGCACGCGCATAACGAAGAGGCCCTTAATCCCCCTTTGGGAGAGTAAGAGCCTCTTTGTTATGCAGATTATTGAGCTTCTGGCGCGTGCTCGGCCAGAAAGGCCTCGACTTCATGTGCGGACGGCATCCCGGACTGGGCGCCGAGCTTCGTCACGGATAACGCGGCCGCGCCCATGGCGAAGCCTACAGCCGCGTCCAAGGTCTCACCGCGCGCGAGGGCTACCGCCAGCGCGCCGTTGAAGCAATCGCCAGCGCCGGTCGTATCGACGGCGCTTACGGCGTAGCCGGGCGCACGGCACGCGCCGGCACGCCCTGCTTGTACGCGGCCACCAGGCGCCGCCGCGTACACTGCCCCCTCGGGGCCGAGCGTCGTGACGACAGCGGCCCCGAGGGATGCGGCGAGCTCTGCAACCGCCGCATCCAGGTCTTCCGGCCGGAGATGATCCCGGCCGGTAAGCACGGCAAGCTCAGTGCGGTTCGGCGTGACAACGTCGACGCACCGCAGGAGCTCTTGGGGCAGACCCGGCACCGCGGGAGCCGGGTTGAGCACAACCAGTGCGCTGCCTTCAGCCGCTAGTTGGGCGGCGCGGGTGACCGCAGGCAGCGGGATCTCCAGCTGCAGCAGCACCGCTGCGGCTGCAGTCAGGCTTTTTACCGTATCCGCCTCCTCCAGCATCGCAGGCACAACTTGTCCATTCGCCCCAGGAATAACAATAATCCGGTTGTCTCCTTGTGAGAGCCAAATGGACGCCGTCCCTGTAACCGTGTCTTCCAATATGCGAACCTGCGAGGCATCTGCACCACTTTCCGTCAGACTGTGCAGTAGACGTTCGCCAAAACTGTCCGACCCCACCGCACCAATCATCGTGGTTTGTCCACCCAGACGCGCAGCGGCAACAGCCTGGTTCGCCCCTTTACCACCAGCGAGATAATGCAGTTCCTCACCGCTCACCGTCTCTCCCTCTTCCGGAATCGTGTCTGTCTTCACCACGAGATCCATATTGAGACTGCCTACGACAGCAATAAGAGGTTGTTTCTGATTATAGCCTGACATGTATGGTTCACTCACTTCCGCCGTGCGATAATAACCGAAATCGTTATTCCGACCTCATTTTGTCATAAGCTTCGTTATACTGCCCTGCTTCCTTGATATCTACAGATGTAATACCGCCCGCATCCCATGACGTAAGACGCAGCGTAACCGTTGTATAGTCAATCGTAATAAAAGGATGATGATTGAATGCTTCCGAGATCGCAGCGACCTCATCCACAAATGCAATCCCTTTCATGTAGTTGGAAAACACGAATTTACGTACAATCCACCGTCCCTCTTCCAGTTCCCAGCCTTCCAGCCTTCCCAGATGAGCTTCGACTTCCTCTTGTGAAAAAACCATGCGTTATCTTCCTCCCCATAAGATGGTACATTACAGACGGATGTCCGTATAACCACCGACACCTTCGATGCGATCCATAGCAACCTCAAAGGCCAGGCACACCGCCATGCGGTTGGCCCATTTCACGACTAACATCTTACCACGGACAAGCTTCAAAATCCAATCAACCAAATGGCATAGATCCAATAACCGTAAGGCTTTGAGAACATGTGCACACACTAAATTAAAGGTACAAACGTCAGCTCTTCTTCCCCGATCAAAATATGAATGCGGTGCTGATCCTTATCATGGATGACGACTCCACTTCCAACCGGGATGACAGACTCTTCACCCAGTGCATAGAACAGATCCTCCGCCAACGCCTCATCCACTTCAAGTTGCTCAGGCGTGCCTAGTCTCTCCCACTCTTCCGAGTCCATTTCAAAGAAAACATACCGATCCGGTATGCGTCCGAGTGCCGTTGTCAAATCTGTCAAAATTCCTTCATAATCCCGTCCATGCTTTACGCCCATTGGCTTTTCACTCCTATTCGGCCCCTAAGGAGCGGATTTGATCTTATTATACCTGAAAATAACCCTTAAAAAAAAAGGCCTATTGGTCGATAAATACTATACATGATCGTTTTAACTGTTTTGGCAATCCAAAAGAGTGCCAAGCATTAAACGAATTGCGGCTCTACGTTCGTCCGGAAGCCCGAATATAGCCGCTTGAAAGGATTCAATTTTATCTCATGGATGAGGTGTATGATGAACATTTCAACAATTATTGGACTTGTTTTGGGACTCGCTTCACTTGTACTCGGTATGATGTTGAAGCATGCTCCCCTAATTAATCTGGTCAACAACCCAGCAGCCTACATGATTATATTTGTTGGTACCGCAGGAAGTATTTTTATGGCATTCCCCATGTCAGAAATTAAGAGAGTTCCGAAGCTCTTCGGGATTTTGTTCAAACAGCAAAAATTGATCGACCGCGTATCCCTAATCGGCACATTTATGGACTGGGCTTCCACTACCCGTCGTGAAGGTTTGCTTGCACTAGAATCAAAAGTTGAAGAAATCGACGATCATTTCCTTCGCAGCGGCATGCGAATGATTATCGACGGGAACGATCAAGATTTCGTCAGCGATGTTCTAATGGAAAATATTCACACTACAGAGGAACGTCACCGCAGTGGTGCACTGATCTTCTCCCAAGCAGGTATGTATGCTCCAACACTTGGCGTTCTTGGAGCCGTAGTTGGTTTGATCGCAGCCCTTGCGGACCTTAGCGATATGGATAAGCTCTCTCAAGCGATTGCAGCAGCATTCATCGCTACCCTCTTGGGTATCTTCACAGGTTATGTACTGTGGCATCCAATGTCCAACAAGTTGAAGCGGATGTCCAAGCAAGAGATGGAAATCAAGCTCATGATGGTTGAGGGTCTGCTCTCGATTCAATCCGGTGTTTCCACCATTGCTATCAATCAGAAATTATCTGTATTCCTGACACCTTCCGAACGTAAACAACTGGAAGAGAAGGAGGGTTCATCAGGTGAAAAAGGCTAAGAAGCATGAGCCACATGAAGAGCATGCAGACGAGAGTTGGTTGCTCCCTTATTCCGACTTGATGACCTTGTTGCTCGCTCTGTTTATTGTGTTGTTCGGCATGAGTTCCATTGATGCGGGTAAGTTTGAACAAATGGCTTCCGCACTAAGCAGCGCATTGAATGGAGGCTCCGGAATTCTGGACCATTCGTCCATGAATCCGGATACGCCAGGTGCTGATTTGGGTAAGAACAAACAGGAACCTACAGAAATCACCAAGAAAACACCAGCTCAGATTACGGATGCGCAGATGGCTCAAAAAGAGCAAGAGGATCTGGAGAAGCTCAAGAAGCGGCTTGACCAGTATATCTCGAAGAGCGGGCTTTCGGACCAGCTGAACACCAAGCTGAATCAGTCTGAATTGAAGATCACGATTAGTGATAACGCCCTGTTCTCCTCAGGCCGAGCAGATGTGAAGCCTGAATCACGATCCCTGGCCAAAGCAATTTCGAGCATGCTGCAGGAGTTCCCTGAATATGAAGTGGTGGTATCCGGTCATACCGATAATGTTCCCATTTCGAACAACCAATATAAGGATAACTGGGATCTGAGTGCGGATCGTGCGCTCAACTTCCTGAAAATCCTGTTGCTGAACACGCAATTGGACCCTTCCAAATTCACACCAAGTGGTTATGGAGAGTATCACCCCATTGCCAGCAACGACAGCAATACCGGACGGGCACAGAATCGCCGTGTAGAGGTGTCTATCATTCGGAAGTATCAAAGTAACAATACAAATGTAAAAGCCGTAGGCGAAGGAAACTAGAGGCCTGCAGCGATTCATTAAACAAAGACCGTTCTCCAGATACAAGGAGAACGGTCTTTTAGGTTTATATAGGGCTTATGTATAGTTTATCTACATATTTCTGTACTATTCGGTATTATTGACCAGCCTTCATTAACTCTGCACTAAAAAGCCCTGCGCTCCTTTTCGGAAAGCAGGACTCAATTGGTTAAATTAGTAAAAGTAGAGTCGACTATTCCAATGAATAGTCCAGCAGACCACCCAGTTCCGCTTTTTCTGCGGTGGTAAGCTCTCTCCATGAACCTGTCGCCATTTCTCCAAGATGAATGTTCATGATCCGAACCCGCTTCAACTTACGGACCTCGTAGCCAAAGGCACTACACATGCGCCGGATCTGACGGTTCTTTCCTTCAGTCAGGATGATACGGAATACTCGATCCGTCATTTGGGTCACTGTACAAGGTAGTGTCATCTCCCCCAGGATCTTCACCCCAGTGCTCATACCTCTAAGGAAACTCGGGGTTACAGATCGATCAACAGTGACGATATACTCTTTCTCATGGCGTCCTTCTGCTCTAAGAATCCGGTTAACGATATCTCCGTCATTCGTCATCAGGATCAAACCTTCTGAGTCCTTATCCAAGCGTCCAATTGGAAAGATACGTTCATCGTGCCCGACAAAATCAACGATATTCCCCTGAATATGCTGCTCGGTTGTACTTGTGATCCCAACCGGTTTATTCAGGGCAATATATACGTGTTTTCTCTTTTCCTTGATTGGCTTGCCATTGATTCGTACATCGTCGCATTCTTCTGCCTGACTGCCCAGTTCAGCCTTAACTCCATTAATCGTCACCTGACCGCTATCCACCAACTTGTCTGCTTCACGCCGGGAGCAGTAACCAGTTTCACTAATAAATTTATTAATACGCAAAAGGTAATCTCACCTCATCTATTTCTCTTCATCTGTAAGTGATTCATCCGTTACCTGATCTACCTCAATAACTTCCGGTTGTTGCTCGGATGCAGGTAGTTCAATAATAACCGTTGTTCCCTTGTTCATGACGCTTTTAATATCCATCATGCCCTTATGTGATTGAATAATGCGTTGACTGACCATAAGACCAAGCCCTGTTCCAGACTCTTTGTTTGTAAAGAAAGGCTCCCCAAGTTTGGGCATCATCTCTTCGGGGATACCAATCCCTTCATCCTTGATCTCAATTCTGACGCGATTCAGCTGTTCGTCATGCTTGAGCTTAATATGGATGCTTCCTCCATTTGGCATGGCCTCCATGCCATTTTTCAGCAAATTGATAAATACCTGCTTCAACTGGTTCTCTTCACAGTGTACCATAGCCGAATCGGATGAGGCACGCAGTACAAATTCTACACCATGCAGATGCGCCTGACTATCCAGCAACGAGATGACATCACCGAGAATAAACCGAATATCCCGATTCTGAAAATGAACTGCCTGCGGTTTCGCCAGAATCAAAAACTCACCGACTATAAGGTTGATGCGATCCAGCTCCGATAACATCAGATCCAGATGACGATGATTCAGCTTATTGCTCTCTTGCTGGAGCTGCAGGAACCCGCGCAGTGTGGTCAGTGGATTACGAATCTCATGTGCTACACCCGCTGCAAGCTGGCCCACCGTTGTTAGTTTCTCAGAGCGTCTGAGCAGCTCTTCCATCCTGTTACGACTTGTAATGTCCCTGGAGACACTAATGAGCGCGGTAATCTCTCCTGCCTCGTCTCGTACCGGAGCCGTACTGACACTGACCTCTACCCGGGTCCCGTCCTTCTTCATCCAGGTGGTTTCGTTGGACGTAATGGACATCCCCTCAACGAGTTGGGCATGCTGACGTTTCATTTCTTCCTCTGCCTCTGGCGGGATGATCTTCAGATTACGACCTTCCACCTCACGACTTCGAAAACCATATAGTTGTTCAAATGCACGGTTAACCCGTAGCACTTTTCCTTCAAGATCCGTAATGTGAATGGCATCAGCCGTCTGATTGATGATGGACTCCAGATGCTCTTTAACCGCCCGATTCTCTTCATACATCTGTTTCAGGCGGCTCGTATAATGGCCCAGATTGCGAATCATGGCATTAATACGGTTGGCCAGTTGGCCAAGTTCATCTTTCCTCCGGACTTTCAAACGGAAATCAAAGTGTCCATCCGCTACCTCATTCACTTTGCCCAGTATGGATTGGATCGGGCGTGTAATATACCCTGCGAGCAAGTAGCTACCAAAGATCACGATCTCCAGTAAAACCAGAGATATTGAGGCATGGCTCACCAGCTGCTCCGATACCATGGAGGATATTTGCTTATAGTCCATGACAATACTGATGACATAGGAAGACTGATTGGGTGTGAAAATGGGAATAAAACTCTTCAGTACCTTCTGTTCGTGCGTTTCACTGACAAAAGACACATTTTGCCCTGTCCGAATGGCGCGCACCACAGCACGATGGTCCTCATCCGCAGAACCATACTGATATGTGCCGAAACGAATCGGTCTGTTATTCAACTTGCTAAAGTTCGAATCTCTTCCGTCACCACCCATGTTCGGGCTGCCGAAAGTTAACGGATTGATGCCTGTAATCTCCAGAATGGAGGGATTGACCTCACGAATTTTATTCAAAATCTCATCCGGACTAGAGATTTTCACATAGTCATCAACTTCCGTATTATTATAGAAGGGATTGATTATGTAGTTTCTCTTTCCATCATGGTAGTAACCCCAGATATCAATATCCGAAGGACTGGATGTAGAATACTCGAATCCATCTGACCAGAAATGATCCAACTTCTGCCCTTGGGGAATCGTCACCTGTTGTTTTTCAAACAACTGCTTAAAGGCTTGATACCAATAGGTCATGGATTTGGTGGATAGTCCGATCTCTCTCGGATCTGAAGATCGACTAACCACAATGTCATCAGCCGTCTGCTCCATCAACGAAATATGCGAGACGCCGACCTTTTGGCTCATGCGGACAAGTTCTTCATTTGTGATATTATTAATATCCGGGTCCAATTCTTCCGCTGCCATAACGGCAGCAAGCCACAGATTGTTTCCAATCTGTCGTTTTACATAATTCGAACTGTATTGATTCTGTTCGACAGCAATTGCAATCTGCTTCGCAGTGAGCACCATCTTGTTTTCACTGTCCTGCCGCAGATTCTCTTCTGTAGTATAATAACTCAATGCGATATTCAACACTAAAATCACGAGCACTGAGCACGACATAATCATGGATAATTTCGTTTTAATAGACAACTTTTTTGTTCACCTCTCGGCTTGTACCCTCTGGCGATATATGGCAAAACCTATACCCATCATAACGCTTGTATGTCTATTTGAAAAGTATAATTGACCTCCGTCCAAAAGTTACCGATTGGCTCAAAAGCTCGAAATTCGTTGTTTTTTGCCTTTTTGGACTCTACAATGAAATTTAATCACTATATTTATCCACAAATCCACAGGCTTGTGGATAGTTTGTTTATAACTATGTGAGCAACTGTACGGTTATCCACAATTCTATACACAACATGTTAACAACCCGAATACTTGTTCGCTGAATAAACGCTTTTGGAAGGAGTTATATTGTAATGACTGACCATTTTCTCCAGCCCGACCTTTCACATTTATCCGAGGAAGCTCAGCATGAGCATTGGATGCGAGAGGCCATTGCCGAGGCATACAAAGCCGAGGCTCTTGGCGAAGTTCCGATTGGAGCCGTAATCGTACAAAATAATCAAATCATTGGTCGAGGATATAATCTGCGTGAAACTACGCTGGATTCCACCGCCCACGCGGAGATGGTAGCTATCCGTCAGGCCAGCGAGACGATTGGAGCTTGGCGTTTACTGGATTGTGCTCTATATGTCACTCTGGAACCCTGTCCAATGTGTGCAGGAGCAATTGTACAATCCAGAGTCCCCCGCGTAATCTATGGTACAGCTGATCCCAAGGCAGGCTGCGCAGGTACACTGATGAATCTGCTACAAGAGCCTCGTTTTAACCATCGTACCGAGGTCGTTCCGGATATTCTTCAGCCTGAGTGCTCCACGATGCTGACTCAATTCTTCAGACGTTTACGCAAAAAATAACAATAATCATCGATTACGAAAGCCCAATTGGAAAGGAAGTGTATTGCAATGGCACTAACACTCTATGATACAGCCAATGGCATAAGCCTTCGGTTGCTCACACCCCAGGATACACCATCCTATCTGGACCTCATTCAGATCACACGCATCCCATATCAAGCTGTAGAACCTGTGCGAGAGGACGATTTCTATACACTGGATGCTCAGACTCGGCGGATTCAGGATCGGGTCAAGGCAGCAGAAGAAGGTACAGGATATCAATTTGGAATCTATACCATTCAAGACAGCCTGCTGATTGGACAAGTAAGTCTCAACAATGTGGTATTGGGCGTTGCCAATTATGCTGACATGGGTTACTTTATCCATCCGGATTATCAAGGCGGTGGACGAATGACAGCAGCGGTTAAACTCGCCGTAGCTTACGGCTTCCGTGCACTGAAGTTAAATCGGATTCAGGCTGCGGTATTACCCTCCAACAAAGGTTCGCAGCGCGTACTGGAGAAGAACGGATTCCAGTTTGAAGGTACTGCTCGCAAATACCTCAAAATCAACGGCAAATATCAGGATCATCAGATCTATGCTGTACTTGCTGAAGACTTGGATGAACTTACAAACTAATTTTAGAAACTCCCCACACAACAGTCTACATTCCAATTCAACAAATTACATTCATATACAAAAAACCGCCTGTATTCAAGCAGAAAGATATTTTCCACTTGAATAACAGACGGTTTTGGTTGGACTCGACGAGATTAGTAACCGTACGAAGCGTTCATCAATTCTTCGAACTCTTGCATGGTAATTACGTCATCGCCCGTAGGGATGTTGATTTTGAATGCTGCTTTTTCGTTAATCTTGGTGTACGTATTGGAACCGGTAAATGCCAATTTCACTTCGTCTTTCGTATCTTCCGGCTTGATCAGCACATCAGCGACCATCTTTTGATATACCGGGAAGTCGTTTTTGTCCAATGCAAAATCGATGTTGAATTGGTTAATTGTCAGAACATCTTTCAATTTGTCCAGGTCTTTAGCCATTTCAGCCTGATCTGCCTCAGTGACTTTCATATCTTCTTTAGCTTTGTCAATATCAGCCTGATCCATTTGCAGCAATTCACGATATTCCTCTTTGGACAGAATATCCAATACTTTAGGCATAGCTTTCGTTACCAGTACAGTAACCGCTTCTTTAACATTGTCATTATTCACCGAGAATTGTACAACCTGCTTCGCATCTACACCTTCAGGAAGTTGTGCATCTTTGGTGTCTAGGTTTTTGAAGAATTTAGCTTGATCGTACTCGCCCAGCACTGCGTCCATTACTTCGTTGCTCAGCTTTTGCGTTTTGGCTGCATCCATAGCATCCGGGTTCCATTCTGTGCCCTCTTGCTCAGCCAATTCTTTCAGATCCAGCTCCAAGAACTTGTTAACAACGTTCTCGGGAATCGGGAAGAATGGAATGTTCGGCACTTTCACATAAAGTTTCTCTGCCGTCATCACCATTGGAATGTTAAAGGTCATCCCCATGTCGCCTTTAAGCTCGATGCCAACAGTCATCTCTGTCTGCATTGGCTCACTTTGGTATACACCCGTTACATTCAATTGAGCATCCTTCAGCATGCTCATAAACTGAGTCATAGTAGGATCAGTTTGTGACGCATCCCCCGGTTTATAGCTCAATTCATTAATTGTAAAGTTGGAACTCATTTCATACGAAGTCAATTTGGAAGCATTGGCCGCAGCCGTCTTCAATGCCTCTTTTGGTTCCTGCTTGCTGCTACATGCTGTCAATGCCATAGATACGGTCAACAGCAATGTAAGAAGAAGCGCCCCCATACGTTTAGTCATTTGTTTCTCTCCTCTCGTGATAACCCCAAAAAAGTAATTCAATCTCAATGATATACCATATCACCAGATACCGAAACCTAATTTGGGAAAAATGTGATCTTTCCTCTTTAAAATGGCTACAAAGACCTATGTCAGCTTGTGGGAATAACCATGTGCCAGTCTTTATATATGTATGAATACGCAAAAGCCCCCTGTTAGGTAACAAGGGACTTTTGCTGTAAATCTGTTTCTTCTATTAACCTTGAGGATTCAAATGATCCACGTGGTTTTGATTTTTAACTTTTTTGGAACCGGATAATGGCTCCTGCATGGAAGAGCGTTTGGATGAATGATGATGCTGTTCGGATGCTTGCGCTTCCGGTACGGGAATTGTTTTCGGTTTGCTCATATTATTGCCCCCTCATCATTGTTTAGGAATGGGATGGGTCCCTATCTTCCGTTTTATCATGATTCAGTGCATCCTGATGACGGCGATCATTAATATCTTGCTGAATCTGCTGAGCATGATGACTGTTTACGGCTGGCTGCTCCAGATCATCAATTACATTTTGCAGGTTTTTGTCTACTCCCGCTTTGGCTTTAGTCAATTGAGTTCACTCCTTCAGATTTCAGGCTATTATCTCGTCTGGGATTGTAACGACTGGGCGCATTCATGAATGTGCCGTGTATAATCGTGAGCCAGTTCCTGAATCGGTTCTGTACGCTCATCTGTCGTTCGTCCATCACGTTCCACATCAATCAGCTGTACGCTGACTTCACGGGAATCGACATATGCACATTTGAAATCAAAAGAGTACATCTCGTGCCCTGCTGTAGCAATGTGTATCCGAATAGCCTGCTGATCGGCTTCATCGGCCATTACCTGAGCCTGGTCTCCAACATTCAGGACTTGAGGCAAACGTTCTTGCCAGGCCCCCACAAGCTCTGTCTGATCGATGTTTAACTCGCGGTTCATCTTACCACCTCCACTCCTATAAAGTGCGGCGATGAGGATGTTTTTATACATAACAGCTTTATTGAAATATACCGTGACACTGGGCAACCTATACATCGACGGCCAACTTCTAGATTCAGGGCTTTATACGTACATATAACGCAAAAAAGGACCCGAGCGATATCGCTCGAATCCTTGTTATAAGTGTAGTATGGCGGAGAGGGTGGGATTCGAACCCACGTGGAGTTGCCCCCTAACGGTTTTCAAGACCGCCCCGTTATGACCGCTTCGGTACCTCTCCAGGGAATTAACTTTTATAAACTTGCCACGAAAATTATCATACCACAATTAGATATGAAGATGCAACCTTTTTTTATATCGCTATTCAAAATTTAGTTCAGATCGCGGATTTAGATATACAATACCTTCCCATCCGCCATTCAGAATGACAGACAGGAATGGTATTCTTTTTGATATGTGAATCGTTAACTCACTCTTAAGAACGACGTGCAATCACACTGATGCCACCCATATAAGGACGCAATGCTTCCGGAATGACAACCGTGCCATCTTCCTGTTGATAGTTCTCCAGGATTGCTGCTACAGTACGACCAACAGCCAATCCTGAACCGTTCAATGTATGAACAAATTCAGGTTTAGCTTTTGGCTCTCTGCGGAAACGGATATTGGCACGACGTGCCTGGAAGTCCTCACAGTTGGAGCAGGAAGAAATCTCACGATAGGTGTCGCTCTCAGGTAACCACACTTCAATATCATACGTTTTAGCTGAAGTGAAGCCCATATCTGCGGTGCAAAGTGTTAGAACGCGGTACGGCAAGCCCAGTAGTTGAAGCACGCGCTCCGCATTTTGTGTCATTTGCTCCAGCTCTTCATACGATGTCTCTGGGGTAGAAAGCTTCAGCAGCTCTACTTTGTTGAATTGATGCTGACGAATCAATCCGCGTGTATCCCGTCCAGCCGAACCGGCTTCAGAACGGAAACAAGAGCTGTATGCCACAAAGTGCTTAGGCAATTGATCTATATTCAGAATCTCTTCGCGGTGGTAGTTCGTTACCGGAACTTCAGCGGTAGGAATCAGATAATATTCAGTATCTTTCAACTTGAACAGATCCTCTTCGAACTTAGGCAGTTGACCTGTTCCGAACAGGCTGTCCCGATTGACGATATATGGAGGCAAGATCTCCTCATATCCATGCTGATCACTGTGCAGATCCATCATGAAGTTGATCAATGCCCGTTCCAGACGTGCTCCCAGACCTTTATAAAAGGTAAAACGGGAACCTGTTACTTTGGCAGCTGCTTCAAAATCAAGGATATCGAGATCCTGTGCAATTTCCCAGTGTGCTTTTGGTGCAAAAGTAAATGACTTGGGCTCTTCCCAGCGACGAATCTCAACATTATCCGCTTCGGAAGCTCCAATAGGTACACTTTCGTTAGGAATGTTCGGAATGGCCATCGTGAGATCATTGATCTTCACTTCCAGTTCACGAACTTCTTCGTCCATAGCTTTGATTTGGTCAGAGACTTCACGCATCTCCACAATCAGTTCGTCTGCATTCTCACGGTTCTTCTTCAGTCTAGCGACTTCACCAGATACCGTGTTCCGACGACTCTTCAGCGTTTCACTCTCTTGAAGCAATTCCCGACGCTTGGCATCCATTTCCGTAAATCCAGCGACAAGATCCAGCGATTTGCCACGGTTAGTCAATGCTTCTTCTACACGTGCATACTCATTCCGCAATATTTTCACATCAAGCACGATATAACCTCCTAAATAACCCCACGAAGTGAAGCTTTATGTTTAATCCAATCTCATAACTCTACTGTGTATACCTTACTGTATACTTATCGGACCCTGTAACCAAAAAAACAACCTATGGTCCAGGTGTCACCCTCCGCTGCGATTCCCGCTTTGAAGCAGATACAGGCAACATCAGGCATCCGTTCAGATGCAACTGCCAACCAGCGGCCATACAAGGCTTCTGGGGAAGTGATCCGATGACCGGGAGATCATAGGTTGTACATCATGCTTTATTTAGGATCTACCAAGGGTGAGTAGGATTTGGCCATGTCTACAAAATAAGCATGCAGACGATAGTCATCCGTCAACTCCGGATGATAGGAGCAAGCCAGCAAATGTCCCTGGCGCGCAGTAACAATCTCATCTTTGTATGTGGAGAGAACCTCCACCTGGTCTCCAACACTCTCAATTAAGGGTGCCCGGATAAACACAGCCCTTACCGTTTCCTCAATGCCTTTGACTGGCAAGTCTGTCTCAAAACTTTCTCTCTGCCGTCCAAATGCATTTCGGGATACAGTCATATCCATTAGCTCCAAATGAGCTTCTTCTTGTCCTGTAATGTGTTTGGCCATAACGATCAAACCAGCACAGGTACCAAATACCGGTTTGCCCTCAGCAGCGAACGCTCGAATGGCATCCATAAACCCGTACTTGCGCATCAGTTTACCGATCGTCGTGCTTTCCCCGCCAGGAAGGATAAGACCGTCCAGATCCTGTAATTGCTGAACCTGTTTGATTGCCACACCTTCTGCTCCAGCACGTTCAATACTCCGAATATGCTCTGTGACAGCCCCCTGAAGTGCTAATACGCCGATCTTCATATGAACATTCCCCTTCTCTTACCAGCCGGATCTTGCATACGGTCAGAAGGTGCAAGTTTGGAAATCTCAATGCCATTCATCGCTGCTCCAAGAATCTTAGACACTTCGGCCCGTAATGCATGTGTCGTTCATTGCCTTGAATATAACGGTTAGCCCGCTCTCCCAGGTAATAGAACAATATACTTTTTTACATCATCACACGTAGAATTCTAACTTGATATTTTACCGGAAAAATTGTAAATATACAATCCATCCGGTCGGAATAACGTGCATTTTATCAGTGATTTAACCACATCAATATTAAAAATCATGATCATGCTCTTTTTCGAGAAATACGCTATTGGTTAAAACAGGTTTTTAATTCCGTCAAAGAGATCCACGAAGAAATCCTTTACAGCCCGGAAGAACAGACGGAACCATCCGCCTTTATCCGCCTCTTCAGCAGTGATCAAGTTCACTGTTTTTTCCTGAGGCTCAATCCCATCTGCTTTATACGTGTACGTAACCGTACCAACCTTCGTACCTGCCTTAATTGGTGCTACCAGCTTGTCGGCCTCAGTTACGTTGGCTTTGAACGTCACATCCAGGTTTTGAGTACCTTTGGGAACAACGAAACTTACCGCATTATCTGTTACAACAGGAACGGTCGTTTCTTTCCCTTTTTTCAAAGGTACAGCTTCCCAGCCCGTTACTTTGGTCTTGCCTGCAACAGCCTGTTTCACTTCAAAGTTGTTAAATCCATAGTCCAGTACCTTTTTAGTTTCTCTGAAACGTGCAGATTCCGAATCGGTGCCCATAACAACACTGATCAGACGCATACCATTACGCTCCGCCGTACCCGTGAAGTTATTACCCGCATTCGAGGTATGGCCTGTTTTCATTCCGTCGAGACCTTCATAGGCATAGCTTTTGAAATTGGTTATATTTTTATTCGCTTCCAGCATCCAGTTGTAATTGATGATTGGAGCTTTATCATTAGGACGGAACTTGTAGGATTGAATGGTTGTGAACTCTTTGTAGTCCGGGTGATCCATAATGATATATCGGCACAGAATTGCTGCATCCAGAGCAGACATCACTGTTTCCTTGTCTTCCGCCGGGCGGAAGTCGGCAGGCATATCTGCACGATCCAGACCCGAAGAGTTAATGAAGAAGGTATCCTTCATCCCCATACGCTTGGCTTCATCATTCATCATTTTCACGAAAGCTTCTTCCGAACCTGCAACATACTCAGCCAAAGCAACTGTAGCATCATTGGCAGAGCCAACAGCCATAGCAATATAGAGATCCTTGACTGTGTGCTGATCCCCTTCCGCCAGGAAGATACGTGATCCGACACTTTGTGCAGCATTCTTTTTAACAGTTACAATATCGTCCCAACCGAATTTTCCTTGTTTGACCTGTTCTGCGACAATGTACTCTGTCATCATCTTGGTCATACTTGCAGGCGGCATCGCTTTATCCGCATCGACAGACAGCAAAACTTGACCAGTTGAAGCCTCCATCAGCACAGCTGCTCTAACTTCGAGCCCGAGTGAGTCCACCCCAGGAACTTGTATTGCTTTTTCCGTCTTTGTTGTTGTTGCCGTAGCAGTCAGAACCTGACCGGAGTTATCCGCAGCAGCCATAACCGGCATTACTGCAGACATGCAAAGCATGTTAATTAGCATAACCGAGGCTACGCTCTTTTTGAGCATTTGGCGTTTCTTTTTATTCAACTGTTTGGTTTTCAATGATGAATACTCCCTTCGATCCAAAGCATGGTTAAATGCTTCAGTGCAGCTTAAGCTGCGATTTTCTTGTTCCCTAACCTGTGCAATGATGTATGAGATGTGTGGTATATGCGCTATATCGAACAAGCAATATTATTGCTCCTAAAGTTCGTTATCGATTGTCACTTAGTCCGCATTTTGCGAATGCTTATGTAAAAGGACGTCCGCGCTTCTGTTTAGCTGCCAGTCTTTTCTGGCATTCGTTTGCTTTTCAAAACCATATTCATAGATTCACGTCAAATTGCCGCCGCAACGCCTTAATCCAATCCTTATCGTCACCGCTTGTTCTATTCTATCACAGGGGTATCTGCAAAAAAAGACAGACCCGGTGAAAATCACCGAGCCTGTCCTGGAAATGATTAACTCTCTTCAGATTACAACGAGTAGTTAGGTGCTTCTTTGGTAATCTGTACATCATGGGGATGACTTTCGCGGAGTCCCGCACCTGTAATTCGGATAAAGCCCGTATCGTTACGAAGTTGCTCCAAGTTGCTTGTACCACAGTATCCCATACCCGAACGCAGACCACCAATCAGTTGGTGGATCGTATCAGACAATGGTCCTTTGTAAGCGACACGACCTTCGATTCCTTCCGGAACCAGTTTCTTGTCATCATCTTGGAAGTAACGATCTTTACTACCTTGTTTCATTGCAGCCATTGAACCCATACCGCGATATACTTTGTAGCTACGTCCTTGGAAGATCTCAGTTTCCCCCGGGCTTTCCGCTGTGCCGGCAAACAAACTTCCCAGCATAACCGCGTGTGCTCCTGCAGCCAGTGCCTTCGTGATTTCACCAGAATATTTAATTCCGCCATCTGCGATAATCGGAACTCCATATTCACGTGCTACTGTTGCACAATCGTATACTGCAGTTACTTGAGGTACACCAATACCAGCGATAACACGTGTTGTACATATCGACCCTGGACCAATACCCACTTTGACCACTGAAGCCCCTGCTTCGATCAGGTCACGAGTTGCTGCGCCTGTAGCGACGTTACCTGCAACGATGGTCAGGCTAGGGAAACGTTCACGAAGCTGACGTACAGCTTCAATAATGTTGATGTGGTGTCCGTGAGCCGAGTCTACCGTAATCAAATCAACACCAGCTTGTACCAAAGCGTCTGCACGTTCGAATGTATCTTTGGAGATACCAATCGCTGCACCAACCAACAAACGGCCTTGAGCATCTTTGGCTGCATGAGGGAATTGAATGGCTTTTTCAATATCTTTAATGGTGATAAGACCTTTCAATGTGTTCGTCTCATCAACTAATGGAAGTTTTTCAATCTTGTGTTTCTGAAGGATACCCTCAGCTTCTTGTAGTGTAGTACCTACAGGAGCTGTAACCAGATTCTCACGAGTCATAACTTCACTAATTTTGATGCCGTAATCATGGATAAAACGCAAATCACGGTTGGTCAAAATACCAACCAGCTTCTGATCTCCTTCAATAATAGGTACACCAGAGATCCGATATTTCGCCATGACTGCTTCCGCATCAGATACCAGGTGATCTGCTGTCAGTGAGAACGGGTTCGTAATTACGCCACTCTCCGAACGTTTAACTCGATCCACTTCTTCTGCCTGTTGTTCAACCGACATATTTTTATGGATAATACCGATACCGCCTTCACGCGCAATGGCAATAGCCAGTGTCGCTTCAGTTACCGTATCCATACCTGCACTGATCAAAGGAATGTTTAACTTTACACTATCGCTCAAACGAATAGATACATCTACTTCTTTAGGCAGTGTCTCGGATTTCCGTGGCACTAGCAATACATCATCAAAGGTGAGGCCTTCCTTACCAAATTTATCTTCCCACACGCAAGTGTTCCTCCTTATGTTTGCTCAGCTTTACGGTCCAAAACCCGAAGATTCCAGGCTGTATTTCACGCCGAAAATACGTTTTCTGAAAAATTTATTATTGCCATCTTAGCAAAGCGATATTTAGACTGTCAAGGAAAAGTACTTGGTTATATCAGGTGTATTGCCTGATAAACACAACTGTTTTTCTAGAGCGGACAAGAGTAGATATTACGACAAAAAAACGTCAATTCGTATCGAATAACGTTATCTTTATACATACTATTGTGCTGTTAAATTACCAAATACATTCTGTATTTTAATCGCGTACTGTATATTATAACAACAAAATAAAAACCACCACCGAATAACATCGGCAGTGGTTCTTTGCTTGGCGGCGTCCTACTCTCCCAGGACCCTGCGGTCCAAGTACCATCGGCGCTAGAGGGCTTAACGGTCGTGTTCGGGATGGGTACGTGTGGAACCCCTCCGCCATCGCCACCAAACGCATAGCTTAGCTTACATTTCAGAGTTGTTGTTCCCTGAAAACTAGATTCGAAACGAAACATGCGAATTATCACTTGCAATTGGATAAGCCCTCGACCGATTAGTACTGGTCAGCTCCATGCATTGCTGCACTTCCACCCCCAGCCTATCTACCTCGTCGTCTTCAAGGGGTCTTACATACTGGGAAATCTCATCTTGAGGGGGGCTTCACGCTTAGATGCTTTCAGCGTTTATCCCTTCCGTACATAGCTACCCAGCGGTGCTCCTGGCGGAACAACTGGTACACCAGCGGTACGTCCATCCCGGTCCTCTCGTACTAAGGACAGCTCCTCTCAAATTTCCTACGCCCACGACAGATAGGGACCGAACTGTCTCACGACGTTCTGAACCCAGCTCGCGTACCGCTTTAATGGGCGAACAGCCCAACCCTTGGGACCTACTTCAGCCCCAGGATGCGATGAGCCGACATCGAGGTGCCAAACCTCCCCGTCGATGTGGACTCTTGGGGGAGATAAGCCTGTTATCCCCAGGGTAGCTTTTATCCGTTGAGCGATGGCCCTTCCATGCGGTACCACCGGATCACTAAGCCCGACTTTCGTCCCTGCTCGACTTGTAGGTCTCGCAGTCAAGCTCCCTTATGCCTTTGCACTCTTCGAATGATTTCCAACCATTCTGAGGGAACCTTTGGGCGCCTCCGTTACTCTTTAGGAGGCGACCGCCCCAGTCAAACTGCCCACCTGACACTGTCCCCGCACCGGATTACGGTACCAGGTTAGAACCTAGATACGATCAGGGTGGTATCCCAACGTTGCCTCCACGCAAGCTGGCGCTCACGTTTCAAAGGCTCCCACCTATCCTGTACAGATCGTACCCAAATTCAATATCAAGCTGCAGTAAAGCTCCATGGGGTCTTTCCGTCTTGTCGCGGGTAACCTGCATCTTCACAGGTATTAAAATTTCACCGGATCTCTCGTTGAGACAGCGCCCAAGTCGTTACGCCATTCGTGCGGGTCAGAATTTACCTGACAAGGAATTTCGCTACCTTAGGACCGTTATAGTTACGGCCGCCGTTTACTGGGGCTTCGGTTCACAGCTTCGGGACTAGTCCCTAACCACTCCCCTTAACCTTCCAGCACCGGGCAGGCGTCAGCCCGTATACTTCGCCTTACGGCTTCGCACAGACCTGTGTTTTTGCTAAACAGTCGCTTGGGCCTTTTCACTGCGGCCCCCTCGTGCTATTCACACTACCGGGGCACCCCTTCTCCCGAAGTTACGGGGTCATTTTGCCGAGTTCCTTAACGAGAGTTCTTCCGCGCGCCTTAGAATACTCTTCTCGCCTACCTGTGTCGGTTTGCGGTACGGGCACCATCACCTGGCTAGAGGCTTTTCTTGGCAGTGTGAGATCATGACCTTCGCTACTGTAATTTTCACTCCCCATCACAGCTCAGCCTTACGATGTGCGGATTTGCCTACACATCAGCCTTACTGCTTAGACGGACATCCATCAGTCCGCGTCACTACCCTACTGCGTCCCCCCATTGCTCATAACGGCTTACGGTGGTACAGGAATTTCGACCTGTTGTCCTTCGACTACGCCTTTCGGCCTCGCCTTAGGTCCCGACTTACCCTGAGCGGACGAGCCTTCCTCAGGAACCCTTAGGCTTTCGGCGGATCAGATTCTCACTGATCTTTTCGTTACTCATACCGGCATTCTCACTTGTATAATGTCCAGCGCTCCTTACGGTACACCTTCAACCCTTATACAACGCTCCCCTACCCCTGATGCAAAGCATCAAGCCATAGCTTCGGTGGTGTGTTTAGCCCCGTTACATTTTCGGCGCAGAGTCACTCGACCAGTGAGCTATTACGCACTCTTTAAATGATGGCTGCTTCTAAGCCAACATCCTGGTTGTCTGTGCAACTCCACATCCTTTCCCACTTAACACACACTTGGGGACCTTAGCTGATGGTCTGGGCTGTTTCCCTTTTGACAATGGATCTTAGCACTCACTGTCTGACTCCCGGAAGTAAGTCTATGGCATTCGGAGTTTGACTGAGCTTGGTAACCCTTGCGGGCCCCGCACCCAATCAGTGCTCTACCTCCACGACTCTGTTTTCCGAGGCTAGCCCTAAAGCTATTTCGGGGAGAACCAGCTATCTCCGAGTTCGATTGGAATTTCTCCGCTACCCCCACCTCATCCCCGCATTTTTCAACATGCGTGGGTTCGGGCCTCCAGTGCGTGTTACCGCACCTTCACCCTGGACAGGGGTAGATCACCCGGTTTCGGGTCTACGTCCACGTACTCAGTCGCCCTATTCAGACTCGCTTTCGCTGCGGCTCCGGCTCTTCACCTTAACCTTGCACGGGAACGTAACTCGCCGGTTCATTCTACAAAAGGCACGCCATCACCCCTAAAACGGGCTCTGACTTTTTGTAAGCACACGGTTTCAGGTTCTATTTCACTCCCCTTCCGGGGTGCTTTTCACCTTTCCCTCACGGTACTGCTTCACTATCGGTCGCTAGGAAGTATTTAGCCTTGGCAGATGGTCCTGCCGGATTCATACGGGGTTTCACGTGCCCCGCACTACTCGGGATCCGTCTCGGAGGGAACAGACTTTCAACTACAGGGCTTTTACCTTCTTTGGCGGGCCTTTCCAGACCTCTTCGCTTAACCGGTTCCTTTGTAACTCCATGTGAGACGTCCCACAACCCCAAAGAGCAAGCTCTCTGGTTTGGGCTTCTCCGCGTTCGCTCGCCGCTACTGACGGAATCACTATTGTTTTCTCTTCCTCAGGGTACTTAGATGTTTCAGTTCCCCTGGTATGCCTCTGCACAACCTATGTATTCAGTTGTGAGTAACTGGAAATTACCCCAGCTGGGTTTCCCCATTCGGACACCCCCGGATCAAAGCTTGCTTACAGCTCCCCGAGGCAGTTTCGTTGTTCGCCACGTCCTTCATCGGCTCCTAGCGCCTAGGCATCCTCCGTGTGCTCTTAGTAGCTTAACCATATTGCTCCGGTTTTGACTGCTCGCTTCCCTTGTTTTGCTTGCGCAAAGCCAAAAGTCGCTCCCATTCAATACCATCGCAAAAGCAATTAACTACCGTTTTTATTGAAACTTGTTCACACAAGTTCAGCTAAAAAGGAATGTTCTAATTCGCATTTACTTTCGTTTCGATATCTAGTTTTCAAAGAACAAGCTCCATGCAAAAGCAAGCTGTTTGAGAGTTTGAGCTCTCAAAACTGAGCAACGAGTGAGTGTTTTGCTCTTCATTTCATCCACACCAAGGTGAAGGACCGAAATGAATTGCGGTCGCAGGTTCTAAGAACCTGCTTATTTGAATGTTTCCGTTACAGGAAACGATTCTCCATAGAAAGGAGGTGATCCAGCCGCACCTTCCGATACGGCTACCTTGTTACGACTTCACCCCAATCATCTATCCCACCTTCGGCGGCTGGCTCCTTGCGGTTACCCCACCGACTTCGGGTGTTATAAACTCTCGTGGTGTGACGGGCGGTGTGTACAAGACCCGGGAACGTATTCACCGCGGCATGCTGATCCGCGATTACTAGCAATTCCGACTTCATGCAGGCGAGTTGCAGCCTGCAATCCGAACTGAGACCGGCTTTGTTGGGATTGGCTCCATCTCGCGATTTCGCAGCCCGTTGTACCGGCCATTGTAGTACGTGTGTAGCCCAGGTCATAAGGGGCATGATGATTTGACGTCATCCCCACCTTCCTCCGGTTTGTCACCGGCAGTCTATCTAGAGTGCCCACCCGAAGTGCTGGCAACTAAATATAAGGGTTGCGCTCGTTGCGGGACTTAACCCAACATCTCACGACACGAGCTGACGACAACCATGCACCACCTGTCTCCTCTGTCCCGAAGGAAAGGTACATCTCTGTACCGGTCAGAGGGATGTCAAGACCTGGTAAGGTTCTTCGCGTTGCTTCGAATTAAACCACATACTCCACTGCTTGTGCGGGTCCCCGTCAATTCCTTTGAGTTTCAGTCTTGCGACCGTACTCCCCAGGCGGAGTGCTTAATGTGTTAACTTCGGCACCAAGGGTATCGAAACCCCTAACACCTAGCACTCATCGTTTACGGCGTGGACTACCAGGGTATCTAATCCTGTTTGCTCCCCACGCTTTCGCGCCTCAGCGTCAGTTACAGCCCAGAGAGTCGCCTTCGCCACTGGTGTTCCTCCACATATCTACGCATTTCACCGCTACACGTGGAATTCCACTCTCCTCTTCTGCACTCAAGTCACCCAGTTTCCAGTGCGATCCGGGGTTGAGCCCCGGGATTAAACACCAGACTTAAATGACCGCCTGCGCGCGCTTTACGCCCAATAATTCCGGACAACGCTTGCCCCCTACGTATTACCGCGGCTGCTGGCACGTAGTTAGCCGGGGCTTTCTTCTCAGGTACCGTCACCTTGAGAGCAGTTACTCTCCCAAGCGTTCTTCCCTGGCAACAGAGCTTTACGATCCGAAAACCTTCATCACTCACGCGGCATTGCTCCGTCAGGCTTTCGCCCATTGCGGAAGATTCCCTACTGCTGCCTCCCGTAGGAGTCTGGGCCGTGTCTCAGTCCCAGTGTGGCCGATCACCCTCTCAGGTCGGCTACGCATCGTCGCCTTGGTGAGCCGTTACCTCACCAACTAGCTAATGCGCCGCAGGCCCATCCCCAAGTGACAGATTGCTCCGTCTTTCCAGTTCTCTTCAGGCGAAGAAAACAATTATTCGGTATTAGCTACCGTTTCCGGTAGTTGTCCCAAACTTGAGGGCAGGTTGCCTACGTGTTACTCACCCGTCCGCCGCTAAGTATCAAGGAAGCAAGCTTCCTATTAACTCCGCTCGACTTGCATGTATTAGGCATGCCGCCAGCGTTCGTCCTGAGCCAGGATCAAACTCTCCAATAAAGTATTGAAAAGAGCGATAAGCTCATTTTGAATCTGACGAGATTAAAAATCTCATTTGTGCTCCAGTCGATTCAAGCCAAGGCTTGTCTCAAACTTTCGCGTTCATTCTGCAAGCAGAATGTTTACTCACTCGTTGTTCAGTTTTCAAAGATCAAACTTGTGCTGTTACCGAATATCGTTCTCTTCAGCAACTTTTATATCTTATCATATCCGAACCAACTTAGCAAGCCCTTTTTTTAAGTTTCTTTCGAAGCTTATTTCATTCGCTTGCCGCACCGTGTGAACCGTGTTTTCTTGGCCGGAATTAGAATATACCATGTACAGATATACATTGCAAGTCTTTTTTTGAACCTATATTAACAATCGGTTTGATCTAATCCGGACGTACATACGGTATTTTCCCAACTTAGCAAGTTCGTATGCACGTCCACCTAGCTTTTTATTGTTTAACATTCCCGACTGGAACTTTTCGTGGCCATAAACTATAGCTAAAGCTTATCAGAAAATCGATACCGAGTATCATTCCCCACACTCTGATCAGATTATTGAAGACAGATGTACGTTCAGCATCACCAATCCACCATATCATGGCGAAGAGAAATGCGCTGCCTATGGCCCAAGCCAATAAATGTCTAAACCATCCACTACGCTCACGACTCGCATGTTCTCTACCATATAACTTGTTGCTCCGAGGATTCTCTCCACCCTTGAACCAATATAGGAAATATCGATCCGCCCAAGCGATCATCTTATGGCCATAAGCAATGCTTACTCCTATATACACCGCAGCAATACCATGAATCATGCTTGCTGTAGCTCCGCGCTGAAGATCCATAACTGTAGCTACCAGCAATAACAGATCCACAACCGGCGTCGCCATCAATAAACCGATACCTAACCGCTTCATGCCAAGAAGATACCTGACACTCAGACCCGCGAACACAAACACCCAAAAGGCAATCTCACAACCTATAATGAAATAACCAATCATCTCAGCCCCTCCTTTTTATGATACATTTGTATTAATTATAATTTAGCACGTTTGTATTATAATAATCAACAGTGATATAATACGCCTATGCCTAAAATTGTTGATCACGATAAACAGCGTGTGCTCGTAGCCGAGGCAGCATGGCGTATTATACGAAGAGATGGCATGGAACAAGCCTCTGTTCGGAATATCGCTGAAGAAGCTGGAATTTCGGTCGGTTCGATGCGTCACTACTTTTCTACTCAATCGGAACTACTACTATATGCCATGAACCTGGTATCTGAACGGGTGTCCCATCGAATCCAACAAATGTCCTTCACCGGCTCTCCCATGGACAATATGAAACGCCTATTGCTCGAATTCTTACCAAACACGGAAGAAAAACTGGCCGAAATGGAGGTGTGGTACGCTTTTACAGCCAGATCGAAAACCGATCCTACCCTCAAAGAACTTGCTAATACCGTGTATGATGAACTTAGACAAGCTGTAGGTTCTGTTATTACCTACCTGATGAAGCTCGATCTCTCCAGACCTGATCTGGACAAAGAACTGGAGATTGAGAGATTGTATGCACTGGTGGATGGCTTAGGCATACATACCGTGCTTAGACCGGATCAGATGAATGGCAAGCTCATGGACGATGTTCTCACTTTGCATCTTGCTTCCTTATGCCGCTAAACAAAAAAAACCGCAGTACATTCGTTGTGACTAATGCCCGTTACGATAACAGGAGTTAGTTCTGAATGTCTGACGGTTTTTCTTTTATCCGATAATAATCCGGCCCTCCGGATGACGATACAGTTTCTTCTCTTTGCGCGGACGTAGGGCATACGCGATAGTTAATGGCCCAATCCGACCTACAAACATGGTAAAGGTAATAATGATTTTTCCCCAATTGGTCAATTCATCAGTAACACCTACGGAAAGTCCCACGGTACCAATTGCCGATGCAGCTTCAAACATCAGTGAAAGGAATGGCGCATCCTCTGTCGTAAGCAGAAGCATCACCACGATCATGAATATAATCAGAGAAACCATGATAATGGTCAATGCTCTCATAAGAAGCTCCTTCGGAACACGTTGGCGGAAAAAGACGATGTCCTTATTCCCCCGAATCATGTCATACACTGCACCAATCATAATCAGGAATGTAGTCGTCTTGATTCCGCCCCCGGTCGATCCCGGTGAAGCTCCAATAAACATCAAAAGGATGAAAAAGAACTGGGTAGCCTGCCTCATCTCCGTGATATCGATTGTACTTGTTCCGGAAGAACGTGTAGAGACAGACTGGAAGAAGGATGCATATATCTTTTCGGTCCAGGTGAGTGAAGCCAGCGTATGTCCATTTGTGAATTCGAAAACAAACAGCACGATCGCTCCTATACCGATCAGCGCTCCAGACACAGACAGCACCAGTTTGGACTGCAGGGATAGACGGCGGCGTTTGCGATACTCGAACAGATCATTCAATACAACAAACCCAAGTCCACCAGAGACAACGAGCACAGAAGCGGTCACGTTGAATATCCAGTCTCCGGTGTAATATTGGAAGCTGTTGCCGAAAAGATCAAATCCGCCATTATTAAACAGGGAAACGGAATGAAATATTCCATAGTATACAGCTTGACCAAACGGCATCTCCGTTGCCCAGCGTAGCGCCAGTATGACAGCAGCCACCCCTTCAATGGTAAAGGAGAAAATCAACACTTTGCGGATAATGCGTACAATCCCCTCCATACTGTCTGCATTAATGGCTTCTTTGAGCAATAGCCTGTCCTTGAGCGAGATTCGTTTACCCAATACTAGCGCAAAGAGAGTAGCCATAGTCATGAAGCCGAGTCCACCGAGCTGCATTAACACCATAATGACGATCTGACCAAACAAATTAAACGTCGTGCCTACATCCACAACGACCAACCCAGTCACACATGCCGCAGAGGTTGATGTAAAGAGAGCATCAATAAACGCCAAATGCTCACCGCTTTGGTTAGAGATCGGCAACATGAGAAGCATTGTTCCAATCGCAATAATAAGCAGAAAACCGCCGACCAGGATTAATGGAGGAGATATGAACTTGGCAAAGTGAAGCCTGAACTTCATGAAGGGCACCTCTTTTAACAAAATACGAACAGGTTAAACTTAATAAATCCGCCTATGTAAACCTAAAGAGGAACTTGCCCCAGCATGATACTGAACGGCAGGTTCCTCTTCTATTATGAACGTATCCTACGTTCCTTATTTAATCTTGCGTACGAGGGCGCATGTGAGGGAAGAGCAGTACGTCACGAATCGACGGAGAATTGGTTAGCAGCATGATCAGGCGATCAACTCCGATTCCCAGTCCACCTGTCGGTGGCATACCATATTCGAGGGCACGGATGAAGTCGTCATCCATCTCATGAGCCTCGTCGTTCCCATGCTCTTTCTCCAGCATCTGTGCTTCAAAGCGCTGACGCTGATCGATTGGATCATTCAGCTCTGTGAACGCATTCGCATGCTCGCGTCCAACGATGAACAACTCGAAACGATCCGTGAAGCGCGGGTCTACATCGTTTTTCTTCGCCAGAGGTGAAATCTCAAGAGGGTGTCCCATAATGAAAGTCGGTTGAATCAACGTCTCTTCCACAAACTCTTCAAAGAACGCGTTCAAAATATGACCGAATGTCATATGTTTTTCAACCGGAACTTTATGTTCCTTCGCTAAGCTATGTGCTTCCTCATCCGTCATGTGTACGGAGAAGTCTACGCCCACAACTTCCTTAACTGCATCCACCATCGTAACACGACGCCACTGTGGCGTAAGATCTACTTCATAATCTCCATACTGGATCACTTGCGTACCCAGTACTTCCTGTGCAATATGAGCAACCAGGTTCTCCGTCAATTGCATAATATCCTTGTAGTCGGCATATGCCTCATACAATTCAATCATCGTGAACTCCGGATTATGACGTGTAGACATACCTTCGTTCCGATATACACGACCGATCTCGTATACCTTCTCCAGTCCGCCTACAATTAGACGTTTCAGGTGAAGTTCAATCGCAATCCGCATGTACAGTTCCATATCCAGCGCATTATGATGCGTGATGAATGGACGTGCTGCGGCTCCTCCTGCAATGGTATGCAACGTAGGGGTTTCCACTTCCAGATATCCAAGGGAATCCAGATAACGGCGCATCGATTGAATGATTTTGGAACGTGCGATAAAGGTCTGTTGAACGTCCGGGCTCATGATCAGGTCAACATAACGCTGGCGGTAGCGCAGCTCTACGTCGGTGAGACCATGGAATTTATCCGGAAGCGGATAGAGCGATTTGGACAGCACTTCAAGATCTTTAACTTTGACAGAAGTTTCACCTGTTTTGGTCTTGAAGATCACACCAGTTACCCCAACGATATCGCCAAGGTCCAGTAGGCTGAATGCCGCATACTTGTCTTCAGGCACGCTATCCTGACGAACATAGATCTGGATTCTGCCGCTCAGGTCCTGAATATGTGCAAAGCTTGCTTTACCCATTCCCCGCTTCGCCATAATCCGTCCGGCAATACTGACTTCGATGTGCTTCTCTTCCAGCTCTTCCTTGGTCAGTTCTTCATACTTCTTCAGAATGGAGCCGGCTTCTTCGGTACGTACGTATTTTTGGCCAAAAGGGTCGATTCCCAATTTGCGGAGCTCGTCCAATTTGTCACGGCGAATTTGTAAAAGCTCGCTAAGTTCGGTTTCCTGATTCAAGACTTCATCCGTCATGATCTGTATTCATCTCCTTATTTACATTGCAGGCATCGCGAGAGGACGCTCTTCCTCAAATGTTGAAAAAGCTTCCCTAAGGAAGCTTTTGTTTACCGTGCCCAACTGCTTCGTTGCTATAGCTTTTTAATGTCTACAATTTTATATTGAATTACACCAGCAGGCACACTTACATCAACAACAGTACCTGTTTTCTTGCCCAGAATGGCTCTACCTACAGGGCTCTCATTCGAAATTTTGTTCTGAAGCGGATTCGACTCCGCAGTACCTACAATGGTATATTCCGTGATGTCTCCGAATTCCAAATCTTCTACAGTAACGGTTGCCCCGACGCTTACAACATCAGTATCGATCTCATCGCTGTTGATAATCCGCGCGTTACGAAGCAATTTCTCCAACGTGATTACACGTCCTTCAATGAAAGCTTGCTCATTCTTCGCGTCTTCGTATTCAGAGTTTTCACTGATATCTCCATACCCGATGGCTACCTTAATCCGTTCAGCCACTTCGCGGCGCTTCACTGATTTCAATGTTTCCAATTCTTCTTCCAGCTTCTTGAGTCCTTCTGGTGTAAGGATAACTTCCTTGTCGCTCATCTCAACCGATTCTCCTGTCGTGGGAATAATTTGATTGTACGGCAACGGAATCAGTGCTTATTACAGAGCTCCGCCCGCATACATCTTCAAAACTATATGAAGTTCTCCAGAGAAATAGAATATTCCTCCTGATGCTATAGCCTTATTAACGCACATGGCGAATTTATACTGAGAAATTATAGGGGAACGATCTCGAAAAGTCAATGTTACGCCCCCTATAGCTGTAAACGTTTTACAGATGCGTTTATGATTAAGATGCATTTCCGGCGATTACCGGTTCTGACTCCAAATTACCTTCGCTTTTCAGCTGACCCACAAAGTTCTCCAGAATCTGTACCATCTCATCGCGCTTGGTACCTTCCATAATAACGTCCTTGATGCGAGCAGATCCTTTCAAGCCTTTCAAATACCAAGCCAGATGTTTACGCATCTCGCGTACGGCAACCGTCTCGTTCTTCAGTGCGATCAGGCGATCCATATGCAGGATGGCAACACGGATCTTCTCTTCCCCATTCGGGTCAGGAAGCAATTCACCTGTGCTTAAGTATTGAATGGTACGATACAGCATCCACGGATTACCCAGGGCGGCACGACCAATCATAACTCCGTCACAACCCGTTTCATCCAGCATACGGCGTGCATCCTCTGGTGTATGGACATCACCATTGCCGATCACTGGAATAGAGACAGCTTCTTTTACATCTTTGATGTGTGACCAGTCAGCTGTGCCTGTGTAAAGTTGCTCACGCGTACGGCCGTGTACACTTACCGCCTGTCCACCAGCACGTTCAACCGCGAGCGCATTCTCAACTGCGAAGATATGCTCGTTATCCCAGCCGATACGCATCTTGACCGTCACCGGCTTCTCAACCGCGTCCACTACAGCGGATACCATCTCATAGATTTTGTCCGGATCAAGCAACCAACGCGCACCCGCATCACATTTCGTCACTTTTGGCACGGGGCATCCCATGTTGATGTCGATGATGTCTGCATTGGTTTCTTGGTCCACGATTTTGGCAGCTTCTACGAGGGAATCACGATCTCCCCCAAAAATCTGAAGACTGAGCGGTTTCTCGCGCTCATCTACAAACAGCATCTCACGTGTGCGCTGGTTGCCATGCACGATCGCTTTACCACTCACCATCTCTGCGCATACGAGGCCTGTTCCGAATTCTTTTGCGATCAAACGAAAAGCCGGATTACATACGCCAGCCATCGGCGCAAGTACGACCTGGTTTTTCATTTCAATGCCACCAATTTTAAGCACGTTAGTCGTTCCACTCCTTTTTTAATTCTGTATAAATCAACGATTAAAGATCGATTAGTGTCTTTGTTGTTGTAAATGACGAAAACGAAACGTCCTACCTGCCCTGTAACTCCTCGATACTGATTGCCAATACTCCAGCAATTCGATCCAGCTCTTGCTGTGATACCTTACGGTTTCCCCGCTCGATGGTTCCCAGAATGGCCAGCGAGATACCAGTTTCGGCAGCAAGTTCATGTTGTGTTAAACCTTTCAGCTTCCGGAATGCCCGGATTCGATTGGCCAATTGCATGTTTTCCAAAGCTGTATTCCATCCTTTCCATCCAGTACAGACAACGATGAGTGTACATAGGTATACAAACCTGACTCCTCACCCGGCGGTACGATATCCGACAGCGGAACCAGCACAAAGGCCCGTTCACCCATGCGGGGATGAGGCAATTGAAGCAGTTCGGTATCTCGCGTCTCACCCTGCATCCAGAGCAGATCCAGATCAACGGTGCGTGGTCCCCAGCGAATATCACGAACACGGCCGAGTCGGTCCTCGATACCCAATAGTTCCGTGAGCAACTGCTCCGGTGTCAGCATCGCCTGTACGGCGACTGCCATATTCAGAAACGCAGGCTGATCTACATATCCTACAGGTTCCGTCTCATATAGCGCAGAGCAGCGCAGAACGGATATATGAGGGTGCTCATCCAGCAAAGACAATGCCTCAAGCAGCGTCTGTTCGCGGTCACCCAAATTGGCCCCTAAAGCAATATAAGCCTCTGAAGATTCAGAGGTCGAATGTGCAATCATGATCGGTTCTCACTTTCTTGTGCGGCGAAGCTCTACCGTTACGCCCTCAAAATGGATGTCGAATGGCGGATGTGGCTTCGTCACCTTGACTGTCAATGCATTGATAATAGTATAAGTGTCCAGTAAAGAAGATGCAATATGTTCGCCCAAAGCTTCAATTAACTGGAATGATTTATTCTCAACAATCTGTTTAACCAGTTCGTGGATCTCTGCATAGTTGATCGTTTTGGTCAGATCATCGTTACGTCCAGCCTCGCTCAGGTCCATATCGATCTCCAGATCAATATAGTACCGCTGTCCAAGCTTCCGTTCTTCTGCAAAAACGCCATGATATCCGTAATACTCCATACGGTGCAACACCATTCTATCCATACAATCCGCCTGCCCTCTATATATATTGAAATAGTTCTCTATTTGAAGATATCTTTTGCCTTACCTTTGAAAAACGTTGCACTTCTACTGGACGGGTCAATCAGACCCGCCAGTATTATTTCCTCCGTAGACCCGGAGAAGTATATAACATAGCATCACACATGTCTGCCGTCCGCCGAATCGACCTCACATCATGAACCCGAACCATTTGGCAGCCTTGGGCGATGCCAAACGCAACGGTCGCTGCTGTTCCTTCCAGCGCATCATCCGCACCGACATCCAGGGTGTTCTGGATGAATCTTTTGCGTGAAGTAGCTAGCAGGACAGGATAGCCCATCTCATTGAGCAAACCGAGCGATGACATGAGCTTCAGATTTTCTGCCAGATCCTTCACAAAACCAATACCCGGGTCCAGGATAATCTGATCTGCCTTCACGCCAGCTTCCAGCGCAATCTGTATGCTCTCCTGCACATCGCTGACGACATCACTTAGATAATCGGTATAATTGCGATCCTGCCGATTATGCATCAGAACAATGGGGCACTCCAGTTCTGCTGCTGTGCGAGCCATATCCGGGTCGGCCTTTGCACCCCACACATCATTAATGATATGGGCACCGGCCAGAATGGCCTGACGCGCAACATCCGCCTTGTACGTATCTACGGATATTGGAATATGCGGGGCTTGCTGATGCAATGCTTCAATAACAGGAATAATCCGGCTAAGCTCTTCATCGGCGTTGACAACCTCTGATCCGGGTCGGGTAGACTCCCCACCGATATCAATCAGGTCAGCCCCGTCTTCCATCATCTGCTTGGCATGGGCAACCGCCCGCTCCACGTTGGTATAACGTCCACCATCCGAGAACGAATCAGGCGTAACGTTGAGAATACCCATAATCTGTGTTCTTGCACCCAGCTTCAACTCCGCTGGCCCCCATGCATATTTCCTTTCATAGATGATCGGTGAGAGTGTCATGAAGTATACCCCGCTTTCTGCCGGTACATACCCAGAAGGACTGCTGTAACTGGGCCTATATGTCCGTTGCTTATTGTCGTTTCTGCTCCGCCCTGATCCCGCAGAGTCGTAACCGGAACCAATTCTGCAACCGAGCCTGTAAGAAATATTTCATCTGCTTGAAGGAGGTCCTCCCACGTAGCAAGCGTTTCGATGCAGGCAAATTCTTGCTGCGAGGCAATCTCCATTACCACAGCTCTAGTGATGCCCGGCAGAATACCGGTTGAGAGTGCTGGCGTGTAGAGTACTTTTTCCCGTATCCAAAATACATTGCTGACGATCCCTTCCGCTATATAACCATCCCGGGTTAGTTGTAACCCTTCTGCACCCTGCACATGCTGCCCGTACCCATTCAGCTCCCGTTTCGCCAAAATGCTGTTCATGTAATGCAGTGACTTGAACCGCACCTTTCCTTCGGGCGTGTTACGAGGTGTAGACAGACGTTGGAGTATTTTGCCGCTCTTATATAAAGAGGGAGAGGGTTCAGGTAATGCTTTTGCCAGTATAATATGATTTGGCTTCGTATAGTCACCAGAAGGTAAGCCTAACGGCGCTTCGCCCGCTGATACCGTGTAACGCACGTAGGCATCCTTAAGTCCACCCACGTGCATGAGACGTTGAATCCAATCCGTCACTTCTGCCGCGCTCGTTGTAAAAGGAATGCCCAATTCCTCACACCCTGAAGCCATCCGCTCCAAATGCCGTTCCAGCAAATAAGGGGTGCCCTGATACGTTCGAAACGTCTCAAACAATCCAAGTCCGTACAAAAAGCCGTGATCCGTTACAGGAACCACGGCCGCCGCCATATTAACCAACTCTCCGTTTATCGCGGCATATTGCATATTATACCTTCACCTGTTGGGACAAGAAGTTGCGAAGCATCTGATGTCCGTGGTCTGTAATAATGGATTCCGGGTGGAATTGAACACCTTCAATCGCATATTCTTTGTGGCGCAGACCCATAATCTCACCTTCAGCTGTCTCCGCTGTAATCTCCAGGCAGTCAGGCAAGCTGCTGTGCTCCACAATCAGAGAGTGATAACGGGTAGCTGTGAATGGAGATGGCAATCCGGCAAATACCGATGTTCCATTGTGGTGCATCTCGGATGTTTTGCCGTGCATCATGCGTTCCGCACGAATGACATTGCCGCCAAACGCTTGTCCAATGGACTGATGACCCAGACACACACCAAAGATCGGGATGCTTCCTTTGAAGTGATCGATGACTGCCAAGCTAATGCCTGCTTCATTTGGTGTACACGGGCCCGGAGAGATCAGAATATGATCAGGTGCCAGTGCCTCTATGCCTGCCAGATCAATCTCATCGTTGCGGCGAACTTCCACCGTCTCACCCAGTTCACCCAGATATTGAACCAGGTTGTACGTGAAGGAATCGTAATTATCGATAACCAGTATCATATGCCTGCTCCTCCTCATCTTCCGTCAACGCAAGTGACGGTTGCTTCATTTTAATTTAGTTTAACAGCTCTGTTCGCTTCCGCTTCCTCGCTGTAGTTCACAGCTCTCATCATCGCTCTTGCTTTGTTACGGCATTCCTTGTATTCCCGATATGGATCGGAATCAATGACAATCCCTGCACCGGCCTGTACATAGCCAATGCCATCCTTGATGGCAAGCGTACGAATGACAATGTTCAATTCCATATTCCCGCTATAATCCATCCAACCGATGGAACCCGTATAAGGTCCACGCCGAACAGGCTCAAGCTCCTCGATAATCTCCATGGTGCGGACTTTGGGCGCTCCTGTAATCGTCCCACCCGGGAATGTCGCAGCGATCACATCAAATACCGATAACCCTTCTGCCAGCCTGCCTTCCACTTGGGAAACGAGATGCATGACATGGGAATACTTCTCGATGGTCATTAATTCAGGCACATGAACCGAACCGTAGGCTGCAACCCGTCCGATATCGTTACGTTCAAGATCGACGAGCATAATATGCTCCGCTCGTTCCTTCTCACTGCCCAGCAGTTCATCCGCCATAGCCTTATCCTCTGCTTCGTCACGGCCCCTTCTTCGGGTCCCTGCGATGGGACGTGCACTGACCTTGCCATTCTCCACTTTCACCAGTAGTTCGGGAGATCCGCTTACCAGTTGAAAATCGGGACTGCGCAGCATCCCCATATACGGTGATGGATTCACCAGGCGCAGCCATTCATAAATATGCTCAGCGCTCGAATGAAGCCGCTTTTCCTGTCTCAAGGACAGATTCACCTGGAACACATCACCCTGCCTGATATATTCCTGCACCGTGCGTACAGATTGTTCAAAGTCCTTCTGGGGAAAGGAGGTCTCCCATCCTTCGGATTCTCTTTCCGCATCTTCAGGCTGCGGGGTGCGATTGACCCGCTTATTGCGACGTTCCAGTGCCTGCTGCTGTTCCTCGGCCTGTGCGAATCCCATAATATGAAGCCAACGTTGCTGCATCGCTGTCGCTCGTGCTTCTGCCGCTGCATATAGGCTACGGATATCGGTTTCGTTCCGGTTAGGCTCTATAGCCAGATGAACCATGCAGAAAAGCGCCTGCTGCTCATGGTCGTACGCCCATATTTCTTCAAAGTGCATCCACCAATAATCCGGTAGAGACGGATTATCTTCAGCCAAGGCTGGAAGCTTCTCCAACGATCTCGCTACATCGTAGCTGAGATAACCTGCGTATCCACCTCCAAAGTCAGGAGCTCCAGTAACCTTGGGTGCGCTGTAAGGGTCTGTCCATCTCTTCAATACGTCAAGCGGCTTGCCGCTGTCTGTCGAAGTGGTTCCTTGCGTCACATGATGAATAACCGCTTCTTGACCTTTACCCGAAATAACGGATACGGGGTCTAGTCCCAGAAATGTATATCTCCCGCCTTTGCCATTCTCCAGCACAATTGCATATGGTGACGCCTGCTGCCAGGCTGCCTCCCACGATAACGGTAAACCGCCATGATACGGTCCCTCATCCGACTTGGTGATATAGGGCATCATGGTCCAGCCTTGTCCAGCCCACTCCAGCCAGTCGGCGTATGTAGTCATCAGGTGTGTCATTGCGGTGTGCCGCCCTCCATCTGTCGCTAGTTCTATTGTCTGATAGTATACTAAAGCGCCGCCCCTTTTAAAAGCATTACGCCAAAAATCCTCCATACCCGTCATGCGGGCAAGGAGGATTAATTTTGACATTCGTAGGCTTAGGCTTCGAAGTTGTAAAGCGGTGTACTGAGGTAACGTTCACCGTTACTTGGCACGATTACAACAACACGTTTGCCTGCTCCCAGCTGTTTTGCAACCTGAAGACCTGCGCGGATCGCTGCACCGGAAGAGATCCCGGACAGAATGCCCTCTTCCTTCGCTACCTGACGAGCAGTCTCGAATGCATCATCATTCTCAATGTGAATGATCTCATCATAGATTTCCTGATCCAGAATCTCAGGGATAAAGTTGGCACCAATTCCCTGAATCTTATGAGGGCCTGGTTTGCCACCCGCCAGAATTGGCGAAGCTGCTGGCTCAACTGCAACAATTTTAACGCCAGGGAAAGCTTCTTTCAGCACTTCGCCTGTACCTGTGATTGTTCCGCCTGTACCAATTCCTGCAACGAAAGCATCCAACGTACCGCCCACGGATTGAATCGCGTCAACAATCTCAGGGCCAGTCGTTTCACGGTGGATCTTCACGTTGGCTTTATTTTTAAATTGCTCTGCCATGAAATAGGATGGGTTTTCCTTCAGCAATTCTTCGGCTTTCTTAACAGCACCATTCATACCTTCGGCTCCCGGTGTAAGCACAAGCTCAGCACCATACGCACGAAGCAAGTTACGACGCTCCAAGCTCATCGTCTCAGGCATTACAATAACAGACTTGTAGCCTTTGGCTGCAGCCACCATCGCGAGTCCAATTCCCGTGTTACCACTTGTTGCTTCGATAATGGTATCACCTGGTTTCAGCTTGCCTTCTTTTTCCGCTTCTTCCACAATACTAATTGCGATACGGTCTTTCACGCTTGAACCTGGATTCTGGTACTCCAGCTTCACGAGTATTTCAGCACTGCCTTCAGGTACAATACGATTCAGACGAACAAGCGGAGTACCTCCGATGAGTTCTGTTACGTTATTAACTACTTTAGCCATATGAATGCCCTCCTTAGTGGGATGAGTAATACTTAAGTCCTGTTACTTTATACTGTGCGGCCGATAGCCTCTGGATGTTATAGAAGAACTGCGGAAATCCTGTTATATCCTATCCCTTACTGCTAAGATTTCTAGACAGGGCGGAGGTTTCCGAAAGTTTCTTTGTTCATAAGTAAATCTTTTATATCCGAGTAAACGAGTAGGTATTTGATTATTTTCATCTTATCAACGTTAACCCTTATTGTCAATATGAGTACTCAAAAAAAATACTCTGCCTTAAGCCCTAGGACCGCAGACAGAGTACTTTTATCAAGATGCAGCAGTACGAGACAATCCTTGCGAATGGAATTCAGGAGGCAGGAATCTCGGACAGGATCACGGCTTCATACTTGTTACGCAGCATTTGCTCCACCTGCGGTAACGGATCAGCCTGACTCAGAGCCAGCTGCATTCGAATCTCCTCATGAACTTCTTCAGCCGACTGCACTTGGCGTTCTTCTATATCATTGAGTCTGATAATCGCATAGCCTTCCTCTACTTGAACTGGACCGGCAATATCGTCAACATCCAGTTCCGCAGCGAGTTGAAGAATTTCTTCAGGCTGGAATGGATCATTCCGCTCAATCCATCCCAGCCTCCCACCAGCTTCACGAGAGAAGCTGTCTGTCGATAGCCTGCGAGCAGCTTCTTCAAAGTCTTCACCATTTTCCAACGCATCCAGTAAGGAATTCGCTTCCTCTTCTTCCTCTACTACGATGATGGACAAATCATATTTCTCAGGAGAAATGTAATCCTCACGGTGTTCGGTCCAGTAATGCTCAATATCTGCATCTTTGATCTGTATGCCGATCGTGGCGATTTTCTCAAGCAGCAGCCTGTATCCGGCTTCCAACTCAAGCTCCTTTTTTGACAGACCTAATTGGGACTTCATTTCATCAAAATACGATTTTTCTGAATCGTACCCCTCCATCGCGGCAGCCAGTTCCCTTGCGATCTCTTGGGGGGTGACGATCAGCTTGCGTTCAATTGCTTCGGCATATACAGCTTTACGATTCAGCATCTGGAGTAACAACTCACTGCCGTAACGTTTTTTCAGCGCGTCGGTCCACTCCTTGTCCGTGATGACTTCTCCGTTGATTGTCGCTACGGTGCTTCCTTCTTCCGTATTGGCATCATGGGATGCATCTGTCTCGTCTTTACCCTGTCTGAGACCATGCATGGCCATCACTGTACCCATGACCAGCATGCCCAGTGTCAAGACAATTACGGCCGTCCACAACCCTTTTTCCTGTCTTGTCATTCCGCATCCCGTCCCCGCATAGATCAGTTCTTGGCTTGCTCTAGGATGGTCTCAAGTTGTTCTTTGTTAAATTCGTAAGCTTCATTACAGAATTGGCAAACCACTTCAGCTCGGCCCTCTTCTTCAATTAATTGCTCCATCTCCGTTTGGCCCAGGCTGATCAGCGTCTTCTCTACCCGCTCACGTGAACACTCACAGCTGAATTGAATATCCAATCCTTCCATTACCTGTACATCTGGCAGTAACCGGCGAAGCAACTCTTCCAGCTCAAGCCCCTGATCCAGCAACGTTGTCACTGGCGGCAACGCGCCAATGGCATTTTCGATCGCCGTGATCTCTTGATCTGTCAAACCCGGCAACAGTTGCATAATGAATCCACCTGCGACAATAACGGAATTATCCGTATCGACGAGTACACCTACCCCTACAGCAGAAGGTGTCTGCTCCGATTGGGCAAAATAGTACGTAAAGTCTTCGCCAAGTTCTCCTGAAATAATGGGCACACTGCCACGGTATGGCTCTTTCAGTCCCAAATCCTTGGTTATGTTAATGAAGCCTTCGGTTCCAACCGCGCCTGCAACATCCAGTTTGCCCATACTATTGCTTGGCAGATGTACGTGTGGATTAGAAACATACCCCCGAACCTCGCCTTTGGCATTGGCATCGGCTACGATCTGTCCAATTGGACCATCCCCATTGACTTGTATCGTTAGCTTTTCATCACCTTTGAGCATCGCACCCATAATAGCTGCTGTTGTAACCGTACGCCCCATGGCAGCTGTAGCCGTGGGAAACGTATCGTGTCTTCTGCGTAGTTCCTCAACCAGTTCCGTAGTCTGGACAGCAAAGGCCCTTACCTTTCCATTCATTGCTGTACCACGAATTAACCGGTCATGCTTGTTGTTGTTTTCCAAGTCATTCAGCCTCCTTTGGCGTATCGCCATTATAGTCCGTAACACAGAAAAAACGGCACAACACTTAAGCTGTAATCTCAGCCCGCTGTATGCCGTCTCTAAGCTCACCTTTCCCGGTTCCGCTCATATATAATACGCAGCCCTTCAAGCGTAAGCAGCGGATCAACTTCCTCTATACTACGGGTTTCTTCTGCAATCAGTGTAGCGAGACCACCCGTTGCAATAACTCTGGGCCTGGCTCCCATTTCTTCGCGAATACGCTCTACAATACCATCTACCTGCCCTGCATAGCCAAATATAATGCCCGCTTGCATCGCATGAATAGTATTACGACCAATCACCTTCTTGGGTTTCTCCAGTTCAATACGAGGTAACTTGGATGCCCGCTCATAGAGCGCTTCGGTGGCAATGTGAATGCCAGGTACAATAGCTCCCCCCAGGTAATGACCTTTCTCGTCAATACAGTCAAAGGTCGTTGCAGTACCGAAATCGACCACGACGAGAGGGCCGCCATACTTCTCAACGGCTGCTACTGCATTAACAATGCGATCTGCACCCACTTCACGCGGATTTTCGTATCGCAGGTTCAGGCCGGTTTTGATACCAGGCCCAACAAGTAGCGGTTTTTTGCCTACATATTTTTCACACATCGATTCGATTACATTCACCAGTGGCGGAACCACAGATGAGATGATTACACCTTCGATGTCGCTTGCCCTGATGCCGGACATATGAAATAAATTATAAATCAATACGCCGTATTCATCCACTGTTGACTGACGTGATGTACTCAGACGAAAGTGGTGCAGCAACTCCCGGCCTTGATATACGCCGAGCACCATATTGCTGTTCCCCACGTCTACAACTAAAATCAAAGAGGTTCACCCCTCTTTCTTTTCATTTAAATCCAGGCTGATATCCAGGCTCTCAAAAGAATAGGTTAACCTGCCAACCGAAATTACATCCACACCGCTCTCTGCAATACCACGAATGGTCTTGAGGGAGACGTTACCTGATGCTTCTATCTTCACATGTGGAGCCTGCTCACGAATGAGTTCTACTGCTTCACGCATCCGATCTGGATGCATGTTATCCAGCATAATGATATCTGCCCTGGCTTGCAAGGCTTCTCTCACCTGCTCCAGATTTTCAGTCTCCACTTCAATCGTCATCGTGTGTGGAATAACTGTTCGTGCACGTTGCACTGCTTCGGTAATTCCGCCTGCACCCTTGATGTGGTTATCCTTAATCATAACAGCATCGTACAGTCCAAACCGATGATTCGCTCCTCCACCTATACGTACCGCATACTTCTCAAGTAACCGGTGACCCGGCGTTGTTTTGCGTGTATCCACCAACCTTGTTTCCAGGCCATCCAGTACATCCACATAGGCACGCGTGCGAGTAGCAATTCCCGACATACGTTGCAGCAAATTGAGTGCCAGTCGTTCACCTGTAAGCAGTGAATGTGTACTTCCCTCTACCTCGGCTAGAGTCGTGCCATGCGTAACCTTGTCTCCGTCTATTACCTTTGGCGTAAATACAAGTTCGGGATCGACTACCTGAAATACGAGTTCGGCTACGGTCATTCCTGCTATAATGCCATTGTCCTTGGCATGTATAATGGCCTTGGACTGATTGCCTGCTGGAATCGTCACACTCGTTGTAACGTCACCTGCACCGACATCTTCACGAAGCCAGTTTCTGATTGATTCGATAAGCCCATCATTATATCCATTTCGTATCATGACATCAATTCCTCCACAATCGCTTGTTCTCGCTGCTGCAGACTATGCTTCTGCCATACGACATCATCACGTGCCGGGAAATCCTCACGATAGTGAGCCCCCCGACTCTCCTCGCGGTGCAATGCTCCGCTGGTAACTAACCAGGCACAGGTCAGAAGGTTGGCGTACTCCATCTCTTCCTTATGGGTGAGTGTCTGATCAAAAAACTGCAATTCCTGGTGCAGCTTGTCCATGGCCTTCTGCAGATTCTCACCATTCCGGCGCAAGCCTACCTGACGAACCATCATTTTCTGTAGTCGTAAGCGTCTTTCGGATATCGGCCTTTGCTCTTTGCTCATCTTGCTACTCATGTCCACAGAAGAAGAGGTATTCCCTCTTAATGAACCAAGCGGAGGAAGAGATTGAATGCGATCTACAATTCTCCGGCCAAATACAATTGCTTCAGACAAAGAGTTGCTTGCCAGACGGTTAGCTCCATGCACTCCTGTGGACGATACCTCTCCACAAGCAAATAACCGGGGGATGCTGCTCTCTCCACTTAGATCCGTTTTCACTCCGCCCATCATGTAATGAGCAGCAGGTGCAACGGGAATCCAATCCGTTGTCATATCTAATCCATAACGCATACAAGTCTCATATATGGTAGGGAACCGATGCTTGATCATCTCTGGCTGTTCATGCGTAATATCCAGGTACACAAAGGTGCTGTTGGTAGACTCCATCTCACTAACAATCGCTCGTGCCACAATATCGCGTGGTGCCAGTTCAAGCTGGGCATGATATCGATCCATGAAGCGTTCACCCTTCACATTGCGCAAAAATGCTCCCTCACCGCGCACGGCTTCTGACACAAGGAAACGTGGGGCCCCCGGGTAACAAAGAGAGGTAGGGTGAAATTGAATAAATTCCATGTCACGAACGATAGCCCCAGCCCGATAGGCCATTGCTACACCATCGGCAGTAGCTACATCCGGATTCGTCGTATATCGATACAGTTGTCCTGCCCCACCAGAGCAGAGAACAGTTGCCTGTGCCTTCACGAAAACTTGCAATCCATCGTCCTTCTGAATCAGAGCGCCGATGCATTCCCCTCGATCTCGATCCGTAATCAGATCAATCACAAAATGCTCATCCCATACTTCAATTCCGGGATGTTCATTCACTTCGACTGCAAGCGCACGTACAATCTCATATCCCGTTGCATCCCCGTTGGCATGCAAAATACGGCGGTGGCTGTGCGCACCTTCCTGCGTCAACGCCAACTCGCCGTTCTCCAGGTCAAACAACGTACCTAAACGAATCAGTTCCTTCACACCGTCCGGCCCCTCATTCACCAATACCTCTACCGCCTCGGAGCGGCATAAGCCCGCTCCTGCAACAAGTGTGTCCTGCAAGTGGTAAGCAGGTGAATCATCTTCAGCAATAACCGCAGCGATGCCTCCCTGCGCATACCGGGTGTTACTTTCAAGTAATGACTTCTTCGTGATCATTAATACACGTTGTTGTTCACTTGCTTTAATAGCGGTAAACAAACCAGCAATCCCTGAGCCTATAACCAGTACATCCGTTTCTACCGTGGGTAGCGCAGATAGATCAAAATCAACTAAATATTGCGGTATCATGTTATTCACCTGTCTTGGAGCAAGAGTAGCGCATCCTACTTCACCAATAACATACGCTCTAGTGATTCTCTGGCTTTGTCGGCAACGGCCGGTGGCACATAGATCTGCGGCTTCATCGTTTCCAGGCATTTAACCAGTTTCTTCAAGTTGTTGACCTTCATGTTAGGACATACGAGGAATTTGGTAGCAAAATGAAACTGTTTATCCGGACTATCCAAGCGAAGTTGATATCCTGTACCATCTTCCGTACCTACGATATATTCCTTCGCTGATGAATTTTTGCAATACTCCAAGATGGCTGTTGTACTGCCTACAAAATCACCCATCTCTACAACCTCGGGACGGCACTCTGGATGGACAACAAACTCTGCATTCGGATGCTTGGCTCTCATCTCCACTACATCTTTGACTGTGAGCATGTCGTGAGTGTTGCAGTAGCCTTCCCAGATAATCATTTTCTTGTCTGTATGCTGCTGGACGTAATGTCCCAAGTTTTTATCCGGTACCCAGATAATTTCGTCGGAATCTACCGATTGAATAACCCGAACTGCATTCGCCGATGTACAACAGATATCGGTCTCTGCCTTGATCTCAGCCGAGGAGTTGATATAAGTGACAACCTTGGCATTAGGGTGTTGTGCCTTCAATTTGCGAAGTCCATCCACATTCACCATATCTGCCATTGGGCAACCCGCACGTTCGTCCGGGATAATAACTGTTTTGTTCGGCGCCAGAATTTTAGCGCTTTCACCCATAAAGTGAACACCACAGAAAACGATCACATCTGCATCGGTTTGTGCTGCCTTCTGGGCTAATAGAAACGAATCTCCACGGAAGTCAGCAACCTCCTGTACCTCGTCACGTTGATAATAATGGGCAAGAATAATGGCATTACGTTCCTTCTTCAATTCCATCAGCCGCGCACGCAGTTCGCGGTTCATCTCAGCCTTGCGCTCTAAAGCCAGAGCTTCCACCTGTGATCCTCTCCTTTATCGGGACAGCGTCATGCGCTGTTTCGTAGGGCCAACCTAGTCGTTATCTTCGCTTGAGAAACGAATCACAAGCGGTTTAACAACTAATTTACACAACGTTCATGACTCTGTCAATAAATGAAAAAGGCCCAGAACAACGCCGTAACCACCCGTTTGCTAACTGGTTCGCCATCTAACTCCCGTTTATCTTTATCTATCCTCTTTAAAATAATGGACAAAAAAAGAGAGCCCGAGGGCTCTCTTGATTTCACCTGCTAGTATAGCCAGATGTATTATGCATTAAGACGTTGGCTTCGTTCCGCCATCATCCGGGTTATTGTTATTACCCTTTTCCAGATTCGGAGCTTCGTTCGGAATATCTCCGGCTGGTGGCTCAGGCGTTTCATCTTTACCTTGAATACGGACACGCACATCACCGATGTTGTCAATGATGGGCTCTCCGCCTTCAGTTGGCGTATCTTCACCGTCATTGTCATTCTCTGCTTTTGGAGTCAAAGAACCTGTTTCGATCAATTGTTTGATCTGATCCATTTCCAGAGTCTCAACCTCAAGCAAAGTCTGAGCGATCAGATGCATCTCTTTTGAATGTTTAACAAGCAAGTCCTTACACTTCTCATAACAGTCATTGATAAAGCGTTGCATTTCCTGATCAATCTCATAAGCAATGGAATCCGAGTAATTCTGTTCATGGCCGATATCCCGACCAAGGAATACCTGTCCTTGTGAACTTCCGAATTGCATAGGTCCCAATTTCTCACTCATACCGTACTCCATAACCATGCTGCGAACAATACCTGTCGCTTGCTGGAAGTCACTGTATGCACCAGTACCAATTTCTCCGATGAACAATTCTTCAGCTACACGACCCCCGAGAAGTCCGGTTACTTTATCCAGCAATTCCTGCTTGGTAACCAGCATACGGTCTTCTTTTGGCAACATGATTACATATCCACCCGCACGTCCGCGCGGAATAATGGTCACTTTATGTACCATATCAGCATGTTCCAGGAAGTATCCTACGATGGTATGACCTGCTTCATGATAAGCAACGATTCGTTTCTCACGATCACTGATGACACGGCTTTTCTTCTCCGTACCAACGATGACACGGTCAATCGCTTCGTCAACTTCCTTCATGGAAATATCTTTACGGTTACGACGTGCTGCAAGCAATGCCGCTTCGTTCAAGAGATTCTCCAAATCCGCACCAGAGAAACCTGTTGTACGCTTCGCGATAATATCCATCTTCACATCTTTGGTCAGTGGTTTATTACGGGAATGTACTTTCAGGACAGCTTCACGACCTCTTACATCAGGGCGATCAACCGTAATTTGACGGTCAAAACGTCCAGGACGCAGCAAGGCAGGGTCCAAAATATCTGCCCGGTTCGTTGCGGCTATGATGATAATACCTTCGTTAACTCCGAATCCGTCCATCTCAACGAGCAATTGGTTGAGTGTCTGTTCACGTTCATCGTGACCACCACCGAGACCAGCACCACGCTGACGTCCTACAGCATCAATCTCATCGATAAAGATGATACATGGCGCATTTTTCTTCGCATTTTCAAACAAATCACGTACACGTGATGCACCGACACCGACAAACATTTCCACGAAGTCAGAACCTGAAATAGTGAAGAATGGTACACCCGCTTCACCGGCTACGGCACGAGCGAGCAATGTTTTACCGGTACCTGGAGGCCCTACGAGTAATACGCCCTTAGGAATCCGTGCACCTACTGCTGCGAACTTACGAGGGTCCTTGAGGAAGTCTACAACCTCAACAAGTTCCTGTTTCTCTTCGTCAGCACCCGCAACGTCTTCAAATGTAACCCGCTTCTTCTCTTCGTTGTAGAGACGAGCACGGCTTTTACCAAAGTTCATTACTTTACCGCCGCCGCCTTGAGCCTGATTAAACAGGAAGAAGAACAGCAGGAACATAATGATCAAAGGAATAAAGGAAGTCAGCAACGTCAACCAGATGCTGTCACCTTTCATCGGCTCCTGATGATATTGGAAATTGTTAGTTTCACTTGCAGCTACAAGCTCACTAATTGCCTCATCCGTAGGAGGAATATACGTTGAGAAATTTTCTGATTTGGCGCCATCAGGTGCCTTCTTGTATTGACCGGTCACGAGATACGTTTGACCGTTGAATTGAACCGTCAATTCAGAGACATTGTTGGCTTTGATCGCTGCACGCAACTGATCATATCTAGGATTATCGGTGGCTTCGCCGCCATTGCTGACGAACTGGACTATCCCCACCACAACTAAAAAAAGAATCAAATAAAAACCAGAATTCCGGATGAACCGATTCATCCCCTACCTCCTCTCGAGACACTTTAATTATTTTAACATAGCCCGACATGGCTTCTCAACAGAAGCCAAGAACAGCTCAAGGCTTGGGTCGGGCAGGATATTAGCTAGTGTAGACTTCCGGCTTCAAAATCCCGATATAGGGCAGGTTCCGGTACTTCTCGGCAAAATCCAAACCGTAACCTACGATGAATGCGTCAGGAATGTCAAAGCCTGTGTAATGAGCTTCCAACTCCACTTTACGGCCTGAAGGCTTGTCGAACAGCGTAACCACACGCACCGATTCGGCACCACGGTTCTCTAGCAGTTCAATCAGATAGCTGAGTGTAAGTCCGCTGTCGATAATATCTTCGACAATCAGAACTTCCCGTCCTTCAACGGATACATCCAGATCCTTAATGATTTTGACAACACCTGATGACTTGGTGGAAGCGCCATAACTGGATACCGCCATAAAATCCATTTCAACAGGTACCGTTATGTTTTTAACCAAATCAGCCATAAATATAAACGCACCCTTGAGCACACAAATGACCAAAGGATTGCGGTTTGCATATTCGGCACTTAGTGTTGCGCCTAATTCCTTGACTTTACTCTGAATTTCTTCTTCACTGATCAATACTTCCTGAATGTCGTTCTGCAACTGTGCGAACCTCCTAAGTTATACTATGAAAGCCTTACCTGAACCATAACCACTACCCCTGAATCGCTGAATCGCCTACAGTCATGTACAGGATTGCGGAAGTGCCCTCCCTGACAGGAGCCACATTGGACCGTCGAACACCCGGTAACCAGATGATATGACCTGCTCCATCACATACCACAGGAATACGTGGACGGACAGATGGGGGGATTTTCTCATCGATGAAAATATTTTTCACCTTTTTGCTTCCGTTTAATCCCATTACTTTCATGGTATCTCCAGGTAAACGTGAACGCACAACCAGCGGCATAAGCAGTTGATCCGCATCAAACGCGGCTTGATTCGCCGATTCTGGTACATGATAGTCCTCGGGACTCACCGGCATCAACCGAATATACCGGTTAATCTCGGTGAGTGAAAGCTCATAAGTTCCACTCCATTGCGCAAGACGATACTCGTAAGATTGATCCTGTACGTCCGTCCGTATGCCAAAAGAAATCAGATTATACTCCCGAGTGCAGGCGAGTGTCTGTCCTATATCCAGGCTCCAGGTCGTCACATGGGTCTCCATGACCTTGCGACGAATGGTTTCTATACGGGTAAAGTCGACAAAATCACTGTCCAAAGGCAGATAATTCAATATTAGTTTAATCAACCTTCGTTGTAAAGCGACATGTAACTTCAAGAAGGAAGGCACCTCAAAGGTTTGCCTTCCGCCGTTCACCTGCACAAGACACCTGTATGTGTCATATGCACTCTGCTCCATGAAATCGTCTTCATCACCCACAATTTCGGCAAGCCGATTCAATGACGGCGTGAGTTGTCCATTATACTGCCCCAAAAAAGGAAGCACATCCAAGCGAATGGCATTACGCCGATATTTACGCAGGGAATTGCTCTCATCATTGAAATACATAAAACCCTGGGTATTACAAGCTTCTACAAGGTCTGTCTTGTTTATACGAAGGCATGGACGAATAAGTTCCACATTTTTTTCACGTCTTTTAAACTTCATTCCTGCGAGTCCCGATAAGCCGGTTCCACGAAGCAGATGAAGCATGACCGTCTCTGCCTGATCATCCGCATGATGTGCCAAAGCGATGCTTGCCGCATTATATTTGGAAGCCACTTCGTGCAAAAAGGCATATCGCTTGTTGCGGGCCGCTTCCTGTGGTCCTTGACCCGTCAGCTCCATATATGAAGGAACGTCAGCCTTGATCCATTCAAAAGCAATCCCAAGCTGCTGTGCCAGTTCCATCATTTTCTCCGCTTCATCATCAGATTCACTCCGGAAGCCATGATGCACGTGGGCACATATCAATTCAAGCGGCACATGCCGCGTGCTGATCTCGTGCATGATATGCAAAAAAGCCACCGAGTCCGGCCCGCCCGATACTGCGACGACAATCCGATCCCCGGGAACCCATAACTGATGCTCTTCCGCTGCATCCAGCACGTTATTCACCAGCATGTTCCAGCGTAAAGCCTCCATACCTGTTCCTCATTCCTTGCGTTATGTATATGCACTCTCTCAGATTAGAAACGTAGTGCATAGATGAGCACCCCAATAAGTAATATCACAGATACAGCGAATGCGTTCTTAAGCCAGCGCGGTGTTGTACTTTTGGAACGACGGCGAAGAGGCGTGGGGCGTGCCATCATTTCCTTCCACCCTTGTGCTGCATGGCCTGCATCAGGAAATTGACCTCGTAAGGCCTGGATTGTCCAATTGCGAAAAGGACCAAGTCGTTCACTACGCTCCACCAGCGCTACGAGCTGATTCACACTTCGCAGTTGCGGTAACCCTTCTGCTGCCAGTGCCTTGAGCGCGTCTGCTTCAAGTACATGAATCAACAATAATGCAAAAGCAAATACATCATAGGTACCGTCTGCTGTTCGGCTGCCTGCATTCCAAAAGCCCCGATCATACCATTCGGTGAACTGCTTGACGCTTCGACCAATTGACGTAACTCCGCCGTAGTCGATCAATTCCACATGCCCATAGTCAGATACCAGCACATTCTGAGGCTTGAGATCACCGAACACCCATCCCGCCTGATGCAGCTGTGCCAGCTTCTGCAAGAGTCTAAGTCCCACCAAAAGTGTCCAGTCTGTCCCCTGACGCCGAATGAAGTGATGAAGAGCCTCACCTCGAACGTAACGCATCACATAAAAGGGAATATCCCGGCCACGAACGGCATAATCATCCACATCTTTAAGATAGGAAGGAATGCCGCTCTGCCGAAGGGCCTCATGATTACGCTGTAGTTGAAAAGATTTGAGCACATTGACTTCCGATTGCAGATCAACCGGATCAAATCCCATTTTAAGCGCGTAGTGTTTGCCATTTTCACCCCGTTGGACTAGAAAAACGATGCCATTGGCTCCTTTGCCCAGTAGCTTCCGAATCGTGTAACGACTGCGATTCCATTTCCCTGTAACCACTGTTCCTGGCGGGAAAGAGGCGTCAGACAACGTTGTCACCGAGCATCCCTTCTCTTTCAATGCGATAGTTCCCTTCTATTTCCTGCTGTTTCTCCAGTGTACCATAACGGTAAAAATCAATCACCTTCTGAATTGCAGGACCTGTCGGTGTTGCACCCTTCATCTGCAATCGTCCAAACAGGGACCGAACACGGCCTGGATCCGTTGTCCAGTCAATATCCATTACCGCATCTTCGCCACTGTGTCTTCCTGGAAAATGAAATACCGAAAGCTTGCTCTGACCTATACGCGCCTGCAAACTTAGCATTAAATCGCGAATGCCTTCTTCTACTGCAGCTAGTTTGGGCTTCATGCTGGCACTGACGTCAATCAGCAATATAACCTGTAACGCTGTAGTTTCAGCCATATCATCCATCACTTCCACGACCCGGGCGCGTTGTGCGGGTTCCAGATCAGTTACCGTTTTGGGCTCCTTCTCTCCCAAAATTTGTGTTAACTCTCTATTAACCGCCTGCTGAATCGTCTGAACCACCGTTTTCCTTGTCATCATCTGCATGGTATGGGCAAGCTGCCGTGTACCTACAATTTGGCTAATTCCACCTCCGGCTCTGGCAATGTCCTCAATCTCCCGGCTACCCAGCTCACCAATGGTTCCATAATCAATCACGCCAACCACATTAACCGTGATCCCTTCTTCCTGCGCTTCGGCCGCTGCCAGCACCGGACTTGGTCCTACATTGGAACAACCGTCGGTGATCAACAAGATTTGCTTCATCCGATATCCCTCCGTTATTCGTTACTCTCCAACTCTATGACTAGCATTGCCAGAATGAAGAGACTTCAAACAGAAGAATATGCAATTAACTGACGGTCCGTGGACGCTCCATCCGGTTGATGCCAGGCACACGCAGTGTGGCCCATTCAGGGCGGAAATGCTCTACTTTTCCAACAACGACAGTCATATCATCCAAAATTTCATGCTGTTGATATCTTATGACACTCTCAAGCAGGCAATCGGCCAACTCTTGCGGATCATCTGTATCAATCTCTTGAATGAGCCGTTTCATCCATAACTCCTTGTTCACCGCATACCCCGGTGCATCGTAGATACCATCCGTCATCATAATGAGAATGTCCCCCGGCTGAAGCTGTACCGTCACCAGATCCACTTCAATATCCTTAATAATACCGATCGGCAAATTACTGGCTGAAACTTGAATAACCTCCTGTCCTCGTTTGATAAAGCTTGGCGTTGATCCAATTTTCATAAACGTTGTCTCTGCCGTATATTCATCAATTAGCGCCATATCCACTGTGGCATACATCTCTTCAGGTGATCGCAACATCAGGACGGAGTTCACGGATTTGATCGCCAGTTTCTCGTCCATGCCGGACTGTAGTAACTGTTCCAGTATATTCAGAGCTGCACTGCTCTCCATTCGTGCCCGTTCCCCATTGCCCATTCCATCACTAAGCGCCACCGCAAACGTGCCATTGCCTAACTCAACCGTGCTGAAGCTGTCCCCTGACATCACATCTCCCCCTTTTGCAGCAGCAGCAACACCCGTGGTGACCTCGAAGGTTTTGGCTGAACCAAACGTGACGGTCGCCAGTCCCTGACGAGGGTCTGTCATGGTCTCATGCAAAACGGCAATATGCTCGTCCAATACATCCGAGATCAGCGGAGCTATCATTTTCCGGCACTCATCGAATCCCCGTGTATATGCATGTACAATCTCAATTTCCACATTACCCGCTTCCAGATTGATAATCTCAATGGAATGAATGGATAGGCCCAGTGACTCTAATGCGTCCCTGATCTGCTCCTCCTGCTGCACCATCTCATCACTTTCCCGTTGAATCTCTTTCGCCAGGTCCTCCATAACCTGAGATACGCCAGACAACTGCTCTGCAACGAGCTGTCGACTATCTATAATCTGACGCTTCCATTGCATGTTATGTTGATGCAACCCATACTGGGCACGCATGACTTCAAGGACCTCTTCCGGTTTCGCACACACCCTGTTCCATTCCACTGGAATCTGCTTGCCTGATATCTCCGGGTTCCCCTCAATCGTACTCATCACGTCCGTCATATATTTGTAGGTTTGAATAAACTTCGCATCCCAGCATTGCGTACGCTTGAAGCAGCTTGCACACGTGCCCTCGGCAACCGCATTCATGAAATGATCCATTCCACCTTCTTTCTGTACCGGCTCCCCCGCACCGGACATCTGATCGAAGCTGCGTGACAATTGACGGAATACCTGCGAGAACCGAGTTACCCGCTCTGCCGTGATATCCCTTATCCGTTTGGCATATTCATGCTGAGACTTCGTGTGATCCTGCGTACCTGGCACATACTTGGATATCGCCGTCAGCAAGCTCTTAGGTGTCAACATGAATAGTACGATAGCTGCACACGTCTCCCATAATGAGTTCATCACATCACCTGGACCGCCCAAGTATATGGATAGAATGGACGAACCCAATAGCATGCCCAACGCAACCCCCGCACGTTTGCCCTCTCGAAGCATACCCGCCAGCATCCCGGCAAAAGCAAGCAGGCTCATCTGATACACCGCTGACATGTCAGCCAGGCTCAGAATTAAGCCGGTAATCACCCCAACCGAGGCCCCGAGGGGGGCTCCGCCCACCAGCGCAAAGATTAGAATAAGATAACGGGAGAGCATATGCTCGACGGACAGAGACTGAATTGTCCAACCTACGGCTCCCGTCATAACGGAAGCGAGTAATATGATTAGGCAGAGGATCTCCTCGTTCTTTAGGTTGAATTTTTTTTTGCGGTAAGTGAAGATCGGTATGGCTTGTATAAAAACAAGGGTGAGCACGAAGCTTAATACCGAATCCATCGTGAGCATCAGCATGGCGTACCAACTGAAGGATGGCCCGATCACGACGGCGAATAACTTGACCATAAAAGTAGTCGTAAAAACCATCATCGGCGCATAAGATAATTCAGCACGATCATATGACTCCAGTCCCCGGAAGAGCAGATAGAAGATGGCGATCTCCGATGCGACAATGAGAGGTACCGGAAACGGTGCAAAGAGACTGCCTGCGAGTAGAGCAGCTCCTACCGGTATGATGTAATCCCTGCGCATGAATGCAATTACAGCGAAGTAGGCAATGGCAAAGGGCGATAATTCATTCAGAATCATGGCCTTTCCGAGCAGGAACCCCATAAACGTAAGTAACAGTACCCATTTGCGGGAAGCAACCATTTGGACAGCCTTGCGGGAGCCAAGCCATTGTTTCAGACGTACCGACAGCTCCTCCCGAGCTTCCGTACCTCCTTTGCCTGCTTTCATTCCCGGAAATTGAATGACATTCCACTTTTCCATCATCCTCAAGGCACCCCATTCGATTAATTTGAATTTTCGTGTTTCGTTCTCGATGGTTCTGATTATAGATAGATTAGAAGACGTAGTTTGTCAGAATAGGTGGGCAGGGTCCAAAAAGTTTACGACAAAAGAAACGAGCCTGGCGCGGTGGAGCGAAACCCCCGGCCTTATTGCAGTTTCAATCATTCTCACACTTGATTCCGACAAGGGGAATGTCTGATTTTGAACCGGGGTTAGTATGTCCTCGCCATCATTTGAGCAGGATAGCTGTGGAATGCCACGGAAACCTGTCGGTAAAAAATGGTAGACGACAAATGTTCTTATCGTTCCATTTTGCCGTGCAGAAAAACTGGGGATATGGAGTTTCACCTTACAAGAAAAGCTATTCCACCGCTCATCTGCAAAAGTAAACGCAAAAAAAACCGTTAGCCCATGGGCTAACGGTTTTACTATATGTTTAGATCAGGTTGAGACAGATTACACACGCTTGGCTCCGCGGCCTCCGCGTTTGCCTTCTGTGTTCTTTTTAAGCGAAGAGATCCGCTCTTCACTATCTTTCAGGAAGCGCGACATTTTATCCTCAAATGAAGGTTTGCCTGCTGCGGGCTTGAAAGAACGGCCTCCACGGTCACCACGGTTAAATCCACCGCCGCCGCCACCACGACCTTGGCCACCACTTGGGCCTCCGCCGCTGAATCGTTCGCGATCTCCTCCACTGCGTTCCGGTCTAGGAGCTCTCGGGGGTCTGGATTGTGTTTGTTGCTCAACCGGTTTGTCAACAGCTTGCTTAATGGAAAGTCCGATCTTGCCATCCTTGTCAACGTTGATAACCTTCACTGTAACGAGGTCATTCAGCTTCAGGTGGTCGTTGACATCTTTGACGTAATTGTCGGCGATTTCCGAGATGTGAACGAGACCCGTGACACCTCCTGACAGATCCACAAATGCTCCAAAATGCGTGATTCCTGTCACCTTGCCCTCTAACTTGGTGCCCACTTCAATTGCCATAGAATAAAATGATCCTCCCTTAAAAATATACAACCCGATTTTTTGAATGCCAAAATCAATGCTGCGCTAATGTAATTATACCTTATGCCGTAAACCAAGGTCAACTGAACACTACCCTATCAGAGAGCCTATTTTTTCCGGTTTAACGGCTTCAGACACACGGAAACAAACCTAGCTCGGTAATAGACCGAATTCCATCAGTTCCCTGACTCTTCAACCTGGATCGGCGTTTCCTCAGGAAGATAATATCCTTTTTTTCGTGCCAGCTGTCCTATGTATTCTGGGTCATTCAACCGGCTGACTTCGTACTTCAACTGCTCCAGCTTCTTCAACGTATCTTCCTTTGAAGCTTGCTGAGTAGCCAGATGAGAACTCTTGTCCGAAATTTGTGCATTCTGCACAAGGAATGTATATCCTGCCCATACTACAAATACGATCATAAACGTCATCCAAAGCATGAGGCGCCTTCGTGCGCCGGCAGATTTCCCTTGGTTAGTTGGAGCCTTAGATCTGCCCACAGGTGTTTTACCCATTATCGGACCTCCTTAAAACCAGCGTTTCCAAATCGCTGCAATTCTTGTACCCACACGGATCATCCAATGCGGCGTTACCCAATGTCTCAGGAGCGGCCTAAACATCCAACGGAGTAACTTGCCGAAAGGTACCAAACATTGCAGCACCAGCTTGCCCAGGAATATTAGTATCGCAATTACAAAACCTAATAATACGCGAATCAACTTATAGATTCCCTTAGCCGGCATAACGATCAGGATGTTAAGGATATGTCCACACCAATGAATCAGCGTTCTTGCGAGTTTAATTAACATTACCACAAAACGCTGGGTTGTAACACTTAAAAGCCAAAAATAGAAGCAAACCCCTATAATCAGCCCCAAAAAGACATAAAACCGCAACTGTCCGTGGTTTCCGGCGTATAGCATCCGAAAAACGAACAGCGCGGAAGCAACCCAGTACAACAGATCTAGCGTGTGGATGCTCCATCTCGGAAACCGCAGCTGTCCGGACAGTACCCGGTAACTGTCATAGGCCATCCCCATCACGACCCCCGAAGTAAGCATCCACATCAATGTGATCCATTGAGTATCCGGACTCATCGGAACATCTTGCCAAACAGGCCTTTACCGTTTTTAGACTGGGAACCGGGGTCCAGATATTGGAGCGAACTTACTGTACCTTCAATAGATAACAGACCTTCCTCCAGGCTCAGGTTTTTGATATGTAAATTGTGCCCCCGGATAGTCAGATGCCCAAGTTCAGTCTGCAGCAAAAATTCCTCACTGTCGAAGCTCTCCACATTGGAGACACCCGTCAGATCCAGCAGTTTCCGATTCTGCATGCTCAGATGATGCTGTTTGGCCTTACCGTGCTCAACCATGGCATGTACCCCTCCTTCTTACACCTAGCTTATGGATGTGGAGGTTAGAATAGAACCTGCGTTATTGAACAAATAACCCGCTATCTCGCTAAAACAAAAACGCCCTTCCCGGTTACAGGAGGACGTTTCGATTCAACTTGCATTGAATGAATATACAATCATATCAGGTGTACTGTTACCAGTTCATCCCGTTATCCTTGGCGATCGGCTCTTCCTTAACCAAGGTATAGAGGCTGCTCGCCTCATCCTTCTTGGTGCTCTCGGCAATTCGTTCCACCTTCACGGTGACCAGTTTCTGACCGAACTGAACCGTCAGCTCATCGCCTACTTTAACAGCGGCACTGGGCTTCGCTTCACGTCCGTTCACCAGAACACGTCCCTGTTCAGAGACGTCCTTGGCCACAGTACGGCGTTTGATTAACCGGGAGACCTTCAGGAATTTATCAAGACGCATTATTTTACGGCTTCTTTAAGTTTGTTACCTGCTTTGAATGCAGGAACAGTGGACTCAGGAATCACGATTTCATTCCCTGTTTGTGGGTTACGTCCGGTACGACCGGAACGTTTGCGGGTCTCAAAAGTGCCAAAGCCGATCAATTGTACTTTGTCTCCGCTGGCAAGTGCATCTGTAATTTCTCCCAAAAAGCCGTTCAATACGGACTCAACGTCTTTTTTAGTCAAACCACTTTTGGTTGAAATGTTGTTAATCAGATCTGTTTTGTTCATTTTTAAAAGCCTCCCAAATTGAAAAAAAAGTATCTGCTAGCCTGAGCAATAGGTTATTGCCCCTGGTTTCGCGTTAGGTTACTACACATGTATTCTGGCTTGGTATCTGAAATCCTGCCTTGGTCCGCGACTTTTTTTTAGCTTTTTGTCGATGGTCCGCAAGCAACAGTCTAAGACCAGTACCCGAAACCATCCGTCGCTAAACACCAACCCCAGTTTATACAGATGAACACATGTTCGTATATCATAACACACTGCATAGCATGAATGGAATACGGTTATCCGGCATTTCTCAGAAAATTGAACCTGTTATAATCCTGCCTTCTTCGCATCCTGCCAGAATTGCTCCATCTCTTCTACATTACTATCCGCTGGCGTTCTCCCCTGTTCGCGCAGACGCTCCTCGATGTACTGAAACCGTCCAACGAACTTGCGGTTTGTCGCAGCGAGTGCCTCTTCCGGGTCTGTATCGATGAATCTAGCGACGTTCGCGGCTGCGAATAATAAATCACCCAGTTCGAGCTTCCGTTCTTCCGCAGACTGACCTTGTTGCACCGCTTCTTTCAACTCCGCCAGTTCTTCCTCGATCTTGGCAAACACACCTTCAACATCATCCCAGTCAAAGCCCACTTTGGCTGCTTTCTTCTGCAGCTTGTATCCCTTCATCAATGCAGGCAAGTCACGCGGTATGCCGTCCAGCACGGAAACCTTCTCCTGATCCTGGCCCTTGCGCTTCTTCTCCTCTGCCTTCATCTGTTCCCAGTTCTGAAGAGCTTCATTCGCATCTTCTGCCTGACGATCACCAAAAACGTGTGGATGACGGAAAATCAGCTTATCGTTCAAGCCTTCGATGACATCATACACATTGAATGTGCCAACCTCTTCTTCCATCTGGGAATGCAATAAAATCTGCAGCAGCAGATCACCCAGCTCTTCTTTCATATGGTCGGGGTCATCTTCGTCGATTGTCTCAATGACTTCATAGGTCTCTTCAATCAGGTTTTTGCGAATGGATTGATGCGTCTGTTCCTGATCCCATGGACAGCCACCCGGACTACGAAGAATATTGACGATCTCATGCAAACGCGCAAAGGAACGGCGACGCAGGGCTTCATCGTTGTTCTTCGGTACATAGATCAGTGAAAGATTGCCGTACCCTTCGATCCGGTCCAGTTCGTGCAATGGAATCTTGTGAATGACCTCCTGGCCCTGTACACCCAGCGCGTGACCAACAAATACCGGATAATCATCCGGGTAGACCTCCATCAGGCACAGCTTCACATCCGAAGCAGTGAACACATCGTAGACTTGTCCGATCAACGTATGTAGTTGTGGTTGTACCAGTTCTGTGTTCAGGCTGCTGGCGTCCAGGAGTTGAAAACCTTCAATCGGGTCGAATCCAAGCCGGATAAAGGCTTCGTCCAGGAAGCTCTCTCCACCCATGACACGCAATGAAATACCCATCTGCGGACAACGTTCTTTGAGCAGGCGTACACTTGCTTCTGCTACCATCGGATGACCGGGTACAGCGTACACAATCTCCGTTCCGGCCTCACCCTTGCGAGCGGCTTCTATCAGTTGGTTCGCGATCTCATCGTATACTTCCGGAAAGGAGGACTTCGCCTCATAGATGGCATCAAATGATGTCATCTCCAGCCCCTCTTGTTGCAGATCATTCAATACGGGATGATCCAGGGTACGTACATACAGCGTAGCTGCATGTTTCATTTTCTTGATAATACCTACGGTCAGTTGGTCTGCATCTCCAGATCCAAGACCCACTACGGTTAAAGCTGCACTCATTACGTAAACCTCCATCCGGACTATCCTGTCCAGACTCACTGATTCATCGTGCCTGAACAGGACTAATTACACGTATTATACCAGAATCATTCGATATCCTATAATTGCATATTCTCGGCGCTGCATGCAGTAGCACAGTGAGCATGGAGCTAGCGCAGCACACGCAGTCTGCGCAGCAGCTTGGCAAGGCGAGGCCCCAACTTGGGCACGGCCGCTAGCTCCGCGGCGGTCAATAGCCCTGTCCGGGCCGCCGCCAGCAAAAACACGGCCGAGCCTGCGGCAATGCCCAGCAGGCTCACGCCCATCGCGGCCAGCCGGCTGTCGGCCGCGCTACCCATGCCGCCGAGCACCGCTTCGACGGCCCAGGCCGTGCCTACCGCCGCCAGACTCATGGCGGTGATCACCAGCGCCGGCTTCGCCAGGACGGCGCCAGGGGCAGGGCGCAGGGCGATAAGTCGCGCCAGCAGCGCCACATTCAGGCCAGCCGCCAGCATGTAGGCGACTGCTCCTGCCAGGGCCGCGCCGCTGATGCCCAGCGCCGGCACAAGCATGACGTTCAGCAGCGCCTTGACGCCTGCGGCGGCCAGCATGCTGAACGCGGGTGCGCGCACGGCGCCGAGGCCTTGCAGCAGCGCCGCCGCAATAATGCTGACGGTGCTGCCCGCAGCCGTCAGCGCCATGTACCGTAGTGCTTCGGTGCCTGCGGCATCTCCGTACAGCATGCGGTTAATCGGCTCCGCCAGCACCGCGAGACCCGCGGATGCCGCCAGGCCGATCAACCAGAACCAGCGCAGCGCGAGGCCTGCTTGCTGCCGGACGGCTTCTGGACCGCCCTTTAACCGGGCTTCCGCCATCGCCGGAATAAACAACACGGATAGTGACGTGGCTAGCATCGTCACCAGTTGAACCAACGGCAATCCACGGTTGTAGATGCCGAAGGAAACCATCGACTGAATCTCATCCAGTCCTTCTCCTCGCAACAGCCGCGGCACGGTGAAGGTATCCACCAGATTCATCAGCGGTACGGCCAGCGATCCGAGACAGACCGGAATGGCATACATAAGCAACGTCCTGATCCATTCGCTGTTGGATCGTGACCGTTCTCCCAGGGCGGGATTAACAGTACTCACAGTTTTCTTCTGCGGCGTAACCGGCCTATGCTCCTGACGCTCATGCCCGTCTGCTCCAACCTCTTGGCCTTTCCCGCTCCATTCTAAATTCAATTGCCCGGTGACCACTTCCCTGTCTTTCCGCCGATGTCGGACCACATACCCTAACATGGTTAGCAGTCCAATCATTCCACCGGCAACGGAGCCCATCATGGCGCCAGCAGCAATGGTTTCGAGCGAAGCATCTCGCCGCATCAACCACAAAAGCAGAACAATCATGACCGTGACACGAATCGTCTGCTCCACCACTTGCGATACGGCTGTCGGTACCATCTGTTGCAAACCCTGAAAATATCCACGCAGCCCTGTCATCACCGGGACAAACAATAAAGCCCATGAAGCCGCACGAATCGATGGCACTACATGTTGATTGCCAATCAGATCAGCGATCAGCGGCGCTCCTGCATACATCAAGAGCGCCATTATAATTCCAATTCCCCCGAGCAGCAGGGAAGATAGTCGAATAATTCTTCTGCTCTCGTCTGGTCTTCCGAGTGCGTTCTGTTCTGCTACGAATTTGGATACGGCAAGAGGCAGTCCTGCAGCAGCAAGCGTGATAATGAGCATGTATAACGGATACACGGTATTGTAGATACCAAATACACCGTCTCCCCCCAGATTCTGCAGCGGAATCTTCTGAAAAGCACCAATAATTTTAGAGATAATGGCGGCAAGCCCAAGTACAAATGCACCCTGCAGCAGCCTTGAGCCTGTAGACGGCTGTTTCATAAGTCCCTCCCGCGTATATCCCTGCGTTCTAATCCCTTAAGAGGTTAAATATGGAATTCAGCCGAAATGTCCGTTGCTCACGTAGTTTCGCCTACGCTCCGCTACTCCATTTCTAGCTTCATCCCATCTCTTCGGTACTGAAAATGTTCTTTTTGAACACATATTTTAAGCATACCTTGCTATTATACCTGCCTGAAGGCGCACAGACTAACCCTCCCCTATCACAATCATCGGATCAACTTCTTTATCCCTTAAATGCAAAAACTCCCGTATGCCCAAAACAGGGCACCAGGAGTTGATCTGCGGTCTATTGTTCCATTTGCTTGCCAAGGAAACCAGCAGCCGTCTCAGACATCTTCACTTCCATCTGAGACATCTTAACCGATTCATCCTTATTGAAAAGGATAACCGTTCCGATGGGGTCACCACCCGAGATAATCGGTGCAATAACAAAAGAGGATAACGTCTCGTCATGATCTTTGCTAAGCTCATAAGAACCATTGTTTGTTTCCAAAATGGTCTTTCTGTTTTCCATACAACCTTCCAACAGTTGACCCACCTGCTTGTCCAAATATTCTTTCTTGGAGCCGCCTGCCACCGTGATAATGGTATCCCGGTCAGAGATCATCGTTACATGGCCTGTACTCTCATACAGGGATTCTGCATATTCTTTGGCAAAATCGCCAAGCTCGCCAATTGGCGAATATTTTTTAAGGATAACTTCTCCATCACGGTCCACGAAAATTTCCAGTGGATCACCTTCACGAATACGTAACGTACGGCGGATTTCTTTTGGAATGACCACACGACCGAGGTCATCTATACGGCGGACAATACCAGTAGCTTTCATTTCACATGTTGCCCCACTTTCTCGAGAAGATTTTTCAACTACTGTTCCTTAATGGGTAGAGGAAAGTCCCAGAACGTTTAGTGTGATATCTTGACCATAGTATTCATCTGTTCCCATTTCCTTATACATGCTTCGGATAATATAGTTGTGTAACTTTCGAAGAAGGCGACCATTTACCCATACGGCTTGAATATATACAAGAAGAAGCAAGAAGGAGGTCCTAAGTCCTCCCCTTGCTTCTCTGTATGGTTGTCCATATATACGTAGTACATAGCATTCATTAGGGCGGATTTAACCCTTAAAATATGCTAACACAGCAATATTACTTACTGCTTGTACCTTCATCTGTTGTTGCATCTTTATCTGTTCCAGTCGTACCTTGGTCAGTCTTGGTATCCGTACCTGTGGAGTCATCCGTTTTTGGTTCGGTTGTTTTCTCTCCTTCAGTTCCTGTACCCGTAGTACCTTCAGTTGTGCCTTCAGTCGTACCTTCTTCAGCTTTTTCTGTTTTTGGCAGTTTGACTTCTTTTACGATTTTGTCCAATTCATTTTGCATGAACGTATCGATTTCAGCTGCAGCCAATTGGCTCTTCAGGCTTTCTTTTTGTTCAGCCGTCAATTTGGCAAAGTCAGCTTCTGTACGAGCTTCCACTTTCATGACGTGGTAACCGTACTCTGTCTCTACTGGATCACTGATTTTGTTCAGTGGCAACGTTTTTGCAGCTTGCTTAAATGCCTCTACCCAGCTGCCTACAGGTGTTTCTTCATACAATCCACCTTTTTCAGCAGAACCTGGATCTTCGGAATACTCTTTTGCAATTTTAGCAAAATCAGCTCCACCATCCAACTTGGTTTTTACTTCTTTTGCAATCTTCAGTGCATCTTCTTTTTTACGCTCTTTTTGCGTTTTTGGATCTGTGAAGTTAATCAGCACGTGACGAACGGAAGCCGTAGTGAACTGATCTTTGTTTTTCTCAAACTCAGCCTTGATGGCATCTTCCGTAACGCCTGTTTCCTTGTCTTTGATTACCGTCATGATGCGAGTCATATAATCTTTAATGTTCTGGTCAGTCAGGTTCTGAGCTTTCAGCATCTCAGTCCATTGATCTGCCTGAACAGAAGCTTTCATTTTATCGAATTGTTCGGTTGCTGTTTTGGCACCTGCTGTTTTGGCTTCTTCACTTGCTTTGCCACTCAGATATTCATAAGCAACTTCCTGTTTCACCAGGTACTCCTTGAAATCGTCCATATCCATCATTTGTGCATATTCCGGATACAGGAATTTCATAACACGTTGTTCCATGTCGAATTCATTGGCTGTAATGGTACCACCATCATACGTAGCGACTACAGCACTTGTATCTGTCGATTCTGGTGCTTTTGCTTCTTCCTTCTTGCCGCAAGCAGCAAGCAATGATAAGGACAGTACTGCGACCATGCTCACAGACAGTACTTTTCCTACCTTTTTATACTTTGGTAACATCCTTTAGTTCCCCCTTTGATTTAAAAGCAGTCTTCATGGACTCCAGAATTTTCTCTACCAGCTCCATCAGTTGCTTATCCCCAAGCCCCTTGCCTTTAGCGTGAATCAGCATATGGGGTCCTTGTTCAAATTGTACACGTCTTTCGAACTGATTTCCAATGTGCGCGATTTTCGAGAGTTCAAAGGCATGTTCGCGCCCTTCGTAGAACTTCACGGTGATGTCCTCACCGCGTTGGGAAATGGACTCAATACCATAGATTTTGCCGTATACTTTCATCCGCGCAACAGCCAGCAAGTTAATGACGGCCTCCGGAAGATCACCGAACCGGTCCACCAATTCGTCTTCCAATTCCATCGCATCGTCGAAGGAGGCAATGACCGCCACTTTTTTGTAGATCTCAATCTTCTGAATACTGTCATAAATATAATCGGACGGCAAGTAAGCATCGATACTGAGATCCAGGGTTGTGTTCCACTGGTCGGAAGGTACCGGCTCTTCGCCAAGCATCGTAACTTTGCGTTTGTTGATCTCCTCTGCGAGCATCTGGGAATACAGATCGAACCCGACGGAAGCGATAAAGCCATGCTGCTCTGCTCCTAACAGATTGCCCGCACCACGGATCGACAAGTCACGCATGGCGATTTTGAATCCCGAACCCAGTTCAGTGAATTCCTTAATCGATTGCAGACGTTTCTCGGCAACTTCAGTAAGAACTTTGTCCCGTTGGTACGTGAAATAGGCATAGGCAATACGGTTGGAACGACCCACTCGGCCGCGCAGCTGATACAGCTGGGAAAGCCCCATTTTATCCGCATCATGTACGATCAGGGTATTTACGTTCGGAATATCTACCCCGGTCTCGATGATACTTGTGCTCACAAGCACGTCATATTCACCATCCAGGAAGTCCAGAATCGTCTTCTCTAGCTCTGTTTCCGACATCTGGCCATGTCCTACACCAACCTTGGCTTCAGGCACCAGTTCAGAAATTTCGGCAGCCATCTCCTGAATTCCCTGAACACGGTTGTAGAGGTAATATACCTGACCACCACGTGCCATCTCACGCTCAATAGCCTCGCGTACAAGCGCCTGGCTATGTTCAACCACATAAGTCTGTACCGGGAAACGATTCTCTGGGGGAGTCTCGATAACGGACAGATCACGCACACCCAGCATGGACATGTGAAGGGTCCGCGGAATCGGCGTTGCCGTCAGCGTCAGTACGTCTACATTCGTTTTCAGCTTCTTCAGTTTTTCCTTGTGGGTTACTCCGAAACGCTGTTCTTCGTCGACAATGAGCAGTCCCAGGTCCTTGAACACCAGATCCTGTGACAGCAATCGATGCGTTCCAATCACAATATCCACTGTACCTGCCTTGATGCCTTTTGCTGTTTCATTCTGCTCTTTACGGGAGCGGAAACGGCTCAGCACATGAATGTTGAACGGATAACCGGAGAAACGCTCACGGAATGTCTCAAAATGCTGCTGTGCCAAAATCGTTGTCGGCACGAGTACAGCCACCTGTTTCCCTTCAATTGCTGCTTTGAACGCAGCACGAATAGCCACCTCGGTTTTGCCGTAACCGACATCCCCACACAATAAACGGTCCATTGGACGGTTTTGTTCCATATCCTTCTTGATTTCCTCGATCGCACGCACCTGATCACGTGTCTCATCGTAAGGGAACATGTCCTCAAACTCCTGCTGTTCCGCAGAATCCTTGTCGAATCCAAACCCTTTGGAGGTCTGACGCTCCGCATACAGCTTGATCAGATCATCAGCAATATCCTGTACGGATGTGCGGACTTTATTTTTAACCCGTGTCCACTCGTTACCGCCCAGCTTGTATATTTTCGGTTCTTTCTCTTCGGAACCAACGTATTTCTGAATCAGATCAATCTGTTCAATAGGTACAGACAGTTTGTCTCCACCCGCATAGAGAATATGCATGTAGTCTTTATGAATGCCGCCAACCTCAAGTGTGCCGATCCCCAGGTACTTACCAATCCCGTGGTTCTGGTGAACGACATAATCGCCCACTTTTAGCTCGCTATAGGATTTGATCCGTTCCGCATTGTCTACATTCCGAATCGGTTTCCGTACTTTACGCTGTTTTTGCGAGAACATCTCGCCCTCAGTCACGACAGCCAAATGAATGGATGGCATTTCAAACCCGGTTTGCAAGTTACCAATCAGCATCTCCGGCTCTGGAATATCATAGTCCATCAGTACCCGGCGCATCCGATCCAGTCGTTCCTCACCATTCGCCAGCATGAGCACTTGAACGCCAGCCTTCTGCCAACGCTCCATCTCTGCCTTCAGTACATTCATCTGTCCATGGAAATCCTGCATGCCACGACTGATGAAGTTCAGAATGTTTTGTGGTTGGGTGTGTGGAACCTGACGCAAAAAGATCGACATAAACAGCGTCTGGAATGGACGCTCATACAAGAGTTCATCACCGTCTGCGGATAATGGAAGATCCGGAAGTGTTTTTCCGTTTTGCATCAAGTGCAAATTCCACTCCGATTCATCACGGTCCAGCTGTTTTGATGTCTCCGAGAGTCTGGCAGGCTCATCAAGAACCAGCAGCGTATCTTCTGGCATATAGTCGTAGATCGTTTTGTTCTCCGGATAGAGCGGAGATATATATTTATACATTTCGGAGAAATACACGTGCTCTCGTAAAAGCTCAATCTCCCGGTGAATTTCTTCACGAAGACGCAGCTTCGCCTGCCGGTCCGTCATTTTCTCCAGCTGTTGCTCCAGCAAAAGGACAGCCGCATCCGCAGCCTTTTCCATCCGTTCACGGTCTGCGATTAACTCCTTGCATGGAAGAACCGTAACTTCCCCAATCCGTTCAATCGAACGTTGATCCGCTGGGTCAAATGTCCGAATGGAGTCGATTTCGTCATCAAATAACTCCACTCGATACGCGATCGATGAAGTAACCGGATAGAAATCGATGATGCCACCACGTACACTCATCTCACCGCGAGATTCCACGCGTTCCACACGCTCGTATCCGAGCTTTACCATCTCCAGCAGGAAGGAATCCAGTTGAAGTGTGTTGCCTTGTTTAATCAAAATTCGAGCATTGGCCATTACTTCCGGAAGCGGGACATAGCGTCTTACCCCGGAAAAGGGAATAACAACAACGCCCCTGAATCCCTGGGCGCAGCGGACCAACACATCAATGCGCTGACCCAATGTTTCCGGGCTGGAAACAGCAGCTTCAGCAGCGACAAGTTCGTTGGCAGGATAGATCAACACCTGATCAGGTGAAAGCGCTTCCTGTAAATCTTCTGCAATTTTTTGGGCTGAAAACATATTATGCGTTACTACGAGCAATGGTCGATTCATTACCTGATGCAGAGCAGCCAGCATAATCTGACGCGCTGATCCGGACAAACCGGAGACCAATTGCTCTTTCATGCCGGACTTGATTCCGGCTGTAATGGACCCGAAGTCCGGATCTTTGGAAAAAGCCTGTATAAGTGCTTGTAACAAAAGGGGCACCTCTCTTATAACTTACTTGATTATCTCACGCATACGCGTAGCATCACTATTAAAATGGATACAAATTCCTTTTTGTCCTGTTTCATCATAAAGGATTACTCGCAACATTGCCACATCTGTTGATGTGGCTGAGCCTGATTTGGAGATAGCGCTGGTTTTCATTCCAACTGAAAAGAAGCCTCAGCAGGCTGCCAAGGCTATAAAAGGTGGAGCGTTATTACGCAACCGCCCTCAACTGTCATTCGATCCTGTTACAGGCGATGTCTACTGAAGCGGACTCGCGAGCAGGCTAAGCTCCGGATTGTGCTCCAGGGCTTCCTTGCAATAATCACATGTAATCCGAACGGTAATGTCACCACCGGAATTATACGCTATTATATCCCTCCGCTCGTCGGGGGTCAAGAAATGAAAGCCGAGCTCTACTTCCGTTATCCGGGCAGAATCGATTCGTCCAATAAAGGTGCGGCAATGCCGACATACGTAATTCACTGACATGTTTATGCCTCCTGAACATGGTTTATACGTCCAGTATGTCCAATATGGCTGAATCGAACCCGTCTTTTTTGATCATTTTACCAATATTTCTTACACAATTAACCGTTAAACTTCGCCATTGTTTGTTCAAACGTATGGGTCAAGCTATGCTCCAGGGCATCACACGTTTGCTCAATAGTCTGATCAAGGGCTTCCTTTTCTTTCTTCATAAATGTCGACAGTACATAATCGACTATGGCATGTCCTGGTTCAGGCCGGGATATTCCCATGCGTACCCGGTTAAACTGCTGTGTACCGGTATGCTGAATAATGGACTTGATCCCATTATGTCCACCTGCACTGCCTTGATAACGTAATCTGACTTTGCCAATCTCTGTATCCATGTCGTCGTACACAACAATCAGATCTTCAAGACTAACTTTATAAAAATCCATATATGCCCGAACCGATTCACCAGACAAATTCATATAGGTCATTGGTTTGATTAGCACGGTTTTCACACCGCCGATATTGCCCTCTCCAATCAGCGCCTTACATTTACTCTGTGTAATGGAGATACTATGACGATCTGCCAACCGATCCAGCGCCATAAAACCGATATTATGACGGGTTTTGGCATAGTTCGAGCCTGGATTTCCAAGTCCGACAATCCACTTCATCTTGTTCCCTCCTTCGGATTAGCCTGAGGTGAGGCATAGACTTCGAAAGTTATATTTCATATAATATCAGGAAAGTAACGTTCCGAATTTACTGTAGTATTCACAGTTCATATTTTATCAACCCAGGAAGGTGAGCGGGTTTTGCGCGAAGACAACGGACAACTGACTCAACATAGCGATTTTATCTATCATCTCGAATATCACGTACCTGTACAGGTATACGACCGCGACACCCATATTGAGATCGGTCTCATCACACGTTTCGATAATCAATTCGTCGAAATTGCCAACACGCTTTTTCATCGGCGTCGTTTCCGGTTTATCTCCCGCCCAGGGTATTAATGAACTGATCAGCGTCTGTTTCACTTATAATAAAACGGCACGCCGACAGGGGTTACATTTTCCATTGAACCGGAAAACGTAACCCCTCTACTACTTTATGCAGACATCCTTATTCAATTTCAAACAGCTTGCTGATTGACAATTCCTCATGAACCCGGATAATTGCTTCTCCGAGCAAAGGCGCTACAGACAACACTTTGAGTTTGCTTGTCGGATTAGCATGCGTAATTGGAATGGTATCCGTTACGATGACTTCCTTCAATGGTGCATTCTCCAAACGTTCCATCGCAGGTCCGGACAATACAGGGTGAGTACAGCACGCGTATACTTCTTTTACGCCGCCTTCCATCAGAGCATTCGCTCCCAGTACAATCGTTCCTGCCGTGTCAATAATGTCATCGATCAGAATGGCTGTTTTACCCTCGATGTTACCGATAATGTTCATCACTTCGCTGACATTCGGCTCAGGACGACGCTTGTCGATAATCGCAAGAGGTGCATTCAGGAAATCAGCCAGTTTACGTGCGCGTACTACGCCACCGTGGTCAGGCGACACAACAACTGGATTTTCGATCTGTTTCGACCGGAAATATTGAGCCAGAATTGGCACACCGAGCAAATGATCGACCGGAATGTCGAAGAATCCCTGAATCTGCATTGCATGCAAGTCCATCGCGATGACACGGGTTGCACCCGCTTTTTCAATCAGGTTGGCAACCAGTTTCGCTGTAATCGGGTCACGCGAACGCGCCTTGCGATCCTGTCTTGCATAGCCATAATAAGGAATAACGACGTTAATCGTCTTGGCAGATGCCCGTTTAAGTGCATCGATCATAACGAGCATTTCCATCAGGTTGTCATTAACCGGCAAGCAAGTGGACTGCACGATGTAGACGTGACAACCCCGAACACTCTCGGAGAGTTTCACTTGAATCTCACCATCACTAAAGCTGGTTGTATGAGATTCACCCATAGGAATCCCGATATAATCAGCAATTTGATGGGCGAGCTTGGGGTTAGAATTGCAAGTAAATATTTTTAATTTCGAATCAAAATAAGTCATAAAATAAAAACCCTCCGTGCTGGTTCATTGGAATCTATAAGCGTCTGCGACATGTCGGCACCTCCCGGTCTTCGGGAGGCAATCTTGTTATCAAAACCCCTTATTGGGGTTTGGCATTTTGTTTCTTGGCTTTGGCACGTCCGCGAATCTTCTCCGCATAACCAGGTTTATTCTCCTGACGTGGACGAGCAATGGCCAGATCATTCTCGGGAACGGAATGGGTAACGGTGGAGCCAGCAACTACATAAGCGCCTTTTCCTACCGTAATCGGTGCGATTAGATTGACGTTGCTGCCTACAAAAGCATCATCTTCAATCGTTGTCACAGCTTTATTATAACCATCATAATTGACAGTTATTGCCCCGCATCCAACATTTACGTTTTTCCCTACTTTGGCATCCCCAATATAACTGAGATGAGATACTTTGGAGCCTTCATCAATTGTAGCATTTTTCACTTCAACAAAGTCACCAATTTTTACGTTGCGACCAAGTTTAGTCCCTGGACGCAAATTAGCAAATGGACCAACCGTTGCATCAGAACCAACCTCGGCATTGGACAATACCGAATGTTTAATCGTAACTCCATCCTGAATAACGCTGTCTTCCACATCTGCCTGAGGACCAATATGACATGCTTCCCCAATGGAAGTTATGCCTTTGAGGATCGTCCCCGGATACAATACTGTATCTGATCCAATCGTAACATCCGCTCCGATATATGTCGATGACGGATCAATGATCGTAACACCGTTCAACATATGGCGTACGGCGAGACGTTCACGCATGAAGGCTTCGGCTTGTGAGAGTGCGAGTCGGTCATTAACCCCGATGGATTCTGCGATGTCATCTGACATGTAAGCCTCAACGACTTCTCCATCATTGCGGAAAATGCCAACCACGTCTGTAAGATAATACTCTCCCTGAGCATTCTGGTTCGTCACTTTTTCTAGGGCAGCAAACAATTTGGCATTATCGAAACAGTATGTGCCTGTGTTAATCTCATTCACAGCATCTTCCTGCTCCGTGCAATCCTTTTGTTCCACAATCCGTTGTACAGACCCATCTTCTCCGCGAATCACTCGGCCATAGCCTTTGGGATTGTCCAACTGAGCCGTAAGAACTGTCGCTACTGCTCCGCTACTCTCATGGAGCTTCATCAGACCTTCCAGCGTCTCACTGGTCACAAGTGGTGTATCTCCACATACCACAATGGTAGAGCCTGTTTCGCCACCAAGCAACGATTTAACCTGCTTCACTGCATGCCCTGTTCCCAGTTGTTCCGCCTGAAGCGCGTACTCCGCTCTGGAACCTAAAAATGACTGCACCGCTTCGGCACCATGACCGACTACAACTACACTGCGTTCAACGCCTGCGCTGAGTGCTGCATCCAGCACATGTCCAACCATAGGTTTACCGCATACGGGATGCAGTACTTTGTACAATTTTGATTTCATTCGTTTCCCTTGCCCTGCGGCAAGAACGATTGCCATTCGTTTCAAAATTAACGACCTCCTGTTCTGAAAATCCCATTGAAGTGCATTTCTATCTCTATCCAATGAGTATCGTTCAGCCGGCTTCAAGCCGGTCTTGTTCATCGCCTGCTGTCTCTGTAATCACACGTAACAACGCGGACACCAACGACTCGTGACCTATATGTTTACGCCGTGTACCTGCGAGCTTAACCGAATCCCAATGATTCCTAAGATGCCGCCCTGCCACCAAGCGCACGATGCGCTTTTTGTTCTCTGCTAATAAACTCAATACTGAATATATCTTATTCCGGTCAAAAAGAAAAGAGAGCCATAAGACATGGCTCTCTTTTCCTTCGAACCCCAATAATGTTCTCAGGCACCTTCTTCAATGACTTCTTCCTCAGTTGCTGCGCGATCATATTCAGTCAAAACTGCTGCCTGAATCTTCTCACGAGTACCGGAAGAGATCGGGTGGGCGATATCACGGAACTCTCCGTCAGGAGTCCGCTTGCTCGGCATAGCAACAAACATTCCGTTGTTACCATCAATGACACGAATGTCATGAACGACGAATTCGTTATCGATGGTAATGGATGCGATAGCCTTCATTCTCCCCTCCGAGTTAACACGGCGGAGTCTGACATCCGTAATTTGCATGTGTGTGTTCACCACCTTTTTCCATCAGAACTTGGTGTATAATTCCACACAGCCTATACGAACTCCTTCTTTTTATAACCACAAAAATTTCCTAATTTCAGGAATTTTTTTATTTAATACACAATTCGACAACGTTAGTGCCAGGTCGATGGAAAAGAACCTTTCCCGACATGAAATTCGTCATCTTTCTACAGGTCAAAATAGTTGCCAGGCTTCACGGAAATGTGTCTGCTCTTGGCATCAACCGCTGTTAGCTTAGCCAGTGATACGTAATCTGTTAGCAGGCGTTCTTCTGAATCCACAGAACCAGATTCAACCAGTACCCCTACCCCGGCTACCGTAGCATTAAACTCGGCCAAAAGATCGATCATTCCTTGCACCGTACCCCCAGCCTTCATGAAGTCATCCACAATAAGTACTCTGGAGTGCTCACGCATCGCCCTGCGAGACAGGGACATGGTATGCAGACTTTTATGGGACCCCGATACATAATTGATACTTACGGCCGATCCTTCTGTAGCCTGATGGTCCCTGCGAACGAGCACAACAGGCAGGTTGAGCTGGGCTCCGGTCGCATAAGCCAGTGGAATTCCCTTGGTTTCTACCGTCATAACCACATCAATATTCATGTTGCCAAAGGCCGTTGCAAAGATCTTGCCGGCTTCATTCATCAATGCGGGCTGTCCCAGCAGATCGGACATGTACAGGTATTCTCCAGGCAAGATCCGGTCAGGCTGCGCGAGCTGGGTCGAGAGTCGCTCTGCAAATGCCAATGCCAGTTCTCGGGACACCTTCGGAATCCATCTAACTCCCCCGGCTGCTCCAGCCAGTGTATTCAGTTCTCCTGACCCACCTTCTTCGAACACTTCCTTGATAATCGCCAGATCTTCACTAATCGAAGACTTCGCGGCTCCATAGCGTTCGGCAAATGTGGTGAGCGGAATAACCGTATGCGGTCTGGACAATAAGTATTGCGTCATTTCAACCAGCCTTGCGCTTCGTTTTAACTTCTTCACAGAGATCCATCCTCACGATCACGGAAACATCTAAATCCGAATAATTATTTAAAAATATACCACCTTTATACGTGTTTGTACATTATAAAAGCGAATTTTACGTCAACATACGTACAGCGTACACTTCTTTGCAGAAGCCCCGCAGACCATTGTATATCCGGGCAACCTTGGATTCTTTCGACACCAAACCGAATACCGTTGGACCACTGCCTGACATCAGCACACCGTCTGCACCCAGACGAATCATGGCATCCTTCAGATGCTGAACTTCCGGATACAGCTTCAACGTTACATCTTCAAGCACATTGCCCATCTGGTTACATACATCCGTAAATGATTGGTCACGAATAGCCTGCTCCATTTTCTCCGCACTCGGATGCCGAACAATCTTGTCACTACGGAACCGTCCGTATACATCGGCTGTAGACACATTAATAGGCGGCTTGGCCAGGATAACCCAACATTGCGGCGGATTAGGTATAGGCGTCAATTTCTCACCACGTCCTGTAGCGAGCGCTGTCCCTCCTGTGATACAGAATGGAACATCCGAACCGAGTTCAGCTCCAAGCTCCTGTAGTTCGTGATCCGGTATATTGAGCCGCCAGAGGCGGTTCAATCCACGCAGAGCTGCTGCTGCATCACTGCTACCGCCTGCAAGTCCAGCTGCAACTGGAATTTTTTTGTCCAGATGAATATGAACTCCCGTGTGCACGTTATAGCGCTCCTTAATAAGCCGGGCTGCCTGGAAAGCCAAATTTTTCTCATCCAGCGGGATATACCCTGCCTGACTGGAGATGAAAATGGTATCTCGCGGCAGTTCCGACATTTCCAGCCGATCGGCCAGATCGACCATGGTCATGATCATTTCAACTTCATGGAATCCATCGCTTCTTTTATGTAAAACGTCCAGCATCAAATTAATTTTAGCAGGCGCTTTTTCGTAAATTTTCAAGGCGTTCACCCGTCCTCACCTTTTCCCTAAGACAACTTAACATATTATATCAAAATGGGGCTGTCAAGTCATTTCTATTCCGCATCTATGGGGAAAAAGCGGGGTGATTCCTGACGGATTTCCCCGCTTTACAATCTGATTGAAACGGATTAGGATTTGCGCGCGGCCTGTTCAGCAAGTTGAATTGCACGTTTAACCATATTTCCTGCATCTTTGGCTTTGATTCCGCCCCAGCCTTCCTGTTGGACCGTGTCATAGAAACCCAGGTCTTTTGCTAGTTCATTCTTCAGATCCTCTGACATGACACTTCTTCTTCTCCGACTCATGAACCATCCTCCTCCTTAGTATCCATCATGATGTGATGAGTTCGTTCACGTTTTAGACAACATGCCCCAGGCCAAGTTCAGTTTCCCACCAATTGCTTAAGAAACTGTTCCTTCACCTGTCCAAATAGTATGCCGCGACCGTTCTTAACTCATTCCTAAGTATGTATGGTTTACCTTAGAGGGCGAATTGGTTGTTTTATGAAAAACAAAAAAGCGATCCGCCTTGTGGGGCGAATCGCCTGTAAAACGATACTTACGTCTCCATATAGGAGCTATGCGTCTGGCTGCCCGGGTCATAGACCATGACTTCCACCGATTCCGTAAGTATATCCGCATAACTATAAGATACTCGCTTGAAAGTTTCTTGTTCCTCATCAAGCTTAACAATAAAAACAGAAGGGTACGTTTCTTCCAATACACCCGTACGCTCAATGGTCTTACGGCGGCCACCATTAGCCCGCAACATAATTTTCTGACCAATATGTGCGTCGAGATTGCGTTTGATATCCAACAGCGTGTTTTTAGCCATTGTCGACGACCACCTCTTTTCTTGTCCATTATACCGGATTTTACAGTCATTGTCAAATCAAAACTAATTATTATATCAGCATCAAAAAGTTGTTGTCAATGAATTTTTTCGCAAACAAAAAAAGCCCCAAATTGGGACTTTAAATGGCCTACATCAGACCGCAGATGGGTTCACTTTTAGCGTGGATAAATCATTTAAGCCCGGCAGACCTACCCGGTAACTCCCACGTGTCTCCACACCACCCACACCTTGGCTACCACTGATGGTATTGTGCAGAACATCACTCATGTTAACTGTATCCCGCACAGATGTGAAGGAGGCCTTCGCTGCCACATAGACCGGATCAAGTGCATGAATAAGAATCCTGCCCGGAGAACTGGCAAAGTTCGCTCCAGCGCGCAGCAGTGCCTCAAAATGGGACTGACAGGCCCCTGCCACGATGGTTAGTGCATCCAGATGACGTTCATATTGTCTGGCCACCTGAATAGCCGCCACAAAATTTTGCGAGTTCTTGTAGCTACCAAGACTATATAAGTCATAGGGCTGACGCGTCTTTAACACCCCATCATGACCCGTAATTACGACGATATCCGGACGGACTTTGGGTAACAAACGGTATAAGGTATCTGCCATTGCAGATTCATGAACATACTGTCCCTCCGCGGGAACGCGTAGTTGTTCATAGAGATCCATGCTTTTTTTCAAATAATTCGGGTCTCCATCCAGATGAAGCACCTTGCCAGGCATTTCAAAATAAGCTGGTTCCTGCTGAGCAGACCAATCCTGCACCAGACCTTCACGATTCCGCTCAGCCTGTTCCTTACGATTCTGCTGCAGGCGGGACAGCGTCTGATGTGCTTTAACATGTGCCTGTCTGGTCTTGGCACTTTGCGGTTCGTAGGGAACCTGTATCAAATCATCCACCGGGGAATCGGCAAGCAGCCGGAACTCAGTCCCTTTAATGACCGCAGTATCCAGCTGGAGGCCTTCCACCCGAAAAGTCACATCACCACCGTATGACTTCCGAACGACCAAGTCTCCGATATTCATCAACGTAATCACCTCTACCCCATCGTATGGGCAGAGACCCGGTTTGGTTCATTCGAATTTTACAGCGCTGCGCGTACCCCTGCTTCCCACATCACGGTGCTGAGTGTAGCATACTCCTGCAGACTTAACGTTTCTCCACGCCGGGAAGGTTGAATACCTGCCTGCTCCAACAGAATATCTGCCTGTTCTCGATTTTCCTTCGTGAAGAAGCGTGCTTTCAGGTTGTTCGAGATTGTTTTTCTCCGCTGGGCAAAAGAAGCCTGTACCACTTCGAAGTAGTGTGCTTCATCAGGAATCTCAACTGGCGGTTGCTCACGCACCTTCAGCTTAATAACAGCCGACTCCACATTAGGTTGCGGAATGAAGACCGTAGGAGGCACAATACAAACCAGCTCCGGCATACTGTAATACTGAACTGCGATGCTCAGACTACCGTAGTCTTTTGATCCCGGTGCAGCAGCCATGCGTTCAGCCACTTCTTTCTGAATCATGACGACAATGCTGTCTACCGGCAGCTTCTCCTCCAGCAATTTCATCATGATCGGGGTCGTTACATAATAAGGCAGGTTAGCCACGACACTGACTTTATCCACGGATGCAAAATCCGTATTAAACAACTCAGCCAGATCAAGCTTCAACACATCCCCATGATGAACACGTACATTCGAATACGGCTGCATCACTTCTCCCAGGATTGGAATCAAGCGCTGATCAATCTCTACGGCTGTGACAGGACCCGCTACCCGAGCCAATCGCTCTGTAAGGGCTCCAATACCCGGCCCGATCTCCAGCGCACCCTTGGACTCATCCAAATCGGCTGCATTAACAATTTTGTTCAGTATATTTTGATCGATCAGAAAGTTCTGACCCAGACTTTTCTTGAATGAGAATCCGTGTCTTTGAATAATCTCTTTGGTTCGCTTGGGCGTTGCAATTTCAATCGTTTCTTCCATGTCTCTCATATGCTCACAATCCTTCGCGTTCAATTTGCGCTAATGCTGTGGAGAACTCTTCCCGTGTAATCTGAAATACACTCAGACGTTTGTGAAACTGCTTACCATTACAATATCCAATGCCCAGCAGATTGCCCATCTCCATACGGCGTGCGGCAGCCTGCGGGTGTACGATAAGTCCTGCCGCAATGAGGTCCTCCCAATCGATGAGGCTTGGAGCACCTTCGTATGAAGTATGTACGCGTTCCAGCGCGTGCCGAATCGCCTCTGGTGAGGCGTTTTCCACCCCGATGTCTCCTTTACGCGTCGCATCGGCTTCCGGAATGAAGGCATGCTTGCAGCCAGGGACCTTGTTCGCAATAATTTTACGAATGCGCTCGCCGGCATGATCCGGATCTGTGAGTACAATGACTCCCCGTCTCTCCTGAGCAAGCGCAATCCGTTTTAGAATGCGTTGGTTGATGGCTGATCCACCTGTTTCTATCGTATCGGCTTGCACAGCCCGGCGAATGGCTACCGTGTCATCGCGGCCTTCCACCACAATCACTTCTTTTATCATGTTCCATTTCTTCCTTTCTAACGCAAAAAGAAGAGGAATATCCTCTTCTCTGCCAAACGGCGGGGGAGACTGAATTCAGACCCCTCCGCCGCATATTCCGCATGAATCATTCATGCAACTATTTTATAGCATTCCCATTTCAAAGTAAAACGATTTTAGTTCGCTTCCGGCTTCACCGGACCGATCACGTAGACCGTCTTGCCTTTCTTACGTCCAAAATTCAGGGCATGCTTCACACTGTCATAATATACATCAATTTTGTTCCCTTTAATGGCACCGCCTGTATCTTCCGCACGACGGAAGCCCAGACCCTCGATATATACCCACCAGCCAATTGGAATGACTTTGGGATCAACCGCAATGGTGCGCCCTTCCGTTACACGAGTACCGGAAGCTGTTTTGGTGCCAATGCCAGGCTCTTCGGAAGAGTAGGCAGTCATGGATACGTTCTTAAGTACTTTGGAGTATTTAAAAGAAGTCCCGGATACGGTAATCACTTTGCTGCCCGAGGCAGATGTTTTCTTCGAGTTCGTTGTTGTAGCCTTTTTGGTTGTAGAAGTTTGAGCCGATACCGTCTGAATCTCAGGTTCTTTCACGACCGGTTTCGCTTTGGTGCCGACAGCAATCACTTTATCTACACGATTATTCGCGACGGATTTGCCGACCATTTTTTTGGAGACCAATTCTCCATCCTGAAATACCTTTTCGATATGCTGTACAAGTGTGCCTTCTTTGCCGTTCACAACGACACGGTTATCCCCTTTGTACAAGCTAGGGTCAGCCGTTTTAATTACTTTGTAAGCGATTGGTTGCTCTACATCCACTGTACGCTTTGTTACACGCACTACACGGATCTTCATATCCGCTTTGATAGCAGTTCCAAGCGCCGGATACACTTTATCATTATTTTCAACTTGAATACCTGATTTTTGAATTGCATCTTCTACCGATGAATCGGTTGTATACAGAGTCTTGGTGTCTCCGTCTGCCGTAATGTTGACTGGAACGGCCCGCTCAATAACGATTCGGTCTCCATCTGTAATTGCTCCATTGAGCGGAATGGATACCTGATCGTGAGGGCTGACTGTGATTGACTGCTCCTCCAGCATTTCCTGAAGCATTCCTGTACGAGTCTCTACCACCTGAGCTTTGCCATCAATAACCAGTGAAATTTGTTTCCCGGCCTGACCGTAAACGACTAACAAGATCATGATTGTAAGCGCAATTGAGAAAATCGCGATCAATGCCATTTGACGCATGTTCTCATGCTTCCACCGCAACGCGAAAGACTTACTGGATGATCGTGACTCATGGGTCTCTTCTGGTTGGAATGTGCCCACTTCTCCGTCCTCCTTCATAGCCTCGTCGTCTAAAGTAATGCATGATGTCTTTGACGTGACTATACCAATTTTTCTACAGAACACAGGTCGGACCATATGACCGGTTCTGCACCATGAACCCATCTTCGCAACATGATGTCATCCTCCTGAATACCTACCGTATGATGACAACATTTCTTTTATTCAAAAACAAAAAAGCCAAAGAAAGAGTGTAAGAGGAACTCTTTCGTGGCTTCCGAATGATTTTGAATATCGGAAATTCATGCACGAGGTTGCCTCTCTTTTTCCGCTTGCGAGGTTAGCTGTCGGGTTCGGGCGAAAGAGAGCCGCCCTATCTTGGGTCACCCGCTCATGGCGGACGCCCTTGAATTCACCCCGAGACCCAAAGAAGAAATCAATTATGGCTTCGCAATTCCTTTCGCTGCTTTTGGGTCAGCGAATGCTGCGCAGCAGCTAAATACACTGCTATTTAAGCCCTATTGGTTCCCCCGCTCTCCGTTAACGGAGACTCAGCGAGACTGATTCATGAAAGTAATGTTGTTTCATCGGAAAGTGTCCCTTTGTTCATCCCCCGAACATCTGTCCAGTTTTCCGCACAACAATTCACTGAAAAGATGATATCCTGTTTTGATGCATGTTGTAAAGCGTTGATCAAGTACGTTTTTCTGAATATTTGGTTAAAATATTGTAATATTCTTGATCTATTTGGATCAAAGGGCAAATTACCTCCGCTTACCTGCCTTTTTCACCTGATTTACTCGATTTTTTAACAAATCCCAAATCGTTCCATGGCATTTTTGGTTGTTATTGCAGCAATTTCCTCTACCGAAATGCCTTTAATTTCCGCTGCTGCCTCTGCAACCAGACGTACATGCGCTGTCTCATTCCGTTTCCCACGATACGGATGAGGTGTCAAATATGGAGCATCTGTTTCAATGAAAAATCGGTCCATCGGAACCTTCGCCAGCACCTCTTTGGGCTGTTTTGCATTTTTGAATGTGATCGGGCCTCCGAAGGACAGATGGAAGCCCATATCGAGACAACTTTTGGCGGTTTCCCAGCTGCCTGAGAATGAGTGCATAACACCACCAACCTCGCCAGCTTTCTCTTCACGCAAAATTCTTATGATATCCTCGTGCGCATCTCGATTATGGATGACAATGGGCATGTTCACTTCACGAGCCAATGCAATTTGTTGTCGTAATACGCGATGCTGCACTTCCTTCGGTGAAGTATCCCAGTGATAATCCAACCCAATCTCACCGATCGCAACCACTTTTTCATGCTTGCATAAAGATGCAATCCATTCCAGATCTCCCTCCTGCATCGTGATCGCATCTACGGGGTGCCACCCTACAGCTGCATATATAAAGTCATATGTTTCAGCAAGTTTCATTGTGGTCGGGATCGTCTCCCGGTTAAAGCCAATGTTGATCATGCGACCAACTCCGGCATCCACAGCACGCTGAATCATGTCCTCGCGGTCCTCGTCGAATTGTGGCGCATCCAGATGTGTATGTGTGTCGAACAGCATCATGTTTGTATCTCCCTTCATGTCGAACTAACGACTATCTTTGTTTAAAAATTCAATGTGTAAAATTCAATATATCATTGCTTCATAGATAAAACATTTTGGTGAATCTGTATATTGCCATCATTACATTCATTGCATCGCAACTACAATATATAGAAGATGTACAGATATTCTGATCTACATATGGCTGATTGAGATGATTCCACTTGCCTGCATTTACAAAATTATGTCGATCTACATATACTGCCCATTAAAGCAGATTACTGTATCATGGAAAATAGCTCTTTTAGAAAGTCTTTTGAACTCAAAGTTTTCACCAAGTTGTACCCTCATCCATCATTACAAGAAATAGGGGCGTATATGGGACGGTAATTCATGAATAATCGCATCCACCTTGTTTTGCGGGTAATACAAATGATGTTTCCCCCGATGCAGCCCACTAATGGACCGGACAATGTCGGATACTTCTGACAACTCATGTAACTTGTCCTGTCGATCGAGCAGAAGAATCTGCTTATCCGTGGATTCATCCAGACGAAACACATCATACGGATTATCCGACGGAAAATCAATTTCAAGATCATATTCGGGATTGAGACCTGCCTGGATAAAAGCTTCCCGAATCTCTTCCATCATTGTCAAGTCGGTCTGTTCAAGCTCTACATACTTATATAACTTGCGATCCATGAAACGTTCGCATAACTCACTCAGAACAGCATCGTCCTCCTTGCGCCACTGCGCAAATGCCGTCTGAATCAAGGCTTCGTCCAACTGCAAATATTCATCTACCGATAGTTCTCCTTCAAATAATTGAGGAAGTGGATCAATCAAGAAGCGGAATTGGAAACCTTCTTCTATGAGTTTTTTCGCTCGCTTGAATATTTGCCGCAATATAATTTCGGAACTACGGGTTACTGGATGAAAGTAAATCTGCCAATACATCTGGTACCGAGACATTAAGTAATCCTCCACAGCATGCATGCCTGACTCCTTGACTACAATCCGTCCATGATAGGGCCGCAGCATGCGAAGGATACGATCAAGATCGATCGTGCCATAATTTACTCCCGTAAAGTAAGCATCCCTGAGCAAATAATCCATACGGTCCGCATCAAGAGGACTAGTCACCAGATTGACTACAATGGGCTGCTCATACGTTTTTTGAATCACAGAAGCCACTTTCTCAGGAAAATCAGGAGCATACCGTCTTAAGATTGCCCCTACTTCGGTATCACCTGTAATGATGCGACAAGTCCAATCTTCATGATTCATGTCAAAAGCTTCCTCGATGGAATGAGAGAACGGCCCATGCCCAAGATCATGAAGTAGAGCTGCGCACAGCGCTACAATCTTTTCGTCCTTTGGCCAATCTGAATAATGACTTCTTTCAAATTGAGAGATGATCTTGCGCGTAATTTCATACACACCCAGTGAATGTGAGAAACGACTGTGCTCTGCTCCATGAAAGGTTAGGTAAGAAGTCCCCAACTGACGAATCCGGCGTAACCGCTGAAATTCAGGGGTGTTGATTAACTCCCATATAATCGGATCTTGCACGTGGATATAATTATGTACCGGGTCTTTAAACACTTTCTCTTCTGTTAGACGTTGTTCCATGTCGACTCACTCCTTTAATTTCTTTTATATTAACGCTTAGACCTCTACGATTCTCCAAACATTCGACACAATATGACGAACTTTGTCGAATGAGGCAGTTTTGTCGTTTTCCAAATCGACAAAGCTGACATTGATGTTTAAATACGAAAAACAGCTTGCAATCCCTTACCACCAGCAACCTTAGGAAAAACAGCCTTAATTTTAAGCTAATTTTAAGGTTGACTGATTTGGGAATCGTTGGTATGATGAGTATCATAAAACATAAAATAATGTCGAATAATGACAATGATAGTTAGCTGAGAGGAGCACTGATTATAATGATGAAATCAACAGGTATTGTAAGAAAAGTGGACGAACTGGGACGGGTAGTTATTCCGATTGAATTACGCCGTACGCTCGGTATTGGTGAAAAAGATGCTCTGGAAATCTACGTTGACGGCGAGCGCATCATGTTGAAAAAATACGAGCCTGCTTGTATCTTCTGTGGTAATGCAGAGAACGTTACTTACTTCAAAGGTAAAATCGTATGTAACGAATGTATTTCCGAAATCCCTGCACCTGTAGCAAAATAAAAAAATACAGCTATACTGGACTTATCTAAATTGTTATTTCTAACCTTTTTAATATTCCTTAATGGCCTTCCCGGTGTGAATACCACCGTGGAAGGTATTTTTTTGCCCTGTTATGGGTTCCATTACCCAAAATGAGTCTGTTACACTCCTCCAAGGAGAGAGTGGTGAAATTCGTTTGCAATTATTTGAACCACTCTGTTCTTTTTAATGTTCCATTCATGTTGAAGGTCAGATTCACTATTCGATTAACGCATTATATACATCGCGCTTCGTCAGACCACGATCGGTTGCCGTTTTTTTCATCGCATCTTTGCGGTTATGTCCTTCACCCTCATAATGGCTGACATGATCGGCGAGCGACATGAGCTGCCACCAAGCTTCGCGCTCAGCCTTACGCTCCTCTTCCTTGATGCCTTCCACCAGCAAACAGTACTCTCCAAGAGGCGGATGCTCTTCAAGCCAGTCGATGCATTCCTTCACACTACCCCTTGCGAATTCCTCATGACGCTTGGTAAGCTCACGTGCCAGGACGATCGAGCGATCACCCAGAATTTCTTCAAGATGGACTAATGTTTTTCGAATGCGGTGAGGTGATTCATAAAATAACAAAGTCCCATTGGATTCGTCAAAAGCCTCCAGCACTTTTCGCATGTCCTTTTTCTCCCGAGGCAAAAAGCCGCCGAATGTAAAACGCTCCGTCGGTAATCCGGACACGATCAGAGCAGACAAAGCAGCATTGGGTCCAGGGATAGGAATGACCGTAATTCCAGCTTCAAGCGCAAGCTGTACAAGGTCGGAACCCGGGTCCGAGATGGCCGGCAGACCAGCATCGCTGACGAGTGCCAGATTTTTACCTTCTATTATATAGCGTATCAGTTCAGGGCCGCTTGCTCCCTTATTATGTTCATGATAACTAAACAACATGGACGGTGTAATTTCAAAATGGGTAAGCAACTTTCGAGTCTGACGTGTATCTTCTGCCGCAATGATGTCGCAGCTCTGCAACGTCTTGATCGCCCGGAATGTCATATCCTCCAGATTACCAATGGGTGTTCCCACCAGATATAGCTTGCCTGAGCCTTCAGGCTGCTCCGCATAGCTTTTCTGAATATGCAAAGTCATCTAAATTCCTCCTTTCGTTGTACGCTCAGCATGCTGCTGACCATAATAGATATCCATTATCTCTTCGCAGTATTTCCCCTCTTCATTGTAGACAATGAGTGGAGGAAGCATCCTCACTTCGGGTTTACCATCTTTCATTCCTTCAATTAACACCATATTGGCTTCCAGATGAGCACGGGGATGTACCATCCTAATTCGTTTTGGCTCCAGCTTATACTCACGCATGAGCGAGATAATCTCTGCAAGCCGCTGTGGACGATGAACCATTGATACTTTGCCACCATTACGTACAAGTCGACTGCAAGCCTGGATCACTTCTTCCAGGGTACATCCGATCTCATGACGTGCCATAGCCTGATGTGTGTTCATCTTGAGATCACTGCCATTCAGAGGCATGTATGGGGGATTAACTGTTATTGCATCATAGACAGCGTGGCCCGTTTCTTTCACCAGTTCTCGCAAATCACCTTCACGAATCATAATCGATTCGTCCAGTGCATTTAATTGCACACTGCGACGAGCCATATCAGCCAAACGTGGCTGAATCTCAATCCCTTCCAGGTTAGCCTCCGTGCGCGTTGTAAGCAGAATAGGAACTACTCCATTGCCTGTACACAAATCAAGTACACGCCCCCGTTTGGGGACGGAAGCAAACCTAGCCAACAATACCGCATCCATTGAAAAACTGAATACTTCATCACTTTGAATGATTCTCAGATCATGAGAGAGCAGATCATCAATCCGCTCTGACTCATGTAACACTACTTCTTTTGCTTCCATATGTTACGCTCATCCTCCGGTACTCTATATCTCATGTTTGTATCTTTAGGTTTGTAACCTTGAAAAAAAACCGTAGGGGATCCCTACGGTCACTTCATTTATTCAAAAAAGACAGGCAGAATAGACAATCGCCTTCCGTCCGCAGATGTCCATAATAGACGTTGCAGATATGGAAGCCCTCGTGATACAACCGAGCCAGATTATCATACCCTTCACCCACGACATCTTCACCTGTAGCCGGACCTGCGGGTCTTGCTACAGGAGCGAGTGCTGCGGAGATTGGCAGATCTGCCGGAGCCTCACGTTTGAGCAGTTTGCGTAACTGCTCATTCTCGATGGTAAGCCGCTGATTATCCTCAAGCAGCTCCTTCACAATCATTTTTAACTCTCCTAAATCACCGTGCAACTGACCCAGTTGGGTTTCCATTTCATGAATGTGCGTAAACAGATTTTTCTTTTCCAAGTTTCCACCCCGAAGCAACCTTTATGGTTTACTTGATAACGACGTCATCCAGCGGAAGTTCTTTGACTTTACTGATGTCGAACAGTTGAACATGGACTGTGCGGCTACCGGCATTAATTCCGACAACTTTTCCTTCACCCAATGAGGTGACGACCAGTTTGCCTACAGCCGGCAGTTCTTCTCTCACACTTTCATAGTTATCATGCTCAAATTTCAGACAGCACATGAGTCTTCCGCACAACCCTGAAATTTTCGTCGGATTCAGTGACAGGCTCTGATCTTTAGCCATCTTGATTGATACCGGCTCAAAGTCTCCCAGCCAGGAAGAACAACACAACACACGGCCGCAAGGTCCGATTCCGCCAAGCATCTTCGCTTCATCACGTACACCAATCTGTCTCAGCTCGATTCGTGTCCGGAAAATACTTGCCAGATCCTTAACCAGCTCCCGGAAATCGACTCTTCCTTCAGCTGTAAAATAAAATATGATTTTATTGCGATCAAACGTAAATTCCACATCAACCAGCTTCATTTTGAGGCCATGGTCTTTGATTTTATTTAAACAAGTACCGAATGCTTCTTTGGCTGCACGCTTGTTCTCATCAACCACACGGGCATCTGTCTCGCCCGCAACACGGATGACCTTCTTCAGCGGCAACACCACATCGGACTCGCCCACTTCCTTCTTACCAACAACAACCTTACCGTACTCTACCCCCCGCGCTGTCTCCACGATAACGCAGTTTTCTTTCTCAATGGGAAGGTCCAGGGGATCGAAGTAATAAATTTTGCCCGCTTTTTTGAAACGGACACCCACTACACTGTACAAAAAATTAACCCCCTTGTAAGCCAACCCCACTTCGTCTGAAGCCCCGTCTTCTTAGGGAACCGGCCGAAGTTATAACCGTTTGCATATGATTGGAGCTAAAGCTGCCCTCTCCCAGTCTTATGCCAAACCGATCAAAAATTGCTCCAGACAAAGCTGGCCATTGACATTGAAACGCAATTTTTTTCTGCATGCTGCGGCCATATCCATATAGGAGACCCACTGCTCTGTGCTGCGGGTATGTGCCAACTGAGATAGCATGTCTAACTGATCTATAAAAACGATATGTTCATGCCTATCGTACTGAACATACAGCATGTCCCTAAACCATAGATGGAACAAACTAAGAAGCATGTCCAGGTGTTCAGAGAGTCCGGTTTTAAAAAGCTTCTGCTGTGCAGAGATCAATGATGTACTTCCTCTACCCAGGGACTCCTTCCCTAATTGTAACATTACGTTTCTAATTTCTGCAAACCAATTCTGCTGGAGAATTTCTCTACATGCTTCCAATCCTGACGCTAAATGGACGGCAGACCGAGCCAGATTGGCAGGGTGCCCTTCCTCAATCAGAGATTGTAACATCTCCTCCGGATTCAGTGCGCTGAACGGCACCAATTGGGAACGAGACCGGATGGTGGGCAACATAGCCTGTCCATTATCTGTAATTAGGATGCCGACTGCTGGTACTTGTGGTTCCTCCAGAAATTTAAGCAGACTGTTCGCTGCCTGCACCGTCATTTTCTCGGCTTGTTCTATAATATATACTTTGGGATGGCCTGCCTCAGATCGATATGAAAAGATACGCTGCAGGTCCCGGATTTGATCTATTTTGATGTTGTTTCCATCTGGTGCAAGCATGGTTAGATCCGGATGGTTACCATGATCCACCTTACGACATTCAAGACACTGCCCACATGCGTCGTCTTCCAACTCTGTACAAAATATCGCTTTGGCGAAAGTAATTGCCGTCTTCCGTTGCCCGCTACCCGCTGGACCGCTAAATAAATACGCATGGCTTATTGCCTGACGTCTCAAACTGCTTTGTAACATTTGCTTGGCCGCCTGTTGACCCATAATTTGTTGAAAGGACATACTTCCTCCTCAGAAGCTTAAATTAATAAGCATCCCCCGAATTTCGCCTACTTGTTGTAATAGAGAGATTTTTCCTTCTTCTGTATCCAGCAATTCATCAGCCATGGATAACAGAGCGGAGTCAATTTCATCAATCAGCTTATAACGCTTGCCTCTGCCACGACGATCCCAACCCCTTGTCTCTTTCATGGATACACCGCGGCGAACGGTCTCTTCCAGAAACCTTTTAACAAGTTGCTTATACGCCTTCAGCTCACGAATCGTCATGGAACGTGCCAAGCGATCGCCCTGAAGCTGGATTTCACTAAACCGGCGATTCAGTTCAGCTTGTGAGGCTCGTTCCCCCTGGTGATTCATCATATCAGAGAAATTTTTGGATTGGACCGGTTTGGAACCTGAATCAGTAGAACTGATTCCGCTCTGAATCGGTCTAAATCCAGGATTGATTTTCATGGATACGCCTGCTTTCTATCATAGTTGGCCAATCGCCCATCAGCACAGTGCGCGTTGCGCCTGTGCGTGAGGATGAGGCTTTTATATATGCTAATTCACACTCTATATATAATGGTAGATACACATCACCATCAAGGACTTATTGTTTGTAGTCAACCTCTTTCCGAAATGAACCATTTCTGGCTGGGAGATGCTCATCCGGAAAGAGTGTGCATTCATCTCATCAAGAAAGGCGTTCCGTAAGCAGCACGCACAAACTCTGTTTAAATTTTCTTGCGCTCATCGTTTCCAACATGCTATCGAAAATGAAAGACCCTCATGGGATCCATGCAATAGGTTTAATTAGAAATGTTCGAAGCGATCTACCGGGAGAACAAATACAGTAGCTCCACCTACTTGAACTTCAACAGGTAGCGGCAGGTAAGAGTCGGTTGTTCCACTCATCGGTGTGACCGGAGTCACGAGCTGTTCACGAACCTTACAGCTGCTGCGAATGACGTTCATTACGGATTCGACTTGACCATCATCGACACCGATCATAAACGTCGTGTTGCCTGCCTTCAAAAATCCGCCCGTACTGGCAAGCTTCGTTGCCCGAAAGTTTGCTTTGACCAATGCGCTGGATAATCGGTTGCTGTCTTTATCCTGTATAATCGCAACAATCAGTTTCATCCTGCATAACCTCCTTTAGAATAAGCACCTTTATCAAATGCCCTGTCTATATATTAGACAATTACTCGTCAAAATCCTTCAAAATCCCTGTCTCCAGCGACAAAATCATTGCTGCCAAGACGTCCTCCTGCTTCATGGAAGCATCGATAACCCTGATCCGTTCCGGGAACTGCTTTTTTAATAGGAAGTAACCCTCTCGCACTTTACGGTGAAACTCCAGGTTTTCCAGATCCAGACGGTTCACTTCGCGGCCATCATGAGCATCAATCCGGGCAAGCCCCACTTCAGGCTCGATGTCCAGATATAAGGTCACATCCGGCATAAGATCACCGATTGCAAAGCGATTAATGGCCCATACATTCTCTATCCCGAGTCCACGGGCGTATCCTTGATAGACCAGACTGCTATCGACAAATCGGTCACAGATGACTGCCTTTCCAGCTCTCAGTGCAGGCTCTACCTTCTCCGCCAGATGCTGGCTGCGAGCAGCTGCATACAATAGTGCTTCGGTTCGAGCATCCATTGCCGTATGAAGAGGGTCCAGAATAATGGAACGTATTTTCTCCGCAATCTCAATTCCGCCTGGCTCTCGCGTAACTACGTAAGGTATACCCTGTTCTTCGAAATAAGAACCTATCTTCCCGATCATCGTCGTTTTACCGGAACCCTCTCCCCCTTCCAGCGTGATGAATTTACCTCTGCCCTGCATATGCTTCCCTGCTTTCTATGTCGATAATTGCATCTATTGCTGCTGTAATGAATATGCTTAGACCCCTCTTGCTACAGGATATGATATACCCCGCCCAGAGGTGTATGGCTACAGCTATAACGGTACGTATTAATAACACAAAGATCATACAAGCTTGTTTTCTTTCTATAATACTATAGGTCAGCGGTTACTCCAACCTGAACTACAAAGTAAAGCATTCAACCGTAGATGATCCATACCCATAATGGAAGCATAATTGATCCGGCAATGGCACTGACAATCATGGATACCGAACTGAGGGCTACCGCATTCTCTCCATATTCGAAAGACCTTGCCATGCCGAGGGCATGAGATGCTGAACCCAGTCCAATTCCATAGGCTTTTCTACTTTGGACTTTAGCCCATTTCAACAACATTGGCCCCAGTAATATTCCCGAGAAACCTGCAATCATCACAAACAGTGATGTGAATGAAGCGTTCCCTCCAACCTGATCAGCAAGCTGAATAGCCACAGGAGTCGTCACGGATTTTGGCAATAAAGCGATGACCATATCTTGAGGATAGCCAAGCAGGATAGCAATTAAGGCACCTGTGACGATTCCCGTAAAACTGCCCCCGATAGTTCCACCCACAATTGGAATGATATTTTGCTTCAGCACATGCAGATGTCTGGACAAGGGAAAAGCGAGAGATACGACTGCTGGGCCTAAAAGCTCTTGTATCCATTTACCACCGAGCATATACGTATCCAGCTTTATATTGGAGATCACCAAGATCAGGATCAGTATCGCAGTCGTTGTAAGAACAGGCATAAGTATCGGCCATTTTAACCTTTTATATAGACGAGTGGCTGGAATATATACAGCGATGGTTAGTGCAATCATTCCAATTCCGAGGATGAATGCTGACATGGGATCGCCTCCTTTTTACCTGAATGAGACAATCTCCACGTCATAAGCCACTCACTTACTTTGGCAGATATCAGACATGTGATTAATGTGCTAACAATCAAACCAAGGACTAATAACAATGTGTTGGCTCGGAAAAAATCAAAGTGATTAATGATGCCTACAGTAGGTGGGATGAACAACAATTGCAGATGAGATTGAAGCCACGTTGACCCCTCTTCTCCCCAGCTCATTTTGATCCATCCCAGTTGAATGGCGATAAACAATACCAGCATGCCCACAATACTGCCTGTTAACGGCAGATGTAATAGAGCTTGAATCATGTTTCCTATCCAATAAAACCCGTACATCAACAAAACCTGCAGGACTATTCCTGTATATTTTTTTAGCGGAATACCCAATGTGGTCCCTTCTTTCTTATATCTATCTTTCTAAGTTAAACTAACAAGTGGATTAATGACCAAGAGACCCTCACATGTGTAGGGTCCGGTATCGCAATTCGTATTGGTCATATAGACTACCTAGTGGTAAATGCAATTCAGATTTCCATGTGTATCTTTTAATCCTTCATGACCTTCAATACCTGTAGAGATGCATCTGATATCCCGTGAAACTTCGCTCCTTCATCCCTCAGGAGTTGTATACGTGCTACCATCGATGGACTTAGGCGTTCACCCGGATATACAAGCGGAATCCCTGGAGGATACGGGACAACCATCTCAGCTGATCGACAGCCCGCGCTTTCTTCTATCAGAACATTGATCGTATCCGTCTCCACAATGGGTTGCAGTGTAAAGGAGATCGGTTCCGAGAAGCGTGCGTTTTCTTGTAAATTGTTCCACGTGGAAATATAATGCGCCGAACCTTTCGCAAGCTGTTGCGAGGGCTCTGTATTGGATTGAATCTGCTCATGCCCATTGGTAGAGCTAATATGGTGTAAGGCCTGCAACAGGTGCTGAGCATCTTGCACCGTTGAGCCCAGGCTGAAGAGCAAGACGACGTACCGTTCGTCGCTCATCTCAGGCACACAGCCGCATGCTTCCAGCTGCTGCTGTAGCCCATAACCGCTCAGCACCCCTGTGCCGTCATAGATGACGGCCTTGAATGGGTCCTGAGCGGTATACCCCGCGGCAGATGGTATCGCCGCCGCGGTCAGGCCCTCCCGTGTCTGCTGCGCAGCGGACACGGGCATGCCAGCCGGCTTCGCTGTTCCGGCTGGCCGTTCTGGCTGCAGCGGCTGTGCAGGCTGCAGCAACTGGAAGCGCGGCAGCTCCGCGAGGCCGCGCTTAAAGGCATTCACGGCGGCGAGCCCCGCCGTGAAGGTGTTCGCGCCCTGCACATGCAGCAGGCGGCGCGCCAGATCGAGCGAAGCCATCACCGGGTATGATGGGCTTGAGCTTTGCACCATGGCCAGGCGCTGCCTTAACAGGGACCGATTTAACCGCGGTCCCTGAATGTGCAGCATGGCTCCCATGGTGAAGGCCGTCAGCATCTTATGTGTCGACTGCACGACACCGTCTGCTCCGCATGACAGTGCAGAGACTGGCAGCTCCGGATGCTGCCCATAATGCGCGCCATGCGCTTCATCCACGAGCAGTGGCAAGCCAGCGGCGTGGCATACCTCGGCAATGGGCATCAGATCAGCGCCCATGCCGTAATAATTGGGCAACGTGACGAGTACTCCCTTTGCCTCAGGATAGGACTGGACAGCAGCCTGAACCGTCTCCACCGACGGCATGACCGCAAGTCCAGACGCAGGATCAACCCACGGCTCCAGAAATACAGCTCTTGCGCCTGCCAGCATTAACCCGTGAATAACGGACTTGTGTACATTCCGCTGCACCAGTACAATACTGTTCGGCTCATCGCACACGGTGAGCAATAAGGACAGATTACCTGCTGTGCTGCCTCCCACAAGGAAGAAACTCTCCTCCGCTCCAAAACAATCTGCAGCAAGCTCCTGCGCTTCCTGAATCACGCCTTCCGGATGGTGCAAATCATCAGTACCCGTAATCTCCGTAACATCCATCTCCATCATCTCCAGAAATGAACGCACTGGTACTAGAGCTTTTTCGCCAATATGTTCCTTGCTCTCTATATCAGCCCCATGTTCCTCCACCGAACTGAATCTAAATTGCTCTATCCTTTGGTTAACAATCCCTCCTGCACCGTTCTGAATCTCTCCGTTGTGCTGGTGTTTCTCATCAACGATTTCCTTAACGGAAGGCTGTTCCGATTCTGCTTCTTCCACCAAATGTCGGTAAGCTTGTCCATTCTTATGCCCAGGCACATGAAAAGAACGCTGCTTCGAATCACGATACGTTAGCAACGCTTCATATAAAGGGGCTCTACTTGATTTAATTTTATGATCCATGAAGTAACCATCCTGTACATATATAATGTGAGTTCTCTGCATTCAAGTATGCTTCCTATGCTCAGCAGCGTCCTTCTTCCCCATCTGCAGACGTTCTACTGTAAACTATCCATATCATTATATCAGCATACGCCTTCCTTAGATGGCAGACAAGACACTCTCTCTCCTAAAAACAGAAAAAGGCCCATTGGGCCTCTACACATCAGCATCATTGCAATGCGATGTTCTAACTTCTACTTCTATAGAAACGTTAATTATGCGTTTTTTTGTACCCAAATCTGTTTCATCTGATTGATAAAATAATTGTATTTGGCATCCTGCGCATCGGTATGAACCATTTCTGCTTCACAAGCGTCACATATGAATTCAGATACAATAAAAATGCCTTCTCTTTTTCTTTGCTCGCAGATAATACATGTGTGTTCGGCATGTTCTTCCATGAACCATCCCACCTTGTTTTACGTTTACTATCAGTATTGCACAGTTTCTATTATTTTAAACATTTTCATAGTGCTTTCTTTCTATAAAATATATATATTCGCTCACTCCCTCTTGGGTGTCTGTACCGAAAAATACATTCATGCTTCGTACAAAAGCACTTACCTGCTATGTTCTACACAGGTGTCTTTCATTCCATCGCATTTCCCTCTATATCACGTATGCCTTGGTCTGACTCCAAACTTATATTCAAATTTTCTTAAAAAAACATGGAATCCCCGCCGATATATAATACATGATAACGATATCAAAGCCTGACAGTCCGTGCATTCGGGAGTATACTGAGATAAGCTTCGTCGAATCTCAGTATCTTGTACAATCGTCATGGCGTGAGATACAAGGTTCATATATACATACATGATTCATTATCTTAATGCACCTGCTCGAAAATGACTACTTACCCACACAAACGTGAATCCGAAGGAGGATATATAATCGTATGGTCGCCGAACCGGAGAATAAAGCAACGTTCTATCAATACCGGCTTCTGAAAAAAAAGGCTATCGCCCGCAGTGTCATCTATAGCTATCTGTGTCTGCCGGTCATCATGCTCTTATTCAATCTACTCGCATTCTCCTGGACTGGCCTCTTCTTTTTTGTACTGGCAGGCCCAATCACCATCTGGATTCATTATGTCATCGCCCGAACCATATTACTGCTAGTCCGTACCTCTTATGCCAAACGGTGGCGCTGGAATCTGCGTATGCCCTGGCTAGGTTATATCCCTGATCAGCATTTCAGCTTCCGCATGTTTGTCCGGGTACACCTAAACATGAGCTGGATTGGACTATGTATCATTACAGTATGTTTGATATGGTCCCCCTTGTCCTTCACCCTCTCGCTGATCTTCTGGCATTTGTGGCTACTTGGCCCTCGCCTATATGTTGTAATGGTACTCTCCCGCGAGCGTAAAGATGGGCTCATCAAATTGAATGAACAAGATGTCTCATACTATCTGCAATAATTATCCTTCGTTCATCCAATAATAACTGTACCTCACTTACCTGTAATACATAATGGCTGAGTCCTTCGGATATTCAGATACAAAAACCTGTTACTCGATCCTCCATTGACTCAGCCTCACATACTCAAATAAAGGTTATCCACAGTGGATAACCTTTATTTATCTTCTCCCTCTCTTTCCTTATCCACAGCATGAGTATAGTTAAATAAGTTATCCCCACGCCTGGCTTCATTCCTCCTCCTCTTTTTCTCCGCTGCTCCATATCTCATTACCCAGTTATCTTGTATATCTTATGCCTTTAAACGATCTCTTGCTCAGTCTGAGCTCCATCCCTTCTGGTTAAGCCGTTTCCACCAGTCATTCATTACCTCAGATACTTATAAAACTCTACTTCTCTATATCTCTAACTTACCTTTAAAGCTCATCACTCCCCTATAGTTCAAGTACACATACCCGCCTTTCTGTACGACAATGTCTACTCCAAATCCTCTCTACCTTTATGACTTCTCCTGCCCATTACGCGATAGGTATTTCCCATAACTACTAAAGCCAACTTCCGCAAAATAACAAAAAGCCCCCGATCAAGTACACGGGAGCTTACTATATAAGGAACATCACAGCGTTAATTGTTCATACTAACCATACTCGGAGCAGCTCAATCATCTTCATCCAATGATTTAACTGTCGTTTGAGTAGCATCATTTCTAGGAACCATTAGTGTAAAGGAACCATCATGTACCGCTAAGTGCACAGTATGTCCTTCCTTTGCAAATACACGCAAGCTACTGGATTTATTGGATGTACCCTTGGCTTGCCTCTCTGTCCAACCCCAGCTTTTGATCTCGTCTAGATATACCTCAGGCAAACTAGTGCTTTCACTAATACCAGACAGCGTATATCGAACATAATCCATATCCGAATTGTTTTCGGACTGGTCAGATTTATTCGCTACTTTAGGCACCGGGAAACTCTTCTCGTTAACCGCACCTTCATATGAAGTCCATACAGCTCCTGAAGCTTCACCGCATCCTGCCAGAACAACGGTCAGGCAAAGCAACAGAAATGATTGTAGTCCAAGTCTCCGCCAACTTAACACACACACCCTCCTTTTCACAGCTGCACATTCCAGCTCTGTGGTCAGGTACTTTTAGCATATTTAACATAGTCCTATTATACTGGTTTTACCGCTATTATCCGTAACAAAAATGTTACCTTCAATTGACGATCATGTTAAAGCTTCCGCTCATTAAATTTATCCCTTATACACAAATAAAAACCACCACCGAATAACATCGGCAGTGGTTCTTTGCTTGGCGGCGTCCTACTCTCCCAGGACCCTGCGGTCCAAGTACCATCGGCGCTAGAGGGCTTAACGGTCGTGTTCGGGATGGGTACGTGTGGAACCCCTCCGCCATCGCCACCAAACGCATAGCTTAGCTTACATTTCAGAGTTGTTGTTCTCTGAAAACTAGATTCGAAACGAAACATGCGATTTAAAACTTGCTATTGGATAAGCCCTCGACCGATTAGTACTGGTCAGCTCCATGCATTGCTGCACTTCCACCCCCAGCCTATCTACCTCGTCGTCTTCAAGGGGTCTTACATACTGGGAAATCTCATCTTGAGGGGGGCTTCACGCTTAGATGCTTTCAGCGTTTATCCCTTCCGTACATAGCTACCCAGCGGTGCTCCTGGCGGAACAACTGGTACACCAGCGGTACGTCCATCCCGGTCCTCTCGTACTAAGGACAGCTCCTCTCAAATTTCCTACGCCCACGACAGATAGGGACCGAACTGTCTCACGACGTTCTGAACCCAGCTCGCGTACCGCTTTAATGGGCGAACAGCCCAACCCTTGGGACCTACTTCAGCCCCAGGATGCGATGAGCCGACATCGAGGTGCCAAACCTCCCCGTCGATGTGGACTCTTGGGGGAGATAAGCCTGTTATCCCCAGGGTAGCTTTTATCCGTTGAGCGATGGCCCTTCCATGCGGTACCACCGGATCACTAAGCCCGACTTTCGTCCCTGCTCGACTTGTAGGTCTCGCAGTCAAGCTCCCTTATGCCTTTGCACTCTTCGAATGATTTCCAACCATTCTGAGGGAACCTTTGGGCGCCTCCGTTACTCTTTAGGAGGCGACCGCCCCAGTCAAACTGCCCACCTGACACTGTCCCCGCACCGGATTACGGTACCAGGTTAGAACCTAGATACGATCAGGGTGGTATCCCAACGTTGCCTCCACGCAAGCTGGCGCTCACGTTTCAAAGGCTCCCACCTATCCTGTACAGATCGTACCCAAATTCAATATCAAGCTGCAGTAAAGCTCCATGGGGTCTTTCCGTCTTGTCGCGGGTAACCTGCATCTTCACAGGTATTAAAATTTCACCGGATCTCTCGTTGAGACAGCGCCCAAGTCGTTACGCCATTCGTGCGGGTCAGAATTTACCTGACAAGGAATTTCGCTACCTTAGGACCGTTATAGTTACGGCCGCCGTTTACTGGGGCTTCGGTTCACAGCTTCGGGACTAGTCCCTAACCACTCCCCTTAACCTTCCAGCACCGGGCAGGCGTCAGCCCGTATACTTCGCCTTACGGCTTCGCACAGACCTGTGTTTTTGCTAAACAGTCGCTTGGGCCTTTTCACTGCGGCCCCCTCGTGCTATTCACACTACCGGGGCACCCCTTCTCCCGAAGTTACGGGGTCATTTTGCCGAGTTCCTTAACGAGAGTTCTTCCGCGCGCCTTAGAATACTCTTCTCGCCTACCTGTGTCGGTTTGCGGTACGGGCACCATCACCTGGCTAGAGGCTTTTCTTGGCAGTGTGAGATCATGACCTTCGCTACTGTAATTTTCACTCCCCATCACAGCTCAGCCTTACGATGTGCGGATTTGCCTACACATCAGCCTTACTGCTTAGACGGACATCCATCAGTCCGCGTCACTACCCTACTGCGTCCCCCCATTGCTCATAACGGCTTACGGTGGTACAGGAATTTCGACCTGTTGTCCTTCGACTACGCCTTTCGGCCTCGCCTTAGGTCCCGACTTACCCTGAGCGGACGAGCCTTCCTCAGGAACCCTTAGGCTTTCGGCGGATCAGATTCTCACTGATCTTTTCGTTACTCATACCGGCATTCTCACTTGTATAATGTCCAGCGCTCCTTACGGTACACCTTCAACCCTTATACAACGCTCCCCTACCCCTGATGCAAAGCATCAAGCCATAGCTTCGGTGGTGTGTTTAGCCCCGTTACATTTTCGGCGCAGAGTCACTCGACCAGTGAGCTATTACGCACTCTTTAAATGATGGCTGCTTCTAAGCCAACATCCTGGTTGTCTGTGCAACTCCACATCCTTTCCCACTTAACACACACTTGGGGACCTTAGCTGATGGTCTGGGCTGTTTCCCTTTTGACAATGGATCTTAGCACTCACTGTCTGACTCCCGGAAGTAAGTCTATGGCATTCGGAGTTTGACTGAGCTTGGTAACCCTTGCGGGCCCCGCACCCAATCAGTGCTCTACCTCCACGACTCTGTTTTCCGAGGCTAGCCCTAAAGCTATTTCGGGGAGAACCAGCTATCTCCGAGTTCGATTGGAATTTCTCCGCTACCCCCACCTCATCCCCGCATTTTTCAACATGCGTGGGTTCGGGCCTCCAGTGCGTGTTACCGCACCTTCACCCTGGACAGGGGTAGATCACCCGGTTTCGGGTCTACGTCCACGTACTATGTCGCCCTATTCAGACTCGCTTTCGCTGCGGCTCCGGCTCTTTACCTTAACCTTGCACGGGAACGTAACTCGCCGGTTCATTCTACAAAAGGCACGCCATCACCCCTAAAACGGGCTCTGACTTTTTGTAAGCACACGGTTTCAGGTTCTATTTCACTCCCCTTCCGGGGTGCTTTTCACCTTTCCCTCACGGTACTGCTTCACTATCGGTCGCTAGGAAGTATTTAGCCTTGGCAGATGGTCCTGCCGGATTCATACGGGGTTTCACGTGCCCCGCACTACTCGGGATCCGTCTCGGAGGGAACAGACTTTCAACTACAGGGCTTTTACCTTCTTTGGCGGGCCTTTCCAGACCTCTTCGCTTAACCGGTTCCTTTGTAACTCCATGTGAGACGTCCCACAACCCCAAAGAGCAAGCTCTCTGGTTTGGGCTTCTCCGCGTTCGCTCGCCGCTACTGACGGAATCACTATTGTTTTCTCTTCCTCAGGGTACTTAGATGTTTCAGTTCCCCTGGTATGCCTCTGCACAACCTATGTATTCAGTTGTGAGTAACTGGAAATTACCCCAGCTGGGTTTCCCCATTCGGACACCCCCGGATCAAAGCTTGCTTACAGCTCCCCGAGGCAGTTTCGTTGTTCGCCACGTCCTTCATCGGCTCCTAGCGCCTAGGCATCCTCCGTGTGCTCTTAGTAGCTTAACCATATTGCTCCGGTTTTGACTGCTCGCTTCCCTTGTTTTGCTTGCGCAAAGCCAAAAGTCGCTCCCATTCAATACCATCGCAAAAGCAATTAACTACCGTTTTTATTGAAACTTGTTTACACAAGTTCAGCTAAAAAGGAATGTTCTAATTCGCATTTACTTTCGTTTCGATATCTAGTTTTCAAAGAACAAGCTCCATGCAAAAGCAAGCTGTTTGAGAGTTTGAGCTCTCAAAACTGAGCAACGAGTGAGTGTTTTGCAGCTAAGCTGCGTATTTGAATGTTTCCACGCGGGAAACGATTCTCCATAGAAAGGAGGTGATCCAGCCGCACCTTCCGATACGGCTACCTTGTTACGACTTCACCCCAATCATCTATCCCACCTTCGGCGGCTGGCTCCTTGCGGTTACCCCACCGACTTCGGGTGTTATAAACTCTCGTGGTGTGACGGGCGGTGTGTACAAGACCCGGGAACGTATTCACCGCGGCATGCTGATCCGCGATTACTAGCAATTCCGACTTCATGCAGGCGAGTTGCAGCCTGCAATCCGAACTGAGACCGGCTTTGTTGGGATTGGCTCCATCTCGCGATTTCGCAGCCCGTTGTACCGGCCATTGTAGTACGTGTGTAGCCCAGGTCATAAGGGGCATGATGATTTGACGTCATCCCCACCTTCCTCCGGTTTGTCACCGGCAGTCTATCTAGAGTGCCCACCCGAAGTGCTGGCAACTAAATATAAGGGTTGCGCTCGTTGCGGGACTTAACCCAACATCTCACGACACGAGCTGACGACAACCATGCACCACCTGTCTCCTCTGTCCCGAAGGAAAGATACATCTCTGTACCGATCAGAGGGATGTCAAGACCTGGTAAGGTTCTTCGCGTTGCTTCGAATTAAACCACATACTCCACTGCTTGTGCGGGTCCCCGTCAATTCCTTTGAGTTTCAGTCTTGCGACCGTACTCCCCAGGCGGAGTGCTTAATGTGTTAACTTCGGCACCAAGGGTATCGAAACCCCTAACACCTAGCACTCATCGTTTACGGCGTGGACTACCAGGGTATCTAATCCTGTTTGCTCCCCACGCTTTCGCGCCTCAGCGTCAGTTACAGCCCAGAGAGTCGCCTTCGCCACTGGTGTTCCTCCACATATCTACGCATTTCACCGCTACACGTGGAATTCCACTCTCCTCTTCTGCACTCAAGTCACCCAGTTTCCAGTGCGATCCGGGGTTGAGCCCCGGGATTAAACACCAGACTTAAATGACCGCCTGCGCGCGCTTTACGCCCAATAATTCCGGACAACGCTTGCCCCCTACGTATTACCGCGGCTGCTGGCACGTAGTTAGCCGGGGCTTTCTTCTCAGGTACCGTCACCTTGAGAGCAGTTACTCTCCCAAGCGTTCTTCCCTGGCAACAGAGCTTTACGATCCGAAAACCTTCATCACTCACGCGGCATTGCTCCGTCAGGCTTTCGCCCATTGCGGAAGATTCCCTACTGCTGCCTCCCGTAGGAGTCTGGGCCGTGTCTCAGTCCCAGTGTGGCCGATCACCCTCTCAGGTCGGCTACGCATCGTCGCCTTGGTGAGCCGTTACCTCACCAACTAGCTAATGCGCCGCAGGCCCATCCCCAAGTGACAGATTGCTCCGTCTTTCCAGTTCTCTTCAGGCGAAGAAAACAACTATTCGGTATTAGCTACCGTTTCCGGTAGTTGTCCCAAACTTGAGGGCAGGTTGCCTACGTGTTACTCACCCGTCCGCCGCTAAGTATCCAGGAAGCAAGCTCCCTATCAACTCCGCTCGACTTGCATGTATTAGGCATGCCGCCAGCGTTCGTCCTGAGCCAGGATCAAACTCTCCAATAAAGTATTGAAAAGAGCGATAAGCTCATTTTGAATCTGACGAGATTAAAAATCTCATTTGTGCTCCAGCCGATCCAAGCCAAGGCTTGTTTCAAACTTTCGCGTTCATTCTGCAAGCAGAATGTTTACTCACTCGTTGTTCAGTTTTCAAAGATCAAACTTGTTTCGTTACCGAATGTTGTTCTCTTCAGCAACTCTTATATCTTATCACATCCTAACCAACTTAGCAAGCTATTTTTTTAAGTTTCTTTCGAAGCTTATTTCATTCGCTTGCCGCACCGTGTGAACCGTGTTTTCTTGGCCGGACTTATAATATACCATGTACAAATTTACATTGCAAGTCTTTTTCTTAAGTATTTATCAATATTTCTATAATCTTTGTGGTATATCTACATTAGTACTTTTATCTCACATAAGAAGGCCTCTCTATAAAAGAAAGACCCTCTGATCAAGTTGCTCTAATATTTATAGTTAACCAATAACCTCTTGAATGTGAAGCTGCCTTTGCTGCATTAGATTAATGATAGTTCCTTCTACTGACACCATAGGACGTGTAGGATGGTCCCGATCAGAGAATACGATCTCTCCAATTTGGTTATTGCTGAGTTTTACTCGGATGCCATTATGGATTTGGGTTGACCGCTGAACAAATACACTGACAATTGCAGGGTCCAATTTCCCAAACGCCTCACTCTGGATCTGTTCCAGAACCAAATAAGGTGACTGTGCCTTGCGATAGATCTTCTCCAATGTCATGGCGTGGAATATATCAGCGATAGCTACAATTTTGGCATAGACATGAATTTGCGTTCCGCTAAGTTGCAACGGGTATCCTGATCCGTCAACTTTTTCATGATGCTGCAAAGCTGCAAGTCTAGCTCCCTCATTAATGGCCTTCGCCTGTTTAAGAATCTGATAACCATATTTAGTATGCTGACGGATCTCTTCCTGCTCTGTAGCCGTCAACGTGGAAGGTTTATGGAGAATCTGCGGATCTACCTTGTTGTTACCAATATCATGGAACAAGCCTGCAAAAGCAACTTGCATCCCATCCTTGGAGGGGAGATCCATCCATTGAGCCAGTTGATATGATGTGATCGCACTCAGTACGGCATGGTGATATACATAATCATGTTCTTGCATTACTCGTGGACTAAAGGTAAGCACATTATATTGTTTGAGATGTACAAATAAAGCCTCCAACTGTGTACGCAACTCATATACAGGCAATTCAGCTGCGAGAGAGGACAGGAATGCATTTTTGGTTAATCCAATCATCTTCTCATACTCATCCTGTAGAGACGTTGCTGCAGGAGCTGTGACGGCGTTTCCTGCCTTACCTGCCCGTTCCCCATCTTTTTCACTTGCCGTACTTCCTGCGGACGCAGCTGCACCCTTGGTGCCTGTACTGCCCGCTACCGTTCTTTCTTGTTCAATATCCAACTGTTGAATCATAAAGGCTCTGAGCACTTCCATATCCTTGGGTAAAATGACTTTTCCCTTCTGAAGCAAGACGTTGCCGCGAAGCGTGTGCACATCACTCCCAAGTTTGAGTCCTGGTTTGACTTCTGACAGGGTGACTAATCCCATGTTGATTCCCCTCGCTCATCGTTCTTCTATGGTAATACTAAAACAAGACCATAGTCCCGGTTTTTCTTGATAGTCCCCATTATATTACTCAAAAATCAGGCTGTACATCCCAGATTCTGAGAAATGAAAGATGGACATTTCTTTATACAACAAAAGGGCCCCCAATGGGGGCCCTTTAAAATCTCGTTCCAATCACCAAGAGATTGGTCTTCAGAAAATTTTATCTTATGCTTCCGAACCGGAATCGTCGCCCTCAACTTCAGCGTCAACAACGATGCCTTCTTCGAGGCTTACCGCAGGAGCTTGGGAATCCCCGCCTTCCGAGCCTTCAAGCAATTCGTCGTCTGGTTCTTCTTCATTCTTGTCAATTCGACTGACTGTAGCTACCGAATCGTCATCACGAATATGAATCAGCTTCACACCTTGTGTGTATCGACCCATAGTGGATATGCCTTCCATGCTCATCCGAATCAAAGTACCGCTAGATGTGATGATCATCAGATCCTCTTCCGTTTTAACCATTTTGAGGCTGACTACTGCGCCGTTCTTCTCTGTAACATTAATGGTCTTGATCCCTTTACCGCCACGAGTCTGCATCCGATAATCACTGACAGGTGTACGTTTACCGTAACCTTTGGCTGTAACGATCAGAACATCAAGCTCTTTATCAACTACGTCCATGCCTATAACGGAATCCTGTTCATCCAATGTGATCCCTTTTACTCCGGTTGCACTACGTCCCATGGAACGTACGTTACCTTCCGAGAATCGGATGGACATTCCGTGAGCTGTCCCCATAATGATCTCTTGCTGTCCATCGGTCAGCTTAACATCAATCAGGATATCATCATCACGCAAGGAAATACCGATCAGGCCGCCTTTGCGAATATTCGTGTAATCCTCAAGTGGCGTCTTCTTCACAACCCCTTGGCGGGTAGCAAAGAACAAGTATCGGTCACTTTCGAATTCCTGAACCGGAATTACGGCATTGACCGATTCGCCCTGCTCGATCTGGATCAAGTTGATGATAGGCGTTCCACGTGCGGTACGTCCAAGCTCTGGAATCTCGTAAGCTTTCAGACGATACACTTTACCTTTGTCCGTGAAGAACATGAGGTAATTGTGAGAGTTGGTTACAAAAAGATGCTCAACGAAGTCGGTATCTTTGGTATCCATCCCCACAACCCCGCGCCCACCACGCTTCTGGCTGCGGTATGTGGAAACCGGCAGACGTTTCACGTAGCCTGTATGGGTAATCGTGATGATAACCTCTTCACGCGGAATCAGGTCTTCATCCAGAATACTTTCTTCACCCACAGTAATCTCTGTACGGCGATCATCGCTAAAGCGGTCGCGAATCTCTTGCAACTCCGTACTGATAATCTCAAGTACGAGATGCTCATTGGCCAAAATTTCACGGTACTCCCTGATTTTGACCATCAGTTCGTTATATTCGTTTTCAATACGTTCGCGTTCCAAACCTGTAAGGCGTTGCAGACGCATATCGAGAATAGCTTGAGCCTGATCATGACTGAGTGAGAAACGCTCAATCAAACCTTCTCTGGCTGCATCTGCATTACTGGATGAACGAATCAACGTAATAATCTCATCGATATGATCCAGTGCAATACGCAAGCCTTCCAGAATATGTGCACGAGCTTCAGCCTTTTTCAGTTCAAACTGCGTACGTCTGCGAATAACCTCGATCTGATGCTGCAGATAGTGATACAACACTTCACGCAGGTTCAGAATTTTAGGCTCTTTATTTACAATCGCAAGCATGTTAATCCCGAAAGTGGATTGCATCGATGTATGTTTGTACAAGTTGTTCAGAACAACCCCCGGATTCACATCTCTGCGAAGTTCAATTACAACACGCATACCGTTACGGTCAGACTCATCACGCAGGTCTGTAATGCCATCAATCTTTTTATCACGTACCAACTCTGCAATTTTCTCAACGAGTCTTGCCTTGTTCACCTGATAAGGGAGCTCCGTAACAATAATTTTCGCCTTATTGTTATTCTCTTCGATGTTGGTTTTAGCCCGCATCGTTACGGAACCACGTCCAGTCTGATACGCCTGGCGAATACCTGAGCGTCCCAAAATGTAACCGGACGTAGGGAAGTCTGGACCTTGAATGTAATCCATCAGTTCCATGGATGTAATGTCCGGATTCTGAATCATGGCCTGTACGCCGTCAATGACCTCTCCCAGATTATGAGGAGGAATATTGGTTGCCATACCTACCGCGATCCCGCCGACCCCATTGACAAGCAAGTTAGGAAAACGCGCAGGTAAAACGATAGGCTCATGTTCTTCACCGTCATAGTTTGGCTGGAAGTCAATTGTATCCTTGTTGATATCTCTGAGCATTTCCATTGCAATCTTGGACAAACGAGCTTCCGTATAACGCATGGCTGCTGCCATATCGCCATCGACTGATCCAAAGTTACCATGTCCATCTACGTGCATATAACGCAGGGAGAAATCCTGTGCCATCCGTACCATCGTCTCGTAAACAGCAGAGTCACCGTGCGGGTGATACTTACCGATAACTTCGCCGACGATTCTGGCTGATTTTTTATGTGGTTTATCGGGTGTCATACCAAGCTCCGACATTGCGTACAGAATACGCCGGTGAACCGGCTTCAATCCATCACGCACGTCAGGTAAGGCACGACTAACAATGATGCTCATCGCATAATCCATAAACGATTCACGCATCTCGACGCCAATATCCCGATCTGTAATCTGCGAGTTCATTTCTTCCGCCATGCTGGACCTCCTTCTTGTCCTTCAACAAACGTTCCATTCCGTCATTCAATAAATTGATTATATGTGAAAAGCCTAACAAGGCTAAAACCGCGCAAGAACGCTATTCTTTATTATATTACTTTCACAAAAGTTACACAATTAAACGTCCGCTGGGCAATAGCCTTTCTTCCGGGAACTTCTACGTGTCTGGGGATTCGCCCTGCCTTCCTCCCCAATTGCACATACAATGCTAGAAAAGCGGCATATATAGCTGTGCCCACCGAGGCTAAAGCCGTTCCCGTTCTACGATCAAACTACAAATTATGCAGCTCATCGCACAAAACGCCATATTTCTCTATTATACCACTGAAATCGTAACTTGTCCTTCGATTTCTCCGTGTCTTCCCCTCTTGAGAACTGAGCAAAACATGAAAGGGTTGATGAATCTTGGGTATCCAGCGTGTCTCCAGCAAATGGGCCAAAACAGCTGTGTTACAACGCAATCGCAGTGTGAATGAATATATTCCCGTTACCCGAAAATATAGTCGTCAAACTCTGGAACGAATGACTGAATTATTTGAGTCCAACTATATCAAGCCGGACCGTGGCACTTACGGTAATGGCGTCATGCGGGTGGAAACCACTCGTCTGTACCAACCTGTGTTGTATTCCGAAGATTCCACTACAGATACAGAGGTTTCCGAAGACACCAATGATCGAAGCGTACCTGGCGAAACCGTGGCGACCTCTGTTACCTCCAGAGCTACCTACCTCACAACAACATATCAACTCCAATACGGAACAGAGGAGAGGTCATTTCATTCCCTGGACGATCTCGAACGGGCGCTGAATGATCGTATACAGAAACGTGACTATATTATTCAACAAGGAATCCCGTTGATGAAGCATAAGGGTTTGCCTTTTGACTTGCGTGTGTTGACCCAGAAAAATCTGCAACATAACTGGGAAACAACAGGTATACTCGGACGGGTCGCCGCGCCAGGCAAAATCATCACCAACATTCATGGTGGTGGACGATTGGCCACGTTCGAAGAACTCGTACTCCCCCATCTTCACCAGGATCGCTTCAAGAAGCTTCGTAATGAGCTGTACCGACTAGGCATTCATACTGCTGTGCAATTGCAAACATCATTTCCAAGGCTCAAAGAGATCGGTATTGATATTGCACTAGACGAAGAAGGGCGCCCCTGGATTCTTGAAGTTAACACACTGCCGGGCATTTATGCTTTTGGCTTACTGCCGGACAAGGAGGCGTACCGGAAGATTAAACGATATGCCATTGCCTACGGTCGTTTACCCTCCAAAAAGGGTAAAACCTCTCGTCCATCCCCTAAAGCACAGGCCTCGTCTGCTAAAAAACGTGTACGTCGGTAACAAACTAATACGGAAGTCTATTAACTTTCCTCTTCAATGATTCCAATAATATAAAAAGGCGCCCTCGCAGGCGCCTCTTCGAATATCGTTAAATGTCGAGGTTTTTCACGTATTTAGCATTTTCCTGAATAAAGTCACGACGCGGTTCAACGTTATCCCCCATGAGGGTGTCGAACATGGCATCGGCAAGGATGGCATCGTTGATTGATACTTGCATCATGCTCCGGCTCTCCGGATCCATCGTTGTTTCCCACAATTGTCCGGCATTCATCTCACCGAGACCTTTGTAACGCTGAACGTTGAACTTCGCATTTTCGCCGAGCGTTGCAATAATTTCATCACGCTCTTTCTCGGAACCAGCGTAGCGAATCACTTTGTTACGCTCAATCTTGAACAATGGTGGCTGCGCAATGTATACATAGCCTGCCTCAATGATTTTGCGCATGTACCGATACAGGAATGTCAGAAGCAGTGTTCGGATATGAGCACCATCGACGTCGGCATCTGTCATCAAAATGATTTTGTGATAGCGAGCTTTGGCAATATCGAAGTCATCACCAATACCTGTACCCATCGCCGTAATAATCGCTCTAATTTCCGCATTACCCAAGATCCGGTCCAAACGAGCTTTTTCCACGTTCAGAATCTTACCACGGAGCGGCAAAATCGCTTGGAAATGTCGATCCCGACCTTGCTTCGCTGATCCGCCGGCAGAGTCACCTTCGACGATGTACAATTCGCTGATTGAAGCATCCTTGGATGAACAGTCCGCCAGTTTACCTGGGAGTGAGCTCACTTCCAGTGCACCTTTACGACGTGTCAGTTCCCGAGCTTTACGGGCCGCTTCACGAGCACGTGCTGCTTGTAGTCCTTTTTCCAAAATGCGACGAGATACGGAAGGGTTCTCTTCCAGGAACTCCTGCAGCTTCTCGGCAAACAAGGATTCGACAATACCACGTACTTCACTGTTTCCCAGCTTGGTCTTCGTCTGTCCCTCAAATTGCGGTTCTGGAATCTTGACCGAAATAATAGCCGTCAAACCTTCACGCACATCGTCCCCGGAAAGGTTCCCTGTGCTGTCTTTGATTACCCCTGCCTTACGGGCGTAGTCATTGATGATCCGTGTAAGGGCACTTTTAAAGCCTGATTCATGGGTTCCGCCCTCATGCGTGTTGATATTGTTCGCGAAGGAATAGATATTCTCGGTGTAGTTGTCATTGTATTGCAACGCAACTTCCACCTGTATGTTGTCTCTGGAACCTTCGACGTAAATTGGATTTTCATGCAGTACTTCGCGCTTCTGGTTGAGGAAGGAGACATATTCGATAATACCGCCTTCGTACAGGAACGAGTTGGTTGCACCCGTACGCTCATCCGTCAATGTAAGACCAATGCCTTTGTTCAGGAACGCCAGCTCACGAATACGGGCAAGCAAGATGTCATATTCATAAACTCTCGTTTCCGTGAAAATTTCAGGGTCTGGATGGAACCTAACCGTTGTTCCCGTTTCGTCCGTTGTACCGATTACTTTCAGGTCATACTGTGGAGCCCCACGGCGATATTCCTGTTGGTAGATATGTCCCTCACGTTTAACCGTTACAACCACTTTTTCAGAGAGAGCATTCACAACGGATACACCGACACCATGCAAACCACCGGATACTTTATATCCGCCGCCGCCAAATTTTCCTCCTGCATGGAGGACAGTCATGACTACCTCAAGTGCAGGACGTTTCATTTTGGCATGTTCGCCGACAGGAATACCCCGACCGTTATCGACTACAGTCACGCTATTGTCTTCATGGATACTGACCTCAATGTGGTCACAGTAACCTGCAAGCGCTTCGTCGATACTGTTGTCCACTACTTCCCAGACCAGATGATGCAGGCCCTTGGAACTGGTGGAACCGATATACATCCCCGGACGCTTCCGTACGGCTTCCAATCCTTCAAGGACCTGAATTTCATTCGCATCATATGACGGTTGATTCATAGACATGCCTTTCACCTACTTCTATAGATTCAATATCGTAAATATGCGTTAACTAAGAATGTTTGCTGAAACAGGCAACGTCCTTCATTTCAGCAGCTGTCCAAATTAAAGACAAGCAGCAAAAGACACACCTTTATGCCACACCAACGCTAGAGATCAGGAAAAATGTGAGCCCGTTTCTTCAGCGTGGCTGAGGAAATAGGCGAGTAGTACACAATGTTTTTGGTCACCACAATGGACTTGGCTTCCTCTTCGCCGATGTGTTCCACGGTTTTTTCCTGCTCGGCATGCGTGACATACTGCTTGGAGATCTTTGAGGATTTTTCAATCGATATATCAAAAATAGCGACCAATTCGGAAGAACGGATGATCTTCTCACCGCCCAGATGAATGTACATAAGCCCTCACTCCTTAGCGTTCAACCTGTCCGGCATGAACGTGATAAATACTGGCATCTTTGAGCTTGTCAACGTTCAGGCTCTCGATCCCCGTAGCCGTAATAAAGGTTTGCACCTTGCTCTGGAACGTTTCGATCAGCTGCGTCTGACGAAAAGGGTCCAGCTCGGACAGGACATCGTCCAATAGCAGGACCGGATATTCTCCGATTTCTTCGTGAATCAGTTCAATTTCCGCAAGTTTAAGGGACAACGCCGTTGTACGCTGCTGCCCCTGCGAGCCATATGTTTGTACTTCCCGATCGTTAATGAAAAAGGACAGGTCATCCCGATGCGGCCCACTAAGGGTTGTGCCTCGGCGAATCTCCTGCTCTTTCATTTGTGATAATTTTATCATAAATTGGTCCATTAAGACAGCTTCATCTTCTTCAGCCGCTTCGCTGAAGGACGGAAGGTAGGCCAGCCGCAAGACTTCTCCGCCTCCGGTGATCCCTTGATGAATCGTTTCTGCCCACTTTTGCAGTTTCTTTATGAATTGTTTCCTTTTTTTGACGATTTTAACACCATGCTCGACCAGTTGTTCGTTCCACACCTCAAGCATGGTCTGGGCTGATGCCCCTTTTCCCCATAGTTGCTTGAGCAGATTGTTTCGCTGGACCAGCACTTTTTGATATTGCTGCAGATGATACAGGTAACCTGGTGCTACCTGCCCAATCTCCATGTCAAGAAACCGGCGGCGGACCCCCGGCGTGCCTTTTACAATCTCCAGATCTTCCGGTGCAAACATCACGACATTGAGTGCTCCGACAAAATCACTTAACTTGCGCTGCTCCAGGCCGTTAATCTTTGCTTTTTTGCCTTGTTGCGACAAAGATAGTTCAAGCTTGACCGATCCGTACTTTTTGTCGACCTCTGCTGCAAGCCTGGCCCGTTCTTCACCGAAACGGATTAGCTCCTTGTCACGGGATGTACGGTGGCTCTTGGTGAGTGCAAGTACAAAAATAGCCTCTGCAAGATTGGTCTTTCCTTGGGCATTTTGCCCGATCAACAAGTTTACGGGACCAAAAGAGTCCAGTCTCAGATGTTCATAATTGCGGAAATTCTGCAGATCAATGCTGTTCACAAACACGTGGTAACCTCCCTTTTATCCCGTCCGACAGGAGGCAGCAGGATCGAACTGGTCTTCTTACTCTGCAGCAACTTCGAATGTGCCTTCTCCGTCCACTTCAACGATATCCCCAGGGTATAACTTACGTCCCCGGCGTTCCTCAGGCTCTTTATTCACACGTACAAGTCCCTCCTGAAGCAAAGCTTTGGCCATACCTCCGGTTGGGATGCAATCAGCCAATTTCAAAAACTGGTCAAGCTTAATATATTCCGTTCGAATCGTAACTTGGTTCACTGTGATCTTCCTTTCGTTAGTTGGTCGTCCGGTATGGCAGTATGACGTAAAGGCTGTGACTGTCATCCAGTGGTTTCAAGATGATTGGACTCATGACACCGGTAAAAGCGATCATCAGTTGCTCACTTTCAACCACTTTCAAAACATCCAGCATGTATTTGGAGTTGAACGAGATTTTTAACGGATCTCCTGTAAACTCGGCAGGTTCGATTTCTTCTCTTACTTTACCTAACTCGGAAGAGCTTGAGGAAATTTCGACTGATCCCGAATCCATGGTTTGCATACGCACGATGTTTGTTTTCTCTTCACGCGACAGCAAATAAGCCCGGTCGATGGATTCACTTAATTTTTTTGTATCTAAAACGAGTTCTGTTTTGTATGACGTCGGAATAATTCTAGAAGTATCCGGATATGTTCCATCCAGAATACGGGAGTAGAACAATACACGGTCAATTTTAAACAGGACCTGGTTATCTGCAACAACGATATCCACAAGGGTATTTTGATCCGGAACAATTTTGCT